>OZ246021.1:0-605000 GCA_965230845.1 Aquimarina sp.
TTTGTAACCTCATAATTTTTCTGTTCCAGAAATAATATATGTGGTTTTAGTAAATCAATTTCATCATCCACCCACAATATCTTTATCTTACTCATCAATCGTATTATTTATTTGATTAATTATCTGTTAATATAATTTTTTTGTTCCTTTTTTGAATAAACTTATTACTTAAAATTTATAGGAAGTGCCTTATATGATTGCCATATATGTATATTTGCTTTCATAAAAGTAAAATAAACTTGAAAAAAAGAAATAAGCTCAAAATATTAAACGACCCAATTTACGGTTTTATTACCATACCGAATGAACTAATTTTTGATCTTATAGAGCATAAATATTTCCAACGACTTCGCAGAATTTCTCAAATGGGTTTGTCGTATTTGGTATATCCTGGTGCGCATCATACTCGTTTTCACCATGCTTTGGGTTGTATGTATTTGATGCAAAAAGCGGTAAGAGTTCTTCGTTTTAAGGGAGTTAGCATTTCTGAAGAAGAAGAAGAGGGATTATATGTGGCGATACTTTTGCATGATATTGGTCATGGTCCATTTTCACACGCAATGGAGCATAGTATCGTAAATGAGATCAATCACGAATCTATTTCGTTGATGTTTATGGAGAAAATCAACGAAGAATTTAACGGGAGTTTAACGTTAGCGATTCAAATTTTTAAGGGTGAGTATCATCGTAAATTTTTACATCAATTGATATCAAGCCAGTTGGATATGGATCGTTTGGATTATCTGAAACGTGATAGTTTTTATACTGGTGTAGCCGAGGGTAACATTAATAGTGAACGTTTGATCACTATGCTTACCGTCGTTAATGATGAATTGATGATCGAGGAAAAAGGAATTTACTCTGTAGAAAAGTTTTTGTTGGCCCGTAGGTTGATGTATTGGCAAGTGTATTTGCACAAGACCAGTATTGTTGCCGAAAATGTATTGATAAGAGTATTGCAAAGAGCAAAGGAATTGGTGGATGATGGAGTAGAGCTTGAAGCAAGTAAAGCGTTGAAATTCTTTTTGCAAAATAAAATCACTGCCGATAATTTTACCGAAGATGTATTAGAGACTTTTGCTAAACTAGATGACTATGATATAGTTTCGGCAATGAAAGAGTGGATGTCTTCTGAAGATTTTGTGTTGCGTACATTATCTGCGATGATTATAAATAGAGATTTGTTGAAAATTAAAATCAAAAAGAAGCCTTTTGATAGTGATAAAAAGGAAAAACAAATCGAAAAATTCAAACAAGCGTATAAAATTTCTGATGCCGAGGCACGTTATTTTGTTTTTGGAGGAACTATTACGAATCAGGCCTATCATCAAAACAAACAAAATATTAATATTTTATACAAATCAAGGAAAGTAGTTGATATTGTGAAAGCTACAGATGAGTATAACTTAGAAGCCCTATCTAAACCTGTAACTAAATATTTTATGTGCTCTCCGAAGTACAAACATTAACACATTTTTTATACTTTTGCTAGAATGATTTTTACAGCCACACAAATTGCAGGTATCTTAAACGGAGAAATTGAAGGAGATGAATCTGTTGAGGTATCAAAACTAGCTAAAATAGAAGAGGGTACTAAAGGGTCTCTGACCTTTTTGGCGAACCCCAAATACACCCAGTTTATTTATTCTACAGATGCTTCCATCACTATAGTTGATAAGACTTTTGAAGCTGAATCTGACATCAAAACAACATTGATTCGTGTAGATGATGCGTACAAAGCATTTTCTCAATTACTAGAATACTATAATATGGTAAAGATGAATAAAACAGGGATAGAGCAACCTAGTTTTATTTCAGAAACAGCCATATATGGAGAGAATATTTACTTTGGAGCATTTTCTTATTTGGGAGAAAACGTAACCATTGGTAAGAACGCCAAAATATTTCCTAATGTGTATATAGGAGATAATGTGACTATTGGAGATGATGTTGTCGTATTTGCTGGTGCCAAAATTTATTCTGAAACAATTATTGGGAATAATTGTGTAATCCATAGTGGAGCCATTGTTGGAGCCGATGGATTTGGTTTTACACCCAATGAAAAGGGAGAATATAGCAAGGTGCCTCAAACAGGAAATGTGATTATTGAAGATAATGTAGACGTAGGTGCAGGAACTACCATAGATAGAGCCACCTTAGGTTCTACTGTTATAAGAAAAGGAGTAAAGCTGGATAATCAAATTCAGATCGCACATAACGTCGAGATAGGAGAACATACCGCAATAGCTGCACAAACAGGAATTGCAGGTTCGACAAAAATTGGAAAAAATTGTCTTATTGGGGGACAAGTAGGTATCGCTGGTCACCTTAATATTGGTAATGGCGTACGAATACAAGCACAATCTGGAATAGGTAGAAATATCAAAGACGGAGAAGCAATACAAGGTTCTCCTGCCTTAGGATATTCGGACTATAACAAGTCTTATGTACATTTCAAGAATCTCCCAAAGATCGTAGATAGAGTATACAAATTAGAGAAAAAGATAAACGATAATGAGTGACATTGTTGTGAGTAAGCAAAGAACCATTAAAGAGGAAATTAAACTTACCGGAGTAGGTTTACATACAGGAAAAGAAGTTACCCTTACTTTTAAACCTGCACCAGAAAATCACGGATACGCATTTTGCAGAATTGATCTCGAAGGCAGCCCTGTGATCGAAGCTGATGCCAACTATGTGGTAAATACCCAGCGAGGTACTAATCTGGAAAAAAACGGAGTAAGTATCCAAACTTCAGAGCATGTTTTGGCCGCTTGTGTTGGACTCGAAATCGATAACCTTTTAATTGAGTTAGACGCTTCTGAGCCTCCTATTATGGACGGATCAAGTAAGTTTTTCATTGAAGCTCTAGAGAAGGCTGGTATTGTAGAGCAAGAGGCAGAACGAGAAGAGTATATCGTTAAGGATGTGATTTCTTATACCGATGAAGAATCAGGAAGTGAGATCATTGTAATGCCTTCAGATGAGTATCAGGTGACTACAATGGTGGATTTTGGGACTAAGGTATTAGGAACACAAAATGCATCTCTTAAGCATTTATCTGATTTTAAAAAGGAAATAGCTGATGCCAGAACATTTAGCTTCTTGCATGAACTAGAAATGTTACTGGAGCATGGTTTGATCAAAGGAGGAGATCTTAATAATGCTATTGTTTATGTAGATAAAGAACTAAGTCCAGAAACCATGGAAAAGCTAAAAGTAGCTTTTGGTAAAGATTCGATTGCAATCAAGCCTAATGGAATTCTGGATAATCTCACATTACATTATCCAAATGAGGCAGCAAGGCACAAATTATTGGATGTAATCGGAGATTTAGCGCTTATTGGTACTAGAATTCGCGGAAAAGTAATCGCAAATAAACCTGGACATTTTGTAAATACGCAGTTTGCCAAAAAGCTTTCCAAAATCATTAAGATTGAAAAAAGGAATAAAGTTCCTCAATTTGATTTGTCCAAAGAACCTTTTATGGATATCAATAAAATTATGGATATGCTTCCGCATAGACCTCCGTTTTTGTTGATAGATCGTATTTTGGAAATGTCGGACAAACATGTAGTAGGGTTAAAGAATGTAACCATGAATGAACCTTTCTTCGTGGGGCACTTTCCTGGAGCACCGGTAATGCCAGGGGTTTTACAGGTAGAAGCTATGGCACAAACCGGAGGTATTTTGGCATTAAGCACGGTTCCTGATCCCGAAAATTACCTTACCTACTTTATGAAGATTGATAAGGTAAAGTTTAAACAACAGGTATTGCCAGGCGATACATTGATTTTTAAATTAGAGCTAATAACTCCTATACGAAGAGGAATCTGTCATATGCAAGGTTTTGCTTATGCCAATGGTAGGTTAGTTACCGAGGCAGAGTTGATGGCACAAATCGTAAAATCAAAATAATTAATAATTTGAAAGAGAATTATCCATAAGTTTAGTAATCTTGTGGATCTAGAATAGTTGAATAGCGCATTACATTTGATGTATATAAAATAAACCAAAACTAATGAATCAACCTTTAGCATATGTTCATCCCGGAGCGAAGATTGCGAAAAATGTGGTAATTGAGCCTTTTACTACAATTCATAATAATGTAGTTATAGGAGAAGGGACTTGGATAGGTTCTAATGTAACCATTATGGAAGGTGCACGAATAGGAAAGAACTGTAGTATTTTTCCTGGGGCTGTAATTTCTGCTATCCCTCAGGATAAAAAGTTTAATGATGAGGATACTATCACCGAAATCGGAGATAATACTACGATAAGAGAATGTGTTACCATCAATAGAGGTACTACAGATAGAATGAAAACTAAAATAGGAAATAATTGTTGGATTATGGCCTATTGTCATATTGCTCATGATTGTATTGTTGGAGATAATTGTATTTTTTCAAACAATAGTACTTTGGCTGGTCATATATCAGTCGGGGATCATGTAGTGTTGGCAGGAATGGCAGCAGTTCAGCAGTTCTGTAGTATAGGTAACCATGCTTTTGTAACGGGAGGGTCTTTGGTAAGAAAAGATGTGCCGCCTTTTGTTAAAGCAGCTCGCGAACCATTATCCTACGTTGGGATTAACTCAATCGGTTTAAGACGAAGAGGTTTCAGTACTGAAAAAATTAGAGAAATTCAGAACATATATAGAATCTTATATCAAGGAAATTACAACAACTCTCAAGCTGTAGCTATTATAGAAGCAGAAATGGAAGCAACGTCAGAGCGTGATGAAATATTAGAATTCGTTAAGAATTCTCAGCGAGGAATCATGAAAGGATATTTCTCGAATTAGTAATACAAAAATTAAAGAATACTAGATAATGGCAAGTACAAGTGATATTAGAAACGGACTTTGTATAAAGTATAATAATGATATTTATAAAATCATCGAATTTTTACATGTTAAACCAGGAAAAGGTCCGGCATTTGTAAGAACTAAGCTAAAAAGTGTGACTACAGGAAAAGTAATTGATAATACATTTTCTGCGGGACATAAAATTGATGATGTACGTGTAGAAACGCATAAATTTCAGTATCTATATGCAGAAGGAGATACGTATCACTTTATGAATACAGAAGACTACAATCAAATAACGCTTGAAAAGTCTACATTGGATGCTCCTGGATTATTGAAAGAAGGAGAAGTAGTGACGGTTATTATCAATTCTGAAGACCAAATGCCTTTGTCTGTAGAAATGCCTGCTAGCGTTATTCTGGAAGTAACGGCTACAGAGCCAGGAGTAAAAGGAAATACTGCTACCAATGCTACTAAACCGGCAACGGTAGAAACAGGTGCAGAAGTAATGGTGCCATTGTTTATCAATGAAGGTGATAAGATCAAGATCGAAACCGAAAAGGGTACCTATAAAGAAAGAATTAAAGAGTAAGTAATATTCGTATCTGAATAATGAAATTTCCTCAAGCACATACCTTAGAGCAGATAGCTACTATTATATCTTCAGAATTTATTGGTGATCCGGAGTTTCCAGTGCTGGGAATGAACGAAATCCATGTGGTTACACCAGGGGATATTGTTTTTGTAGATCATCCGAAGTATTATGATAAAGCTTTAGAAAGTGCAGCTACTGTAGTACTTATTAATAAAAAGGTAGAATGCCCAGAAGGAAAGGCATTATTAATATCAGACGATCCGTTTAGAGATTTCAATATTCTTACCAAGTATTTTAAACCATTCGAAAAGGCAAGTGCTCAGATTTCACCAACGACCAAGATTGGAAAAGGAAGCATTGTACAACCAGGAGCTTTTGTAGGGAATCATGTGGTTATTGGAGAAAATTGTTTGATTCATAGTAACGTAAGTTTATATGATCATACGGTTATTGGTAATAATGTTACTATTCATGCAGGATCCGTGTTGGGAGGAGATGCTTTTTATTATAAAAATCGTCCTGAAGGATTTGATAAATTGATCTCTGGGGGTAGAGTAGTAGTAGAGGATAATGTAGATATAGGCGCTCTGTGTACTATAGATAAAGGAGTAACCGGAGATACTACCATAAAAGAAGGAACCAAAATTGATAATCAGGTGCATATTGGACATGATACAGTTATTGGTAAAAAATGCTTAATTGCTTCACAAGTAGGGATTGCCGGTTGTGTTGTTGTTGAAGATGAAGTA
The DNA here is from genome assembly GCA_965230845.1 of Aquimarina sp. Lineage (GTDB taxonomy): Bacteria > Bacteroidota > Bacteroidia > Flavobacteriales > Flavobacteriaceae > Aquimarina. Next base: position 6,152 of record OZ246021.1, read on the forward strand.
ACAATGTGGGGACAAGTAGGAGTGACCAGTGGGATCACCATAGGTACAAAAGCAATAATTTCTGCACAATCTGGAGTTAGTAAATCACTCGAAGGAAAGAAAAGTTATTTTGGTACGCCAGCTGATGATTTCAGAAAAAAATACAAAGAAATTGCTGCTATACGACAAGTACCTGATTTAATAGAAAAATTGAATACTAAATGAATACAAAGGCAAAAGACATTGTAAGGTCTTTTTATGAAACGGATTTAATACATAGCTCAGAAGCTTTTTCTGAATTTCTACACCCGGAAATTGAACTATTTTGGAACAGTAGTTTTGGTTTTAACAAGAAGAATTTTAACGATATCAAGATGATGTTTAGCGAGATGGCAGCATCTTTTGAGACCTTCAGATGTGAGATCAGCCATTTGTTGGCAGAAGATGATAAGGTGACAATTCGCTATACATATTTTGCAAAGACGATAGAAGATCCTGACAAAGAAGAAGCTATAGCTCATTTTATTACAATTTGGGAACTCAAAGATGATAAGTTGTATCGAGGATATCAAATAAGTCAACAAGGGGATAATACTCCCGAAAGTATGAAATCTTTTCTTTCAAAATAATTTCATTTTCATTTTAACGATAGTGTTCAAAAGCTTACTTTTGGAACTTTAAAAAGCAATAAAAAAATCATAACGCAATGAGTGTTTTAGTAAATAAAGATTCGAAGATTATTGTTCAAGGATTTACAGGTAGTGAAGGTACATTTCACGCCGGTCAAATGATTGAATACGGAACAAATATTGTAGGAGGAGTTACTCCAGGAAAAGGAGGGCAAACTCACTTGGATAAACCTGTATTTAATACTGTAGAAGAAGCTGTTAAAGAAGTAGGAGCTGATACTACTATTATATTTGTACCACCTGCATTTGCTGCAGATGCGATTATGGAAGCTGCAGACGCTGGTATAAAAGTAATCATTACTATTACAGAAGGTATTCCTGTAGCTGATATGATAACAGCTGCAAATTATATAAAAGATAAGGATTGTAGATTGATTGGTCCAAACTGTCCGGGAGTGATTACTCCAGGTGAGGCCAAAGTAGGAATTATGCCAGGTTTTGTTTTCAAGGAAGGAAATGTTGGTATCGTTTCTAAGTCAGGTACATTAACGTATGAAGCTGCTGATCAAGTAGTAAAACAAGGATTAGGAATTACTACTGCTATTGGTATCGGAGGAGACCCTATTATTGGTACCACTACAAAAGAAGCGGTAGAATTACTAGTTAATGATCCAGATACAGCATGTGTTGTAATGATTGGAGAAATAGGTGGACAGCTGGAAGCGGATGCTGCAAGATGGATTAAAGAAAGTGGAACTAAAAAACCAATCGTAGGATTTATTGCTGGAGAAACTGCACCAGCGGGACGTACGATGGGACATGCGGGAGCTATCGTTGGAGGTAGTGAAGATACTGCTGCAGCCAAGAAAGCAATCATGAGAGAGTGTGGTATCCATGTAGTAGATTCGCCAGCAGAAATAGGTAAGAAAGTTGCTGAAGTATTAGGTTAAGCAGCTGTTAAATAATTACAAAACCTCTTGGATTTATGTTCAAGAGGTTTTTTATTGAACATAATTTAAGAAAACTGTAACGTGTTGGTATATTTCACGTCTCTTAGTTAACTACAAATCAAACTAAATAATTATTTATGAAGATTTTTAAATCTATGCTACTATTGCTCTTTATTTTACTGCTGAGCAATTGTAAAGATTCATCAACAAAAACGGATACATCAGATGTTATCAAGACTGAACAACATACTGATAACGCTGGTTTTAATTATGAAACCGTGTCTAATGACCCAACAGGTCTAAGGTTGTATACTTTGGATAATGGGATGAAAGTGTATTTGGCAAAAAACGAAGAAGAGCCAAAAATTCAAACCTATATTGCAGTACGTGCAGGATCTAATTATGATCCTAAAGAGACCACAGGACTTGCTCATTATTTGGAGCATATGGTTTTTAAAGGAACGGACGAAATAGGGACGCAGGATTTTGCAAAGGAAAAAGTGCTACTTGATCAGATTTCAGATTTGTATGAAGAACATAAAAAGGAGTCTGATCCTGAAAAGAAGAAAGCGATTTATAAGAAAATCGATGAAGTCTCTCTTGAAGCTTCAAAAATTGCGATATCTAACGAATATGATAAAATGATTAGTTCTTTGGGAGCTCAGGGAACTAACGCGCATACTTGGTTTGAAGAAACCGTATATAAAAATAAAATTCCGGTAAATGAATTGGATAAATGGCTTAAGGTAGAGAGTGAGCGTTTCAGTCAATTGGTATTACGTTTGTTCCATACAGAACTTGAAGCTGTTTATGAAGAATTTAATAGAACACAGGATAACGACTTTAGAAAATCATATTATGCCACTCTGGAAGGGTTGTTTCCTAATCACCCTTATGGACAACAAAGAACCATCGGGACTTCTGATCACTTGAAGAACCCTTCTATGGTTGCTATCCATGATTACTTCAATAAATATTATGTGCCTAATAATATGGCAGTAGTATTGGTAGGTGATATAGAGTTTGATGAAACTATTAAAAAAGTAAATGATGCTTTTGGAGCCTATGAGAAAAAAGAGGTAGTGCATCCTGTCTTGCCAAAAGAACAACCGATAACAAGCCCTGTTGTTAAAGAAGTGTTTGGACCAACCTCAGAAAATGTTGCTATTGCATATCGTTCTGAAGGGATTGGTTCTGAAGAAGAAAAACTGCTTACTATGGCAGATATGATTTTAACCAATGGAAAAGCAGGACTTATAGACTTGAACCTGAATCAAAAGCAAATGGTGCAAAATGCAGGTTGTTCTCCATTGTTTCAAAATGATTATGGTTTCCATAGATTTAGTGGTACACCAAAAAATGGACAAACTTTGGATGAAGTAAAGGATTTGATTCTAGGAGAAATAGAAAAGCTGAAGAAAGGAGAGTTCGAGGATTGGATGATGTCTGCTGTGATTAACGACTTAAAACTATCACAAACTCGTGAGTATGAGAATAATACTGCTTTGGCAAGTGCATATTATAATGCATTTATTCACCATCAAAACTGGGAAGATAGAGTAAAGTTCCTTGATGATCTAAAAAAGATTACAAAACAAGAATTGGTGGATTTTGCAAATAAATTCTATCAGGATAATTACGTAGTGACTTATAAGCGTAAAGGAGAAGATAAAAACGTTACTAAGGTAGAAAACCCAGGAATTACACCTGTAGAATTGAACAGAGATAAACAATCTAAGTTTGTTACTGAGTTCTACGAAATTAAGACCTCTCCGTTGCAGCCAAAATTTATTGACTATAAAACTGCAATCAAGCAAACAAATACAGAGAATGGTTTAGAGGTGTCTTATATCGAAAACCCAAACAACGATCTATTTAGTTTGAATATCATCTTTGATATGGGTAAAGATAATGATCGTAAAGCTTCTCTTGCCGCTGGGTACCTGGATTATTTAGGTACTGATAAATATTCCCCAGATGAGCTTAAGAAAGAGTTTTATAAGTTGGGAATTAATTATTATGTAAGTGCTGGTTCTGATATCACTTATGTAGGATTGTCTGGACTTAAAGAGAATCTGGATGCTGGTTTGGCACTTCTTGAGCACCTATGGGGTAATGCAGTCGCAGATCAGGAAACATATAATAAATATGTTGATAAAATAGCTAAGTCTCGCGATGATAACAAAACTCAAAAAGGAAATATCTTGTGGAATGGTTTGATGAACTACGGTATTTATGGAGATAACTCTGCTTTACGTAATATTTATACCATCGCAGAACTACAAGAAATAGATCCAAATGAATTAGTAACAAAGGTAAAAGAACTCAAAGGGTTTAAACATCGTATTTTCTATTATGGTAAAGATATCGATGCGGCAATTGCTTCATTGAATAAAAACCATGTTTTGAATGGAGATCTTGCAGATTACCCTGAAGAAACAACCTATCTGGAAAAAGAAACAGGAGGAAATGTATACTTTGTAGATTATGATATGGTGCAAAGTGAAATGGTATTCTTAGCCAAAGGATCACAATTTGACCCATCAAAACTAGCTGCTTCCAGACTTTTCAATTCCTATTTTGGTAGTGGTTTGTCTTCTATTGTTTTCCAGGAGATTAGAGAGTCCAAATCATTAGCGTATTCGGCATTCTCTGCCTATTCGAACGCATCAGAGAAAGATAAATCTAACTATATCTATGCGTACATCGGTACACAAGCGAATAAAATGCCTGAGGCCGTGGATGCAATGATGGATTTAATGACCAATATGCCAGAAGCAGAAAAGCAATTTAATGCTGCAAAAGAAGCAACACTAAAGAAAATTGCTGCAGAAAGAATTACAAAATCTAATATTTTCTGGAGTTATGAAGGTCTTAAGAAAAGAGGTATTGATAACGATAATCGTGAGGAGATGTATAACACCATCAAAAATATGACTCTTGAAGATCTGAAAAAATTCTTTAATGAAAACATTAGCGGGGAGACATATAATGTGTTAGTGATTGGTAATAAGAAAGATGTAGATATGAAAGCGCTTTCAAAACTTGGAAAAGTTCAGGAAATGGATGTAGATTTCTTATTTAATTACGAGAAGAAAAAAGAAGATATTAAATTATAATATCATTGCATTATATATTGTAAACCCCGTGATAAAACACGGGGTTTATTCTTGGTCAGCAGTTTGTAATTCTTATATTTGATATCACAATATATAAACAACAAAATTTTATAGCGCTAATGAATCTCTTACAAGGTAAAACAGCAATTATTACAGGGGCTACTCGTGGTATAGGAAAAGGAATAGCTGAAGTTTTTGCTCAAAATGGAGCAAACGTGGCTTTCACCTACAGTTCTTCTGTAGAAGCGGCCAAAATATTAGAAAAAGAACTAAACGACTTAGGAGTTAAGGCAAAAGGATATCAAAGTAATGCTGCTGATTTTGAGCAAGCGCAAGAGTTGGTAAAGGATGTATTAGAAACTTTTGGAAGTATTGATGTTCTTGTCAATAATGCTGGTATTACCAAAGATAATTTATTGATGAGAATGGGAGAAGAGGACTTTGATAAAGTGATCGAAGTAAACCTGAAAAGTGTTTTTAATATGACCAAAGCTGTACAGCGTACTATGCTTAAACAAAGAAAAGGAAGTATTATCAATATGAGTTCGGTTGTTGGTGTAAAAGGAAATGCCGGGCAGGCAAACTATGCGGCTTCAAAAGCCGGGATTATAGGTTTTTCTAAGTCAGTTGCACTCGAGTTAGGTTCGAGAAACATAAGAAGTAATGTGGTGGCACCTGGTTTTATAGAAACTGAAATGACACAAAAGCTGGATGAGAAGGTAGTAGAAGGATGGAGAAATGCTATTCCTTTAAAAAGAGGAGGTACTCCAGAGGATATTGCTAATACATGCTTGTACTTAGCAAGTGATCTAAGTGCTTATGTTACAGGGCAGGTGTTAAATGTGGATGGAGGAATGCTTACCTAAAAAAGTAGGGTAAGATAAGAACTGTAATGTCTTTCAATGCAAACAGAAACAATTTTATTGATCATAGCGGCCTTTATAATCTCTTTGATTGTATCGTTATATCAGTATTTATATAAAGCAAAGAGTACAACCAAAAAGAGTGTATTCTTTGCTTTTTTACGTTTTTTAAGTGTGTTTGCAATTTTATTGTTGTTGATCAATCCGTCTTTCAGAAAAAAAACCTTTTTTACGGAAAAGCCAAAATTGGTTGTTGCTATAGATAATTCATCGTCTATAGCTTATCTCAAACAAGAACAACAGGTCGTCTCCTTTGCAGAGCGTATAAAAAACAGTAAGGAAATTAATGATCGTTTTGATATTAATTACTATTCCTTTTCTGATAATTTAAAAGACTCTCTACAGCTAAGTTTTGATCGAAAACAAACGAATATTTCCAGAACTCTGGAGGATTTAAGTCAGATTTATAAAAGTTCGACTGCGCCAACGATATTGCTAACGGATGGAAATCAAACGTATGGTAAAGATTATCAATACAGTAGTTCTAGATATAAGCAACAAGTATATCCTGTTATTGTTGGGGATACTATTATAGTAACAGATACCAAAGTTGCACAGTTAAATGTCAATCGATATGCTTATTTAAAAAACAAATTTCCTGTAGAAGCTATACTCACATATTCTGGAGATCAAAGTGTAAGTTCCAGATTTCAAGTATCTTTAGGGAATGCAGTAGTATTTAGTCAAAATATCACATTTACAGAAGAAGAAAATTCCAAAGTTCTTAATTTTACCTTGCCAGCTACTCAAGTTGGAGTAGTGCAATACAATGCCAGATTGATTCCTTTAGAAAATGAAAAGAACAAAGTAAATAATGCCAAAGCCTTTGCGGTTGAAGTAATTGATCAAAAAACCAATGTATTGCTTATCAGTGATATGGTACATCCTGATTTGGGCGCAATCAAAAAAAGTGTTGAAAGTAATGAAAGACGAAGCATTACGATCCAGCGAACATCTGAAGTAAAAAACATAGATGATTATCAGTTAATTATTCTATATCAACCCAATAGTAGATTCAGAGGGGTTTACGAAAAAATAAGTACTGCGCGAAAGAATTATTTGACTATTGTAGGGTCTAAAACAGATTGGGTTTTTTTGAACAAAACACAAAATAAATACTATCAGGAGATCACCCGGCAGACAGAATACTATATCCCGAGGTTTAATCCTAATTATAGTACTTTTTTATTTGATGATATCGGTTATGAAGGGTATCCACCGTTGATTGGTAACTTTGGAGAGATTAGAATTTCTTCAAATCACGATGTACTATTGTATCGTACCATTGGGAACATACAAACCGAGGAACCTTTGTTGGCTACTATAGAAGAAGAAGGTATTAGAGAAGCTATACTTCTTGGAGAAGGTTTTTGGAGATGGAGAGCTCAGAATTTTCTGGATACCAAAAACTTTGAGAGTTTCGACGATTTCTTTTCCAAGCTGATTCAATATTTGGCTACAAACAAACCAAAAAGTAGATTGAATACCATTTCAGAATCCTTCTACTATGGTAATGCAAATATTAAGATCAAAGCAGAATACTTTACGAAGAACTACGAGTTTGATAATAGAGGAAGCTTACAAATAAGTTTAAAAAATAAGGATACCGAGGAGACTCAAACCATTCCGATGCTACTAAAAAATAATTTGTACGAGGTAGATTTGAGTAACCTGAAAGCTGGAAATTATGATTTTACGGTAGCTGTTTCCGGAGAAAATATTTCGCGATCAGGAAGTTTTACAGTGTTAGAATATAATGTAGAACAACAATTTTTGAATGCTGATGTAACAAAGTTGAAGCAGGTAGCTACTAATACTAATGGAAAGTCATACTTTATAGGGCAAAACGAAAAATTAATTCAGGATTTAATTCAAGATCAACGTTATCAACCTATTCAAAAAAGCAAAGAAAATGTGGTATCTTTAATTGACTGGAAATATCTTTTAGTCATTATCATCCTGTTACTAGGGATAGAATGGTTTGCACGTAAGTATAACGGACTCATTTAAAATTAAAAACTCAAAATTATTATGGAAAAATTACCAAAAATAGGATTGCCAATTTTAATCCTTATTGTGTTAAGTATCGTTTTTATCTCTAAGTCTACCGTGACTATTGGTTCTGGAGAGGCTGGAGTATTATATAAGACTTTTGGAGGAGGTGTAGTAACAGAAAAGCCGCCATTAGGAGAAGGATTTCATTTGGTAGCTCCATGGAACAAAGTGATTGTTTATGAAGTAAGACAGCAAGAAGTATTTGAGAAAATGCAAGTATTATCATCTAATGGATTAGAGATTAAATTAGATGCTTCGGCGTGGTTCCAACCTGATTATGAGAAATTGGGACTATTACACCAGCAAAAGGGAGAGAATTATGTAAATAGAGTGCTGTTACCAACAATTAGATCTGCTGCTCGTAGTGTTGTAGGTAGATATACTCCAGAACAATTGTATTCTAGCAAGAGAGATGCTATTCAAAAAGAAATTTTTGAGGAAACCAAAAAGATTGTAGGCAATCAATTCATACAGTTGAATGAAGTTTTGGTTCGTGATGTAACTTTACCTCCTACGATAAAAGAAGCGATAGAAAGAAAGTTGAAGCAAGAGCAAGAAGCATTGGAGTATGAGTTTAGACTAGAAAAAGCCAGAAAAGAGGCTGAAAGACAAAAAATTGATGCTGAAGGTAAAGCAACAGCCAATAGAATTTTGAATGAATCACTTACCGATAAAATTCTAAGAGAAAAAGGAATTCAGGCTACTTTAGAACTTTCCAAATCACCTAATGCAAAGGTAGTAGTGGTTGGGTCCGGAAAAGACGGAATGCCTTTGATTTTGGGGAATCAGTAGATATATAGTACACAAAATTCAGTTGTCAATTTGATAACTGAATTTTGTTATTTTCAATATATCTGATTTTAATTCGCTTATTTTATTAAATTCGCAATTCATATGTTAAGAAATGGGGTTTAAGGTGTTAATATTTGGTTAATTACCGTAATTCTTTTACTTTTAAGCCATAAACTCAACTTATTAATATGAATAGAAAATTATTTCGCCCCATTGCACTGGGCCTAGGCTTGGTGGTTACACTTCTCGTTTATACACTAACCGCCCCAAAAACAGAAAAATCCCAAAATCAGAATGATGACATTGTAAATTTGAGAGCACAACATGCAGAGCATTTGGCTAACAGTCCTTTCAAAAACACCTTACAATTATCAAAAAAAGAACGTAAAGCTCAAGGCTTACCTCCAAACAGGTATTTTGAGCAAATGTGGGAGTTAACGATGAACCCAAAAAGTGGTCGTACTCACCCAGAGAACATTTTCTCTCTTCAAGAACAGTTAAAAGCGAAATTTGCGAAAAGAGCTCCAGGGGATGATCCTAACAATCCATGGATAGAAAGAGGTCCTAATGATATAGGAGGTAGAACTCGTGCTATCATGTTTGACCCTAATGATTCATCCAACCGCCGAGTATTTGCCGGTGGTGTAAGTGGAGGTCTTTGGGTAAATGATAATATTACCTCTTCTACGTCTCAATGGAGTAGAGTACAAAATGTACCGGGGAATCTATCAGTTACCTCAATTACTGTAGATCCAAGAAACTCGAATATCTGGTATGTAGGTACGGGAGAGCAATATACCGCTGGAGATGTGGTAGGTAACGGTGTTTATCGATCTACAGACGGTGGTAATAGCTGGCAAGCACTTAGTATTCCTGCTGCCGGAGCTGCTACTTTTAGTTTTAATGCAAATAACTTATTCCTTTCAGGGTTGTTTTATGTAAATGACGTTGTGGCTTGGAATAACACATCACAAAACCGCACAGAATTATTTGTTGGAGTTGGTGCTCATGTATATGGAGATGCTAGTAACCCTTCAAATTGGCTAGGTTTACAAACTGCAGGTTTATATAGATCTGTGGATGGAGGTTCTACTTGGAATCGTATTGAGTCTTCAAATTTAGCATTTGATTTCCAGGGAACGAACTATTATATGATTCCTAATGACTTTGAAGTAGGAGCAGATAATACATTATGGATGGGAACCATCACAACTCCAGGTATTGGAGGTGGAGGTGGAGGAAGAGTCTTCAGTTCTACCAATGGTGGTACTTGGACCGAAGCGGCTGCCTCTCCTTTAGCAGATTCAAATCGTGTAGAAATTGAGGTTTCTGCAACAGATGCTAACAAATTGTATGCGCTTACACAAGGATCTACAGATCCGGTACATATTTATAGAACAACAAACAAATTTGCTTCGGTTACTGAAACTGCATTGCCTAATGATGCGGATGGTGGTATCCCGGCAAACGATTTTACCAGAGGACAGGCATTTTATGATTTGATGATCGAAGCTGATCCTAATAACGATGATATTGTTTATGTAGGAGGTATTGATTTATTTAGATCTACCAATAGTGGTAACTCTTGGAGTCAAATTTCAAAATGGTCTAACAATTCTGGATTAGCAAGTCTTAGTGTATCACTTGTACATGCTGATCAACATGCAATGACCTTCAGACCTGGAAATTCTAACCAAGCGATTTTTGGTAATGATGGTGGAGTATATTATGCATCTGATTTATCTCGTGGTTCTAGTTCGAATGTATTTGGAGCTAGAAATAGCAATTTCAATGTTACTCAGTATGTAAAAGCAGGTATCGGTCCAAACGGGACAAATGATGTTACTGGTATTTTTACTGCAGGTGCGCAGGATAATGGTTCTCAGGCGTTTAGAAATGCTTCAGCTGGAATTAATGGTTCAGAAGAATTATCTGATGGTGATGGATTCTATACGTTTGTAGATAAAGATGGGCAGTACATGACTGCAACTTTTACAAATAACGTAATCTATAGATATAACTTACCTTGGGATGGTAGAGGAAGAAGACAAGGTGGAGCGACTACTATTCTTAATGAAAGAACAACAGGAGATTTCGTAAACCAAATGGGATACGATAGTGATGCTAATTTCTTATTATCGAATGCGTCTTCGGGTGGTTCATTTTCGATCAAAACGATCGATGTTGCTGGTAATCGTAATAATAATATTACCAATGCTGTCTTAACGGCAAAACCAACAGCATTTATTGCTTCTCCTTTTGCTAATAATACTTGGTATGTAGGAGCTGCAGATGGAAAATTATTCAGACTTACTAATGTTGGTTTGGGTACAGCTTCTTGGACAGAGATTACTACTCCATTTGTAGGTTCGGTTTCTTCGGTAAGATTAGGAGCTACTGCAAATGATATCATGGTATCTATCCATAACTATGGTGTAACCAGTGTTTGGTTCTCTAATGACGGAGGGGCAAATTGGTTGAACAAGGAAGGTAACTTACCAGATATTCCAGTTAGAGATATCCTTCAAAACCCATTAGATAGAAATGAAGTCATCCTAGCTACACAATTAGGTGTTTGGGTAACAACTAACTTTAATGATGCTAACCCTAACTGGGAGCAGGCGTATAATGGAATGAGTGACGCAAGTGTAACTTCATTTGATTATTGGGCTAAAAATGGTAATGATAACGATAATGTAATCATTGCATCTACTTACGGTAGAGGAGTGTTTACAGGATCATTTACATCTAATGCAGTTGCGGATATACAAGCCCCAAGTACTCCAACAGGTTTATCAGCTTCAAATATCGCTGAAACTACTTTGACTTTAAGTTGGAATGCTGCTACGGATAACGTAGGAGTTGTAGGGTACGATATCTATCAAGGAAACTCTGTTTTAGGATCAGTTACTGGAACAACTGCTAATATCACAGGGTTAACAGCGAATACTTCATACCAATTCAGAGTAAAAGCTAAGGATGCTGCTGGTAATGAGTCTGGTTTCAGTAATACAGCTTCTGCTACCACAACTGGTGGATCAACAGGAGGTTCTGGTTGTGTGTCAGGAATTTCTTCATTTCCATACAACGAAGGATTCGAAAACACGATTGGAGCATGGAGCCAATCTACAGCGGATGACCTAAATTGGACTGTAGACGCAAGTGGAACTCCATCTAGAGATACAGGGCCATCTTCTGCTACTCAAGGAAGCTTCTATATTTTTGTTGAGGCTTCTGGTAACGGAACAGGTTTCCCAAATAAACAAGCAATAATTACTTCCCCTTGTTTTGACTTATCTGGACTTAGTGCTGCTACGTTCTCATTCAGCTATCATATGTTTGGAGCTAATGATATGGGTAGTATTGCATTAGAAGTAAGTGATGACAATGGTTCTTCATGGACAAGCGTTTGGAGTGAGACGGGTAACAAAGGAAACTCTTGGTTAAATGCAAGTGTTGACTTGGCATCCTACGTTGGAGGAAGTATTCAAGTACGATTTAATAGAATTACAGGTGGTACGTGGCAAGCAGATATTGCTATAGACAATGTATCTCTTTCTTCTGGAGGAGGAACATCTACGCCACCAGCGGATATTTGTGCTGGAGTTGCAGAATACGATAGCTCAAGAGCTTACAGTGCTGGAGACCAGGTAACATTTAGAGGGTCGTTATATGAAAGAACAACAACAGGTTGGATTAACTTAGGTACTTGTGGTTCGACTACAGCAGCAGTAGCGGGTACTTTTGTAGACCTTAATGATTTTGATACGTCATTAGCAATTACCTTGTATCCAAACCCAGCTAAGAATAACTTATTCATAGCAAGTGCTAACACCAATACTAAGGCATACAGTATCTTTAACACGCTAGGGCAACTAGTTGACGAAGGAAATGCTGAAAATGCAATTGATGTTTCACAACTTCAAAATGGATTATATACTATAGTGATTAATGGACAAACTCAACGATTTATTAAAAACTAACATATAGTGTACTAATTATAGTAGGAAAGCCTTGGATACTTGTATTCAAGGCTTTTTCATTTGTACTCATTTATCTTCTGAAATGAGGAACAAAAAAAGCCTTCATGTATCATGAAGGCTTAGCAAAATAGATCATGGTTAGTGTTACTATTTCTGCTTTAATTTTTCTGCTTGTTTGGTCCACTGATCTCTCTCAATTCGACCAGGGAAAAATTGAATAAGTTGTGTAACTGTTTCAATATCTTCGGCGGTAAATCGGCTAATTTGATCAAACGTGTAAATCCCTATTCCATTTAATTTTTCCTCAATAAACGGACCAATACCACTTATTAATTTCAAATCATCCTTTTGCGAAGCATCCGCTTCACCAAAACTAGCAAAGTTTAACTTAGGTTGTTCTCCTGTAGGAGCTGGTGCACTCGAAATAGGAATACCACCATGGTCTCTGGTTTTGATCGCTTTAATTTCATTTTCTGAAGAAGCTTTGTTTGAGAATGTCGATTTAGCTTTAGTGTATTCGGCATTTTTCAATATCGAATTTTGTCGTTGACATTCTTCGAGTTCAGCTTTGTATTTATTTTTTAGTGCCCATCGGGATAATAGCCATCCTAACAAAAATGCTAGGAATAGTAGTAAAAGCAGACACCACCAATTGGCTTCGTTTAAAAATTCTAACATAGTTGTGGTTATTTAATTTACAATGATTTCTATTCTTCTGTTTTTTGCTCTGTTTTCTTCACTGGTATTAGGAACAATAGGATTAGATTCTCCTTTTGAAGTTGCCTTAACCTTATCAGCGTCGATTCCTTGAGATATTAAATACTGTCGTACATTATTGGCACGCTGTTGTCCAAACCAGAGATTTGCTTCCTCATCTCCAACATCATCGGTATGCCCGGTCACACGTACGCTTTTATCCGGATATTTGTTGAGATAGTTCTTCAATTCCAGAGCGTAGTTCGATAGCGTGGCATCAGGTTTAAATGTCTTCTCACCAAAATTGGAATATAAGGTTCTGTTAGCGACACTTTTCTCTACTTCAACAGTACGTTCTTCGGTTAATGTTTTAAAAAGTAATGAAATACCTCCAACATGATTACCATCACCATCGTATTCATAATCCTTTACCTCGCTAGAGGTACTGATTCTATCGGAATTAATACCTGATTTTATGAACAAGTCTTTCATGAAACGGGCCCGAGCCAATCCAAGTTCATTTTCTGTGTTGTTTTCCTCTGAGGTTTCATAACCGGTAATGAAAAGTTCTTTGTTTTGATTTTTTCCGAGATAATCGGCAACCAAATTACCAATATCAGGAATGGCATCTGGAATGAATACGTCACCATTTTTGTCGTTGATTTGAAGTTGACCTTTGAGAATTAGTGCGTCTTGACCGTCATCATCTTTGATGATAAAATTGAGTTTCTGTTGTTCGATAGCGGCAATGCTATCTTCGTAAGCTTTCTTGGCAGCAGCTTCGCGTTCGAGTTTAATTTTTTCTTCGTTTTTTAGGTTTTGCCCAGTTTCCCGAGCGCACCAATCGCAAGAATAATACCACCACATTGCCAGCCATGCGAATAGCAAAAAGATAAGAAATGAAATGATTTTTTTCATAAGTTGTTGATTAGTATTGTCTTTTAAAGTTATAAAAATGTTTATAATCAACCTATTACGCCAAATAATTATTGAAGATTTATGCAGATAAAAAGATTAATAACAAAAAATTAAGTTGAAATGCATTTTGAAAACATATTTTTTTATAAATTCGCGAAGTATTAGAAAACAATGAGAAACATATTTATACATCATCACCATTCAAACATATTCGCTCAGGCGTGGTAGGTTTGGTATGTGTATATAACAAATAAATAAAAACCCGTTTGAGCAATTCAAACGGGTTTTTTGTTTTCTATCAACTCGTTTGGTTTGATCTAACACAACAACAAAAAATTAAAATGTCAAAAATTAAAATTGCTATTCAGAAAAGCGGTCGGCTTAATGAAGACTCTGTAAAAATTCTAAAAGATTGCGGTATTTCAATTGATAATGGGAAAGATCAATTAAAAGCACAGACTCGCAATTTTCCTATGGAGGTAATGTTTCTTCGAAACGGAGATATCCCTCAATATTTAAGAGATGGAGTGGTGGATATTGCTATTATAGGAGAAAATGTGCTGATAGAAAAAGGACAGGATATTTCGATAGCTGAACGTTTAAATTTTTCTAAATGTAAAGTTTCTCTGGCGGTACCCAAAGAGTTTGAATACAATTCTATTCAGGATTTGGATGGTAAAAAAATTGCAACTTCTTACCCTAATACAGTAAATCAATTCTTGGCACAAAAAGGAATCACTGCAGAGCTTCACCAGATATCTGGATCTGTAGAAATTGCACCTAATATTGGTCTTGCAGATGCAATCTGTGATATCGTGTCTAGTGGTAGTACGTTGTTCAAAAACAATCTAAAAGAGGTAGAAGTAATGTTAACCTCTGAGGCAGTATTAGCAGTTTCTCCAAAAATTTCTGAAGAGTCCAAAAAGATTTTGGAAAAACTACAATTCAGAATACAGGCGGTTCTAAAAGCGCGAAACTCGAAATATGTATTGCTGAATGCTCCAAATGACAAGATAGAAAATATCGTTAAAATATTACCTGGAATGCGAAGCCCTACGGTATTGCCGCTTGCAGAAAAAGGATGGAGTTCTATACATACCGTAGTTGAAAAAAATAAGTTCTGGGATATCCTCGACGAACTAAAATCCGAAGGTGCTGAAGGAATATTGGTTTGCCCAATAGAAAAAATGGTGCTGTAATAACCACAATAGATTTAGATCATCATGTACACTATTTCTCTAGTACCCAATAACAATATCGATAGTATACTGCCACTCTTGCAGGAGTTGAATAATAAAGTGGATTTGCAAACACTTAAATCTCGTTTAGGAGATATGCTACAATCTGGTTATGAGTGTGTTGGGGTTTACGATCAAAATAAATTAATTGGTGTTTCTGGTTTGTGGTTCTTAACTAAATATTATGTTGGGAAACATGTAGAACCAGATAATGTTTACATCCTTCCAGAATATCAAGGTAAAGGAATCGGAAAGTTATTGATGAATTGGATATTTGATTATGCCAGAAGTAAAGGATGCGTAGCTTCCGAACTAAACTGTTATGTAAATAATACTTCTGGACAGAAATTTTGGTTGGATCAAGGTTATAAATTGATAGCCTATCACTATCAAAAACAATTGTAGATTCAATCAATTAATAGAAAAGAACAAATGAAAAAAATATATAATCCAGAAATAAAAGAGTGGGGAGAACTACTAAAACGACCTACTCAAACTATAGCAGATATTGAAGACACTGTCTTGCAGATTTTTGATGAAGTAAAAGCTGAAGGGGATGAAATTATTAATGCGTATACTCAAAAATTTGACAGGGTGGCTATCCAAGACATCTTAGTCACTCCTGCCGAAGTGGAAGAAGCAAAGATACTGATCGATAAGGAGCTCAAAACCGCTATATTATTGGCAAAATCCAATATTGAAGCTTTTCATAAGGCACAAAAAACAGAGCGAGTAGCAGTAGATACTACTGATGGAGTTTCTTGTTGGCAGGAAAAGAGAGCAATACAAAAAGTAGGGCTTTATATTCCTGGGGGAACAGCCCCTTTGTTTTCAACGATTTTAATGCTCGCTGTTCCAGCAAACTTGGCGGGATGTAAAGAGGTTGTGTTGTGTTCTCCACCAAATGCTGAAGGTAAAATCCATCCCGCAATATTGTTTACCGCAGATTTATGTGGTGTAACAACAATCTGTAAAGCAGGAGGAATTCAAGCAATTGCTGGGATGACGTTTGGAACCCAATCTATTCCTAAAGTTTATAAAATTTTTGGTCCGGGTAACCAGTTCGTCACCGTAGCCAAACAATTGGCGACCAAATTTGGTGTGGCCATAGATATGCCTGCTGGTCCTAGTGAATTATTAGTGGTAGCCGATGATAGTGCAGATCCTGCTTTTGTTGCTTCCGATTTATTGAGCCAAGCAGAGCATGGTAAGGACAGTCAGGTTATTCTGGTATCTACTTCAAAAAGTATGATCGAATTGGTAGAAAAAGAAGTGGCAGGACAATTAGAAAAGTTACCAAGAAAAGAGATTGCAACGGCAGCTATAGAAAACTCTAAATTGATTTATGTAGAAAATGATCAAATAGCCTTGGACCTAATTAATGAATATGGGCCAGAACACTTTATTGTTTGTGTAGCAAATGAAGATTTCTATGTAGATCAGATCGTTAATGCAGGATCTGTTTTTATTGGTAATTATACACCAGAGAGTGCAGGAGATTATGCTTCTGGAACCAATCATACCTTGCCTACAAATGGCTATGCAAAGCAATATAGCGGTGTAAACCTGGATAGCTTTATGAAATCCATGACATTTCAGAAAATATCAGAACAAGGAATAAAAAATATAGGGAATGCTATTGAGTTGATGGCCGAAGCAGAGGGTCTTCAAGCACACAAAAATGCAGTTACGTTGCGACTACAAAGCCTATCAGAAAATTAAAATTATTGGGATGAATTGTAAAAATTGTGGATATCAACTAGAAGAAGGATTAGGGTACTGTAATAATTGCGGAGCCAAGGTGATTAGTGAAAGGATCACTTTGAAACAATTACGAAACGATTTTTTTAATGATGTTTTGGGATTGGATAATCTGTTTTTAAGGACCATAAGAACTTTTGCAGTAGCACCGTATCAGGTGATTTTGGATTATGTTACTGGTACAAGAAAGCGATACATTAATCCATTTGCTTTTTTGGCGATTGTAGCCGCGATTTCAACATTCGTATTTAATACTTTTTCAGAAGAATATATTAGCAGGATAGATGCCACTCAAGATGAATCGATGTATGAGGAAATATTTGCCATGATCAATCCAGGAAAGGATAAAAACTCTGCAGAGTATCAACAAGAATATGCCGAATATAGGGATTCGTCTATTGAAGCAAGTAGAAACATGTATGTCATATTATTACGTTATTTCAATGTTTCGGTATTTCTATTTACACCGGTATATGCTCTTTTAGCTTTTTTGGTGTTTGGTAGCAAACCATTTAATTATGGAGAACATTTGGTGGCAAATGCCTACCTGGTAGCATTTGGGTTACTTGTAGGGACTTTGTTTTTCTTGGCTTCGGTAGCAATACATCCATCTATATATATGTATAGCTCGATTATCACTATTGCCTATTATTTGATTAGTTATAAAAAAATTGCAGAACTATCCATTAAAGGAATTCTGTTTAAATTTTTAAAATTCATTTTATTGAGTATTGGGTTTTTAATCGTGATTGGTTTTGTTTCAGTTGTACTAGGGTTTTTAGGAGCATTAATTTATAATAAGTTATCGTAAAATACGACAATGAAAAAAATAGAATTTGATATAAACAGAATTGTAAGAGATAACGTAAAAGGCTTACAGCCTTACTCATCAGCAAGAGATGAATACGTTAGTGATGGGTCAGATATGATTTTTTTGGATGCCAACGAAAATCCTTATGAAAATGGAGTGAATCGTTATCCAGACCCTCAGCAACGTAGTCTTAAAGATGCTTTGGCAGCTCAAAAAGGAGTGTCGAGTAATCATATGTTGTTAGGTAATGGTAGTGATGAAGTACTGGATCTTATTTTTAGAGCATTTTGTGAACCAAAAAAAGATAATATCATCACATTACCACCAACATATGGGATGTACAAGGTATTAGCCAATACCAATGATATAGAAGAAAAAAGAGTGTTGTTAACAAAAGATTTTCAACCTGATCTACCTGGAATTTTTGATGCTGTAGATGACAATTCGAAGATCATCTTTTTGTGTTCTCCCAATAATCCTACAGGAAACTCTTTTGATCCTAAGAAAATAGAAACTATTCTAGAATCATTCAATGGTTTGGTAGTAGTTGACGAAGCTTACATTGATTTTTCTAAAAAGGAAAGCTGGGTGGCAAATCTTACAAAGTATCCCAATTTGATAGTTACACAAACTTTGTCTAAGGCTTATGGTCTTGCTGGGATACGTTTAGGGATTTGTTATGCCTCTGAAGAGATTATCCAAATTTTAAACAAAATAAAACCGCCTTACAATGTCAATGAATTGACACAGCAACGGGCTTTGGATCGCGTATTGGATCAGGAAAAAGTAAAAACAGAGATCAGCAGTATCCTAGAAGGAAGAGAAAGCCTGGTTAGGGCGCTGGCAGCTGTAGCTTTTGTAGAGACTATATATGATACCGATGCTAATTTTGTTTTAGCAAAAGTTGATGATGCTGACAAGCGATATGAGCAATTATTAGCAAAAGGTATCGTAGTTAGAAATAGAAGCACACAACCTTTATGCGAAAATACCCTGCGGTTTACAGTAGGTACTGAAACAGAAAATAAAAAATTAATTAAAACCTTGCAAAACTTGTAAAGTAATATTTCAGATTTAAGCCTTACATTATATCTAGACATGAAAAAGAAAGTATTATTTATAGATAGAGACGGAACAATCATAAAAGAAACAGCAGACGAACAAATAGATGCATTCGAAAAGATGATCTTTTATCCAAAGGCATTTACCTATTTGGGGAAAATTGCTAAAGAACTGGATTATGAGCTGGTAATGATTACCAATCAAGATGGTTTGGGAACAGATGTCTTTCCAGAAGATACCTTTTGGCCAGTACATAATTTTATCTTGAAATCTTTTGAAAACGAAGGAGTAGTATTCGATAAAGTATTTTTGGATAGAACATTTCCACATGAGAATGCCAATACCAGAAAACCAGGTACTGGGTTGCTAACAGAATATTTTTCGGATGCTTATGATCTGAAAAACTCCTTCGTGATAGGAGATCGCCTTACCGACATGGAATTGGCTAAAAACCTAGGTGCCAAAGGGATATTTATAAATGATAATACCAACCTGGGAACTGGAGAAATAACCATCAATACAGATGAGCTTGACGAGTATATTGCCTTAGAAAGTAATGATTGGCAACGTATTTATGAGTTTTTGAAATTAGAGGATCGCGTTGCAGAAATTGCTAGAAAAACCAATGAGACGGATATTTTTATTCAGCTGAATTTGGATGGTACTGGTAAGAGTGATATTTCTACTGGTTTAGAATTTTTTGATCACATGTTAGATCAGATCGCTCGTCATGGGCAAATGGATTTGGTAATTAAGGTCAAAGGAGATCTGGAAGTTGATGAGCATCATACTATTGAAGATACTGCTATTGCATTGGGAGAGGTTTTCTCAAAAGCGCTAGCAGATAAATTAGGGATCGAACGTTATGGGTTCTGTTTGCCAATGGATGATTGCCTGGCACAGGTTGCTATTGATTTTGGAGGACGCAACTGGTTAGTTTGGGAGGCAGATTTCAAAAGAGAAATGATTGGTAAAATGCCAACAGAGATGTTTTTCCATTTCTTTAAGTCTTTTACAGACGGCGCAAAAGCAAATTTAAATATCAAAGCCGAAGGGGTAAATGAACATCATAAGATTGAAGCTATTTTTAAGGCTTTTGCCAAAGCCATTAAAGTTGCGGTAAAAAGAGATCCGGAAAAAATGATTTTGCCTAGTACAAAAGGAATGTTGTAAAACAAAACAAGCTGTATAATCTTTTTGATAAACACATGAAAATAGTAATTATAAACTACGGGGCTGGAAATATTCAATCTATAAAGTTTGCAATTCAACGATTGGGATATGAAGCTGTTTTAAGCAATGATCCCGAAGAGATACAACAAGCCGATAAGGTAATTTTTCCTGGTGTAGGAGAAGCAAGTAGTGCTATGAAAAAGCTTAAAGAATCTGGGTTAGATACTTTGGTTCCAAAATTGAAACAACCCGTATTAGGTATTTGTTTGGGTATGCAGTTAATGTGTAACTATACCGAAGAAGGAGATACCAAAGGACTAGCGATTTTTGGCACTAATGTATTGAGATTTAATCATGGAGTTAAGGTGCCTCAAATTGGTTGGAATCAAATAGAAGATTTAAAATCACCATTGTTCAAAGATGTTGCAGAAAAGGAATACATCTATTTGGTACATAGCTATTACGCACCTATTACTGAAGAAACAGTAGCACAATCTACTTATGGAATAGCCTACAGTACTGCATTACAGAAAAATAACTTTTATGGAACCCAATTTCACCCAGAAAAGAGTAGTGATGTTGGTGAACAAATATTAAAGAACTTCTTAGAATTATGAGAATTATACCAGCTATAGATATTATCGAGGGGAAATGTGTTCGTCTTTCCAAAGGCGATTATGCAACCAAAAAGATATATAACGAAAATCCACTTGAAGTGGCAAAAATGTTCGAAGATCACGGAATACAATATTTGCATTTGGTGGACCTAGATGGAGCCAAATCAAAACATATTGTAAACCACAAAGTCTTAGAGCAAATCGCAACCAAAACAAATTTGAAAATTGATTTTGGAGGAGGATTAAAAACAGACGAAGATCTTAGAATAGCCTTCGAAAGCGGAGCAAATCAAATCACAGGAGGGAGTATTGCGGTAAAAGATCCAGATACTTTTACCTCATGGTTACAGCGTTTCGGAGAAGACCGCATTATTCTGGGTGCCGATGCTCAAAATGAGAAAATAGCTGTGAGTGGATGGCTGGAAGAAAGCGACAAGGAGTTGATTCCTTTCATCAAAGAGTATCGAGAAAAAGGAATTACTTATGTGATTTGTACGGATATTAGTAAAGACGGAATGTTGCAAGGGCCTTCTTTTGATCTTTATCAAAAAATCTTAAGTGAAACTGAAGGAGTGAAATTGATTGCTTCTGGTGGTATTTCTGATTTTGAAGAACTCCCTAGACTAGCTGAACTAGGATGCGAGGGAACTATCATTGGTAAAGCGATTTATGAAAATAAGATTAGCCTTACTCAATTAGAAAATTTCATTCTTTCAAGAGCATAAATATGGAAGAGAAAGTTGCAAAAGAATTCGTAGAACAGATCATCTATAGATGGGATGAAAGTACAAGAATGATCGGATTAAGTTTTGAACAACTTGATGAAGAAGATATTTGGAAAAAACCAACATCAAACTCAAATAGTGTTGGTAACCTGATACTCCATTTGTGTGGTAACATTACCCAATATGCAATTTCTTCTTTGGGAAATACTGAGGACCAAAGAGCAAGAGATGAGGAGTTTGCCGCCAAAGGAGGGGTAAGCAAAGACGAATTATGGAGTAAGTTACAAGAAACTGTTGAAAAGGCTAGACAAACACTTCGTAACATTTCAACTTCAGAATTGCTTAGAGAGCGAGAGGTGCAGGGATTTACGTTTTCAGGAATTGGTATTGCTATTCATGTTGCCGAACATTACTCGTACCATACAGGACAAATAGCGTTTTGGACCAAACAGCTCAAAGACAAATCCAACTTAGGGTTTTATGATGGAATAGATTTGAATATTAAAAACAAAAATGACTAATGCTTACTAAAAGAATAATTCCTTGTTTAGACATAAAAAACGGAAGAACAGTAAAAGGGGTAAATTTTGTCGACCTTAGAGATGCTGGGGATCCGGTTGAATTGGCTGATGCATATTCTAAAGCGGGAGCAGACGAGCTGGTTTTCCTGGATATTTCTGCTACAGAAGAAAGACGAAAAACCCTGGCTGATTTGGTACTTCGAGTAGCAGAGAAGGTGAATATTCCTTTTACAGTAGGAGGAGGGATATCGTCTGTAGAGGATGTAGATATTTTATTGCAGAATGGAGCAGATAAGGTTTCTGTGAACTCTTCAGCGGTGAAAAACCCTGATTTGATCAATGAATTGGCTGGTAAATTTGGGAGTCAATGTATAACAGTAGCTATCGATGCAAAAAATATTGATGGAGAATGGAAAGTACATTTGGTAGGAGGAAAGGTGCCAACAGAACTTAATCTCTTTGAATGGGCTAAAGAAGTAGAACAAAGAGGAGCGGGAGAGATCCTATTTACCTCAATGGATCACGATGGTACCAAAGATGGATTTGCCAACGAAGCTTTGGCTAAATTATCTGAAGAATTGAATATTCCAATAATTGCTTCAGGTGGAGCAGGTAACATTTTGCACTTTGTAGACACCTTTAATAAAGGGAAGTCTGATGCAGCTTTGGCAGCAAGTGTTTTTCACTTTAAAGAAATAGAAATCAGTGATTTAAAGCAGGAATTAAAAAAGAATGATATTCCGGTTAGAATCTGACCAAGTGACTTTTTAAGAGAAAAATAGGTGTTGTCACAAAAAAATAAATTAAAAATTTAGAAAAAATGCTGCATATGCAGCTAGTAATAGTAAAGCATGGAAATAGACTTCAATAAAAATAGTGATGGATTAGTGCCAGCAATCATTCAAGATGCAATGACCAAGAATGTTTTAATGTTGGGATATATGGATCAGGAGGCTTATGATAAAACGATTGCACTTAAAAAAGTTACTTTTTTCAGTAGATCAAAAAATAGGTTATGGACCAAAGGAGAAGAGAGTGGCAATTTTTTGCATCTAATCGATATAAAAGTGGATTGTGATAAGGATACGTTGTTAGTGTCTGTTAAACCAGAAGGTCCTACTTGTCATACGGGTACAGATACTTGCTGGAACGATAAGAATGTTCAGGAGTATGGTTTCTTAACAGAACTTGAAGAAGTAATTCGAAATCGAAAGGAGAATCAGGATAATGAAAAATCGTATGTAGCCTCATTATTTAAAAAAGGAATTAATAAGGTAGCTCAAAAAGTAGGAGAGGAAGCAGTAGAGGTGGTCATCGAAGCTAAAGATGATAATGAAGAACTGTTTTTGAACGAAAGTGCAGATTTACTCTTTCACTATCTAATATTGCTACAAGCCAAAGGATATAAATTAAATGATATAGTAAATGTTTTGCAATCAAGAAGTTGAGTATTTTGACCTAAACAATCGATTAAAAGCGAAATTTACCGACAAAAACTTGTTTTGTTAACAAAATGTTATAATTTCGTAGACCTAAACCAACTAATTTTGAAACATAGCAAAGGTGAATTACAATATGTTTTTGGGAAACCTATTGTAAAAATACTCTTAATCGGGCTGTTGTTTTTTGCCCAACGTTCTTTTTCCCAATGTGTCAATCCAGGCCTCATTACCATAGAGAAATGCGATATGGAAACTATCGATTTTGATATGAATGGTGATCCAGACGGAATTATCAATATTTATGATGAAACCGGCACTACACCAGCAGATGGTACTTGGTCTATAAGTCCCAGATTTAGTGTAGCTTTTGATGCTGTTACTGGTAACCTATCTACTTGGGATTTACAATTTTCTACAACAGCAACAACACCCAATAATTATTTTTTCGAACTAAGAAATGCAGCCTGCGGTGATGTGCCTATTCGCACAGCGAGATTGTTTTTGGGGCCATACTCTGGGGTAACTTTAGCTCCTTTTGGTACGTTGAATGTAAATGTAGAGGCCTGTGATGATGAAACCTTTGATTTGTTTAATGCGCTTACTTCAGATGCACTTAACCCTCCTCCTCATCTTAACGGAGAGTGGATATACAATGGGAGTAGCCCAAATTTCTTGTCTCTTAACGGTTCTATGTTTGCAGCCAGAATACCTTATCAACCAGGACTTCCGTTAGTAGATCAAGAAGTGTTTGAATTTACTTATCGAGTACCGGGATTAACACCATGTGATCCTTCTGAAGAGACCACAGTAAGAATTTCTATGATACGCCAAGTAGATTCTGGAGGATCTGATACTACAGAGATTTGTGAGTCTGATGTGTTAGCAGGAGTTTATGATGCTGATATTGATTTACGAGATGATCAGTATTTACTTGGAGAAGATATAGAAGGATATTGGAGTATTGCAGATCCAACAGGACAAATAGCAGACGAAAATGACTCTATGGTGAATCTTAGAACGGTATATGAGCAAATTGTAGATGGAGGAAACAACTTGCGATTTGGTTGCGAAACTGTAGACTATACTTATAATGTAGATCAACGATCTGGAGTGTGTACCGATAGAAATACCTCAGTGTCTTTTACCTTTTATGAGCAGTTGAGATCGTTTAATCAACCAGCTGCTGCTCCAAGATTGTGTAGAAATACTTCTGGAAGCCTTAATCTATTTGACTTGTTAGAATTTACTACCGAGGGAGGTTTTGATTTCACATATGATAACAGTTTTTATGTAAACTGGAGATTGGTTTCTGGTCCGTCTTCTTTAGGTTTAGTAGAACAGCCGAATTCGTTGATGGATTTCGATACCAGTATTGATTATTACCTTGGGACTGTTAATTTATCATTAGCACCGCCAGGAGTGTATACTTTCGAATTTGGAGTAACACCAGATATTAATTGTCCTTCTCCAGATCAAATTTGTGATCCTTTTATTACAGATCCATTAGATCCAACCTTCTCTAATAACCCATGTGCTATTTTAACAACACAGGTGGTTATAGAGGTATTGGCTTTTGATTATGCTGGAGAAGATACCGATGATATTGATCTTTGCGCCTCTATTGGACAGGTTGATCTTATTAGCCTTTTGAATACCAATGGTACAGATACTGTGGTGGATACAGGAGTTTGGACAGATGGATCGGGTGCTACTATTAATAACGATTTTGTTTTTCCAGATATAGCAGTATCTCAAGTTTTTAATTTTACATATACTACCACAAGCAGTTCAGGATGTGTCGAGCAAGCTGATCTAGAATTTACGGTGTACGCTGTGCCTGATGCTGGCGAGGATAACGAGTTTCGGGTTTGTTCTGATAATCTAAGTCTTTCTCTTTTTGATTTACTAGGAGGTACTCCAGATACAACGGGTACATGGACAGGGCCTTTTGGATATGTTTCTACCGATCATTTAGGAACTTTTGATATCAACGATGAAACCTTGCCAATCTTAGGTCCAGGAAATTACACCTATACTGTACCTGCTAATCCTGGATGTCCAGATGAAGATACGGCGATTGTGAGAATTATTGTTGTAGAGCCTCAAACGATTGGAAATGACAGGGCAGATAGCTTTTGTAAAATCGATGGAAGAGTAAATTTATTTACTCTTTTGGATAGAGATACGCCAAGAACCGGAGTTTTTGAAGATACAGATGGTACAGGAGCGCTTTCGCCAGAAGGAGTTTTAGAATTCGAGACCTTGACCAACGAGATTTATAACTTTAGATATGTGGTAACCAACGCAGTTCCTTGTGATGAATCGTCGCTTAACGTTGCTGTTCAAATTGTCGATTTGCCAGAGCCCAATGTTCCGGATCAGGAATTTTGTATCCTGGATGCAGCCAGATTAGATGATATAGAGGTAGATGTGCTTAATTTTAATTGGTATACTTCGTTAGAAAGTGATACGCCAATTATAGATAATCCAATCCTGTTAGATAATCAATTGTTGTATATCGCCAATGTGGATGTGGACAATTGTGAGTCTGAACGAGTGGCGGTCAATATTAATATCTTGAATACAGGTGAGCGTTCTTCTAGTGGAGAGTTGTGTACTTTAGATTTTCAGGATGGGGTTTCTCCTAATGGAGATAATCAAAATGACACTTTTGACCTTTTTATAGAAGATGTGTATAACATCCCAGAAGCATTTCCAGATTTCGATCTCAAGATTTATAACCGATACGGAAGTTTAGTATACGAAGGCAATCGCGATACCGAAGAATTTAGAGGAGAAAGTAACACTTCGGTGCGATTAGGGGATGATCTTCCATCGGGAACATACTTCTATATTTTTACACCTAATTTTGAAAACAATTTACCAATACAAGGTAGTTTCTACCTAAGCAGATAATCAATGAAAAAAATAATTTTTAGTTTGGCCTTGGTTCTCTGCTCGCTAGCGTATGCACAGCAGGAACCTCAGTATTCTCAGTACATGTACAATATGAGTACAGTAAATCCAGGATATGTAACCAATCAAAGTGGTTTGATCTCGACGGGATTGCTATATCGCAGACAGTGGACAGGGATCGAAGGAAGTCCCGAGACTACCAATGTTTTTGGAAATATCCCTTTGAGTGAAAAAATAGAACTGAGTGTAAATTATGTAAATGATAAAATTGGAGATGCTATTCCGGTAGTGAATGATTATATCAATTTGGATTTTGCCTACATCACTAGAATATCTGATCAGGCCAAGTTATCCTACGGGCTTAAAGCAGGAATCAATAATTTCAGAATAGATCCTTCGGGGTCTGATGTGGCCGATGATCCCGCCTTTAGAGATAACACCTCTACGACTCAATTGAATATTGGAGCCGGAGTATATTTGTTCACTAGTAATTTTTATGCTGGTGTTTCTTCTCCAAACTTGTTGCCTAGCGATATTGATATCGATGGAATAGGAGTATCGCAAACCAAAACACATATTTATGGTATTGCGGGTTACGTTTTTGATTTTGTAGACGAAGTAAAGCTAAAACCTTCTTTTGTAGTAAAACAGGTTATTGATTCACCACTTACGTTTGATATATCCTTAAACTCTTTGATCTATGATAA
Organism: Aquimarina sp.; assembly: GCA_965230845.1. Taxonomy (GTDB): domain Bacteria; phylum Bacteroidota; class Bacteroidia; order Flavobacteriales; family Flavobacteriaceae; genus Aquimarina. The sequence goes on from OZ246021.1 coordinate 33,169, forward strand.
GTTTGAGCTTGGGGTTTCGTATCGATATACAGATTCGTTTATAGCCCTTGCTGGATTTAATATTACTCAGAATCTAAAAGTGGGGTACTCTTATGATTTTAGTGTAAGCGAGTTAAGCGGATTTAACGATGGAAGTCATGAAATAGTATTGCTATATAACTTCGACCTTCTACGATTTGGTAACCAACATACTTCACCAAGATTTTTCTAGATGACAAAGACAAAGATATTTATACTGCTACTAGTAACGTTCCAATTTGCTTTTTCTCAGAAAAAAAGTAGAGCAGATCGTTTTTTTGAACAAGGTGATTATATAAACGCGGCCTTGCAATACGAACAACAGCTTAATCAAGAAGGATATACCAAGCACATATTAAATAATATCTCTACATCTTATTACCGTACTTTTAAGTTTAGAAAAGCCTATCGGTATTTAAAGGTGCTTACTTCTGGAAAGTTTTATGATCGTGATAAAACCTATGATAATAAATACAACTTTATGATGTATCAGGTATTGTCTGCTTTAGGAGAATATGATAAGTCCATTCCTTATCTGAAGTTGTATGCTAGCGGCAATTCCGATGATACCGTTGATAAAGAGGATGTGATCTCAACTATAGAGAATTTTAAGTTGAAGGATGACGATTATAAGGTGAAATCAGTGTCTTTTAATTCTGACGCGGCTGATTTTGGAGCAGTCAAAAGGGATAGTATTGTCTATTTTGTTACCGATAGAAGCCCTCATAGTGCACTTGATAAAAATTATAAATGGACACATCGTCCTTTTTTGGATATCTACCAGGTTGCAGTTAATGAGAAGAATATTCCAACAAACGAAGCAACGACGTTATCAAAAGAAGTAAACTCTAAGCTACATGAAGGTAATTTTTGCTTTACCAAGGATGGGAATACGATGTACCTCTCCAAAAGTAATTCAGAAAAAGGGAAGAAAAAATTCGATAGCTTACGGAAAAATTCTGTGCACCTATACAAGGCTAATAAGGTAGATGGAGCCTGGTCAACCCCAGAAAAGTTAGCATTCAATAATGTAAATTATTCTATAGAGCATCCTGCGTTATCACCTGACGGATCTAAATTATATTTTGCGTCCAATATGCCTGGTGGCTATGGTGATTTTGATATTTATTACGTGGATGTTGATCTTGACGGAACCTATGGAAAGCCAGTGAATCTGGGCCCTGTTATCAATACGAAAAACAGAGAGCAATTTCCTTTTATTTCGGACAAAGGCCATTTATTCTTTTCGTCAAATGGTCATTTAGGACTGGGAATGATGGATAATTTTGTTTCAGAATTAAAGAAAGAGGAGTTTACCAAACCTATCAATCTAGGAGCGCCTATTAATTCTAGCTACGATGACTTTTCTATGGCATATTATAACGAAACTGATGGTTTCTTTGCATCCAATAGAAAAAAAGTAGGAGATGATATTTATTCATTTTCACAAATAGGGGAAATATTTCCAAAAGAATACATTGCTCGCTTCGAGGTTAGGGATTATGCATCTGAGAGTTATATTCCCAATGCAGAGGTGATTTTATATGATGAAGATAATGAGAAGTTGTATGAAAGTCAGTTAGATTCTATAGCAGGTTTTGAAATGAAACTCTTTTCGGGGAAATATAACTTCAAGGCTTCGGCTTTTGGTTATAAAACACGAACAAAGCCCGTTTTGGTAAAAGAAAAGCAGAACGAAACCTATGTAGTCTATCTGGATAGGGATAAGCAACGAGAAAAAATTACAGAGAACACCGACCAGATAAACGTAAAAGACAGTATCAATATCAGAAATCAAAATACGGTGACCAGTAGTAATACCCGAACCAAAGAAGAAGAGATTTCTAAAGAAAAACTAAGAGAACTGTTATTAAATGATAGAGAAGGTCCTCCTGTAGTTGAAAAAAATGGGAAACTGTATTTTGAAATGCCGCCAATTTATTTTGACTACGATAAGTGGAATATCCGATCAGATTCTAAAAAAGTACTGGACAAACTAGCACAGAAACTAGAAAAGTATAAGACCGTATATATCAAAATTAGTTCACATACCGATAGCCGAGGTACCGCATCATATAATCAACTACTATCAGAACGAAGAGCGGAGTCTACGCGTAACTATTTGGCGTTGATCGGATATGTAAATGCCAGAAGAATGCAATTTGTTGGTTTTGGAGAATCCGTTCCGTTGATCAGTTGTGAGGATAAGGTTTGTACTGAAGAAGAGCACCAAACCAATAGAAGGAGTGAGTTTGAAATTGTGAAATATTAAATCATATTAACTATAAGATTAAAACAATAAATGTATTTTTATAGGTAATAAACAAAAACTTACTCTTATGAATAAACTATGGATGCTTTTAGTATGTGTGGTTCTTGTTGCTTGCCAAAAGGAAGTAAAAAAGGATTACGCTCTATTTTCTGGCAAAGTAACAGGAAACGCTGACGAGGTTAGAATTTTCGGTAACGATTTTGAACATAAAATTCCAATTGCAGAAGATGGTACTTTTTCTGATACCTTAAAAATTGATGTAGAAGGATACTACGATTATAACATCGGTAAAGAATATTCAGCTATATATCTTACCAAAGGAGCTGATTTAAACTTAACCATCGATACTAGTCAATTCGACGAATCAATTGCCTATACAGGAGTAGGATCGGGTGAAAATAACTTTTTGGCCGAGAAATACTTGAAGAATGAAGAGGTTACTACAGATATGAAAGCGTTCTTTTCTTTAGAACCTGAAGCATACAAGGAAAAATCTAAAGCACTTAAGAACGAAATCCAAAACTTACTAGATAGTAAGAAACAGTTGAATGTTGATTTTGTTCAATCAGAAACCTTAAACAATACATATGCTCATGTAGGAAGGCTTTTTGATTATACAGGTGCTCATAAATACTATACCAAAAAAGAGGAGTTAGAACTTCCGGATGATTTTTTTGAAGAAGCAAAGGAAATAGATTTTACAGATGAAAATAAATATCAAACCTTACCTCAGTACAAAAATTTAGTAAGAGGATATCTTCAACGAAGCTTGTCAGATTTAGAGAAAAAATATGATGATGATACACCAAAAGCATTACAAGAATTAGTAGGAGGGATGCCGGCTGATAGTAAGATAAAAGAAGCTTTCTTACAAAATATGTCGTTTTATATGGCGTATTCAGACAAACTTGATGAATTGTACGCGGTATTAAAGACTACTCCAAACCAAGAGCATCAAAAAGAGTTTGAAAGACAATACAACATCTATAAAACGCTGGTCAAAGGAAAACCTTCACCATCTTTTGACTACGAAAATTTTAAAGGGGGATCTACGGCTTTAGGAGATCTAAAAGGCAAATATGTATATATGGATATTTGGGCAACCTGGTGTGGTCCTTGTAAAAAGGAAATTCCTTTTTTGAAAAAGCTGGAAGAAAACTATCACGATAAAAACATAGAATTTGTAAGTATTTCTATCGATCGCAAAAAAGATTACGATGCCTGGAAACAAATGGTCGAGGAGAAAGAACTTGGAGGTATTCAGTTAATTGCCGATAAGGATTGGAAATCTGATTTTGTAATGAACTATGGTATAAAAGGTATTCCCAGATTTATTTTGGTAGATCCCGAAGGAAAAATAGTGAGTGCCAACGCGCCAAGACCATCTAATCCAAAGTTAATTGATCTATTTGATGAACTAGAAATTTAGCTTTCTAATTCATCAGAAAATATATAGCCCGAGATATTCGGGCTTTTTTTATAATCTTTGTTCTAGTGTGTTGTTTTATAATATATTAAATTGTACTTTTGCACTCCTTTTTAGCGAGTAAGAAAGTAGAAAAGGGTTTTTATAAAACGAATTATAACGCTTCTGTGAAGTTTTCGCTTTAACTTTCAAATATTTACAGAATACAAATTTTATCTTCAATGTCTGAAGAAACAAAAAACACAGACGTTCAGGAAGTTTCTCCGCAACAAGCGAATCCTGAGCAATTTCTAAAAGAATTTAACTGGCACAATTACGAAGAAGGAATCGATCCTATTGCTGACTCTAAATTAGAAGAGTTTGAAAAATTGGTTGCTGAAAATTTCGTGGATACGTTAAATGACGAAGTAGTAATGGGAACAGTAATCAACATTACTGATCGTGATGCTATTATCGACATCAATGCCAAAAGTGAAGGAGTTATTTCGTTAAATGAATTTCGTTATAACCCAGATTTAAAAGTAGGTGACAAAGTAGAAGTATTAATTGATGTACGTGAAGACGCTACTGGTCAGTTGATCCTTTCTCACCGTAAAGCTCGTGTAATCAAAGCATGGGATAGAGTAAATGCAGCTCATGACTCTGGTGAAATCGTAAATGGTTTCGTGAAGTGTAGAACTAAAGGAGGTATGATCGTAGACGTTTTCGGAATCGAAGCGTTCTTACCAGGTTCTCAAATTGATGTGAAGCCAATTAGAGATTATGATGCATATGTAGGAAAAACAATGGAATTCAAAGTGGTAAAAATCAACCACGAATTCAAAAACGTTGTTGTTTCTCACAAAGCGCTTATCGAAGCTGATATCGAAGAGCAGAAGAAAGAAATTATCGGTCAATTAGAAAAAGGTCAAGTACTAGAAGGTACTGTTAAGAATGTTACTTCTTACGGTGTATTCGTTGATCTTGGAGGAGTTGACGGACTTATCCATATTACTGACCTTTCTTGGTCAAGAATTAACCATCCAAACGAGATCGTTGAGTTGGATCAGAAATTGAATGTTGTAATCTTAGACTTTGATGAGGCTAAGACTCGTATTCAGTTAGGTCTTAAGCAATTGAAGCCACACCCATGGGAGGCTCTTGATAAAGATCTTAAGGTAGGAGATAAGGTTAAAGGAAAAGTAGTAGTAATCGCAGATTACGGTGCATTTATCGAAGTAGAAGAAGGGGTAGAAGGATTAATCCACGTTTCTGAAATGTCTTGGTCAACTCACTTACGTTCGGCTCAGGATTTCGTAAAAGTTGGAGATGAGGTAGAAGCTGTAGTACTTACTTTGGATAGAGAAGAGCGTAAGATGTCTCTTGGTATCAAGCAATTGACTCCAGATCCATGGACAGATATTACTACCAAGTATCCTGTAGGATCTAAGCATTCTGGTATCGTACGTAACTTCACTAACTTTGGTGTATTCGTAGAGTTAGAAGAAGGAATCGATGGATTGATTTATATCTCTGATCTTTCTTGGACTAAGAAAATCAAGCACCCATCAGACTTTACTAATGTTGGTGATACTCTTGATGTAATCGTTCTTGAATTGGACGTTGAAGGTCGTAAACTAAGTTTAGGACACAAACAAACTGAAGAGAATCCTTGGGATAAGTACGAAACTGAGTTTGGTTTAGGTACTAAGCACACTGCTAAGATTGCTGAAATCGTAGACAAAGGAGCGACTATCGATTTTAACGAAGATATCGTTGCATTTGTTCCTTCTCGTCACTTAGAGAAAGAAGATGGAAGCAAGCTTAAAAAAGGAGAAGAAGCAGAATTCCAAATCATTGAATTCAGTAAAGAATTCAAGAGAGTAGTTGCTTCTCACACTGCTTTATTCAAGGAAGAAGAAGCTAAGATTGTTAAGCAAGCGGCTAAGAAAGCTGCCTCTAGTGCAGCAGAAAAGACTACGCTTGGTGATATTGATGCTTTAGCAGATCTTAAAGCTAAAATGGAAAAAGGAGGAAACTAGATTTTTCTTACTTTTTAAATCATAAAAGGCTGTTCGTTAGAGCAGCCTTTTTTCTTTACCTTATATTTATCATAAACTCTGTGGTTATCTCATGATTAATTGCAAATTTTCATTATTTTTGTATCCCAAATATCCTTTTGGAGAATATGAGTCAAAAACTACTACTTAGTGCAAAAGAAATAGATATCATACTGCACCGTTTGGCTTGTCAATTAATAGAAAATCATACCCATTTTAAAGACACCGTGCTTATTGGTGTGCAACCTAGAGGTACTTTTTTAGCAGACCGAATAAGACAAATACTATTAAATGATTATCACCTGGATACCGTAGATTTAGGGTATTTGGATATTACGTTTTATAGAGATGACTTTAGGCGAGGAGAAAAGCCTTTGGCAGCAAACTCTACGGATATTGATTTTGTAGTAGAAGACAAGCGAGTGGTGTTTATTGATGATGTGTTATACACCGGAAGAAGTATTCGTGCCGCGCTTACCGCTGTTCAATCCTTTGGTAGACCATCAGAAATAGAACTATTAACACTAATCGATAGACGATTTAGCAGACATTTACCTATTCAGCCTAACTATAGAGGGAGACAGGTGGATGCGATCAATCAGGAAAAAGTAAAGGTGCATTGGAAAGAAAATGAAGGAGAAGATGCCGTTTATCTGGTTGGTAAATAAATATCAAAAGTACTTTAGAATAGCAATATAAAATACTATGAGCGAATTAAGTGTAAATCACTTACTGGGAATAAAATACCTAAATAAGAAAGATATTGATCTTATTTTTGAAACGGCAGATCATTTTAAAGAAGTGATCAATAGACCCATCAAAAAAGTCCCTTCATTAAGAGATATTACTATTGCTAATTTGTTCTTTGAAAACAGCACCAGGACAAGATTATCTTTCGAACTTGCTGAAAAAAGACTCTCTGCAGATGTTATCAATTTCTCTGCAGCTTCTTCGTCGGTAAAAAAGGGAGAAACCCTTATCGATACGGTGAATAATATACTTTCGATGAAGGTTGATATGGTAGTGATGAGACATCCAAACCCCGGGGCCGGTGTTTTCTTATCAAAACATGTGGATGCGAGTATTGTTAATGCTGGAGATGGTGCACATGAACACCCTACGCAGGCCCTCTTGGACTCCTATTCAATAAGAGAGCGCTTGGGAGAAGTGGCAGGCAAAAAAGTGGTAATTGTGGGTGATATTTTGCATTCCAGAGTAGCACTTTCTAATATTTTTGCGCTCAAATTACAAGGAGCAGAAGTAAAAGTTTGTGGACCTAAAACCTTGATTCCTAAATATATTGAAAAACTAGGGGTAGATGTAGAAACAAATTTACGAAAAGCACTAGAATGGTGTGATATCGCAAATATGCTCAGAGTACAGAATGAAAGAATGGAAATTAGTTATTTCCCTTCTACTCGAGAGTATACCCAACAATTTGGGGTGAATAAAAAATTACTTGATAGTCTTAATAAAGAAATTGTAATAATGCATCCAGGACCCATCAATCGTGGCGTAGAAATCACGAGTGATGTTGCTGATTCGGATCAAGCCATTATTTTGGATCAGGTTCAGAATGGAGTAGCAGTGAGAATGGCAGTGATTTATCTGTTAGCTTCTAAAATTAAACGATAACTTATGATTTTTAATAAAGATGGTTCTACAACCATAATCACACAAGAAAAGACTACCATAATCGAATTTGTCAAGGGTCTTGAAGATAAGTATGAAACGCTTAAAAACGATAATCTTATTATTAATTTATTTTCTTTAAAGGATCTTTCTGTGGCAGATGTGAATGAGTTCTTGAGGATATCTAATCAACATAAGGCCGGAAAACATTCATTCGTTATTGTTACGGATAAATTGTCTTATGATGATATTTCTGAAGAGATTACTATTGTGCCTACACTTCAGGAAGCTTATGATCTGGTAGAGATGGAAGAAATCGAACGAGATTTAGAGTTTTAAGAAATTTTTATATTTTTTGTAATGTTTTGTTTAGCATTGCGTCTTAGTTAATATGAATAAACTAGCCCCTTTTTTCGTATTTATATTTTTTTTAGGTTTCAGTTTCAAGGGTAACGCCCAGGACTGGAAATATGATCTGGATGAAGCTTTGGCAGTCGCTAAAGAAAAAGACCAAAAAATCGTTTTGTTTTTTACTGGCTCAGATTGGTGTCCTCCTTGTATTAAACTGGAAAAGAAAATTCTATCTACTCAAGAATTTGCAGATTTCACTCAACAAAAATATGTTTGGTTAAAAGCAGATTTCCCTAGAAGAAAGAAAAACAGAATTTCTAAAGAACAAAAGCAGAAGAATAAAGCGCTTGCCAGCCGATATAATAAGAAGATGGTTTTTCCTGCTATTCTTATTCTTAATAAAGAAGGTGTTGTACTAGGAGCAACAGGTTATAGAAGAGATTTGGATGTACACGGTTATATTTCATTACTTACCTCTTTTGATTCTTTTGATCAATATTGATTTCTAATTGAGATTGCGCTATATTCACGCTTTGATAATACAATAGTGAAATAAATTTTGAAACTTACAATATTAGGGTGTTACTCTGCAACACCAAGAACATTTACTAATCCTACATCTCAGGTACTTGAAATAAACAATCATATCTTTTTAATTGATTGTGGAGAAGGAACACAGGTGGCGTTGCGAAGAAACAAGGTCAAGTTTTCGAGAATCAAGCACATTTTTATTTCTCATCTGCATGGGGATCATTTTTTTGGTCTCATCGGTTTGGTTTCTACATTTAGATTGTTAGGTAGAGATACTCCTTTACATATCTATGGACCACAAGGAATTAAAGAAGCGATCACTTTGCAGCTGAAACTATCTAATTCCTGGACTGATTTTCCGTTGCACTTTCACGAATTGACTCATACCGGTCCGGAAATGATATTCGAGGACGAAAAAGTAACGGTGCAAACTATTCCACTTCAGCATCGTGTATATTGTAATGGGTTTTTGTTTCGTGAAAAGCCGGGAGAACGACAGTTGGTTTTGAGTAAGGTTCAAAATTATGATATTGATATTGCATATTACCGTTCCATTAAGAAAGGAAAGGATGTAGTTCTGGAAAATGGAGAAGTAATACCAAATTCAGAATTAACTCTAGATCCAAGACCAGTAAAAAGCTATGCTTTTTGCAGTGACACTCGTTATGATGAAGCCAAAATTGAACAAATCAAGGAGGTGACGGTATTATATCATGAATCTACATTTCTCGAAAGTCATAAACATTTATGTGCCAAAACCGGGCATAGTTCTGCGATCGAAGCGGCTACAATAGCTCAAAAAGCTAATGTAGGCACTTTGATATTAGGTCATTACTCTACACGATATGAAAATATCGAAATATTCAAAGATGAAGCAAGTACTGTTTTTGATCATGTAGAAGTAGCTGACGACGGAAAAGTCTTCGAATTTTAAAGAAATAATAAGAATTGTTGTTAGTACTGATTCTATAAAATAGGTAACTTGCGCCTATAAATTGTTACTATGAATCGAGATCTGACCAATTATCGTAAGTCTTATGAAAAATATACACTGGAGGAAGAGAATCTTCAGGATTCACCATTTCAGTTATTTTCAGATTGGTTTAAAGAGGTAGAAGAAAGTGGAGGAGTTGAGGAGACCAATGCGATGACTTTAACTACATTGGGGCTAGATGGATTCCCAAAAGCAAGAGTAGTTTTATTAAAAGAATTTGATCATACCGGTTTTATTTTTTACTCCAACTATGAGTCTGAGAAAGCCAAGGCTATGGATAGTAATAATAAAGTATGTATTTCCTTTTTTTGGCCTAATCTGGAGCGACAAGTAATCATAAAAGGGAGTGTAGAAAAAGTATCCGAGGAAAAAAGTGAATCCTATTTCAGGTCAAGACCAAGAGGCAGTCAATTAGGTGCCTGGGCTTCACAACAAAGCGAAATTATCAATTCAAGAACGGTACTAGAAAATCAATTGCAGTCATTGGAAGCCAAGTTTGAAGGGAAAGAGATCCCTAAACCCTCATTTTGGGGTGGTTATCAAATTATTCCTTCAGAATTTGAGTTTTGGCAAGGTAGAGCAAATCGTTTACACGATCGCATACGGTATCAAAAAGAAGGTGATCTGTGGATTACCAAAAGGCTTTCTCCATGATCTAATCCATAATTACAAAGTTTGATCTTCTGTTTTTACGATACTCTTCTTCGTTACAATCTTGACCATCAAGACAATCGTTAACTGGACGAGTTTCTCCAAATCCAACATAAGATAAAATTCTATTTCTGGAAACGTTTTGACTTACTAAATAGTTGTAAATAGATTCAGCTCTTTTTTGAGATAAATCTAGGTTATAATCATGATTACCTCTACTATCTGAGTGAGTTTCGATCTTGATCACCATATCTGGATAGTCCTTGGTCATCAATTCAACAATTTTATTTAGTTCTAGTACTGCTCTTTCAGTAATATCCCATTTATCAAACTCGAAATAGATCTCATTCAAATTGATAAGATCATTGATAGTCTTATCTAGTTTTGAATTTGCTTCCAAATCTGTTTTTGGTGGAGTAGAGCTTTGTACGATATCACCAGGTGTAATTCCTCCGCTTTTAGTATTCGAAGATTTGTCTGTTTTATCAAAATCCCCAGGAGTAACCTGAGCAATGTCGTGATCTAATTTCTTCTTTGGTATGGCAACCAGGCTGCTAGCGTTAGGACAATTTAGTGTGCTAATATCGATTGCCAATTTGAACTGATAGTAATCAGGTAAGTCACATTTGTTAATGTGATTATATCCTTTAGAGTACTTTATTGTTTCATTCAATGATCCATTAAACTCTGCTGTAACAGGTTGGTCAACTACGGTAATGTCGTCTATGGTTTCAATAGATTCGCAACTAGTATCTACGGTTACATTGTAAGATATATGGAAAGGCTCACTATCTATTTTCACCATTTTATTAGGGATAGTGAACAAAATAGTTCTGGTGTTCTTATCAAATTTCGCTTTAACTCGTTTAGGTAACTCTAAAGACTTTTCAGAAAAAATAACATTTTTGGGAAGAACATCCTTAATAATAGTATTCTTCGCATCATCATTACCTTCGTTATGAATAGTAAGTTGATATGTGATCTCTTGCTTAGGCGCTAATACGTCTTCTGGATGAATGTATCTGTTATTATCGGTAAACTTAGACCTTTTAATGATATGTATAGCAGGCTCGTAGATGTCTACACTAAAAGCCACAGCCATTACAGAGTATCCATCGTTATCGGTCTTTAATCTAAATTTAGCTTCCGTTTGATTATTACCTATAATACTGTTTCTTACATTTTTGATATCGAACAAATCTGCATCATATCCAAGGGTGTTCTGACTAGCAGGAACCCTGGTTTTAACATTTCTTCCATTCTCAGTAATATTCGCATTAAAGAAATTATTCATAGGGTTTGTGCCGTCTGCAAGACTCTTGTATTTGTTGGTCTCGTTAGACATTACTTGAAAACGATCTCCACGAATTCCTTTATCTCCTTCGTAAGCAATTACACCAATTTTTCCATGAACCGCACCATTAGGTATTGTTTGGAAGTTGTTGAATGAAAAAGCAACTGGTTTAGATTTAGAATCTATATTTACGAAACCATCATATACATAAAATCTTTTTCTAGGTTTGGCATGGTCTTCGTAAATTACAACCATAGTCCAACCTCCCGCTAATCCATTTCCTAGAGTTGCATCGTCATTTACTTCAGAAGTAGTGGCAGGTATATTAGCTAAGGTATAGGTTCCCAGCGGATTCTTTAAGTTTAGTACATCTTCTGTTATATCCTTATAACAAGAATACTGCTTAAACAATGCTTCAGAATCGTTGTAATAATCATGAATAATTTTACCGTCCGTAAGAGTAGCGTATTCACTTTGACCTGGATACTTAATTTTTATAGAGGTAATATCTTCAGTTCGATTTTCGTCGGCATACGAAGCAGTCCAATAAAGACCAACGTGTCTTATGGTGCTACATTCTGTGTCAATAATAAGATCCGCACTACTGGAATTAAAAGTGGAAGGATCATTATCAATATCGATAAATCCCATTCTGAATTGATTATTCAATCCACCATCATTGTAGCTTTTGTTGGGATCAAAGACCCCAGTACCATCGTCATTACTGACTTTTCCTAATATTGTATTGGAAACAAACTTAAAATCCCCCTTGAAAGTAAATTCGGCCCTTTTTTCTAAAGGAACCTCTACTTGTCCATACATAGAAGAACCGCAAAAAAATGCGGTAACCATTAGTAGGCTTAAGCTTCGTAATCCAAAAAGATTTCCTTTCTTCATAATCTCTTTTTCCACTTTTCTAGTTTTTTAGCCCTTGCATTTTGACTTAATTCGTGTGAGTTTTGCTTGGGGGGAAGCACTCCTAATTAAGGGAAAACCGTATGTAAATTTAAATTTTAACATTTACATAAATAAGAAAAAACGCAGGTTTTCGATGTAAATACAATTTTTATCGATCAAAACCAGCCCTCTATCGACTTCATATTCACTTGTTTATCGCACCTTATTACTTCTTGTTCTTGTCTTTTAACAGCAATTCATCGTTATATCACAATAAAACGGATCAAATTATTTTTTTGATTTAACGGTTATTTTATTCTAGGTTATAACAATTATTGAATGCGAATTAGTAAACTTGTATTACATAACTCATTTTTACCATTTATAGTATAGAAATCATGAAAACTTTATATATCATTAGACATGCCAAATCTTCTTGGGATTACGATGTTCCTGATGACCAAAGGCCATTAAGTAGTAGAGGGATTAGAGATGCCGAATTAATTGGGGAACATCTGAAAACCCTTGTAAAACCTATAGATTTGGTACTAAGTAGCCCTGCAGAGCGGGCTTATAAGACTTCACAAATTGTTTTGGATAATCTGTCGATCGATAAAGGTGTATTTCGTTTAGAACCAGATCTTTATGATTTTGGTGGAAATAAAGTTTTGGAAGTAATTAAAAACTGCAAGAATGAGATCAATACACTTCTTATTTTTGGTCACAACCATGCATTCACTTCGATAGTAAATTTATTAGGGGATCAAAGTATTGATAACCTACCTACCGCTGGAGCTGTTGGTATTGAGTTTGAAGAGGAACAATGGGATCAAATTTCTGTAGGAAAAATCGTTCTTATGGTTTTTCCTAAATCTTTACGATAAATATGGAATTAATTAACAATCAGTATATTAATAGAGAGTTAAGCTGGTTGCAGTTTAATGCAAGAGTATTACAAGAAGCTGCAGATGATAGTGTTCCTTTGGTTGAACGTTTACGTTTTATCGGAATATTTTCTAACAATCTAGATGAGTTCTTTAAAGTGCGCTATGCAACGATCAAAAGGATCGATTTGGCAGGAAAAGATGGTAAGAATGTCTTGAAAGGAACCACGGCAAGTAATCTGTTGGAAAGAATCACTAAGATTGTAATCAAACAACAGGCAGAGAGCCTGAAAACCATTGATACGATTGGTAAAAAGCTGGAATCTCGTAATATCTTTATTATTAATGAAGATCAAGTGAATGAGGATCAAGATCAATTTATTCGTAATTATTTTGTGAGTAAAGTAAGTCCCGCTTTGGTTACTTATATTTTGAATGACCTTGAAGAGTTCCCACATTTAAAAGATAGTGTTGCGTATTTGGCAGTGAAACTGGTATTGAAAGAACGAATTCCTAAAGAAGGAAGGATTTCCAAGATTTTGCAACAAACAACCAAAGAAAAGATATATGCACTTATAGAAATCCCTAAAAACATGGACCGATTTGTGGTCTTACCAGAAAAAGATGGGAAACAGTATATTATCATTTTGGATGATTTGATTAGGTACTGTATGCGTATTAACTTCAGTATTTTTGATTATGTAAGTGCATCTGCACATATGATTAAAATCACAAGAGATGCACAGTTAGATTTTGATAATGATCTTAGTAAAAGTTTTATCCAAAAAATATCTAGTAGTGTAAAATCCAGAAGGGATGGGGAACCTGTTCGATTTGTTTATGATAAAGAGATCGAAAAAGATACGTTAGAATTCCTGATGGAGAAAATGGAAATTGATAATACTGATAGTATTATTCCAGGAGGTAGATACCACAACCGAAGAGATTATATGCGTTTTCCTGATTTGGGAAATCCTGAACTCACTTATCAAACCATGCAACCTCTTACCATTCCTGGTCTACCATTGCAAGGTAGTTTGCTAGATAAGATTGCGAAAAAGGATTTTCTTCAATACACCCCTTACCATACGTTTTCTTATACGGTAAAGTTTTTAAGAGAATCTGCTATTGATCCAAAAGTAAAAAGCATAAAGATCACTATATACCGACTGGCTAGTATTTCTCATATCGCCAGTTCTTTGATTAATGCTGTAAAAAATGGGAAAAAAGTAACGGTGCAAATTGAGCTGCAGGCCAGGTTTGACGAGGCGGCCAATATTAGATATGCAGAACAGATGCAACGAGAAGGTGTACATCTTAATTTTGGAGTTACCGGACTTAAAGTACATTGTAAAGCGTGCGTTATAGAACGCGAAGAAAAAGGGAAAACCAAGAGATACGGTTTTATAAGTACGGGTAATTTTAATGAATCTACAGCCAAGATATATACAGATTATACCTTGTTTACCACCAATGAGGCTATTCTTAAGGAAACCAATCGAGTATTTAAATTTTTTGAAATTAATTATAAAGTCAATAGATACAAACACCTCTTGGTATCCCCACATTACACGCGATCTTCTTTGGTAAAATTGATTAATAACGAAATCACGAATAGTGAAAATGGATTGCCAGCAAGAATACGATTGAAACTCAATAGTCTTAGTGACTATGATATGATTGATAAGTTATATGAAGCCAGTAGAGCTGGGGTAAAAATAGATTTAATTATTCGCGGGATTTGCTGCTTGATTCCAGGTATCCCTGGAATGAGCGAAAATATAAGAGCCATCAGTATAGTAGATAAATTTTTGGAACATCCGCGATTACTCATTTTTGAGAATGGAGGGGATCCTAAAGTATATATTTCATCTGCAGATTGGATGACTCGAAATCTAGATCGAAGAGTAGAAGTCTCATGTCCTATCTACGACGAAGATATCAAATTGGAACTTATGGAAACTTTTGATATCTCCTGGAACGATAATGTAAAAGCCAGGATTCTTTCTAAAGATCAGGATAATGCTTACATTCGAAACGAAAAAGAAAAAGTAAGATCACAGGTTGCTGCCTATGATTACTATTTACAGAAACTAGGAAATTAATTATTTTGTTGACAATAGAGAAATACGGAGCCATTGATATCGGTTCCAATGCGATTAGATTATTAATCAGTAGTGTCCACGAAGAAGAAGGAAAGACCACTAGATTCAAAAAAACTAGTTTAGTTCGTGTTCCGATACGATTAGGAGCTGATGTATTTAAAGATAAAAGAGTTTCTGAAGCAAATATCGCCCGAATGCTCGATACCATGCAAGCGTATCAATTGCTCATGAAAACCCATAAAGTAGTACGATATAAGGCTTGTGCTACATCTGCAATGCGCGAGGCGGAAAATGGAAAAGAACTTGTGCAGTTGATAAAAGATCAAACTGGAATTCAAATCGATATTATTGATGGAAAAGATGAAGCCGCAATTATTGCAATGACAGATCTTCATCAATTGATCAATACTGATGCTTCTTATCTCTATGTTGATGTAGGGGGGGGGAGTACAGAATTTACACTGTATCATAACGGAAATACAGTGACTTCCAGATCCTTCAAATTAGGAACGGTAAGATTGCTCAACAATTTGGTTCCGGATCAAACCTGGAATGAAGTTCAAAATTGGATACAAGAGATTACCCAAGATTATAATCGGATATCGTTGATCGGTTCTGGTGGGAATATCAATAATATTTTCAAGAATAGCGGAAAAAGCATGGGGAAACCCTTATCATTCTTATACCTCAGTTCGTATTACAAACTTTTGAATTCGTTGACCTATGAAGAACGGATATGGGAACTTAATTTGAATCAGGATAGAGCCGATGTAATTGTGCCTGCAGCAAGGATTTATCTATCTGCCATGAAATGGAGTGGCGCCAAAGATATTTACGTTCCAAAGATCGGATTGTCGGATGGGATCATTAAATCCTTGTACAATGAAAAATTGAAAAACAAATAATTCCATAAAATCTGTATATTTACTGCCAGATTTCCCCCTGATATTGTAATTAAACACATATTTACTATGAAAAAAACTTTACTTTACGTTGGTATCTTTTTATTCACTCTTTCAGGAGTATTAGCACAAGAAAAAACGTATGGAGTTCGTCTGGGAGCAAATCTTAGTTCAATCAGTTCTGATGATATTCCAGAAAACCTGGAAGATAATCGATTCGGTTTTGTGGTTGGTTTTCTGGCCGAATATCCTATCAAGGATCGAATAAGTTTTCAACCAGAATTGCAGTATTCTTCTCAAGGAAATGATGATGAAGCACTTCGTGTGGATTATTTAAAACTTCCCTTGTTCTTCAAGTACAATTTCACAAACATTTTTAATGTTCATATTGGGCCTCAGGTAGGGCTTAAAATATGGGAATGGGAAGACAACGCTGGTATAGATGCCAACTTCAATACTTTTGATTTTGCTGTGGTTGCCGGAATCGGAGTCAACATTACCGAGAATTTCTTTGCAGATCTTCGTTATGACTTTGGGTTGTCTAATGTTTTCGATGATGAGGGTGTAACCGGAGGAGCAGATGGGAATAATAGTGTTATACAACTTTCCTTTGGATACAAGCTTTAAGCTATCCAATATTCACAATATATTTATCTAATTCTAATTAGGTTATTGAATGTTTTAAGAACTGTAAAAACTTCTGTTGAGTATAATTCGGTTCTTAAGACATTCTATTTGTAATGATCTTTTGAGGTCATTAAACATCTTATTAGTGATCACCCTTGATGCTCTAATGTAGTTTGCAAATTCTTCTTGATTAACAGGGCAATATAACGCAATGCGGTATTCATCTGTTGAGGGAATCTCAAAGTTTTTTTGAAAATCTAATAAGGTTTGCTTTACTCTGTTTTCTACAAACCTGTTCTGCATGATCCGAATTCGTCTTTCCAGCAGGCAACGTTCTATTCCAATTAAACAAAATACTTCAGTAGGTAGAATGATTTTTTTCTGAAGCATAGATTGTATCTGATGTATTTCAAATTCATAAACTATCGTTTTTGCCTGAAGTGCTTGGTAAGTATAATTTAGAGTGTCCTCTGCAATGATTTGACAACTTCCAAAAAACTGATTTTCAGCTAGTATTATGGATATGAGTAATTCTCCAGATTCGTTGGGGTAACTTAATTTAATAGCGCCGCTTCTTACCAAATAAAGTCTTTTTCGGTTGGTCTTGTGATAGGGCCTAATAATTTCATTTTGATCATACGTGTTGCAATGATGAATCCCTTGTTTTACCAAAAGATCAAATAATTTAATAGTCATGTTTTTGTTTGTTGGTTTTAAGTTGCTTCTTCCTGACTATTAATATTTGCTAAGTAACTTTCGTATTAACATTCCGTTAGTACATTTATTATAATTTTGACGCAATTTTTCTGCGTAAACAACATAAAAAGTGCTAATTCTTAGAAAATAAATTAAATTTTGGTGTTAGAATTTTTATAACGATTGAGTTTGAGTTGGAATAATTTCGGTTTTCACAATCATGATAATTAACTCTTAAAACCAAAACTCATGAAATTTTTTAATTCTAAAGCGTTGGCTATATTCGGTATAGCAATGCTAGGAGGTCTTTTATTTACTTCATTTGTAAAGTCTTCCCTAAATCAAAATGTCGAAATTAATTACAAGAATTCTGTAGTAAGCTATTACGGAAGTACTTCGGTAACCAAAGCTGATCTGGTCTCTCAAGCCAAGCTTATCGATATTGCTGATCGTAGGTTCGAAACCAAATGGGTAAACAAAGATCCCAAAGGAATCTCGGAAGAATACACTCGCAAGGGAGCCGTATTTATGAAACCTGGTAAAAAACCCAGATTGGGAAGAAACGAGATCGAAAAAGAGTTTTCTGAAAGCGTACAGGTTATTGACCGTGTAGAATTCTTTCAGGATGAGCTGCAGTTTTTTGGCGACATGGATGTAGCTTTTCAACGCTGTCATATGTTGGGATATAAAAATACCAGTTCTTCTCCGGTATTTGAAGGCTCCTATGTAATTCTCTGGAAGAAAGAAAAGGGAGAATGGCTTATTGAGTATGATATGTTTAACGCCGACAAATAGCGAATAAACGTATTCTAACAAATCTTATATCACTCAACTTTTAGTAAAAATAGCATGATTACCCAGTTATGCCTAATCATAAACGTTCCCTTCTTTGCCTAGCAAAAGAAGGAAATGTATTTAATCTCAACATAATGAAAATTAATACATCAGATATTTTATCTGCAGTCCACCAATATGGAACCCCAGCTTACGTCTACGATGGGGAACAATTGATATCTAATTATAAAAACCTTAAAAATGCGCTGCCCAACTTTGTAGATGTGTTTTATGCCTTAAAAGTGAATCCTAATGTTTCTTTGGTAAAACTGTTACGATCTCAAGGTGCTTGCACAGAAGTATGTTCAATTACCGAACTGGAAATTGCACTCAAAGCCGGTTCAACCCCAGAAGATATTGTATACCTGGGACCTTGTAAAAAAGACTATGAGCTTAAAAGGGCTATCGAGTTGGGGATTTATGCTATTGTCATAGAATCCGAAACGGAACTAGAAAGAGTTTCCAGTTTTGCCAACAATGCTGGAGTCACTGCAAATGTGGCTATTAGGATCAACCCGGATTTTTCTGCAGAAGGTTCTCCATGGAAAATGGGAGGCAGACCTACTCATTTTGGTATTGAGGAAAAACAAGCCATACAAAACTTTGGAAGTTATCTTGCTACACCAAACATACATGTACGAGGAATACATGTATACAATGGCACGAATATTCTGGAAGCTCAATCTGTATTCGAAAACACCAGGTACATTCTGAATCTTTATGATCAAATTTCGCAGAAATATCACTACCATTTTACCATGGTAGATGTCGGAGGAGGAATGGGAGTGCCTTATTTTCAAAATCAGGAACCCTTAGACATTACATTGTTTAAAGAGCTGATGGAGCCTTTGTTTACTTCATTTCATGACAAATATCCTGACACTCGAATTATTATGGAATCTGGTCGATTTATAATCGGGACAGCAGGAGCAATGGCAGTACAAGTGAATAACTTAAAATTGAATCATGGAAAGCTCTTTGCGGTTACCGACGGAGGAACAAATTGCCATTCTGCAGCGGCCGGATCAGGAAGAGTGGTCAAAAGAAATTTCCCTATTCAAAATATATCCGCGAGTTCTGACACTGCGAAAAAAATATATCAGGTGTCTGGGCCATTGTGCAGTCCTGATGATATCATAGGGCGTAACATTGAACTCAATGAAATAAGTCTGGATGATATTTTGCTGGTTAAATTATCAGGAGCTTATGGGCCAACATCATCACCTGTTCTGTTTCATAGTCATGGATACCCTGCCGAGATACTATTGTATCAGGATGAATCATTTCTAATTCGGGAAAAAGACACTTCTATGGATATTATTAATAAACAAATAGAAGTGGATTTCAAACACACTAAACTCATAACAAATTAGCACATGGATACTCTTAAAATATTAGATACAATCAAAGATGGATTACTGGACAGTATTCCGAATATCACAAAAGAACAAATTCAATTAGAGGCTCATCTCAAAAATGACCTGGGGATTGATTCTCTCTCGTCAATGTTCTTTCTTACTTATTTAGAAGATCATATTCATGGTTTTGAAGTCAATGCCGATACTATAGAAGCCAGGCATTTTAATACGTTGCAAACCATTTATGACTATGTACTATCAGAGCTGAAAGTGAACACCTCTGTTTCGGTGCATTAAATAAACTTCTAATACATTTTAAATACAATAATAATGATACCAAAAATGCAAAACTTTTTGGAGGAAACCGTACGTCTTTATCCCAAAAAGACGGCGGTGACTTTCTCCGGAAATTCATATACATTTTCAGATATAGAAGAACAATCCAATAGTTTGGCTTCTTATCTGCAAAAACAGGGTGTTCAAAGAGGAGACCGTGCAGTAATTTTATTGGGTAACAAGATCGAAACCATTGTTTCCTTCTGGGCAATCCTAAAAGTGGGCGCAATTGTCATTCCTGTAGGGATGGAGTTGAAATCTAACAAAATAGAGTACATCCTTCAAGATTCTGGAGCCGTTGTACTTATCACCACCGCAGAAATAGCGGCAAAGAATGCTTCCATTCTTCAACAATCCTATCTCAAGGAAACCTTGATTGTAGATGGACCAACAAATACCAAAGGACAAGTTGATTATGATAAGATTCTTAAAGATAATCATGATGTTCTACAACCTAGTGGGCTTATTAGCAAAGATTTGGCCGCGATTTTATATACTTCGGGCTCTACAGGTGAGCCCAAAGGAGTAATGCTATCTCATGAAAATATGATAGCCGCTACCCATTCTTTGAATACTTATTTGGCATATACAACCGAAGATAAAGTGCTTTGTGCCTTGCCTTTATCATTTGATTATGGGTTATATCAAATGATTATGAGTGTTTCCAAAGGAGCTACATTGATATTGGAAAAAGAATCGACCTGGCCCATCTTTTTACTTAAGAAAATACTACAGGAAAAGATCACCATATTTCCCGTAGTACCTACGATGGTAATGTTGTTGCATGAGCAAAACAAGAAATATCAATTTGATCTTTCCAGTATCCGAAAAGTAACCAATACGGGAGCAGCACTTACTCAAAATAATATCCACATGGTGCAAGAATTGTTTCCTAATGCTGAAATATACTCCATGTATGGACTTACCGAATGTAAACGATGTACGTATTTACCACCTTCTGAAATTGATAAAAAACCAGATAGTGTAGGCATAGCGATCCCTAATACTGAATTATGGTTAGTAGATGAAAATGATCAGAAAATTACAACACCAAATTCGGTAGGGCAGTTAGTGATCAGAGGAGCAACGGTAATGCAAGGGTATTGGAATAAACCTGAAAAAACCGCTGTCAAACTCAGGCCTGGTTTACATTCTGGAGAGAAAGTACTTTATACAGGAGATTTATGTGCTTTGGATGAGGATGGGTATCTCTATTTTAAAGGCAGAATGGATCATATGATCAATTCGAGAGGAATCAAAGTCAGTCCAAAAGAAGTAGAGGATTACCTGGGGAGCATTCCATCAATAAATGCAGCAGTAATCACAGCGATTCCTCATGAGGATTATGGAGAAGCGTTATTTGCTTTTGTAGTCCTAAAAGAAGGACAGACTACCTCTGAAAATGAAATTTTATCCCTTTGTGCTACACATCTAGAAGCTTACAAAGTGCCAGAGTTTGTGGAGATACTTTCGTCTATCCCAAAGACTCCAAATGGAAAATTTGATCTTATTGCCTTAAAAGAAAGAGCTTTACGAATAGCAAAGACTGATACGAAGGCTTTTTTAACCTAAGGTATGGATATAGAATATGAAGTAGACGGGTTAGTGCTGAGAGCAAAAACCTGGGGGAATAAAAACGGTTATCCGGTATTAGGGCTTCATGGTTGGTTAGATAATGCTTGTACGTTTGATAAGATAGCACCCTTGTTTTCGCCAGATATCTATTTTATAGCAATAGACTTGGCTGGGCATGGCTTATCGGATCACCGGGATGCCAACAGTTCTTACTACTTATGGGATTATGCGGCAGATGTTCTTAAAGTATTAGATGTGCTTGGACACAAAAAAATAAGTGTCATAGCGCATTCTATGGGGACCGGTATTGCTTGTGTTTTGGCAAGTGCTATATCGAGCGTAATAGAAAAAATGGTCTTTATAGATGGTTTGGGACCTCCATTTGTGGCTCAGAAGGAAGAAGAAGTCGTCATTAATTTTTATAGGGCTATTCGACAGTTGCGAATGGCAAAAAAGACGAAGTTATATGGTTTTTCTTCACCGGAAACGGCACAATTCTCATCGGTAACAGCTGCGATAGAAGATCGGGTAAACAATCCTATAGGTAAGATATCTCATAATGCAGTGGCTAATTTGTTGAATAGAGCTTTAGTCAAACTTCCCAACGGATATCGTTGGAGTCATGATCCCAGAATTGTATTGCCAGAACGCTATCGAATTACAGAATCTCAGGCACAAGCCTTTATACAAGCGATAACCTGTCAAACCCTTATTGTTTTAGGAAAACAAGGGCTGTTTTCCAAAGGAATGTTTAAAGCTCGATTGAGCAAATTTCAGCAAGGCAAGATCCATTGGATGGAAGGTGGGCATCATCTTCATTTGGAAGAATCACATGATAAGATCGCTTTATTAATTAATGAATTTTTACAAAAAGAAATAAATAATGAAAACTATTAAATGTACAATACTGCTATTTATGCTGGTAGGAGGATATGTTTTTTCTCAAGAAGAAGAACAAACCAACAAAACTACTTTTGCGACTAAGATTATTCATAACAGTGTAGCAGGATTCTATCCGATTTTCTTCGGAAATTTTGAAACCAATAAGAACTATGATATTACCTTTTATACTATTTTTTGGACCAATCCTTCTTTTGGGAATCTTCCATCGGGCAGTGATTTGTTATTAGAAACTGCTGTAGGATTGGGATTCAAATTTTTTGACAACTCACTTTATGTAAACCCTTCTTTTGGAATCACAAGTGGTAAATTTTCTTCGAATAGTACTGGAACCAAAATTGCCGAAGGAATTGTGCCGAGTTTGTATGTCAACTATCAGACCAACATTATTGATTTTGAAGGGTATATTTCTTATTACAAATCCATACGGGAAGATGATGATATTCTTACCAAAGATTATTTGCTAAACTGGATAGCTCCAGGTATACATGTGAGCAAGCGATTGGTCGCCGGTCTGTTTTATGAGTCGTTTGGAGTGACTCGACAAGAGGAAGGGGATCCTTTGCTGGTGTATCAATGGCTAGGAGGGTCGTTAAAGTTGAAATTCGATAAAGGTATTGCGTTTAGAATATCGATGGGAGCTACGTTAAATACTGATGCCGGAACTTCGGATGAGTTTTATAAGGTGTCAGCTTTTATTCCCTTGTAGAGTGGATATAAATAAAAAGAGGGTCAAACTGACCCTCTTTGTTAACCGTGTATCGTTTCTTTTTTACTGAGATCTTTCATGATTTCGGCTTCAAATTCGAGTAGATCTTGCCATTTTTTATCTACTTCTTCTCGTTTTCCGTACTTACGTGCAAAGTTTAGAAACATCGTATAATGATTGGCTTCGCTTACCATAAGGTCTCTATAAAACTTGGCTAGTTCTTGATCTTCAAGCTCTTCAGAAAGCAATTTGAATCGCTCACAACTTCTGGCTTCGATAAGCGCAGCATATAATAAGCGATGTACCAAGTGAGTTTCTCTACTTCCTCCTTTTGGGAAAAACTTCAGTAATTTGTTGACATACTCATCCTTTCTATCTCTGCCTAAAGTCCATCCCCGAGCAATAATTTTGTCATGTACCATTTTGAAATGACTAATTTCTTCTTTTACCAATTTGGTCATTTCTTGAACCAGATCAGTATATTCAGGAAAACTTACAATTAAAGAAATTGCAGTAGAAGCCGCTTTTTGCTCGCAAAACGCATGATCCGTTAGGATCTCTTCAATATTCTTTTCAACAATGTTTACCCATCTTGGATCGGTAGGAAGTTTTAAACCTAGCATCTTTTTATTTTTTAATTAGCCATCAGGACATATGGGTCCATAAATGTATTGGCAAAGATACTTATCCTGTAGAACTTCTAAAAAAAAGTGGATTTAAAAAAAGGGAGTCGTTGTAGATCTAAAGATCTAAGTCAAACAGAGATCGTAGCTTATCAATAAGTGGATTTTTCTCTTTTAACTTCTCGTATTTGTCTTGAGGGGTAAAGGCATATTTTTTGGAAGCTTCTTCATTAACATGAATAACAAGTTCTATGCTATAGTTGTTTAATTTCCTGTATAAGAACTGAAATAAACCAGGGAGGGCATTCTCCAAATCTACTTTCATGGATTGATTTGGAAGCTCTACCTGAATTTTACCTTCACTATTCATACTCGGTACATTCATTGCAAACATAGAACCGATAATACGTTCTCCTTTCTTATCTTGTAATTTACCATATTCGATCCAGGCATCTTTCATTTCAGATTCTGTAAACTCATCATGTGGTAAAGAGTTCGGATCTACAATACTGTCTACTTTCTTTTCCTGATGTTCTTTCTTTTTACGAATACTACTCAAGGATAATCCCGAAGTCTTTTTACGAGGAGAAGATATAGAAAGATTATTTTTAGTTTCAGTAGCTGGTGTTGGAGTAACCACGTCACTTTCTGTACTACTTACTTCTCGATCTATGGTTTGAACATTTTCTTTTTCCTGAATATTACTATCTGTTGTTTCTACTGAAACAGGAATGGGTTCAGGTACCGGGTCTGTATTAGGAACAGGCTTCGTTTCAACCTTCTCTTTAATCTCTTGATTAATTTTTATAGGTTGGATACCTTTTTCTTTGAAATAAGAAGGAGGAATTATGTAGGGTTTGTCATTTTTTTTTTCTCCATCCGGAGTAAGGATAGAGGCAAGCTGCATCAAACATAGTTCAACCAGTAATCTTTGATTACGACTTGTTTTATATTTCAAATCACAATCATTGGCCAATTCAATTCCTTTTATAAGAAATGCGTGTGATGCTTTTTGCGATTGCTCTAGATATTTTGCTTTGGTTTGTTCTCCTACTTCAAGAAGATTAATGGTAGCTTGATTTTTGCAGACCAAAAGATCTCTGAAATGAGATGCCAATCCTGCAATAAAATGGTGCCCATCAAATCCCTGAGCTAGAATATGATTAAACTCAATAAGTAATTGAGGAATATTATTTTGTAAAATCAAATCGGTAGCCTTAAAATAGGTCTCGTAATCGAGTACGTTCAAATTTTCGGTTACCGCTTGTCTAGTTAAGTTTTTACCACTGAAACTAACAACCCGATCAAAAATAGACAAGGCATCTCGCATTGCTCCATCTGCTTTTTGCGCAATAATTTGCAACGCATCTTCATCGGCATTAATTCCTTCTTGAGCTGCAACCTGCATCAGATGATTTTTGGCATCAGTTACCGTGATTCTTTTGAAATCAAAGATTTGACATCTGGATAAAATCGTTGGAATGATCTTATGCTTTTCTGTGGTAGCTAATATAAAAATAGCGTGCTTTGGAGGTTCTTCTAATGTTTTTAGGAACGCATTAAAAGCAGCTTGGGATAACATATGAACCTCATCGATGATATAGACTTTGTATTTTCCTACTTGTGGAGGAATACGTACCTGATCAATAAGATTCCGAATATCGTCTACAGAGTTGTTGGAAGCGGCATCAAGCTCAAAAATATTGAATGCAAAATCTTCATCTGGATGTTCGTTTCCATCTTGATTGATTGTTTTTGCCAATATTCTTGCACAAGAGGTTTTACCAACTCCTCTCGGGCCAGTAAATAGCAAAGCCTGCGCCAAATGGTTGTTTTCTATAGCATTCAGCAAAGTATTGGTAATAGCCTGTTGCCCTACAACATCCTTGAAGGTTTGAGGTCTATATTTCCGCGCAGATACTATAAAGTGTTCCATCGCTACAAAGTTAAAAATTGCAGCCATAAATTACATTTCAGGATTTGGTTTTTATATTTAGTTATTAACAGCTGTTGTACTTATTGAATTTATAATATTTTTGCAGCAAGCAGATCACCTTATCGCGGCGCTGTCGAGGAAAGTCCGGACACCATAGCGCAGCATAGCGGGTAACGCCCGTCCGTTGTAAGACGAGGACAAGTGCAACAGAAAGAATGTACAGGTAATGCTGTAGTGAAATCAGGTAAACTCTATGCGGTGCAACGCCATGTAAACCAACTTTTGAGGGTTGCGCGCCCAATGTTGGAGGGTAGGCGGTTGGAGCTGGTAAGTAATTACTGGCCTAGATAAATGATAAGGCCCGTCTTTTTGACGGTGACAGAATCCGGCTTATGATCTGCTTTTTTATTTTAGTTTTTGTAAGTAATGTTTCTCACACAAAAGCTTAGTTTCATTCGTACAAATGCTCCGCGTCAAGGTCAAATAAGTTTTACAACTACTTTAACAATGGGCTATACTAAATTTCTTGTACCTTGTGCGGCAAAGAAATTGACCCTATGAAAATTGCGATTGTTTGTTACCCTACTTTTGGAGGTAGTGGAGTAGTGGCTACCGAGTTAGGTATTGCCTTGGCAAAATTGAACCATGAAGTTCATTTTATTACCTATAAACAGCCTGTACGCTTGGATTTGTTAAATCCTAACATTCATTTTCATGAGGTTCATGTTCCAACCTATCCGCTATTTTTATATCAACCCTATGAGTTGGCTTTATCTAGTAAGCTTGTGGGTATCATTAAGAAACATAATATAGATGTTCTACATGTACATTACGCAATACCACATGCGTATGCAGGATACATGGCCAAAAAGATGCTAGAAGAAGAGGGAATTTACATCCCGATGCTAACCACGCTTCATGGTACCGATATAACATTAGTTGGTAATCATCCAAATTATAAACCAGCGGTTACTTTCAGTATTAACAATAGCGATATTGTTACTTCGGTTTCGCAAAGTTTAAAAGACGATACTTTACGTTTGTTCAATATCAAACAGGATATTAAGGTAGTTCCAAACTTTATTGATGTAAGCCAACAGAAAACAAGCTTTACCGATTGCCAAAGAGAGGTTATGGCAGCACCAGAAGAACGTATTGTGACCCATATTAGTAATTTTAGACCAGTAAAAAGAATTACAGATATCATAGATATCTTTAATAATATTCAAAAAGAAATGCCAGCCAAATTGTTGATGGTTGGAGAAGGACCAGAGCGCAAACCGGCAGAACAGAAGTGTAAAGAGCTGGGGATTAAGGATAAGGTGATCTTTCTCGGTAATAGCAATGAGATTGATAAGATTTTGTGTTTTTCAGACCTATTCTTGCTACCTTCAGAACGAGAGAGCTTTGGTTTAGCGGCCTTAGAAGCTATGGTGAATAAAGTGCCTGTTATATCAAGTAATGCCGGAGGAATTCCAGAAGTAAATCGTCATGGGGTGTCAGGGTACCTAAGTAATGTTGGCGATGTTGAAGAAATGTCAGCAAACGCGATTAAAATTCTTAAAGATGACGATGTATTAGAACAGTTTAAGGAGAATGCATACAAAGAAGCAAAAACATTTGATGTAAACGAAATCGTTCCTAAATACATTGCTTTATACGAAGGTGCATTAGCAATGACTTAGGAACGATTTATATTGTTTCGTTATATTCTTTTCTATTAGAACTGATAACGGATTCCTAACCCTAGGTCAAAATCTAGATCATCATCATTGTCTCCAAAACCTATTTCTGGTCTAAAATCAAGAGATATGAGTATAGGAATATTAAAGTTGTATTCTATACCGATGTCACCAGCGATAAATAGATAGGTATCACTATCATCTCCACCAGGGAAATTATCATCCAGATCTACATATACAAATCCTCCACCAGGACCTACATACCAATTAAATCCTTTGTCCAGATTAAATACCCATTGGTATAGCCCTGTAAATTTGATAGCATCTCCAAAATCGAAATCTCTCCATCCCAAATCAAACTCAAGTCGATTGTTTCCGCTTAAGCCTAATTGATAAGATATTTCTGCACCAAAACCATCATCATCTCCCAACCTCAAACCTAATGCGTGCTTAGAAATTTCTTGTGATTGAACTGTACTTATCGACGCTACAATAAAAGCTACAATAAATAAAATACGTTTTGTCATAGTTAAATAGGTTTTTTAGATTTATGATATCAAATATAACGTTCCATATCTACTTTTAATGTATTTAGTCGATATTTATTACGATTTTTGTAGCAGCATGTCAGTGCTTTCAAAGATTTTGTCGGCGGAGTTTGCTATAAATCCGGTAAATAGCGTTCCGTCTTGTTTTGGGTAGCGATAAGCGAATTCATAATAACATGAAGTGATGTTTTGCTT
Organism: Aquimarina sp.; assembly: GCA_965230845.1. Classification (GTDB taxonomy): domain Bacteria; phylum Bacteroidota; class Bacteroidia; order Flavobacteriales; family Flavobacteriaceae; genus Aquimarina. Next base: position 61,184 of record OZ246021.1, read on the forward strand.
TCCTTCTTCAAATTCGAATTCAATTTTATCTGCCAGTATGCTGGATTGTTCCAAAAGTTGATCTGCAGAGCCTTTGATTTCTCCACCCGAGGTATTCATCTGGAAACCATTGTTTTTCAAGAAACGATTTACCTGCTCTAGCATATCAAAAGAACTCAATTTGTTTACATCTACGGTGAAGTGATTTGAGCAAAAACCATTAACATACATCCATGCGGCATATTCAGATTCCTCAAGCAATGAAGTATAGGTAGCATGCGAAGGAGTTTTCCAAACTCTACCCTTCAGAATCAGATCATCCTGCAAGAATACTTCTTGATCCACTTCATCTAGTAGTAATTTAACAGTGTTTTGTAATTGTACAGAACATTCTTCCAACAACAATTGACTGATAAAAATTTTTGGAGCATCTGGATCCTCTTGATGTTCAAAATGTTTTGCATATAACTTTTTAGCTTCAAAACGATATTCTCCTTTTGAGATATATCCCATTTGTATAAAAACACGGGAAAGTACATCGATGTTTACTCTGGGATCGTTGAAAGTTCGTATTGCAATATGATCGTTGAAAACAGTATTTCCTTCCTCCTCAAATAGTGATTTTACCTTTTGCGCAGAGGGAGTCTTGGTAGTATATTGTTTCCATAATTCATTAAAAAAATCAGTAGTATTCATAACGTCTTGTTTTTTAATGTAAAATTATTAGTTTTGACTTTAATAAGGGTTATATGTAGTCTATTTAATCTTGTTAGGTTTGTTTTTGTGTTAAACTAACAGCAAAGTGTTTGAAAATAGCTCTGTTTTGAATAATTTCATCTATAAAACAATACTGTCATGCATCATTTTGATTATATCGATCAGCAAATTTTGTTACAGATCAGGGAGGATGCAAGAAAACCTTTCTCTCAGATAGCAGAAGACTTGAAGATTTCTAATTCACTGGTACATCAACGTATACGAAAACTAAAGGAACAAGGAGTTATTGCCAAGGCAGAATTTGTCGTGGACGAGAAAAAGATTGGTTTCAGAACAAAATCATATGTGGGCATCCGTCTTAGAGAAGCGCGTTATGCCGAGCAGGTAGTTGCTGGATTAAAAAAAATACCAGAAATTTTAGAATGTAATTTTGTATCTGGTAATTATGCTATTTTCATTCTTATTTTTGCATATGATAACCACCACCTAAGAAAAATTCTATATGAGCAAGTTCATCATATTGATGGAGTAGCAGGAACTGATAGTTTTATTTGTTTTGATACCAATTTCAAAAGACCCGTATCGTTAGAAGCTTTAACGAAGAAAGATGTTTATGATCAATAAGGCATTACTTCACCAATTTCAGAATACGCTAGAGGGAGAGTTTAGATTTGATTCACTCTCCAAGCGGTTATATGCTACAGACGCCTCTGTGTATCGAAGAATACCCATAGCCGTGGCATTTCCAAAGACGATATCAGACATTAAAAAGATAATCACTTTTGCTGAAAAACATAAAATAGGCATTATTCCCAGAACAGCAGGAACTTCTCTTGCCGGTCAAAGTGTTGGAGAAGGAATAGTGGTAGATGTATCTAAGCATTTTACCAAAATAGTTACGGTAGACGAAGCGAACAAAACAGTTACCGTTCAGCCAGGTGTAGTTCGAGATGATTTAAATAGATATCTAAAACCGTACGGACTTTTCTTTGGTCCCAATACATCAACCTCTAATAGATGTATGATTGGAGGAATGGTAGGTAACAACAGTAGTGGTACCACCTCCATACAATATGGTGTTACTCGTGATAAAGTGCTGAGCATGCAAACAATTTTATCTGATGGTAGCGAAGCTTCTTTCTCTAATGTATCTCCAGAAGAGTTTCATGCAAAACGGCAATTGTCTTCATTAGAAGGTTCTATTTATCAGACTATTTATGATGCACTTTCTTCAAAAGCAGTACAAGAGCAAATCAAAACCAATTTTCCAAAGGCCGAGATTCACCGTCGTAATACAGGATATGCGATCGATGAATTGATTGAATCTGAAGTTTTCTCTGATAATAGTCAACCTTTTAATATGTGTAAGCTGTTATCGGGTAGTGAGGGAACACTGGCTTTTACTACAGAAATTACACTACAGTTGGATGAGCTCCCGCCAGAAGAATCCTCTATGATTGCTGCACACTTTAATAGTATCGAGGATTGTATGAACGCGGTTAGCCCTGTTATGCAACACAAGTTATTCACTTGTGAGATGATGGATAAAACGATCCTTGATTGTACACTGAATAACATCGAACAATTAAAAAACCGATTTTTTATCAATGGTGATCCGCAAGCGATATTGATGTTAGAGTTGAGGAGCAATAGCAAAGATGATCTGGAAATCCAGGAAAAACAACTGCTTGCTGAAATTCAAGATTCTGGGCTTAGCTATGCAAACCCTATATTGAGAGGTAAAGAAATTGACCAGGCCTTAGAACTTCGAAAAGCAGGTCTGGGGTTGTTGGGTAATATTGTTGGTGATAAAAAAGCCGTAGCCTGCATAGAGGATACTGCAGTAGCCATTCCTGATTTGGCTTCATATATTTCTGAGTTTACCGAAGTGATGAAATCTTATGATCAGCAGGCGGTTTATTATGCCCATGCTGGAGCAGGAGAATTGCATTTACGCCCCATATTGGATTTGAAGAAAAGCGAAGATGTAACGCTTTTCAAGAAAATTACAGATGATGTCGCTACTTTGGTGAAAAAATACCAGGGATCCATGAGCGGAGAACATGGGGATGGTATCGTAAGAGCCAGTTATATTCCTTATATGATTGGTAGTGATAATTTTGAAATCGTAAAGCGAATCAAAAAACTATTTGATCCTAACGCTATTTTTAATCCTGGAAAGATTGTTGATGCATATGCAATGGATGAAAAGTTGCGTTACGAAGTGGATCGAAAGGAACCGGATATAGATACATTACTTAACTTTTCAGATTCCTTAGGAATTCTAAGAGCCACAGAAAAGTGTAATGGGAGTGGAGATTGTAGGAAATCGGTAGAAGCTGGAGGGACGATGTGCCCAAGTTATCGTGCTACAAAAAATGAAAAAGATACAACCAGAGGAAGAGCTAATGCATTAAGAGAGTTTCTTACTACTGGAGGGAAAGAAAACAACTTTGATCATAAGGAATTAAAGGAAGTATTTGATCTTTGTTTGAGTTGTAAAGGATGTGCAAGTGAATGTCCTTCTAATGTAGATGTAGCTGCGCTAAAGGCAGAGTTCGAATATCAATACCAAAAAGAAAACGGAACATCCCTAAGAACAAAGCTATTTGCGCACAATAATCGTTTGAATGGGTTAGGGCGAATAAGTACAGGTATTACCAATTTCTTTTTCACTAATAGTTTCACTTCGGGAATTTTGAAATCTGCATTAGGAATTGCTAAAGAACGAGAACTCCCAACACTGAGCAAGTTTTCTTTACGGAAATGGTGTGATCAAAACCTTAAAAGTTTACAACCTGAAAGTCCAATCAAATCTATATATCTTTTTGTAGATGAGTTTACGAATCATTTAGATACGGAAATAGGAATTGATGCAATAAAATTACTGACAAAGCTGAATTATGAAGTCAAAATAGCAGATCATAAGGAGAGTGGCCGATCATATATTTCAAAAGGGTTATTACAGCATGCCAAGAAGTTTGCAAATCAAAATGTAGAACTTTTTGCTCCTTTTGTATCCCAAGATGTTCCATTGATTGGGATAGAGCCTTCTGCTATTCTTACGTTCAGAGATGAATATCCCAGATTAGCGAAGGATAAGAACAAGGCAAAACAGCTAGCTTCAAATACGTATTTGATCGATGAGTTTTTAGCTTCGGAAATTGAACTAGGAAATATAAAACAAAATCAATTTTCTACTGAAAACAAAGTGATTAAGTTACATGGACACTGTCATCAAAAGGCCTTGTCTGGAGTACATCATACGTTCACTACTTTGAATTTACCAGAAAACTTTAAGGTAACCATCATCCCTTCGGGATGTTGTGGTATGGCAGGATCATTTGGTTATGAAAAGGAGCACTATGAAATCAGCATGAAAGTAGGGGAACAAACCTTACTCCCGGCAGTAAGAAAGGCTCCAAAAGATACACTTATTGCTGCTGTAGGTACAAGTTGTAGACATCAAATAAAAGACGGAACACAGCGCGAAGCACTGCATCCCGTCTCTATATTGTATGATGCTCTGATTAAAAATTAACTTTAATCATATAGAGCGAACTGGCATCTATGGTAGGTTTAGTTCCTGGTAGTACTTTTTGTTCGATAACGCCATTATCGTCTTCATCGGTAACGGCAAAATCATCATCATTAATGCACCCTAATGTATGATTATCGATAAGCCAAATACCCTCAAGTTTATCATGAGGATATCCAGTTTTATTCACCAAATCCGCAACTAGAACTTTAGAAACTGGTTGAATTCCTGCGGCTTCCAGTTCTTCCCAGCTTGATTCTTCCAGAGTTTTCTCGTTAATCAAGAGCCCAAACTCGTCATTGTCATTTGCTGCGCTAACATCTGTGGCATTAGAAACATCAATCTTGTAGATATGCTTTTGTGCTGGTCCACTTCCGGAAAACTTTCCATCTCTTTCTATGACCAAGAATTCGGTATTGGATAGGCCAACAATTTCAGAATTGGACAAATTAGCATCTTCTTGTCTGTACAGAAACTGTTTGGTTGTACCTGTTTGTAAGTCAAAAAACAAAATACGAGTAAGGTCAGTTCTGATTCGTATAGGATTGTACATAGTAGATTGCATGATACCCACTAATGTAGATTCATCAGGAGTAATTCCTAAACCTTCCATTCCTCGATTTGGTCTTCGTTTACCAAATACTGCAGGTATTTTCCGTCCTCCATTCCCTTCATTAATACCGATAGGGGATATACGTTCCAGTTCAACACCATCCTGAGAATAATGTACTATATGCGGGCCGTATTCATCAGAAATCCAAAAAGTACCGTCGTGTAGGGCTACAATACCCTCGGCATCCAACCCAAAATCATCAAATGGCAATTGATTTCCATCAATATCGTAAGGGATTTCTCCGGTTGCACCTTTCCCTTCGGGATTAGGGATTCCTGAAATTGGGTTTCCGTTGGGGTCTTTCAATAAGATTTCTTTTTTGAGGATGATATTGCCTTCAGCTGTAACAGCAAATAACCCAATTCTTGGAGTGTAACTGGCAACAGGGAATTTTTTACCATCCAGAAAATCTGTATTGGGACCACGATCGGTAATGGCATAAAATTCTCCCTTCTTTGTTGGGTGGGCGGTAGCACCAGATCCATATCCTCCATTTCTTATCTCGACACCTTCGGTAGTTGTGGTTAGCACCTCAAAAGGTAATTCGTATTGCGTATTTTCTTCTAAGACTAATTGGGGTGGAACAGATATTGGACCTCCGGTATAATCATCGAGGTAATGGCAAGAATACAAAAGTAGTATTGCTACAAAAGGTAGCAAGGTTTTTACAGTTTTCATAAGATTTAGATGTATTAGTAAGACGTTGTGTGATTAAAAATCTGTAAAGCTTATATCTTTTTGTTCAAAATTGAGTTCATCAAAAAGGAGGGCTGTAATTCTTCCAAATCCAATCCGATATTTTCAATCTCTTCTTGGGGTTCTTCGTAAGATTCCATTAATTCTTGTTGGTAATGAACTAATTTCCATTCTTGATCATGATATTCTAAAGAAGTTAAATTCTCTATCCAATCTCCAGAATTTAAATATATACACGATCCGTTTTTATCTGTATATGTTCTCATTTGTGGTTGATGAATATGTCCACAAACCACAAATTCGTAGTTGTTTTTTACCGCCAATTCTGCAGCAACATCTTCAAAATCACTGATGTATTTTACAGCTTTTTTGACGCTGTTTTTGATTTTTTTTGATAAAGAGAATTTTTCCTTTCCGAATTTTACCAAAAACCAGTTGATCAATTGATTTAAAAGAATCAACATGTCATATCCCCATCCTCCTAATTTTGCCAACCATTTTGCATTTTGGATAGAAGCATCAAAAATATCACCATGAAAAAACCAGGCTTGTTTTCCATCAAGTTCCAGAACCAATTTGTCTACTAGCTTAAAGCTTCCCATCTCGGTATCACTAAATTTCCGGAGCATTTCATCATGATTTCCTGTGATGTAGATCACTTCAGTTCCTTTTGAAGCAAACGAAATGATCTTCTTAATCACCTTGAGATGAGGTTTAGGGAAATAACGTTTCCTAAATTGCCAGATATCGATGATATCCCCATTTAGAATCAATATTTTGGGTTTGATACTGTTCAAATAATGAAGAAGTTCTTTGGCGTGACAACCATAGGTGCCCAAGTGAACATCGGAAATAACAACAAGATCAACAGCACGTTTTTTCATAAAACAGGACTTATTCCTGCAAATAAAACATTCTTGGGTTAAAGTATAATTAACTAATTATAAGGAGATTGTTACCAGTAATTAAAGATTTAAACCTCGTATTACGTAAACATTACGTAAAAATTATTATCAAAAAGTTCTTAACATTCCATGGATACTATTTAATTTTAGATAATTCGTCTATATAACTCAAATAATGAACTCTTATCTAGAAAGTAACTCAGCTTTTGATAAAGGGAAAATAGAGATATGATTACAAAACCGGTGTATATTGTTTATGGAGTTTCCGGAAGTGGAAAGACAACAATAGGGTCAGCGTTGGCAAAGAAAATGGAAGTTCCATTTTATGATGCTGATGATTTCCATCCTGAAAGGAATATTCAAAAAATGGCCAAAGGTTTTCCCCTTAATGATGATGATAGAGCTCCGTGGTTACAGGATTTGGCCAATAACATTTCAAAATGGAGTACTGATCAAGGTGCGGTTTTGGCTTGCTCTGCTCTCAAGGTGAGTTATCGTAACATATTAGCTTCTGTTGTTCCAGAAGCCGTGAAATGGATTTTTTTGGAAGGGAGTTATGAGCTGATTTTTGAGCGAATGCAATCCAGAAAAAATCATTTTTTTACTTCAGAAATGCTGCAATCGCAGTTTGATACTTTAGAAGTTTGGAAAGAGGGAATTTCAGTAGATATTGATCAGGAAATACAAAGAATTGTAAAGGAAATTGAATCAAAACTTAAGATGCAAAAATCAGAAATAGGAGTAATCGGTTTGGGAGTGATGGGAAAGAGTTTGGCAACAAATATATTATCCAAAGGATTTCGTTTGTCAGTTTTTAATCGTCATCTGGCAGGAAAAGAAGAAGATATTGCCAAGAACTTTGTAAGTGAGCATTCCAATATTCCACTAGGGTTTGATGATTTGTCATTGTTTGTGGCATCATTGGCGCAACCCAGAACGATTTTAATGATGGTCAATGCCGGACCGGCGGTTGATGTGGTGATAGAACAGTTGTTGCCTTTATTGGATGAAAGTGACTGTGTAATTGATGGGGGTAACTCTCATTACAAAGACACCTTGATTAGAGAAGCAAAACTCAGAAAAAAAGGAATTTTATACGTTGGGGCAGGAATATCTGGAGGAGAAGAGGGGGCGCTTTATGGGCCTTCGATTATGCCTGGTGGTTCTAAAAAAGGATATGAGAATTGCGGTCCATTTCTGGAAGCCATTGCCGCCAAAGATGAAAAAGGAAATCCTTGTTGCTCTTATATCAGTCCTGATGGAGCCGGCCATTTTGTAAAGATGGTGCACAATGGGATCGAATATGCAGAGATGCAATTGTTGGCCGAAATTTATCATTTTCTTCGATTTCATTTAGGCAATTCACCTGATGCTATCCATGAAATTTTTACGTCCTGGAGATCCAATAATAAAGACAGCTATCTTTTGGAAATTACAGCAGATATTCTTCAGAAAAAGGAAGGAGAAGATTTCTTGATAGATAAGATTTTGGACAAGGCAGGGCAAAAGGGTACAGGAGGATGGTCCACACAGGCAGCGTTAACCTATGGTATTCCAGTGTCTACAATTTCTGAAGCGGTAATGACCAGGTATTTATCAGCAAAAAAAGAAGAACGTATTGAAGCATCAAAAGTATATTCCAGAACTGCAAGTATAGTAGAGGCTGACACTGCAATTGTGGAGATGTTGGAGGAGGCCTATTATGCGGCTAGCCTAGTTAATCATGCTATTGGTTTTGACTTGATGAAACAAGCTGCCAAAGAAAATAAGTGGGAGCTAAACTTCTCAGAAATTGCCAGAATTTGGACCAGAGGATGTATCATAAGAAGCGATCTTATGGAGAATCTCACTTTATTTTTTAAAGATAACAACAACACCCCACTATTGATGCTTGCAAAAGTTGTAGAAACTCTGGATCAAAGTATAGATGCATTGACAACAGTGGTATCAAAAGGGATTGGTATGAAATGCCCTTTGCCAGTATTATCGGCTGCAGCTAATTATTTGTTGAATTATACATCGGAAACCATGTCTGCCAATATGTTGCAAGCACAGAGAGACTATTTTGGAGCTCATACGTATCAGCGGGTGGATAAAGGAGCTGGAGCATATTTTCATACAGATTGGAAAAATATATAACACATGGATTACAATTTATTGATTGCAGTAGGCATAGGCGTTTTTGCATTACTTTTTATGATATTGAAATTAAGAATGCAGGCCTTTATTGCATTGTTGATTGTATGCATAATAGTAGGAATTGGTGCAGGGTTGTCCCCAGATGTGATTTTTGAGAGTATCAAAAATGGGATGGGAAATACGTTAGGGTTTGTGGCAACTGTAGTAGGTTTGGGAGCACTTTTTGGTGGCTTGCTAGAAAACTCAGGAGGTGCACGAGGATTGGCTACCTATATCCTGAAATTGTTTGGAGATAAAAATGCTTCCTGGGCTTTGATGATTACGGGTTTTATTGTGGCCATTCCCGTTTTTTTTGATGTTGCATTCATTATTCTGATCCCTCTAGTATACGCTATAGCAAAAAAGACCGGGAAATCCTTGTTGCTGTACGCTATTCCTTTGTTAGCAGGATTAGCGATTACCCATAGTTTTATACCTCCAACACCTGGCCCAATTGCAGTGGCAGATATATTAGGGGCAAATTTGGGATGGGTAATTGTATTTGGTTTTATCGTTGGTATCCCAGCAGCGATAATTGGAGGGCCTCTCTTTGCAAGTTATATTTCGAAACGAATAGAAGTAGTGCCCCCAGAGATGAATTTGGTAGCCGATGAGGAGGTTGCATCTCCTAACCCTTTTATAATAATTGGCATTATTGTATTACCTATTCTTTTGATAGTCATAAAAACTTTGTTGTTGGGAGACTGGTTTGATCACGAGTCTTTACCCAAACAAGTAATTTATATTGTGTCTTTGTTAGGGCATCCTTTTTCTGCCTTATTAATAGCTAACTTATTAGCATGGTATGTACTGGGAGTTCGGAGAGGTGTAGGTAAGGATGCACTCTTAAAACTTTCTATGGAATCTTTTAAACCTGCTGGAGCGATTATACTATTAACTGGAGCAGGAGGAGCATTCAAACAAATTTTGGTGGATACCAAGGTGGGAGAGTTATTGGCGTCTACCTTACAAAATGCAGCGATACATCCTTTGTTGTTTGCATTTATCATTGCTTCATTAATCAGAGTATTACAAGGATCAGCAACCACGGCTATGATTGCCAGTGCTGGAATTATGTCACCTGTAATTGCTTCGGGTGATTTCAGTCCGGCTCAGATTGCACTTACAGTAATTGCTGTAGCTTCTGGGTCTACAATTTTGTCGCATGTGAATGATAGTGGGTTTTGGTTAGTAGGACAGTATTTGGGACTCACAGAAAAACAAACTTTCCGTTCCTGGACAGTAATGACCACTTTGATTGCTTTAACAGGACTGTTTACTGCTATGATTTGTTGGTATTTGTTCTAAAAACTAGTGTAGGTATCGGCATACTAATTCCTTTTGAGAATCATCTAATGTCAGATTTTCAAAAAAAATAAAGCTAAATTGAAATTGATTTAATTTAGAATAGACATTACCCATTTTTTCTGTCATATTACTAGCGTGTTTTTAGAGATTAACAATTACATTTGTTGAAAATAAGAAATGCATGGCAGGAAATACATTTGGAAACCTTTTTAAGCTCACCACTTTCGGTGAATCTCATGGGGTTGCAATTGGAGGTATTATTGATGGTTGTCCATCAGGTGTTACATTAGATTTAGAAGCAATTCAGCAAGAATTAGACAGAAGAAAACCGGGACAATCTGCAATCGTAACACAGCGGAAAGAACCGGATACGGTGGAGTTCTATTCTGGTATTTTTGAAGGGGTTACTACAGGGACTCCTATCGGCTTCGTGATTAAAAATGCAAATCAAAAGTCTAAAGATTACTCTCATATCAAAGATTCTTATCGCCCTTCGCATGCAGATTATACCTATGACCAAAAGTATGGGATTCGTGATTACAGAGGAGGAGGAAGGTCTTCAGCAAGAGAAACCGCTAGCAGAGTAGTGGCTGGAGCTATTGCAAAGCAAATCTTATCGGATGTATCTATTAATGCATATGTAAGTGGTGTAGGTACTTTAAAATTGCAAAAAAGTCATACTGAATTAGATTTATCACAAACAGAAAGCAATATTGTTCGCTGTCCCGATCCAGAAATGGCTAGTGAAATGGAACAATATATCAAGCAGATACGAAAAGAAGGAGATACCGTTGGTGGGATTGTAAGTTGTGCGATCTCTGGAGTTCCTGTTGGATTGGGAGAACCTGTTTTTGATAAGTTACATGCAGAATTGGGTAAAGCTATGCTTTCCATCAATGCTGTAAAAGGTTTTGAGTATGGTAGTGGATTTGATGGAGCTGCCTTAAAAGGAAGTGAGCATAATGATTTGTTCAATACAGATGGTAGCACAAAAACTAATCTCTCTGGTGGTATTCAAGGTGGAATTTCTAATGGGATGGATATCTATTTCAATGTGGCATTTAAACCTGTAGCTACCATTATGCAAGATCAAGAAACTATTGATAAAGATGGAAATACAGTAACCATGCAAGGTAAAGGAAGACATGATCCGTGTGTAGTGCCTAGAGCCGTGCCCATTGTAGAAGCTATGGCCGCTTTGGTATTGGTAGATTATTGGTTAATGAATCGCACAATAAAAAAGTAAATACAAAATAACAGTATTATTAATTACGGTAATCTCAATAGGGTTACCGTTTTTTTGTATTTAATTCATATATTCGACCCACTTTATACAAATTACTTTTATGAAAAAGCTAGCACTGCACTGGAAAATTATGATTGGAATGCTATTAGGGATAGTATTCGGATTTATAATGACAACTGTTTCTTGGGGTAAAGGATTTACAGGAGATTGGATAGCTCCCTTGGGAACTATCTTTGTGAACCTTTTAAAATTGATTGCAGTGCCTTTAATTTTAGCATCATTAATCAAAGGGATTTCTGATCTGAAAGATATTTCAAAATTCAAGGCGATAGGTGGAAGAACCATCGTGATTTATATTCTAACAACCGTGGTGGCTATTACAATCGGATTGTTGATCGTAAATGTGGCAAAACCCGGGGATGGAATTACTGAAGCTACTATCGAAAAGTTAACCAATGAGTATGCAGGAAATTCAAAGATTTCTGAACGTATTGCTGAAGCTGGTAGACAGAAGGAAAGTGGTCCGTTGCAATTTATAGTGGATATGGTACCACAAAATGCGGTGGCTGCGATGAGTAATAACAAGTTAATGCTTCAGGTGATATTTTTCGCTATTTTCTTAGGGATAAGTATGTTGTTGGTAAAACCGTCAGAATCCGAGCCACTAAAGAAGTTTTTTGATAGTTTGAATGAAGTTGTGCTAAAAATGGTCGACTTGATCATGCTTACAGCACCATACGCAGTGTTTGCTTTGTTAGCCAATGTGGTAGTTACCTCTGATGATCCGGATATCTTATTAGCGTTATTGAAGTATGCAGGAGTAGTATTATTTGGATTATCCTTAATGATTATTTTTTACTGTATTTTGGTTGCTGTTATTACCAAAAAATCTCCTTTTTGGTTTTTAAAACAAATAAGTCCAGCACAATTACTAGCGTTCTCTACTAGTTCTAGTGCTGCTACGCTTCCTGTTACCATGGAGCGAGTAGAAGAACATATCGGAGTGGATAAGGAAGTTTCCAGTTTTGTATTGCCAGTAGGAGCAACTATTAATATGGATGGTACTAGTTTATATCAAGCCGTAGCCTCTGTTTTTATTATGCAGGTGTTGTGGCCAGAAGGGTTAACATTCAGTAATCAAATTACTATTGTACTTACTGCTTTACTAGCTTCTATAGGATCAGCTGCAGTACCTGGTGCAGGTATGGTGATGTTGGTGATTGTTTTGGAGGCTATTGGATTTCCTTCAGATAAACTGCCGATTGGATTGGCATTAATCTTTGCGGTAGATCGACCGTTAGATATGCTTCGTACAACTATCAATGTAACTGGAGATGCTACCGTATCTATGATTGTAGCCAAGTCTGTTGGTAAACTTGGAGATCCGCATGTTAAAGATTGGGATGATAATTATCCTGGAGAATAAAGGAAAGCTATTAATCTACGGACCAATTTTTTAAAAGCTCAAACAAGGTAGGATATTCTGATTCTCTTTCAGGATTCCATATCATGGTCAATTTGGCTTTTTGTGTAATGTTATCCAATTCAATACTTTTTATTGGGAAATTGTGGTCATGCAGTGAGGATATAGGTTCTAAAGATATTCCTAACCCAGCTTCAACTAATCTAAAACTGGAACTAGCAGAATCTGTTTCATGAACTACCTTAGGATTGAAACCTGCATCTATACATATGGATTCTAGAATATGTACATAGTTGGGGCCATCGGCAACTGATGGGAAAATAAACTGATCAGTAGAGAACACAGAGAAATTAGTATAGTTGGATATCGTTACTGGATGATCTTCTGGCAAGAGCACGGCAAAATTATCAATGTGTAATACTTTACTGGTTAGATTAAAAGGGATCAAGGGATTGGTGGCAAATCCTATATCCAATTCATTTTGTTGTAATGCTAGGTACTGATCCCGGTTATTCATTTCTCGTAAAACGGTTTTTATTCCAGGGATTTGAGCATTCATGGTTTTCAATATGTTAGGTAAGATGGTTTGCATAATAGAGTGTGTAAAACCAATTCTAATCTCTCCCACATCTCCATGATGAATGTATGCAGCCTGTTTAGCCATCCTATCTGCATTGGCAACGAGCTTTTTTGATTCTTTTACAAAGTATTCTCCTGCCGGAGTAAGCGCTACATTACGTTTATCTCTTTTAAATAATATAGCTCCAACTTCATCTTCTAATTGCTTGATCTGTCTACTTAGAGCAGGTTGAACAATATTGAGCTCTTCTGCAGCTCGGGTAAAGTTTAGTTTTTCTGCCAATACGATAATATTTCGCAAAGTTTGAATGTTCATTAATGCTTTTTTGTTATTATTCTATCAAAATTAAGTATTTTTTATTATAAATAATGATGATTAATTTTGAAAACGAATAGATGTCTAATGGGAAAGATTTTTGCTATGAAAAAAAATGTTTTGGAGAATGTGTATGACCCATCAGTTTTTAGAACAATAGGGCATGAGCTTATTGATTTGCTTGCAGATCATTTGGAAAAAGTACAAAGTGACAGAGAACATCCGGTACTACCGTATAAAGATCCAGAAGTGGTTCTAGATTATTGGAAAAAAGATTTCTCTTCGGATACTGGAGTTATGGATATGTTTGGGAATATTTTGTCTCAATCGATCAATGTACATCACCCAAGATATATCGGTCATCAGGTGGCAGTACCTGCATTTATTTCGAGTTTATCAGGATTAATATCTGATGTGATGAGCAATGGCACAGGGGTTTACGAGATGGGAATGGCTGCTAATGCCATAGAACGAATTGTAACCGATTTGGTAGCTCAGCGAATAGGATACGATCAAAATGCCTCGGGATTGCTTACTTCGGGAGGAAGTTTAGCTAATCTTACCGCTTTGCTAGCAGCTAGAAAAGCAAAAGCACCTTCTTCAGTATGGGAAAAAGGACATCAGGAAAAGTTAGCGATACTAGTATCAGAAGAGGCACACTACTGTATAGATCGAGCAGCAAGGATTTTAGGGTTAGGAGAAGAAGGCATCGTCAAGGTACCAGTAAACCGTGATTATAGTATCGATACTTCAAAAGTGTTCGATTGTTTGGAAGAAACTCAATCAAAAGGATTACACGTTATTGCTATTATCGGTTGTGCATGTTCTACAGCAACAGGATCTTATGATGATCTGGAATTTTTAGGAGATTTTGCGAGTACACATAACCTATGGTTTCATGTAGATGGAGCCCATGGTGCCGGAGTTATTTTTTCAGAAAAATATAAACATTTGGTAAAAGGAATTGCAAAAGCGGATTCTGTAGTTTTGGATTTTCATAAGATGTTGATGACACCTGCATTAAATACTGCTCTGGTATTTAAAAATTCAAGAGACTCGTATCGTACCTTTGAACAAAAAGCACAATATTTATGGGATTCTCAGCATTCTCAAGAATGGTATAATTCTGGGAAGCGAACTTTTGAGTGTACCAAATTAATGATGTCTATAAAAGTTTATGCGATTTTGAAAGCATACGGAGAAGAAGCTTTTAGTCAGAATGTAAATACCCTGTATGATCTGGCAGAGACATTTTCTGAAATGATAGATAAACAAGAAAGTTTTGAACTTGCTCATCATCCACAAGCAAATATTGTGAATTTTAGATATGCTCCCGAACAGGTCGATATTGATTTAAATACATTGAATAATAACATACGACAAGCTCTTATTCAATCGGGTAAATTTTATGTTGTACAGACTACCATAAATGGAGAAAAATATTTACGTACAACGATGATGAATCCATTAACAACCAAGGATGATTTGATAGCATTGATAGAAGAGGTACATCATCTCGGAACCGCATTTGTAAAAGAAAAAGTATCTAATTCACTCTAATTTTTAACATTTAATAACGCAACGAACACTAAAAGGTCTTCATCTACAGTTATATAGAAAGAATTAACCAAAACTTATTACAAATGAAAAGGGCACTCTATATAACGATATTAGCCATTGTATTAGGATGCAGTGGGGATGATGATACTAATGTTATAATCCCACTAACAGGCATAGATGGAGTCTGGAATTTGATAAATGTTACAGGTGGTTTTGTGGGTACAGATCATGATTTCGAAAGTGGGTTAATTACTTGGGATTTTGAAGAAAGTAGCCAAACCGTCACTATTACCAATAACAATACTGATGATACCCTTGAGGATTCTTTCCCTTCAGGGACCTATACGTATACGATTATTACTGCTCAAGGAGGTAATCAAGAAATACTGGTTGATGGACGTAACATAGGTAATTTTGAACTCACCAGCAATCAATTTACCATCGATGAGACTTTTAGAGACGGTTTTCGTTTTACATTTCGACGTTAAAGACTAATTCTTCTGCTGCGCGGATGTTTTACCTGGTATGAAAACTGTTTTTCCAGTTTTTGGTTAGCTTGTACATCTAGCTTCCAGGTCATTATTCCCTTTTTTGAATCGTAAACCGCTTGATCTGTTTGAACTTCATCCAGTTTGATATCTTTATTTTGGGAAACCGGTATACGATCTTCAACCGTGATATTTATGTTGCTTTTTTTGTTGTTTTTGATGGTGATTTTATACGCTCGATTTACAATTTTACTATTACCAGTAAAGTTTTTGCTTTTGAAGTTTTTGAGTTGTTCTCTTTTTACCACAATATTAGGATCAACACCTAAAGAGACAGTCAAAGTGTCTGTAGTATGCAATGGATCTATATTTGTTTTGCCTGCATAACTGCCTTCAAAGTAGATGTTGGCTTCTCCAGCGAGTAAATTGAACTGTTCCCAATTGGCAAGTTTTGCAGTTAGAAATACATTCTCATTTAATTCTGGAGCTACATAGTGATTATAATCTGTTCGGATTTCAAAATTATCGATTTCTATAATCGTAATATCAGCATTAGAAGGGATGCTGTATTTTTTCTTAATTTTAAATCGAGTATTCGTAATTCCTTCTTCTTTCACTTCGACTACTTCATTATAATACTCTTTTTTTTCTTTTTTTCTGGTATAACTAGATCTTGGAGAATAACGACCAGATGACCCAGAAGTGGAATACCCTGCAATTACTACTTCATCTAAAACGGAAGTGTCTTCCTCTAAAGAAATATTCATAACCGAAGAATAAATCGGAAGTGATTGAGATGAAAATCCTATGTACGAAAATGAAAGCTCTCTACCATCAGCAACTTCTAGTGTGTAACGGCCATCAAAATCAGTTTGTGTTCCATTTGAGGTCCCTTTTTCGATAACATTAACTCCAGGTAAAGGTAATCCACCATCGTCCAGAACAATTCCGTTAATGGTTTTTACAGTTGGATTGTATTGATAACCATATCGTTTTATTGCATTTTGCTGTCGGTTACTACCATAGCTAAAGTTTAAGTATTTTGGAGACACGTTAGGTTTGATATTATTAGTATTTGGATCACCCGTGGATAGTGTAATGTTTACGTTGTTCCAAGGAGTACCTGTTTGCTGGTATACATTGGCTTTGTAGGCCATTTTGATAGGATCCTTTATGCTTTGGGATTTGATATCGTATAACGGAAACCATCCCGCTTGAGTAACATTGTATTGTATCACAAGACTCAGTGTGGTAGCTACCGGAGCATCTAGTTTCACCTTGATCTCTCCCCGTTGTTCTTTGGTATCGTCATCCAACTTGTCAATTTGTTGGGTTATTGCAGATATTTCATCAGATAGACGATCTATTTTTTGTGTATGCGTATAGGTTTCATTCTGAATTTCAATTGCTCTATCTCTATAATAGGCAGATATTTCTTTTACTTTTTCCAAAGAAAGAGATTCTGTTGTACTGGCGATACGCTGATTGTTTTCCAACAATTTTTTTTCCTGACCAAGTCCAGTTATGATATTTTCTAGCTTGTTTTTTTCAAGTAATAATTGTTCTAATTGCTTTTGAAGGGCAGTTAACTCTTCTGAAGTTTTTCTTTTTTCCAAATAGTCGATTCCAAAATTTATTGACAATATAGAAACGTTTTTAAGTCCTGAAATCTGAATACTATTCTCATTAATTGTAGGGGATAGGTCATGGAGTAAAATTTCGTTAGTCCCTGGTTTTAAAGAAACGTCAGCGGTTCTTTTTATTCGAGCACCAGTGAGATATACGGTGACGTCTTCAATAGTTGATACCGTCTTTTTTCCAGTATTTGCCAATGTAAGGTTAGCAATCAAAAGTAATATGGATAGTAATACAGCTCTCATAGTGGTATAATTTTTGGTTACTATACGAATGTATCCTGATCTATACCCGTATGAAATGTAAAATGAGTGAAGTAGTATTTTTATTGAGTAAACATGATCATCGCTTAAACGATCAAGAAAATATGAAATAGAGTAGGGGGATTTTCCCCTCCCTAATTTTAGTTAAACTCCCCTTACATCGTGTTTACCTAATCTATACTTTTGAAACATCACTTTATCACACTAATAAACAAAAATAATTATGAAACGGCTGTTACTTCCTTTAGCGCTTATTGCATTTGCTGTTATATGTTTGAGCATTGTACATATAGACAATGTAAATAAGCTTGATGCGCAATCTGAAGAGTTGCGAAAGAAAATAAATTCTGAAAACGGAACAGAACAATTAAATACCACTACTCCAGAAACGAAATGAATAGATAAGGATACCATTCTTATTAATGAGTAGGGCTTATTTATGTTTTATATTCGTCCAGTATCACGTTATTTAATATATACTGGATGAATAAAAATTTAGCTAATATTAGCTAAGGTATAATCTGTTTGTATTTAGTAGTTTACATGATTTTACTATAAATCCAACTACAAAGACTTAGCTAGATTGACGAATTCTAGTTCATTCTCTACGAATACTAAAAGTTGAAAAGGGAATTAAATATTGGCTTTACTTTTATACCGTAAAAAAAGTAAGGTCTTTTTTTGTTCCAAATTGTTTTAATCCCAAAATAAAATGAAAAGGTTACTACTACCAGTGTTATTAATTTGCTTTGCTATCTTTTGTTTATCCTATATACATATTGATAATATGAACAAGATAAACGAGGAGAAAGCTGCTATAGAGAAGCAAAAAGAAGAAGCCCTCCTTCTTACAGAGTAGTCAACGAATAGGTTACTCTTGTTCTTATTGGTCGATGAACAGTGCCTTAAGCTCAGGGGTAGGAATCATACAGCTATCCTTTTTACCAAACCATTTGTACCTATTTCGGGCGATAATATCATATACCCAATCCCTTAAGAATTTGGGAAGTATTAAAAAAGCAGACAAAAGGGGATACCCACCTCTCAGGTGTTTTGCGATTTGCAATGCTGCGGTAGATTTATGGTAATACGCTATTCCTGGATCAATCAAGAGAATAGAATCTATTTCCTGGGTATTAATATTTCTTTCGGCAATTAGTTTTTGACCGATTTCACTTTGCAAAGAAGCATACACAAACATTTTGTGTTTGTCACGTTTGATGATAAAATTAATAGCTCCGTTGCACAAATTGCAGACACCGTCGAACAGAATAATCTTTTTCCCTTCTTCAATCATAATGCAAAGATACGACGAATAATTTAGTAGCTTTTGCGCTTTAGTATTTTGTTATGTATTATTTTACAATAACCGATTCAATAACTTCTTGTGTAGTTATTTGAAGGTTTTTGGGGAGTTTGTTGTCTTTAGGGAGTACTGCAAGATATCTATCGTTATTAGAATCGTATACCTGTTTAAAAACAGGGTTTTCTAGAACCATAGACTCGCATAATTCTTTGATCAAATCAAAATGATATGATAAATCATTACTCCCAAGATGAAAGATCCCTTTTTTATTTCTATTGATGATATAATGGATTTGCTGAGTCAGTTTAGAAATAGTGGTCGCATTAATAATCACATTAGGAAAGACTTCTATAGGCGCTTTAAGGTCGTACAAAGTTTTTAGCTCTTGAATTCTTGGAGTAGCAGGTCCAAAGATCATAGGCACTCTGGCAATTACATATTTGGAAGTAGGAAGACGCATCAAAGCATTTTCGATCTTAATCTTAAATCTACCAAATACACTATTACTTAGCGTCTTATCAAATTCGTAAGAAGGATAATTACTAAAAGAATCAAATACATTAGCACTCGACATAAAAATTAATCTTGATCGGTGCGTTTTGATCCAGTCGATGATCCGTTGATGAGCATCCAATTGCGAATTGAAATTTCCTCTAATCGCAGAAATGATAATCGCAGGTTTTAAATTATCCAGGAGAATAGAAATATCCTCTAATTCCATATCATACTGGAAAAATTTCTGATTTTTTTCAAAGAACGTATTGTCCTTACAATAGGTCCCATAGGTGTCATAATAGGAATTAAGCTCTTTGTATAGAGCATTTCCTATAAAACCACTGGCTCCTATGATCAGAATTTTTTTCAAAATGAAATGATGCTAAAAAAATTAAGTTTCAAACATTACAGATCTGTAACCTTGAAACTTAATCCTATTACTTTTATTATATAATTATCCTTTGTAAAAAGGTAATTTAACTACCGTAGCAGGAATGGCCTTTTTACGAACCTGAATATTAATTTTACTATCAGGTTTGGCAAAAATAGTAGGTACATATCCTAGTCCTATCCCTTTACCCAAAGAAGGAGACATCGTACCTGAAGTTACATTACCGATAACATTTCCATTGCCATCTACAATATCATATCCTTGTCTTGGGATTCCTCTTTCGTCCAATTCAAAACCTACTAGTTTTTTTTCAGCTCCTCGTTCTTTCTGCTTTCCTAATTCTTCAGCATTGATAAAATCTTTGGAGAATTTGGTGATCCATCCTAAACCAGCTTCAATAGGAGAGGTGGTGTCGTCAATATCATTACCATAAAGACAGTATCCCATTTCCAGACGAAGTGTATCTCTAGCAGCCAATCCAATAGGTTTGATTCCAAAATCAGCTCCAGCTTCTAGTACTTTATCCCAGATTTGTTTTACTTCGGTATTCTTGCAATAGATTTCAAAACCTCCACTTCCTGTATATCCCGTTGCCGAAATGATTACATGTTCGATACCAGCAAAATCGGCTACTTCAAAAGTGTAGAATTTCAAAGCTTCGAGATCCACAGAGGTTAGAGATTGCATGGCAGCAGCTGCTTTTGGTCCTTGGATGGCCAATAAGGAGTAATCCTCAGACAAGTCACGCATTTCCGCTCCCATACTATTATGACTACTGATCCAATCCCAATCCTTTTGGATATTGGAAGCGTTAACCACCAATAAATATTTTTCGTCTGCTATCTTATATACGATTAAGTCATCAACAATACCACCTTGATCGTTGGGTAAACAACTATATTGTGCTTTACCATCAATTAGCTTTGATGCATCATTAGAGGTTACTTTTTGTATAAGATCCAATGCATTGGGTCCAGTGATCAAAAACTCTCCCATGTGCGAAACATCAAAAACGCCAACCCCATTTCTTACAGTTTCGTGTTCTATATTCACACCTTCATAGGATACAGGCATATTATATCCTGCAAAAGGAACCATTTTGGCGCCAAGAGCAATATGAGTTTCTGTTAATGCAGTATTTTTCATTGTTAGCAGCTTATTTAATTGAAGGCCGAATGTAAAAAACTTTGGGTAGCTACACAATGCTTTTTTGTTATAATCTTGATAAATTGTTAACTAAAGTGCTCTGCTTTTACTGCTACTTATGATATTCGCAATTTTCTTACAACTATCTCAATGATTATATATTTTGAACGACCCTAACCAAACTTTTAATATCTTTAGAAAACATACCTAACTTTTAAACTGTTTGATCATGCCAACAGCAGGATATTCTGGAACACCCCTCGCAAAGAAACTTGGTATTAAAAAGGGGAATGCAATATTGTTATATAATGCGCCTAAGCACTACTATGAGCTTTTCGCAGATTTTCCCGAAGGTGTGACAGAACTTGATGCTGTTGCAGAAGAGGTGGCTGATTTTATACATATTTTTTGTACTTCTTTTGAAACACTTAAAGAAATAGTACCTCAATACAAATCTGCTTTGAAAAAAAATGGAATGCTTTGGGTGAGTTGGCCAAAAGGTAGTTCTAAAATTTCAACAGATCTGAAAAGAGATCCTATTAGAGAGTACCTCTTGAATATTGGATTGGTAGATGTTAAAGTAGCTGCTGTAGATGAAGATTGGAGTGGATTAAAGTTCATGTACCGAATAAAAGACAGAAAGTAAAGATAAAGAACAATAAGCAACCTTTTTCTTTGTAGATCATCTCCTTATAAAAGATCAATACCATGAAAAAGTATATCATCATTCTATTATTAAGTGTAGCCTTTGTGTCCTGCTCAAGCGACGATGACAATCAGAATCCTGAAGCAACAGTTATTGGTAAATGGAAATTGGTCGAAGCATTGGTTGATCCTGGGGATGGTAGTGGAACATTCCAACCTGTAGAAAGTAATCAAACCATCACTTTTTTTGAAACTGGTAGTGTGGTGTCAGAAAACGGATCACTTTGTAATATTTTTTCTGAATCTGCGGAGACAAGTTCCGGTACCTTTTCGTTTGAAACCAATACCTTGGAAATTGGTTGTGTGGATGATGTGATCACACTTACCTTTGAGCGTACTACATTAAATCTAATTATCTATTACCCTTGTATTGAAGGCTGTGCATTTAAGTATATAAGGGTCGATTAGGATACAAGATAGCTTCAAAAAACATAATATTTGCAAATTATTTCTACATTGATTTTACAACCAAAACGTTTTTTGGCTTAAAATTTTGCTGATTTCCCATAAATCAAATTAAATAATAATAGGATTCATGAAAATTGAACATCTTTTATTAAATGATTGTTGGTAAAATGTTAAGAAAACAAAAAAATATTTACCTTTATGATGTATTATTGTATCGTTGGAAAGGGAAATACACATAAGGAACAGTTACTTTATTAAAAGTATTAATGAAGGAAACAAAGAGGCTTTTAAAGTGCTTTTTGAGCTTTATTATGCCAAATTGTTATTCGTGGCCAGTAGCTATATTTCCAACAAAGAAGATGCCGAGGAGATCGTACAAGATGTTTTTGTAAAAGCGTGGAAAAAAAGAAAAAATATTTCTTCAAATATTAATGGATACCTCTTCAAAATCACCAAAAATAAATGTTTAGATTATTTAAGATCCAAAAAAGGAAAGCTAATTGCTCTAGCTAATAATACCTCACAAATTGAGGCTTATATCAATCATCTGGCATTATCAGATCTCGATTCGAATACGATCATCGAAAAAGAATTAGAACTTCAAATACAAGCAGGAATCGATTTGCTACCAGAAAAGTGCAAAAAAGTTTTTGTGAAAAGCCGAATTGAAGGGTTGAAAAACAAACAAATCTCTGAAGAATTGGAGATATCTATCAAAACTGTAGAGAACCATATGTCGAAGGCTTTGAAACATATGAGACTGCATCTTCGCGAATTTTTATCTTTTTTTTAAACTTTGAATAGGGGGTACTACTTTTTTTCTCGTCTTTATATATATAACACATATATACATGCAGGAAAAGGAACTCATAAAATATATAAAAGGTGAAGCTAGTCCAGAAGAAGTAAAGGAAATCTTGAAATGGATTAGAGAAAACAAAGAACACCAAAAACGTTATGCTATTCTTAAAGCCAAATACGTTGCTTCCAATCTTGATCGTTTGGATGACGAAGATGTAGAGTTGGGGTATGAGAAATTTTCTTCCAAAAGAAATAAGAGGAAAAATGCATTTTATCAAACAGCCGTTGCAGCGGTATTACTTCCTTTGTTGATTTGGCAATCTTATACTTATTTTCAGAATGATGGTCTGATCGTTAATCAAGATAAAATTTCTACTGTTGTGGTAAAAAATATTGCCACAAATTATGGTGGACAGAAAACCATCAACTTACCAGATGGATCTACAGTAATATTAAATTCGGGAAGTTCGATTTCTTATCCCGAAAACTTTACAGATACCTTGCGGCAAGTAACCTTAAAAGGGGAAGCATATTTTGATATTGAAAGAGATGTCACAAAACCTTTTATAGTGCAAACAGATCACTTAAAAGTAAGAGTACTAGGAACTTCTTTTAATGTAAAATCATATCCCAAGGATGATAAAATAGAAACAACTTTAGTTTCCGGTAAAGTAGAGGTGATTCAGGAAGAGACTGAAGCACTTGTTGTATTAACTCCTTCTCAAAGAGCTACATTTCATAAAGAAGAAAGTGATATCAAAGTAGATCAAGTAGATTCTAATAAAATTGTTGCCTGGAAACAAGGAAAATTGGTGTTTGATAAAACTCCACTAAAACAGGTGGTACTGGATCTAAAGCGAAAGTATGATGTTGAATTTGTAATAGAATCAGATTCGTTATTGCATTATCGATATACCGGAGAGTTTGACAACTTAAGTTTAGAAGATGTTCTGGAGCTGATCAAACTTTCTTCATCAATAGATTATAAACGTAAAAACAATAAAATTATGCTAAACTCAGAATAAGAAAAAAAAGAGGGTGTTGCAGCACCCTCTTCATATCGGTCATTTAATTAAACTCAGAATTGAAATAATTAAAATCAAACAAAATTATGAAAAAAAACCATTCGGGAGTTTTCTTGTCGAGAAAACATCTCATAAGAATTATGAAAATCTACTCGCTACTTATTTGTATTACCCTATCGAAGTTATTTTCATTCAATACTTATTCCCAGAATATTTCGATTTCGTTAAAAGAAGCAACGTTAAAAGTAGCTATCGAAGAAATTGAAGAAAAGAGTGAATTTCGTTTCTTTTATAACAACAGTTTGATAGATATCTCCAAAAAGGTATCACTTACGGTGAATAACGAAAAAGTAAAAAGAATCCTAAACGATTTATTTATAGGGACAAATATTGATTTCAGCATCTATAAAAATCAAATAGTGCTTTTTCCGCATGATGGAAAAACTTCAGAAGAAACCTTCAAAAAGGTATTGGATTACATCAAGAAGAATGCAGAAAATTCGATACAAAGATCTGCAATCCCTACTAATTTCAGCTTTGCTCAAAATCGAATTAGAGGGACAGTAAGAGGATCCGATGGTGTTCCTCTACCTGGTGTTAATGTGGCGATAAAGGGAACGAACAGAGGAGCGTTAACCGATTTTGATGGGAACTACGAATTGGATGCTAATTTTGGTGAAACTATGGTGTTCTCTTACGTAGGGTTCGTTACTCAAGAAATTAGTATAGATAAAAATAAGATAGATGTAACGCTGCAAGAAGATGTTAGCACACTGGATGAAGTAGTGGTGGTTGCATACGGTACCGCAAGTAAATCTTCGGTAGTAGGATCAATTACTCAGATCGAATCAGAGGATATAGAAAGAAGACCAGTAACTAATGTACTTACCGTATTGGATGGGGCGGCTGCTGGTGTAAAAATTACTCCGGCAAACGGACAACCCGGATCTAGTCCTGCTATACGAGTAAGAGGTTTTGGTTCTATTAATGCATCTAATAGTCCATTAATTGTAGTTGATGGAGTGGAATTCGTTGGTAATTTTTCCAGCCTTAACCCAAATGATATAGCCAACGTTACTATACTTAAGGATGCTGCGTCAACATCATTGTATGGTAGTAGAGCCGCTAACGGGGTGGTAATTATTACTACCAAAAAAGGCAAAAAAGGTAAAGACACTTTCTCAATAGATATAAGTCAAGGTGTAAGTACAAGAAGTATCGGAGAATATGATAGGCTTGATCCTGCCCAATATTATGAAGCTATGTGGGAAGCATTACGAAATAGCCTGTCTATTTCTGGTACTACTCCTGTAGCAGAAGCGAATCAACAAGCTACCGATGAGATTTTTGATGAATTGGGGATCAATCCATTTAATGTGCCCAATAATCAAATCGTATTACCAGATGGTAATATCAATCCAAATGCAAGTTTACGGTATGATGATCTGGATTGGCAAGAACTTTTGGTACGTACAGGATATCGCTCAAACTTGAATTTTTCATATAGCGGTTCTAGTGAAACTACAGATTACTTTGCGTCCTTAAGCTATTTGGAAGAGGACGGGTATATCATCAATTCGAATTTTGAACGAATTACGGGAAGAATTAATATCAACAGTCAGTTACATAAAAATTTTAAAACTGGGATTAATTTATCGGTAGCTTCTTCAGAATCTAATAATGCTAATGATGCCGGAAATACGAGTTTAGTAAATCCGTTCCGTACTACCAGACTGATTGCACCTATTTACCCTGTGTTTTTGCATGATCCCGATACAGGAGCATTTATTTTGGACGAAAATGGAGACAGACAATTTGATAGTAGTAACAGTAGAGTAGGAAGTTCTGCAGGAAGAAATGTAATTCAAGAAACGATATTGAATAGGGATTCTGATAAAATATTCTCTGTAAATGCCAGAGCATACACAGAGTTTAAGTTCCTGAATGATTTTACATTTACTTTTAATGCCGCTATGGATAAGCGCTTTTTTAGTAATATCCAGTTTAACAATCCAATAGTAGGTGATGGAGCTCCGGATGGGGTGGCAGAAAAAGATGAAATTACAAACACCACCATCAATTATAATCAACTTTTACGCTACAATAAAACCATTGGCGAACATGGGATAAGCGTTCTTTTAGGACATGAAAGTTTTGATACCGAAAGAAACTTTTTTACCGCAAATAGGCGAGGACAGGTAGTAGATGGTAATATAGAATTGATCAATTTTACAACCACTCAAGATGTAGACTCCAACACTCGAAGATTAACACGAGAGGGATATTTCGGGAGTTTTAACTACGACTATAGGAATACGTATTATTTATCCGGTTCGTACAGAAGAGATGCCTCTTCAAGATTTGATGAGGGTAACCGATGGGGGGATTTCTTTTCAGTTGGTGCCTCGTGGAGATTAGATCAAGAAGCATTCGTTAGTAGTGTAGATTGGATTAATTTATTAAAACTTAGAGCTTCATATGGAGAGGTAGGTAACGATAACCTACTGGATGCAGCTGGAGTAAGTGATTTTTATATTAGTCAAGGATTATTTGATCTTGGATTTAATAATCAATTAGAAGGAGGTATATTATCGGCTACCACTGGTAATCCTGATATTACCTGGGAAACCAATATCCAGTCTGATGCCGCAGTAGAATTTGGGTTTTTGAACAACAGAGTTTCGGGTACGATCGAATACTATAGAAGAGAATCAAAAGATTTATTGTTTTTAGTGCCTATTCCAACTGCTTCAGGTTTGGATACTAAACCAGATAATATCGGAAGCATGGTCAATAATGGTTGGGAGTTTGATTTGAATTTCGGGATCATCAATAGTGCAAATTTTGATTGGAAATTAAACATCAATGCGGCTACAATAGCTAACGAGATTACAGAATTGCCACAAGAAGAAATCATTAATGGTACTAAGAAATTAGTCGTAGGTGGCGATATTTTCGCCTTTTTCCTTAGAGATTGGTATGGGGTAGATCCAGATGATGGTTCTGGTTTGTTTGTGTTAGACCCAGAACTTGGCGCTGTTGGTGATGGTGATGTTCGAACGGCTGCGGATGGAACCATTGTGACCACTAATCAAAATAAGGCGTTACGGGATTTTGTAGGAACAGCTATCCCAGATCTGTTTGGAGCATTTACCAATACGTTTAGATATAAGAATTTTGATCTTGGATTTACATTTACGTACCAAATAGGAGGACAAACTTATGATACCAACTATGCCAATCTTATGGAATCTGGTGAGTTTGGAGTAGCATTAAGCACTGATATCTTGAGACGTTGGCAACGACCAGGAGATATTACCGATGTACCTAGGTTGGATGCAAATCAAACCGCTGCTTTTGGAGCAGCGTCTGATAGATGGTTGGTCAAGTCCGATTTTCTTGCGCTACGACAAGTGAATATGGCATATAATTTTGACAAGGATTTGGTTAACAAATTAGGACTTGCCAATGCCAGAATATACGTAAGTGGAGAAAATATTTTTGTACTCAATGAACGCAAAGGACTTGAACCTGGTCAAAGATTTAATGGTACTACATCAAATAGATTTACTCCATCAAGAGTAATTTCATTAGGATTCAACGCAACATTTTAAAAAAAGAAATCATGAAAACATATAGAAGATTATTGATATTCAGTATGGTTTTATCCGGTCTTGTATTTAATTCTTGCTCAGAGGATTTCTTGGATGAAACACCCACAGAATCGGTTTCTATAGAAGAAGCCACAGCGACAACTACCAATTTATTTACGATTGTTAATGGTATACATCGATCACTATACATTAGGTATGGTTCGCAAGGAAGAACAGGAGTAGGTGCGCTTATGTTACAAAATGAAGTACTTGGAGATGATTTTGTAATGACTTCAAGAGCCAACGGTTGGTTTATTAATGCATATCGTTGGAATGATCATACTAATGCTACAGACGCAGATGATTTATTTCCATATAGAACCTATTATAGAATTATTAGGAACGCAAATACCATAATTAATGGAGCAGATGATGCTGTAGGACCTGATGAAGAAAGAAATGCGGCCAAAGGACAGGCCTTGGTCTATAGGGCTTGGGCACATTTTCAACTTGTTCAGTTATACGGAATTCGATATCAAGCAGGGCAGGTAAATGATCAAATGGGAGTTCCTATTGTATTAACTACTGCTTTTGAACCACTACCACGTTCTACCGTCGAAGAAGTGTATACTCAAGTCAATGAGGATCTGGATGAAGCTATTGTGCTTCTGGAAGGATATGGCAGACCTAACAAATCTCATTTGGATCAGAGTGTAGCTCAGGGATTAAAGGCAAGAGTGGCATTGGTGCAAGGAAATTATTCGATTGCTGCAGATTTTGCCGAAATAGCTAGAGCTGGGTATCAGTTGATGTCAAGAGACGACTATTTTAATAATTTCAGTGATTATGAAAGCGATGAGTGGATGTGGGGAAGTCATATCGTAGAAGATCAAAGTGACACCTTTGGTAATTTTGGGGCTTTTATTTCTAGAAACTTCAGTTCTTCTAACATACGAGGTAATCCAAAGGCTATTAATAGTCTTTTGTACGATACCATGTCGGATACCGATGTGCGAAAATCTTTATTTGATCCCACAGGAGATCATGATGTATTACCTCCAGGGGTTGTAATTTCATCAAGACATCGTAAGCGACCATTTACCAGTCAAAAATTTATTGCTGAAGGTGTAGGGGATAGTAGGATGGATGTTCCTTACATGAGAGTTTCTGAAATGTATTTGATCGAAGCTGAAGCAAAAGCTAGATTAAATGATCCTACAGCTGCTGATGTTCTCTTGGTGATTGGTGCCGAGCGAGACCCAGCATATACGAGGTCAGTAAATACAGGAACAGCTTTGGTTGACGAAATTTTACTGCATAGGCGTTGGGAATTATGGGGAGAAGGTTTTAGGTTTTATGACCTAAAACGAACAAATGCCGCGCTCAATAGAAATGGTGCAAACCATTCTACAACTCTGGCAGTCGTTTTCGACGTTCCTGCTGGAGATAACAGATGGCAGTGGCTTATTCCTCAACGCGCATTGGATGCTAACCCTCTATTAAGGCAAAATCCATTGTAATTAAGCCTTAATTAATAAACTGAATTATATAATTGTTTAGTTTGTGTTAGCCTTTTGTAATGAGTTCAATTGTTTTGTAAAAAACATTGGACTCATTATCAAAGTATTTTGATGATTAAAGCATTGCTTTATCCATATGCTTTTAAAAAACAAAGATTTTTTTAGATCTCTGGATGAATTAATCTGTACTTTTAAAATATGAAATTTCATATTCTAAAAGAGATGACTGTTTACCAGGATTTTTTGAGAATAAAAAAAGCCTGGATCAAACACGACCGTTTTGACGGAGCAAGCAGTGTTACTTATGATCGGGAATGTTTGGATAAAGGAGATTTTGCAACGGTATTACTATTTGAAAAAGATACGAAGCAAATCATTCTCGTTAAACAATTTCGATACCCCAGCATTCATCATGATGATGGTTGGGTCCTAGAAATTCCAGCTGGAGGAATAGAAGAAGGAGAGGATCATGAAGAATGTGCTATTCGAGAAGTATATGAAGAAACGGGATACGTAACCAAAAACCTTGAGCATATGGTTACCTGTTATACCTCACCCGGAATTACTAATGAGCGTATGATTCTGTATTACGCAGAGGTGGATCAAAATGATAAAACTGGTGAAGGAGGAGGAAACACAAATGAAGATGAAGATATTGAGCTTCATAAATACAGTATCCCCGAAATCAAACAACTTTTATTATCAGGAACCATCAATGACGCAAAAACAGTCATTGCTTTACAATGGTATTTGCTTCATAAAATTTAGGAGATAGATGATATACTATTTGAGATTGGTTAGAATAAAATCCAGCTTTTTATTAGTATTCAAATTTTGAGCAAAAGAGTCGGTAACATGCTTACTTCGATTGGCAAGCCCTAGTTCCTGTAAACGTAAGATACTATCTTTATTTTCTAGGGTCACTTTACCGGTAAGTAATAGATTCATATCCTGCTCAGAGTGGTAGTAATCATATACTTTCTTTAACCCGGTAAGATATAAGTAATCTTTGGTAAATCCGCCTCCTCGATGCACTCTGAGTGTGATCTGCCAGGCAGCTTCGCGATCTAATTTGTATTGACTATATAACAAATCAAAAGTACCTTTAAAATCGTATCCTTTGATCAGACTATCAGCAGCAATAACTCTATAGGCAAGTTCTTTCATTCTCTTCAAAGTCAAACTACCTGACATATATTCGCTCAACACCGCTAGTCCTTCTTGAGTTTCCGTATTGTTTACAAAACCATTAGAGAAAACTTTTAGCGGCTGACTTTTTCCATTAAAAGTAGTGACCATATGTACTCCAATTTCATGATTGGCCAAAACCTTTAACTCGTTTTCGCTGAATTTATAATTCCTTTTTAATACTAATGTTTCTGATGCGTTTAGTACCATAGCAGAAGCCGAGATATGAGTAGATTTTTTAATATTAAAATCAAAATCATATCGTTTAGAAAATTCATTAAAATAACTTTCAGCTTCGTCAACAGAGTACTTCTTGATCATACTCTCGGGCATGGGTTCGTCTTCAAAATGAAGAATAAAGCGGGCATTTTCTACATCACGTTCCTTGGGTGTTCCAAACACTTTTAAGGAATTGTAGTAAAAATTCTTTCCACTCCCAATGGTTTCTATGCATTGTATAAGGCCAGAATATTCATAAATAATATCCTGATATAACTTTCTGATCTGTTTATCCTCAATGCGCTCTAATTTTTGATCAAAAAACAAGCGCTGTAATTTGTAAGGATTAAACTTGATCTTGCGATACTTAAAAGTGGGATTTTTTCGGTATTTGCTGGTGAAAAACAGTTTTTTTTCCTGCTCAATATTCAGAGGATTAAGAAAATTGAGTAATTCAATATTCTTGACCAGACGATCCAAATTTTGATCGATCTTAAAAAGATCACTATAGGTGGCTACAACATCTTCAATCATTATCTTGTCGTTGATTCTTTAAGGATTCGAGAATCACAAACTAACTGCAAAAAATGCAGATTAACAAATAGGTTAGCATTTAATCAATGAATCGGTCAAAAAATGATTTTGCGTGATCGGGGAGTATGGTTTTTAACTGTGTTTCTATAGCGTGAACTACTTCAGGATATAGGACATAATTCAGTTCATCGCAATATATTTTTGAAAATTCTGTAGCCAACACCAGGGTGTTCTTAAAGTTTGAGGTGATGTATTTTAGAAAATAACCATTTCCTTGAAAAGTGTCATTTATAGCTGCGGATGTTTTCTCAATATGTGGTAGTTTAATGTTAGACAATGCAGTACACCAGGATTGTGCAAAGGCATCGTATTTGGTGTGATCAATATTTTTGGTTCCCAAGTTGATAATAGGTACTTCTCGATCCCATCGCCTCCAGTTGTAGGAGTGCATATCATAAACGATTGCAGCTCCGTGTTTTGACTCGATTTTTGAAATCAAAGCCTGAACAACTTTGTAAAAATTATGATGCTTTTCAAGAGATCTGCGTTTTACTTCTGCTGGTAATGGGGTTTTCCAAAGCTTTTTACCCCAGGCGTCTTCATAAACCGCAATTTCAGGAGATCTGTTTAAATCATATTCAAATCTTGAGTCGCATCCAGCAATAACAATAGGGTGACTTTGCACCATTTGTCGGGTAGCAGGATCCTCTTCATACCAACGATCGTATTCAGAATGTAAGCAGTATTCCCAAAGTTCTTTTCGAAATTGATGACCATCGTGTACGGCTGCACACACATAATAGTCATAAGCCTCGATTTTCAAAGTAAAAGAATAGTCGTTGGAAACGGCATGGAAAGGTTCTTCCCGATGTATTTTTTCAATGATATCCTCGATGGATAGTTTAAGCATCATCTACAGTTTTTCTGAGTTTCGCTTTGCGATCGAATCTGTTTACGCGTTGTACTACCTTATCTTCGATAAAATCAACTACCTTTTCTTGTAGTCGTACTTTATATTTTTTATTGATATAAGTGATTCCTCCTGGACTCATCACATTTACTTCAACCAACATTCCATTAATAACATCGATACCTACAAAATACAACCCATCTTTGACCAATTTGGGTCCAATCTTTCTACAAAGTTCTTTCTCGGTCTTCGTTAATGAGTGCTTTACTACAGAACCTCCAGCGGTTACATTAGATCGGTGATCATCTTCCCCTGGAATTCTTCGCATTGCTCCAATAGGTTTCCCGTTGAGGAGCAATATACGTACATCGCCTTGGTCAGCACCTTCTATATAATCCTGAAGAATCACATAATTACTGGATCCATCTTTGTTATCGATATAGAAATCCAACAAAGATCTGATACTTCTCATCGCACCTTTTTCGATCAGAATAACTCCTGAACCACCAAAACCATTCAATGGTTTCAATATCATCTTATCATTTGGAGCCTCTTTGATTATCTTGATAAGGTACTCCTTATTTTTGGTAACGTGAGTTTTAGGAATAAAATGAGTTTCCAAATCATCAAAAGCTGCAGTATATAGCTTGTTGTTGGATCTACGAATACCATCAATGTCATTCATGATAAAAACATCATCTTTTACCGAATCCAAAAAGTTAAGCATGATCATATCCAGAGGAGGATTGCTACGTAAAATGATAACATCAAATCCAGCCAGTGGCAACATTTCATCCCTAAAAGTAGTTTTGGCATGAAAGGATTTCATCGAAGAAGAAATCTTTTCGGCTCTATTGATTACTTTACAAAAAGAGAAGGTGACACTATCCCTAATCGTCAAATTATAGGGAGTTGCAAGAGCAACACCATGTCCTCGTTTAGCACATTCATGAATAAGTGTTAGGGAAGTATCATTTTCAGGATCTATTTCTTCCCATGGATACATTAAAAAGCAAACATTCATTGTAGACGATTTTTGAATGTGAAAATTTACGTTTTTTATTAGAAAATCAAGAAAAATCCTAAAATAAAGTTTCTTCTATGTTGAAACTATTATTCGCATTTGATGTTTACACCTACTTTATTTAATTTTTTCCATACCGGATGGCTTGTAGGTTGTGGTGAAATATCAAAACGAACCAAATGTTTGTTTTCCTTTTGACAAGGTGTGTGATTCACCATGATAAAAAGTTCAACGGGTTGTTTTGTGATAAAAGCATCATAGGTCAAAACTTTGCCTACAAACGTAGTTGCGCTAATTTTTTCAAAAAAGGCCTTTGATTTCGGGA
This sequence comes from Aquimarina sp., assembly GCA_965230845.1. Classification (GTDB taxonomy): domain Bacteria; phylum Bacteroidota; class Bacteroidia; order Flavobacteriales; family Flavobacteriaceae; genus Aquimarina. Next base: position 94,218 of record OZ246021.1, read on the forward strand.
TTTGATTCTCATTGACATCCGATTTTGCAACGATATTCATGAGGCCATCGTAATAGATTTCAAGTTCTTTTTCTATTTTTTTGGCAGATAACGTTGGATCTTGATCAATTTCCCACAAAAAAACATAAGAAAAATAGTCTTTTGCTCCTTTGGTTCCCCATCCGGGAGCAAATTGTACATATTCTACACCTGTATATGCTAATGAAGGTGCAAAATCTAAGGGAAGCTGAAGAATTTCACTTCTCCAACCATCGGGCGCAGAAAGCTTGTTTTTGACAGATTTTTCTGGGCTACATTGTAAGAATAATAAAAAAAATATAAAAAAAGGTATGGTTTTTGTCAATTTCATTTTTGAAGTATTATTTTAGTGCTAAAAGTACTAAATTGTATTATTATAGAATTTTCATAAATTTGTGTTAAAGCAAATGGAATACAAAACCTACAAAATGAATTATTATAAAACATTTTTACTATTGCTCTTTTTCGTAGTTCAGGTAGCCCCAGCTCAAACTGAACAAGATAGAAGAGAAGCCGAGATCATTAATATCCAGAGGGATATCGTAGCCAAACTTACTGGTCACGAACCTATCAAGGGTAAAAAGAAGCTAAGCAGTAGATTTACGAATGCCGAGAGAAAAGCGACGGCCGACTATTTACTAAATTCTTTAAAAGAAGCTGGTTTAAAGCCAGTGAAAGAAAATTATAACGTTCAGGATAAAAAGGGAAATCAATATAACGGAAACAATGTTTATGCTGAAATTCCTGCAACGAATGGTAGTGACGAATGGGTGTTAATTTGTGCGCACTACGATACGGTAGAAAATAGCCCTGGTGCGGTTCATAATGCTACTGGCGTAGCTATAGCTTACTATGTTGCCAAAAAAATAGCTGAACTAGAGACTAGAAACAAAAATTTTATGGTAGTATTCTTCGATCATTGGAAAAGCAATATGATCGGTACCAGAATGTTTACCAAAAAATTACAAACCGATGGATATAATATACACTCTATGCACAGAGCGGATTATATGGGATGGGATAATGATGAAGATCGTGCCATTGAATTGTTGGCGTCTAACATTAGCTTAGAATCCTTATATCGTATCGAATCTCCGGTTCCGGTGTATAAGCGTGAAGTAGCTACTCCGGAAAGTAGATTCTTTTCTAACTTCGGTTACGAAACCGTTACCCTTACCGCAGAACTGAAAAACGCAGATAATTCTCCTTTTGTTAGACAAAGCGAGGACAAGTATACGACAGTGAATTTTAAATATTTGGCGTCAACTACAGAGATTACCTATAATGTAATGAAGGCATTAGCCACGGAATAAGAAAGATCGGAAAATTTTATAACGAAAGAGTTCTTACCGCAGTAAGAACTCTTTTAGTTTTTGATAACTATCTATAGGAATGTTTTGTTTCTCTTTGTCTAGAACACTCTGAATCTGCTCAGGAATTTCTACAGTAACATCCAAGGTATCTTCTACGATATCAAGGAATTTTACAGGATGAGCGGTTTCCAGAAAAATACCGTAATCTGTTCCATTTAATTGATGTTCCTTTAAACCTAAATACCCAACAGCACCGTGTGGATCGGTGATATATCCACTAGTATCAAATACACTTTTCATTGCCTCTTTGGTTTGCAGATCATCAAAACTATAGGCGGAGAAAGAATCCTTTAGTACTTCAAAGTTGTTGCCAAATAACTCTTGAATTCTAATAAAATTACTAGGGTTACCTACATCCATCGCATTTGATATGGTAGCTTTTGAAGGTTTAGGTTCGTACTTTTCTGTTTGTAAATAAGAAACAACGGTATCATTGATATTGGTAGAAGCTATAAAATGCTTTACCGGAAGACCTAATTTTTTGGCGACAATACCCGCACAGATGTTTCCAAAATTACCACTAGGTACCGAAAATGTAATTTCTTTTCCTTTGTGTTTTACCTGCTTATAGGCAAACAAAAAGTATAACAATTGTGGAAGCCATCTGGCTACATTGATAGAATTTGCTGAAGTTAGTTGAACACTATCAGTAATACTAGTGTCTAGAAATGCAGTTTTGACCATATCCTGGCAATCGTCAAAAACGCCATCAACTTCTAATGCAGTAATGTTTTGGCCAAGAGTCGTTAACTGCCTTTCCTGAATGTCACTTACTTTTCCTTTAGGATAGAGAATTACAACTTCGACTCCCTCAACTCCTAAGAATCCTTTTGCTACGGCTCCTCCTGTATCGCCGGAAGTCGCCACCAAAACAGTAACCTTGTTTTTATTATGTTGATTAAAATAACCCAGGCACCTAGCCATAAAACGAGCACCCACATCTTTGAATGCCATGGTTGGCCCATGAAACAATTCTAATGTTCCTATGTTGTCCTGAATATCTACTACAGGGAAATCAAAACTCAAAACATCCTTTAAAATATCTTTGAGTTCTTCTTCAGGAATTTCATCACCTACAAATTGTTGGATCGTCCGAAAAGCAATTTCAATGTTATCCAACGTATCGATAGTTTCAAAAAAACTATCGGGCAGGGGAGTTATGTTTTCTGGAAAATACAAGCCCCTATCTGGCGCCAAACCTTTGATAACAGCTTCAGAAAAAGAAACTTTTGGTGCGTTATGATTTAAACTATAATATAACATTTGTTTGTCGATTAATGGTTGAGTACGGCCGAAAACTCTATCTCGACCAAAATTTCGGGATCAATGAGTTTAGCTACTTCTACAAGAGTAGCAACAGGTCGTATTTCTTTAAAAAATTCTCCGTGTGCTTTTCCTATCAATTCCCATTTTGAAATATCGGTACAGTACATCCTAGTGCGTACCACATTATTAAGGTCTGCTCCAAGATCCTTTAATGCTTGTTCGGCAATTTTGATAATACCTACAGTTTGCTCATATTCATTTGCTCCACTGGCTGTAGTTCCAGAAATTTCAATAATATCTCCTATTTTAATAGCTCTTGAATATCCTACAATATCTTCCCAGGGAGCTCCAGTACTTATTTTCTTTATTTCTTTCATTATGAATCGATTATTTTAACGCCTTTATCATTGATTTTTGAAACATGAATATCAAACGCAAGTCCCGTGGTATCATACACTTCTCGAATTGCAGCAGCAACATGATTAGCTGTTTCAGTTCCTTTGCTAAGCGCAAAGATCGAAGGTCCAGATCCTGAAATCCCACACCCAAGAGCTCCTTTACTCATTGCAGCTTCTTTCACTGCATTAAATTCAGGTATCAGAATGGATCGCAATGGCTCAATGATAACATCCTCCAGGCTACGACCAATAAGACCATAATCCTCAGTATACAATCCGGCTACAAGCCCACCAACATTTCCCCACTGCCGAATCCCATCTTTGAGGGTGATATTAGATTTAATTACAGAACGAGAATCTGAAGTTTTTACCTCGATTTGTGGATGAATTACTGTCATCATTAAATCTTCTGGGGTATGTAATTTAATAACATCGAGAGGAGAGTAACTACGAACTAGTGTAAAGCCGCCCAACAGGGCAGGGGCTACATTATCTGCATGTGCATTACCACTTGCCAGTTTTTCTCCTTCCATAGCAAAGGCAACAAGATCCTGAGGCGAAAAAGGATTGCCTAGCAAATGATTAACCGCCCAAACAGCTCCGGCACTACTGGCAGCACTGCTCCCAATACCACTTCCTGCTTTTATTTTTTTATAAATCTCTATATCTACTCCCAGGGGTTGATCGTACTTTTTAAGCAAAGCTTCGACAGCAACACCCGCTACATTTTTGTGTGTTTCGATAGGGAGATCAGCACCTTCAATTTTGGTGATTTTTACACCTGGATCTTCATGAACGGAAATCACCATTTCGTCACCTACAGTATCCAAACAACATCCTAACACATCAAATCCACAGGATAGGTTGGCTACAGTAGCAGGAGCGAATATTTTAATACGTTTGTTCATCTCCACTATTTTTTACCTATTCTAATGATATCTGCAAAAATTCCTGAAGCAGTTACATCTGCTCCGGCACCTGCTCCTTTAACGATAAGAGGCTGTTTAGGATACCTGTCTGTATAAAAAAGAACAATATTATCACTACCCTCAAGGTTGTAAAAAGGATGATCGGCAGGAATGAATTGTAATCCTACTTTTGCCGTACCATCTTCGTATTGTGCTACATATTTTAATCGACTATCTTTTGCATTGGCTTCCTCAAGTATAGATTTAAAATGAGATTCATTTCCAGTTAATGAGGTGAAAAAATCTTCCACATTATTAGTTTCCAAACTATCTGTAGGTAAAAAAGAATCATTTTCAATATCTTCTAGTTCCATGATTTTACCACTTTCTCTGGCTAGAATCAGAATTTTACGAGCTACATCAACACCACTTAGATCAATTTTTGGATCAGGCTCGGTATATCCTTCTTGCTGTGCTTGTTTTACTATATCATGAAAGGTAACACCTTCTTTGTAATTGTTGAAAACAAAATTGAGACTTCCAGATAAGACTGCCTGTATTTTGTGAATATTATCCCCAGAAGCAATAAGATTATTGAGTGTGTCTATAATCGGCAAACCAGCACCTACATTGGTTTCGTACAAGAACGAAGCATTAAATTTTCTCGATAGGTTTTTCAACTCTTCATAGTTGTTATACTCGTCGGCACAAGCAATTTTGTTACAGGTCACCACCGCCATACTTTCGGCCAGATAATATTTGTAAATTTTTGCAATGTCTGGGTTAGCTGTATTATCAACGAATATAGAGTTTCGTAGGTTCATTTCCTTTGCTTTTTCAAAAAATGCCTTAGCATCTGCCTTTTCTCCGTTGGCAAGCGCTTCTTCCCATTGATCTAAAGCAATACCTCCTTCATCAAAAATCATTTTTCGAGAATTCGACATACCGACCACTCTAATTTTTAGTCTTAGTTTATCTTTAAGATATTTTTTCTGCTGATCTAGCTGTTCTAATAATTTACTTCCTACATTTCCGACACCAGTAACAAACAAGTTTAATTGTTTTGTTTTTACCTCAAAGAATCTTTCGTGTAACGTATTCAGTGCTTTTTTGATATCTTTTTCTTCGATGACTACAGAAATATTTTTTTCTGAAGCTCCTTGAGCAATGGCTCTAATGTTGACATTGTTTTTTCCTAAAGTGCTAAACATTTTACCACTCAATCCCTGATGAGAATACATATTATCTCCAACAAGTGCGACAATGGCTGCCTTGTTTTCAATTTTTACAGGATCTAATCTCTTTTTTGCGATCTCAAACTCAAAAGTAGTATCCAAAACTGTTTTGGCTTTTGAAGCTTCAGATGCTTCTATCGCCAAACAGATAGAATGTTCTGAGGATGCTTGAGTGATGAGAATCACATTGATGTTATTAAGAAATAGCGTTTCGAACAAACGTTTTGAAAAACCTGGAATACCCACCATACCACTACCTTCCAAAGAGATGATGGAGATGTTATCAATATGACTAATCCCTGTAACTGGTTTTTCCCGGTCCGAGACTTCTCTTGTGATTAATGTCCCTTTAACTTCGGGTTCGAAAGTGTTTTTGATAACTATAGGGATATTTTTATCCAATACCGGGTGAATAGTTGGTGGATAAATCACCTTCGCTCCAAAATGAGAGAGCTCCATAGCTTCATGATATGAAATATGAGCTACTGGTTTGGCTTGTTTTACCAATTTTGGATTAGCGGTGTACATCCCACTTACATCTGTCCAGATTTGTAACTCATTGGCATCCATTGCAGCAGCCAGAATTGCAGCAGTAAAATCGGATCCTCCTCTTCCTAGAGTAGTGGGTTCTCCATCTTGTGTTCTAGCCACAAATCCTGGAAACAGACATACCTTGTGTTTTGTAACAGAAGCGAACTTTTGAATCCTTTGATTGGTTTCTTTGTAATCTATAGAAACTTTTGAGTTTACAGTTTTAACAATCAGGTCTCTTGAATCCTTTAGAAGAATATCAAGCCCTTTTACTTTAGCCGCTTCAGATATAATATAAGAAGACAACATTTCACCAAAACTTGAAATTACCGAAGCAGTTTTTTCAGACAATTCACTTAATAGAAATACTCCTTCACAAAGAGATTCTAGCGCATTAAGTTCAGATTTTACTTTACTGATAATAGCACTTTGAGAAGTGATAGGAATTAATTCTTTTATGGCATCAAAATGCCTTTGCTCGATAGTAGCAAGCGTTTGTTTATATGCTTCATTATTGTTTGAGGCTTCTTCTCCTGCCTGTAATAATAGGTCTGTAATTCCTCCCATCGCAGATACTACCACATACAAAGGTGTGGTAGAAGATTGGTTTTCAATGATATGAATTACCTTTTCTATGGTAGCCGCATTGGCTACAGACGAACCTCCAAATTTTAGAACGTTCATAATATGTTTTTTAGATTGAAATAAAAGTAATAAAGCTTAATTTTCGGTAGCTTAATCTTAATAAACTACGTACTCTTTCTGTGGTGATATATAATGTATTAACCCCTAGGGGTAATAATAGTACCCGTGATAGAAGTTCTCCCAGAAAGGGTAATCATTTCTAACCTAATCCATGAAGCCGAGATGTAAACGGTACTTAACATTAGTTTGCTTTATATTATAAGTTCAAATGTATAATTTTTTACTTTTAGAGAAAATTAAATTAGAACTATCCTTAAACTTTTGTTAATTCAATAATATAGGTATAGTTTCGTTGTAGAATTCTCAAAAAAAATAAGCAAAGCAAGCTCATGAAAATATTTTCAGCATCACAAATGCGTATGGCAGACGAAGTTACCATAAAATCAGAGAAAATAACTTCTTTAGAATTAATGGAACGGGCTGCAGGTCAAATTTTTAATCTTTTGCATCATCGATTACAAGGAGCACAAATACCTATCCATGTGTTTTGTGGTATAGGAAATAATGGAGGAGATGGATTGGTGATTTCAAGATTATTAGTAGAACATGGTTATAATGTAAAAACCTACATTGTTAATTTTAGTGAGAATCGATCCAAAGATTTTCTGGTGAATTATGATCGATTAAAGGAAATATCAAAAGAATGGCCTTTCCAAATTAAATCTGAGGAAGATTTTCCTACGGTTCAATACCAGGATATGGTGATAGACGCCATCTTTGGGATTGGGTTAAATAGACCGTTGGTACCTTGGGTGACCCAGCTTATTAAACATATCAATAATGCACGTTGTTTTACGCTTTCTGTTGATATCCCTTCAGGTTTGTACGACTACAAAAAACCTGATGATCCTGAAGGAGTTATTTTTGCAGATGTAACGGTCACTTTTCAATTACCTAAGTTGGTCTTTTTCTTACCGCAAACTGGAGGTTATACTAAAGAGATAGAGGTAATTGATATAGGATTAGATCGAAATTTTTTGCATCAGACACCCGGTATTGCAGAGTTGATTAACAAAAATGAGGTAGTTCCTTTATACCGTTCTCGACATAAATATAGTCATAAAGGTACTTTTGGACATTGTGTATTGATTGGAGGAAGTTATGGTAAGATAGGAAGTATGGTATTGGCCACCAAAGCAGCTTTAAAAATGGGAGCAGGTTTGGCTACTGCTTATGTTCCCGAATGTGGATATGAAGTATTACAAACCACTGTGCCAGAAGCCATGGTGATTACCGATAGTGATGATGAGCTGGAAGAGATCAATTTGGATTTTGAACCATCTGCAGTTGGTATAGGAATGGGGTTGGGAACCGATGAGAAAACGATTAAAGCGTTTGAAGAGTTTTTGAAGGAAAATAAAGCTCCTATGGTTATTGATGCTGATGCTATCAATTGTATGGCCAAAAGACCTGAGCTTTTAGAACATCTTCCTTTGCAAACTATTATTACACCACATCCTAAAGAGCTGGAACGTTTAATAGGAAAATGGGAGGATGATTTTGACAAAATAAGAAAAGCACAGGAGTTTTCTGCTAAGCATCGTTGTGTTCTTATAATAAAAGGAGCTAACTCTGTCATTATATATGAAGATCAAATGTATGTTAATAATTCTGGGAATCCCGGTATGGCTACGGCTGGTAGTGGAGATGTGCTAACAGGAATGCTTACTGGACTTTTGTCACAAGGATATGATCCAATTCGCGCAGCGGTGTTAGGCACCTATTTACATGGTAGTGCTGGAGACCTGATTGCTCAAAAAAATGGCTTTGAAGCGTTAATTGCTGGAGATATCGTGAATAATATTGGTCAGGCTTATTTGGAGTTGTTTAGGCAGCCACAGCAAAAGGCACAAGAACAAAAATGATCAAAATATAGAGTATTTACTTTTGCTCAAATGATAACAGGAAAAAGCCTTTGAATAACTCTTGAGCTTTTTCTTTTTCTACCCCAGAGATTGGATTGTTATCTAATAATAATCCCGCTAAGGGATATTTTTCAGTGCTATAAACCTCAGGAATCATGCTTATTTGATTGTTATTCATATGTACCATAAACAATCCTGGGATTTCGGTAAAAACCGGAGGCAATTCTTCGAACTTATTGTATCCTCCATGAATCACCCATACCTTTCTCATGTCTTTCATGGTCGCAGGTAGCCGAGATAATTCATTATGATCAATATATAAGAAACGTACTTGATCAAGTTCCCCTATAGTTTCTGGGAGTTCTTTTATTTTATTATGATCCAACCATAGCGAATATAATTTTGGAAGTTTTGCTAAGAATTCAAAATTTTGAGTTCCTTCTAAATGGTTGTATGATAAATTCAGATCTTTAATCGATTTTAGCTCCACTATATTTTCTGGTAGCGTTTTGATATTATTTTGTTTCAGATTGAGAAAATCTAAGGAAAGTCCAGACAATACATTAAAGGACTGCTTCCAATCAAGATCTGGATTGTTTACCAACGATAGTTGAGATAGATTAGTAAGCTTTCCTAAGGATTTGGGCAATCGATTGATATCCATACTATCCATAATTAGAATGCTTAGTTCTTTATTTTCAGTGATTGTTTTGAATACTTCTTCAAGATCCAGGTTTGGATTATTACTGATGTTCAGCATTCTTAGGTTTGATAATCCTTGAACCTCTTTGGGTAATACACTTAAGTTTTGACCACTTAAATTAAGTCTATAGATCTTTTCTTGTTTACTATTTTCAGTAATGGAATTGTGCGTTTTCTTATAGAAACTTTTGTAGGTATTACAACCACTTAGTACGGATAATAGCCCGAGAATTAATAGATATGTATGCCTAACCTTAATCATTCGTTACATTTTTGTATAAAGCGTTTCCTGAAATTTCTATATAAATTTTGTCCTTGGTATCCACTGCCCATGGGAAACGAGGATTCAAACCTATACCATCGTGTAAGGTATTTTGAATAAAAGCACCAGCTTTTTGACTGTTGATTCCTAGTTTGGAGTGTACACTATAATATTCATCCTGATACGTTCCATAGGCGTATAAATTTCCATAAAATAAATCTTTGAAAGGAGGTAAGGTATACCAAACATTTTTACGTCCATCATCAGAGTTTATAGGATTTCTTGGCGATCTGCTATAATCGGGACGAGCGGTGAATATATCTACACCCAAACCGACCTGATAAATGGTATTTGGATTTTCAATTTTGGTAAATCCAACGTTTAAACTACCGGTCACTCCATAATCTGTTCCAGCGCCATTAAACCATCCGATTTTAAAATCATTCATAAATGCAAAATGAATATTATGATTAGCATTACTAAAGCGCATTAATAGTGCACCTCTCTTTAACCCATAGGATTTTAATTCTTTGGGTAAATGATCTTTACTGAAACCAAAACCTAATCCGTTAAAACCTCCTTTTCCTGTGGGATTGAAGATGATCGCAGTACTTGTATTAGAAACCGCTGATCCTAATAAATTGGTGTTTTTACCAATACCTCCCAAACCGAAAAACTCATAAGAATAGGCCAATCCAGAAGTTTTTTTGGTGTGTCTTTTTATGAATTGATAGATTGTAAGAGAGACACCGCTTTCTACAGAAAGATCACCATAATTCATAGTCCCAAATCCAAATACACCAAGTTTTAACCATTGATTCTGGTTTCCGAGTGTAATCTCTGCCTGTAGTAAGATTCCGCCATCAATATTTAGATTTTGAGCGTACAGCGATTGATTTAAGAGAATAAAAAAGAGTGCTATAAACCTTAAACAAATCACTTTCATAAATTATCTTCTGGGATGGAAATTATTCATTACTTCGCTTAAATGACTACGATCAACATGCATGTATATTTCTGTAGTCGTAATACTTTCGTGACCTAACATTAACTGTATGGCTCTTAAATCTGCTCCATTTTCTAATAAATGGGTGGCAAAAGAATGCCTAAAGGTGTGAGGGCTCACTTTTTTATGAATACCAGCTTTTTCTACCAAACGCTTAATAATTGTAAAAATCATGGCTCTGGTTAGTTGTTTTCCTCTTCGATTTAGGAATAATGTATCTTCATGGCCTTTCTGAATATTGATATGATTGCGTATTTCCTTGTGATAAATATTGATGAATTTTTGAGTGGTCTCACCAATGGGGACAAACCGTTGTTTATCTCCTTTTCCTATTACACTTATATAGCCTTCGTCAAAAAAGAGGTGGGATAACTTCAATTCGATGAGTTCGGTAACCCGTAGTCCGCATCCATATAAAGTTTCTATAATGGCTCTATTGCGTTCTCCTTCGGGTGTACTTAAATCAATTTGTGAAATGATCAAATCGATCTCCTCTACAGATAAGGTATCAGGTAGTTTTCTTCCTGTTTTAGGAGACTCGATCAACTCCATTGGGTTGGATTCTCGATAATCTTCAAACACTAAATAATTAAAAAAACTTTTTAACCCAGAAATGATTCTTGCTTGGGATCTTGCATTCACCAATTTTGCAGTTTCAAAAACAAACTGTTGTAAGATGTTTTTATCTATGGATAGTGGAGAGGTTTCTATTTTAGAATTTTCAAGAAAGGATAATAAGCGTCTGATATCCAGTGTGTAATTGATTATTGAGTTTTCTGAAAGTCCTCTTTCTATTCTAAGATAGTGTTGATAATCCTTTAAGGCGTGTTCCCATTTCATTAGGATAAAAATAACAAAGAAAAGCATCTTTATGCAAACTGGAAGCGATTAAAATGTGAGTTGTTTTAGACTACAAATTTGAAGTGAACCATCTGAAGAAAAATAAAAGTGGCAAGGTCTTTGTTTTATCAGGTTCTGTAAATTTTAAATAAACAAACATTAATTATGAAAAAAATTTTAGCATTTATCGCAATTGCATTTATCGGGTTTAGTATGAACGCACAAGAAGAGTCAATTCGTTTTGGAGCCAAAGCGGGTGTAAACTTCAATAATGTAAAAGGAGATAATGAAGGAACAGATAATCGTACCGGTTTCCATATCGGTGGACTTGTTGAAATCCCAATCTCTGAAAAATTCGCGTTTCAACCAGAATTATTGTATTCTTCTCAGGGAACTCAGGTAGATGAGGATGATTTTGAATCTAAAACAAAATTAGATTACTTAAACATTCCTTTAATGGCTAAGTTTTATGCAGCAAAAGGATTTAGTATCCAGGCTGGTCCACAGATCGGGTTCTTGTTATCTGCAAATTCTGAAGGTACCGATCTTGGACAACCATTTGATGACGATATCAAAGATCAATTGAGCTCTGTAGACTTCGGTCTTAATTTTGGTGCAGGATATCAGTTGGATATGGGACTGTTTTTTGAGGGTCGTTACAACTTAGGATTATCTAATATTTTTGATGAAGATGTAATTGGAGATGATAGTGTTCAAAATTCAGTATTCCAAGTTTCTGTAGGGTATAAATTCTAATCCTTAGAAAAAGATTAGTATAAAGGGCGTTATGATTCACATAGCGCCTTTTTCTTTAATACCTTTAACATATGTTCCTTGAAGATCATTTTGAGAAACATATCTCCTCGATAATGAAACAATGGTACTATTTGCAGTACGATTTTGCAAGTAGATTTGCTTTCTAAACTAAATCAATAAATAATAATGAAAAGAGTTTTTTTAGCAATCTGTCTATTTTGTATTTCATGTCATCTTATGGCTCAAGAAGAAAAAATTCGTTTTGGAGGTAAAGCAGGGATTAATTTGTCAGAGATTCGAGGCTCTACTGATTATAGAACAAGTTTTCATGTAGGTGTATTGACCGAAATTCCAGTACTAAATAAAATATCAGTTCAACCAGAATTGGTATATTCTTCCCAAGGAGGAGAAACTGTAACCTCTGATTTCGAAGCAATCTTTAAGCTTGATTATCTTAATATTCCGGTCATGCTTAAACTTTATCTTGGCAAAAGATTTAATTTCCAAGCAGGGCCGCAAGTAGGTTTTTTACTGTCTGCCAGAAGAGAATCTGTAGATAGTTTTGGGGGTATTACAGAAACATTGGATGAGGATATTAAATCATTCTTATCAGATGTTGATTTTGGATTAAGTTTTGGATTAGCGTATCAATGGAAAATAGGTGTCTTTATAGATACAAGATACAATCTTGGTGTTACTGATATTTCAAAAGTAGAATTTAATAATTCTGATATCGAAAACGGAACTTTTCAGTTTTCTCTGGGATATATGTTCTTATAATAAGTAAAAAATAAAGATTAAAAAGCTTCTTAAACACAGCAACAAGAAGCTTTTTTCTTTTATAGATGTATATAGTTCTAAAAATAAAACTACATTTGAGTACGTTTTATAGAATAAAAAAATGAAGAAAACATTCTTTTTGCCCCTAATTGTACTGTTTGCTACTTTTTCATCCTATGCACAGGATGAGGAACCTTTATATACCAGAGCAGGTTTTAAAGCCGGACTTAACTATGCCAATATTGGTGGAGATATTGAGGATACCGATGCTAGAATCCGAATGCACCTTGGAGCTGTAGTCGAGTTTCCGATTACACAGCAAATTTATATACAAGCAGAAATACTATACTCTGCACAAGGATACACCATTGAAGAAAATGGTGAAGAAAACAAGATCAGCTTGAATTACCTAACCCTTCCTTTAATTTCAAAGTTTTATTTCGGAAATCATTTTAGCTTAGAAACAGGTCCTCGTTTTGCTACTTTGGCTAATGCTACAGAATCTGATGATGATACTCCAGAAGAATTTTTTGATTCTTTTAATAATTTTGATTTTGGTTGGATCGTGGGAGCAGGATATAAGTTCGAAAGCGGATTGTTTCTTCAAGCTCATTATAATCTAGGACTTAGCGATGTGATTGATACCAATGTGCTGGATGTATCCACCAATACTTCTTTAGTCCAGCTATCCGTAGGCTATTTATTTAAGACCAAAAACAACAGAAGACAAGAACCAGCAGTACAAGAATGAAATTGTTAATACTCAACGGACCAAATTTAAATTTACTAGGGAAAAGAGAGCCTGGTATTTACGGAGACCAAACTTTTGAAGGCTTCTTTAAAGAGTTGCAAGAACAGTTCCCTTTGATTGACTTGTCATATTACCAATCCAATATTGAAGGAGAATTGATCGATAAAATTCAGGAGGCAGACGATACTGTTGATGGTGTAATTCTTAATGCCGGCGCCTATACACATACTTCTATTGGGATTGGAGATGCGATTAAGGCCATTGCTACTCCTGTAATAGAAGTACATATATCCAATACTTTTGGGAGAGAAGCGTTTAGGCATCAATCTTATATTTCTCCAAATGCGAAAGGGGTTATTTTGGGCTTTGGGTTACAGAGTTATGAATTAGCCATACAAAGCTTTTTAAAATAACATATGTATAAGACTTATTTTAATTGGAGCAGTGGGAAGGATTCTTCCCTCGCACTATACCATGTGCTTCAAAACAAAGAATTTGACATCTCGCAATTGATCACTACAGTAAATAGAGATTATAACCGAGTTTCTATGCATGGTTTGCGTGTAGAATTATTGGATCGACAAGCGGAAAGTATAGGGATTCCTTTACATAAAATTGAATTTCCTGCACGAGTGTCTATGCAAATCTACACCGACACCATGAGAACAGAGGTAGAACAGCTGAAAAAGCAAGGATATTCTCATTGTGTTTTTGGAGACATTTTCTTGGAAGACCTCAGGAAATATCGAGAAGAACAATTAAATGAAGTAGGAATACAGGCTTCTTTTCCATTATGGAAGCAAGATACCAAAGAACTACTTCGGGAATTTATTGGTCTAGGCTTTAAGGCCATCACCGTTTGTGTAAATGCAAAATATCTGAATGAACATTTTTGTGGTAGAGTATTGGATCACAGTTTTATTGAAGAATTACCTGCAGAAGTAGATCCTTGTGGAGAGAATGGAGAGTTTCATACTTTTGTGTATGATGGTCCCATATTTAAATCACCTATAGATTTTGAAATAGGAGAGAAGGTACTGCGTGGCTATGAGCCCGCATCTGATCAAGATGACGATGACTGTTTTAAAGATGATGCAGATAAGAATTGGGATACCTCTTTTTGGTATTGTGATTTGATTCCTAAATAATAGTTTTAAAAAATAAAAAACCTCAAAGTAAAGACTTTGAGGTTTTTTTTATGATAATTTGAAAATCTATTACAAATGAATCACCTCGTCGTAAGCATCAGCAACTGCTTCCATTACTGCTTCACTCATGGTTGGGTGAGGGTGAATTGCTTTTAACACTTCGTGTCCTGTAGTTTCTAATTTTCTACCTAAAACCGCTTCAGCGATCATATCGGTTACTCCGGCACCAATCATGTGGCATCCTAACCATTCTCCATATTTGGCGTCGAAAATTACTTTCACAAATCCATCCTTAGTACCTGCAGCACTTGCCTTTCCAGATGCAGAAAATGGGAATTTTCCGATCTTCAATTCATAACCAGCTTCTTTGGCTTGCTTTTCTGTCATTCCAACACTTGCGATTTCAGGAGTAGCATAGGTACAACCAGGAACGTTTCCATAATCGATAGGCTCTACGTGCATTCCAGAAATTTTCTCAACACATGTAATTGCTTCTGCGGTAGCAACGTGTGCTAGGGCAGGACCAGGAACCACATCTCCAATAGCATATACACCAGGAATATTAGTTTGGTACCAATCATTTACTACAATCTTATCTCTATCGGTAGCAATACCCAATTCTTCTAAGCCTATGTTTTCGATATTACTTTTAATTCCTACTGCTGATAATACGATATCTGCTTCCAGAACTTCTTCTCCTTTTTTAGTCTTTACAGTAGCCTTTACACCATCTCCACTGGTATCTACGCTTTCTACGGAAGAATTGGTCATTACCTTGATTCCAGATTTTTTAAAGCTTCTTTCGAATTGTTTTGATACTTCTTCGTCTTCAAGAGGAACAAGATTAGGTAGGAACTCTACAATAGTTACTTCGGTTCCCATGGCGTTGTAAAAATGTGCAAACTCAACACCAATAGCTCCAGATCCAACCACAATCATTTTCTTTGGTTGTTCTGGCAAAGACATGGCATCTCTATAACCAATAACTTTCTTCCCATCTTGTGGTAAGTTTGGAAGTTCTCTTGATCTTGCACCTGTAGCAATAATTAGGTGTTTTCCTTGGTAATCTGTTGCTTTACCATCTGCATCTGTAACCGTGATGGTGTTGCTTGATTTTAGTTTACCAAAACCTTCAATTACATCAATTTTGTTCTTCTTCATTAAGAATTGAACTCCTTTGCTCATTCCTTCAGCAACTCCTCGGCTACGTTTTACAACCGCTCCAAAATCCTTGTCAAAATTCTCTACAGTAAGCCCATAATCTGATGCATGTTTTAAGTAATCAAAAACCTGTGCACTTTTTAATAAAGCTTTGGTAGGAATACATCCCCAATTTAGGCATACACCACCTAAACTTTCTTTTTCTATAATTGCGGTTTTAAACCCAAGTTGTGAAGCTCTAATCGCGGCAGGATAACCTCCAGGACCACTACCTAAAACAATGATATCATATGTGCTCATAAATGTCGATTTTTTTGAAGTCACGAATTTAAGGATAATTCGGCGATTCTAAAAAGGAATTAGATTTTCCTTAAAACAAGGTTTTCATGTATTTAAGCATAAAAAAAACACTATCCCAAGGATAGTGTTAATTTTTTGTGCGATTTATCGTGTGTTCTGTGATATATTAGTTTTATATCAAATCTTTAGAACTCTAGTTTTAAAGCTGTTTTTACCGCTTCCAGGTTGTTTAAATCTACTGGAGGATTCTCTGCAAATGCAGAAGGTACAACTACAATTCTAAATACCTGATTGTCGGTAATATCTGCTGCTAATGCTCCCAGGTCGTCGCTTTCTAAGAATATTTCTATACTAGCGATACTTTGCTCTGCATCGAATATGAAATTAAATTGAAACTGAGCAAAACCACTCGGTGAGAAGAAGAATGTTCTTGGTAGTGGCTCCCACACATCTAATTGTGCAGTAGATCTTGTAGGATCTAATATATATACAAGTGCCACATCAGCGTCGAATACATCTACATTGTCGGGTACAACTGCCTCTACGGTGAAGTTATTAGCAGGATTAAAACTTCTGGTAATTTCAAAAGTACTTCCAATAGTATCAAAATCTGTATCATCATCACTGGTACAAGAAGTAATTAATAAGGTAGAGAAACAAAGTAATGCAATAATCTTTTTCATAAATTCTAAGTGTTTATTTGTTGTAAATTATTTTTTGTCAAAATCGATACTAACCGAATTTACACAGTACCGTTGTCCGGTCGCTGTTGGCCCATCATCAAAGACATGACCCAGATGGCTTCCACAATTTGTGCATACTATTTCGGTTCTTATCATCCCATGCGAAGTATCTCTTATATATTCGATACTTCCCTCTATCGACTCATCAAAACTTGGCCATCCGCACCCAGAGTCGAATTTGGTGTTGCTATGAAATAGGGGAGCACTACAAGCCATACAAGTGTACGTTCCTTTTTCGAAATGCATGTTGTACTTACCGGTAAATGGTCTTTCTGTTCCTTTTTGACGCAATACAACATATTCATCATCAGAAAGTTGTTCTTTCCACTCTTGCTCGGTTTTCTCTACAGGGTATTTTTTCATTATTTGGTTTTTTCTGGTACAAATACTAAGGCATCTCCATTGATGCAATGCCTCCATCCAGTGGTTTCCCTTGGACCATCATTAAATGCATGTCCCAAATGACCACCACAAGTTCCACATTTTAATTCTACCCTTGCATATCCTATTTTATAGTCAACGTCTTTTTCAATATTTCCTTTTACTGCTCTGTCAAAACTTGGCCAACCTGTTCCGCTGTCAAATTTATACTTGCTTTCATACAAAGGTGTATCACAAGCGGCGCAGTGAAAGGTCCCATCGTCATATACTTTGTTCAATATACTAGAATAGGGTCGCTCTGTTCCTGCTTGTCTCAAAATATAGTACTGTTCTGGTGTTAAAATCTCTTTCCACTCCTCATTGGTTTTAGAAACAGCATATACTTTCTTTTCCTTTTTGACATTTTTTTGAGCGTTACCTGCACAACCTACTACTAAAGCTACAAAACATAATACAAATAATCGTTTCATATTTTTTAATTAAAATTAAATAAAGTTTTAGTAATAGTCGTACAAATTCGTTTTCAATAACGTATCAACAACTATTCCAAAATAAATTTTACGATTTGGGAAATGACTTTCTGGTCTCCAAGAATTTTGCGATGCCCCAATTGTTCGGTTAACAATAGCTCTCCATTTTCTAAGGCGTCAGTAATCTCATGAGCCGAGCTATAATGTACATCCACGTCGTTTTTGTCATGAACTACAAGCGTTGGAATTTTGATACCTTTTGCAGAAACAGCTCCAGAATAATTATTTAGATCCTCTCCATATCGATGATCAAAATAAGATTTAAGCAGTGTAGCTACTTTTTCGGTTAACTGCAGATTTTTAGCAAAGTTTTTGGTGATTGCAGTTATACTATTGGCGGTACCTATAATAACTAGTTTTTGAATGTTGAGTCCATGTTTTGTACTTCGCAATAAAGACATACCTCCCAGAGAGTGACCAATTGCGGCTTCAAAAGGACCATATTGTTCTTCGAGGTAATGGATCGCTTCAATGAAATGTGGTAAAAGGGTTCTTTTTCCTGGAGATTTTCCATGAGCGGGAGCATCAAAACTCACCGTGCTATATCCCTTGGCTAATAATTGATCTGCAATTTTTGATAATTGTGTTCCGCTACCAGACCACCCGTGTACCAAAAGTATCTTTTTGGGAGCATCTCCATAATGATACACCATAATGTCTCGATTGATGGAGTTTACTCGAACTAACTCTTTTTTGCTTTGCTCATACATGCTTTTTTCTCGTTCTGGCATTTCGTAACCGAACGGAGTGAGAAAAATGCGAGCTGCAAATCGAGAGGCTAGAAAAGGAGAAATCCAATTCAGTATTTTGCCAGTATATAGAATGGGTTTTGGTATGAGTAACGCCTGAACAGGAATTAGATCTTTTTCCACGTGCTATTTAGATATTGTTTGGGCAATAAAATTAAAACATGAGATACTTCTAAATGAAAGAATTATCAATAATTAACATTTCATAACAGTAATCGTGAAGAAATATATTTTAAGATTTGTTTCGTATAACCTGATAAAGTGCTTAATTTTGTAGCTTATTTTTAACCAAAGCTGCATGGGATTTTCCCCCACCGAAACAAAAAATACAGGAAAAAAGGTCTTATACGATTATCAAAAAAGAGATATCGATAAAATCTTTAGTCGTTTAGAAGAATTTCCTGAGAAATATAATCTTTTGTACCAACTACCAACAGGAGGAGGGAAGACGGTTATTTTTTCTGAAATTGTAAGACGATACATTGAAAGTACCAAGAAAAAGGTGGTGGTGCTCACGCATCGTATAGAGCTATGTGGTCAGACCTCTAAAATGCTCAGCGAGTTTAGGGTAAAAAATAAGATCATTAATAGTTCTGTAAAGCAGTTATATGATCAGGATGAGTACATGTGTTTTGTGGCCATGGTCGAAACACTGAATAATCGCTTAAACGATGATCAATTAGAACTGAATGATATCGGAATGGTGATCATTGATGAGGCGCATTATAATTCCTTCAGAAAACTGTTTAGATTCTTCAAAAATTGCTTTATTCTTGGGGTAACGGCGACGCCTTTAAGCTCCAATATGAAGCTCCCGATGAAAGATAATTATAACGAACTTATCGTTGGGGATACCATTAATTCTTTGATTGGAAATGGATTTTTGGCCAAGCCAGTAACCTATACCTATGACGTAGGTTTGGGATCCTTAAAAATAGGAATGAACGGAGATTACACCGTAAAATCTTCTGAGGAACTGTATACCAATATGCTGATGCAGGATAAACTGCTTAGAGCATACGAGGAGCGCTGTAAAGGTAAAAAAACCTTGGTTTTTAACAACGGGATCAATACTTCGATTTATGTGTATGATACTTTTAAAAGAGCAGGTTACCCCGTACGTCATCTGGATAATACGCATAGCAAGCAAGAACGGGAAGATATCTTGAAATGGTTTAAAGAAACTAATGACGCTATTCTAACATCTGTAAGTATTCTGACTACCGGCTTTGATGAACCTACCGTAGAAACTGTTATACTAAATAGAGCAACAAAATCACTCACGCTATATTTTCAAATGATTGGTAGGGGATCTCGAATACTCCCTACAAAACCTGAGTTCTCGATCATTGATTTAGGAAATAATACAGCGAGGTTTGGATTATGGAATTCTGATGTGGACTGGCAATCGATCTTTAGATCTCCTGATTTTTACTACGATAATCTAATTGGCGATGAAGAAATTGAAAGAAATTTCAAATATGTCATGCCCGATGATATCCGAAAGGAATTTGCAAATACCACAGATTTTGACTTTGACATAGAAGAAGAATATTCCAAAACAAAAAAATACAATCTACGTAGCTTAACAGTTTTAGAAAAATCGATCGAACAACATGCGCGTATGTGTGTAGAGAATAGTGAGGATGTTTTTGATGCAAGAATCCTCAGTAAACTGCTGGCTTCGGATATCGAGTATAGAGTTCGTAGATATTCTTATTGTATAAGTAAAAGTACCAAGAACTACAGGGATTGGTTAGAAGAAGATTATAAGCGGAAACTAAGATCCAAGATCAATCAATTATTTATGGATAACTAGATTGTGCATTTGACCATTAGTTTTCCTTTGCTTTTTCCATGAAATAACATATTCAAAGCATTGGGTAGGTTTTCAAAACCCTCTAGTATGGTTTCTTGATATTTCAAGCGTCCATCTTTAACCCAAGGTGTCATCTCTTTTAGCATTTCATCCATTCTGTTAGTATAATCTCGAGCTAATACACCTTGAATAGTCGCGCGTTTGTATAATATGTGGTGTAAAAATCGTGGTCCCATTTCAGGAGTATCTAATCCTCCCGAATATTGAGATATTTGTCCGCAAATAATGATTCTTGCTTTGTGGTTAATTAACTCAAAAACGGCATCTGTAATAAAACCACCTACATTATCATAATAGATATCAATACCTTCTGGACATACCTCTTTAATTGCTTCTTTGATTTTCTGATGAGATGGATGTTTTTTGTAATTGATCACTTGATCCACATCGAGTACGTTTTTTAAATACGCTAATTTTTCATCTGATCCAGCAATACCAATCACTTTGCATCCTTTGATTTTTGCAATTTGAATAACAATTTGCCCCACAGCTCCCGAGGCACCAGATACTACTACCGTTTCTCCTTCCTTTGGTATTCCGGTTTCGATCAATCCAAAGTATGCTATGCGTGCTGGCATTCCTAATATTCCTAGAGCAGTGGTTACTGGAACTTCGTTGGGGTCCAGTTTTCTTAATTCACTTGTTTTAGCAATAGCATATTCCTGCCAACCGGTATAGGATAATACCCAATCTCCAGCTTTTATATTGGATTTGGGATCGTTACATAGAAGGACTTGGCATACCACTGCACCACCTTGTACAATGTCTAAAGGGTGTGGTGCCTCCCAGGTATTATGCTGAGATTGCTGAATTCTCATATAGGGATCTACACTCCAATATTTTGATTGCAACAGAGCTTCACCTTCTTTAATCGTTGAAGTATCTATAGTTGATTCTTTTAATGTATAGTGCTCGTTAGTAACTATAGATTGCGGACGTTTGGTATAGATCCACTGATGGTTTTTTAATAGAGACATAAGTGCTTGTATCTAGTTGTTTAGTGCCAATTCTACAGCACGCTCCGCATGGATTTTTGTGGTATCAAATACAGATATGTCGACATCATCTGGTTTGATCAATAAAGGAAGCTCTGTACATCCTAGAATTACACCTTGCGTACCTTGGTTTTCTAAGGTTTTGATGATCTTTATTAAGGTTTCTCTGGATTCATCAACAAGGTTACCTACTACTAATTCTTTGTATATGATGTTATGAACAATTTCTCTATCAGTTTCGTTAGGAATGATTACGTCCAGATCAAAATCCTGTTGCAAAGTATTTTTATAAAAATCTTTTTCCATAGTGAACTTAGTCCCAAGCAGCGCTATTTTTTGTAATCCTGAAGCTTTTATTTTCTCACCAGTTGCCGTAGCAATATGCAAAAAAGGAATGGAAACGTTGCTGATAATCTCGGGACTGGTTAAATGCATGGTGTTGGTACAGAGTACGATAAATTCAGCTCCAGCGTTTTCTAATTGTTTTGCAGCGTCAACCATTAGTTGATTAAGAGTTTCCCAATCTCCTTGACGTTGCAATTGTTCGATCTCTGCAAAATCAACGGTTAGTAATATACTCTTGGAAGAGTGTAAACCGCCAAGCATATTTTTTGTGTATGTATTCATGAGTTGGTAGTACATAGCTGATGACTCCCAGCTCATTCCTCCAATTAAGCCTATTGTTTTCATGTGTATGATATGCGTTATTTTGAATTAACTTCAATTTCTCCTGTTAAATATGGCACAGCGTATCCGGTAAGGAATACACGGTCATTTTCTAATCTACATTGCAATTCTCCTTTTCTGTCTGATAATTGAGTTGCTTTTAGCTCAGTTTTGTTTAATACGTTTGCCCAATAGGGAACAAGCATAGTGTGTGCCGAACCAGTTACTGGATCTTCCAAAGGGATCTCTGGATTAGCATCAAATACTCTGGAAACAAAATCTGCTTGTTCTCCCTTTGCAGTAATAATGGTACATAAATAGGGGAGTCCCTTCAGTTTGAAAAGGTCAGGAGTTACATTTTGTATTTCGGCTTCAGAAGAAACGGTGATCATTAAATCTCTGCCTGCAAAAGCTTTCAAAGGTGTTACATCAAATGCGTCATATACTTCTTTCGGGATGTCAATTTCTTGTGGTGGGTTAGCTGGGAAATCTAAAGTTATACTTCCGTTTTCTTCTTTTTTTGCTTTCAGAATACCACTTTTTGAAGAAAATGTAACTTCATCGAGATGCGTGTCGATATGATTAAAAATAACATAGGCCGCTGCCAGAGTTGCATGACCACAAAGGTCAATTTCTTCGTATGGCATAAACCAGCGTATTTCAAAATGATCTTCTTTTTTTACAAAATACCCGGTCTCCGCCAAATTGTTTTCTTTGGCAATGTTTAATAATGTTTCATCATCTAACCATTCTGGTAAATGACATATTGCAGCTGGATTACCACCAAATAATGTTTTGGTAAAAGCGTCGATTTGATAGATAGGAATTTTCATTACTCGTAAATTTTTAAGATTTGACCTGTGCTGTTTGTTTCTATGGTTTGTTTGTATACTTCGATGACTTTCTGTATGTCTACAGGGTAGTAGCCTGCAAATTTTTGGTTTTCTGGAAAATCTCCAGCAATTGCACCGGGAGCTACAACGTTAAGTCTAATATTATTTTTTAACTCGTTGGATGCAGCTTGTACAAAGCTATGAATAGCCCCATTTACTAATGACAATGCGGTAGCTTTGGGTTCATAGTGCTCTGCAAGGATTCCTGTGGTTAGTGTAATAGCTCCATTGTTGTTTAAATAATCCTGAGCTATACGAACCAAATTAACTTGCCCCATTAATTTACTTTTTATTCCGATATAATAATCCTCTTCTGTAAGGTCCGAAAAAGATTTCCAGGTTGCAGTTCCTGCTGCGTTGATTACAATATCTAATTTGGGAAGTTTTTCAAATAAATTTTTAATGGATTGGCTATCGGTTATATCAACTGGGAGGGAAGTGCTCTTGCGATGAGCTGCATATACTTCTTTGTATTGTTTTTTTAGCGAATGATAAATCTCTTTTCCTATAGTGCCCGTGGCACCGATCACTAATATTTTCATAATTATATATTTAATTTTATAAATATGTTGTTTCAAATTTTTTATAACTCTCGTAGAGAATTCAAATACTCAGCTATCATCTTCTCGTTTCTTTTGAAGTAGGTCCATTTTCCATGCCTGGTGGTTATCAACAAACCAGCTTTATGCATTCCTGATAAATAATGAGAGATAGTTGGCTGAGATAAACCAGACTTATCCTGAATGTACTGCCCACAAACACCATCATCAAAATGTCCTAATTCCTGATGAGGAGGAAAATTAGCTTCAGGATTTTTTAACCACCTCAAAATATCCAATCGAGTAGGGTTAGATAATGCCTTGTTGATCTCTAGTATTTTACCGTTATCCATGGGTCAAATATACATATTTAATTTTGTAAATATGTTAAAATTATTTTTTTTAGTTTTTGATGTAACGAAATAAGGATTGTTTCGTCTAGTAAGTAAAGGCTATTAAAGTTAGTATATACCTAAACCCTAGATAGTTTTAACGATACATCTGCAGAGCGCCTATCCTGATATTTCTTGGGATAGGTGCTTTCTCTTTTATAGGATAAGAAACTTAATTTTATTGTATGATAGCTACCAAAATATTCTTATTCTTGTCAACGTATGAATATTACACCACAATTAGACACCAAAAGGATAGCGATCAAACTTAAACCTGCTGTAGAGAAAAAGGTGAGGCAAGAACATCCATGGGTTTTTGAAGATAGTATTGTAAAGCAGAATTTAGCTGGAGATCCTGGTGATCTGGCGATTATTTATGATCACAAAAAAAACAGCTTTTTGGCATGTGGTTTATACGATCCTTATTCTCCTATTCGTATAAAATTGATTCAGTTTAAAAAAGCTGCTCAGATCGATCATACTTGGTTTTCGAACAAGATAAGAGCTGCCTTTGATATCCGTAAACCATTATTGGCTACCGATACCAATAGTTATCGATTACTTTTTGGTGAAAATGATGGATTACCGGGGTTTATTGCAGATGTTTATGATCAGGTTTTGGTCATCAAATTGTATTCCCATATTTGGTTTCCTTATCTCAATTGGATCATTCCAGAGTTGATTAAAGTTTCCGGAGCTCAAACAGCAGTAATGCGATTCAATCGATTGATTCAATCCAAAGGAGAAACTTACGGCTTACATGATGGTCAGGTCATCTATGGGGATCTAGAAGACGAGGTGGTCGTATTTAGAGAACATGGGGTGCTTTTTTCTGCTAACGTGATCAAAGGGCACAAAACAGGATATTTTTTGGACCATCGACATAATAGAAAACGAGTAGGGGAGCTTTCAAAGGGAAAAACCGTGCTAGATGTTTTTTCGTACGCTGGTGGTTTTTCGGTTCATGCTTTGAGTCAAGGCGCCAAAAATGTTACTAGTTTGGATATCAGTAAACACGCTTTGGACATGGCTAAAGAAAATGCATCTTTAAATACTCATACCGGGACGCACAATATAGTGGTAGCGGATGCATTTGAAGGGTTGCAAGATTTTATTAATCAGGGACAGCAATTTGATATTGTAGTAATCGATCCTCCTTCTTTTGCCAAGAGAGAAAGCGAAATCAAAAGAGCAGAGAAAAGTTATGCAAAACTGGCTGTTTTAGGAGCCAAATTGGTGGCCCGTAATGGAATTTTGGTATTAGCCTCTTGTTCTTCCAGAGTAAAGGCTGTAGATTTTTTCAGGATTTCAGAAGAACAAATTACTGCTTCAGGGAAACCATTTAAAGAACTGGAGAAAACATTTCATGACGTAGATCATCCAATTACTTTTCCAGAAGGAGCTTATCTAAAATGTGGTTACTATCAAATACAATAACAAACACCTGATACGCTACGCATAAACAGGTGTTTGTCATAAAGTTTAGTGATATTTTAATGCCTGCCAAAGACGTGTACTTTTGCTCTCTTTTTTGATAAGTTTTTGGTGTCGTAAAAAAATGTAATATCTCTTATCACTCTTTTTCCTCCTTCTAAATCGATAAGTCGCGTAGCGCTTTTTCTTGAAAAATTATATCGTAGCGGAATGATGTCTTTTTTACCGTTACCGTATTGAACGACCATTTTATGCATGTTTAAAGAACCTCCTGTTACTTTTACTTTTAGTTTGGTAAATCCTCCTTCTCGTGCGGTTACTTTGATCACATCTTTATCCAATCTATAATTTACCGTTCTTGATCCTAGGTGTTCCCAACGTACTATTTTTGTTGTAAAACTACTACCAACAAATAGGATTACTAGTAATGTGGCTATAACCGAACTTTTTGTAATTGCATTTTTCATAGTCTAATAATTTGATTCAACATCTATTGGACTACGATGTGGTAAAAAGGTTTAAATCCGATTTGTTTTTTACGAATTGGGGTATAAAAAAAGGATAGCTATTAGTTAGCTATCCTTTTATATGTCAATAGTTAGTGTGTGTCTAGTTAGCAGATAATAATGCAAAGAATTTATCCATATTCGGTAAAAGAACGATTCTGGTACGTCGGTTGATGGCCATATTTTCCTCAGTATCATTTTCTACGATAGGCTTGTAACTACTTCTTCCTGAAGCAATTAATTTTGCTGGATCTACATCATATTTAGTCTGTAATTTTCTTACAATAGAAGTTGCTCTTTTAACACTTAAATCCCAGTTATCCTGAAGTACTGCAGTGCTAATGGTTCTAGGATCGGTATGTCCTTCAACCATAACTTCTAAGCTAGGTTCAGAATTGATAACGTCTGCCAACTTTTGTAAAATACCGTCTGCCTTGTTACTCACTCTGAAACTTCCGCTATTGAATAACATTTTGTCAGAGATAGAAATCATTACTACCGTATTGTCGATATCGATAGAAATATCTTCATCTTCTTTTAAATTGTCATCAAGTGAATTTTTAAGATTGTATGAAACTGCCAAGTTCATAGAATCTTTTAAGGAAGTAGCTCCCTGAAGTTTTTGAGCATCCACTTTGCTTAATGTTTGCTTCATTTTTTCTTTGGTAACATTAGATATCATTGCAATATCATCTACCATCACCATTTTTTCATCGTTAGACTCTCTTAACGAGTTGATTTTGGAATTATAATCTGCTACTCTGGCTTCGATTTTTGCAAACTTTTCCTCCAATTCCTCTTTTTCCACGACAGTCTTTTGCAAAGAGCTACGGGTGTCTTGTAACTCTTGTTCTAAAGCCACATACTTTTTCTTTGATACGCAGGAGGTTAACAATAAAGCTCCTGAGAAAACGATTAATGTGAATGATTTTTTCATGGTTATTTAATTAATATTTTATGCTTTTTTAACTGGTTCAACTCATATTTATTGCTCCTATGATTACTAATTTTTTCACATCAATTTCTTAAAAAGTGTTAATGAATACTCTTAAAAATGGAGTCCCGTAATTCTTTTATGGTTGCAGAGTATTTTTGGATTTATTTAAAATTTTGATTTTCAAAAGAGTAATAAGAATGACGAAAAAATGAAAGAATTTAATTCTATTTTAAATTATCCTTATATTGCAACGTTGTATTATTTTTACGGTCATTTGTTGTAAAAGATACCTCATAGCCCAGATTTACCTATAAACTAGAAAAAAGAAGCAACATTAATGTTTATAATTAATAATAGGCGAGTATCTTATTATATTCTAACCGTGTCCATAACTCTGTTATCCTTACAGGGTCTATACAGTCAGCAAGAAATTCATAGTATAAAATACAAACCGCTAGCCAGTAACGGTAAGATCATCTATTTACCGATAGTTCCAGAACATAAAGTGATCACTGCAGATAGTATCTCAAATAATATTGAAGAAGACGTTGCATATAATGTATATGAAGATCATTGGGACAATGTTCGTTTTAATCCTTATGGTAATGAACTTTTGGACTTCCCATTAGAACTTCATTTTAAGGATGAAAATTTTGCCGCCCCGGTAAATCGTAAAATGGTAGTAACCTCTCGATATGGCTGGCGTAGGGGAAGGCCTCATAGAGGTATTGATATTGACTTAGTGGTCGGGGATAGTGTAAATACCATCCTTGATGGTAAGATACGCTATATAGGATATCATGGGGGACATGGAAAAACTGTGGTAGTACGACACAACAATGGATTAGAAACAGTATATGCCCATTTATCTAAGTACTTGGTAGAAGAGAATCAAGAAGTTAAAAAAGGTCAGGCTATTGGTATTGGCGGTATCACTGGAAATTCTAGAGGAAGTCATTTGCATTTGGAAGTCAAATATCGAGGAAAAGCCATACACCCAGAATATGTCTTTGATTTTTCTCCTGACACTAAGGTACGAGCCGAGACCGTTTTTATAACACGTAAATGGGCAGTAGCTCGATATCATAGATCCACAAGAAAGAGTAATATCGACTTAATTACTTCATTAGAAGGTTTGGATAAATTTAAAGAAGACCAAAAGAAAGTGTACACTGTCAAAAAAGGAGATACACTCTACGCCATAGCCAATAGACACGGCTTACCACTTTCAGAAATTTGTAAAATGAATGCTATAAGGCGTAATTCTGTGCTTAAAATTGGACAGCAAATTATTTTGGTAAACAGCGAGGTGCAATAAGTTGTATGTTATGAAGGACTGGTATCCTTCAAGTGTTTGTCGATAATTTCTAACAACTGTCCTTTACTGTAAGGTTTCAAAATATAATCATTCAATCCAGCATGTAAGATCTGTCGATTCAACTGGGTAACATCAACGGCAGTCAACGCAATGATTGGTGTTTTGGGATCGAATTCTCTAATTCGTTTTGTGGTACCAATTCCATTAAGCTTTGGCATGTTGATATCCATTAGGATTACATCATAGGTATTATTTTTTGCCAGTTCGATGGCATCAAAACCATTATCTATAGTGGTGCAATTAAAGTTCTCTTTGGAAAGCATTTTGTCTGCAACCAGGAGGTTCAGTTTATTATCATCTACCACCAAAGCTCTTACTTGTTCTGGTATAGTTGACGTTTCTTCGTCTTTAGAAACCATACTTGAAGTAGCAGGCTGTTCAGCGGTCTTCTCAGTCTGATGTATAGGTAGGTTAACCACAAAAGCATATTCTGAACCTGTTTTCGCGTTATTTTCTTTGATCACTTCACCGTTCAGTAAATTGGCCAATTTATTTACAATTCTCGAATTTAATCCAGTGCCCAGATAAGAGGTTTTGGCCTGATCGATGTTCATAAACTCCTTATAAATAGATTTTTGATCTTCTTTTGAAATTTCAAACCCGTTATGATGAACTTTAAACGATATGGTATAGGTGTTTTCCTGATTTTTAATCAGATCCACCGAAAAGTGAACACTACCGTTTTCTGTAAATCGTAGCGCATTACTCAAAAGATTCATGAGTATCTGAGTTAATATGGTAGGATCACCAACCACCTGATTCTGGATCTCAGGATCAAAATGATACTCTAACTTATTATCACTATTCTCTGTAGCATAGCTAAATGAATGAATCAAGTTTTGCGTGATTTCCTTTACATCAAAAATGGTATTCTGAAGTTCAATTTCTTCTGCATCCATATAATTGATATGCAGTACGTTATTAATCAGCATTAGTAAATAGTTACTACTAAATTTTAAAGACTTTATTTTTTTATTGTCCTTTAATTTTGGATTTTCCTCTTCTATAAGATGGGTAAGCCCCATGATACCATATAAGGGGACTCTTAACTCCTGACTTAGCAATGAAATGTAACTTTGTTGCGCCTCATACTGCTTTTGGGTTTGTTCTTGCAATTGCAGTAATTCTTTGTTTTTATTCCCAAGAGTTCTCTTTACTTTAATACATTGCACCAGTAAATAGGCGATGATAACAAGCAGAATTCCACCGATTACGTAGTAAGTCATTGTTATTTGTTTAGTATAACTAAAATAAGATATATAAGGTTTATCTTACAAATTTGAAATGGGTTTTTTATAAAATGGCAAGAAAATTGTAAGTTTTGCAACGAATTAACAGACTTAAGGTTTATAATAAGTATATTTACTTTAAAAGATTTTAATGCATTATGGATATGAAAATGAAATTCTTTTTTCTTTTGCTTCTAGGAATAGGTATTCATGTTAATGCCCAGATAGAGAAGACTTCAGGGTTACGTATTGATCAAGGAGATTTAAATACTGACAAATATCGATTGTCTACTGCCAAACCTAATGCAAATCCCAATAATAGATTCACGCTCTCCAAAAAGCCAGAAGACGGTTCTGATATCAGGCAAAAAAAACAAACCTTTAGCATGAATACCAATAATAACCTGCTAGCACCTCAGGCAGAGGATACTCCCAAATGGTTTGGAAAAGATAAAGATATCAAGGACGAGTATAAAAGTGATCAATATTTGGGAGACTTCAGAAACAATGGAAAATTTGTAAGTCTAGTATATAGAGATCATGAGCAAGTAGATGGGGACATTGTTCGAATTTTTGTAAATGACGATATTATCGCTCCTCGAGTATTTTTAACGGCCAATTTTCAAGGGATTAAAATTAATTTAATCAAAGGATTTAATAAAATTGACATACAAGCTTTAAATCAGGGAGAATCAGGACCTAATACAGCTCAGTTTCAGTTGTATGATGAATTGGGTAATTTAATTACTGGTAATGAATGGAATCTTACTACTGGTGTAAAAGCTTCATTGATTGTAGTGAAAGATCAATAAGATATAAAATCAATAATATCAAAAGAAAAGAGCATAGTATTATGCTCTTTTTTTATGCCTCTTTTTCAACTTTTCATTATTTTTTTGATGGTATTTGTGATTTTATAGAAGTATGCTGTACTAATAGTATAAATACGAGCTCAAAATGCAAAAAGAGAGTGAATTTACTCAGATTGTTAAAGAACATGAAGGAGTAATCTACAAGATTACTTCCATATATACCGATACCCATGAGGACAAGAAAGATTTATATCAGGAAATTGTGTATCAATTATGGAAAGCATATGATAGCTACAGAGGAGAGGCCAAAATTAGTACCTGGATGTATCGCGTAGCCTTAAATACAGCAATTACCAGATTCAAAAAAGAAAAAAAACGTGGTATTCAAATACCAATGGATTCCCTGGTCAAACGTAAAACAGAACCTTATGATGAAGTATTTGAAGAACGATTACAAGTAGTATACTCACACATAAAAAGACTTAATGAACTAGAAAAAGGATTAATGCTTTTGTTGTTGGAAGGTAAAAAATATGAAGAAATAGCATTAATTACGGGATTGTCGCCAACCAATGTAGGGACAAGAATTTCCCGAATCAAACAAAAACTGAAAACACAGATCATAAAATAAAGAAGTATGGAACTAGAAGAAATGCAGGCTGTTTGGTCTGAACTTAGCGACCAGTTAGAAACGCAAAAAAAATTAACCAATAAAATGATCATTATGATGACTAAAGAAAAATATAGAAGTAAAATTAACAAGATTGCTATTCCAGAAATTTTGGGAACAGTAATTTGTTATGGAACTATTGTGTTGATATTAGCCAATTTCAGTAGACTGGATAATTGGTACAACATGTTATCCGGATTGATATCTATGGTGATTCTTTTAATCTTGCCGGTTTTATCTTTACGATCTATCCATAGAATGAAGCGTATAGATATCGCAAAAAATAGTTATCAACAAACTCTTTTGTCTTATACAAAAGCGAAGAAAAGATTTCAAACTGTGGCTAAATGGGGATATTATTTGAGTTTTGTTCTAATGTTTGCCATTCTTCCCGTAAGTGCTAAAGTTTTGAATAACAAAGATCTGATAGCCGATTCCAAATCTGTATGGCCATTCGTAGTAGCAATTCCATTAGCAATCGCTTTTGTAATCTTCTTTGCAAAGTGGGTAATGAGATCTTATAACAGCAATATTAATGCGGCAGAAAACTTGATCAAAGAAATAAGTGAAGTTGATTAATAGTTGTTACACTCTATCTTTTTTGCGTATCTTGTTTCTAGAAAACAAAGTCACGCTGCATGAATAAAGAAAATGCGATTAAAGAATACAATCTTGAAGTTGGAAAAGTGACTTTTTATGACAATTACTTAATCATTGAAGTGGCAGAAGGAGTCTCTTTTGATTATCAAAAAGCCAAAGAACTCTCTAGGCTAACTAACCTACATTTTGAGGGTCGTCCTTTTGGATATATATCGCACAGAATCAATTCGTATTCTATAGAAGCTACAGATTACACCAAAATAAAAGAAGTGTTCCCTAATCTAGAAGCATTTGCTGTAGTGGTTTTTAATCGAGTTCAGGAATCCAGTGTTCGAATAGAAAATATGTTCTTCGAAGATGGAATCATGACATTTGATGACCTTGTTACTGCAGAAGCCTGGATTAGAGAACAACTCTCTTAAAAATGGAATCTGTTTTTACTGTTCGTTTTTGGT
The DNA here is from genome assembly GCA_965230845.1 of Aquimarina sp. GTDB lineage: Bacteria > Bacteroidota > Bacteroidia > Flavobacteriales > Flavobacteriaceae > Aquimarina. The sequence goes on from OZ246021.1 coordinate 126,011, forward strand.
GTCCAGATAATTACCAAGATCGGTGATGGCATTATCCCAGAACTGTTCATAAAAATGTAACCATTGATTGATTTCTTTCAGTGGATTAGCATTTGCATAACAAAACCGTTCTCTTCCTTGGGTATCGATATGTACCAGCCCAGCTGTTTCTAGGGTTTTGAGATGTTTTGTAACTCCTTGTCTGCTCATATCAAACTGGCTAGAAATTTGTGTAATCGGTAATGCCGTAGCAGCAACTACCAAAGCATGAAAAATTTCTCGTCGAGTAGGATCTGAAACCGCTTTCAATATCTTAGTGATCTTATCCTGCATGTACTTCCTGAATTAGATATTTTTCTAGTTCGTTAACACAGTTCGTCCAACCACCATTAAAACTACTAAACATCTTTACTGCGGTATCTCCTGGATAATTAGATATTCCGGAGTGTTTGAGGTATAATTTGGTTCCGCTATCAATAGTTTCTAATTGCCATTTTACCAGGGTTTCTACTTCGGTGTCTTGCACTACCCAAGTGTATACCAAGGTATAAGGATCAGCCTCTTTCACGACACCAGAGATTTGAGTACAGTCTTCTCCAGAAGAGTAGAAGGTGTATTGGTATCCTGCCTCAGCTTTAAAATCTGCTTTAATGAACCAAGTAGATATTTCCTCGGCTTTGGTAATAGCATTCCATACCTTATCTATGGTATGGGTAAAAGTGTGTTCTTTGATGATGAAGTCTTTCATTGTAATTTGATTTTAATTAAAAATGCAACTATATGGTTGCAAATATAAATCAATTCTATTAAAATGCAACTTTCTGGTTGCTTTTTAACTTAAAACACATGATTTTAGAACTATAATGTTGATTAAAGTTTTGTCAAATCCGGAAAAATAGAATATTTTGTGCCTATGGAAGAGATTATAAATTACTTTGAAACTATTCCCTCATCACACCGAAGCCTTATATTGGTAGGAGGGATCGCCTTTTTTTGGTTGATAGAATATGCAGCGCCATTGTTTAAATTTAATTACAAAAAGTTTAAACATGCCTGGCCTAATATTTTCTTTACGTTAACCACTATTTTGGTCAATTTTTTCTTGGCTTTTATTTTATTAAAAACCAGTGATTGGACTGTAGAAAATCAATTTGGCATATTGCAATGGTTACAATTGCCCTTGTGGGCAACTATTTTGCTGGGTGTAGCCTTATTAGATTTGATAGGAGCGTGGTTGGCACATTATGTACAACACATGATCAAACCACTTTGGATGTTTCATTTGATACACCATACCGATAATCATGTGGATACTACCACCGCAAATAGACACCACCCTGGTGAAAGCCTGATCCGTTTTATATTTACCACTTTAGGAGTATTTATCGTTGGTGCACCCGTAGGGATTATTATGTTGTATCAATCCATATCTGTGGTGTTGTCTCAGTTTAATCATGCCAATATATCCTTACCTAAAAAATTGGATGATGTAATAAGTTGGATTATTGTATCACCAGATATGCATAAGGTACATCATCATTACGTACTGCCGTATACAGATACTAATTATGGGAACATTTTCTCAATTTGGGATAGAGTATTCGGTACTTTTGCTAAAATTCGGAATGAGGATTTGGTATACGGTGTGGATACGTATCCTGATGTAGATTCTAATGCCAAAATCGGAAAGTTATTGAAACTCCCTTTTGAAGGATACCGAGCACCTGTAGGGGCAAAGTTTGAAACAGACAAAACAGAGTAATATTGAATGTATTAACTGTCGAGCATAAAAAAAGCTGAATGTCTTTATAGCATTCAGCTTTTTTAATAACTAACTAACTAAACTCAACTTACTTTTATACATATAATTTGATTCGTTTTTGCATCACATATTCGTATGCATACTCATTCGATGTCTGATCTAAAATAGTCTTGGGATTTCTAACCGCAATACTTATTTTCTTTCTTATATTTCTTAATGTCTTCATGGCAGATTTTTTTGATTGTTGTTGTTGAAATAATTACCTATACCTTCTTTTAGCATTCCAGATGTATCCTTTTGTTGCTGGTAATTTCTTGCTGATTTGATTGTTATCTAAAGTTCTCATGATGTATATATTTTGATTGATTGATGAATAATTGTTTTTTGATGATGATTATCTATATCTTCTTTTTGTATTCCAGATATATCCTTTTGTTGTTGGTAATTTCTTACTAATTTGATTGTTGTCTAAAGTTCTCATGATGTATATATTTTGATTGATTGATGAATGATTGTTTTTTGATGATGATTACCTATATCTTCTTTTTGTATTCCAGATATATCCTTTTGTTGTTGGTAATTTCTTGCTGATTTGATTGTTGTCTAAAGTTCTCATGTTATGATGGTTTTTTGATTGATAAATATTTTTGATAATGATTATCTGTATCTTCTTTTCGTATTCCAGATATATCCTCTTGTTGCTGATAATTTCTTGCTAATTTGATTGTTGTCTAAAGTTCTCATGTTGTACTGTTTTATGATTGTTGTTTACCTATAAGACAACGAAACTTTGATTTTGTTACAGTACTATGCATAAAAAGGTACTATTTTAACATTAATTAACAATTTTTGGGTGAAATTCCCCGAAAATAGGGGAGTAAGAGGCTTTTAAAAGTTTGTAATAAGTGTTGCCCTTTGTATATATTGGAACATAGTTAGCATGATAAACACAAACTTTTCATAAAGTATATACAAGCAAAACGATTAAATGTTACATTTTAGAATGCAAAACTTTTGTTATAAAATAAGTATATGAAAAATTGGAGATATGGAATACTGCTTTTGTTCTTTATGACTTTAGGAAATTTCTGTTTTGCCCAATATAAAGAGTCTGATTGGGCAAAAAGAGATACTTGGATGAAGGTAAATGAATTGATGAAATTGGCTCAAATAGATCAGGGAAGTGCTGTAGCAGATATTGGGTGTCATGAAGGATATTTATCCATTCGTTTAGCAAATGAAGTTGGAAATTTGGGTAAAGTATATGCAGTAGATGTTCGACAGGACCGATTGGAACGATTAGATGAACATCTTAAAGACAGAAAATTGATAAACGTTCAAACGGTTTTGGGAGATTATGACAACCCAAAATTGCCATTGGGACAACTAGATAGCGTAATCATTATGGATACCTATCATGAAATGGAATCTTATATGACCATCCTCGAACATGTAAAAAAAGCGCTGAAACCAGGAGGACATATTCTTATTCTTGAGAAATTGAAGAAGCATATGCGTGATAAGTCCAGAGACGAACAAACAGATGCGCATACCTTATCATCACAATATGTAAAAGCTGAACTAGAAGAAGCTGGCTTCACGATTTCAGAAGAAATAGCCAATTTTGGGAACTGGAAAAATGAAAAGGATAAACAGATGTGGATTCTTGTCGCTACATTACCAGAGTAGTTAGATGGAGTTATTTATATTTCCATTTTATAACCTACACCATGAATGTTGGTGATTTTGATAGAAGTATCTCCATTCAATTTTTTCCTTAGTTTCGAAATAAACATATCCAAACTACGTCCAACAATGACCCCTTGATCTTCCCACACCAATTTGATCAGTAGTTCTCTTTTGATAATTTGATTAGGTGTATCCGCAAAAATCTTAAGCAGTTCTGCTTCTTTGGTAGTAAGTTTGGTAACCTCATTATTGTATTTGAGTAATTGTTGATCATAGAAAAAAGAAGTGTTACCTAATTGAAGCTTTCTTTGAGTATCCTTCTTTTTATCTAAAATCGTATACTTTATCCCTAATAGTATGGCAAATAGTAACCCTATACCAATTAGTATCCATAATACAGGTGTACTATTTGCATCTGCATTATTTGGGGAAACTAGCTGTGCTTTGGGAAAGATAACCCGAATTTCATAACAATTCTTAGGTATTTTACGACCTATACACGGAACTATATTCTGTTCCTGCACGCCACTGATCTGATAACTGTATACCACTTCAGAAGAACGGCATTCGATAACCTCGATGATATGATCTTTCCAAACTGCTGAATTCGAGATTAACCGTTTTGACTTTTCGGTTAATACATCGGGATCTATAAAAAGGTTTTCTTGAAAAGACAAACGATATTCTTGATCATTAATTTTTGTAATTGGTAATATTCTGGATACCGAGTCTTGATTAGACAATAGCAACTCATTACCCAATTGGCGTAAACTAATTTTAATTTTCTCCGGGATATACTGAGTTTCTTCTTGTGCATGATTGATCAATATTCCCGATAAAAAAAACAGGATAAATATTAATCTATTGATAATTAGTTTTTTATAAAATGTATAGAGCGTCAATGAATATGTTTTTACAATTTGGTTACACTTTTTTACAATTGATTTGAAAAGTATACACCTTTCCAATTTTATATTGAAAAGGCGCTCAAAATTCTCAATCAAATTATAATAAAAAATGAAACTAAACACAGAAAACATGAAGAATTTAAAAATAGCATTGTATACGATAATTATGGGGGTATTGATATCTGCATGTAAGAAAAGCAGTACTATTAATCCATACATTACTACCACATCTGGTCTTCAATATATGATACTGAAACAAGGTATAGGAGCTTCTGTATCTTCTGGACAAGAAATTTTGATTCACGAATCTACAAGATATCAGAATGACTCGTTAGTCTTTTCCTCAAGGGATAATGGAGAGCCCTTAAAAATTTTGGTAGGAGGTAATCAGGTAATAAAAGGTCTTGATGAAGGCGTAGTAGGCATGAAAGTAGGAGAGGTACGTAAACTTATAGTACCACCAGCTTTAAGCAAAAGGACTGGTGAAGTTCGTTTTCCACACCCAGATTCAACATTGGTGTATGAGGTGGAGTTGATCGATATTGTACAAAAACAATCCATATTGCCTGAAAAAGGTCAGGTGATACCTATTGATACCCTGGAAAGTAGTATTAAATGGACAGGCTTTTATGCATTAAAGCTGGATAAACATTTTGGTACGGTAAAATTCAAAAAAGGAAATTGGGTGATGCACGAAGGAATGATCACAGGAGGGGAGTTCCTAATGGATATGGAAACGATTACCAATACCGATGGAAAATATAATGAAATGCTCGTAGATCATTTAAAAAATGAAGATTTCTTTGAGACTTCGGTATACCCATTGTCAAAATTGAAAATCAATCGGATTGATTATTCGTTGCACCCAAAATTTAACATTGAAGCAGAGCTGACCATAAAAGGAATTACACAACCCATAGAATTTACCGGAGAATTTAATGTCATAAAAGGACAAACCGTATTTACTTCCAAAATATCGATTAATCGAACACGCTGGAATATCAAATACGGTTCCGGAAGTTTTTATGATAATCTAGGAGATGATGTGATATCAGACACCATAAAATTTGATGTGATCATCTATGCCATCCCTAGGGGATGTTAATATCTTGATTCACTTCATTTCCTTTTTTGATGGGACTTAGCTGATTCATCTCTGTTTCATCATACATTCTTGATTTAATCACAAAACGAACACCAAGGGGGATTTCCAGAGAGAAACTAGCACCTCGGCCGGGAGCAACATCTACAGTAAGTTGCGTGTGTTTCCAATATTCAAACTGATCACTAGACATGTAAAAATCACAGTCATGAATAGTTCCCAGCCAAATGTCGGTTTCATTGATCAATAATTCACCCTTTTCAAAACACATCGGGGAGGAGCCATCGCAGCAACCTCCGCTTTGATGAAACATCAACTCCCCGTATTGTTTTTTCAGGGTATCTAATATGGCTATAGCAGCATCACTAATAAGAACCCTTTTTATCATTTTTTAATAGTTTAGAAAAAGCCTAATGCTTTTTTATCATAAGAAATCAACATATTCTTGGTTTGACGGTAGTGACTGAGCATCATTTTATGATTCTCTCGCCCGATTCCAGATTTCTTATATCCTCCAAAAGGAGCATGTGCTGGATAATTATGATAACAATTTACCCAAACTCTGCCGGCTTTTACCGCTCTGGATATTTGATAAGCCTGATGCATATCCCGTGTCCAAACACCTGCTCCAAGTCCATATAAAGTATCGTTGGCAATTTCTATGGCTTCAGCTTCATTTTTAAACGTAGTTACACAAGCTACCGGACCGAATATTTCTTCCTGGAAAACACGCATTTTATTGTTTCCTTTAAGTAAGGTCGGTTTTACGTAGTATCCTTTTTCAAGTCCTTCAATATATGCTTCCTCACCTCCGGTTAGTACTTCACAACCTTCGTCTTTACCAATATTGATGTAGTTGAGTATTTTTTCGAATTGATCATTAGACGCCTGAGCTCCCATCATGGTCTGAGGATCTAGCGGATGACCAAGTTTGATAGCTTCGGTACGCTCGATAACGCGCTCAATAAACTGATCATAAATATTTTCTTGTATCAATATTCTGGATGGACAAGTGCATACTTCTCCTTGATTCAATGCAAACATTACGGCCCCTTCGATAGCTTTGTCAAAGAAATCATCATCAGCATCCATAATGCTCTCAAAGAAAATGTTTGGAGATTTTCCACCCAATTCTAGGGTAACCGGTGTGATGTTCTTAGATGCATATTGCATAATTAATTGCCCAGTAGTGGTTTCTCCAGTAAAAGCAACTTTATTGATTCTAGGGCTAGAGGCTAGAGGTTTACCTGCTTCTGGACCAAAACCATTTACCACGTTTAATACACCAGCAGGTAGGATACCCTCTATGAGTTCCATCAATATCATAATGCCTACAGGAGTTTGTTCGGCAGGTTTCAAAACGATACAGTTACCCGCTGCGAGTGCAGGAGCAATTTTCCAGGTGGCCATCAGGATTGGAAAATTCCATGGAATGATCTGTCCAACCACACCCAAAGGTTCAGGAATATTAATAGATACAGTTTGATCATCTAACTCGCTGGCAGAACCTTCTTCCGCACGAATTACACCGGCAAAATACCTGAAGTGATCAACTGCTAGTGGCATATCCGCAGCCAGGGTTTCTCGCACGGCTTTTCCGTTGTCCCAGGTTTCTGCCCGTGCAAGGGTTTCTAGGTTTTCTTCGATTACATCAGCAATCTTTAAGAGACAATTGCTTCTAAACGTAGCCGAAGAGTTGTTCCAGTTGGGTGCCGCTTGCCATGCAGCATCCATAGCAAGTTCGATATCTTCTGAAGTGGATCTGGCAATTTTGGTAAAACTGGTACCGTCGACCGGAGAGACATTGTCAAAATATTGTCCTTTTACCGGCGCAGTCCATTTACCATTGATGTAATTGTCGTATTGGTCTTTAAAATTAGGCTTTTCTATCCTGCTTTTGGGGGATGCCTGAGAAATACTCATAGTTTTGATTTTAGAGTTGAAGATGAAGTAAGAAATGTAATATGTGTGTATGTTTTGCCAAAAAAAGTGATGCTTCCTGACAAGAAAAGGTCTATGCTTAAATATACATTTTTTTAAGGGATTTATAGTTAGGAATGCTGTTAATATTATGTCTTAATTTGGTTGTGCAATTTGATGTATGAACTGGATATTAATAGGTTTAGTGTTAAAATAATCTTAGAGTATATGTATTTATTTGATATATCAAATATATTTGTATCAAATAGATGTGTATGAATATTGAAATTCCGACTCAGGTAGTTTTTTATAAAATTGAACGCGCTATAAAAGAGTATAGGAAGTATGCTCAGAAAAGAATATCAGAGACAGTAAGTGACATCACGGTAGATCAAGGTTTGATCTTACTATTTCTAAAATATTACCCAGAGCTATCGCAAAAAGAAATTGCTGCATTGGTATTTAAAGATAATGCCTCTATGACCCGTATGATAGACTTGATGGTGAAGAAACAGTATTTAGTTAGATCGCCCCATAGTGAAGATAGGAGGAGATATAACATCGAAATTACTACCAAAGGGAAAAAAATATTAGAAAAGTTGCCTCCTGTTATTATAAAGAATCGGACAACCGCCTTAGAAGGAATAACAGCAGAAGAAATTGATCAAGTCGAAAAAATATTAGATAAAATCATTACCAATTGTACAACAAATCAATAGTATTAACCTAAAAAAACAATATTATGCAAAGAATTCTTGCGCTTGCAAAACTAGCTTCACTTTTAATAGCGTTTTTATATCAATCAATCAATTACGGACAGACATCATATCACCAAACAGTAGAGAAAGTTCAAGAGCTATTAGAAGCCAACTATATTTTTTTGGACAAAGCAAAAGAAACCAATGCCCATCTTGATAAATTAATGAAGAATGGTAGTTTTGAGGGAAAGACACCTAGTGATTTTGCCAGCTTGCTTACCCAAGAAATGAGAAGTATAACGAAAGACAAACATCTTCGTTTTATCTGGAATAAAGAACCACGCAAATCACGTAAAGAAGAGCCTTCTTTTAAAGATAATTTTAGTCGGTATAGGACTCCTATGTTAAAAGGTTTTAAATTGATGAAAGGAAATATTGGATATATAGATTTGGCCTATTTCGGGGGAGCTCCTTTTCATACTTCTAAGATAGATCAGGTAATGAATGAAATGCAAATTGCCGATGCTATAATTATAGATATGAGAAGAAATGGAGGAGGAAGCCCAGTAACTGTGAACTATTTGTCCAGCTATTTTTTTAATGAGAAATTATTACTGAACACGATATATTCTAGAGCCAACAATCATTCTGAAGAAATGTGGGTAGTGGATACAAAAGGGCTAAAACGGCCAAACGTTCCTGTTTATATATTAACAAGTGCAGATACTTTTTCTGGGGCAGAAGACTTTTCTTATACTATGCAAAGTAGAAAAAGAGCCACCGTTATTGGTGAAGTGACCGGTGGTGGAGCACACCCTACCAGATATCATGGCATTGACGGGACAGATTTTGGAATACGTATTCCTTTTGCCAGAACCGTAAATACGGTTACCAAAACAAATTGGGAAGGAACAGGGGTAACTCCTGATATAAAAATGAATGCAGATGAAGCCTTAAAGAAGGCTAAAGAACTAGCCAAACAAGATGCTATAACATATAGTAATACACTTTTTAATCCTTTGGAGAACGCTATTACCAAACTAGAAAAGGATAATAAAGAATTGATTAAACAATTGGAATATTTAATCTCTTCAGGAATTCTGGATGAGTTCGAAATCAATGGGTTAGGGTATTCGTATTTGCTAAGAGGTCAAAAAGATACTGCTATTGCAATATTTAATGCAAACACCGTATTATTTCCGGATTCAGCAAATGTTTATGATAGTTATGCAGAAGCATTAGCAACAAACAACCAAAATGATTTAGCATTAATTAATTATCAAAAGGCTGTAAAAACAGCTGCCAAAAACAATGATGACCAATTAGAGTTGTTTCAAAACAATTTAAAAGCATTTCAAGAAAAAGCGAATTAGACCAAGTACCTTTCCATTGAATTGCGAAGACCAGATTTAAAGTAAAATCTGGTCTTTGTTTTTATAAGGAATTTGCTATTCCATTAGTATATTTATAGGAAATATATTTTATGATACAAATTGATCTCGATCAGAAGGTAATTTTGGTCACGGGAGCATCAGATGGAATTGGTAAGGCTATTGCAGGGTTTTTGATGAAGATGGGAGCTACCGTTGCTGTGCATTATAATACCAATAGGAGTGCTGCAGAAGCTTTGGTAAGTAGCTATAACACTAATTCTAAGGCTTTTCAAGCAGATTTGGCAAATGAAAATGAGGTGATATCCCTTTTTGAGACCGTAGAAAGCACATTTGGTAACATTGACGTAGTAATTCTGAATGCGGGCGTATTTCAAGCACATTCTACCAATTTGGATACAGAAGAGTGGTGGAGTATCTGGAAAAAAACGATAGATATTAACTTACATGCTGTTGGATTATTGACCAAGCTTGGGATTGATCATTTTAAAAAGAACGGAGAGGGGAGATTTATATTTATTGGGAGCAGAGCAGTCTTTAGAGGAGAAACCGAAGAATTTTTGGGGTATGCAGCTTCAAAAGGAGGACTCGTTTCTTTAGCCAGGAGCGTGGCCCGATCTTTTGGAAAGGATAATATTAAATCTTTTGTATTGTCTCCTGGTTTTACAAAAACACGAATGGCAGAGGATTTTATAAAAATATACGGAGAAGAGAAAATATTAAATGAAATCTCATTGAACGAACTCACCACACCCGAAGATCTTACCGCCTTGGTTGGATTGATGTGCAGTGGTTTGATGGATCATGCTACAGGCGCCACCATCGATGTCAATGCAGGGAGTCACATACGATAATTCAACAAAGATTTCTTTACCACCATGTTTTTCTAAAAATAGATTTTCGATTTTCCCATATACTACGATTTTGCATTTTGATAAATGAAGCGCTGTAGTCTTCCAGTTTTAATAACTCTATACCAAACTGCGAAAATCCAGGAATAAGTAGAGGATTCGCCTGAAAATGCCACCATTCCGAACTTAGGTATTTTTTATTACTAGATCCGGTGTATCCTCTTCGCGGCGGGATTGGATAGAATCCATATTTCTTTGCGGTACTCGTAAAATCAACAAACCGATCCTTGATTTTAATTTTTTTATCCTTCCCAGATCCCCAGCTATCCCAATAGGTAGCTTCAATTTCAATAAGGTCTCCTCCGCTGGCACGACAATATACTTGCCAATAACTTTCAGGATTAGCACCTTTGTTTTTTACCATTACAAAAGGATCTGTCTTTGGAGAGAAAAAACCAGAGTTAACAGATAAATCGAATGCTAGCCCCGGATAATGCATCGATTTGGCAGATCTATGGCTGCTTACACCTGCAGTTAATGATCTTTTGCCTCCGCTACTTGTAATTTTACCACCACGATCAACAATTTCTCGTCTTAGTAAGTTGTATTGCCTTGCAGCATCTTCTCGTAATATAAAATGATCAAAGCCTTCGATGCCTCCAATTTTATCAGCATCGCATCGAACCCAATTTAATTTATTGGTATTGGTTACATAAGGATACTGAAGTTCCCAAAGCGTTTCTGGGCCGATGATACCATCGGTATAAATCCCAGCCTTATCTTGAAAGTCAATAATATGATTTTTTAAGTTACGGTTTGTTACCGATTCATCATCTTCAATAATCTTATGAAATAGTAAATGTTCTTGTACTGCAATAAGAAAAATATCGTCGTAAGCCATAATATATGTGTTTCAAAAGTTGGTTATCAGCATCGCCCTATAAGACATGCAAAAATGTGAGGTAATTTGACTCTTCTAAGATAACTATTTTGATTGGATATTTTTTTTGCGAAGGATATGATGTTTAAAGTTATTCTTGGTATTTGTTTTAAAGTCAAACCTTTAAATGATATTTTTTATTCTGAAGAATTCACAGTACCTTTAGTATTAACAATTTTTTTACACAAATAAAACCAATTTTTAACTCACTTAATTCACTCTTAAAACCATGAAAAAAAGTGCAATTCTGTTGCTTATGGTAGTATTTACCGTAAGTAGCACACTATTCGGGCAACAAAATGACCAACAACTCGCTGAAACGTATTTAAACACTAAAGGAGAAGTTATTTTTGATTTTGTAATCTCCAACAAATCAGAACTCAATACGATTACCAAAGAACTAGCAATTGTTTATTACGATGATCTTACAAGAACCGTTAAGGTAATGGCTGATGCTGATCAATTTGCTTCTTTTTTAGCTAAAAAAATCCCTTTCTCGGTAAATCCAGAGGATAATGTGATTGGATATAGAACGATGACTTCTGATCTCACAGTAAAGGCAGCAACATTTCCGCTAACAGCCTATCCAACATATGCAGATTATGTGAGCATCATGAACGATTTTGCAACAAACAATCCCACCTTATGTAAAGTTGAAAATATAGGAGCTACAACCGAAGGTGATAAATCTTTGTTGTTTGTAAAATTATCGGATAATGTAGATAGTAATGAACAAGAACCCAGGGTCATGTACACCTCTTCAATGCATGGAGACGAAATAGCAGGATATCCAATGATGCTTAATCTAATTGATTTATTATTAACAGCATATAAAGATACTTCGCATCCTCGTCACGCAGAGATCAAAAACCTTTTGGATACTAGTGAAGTATGGATCAATCCTTTGGCGAATCCCGATGGAACATTTCGTAATAGTCCGACCAATACGTCTGTTGCCAATGCTACCAGAGGTAATGCGAATAATGTAGATCTGAATAGAAACTATCCTGATCCCGATGATGGTCCGAATCCCGATGGAAATGCTTACCAAACCGAAACTCTGGCGTTTATGAATTTAGCAGACGCTAAGCATTTTGTCTTGTCCGCTAATTTTCATGGAGGAATAGAACTGGTAAATTATCCTTGGGATACTTTTGCAGGAGCACATCCAGATGAGGATTATTTTGTGCATATTTCAGAAGAGTATAGAGATTTATGCCAAGCAAATAGCCCTGCAGGATATTTTGATGCGCTAAATAATGGAATTACCAATGGATATGATTGGTACGAGGTGCAAGGAGGCCGACAAGATTATCAAATTTATTTTAAAAAAGGTAGAGAGGTGACGGTCGAGTTATCCAATGCCAAGACCCCTCCAGCCAGTCAACTGGTGAACTTTTGGAATTATAATGAAGACGCACTTATTGCATACTTAAAACAGGTTACCTACGGAATTCGTGGAGTAGTCACCGATGCGATTACCAACCAACCTGTAGATGCTAAGGTGACGGTAATCGGAAAGGAAGGTTTCGAATCTTGGGTTCCTACAGAAATGCCAGAAGGAGATTATTATCGACCTATAAAAGCAGGGACTTATGATATTAAATACGAAGCAGATTGTTATGAGCCTCTTACCGTTACTGGGGTTACTATAGCCGATTTTGCAACTGTAGTGCAAGATGTACAATTGAATCCTATTGCGGGGCAAGCTCCAGATGGTTTACAAGCAACCAGTATCCAAACTTCTACAGCAACTTTAAACTGGAATTCTAGCACTGGTGCTACCTACGATGTAAGATATCGAGAAGTAGGAACCACAAACTGGACTACAGTTGCTACAGCTACAAATAGTTTGGCTTTAACTAATTTGAATGCAATTACAGGTTATGAGGCTCAGGTACGAAGTAATTGTTCTGGAGGAGTGAGTTCACCTTACAGTGCTTCTGTTACATTTACTACTACCGATGTTCCAACCTGCGCTGGGGTTAGTGTTTTTCCTTATACAGAAAGCTTTGAAACCGACCTAGGGGTGTGGACCAATGCCACAGGAGATGATATAAATTGGATGAGAGATTCTGGGGGGACGCCTTCTCAAACTACAGGACCGTCTTCTGCTCAGGATGGTAGTTTTTATTTGTATCTAGAGGCTTCTACTAACGTATCTCCGCCAGGCAGCCCAAATAAAACAGCAATTTTGAATAGCCCCTGTATAGACTTATCCAGTTTATCGGGAGCCACTTTAGAATTTGGATATCATATGTATGGAGCGACCATGGGAAGTCTTGAAGTATTGATTAGCAATGATGATGGAGCAAATTATACTTCATTATGGTCCCAAAATGGAAATTTAGGAAATTCATGGAACCAGGCTTCATTAGATATTTCATCATATACAGGATCTGTGGTAAAGGTTCAGTTTAAAGGAGTAACAGGATCAAGTTGGCGTAGTGATATGGCTATCGATAATATTCGTGTTATATCTTCTACAGTGGATACCGAAGCGCCAACTGCACCAACAAACCTGGTTTCTTCTAATATCACTTCCAATAGTGTTACCTTATCTTGGGAGGCAGCTACAGATAATATTGGTGTTACCGCCTACGAAGTATATCAGGGAGCCAATTTAATCGCTACCGTGGATGGTCTTGTTCATATAGCCAGTGGATTGGCACCAAATACTGCTTATAGTTTTTCTGTTATCGCCAAAGATGGAGCAGGAAATAGTTCTCCTTCGAGTAATGTCATTAACGCGACCACGATCGATGGTGGAATTACGTATTGTAACTCACAAGGGAATAATGTAAACTATGAATATATAGATTTGGTGGCCTTAAATCAAATTAATAATGCTACGGGAGCAAATGGAGGGTATGCGGATTTCACTGCTCAAATAGCAGATGTACCCTATGGTTCTAATTCAATTACTTTGAGTGTTGGTTTTGTGAATACTGCCTACACTGAGTTTTGGAGTGTTTGGATTGACTATAATAAAGATGGCACCTTTGATGCTGCAGAACAAGTGGTATCAGAATCTACTAATAGTAGCGCAAATCAAACCTATACGTTCTCAGTACCAACAACGGCATTATCAGGTAACACCAGAATGCGTGTGTCTATGAAATACAATTCAGCACAAGGACCATGTGAAACCTTCACTTATGGAGAAGTAGAGGATTACACCGTAAACATTGGTGGTGTGGTGTCTAAAGGAAATGACATTGCACAAATACCTTTATCCAATAAGGTTAATCTTTACCCAAACCCAATCTATGGGAACACCCTGCATATTGGAGGTTTACAGCAGTTAAAGGATGCGAATTATCAAATATTTAATTATGTGGGACAAAATGTACTACAAGGTCGAATGATGGAAGTGAAACAGATAGACGTATCCACATTGCCTAATGGAGTATACGTTATCGAAATCAGTAAGGAAAAGAATAAATGGACGAATCGATTTATTAAAATGTAACGAGCAATATAATCACGCAGAAAACGAGCTTTGATAATTCTTCAAAGCTCGTTTTTTATTGAACCTTAAAATTCAACGAGTATTCACTAACTGCCGAAGAAGATAATTCTCCTACTTTTCGATCAAATAATCGATCCAAATTATTTCCTGCAAGATCTTCTAGTTTAGGATTGAATAAAACAGTGTAACTTTCTTTATTCCAATTTTTTAAAGGATTGAAAGATAATATGGATTCTTTGTTTGAAAATTCCCAATTTCCTTCGATTTGATTATTGTTGCTATCTACAATTTGCATGCTTTCTATGGTACTTCCGTAATCAAGAGATTCTTTACAATCAATGATTAATTGCGACCGCGTGTTGCGCTTTGGAGGAGTAATTTTCCAGCTATGAATATCAGGTTGTTGGCGATCCGCTTTAACAACTTGAAATTGTTTAGTAAAATGATCTTTCATTTGTACTCCAGCTTGATCTTTTATTCCGGAAATGACTAGTGTGTACGTTTTGCCCTCTACAAAGACAGGACCCAATTCTTGATTAGGGATTAGATCTCGTTTTTGCCTGCCTGGCTCTATCCAAACGGTAAGAAGTTTACTATCTTCACTTATCAACGCATTGGTAAACCCTAATACTGCTCTTGGTATCGTATCTCCAGATCTATTTAAAAAATGAATATGATCATAGATAGCGGTTTCATTAATGGATTTTGAAAACTGAACATACCATTTCAAAAGATTTGCGGGCACTTTATGGGCTGATGGGTAAACACCTTTTACAGATAGAAATTGATAGTCATCCGGGATTTTCAGATGAAAATATGTACAGGTTCCATTATATACAATGGTGTAATCTTGTTCCCAATTGAATGGCACAAAAGGAGTAAAGCGAATTTGACCCTTTTCTTGGATAGTTTTGCCCAAAATAGCTGTCCTGGTCTTCGTTATCTCATCTTCTGTAAAATGACCGCGATATACTTTTAGCACTTTGTTGGGTTCATCAATTTCCTTTATGATAATATGATCTCTGCTAAAACTAAATTCCGGAGATGCTTGAGAAAACATCTCCGGAATAGAACAGATTATAAATAACAATAGAAGTAATGCTTTTTTAAAATAAGTTCTCATTGGCGTTTTTATTTTGACAACCACCAAGGACTCCCATGTTTTAGCGCTAAGTTGCCCGAAGACTCTCTTTGAATCATAACAAATCCCTTATCGTAGGCATCTAATTGCTGTACATTAACAAACGGCATATTTACATAATCTACACCTACTGCAGCTCCTTTTATGGTTACGGGCTCTGTCAAAGAAGCCTTAAAAGATTCTAAATCATCAAAATCTAACCGCATTAAAGGTCTATTCGAATTAGAGATCAATAGATAATGGGCATTATCACTTTTTACTTCAACAATATCTAAAGGAGAGTTTCCGCTACCTAGTTCGGCAATTGTTCTTCCTTTGGTGTGTTGTCCTGGCTTAACATCACTCATTGGGAAAACAACAAGAGGTGTGCAAGTGTAAGCTGCAACGATATGGGGAACTCCAGCGATATCAGCTGTCAAAAATGTTTTGATAGGAGCGTGGGTTTCATACTTTCCATGTGCTGCGTGATAAATTTCTAAAGAACCATAGTTCTGTTTTTTATTAAAAGGAAAATCAATAGAACGAAACGTAGAAGCAAATTCCTTATTGCTTAGTCCAGATAGTAATACTTTTCCTTTGGCGTATTTGATATCTGCTACAGCCCATCTTCGAAGTTGCCGTCCACGACGATCTTTTGCTTCATTAGATACCGGATCAGTAATCTCAGATTTGGTAAAAGATACATTATCCAAAGCAACCGCTTTTAACGCATTGTTCTCAACTCTTAGAAGTAGAGGGTTTCCTGATCCATGCATTACAGAAATGTAAATGTTGTTGTTTTCTGGATTAACCACCATATCGGTGATTTGTACCTGATCTATAGCCGCACCCAGCATATCCGCTATTTGTTGATCAAGCTTGTCTATTCTTACTTTAGAATTATCTGTCTTTGCGTGTGCGCTAAGATCTATAGCGACTACCTGAGCAGATTTACTATCTCCAATAAATAAAATTCCTTCAGGACCAAAAGTCATGGCATTGATAGAAGTTACTTCTGGATTTCCCGCTGTGAAACCAACTTTTAAAGGAGAGGTTTCATTTGCAAAAATAGAAGTAATAGAAAGTAATAAGGAGATAATAATGACGAGTAATGTTTTCATGATATAGTAATTAGAGAGTGACGAATTTCTCTAAAAGTATATAAAATGAATTGTGGCTAGAGTTAAAGAAATACCAAAAAACGCTTTGCAGTAGTATTAAATATATCTTAAAACCACCAGGTTACTGTATGAATAGGAGTAGGGTACGGTAAAATATAGATCAAATCATAGAAGAAATACAGAAGAGATCTATTGCTCTTTAAAATCTATAATGTCTTTAATATCTACCTCCATATAATCTGCAATTCTTTTAAGACGAGCAAAATCTTTGGCTAGGTCTTTTCGCTTTACAACATAGTCTCCAGCTTGAGGACTTACACCAAGTGCCTTCGAAATTCCGTAAACAGTTTTTGAACCCTTACTTCTTTTAAGCAGTTTATTTAATTTTTTGTTAGCCATTATTATATATGATAAAAGGAATCAAATATACAAATAAATTTTTATTAAAAAAATATTTGATTATTCAAATAATGTTTGTATATTTGAAACATAGAAATTCAAATCATCTCAACTATGAAACTTGTACTAACTATTGCGCTATTTTGCTTGACTTTTGGAAATGTATTTGCATCAAATACTGAAAATGAGAAAGAGAAGACGGAACGTAAAAAGAATGAAGGAGAAGATAGCTACAGAAAGAAAAATGCACACTCTGTTAAAAAGTGGAAAATAAGTATTGAGTATACTAATGGAGGAGTGATCTCAAAAACGATTTCTGTAGATGCAAACTCTGAGATAAGTGCTTTAGAAGCAGCTTTTGAAGAGGCTGATAAGTACTTGAAAAAAGAAAGAAAGGTAAAAGACTATACCATCTCACCTGTAACCGATTCTTATGTGTTATTAGCTGGGAACTAACAATATAATTAATACCCTGAACTAACCTATATTCTAAGGAAAATGACTCCCCGTTGTTTTCCTTTTTTTTATGCTAATTAATTTGCTGAAGCATTAATGAATTGATACTTTTAGGTAACTAAGAAATGATCAATATAAGTTCACGCATATTATTTATTAACCATGGATATCGTAGAGAAAGGAGTAAAAGAAGTTATTGCTCAAAATAGCCGATATGCTTTTGATGAGATAGAATTAACGGATCCGATCGATAAGTTTATTTCTTCATTTATGGCAGATCGTTTAGCCAGAGAGTTAAAACGAAAGTTTACGCAAGTAAAAACTACAGAACTCACCAATGATTTATTTACTGTTCTGAAAAGAATACAGGATATAGTAACCAGAATTAACGCATACTCTAATTAATTATGAAAATCATAAAATCGATTTTGATATTGTTTGCACTTGGATGTATTGCGAGCACCTATGGACAAGAACGCCTTTTTTCCTTAGGGTATGGTAAAACTTTTGTGCCTAATGATTCTACTACGGTGAGTTTAACACTAGACCTAAATAGAATTCCTGGTCAAAGTGAAAGAGCAGGAGGGTATTATTTTGTAAACGAAGTATTGGGAGAAAAAGGTTGGGGATATTATATCAAACCTTCTATAGATGTAAATATCGGAAGTGGTATCTCTAGTGCTCCAAATAATGTTTCTTTGGGAATCCCGGTAGGTTTGGTGTATGATTTCAAAAAAACTGCAATTGGTTTGTTTTCATTATATCTTGAAGGAGCGCCAGAAATGATAGCCGACAAAAGCTTCAAAAATAATTTACATTATCTTTCTTTAAATGCGTATATCAAATATGAATTTCTAAATGATGCTATTTTGATCAATTTCCTGGCTGGAGTTACCAATGCAAATGGGTTTAGAAATCAAATAGAGGTAGATAGTGAACAATATGGCAGGATAACTTTACCCTTGTTTTTGAGAGCCAATTTTTGGAATGCAGTTTCACCAAAAGATCGAAAATACAAAAGGATTAGCTGGATCAGTACTTTTAAATTTAATCACGTATATGCTGATGATTTACTGGCTTCAGAAGATGATACGTATTTCTATTTTAGCAGTAAATTTGACGTGTATGTAACTCCGAATATAGGGTTGAATGTTACCTACTTTAATGGTCAGGAAGAACCATTATTTAGGCGTAACAACGCAATAAGTTTTGGGATCACACTGGCTCGATAATTATATTTTTTCATTTTCGTTCATGAATTCACTCCACATGGTGTTTTCCAAAGCAATTATGTTTTCGACTCTGGTCACCAATAGATGAAAAGGATCTTTCTCATCACGATAATTTCCGGATAAGGTCATAAACATATATTTTTCGCGGTTCAGTGCTTCAGCTGTAGAACGGTATTTGACCCACTTTTCCTGATATTTCATCAAAGCAGATACTCCCGCAATAATAGCCACCAACATTCCTAGTACTCCAATCAGATAATTCAAATACAGGTGATCGGGATGCGTTTCAGAAAAACCTGCTGCAAAAGGAATAAATGCAGAAAAAATGATAACCAATCCACGAGTTCCTAAATGCATTTTTTTATTAATCATGCTTTTTGCACTATACCAATGCAATTGATTATCAACTCGTTGTTCAATATATTCTTCTTGGTTCATATCTAGGTTTTAAGAGGTTTGTTTTTAAGAAAAATTAAAATATAAATATAAGGTTATTATCGATGATTTGTTTTGTTTTATTTTAACAGAAATCTAGTTACTTTTAGCTACTCATATCGTCAGTCATTGTAATAACTTTTAAATATTTATGGATACTGTATAGTGTCCAAATTATTAACCATACAAAATCATAATGAGCAATAGGCAAGGTGTTTTTATTAGTTACAGCAAAAAAGATGCAAAATGGCTCGACCTGCTGAGAGTACATCTTAGTTATCTGGAACGAGAGTATCAATTTACGATTTGGGAAGATTCCAAAATTGAAGTTGGTGCGGATTGGCGGGATGAAATATACAAAGCACTTAGCAATACCAAAATAGCCATACTTATGGTAAGCGCTAATTTTATTGCTTCCGATTTTATAAATAATGAAGAGCTTCCTGCATTACTGACAGCAGCAGAGCAGGAGGGGGCTTATATATTTCCCATCATTATTAGTCATTGTATGTTTTCTGATATAGATGCTATATCAAAATTTCAGACCGTTAATCCTCCCACAGAACCTTTGGTTGTTATGGATGATGGTCAAAGAGATGCGCTTTTTGTAAAGGTAACTCAAGAAGTAAAAAGAGTATTGTCACTTCCCACAAATGATTCTTCTTCTCCGATCCTTGATAATCTTCCTTCATTAGAAGAATATCAAGCAGCACTAGTAAGAGCCAGTGTTATTTCTGTTTTTAGAATGCATACTGAAGAAGTAGGATTAACTATTAAACAAGTATACGAACGCTCTAAAATAGAACGAAGAAAAAATGTTGTACGTGTCATCCATGAATTGGAAGCCCTAGGTATCCTTACTAAAACTAAGGTAGAACAACTCTCGTATTATAAAATAACCGATTTTGGCACTACTTTTATAAAAGAATACTATACTATTTGAGTCTTGTTTACAATACTTGGTTGGCTCGCCTTAATTACTCCTGTTTTACGTCCTGAGCGAGACGGAACATAAAGCAAACCAACTCAAATACAAACTTACGTGGCCACCAATGGTCATTAAATTTCTCTTTACCAAATCTGTAAACTTTTCTGTCATAAGGGTATTAATAATCCTTCGCCAGACGGTACGGTAAATTGAAACAGTCAATGACTGATGTACTGCCAACGTCCCAGGATCATCACCTAGTTTAGTATGTAAGATTGGTTTGTACATGATTAAACTTTTAAAAATTAATATTCCTCTTTTTTAGAGCAAATCTTGTGCCGAAAATCACAATCTATTTAGGGGTGTAAATTGTTAATTTCTTAACTATGAATGATTTATCTAAAATCAACTTATGAACCGTGCTTTTTTGCTCGCTATAGAGCATACAAAACAATTGGTTTTATTAGATAATTTATAGCAATGAATTTTGATCGTACCCTTCTAAAAATGGGCACTTTGGAACTATGCCCTGAAGAAAGGATGGAACAAAATAGAATCAAGAAATAATGGATACATTTGTTCTAAATTTTATGTTGCAAATTTACAATTTTAACAGGAAAAATAAAAGAGTAGAAACCGCCAATCTTTTGTGGATTTACAGTATAAAAATTTAGAAATCAGATGACTTATATTTTAGAAAAATGATCTTTTAAAACGATTTGATTGGTTTTTCGATCGGTTATTGTAAGTCCTTTTATCGATCCCGCTCCTAAAAAACGATATCGGATACCCACAAATTTCCCTATAGACTGATGATAGTTATTACTATATACTTCCTGATCTTCAATGTATACAGTTACCTTATTATTTTCAACGTTTATTTTTAGTTTTTTGAAATCGGATAAATCTGTTCCTAACGGAGATAAATCATGTTCTTTTCCTGTTACATAAACATCGTTGAGCATAAGATTAATATCAGACACACAACCAGGTATTGAAAAAGGAATTATCATAGCGCCAGAACTTCCTAAGACTACAATTCGAAGAGTTTGACAAACGGCCCACTTTTCGTTGTAAATATTTTTTACTGTAGTTTCAATAGTCATATCATCTCCTGACATATTAAAATCTTTGACCAGATGGAAGGTAGATACTATTGGATTCTTATTTTCCTTTATTTCATTAATAAAAGTATCTGAAAATGATAAAGGACCATTCATTGTATCGTTAACATTGATATATTTAGGAATGGGTTCGTAATCGATCGTCCCCATCCATTCATCCGAAGCGATGAACAAATCATGTTCTTTAATAATTTTTCCATCGACTAGTAATTTCGCTCTAAAATACCCTGGATAATAATAAATCCCTGTTGCTTGTTTTTGTTCAGGTCTTATTTTTACGGTTTTGGTTCTGTCCCAAAACTGTTGAATATAAATACTATCCGATGTGATTTTATCCAAATTCAGATCAAATACCACAGAATTAGGGAGCCCTTTGGTAATAGGTCTGCTTTTGAATTGAATTTTTGAAAGGTCTAATGGTTGGATATTATCATTTTTGGTACTCACCATGGAGAAGAACGAAATGAAGGCAAAGGTCATAATCCCTGCAGCTACAACAATAATTCCCATATTTTGAAACACCTTATCTTTTATCAAGGAGGATTTCTTCTTTGGCTCTTTCTTGTTTTTAAAGTCTCTCCAGTTTTCATAACCCGCAAACTTAGATAAGGTATTAAGTGTACTAATGCTAGGAGCATTTTGGTACTTTACTTTACCCCAAACCCGCTTTAAAGTGGTTGTGCTAAGGTTAACCTGAGTCTCTTTTTGAATATGCTCACTCAATTCAATAAATACATCATTATGCCAAGAACCTGAAGATCCCCAATCAAGACGATTCTCAATCTCTAGCAGACATTGCTGTACTAAATGATATTCTGGATACCTATTCATAGACACTAACAAAATTGATCAAAATTTATGACTTGAACAACATTGAACGAACTTGTACGAACTTGTTTTCGTGATCTACATCTAATCTTCGAATTTTGAGATCAACAAACAATAAAAAATGATGATACGAGCAATTTCAATTTTGATTTTAAGTACTTTCTTTTCTTTCAACATATATGGACAGCAGACATTTCCTTTGGATACCATACAATGGGAAATTAATGCTCAATCTTATGTGCTAGAAAGCTATAAAGGGAAAGATGCATTATATATGCAGCGAGGTATGGCTGCACTGAAGGATGTTACTTTTTTGAATGGTACAATAGAATTTGACGTGTTTCTCACCGAACGTCAAGGTTTTCCGGGAGTTCGATTTCGAGCGGTGGATGCCAATAATATGGAGTCTTTTTATATACGAGCGCACCTACCTGGTAAACCAGATGCTAATCAGGGAACTCCTGTAATAAATGGGCTTTCTCCTTGGCAATTGTATTTTGGTCCGAGTTATTCTGTACCCTACGATTATAATTATGACGATTGGACTCATGTAAAATTGGTAGTTAATGGAAAAAGAGCACAAGTGTTTTTTGACTATTCAGAAAAACCTCATTTATGCTGGAATTTAGTCAGAGAACCCAAAGAAGGAAGGATAGCTATCAGTGGAGGTGGGCCGAATCCTATGCATTATGCCAATTTTACTATTGACAAGACCGCTACTCAATTGGTAGATTTTAAAGTACATGAAAGAAAACCTATAGATGGATTGGTATCAGCATGGGAAATTTCGGATAAGTTTGAAGAAACACAGTTGGACAATTTAGCTAACATAAAGGGATTGATAACTTCTCGAAAATGGCTAGGAAAAGTACAAATTGAAGAGGGTGCCGCTGCCAACATCGCAAGAAAAGTATTACTGAGAGATGGGACCAAAAAGAATACAGTTTTTGCAAAACTGGTGATCAACTCAGATAAAGAGCAAACCAAACTATTCGAATTTGGATATAGTGATAGGGCAGTGGCTATACTCAACGATCAACCTATTTATAAAGGAAACAACAGATGGCGTTCTAGAGATTACCGATATCTAGGAACTATTGGTCTTTTTGATGCAGTATATCTAAACCTAAAAAAAGGAAAAAATATTCTTCTACTGGCAGTTTCCGAAGATTTTGGAGGCTGGCTGGTAACCGGTAAGTTTACTGATCCTTCTGGTGTTGTGGTGAATTAATTTTCTAAATCATAGATACAATAGAATCCTCCTCAAAATATTAACGAAATAAAGCCTCGACATTGTCGAGGCTTTATGGTTCAGCACGGATATTTAAGATCACTAGCACATATCCGCACAGGTAAAGGGGCAAACAAGCCCTTACTTCTAGGATCTCCCAAATATATCTTTTGGTGGAGCTACAGCCATCTTTTGATGGTAATCAAACCAGTACAATTCTGTATTCGATACAGCACATAGTTCGTTGTTCGAATTAAAAAAGCGACTCCTTACATAAATTTTTGATAGATCTTCAGCAGTACTCAAAAATTCCATATTTAGAAAAAAATCCTGAGTAAACATGAGATGTTTTTGATAGGTAAATTCTTCTTTGCATTTTTGAAGTCTGACTTTCAAATGATCTAGTTTTCTTTTAGAATATCCTTTTTCGAATAGAAAGCTATCCAAAATAGCATATATATAAGCCTGATAAGCACCACCATGCATGATCATAAAATCGTCTACATCTTTTCCCGTTACTTTGTATTTTTTTCTGATCATAATAGATGGTTTTACTCATTAGATTCTTGGATTGCTTTCAGTTTCTTTTTCTTGTTTTTTCCGAACTGAAATGCTCTGGAAATATTAAAACCTAGATGCACATCTCCCTCAAAAAAATCATCTGTAGATTCGGTAATAAAACTTTTCTCGATCATAGTAATAGAATTGGAGAGAATGATTTGAAATACGTGTCCACCAGTCTCTATATCAATTCCAAATGCCAATGAGTTAGTAGTATCTATAGACTCCAGAGGATTAACAGTATAGTGATATTCACCATTTAGAGAAATTCTTTTAGTTAACTTAACACGTCCGCCAATTCCGACTGCAAAAATACCATGAGGATCTTCTTGTATAGCTACTGAGTTTCTATAGATGAAGCTTGGCATAATTTGTAAAGAAAATGCAGGACTAAATTTTCTTGCAAAAAGAAGCTGAGAGGTATAAAACAAACGATCAGTCTCGCTAGGTTCGTTTCCTGGTTCAAAATCGTCTACACTTCTGTATACAACACTCCCAAATGCAGATACCGAAATCGGGAAAGCGTTTTTACCAATTCCTTGCTTAAGGAGTTTGTATTTGAAAAATGCATCATAAGCCTTTTCAAAACTGCTTCTACCAACTCCTATCATTAAATCGTCTGTAAGACCATACTCAAAGCCAAAGCGTATATTGGATTGATCCAAACCAAACAATTCATCAAAACCTGAGTTTACTCTTCCAAAACGGTGAGATATGATGAATTCTAGAACACCTTTCTTTCTATTCTCAACAGAATGTCCGTTAAGTATTCTAGTGCCTTTAAATGTAGCGGTAACATACTCTTTGGTTTGCGGAGTCTCTTCATCAAGTATGTCAAAGAGGTCCTGTGCATACATCGTATTACCAATACTAAGAATGGTAAAAAATACAATTAGTTTTTTCATATTACTTGGTATACGGTTGATGATCTAGATTGAAGCTTACTTTTATTGTTTTTGCAATGTTGTTCACTACAACCGATGGAATTTCAATATTGAAATCTGCCACTTTTACAGGAAAATCACCCTCCAGAGAAATATTTCCTTCTGTTCTTTTAATTTTCGCTTTGGTTTCTATCGGTTTGGTCACACCATGAATGGTTAAATTCCCTTTGATAGTGACTTCTGTACTATTTTCAAGAGCATTGAAATTTAGAATCTCTCCTTTAAAAGTAGCTTTAGGATATCTATCAGATTCTACATAGTTTTCATTAAAGTGTTCTTGCATTAATGCCTTCTCGAACAGGAAAGATTTCATTAGTATGGAGATAGCGATTGCTCCGTTGTTGGTGTCTATAATACTAAGTACCTGGTCGTTTTCTGCTTCGATATCTTCTATAGGAGAGTGAGAGAAGAAAGAAACATGTCCACTTTTTGTAAGGAACTTTTCTTGCCCGTAACTCATTACTGAAAGGATAAGGCATGCTATGGTTGTTATAATTGATTTCATTTGTTGTGAATGTTGGTTTTAATTAATTATGACACTTTTGACAAGAATGACGTCCATTAAAAATCCGGTGCAAACACCTTTGATTTGTATGGATTGTCCTTTTTGTAATTGTGCAATTTTGTGATCTTTATCAGCGTCCAAATGACAAAGGACACTACCAAAAGTATCTTCACTGGTTAGTGCTATTATACTTTTGTCTTTTACGATGTTTATATCTTCTATAGTACCGGTTACCT
Organism: Aquimarina sp.; assembly: GCA_965230845.1. Taxonomy (GTDB): domain Bacteria; phylum Bacteroidota; class Bacteroidia; order Flavobacteriales; family Flavobacteriaceae; genus Aquimarina. Next base: position 151,843 of record OZ246021.1, read on the forward strand.
GAATAACTTGCTCCAAATATTTGGTATTGGCTTCGGTTTCATTGGTCAAATAATCTTTGAACAAATCATTAGAGTCGATTACAATTTGTGCATCCACATTACTAATATCCAAGTGAGGTTTGGAAAACATAGAGATGCTGACAACAATTCCAATCGCGGTTATAAAAAGAGTTACACCTAAAAGAATTTTTCCCTTACTTATCATATTGATTTCTTTTAATTGTTTAATGCACCGCTATCAATCCAGCATCTAATAATTTCTATTTCTTCATTACTTAAAGAACCGCCGATGGGCATTCGTCTGCTCACTACCTGTGCTCTTACTCGTGAAGCATTATTTCTAATACCTTCAAAATTGCGTAGATCAGGAAATTGATTTCCGTTATGGCATTCGATACAGTTGTTATCTATTATTGGTTTTACCTGCGTAGCGAATGATGTATCTGGATTACATTCAACTATTGTTTCTGTAATTTGCTCTTCTACATTATTATCACAGGAAACTAGGATAAGACTAGTGAGTACTGCAAACAGCAGTTTATTTATTTGTAAATAATTTTTCATGATTAAGATTTAAGAAAAAGAGGAAGAAAAAAACTCGTTCTTCCTCTTTCTAATCAACTAACTAACTACTAAACTAAATATGAACTCTTCTTAATTTGCTGGTGCGGTAGGAGTATCCGCGTTTGCGATTGGCCATACCCCTGGGGCAGGAAAATTGATTCCAAAATTATCCCCCCTGGTCACATCCTGCCCAAAGTAGTATAATGGCCATCCTTTATATGTTATTTGCTGAGAACCGTGAACATCTATGGTTCCAAAATCGTCAGCATTTAGAATACTTGGTAATCTATCAATGTCGATGTTAATGATCGGCCACACAGCATTGTTTGAAAAATCTTGGGCCGTGAAATTATTAACACCATTGGTGTCATTCATAAATGTATATATTGTTCTTCCTGTGAAATTGGTCATGTAAAAGGTAAGTCCATCACCAGGCGTATAGTCACTTGTGAAGTTGATCAAATTCCCATCACTATCTCTTCCTACCAATTGAGCTTCGGCGTACATCAGAGAATAATCAGGTTTTGCGATATACCAATTGTTACCTACTTGATCTCCGTTGGTATCTCCGGCGGCATTATCATTTGCAAAATAATATAATGGCCACCCTTTGAACGTAGTTTGCTTTTCTCCATCTTCTCTGGTGATTTCTCCAAAGTCTGAAGCTTCCAGACCGTCATCAAGAGTTAAATCGGCTGCATAAAAAATTGGCCATGCTGCCAAACAACCATCCAAACATCTGGAATCTCCTTTTACATCTCTGGAGAAAAAGTATAATGACATACCTTCAGAATCGGTAAGAATGTTTCCAAAAGTTGCATCGGTTGCAAGTCGTACTGCATTTTGTTGTGCAGGTGGATTTGGTTGCTCATCAGAGTCATCACTGGTACAACTAAACAGTACAGAAATTGAAGTGAACAATACTAAAATACGATTTTTCATTTTTATTCGAGTTTTAAAGATTTTGTTCAGCAAAGTACCGTAAACACTGGCCCTATATTCAAAATAATATATGCGAAAGGGAAAAAATGGCGTTGAAAAAGGAAAAAAAAAGGTTGAATAAAACGCTATTTTTTCCTTTTTGTAATAAATGAAGGGAATGGATTAAAATTGAAATAAAGAAAAAGAGAACCCGAAAAGAAATTTGGTTAGATACTTAACCATTGTCTAAATTCTGCCGCCTTGTTTTTACTAATTACAATTTCTACATCTGCATCTCGGATCAAAATTTTGAGTTGACTATTACCGTATTTAATAATCTTTTCGATGGCAGCAATGCTGATAATAAATTGTCGGTTAGCTCTAAAAAATAAAGAAGCATCAAGGCTGGAAAACATATCATCCAAACTTGTATTGCTGGTAGATTTTTTCCCGTCAAAGCAAATTACATAGGTAATGGTATTTTCGGTATAGATATAAGAGATTTCATTGATAGCTGTCGGGATCAGTTCATTTCTTAAATAGGTTAAGATTCTCTTTTTACCCGTTTCCAATGTGATATCAGGCGATTCCTGAGTGTCATCATCGGTTTCTTCTATTTTACGTTGGTAGGCTACCAGATCACTATTCAGCTTAGAAAGATTCACCAACTCACTTTCTAAATTGGTGTTTTTCTCCTCCAACTGCTTTTCATAATAACTACCAATCATACGGACAGCAAAGAAGGAAGATAAGATAATCAGTCCCCCCATAATAGCAAATATGGTATAGAAACTGGTTTTGAGTTTTTTTATTTGCGTAGAGATCTCGTTAAGATTTACATGTGCCGCCACTATTAAATCAGAATCTTTTACCGGAGAAATATATACGATTTCAGAATTAAAGCTATTCCCAATTTCTTTATTGTCGTTTTTAATATTAGTAAGTAACTCATATAACTTATCAGAACTATTTTCTTCATTCAATGAATTCAAAAGTGACTGATCTGAGTTCACTTTTTGTCCAACCCTGGTTTTATCAGGATTACATACTTCTTTACCAGACCAATTAAAAACACATATAAAAGAAGCTTCGGTATGGGTGTTTTCTATAGTGTTTTGAATATTGTTGATCACCACATTTTGATCAATACCTCCAGCAAGTTGATAGTTGATCAATTTTGAAATTTCGTTTGCTTCCCGTTTACTGGACTCTAATTGAACTTCTATCAATTGATTTGCACTGACTTTTATAAAGTATTTGATACTTAACGAAGCAATGATCAGGAAAATGACCGATATCGATACAAAGGTTAAAAAATATAATTTATCTTTTCTCATCTGTCAGGTTTGCTAATCAGGGGTAATATCCTGACGGTCTGGTTTAGCTTTTTATTCAGGTAACTAAAATAGTATAATTTTTCAGGTGTTTTTTCTAAACGTTAAATAATTGTATTTGGCTTAATGACCTTTTTTCCTTTTTTAAAAGGATTTTTTCTACTTGACAAAAGTTTATAACACCACCATACGATCTGGATTGTTCCTTTGTACTCAAAGTAGAATTTTTAATTATAAGCTAATCGTATGAAATCCATACCTCTTTGTTACCCTTCCTTAATTTATATGCTGCTAAATTATATTTTAGTAGTACATTATCGTAATTTTACTGGTAGAATCGACCTTATATCCTTCGATGAATAGAAAGCTAAGTATTATTGGTTTTATTTCAGGACTTCTCTTGTTACTGATATTGTATCTGGTTTTTACAAACTCGAAAGACTCTTATATGGAGATGAATGCTGTTTCTGCAGATATAACGATAAGCTCAGAAGAATTAGTTTCATCCTTCATGGTTGATGAACGTTCGGCAAATTCAATGTATAGAGGAAAAGTAATAGAAGTAGAGGGGATTGTAAAAGATGTTACGTTTCTAAATAATCGAAATACAGTTTTTTTGTACGGGGACAACAAGTATTCTAGTGTTATTTGTGATATGTTTCCGAATCAAGAAAATGAAATTAAAGATTTAAAAAAGGGTCAAAAAATAAAAATAAAGGGAGTTTGTAAGGGATTTCTGAAAGATGCTATTTTACTTAATTGTATGCTGATTAACACAACAAATCAATGAATAAACTGATCATTCTGATATTCTTATTGATCAACTTTACAGACGATGACACCAAGTCTGATCAATTTATAACAAGACAGGGGCAGGTTTCTTTTTTCTCCTATACCTCCGTAGAAGATATAGAAGCAAAGAACAACCAGGTACTGAGTATAATTGATATTTCTAAAAATGAAATAGCAGTTAGTATGCTGATGAATGCATTCGTATTTAAAAAATCACTGATGCATGAACATTTTAACGAGAGCTATATCGAATCAGATTTGTATCCTAAAGCTACTTTTGAAGGAAATATCATAGACTTTGATCCCTCTGAAACTGATATACAAACGAGAATGGTTAAAGGGAAACTAACCATTCATGGTATTACTAAAGAGGTAGAAATTAAAACTACTATCGAACAAGTTAATAGTTCGTTTGTTTTGAATGGGGATTTTGAAGTTACGGTCAAGGATTTTGACATCAAAATTCCTCCAATCCTAGCACCTAATATAGCAAAAGTTATATCCATTAAATTCAAATTTGAATATCAACATTATGAGAAATAAAGTTCTTTTTTCCATCCATATATGTTTACTGTTCTGTTTGAATGTATCTATCCAGGCACAGGATTTATTGGATAAACTAGAACAGGAATATCCGGATACTCCTCAATATCAATTGGCAACGTTTAAAGCGAGTCGTATTTCTATTGGACATTCTGTAGAAACCAGAAAAAAGGGCGTGCTAGAGCTGCAGGCTTTTACACGATACTGGAATATCCCAAACTCTAGCGGTCAGAGTTTTGTAGCTGACAAAATGGGGGCTCGAATAGGGGTAGAGTATGGTATTTCGAATAAGCTGACTTTTGGTGGTGGTTGGAGTACGCTGGATGGTATTTATGATAGTTTTTTGAAATACAAACTGATCAGACAACGTAGTGATGGCAAAGGAGCACCAGTGAGTCTCTCTTTGTTTCAGAACATTGCTTATAGGAGCGAACGTAATCCGCCACTTGTTGATATCAATCGTTTTGATAATTTTCAGGACCAGCTAAGTTTTACAACACAATTATTGTTAGCCAGAAAATTTACTCCTCAATTTTCTGCACAAATATCACCTACTTATATTCATAGAAGTTCCTCAGCGTTTGAAGACGATCCAAATAATCAATTTGCGATTGGAGTAGGAGGACGATATAAAATAGGAGGGCATGTTTCTATTGTTTCAGAGTATTACTATTTGATCAACCCTTTAGAATCCATCACTACTTATGATGCTTTTGCGCTAGGAGTCAACTGGGAACTAAGTGATGTGATGTTACAATTTAAACTCACCAATACCTGGTTCTTTTCTGAAGAAGCATTTATTACTCAAACTCCCAATAACTTCAATTTCAATGATGGAAATTTAACGTTTGGGTTTAATGCGATTTTCGTTTTACATCTCAATCAAAAAGGGAAAGGGATTAGTGACTAAATTCACAAATAGTATTTAGTATATTTAGCAAAAACTTTAACCAATGCACGACAAACTGTTCGAAGAAATTATTGATAACTATGATGAGTTAAAATACAAGTTGTTACACGCTCAGACTTTTGATGAGTCTCATTTTGGTTTTCCTGAGATTTATTACAAAATAATGGAGACCGACAAACAACGAGTGGATGCTTTTCATAAGGCATTTCAATTAAATAATAACTTCAAAGATGCTGTTGTATGTGAGATAGGGGTGGGTACACTGCCGCTTACCAAGTTATACATGCCCCATGTAAAGAAGGCGTATTTGATAGAGAACAATCCGGATTTAATTCCGTTTATCGATGCCGAAATAGCAAAATACCCTTGGGCGCATAAGGTAGAAGTGATCTATGCAGATGCATTGACGGTAGAATTACCAGAAAAAGTGGATTATGTGGTTGGAGAATTGATGAGTATTTATTGTGCCAATGAGTTTCAGGTACAGATTTTTCAGCATATGAGAGATTTTTTGAAACCAGGAGGGAAGCTTTTTCCGAATAGGATTGTGAATTTTGCTCGACTATGCGAAGCTGAAATTGAAGAGGATGTACATCATTATCCGGTAATGTTCACAAGACATCAGCCTATGTTTTTAACTCAGCAGTTTCTGGTTAATGAAATAGAACTATTAAAAGAAAAGAAGCAAGGAGTTAAATTAAGTTTTTCTGTACCAGTTCTATTTTCTGGAACGGTAAATGCTTTGTATCTAGAGTCTTATGTAGAGATTACTGAAGGGTCTAATTTTACAGGAACAGATAGTTTAATGCCACCCACTGTATTAAAAACTACCAATACGCAAGAGGTAAAAGCAGGAGATTTGGTACATATCGATTTTTATTTTGATTATGGATCTTCTCTAGATGATATTAGTTGTGTACTTTCTTAGTGCATAATATCAATATCAAACCCTATAATATCCCGAATCCCTGGAGATGTTTTTTCTATCGCTTGTATAGGAGTAACATAGTGCCAAAGGTCATTGCCAAAGGTAAACTCTTCTCCCGTATCTGCCTGAAAAACAAACTCTCCCGGTTGTAGTTCCTTTTGGTAAATCAATTCGTTTTGAGCTGTCTTTTCATAGATTTGACTCTCAGCACCCGTAATGTTGCTACGATTGATTACCAGGGCAGACATGATATATTGAGCACCATCTTCGTGTACTCCTTCTGGAGCATTCTCGCCTTTAATTTGTGTTGTGGCAATGGTTCGCATAAAATGACTGGTGATTTGTACTTTTCTTATCTCTGGATGAATACGTTGAACGAGGCCTGTTATTTTTTTCAAAAGACTAAAAAACAACTCGTTTTCTACAACTTCACTTTTTGCCTGAGCAAAAACACGTTTCCACACCCTAAAATCATCAACATTTTGTTCAAACCCTTGCTGATGTATTCTTTCTACAAACATTTCATTATCCCAAATTTCTACTTCAAATGTTGAGATGTTGCGTTGACGAGTAATCGTAGACAATTCTTTAAAAGTAGTTTGCTGTTCCTCGGATAATCGCTGTACCCACTGGTCTAGATGATCAATAGTAATCGCACCTTCAAAATAACGCTTATGTAGTGTTTTGAGCACCTCCAAATCTTCAGGAAATGTTTTCTTTAAAAACCCTATTTGTTTCTCACGCACCAGATACTGATCATCTTGTAAGTTTTCAAAAAAAGGCTGGAAAAAGTTTAAGAAAGATCCAGTTTTCATTCCTAAGTCTTTAATACTACCTACACGAATTGGGGATTTGATAGTACGTCCTACTAATTTGGATATGTCCTTTTCTGTAATCATCTTTTTATTCTTACTTTTTTGGCAATTTGATGTAAACAAGCTTCCTTATTAAACAACCAATAGGAATAAGGTATAGTTATGATAGGAATGTTGGTTCTAAATAAAGTCCTGTATTGGTCAACGGAGAATGATTTTTCTAATGTTCCCGGATATCCAACAAGATCAATGCAAATGGTTTTACCATTATGAGTAAGCAAAATATCCTTTATGTACCCTGCCAGTTGATAATTGATCAGAATGTCTTCTTCGGCAATCCCTAATTGGATTAATTCTTCATGTACTTCATTAGCAAATTTATCCTGATAATCAGATTCACTACTCTTGGTGTACTTTATTTTTGTCTCCGACTGATAATCAATAAGCAAATGTTTGTTTTTGAAATTTTTGGCTTCAAAAGAATAGTACAAATACTGTTTTTGTTTTGCTCGGGTAATGCTGACGTTAAAAACATCTTCTCTGTCTAAATACTGAAATACTGATGGACTTGTATTATTATCGATAGTAAAGGTAATAAACATTTGATCTCGTTCTTCCCCTTGAAATTCAAAAGGAGTTCCAACGGCAATCTTATGTTTTTTTATGGCAGATAGATCTAATTCCTGAATTTTATTTTTGAGATAATTTACTTGATCCCGAAATGGAGATAGAATACCAATAGAGGAGGAGGCTTCGGGAGCAACTGATTCCTCTTTTTCGATTGTTTTTAGGATGTCTTCAAGAATTTTGTGCGCTTCTAATTGATTCACTCCATCTTTTTGCTTTTCTCCTTTACAAAAAATCCAATGTATCGCTGGGGATTTGTGATGGATTTGTAAATCAGACATTACCAGTAACTTATCGAAATAAAATTTTTGATTACTGTATCTAATGATATCGGGAACACTTCGGTAGTGCTCATCCAGGAAATGAATACTCCCAGGATTGGGCAAACGTTCCATCGCGTAGTCCAAAAAACTCGTTTCTCTATAGTTAAAAACATCTATATTCTGAAGTACACCATGAGTTTCGGCTGTTTTTTCCATGATATGTTTTGACAAAAATGATACATGACGTAATTGCTTGGGATCTCCTACCACAACTACTTTTTTTGCCCTTGCCAAAACAGGGATCATTGTAGCAATATCACATTGAGAAGCCTCATCTATAATTACCATATCAAAAATGTCATTCTCTAATGGAAAGACATCACTTACATCTGTAGATTTTGTAATCCAAATGGGTAAACATTGTAATACCGAAGAAAAATCTATGGACTGAAATAAGGACTCACGTTCTGCAGCATCTTTGGTGGCAATTAATTTTAATAGCTCTGGAAATGTTCTATCCCTGGCTAATAAATCTGCGACTCGATGTTGATACTGCAAAGAGATAATTTCTTTGATGAGCCTATTCTTTTGATGAATATAATGCTGAAGCAAATCTATCAGTTCCCAGAAAGGATATTCTTTTAATACTTTTCTGGATACATAGTTTCTCTTTAACCGTTTAAAAAATGAGGGGTTATGATCAAGGAAGAGTTCAGCGTTTTTTATTTCCTTGCGTTCTCGTTCTTTAATCTCCTCGTTTATTTCTTGGATCTTACTTTGGGCATAGTCTATTTCCTTTTGCTTTTTTGGGATATAGTAATCACCACCTGCTTTTCTAAAACGGGTAATCGATTGTATCTTTTTTCTCAGTTTTGCCCGATGTCCTCTTCCGGATCCAGCTCTAATAGAGAGCCCTTTTACGCCAAGGTCATTAATGATCTTATGCTGCAGTACATCAACCGCTTGATCAGATTTGGAACAAATCAAAACACTTTTATTATGATAGATTTGATCAATAGCTAATGAAGCTATGGTATAGGATTTACCTGTACCAGGAGGTCCAATCACAACACTTAAGTCATTAGATTTTGCTGCATGTATAATGTCTAGTTGGGCCTGACTTAAATTGGAAGGGACATAAATTTCATGAGTTGTATCTTTTTCAGATTTGATCTCTGGCTTTCTTCTCGAAAAGAAATGTTGAAGCGTATCATTGTACAAGTGCCCTTCTTTGATAACGTCAATTTCATGTAATACATCTCTGCTAGACTTTGATTTTTCAACAATTCCAAGAGCTATCACGGGAAGTAATCTCAATTTTGCAGAATTTGCATGACTTCTAATCAAATCCCCTGGCATTAATGTTGGCAGTCCCTTCATTGATTTGACATCAATATCAATATGAGCTTTTAACTTTTTACAAATGGCAGATACATCTTGAGAAGCAAAATCCTGATCATTGATCAGGGCTTTCATTTCTAAAACAAAAGAATCGTCGAGATCAAAATTCTTTTTGAACAGATTAAGCAAAGCATCATTGCTTCTGTTTTCTGAAAAATTATACTCCAAATGGTACAAAGCCTGATCGTTGATATTGATAGTGACTGGTGTGACCATTAGTGGAGCGCAAATAGTTCGTTTTCTACCCAAAAACGTAAGTTTCCCGGTTACAAAAAAACTACAAGCAATAAATGTCTTTTCTTTTTTATGAATTTCGAGGTATTTGTACAGTTCATCTCCAAAATCAGTAGTCATTAACGGAGTATCCGTTTCTCTGTACAACCCATCAATTTCTTTTAGGAAAAACCGTTTATCTACTTTATTGCCTAAAAAATTGAGAATATCATTATCTCTGAATTCCTGCTTATAGCAATCTTGATAGTAGGATAGTACTTTTTCTATATGCATGAGCAAAAATAGTCGTTACTGGTTTTGTTCCTCTTCATCCTGAAACCTTAAATAATCTTCTACAGTTTGGTTAACAGGAGGAATATCTTCTTCTACGATAGTTTTTAAAAGTTCTTCGGTGAGAGGAGTAATCGATACGATTCGATTAGCTTGGTATTCGATGATTTTTTCGAACAAATTTCGTGCAACACGGGCATTACCAAAGCTTTTATGCCTTTTTTCATAGAGCTTCTCAAAGATAAACTGCATTTTTTCTTTTGCATCTTCGGCTAGTACAAAATCATTTTTGTTGCAAAACAATTCAAAAATGGCGATTAGTTCTTTGGGTTTGTAGTGGTCAAAAGTAAAATACCTATTAAACCTGGATTGTAATCCAGGATTAGATTCTATAAATTCTTCCATCTCATCTGGATAACCTGCTACAATCACTACTAATTGATCGCGGTGATCTTCCATTTTCTTTAGTAATACCTCTATGGCTTCGTTACCAAAGTCTTTCTTATTATCCTTGGCTAACGAATAGGCTTCATCAATAAAAAGTACACCATCTATAGAAGTTTTTACGACTTCTTCAACCTTGATCGCGGTTTGGCCCACGTAGCCTGCAACCATACCAGTACGATCAGTCTCTACCAAATGTCCTTTTTCGAGATACCCCAAGTGTTTATAGATGCGTGAAACCAAACGAGCTACTGTAGTTTTTCCTGTTCCAGGAGGTCCCATAAAAACAGAGTGCAATGAATTATTGACGTTTTTAAGTCCTTTTTCTTCTCTTATCTTTTGAACGGTAAGAAAGTTAGACAGTTCCTGTACCGCGGTCTTGATATTGGTTAACCCTATAAGTTCATTTAATTCATCCAGTACGTCATCCAACGATTCGTTTTCGTCAACTTCCGTTTGTTTGACACCTTCCAACTTTTCTTTGGGATTAGACAATTTATCGTTGATCTTTTTGAGTATTTCTTTTTCTTGTTCTGAAATCGTCCCGTCGGCCTTTGCAATTAAAGAAGCTATTCGGTATAAAAATGCTCCAGAGTTCACAAAATGCTTACTATCCAAACGCTTTAAAATTGAAGGTAATAAAAACTCTTTTTTATAGGCTTCACCCAGATCAAAAAGGCTAGCGGTTTTGATGACCTCTATATTTTCTTCGAATTTTTCAGATTTTACAAAGGTGTTGATGCGTTCTATAGATATAGAAGCTATAATATCATTGCCCTGAAGCTTCTCGAACATAAAAGCCAACAAAAATTTGATTTTTGAATCGGCAATGTCGTTTTCTTTATCGCTAAAAGGATAAATCAAGTTAAAAACATGGATGATATCCTGAAGAATCACATGTTCAGCTTTAAACTCTAGCGCATCGTCTGTTTTGTGTACGATTGCATTAATCGTATTTGAGAATTGTTTGTTTTGGTTCAGATCCTCAGCTAATCCTAATACTTTATCACCTTCCTTTTCAAGAATTTTCAGGAATTCATAATCAATGTCAAATTCTTGTTTTGTGTCTTCTTTTTGATTGACAAAATCCTTGAACTTATTCGTAAAATCCTCTAAGCTCTTTTTTTCATCTTTTTTGAGCAAGGTAAGATCATCAACAAAATTGTTTAGCAATTCAATGTGTTGCGCATTGATAGTTTTAAATTCTTCAGATTTGAAAATATCTTTACCTAGCGCTACTTTACTTGTCTTGGTATGTACATTTTTTGTGGTAATGGCGAGATCAAGATTTTCTAAAGTTTCTGAAGAAGAGTAGAGTAGTAGTAAATCTTCATCCTTGATTCGCAAAGATGGAAAGGCAGCAGATACTGTTAATATTTTCAGTGGATTAATAAATTTCCCTTTAAAGAAAAAGGAGGCATCCTCTTTTTTTAAATTGGAAAAAAACTGTGTTACTGCTTTATCGTATTTTCGATTCGTCATTAGTACTTTTTATTTTTTAGAAGATCTAAATTTTTTGCTTGCATATCATCAATATTCTCCATCAAAACTATCTGAGGTAAAATATTCTTTTCGTATTAAATAGCGCCATAAAATTCCCCAAAGCAAGCCAATAAACATGCAAAACAGAAGGTGGGTGGAATAACTTTTTGACCAAAAAGAAGTAATTACTCCGACTAGAAAAAAAATAGCTATTGAAACCCAAATGGCGGATCGCCCATGTCGTTTTTGGCGTTTGGCAATTTCTTTATCACTAATAGGCTTATTTCTAAAATCACTTTTGATATTTCGCAATGAATTCCCCAACCCAATCCAGTGCATGGTTGCGAAGAGTGCCAAAGGAGATGCAAAAAAATAGATGAAATTGAACAAGACGATATTAGCATCTGAGAACAATCTGAAAATGATCAGGTTAACAAAACCGCTGGAAAACCAAATGATCATAGATACCAGTGTTTTTTTACAACCTTCTTTGTCTAATTCCATCCGTTAGAAAATTTCAGCTTCCCGAATCAATTTCCATCATAGAATCCTCAACAGCATGTACTAATTCATCAAAATGAGGTAATCGCTTAGTTTCTCGAGTTCTATTAAACGGAAGATCAATATTAATATGTTTCACGAACTTTGAAGGTGCATGTTTCATGATGTAAATATCATCCGCAAGATATACAGCCTCTTGGATATCGTGGGTTACAAATAGGATCGTGGGACTAAATTTCTCCCAAATACCGATTAACAAATCTTGCATTTGTAAACGTGTCTTTACATCCAACGCTCCAAATGGCTCATCCATCAATAATATTTCAGGATTTGACATCAAACTTCTAGCTATAGCAACTCTTTGTAACTGGCCTCCAGAAAGCGTAGGGTATTGGGCATATTTTTTTTGATGCCCATCTAACCCAACTAATTGGATCATTTCCATGGCTTTTTCATCCCGTTCCTTTTTGGAAACACCTTTGAAACGAAGTCCAAGTCCAACATTATCTAATACCGTCATCCAAGGCAAAGAAGAATATTGTTGAAATACCATGCTCACTCTATTGGCCTTACTAACCGGTTGTCCTTTAACCAGCACTGTACCTGAAGTAGGCGATTGTAATCCAGCAATATATCTTAATAAAGTAGATTTACCACATCCAGACATTCCTAAAATGACAGTAAACTGTCCTTGCATGGGTTTATCTTCTATCAATAAATCCAGATTTTCAATAATATTGGTTTTTCCTCCATCATAAGATTGAGATATACCACGTAATTCTATTATATTCTCAGCACTAGTGTTATCACTAAATTCTACCATATCAATGTTTATTGCCTTTATTAATATGCTTATATGGGTATAGTATCCTATCGATCATTACAAAAAGTCGGTCTTGCAAAATTCCTATCACTACAATGATAATAAGTATAGCAAATGCTTTATCAATTCGGCTTTGTCGTTTTGCAGTCCAAATCAATTCTCCTATACCACCACCTTTGTTAAGCATTTCAACAATAGTGATGTAGGTCCAGGAAATGGCAGTTAGTACCCTTATATCATCTATGATTTTTGAGAATACATAAGGCATATAAACCGTTCGTATCGTTTGCCACGAAGTTGCTCCCAAAGTAAATACTGTATTGAGATATACATTTTGTACTTCATCAATCCTTTGGATAACTACAGGTATGAGATAAACAATGATACCAAAAGCAAGAAAAGAAACTTTCATTTCGCTGCCTAAGCCCAACCACATGATAAAAATTCCGGTAACAGCAGTTAGCGGTATAAAACGATAGGAGTTGATGATCTGACTAAAAAGCCCTCTAAACAAAGGGATAAGCCCAAGGATAAACCCAATCGGAATAGAAACTAAAATAGCTAAAATATACCCTAGGAAATTGAGCTTAATAGAATAGAAGGTATTACCAATTACATCATCCTGTTGATTCAAATCAGGAAATGCTTTTACCACTTTGATCGGTGAGGGTAGAAGTGGGAACACCTTGTTTTTCTTCAATCCGAAAGATTGCAATTCTTCTATACTTAATTGTTCCAGCTTATCGTAATTAGCAATTAACAAGGAGTCACTTTCGTAATACACTCTTTGCTCTTGTGGGAGCGAAGTAAGGTTTACAGATTCGTCCTGAGTAATCACTGATTTGGATAAAAATTCAGCAAGAAGAAACCATAGCCCAATTACTATGATCGCTCCAACAACGGTTAGTACAACCTTATCTTTGGATTCAAGGTTTCCTCTTAATTCAAATAGCTTTTGTATACCTACCATTAGTCAACTACTAATTCAAAGTCAGTTCTTCTGTTTTTGGATTTACAATCGGCATTTTGATTTCTTTCACACCCAGGAACAGGCTTATCTGGACCATTACCTAAAATGATAAATCTATTGGTTGGCATATTGTGTTCCTGAATCAGATAATCTGCTACTGATTGCGCTCTTTTTTGCGAAAGTGTAATATTTGAATTTCGATTCCCTACATTATCCGTATTTCCTTCAATTCTGATACGAGCATTAGCAAATGCTTTTGCAATAGGTGTAAATTGAATATCAATTAATTGCTTCGCATTCTCACCCAATTTAAACTCTCCAGTTCTGAAACTAATACTTACTTTCTTTGAAGATAACGACTCCTTCTGAGCTAAGCTTTCATCTACAGCTGTAAATTCTTTTTGTTTTTCGGCGATATGACTAGGACCGGATAATGATGTTTTTGACACTAAGTCTTTGGTAGATAGTAATCTCCAGCTTTTTGCTCCAGCTGTACTATAACCAAGATCGTTGTATTTTACCTTCATCTTGTTGTAAAGATCTTCTCCAGTAACTCCATTATAAGCTGAATTCAATCCAAAGAAGTTCATATTATCACCATGTGTAGCTAATCTTACATTATTGATCGCATCGTAACAGAAATCTTCTGGTTGTGCCAATCCTTCTGCCAAAATTTTTGCAGCTTTTCTTTTGTTACTGTCAGAGTTATTTAATTCTGAAGCTCCAATCATCCATCCTTCATACAAATCTTTAAGCTGATCTTTATGAGTTTCGATAAATTCTTTTTTAGCCACAAAAACATCTGCAATAATATGTGTTGCATTTTTGGTGCTTTCCAATACTTTGGATCCAGCTACTTTGCTCACACAATCTGCATCGTCTGGACTCCATACAACCGCTGCGTCTACTGTATTACTTTTGAAAGCATCTGCTGCATCTATTGCACTGGGAACTTCTACAATTTGTACATCTTTTGTACTCATATCTCCAGCTTCTAGTAACCAGATCAAGAAAGAGTGAGAAGGTGTCATAGGAGCGACAGCAATTTTCTTTCCTCTTAGATCACTTACTTTATTAATTCCTCTTCGTGCCACTATTGCATCTCCACCACGACTCCAGTCCGCCTGAAACACAACTTGTGGTTGGTATTGCGATAAACCTTCAACCTCTGTTGGGAATGCATCAATAGTAGCCCACATTAAGTCAATTGAACCATTTTTAAAAGCATCTCTGGAAGCATCAAAATCGTCGATCACTTCAAAATTTACTTTAAATCCATAGTCTTTGTAGAATCTAGACTCGGTATTTGCCTTAAAACCTTCATTAAAATACTGTCCTCCAGCATATCCACCCCAGGTAACCACACCAACATTAATCACATCCTTATACCCATCTTTAGTTTTGTCGGTCGCTGTAACCTCTTCAATCTTGTCCTTTACAGCTGGATCTCTGAGTTTATTTAATAAAAAGTATAGCCCACCGATGATGACTACTACAATTAGAATTTTTGAAAACGGTGTTAATCTTCTCTTTGCCATAATAATTGATTGGTTTTATTTTTTAGTCCTCAAAATTGAATAAATCTGAGTATTGATTGTTGTGTGGCTTTGATTTTGCAATAGGAGCATCAAGATCTACACTATGCTGATCATGTACCAATAAGTCTTTTTGATTTCCTAATATTAGGGAAACACCTTCATTTTCCCATTTCTCGAGTAATTCAAGGCCTTCTTCTTCAAAAATTCCATTTTGAAGATCGATAGAATCCATGAAATTGGTAGACATTTCCATAAAACGTTCCATTTCTCCAATTTTCATACTCACATCATCAGCTATCGCTTCTAAAGCGCGATCAAACATTTCTTTTTTATCGTTGTTACCAGCAATAATGTTCATCGCCGATTTCATTGCAGAGTGACCCGCTCGAACCGCTTTTCTTTCCTGCTCCTTGACCATTACCTGATCTTCAATATCCTCTAACAATATTTCAGAATTCTCATACATTTTTACCAGAACTCGATACAAAATTTCCATTTTTTTGTAGAGTTCATCGAGTTTCATATTGGATTCCTTAAGTCTTCCAGCTTTTCGAGACTTCAGAATCATAATTCCCTTCTTATCCTTTTCTTTTGCAGCACTGGCCAACTTCAAATTATTATTGATACTCTTCTTGTTATCATACATAATTTGTTGTAAGCGTTTCATTTGACCTTTAAGTACAGCAATCTGCTTATTCATTTTTTTGAGATTATCTTTTAAGTCATCGATATAACTTTTAAGAATCCCAATAGGATCTATTTGAATGAATAACCCGGTAAGCCAACGCATAAAAGACTTGTACATATAGAAAATCAGGTTTCGCATCTTTGGATCCAAAACGATATAGATCAAAGCACCTAATACAGCTAATAATACCCCTAGATATAATGTATTTTCTACTATAGTAATCAAAAACGGAAGGACTTTATATAAGCCATATAGCCCACCAGCACCCAGAAGGCCCATAAATAGCATCCCGGTTTTACCTTCGGGTTTTTTCCAGAAAGATTTTGGTTTTATCGAGTTCTCCATCTATTTTAAATATTTTTCCATTTTTACTTTATCTTCCTCAAACTGATTTTTTAAATGTGTATAGGATATTTTAAAATCATTTTGAGTTTTGCTAATCTTAGCATTACTTTCTTCTATTTTACCTTTCAGATCTGCAATTTGATTTTGATGTTTGGTAATCTCATCGGTAAGTTTCTTTATTTCTGCAGATTTTTCCTTGATGATGGTTTCAAACTGAGCGATCTCTCTTTCTCTTCCGGAAACTTTATCATCAAATTGAGATTTAAAAGCTCCCAAAAACTGCTCATTCTCTTTATCCAGAACACCAATATAAAAATTAGTGGTTTGCATGAGTTTGTCTAGAGTAACACCTAAAGTAGAAGCTGTAGCAAAAGCAGATCTATACTTGGTCGCTTCATCCATTGGCATTTTCTCAAGTGCCTTTAAGGATTTTTTATACTCTAAATAGTCAAAACCTTCAAGGTTGTTTTTTTCAATGGCCTCTAGTAATTTCTCAATGATTTTAGAATCTACAACACCTTCTGCATTGGTTGGTTTTTTAGGGAGTGGAGGAGGAGTATCCGCAGAATTAGCACTATTTGTTTTTGTGCCCTTTTCCTGTTTTGATTCTACCTCTTTTGGTTTCCCCTCTTCGGTATCTTCAACTATAAATAAAGACTTCAGATTTTTTAGCATGGTTAGTGAATTTGAACAAATTTAAAAAAATAAGTATTGTATCTCATAGTAAGGTGAAATTAAACCTTAACACCTTTTATAATTATATGTGTCTTATGGTATAAAAACGTTACACACCATCTATTTGACAATTTTATCCCATGCAATCTTTAACCCTATGAGTAAGACCAGAAAAAACATGATTAAATATTGGAATTTCCCTACAAAGAAAACACCAAAAAACATCCTTTGTAATATATAGGTGATCACAAAAGTGATAACAATGATAATAAAAAGCCCGGAGAGTCGACCAAATCCAGGTATTGAGGACATAGGGACCGTTTTATGAATAATAACTAGCGTAAGAATCATCCCTATTAATGGTACGAAATACGAAACCAAGTCTAATTGGAGTACATTCGTTCTTAAAAAGAAAAAGCTATACAATAATAAGACAAGAGATAAAAGCCCTGGTATGGTTACTAGATATACAAGTCCTCCATAGATGTAATTCACAGGAGGTTTAAAGTTTTGTCGATTTACAAAAAGTGAACCAATTAGCGAAAGTGCTATTAGTGTAATAAAATACCCCAATACGAGATTAGGGTGATCAGAAAACCAGTTGATAAGATCTTGTACAGCCATTGGTGTTAAATGTACGAATATTGTTTGATTTCTGAGAAGTGATAAAAATCACTTTTCTGACTAGAACAAAGAACTTATTATTGAAAACTATTTGTTGCAAATAAAAAGTAAACTCCACAAAAGTGGAGTTATCTAATCTAAAAGCCTATTCCACCACCACATGTTATTGCTGTAACATAAATTGTTGCAAAGCTACTACCATATGAATTTGTGGTCTTGAGCGTTACTGTATAATTACCCGGTTGAGAAGTGATCATAGTTATTTCTTGACCTGGAAACACAATATTGTCAACATATAAATTAGGTGAGTTAGATGTAAGTTCATAACTATCGGCTCCAGGCGATTCGGGAAGCATGTATGGGTCATTCTGTACGAAAACATTGGTGCAAATAGTTGGATCCGGATACCTTGTGTAGGCTAATGGAGGACCAACCCAGACAACAGGAAACAAAAATTCTATAGCAGTAATATCTCCATTACTAAAATTATTTATAGTGCATGCTTCACCACCATTCATTACAGATTGGGGATCATTGATTGGAGTGCCAGGAATTAATGACCCAAAACCTTGGTTAGTATGGGTAATACCTAGGTTATGTCCCAGTTCGTGTTGTACATTCGCTATTCTCATATTTTGAGTGATAGGTCCGCCACAATAAAAGTTAGAATTAAAATCCGGATTTATCCAGATACCAAGACCAGGACGACCATCTGCTGTAGGAAATGTACCTCTACCGAATACATTGGCGTTTAGGTTTATAGCAGGGTCGTTGGTGTCGTACATGATATGAATGTCCGCATTGGCCAAAACATTAGTAGTAGTAAGTGTAAGACTAGAATTTACCGAATTCCATCGATTAATTGCCGTGATCGAAGCATTTCTCCAATTGGCATCCATTCCAGGGTTTAGAAATACACTAATATCACTAATTGTTACTGAATTTGGGTGTTGTCTTTGTTTGGTTATTGGATCATTTGATAATGGACGATATCTTTTGTTTTTATAGAATACAATATCACCATCCACCAAATAATAATCTCCCAGATCTTCAATCACATCATCTTTGTATCCATAACTCTTGATGGATTTTAACACAGAGCTAGAAATGTCGTCGCTCATATTCTGATCTTGTGTACTATTTTCTTCTATACTATCAGTAGTACATCCGATAATTACAGCTAAAAACAGAATTAAAACTAATAGGTTGTTAAGAGTTTTTTTCATTTTAAAATATGTTTGTTCAGCCCTACTTTGGATTCAAGGAGTGTTCGGGTCAAATTTTTCTCCTGTATAATGAGATATCATTTGTAAAATCAGGATGTAGGAGGGGTAAAGAGTAATAAAAAATGTACTAAAAAAGACTTCACTAATTTACTCAAAAAATGGTTGAGATTCTCAAAAACAGATATGAAATGTTTTCTCTATCCATTGACTTTTTTTTTATTTTAAAATGCTTTTTTACAGTTGATTCTCCTTTGTACATAAGGTGTTTACCTATTGATTTTTACTTTACCTAAATTACTTTTAGCATATTCTTATTTCCAAAAATCAATATTTAGATTCTCTCTAATCTTAAACTTAAAACCATGAGGGCAAAAAAGAAAACTACGATGCAACAGATAGATAAAAAGCAGGTATGCAGTATAAATGAAAAAAACCGATAAAAACTAATGTCAAACCTTCTAACAACAGTAGAAAGCTTGTTTTTAAAAAAGTGGTCATTCCCACAAAACGAAAAAAAAGACAGCCTTTAATTTCATTTTCACCCGGGGTATACCTTGATCAAAACAATAATATATTTACCCCATTTCTTCCAAAAGATAAAGGGCAATAAAAAATAAAATGAAAATTATGGTGGTAATAATTTTTAAAACGTCCCCATTAATTTTTTTCATAGCTGATAGTGTGTGAATTACTAAAAAAAATGTGACGTTGTGTTTACTGTTGTAAGATATTAGTTTATAAACAAATAGCCAACTATTTAGGATGAAATAAATGGTTGTTTACGCCTGAGAACGTTAATATTATATGGAATCATGGTTTTAGTTGAGATGCTTTTAGTTCGAGAAACACCTCAATAGCATCTAATTCTTCTTGGGTGATAGGACTTTTGTTTTCGATTCTATTCTCAATCCCTTCGATATGATCATGAATTAATGTAGCATGCCAATTCTTTCCTTTATCCAAATCAAAAATAGCAATTGCTGCTGGCTTGTGAGTTTCAAGTGAACTTTGGTGACAACTACCACAGAAGGTGATCAGAACCTTGCGAGTAATTTCCGAACATTCTTCAAAAGCATCTTTATTTATTTTGAAAGTACTGGTTTTTGAAGGAATAGTAACCAAAACTGGTTCTGTATCAGCGGTATTCATATCTCGAATACATCTATGTAGAAGAAACAAACTAAGAAAGCAAAAAAGGAATGATATTTTGATGTATTGAAACATGTGTTAAATTGTTGATATAAAGTACAATAAACTTTCTTAAACTCATCATAATTAACACTTCATTATTGCCAAAATCCTCATAATTATTCCTTTAAAAAAAGGAAAAAGTTCTTGGGAATTGTAAAATTGATCTAGAGGTTTTTGGGAATAATTATGCCAGATTTATTAATAATTTACTATTTTTAGTACATATTGAACAATATAAGTGAATCTTAAGCCCCTCATTTTGAGTTCAAACTTCATATCGTCAAGCTTAAAATTACCCCAATTAAGTTTTTTAAAGTTTTAAACCTACTTATATATGAAGAAGATTTTAGCTATTGACGATCAGCAACTTATTTTATTATCCCTTGAGAAACATTTAACCGATTTAGGTTTTAGCATTCAGTGCGCCAGCAGTGGTGAAGAAGGATTACAAATTTTTGATACTTTCGATCCCGATATGGTAATTGTAGACATTAATATGGATGGAATGTCTGGTTTGGAGGTGATCAAAAATATAAGGCACGATAAAAACTCAGATGTTAAAGTACTTGTACTTTCTGGCAATACCAATGAAGATACGATTATAGACGGATTTGATTTAGGTATTGATGATTACATGAAAAAACCATTATCTCTCAATGAAATGTCGGCTAGAATTTCGAGAATCCTTGGTATAAAACTTCAGAAAAAATCAGAATCAGATGCTAAAGGAAAAATGCTACAAAGAAGGTGCGTTGGTGTGGTAATTCCTTGTTATAATGAAGAAACTCGTATTTTGAGTAAGGAGTTTACCGACTTTGTACATAGTAATTTAGGATATCACCTTTGTTTTGTGAACGATGGAAGTACAGATAATACCTTAGAAGTACTTCAAAATTTGGCAAAAGGTAGAGAGGATCATATCAGTGTATATAACTGTGAAAAGAATGGGGGTAAAGGAGAAGCTGTACGACAAGGCGTATTGCACCTTTCTCAAGACACGCAATTAGATTATATCGGATATTTGGATGCTGATTTATCTACTGATTTTCAGGATTTTGATGATTTGGTAAAAACCATAGAAACTTCAGACTTTAAAATTGTAAGCGGATCTCGGATGAGTAGAATGGGAGCCAATATAACCAAAGAATCGGCTAGAAAAATCATAAGCAAGACCATTAATTTGATCATTCGGAATATCTTGGGGATGTCTTTTAATGACACCCAATGTGGAGCGAAGATTATGGAGCGGGAAATCGTAAGCGAAATGTTTAGAGAAAAGTTTATCACCAAATGGCTTTTTGATGTAGAAATCTTTATGAAGATGAGAAAGTACTATGGTAAGGACAAAGCGATTTCATATATCTGCGAGCAACCTTTAAAAAGATGGATACATGCGGATGGATCAAAATTATCTATGAAAGATTCTGTTAAGATTGTTGGGCAATTAGCTCAAATAGCATATTACTACAATTTTAAAACAAAAACGGTCATCATTCCCGCTACCTAACAAATAAGGTTATATAGTTTTTAGATACTCTGTAATCACTTTCAAGATATTTTCAAAGTCATCTTGTAGTTCATAACTGTTTTCCTTTAAATGATTTTCGTAATCAGTTGCTATGTTGTACCCTTTTTCTAAACCCAAGAAACCAATTTTATGCTTCAATTTATGTACATCTTCTGCAGCTTTTGTAGTGTTTCCTGCTGCTAAGTTGAGAAAATATTGTTCTTTTTCTACGGGGAATTCTCTTTTGATAACACTGAAAATTTTTTCTTCAAAGACTGGATCACCACCAGATAATTTTTGGATTTCAGAAAGGTTGGGTTGTTCCATGGATAGGTTTTTAGATATATTAAAAATACAATTAAAATTGAAAAGGAACTACCAAAATAAATGGGATTTAAACAGATCACAATTATTGAATTATTTTATATCATTTTCAGGATACCTTTTGATTTTTTAGTCTGACGGAATGATCATTTCGACATTAATTGCCTTAGTTTTTAACGTATTTCGCTCAATAATCATAAAACGAAGTACGATGAAAAAAGTGTATAAAATATTGAAGTGGGTAGGAGTTACTATCCTAGGTCTAGTTATTATATTGGTTAGTTTTGGTTTTTGGTTCAAAGGGTTGATTCCTCCTAGAGATCAAAATTTGAAAACTACTAATGTTAGTGACTTAGCATATCTTTCAGAAAATGTAATCCCAAAAAGAGGTAAAATTTTAGCTGTGGTTACTAGTGTAGACAAGATGGGAACGACCGAGAAAGAGACCGGATACGAATTAAGCGAACTTTCTAGAGCTTATTACGTATTTACTGCAAATGGTTTTGAAGTAGACATTGCAAGTACATTAGGAGGAAAGCCTCCGGTAATTATAGACGATGAAGATATGGGAGCATATGATTATGCTTTTCTAAATGATTCTATCGCACAGTACAAAACAAGTAATACGATCCCTATAGAAAGGGTGGTGCCGGAAGATTATGAAGCCATCTTTTTTGCAGGAGGAAAGGGGGCTATGTATGATTTTCCTGATAATCCCTATATTCAATCTATAGTGAGTAATTATTACCAATCAAACAAAGTAGTTGGAGCCGTATGTCACGGACCAGCAGCATTGGTAAATGTTACCCTGGATAATGGTGAATCTTTATTGAAAGGTAAAGAGGTAAGTGGGTTTACCAACGATGAAGAGTTACTGTTGATTTCTGATGCAAAAACTATTTTTCCATTTCTTCTACAGGATAAAATTGAGGAACAAGGAGCAAATTTTGAAGAAGGAGTTATGTATTTGGATAATGTTAGTCATTCCGGTAATTTGATTACCGGACAAAATCCATGGTCTACCTGGACACTAGCAGAAACTATGATTCAACAAATGGGATATACACCAAAGCACAGACAAATTACAGATGAAGAATATGCGGTCCAGGTATTATTAGCGTATCATAAAGATGGAAAACAAAGGGCTAAGGAAAAAATAAACACGCTTATAGTGTCAAAACAGAAGCCTGTAAATCGAGTTTTGATTGCTAAGCATAGCATTTTGGCAGCTATGAAAGGAGAGGTAGGGAATTTTTATAACCTATTGAATTTGGTATCGTATGCTAAAAAATGTGAAGCAAAAACTAACAAAATATAAGTACATTTGATAAAACGATCTATTGGATTTCTTAGATATTCTTCTTATCATCATTAGCAGTGCAGGGCTTTTACACGGTCTGTCCTTTGCCGTATACTTATCCTTTTTCAAGAAAAAGAAGACAACAGCCAATCTATTACTTGGGCTGTTGTTGGTTTTTATGGCGTTCAGGATCGGAAAATCAGTGCTGCTGCATTTTGGAGATGATCTGGAACCCATATTTATTTTTATCGGTTTGGCTTTCCTATTACTGATTGGTCCTTTGTTGCGTTGGTATGTAATTGCAATGACTCGTCCCAATTTTTTGCTTCCCAAAACTTATTTGTTAGAACTTATTCCGTTTGTATTGGTATTTGTATCTAGCTTTATGGTGACCAATAGTTGGTTTGATGAAAACAACAGAACTGCAGTTATCGTATTTGGAAGTGTGCTTATAAGTATCTATCTGCACTTTGCTTTTTATATTATTGCTTCAGCCATATTGATACGGCAAATAAAGAAAAAACATCAGCATAGGTTACTCACTAAATTTCAAAAATCAATACTTCAATGGTTATCCTTATTGATTGTTGGTTTTGTTATTATCTGGATTTCTTATGTTCTAAATATCATAGAGAATACGGTTCCTTATATTGTTGGACCTATTATGTATTCTGTGGTTATCTATTTTTTAAGTTATAAAGCTTTTCAGTTAAAAACAACCGATGTAGACGGAAATGTGTTTAAAGAAAACAAGGATAATCAGTTGTTTGATCAACTATCACAATTTGTAGTGAAAGAAAAAAGGTATCTCGAACCAGATTTTTCATTATCAATTTTAAGCAAGTTGATAGGGAAGAGCACTCAGAAAACTTCAGAAATTATTAACCAATATGCGAATCAGAATTTTAATGATTTTATTAATTATCATCGCGTACAAGAAGCTAAAAGCTTGTTGAAGCAGGATAATAATCAGCTGTTAAAAATAGCTTCTATTGCATTTGATGTAGGGTTTAGCAGTTTGTCTTCATTCAATGCTGCCTTCAAAAAATTCGAAGGAATAACACCATCTACCTATAGAAAAGAGAACGTTGAATAAGGAGAATCATGTATTTTTTTCAGATGGAAAGAGACTGTATTTAGTTGGGAGTTTGAAAATAAATTTGGAACATACCCCATAAAAAACATTTCTTTGTACCACAAAATGACACAAAATAGCATACATATCGCGCCGAAATCACTGTTTAGTCAGTGTGATTATCGAGGGATTAATGAATTATCCATTCGAAACAGGACGTTATGTAGCCAATTTTGACCATTTTTATGAAGTGATTTAAAGTAAAAACTAGATATAACTACAGGCGTCCAAGAAATTGGGCGCTTTTTTTATGAATTTTTTTTAGCAAAATGAATAAAAGTTAATTAGCACATAAAAGTTAGCATTTGGAAAGTAAGCATCAGGGAGACAGACTATTGCGAAAATATCCAAAATCCGTTGAAAAACGGACAGGGATTCCTATACCTTATTTTAAATACAAGTAATTGATAATCAACAAAATAAATTGAAAAAATATTTGGAGATATAAAAAAAGTTCTCATCTTTGCATCGCAATCAAAACAAGAAATAAGTAGTAAGATTGCTTAACAATAAAACCATTTTAAAAAACAAGAAAATGATACCGAGTAGTTCGCAACATATTTTAAATCCGCTCTTTGTTGAGAAAAGAGAGTATTGTTCTGATGCAAACAGAATAGGTGTCTATTTTATAGAAAAGATGATAATAAGGATATAGCTTATTAAAACATTAATATATAAAAGAGGCGCCCAAATAAGGCGCCTTTTTTTATGCATATCGTTCATTGACATATTGAAAACCAAACACATTGACGTGTAGCTTAATTGGAGAAAGCACTCGGCTTTTAACCGAGGTGATGTAGGTTCAAGTCCTACTACGTCAACATTAATGGAAGGGCAAGCCAATAGGTGGTGGCCGCGGTTTTGAAATAAGCTTGCGATTCAACGACACCAAAAGGTAGTATAAAACAGGAGTTAAAACCGTTAGGAGATAATGACTCGTGTGGGTTCGATTCCCACTCCTTCCGCTCACTACGGAGGGTAGGTAAATACTGGTTTGTTACACTCGCCTGCTAAGCGGGATCTCGTTTATTACGTTATGAAGGTTCGATTCCTTTGCCCTCCGCAATAAAGATACTGTAGCTTAATGGTATAGCAGGGAGCTGTTAACTCTCAAGATGTAGGTTCGAGTCCTACCAGTATCGCAAAGACAAGGTGGCTGAAAGGTTAAGGCTGCAGACTGCAACTCTGTTATTTATGAGTTCGAATCTCATCCTTGTCTCAATGATTAATAGTCTCAAACTTGTTTGTGTACTAGGATAATCCACTTTATGACTTGATGAGAAAGCGTAGCAATCTCATCCTTGTCTCAATGATTAGAATAGTATGAAACTTGTTTTGAAAGGAAGCATTGAGCAATTGGTTGGCTCGCCGGACTGTAAATTCGGTCTCTTCGGAGCTTGTAGGTTCGAGCCCTACTACTTCCACGATTTAAAAGATTTCCCCATTGGGGAATATAGTACCGTAGCACAACGGCTAGTGCACCCGACTGTCTCTCGGAAGGTCGCGGGTTCGAATCCCGTCGGTACTGCGAAGCATAACGATGGGATGAGAAGTTTATCCTGAGTTCCTCAACAAGTTTAGACGATTTTAATCGAAGGAAATCCCGTCGGTACTGCGAAGCATAACGATGGGATGAGAAGTTTATCCTGAGTTCCTCAACAAGTTTAGACGATTTTAATCGAAGGAAATCCCGTCGGTACTGCGAAGTATAACGGTGGGATGAGAAGTTTATACTGAGTTCTTCAACAAGTTTGAACAATTTTGGTTGAAGGAAATCTCGTCGGTACTGCAATACTAATCTGGGGGTATAACAATGGTAGTTTACCCGCCTTGGACGCGGGAGGTTATAGGTTCGAGTCCTGTTCCCCAGACAAATTGCTCTGTTCGTATAATGGTTTAGTACGCCTGACTTTCTATCAGGAAATAGGGGTTCGATTCCCCTACAGAGTGCGAGATGAAGTGTCGTAAATACTTCAAAATACCAAACGCAAGGATGGCGGAACCGGAATACGCGCCTGATTTAGAATCAGGATTTTGAGAGTTCGAATCTCTCTCCTTGTACAATGCTCCACTAGCCCAACTGGAAGAGGCATCGGGTTTAAGCCCCGTGCAGTCTTGGTTCGAATCCAAGGTGGAGTACGACTATGAACTTTGGTATAGGTGCGGACCCTATTGAGCTTATAAAGTGACCTGTGATGTAATGGTAGCATCCAAGACTTTGACTCTTGGTGTAAAGGTTCAAATCCTTTCAGGTCATCAAATGGTGTCTCTAGCTTATCTGGTAAAGCATCCCACTGTGAATGGGAAGAACAGGGTTCGAGTCCCGGGGTACACCAAAAACAATGGTTGTAACAGCACTTTTATTATCTACGCAAAATAATTGCGTAGTGCCGGTACATCTTTGTCTTATCAATGTAAACGGAAAACAAATGTTAAGGGAAGAGTTAGAAGTTTACTGTAGTTGCCCTACTATCGTTTTGGGGTAGGTAGTAGGGCTGGGATAAAGCGCCTCTTTAGCTCAAGACTCAGTGCTGATGGTTACCTTTTAATTATTAAAATGAAAAATTATGACAAATTCATTACTTGAAGATAATAATCTAGATAAGTTTTTGGAAAACAATAGAGAGTTCTGGTCGGCATTAGAAACAGAATGTGTAGCAGAATGTTGTGGTATAGACGCATATGATTTCTCTGAAGAAGCTATTAAAGAAATCATTGAATCTTTTGATTCAAATAGAATATTAGATGATTTAAATACAGCAATTCAATTTATTGAAGTATCAAAATCAGAACATATGCATAGCACTATATTTAATTGTTACGCAACGAAAAAAGAAAGCATTGAATTATTTAAAAATATCAAGCAGGTCTTGTTGAGTGTTTCTGTATAGCACCTTTGTATGAAGTATTACATGATTTGTATGATCACTTCATATGCAACTTGACTTGAAGGTTTGGCTATCACCAAAAATAGTCCACCATTCTATGTGTCACGGGTTCGATTCCCGTCTTTAGCTTGAAGTAAATCTTCAGTGGCTATTGTAGCTCAGTTGGTTAGAGCAATAGATCGTTTCTGTGGGTTCGAGTCCCACTATCCTTTGTGGATATGGCGGAATTGGTAAACGCACTAGACTGAAAATCTAGCGAAACAGGCACTTTAATGCCTCTTTTATTTGCACAGGTTCGATTCCTGTCGAGACCACTTTTTTAGGTTTCGTAGCTCAGTGGCTAGAGCACTACACTCATAATGTAGGTTATAAAGCTAGGCTAACTTTTAAAAATGGCCCCAGCCGTCTTGCTGTTAAATAGGACAAAAATGGTGATTGCAAATCAGTTGTTAAGGTATTGATATCAAAACAACAGTCTGGAACGTACTTTGAACTATTGGAATTGTTAGTATTTGAAATAGCTACTTTTTTGGATTCAGGTTTTAGAAACAAATGATCTTTTATGATGATTTTTCTTTGATCTCTTTTCACAAAACTGGTTGTTGGATGATCTAACACACCAATATTTCCGTAACGGAAAGACGATTTGCTCTCACTGTTTTTCTTAGAAATTAAAAATTGCGTAAGGGATAGCAGTGGCATCCTTTTTACATAGAAGTCTGAGGCTCTCGAAGGCTAGTATGTAAAAAGATAAAGCGAATAGCCCGACCCAAAGGGATACGCCCAAAATATACTTCGAGATAGCGCCATACCCGTAGCTCTGGATTGAAGTAGACAAGGTCTCCGTTACAGGAATTGTCATCTAATACATGTCTAATTAAAAAATGAAAAAATGAAAAGAGTAAGAATCAACGCGGGCAAAGTAGGTTTGGTTTTCAAAAAGGGAGATTACCAAGGTGTAATCACAAAGGGAATCCACTGGTTAGGATTTAACGAAAGAGTACTTCACTATGATCTTACCAAACCTTTTGCTGCTCCTATAGCGCTAGAACTCTTGCTAGAAGACAAAGCGTTGGAGGCCATGCTATACGTGATCGAAGTAAAAGATAGCGAGATCGTATTAATGTATGAAAATGGTAATTTCAAAAACACGTTGGCAGCTGGTCGATACGTATTTTGGAAAGGATTGATGGATTATGAATTTAAGAAAGCAGACCTAAGTAAGATCTACATTACCGAAAAAATCGATAAGTCATTGTTCAACCACTATGCATTGACCAAATACATTAGAGCTTTTGAAGTGGCTGCATACGAAAAGGCCGTCTTGATTGTGGATGATGTATACGCAAAAACTTTGGAGAGTGGTACCTATCGTTTTTGGAGAAATGATACTTCAATTAAGATTGCAAAAGCAGATTTGCGTCAGTTGCAATTAGAAATTGCTGGTCAGGAATTGTTGACCAAAGATAAAGCGGCTGTTCGGATCAACTTTTATACGCAGTATAAGGTTATTGATATTGAAAAAGCGCTTTTGGAAAACAAAGATTACGAAAAGCAATTGTATATCGCAATGCAATTAGCATTGAGAACTTTCGTAGGAAACTACACCCTGGATGAACTGTTGGAGCGTAAAGAAAGTATGGCTAGCTCAGTACTGGAAAGCGTAAAAAGCCAGGCAGTTAAACTAGGTGTACGAGTATTGAATTGTGGAATCCGAGATATCATCCTTCCCGGAGATATGAAAGAGATCATGAACCAAGTATTGGTTGCACAAAAGAAAGCTCAAGCTAATATCATTACACGTCGTGAGGAAACAGCTTCTACACGTAGCTTGCTAAACACGGCAAAACTTATGGAAGAAAACGAAATGCTTTACAAACTGAAAGAAATGGAGTATGTAGAGAAGATCGCCGACAAGATTGGTGAGATCAGTGTCTCTGGAGACGGAGGTATGATCAAACAATTGAAGGATATATTTTCTGTCAATAAGTAGTTTTTTGAAAAGCGTTGATCCAAAGGGATTAGCGCTTTTTTTTGCAAAAGAATGTAAATTGATTGTCTTGCACCTTCTAATTTTATAAATTTGCGTATATGATACGCCAAAATATAAAAGTAGCTGTAGATGCGGTGGTCTTTGGATACAAAGACAAAACGCTTAATGTGTTATTGATCAAAAGAGATATAGCTCCTTTTAAGGATTCCTGGGCCTTACCAGGAGGATTGGTGTTAGAAAATGAAAGTTTGGAGGAAGCAGTGGAGCGTGAGCTCAAAGAAGAAACCAACGTAAAAGTAGATTATCTCGAACAACTATATTCGTTTGGTACACCAGGTAGAGATCCTAGAAATAGGGTGGTAAGCATTACTTATTTTGCCTTAGTAAAACCAGAACATCATGAGATCAAAGCAGATACAGATGCCCAGGATGTAGCTTGGTTTGATATCCAGAAACTACCGGATTTGGCATTTGATCATCAGCATATTCTAGAAAAAGCCAAACAACGCTTGCAGAACAAACTCACCTACGAACCCATTGGATTTGACTTGTTGGATGATAAATTCTTGTTTTCGGATCTGGAAAAGTTATATATGACGATACTCGAAAAACAAATCGATCGACGTAACTTCAGAAAGAAAATACTGAGTTTTGATATTTTGGAAGAACTGGACGAAAAAGTATCTGAGGGTAGAGGTAGACCTGCCAACTTATTTCAATTCAACAAAAAACAGTACTTCAAACATCAAAAAGAAGGGTTCCTCTTCGATATTAAGTAACTATTCCATATTTAAAAAGTTTTTTAATGTAAGTTTTACGCAAAATATTTGGTGGATTCGCTGTAGTATTCTAAATTTGCGTAAAAATAACACAATAATGAAGTATTTACATCTAGACCCGTCTTTCACACCTTATGAAAATTCTATAGAATTTGATGCTTTTGTTTTCAATGGAGGAGAACCTCATATCAAAATAAAAGAACAACAAATTGGGGATACCGTTACTATTACGCATCGTATTTCTTCGTTCAACGATATGGGATTGTTGCTCATTGCTACAGATGCACTTCGTAGAATGGGAGTAACGTATATCAATGCTTTTATCCCGTATTTCCCGGCGGCTAGACAGGATAGAGTGATGGTAGCAGGAGAGGCCTTGAGTGTAAAAGTATATGCTGATATGATTAATGCTCAACAATACAATCAAGTAACCGTATTTGATCCACATTCTGAAGTAACACCCGCATTATTGAATAATGTAAAAGTGATCCACAATTATGAATTTGTGAAGACATGTATAGAGAAGATCAATGAAGAAGTTCTATTGATTTCTCCAGATGGTGGAGCGTTGAAGAAAATCTATAAAGTTTCGGAATACCTGGGTGGAGTGGAAGTTATAGAGTGTTCCAAAAAAAGAGATGTAAAAACAGGGCAATTATCCGGCTTTAGAGTGTATGAAGATGATTTAAAAGGAAAGCACTGTATGATAGTCGATGACATTTGTGATGGAGGAGGCACTTTTTTAGGCCTTGCCGAAGAACTTAAAGCAAAGAATGCAGGGGAATTAAGTCTGGCAGTAAGCCATGGTATTTTTAGTAAAGGAGTAGAGGTATTGACAGATCAATTTGATTACGTATTTACCACGAATTCATTCAAGGATTTTGATGATGACAAACTATATCAATTTCCACTTTAAAAAACTAGGATTATGATCATAGAAGCAGCAATAGGAGACGCATATGGAGCGGGTTTTGAGTTCCGAAAAGATGAGTTTATAAAAACAAACAATACACTTACTGCATATCATTCTCATGGTTTATATACCGAGATTTATAAAAAGTATACCGATGATACCCAAATGGCCATTGCCATTGCAGAGTTATTGATAGAAGATGATGATTGGACTCAAGAAAAGGTAGCAGATAAGTTTGTAGAAGTATTTCATCGTGATATACGCAGAGGATATTCTAATCGTGTATATGGTTCGCTGTACAGCAGCAAAACAGGAAAGGATTTTTTAAAAACCATCAATAATCAGAGTTCTGGTAACGGAGCTGCGATGCGAGCGTATACCTTGGGATATATTCGGGATATTGATCAATTGAAAGCTTTTGTTGAAATTCAAGCCAAAACCTCTCACAATACACAAGAAGGAATTACCGGGGCATTACGCATTGCCTTGGCTGTTCATTACTATTTATATGTAAATGAAGGTTCTTTGATCGAGTTTTTGGATGAAACCATACAGGAAAAGGGAAATTATCAAATCGTTAGTCCTATCGACATGCATTCATATCCTACTACCAATGCAGTGATTCCATTGGTAATTGAAGCGACTAGTATGCAATCGTGTTTACAAAAAGGAATTGATTATGGAGGCGATACCGATACCGTTGCCGAAATGTCTATGGCTATTTTGAGTGTAAAAAAGGGAGTGGTCAATGATTTACCATCTTTTTTGTACGATGAGCTAGAGAATGGTAAGTATGGTAGAGATTATCTGATAACTCTAGATAGGAAGCTACAACAAAAGTTTGGTTTTTGAATATAAAGGATACAGGAATACATTATGGGAATACAAAATAAAGTGTGTGTCATTACAGCGCCAGAGGATGTAACGAATATCAAAGATTATTCTGTTTTTCTGGCCGGTAGTATTGAAGGGGATACAGCCCAAAAATGGCAGGATAAAGTGATTAAGGCATTAGAAGGAGATCAGGTTACCTTGCTTAATCCACGAAGGTTGAATTGGGACACTAGCTGGAAGCAAGAAATTACAAATCCACAGTTTAACGAGCAAGTCACCTGGGAATTGGACGCTTTGGAGCAATGTGATTTGATAGTTATGTATTTTGATAAAGGGACCAAATCCCCAATTTCATTGCTAGAACTGGGATTATTTGCCAAAAGTGGGAAACTAATCGTATGTTGCCCAGAGGGTTTTTGGAGAAAAGGAAATGTAGATATCGTTTGCAAACGGTACGGAGTACAACAAGTAGATCGATTAGAAGAATTGATTGAAGTGATTAAAAAGAGAAAGAAATGAAATCGATGTTAGATCGTTTAAAAGGAGGGATACTAGGAGCAGCAATAGGGGATGCACTTGGCGTTCCGGTTGAATTTAAATCCAGAGAATATTTAAAAAATGAACCAGTAACCGATTATATGGGATACATGTGCTGGAATCAACCTCCAGGAACATGGTCTGATGACTCATCGCTAACACTGTGTCTCGTTGATAGTTTGATTAAAGGGTATGATATAGAAGATATCGGACAAACTTTTGCAAAGTGGTATAGCACTGGATATTGGGGTGCTCATCACGAAGTTTTTGATGTTGGCGGTAGCACTAGACATTCTTTGGATAGAGTATTATCTGGTTTATCCGCTAAGTTTTCTGGTAATATGTTCGAACACGATAATGGTAATGGATCCCTGATGAGAACTTTGCCTTTGGTCTATTTTCTTCACAGAGAAACATCAATATCAAAACGTTATGAAATTGTAAAAAAAGTGTCTTCTATAACACATGGCCATTTTAGATCTGTATTCTCTTGTTTTATCTATGTTGAATATGGGTTGTTATTATTAAAAGGGCAAGAGAAACATGAAGCATATAAAAATATAAAACAACCGATTTTGGAGTTTTCAAAAACCATGGATTTCAATACGAATGAAATTGATCTTTTTGCCCGAATTTTGGAAGGAGATATCTCTAAAGAGAAAGAAAATACCATACGGAGTTCAGGTTATGTACTTCATTCTTTAGAAGCTTCTTTATGGTGCTTTTTGAATAGTGATACTTATGCTGAAGCCGTCTTGAAAGCTGTAAATCTAGGAGGAGATACTGATACTACCGCTGCAATTACAGGAGGATTAGCAGGATTATATGTTGGAGATGGAGATATCCCAGAGACATGGAAATCTCGATTAGCTAGACTTGAAGATATTGAAGCGCTGATCGATAGATTTAATACAAGTATACAATGAAATTAGAATTAAAAAAATATACAGAACAATTAGATAAATGGCCAGAAAATGGTTATCACATTATGGCTCAATATAATGAAGAAAAAATAATAGTATATCAATCTTACAGACCTGATATAGGAAGTTTTGCCGCCAAAAATCAATATTTTGGAGGTAATTTTAGTTTAGATCGCATGACTTGGATCAAACCCAATTTTCTTTGGATGATGTTTCGAAACGGTTGGGGTACAAAAGAAGGACAAGAAGTCGTACTAGCAATACATCTTAAAAGAACAGCTTTTGAAAATTACTTAGAAAATGCCGTGTATTCTTCATTCAAACCAGAGTTGTATGAGTCTTATGAAACTTGGCAAAAGGATGTACAACGATCGAATGTACGATTGCAATGGGATCCAGATCATGATCCCTATGGGGCCAAATTAGAGCGTAGAGCAATACAAATCGGTCTTCGGAAAGAGTATATACAATCTTATTCAAAAGATGATATCTTAGAAATTGAAGATATTTCAGATTTTGTAAAAGAGCAATATGAGTTTGTGAAATCTAAAAATTTGAACGACTTAGTGATCCCCAATGAGAAACCATTAGTTTTTGAAAATGAAGAATTGAATAAATATTTGATGCTGAAATGAAACTAAAACTTATTCAAGGAGATATCACAACAATCAAAGTAGACGCCATTGTCAATGCTGCAAATTCATCGTTATTAGGAGGAAGTGGAGTAGATGGTGCTATTCATCGAAAGGCAGGTCCACAAATATTAGATGAGTGTAGAGCCATTGCGGCTAGGCAAGGTAAGTGCCATGTTGGAGAAGCTGTTATCACAACTGCCGGGGATTTACCCAGTCGATTTGTTATACATACCGTTGGTCCGGTTTGGAACCAAGGAGGTGCTGGTAAAGAACAATTGCTAAAAAACTGCTATGTCAATTCCCTTGATATCGCGATACAAAATGGAATTCAAACCATAGCGTTTCCTAACATAAGTACAGGTATATACAGGTTTCCAAAAGAATTAGCAGCCAAAATAGCTATAGAGGCTGTAAGAAGTTATGAAGTATCTGATAAGCTACAAGAGATAACATTTGTATGTTTTGATGTAGAGAATTACAAAATCTACCTAGAATTAATGAAATAACAATGAAAACGATAACATTATACAGACCAGTTGGATTAAAGGAACTAGAGTTGATTTTTGATTCTGGGTGGAAGTCATTTCCCCCAAGATTGGAGTGGCAACCTATATTTTATCCTGTAATGAATGAAGCCTATGCAATTGAAATTGCAACAAAATGGAATTTGGATGATGAGGGGTCTGGGTATTCTGGGTTTGTAACTGCTTTTGATATTAACAAAGAATTTGTTTCTAAATATAAAGTAGAGAATGTAGGTGGGCTAATTCATAACGAACTATGGGTGCCGGCAGAGGAGTTGGATGAGTTTAACAATCATATTGTTGGAGAAATCAGAGTAACCAAGATTTATTTTGGTAAAAAGTATCAAAGTACAGAGAATAAAGAGCTAGAAAGATTCATAGAAAATCATGAAACCAAACCATAAACAGATTAGTAAATTTTTAAGCTTGATTCTAAGGCATGATCCAGGAAAAATCGGATTAGCCTTGGATGATCAAGGCTGGGCGGATGTGCAAATCGTACTGGCTAAATTACAAAAGCAGTTTTCTGGCCTGGATCTAAATCTTTTGCAAGAAATAGTATCATCCAATGATAAACAACGATTTGCTTTTAATGAGGATCATACAAAAATAAGAGCCAATCAAGGGCATTCTGTCCCTATCAACCTAAACTATACTCCAAAACAACCACCTGAGTTGTTGTATCATGGTACGGTGGACAAATTTATAGAAGCTATCAAAGAAAAAGGATTGCTTAAAATGAGTAGACATCATGTGCATCTTAGCGAAGAGTTGGATACGGCTTCAGCTGTAGGTGCTCGTAGAGGAAAACCTATTATTTTGACGGTGAGAGCTGGTGAGATGTATAGTGACGGGATTCAATTTTTTCAATCGGATAATCAGGTATGGTTGACGGATCATGTTCCCGCAAAATATTTAGAATTTAAAGAAGTAAAAGAATGAAAGAGCGAATAGAATTACACCCTGAAATTTTTATGGTAAAGAACTTTTTATCTTTTGAGGAGTGTAATGAATTTATTGAGAGGGGAGAAAAAGTGTCATTTGAAGAAGCAAAAGTGAGTATCGATGGTAAACAAGTTATGTTTAAAGGAATACGAAACAATAAACGTATCTTGTTTAAAGATGAAGTTTTAGCAAAAAAGATCTGGTTACAGATAAAACCATTTACCATGGAAACCTTTGGGAAGTATAAAGCGATTGGACTCAATGAAATGTTTCGTATTTATAAATATGAAGAGGGGGAACGGTTTAAAATGCATAGAGATGGAAGTTATGAACGAAATGAGACCGAATGCAGCTTCTTTTCATTTTTAATATATTTAAATGATGATTTTGAAGGTGGAGAAACTTATTTTGAAGAAGGAGTTTTAGTACAACCCCAAAAAGGAGATGCTTTGTTGTTTCACCACCCGCTTAGACATGAAGGTAAAGCTATCATTTGTGGAACCAAATATGTGTTACGGACAGATATAATGTACAAAATGTAATGAGAACTCTTGCCGTAGGAGATATACATGGAGGTTATAAAGCGCTATTACAAGTTTTAGATAGAGCGGGAATAACTCCAAAAGATACCTTAATCTTTTTGGGAGATTATGTAGATGGTTGGAGCGAATCTTCAGAAACCGTTCAAAAACTAATAGAATTATCCCAAACGAATACCTGTGTTTTTATAAGAGGTAATCATGATGTGTGGTGTGGATTATGGCTAGAAAAAGGAGCTACCAATCCTATTTGGCTAGCGCATGGAGGAAAGGAAACGATGAGTAGCTACATACGATCCGGGCACGTTTTAGACGAAGCCCACAAGACATTTTTTGATCGATTACAAGATTATTATTTAGATGCGCAAAATAGACTATTTGTACATGCAGGCTTCACATCAATGAAAGGAGTAGGGCATGAAGAATATGATTCTAATTATTATTGGGATAGAACCCTTTGGGAAACTGCAATATTGGCAGACAAGGTAGATGCTGATGAACTGATTAAAAGCCCTCCAAAACGTTTTGCGCATTACAACGAAATCTTTATTGGCCATACACCTACAACGAATTATGGTAAAACTGAACTGCTAAATGCGCATAATGTATGGAATATCGATACAGGAGCTGCGTTTAAAGGTAAACTGAGTATAGTTGATGTAGACACCAAGGAGTTTTGGCAGAGTGATCCAGTATTTACTTTGTATCCAACAGAACGGGGTAGAAACTAATCACTCATTCACCTCAGAAATAATTTTGAGAGAAAAGTAGTAAAATACTTGCGGGAATTAAACTTCTGTTTTATATTTGCGTACATATAACGCAAAATAATAAATTATGAACCCACTACTTTTGACAGACGGATATAAACTAGGCCACAGAGAACAATATCCACAAGGAACGACCCTTGTATATTCTAATTGGACGCCAAGAAAGAGTAGAGTAGAAGGCGTAAATAATGTGGTGTTTTTCGGATTGCAATACTTCATTAAGGAGTATTTGATCAAGAGGTTTAATGAAGACTTCTTTAATCAACCAAAACAAGCAGTAGTTTCAGAATATAAAAAATATGTAGATCACTACTTGGGTGTGGATTATGATATCCAGCATGTTGAATCCTTACACGATCTGGGATATCTACCTATAGAGATAAAAGCCATACCTGAGGGTACAGAAGTACCTATTCGAGTTCCTATGTTTACTTTGGTAAACACCAAACCTGAGTTTTTCTGGTTAACAAACTATCTGGAAACCTTATTATCTAGTATCATTTGGCAGCCTTGTACCTCGGCTACGATTGCTAAACAGTACCGAAGAATATTGAATCAGTATGCTATGGATACCGACAAGGATAACTTAGAATTTGTTACTTGGCAAGGTCACGACTTTTCGATGCGTGGTATGTCGGGTACAGAATCGGCTATTTTGAGTGGGATGGGGCACGCTTTGGCTTTTTCTGGTAGTGATACCTTACCCGTTGCTAGGGCATATGAAACGTATTACAATACCGACGTAACCAAAGAACTGGTAATTGGTAGTGTAAATGCAACAGAACACAGTGTGATGTGTGCAGGTAGTAAGGATGACGAGATTGGAACCTTCCGAAGACTATTAGAAACCTATCCAACAGGGATATTATCCGTAGTGTCGGATACCTGGGATTTATGGAAAGTATTGACTGAATATCTGCCAGAACTAAAGCAAGAAGTACTGGATCGCGAAGGGAAACTAGTCATTCGTCCTGATTCTGGAGATCCAGTAGATATTATCTGTGGATGCGAACACGAAAACCCAATTGTTGCCAAAGGTGTAATAGAACTACTTTGGGATGAATTTGGAGGAACCATTAATGATCAAGGTTATAAGGTGCTAAATCCAAAAATAGGTGCTATATATGGAGATAGTATCACTATAGAAAGAGCAACTCAAATTTGTGAACGCCTAAAACAAAAAGGATTTGCATCTACCAATGTGGTATTAGGTATCGGAAGCTTTACGTATCAATACAATACCAGAGACACTTTTGGATTTGCTATGAAAGCTACTTATGTAGAAGTAAATGGAGAAGGACGAGAAATCTTCAAAGATCCTGTAACCGATGATGGTACCAAAAAATCTGCAAAAGGTTTGATCCAGTTGTATCAACAAAACGGAAGCATAAACTTCAAAGATCAGGTTTCAAAAGAGGAAGAAAAAGAAGGTGTATTGCAAACCGTTTTTATCAACGGAGAACTAAAAGTAGATGATACTTTGGATCAAATTAGAAAAAGAATTATGAAGTAAAGATTAAAAATATAAAATACTGATTTAAAAATATTTAAATTTATTTAATTAACCTTTAAGTTGAAGTAACTTAGAGGTTAATTTGTTTGTAGCATCAGATAGAATCTACATGCGGAAATCTAAGATCATAGTCCGCTTTAAGATGAGTAAGTTTATCAAAAAAGGACTTATTTTCTTTATGCGTTCTATTATTCTTGAAGTGTACAAATTTGCCCTGGGCATGTATACTTACTCCGTTGGTTTTATACATATAAAACTGATAGTAAGGAATAATCCAGGTAAAGTTTCGTAATCCTTTATTGATGGCCAATAGAATACCATTCGGGCGCAGTTCAATGCTGCCATAACTCAAATCTGATACCGAATTTAGATACTTACTGAGATTTGGGCTCACATCATCAATAATCATGCGTTTAGACCCAATGCCTTTCATCTTAAATGATTGAATCAAAGAAAAAGGTTTGCCTACCAAATCATTGATAATCTTTTTGTTCTCTTTGCTACTGTATGTGGTTTCTAAAATCATAACTATTTCATTTTAAAAAAGAATACCCTGTTAAGAATCATAAAAGACAGGGTATTCCTCGATTCAAACCAACATCTAAACACATTCATCATTCCTCATTGTTGGTATTGATAAAATCACTAAACACAATAAGTATCTGCTGGGTTACACAGGCAATCCTTTTAAACGTTTTTCAATTTTTCGCTTTTTTTCTGTAAGACGTTTCATCAAATCCATAAGATCTGCATCCTTTGTTTTCTTATAAATCTCATTTATACTTAATATTAGCGACTTGGCTTCTCTGGAAGCGGCTACTCTGTCGCTAGTTGACATATTTGACATCTTACGATTTTCAAATTCCAATGCATCTTGTATCAATTCCATTCGTAATGTTTTTATAATTGTTAGAAAAAATTTTAAAAATATTGTTGTTTCAGAAAAAATTGAAATCAACAACTATCTTACTTCAAATTTCATACCATAAATATACATGTTGTTTAATTAATTACAATGAACATTAAACAAAAATTAACTATTGTTTGAATAGTTTTATGATTCGGTCAAAATTCTAACCTTACTACGGATTTAAGAACTTTGCAGGGATCAAAAAAATTAATACTTTGTCTGTACTATTAAACGGTAAAATATACAATGGAAGAAAATAAATCACCCTCATTTCAAAACACATTAGGCATGGTTCCTGGATCTGTGGTCTATGTAGGTAAAAAGCATAGCGGAGACCTATATGTAGATGTATTTGATTATGACAAAAACTTCTTCGACGAAAAAGAGTTGGATCAAATAGAAGAGGCTTATCCGTACATAGATTCTAAACCTATTACATGGATCAATATCAATGGTTTGAACCATACTGAGGCTATAGAAAAACTAGGGACCCATTGTAATTTACATCCGCTCATCCTAGAAGATATTGCCAATACTGAGCAAAGGCCTAAAATAGAAGAATATCAGGAATATCTGTTCGTCGTCCTCAAAATGCTATACTTTGATGAAAATAATAAACTCTCTATAGAGCATATTAGTTTTGTATTAGGGGATGGGTATGTCATCTCATTTCAAGAAGCTGATGGAGATGTTTTTGAATCCATACGTAATCGTATCCGCTACAGTAAAGGAAGAATACGGTCTATGGGGGCTGATTATTTGTTATATGTATTAATGGATGCCGTAGTAGATAATTATTTCAATATCATAGAGGTGATGGGCGATAAAATAGAAGAGTTAGAAGATGATTTGTTCGAAGAACAATCTAATGACGATATCACTCACGAAATCCAACGTTTAAAAAAAGAAATTCTAAAAATACGCCGCGCTATATTCCCTTTACGGGAAGTGGTTAACAAACTAGATAAAAGTGAACATCAATTGATCGATAAAAAGACGCGGTTGTATTTGAGAGATTTGTACGATCATATCCTACAGGTTCACGAAAATGTAGAAATCTACCGCGAGATGATTTGGGGATTGATGGATATGTATATGACTACGATTAGCAATAAAATGAATGAAGTTATGAAAGTACTCACGATTATTGCTACTATTTTTATTCCGCTTACTTTTATTGCGGGTATTTATGGAATGAATTTCGAGAATATTCCCGAACTTCATTATGAATACGGATATTATATCTTGTGGGTAGTCATGTTTGTCATTTTCTTTGGCTTAGTATTCTATTTTAAACGAAAGAAGTGGTTGTAGTAAGATTTGAATAGTACCTTTGCCTATT
Organism: Aquimarina sp.; assembly: GCA_965230845.1. Lineage (GTDB taxonomy): Bacteria > Bacteroidota > Bacteroidia > Flavobacteriales > Flavobacteriaceae > Aquimarina. Next base: position 192,263 of record OZ246021.1, read on the forward strand.
TATAAACCTTATTCTATATGTTAGCATATAAGTTAGAGATATTCTACAGTATTATTTTAGTTGCCATCATGGCTATTGTTCTTTTTCTAACCAAAAGGGCGATTAGGCGATTTGGTTTTATCAAAGCTATAGAGATTAATCGTAGAAAGGTGATCTTTAATTTAAGTTACCTGGTGATCTACATCATTAGTATTTCGGTACTAGCTATTATCTGGGGGGTAGATCACAAGCAATTTGCTGTTTTTATCTCATCAGTTTTGGCTGTACTGGGAGTTGGTTTTTTTGCCCAATGGTCTATTTTGTCAAGTCTTACGGCTAGCGTTATTCTATTTTTTAGTCATCCGGTACGCATAGGAGATCGCATACGTATTTTGGACAAGGATTTTGATTGGACTGGAGAACTTATTGATATTACAGGTTTTTATCTTTTCCTAAAAACTGATGATGGTAAGAATGTAACCATTCCTAACTCTTTGGTGATGCAAAAGGGAATTGAAATTTTAGAAAAATCAAAAGATTTTAAAAAATTGTCCTAAAAAGATCCTATCCAAAGGACAATTGAAGTATTCTAAACAAAAATTTTATTTGATCCAATCAAAGTACTTTGCCGTAATATTTTCCTTTTCCGATTCCAAAAAATCTATAAATGCCTGTGCTACAGGAGATATTTTTTTTCTTTTTAACCATACCAAATTCCACTGCGTTCGAATCGGCAATCCTTTAAAAGGAATAATGGTAATATCTCCATTGTTTAAAGAATTTTTGATACCAATCATTGGCATGATAGAATAACCAAGACCAGCAATTACAGATTGTTTTAAAGCTTCGTTGGATGTGAGTTCTATTTTCTTTTTTACTGGTAAATTTTTTCCCTCTATAAAAGCCTCCATAGCCTTACGTGTTGCAGATCCTCGTTCTCTATATAATAAGGGTTGTTCGGTAAAAATGAGTTCTTTTTTTCCAGTCCTTAATTTTTCTCGTTCTGCACCACCAACAAGATATAAACTATTGATTACCAAAGGAAGTTTTATCAAATCGAGATGTTCTGGTAAGACTGATACCAAAGCAAAATCAACCTTATTCTCCTCCAGATCTTCAACCACTTTTAACTTATTAGTCACATCCATTTTAAAATCAATTCCCGGATGCGCATTTACAAAATCGGATAGATAATAAGGCATCACGTATTTTCCTGTCGAAACTACCGATATCGATAGTTTACCGGCTAACTTTCCCTGGAATTGATTAATCTTATGATCTATAGTGGATACTTCTTCCAGTATTTTTTGTGCAGCTTCGGCAATTTCTTTCCCAAAATCAGTGACATACAGCTTACGACCGATAATTTCTGTGAGCGGTAAAGGGAATTGATCTTGAAACTTTTTGAGCTGAATGGACACTGCAGGTTGTGTTAAGAACAACGATTCTGAAGCCTTGGTAATACTTCCTTTTTCAACGATTTCCAGAAAAATTTGGAGTTGATGCAAAGTATAATTCATAAATAAACCTTATGATTTTTATTACAAATATAAATAAAAATATATGGTTTATACTCCATAATTTTACACCGAAAAATAAAATCAATTATCAAAACAAACATTATGGAAACCGATATCAAATTAGCTTCAAAAGCGATACAGGTACAAAATGAAAAATCCATATTCACCTTAAAAGTCAATAAGGTAAGGCTATACGAACGGGTAAAGAATTTGAGTTTGATCGCATTCTCCTTGATTTACGCTGCAGCAATTTTTGCAAGTTATACCTCCCAAAGTGAGCTCACTGGTGAACTTTTGATAGTAGGAGTTATCCTTTGTCTTATTGCTTTTATAGCTTTTCATCCTAAAAATCAATTTAAATCAAAAACTAAATAATTATGGTAAAAACAGAAGTTTTACACAAGGTACAATTAGTAGATGGAGTATTTACTCCTTCAGAAGCTGCAGATGTGATCAATAGTTTGATCAGAGAAAAAATCAATTTCCACAAGTTACACAGACTTTCTTTGTGCGAGGGTAATATCAATAGTGACACTCAGTACGATGACAGTAGGGTACAAGAATTGCTTCAGGAAAAAGAAGATTTTAAAACAATTCATAAAGAAGCCTTAATCGCTGGCAAAAGAATAAAAATTAGCGGTGTGCTAGAAATAGAAGTTATCGATTAATAAACACAAAGCATTGAATTTCAATGAACTTACATCTTTTGGTCGATAATTTAACGAATCCGGCCTTATTATTTTTCGTGTTAGGAATTATGGCATCTCAAGTTAAGAGTGACCTCAAAATTCCACAAAATTCCTCTAAATTTATTTCATTATATCTCTTGCTCTCCATTGGTTTTAAAGGCGGGCAAGAGTTAGCCCACAGTGAGTACAGCGTGCATATTACGTATGCTATCATCGCTGGAATGTTGATGGCATTACTAGTACCCCTGTATACATTCTTTATTTTAAGACTGAAATTTACTGCCGATAATGCGGGAGCTATTGCAGCAGCGTACGGATCTGTAAGTGCAGTGACTTTTGTAACTGCAGTTAGTTTTTTGGAAATGGAGCAAATTGATTTTGGAGGGCACATGGTTGCGGTAATGGCTTTAATGGAAGCTCCTTCGATCATTATTGGGGTATTTCTTCTGCGTATATACTCAAATGGTAAAAAATCCACCAAGGAACTATTAAGATTAGTAAAACATGCGGTTACTAATGGTAGTGTACTATTAATACTGGGTAGTTTGGTTATTGGATTTATTGCTAGCGACGCTCAGGCAGAAGGGATTAAACCTTTTACTACAGATATTTTTAAAGGATTCCTGGCTGTTTTCCTGTTAGATATGGGGATTACCAGTGGACGACAAATAGGAGCACTGCTTAAAAAAGGGTGGTTTGCGTTCCTGTTTTCTATCGTAATTCCGTTAATCAACGGAATATTGGTAGCCAAAGTATCTGGATTGTTTTTAGAAAATGTAGGAGATCGTTTCTTGTTAGCGATTCTAGCAGCAAGTGCATCCTACATAGCGGTACCAGCAGCTATGCGTATTGCGGCGCCAAAAGCCAACCCAAGTTTATATTTACCTATGGCATTGGCGATTACATTTCCGTTCAATATTACATTGGGAATGCCCATTTATATGTATCTGATTCAGAGCTTTTGACACAGCATATAATACTACTTAAAATCAATGAAAGGACTGGTAAAAAAATATACACTACGTGGTCTGGATCCCTTGTATCGGGATATTATCCTGCATCAAAGTTTATCAGAACGACTAGAATATTGCCAGTCCTTATTGTATCGCACTCAAGAAGATATTTGTCTGCTCAATTTCTTGGGGAACCATAGAAAACAAAAGCGTTTACTGAAAGCAATTAAGGCAGAAATACACCTAATTTACAAGCTCTTAGAATAAGATAATTAACAAAATATTATCGATTTATTTTTAATCTTCTCTTTTAATTAAAGCTTTAATATTGTAGATTTGTTTAACAATATTCTATAATAGTTAAACAAAAAAGTAAAGGATTATGAATGAACTTTGTACCATTAGTGTGGGTAGAGATCGCCTTGAAGACAAATACACTTTTTTTAAAAATGGTAGGATACAACACAGTTATGATGAAAGTATCCTTAATTATGGGTTAATGGAGTGGGTAAAACCTGGGGAAATTGACAATATCATTAAGCGTAGAATATTAAAAAATTGTCCAAAACCACATAAAAAGGAAGTCAGACAAATACTTGCATTCAACCTAAGGCTAAATTGATTTCCCACACTTTAATATGCTTTGATGAACAAAGAGAATTACAAAATACATATTGTTGGTGCTGGCATTAGCGGTCTTATTGCAGCAAAAGTTTTAGAAAATCACGGGTATCACCCTGTCATTATTGAAGCTTCGGACAGGGCAGGAGGAAGGGTAAAAACGGATCAGGTCGGGCAACATCGATTAGATCATGGTTTCCAGGTGTTGCTTACAGCTTACCCCGCAGTTCAAAAATATTTAAATATTGATAGTTTAGGGCTAGAATCCTTTCTACCAGGAGCACAAATTTTTAATAACGGAAAAACTACGATTATCGGAGACCCTGGAAGAGAGATCTCGCTACTTTTACCTACGATAACTTCTACTGTGGGTACCTTTTCAGATAAACTGAAGGTATTACGACTAAATCGGATATTGAAGAGAACTGCTATCAGTGATTTGTTTGAAGAAGAAGAACAATCCACACATGATTTTTTAATAGAATTTGGATTCTCTAAGGTAATGATTGAGCAATTTTTTAGACCTTTTTTTAGTGGAATCTTTTTAGAGCCGGATTTACAAACATCGTCCAGAATGTTTAAGTTCATCTATAAGATGTTTGGAGAAGGCAATGCTGCAATTCCTAAAAATGGAATAGAAGATATTGCAAAGCAGCTTGTAGTGCAATTAAGAGCAACTTCTTTCATGTACAATACTTCTGTAAAACAGGTAGAAGAAGGTAAAATTTATTTGACGGATGGTGATGACTTGGAAAGTCATTTTACCATTATCGCTACGGATCCTAGCCCTATTGTAAAAAATCTCAGAAACCAAAATACAGTCTGGAAGAGTTGTGATACCTTATATTTTGAAACTGATAACAAAGCAATCCATAAACCGTTAATTGGATTAATTGCAGATGCAGAGAGTTTAATTAATAATATTCATTATCAAAGTAATACTGATAGCAAATCAGTACTGTCAGTAACCGTAGTAAAAGATCATCATCTCCAGAAAGAAGAATTAATTACCCAGGTAAAAACGGAATTGAAGAAGTTTTGTAATATAGAAACAACCCGTTTCTTGAAAAGGTATCAAATTAAACAGGCACTGCCTGACTTAAGTAATGTACAATACGAGATGTTACCTTCTGAAACCAAACTAAACTCAAGAGTCTTTTTGGCAGGAGATCAGCAACTCAATGGATCTCTGAATGCGGCAATGATCTCAGGCGAAAGAGCAGCTATGGGAATAATCGATACTTTGGAAAAAGGTTTGATCGTAGAAGAGTTTACTTCAGAATTTAATTAGTATCTGTTTTGGGGCCTAGGTATCGTTTTAAAATACCGCCTTTGATTCGATTTACATCATATTCCATAATAAATGCATTGGGATCAATATGATTAATGAGCCGATTGATTTTACTGATTTCCATACGGTTGATTACCGTGTGGATGACTTCAAAATCTTCAATTTTCCCACTATTTCCAAATCCATTGACTCCTTTATAGATGGTCATACCAGCTCCTATTTGCTCTACAATTTCTTGTTTGATCATAGTACTCTTACCAGATACGATCATCACACCTATAAAATCTTCAAAACCTTCAATAGTAAGATCCGTAATCTTTGCAGTTACCAGAAAGGTCAAAATCGAATACATGGCCACTTCTTTTGAAGCAATAATTGCAGTAATAGAAAACAGCACAAAATTGAAGAGTAGGATCACTCTACCGATACTGATCCCAAATCTATTGTTAATATAAATGGCTAAAATTTCGGTTCCATCTAGAACTGCTCCATTTTTTACCGTTATTCCTATACCCAGCCCTAAAAATAACCCACCAAATATGGAAATCAGAAGTTTATCATCAGTAATGGTTTCAAAGGTTTCAAATTCTATCATAATAGCCAGAGTAACAATAGCTATAATGGACTTTATCACCATAGTTTTTGATATAGAGAAAAATGCCAAAACCAAAAAGGGAATACTTAAGGCAATCAATACCCAGGAAATGTTGATGTCAAAATTAGAGTTAATGAGAATAGCGATACCAGTAACTCCACCATCTAAAAAACCATTGGGGAGAAGAAACGCTTTTAATCCAATACTTGCGAGTAAGATCCCTATAAAAATTTGTATATACTCAGATATTAATGATTTAAACATAGGTGATGGTTTAAAGATGAAAAAAAACAGGTTCAAACTTTTATGCTTGAACCTGTCTTAACAGTGTAGACTAGAATTCAAACTAAAAACCTGTATTGAGAACATCTAAAATAGATGAACGAGGAATTTCTACAAAATAATTTCCAGAATATACAGGGCAGATGACACAATCATCAAAGTAAAACTTAATCGTACTTTTATCAATAACGAAATTATCTTTATACGTTAAAAAAGTATCATACTTCAATTCCTGACATTGCTGGTAATGATCATCATTTTCTATCTTTTCTTTCAGGGCTTTACTAACCAGTTTAAAAACCTCTTTTTCTGCACCCACGCGAAACATGGATTCAAAAGATATAAAAGCTCCCTTTGCAGGATCAAAATTGAGTGTTTTGAATAAGTACGAATATTGATTCTCCTTGGTATAGTGATTTGCTTTATACAAAAGTACGCTTAGTACTTTGGGATTGTTGGCATATACTTTATAATCAACCAAGCGTTTAAATCGCTCTGTTTTATCGTATCCAATCTGACAAGAAAGTTTTTGTTTATTAATGATATCTTTCACAGAAAGCTTGTAATCCAAGTATTGATCAGTAATAAAATCATTAAAAACTTTAAATGCTGGGTTTTGTTTGGTATCCAACACCGGATAACGGTAATCGATAACGTAATTATCTTCTTTTTTATAATAGGACTTTGTGGTTACCTTGTTTTCTAAAGCTTTATTATCAGAATTAACGGTATTGTTGACAAGTGTTTGTGTTGCTTTGGCTTCTAGTTCTTTCTTTTCTTTGATTTCCAAAAGGTGATCCGCCAAGAGTGCAGATTTCTCTTTTTTACAAGATCCAAGGGTAAAAACGACTGAAATTAAAAAAGTAACGAGTAAGTTGGATTTATTTCTCATATGTATAGGTTTTAGGCTTATCCTTTTGATCATTCCTTTATGTAAATGACCTATTTTTCTGGTGCAAAATTCTACATTCTTTACCATATATTTTTATTTATATTTTTAATTTAAAACATAAATATATTTTATGCACAAGCTAAGACTTTGTTAAATCCATAGGCCATTCCTATTCATAATATGGACATCTTTACTTCGTTATTTTCGCTCACGCCAGTAGGGAAGAGGGTTTCGATAGTAATACTTTTAAAAAACACCTTATCATGTTGTTTTTCAACATGTTAAATCAATCATAAAATTTATATTTCATAAATAAAACTTATATTAATGATAATAAATATAAATGAAAACTTATGAATTTTGTTTCCTAACTTTAGAGTATAATTCTAAAACTCACGTAGAAATTATGAAGATGAATAGATGTTTTTTGTTGTTATCAATATCCTTATTAATATGCACCAATTGTGCAGTGATTCGCCCGGGTGAAGCAGGAGTAAAGCAAACTCTTGGGAAGTTTTCTGATAAGGTAGCTACCCAGGGTACAGTATTTTATAATCCTTTTACTAGCAAAGTAATCAAAGAATCTACACAGACGAACAACATTAAGTTGATTTTGAGTCTCCCTAGTAAAGAAGGGCTGAGCGTCAATTCAGAGATTTCTATTCTATATCGATTAGAGCAGCACAAAATTCCGAGTGTATTAGAAAACCTTGGACAAGATTACGAATCTATTATTACCAGTGTCTTTAGATCCGCATCCTCAGACGTTTGCGCTAAGTTTTATGCCAAAGATATGCACTCAGGAATGAGAGCAACTATCGAGGAAGAAATCAAAGCAAAAATGAAAGAGAATCTAGAAAAACAAGCAGATGGAATTGAGCTCATTGCAGTATTAATGAAGAGTATTCAACTGCCTTCGGGATTAGCGAGATCTATAGAACGCAAACTACAGGCAGAACAGGATGCTATGCGTATGAAATTTGTAATCAAACAAGCCAAGTTAGAAGCGGATAGAAAGATTATAAATGCAAAGGGAGAAAGAGATGCCCAGAAAATATTATCTGAAGGACTAACTCAGGAAATCATCAAAATACGAAGTATAGAAGCTTTTAATAAGCTTTCTGAATCCCCAAACAGTAAAATTATACTTACCGATGGTAAAACACCATTTCTTATTGATACAGAAGATTAATATAAATAAAAACTACGATCATGATATTATTACAAAAAGCAATAGAATTTGAAAAAAGGAGTATGGCTAGGATGACAACCAGTGATAGAGTTTTAGCTTCACGAGAAGCAAAATCATTGGTGCTCAAAATCAATGAGATTTACAAAAAAACGAAGGACCCAAAACTAATGGATATCATGAAATTAGTGACTATAAAGAAGAAAAAAATAGATAAAAGGTTAAAAGGTTTGGCTCCTGGTATCATCTGAAATTACAATGACAAAGTATACGTCAAAGCATATAAGAAAACCCTATAGAAACGTAAATATAATTAGAGAGTGATTTGTTTATTGATTTAGATGCAATGAAAAGGCTATTTATCCCCCCGGTAAATAGTCTTTTCTTTTTGTTGACCAAAGTAAAGTTTGTGTGTCGAAAATGTACTGAAAGCATCGTTAAAAGCTGTTAAAACCATAGGAAAAAAGGAGGATTATTGCTATATTTAAGTACATGCTCCTAATCTAAAATAAACAAATCAAAGGTGTTTAAAATTGATGGTTTAACAGTTAAAAAATTAGGATATGAGAAAGTTATTTTTTGGAATTCTGATTGTAGATATTCAGAAGTTGAGAGACCTTATAATTAATTTACCTTCAGCATGTAGATATGTGATGAGTAAATAAAATGATAAATTACTGCTAAGAATAAAAGGCCTGGGTGTAAAACAAACATCTGGGCTTTTTTAATCAAAGTTGTTTCTTGAACTCATTTGGAGTCATCCCTTCTTGTTTTTTAAAAACCCTAAAAAAGGTAGACTTAGAAGCAAATCCACATTCTAGGGCCAATCCAACCAGATCATAATTTTTATGTTTTTCATCTTTTAGCAACCTTTTAAATTCTTCTATTCTTAACCGATTGATATACTCAATAAAAGAACCTTTGTCTGTTACTCTTAAATAATCTACGATATCTTTTTTCTGAAGGTTAAAATGTTTAGCAAAAGAAACCGCAGTGATAGTAGGGTCTTGATATAGTTTTTGATCGATCAACTTATGATTAAGTAAGTAGCTTATTTCTTCTGTATTCGTTAATAGGTTTTTACTTAACAAAGGATCATTAGGGAACAATAACCTGCGAATAAAGCGCAGCTCGGTAAGCGCATACAAAGAAAAAACGTAGGTAATAAAAAAGAAATGCAAGTACACGATATCTTCTGTGTACTCCAGAATCAATGCATATAAGGTTGTTGAGTCATTGGTAGTATAGAGAGCATCCCAAAAAGACTTCAACATATCAAATGCTGGTGTAAGCAGCATAAAAGAGTATAACGAATAGAATAAAAACAGAAAACGCCTATAGACCTTTGGTTGAAGATGTGATTTTAGATGAAGTTTTAATGCTTTTCGGGTTAAAAAGAAGTAATACCAGAAAATAGCAATCCCAGCGATGAAAAACATGGGAATTTGTTGTTTGTCGAATGACGGCCAGTACTCTGGAAAAAAATGTCGCATTACCAGTGAAGCTAGGTAGATAATTGAAGGGATAGTCAAGTGCTTGATGATGTAATTTGTCTTCAAATCTTCCATAATGCTTTTAAAATAAAACAATAGAAGGGCCGGAATAAAAAGCATCTTATCTGGTCCTAACAAAATTCCCAGTAAGAAATGTTGCCTCCATGTTTGGTGAAATATGAAGTAGCAATACCAAAGGCCAAAAATTGCACAAATACTAGCCAGATAAATCGTGTTCTGATTTGATCTTTCGTAAAAGTGTAACATAGAAACACCTATCAATTGAATGCCTAAAAAGCACAACATTCCGTCAAAAAATAACTCCATATGGCTGTGATATTTATAACTAGAACCGTTCTTAAATATATAAAATACAATAGTAAGATCCATTCAGCCATAACTCACCATTAATCGCATTCAAAAGTTATCCTATTATTAATTTTGGGACCTTTTTGAACAAATGCCCAATAAAAAAATGAGCTACTTTGGTTCCAATTCAAAAATTAACGTATGACCTATATGATGAGATCCTTTATCAAGATGAATACCCTATATTGCTTTGTAATCGCATTATGTCTCATGAGTTGCACAAAAACTGAAACCATTGAAAAAGAAAACTCTGTGTACAAAGCATTACATTTTAAAGATCAAATAGAGGTATTGATTATTGGCACTTTTCATTTTGATCAGGAAACGAATTATGATGAATTGTCTGAAAAAAATCAACTTGAAATAGATCGGTTACTAACTGACTTAGAAAAGTTTGGTGCCACAAAGGTATTCATAGAAAAGTCTCCTCTTTATGATTCTGTTTATAATGCAAGATATCAGGAATACTTAACATCAGAAGAGTCTATTGACTCTCTGAGAAATGAGATTTATCAATTAGGATTCAAAATGGCAAAAAGGCTACAGCACGATACTATATATCTTTTTGATAACAAACCTGATTTTATAGGGTCCTTAGAAGATTTTAGTTTTAGTTCTTTTGCCAAATATGCGGATTCTGTAGATACCCAATTCAATAAAAAACATCATCAGCAAATCTCAGAAGTATACACCTATAATGATAGTGTACGAAATTCTCTAGGGCTATACAATAATATTAAATCACTAAATAGTGCAGAAGCCGCTCAGTATGATATTGCAAGAATGCATGCCATAGAAATTAGAGTAGGAGTGGATCACAATTGGATTGGTGCAGATTGGTTAGGACGATGGTATCAAAGAAATATTCGAATGATGATGCACGTGCTTCGACAATCAGATCCAGGGGACAAAGTAATCCTTTTTGTGGGCTCTAATCACAAATGGGCGTTGGAGCAATTAATGAAAAACACACCAGAGCTTCAAATTGTAGATCCTTTACTCTTCATTAAATAAAAGATAAAGACAGTACGAATAGGTGTTGTTTTTTTTAGGTTTCTCCTTTTTGAAATTGTAGAAAGAGATACTGACTTAAGTGTTGGTTGCTTTCTGAATTTTATACCATTAATTACTATTCTGATGGTTCAAAGTCATTTTACGACGATTGAACAGAATTTTATTTCTTTTTTCTCATATCCTATCTAGATTTGAAACTATAAAAGCAATCTAAGTATAATCAAATCAGAATAGTATGAGTCCAGATCAAGTATTTTCAATCGCCAATATGATGGCCATGCCCATGTGGATCCTAATGATCATTTTACCTAACTGGAGGGCAACCCGATTTTTAGTTGACTACAAAGTAATTCCTTTACTACTCTCAGTAGTTTATGTTATCTACATATTTCTTTCTATCCAAGGAGGTGGTGGATTAGATTTTGGGAGTCTAGGATCAGTAATGCAGCTTTTTACGGTAAAAAACGCAGTAATTGCGGGTTGGGTACACTATTTAGCTTTTGATCTATTAATCGGAATGTGGATGATCCAACAAAATCGTAAACTGAAAATTCATCCTGTACTTATGGCACCATGTCTATTTGCCACCTTTATGTTAGGCCCTGTAGGTTTTTTACTTTTTACCATCATCAAATCAATCAAAAATCAAAAAAATGAACAGGTTTAAGAATATATTACGAGAAGTAAAGGCAAGCAGCCCTATTTTGTACGGTATTGTCATGCTACACCTCCTTATGGCTATAGGATGTATCATTGGACTTATTGTCGATGATCGTACCCTTGTTGGAGTCAACATATGGATCAAGCCCTTGAAGTTCTGTCTCTCTGGAGGGATCTATATATTCACCGTCGGTTATCTGAATACACTATATCCCTATTCAACCAGAAGAAAAAACATCATTAACAATATCGTTTCCTGGACATTAGCCATAGAAATCGGTATTATCGTGATGCAAGCCGCTAGAGGAGTACAATCTCATTACAACCAAAGCTCTTTGCTTGATGGATTATTATTTGCTGCCATGGGAATATTAATAGCCATAAACGTGCTGATTATGTTTATGTATGTCATCGATACGTTACGTTTAAAAATGAAGGTGGATCGACCTGTACAATGGGCTATCTTGATGGGATGGATTGTCGTGATTGCCGGTAGTTGGGTAGGAGGGCAGATGATTGGGCAATTGTCTCATAATGTAGGCGTACCTGATGGAGGAGCAGGTCTACCACTAGTAAATTGGAGTACAGTGGGAGGTGATCTTCGTGTAGCACATTTCTTTGGATTGCATGGTATACAAATAATTCCGTTATTCGCAGTATGGGTGGCTTCCAAAAAGAAACTACGTCTCAATAAACAATTCCTTGCAGTACTTGTTTTTGGAGTATTGTATGCCAGTTGGATAGGGTTTACTTTTTATCAGGCATCGCAGGCTATTCCGTTACTTAAATTATAGATATCAATAATGCCCAATACCAAAAAAGAGCGCATAGAAATTCTAGGTTTTGATGATCGCTGGTTTATGATTATCGGCATTTTCGTACTTAGTTTTATTACGGATTATTTGTTTAGTAATTCGTTTAGTAGGTATCCTTTACCGCAGGCGATCATTAATTGGGGAGTGTCCTTGTTTTTCTCCACTTTTGATTGGATTATCATGCGTAAGTTGTTGATCTTTTTAAGAAAAACATATCCTTCGTTAAAAGATAATTTGAAACGCATTCTTATCTTTTTCATAGGTATCGTAACCACGGTAATTGTATTGGATACACTAGGAGGAATTCTACTCTCTTGGATATTTGGAGTGCATTATAACCCAATGGGGCGATCAAAAATTATCTTACCGGTAATTTTGATTAGTACCATGACCATGGCGATCTACGAGGCTGTTTATTTTTTGATTCGACTTAAGAAATCGATTCGTGAAGAAGAGCAAGCCAAACAGATTGCAGTGCAAGCGCAACTGGATACACTAAGAAATCAAGCACAGCCACACTTCTTATTTAATAGTTTGAATACGCTACGCGATATCATCGACCAAAATTCTAAAGAAGAAGCAAAAGACTTTGTGGATAAACTTGCGGATATCTATCGCTTTATTTTAGAATCGGGATCGGTTAATCTGGTTACCCTACATGATGAGTTAAAATTTGCAGAGGCGTATATTCATATTCAAAAAGAACGTTTTGGCACTAATTTGCAAGTGCATTGGGATGTGCCCGATACTGTAAAAAATACTATGATCATACCGATGAGTTTACAACTATTATTAGAAAACGCCATCAAGCACAATGTAATATCCAAAGCAAAACCCCTGGAAATTACTGTTGCAGCTGATCATAATCATTTAGTGGTGTCCAATACTATCCAAACAAGATCTACAAAGTTAGCATCTACTAAATTAGGGCTAAAAAACATAGAAAAAAGATATGGGCTTATTTCTGAACAATCCCTGACTGTAGATCAATCAAATGGAAAATTTAAAGTAAGTTTACCATTACTATCTTCTGCAGAACAAAAAAAGTAATCATGCAAGTACTAATTATTGAAGATGAACCTAGAGCAGCAAGACAATTGCAGTCATTATTGCAAGCATGCAATTTTCAATATCAGTTGCTAGAGATTATTGATAGTGTAGAAGAAGCTGTGTTGTGGTTTCAAAAACAAATCATCCCAGATTTAGTATTTATGGACATACAATTGGCAGATGGCTTGAGTTTTGAAATATTTCAACAGGTAAGGGTAGAAGCTCCTATTATTTTCACCACAGCTTTTGATCAGTATGCGATTCAAGCTTTTAAGGTAAACAGTATCGATTATTTGCTCAAACCAATTCAGAAAAATGACCTCACTCAGGCATTAGGTAAGTTCACGAGTTCAAATACTTCAAACACTATTGATCCATCTATAGTGCAGCAATTGTTACAAAATATGCAACAAGGTAGTGGTAGGGAAGGGATATTGGTTAAAGACGGTAAAAGTTTTGTGCAACTCAAAATAAAAGATGTGCTATATTTTTATTCTGAAAATAGCATCACCTTTGGAGTAACTGCTACGAAACAATACATTGTAGACGAAACCATTGATCAATTGTATGAAACCTTGGATCCAGAAATGTTTTTTAAGATTAATCGAGGGCAATTAGTAGTCAAAAATGCTATAGAGCGGATAGATTCTTATTTTAATCATCGTGTAAAACTTACCGTTACCAAAGCTGAGGAACAGGAGTTTGTGGTAAGCAGGCAGCGTACTCAGGATTTTAAGGACTGGATGAATCGATAAAATCACTTTAATAAAAGTTTAACGAAAACCATTTTGAAACGAACGGTCTATTATTATATATTTGCAAAGTAAACGAACGGTCTAATCCTGGCAAAACACGATATCAATAATATTTTAGAGAAGGGGATAGAGTTATTTCGCCTCAATGGGTATCACAATACGGGAATACGAGATATTCTTAAAGCATGTGATATGCCAAAGGGTTCATTCTATCATTCTTTCGAGAGTAAAGAGGATTTTGTGGTAAAGGCCATTTTGCATTTTGAAGAGATCATAGGTAAAGATTTTGAAAAAAACTTATCAGACGAATCCTTATCCTATTATGATCGAATCAGAAATCACTTCAATATTCATATTGACTGGTATACAGAAAAGGACTTCAAAGTAGGTTGTTTATTAGGAAATCTAAGTACAGAAGTAGCCGGAACCATAGACCCGGTGTCTAAAACAATATCGGCTGTATATGAGAGATGGAGCAGGGGATTAGCAGGTTTCATTGCAAAAGGACAAGAAGAAGGAGAGATTATTAAACATATAGAAGCCTTGGATTTGGCTAATTATCTTTTCGACAGCTTTAACGGTGCTTTAGGTAGAATGAAGGTAGAGCGAAGTAGAGAACCGCTAAATCACTTTTTGAATATTAATATGACATTAATAAAGAACAAGGATAAAATTACGGCAAATTAGGATTGCTATTTTTTTTATCACAAAAATAAACGAACGGTCTATTATTTTTTTTGATCTTCGAAATTAAATAACATAAATAAAACGTATACAAATGACAACAATTGAAAATTTAAACTACGATGTAAAGACTATTGAAAACGCACCTGAAACTTCTAAAGAGGTGCTAGAGCAAGCTAAGAAAGCCTACGGTTTTGTTCCTAACTTATTAGGAACCATGGCTAATCATCCGGCTTTATTAAAAAACTATTGGGAGGGAAGTGCCAATCTTGGTGAAAACAGTACTCTAAGTGCTAAAGAACAACAGGTAGCATACCTAGCAGCCAGTTATGAGAACAACTGTCACTATTGTATGGCAGCTCATACTTCTATTGGTCAGATGCATAAGATTGATCAATCTATTCTGGATGCCTTGCGTACCGGAACTCCAATTCCGGATGCACGTCTAGAAGCTCTTAGCCAATATGTAAAAGCCACTACGATCAGTAGAGGTCGTGTTTCTCAAGAAGATATCAATGCATTTCTTGAAGCTGGCTTTACGCAAGAAAATGTATTAGAAGTAATTACCATTGTGAGCTTAAAAGTAATGACCAATTACATCAATTACGTAGCACAAACTAAGGTAGATTCAGCATTTGAGCCAAATGCATGGGAAAAATTAATGGTATAGTAACAACAAAGGGTGTAAGAATAACTTGTAGGGTGTCTAATTTCATATAAGTTATTCTTACCCTCATAACATCCAAAAAAATGGCATTAGTACAATCAAATATGATGGAGTTGGGCACAAAAGCTCCTTCATTTATATTACCAGACACTGTATCAGGGAAATCAATTTCCTTGTCAGACATAAAATCGGATATCACTACTGTAGTAATATTCATATGTAACCATTGTCCCTTTGTACATCATATCAATCACAAATTGGTAGAAATAGCTAACGAATTTCAAGCTAAAGGAGTGCAGTTTATAGCAATAAGCAGCAATGATGTACAGTATTATCCACAAGACGGTCCAGAAATCATGAAACAAGTGGCAGCAAAAGAAGGCTATTCCTTTCCGTATCTATATGATGAAATGCAAGATGTAGCAAAAGCATATCAAGCAGAATGCACACCAGATTTCTTCGTGTTTGATGGAGATTTAAACCTTGCATATAGAGGGCGATTTGACGAAACCCGCCCAGGTATGGGAAAAGCCACAGGTAACGAATTAGCGAGTGCACTAACTGCACTAGTAAACCATACCGAAATCGTATTGGATCAGAAACCCAGTATGGGATGTAGCATTAAATGGAAATAAATAACAGATAACAATCATAATCAAAACTATTAAAACGATGAAAAGAATAATTGTAACACTAGTATTTGTAGTAGCTTCAACATTAGCTACTGCACAAACCGCAAAAGAAATTATTGCGCAATCTGTAGAGGCTATTGGTGGAGCCAAAAACTTCTACAACAAAGGAACTGTATCCTACGACTATGAATATCGTGCTCCAAAAGGAGAAAATGCAATTACCTTGGTAGGAAAAGAAACGTATATGTTTGATGGCGAACGTTCTTACGCCACCTATACAACACACAGTCTTACTGGCACAAACGGCAAAGTAGTAGAAGGATATAACGGAACAGATGCATGGGTAACTTTTGATGGAAAAGTATCTGATGATCAACAAGCTAATGGCGTAGCCCGATTTTTAAGAAAAACGAATTATTATTGGTTCGCCATGTTCTTTAAATTGGCAGATAATGGAGTAAATCATGAGTTACTAAGTGATCAAAAGGTAAACGGGAAAGACTACAAGCGTATTAAAATTACCTTTGGCGATCAGGTGGGAGATGCTCAGGACACCTACATCATATATGTAAATAAAGAAACAAAGTTGATTGATCAGTTCTTATTTACTGTGGTTGGGTTTGGTATCTCAGATCCGTATTTGATGACTTTTGATTACGAAACTATCGACGGAATCAAAATCCCTACAAAAAGAAAATATATTGAAGCAGATTGGGATGGTAACGTAAAAGGAAAAGCGTATTACATTACAAATTGGACCAATATTCAATTTGGTGTTGATGTGGACAAATCCCTTTTTGAAAAACCCTAATTTTTTAAAACCAGCTAAAGACAAAACCAAAAAAAAATCAAAAGTCTAAACAAGGCTTTTGATTTTTTTAGTTGTAGTCATTTCAAAGATAACGACTGCTATTTTAAGTAATCTATTGGATCCAGGTATTTTCCTTCATGTCGTACCTCATAATGCAAATGAGGTCCAGTGGATTTTCCGGTATTTCCTAAATAACCGATCACATCACCTTTTTTAACGGTTTGTTTTTCTTCAGTATTAAAGCCGTCAAGATGCGCATACCAGGTTTCATACCCATCTGCATGTTGGATGACAATTAGATTTCCCCAATTACCTTCTAATGATGCTTTGGCAACCACTCCATCTGCAGTGGCCAAAACAGGTGTTCCAACACTACCTCTTATGTCTATTCCTCTATGGATAATCCCCTCACCAATTTTGAGATTATTTCGTTTATGACCATAATGAGAGGTAATGTCCTTTTTGGTCCCGTTTTGTACAGGAAATAGGGAAGGAGGAGTATCATCATTTAATTCTATAGCTATTGTTTTGGTAATAGGCACCTCGTTTACAATAGGTTTCGAAAATGCGGAAACTAAAAATACACATACCAGTACTAAGAAAACATATTTTAGTTTGGTAAAAGGGCTTGATTTGGTTTTTGTAATCATATCTATTCGTTGTTTTAAGATTGGATGTTTGAAATAATTATAAGTGTGATTTGGATTCGAAATGTCAATTGTACGCAACAATAGCTCCAAATACTCAGACGGTTTCCCTTGTTGATGAATCACCTTTTCGTCGGCCTGATATTCATGAATGGCTTTCAAGGACTTTCTAAACAAATAGGATAAAGGGTTGAACCAAAATATCGCAATAAACAATTCAAGAAAGATCAGGTCTACAGAATGTCTAAAATGAATATGAGCTTTTTCATGAGCAATAATCAAGGGGTCACAACTATTTTTGGGTAAGTAAATTGTATTAAAAAAAGAAAATACCTGGGATACATTTCCCACTACTAGTTCATATCCTGTTTTTTGCTGCTTTATGGATGTCCTTTTTAGTACCACTAACTTTCGTATACTTATATATACCCTTAGCAAACACGCTAAAAGTCCTAAACCGTATAAGAAACCTACAATCAACATATAATTGACGGATGGTGTTGTTGGAGAAGGTTCTATAACGGCAATATCCTGCGGTACGTATTGATACATTTCATCAAAGACAGGAATTTCTATTAATGAATTTGTAAAAGAAGGAACTGCATCGTTGATCAATGGTAACAGAAAAGAGATGGGAATCATCCCTAATAGTATAGCCCGATTCAGTGCATAAAAAGTCAGTTTTCTTAAGGTAAGAAGATAACATAGGTATAGTACAGAAAAGACTGCGGTTACTTGTAAAATATATAAAATCAAACTATTCATTCTTATCCTTTAGTTGTTCTATTTTTTCCTCTATCATTTTTTTCATCTTTTCTAATTCAGTAAGGTTAAGATCCTCATCCGAAGCAAAAAAAGAGGTAAACTTACTAGCAGATCCACTAAAAAAATTACCAACCAATCCTTTCATGTGCTTTCTGAAATACACCTCCTTGGAAATAGCAGGGTAATACTGTCGTATTTTACCATAAGTGTCAAATTTTAGAAATCCTTTTTTTACTAAAACTCTTACCACAGTGGATATAGTAGTATATGCAGGTTTTGGTTCAGGAAACTGATCTACAATATCTTTTAGGAATACTTTTTCAAGTTTCCATACGTATTTCATCACCTGTTCTTCGGCTTTTGTTAATTCATTCATGGGACAAATATAGAATTATTTTTCAATATAACTATATTTATAGTCATAAAACTATAATTATAGTAATTAAACTATTTATATAGTAACAATTACATCTTCAAATAGAGTATACCAAAAGGGTAGCGGTATACCCTAACATCATTACTATATTAAGTAAAAAATAGAGAGTGATATAATTAAATTCCTAATGAGGATTTTATTTTAGGAACATCCAAATTGTTAAGAAGTTCAACAAGATTAGGGTACCATTTTTCATGATAGCCAAATTGAGGTTGTCTAAACTCTTTAATGGCTTGTTCTTTCGACCAATTATCAAAAACAATTCGATATGCCGCAGAAACTACTCCCGTACGATCTGATCCATGCCAGCAATGGATAAGAATGGGTTTCTCTGCGTTATTAATAATTTGTAGCGCATTAATGATATCCTCTTCGTCGATTTCTGCAGCTCGTAAGGGTAAACGCTCTAGTTGTAGTTGGGTTCCTTTTGCCTTACGAGAATTTTCTTTTAAACGTCTGAAATTAAGTACAGTTTTAATCCCATAATCTTCTAATCGTTCAAATTCATTTTTATTAGGTTGCTCAGATCGATATACATCATCACTTATTTTATATAAGTTTTTTAAACGTGTGATAGTTACTTTTTCTGCTACATTAGGTTGCGCAATACATTGAAAAAAAGAAATGAATACTAGAGAAATAAGAACTATGATTCGCATGCGACATTGATTTATAACAAAGATATTAAGTATTGTAAGGAGTTCATCTTGAAAAACGATTTTGTTTGAACATTTTTTAATCATCAAACTAGAGCATCATCTAATCCAAAAACTGCATACTGTAATTTGGTTTATACATTCAGTGATATGATTTACTCTACTCACAATCTAGCATTTAACTTTGCTATAAATTCTAAAACTAAAAGTTATGTTCGGCAAAATGATATCAGATATGATGGTTAAACCAGGTAAATCCCCTGTGTTTGAAACCCCAGATCAGTACCAACTTAATTACGAAGATGTAACCTTTACTGCTTCAGATGGCGTTACTCTTTCTGGTTGGTTAATAAAAGGAGGAACCGATAAGGTAATTATTCAATCTCATTTTGGAGTACAATGTTCTCGTTGTGGATTTACACAAGAAGGAAAAGGAATGATGAAAAATGTTTTATGGACTAGTGACATTCATTTTTTGGATCAAGCTAAGTATCTGGTAGAAGCGGGGTACTCCGTATTGATGTATGACATGCGCAACCACGGAAATAGTGAACAAAACGGATGGGTAACATGGGGGCTGGAAGAGCGTAAAGACGTGGTAGCAGCGATACGTTACATTTCAGAACATGAAGAATATCAAAAAGCCAATATCGGGTTATTATCTATTTGTATGGGGCAAGGAGCCAGTACTTTTGCTTTTGGTATGGAGGACATGAAACAATTCACCAACCTCAAAACCATGATCTCTGTACAACCACTCACATATGATTACTTTGTAAAAGCTATGGGGTTACCTAGTTTTCTAGTTGCTGCAGGTAACAAATACAATAAGAATAAAAGAAATATTTCGTTGGATGGAGATTCCTTTTTGCCATACGTAAAAGACATTTCAGTACCAACCTTGGTTATTCAAAATAGTAACGATCCTATGACCAACATGGAGATGGTAAAGCAATATTATAACGATCTTAGGGTAGAGAAAGAGCTATTGATGATTGATTTGGAAAAGAAACGTGGTGCAGCATACGATTGGCTAGGCAAAAACCCACAAAAAATAGTAGGATGGTTTGATAATTATTTGAACTAATTAAACGATAAAAAGAAACTCTTATGAACTCAAAGATTTTAATCCTCTTGTTCGCTCTTGTGGTCATTCTGCTGATCTTATATTTAACCGGTAGAAAATCCGTACATCATGAGATTACTATTCATGCCACTCCCGAAAAAGTTTGGTCCGTTTTGAAAGACACTCAAGCTTATGACACCTGGAACCCAGTAATGAAACTGATAGAAGGACAAATACAAGAAGGCAATAAAGTAACTTATCAATTTACGCAAGATGCCAACAACGTAAGTCAAATATCCTCTACAGTAAAAGAAGTTATTCCAAACCAATTACTCAATCAGGGAGGTGGAATGCCATTGATATTAACCTTTGATCATAAATATATCCTAGAACCAACTTCAAATGGAACCCAACTAATCATCCATGAAGATTATCGAGGTATTGGTGTTAATTTTTGGAATCCCAAACCTGTGGAAGAAGCCTACGGAAGATTGAATAGAGCTATAAAAATTCATGTAGAATCTTTAAATTAGTGACAATGAAAGACATCATAAAAATAGATTACATTACCCAAGTACATGATTTTTTACAGCTACCAAAACCAAAGCACCCATTGGTGTCTGTCTTACCGATTACAGACGAGATGACGAACTATGATTATGGGGATTATTCCTATGTGTTTGGATTTTATCAGATTAGTTTAAAATCAGGGATTTCAGGTTCATTGAGTTACGGTAGAAATTCCTATGACTTTCAAGAAGGGACTATGGTTTTTATGAAACCCAATCAAACCATTAAAATCGAAAACAATCAGGAATACAAAGGAGCCTCTGGTTGGACGCTGTTGTTTCACCCAGATCTAATTGGCAAATCAGAACTGGGTAAAATGATTAGTACCTATTCGTTCTTTAATTACGAAACCAATGAAGCACTTCACTTATCTGATGACGAAAAAAGATCGTTGACTGAACTGGTTTCCAAAATAGAAAAGGAATACAATCAAAACATTGATAAGCACAGCCAAGAATTGATAATTTCGAACATCGATCTTTTACTGAAATACTGTAAGCGTTACTACGATAGACAGTTTTACACCAGAACCAATCTAAACAAGGATCTTATTTCCCGGTTTGAAAATATCATGTTAGACTATTTTAATACCGAAAAGGCAAAAGATCTAGGCGTACTAACGGTAAATTTCTGTGCAAATGAACTGAATATGTCTGCAAATTACCTGGGAGACCTGTTAAAAAACGAAACAGGAATCAGTGCCAAAGAGCATATTCAAAGCTTTTTGATTGATAAAGCAAAGACCAAAATTCTTACCAGTACACAAACGATTAGTGAAATTGCTTACGATTTTGGATTTGAATATCCACAAAGCTTCAATAAATTGTTTAAATCCAAAACAGGATTAACTCCAACACAGTACAGAAGTGCAAATTAGCTTATATTAGAGCTGAAAATATAACCACAACTGTACAAATATGATCGTTACCAAAGGAATTAGTGTATTTAAATTATTGAAGTGGACAGCACACCACATTATTTGGCTAACCCTATTTATGGGCTCGATTGCTGCCTTATATTATTTTGAGATTATTACATTCAGCATTCCCTGGTTACCGGTTTCTGTTATAGGTACCGCAGTTGCTTTTTATGTAGGTTTTAAAAACAATCAGGCCTATGATCGTATGTGGGAAGCCCGAAAGATATGGGGAGGTATTGTAAATGATAGTCGTACCTGGGGAATGATGGTTGACGGTTTTATATCCAATTTTTTTACAGATAACCAGCTTACAAAAGAAGAGATTCATAAGATCAAACAACGTCTTATCTATCGACATATCGGGTGGTTATACGCGCATAGAAGCCAACTATTGGTGGCTACTCCCTGGGAACATATTAGTCAGGGAGGTTTTACAGCCAGGACAGCTAGAAAATACCAAAAGAAATTTGGGATTGGCTTGGTCGATGATGAAGTTACTCGTAGCGAACTGAAGCAATTTTTACCAGAAGAAGAGCACGATCGGTTAGTAGATTATAATAATACGGCCACACAAATCATTAATGAACAATCCAGAGATTTACAAGCACTTAGAGAACAAGGATATATCGAAGATTTTCGACATATGGAAATGGCCAATATTTTAAAAAGTTTTTACACTTTACAAGGTAAAAATGAACGTATCAAAAAGTTTCCGTTACCACGACAATATGCAAATATAAGCTGGTATTTTGTGGCGATTTTTGTGATTTTACTTCCCTTTAGCATGATGCCCGAGTTAGATAAAATAGGAGAGTGGGGTATCGGTTTATCCATCGCCATTACCGTTCTTATTGGCTGGGTATATGTAATGATGGAAGTTATTGGGGATTATTCTGAAAACCCTTTTCAGGGGATGGCTAATGACATCCCTATGTTATCCTTATGCCGTACCATCGAAATTGATTTAAGAGAAATGCTGGGCGAGACCGATTTACCCCCTGGTATTGAGGCCAAGAATGGAATTTTGATGTAAAAATAGCTCAAAGATTATGTCACTTGAGCAAGGAACGGTACTTTTGAATCATGCTGCACTTCAAAACGATCTCTTCTTATTGTAAGGCGATACAAATTTCGCCGCCAAAGCAATTGTATTTTGATATTAGAAGTTTTGAAGAAAACATGCCTACTGTTATCGCCAAAATGGAGCCTTTTAAACATGAGTTCTATGCTATTGCTATAAAAGTAGAAGGTTCTGGCAAGGCAATATCCGGACATCATACCAATTTTCCTGAAGGAGCAACGGTATTTTTTAATTCTCCGTTTCAAATCATATCCTGGGACATTGTACCCGACTGGAAAGGGTACTATCTCATGTTTTCCAAAGAGTTTATTACCAAATCCAAGCACTTACAGGAACTACTAGCAGATTTTCCTTTCTTAAAAATAGATAAATCAATACCCTTTGAAGTTCAACCCGACGAAGTTTCAAAGTTATTAGCTATTTACGAAGCTATTTATGAAGAGCAGCAGCATTTACAACAGGATTCTACACAAATCATAGAAGCACAAGTGCTGGTTCTGCTCAGTTTTGTAAAACGTTTCTTTACGCAACAGGTAACCAAAGAAGATGCTGCCAGCGCGTTCAGAAAAGCGGACGTTCATTTGCTATCCAGATTTCAAACGTTGATCGAAACCAGTTTTTATGAAACCAGTTTAGGAACCAAAAAAACACATTCTACCAGTTTTTATGCAGATTTGTTGGCTATCCATCCCAATCACCTAAATGCTACCGTAAAAAGTATAACGGGTCATACAGCCAAACAACATATCAATCAACATATCTTACAATTGGCAAAATCACGCTTATTGCAAACACAAATGAGTGTCAAAGAAATAGCCTATTCCCTTTACTTTGATTCTCCTAATAACTTCAGTAGTTTTTTTAAAAAACTGACGGATCAAACTCCAAATACATTCAGAAAAAGTCAAGCTCTTTGATTTTTATACTTCTTGATTTGATTCTATAAATCTTTCCAAGGGAATCTACAGCACCTTTGTATCATCAAAACAAAATGATATGAAAAAGGTATTAATTATGATATTGACTTGTTATGCTTTTGCTGGTCAATCTCAAGAAAAATCAAGTATAGTTATGAACGATCAACAAAACATTACAACTATCATTACCAAAGTATTTGTACATACAGACCAGAAAGATTGGAGTGGAGTAGAAGCACAATTTAATAACCAGGTTTTTTTGGATTATTCTTCTATGACAGGTACGGATGCTGTAACGATGTCCCCTAGTGAAATCACTACAGGTTGGAAAACGGTTTTACCTGGTTTTACACATACTCATCATCAAATTGGAAACTTTATCATTACAATTAACGATAATACAGCCCATGCCTTTTGTTATGGAACCGCCACTCATTATCTGGAAGATGAAAATGGAAACATCTGGACTGTAGTAGGAAGTTATGATTTTGATCTGGAAAAAATCCAGGATACCTGGAAAATCACAACTATGAAGTTTAATTATAAGTACCAAAGTGGGAACACCAAACTTATCCAAAAAGCTATTGAAAATGCAAAGAACAAGTAAATCAATAATCCTGTTATTACTATTAGCAATACTCTGGTCTTGTAACAATCAGGAAAATCAAAATGACGTTAAATCCATTACAAAACATCTAGCTATGACCAAAGAAATAGCAATCCTAAACAAGGCTTCAGTAAAAGCATTCTTTACTGCTCTGGAAAACGAAAACGTAGAAGCATTGGTAGCCCTTTTTGCAGATCAGGGGAAGCACATCAATCCATATCACTCGGGTTTATTCCCAACTGGGGCTAATGGTAAAGAGGAAATTAGAGCGTATTGGACTCCCGTTTTTCCAAATTTTGACGGTATGACCTTTCCTATCGATGAAATCTATGCGATGGAAGATCCAAAAATGGTATTTGTAAAATACACGGGTAACATCCAATTGAAGAATGATGCAGGTGTATACAGCAATCAATATTACTCGACCTTCAAGTTCAATGATGAAGGAAAAATAGTAGAATATGTAGAGATTTTTAACCCTATCGTAGCTGCTCGAGGTTTCGGGTTGCTAGATAAAATCAAGTAGTATGATGAAAAAAAGAATAATCCTTTTAACGATAATCTCGGTGGCGATACTGGGATGTAAACAAGAAACAAAAGTTGAACAAAAAAAAGAGATCAAAACAACGATAAAACAAAAAGATATGAAAAAGGTAGAATTCAAAAGTGAAGGTTTAGCTATAGTTGGGAACTTATTTTACCCACCTAATTTTGAAGAAGGAAAGCAATACCCAACCATTATATGTTCAGGAAGTTGGACCACTGTAAAAGAACAAATGGCAGGTTTGTATGCAAAACGTTTCGCTGAAGCTGGTTTTATCACCCTGGCATTTGATTTTAGAAATTACGGAGAGAGTGAAGGAGTGCCAAGATCCTGGGAAAATCCCGAGATGAAAATTCAGGATATTCACAATGCCATTACATACTTAAAAACCCTACCAGAAGTGGATGCTAACAAAATTGGTGCTTTTGGAGTATGCGCAGGTTCTATGTACACCCTTATGGCAGCAGCAGAAGATGAGAACATAAAGGCTGTGGCTACTACAGCGTCCTGGTTACACGATGCAGAAGCCGTAAAACTGTTTTATGGAGGAGAAGAAGGCGTACAGTCTAAAATTAAATTAGCACA
This sequence comes from Aquimarina sp., assembly GCA_965230845.1. Taxonomy (GTDB): domain Bacteria; phylum Bacteroidota; class Bacteroidia; order Flavobacteriales; family Flavobacteriaceae; genus Aquimarina. The sequence goes on from OZ246021.1 coordinate 218,017, forward strand.
AGATGCAAAAAAGAAATATGCAGAAACAGGAGAGTTTACCTATATCAAAGCCATTTCTACAACAGATCCAGATGCTGCTATGTATGGAGAGTTTGATTACTATCTTAATCCAGAACGTGGTGCTATTCCAGAATGGAGTGCTGATCAATTTGCTGTAGCTACCTGGGAAGATTGGTTAACCCTGGATCCATTTCCATCGGCAGCAAAGTTAGATAAACCCCTATTTATGGTACACAGTGATGGTTGTGTATTGCCTGATTATACCAAAAAGTACTTTGAAGCTGTTCCTTCTAAAAACAAGGAGTTAGTATGGGTAGATACAGATTTAGCGTCCCCAATGCATCAGTTTGCGTTCTATGATCAAGAAAAAGAGGTGAATCTCGCTGTAAATAAAACCAGTGATTTTTTTCATAAGAATCTTTAGAGTAACCAGGATACTAGTAAGTAAAAGCGGAAACACATCCATATGTTCCCGCTTTTTCTTTTAATAAAGATGAATTGACAATAACTGCTTTTGTTTTGATCTAAATCATGATCAAGAAAATGTTCATTTACAGAATAATGTGATAGGTTGACAGAACAAAATGAGTATTGCTAATGCAAAAGCTCATATTTGAGTCGTACTGCCTTTTATATAGATGGCTAAAAAACTTAAATTAATGCGATTCATTCTGCTTTTATTGTTTCTTATTCCTTTTTCTAACTCTACTTTATCTCAAAAAAGAGTAACTACTTATACTGGAACAGTAACAGATGCTACAACAGCAGAATTTATACCATTTGCGACCATTGCTTTATACAATGACACGTTATTAGTAGATGGTACATCCTCTGATAATCAAGGAAAATTCCGTGTGACAACATCTAAAGAATGGACACATTTGGAAGTTAGTTTTATAGGCTATGAAACGATCAAAGTCGAGTTAAGTACTATTGAACTCGCCAATGAAATACAAGTCATCCTACATCCTGTGTATAACACTCTAGATGAAGTTATCATTCAATCTGAAAAGACAACAACAGAATTAAAAATAGATCGAAAGATCATCAACCTCGGAGCAGATCTACAGCAATCAGGAAATTCTGCATTAGAGGCTTTTGATCAAATACCAGAAATAGAAACAGATCTAGGTACGGGTGTCATTTCATTACGGGGGGCTGGTAATGTTCGTATATTGGTGAATGGTAAACCATCTCCTCTGAATGCTTCTGAACTCCTGGAGCAAATACCAGCTTCTAGTATTGACAAAATAGAAATCATTACATCCCCTTCTGCGAAGCATCAAGCCAATGGACTATCTGGGATTATCAATATTAGTTTAAAAAAAAATATAAACTTCGGATTTAACCTAAACCTAAATTCTTCGGTAGGTACCAAACGTTATCAATATGGGATGGACAGCAACTACAATTTCTACAGAATGAATATTAGGCTGAGTGCTTCTGATGGCAGGAGAAACATGGATAGTAAACAATGGGTTTTTCAGCGCTATACCAATGGAAACACTAGAGACCTTTATGCTCCTCACGATTTTAACGGGAAAGTCGCAAGAATTTCTTCAGGAATAGATTTCTTTTTAAGCGAGAACACCGTGGTATCATTTCAGGTCGATCACACAAATGATTTTCATAGTTTTTATAATGATACATTCTATACAAATATCACCAATTCGCCAGATTTTGTATATACCAGAAACTCATCACACACACATAAAACTACCGATTATAACTTGAATTATAGAGCAAGTTTTGATAATGAAAGTCACTTCCTGGAAATAGACTACAATGTAACTAACAATAAAAACGTTCTACCTGCAGAGGACATTCAAGAAAATATATTCTTATCCAGAGAAAAACAAACAAACATAAATAGGTTACATGCATTTGCCTTTGATTACGAATTACCCATAAACTCATTTTCTATAGCTTCAGGATTGTCCTGGAATTATAGAGAATTAGAGAGCTCTAGAGAGCTGGAACTAGCTGAATCCAGCCTTACCAATGATAGTTTTGACTATAAAGAGTATGAACTAGGAGGGTATATACAAACAAAATTCAGTACCCATAAATGGAACTGGCAAGCCGGACTTCGTTATGAATACTTTAGTTCTAAGAGCAACAATACAGATACCAATCAAGAAATCAATTTAAATCTTTCAAATGTATTTCCATCTGTTCATTTATCCTATAATCTAAATGATCAAAGTACTTTTGCAGCAGGATATAGCAAACGAATTTCCCGACCTAACTTCAGAAATATTAACCCTTTTCAGATTGGAAATCAATACTTTCAATGGAATGCGAATCCAAACTTAACTCCCGAATTCTCTGATAATTTTGAAATAAACTATCAATTTAATAAAAGCAATATAAAAGCTTTTTTATCAACTTTTTACAGATACCAAAAAGATGTTATTCAATGGATTGATCGCATCGATGCAAATGGTGTAAGAATTGTTAGTTTCGAAAATTTGGGAAGTCGAAATTCCTATGGTATTGAAAGCACATTACAATACGACATTACGAACTTCTGGAATACCCAACTCTCGGCCAATTACTATTACACCAAAGCAAATCAACCAAATGTGACTTGGGATGACTTATATAGTTCTAACCTAATATTTAAAAACACTTTTAAGCTTTCTAAAACGATTAGCACAGATTTCACCTATCGATACACTCCAAAAAACCAAAGTATTTTCAATTTTACCGAACCCAGAAATCGTTTGGATGCAGCTATACGAGCAAAATTTTTGAAAAATAGACTTTTCGCAAACCTTAGAATTGTAGATGTTTTTGATCAAAACTTACGATTTAGAACACTAGTATTACCCAATATAGTGCAAAGAGAAACCTGGCGGTTTCAATCCCAAACTTTTGGCTGGTTATTTGGCCTTACCTACAAACTCTTTCAGAACACAGAAAAAACAAGAAACAGAAAAAAAAGAAATTACTCGCATGACGGATCCGTCGATTAATCAAAAACAAAAAAACAGTTATGAAATCACCTTTTTTACTTAGAATTATAAGTTTGAGTCTACTAATCGGGCTAAATAGTTGTAATAAGAACCAACTCATACAAAGAGCAATCACACCACAGGAGTTAAGCACCTGGAAAACCCTTGATAAGGGCAAGACTACAGTAATCGGAGACGAATTAATTATAGAAGAAATAGAAGGGTCTGATGGCTTTTTCTTGATTAGCCCAGAAAGCTATATAGGAGATTTACAATTAAATTATAAGGTAAAAGCACTATCGGATTCTTCTGTTCTTATTGTACTTTTTTCTGCTTCAGACAATGGTGCTTCAGAAAAACTAACCTTACCGTCGCCAGAGACAAAAGGAAGCGAATTCTGGACCTGGAGAACACACCTAGAGCATTACAATCTTACTTTCAACAATCGATCACATGGAAATAAACCTTTCTTCTTCAAGAACGAATCCCCAAACAAAAGGGGTTTTTATCAAAATACAAAAGAAAACATTGTAGAAGTAGGGAAGTGGTATACCGTTGAAATAGGTAAGGTTGGAAATAGATTATGGTTCAAATTGGACGGTAACATCATTTTTGAACAAGAAGACTGTAAACCATTCCCTAATGGGCATTTAATGTTTCGTATTAGTGGAACTACAGGAGAGCAAGTAATTTTTGCGAAGGCAGCGATAAAGGATTTAGTAATTTCACATGAATAAAATTGTACCTTGTCATCAGTGAGAACAACTAAAAACACATATCAACAATTTATAACCATAGAACCCTTGTTGCACGTTTTTATCTGGAGTATGGTTTTTTTATATCCATACATAAAATATGCTGGAAGAGAAGGAGGTTATATGATGTCTTTTCTTCATGAGGTGAATGCTTTGATTTTTAAGATGACTATCTCATATTTGCTGTATTTCTGGTATTTCTCGATTAAGAATAAATTAAAAAACGTACCTATCTTGTTGTTCTTTTTAGTATCGAATATCATGTTGTATGAATTCTTTGATAATTTTTTTCATCCACAGCACACTGATTTTTGGGTTCATTTTTTCACTAATTTGCTTACTTACATCAGTTTTGGTGTTGTTTTTTATGCCATCTATTCAGTAAAAAACAATTATAAAAAACAAGTGGCTTTTGAGGTATTATCCAAAGAAAAGCAACAAGCAGAACTTATGGCTCTAAAAGCACAAATAAATCCTCATTTTCTATTCAATACGCTAAACACGATATATGCCAATGCATTACGAAAGGATGATAATACTCCTGAATTACTTTTAAAACTGTCAGATAGTTTTCGTTATGTGCTGCATAAAAGTCAACATGATCTAGTAACTTTACGAGAAGAAATACAGCATATTCGAGATTATATCCATCTACAAGAAGAACGTTTGTCTAACAAAGTTGTCGTTCAATTTTCTTCAGACCTGGATCAGGAAGAGTTAGAAATAGCACCTCTGTTACTAATTGGTTTTATCGAAAATGCTTTTAAATATGCCAGTGTATTAAAAGGAAGTAATCATATTATCAAAATTCACATTGAACTAAACACAAATAATTTGTTGTTTACCTGTGAAAATCCGTATGCAAAAATTGCAAACAACATTGATGAAACCTGGAAAAAAAGTGGAGTAGGGATCGAAAGCACACAAAAACGATTGCAATTATTATATCCCGAAAAGCACGAATTGCAAATTCAAACTGAAAACAACCAATACAAGGTGCTATTGAAAATTGAATTATGATACAATGTTTACTGATAGAAGATGAATTATCTGCTCAAGAGGTATTACAAAACTATATTGACAAAACCCCTTTTATAGATTGTTTGGGAGTTTATGAAAGTGGTCTTGATATTCCTGCAGAACTGTTGTATAAGACAGACATTTTATTTTTGGATATTCAATTACCTGAGCTCAATGGGATTTCATTTTTGCGGACTCTACAAAATCCTCCTAAAGTAATTGTAACCACTGCTTTCCCTAACTATGCAGTAGAAGCTTTTGAAGAGGCTGTATTAGATTATTTGGTGAAACCTTTTTCGTATGAGCGTTTTTTTAAGGCAATAACCCGTTTTAGAGATCAACATTTAACACCAAAAGCACAAGATAACCAGCTGTTTTTGTATGCTGACAAGACTATTTATAAGATTAATATAGATGACATTTTATATATTAAAGCCGAAGTTGATTATGTAAAAATAGTAACTACAGAACAGCAAATTCTAATTTTAGATAGTTTGCGAAACTGGGCCGAAAAATTAAGGGATTTCAATTTTGTACAAATACACAGATCATATGTGATCAATCTAAATAGATTTACAAAAGTGTATGGAAACATGGTATACTTTGGAGACATTTCTCTTCCCATTGGAAAAACATATAAAGAAAAATTTCTTAGTAGAATAGACCCCACTCATCAATAAACTATATCAGCATTCGAAATATTAAGTATCTCCACCTAACCATTTTTTAAATTTACCTATCTTCTCAATAGCTACAGTAACTTGTGGATCATCTGGTATTGGGATTAAATGTAAAATGATCTTGGACTTTGAAGAGTAATACATTTTGGAAATAGAAGAGGTATGTATGATGTATTTGCGGTTAATTCTATAAAAATCCTTCGGATTCACCACATTTTCAATACTCTTTAAGGAGGATTCTATGGGTAGTCGTTCTCCTTTTTTCAACTTGATAAACGTAATTTTATCTTCAGAATAGAAATAAGCTACTTCTTCAATATCTACAGTTTTTAATTGATTCCCGGTTTTGACCAAAAACCGTTTTTTGTAAGAATCTTCGATATTACCTAAGAGTTGTGCATAATCCAATTGTATTTGATGATGATCTTCGTATTTTTTCAATTTGTTCAGACTACGCTGTAATTTTTCTTTTGCAATCGGTTTCAATAGGTAATCAATACTATTTTGTTCAAAAGCTTTGATCGCATATTCGGAATAGGCGGTTGTAAAAATAATCTTTGAAGTAATCGTTCCCACTTGGTTGAATATTTCAAAAGAGTTATCGTCTGATAAGTTGATGTCCAAAAAGATCAGGTCTGGAATGTTTTCTTTGAGGTAGCTCACGGACTCCTTCACAGAAGGTAAAATACGGGCTATTCGGATGTTGGTATCCAATTCTTGTATCATGTTTTGCAGTTTGATGGCCGCAATCTCTTCATCTTCTATTATTATAGCCTGAATCATAAGTTGGGAGCGATTAAAGGAATTCTTGCAATATATTTTTGGTTTTCTATGGTAAATGTTGGAATCTCTTTATGAATCAAATCATATTGGTTTTTCAGGTTTTTTAATCCAATTCCCAAAGAAGAGTCCTTACCAATTGGTGTTTTTCGAGGTTGGAAGTTATTTTCGGCAATGATATAATCTCCTTGAGTTACAATGTTGATTAGTAGTGGATTTTCGTTTTCGACAACATTGTGTTTGATTGCATTTTCGACCAGTAACTCCAGAGTCATAGGAGGAATCAGATACTTCATCTTGGGAGCATCGATTTGATAATTGATAACAATTGCTTCTTTAAAGCGAATACGCTGAAGTTCCATATACGACTTAATAAATACCAATTCTTTTTCTACAGGGACTACAAGCTCCTCACTATAATCCAAATTGTATCGATATACATTCGATAACTCTTGTAGAAATGTATCAGCCTTATGTGTATCTGTATGGATTAATGCCGATAAACTATTAAAGCTATTGAACAGGAAATGTGGATTCAATTGTTTTTTCAGGGAAAGGTATTTTGAAATGATCTTTTCACTTTCATGTTTCGAAAGTTCCATTTTCATTTTATGTCTATTTTCTATTACAGTAAGGTAATTTTCAAAGAAGTAAACAAACAAAGTAACGATAAGTACACTTACCAGCACGACAAGAAACAAAGAACCTTCTGAAAGACCAGAATCCACCGTATCATCATCATCTATGAACAAATAAGAAGTCATCACTTCCCACAAAACACTAATAAATAATGTTTTGAATACAATCATAGAGATCATCCCCATTTTATGCAATGGATCAATGAGTCGTTTTTTGAAGAACTTATTTTCTGTGGTTAAAATAGCTCTGACTTTATAAATGATCCATATAAATAAAAAGGTGGTTGGAAGAATGACAATCGTCTCTTGTATTGCCTCCTGTAATGAGGTGTGCTCTAACTCGTATACGAAATTAAAGAACACAATCAAGAGAACGAATGTCCCATAAATATATACTCTTCCGTTTTTTAGCATGTACTTCTATTGTTTATTCTATTATTCTGAAATAATCAAAGATTCTTCTTCCACATCAGCAGCATAAAAATAGCCTAAAACTCGATTACTTGGGGTATCCAAATTAAAAACATTACTTCTAATGGATGCTGGAGGAGGGTTGCCCACAAATGATAGACCCTGATTTCCGGTTTGCACAAAGAGTTCTAATAGGTATTCATAGTACGCTTCAGAAATCCCTAATTGCTGGATAGTAGCATCGTCTCCCAATTCAAATATTACTTCTTCATTGGGATTTACTTCTATACGTTGTAGTCCATCAAAAAACTCATCGCTTTCGACCAGTGTCCTACTGTTTCCCGGGTCTGGGACAATAACAAACTCTCCATTCCGAAATACTCGATAGTAATAAAAATTAGCAATGTTTGGTGGGTCTGTACTATCAAACTTTACAAAATACCCTTCGTCTGTAAACAAGGTTTCTTCTTCAAAAACGGCATAAACATTATCAAAGTTGGTCACCTCATTGAGGGTATCACTACCTTGATATGTTTCTCCCTGCCATTGGATAGTGATGGTATAGCTTGTATTTATGGTAGCAGTGATACCAGAATTTGTATAGATTCCATTTTCGGTATGCAAAAACTCAAAATCCTTATTTCCATCATTTACTATAATGGTTGCATTGGTGACGGGTAGGGGGTCCGTATCATCCAAAAACCCTGTAGTGGTCGTTAACCGTATGCGTTGTTCTGTTAATGGAGTAGTAGTATTTCTTTCTATCCCTCCGTTGATCACCAATCTGGGAGCACTCCCAGCTAAGGTAATATCGCTGGTTACATCAGTTTCACAACTGTAAATAAAGATCAGTGAGCATATTAAAACTAGTTTTTTCATCTTGCTTGTTTTTTGAAGGTTTTTTAAAATCTAAATTGGTAAGTAATACTGGGAACAATTCCGAAGTAAGAAAGCTTGGTAGCCTGAGTTTCTCCTGTAGCTACATCCATATCATTTACTTCACTAATTTCTCTGAAGAAAATTGAAGCGGCATTCTGGCGATTGTACAGGTTAGCAATACTAAATATCCAACTGCCTCGTTTCCCTTTTTTGGGATTGAGAGTTGCGGATACATCTAGCCGATGATAAGCTGGTAAGCGATCGCCATTTCTGTTTTGATAATCGGCAACTACAAGTCCGTTTTGCTCATATTGTCCAGTAGGATAGGTTACTGGTTTTCCCGAACCAAAAACAAAGTTGGCTCCAAAATCCCATCGATCATTTAGTTTATAAATCCCAACGAGGTTGAGTTCATGTAATTGATCATTATTGGCTGGATAGTATTCGTTATTGTTTATTCCGAGTACGTTTCTCTCTGTTCTGGCCAGGGTATAACTCAACCAACCGGTAAGCTTTCCTTTATTTTTATTAACCTGAACTTCCAATCCATAAGCTCTACCATCTCCTTGAGCCACTTGTGTTTCAATATTTTCGGTGAATAGCAAATCCGCACCGTCGATAAAATCAGTGACATCCTGTAAGCTTTTGTAATAGGTTTCTACATTAAAATCATATGCTCCATCAGCAAAAGATCTGAAATACCCCAAAGCGAATTGATCAGAGTACTGTGGTTTTAAAAAAGGACCACTAGGTGCCCATACATCTAATGGAGTAGCAGAAGTGGTGTTGGAGATCAAATGCAGATATTGATAATTCCTGTTGTAGCTTAATTTTAAAGAGTTGCGATCATTAATCAAATATCCAGCAGAAAACCGAGGTTCAAAACCATAGAAGTTTTCAATACTCTTACCAGAACCAAACTCTGTCTCTCCAACGACATCGTTTTCTTCATAAATATCTTGCACAGCATTATAAGTAAGAGGGTTACCCGTTTCATATTGTAATATGACATCTTTCCCAATACGATTAAAGTTGGATAATCGAACTCCGTATTGAAGGCTTAATTTATCAGAAATCCGTTGTTCAAAATCCACATAAGCAGCGGATTCGAGCGCGAACTTCTCTCTGAATTTCTCGGGATTAACCGAAGAACCTTCCAAAGGTTTAATTTCTCCTGGTTGAAAGTTGTAATACGTAAAATCCAATCCGGTACGTATCGTATTTTTGTCATTGATGTACCAGGTTAATCTGGGCTTAAGGTTATAATTTAGGATATTGGAATTCCATCTAAACTCGGTTCCAGAACGTAAATTATCCAAATTGTAATCATAGTTGCTAAATATGGCGGAGGTTTGCAGAAATAACTTATCGTTAAGTTCACTTGTCCAGCGCAAAGTACCAGATGCATTACCCCAAACAGTTCCCAGTAGACTTCCGAGTTCAAAGACATCTCTGCCGAAATATCCAGACAAAAACAATCGGTTATTCTCATTAATGGTATAGTTTGTTTTTAAGTTAATATCATAGAAAGAAAGCTTAGTATCCTGAAAGTCATCGCCTCCCAATGGAGCAAACAAATCTATGTAAGAGCGTCTACCAGCCAGCATAAAACTACCTTTACCTTCATCATTATTCCCTTTACCAATGGGGCCTTCGATCATTGCTTTACTTGCTATAAGTCCAAGTCCCAAAGTGCCTCCAAGTTTCTTGATATTACCTTCTTTCTGTTTCACATCTAATACAGAAGATAAGCGTCCACCGTAAATGGAAGGAATACCTCCCTTGTATAGCTTCAAATCTTTTACAGCATCGGTGTTAAAAACCGAGAAAAAACCAAATAGGTGAGAAGCGTTATAAATAGTAGCATCATCTAACAAAACCAGATTCTGATCTGCAGAACCCCCGCGTACATTGAATCCTGAAGAAGCATCATTTACACTAGATACACCTGGCAATAGTTGTATGGATCTTAAGATATCAGGCTCTCCCAAAACAACAGGTAACTTTTTTATCGTTTTTGAAGAAAGCTGAACCACACTCATTTCTGTGGATTTTACTGAAGCAGTACGTTTGGCTCCGGAAGAGGTGATGGTGACCTCACTGAGTTGCGCAATATCTTCTTCCAGTTCAAAATCAAGTTTTACATCTTCGTCGATATAAATTTCCTGCGTATTTGTTTTATATCCCATTAAAGAAAGCTGAACGTTATAGGTTCCCTCGGTTAACGTAATAGAATAAAATCCGTAATCATTGGTAACAGTTCCTTGATTTGGTCCAGTGATTATAGTTACGGCCCATAGACTTTCTCCCGAGGCTGCATCTTTCACATATCCACTCAAGGTATATTTTTCCTGGGCTTGTAATGTGATCAAAAAGAATCCTAGGGCGACATTCACAAAGATTTTCATAAGCTTTTTGGTTTTACATTTGTAACCAAAGCTATCTGTATAGGTCTCGACTCTACTCTAAAAAAAGACAAGACTGGATTTTTACTGATGAATACCGATAAATCAATACTGAAGGATCTTAAAAACTTTGAAACTATTCTATTTTCTAATGACCATAATTTTTAAGATGTAAGACGAATTAATTATATTCTCACCCAAATTAGACCTTAAAACCAATTTCAAAATGCAAAGTATAAAAAGGATAGTGTCCTTTATGGTATTCATTCATTGTATTTTAGTTACCTCTCAAGTGGATACCAAGATTATAAACGCACTATTTTATGAATATTCTATTCCTAATACCCCAGGAGCTGTAGTAACTGTTGTAAAAAATGGCGAATTAGTTTTTAGTCACGGATTTGGAAATGCAAACCTGGAATATAACATTCCTCTTACCCCACAAACACCCTTTAATATTGCTTCGTTAACCAAGCAATTTGTATGTTTTGGCTTACTGTTATTGCAAAACGAAGAAAAACTAACGTTAGATGATGATGTTAGAAAATTTATTCCAGAACTTCACGACTTTGGGAATGTGATTACCCTCAGGCATCTTATGTCGCATACTAGCGGACTTAATGACCAATGGCATTTGCTGTCTTTGGCAGGATGGAAGTTAGATGATGTCATTACCCATCAAATGGTACTGAAGTTTCTATACAAGCAACGCACTCTGGGATTTTTACCTGGAGAACGCTATTCTTATAGTAACTCTTCGTACACCTTGCTATCAGAGGTAATCGCCCGAGTTTCTGGAATGAAACTTCCAGAGTTTCTCAAAAAATATATTTTCGAACCCTTGGAGATGAGCAACAGTAGGGTACAAGACGATTACAGAGGTCTTATCAAGAACCGCGCGTATTCCTATCAAAAGACAAATAGGGGATATGTAAAAAGTATATTTTCGACAGATACCTATGGCCCTGGAGGGATTATTACAACTGGCGAAGATATTGCAAAATGGATGATTAATTTTTATGACACCACATTAGGATCTAGGGAATTGATCCAATTGTTAGAAAATCAGCAAACACTAAATGATGGAACCAAGTTTGGAGGAGGTTTGGGACAGTTTCACAGCACACATATGAATAGGAAAATTATTCAGCATACAGGTTCAGAAGCTGGATACCGATCTTATTTGGTACGCTTTCCAGAAGAAAAGCTCTCGATTTGTGTTTTTAGTAATAGAAATAATGCCGATACCAAAAGGTTGGCGTTACAAACCGCGGATATCTTCTTGAAGTCAGATAAAAAACCACTAATCCCTAAAGAAAAGGAAATAAGCAAACCGATTACGCCGGTTAAACTCACAAATAGAAAATTAAAATCTTTTGAGGGAAAGTATTGGGATTTTGAAAAGGATTATTCTCGAACCATCAAATTGAAGAATGATACGTTACGATATATTATTCATGAAAACAGACAGTTTCCTCTTGTTCCGATAAGTAAACAAAAGTTTGTGATGTTTGGAATTAAGGACTACTATGAAATTGATTTTGATTCGAACAATGCAATATCTAAAATGGAAATATTGCCAGAAAAGGGTAGAGGTAGTGTTTTGGAAAAATATGAAGATATCTCTTACACAGAAAATCAATTGCAATCTTTTCAAGGGCTTTATTTCAGTGAAGAACTCAATACTTTTATAAAGCTATCTGTAAAGGAAGGAAAATTAATCTTAAGCCACCAACGGCAGGAGGACACAGAGTTACATCCTGTACTCAAAGACTTTTTTGTTAGTAATACCTGGTACATCAAAAGTGTCCGATTTATTCGTAAAAAAGAAACTATATCTGGATTATTGGTATCTTCTAATCGAATGAAAAATGTGAAGTTTACAAAAACCAAAGGAGTATTTTCTAATTAGATGTACAATCCTTATTTTTGAGTATCGTCAAGAGCCGAAGAAACCATTTACAAATGCCCCAAAAACATAACAACCTATGTATGGCATTATAATATGTTTTGTAGAGCTGCTCTCTGCGATAACGGGAACACTTTACATAAAAAAACACTCAGTACATCAGCAAACCCGTTATCTTGTCTATTTCTTATGGTTAACAGTTTCAATAGAGTCTTTTTTTGCGTTTTCGAATTGGGTGGTAAAACACTTCTTGATACAAAAATCCTTAGTCGATAGTCTCCACATTGGCAATACATGGATATATTTAATATATGGAGTCATCAGCGGAGTATTCTACATTAATTATTTCAAAAATCAAATTGAGAGTCCTAAAACAAGAAAGTTGCTGAATATCTTTATCTATGTCTTTATCTGTTTTTATGTAGCGGTTTCGTTAACCACCAACATGTCAATAGGAGGAGTAGAAATATATCCGATGATGTTATTCTCCCTGTTTGTAACTGTTGCGGTAGTGTATTATGCTTTAGAGTATATCCATAAAGACACAATTTCTACAATTATTGAGATTCCATTTTTTGTAGGTATTGGTGTTTCCCTTTTCCATATCCTAATAGTTCCCTTTTTCTTACTATATAAGATCAATCAAGGGTATAGTTTTTTCGTTTTGCTAAAGTTTCTATTAGTGTTTTCAAATATCCTGCTATATGGTTTGTACACTTTTGGTTTTATTTTTTGTTGGAAACAAAGGAAAAAAGAACCTCAAAAACATAAGCTCTTTGTGTAAAATCCAAAATTTATAGATAACAGAAATAATTACTACGACAGTAGACAGTAGAAAGAATTATTCTCATTTCTTAGGCATCCAATCAGGTGGTTTAATCAACACCAAAAACTTGTTTTTAAATCCTTCTACGCCCGCAATCTTATTAAACAAACGGGTAATCCCATGAAAAAACACCTTTACTGGATTTGTGCTATGTAGTGGTTCTGAAATTCCGTAGCGGACAGTTTCGATCTCTGGTTCGAATGTACCAAACATTCTATCCCAAATGATCAGAATACCCCCGTAATTTTTATCCCAATACTGCCTATTGGATCCATGATGTACCCGGTGATGAGAAGGTGTATTGAATATAAACTCTACCGGTTTGATAAACTTACCAATGATTTCGGTATGCAATAAGGTCTGAAATACCTGTACAAAAACTTCTGACAACAATACCAAAATGGGATCATAACCCAACATTACTATGGGTAAAGAAAAAATGATAGGCATAATTGCATCCAAGGGTCCAAAACGATACGCTACAGACATATTAAAATGAGGAGAGCTATGATGTACGGTATGGGTAGCCCAACCAATACCAATACGGTGCATCATCCTATGTTCCCAATAATAAGCAAAATCAGCCAATAGAACACAAGTGATGATTGTCATCCAATTCAGTTCCAAATGGGGTAGACTAATGTGGTTGTACACCCAGAAATAAAGCTTGGTTACCGCCAACAAGCCTAATAAAAATTCAATAGTTAGAAATGCTCCAAAGGTGATAATATTAGCAACACTGTCTAGAACTAAGTTCGTATTCAAGCGTTTTTGCCAGGCATACCGAATAAGTTCTAATACAAAAAAAGGAACAATAATATAAATGAGGCTTAAATCATTGAATACATAAAACCAATAGTCTACATCTATCCAACTTAGTTCTTTTGATAAAAATTCAATCATAAATTATTGTCTTTTCCAGGTTTCAACATCACTATACCCATAATATTCGTAGCTTAATTTAAAAGTGTTTTCATCCACCATATCGATCTCGCATTCGATATCATAAGTTTGCTTTTCATAAGTAACCTTATAGATTCCTTTTCCTTTATAGCCATCAAAAGACTTTATCATTAGGATTTTATCACCTTTGGCCTTTTCACTATCTCCATTTTCATCTTCGTAGGCATGGGTATATGCATTAAATACATCTTTTTCTTTTTTAATGGTATATATAATTGCTCCTTTAAAGTCTTTAGAATTGTATATCGTTTTCCAGTTGCCAATAATATAATCGGTTTCCTCATTATAATCGGAGGTATCCTTTGACAGCGAAGTATTTTCTTTACTTTTTGAAGTTTGAAGTTCTACACTCTCATCAACGAGAGATGCGGTATTGTCAACTGTTTGTTTAGAAGCATAACTCACCAGGTGGGCACTTCCACCTAGCAAAAGGATTACAGCCAAACTTCTAAATAGTAGGGTAGAATTTTTCATCTCTTAAACTATAATACAAGATTTTTATGATAAAGCTATTTTCAAACTTTAGTGTTTGTATAAACATTGGTCAAAATTAACCACTGCTTTTGAAGTAAATTTTGACATAAATCAAAATCTACTTTCTGACCCTACTTAAAGTTTCTTGACTAATTCCCAGCATAGAGGCTATATGTCCAAGATTTGCAATTTGTGTGATATTTGGAATTGCATTAGTGAGCAGTTCATATTTTTCTTTAGCAGAAAGAAAATAATATCCCTTGTAAAAATTATCTATTGCTGCCATTTGCTCTTCTACGAGTAAACGTCCAAAACGTTCTAATTCGGGAAATGATGTATATAACTCCTGCCATTCTGCGTATGTTAGAGATACTACATTACTAGTAATGGTGGTTTCTATATAATCCTTTGCTGGAGTTTGAGCGAGATAACTATACCAGGAAGTTACCATAGTATTTGCTGGATATATCCAATGCGTAATATCTTTCCCATTTTGATAAAAATAAGTACGAACAGCTCCACTTTTTATGAAATAAAGACGCTTACAAGTTTTTTCAGCGGTATTCAAAACTTCACCTTTTTGTAGTGTTTGATCTAAAACTAATGAAGCAATGGTCCGTTCTGCTTCGGCAGAAAGGGAAATATATTGTTGAATAAAGTTGATCAACTCCATGGTTAGTATGCTACTAAAAGTTTGTACTGTAAACTGGTAATTATACATAAACAAATATACATAATGCTATATGTTAATATTACCCTAAGATCTGGAAAGAACTATTTTTATATTCCAATTTTTGTACTTTAGAACGATCAAACACACACGCTCATGCAACATCTTGTTAAACTCACACTTTGCCTATTTTTATTCATACAATTTTCTAAAGCGCAAGACCGGGTTACCGGAGAATCTTTTGCTACTAGATCGGTAGTACTAGGTCAAAATGGAATGGTCGCTACAAGCCATCCTTTAGCAACACAAATTGGTCTTGACATCCTAAAAGACGGAGGGAATGCCATTGATGCTGCTATTGCTGCCAATGCAGCTCTTGGTCTTATGGAGCCTACAGGTTGCGGTATCGGAGGAGATCTATTTGCCATTGTTTGGGATGGGAAAACAAAAAAACTATATGGACTAAATGCCAGTGGTCGTTCTCCCAAAAAACTGACTTTGGATTATTTTAAGAAACAAAACATGAAGAAAATCCCATCCCATGGTGCCTTACCCGTAAGTGTTCCTGGTGCTGTAGATGGATGGTTTGAACTTCATACAAAATTTGGATCCAAACCCATGTCCACGATTTTGGCTCCAGCGATAGACTATGCCGAAAAAGGATTTCCGTTAACCGAGCTTATCGCTTGGTATATGCAACGTAGTATTCCTTTCTTTCAGTCCAAAGGATTCCCTAATATCGAAGACACCTATATCGCACAAAATGGAGGGAAACTCCCTAACGAAGGTGAAATTTATAAAAACCCTTATTTGGCAAATACATATAAAAAGATTGCCGAAGGTGGGCGAGATGCGTTCTACAAAGGAGACATTGCCAAGACTATTGGAACGTTTATCAAAGAACAAGGCGGATTTCTTTCTGCGCAGGATCTGGCAGCGCACAAATCACAATGGGTAGAACCTGTTTCTATTAATTATAGAGGATACGATGTTTGGGAATTACCACCAAATGGACAGGGGATCGCTGCGCTTCAAATGCTAAAAATATTGGAAGGCTATGATTTTTCTAATATTGAATTTGGTAGTGCAGAGCATCTTCATCTGTTTACAGAAGCCAAGAAACTCGCTTTTGAAGATCGTGCAAAATATTATGCAGATATGGATTTTTTTGATGTTCCTGTTACAGAATTACTATCCGATGGATACGCCAAAGAAAGAAGATCACAAATTGGCAAACGCGCTGGCACCTATAATGCTGGAGAGATTTCTGCTGGTGAAACGATCTATATGACCGTTGCTGATAAAGATGGAACGATGATCTCATTAATTCAAAGTAATTATAGAGGCATGGGGTCTGGTATGGCTCCTCCTAAGCTAGGTTTTATGTTACAAGACAGAGGAGAGTTGTTTAGTTTGACGCCTGGTCAGGCCAATACCTACGAACCTGGTAAAAGACCGTTTCATACCATAATTCCAGCATTTATGACCAAAGATGGAAAACCATTTTTGAGCTTCGGAGTGATGGGAGGAGATTTTCAACCTATGGGACATACTCAAATTGTGATGAATCTTGTTGATTTTGGAATGAACATTCAGGAAGCAGGTGATGCTCCTAGATGGGATCATACTGGTGGAGCAAGCCCTATGGGAGCTACTACAGTAAATTCGGGTACTATACGAACAGAGTCTGGAATTCCATACACCACCATTAGAGGGCTTATGGACAAAGGGCATAGAATAGGAACTGCCAGAGGAATTTATGGAGGTTATCAAGCGATTCTTTGGGATGACGAAAACAAAGTTTATCATGGAGCTTCCGAAAGTCGAAAAGACGGACAAGCAGCTGGTTATTAAGTATATTAGAAATTTATTATAAAAAAAGGGCGATTTGATCGCCCTTTTTTTATTTGGAAATATATCAAATGCTGAGTGCTTCTCTATTTATAGGTTAGATCTGTTGCTTTTATGTCCTTGCTCCACAGTTCTTTTCCGTTTTTATCAAATATTTTGATGTTAAGTACTCTATCTTTTCTAGGTCCACTTACGTTCAATATTCCAAAATTATGTTGCCCCACAATAGTCTCTTCCAGCTTATATACATTTAGTTTTTCTCTATTGTTATTAGATCCCGCGGTTAAAGAAGAACAGGTAAGATCATATAAAGGATATACTGAAGTACTTTCTTGCAAACGACTTAATGCTGTATGATGTCTATCTCCATCCAAAAAGATAACCCCTTCAATTTTGGCTTCTCTGATTTTGTCTAAGAAGTATTGTTTTTCTTCGGGGAAAATTGAATAGTTCTCATACATCGCCTCCGAGTTCAGTACCTGTCCGCCAACTGCAACAAACTTAAACGGAGCATTACTGGATGCCAGGGCATTGATTAGCCAATCAATTTGTGCTTTACCTAACATTTCCCGTTTCTCGGTAAAATTATTGTTCGATGTTCTGAAATAACGATTATCTAATAAGAAAAACTGCAAATCTGCCCATTGGAAAGTACCTGTAATTCCTCCTTGGTTGATCACATCATAATTAGGATTCCCCCAAAAAAGTTTAAATATTTCTGAAGCGGTTTCCTTACCCCAAAAACCACTATCTGCATTGTTAGGTCCATAATCATGATCATCCCAAATCGCATAGTGATGTGTCGAAGCCAATAATGGTTGCAGCTCTGGTAAAGAACGAGTATGAGTATATCGGTGCAAAAAACCTGTGCGAGAATTCCAATCTACTTCTCTTAGATACGTATTATCGCCTAACCAAAGCATAAAATCAGGTCTCTTTTTATGAATGGATTTAAAAATATCAAAATCACTTCCATAAGGTTTTCCAGGACGATCAAACTGCTCTTCATTTACATAATTACAGCTTCCTATAGCAAAACTTACTTCTGGCGGATCGGTTCTCCATTGCCAAAGCGTTTGTGACTCGAATTCCATAGGGTAGTCCCTTTCAATTTTGGTCCCATCAACAAATACTTCATAAGTATACTTCTTGCCAGGTAATACCTGATTGGCAATTAACTTTGCAACAAAGCCATTTTGCATTTCAGTAGTTTGTTTTTCAGTTTTGAAACGTTGATTTGGATTTTCTTTATCAAAATATTCAAAATGTACTTCGGCTGCTTTGGTGGTTTGAACCCAAAGTAATACTTCTCGCATCGTAGAGTAGCCCACCATAGGTCCGGATTGTACCATATCTTGTGCTGATGTGATATATCCAGTAATCAAAAACAAACTAACAAAAAGGAGTTTCTTCTTCATAAAAATTAAGAGATTAAATAAGGAGGGTAAATATACAAGGACTATAGGAGTTAATGTTTCTAAAACCTCAATAAACTATTACTTTTTGTTTATTATAATTTAAAAATAGTTCCAAAAAATTACCAATAAAAAAGAACTATCCAACTCCATGCTTCTTTTTAAATTCGGTAGGAGTCATGCTGGTGTTTTTTCGAAAAGCAGTATAGAATGCTGCTTTACTGTTGAATCCTACATCCAAAGCAATAGCAAAAATGGTATTGGGTTTAGGGACAAGCAACATAGGCTTAGCGGCTTCGATACGATAATTATTGATGTAATCAGAAAAACCAGAATTTGCATTCTCATTAATCGCCTGTGAGATATGATGTATCGATGTATCCAATCGGGAGGCTAGGGTATTGAGCTTGATGTCATAATCAAGGTATAGTTCTTCACTGCTAACCAAGGTTTCGATTTTCTGAAAAAGTACAGAAGAATCAGTTAACGAAGATTTAGCGTATTTTTTCTTTACTCCCTCGGTTAGATCATTAAATGCTCCTGTAAATACAAAAACAGGAAAATGCATAATAGAATACGCCAAAACGAAAAAGAAAATTGCTAACAACAATGTTTCGGTCTTCACATAAAACTCAAGAGTATCCAGAGTTTCAGTTTGTAGCAAAGTATTTATTGCGCTTATAATTTGTAGAAGAACACATAACCAGATCAACAATTTCACCCATTTGTAATTGAGTTCTTCAGACTTCTCTAAATCTACAAAAATTGGGGTATGATGAAGTCGCATATACGCTAGAACCAATAAGACAATATTAACCGCAGTAGCAATTACATATTCAATTTGAATCCAAAACCAAATACCATATATACTACTATTAGTAATGATATCATTTACCGAAGTATATTCTAGAGTAGGGAGGAAGAGTGCCCATCGAATCAGACTGTATCCTACCAAGAAAAAGAGCATCTTTTTTATAGGGAAAACCGATTTGGTCAATAGTAAAATAAAAACATAGAATAGGGGACCAGTAAGATGATACAACATATAAGCGCCTCCTGTATACATGTTATCAATACCGATTTTCAGTATCAAATAATAATCAAAAGACGTATACGCATAGAGAAACACCAAAACACCCAAAATATACCGTATGCGTTTGTCGCTACCCAAACCCGATTTACGGGATAGGATAAAAATCCCCAAAAGCAAACCTAAGATGAAGCTTAATAATGGTGATATATCTAAAAGATTCATGAGTTTGAGGTATTGTTATCCTACAAAAACAAAAGTATTTCTTTTCATGCTTTTGTATAAATCATCCACATAAAAAAAGCAGAAAAACTTTGTCCAGATTTATCGGGAGCAACACTATAACTGATCTCGCAAAGTAATTTTGCACAAATCATCAATACAAAAATCTGGACTTTATGAGTTTTGCAAAATTAATATCATTATTTGAGGAAGCAGGCATCATGACCTTTATCGGTTATTTTTTCTTGTTTAATCTTGTACTAATTACTTCTGAAATTATTTGGGACTTGATCACTGCCAAAAAAAGACGATGGAACGATACACTAGCCAATATTTCAATTTTTGTGATGAACCAACTTCTGGAAAAGACCATTTTGGGATCATTAGGGGTGATCTTTTTGATACCAATTTCGATGTTATCAATCTATCAAATACCTTTAAATATATATACCTGGATCGCCGCCTTTTTTGTAGCAGATTTCACTTATTATTGGATGCACCGTTTAGAACACGAACATCGAATTTTATGGGCTAGTCATAGCGTGCATCACTCTTCACAGGATTACAATCTTACTATTTCAATGCGATTAAGTATCGTAGAAGGGTTGTTTGAGTGGATGTTTTTAATCCCCATGTTATTGGTTGGTTTTTCACCTTTTCAAGCAATTATTGGACTTATATTAGTAGCTCAATTTCAAACCTGGATTCATACCGAAAAGATTGGTAAACTGGGGTGGTTGGATGAAGTTTTTAACACGCCTTCTGTACATCGTGTGCATCATGGATCCAATAACAAGTATCTGGACAAAAATTATGGTGGTTTTTTGATCGTTTGGGACAAGCTGTTTGGCACTTATCAGCGAGAAGAAGAGAAAGTAGTCTACGGTTTAACCAAAAATATAGAAACCAATAATCCTATTACCATCAATTTTATCGAATATAAAAACATCTGGAAAGAAGTAAAACGTTGCAAAACTCTAAAAGATAAACTAAAGATCATTTTTGGGAATTTGATATGGAAACCAGAGTATTTTGAGAAAGAGGGACAGGGGCAATGAGACAGTAAATCATTAAAAATAAATATGATATGTGTTTTTAAAATTTTATATTCCACTGTATATGGATTTTGAGAGATATTAACTTTCGATAGAAAAATGAATCAAATTTCGATAATAGAAGGGATTATCATAGGTGCTGTTGGCGGTGCTATAGCTGGTGCTTTTCTATGGGTATTGAATGAAATCAAAATATGGATTGTAAGAAACAGAGATACCAAAAAAGTAGTACACTGGTTAACACAAAATACAGCTCCAAATTCCAAAACAAATCAAAAATGGAGATCTACAAGAGCTATTGCAAGTCATAATAATCTTACCGAAGAACGAGTTCGATATATTGCCAGCTATTCCAACAGTATAGTACTAGATACCTCAGAAGCGAATCGAAATGAAGAAATGTGGGGGATTAAAAGTAGTGTACGCCCTAATAAAAATAAAAGATGAAGGTTTTATCCATCATATTCATGATCCTAGGAATAATGCTGTTCTTTTTTGGGATTCTCTTTAAGATACTGCATTGGCCTGGTATTTATTATTTACTTATTTCGGGTCCTATACTTTTTATCCTTGGTTTTGCTTGGACTTTGAAGAACAATAAAGTCTAAACATGAAATAACTTATCAAGTACAAACTTTATTTATTAGCTTTATGTAAACAAACTTTCATATGTGAATCCTTTGTTACAACACTATATCAATACCGATACATTAACCAACTAACCTTTCTTTACGCATCTCGTATGAAAAAATATATTGATTTACATTGTCATTCCTGCTTAAAACCATATAGTAAAAGCTTTAAAGTAAGTAGCCAGGGAGGTCAGAACTCTACAAATACAAAAAGAGCTCACAGCATTTGGCATCAAAAAAAACCTAACTTCCTAGACAAAGTTGCAAACTCTATACTATCGGTTACCAAATTTACGCAGGCTGATTTTACTACTTCCTATGACGGTGATGTACGACTTATTATAGTTTCCATAGACCCTATGGAAAAAGAATTAATTCTTAGCAAAAGAAGAAAACCACAAACCTTTTTAGGTCGGATATTAAAAAACTTCATCATTGGGATCGGTTTACCGCGTATTGCTTTTCTCACCAATGATCTCAAAGACGATTATTACAGTGACCTTTTGAAAACCAAAAGGTATATGGAACAACTAAACAATGATGTGTTAAATTCTAAAAAATACAAAATCCTTACCGAAATGCCTGAAGGGGATTTGGATGAAGATACGCTACATATCATCTACAGTATCGAAGGAGGACATGTATTTAACACCAATCTTCCTGGAGTTATGGATCGGGTAGAAGACATCAAAACTTGGGAGGCTCCTCCTTGTTGGATATCCCTAGCACATCACTTTAGAAACGGATTATGTGGCCAAGCGCAAAGTTTTAAAGGGTTCTTTCCAGAATTGGCATATAAACAGTATTTGGACCCTGCTTTGGGGCTTACGAACCTGGGAGAAGAGGTAGCACGTAAACTTCTTGAGCAATCTGGGAATTCAAGAAGGATACTAATAGATGTGAAACATATGAACCTTAAAGCTCGTAATAAGTATTATGAAATTGCTGATGAACTACAGGTACCTATTGTGGTAAGTCATGGTGCTTTGACTTTTAGAAATAGTGATACTCATGATACAGAGATCAACTTTTATAATGATGAGCTCATAAAAATTGCAAAATCTGGAGGGGTTTTTGGGGTGCAACTAGATGCCAGACGCCTAAAATATGTAAAAGATCTACCCACAGAGTCAGAACCTCCTAAATTTGATCGCAATAGGGCTTTTAGAAAAGAATGGAAAAGAGTTACCGGTCAACGTTTTAAGAAAAAACGCTATAAAAGAGCCTATTATATCTGGAAACAAATTAGTCATTTTGCTGAATTACTAGACCAAGACCCTGGTTTTGAAGGCAGAATATGGGATTTTCAATGTATTGGATCTGACTTTGATGGGATTGTAGATCCTCTTGATGGATTTTGGACCCATAACCAGTTCGATAATATGCTTCATTACATCAGACTAAATGTTCAACAATACATCCTACAAGGGCGTTATAATTCGTTAAAACCAAATAATCAAAAAACTGAAGATGAGATTATTGATGGTTTTATTTATAAAAATGCAGAACGTTTTTTCAGAGAACATTATGCCAGAAACTAGATATCAAATTAGGCACGTATTCTTATTATCTTAAAACAAGATCAAACTTGATTAGTGAATTATTAATCGTTGCTTTTACCAACTCTTCATTTTTGTAGAAATACCTGTTTTTCTTGCCATTATGTAAGGTAAGTTCGTAAATGCCGTTATCAATTTTGGTTAGCTGTCCATTTTTTGTAGTGTATTCTGAAAACACTTTTTTAACTCCTAAAGGTTCGTCAAAGAAAAGCCGTATTCCACTATAAGTTATCTCTTCTTCTAATTTTTGTGGCTTTTTGTTTTTGATCGTCAATACATAAGAAGAATTCTGCCATTTCATTTGAGAGGAATGATGAGGCCTTTCATTGATAACATTGTTGACATCGGCAGACAATAATTGACTATTATCATAAGTTGCTTTGATAGTATATTTCATATGAACATTCATCAACAATTTTACTTTCATATCTACATGATAATAGTATACCAAATGTTCTCCTTGCTTCGATTTTGACACCTGGAGTACACCTAACGTATCTTTTTTAGATATGATATCGTAGGTGTGGTTTTGCGCAACAACAGACCAACTAAGTAATACGGCAAATAGGAAAGGATACGTTCTTTGGGACATCATATGGAACTAAGTTACTAATCGACTGACTTTAATAATAACTGATGAAGTTTTGTGAGTAAGATTAATTCTGATTTATTTCTTTTTGAAAAAGAGGTAGCAATGCCATCTGCAGCTTCCATTATTTTAAGGCATAAATCTTTTGAAAAACCCTCTGATTGAGACTGATAGTATCTCGTAAAAACGGAAAAAGCATTATCTGATGTTTCTTGTTTTTGGATGAGCTCACGCATGGTCTCATATATCACTTCTTTACCATCGTTTTTATCAAACGAATGTGACCAATATTTCTCTACATACGCTACTATTTGTCGCTTTTCTTCAATCACCATTTTTCTATCCGCCATAGCCACAGCATAGAAGAGATGAGCCAACTTTTTATGAAAAGTATTCGATTGAATTCCTTGTGTTTCCATAATGCCAATTTACGATTAAAAAGTGGGTTATGGGCGGATATTCTTTGTTCAATGTCAAATAATAAACCTATTTCGGCGTAACAAATTCGTACTTTCTCAAAATCTCTAAACTTACATATTGGAGCGCTTTCTCGTGAGTAGCTTCTAGAAGTATATTAGGAGCTTTACCAACTCTTTCTGCTTCTAACCATCTTGAAACGCATAGACACCATTTATCCCCAGGAGATAGTCCCGGAAAATTCCAATAAGGAAGTGGTGTAGAAAGATCATTTCCTTTGGACTTCGTATATTCCAAAAAATCTTCAGTAACTATTGCGCAAACCACATGAGTTCCAGTATCTTCTTGTATTGTTCTACAAAATCCATCTCTAAAATATCCTGTCATTGGTGCATAGCAACAAGGTTCTAAGGGTGTTCCCAAAACATTAAGTTCGTGATCCATTAATCATCTTTTTGTTTTCTGAAATTTAAATAATATCTAAGTGCTTGAATAAATATTAGATAATATTTAACCCTTGTTGTACCAAATAACAAGGGTTAAATGATGTAAATTGTACGGTATGAAGAATATCAAACCAGATTGGCTACAAAAAGCACGTGAAAAATGGGACTATACCGGTACCAAAAGACCTCCATTTGCGATAGCACCAAAAAAAGGGCAACGTTCTGTTTGGGATTTTCCGCGACCTCCGATAATTGAAAAAGTAAATAAGTCCATATTGATTCATCATGATGATATCAAAATTGCCAATACTAATAACGCTTTAGCTGTTTTGGAGACAGCAAGTCCTCCAACATACTATATCCCAAAGATTGATGTTAACATGCATATGCTTGCCGAAATACCTAATAAAAACTCCCTGTGCGAATGGAAGGGCAGTGCAACCTATTACTCTTTGAAATCCAATAATGAACCCATAGCATGGTCCTATCCTAATCCCTTTACTGAGTTCTCTACATTAAAAGATCATATCGCTTTCTACCCCCAGCATTTAGAATGTTATGTCGATGCACAACGGGTTAAACCTCAATCGAGCTCATTTTATGCAGGATGGATTACTCCAGATTTGGTGGGGCCATTTAAAGGAAATCCAGGAACTGGCCATTGGTAGCTATCAAAAGGAGTGAGGAACTCCATTATATTATCCAATAGCAATGATATTCTTCTTGAATAACACTGTGGATCCCAATGTCATTCCCAATCCTATGGCTAACAAAATCCCCATTTTTGGAAGAATACTGAGAAGTGGTAATTGTCTCCAAAAAATATCAAAGAACCCTTCCATACCCCAATAGTTGACACTGAATAAGGCTACCTTTTGTATAAAAGACGGCATCATTGTCAACGGAATCATACTACCTCCAAGAGCAGACATCAGGATGATAATAATCGTACTCATGCCTTGTAATTGCTGACGTGTTTTTACTGTAGAAACTAATAAAACTCCAAAACTAGAAACCGCAAACGAGATACATAGAATCAATAATAGCAATGAGAGCGTATCCATAAATATTGGAAGTCCAAAAGCTAGCCAAGCGAAGACAAACATGGTGGTTAATTGTAATATGGAAACCACCATGGCCGTACCCATCTTGGACAATAAAATATGAAGTGGTTTTACCGGAGCGATTAACAAACGGTTTAAGGTTCCCGCTTCTTTTTCATCTAGCATTCCACCACCTATTGCCGCGATACTAAACAACAACATCATAATCGCTGTTCCTCCCACAGCTTGTACAAGCCCTGGATGGGCTTTGGTAGTGCTTTCTTTGATTAACGAGGTCGTTTTGAGTCGTACAGTATTGGTTGGATCTATTTTACCTAGATGATACTTTAAACCTTCTGTCAAAACGGAAAGCACAATTCTCATCTGTAAATCTCTGGCTGCGTCATACTTCAATTCTACAGGTAGACTTTTACCTTCGGTAACTGCTTGAGAAAATCCTTTTTCAAAAAATAAAGCGCCTACATTCTTTCCTTTCTTTACCAAATCCAAAGCTTCCTCTTCTTGTGACGGGATTAAACGAATAGTAGGCATAGTATTAAGTTTTGTGATCAATTCCTGAGAAGTGGTAGTACTATCCTTATCTACTACCAAAACACCCAAAGGCTTTGGTGCGCTCTTCTTTTTGGCAACTCCACCAAATGCGAAAGCAAAAAGTGTAATCATAATAATGGGTAGTAGAAAAGTAATCAGAATTCCTTTTTTGTCTGAGAAATATAATCGTAAGTCTTTTTTGAGAAGCGTAAGGATCATAATTATGGATTTTATAGTTGATGGATGCAGTAATTAATCTCTTAGTTGTTTTCCTGTTAAGTGTAAAAAGATAGCTTCCAGGTTTACTTTGTTTAGCTGTATATCTTTAATGGATAGTTGTAATTCATTGCTCACTGTGATCACGTTAGAAAGCTCTTGTACTGAACCCTCTATGTGTATCTTATTTTTATCAGCGGTTATCGAGTAGGGAAGTAGCTTTTGCAATTCCTGTAAACTGTTTTCTGAAAGTAAACTGTATTCTAATTGAATACTTTCCTTAGTGGGCACCAATTCTTTCAGTTCGGTTTGTGTACCTTGTGCAATGATTTTTCCAGAATCTATAATCGCAATTCGATCGCATAAACGTTCTACTTCTTCCATATAGTGAGTGGTATACACAATAGTCATCCCTCGTTCGTTCAAGGTTTCTATAACTTCAAAAATGTGGTTTCTACTTTGTGGATCAATCCCTACCGTAGGTTCGTCCATAAACAACACTTTAGGTTGATGCAGTAGGGCAGCAGCAATATTGATTCTTCGTTTCATCCCTCCAGAATAGGTTTTGATCAAACCTTCCTTTCGGTCTAATAATCCAATCAATTCTAAAGTAGTATGGATTCTTTCTCTTAATATATCTTTTGGAATACCATATAGGTTACCCCAAAACATCAGGTTTTGGTATGCAGAAAGCTCTTCGTATAATGAAATTTCCTGAGGCACAACACCAATCAACTGTTTACAAGCCGAAGGATGATCATTTGTAGCTATCCCATCGATATGAATGCTTCCTCCATCACTTTTTATGATGGTACTCATCATATGAAGAGTCGTGGATTTTCCAGCTCCATTAGGCCCTAAAAATCCAAAGATTTCTCCTTTATTGATCGTAAAACTAATATCATTTACGGCATGTATATTTTGAAAAGATTTGGATAAGTTTTGTACTTGAATCATGGTTAGTTGTTCGTTACTATTGATGATTCAAATATCGCAACGGCAACGGTATTCAAATAAAAAATGTTACCGAATTGTAGGTTTTAAAAGATGAACTGTAAAATATCTTTAGACAGGGTAATTATATCTCTAGAAAATCTTCTTCGAAACTGGAAATAAAGTCGGATATATACTTTTTATTGCGTTGTTCCTTTCTGACCACCAGATAATGTGTGCGTCGTAATCCATTTTTACTGATACGTTTAAACACCAATTCTTTGGATAATTTAAAAGGTGCTAATTGCCATTTTGGAGCACACATAATTCCCATATTCGCCTGTATCATCGACAAAGTAATTTCAGTAAACGGAATGGCAGAAATTTTGATGGGATGTATTTTATTCGGTTTTAAAAAAAGTTCATACACGGCTACACCTTCAATGGGAAAAGAATTAATTAACAAATGAACATCACTAAAGTGACCTGCATCCAAATATTCTAAATCGCATAGGGCATGCTCTCTATGCATAATGGCGAAAATCTCATCTTTAAAAACAGGAATACTCGAAAGTTCCTCAGATTCTGGTTTTGAAGTTACAATAGCAATATCAATATCATTTGATAGTACTTGAGATATGGTCTGATGGGTGGCTCCGAGTGTGATGTCGATATCAATTTCGGGATAGAGCATTCCCATTTTTTGAATAAATGAAGGAATCGCATGAAAAAATGATTGACATTCGGCACTCAATTTAATCGTGCCTTTAGAACCTTCTTTAATATGTTTTATAGCTGTGAAACCTTCATCAATAGTACTGAATATTTTGTTTGCCAATTTATAGAGTTCAGTACCTTCTTGGGTTAATTCCCATTTATTTCTAGTTCTATGAAAAACCTTAAACCCCAGCTGTTCTTCAAGATCTCTTAATTGATGACTTAGTGCAGATTGCGTCAAAAACAAACGTTCAGAAGAGTTTGCAAGATTGCCTTCTTCTTCAATGGTTTTGATCAGTCTGAAATATTTTAACTCCATATCATCAAAGATACGATACTTTATGCCTGGTTGTGGTTGAAAAAATTTCAACTAGCACCTCAGAGCCTTCAATCTAATTCCTTTAGAAACAGTAATTCTACCTATAATTTTGAAATCAAAAGAAACAACTAGGTATAATTTAAACCTGAGAAAAATGAAAACAATTGGACTTATTGGTGGAATGGGATGGGAGTCTTCTAAACTCTACTATGAACTTTTGAATAAAAAAGTGAATGAAGTTTTGGGTGGGTCACATTCAGCTAAAATTATTATGGTTTCAGTAGATTTTGATGAAATCGAAAAGCTAACCCATGCTCATCATTGGGAAGGGATTGGGCAAATTATGAAGAACAGCGCAAAACAATTAGAACAAGCAGGAGCAGATATGGTCCTACTGTGTACCAACCTAATTCATATTGTAAGTGATGCTATTGTCGAAAATATCTCTGTACCATTTCTACACATAGCGGATGCTACTGGTCAACTCATACAGGAACATAATGCTAAAAAAATACTGCTATTAGGTACCAAGTATACCATGGAAGAAGATTTTTATACCAAAACATTAGAAAGTGAATACGGATTAGAAATTATAGTACCAGCAGCAAGAGAAAGAGCTGAGATTCATGCCATCATTTATAAAGAATTATTAAAGGGGCAGTTTACAGAAGCCTCAAAAAAAACAATTCTAGAAATTATTAATAAAGCACTGAAGCAGGGGGTAGAAGGTGTGATACTAGGGTGTACAGAACTGCCCATGCTGATTAAAGATACCGATGTAGCTGTACCTACCTATGATACCGGAGCCATTCACGTAGACAAAGCCATATCAATGGCAATAAACACTCATTAAAACTATAATTATGGAAGCATGTAAACTAGAATACAATTGCGAGATACAAGTGCACAAAAGATCAAAAGTGAATCACATTTTTATAAAAGCTTTTACGTACTACATCAATACAATGAGTACATTGTTTTTTAGTGATGTTGATTGCCATTGTAGATCCAAAGTAATTACCAAAGGTATAATGATTCATAAATAAGAAAGTAGCTGTAATTGAAATTATTTCAATCCTACTTTTATTTATCTCAATTTCAAGATTATTTAAACTCCATATTTGGCTTTAGATTAGCCAAAACCAATAGTTAGATTATGAAAACAACTTCTCTCTTCTCTATATCGGGAGTATTCTTTATGCTCTTTACAGGTATTACCTTTTCTCAAAACCAACCGTTAAAAAATCATCTGCTTTTTTATAGTTCTTTTGATGGAAACCCTGCCGCTGATATATCTTTAGGAGATGCAATGATCTATACCGCTAAAAACTATAAAGACGCCACGAATGCTACATCTGGGCTGAATGACTCCAATGTTGTTTTAGCCAAAAACGAAGGGCTTTTTGGTGATGCTTTACACTTTAAACAAGCCAAAACATCTGCTGTTTTTTATAAAGCCTATAAAAATGTGGAGTACAGTACTACCTCATGGAGTGGTACAGTATCTTTTTGGTTGCGATTGGATCCTAACAAAGATTTAGCACCTGGTTATTGTGATCCTATATGTATTACAGATGTGAGATATAACGATGCAGCCTTATGGGTAGATTTTACAGATCATGATCCAAGGAAGTTCAGATTAGGAGCTATGGGAGACCTAGACGTTTGGAATCCAAACAATGAAAACAATGAGATAGAGTGGAACAAACGTACAGTTACGATCAACCAACCTCCCTTTTTAAGCAAAAAATGGACACATGTGGCTATTACTTTTTCAAAAGTAAATACAACTGCCTCTGAGTTTAAGCTCTATATCAATGGTAAATTTGAAGGAGTCATAAAAGATATTAACGATCCGTTTACCTGGGAACCCGAAAAAGGAAAAATCATGTTAGGTCTAGGGTATATCGGTTTGATGGATGAACTTGCTATTTTTGATAAACCACTACATGCAGAAGAAGTACAAATTGTGTTCGAATTAAAAAATGGTATAAAAACGTTGTTGGACTAAAACTATAAGTACCATCCAAACAAATCTTCTATCATGTTATAATAATTATAATGTCTTACAAAAAGAATTTAATGTTTTGTATGTTTGGCGACTAACAAGTCATCAAATTATTACGAATGAAAAAATCATTTTTTCTGATACTTGGTCTATTTCTTTGTTTTAGCCAAGTTTGTGAAGCTCAAAAAAAACTCAAAAAGAATACAGACGAAAAAACTCCTTTAGAGTCCATCAATATTTCTGGTCTTACATGGCGAAATGTTGGTCCTGCCTTAACCTCGGGACGTATTTCAGACTTTGCCTTTAATCCTAACAATCCTTACGAATATTTTGTCGCTACCGCTGCTGGAGGTGTATGGAAAACTATAAATTCTGGAGTTACTTATACTCCAGTTTTTGATGCACAAGGATCATATTCTATTGGGTGTGTGACTATGGATCCCAATAATTCTAATGTGATTTGGGTAGGTACAGGGGAGAATAACAATCAGCGTTCGGTATCTTATGGTGATGGTGTTTATAAGTCAGAGGATGGAGGAAAATCATGGAAAAATGTAGGCCTTAAAAATTCTGAACACATCGGAAAGATTATAGTACATCCAGAAAATTCAGATGTGGTTTATGTTGCTGCAATAGGTCCATTATGGAATAAAGGTGGCGAAAGAGGACTCTATAAAACTGAAGACGGAGGGAAAACCTGGAACGCAGTACTTACAGTTGATGAGCATACCGGGGTTAATGATGTTGTTATGGACCCAAGGGATCCTGATGTTCTATATGCTTCTACTTTTCAAAGAAGACGTCATGTCTATACCTACGTAGGTGGAGGACCAGGATCGGCCATTCATAAAAGTGTTGATGGAGGTACTAATTGGTCAAAAATAACTAAAGGATTACCTGAGGAAGAATTAGGTCGTATTGGAATGGCCATTTCACCAGCCAATCCAGAAATTATCTATGCTATTGTTGAAGCAGCCAATGGAAAAGGTGGTTTTTTTGCATCCACCAATAGAGGAGCGAGTTGGGAAAAACGAGGTTCACATGTTACCAGTGGTAATTACTATCAGGAAATTATTGCAGATCCAGTTGATGAGCATACCGTATATTCTATGGATACCTGGATGTCTGTGACTCATAATGGTGGTAAAAGTTTCGAATTAGTAGGAGAGGATACAAAGCATGTAGACAATCATGCTATGTGGATAAATCCAAAAAACAACAAGCATTGGGTAGTAGGTTGCGATGGTGGGATTTACGAAACATTCGATGCTGCAAAAACGTGGGATTTTAAAAAGAACCTCCCTATAACTCAGTTTTATAAAGTTGCGGTAGATAATGATGCTCCATTTTATAATATTTTTGGAGGAACCCAAGATAACTTTAGTTTGGGTGGGCCTTCTAGGGTATTGACCGAACATGGTATCCGAAATTCTGAATGGTTTATCACCAATGGTGGTGATGGGTTCGAATCCCAAATAGATCCCAATAACCCTAATATCGTTTACGCCCAATCTCAGTATGGAGGGTTAGTGCGTTATGATAAAAAAAGTGGTGAAAAAGTAGGGATTAAACCGAAAGCCAGAAAAGGAGAAAATGCCTATCGATTCAATTGGGATGCTCCTTTGGTAGTAAGTAGACATGTCACAGGAAGACTATATTTTGCTGCAAACAAGGTTTTTAAATCAGACGATTATGGTAATAGCTGGGAGGTGATTAGTGAGGATCTTTCACGACAAATTGATAGAAACGCTTTAAAAGTATATGACCGTGTAGTAAGTATAGACGCCGTTGCCAAAAATGGTTCGACATCACTTTATGGTAGTATAGTTGCCTTTTCTGAATCACCACGAAATAAAAATTTACTGGCTGCAGGAACGGATGATGGATTAATTCATATTTCAGAAGATGGAGGACAAAACTGGAAGAAGATTTCGAGTATTCCAAAGGCTCCAAATCAGTCGTATGTCAATAATATCTTTTTATCAAAACATGATGAAAACGTAATTTACGTGGCTTTTAATCACCATAAATACGGTGATTTTAAACCTTATATTTTTAAATCTACAAATAAAGGAGTAAGCTGGACAGCGATACAATCCAACCTTCCAGAACGAGGAAGTGTTTATGCTATAGAAGAAGATCATATAGATAGCAATTTAATTTTTGTAGGTACAGAGTTTGGAGTATTCTTTTCTCCTAATCAGGGTCAAAACTGGAAACAATTAAAAAATGGTTTACCTACTATAGCAGTTAGAGACATCGCTATTCAGGAACGTGAAAATGATTTAATACTTGGTACTTTTGGTCGAGGTTTTTATGTAATGGATGATTATAGCGCATTAAGAAGTATCGAAAATTCAGAACCAACAGATCAAGCAAAACTCTATCCTATAAGAACTGCATTGGTTTGGGAACAGAGTAGCCCTTTAGGTTTACCAGGTAAATCTTTTCAAGGAGATAACTTTTATACCGCTCCTAATCTGGGTCCAGAGGCGATGATTACCTATTATTACAACTCCGATTATAAATCGCTCAAGGACCAACGTCAGAAAAAAGAAAAAGAACTTATTACTGCTGGTGCCAACACTCCTTATCCTAATTATGATGCCTTAAAAGCAGAAGTAGACGAAAAGAAAGAGGAATTAGTGTTCTCTATTAAAGACGCAAACGGAAAAGTGGTAAAAAAAGAATTTAAACCTGCCAAAAAAGGAGTGCAGCGTTTCCATTGGAATTTAAGATACACTACTCAAAATCCTATTAACCTTAGCAAACCGTCATTTTATAATCCATTTGCAGGAAAAGATGAAGGTACTTTGGTAGCTCCGGGAAGCTATACCGTAGAAATGGGATTATTGAAGAATGGTGAATTACAATCATTGACTGGTCCTGTTACTTTTGAAGTAAAAGCATTAAATAATGTAGAACTCCCTGCAGAAGACCGTTTGGAGAAAGTCGCTTTCCAAAAGGAAATTGCCAAACTACAAGCTGATATGGGGACGACTGAAAAACTATTGGAAGAGTCTCGAAATAAAGTAAAACACATTAAAGCTTCTATAAAACGTGCAGAGCAACCTTTTGGGACTTTGTACGGAGAAGTTATGGCTATAGAACAACAGCTGGATGAAGTACAATTGGGAATGTATGGCGATCCTGTAAAACGTCGATTAGACATAGACCAACCTTTGCCTCCTGCAAATCGATTAAGGAGTATTGGTTTTGAACAAAAATATTCGACAGCAACACCCACCCAAACTCATCGTGATAGTTATGCGATAGCCAAAGAGGAAATCATGGTTTTCTACAAAAAAATGCAACAGATTTACAATGAAGAAATCAAGGCATTGGAAGAAAAACTAATTAATTCTGGAGCACCCTATACACCGGGTAGAGGGTATCAAAATAGAAACTAAACCCGAAGTCGGCTAATATGCTTTGATCGTTCTAAAAGCAGCAGTAATCCATATAAAGACATTATTAATTCTTAAGTAATTTAATAATGTCTTTATATGAATTACCAATAGGAATCTCCATACCGCCTAATAAGATTACATCTTTTGAGGTTAATGCAGCTATCTTCTTGGTATTAATGATGTACGATCTATGTACTCTCAAAAAATGATTAGGTAGTCGCAACACAAAAGCGCTTATTTTATCTTTGGTAGTAATAATATCATTAGTAGTATGTATGCGTACATAATCTTTTATGCTGTCGACAAACAAAATAGTAGCAAACTCGATTCTTATCATTTTTTTATTCGAGTTTACAAAGATGTGGTCTACTATGGTCTCTGAAGTAGAATTGGATGAAGGTAGCATATTTGCTTGCAAAGCCCTGTATTTATTGATCGTCTTATAAAATCGAATAAAAGATATTGGTTTTAATAAATAATCAATGATATCTAATTCATAACCTTCCAAGGCATATTGTCTGTAGGCTGTTGTTAATACGACTTTGGGTTGTATAACAGTATTTTTTATAAAATCAATTCCTGTTACTACAGGCATTTGTATATCTAAAAACAAAAGATCTACACTATTACTTTGCAGAAAATGCCCTGCATCTATGGGGTTATCAAAGGTAGCAATTAGCTCAAGATCCGGTACTTTTTGGATATGATTTTCTAGTACCTTAATGGCTAACGGCTCATCATCTACAACCATACATTTTATAACCATACTATTGCAAATTAATCTTTAGTTCTACTTGAAAATCATGATCTGTTTTGGTGCTTTTCAAATCGTAGTTATTTTTATAATTAAGCTCTAACTGCCTTTCAGAATTCAAAAATCCAATTCCCTGCCGTGATTGATCGGTGACCATATTTTGTTCGTTATAAGATAATGTATTAAAAACGGTAAAGCAAAGTTGATCTTTGTTGGTCGTCAGTTCAATTTTGATAATTGAATCTTTCAAGGTAGTACTCGCTCCATGTTTAAATGCATTTTCTACAAAGGATATCAGGATCAAAGGAGCGATCATCACATTGGGATCATGCAGATGATAGGTAAAATCCAAACTTAACTTATCTCCATAACGCAAGGACTCAAGATCTATATAATCTTGTATCAACGAAATTTCGTTGAGTACCAGAACTTCAGGATCTTTACATTGGTACAGCATATAATCAAGTATATCTGATAGTTTGAGAACAACCTCTGGCGCTTTTTCAGATTTTTCCAAGGTTAGTGAATACAAATTGTTCAAGGTATTGAACAAAAAGTGCGGATTGGTTTGTGCTTTCAGAAATTTAAGTTCGGTATTCGCTTTTTCCTTTTGTAATACTTCAAATTGATGTCGTTCTTCAAAACGATCTTTAAAGGCCTTTGTCATTAGCATTAAAAACACAAAGACATAGACTGAAGGAAAATATACTACTGCCAAATGAAACGGAGCGGTAGCGATATCCAACAAACTAGTATATTCATAATATTGAGGAGTAAAAATTTTCGTCAGGTGCATGCTAAGAACCTTCGATAATATCAAAAGCATATATACCGACACCAAAAAAGACAATCCAAACAGGAAGTATTTCCTTTTAAACAGCAATTTAGGAACCTGATAATAGATCAATAAATAACTGGCGATTAACTGTGCAGGCAAAAAACTAAAGCCACTAATCACGGTCTTTTTAACGCTTCCATCGTTTAATGCCGCCAATATCGGCAAGCTAATAAATAATAAAAACCAAAATATAAGATGAGAAACGACTCTATTTTGAATGATCCAATCGATCAAGTGCTTTCTTTTGATCATAGTTGATAAATATATAAAATAAGACTTGAGCATTTCTTTAAAAAAGATGAATCTTGATCATCTACGGTCCAAAAATCATTTCTAAAGGATAAAATCAGTTTTCTGTTGATAACAAGTCTATATCCAGATAAAACCACTCTTTGTCTATTCCTTATTTTTTGGAGTATTTCATTCAATATGTTTGTCAAAAAACAGAGCATTGCACTTGCTCCTTTCAAACTATAATAAAGACTATGAACAAAACAACACTATTACTCTGTATAATTATTCTTTTCATCACAGGCATAAACTTCGGACAAAACCTACCAAAATTTGTACATGTGCCTGGTGGGAGCTTCAAAATGGGTGACGAGTGGGGGGTCAGTAACAAAGATCAACTTCCTGTTCACCAGGTTACACTAAAGAGTTTTAACATCAGTCAAACCGAGATTACTGTGGCGCAATACCGTGAATATTGCGATGCTACAGGAACAAAAATGCCCAAAGAGCCTAGTTGGGGATGGCAAGACAATCACCCCATTGTAAATGTAAGCTGGCACGATGCTACAAACTATACCAAATGGCTATCTGAACAATTGAATAAAACAATACGACTCCCATATGAAGCAGAATGGGAATATGCTGCACGAGGAGGCAACCGATCCAAAAGTTACAAATATAGCGGTGGAAATAACATCCAAAAAGTAAGCTGGTATGATGACAATTCTAATAAAACAACCCAAAAAGTTGCTAGTAAACAGCCTAACGAATTAGGACTATATGACATGAGTGGGAATGTTTGGGAATGGTGTATGGATAAGTACGGAGGCGATTATTATGCCAATAGTCCTAAAAATGATCCTAAAGGTGAAACCAAAGGAGATACCAGAGTAATACGTGGTGGAGGATGGCATCTTGGTGCTTCTTTTTGTAGTGTAGCATATCGATATGGCAGCGCTTTTAATGGCGAAGTATATGAATACTTTGGGTTTCGTGTAGCTTCAGATAAATAATAGAAAAAAGAGAGCAATCAATTTGTGTTGAAATTGAATGTTGATTGTAATATCCAAAATTTGATGATATGATTATAAAATTGAAAACAAACAAAAAAGCCTATTTCATACCTATACTTATAGGGGTATTCATCCTGAACGTTAGCAATATCTGGAGTCAGTATTCAAAAAATACTGAAGTATCTACTTTGGAAAATGCTTATTTAGGTCAAAAACCACCAGGTACAACTCCAGAACGTTTTGCTCCAGGAATCGTTGCCAAATTGAATTGGGAGTATGGAGGAACCTTTACTCCCGATATGAAGGAGTTTTATTTTTTACGGGAAGTAGGAGAGAAAGAAGAGGATAAAAAAATGGAATTTGTGGTGTTTCAATATAAAGACAATCAATGGGAAGAGGCTGTAATATCTCCCAGAGTTGGGCAACCTTTTATTGCCCCAGATGGTAAGACCATGCATTTGGGAAGAAGATATAAAGAGCGTACCCAAACTGGAGAATGGTCTGAGATCAAAAAACTGGGGGCTCCATTTGAAGAGATTAGAATCATGCGACTTACAGCATCCTCAAAAGGCACTTATGTTTTTGATGAAGTAGGAATGCCCGGTGGAAATGGGATTATTAGATATTCCCGATTAATTGATGGAAAACGCGAAGATCCAAAACCATTTGGAAAACAGATTAATACCGGTAAGATGAATGCACACCCATTTATCGCTCCCGATGAATCCTATATCCTTTGGGACGGAAGAAGAGAAAGTGGTTTTGGTAATTCTGACATCTATGTAAGTTTTAAACAACCTGATGGCTCATGGGGAGAAGCGATTAACCTGGGTGAGACCATCAACACTGAGGCTTGGGAAGCGGCGGCTAGTGTAACCCCAGATGGTAAATATTTGTTCTTTAATCGAAATGTGGGCAAAGTGAAAGCAACCGACAAATATGATAATATTGACATCTTCTGGGTAGATGCCCAGATTATCGAAAAACTAAGGCCTAAACCATAGTGTTTTTTGAATTGAAATAGTCT
This sequence comes from Aquimarina sp., assembly GCA_965230845.1. Lineage (GTDB taxonomy): Bacteria > Bacteroidota > Bacteroidia > Flavobacteriales > Flavobacteriaceae > Aquimarina. The sequence goes on from OZ246021.1 coordinate 255,661, forward strand.
GTAGAGGCACTTTCTACCGTAATATCCAGAACAGTTGAATGTGTGTTCTGGATATTACATGATACTTTTGACTTCCAAGAAGTTTAATTTTTTCTAACTCTTTGACCTCTTACCGGTTCAGAACGTTCTACAAATACATCATCTTCATAATAATTCAAAAATTGTGCTGGAAGTCCCAATCCTTCACGTAAAGGTTCTGAGGTTTGTTGTAGATGATAATGCAAATGTGGCTCGGTAGAGGCTCCGCTATTTCCCACTTGCCCAATTTCTTGTCCTCTAGTCACCATATCACCAACAGCGACGATAATTGATCCTTTTTTTAAATGTGCAAGTATCGAAGTTTCTCCGTTTAAATGATCGATAATAACATAATTCCCAACCTTAGTACGATTTACAGTTCCAGGTTGATTGTCTTCAACAGCGTTTTCAATCGCTACTACCTTGCCATCTCCCGGAGCGTTCAAACGCTTTCCAAAACAAAAATAATCTTCATTTTTACTGCCATCACCAGAATAGCTTCTACGATTTTGTACAATCAACAGATCATAAGCATACCGTTCACTACGTGAAACAAAATGATGGGCTCCATCGCCATGCGTTCTTCCGGCATTGACCGCAAACCATTCTTCTTCAAAAGGTAATTCTAATGTTGTAAGAGTTTGATAGTTGAGATAAACATCTTCATCCAGAGCTCCTTCATCTCCGATTAGGGTATCTGCACAAGATATGGGTGATACGATCAGAACGATGCATAAAGTATATGTAAGTAACTTCAAAAATTTCATAATGAACTAAAATTTAAAGTGAATACCAAGATTAATTTGATGTTGCAGTTCTCGATAGGCATTAAAAATCTGAAGCCTATCATAATTAAAAGTATAGCCCACTTTCAGATCAAAATGAGTGGAGAGCCTGTATTTATATTCGGTGGTCCATAGGGCGCTTTGATATCTGTTTAATGAATAAAAGCTTTCTTCGAATGTGGATGTTCTCCAAAGGATAACTGGGATCACTATTTTGGATGAAATGGACTGGTTATCATTTATCTGATAGGCAAATCGTCCTGCAACGCCTAATTTTTGCTGAACATCATATTGCCGCCAGTCAAAATAAGAAGATACATTGGTTTGTGTTTGTAGCCCCACATGTGCTTTAAACTTCTCATTTTTATAAACTTGTTTCAACGTACTTATATTCAACACTAGTTTAGCATATTGAGGATTTGCCTCTGGAATGACATTTGTTTCTAATTCAGAATTTAAATAATCGATTTGTACCTCAAACAGCTTTTCCTTTTTGGTAATACGGGTATATTTTAGTTGATAATTCAATGCATTATATTCATAACGTTGAACTGGGGCAAAGGCCAGGTTTTTTAAGTATCCAAGAGTATATCCTGTAGTGAGTTCTAGTGAATTTTTTGAAGTATTATTTTCTTCCTGACAGAAAACGGTTGAGATAGAAAACGTAAAGATCAAAATCAAAAAGACGATTCTTTTATTCATAAATTAAGGATTGAATGCGTGTAGAGAAAGATCCTTGTACCTATACAGTTCTTTTACAGATCAAAACACACTACATTTGAAAGCAAAGCAATTGAAAAAGTGATATTAAAAAATAAGTATTTGATCATCGTTGGATATTTGATGATCAACGTTGAGATCCTCAATTCAACAAATAAATTTTGTCGTTCTTTGTTGAAAACAATACAATGAATGCTTCAAGAATAGGACTATATATCGGACATATTGCATTCTGGTCACTCAATTATTGGTTTGTTATTTTTGGATCAGCATTCAACTGGAATGGTTTTAGCTATAGTGATGGTAGCTTAGCTTACGCATACGCCTATGGACTTTTCTTTAATGCGTTATTGTTTTATGCTCAAGCTTTTTTATTTCTCAGCATCTATAAACGTAACCAAAAAATAAGATTTTACCTGGTAAACCTTATTATCATTGTTTTAGTTACGGTAATTGAAACGTACTTGGATTTTTGGGTCTATGACCTGTATCACATTACCGATGAATTAATTTCAGGAAGTTTGACCACCAATTTCATTATACATGTTTTATACAGTGCAGCTGGTTTTTACTACATCATAAAATTTGAATACAGAAAATCAGAAAAGGTCAAGCAAAAGTTGATCGAAGAGACCTATAAATCAGAATTGAAATATCTAAAAGCACAGTTAAACCCTCATTTTTTATTTAATGGTATCAATAGTGTGTACCATCTGATAGGTAAAGATGATACCTTGGCAAAAGAAACCTTGCTTCAATTTTCGGGTTTATTGCGGTATCAATTGTACGAAAGTAATGCACATATTCCGTTAGAAAAAGAACTAGATTATATACAGAAGTATATCAAAATAGAAGAGACTCGTAAAGGCGGAGACATCAACTTAATTTATGATATTCAATTCGAAAACGCTGAACTAAAAATTGCACCTCTATTATTAATCCCTTTTATTGAAAACGCTTTTAAACATTGCAGCAATCATATCGATAGTAACCGTAATACTATCGATATTCAAATTAAAGAGCAGGAAAAGCAGCTTAGTATGAAGGTGATCAATAGTTATGATGATATATCTATAGTTAAAAATGGAGTAGGAGGCATAGGGTTACAAAATGTGCAAAAACGTTTATCTTTAGTATATCCGGATCAACACCAATTAAGTATTCAAAAAGAGAATGCTCAACATATGGTTAATCTTTCTATTCGATTATAACAAGTAAAATGAAACCTCTTAATTGCATAATTATAGATGATGAACCCATTGCCAGAGAAGGCATTGCCGAGTATTGTAATCAGATTGAATCGGTACATGTGATTACACTATGTAAGAATGTTTTGCAAGCCAATCACTTCCTGGAACAACATCAAATTGATGTAATATTTCTGGATATCAATATGCCTTTGGTTTCAGGTATGGATTGGTTAAAAGGTTTACAAAATTCTCCTTCGGTCATCATGACTACTGCATATGAAGAATATGCGCTAGAAAGTTTCTCTTATAATGTCTTGGATTATCTGGTAAAGCCTATTTCTTTCGAACGATTTTTGCAGGCAGTAAACAAAGTATATCACTATCTCGGAGATACCTCTATGGATAATGTGCTTTTTGTAAAAAGTGACAAACAGCTGAAAAAGATTGCCCTGGCAGACATTCTATTTGTAGAAGCCATGCAAAACTACATCAAAGTCATAATAGTGGGAGAGACTATAATTACTAATATGTCTTTAAAGGCGTTTAAAGAACTACTTCCTGAAGAAGCCTTTATACAAACACATAAATCATTTATTGTATCCAAATACAAGGTAGACAAAATTGTAGATAACCAAATTTGTATTGGAACGTATCATATTCCTATAAGTGTACGGCTCAAAAAGGCGGTTTTGGATTGTTTTTAGTGGATAGAGTTCCATGGAAAGCCAAGAAACAAGCTTCTCATGAAATGATCGCCAATAGTTTTAAGGTAATTACGAATAACTCACAATCCCAATTTTTTCCCAAAGCTAGAGGAGTTCATTTCATTATTCCTATATTTAAAAGCATAAACAATAATGGCACACCATCATATTGTTTCAAACACTTTGGCTTACAAATTAGGAGGATATTCCACAAAAATGAAATTGAAACTTTTACTTTTCATGAGTGCATTGATTAACCTGAGACAGCTGATCAATTCTAAGGATCTTCAAACGTGCTTCCAAAATTTGTTTCTAAGTCAACTACCTAAAACATCCATTATTTTCTAATCCATTGTATTGATATGAATTTCAGCTTAAATTCACAATTACTGTTTCTATCATTTTTTATCTCAACAATAACTGCGTTATCACAAGATTTTGAAGCCTTACAATATCGCACCGTCGGTCCTGCACGTGGGGGTCGTGTAACTACAGTAACAGGAGTAGCCGTGCAACCCGGCACTTTTTACCTGGGAGCTTCTGGTGGGGGAGTTTGGAAATCTGAAGATTATGGAACGACCTGGAACAATGTCTCTGATGGGTTCTTTGATACACCATCAATAGGAGCGATTCAAGTAGCGGAAAACGATCCAAACATTGTATATGTGGGGACGGGTTCTGACGGATTACGAAGTAATGTCATAAGTGGAAAAGGAGTCTACAAATCTATTGATGCAGGTAAAACCTGGGAACATATCGGACTTAAAAATGTAGGACAGATTGGTGCTGTAGAAATTGATCCAACCAATAGCAACGTGGTTTGGGTAGCTGCTATAGGAAATCCGTTCAAAAGCAATCCAGAACGAGGTGTCTTTAAAACTACTGATGGAGGAAAAAACTGGGAAAAGGTGCTATTTATTTCAGATAAAGTAGGTTTTTCGGATATCGAATTGCTGCCGGGAAACCCCAATATTATTTATGCTGCCGCATGGAAGGCTGAGCGTAAACCATGGACGATTATATCAGGTGGAGCCACAGATGAAGGAGGTATATACAAATCCATTAATGGAGGAAAAGATTGGATCAAACTGAAAAACGGATTGCCAAAAGGCACTATAGGAAAGATCGATCTCGCCGTTTCTCCTGCCAATTCGAGTATGCTTTATGCCATTATCGAAGCTCCCGAAGGCGAGCAAGGACTCTATAAATCTGTGGATCAAGGGAAATCATTTGAGCATGTTTCGGATGATAAACGCCTGGTGAATCGACCCTTTTATTATACCAATGTAGAGTTGGATCCCACAAATCCAGAGATTGTATATTCTAACGCCAATCCTTTGATCAAATCAGAAGATGGCGGTAAAACCTGGAAAGAAATGAAAGTACCTCATGGAGACAATCACGACATTTGGTTAAACCCCAATAACCCAAAACTCTTGATCCAAGCCAATGATGGTGGGGCTAATGTTAGTTTTAATGGGGGTAAAAGCTGGTCTACTCAATTCAACCAGCCTACGGCAGAACTTTATCAGGTAGAAGTAGATGACCAATATCCCTATTGGTTGTATGCGGGTCAACAAGACAATTATACTACCATTGCCATACCGAGTTTTCCACCAAGTGCGGTGCAAAGCGCCGGGTCTGCATGGGTGATCAACACAGGAGGTTGCGAAACTGGACCGGCCGTTCCAAAACCCGGCAACCACAATATTGTATATGCTAATTGCAAAGGACGATTCGGTGTTTTCAACAAGCTTACTGGTGTAGAGAAAAGTCAATATGTAGGAGCAAGCAACATCTATGGGCATAACCCCAAGGATTTAAAATATCGTTTTCAGAGAGTGGCACCAATACATGTTTCACCACATAATCCAGATGTCGTTTATCACGGATCTCAATTCTTGCACAAAACGGATTCTGATGGATACTCCTGGGAAACCATTTCTCCAGATTTAACAGCTTTTGAACAGGATAAACAAGTCATTTCTGGAAGTCCGATAACCCGGGATATCACCGGAGAGGAATATTACAGTACTTTATATTCAATAAGAGAGTCGACTCTACAAGAAGGTTTGATTTGGACGGGATCTAATGACGGAATAGTTTCCATCACCAAAGATGGAGGTAAAACATGGAAAAATGTAACTCCCAAAAAACTACCGCAAGGGGGCAGGGTAGAATCTATTGCACCTTCACATCATGATGTAGCCACAGCTTATATTGCTGTAGACAGGCATTTATTGGGGGATCCCAGACCTTATCTTTATAAAACTACCGATTATGGTGCGAGTTGGACCTTATTAACTACGGCTTCCAACGGAATCCCAAGTGATTATACCACTCGTGTCTTGCGGGAAGATCCCGTACAACAAGGATTATTGTATGCAGGTACGGAATATGGGGTGTTTGTTTCATTCAATGATGGTTCTACTTGGCAATCGTTTCAACAAAATCTACCGGTTACTCCAATCACCGATATCAAAATATTTAGGGGTGATTTGGTGTTAAGCACTATGGGACGTGGATTTTGGATCTTGGATAATATTACCACTTTACGAGATAAAGCCATACAAAATCTAGCAGCGTCGCCCCATCTTTTTAAACCGGACACAACAATACGCTATCGTTATCCAAAAATTCGTGCCGGCAACAGCTTTCCCAAATATCCAAGAACTACGGTCTATATGGATTACTATTTACCTGAGGCTACCAAAGGTTTGAAGCTAGAAATCTTTAACGATAAGAACGAACCGCTTATTACCATGTTAAGCGATAGTACCCAATTAAAATCTTCGGTTAAAGAGGTGGAAGATATGAATTTGAGTACCACCTTTCGATACGTTAATCAAAAATTAAAAGCCAAGAAAGGCCTAAATCGTTTTGAATGGGACCTGCATAAAAAAGGACCTTGGAATAAAGACTCAAAAAAACGCTACAAAAACGGACCAATGGTGCTCCCAGGAAACTATACGGTTAAACTTACAGTTGGTGATAGAAGTATGGAGCAAGATTTTGTAGTGTTGGTAGATCCTCGTGTAAAAGCCGATGGAATGACCAAAGAATTACTTCAAAAACAACACGAAATGCAGGAAAAGGTAATCGCGTTGCTCACTGAAGCCCGTCTGCTACAAGATCGCTTAGAAAAAGAAGTCAAAAAACTAGAAGCCAAAGAGAAAAAAACTGATCAAGATCAATTGGAAAGCCTAAAGAAAGCTTTACAACAGCTTAAGAATGAAAAAGGAGCCTATCCGCAACAAATGTTGGTATCACAAATATCCTATATCTACAACATGGTTAATGGCGCTGATCAAATTATCGGGAAAGATGTAATGGAGCGTTATCAAGAATTGATGACAGATTTTACGGCTATTAAAAATAAGCTTTAGCTCTAAAGATTATGGTTGTTTCTCATATAGTTCCAAGTATAGGATAGTGTAAGCTGTTTATCACATCAATACGTAAAAAGTGTTATACAATCTGCATTTTGTGTAAATTTAATACCTAACACAATAATTACTTTTGTGCTTATTATGTAAGTCAAGGTATGGAAAACAAAATAGTACATATTAACTCTATCAGTGAGCTTCACCAAGCTTTTGGTTTTGAAAAGCCAAAACACCCGTTAATTACTCTAATAGACACTGAAAAACTGGATGTTCCAGCTTCTCAAATCGGAACTAAAGTTGTTTCGGATCTATATATGATTGCCCTCAAAGACAAAGATTGTGGTGTAGAGTATGGAAGAAATCATTTTGATTATTCTGAGGGGGTTATGGTATTCTCGGGTCCCAAACAAGTAAGTACTGTCGAGAAAGAAATGAAACCAGGAGAAATCAAAGGATGGATGCTTTATTTTCACCCAGATTTGATAAGAAATACACACATAAGCGAAATTATTAACGAGTATTCCTTTTTTAATTATGGGGTTTATGAAGCCCTACATCTCTCTGATGATGAAGAAAAATTAATCAACGAAACGGTTAAGAATATTCAAAACGAGTTTTCACAGCGTATTGATAATCACACGCAACGTGTGATTAATTCGAATCTTGAATTATTACTAAATCTATCACTACGGTTTTATGAGCGTCAATTCAATACAAGAACAGCACAAAATAAAGATGTGTTCTCTACTTTTGAACGTGTTTTAAAAGAGTATTTTTCCTCAGAAAAACAATTAGAACTTAGTTTACCTTCTGTAGATTACTTTGCAGACAAGGTGAATCTTTCTTCACATTATTTTAGTGATGTCTTAAAAAAAGAAACTGGTCGCTCTGCAAAAGATCATATCAACGATTATATCGTCGAATTGGCTAAAAATCAATTAGCAGGAACTAACAAATCTGTTAGTCAAATAGCTTATCATTTAGGTTTTAATTACCCCCATTATTTTACCAGATTATTTAAAAACAAAACTGGTTTTACCCCTTCTGAATATAAGCACCTGAACTAAAGAAAATGATGATTAGCATAATGAGCGATTCTATTTTGAATCGCTTTTTTTATGTCCAACCTAAAAATCAGTAAAAAGTGTTTTTCATTCGGAAATAAGTGTTAATAATCACGATGTGAGTGAGGTAAATTTGTAATGAAATCAAATTAAATCAATAAAAAACAAACGCTGAAGGGCAAGAAATGTTCAATCAATCAGATCCTCAGGAGTGAACAAGGTAACTTTTAAAGGAAAAGATTTTTAATAAAATAATTATGGCAAATAAAAATGTAATATGGTGTGATCCCGACACACTATCCAAAGATTTGAGTAACAAAACGTATATTGTTACTGGGGCAAATTCTGGAGTAGGATTTGAGACTACTCAACAGTTAGTAAAACAAGGAGCTCATGTGGTGATGGCTTGTAGAAGGCCAGAAGCGGCACAAGAAGCACGAAATAATTTTAACAACTTAAAAGGAAGCAGCGAAGTCATTGTATGTGATCTGGCAGATCTACAATCGGTTAGAGATTTTGTCACCACGTTTACATCCAGACATCATCAATTACATGGTTTAATGTGTAATGCGGGTATGGTCAACATGCAAAACACCCCCAAATACACCAAACATGGATTCGAATATACATGGTCTGCCAGTTATTTCGGTCATTTTTTGATGACAGAATTGTTGTTGGATACGTTAAAAGCTACGCCCAACTCACGAATGGCCATAGTTTCGTCTGTTGTGCATGCAGGAAGCGCCAAAAACCGTCCGAAAGTACATTTACAAGATCTACACCATAAAAAACGAAAGTATAACAACTTCGAGGCTTATGGCGAAGCCAAAGTAGCAGTTATTTTATATGCCAAGGAATTGTCAGAACGCCTGCAAAACACTAGTGTAACTACCTATTCCATACATCCTGGCTGGGCACGTTCTAACTTTGGAAGTGGTGGTGGAGTATTGATGAGTTCCTTATTCGCTGTATTAAAACCTATTTTCAAAACATTAAACTTCAGCGATAGTAATTGGGAATCTGCTCAGGCATCACTACACTGCCTATTGTCTGATGATGCATTGAAACATTCTGGAGCCTACTTCAGTCAACACAGTGTTTTATATCGTGATAAAGCATGCAGAAAAGGAGGATTCCCTATGGAATCTCCAAACCCCAATGCTAATGATATGGATACTGCTAGAACATTGGTGAACATAAGTAGAGAATTAGTAGGATTAAATTAAACAAACAATAACAATTTAAAACAACATCAAAATGAGTAAAACAATATTAATTACAGGAGCGAGTTCAGGAATCGGAAAAGCCACAGCCATTAAGTTTCAGAAGGAAGGATGGAATGTAGTAGCTACGATGCGAACCCCAGAAAAAGAGGAAGAACTTATACAATTGGAGAATGTTTTGGTAACAAAACTAGATGTTCAGGACAAAGCAACGATCAAGGCTGCCGTAGCCGAAGGTATTCAAAAATTTGGAGATATAGATGTAGTACTTAACAATGCAGGTTATGGATTGATGGGAACTTTCGAATCGGCAAGTGATGAGGCAATTAGACGGCAATTTGATGTCAATGTATTTGGTCTATTTGATGTCACCAAGGCCGTTTTACCACATTTTAGAGCTAATAAAAAAGGAACATTTATCAATATCTCTTCTATTGGGGGACAGATGACCTTTCCGATCATGCCATTATATCATTCTACTAAATTCGCTGTAGAAGGTTTTAGCGAATCTCTACATTACGAATTGGCTCATTTAGGAATCAATGTTAAGATTGTAGAACCTGGTGGAGTTGCAACAGATTTTGGAGGCAGATCGTTAGATTTTCAGCATGATGAAGCATTAACAGACTATAATGAGTTTGTAACTAATATGAATGCTGCATTTGCTAATGCTTTTGATCCTGAAATGATGAGCACACCCGAGTTAATTGCAGATGTAATTTTTAATGCTGCTTCAGATAATACCAATACCCTAAGGTATAGAGCAGGTAAGGATGCAGAACAGTTGTTAACGGCAAGAAAGACCATGAATGATACCGAATTTATTGGTATGATGAAACAAAATTTGGGGATCTAACTCAATAACTTTTAGTAAAGTAAAGCATGGCTAAACATGCTTTACTTTATTCTTATTAATTTTTATTAGCTTAGGGATATGGATTTTATACAACAACTACAGCTATGGGAAAAAGGCGAATTGCTTCAAGGTAAGATCATGATAGGCATTGGTATTCTTTTACTTATCGGTTGTATTGCTATTTTACGTAGTCAACATCTATTACTTCGTGGTTCTTTAGTACCATTAGGACTGTTATTGATGGTATTTATAGGTTATGGTGGGTATATACTCTACAGTCGTCCGGCTCATGTCAAACAGAGTATTGCACTCTACGAAAACTCAAAAGATGAAGCCATCGTAAAGGAGGTACAAAAACATACCAACGATAATAAAGCTGGAAAAACATTAATGAAATATGTATATCCCGCTTTTATATTATTTGCAGCGGTGGCATTGTTATTTATTTCAAGTGCATATTATAAAGGAATGGCCGTTGGGTTTATTCTTTTGTTTGCTGCCACATATATCATCGATTACGGCTTTGTATCTCGGTCTGAAAAGGTATTGGAACTAATTACTGCTTGAAATGGGATAGGAGAGAAGCAGAATCAATTGTTTTCATGACTTTGCCAAATCCTCCAACTTTTCTGAAACAATAACTTTGTACATGGCGCTCACAGGAACTTTGGTGTCCTCAATCAATAAATGGGTGCGGGTGGCTTTGGTTACCCGTTCCAAATTGGCTATATAAGATTTATGGGTACGCTGAAAATTCTCAGATAATAGGGTAGTGATATTGATTAAGGTTTCTGAAATCAGGTACATTCTGGTATCCGTAAAGATCTTCAAGTAATTTCCAAAACTTTGGATATAGAGAATAGAGGTAAAGGGAATATTTACAGGCATTCCATCGTGTTTGATCTGTAACTCTTCTTTTGCGCTATGTTGTTTCGGTGCCGAAATGGTCGACACAGTGACCTTGTTAACGGCTTTCAAAAAGCGTTCGATCTTTATGGGTTTTAATAAATAATCTACCACACCATAATTATAACTTTCCAGCGCATATTCAGAATAAGCTGTCGTTAAGATCACCTTAGGCGGACGTACCATGGCATTCAAAATTTCCATCCCATTCAACTCCGGCATTTCAATATCCAAAAAAATAAGATCTACTTCATTCTGTTGGGCAAAGTTGATAAACTCCAAGGGATTACCTGTACTGAGTACGATTTCAAAATTGTCAATTTTAGAACAATACTCTTCCAACACTTTGCGCGCTAGTATTTCGTCATCTATGATCCCTATTTTCATCATAAAGCAGTTTTTGGTTGGGGAGCTTTTAAATCGATAGTTAAATTTACACGATATTTTTTTTCCTGATCCTCAATATCTAATGTATGATCGGGATACAATAGCTGTAAACGTCGTTTCACGTTCTCAAGTCCAGTTCCTTCTCTTTTGGATGTTGTAACCGTAGTAGGTTTTGAATTGACCACACAAAAATTGAGTGTAGTACCCTTAATCGTAGTAGTAATATCGATAGTACTTTGGTCGTTTGTGCTTTGAGCCCCATGTTTGACTGCGTTTTCTACAAAAGGAATCAATAACATAGGGGCTATGGTAAAGTCCGACACTTGCCCCTCGATAACAAACTCTATCTTACAACGGGTACTCAATCGCTTTTCTTCCAGTAACAAGTAGTTTTCTATAAATTCTAGTTCTTCTTTTAGTAAAACGTTGTCCTTTTTAGCACTCTCCAACTGATATCGCATCAATTCGGACAGTTGCATTACCACTTCAGGAGTTTCTGGAGATTGCTGACGAGATAGTGCATAAATGCTGTTTAAGGAATTAAACAAAAAATGAGGATTAACCTGCTGCTTTAAATAATTGAGTTCTATGTCCCTTTGTAGTTTTTCCTTTTCACTTTTTTCTTTTTGAATGATGATACTTCTTCTTAAAAAGAAAGCCGCCATACCCGTTCCCGTAGTATAAATCAAAAAGAAAAACATCTTGTTAACGGTATGCCAGCTGTATGCATGTCCTCGAATATACGCACCTACAAATATGATCCCAATTACTAGAATAACGTATAACACATAACGCCGCTTATCTAATAAAAAAGGGATAAAAATAAAATGGTTGATCCAGATAATCACCATAATATACAAGGTATAGTTAAACCCATGCATATAAAAAGAATAGGCGGTTTCAAAATTATCCCGGGATGCCCAGATACTTAATATTTCAAGAATACCCACCAGCAAAAAGGCGCCTGCATTAAGGAGTATGGTATTCTTTATGGACCTGTTGAACATATGTGTTTTTATTAAAAGAGTATAAAGATACTATCTATACGCAGCAGTTGCTATAATTTCTTACAAAAGCCATATATCAATGATGAAATGAGGTCATCACTTAATCGCTGTGTTTATCCTGTTTATATGGTTAAACATAAGTTATACGATAATTTAGTATCGCAGGTAATAAAAATATAGCAAATATGAAATTTACTAAATTATTAACATTAATATGTCTTATAGTGTTCAATACTGTCTTTGCTCAAGAAAAGGCAGAAAAAGATCCTGATAAACCAGTAGTTACCTTAGGCGAAGTATCTTCCCTTCATTCAAAAGTCTTAAACAAAACTATTCCACTATCAATCCATTTACCTGCGAACTATGATAGTTCCAAGAAAACCTATCCCGTGCTGTATATGTTGGGTTCAGACTACCGAGCACGGTTTGCTATGTTAGCTTCTACACTAGACTACATGGGTGAGGGACAAATTCCTGAGATGATACTCATCGGAGTAGATTTACCCGAAGGAAACAGTATTTTGTTGCCAACAAGGAAAAATCAAGATACAACAATTCCGGATAGTTATATCAACTTCTTTGAGACCGAGCTAATACCGTATGTTGACGATACATACCGTACAGCTCCGTTTAGAGTGCTTTATGGTGCCTCCAACAGTGGTTTTTTCACTGTTTATGCGCTGCTCAATAAGCCCCATCTGTTTAATGGCTACTTCGCAAGCAGTCCATCTCTTATGCACATACCAATAGTGCTTCAACAAAAAATAAAAACTGGCCCGTTAAAAACACTAGCAGAAAACAGATTCCTACACATTATTTACAGCGATGATGATCGTGAAGATACCACAACGGCTATTGCTGAATTCTCTAGTGTTTTAAAAGAAGACAAACCTGAAAATTTCACCTATAAAGTAGATAAATTGATAAATCAAGGTCATGTGCCAGCCATAGATTTCACCATGTATCTTCTTGCGTTATACCCCGACTTTAACCCCTATGAAAATTTGGCTACTTTGGATAAATTGACGCAACATTTTGATCAATTATCAACTCGATACGGGTACAAAATACATCCGCCAATATCTATAATAATGAATCTAGGGATCGATGCAATACGAAGTAAGAAGGTAATGGTTGCAGAAAAAATCTTCCAATATGCTTTACAAGTGTATCCGGAAGGAAAAGAATCTTACATCGGTATGGGGGTAGTACGTAGAGATCAAGGGGAAATTGAAAAGGCTAAGACTTTATTCAAAAAGGCACTAAAGATAGATCCTGATTATTCATTGGCTAAACGTTTGTTAGAACGACTCAAAAATTAAAATCTGGATGTACTCATCAAAGATCTACTGGGTGAGCGCTCAGGTTATTGTGCACCTCAAATCCGAAAAATATCAACAAAAGCATCAAACTCCTTAATGACTGAACATAAATGAAATCAAAAGAAGATTTTTTTAAAAAGGTATTAGTAATGAAAAAAAGAGTCACAATCTTCCTCCTCCTCATTCTTTTTCAATCATTTGCCCAAGAATCAAATACAGATACTACCATTGATATGATTAAAAAGGTAGAAACTGGACTCACAAATCAAGTGCACATAGCCGGAGATTCCACCTGGTCTATAGAAGAACGTATGAAACACTATGGTATCCCAGGTGTAAGCATTGCGGTTATACATGATGGTAAAGTTGCATGGGCAAAAGGATACGGTGTACTAGATAAAGAAAGTAAAGCTCCTGTGACCGATAAAACACTTTTTCAAGTATCAACCATTGGCATGTCCTTAACGGCTTATGCTGCATTACGTCTTGTAGACCAAAATAAAGTGACCTTAAGTAAAGACATCAACAGTTATTTAAAATCTTGGAAATTGCCCGATAGTGAATTTACCAAAGAAAAGAAAGTGACCCTAAAAAACCTTTTGAGCCATTCCGCCGGAATAAATGTGCACGCTTTCCAAGGATATGGTACAGATGAGCCTGTCCCCACACTTTTAGAAATATTAAATGGAACTTCCCCAGCCAATTCAAATCCTGTTATTGTAGATAAAGCAATTAATGAAAATCTTTGGATTTCAGCTGGTGGCTACACGATCATTCAACAAATGATGATGGATATTGAAGGTAAAAAATTCCCAGAGCTAATGAACGAATTAGTGCTCCAACCTTTAGAAATGAACAACAGTAGGTTTGAGCAATCACTTAACGCAGCACAATTAAAAACAGCAGCAACGGGTTATTTACGAGATGGTTCTATGGTAAAAGGTAAAAGGCATATCTACCCAGAATTAGCTTCAAACGGATTATGGACGACTGCCGAGGATCTTGCAAAATTTGTAATCAACATACAACAAACCTTGAAAGATGAGAGTAACAAAGGATTATCAAAAGATATGGCAGAATTAATGCTTACCCCATCTTCAAAAAATCGTTATGGACAATATGGGTTGGGCTTTTTACTTTATGATAAGAAAGATGACGTCTACTTTGAGCACCACGGATGGAGTACAGGGTTTTATAGTAGGATGACTGCTCATAAAGACAATGGTTATGGTGTAGTGGTATTAACCAATACTCCGCTTCCTGCTTTTGTTTTTGAAGTGTTTCGTTCTGTCGCACTTGCTTATGAATGGGATAATTATTTCCCGGTGTATAACAAAATGGAAATTGAACAGTCTTTAGCTGATCAAATTACTGGGAGATATAGCAACAATGGTAGGGTTGTTCAGGTTTTTCAAAAGGACAATCAACTGTTTTATAAAAATATAGTTGACTCGAAGGCAGAAGAACTAGTCAAAGTCTCAGATAATAGCTTTGCTAGAAGAAATTCTAGTCGGATTATACAATTCAAGTCAAATTCTGAAAATAAAACCCTCAATTTACTATATATCAACAGTAATGATGGAACTATAGTATCAACTTTTGATAAGGCAGATACCAATAAAAAAGAACCTGTAGAATTCCTTCTTGAAGGGGACTTTGACAATGCACTTCATGCATATAGGGCTTTAAAAAAACAAGATTCAACCTATGTTACTGTTACTGAAGATTATTTGAATGATCTAGGACATCGTTTTTTGCGTGAGAATAGAATGAAGTTAGCACAAGATGCTTTTAAAGTGAATATAGTGCTCTATCCCGATAGTTTCGAAGTATACGAAAGTTATGCAGAGGCCTGTGCAAAAAATGGAGAAATTGATCTGGCAATTTTAAATTATACCAAATCCTTGGAATTGAATCCCCAAAACAACAACACCCGACATAAAATTAAGGAGTTACAAAAAAGTGAATGAAAGCAATTTTCATCTAGTATATGCTATACACTTACAAATCCCCATAATTTCTTTATAAAAACCAGTTATCAATGACGAAATGCGGTCATCATTTAATCGTTGCACTTATCCTGTTTATAGTGTTAAAGGTGAATTATGCTATACTTTTATTCAACATCTAGCTAAAAAAGCAAAGCCTCTTTGTAATTAATCATTAAATAAAAAAATCAGTATATGAAAAATGTAATCTCAGTTCTTTTAACCGTAATTCTTTTTCAATCATGTGTGCAAGAATCGAATACGAATACTTCCTTTGATATGATCAAAAAGGTAGAAACTGGTCTTACAACTCGGGTACATATAGAAGGAGATTCTACATGGACTATAGAAGAACGTATGAAACATTATGGTATTCCGGGTGTGAGCATCGCAGTCATACATAATGGTGAAATTGCATGGGCAAAAGGGTATGGTGTTGTGGATAAAGAGAGTCAAACCCCAGTAACCACACAAACACTTTTCCAGGCAGCGGCAACCAGTATGCCGGTAACTGCCTATGGAGCATTACGTCTTGTAGAACAACATAAATTAGATCTGGATCAAAACATTAATAGCTATTTAAAATCCTGGAAAGTCCCAGAAAATGAATTTACCAAAGAAAAGAAAGTCACCATAAAAAATCTTTTGAATCATTCTGCCGGAATACATCCTCTAGGGACAGGATCATATCATATAAATGACAAAATCCCAACACTTGTAGAAATCTTAAACGGAACTTCTCCAGCCAAAAATGAGCCGCTTACCGTAAATAAAGAACCTGACGAAAGTGTTCGTTTTGCATATGCTAGCTATGTACCTATTCAACAAATGATGTTGGACGTTGGGGAGAAAGCGTTTCCAGAGATCATGCATGAACTCGTGTTACAACCCTTAGAAATGAACAATAGCACGTTTAATCAATCTCTTACAACAGAACAATTAACGAAGGCAGCAACAGGTTATTTACAAGATGGTTCTATGGTAAAAGATGGAAGAAAGATGCATCCTTCAATGGCTTCAGATGGGTTATGGACAACTGCTGAAGACTATGCTAAATTTATAACCAACGTACAGCAAACCCTAAATGGAAAACCTACTAAAGGATTATCAAAAAATCTGACCACATTAATGGGAACACCATATGGAGTGAGTAATCCTGGTTGGTCATTTACATTGGGGTTAGGGTTTCAGCTCATCAATAGAAGCGAAGAGATCTACCTAAGGCATCACGGGTGGAATACAGGTTTTTATGGGGAGATTATGGCGCATAGAGACAAAGGTTATGGTGTGGTAGTGTTCACTAATTCTACCTTCCCAGAATTTAATGCTGAAGTGATTCGGGCTGTAGCCCTGGCTTATGATTGGGATAAATTGGTTCCAGTACATAAAAAAATAGAAATTGAACAGCCCTTAGCGGATCAAATCACAGGGAGATATATCAACAATGGTAGGATTATTCGGGTTTTTCAAAAGGATAATCAACTGTTCTATAAAAATATCCTTGACTTAGAGGCTGAAGAACTAGTCAGAATCTCAGATAGCAGTTTTGTGAGAAGAAACTCTAGTCGATTGATACAATTCAAACCAAATTCTGAAAACGAAACGCTCAATTTACAGTACATAAATAGAAACGATGGAACAATAGCTTTGGCTTTTGATAAAGTAGATACCGATAAAAAAGAACCCATAGAATTACTTCTTGAAGACAACTTCGACAGCGCACTTAATGCTTATAAGGCCTTAAAAGAACAAGACTCAACCTACCTTACTGTTACCGAAGACTATTTAAATGATCTAGGCTACGATTTTTTTCATGACGATAGGATGAAATTATCACAAGATGTTTTCAAAGTAAATATGATGCTCTATCCTGATAGTTTTAGAGTGTATGATAGTTATGCAGAAGCCTGTGCGAAAATAGGTGAAACTGATCTGGCTATTTTAAATTATACCAAATCATTGGAACTGAATCCTGAAAACAACGGTACCCGACATAAACTTGAGGAATTACAACAAAGTAAATGAAACTAACTTTCATTTCTTCCAGTACCTACACCACGGTCAAACATTGATAAACCATTACAAACATGAAAAACAAAATAGGATTACTACTCATACTACTTTCTATAGTAATACATAACAGTTTTGCCCAACAAAAAGATCATGCCCCAGAGGCCACAGCAGCACAGATCGAAGGTTCGTTTCGCGATATTCCTTATCTGGAAAATGCCTTTATCGATGCTACACCCAAGGCAAAAAAGGACAAGATCCCTGTAGGGAAACTAGGTGCAGATGGCGGTAATAAAAAGATGATCCTAACCCTTGCCAAAGAGATTGCAGATAGTCTACATGGTAGATATGACAGTTTTCTTATTGCTTATAAGGGAAAACTGATCTTTGAATCGTATTACAACCGCGGTCGTATTAATTTACTACATCCACAAGCCTCGGCCACCAAAGGGTATACTAGTTTGGCACTGGGTCGTACGATCCAGTTGGGATATCTTACCATGGAAGACCTACATAAACCTTTGATCAGTTTTCTAAAAGATGTAGATGCTACCAAATTAGTGATGGGTGCAGAAAAAATCACCTTACATAAAGCCTTGACTATGCGTTCTGGGATACGTTTAACCGATGAGCAACGAGAGACTTTTGATAAAAACCCAGATATGCTCAAAGGACAGCAGCAAGTACAAACCTGGCTAAGCCATAGTACTCCAATTACCTCTGCTACCCAAACTTTTAAATATAGTGGTGACGCTGCTTTGGTAATGCAAGTGATCGATGCGGTGGTGCCAGGATCTGCCAAAGACTTTATCCAAAAGGAATTGCTTAACAAAATGGGTATCATTAATTATGGTTGGCCCACTGCAGATAATGGGCTACCGCAATCCGGAAGCCGAGCCAGGATCACCGCTCGGGATATGGTAAAAATTGGAACCCTTGCCAAAAACAAAGGAAAATGGAATGGCGAACAGTTGATCCCGGAAGCCTATATCAAAAAAGCCACAAGTAGAATTTTGTATACCGGTGATGAAGAACTACATTATGGTGGTAAAGATGTATCCCGACAGGGCTATGGGTATTTCTGGTGGAGTGCCAACCTACAATGCGGGGATAAAAGTTATTTTGCCAGATCAGCGCAAGGAGGGTATGGCCAGTTTGTGGTGTTGATCGACGAATTAGATTTGATGGTAGTACATACCGCTCATGATAACGATACCAACTATATGCAAATCATTGCAGAGCGAGTGTTACCTGCATTTATAAATTAATACAGTAAAACAATGAAAAAACCGTATTTCACTATATGCTTCCTTATTGGAATCCTACTTTTATTGGCATGTAACACAAACAAAAAGCAACAAAAACAGTCCCTTTGGATGAATCTCTAGAATTCCCTATTTTTCTTGGTAATCACCCTTTCTTCCCAAAAAGTAAAAAATCCTGTGAACCTCGATTGCTTAAGAACAAGTCCTGGATACCATCACCGTTTACATCCACAAAGTCAATATCAAATCCTCTTCCTTTAATAGAGGCAGGCATAAAGGTACCCGTAGCATCAGAAAATGATCCTTTGCCGTCATTAATATATACACTGAAAGGGCTATCCCCATCAAATCGAGCGCCACTGGTGTTCCCCGTCATGATATCAACATCCCCATCACGATCTATATCCAAAAAAGCGACTCCAAAACAACGGTGTTCATCTTTGGGGAGGTGAGTAGTGGTAATGTCTGAGAAAAAGCCCTTTCCGTCATTCAATAACAATCGATTCTGTCGTAGCGCATTGGGTACAAAGGCCTGCACATTTCCGTATAAAATATCCAGATCTCCGTCGCCATCGATATCCGCGGTAATCACTTCTCTGGTTTCTTCAGGTTCGTTACGATAGGGGAGTCGATCTGCAGATTGATCCTTAAAAAAGCCTTTCCCATCATTCACCAATATGCGATTGGCATCTTCGTTTGCCACCAGTATATCCTGATCTCCATCTTTATCGATATCGCACAAGGTAAGATCTTGGGTTACATCTGTAAATGCTCCAAAACGTTCGAGGGTTTCATCTTTAAAATGTCCTTTACCATCATTAATCAATATATTGTTTTGACCGTTGTTGCCAATGAGTATATCTGGAGCCCCATCGTTATTTACATCATAAACCACCACCGAGTTCGAGGTTCCTGTTACCGGAATTCGATCTCCACTATCAGTAAAGGTACCATCCCCATTGTTAAGATAGAGTTCGTTAGTTTTATCATCTTCACTCACCACAATGATATCCGGATCTCCATCTCCGTCAAAATCGGCAATACCAATATCCTCACTATCATGAGCAACTTGAGGAATACGTTTACTTTCATTGGTGAACTTTCCTTTCCCATCATTAATGAGTAAGATATTAGGTTTATGCTCATTGGCAATCAAAATATCCGGATCTCCATCTCCATCTAAATCCTCAATTCCTGCATCCATAGAAAGGGCTTGCAGATCTTGATATGGCAGGTGAGTTAGGGTAGCATCGGTATACAAAGCGGTTGCTTTTTGTTCTTGACTATGCCCATGGAGCATAATCCCAAACATTAACAAGAATATAGCACTCTTTTTCATCGATTTGTGTGGTTTTTTGCTAATGTAAGCTATTTTAGAATGAATTTAAAACGGTAAAAGTGGAGGAGAAGGTATACCGTTGTTATTCCTCCAAAAAGCTTACTTTAGATGGCACAAGTATGATTTAAATATGATCTCCTTCGATTGGTCTTCCTTAATTCTGTTTAGCGGTATTATTAATGCTATTTTCGCCATCTTCTTTTTGGTGTTAAATAGTAACCGTTATGCGTTTAAATACGCATTATGGATCAAGGTGTTTTTGGTATGTGTCATCTTGATACTATTTGAACGAATCATTCGATTTTCGGATTTAGAAGCAAACTATCCCAAATTATTATTCATTACAAGTCCTTTATTCTTTTGTATTCTTCCTTTAGTTTACGTCTTCCAAAATCGATTAAACAGTAAATCAAACTATTGGTATTTACACTTTATATTCCCAACAGTAATGCTCTTTGTGTTCATGCCGACAATACTAATGAGTGATACTGATAAGTTGGATATGTACTATAGCGAAGGGATAACCGACCCTATATGGATAGTCTTGTTGTATCTGCTGTTTGCTATGTATTATTCTGTTCGTACGTTTATTGCCAATCGAAAACACAAAACTCGTTTGTTAAATACATCTGCTAATAATCATATCGAGTTACAATTGTTTGCTAACAAATTAGTGTTTTTAGCAAGTACATGTATTAGTGCTATCCCCATTTCATTGTTACTTCAATATGTAGATATAAATTCTAGAGTTATAGATAAATTATTGTTCATTATATTTTCCTTAGTACCACATTTTATACTGATTTCTCTAGTCAACTTAAAGCCAGTTGAAAGCTTTGACGATCTACAAAGCAAAGCAAATCAAACTATTGAACAACAGAATGTAGAAGTTGCAAAAGCCGAGTTAGTAGCTTTTATGACGAAATATAAACCTTATTTGAATCAAGATTTGAACTTACCTACATTAGCTAATTTGATGCATTGGAATCGAACTCAACTTTCGATGGTCATCAATAAAGGTTTTGAAAAGAATTTCTATGATTACATTAATGAGTACCGCCTGGAAGCAGTTATTGAGCAATTGAACAATGGTGCTTACAAAAACTATTCATTAGATTATATTGTTAGTGAATGTGGCTTTAAAAATTACACCTCGTTTTACAGAATTTTTAAAAGAGTACAAAAAAAATCACCCAAAGAGTATTTAAGAAACTTAAAAAACGACTAAATACATTGCATTGTATCCTCTGTAATGTTTAAAAAAGTGTATTGCTAAGGAGTGTTGCTAGATTTGTGAAAAACTTAAATCATAAAATCTATGCGCTTTCTTATCATAAGTTTACTGCTAGTCATATATGCTAACACCGCTTTCTCTCAGGATGTTGATCAAAACATTCTAAATGAAATTAAAGCAAAAGCAAAACAAACACATTCTGATGCTGTCATCATCATCAAAGATGGTAAAACCATATACAAGGACTACTTTAACAAAGAAAATAAACCTATCTACATTGCTTCTGCAGGCAAATCATTGGTAAACCTCGCTATAGGAAAGCTTATCGATAGTAAACAGTTGGATTCCTTAGATCAACCAGTATATACCTTATTCCCAGAATGGAAACAAGGCAAGAAAAAAGATATCACCATTCGGATGCTACTAAATCATACCTCTGGAATTCAAAACTATCAAAATGCAAGTGTCGAATTAGAACCAGCGCCTAATTATAAGGTTAAAAATATCATTAATCTGGCCCTTGCCGCCGAACTTTCAGACATTCCGGGAGAAAAATTTGACTATAACAACAAAGCTGTTGCCTTATTAGGAGGGATTGTTGAAAAGGCATCAGAAAAACGCTTTGATCATTTTTTTATCAATGAATTCTACAAACCGATGGACATTGCAAACTATGATTGGATTCAAGATGAATCAGGAAACCCAACAACACATGGAGCCTTTGTTATACAACCAGATGATTTGATAAAATTCGGAGTTTTGTTATTGAATAAAGGACTTTATGATGGCAAAAGAATAATTAGCGAATCCTGGATCAAAGAATCCTTCAAACAAGGACAAGAATTCGACCAAAGGTTTGGTTTGCTATGGTGGAGAAAACCGGCTTTTGAAAGAAGAATTATTGATGAAAGCATTTGGAAAACATGGAAAGATGCTAATGTTAGTACATCCTTTCTTCAGAAAATGAAACCACTAAAAAACAAACATTATACCAGTAAATACGAGTTTTTTGAAGATATAAGACAGCTATTGGGAGACCAATGGAGTACAACTTTGAATCAAAATTTGGGTTCGGATTTAAGATGGAGCAAAAGCATATATAGTGATAAGATCGTAGCCTATTATGCTGATGGATACCGAGGAAATTATTTGGTCATCATTCCAGAAAAAAACATAGTGGCTATTAGATGTGCGGACCATGAAGGGTTTAACTATCAAACCGATTTTTTTGTTGACTTTGTAGATTTACTTGTTCAATTATAGTGTTGATAGGTTTTTAACCTATTTTAGTTATTTTTATGTCCTTTAATCACATAAATGACTACTCAACCCAAGTTTCCACGTTCCTTTTTTAAACGTATTCCTCATGCCATCACCATGTTGTTTGGCATCATCATCTTTGTTGCCCTTTTAACCTATGTACTTCCTGCGGGAATGTATGAGCGTATACAGGTCAATGGGAGAAGTGCGGTGGTTCCCAACTCATACAAAGTGATCACGTCTACACCGATAGGACTATTGGATATGTTTAAAGCAATTCCTTTGGGATTTAAAGCAGCTTCTGAAATCATCTTTATTGTACTAGCTGGAGGGATTATGTTTGGCTTTATGGATAGAACCAAAGCAGTAGAAAATGGAGTTGGGACTTTGGTTAGAAAACTGGGGCAAAAGAACAAAGTGTTGATCATCATTATCATGACATTTATCTATGGTATGTTAGGCGTGGCTATAGGCTATGAAAATAATATCGCCATGGTGCCCATTGCCGCTGTACTCAGTCTGGCACTAGGAGGGGATCTAATTTTGGCAGCTGGGATTTCTGTAGGAGCCATGACCATAGGATTTGGTTTGTCTCCTATCAATGCGTATACAGTAGGTACCGGACATAAACTCGCAGAATTACCCATGTTCTCAGGAGCTGTATTGCGAAGCGTGCTATGTTTTGTAGCCCTAAGTTTTATGGCCTTTTATAATGTGCGCTATTTTAAAAGGATTACCACAAATCCAGACAAAAGCCTGGGAAAAAATCTTGATCTCAGTGAACTATCCTTATCAAAACCCATTAGTGAATACCGTTTAAGCGGTAACAACATCATGGTGATTGCCATTTTTACGATTGGACTTTTGGTCATTCTATACGGAGTCTTCAATTTCAATTGGTACATCAACGAGTTATCGGCGGTTTTTCTAATGATTGCACTTCTTTGTGGATTGGTATCCAAAATGGGCGCTACGCAGATGAGTGAAACCGTATTAAAATCAGTAAGTATTGCGGCTCCCGGAGCCTTTATGGTTGGTTTTGCTACCTCTATAAAGGTCTTGATGGAAATGGGGAATATTGGAGATACGATTTCTTATGAACTCTCCAGCATTTTGCAAGGTTTACCTCTACATATAGCCGCTATTTGTATGACCATTTCGCAATCGGTGATTAACTTTTTTATCCCTTCTGGTAGTGGTCAGGCATTGGCTACATTACCCGTAATGCTTCCTTTGGGAGAATCCCTTGGTCTTACCAAACAAGTCACTATTTTGGCTTTTCAGATGGGGGATGGGTTATCTAACTTAATTAACCCTACCTTAGGAGGATTAATCGCCATGTTAAGCATGTGTCGCGTACCCATTGATCGATGGATTCGTTTTATATTTCCGGTATTACTCAGTTTAATAGGTATTGCCTTTTTAACCTTAATTATAGCAGTAGCAACAAATTATAGCTAATTATGAATGCAGCAGAAATTCTCTCAAAACTCGTATCATTTCCAGTCCTGGGGGGCGAAAGCAATTTAAGTATTATTCATTGGATCAAAGAATATATTGAATCCTATAATATCGAAGTACAGCTAGTGCCCAACACAGAAGGAAATAAAGCTTCTTTACATTGCAGGATAGGCCCTGCTGTGGATGGAGGGGTGATTCTTTCTGGTCATACCGATGTAGTTCCGGTAAAAGGGCAAAAATGGGATACCGATCCGTTTGTATTGACAGACAAAGGAGATGGAAAGCTATACGGAAGAGGTTCGTGCGATATGAAAGGGTTTATCGCTTGTTGTTTAGCAGTATTACCTCAAATGGCCAAAGCTGATCTGAAAAAGCCTATTTATTTTGCCTTTTCTTATGATGAAGAAATAGGATGCTTGGCAGGACCTGAGTTAGCACGTGCAATTAATGATTTTTATAAAGAAAAACCCAAATATGCGATTATCGGAGAACCTTCTTTGATGGAACCCATCGTAGGGCAAAAGGGAATTTATATTCTAGAAACTTATGTCACTGGTTCTGAAGGGCACAGTAGTCGTATTAAACAGGAGGTGAGTGCTATACATGAATCTATGCGTCTTATCCTTTGGTTGGAGAATAAAATGAATCAACTGATTGAAAGCAAACAATTTGACGATCGTTTTCATCCACCGCATTCAACTATCCATATTGGGTTAGTCAATGGAGGAATCGCGCCTAATATCATTGCTGATAAGGCTCATTTTTATTGGGATCTTCGGACCATTCCTATGGATGATGTCAACACCATTATCGCTGAGTTTGAAGCCTACTGCAAAGAACGAGTTGGGGAGTTACAAAAGGTGTTTCCTGATTTTTCTATAAAAACAATTGAAAACCATCCCGCAGTACCCCATTTGGATACCAAAGATGATGCAGATGTCGTGCATTTGGTAAAAAAGATCTGTGGCAGATCCAAATTGAACACCGTAGCCTATGCTTCGGAAGCAGGACAATTTGCGGACGAAGGATTTCAATCGATTATTTGCGGACCAGGATCTATTGCCCAGGCACATAGAGCTAACGAATTTATAGCCAAAGAACAAATAGAAAAAGGAGTGGAGATGATTGGCAAACTCATTGAGGAGTTGTCATCAGATCATTTTGTGTAGAAGAAATTTAGTTGGTTTTAATATATCCGATATCACCAAAATAACTCCACTAATAGTGAGGTTGCAAGATGGAAACCTTCCTAGAACTCACTGGAGGCACGCTAAAGTAATATCTATTATCTATGATATTGTAGTACAGCGACCTAAGTAGGGAATGCTAAATAAAGCTTTCTTCACAGTATGGATTCCCGTAAAAAAAATATTGTAAAACCATTTATTTTTATAAATGATTCTATAACAATTGCTTTATTCTCTTTTTGAAGCTGACTCACCCCTAAACTCAAAAGGTAATTGTTATTCTCATTTTCCCAATTCTATTTTTTGACAAAGTCTAAGGTTTACCCAGTATTGGGTATTTACTTTCTCACTATCGCAGTGTATACTTGTATTGGTAAAGATTTTAAATCGATTTGTATTAAAAATCATACATAAACAACAATGTCAAACATTACACTTAAAGCAAAGATTATGAGACGCATACTACTACTTTTCCTATTAGGAATATCCTTTTGTTCTTTTGGACAAGAAACTCTTTATAAAAGCTATAAAGTAACTAATTTCATTGATTTTTTAGAAGACAAGATACATCAATATGATTTTACCAATCTCACTGAAAAACAAAAGTCGAAAGTAAAATTTTTACTAAAAGAAAAGTGCTCATCTTATGATGACCTTACACCCGAAAACAAGAAAAAAATAGATGCTAAGTTTGAGCTTGTAGCTAATGGTGTAATCCCGAGCATTGAATTAAAAGATTGTGCCGGAAATGTCTATCGCATCGACAAATCCAATGTAGATAACTCGGCAACAAAAAGATTAATAGGGGTGAAAGAAACCTTGAGAGCAGGAACATTCGGAAACTCAAAAACAAATGAAAAAACCTATAAAGCTGGTCTCTTGTTTAAAGAGGATAAACTATATGTGAATTTATGGCCATTTAAAAAAAAATCTGATGATGATGAAGGCGATGATCAAGCACAAGAAGGAATTAAATTAACGGTTACCACATATTCTGAAAGAGATAATGATAAAAAAAATGTAATTTCAGACGACAATGACCTGAATGTAACAAAGGATACAAGAGAAGTACTCTTTTACAAAATACCTGATGATCATACCGCCAAATTTAAGTTTACTGAGTATACTATGACGGCGATTACTATTCCTTTGAAATATAGATTTAGAACAGATAGAGCAGCTATCAATGCATCCGACGAAGAAAACCCTATGCAAATTTCAGTTGAAAGCGAAGAATTCAGTACATCGGTAAATGTTGCTTTTTTTGGAGGCTACACATGGGGAAACACCAAATTCACCCACCGCAAAAAGATCGGAAACAGGGTTTTTACTACTAAAAATACCATTGGTCTTTTTGTTGGCCCTTCTGCCGTCGAACTGAAGGCAACTAATACTGACATCACATTAGGTCAACCACAGGGAGATAGAGAAGGAACTTTTGGGACTGTAAGTTTTGGAATTGGCTATGTAAGAAGCTGGAACAAAATAAGTGTAGGAGTATTTGGTGGTATCGACAAAGGAGTAGGTCGTGTGGCTGAAGCCTGGATATACGACGGTAAACCTTGGTTGGGAGTAGGTATAGGCTATGACCTATTTAAGCTGTGATCCTTAACCTGATCATAAATAATAATAGGGGCTAAAAGATTTAGCCATAAAGTTCAACCAAAAAATAAACAAATCATGATTACCAAGAATTCAAAATTGTGGAAATACATCTCTAACTTCTTTGTTTCTATAGATCAGTTAGGAAATGTCATAGCTGGTGGAAATCCTGATAATACTGTATCAGCGAGAGTTGGGTATTATAATTTTTATAAGCACAGTCCTGAGACTGTGCCTTGGTATTGGTATTGGTTTATGAAAATAATTGATACCACCTTTTATCCGGTAGATGGTCCAAATCATTGTCTCGAGGCATACTATAATGACTCTGGGGAAATCTTTGACAATCGTGTTACTAATTTTTTTATTGCGATTGCAGCTGCACTAATTATCATCCCAAGCTGTATCGTGATTGCCATTGTACTTTATCTATTGGCTGCATTACAAATCGTAAAAAGAAAGACAATAGAAAGGAACAAGAATGTAGAAAAACGCATACATTCCTGTAATTTACTGTTGACTAGTTTACTGAACGAAATCGATCGTTATGGCCCAGGTTCTCCATTAGACGAGGCAAAAGAAAAATATAAAGTGTTGACTGAAAAAACAGGCGAATTAGAGGATCTATTGCATCAGAATCAAAAATAGAAATAGCATCATACCTCCCCTCTAAACCTATTGAATTTCAGATAGTTTCCCTTGTTCCTCTGCCAAGTAGTGTTTGTTTGCAGCGATGTTATTAAGTGTATCCACAATACCTGACGGCCACTTTAAAATAATACTCTTGATTTGAGTCGAATTGCCCAAACCAAAATGCATTTCATAATCATTCTGGCTTCCATATCCGGTTACAGGATACATCCATCTATGGATACGTTTTTCTTTTTGATCTATAGTGAAATCAACGATAGCCTGAGTACCTATACCACTGCGATTAGATTGTACACCTCGAAGTCTTATGGTAATCCAATTGTTGTCTGTGGTATTATTTTTATACAACCTATTGATTTGATCATTACTTCCCCAATTGGCCACAAAAATATCCAGGTCTCCATCCCGATCAAAATCCGCATGAGCAGTACCTGCCGAGGTGTCTGCATGTTTTGTAATTTGATCTGTTAAATTCTGAATAAAGGTTCCGTCCCCTTTATTTAGGTATAAAAAATTATGCATATCTGGTCTATAGGTGCCATTTGCGATAAAAAGATCAATATCACTATCATTATCATAATCTCCCCAGGTATGCCCCTTAGAAGCTCCTCCTTGTTGCTGGGTTAATATACTTTGTTGGACAACGGTTAAATTCCCTTGGCCATCATTATTGTATAAGAAGTTCTGTTTGTCAAAATTTGCCAGAAACAGATCCAAATCCCCGTCTTCATCATAATCCGCCATAGATACTCCGTAGGAGTACCCTATATCTTCTACCACATGTCCGGTATTCACTTTTTCAAACTCCCAATTACCTAAGTTTTTAAAATAGAGATTGGGTGTTCGGGCATTAGCGACATAAAAATCGGGGAGACCATCATTATTTAAATCTCCACAACCACATGCACGGCCTCTACCATTACCACTGGTTAGCGGGCTGTCTTTCATCTTTTCAAATACTCCATTACCTTGGTTTTTGAATACCAGATTGGTTCCACTTCCCGAGGCGACTATAAATACATCCAAATCCCCATCATTTTCGATATCCACCCAGCAGGCCATAGAGGCTGCTATATCATCAGCAGTCAAAGGATGATCAATAATTCTTTTGAAACCCATATTTTCGATATTTTCAAAGAGAAAGTTCCCTTCTTGACCTCTGCTCACCACATATAAATCCAGATCTCCATCATTATCATAATCTACCCAGTTTACCCCTTGCGAATTCCCCCCGTGTTTCACGACTTCAGAATACACGTCTGCTCCGCCAGCATCACTGGTCATTTTTTTAAAGGTACCGTCTCCATTATTTCTATATAAAAAATTCCATTGGCCATTAGAATTGGAAACATACAGATCCGGATCTCCATCCTGATCGTAATCGCCCCAGGCCACTCCGCGTGATAAATTACCATCTGTGGCTATTCTTCCGACAGTTATAGGCTCGAATATACCTGCTTCGATACTTTCTTTTTTGATGGCGTCCCTCTTAGCGGTTTGTTCACAAGCAATTATGGACAAAAAGGGAAGGAGCGCGACGAAAACTTTGGTTTTGAATTGCATAGCCTAATGATTTATTTCCACTCTTTTTTAGCTTCTTCCAGGTCTTTTAGATATTCTGGATTTTTGGTCATTGCTACTAACATTCGGTGTGCTAATACTCGTGCTGCTTCTTCGTCACTGGGATAATGAATCCCCATAATTTCTCGTGATTCTCCAACTTCGTAGGCTACTTCCAAAAACTCTTTTCTTTTAGTTGGTATCAATTCACTCCAGGCAAAGGCTTGAATATAGGCCCAAAGGGTATGACCGCTCGCAAAAGAAGGAGAAGATATTCTGGCTAGAGGTTCCAATTTAGGTTCTAGATGATAGGGGCGGGCTCTTAACAAATGGTATTTTACGGTAAACTCCATCAAACGCATGTCTTTGGTGATCCCTCGTAGTAATTTGGTAGTAGCGGGGTAGTTTTGATAGGTAACCTGATCTCCCATAACCGCTTTACCTTCGTAGAGCAGGTATTCCAAATTCTGCTCATATCGATTATGTGTGGGTAAGATATCTGCATGTGGCCAATAGCCTATGGGTGCGAGTACCTGGGAGGCACGATCTGAATCTTCTTGAGTACGTTTCGTCTGCCAGGCCAATAGGTACTCGAGTTCGGCTTTGGTTCGGTCCGAACTATTGGCAGGAAAATGCATACTATGTTTTAACTGTTGGACTTGTTCATTGGTTAAATAATGTGGGGTAATCATGGTGTAAATCAATGTCCCACTACTATACTTGGATGCAGGAAAAACGATCTTATCGAGATCAGCTCTTGTTGCGTTGGGTTTGCTGTCTAATTGTTGTAGAGAAGCATAGTGGTTTTTGGCAGGCTCCAAAGGATGGAGGGTTTGAGCTGTACTATACAAATGAACAATACTAATAACTAATAGCAACAGGTACTTTTTTTGGATCATAACTTTTGGTTTTGAATAGTTAGATTGATTTAAACGTATATCGCTTATAAACGATTTAAAAGTACATCTTTTTGAATATGAAAGTAGTAAAGTATTGTTAAAATAATTCTAGAGTAGGGTAGTGAACTCTTTTAGCAGCTCTTTGTTTAGGGTGTAAAAGACGAATTTATCCTTATTTTCTGTTAGAAACAGACCGCTTTCCTTTAAGATCTTCACATGCTGAGAAATGGTGGATTGAGAATAGGTAAACATTTGCACCAAATCCTTATTGCAAGTCACATTATCGATACCCTTGCCGTCATTTTTGGTACTTAGATATCTCACCAACGCAACACGTAAAGGATGTGCCAATGCATTGGCTATGGTTGCAATTTGATGATCCTTTTGGGTGATATAATCATTGGATTTATCTGTTCTAATTCTCATGTAGAAAACGATTTATGACAAATATAAGATATATTATAGCAAGATGGAATGAGGTTAGATTTCTAACCCCCTCATACATCCTTTAATTGAAAAAACATTACTCTCTTTTGATATATTTTACTGTACCTGCTTTAAGAATCTCTAACTGCATATTCAACATATCTATGTTTGCATCATGGCCTGAATTCTCTATTGGTATATAATCTTTGTCTGACGACTGGATTTCGTCGAAAAATTCTTTTGTGACTTCAGGTACCGTTAATAAATCTTTCTGACCTTGTATGATATATATTGGTATCTTCAAATTAGTGCAACATTCATCCAGAGCCACATCATTTATCATTCCATCATCATTCAATCCTATATACTTTAGAAATGAAAACTCTTCTGAAAACATATCATATCTAGAACCTGAAAATTTAGAAAGATATTCTTCTGAAACCTTCCATTCCTTAGGATTACTAGCGGTCTCGTTTTCATACTTCCTTATGATTCTACGCAACTTACCAAAGCTGGATGGATGGCTCCAACTTGGTGGACCCATTTTATTTAAAATATATAGAGCGGTTTTATCACCCCGATCTAATGCCATCGCTTTTACTTTTTTATAACTCTCTGCATAATTTTTACTCCCACTAACAAGTTGAGATAGTCCAACATAAAAATAAAATTTACTTGGTGCCTCATGTACCATTTTTGTAGCTAAGAACGATCCCCACGATGAACCCGAAATGATTATTTTTTCTTGACCCAATTTCTTTCGAATGTAATCACTTACTTCAAGACCATCTTTTACCAAAAGATCTACACTCAATGTATTGTTGGTAATCATGTCTAAAGTGAGCTCTTCTGACTCCAATTGCGCTAGATATGTTCTTCCTGCACCTCTTTGATCCCAGTGAACTATGGTAAAGTTTTCTTCGAAATCCTGAAAAAGACTATCGTGATACTTGCTTAAAGGAATTCCTGGACCTCCGTGTACCATTAAGACTACGGGGTTCGAACAATCTTTGCCTTTTATGGTAATCCATTGTGGTACACCCCCTATAAGCACATACTGGGCTTCATTTAACTCCGATGTTATATTGCTGTTCGATTGGCAAGACTCGTGAAGTAATACTTTACCTTTGGTTTGAGCTTGACTTGAAAAACAAGAAAACAAGCTTATAAGTATAATAATAATTAGTGATCTAGCCTTTAAATTCATGATTTGTGATTTACCCTTAATGTTATAAACCCAAGACGAACGTGAAGACAAAATGTTACAGGTTTTTGAAAAATAAGGTATTGATATTCAATACATCAAAATCTACACAGTACACCTATCTACATTTTCTTCAAAAAGTTTTTTCTACAATGGTTCTGACAACCACAATTTTTAATGCTTAAATCTGCATTTTGAATGGAATATGGTTTATTTAAATTAGAGAATTGTCTTTGAATTAACATCTATAATATATATTTTTGAGTTAGGTAATTAATTGGCAAGCCTGTTCGTTCGTGCAAAGATTTCATCTACCAATTTGATAGTAATAATATAACCTTCAAGAATTATTATTCACCAACAGATTACGAACGCTTTCTTCAGAATAATGATTTTTGAGCAAAAGAATATATTATGGATATTATCAAATATTTCAAATTACAAGCAAAAAATTTATTGAAAGATTTTAAGGAGAATCAAGCTTTCTTTGAAAACCGAGGGAAATTTGAGTACGAAATAGATCGTGAAAAGTACTTTAAAGTATCAATGGTTTTTGCTGATTTTAATGTAGATGAAACTAATTTTAAATTAGGAAATTCACAACACGTTATTGCAAAAATGGTAGGTTTCACCAACTGGTCGCAATTAGTTAAAGCTTCGAATGAAGAATTGGAGTTAGCTAAATTATATTTTGATTTTCAAGATAGATTAGAAGCACCATTGTTAAACAAATTTGCAATACGATCTAGTTTAGAAAGTAAAAAACTGGAATTCGCTCAAGAATTAAATCAAAATGTAAGTATGAATGTTTATTTTGACTGTTACAAAACTGACTATGATTCAAATTCTGATGACCTAAGTACTGAAGATATTTTTAGCTTAGTTGGTTATGAAGTGCTTCCATATAATAAAAAAGATTCATCCATTTCATAGATAAAGGAGGTAGAACTCAAGTATCTCTGTATCATCGATCAACTAAAAGTTAGTGCGGAGTAATACGGATAGTCGCAAGGAGTCGCATTTTAATTTTATAAAACAATCGAGCGCATAGGCAACGGCAATTTTACATAGCAGTAAATTATAGTTACAAATGTGAGCAGAATGTTTCAGCAATAGTTTTTTTAGAATTATGATGACCCCAGTAGCTACGATTACTATCAAATAGAATTATCCTGGGATATTTTATATCAAATACGCGGTATTCGCCGTTTTGCTTCAATAAATATATTTGTACTATAATGTACTTGCGTTATGTCACTTTGCTTTGGTAAAAGTTAAGTTTTTCGTTTCTACAGTTTATTTTAAAAGTTTTCTAACGAAATGTTCCTTTAAAAAAAAGGTAATGGAATACTCTTTTCGCAGTTAGGGCAGAGGAGTGGAGGCAAAATGTGTATGGAATGGATATATTTGTAATATGTCTGATGTACACTCAAAAAAGGTTAGAAGTTACAATATGAGCCAGATAAAGGGTAAAAACACTAAGCCTGAACTGTTGGTTCGTAGATTTTTGCACTCTAATGGTTTTAGATATAAACTTCACGATAAAAATTTACCTGGAAAACCAGACATAGTATTGTCAAAATATAAGACGATAATTGAAGTACAAGGTTGTTTTTGGCACGCTCACGAAGGTTGTAAATATTTTACATTCCCAAAATCTAATATTTCTTATTGGAAAGAAAAAATTGATTATAATATTCAAAGAGATAAAAGAAATCATAAAAAATTAAGTCAATTAGGTTACAGGTTGATAATTATATGGGAGTGTATGCTTAAAAAAGATTTGATAAATGAAACATTAAATGAATTAATAAAAAAAATAAAGAATTGAGCTAATCTATGAAATTTGGTAAAATTTATTTTACACGTATGGATAACGAATTACCGGAAGAAATACGAGAAATCACAATTGAGGAAAGTGACAGTATTAAGAATGCAGGTAAGATACTTCACGAATTTGATTATTTCCAACGAAGATTACTTGAAATAGAATTAAATCAAGAAGACTTATTTAGAACTATTGAAAGATATAGAAAGGATTATTTAGATGATGAAAATAAAAACAAATTAGGATATGACTATAAGTATAAGTCATTTGTTGATATTAATAGGGCCTTTATAAACTTAGTAAGTTCTTTTAAAGCATTTGTCGAGCATATATCAAATAAACTTAGAGAATATTATGGTTATTGGTCAGAAGAGTTAAAGGATTTTCTCAAATATACAAATGACCTCTATGATGGACATTTCTCATATAAACTTTTGATTAGATTACGAGATTTTGGATTACATAAACAATATCCAATTCAATCAATTCATTTTGATAAGGAAATTGCGGGGATTGAAAAATATAGATATAAAGTTAAAGCTCAATTTAGAAAATCAGTTTTTTTAGAAAGTAAAACTTTGAGCAAAAAAATAGGTAAGGATCTTGAAACGTATGGAGAATTATTTGATGTAGAACCTTTTGTAAATGAGCTGATACCTTTAATTAAAAGATTATTTATTCATTTTGTTAATATTCACAAAGATTATTTCCTTGACAGTGCAAGTCTCATTGGAGAACGTTATAAAGAAGGGGGAACTTTGAAATTAGGTATTACCACTCTTAAAATGGATAGTCACTTATTAAAACACGAAACTAAAATCATTCCAGTACAAATGAGTCTGGATTTCTTTAATTTAATATCATAATTTTTCAAATTTCATTATGTTAAATAAAACGTTAGTAAGTTTTATTAGATCACTTTCATTAGGAATAAGTTTTTTTTAATTTGCAAGCTATGGACTATATTGAATTTATAAATAAAAACCTAAAACCGTGTATTGATAAAGAGTTAAATATGACTGTTTTAGATTTATTTGCTGGATGTGGAGGACTTTCATTAGGTTTTGAAGCGCAAGGTTTTAAGACTATTGGATATGAAATGAATGAAGATGCTTGTTCAACTTATAATGAGAATTTAAAAGGAGATTGTTTTAATGAATATCTAACAACAGATTTTGAATACCCCAAAGCACAAGTTGTGATTGGAGGGCCTCCTTGCCAACCATTCAGTGTAGGCGGAAAACAAAAAGGACTTAAAGATTCAAGAGATGGATTCCCTGTTTTTATTGATGCAGTAAAAAAAGTTAAACCTCAGTTTTTTATGTTTGAGAATGTGAGAGGAATGCTTTATAAAAATAAGTGGTATTTGGAAGAAGTAATTGATGCTTTGGAGCAATTAGAATATACTGTCAGGTATGATATGCTTAATGCGAAATTCTTTGATGTACCACAAAACAGAGAACGTGTATTCGTTGTAGGATATAGAGGGGATTTTAGTTATCCTCAAAAATCTAAATCTCTCATTACGGCAGGTGATGCTTTGGGTGAAATGGCCTTTCAAGCTCCAAAAAATTCTAAGTATTTAACCGAAAGTATGGATACTTACATTGCTAAGTATGAAAAGGCTTCTCACTGTATAAATCCACGTGATTTATACCTTAATAAACCTGCAAGAACTTTAACTTGTAGAAATTTAGCTGGAGCAACAGGTGATATGCATAGAATTAAACTACCGAATGGAAAAAGAAGAAGAATATTTACACGGGAAGCGGCTAGGTTACAGAGTTTTCCCGATTGGTTCAATTTTTCCGGAAAAGAAACAAGCGTATTTAATCAAATAGGAAATGCCGTTCCTCCAATGTTAGCTTATAATATTGCAAGAGAAGTTAAAAAAAATCTTATGGATAAAGAAATGGATCGTTTAGTAAGAAAACGTGCTAAACAATTAGATATGTTTAGATCTGAATTAAATGAAGAAAGAATACTTAAATAGTGATTTAAAGACTTTTAAATTTAAGAACAATGAAGTTCAAAAGCTGTTAAATAAAACTTTATTTATACTTGATTGTTTCGGAGTACCTCTAAATAAAATGACTCCAAGGAGAAAAGAACGTATGGCTATTGCGTTTCTCGCTGTCGGGGATATTAAAAAAATCAAAGATTTTGATAATATAAAGGATTCAGATAATGCAGATTTATATTCTCCAAAAACAAGAGAGATTATTGAATTTGTCAATAAGTATTTTCATGAAAATATTAGTTCTGGTTCCTATGATGATATTAGGCGAAAAGATTTGAAGTTGTTGGTTTTAGGTGATATTGTTCTAAAATCAAGTCCAAATTCTGCAACAAATGATTCAACAAGGGGCTATGTAATAAATCCTTTTTACGCTGACTTAATAAGAAAAGTAAATAATTCATCTGATTGGGAGAGTTTAGTTAGAGCTAAATTAAAAGATATTGAAAGTGTGGGGGAGAGATTAGCAGCAAAAAGAGATTTAATTAAAATTCCTGTAAAATTGCCATCTGGTAAGGAGTTAAAATTTTCTTCTGGTATTCATAATGAACTACAAAAGTTAATAATTGAAGAATTTTTGCCAAGATTTGGATATGGAGCTGAAGTATTATATGTTGGTGATACTGCTGACAAATATTTGCATTTAGATAAGCATAAATTAAATGAATTAAACTTTTTTGATTTGTCGCACGATGAACTACCAGATGTTGTTGCATATTCAAAAGATAAAAACTGGTTATTCTTAATTGAAGCATATCATTCAACAGGGCATATTGACCAGACTAAATATATCCAATTTGAAAAATTGACAAAAGAATGTAAGGCAGATATAATATACGTTACAGCGTTTTCAAATCGAGATAAATTTAGAGGAAAAGCTCAGGATATTGCTTGGGAAACAGAAGTTTGGATTGCAGATAATCCTGATCATATGATACATTTTAATGGGGATAAATTTTTAGGACCATATAAAGCGGAATAATTTTATTATGTAAAATAGAACTTCAATTTTGATAACGGCCTCAGAAAACTTTGGTGCAAACAATAGGCAAAGGAGCGTCTATATTTTAGAGGTTTTGCACAACGGTTTAATCAGAGCAATACATATTCATTCTAGTTATAAGCAATCTATAAAAGTTAGAATGTTTTCTAAAATATAGCGAAACGAACCGTATATTGTTTCCAAAATTATATGCAGCCTTGATGCTTCGGTAAACTCAGCACAAGTTCTTTTGTAGAACCCTCAGCATCAATTCTAATCAATCCTAACATACACATAGTATTATAATACACATTTTGCACATCATATATTTAGCATTAAGATTTTATATGCCGAATTTGATCACTCATAAATCGCGTATTTAAAAATTTCTTGAGGATGGCACAGAACATTGGATTTATGAGAGTTTTTATAAATCGTGTATTTGAGATTTTTCCGGTCGTAGGATTGAATATGAGAATTATATGAGGATTGTATAAACTGTGAATCACATTGATCAAAGTTGTGTTTTTACTCAGCTGTGTCGAGAAATATTATGGTTGCTGATGTGTGGTGGGCGTGTTGCAAATTGACTTTATGTAGAGAGTAAATAAATTGATCACCCGGGTTTTAGACGCCGTAATTTGGTTTTTACATAATATCGAACGATATAATTCGCTTATGCGAGATTATATCTGATATTATATAAAATAGCGGCATGAGCCGCTATACACGAATTACTGGATAAATGTTCTATAATTTATATTATGTAAAATAGAATATTTTGGTAACCACTCCATATTCAGTTTTGAGTACAAAAAAACAGCCTACCTATCGACAGGCTGTTTTCGCAAATTGACGTGTGTATATCTAATCATTCAGTACCCCAAACGATTGGTTCCCGAATCGATAACTAGATATCTTGTGCAAGGTAGCACTTTCAGCTATATTCTAAAACTACCTTTAACCAATTTGATTGAGAGATATCAATTAGTTCGGTTTTAATTACTTAACCTTACACGTCTTAAGGCCTACCAAAGTATACAGCGGACAAAAGCTGATAAAACTGGTAATCAAAAACACCGCAGATAACGCGATAAGTACATATCCCAGCGTTCCGCTAATGATCTCGGTATAAAACAGAACTCCCACCAAAATGGCAATAGCAAATCTCACTAAACGATCTAGTTGACCCATATTCTTTTTCATAGTAATGTATTTTTAAATTGCAAATTGAATAAGTTGAACAATCATAGTCACCAGGCTTATACACAAAACGCAAACCAGCAGTAATTTTAAGGCTTTATTATTTTTCATGAATAATCCTGTTGCTTTTACACAAAACTATTCACTTCAACTGCCAAAAGCTGTGACAATTGTTACATCAGATCTATATAAGTTGTATGAAAATAAGCGGTTATAGCAGTTCTACGATACCTTGTTGTAGTTTCAGCACGCCATCATGCTCCAATTTTTTTAGCAATCGAGAGATTACTTCTCGAGACGATCCCAGATCATAAGCGATATCCTTGTGTGTGGTATGTAGTGTATTGCTCTTTTTCAGCTCCGCCTCTTTCTTCAAATACTCTATCAAACGGGTTTCTTTTTTAGAAAAAGTCAAAATCTCAATAACATTCAGCAGTTCATCAAACTTAAGGTTAAACAGATCATAGACAAACTCATTCCATTGTGGATAAGATTTGGCGATATTCATCATCTTATCTGCAGGGATAATCACCACCTCTGCCTCCTCCTCTATGATCGCCTTTACTCTGCTGGTTTGATTACGTATCAAGGTAGTAACCGACATCACACAACTTTCTCCAGGTTTGATATAATACAACAACACCTCATTACCTTGTATAGGTTCAGTTTTAAAGACTTTGGCAAGCCCGGATACGATCAATGGGATCGCTTTTACATAGGACCCCTCATTTAAAATGATCGTTCCAGGAGCGAAAGTTTGGAGGCTACAAACGGTAAGTAATTCTTCTTTAAGCCCCGGCATCTGGGCTAATTTGGGGAAATAAGTGTCTAAGGCTTCTGCAATCAAGGTGTTTACTTTTATCCTTTAAAGGTACCAAAAATTTGATCCAACTTAGAATTTAAATTTCCCTCGTACCGAAAAGTCATTTTGGTTACTAAAGCCACCAAAATTTTGTTTTAGATTGATCAAATTTTCTACCTCTATTGTAAAATTCTTATTCAAATCATATCCCATACCGTTTGCCATATTGAATTGAGACAATATGATAGATGTTGCCCCTTCTGGAGCAAAACCACCGGTAAGCTCTGCACTAACTCCAGAATATAAATAGAATCGTTTATTTACATATTGTTTGGCAAAAAATGAGCCCCCAAACACATCTTGAGCGATATATTTGTTACGATATCCTCGTATTTGAAAAAAGAGATTAGAATTCACTCGATAATTCACCTCAAAATTGCCGTGAAATTCACGGCTAAAAAAGTCATCGGTATATTTGGCCCCACTAGTAGTTACTCTAGGGCCTAATGAATCCGTAGGACGTTCTTGTTGTGCATGCATATGCGTATGCAGCATTACTACAGAAATAAGAATAAAAATTGGATAAGTGGTCGTGTTGAAATGCATGGCTTTTGATTAGAGAGTACCTCTAAAAGACTGCCTGCCAATGTTGCCGTTACAAAATTGTTACTCCACGCCTGTTACGTTGTTCTCTTTTAAGGCTTCTATGGTACCGCGATAACTAATGGGAGTTCTGTGACTACTATTGACATTGATACTCACCACCTGATTCGGAAAGAAAGTCAAGACTACCTTGTTCGATTCTTTGTTGTTATCGATATAAAAAGTCATCACATGGCGTTGTTTCTTCTCGTTTTTAACCATTTTAAAACGTGTAGGTACTCCTTTAAACTCAATTCCACCTTTGTTCGCATTATATTCCCCTGCCAATTGACGTTCTCCGTAATACGGTAAATACATTTCTACTTCATCGCCTTTCATTCGTACAAAGCTTGGGTTATTGATCAGATTGACACTACCCACAGAGCTCCCCGGAGGAAAAAATCCACTATTAGCAAAACTATTCAATGCTGGGGTGGTTAAAGGATAGGCCCATTCTACATCCACCTGGAAATTCTTTTGGTTCACCCACTCCTCTACTGCCATACTCTCTGGTGTTGGAGTAATGACTTTGTCGGCACTGGCACAGCTCAACATCAAGACACTACTTACTAAGATGATTATAACTCTCATTTTCCTACTTCTTTTTGTTCATATCGTGCAATACAAAAACCGTGCAGTTCTCGAATAATTTTCGAGACTACCATTCATACAGGGGTATCAACTGCTTTTGACCAAGAATGTACTTTTAGCTCTCACGCTCTTCATTATCATCTTTCTCTGGCATCTGCAACTCACCGTTTCCGGCAATGGCAAAACGATCTCTTTTGGATCCATATCCAAAATTCAACGATCTGCGGTACTTGGTTTGAAAGTCAGCGAAGCGTCTTTTTTTGGAAGATTTTTTCTTTTCGCTCATAACTCTAAGTTTTGTATTACAAATTCATTTGATAGAATTTCTCTAACTAAGTTATTACTTTTTTAATTATAAAATACTAGTTGGTAATACTTTATGTTTATTTTATGATAAAATTGCTTCACGGTATACTTGGTAATTTTAGTAGGACTTATCTTTTTACATCCAAGTGTATGATTCCCAAATGTTATGTTGAAACTTATCAATTTTTTAAAGTCTGACTATTCTCTTGGAATGATTA
Source organism: Aquimarina sp. (assembly GCA_965230845.1). Classification (GTDB taxonomy): domain Bacteria; phylum Bacteroidota; class Bacteroidia; order Flavobacteriales; family Flavobacteriaceae; genus Aquimarina. Next base: position 295,904 of record OZ246021.1, read on the forward strand.
TTGTTTATTTTTGTTCTGAAATGAGCTATCAACGATGATTGGTAAAATCATCGAATGCTATGTATTAATTGATTTTAATATCTGAAAAATGAAAATCACATTACCCCTATTCTTGTTTGTATTTGCGATAAGCGCGGTTTGTCAAGTTCCGAATATCAATGATATTCCTATCACAGATCGTGGTACGGATTATACCTTGATCAACGATTATAAGAATTTGGTATTTGATCAAAAGAATGCTAAAATCACTTTTGATTTTATTTCAGAAGACACTTCTGGTACTATTGGAGGTTTAGATTTTAAAATCAACTTTAATCCCAACGATACCGATAATGCTTCTTTTAGTGGTACTGCAAAAGTGAGTACGTTGAGCACAGGAAACTTCTTAAGAGACGGACATTTGATGTGGGAGAAGTTTTTTCACAAGCGCAAATACCCTACTATCGCTTTTAAAAGTTCGCAAGTTGTAGATTTTGAAGGAAATACCTTTAAAGTAATCGGAGATGTAACTATCAAAGGCGTAACCAAAGAATTGATCATTACCTTCAAACTGGACGACGAGAAACTATCAGGTACTGCTTCTCTTTACACCAGCGATTATGGAGTAAACATCCATGATGAAAGAGAAAAGAACAAATTGAATATTCAATTTCACTTTCCGATAGAAAGGTAGAGACCTATTTTAATTCTCGTCTTAATCCAATCATAAAGGCAGAGAATTCCCCATGATGGGTAAACGAAATAGGGATATCAGTAGGTCGACCCAAAAATGTCACATACGGAATCCCATTTTCAAGCTTGACAAAGTCAATATCATCAGATTCTACAGTGTATTTTTGAGACATATAGCTTTTTAATTCCTCCTTCACTGAAGCGCCTTGACTAACGATTTGAGTAAAATAAGCTTGCTGATCTGTAGTAGCTATAGAATAAACTTTATCTTGATATACAGTGGTATTTGTATAGTATATATACCCGTCAACTCCAACAGTTTCTCCCTGACATACATACGACTTAGGGTTAAATTTTGGTGCTAAAGAAAATCGTCTTTGATGCGCTTTGTACGCAGCCTCTTTTTTACTCCACAATCTCCAAACTTCCAATTCAGGAGCTGCCGTATTCAAAATGTGATATTGCTCATCCTCGGTGAATAGCTTTTCCAGCCATCCTTTGCGTTGCCAATTGCTTTGTGTTTTGGCCAAATGGAGATCAACAATATCGTTTCCTATCATTTACTGGCTAGTTTACTTTCTATTACCGCAATAGAGTCTTTTACTGTAATCATTTTCTCCATGGCTTCATTATCTATTTCGATATCAAATTCGTCTTCAACATCCAAAACTACATCCACCAGATTTGCCGAATTGATCTCTAAATCTTTAATAAAATCGGTATCCTCATGCAGTGCTTCCAAACCTACCTGATTTTGAACGTATGGGGTAATAATGGTCTTCAGTTTAGCTAATAATTCTTCTTTTGTCATAAAATTGGTTTTGGGTAATGATCCCATTTAAGTACTATATTTTTTAAAGATAACACATGCATTGACATCTCCAAATCCAAAACTGGCTTTGGCAACAATATTTGGTGCTATTTTGAGCGTTTCAGTAGGAACAGATTGATGATCAATAAGCTGAGCGATCTCTGGATGCAAATCTTCACAATTTACATTTCCAAAAACATATCCATTGTGTAATTGAAGGACCGTAGCTACACTTTCTATGCTTCCTGATGCGGCCAAACAATGCCCAACCATGCTTTTTAACGAATTGATATAGGGAAAGTTCTTTCCAGATCTATCCAAAGCCTGTGTCCAATTATAGACTTCGGTAACATCTTTGGTCGTAGCCGTGAGATGCCCATTAATAGCATCTATTTCTCCCGGATTTACTCCAGATTGCTCTAAAGCTTTACCAATACAATGCTGTACGGCTTCACTATTGGGTGCGGTCATACTCCCCTCCTTGCGTTGTCCGCCACTATTAACGTGACCTCCCAAAATCTCAGCATAAATCTTAGCGCCTCTTTTTTGGGCACTCTCCAAACTTTCTATCACCAATGCTCCGGCTCCACTTCCTGGTACAAAACCACTTGCGGTAGCGCTCATTGGTCGTGAGGCTTCAGTTGGATTATCATTGTATTTATAAGGTAAAATGCGCATCGCATCAAAACCACCCCATACATAAGGACCACTATCACTGGTACTCCCTGCAAGAATGATATCGGCTTTGCCCATCATTATTCGATCATAAGCCATCAAAATAGCCTCCGTTCCTGTACTACAAGCCGAAGAATTGGTAGTGACCACATTACCACAGCCTAACATGCCTCCTAACCACGCACTTATTCCACTCGCCATAGTTTGTATCACGGTGGTACTCCCCAAGCGTCTTACTTTCCCTTCGTCTACCTTGTAAATAGCATCTCGAAATTTATCTACACCCAAGATTCCCGTTCCAAAAATCACTCCCATATTCCACCTGGGAGCATCATCGGCATCGGGTAAGGATAATTGGGCATCTTTCCACGCATCCAGCCCAGCAATCACTCCGTATTCCATACCCGAAGCTTCCAATCCTTTTTGCTGCAATTGACTAAAGTAATTATTTAAATAATCATTGCTATACTTCGGTTTACCAGCAATTTGGCATGAAAATTTTAATTGATTTAATTCATCATGATATGCAATACCACTTGTGCCATTTTGTATGGCACCATCAAATTCTGAAACGTTCATTCCATTTGGAGCAACAACCCCTAATCCGGTAATTACAACACGTTTTTTATTCGACATGAGCTCCTTGAATTATGGAAACGATTTTTTGTATTCCTTGTTTCGCTTCGGGCATTACAGGTAATATCGGCCATACATGTGGCATTCCTTTTCCCTCAATAACTTCTATTTGGGTATTCGTTTCTTTCACTTTTTCGATAAATATCAACTGATCTGGAGTCAATATATCATCGGTAGCACTAAATACATGCATTGGAGGTAAACCAGACAGTTCTCCATACAAGGGTGAAATTAGAGGGTCCTTAAGTGATAAGTGTCCTACACACATTTCGTTAGCCGATCGTACACCATTAATGCTCAAAATAGGATCTATGAGATCGATCTTTACAATATCAGGGTTAGTGACGCTCGCATCCACTACGGGAGTAATCGGTATGATTCGATTAGGCAAAGGTTTACTTTCCTTTACTAGACGCTGCGCCAAGGTAATGATCAAACTCCCTCCTGCAGAATCTCCTAGAAGAATGATTTTGGAAGGATCATAGAGCTTAGTAGCTTCTTGATAGACTTGATATACATTTTCTGTAATCGAATCAATGGTATGTTCTGGTGCTTTGGGATAATCAATCATCCAGGCTTCAGAATTCGTTTTTTTAGCGAGTTTATTCAAAAACACCCAATTTTCTCGGGTAGGTCCATAAACAAAGGCTCCCCCATGACAATAGATCAATAAAACCCCAGAATTCTTCTTCTTAGGATGGAGCTTGGTAACTTTACTTCTATCGATTTGTTTACTTTCTGAAGAAGACCCTGACAGTAGTAATTTACCAGGTGCATGAATATCTTTTTTGCGTTTTGCGATGTAATCTATGGGGTCTTTGGACCAGGATTTCTTTTCCCCTGTTAGTTTTAAGAATAATTTTACCAATCGATATCCTAAACTCATACACTATCTTTTTTGAATGAAACTCCCGAAATCACTCCTTTAGCAATAACCTGATTATCGAGATTATACATAGCGACATTGCATTTTAGCTTTTGAAATCGGAAATATACCTTTTCTGAAACTACAATCACTTTTTCTCCAGGAAAAACAGGTTTATAGAAGTTCATTTCATTACTGGTCATAGCTACAGCTATTTCATCTTTGCTCCAATGCTCCCCCAACAAATGAATCCCGAAACAGGCCATCCCAATTTGTGCCATGCATTCGGTAAGAATTACTCCCGGAGTAACAGGATTCCCTTTAAAATGGCCTTCGTAGAAATACTCATTCTCCTTAAAGGTATACGCTCCTTTTATATGATCATCATCGAGCTCTAAAATCTCGTCGACAAACATAAAAGGTTTGTCATAAGGCAATTCTTTAATAATATCTTCTCTAATCACTAATTTTCTTTTAAAATGCACATTCTGTTGGCAATGGCTCTTCGTTTTCTACAGCACTAGCAAATTCTTTATCCAAATTGGCTTTTTCAAAACCACCGGTAACCGTTCCTTTGTATACTACAGTACCATAACCACTGGTATTCATATGCGCTCGTACATAAACGGATTGATCCTTGCTAATATTCACTGCACCTCCAGATCGAACAAAAGGTTGTTCATTCACATGACTATGTGCCAAAACTCTACGATATATCAAGGTTTCATCTTCAGAAATCACCTCCCACCAATCTGCATATTGATTACAACCCGTATCTGGACTCTTGATCCCTACACTAAAAGTATATTGATTTTCTTGTCCACTCACAGTAACGCTCACAACCTCTGCCAAAGCATTCTCATCTGTACCTGGATTATCAGTTTGTGCAGCTTCGTTATCATCATTGCACGCCATCAAATAGATCAATAAAGGAAATCCTAAAATGAATATCTTTTTCATAAGTGTGATTTTTAGTCCCATAGTCCAAAATCCTATTAGTGATTTAAAGTACTAGTTTTTGTAGCGCTAGCGTTGTTATTTAACTTATTTTTAGTCTTTATAGTTTAGGATAGATGCTCTCCTCCATTAACGGGAATTATACATCCATTAATCCAGGATGCCTCATCACGACATAGTAAATACACCGCATTGGCTACATCTTCGGGTTGTGTTAATCGATCAAAGGGATTACGTTGTATGCTATGCGAAATGATATCCTCATGTCCAGGTATCATACGTAAGGATTTGGTATCCACTGCTCCGGGTTGTAGACAGTTGGCCCGAATCCCGTAGGGAGCAAATTCTAGCGCGATGCTTCGTGTAATGGCCTCTAGTGTTACTTTGGCTGCAGAAACGGCCGCATAATTCTTCCAAGCTTTGGTATTCCCCTCACTGGTAAAGGAAATAATTCGGGTGTCCTCTGCAAAAATTTGAGCATCAAAACAAGCTTTCACCCAATCGTAAAGGCTGATTCCCATGGCATTGATCGTTAATCTGAAATCATCGTTCTGCAAAGTATATTCGGCAGTATTCATGGGTTTCAAGTTCCCTTTGGCAATGCTATGGATCAGTGTTTTTATTTTTCCGTTTTGGATACGTTCTTTGATCTTAACAACAACTTCCTCTCGCTTTTCTGGTTTCAGTAGATCTACATTAAAAGCCTCAAACTGCACATTTTCCTTCTGAATCGTATCAAAACCAGTCTCGATTTGCTGTTGTTCGCTTCGGCTATTACGATGCACGATAATGATATTCATCCCATGCCGGGCTAATTTTTGTGCCGTAGCCAATCCAAGTCCTGTACTTCCGCCCAAAATAAGCGCCCAATATCCTTTATCTTCAAAATCTTTATGCATGTGCAATCTTTGGAGTTATATTAACTGCTATTACCATTCTAATAAAATACGTTGTGCCGAAAATCCCGGGCCAAAACTGAGCATTAGTCCTATCTCTCCTTGTTTTGGATTTCGTTCCATAAAACGCTCCAAAACATATAACACCGTGGCGCTACTCATATTTCCGTATTCCTTGAGAACATGTTTCGTATCATCTATATTTTTACCCAAGTGCCCAAAAAGTTCTTCTACCGTTTGTACGATCTTCTTTCCGCCTGGGTGAAAAATTAAATGATCTACTTCTTCTATGGTAGTGTGGTGCTTTTTTAAGAAAGGATGAATGATATCTGGGAAATGCGTAGCAATTTTTGCAGGTACCTCTGGATCCAAAACCATTTGCAGTCCACCATTAGTTAGTTTAAATCCCATCATCTTAGAAGCATCATAAAAATGATACATCTCATCGCCAACGATTTTTGGTCCGTTTGCATCATCTTCTGAAGAAAGTAAAGCACAAGCGGCACCGTCTCCAAAAATGGCAGCACTGACCATATTAGTCATACTAAAATCGTCTAATTGAAAGGTAGCCGTAGGCGATTCGATAGCAATCACAGCTGCTCGTTTCCCAGGATTGGCTCTCAAAAAGTTTCTCGCATAAATAATCCCTGACACCCCGGCAGCACATCCCATTTCGGTAACCGGTAAACGAATGATGTCTTGGCGTAGTTTCAGATCATTTATAATATAGGCATCCAGAGACGGAATCATAATCCCTGTGCAACTCACCGTAATGATATAATCCAAAGAGGTAGGATCCCATCCAGCTTGAGTCAATGCCTTTTGCAATACTTCTTTCCCTAACTTCTTTACTTCTCGAATATAGATATCGTTTTTCTCTTCAAAAGAAGTGGCTTGAAACACTTCGTCGATGCTCATAATACCATAGCGTCTGTCCACGGCAGCATTCTCGAAGATTTTAATCACTTTACGTCTGAAACGATCTTCTTGCCCCGATAACCATTGGGAGACAAAAGGGACAATATCCTTGGTCTCTCTCATAAACTGTGGCAATTGCTTGGTAACTGTTGTAATCCTTACACTCAACTTTCCTTACTTTTAATTACTATTTTGGGTGTTTACTATCCATTTATATCGAAATGCCCATTTCCAACCGATATCAGAATTAGATGTCGATAGTTGTTGCGCATACTTATTTAATTCTAGTTTGGTAAATCCTCTTTTTATGGATACTAATCCATCATTTTTGGCAATATGACCTTTGATAAAGAAAAAACTAAACAGCTTAAAAAGGTAATACGCCAACGCACTTCGATGCAGATCATTGATCACAACACCAATAGCTGCTAACGCGATACTATTCTCCATACACCTTACGATCTCATCACAAGAAAGATGGTGTAATGTAAGGGTACAAATCACAATATCACACGAAAAATCAGTAGCATCCAAAGTGATAATGTCCTTTTTAGCAAATTGTATTTCAGGATACGCTGTACTTAACACTTTGGCTTGGTCCAAGCCCATTTCATTAAGATCAACACCAATAAACTTTCCTTTCCATCCTTTTTTTCTGAAATCATCTGCAAGTTGTCTCAGCATATCCCCGTTACCACATCCCAAATCCAAAATGGTATACTCCTGTTCTTTATCTCGATTTTTAAGCAGTTTTCTAACCGCTTTTATGGTGATCTCATTTCCTCCCAACCAACGATTTACCCTGGCTATATCTGCCAAAGCTACTTGTAGATCTGTTTCCTTAACATCAGGCTGATCCATCAATTCTTCTTCATTGCTTCTATGTGTTAAGTCCACTAGCATATTATAGGAGATCCATGAGTTTGTTTTATGATTCGAGGCACGATCGAAGGAATTGCAGAAGCTATTCCATAAGAAACTTGCTGTAAACTCGAATTGAGTAACACCCGCTGTAGCATTCTTCCCATATACAATCTGCGAGAAAATAGGGATTGCCATTGTTGCTCATATCGTTTTTCGAGTAATAATCTTGCATTATCAGAGAGTTGCTGATCACTTTTGATCAATAACTCTGCTAATATTCGTGCGCTTTGTATGGCCATTGCCATCCCGTTACCACATAAGGGATGAATAAGCCCTGCAGCATCTCCTGCCATAAAAATGTGTTGTTCTACGGGTTTTTTCTTTGCAAAATTAACTTGAGCGATGGTAACAGGTTTTTCGAGCGTAGGCGTTGCTTCAGCAAAAAAGGCTCGTAAATAAGGGTTTTTATTTAGCACATTTTCCTGAAAGGCTTCTACATCACGATATTTTTTAAAACTTTGATAGGATGCCAAATAACATGCATTAACTGTTTCATTTTCTACCATAGATAGTCCACAATAGCCTCCGTCAAAATTATGTAAAGCAACAGTTTGCGGATCAAACGAAGCTTTGTAATGCATTTTTACTGCTAGCCAGGAAGATTCATTGGTATTCCATTTTCTATCCAACGTGCTATCTATTGATGAGCGTTTTCCATAGGCTCCAATAACGAAATCAGACGTAAATGCCCCTCCACTTTGGGTAGACACTTCAAACTGATGCTCTGTAAATTCTACATTTGTCACGATATCGGTAACCAAAGTAACTCCCAACTGTTCTGCTTTTTGCCATAAATAATGATCCAAAGCATGTCGGCTAATCCCAAAACCACCTAGCGGTAATTGACTACGAATAAGGTTCCCTTTTTGGGTAGAAATGACAAATTTCGAAATATCGACAGGATGCAAATGAGCTAATTCGAGGTCTAACTCTTTAAAATAAGGAACAACTTCGTTGGAGATGTATTCCCCGCATACTTTATGTCTGGGATAGGTATCTTTCTCTATTAAAAGCACTTGCACTTTTTGTTGTGCGAGATGAATAGCACTAACCAGTCCTGCTAATCCTCCCCCTATAATAAGTACGCGTGAATGCTTATTCATCACATCAAGATACATAAAATTTAAGCATAAAAAAACCCCGACTTGATAGTCGGGGTGATTGTGATTTTATTACAATAATGCTTATTGTTTTACTTGTTGCTGAGCATCTCTTTTCATCTTCTCGTTAGCTACAATACCCAACTCTACTCTTCTGTTTTTTGCTCTACCTTCTGCAGTAGCATTGTCGTACTTTGGTAAAGTTTCACCATGTGCATAGGTAGTCAAACGACTAGCGCTAATTCCTTGAGCAATCAGATAGTTAGTAACCGCATCTGCTCTGTTTTTAGACAATGTCATGTTATAGCTGTCATTACCTGTGCTATCGGTATGACCTTCAACAATAATATTAGTATCAGGATATTCTTTAAAGATTCCCGCTAACTTATTTAAGTTTGCTTTGGACTTAGCATTTAGGTCATACTTATTGGTGGCAAAATACACACCACTATTTTCATCAAATACTACATCGATCCCTTCTCCTACTCTGGTTACTTCTGCTCCTGGAATTTCAGATTCGATTTTCTGTGCTTGTTTATCCATTTGCTTACCGATCACACCACCGGCTACACCACCTACTACACCACCGATTACTGCTCCTAGTGCAGAGTTTTTCTTCTTCACATTGTTACCAATGATTCCACCAATCACGGCTCCCGCAGCAGTACCAATAACTGCCCCTTTTTGTGTGTTATTTGCATTTTGCACAGCTTCACAACTTACTAGCATGGTTGCTGCAGTTAGAATAACACCTATTTTTTTTAGATTTGTCTTCATCATTTAATGATTTGAGTTATTGAAGTTTATTAAAGTTCATCGTAATTACAAAAGGCTTTCCTTCTAGACTTACTGTCATTGCCCAAGTCATAGTTGCATCATCCAAATGCTGTAAAGCCATTCTATATCCAGCATTGTTATTGGTACTTTTCTTTTTCTCATTAATGGGCTTGAATAAGAAATAGTATGTACCATCTGCCTCAGGTTTTGGAATGGTAAACCTAAAGTTTCTTGCTCCTGTAGAAGTACAACTACTTTGATTCACCTCGTACTTACCTGTATTATTATTTGGAATAAATTTCCAGGTACTTCCGGTAAAACATTCTGCAGAGGCATCATTATAAAGGGTAACATCAAAGATCCCATCTCTATCGTAAGAGATTTTATCCAATGACCATTCCCCTTTAAGAGTTTTTTTAGCAGAGATAACGGTTTTTTGCGTTGGGCTACAAGACGCAAAAATTACTACTGCCACTAATAAGATAAGTTTTTTCATTATGTTAGATTTTATTAATATAAAAGTAGCTATAAACGATAACGTTTCCAATATTATTATATTTCAAAATGACAAGTGGTCTTCTTGTACTATTTAATGGTATAATTTAGATAAAGGACATAAAAAAAGGATAAACGTAACACCAGTTTATCCCTTTATAAAATATTTAACTTTTCCTTTATATCTCCCGTTTCGGAACTCTAAACAATAATAAAAGTCCAACTGCAAAAAACAGAATCAAAAACAAGATAGAATATCGGATACTACCTGTTAATTGAGCAATCAATCCATACGAAAACATACCGATTACGATCCCAATCTTTTCTGAAACATCATAAAAACTAAAATAAGAAGTGGTATCTACCGCATCTTTTGGCAAGAACTTAGAATAGGTAGATCTAGAGAGTGCTTGTATCCCTCCCATCACCATACCAACAATGGCTGCTGCAATGTAAAATTGCATAGGAGTAGTAATCGTATACGCATAAATACAGATCGCGATCCAGATAAAATTAATCACTATAATGGTCTTTATATTTCCAAACTTAGCCGAAGCTTTAGAAGTTAAAAACGCTCCCAAGACCGCTACCAATTGAATGAGTAGAATACTTATGATAAGTCCGGTTGTTGCATTTTGCTCTCCCCAGTCTAATTCTTCAATACCAAAATAGGTTGCGATCAGCATGATCGTTTGTACAGCCATACTGTACACAAAAAAGGCGGTGAGATATCTTCTAAGTCTCAAATCACTCTTAAGAGCATTCCAGATCATTTTTAGTTCTTTAAAACCATTAAAAACCACCGATTTGGTAAGTTCAGCCTTCTTGTTTCCTTTCGGTAAATAATAGTAGGTGTATTGGCTAAAAACGATCCACCATACTCCTACCATAACAAAGGATAGTCGTGTTGGGAAACCTTCATCTTCAAAACCGAACCACTCATATTTCAAAATCATGATCAAATTAATGATCAACAATAGTACACTACCTATATATCCCAAAGAATATCCTTTTGCACTTATGGCATCCTGCTGTTCGGGATAAGCAATATCTGGTAAATATGAATTGTAAAATACCAAACTTGCCCAAAAACCTATCAGCGCCAAATAATAGCACAATAAACCAAACCATAGGTCTTCTAAAGAAAACCAATACAAGCCGATACAGGATAATGCTCCCAGGTAGCAAAAGAATTTCAAAAAGTTCTTTTTATTCCCAACATAATCCGCAATACCAGATAAAAGTGGACTGATCAATGATACTGTAAGAAAGGCTAATGCCGTAACATAGCTTATCAAGGAATCATTATTAAAATCTATACCTAGAAAGCGCACAGTATCACTAATGATGTTGTCTTCATCATCTCGTACAATCGTTAATGCTCCCCAAAAGATGGGAAAGATGGCTGAAGATATCGTAAGGTTGTAAACTGAATTTGCCCAGTCATAAAAAGCCCAGGCGTTGAGTAATTTCTTGTGTCCTTTGGGTAGTGATTTGCTCATATGATATAAAAAAACTGTTCTGAAAAGGTTCAGAACAGCTCCTAAAATAAGTATAATCTTTGTAAGTTGGTGTACTTAACAATTATTTAAACGTGGTTACCCCAAATTTCTTGGCTTCCGCTCTGGCCTCAGGTGCCCATGCGGTAAGGTTTGCAATACGAGTATCACTAGAAGGGTGTGTACTCATAAATTCTGGTGGTGCTTGTCCTCCACTATTCGCTTTCATACGTCTCCAAAGATTTGCTGCTTCGTCTGGATTATATCCGGCAATGGCCATCAATTGTATTCCTATGCGATCTGCTTCTGTCTCATGACTTCTGCTAAAAGGAAGCATCACACCAAACTGACTACCTAACCCAAAGGCTGTACCCACGATTTGTTGCGTTTGTTCGTCCTTTCCACTTACAGCTACCGCTGTAGCAGCGCCTGCTACTTGCTGTAACTGCCCTGCACTCATACGTTGCTGTCCATGATTAGCCAATGCATGAGCTACTTCGTGGCCCATTATGGCTGCAATACCGGTTTCATTCTTGGCAATAGGAAGAATTCCTGTATAAAATACTATTTTCCCTCCCGGCATACACCAAGCATTAACGGTTTTATCATCTACCAGGTTATATTCCCATTGATAATCTTTTAAATACCCTGCATAACCATTGGCATTTAACCATCGTTCTGAAGCTTTTGCTATTCTTTGTCCTACTCGTTTAATCATTTCTGCATCAGAAGTTCCTTTTACCACCTTATTTTCTCCCAAAAACTGATTGTATTGTTGAAAAGCCATGGGCAATATTTGCGAATTTGGCACCAAGGCAAGTGTCTTCTTACCGGTAAAAGGGTTTGTCGCACAAGACAAAAACAACAGTATTGTGCCTAAAAAAACTATAGATTTTCTAGTATTCATGATTTGTACAATTTTGAAAGATAAAATTACGAAAATCTCTACTCTTCACTTTACATATCCATATATTTTTATGCCATTCCTTCGATAAAAGTATTAATCTATCGTTGAGATACACTTTTTGACGAGCATACAGCCTATTTTTTGCATTTTTCACTCAAAACAAAATATCTCTTTTATACAATTCCACTAAGGTTTTACCACAATCAAAATCCGTTAAAATACGGTTTGACAAAAGTGTATTAACTCATTTATTTACAGTTGTTTACTTGAAATTTTTCAAGTGTTTTACTCCTTTAACTTTCCGTGATTTACACATCTCAAAAACCGCTTTTTGACTCCTAAAATATCGGTCCATCTTATAGAAATTTGAATTATCCAAATGGTGCACAATTTGGGGTACAACAGAATTTCAGTATTAACATTTAATGAATTGTATTATGAGTTTATATCAAGAAGTATATCATGGAGAGTCTTTTAGCGAAGAAGACTTTTATGATGCAGTCCGCTACATTTTTCAACCAGAAATAGGAGAATCTACTACAGAAGAGATCGATGATTTTTTGATTGAAACAGTAAGTGAAATGACTCCTGAGCAGGCGGAAAGTTTCTGGAAGAAAATCGGAAACTTTGCCAAAAAAGTGGGATCAGGTGCATTAAAAGTTGTCTCCAAGGTTGCTCAACCCGTAGGTACTGCGGTAGGTGCAGCTTATGGTGTGCCACAATTGGGAGGAATGATTGGTGGACTAGCCGGGAATCTTGCAGGTGCAGGATCTAAGGCACTAGACCGAATTCCTGATTTTAAAACCCGCCGTAGACGAAGAAGAACATCTCCTCGTAGAAACAGAAGTTCTTACCGAAGAAGATCAAGAAGAAATCCAGAATTGAGAAATGCATGGAGACATACTAGAAGAACCTTGGGAAGAGCCGGAAGACATGCGCTTAGAGCTGCAAACCGATACGCCGCTCAAAACCCTGTTAGACCTAGGTATAGAGAGGATGTAGAGTCTTTTGAAGACAATACTCCAGCTGCGTTATCAAATGTTGTAAACAGCCCAGGTTTTCAAGCATTACTATTTGGAAGATCTAATGGTAACATTCCAACAGAAAATATCACAGAAAGCGATTATGATTTTCTAGAAGCTGTTGAGGCGATCAACTATCTAACTGAAGGTATCATTGCTGAATACTATGAAAATGATTTGTTAGAGGATGACGAATATCTTGTTGATGATTATGGAGAACTGGTAATCAATCACCCAGAAGAGCGAGAAGAAAGAATCGAAGCACTAATCGAAGAATATAGTGCCTAATCGTTAACCATAAATCCCTGGGAAAATGAATCCAATGTTTGCTTTTCTAAAAAAACAAAAGCCTGAATGGGAAGAGTATTTGAATATGATAGAATTGATGAATGCAGAGCATTCTGATATCGATGAAGATGATGAAGATACACTTTCTGAAACTACCACCTCCAAAAACACACATAAGGCGTACAAAAATAAGATCATCAAACTCAAAAAAACACAAAACAAGCTGCTCCATATGATCGAAGATCTAAAAGCAGAACTAGAAGACGAGCAAGAGCTCACCGAAGATCTTGCAGAGGCTTTGGGTGCATGCCCAGAATGTTTTGGCGAGGATGATATGTGCACCTATTGTAAAGGAGAAGGGTTACCAGGATTTTTTGTGCCAGATTTTACGCAATACAACCGATTTGTAGCACCAGCTAACAAAAAATTTAGTAAGCATTACCGAATTAGAAATTAATAACTCAAATTTTTAAAATTATGTACACAATAGAAGATTATTATGACCTAGAAGATAATATCTTAATAGAAGATCTCCTTGATGACGATTTACTCGAGGATGATTATTATGATGAAGATCTTCTTGAAGATGACCTGTTAGATGACGATCTGTTAGAGGACGATTACGATCTCTTGGGAGAGGATTTTGACGAAGACTTTGACGAGCGACGTAGACGAGGACGTAGAGGAAGACGAGGTCGACGAGGGTTTAGAGGAAGAAGAAGAAGAATTCGACCTAGACACCCTAGAAGAACAAAGCGTAGATCTAACTACGGAAAAAGCGTGAGATCACCACGATCTAATAGCAGTGTGGTCTCCAAAAGCGAATTCAAAAAATCGTTGGATGCCATTTCTAAAGACGTTAATTCTTTAAAGAAAAGTTCTTTGATCAATGGTAAAGCAATCAAATCACTTGATGGTAAATATACTGATGTAGTAAGCAACTTATCCAGAAAAGATAAAAACCAAACCAAAGTTTTAAAGAACATGCAAACTATGAGTATGTTAGGTTCTTTACTAAACAAACCAAAGTTTGATGAATCGAATCTGGAAATCAGATCCAATGATACCGGACCTGATACTATCGTTGAGAAATCAGATAACAAGACCGTTAAGTTTGATCAAACATTGAGTTTGTTATTACCAATGATGACGACAATGGGAGATTCAAGCACAGGTAAATCATCAAGTAGCGATATGATGTTACCCTTAGTACTATTAATGAGCCAAAAAGACGGAGACAGCAGTGATGACAGTCTTTTGCCTTTGGTAATGCTCATGACAATGAACAAATAATTTCTAACGTATAAGGGACTTGCTTTAAGTAATTCTACAATCAAGTCCCTTTTTAAAAACTTATAACAATGGAAAATAGTTTATTGACAGGGTTTCTCTTTCCAAAAATAATCGCAGAGAACTACAATCTGGAGGATCAAAATAATTTTATCATCACTTCTTTTTTGATTGACAAGATGAGTGATAATAAGAGTTTCTCTATGATGTTTCAGTTGCTTACTGCCAAAAACGCAGAGACTAAAAAAGAGGAACCTACGCTTGTAGTAACCAATCCAACGATAGACGTTCCTGCAGATCCACCTAAGGATGAAACTCCAGATCCATCTGAAGATCAACCTAAGGAGGATGAACCCAAGGACGATCAGCCAAAAGATGACCAACCTGTAGCTAGCGATGATACAACCAATGAAGATGTAAAGAAGGCTGTCGTTGCCAAGTTGGATACCATTAATTCCTCTATCAACAAGAAGTTCTCCGAGATTAGAGGTCATGTAGAACCCATTAAAACAGTACACACTGAAGTAACTGAGTTAAAAGGGTATATCACAAAACCAAAAGATGCTTTCGAGAACCAGGAGATTGCTGCAGTGTTCGACGCAAAGGGTATTGATGTAAAGGAGTTTAGAAATTCGATGTATGTGGATTACATTAATGATGTGATAGAGGAGATCAAAAGTGATAAGTTTAAAACTAATCTCGAGAAAATCACCAAAAGTAATGCAGAATTGGTTAAACCGATCAAAACCAGAGTGACTAAGTTTTCTGTATTCTTCGATATAGATTTTCTAAAGAAACTTAAGGAAACCTTTGAGAGCACCACAGATCTGAGCATGCAGGATATGAGAATTTTTATATCTAATGTGATTTCACCTTTACTAGACTTGGTAAGAGATATCAAATATTTTGATTTCCCTGAAACCGAAACCGAAGTTGCTCCAAAAGCAACTACTCCAAGAGCTACAAAGGCTAGTAAAACCAGTAAAACTAAAGTAACTACATAAAAATGGATCCACGTCTTAAACTTATAGTAAAAGGAAATCCCAACGAAGAGTTGCATTTGTTAATGAGACTTAAGGATAAAAATGTTATCCCCCCTCATATCAAACTTATCTCACAATTTGGTGATATCATAAGCTGCAGGATTTTACGAAAATACCTTATGGTAGTGTATGATCATGTGGCTACCCGAAGTCTTAAGGCACCACAGGTAATTCCATTAAACAATTATAGTTCAGATATAAATGACGCCAGCGAATATTCCAATTTTGCTGGTAAACCTAGAGTAATTTCCAAAAGGAAAAGCAACGTTGTTTTTGGGATCATAGACTTTGGTTTTGATTTTACACATCCAGATTTCTTTGATCCCCTGGGCAACACTCGTTTTGAAAAAATATGGGCACAACCCCTTAAAAATAAAACCCCCAACAAATATGGATATGGGCAAGTATTTACGCAGAAGCAAATCGATCATGCATTAGATACTGCTACCCCCTTTAGAACGTTAGGCTACCATCCTGGGCGTGGAGATTTATTAGGCAGAGGAATGCACGGAACTCACGTTTTGGGGATTGCGGCAGCCACAGGAAATGTAGGTAGGAAAGGACATGCAGGCAATAGTCCAATAGTGGCTGTAGATATGGGTTCTAGTTATGTGAATGGCTCTGATTTGTCGCTGGGAGATTCAGTAAAGCTGATCGAAGGAATTGACTTTATATTAGAGCAAGCAGGAGATCGTCCTTGCGTGATCAATATGAGTCTGGGAGGCCACGGAGATGCACATACAGGACAGACCCTGGTCGAATTAGCACTTAATAATGCGTTAAGAGAACGCGCCGGATTTGCCATTGTACAGAGTACAGGCAATTACTTCAAATCCAAATGCCACCATTCTGGTAAACTATTACAAGATGATGAGAATGAAATCGAATGGATTTTCAAGAAAAGAGATCGTACTCCAAATGAAATGGAAATATGGTATGAGGCAGGAGACGAATTTGCAGTTGAAATCTATAACGATGATGACGAGTACATTGGTGGAACAGAAGCTTTTGAAGATGCTACCTTAAATTTTGACGGTTCCAAAAACGGAATTATTTTCCATCGGAAAAGTGAACCCAATACAGGTAAAAACCATATCAATATCATCCTGGCAGGTAGTCCAGCATCCAAACGATTGGTGGTAAAGATCATCGGATCCAAAATCAAGAACGGTAGATATCATGCCTATATAGAACGAGATGATCGTGGGCAATCGCATTTTCACGAATCTGATGTCAATACCAATCATACGATAGGATCTATTTGTAATGCTCCGCTCACCATTACTGTAGGCGCCTATAATCAAGCTAGTCAAGGAAAGGAACTAATGTCTTTTAGCAGCGCGGGTCCTACATTAGACCATAGAACCAAACCCGAAATCGTAGCTCCAGGATCCAAAATCCCGGCGGCACGATCGGCATCAAAGTTTGAAAGCTATGCTTCAGGGATGCTTACCAAAAAGAGTGGATCGAGTATGGCTGCTCCCTTTGTGGCCTCTTTGGTCGCTAAAATCCTTGAGCAGTATCCCAAGATCAATATCTATACGTTACGGCATTACTTGCTGAAGTTTTGTAATCCGTATCGAACTGAAAACACCACGGTAAAGAACAAATCAGGACACGGGGTAATTAATGAAAAAAAGTTACTGCTGGATCTAGCCAAAAAGAAAATACAGCATGAGAACACCAAGATATTACGCAAACAGAAATTGGTATAATAACGGGCATCATGAGTATGCCGAGTTAAATACCTCTCATCAGGTAAAGGAAATTCAGGCCTTTTTATTAAAAAAGGGCTATGATCTGGGACATTGGGGAGTAGATGGGGACTTAGGGTCGAAAACAAAAAAGGCCATATATGATTATTTTAGGTCTCATTTTGGCGCTTCTAATCCGACCTCTCCTTCTACTCCATCCCCAGGAGTTAATGCTCCACAAATCGTTCAAACGTTTAGTGAGATCTTTAGGAAGAAAGGATATACTTTTTACAAAGACGAGCTAAAACCCAATATCATCGGAGTTAGAAACCTGGATTCTACGGCCAACCTTTTTAATGATACGATGTATGTGATCTGGAAAGAAAATGGACAATATCATACCAAAACCTATCCTATTACTACAGATCCGGGGAGTGCTTTTTTGGGGAAACGTATGATCAATAAAAATGGTACGGCCATTCTTAAAGTAGGACAATATCTCAATACTTATAAATTAGGATTACATCGAGGAAAATATACCGCTTTGGTACAACGAGGCAGAAAAGTAACGGTATTCCGAGATAAAAATCAGGATCATAAATTGGATTTTCATGGTGGAAAAGAATACACCGGGTATTTTGGCATCAACATTCACAAAGCTGGCAGAAACTCTATAGATGTAAATAGTTGGTCGGCAGGATGCCAGGTATTTAAAAAGTCCTCGGATTTTGACGAGCTCATCGCTCTTTGTAAAAAGGCGGAGCGTAGATATGGTAAAGGAACATGGTTTACCTATACCCTATTAGAAGCTAGTAAAGGAAAAGTTTTATAAACTCAAGAAAATGAAAACCATTTACACATATTATCCCAATTTACGACCAGGGTACTCAGATATCGCTGAGTTAAACTCCAAAAACGAAATCAAAGAGATCCAAACCTATTTGAGACAAGCCGGTTTTAATATTGGTAATGCTGGAGTGGATGGAATCTTAGGAAAAAACACCAAAAGAGCTATATACGAATTCTTTATGAAGGAAATCGGTGGTAGTAGTATAGGCGGTGGCGGTGGAACAACCACTCCAACCAACAATCGACCTACTACTCCAACAAATCCTGGAACCAAAGTAAAACTTACTCTTGATGTGATGAGGAACGTTCGTTTCAGAAATTCTAATGACATCAACATCTTCTTTCAACAAACCACTGGGCAGGATTTTGTAGATTTCTTCAGAAGTAAAGTAGGAGGGCGAAATCCCTATTGGAAAAAAAGAAAAATCCCTTCTGGAATCACCTACAAAAAGAATTTTAACAACATATTCAATCAAATTCCTGTGCTATATGGGGAGCAAAGCATCAATCTATTTCAATTCCTGGGTTTAGTATCAGCCATGATTAATGAAACGGGGGGTAAATTTAAACCTATTCGAGAGTCCAATTGGGTTTCCTTATTAGGTAGATTGAAATATGCTTATGGCACCAACGGAGGCAAAAAGAAAAGCTACAATGACTCCAAAAGTGCAAAATCTGTACATCAGTTGATTCATGACCCTGATTTTGTAAGAGCGCATAAAACACCTGGTGTACGATTGAGTTACCTCCGAAAATTTAACTGGAGAGGAAGTACCTTCCCAAAAATTCGTCTTAACGATGCCGAAGTTGAGTTTTTATGCCAATGCGATGTGTATAAATTCTCTGGCCTAGGGTTAATACAAACCACCTGGCGTCCTGCATACAAACGTATCATCAATTATGTATTGAACTATCGAGGGACTAATCCAAGAATCAACAATGTAAAAATGAATTGGAGGATCCACGGAAATGCCGATAAGGTTGCTGATCTATCCAAATATCAAGAATGGGAATACCTATTTCAAGAACCTGAAGTAGCTGCAAAAGCAGTATTTCTTCACAATCAAAGATCACGATACCTAAGTTTTTCTGTAGTCGGTTTATCCTATCAAAGAATGCTAGACAAAGCTGGAAACATCGGTTATCGTATTGGCGGTACCAAAAGAGCACGCGACAAAATCAGAAATCGAGTGGATCAAATCATCCAGGCGATGAAAAGAAGTGGAAGGTAGTTGCACTACCCTACGATATGTAACTCGGCATAATCACTAGGAACCACCAATGTGTTTTCCTTGGCATTATACTGGATACTATCTAGAGACACTTTTACGTTGTCTATTTCTACTTCTTTGATCTTGAAAGGAAGTCCCACAAACTCAATTTTGATGGTTTCATATTCGGTAACAAAACTACCGGTTTTATGATGCTGTATAATGGCTTCGTTTTCTTTTCCGGTAAATGAGAAGCTTCTCAGGCTAAATCGACCTTTTGCATAATCGTAACCGTCTTGAGCGTCTTCATAGACTTTGGATTCTTCTTTATTACCCAATTTGTAATATACTTCCAACTTCAGCTGGTCGATTTTCTTTTCGCCAACATACTGTTGTATAGGATATTTAGGAATAATAGCGCCTTCTTTTACAAATAAGGGGATGATATCCAATTCAGCATCTACCCACTGCTCCATTCCTCCTTTCACATACTCTCGAGTCCAGTAATTATACCAATTCCCTCTAGGGATATACATACGTCTCCCTTTAGAATTAGGTTCTTGTACTGGACAAACCAGAATTTGGTTTCCAAAAATAAATTCATCGGTTCTATAATGTGTTTGTGGATCGTTTTGATCGTATAGCACCAATGGTTTCAGCATCGGGATACCTTCTTCTGCATACTCCCAGAACATGGTGTATAAATATGGCAACAACTGATAGCGCAGCTCAACAAACTTACGAGTTACATCTACCACCTCATCTCCAAAAGTCCAAGGTTCCTGGTTACCATGATCTCCAGAAGAGTGGGTACGACAGAAAGGATGAAAAACTCCTAACTGTATCCATCGAGCATACAATTCTCCGGTTGGATGTTCTGCAAAACCACCAATATCACTTCCTGTAAATGACATCCCACTCATACTCATACGTTGGGCTTGTATGTTAGCAATCCACAAATGTTCCCAGGTAGCTACGTTATCTCCAGTCCAGGAAGACGTATAACGTTGCGCTCCAGAATAAGCAGATCTGGTAATGATAAATGGTCGTTTTGGATAGGCAAACTTCTTAACGCCTTCGTAGGTAGCTCGCGCCATTTGAGTTCCGTAGATGTTATGTGCCTTTCTATGACTACAAGGGTTACCATCATAATTATGACGTACATCATTTGGGAATGTTTTTCCTGGCACTTCCATCACGGCAGGCTCATTCATATCATTCCAAACTCCTTTTACTCCTATTTCTGCGATAATTTCTTTAAACAATTCTGACCACCATTCTCTTACCTTTGGATTTGTAAAATCCGGGAAAAAACATTCTCCTGGCCATACTTTTCCTCTCATATAAGGTCCATCGGCACGTTTACAGAAATAATCCTTTTCCATAGCCTCTTGATACACCCAATAATCATCGTCGATCTTTATCCCCGGGTCAATAATCACAACGGTTTTAAAACCATCTTCGGCCAACTCTTCGACCATACGTTTTGGTTCGGGAAAATATTCTTTACTCCACGTAAAACAACGGAATCCTTCCATATAATCGATATCCAGATAAATAGCATCACAAGGGATTTGCAATTCTCTAAACTTGCTCGTCACCTCTTTTACTTTACTCTCTGGATAGTAACTCCATTTACACTGGTGATACCCCAATGCCCATAGGGGTGGTAATTCAGGTTTACCGGTAAGATCCGTATATCTGGTAATCACATTCTGCATATTTGGACCATAGAAAAAGTAATAGTTCATTTCTCCTCCTTGTGCCCAAAAACTGGTTACATTTCTCCGCTCATTGCAAAAATCAAAAAATGTTCTGAAGGTGTTATCAAAAAAGATCCCATACGCTCTTTCTTCATACATACCGATATAGAAAGGAACACTCTTATATAATGGATCCTGGTCTTTACCAAATGCATACTGATCAGTAGCCCAGTTTTCAATGCGTTTTCCTTTTAGATTCAAGTGCATTGGCTTATCACCTAAACCGTAGTAGCACTCTCCCTGAGGGGCAGCTTTACTCATTTTTACAATGTTTCCACCGTATTCATAGCTTTGCTCCCAATGAAATCCCCAATCATCTTTACAAATTACATTACCTTCTAAATCAAAAATGGTAGTCTTTAGATCATTCTTGTTGATATGCAATTGAATTCTAGCTGTGATGACCTCATAATGTGTATCTTTCTCCTCTATCTCTAATTTGCTATATCCTCTTGCTCCATCTTCGCTAATAGCATATGAAAAATCATTTTCGAAATTATTATCTGTGGCATATCGAAAACGAATAACACTCCCCCGAATAATGGTGAGTTGTAAAATAACGCCATTTTCGGTAGTGAAGTTTAATTTATCAACATTTTGAGAGAAGGAAACTATTTTGCCAGGAAACAGATTTCCTTTGTGCTCTAATTCAGTATTGGTGATCATATGTATCTCTTTTGTATTGGACTTGGGATTATAAAAAAACGATATCTAAATCAAATTCGGAATCATTTTCACCACTATTTATTAAGAAAATTTTACGAAAACGTTTGAAACCAAAATTATTAACACTTGTTTAAAATACTAACGGTTCTTAATCGTGTTTTCTTCGGAAATTAACTACTATAATTTCCTAGGTAATAATTTCAAAAACTACTGCTCCCAATGGTGGAATTGTGATCTCGGCAGAGTGTTCACGATAGTGCCATTGCTTATTTTCAATTTCGATTTCTTTGGTATTAGAAACTCCTCCACCTCCATAGCTTCTTGCGTCACTATTAAACAGTTCTTTTAGCTTACCTTTTTTGGGTAGCCCTATTCTATAATTTGTCCTTGGAATGGGTGTAAAATTGCAAACCGTAACGAGCAGGTCTTCTTCTCTATTTCCTTTTCGGATATATGCGATTACGGAATTCTCGTGATCGTCGTAGGTGATCCATTCGAATCCAGATATGTCAAACTGTCGATCATATAGTGCAGGATAGTTTCTATATAGACCATTAAGATCGGTCACAACTTGCTTGATTCCTTTATGGAAATCATATTCCAGAATATACCAGTCCAAACTTTCCTGAAAATTCCATTCTGCATGTTGCCCAAACTCGGCTCCCATAAACAACAGGTTCGTACCCGGATGCGTAAACATATAACTATAGAGTAACCTCAGGTTAGCAAACTGCTGCCACTCATCTCCTGGCATTCTACCTATGATACTTCGTTTACCATAAACCACCTCATCATGCGATAGCGGAAGCATAAAGTTTTCGGTAAAGGCATAGGTCATACTAAATGTAAGGTCGTTCTGATGGTGTTTGCGATAGATAGGTTCTTTACCTATATACTGTAGCGTATCGTGCATCCAGCCCATCATCCATTTCATTCCAAAGCCTAACCCTCCTACATAGGTAGGTTTTGAAACCATTGGAAAAGAGGTGGATTCTTCTGCGATCGTCTGTACATCAGGAAAACTGGCATAAATCTCTTGATTCAGATCTTTCATAAACGAAATAGCATCCAGATTTTCTCTTCCTCCATACATATTGGGTTCCCACTCTCCGTCCTCACGAGAGTAATCGAGAAATAACATGGACGCTACCGCATCAACCCGTAAACCATCTGCATGATATTGATCCAACCAAAAGATCGCATTACTAATCAAGAAGCTACGCACTTCGTTTCTTCCGTAATTAAAAATCAGACTTTTCCAGTCTGGGTGATATCCTTTTCTTCTATCAGGGTGTTCATAGAGATGAGATCCGTCAAAAAAACCTAACCCATGTCCATCTTCTGGGAAATGCGAAGGCACCCAATCCAGGATAATTCCAATATCATTTTGATGTAATTTATCGACCAAGAGTTTGAACTCTTCCGGATATCCAAAACGGGAAGTTGGTGCAAAATACCCGGTGATTTGATACCCCCATGAGGGATCATAAGGATATTCCATTACGGGCATCAACTCTACATGGGTAAATTGCATTTCTTTGACATAGGCTACCAATTCGTCTGCCATTTCGGTATACGAAAGGGATCTGTTTTCCTGATCTTTTCGCCTCCAGGAACCTAAATGCACTTCGTATACAGAAAAAGGAGCATTGATCGCATTATGCTTTTTGCGTTTCTGCATCCACTCTTCGTCTTTCCAGGTATAGGTATTATCCCATACTACCGAAGCAGTTTTGGGTGGATGCTCACAACGTCTGGCATACGGATCTGCCTTTTCGGTTACGATACCATCGTTGTGAGAATGTATTTTGTATTTGTACACACTTCCTTTTCCTGCACCCGGGATAAAACCTTCCCAAATTCCAGAAGCATCCCATCGAACATTTAATTGATGTTCCCCTTCTGTCCAATAATTAAAATCGCCTATCACCGACACCGATTTTGCAGAAGGTGCCCAAACGGCAAAGTAGGTTCCTTCTACTCCATCTAATGTGAGGATATGAGAACCAAATTTTTCGTAAAGTCGATAATGTTTACCGGATTTAAAAAGGTCAATATCAAAATCTGAAAAGAGGCTATGTACAATTACTTTATTCATTAATATGGTTAGTGTTGTTCTTGTATGGTTTTATTCGGTTCTAGGTGGAGTTGTTACTTGATTACAAATCCATCAGGAATCACCGATCTGCTTTTAATCACGACTACTCCTTCTTTAATCACATAGGTCTCTTCTTCTCTATTTTCAAGATGTTCACCACCTTCGATATGGACATTGTTTCCAATTCGGGCATCCTTATCGATAATGGTATTTGAGATAAAACAACCGTCTCCTACACCAATCGCAGGAATACCCTCATCTTTATTTTTGGTTAATTCTGCAATATCCTGATATGAATTACTACCAATCATATAGGTGCTTTTGATCACCGTATCTTTTCCGATTCTAGATCGAATTCCTATCACGGATCGCTCTATTTCTTTGGCGTTGATAATGCAACCCTCAGCAATCATAGAACGATTTAAAGAAGTTCCCGATATTTTTGAAGGTGGAAGAATTCTAGGACGTGTCAACACATTGTCTGTACTACTAAAGAGATCAAACTCCGGCACCTCGTCCGTCAAGTTAATATTAGCTTCAAAAAAGGCGCCTACATTTCCGATATCCGTCCAATATCCTTCATACTGATATGCCAATACCTTATGCTTGTCGATAGATTGTGGAATAATTTCCTTTCCGAAATCAATAGCATCTGGGTTAGATAACAAAAGATCGATCAATAATTGTTTGTTGAATATATAAATACCCATCGAAGCCAGATAATGCCTCCCTTCATTTTTCATTTCGTCACTTACCTCAGATTCTAATCCTGGTAACTTATCGGCACTAGGTTTCTCTATAAAAGATGAAATAAATTTTTGCTCATCAGTCTTTAAAATCCCAAACTCTGTAGCTTCTTTGGCTTTTACTGGTAAAGTAGCGATAGAAATCTCTGCCCCCTTGGTAATATGATCATTAAGCATATCATCAAAATCCATTCGATACAATTGATCTCCAGAGAGAATCAACGCATATTCAAACTCATGATTCAACAAATGATGAATAGACTGTCTCACCGCATCAGCAGTTCCCTGAAACCAGGTTTTGTTATCAGGAGTTTGTTCTGCGGCCAAAATATCAACAAATGCATCACTAAAAGAACTAAATCGATAGGTGTTTTTGATATGTCGATTTAAAGAAGCAGAATTAAACTGCGTTAATACAAACATTCTTTTAATATCACAATGGATGCAATTAGAAATAGGGATATCCACCAATCGATATTTACCAGCGATAGAAACTGCGGGTTTAGAACGTTTTTCGGTTAGTGGAAACAGACGAGTACCTTGCCCGCCTCCCAATATAATTGCTAAGACTTTTTTGTTGATCATTTTTGTGTAATTAGGGTTTTATAAATAGTAATATATTCTGTTGCAGACTGGGTCCACGAATGGTCAATCTTCATTATCCGTTTTTGTATACCACGGTATCGTTCCTGATCTTTATATAGCTTCGCTCCTCTTTCTATTGAGTAGCACACATCCCATACAATGGCTTGATTATGGCAAATTCCGAACCCGTCTTCTCCTATATCAATAACGGTGTCCTTAAGTCCTCCTGTTCTTCGTACGACAGGTATTGCTCCATAACGTAACGCATACATCTGGTTCAATCCACAAGGTTCTACCCGAGATGGCATCAGTAAAAAATCGGTTCCTGCATAGATGATATGAGATAGTTTCTCACTATACCCGATATACGCATTATACCTCCCTTCGAATTCTTCTTTTAATGCATTAAGTTGGTATTCTACCTCATCATGCCCTGATCCTAATATCAATATATTCACATCCATATGCTGCAAGGTATCTCGAATGATGCTGGGCAACAGATCGGCACCTTTTTCTCCAACTAACCTACCTATAAAACTAAATAACGGTAAGTCTTTATCCAGATTAAACTCTGTACACAACCAATTTTTATGTTCTTTTCGACCCGAAACAACATTGCTTACCTTATAATTTTTAAGAAGCATGGGGTCCGTCTCCGGATTCCAGGTTTCGGTATCGATACCATTGAGTACTCCAAAACATTTAGCCTTTTCGTGTCGTAACAATCCTTCTAGTCCACTAGCCTGCTCTTGCAACTCCTCCATATAACTTGGCGAAACGGTGGTAACCCGCCATGCACACTTAATACCCGTAGCCAATGGATTGATTTGACTGCCCCAATCCAACAATCCGATATGATTTTTGTCAAAATCAGGTAAATAATGCAATTTATCATATGGGATCTGTCCTTGATACTGCGCATTATGGATCGTAAATATGGTTGGAACCCTATTTAATCGATGATAGTCAAAGGCATACTGCATCATAAAAGGAATCAATCCAGTATGATGGTCATGACAGTGTACTACATCCGGTAACTGCTCCAAGGTATTTATCCAATGAATAGCCGCTAACTGAAAACTCAAAAACCGTTCTTCATTGTCTGGGTGATCATATATTTCTTTGCGATCTAAAAGATGTTCTATATAGATCAGAAATACAGTAAACCCAAGATCTGGAGTAACTACCTTTCGTACTTCGTACTCCTTATCCTCATTACCAAAGCGTATTGATCCTTTATGGACCGTTTCTAGTTCGGCATCATCAGTAAAACTGTTACTGTAATATGGGACTATGGCATCAACAGTATGGTCTAGGTTTTGTTGATATTTGGGTAAAGCTCCTACAACATCGGCTAAGCCTCCAGCTTTTGCAATAGGATAACATTCGAAACTTATGTGAGTAATATGCATTAAAATTAAGCGTATTAATGTTGCATGAAAAGTGATTTTTAAAATCGATTAAAGCTATGAAAAACCGTGTAAAAACGCGTTGTAATTATCATAAAAAGAAGCGGGATTAATAATTAAATAATAAAAATTTAACTCAAAAAATGCCTTTTTGTCATTGAAACTTAAAAATACGTTTAAATATCCTCAATTATCCGGCTTTTCCATCTTAAAACCGACGTTACCTGTGCATGACCGATATTGCCATTTTTCAGGAAACAAATTATTGATTAAGAGTTAACTAAAAAAAAGATGCTATCATCGCATTTGGTTGATAGCATCTTCCTTTTCATGAAGTTGATTAGGAATTTACTCCTCGAATTCATTAAAAGCATCAAAGTGATACATTTGTACCGATTCTGGTTCGATCACTTCAAAAGCTTTGGCTGCTTTTTGATTTTGCATCACATCGGCAGCAGCGTCTTTGGCCGATTTCATATCTGTCCAATACACAATATCCACATACTTTCCGTCTCCGTTATATGCTGTAGTACGTTTTACAAATCCGTAGTATAGTTTCACCACATCATTAAGCGATGATAGTGCTTCTTCTACATCTTGTGGACTATATCCTGGATTCGCTTCAAATAAAACGACTTCTACTACATTAGGTTCTTGGAGGGTTTGCATAGATCTTGAATTAGGTTTAGTGGTACAATTAAATAATAGATTTACCATGATGATAAGAATTAACTTGTTCATATGAATACTTTTACCAAAACTAAATCAGGAGAATGACAACCCTATGTCAGTAGAATTTTAAGAAGAAGAATTATTTGTTCGATATTGCTGTAAACGCCGATTATAGTAGTCTTCAAGAGTAAAGCGTTGCGAAGTGAAAATCTCATGACACTCGACCAAACTCTCGATTCTATCGGTTCTAAATTCTCTATAATCTTTTCGTAATTTACAATAGGCAATTACGATCCATGTATTATTGGTAAAATACACCCCTAGCGGTTCTATACGACGTTTACTCGCTTCTTTATTCATATTGGTATAGCTAATCTCCAACACTCTAAAATCCGTAATAGCTTGTTGTATCACGGATAGTGTATTACTTGGATGTGCAGCTCGTCTGTTATAGGTAAATACCCTTTGATCCAACAACTCTAATTTTTGCTTTTGCGAAGTTTTGAGTACCGCAATTACCTTGTCGATAGCTTCGTGATATGCATCGATCAAAGATTGATCGTTGTTGGTTTTGATAATCTTTGAAGCCGTTAATAAGGCATTAGCCTCCTTTTCGGTAAACATTACCGGAGGTAAAGAATATCCATCCACCAAAAAATAGCCTGTCCCCGCCTCTGCTCCTATAGGTACACCAGCATCTGTAAGTGCCTGCATATCTCTATAAATAGTTCTAAGGCTCACTTCGAACTTATCTGCAAGTTCTGAGGCCTGGACGATCTTTTTGGATTGTAATTTTACTAATATTGCCGTAAGCCGATGCAAACGTTTCATTATTCCCCTGTATTTTCTGGATTAGCGGTACTACCACCATCAATATCACTTAGGTCAGTAGCGTTATTGATAAAAAACTCGGCCTCACCAGCAGCTTCTTCCAATTGTTCATCTTCTTCTGCTACAAGTTGTGGATTCTGTTTTTTATCTCGTATCATTCCCCAAGTCATGATCAAACTGGTACCTATAATTACAAACAATAACACTCCTGGCTCAAAACCTTCTACCATTGCTTCAGCAGGTATTGCATAAAACAAGAGTACTGTAATTAACCCTCTTGGTGCAATAAACAACTGCGGAAAGATATCTTTTCCTAAGAAAAGTCGTAACAATCCATATCGAATGGCATATATGGATACCAAAATCAAGATACTAATCAAGGTTACTTTCAAACTCAATAAAGACGACAGCACGATAGTGATCCCAAAAATGACAAAGAATAAGGTACGAACCACAAAAGCAGTTTCGGCAGTGATTACATGCAATTCGTGATAGATATGCTTGGCTTTTTCAACATTCAAGTACTCTTTAAGGGGGCCTTGAAAGAATAACTTCATATTTGCAATCACTAATCCAAAGATTAGGATGATGATCAATGAAGACATATGCAGTTTCTTACCGATCGCATATAGTAACAGCAATACCGCTATCAAAAGAAACAGCTTAACCTGACTTTTGATCTTCTGAAAAATAAGAATGATCGCATAACTCGCTACTATTGAAATTACAATAGTCAAGATCAGGTTTAAAAAGAATCCTCCTACTCCTCCACTTTCTGCAGGGTTTAATGTACCGGCCAGAAAATAGAATAACATAATCCCTAAAATATCAGAGAAGGTACTCTCATAGATATGAAATTCCTTTTTGGCTTCAGACAAGCTTGAAACACTGGGTATGATAATCGCACTCGATAGTATCGACAAAGGTGTAGCATATAACCAGGCCGATTGCATACTCATATCCTTCACCAGGGCTTTTAGAATTACTGCCGCAATAAAGGTTGAAGCGACTAATCCTATCAAAGCAATGGCCAGAGATTTCAGAATTGGCATTAACTTATCTCGTTTCAATTCTAATTCTAGTGCCGCTTCAAGTACAATCATAATCAACCCCACAATCCCCAATATTTCAAGCAACGGAAGGAAATTAAACATATCTCCTCCTACTGCTTTCAAACTATATTGAATAATAATCCCCAATACAATAAGCATTAATACCGCTGGGATATTAGTGCGTTTAGCCACTTCATTAAAAATGAAAGACAAAATAATAATCAGAGAGATCTCAATGATAACATTGTATGAAGAAAAAATTTCCATGTGTAGGTTTTAGGTTGTTGTTAGTTTGTTTAAACGATTGAAAAGATAGTAAATTATTTTAAGTAAAACCGATCTCTAGAGCTTTCTCTGTATCTTACTAAAACCTAGCATCAAACATCTTTTTTGACCTTAATATTTATTTAACGGATTGTTATTTTAAAAGCTATATTTTTAGGATATCGACAAAAAAACAAAGCAACATGTCCAACGAATCCTTAATTATTCCTGAAAGAAGTAGAGATATTGGTGACTTTTTGGTAGGTAGACTTATTCCGTTTAGAAAAAAGCGAATGGTAGGTCCTTTTATATTTATAGATCATATGGGCCCCACCGAACTCAAAGAAGGGCATTATATGGATGTTGATCAGCATCCCCATATTGGTTTATCTACCCTTACCTATATGCTAGAAGGCGAGCTGATGCACAAGGATAGCATAGGTACTGAGCAACGTATCTCCCCAGGCTCTGTTAATTGGATGGTTGCGGGTAGTGGGGTTACTCATACCGAGCGTACTCCTAATGATTTGCGCGGGACTAACTTTACGGCTCATGGTTACCAGATTTGGGTAGCATTGCCTGCAGATCAAGAAGAGATTACTCCAGAGTTTCATCATATCGATGGTAACGAACTTCCTTTTTGGAAAGACGGTAGCACGGAGTTTAGACTTGTAGCAGGGCAAGGATATGGTAAAACATCACCATTACCTGTACATTCTGATTTGTTCATGGTAGAAGTAAAAACTACAGATTCCTACGAACTTGCTATCAAAGGAGAACTACAAGGGGAAATTGGGATTTGTATCGTAAATGGTAGTATTACCGCTTGTGATGATACCATTGAAGCCGGAAACATGTTGATTTCAAAAACTGAAGGTAGCTGTACCATCTCCTTACACCCCAACACCCATGTACTGTTGTTTGGTGGGGAACCTTTTCCTGAAGAACGCCATATTTTTTGGAACTTCGTTTCAGCAAGTAAAGAAAAGATCGAGGCTGCAAAGGAACGATGGAGAAACAAAGCATTTCCCAAAGTTCCTGGAGATGACTCGTATGTTGTGATGCCAGAACCTAAGTTTTAAACAACGCTTATAACTCTCTTCGCAATTCGTTGAGAGAGATATTGCTATTGATCAATCGGGTCACTACTTCCTCTCGGAACTCATCCAGATCGTCATAGTCATAATACTTCGCCCATTTATGGGTTTCCAAAAGGTTTTTGATTTGTTTGATCAGCTTTCGGGTAGCATCTGCAGACCGTAGCACTGCTACTTGATCATAATCGGGATTGTCTTTGTGTTTATAGCTTACCTTTTTTATTTCGAAATCCACAGAAATGTAATAAGCATCCACTTCTGGATCTAGATTCTCTCTGAAATCTGCCCAATCTGCATACCCTAATCTCAAATCATCGATCTCTGCAGGAAAATCAGATACCAAACGCCATTGGCACTTAGCAATCCTTCCCCAATGATTAGACATACGGTATACCCCATGCTTGGTATAATAGTATGTACTTCCCGATTCGCTGCGGTAATTAGGTTTTCTTCTTGTGATCTCACGTAAAGTCGCTCCTCTAAAAACGCAATACGTTTTATTAAAGAAATTATACCGCGTATACGCTTTCTTTTGCTCTTGTTCTACTTGCTGTTCCAATGACTATGTTTTTCCCAGCCGCAAATAAATCACAAATTTTTGAAAATATAAAGGCGAGTTTTTAACAAAATATCACCAATGTATGATGATGCTATGAATATTAATGCAATTGGCTCAAAAAGGGGAATTTACCTGTGTAAAATTGGTTATTACACTCTTTTTCAAAATGTTACCATCATATATCTTTGTAACACTTTCCATAAAATTTAGAGTTAATTTTAGCCAATCTAAAAAGCATCTTGCACTACAATCACAAGATGCTTTTTTGATCGTTATCCTAATATGATGATTATAATAACTAGGACTTATTCAAATGAAATCTATAGGTCAGTCCTACTTTTACAAAGATGTTTCCGGTCATTTCGGGATTTAGTAAGGTACGTCCGTCTCCAAATTCGAATGCTGAAAGGCGAAAAGGTAAGGTATCCCCTTCTTCAAAAACCTCGTACGATGCTGTAGAATATCCAGATTGTAGTTTTATCAACAGACTTTCATCCAAAAGCGCATATTGCAGATAGGGACCGATTTCAATATTTGCCATTTGCGTGTATAACTCTGGAGCATTGTCTTGCCGCTCCAGACTAAAGGTTCTTACAAACGCCTGAAACGCCAATCCTGCTTTAAACTTTCCTCCTAAACGCCGGTTGATATCTGCATTGATGGGCAAGGTCGCCGATACCTCCCATTTTTGATCTTCGCTTTGATAATACAAGCCTAGAATGGGAGTAAAAAAGGTTCCAAAGCCTTCGCTACTGGCATAGGCTCCAAAACGATATTGCAAGCGTTCTGTTTTTTGATATTTTAACAAGGCCAAACCACCGAAGAAGAAATGATCTCCATCGGTATGTAAATCCTGACTTGCAATTTTGGGTAATAACACATAGGTTCCAGACCATTTCTCGCCATGTTTGATATTCAATCCAGCTTTTAGTGTAAGGTTGTTCAAAGAAACTTGATCTCCGTTAGGTACCAAATCCAATTGATGCTGCACATAATCCACACCGGTTATGATGGCGATCTTTTCATTCAGTTTTATGGGATACGTCAGACTCACATCCAACTGCGGCACATTAGTAGTGGCATCACTATTCTCGAATCCAGCATCGAGAATAGACCCATAACTTACTTTTACAATGTCTATATAATCTTGTGCTGTAATTGAGGATGAGCATATTACAAAAAATAATAAGAAGTATAATCGGTATTTCATAAAACGGGTTACAGTGATTTTTTATTCAATAGGCAAACAAGTATACAATATTTCTTTTGAATGTTGCCAAGTCATATCCCTTCAAAAAATCTTAAAATTAAGTAAATCATAGGCTACGCCATTTCATATAACTGTATATTTAACACCAATAACTACAAACACAAATCATGTCACAACATCATAGATTTTACGCATTCTTTACCGTAATCACCATCATCGCTTTAGGTTTCAGTTCTTGCGCTACAAATACTACACAACAGGATCTAAAAGCTGCACTTACCTTCTACGCCTCGTTTGATCAAGGAACTGATGCTGATTTTGCTTTAGGTGATAAGCAATTATATACCGTTCCTTCTCGCCAAGCCAGGGACTCTGCAAAAGCGGGATTACACAAACCTGATATCAAAGTAGATAAAGGTAATGGTCGTTTTGGAGATGGTTTATTCTTTACAGAAAGAAGCAAAGAATACATCTACTACCCTAGTGAAAAGAATATCGCTTATAATACCAAGGATTGGAGCGGTGCTATATCGTTCTGGATGAAGTTAGATCCTAACAAAGATTTGGAACCAGGGTATTGCGATCCGATACAGATTACTGATGTAAGCTATAACGACGCCTCGATCTGGGTAGATTTTACTAAAGAAAATCCGAGAGATTTCCGTTTGGGAGTTATTGGTGATAGAGCGGTTTGGAATCCTAATCCAGAAGGTCCAGATAATGAAAATCCTATATTTATGGAGAAACTGACTGGAGTAAAAAATCCTCCTTTCTCTAGTGAACAATGGACGCATATTTTGATTAATTTCTCCAACCTGAATACTCCAAATGGTAAAGCCAGTTTATATCTGAATGGAGAGCATAAAGGAACACGCTCTGATATTGCTACGCCTTTTACCTGGGACTTACCCTTATCCAACATTTATTTAGGATTGGGATATATCGGCCGTATGGATGAATTATCTATTTATAACAGAACCCTTACCGATAAAGAAATCAATGCCTTATACCAATTAGAAAACGGAGTGCATACCCTACTATAAAGTAGAAAAACTACTACATTTGTAGGCAACAACCACTAGTTATAATGATGATGAAACGTAGTATGCAACAATACCTACAACTGCTTTGGCAATCTGTATTGTTTTGGTCTATTGCTATGGCCATGTATTCTATTTTTAGATACTACGGTATCGACGAAGAAGAAGGTTTTACTGTGATTCGAGAATACAGCGGGACTCAGGGTACAATAAGAGGGCTTATGGGCTTTGGAGCTATAGGAGCATTGGTGGGGATTCTATATGCCACCATCGATTTTGTATTCGACAAATATCTATCCAATCGAATATTGCTATTTTATGACGTGCTCTGCAGAACCCTTCTATATTTCATTACTAGTGTGATCGTATTTACGATCATTATGAATATTTTTTCTGAATTGTATGGTCTTAATCTAGATACACAACCTGGATGGTGGCAACATAACAAATCCTTTTGGGCCAGTATTCTCTATATGGTTTTGGTGTCTTTTGTGTTTACATTTATCAACATTGCTAAAGAGAAGTTTGGGAAAGGGGTGTTTCTAAAGATGCTAATGGGGAAATACAGAACTCCAAAAGAAGAAAAACGCATCTTTATGTTTCTGGATTTGAAGGACTCTACTACGATTGCAGAAAATCTAGGACATTTTAAATACAGCCAGTTTATTCAGGATTGTTTTTATGACTTGAATGAAGTTGTACCAAAGCATGATGCTGAAATCTATCAATATGTTGGGGATGAAGCGGTATTGAGCTGGTCGTACAAAAAGGGATTAGCCAATAACAACTGCGTGGATCTGTTCTTTGCATTTCAGCAAAAAAAGCAGCGTAAATCCCAATATTATATGGATAAGTATGGTGTGGTTCCCGAATTTAAAGCCGGACTACATGGCGGTAAACTTATGGTTACCGAAGTTGGGGTGATCAAAAAGGAAATCGCCTATCACGGGGATGTAATCAATACTTCTGCTCGTATACAAGCCCAATGTAATAAACACAAAGTGCGGTTCTTGATTTCAGAAAAATTACTACAAGATTTGAAAATCAAAACACATCTCACCACAGAGTTTTTAGGAAGTGTACTCCTGAAAGGAAAACAGGAAGAAGTAAAAATTCATACCATCAATAAGGTAGGATAATCCACTACTATTTCTATTAAAATACTGATTATTAATTCGATACTACTACCCTATCAAAAATGTGAATATCTATTGCCACAAATTGTATTGCCAATAGTTGATATCCAGTATATTTGCCGCCCTAACAAATACAAAAAGAAATGAGTGCAACCTGGTACGAATGCAAGATAAAGTATAGAAAAATAGATGAGTCTGGAGCTCAAAAAATGACGACAGAACCTTATTTGGTAGATGCCATCTCTTATACAGAGGCCGAATCGAGAATCAATGAAGAAATGTCGGCATACATTAGTGATGAATTTAAAATTACTAATATTAAAGTAGCCAACTTTGCAGAGATACATCCTTTTGAAAACTCGGATCGTTGGTTCAAATCCAAAGTATCCTTAATCGCTTATGATGAAGAGAGCGGTAAAGAGCGTAAATCAAACATATACTTACTGATTCAGGCGAATGATGTAAAAGAAGCTTTTGACAATACCAATGTGGCAATGAGGAATACCATGGGTGATTACACCATCCCGGCCATTGCAGAGTCACCAATTATGGATGTATTCCCTTACTTCTCTGGTGAAGAAGAAGACCTAGGGAAGATTGAAAGATTTAACGCGATCAAAAACTCTGTTCCAGAAGTTGAAGAAGAGGTTGTTGAAGAAGTTAATGAAGTAACTGAAGAGCTGGTAGTAGAAGAAACTCAAGAAGCAACTATAACAGACGAAACAGACGAAGCCATCTATCCAGAAGAGACTCCGTTTACAGAAGAAGAAGAAACCGAATTTGTACCGGTAGCTTTTGACGAAGAAGAGTAAGCAATACAACACATACAAAAAAAGAGGGCCTTTTTAAGCCCTCTTTTTTATGCTATCTACGGTCGATCATACCGTCTTCTATATTTTTTCTCCGTTGTACAAGATCGGCTTCTGCGGTCTGACCTCCTGTAACTTTTCTAGCGGCTGTAGATTTGAGAGCGAACTGCTCAAATCCTTTTAAACCCTTTTGTTGATGTTTCATGTGTATTAGTTTTTATAATAACTCAATGCACCAGATGGGCACTGATCAATTTGATTCATTAATGCTTCACTACTTGCGTTTTCTGGGGTGATCCATGGTTTTGCTTTGGGTTCATACACTTCTGGTAAGGTCTTGACACATACCCCAGCGTGAGTACATTTCCCCGGTTTCCAGACAACGGTAATTTCACCATTGCTATATTCTTTTCTAATTTCGCTTTCAGCCATAACAATAAGAATAAGAGATTGATTTGTATAAATATACAGTTTATTTTGATCAATATCAATGTAACATTTTACGCTTTACTTCTTCTAATACACAAACACCAGCACATGTTCAAAAAAAGGGAACTCATTATTGCATTACGGATCTATATCCTCCTTTGGGTACTCGTTATGGGATTTTTATCTATTTACCTGTTGCGATTCTCATCTGTTAAAGAGACCAAAGATTCGTTAGTAGAACTCCTTACCGATATTCCTTTTTTGGTTGCCGTGCAAATACTCTTTGTATTGGTGTATTTATGCTTTCTATTGGTACGTTACTTTATTCGTATGTATCGTTCTCGTGGAGCACAATATATGAGCAAGCGATTGGTATTGGGTGTCATTCTTCCTGTTGTACTTGTTATAGGAGTTTTAAAAACGATTATCTATATCAACGGTGATGAAGATTTTGATTATACCTGGGATCATACAGTTGAAAACACTTCGGGTATTGCTACCAACCACTACCAAACGGATGGGAAACATCGTGGGATGAGTGTATTTGGTTGGACCCATAATAATGAAGGAAGAATTGATCCTTTGATCCAAAACAATATTGAATGGATTGCTGTCATTCCTTTTTTATATCAAAAAGATGAACGCACCGTAGCGATGCGTACTCCAGAAGCTATTGGTCAGTGGTCTCGTAGAGATTCTGTTTTTCTATCGACAATAACAGAACTACGTGATAAAGGATTGCACGTACAGCTTAAACCCCATTTATGGACCAGAGACGGTTGGCGATCCAATATCAATCAACAATCAGATAAGGATTGGGATTTATGGTTTGATAGTTATCGCAAGAACATGTTGCACTACGCCACTATGGCCCAACAAACAGAAGTAGAATTACTGTGTATCGGTACAGAGTTGCGTACCTCCTTAAAGCACCAACCCGATCGTTGGGCAGCACTCGTAAAAGAAATAAAAGCAATCTACGGCGGTAAACTCACCTATGCTGCCAATTGGGATGGAGAGTATAAACTTATCGATTTTTGGGATCAATTGGATTATATCGGTCTACAAGCCTATTTCCCACTTACTCAAAAAACCAATCCTGATTTAGCTACACTACAACAAGGTTGGGAGCAACATATCCCAATGCTCAAATCCTTATCTCAAGAACATAATAGACCTATATTATTTACGGAAGTAGGCTACAAAAGCGAAGCCGCTGCAGCCATCAAACCCTGGGAATGGGGATCGTATCTCAGCATCTTTTATCAAAAGAAATCCGATCGCACTCAGCAACTGGCCTATCAAGCTCTATTTGATCAACTATGGAACGAAGATTGGTTTGCCGGCATGTACATCTGGCAATGGAACACTCGCACCGAAAAACCCGATGCCAAAAACAGCCTTAATTTCTCTCCGAGATTTAAACCTGCTCAGAATACGATTGCCAGGGAGTATGGGAGGTAGTCCTTCGGCTTCCACTTCGGCAAGCTCACCCTTCGACTCCGCTCAGGGTTCGGCACCATCGAGGACTGAGCGGAGTCGAAGTCCGGTATAGTTAGGAACATGAGTCGAAGACTGAATATCTTTGTAAACAGTGTGATTCATTCTTACATTCGGAAAGTTGATGCAACTCCCCCAAATCCCCTTTCATTAATGCTTCTTTTTTAGCTCTGCTCCACCTCTGTATCTGTTTTTCTCTATAGAAAGCGGTATCAATGCGAGAGTACTTTTCGTAGTACAATAACTTGACAGGTAGTCGTTTTTTGGTATGGTTAGCTCCTTCTCCATTCTGGTGTTGGGTTAACCGTCTCTTTAAATTCTTGGTACTTCCTGTATAATAACTTCCATCACTGCATTCTAAAATATATAAGTATCCCATTGGTGTATTGGTTTTTGCAATATTAGGTGGTAGGAGTTTTATTTTTTGGAACTCCCCTTCGTCCCCTTCGACTCCGCTCAGGGGTCGAAGTGAGCGAACATATCGTGGGCTGAGGCTCTCGAAGCCCAACAAGCTCTGCATGACACCTCCGGATACGAATTGTCGCAGGCTGAGGCTCTCGAAGCCAAGCAGACTCAAGGGGCAACTTCGAAACTGGCAATCCACCCTTCGACTCCCACTTCGGCAAGCTCAGTGCAACGGCTCAGGGTTCGAGGGCGCGGACTGTACTTCGACGAGCTCAGCAGCCACCGAGTCGAAGTCCAGATAATGTTAGCACTACAATTTTAGGGGTTCCTGAGCTTGCCGAAGGAGCCCCCCGAAAACAGGGTATGTTTTTTTCACGGAATATAGTGTTCTCTCGCCTGTAGGAATGCTACATCTTTGTATCGTTAAATAATTATAAAAACAACTAATCGCTAAAAATCATATCATGAAAAGATCTATTTTACATTTCGCACTTATCTTATTAATAGGATTCACTTTCTCTTGTAAGGATAACAACGCTGCAAAAGCAGAAGAAACCGCTACTGAAGAAACAACCACCAAAGAAGAACCGAAAAAAGAAGAAACAAAAGCAGAAGCTACATCTGACAGCGGTACTCCATCTTTTGGAGATGCCAAAGTACAAGAGTACGTAGACGCTTATGAAGCCTATATCGCAGACTATAGAAAAGCAGTAGAGAGCAAAGACATGACTGCTTTTGCTACATTAGGTCAAAAAGGACAAGAACTAGGAACCAAAGCCCAAGAATTATCAAGTAGTATCTCGGCTTCTGATGCAGAAAAGCTAAACGCATACATGCTAAAGAAGAGTGAGGAAATTCAGGAATTATCTCAAAAGTTAATGCAATAATAAGATTAGTAATAATAGTTAGTTTAGGTTGCATTATTGTGTTGCTTAATGAAAACACCTCGTGAATGGGCATGAGGTGTTTTTTTTGTTTTACACTTCGACTCCGCTCAGGGTTCGAAACGTTACCGAGGGTTGAGCGGAGTCGAAACCCGGAATACACCCTTCGACTCCGCTCAGGGTTCGAAACGCTACCGAGGGCTGTACTTCGGCGAGCTCAGCACACATCTCGAAGCCCGACGCTCAGGGTTCGGAAAAAACCCACTGCCAAACCTTTCTTAAGAATTTCTAAAAACATCTGGTAACATTTTTAAAATACATCTAATTGATGTATACTAGCGGCCTATCAAAAGGTAATCATAATGAAAGACAATAAAATGCTCAAGTATATTGACAAGGTATTAGAAAATATGCCCAATGACTGGTTGAATCTAACTACCCATCGATTAGATATTTATGATGAAAAATTGGCCAAAGTTCAATTCTTAGAGCAGTTTGAAAACTTGTATAACAACAATACTACTGAGTCATCGGCGCTAAGTGAATTACCTACGGCTTTTGACTATATTCGATTAGGACATCCATTATCTTGTGTATTAGAATGGGTAATTGCTCATTCAAACCAACTACAACCGGATAGTGTAATCAGTTTTGGATCGAAAACGGTTCCTATCTTGGCCGTTTTACGAAAAAATTCATTAGACAATAAAAACACTCAGATCCTTTATACCGATAAACTACCAGAATCTTTTGATGCTGAAATGCTAAGAAACGTTTACGGGTATACATTTGAACTGAAACCTATTGAAGAAGCATCTTCGGTTACATCTTTCGATGGAAGTACCATTTTTGTTTCACAGCAAGATGAAATTGACACCATTGATCTCAACCCAAATATTGACTTTTATGTCAATACTTATGAGGGTCTAGGAAGTCTTATATTGGTGAATGGTGAACAAAACGAAAGCTATATTTCAGAGATTCAGCACGTTAGAAGAAGAGAGACTGTTGCCATGACTCCTGCCAATTGTTTTACCGCTTTAAAGCTTTTGATAGACAAGTCCTATTCTGATACCCCTAAAAGCGATCTTGACACCGACAAAACAAAGGTTTTGGATGCAATTGCTACGGTTACTGGTACAGATACAAAGGCATTGGTAGGTTCTAGCGGGCTATCGATTCAATATGCGATTTTGATGGGACTCGTGGACTATGCCCTGGAAAACCATACTGGAAAAGATATCAAAATTATAGTTCCTCCTAATTGTTATGGCGGGACAAATGACCAGGCAAGACGGGTTGCTGCCTGTATTAATAATGTCGAAATTGTGGATTTACCCGTAGATAGTGGTAATGATATGGTCGAAAGTATTGATACGGTTTTAGCAAAAATTGCTCATCAAGATGCTGTCCCTTATATCATTGCTGAAATCCCAACCAACCCGAGAGTTGAAGTTCCTGATCTTCTAAAATTAAAGGAGGTATTAAGTGCTGTTCGTAAAACGGCAATTGGTACTACTGCTGTAGATCCGGTTTTTCTCCTGGATCAAACCTTTTGTCCTAATGTACAATTTTTGGGCGAAGGAGAAATACTCTCGACCGTTAGGACCATCTCTTTTTCTAGCGGTTCGAAATTTCCAAGTGGTGGACTATGTACCGCCGGCTATTGTGTAGGAAATACAAAAACAGACGCTTTGATGCATAAGATAGAAATGCATCTAGGGCTTTGTGATAATGAGGCTACACCTCTTCAATATGAAATATTGGCAAAACAATTGCCTTCTATGAATGAACGAATTCGTGATGCGTATAAAAATACCCGTGAATTCGTAAACTTTATCCATGATACCCTACCAGAAGCAAAAATCAATTTTGTTTCAGAAGCTTTAGCTAGTAAAGGTTTTACACCATCTGTTTTTTCATTAGACCTTCCCACCAAAGGAGCTACAGACGAAGAAAAGGAAACGTATAAAAGAGCACTTAATCATAAATTAATCAATTTAATGATTACCGAAATCCCTAATGAAAGTAAGTACTGTGTGAGTTATGGACAGTTAAAGGGATGTTACTGGACGATCCCCGCTACATCAACCCAAGGGACAACTAAAGAAGGCGATAAAGATTATATTGCTCGTGTAGCCCTTTCTCCTAATATGAACCTTGAACGGCATAAAGAGGTGTTTGCGAGTTTTGTGGAGGGTATTTGATCACCCTTCGACCCTTCGAGAGCCTCAGGGTCCATAGGGTTCGACCTCACCGAGGGCTGAGGCTCTCGAAGCCCGGCGAGCTCAGCACACATCTCGAAGCCCAAAACGGACTGAGTATTGAAAACGCTACCGAGGGTTGAGCGGAGTCGAAATCCGGAATTCACCCTTCGACTCCGCTCAGGGTTCGACAGCGCGGACTGAGCGGAGTCGAAGTCCAACTATCAAGACCCCACAGCAACAGCCACGACCTGTGGTTGAGGTTGTGGGTTGGTTTCTTTTATAGATTCTTTTGGGAGTTCTCGTGTTAACCAACCACTTCTTCCTGCGGTGGCGATGGCGTATGGTGTGATCCAGAATAGTGTGAATGCAAAGAACAAACTATATGGATATGCCCAAAGGGATTCTGCGGCATTGTGTTTCTTGGCATAAAACAAGGCTTGGATACTGGAGAATATCAATATACTGGCAAATGTAGACGTAAAGAATAATAAAGGATAGGTGAATATAAAGAAGAACATCAATAATAAGGCAGGGTATGCCATTACCATTTTTAACCATTGATTCAGCAAAAGGATTCTTGCACCTACTTTTGATCCTTCTCTAAAATCGGTAAACGCAAAACGAGTCATAGCGATGTTCTCGCGAATGTTGCTTCGCTCCCAACGGATGAACATCTTGTATAGATTCTTATATTTTTCTGGAGTGTTGGTATATACCAAGGCATTGCGCTGAAAGAACACCTTATACCCTTGTTTTAGTATCATGTTGGTCATCGCACGGTCCTCTCCTATTTTTGAAACTTGCCCCAAAAAGGTCTGGGTGATCCATTGTTCTAAACAATTAAAAACAGCTTCTCTACGATAAGCAGAAAGGGCTCCTGGTGTACATAACACAGAACCTATGGTACTTTGTGCAGAACGAATAAACTCAAAACTAAAGGCAAAGCTTACATTCAACATACGTGGGATGAGGGCTTTTTCTTTGTTCAACACACGAACGTTTCCTGCTACAGCACCGCATTTCTCGTTCTTTACAAAAGGTGTGGTCATCACCCGTAGCGTATCCTCATCTACTATAGAATCACTATCAACTGTAATAAACACATCGCCAGTACCCAATTTGAATCCGCGATATAGGGCATGTCGTTTCCCCATATTTTTGGGTTGTTGGTAGATCGCCACACGATCGCCTAACTCGTCTTTGGCTTTGCACATCCATTGCCAGGTATCATCCTTACTACCATCATCGATAGAGATGATTTGTAGTTTTTCTACCGGATAGTCACTGGCTACCAAACTCTTTAGGGTTTTATATACCAACTCTCCTTCGTTATAGGCTGGGACGATTACCGTACAAGAAGGCAATTCTTCATCAGATACCGAGTTCATGGGTCTGTATCGGAGGTATAATCTGAAAATGAAGATCAAGAAAGCGACTTTGAGGGTTAGTAGTGTTAATCCAAGGATCATCAAAGCAATACCTGACGGGGTGTTCATTCTTTCCAGGCGAATGGCTTCAAAATATGGATTTAAGAAATAGAATAAAGAAACGGCTCCAAAGAGTAATACAAAAGTACCTAGCAGTAGGAAGTTCGGAGAAGCAGTTGAAACAAATTTAATGATACGGTTGGTTAATCTAGTTGCATTTGGTTTTGATCCCATGATGTGTGTTTTGGTTATTTCCTCCACAGCAAGACCAATATTGATACCATTTTACGGTATCCTTGAAAAACAAGGGATTATGAATTATGCCCTTTTCAAAAGTGTTGATATTTTACACACATTAGGTGTAATTTCCCCACTTTTCCGGGGACACTTCCACTTCGACTACGCTCAGTGAGCGTTCCCTATTCGTCACTCAGCCGTACACTGAGCGGAGTCGAAGTGCACATTTTCTCTACTCATACACCAAGCCGTACACTGAGCTGTACACTGAGCTTGCCGAAGTGGGAGCCGAAGTGTACACCTATTAGTAGAAAACATTCTGCATAAAAAAAGAGATAATCCTAATAATTATCTCCTTTTTCTGGCATTGCACCATGACCTATGTACTTTAACGTTGCGTTGTATGTTGATGGCTACTGGGGTATATAGCACATCTTTTTTTAGGGGTTACTACTTTATAAACTTTGTTATTTTGCTATTTGCGCATGGCATATCTAGAAGCGCCGGGTAGCTCGCTTATGAAATTAAGAATTTTGGATACGCTAATTCCGAAAATATGGTAAAAATTTCTCATGACGGTTTACTTTAAATTAATAATTATTTGCACTGACTGTATTATTTATTGAAGGTATAATCTGGGGCATCTGGTGTTTGAACAATCAAACGAACTATACTTAAAATACTTATTCCGAATATATTATGAAAGTTTCTCATAACTACATCTTTTTTTGTTTCCTTGTAGTAAAGGTACTACCAGAATACAGTTGTTTTTGTAGTTTT
The DNA here is from genome assembly GCA_965230845.1 of Aquimarina sp. Lineage (GTDB taxonomy): Bacteria > Bacteroidota > Bacteroidia > Flavobacteriales > Flavobacteriaceae > Aquimarina. The sequence goes on from OZ246021.1 coordinate 339,239, forward strand.
TCGACGAGTGGTTTTCTCGGATAGTTAAATGGTAAGAACGCTTAGATTAATGAATCTAGCGATATCAAAAACGATCTACAACGCCAAAAAAACACTCAGATTATGCGCTTTTACCGTTAGATTTGCTTTCGGAAGTATTGGTGATTTCTTTGGCCCAGGCAATGGCTTCTTCCAAATTATCAAAACTTTGGAAGGTACTGCGCATAAAGAGTTTTTCGATCAAAGAAGTGATAAATCCTTTTCGAGAATAGGTAACGATGGCGTATCCTTTTAGCTTATAATCACTTTTAAAGAATTTAATCCAGTCGCTAGGTTTTACCGAATACGAATGTACGCGATTGGCAATAAGCACCAGGTTCTCCCCTTTTTGATCATACAACTCACTCAACTCCTTCACCACCGGAGCAGCATGGTCGTCCCAGGTGTAGACCACTCCTTCTTTGATTTCAGAAACAATGTAAGTGCTAAACATGTAATAATCCCCCCAGGGGTATTCTAATATTTGTATAGCGTCGTGATAAAAAGAAGAGTCTTTTACAAATCCCATAGTACAATCATTATATCATTCAAAACATGGTTCAAAGCCTTTGAACTACAGAGAAGAATTAATTGGCTTCAAAATTACTGATTAATTCTTTCTAAAACCAAGGAAAAAGCCCCATTTCTCTATCTTAATTTTTCAGTAATAATCTGTTTATTTGTACTATAGAACCAAACAATAGTTGATCAATGATGCAAAAACACCACAACCAAAAATGGTTAACTTTTATTTTAATGTGTACCGTTTGCTTTTTTTCTTCCTGTTCGCAAAACAAGAGTTCTTTTTCCAAAGAAGATGTAGAAGCTCAACAGGCCTTTATTGATCTTATTGATTTGACACATAACACAATTGATAAGACTGCACTTATTGATTCGATACGTACCATGAAACTCCCTGCAAAAGAGCAAATTGTTACATCCTATGAGACTGGTGGTTATGTAGACAAACACATTACGATTAGTGAAGAAGAACGACGCATCTATATGTATCATGACATCATTGCGCTTATTAATGTAAAAGCAAAACAGTGTTTTCTACCCTCGGTGGATCATAATTTTAATGCAGGAGATTTTATCTATAACATAGAACATTGTTTAGGTGGATTGTATCCAAAAATAAAAGATGATTTTTGGGCCAAATTCACCAAAGGGTATCCTATTGATGGTCGGATATTTTCTGAAATAAATACACTGCTAGCTCCACATGGTTCAGAAATGGGGATTGTACATCTGTATGATGATCAGTTTTATTTTATCTTTTTTGAAACCAAAAACAAACCCAAAGTATATGCCATTTTTGATCGTCTAGGTCTTCAAATCGGAGATCAAAACACGTTTTTTGAAGATTTTAAAAGAGACTAACACCTTTTTCCCTCATCTTTCTTCCTTTCTCATAAAATAAATCTTGAAAGAATTGGTTATCAATATATAGGAGTTCACAACCAAATCTAAGAAACTATGAATAAGCTATTCACTTTTTTAGGTATTGTTCTTATCACTTCCATGTTATTGTACTGTTCTAGTGACGACAACGCTACCCCAAACCCAGATCCTGATCCAAATCCAACTGATGCTACCACAACCTTGATTAGCACCCTAAGTGTACCTTGGGAAATCCTATGGGGGCCCGATAATTTTCTTTGGGTCACCGAGCGTAACGGACGCATTAGTAGAATCAATCCTGATACCGGTGAGCAAATCGAACTCATTCGTATTGCTGCAGTAGAACAAGTGCAGGAAAGCGGATTGCTAGGCATGGTATTGCACCCCAATTTTGATTCGAATCCTTTTGTGTATGCAGTATACACCTACCAAAGTGGTAATAATTTGTTAGAACGATTGGTTCGTTTTACCTATGCCAATAATACATTGTCTGATGAAACTACACTTTTGGATAATATTCCTGCAGCAGGAATTCATAACGGATCACGCTTGATGATCACCAATGATCTACATATTTTGATGACCACAGGTGATGCCGGGAATACCAGTTTATCTCAAAACTTAAATTCTCTAGCAGGTAAAATCCTAAGAATTAGCTTAGACGGAAATATCCCAACCGATAATCCTTTTACCGATAGTTATGTATATAGTCTAGGGCATAGAAACCCTCAAGGCCTGGTACGACACCCTAACGGAAATATCTATAGCTCAGAACACGGCCCGCAGAATGATGATGAAATCAATAGAATTGTTGCCGGAGCCAATTATGGATGGCCAGAAGTGATGGGTGTTATCAACACTCCAGCCGAAGAGGCCTTTGCGGCAAGCACCACGGTGACCGAGTCTATTTTTAACTGGACACCGACCATAGCACCATCAGATTTAGCGTTTTATACAGGAACTGCAATCCCACAATGGACCAACAAGTTTTTGATGACTGTGCTGAAAGATCAAAAAATTGTTGCCCTTACACTAAGCGATGATGGCAGTACGATCACAGAAGAAGAATCCTTTTTTACAGGAACCTTTGGAAGGCTACGAGATATCGCCATATCACCCGGCGGTAGAATTTTTATTGCCACCAATGGGGATTCTTATGGAGATACCAGTGCCACTCACCGTATTATCGAAATTAATAGTATTCCTTAATATCATACAATTGGTGCAGGACCGCCACCTGTAGGAGGTGGTGTTTTTGATAAACCGATGTCCTTCAAAAATTTATTAGAAAATAGCACTGCCATCTCTGGTGATAACAAACGAGCACGTTGTTGCTCCCATTCTTTGGCTTTGTTACCGAACATATGATCCACTAGCCCAGGAAATGTCCAGGCCGCGTTCTTACCCCAATGGATGGTAAACGGAATATTGTTCTGCTTCAACACCTGTATCATTCGGGCAGAGAACTCTTTTAAGCTCATCAGCTTATTACTTTTTTTCCATAGTACACCATCGATCTCTATCACGCAAGTAATAGGAAACTTGGTAAATGCCAGCGTCGCCTCAGACTTTTTTACAAACCGCATCGCAAAGATCCCAGGTATTGGTCCTTCGTTTTTGGTTAGATCCGTTAGGATTTTTAATGCTTTGGAAGAATGTTTATGATCTACTCCAAAAGAACAGGCAAAAGCGGGACCTTGATAGGGTGCATCCCAAAAAGTTTCATAAAGGGTCCCTGTGGTTTCTTCGTTCACATCGGGTAAAATGGCATTTTCGAGTCGTTTAATAAACCAAGGAATAGCCTTGGGGAATCGTTCGCTGATTTTTATCAATAGATAAATCAAATCCCTATAAATGGATTTTTCTATGGTCGTAAAAGGATCTGGGTAGGGTGTTCGATACGGCTTTTTGTACATCGCCTCTACCACATATTGACTGTCATTTACATAGGGATTGATAAAAACCTTGTAATGATATGGTCGAAGCGGTTTGTCCGCTTGATCTACTTCCCCATCAATCTTAAACGTTGAGTTTTTAAAATCCATGGTATCCGACAGCTTCAATGCAGTCTGTTTATCAATTTTACGTACATAACGTTTCAACAGAAAACGATTTTCGGCTTCTATCAGCACCCCATGTATAAAACCAAAAGAGCCTAACCCCACAACAGCAGCATTAAACAAGGCATCATCACGAATCACTCGTGCCTTGATTTTTTGAGCAAAACTATCCTTGAGCGCGGGCTTTGTTTTTCTTTCCAGATACACGATATCAGTATCCTTAGGCCCTACAATCAAGTTTAATCCTACCACATAATCTTGTATAGATCCCACATCCAAAGCCGAACCATGTACTCCTGTAGCTATACAACCGGCAATGGTTTGCCCGTTACTAGCTCCACTAGTCTTTAAGGATTTACCATGAGCTCCTAATGCTTTGGAGATCTCTTTGATGGTGTTTCCGCACTGAAAAAAGAACAAATTGCTATGATGATATGGACTGCTCGCATGTACCTCTCCCGGTTGTATGGGCAAGTCGATATTCATATGACTATTAAAATGCATCCGATCTTTTTGATGTGCGATGCTAGACATGGACCAACGTGATCCATAGGGTCTAAAACCGTGACCATTATTGTGAGCTTCGGTGATTAATCGCTGAATTTCTTTGGCAGCATCATTATATCGATCTAAAGAAGAAGGCATATTGGCTTTGCCCTCTAGTTCTGTAACTTGTAATAGTTTGAGTGGAAATGGGCCATTGCGATGTAATGTATCCCATTGTGTTTTTTGAAAGTCTTTTGTTGTAGCCATGGTGGATTTAGTTTTCGGTTTTTGCACATACATATTTGATCCTTACTTTACGCTTACTCCCAAAAGTGACAAGGTATAATAAGGACCCTCCAAAAGTGTTTTTGTATTCTACAGAATGTAGCTCCCCAGAGGCACAACCCTCTCTTTGTGTTTTGAGGCCTATCCCATCGGTAATTACTCCAGATTTAACGATGGTATCCAAAACAATCACTCGCTGATTGCGATATCCATCATCGCTATCATTATTCGGATCTGGATTGGGTACGCTATTTACCCCTACTATTTTTACCGAATAGCATGAAAAACATAAAAATAGAAGTGCAGCTGCCAGAAACATCGGTAGCCTTTTTGAAGCTTTTGACGGTGTCATATACATGGTTATTTAGTTTTAAAAACAACGAACTATCCCCTCTTCTCAAAGAAAGGTGCATATGACGATTATAAATGTGGAGTATTGCTGATAAAAATAACAAGAAATCAAATCATATAAAACGGGGAAACACCCCTAATTCTTAAATTTTTCATCGAGAGATTGGGGTATAAAAAGAAAAGATCACTCTTTGATCAATTCTCCAGCTTTTTTGATTTTCTTCCCTGCCAGATTTCCTAAGCCATCATAACTAGCATACTTATACAGATTATGCAGCGTGGGGTAATTAAACACCGTACTGATGATATTATCCAACGTCTTCTTTTCTCGCACCAACTCCATTCCATAGTGGATGAGCTCTGTTGCGATATAACCAATAATGTGTACACCCAGGATAACTTTGGTATTTCGATCAAAAATTAACTTGAGATATCCGTTATCGGTATCTCCCATAATCATCCCTCTTGCCGTATCTCTAAAAAAACTATAACCTACACTGTATTCTATTTTTTCGGCGATAGCCTGTTCCTCGGTAATACCTACCATAGAAACTTCTGGGACGGTGTAGATACCATAAGGAAATACATCGGTTAATGAAGGTAAATCTGCAGTATCAAACATATGAGTGATCGCTATTCTACCCTGTTCCATACTGGTACTAGCCAAAGCAGGAAAGCCAATAACATCTCCAACCGCATAGATGTTGGGGATGTTGGTTTGAAATTTATCATTCACCAAAATGGTTTCTCTTTTCCCTGTTTTAAGACCAATTCGATCGCAATTCAACCCTTTTATACGTCCACTCCTTCCAGCAGCAAACAAAAACATATCTACATTCAAAATTTCGCCTGATTTCAAGGTTAAGCGCAAGGGTTTTTCATCATCGTCTGGTATTTCATAATCTACAATTGAATTATTAAACAAGATCTTGATATCGTTTTTCCGCATCTGATCCACTAATGATTCTGAAACTTCGGCATCCAGAAATCCCAGGATTTTATTTCTATCATTAACGATAAACGTTTTCACTCCCATAGCTCCAAAGATGGTGGCATATTCGCAACCGATTACCCCGGCTCCCAATACACAGATAGATTTCGGGAAATGCTTGATGTTTAACACGGTGTCCGAATCCAAAATACGCTTGTTATCAAATGGAATATTTTCTGGATGATAGGGATAAGATCCTGTAGCCACCAGGATAAACTTACCATAGATAATTTCTTCTATAGCTCCCGAGATTTTGATATGATTTTGATCCTGAAAACTTCCGTACCCTTCAAACACCTGTATCCCATGCTTTTCCAAATTGTGCCCTACCGTTTTATGCATATGATTGGTCACTACGTTTTTACGATACAAAAAGTCATGAACCCCAGTTTCTCGACCTACTTCCTTATCCACGCCAAAAACTCCTTTTTGATAAATCCCAGAAAGGTAGAGTGCGGTTTCTTTTAAGGTTTTTGAAGGCAAGGTTCCTGTTTGTACACCTGCCCCTCCATATTTTAGTTCTTTTTCGATTAAGGCTACTTTGTATCCAAAATAGGCAGCTTTTGCAGCTGCTTTTTCCCCGGCAGGCCCTGAACCGATAACAATAAGGTCAAACTTTTTCATATCGCGATTTATTTGGTAATCATATTCGTAATATCATCCCAAGAGGGAGTGTCTCTATTGATGTAATTATTGCATTTCTCATAGAAGATTTTGGCTGCTCCATCATCCGGATTTTGCTCCAATATCTTTGCAAACAAGGCTGTGGCTTCCTTTATTTTACTTTGTTCGATCAACTGTACTGCTTCATTGTACTCCTCCAAATAGGCTATTTTTTTTGTTTCCGAAGGAGATAAAAACTCATATACAGACAAGGTTTTGGTTTTTCCTTTTACCCGCACCTTATCCAAAAAACGATATTGAAATACTTCAGGTTTTTTTAGCTTCGAAATGGTAGCTTCGGTACCAATGGTTTTTGCATGATAGAATTTGGTTAACCCTTCTACCCGAGAAGCTGTATTTACCGCATCAGAAATAACGGTCGTTTCCAAACGGTGATCATGTCCTATTGTTCCCAAAATCAAGTTCCCTGTATGTATACCAGTACCAATCTGGATGGCGGGTTTGTTTTCTTTTTTCAATTTGACATTGAAATCCTTGAGGAAAGCGTCAAATTCAAATACCGTTTTGATAGCGTTGTCTGGATTTTTGGGAAATAAGGCCATTACCGAGTCCCCAATAAACTTATCAATAAAACCACCATTGGATCTGATGATGGGCACTACTCCATTAAGATAGGCATTGATAAAGTCAAAGTTCTCTTGCGGACTTAGACTTTCTGAAATTTTGGTAAACTCACGGATGTCTGAAAAAACAATGGTCATTTCGCGTTCCACCTGGTCTCCCAACATGACTTCTTCTATACTCTTTCTACCTAAGTTATTCAGAAACTCCTGCGGTACAAAACGACTATTGGCTTCACTTAATCGTAACAATCTTTTATTGGCATTGGCCAGTTCTTCGGTACGTTCGTCTACTTTTTGCTTAAAAAACCTCAATCGTGAAATCACTTCATCCTTCAAAAAAGAGAAATTACGGGTTAATTTACCGATTTCGTCTTCTGTACGCACCATTGGATGCTCAGACTCGAGTGTAAACTTACTATCTACAAAGCGAGTGATATGATTAGTAAGCTCGGTAAGTGGTCGAGTTATCTTTTTTGAAATGTAGGTACTAATGAAAACGCTACCTCCTACCAAAACCAAGGTGATAATGATGAAATACCAGGTGAGGCGCCTAAACTCGTTTTGTTCCCATTGTTTGGTAAGGTCAATAATATAGTTAAAGTTAATTTCTGCTACATTTATTTCGTTATCCAACAGCTCCTTAAGCCCTGAATTGTCTCGGATCCCGATACGTTCGTCCAAGTCCACTAATTGCAAGAACTTGCGCTGGTAACTATCCACATAAAACAGAATTTCTTCTTTTCGTTTTCTAGCAATCGGGCGTTGGGAGATTCGTGTTCGAATATCTTTTATCCTTCTTCTGAATCTGGATACATAACTTTTTTCATTTCTGATGATATAATCCTTTTCATGTCGTCTAAGATAGAGTACGTCTTTGGTGGGAATTTCTGGCGCGCGCTCGAGCCAGTGGGCATCTCTTCGCATAGAACCTTCTAGGTTATGATCCTTATATCCTCTCGCTTGAATTTGAACAATAAGATCCAAGAAAATAGAATCTATCCGAGTGATATCTGATTTTATCTCACCAATTACCTGATTTAACTCATGCTCTTTTGAAAAATCAATTTGTTCTAAACCATATCGGGTGCTGTCTAGTAGTTTCAAATAATAATTCAGGTATTCACTATCTCCTGTTCTAAAAAACCTTTGGCTTTTGGTTTCATAACTAAAAAAATCTTGTTGTGCCTTCACACTTTTGAGCAACAACGCATAGGAGTGTTCAATTTCTTTGGTACGTGAAAGGATTCGTTCTCTTTTGTTGATATACGTAAATGACAATGTTATTATCAGCAAACTAAAGGTGATAAAAACCAGAAACCAAAATAACAAACGATGTCTAAAGGTCCGAAACATAGTAAACCGTCATTTATGTTTTATGTAATCATAATCCCTAATTATTTTAGCATTGATTAGGTTATCAGATCCGATATTGGTATCTTTTGATTATGAATTTTGGTCTATTATTAGTGGCTCATTGGATGGGGGATTATGTATTTCAGTCCTCAAAAATGGCTATGGGTAAAAGTCAGCACCTAAAATGGCTCTCTATTCACACTCTGGTGTATACTGCTGTTCTTCTTTTTTTCTGCATCTGGATCTTCGACATCAAAACAGCAATTCTCTACACATTAGTCAATGGGGTACTCCATGGGATCACCGATTTTTTTACTAGTAAATTAGCTGCAAAATACAGTGAAAAACCAAGGATTTTCTTTCCAATACTGGGAATGGATCAACTGATCCACACGGCAATTTTATATTTTACCTTTCTCCATATAGATTTTCTGACTTCTTTAAGCCTTTAGAACTACATAAATCTAACGAATAATCCTCCCTTAAGCAAACTTATCACAAGGTTTCTATGTTAAGTTTTTAAAAGCTAAGTGGCTTTTATTCAATAAAATATTGTTAAGAATTCTATAAAATTGATTTGGATTTTTTACGGTTTTTCCGTAATTTCATCATCCCTTAAATCAAAATATACCTGCTTATGCAAAAAATTACTCTTGAGCAACAGTTCAATGCTCGACATTTAGACGTTAAATACAAAGACATTTGGGATAGAGGAATCCATCTATTCACTATCAACGATCGCAATCGCGACTTTTATTACAGTATTTTTTATGTAGATCTCCTATTTGCTGAAGTTATTTATAACAAGCTTAATGGAGAGATTATGACTATAAAGAGCTTTAGTGATAAGTCCAAGATGCTATTTTACTTAAGAGAAGACTTCTCTTAACCCTTAGCTCTTTTTCCTGTACCAAATATTAAGTATAAGTCCGGTAACCACCAATAGGGTTCCTACCAGACTTAGAACCGGATATTGGTCCCCAAACCAAAAAACTCCGGCTACCATGGTAAAAAGTACCTCTACATACTTTAGAGATACTACTTTATTGGTCGCCTGGGACTGGAATGCCTTTGTCATAAACAGCTGTCCGAAGTACCCAAAAACCCCTAAGCTTAACAGTAATACCCATTCTATGCCTTGTGGTGTTGTCCAATCAAAAATGGATAATACTCCTCCTACCAAGACCGAGATCCACATAAAGTAATTAACAATAACCACAGGATGATCCCTTTGCCCTATTTTACTGATCAGCACATATACAATTCCACTAAAAAACGCTGAAATCATAATTAATACAAACCCGAAAGAATCGATATTAGGATCAAAGCCCTTGATCATGAGCACTCCCGAAAACGCCATTAAGAAAAATAGCCATTGTACATGCTTTACGTGCTCTTTTAAGAAAATAACTGCAAGAATTGTAGCAAAGATTGGCGATAAGTACCGCAAAGACACTGCAGAACCAATAGGCAAGTAATTTACCGACATAAAAAACAATCCCATAGAAGTAACCCCGGCAAGTCCTCGTGATACCAATAATACCTTTTGATTTCCCAGAATGGGTATTTTATGCCATAGTAGATAGCTCATCGTAAAAAAGAGGGACCCAAAGGCCCTAAACAATACCAGCTGTCCACTACCGTAGTGTGCTAAGTATTTTACGAACAGATTCATTACTGTAAAAGACACAGCGCTGAGGAGCATAAAATAAATAGCTTTCTTCATACGGGAAGTAAAAATACACCTTCAAAAAAGATTATACCCGCTTTTTGGGTAGATTTTATAGTTTACAAATCAAGCCTAAACACCTTTTTCAATCTATTCGCCTGGTTCTCAGGAATCCCAGCTTTTTTGGCATACTCATTCCATCGGGAGATCACCTCTTTTATTTGTGCAATTGCTTCTTTACTTCCTTTATAACTTATCTTATCTCCTACAGCGATAAGATCTTCCAAAACAAAATCGTCTCTTTTACCATTAATGGACATTTGGTGCATGCTTGTCCAGATCCCGACAGGATTATAAGAATAGGTGATATCATAAGCTGGTGAGAGTCGCCATGTACCTTCCTGATCCATAAGAAAGGAAATGTTTTTGGTATGATCATCCTGATTACGAGCAATAACATTAAACAGCATTCTTTTGTACAATTGAATAGCGTCAGTATGAGGTAATCGCAATTGTCGCATGATCTCAAAAGCATTTTCATAAGAATACGCCCCAGGAGACTTATAATCAAAATGTGCTAACGAACATAAGGTTTGCATATGCATCTTTTGATCATTCCCTACACGATCAAATCGTCTGGTCATAAAGTGTGCGCGATCGTTTTCTTCAAAAAGCAGGGATTTTTCCATCTCTATACCACAATCTATTGCCATCAAGTAGTATGCATATTCTATTCTACCATATCCCTGAGGATCTCCCAACGCAGCATCATTTACCCCGTCAAATTTGAATATGTAATGTTCAAAACCATCTGGCGCTTTGGTTTGTCCGGATCGTATCTCATTGGTTTTATCGTTGAAAGCAATGATTGCTTTAGCACGTTGTCCTCCGGCAGAGGTGCCTACTTTGATCAACTCATTAAGATGTTCGGTTTCTGCCAGGTTGAGTTGCAACTTTTCTCTGGTATTTAATATTTTTTCTGCCAGACCCGTTAATTTATCGACTTCCAGCACTGTTGTCTTGGCTTTGCCAATGTTTTTTGCAGGTTGAAACTCCAAAGCTCCCATTCCTCTGGTACCGATATAACACAAGCGATCCAAAGGGGTAAACTCTGATTTTGGAATATTATTTAGTGCCAACCATTGGTCTATTAATCGATTTCCGAAGTCATCTGGTAATACATCAGATAACATTCCCGGTAAGCCACGGTAAGTTTCTTGATTTAGGTTGGGGAAACTATATATTCGATTTGTAGAATCACGTAAAGGCATATGAATAGGAGAAACATCCAAGTTTTTTGACAAAAACGAAGGAAAAAACTCAAAAGATCCAAAGTTTCTGGTTTTATCCCAGCTTAATGCGCCTAACTCATTTCCCCATAAGGTAATCTTAATCACATCTACCATGATGTATCGTCATTTTTAGGTTTACTACTTCTAGAAGCTCTTTCTCGTTCTTTTCCTTTTAGTTTTAACAACTCAATTGGACTAACACCGGGATCGGGAAGCAATTTATTTAAAGCTTCCAAATCTCCAAATGCGCGCAATATTTGAACAAAAGTGAGTAGCGTAGTAGTCTTTCCAGATTCAAAATTTTTGATGGTCTGCACATGAACACCCGCTCTTTTTGAAAGCTCATCTTGTGTGATATTAAGATTTAGACGCTTCTGTTTTATACGTTGAGTAAGCTCAATCAATACCTGTTCATCTGATAAATCATTCATATTCATAACAACTCAATAAAATATAGTATAGTATACAATAAAACCATTTTTATATTTCAAAGTATAAAAAAATATACTTTAAACAAAAGTTCAACACAAATATAACAAAGTATAACTAAATATATTTTAAATTAATATTAAATTATTAAGGTATATTTAGATATACCTTAAAAACTTATTTAAGATGAAATATTGTAATCATATGCTAACAAAAGCAAATAAATCACTTGTCAAAAAACTTTAAGTAATAACATATAAAATATTGTTTATCATTGTTTTACAAAAATCGTAATTACAACAAAAATAGCATATAAACAAGCAACATTTAACGGTTATCATAATATTTATTACCTTCGCTACTGTAATCCCCCGAATCACTATTATGAAAAAGCTGATTGTTATTCTGCTGCTTTTTTTGACTCCTATTCTCACCTATTCCCAAATCCATAAAGTTTTGGATTCGGAGCAGAGCTCCCCTATTTCGTATGCCACAATATCTTTTGGAAATGGTAACGGTACTTTTGCGGATGCGAATGGTAATTTCATGTTTTCTAAAAAATGGTATCCAGATATCGATTCTTTATACATTTCTGCCATGGGATATAAAGAACTAGCGCTTTCTACCAATAATATGCCTAAAAAGATATTTTTGACACAAGATGTGTCTGAGTTGAAGGAAGTCGTAGTGGTTGCTGAGAGAAAAAGAAAATACAAAACCAAAAAGATCAGTGCCGAGGTGCATAAAGACTACTTTAGATGTTGGCTCCCTACTGTAGAATCAGAAATTGCTGTGTTTTTCTCTAGAAATCCAGAAAAATCCACAAAGATAGCTTCAGTATACCTGCCTGTTAAAGTAGAGTCCTCAAATAAAAATGCAACCAGAAATCAACGTTTTTCAACCTTGTTCAAAATGCAGTTTTATGCCAATGATAATGGTGTACCCGGCAAACACCTTACCTATGAAGACATTATCTTTAGAGTAACTGATCAGGATAAACCTAATTTTGAACTGAACATTTCAGAATATAAAATTTATATCCCGAAGGACGGTATCTTCATTTCTATTCAAGTTTTAGGATATACCGATAAAGAAGGCATACTGCAACAAACCAAGAAATATCATGAAGTAGAGACGCGCAAGGGAATGGTAAAGGTTTCTACTACGTTTAGACCGTTACTTCCATTCACCGACAAAATTGAAGGATATAAAACATTTACCAGAAGGGTATTTTATAAAAACCGCACCTGGCAACGATTTGACGAAAAGTATAGTGCCAATAATAATTTGATCAAAAACAATGATATGAATTATGGAATGGGGCTTAAATTACATCTCTACGAAGATGAGTAGTATAAATTGAAGCTAGTCTAGAAACGATCTTCTTTTCTCATTAAACTGCACTGCCACTTCTCTACTCTTTTCCTGCAATGTTCTATGCTCTGCATGAGCTACAGCGTCAGATATGTTTAAGTAATGATGATTCTTACCCAATTTATCGGTAAACCCAGATCTTTTTAAAAAGTCCCGTACAGGACCGATTGTTCCTGCAATTAATAATTGAATTCCCTGCCCTTCGAGATATTCATGAATGTCCTCAAACATATGCAAGCCTGTACTGTCCATATCATGCATATTGGTATTGTCCAAAATCAAAAACTTGGGCATAACATCCCTTTTGGAAACATAAGACTGAATTGCATCTTTAAAAAACCCAGCATTTCCAAAATATAGTTGATTGTCAAATCGTATGATCATATATTCTTCTGAGCGTTTTGCCTCAGGGAATCGATTTACGTTGCGATAATAAGTGGTACCAGGAATATTTACCAACTCTGCTATATGAGGTCTAGAGCTGTAATACTGAAGAAAAACAAAAGAAAGGATCACACCTATAAAAATCCCGTTTTCTACACCAAACACCAAAGTACCCACAAAAGTGATCATCATTACAAAAAAGTCTCTCCTCTTGACCTGATATAAATATTTAGCTTCGCTAACATTGATCAAACCAAAAACCGAAACCAAAATAATGGCGGCCAATACGGATTTTGGAATGTAGTAGAAGAATTGCGTAAGAAACAATAGCGAAAGCACTACCATCAATGCTGCAATCATCGAAGATATCGTGGTTTTGGCACCGGCTTCGTCATTAATCGCAGTTCTACTATAACTCCCAGAAGAAGGCACCGCAAGAAAAAAAGCACCGATCACCTTTGCCATTCCCAAAGCAAAAAGTTCTTGATTGGGTCGCACTACATGATCTCTATTCTTCATCTCCATAGATTTGGCAATCCCTATACTCCCTACATAACCAATAAAAGTGACAGTCAACACACTAGGAATTAGCGCCATCATATCTTCATAACTCATAGGAGGAATTTGAAAAGAAGGCAATCCACTGGGAACCTCTTTGATTACTGAAACTCCCTTGTCATGCAATCCAAAAAAGTAGGTCGCCAAAGTAGTAATCAAAAGCATCAATAAAGCTCCTGGAAATGATCTTTTCCATTTCTTAAGCAGCATAATCGCCAGAATCGAAAACAAGCACATTCCAAAGGTTATCCACTCAATTTCTCCAAGGTGTAATAAAGCATAACTTACGGTTTGATACGTATGTTTTACATCAGGAATAGACATTCCAAGACTTTCTTCTAACTGTGATAAGATAATTATTATGGCTGCAGCCGAGATAAAGCCAGAAATCACAGGTTGGGAAATCAAATTGACTAAAAACCCCATTCGTAGCAGGCTCATTAGTATCTGGGTAATCCCAATTAAAAGCCCTAGAAAAAGAACTAGACTTACAAAGTGTTCAGAAAAAGGCTCTGCCAGCTCACTCACTCCACTCATTACCAAAATTGCAGTAACTGCAACAGGGCCTATACTTAACTGCTTAGAAGTTCCTAATAACGCATAGATGATTAACGGTACCAAACAGGCATACAACCCATAGATTGGGGGCACCCCCATTAGTAATGCGTAAGCAATTGCCTGAGGAATCAGCACTACACCCACCGTTATTCCGGCAATAGCATCAGATCGAAAAATTGCAGATTCGTATTGCCCGTTCTTAAAGGTTTGAAGAAATGGAATTATTTTGTGTAAAGCTTTAACTGTAGTATGTGTTTATTGATATTGTAAATCTACAACAGTTAAGAATTTATCACAAAGATTTTCTTTTGGTTCTCGCATTTTTTTGAAATACCTATTTTTGGAAATATCTAATACATCAAACATTCTTCATTTCCTTATGAATGACACACTTTTACTTTTTCTATTAGCAGGAATTGGTTTTGTTGCTGGAGTGATCAATACCATTGCTGGTGGAGGGTCTTTACTAACCCTACCTATGTTAATCTTTATGGGACTTCCTCCTGCTGTTGCCAATGGGACCAATCGTATTGGGATATTTATTCAATGTATAACTTCGATGGCAGGATTTAAAAGCAAGGGCATTAAACCTTCTCTTTTTGGAGTATATCTAGGTTTTTCTGCATTGATCGGTTCTATTATTGGAGCACAAATCGCTATAGACATTAAAGGTGATGTGTTTAATAAGATTCTAGCGGTTGTGATGGTCTTTGTAGTTATTTTTATGGTTTTTAAACCCAAAGTAAAAACTGAAGACCTTATGGATAGAATCCAAGGCAAGCATTTATGGCTTTCGATTTTAGCTTTCTTTTTTATTGGGATCTATGGAGGATTTATACAAGCCGGAGTTGGTATATTTATTTTATTGGCATTGAGTTCAATCAATCATCTAAGTCTCGTCAAATCAAATGCCATTAAGGTACTGGTCGTTTCTATTTATACCATTGGAGCTTTGGCTATATTCATTTATAACCAACAAATTGATTTTCTATACGGATTTATTTTGGCTATTGGCAATGCAATAGGCGGTTGGGTTGCAAGTAGATGGGCAGTAAACAAAGGTGATGGGTTGGTTAAAGTATTTTTGATCATTATGGTAATTGCCATGGCTATAAAGCTTTGGATAGACAGCTAGATCCTACGCTATTTCATTTTTTATAGCTCTTGTTGTCTATATAGTTCTCCCTTTTACCTTGTCTAACAAGAAGGAGTTTCTTTGTTTTAGCACTCTTTATACGTATCTTATACTCGCAATACACAAAATCGTCTTAAAATGAAAACTTTATGTCAATGCATAATTATTTGCCTTGTAATAATAAGTTGTAAATCTCAAAAGAATGAAGATGCTGAAGTGCTAAATGACAGTGATTTTCAGGAAGCCCCTACTCAAGAACCTGTAAAAAAAGACAGTGACATCAAAGTAGATCCTATTGGACATGCCACTGCTATTTTGGAATGGAAAGGCAAGACAATCTACATCGACCCTAATGGAGGACCCAAAGCTTTTGAAGGAAAAAAGACAGCGGATATTGTGTTGATTACTGATATACACCAAGATCATATGAATATTGATACCCTGGATAGCCTGGATCTTTCTACAACTGAAATGGTCGTTCCACAGGCCGTTGGTGAACGTCTCCCTGCCGAATATACAGATCGATTGATCATCCTCAACAATGGTGAAACCAAAGAAGTACAGGGAATTCCCATAGAAGCCATCCCTATGTATAATTTAAGACAAGAAGCCCTAAAGTTCCACCCCAAAGGAAGAGGTAACGGATATATCATTACGTTGGGTAAAGAACGTGTGTATTTTTCTGGTGATACTGAAGATATACCAGAGATGAGAGCTTTGAAATATATCGACAAAGCTTTTGTTTGTATGAATCTACCCTACACCATGACCGTAGAAAGTGCTGCCGATGCGGTTTTAGAATTTAAACCAAAAGAGGTGTACCCCTATCACTATCGTGGTTCAAACGGTTTTAGCGATGTCAATAAGTTCATATCTATAGTATCTAAAAATCCTGAAATAGAGATTGTACAATTGGATTGGTATCCTGGGCAAGATTAAATATAAAATTGTCTATTTGGCAAGAATGATTTTCTTTGCACAAAGTTCTTCTCTCTATCTATTTGAGGACAACTAGAAACAAAAACAATCAATGGATATCAATTCCAGAATAGAACAACACTCCCATTTTGCGATATACAAACCTTTTGGATATCTAAGTCAGTTTGTGAATAACGGACAAAAACAAAACAGTAAAAAACTATTAGGAGAGTTACATGATTTCCCACTTGGTACCATGGCCATAGGGAGACTTGACGAAAAATCTGAAGGTTTATTGTTACTAACCACTGATGGCAAAGTATCCAACGACATCTGTAGTGGAAGTATTGAAAAAGAGTATTATGCCCAGGTCAATGGAGACATTACTACTAAAGCGATCCAACAATTACAAAAAGGTGTAGAAATAGGTTTCAATGGTAAAAAGTACATTACAAAACCCTGTAAAGCTTTTAAACTATTAGATATTCCTGATTTCCCAGAGCGTTCCAAAAAAATAAGAGATGATAGACATGGACCAACGAGTTGGGTAAGCATTACCCTTACTGAAGGAAAATTTAGACAAGTACGAAAAATGACGTCGGCTGTTGGGTTTCCTACGCTGCGACTGGTGCGAACTCGAATTGGAAATATTTATCTGGAAGACATGGACGTGGGCGAAGTGAAACCAATGCAACATCTCCCCTCTAGTGTTTGAATACATAAACCACATCGCTCCTTAAAAATTAAGAAGCAATGTGGTCATCAAAACTATCGTAGCTTAAAGCAATGTGGCCAGTGATTGCTAGCCAAAGGATCTGCACACTCGCTATCCCCTCCGCTTATCTTTTTGATAGCATTGATATCCATAACTTGTTCTTTATTCAGAATTTTAAACTTTTTTAATTTTTCAATTTGATTCATAATTTTTAAAATTTCATTGTTAAATAAATAATTTAAAATTCCCGTCGACAGAAACATATGGATAAAAGTATATGGATTTCATATGCTTTCAAACCCTTACTTTCGCAATTTTATAAAATTGACTAGCAGAATACGAAAGGCATTTATTGATGTAAAATACAAGTATCTTACATTCTAAAAGATGGTTATTAAGGCTGTTCAAACAGTAAGAACGAATAAACCAGCTTGTAGAAACATTGTTGTTTTGATGTAATAATTCAATAGAGTATAAATACTAACAAAAATGCTCCCGAAAATGCGCTTTAATCATATTTAACTGTGATCTTCTGATTTGTTTGTTTACTGTAAGAGATAAAGTGATTTTGGTAAATAAAGGCGTCATAAAATTGAAGCTAATCCAACCAACACAGGAATTCGTATTCTGAAATCGGTTTGACGCTTCACCTTCTTCAACAGGATTAGGTTTGAATTCATCTGTATCCTCTATGATTATTCCAGGAAAATGATCAGCATCCGGATCAAAAACTGTAATTGGAAAATTTAGCTCCTCGATGAGATACAACATCACTCCTTCTAATTTTGGGAGTACTTCCTCTAATTTCTGCTCAAAAGGCTTATCTGCTTCTTTAAAATAGTTGGCAATATAGTGTGGGTCTTCTTCAGGGTTTGGGGGCATCGCAATGCTTACGGTCATCCCAGAAGAATAAAAAATCCTAAAATAGGTAGATGATGCTCCTGCTCCCGCCTCTCCACTCATGGGTAATTAACTTTTAATCGTTTAATAGACGTTGAAACTCTTCCAGATATTCCCCTAGATGATATCCATCCATTAATCCGTGATGTACATTTACTGCTATAGGTAAAATCATCTCGCCATGCTTCTTGGTATACTTTCCAAATGAAATTTTTGGAACACTATCCTTATATTGAAAATGTCGGGCATGCGTCAATCCGGTAAAATTATACCAAGGTATAGAGGAATAATGAATTGTATCCATTCTCTTGGTAGAATCTATATGCCGTAACCCTTTACTATTCTGTACTTCGGCAATCTCTAGTTTTGCCATTTCCACAAAACGATCAAAATCTTTAGTATACTCCAAAAATGAGAACCCAAACGTATGATCCTCTCGTCCAATTGTAGGAGACGCATGTATGACATCATAAACTACCACTTGATTTTCTTCTATTCGATATCGAAAGGGTTCGATGGCATTTGCCGCTTGTAATGATTTATGTAAATAGAATAAAAAATAAGGATATCCAAAATCCTTGATCTTTTGATATCCTTTGGTAAAGTCTACTGTTGTTGTAATTCCAAAAAATGGCTCATCAAAACCGTTAAAGAATTCAAAATGTTCTTTTCGGTTCCATTGGTCAAGATCGATTACCTTTTTCATTGGTTGTATTAGTTTTCAAAGGAATTACTTATGCCCTCCTTCAGCGGATAACACTTAAGAAACAAACATTACCTCTACAATATTTCTAAAAGCTCTGTGGCTTTTACAAAACTTCTAAAATTAGGGTGTTTTACTTCTTCATCCACCATTTCATGCACCCAAGTGGTATGAAAAGGGATATGAAAAGCGTGTGCCCCAATATTGAGTACCGGTAAAATATCTGATTTCAAAGAATTTCCTACCATCAAAAACTCCTCTTCCTTTATATCCAGCTGTTTTACCAATTTGCGATATTGCTTTTCGGTCTTATCAGATACAATTTCAATGTGATGGAAATGCTTTTCTAGGCCGGATTTAATCAGCTTGCGTTCCTGATCCAGTAAATCACCTTTGGTAGCCATGACCAACTTATATTTTTTCGACAACTCCTCCAAAGTTCGATCAATACCATCGATTAGTTCTACAGGCTCCTGAAGCATTTTTTTCCCTTTGTTAATCAAAGCTTCCAACAAATCCGTATGCAAATTACCATCTGTTATTTTTATCGCAGCTTCTATAAGGGATAGTGTAAAAGGCTTGATCCCATAACCATACAACGGAAGGTTTTGCATTTCTACCTCAAAAAGTAGTTTATGCGCTTCTTTTCGTGGCAAATAAGCCTCTAAAAGATCACAAAACTCCTCTTCTGCACGTCTGAAAAAAGTCTCG
The DNA here is from genome assembly GCA_965230845.1 of Aquimarina sp. Lineage (GTDB taxonomy): Bacteria > Bacteroidota > Bacteroidia > Flavobacteriales > Flavobacteriaceae > Aquimarina. The sequence goes on from OZ246021.1 coordinate 358,780, forward strand.
TTTACCCAAAGAGTATCATCAGCATCAAAAGCAATTACTTTTATGTTATACATTGAATTAATGGCAGTTTTGGTTATAATAATTTATCATCTTCTCTATGGATTCAACACCTTCTCCAAACTCCAAATTGTTAATTTTACTAACGAGTTCGGGACAATCGCTAAAATAATAATCTATTACTTTTTGAAATTTTTTAAATTTTGGGCCATAGTTTAGCAACATTACGGAATCTTCATCAGATTTTCCTATACAATAATCTTCAAAGTACCCATAACCACCGTTAGGTATGTTCACATGCACTGGTAGCAAATAGCCTTCTAGTCTTCCTGAAACATGTTTCTTTAATGATCTAATCTCTTTTTTTCCTTTAATTTTTTTATAAAAAAAAGTCTTTTTAACACCAGTTTTGGGATCTGTATCTTCTCTAGAATAAACTAACTCTCTCTTGTATTTTATTTTCTTTTCTTTCTTAGAAGGCTTAAACATTACATAGTTTTTCCCCTTACTCCATGCTCTGCCAATCAATACACTTCCATCCTTAAGTACTAATTTATTATCATATTGTGCATTTAGATGGAATAAAAAAATAAAAAACAATATCTGAATGAATATATATTTTCGATTATTCATCTTGATCATCGAACTAACTTTTTGTACTTGATTCGTTTTGGCATCAGATCTCCACCCAGTCGTTTTTTCTTATTTTCTTCGTAGTCAGAGAAACTACCTTCAAAGAAATATACTTGAGAATCACCTTCAAAAGCCAAAATATGTGTACAAATTCTGTCTAAGAACCATCTATCGTGAGAGATCACTACAGCACATCCTGCAAAGTTCTCCAAACCTTCTTCCAAAGCACGTAATGTATTAACATCAAGATCATTGGTAGGCTCATCCAGAAGCAACACATTACCTTCTTCTTTTAAGGTCATTGCCAGATGCAGACGGTTACGTTCTCCTCCGGATAAGGCAGATACTTTCTTGTTTTGCTCGCTTCCACTAAAATTGAACCTACTTAAATACGCACGAGAATTTACTTGTCGCCCTCCCATCATCACCAATTCCTGCTCATCACTGAAGTTTTGCCAGATGGTTTTCTCGGGATCGATATTACTATGCGATTGATCTACATAAGCGATTTTTGCAGTATCTCCAACGGTAAAGGTTCCTTTATCCGCCTGCTCTTCATTCATGATCATTTTAAAGATCGTTGTCTTTCCTGCACCATTTGGACCGATTATTCCAACAATACCAGCTTGCGGTAAATTGAAGTTAAGATCTTCGTATAACAATTTATCTCCAAAGGCTTTGCTTACCCCGTTAGCTTCAATAACATTGGTTCCTAATCGTGGGCCATTTGGGATATATATCTCCAACTTTTCGTCGACCTGTTTTTGATCCTGGCTCATTAACTTATCGTAATTGCTAAGACGGGCCTTTTGTTTTGCTTGTCGTCCTTTTGGAGCCATGCGTACCCATTCTAACTCTCGTTCTAAAGTTTTTTGACGTTTAGACGCTTGTTTTTGTTCTTGTGCCAAGCGCTTAGCCTTTTGATCCAACCATGAAGAGTAATTTCCTTTCCAAGGGATTCCTTCTCCTCTATCCAATTCTAAGATCCAACCTGCAACATTATCCAAAAAGTAACGGTCGTGCGTTACTGCTATTACCGTACCTTTATATTGTTGTAAATGATGTTCTAACCAATGTACAGACTCTGCATCCAAGTGGTTGGTAGGCTCATCGAGTAATAATACGTCTGGTTCTTTCAGTAATAATCGACATAAGGCTACCCTTCTTCGTTCCCCTCCTGATAGCACGCTGATCTTTTTGTCAGAATCTGGAGTACGTAACGCATCCATCGCTATCTCTAACTTGGTGTCTAACTCCCAGGCATTACTAGCATCGATCTGATCCTGCAGTTTTGCTTGCTTATCCATCAACTCTTGCATCTTGTCTGCATCTTCATATACCTCCGGTAAAGCAAACATATCGTTGATCTTATTGTACTCGTCCAATACAGCTACGGTCTCTGCCACTCCTTCTTTTACTACCTCAAGTACGGTCTTTTCAGGATCTAGTTGCGGTTCTTGTTCTAGTAATCCTACCGTATATCCAGGAGCAAATACAACATCTCCTTGATAGTTTTTATCTACACCTGCAATAATCTTTAGCAAAGTAGATTTACCAGAACCGTTAAGTCCAAGGATACCAATCTTAGCTCCGTAGAAAAAGCTGAGATAGATGTTTTTAAGTACTGGAGTATTCGCCGTTTTAAACGTTTTGGTTACCCCAGACATGGAGAAAATAACCTTTTTGTCGTCTGACATATGTCTTTAAATTAGTTTGATTAGATGATTTGAGTTCTGAAAGATTACACTCTTCCTTTTAGTGCATTAAACACCCATGCAATTGCAAAAAAACCAACACCAACAGCTGCAAATCCATATCCTGAAACATCTCTATATCTGAAAGCTCCTAGTGCTATTAATGATAGTCCAACTATGATCATTATAAAAGTTGCCCATGCAAGCACGGTGTTTTTATTCATTCCCATAAAATGTTATTTAGTACAATACGTTGTGTATTTATTAATAATCGAATAGCAAATATCGGTATTTTCTCTTCAAAAAATAGTTTTTTAGGGTTCAGTTAAGATATTAAAAACAATTATCGCCTGTTTTACAATCTATTAACTATTAACTTTTACATAAAAAACGAGTACAATTTGGCAATCATACTCGTTTGATGTCAAAACAAATTTAAACTAGATAGACTGATTATCCACTCTGGATTCTAACACGGATTCTATAGCGTTTGGAATATTTTCGAACAGATCATATCCCGTAAGACTTTCTATAGTGTTTACCGATGTTCTAAAACGTGTCCAATCACTGCTAATTCCTTGATCGTTGGGTACATTGATAGCTATGATTCGAGTAGATGTCGTTACTCGGTTAATATCATTAGTACCGTTAGGTAATACTAATGCCACCTTCCAAAAAGAATCCGGCACTGTAATGTTTCCATTATCTATTGTAGAAGCAAAACCATTACTTCCGGTTCCACCACTGCCAATCACCCCCGAAACAATATGGATTTCGTTCCCAGCATTGACTAAGGTTCTCAGGTAATTTTCGAAATTGACCCAGGTTCTTCGGTTATTATCAGGAGCCTGCGGAGCTATATTGGTCATAAAATAAGTATTCTCATTAGAATCAGCACTCCCATTCCTATCAGCAGATGGACATATATGACCTCTATCAAATCCTGATCCAGTATAATCGCTGGTGGTAGCTCTGAAAAAATTACTGGGCAACGTTCGGTCTTGTTTAAAACAATTACATCGCGGGGTATTACCGGTCCAGGCGCTACTCAAATGCCAACTTACCCAGTTTGGAGTTCCTTTACTGTTGTTATAAGAAAGTATAAAATCAGGTTTTGACAGATAGTAGTTGTTTGCAGATGATCCCGCGTTAGATGGGTTACCAAAGGTAAGATTACTATCTCTTGAAGGTGTTCCCCCTCCTCCATTATCACCTCCTCCGGTAGATCCGGTAACAATTTCCATATTATCGATATTGATTCTGTTAGCACCACCACCCGTTTTGTAAATTCCGTATCGAACAGATTCGGTGTCATTTACTGTAAAAGTCACAGTATTTAATGTTGTGGATGTCGTATTGACCGTAGAACCCGCATAAAACCAAGAGGATCCATTGTCATAAGAAGCGATTAGTCTCCAGGAAGAATTACCATCGTTTCCGTACTTCGCATGACGTACCCTAATCGTTTGTGCGCCATTATCCATATTGAAAGACATTGTTATATATCCTCCATTACGGATGCGAACCGACTTAGAACCAAATTTCCTGTCATTAGATAAGGTCCCGATGAGTGCATCATTAAAATACCAGCTTCCAGACGAAGAAAGGTTAACGCTACCCCCAGCATAGCTCCCCTTGGAGCCAGATTCGTAAGTTTCTGTAAAACCCGAAGCTCTTTTACCAGTGAAATTATGTTCGTGTGGACCGATATTATCATAAAAGTGAGTCTCTGCTTTTAATTGCCCATTGATCACCAAAGGGATGGACTCTATTGGTTCGTAGGTAGCTTCATCATCAGTGTTACAACCAACAACAAATAATACGAGTAAACTGAAAATAATAGAATGAATGTGTGAATGTCTCATAACTGAAAGTTAGATTTTGGTTTATGAATACATCAAATTAATTCTAAGCACGTTATGAGATTGTTAACCAGATAGAAACAAAAGTTATTTTTATCAACAACTTATCAATATTTATGAGCAGATTACTATATCTATTGGTTAAACATTTCTAAATTGACTCGGGATCCTTTATTAAATTGGTGTTTTTTGTATTTTCGTGCAAACAATACACACAAATGGATTTAAACTTCAATAAGAACGAAGATCACAATAAGTTACTGGTTTCAGAATTACGCCAAAGACTAGTTAAGGTGAAATTAGGAGGTGGTGAAAAACGCATCAAAAAACTACATGATAAGGGCAAAATGACAGCTCGAGAACGTATCGATTATCTTTTGGATAAAGATGCCAAATGTATCGAGATTGGTGCTTTTGCAGGAGATGAAATGTATCAGGAACACGGAGGTTGTCCTAGTGGTGGTGTAGTAGTAAAAATAGGCTATGTAGCCGGCAAACAGTGTATCGTTGTAGCCAACGATGCAACCGTAAAAGCTGGAGCCTGGTTTCCGATTACAGGAAAGAAAAACTTAAGAGCGCAAGAACTTTCTATAGAAAACAAATTACCGATTATCTATCTTGTAGATAGTGCTGGGGTGTATTTGCCTATGCAAGATGAAATTTTTCCGGATAAAGAACACTTTGGAAGAATCTTTCGCAACAATGCTGTAATGAGCAGTATGGGGATTACTCAGATCTCTGCTGTGATGGGAAGTTGTGTTGCCGGAGGTGCTTATTTACCTATCATGAGTGATGAAGCTCTAATCGTCGACAAAACAGGAAGTATATTTCTTGCAGGTAGTTATTTGGTGAAGGCCGCTATAGGAGAAAGTATTGATAATGAAACTTTGGGTGGTGCCACTACGCATTGCGAAATATCAGGAGTAACCGACTATAAAGCCAAAGATGATAAAGATGCTTTGGACACCATACGCAATGTGATGTCTAAAATTGGAGACTTTGAAAAAGCAGGTTTTAATCGTACTGAAGCAATAGCTCCAAAAGAAAATCAAGAAGATATTTACGGTATCCTTCCAAAGGCTAGAAATGAGCAATACGATATGATGGAAATCATTAATCGTTTGGTTGACGATTCTGATTTTGAAGAGTATAAAGCCGGATACGGACAAACAATCATTACTGGATATGCCCGAATTGATGGTTGGGCCGTTGGTATTGTGGCCAACCAAAGAAAAATAGTAAAAAACAAAAAAGGCGAAATGCAATTTGGTGGAGTCATCTACTCAGATTCTGCGGATAAGGCTACGCGTTTTATTGCGAATTGTAACCAAAAGAAAATCCCACTGGTATTTTTACAGGACGTTACCGGATTTATGGTAGGTAGCAAAAGTGAACATGGTGGTATTATTAAAGATGGGGCCAAAATGGTAAATGCCGTAAGTAATAGTGTGGTTCCCAAATTCACCGTAGTTGTAGGTAACTCTTATGGAGCCGGTAATTATGCGATGTGTGGAAAAGCCTATGATCCAAGGTTGATTTGTGCCTGGCCAAGTGCAGAATTAGCCGTGATGGGTGGTGCTCAGGCAGCCAAAGTGTTACTGCAAATTGAAACTGCTTCGTTAAAGAGCAAAGGTGAAGCACTTTCTGAGGCCGATGAAAAAGCACTATTTAACAAAATTAAAGAACGTTACGACAAACAAACCTCCCCATATTATGCAGCAGCCCGTATATGGACAGATGCTATTATTGATCCATTAGAAACTAGAAATTGGATTTCTATAGGTATAGAAGCTGCCAACCACGCCCCTATCGAAAAGAAGTTTAACTTAGGGGTGATCCAGGTTTAAGTAGCATAATGAAAATAAAAATTGTAGTTCTATTTTTAGCTTTATATAGTTTTAATCAAATAGAAGCCCAGTCGAATGAAGGGTTAGTTCAGGAAATTGAGAACCATCTTATTCGTTCCAAAGAATTGAGTCAAAAGAATATTGATAGTTCTCTATACTATTCGGATCAAGCACTGGAATTAGCCAAAAACATAGCTAATGACACGCTATTGGCAAAATCGAATTTGCAGAAAAGTAGTGTGCTCATTCTGAAACGAAAGTTTAGTGAAGCAGATTCACTATTACAACGTAATTTGGCCAAAAAACTACCAGAACATATTGCAGGTCAAACCCTGCATAATTTGGGTACCATCCAGTTTTATCAACAAGACTTTCAAAACGCTTTGGATATTTATCTAAAAGCTGCCAAAGTATTAGAAAATGCCAAGAGTAATAAACTATTGGTTAACACCTACTCCAATATTGGGTCCATAAATGCACATCTCAAAAATTACAAAAATGCTCAGGTATATCTGGAACGTGCGTTACCATTAAGTGATTTTAATCAGATATTGAGATTGCAAATTCTGGTTAACCTTAATAATATCTATAGAGAACAAGGCTTACATTCAAAATTCGAAAGTACTGCATTTGAAGCCGAAGGCCTGGCAAAAGAATATAACGCACAAAGTATTCTGTCTGTTATCTATAATAATCTCACTACGTATTACAGTGATGATGTGCCTGATTTTGAAAAAGCAATTTTTTACGGCAAAAAGAGTCTTGCTTTAAAGAAAGCTATCAATAAAGCAACGGATCTTAGCATCAACTACAACAACATGGGAGATGCCTACCTTAAAAAAGGAGAGTATCGTCTAGCTATTCGCTATTTAGATAGTGCATTACCAACAGCCAAAGGCGTACTGAAATCCTATGTTTTGAACAACCTTAAAGAAGCGTATACGGGATTAGATGATTTTAAATCTGCCATTAGATATGCTGACTTAAAGGACGAAATTAAGGATTCGATCACCAGTGCCCAACAAAGGGAAAAGGTGGCAGAGCTAACCGAACAGTTTGAGTCTGAAAAAAAACAACAGCAGATTGATATTTTGGATACCAAAAATGAGCTTCAGGCCTTAACGATCAGACAGCAAAGAGGAATGCTCATTGTATTTGGGGTTATAGCACTATTGATTCTAATCCTAGGATATTTTGGATTTAAGAACTACAAGACCAAACAACAGCTGGACAAGGTGTTGTTGCAACAAAAGTTGAGAAAAACACAGCTAAATCCTCACTTTTTGTTCAATGCGCTACAAAGTATTCAAAATTTTGTCTACCAAAATGATAAAGATAAATCTGGTTCGTATTTATCAAGTTATTCCAAATTGATTCGGCTTGTCTTGGAGAATTCTGAAGATAATTTTACCAACGTAGCTGATGATAAATTAGCCCTAGAATCCTACCTCAAGCTCCAACAACTTACACACAACGATTCTTTTACCTATCAGATAGAAATTGGAGAAAGTGTTGAAGAGGATTTTGATCAAGTCCCCTCTTTGATCACACAACCTTTTGTAGAAAACGCCATTTTACACGGTATCAAAGATGTTCCTGATGGCAAAGTGTCCATAAAATATTATAAAGAAAATGATCGATTGCATGTCGTAATTGCAGACAATGGAAAAGGAATATCTTCTAAAAAAGAGGCTTCAAAAAAATTACACAAATCAATGAGTTCAGACATTATCAAAGAACAACTTAAAAATTTGAACAAAGCTTCCAAAAATTTTAACGGGGACCTTACCATTAATTCTTCGTCTTCGGGCACAGAAGTGATCTTAACTTTTACTGCAGCTTAATAATCTTGTATATTTAGGGTATGAATCAAAATATCAGCTGTTTTATTGTAGAAGATGATCCACAGGCTCTTGAGTACGCTACCTCCATTATACGAAAACATGAAGAAATAGAAATACTCGGAAATTCGGATACGATCGAGGAAGCTGCAAAATGGGTAAAAGAACTGCAACCGGATTTTCTGATTCTTGATGTGTTTTTGAGTGATGGTAATGCCTTTGAGTTCTTGGCCTTGTTTGACACCATCAATTTTAAGATCATTTTCACCACCTCTTTTGCCAAATATGCAGTTGAAGCTTTCAAATTCAGCGCGCTGGATTATTTGTTGAAACCGTATGAAGAAAATGATCTGATGAGGGCGTTAGAAAAGGTGAAACAAGACATGCATTCCAAAAATTACGAACTTCAACTGAAGACCTTGTTGCAGAATTTTTCGGATAACAAACCTCCTCAAAAAATTGTACTCAAAAACGCGGATACCATCAATGTGGTGCATACTGAGGATATTCTATATGCGAAGTCTGATAATAACTACACGACTTTCAAACTTAAAACAGGAAAGGAAATCTTGGTTTCTAAACCTTTAAAGTCCTTTGACCAAAAACTAACTCCCTACAACTTTTTCAGAGTGCATCAAAGCTTCCTTATTAATTTGAGTTATGTTTCCGCATTTAATAAAAGAAACGAAGAAGTGGTGTTACAACAAACCCATACGATCCCAGTTGCACAAAGTAGAAAGAAGTATTTGTTGGATTATATCGAAGGGCATTTGTAAAATTCTCACGTTTCTACTGCTATTTCTAAAATACTAAGGGCAAATTCTCATTGTCCAACTTTTGCGTATCATCATGGTGTACCTTAGTTCTTACGAACTAATGTATAAATAACAATTCTACAGCAATGACACGAATTATCATCACCGCACTCTCTATCTTTTTTCTGATTTCTTGTGGAAAAAACAAGGAAAAAGAAGAACCAGGTTTATTAGATGTGATTGAAGGGGTTTCTGACCTAAATCAAATAGCGAAAGAAACCGAAAAAATTGAAGAAGAAAATGATCAGCTCATAGCTGCTACGCCTATTTCTAATGAAAGCATGAAGAAAAATCTTCCGGAGACTATTTTGGGATATCCAAGAACCAAATTTTCGGTAGGTAATCAATTTATGCCAGATGTATCTATGGGAGAAGCCGAATATGAAAGTGAGAACGGAGCATTTATTTCACTTTCCATAATAGACGGAGCTGGAGAAACAGGAAGTGCGATGGTGACTTTGGCCAGACTTGGGTTTGCCAGAGATTTTGAAGAACAAACGGACAGAGGGTATCGCAAATCAACCACAATAAAAGGGTACAAAGCTGTTGAAGAAGTAGAAAAAGATCCCTATGACAACCGAGAAACTTCAAAAATAGACCTCATGGTGGGTAATCGCTTCTTAATTTCTCTAGAAGGCGATGCTACTATAAAACAATTAAGAGAAGCTGTTGGGGAGGTGAATCTTGATGCTTTTGAAAACCTAGCCGAATAACAACAAATCACACAAAATCATTAAATAAAAAAGTAATATGAAAAAAGTAATTAGGATACTTTCTGTGTTTTTGGTCATCAGTACATTTCAATCTTGCTATGTAGTAAAGAAGTCAGACCAATTTTTTGGTATTGAAACTTCTACTAAAAACACCTTATACCTTATCGATATATCAGGAAGTATGGAAGGAATAGATGAAGGATCTATCAAAGATCAGGTAATGCGAGAAGCAGGGAATAAAGCTGGGAGTGCCGTAAGCAACGCCATTGGAGGAAAAATAGGAAGTATTTTAGGGAAACAGGTAACCAAACAAGCCACCAAATTAGGAGCAGTAAAACGTAAACTAATCCCAGCAATCAAAGGACTTCCTGATGGTAAAAAGTTTGCTGTATTTGCTTACAACAATGATGTAACCAAACAATCCGTAGAACTTCGCTTAGCTAGCAATATGTCTAGAACTTCTGCTAATATTTTTGTAGAAAATCTCAAAGCCGGAGGTGGTACCAATACTGCAGGAGGTTTGGTAGAAGCTATCTCTACTCCAGGAGTGCAGGAAATTGTATTAATGAGCGATGGTCTTCCAAATGGTGGTCCAGAGGCTGTTCTTGAAGAAATCCGAAAAGTAAACACCAATAACATCATCATTCATACCATAGCCTTTGGAGAAGATGCTGACCATAACTTCATGAGAACCTTGGCTCAAGAAAACAATGGAATCTTCATAACTTCAAAAATGTAGTACCAATGATCAGATTACAAAAAAACAAGGTATTTCTTTATGTTTTGGTATTCTTGGGAGGAATCATCATGTCCTTTGGACAAGAGTGCAATGCGGTGCCTTTTATGAAAAAAGGAGCTGTACTCACCTATACCAATTATAACAAAAGAGGGAAAAAAGAAAGTACGACCAGCCATGAAACTATTTCAATTACTGGAGATGGTAATACAGTTTCTGCTATTATCAAAGCAACAGTCAGTGATGAGAAAGACAACAAAACGTTTGATACCGAATATAAAGCCAACTGCGACAACGGGCTTTTCAGTTTGGATATGCTAAGGTTTTTCAATTTCGATAAACTTTCTGAGCATAATAAAAATAATCTCAGTCTTAAAATCGACGGCGATGTTTTAGAATTTCCCGTTGGGATGCAACCAGGAGATGATCTTAACGACGGAAACATTTCTATAAAAGTGAACAGCGAAGCTTTTACTCTCGTAACAATGACTTTTGATGTGTTTAACCGAGAAATTGTTGGAGAAGAAACCATTACGACTCCAGCAGGAACCTACAAGTGTAAAAAAGTGACTTTTGATTTCACTTCCAAATTTGGAATTATTAATGTAAAAGGAACTGGTGTGGAGTGGTATTATAACGATGCGATGGTAGTCAAGTCTGAATCGTACAACAAAAAAGGAAAACTTATTGGATATCACGAGTTGACAGGGATTCAATAAAACATACATCTCAATTCAGAAAAATAACATATAATCTATAACAACAATTTATTATGATAGTTTGGTCAGGAAGAGGGTTTCTCTCGGTTTTAGTACTTGCCGTAGTACTTTTTGGATTAAGTAACATATTACCCAAAGAACAAAGCAATTTATCATTTGCTATTAGTCTGTTTATTGCTGCAATTTTTAGTTGGATCATGGGAAAGAAATGGAATGAATCCAATCAAAAAACAATGGTAGACAAAGAAAGTGGACAAGAAATAGTGATTAAGCCCGATCATAGTTTGTTTTGGATCAAAATGCAATATTGGGGTCCTATTTTTGGTATCCTGGGAATAATTATGTTAGTCAAACAGTTTTTATAAAAACACATCGGAATACATTAACTGATTTAATAGTCAGATCTCTTACCAAAGAACTATTTCTTTTGTGAGTTTTAAGGGAACGTGCCCCAATATATCAAAACAAAATATTTTGATATATTGGGGCTACTAATTTTATGGTGCAGCGTTTCCTTTTTTAATTCAATTATCTTCTAGATGAGACATTCTCATTATACTATTTTCTTTTTGTTTTTTTCAATTTTCTATTTGTATGTCAATCAGGAAAATGAAAATAATACTAACCCAATACTACAAAAAGAAACCGTTAATCATTTTATATTAAATGATAAAAACACTGACTCTATTAAGAGTTTTTTATCGGCCACTAATTTGAAGAACCCAGAGTTGGCCAAAGAGTATTATCTCTTATTTTTAGAAAGAGGAGTAAAACAAAAAAATCAAAACATACAATTTCATGCCAATTATTATTTAGGTGATATTGCCTACACCTTAGGGGACTATATCTCTGCTATTAAGTATAGTAATATTGCCACCAAAATTGCAGAAGAATTGAATGATGAAAGCTTGAAATTATCTTCATATACGCTTACTGGCAACTCCTTTTTTGCTATCCGATATTATAATAATGCAAGTGTTTACTATCAAAAAGCAAAAGCAGCTGCCCAAAAGTTGAATACTAAAGAAAATGAAATTGCCAGCGAAATCAATATCAACAATTGTTGGGTAAGAATAGATCGATACAATGAAGCATTACAATCCTATGAGGGAATACAAAAAAAACTACAACAAAAAGAATATCGCGGTGATTTGTATTACGGTAATTTCTTATCCACCCAAATTGGTTCTGGGGTATGTCATTACAAGCTAGGTAACTATCAAGAAGCTATTTTTCACTATAAAGAAGGGCTCATTACGGCAAAAAAACTGCAATCAGCTGAAATCCAAGCCGTTTTTCATAATACCCTGGGCGAAGCTTATACCGCTAAAAAAGAATATGATAGGGCTGAAAAGCATTTGGATACTGCCCAAACCTTGGCTTTGCAGAACAAGAAAATTTTTGATCAAAACTTATTTACCACAAGTTACCATCTTGCCTCGCTTTATTTTGAACAACAAGAATTTCAAAAATCTCTTGAGGTGTTAAAAGAAAGTTTTGACACTTTAGATTCTGAAGAACAAAAAAAACAGGTCGAAAAAATAGACGAGATGTACGATTTGGCAAAAAATTGTGCAAAAAAACTAAATGACTCCAAAAGTCAATTGGTATACAGTAATGCCTATAATACTATCATTGCAATCCGGCATAAGGATGATATCAAGACAAGGGATCAGTTATACGACTATGATCTCTTACAATTGGAAGAAGAAAAAGAAGTATTACAATCTAAAAACAGTATGTATATTATCGGCTTAGCCATAGTTGTAATCATACTTTTATCATTCTTTGTATATCATCTTCAAAAACAAAAGAAAAACAAAAAGATCTTCGAAGAACTTCAAAAAACCACAACCAAAGATCCAGATGAAAAAGATACTGAACCTAAAAAAGGGTTTATTACTGATCAAAAAGTAAAAGATTTATTTCAAAAGCTCCAAAATCTTGAAGCCACGAAGTTTTATTTAAATGAAAACTGCAACCTATATACTACCGCCAAGAAAATAAATACAAATACCTCTTACCTATCCAAAATGATGAACACCCATAAAAAACAGTCTTTCAATGATTATATCAATGGGCTAAGAATAGAACATTGTCGAGAAAGACTCCATACAGATTCAAAATTTAGATCATATACAATAAAAGCAATAGCGAATGAATTGGGGTATAAAAGCGTAAATACATTTGCATCTGCATTTAAGAAACATACCGGTTTATCACATTCTTATTATATCAAACAAATACAAATTTCTGTTTCGAAATAAAACCGGCTAACTCCTTGACAAGTAAAGTATAAATGACGTCAATTTTATAAAATTGATGGAATTACAACACCTTTTATTACAACTAAACTCTTGAAATATCATAATTTACCGCCTTATCCATATAACCATAAAAACATGAAACGAAACATTATTCTAATTCTATTTCTTTTGATAAGTTATTCTGTGTTTTCAAATTTGAATAGTAATTCATCTAAGTATGACCAATTAGAATCCTCCTCACCTAACACATCTTCGAGTTACCAAAAATCCATTATTATTGAAATATATAAGGATAAGGCTGTTTTGATTCCTCCGAGTGACTTTAGAATTGACAAATATTCAGATGTTTATTTAAATGTCTTCTATGAATATAAAACTGAAGAAACCAACCTATCTGACCTAAAACTATATATTAAACCATCAACTACATCATTAATACCAGTCAAAATTCCACCACCAAGTGGCTCATCTTCTAAAATGAGTGGTTTAAGGAATGAACCGGATTATATCAATGTATTTAATGTTCATAATGCTTCAAGTCCAGGATATTATACTATTGATTTTGGTTTAGTAGACTGCAATACTGAAAAATGTGATATCCCAAATCCAAATTATATTTACCAAACCTCTGTTGATTATACGGTATACGAATTCAAAGACCTAAAACCCGACTACAAAGGTTATACTGTTACGAATAACACAGCCTCTTTTGATTTAGACGTTTGTGATGATTATAGAGGTGAATATATAAATGTAAATAATCACCTGCATGTTTATGTTTCTGATGATCAAACACTGGACGACTCCGACTTACTTTTGTTTACTGAATTTCTAACCGGTTTTCATGAACCAGCAAACTATTATGATTCTTGTAAATCAGCGAATTTCAGTGTAAATTCTAACCTATTATCATCTTGGATTGCGCAAAACAAGTATCTTATTTTAAAAGCTGATGCTACAAATAGGCATTTTGAAACGAATGAAGATAATAATACGTTATCTGTCCAACTTCAGTCAGAACTAGAAATCTCAGATATCAGAGCCTATAAAAGACCTGATACCAATGTAATTCTATCTAGTACTATTACTAATACAGGTAATGTAATCTCTGATGTTTCTAAGCTAGATTTTTATGTAGAAAAATATCCCAGAAAATTTGTGTCGAGAGGCACAGTCCCTTCATTGCAACCTGGTGAATCTTATACCGTTAATTCACTGGTTACCTGGCAATATTATTCTCTTGTATTACACGGACGTGATTTAATTGTTATTGCAGATGCAGATAATGATGTACAAGAAATTGATGAGACAAATAATGAGAAAAGATTTAGAATTCCAAGAAACTTAGGGAGCTCTAATAATCAACAGACCTATGTTACTGTGGCACCAAACCCATACTCTTCTTATGTTGAGTTTCATTACCCAGTTAATTATCCAAACACAGATATTAAACTAAGTATCTATGATCAAAGAGGTATTCTAAGGTATCAAACAGGTAAATTTCATGAAGGAACCGGTGATTTCAAGTTTAGAGTATATGCAAATCAAATTAACAATGGGATTAATGGAGTATACCACTATTCCTTTCTATTGGGAAGCAATAACACCTTATATTTTCCATTTACAGGGACCATTGTTAAGCAATAAAATGTTATCTTCTGCAATATCTTAAAACCTTTAATTATGAAAACTCAAATTTTAAATCTAAAAGATGCAAGGATTCTATCCAAAGAAGATCAAAAAACGATCCATGGTGGTTTTTTTGGTTGTCAACCTCAAATCATAGAGTGTAATTCTGATAGCGATTGCCCTTGCTCTTCCTGCGGTATTACCTTTAGTAATAATGGAGTAGAGTATTTTGTCGATATCTGCGCCTATTAAACTTTTTAAAAAACCCAGATAAAATCACCAAAAGCTTTTGTTTTTGGTGATTTTTTTTGTTCTGGATCCAGTCTTGCCCTCCAATTGTTTCAAAATACGATATCCCAAAAAACACCTTCAATCTTTACCGTTCAAATTTCCAGAATACAATTTTAACCCCTTCGATTTACACTTAAATCAGGCGGTCAATTTTATAAAATTGACAACACATTTCTTTAAAAACCAATGTTTTACATATAGTTTTACTCAAGTAATTTTAGCTAAAAGAACATACACATTATTTATTCATTAAAACCAAAACCACATGAATCTTACTAAAGGAATCATTTTGTTTATTTGTGCTATCGCATTAATAAGTTGTCAAAAAGAAGATGATTTTACTCAATTCCAGGAAGTGAAATCAAACACAGATCAACACACAATTTCAGCTAAAAATGGTAATAGAGAAGAAATCTGTATAGCTTATGGAATTCCGGACGGATATAGAGTTATCGACCTGGTTTATAGACCATATTGCCCATCTCAAGGTCCAGGTTTTACTCCCAACACTGCTATTATTGAAAAAGAAAACCGCACTCCACGAATATTTAGAGCAGGAGCAGGATGCAATGATAATTATTGCATTTGGATTGTTGGTGAAAATTTTGAGCCCAATGCTTACATAGATATCCGAACAACCACAGGAGAAACAATTATCGGTACTTATAGAGGGGCAGATCGGCAAATAAACATTTCTCCAAACGGAGATGACACCATGTCTATTCGGTTACGAACCTCTTTTGAAAGGTCTGAATTTGCCAGTAGAGGTCTTAGAATATGGGTAGTCAATCCAGAAGCTAGAACCTGGGCAGATGGCAGAACAGTAACAAGACCTGGAAGCGCTGATCCCAATGATGGCTGCAACGGAGCAGACTGTATAGATCCCTGAAAATTCAATACCAAAAAGAATCTATAAGAAAGTATCTTCCACAAATTTGAAGGTACTCTCTTATATCCACTCAAAGGCAGAACATAATAAATTTTAAAACTCAAAAAATGAAAAAAATATCAATCACATTAGTTATTATTCTTACCGCTGTATTCATTTCCTGTGAACAAGAGCAACCAGAAAATTTGGAGCAACCGCAACAAATCATAAAAGAGGATCTTGATCAAGAAGTCAATGGGAAATGGTTGACTTATTGTAATAGTTTTAAAGGACGTGTTGATTTTAGGCTTGCTATCGACCTTTTCACAAGCATTCCTGGTGCTCCTACGGGAACCTTTATATTAGAAAATTGTCCTAACGGAGCCGGTTCTTGCTATCAGGTATTACAGAGAACCGTAAGAAACGGGGAAAATTTTAATTTTTATGTTTTAGGTGTTGATTTCAATGATACAGATACCTTCAGAGTAAAACTATATCCAAACGACACCAATCAAACTTCAACCAATTTTACCTTTATGTATCTGGGTCCACAATTTGGTGTTGAAAGAAATTTAGGAGCGAGAAATGTTGTATCCGGACAAGCGGTTTACAACAATCTTAGTTTCGATTTCCCTGATCAATGTAATAGCAACCCGGGCAACATTTTAAATTAAAATCGATTATCAAATCAATATGGAAACGAAGGTCCATATTAAATCTCTTTCTATGGGTCTTTATTAAGGTTTTCAATTATTCTACAAATAAAAAACAATATGAATCATGAAAAATAATCTTCATCTTTTAAATTTTAAACCGATTACCAAATCAGAACAACTGTATATCAAAGGAGGGCATACTCATACCGACTGGAATTGTACCAGTCCAGGGGACGAAGTATACCAATACCTTCCTACCGGTTGCCAAGATTAAGTCAACCTGTTTTCAGACAAAAAATTAACTCTTAAAAATGTATCTATAATGATTAAAAACATCTTAAATCTTAACGGTGTGACCGTTCTAAAAAAAGGATCTCAAAAATCGATTAATGGTGGCTTTTTTGGGTGTCAACCCAGTCTTTTTGAGTGCAGATCCGATAGCGATTGCCCATGTGGGGGTCCCTGTGGGATAACGATCAACAATATTTTTGTTTCAGGGGTTTGTGCTTTTTAAATATATGCTTTAGCACTGCATATGTAATATCACAATCAAGTATAATTTGATAGAAAAACGGTAGTTGAAAAGCAACTACCGTTTTTAAATATGTGCGGTAATGATTATTTCGTTCTTTTTGGAATCGTAATCAACTCTGTTTGTCTTTCATTTACATATCTAAAACCATCCTTACCCCAGAATCCAGCCTCTTCTAGCATGATCCTAATATCCTTTTTCCATTCTGGAATAGTAACTGTAGTATTTAGTTCTATAGCATAAACAGTGTCTTCATACAATTGATAATCCCCTGTACCAGGAACTCCTCCTTGCGAATCCCACATGCCGATAGTTGGTCCAGAAGAATGTCCATAAAGCCCTAAAGGGTGCGTATAAATAGAGGGTTTCAACCCTTCTGCTCTCCCCTGTTCTAAGGATTGTAATAAAATTTCATTTCCGGTTTTTCCGGTCTTAAAATTAGAGGTCAAAATATCTTGCACTCGATTGCCATCTGCTAATGCTTTATTTAGAAAATCAGGAGGAGACGTTTCGTCATTCTTCAAAATGTACGCATGTTGCTGGCAGTCAGTATTGAGACGCAAATAGGTAATTCCAAAGTCACAATGAATCAAATCTCCCATTCGGATTATTTTGTCTTTGGGTCTATCCGAAAAGGAAACAATATGACTCTGAAGGTCCTCTCCTGTTCGCTGAATATCTACAGTAGGATGAAACCAGGTTTGCAAACCGAGATCTGTTGCTTTTTGACGTAACCACCACACAACATCATCCGTCGTGGTTTCTCCAGGTTTGATCACCGAAGTGCTAAAAGCTTCACCGATGATATCATGAGTGATTTTCACCAACTCCCGATAAATCTCCATCTCTTGTGGTGTTCTGGTCTCAATCCAAGCAATGGATAGTTTCTCTGCAGAAGTAATTCTAGGTTTAAACTCCTCAGGAAGTACTTCCATAAATTCATTATAGTCTGTTTTTACTATTCCGTCTGCGATTCCAAAATCTTTTGAGTAATTAATCCCAATGGATTTTGGATTTCTTTTGGAAATAATATCCACGAGCGCTTTCCATTGATCGGGTTGACGCTCTTTGTCCCAGGCAGAGTCTATATTTTTACCAACATTATATCGTGCTACCGCCAGTTTTTCGATGGTATTTTTAGATTGATCTCTATAGAAAACCAAAATTGTTCTACGTCTTGCATTCAACCATGTGGAAGGCAACATCGTTTTGAGTACTGGGTCTTCGTTATATTCTCTGGAAATTAGAATCCACATATCGAGTCCAGCTCGATCCATTAATCTGGGTAACAAATCATTAAATCTGGTTTCCAAAATCATATCAATAACTGCAGCTCGCTCCCGTTGCGGAAGAATTTGAGCCTGTATCGATATAGAAAGAGTAAGTAAGCCAACAATAAGAATCTTTTTCATAAGTGAGAAGAGGAAAATAGGGTTTAACTAGTCGAACTAATGTATTACAAAAAAGAGACACCTGCAACAAAGCAAAGTGCCTCTTCATGAATTAGCCAACACTAACTCCTAATTTTATAAATCAACATAACTCGACATTAAACGAACAAATTCTGATCGGTATCCTTCTTTATCCTCATTTTTATTACTTTTTGCAAGAGAAATAATATCTTCAACTTTTTGATTTTTAATGTATTTAGAATTTCTAAGCTTCATTCCAAACCAGGCTACGGAAGCTGCAAAGTTGAAATCATGAGTTACTTCATGGTTTTCTGTGTCCACTACATGTACCATTTCTATGCTCTTATTTTTGCTAGGTTTTTTATACCTAAATTTTACCGTTAACAATTCGTTTCCAAAACCAGTTTTTACATTAGTTCTAGTGTATTTTAAATTTGGAATATCCACAATAAACTCACTTTTCACTCCAACAGGTATGATTTCGTACAATGCAGTAACCGTATGCCCACTCCCTAGCTCTCCTGCATCCTTGGTGTCATCCACAAAATCTTCGTCATTTAACAATCGATTCTCGTAACCGATAAGGCGATATGCTTTTACTTTTGAAGGATTAAATTCTACCTGAATCTTTACATCTTTGGCAATAGTATATAGTGTACCTCCAAATTCCTTCACCAAAACTCTTTGCGCTTCTTGCATAGTGTCAATGTATGCATGATTTCCATTACCTTTATCGGCCAGTGTTTCCAGTTTACTGTCTTTATAATTTCCCATTCCGAAACCTAGACATGTTAAGAATACTCCTGATTTACGTTTTTCTTCGATCAATCTTTTCATATCCTTATCAGAACTCATCCCTACATTAAAATCCCCATCTGTAGCAAGTATTACTCTGTTATTACCTTCTTTAATAAAATTTTCCTGAGCAACCTTGTAAGCCAAAGCTATTCCTTCTCCTCCAGCCGTTGCTCCTCCCGATTCTAGACGATCAAGAGCATTACTAATTTTGGTTTTATGCGCTCCAGAGGTAGGTTCCAACACAAGTCCTGCGGCACCTGCATATACCACAATTGAGACTTTATCCTTTTCTCTTAATTCTTTAACCAATAGTGAAAATGCCTTTTTAAGTAGTGGTAACTTATTTTCACTACCCATCGAACCCGATACATCGATCAAGAAAACCAAATTAGATGCAGGTATTTCACTTTTAGGCACTTCCTTTCCTTTTAAACCAATCTTTACAAGTTGAGTATTGTGATTCCAAGGAGTTTGTCCGTATTCGGTATGTATCGCCATTGGATGCTCTCCGGTAGGCTGGGCATAATCGTAATCAAAGTAATTAATCATTTCTTCGACTTTTACAGCATCTTGAGGAACTTGAGTTCCGTTATTTATCATTCTACGTATATTACTATACGAAGCCTTATCTACATCTATTGAAAAAGTGGATAGCGGTGATGTTTGTACATGCTTAAAAGTATTTTCTTCAATTTCTGTATAGGATTCATTGTCTTCCATTTTAAACTTTCCAGTATGCGTTGTTACTACAACTACGCCGTTACTAGCCTTTGCACCATAAATCGATGAAGCACTCTTACCTTTAAGAACATTGATACTCTTTATTTTGGAAGGATCCATTGCTTGAATACCAGCCATATCTTTTTTACTCATAACTGTTCCATCCACCACAAATAATGGTTGTTCATTTTTAGAATAGCTACTCGTCCCTCTTATGATAACATTACCGTTTCCTCGTGATTTCTGATTTCTCCTCGAAACCACTACTCCAGCTGCTCTACCCCGTAAAGCTCTTACCTTTCTTCTGCGTTTGGATTTTCTTATTGAAGAAGCAGTTATAGTAGAAACGCTATACCCTAAAGCGTGTTTTTGTCTTTTTGCTGCATACCCTGTGACTACTACTTCTTCTAACTCGCTAGCTGATACTTCAAGAGTCACATCAAGAGTCCCTGAAGCAATTACCTGTATTTCTTTGGTTGCAAATCCTACATAAGAAAACACCAATGTATCTCCCTTATTCACTAAGATATTATACACACCATCAAAATCTGTATGTATTCCTTTGGTTGTCCCTTTGATAATGACACTTACACCAGGCAATGGTAAATTCCGGTTGTCGGTAACCGTTCCCGTTACGTTCAGTTGTTGTGCTTGAGTATATCCAATACTCAAAATAAAACACATAAAAAACCCTAATAATTTCATAGTTGATCCTTTTAGATTATGACCTGAAATTATAGGTTGTTAAGATTGAAGACAATCAACAATGAGGGAAACCTAATTTTTAATGAGGGAAATAGCAAGTCTAGAAGTTATGAGCTGGAGCTCATCACCAATTCTAGTGTTTGGGTACGTTGTACTTTTCCGTTTTCAGTTTCTATAAACTGAGGGAAGAAATAGATATCTTTAGGGTGTTCGTATTTGCTAAGAGTATCCAAATCATTGATAGCCTCTTTAATACTTAGGTAGGCTATTTCCTCAAAATCTCTTTCTATAATGAGTACCAATTTATCCCCAAGTACATCATCTGGCATTCCTGCAATAAAAAAACGATGCCCGATCAAAAGTTGAAGTTTGGTCTCGATCTCTTCTGGGTATAGCTTTACTCCACCACTATTAATTACATTATCATAGCGTCCTTTCCAAACAAATTTCTTGTAGGTTTTAAGATCTACTACATCGTTGGTTACTAGAGTCTCACTATATAATTGAGGAGCTTTAATAACCAGGCAATTACGATCATCAAGATTTAAGGTAATGTTGGGTAAAGCCTTGAAGTAATTTGCCTCTTTTTTATCTTTTTTCTTCGGATTGATCCTTCTGGCAGCAATATGGGATACGGTTTCTGTCATCCCGTAGGTTTCGTAAATTTTGGTCTTGACTCCTTGAGTAAGTTCTTTCAAGTTTTCTGAAACCGGACCACCACCTACAATGAGCTTTTTAATAAGGTGCAATCTATTTAAGGAGTTATCGAGTTGCAAAGGAACCATGGCACAAAAATCATACTGCTTGTAAACGGTATCCAAAGGATTTGTTTTTGGAGGTACCAAATCAATTTTCCATCCTAATACCATAGCACGTACCAACATCATTTTGCCAGCGATGTAGTTTGCAGATAAACAAAGTAGTGCTGTACTTCCTTCTTCTACCTTAAAAAATTTACCAGTTGCTTTAGCGCTATTGATCATATGTTGTTTTAGGACCCTAATTTTTTTAGGTTTTCCTGTAGATCCGGATGTTTGTACAACAATATGATCTTTTTCATTTAACCAATCCAACAAAAAACTACCTGCCTCCTGTTCATAAACTTCTCCTTCTTTTATGAAGGCATACGCAAGTCGCATCAACTCATCCCTATCCGGGTTGCGTTTATTGATCGAAAACTTTTCGTGTATTTGGGGGGTAGAAAATGTATTCCTTGATTCCATAGTCAAATTTCAATTTTCTGCCATATCCAAAGGTTATGTGTACGTAAAGAGTAGATTAATCTTTTGTTACCTCTTGCGCAATAGGGGTTACATCTACCTCTCCAAGAAGTTTACCTTTCCAATCGGTCCATTTATACTTTTTAGAAAGTATCAACAGAAACAATGGGAAAATTACAAAAACAGGAATTAATATTTGGTATCCTGTCCCAGGATCAGAGATATCAATCAAAATAGAGTCTGTTTGTAACGCTGTCCAATCTGCTGTAACCAACAAAACCGTTATCAAATTATTCGCAGCATGAAATCCTAATGCCAACTCCATTCCTTCGTCCATTAAGGTGATGATCCCTAAAAACAATCCCGTACCTATATAGTATACCATAATGATAGGGCCTAAAGTTCCTACTTCGGGGTTAGCGGCGTGCAACAGTCCAAAAGTAATTGAAGTAAAGATTAATGCAACCCATCTCTTTTTTGAAGCCAACCCAACACCTTGCATCAAATATCCTCTAAACATATACTCTTCAAAACTAGTCTGAATAGGCACCAAGATTATTGCCAATATCAATAATTTAATGAAGGATGTTGCTTCAAAATTTAGTTGATAATCTTCTGGAGAAAAATAATAATCAGCTCCTGTTGAAATGATAATAAAAGAGGCCATCAAACCGAACACAAAAAATATTCTTTTCCAATCCACTTTTTTTCTGGATGTAGTAAGTGATAGAATGGACTGTTGATGCACAAACTTGACCCAAAGTAATAACCCAACCAAAAAGATCACAAAAGGAATCATTAACTGAAGAAACAACCCTGTTTTCCCTACCATCTCAATTTGCTGTTTGATCACTGTATCCGAGTCAATATCCATCAATAGAGTGACCAAATAATTAAGCCCCATAAGTCCGAAAAAACCTAGCGGCAGAGGGAGATATTTCCACATCCCCAAATTTCCTTTTTTTCCTTGTTCTATATACATATTTAATGATTCTCATTTAGGTATTCTACTACCCATTCGATATTCCTTTCGTATTTCAATTCTCCATTTGCTACCTGCAACGGAGCTTCAAAATTATTAGTAAACAAACTTCCGGTTCCCAGCCCTTGAGGCATTGTACTCTTCAAAGTAAAGGTATACTGTGCAATAGCATTGAGACCAATATTACTCTCCAAAGCACTTGTGATCCAACAACCTATCCCTAAACTTTCTGCTATTTGGATCCACTCATTCGTTCCTTTAAACCCACCTATTAAACTTGGTTTTAGAATAATATATTGTGGTTGTATAGTTTGTAGTAATTTTTGCTTTTCCGTTACATCAAAAACTCCGATTAATTCTTCATCCAGAGCTATGGGTAAAGGAGTGGTTTTACATAACCGCTTCATTTCCTCATATTGGCCCTGCCGGATAGGCTGTTCGATACTGTGTAATTCTAATGCGGAAAGACGTTCTAATTTATGCATAGCTTCCTCTGGAGAAAAGGCTCCGTTGGCATCTACACGCAATTCAATAACATCTGGAGTGTATTTCGATCTTATAAAAGATAACAACTCCAACTCTGTTTCAAAATCTATGGCCCCGATTTTCATCTTAATGCAATCAAAACCTGTATGCAGTTTTTCATTAATTTGAGTTTCCATAAACTCTTTATCGCCCATCCAGATCAAACCATTGATTGGAATATTTTGTCTTCCCTCTGTAAAATCCGAAGGAAACAATAAAAATGGGTGTTCACTTTCTAAAGATGCGAATGCTATTTCCAACCCAAATTGTATACTCGGAAACTCGCGCATCTCTTCTAGTAATTGATCTAATCCCAAGTGAATGTTATCGCAAACCCATTTCAATTTGTCCTCATAGTCCGGACGATCATCAATACTTAATGTTCTAAGGATACCACACTCTCCTATTCCCTTTTTATTGTTATCAGAAAGGACAATAAACCAGGTTTCTTTTTGCTTTAAGACTCCTCGAGAAGTACCACTAGGTCTCTTAAAGTCTAAAATATATTTGTGATACGTTGCTTTCATTTATAAATCAATACTAGCTCCTATCTCCAACAACATTAGGTCCTTGTTTTTATCAAAAAACTTGCGTTTGGCTTCTTCATGATCGATCTCGATGTATCCAAAGGTATCATAATGAACCCCCAAAACCTTATCACATTCTACAAACTCACTAGCAAGGATGGCATCATCAACTCCCATTGTAAAATTATCGCCAATAGGTAAAATCGCTAGATCCAGGGTATGAGACATTGGGATCAACTTCATATCCATGGATAATGCTGTATCACCAGCAATGTAAATGGTCTTATGCTCGCCCTCTATAATGAAACCTCCGGGTTGCCCTCCATAGGTACCATCAGCAAAACTACTGGTGTGAATAGCGTTTACATACTTCACTTTACCAAAATCAAAATCCCAGTTACCACCATGATTCATAGGGTGTACTTCAATTCCTTTTGCTTGATAGTACATCGCAATCTCGTAATTAGAAACAATAGTTGCCTCATTTTGCTTAGCTATTGCTTCGGCGTCCAAAACATGATCTTGATGTGCGTGTGTGAGTAAAATATAATCTGCCTTGATTGTGGTGATATCAATCTTATCTTTTGTCAAAGGATTACCAGTAATAAAAGGATCTACCAAGACATTGATATCTTCAACTTCTATCAATAGTGTATTATGACCGTAAAAGGTAATTTTCATGAGTATGCATTTTTGATGATTTGTGTTGCTGAAATTATAAAATCTGTCCCAGACTAAATAGCAACGCCAGCAAAAAAGTAGATAATGCCACTTTTTTTAACTCAGGATCCAATAATTCGGTATTAGCTGTCTTGTACACCTTTATCAAATGAATAATTAAAGGTACAAAAGCAACAAGAAATAACGCATCATTCAGATTCTGATAGGTTTTCCATAAGAATAGGAGCATCGCACACATAGCAATACCTATAATTGTGAAATGATATCGCCTGGCTTTGGTGATTCCCAGCTTAACGACCAAGGTATTCTTCCCTACTTTTTGATCATTTTGAAAATCACGCATATTATTTAGGTTCAGTACTGCAGTACTCAACAAACCAATAGTGATCGCAGGTAAAAATACCAGACCATTCAATTGTTTGGTAAATAAGAAGTAGCATCCTACTACACTTACCAATCCAAAGAAAATAAAAACAAAAACATCTCCTAAACCTCTATAGCCATATGCAGAATTACCCACCGTATATTTTATGGCCGCAACGATAGCTCCAATACCTAATACAAAAAAGAACAAGGAGTAAAAGAAGTTTTCTTTCCCAAAAGACACATAAATTAGCGCAATAGCCATACAAAAGGTGATGATTGCTGTACAAACAATACCAGTAAACATTGCTTTTTTGGTAATTGCTCCACTTTGGATAGCTCTTTCTGGCCCTACCCGATCTTTATTATCTGTTCCTTTTACCCCATCACCATAATCATTGGCAAAATTTGATAAGATTTGCAGACCTAATGTGGTGGCAATAGCCAACCAAAATATAAGAGTAGCATAAAAAGGAGCTGCTCCTTCCAGATTACCGATTACCTCTTTATCAATATTATAAGAATTCAACACAACATTATTAAACATAGCCGATCCGGCAATAATTCCTGAAACGGATAAGGGAAGTGTTCTAAGTCTAGCTGCCGAAATCCAGGCTTTTAGTTTGCTCATGGTAATCATTTAGATGTCAAAGGAACATCATTTTCATTTAAAAAAAAACAAAAATTAAATTTTCAATTCTTTAAATTAGCAGTATGCAGCAGATCCTATTTCTTGAATTTCCTTCTTTTAATCTGTACAGCACACCACTTTTGCTATTAGTGTTACAAGCGTATGTCTTTGCAGTATTGCTATTGATGCGATATTTTAATCAAAAATACCTTCCTGCTTTACTCTTAGCGCTACTTATTTTCATAACGGGATATCATAGAACTACCTATACTATTGGTTTTATGGAGTGGTACGACACCTATCGAAATACCAAAATCAATTATTGGCTGATAGCACTTAGTTTGGCTGTAGGGCCTTTGTTGTATTTTTATGTAAAGTCGATTACTACTCCAAATTTTAGATTTAAGAAAAAAGATGTTTACCATTTTGTGCCTGTTACTCTTTTTGTGATTTATAAAATATCCATTTTTATTTATGATGCCTCCTTACCTGGCTTTGACGAAACTCAAAATGGATACTTAAAAATACATCTGGATGAAAAGTACGTTCAACCATTAGTTGGGATTGTAGAAAGTTTGCAAATGCTTTTGTACTTGACCTTTACACTGCAGTTATACTACGCCTACAAAAAGAAGATTCAACATTTCTTTTCGAATACCTATGCGATAGAACTCAATTGGATACGTAACTTTTTGTTCATCTACTCTTTTCTCTTTCTCTACAGCATTTTTGAAGGAGTAATCGGAGATTTGATTGTTGACTTGCACTGGACCCAACGATGGTGGTATCAGTTCTTCTCGGCTTTGGCGATTATTTATATTGGTATAAAAGGGTATTTTACAGATACCAATACGCTAGAGAATTTGAATTTTGATGTAATTCCATCTTCAGAGAAAAAAACTCTCGACGCTCCCAAAGACAATAGCTTCCTGGAAAATAAAGCTAAACTCGAGCAGTTTATGAATGACGAAAAGCCCTTTTTGAATCCAGATTTGAATTTGAAGGAACTATCTAAAATGCTAAAAATAAGTGTTCCCGTTCTTTCTGAAACTATAAACAGCGGTTTCCAAAAAAACTTCAACGATTTTATCAACGGATATAGAGTAAAAGCAGTACAGGATATGCTTAAGGAAGGAAAACAAAAACAACTATCCTTGTTGGGAATTGCACATGAATGCGGTTTTAATAGCAAAGCAACATTTAACCGAGTATTCAAAAAATTGACCAATTCCTCTCCCTCAGAGTATGCTATGCAGCATCAATAATTACTATATTCATTTTTATCAATATCGCAATTCATCTTCTATCGATTTTTGTAAGAGTTTTTATAGATTAGCGTTTTAAACCACCTAGAACTTATGAATAATTTCGCAAGAATCACTTTGTTTGCGCTGATGTGCGTTCTTTTTGCGTGTAAAAGCGACTCCAAAAAAGAAAAAACGGAACAAAAAGATGTTTCGGATACAGCATCTACTACTAAAAAGAAATCAGAACCTTTCATTTGGGAAGGTGCCAATGTCTACTTTCTCCTTACCGATCGTTTTAATAATGGAGATACAGAAAACGACGTTGTACTAGAAAGAACCAAAGAAACCGGAAAACTAAGAGGGTTCCAGGGAGGAGATATCAAAGGGATCGTTAAAAAAATAGAAGAAGGATATTTCAAAGATTTAGGCATCAACGCCATTTGGTTTACTCCAGTTGTAGAACAAATCCATGATAGTGTGGACGAAGGTACCGGGAATACTTATGCTTTTCATGGGTATTGGGCCAAAGACTGGACCAAAATTGATCCCAATTATGGTACTTATAATGATTTGAAACAACTGGTCAAGGTAGCACATAATAATGGCATTCGAATTTTGATGGATGTCGTTTTGAACCACACTGGGCCAGTAACTGATAAAGATCCTGTATGGCCAGACAACTGGGTACGTACAGAACCTCAATGTACTTATAAAGATTATAATAGTGCTACGGTATGCACACTAGTAAAGAACTTACCAGATGTAAAAACGGAAAGCAACGAGGAAGTAGAATTGCCAAAAGCACTAATTGACAAATGGACTTCTGAAGGAAGATTAGAGATAGAATTGGCTGAATTGGATATCTTTTTTACCAAAACCGGGTTAAAACGATCTCCAAAAAACTATATCATTAAATGGCTTACGGATTACGTGCGAGAGTTAGGAATTGATGGATATCGTGTAGACACCGTAAAACATGTTGAAGAAGATGCATGGAAGGTGCTGGAAGAACAAGCCAAAGTCGCGTTTGCAGAATGGAAATCAAAGCACCCTGATGAAGTATTGGACGATAATGAATTTTATATCCTTGGAGAATTGTACGGCTATGGAATTGATAGCAAACGATATTATGATTTTGGAGATAAGAAAGTAGATTATTTCGCTCATGGTTTTGATAACATGATTAATTTTCAGTTTAAGTATGATGCCAAACAATTGGATTATGAAACACTTTTCAGCAAGTATAGCACAATATTAAGCACTAGCCTGATCGGGAAAGGTGTCATGAACTATATCAGTTCTCATGACGATGGGGATCCATTTGATAAGGAAAGAAGCAAAACCTATGAATCGGCAACCAAACTCTTGCTTACTCCAGGAATCTCTCAAATATATTATGGAGATGAAACGGCAAGATCGTTAATTATAGAAGAAACCGAAGGAGATGCTACCTTACGCTCTAATATGAACTGGGATGCCATGGAAGATGAAGCAACAAAATCTTTATTAACTCACTGGCAAAAACTGGGAACGTTCAGAAAAGAGCATCCCGCAGTAGGTGCTGGGAAACACAAAATGATCTCGAATGCTCCGTATGTGTTTTCGAGAACGTATAAACAAAATGGCATTTCGGATACGGTTGTTGTAGGTCTAGAACTTCCAAAAGGGGAAAAAACAGTAATGACCAACACTCTTTTTGCTGAAGGAACTACGATAATTGATCATTATTCAGGTATAGAGGCAAAAGTTACCGATGGTAAAGTAACACTAAGCACTGATGAAAACATTGTCCTCTTAGCCCAGAAAAAATAAGGCTTTATAGACGAAGTCTCAAAAGAATAAGACGGCTCAAATTATGATTTGAGCCGTCTTATTTTGTTATGAGGCGTGGGTATCATTGAGGTTTTGGACTTTTGAACTGTTCAATCATCAAAATCTAAAACAAATGAAAAAAGTACTTAAAACGATAATCACGCCTACCTTAATGAAACATTGGTCAATAGATTTGGCCTTCGCCATTCCAAGAGTAATCTGTGGGCTTGCCCTAGCCATCAATTTTGGTGGTAGTAAATTTGGAGTTCCCTGGAGTCCTGAAGGATCTCCAAAACTAGGTTTATTCGAAGTAGTAGATTGGTTTCCTAAAGATATCGCAGCATATGGATGCATTTTTGCTCTGTTCCCAGTGTTCTTTGCATGGATGGGTGCTGCTAGCGAAGCGATAGGTGGAGTATTTCTTGCTCTTGGTTTAAAAACCAGAGTTGCGTCATTCTTTATCATATGCACCATGTTGGTTGCCATATTCTTTCAAAAATGGGACGATGGTCTTTGGGGAATGCTTCCTGCCATGGGATTCTTATGGCTTTCTATGTATCATCTTGTACTAGGTTCTGGCAGGTTCGGTCTGGACTATCTACTCTCTCGGCAATGGTTCCGAAACAAGACTAAAGCATCTACTCATATTCATTTCATCTAAAAAAACAATAATTCAAAATCAAAATATCATGAGAACACTCACATTTTTATTTTTCCTTATGGGATGCGTTGGATACGCTCAAATAAAGGGTAACGGAATCATCGAAACCAAAAAATTTGATATCAACAATGTACATACAATTAAGATCAACTTTTATGCTGATGTATTGATCGATACTGCCCAAGAAGAATCATTAACTATTACCACAGATAACAATTTATTCCAAAATATCGACAAAGAAGTCGTAGATGGCGTGTTATCCATAGGACAACTAGAATGGATTCAACCTACAAAGAAAGCCAAAATTATTATTGGTGCTCCTGGACTAAAAGCTGTAGAGCAAGGAACCCATGATACCACCAAAATCATCAACCTGAATACACAAGAGATACGCTTAATGGCATTGGTAGGTAAAATAATAGTCGAGGGTAAAACTAAAGAGCTACGTATCGGAAACGAAGTAGGTAGTGTAGATGCATCAGGCCTTATCGCACAAAACGCTATTATCCGAATTTGGAGTTGGGGAAGTGCCAAGGTAAATGTGATAAACAGCCTGGATTCTGATCTAAATGACAATGCCAAGTTAATCGTAACCAATACCCCAAGAATCTTGAAAGGAGATAGTAAACAAATGATCGCAAAATCTAGTATTAAGAAAGATGCTTCTATCGAATACATCAATTTCAAAATTAAGAATAACTCATTCTCTAGAAATAACTTTTTTGTCGTTGGGCCAAAACCTGATGGTTCCAAGTTCGGATACGGTTTCCCAATGATGCCAGGTTCGGTAAGAAAAGAAAACTGGACAACAGGTACCAAAGTATACAAGGTTAATTCACTTGGATTTAGAAAACTTTTGGTCACTATCAAGGCCGAAGATAAAGGTCAAATCGTAAAACTTTTTTAAAACCGATAGGTATAAAGAAGAACTTACCTCCTTAGGACTAAGGAGGTAAGTGTTGGGGAAAACAAAAAAAGTAAGGGAAAAATTGTAATTGGAATACTTTTCAAAGATAAAGAGGTTTGGGGTATAAACGGTTACGGTTTTACCTCAAACTTTAGCAGGAATACTAGTATTTGTTAAGATAAAACAGTTCAAATAACTGATAATCAATAATATACGCAAAAACCCGATTTATTGTTAAATTATCGTAAACAGAAAAATAATTGTAATGTTTGAATAAAATACCCGTTTAGTGGTTTCAAAAGTTCAGGAAAAAATTAAATTTGCAGTGATAATTTAATTAACCATCATATAATTAATATCATTGGAAAATAAAAAAGCCATCAAATTAGTAGACAAGATTGTTGCAGATCTTGATAACACCGGAATCAATTCAGATGCTCTTATTGAAGATCTAAAATCTCTTAGAGAGTACGCGTTACAAGAAGAAGTTCCGTTAGTTGTAAAAGTACTTAGATACACCTACGAACATATCGAGGAGCATAATTCTTTTCTGGTTCCCATCCCAGATGACGAACCTATAGAAGATGAAGAAGCTGCTAATGAGAGTACAGCTGGATCTGATCCTGTAGAAAGTCTAAAATATCTTGTATCGCTTACCAAGAGTTTAAATAACAAAATGAACATCTCTGATTTAAGAGAATACAGAGATGCGTTGAATAACTTTTAGGACCTATCTCTTAGTTTCCTAATGCACTATCGATAGTAGATAAGTATTCTTGATATAAAATTAGATTATTGTGGGATCCGTCGGGTACCACAATAAACTTTTTATTTTTGTTGGGTATGCTTTCAAATAATCGCTTTCCGGATGGAAAAGGTACTACCTGATCATCAGTTCCATGGTAAATCGTAATTGCACAACGTACATCTTGAATCATTTCGTGAGACGGGATTCGATATTTTAGAATGCTCGAAGTAGGAATGAATGGGAACTTTGTCTTGGCTATTTCTTGTATGCTGTAGTATGGAGTTTCTAATACAAGACGTTCAGGTTCATTATCTGCAGCTACTTTAATCGCTATCCCTGTCCCCAGCGACCTCCCGTATACAATGATTTCATTTTCCAAAAACTGTTTTAGGACATACTCATAAAATAGTTGTGCATCGTCATACAATCGCTGTTCAGTTAAAGTACCAGTACTCTTACCATACCCGCGATAATCCATAATTACTACATCATAATTTTTTTCTACAAAAAAAGTAGTGATTTCTCCCCAGCGTCGCAAGCTTCCGCTATTACCATGAAAATATAGAATGACACCTTTTGGGTCCTGGTTTTTAAAATGAATTCCATGAAGTTCTGCTCCATCTTCAGAAGGTAGATAAACCTCTTCAAATACATGATCAAATTCAAAAACAAAATCTTTGGCTAATACTTCTGGATGAAATAGAATTTTTTCCTGAAAAAGATAGAGCAGCAATACCAAGACAGCATAGAAACCTACCAGCCAATAAAATATGGTTTTCAGTCTACGCATTAACTTGTTTTGAAGAATGATTAACCCCAATACTAGTTTCAGAGAAATTAATTCTTTTCATTCTGGAGTTAATGATTTCACCCAGCATTCTATGGTATGATTCAAAATTATTCAAATTTTTGTGCCCTCCCCCTATTACAGTATACAATCTGGTAAGTTTAGGACGGATCTTGGATAATTTTACGCTGGATTTAAAAGGAATTAACTTATCATGCGTACCATGAATGATGTGTATGGGACAATTTACATATTTCAGCCATTTATACGTTGGTATGGGGTACCTCATGATCAAAGATACAGGCATAAAAGGAATAAACTTGGCGGCCACTTTGGTCAAACTATAATACGGAGCATCCAGAATTAGCATTTTAGGATTGTTAATAGAAGCTAGCTTGGCCGCAAATCCAGATCCCATCGAACGACCGTATAGAATGATATACTTTTCGTTTACTTTTTCCTTAATCTTATTGTAGACAAATTGAAGATCGCGTTTTAAAGCTTTAAAAGAGCGTCTTCCGGTACTTTTCCCAAACCCTCTATAATCCAACATCACTACTTCATAACCGTGTCTGGTAAAATCTACGGCAAATTTCCCCCACCCCTTAATACTTTTAGAATTTCCTTTAAGGTATAGCACCACACCTTTAGGTTTTTCTACCTTGAAATGCAACCCATTAATGATGGCTCCATCTCTTGTCTTCAGGTTATATTCTTCTACCGTTTGGTTGTTGTAATAAAACTCAAAATCTTTGTCTAACTTTTCTGGCTTGAAAATGAAATACTCTTGCAGATAATATAGTGCAACACTAATAATGATATAGATCACAACAAGAGCGAGTAATATGTATCCCCAATTTAGCATTCCAAAAAACTTTTGTAATGACCTAATTTACAAAATTTTAAACAAAAAAGGGTAAGAAAAATCCCGCCGAAGCGGGATTCTGAAAATTTTTAAGATGTCTTTATCATTCTTTATCGTCTAGCATCGTAGATTCTGAAACGAACCCCTACTCGTGCATAGAAATCAAAAAACTTACTATCGGTATCTGTAATATTGTCTACAAAATCATTCATAGCCCCTACTTCTGCCATGATATCAAACATTTCACCTACCATTTGCGAGAATCCAATACCGTATACCCCACCAATGACTAGTTTTTCGTAGGCATCATCTTCCAACTCTTCTCCTCCTATTTCAAAATTAGTATTTACTCTAAAAGACGGACCTACATTAACAAATCCTCTAAAACGATCTTTACCCTCTCCAGTGAGGTATCGAAATTTTGGATTAAATCCGATTTGCAAAGCTTTTACATCTACACTTGCATTGCTACCAGGAATACTTACACCAGGAAAACTCCCAGAAGTAAGATCTAACTCACTACTTCTCTGTAAAATTTCCAAAGAAAAAACAATACTGGTTCTAGCTCTTACTCCCATAACATACCCGTATCCAGCATTCAAAAAGAACCCTGTACCCGTGCTGCTATCGATATTATCTAGGTTTAATTTAGAAAAAGTGGCTCCACCGGATACTTCCCAGCGGTATTGTCCATAAAAAGTAGTAGTGCATCCTAACACTAATAAAAAGAAAACGATTTTTTTCATAACTATGGTTTTGACTTGAGGTTGTACTTAGCGACGAAAATACTAAAATTTAAAGAACAGCCATAAAAAAACCTGCCTTTAAGAGACAGGTTATAAGGTATACATCGTATTGAAGTATTATTCTTTATGCATAAATGCTTGCTTCTGTAATAAGAATTCTTCTGTTTCTACCACATCCTCATCTGGCACACAACAATCCACTGGACATACCGCCGCACACTGTGGTTCCTCATGGAAACCTTTACATTCTGTACATTTATCAGGTACTATATAGTAAATCTCATCGCTAACTGGTTCTTGGGCTTCATCGGCATTCACCGCTTTCCCACCAGGCAAAACTACATCGCCGTTTAGATCGGTTCCATCAGAATATCTCCAATCGTCTGCGCCTTCATATATTGCTGTATTTGGACACTCTGGCTCACATGCACCACAGTTTATACATTCATCTGTTATTATAATTGCCATAGCTCTTTTTTATTCTAAATTTGCAACACAAAAATAACTCCTAAACTAGTGATAAACAAATAAGACATGGTATTAAATGATCGAATCAACGCTTTTGTAAAACTCGGAGAGTTTCTAAGTCAATTTAAATCCACTGGTTATGAGAAAGTTAATGCCGGTCGCGCTGAAGATTCGTTTTTTGATGAAATGGTCCAAAAAATTGAAAGCGCAAAGCATTACAATGGGTGGTTTACCAAGGAAAACGTCCTTTTTGCAGTTGATGAATGGAGTAAAGCATTAACCGAAACAAATCTAAAGCAGTGGTTATCTGCTTATGAGCTATCGAATATGACTCCAAAAACTATCGGAGTAATTATGGCTGGAAATATCCCTTTGGTTGGATTTCATGATTTCCTTTGTGTTTTAATTTCTGGTCATAAAATATTGATTAAGCAATCTACAAATGACAATCAGTTGCTTCCATTTCTTACTTCTTACTTGATTGAAATAGAACCGCGATTCAAAGAATATATTTCCTTCACTACCGAACAGTTTTCTGATTATGATGCTATTATCGCTACCGGAAGTAATAATACATCGAGGTATTTTGAACATTATTTTGGCAAGGTACCCCACATTATTCGAAAAAACAGAAATTCCGTAGCCGTTCTTACTGGCGAAGAAACCAAAGAACAGCTGGAAGCCTTAGGAAAAGATATTTTTACCTACTATGGCTTAGGATGCCGTAACGTTTCAAAAGTATATGTTCCTGAAGATTATAATTTTGATGCACTTTTTAATGCTTTGTACGGATATCATGCAATTATTGACAGTCAAAAGTACGCCAATAACTACGATTACAACAAAGCGGTTTACCTAATGAGTAATTACAAATTGTTTGATAATGGATTTTTGATGATGAAAGAAGATCCTAGTTACTCCTCTCCTATTGCAACGCTGTTTTATCAAAAGTATGGATCGGATGAGGAAATCTCACAAATTCTAGAAGAAGATAATGATAAAATACAATGCATTGTAGGCGCAAATAAAACCCAAAAAACTGTTGATTTCGGACAAACTCAAAGCCCCGGTCTCGCAGATTATGCCGATGGTGTTGACATTATTGAATTTTTGACAAAAATTCAATAAATAATTTATCATTTTAATAATGCATTTGTATAAGATTATTAGCACCTTTGTGGTGTTTTTTTCAATCTTATTTGAAACAAAACTCAAGACGAAATTTGGAATAATAAATCATAACAAAAATTACGATGAAGAAGCATAATTTTAGCGCAGGACCATGTATCTTACCCGAAGAAGTTTTTAAAGAAGCATCACAAGCCATTTTAGATTACAATAACTCCGGCCTTTCGGTAATCGAGATTTCTCATCGTAGCAAAGATTTTGTTGATATAATGGAAGAGGCTCGCAGCCTGGCCTTAGAATTACTGGGCCTTGAAGGAAAAGGATATAAAGCACTTTTCTTACAAGGAGGAGCGAGTACTCAATTCCTAATGGTAGCCTATAATTTATTGCAAAATAAAGCAGGGTATATCAACACAGGTAGCTGGAGCGATAAAGCGATCAAAGAAGCAAAGCTTTTTGGAGATGTCGTAGAACTTGCTTCTTCGAAAGATGCTAACTTTAACTATATCCCAAAAGGTTATGAAGTGCCCGAGGATTTGGATTATGTACACTGTACAAGTAACAACACTATTTTTGGAACACAAATCAAGGATTTTCCAAAATCGAATGCACCTTTAATTTGTGACATGAGTAGTGACATCTTCTCAAGACAAATGGACTTTTCTCAGTTCTCATTGATATATGCTGGGGCTCAAAAGAATATGGGACCTGCAGGAACTACTCTGGTAGTAGTTAAAGAAGATATCTTAGGAAAAATCAACAGACAAATCCCTTCGATGCTTGATTATCAAGTACACCTGGGCAAAGCAAGTATGTTTAACACCCCTCCTGTTTTTGCGGTGTATACTTCTATGCTCACCTTGAGGTGGCTAAAAAACCTAGGAGGATTGGCAACTATTGAAGAGCTAAATGAGAAAAAAGCCAACCTTATTTATTCTGAAATAGATGTAAATCCATTATTTAAAGGATTTGCTGCCAAGGAAGATCGCTCTGTAATGAATGCGACTTTTACACTGGTAAATGAAGACTTAAAAGAAACATTTGATGCCATGTGGAAAGAAGCTGGAATTAATGGGGTTAATGGACACCGTAGTGTAGGCGGATATCGTGCTAGTATGTACAATGCGATGACTATAGAAAGTGTAGCCGCATTGGTAGACGTAATGGGCGATTTAGAAAGAAAAGCATAAAACCAACATTTAAAACTTAAAAATTAATAATGAAAGTATTAGCAAACGACGGAGTATCACAAAGTGGTATTAACGCCCTCGAAAAAGTAGGGTTCGAAGTATTAACTACGACCGTCGCTCAAGACCAGTTGGTGGATTATATTAATGACAACGAGATTTCTGTTTTATTAGTAAGAAGTGCCACCAAAGTAAGAACCGATATTATAGACAACTGTCCTTCGCTAAAAATCATTGGACGTGGTGGTGTTGGTATGGATAATATTGATGTTGCCTATGCTAGAGAAAAAGGGTTACATGTAATTAACACTCCGGCAGCCTCTTCTGGTTCGGTTGCAGAATTGGTTTTTGCACATTTGTATGGTGGAGTTCGTTTTTTACATGACTCCAATAGAAATATGCCTTTAGAGGGGGATAGCAAATTCAAAAATCTTAAGAAATCTTATGGTGGAGGAATTGAGCTTAGAGGAAAAACTCTTGGTATCATCGGAATTGGACGAATCGGACAAGCTACTGCCAAAATTGCAATTGGTGTTGGAATGAAAGTAATAGCCTTTGATCCATTTATAGAAGAAGTAGATATCCCATTGGAATTCTTTGATGGACAATCGGCAAACTTTAAGATCAAAACCGTATCCAAAGAAGAAGTACTTAAAAATGCCGATTTCTTTACCCTTCACGTACCTGCACAAAAGGAATATGTGATCGGAAAAGCTGAAATCGCACAAATGAAAGATGGTGCCGGACTTGTAAACGCTGCCCGAGGTGGTGTTGTAGATGAAGTTGCATTGGTTGAAGCTTTAGAAAAAGGAAAATTAGGCTTTGCAGGACTTGATGTATTCGAAAATGAGCCTAGCCCTGCCATCAAGGTACTAATGAACAGCAAAATCTCTTTAACTCCTCATATTGGAGCTGCCACTGGTGAAGCTCAAGATCGTATCGGAGTAGAACTTGCTGATCAGATTATTTCTATACTGAAATAATAAGATAAAAAGTAATATTAAAAACGCCATTTCTTTACGGGAATGGCGTTTTTTATTCTTTCATCCTTGAAATATGTCATTCATCGAATTGTCGACAAAATAAAGTAGTAGCATATTTTTAATTCTACCTAGAAAAGATGTAATTTTAGTTATCATTAATAAAAACTAAACTACTATGTCAGGAATTCTAGATCTTTTAGATAGCCCAATGGGCAGACAAATCATTAACGGTGTAAGTTCTCAAACCGGGCAACCTGCTAATAAAACAGGAGATTTGTTAAGTATGGCTATGCCAGTACTTATGGGTGCAATGCAACGTAACGCTTCTACTCCAGAGGGAGCATCTGGTTTACTTAATGCTTTGTCAGGAAAGCACACTGGAGGAATTTTGGACAACCTAGGAGGTTTATTTGAAGGTGGTGTTGATCAAAGCGTTTCTGATGATGGTGCCGGAATATTAGGACATATCCTTGGTGGTAAACAACCAGCGGTAGAAAATGCATTAAGTCAGAAATCTGGAATGGATGCGGGTTCTGTTGCGCAAATTCTGAAGGTTGCCGCTCCAATTTTGATGGGAGTGCTTGGTAAGCAAGCTTCTCAAAGTAATGTAAGCGATGCCAACGGATTATTAGGCATGTTGGGTAATATGTCTGGCGGTGGTGCTGGATCTAAACAACAATCATTAATAGAGTCTTTTCTTGATGCAGATGGAGACGGAAGTATTCTTGATGATGTAGCAGGTATGTTGTTAAGCGGTAGCGGAAGCAAGAAAGGCGGACTTGGTGGACTGCTAGGTGGATTATTTGGAAAATAAAAACAGATCATAAATAATGGTTAAAGCCGAAGAGAAATCTTCGGCTTTTTTGTATTTTAAGCGTAGTATGTGGAAAAATATAATGTATATCATTGTTTTGGGAGTTTTTATCTATAGTTGTTCAACGACTAAGGACAGAAACCTCTTGGCGACCAATGATAGTCAAATGTCTGATACGCTCAGAATAGCCAATGACAGTCTGGAGTATGAAATCATTATCATAGAACCTGGATTTAATGCCTGGTTACTCACCCAACGCCCAAGAGGGTATTATTCAGAAAATTTCTTAGAAACACGTAATAACCTTTTTGTAATAGAATACAATCAAAGAGTACAACAACCGCTGCGTTTTGATCCCAATTTGTACATGCAACCCATTAACTATGAATCGGGAATTGCATATGGTTATGAGGTAAATTATTTACTGTACAATTACTTCTTGTTCTTTCAACAACAATATCGACAACGTTTTACCTTTGCTCGTGGGCAAACGTTTTGATTAACAGATTTTTTAGTTGTATTTTTGCCTCATGCAAAAATTTAAGGATCGCTGGCAAATAACGTCTAACTGGCAATTACTATTTCCGTTTTTGGGCTTGACAAGCCTAGTACTTTCTGGATATCTTATTGGTAAAAGAATCATCAGTCTTTTTGAGTTGCAACCTAATGATGTGGCTTATCTGGGTATTTTATCTTCGCTAAGCATTTTATTTGCTGCAGTTCTTCTTTGGATTACGCTTAAACTTTTTAGTGTCCTAGAAAAAAAATGGGAAGTCACCTACCGATGGGAATTGATTGCTATTTTTATTGCTTTTGCCATCACAGGATCTACTGCAGCACGAATATCTGATCCTATCATCTCATTAATAGGACTTAGCAAAGAAACAACCAGTGGTTGGATTTACTGGCCATTACGCATATTCCTGATTTTCCCTGTATATCAAATTATATTATTGATCGTTGGATGGTTGTTTGGGCAGTTCAAATTCTTCTGGAATTTTGAAAAGAAAATGCTTTCTAGAATGGGATTTGCTCGTTTTTTAAAGAATTAAGATATTTCTGCATCGATAATATCCTTTACTTTTTCTTTTTTGAATACATAGGTGTACAACCACATAATGGTAAACGTAGGGATCACATCAAAACCTGGCAAAGCCTCTTCTACAAATGTGACAAAACCTGCTGCTTTACCTACATTTCCTTTATACATTCTCGTCATAAGATAAGCAGCCAATGGGGCCCACACCACATCTCCAAATTCCCCTATCATAGGAATCACGAAGGTTACCATTCCCATTGCGTCAAATAGAAGACTTAGTGCTAATTTTTTATATTTTTCTTTTGCCATAAACTTATAATTAGGTTATTACTAATTAATTAGCAAATTGTATTCCAAAAAAATTAAGTCAAATCTGAGGTAATTAATCTCAGGAATTCTGTGCGAGTTTCTATTTTTTCAAATTGCCCTCTAAATCCAGAAGTTGTCGTAACAGAGTTCTGTTTTTGAACTCCACGCATCATCATGCACATATGCGAAGCTTCAATAACCACGGCTACTCCCTTAGGTTTTAAAGTATCATTGATACATTCTAAAATATCATGAGTTAATCGTTCTTGTACTTGTAGTCTCCTAGCAAAAACATCGACAATTCGAGGCAATTTACTCAACCCGACAATATGTCCGTTTGGGATATAGGCAATATGAGCTTTACCAAAAAACGGGAGCATATGATGTTCACAAAGCGAATACAGCTCGATATCCTTCACAATTACCATATCATCATAATCCTCCTTAAACATGGCTCCTTTTAATATTTCTTCAGGATCCTGATGATATCCCTGGGTTAAAAAAAGCATCGCTTTGGCAGCTCTTTCTGGAGTTTTTAAGATTCCGTCACGCTCAGTATCCTCCCCGATATCCTCAATGATTGATTTGAACTTTCCTTTTACTTCTTCTGTAACCTCAATATTATACTCTTCAAAATTCTTATATGGCATTGTTACTAATTCTGTATTTCTTTTTTCAATTTGCTTCTAAAGGTAGTGTATAATTTATTGAGTTTTGGATTTATCACAAATTGGCAATACCCCTGTTCGCTATTTTGATTGTAGTAATCCTGATGATATCCCTCTGCGTTGTAGAAAGGCCCTAATGCCATTACCTCTGTTACTATAGGCGCATCAAAAACATTTTGAGTTGTTAATTCTTCAATAATCCCTTCGGCTATCTGCTTTTGTTCTTCGTTACTATAGTAGATACCACTTCTGTATTGTGTCCCTTTATCCGCTCCTTGTCGATTAAGTGTAGTAGGATCGTGTGTAGCAAAGAACACTTCTAATAACTCTTTGTAGCTAATAATAGTAGGATTATACTCTATTTTGATAGCTTCGGTATGTCCGGTTCTACCTGTGGTTACTTCTCGATACGCGGGGTTTTTGATGGTACCGCCGGTGTAACCAGAAGTAACGCTGATCACTCCTTCCAAACGCTGAAAAACGGCCTCCGTACACCAAAAACAACCTCCAGCAACAACTGCAATATCTGTATTCATTTCTTTATTCATTTTATAAAATCAATTAGTTTTTAAGCTAAAATACGGTGATCCCGAAAATCACTTTTACTTTTTAACTTTTCGTTAGTACGCCATGCGTTTCAACAATCCTAGATTTGCAAAAGATCAAAAAGTAAGGATTTTAGTACAATTTATGAATATATCACTATGCTTCAAATTTAGTGTCTTTTTCTTTTTGAGCACCATGCTAATGATGGCTCAGGAAAAGAAAGAAATACATGCCAAAAGAATATCCAATCCCCCAAAGATAGATGGCGTCCTTTCTGACGAGGTATGGCAGGATATCCCTGCTAGTGGTAATTTTCATATGTGGCAGCCCGGTAATGAAGGTACCATTCCAGAAAACCTACAATCTGAAATCAAAATGGCCTACGATGATAAGGCTGTGTATTTTGCTGCCTATTTATATGATAATGAGCCCGACAAAATATTACGACAATTCAGTCAACGAGATAATGTTTTTGTACAATCCGATTTCTTTGCCGTTAGCATCAATACTTATAATGACGGTATTAATGAAACTCGTTTCTATATTACTAGCGCTGGTACCATCGGAGACTCCAGAGCTGATCAGTTTAATGAAGACTTTAGTTATAATGTAGTGTTTGACGCTAAAGCTTCTTTTGATGAAAAAGGTTGGTATGCAGAATTTAAAATCCCATATAACGCATTGCGTTTTCCAGAGGTTGATGTCCAAGATTGGAGTATAAACTTTTACAGACGTTTACAACAACGCAATCAATCCCATAGCTGGAATTTTATCAATAATGAAATAGGACAACGAACCCAATACAATGGACTGGTAACAGGTGTGAAAGGAATAAATCCTCCTGTACGATTGACCTTCTTTCCGTTTTTGCAGGGATTGGTTTCGACTGTTGATGGAGAAACAGAAACCGATTTTAGTGCAGGTATGGATGTCAAATATGGTTTGAGCGATAGTTTTACCCTCGATGCAACATTGATTCCTGATTTTGGACAAGCTGCTTTTGATGAAGTTCGATTAAATCTCGGCCCTTTTGAACAGACCTTTGGAGAGAACCGACAATTCTTTACCGAAGGGACAGAACTTTTTAATAAGGGGAATATTTTCTTTTCCAGGCGGGTAGGTAATGGTCCTAGTAGTTCTGTAACTGACGATGATCTTCAGGAAAATGAAGTTGCTGAAGATAACCCTTCAAAAGTGAACCTTCTGAATGCCTTAAAAATTTCGGGAAGAACCAAAGATAATTTAGGAATTGGAGTATTTAATGCGATTACCGAAAAGACTGAAGTACGAATTACAGATACGATTACCGGCAACATTAGAAAGCAGGTGGTAGAACCTTTGGCCAATTATAATATTTTGGTATTGGATCAACAATTCAATCAAAACTCTTCGGTTTCATTAATCAATACCAGTGTGATTCGTAATGGAAGTGGTTTTAGAGACGCCAACGTAACGGGTCTAGCCTGGAATCTAGCCAATAAGGCTAATTCCTATCGTTTTACAGGGAGAACTATTGTTAGCCAAATCAATTTACCTGGAGATAATATTGGTGGATTTGCTTCAGAAATAGATTTTGATCGTATAAAAGGAAATTTCCGCTTTGGTTTTGGTCATGACTTGGCCAATAAAACCTATGACATCAATGATTTGGGAGTGAATTTCAGAAATAACTTTAATAATTTCAGAATAAGCGCTTCTTACCAGATTTTTGAGCCCAAGGGAATCTTCAACAACTACCGGATTAGCACTTTTATAAGACACCGTAGGCTATACGATCCTAGCGTACAGACCAGAAATAGTGCCGGAATAGATTGGTTCTTTGTGACCAGAGAACGATTTGCTTTTGGCGGTTTTTCCAGCTATAATTCTGATAATGACGATTATTTCGAACCTCGTGTTCCTGGAAGGTTTGTAACCTTTAGTGAAAACCTTGGGGGCAACATGTGGGTGTCTTCTGACTATCGTAAAAAATTCGCTTATGATGTCAGAGCATTTTATCGTAACTGGTTTGCCGATCCACAAGAAAGGTATGGTATCAACATATCTCCCCGATATCGTTTCTCAGATAATTTTTTAGTGATATGGACTACCGATTATTCGGTAAGAAAACGAGATTTTGGATTCATCGATCTTGAAGATGATAATGTTTTTCTTGGGCAAAGAGATATTACCACTGTAGAAAATAGCCTAAGTGCCAGTTATAATTTTGACTCGTATAAAGCCATTAATCTAAGGTTTAGAAACTTTTGGAGTGCTGCAGATTATACAGAGAACACTTTCTTCCTATTAAATGATGATGGGACAAGAGATCTAACGGATTATGATACTACAGAAAACGATCCTAACACCAATTTTAATATTTGGAATCTGGATTTAAGCTTTAACTGGAGATTTGCTCCTGGTAGTGAAGCTACTTTGCTCTACAGAAATCAAATTTTTAATCAGGATAATTTCTCTACCCTTAATTATACCGATAGTCTGAATAACCTATTTGATCAACCCATACAACACACACTATCGTTAAGAGTAGTATATTTTATTGATGTGAATAACTTAAAGCGTTCTTCCAAGGGATAATGTTGGGGATTGTATGGATATTGTTTACTTTCACTGCTCGTAACTTGAAAATACATGATCAAAGCAAGTAACATTCATAAAAATTATGGGGATCTACATGTACTAAAAGGTGTAGATCTGCATATTAAAAAAGGGGAAATAGTTTCGATTGTAGGAGCCTCTGGAGCAGGAAAAACTACCCTACTACAAATTTTAGGTACGTTGGATCGGGCCAATGAGATAAAAAACAGTGATCTTAGTATCAATAGCACCAACATTAATGGGTTATCCCAAAAATTACTGTCTAAGTTTAGAAATGAACAATTAGGGTTTATTTTTCAGTTTCATCAGTTATTACCCGAATTTACTGCATTAGAAAATGTGTGCATCCCTGCTTTGATCAAAAAAACTCCAAAAGCCGATGCAGAAAAACGAGGCAAAGAGTTATTGGATTTTTTGGGACTCTCTCATCGTTACGATCACAAACCCAGTGAACTTTCTGGTGGAGAACAACAACGGGTGGCTGTAGCCAGAGCCTTGATCAATAATCCAAATGTGATTTTTGCCGACGAACCTTCTGGAAATTTAGATAGTGAAGCCGCCGAGAAACTACATCAATTGTTTTTTAAACTTAGGGATGAGTTTGGACAAACCTTTGTTATTGTTACTCATAACCAGGAATTGGCAGACATGGCAGACCGTAAATTGGTAATGGTTGATGGTAAAATAATTAGCTAATTAATTATTTCGACAAGAAAGACCATTCAAAGAATGAATGGCCTTCAAAATAAGATGAGGATATTTTTAATATAAATATTCTATTGCCCTTATATCATTAGCATTGAAATTACCATCTTCATATCCTGTTGGACAAGACATCATCGTTGAGCTTACATCTATTCCGGTTGGTGTTCCCGGAATATGTATGGCTCCACCACTTTGTCCCTCATTACTTCCGTCACAATATCTTCTGAACCAATCTGTATGACGAAGCCCGATACAATGCCCCATTTCATGAGTAATTACATGTGTAGCATAATTATATCCTCTACTAGAAACATTAGGACCAATACGTGCCCACTTATATGGTCTACCTCCTGAAGGAAAACCTGCAAGACCACCAGCACCAAGATCGCTTCTTACATATACAACCAGGTCTGCAGCTTGATAGTTCGTTCCAAAAGATAATCTTAGATTAAGTGAACTGTTAATTCGGTTATAATTATTAACCGCACGTTGCAAAGCACTTCGGTTTGTAGCGTCCAATCCAAAACCACCGCCTCCTGTATATCCCAAGACATCAATAGTTCGGTTAGCTCCACTAACCAAATTATTAGTTCTGTATTGCTTCAAACCGTTTTCAGAATCACCTAAACCTTCCATTTGCATCAATTCATTAAGGGGAATAGCTAAATCAGTATTGTTAAGGACATAATCAGTAGCTTTTCCATCAAAATCCGTAATAGTTTTGATCGAGGTTTCCGTATTACTAATTCCTAACTCCGTTAAC
The DNA here is from genome assembly GCA_965230845.1 of Aquimarina sp. Classification (GTDB taxonomy): domain Bacteria; phylum Bacteroidota; class Bacteroidia; order Flavobacteriales; family Flavobacteriaceae; genus Aquimarina. The sequence continues at coordinate 403,425 of OZ246021.1, forward strand.
TTAGTTAATTCAGCTTTTGATAGTTGTCGATTTAAGGGATCGTTAATTTCATCGGCACTTTCTTTCTGGCAAGAAAACAGCACCATTGTCAAGACGATGAACGTCAAAATTTTGATTTTTTTCATGATTATTTGTGTAGTTAAAATTAATATTCAATGTTAAGTAAGCTCAGCGGCAGCTATTGGAAGAAAATCCACAAGAATATTCATTTCTTTTGTACTTATTACTCTTTGTATAATTAAGTCGATTAACCGAGGATTAAGCGTTGAATGACACGAACCAAGTACGAATAGTTAGTTGGTAAAAAATATCTAACTTGAAATTAAATAGCAGTGATTCTAAGAATAAATACTGCCGATAATCTTGTGGATTGTAATAATAACATTGGGTTGAGTTTGTGTTAGTTTGTTGATGCTAAATTGAATAAAAAAAACAAAATGATCAATCAATATATGTCTTATAACATGATATAAGATATCCTAAATCATGTAATCAACACCAAGAAATTGATCTATTATTGCATCACATTCTTTAGATAAACAGAGGGAGAAACTCCTTCTATTTCCTTAAAATTTTTATAAAAAGAAGCTCGGGAGCTAAAACCCACCTCATTAGCTATAGCATAAATGCTATATTTTTTATAATCCTCAGAAGCTAATCGTTGTTTGAACTCTTCAACTCTGAAATAATTAATATAATTGCTAAAATTTTTGTTATTTATTCTATTAATTGCTTTTGAAACATCCCTTTCAGAAATTCCAATACCTTTTGCAAAACCCTTCAAGTTAATATTCGGATCAAGGTAAGTTTTGTTTTCTAAAAGATAGTTTTTTACCTGATAGATAATCTTTTCCAATTGTTTATGTTCCTCTTCGGCATCAGATTTTGAAGGAATAACATTATCAATATTGATTTGTATTAAACTAGCAATTGTTAAATAATATAGAAGAAATAAAGACAGACCACAGTATGCCAGACTTACAAATGTTGAAGTTATATTAAATGTATAATAAGTATGTCTAAGAACATTAAGAATAATACATCCTACGCAAAATGCAGTCAGCCAATAAAGCGACTTATACTTCACATTGGAAAAATGAACATTTAGTAACTTTTGATGACGGTTAATTATTCTAATGATCAACAAACTAAAAACAACAATATATAATGAAGAAAGAATCCTAAAATACAATTCAAAATTATATTCGTCCAAATAATCCTTATAGCCTGGATCATACACCAGAAAAATTAAAACAATGGACAAAATAGTGAACTCAATTATTGCGGGAATGTAAAATTTGAATTTTGAATGTATTTTTATACCTGCTGTTTCTGTAACGTAAAAATACAAGAAGTTAAGTGTAAGAAAATCAAACCTCACGGGTAAGTAATAAAGTATTGAGTTGGGTTGATATTTAAGTAAAAAATACATGAATATTTCAACACAAATAGTCATAAAAAAATAGCTCAAATATCTATTTATTCGGTTCTTCTTTGATCTATAAGAGAAAAGTATCATTACAATAACTAACGTTTGTAAGCCTATTATTAGATAGAGAGCTTCCTTAATTTCCATCATGTTTTTTAATAATCATTAAATAATTAACATAATTTTTAAAAATATTTAATCTTCTCACGAAATTCAAAAAAATCTTATTTTGACACTAAAATTGTATAAATTGTTAAATACTGTAGTTTTAACAATTAGATCTGTAAAATGATCTAAATTAATTTGTTTTTATAAAAATAATCCACAATTGAACACCTTCTCTTTTTTAGAACTTAAGGATTTTCTGAATGAAAAAGCCGCTTTGTATGAGCAACCCAAATTCATCGAAACCGATCCTGTACAGATTCCACATTTATTTACCCAAAAAGAAGATATTGAAATTGCAGGTTTTTTGACTGCAACTATTTCGTGGGGGAATAGAAAAAGTATTCTCACCAATGCGCACAAGCTAATGCATCTATTGGGGAACAGCCCCTATGATTTTATAATGAATCACGATCAAGATCACCTGGATAGTTTGGATGAATTTGTACATCGCACTTTTAACGGTATAGATCTTCGTTATTTTTTAACCGCTTTGCAACATATCTATACCAAATACGAGGACATGGAGGCTTTTTATGCACAATATACCGGAGAGACTCATCTTCAAAATGCGATTCATTATTTTAAAAAGGAATTTTTCTCTTTAGAACACCCTGCCAGAACTCAAAAGCATATCAGTGATCCGGCAAAAAATTCTGCAGCTAAACGTATCAACATGTTTTTACGATGGATGATCCGTAGCCCAAAAGCTGGTGTAGACCTAGGTATTTGGCGCACCCTATCCCCTGCTCAACTCTCTTGTCCACTGGATGTACACTCTGGCAATGTGGCCAGAAAACTAGGTTTGCTTAAACGGAAACAAAACGATGGTAAAGCGTTATTTGAACTAGACAAAAAACTACGTTCTTTGGACGCTTTAGATCCTGTTAAATACGACTACGCTTTATTTGGACTAGGAGTTTTTGAAAAGTTCTAAAACTTAAATTCATCTTAATTGCCCTTATATATCCTGCCTAAAGGCCTAATTTTGTGTTAGTTTTTGAGTTCATAACCGTCTAAATCTCAATAATTATAGGATTTTCTAGTTTAAGTATAAGAGAATACTATGAAGATTGATCTTATGAACAGAAGAGATCATTTACCTTAACAACGTAAAATTTGGAATACGAAAATGATAGCCCCAGCTTTTCCACATAATGAATTAAAAAGACAACGGGAGGTTGAAAAATACGGTCTTTTAGATTCTCTACCCGAAGAAAGTTTTGATAATATCACAAAACTAATAAGTTATATTTGCGATGTTCCTATTGCATTAATCACCTTATTAGATAAGGAACGTAATTTCCTGAAGTCACATCACGGTATTCCTTTTAACGAATCCCCTAGAGAAATCTCTTTTTGCGGTCATGCTATCAATGCAGAAGGCCCTATCATGATTGTAGAAGATTCACGTAAAGATGAACGATTTCAAGGCAATCCCCTTGTTGATGATTACAAAGCTATTTTTTATGCCGGTGTTCCTTTGGTTAATAGCGAAGGTTATAAATTAGGAACCCTTTGTGTATATGACCATAAACCAAGAAAACTGGACGAAAAACAAATAAACACCCTGATAGATTTATCAAAACAGGTTGTTAGTTTGTTTGAACAGAACTACAATAATATTCAGTTAAAGAAAGCGCAGGAAGATCTGCAAGAAAGAAATGAGAACCTAAGAAAATTTGCCAGTGTAGTGTCTCATGATCTTAAATCTCCATTGGCAAATATTGTAATGCTTACAGATCTTTTGGCAGAAGAAAATAAAAACACCCTTAATCCGGATTCTGTAGAATATCTTCATCATTTAAGAAGCTCTTCTTTATCCCTTAGAGATTACATAGATGGTTTACTACAATTTTACAGAAGCGATCATTCTATAGAAAAAAGAGAAACAGTTGATTTAGTTCCTTTCTTCGAGAACATCAAAGAACTTACCGCTACCGGTGGAGACATCCATTTTGAGTATCCCCAAAATTCAAAAAGTATTTACGTTAATAAATCAGGTTTGGAACAAGTTTTTGTCAATTTGATCACCAATGCCATCAAATATAATTCTAAAGAAAATGTAGAAATAGGAATTACCTTCGAGGAACAAGGTGACCGATATGCCTTTTCTGTAAAAGATAATGGTGATGGTATTTCTGAAGAACATAGATCCAAGATATTTGACCTTTTTACTACTTTAGGAAAAGAAGACAGAAACGGTAATATGGGAAGCGGAATTGGTCTCGCAACCGTAAAAAAAGTGGTGTCAAACCTTGGCGGATGCATTCAGGTAAACTCTGAAATAAACAAAGGAAGTGAATTCAATTTTACACTATCCAAACAATAAAATCGAATTTAAAACACTGTAAATCTTTTACTTACATCAACTTACATTGTCCTACGATTTAAATCTTTTCCCTTTAATTTGTTTAGATTGGTTCTAAAGAATAATAATTCCTTTACAAACTAAACATTAGGGTCACATTTCTTTAATAAACATAAAACATCTTCATAAAGTTGTTCAGCTGGGGCTTGAGTTACATTTGTCTAAACAAAAAAAACTCACACAACCATGAAAAATCATTTTATAATTGCTGCTCTAGCATCGGCATTACTTGTTACTTCTTGTGATGTTGATGACTTTTCGGGCAACCCAAAACCACCAACAGGACAAATCGAATTTGCTAACCACTCTGTTTCTCCTGTTTTATTAAAAACTACTTCAGAATTTTCTGATGTTGAGATCTACAACATCCTTTCTTCTGAAGATACTTATGTTCCTGATTTTGTATATGGTTCTATGGCCGATGGTGCTGGACTTTTAAGAAGTAAAAACGGTACTTATACATTAATCAACAACATCGAGGCTGATTACTCTGTTGCTAGAATTACACTAGACGAAACTTTTAAGCCAGTAAAAGGAGAGCATATTTTGAATGCTGTTGCAACAGCTAACACTGCTCAATGTTCTGGTTCTATGATTACACCAAGAGAGCATGGATTTGGACCGCTTTACCTATCTGGTGGTGAGTGGGGAGGAAACTCTAAAGGGGTTTTTGCTACGGATCCATTTAGAATGGCAGAGGCTGCATCTGTACCAAGAATGTTACCAGCAATGGGACAATGGTCTACAGAAAATGCTGTAGCGCTTAATATGCGTGCTTATCCAGGAAAAACTGTTGTATTTATTGGAGATGATAACAGTGATAACGAAATACCTTCTGGACAATTAGGAATGTACGTAGGTAGAATTGGAGACTTAGAAGGTGGTAAATTATACGGTCTTAAAGTTACTGCTCCGGATGTTACTTATGAAGTAGATATGAAAGAAGGTGTTGAATACGATATGGAATTCGTAGAATTACAAGAAAGAGATATCGATTTGTTAGATGCCGAAGCTAAAGAAAAAGGTGTAATGGGATTCTCTAGATTGGAAGATCTTGACTGGAGAAGAGGAAACAGAAAAAACAACCAGGAACTTTACTTTGCAGTAACAGGAAGAGAAAAGCCAGGATTAGTCGGAAGAGGTACTATCGCTGGAAGAATCTACAAGGTAATCCTTAACCCAAGAGATCCTGCAGGTCCAGGAAAAATCGTTTGTGTTCTTGACGGAGACGTTGAAGGAGGAAAAGCTGAAGCTTTCCATAGTCCAGATAACATCTTAGTAACAGAAAACTATGCATATATCCAGGAAGATCCAAACGGAATCTCTAAGCCAGCTGCAGATCACTTTGCCAGATTATACCAATATGACTTAAACACAGGAGCTTTAAAAACTGTTTTAGAGTGTGATCAAATCATGGCAGAGTCTCTAGGATACGGACCATCAACAAGAACTTGGGAAATCACTGGAATGATCGATATTTCTGAAACTATCGGTGTAGATGAAACCTTTTTATTAATTACTCAAAACCACGGATGGGAAAGAGAAGATGGAGTTCCATTTACTGATCCTACTGCAAATCCTGATTTGGCGAATAGCCGTAAAGAAGGAAGCATGTTGTATGTGGTTCGAGGATTAGAAAGATAACCTATGATTATCAAGAATTTTCTAAACATAAACAAAGGGGCTTATTTTATGATAAGCCTCTTTGGCATATTAAGCTTTTGTTCTTGCACCAAAGAAAAGCCGAAAACTGAAAACATATCTCATAAGGAACAGCTTAAAAATCAGTTTGATCAGGATATTTCTATGGCTATTCTATTTTTGGATAGTGCTGCTACGGATCAAAGTAAACTAAAACAGCATTTAACCGCTTCAAGAACATATTTCAAAAAAATTGAACCTGTACTGGCTGCTTTAGATATCGAAAACTATGGTTTTTTGAATCAACCTAATATTCTGAAAGTTGAAGAAGATGACTATACCGATATTAAAGTCAAAAAAGCTAGTGGTTATCAAGTGTTGGAAGAAGAAATATACGCTGATGAAATAGATAATGAAGTGATACAAAAACACCTTTCTCTTGTTTCCAATCGTTTAAAACTAGTGAAAGAAAATATTAGTTTTACGCATGTAAAGCCTTATCACTTTTTATGGTTGTTCCGAAAAGCCATTGTAAGAATTGGGATCACAGGAACAACGGGATTTGATTCTCCAGTATTGGAAAACTCTCTTGAAGAGTCCAAAATTGTGTATCAGAGCTTACAAACCTCTTTATCGTATTATCGAGATCAATTCAAGGATCAAACGCTTTTTGACAAATGGAACAAAGAAATCGATGCAACGACGAAGGATTTATCTGGTGATTTTAATGCCTTTGATCGATACCACTTTATAAAAAATCATACGCACAAACAATTAGTATTGTGGAATAAAATGGTTGAAGATTGGGGTGCTACCTTCCCTTTTGAATTGGCCATCAAGAATGAAGCTAATTCTTTGTTTTCGGATGCTACTTTTAATCTTACGTTCTTCTCAGATCAAAACTCTGGACCAACAACGCCGGAAAAAATAGCCTTAGGAGAAAAATTGTTTTACGATACTAGTTTATCGTCTGCAAATCAAATAAGTTGTGCTACATGCCATCATCCGGATAAAGCATTTACCGATGGTCTAAAAATTGGGAAAGGAGTTACCCGTAACACCCCTACTCTTTTGTATGCTGGATTGCAACAGGATTTCTTCTATGACAAAAGAGCCGGAAGCTTGGAAGGACAAATTGTATCTGTTGTAGAAAATGAAAATGAATTTCATACCGATTTAGCAACTCTTAAAAATGTAGTGAGCAATGATAGTGTTTATGCAAATGCCTTTAAAGAGGTATATAATAGAGAAGACATCACCGATGCACATATTAGAAATGCAATTGCGAGCTACATCAGAAGCTTGAATCCGTTTAACTCCAAATTTGATCGTAATATCAATAATTTGGAAAATTCATTGACACAAAGCGAGATCAATGGGTTTAACCTGTTTCATGGTAAAGCAAAATGCGCCACTTGTCACTTTGCTCCTCTTTTTAACGGTACTGTTCCACCAGATTATAAGGAATCGGAGATAGAACTCATTGCTGTACCAGAACAAAACGATACCATTAATGCAACAATTAGTCCTGATTTGGGGAGATATTACGTATACAAAACTCCAGAGAGAAAACACTTTTTCAAAACCTCTACGGTACGAAATGTGAGTAAAACTGCTCCCTACATGCACAACGGAGTATATAACACTTTGGAAGAAGTTGTTGATTTTTACAACCGCGGTGGTGGAGCCGGAATCGGTATCGATCAAGAATACCAAACACTACCTCCTGATCCACTAAATCTCACCCCTCAAGAAACTAAAGATTTGATCGCTTTTATGGAATCTTTGGAGGATCAAGACGATTCATATGCTGAAACCAAAACAGAAAAGTTGGCTTCAACAACAAACTAGAGCTCTTATAGTTCTTTACTCTTAATTAGATAAGTGATAACGTTAATACTATCCTAACAAATTTAGCGTTATCACTTTTTAAATACCATCTTACAACACCTTTTTTACGGCTATTACATAAAAAGAGCATATTCAATCAAATTAGACCTTTTATCTGGGTATTTTTTGTTAATTTTATTAAGAATTGTTCTAATTTAATTCAATTCTAAAATTGCAATGATATTACCTGCTGTACCGATTAATGAAAATTTTAGACTCGAGGCCCTAAAAGCATTGGAAGTTCTTGATACCGAAACGGAAAAAGAATTTGATGAGATTACGGCATTGGCTAACTTTATTTGTGATACCGAGGTAGCACTAATTTCTCTTGTAGATAAAAGTAGAATGTGGTTTAAATCCAAAAATGGGGTTTCCATTTGCGAAACGCCAAGAGATAACTCCTTGTGCTCACATGCGATTTTAAATCCAGAAACACCTCTACTCGTCAAAGATACTAGAGAGGATGAACGATTTAATAAAGAAACTATTCAATTAGAAGACAAGGTTGTGGTTTTTTATGCAGGTATTCCATTGGTAAACAAGGATGGTTTTGCACTAGGCACCTTGTGTGTTATGGATAGTAAACCGAGGGAGCTTTCAGAAAAACAACTAGAATCTCTGAATTCTCTAGCCAAACAAGTAATAATCCTTTTTGAGTTAAACAAAAAGAATAACGATCTTCAAAAAATTCAACGAAAGTTAAAGAAGAAGAATGAAGCACTGAAGGATTTTGCAAGAGTAATTTCTCACGATCTTAAGATGCCATTGGCTAATATCATTACCACTACAGATCTTTTGAAGTTATTACTGGATAAAAAGTTAGACAAAGAAAGCTTACAGTATTTTGATTATATCAAAACGTCTTCTTTCTCTATGAGTGGATACATTAGTGATGTATTAGATCACTATGAAAGTGAAAGTTTGATTCATAATAAACCTGAAAAGTTTAGTTTGAATGAACTGCTTAAAGAGATTATTGAATTACTAAGCATAAAACCTGATATTTCGCTTAATTTTCCGGAGAATGACCCGATATTAGAATCTAATCGCTCAGCTCTGAAACAGATATTTTTCAATCTAATTGGAAATAGTATAAAGTATAACGATAAAGAACAGATTGAGATCACTATTGATCACAATGAAGATGCTAACTTTTATTATTTTAGTATAACTGATAATGGAATGGGTATTCCAGAAAATCAAATAGAAACTATTTTTGATCTTTTCACCACCGCAGGGATGGCAGATCGCAGTGGTAATAAAGGTAATGGCATTGGGCTGTCCACGGTAAAAAAAATAGTTGAAAATCTAGGCGGATCCATCAGCGTAAACTCCAAAGAAAAAATAGAAACTACCTTCAATTTTTGTGTCAAAAAGAAGCTTTAATCCATTATCTTCTTTATTGTTTTTATACAGGCTTCTGCACACTTTTCTCCATCGATCGCTGCAGAAATAATCCCTCCGGCATAACCAGCTCCTTCACCGCAAGGATATAAACCTTTGATCTGAATATGTTCTAAAGATACACGATCTCTCGGTATTCTCACAGGTGAGGAAGTTCTGGATTCAGGTGCATGTGCAACAGCTTCATTGGTTAAATATCCTGGCATGCTCTTATTAAACATACTGAACCCTTTTTGTAAGGTTTGATGGATAAACTCGGGAAATACCGCTTTCATATCCACAGCAGTCAATCCAGGTTTGTACGAAGTATCAGGCAAATCAGAAGATACTTTACCCTGAACCAAATCCTGCAAACGCTGAGCGGGAACTCTTTGTGTCTCTCCAGCCAGCATCCATGCTTTTTGCTCTATTTCCTTTTGAAAATACATTCCAGACAATGGCCCAAACTTCTCATATGCTTTAAAATCCTCAAGTCTTAACTCTACAACGATACCACTATTAGCAGTTGGTTGATCTCGTTTGGAAGGAGACCATCCGTTAGTTACTACTTCTCCCGGACTGGTGGCACAAGGAGCAATGACACCTCCTGGGCACATACAAAAAGAATACATCCCTCTGCCATCAACCTGTTTTACCATGCTGTATGGGGAAGGTGGTAAATACGGACCTCGTACTTCGCAAGAATATTGTATTTGATCTATCAATTGTTGCGAATGCTCTACCCTAACCCCAAGGGCAAAAGGTTTGGCTTCTATGGCAATTTTCTTTCTGTAGAGCAATTCAAAAATATCTCGGGCAGAGTGTCCTGTGGCCAAAATCACTTTACGGGTATCGATAACAGTTCCATCTTTGAGCTCTACCCCTTCTATTTGTGAATTTTTAACCTTAAGATCAACCACTCTGGAATTAAAACGTATCACTCCACCTCTCTCGATAATCTTTTCTCGGATTGCAGCAATAATACCCGGCAATTTATTGGTCCCTATGTGGGGATGAGCCTCAACCAGTATCTGGTCAGTGGCACCAAAGCCTACCAAAAGTTTCAATATCCGTTGTACATCTCCTCGTTTACGGGATCTTGTATATAATTTACCATCGCTGTAGGTACCGGCACCTCCTTCTCCAAAGCAATAATTAGAATCTTCATTAACGATATGATCCCTGTTAATTGCTTTGAGATCTCTTCTTCGCGTTCTTACATCCTTACCTCTTTCCAACACTATAGATTTACAACCTAATTCTATACATCGCAATGCGGCGAACAATCCCGCAGGCCCTGCTCCAATAATTACTACCTCTGGGGCATTGGTAACATCTGGATATTCTGGTAATGGTATAGGAACATCGGTGTATTCTTCCTGTACATATACCTGGAGTTTTAAATTGACTTTTATCTGGCGTTGCCTGGCATCTATAGATCGTTTTAAAATCCTGATATGGCTAATTTCATGAAACGGGATACCATTTTTCTTGGAAACAGATCGTTTTAGAAGTTCTGGATTCGACGCGGTTTCTGGAGAAACTTGTATGCTAAATTCGTGTTGCAATGGGTACGGTTAGTTAAAACATTTTGACGAAGATACGATAAACTTTAGATCATTTTTATCGATAAAATAGTCTATTTTCAGGTTTATTGGATAGATCAGTAAAACAATAACTCATCTAAACTTTTTGATAGTTTAACCTTTTGTTAAGGTATTAGTTCCTATATTTGGTTGAAACAAACCTTAAATTTACAATTATGAAAAAGCTATTTTTATTAGCGATTGCCGTAATCGGTTTCACATTTACTACCAATGCACAAGACATCAAATTTGGTTTTAAGGGAGGGGTTAACTTTGCCACTTTAAATGGAGATGATGTTGATGATGCATTAGATGGAAGAACAGGTTATCACATTGGAGCTGTGGCTCAAATAAGCCTGTTAGAGACTATTGCACTTCAACCTGAACTTATCTATTCTGCTCAGGGACTTGATGATTTGGATATCGATTATTTAAATCTTCCTGTGCTATTTAAATTGAAATTCGCTGGTATTGCAAGTGTAGAAGCAGGTCCACAATTCGGTTTTGTAGTAAACGACGGTTTTGAAGTGGGTGAGCCAGAAAGCTTTGACTTGAGTGGAGCTGTTGGTGCTGGTGTAGAGTTTGGTGGATTCTTCGGGCAAATTCGTTACAACTTTGGTTTAACAGATGTTGTAGAAGATGCAGAAGCAAAGAACTCTAATTTCCAGGTTTCTGTTGGATATTACATCTTTTAATCAAAAGATATACAATAATGATAAAAAGCGGGAAGGTACTCTTCTCGCTTTTTTGTATCCGGTGTTTTACTAAACATTCATTTCATATGATTACAAATCTGTGAACAACTTATAGCACACTTTGGTATGATCAACAAAAACAGATTGTAGTTTTGGATTCAAACAATTTGACATGACCGAACAAGAATATCCTGGACTATATCAACGAATTGTAGCCGTTTTTGTTGACTCTATAATCCTGACCATATTTGTGATAATCACAGTTGATATCTTTTCTTATTTTGAAACTGTAACTTCTGTTGCCAAAGTAATCGCTTTTATTCTTATTTTCTTTCTTTATGATCCAATATTGACAAGTTTCTTTGCCGGGACCATTGGACATAAAGCTACTGGCATTAGAGTAAAACAAGCCAATAACCCTAACAAGAACATTTATTTCCATATAGCTCTTATTCGATACTTGATAAAAGCTTCCCTTGGTTGGATTTCTTTATTAACCGTTATTGGGAATAGCAAAAAACAAGCTATACATGATTTAATTGTGAACTCTGTTGTGGTTTATTCTGAAAAGTAAACCAGTATTCATTCAAAATTCGAAAGTGTACGGTTTTAGATCCTTAAAAATTCCTAAATGCCAAATCGTAATTCATAAATGTTATAGTATATTTGAAAAACACTAAAAACGAATGCAGTTTAAACACCCAGAATTTCTTTATGCTCTTTTTGCCCTTATCATTCCCATTCTGGTGCATTTATTTCAATTAAGACGTTTTCAAAAAGTAGCGTTTACCAACGTACAGTTTCTAAAAGCAGTAACCATACAAACTCGTAAAAGTTCACAACTCAAAAAATGGCTCACCTTACTTACCCGGCTATTCATTTTGGGATGTATTTGTATAGCTTTTGCGCAGCCTTTTTTGGCTTCAGAAGATACGGTTGGTAAAAAAAGTGATACCGTAATATATCTCGATAACTCTTTTAGTATGCAGGCTAAAGGTGCCAAAGGCCCTCTTCTAAAACGATCTGTACAGGAAGTACTAAGCGAGTTTTCTGAAGAAGAGACTTTTTCTTTGTTTACCAATACGGAGACTTTTATCAAGGTGACCAAAAAAGATATTCAAAATGATCTCTTGCAGCTAGAATACAGTTCGAATCAACTACCCTATCGTGCCGCTTACCTAAAAGCCAAACAATTATTAGGAAATTCTGAAGAAACCATAAATAGAATCGTATTGGTATCTGATTTTCAGCAAAAAGAAGATGCTTTTGAATTACCAACAGATGCAAGTACCAGAACCCATCTTGTACAAATGCAACCGGTTACTCGACAAAATATTGCTGTAGATAGTCTTTATCTTCAACGAAATACAAATAATGAGCTCTTACTTAAAGTGGAAGTAAGTAATACTGATAGCAATGCAGAAAACACATCAATAGCATTATATAATGATGAAAAACTAATCGCTAAGACTTCGGTTTCGATTCCCAAAAACGGTAAAACAAATACTGAATTTCGTTTACCAGAAAATACCAAAATCAATGGTAGAGTAACGCTAGAGGATCCCGCCATCACTTTCGATAATTCCCGATATTTTACCATCAACACTCCAGAAAAAATCAAAGTAGTAGCGGTTAATGAAGCCGACGATAGCTTTATCAAAAATATTTTTACTCCAGACGAGTTTGAGTTAGTGAGTAACTCAACGCAAGAGCTCAATTATAATGATATTGCTAACGCCAATTTGGTAATTCTTAATGAAATTTCTCAAATTCCTATCTCCCTGATTAATGCACTCAAACCTTTTGTAGATGAAGGAGGAACGGTCTGTTTTATCCCAGCTCAAAATGGTGATATCACTTCATATCAACAATATATCGGTTCCTTTTCTTCTCAAGCATTATCCAATTCGGTGAATCAAGAAAAAAGAATCACAAAAATTCACTTTTCGCATCCGCTGTATTTGGGAGTTTTTGATAAGGAAGTAACGAATTTTCAATATCCAAAAGTGAATAGTTTTTATCAAACTCAAGCTCCTAATGCTATTCTTTCTTTTGAAGATAATACGCCCTTTTTATACAAAACGAATAACGCATATATTTTTACAGCAGCTCTCAACACAGAAAATTCTAATTTCAAGAATTCTCCGTTAATTGTACCAACGTTATATAATATCGGGAAACAGAGTTTACAGCTTACAGACATATCCTATACTATTGGACAGAATAATTCGTATGATGTTCCGGTATCTCTAGGACAGGATGGTATTTTATCTTTGGTTTCCGCACAGGAGCAAATCATTCCGCTACAGCAAAGTTTTTCAACAAAAGTTCGAATCACTACAGACGAAGTCCCAACAAAATCCGGGATCTATAGTCTTCAGGATAAAGATAATGTTATTCAACATGTAAGTTATAATTACGACAGTTCTGAGAGCGATTTGCAGTACTACCCATTGGGTGCAACAGAAAATTATGATGTCAAAAATTCGTTGTCCGAACTTTTTTTACAGATAAAAGAAGAAACGAGTGTGAATGAACTTTGGAAATGGTTTGTTATTTTTGCGCTGATATTCCTGTTGATCGAAATATTATTATTAAAATATCTGAAATGAACGTATTACTAAAGGACGCTACCATCATTGATCCATTTTCATCTTTTCATAAAAAAACCGTAGATATTCTAATCGAAGATGGAACAATTAGTAAAATAGGTTCAAATATTTCTAAAGAAGATCATATAGACGAAATCACCCTTCCTAATCTTCATGTATCTCGAGGTTGGTTTGATAGCAGCGTATGTTTTGGTGAACCCGGATATGAAGAAAGAGAAACCATAGCCAATGGTTTGGATGTAGCTGCAAAAAGTGGTTTTACCAGTATAGCACTTAATCCAAACACCTCACCAATAATCGATACCAGCGCTTCTGTAGGTTTTCTTGATAGTAAGGCAAAAAATCATGCTGTACATCTCTACCCTATTGGGTCATTAACTACAAAATCCGAAGGAAAAGACCTTGCTGAGTTGTATGATATGCAACAAGCTGGTGCGATCGCTTTTGGAGATTATAAAAAAGCCATTCAAAATCCAAACTTGTTGAAAATTGCCTTGTTATATGCTCAAAACTTTGATGGCTTGATCCTATCTTTTCCGCAAGACAATAGCATTGCAGGAAAAGGAATGGTAAATGAAGAAGAACAAAGTACATTACTCGGACTAAAAGGTATTCCCTCTTTGGCTGAAGAATTACAAATTTCCAGGGATTTGTTTTTACTGGAGTATACAGGTGGTAAACTGCACATACCTACGATTTCTACGGCAAAATCGGTTGCTTTGATTAAGGAAGCCAAGGCAAAAGGATTACAGGTAAGTTGTAGTACAACAGTGCATCACCTTACGCTCACGGATCAGGAATTACAGACCTTTGAGACATCATATAAGGTACAACCTCCTCTTAGAACGCAAAAAGATATCGATGCGCTAAAACAAGGAATCCAAGAAGGAACTATAGATATGGTGACCAGCGATCACCAACCTATGGATATTGAAAATAAAAATGTAGAGTTTGACAATGCCAAATACGGAACCATAGGTTTGGAAAGTGCATTCGTTACTCTTAATCATCATTTTGAGCTGGATCAAACCATTACGTTACTCACCAAAGGAAAAGATATTTTTAAACTAGAAAATCAACCTTTGGAAGAAGGGAGTATTGCAGATCTATCGCTTTTTAATCCTGAGGGTGAAACAACTTTTGAAACTGACCACATTTTATCTACTTCTGCTAACAGTGCTTTTATAGATAAATCCGTAAAGGGTAATGTATACGGAGTACTTGCAAACAAGCAACTAGTATTGAAATAAGCATAATTTTTGGTCTTTCTCAATTATACATATCTTTAGAAAACAATTACGAAAAACATCATTATGGAATCAGACTATGCCAAACAAGGAAAAACTGCAGCCATCGTAGCTTATATCACTATTATTGGTACTATTATTGCCTTTTTCATGAATAATGATGATAAGAATCAATTTGCCAGTTTCCATATTCGACAAGCATTAGGCGTCAATATTAGTTTTTATGTATTGGGAGCTTTGGTGACCATATTTGATTCTTGGCCAATTTCTACTGCATTTTATGTGTTTATCATGGTGCTTTGGTTTTTTGGTTTGATCACAGCTATTAGAGAAGAACAAAAAACAGTACCATTACTTGGGCCTTTCTTTCAAGATTGGTTTGGCTTCATAAAATAACATAAAAATGCGATCTAGATGATCGCATTTTTTTATAATTGTTTCTCCTTTAATCCTGTTTAGGGCTCCACTTTAATAAGTTCGGTTTTACAACTAGCATTGCCCATGCCCAGTTTTGTGTGCTTGCTGGGTCAGCTACGCCTTTTAGGATTTCCATAGAGTCCGAAGCAAACATATGAGAGTATCCAATCTTTAAGGTAGCAAAAGGAAGTACTTTTTGAGTGTATACCAGATCTACTTCTGTTCCCAGATAGTCATCAATTCCTTCTCCCAAGCTTTCTGCAGCTGCAAAATAGTGAGCCTTTATCAAAAGACTTGATTTTTCTCCGGTTTTGATCACTGTTTTTCCGTAGAGGTCATTCAATCCTACATTATTGGCATGGTTCCCTACAAAAAAGTAATCCATATATCCATTGAACTTGTGATTGGTACCAAAAATTGGGAAGAAAGATTCTATTTTTCCATCGGTTCCTCCATTTTCATCTCCACTCAAGGTTTCGAAACCAAGTCCGAATAATGTTTTCCCTGGCTTATAGGTAAGTTCTAATAATGCATTGTAAGCAGACAACTCAATATCCTCGGTAAAGTCCCCTGTTTGCCCATAGATATTGGCTGCAATAGAAAATCCTTTTGCAGGTTTGGCTACCAAATGGGTACCAAAGGTTTGTCTGCGTACCGTACCATCTACAGGAGTTTGTCCATCATTAGGATCTAGATTTTGGTAAGAGTTATTAGCAATTAACAAACTTCCAGAGAATTTCTCCCAGTCTTTATGCAACCAGGCATAGATCATTCCTTTATAATCGAATACTGCTCTTGCATTTCCTCCATTATTAGGATCAAATAGTGTGGTTTGTGTTCTCACACCATTTTGGTTAAACGCAAGACCTATATCAAGTTTTAATCCTTTGTCATTGGCATACTTTAATAGGGCTGCGTCATGGAATCGACCTTGCATTGCCCAATCTAACCCTCCAAAGATTCGTTGATCATCATAGGATAAGGCTTGTCTTCCTAGTTTGGTAGACCATCCTTTTCCGAATTTGAAATCAATCCAGGCTTGTGCCAATGAGAAGCTATCATTCCCATCGGTAGGTGCTATTTGCGGAGTATCACCCCAGATACTTACATCTTGCACGCTTATAAAGGCAGAGAATTTTTCTTGTTTGTAACCTAGTTTTAATCTAGAACGTTGTTGTACAAATGTTCCGGCATCCACACCATCAGGAATTAGCGTACCAAAACCATTTAAATATTCCAATCGAGGTCTGATATCTGCGTCGATACTGAATTCTTGGGCGTTTGTAATAGCAGGCATCGCTACTATCAACAACGCTATAAGTAGTTTATTTTTCATAATCAAAATTTAACAAATGGGACAAAAAAATACGTATTAACGTTAGAAACAATTAATACGCATTCTCCTTAATTAACCTCAAATTATAATTTCACTTTTTCATAAAGCGTCGTTACATCGTTAAAGGCCTTTGTAAGTTCATTACTTAATCTGTACATATCTGCAGGCTTGATGGTATGATTGAATAATTTCTCCTTATTCGATTTTACCTGGTCCCACTTAGACATGGCCACTCCTAATTTCTCATCAATTCGAGAGTTGTTAAATTCTGATATCAATAACATGCTTATAGCACCATCTAATTCATTATATACATTTTTGAGCATCTGCTCATTATTCTTATCTTTTAGCGTAGAACTATTGGCAAAATAGTATAATGCTAATCGTTGTGATAACATCCTTTGTCTTCCTGAAAGGTTGATGATTTTTTTCAATTCACCGTCCTCTTCTCCTAAACCTTCATCTTCTAATAAAGAATCATTACTATTGTTAGCTCCTTTGGACTCTGTAATTACTGCCAAAACTACACTGTTTGATGCTTTCAAAAGATCTGTATTGGATTCAATAATCTTTTTGGCATTATCATAATTGGGTTTTCCATCTACCATTTTCTTATATGCTGCCCATAACTCTTCAACCTTTGCAAGTCGATCTTTGGTTATTTTGTAATCTGAATTTTGTAGTAGGATATTATTTTGCTTTTCAAATATCAATTTACTGGTAAGTAGGTCTCTTTTGGCCTTAGTATCACTTGGATTTTCTAAAGTATAAAGATAGGCCTTGGCAATTTTTTGTCCTAACATTCTTTGTTTTCCAGAAATGTTTACGGCTTTATTAAAAGTTAACATTCCGAAAGATTTACTACTCTGGGATTTTATATCATTAGTAGTGACTAGTATCACAATTAAGAGTATGAACGCTCTTAACTTATAAGTAAAATTATAGTTTTTCATAGGGTATAAATAAAAGGTTAATTGGGTAATAGTTTCTTAATATTCCTCCAGCGCCAGCTGGTTGATTTTATTATCAGCGGTAAGTTTAATGACCAAAATAGATGATGCATTCTCAAACTCAGTTAAATACCGCTTACTTCCATTATCATCTAGTAGAAAAGAGGACTCCCCCATTGTCCCTTTTGTAGATTGATTTTTCGAAATAAAAGTTTTTACCTTGTCCAAGGTAAATGACGATTGTAAATCCGCTGAGAATGCATCAAAGATTTTTTGAGCATTGTTAGAATTGTATCCATCAGAAACTATTGCAATGGCATTTTGGTAGTCACTATCTGATTGCGCCAAAACAAATTGCATAGAAAATAACAGTACAATTAAGTAGGTAGTTTTCTTCATAAGAAATTGGGTTTAGTTACTTATTTAATTGACATTTTTATGCTTCAGATTGGGTAGTAAATTGCAAAAAAATACCATAGTGTCTTTTTCAATGTAATCAATATTACGGTTAAACCACAAAAAAATTACTGTTTTTTAACAAAAAATTAACATTTGTGATATTAATTTAATTATCTACAAATCAATATATTAACCTACTTGTTTACTAGGAAACCCCAAAAACATTAACAAAAAATTAAAATATTTACACTTATTAGTCAAACAAACTTCAAAAAGCTTCTTTAACAATTTTAAAAAAATTATTTTTGACCCTTACATTTTAAAGGATGACAACAAAAACACTTTCCCTTCATCATATAATTAAGGCACCTACGGTTAAAAAAGACAAAACTCCGGTGCTATTTATGTTTCATGGTTACGGTAGTGATGAAAACGATCTTTTTTCTTTCTCATCAGAATTACCAGAAGAACTTTTTATTATTTCGGTAAGAGCTCCTTATCAATTACAACCCTATGGAAATGCATGGTATGCGATCTATTTTGATGATAACCAAGGGAAATTTAGCGACGACCAACAAGCGATTCTATCTAGAGATAAAATTGCAACATTTATAGACGAAGCAATCGACACTTATGATTTGGACAAAGAAAACGTTACCATTTTAGGTTTTAGTCAAGGTACCATACTAAGCTATTCGGTGGCACTCTCCTATCCGGACAAGATTAAAAATGTGATTGCGTTAAGTGGGTATCTTAATGAAGACATTTTAAAAGAAGGCTATGAAAAGAATGATTTTTCTGGTCTTAACATTTACTGTTCTCATGGTAGTGTAGACCAAGTTATTCCTCTGGTATGGGCGCAACGCGCTCCATCTTTCCTGGCAGAATTGGGGATAGAGACCTCGTTAAACGAGTTTCCTGTTGGACATGGTGTTGCCCCCCAAAACTTCTATCAGTTTAAAGATTGGCTGATCAAAAACTTATAAAAAATACAAAGACCTCCTACATTAGTAAGAGGTCTTTTTTAATAAGAGTGTTTTGTATGATTTCGTAATTATTATCGTGCCGGACTATATTCCTTAAGCGCTGGTAATATCTTCTGCTCAAGTGTCAAATACAAAGATCTCATCACATCCATTTTTGTTTTTCGGATAAAAACAATTGCCAAATTCTTAAAATCAATAGGTACAATGCTTAGTAGTCCTTTGTTAGATTCGTTATGTTTTATCTTAGCATTGAAATATTTGATAAATACATTCTCACTGTTTAGGATTTCAGGTTTTTGTTTGATCTCTTCTACTTCAGTAATGGTAAAAGGAACACCAATAACATCAGTGCTTACTTCATTTAAATGAAACCTTTCTATAATTCTTCTTTTCACTGCAGTAATGGCTTCTGTATTTTCCATTTCCGGACTTGGATATGAGTATTTCCAATACTTACAGGTAGCCGAATACACAATGGGATTCATCGTTATACCGACCATATATACATTCTTCCATATATTTAAGAGCTTTGCACGAATCATCGTCTTCATGATTAATCCTTTAGGAAAATAAGAACTCATTCGCTCCTCTTTTATAATACCAAATCCCAGACGCATGTATATATCTTTTCTATTTTCTGGATTCTTACAGTACATAAAATAGGCTACCCCTATATCCAAATTGTTTTTCTTCATGAAATACAAATCCATTTTCGAACATTTTGAAAACAATTTTCTAAAATCATCTAGGGATACCTGGTCACTAATTGAGGATCTGAAAAGTGTATAAAATCGATCTTCTAGTAGAGAGTCTTTTTCAATTTCTTTAATACGGTGTCGCTCTAACTTTGTCATATTTTGGGGTTTTGGATGAAGTATTTTTTCACAATTGCTAAAAAAATCCTACAACTATATCACACTACAAAATTATGAGTTTTGCCGTTCAAAAAAAGAGAATTCAAAAGTTTAATACCTCCTTAACTTTCTACACCAAAATAGGTTTAAATATTTAAAAAACAGTTATTTAAATAGAAAAATCACATCAAAAATATGGTTTACGCGTATCAATTTTGTTGCTAAAACTCTGGTTTTTATTGGTACTTTTTTAGTCCATTACGAAATTGATAAAATACCACACCTCCTATTAAATTTTTGTTAACAGATAAGAAAGTCCAAATTAGGGACACTGATCAATGAAGTATTAAAAATTTTAGATCCTAAAGATTAGTAGAACATCAAATCAACAGGTATCTTATCGATATTTATCACTCAATCCAATTCCTTGAAGTATCATTGGGGTTATTTTTTCTAAACGCGAGATACGAGTGGCTTCCCGTTTGGCAGTAGCTATATGCTCTATATATTCTTTTTGTTTATATGGAGGTAGGTTATCAAACGCTTTTTTAAGTGTTTCATTTGAAATAAAAGCCTCTTTCAAATCTTCTGGCATCGGTATATCTTTTACCTTACCAGGTTTTACCTCTTTTCCATCCCTTTGATTTTGTACCGCTTCCTTTACATATTGCAATATCAATTCACGGTCAATTTCTTCAATAGTGCTAAACCTCCATTGTCGTAGACCCTTTGTTTTCCCTTCTTGAGCATTTATTAATTTCTTTTGATCATCTTGCAAAAAAACTCCGTTGTAGAACCAAATACCCACATACGATTTAAAGGCCCCTATCCCTACTACATTCTTATTATTTAGGGTATACACAGGCATCCCCCATTTTACTGTTTCTTCTAATTCTGTTGTTAAGAGGATAGATCTCAGTAGTTCCAGTTCTTTTTTCCAGGAATCTTTTTTTGAGATAAATTCCTCTACTGATTTATTTTTTTCCATAATTTCAAAATTACTTATTCATCAAGGCTATGATACGTAACGGAGCACCAGTACCACCTTTTATTTTCATTGGTAAAGCGATGATTTCAAAACCTGATTCTGGTAATTGATCCAAATTAGTAAGATTCTCAAAAGCAGGAATATTTTTGGAAAATAAAAGCACATGACTTTTGAAATCTTGAGACTGTCCATAATCTATACTAGGAGTATCGATCCCTATGGCATTAATTTTCCGATTATCTATTAACCATTGCACAGCTTCTGGTGATAATCCTGGAAAATGTAATTCCTTGATAGCCTCTTCTCCTCTATCTTCAGTACCTAAGTATTTTTTCTTATCTGGGTACAATGTAGAAAAACCAGTCTGCAACAAAACAATACTGTTATCAGGAATGTTTGTGTTATGCTTTTTTTCCCAATTCAAAAAGTCTTCGGTTTGTATTAAATAATCCGAGTCCCTAAGCGCTTTTTCTGAAACGTCAATTTTAATAGCTGGACCCACTAATCTTTCCAGAGGAATCTCATCAACCGTTTGTCCGGTTTTATAAAAATGAACAGGAGCATCAATATGTGTTCCTCCATGTTCTGCTGTTGCAAAATT
This sequence comes from Aquimarina sp., assembly GCA_965230845.1. Taxonomy (GTDB): domain Bacteria; phylum Bacteroidota; class Bacteroidia; order Flavobacteriales; family Flavobacteriaceae; genus Aquimarina. Next base: position 424,975 of record OZ246021.1, read on the forward strand.
ATTAGCAGAGTAATAATAGCCTTTCTCTGTATTTCCAGCAAAAACAGTATCCAACTCAAATTCTTTGGCTGTAACCCAATATATTGTCTCTTTAGAAAAGACATGAGTAAGATCAACTATCGTGCGAACGGTATCCTTATTTCCTTTTTCATCTGATTTTTCTTCCTCAGCAATGGCAATATCTTGTTTACAACTCGATACGATCAAACAAATGACACTGAGTAAACCGAATATAAATTTCATAATTTTTGCGCTATTAGTGATCTAACTAATATAAACAAAATGTAGGTGTTTTTTACCTGAGAATATTTTTATCAAATATCTAAAGCTGATTTGAAAACCTTAAAACTGAATTTTCAAACTTTTAGAGGTTGAAGAATCCCATTGTACATCAACACTCAATGTATTATCCTCACTATTCCATTCACCCGTTAATGAAGTACCATCCAAAGTGATGGATTTTGGATTCGAAGGGATATTATGAAGTATCACATGAATATTTCTTTCACTTGACGTATATCCAGTTCCTTTTTCTGTTTTGAAATCAATACTAAGGTTATCTCCAGAATAAGAACTTTCGAATTTTAAAAGCTCATACATACCCTTTTCAAAAGCACCAGGAGTCACTCCATCATCGTCATAGAGTTTTCCTTTTGCGGTGCTCACCAAATCATCATGATAATAATGCAAAATTAAATTTTTGGTGCTGTATAGCTCTGTAGTTTGCACGGGCTTAATCATAGGGATAAATGCACCGGCCTTTACAAAAACAGGAATATGATCTTCTGCCACTTCGGCTGTTTTATAGCTACCTCCTTCATACTTTTTTCCTGTAAAAAAATCATACCAGTTGGTTCCCTTAGGAAACGGAACATCCATCGCAGCAATACCAGGTTTGATTACCGGGGAAACCAAAAAGTTATCTCCCCACATATAGGTAAAACTCAATTCACTAAACTCTTTGTTATCATCCTCAAAAAACAAAGGACGCATCAATGGGATTCCGGTCTGATTATTATCAAAAGCTATCGTATAGTTATAAGGTAACAAACTATAGCGTAGTTCTACACTCTTTTTTGCCAAAGCCTTGGTTTTCTCATCATGAAAAACAGGCTCGGGTGCAATATGCTCCTGCGCATGCGGTCTAAAAATAGGCTGAAACACGCCATACTGTAACCAACGTGTATATAATTCTGGATCGAAGACTTCTCCTCCTGCAAATCCTCCCAGGTCGGAATGCATGTAACCTAACCCTTGCATACCCATCGACAAGGCTATTTCGGTTTGCGGTTGCAATCCTCCCCAGCTTCGGTTTACATCTCCAGACCAAGGAATCATCCCAAAACGTTGAGATCCCGAATACCCTGCTCGCATTAAAATAAATGGTCTTTGATCGGCAAAATCCTTTTGATACCCTTCCTGTATCAAACGCGCCCAATCGTGACCATAGATATTATGTACTTCATCAGCGCTTCCTGCAGCATGTTGCAGGTCCGAAGGATGTACTTCGGGTTCACCTAGATCTCCCCACCATCCGGCTACACCATATTCTTCAGTATATTTTTTGTAGATGTTCCAAAACCACTCTTTCCCCTTTGGATCATAGATATCTACAATTCCCGTATTTCCGAAATAAAAATCATATCGATAAGGATTCCCTATAGAATCTTTCCCCAAAACTCCTTCTTTTACAGCTTCTTCCCATTTTTTTGAGGTTGATAATATGAATGGTTCTGTGATCAAAATAGTTTTTACTCCTTTTGATTTAAAATCATTAATCATTTGTTTAGGATTTGGGAATGAATCCGTTAGGAATTCTAAATTCCCCATATGACCTTTGATATCTTTTCCAAACCAATAAATATCCAGAATTACCGCATCCAAAGGAATACTATCCTTTTTAAATCTATCCACTGTGGTAATCGTTTCTTTTTCGGAGTGGTATCCAAAACGACTCGCAAAATTACCAAAAGCCCATCTTGGTGGAAGTGGTTGCTTACCTGTCAAATCGGTATACGCATCCATCATATCTTTCCAATCTTCACCTGCGATTACTTGGTATGTCTTTCTACCACTTATAGTTTCGTACTGTAACGTATTGTTTTTCTTACTGTCAATATCCAAAAATCCAATAGGTGCATTATCAAAGTGCACCGCATATACTTTTGAGGACAACACCAAAGGCATGGTATAATTCATTAACTCCGAATAATTTTCATATCCGTAATGTGCCCTATTGTATAACTGCAAACGCTTACCTCTTCTATTCATACCCACAGCTCTGGATCCAGCACCATAAATCACTTCATCTTTATCCAATGTAAAATCCAGTATTTCTGTAGAATCCGTTTTGATATACCCTTCTCTCTCTGCGATTAGTGGTTTTCCTTTGTATAAATATGAAATTCCAAAAGGTTCTTTAGTAATTTCGACCACTATACCAGGCGTAGCATAAGTAATATTCTCCTTGGTTTCCTTAATACTTGCTTTGGTATTAGGAGTTAATACTACCGCATGAGACTCTTTGTTAATTACCTCTCCTTCAGGAATAAAGGAAGTCTCTACAATCTTATCAGAATATGGAGTAATGATATATTTGCCATTATCTTTATACACCTCGATATAGGTTCCTTTATCTTTAAAACCTTGATAAGGACCGTCATATGTCTTTTTACAAGAGGTTAGTACTACACCAAAAGATAGCGCGAATAGTAGAGAAAAATACGAAAGCTTCATTATAGATATATTTCTTGAATCGAATAGAAATCAAATATAACCGAATCCAGCAACAATCAAACTTCTCTTAACTATAAGGGCAGAAATTTATTGAATCTTCAGTCTTTTTTTAATAACGCCTAAAAAATCACAAAAGATCACTACAACGTTTGCGTAAGAATTTCTGGTAAAATGTAGGTCTTACGAAATGGTAAAATTGCTAACCTTCTCCTAAACATTTCTTTAAATACTTAAAACATTTCGGTAATACGATCCGTGTAATTTTAGGATGTTTTTAACCAATATAACTAAAACGTATTACACATCATGAAACGTTATTACCAAATCATCGTTACCGCCAAACGTATGGTACTTGCGAGTACTATATGCCTGGGATGCACTCAATCATTAGTGGCCCAAGAGCAGACCCCTATCTCCTCTCCAGATAAGGGAGAGAAATCAACTTTTAATATCCCTCTAGATAATTTTTATAGTAAGAAAATTTACCCAAAAGGAACTGGTAGGTCCTTTTTCAACTTTGGAGACATTTTGGTAGCCAGGGCTGTACTACCAGCTGCTAGTTTTTCTGAAGGCCCCACCTCAGGACAGTACATCGGTTCAGGATTAATCAATCAACAACCAGTTCCTTTTTTGAATAAACAACCCATTCAAGGTTTTTCTTCTGTATTAAATAATTATGATGGTACTTTCACAGCGCTATCCGATAATGGATTTGGAAGTATTGAGAACTCTGCAGACTATAATCTTCGTCTTTACAGAATTCAACCCAACTTCAAGGCTTTTGTAGGAGGTGGAGAAGGTACCGTAGATATTGTAGACTTTATTGAACTGAAGGACCCAAATGGTCTTATTCCTTTTGCTATCGTCAACCATTTCACTGATACCAGAGTACTTACCGGGGCTGATTTTGATATCGAATCCATTCAGAGAACCGCTAATGGTGATTATTGGATTGGCGATGAGTTTGGTCCTTTTCTACTCCACTTTGATCGCAACGGAGTGTTATTAGACCCTCCTTTTGCGCTTCCAGATTTTGAAAACCCAGGAAAAGAACTTCGTGCACCACAGACTCCTTTTAATGAAGAGTTTAGCGCCCTTAGAGTGATGAATGCCATGCGAGCGCATGCATTTGCCAATGGAAGCAAAGCGCCAATAATGTCTCCTTGGTTTGTTATGCTTGATGATCAAAATACGAACACGGTAGTAGGAAGCAGAGCAAATCCTCCTTTAGGATTGCAACAGGCGTCTAGCGAATTATTCAATGTTTCTTCTTTAAACAGAGCCGGTCATGATGTAGTAGTGTATACCGTAAATGATTTGGAGAACATGAATCTACTTTTGGAATTGGGCGTACAGGGAATCATCTCTGATCGACCTGATTTACTATTAGAAGCTGTACAAAGCTTTGATAAAGACAATGACGGAAAAGCCGATTTTATGGATAAAGATGGGCTCATCGACGTAACCCTATTCGACGCACAAGGTCATAGAGGTGCGAGAAACCTAAGGCCAGAAAACACGATCCCATCAATGGAAGCGGCACTGGACTATTTGATGCCAACTTTAGAAACAGATTGCGGGATCACATTAGACGGTGTGCCTGTCCTGGATCACGATCCGCATATTGAAGCCGCAAAAACCAGAAAAGCAGATGGAACTCCTTATGAATTTGAAGACGAAGTATTGGTAAAAGACCTTACCTTAAATGAAATCCAGACCACCTTTATCGCAGATAAAATTCTATCAGGAAGACCAGCGCAAACTAATGATCTTGCACTTTCTCCTGTATCTGTTGCCTTTGCTGATCAAAACGGATTTATCGATCCATATATCATGCCTTCTCTTCAACAAATGTTTGATTTTGTTGAGTTTTATATCGAATACTATAAGAACGGACCCGGAGCTTCAAATCCCGAAGCAGAGCAACGTTGGAAGAATGCCTCTAAGGTTCGTTTTAATATAGAAACCAAAATTAATCCAAGAACCGATACTGATGATCGCGGTGATGTATTTGCCGAAAGAACAGTGGATCCTGAAACGTTCACCAAAGCGGTTGCCGATGTGATCGTAGCCAACAATCTTACAGATCGTGCAGATATCCAAAGTTTTGATTTTAGAACGTTATTGATTGCGCACAAATTGTATCCAGAAATTCGTACGGTGTGTCTACTTGGAGATTTCCCAAAAGTGGGAGCTGCTGGAGACGGGACAAATTTACAAGATCAAAACGGACAAAACACTCCATGGTTAGCAGGTTTATACTGGCCGTACAGGAGCACTCAGCTTACTAATCCTATCCGTGTTAAAGGAAGTGGTGGTTTTGAAGGAATGGCTTTAACCACAGATGGCCAAAAGTTATTACCCTTATTAGAAAAAACCCTTGTTGGATCAGAAAACAACAACTTATTAATCCACGAATTTGATCTAAGTAGCAAAACCTATACAGGTAAACAATTTCAGTATCCACTTGATGAAAGAGCTTCTGCAATTGGAGATTTCGTTATGTTTAGCAACAATAGGGGGCTTATTATCGAAAGAGACGGTTCTCAAGGTGATCTTAATGGATTTAAAGCCATTTATGAGGTACAACTTGATCAAGATGAAAATCTGGCACAAAAAAGACTTAATGTAGATCTATTAGACATTAATGATATTCGCAGATTATCACTACCTGGTCTTGAAGGAGATGTTGGTATCGGAAGAGATTTTGCCTTCCCTTTTGTAACTATAGAAAGTGTGGTGGTATTTAATCCTTTCCTGATTGGAGTCCTTAATGATAACAATTACCCATTTAGTATAGGGCGTCATGTGGGGACTGGGTTACCAGATGATAATGAGTTTATATTAGTATGGTTGGATCAACCTCTTGGAAGGCCTTGGCGTTCTTCTCGACCTAATAAAGTAACCCAAAACAGCATAAAGGTATATCCAAATACCTTTGACAAACAGGTTACTTTTGCAAATGTAGCTAACGAAAATAGTATGGTCACTATCAAGGTGTATGATGTCTCCGGAAACTTAGTCAAAACCGTTGCCGACCATCAAAATAGTAAAGAAAACTCAGATTTTATCTGGAACGGAAGATCAGAAAATGGTACCGAACTATCCAGAGGATTCTATGTAGCTATAATCGAGGTAGATGGTAATCTGTTCAAAAAGAAATTATTAAAGAGATAAATTAACCAATACTTAAAACCATAATAACCACAAAAAGCTGCCTAGAAAGGCAGCTTTTCTTATTCTATTTTGATCTATTTTATTGTAATTGTTGAGTCAACAACTCAGCAACCAATTCTGCTGAAGCAGGATTTTGACCAGTAATCAACAAACCATCTTCCAAAGCATATGGACTCCAATCGGCTGCTTTAGAGTAAATTCCTCCGTTTTCTTTAAGCATATCTTCTACCAAAAATGGAACTACTTCGGTTAGTTCTACCGCTGCCTCTTCGGTATTTGTAAAACCAGTTACTTTTTTTCCTTTCACCAAAGGCTCGCCTTCTGCATTCTTTACGTTTTTGAATACTGCTGGAGCATGACAAACTGCAGCTACAGGTTTGCTATTTGCATAAAATGCTTCGATCAACTTGATCGAGTTTTGGTCTTCAGACAGATCCCATAAAGGACCATGACCCCCTGGATAAAATACCGCGTCAAAATCGTTTTGGTTCATTTCACTTAACACCAAAGTATTTGCCAACTGTTTTTTAGCATCCTCATCAGTACTAAAACGCTTTGTCGAAGCCGTCTGGAAATCCGGAAGTTCACTTTTAGGATCTATAGGAGGCTGCCCTCCTTTTGGAGACGCAAGAGTAATATCATACCCTTTATCTTTTAAAATATAATACGGGGTTGCAAATTCTTCTACCCAAAATCCAGTTTTTACACCAGTATCTCCAAGTTCTGAGTGGCTTGTAAGGACAAATAGTATTTTCTTTGGAGCAGCTTCAGTAGTATTCTTCTCTTCTGTAGCTTCTTCGACTTTATCTGTTGTTTTTTTGGTTCCATTTTCATTTCCACAAGAAGAAAATGCAACTATGGTAAGCACTAGGGCTAATTTTTTCATGATTTTTTATCTTTTGATTATCATGTGCAAAATTAAACCAGCACCTAACGAAAAAAATTGATCTATGGTAATTTTTCTCGTTTTTAATTTTCTTAAGACTTGTTATTCCCGAAAGAAAAACAAGCTAGCAAACCTGTTAGCTTCTCGGATATAGAAAAGACTTTTGCACTTCAAAATCCACTACTCCATCTTCTCTAACATCGTAGATAATAAACAACTGTCCCCAGTATACTCCATCTGTAAAATCAGCGATGATCCACTTGTGGTTTAGTAATCGAACTTTATTGATTGCCATTTTACCTTCCATCCCTACAAAAGGAACTATTGGATTATCCTTATCAGCTTTGTTCTGACCTATAATTTGATCTATTATGGTAAGTTCTAATTTTTTTGCATCATATCCTTGCTCTTCAAAGTAAGCAATTGCCTCTTCATCACTATCCAAACGGAAATACGTCAAATCCAGATTCGCATCTACCAAAGAGTCAATAACTGCCGTTTTCTCGGTCTCCTGTGTTTTTAACTGCTCTTCCAGATTTGCAATCTTTGTATCATAGGATTCTTTGGCTTTCTTGGCATTCATAAACTGAAAGAGAACAAACAAAGCGGTAAAAATGAACAAATACATAAATATTTTACTCTTCATATCAAATAGTAATTTTTAAATTATCGTAGGCTAAAAATATGTTTTCTGGTAATTGTTGTTGCACTTCTTCATGAAAACCTAACAGATGACTGATGTGAGTCAGATACGCTTTTTCAGGTTGTATATCATTAATAAATGCTATCGCTTCTTCTAGGTTAAAATGAGAAGGATGAGGCTCGATGCGTAACGCATTTACTACAAGTACCTTAACCCCTTTTAATTTTTCACGTTCTTCTTGTTCTACAGTTTTTACATCGGTGAGATAAGCAAAGTCCTTGAATCTAAACCCGAATACCTGCAAACGATTATGCATTAGATTAATAGGAACCACCTGTAGGCTATTCAAGTGAAAAGGTTCATTTACCAACTCATTTTCAATAACGCTTGGAGCTCCAGGATATTTATTTTCTGAAGTAAAAATGTAATCAAAACGCTTTTTTAATGAGGACATCACTCTTTGATGTGCATAAATAGGAATATCCCCTTGTCGAAAGAAAAAAGGTCGAATATCATCTAATCCCATGGTATGATCCGCATGCTCGTGGGTAAAAAGAATACCATCAATATGCGAAACATTATTAGTCAACATTTGTTGCCTAAAATCTGGGCCACAATCAATTACATAAGTATAAGAATCCCATGAAATCAAAACAGAAACCCGAAGTCGCTTATCCTTTGGATCTTCACTCAAACAAACAGGATGTGTACTCCCTATTATTGGAATTCCTTGAGATGTGCCCGTACCAAGAAAAGTGATTTCCATAGTGCCAATTATAAGAGCAAATGTAATTATATTTTTTGGTCAAAAACGGGCCTAATTGGCTAATTATATTTCAACCCAACCCTAAAGTGCAGAAATTTTGGTTATAGTTTTTTTAATATTGAAGGGATTGTTACCTTTACATTAAACAAAAAAAGCCCTTTTTACTATGCCTATCACGATAATGGGAGACAAAGAGTTTGAATCTGTCCCCTCTATAAAGAGCAAAGCGTTACGTATCAATTTGAACCAGAATATCTATGGTACTTTTGCAGAAATTGGTGCAGGACAAGAAACTGTGAGAAATTTTTTTAGAGCTGGTGGCGCGTCTGGTACGATAGCCAAAGCTATGAGTGCTTATGACAAGGATTTTAGTGATGCTATCTACGGTATTGAAAATGACAAGCGCTACGTGACCGAAGCCAGGCTAAAGAAAATGCTAAAGCACGAGGTAAAACTTATAGAACAAAGGATTTCCAGAGAAAAACATCCTAATAAGTTATTTTTTAGTTACGCCAATACGGTTGCCACTATCGATTTTGCAAAAAAGTATAAAGGCCACGGATGGGTTGGTATTAGATATCAGACTAAGCCAGACGAAGATTACAACGAAATCATCTTACACATTCGTTTTCATGAAAACGATGCCAGATTACAGCAGATTACTTTAGGTATTCTTGGTGTAAATTTGATTTATGGCGCCTATTACAAATATGACAATCCAAAGAAATTACTACGATACCTATATGATCACTTAGATAAGGATCAAATAGAAATAGATACTATCAATTTTTCGGGACCACGATTTACCAAAGTCGATAATCGCTTGATGAGTCTTCAACTGGTTAAAAACGGAATGACCGAAGCCGTAATGTTTGGACCTGATGGTAACAATGTACTACCAGCAGCTATTCTATACAAGAAAAACATTCTTGCGCTTCGAGGAAGTTTTAGACCTGTGACCAAAGTAAATATGGATATTTACAAGACGTCATTAAATATGTTTCTGAATGAAAACAAGGTAAATAAGGACAAGACGGTTGTTATTTTTGAAATAACACTCTCTAACTTAAGAGCCGAAGGAGAAATAGATGAAGAAGACTTTATGGCTAGAGCAAGATTACTCTGTTCTCTCGGACAAACGGTAATGATCTCTAATTTCAAAGAATATTACAAAGTAGTTGAATATTTCTCTAACTATACCAAAGAGCGTATGGCGCTTGCTATGGGAGTAAACAACCTTGTAGATATCTTTGACGAGAAATATTATCGCCATCTTAGTGGAGGGATTTTGGAAGCCTTTGGTAAACTATTCTTTAAGGATCTTAAAGTGTACCTGTATCCATTGCATAATCAAAAGACTGATGATTTCACAACTAGTGATAATCTAAAAGTGCATCCTAGAATGAAAGAACTATACAAGTTCTTTAAATATAATGGTAAGCTACAAGATATTACGGATTACGATCCGGATATTATGGATATTTTCTCTAGAGAAGTATTGCAAAAAATACAAGATGGAGAAACGGGTTGGGAAGATCAATTACCAGATCTAATTCCTGAAATGATCAAAGCAAATAACTTCTTTGGTTATAAAAATATTGAAGAAACCATAGAGTAATGCCGAAGAAACAATAAAAGAAAAGCACCATCAAAATGGTGCTTTTTTGTTTAAAGGATTTGCGCTGCGTGATCCTTTGTTTTTACTTTCTGGATAACTTCTGATATGACACCGTTCTCATCAATAACAAAAGTAGTACGATGAATCCCATCATACTCTTTACCCATAAATTTCTTAGGTCCCCAAACTTCAAAAGCTTCGATGACCTGCTTATCCTCGTCTGCAAGGAGTGGATAAGGAAGTTCATACTTATTTTTAAAGTTCTGCTGACGTTTAGCACTATCAGCACTTACTCCCAAAATATCATAGCCTTGAGCCTGGAAAGTCTGGTAATTATCTTTAAGGTTACAAGCCTCTGCAGTACAACCTGGAGTACTAGCCTTTGGATAGAAAAAAACTACCAATTTTTTCCCTTTATAATCTCCCAAAGAGATGGTATTCCCATCTTGATCTAGAGCCGAAAAATTTGGGGCCTTATCCCCTGCTTTAAGTGTTGTCATAGTAGATGATATCTTATGATTTGTATTTTGTTTAAACTTTCTGAGTAAAAATATAACAAAAATGACTTTTTTCTATGTTTTTATCAAAACTTTAATTCAAGAGAACCGTATAACTCCTTTTATAATTTAATATTTTAGCTTCAAAATTATGAGATAATGACAAAACAGGAAAAGGTAGATTTTACCATCAAGACATTACAAGAGTTATATCCTAAAATCCCTATTCCTTTAGATCATAAGGATCCTTATACTTTGTTGATCGCAGTTTTAATGAGTGCACAAAGTACAGATGTACGGGTTAATCAAATCACACCCTTACTTTTTGATCGAGCCGATAATCCATTTGCTATGGTTCGTCTTTCTGTTGATGAAATTCGTGAAATCATCAAACCCGTTGGGCTTAGTCCTATGAAATCAAAAGGAATCCACGGTTTATCCCAGATTTTGATTGACAAATACAACGGAGAGGTTCCTCAAAGTTTTGAAGCTCTGGAAGAACTTCCTGCTGTTGGGCACAAAACGGCCAGTGTGGTCATGTCACAAGCATTTGGAGTTCCTGCTTTTCCTGTAGATACCCATATTCATCGTTTGATGTATCGATGGGGATTTACCAATGGTAAAAATGTGGTGCAAACTGAAAAGGACGCCAAACGTCTATTTCCAAAAGAATTGTGGAATGACCTCCATCTACAAATCATATGGTACGGTCGTGAATACTCTCCCGCTAGAGGTTGGGATCTGGAAAAAGATATTATCACCAAGACTATCGGTCGAAAAACCGTTTTACAAGAATACCATAAAAGTAAAAAGCCTGTCAAATGACAGGCTTTTTCTTGTTTTAATTTAAAATCGTTTCAAATTTGAAGTTGTTATACTCTACAACTTTCAATGATTTCGAGTAATTCAGAAGAAAATCTATTGTTCTTCTTGATGGTACTAAATGTTTTTCCTCTTTGTGTGAAGACTTAAAGTAAAATTTCGCCATATTTTATAATCTTAAATTAGGGTTATTTAAAACTATAACGGCGTAACTTATACTTTATTATATGAAAGAGTTACTAATTTGTTAAAACTATGTTATTTTTCTCGATTACCTTTCTTAGGTTAATCAGTGCGTATCTCATTCTTCCCAAGGCAGTATTGATACTCACACCAGTTTTGTCAGATATTTCTTTAAAACTCATATCCCGGTACATACGCATGATCAATACTTCTTTTTGATCATCTGGTAATTCCTGGATCAAGTTACGTAAGTCTTCTTCTACTTGATCTTTAATGATTCTTCTTTCAGCATTTAAATCTCCATCACTAATCACGGAAAAAATGCTAAACTCACCATTATCTTCAAATTTTGGCATTCGATTTCCTTTTCTAAAGTGATCAATCACCAAATTGTGAGCAATACGCATTACCCAAGGAAGAAATTTTCCTTCCTCATTATATTTTCCATTTTTTAAGGTACGTATTACTTTAATAAAGGTATCCTGAAAAATATCTTCAGAAACATCTCTATCAAATACCTTAGAATAGATAAAACTATAAATTCTTTGCTTATGACGTTCGATTAGAATCGAGAGAGCGCTTTCATCACCTTTGATGTAGTTGTTCACCAAAACTGCGTCTGTCAGGGTGTAATCCTTCATACCGTTTACTTTATTTTAGTACCAACAAGCTTGGGGCTCGGGCTATGTTAAACTTAAAAAGTAAAGGTTTGCTATAGGCAGTTTTGTTTTAAATTAGGTGTTATTACGAGGGCTAAGATAATAACTCTCAGCGAAAATCAAACTATTTTCTGTTAATTTTTTTAACTAAACTTTCATTATCAATTGGTTATTGTACTTCTTAAGTAATCATTATCTTTGCGCTCTTACCGCATATTTGCTATGATTCAAGACATTACAACCTTAGATCCTAAAGAGAATATTATCATTAAAGGGGCTAAGCTCCACAACCTAAAAGATTTAGATGCGATCATCCCTAGAAACAAGTTGGTGGTGATTACAGGGCTATCAGGTTCTGGTAAATCTAGTCTCGCTTTTGATACCCTCTATGCCGAAGGACAAAGACGTTATGTCGAAAGTTTATCTTCGTATGCAAGACAGTTCTTAGGGCGATTAAACAAACCTAAAGTAGAATATATAAAAGGTATCGCTCCTGCTATAGCTATTGAGCAAAAGGTGAACTCAACCAATCCAAGATCGACGGTAGGTACTACTACTGAGATTTATGATTATCTCAAGTTGCTTTTTGCAAGAATCGGTAAGACCTTCTCTCCTATTTCTGGAAATGAGGTTAAAAAGGACAATGTTACCGATGTCATAGAATACGTAAAGTCGTTTGAAGAAGGCGAAAAGTTATTACTCCTCGCACCTATAGCAGTAGAAAATGGAAGGACATTAGAAGGTAAACTTAAAGTACTGCAACAACAAGGGTATGCTCGTATCAAAGTAAATGACAAAGTACTTCGAATAGATGAAGCCTCCGTTAAAGATGCTGATACTATTTATTTGGTAGTAGACCGAATTGTAAAAAGAGAGGAAGAAGATTTTTTTAATCGTCTAGCTGATGCGGTAGACTCTGCCTTTTTTGAAGGCAAAGGTACCTGTTATATCGAAAGATTAGCAGATAACCAACAACGTCAGTTTAGCAATAAGTTCGAATTGGACGGAATGACTTTCTTGGAGCCAAACGTACATCTTTTTAGCTTCAACAATCCATATGGAGCCTGTCCAGATTGCGAAGGTTATGGAGATGTGATTGGGATCGACGAAGACTTGGTTATTCCTAATACGGCATTAAGTGTATATGAGGGAGCTGTATTTCCATGGAAAGGCGATAGCATGAGTTGGTATAAAGATCAGTTGGTCAATAGTGCTTATAAATTCGATTTTCCAATTCATAAACCTTATTTCGAACTATCTCAGGAACAAAAAGAATTACTATGGAATGGTAATGAATATTTTGAAGGTATTCATAGTTTTTTTAGTGAACTGGAGTCTAAAGCTTACAAAATTCAAAACCGTGTAATGCTATCTAGATATCGGGGTAAAACCAAATGTAATACCTGTAAAGGCAGGCGTTTACGCAAAGAAGCGAACTATGTGAAAGTAGGAGGAGTTACCATCACCGATTTGGTAGAAATGCCACTCAACGAACTTGCCGATTTTTTTAAGACCTTGACACTAAATGAATACGATTCAAAAATTGCAAAACGATTATTAAAAGAGATTAATAGTCGATTATCTTTTCTGCAGAATGTAGGGCTTGAATACCTTACTCTAAATCGTAAATCCAATACCCTCTCTGGTGGAGAATCCCAACGTATTAATTTGGCAACCTCTTTGGGTAGTAGCTTGGTAGGGTCAATGTATATCTTGGATGAACCTAGTATCGGACTACATCCAAAAGATACTGAAAAACTAATCAAGGTATTGCAATCCCTACGAGATTTGGGGAATACTGTTATCGTAGTAGAACATGATGAAGATATCATGAAGGCAGCTGACGAAATTATTGATATCGGTCCTGAGGCAGGAACTTTTGGAGGAAATGTGGTGGCCACGGGTACTTATGATCAGATTTTGAAAGCAGATTCACTAACTGCAAAGTATCTCAATGGTGGCTTAGCAATTGAAGTTCCTGAGGAAAGAAGAACATCAAAATACTACGTAGAAATTGTTGGAGCCAGAGAAAACAATTTGAAGAACATTGATGTTAAAATACCACTAGGAGTGTTTACAGCTATTACAGGGGTATCAGGAAGCGGAAAAAGTACATTGGTCAAAAAAATCATCTATCCATCTGTATTAAAGCAGCTAGGAGGATATGGAGAAAAAGCCGGACAGTTTACTGAGATCAAAGGAAATTTCAGCAACATTAAACATGTAGAATTTGTTGATCAAAACCCAATAGGAAGATCATCTCGTTCTAACCCGGTAACTTATATCAAAGCATACGATGATATTAGAGCTTTATTTGCCGATCAAAAGTTATCCAAAATTAGAAATTATAAATCAAAGCATTTTTCATTTAATGTAGATGGTGGCCGTTGTGAGACCTGTAAAGGTGAAGGCGTAGTAACCATCGAAATGCAGTTTATGGCCGATGTTCACCTAGAATGCGAAACCTGCGGTGGAAAACGATTTAAAAAGGATGTTTTAGAAGTTACTTTTCACGATAAAAACATCCATGATATTTTATCGATGACTATAGACAATGCGATCGATTTCTTTACGGAACACAACCAAACCAAAATACAAAGAAAACTACAACCTCTACAAGATGTAGGATTGGGATATGTACAACTGGGACAAAGCTCTTCTACCCTTTCTGGTGGAGAAGCACAACGTATTAAACTGGCCTCTTTTCTGGTAAAAGGAAATACAAAAGATAAAGCACTCTTTATTTTTGATGAGCCTACTACAGGTTTGCACTTTCACGATATCAAAAAATTATTAAAGTCTTTTAATGAGCTTATCGCAAAAGGGCATTCTATATTGGTTATAGAACATAATTTGGACTTAGTAAAATGTGCGGATTATGTCATAGACTTAGGTCTGGACGGCGGTAAAAATGGAGGAACCATAATCGCGCAAGGTACACCTGAAGAAGTGGCAAAAGATAAAAACTCGTACACCGCTACGTATCTCAAAGAAAAACTGTAAGCAAAATACACTTAATGAAAATAACCGTATGCACCCGTAATGAAGCACGGCAGATTGTTAATGGCATTAATCAATACAACCTTAATAAGGTCCCAGCGGTTCTACAGGAAAATTGGATTCCTATAGAGTATGTTGTAAAAAATGCAGAAGATCAGGTAATCGGAGGGATTTTGGCTGGTATTGGATACTGGGCAGGTTTAGAAATCAAAATTTTATGGGTACATGAGGATTACAGACAACAAGGGCTGGGAACCAAACTATTACAAAAAGCAGAACAAGAAGCAATCACCCAAGGAGCCATACTCTCTTCTCTTGATACTTTTGATTTTCAAGCAGAACAATTTTACCTCAAAAATGGATATCAAGAATTTGGAAGATTAGCAAATTTTCCTGAAGGTCATCAACGAATTTATCTTTCTAAAAAATTGTCTAAATAGTCCTTCATTTCTTGTAATGTCCTACTGAAAATTTCGGCTAAGTGATTTTAAACTGATAAACAAAAATTTATGTCACTTACCACACAACTCAAAGAACGTGCAGATCAATCGGCACAAAAATATCCAGAAACTACGCATACTATCATGAATAATGGCATCCAGATCCTAAGAGATGCTAATCTAGTAGACAGTGCTTTAAAAACCGGAGATAAAATACCCGAAATTACTTTACCTAATGCAGCCAACAAAAATGTTTCGATGCAAGAAGTATTATTGAACAAAAAAGTGGTGCTTTCCTTCTATCGCGGAGGTTGGTGCCCTTATTGCAACCTAGAACTTCAAGCATTGCAGCAGTCTCTTTCTGAATTTGAAAAATATGGTGCTACCCTTGTAGCGATTAGCCCGGAAACTCCTGATAATTCTTTGACGACTTCAGAAAAAAACAACTTGAGTTTTGAAGTCTTATCTGATACAGACAATGAAATCGCCAAAAAATTCAATTTAGCCTTTACCCTTCCCGAAGATCTTATCGATATCTACAACGGTTTTGGTATCGATTTGGTCAAAAGCAATGGAAATACAAATCAACAGCTACCGATATCTGCAACCTATGTGATTGATCAGGATGGAAGCATCATTTATGATTTTATTAAAGAAGATTACAAAGAAAGAGCTGATCCAGAAGAAATAATTAACTTTTTGAAAAACAAATAATTAGACCTTTATTTTCATAACGTAACTTTTTTTGGCACGCCATTTGAAATACAACTAAACAAATAGCGGAAGCCGAAATGCTAATGAGTAGGCATAAACCCAAAACAATTTAAGTTATGAAAAAAATGGTACTTTTTATGGCAGCTTTGTTACTAGTAGGAACAACTGCTGAAGCGACTGATAACCAACTGTCGGATCACCATGGGAATGGGGTTGCAAAACGCTATAACCGCGCACAACCTATCACCTTTGTTGAAGGTGGTGTAAAGTTCTTTGTCTATCCTGAGGGAGAAATCGAATTCAAAATCTTAAGGAATAGAAACAGAACACGTCAGGCGAATTGGGGATGGAACAGTAATGTTCATAGTACTCCTGGTTCACAAAGATACCACAACACGTATAGAAGACCTGTGCGATACGATTATTACGGTAGACTAAAAAGAGTTGGTTCAAATCACATTTTCTATGATCGATATAATCGAGTGCGTAGCGTAGGGACTGTACAAATGAGATATAACAGAAGAGGTCTGTTACATCAGGTAGGAGGACTACATATTTTCTATACCAAACATGGTAGAATTAAATATTTTGATGGAAGTGTACACTACACGAATTGTGCTGTTCCTCAATCTCCGTACTTCGAGCAAAATAGAACAAATAGACATCATAATGATGATCATATCTATAAAAACAGAAAACGTAAAAAAAGGTATGATGATGACGATGATGATTAAAATATAGATTAGTTGTTGGTTAGTTGTTGAAAATCCCGTTACCATATTCTTCAGGTAATGGGATTTTCTATTGATAAAGTGTTGTTAATAGGAGCCCCTTAGAATACCTTTTATTTTATATTTATGAGATCACTTTCAATTTTATAAATATCATGAAAACATCAAAAGTCATTATGTTACTATTGATTTTTAGTAGTTTATCCATTTTTGGTCAGAACATGGATTTTGAAGATTATGACCCTCCTTCTACCCTTGTCGTTCCCGAAACAATTATTACAAAAGCAAAATTTCCTTTTATAGATGTACATAATCATCAATTTAGGATGCCGTCTCAAAACCTAAAAGATTTGGTGGACGAAATGGATAAATTAAACATGAAGGTAATGGTTAACCTGTCTGGAAGAGGTAGAGGTTCTGACGAGCATTTAATCAAATCTTTAGAAAATGTAAAAACAAATTACCCTAATCGTTTTATTGTTTTTACCAATATTAGTCTTACCGGTATCGATGAACCGGGATGGACCGAAAAAGCAGTAACCCAACTCGAAAAAGATGTTGCCTTGGGAGCTAATGGTCTTAAAATCTACAAAAGCCAGGGGATGGACAATAAAGATAGTAAGGGTAATCGTATTAAAATTGATGATCCTCGAATTGGTCCTGTTTGGGAGAAGTGTGGAGAATTGGGCATTCCTGTTTTGATCCATGCAGCAGATCCAAAGCCTTTTTGGGACGCACATGATAATAAGAACGAACGATGGTTAGAACTTAAACTACGTTCTAGAAGAAAAAGAGATGCTAAGGTTACAGGTTCTTGGCAAACTATAATCGATGAACAACATAATGTTTTCAGAAAACATAAAAACACTAAGTTTATCAATGCGCACCTGGGTTGGTATGGAAATAATCTGGCGAAATTGGGAGAATTGATGGATGAGATGCCCAATATGTATTCTGAAATTGGAGCGGTAATCGCAGAGTTAGGCAGACAACCTAGAAATGCTAAGGCATTCTTAACCAAATATCAAGATCGTATAATGTTTGGTAAAGATTCCTGGAATCCAGAGGAATATCACACCTATTTTAGAGTGCTTGAATCAAGTGATGAATATTTTCCATATTATAAAAGATATCATGCTTTTTGGAAAATGTATGGTCTGGATCTGGATGATGAAGTATTAAAAAAACTGTACTACAAAAATGCACTAAAAGTGATTCCAAACATTGATAAAAGCTTATTTCCAAAATAAAAACAGTCATCTACTTCACAAAACAAAAGCTCTGCAGATTGCAGAGTTTTTTTATGCCTAGAATTTGTTTTGACGCTCTCCAATTAGGGTTTGAGAAGTTAAAAGCCCCTATCAATAATCCGATTACTCAAACATGTATCTCAAAATCAATTTCTCCTCATGCAAAAAAAGTTGGAGGAACGATGGTACTATTTTCAAAATTGAGGAACGCTACTAAAAGTAAATAACAATTCACTCTTCAATATCAATAGTATTATTATGAAAAAAACAGCATTTATCTTTTTCGCACTTCTTGCTACATCTTTTGGGTATGCTCAATCTATACCAATCACGGGAGATGGTTATCACCTGTATGGCCCAAACACAACATGGGGAGAATACCTAAAGGTTGGCGGTAACGGTCGAGGTACTTCGAAAGCCTCTGTGGTAGCTACCAATGGAAATCTGCATCTAGATTCAAAGGATGGTAACGCTACCTACTTAAACCACTACAGTAAAGGAAATACCTTTTTGAATCTAAACGGAGGAAATGTGGGTATCGGCACTTCTGCACCTGCGGGTAAGCTACATATAAAAGGGGAAACCTATGTTGATGGAGGATGGTTACGAGTGAAAGGATCAAAAGGAATTTTCTTTCAAGATTTTGGAGGAGGTTTTGTCATGACCGATAATTCATGGATTCGAACCTACGGAAACAAGAACTTTTATCACAATACAGGCGCCATGCGAACCGATGGAACGCTACAAGTAGGACCTTCAGGGAATCGATTTGTCGTAAACACCGCTGGAAAAGTAGGGATACGAACAACATCACCAGATGAAACTCTTCATGTAAACGGAACCACCACGATCACTGCTGATATTGGTGTTCCAACTTCAAATCACTGGCAAACTGGTAGCCATACTCTGGAGCTACAAAATAGTGATCAAGGAGAAGTAGTATTATCATTTCACAGGGCAGGTCATAGCAATGCTGCCATCAAACACCCAGCTAGTGGTGGAATCGCATTCTCAGCCAATGGAGAATATGATGAAACACATATGTATCTGAAAAGCAATGGATATGTGGGTCTAGGCACCACCAATCCTGATGCTAAACTAGCCGTAAACGGGAATATTCACACCAAAGAAGTAAAAGTAGATTTAGTTGGATGGCCGGATTATGTATTCGAAGATAGTTATCAACTTCCTACCCTATCCCAAGTAGAACAACACATCAAAGAACATGGACATTTACAAAATATCCCATCTGCCAAAGAAGTTGAAAAAAACGGAGTGAAGCTCGGAGAGATGAACAAACTTCTTTTGGAAAAAGTTGAAGAGTTGACCTTATACACCATCGATCAGGAAAAAGAAATTGAAGCTTTACACCAAAAGATCAATACGTTGGAACAACAAAACTCAAAAATTCAAAAGTTAGAGGAAACATTAAAAATAGTACAACAACAAATCAACAATTAAAATGAAAAATCAAACACTTCTTATTCTGGTTATTTTAATAACTCACTTTAGTTTTTCGCAGCAAACACAATACAATGTCTCTCCCGGAAATGGGAACGGTTTACGCTTCTGGAATAATGATTACTACAAAATACATATGGGTAATGCTTCCGAATACAAATTTGGTCCGGTAACCGATTATAGCATTAAGATGAATATGAATAATGCTGCAGGAAGAGGTTGGACTTGGGGAGTAAAAGGTGCTACTCCAATTGCTGGATTAAATACTTTAGGAAACTTTGAAATAGCAGGAAGTTTTACCGGAAATACCATAAATGGACTAAAAGGGATTTTCGATTCTAGTAGCTTAGGTGGTAATGGATGGATTCCTGTTTCTATCGGACGAGAGTTTGCTGCAAATCGAAGAACTTTTGAATTTGTAGTGGCTCCTACCGATACAGGTTCTGGTCATACTGCATTTGCAATCACAGATCAATCAGGGAATTTAAGACACGATTTTGTATCTCAAAAGAAATTAACATGGATAGATCTTGATGACCACAAAGGAACTCATTTCTTTAAGCTTAATAGATCGGAAGACGAATCGGGTAAATTTAGCACTTATATTCATATGCCAACATCTGAAGCAAGAATTGTCATAGGTCAATATGGTGGATATTTAAAAGATGAAGGATATAACTTAGTTGTAAACAATGGTGGAGCCTATGTAAACGGTAATTTAATCGCTAATGGTAACATAGGTATTGGGACCTCTACTCCAGATGCCAAACTAGCGGTAAATGGAAGAATACACACCAAAGAGGTAAAAGTAGATCTTGTAGGTTGGTCAGATTATGTGTTTAAAGCAGATTACCAGTTACCAACACTTCAACAGGTAGAAGATCATATCAAAACCAAAGGACATCTTATCAATATTCCTTCCGAAGCAGAAGTAGTAAAAAATGGAATTCAACTGGGAGAAATGAATGCAAAACTTCTGGAAAAAATAGAAGAACTCACCCTTTATACCATTTCCCAACAAAAAGAAATAGATCGATTAAAAATGGTTGAAGATCAAAACCAAAAGTTAGCACAAAGACTAGCTAAAATCGAAACACTATTAAAAAACATAAATACCAACGATGCACATGGACAAGAAAAATAATAACATCAAAAAAACAATACTCCTCCTGGGGCTATTTTTGATCGCTTTCATTATGCGATCCCAAGAGGTTAAAGACTATGATCCATTTTATGTAAGCGAGCACATCCCATCTAGTCCTGAAACAGGGAACCTGGGAGAGTATGGAAACTATGCGGCTAGCCCTTATAATGGAACCGCCAATGTTAATGTGCCTATTTATACCATAGATTGGGAAGGACTGCAAATCCCCATTCAAATTAATTATGATACAGGAGGTGTAAAAGTAGCTTCGGAAGCAAGTTGGGTTGGACTCAACTGGAGTCTTTCTACTTCATTCGGTATTCATCGAAGAGTATATGGACAAGACGACTTTAGTGAAAAGATCGCTGGAGACTATACCGGAGCTCCAAAAAGCGGATACATTTTTAATAATTTGGATTTGGAATGGCAAGAAGGTACAGCAAGACCTTTCCTAGATCATAATGAAATTCTTAATGCGCATCATAGTTTTGGTTTACAAACTAACGAAGGTCGCGCATCTCGTTATCTCGATACACAACCGGATATTTTTACTGTTAATCTATTTGGCCAGAATTACAAATTCATGTTGAACAAAAAAGGGTCTCATGAGTTTATTGATGCGATCGTTTTTAACAATAAGAATGTAAGAATCACTTTCAATCTTACGGCTAAGACATTTACCTTATTAGACGAACATGGGTTTACATATTATTTCAATACCAAAGAAATCAATACGACTTTCAACACCATACAAGGTAGTAACCCAAATAATTCCAGCTCTTATCAAAGCGCCATTAGTAACATTTTTGCACTAACCAATAGAATTGATACTGCACTAATTACCAATTGGTCGTTGGATCGGGTGGTTTCTCCAAGAGGAAGAGAACTAAATTTTGAGTATCAAAAAGGATTACATTTCACTTTTCCTTCCTATTCTATCATCGCAGACGGGCGGGATAAAGAAGGTAGGTTAAACTGGCCTCAAGAACAGTATGAAACTTCGATCTATAAAAAAATCCATAGTGTTACTACGACAGTAATCGAAAACAACTATTTGACTTCTATACAGGGGGACTTTGGAGAGGTGAATTTTGATTTAGGAGCTAGACAAGATCTTAGTACGGGTAGTACTATCAATACACTTTCTAACAACTCTTTTGGAAGTTATGTATTGTATACTTCTCAAAGCCAAATACGTTCTTGCCATGGAGCATCAAACTCCTGTGGAACGAGCACCTCTCTCCTACCTAAAAAGTTGAACAGTATTGAAGTAGTAAACTCTAATGGAAAAAAAGTTATAGATGCGCAGTTTCATCAAAGTTACTTCAATAGTGACAAAAGCACAGATGCCGTAAAAGAAAGGTATTTACGTCTCAAACTAGACGGAATCACTGTCAATGATCGCACGCATGAATTTAATTATTTACAAGAAAACAGTCTTGCTCCAAAAGATAGTAATGGTGTTGATTTCTGGGGATATGACAATGGTGTATTTACCAATGACACCAAAATTCCACGTATTGGTCGTTTCATTACTTCTAGAATAAACATGCCAGGGAACAAAGTGGAGATTGGACAATCCTTTGTGAAATATAATGGAGCTATACGTAAAAGTAATTTTGCATTTGGAAAACGAGGAGCATTAACCGAAGTAATCTTTCCTACCAAAGGAAAAACTACTTTCGAGTATGAACCTCATGAAGTCGTAATGGAGGCGCCTGCTCCTTTTACTGTAACCGATTATTTTCCCGCCCCTAATCAAAATAGGTTAAGATGGACAGATATGCGAGATGAATCCAAATTCAAACTCACTTATCAATATTTAAAGTATGCTAAAGACTCTAGGTACAATTATTTTGAAAAAGAAGCTCCAGTTATTCAAGGAGATGCTATTCAAATCGACGTATCCATAGGAGCAGTTTTTGATGTTGATTTTCCTTCAGTAATTAATATAGAAGGTTACATGAAAACTCATACAGGATGGGACGGTTTAAGCTATTATGCTAATCAACCTATTTTGGTTGTAGAAAATGTAGATACTGGTCAAGAGAGAGTAGTATTTACCTATGCAAATGCACCAAATAGTTATGGAAACTCTTCTGCAGTAAATAATGTTTCTAAAGTTTTGAACTTATCTCCCGGGAAATACAAAGTTGCCAGAAGATCAGCTTCCATACCATCGGGAGGAAATTATAACGACTACCCCCCTATTCCCGCTGTAGAATACCAAAGTACCAGTATGATTTTGAATACGTATGAAAGCCTTTCGGATCAAGATGTATCTGATTTTATTGAAGCTTTTGAAATTGGTGGACTTAGAGTAAAAAAAATCATCCATAAAGATTCAGATAACAGTTTCCTGAAGGCAACGGCGTATGACTATAACCGTCCAAACGAATTAGATGGTCTTGCTTCTTCAGGAGTATTAATGGATGATTTGATTTTCCATTCAAAGGCTTCGGGGTTCCATTCATATAACCCTAGGGAATATAGTGATTTTAATCTCACTGAAACCAATATGGTTGGTGGCAATACCAGTGCTCAAGGATCGCATATCGGGTACTCTTTGGTAAGAGAATATAATGTTGATGAAGCTGGGAACACCTTAGGATGGATCGAACGAAAATATCACAATCAAAAAAATGAATACTTTACGGATAGTTTTAATCTTCCTTATTCTTATGATAGTAGAATTGGTAATGGCGATCCTTATATTAATGTATTGGGAATTCAATTACAATGGTTTTGTAGCGGTGTTACCTTTGGAAATAACTGTTCCGGAACCACGAAACTAACTTCTAGTAAAGGGTATGCACAAATTGCAAATACCGTATTACTAGGATTACCCTTACGACTCAGTTTTGCCCATGCCAATGGTAATGTACTAGAGGAGCGTATTTTTGCCAAAGATGAGACGCTAATCGAAAAAACAGAAAACACCTATCAATACCTAAGTGGTAATGTACCCAATCAACATTTTGCAAGTTTCTTGAGTGTAGGGCTTAGAGTATTAGGTTCTACTAATCAAGGAGGAGTAACTTCTCAGGTATATGACACATGGGATGAAGGCCCATGGGGTGCAAACCATCATACCTATTTTCCTTACTTGTTCCCTATCCATCACGGGCAGGTCTCAAGACTACTCAATTCAACAAACTACAAAATATTTGATGGTAAAGAGTTGGTAAAACAACAAATCAACACTTACAACGAAGACACTCATCATGTAAAAGAGCAAAAGTCGATTTTGGATCAACAAAAAGAACAAATTACCAAGCTCTTTTACCCATATGATAACGAAGTCTACAATAATGCAAACATGAACTTACTACGTCAGGAAAATCGGGTAGCTACGGTCATCCAAAGTGAAAGCTATAAAAATAGCAGAAAACTAGGGACTGTACTTTATGAATATGCCAACAACGGAAATACGGGAGGTACCACATTGGTCCACAAAATTGCTGTGGGTAAAGCATCACATCCAGTAGATGAAAGAACCGTTTTTGAACTATACGATGATTATGGTAATGTATTGCAGAAAAAACTAACTGATGGAATTAGAACCACCTATATCTGGGGGTATGACAAACAATATCCTGTAGCCAAGATCGAAAATGCTACCAGAGCACAGGTCGAAGCCTTATCAGGTTTTGGGGCCAATTTCCATACAGGCGCATCCGGACTGAGTACCTCTCAAGAAAATACCTTGAGAAATGGTTTGACAAATGCGCTCATTACCACCTATACCTACGAGCCTCTTATTGGTATAAAATCTATGACAGATCATAGAGGGTATACCACCACCTATCACTATGATGATGCTAACCGATTGGAGTTTGTTAAAGATCAGCAAGGAAATCTGGTTTCAGAAAATAAGTATAACTACAAAAACTAATAAAAATGATACAACATATTTCTAAATATATACTAGTTGCATTGCTTTTTGTAGTTGTCACGCTACAAGGGCAAGCACAAACCAACATTGTAAAAGATGGAAACTATACCGTGACAGGTAGCGAAACTCTGACTGCTACTCAAAGTATTACCTTAAAACCCAATAGCTGGATCAAACCAGGAAGTACTTTTTCGGCAATAGTATCTGCAGACGCTTATAACGATGTTGCTTTTGATAATAATGAAAATTATGTGTTTACAAGAGCCTACCAAAGAGCCATGTTATCCAGTGCTGGCATCAGCAATAATAGCGATGTGATTGAAAGCATCACTTATTTTGATGGATTGGGAAGGCCCAAACAACAAATCGGGATCAAAGCCACTCCAGATAAAGGTGACCTAGTGACCCATATTGTTTATGACGATTATGGAAGGCAAGCTAGACAGTATTTACCTTTTGAATCCATTGGCAATGCAGGAGATTATACCTCTGTAGACATCAATACTAATATCAATAGTTTTTATAAAAACAAGTATTCTGAAGATTTTATAGGAGTATCTACGGCAAATGTAAATGCTTATTCTGAAAGCATCTTTGAAGATTCGCCTTTAAGTCGTGTCTTGGAACAGGGAGCACCTGGAAAAGACTGGAAAGCTAATCCAAATAGTGACGCCGATCACACTATTAAATTCGATTGGCAAACCAACACCGCTAATGAGGTATTCTACTTTTGGGTGAATTTCGATCAAGATAATACCGAGGCTCCTATCTTGGTTAAAGATGGGTACTATGGTATCAATGAACTTTTGGTAACCACCACCAAAGATGAAAACTGGCAACCCAACCAACAACATCCCAATGATCATACTATCAAAGAATACAAGGACAAACTAGGTCGTGTGA
The DNA here is from genome assembly GCA_965230845.1 of Aquimarina sp. Lineage (GTDB taxonomy): Bacteria > Bacteroidota > Bacteroidia > Flavobacteriales > Flavobacteriaceae > Aquimarina. Next base: position 450,500 of record OZ246021.1, read on the forward strand.
TCCTAAAAAGGACTTATAACAACAATGTTGCTCATGACACCTATTATGTATATGATGATTTTGAAAATCTGACCTATGTAATTCCACCAAAGGTAACGCTAAGTGCTACCGATGGCGTATCGGCTACAGAGCTTGCCGAACTGTGTTACCAATACGTCTATGACTACCGCAATCGTATGGTAGAAAAAAAGATTCCTGGTAAAGGTTGGGAGTATATTGTGTATAACACGCTCGATCAACCTGTAATGACTCAGGACGCAAATCAACGTTCTAAGTCACCCAAAGAATGGTTATTTACCAAATATGATGCTTTTGGAAGAGTAGCCTATACAGGAATCAAAAAAAGTAATGAATCAAGAATAGCTCATCAAAACTCCGCAAATACAACTACAGTATACGCTTCTTATGAGACGAAACAAACTAGCAGTAGTACTCTGGCAGGAACAGCTATTTATTATAGTAATGATGCAGTCCCAAGATATTTTGATGAGATTTTAACCATCAATTATTACGACGACTATGAAATCGGAGATCAGGTTACCTTTAATCCTGCCGATGGTGCAGGAACCTGGGAAGGAATGACTCCCGTTGCTAATGTAAAAGGGCTTTCAACCGTATCAAAGGTAAAAGTATTAGAAACCAATAAATGGATTACCACAGCTACCTATTATGATGACAAAGGAAGACCATGGGAAACTCATGTAAAGAACGAGTATCTAGGTACAGAGGATTGGGTATTAAACCAACTTGATTTTGCAGGCAAGGTTTTAAAAACAAGGGCTATGCATATCAAAAATGGGGTAACCATTACAACCGAAGATACTTTTACCTACGACCATATGGGAAGGCTGATTACACAAAACCAAACCATCAATAACCAGGTAGAAGAACAAATCGTAAGTAACACCTACGATGAGTTAGGACAACTGGAAAACAAAGATGTAGGTGAAGGGCTGCAAGCTGTAGATTATGACTATAACATTAGAGGATGGTTAACAGGAATTAATGATGTCAATACTTTAGGTAATAAACTTTTTAGTTTCAAGATCAATTACAATCAGGTAGAAGGATTGCATAATGTAGACAAACTATATAATGGTAACATTGCGCAAACCATTTGGAAAACAGCAAATGACAATACCAAAAGATCTTATGCTTATGAGTTTGATGCCTTAAATCGAATTACCAGAGCAAACAGCAATAAAGGTAATACCCTTATGACTGGGGATTCGTTTAGTATTTGGGGAATTGCTTATGATAAGAATGGAAATATTGGTCGAATTACCAGAAACGGTAATCCAACCGGAGCTGCTACTCAAAAAATCGATGAACTCTATTATACCTATTCTAATAACAAATTGACCAAAGTACGAGAAGCGGTAACTTCTAGTTATAAGAACGAAGGTTTTAAAGATGGCACCAATACCAACGATGATTATAACTATGATGTAAATGGTAATATGACCCTAGATCAAAACAAAGGGATTACCAATATCACTTATAATCACTTGAATTTGCCTACACAAGTCACTTTTGGTAGCAGAAACGGTCCGACAAACACGATCAGCTATGTGTATGATGCTAACGGGGTAAAGTTAAGTAAACAGGTAAATGAATACCCAAGCCTAACTACCACCCACTATGCTGGCAACTATATCTACAAAAGTAGCTACAGCCAGGCCTTACCCCCTGGACCTAATAATACAGAAGTATTCAATTTAGAATTCTTCAATCATACTGAAGGATACGTAGAACCTCAAAATGATGGAAGTTTTGCTTACACATATCAATACAAAGATCATTTAGGGAACGTTAGACTTTCATTCATAGACCGCGACAACGATGGAAAAATCGATGTTGTAAGAAATGCAATCGATATGGATGGAGATGGGGATAACTCACGCGAGATAAAAGAGGTTAATGACTTCTACCCCTTCGGTATGAAGATTCAGTACGGATCAAATCATCCGAATTCTTTAATCACTGGTAGAGATCACAATTATGGGTTTAATGGAAAAGAGGAGAATTCAGATTTAGGGCTAAATCTTCTTCATTACGGTGCTAGATTTTATGATCCTTCTATTGCTCAATTCAATACTATCGATCCTAAGACAGAAAGCTACGGTTCTCAAGGAGGTTATGTTTATGCCGGTAATAATCCCGTAGCATTTCACGAGAAAAATGGTGAGAATCCTATTTTGGCAGTAGTGAAGTGGCTTCTTAAACAAGGTGCAAAACAAGCTTCAAAAAGAGCTAGTAAGAAAGCTTTGAAAAAATCTTTAAAAAGTTCCCAGAAGAATTTAAAAAAGAATGTAGATGAACATATTACAAAGCTTGACGAGTTTAAAAAAGATCCTATAGGTAAAACTAGTCCAGAGAAGCTGAAACAGATGAAAGGTGACAATCCAACTAAAGAAGTTTTAGAGGAGCGAATTAAAAAAAGTAGAATAAAACCATTGGAGCATCAAATTAGAAAAAATCAAGGTGAATTAGATAAGGTAAATAAACAATTAAAAGATTTAAATAAAACTTCTGACAAAGTTAAAAAATCAACGATAGCGGCAACCTCTGCTATAGCTACCAAAAAAGTTATTTCAACAACAACAAAAAATAGTTCTAGCTCTAATTTAACAACAAATCAAAAGGTTAAGCTTAGAGCTATAATGAATCCATCCCAAAGAGGATTTATAATTTTAGGAAATGCAGGTAAACTAATTTTTGGTGATAATACTGTAGGGAATTTTGTTGATGATTGGTTAAATCCTATAATAGATATTCCTGCATTTGATACAATTTCTTTGCCTGAATCAGAAGATTAAAAAGTAATTTGAGATGAAAAAAATAAAAGTAAACGAGCTAAAAACACTTTTTGATAAGATTATTTATAAGTTACACAATTTCGAAAACTTAGAAGAAATAGAAGTGGACAGGGATATCTATAGATATATTCCTACAAATAAATGGGAAGCTTTTGGTGATACTTCGGAGCCTTTTATAGGATATTTGCAGGAGGATATAGATGAACTAAAAAAGACCTTGCAAGAGCCTATAAATGGAGCTTTTATAAGCTATACCGATCTTGACAAAATTGCTAATCTTTTACACTATATCAGTGATAAAATGAATCCAGTAAACGATGTATCCGATAGCGCAGATTTGTAACTAATGTGATTATAGACATAAAAGCCTGTTACCTCGCTGGCTCATAGTATATGCTAGTTCTAGTTTGCAACTCGGACTTCGATATATGTGAGAAAACAAATATCAAAATACTAAGATCCCTTGGATGTATAATCCGAGGGGTCTTTTTTTATTCAACTCAAAACCTCAAAAAAGTTAACATGTTAATTTTAAGCGGTTTATTTTTTTGGCACGCTGCTTGATACTATAAAAGTGAGCATCAAAAACACAAATCTTTGATACTCCTTTAAAATCAAACATTATGAAAAAATTTGTTTTACTTTTTACAGGTCTTTTGCTAGCCACATTTACTGCTAGCGCATCAGAAACGAATACTAATGCATCCGCACGTTATTACAACTACGGGAAATCGTTCATCTTTACCGAAGGTGGTGTTGAGTTCTCAGTATATGCAGATGGGCAATTCGACTTTTTCCTTAATGGTCGAAGAGGCGGAGTAAACGTTGGCGTAAATGCCCCTGGAGTAAACATAAGTTTTAATGCTGGATATAATTATGACCCATTTGTACAGTATGATGATTATGGAGCTGTTGTACAGATTGAAGATATTCCGATTTTTTATGATCACTATGGTAGAATTGTACAGGCCGGTGATATCTTTATCAACTATAACCGTTGGGGTCGTGTAGCAAGAGTAGGTGGATTATATGTACACTACAATAGCTATGGTAACTTCTTAAACTGTACTGGTTTTATCAACCGTTTTAACAGACACTATGTATACAGACCTTTTCATGCGTACTTTACGGTGCCTGTAGTAAACAGATGTATCGTTTGGGATCGCCCTTATAGAAGATTTTATTCTCCTTACAGGTATTCATATACGGTATATAGAAACAACTATTATAACGGATACTATAGCAGACCTTATAGAAGTCGTAACTATTACAGACCAAATAGCAGAGTAAGAAGCTATAATAGAGGATATAGAGTATCTAATGCGAGAAATGTAGGATACAGATCTAGAGATAGCAGAACGGCAATGTATAAGAGAAACGATCGTAACTATACGAATAGAAGTAGATCTAGAGCAGTAAATAATGGAAATAGAAATGTAACCAGAAGTAGGTCTTATGACAACAACTCTAGAAATGTGACAAGAAGTAGATCTTATGACAATAACTCTAGAAGTGTAACCAGAAGTAGATCGTATGATAATGGTTCAAGAAATGTAACTAGATCACGTACAGTGACCAGAAATACACAAAATGCAACTAGAGCAAGATCTGGTAACAGTACGCCTTCTAGAAACAGAGTTCAAACTGCGGATAGAACTAGAAAAGCTGTAGCAGGTAGATCATATAGTAGTAAACCAAAATACAACAGATCTACAAGAACAACACAAACGCAGAAACCAAAGAGTTATTCAAGAAATCGCTCTGGTAATGTAACAAAAAGGTCTCAAAACAGTCAATATAAGAGTAGAGCGACAACGTCGAGATCAAACACAAAAACAAGTAGAAGCAATACGAATAGCAGATCAAGAGGAAACTCAGCACCAAGATCTAGATCGGCTAGAAGTAGAAGCTAGAAAAACATAAATGAATTTTATTTTTTTGGTTGGTTAGTTGGAAAATCCCTCTGAGATGAATGCCTAGGCACCTCGAGGGATTTTCTTTATCAAGTCGTTAATGTCTGGTGATATTTTTAATCCCAAAACCACTAGCCCATACCCTACTCCTATCAATACACTTTTGAGTACAATATTCAAAACCGGGTGAAACGAAAAGTTCCAGAAATAAAACCCAAACACAAATACCAAAATCAGTACTAGTGCTGTAAGTGTATTTTTAGAAAATGGATGCATCCCAAATTTTTGATATACCACCCATAGCTTTGCTACATTATAGCAAAACACCGCAGAAAACGTAGCCATCGCAGCTCCGGTAACTTTGTAAATTGGGATCAACCACAGATTAAAACCAAAAGAAAGCATAGCCATTCCTACCCCAATATACAATACCAATCTATAGTAATCAGAGTTGTAAAGTATCGAATTATTGTTCCCTAAAAGGTTATCAAACAACTTCACACTTCCTATCAGGATCACTACCCATATGAACAGCTCGTACTGATCGGGTATCATCTCAAAAAGCTCATGCACATTACATATGATCAATACCAAAAGTAATCCACTTGCGATTAAGAGATTTAGTGAACTCTTTTTATATAAAACTTGTAGTTGATCCATTGCTTTCTCATTAATCAGTTTTGCGGTTAATGGATACGTAATTTGATGCATCGCCCTGGATGGGATAATAATCACACTAGCGATGTAGGCGCAAATCCCATATTTGGCAACATTCTCGATTGGCAAATACCGCTCAATCATCGTTTTGTCCAGATCGATCAATAAAGTAGCTACCGATCCCGCAATCAAAATCAAAAATGAGTATTTAAAAACACTTTTGTAATTCTCAGGCAAGGTTATAGAGAATTTTATAGGATGCAATCGGAATGCATAAACCATCATAATTCCTGTTCTAAGAATATATACCGCAACCAACCCATATATAAATTGTTGTACAGAAAGTATTTCATAATACACTAATACCAACAACAAACAAATACAAATTCGTAAAAAGAGTTCTTTCATCCCATTTCCAAAAACACTTTTCAATTTGACTTTGGACCATGCAAAAAAGACTTCGAAATACGCCAAAGCATAAGCTAAGGCAAAAATCGTCCAGATATAGGGTTGTACAATGGCATTTCCTTCAGAGAAGTATCCTAATAACAAATCATAAAACAGTACTCCTATCCCTCCAAGCACTACAGCAATTGCCAGAGGTATTACTAACATAATGCTCAAAAAACGATCTTGTTCTTTTTGATCGCTATAAGAAGAAAAAAACTTGACCAGCGTATTGTGGGTACCAAAAGCCATTAACGGCCATATCAAATTGGATACTGAAATGAGATAGGAAACCAAACCATAGTAAGTGTCTTCCATAAAATTGGTAAACAAAAACAACGTATTTACCGCACCGATACCAAAACCAAGGCATGTGATGATTACATTTTTTATGGATTGATTTACTACTACTCCCATGTATTTGTATCGTACTTAAATTTAGGGTTTAGCAATCAGCTATTGACTAGTTATTGCTTATTTTTTTCTTTTGATCAGCTTTGCCATCTCCTGCGTTAATGCTTTTCTACTATATTTTTCGAGATCTTTAGGCTGAGCCACTAAAGCTCCATCTTGATATGCTTTAAAATAGGAAGAAATTGTAGACTTGATATCGGCATACTCGTCATACTCAAAAAAATGCCCTGCTTGTGTGTCATTGATGATCTTTGCAATATCTGCTCCCTTTGGACCAATTGCCACTATAGGTCGCTTTGAAATCATATACTCAAACAATTTACCAGGTATGATACACCTTGTATCCTCACTATCAATTTCAATAAGCAATAAAACTTGCGATTGCCGTTGTAAACGAACCGCTTCACTATGTGAAACATATCCCACTACATCCAAAAAACGGGACAATCCAGCATCTTTAATAGCAGAAAGAACATCATCACTTACTGCTCCTATCAAACGCAACTCAAATTGCTTGGCAAATTCTTGATCTTCCTCAATTAACTCCTTCAATGCTTTCCATAAAAGTAATGGATTTCTACCTGACAATAGTGACCCTATATGGGAGATGGTAAATTTAGTATCCAATGATCCCTCTTCCACTTTTTCTTCATCATAACCATTGGTTACTACAGCAATTGGTTTTTCCGTAATGCCAGAGAATTCATCTCTAGTAGTAAAACTAGTTACCGTGATTTGATCCGCTGTAGTTAGTACTTCTTTTTCGAGCACTTTATGCTTCTGAATGGATTTCTTGGTAAGCTTCAATTTATCATGATACCCAATGGTTGTCCATGGATCTCTAAAATCTGCTATCCAATGTATATTCAACCGTTCTTTGAGTGTTTTCCCTATCAAATGAACACTATGCGGTGGTCCTGTGGTAATAATCGTATCTATATCATGTTCTTTCAGATAACCACTAAGATAACTTACAGAAGGACGCACCCAATATTTCCGGGCATCAGGAATAAAAAAGTTTCCGCGTGTATACAGCAATAATCGTTGAATGAAAGTTTGTTTTTTTGCTCCCGAAATGATCCCGCGACTAATCGTTTTTGTGTCTTTTTTTGAAAATAACTGTGCAAAACGATAGGGTTCAAAAATCGGACGTCGCAACACAGTAATATCCTCTGGTATTTCTGAAATCAATGTTTCATCTAGTAAAGGATAAGTAGGATTACTTGGTGTATACACTATAGGTTCGATTCCAAACTCTCTGAAATATTTGACAAACTTCAGCCAGCGTTGTACTCCGGGTCCTCCGGCTGGTGGCCAATAATATGTTATGATCAGAACTTTCAAAATCAGAATTACTTATCTTCTGTGTTTAAAGATAATAAACTACCGCTTTTCTTATATTGATAAAACAAACCTCCAAAAATCAACAGTATAAAAATAATCGTACTTGTTAATGTAATTGTACTTCCGGTTTGTACCACTTGTGGTTCGAATTTAAATTCGATTTTATGTTTACCTGCAGGAACTTTAAGTCCTCTTAGCATATAATCTACTGGGTAAATAGGTTGCAATTCATCATCGATATAGGCATTCCATCCTTTTTCATAATACGCTTCAGAAAACACCATAAAACCAGGGTTTGCTGCATACATATTATACGCCAGATGATTGGGCTCGGTTTTGGAGATAGAAACGGTAGACACACTATCTTTTACCGGAGTAAATCCTTCGAAATCTGATTTAAAATCATTTCTGATCACAGCCACTTTTTTGGTATCAATCGATCCCAATGCTTCGAACTCTGCCTTATATCCATCAACAAACTTCAACTCTTCAACAAACCAGGCAGGTCCATTGATTGAAGGGTTTTGCTGAGCATCCAAACCTTTTTCACCATTTTGTATGATATACTTTACATTCAGCATGTTTAGGATCTCCAAATTACCTTTTGCCAATTGTCCGTAGTAGATGTCATCCATTTTTCTGGGTCTTACCGCAGAATATCCGTTGATGGTATTAAAAAAGTAATTAGTATGTGAATTGTTAAATCCTCTTGCCTGATCTAACACACGATAATAGGAATCATCTTTCAGAATCTGTTGATCCACATCTGTAGCCTGAAAAAAGGATTTGTACTCCCTCTTGGAAATAAAATTATCTTCGTTTAGGCTTCGTCGATCTACAGATACCAAATCAACAAGGATCAACACAGCGATTCCTACTAAAGCTATATTTTCTGAAAATTTCTTTTTCAACAACAACCAAAGTACTCCCGCAGTTAGTAGTATAAAGATTAGTGAGCGTAAACTATCACTTTTCAATAAACTGATTCGATCCTCTACAATAGCATCAAAGATATCGGGTTGCTCTATAGCAAAACGTGTTTCTGAAGCCGATTTGAAATTAAACAAACTCCCTCCAAACAACCAGAAAATCAAACACAAACCTCCTAAAAAACCAAGGGAGATTAAGAACTTTTTTTGTTTTTCTTCTAAGGTAACTTTATCATTAAACCATCTATGTAACCCAAATACGGCTGCAATAGGAATCAATAATTCTAAGATTACTTGTATACTGGATACTGCTCTAAATTTGTTATACAGAGGAACATACTCTACAAAAAAACGAGTAACAAACTCCAAATTCTTACCCCAACTTAGCGCCAACGATAAAATCATACCTCCTAATAGCCACCATCTCAATCTTCCTTTAACCATCAAAACACCCAACAGCGCCAGAAAAACAACAGTTACTCCAAGATACGGAGGAGCTTCTACAAAAGGTTGATCTCCCCAATACAAACGAGTACCGCTAGCATAATAATTGGCTTGATCTCTGGGTTGCCCCAGGGATATTAACTTTTGATAAAATGCAGAATCAGATCCCAGATCTGCCGCAGTACCTAATCCCATAAGCTTTGGTACAAACAAATTGAGCGATTCTAGTTTTCCATAACTATATTCAGTAATATATTCAAAATCAAGCCCATCATTCTGGGATCCATTAGCTGCGGTTGGATCTGCTAGCAAATTCTTTCCTCGTATACTCGTCTTTGCATATTCTGAAGTTGACAATAAGGTGGTTGCATTGGTTGCGAGACCAAGTGCCACTGCTAACACTAAAACACCAATCGACTTAAAAAAATGTGGTAATTCTTTCTTTTTAAAAGCATCAATCAAATACGCTACTCCTAAGACTACTACTAATAAACCGAGGTAATAAGTCATTTGATAGTGATTCGCCTGTATTTCTAATCCCATGGCCAAAGCAGTGAGTATAGCCCCCCATAAATATCGTTTTTGAAATACCAATAATATTCCGGCCAATACTAATGGAAAATAGGCAATGGCATGTGCTTTAGAATTATGTCCTACCCCTATGATAATAATTAGATATGTCGAAAAGCCAAAGGCCAAAGCTCCAACAATTGCAAGTTTCCATGGGATTCGCATCACCAGCATTAACACATAGAAACTCAATAGGTATAGAAAAAGGTAATCGGCAGGTCTTGGTAAAAAACGAATTAATCGATCCAACTTATCCATGTAATCATGAGGAAACTTTGCCCCCATCTGATAGGTCGGCATTCCTCCATAGGCAGAGTTCGTCCAATAGGTTTCTTTGCCTGTTTTGGCTCTATGGTCATTTTGTTGTTTGGCCATACTCTCATAAAGTTTAATATCATTTTGATACAAAACCTTACCACTCATCACAGGGCTGAAATACAATAAGGAAATAACTACAAAACCAAGGATTACAAAAATATGAGGTAAGAATCTTTTTACTAAAGACATGATTTGTGTTTGTTTACTAAATGAAGCGCCAAATTAATCAATTTCCTCATAATCGATGTATTCTCCAACATCTTTGTTTGAAGATTTTGCTTTGGGCTTTTTATCTATAGTAACCTCTCCTTCTGCAGATTGTTGTGCGTGTTGATATTGGTTAAATTGTTGCTGAAATTTTTCTCCAGCTTTCTTTGTTACATATCTAAGCAATAGAGGACCAAATATTCGCGTTAATACCTTTAGGCCATAATATATAAGTAAAATAATGAGGATAACCTTTAATACCCCTACTAATGACGCTTGCTGCATATCATTTTTTTTCAAAAATAGGGAACTCTCTATACAAATACAGCCCTTCAATCCTAAAAAAATGATAAAATCTGCTATATTTGAAGCAAATCTAATGAATATGAGCCCTAGATCTATTCTGTTATTCTTTACCCTCTTGCTGTATGGGCTAACGGCTTCTGCCCAATATACAGACAAGATTAACTCCAACCGTCCTGGTACTTCTCAAGGTGCTTTTTCTGTTGGTAATAACGTACTACAGTTTGAAGGTGGTTTTGGTTTTGGAAAGGAAAAGCATGAAATTCTGGATACAAAATCAAATATTTTCAGATTTGATTACTCTGCAAGGTATGGATTACTTATAGAACAATTAGAAATACGATTAAATGGTACCTACCGATCTGATGGAATTACTCAAACCGTGGGTGCGAATCGTCAAAAAATAAATCAAAGTAATTTTGAAATCAATACCATTGGGGCCAAGTATCTAATTTATGACCCATATAAACCAAAATTGGGTAAAAAAGATACAGTTCCTGCCAATTATGATAGTTTAAAAAGTTGGAAGGAACGATATCGTTTTAAATGGAAAACGTTAATTCCGGCAGTTTCTGCCTATGCAGGTGCAAACTTTATTGCCAAAGACAATCCTTTTACTTTTCCGGGAGATGCTTCTATTAGCCCTAAATTTGTGGTAGCTACTCAAAACAATTGGACCACAACCTACGGGGGTGATTGGGCATTTGTTACCAATTTGATTATTGATAAAATTACTACAGAAAGTCCAACTATAGGGTGGATTTTTACTGCAACGCATACAGTCAACAATAAATGGGCTGGTTTTATAGAATATCAAGGTCAGAAAAGTGACTTTTATAGTGATAACCTCTTGCGCTTGGGAGGTGCTTATTTATTTGATCAGGATTTACAGTTTGACGCCAATATCGCCTTTAATTTTAAAGACACTCCTTCTGTATTTACCTGCAGTTTTGGAGCATCTTACCGATTTGACTGGCATAATAAGGATGAAATCATAGAACAACCTGGACTGGAGAAGGGAGTTAAAGAAAACGAGGATGAAGAGGATGAAGAATCTGAAGACGAAGAAGGACAAGATGGAGATCTTGAAGAAATCGAAGGTGTAGAAAACGATAGTTTGAAACTTGATAGAACTCCGTTCATCAATGATTTTGAAGATGATAGTTTTAGAGAAGCTATTGAAAAAGACTTAGACGAACGCCGAACGGAAGAGCGACTGGAACGTGAGCGTATTGAAAACGAAAAAATTGCCAAAAAAGAAGGCAAAAAGCTAAGAAAAGAAGAAGCCCGTCGTTTAAAACGCGAAGCTAAAGCTGCCAGAGAAGCCGAAAAAGCAGCAATCAAGGCCGAAAAAGAAAAGCAAAAGATGATCGATGATATCGACGCAGAGCTCGATAAAATGGAACAAGAGCAGGGTGTCGATGATGAGCTTGATGACATAGAAAAACAACTCCAGGAACTGGAGAAGATGGAAAAAGAGCTCGAAGAAGAAGATAAGAAAGAACAAAAAGAAGAAGCTAAACCTAAGAAGCCTAAAAAAGAGGAGGTAGAAGATGATATTGATGTAGATGCCGAATACGAAAAGTATCAGCGGGAACAGGAAAAAGCTCGAAAAGAAGAAGAAAAACGAAGAAAAAAAGAGGAAAAACGCAGACAGAAAGAAGAAAAGAAGCGTAAAAAAGAAGAAGAAAAGAATAAAAAAGACGAAAATAACGATGATCCCGAAGAGTAACATAGACTCTTCTGTACTAAGAGAATATTCTGTGCTTGTCCAGCCTAAAGCTAGAAACTGAAAAATACTCCATACGAACTTTATCATGTATTCATGATATTTGATAAAAGGGTTATATATTTGCGAAGAATTTGAGATGACATATGATCTATGATTACCATTAAAGAAGCTACCTCAAAAGGAGATTTAACAACCTTTGTTAAGTTTCCTTTTGAATTATATAAAGATTCCCCCTACTACGTTCCCTCCATCATAAAGGAGGAATTGGATGTAATGAACCCCAAGAAAAACCCTGTTTTTAAGAATGCAGACGCCAAGTATTTTCTTGCCTTTAAAGGAGATAAAATAGTAGGTAGAATTGCAGCGATCATTAACTGGATCGAGGTTAACGAACAAAAAAAACCTAAGGTGCGTTTTGGGTGGTTTGATGTTATCGATGATATCGAAGTGACCAAAGCCTTGATAGATAAGGTAAAAGAGTTTGGAGCACAGCACTCTCTTGAATATATGGAAGGGCCTGTTGGCTTCTCCAATATGGACAAAGCCGGAATTCTGATAAAAGGATATGAAGAATTAAATACGATGATTACCTGGTATAATTATCCATATTATGCCGATCATATGACTGAGCTTGGTTTTGAACAAGCAGCTACCTGGGTAGAGTACAAAATTAAAGTGCCAAAAGAGACTAAAGAAAAGGTAGTGAAATTTGCCGAAGTTATCAAAAAACGCTACCAACTCAAACTCCTAAAATTCAATAAAAGCAAAGAAATATTAGCCTACGCAGATGATATGTTTGATCTATTGAATAAAACATACAGTAGTCTACAAACTTTTGTACCTATACAGCAGTATCAAATAGATATGTATAAGAAAAAGTACCTTCCCTATTTGAATCCTGACTACATCACCTGTATAGCAGATAAAACCGGAAAACTTATTGCTTTTGCTATTGTGATGCCTTCTTTTTCTAAAGCCTTGAAAAAGATGAATGGTAAAATATATCCTTTACGATTTTTACATATTCTAAGAGCTCAACGTAGAAATGATACCGCTGCTTTTTATTTAATTGGAGTTGATCCAGAATATCAAAACAAAGGGGTTACTGCTTTGATTTTTAAAGAAATGAATGAAACCTTTATTCGCAACGGAATAGAAACCGTAGAAACTAACCCTGAGTTAGAAGAAAACAAAGCGGTTCAAGCCTTATGGAATGGTTATGAGCACGAACAACACAAAATGAGAAGAACATTTAGAAAAGCATTATAAATACAAGATTATCCTCATAAAAAAATCCACTTATAAAAAGTGGATTTTTTATTTATATATATTTTAGGATCTACTACTCTCCCATAGCCGCAGCTACCTCAGCAGATACTCTTTTATAAGTTCCATTTTCTAGTTGCTCTCTAATTGCAGAAAATGCATTTAACGTTTCTTCAATATCTTCCATAGTATGTGAAGCGGTAGGAATCAATCTCAATAAAATTAATCCTTTAGGTATCACCGGATACACTACTATCGAACAGAAAATTCCATAGGTTTCTCTTAGGTCCTTAACCAAAGCCATCGCTTCAGGAATACTACCTTTTAAATATACTGGAGTTACACAACTTTGGGTAGTTCCTAAGTCAAAACCTCGAGCTTTCAATCCATTTTGAAGTGCGTTTACATTCTCCCATAATTTAGCTTTAAGCTCAGGCATGGTTCTAAGCATATCCAAACGCTTTAATGCACCAATCACCAATTGCATCTGTAGTGATTTTGCAAACATTTGAGATCTCAAATTGTATTTTAAATAATCGATAATTTCCTGATCCGCAGCGATAAAAGCTCCAGTACTTGCCATTGATTTTGCAAAAGTTGCAAAGTACACGTCGATTTGATCTTGAACACCTTGCTCCTCACCTGTTCCAGCTCCTGTAGCTCCTAATGTTCCAAATCCGTGCGCATCATCAACAAAAAGTCTGAAATTATACTTTTCCTTTAGCGCTACAATCTCTCTCAATTTACCTTGCTCTCCACGCATTCCAAAAACACCTTCAGAAATCAACAAGATACCTCCTCCTGTTTTTTCGGCCATTTTGGTGGCACGCATCAAGTTTTTCTCAATACTTTCTATATCATTATGACGGTAGGTATATCTTTTCCCTTGATGTAAACGAACTCCATCGATAATACATGCATGTGCATCTACATCGTATACGATAATATCATCTTTATTAACCAGAGCGTCTACCGTAGACACCATACCTTGATATCCAAAATTCAACAGGTATGCTGCTTCTTTGCCCACAAATTCTGCTAACTCATCTTGCAACTGTTCGTGAAGATCGGTATGACCACTCATCATTCTAGCTCCCATAGGGTAAGCAGAACCGTACATGGCGGCAGCCTCTGCATCTACCTTGCGTATTTCTTCTCTATTGGCAAGCCCCAAATAATCATTAATACTCCAAGTAATTACTTCTCTTCCCTGAAACTTCATTCTATTTGATATAGGACCTTCTAACTTTGGAAAAACAAAATATCCCTCTGCCTGATCCGCCCATTTTCCTAATGGTCCTTTGTCTTTATAAATCTTATCAAATAAATCTCTCATCTATCAAAAATTTGTTTCTTTTAAGTCTGCGAAAATACGGAAAATTGATTTTATGACATAATAATATTCCAATTCCCTTACACAATATGCTATTTTCTCAATTTCTCTCAATCTAGTGGTCTAAAATAACTGTTTTTCAGCGAATTTTAACCTAATTTTTCCTACAATATAAAAAATTAAGTCTTGTCTAACTTTTTGTTCAACTAGGATAAATAGCACAAAAAAAGCATCCAACATAATGATTAGATGCCATTTTTATTATTTTATCTTTTATTATTTGACGAATTGCACCTTGATCGCATCAGCTTCATTCTTACTATCAAAAAAGCCTTGCTCCGTCATCCAATCATCACTAAAAACTTTGCTCATATATCTTGAACCATGATCAGGAAGGATAACGATAACATTGCTGTTTTCATCAAACTCACCCTGCTCTGCCAATTGTTTCAACCCTTGAATGGCTGCTCCACTGGTATATCCAAGAAACATTCCTTCTTTTCTAGCTAATTCTCTTGCAGTATGGGCGCTATCTTCATCATTTACCTTTTCGAACTTATCTATAGCTTCAAAATCTGTAGCTGTAGGAATTAAGTTTTTCCCTAACCCTTCGATTCGATACGGATAAATCTCATTCTGATCGAATTCTTTGGTTTCATGATATTTCTTCAATACCGAACCATAGGCATCAATTCCCAAAACACGAACGTCTTTGTTTTGTTCTTTTAAATATCTTGCTGTACCAGAAATAGTTCCTCCTGTACCACAACATGCTACAAAATGTGTTAACTGTCCGCTTGTTTGTTCCCAAATCTCTGGACCAGTAGAGTTATAATGCGCATCAATATTTGACTCATTGAAATATTGATTGATATATACCGAACCTTTAATTTCTTCGTGTAATCTCTTGGCTACCTGATAATAAGATCTTGGATCATCAGCACTTACATGGGCAGGACATACATATACCTTGGCCCCCATGTTTTTAAGCATTGCAATTTTATCTTTAGAAGACTTAGAGCTTACTGCCAGAATACAATCATACCCTTTCACAATACTTACCATAGCCAGACTAAACCCAGTGTTTCCACTAGTGGTCTCGATGATAGTATCTCCAGGTTTAAGTATACCTTTTCTTTCCGCTTCTTCTATGATATATAATGCAATTCTATCTTTAGTAGAGTGTCCCGGATTAAATGATTCTATTTTGGCATAGAAATTACCCGGATATCCTTGCATAATTTTATTCAGTTTTACAAGAGGGGTTTTACCTATAAGTTCTAAAACATTATTGTAAGCCTGTATCTTTTCTCTCATATAGTTGTATTTAACAGGGTAATGGAAATGGGGTTCCATATACTGTTATAAAAACGGTACGAAGGTACATTAAATTTTTCAATTAATCTTTTATACCTTCCAAATCTAATAAAAATGCATATTCTTCAGCTACTTCTTTTAGCGCTTCAAATCTACCCGAAGCACCACCATGACCAGCTTCCATATTGGTATGCAATAACAATATATTATTGTCAGTTTTTAGTTCTCTAAGTTTTGCTACCCATTTTGCAGGTTCCCAATACTGCACCTGAGAGTCATGTAACCCAGTCGTGACCAGCATGTTTGGATACTCCTGCGCTATCACATTATCATATGGTGAATAGGATTTCATGTAGAGATAGTATTTTTTCTCATTAGGGTTACCCCATTCATCATATTCTCCTGTGGTAAGCGGAATACTCTCGTCAAGCATCGTCGTTACTACATCAACAAAAGGAACCGAAGCTACTACTCCGTTATATAAATATGGTGCCATATTTACTACAGCTCCCATTAGCAATCCACCGGCAGATCCTCCCATGGCATAAAGATGGTCCTTTGAGGTGTAACCATCCTTTATTAAAAATTTGGAACAATCTATAAAATCCGTAAAAGTGTTCTTTTTCTCAAATAACTTTCCATCTTCATACCAATTGCGTCCCAAATATTCTCCTCCTCGTACATGAGCGATGGCAAAAATAAACCCTCTATCCAGAAGACTCAACCTAACGGTAGAGAAATAAGGATCAACGGTAGAACCGTAGGAACCATAAGCATATAGCAATAAAGGATTACTACCATCTTTTTGAATACCTTTTCTATACACCATAGAGATAGGCACTTTGGTCCCATCTGATGCTGTAGCCCATACTCTTTCGGAAACGTAATTGTTTTTATCAAATTTACCTCCCAATACTTCTTGTTCTTTTTTAATATCTTTCTCCTTGGTCTCCATATCAAAATCGATAACAGAATTAGGAGTAGTCAAAGAATTGTACGAATAGCGTAGTACTTGAGTGTCAAAATCTGGATTTGTACTCACATACGCAGTATAGGTTTCGTTATCAAAAGGGAGGTAATAGTCTAAGTTTCCATCCCAGCGTTTGATATTAATTTTATTCAAGCCATTGTTTCGTTCACTAATCACATAGTAATCTTTGAAAATCTCAATATCTTCCAGCAACACATCTTCTCTATGAGGTATCATCTCTTCCCAATGGTCTTTTTCGGTATTCCCTTCTTTGACCTTCATTAATTTGAAGTTCTTCGCATTGTCTGCATTGGTTAATACATAGAAGTGATCATCGTAATGAGCTATTCCATATTCTAACCCTCTTATCCTAGGCTGGAATACTTTAAATTCACCCAAAGGATTATCTGCCTTCAAAATTCGATACTCTGAGGTTAACGTACTACTGGAACCTATGACCAAATACTTTTTTGATTTTGTCTTGTACACGAAAGTGTAAAAGGTATCGTCTTCTTCGTGATATACTTCCACATCTTCGGACACTGGAGTTCCCAAAATATGTCTGTAGATTTTGTCAGACCTCAGGGTTTCGTCATCCTTCTTGGTGTAAAACAAGGTTTTACTATCTGCAGCCCAAGTACTACCACCAGTGGTTGTTTCTAGAACTTCTGGGTACACTTCGCCCGTTTCCAGGTTTTTGATTCTAATACTATACTTTCTTCGACTTACAGTATCTACACCAAATGCTATCAATTTATTATCTGGACTCACATTAAGACCGCTCATTTTGAAATAGGGATGACCCTCGGCCTCTTTATTACAGTCAAATAGAATCTCTTCTGGTGCTTCTAACGAATCCTTCTTTCTTGAATATATTGGGTAATCCTTCCCTTTTTCATATCTAGTGATATACCAATATCCATTGAGCTTATAGGGAACAGAGGCATCATCTTCTTTAATACGTCCTTTCATTTCGGCAAAAAGATCCTTTTGAAAATCCTTGGTATGTGCCGTCATTTTATCATTATAATCATTTTCCCGCTCCAAATAATCAATAACTTCTGGGTTTTCTCTTTCATTTAACCAAAAATAATTATCGATTCTTACATCTCCGTGCTTTTCGAGATGAGTTTCTATTTTTTCCGCTGTTGGATATTGCGTCTTTGTTTCCAATACGTTATTTGTATTTTTTTTACATGAAGTTGCAAAAATAATCGAAAGTAAGCAGATAACACTCAGACTTTTCATCTATTTATTATATTTATATGGAGATCATCCCAAATATAATAACTAGATGTAGAATTAATCATTTGGTCATTATCTCTTGGTTTATTAATTGCCAAAGTACTAATTTTGTTTTTATAATTTTTAAAACGATACGATATGTTTGGAGATATGATGGGAATGATGGGCAAGCTAAAAGAAGCTCAAAAAAAAATTGAAGAAACCAAAAAACGCTTAGACACTGTAATGGTTGACGAAAGCAGTTCTGATAATTTACTAAAAGTTACACTTACTGCTAATAGAGAGTTCAAAAGCATTACCATTGCAGACGAATTATTAGAGGACAAAGAACAACTAGAGGACTATCTTATTCTTACCTTAAATAAAGCTATACAAAAGGCGACAGAAGTAAATGAGAGCGAACTGGGTGCTGCTGCCAGAGAAGGTATGCCAGATATTCCTGGGCTATAAACTTTTATGGAATAATTGTTGTTGTTTAGTAGTGACAAATAAAATTACTATGAGATCAAAAAGCTTATTGGTGTGCTTTTTTTTGGGCATGTTATTATCGTATGCACAGACCGATAAAGAAGATTCGTTTTGGGTTTATAATCTTGAAGAAGCGAAAGAAATTTCAAAAACAGAAAACAAAAAGATTGTTTTGTACTTTGGAGGAAGCGACTGGTGTAGACCATGTATGATGTTACAAGAAGATTTCTTTGGAAACTATAAGTTTACAAAGTACAAAAAGGCTTTTGTGTTTTTATATGTTGACATTCCGAGAAATCGAAATCTATTAACAGCAAAACAAAAAGAAGAAAACTACAAGCTTTTGGAAGCATATAATAAAGGAAAAACTTTTCCTTTGGTTAGTGTTTTAAACACGAGAGGAAAAGTACTTGAAGAACTTTCTGGATATAGTTCTTTACGTGATCCGAAATATCATTTCGAATTATTAGAAAAGTATAAATAGAAAAAGCCTGGTTTGTGAACCAGGCTTCTTTTATTAGCATACTGCCCCCTTAGACTTACTGAATTAATCTAAATTCGGTTCTTCTATTCGCAGCATGTTCTCTTTCTGTGCAGCTAACTCCATCTGCACATCTGTTTTTTAATCTTGTTTCTCCGTATCCGTTAGCAACCAAACGACTTGCGTTTACTCCTTTTCCAATTAAATACGTAACTACAGACTGTGCTCTTCTTTCTGAAAGTTCGCGGTTACTGGATTTTGAACCTCTAGCATCTGTATGTGATGCGATTTCCATTTTTGCACCTGGATTATTGGCAAGTACAGGCATTAATCGTGTATCGATAATATTTTTTGCCTGAGTGGTTAACGTAGCACTTCCTAGGTTCCAATTAATTGGCAGTGCAGAGTATTCTACCAAAGAACATTCTACTTCCCTCCAGGTAGTCAAACCTCCTTTTTGAGTTAAAACTTCTTTGGTTACTTCTTCATAAGTAGCAGGAACAATGACTTCTTCTGTGTAAGCATCTTTAACCAACACTGTCTTTTTGATAGTTCCATACTCCGCAGGAATCTCTACCTCTACAACTCTTGCAGGCTCTACCAAAACTCTTTTGGTATAGGTACCACTTTGTTCTGCAATGGCGGAGCTTGTAGTACTTGCATCGGCAGCTAATGTTTTGGTAGGAATTGTAGTGTATTCTGCAGGATATCCTTTATAACACCAGTAACGACAATCATCTGGATTACTAGACGCACAATCAGGTGCTGGAGCTCCTAGTTCCCATTGGGCATAGGCAGGTTTGATTTCAACGGTTTCCGAATCATTCCTTAATTTTGCAGGGATAATTTTTAGCGTATTGGCCCCTTGTTTCTTTACAAAAGTTACTGTTCTTGTTTCGTACTTTGCGGGAACCACAGTCAGTTTCTTGGATGCCTCTTTGATCACTACTTTTTCTGTTACCGTTTCGTAAGTTGCAGGAAAAGTTTTTAGTTTTTTGTACTCAGGTGTTATCTGAACTTTTACCGTCTGATTTTCGTACACATCTGGAGTAGTACAGCGTACATAACATTTACCCGGTTCTGGGTTTTGAGGTAAGTCTTGTTGAGCTTGTAGCAAACTCACTGAAAAAATAAAGCATACCCCTAAAATAATTTTTCTCATAGTTGATGGAATTTAAATTTGTTTCGTTTTACTTTTTTAGTTAAAAACTTTAACAAACTTAAATCCAGAGTCTAGCTTTATCCTTTTTTGATCATTTATTAAAACCAAGGATTTCGACAAGTTGTATTTTTTATCGATAAAATGTTAATTAAAAATCCGTGCTTCCCTGATTTTATATTTTTCTTTCTCCATTTTATTATATAATTTTAACGAAAGCTTAAAAATTAACTAAAAAACTGACAGTATGTTTGAACTCAAAAATAAGGAAGGGGCTTCATATCATTTTACCTTAAAAGCTAAGAATGGGCAAGTTATCTTAAGTAGTGAAGTTTATAATAGTAAGGCTGCCGCCGAAAATGGAATCGCTTCTGTAAAGAAAAATGCATCTGATGACGGTCGTTATGAGCGTAAAACTGCAAAAGATGGAAGATTCTTCTTCAATCTTAAAGCAGGAAATGGTCAGGTGATCGGAAGTAGCCAAATGTATTCTTCGGAATCTGGAATGGAAAATGGAATTAATTCTGTAAAAGAAAATGCTCCCGGAGCCGACACAAAGGAAGCATAATTTTTTAAGTGTTTTTTAAATAACAATTCATTAGATAAAGCTGTTCATTAATGTTGAACAGCTTTTTTTATGTGATGATTTGAAAGTAATTCCAAAAAATACTCATGTTGCTCTTGTGTATAATCCAGATGTGTCACAAATCTTAGTTTTCCTTGTCCCATACCGTAGAAGTACACGCCTTTGGTTTCCATTTCAGCAACAAATTCGTTTTCATCTCCATCAATAGTAAAAATGATAATGTTGGTATCAATGGGTTCTACTTGTTTTACAAAAGGAAGCCCTTGAAGCACCTCTCCTATTTCTTTAGCTTTTTTATGATCTTCGGCCAGACGATCCAAATGATTATCAATAGCATATATACCCGCTGCTGCAAGATATCCCAACTGTCGCATTCCTCCTCCAAGAATCTTTCTCACCCTTATCGCATTATCCATATACTTTGCATCTCCAACCAAAACTGATCCTACGGGAGCTCCCAAACCTTTACTTAGACAAACCGAAATCGTTTCGAATACCTCGCCATATTGAAGGGGAGATTCTTTTTTTGCAATCAACGCATTCCATAATCGCGCTCCATCCAAATGGTAACCAAGATTATTCTCGGTGCACACTTCCTTTATTTTTTTGATATCTTCGAAATTGTAACAGGCTCCTCCTCCTTTATTTGTGGTGTTCTCAATACAAACCAAACTGGTTAAAGGACTATGGTAAAAGTCTGGAGGGTTAATCGATGCCTGTACCTGACCTGCTGTAATCATTCCTCTATGTCCGTCAATAAGTTTACAAGATACTCCGCTATTGAATGACACTCCTCCTCCTTCATAATTATAAACATGAGCGTATTTGTCGGCAATCAACTGTTCTCCTGGTTGTGTATGCAGTTTAATCGCTGCTTGATTAGCCATGCTTCCCGAAGGAAAAAACAACGCTTTTTCCTTGCCAAACATCTTCGCTATTTTTTCTTCAAGTTGATTAACTGTCGGATCTTCCTTATACACATCATCTCCTACTTCTGCATTCATCATTGCGTCTAGCATACCAGGAGTTGGTTTGGTCACCGTATCACTTCTTAGGTCTATTTTCATACTTCTATCTTGTAAGGTATTTTTGGTCACGAATTAGGCCAATAAAAATAATGCTATTTTTGCGAAAGTCGTTAGTTCTATCAATCAAAATAATTTCTTTGCAATTCATATTATGGATAAAACCACCAGATACTTTTTTTTATTCCTCATTTTGTTTATTCCCCACTTTACTCAGTGTCAAACCTTTTATGATACGTTAAAAAGTAAAACATATACAGAATTAGAAGGTTTATATTCAAAATATGATGAAACAGATACTCTAAAAGCTAGAAAAATTGCTAGTATATATTTGGAAAAGGCTAAAAAGGATAAAGATACTTTCAAAATCGCTGAAGGCTATTTTTACCAATATGAGCAGATTGGAGGTTTTAACAAAATTCCTTATTTAGACAGCATAATTTCAATCACTACCAATAAACAAAATCAACTTTATCCATCTTCCGCTTATCTAAAAAAAGCTCAATTTTATTTTATGGAGGAAAGGAATGTAGAAAGTACTTTAACCAATTTAAACGAAGCCCAAAAATATGCCAAATCCAATAAAAATCCGGATTTGACTTACAGAATAAATTATTTTATGGGGGTAGTAAGAAGTGAACATCTGGGCGAGAAAAAAAAAGCAATACGAATTTTTAAAGATTGTGCAGAATTCTATAAAAATGAAACTGAAGAAGATCATAAATTCAGATATTTATATGCGTTACATTCAATAGCGGAAACTTATATTGGTCTAAAGAAATATGATTCTGCGAGTTATTTCAATAAATTAGGATACAGTCGAGCTTCTATAGCCTCCGATCCCGAGGCAGCAGAGACTACAGCATACTTCACTCTATGCGAAGGTATCAATCATTATGAAAGAAAAAGGTTTAAAGCCACCATAGATAGTGCTAAAATAGCATTACCTTCAATGTTAGCGTTAAGAGATAAATCCAATGTCATAGACAGCTATTTCTATCTGGGGCAATCTTATTATAATCTGGACGATAAGGAAAACGCTATATTTTATTTTAAAAAGACAGATTCAATCCTAGAATCTCTAAATTCAATACCACAATACAAACACGTAAAAACATATCAATATTTAAAAGAATATTATAAATCCAAAAATGATCTAATTAATCAGAATAAGTATTTGGATAAATTAAATACGATACTTGACAACTATTTGAATGATCAAATTTTTATAAGTCGCAAGGTCAAAGAAGACTATGATATTCCTGTTTTATTAGAAGAACAGCAAGTTCTAATCAAAAAATTAAACAAAGACACTAATACATATCAATCAAGTATTGTGATCTTGATTTTACTACTATTTGGATTAGGTGGTATCTTATTTTATCAACACAAAAGGAAACAGGTATACAGACAACGTTTTGAAGCTTTAATTGCCGAGAATAAACCAGTTGTTACACCAAAACATCAGAAAATTGAACATCCCACTAAAGAAAGTAAAAAGTTAGAAGTACCAGAAAAACACGTAACATACATCTTAGAAAAGTTGGACGAATTCGAAAAAGAAAAAAAGTATCTTTCTATAGGGATAAGTTCTCAATCTCTAGCAGATGATATGGAAACCAATATTAAGTATTTATCCAAAGTCATCAACTACTACAAAAACAAAACCTTTACTAATTACCTTAATGAATTGCGAATCTCATATGCAGTGGAAGAGCTTAAGGCCAATGCTACATTAAGAAAATTTACAATTAAAGCCATTGCAAATGAAATGGGATATAATAGCGCAGAAACCTTTTCGAATGCATTTTACAAACAGGTAAAAATTAAACCATCATATTTTATTAAAAATCTAAACAAAAACAAGTAACGTAACGGTTGAACTATTAGAATACCTTTGGAATAAAGCTCGAAATTCTGGAATTTCGAGTAAGACAGAGTATACAATCACTTAAAAATCCTTGTTTTTATTTACTTTCACACCAAAATAATTCTAAAAACAAACAAAGTAAAATGAAAAGAAAGTTATCGTCAGCAAAAAAAATTAAACTCAAAAAACTAGAGATTTCAAGACTCAATAATTTAGATAAGATATCTGGAGGGAATGATGGACCTCAAGGTACTGGAACAATGGGATTCATTTGTACTTCTGAAGTAAACTGTGGTATGTCGATCAATCCTAATGATTGTCCCTTACAAGATCATGTAATTATTGGAGGTCACTAAATATTCAAATTATATATCTCAATTCTATATATAGCCCTTCTCATTCATTTTGAGAAGGGTTAAATAATTTTACTACAATGGCATCACACCATCAACTCTTTACTTTGTTGTAATTCAAAAAGAGAACCATTTTGCAAAGTCACTACCCGATCAGCCATGGCGATCGTATCCGGTCGATGCGCGATAATAACCCTGGTAATATTTAAGTCTTTTACAGTTTCATTTACTATGGACTCTAATCCCACGTCCAAATGGGAGGTCGCTTCATCCAAAAACAATATTTTTGGTCTCTTATATAAGGCTCTGGCTAAAAGTAAACGTTGTTTTTGCCCTCCCGACAAACTGCTTCCCATATCTCCTATCAATGTATGATATGCCATAGGCATAGCCATAATATCATCATGTATTGCAGCCATTTGTGCACACCGTTCAATCCACTCTTGATCAAATTCTGGATCAAAGAAACATATGTTATCTGCAACACTGCCTGATAATAACTGATCATTTTGCATTACCGTTCCTATTAAATTTCGATATTGTTTTAATCCAATTTTCCGTATATCATGTTGATCAATATTTATAGTTCCAGTTTCCGGTAATAACAACCCTAGCATAATTTTCATTAATGTTGTTTTGCCGCACCCCGAAGCTCCTACTATTGCTAACGAACTACCTTGTTCTATTTTAAAATTAAGCCCTTTAAACAAATATGGCTCATTATCTGAATAACGAAAACTAATGTTTTCAAGATTTAGAGTTCCTTTTACCAATGGTAATTGTCTTTGGCTATCAATATCCTGTTCCTGCTCGGTAAGAATGATATCCCCTAAACGCTCCATATGCAAAGACAACATTTTAAATTGTATAAATTTATTGGTCAAAGCAGATGCTTTACCTGTAAACTGATTTTTGTAGGACATAAATGCATACAGCATCCCTATGGTCATTAAACTATCCATCACCAATGATGCCGCCAGATAAATCACAATAATATTTTCTAAACCAAATAAGAGACCATTTACAAAATTGTAGCCCAGGTCTAATTTTCCTATTCGTATACCAGCATTCATAGCATCAGCATAATAGTTATGCCATACGGTTTGGCGTTGACTTTCATTACCAAACAACTTAATACTCTGGATACCTCGCACGGTTTCCATAAAATTAGAATTTTGTTTTGCATCAGCTACAATCGCCTCTTCATTAAGTTGTCTATAGGGCCTATATAATACTAATCTGAATGCAACATATACGATTACCGCCAACAACACTATAAAAGCCAGAGTTGGACTATAGATAAACATCATCACTAGTAATCCAATGGCCATAATACCATCTACTACAGTTTCGATCAAGCCCGTAGTCAGCAATTGTTTTACATCTTCCAAAGAACCAAACCTTGAAACGATATCTCCAATATGTCTTTTTTCGAAATATTCCATGGGTAGTTTTAGCATATGTCTTAACAAATTGGCTGCCATTTGTATATTTAACTGTGTACCCATGTATAAAATGACTATGCCCCGTAAAGTAGTAACTACCAAATTAACGATCTGTACCAGTCCGAATCCTAATGCCAAAATAACCAATAGATCTATATCTCTACTAATGATTACATCATCGACTACCAATTGCATATAAAATGGACTGGCTATAGCAAACAACTGCAACAATAATGATAATATTAGTATTTGTATGAGTACTCTTTTTAGTCCCGTGATTCTTGTCCAAAAATCAGAGAACTTCGCTCTTTTTACGGTTTTCTCAGGTTTGAAATCTGGCGTTGGTGTTAATTCTAAAGCTACCCCGGTAAAATGCTTAGAAACCTCTGAAAGCTTTAATGTCCTTATACCAATTGCTGGATCATGAATGGTAACTTTCTTTCCCTTTACCGACTTTAATACTACAAAATGATTCAAGTCCCAATGGAGGATACAAGGTGTTTTTAATTGAGATAACTCTTCTAATTCTAGTCGTAAAGGTCTTGAAGTAAACTGTAAATTATCTGCCAACTTGATTAACCCTTGAAGAGTTGCTCCCTTAGAAGATATACTATACTTACGGCGTAAACTATTTAAATCGACTTTATGCCCATAATAATTAGCTACCATAGCTACAGAAGCCAATCCGCATTCTGCAACTTCGGTTTGTAAGATCACGGGTAATTTCCTTCTCCATCCGAAGTAAAGTAAATAAACTGGGTTTTGCATAGGTTATAATTTTCCTCTTAAACTATAAATAGGTTCCAGAAGCCATTGCCCCAGGCTTCGTTCTTCTAGAATGATATCTGCCGCTACTGACATACCAGATTGTAATGGCATTTCCTTGCCATATGCCATAATTGTTTGTAAATCCAAGGCAACCTTGATCTGATATACGGGTTCTTGTAAAGCTAATGGGACCTGTACTTGATTAGGGTTAATAACCACTTCTGCTATATCTACAATTTTACCTTCATGTAGCCCGTAACGTTGATACGGAAAGGCATCATAGCGTATTAATACTTTCTGATCTTTTTGCACAAAACCAATTGCTCTTGATGGCAAAAACAATTCGGCATGTAATATGGTATTTTCAGGAATAATGGTTAAAACTGGGATCGTCGAAGAAACATGTTGTCCAATATAAACTTGAGTGGATGCAATACGACCATTTACGGGAGCCTTAAGCATATACGAGCGACCATTTCTTAATTCGATAAGTCTTTGATCCAGAGTAGAAATTTGATTTTGTAGTTCTTTTAATCGGTTGTCTTTTTGTAAAGGAGATTGTTCCAGTTGTTTTTCAATGTTCGTAATCTCTGATCGTTTATTTATTCTTATTCTCTTTATAGCATCTACCGAAGCTTTGGCGTCATAATAAGTGTTTCTCCTGGCGATAAGTTCATCTTCAGAAATCAACTTCTTTGATCGAAGTTCTTCATACTTTGACCACTGCAATTTTGTTAATCTTAATTGCTCAAGCTGGCTTTGCAATTGTTGTTGTATTCGGTAATACTCGTTCTTATGATTTGAAAGTAATAATGTTAACCGGCTGTTTTCGCTATCCTGAACTCTGGTTTCATCTAGGATTCTTTGTTCCAGATTAGATCTTTGCTCATGTAATCTATAGATCATCTGTTCATTGGTACTCATACTATCTTTAGTTCCTCTTTCGGTAATAACCTCCAATAAATCCTGGCCTTTGTTTACTTTTTGACCATCTGTGATATGTTTTTTATCAATAACACCGTTAAACGGAGCATATACTCGTACTAATCCTTTATCTGGAACCAAATAACCCTCCACTGATTCACGACGCGCGAAAGTACCAAAAAACAATAATGTGCCTACCAAAACAACAATAAGAGCAATTACTATAGTAAAAACCCAAAAAGATATAGGCCTTAATAGCAATACATCCCCTAATAATCGTTGTGTATTGTTTTTGATAGCTTCTGGTCTGAACAATGGAGAGCTCATACTTTAAATATTATCTATATTTCTTACTTCTTGTTGGCTAGTGCAAATATTAGGGAAGTTCGAAGGCTTGCAATCGGGCGTGCAAGAGTCGTGATACCCTCCTTTGACACTTTGTAACTGAAGGTTGGATATTGTGTATTTATTAATGTTTAACTTTTTGACTTTATTAGTTTTCATGATATTCAATTTTATATTCAAATAATTATAAATTAAAGAGCCATAAAACATGATTACTTTATGGCTCTTATAAACCTATTTAAAAAAGGTTATTTTCCTTTTTTATTTGAAACTGTTGGTAATTCAGAAATAAGATCACAATGAGGTCCTTTTTTATCTCCATGATCTCCTAAATGTGGTGCTGTACCTTTTGGACATTTAATTTTTGCCCCTGTTGCGGTCTTACCTCCATTTCCTCCATTAATAAGCAGTGTTTCTTCGTTTTTTAAATTTCTCATTTTTATAATTTTTTAAATAATTCATATTTTAATTATCCTACTCTATCGCAGTGAGCACCTTGAAAATCTCCATGATCTCCCATGTGAGGAGCAGTACCTTCTGGGCAAGTAATTTCATTTCCCATACCATCTGATGCCGAATTTCCTGATCCACCAAACAGCCCACCTAAAGCACCAGCAACACCAGTAACAATAGAAACAACCTCAGCTACAATCGTCATAGTATTTTTCTTTTGCTCTTTTTTCTTACCTCCGTTAACCTGTTGTACTTCTTCAATTTTTAAATCTCTCATTTTTTAGATTTTAATTATTAAACATTCGTTTTTTGATCAAAGCGCTTGACTGAGGCAAACATAACGCAACAAAAAACCACAGAACAAACCATCATTTAGAGTATTCCAGAATTTCGACCGTTATTCTCGAATTTCGAGTATCCTAAGTCTGAAAAATCAAAATCTACACATGATTACTATCCGTGTTATATTGACAAATCGGGTATCATCAATGATTAAAAACCTTTTCGGCTATAGCTACTTAAAGATCTACACCTACATTGTTGTTCTTCAGTTTCTTATTTGATCTCGACCAATCCAAATTTTCAGCTAATCATCAAAAGTCTAATAATGTATCGCAAATGGTATATGTTTTATCTAGAATGCAGTCAAGATCCATCTCAACTCTTTTATAAACTTTAGAACAACTATTCATTTATATAAAATCATGATATAAAAAAACCAGAGCAAATTGCTCTGGCTTATAAAAAAATAACGCTATAGATAGCCTTAAACCAACCTAAAAACCAAGATCTATAATATCACAATCTCTTGGTACAAATGACTTTGCATAATCACAGATGAAAGGATTTGTGGGTTTATTAATGTTATTGAGATCCAGTTCCCCGCCTTTTACGGCATTAAGCTTGGCAACTTCTAATTTCTTTAGATTTAACTTCTTATTTTTTTTCATTATTACTGATTTATAATTAAACAATGTAAGTGCTTACTATCAATCCAAACATAAGTTGTAAAGTGAATGTTGAACTAATTCGGATCTAAGGCATTCGAAAATTTAGATAGATTTCCTGGAGTTTGCACTTGTATGATTACATAAAAAATCGCCTAAAGTATATTCTAGACGATTTTCGTTCTAATTCCCCTAAACTTATCCTCACAAATCAGCTAAAAAATGTTGAGAAAGAAAGAGAATTATCCATTATCATTTGTTGATTACACACAAACAACACAGCTTGTAGGTGCATCGGAGTAACACCCTCCTCCTCCTGGGAAAGGCTGTTCTGAAGGAGCCCCTGTATTTATTATGTCGCGAAATGGATTTTTAATAATCCCTCCTTTAATAGTTCCTAATTGTGCGACGTTCATTTTTTTTAAATCCAACTTCTTCTTGTTTTTCATAATACTAATTTTAGTTAAATAACTGCTTTTAATTTATTACAGAACAAACATAGCTTGTCCCCTTTCTACATTACAAACGATGATTCTCGATATTCCAGAATTTCGATTGTTTTTCTGGAATTTTCTGTAGTACGGTCTAAAAAATAGGAATACAAAAATCGCCCAAGAAAGATTTCTCAGGCGACACCAAAATTTCACATTTATAAACTCGACTATAATCATGTAACATATGAATTTTGAAACTTATCTAATTAAAGCTAATCAAGGACATCCAAATAAAGTTTGTCTCGCTGTTATTTGACATTCAGGTCGGCCACTTTTATCATCACAACGAGTTGGATGAACAGAATTACGTGCTGTAATCTCTGTTGGTCCTAGGTTTCCTCCTTGAATTGCTCCTAATTGCGCAATATTCATTTTTTGAAAACTTAATTTCTTTTTACTTTTCATGATTTTAATTTTTAAATGAAACAATACGTTAAGCGCTTTAACAAGGCTAACTTACCCCTAAAAGAAACTGACAAACAAATAGTTATCTCAATGATTCTGGAATTTCGATCGATTTTCCGGAATTTGGATTCATTTCTTTAGCTTTCATATAGTTTGGTAAAATAGAGACCAAGAAAAATAATGCTATTTTTGTAAGAGTCATTTGTCAATCAAACAAAGAAACCCCTTGTTCGGAATCGTCATGTATAAACCTTTGGTTTTTCTTATTGTTGTAATTGCTTTATTTACTAATTCTTCTATTTATTCTCAAAGTTTTGCTGATTCCTTAAATAGTAAAAATTATGAAGAATTAGAATCTATCTATAAATACTATAAGGAAAAGAACACTCCTAAAGCTAAGATCATAGCAAACAAATATTTGCTTAAAGCAAAAAAGGATAGAGATACTTTAAAAACTGCAGAAGGCTATTTTTACAATTACGAACAGGCTTATGACACCTATAAATTTAATTATCTAGATAGTATTATTGCTATTACAAAATTCAAACAAAATATAGATTATCCCGCTAAGGTATATTTTAGGAAAGCTCAATTTTATTTATTCGAAAAGAGAGATATCGAAAAGACATTGAACAATCTTAACGAAGCTCGTAAATATTCCAGAAATAATAATAACATTAACCTCCTATATCGTATTGAATATTATTTAGGAATTGTTCGGAGTGAGCATTTAGGAGAAAAAGAAAAAGCCATCGAGACATTTAAAAAATGTGAAAAGTTTTATAAAAATAAGACCGAGAATAATTTTGAGTTCCGCTATTTGTATACTTTACATGCAATAGCAGAAACATACATAGGTTTAGAAAAATATGATTCCGCAACCTACTATAACAATTTAGGTTATTCGAAAGTTCCTCATACTGGCACTGAGAACTTAAAGGATATGAAATATTTTTTCATCCTTTGTGAAGGTATTAATCAGCACATTCAGCAAAGGTATTCTGCTTCCATTGATAGTATCAAAAAAGCACTTCCTATTATGATCAAATATGAGGATATTTCTAATACAATTGATAGCTATTTTTATTTAGGTAAATCCTATTATGATCTTGATAATAAAAAAGAAGCTATCATTTACTTTAAAAAGACAGATTCTATTTTAGAAACCCTAAAGTCAATACCTCAATATAAACATGTAAAAACATACGAGTATTTAAAAACGTATTATAAGTCACAAAATGATTTAGTTAACCAAAATAAGTACTTGAATAAGTTAAATAGAGTATTGGACACCTATTTAAATGATCAGATTTTTATTAGTAGAAAAGTAAAAGAAGATTATGATATCCCTCTACTACTGGAAGAACAAAAAAACCTGATAAAAAAGCTTAATAAAAATTCCAACACATACCGATCAGGTGTCTATATTTTAATTTTATTAGTGCTTACCTTTGGAGGTTTATTATTTTATCAATACCGAAAAAAGCGCATATATAGACAGCGCTTTGAGGCCATAGTTTCTAACAAAAAAACATCTACCCAAACACAAAAAGAGGAAGTAGAAAAAGCTCCTAAGATTCAGCCAGAATTAAAAGTTCCGGAAAAGCATGTAACCTATATTTTGAATAAGTTAAATGAGTTCGAACAGGAGCAAAAATACCTTACACTTGGTATGAGCATACAATCTTTGGCAGATGATATGGAAACTAATATAAAATACTTATCTAGAGTTATTAATCATTACAAAAACAAAACTTTCACCAATTACTTAAATGAGTTAAGAATTTCATATGCGGTAGAAGAACTTAAAAGAAATAGTACGTTACGTAAGTTTACCATAAAAGCAATAGCTCAAGAAATGGGATATAATAGCGCAGAAACTTTTTCAAATGCATTTTACAAACAAGTAAAAATCAAACCTTCTTACTTTGTTAAAAGTTTAAATAATAAAACTCAAAACGAAGCTTAAACACTTCTGATTCTATCGATTCAGAGGAGTCGAAATTCGGGAATTTCGACTTATATTCAAATTAATACTATTTATAAATTACTGTTTTTATGTACTTTTCACTTCGAAATAATACATCATAAAACTCAAAAAAAAATGAAAAGACAGTCATTGAAAACAAAGAAAAAACTTACACTTAACAAGCTTGAAATTTCTAAGCTAAACAATTTGGACACTATTAAAGGAGGAATAGATGATGGAGTTGGTACCGCTAGTAGGGTATATATTTGCACAAGTGAATTAGTAACTAATTGTGATAATAACGGAACAGGAAACTATCAAGAATTAGGAACTTGTCAGTAATAACCGACACATGGATAACTAAAGACTTTTCTTATAACTAAAATTGAAATACTTTGAAAAAAAAATCATATAAAACGAAAAAGTTTGATTTAAATAAAATTAGAGTTTCGAAACTAAATAATCTTAGTGAGATAAAAGGTGGAGGTTTTACCATACCTACGCAAAATACAGATCCTGGAACAGGAAGTTACTTTAATTGCACTAGTGAAATTGGTAATTGTGACCAATTTGAAACACATATATCTGGTTGATTACCGCATTATGAATTTTTATCATCATAATTACTCATTTTAGAGAAAAATAAATTTTATTAAACTGTAGAAAGTTCAAACTTAAAAAATTAAAAAACCTCAAGACTTTATAGTTTATTTTATATGAAATTAGGCTGGTTATTAATCAGCTTTTTTAATGTCTACTAAGTATTCAAAGTACTTATCAGGTGTTTAAATATTAATTTCTTTCCGTTTGATTTTTATGAACAATAAATCAAATACATTTGTTATTATCCAAATTATGACACTAATAAACCTCTATAATTTACTACTTGATCCTTCCAGAAATCACTGTAAAAATTCGAGGTTTTCATTAATTCAAAATGAGTCCCAGAAACAGTGGTTATTCCATTCTCGATGACATATACCCTATCTGCTATTTTGGGTAAGGAATGTAATCTGTGAGAAATAAAAATGATACCGATATCCTTCTTTAACTTTTGCAGTAATTGTAATGAAAACTGCTCTGTTTTACGATCCATAGCAGAAGTGTACTCATCCAAAACCAGCAGTTTAGGTTTTTTGTATAATGCTCTTGCCAATGCAATAATCTGTTTTTGTCCTCCAGAAAGATTAATTCCTGATTCTCCCAAAATGGTTGCATAGCCCTGCGGAAATTGAGATATATACTTATCTAACCCGTATTTTTTACAGAAATTCACGACGGATTCAGGTTGATCGTCATCACTCATGGATATGTTTCCTAAAACTGTATGATTAAATATTTTGATATCCTGCTCTATAACTCCTATATGTTCCCTCCAAGAAAGCATCGATATATCTTGCAATGCATGTTTCCCATTGATAATAACCTCTCCACTTTCTGGTTCATAAAACTTTTGGATTATTTGGCCAAGAGTGCTTTTCCCGCAACCGCTTTCTCCTACAACTGCTACACATTCACCTTTATCTACTTGAAGTGAAACATCTTTTAATACTCTACTTCTTCCGGCAAATCGAAAACCCAGGTTTTGCACAGAAAGTGATTTAAATGTTTCTAGGTTAATGTTACCTTGTTTTTCTGTTTCCATAGCAGCAAAATCAAACATTCTATTGAATGCAATTTTCGCTTCATTAATTGGAATTGTAATCAAAGCTAAACTGGCCACAGAGGGAAGTAAAGATCCAGCAATACCAATAATAGCCATTAGCTCACCTAATTTCAGAATTTCATAATACACCTGAAAGGATACAAAAGCTAAAAGAATAGTTAAAAACAATACGCTGAATATCCCAGAAAAAAGAGACAATCGTATATCTATTTTTCCTAGATCAAATACTTTGTTTTGATAGTTGGCATAAATACTTTTATTTATCCTTTTGAATAAAGGCTGCTTATTATTGTTCTTTATTGCAGCAATACCATCCATCGTAGCGATGTAATTACTTTGACTATAAGCTCTAGATTGCATCACCTCTTTTTGAGCTTTGATTATCCTATTATTAAATCGATATATCAACACGAAATAAAAAGGTAAGCTTACTAATGCTATACTTCCAGCATGCCAGGAATAATAAAAAAGGAAACTAAGTGAGACCACGGATATTAAAAGGTTCACTACAAAGGTGTTTGCCACTTGTCGTATGACTTCCTGTATCCGCTGTGTATCATTCAATCTGGATACTAATTCTCCTATTTTTCGGGTATCAAAAAATGGCTTTGGAAGATGTAGTAAAGCCGCATAAAACGAATCAATGATACGATTATTGAAGTCTTTACTTTGTTGTATCAAAAAATAAGAACGTAAAACCTCGAACACTACCCTAATGACTAATAAAAATGTAACAAGAGTAATGCCTGTGATTAATTTATTGAAATCTTTTGAAGGCAGAATATCATCAATCAATTTTTGAGAAAAAACAGCCATTGCCATACCCAATACGGCGATACACAAACCAAGAACAACACTAAAGGACAAAAGCTGATAATCTTTTTTGAGGAGTTGTAAAAACCACTCTTTTTTTGCTTTTTTTACAGTCTTTTCTTGTACAAAGCTATCATTGGGGGTTAGTACTAAGCAAGTTTTTGATTTCCATATATCATTCAATTCATTTTTACTACAAGAGTATATCCCTTTTGCAGGGTCACCAATTAAGAATTGATTTCCTAAAAAACCATAGCAAACCACATAATGCTGCAATCTATTTTGGATAAGAACGTGCAGAATTACCGGCTCTTTATGATCTACCAAGGATTGCATATCAGATTCACATCCTTTGGCAGTAAAACCAATTTGATTTGCTGCCTGAAACAATCCTAACAATGACGTTCCCTGAGTGCTGGTTCCACTTAATTCTCTAAGGGCTTCTAGCGAGTGATTTCCCTTATAGTACTTCATTACAGACAAAAGACATGCAACTCCACAATCATTTTGATCTTGCTGAAGTACTAAGCTTTTTTTTATTCTTTTTTCTGACACATCAAATGTATTCTTCATATTTTCTAATTGATTAATTGAAGGAAAAACGCTTTCTGTCTACTTTTACAATTGCGCTATATTGGTTTCTAATAACTGAAGAATTGTTTCTACTTTTAATTGCCCCTTATGTCTTTTAATTAGTTGCTGGTTCTTGTTATAAATTAGGACATAAGGAATGGCTGTAGCATCAAAACGATTGGAGAAATCATCTTGTAAATCAAATAGGAAATAAACGTTATCATAGGTATCTAGTTTATATTGCAATGCGAAATCTTTGATAGTTTTCCTGGTTTCAGAGGAAATAAAAATTAATTGTGAATTGTTGAATTTTTCAATATTATTTTGAATTGACAAAGCTTCATGTTTACAATAATCACATTCTGAATTAAAGTAAATAAAAACAGTGCTTTTGTTTTTTGCAAGTGATTCATTTGTGAGCAAATCCCCGTCTATAGTCTCAAAAGAAAATTCGGGAATGTTACTAAGAGCTTGCGCTACTTCCGTTTTATATTGAATTTTATTGAAAATCTTATATGTCATAAAACATAACAATAGAACAAATAGGCTAACAACCGAATATTTTAGTGTTTTTTTCATCTTTGTATACTTTATTTTAACTCAAATTAAGAGTTAGAAACATGACCATGACTACCCATATCACCAATGCAGAACCATAACTACTTGCTACGATTTTTAGGGCTTTATCCGTTGAAGTATGAATTTCTTTACCTAATAGATAAGCAAGTATAATCCAATACAATAATTCAAACAGATTTAATGTTTGAAAAGGATAGATAAACCAGGGAGATAATCCTTCATAATCCACAATACTTAATGCTGACAAGGGAAAGAAATTCTGAACATCTTCAATAGTATAATCACTACTAAATGCAAACCATACTAACTTAATGACACCAACTACAATGAAAATAAATTCGGCAGTAGTAACTATCCGGAATAGTTTTTTGTATGCTATTTTTTTATCAAACAAAAAGGTTCCCATAAATAGAACAACACTTATTGATCCCACTTTTAATAGTAAGATCAACGGAATAGATAAATATCCTACCCATTTCCATTTTGCATTAAGGGAGATAAATTCTTCGAGCTGATCTTTTGTGAGCTGTTCAGACATATTAATAAGTATCAATTCATCTATTTGTAACCAGTAGTTTGTAATCCAAACTAAGAGAACGGTTAGTATACAAAGGACTGTAAATGGTGTTTTGTTAAACATTATCTACTATTTAATTTTTTAAACATGGAAAGTTTTTTGACCTTGAAGGCTATATAAATTTGCTACCTAATATCAATCAGGTAGCAAATCTTATTGTTGGGACATAAATCAAGTTAGCGCTGCACCACCAAATCCGGCGCATCCGATTAGTCCAATATTAAAAGCAACTAATGCTCCTAGTCCACCAGTACCAATAAACAGTGCAGACGCTCCTAATATGGCTGCTCCACAACTAATTCCCGCTCCACCAGCAGCGCTACCATTTCCAATTACCTCATTCATTTCTTCTAATTTCAATTCTTTCATGATTTTACTTTTTTAATTAAACATTATACTAACTCAATAGTTCTGCAGCTTTCCAACCTACACAGAACCCTTTTGCTACATTAAGTCCAGGAACAGTCCAACCAAAAAGACCTGTGGCTCCCACGGTAAGACAAAAACCATCCACAAAATCGTTCCCTCCATTAATTTTTTCTAATTTCTTGATTTCTAAATCTTTCATTTTTTAGAATTTTAATTTTTAAACATTTGTTTTTTCAAAGCGCTTGATGGAGACAAACATATAACTGACAAGCAGCTAATTACAAATGATCATTTTAGAGATTCCGGAATTTCGACCGTTATTTCCGAATTTCGAGTTTGTTTTTTATAATAAATATGGTTTCATCTTTTTGACATGAAGGGTTCTATGTAAAAATGCTTTGTTAAGCACCTATCTAGTAGTAGTCATATCTAAAAACCTATATGGTTTTACGCATCAAAACAGCTATACATTTATCTTCTTTTTTAAGAATTCTATGTCTTTCATACGAAAAGTGGAATGCTCTTCCGGTTCTTCTATTAGGTATGATTGTACCTCTTTTGGCTAAAACCTTGATATACTTTTTTACCAGAAATAAGCTATATCTCTTAATAAAAACTGTATATGTGCCTATTTAAAAAGGTCAGTTTAGCAAATATCCTATGATGCAGATCTATTCCTCTCAAGCTGTTGAAGTTATATTTTGACTTTTTGTTAAACAGTATAACATAGTCTATTAAAATCAAAAAAAACCAGAGTGTACACTCTGGTTTTTTGAAAACAACTATTCTAAAATAGTAACTCACAAATCTATTTATAGAATGTCTTTAGTATTCGTCTATAAGTTCAATTAAGTCTGGTATTTCAGTACAATTATTTGTAAATGTGTTTACGAATCGCCAAGGTGACCATTGCGCACAACCGTTTTTTCTTCCTCTTACCTGAATGTATATTCGATTTCCCGGAGGACTGACAAGTTTTGTTCCATCAAAACTAGTTACCCCATTACCTGTGTATATGTTTACATAATTATTGGGAGTGGGAATGGTTACATTCGAGTTAGCCAGGATAAGTCTCCCGTCAAACATAATACCAACATTAGCATTACCACTTACTCTCCATTCGTATTGATCAGCTCTCTCTCCACTTGCAGATATTCTAAATGAAGATAAAAAGCATAAGTTACTTCCTAAATTAAGTCCAATATTTGGTGCACTACATCCGGTGTTTTGGACATTAATATTAAATATACATTCGCTAGCGTTACCAAATTGATCTGTTGCCGTTATCGTTACCACTTGTATTCCCGCTTGTAAAATAGTTCCTGGTGATGGCAATTGAACTAAACTTAAGTTTTTTCCACAATGATCAACTGCACTGAATAGGTTTCGATAATCAGGAATTCTACTTCCGTTTGAAACAGATTGATTATTTGTAATCCCGCAAGTAATTGTTGGTGCTACTCCTGCATTTGTACACTCTCCTATTACGGTCATAACACATGATGACGTATTTCCATTTTTATCTGTAGCTACGAATGTGATGTTTTGATGCCCATCTACTATACGATCACTCCCACTATCTGATGATTGCGTAATAGATGCCAAAGCACAATTATCGGCAGCCGATACATAATCGGAAAGATCTGTTAACCTTCTACCGATTGGAATTTTCTGAACAGTTAGATTACTACAGGTGATATTAGGCCTAATGTTATCATTAGCACATTCTCGATAGATAAAAGATTTCCAAATCCTGAATGTCCCATTCTCTAAAATGTAGGCGCTTTTCGGTTCTCCTGGACTATGAATAGGAAGTCTTATCTCAATATTACGATTGCCATCTTTTATACGAACAAAATTAGAATCTTCGCTCACAACTGTAAACTCAAAAAGCTCACTAGTTATTTGTTGTGGTAAGCCAGCATTTACATAACTTTGTAAAGCTTCTTCTGCATCGTCGTATACTCTTTCTTCATAATCGCAGGATGGTGTAATCTCCTGACTGTTTTCATAATCCCAATCAGCAAAACAAACCTCTAAGTCAATACGAGCTTGCTCAACATCATCCAATAATCTTTGATAATCGGGATGAACCCCAGAGTTTTCATTTACAACCTGTTGAACTCTATTCCCTTGTCTTTTAAAAAATAATGGTTCGTTGGTCGCATTGTCCCATTGAGCATATAGATCATTTGCTGCTTTTATAATGCTATTTCTAAAAGGTTTTGAAGTTTCGATTTCTATTTGTTGATCATCATCTTTTTCACAGGATATAAAGCAGCTTGCCAAAGAGAAAACAACCAAAGATTTCAGTACTATTCTTATGCTTAACATGATAATTGTTTTTTGGTGGTTAACTATCTTTCACAGTTTGGAAGTTCTACGGTAAACGTATAATTCTTATCATTCTCTTTGTTGATATCGGCTTCTCCTTTATGATTAGGTTTGTAAGCTGCACCAGTACCCATATCAACACCTATTCCTATTAATCCCCATGTAATAGCACTAAGGATAAAATTACCTGATCTAAATACGCTTGTATACGTTTTTTCATGAGGTTCACATCCTTCGGACTTTATAGCTACCGTTAACGGTTTGTTTCTATAATATGATCCACTTACTGTTCCTATTCCTGCTTTTTCTCCGTTAACATAAATCTCCGCATCGGGATGGTTTTTTGCGATTATCGTTCCATTATATTTACTACCGCCGAACATAACCCCGCAGCTGTTCATACTCATTGAAATCATGATCACACCTGCAAAAATTAAATTCTTGTTTTTCATTGTAAAGCTCATTTTGTTTATAATTAAGATTAAAATATGTTTTGGCGTAAACATAATGTGTCCTAATATCTATCTGCAAAGGAGTGTTCATCGTATTCCGGAATTTCGATCGAAATTCCGGAATCTTAATATTTTTCATAATGAAATTGAATATGCACCATCATTCATGTGATGCATATTAGAAAGTTAAAACAAGGATATTAAAAAGAAGTAAAACTGAAATCAGAGAGGACCTGTTAGACAAGGGAATCTTAAAAAGGTGTCTATTCGGGAAAAACAGCATTTTTTCTATACTTGGTATACAAATTTTTAAAATCTACGAAGTAAATATTGGTTTGTGTACTTTCAAGACTATCACTACTGGAATAATAAAGCGTATTCGTATCTTCTATTAATTCTGGATAAAGATCGCTTCCTGTAGTGTTGATTTCTTTGATATTTTGTGGTAGAGACCATTGGTCATTTTCCTTAAAACTTATATAAAGATCCCCATAGGAGGACAAGTTTTCTTTCCGTTGAGATGCTTCAAAAATAATTAGATCACCCTTTTGGTTGACTTCTAAATTCCATTCACCAAATTCAGAATTTAAAGAACTGCCCAAATTTATAGGTGGATCGTACTGATCATTTGTTTTCTTTGCCGTATACAAATCCCCTTGCCCGTACCCGCCTTTACGGTCAGATGCGAAATACAAGTTCCCATAGGTATCAGTTCGTAAACAATACTCATTAGCTAACGAATTAATGGGTTCTTCCAGACGCATAGGCACTCCCCATTCACCTTTATCATCTCTTTCAACTTTCCAAATATCCATAGAAACTTCTTCACCCCCTTCAGCAGGTCTTTTGGAAATAAAGTATAGGGTTTTTCCATGGTTTGTTATGTAAGGCGCACTGTCATCATATTTTCCCGAGAATGAAGCTAACTTCGGTGTAGACCACGTTCCGTTTTTGTAAACTGAGTAGTAGATAAAACTGACAACATCTCCCTTCCCCCATTGGTCATTACTTTTAGAAAAGTAGATTTCAGATCCCGAAGAAGAAAAAGTAAGCCCATACTCTATAGAAGCTGTCGAAATATTCCCAGGTTCAAAAAGCGTAGGTTGATGTTCTTTTAATTCTTTATTACAACCAATGGTAAGAAGTATTACCACACTATATAATAGTATGGATAACAAATCAAATGTATCCTTTGATTTCTTCATCGTATTCATCTTTTTGACGTGGTACTCCCGTGGTAAAAAGTTTTACTTCATTTTTATTATACAACAGCCAATAGTCTATTCCAGAGGTCCTTCAAAAATGAAAACAAAGATCAAAAACTACACTGAAAACTTCCTATTGGGGATCCGTCCGGGATTTTAGGAGATGGTAACGCTTTAAAACTCTCAGGCTTATTCAAAAATTGGTTTATACTATTTACCTGATAAGTATTATAGGCTGTAATCAACTCATCTCCTTTTTGCGTTTTCAGAAAAGCTGCTAATTCAACAAGCTTATGCTGAGCAATAGCATTTACCTGTTGATAAGTGTTTTCATTTTTACTCAAATTCATCAAATGTTTCAATACATTAGCTTTAACAGCTTGCATGATCTCTTTCTGATAGCTATCGTTTATTTTCTGTTTGAAAGTAAGATTGATTAATTGATCCATAACTTCTTCGAAGCCCAATTGTGTATTATCCAAACTCTTTTGTTGTATTAGCCTAGAGGCTCTTTCTGGATGCAATAATAACCCTAAAGTCATATCACTTGCCGTGGTTGCCACACTAATAGCATCAAAACCTACCCCTGTTTTTCCTTTAAATGATTCCCGAGTCCTCCAATATCCAAATGCTCTAGGTGGAAACAGTTGCAACTTATTTTTTGGTATTGCCAAATGTTCTGGAGATATCGTGAGCAGTACTTGTTTCATAGCTTCTCGCTGTTTGTCAGGAGTAACAGCTTCGACTATTACTTGCCCATCATCCTTGGTAGCATAATTATAGTTTAATCCACCAATAAGCTTAACCGCTGCTTCCGTTTGATAACGATGAAAGAAATAGATGGGTACAAATACATCCTCCAAAACCGAATAGGGTTCTCCACTTTTTATATTGTCCTTAGAAAAGTTTTTGATTGCCACTCTTCTTACGTTAAGAACATTATCCAACTCTTCTACAGCACTTTTCCCATTATCCCACAAGTGAGCTAATTCATGTGCTCCTCCTTGTGGTCGTGCATCGCTATCAGAAATAAACCGCAATCCAGATGCATAAGCGTTATCCAATATCTTGTCCAAGGCTTTCTTTTCATCCTTATCATCTCCAATTTCGCTATAACTGTAGGCTACGGTTACCTTATCCCAATCCCCTATTTTGGTATCATAGGCATTAGATAGATCTATTTTCCCATTTTTTAAGGTCACCGTAGGATGAGGATAATCCATTACAGAAGCCCTGCCATTGGTACTAGCCGCAAAATTATGAGCAAACCCAATAGTATGTCCCACTTCGTGAGCAGACAATTGTCGGATTCGCGCTAAGGCCATCTCCAACATGGGTTGGTAATTATCATCTCTATTTGCAAATGGTTGATTAAGTAACGCCTGAGCAATCAAAAAGTCTTGTCTTATCCTTAAACTTCCTAAACTTACATGCCCTTTTAATATTTCTCCTGTTCTAGGATCGATAACACTAGCTCCATAACTCCAACCCCGGGTGGATCGGTGCACCCATTGTATTACGTTATACCTCAAATCCATCGGGTCCGCGTCTGCCGGTAACATTTTTACCTGGAATGCATTTTTAAACCCAATAGCTTCAAAAGCTTGATCCCACCATCGAGCTCCGTCTAATAATGCCGAACGCACGGGCTCTGGAGTCCCAGGATCCAAATAGTAAACGATAGGTTCTTTGGCTTCACTAATTGCTTGATCTGGATTTTTCTTTTCCAAACGATGACGTCGTATATATCGTTTTGTAATCGATTCTTGAATGGGAGTCGCATAATCCTGATACGAAATAAACAGGGCTCCGCTTCTAGGGTCAAATGCTCTTTTTCTATAACCGTCATCTGGTAGTTCAACAAACGAATGATGTTGAGTAACAGTGAGAAACTGTGTGTTTGGAGCAACAGTTTGCAGATGTTGCCCCGTTGGTGCTCCTTTGTAGGTGAGCAAAGCTTCGAATTCAACATTTCTAGGAAACGCTTTCGTTCTTTCTAAACTTAAAGCACTTCTACTTTTATCAACACTATAATTCCCCTCTTTTTGAGCTTTTAATCTATTGATCACTCCATGAGTGTCTTGCATCAAGAAAGGAGTAACATCGATAATAAATTTTCCTTCTTTGGATGATTTGATCGGAAAACCAAACAATACTGATTTTGCAAAAGCTTGCTGTACACTTTTCTTCTCCAAAACATTATCAGTTATTGCCCTATACTGTTGATTTGGTTGTACCAACAATAACTTATTCCCTGCTTTTACAAACTTTACCACAACCCCATTACCAATTTGTCCTCTATCCAAACCGATATCATTAGAACCTAATCCCGTAGTTAGGGAGTGTACATACAGAAATTCCTTATCCAATTGATCAACTTCCAGGTAAATTTCATCCTTATCTTCATTATAGTGGAAATCAAAATAACCATTGTAATTTTTGAGGTTTTTGTGCTTTTCCAAAAATTGTGCTGTAATAGAGCAACTAAAACATAAGGTAAGAAACAAGAAAAATGACTTCATGAAATGAGTTTTGTGTGAAAGGTTCTGTCAAATTTTTAAAGCTATAAAATAATCGAAAAAATATTTCTTACTGAAGTGTTAAATCCTATTTTTGTCTAAAATTAGAAAAAGTAATGATTAATACAGAGACTTTACAGGATCTTAGAAAGCGCCTGGTTGCGTTAAGGAGGTATCTTTGACGTTGATGCCAAACTTATTGAAATAGCAAACGAAGAGGAGAAAACTTTTGCTCCCGATTTTTGGAACAATGCCCAAGAAGCTGAAAAACATATGAAAGCGCTCAATGCTCAAAAAAAATGGGTATCTGATTATGAAAAGAGTGAAGCTTTGGTTGATGATCTCGAAGTGTTATATGAATTCTTCAAGGAAGGAGACGCTAGTGAAGATGAAGTGAGCCAAAAACATGTAGAGGCTATGGATCTTATTGAAGATCTCGAATTCAAAAATATGCTTAGTGACGAAGGGGATAGCATGAGTGCTGTTTTACAAATCACTGCTGGTGCTGGTGGTACAGAAAGCTGTGATTGGGCGAGCATGTTGATGCGTATGTATTTGATGTGGGCCGAAAAAAGAGGCTATAAAATAAAAGAACTCAACTATCAGGAAGGTGATGTTGCAGGTATTAAAACCGTGACTTTAGAAATTGATGGAGAGTTCGCATTTGGTTGGTTGAAAGGAGAAAACGGAGTACATCGATTGGTACGTAT
The DNA here is from genome assembly GCA_965230845.1 of Aquimarina sp. Taxonomy (GTDB): domain Bacteria; phylum Bacteroidota; class Bacteroidia; order Flavobacteriales; family Flavobacteriaceae; genus Aquimarina. Next base: position 494,217 of record OZ246021.1, read on the forward strand.
CTCCCCTTTTGATAGTAATGCCAAAAGACATACTTCTTTTGCTTCTATCTATGTATATCCCCTTGCAGATGATAGTATTGAAATTGAAATCAATCCTTCAGACTATGAAATTATCACTTCGAGATCTAGTGGTGCTGGTGGACAAAATGTAAATAAAGTAGAAACCAAGGTACAATTAACACACTTCCCTACTGGGATACAAATCTCTTGTTCTGATTCAAGATCGCAGCATGATAATCGAGAGAAAGCGTTGCAAATGCTGAAATCTCAGTTATTTGAGATTGAACTAAAAAAACAACAAGCCCAACGCGATGAAATTGAAGCCTCCAAAATGAAAATCGAATGGGGCTCTCAAATCAGGAATTATGTAATGCATCCTTACAAATTGGTAAAAGATGTTAGAACTGCAGAAGAAACCGGAAATGTAGATGCAGTTATGGATGGGAATATCGATAAATTCTTAAAAGCGTACCTGATGATGATGGGACAAAGAAACGACGATTAAACAAAAACGAATGAAAACAATAATTTATCATAATCCTAGATGCAGAAAATCCCGAGAAACACTTGCGATTCTTGAGGAAAAGCAAGAAGAAATTGAGACTGTAAAGTATCTTGAAACTCCTCCGAGCAAGAAGGAACTTACAGAAATCCTTGCTATGCTTGGGATATCACCTATTGAGCTCGTTAGAAAAAATGAAGCTATTTGGAAAGAAAATTTTAAAGGTAAAGAATTAAGCGATCAAGAAGTTGTTGATATTCTTATTGAACATCCAAAGTTAATAGAGCGACCTATCGTTATAAAAAATGGTAAAGCTGTTATTGGGAGGCCACCTGAAAAAGTAATCGAAATACTTTAATCTTTTTTTAACAATTTCTGATTAAACCTTTTTATTTTTCGGAAGTCTTAATTCTCTTAAGCCCTTTGTATATAAGGGGTAACGAATCTTAACATATTTACAATTAACAAATCGTTAACCGTTTTACTAAGCTGCTTTGATACTTTTGAGGCGCATTTAAAAAACGATTCATGATAAAAAACCTTTGGATATACTTATTAATATTCTCTACCCACATTTTTGCTCAACAACGAGGAGATTTTCCTAATACACCAATCACCGTTTCTGGTATTGTAATTGATCAGGACACCAATCAGCCTCTAGAATATGCAACGGTTTCTTTTTATAGCCCCAAGCTTAAAAAAATTGTAACAGGGGGAATCACGAATCAAAAGGGAGCCTTTTCTATAGAGGTCAAGCGAGGAGTATACACTATAAATGTGGAATATATCTCATTTCAAACCAAAACAATTTCGCAAAAAAAGATATTCAAAAATACGGATTTAGGGGTCATTCCGCTCGGGCTTGATACTGAAACCCTGGATGATGTCGTAGTTATAGCAGAAAAAACAACTGTAGAGATCAAACTTGATAAAAAAATCTATAATGTCGGTAAGGATCTAACAGTAAGCGGAGGTACAGTGAGTGATGTCCTCGACAATGTTCCTTCTGTATCTGTTGATGTTGAAGGTAATGTGGCTTTGAGAGGAAATGACAATGTGCAAATTCTAATCAATGGTAAACCTTCTGGATTGGTAGGACTCAATAGTACCGATGCATTGAGGCAGCTTCCTGCAGAATCTATTGAAAGAGTTGAGGTGATCACTTCACCTTCTGCTCGTTATGATGCAGAAGGTACTGCCGGAATTTTAAACATTATCCTGCGTAGAAGTAAGTTGCAAGGCATGAATGGTGCCATTACTATAAATGCCGGTTATCCCTGGCAAGCAGGGATCTCTGGTAATTTGAATTACAGAGTTGGGGATCTTAACTTTTTCACCACATCAGGATATCGGTATAGAGAGGTTCCAGGAAATTCGTTAAATGAGACCAGATTTTTTGGAGAAGATGGAGTAATTTCTCTAGATGACACCTTCCTGGTAGAAGATCGTGATTTTGATAGAATCAGAAAAGGAATAAATACAAATGTAGGAGTAGAATGGTATATCAACAAGACTTCATCGGTTACCGCTTCTTATTTATATAGATCTGGTGATAATGAAAGTAATACCACCAATATTATCACAGAACCTGATCTTAACGGCACTATTATCAGTCAAAATATTCGTTTTGATCCGGAAATAGAAGACGATCAAACTAAGCAATACGCGATAAACTTTAGCAAGGACTTTAATGATAGCGGTCATAAACTAACTGCAGATTTTCAGATAGAAAATAGTACAGAAACAGAAAACTCTCGAATTACTCAAGATAATTCTACAAGAATCGAATTAGTCAATACAGACGAAGCTCAAGAACGTATATTATTACAGGCAGATTATGTTTTACCAATAGGTAAAAACAGCCAATTTGAACTTGGGTATCGAGGAAACTTTAACGAACTCAATACCGAATTTTTGGTGCAAAACGATGACAATGGTGCTGTAGTAACAGATACAGATCTATCCAATAATTTAATTTTTACAGAAAGAATCAATGCCGCGTACTCACAATATGGGAGTAAAATAGATAAATTCTCTTTTCTACTTGGACTTAGAATGGAGGACACTAGAATTATCATTGATCAACAAACCAGTGGGGACTTTGATAGAAAAAATTATACTGATCTTTTTCCCACGGTGAATTTGGCCTATGAAATTTCCAAAAAGCAAAATATTACTTTAGGTTATAATCGAAGAATCAGACGTCCTCGTTCACGATTTATCAACCCCTTCCCTTCCAGGTCTAGTGCTACCAATTTATTTCAGGGAAACCCAGATTTGGATCCTAGCTATACCAATGCGTTCGACTTGGGTTATCTCAATCGTATTGGAAAACTAACTATAAACAGCTCTATATACTACAATCGTTCTACCCAAAATTTCACTTTTATTTCAGAAGACACAGGAAATACGGTTGTTATAGGTATAAGCGACGAGAATCCGCAAGGAACCGAGGTTCCAGTTATACGACGAACTCCTATCAATCTAGCCAGTTCTGATCGATATGGTTTTGAATTTACCTTGATTTATAACCCTAGCAAAAAATGGAGAGTCAATGGAAACTTTAATGCGTTTCAAAATACCGTACGCGGTACTGACCCTAGTGGAGAAAGTCTTGATGCAGAAAACTTTAGTTGGTTTGCCCGTATCAATAACAAAATAACATTACCTTCAAAAATTGATTGGCAAACGAGTATGTTCTATAGAGGACCTACAGAAAATGCACAAACCAAAAGTGAAGGAATATTAAGTGTAAACTTAGCCTTCAGCAAAGATCTTTTTAAGGAGAAAGCATCAATGACTTTTAATGTAAGTGATCTATTCAATTCCAGAAAACGCATCAGTAACTCTATCACGCCTACCTTTATTTCAGATAGTGAATTTCAATGGAGAGAGCGAAGCTTCAATTTTGCTTTTACGTATCGATTTAATCAAAAGAAGAAAAGACAACGATCCAGAAGAGATTTTAATTCTGATGATGAAGAATTTGGAGGATAGCCTAGGCTCAGTGATTATAAAGCATAAAAAAAAGGAAGCCAATTGGCTTCCTTTTTGTTGATATCGTAATACGTTATGCTTCTTTGGCTTGACGCTTAGCTTCTCTTCTCAACTTGAAATTCTCGATATTAGCTCCGATGATCCAGTAAGGAATTACGAAAGTTAATAAAAAGATCATTAACCAAAATCCTATAGTAAGGATGGTTAAGAAAGCTAAAAATCCAAGGTATTGATCGAATTCAAACATAACGATAATCTAATTTTCAAATTTGTGCCAAAGATAATAACTCTTATTTATTTGTCATAGCAGAAATACGATTTATTTTAAAAACTATTTTTATCATCTGCAGGTCACCAAAAAATAGCCCCTTTATTCAGAAAAAGTGAGGCAAATGCTTAAATTTGCACTCTTAAAAAAACAAATCATCGTACCTATGGAATATAGAATAGAAAAAGATACAATGGGAGAGGTAAAAGTTCCTTCGGATAAACTTTGGGGAGCTCAAACCGAAAGATCAAGAAATAACTTCAAAATAGGTGCTCCGGCATCCATGCCTTTAGAAATCGTATACGGTTTTGCTTACCTTAAAAAAGCGGCAGCATATACAAATTGCGAATTAGGAGCGCTTCCTATAGAAAAAAGAGACTTGATCGCTCAAGTATGTGATGAAATTTTAGAAGGAAAACACGATGATCAATTTCCACTGGTAATATGGCAAACAGGTTCTGGTACGCAAAGTAACATGAACGTAAACGAAGTAATTGCCAACCGTGCACATCAAATAGCAGGGAAAACAATTGGAGAAGGTGATAAAACGTTGCAACCTAATGACGATGTTAATAAATCTCAATCTTCAAACGATACATTCCCAACAGGAATGCATATCGCTGCATACAAGAAGATTTTGGAAGTAACTATCCCAGGGATTACTCAACTAAGAGATACCTTAAAGAAAAAATCTGAAGAGTTCAGAGATGTAGTGAAAATTGGTCGTACCCATTTTATGGATGCTACCCCACTAACTATCGGTCAGGAATTATCGGGTTATGTTTCTCAGTTGGATCACGGGCTTAAAGCATTAGAAAATACCTTACCTCACCTTGCAGAATTAGCTTTGGGTGGAACCGCAGTAGGAACAGGTTTAAATACACCAAAAGGATACGCCAAAAGAGTTTCTGAGTTCATCGCTCAGTTTACAGGACTACCGTTTATCACTGCCGAAAACAAATTTGAAGCACTAGCTGCCCACGATGCTTTTGTAGAAACCCATGGGGCATTAAAACAACTTGCTGTTTCTTTGAACAAAATAGGAAACGATATCAGAATGTTGGCTTCTGGTCCAAGGAGTGGAATTGGAGAATTGATCATTCCAGCAAACGAGCCAGGAAGCTCTATTATGCCAGGAAAAGTAAACCCTACACAATGTGAAGCACTAACTATGGTGTGCGCACAGGTAATGGGTAATGATGTAGCTATCAATGTTGGTGGAATGCAAGGTCATTTTGAATTGAATGTATTCAAACCAGTTATGGCGGCAAACTTGTTGCAAAGTGCACAACTTTTGGGTGATGCCTGTGTATCTTTTGATGTTCATTGTGCACAAGGTATTGCACCAAACCAAGCAAGGATTACCGAGCTACTTAACAATTCTTTGATGCTAGTTACTGCTTTAAATACCAAAATTGGGTATTACAAAGCTGCCGAAATAGCGAATACAGCACACAAAAACGGTACTACGCTGAGACAAGAAGCTGTAGCGCTTGGATATGTTACCGAAGAAGAATTTGAAGAATGGGTAAAACCAGAAGATATGGTAGGTAGTTTGAAATAACAACTACAATCCAAAACCATAAAAATCAAAAAACCGCATTGTAGCTCAATGCGGTTTTTCTATTTTCCTTACTAATTCAGTGTTCCCCTTGCAAAATTTTTGTCCCCCAACAAAATCTTCACAAATTCTTCACTTATTCTTTTCTTATCTATGAATAGCGTGGCTGCAAGCTTTCGGTAATTCTTGCAAAAAATCTTGGATAAACTTAAAATTGATTTTAAAGAGTGTCATAAGTTCTAGTGTAATAATGTTCTATATTATATTGTTATAAATTGATACTGTAAAAGTACTATATGATCTAATCTGTTGAAATACGTGTACATACGTATATTTGATTTGGGATCAAACGACTATCTGTGGATAGCGTGGCTACTAGCTTTTGGTAATTCTTTTAAAAAATTTAAAACAAAGTCGAAGTTAATGTTGAATAAATTCATGATTTCTAAGTGTGTTTTAATTAATAAGAATGATTGGTTAAAATTTCTGATACAAAAGTATGCTCCATCTACATACCGCACAATGGGTAAAAACACGTATTTTTAGTAGGGGGAATTTCCCCTAGCAAATACCCAAAACCTCTCGAAACACCTATAAATACAGGAAAAATAAAAAAGCACGGTTTTTCACCGTGCTTTCCAATTATTCTTATTTTACCTAATTTATGCTTTTTCTAATGCAATTTGATTAGGACTATTTACCTTTTCCAGAGCTTGATCCAGATCCCAAATCAAATCTTTGGCACTTTCTACTCCTATAGATAATCTTACCAATTGATCTGTAATGTTCATTTCTTTTCTTTGGTCATCATCAACTCCAGCATGTGTCATTGTTTTTGGATGCTCTGCTAAACTTTCTGTACTTCCTAAACTAACGGCTAGTTTCATTAGCTTTAAATTGTTCAAAAACCCAAAGGCTTCTTTCTCCCCTCCTACGATATCAAAAGAAACCATCGCTCCCGGAGCGGAACACTGTTTCTTATACGTAGCAAAAGCTGCTGTACCTTCTTCTAACAGCCCTAAATAATATACCTTTTTTACTTTCTCATGACTATTAAGGTATTCTGCTACCATTTGAGCATTCTTAGTCTGTTGATCCATTCTTACTTTCAAGGTCTCCAAACTTCTAAGCATTAGCCATGCAGTATGTGGGCTTACCATATTTCCTAAGAATGTACGTAGCGTTTTTACACGTAGCATCAATTCGGCATTTCCTAATACGGCTCCGGCAATCAAATCACTATGTCCACCTATATATTTCGTTGCGGAATATAGTACCAAATCTGCACCACATTGTAGTGGGTGTTGCCAAAGCGGCCCCATATATGTATTATCTACGGCAACCAATACTTCTTTATCCTCGGTATTGTATTGTTTAGCCAATTGACTGAACTTTTCGATATCTACAATATCATTAGTAGGATTGGCCGGAGTTTCTAGATAAATCATTGATAATCTATCGGATTTTCCAGAATCCTCAATCATTTGTTGTATCTCCTCTATAGTTTGAGTAGGTAGCACTCCTATAGTATGTACTCCGATTTTATCCAAAAAGTGTTGAATGAAATGATCTGTGCCTCCGTACAATGGATTACTGTAGACTAGCAAGTCACCCGGTTTTAGAAATTCCAGTAATACTGTGCTAATCGCAGACATACCACTTTCAAAAACTGCACAATCATCTGCTTTATCCCAAAGGCAAAGTCTATTTTCAAGAATCTCTAGATTAGGATTATTGATTCTACTATAAATCAGTCCTAATTCTTCTTTTGGAGATTTCTCACGTAAACCGTAAGCCAATTCAAAAAAGGCTTTTCCCTCTTCTGCGGTTTTAAACACAAAAGTAGACGTTTGAAAAATTGGACATTTTATGGCTCCTTCAGACAACTCTGGTTTATAACCGTAAGTCATCATTAAACTCTCTGGGTTAAAATCGTGTTCTTTCATGCATTAAAAGTACATTCAAAAGAATTAAAAACTAAATAATAGCACTATTTTAGAATAAATAATTATAAAATTAAATATTAAAGAATTTTATTCTAATTTTGACTTTTCAGAATACCTCAAAAAGAAAAATATTATGGATGCCATAGACCGATCTATACTGTTGTTATTGCAAAAAGATGGAAAAATCACCATCAAACAAATTGCAGAACGATTACACCTCACCACTACTCCTATTTTTGAACGAGTAAAAAAACTAGAGCGTGAAGGGCACATTAAATCATATAAAGCTATTTTGAACCGAAAGAAAATCGGACTACAACTAATGGCGTTTTGTAATATCACACTCAACCAGCATCAAAAAGATTTTATAAAGAAATTCGAAAAGGACATTCAACAGTTTCCAGAAGTAGTAGAATGCTATCACGTTGCGGGTATGTTTGATTATCTGATCAAGATCTATGCTGAAGATATGGAATCCTACCAGGATTTTCTTTCTAACAAACTGGCCTCACTAGAAAATATTTCTAAAGTACAGAGTTCTTTTGTCATGACAGAAGTTAAAGACTTCTCCTATCTTCCTATTCCATAAAAATTAGAGTAGACTTAACAAAAGATTTAGAACTCAAATGATACCTTTGAGTTCTAAACAAAATTGCACCACAATGAATCTTAACACAGCCAAAGTATTGATCACAGGAGGTAATTCAGGTATTGGTAAAGCTACCGCCAAATTATTGAAAGAGAAAGGAGCCCAAGTCGTAATCTCCGGAAGAAATGAAAACACCCTACAGCAAGTTGCACAAGAACTTGGTGTGGAATATATCAAAGCCGATGTCACTCAAGAAAACGAAGTGACAAATATGGTCGAGCAAGCAAAAGAAAAAATGAACGGTTTGAATGTATTAGTCAATAACGCTGGATACGGTTATATTGCCAAGCTTGTAGATATTGAAGCGGATAAATTTACCGATCAGTTTAAAACTAATATCCTGGGAGCTGCACTTTGTGCAAAAGCGTCGGCAAAACATTTTGTAGATCAGCAATACGGTAACATCATTAATATTGGATCTACCTCTTCGTTAAAAGGTTCGCCTACCGCTTCACCTTATGTAGCTACCAAATTTGCTCTAAGAGGAATGACCGAGAGTTGGAGGAATGAACTGCGTCCTTATAATATTCGAGTGATGCAGGTTAATCCTAGTGAAGTGATGACTAGTTTTGCAGACAATCGGGTAGACAACAATCCTACCGAAAAGAAATATACCGAAGCCGAACAAAATACCAAATTAAGAGGAGAGGAAATAGCGCATACCATTTCCAGTCTTTTGGAAATGGATGATCGTGGCTTTATTACTGAGGCGACTGTATTTGCTACAAATCCTAAAGTATAATCTTTAGGATTCTTTGATCAATACTTTTGGAGAAGTTTGGGGTTTTGTTTTTAGGTAATGAAAAAAAACCAAAACGAAAATGAGTAAAAATATAACAGTCCCTATCTTAAATACGGCAGTTTGAATACTCTCAAATAGTGTGCCTCCTAGCACTAGTCCAAAAATACTTGCCAAACTCCCCATGCTATTGCCATAGCCTTGTATCACTCCTTGTAGCTGATTGTTACCAGTTTTTGCCAATATGGATAAAAAATTGGGCCACATTAACCCATTTCCTAAAGAAAGTAAGGTGATGCCTACGTATAATAGGATGATATTTTGATAGGTCAACAAATAAAAACTAGATCCCAATAACAAGGTCCCTATTAGGATACAACTTATACCTGAAACTTTACCGGATAAAAAGGAAAGCAATGGTCCTTGCACCAAAATCATAATCATACTGGAATAGGCCAAAAATATCCCAAGTTGTATGGACGACCACTCCAAAATGGAAGAAGCATATATAGGTAAGCCAGCATAAAAGAAACTAAATGCCAAAAAAGTTAGAAAGTATACCGCATACAGCAAAGGAATCTTTTCTATTTTCAGTATGGTCCAAAATGATGTTGAAGCTGACGTATCCTCTTTTCCTCCTGAAGTGGTATAACACTCCTTATGCTCTACCTGAAAAAACCGTCGAAACGATCGCAAAGAAACAGAACCCGTGTCTACCACGCAGGGATTACTCTCTGGCAAACGAATAGCAATTACAAAAATAGCAATCAAAGATATCAAACTAGCCAATATAATTGGCAGGGCTTCTTCTAATACCGTAGATGCCAAAATACCTGCTACTGCTGGACCGAGTACAAAACCCAAGCTAGTTGAAGCCCCCATCATACCGAAATTTTTATCCCGGTTCTCGTCGGTAGAAATATCTGATAAATACGCATTTGCCACCGAAACATTCCCTCCAGTAAATCCATCAAAAATCCTCGCCACAAAAAGCAATAGTAAAGGTAAGGTCATTGCATAGTTCCCGGTAATTTCCGAATCTGTCACCCATAGATTCATTTTAGGCAATATAAATGCGAGCAAAAACAAAGACCAGGCTATAAAAGTACCTGCCTGACTAATAATCAGTACTTTCTTTCTTCCTATTTTATCTGACAATCTTCCGAGTATCGGAGCTCCTATAAACTGAAATAAGGGATACATGGCCCCCAGAATTCCATAGATGAAACCGTTTCCTCCAAAATCAATAACAATAAAAATCAGAATAGGAATTACGATACTATATCCAAGTACTCCTATAAAGTTAACCAGAAGAATGGGAAAAATGGTTCTATTGAGAAAGCTGAAACGCACCTTATAAAGATAGCATCATTTCTGAAAAAAGATGTTAAGCCGACGCTAATAATTGTATCAGCCCATGATCTTTACCAACAACTCTTTTAAGATATCTCCCTGGGATAAATTGGCTGCACCTACTCCCTTTCCTTTTACATCCGCATCTCTGAGTGTTGCGATTATGGCACTCACCTTTTTCATAGGATAATTATGCGCCGCCTCAGAATAGTCTTTTACAAAATACGGATTGATTCGAAGTGCACTGGCCACATTGCGCTGAGACTTATCCGACAGACCATGATACTGTAATACCTGAGAGAAAAAACTATACAACAAGGATATGGTAACTACAAGAGGATTATCCTTAGGGTTTTGAGCAAAGTAATTGATGATTCTATGTGCCTTTACCACATTGCGAGATCCAATGGCTTTGCGCAATTCAAAATTATTAAAGTCTTTACTGATTCCAATATTTTCTTCAATTTGATCGGCAGTAATTTGTTGACCTTTAGGAATGATCAACTTTAATTTTTCGAGTTCGTTGTTGATCTTCCCTAAATCTGTCCCCAGAAATTCTACCAACATTTGAGCTGCCTTGGGTTCTATAGCGTATTTAGAACCCGATAATACTCTTCGGATCCAATCTGCTACTTGATTTTCGTATAGCTTTTTACTCTCGAAGAGCAATCCATTTTTCTGAATGGCTTTGTATAATTTCTTTCGCTTATCGATGGTTTTGTATTTGTAGCACATCACCAAAACTGTAGAAGGTTGCGGTTGTTCTACATAATTTACCAATTTTTCTATAGTACGAGAGAGATCCTGAGCCTCTTTAACAATAACCACCTGTCTCTCAGCCATCATTGGGAAACGCTTGGCATTCGAAACGATATCGTCGATACTTACATCTCTACCATACAGTACCATTTGATTGAATCCCTTCTCTTCTTCGGCTAATACATTTTTTTCGATAAACTCTGATATTTTATCAATATAATAGGATTCTTCACCCATCAAAAAATAGATCGGTTTTATATTCCCGTTTTTTATATCAGTTACAATTTGTTTTACTTCGTCCATTCAGAAAAAATCATCAAATTTGCATCATGCAAATGCCAAAATTAAATTTTCCGGCGTATCAATTTCGATTCAAAAGTAGCGAAAATAAAGTTTCTATTTTTGACCGAATTCGTAAAAAATTTATTGTACTCACCCCAGAAGAATGGGTAAGACAACATACGGTACATTATCTGATTGAAGACAAGAAATATCCGGAAAGTTTGATGAATGTCGAAAAGTTGATCAAAATACATGATCTCAACAAACGATATGACATCATCATCTACAATCCAGATGGTTCTATTCTATTAATTGTCGAATGTAAATCCAATACGGTAAAAATTACCCAAGAGGTCTTTGATCAAATCGCAAGATATAATTTGGCACTCAACGCCCAATACTTAATGATCACGAACGGGATTCATCATTACTATTGCCAAATGGATTATGAAAATGAGCAGTACACTTTTCTAAAAGATATTCCGGATTATTAAAAATAAAACCTATTAATTTGCATCCGTGAATATAGCAGTAGTCATATTAAATTGGAATGGAAGATCTTTGCTAGAACGCTTCTTACCTTCGGTAGTAGCATATTCTAAAGAAGCGACCGTATATGTAGCTGATAATGCTTCTAGTGATGATTCGATAGACTTTGTTTCTAAAGCTTATCCAGAAGTAAAAATAGTTCAGAACACCGAAAATGGAGGATATGCAAAAGGATATAATGATGCGCTTACCAAAATTGATGCTGATGTGTACTGTCTGCTAAACAGTGATGTAGAAGTTACTGAAAACTGGTTAATTCCAATTATTAGCGCTTTTGAACAATCCGAAGATATCGCAGCCATACAACCCAAAATTTTGGATTGTAAGAAGAAAACTCATTTTGAATATGCGGGTGCTGCAGGAGGATATATAGATAAGTTAGGGTACCCATATTGTCGAGGTCGAATATTTGATACCATCGAGAAAGATGAAGGCCAGTACGATCAAGATGTAGATATTTTTTGGGCCAGTGGAGCCTGTTTATTTATTCGAAAGACCGTTTTTGAAGAAGCCGGTAAGCTGGATGAAGACTTTTTTGCCCATCAGGAAGAAATTGATCTTTGTTGGAGAATACAAAATATGGGATATCGTATCCGATATATTGCAGATTCAACAATTTACCATTTGGGAGGAGCAACTTTGGATACCATGAATCCAAAGAAAACGTATTTAAACTTTAGAAACAATTTGTACCTACTTTTGAAGAATGTGAGTACTAAAAGATTGCTGGGTATTCTACTTATTAGACTGATAATGGATGGATTAGCAGCATTGAAGTTTCTTATGGAAGGAAAACCATCACATTTGGTTTCCATTTTGAAGGCGCATATCAGCTTCTACCTGAATTTTAACACTTTTATTAAAAAAGGCAAAAAACTTTCCAAAACGGGGAAATATTATTCAATTTTTTCCGTTGTATGGCAGTATTTTATTTTAAAACGTAAACATTTCGACCAATTATAAGGTTATATAATAAATTATTGTTAACGATCTCGTAATACGTCACAATTTTAATAATTTTGAGTTTATATAACCAAGAACAAGACTAAAAACAGATTTTCTAATGAAAAAAGTAATGATTATTGGCGCCTCTATGGCAGTATTATTATCTTCTTGTGTATCACAAAAGAAATTTGCTGATTTAGAAGCCAAACAAAAAGAAACTGAAGACCTATTAAATACAGCAACTGTTAAGTTAAATAGTTGTCTTGAAGAAAAAGCGAGTTCATCTTCTCAGCTTAAAGTACTTCAAGATCAAGTATCCAACTTAAAGAACCAAAATTCTGCATTATTAAATAACGTTGGAAACTTGGCTACGCTTTCTACAAAAGAGGCTGAAAACCTTGAGAAGTCTTTGGAAAGTATCAAAGAAAAAGATCTTCAGATAAAAACAATGCGTGATGCGATCACTAAAAAAGATTCGGTAACATTAGCATTGGTAACTAGCCTTAAAGGAGCTCTAGGTAACTTAGCAGACGAGGATATCGAAGTTAATGTTGAAAAAGGAGTGGTGTACGTTTCTATTTCTGATAAACTTTTATTCAAAAGCGGAAGCTACAATGTATCTAGCAGAGCTCGTGAAGTATTAGGTAAAGTGGCAAAGGTTGTTAACGACAAGCCAGACATCGAGTTCTTAGTAGAAGGACACACCGATAATGTGCCAATCAAGAACAAAGTACTTCTTGACAACTGGGATCTTAGTGTAAAACGTGCTACATCTGTAGTAAGAGTATTACAAAAGGATTTCAAAGTTGATCCAAAGCGTATGACTGCTGCTGGACGTAGTTACTATGTTCCTGTTTCGGACAACTCTTCTGAAGCGAACAGAGCGAGAAACAGACGTACTAGAATTGTAGTACTTCCAAAACTTGATCAGTTCTACAACATGATCGAAGATGGAATGAAAAAAGCAACACAAGGAGGAAATTAAAAAGTTAATTCCTAATAAATACAAAAAGATCATCCGCTGGATGGTCTTTTTTTGTTTAAAGACTTAGGTAACAATTCTAGGTTTTGAAACACATACTTTAAATACATCTAAAAAATGAAAAAAACTTCATTCCCTTTATTATTTATCGTCTTAGTGCATTTAACAGTAATTGGCCAAAATCAAATCATTGATCAACCACTAATTGTTCAAAATACTGGAGATGCTATTACTTCTTTTAAGACATTAGATAACACCTGGTTATATACACAATGGCTGAATAGTTCAAATCAACGAAAGGCGTATATGGGCCTCAACAACGACCTTTCACAATTCAGATTAAATTTAGAAAACGGGGCAAACAGTTTTGTTGTTAATGGTGGTAATGTTGGAATAGGAACATATAACCCATATGCTCCTTTGCATATTAGCAGTGCTTCTGATGGTATACTTACCTTACAAAGTACCGATGATACTTGGTTATACACACAATGGCTGAACAGCACCAATCAACGTAAAGCGTATATGGGATTCAATCCAGATCTCACACAATTTCGTCTAAATTTAGAAAATGGAGCAGATAGATTTGTTATTAATGGTGGGAATGTTGGAATAGGAACATATAACCCAGGCAATTGGAAGTTAGCAGTTAATGGCCAAATTAGAGCTAAGGAGATAAAAGTAGAAACAGGTTGGTCTGATTTTGTTTTTCATGATGACTATAATTTACCTTCTATAAAAGATGTAGAAAAACATATAAAGGAAAAAGGACATCTTAAAGATATTCCTAGTGCCAAAGAAGTCGAAAAGAATGGTATTTTTCTTGGGGAAATGGATTCCAAATTACTTCAAAAAATTGAAGAATTAACACTCTACACCATTCAACAACAAAAAGAAATTGAAAAGTTGAAATTACAGAATCAAAAACTTATCGAATTGCACAACAGATTGGAAAAATTAGAAAAAGGGAAATAAAACTATACCCAATAAAAAAGGCGCTACAACACTGCAGCGCCTCTTTTTGTGGTTATAAAACAATCAAATACTAATTTCTTTTACAAATGTTCTGTCTTTAAGTGAAAAGTAGATCACATATTTCCCTGCAGGCACACCTGCAAAGTTGTAAGCTCTTTGGAAGATACTTACATTCTCATCTACATTTTCTTCCATCAACATCACCCCTTCGTTATCATAAATAGTTACCTGAAGCGGAGACTTGTCTGTTTTAGTAAGCAATACCTTTGCAATAGCATTTTCCACCTGAACCTTTGGTTTAAAAACAGTTACCGCAGAGTTGTGGATCAAAGCAATTCCTTTTTGGTTCTTAACCACAGGCGTTACTTTTACATCGTATTCTGTTTCTGTTTCTACAAAGTAGATTCCATTTTCTACAGCGCCAAGGTTAAAGTACTTTCTGTATGCTGGCATTGCATCCAAGGTTACATTAAAAAGTATGGTTCCAGAATAATCCTTAAGATATAGTTTCTGTCCTTTACTTATATTCGCTAACGATACATTGATCGTAGAAGAGTTCTCAATTTTTACAGATAAAACATCTGAAGCTTTTACAGAAGTGCTGAAAAAAATAGCACTTACAAGCAGGCATACGTTAATTACTCTTTTCATAACTTTCTAGTTTATAGTTGTTAATAATTTCTGGTACAAATGTATGGTGAGGATTTCTTCTGAAACACAACTATATTTGCATATATATATGCTATTTTAACCATATGCAGTACTGATAAACCGTAACCGAGTTAATTTAACATATTTTTTGTGGTAACTTTGCAATACTTTAACAAAAAAAATATCATATTCGTTTAAAATCTGAGTTGCAAAACTATTGTCCCTAAAATAATACGCTGATGTTAGCCAAAAATGTAAAACCGTCTTTAGAAAAAATAGTTCCAGAATTTGGTAGCTCTTTATACTACCAGACTTTCTCTGAAAAAAACAAGAATAAAGCTCCCGTGTGGCACTACCATCCGGAAATTGAAGTAGTATACGTAAACGGCGGAACCGGAAAAATGCAAATAGGAAGTCATATGTCCTACTATAGAAACGGTGCTCTTATGCTTATAGGTGCTAACCTACCCCATTGTGGTTTTACTGATGGTATGACCGGTAATCGTAGCGAAACCATTATACAAATGCTTCCAGATTTTTTGGGAAACTCCTTTTTTGAAGTACCAGAAATGAATGCCATTGGAAAACTTCTGGAGCAGGCCAAAAAAGGGATTATTTTTCATGGTGATACCAAACGGAGAATAGGAAACCAAATAGAAGGATTAAAACATCTTGCCCCTTTTGAAAAATTGATTGGATTTCTTCAGGTATTAAGAGAAATGGAAAAAACAGATGATTACACCATACTCAATGCTGAAGGCTTTATGATAGAAACTGAATTGCAGGATAACAATCGTATAAACCTTATTTTCAATTTTGTTCAAGAAGAATTCCGTAGACACATTACCTTAGAAGAAATTGCAGACAAGGTGAGCATGAGTGTTCCCGGCTTTTGCAGGTATTTCAAAAAAGTAACCGGAAAAACATTCACCCAATTTGTTAACGAGTATCGCTTGGTACATGCAGCAAAACTATTACACGAAAAACAAACTAGCATCACAGATATCTGCTATGAAAGTGGTTTCAGTAATTTTTCTCATTTCAGTAAGTTATTCAAGCAATTTTCTGGTAAGACTCCCAGTATGTATCGCAACGAATTGAAGTATGTGATTTCGTAAATTTAGATGATATCAATCACTCCTTTACCTTCTCGTATCAAAACAGGCTCGTCTGCTGTTAGATCAATAATCGTTGAAGGTATATTATCACCATACCCTCCATCGATAACCATATCCACCAATTGATCCCATTTTTCTAATATCAATTCTGGATCTGTAGTATATTCGATCACTTCATCTTCATCATATATTGAAGTAGAAACGATCGGGTTACCTAATTCTTCTACAATTGTCGTACAGATATTATTATCGGGAATTCGTATTCCCACAGTTTTCTTTTTCTTAAAAACGGTAGGCAAATTATTACTACCTGGTAAAATAAAAGTATAGGGACCAGGCAAAGTACGTTTCAAAAGTTTAAAAGTAGTATTATCAATTTGACGAACATAATCCGATAGATTACTCAAATCTTTACATATGAATGAAAAATTAGCCTTCTCGAGTTTCACTCCTTTAATTTTGGCAACCTTTTCCAGCGCTCTATTATTGGTAATATCGCACCCCAAACCATATACCGTATCTGTTGGATAGATGATTATTCCTCCATTACGCAAACAATCCACTACCTTTTGTATTTCTCGTGGATTCGGATTTTCATTATATAGTTTTACAAATTCAGCCATAAAAAGAGTGATGTCTTCTGCAAGTTACGCAATAATACTGCCAAAGCATTGTAGTCGGAGCAGAAAAGCATTAAAGTACTTTCAGTTTCGCGAAGCGAAGTAATAATTTCTTAATTCCGCCTTTTTCAAAATGAATTTCAGCCTTTTTGTCTTGGCCAACTCCTTCGATCTTCAGTATTTTCCCTCTTCCAAACCTCATATGTTCTACAGCAACTCCTGGGATAAGCTCCTCATTAAAGAGATTGGTCTTGGGCTCTTCATCAGCACCGTTCGAAATAGGTTTCAGTTTCCTCAGTTTTCTTAACTGCTCTTCATTCGGTTTATGAGCCAAAGGTGGTGTTCCCGAAACGGGTTTCTTTAACCTCAGTTTACTTTTATCTACCTCTCCAAAAATATCAGCATCGATCAAAGGCTTATATCTGTACCCCTCTACCGGAGTTAAATAATCTAAATATTGATCATCGATCTCTTCGATAAATCTACTAGGTTCTGCATCTACCAATTTCCCCCATCGATATCTGGATTGAGTGTATGTCAGATAGGCTTGCTTCTCTGCTCTGGTTAGCGCTACATAAAACAATCGCCTCTCCTCTTCTAACTCACTTCTGGTATTCATACTCATTCCGGAGGGGAACAAATCTTCCTCCATCCCTACTATATATACATAGGGAAACTCTAATCCTTTGGCCAAATGGATTGTCATTAATGCTACCCGATCATCATCTCCCTTATCCTGATCTAAATCGGTAGCCAGGGCTACATCTTCAAGGAATTCGGTAAGAGAACCTGTAGCATCAGCCAACTCTCTTTGCCCTTCTACAAAATCCCGAATACCATTTAGTAACTCCTCAATATTCTCTATCCTGGCAATTCCTTCTGGAGTCCCATCTTTTTTTAGTTCTTGAAGTAATCCGGTTTTTTTGGCTACCATCTCGGCAATGGTAAAGGCATCAGCAGTTTCATTCGTGATTTGAAAACTCTTGATCATGTTCATAAAGTTTTCTAATCGTGTTTTTGTTCCGCTGTTGATTTTAAGATTAATTCGATCCAGATTCTGTATGACTTCAAAGATAGTACGGTCGTAGTGATTGGCAGCAACCACAAGTTTATCGACCGTAGTCGCTCCTATCCCTCTAGCTGGATAATTAATTACCCTTTTTAGCGCCTCTTCGTCTTTAGGATTAATTACCAAACGTAAATACGCCAATACATCTTTGATCTCCTTACGTTGATAAAACGACAAACCACCATAAATACGGTACTTGATATCTCGTTTTCTAAGCGCGTCTTCTATCGCTCTGGACTGGGCATTGGTTCTGTACAAAACCGCAAATTGACCATTAGATAGTTGATGCTGCATCTGATTTTCAAAAATAGAACTCGCAACATACCTTCCCTCATCACCATCCGTTAACAATCGATTTACGATAATTTTGGGTCCCGGTTCGTTGGCGGTCCAAACCACCTTGTCCAGTTTGGTTTTATTCTTATCAATGATAGAGTTTGCTGCTTCCACTATATTACGAGAAGATCTATAATTTTGCTCTAATCGATATTGCTGCACATTGTCATAATCTCTTTGAAAATTCAGGATATTATTAATATTGGCTCCACGGAACGCATAAATACTCTGAGCATCATCTCCTACCACACAAATATTTTGAAATTTATCCGAAAGGGCACGTACAATAAGATACTGAGAGTGGTTCGTATCCTGGTACTCATCTACCAATATGTATCTAAATCTATTTTGATATTTGGCCAACACATCTGGATATCGGTTTAACAACTCATTAGTCTTCAATAATAAATCATCAAAATCCATGGCACCAGCCTTAAAACATCTTTCTACATAATTTTGATAGATCTCCCCCATTCTTGGTCTTTTTGCCATGGCATCTGCCTCTACCAATTCTGGATTCTGAAAATATGCTTTAACGGTAATCAGGCTGTTTTTGTAGGATGAGATTCTAGAATATACCTGCTTGTATTTATAGATATCTTTATCTAATCCCATTTCTTTTATGATCGAAGCTACTAATCGTTGTGAATCCTGTGTATCATAGATTGTAAAGTTTGAAGGATACCCTAACTTATCGGCCTCAAATCGTAAAATTTTGGCAAAGATCGAATGGAAAGTTCCCATCCATAGGTTTTTGGCTTCACTCGTTCCAACGATATCGGCAATACGCTTTTTCATTTCACGCGCTGCCTTATTGGTAAATGTCAAAGACAATATGTTAAAGGAGTCTACTCCCTGATACATCAAATATGCTATACGGTAAGTAAGTACACGTGTCTTTCCTGATCCAGCTCCTGCGATCACAATCATAGGTCCTTCTTTCTGAAGAACCGGCGCCCTTTGGGCATCATTCAATTCCGCTAAATACTCTTCCAATCTTAACTACTTTTTTAAAAGCGAAATTTAATCAAATGGGTACGTTTATCGAAGCACAACTCACTTTTTTTGTAAACAAAAGACAGTCAATAACTTTAGGTATAATCATAGACAAACCAAATGATCTCTATAAAAATCAATCTACTTTCTTTTTGTTTTTATTAGGTAAAATCTTATCATAAACACCCATAAAAAGACATATTTTTCCTACATGTTAATAAGTTTTGGATTGATTTGTTAGATAAAACGCAATTTTTTAAGATAAAAATTATATATTTAAGAACTTTTAGAAGTAAACACAAACTTAATCTAAACCTAATATTATGGCCCCAACTATGAATGTTCAGATTATTGAAAAAGAACAAATTAAATTTTTGAGATTCCCAAAAGAAGATGTACTCAACAAAAGAAAAGATCAAATTGATCGATTTCTTGAACTACAAAGAGCTCTTTCTTTAGGAAACTTAGAACATCAAAAAGTAAAAATCATTTTTGTGGATGACAAAGGATTCAAGAAAGTAGAAACTACTATCTGGGGAATAACAGATAAAGAAGTTATCTTAAAGCAATCTACTATTATTCCTTTGGAAAGAATCATTAGCATTTCTTAGCTTAGATATGATATACTCCTGTCCTATCAGAAATGCAACCAATGAAAACATAAAACCCCATTATCTTGTGACCTATAAAGACGTATTCTCATTCAGAATACGTCTTTACTAATTAAAATCATACAAATACTAAAAGATAAATGAATATTTGGACACTAAAACTTTAATTATCTAGTTTTGTTACAAAAAGTAATCTACACCCCTTTTACTAAATAACCTATGAAAAAGAATCTTCTAAAGCATCTAATGCCATTGACCTTACTCGTCAATGTCTTTTTTATTTATGGACAATCGAATGATCCAATTCTTATTTCTGAAAACAAAGAGATCTTCGTAAACAGCATTATCAATCAAAAAAGTAATGCTCCTACCCGAATAGAAATTTCTAAAAATCAATCTCTTGACCTCAAATTAAATCTCAAACATCAAAAAGGAAATAATTTATCACTGATTGGAATTGTAAACAATGATCGTTTGTCGACATTCTCTCTGGAAAAAACGAATAATCAGCTTACTGGAGAACTTATCCTAAATGGTTCTAAAAAAGCTTATAAATTTAGTACCGACAATCAGGGTAAAGTATTTTTAACTGAAACTGATATTCATGATGTACTATGCGTGGATTTTGAAAGTGTTGATGTTGATGAGAAAAAAGCAACAGGTACTCCACTAAAAATGAATCTTCAATTAGAAAGTCTGCCCGGTGCCGAAGGTATCATTTACCTCGATTTTGATGGTGAAGTAGTTACAGGGACTCGATGGGTAGGTGGTGATACGATCAATGCCGAAGCTGCAAATTTTACCGAACAACAAATCACTGATATCTGGAAGCTAATGGCCGAAGATTTCAGACCTTTTAATCTTAACGTTACCACGCGAAGAGATTTATTTGACGCATCTCCTATCAACAGAAGGATGATGGTTATCTTCACTCCTACCAAAGATGCGTCCCCAGATGCAGGAGGTGTTGCGTATCTACGATCTTTTGCGTCAAATACGTTTGATGATCCTTGTTGGGTTTATAACATAAGATCCGTAAGAGCTGCAGGAGAAACAGGATCTCACGAAGTGGGTCATACACTAGGTTTGTCTCACGACGGACAAGGAGGTACAGAATATTATAGAGGTCATGGAACTTGGAGCCCTATTATGGGATGGAGTGTAAATAGACAAATAGGACATTGGAGCTTAGGAGAATATGAAGATGCAACTCAAGATCAAGATGATATTGCAATCATGGCGGACAATAGAAATGGTGTTGGTTTTAGAAATGATGATCATGCTGATATTATTACTGAAGCTACCTTGATTCAAGTGGGTACAGATGGTACCGTAAGCTCTGATCAAAATTTTGGATTTATCGGGCAAAGAACAGATAAGGACGTTTTTTCTTTTGTAATGGAAACAGGAGATGTTTCTTTTAATTTTGAGCCAGACCCTGATTACCCTAATTTAAATATACAGGCTAGAATTTTAAATGCACTGGGAGAACAAGTTGCTTTTTCTGACCCTTCTGGCCTAAGCGCCTCAATAAGCACCAATTTACCTGGTGGAACTTATTTTATAGAAATTGATGGTGTGGGAGAAGGAAACACTTTTGAAGGATATTCTGACTATTCTTCATTAGGTAGTTATTACATCACTGGGAATTATATCCCTGGAGATAATAATCAACCACCTGTAGCCAATTTTGAAGGAACCAAAATGGGGTGCTCTCTTGTAGAATTCAAAAATTTATCCATTAATAAAGTAAATTCGTATTTATGGGATTTTGGAGATGGAAATACTTCTGACGAACAAAACCCATCACATACCTATGAAACTGCAGGAAATTACACAGTTACTCTTACCGTTACCAATGATGTTGGAGCAAATACCAATGAGAAAAATAACTTTGTAGAGATCAATATACCAGATTTACCTACTGGAGATGATCTAAATATTTGCCCCGGAGAATCGGTAACTTTAAGTGTATCAGGAAATAGTGACTTCACTTGGTATAGTGAAGCTACGGGGGGAATAGCCCTTGGTTTTGGTGCCGAATTTAATACTCCAGAACTCGATGCTACACAAACCTATTATGTAGGTGGTTCTATTGGTCAATGTAATACCGAAACCCGAACAGAAATTAGAGCTGTAGTAGTACCGTTACCTGAATCCCCAACCATAACTGTTAATGACGCACAACGTTTATCTGTACCTGCAGAATATACAAGTTACCAATGGTATTTGGATGGTGAAGCTCAGGAAAGTAGTGATCAGGCCGAATATTTGCCACAACAAGTTGGTGAGTACACCGTAGAGGTATTCAACGAAGCTGGATGTAGTGTAGTTTCTGCTGCGTTTGCGGTAGATAGATCACAGCTTAATTTAAGTTTAGATAATAGAGAATTTTCTTTCTTCCCTAACCCTCTTAAATCAGATCAGTTATTCAATATTGAAGGAATAACTGCAAACGATTTTGATCTTCGTATTGTAGATGTTTTAGGGCAAATTGTGTATCAATCTGAGCCCAATGCTATTTTGGATCTTAACGATTTAACATCAGGCCTTTATTTTATATTAATTAATAATGAGTCTATAGGAAAATTCATAAAACAATAGATAAACAAAACCCTGTTTAAGGCAAGTCCATTAACTCCTTTGGTTAATGGACTTTGCAATTTAAAAAACATTCTAAATTGGATTTTAACTTTGCTTTAATAGATTTTTGAATATCTTTAGAAATCAAAACACAAAACTTGAAAAACAGATTATCAACTTTCTTAATTTTCCTTTTTCCACTTCTGATATTTTCTCAAAAAAAAGGACAGGTTATCACTGATTTTGGAAAAACCTTTGAAGTAGTAAACCCCGATTTCAAAACAGATCTCAAAAATGAATTGAAAGTCGTTTTTGATGTGGGAAGAAGTTTTAAGGACAGTACAAAAGTAAATCCACTGATCAATACCGCTGCAAGGTATTTAAACATGCATGCCAATGCAGGAGTATCTAAAGACAAATTAAGTGTAGCCCTAGTAATTCATGGGGCGGCTGCCAATGATATCCTTACAAACGAAAAATACAAAAGCCGTTTTGGCATCGAAAATCCGAATGCGAAATTGATTGCAGATCTTCATAAAAATGGTGTGCAAATTATACTTTGCGGACAAACAGCCGCATACCGAGGAATAGACAGAAGTGATGTGCTTCCTGAAATACAATTTGCTTTATCTGCCATGACTGCTTTGGTACAATTACAAAACGAAAACTACAGACTTATTAATTTCTAATTATAATGAAAACAAACACACTCTCATTTTTAACTGCTCTTTTGTTAGGGTTCTGCTCTTTGCAAGCACAACAAATGGATGCCGAAATAGAGGCTATGGCAGAAAAGATAGAATCGAAGGTAATCGAATGGCGGAGAGATTTTCATCAAAACCCCGAATTGTCTAATCGAGAATTCGAAACGGCAAAAAAAATAGCAAAACATCTAAAAAGTTTAGGTTTAGAAGTATCAGAAAACATAGCTAAAACAGGAGTTGTTGCTCTACTAAAAGGAGACAACCCAGGTAAGACTATAGCCCTACGAGCTGATATTGACGCTTTACCCGTTACCGAAAGAGCGGATGTTCCTTTTAAATCTACTGTAAAAACTACTTTTCTAGATACAGAGGTTGGGGTAAGTCATGCTTGTGGTCATGATACTCATACTGCGATATTAATGGGAGTTGCAGAGATATTATCCAATCATAAGGACAAAATAAATGGAACAGTAAAATTCATTTTTCAACCTGCAGAAGAAGGCCCTCCTCCAGGTGAAGAAGGAGGTGCCAAGCTAATGATTAAAGAAGGAGTACTCAAAAACCCTGATGTCGATGCAATTTTTGGATTGCATATCAATTCAGGTACTCCTGTAGGCAAAATACGTTACAAATCGGGTGGAACAATGGCTGCAGTAGAACGCTTTGTAATCAATGTAAAAGGAAAGCAAACTCATGGTTCGGCACCCTGGAGCGGAGTAGACCCGATATTAATTTCAGCAAAAATCATAGATGGTTTACAAACCATTATTAGTAGAGAATCCCCATTAGTAAATGAAGCAGCAGTGATTACCGTTGGAAAAATCACCAGTGGTGTACGTTTTAATATTATCCCTGAAAGTGCAGAACTCATTGGTACGGTAAGAACATTAGCTCCCCCTATGAGGGCGTTAATCATCCGTAGGATGAAAGAAATGGTCCCTGCGATTGCTAAGGCATACGGAGGTGAAGCAACCATAAGCTTTCAAAATAATACCTCTATTACCTATAATGATCCGGATCTTGTAAAAAAAATGTTGCCTACCATTCAGAAAGTTGCAGGCAAAGAAAATGTCTTATTGTCAAAGGCAACAACAGGTGGTGAGGACTTCTCGTATTTTCAGGAAGTGGTACCTGGTTTTTATTTCTTCCTAGGAGGTATGAGTCCAGATACAGATCAAGCTCCTGCACACCATACTCCTGATTTTTATATCGACGAAAGCGGACTTGTACTTGGAGTAAAAGTAATGTCGCAATTAACTATAGATTATCTTAACGCTCAATAAATAACGGAACTGCTTATGGAGAATATTCTTAATTTTTTAGGTTCGATATCGTGGTGGATGTGGATTATTATCGCACTATTGCTTGTCGCCATAAGAGATATATTTTTCAACAAAAAACATACGATTAGTCATAACTTTCCCATCGTTGGTCATTTGCGGTATTTACTGGAAAGTATTGGCCCAGAAATCAGACAGTACTTTGTTGCCAACAATCGAGAGGAATTACCTTTTAATCGTATAGAAAGAGGCTGGGTATATGCATCTTCAAAAAATGAAAACAACTATGAAGGCTTTGGTACGGATAGAGACATCTATTTACACCAACATCTATTTGTAAAAAACTGTATGATTCCTTTTAAAGCGGACAAAGAACATCCAAATGCTAAGGATAAAAGTTTTTTGCCTTGTGCAAAAGTGATGGGGCTTCATAATAAGCGCAGAAAACCATATCGACCAGGATCTGTGATCAATGTTTCTGCTATGAGTTTTGGTTCTTTATCGGCTAGAGCTGTCGAATCCCTAAACATTGGCGTTCAAAAAGCGAATGCGTATCATAATACAGGTGAAGGAGGACTTTCTCCTTATCATAGCAATGGTGCAGATGTAGTTTTTCATTTTGGAACAGGTTATTTTGGTGTAAGAGACGAGGAAGGGAATTTTTCTATGAAAAAAATGAAAGAATTGGTAGAGAAGAATCCCTTTATCAGAGCTATCGAAATCAAACTTTCTCAAGGAGCAAAACCGGGTAAAGGAGGTGTTCTCCCCGGAGCAAAAATCACTCCTGAAATTGCAAAAATCAGAGGTGTAGAACAAGGCAAAGATGTACTCTCCCCTTCTACTCACACTGCTTTTTCGGATGTTCCAGAGCTTCTACAATTCATTGAAGATATTGCAGAAGAAACTGGTCTACCCGTAGGAATTAAGGCTGCAATTGGTAAAACTGAGCAATGGGAACTACTAGCACAGCTGATGGTAGAAAGTGGAAAAGGTCCTGACTTTATTACTATTGATGGTGGTGAAGGAGGAACAGGAGCTGCACCTCCAAGTTTTGCGGATCACGTATCCTTACCATGGGTGTATGGTTTTACGGCGATTTATAAGATTTTTCAAAAACATAAGCTTGACGAACGTATCGTATTTATTGGCAGTGGTAAGTTAGGATTTCCTGCAAAAGCTGCAATGGCGTTTGCTATGGGTGTGGATTGTATAAATGTTGCCAGAGAAGCCATGCTAAGTATTGGATGTATCCAAGCCCAAATATGTCATACCAACAAATGTCCGAGCGGAGTGGCTACCCAAAGTAAATGGCTGCAAAAAGGAATAGACATTCCTTTAAAATCTGATCGTCTTGCGCAATATTTTAAAACATTTCGAAAAGAATTTATTGAAATCACACATGCTTCTGGTTATGAGCACCCATGTCAATTTACTATGCAAGATGTTGATTTGAATGTAGATGACGGCGAACTTACAAAAACGCTTGAAGAATCGTTTCGATATACCAAAACACCTGTCGCGTATACTTGTGCACAGGATTTAAAAGAATGTACGTATCTTGGCGGCTATTACAAAAAACTGATTCACGAATAACATTAAAAAACATTTCTATAACCAATGGATTTTGATATCATACCATTACTTATATCTCTTATACCGGCTACGCTAATTACGATTATTGCCTTGTATTTTTTCAAACTGCATACTAGCAACGAAGAAAGACGTCGTAGATTTTTATTACATCGAGAAAATCAGAAACAAGCATTACCACTACGTTTACAGGCTTATGAACGTATGGCCTTATTTCTTGAACGCATTTCCCCAGGAAAGCTATTAACCCGAATGGCTCCGGTAGGAGATGAAAAGGAGCAATACATATCATTATTAGTACATACGATCGATCAAGAATTTGAACATAATCTTACGCAACAAATTTATGTTTCTGATGAATGCTGGAATACGATTAAAACGGCAAAAAATACTACAATCGCTATGATCCGAAAAGTTGGATTGAAGCCTGAAGTAGATTCAGCAGATAAGCTTAGAGAAATTCTTCTTACCGAAATTATAGAAAAAGGATCTCCTAGTGATGCAGCGCTAAGTGGAATAAAAACAGAAATTGCCGAATTGTTTTAATCATAAAGCGATAAAAGTCTGGAATTGATAGCTATCCAGCCATATCAATATCCTTAAGCTTATTTTCTTCGGCTTGTTTAGCCTTTTGTTCGGCATATTCAAACCCTTGACGCCACCAACTACGCATTAATTTTTTGTTGAAGACTAAAGAGTTTTCCGTAAGTTTTGAAGGGGTATAATATAAGTTGAGAGGAACATCTTTGTTTACTGCGGCCAGTTTGCCCAAAACGGTATCATGCCCTTCTACCTGATCCAACATATATCCAAACAAGTTGACCATCAAGGAAAAAGGATTTTTACCTAATACTTTGTTATGCTCCATATTCTCGGATTCGAGAATAATAGCATCTACTTCTGTAGCTCCTCTTTTTATAGCTTCTCTGATAGGCACCATACATCCAAACCCTCCATCAGCATACTCACAACCATTTTTGGTAGCCAAGCTCATAAAAGGAATATAATTGCAAGAAATCCAGATCCAATCACAAAAATCCTCATAAGAAAAATCGTTGATCGATTTATATTCCGTTTTACTTTTGGTAAGATTAGAAACGGTTACTACTACATCCTCTACACGTTCCTGCGCCATCCTAAATTCCAATTCGGTAAAATTTCTTCGTATGGCCCGGCGTAGATTTTTACTTTCTCCAAATGTTCTTTTCAACTTGATAAATTGCCACAACGAAGACAAAAAATTAATAGAAACGAATTCTCTGTTTCCTTTTTTTCGTACTCGAAAAGGATTTACGTTAAAAATCGTTCGTTGATTTACGTTAGTGTAGATATCATAGACCTTTTCGACATTGCCCAACGCCAATTGTGGAATTAATAAACTCCCAGTAGAAGTTCCCAAGAACAAATCGTATTTCTTTCCTTGTTCCTGAATCAAATATTGAGCAACGCCTCCTGCGTAGGCTCCTTTACTTCCTCCTCCTGATATAACTAGGGCTTTCATATTACAGTCTATTAGATAGATTCTTTTGTTTCGCAAATTTGTAGCCTCTTGTCCACCACTCTGTCATTTTTTCTTTATCAAAAATCAACGAATTTGTAGTTAATACTGTAGGCGTATAATACAAATCCATAGCTACATTGTATTCTTTTGCCTGAAATTTGCCAATTCTAATATTTTGATGCTCGATTTGGTCCATCATAAAATTTACCATATTGGTAATCAGAGAAAATGGGTTTTTGGTAGGCATACGATTGAGATAATTCACTTCGGTTTCCAAAACAATTACATCCAGTTCTGTTGCCCCTCTACGGATAGCCTCTTCTATGGGTACCATTGATCCCAATCCCCCATCCACATAATCACAATTATTTTTTCGCACCAAACTCATAAAAGGTGGATAATTGCAAGAAATCCAGATCCAATCCAAAAAATCCTCGTACTCACATTCTTTAACGGATTTATACTCTACTTTATTTGTAGAAAGATTGGTAACCGTGACTACCACTTCTGGGTAATTGGATTTTAACGTTTCAAAAAAGGGTTCAGAAATGGCAGATTCTATGAGTTCTCTTAAGTTTCGGCTATCCCCAAAAGACTTTCGTTTCTTTAGTAAATTACGAAGTACATTAAAATGATTGATACTAATATTGGTATATCCTCTTTTCTTCTTAACAATAAAAGGACAGTTTCTGAATATCGAAGATTGGTTTACTGAAGTGTAGAACTTTTTGATCTCTTCAATCTTGGAGAGTGCCAAATGAGAGACCAACAAACTACCGGTGGAAGTACCTATAAAAAGATCATACTTCCTCCCTAAATCGTTAATTAGGTACTGTGCAACTCCTCCGGCAAAGGCTCCTTTGCTTCCTCCGCCAGAAATTACCAATGCTCGCATATTTTACATTATGGGGTTAATTTTTTTTGTAAAAAATCCTGTTGATTTTTTGGTAAACTATTCTTTAAATCTACATATTTCTTTCGATATTTTTCTTCTTTCAAGAGTTTATCTAAAATTTTTCGACATGAATTTCTAAAACGCCAATTGTGATGCGTAGCGCCATCTATCAGGTCCATCATAGACTGTTCCGAGAACGCCTGTAAACTCTCCAAATAGGCAAATGCATTTTCTCTTGTACTGAAATTATATTTGGAAGAAGTGTAACCTGATAATTCTTGGAAAAAACCTTGATGATTTTGCGTTTGATACTCTTGAGTGCTTAATGCTAAAACCAACCAGAGAATCCTCACATTTTTATCATTGAACCCTACAATCTCTTTGGTACTTTCCAAATACTCACTTCGCTTTTCTGGGAAATTAGCCCATAAATGATATAGTGCAGGTTCTATGGTAGCATATGAATCATCTTTCAGTAATGACTCATATTGTTCTTGTAATCCTTTGGGTATTTTACTCAAGGTACTTGCTATAGCTTGTCTAACAAATACATTGTTCGTTTCAAATGCCTGATCATATAGAGCGATTACTTCTGGAGAGGTATCTCCTGCCAGTTGATACACTACTTCCTGTCCGATATAATCATTAACCGGAAAATCAAGTGATTTTGCCAGCGTTCCCCATTTGCCAGCTATAGGCTGTGTACGCTCTTGGGCTAAGCCGAGGTACTTTTTGATAAAAGCTGATTGAGTTAATATATCCAAAGCTTGTTGTGATGGAAACTCCACGTTCTTCAGCCATAATGTTACAAAATCATCCAATTCTTTGCCCGAAACCTCTTCTGCGATATCAAAAAAGTTCTCCGTCTCGACATTCTTAAACTTATACTTTTCTAGGAAGTTATGTATTGTAATCTTAAAACTGGTATCTCCTATAAAGTCGCGAAGCGCATATAAGACCCAAGCTCCTCTTTGATAGAACGTCAATGAACTTGCTTTGGGGTCTAACAATGAAGTAGCTTGTTTTGACTTTGATAATTCTGTAAGCTGCTCTGCACTTTCATACAATTTGTACAAAAAATAATCTTCTCCAAAAATATCCTTCTCTACCAAAAGCGCATAATAGGTAGCAAAGCCTTCCTGCAACCAATGGTGTGTTCCTTCGGTTTCGGTAATCAAATCACCAAACCACTGATGAGCAAGTTCGTGGGCGTTTACATTGATATAGTTTCTATCAACAAATGCGATCTCATCTACTAAAAAGGCATCAGAGAAAATGGTGGCTCCCGTATTTTCCATACCTGCATATAGAAAATCCTTAACAGGTATTTGTTTATAATTCTGCCATGGATAAGCATATCCTATTTCATCTTCTAAAAAATCAAACATGCGCTTACTGTGTTTATACGTAGACTCAAACTTGTCTTTTGCCTCTGGATAAAAGTACATTTCCAAAGGGATACCACTGGCCGATGTTTCCACCACCTTTTCATATTTTCCTGCTGCAAACGCTAGTAAATAACTACTCATCGGAGCTTGCATATCATACTGCCAACGATTAACCGAATCATTGATAGTTTCCATTTTTTTAAGCTTTCCATTTGCAATTACCTCAAAACCTTTTTTAAAATCGATAGTAAGATCAAATTCCACCTTTTCATTCATATCGTCAAAACTAGGTACCCAATTTGAAGAATATTTCCCTTGGCCTTGTGTCCAAATCTGATCATTTCCGGTATAATCCTTTACAAAATACAATGCTTTTGTGGGTGTAGCAGTATAACTTACTGATACTTTATGGGTATTGCCTTCTTTAAAATCTGAATGCACTAGGATTTTAGAATCGTCATAATCAAATTTAACTTCTTTGTCGTCTAAAGCAACCGATTTAATCGTCATTTTTTGAGCATCAATCCAAAAAGACGGTGTATTACTTACTACCTCAAAGTCGTATGTTACCATACCTTCAATTTGTTTCTGCTCTGGAAATAAGGAAATCCTAACTTTTGCATTGCTAAAATCTACAGAAGGTTGTGCTTTTGAACTTATTTTTTTGACACTTGTATCCGCTTCCTGAGCAAAAAGGGACAGTGAAAAAATCGTACACAACGTATATATAAAAAGCCTCATAAAATTGGTAAATCAAATGTTTTGCCAAAATAACGATTTTAGCGCAGCATTGTGACAATTTTGGCATTGAACAATATGCCAATAAGTACTATATTCGTCCTAATGAATACTAATATCTTACAAACACCAATAGATTACTTAAAAGGCGTTGGACCCTCTCGCGCGGATCTTTTGCGTTCAGAATTAGGAATTCATACCTATCAGGATTTGATCAATTTATTTCCGAACCGATATATTGACAAAACTCATTATTACAAGATCAATCAATTGCAAAGAACTTCTGCCGAAGTACAAATAGTGGGTAAAATTGTACATATCAAAACCGTAGAGCAAAAAAGAGGAAAACGTCTTGTTGCCAAATTTATTGATGATACCGGAGAGATGGAACTGGTTTGGTTTAGAGGACACAAATGGATTCGAGAAAACCTGAAACTCAATACACCTTATGTGATTTTTGGTAAAACAAAGTATTACAACGGGTATAGCATGCCTCATCCAGAAATGGAACTGCTCGCAGAACATGAGCAAAACCTGAGAACGGTTATGCAACCGGTATACCCTTCTACAGAAAAATTATCAAACAAAGGGATAACCAATCGGGTGATCATGAAAATGATGCAGCAATTGTTTTTAGAAACCAAAGTGCGTTTTTATGATACCCTTTCTAAAGAAATTCTGGAGGAGCTAAAACTGATTTCAAAAAGTGAGGCCATTTTTAATGTGCATTTTCCAAAAAGTCAGGAATTGCTATCCAAAGCTCAATACCGACTTAAATTTGAAGAGTTGTTTTATATTCAACTTCAGTTAATCACCAAAAAACTGATTCGCAAACAGAAAATAAAAGGGTATCCTTTTACAGAAGTGGGTACTTATTTCAATACTTTTTACAAAGAGCATCTACCTTTCGAACTGACGAATGCTCAAAAAAGAGTGATTAAAGAAATTCGAAATGATATTGGTAGTAGTGCACAAATGAATCGATTACTACAAGGAGATGTAGGTTCTGGGAAAACGATTGTAGGTCTCATGGCCATGTTGTTGGCTATCGATAATGATTTTCAGGCTTGTTTGATGGCACCTACAGCTATTTTGGCAAACCAACACTATCAGGGGATTACAGAGCTTACCAAAGACATGGATATCAATGTAAAGCTGTTGATGGGGAGTTCTACTGCCAAAGAACGAAAAATAATACATCAGGAATTAGAAGACGGTTCACTCCACATACTAATCGGCACTCATGCTGTTTTGGAAGATAAAGTACAATTCAAAAATTTAGGATTGGCCATTATCGATGAGCAGCATCGATTTGGGGTAGCACAACGCTCAAAATTATGGCACAAAAATGATTACCCTCCCCATGTTCTGGTAATGACTGCTACACCCATACCCAGGACTTTGGCGATGAGTTTGTATGGAGATCTGGACATTTCAGTTATTGATGAATTGCCACCAGGTCGAAAAGCAATCAAAACAGTGCATCGATATGATAGTAACCGATTAAAGGTGTTTAAATTTATTGCTGATGAAATCCAAAAAGGAAGACAGATCTATATTGTCTATCCTTTGATACAAGAGTCTGAAGCTATGGATTATAAAGATCTGATGGATGGATATGAAAGTATCGCCCGCTCCTTCCCTATGCCTAATTATCAGATTTCTATTGTGCATGGTAAAATGAAACCTGCCGACAAAGACTATGAGATGGAACGTTTTGTTAAAGGTGAAACCCAAATTATGGTCGCAACAACTGTAATTGAAGTTGGGGTGAATGTGCCTAATGCCAGTGTTATGATTATCGAAAGCGCAGAGCGTTTTGGGCTGTCTCAATTGCATCAATTGCGGGGGCGTGTAGGACGAGGTGCAGAACAAAGTTATTGTATCCTTATGACCAGTCACAAATTATCATCAGATAGCAAGACAAGGCTCGAAACCATGGTAAGAACCAATGATGGATTTGATATTGCCGAAGTTGATCTTAAACTTAGAGGACCTGGAGATATTATGGGGACGCAGCAAAGCGGCGTTTTGAATCTGAAAATAGCAGATATCGTAAAGGACAACGAGATTTTAAAAACAGCTCGGTACTACGCCATGAAAGTGTTAAAAGAAGATCCTTCTTTGGCCTTGGACAAAAACAAAGTACTGCTCTACACCTATCAGCAAATGGCGAAACATAAGAATATCTGGAACTACATCAGCTAGTCTATCATAAATCACCTACTCTTCCGTTATTATACATAAATGAATTAGTATGCGATTTTTATTTGTTCTTACACTAGGTTGCCTTTTATATTCTACTTCTAATTTTGCTCAACATCTTGACGAAAAGGATTGGTCTACCCTTTCAGATTTGGCATCATCAGGAAACATGTCTGCTTTTAACTCTCATTTAAAACAAGGAAATTTCTTAGAAGTACAAGAACCGAATGAAAAGTATGTTTTTTACCAATGGAATCAGGAAAGCCCCTATTTCTATGGTGTTCGCGTCAATAAGAAAACCAAACAAGTCGCGTATCTCACCAACGATAATAATTATGTACTTACGTTATTATCCAAATTTTTGACCATGTATACCCTGTCCAAATCTGATAAAAAAGAAAACTCTACTACCCATGTTTTTCAGTCTCCTAATAAAGTATTGGCGATCAAACTGGACACAAAAGACAAAAACGGAACACATTTATTGTTTGCCTCTAATAATTAAAAATAAATTGATAAGAGAATTCTAAATGCTTCTTAGCCATATTTAATTCTTATTTTGGTCTTGGATTTTTTATATACAATTCCTGATATTAGAGGACATTGTTGACTTCCATACCAATCATACAAATAAGAAAAACTTTGGATACTATTGACTCACAAAATGATTATATTAAAAGAATAAACAATGTCTTTGTTTATATCGATAATCATTTAGAATCTCCCCTTTCTTTGGAATCTATAGCCACTATTGCGCACTACTCCCCTTTTCACTTTCATAGAGTATTTAAATTGATTACCGGAGAAACCCTGAACGCCTACATCACTCGAAAACGAATCGAAAAAACAGCAGCCTTGCTCTCTCGTCGAAAAGACATTTCAATTACCGATATATATACTCGATATGGTTTTGGTAGCAGTTCTTCGTTTTCGAAAGCATTCAAGAAGTTTTATGGAATAAGCCCTTCTCAATTCAGAGAACAAACACCTAGCAAATATAGCAAGATAAGGAAAGTCAAAAGCAAGAATGGACAACAAGAGCTTCTGTTCGAAGAATACATTTGTAACACTATTAATCTTAAAAAATGGGTTACCATGAACGCAAAAATAGAAGTAAAAGAAATGCCCCAAACCGAACTAGCCTATGTAACCGCTATAGGCGCTCAAAACTTAGGAAAAGCTTATGACAGTTTGATGAAATGGGCAATTCCCAAAGGGTTGTTAGCAACACCTGAAACAAAAGTGATCACTATTTATCATGATAGTTTTAAAATCACTGCTCCAGATAAAGTACGAATGAGCGCTTGTATCGCTATTAATGACAAAATGGAGTTAGGTAATGAAATGGGACGTACACAAATCCCCAATAGCAGATGTATTATTGGTAGTTACACCATTGGTGTAGAAGAGTTTGAAAAAGCATGGACCGGCTTATTTGTGTGGATGAATGAAAACGGGTATAAAAAGGCTGCACAAGATCCTTATGAAATCTACCATAATAACTTTAATGAGCATCCAGAAAAAAAGTGTATCGTTGACTTCTGTATTCCGGTGGAATAAGTATTACACAGGTAGTATAAAATTCTTTATAAAACGAACGATTCCATTTTTTGAAGGGCCTTTTACATCGGCATCGATAAGAATGAGATCGTTCTCTTTCTTTTTAAGATAAATCCCACTCATAAAAACATCCACCAGATTTAATTCAGATTCTACATTAAAACGTGTATTTTTCTGCCAGGCCATTATCCTACTGGTCGCTACACTGGCATTAGCAGTAACATGATCCGCGGTAATCGGTTCTCCTTTGGTTAATAAAATTAGTCTTCCTGGCCCCTTGGCAGTCGTAAATATAATACGTCCGAAAAGTAAGGAGGTCAAACGCAAACTCACTAGAGCAGAGATCGTAATCCCTTCACTCATTCCCACAAAATTTTTGAAATGAAACACCACTTCTTCCCCTTCTCGTATATCCCACTCTACAAACTCATGACTTCCCATAGCTTTAAAATAGACTTCTTCGGGCCTGGATTTTAGAATGACCTTGTTCATAGCATAGTTTCGAGTTAAAATTCTGCCTACAATTGCTGATTTCCATTGAGGGATAGAAAATTTAGGAGCCCTACCACTGGGTTCAAAAGATCGGGATAAATAGTAGTCTTCATTTACTGTTTTTGGATCTATATGAAATTCGTTACCATGTTTTATCAACTTTCCTTTAGACTGAATATCATTAGATTCTAACAATGTAACATAGTTTTCATCGTCTGAAGAGAATGCAACTCTCGAAAACACATACATAAAGCTCTTTAGGATTAAAAAGCCAAAAGCAATATCCAAAAGCAGATTGATAAAAATAATCATGTCAAAACTAGATTGCACTGTAAATTTCATGTACCCAATCGCCCCATCTATCTCTTGGTTTATTGCAGCATTAATCTGTTCTGTAGATTGCTTGACCTCTTCTTCTGTACTATTTGCAGAGTTTCGTACCATTTCGGTGAGTCCCGATAGCATCAATCTTCGTTGTTCTGAATAGGTATCTCGTACCGTTTCTTTTGCACTATTCTTTGCTTGACACGGAAAATTGAGTTTCCCCCAAAACCCACAATCTTCATCCTTAAAGAAAGGAGCTATATCCGTAAGTTTTGGTTTAAAAACTCCCTTATATACGTCCCCAACTTCTTCATCCAGTTTTTCGGTTTTATTTTTGACAATGGTATGCATTTTGCCTGTTCCATTCTCCACAGCTTCCTTCATGCATATCATTTCTGCTTCCAATGAATACTCTAAATCTTTTTCAAATTGATCCCGTTTGTACTTTCTACTTTGATCCGTAGATTCCATAAAAGTGTGATCATAAATTTGATCGATTGCTGCTTTATTCGCTTTTGAGCTGATAACTGCCCCGGGAATAATAAAAATCAATAAAGGAGACCAATACAGAAAGGATTTCGCCATAAGAAACAAGGTTCGTTTCATTCCTGTTTCCTTGAAAATTGAGATGTTTTGTTTTAAAGCTAGATATAAGAAGCGAACAAGAATTGTATACGTAAGAAAAAGTATGAGGTGCTGGATATCCAGTAATATCCAAATAACAATCAAAATCAATACAAATGGTAATGATCGTAGTTTTCCTTCTTTGATGAAGTATAAAAAGGCAATTTTGTAGCATGCAAAATGAAGAATCCCTATCAACGCTTCATACTGTTCCAAAGAGACATTTTCGGAAGTACCTATCAAATGCACATATCCCGCAAAAAAAGCTGGTAACAAGCCCAAAATTCGAGAATAGCTTCTACCATGCATTACCAGTAGCAGGGCAATTGGGATTAAGTATAAAGGTATCGAATACAACAACCGGAACTCTTCATGAACATGAAACTTGGTTATCGAAAATCCAAAAACAGCAAAAAGAGAAAAGTCTTCTATTGCTGGTAGAATCCCTAATAAAACAATGAATAAAAAGAGACCTTTTGGCCCATCACTATACAGCCGTTGTTTAAGACGTGTGAAATCTATCATCCCCAAAGATAAAGTTGGTTATTTCTCTACAAGATAGGTAATTACCAATAAATCAAACTACATCTATAAAATTTAAAGATGATAAAGGAGAAAAAAAGAACTACTTAAGCGATTAGTTTTGATAATTAAAAATAGGCTGTATGTATCCATCTTTTCGGAACTGATGTGTGCTCCATGAGGGAACAAAATATCCAGAGACATCGGCATTAGTAGTATAGTTTCTAAGGAAAGCTTTTTCTCGCAGTTTATGAATCGCTTCCACATATTTTTTGCTACTACTTGTTGGAGTTACAATACATAATGATCGTAACTTCGAGATAATTTTCTGTTTCTTGTCTTTGATAATAGCCACATCAATATCCTGATCATTAAAATCTCTAATCAACTCCTGTAGTTGTTGTTGTATGGTACTGGTAAACGAAGCCGATACTTTATGCCTTAAAATGGTAGTAATATGATTTGTTTTTCTGTAAGCGAGGGTAATAATAAACACTGTTGTTGCCAACATAAACAACATAAAACCAATATTGAAATTATCAAACAACTCCAAAGCTGCCAGAGCTCCTGGTATCATTATCCCAGATAATATTTGAGCCAAAATGACTATAAGTCGTTGTCTTTCTAATTTTTTGATACATGCCTTTTGCGCTTTATGAACTTGTGACACGTTGTTTTTTAATTCTTGAAGTTGTCTATTTACAGCAACGGTATCTGGAAAATCGTTCCCGAAAATCTCCTTCCATTTTTGCGCTGCCAACCAAGGTTCATTTCCTCTTGAAAAAATGATTGCGCTTTCTGCTTTATGATATGCCATGATTGCCTTGTATCTGAAATTTAATGCATTTGGAATCACAAGAAATCCTCCGATATGATTCCATTCCTTTTTGAATGTCCTTTGATTAGTTAGGAATTCGAAGAAATCCTTACACATAATATCGTAATAAGAATACGACTCTTTCTTATAGGACCAGGAATTCAAAAAGTTACAAACTAAGGTGTCTATTAGAGCATCTTCAATTGGGATTTCACAATGCCATTTCCATGCTTTTGCCATTTTACACAACTGTGTAAAATTATGGTAAACTTCTTCTTCATCAATTTTAATGATTTCTTTCTCCTTTCGAAAATTCTTTTCCTTCCAGCTCCCTCCTTTGCATAAATCTGCGTAAAGATGATGGGTATTGTCTTTATAAAATACTGGGGCAATAAAAAAGTACATCCCGTCAAAAAAGCGAACTCTAATGCCAAAATCTCCATTCTCAATTGTTGTATTAGGATATACAGCTGCAATAGATTTACGAACAGACTCTAAAAACTTAAATTGTGCTTTGCCCTTTTTATTACTGTACTTAGA
Source organism: Aquimarina sp. (assembly GCA_965230845.1). Taxonomy (GTDB): domain Bacteria; phylum Bacteroidota; class Bacteroidia; order Flavobacteriales; family Flavobacteriaceae; genus Aquimarina. The sequence continues at coordinate 531,888 of OZ246021.1, forward strand.
AAGCAATTGAGAGGGCATTTCAAATATCATTTCTACCGTATCAATGTTTCCACTTGCCGTTCCTCTACCATAACTACCAACGTAGATACCACCATCGTCGGTATTTAAATCCCAAAAGTCATTATTCAATTTTTTACAGATAGCGTTATAACGGAGTGTAATGATCGATTTTTTCTTTTCAGAAACTTGTAAGCGATCACAAAACACATTAAAATTAGTAGATATGTTCATTCTTCAATTATATTTCCAATTACACAAAAATTGTTATTCATTTGATCAGCATTGCAATTAGATCAATGAATTATACCAAACGGCATATACATTAAGTATAAGTAACTAAAAACCCGGACTGACTTGTGAGAAAATTAGGCTTCGGGGAAGGCCTTATGAGATACTTAGAAATTAGTATAGATCATTGGGGGATGATCCAACAAGACTCAGTAAAAATAATTTTTATTCATAGCTTTCTTTTAAGTAGGTTTTATACGAACAAAGATCAAGTATTGATCTATTCTAAATTTACGATTTAAAAGAAAACTCTAGACGTGGTTTTTCCGCAAAATATTTAAGCCGAATGAATAAAACCTTTCAAAACCCGCGAAAAAACTGACAATTTGATAGGAAAAAAACTACAAGGGAACTCAAAAAACTTCAAAAAACCTACATATTACTTCCTTAAATATGTATTTCATCGTAATATACTAGTAAATAAAAACAAATATTTAACTACTAAAATAGTATAAAGCGCATGTTTTGCCTCTTAAAAAGTCAAATTGCAAGATATTACCTACATTTTTTTATCAAAAAAGAACATCTTTTCCTTCTAGATAAACTACAAAAAAACGCCTTTACCAAATGCAAAGGCGTTTTTTAATATTATTTTGATTATTGTTAGAATCTACTTCACGATCACTTTTCTGGAAATTGTTCGATTTCCATCATTAACGTTGACCAGATATAAACCAGGTGCCACACCATCTAGATTTATCCTATTATTGGTTACCTCACCTTTTTTTATGATTTTTCCTTGTACGGTAACCAAAGTAAAAGTAGCTTCTCTTTGATCTGCAACCTTAATTTGCATAAAATTGGATGTAGGATTAGGCGTTATTTTCGCAGCGAATACTTTTCCTTCTTCCTGCAAAACACCATCAGTTTTTACAACTTCAGAAGCACGAGTCGAGGACGTTCCTATATTTACCGTATAATCTTCTACTTCTCCATAACCAAAAGTCTCACATGGTGTTGGTGCACCATTCCATTTCATAGCAACTCTCATTCTTGTGGTACCTGCTAGTGCAGAAGAAGGAACTGTGAATGTATAGGATAAGTTTCCTGCATTAGAAGTGGATCCAGCAACCACTTTCTCTGAAGACTCGAAAGAACCATTCTTATTAAAATCGATCCACACTCCCCAATGCTCTGTATATGATGCACTTCTAAATCCAATGCTTAGTACAATCGTATTCGAACCGTAAGGTAGGTCTCCTGTCTGACTGGTAAAGTCCCCATATCCACCATTTCCAGCCGTAGTATTGGCAATACCTCCAATCCCAACATAATCAATAAACTCATAATTTACATTATTTCCTCTTGAGGCACAGTATACCAACACTTCACCAATAGTGGTAGCGTTGATCGATGCACTATTTGAAGTGTTATTGGCTGCATCGTAAGCAATCACTTCAAAAGTATACGTGGTAGAAGCCGATAATCCCGAAACGGCATAATTGGTTGTGGCAGTGGTCCCTAATACTACTCCGTTTTGGATTACTTCATATTGAGTAACACCAACATTGTCGGTAGACGCATTCCAGCTTAAATCCAGGGTAGTTTGAGTAATATTGCTCGCACTTACTCCTGTAGGAGTTGTTGGAGCCTGGGTATCTGGACCAGAACCTCCTCCTCCATTAAAACTATGATTTCCCAAATCATCAAAGGTATTCTGCGAAAAAGAATCCCATTCTGATACCGTATATGATGTAGAAGGAGAAGAAATATTCGATTTTCTTCTCAAAGTAGTGTCTTTGGCAAAATTCGAAGAACCTCCATTAAACGTACCTATAATATCGATCAACGTTCCGTTTTTGAATAATCCAACTGGATCGTTTCCATTAAACGTCATGCTAGAATCTCCTGTAGTAAGATCTGCCACATTTAATACTGCTGTACTTGCCGAACTGTTCGCCACTACAAATACATCGTTATTAGCAAGAGTCCCCGATAGTGCAACTCCCGAAGACCAGGAACCAGAACCATTGGTTTGTCTTCTTAATTCGTATCCGGATAGATTTACTGATGAACCAGTATAGTTGGCTATTTCTATGGCTTTATTATTCGAAGAACCTTCTACATATTCAGAAATAAAAAGTTCTGTAGCGCTTCCTCCTCCTGAGGAATTATCCTCGGTGGTAACATTAACGGTATTGCTATTACCAGAAATATTCCCAGCAGCATCTTTTGCTCTTACAAAAAAAGTATATGATGTATTTGCAGATAAACCTGTTACTGAATAGCTATTTGACGTTGATGTTGCTAAAAATGTACTATTTCTATATACATCGTATCCTGTTACCCCTACATTATCAGTTGAAGCATTCCAGGATAGATTTACTGAAGTTGTTGTAACACCGCTCGCAGTCAAGCTTGTTGGTGTTGAAGGTGCGACGGTGTCTTCTCCTCCGCCTCCGGTATTCCCAAAACGGTCTTCGGCTTGTGGCCCTCCCCAAATTTGAGTAGCGAATGCCGGATTATCTATAAAAGGATTTCTATTCCCTTGAATATTTTCTAAAATTGGGTTTCGTTGTAATTCTAATTGAGACACCGGATCTTCGGCATTCCATTCCAAAAATAACTGAAGCATATTTGCATCACTGCTCGCCGCCGTTCCCACTCCTACATTAGTTGGCAGACAGCGACTTCCATATCTGATATACATATACATCATCATTCTGGCCACATCTCCTTTCCATTCATCCCCGGGATACCAATGTCCTTGTGCAGTTGCTCCAGAGTTACCGCTACCATCAGCAAATTTTCTATTCCCTCTAGATGAGTTTCGTTGTACATCTGCTGGTCTAAGGTGATGTGCATCCGATCCTGGTCCTTCGCTTCCCAAATTAGGCTGACCCAAAGATCTTGGGTATACGTGTTCTCTATTCCAATCAGTAGATCCTCCTCCGTTATTATTCACTCCTCTGGTTCTATCCGTAGTCGAGTTACCATCGGTATCATTATACCCATAAATCAAAAATACTCTGGAAGCATCATTAGGATCCACATCTGTTTGTTGTAAAGCATTCCAGACTCCGGGAGTATAGGTCAAAAAGTTGGTATGTGTATTGGTTACTTTTGCAGCTAGTTCATTTTGTAAAGCTGTGCCCGATAAAGTAAGATTTACATCATTATAGTATGATGGTACTTGGCCAGTTGCAATAGAGCAAATCGCCAACATTACCCAAAGTAATGTCTTTTTCATTGTGTTGAGAGTTAGTTTGTTAATCAATGCCGAAACTAAAGTTATTTTGTTGAATCTACTATTAGTAAATGTTACTAAATCATTATGTAGTATGTTGACAACCTGCATTTTACATATTAAAAACATCATAAAAACTTAAAAATCAACACATTAAAACAAAACAACACTGTTAATAAGTTATTTCTCACAATAGCTATAAGAAATATACTTCAAATACTGTGATTGATATAAAAACCACAAAAAGAGTATGGGTTTTAAATATTTGATTTTCAATTATTTAAATTAAATTTAAGTCCTAACTTAAATATTACATAACATGAAAAAAATCTTAGAATTAACCGGAGTTCAGGCCTTAAGTAAAGCGCAACAACGACAGATAAAAGGAGCAATGTTTTCTGGCTGCTGTAGTCCTAATAGATGCAGAGTTTCTTGGGCTGGAGGTAGTTTCTGCGAACCAGGAAGATGTTCTTACCGCGGATGTATCTTCTATTAAAAAGATCATATTTATAAAACCTTATCACAGGCAATTTTTTTCAATTTGCCTGTTTTTTTATAAGGAATTGGCCTATAAATTTTCTGTACTTCATATCTATCTGCAATTCCAATAAAAATCATTAAAAAGCTACAAGTCAGAATACTACACATGTATAATTCTTGAAATTTATAAATATCAAGAACATAATCTTGTAATCCCTTAGTCTTTCGAATATTTTTAATGACGTTGAAATTTGACAGATTATATTTCAGCATCATACTAACTCTTAAAATACATAAACCATGAAAAAAATTTTAAACCTAGAAGGGGTTCAGCAATTAAACAAAAAAGAGCAACAGGACATTTCCGGTTCTTTAGGTATCAGTAGACCATATTGTGGTGGTCCAAGAAGATGTTGTGTTACCACACCTAATGGTTTCGTATTCTGTGACTATGGGTATTGCCAACCTAACGGCAGTTGTATGTGGGCATAAATATTAACTAAAAAACTTTTCATATGAAAAACATCTTAAAATTAAACGGAGTAAAAGAATTAAGTAAAGAAACGCAAAGTCAGTTAAGAGGAGCAGGAAGTTTTATCTCTTGTTGTGGCGGTAATAAATGTAGAATCAGTTTTCCTGGTGGAAGCTTTTGCGAACCAGGACGCTGTTTGCAATGGGGTGGGTGTATCCTTTATTAATAAAAGGAATATACTATCCTTAACAACCAAAATTCAATTTCTTTGAGTGAGTAAAAGATTTATATAAGATTTACAATAAATGAATTTGGTTTGTGATAAGAAGAATGACGATAATTATCGTCATTCTTTTGTTTTATATAGGTCTGTACTCTTATGAAAGTAGTTCAAATGACTGTTTAGCGATTTCTAATTCCTCATTAGTAGGTACTACCAGAATTTTCACCTTAGAAGTTGATACTGAAATATCTCTTGCCATTTTGGATCGTTCTTTATTCTTCTCTTTATCCAAATGGATTCCTAAAAAGTCCATATCCTCGCAAACCAAAGCTCTAACGGTATAGGAGTTTTCTCCAATCCCGGCTGTAAATACAATAGCATCTAGTCCATTCATAATAGCAGCGTAAGCACCTATAAATTTTTTAATTCGATAAGCACTCATCTTTAGTGCTAACCTACATGCTACATTTCCTTTTTCGGCTTCAGACTCAATATCTCTAAGGTCACTATATCCAGTTAATCCAAGCATGCCACTTTCTTTCTGTAGAAGTGCATTTACTTCATCCAAAGAATATCCTAACGCATTTACCAAATGAAAAATAACTGCTGGATCGATATCTCCAGAACGAGTACCCATAATCAATCCATTCATTGGTGCAAACCCTAGTGTATGGTCAATACTTTTACCATTTTCTATAGCAGTCATGCTACATCCATTACCCAAATGGATACTGATAATTTTGGATTCTTCTTCTCCTAAAAAATCAATGGCTTTTTCGGATACGTATTTATGACTGGTTCCGTGAAAACCATATAATCTGATGTTATGCTCTTCCAAAAACGAATTAGGAATTGCATATTTATAGGCTTCTACAGGAATCGTTTGATGATAGGCGGTATCAAAAACTGCAATTTGTTTAGCGGAATGGAATATTTCTTCGGCCACCAAAATCCCTTGTAAATTTGCCGGATTATGCAAAGGAGCCAAAGTCGATAACTTTTTAATTTTATTTTTCACCTCTTCGGTAATCGTTACTGTTTGAGTAAACGTACTCCCGCCATGCACAACCCTATGTCCAACAGCATTGATTTCTGAAGCAGATTTCAGCACACCTACTTTTGGATCCATCAAATAATTGGCGACCAACTGTAATCCTTCTTTATGATCTTTGATGTCTAGAACTTTTTCTATTTTATCGGCATCTGTCTTATAGCTTATTTTAGAATCCTGTAATCCTATTCGTTCTACCAATCCAGAACAGATTACTTTGGCTTCTGGCATATGAAACAATTGGAATTTGATAGAAGAACTTCCTGAATTGAGTACTAATATTTGCATGATTTTCTTTTTATAGTCCTTGTGCTTGAATAGCTGTTATGATAACTGTGTTGTATACATCATCTACCGTACACCCTCTACTTAAATCATTTACTGGTTTATTTAAGCCTTGCAACATCGGTCCAATAGCTAGCGCTCCTGTTTCTCTTTGTACCGCTTTATACGTATTGTTTCCCGTATTTAAGTCAGGGAAAATTAACACGCTGGCTTGTCCCGCCACTTCTGAGTCTGGTAGTTTACTTTGTCCCACTCTCATATCTACAGCAGCATCATACTGAATTGGCCCTTCTATCTTAAGATCAGGTTTTCTTTCTTTAACAATAGCCGTAGCGGCTCGAACAGTTTCTACATCCTCACCCTTTCCAGAAGTTCCGGAAGAATAAGACAACATGGCTACTTTCGGTTCAATTCCAAATGCAGCCGCAGATTCTGAAGAAGAAATTGCAATCTCTGCCAGTTGCTCTGCATTCGGGTTTGGATTAATCGCACAATCTCCAAATACAGATACTCGATCCTCCAAACACATAAAAAACACAGAAGACACTACCTTTACCCCCGGCCTTGTTTTAATAAACTGCAATGCAGGACGTATGGTGTGTTGGGTAGTATGCACTGCTCCAGAAACCATTCCGTCTGCATGGCCTTTATAAATCATCATTGTTCCAAAATAAGAAACGTCTGCCATCATATCCCTGGCCATATCCAGATTTACATTTTTATGTTTTCTCAATTCATAAAATGTCTGTACATAGTCCTCGTAATAAGGAGATTCTGTAGGGAAGACAACATTTACCTTATCAAAATCGATGGGAATATCAAGTTTGGTAGCTTTGGCTCTTAGTTTCTTTTCGTTACCTATCAAAGTGATATCTACAACATCTGAAGCCAATAATCTTGATGTAGCCCTAAGGATTCTTTCATCAGAACCTTCTGGAAGAACAATGTGTTTTTTATGTTTTAAAGCACGTTTCAAAAGGTTGTATTGAAACATTCTCGGGGTTAAACCTTCAGATTTAAACGTAACTAGTTTTTCTGCCAAACGATCTTCATTCACGTACTTTTCGAATGTACTGATCGAAGTGTTTATTTTCTGTAAGTTATCCAAATAAATTCTGGATCTAATCGCTCCTATTTTATTAGTAATCGAGAAGGTACCGCTAGGCACCGATACAATCGGGAAGGATATTGAAACTCCTTCTATAAGGTCTAAAATAGGTTTTTCAGGAACAATACCCCCAGTAAGAATAATACCAGATATTTTTGGATAATTATCCGAAATATTAGCTTGTAACACTCCAAGTATAATATCGGCACGATCACCTGGTGTAATCACCAAGCTATTGTCTTTGATATGTGTTAGATAATTACGCAACTGCATCGCTCCCACTCCGTAATTACCCGCTTGATTATTTAGGTATTCCTTACCAAACAACACTGTTCCTTCCAATTCATTTACAATTTCTTTTACTGTAGGATTGATAAGGGCATCTATTTTTGGTATTACTATGTTATCTACTCCATTCCCAAAATTCTTGTTGAAGGCAGACTGCAATTCATCTTCACAACCTGGAGTTACTTTGTTGGCCACCATTGCTAACACTTCAACATCTTTGCTGTTGAAAGTATCTAATGCCAATTTGAGATTACCAACGATTTCTTCATTTTTCTTATCTACACCACTAGCAACAATCACTGCAGGAATCCCAAGATTTTTGGCAATAATCACATTGATATCGAACTCGATGATACTTCCTTCGTCTGAAAAATCAGTTCCTTCTACCAGAATGAAATCGAATCGTTCTTCCAGATTCTTATACTTTCGGATGATTTCGTCTATAATCTCTCCTGATTTTCCTTTATTGTATTTCTGAAGCACTTCGCTTCTTGTAAAGGCATAGGCATTTTTGAAATTAATATCCAGTTCGAAGTGAGAAATTACGGTGTTGATATGATTATCTACTTCTCCTTCTTTAGGGTCATCAATAATCGGTCTGAAGTACCCTACTCGGGCTACCTTTCCTAATAGCATACGCATCATACCTAAAACCACAATAGATTTACCACTATTAGGTTCGATGGTTGCTATATAAACAGCTTTACTCATGGTTATAAATTTGGTTGGTGCAAAGATAATTCAAACTACAGATCTAACATCTTGTTCTACCTGAATGAACTCATTTATATTTTCCCTTTATAATATTAACAAAAGTAATTTGATATCCATAAAAAAAGGTTTAGAAATACTCTAAACCTTTTACATTCTAAATAATATGTTGTGTCACCTAGTTGATATCTTCACCTTTTTTCAGCTTTTCTAATTCTCCAGTAAGACGTTGCTTAAATCTATCTGGTGCTTTTGTCATCGAAGTATTGATCGCTTTGATCGCATTTTTAAAGTCTCCGGTTGCAGCGTATCCTTTGGCTAACCCATAGTTAGAAGGCCATGCTCCGTTAGAGTTCTTTACATTGTCTTTAAGAATTGCTAAAGCTTTATCTTTTTGACCTTGACCAATGAGTCCAGTTCCCAGTCTAAAAACCTCAGTTGCATTACCTAATTTGGCTGCTTTATCAACAAAAGTCATCGCTTCAGCTGTTTTACCCTGTTTTGCCAATATATTAGATTTAAGTGATAGGTTACCAAAAGTTTCCTTACTAAAGAAATTACCACTAATAGAAGCATTCACCCATTCTAAAGCTTTATCTAATTTTCCTGCATTAAACGCATAATTGGCTGCATTATCCCAGTTTGTTTGCGTAAACCCAGGAGAGTTTCTTAGATCGCTTTCGATTCCTTTCATAACAATATCTGCTACATCTACTTCAATCTTAAAAGGAATTTCCTTTTTCTCCCAACGTAATGCAGCTACAGCACTGTTGGCTTCAAATTCTGGAAATGAAAATGTCAATACTTCGGTATGAGGAACTTCTTTGGTTTGTACATCTACACGTAAAGCATCATTCTTTTCATCATAAAAATAGCTTCCCCAGGCATTATTATCTTTTGAAAAAATAACGGTTGCTCCACCATCTTCTTTTACTGCGATATGTAATCCATATTTCCCTGCACTAATGTTTTTACCCTCTACCTTTACATCGTGGGAAAATTCTATGATCGTATTATTGTTAGCTCCTGCTCTCCAGGGAGCAGCTGTAGAAGTACCAAACCCCAGGTTGTTATATCCATAAGGAACCAATTTCCCCCAGATTTCTCGTTCTTTTACACTTGGTCTACCATAATCGATAGTGATATCTGTAATTCCAACACGTTGAGATACTTTTCCTCTTTGACTGCCTTCTGGTACATTAAGTTGGGCATTCGCTTGTGTACCCATTAACATTAATGCCCCAAACAGACATATAGAAAATTGTTTAAGTGATTTCATGACTGACATTTTTGAAATAAATATTTTAATTAAAACTATAGGTCACCAATTTAAATTGTTAAAACGAATCCAGATGTTACCTAAGTGTTAAACTCCAAATGAAAGTCATAATAGATTGTTAAAGCCTACTACTCAGAAGCGAGCTCTGTTACAAATCGCTCAAATTCTGCTGTAAACTCTTCATACTTTTTTCCTGTAGCTGGTCCGTTGAATCCAGTATGAATACGTCTAACCTCTCCTTTTTTATCTACAAAAATTGTAGTAGGATAGGACAACACATGGTTTAACATTGGTAGTTTCTCTTGTGCCTTTTTCTTATCGGATGTACCGTGCTGAGCTAATAAAATAGGATATGGTACATTTAATTTCTTTTGTAAACGATGTATCGACGCTACCGCTCTTTCCTTTGTTTTTGCATATTCAAAAGCAAGTGCAACAAAAGCGACATCTTTTTCTTTATTCTTATTATAAAAATCTACGTAATACTTGGTCTCGTCCATACAATTAGGACACCAGGTTCCCATGATCTGTACAATTACGGCCTTGTCTTTAAATCGATCATCGTCTAATGAAACCATAGCACCTTCGGTATCCGGAAAACTAAATTCTAAACCATCATAACCTTCCTTAATAAAAGTCAAACTATCTTCTGAAGGCAATTCATACTCCTCATTTCTTTTAGCAACGAATGGTTCTTTCCAATGGTTTCCTGAATAGAAATTTCCGCTTAGGGTGCTATCGGTAACTTTACCCGTAAACAAAAACGCATGTGCTCCATCAAAGGTAGAGAGCTGTAATTGATCACCATTTACAACACCCTCCAGATACCGATAATCTCCGGTAGTAGTTCTAAACGTCCCTGAAACTATATTCCCGTTCTGATTAAAAATACCTTTTGCTATATATCGATCTTCTTCATTATCCTGACTAAAAACTGTTTCCCAATTTCCTGTGATATTTGCAGAAGGAGGAGTAGTAATATCAAATCGATCTTGTTCTCCAAAAGTAGCTTTAAAAGGAACAACCCGGTCCAAACTTTCTTTTATAAAACTTCCAGAGATTGTAAGAGAATCTTCAAATTTGGCAGCGACATACCCCTCAAAAACCGGGAATTTTATCTTTATAGAATCTCCAAAAATTTCTACTTCATCTACATCTATAACTTCTTCTGCATTAAATATTTTTAGCGTTTCATCTTCCATTACCTCAAAAAGAAACGGAAGTTCCTCGTTATCCTGAACAGTAAGAGAAGCTCTCCAAGGTCCTTCTAAAAGATCTATAGGTTGTTTTTTATCCTCTTTCTTACAACTCACTAAAAAAATAGTGAGTAAGGCCCCAGTAATTATTCGTGTTTTCATATTCTTATAATTCTATATTTTAAGTATTGCTCCAGAACACTTGTCATTTATCCAATTGTAAATAAAACTTCTTTTTTTCAAGAATTCAAATAAAAAATGCCCAGAAAAAATCTTCCAGACATTTTAATTTATTTATGAGGAGCATTATGTATTAATTATCTCCTGAGTTTCTTCTTTTTTTCGATTCTGAAGACTGTCTTCGTCTTCTATCTTTCTCTGCAATTGCTCTTATACGTCTCGCACGATCTCTTTTTGCTTCCTTTCTAGAAGTTCTTTTTCTCTTAGCGACTGCTTCTTTCATTCCAGCCCCTTCTTCTTTTCCAGTCTTTTTCCTAACCTTAGTAGTGGTCTCCTCTTTCTTCTTTCTATCTACCTTTCTTTGGGCAAATCCATCATGACCTGCAAAAAGTATAAAGGTAAATAGCAATACCATTAGTTTTATTCCTTTCATATTTTAGTATTTAGGGCTTACTAGTTCTCAAAAATAAGCATTTACTTTTGATATTTAATATTTTACAGTCAATCCAATAAGTAAGATCCCTAAAAATTTGTTGAACATATATAATTCAAGAAACTAAAATTACCTTGTTGATAACCTCACATTCTTGTTTGTTTGCTCTGCTCAATATATTATCTTTACCGACTAAAATCAGAATAATCATCAATGAAAATTTCTTATAACTGGTTAAAACAGTTTATTCATATAGATTGGGACGCTGAGAAAACCGGAGAGTTACTAACCGATTTAGGTCTTGAAGTAGAAGGTATTGACACCTATCAGAGTGTAAAAGGAGGATTAGAAGGTGTAGTAGTAGGTCAGGTTTTGAGTTGCGAAAAGCATCCAAATGCGGATAAACTTAAAGTTACAAAAGTAGATTTGGGGAACGGAGAACCTGTTCAAATTGTATGTGGTGCTCCCAATGTGGCTGCAGGTCAAAAAGTTCCTGTAGCAACTATTGGTACAAATCTATATGATGACAAGGGAGAAAAATGGACCATTAAGAAAGGGAAAATTCGCGGAGAAGAAAGTCACGGAATGATTTGTGCTGAAGACGAACTTGGTCTCGGAAGCAGTCATGACGGGATTATGGTGTTGGATGCAGATATTTCTGTGGGTACGAAAGCTTCTGAAGTTTTTGATATTGAAAATGATCATATTTTTGAAATCGGACTTACCCCAAACCGTGCGGATGCTATGAGTCATTGGGGTACTGCGCGTGATCTTAAAGCTGGACTTTTACAAAAAGACATCAATCTAGAACTTATTACTCCTTCGGTTAGCAATTTTACTGTAGAAAATCGATTACATAAAATTGATATTGAAGTAGCTGATGCTGACCTAGCTCCAAGATATTGTGGTGTTACCATTTCGGATATCGAGGTGAAAGAATCTCCGACATGGTTACAACATCGATTAAAAGCCATTGGGATTACCCCAAAAAATAATGTGGTGGATATTACCAATTATGTACTACATGAATTGGGACAACCATTACACGCTTTTGATGCACAATACATTGAAGGAAATAAAATTGAAGTAAAAACTTTACCTGCAGGAACTAAGTTTACTACTCTTGATGAAGTTGAACGAGAACTTCATGAAGAAGACTTGATGATTTGTGATGACAAAAAACCGCTGTGTATTGCAGGTGTCTTTGGAGGAATCAATTCTGGAGTAACCGAAAAAACGAGTACCGTATTTTTAGAAAGTGCATATTTTAATCCGGTAAGTGTAAGAAAAACAGCAAAACGACATGGATTAAATACTGATGCTTCATTCAGATTTGAAAGAGGTATCGATCCAAATATTACAGAATACGCGCTAAAAAGAGCCGCTTTGCTTATTAAAGAATTAGCTGGAGGTACGATCTCTAGTGAAATCACCGACTTGTACCCAAAGAAAATTGAAGATTTTCAAGTCTTTTTGTCTTACGAAAATGCAACAAAATTGATTGGTGAAGAGATTCCACAGGATACCATCAAAAGTATTTTGTCTTCTTTGGATATCAAAATCAATAGTGTATCAGAATCAGGCACTGGACTCACCATTCCTGCGTACAGAAATGATGTACAAAGAGAAGCAGATGTGATTGAAGAAATCTTACGAGTATATGGATACAACAATATTGGATTTACTCAAAAGTTAAATGCTTCTATAGCTAACATAGATAAGTTTGCAGATCACACTGTACAAAATACGATATCTAATCAATTAATTGGACAAGGGTTTAATGAAATGATGGCCAATTCATTGACCTCTCCAGAATATATTCAACTTAGTGAGCAGCTTAATGAATCACACAATGTGGAAATGTTGAATCCATTGAGCAATGATCTTGCGGTATTACGCCAGTCGATGTTATATTCAGGATTAGAAGCGGTATCGTATAATATCAACAGGAAACGAGCTGACCTTAAGTTCTTTGAGTTCGGTAAGACGTACCACAATTATGATGATTCTCGCGTAGAAAACAAACATTTGAGTCTTATTGTTACTGGAAACAGAACCGTAGAAAGTTGGAAAAACAGTCAGCAACCCACTGATTTCTTTTATTTGAAAGGAGTTATCCTATCGATTTTAGAACGATTAGGATTAACCAGACTCAAAACTACTGCTGTAAAAAATGATCAGTTTGCCGAGGGGATTTCAATCAGCCTTGGGAAAGCAAAATTGGTTGACTTTGGGATCCTAAAAAGATCAGTTTTAAAACATTTCTCTATTTCTCAAGAAGTATTATATGCTGATTTTAATTGGGATAATGTTCTGGAGTACGCAAAGCATACCAAAATTAAATTTAAGGAAATTCCAAAATTCCCAGAAGTAAGAAGAGACTTTGCATTGCTGTTAGACAATACTGTTTCTTTTGAAGAGATTCAAACCATTGCCAAACAAACGGAAAAACAATTGCTAAAGGAAATCAATTTGTTTGATGTCTATCAGGGAAAAAATCTTCCTAATGGTAAAAAGTCATATGCGGTTAGTTTTATTTTTCAGGATGAGAAAAAAACGCTTACGGATAAACAAGTAGATAAAGTAATGAAAAAGCTTCAAGGTAATTTTGAAAACAAACTTGGAGCAGAATTGAGATAAATATTCTATTTATAAACGCTTTTAAAAGTCCTGATTTAATTTTGAATCAGGACTTTTTTTGTTTATCATACCATTAAATTTATCCCGTATCCTCTATTATAGCTTAAAATGACAGATAGGTGACACCTAAATGTCGTAACAAAAACGAGGCGCTATTGATAGCTTTGTTTCAACTAAAAATTAAAAATCATGAATGATCAATCAATAGCGAAAAATTTAATTTATCAACGAAAGAAAAAAGGATATACTCAAGAAGAACTCTCGGCAAAAACTACGGTCACCATACGAACCATACAACGTATTGAAAAAGGTGAAGTTCGACCTCACTTACAAACCATTAAGCTCCTGGCCAATGCTTTGGAAATAGAAGTTGAAGATCTTCTGGTCTTAGAAAATCCAAAAGAAGAAGACATTCAAAAAAAATGGCTTTTATTAATGCATGGTGTCCCTATTTTGGGAATGGTCATCCCTCTTTGCAATATCCTCATTCCTCTATTCTTATGGATTCATAAACGTGAAGATAATAAAGTGTACGATCAACATGGGAGAGCTATTGTAAATTTTCAGATCACCATGACTATTTTGTTTGCCTTATCATTCATCGCACTGGTAACAATACAGAGAATTGGGTTTCTCTTATTCATTGCTGTTATACCCTACACCCTAATCGTTATGATTATCAATTTGATATCGGCAATAAATTCACAAAAATGCTACTATCCACCATCTATCCCATTTCTAAGAAGGAAAACCAACAATTTAAAGAATTTAGGGATTCTGTTGATTCTTACCACATTTTTAATCACAGGATGTAATGGCAAAAGCCCCATTACTGATAGGCTAACCAGGTTGGACGGGTCCTCTATAACCAAGGATTCTTTAACTATAAGAATTAATCAACTTTTACAAAAGGCCAATGTACATGGTGCAGCTGTAACCGTATTGAATGATAACAAAATCAGTTATCAGAAGGTTTTTGGTTATAAAAATTACGAAAAGAAAGAATTCTTAACCGATTCATCAAATATATATGGAGCTTCATTTAGTAAATCCGTTTTTGCTGTACTTGTCATGAAATTGGTAGAAGAAAACGTAATTGATTTGGACACTCCTTTGGAATCTTATCTTCCAAAAAAAATCTACGAATACAAACCACTTACAAGATGGCATGATGATTTCTCAGATTTAAAAAACGACACTTTATATCACAAAATCACAGCTCGTATGTGTCTTAATCATACCACTGGTTTCAATAATTATCGCTGGTTTGAAAAAGATCAGAAATTAAGAGTGAATTTTGAACCAGGGAGCAAATATGGATATTCTGGAGAAGGATATATCTACCTTCAGGTGGTTCTTGAAAAAATCTTAAACAGAAGTTTGGAAGATCTAGCTCAGGAAAAAATCTTCATTCCATTAGCTATGAATAATTCCAGCTATCAATGGAATCCTAAATTTGAAAAGGATTTTGCTTACGGACATTCCTCTTCTGGAGAAACAAGACCAAAAGATATTGATAACGAACCAAGAGGAGGTGGTACATTGGAAACATCTGCTATAGATTATAGTTTATTCTTACAAGCAGTATTACAACAAAAAATCATTAGCCAGGATTCATGGAATAAGATCTTTACGCCTCAGATTAGAATACGATCAGAAAGACATTTTGGTCCATATTCTTCTAGAACAACCGATACCTATGATGCTATTCATCTAAGTTCAGGTTTAGGGTGGAATCTATTTACTACACCGCATGGCATTGGAGCTTTTAAGGGAGGGCATAGTGATGACGGATTTCAGCATTATTCTATTGTATTTCCTTCAACTGGGAAAGGCATTATGATCATGACCAATAGCGATAACGGAAATACCATTTTTAAAGAACTTTTAGAAGTCGCTTTAGGCGACACCTTTACCCCTTGGAAATGGAATAATTACATTCCATACAATGAAGATTAGCATACAATTGGACAATAAAAAAACCGGAAGCTTGGCTTCCGGTTTTTTTATTATTGTTTTGAAGGTTTTTTAGTTACCTCCTTCTAAAGCCTTAAGCTTATTTTTCATTTCGTCAGCCTTAGGATCGTCTAACTGATAAAAGATATTCATTAAAGTACGAACAGCTTCTACGTTATCAGGATTGCTTTTTAAAGCTCCTTCCAAATAAGGAACAGCACTTCTATAAACGTCTTCTCTTTTCTTTTTTAATACATCATAACGCTTGTAATCTTTACTAGAAGTACCAAGGTTATTCATCTCATCAACGATAGCCTTTTCTTTTCCAAGGATCAATGCTGCAACGTTGATTTGCGCTGCAGTATAGTCTGGCTTTAACTCTAAAGTTTTCTTATAGTAATCTAGTGCCTGATCATTATCACCAAGACGAGAAGCACTAACCCCAAGGTTATATAATAAGTCTGGGTTTTCAGGATCGTTTGCAACGATCTGCTCCATAATTTCCTTATACTTTTCGAGATTACCTAATTTATAAAATACGTCTGCTTCAGCTTGTAATAAAGAAGTATCATTAGGATTCTCTACTTTAGCATCTTCTATGGCTTTCATTGCTTCTTCATCTTTACCTTGAGTGATATAGATCAAAGCAATATTCTTAGCAATTTCTCCTTTTTTAGAATCAGTAACACGCTCTTCTGGCTTGATGTGCGTTCCAGACTTCACAATAAGATCTCTGGTCTGCTTAGAGTCGAATGGCTCTACTTCACCAGTTTCCTTGTTGGTCGCTACAAATTCTGTGGCAACACCGCTAAACCCAATCGTTTTTAATTCGTTGTAGTATTTAAGAGCAGTATCATAATCCTTACCATTCACAGCATTTCCTGCAGCATAATAAAGATAGATAGTATCTTGCTTGTTTGTTTTATAACTTACATACAACTTTTCAGAGGCGTCTTTATAATTTTTAGCATTCTGATCTTTGATAGCTCCTTCTACCAAAGCTTGACGTAAAGTTTGTAATTTTTGAGAAGCATCAGCTGTATACTTCGAACTTCCAGCTTCTTTCTCTATTTCCATTGCTTTTACATAAGCATTGGCAGCTCCTTCCATTTTGTCTACTGATTCTCCAGCAGTACCAGAAAGTACTTGAGCTTTTAAATAGTAAAACTGCGCTTTTAATTTAGCCTCAGCTCCATCGATTTGTGATTCTGCTGCATTCAATGCATCAGCAGCTGCATCCAAATTACCCGACTTTACATTTTTGTTGGCCGCTTTTAAAGCTTTTGCTGCTTCTTTTTGAGAAAATCCAATAGTACTAATCGCTAGGAATAATACTAAGATAAATTTAGTCTTCATTACTCGTCTTTTTTTTAATGGGATTTAATTATTCTTCAGTTTTCTTATCAATATTCGTGCCATCTCCGGCATCTTCAGTATCTATATTTGCTTCGGCGATTTCGTCAGCATTTTCTGCGTTCTCCAAATCATCTTCATCGTGCATTACTTTTGCTACCGCAGCAATAGAATCTTTACCTTTTAAGTTAATCAATCGAACCCCCTGAGTGGCACGACCCATTACCCTTAAATCTTCGACCGAAAGTCTTATCGCGATACCCGATTTATTGATGATCATCAAATCATCCAAATCAGTTACATTCTTTATCGCTACTAAGTTTCCAGTCTTATCAGTTACAGAAATGGTTTTAACACCCTTACCTCCTCTATTGGTAATTCTATAATCTTCTAGTTTTGAACGTTTTCCGTATCCGTTTTCTGACACTACTAAGATATTACTTTCCATGTCATTTACGGCAACCATACCAATTACTTCGTCTTTTTCATCTGCCAATCTAATTCCTCTAACTCCAGATGCTCCTCTACCCATAGGTCGAGTTTTCTCCTCTTCAAAGCGTATCGCTTTTCCAGATTTTACAGCGAGCATTACCTGACTTTTACCGTCGGTAAGTTTAGCTTCTAGTAACTCATCTTCGTCCTTAATGGTAATGGCATTGATTCCATTCGTTCTTGGTCTGGAATATTGTTCCAAAGATGTCTTTTTGACCTGACCTTTTTTCGTTGCCATTATGACATAGTGCGAATTGATATACTCTTCATCTTTTAAATCCTGAGTACAAATAAATGCTTTCACTTTGTCATCCTGACTGATATTGATCAAATTCTGGATGGCTCTACCTTTTGAAGTTTTACTTCCTTCTGGTATTTCGTATACCCGCATCCAGAAACATTTTCCTTTTTGAGTAAAGAACAACATGTATTGGTGGTTAGTACCCACAAACAGATGCTCTAAGAAGTCTTCATTACGAGTAGTACTTCCTTTTTGTCCAACTCCTCCTCTATTTTGTTTCTTATACTCGTTTAACGATGTTCTTTTGATATATCCTGCATGAGAAATGGTAATCACCACCTTTTCATCAGGGATCATATCCTCTATACTAAGATCACCACCCGCATATTCTATTTGAGAACGACGCTCATCTCCGTATTTTTCCTGTACTTCGATCAGCTCTTCTTTGATGATATCCATTCGACGTTCTTTTTTATCAAGAATGTCTTTTAAATCTTCAATGGTTTTCATCAATTCTTCATACTCAGCACGAAGTTTATCTTGCTCCAGACCTGTAAGCTGTCTCAATCGCATTTCTACAATTGCCTTGGCTTGTATCTCAGACAATTTGAAACGCTCAATCAACTTCTCACGAGCATCTTCTGCATTAGCAGAGGCACGAATCAATGCAATTACTTCGTCAATATTATCTGAAGCTATGATTAATCCTTCTAATATGTGCGCTCTTTCTTCGGCTTTTCTTAATTCATATTTTGTACGGCGCACAACCACATCGTGTCTGTGCTCTACAAAATGATGAATCATTTCTTTTACATTCAACAACTGCGGTCTTCCTTTTACTAGTGCAATATTATTTACACTAAAAGAAGATTGAAGCGCAGTGTACTTATATAAAAGGTTCAATACAATATTTGGTATTGCATCTCTTTTCAAGACATAAACGATACGCATTCCTTTACGATCGGATTCATCTCGAATCGAAGAAATACCATCTATCTTTTTATCATTCACCAAATCGGCAGTCTTCTTAATCATGTCTGCCTTATTGACCTGATAAGGTATTTCGGTAACGATAATACACTCTCTACCATTTACTTCTTCAAAACTAGCTTTACCTCGCATTACGATTCTACCACGACCTGTTTTGAATGCTTCTCTTACGCCGTCATATCCATAAATGATCCCTCCCGTCGGAAAATCAGGAGCTTTGATATGAGTCATTAACTCGTCAATCTCGATATCATTGTTATCGATATAAGCGATAGTACCATCTACAACTTCGCTTAAGTTATGTGGTGGCATATTGGTTGCCATACCTACCGCGATACCTGAAGCACCATTAATCAATAATCCCGGAACTCTTGTAGGAAGTACCGTTGGTTCTTGTAGTGTATCGTCAAAATTGAAGGTATGATCTACTGTATCTTTTTCTATATCCGCAAGCATGTCTTCGGATATCTTTCTCATTCTTGCCTCGGTATAACGCATTGCTGCCGGACTGTCCCCATCTACAGACCCAAAGTTACCCTGGCCATCAACCAACATATATCTCAAACTCCATTCCTGGGCCATACGAACCATAGTGTCGTATACCGAAGTATCCCCGTGTGGGTGATATTTACCTAGAACTTCCCCTACAATTCTAGCTGATTTTTTGTGGGCGCTACTAGCTCTTACTCCCAATTCATACATACCATATAATACACGTCGATGTACTGGCTTTAAACCGTCTCTAACATCTGGAAGTGCACGAGATACAATAACTGACATCGAATAATCGATGTAAGCAGATTTCATCTCATCCTCAATATTAATAGGTATAAGTTTTTCTCCTTCTGCCATAAAAACTTTTTTCTGAAATTGAATTATTAAACGCGCTAATTTAAGTAAATTAAGACGTTTTTAACACCCAATTACCTATGTAATATACGCAATTTATTAACAAAAATAGTACTTGGTATCGTTAATAAGTCTATAAACATAGGTTTTGATTATTACAGCTTTTTTTGTCTATTTACCAAGAAATGCAAAAAAAGAGAATCGATCAGGTCATCGATTTTAGTAAAAATTGGGCAAAACTACATGACAAATTAGCCTTTTGTAACAATATATTTGTTAATCATCGATTAAAAGGAATAGTTTTTGCCATAGTAATTCCAAAAATTATTATTTTAGTTATATAGAAAAAGAAAGAGATTATATGGATGATAATTTTTCACCTAGAGTAAAAGATGTAATTGCCTATAGTAAAGAAGAAGCTCTTAGATTGGGGCACGACTTTATAGGTACAGAACATCTTATGTTAGGGTTATTGCGTGATGGAAGTGGAAAAGCAATTAGTATCCTTGATGCGTTAGATATTGATTTAACTAACTTAAGAAGAAAAGTTGAAATTCTAAGCCCTGCAAACCCCAATGTAGCAGTTGCTTCAAACGAAAAAAAGAACTTACACTTAACCAGGCAAGCAGAAAGAGCTTTAAAAACAACCTTTCTGGAAGCCAAATTATTTCAAAGTTCCTCAATTAATACCGCACATTTATTGCTATGTATTTTGAGAAACGAAAATGACCCAACCACAAAACTTTTAAATCGTTTAAAAGTAGATTATGATAATGTTAAAGACCAATTTAAATATATGATCGCAAACGAAGAAGAATATCTAGACAACCCAAAAGCAGAATCCTTCTCTGAAGATGATGATGATTTAACAGGAGATGCTTCAAAAGAAAATCCGTTTAATTCTCCAGGTTCTGGTAGTAAAGCCGGCAAGAAATCTAAAACTCCTGTTTTGGATAATTTTGGTCGTGATCTTACCGCCATGGCAGAAGAAGGAAAGCTTGATCCTGTAGTAGGTCGATCCAAAGAAATTGAACGTGTATCTCAAATTTTGAGCCGTCGTAAAAAGAATAATCCTTTGCTAATTGGTGAACCTGGTGTTGGTAAATCTGCCATCGCCGAAGGTTTGGCACTTCGCATAGTGAAACGAAAAGTCTCTCGTATTCTTTTTGATAAACGAGTGGTTACACTGGACCTCGCTAGTTTGGTAGCCGGAACAAAATATCGTGGACAATTCGAAGAACGAATGAAAGCGGTAATGAATGAACTAGAGAAAAATGATGATATCATTCTGTTCATAGATGAAATACATACGATTGTAGGTGCAGGTGGTGCTACCGGAAGCCTTGATGCTTCTAATATGTTCAAACCGGCATTAGCAAGAGGAGAAATTCAATGTATAGGTGCTACTACACTTGATGAGTATCGTCAATATATCGAAAAAGACGGAGCACTTGAACGTCGTTTCCAGAAAGTAATTGTAGAGCCTACAAACATTGAAGAAACGATAGAAATCCTTAACAATATTAAGGAGAAGTATGAAGAGCATCATAATGTAAGCTACACACCGGATGCTATAGAAGCTTGTGTTAAGCTTACGAATAGATACATGACCGACCGTTTTTTACCAGACAAAGCTATCGATGCTTTGGATGAAGCTGGCTCTAGAGTACACATCACCAATATAGACGTACCTAAGAAAGTTCTTGATCTCGAAAAGAAATTGGAAGAGGTTAGAGAATTAAAGAACAGCGTAGTCAAAAAACAGAAGTATGAGGAAGCTGCAAAGCTAAGGGATGATGAAAAAAATCTGGAAAAGGAACTGAGTGTAGCTCAAGAACAGTGGGAAAAAGAATCCAAACTTCATAAAGAAACTGTAGATGAAGAAAATGTGGCAGATGTAGTTTCTATGATGACAGGAATCCCTGTGAATCGTATCGCTCAAACCGAAAGCAACAAACTTGCAGAACTTCCTAATTTGATTAAAGGAAAAGTTATTGGGCAGGATGAGGCTGTAAATAAAGTAGTAAAAGCAATACAACGTAATCGTGCCGGGTTGAAAGATCCTAACAAACCTATTGGTTCCTTTATTTTCTTAGGGCAAACAGGTGTTGGAAAAACACAATTAGCAAAAGTATTAGCAAAAGAGTTGTTTGATAGTGAAGATACATTGATCCGTATTGACATGAGTGAATACATGGAAAAATTCGCCGTGTCTAGATTAATTGGTGCACCTCCGGGATACGTAGGATACGAAGAAGGAGGTCAGCTTACCGAAAAGGTAAGAAGAAAGCCTTATTCTGTGATTCTATTAGACGAGATAGAGAAAGCGCATCCTGATGTGTTCAATATGATGTTACAGGTACTCGATGATGGTTATCTTACAGATAGTTTAGGTCGTAAAATCGACTTTAGAAACACCATTATCATAATGACTTCTAATATAGGTGCTCGTAAACTTAAAGATTTTGGACAAGGTGTTGGTTTTGGAACGACTGCCAAAAAGTCTCAAGCCGAAGATTATGCCAAAGGAGTGATCGAAAATGCACTAAAAAAAGCATTTGCTCCAGAATTCCTGAATCGAGTTGATGATGTGATTGTTTTTAATGCTCTTGAAAGAGAAGATATTCACAAGATCATCGATATCGAACTTGATAAGTTGTATGGAAGAATCAAAGGTCTTGGTTATGATCTTTCTTTAAGTGAGAAAGCGAAGGACTATATCACTGAAAAAGGATTTGACAAACAATATGGTGCCAGACCTTTGAAAAGAGCTATTCAAAAATATATTGAGGATGCTCTTGCTGAAGAGATTATTAATGCTAAACTTCAAGAAGGAGATAGTATCTTTATGGATATAGATGATTCTGGAGAATTGACGATCAGCATCGAAAAAGCTGAAAAATCAACCGAATCATAACGTCCAAAAAAAGTAATATGTTTAAACCGCTGTTGATAAACGGCGGTTTTTTTTATCTCAAAGAATTTGATATTTATGATTTTCCTTTTACATTGATCGCGATAAGCTAACTAACAATACATGATTAAATCTTATACCCTTGATTTCTGTACCCTGGAAATTCATGATGATTATGTACTTGCAGTAATGAATGAAGGCATTACTGTCGACAAACAGAACAATGCTGTCTTGATAGAAATAGCGGAAAGTCATTTTGATACCCCTTTTGTATATATTACACATAGGATTCACTCCTATTCTGTTGATCCTATAGTGTATATAAGAACAGCCCAGATCGAACAGTTAAAAGGATTTGCGGTGGTTTCTAAAGATCCCGTTCAAAAAACACAAACCACCTACGAGAAAACATTTTTCGACAAAGAATTTAAGCACTTTGAAACTATGGAAGATGCCTTGAAATGGAAAAACAAACTTCTAAAAAAAGGGTAACAAAAACACTTTATACACCCAAGGATTAATATTTTAACTTTTGTTTAATCTAGTTTTATCGTAAATTAAAGGCGCATTAGCCATACTTAGATATAGTAATTCATTATTGAAAATGATAAAATACTATGATTTAGGTTTTACTACGGTCGAAGTTCATCAAAATTACCTCACCAATACTATTTCTTCTGGTTTTTTGGTTTTACCCGAGCATAACAAGATTCTATTAGAATTTGTAAATACCCATTTTAACAACAGAAACTTTGTGTACATCTCTAATCGAATATACTCATACGCAGTGAATCCCACCGTATACCACGAAACCAAAAAGATCGATAACATGCTTGGTATCGCTGTAGTATCAAAGAACCCCAGACAAAAATTGCTTTCTGAACTAGAGGGTTCTTTCTACAAAAAAGACTTAAAGTACTTTTCTTCTATGATTGAAGCTCTACGATGGAAAGATGCATTGCTCAAAAAAGCATCATCAGTCTAATAATACTTTTATAAAACTAAAATAAGCTTCTTTTTTCTCGAAAGAGGCATCGAATAAAAGTGGCCATTCTGGTCTGCCATTATTTTCTGGAATTAACCATGTATCATCATCTTTAAGCCCCCAAAGCGTAATAGCATACTTTTGAGCTTGAGGAATTGCGTTAAAAATTTCTACTATCTCCGCTACCCTTGCTGCCTGGGCCATTGATCGCTCTGTAGTGAAATCAGTTAAATCATCAGCAGCGTTTACTTTTACGTCAAGTTCTGCAAAATGTATAAGTACATCTTTTGCAACCAACTCGTCGGTAGCCTCTTGTATTTCTTGTCTACTCGGGAAATTATAATCTATATGCATTTGATATCCTACTCCGTCAATTAAACTGCTGGCCTTCAAATTATCTACCATCGCCAACACTTTACCTCTTTTGGTAGCATCAAAAGTCATATTGTAATCATTATAAAACAGTTTTACATCTGGATCAGCGGCTCTTGCAAATTCAAAACACTTTTGAACATAGTTCTCCCCCATTCTTTGCAAAAACAAGGTATTTCTCCATTGTACACCGGGATCATCATCAATAGCTTCATTTACTACATCCCAAGAGTTAATTTTACCTTTATATCTGGTAAACACCGCATTAATATATTGCTCGATCAAATCTTCAAATTCCTGATCTGTTCCTGCAAAATTTTCTAATGCTTCCGGTACGCTACGATGCCAAATCAAAGTATGACCATGCACATTCATGCCATTCGTTTCAGCATAATTGATCAATGCATCTACTTTACTCCAATCATAAATGATATTACCTGACCCATCAATGCCCGTAAATACAGAAGCCATTTTCATATCATTCTCGGCAGTAATGCTATTGAACTCTCTTTTATAGACCTCATCATAAGCAGCTATTTGAGTCCTAGCGGCAGAAACGGCTACGCCTACTAGAAAATTATTTTCTGCTACTTGCTTCAGCGTGACATCATCAGCAATTTCGGTATCGGTACTTACATCAATAATATTCGAATTTCCCGAGATTCCTCCATCCACAACTGCTCGTACTCTATAATAATATTGAGTGTTTTGAGCTAGTCCTGACACGGTTTCAAACAATTGATTCACTGATCTGTTTTCATACCCCTGCAAAAATGAAGAAAAACCTGCATTATCTGAGACATCCAATTGGTACTCTCCTGCTCTAAATACCGGATCCCAATTGGCTCTAAAACTGGTAAAAGCTATTTCTGAGGCTGCCGTTGCAACTGGCGATGATACTGTCCCCTGCCCCTGATCATCATCATCACCAGAGCATGAGACAAAAAATATCATGGCAAAACATACCACTGCCAGGAAAGGTATTCTACTTAATTCTTTTATTCGTAACATATTTTTTTATGATTTACAAGGAGAAGATCATACAACAAAAGTCGCACTCCTTTCTCCCTGTTTGTATTACTGTTTTGATTAATCTACTATCTATTTATTCCAGTTCTAAAACTTCGAATTTGATATTATCATATTTGTATCCAGACGGAACCACTCCTGCTCCTCCTTCGTGGCTAATCTGCATTTTTACCGCTATAATCGTAGATGGATTTACATCACCATTACTCTGATTACCAGGATCAAAACTGAAACCAAAATCAGACATTCTTAATCGTAAGGTTTGCCATCCTGTCCCTTCCAATGGAACTTTGAATAGCCAATTACTTCGATCATCTTCCAGAACAAATTCCATCACTGTTCCTGGAAAACCATCTCCGTTAATATCAATGATCAAAAATGCATTCTCGGCATCTGTAGAAGTGGTCACCGACGCAATGCTTTGGTGCGAGCTTCCCGTAAAAGGATCAGTACCCGTGTCATCCCATACAATTTCGGCCCCTGTACTTCCGTCCGCTCCAATTCCAGCTGAAATACGGAACATGTTGTCTCCATAGCTAAACCAATCTGAAGGATAATCATCATTGATACTAGGAATTCCATTTCCTTCAAAATCTGTGATCAAAATTTCAACAATACCTCCAAGAATCGGTAAATCTTTTGAGACCGATCCGGCAGCAGTAACCAGAGTAAATTCTGTCGTTTCGGTTTTTCCCTCTGGGAATATAAAGGTGAGTTCTTGTGGAGAAACCACGGTAAATCCTCCCACCGATTCTCCATCGATCAAAACATCTTCAACATTAAAAAACCAATCTCCAAATACTCGAATTTCAACACCAGCTTCGGCTTTATCCGGAGCAAAAGTATCCTGAACAGTTAAAGTAGGTTCGGGTTGTATAATCTCAAACTCCGTGGACACGGTTGCACCAAATTGATTTTTAAAGGTTATATTTTGATTTCCAAAACGACTTCCCAGATCTACATCAAAGGGAACATTAAAAAACAGCGCCACATCAGAATTCAAAGTAGTATTAAAGCCTACATTAATTTTATCATCAAAAATGATCTCTTTCATATTACTTAGACCACTACCTTCTACTCTTACTAGAACGTCTGGGAAACCCGAATTGATCCTTGGATCATCTCCCAATGATAATATATTTGAGATTACAGGATCTCCAAATGTTTCTTCTTTACTATCGTTTTCACAAGAGGATAATACTATGAATGCCACCAATGGCAAACATAAAACCAGTAAGTTATAGATAGAAAATCTTGATTTATTATTTCTTATCATGATGTATCGTATTAATCATTAATTACATAATCTACCGCTGGACTTGTTGTGTCTATAAATGATAACTCTGCAGCTGGAATAGGAAAAAGAAAATTAGCGTTATCTATATCAGTCACAAACACAGGGTCGGTATCTAATGGCACTAAGCTATTTGCCGTACCTCTGTTCTGTACTCTGATAATATCTCTTGCCATGGCTCTATCCATTCGCAGCAAATCCAGCCAGAATTTACCGGCTTCCAAGGCCAATTCTATTCTTCTCTCATTCATGAGATCCTCTTTGCTGATCATCATTTTTTCTGCAAGACCTGCTCTTCTTCTCACCTGATTAAACGCGTCTATGGCTTGTGCATCTCCGGTAGATGCTCCGTTTCCTAAAATAGCTTCGGCATATATCAATAAGATATCAGCATACCTCATCAGTTGAGTACTCATTTCAGTTCTCATAAAAAATACATTAGGATGTTCATTTAGAGAGCCCACCACATATTTCCGGTATCGAATTTTGGTGGCCGAGTTATCTCCATTTTCAGGAAAAGTATATCCTCCATCAACAGTTTTTAACTCATCATATTGTCGCCCGGGTTCCATAATGATCCATTTACGACGTAAATCCTCTTCTCCGGGATCTGCTACCTTGTCAAACGCCAAAAACAAATCTATGCTGGGTGCTACAGAACCAAAAGCCCCGTTATTACCCACCAAATCATCATCATCGATCAAATACGCCTGATTGGTATTTTGAATCCCCCACAATCCATTGATCGAAGTCCAAACCCATCTGTAAATCCCTTCTCGGTTTACACTTAGCGATGGGTTTATAAATTGATCCTGATAATTAGTCTGCAGACTATGTAATCCGCTATCGATAACCATTTTTGCATATGCTCTGGCATTTTCATAGTCTTTTAAGGTCAGATACATTTCTGCAAGAAATGCCCAGGGAGCTGTTTTCCCTACTCGACGTTGATCCGAAGGATTAAGCGGTAATAGATCCGCTGCCTTTTTCAAATCGCTTTCGATAAAGGCATAGATACTGGGTACTGTATTTAAACGGTACCTTGTAGAGGTATCTGCTGTAATTTGATCAATCACAGGAATCTCTCCCCACAATCTGACCAAGTAGAAGTATGCGAAAGCTCTTACAAATCGAGCTTCTCCTTCTACTTGATTTTTAACTTCTTCAGAAATATCAGGACTTAAGCCTTGGTCAATAATCTTTAATAGTTGATTGGCATCTGCAATCCCTTTGTAAAAACCTTCCCAGCCTTCTAAAAGTGTTCGGTTATTGACTCCCACCGCAAACAGTTTATAAGGTGCATCAGCTTCGAACCCTATAGAATTACCCGCCAACATATCCAAAGAATACATAAACTTGTCATTGGTGGTAAAAAAGGCCTGACCATATAGTGTATTTGCTCCAGCTAGCAATTGATCATCGGTCATATAAAAATTATCCTCGGTAATCGTATCTACTACCGGTACTTCTAAAAAATCGTCTCCACAAGAAGCGAGAAAGATCAACATCAAAACGTGTGTAAAAATTTTATAGCTATTTTTCATACCCATCATATTATTTTCCTTTTTCATAATTAAAATTGAACATTAAGTCCAAGAGTAATAGTTCTTGGAACTGGATATCTACCAAAATCAATTCCCTTCAGTAATGCACTTTGATTTAAAGAACCTACTTCTGGGTCATAACCGGAATAATTCGTTAGTGTATATATATTTTGTAGAATGGTATATACTCGTACCCGATCAAAAAAGTTGTTTTTACCAAATGTGTCTTTTGGCAATGTGCAGCCTAATGTTACACTCTGTATTCTGAGATAAGAACCATCTTCAATAAAACGATCAGACACTCTTGTGTTTCCATTTCTATCACCATCAGAATACCTTGGTAAGCTTCCGTTAGGGTTTGCGGCACTATATCGATCAATAACCGTAGCGGCTTGATTAGAGTTGAAACGATTGATTCCTTCTGTAAAAACTCTGGTATAATTGTAAATATCGTTCCCATATGATCCCTGAAGAAAGATCGACAAGTCAAACATTCTGTATCTAAAGTTATTGGTAATACTGAAAGTAAAGTCCGGATGTGGATTCCCAATGAATGTTCTATCATTGGCATCAATTACGCCGTCATCATTCAGGTCTCTGAATCGAATATCTCCTAGCCACGTTCCGTTGGCCTCACTAATAGAGCTTTCTGCAGGAATAGGGCCATTGGTTAGTTCTTCCTGCGATCTAAACAAACCATCGGTTACAAAACCAAAGAACATTCCGATGGGTTGTCCCACTTGTGATCTTGTCAAATCGGCGATAACATCTTCGTCTTGTATCGTTCCTATAATGGCATCATCATCATTCGATAGTTCTCTGATTTCATTTCGATATAAGGAAAAGACAATGTTAGAATCCCAACTAAAATGTTCTTTGTTAATGTTCTTTGTGGATAAATTCACATCAATACCGTCGTTGATCATTTCTCCGAAATTCAACACTGGAGGTTGAATACCGATAAAAGACAAGGAGTTCAAACTTCCTAAAAAACCTGGTAAGGGTTGAATAGCTAAAAAGTCTTTTGATGTCTTTCTATATACATCTACATCCAATCGGATTTTACTATTAAAAAAACCTAGTTCTACTCCCAGGTTAGGTGAAATTAAGGACTCCCAGGCTACATCTGCATTTGGAAAATTTGCGGCACTAAATCCACTCCCAAAAGCTGTATTTACATTTCTAAGCAAGGTTCTAAAAAGGTTATCATTGATTTGCTGATTTCCACTGGTACCATATCCTACTCTTATCTTGAAGTAATCCCAGACGTTGGAAACGCCTTCCATAAAAGGTTCTTCGCTCACTACCCATGCTGCAGAAGCTGACGGGAACACTCCCCAACGATTATTAGGACCAAATTTTGAAGATCCGTCATATCGCACCGAGGCGGATAACAAATACTTGTCTAAATAATTATAATTGATTCTACCAAAATAAGATGCTATAGTACTAGATCCCTCAAAGGATTCTGCCAATGATTCCTCGGCGTCACCTGTATTCAAACCATCCACCTCATTACTTGGGAAATTTGATCGTTGTCCGGACAAGCCTTGAAATTGACTCTTCTGCGCCTCGGCCCCCAATAACAATCTAAATCTATGATCTCCAAATTGTGGTGAATAGGTCAAGTAGTTTTTAAACAGATAGTAAAAACCTTCGTTTGCTGACTTAAATGCTGTATTGGTATCATTTTTAATAGATCCAAAATCAAAGGTTGGAAAAAAACTTTCGGTCTTTGCTGTATTATAATCGTATCCAAGATCTGTTCTAAAACTTAAATTATTTGCTAGTTGCAGATCCAAAAATAGGTTTCCATTGATTTTATATCGTTCTAGCGTACTACTCCTAATTTCTGCAGATGCCACAGGGTTTAATGCCGCAGTATTACCCAGCACATTGTCTGGAGATCCAAAGGTTCCGTCAGGATTTCTAATGGGTATATCGGGTGTTTGTCGTAAAGCGGTGGTAATGGTACCATTTCGAGAATCGTTTAATCCCACTTCTTCTAGAGAATTACTCAAATTAATATTATGGCCAAATTTTAACCAGTCATTTACCTTGTAATCCAAATTTAATCGAGCTCCAAATCTTCGCAACCCAGAATTGATGACAATTCCTTCCTGATCAAAATAGTTGATCGAAGCATAAAACTTAGCATTGTCTTTACCTCCTGACAATGACAGTTGATGATTTGTGATAGGTGCTGCTCGAAAAATAGCTCGTTGCCAATCTGTCCCTTCTCCCAAAATACTAGGATCCTCGAATTGAGGAAGCGGCGGAAGATTTACGGATGGTGTTTGTCTAGCCTCATTAGTATATGCAGCATACTCTCTAAGGCTCATCATATCAATCAAAGTTGGAGCAAACTGCACTCCTCCGTAGGTTTCATAACTGATTTTGGCTTTTCCTACCTTTCCCCGTTTTGTGGTAATCAGTACTACTCCATTCGATGCTTGAGCGCCATAAATGGCAGCCGCGGATGCATCTTTTAGTACTGTTATAGATTCTATATCATTTGGATTTAACGCAGAAAGTGGACTTACCGCTGTTTGCCCTCCCGTACCTCCAAAACGAGAAAAATTGAAAGATTGCGTAGAAGCATTGGTTACGTTTACTCCATCTATGATATAAAGAGGTTCGTTGGTTCCTGTAACAGATGTGATCCCCCTAACCCGTATAGAAACTGCTCCTCCAGGTTGTCCAGAACTTCGGGTCACGGTAACACCGGAGACTAACCCCTGAATTCCCTGATCAATATTGGGGATAGTTTGCTTCGCTAGCGTTTCTGCACTGATGGTAGAAATTGCAGAGGTTAAGTCTTTTTTACTACTTTCTCCGTATCCTATTAATACGACTTCATCCAAATCGGTGGCATCCTGAGTCATGACGATGTTGATGCGTTTTGAATCGGTGTAAATTCTTTCTACGGTTTCCATTCCCAGATATGAGAATTGTATGGTGTTTCCTTTAGAAACTCCTTTTAACTCGTAGTTCCCGTCAAAATCTGTAGTTGTACCGTTGCTGGTTCCTTTTACCAATACAGTAACTCCTGGCAATGGCGAGTTGTTCTGATCTGTTACCATACCAGTTATACGATCTCCTTGCGACAAAACGGGTTGTATTCCAATTATGAGTATTGCAATAATTGCAAGTTTGAGTTTGATCATAAGTGTGATTTTTGATTATTAATAAACTGTTGTATAGCAATTTTTGTTTTCATATTTCTGTTTATTTAAGGGTGGTTGTTTTTGTAAGTACCTGTATTGACTCTGCTCCCTTGGGATTGGTTTTTAGGTTAGGTTGTTTTCCTCCTACATGAAATTGAATTGATCCGGGAGTGATATCAATTTTTCCTTCTGAAGTAATACGAGCATATTGCTTTGGGGTAATTTTGAAGCTTACTTTTTTGGTTTCACCTACACTCAGATTAATCCGTTCGAAACCCACTAACGAATGTACGGGAGCATGCTCATCCTGGACGTTATGAGATATATAAAGCTGTACCACTTCGTCGCCTTCTCTCTTTCCTGTATTGGTAACCTCAACAGTAATTGGAATATCCTCATTAAGTTTGACCTCATCAGGTATTTCCAGGTGATCATAGGTGAAATTGGTATAGGATAATCCATGTCCAAAAGGATACAGAGGTTCTCCTTTAAAATACTTATAGGTACGGTTGGTCATATCATAGGACTTAAAATCCGGAAGGTCTTCTGTAGACCTATAAAAGGTAATCGGCAAGCGACCCGCGGGGTTGTAATCTCCAAATAGCACATCTACAATGGCTTTTCCTCCAAATTCTCCTGGATACCAGGATTCTACAATTGCTGGTATATGCTCATCGGCCCAATTAACAGCCAATGCACTTCCATTCATTAAAACCAAAACTATAGGCTTATCAAGAGCGGCTACCTCTTTCATAAGCCTTAGTTGTGATTTTGGTAAAGAAATCTCTGATCGATCCCCCTTATCAAATCCTTCTAGTACCACTGGCATTTCTTCTCCTTCAATATCGGGAGAGAGTCCTAAGCATAGTACTACTACTTCAGACTTTTTAGCCAGTTCTATAGCTGTTGATAGCAAATCTTCATCCATGTGCGCCCATACTAATTGCGCCTGTGGATCTGTGTGATAGTTAAAAAACTCTATTCTTATCTCTTTTGCTTCCCCTTGGGTCAAATCAGCATCAAAGTATCTGGTTTTAGGTTCATGGTCATCACTGAACTCGAACTTCAACGTGTCATTGACATAAAATTTCCCTCCACTACTGGCTCGTAATCCAATTCGATACTTACCCGTTTTTGGAGCTATCAATTGTCCTGTCCATTTTACAGAGAACTCATCGGATATCAAATTATCAATTGGTTTTTTGGGCATCCATATAAAGTCTATTACACTATCATTTCTAGTAAATTTTGGAGTTCCCTCCCATTTTTGATTGTCAAAATATTCTCCTTTTAACCCACGGTTACTTCCATTTTTAAGGGCATTCGACGGGATCGGTTCTAGTAAAGGCCATCCTTCTGCGATATTACTTCCTTTGGCATAATGCACCTGTGCATTAGGCAGCTTCTCTTGAATTGCTTTTAAAGGGGTAATTCGGTTATGAGGAGTACCATGGTAATTCCCCAATAACACTTGTTTTGAGTTTGCATTGGGTCCTATAACTGCTATCGAGGAAATATTCTTATCCAGCGGTAATGTTTGCTTCTCATTTTTCAAAAGCACTATGGATTCTTTTGCCGTTTTCTCTGACAAGGCATAGTGCTTTTCACTGCCTACAACTTCATAAGAAAGATCAGACCAAGGCACCATATGATCAGGATCAAACATTCCTAATTTAAACCTGGCTTCCATCAATCTGGCTAATGCTCGATCGACTTTCGTTTCATCTACGATTCCTTTTAAAACCGCATCTGTAAGGTTGGGATCAAAGACATTTCCACAGTTTAGGTCTGTTCCTCTATCTACTGCCAAGGCAGAAGCCTCTACAGCATCTTTGGATAATCCATGTTTATTAGGCTCCCAAAAATCATTGAGCGCCCAACAATCTGAAACCACATACCCATCAAAACCCCATTCTTTTCTAAGAATATCATTTAATAACAAGTTACTCCCGCAACATGCTTCATCTCTATATCTATTGTAGGCGCACATTACAGATTGTATATTGGCTTCTTTGATTGCTGCTTCAAAAGCTGGCAGATAGGTTTCTTTAAGATCTTTGTTTGAGGTATGGTAATTGTCTTCGTGTCTGGATTTTTCTGGTCCACTATGTACGGCAAAATGTTTTGCAGTAGCAATTACCTTGAAATACTTAGGATCGTCTCCTTGTAAACCTTTTATAAAGTTCACTCCCATTCTACCAGTGAGATACGGATCTTCTCCATAGGTTTCTTGTCCACGTCCCCATCTGGGATCTCTGAAAATATTAATATTTGGAGTCCAAAATGTAAGTCCCTGATATATCCCCCGTTTATTCTCTTTCACAAAGCGATGATGTTTTGCCCGAGCCTCGTCAGAAATTACCGTGCCTATTTCAAACATCAATGATTTATCAAATGTAGCGCCCATCCCAATGGCCTGAGGAAAAACTGTGGCTTCTCCTGCTCTTGCCACTCCATGCAAACATTCATTCCACCAATTATATGCAGGGATACCCAAGCGATCAATCGCAGGAGCATCATAACGCATCTGAGAGACTTTTTCTGCAAGGGTCATCTGATCGATTAAATCATGTACTCGTTCTGTGATCTCTAATCTTGGATTTTGAAATTTGTATTCATATTCCTTTTTTGCCATACATCCCATATCCAATTGCAATAGCAATGCTAGGAGAATTACGGTACAAAGCTTCAAGAGTTTTTTCATTGGTTGTTGTTTCCTGTTTGTTATGTTAATTATTATTAATGGTGTCCTTATTACGACATGAAACTCAAAAGCAAAACAAGAAGTCCGAATACAATTCCTATCAACATAATTTCTACTAAAATCTTTAGCCTCGAATATTTTTTCTTCATGCCATTATTTAGTCCTGAATTTTTTAACAATTTAGAAATGGATATGAAAAAATAATGCTACAAAAAGAGCATTAACTGCAAAATTTGTTGCATAACCCCAGATAAACAAAGGGATGCTTCAGAATGAGAATACAAGGCTACATAAATGCTATTGCTAAAGGAGCATTGATGATTAGTTCACTTTGGCAAAGACTTTATTTTGAAACCGTAAAACATGGTACCGATCACCTTTGTTGTTATTTCAATGATTGGTATTATGGTAAGCGATTGTTACGGTTATAGTACTACGGATGGAGAGTATCTTATTATTTATTCTTGAGAATTTCCAATCGAATTAGATTTCAATTTTCGAATTTGTTAAGAAAATATAGGATTAGGATTGTTCTGTTTCGACCTCTGTTGGCAGGATACCAAAATGATTCCTAAAACACTTTGTAAAATATGATGGTGAAGAAAATCCAACCTGATAACAAACATCACTGATATTATTATGTCCTTTTTCAAGAATTTGTTTGGCTCTTTGTAAGCGGATGTTTCTTAAAAATTGATTGGCTGTTTGCCCGGTCAGGGTTTTGATTTTTCGATAAAACTGACTTCTGCTTAGATTTAATTGATAAGCCAATGATTCTACACCAAGATTGGGATCATTAATATTCTCGTTGATATAGTTCAACACCTTCTCAATAAAATCTTTATCCAAAGAAGTAGTGTTGGTTTCGATATCATTATCAACTATAGCACTAAAGTATTTATTAAACAGTAATTGTCTACTGGTCAACAATTGAGATAAACGTGACTTTAGCACTCTAAGATCAAATGGTTTGCTCAAGTAAGCATCTGCTCCAGATTCTATACCTTTTAAACGATCTTCATGCATGGTTTTGGCCGTCAGCATTAACAAAGGAATATGACTGGTTTGAATATCATTCTTTATTGCGGCACAAAAATCAAAACCATCCATTTCTGGCATAATTACATCGGTAATGATAATATCTGGGATTTCATTTTTAGCTTTTTCTAAACCTTCTGCACCATTGGAAGCTGTAAAAATTTTATATCGATCGATCAATTCTCTTTTGAGATAATTACGTAGTTCGGTATTATCCTCGACGATAAGAAGTCTATGTTCTTTGGGTTCTTGTTTTTTCTCTTCCTCTAGTTCCTTTGGAGCAGACAAAACTATATTTTCAATCTTAGGTTTGTCCTCTACTGACTTACTAAGGATGATTTCATCTTCTTGAAAATGGGAATTCCCCAAAGGTAAAACTACTTTGAAAGTGGTCCCTTTACCCACTTCGCTATCCACCAGGATGTTTCCTTTGTGTAATTCTACTAATCCTCTCACCACCTCTAGCCCTATCCCTGTACCTCCGTAATACCACTTGTTAAGACTATTTACCTGGTAAAATCGCTCAAAAATCTTATCCAATTGTCCCTTTTTGAGTCCTGGTCCTGTGTCAGAAATACAAATTTCAAAAGTATTCCGCTGGCCAGTATTCTCTTCAGATTCGAGCGTGTTACTATAGATTTCTATTAAAATATTTCCTCCTTCGGGAGTAACCTTAAATGCATTGGACAAAAGATTAAAAATGATTTTCTCCATCATGCTTTTATCTACCCACCCTTCTAGGGTATCCACGTTATGCTCTACACCTAAACTTATATTTTTATGATATGCTTCTTGTTTAAAATAACTCACCACCTCGACTACAAAATCAATGATATCCAAACGCTGCGCTTTCACTCTTAACTTATTCATTTCCAATTTTCGGAAATCCATGAGCTCATTGATCAACCTGGAAAGTCGATCTGTATTTTTATGAATAACAAGATGCTTTTCTCTTATTTCATCAGGAAATTGATATTTCTTACTATTGATAATGTCAATAATTGGATTGATGATTAAAGTTAGAGGTGTTCTAAACTCATGCGAGATATTGGTGAAGAATTGTAATTTTTTATTGTTTAACTCTTCTTCTTTTATTCTTTTCTCCCTTTCGTTTTCGATAAGCTGTTTTTCTTTGATCCTATTTTGAGTCAAAGTATTCAATAAATAAACTCCAAGTAAAAACAGTAACGCATAGGCAGCAATTGCCCAATTTGTTTTCCACCAGGGAGGTAATATGGTAATTTTTAATTCTAATGGGGTTTCATTCCAAACACCATCGTTGTTAGCCACCTTTACTTTAAACGTATAATTTCCATAATCCAAATTGGTATAGGTAGCACTTCTCATGTTGCCTACATAATTCCAGGATTCTTCCAAACCTTTCAAATAATACGCGTACTGATTCTTTTCTGGTCTCGTATAGTTTACTCCCGCATATTCTATAGTAAAAACGGATTGTGTATGCGTTAGTGAAATGCTATCTGTTTCAGAAATCACCTGTTTTAACGGTGAGTCTGTTTCGCCCGGAATTACATTTTTATTAAATAACTTAAAACCGGTGAGGTATAGATTAGGCGTACTCGTATTGATCTTGATATTTCTAGGATTGAAGTAATCGATTCCCTTATAATTCCCAAAATACAGGTTGCCAGATTCGTCTCGATGTACTGCATTGAAATTATAATCATTAGATAATAAACCGTCGTTTACATTATATCCTGAAACTTTATTAGTGTGAACATCCAATTTATGAATTCCCTGATTTCCACTCACCCAAATATGACCATCCTGATCTTCGATAATAGCAGAAACATTTTCTTCCTGCAAACCATTCTGTTGATTATACCATGTAAAAGCATTTTGATTTTCATCATACCTACACAATCCCTGTCCTCGGGTTCCAATCCAAATTATATGATCCGAACTTTCGTAAATAGATAAAATATGATTCGCATTTAGAGAGTTTTGGTTTTTTGGAGACATCTTTTGCCGAATAGAGACAATTGAATAGGTATTTTGCTCTTGCGGAATTACCTTAAACAAACCTGTAGTTGCTCCCACCCAAATATGATCATTATGATCTACAAGAACTCTTCTAATAGAACTTGTGTGTATATTTTGCTGCATGAATACTTTACTATTATGATGTGTAATCTCATTACGATCATAATCATAAGATAATAATCCACCATAAAAGGTGCCTATCCAAATTTTACCATTGGAGTCTTCTGAAAAGCTCAAAATACTATTAGTAGTAAGTGCTCCATTGGTATTTATTGGATTAAAGTTGATAAATTGTTGTGTCCCTTTTTTCAAAAGAAATATGCCACTATTCCAACTCCCTACCCATAGGTTTTCTTTACTATCAAAGTAAATGGCTTGAATATCATTACTGGTTAAACCTCCAAAATCCGTGCTTTTTGTATGGATATGTTTAAACTTTGAGGTTTGCGGATCATAGATGTCTATTCCTCCTCCATCCATACTCATCCAAAACCTGTTCTTCTGATCCTGAACAATTCCCGTAACCGCACTTGCTTCTAAAGAATTGGCAATACTTGGTAGGCTTTCTATTTGTTCAAATTTATCGTACAACTTATCATAAACTCCGATACCACTGTTGTAATATCCCATCCAGATTCTATCATTTTTATCGAGGAACAATGACCATATAGAATTAGAACGGATACTACTATCATCTTTTTTATCAAACAAGTAGTTTTTGATCACGTTCCCCGATTTGTCAATATGAAAAAGCCCGTCATTCTCTGTTCCACACAAAATAGTTCCATCGGATGCTGCAGTTAATGATAATATTCTCTTTGAAGTTATGGGTAAATGCAATATTTCTATATCCTCTTCTTGTCTATTCACTTTATACAATCCTGAAGATAAACTCCCAATCCAGATGTTATTTTCTTCACTAATGAATAAGGATTGAATAGGTTCCTGAACGGTTTGAGAATCATGATTAGACAAAAACAACGAAGGTTTGAGCGTTTGTGTATCGGGATCAAACTCTTTGAGACCAACATTAGTACCTGCATATACTTTACCCTTTCCATCAGTTTTGAGGGTATAGATATTTAAAATTCCGGTTTTCGAGGTTGTACTAAAACCAATATTAGGAATGTGATGTGCTTCAAAATCTTCCGTATCGAGCTTAAATAATCCTTTTTCAAAAACACTAACAAATAGATTCCCCTCATGATCTTCGGTAATACTACTCACTGCCATATGGTTATTAAAACCATTATCTGCATCCTTGGTTAGGCTTATATTTTTAAATCGATCCTGACCTCTATCGTACAAACTTAAACCACTTTCCGTTCCCACCCACAACCTATTGTTCTTATCCAAATACGTACAAAAGATCATGCTACTATTTATGGATACTGAATCTTTTGAGGTATCTGGATATGAAATATATTCGATACCATCATATCTATGAATCCCAGCTCCGTTGGTTCCTATCCAAATAAAACCATAGTGATCCTGTATAATGGTAGACACCGCTGTTTTTGAAATTCCATCTTTGGTGGATACAAAATTGAAATCTGCAGCAGGCTCCTGTCCCCAAAGATGAATCATCAATAACAGGAAAGAGAAAATTGAAAATATGGTCCTATTGATGTACATAAACGAGGGGTATTACAAAAAATAAAGTTACTATCTTTTTCTTTATCTATATTTTATTGTCTTTTTTATCATCCAATTTCACCTAAAGAGTAACTCAACAAAAAGCTAATTCTGATGATAAACTCCATTAGATCATCCTGTAAAATAGGTCAATACAGAAATTACAACGACTACTAACAAAATAGACAACACCACATCCAACCATGTAAAGCTCGCTTTGGCCTCTTCTTTTTGAGATTGAGAAAGTGTTCTAAATGCCAATCCTTTGATCTCATGATAATTTGGTGGTGCAGTTACCAGACTCGTAGTGATACAAACCAAAACGGAAAAAATAAACATAAAAATAGCCATATGCGCAAAGTTGATGGTGGCAAACTTATATAGTACTCCAGATAAATCGTCCTTACTAATCTCTGCAGTAATACGTAGACCGGCAATCAATAATCCGGAAAACAACGTAACAATTGCTGCTTTTGAATTTACTCTCTTCCAAATGATGCCTAGTACAAAAACTGCGGTGATAGGAGGAGCAATATAAGATTGAACACTTTGCAAATATTGATACAACACTCCCCCTCCTATTTTATTCATAATCGGAATCCAAATAATTCCCAAAATCACTACCAAAGCGGTAGCTACCCGTCCAATATTTAATAATTTCTTCTCAGGGGTTTCTGGCTTCAATTTTTTATAAATATCTATGGTGAATATTGTAGAGCAAGAGTTAAATACTGAGGCCAAAGAGCTCATCAATGCAGCCATCAAACCACCAGCTACCAAACCTTTGATTCCTGTTGGCAACAATGTTTTTACTAGTACTGGAAATACTTCATCTGCTCTTTCATATTCTAGAACTCCTTGTTTTGCTAGGGCGAAAGCTATAATCCCAGGGATCAGGAAAATAAAGATCGGAAGTATCTTGAGATAAGCACCAAAAATGGCACCTCTCCTACCAATCTTAATATTATTTGCTGCCAAAGTTCGCTGTACTATATATTGATCAGTGCACCAATACCATACCCCTACTATAGTTCCTCCTATTAATAAACCGGTCCAGGGAAAGTCTGGATCAGACATTGGTCTCCACATATTAAAATGATCAGAGCCTGCTGTTGCTCTTAGGTTTTCCCACCCTCCAACTTCTTGCAAGCCTAAATAGGTAATAATAATCGATCCGGCTATTAACACAACTGTTTGTAGGGTTTCTGTGTAGATTACGGCTTTCATTCCTCCAATAATGGTATATGCACCAGTGAAAACAACAATCCCAATAGCTCCATACCAAAAAGGAATACCCAGCAATTCTGAAACAACAATTCCTCCGGCATAAATGGTTACAGAAACCTTGGTAATTACATATCCAGCTAACGAAAACACAGACAAAAACCATCTTGAACGGCTATCGAAACGTTTTTCTAAAAACTCTGGCATAGTAAATACCTTGCTTCGCATATAAAAAGGAAGGAACAACCATCCCAAAAGTAATACTATCCACGCATGCAGTTCGTAATGTGCCATTGGCATTCCGGATTCTGCTCCTGTTCCTGCCAAACCTACGACATGTTCGGATCCAATATTGGAAGCAAAAATAGAAGCCCCGATTACGAACCATCCTACATTTCTTCCTGCCAAAAAATAATCTGCTGTATCTTTATTTTTTTGCAATATTACCCATATCGCTACTCCAATTAATGCTAAAAAATAGGCGCCTAGCACCACCCAATCTAATTGTCCTAAGACTGATTCCATATCCTATAATTACTATTGTTTTTATTACACGAGAATATACTTTTCTTAAAATGATAAAACATTTACTAACAAATACTCTCTTTTTAACTTAAAATCTTAATAAAAACCAAAACTATTATATGAACGTGCAACAGCATAACACATTTGAAGCAAATCCTATAAATCATGATGCATCAAAACTTATGAGATTATTAAAATGATATGAGTCATCTTTCTTTAATTATAAATATTCTAAAAAGTCAATT
The DNA here is from genome assembly GCA_965230845.1 of Aquimarina sp. GTDB lineage: Bacteria > Bacteroidota > Bacteroidia > Flavobacteriales > Flavobacteriaceae > Aquimarina. The sequence goes on from OZ246021.1 coordinate 572,270, forward strand.
GCTATTTTGATAATGATACTGTTTCATAATAAAACGATTTACATAGTTTTTATGCGCTGAATTTCAAATTGACTGTTCTATTAATATCACATTTGAAGCAACTCCTATAAATCATGTTGTATTTTAAAATTTAAACATTAATTAATGAGATAATGCTAATTAATTGGCGAAAAAATGATTTAAATTTCAATAGGAACTACTAAAAACTTTTAATCATGAAAAGGTCTTGATTAAAAGTAATAGCAATAAGTATTGAAACTCATATTAGAAATTTGTCCGGTATGAAAAAGAATAGAATCACTCAAAAAGCAATAGCGAAAGAGTTCAATGTATCTATCGCTACGGTATCCAAAGCACTTAGTGACAGTTATGAAATTAGTATAGGAACCAAAACAAAAATTAGAGCATACGCCGAAGCTCATAACTATAAATCATTCATGATAGATCCAAGGGTAGAGTTACAAAAAAACACCAAAACCATTGGAGTCATTATCCCAAATATGTTGAATCAATTTTTTACTAAAGTTTTTGTTGGTATCGAAAAAATAGCTACCGAAAAAGGATACAATCTTATCACCTGCATCTCCAACGAATCTCTGGAAAAAGAAGCCGGAGCTATCGAACTTTTAAAAAATTCGTATTTGGATGGATTTATTTTATCCATTGCGGAGGAAACCCAGGTAAGAAAGGATTTTAGACATTTTCAAAATACTATTAATCAAGGTATCCCAATGATGATGATCGATCGTATCACGGATGCTATCGATTGTGATAAGGTTGTGGTAAATGATAAAGAAGGAGCCTATAACGCCACCAAACATTTTATAAATACAGGATGTCAAAACATTGCTATTGTATCCAATATTCACCGTTTAAGCGTAGGTAAATTAAGATTAGAAGGATACAAACAAGCGCTTATGGAAGCGAACCTACCTATTGATGATGCCTTAATTTTGAAAGTAGACGAATTTAATGACATCAATACTTTATTGAAGATCATGCTAGATTCTAAAAAAGTAGATGCCATCCTTTGTCTTGAAGAAGACGCAGCAGTCAACACCTTAAAACTGGTGAAATCCAGAGGATACCGGGTTCCTGAAGATATTTCTATCATTGGTTTCACCAATGGGATATTACCTCGCTATGTAAGTCCTTCTATTACAACAATAAGTCAGCATAGTACCTATTTGGGTGAAATTGCTGCCAAAATGCTAATTGATAGAATAGAACAAACAGACACTCCAACAACTTACACCACCAAAGTAGTTAAAACCAACTTGATAGAAAGGGAGAGTACTAAGAGTATTGTTGAAGTCTTCTAACTTCTATGTACATCATAGCTATTTAAGATATTTTATCCATTTGTGTTTAAAATATAGAAGGTTAGGTCCAAAACTCACGAAAATTATTCGTATCTTAAATTAAAATTCCAGCTTACTCATCTATGGCACAAATGATTACATCCTATAATCTAGACTTTTGCGACCTAGATGTTTATGAAAACTATGTGATTTCAAGAATACATGAGGGTGTAACAACTACCCCAGAGAACCTCAAAATATTTGCTAAGCTGATCGACATCCACTACAAAAACAAACCTTTTGTATACATATCGCATCGGGTACATTCTTTTTCTATTAACCCAATCATTCATGCAGAGTCTTCCAAAATACCGAATCTAATGGGATTCGCGGTCGTATCTCCAGACCCGCAGCAAAAACAACAATTTGAAATGGAAAAGATGTTTTTCAAAAAAGATTTTAGGTTGTTCGAAACTTTGGAAGAAGCTATTGACTGGAAAGAAGAAATCCTAAAAAAACATCACGACTAGCCATAAAAAAAGTGAAGCCAAACGACTTCACTTTCCAAATGAATATTATACAGAACCGTTTATTTCGCAATATTTACGGCCCTTGTTTCTCTAATCACAGTCACTTTTACCTGCCCTGGATACGTCATGTCTGTTTGAATCTTTTGTGAAATTTCAAAAGAAAGACTTGATGCTCTTTCATCATTTACTTTTTCACTCTCTACAATTACACGAAGTTCACGTCCTGCTTGTATCGCATAGGCCTTTTTCACTCCGTCGAATGCAAACGCTATTTCCTCTAAGTCTTTTAATCTTTGAATATAAGAATCCAACACCTGACGTCTTGCTCCTGGTCTTGCTCCACTAATGGCATCACAAACCTGAATAATTGGTGATATCAAAGAGGTCATTTCTACCTCGTCGTGGTGAGCTCCAATGGCATTACAAACCTCTGCTTTCTCTCCGTATTTTTCTGCCCATTGCATTCCCAGAATTGCATGAGGCACCTCTGTTTCTGTTTCTGGCACCTTACCGATGTCATGCAACAATCCTGCTCTTTTGGCTAATTTAGGATTCAACCCTAGTTCTGCGGCCATTACTCCACAAAGTTTAGCTACTTCTCTGGAGTGTTGCAACAGGTTCTGACCATAAGAAGACCTGTATTTCATTCTCCCTACGGTTTTAATCAACTCGGGATGTAAACCATGAATTCCTAGGTCGATTACTGTTCGTTTACCTACTTCTATAATTTCTTCTTCAATCTGTTTTTTGGTCTTCTTTACAATCTCTTCGATACGAGCTGGGTGAATTCTACCATCGGTTACCAGTTTATGAAGTGATAACCTAGCAACCTCACGACGTACAGAATCAAAACAAGATAAAATAATTGCCTCTGGAGTATCATCTACAATAATTTCTACCCCTGTTGCTGCTTCTATTGCTCTAATATTTCGTCCTTCTCGACCAATAATTCTACCTTTTACATCATCGCTTTCAATATTAAATACAGAAACACAATTATCTATAGCCTCTTCGGTCCCGATTCTTTGGATCGTATTGATAATTACCTTCTTCGCTTCTTGCTGGGCAGTAAGCTTTGCTTCCTCAATGGTATCCTGAATCAAAGCCATCGAATCTGTTTTGGCCTGCTCTTTTAGTGATTCAACCAGCTGTTCTTTAGCCTCCTCAGCAGACAAACCAGAAATTACCTCAAGTTGCTGCACTTGACTCTTATGTAGCTTTTTAAGTTCAGTCTGTTTTTTGTCTAGATACTCATTACGCTGATTATACGTCTTTATCTTATCCTCTAGCTCTACATTTAATTTTTTGTTTTTAGACAACTCATTAGATACCTGAGATTCTTTATCTCTAGTTCTTTTTTCAGCCTCGGCCATCTTCTTATCACGAGAAAGAATTACTTTCTCATGTTCAGACTTTAGTTCAATAAATTTTTCTTTTGCCTGTAGTATCTTGTCTTTCTTAATTGTTTCTCCTTCACTCTTAGCCTCTCTAACAATACTTGCCGACGTCTTTTTAGCATTTTTAATAATTTCTGATGCTTTACTGCGCTCCAGCACTTTAGCGATAATAAAGCCTACCACTAATCCCACTACCGAAGCTACAATCAAAAATATAGTGTTATCCATAATTGTTGTTGATGTTTATATATAAAAAAAGCCTGCACTAGTAAAGGTTTCGTATAAACTCTGTAAAAACAGGTTTAGGGCTAACAAATTGCTCAAGAATCCGCTCAAGGCGGCGCGCTTTTACAACTTAAACTCACCCTTTTTAATTAATTCTTGTTGAGTTTATCAAAATACAACTAGTGCAGGCAGTAACCTTATTTATTTTAAAGAACGTTATGACAGATGATCATACAGCAATTCATTAAGCGCACTTAATCGGCTTGCTACATTAACCATATCGTCGTTTTTATCTATACTTTTTTGTTCGACCTGAGCCGCAAATTGCAATGCACACATTGCTAACACGTCTTGCTTATCTCTTACCGCATAGCTCTGCTCAAATTGCTTTATCATAGCATCTATCTTTTTTGCAGCTTTACGTAATCCTTCTTCCTGTTCAGGATTGATCGTAAGTGGATATACCCGATCTGCTATTGATAGTTTAATTTTAAGCTTTTCTGCCATACATATATTATTCTGAGAGTTGTGCAATACACATATCTATCTCTCTTATCAAGGCGTTTATTTTGAGCTTGGTCTCCCTTTTATATTCGTCACTGCCCAGTATTGCATTGGCATTTTTGAGTGCACTGAACTTTTCTTCCCAATGCTTTAATTCATCTTGTTGAAGTGAGGAATTAGCCTCTAATTCCTGAATTTTCTTCTTGAGATCTACATTCTGCCTTTTCATTAATTCATACTTATGAAGCAGTTTGCTTATCCTATTCTCAAGAGAATCAACAATATCAATTAAATCACTCATTATAAATTTTACACAATACTTCGTTACACAAAGTTAACATACCAATTGAAAAAACCCAATAGTTTTTCAACTAATTTTGCAGGCTTTATGTATTCGCTTCTAACTTAAGAACTTCTTGTACTTTGTTTAGCGAAGATGCTATGATTTGGTGCATATCATAATATCGATATTCTGCTAACCGTCCGCCAAAAATGACACTATCCTCCTTTTCTGCTTCTTTTTTGTATTGTCTAAATATCTCTTGATTTTGGTCATTATTAATAGGATAATACGCTTCTTTGCTGCGATCCCATTGTTCTGGGTACTCTTTGGTAACTATCGTTTTTTCCTGGTTTCCGAACTCAAAATGCTTATGCTCGATTATTCTGGTAAACGCATATTCGCTATCATTATAGTTTACCACTGCATTTCCTTGATAATTGGGCATATCATGTAATTCATGTTCGAAACGTAAGGAACGATACTCTAATTGTCCGTATTTGTACTCATAAAACTCATCTATCTTTCCGGTATACACTATCTTATCTGCTAATGATAGTAATTGTTCTTTATCCTGAAAAAAGTCAACACCGGTTTTGGTTTCGACACCTTCTAACAATCCTTGGATGATCTTGTTATATCCTCCCTCAGGAATTCCTTGATACTTATCATTAAAGTAATTGTTATTATACGTATAACGTACTGGTAGTCTTTTTATAATAAACGCGGGTAATTCTGTTGCTTTTTTACCCCATTGTTTCTCGGTATATTCTTTGATTAAAGTTTCATAAATATCCTTTCCTACCAAAGACAAGGCCTGTTCCTCCAGGTTTTTGGGAGATTTGGAACCGTACTCTTCAATTTGTTTATCGATTACCGCTTTAGCCTCTTCCGGAGTTTTGGTACCCCATAGCTGATAAAAAGTATTCATATTAAAAGGTAAATTGTACAATTTCCCTTTAGATAGAGATACTGGCGAATTAACATAATTATTAAAGGTGGCAAACTGATTTACATAATCCCAAATTCTTTTATCATTGGTATGAAAAATATGAGCCCCGTATTTATGAACATTAATCCCTTCCTTTTCCTCACAATATACATTTCCTCCCAAATGATCTCGCTTGTCGATAACCAAGCATTTTTTATCTCTTTTGGTCATCTCATGAGCAAAAACACTCCCAAAAAGTCCTGCTCCAACAATTAAATAATCATATTTCTTTTCTTTCACTAGTTCTGTTTTTAAAATCTCTATATACTGAGAGATCAATATTTGCCAAAGCTAAGCTTTTATGGTGACTTAATTTTACATATTTCCTCTCAAAAATTGAACGAATAAAATATCATTCCATTGTAGCACAAAAAAACAAAATGTATGTATCTTTCCTTCCTGAAATTAGAACACTATGAGGAGCTATTATATATCAAGAAATTATAAATCCCTTTTTAATGCTGCTGGCAAAGCAAAAACAGATTGCGAGTGGATATTGAAGGATATGGGTTTTAAAAATCTTGGTTTCAAACAATCATCCATCCCCAATTCTGCGATCGGAACCATCAAAAACTTTTTTGGTATTTCTATCGCCTTGTTAAGACTTCCTTTCAAAAGTACATTATGCACGCAATACCCCTTAAATAAGTTTAGAAATTATGTCATGTTTATGGCAAAATTAAAAGGGTGTAAAATCATTACTATTGTTCATGATGTGCGATTTTTGAAAGGTCGAACAGGTAATGTGGATAAAGATTTAAAAAAAATCAAAGGATCCGACGTCATCATTGTTCATAATGAAGCCATGAAAAAATGGTTTTTGGAACAAAACATCAATATCCCAGTGGTTGTGTTAGGAATCTTTGATTATATACTTCAAAAAGGATTACCTACACAAAACAATGAAAACAAAGGAACAAAACCTTACGAAATCGTATATGCAGGAGGTTTTGGTGAAGGAAAAAATTCGTACATCTATGATTTAGACACTTTAGATAAGAATGATTTCAAGATGAAGCTCTATGGCATTGGTTTTGATTATGAAAAACTAAAAGTCCCTAAAGAAACATCGGTCTTATCGTATCAAGGAGCTTTCCCTTCAGATGTAGTTGCCTATCATATCGAAGGATCGTTTGGTTTGGTTTGGGATGGTATATCAACCGAAGAATGTAGCGGACAATACGGTCGATATTTAATGTTTAATAATCCACATAAAACATCATTGTATTTGCTGTGTGGTCTTCCTATAATTGTTTGGGATAAAGCAGCTATAAGTACTTTTGTTTTGGAAAATGGACTTGGTATTGCGATTAGCAACCTTGCCGATCTGAGTGATACACTAGCAAGGCTAACTCAAGAGGAGTATTTAACCATGAAAGCCAATGTTGATAAAGCCAGAACAAAAATAATTAGTGGAGGATATCTTAAAGATGCTGTAAATGCTTCTTTAAAACAAATGTAACTCTAAAAAAATAAGTAGTTTTATAATCCGTAAACACCTATTCTATTTCGTCTATGCGTTTAAGTCTTTTGATATTCATATGTAGTATTTTCTTTTGTCACGGTCAAGATGATCTCAAAACAGGATATTTTGCCCACCCACTTGATATTGAATCTGTTGTTTCGGGTACCTTTGGGGAACTCCGATCGAATCACTTCCATTCGGGATTAGATCTTAAAACCAATGGTGAAGAAGGGCTGAATGTATACGCCAGCGCATCTGGAAGGGTGAGTAGAATAAAGGTTTCTCATGGAGGATATGGAAAAGCACTTTATATTGCTCATCCCAATGGATATACTTCAGTATATGCTCATCTTCAAAAGTTTGCTCCCGAAATTGAAGCCTATGTAAAGAAAAGACAATACGACAAGGAATCTTATGAAATAGAACTCTTTCCAAAATCCGGTACCTTAACGGTAAAAAAAGGAGATACCATTGCCTATAGTGGTAATACTGGAGGAAGCTCGGGACCTCATTTACATTTTGAAATAAGAGATAGCAGATCCAGACCAATGAATCCTATGCTATTTGGAATAGAGGCACAAGACACCAAAAGACCAATTATCAATAGCCTTTGGGCCTATAGTTTGGAGAAAGAATCACATGTAAATGGAGCGCAACTCCCCTACAGACTTACACTTACTCCACAAGAGAATGGAAACTATAAAGCAGAACCTATTACTGCTTTAGGAGAAATTGGGTTTGGAGTTTCTACCATAGATAAACTGGATCTAGCAGCTAATAGAAATGGTGTTTTTGAGATTACTACCGCCATCAATGGTCAGGAAAATCTTAAATTTCAAATGAATCGATTTTCATTTTCTGAAACTCGTTACGTGAATCGGCTAATCGATTACGGATACTATAAGAAGTACCGATCAAGGATCAGTAAATTGTATGTTGAACCCAATAATCCATTATCTGTTTATAAAAAGAAAGAAAACAACGGTATTTTGACCGTAAAAGATAGCCTATCTTATAGTTATTTGATTGAAATTAAAGATTTCAAAAACAATAGCACTACCATCGAGGTACCTATACAAGGTAAAAAAGTAGATCAGATCAAAATAAAAGAAACCATTGAAACCCCTGATCTTGCATTGGCTAATGAAAACTTCACCTACAATTCGGGTTTATTTGATCTTTTAATTCCTAAAGGAAGTCTGTATGAAGATACTTATCTCGATATATCGGTTAGTGGAGAAACTGCCAAAATTCATAATGATCAGACTCCGTTACACAAAAATATGACTTTGGCATTTGATGTGTCGAGATACAAGGATGAGGACCTAAAGAAAATGTATATCGGAAGAGTTATCAGCGATAAAAAATCCTCCTACTCCAGAACCTATAAAAAAGGAAAGCGGTTTTCTACACGTACAAGAACATTTGGTACCTATTCACTTTTTTCGGATACGCAAAAGCCGGTTATCGTTCCTATCAATGTGGCAAGTAAAAAGTGGATCTCGAGCGCAACACATTTAAAAATTAAAATCAACGACTCTGGATCTGGGGTAAAAAGCTATCGTGGCACATTGAATGGGAAGTTTATTTTGATGGAATACGATTACAAAACCGGAATGCTGATTTATGATTTTAACGACAAAATTGTTACAGATTCAGAAAATAATTTTAAACTTGTAGTGTTAGATAATGTAGGCAATCGAGCTACATTTGAAACCACATTTTATAGAAAACCTTAAAACCAACTCACTTTTTTGAAAAATCGCTTACTCTTTCTCTTCACCTTTTTTACTCTTTTCATAAGCAGTAGTACGGTTGCACAAAAGGCACTGTTGAAAGGTATCATACTCGACGAAAATAACACACCAGTACAAGGAGCAAATATCAGTTTTGAAAATTCTGGTACACAATCCGATCAAAACGGAGTATATGAGCTAAGCATTCCCGCTAATAAAGAGGTTACTATTAAAGTCTCTCATATTGCACTTAAAAGTTTAGAATTCACCATTAATCTTGAAGAAAATCAAGAGTACGAATTGAACCCTGTTCTAAAGACTAATGTAGAACAAATAAGCACCGTAGTCATATCGGGTCGAGAACGTAAAACTGTAGAAGGGATTACTACGCTAGATCCTGAAACCATCCGTACGACACCATCAGCTAATGCAGGTGTAGAAGCCTTACTAAAAAGTCTTCCTGGAGTGAGTTCAAATAATGAACTAAGCACACAATATGCAGTACGAGGAGGTAATTTTGACGAAAACTTAGTGTATATCAATGAAATTGAAGTATACCGACCTTTCCTAATCCGATCCGGACAACAGGAAGGTCTAAGTTTTGTGAATAGTGATTTGGTGCGTAATGTAGATTTTTCTGCAGGGGGATTCCAGGCAAAATATGGAGATAAACTCTCTTCCGTTCTGGATATCACTTACAAAAGACCCACCCGGGCAAATGCTACTGCTAACTTGAGTCTACTTGGAGGAAGCGTTGCTGCAGGAGCTATTTCCAAAAACAAAAAACTATCCGGTATGGTGGGTGTACGATATAGAGACAATCGACTATTGGTAGATGCCCGAAATACCGAGACTAATTTTCAGCCATTATTTGCAGATATACAGACGTATTTATCTTACAACATTTCAAACACTTTCGAGTTGGGATTCTTAGGAAATCTAGCCATCAATAAGTACGATTACGAGCCCATAACCGAGCAAATTAACTTTGGGACCCTACAAACCGTTCAGGCCTTAAGAGTAAATTATCAAGGTCAGGAAGAAGATCGTTATGACACTTATTTTGGAGCTTTAAAAGGAACTTACAAACCCAACGAAAACCTAACACTAAGATTTATAGGATCTGCATATCAAACACAAGAGCAAGAACATTTTGATATTTTGGCATCTTACGCCCTGGGAACGGTTAATACTGATATCGGAAGTGAAGATTTGGGAGAAATAGAATTTGCCGAAGGTATTGGTTCGCAGCTCACTCATGCGCGAAACGATCTTGATGCACTCATATTTAATGCAGAGCATCGGGGAACTTATAAAAAAGATCAACATCAATTTGATTGGGGGATAAAATATACGCACGAAGATATCAAAGATCGTTTACAAGAATTTGAAATTGTGGACTCTGCTGGTTTTGCCATCAGACCACCATTTAATGACTTTGTCAACGATCAGCCTTTTACTCCTTTTGCAAGTCCTATTGTACCTTTTACAAGTGTAAGAGCAATTAATGAAACCAAAATAGATAGAATTTCGGGATATGCTCAATATAGCATTCGCTCTACAATCAAGGATAATGAAATATGGGCAAATATTGGTGTGCGTGCGCATAACTGGAATATCTCTGGAGCTACAGTTAGTAGTTCAGACTCACAAATTGTCATTAGCCCAAGAGCACAATTCGCCATCAAACCCAATTGGGAAGCGGATATGCTTTTTAGAGTTTCGGGTGGGTTCTATCATCAACCACCATTCTACAGGGAACTAAGAGATTCTCTTGGAGTGGTACGACCTGAAGTAAAAGCGCAACAATCTATCCATGTGGTATTGGGTAACGATTATAGTTTTAAGCTATGGAATCGCCCATTCAAATTAACATCGGAAGTATTTTACAAAAAGCTGACTGATGTAAATCCATACACCATAGAAAATGTAAGAATTCGTTATCGAGCAAGAAACAATGCTGAAGCTTATGCTGCTGGAGCAGATGTTCGTTTAAACGGAGAATTTGTTCCCGGTACAGAAAGTTGGGTAAGTATTGGATATTTAAAAACCGAAGAAAACATCGATAATCGCGGGTATATCTCCAGACCTACAGATCAACGCCTGAAAGTGGGAATTTTATTGCAAGATTACGTGCCTTCAATACCAAGTTTGAAAGGATATCTCAACCTTGTGTACCAGACTGGTGTACCCGGTGGATCACCAAGTTTTGCAGACCCGTACGAATTTCAATCAAGACTACGAGATTATCGCCGTGCTGATTTGGGAGTATCTTATGTTGTGGTTGATGCTAACAAGCGTTTAAAAGAAGGGAACTTCTTTAATACATTCAGAGAACTAAGTCTGGGTGTAGAGATCTATAATATTTTTGATAATCAAAACTCGATTACCAATACCTTTGTAAGAGATGCTTCTAGCCAACGACAGTTTGCAGTTCCTAATTTCCTAACGCCGCGAGTATTTAATGTAAGAATGGGAATGAAATTCTAGTCTTCTATAAATTTCTTTAGCACATCTACTACATAATCCACTTCTTCTTTTGTGTTGTATTTTGAAAATGAAAAACGAACAGAAGGCTTTTGTAGATCTTCATCAGTCAATATTTCTGAAAGTACATGAGACCCTTTGCTACTTCCACTTTGACAAGCACTTCCCTTAGAACAGGCGATACCATTGATATCCAAATGAAATAACAAAATCCCTGCTTTTTCTACAGGAACAGGCAAACATACATTAATTAGCGTATAGGTACTATGATCAGGTTGACAACACTTTGCATTAAACTTTACGCCTTCTATTTCTTGCTTTAGAGTATCTACAAAGTATTGTTTCAGATCCTGGATATATGTTTTTTCTTCGGTAAGATGTGCAAAAGCTAATTTCAAAGCTTCATCCATGCCTGCAATATTATGAACACTTTCGGTACCTGCTCTGTAACCACGCTCTTGTTCTCCTCCAAAAATCAGAGGTTTCAAACCAGAATTCTTTCTGATATAGGCAAACCCTACTCCTTTTGGACCATGAAATTTATGTGCACTCACTGCTGTAAAATCTACATGAAGCTCTGCCAAATTCACTTCCAAATGACCAATGGATTGTACCATATCACTATGAAAAAGAGCATTGTGCTCTTTGCATAACTCCCCCACTCTTTGAATATCCAAAATAGTTCCTACCTCATTATTAACGTGCATCAAACTAACCAAAGTTTTTTCTGTGGCATCTTGTAAAAGAGACGTTAGATGATCGTAGTCAACACTTCCATCTTCTTTAATCTCCACATAGCTCACTCTAATACCACTTCTAGATTCTATTTCCTGAACGGTATGCAACACTGCATGATGTTCTATCTTTGAAGTAATGATATGTTGTACTCCCAAATCACGAACTGCACTGTTAAGCGCGAGATTATCAGCCTCTGTACCTCCAGAGGTGAAAATGATTTCAGAAGCCTTAACTCCCAAATACCCTGCAATATTTTTACGAGCCTGCTCGATATGATTCTTGGCAGAACGTCCAAATCCATGAGTAGAAGAAGGATTTCCAAAATCTTCCTCTAGTACTGATATCATCTTCTGTATAACTTCTGGTCTTACTTGTGTGGTTGCGGCACTATCAAAATAAACTTTTTGCATGAAAATCAATTGATTAGTTGTTTATTCTAGGATACTGAAAAAAACTATAAAAATTCCTCTGACATTTTAAGAAATTCACAATTTTTAGCACTACAAAACTACTCAAATAAAATTATTTTCAGCAAGACACGTTATAATCTTTCAATTCCTTTACTTTTGTCAAAAATCATGACTAAAATAACCGTGAATATTTACTTTTATTAACATGGATAATTAAAATAACAGTGAACATTTACTTTTTTTGATCGTCTTTAGTTGTGTAAATGTTTTAAAAGTTAATATCACTAGTGTATATACCTATGAAAAGATTTGTTTTTCTTCTTTTTATAATCCTATTATGGTCCTGTGATGATGGTGATATCATCATTACAAGTTTCGAATTTGACGATGTTGACCTTCAATTATGTAGTGGAGCTGCGGACAATGAGTTTGTTTTCTTTAAAATCAATCAGGGGGTTAACGAAGCGATATCTTTCAATTTTGTGAGTGCCGATTTTTCTGAAACCGAAGAGACTGCCATGCCTATTTTGATCAATTTGAATGACGGAAACAGTAGTTTGATCTATAGACAGTTTAATATTGCCATTACTGCTGATTATTATTGTTCCAACATTCCTCCTGGTGATGTTATTGTTACCGAAGAAATGGTTGGTATTGCCGGAACTGCAGGGATTGAAACTCTGATAACCTTGCAAGATGATAATGATGGAATAGCTGCTGAAGATGAAGACCTGAATGGAAACGGAAACTTCGATGATGACGATACCGATGGAGACGGAATCCCAAATTATCTGGATCAGGATGATGACAATGATAATATTTTAACCAGTGAAGAATTGGCAAACAGTATTCCAGATAATGATGACCCCAGAGATACGGATGAAGATGGAATCCCAGATTATCTGGAAGAAGATGATGATAACGATGGAATCTTAACTCGAAATGAGGATGCAAATCAAAATGGTAATCCCAGAGATGATCGTGCTGCACCTGGAGATTTACCCTTTTATTTGGATCCAGCATCTACCAATGCCGAAGTAATTGTTGCTCCTTCAAGAAATAATACCATCCAAACCACATTTACTACTACTGTAAACATAACCGGAATACAGTTTGATGGAAATAATGGCAATTTTCAAGATGATAATTTCTCATTTGGATCAAGAGAAACAACCATATCTATTACCACAGAATTGTAAAACAAGCGTATGAAGTTTAGAATCTATTGCATATTAATAGCTGTCACTTTTATATTAGGATGTAGTGAGGGAGATATTATCGAAGATAATTTCGATTTTACTGCGACTGTAGAAAACTGTTCTAATGGAGATGATTTTGTTTTCTTTAAGATAGATCCGTCTATTAATCAGGCATTATCCCTAAGTTTTACAAGTACTACTTTTGAATTGAACACCGTTCCGACAGATCTCACTTTCTCGATTACCTTAAATGGCACATCCAACGTATTAGTTTATCGACAGTTTGATAATAGTATTGACGGCAACACATACTTTTGTAGTAGCGTTCCTCCTGGTAACATACAAGTAACACAAGAATTAACAAGTTCGAATGGTACAGTAACCATTACCTATACAGAGCTAAGTCAGACCGATACAGACATTACTTACACACGATCAATTGTGCTTGAAAATATTACCTTAATAGGTCCAGAAATTGAAGTGAGACAGGAACGAATCAATTTCGGTTCTGACGAAATTACTGTTCCCAAATAGATTATTTCGGGTTTTGAAGAATATACACCTCCATGGCTCCCAGACCATATTTTCGATAATTCGCGTCTGAGATCCTCACATTATCATATCTTCCAAAAAGGTATTTTAATTCTTCTTTTAAAACTCCTTGCCCTACTCCATGAATAAACACAACTTTAGGAATCCGTTTCTGAATTGCAAAATCCAACTGTCGCTTTGCGGTGTCCAATTGTAAAGTAACCATATCATGGTTGGTCATTCCTTTTGTAGACTTTATGAGCTTATCGATATGCAGATCGACTTCCATCGGAGGCAAATGTCTTTCTTTAGGTTTGATACTACTCTTTCTTTTTGGTTTCTTTTTAAAGATTTCTTTATCCTGAAGATTCTCATGCACTTCTTCATATGAAGGAATGATCATTTCTTGAGATTCAATTTTGACCACTTCACTTATCAAAAAAGTCATATCAAAACCGTCTTCAGAAGCAATAGTAACTTCTGAAGCATTTATTCCTATAACCTTACCAGTAATAGGCTCATCCAAAACCGATACGATATCTCCAATTTTTATCATTCTTCCTCCAAATATTCTTCTTGTTCCACCTCGGATTTTGATGACAATTTTGTATTCACCATAAACAATCCTAACATCAACAAAACAACTCCAATACTTTGTATATAGTAGTTCTTTTGCGTAGAGGCAATTTCACTTATAAGCGCGATCGCCCCCATAAGAATAAGCAACAAACTTAAAACTCTTTTCAACTTAGCTGTAATCATACTGCAAAAATATCAAATAATAGATTTTTGTAAAGGTTTATAGGACAAATAACATAATTATGTATATTGCAGTAAACAATAAAACCTTTTCTATTGGAAAAATACATGCTTCCTTGCCTTAATAAAAAGATTTTTGGGGTTGATTGTATGGGCTGTGGCATGCAAAGATCCATAGCTCTTTTATTCAAAGGTGAGTTTGCAGCAGCGTTTCAGATGTATCCTGCTATTTATCCTCTTTTATTATTACTTATTTTTTTAGGATTTAACTTATTTGTTAAGTTTAGATATGATCAGGTTATCAAAGCTGGTCTCATGATTACTACCATACTTACCATGATTATAAGTTATGTAATCAAAATGAAAATTATTTTTTAACTAATCAATTAATCAATATTATGGAAAAACAGACGTTACCCAATTCCACCCTGATTTTAGTATTTGGTATTCTATCTATAGTGGGATGCTGTTGTTACGGATTCGGAATTATTTTTGCTATTATCGCAATCATTATGGCGAAAAAAGCAACTGCTTTATATAATGAAAATCCAGAATTGTATACGGGTTATCAAAATGTAAAAACTGGTAAGATTTTAGCGATCATTGGTTTAATCGTTAGTGCTCTTTACTTAGCGTATGTAATTTTTATGTTTGCTACTGTAGGATACGACGGTATTCTAGAAATGCAAGAAGAAATCATGAAAAACTACGGTGGTTAATCAAAAGGATTAATTCTGCGTATTCTCATAAAAAAATCCCGCTTAATGCGGGATTTTTTGTTTGTTATATAATCCTTTTTGAAACTTTTATTCAAAGTCTTTTAGAGTTTTTGTGATAATCGCTACACATTCTAATAACTGTTCCTTGTTCATTACCAATGGTGGTGCAAAACGAATGATATTACCATGAGTAGGTTTTGCCAGAAGACCGTTTTCTTTTAAAGCAACACAAATGTTCCAGGCAGTATCGCTGTCTTCAGAATCATTAATTACGATAGCATTCAACAATCCTTTCCCTCGAACTAATTTAACAATATCAGAATTCTCGATGTATTTGTTCATTTCTTCTCGGAATAAGACTCCCAATTGAAATGCATTCTCTGCAAGTTCTTCATCTCTTACTACTTCTAAAGCAGCCATAGCCACTGCAGCAGCGATTGGATTTCCACCAAAAGTACTACCATGACTTCCTGGAGTGATCACTTTCATGATATCATCATTAGCCAAAACAGCAGATACTGGATATGCTCCACCACTTAATGCCTTACCTAAGATCAGAATATCAGGTTTTACCTGAGGAGTTCCTGAACAATTTTTATCCTGACAAGAACAGTTTCCACAAGTAGCCAACAATCTTCCCGTTCTGGCAATACCAGTTTGGACTTCATCGGCGATAAATAACACATTGTGTTTCTCACATAATGCCTTTGCTTTTTCCAGATAATCTTCAGATGGCACATAAACTCCTGCTTCACCTTGTATAGGTTCTACCAAAAATCCTGCTACATTTTTGTTGTTAGACAACGCATCTTCTAATGCAGTAAGATTATCATATTCTATTTTAATAAAACCTTGGGTGTACGGTCCAAAATTCTTTCTTGCTACAGGATCATTAGAAAATGATATGATGGTTGTAGTTCTTCCATGAAAATTGTTTTCACAAACGATAATCTGGGCATCATTTTCAGCAATACCTTTTTCTTGATACGCCCATCTCCTACATACTTTAAGCGCCGTTTCTACAGCTTCTGCTCCAGTATTCATAGGTAGCAGTTTGTCAAATCCAAAGTAATCTGTGGCAAATTTCTCGTATTCGCCAAGTTTATCATTGTAAAATGCTCTAGAGGTAAGCGTTAAGGTCTTAGCCTGACTTGTCATTGCATCCACAATCTTTGGATGACAATGTCCTTGGTTTACTGCAGAATACGCACTAAGAAAATCATAGTATTTGTTTCCTTCTACGTCCCAAACATACACTCCTTCTCCCTTACTCAAAACCACGGGTAGTGGATGGTAATTATGAGCTCCATACTTGTTCTCTAAATCAATTGCTTGTTGCGAAGTTAAATTTTCTAAAACAGCCATTTTTAATAATTTAAATTGATAAAATAACCATTCCTTCTGTACCTTTATCCTTTCGAAAAGAATCGAAAATTCAGCGTGGGAGAGAAATCATCCCTAAAAGTGTCGCAAAATACTAAATCTTTATCGAATTATTAATTTTAACCCCGATAACGCGCTTGTTTTTTTTAAATCTAAATAGAGATGCCTAAATTTTGCGAACACCGCATTATGAGGATACTTTACTAGCCAAAGAAGACACTTGAAGTTCTAATCTTTTCAACTCTCTTAGCAACGCATTTTTATCGATTTGCATCCATGAATACAGCTTCAACATTGATGTGATCATTGCGCAGAAAAAACCTGCTCCAACCCATCTGATCAACTCATTGGTATCATCGGTATTGAACAACTGGATGATACAGTAAACAAAAAGACCAAATACGATTACATTCACAATACTCATCATAATCATGATCCATCGGTTTTTGGTAGTATACAGTCCACCAATCATTTCAAAAATATTTTGCTCGTCTAACTCGTCGTAGAACTTTGCTTCTTCTTCATTCAACGTTTCTTTGATTAACCTATCAATATCTTTCATCTCATTTTTCATAATTCTTATTTTTTAAAATTAGTTTTAATTGTTCTCTAGCCGTAAATAGCCTTGATTTTACAGTTCCAACAGAAACCTGGATGATATCGCTTATTTCTTTTACACTGTATTCTTCTACATAAAAAAGTCGAAGAACGATTTGTTTCTTTTCTGGTAGTTCTTTTATTGCTTTTCTTATAAGAACTATCGTCTCTTCCCTATTTGTAATTTCAACAGTGATTTTCTCATTATTTTGTTGATGTTGAAATTCCTTTTTAAAGTCAGACGTTTTTTTATGTTTTCTTTGCCAATCAATTGCCTTACGGGTAACTATGGTCAAAGCCCAACTCCCAAAAGTATTTGGGTTCTTTAGTTCATTAATTTTCTGAAGAATTTTTGTCCAACTTTCCTGAACGATATCCTTAGAAATTTCTTCATTCTTGGTATACCAGCAAGCGTGTCGATATAATCTTGAGTTCCATCTTTTGATTAACAGTGTTGCCGCTTTATCATTTCCGGATTGATATTGCAACACCAATAAGGCATCAAAGATTTTATGTGTTTGTTTTGAACTCATCTCTATAGAATAGACGAAGAAAAAGTAATTAGGTTCATTTCTTTTGTAAGATATCCTGAATATTTAATAAGTATATGCTTTCTATTCTTATTTTTGCGCTATGGCAAGAAAGAACAGAAGACAGATTTTTGAGCATATTGAGGTTATTGATGCCGGGGCCAAAGGAAAAAGTATCGCCAAGGCACCCGATGGAAAAGTAGTTTTTCTTACTAATGCAGTACCAGGAGATGTAGTAAATATACAAACCACCAAAAAGCGTAAGGCGTATTATGAGGGTATCGCTACCCAATTTCATACCTATTCTGATAAACGTACCACACCAAAATGTAAACATTTTGGAACTTGTGGTGGCTGTAAGTGGCAGTTTATGGATTATCAGCATCAACTTGCTTACAAACAAAATGAAGTGGTAAACAACCTAACAAGATTGGGCAAAATAGAATTACCAGACATTACTCCTATTTTAGGTTCAAAAGATCAATACTTCTATAGGAACAAAATGGAATTTTCTTTTAGCGATAGTCGATGGCTTACTTTAGAAGAAATCCAAAACAATCAGGAGATTGACAATAGAAACGCGCTTGGGTTTCATATGCCTGGGATGTGGGACAAGATTTTGGACATTGAGCATTGCCATCTTCAGGAGGATCCTAGCAATGCGATTCGAAATGAAGTAAAGGCATTTGCTATCGAACATCAAATTCCTTTTTACAACGCTAGAAAGCAAGAAGGTTTGCTAAGAACTCTAATGATTCGTATTGCTTCTACTGGTGAGATCATGG
This sequence comes from Aquimarina sp., assembly GCA_965230845.1. Lineage (GTDB taxonomy): Bacteria > Bacteroidota > Bacteroidia > Flavobacteriales > Flavobacteriaceae > Aquimarina. Next base: position 590,837 of record OZ246021.1, read on the forward strand.
TACTCGTTCAGTTCTTTTATGATGATGCTGAAAAAAGAACTCTTCTCATGGATTTTATTGCTGATCGATTTCCTGAAGTTACTTCTTTACAATATGTGATTAACCCTAAAGGAAACGACACCATCTATGATCAAGAGGTAGTTTGTTACAAAGGAAAGGCATATATAGAAGAAGAAATGGAAGGTTTACGATTTAGGGTAAATGCTAAATCCTTCTATCAAACCAATTCGAAACAAGCTTACGAATTGTACAAAATCACCAGAGAATTTGCAGGTTTGACAGGTGAAGAATTGGTGTATGATTTATATACAGGTACGGGAACCATAGCACAATTTGTTGCCAAAAATGCAAAAAAAGTAATCGGTGTAGAGGCTGTACCTGAAGCTATTGAGGATGCCAAAGAGAACGCACAAAGAAACAAGATTGATAACGCTGAGTTTTATGTAGGAGATATGAAAAAAGTCTTTACCTCAGACTTTATCGATCAACACGGTCAACCAGAAGTGGTAATCACCGATCCGCCAAGAGATGGAATGCATAAAGACGTTGTAGTTCAACTGTTACATATTTCGCCTGAAAAAATTGTTTATGTAAGCTGTAATAGTGCAACACAAGCTAGAGATCTGGCGTTATTAGATAGGGATTACAAAGTAACCAAAGTACAGCCGGTAGATATGTTCCCACAAACCTATCATGTAGAGAACGTTGTACTATTAGAAAAAAGATAACACATGAGAATAAATAGATTTCCTTTATTCCTATTCCTACTGGCTGGTATAAGCCTTTCTTTTTGGGGTTGTGAGAGAGATGATATTTGTGCCGAAGGGACCCCTACTACCCCTATGCTTATTATTAAGTTTCTAGATTTTGATAATTCTTCAGAAATTAAAAACCCGGTAGAGCTAGAAGTACGGGCGGTTGGTGTAGAAAGTCCATTTAATTTTGGAACGGTAACCGACTCTATCATGATTCCTCTGAGAACCAATGAGTCTATCACCGAATATCAATTAACCATCAATTCTGATACCACCAACGACGAAGTAGTTCCTAATACCGATACCATAAGTATTCAATATACTCCCGAGGAAGAGTACGTAAGTAGTGCTTGTGGTTTTAGAGTGACATTCCAGGGGCTTTCGAACTCACCTGTAGAAGCTGGTGATGATGGTACTTGGATACAAAATATTAACGTAGAACGATTGAACGTAACAGATGAAACAACTGCGCACATATTTATTTTTCATTAGTATTATTTTTACCAGTTGCATTTTTGCACAGGATGAAGAGCCTAAAAAAATCTCGGCTAGAGATACCTTACCTCCTGGCGAAAAATATGGATTAAGAGCAGGTGTCGATCTAGCTCGAATACTTAGAACTTCTGTAGATGACAACTATTCAGGTTTTGAAATAGAAGCCGATTACCGAGTTTATCGTAAACTATACATTGCTGGAGAGATAGGTAATGAATCGTTGATCAGAGATGAAGAAAATGTAAATGTAGAAGGATCTGGTAGCTATATAAGAGCTGGAATAGATTATAACATCTATGACAATTGGTATGGAATGCAAAATAGTATCTACGTAGGAGTACGATATGGATTCTCTACGTTTGATCAAACTCTAAACGAATACAACATCTTTACAGGAACTAATTTCTTTGGAGAAACTACCATTACAGAACCTATAAGTGAAGATGGGTTAACTGCCAGTTGGGTAGAACTTGTTTTAGGACTCGAAGTAGAGCTTATTCATAATTTCTATCTGGGTGCGAGTATCTCTTTAAGAAATTTGGTAAGTGAAGAAACTCCCGATCGTTTTGACAATCTTTACATTCCTGGATTTGGAAGAACAAATGATTTTAGCGACATAGGAGTGGGATACAATTATTCTATTAGTTACTTGCTACCGCTTTTCAAGAAGAAAAGATAAAAAGATAAACAGCCCTGCAAATGTTCATTCACAAGGCTGTTATATGATGACTTTTCAATCTTTTTGGTTACTCAAACGCTCGGTTCAGTAATTGTTGTAATTCTTGCCAGGACTTCTCGTCTGCCTCTTTTTGATAAGCTAATGGCAAATTGAATTGTTTTCCAATAGAATCTGCCGCTTTGCTGGTAAAAGAATGGGTCGCATTTTCATAAGCAATATACTTATAATCTGCTTTTAGACTATCCATAGCTTTTTTATAATTTTCTACACTCTCTGCCGGAATAAAGGGATCCTCTGCACCATTACATACCAAAACCTTAGCTTTTAATTTATCACTAGGCATTACTGGTAATTGAACCCCACTGTGAAATGCAGCTACTGCATCAAGGTCTAAACCAGCATTGGCCATCGTAAGTGCTACACTACCTCCAAAACAATATCCTATAGCTGCAATCTTATTTGGATTTACAGATGGATGTGCTTTCAGCATTTCTAAAGCTGCATTAAATCTATTGGTTGCCGAATCTATATTTCCCATTACACTCATCGCAAACTTACCGGCATCATCTGGGTGAGCTGCAAGTTTACCATCTCCATACATATCCACAGCCATTGCTACATAACCCAACTCTGCAAGCATGTCGGCTCTTTGACGAACATAATCATTATGCCCCCACCATTCGTGAACCACAATAATTCCAGGTCGTTTTTCTTCAGAATTTTCGTTAAAAGCGACATATCCTTTCATATTTAAACTATCAGAAGTATAGTTCACCTGTTCTCCTTTAACTTTAATCGGTTTCTCCACCACTGTTTCTGTTTGTTTCTCCTCTTCGGTGGTTTCTTTTTCTGATTGGTTTTGTTTACAACTCAGGATTAGTAATGAGCAAAATAATAATACAAAGTATTTCATGATGATTAATATTAACGTAGTTAGTTTAAAAAATTATTGTTCATTCTTTTAATCAGCTACATAAGGTGCTCCAGCATCTTTCATTGCCTTTAACACTGAATTCATTTCATTTTGAACCCCATTGAATTGCGTAGTAATTGCAGCTAATTGATTCTTAATAATACTCATAGTTTCTATATGAGTAGCTGTAGGTCCGTAGGTAGAACGCTGTACTCCCTTAAAAATAGCAAACATACGAGACTGAATCGTAGGCTTACTTTTCTCTCCTACTTGCCCTTTTGATGGGCTGCCACTAAATTTCTTTTGAATGCCTAACAAGTTCTTTCTTAGAGTAGCAATTCTAGAATCTAAATCACTTGGTGCAGCAGTTGCTCTTTTCAGGGCAGTATGCATCGCCTTTATCTTTTTGTTTGCCTTGCTTAGCTTTAACTGTGTAGCAGAAACTTCTCTAATGGTATTTTCGTAATCTCTCCAAAAAGAAGTTACTTCATTGATAGAAGCTCCTTCCAAAGCACCTTTTCTTAACTGTTTTACTTCAAAAGTAATGGGCTCAGAAAGTGATGTCACCGTTCCATCTATTATTTTAGACAAAGTCGCTGTATACCTTCCTGGTGCTGCCATAAATCCTTCTGGCGCTCCAAACGGATACTGTTGGGTTTCCAAAGAAACTGCGTCAGGTGCAGGGTATTTTAAATCCCAGGATATACGATGAAACCCTGGAGTAACGGGACCATAAATACGTCGTACTGCTTTCCCCTGATCGTCAGTTATTGTGATCACCACTGCCGGTTTGGATGCAATACTTTCTTCATCCACTTTGTCCCAACCTGGGAATGCAATATCTTTTCCTTTATTCTTTTTCTCTGATTTTTTTCTAGCTTCTGTAGCTGATTGGTAACCGTCTTTTAAATAATAGGTAAAAACAGCTCCAAAATCCGGATTAGGTGCCACATAATGAGACGCTCCTAAGCTTCCTTTTTCATCATCAAAATCAATATCTGGCTTAGCAATATACCACCAGGCATCTCTGGCAGGGAATAATGTCGCTTCCTGGTTTAATTTTGCTGCTGAAATGTTTCGCAATGCCGAGTAATCATCAAAAACAAAGAATCCTCTACCAAAAGAAGCAGCCACCAAATCATTTTCTCGGCGTTGAATCGTGATATCTCTAAATGATATAGTTGGTACATTTCCTTTTAACTGTACCCATCTATTTCCTCCATTATTACTGAAATAAATACCAAATTCTGTAGCAATAAACAATAAATTTGGATCTACATGATCTTGTACCAATCGCCATACCAATGTTTTACTTGGTAAATTCCCTTTTATCGATTTCCAGGTTCTCCCATTATCTGTACTCTTTAGTAAATAAGGACTAAAGTCACCATATTTATGGTTATCTAAAGCTACATATACGGTACCTGCATCAAAAAGATCAGCTCTGATGTCGTTTACAAATGCAGTGGCAGGAACACCTGGTAACGCATTTACATTGATACGCCTCCAATTACTCCCTCCATCTTCTGTGGCTTGAATAATTCCATCATCTGTCCCTATATACAATACACCATCTTTTTTTGGTGACTCGGCAATCGAAGTAATCGTATTGTAGTTCGACATTGCCAAAAAGTCCCACGGAGCATCCCAAGATTGCTTTTTACCCATAATTGGTAATTCAATTCGTTCTTGATTCTTGGTCAAATCTCCAGATATTGCCGTCCACTTATCTCCTCTATTGTCGGATCTCCATAAACGTTGCGAGGCAAAATAAATTCTTTTCGGATCGTGAGCACTAACCAAAATTGGAGCATCCCAATTGAATCTTTCAAAATTCTCATTAGCGCCTGGTTGTGGTTGTATATCGATCACTTCTCCTGTGGTTAGGTCCACTCTCGATAAATTCCCTTCCTGTCTTTCGGCATACATGATATCAGGATTTCCTGGTTCTGTAGCAGGTTGATGACCGTCCCAATTCAAGACAATTTTCCAATCCGAATTTTGAATACCATGTACATTATCCGTCCTGGAAGGACCTCCTTGTGTGCTGTTATCCTGTGTTCCACCATAAATATTATAAAATGGTTGCGCATCATCTACCGCTAACTTGTAGTATTGCGTTACTGGTAGGTTATCTACAAATTTCCAGTTATTAGTAAGATCAAAAGATTCGTATAAACCTCCATCCGTACCTACTAACAGATAATTAGGATCATTCTTTCTGAACGCTATAGCATGGTTATCTGAATGTTTATGCTCTTCTTTCATCCTTTTGAATGTCTTTCCCCCATCTTCAGATATCTGCATACGTACATCGACCAAATACAATCGTTCAAAATGATGAGGTGAAGCGTACAACTCTTGATAATAATGAGGTCCTGTTGCTCCTGAAACGGCATTAGATTGTTTGGTCCAGGTGGTTCCTCTATCTGATGATCGGTATACACCACCGGTTCTTCGGTCTAGCTCGATAGCTGCATACAAGATATCCGGTTGTTGCGGAGAGATTGCCAATCCTATCTTACCCATCCACGATTTTGGTAATCCATTCTTTAATTCCTCCCAGGTTTCTCCTCCATCGTTACTTCTATGAATTCCTGATCCTGGTCCTCCACCCATATAGGCAGCAACTGTACGATGTCTTTGCCAAGTAGCGGCATACAAACGATCCGGATTCCTGGGGTCTATTTGTAGATCCGTAACTCCTACCCACTCACTATCGCCAAGAGTTTTTTTCCATGTTTTTCCTCCATCAGTAGATTTATACAATCCTCGTTCTCCTCCTTTTTTCCAAAGTGGTCCCTGAACAGCTACCCAGATAATATTGTTGTTTTCTGGATGAATGATAATTTTAGAAATGTGCTCCGAGTTTTTCAGCCCCATGTTTTCCCATGTGGCTCCTCCATCTTTACTTCTGTAAATTCCATCTCCAAAACCTACGTGTCGTCCACCTACATTTTCCCCGGTTCCAACCCAAATGATATTGTGATTGGTAGGATCAATAGTTACACAACCAATAGAATATGATGTTTGTTTGTCAAAAATAGGATTCCAGGTAGTTCCGGCGTTAACTGTTTTCCAAACCCCACCAGAACCAACCGCTACATACCAGATACTTTCGTTCTCCGGATGGATGGCAATGTCTGCAATTCGACCAGACATAAATGCAGGTCCTATATTACGAAATTTGAGCCCAGTAAAAATGGAATCTGTAAGTACTGAATTTTGAGTATTGGTATTCTTGGATCGTTGTCCCATTACAGAACCAGAGGAAACCAATAAAAGAAAGCTAATAATGAAATGTGTGAATTTTCGATACATATCAATTACGGTGATTAGTTAATAGTTTAATTGATTCCAGAAAATTATCGCTATTTCAATAATTATCTCTTAACAAAAACATAAAACTATTCGAAAACTCTTAGAAAAATTAGCTCCTAATTGCTATTCTTCACGCTGATACTTTGCCTTTTTGCTACCTGCGTACATTTCATACTTTAATAGACGAGACTCTAATTTACCATTGAAAACTTTAATTTTTCTAGACGGCCGAAGCCCTACATGTTTTAAAGCTTCAAGATTACCAGTTACAAACCAGGCATTTGTACCCGGATATCCACGTTTCAAAGTATCGCCTATATTTCCATAAAATTCAGGGACATTAATCTCAAGTCGTTCATCATAAGGGGGATTAAATAGAATATGAAGCGGTCCTTCGGTTTCCTTCTCACTTTCAAAAAAATTCTGCTCTTTTACTTTAATGAAATCCGAAAGGTTAGCATTTTCTATATTCGTGTTGGCTTTTCGTACTACAGAAGGAGCCTTATCCATTCCGATAATGGAATGACTAAAATTTCGTGTTTTATTCAAGCATGCCTCTTCTATTTTTTCAAAAAGATCCATATCCCAGTCCAGCCATCGTTCAAAAGCAAATTCTTTCCTATTTAAATTTGCCGGGATATTACAAGCGATCATAGCCGCTTCTATAGGAATGGTACCACTACCGCACATGGGATCTAAAAAGTCAGATTGCCCATCCCATCCGGAAAGCAGTAACAATCCGGCAGCCAATACTTCATTGATTGGAGCGATATTAGTATTTGTCCGATATCCACGTAAATGCAACGAACCACCAGAGCTATCCAAAGATACTGTGCACAAGTCTCTCTGTATATGAACATCTACAGAAAGGTCAGGAAAGCTCAAATCCACATTAGGCCTTCTCCCTTTTTCTTTACGGAACCGATCGACAATAGCATCCTTGGTTTTGAGAGCTATAAATTTGGAATGATTAAACAGATCAGAATTTACTGTTGCATACACCGCAAAAGTATCATCTACCGTCATATAATCATTCCAACGGATACTCTGTATAAAATCATACAGTTCATTTTCATTTTTAATTTTTCGAGATGTTACAGGTTTTAATATTTTTATGGCAGTTCGAAGACAGAGATTGGCCTTATACATAAACCCTGTATCCCCATAAAAACTAACCATTCTGTTACCAACAACTACCTTTTGCGCACCAAGGTCTCTTAATTCTTTCGCCAGAATTTCTTCGAAGCCAAAAAGGGTTTTGGCTACCATTTTGAATGAATTGCTCACTATCTTCGTATTCTCTTATAATTAAAAGGCAAAAATACACTAATTTTGCGCCCTATGCTAAAAGATTCTACAATGTGGTATGCATCATGGTTTGATACACCATACTATCATATTTTATATAAAGATAGAGATCAAACTGAAGCCAAAGACTTTATGGATAACCTAACCCGTTATCTAAGTTTGGAAAAGGGAGAAAAAATTTTGGATCTGGCTTGTGGTAAAGGCCGCCATAGTATCTATTTGAACTCTTTAGGGTTTAATGTTACTGGAGTGGATTTATCCAAAAACAGTATCGCTTATGCTTCTCAGTTTGAAAATGAGACTTTGAAATTCCGAGTACATGATATGTGCAAACCTTATCCCGAGCAATTTTCAGGAGTTTTTAATCTATTTACTAGTTTCGGTTATTTTGACAAAGAGGAAGATAATCTAAGCACTATAAAGGCTATTAAATCCAATTTGAATGCTTCTGGGTTTGGTGTTATTGATTTTTTGAATACCGATTATGTAATTAAACACCTGGTACCCGAAGAAGAAAAACAGGTTGAGGGAATCAACTTTCATATCCAAAGGTATGTAGAGAATGGGCATATCGTCAAAGAAATTCGTTTTAAAGATCAGGGAGAAGATTTCTTTTTTACAGAACGGGTAAAAGCAATTAGTCTGGAAGACTTTAAAGATTATTTTGATCAGGCCGATGTACATCTTCTTGATGTCTTTGGCGACTATCAACTTCGAAAGTTTTATAAAGAAACTTCACCGAGACTTATCTTAATTTTTAAATAGTGAAGCATTACTTATTAACTATAGCTGCCATTTTTGTAGGAAGTCTTATTGTTTTTATATTCAGACCTTCTAATCAAAAGAACCTAAAATTGCTTCTAGCATTTAGTGGAGCTTTTTTATTAGCGATCACAGTGTTTGATTTGCTGCCAGAAGTCTTTGAAGACAATCACTTCGGGAAACAAACAGGGATCTGGATTATGGTCGGTATTTTATTGCAAAAAATACTGGAATACTTTTCCAAAGGAGCAGAACACGGTCATATACATCTGGACAAAGACACCAAACAATTACCTAAATTGTTATTTATAAGTTTAGGTATTCATGCATTGTTAGAAGGTTTTCCAATTCATCAGGCCGAAGGAATCTTATTGGGTATTATTGTTCATAAGATACCTGTAGCGATGATTTTGACTACATTCTTGCTACATACCAAAATCAAACCAGTAACTATCGGGATTACTCTTTTTGTTTTTGCCTTAATGACTCCACTAGGTACTTTTTTGAGTGAACACTTAGAGATCGTTCAAGGATACTATAAAGAAATCACAGCCTTGGTGATTGGGATATTCCTTCATGTATCTACTACAATTCTTTTTGAAAGTAGCGAAGGTCATAAGTTCAATATCACAAAGTTGATGATTATTCTATTGGCGACAGTGACAGCATTTTTGATTTAACATGTTTAGTAAAGAAGAATCAAAACGTATACGACAAGAATTTTGGACCTCTTTTGGAAAAGCATATCCACGTAAATGGCTATTATATAATACCAAAATCAAAGATGTATCGCTTAAATTCACATTTACTACCAAAAAAGCAGAAGTCTCCATAGACATTGAGCCATGGGATGATTTGATTCGAGAATACTACTACGATAAATTAGTAAGTTTAAAAAACTTACTAACTACAGATTACATTGCTGACATCATTTATGACCCTACATACGAATTGGATAATGGAAAGATAATTTCCAGAATCTATTGCCAACTCCATGAAGTTAGCATTCATAACAAAAACTCCTGGCAGCAAACCATGAAGTTCTTGTATACCCAAATGGATCTTTTAGAGGCATTTTTTATAGAATATAAAGATTTTATAAAAGATTAGAATATAATTTGAGTATTCCTTAAAAAAACACCTGATAAATTACCAAAATCATAATTTGAATTGTTTTTTGTACATTGAGCTATAACATAAACTCACTATTATGAAAAACAAATTAAAATGCTCAGCATTGGTGCTGTTGATTGCTATTTGCTTTCAATGTACTCAAGAAGAAACGACACCACAAGCACAAGAAATTGGCTTAGAAGCACAAGATGAAAATCATTTTAAAGGAATAGTAACTGTTGATAATGTTGCTCTAAAATATGCAGTAACCGCAACAGCAGATCTCATTTTTGATGTTCGCATCACTATCGATAATAAAAGTATCAATGCTATTGTAAACTACAATGACGAAAGTATCGCCATTGACGGACATGACCATGTATTTAAGGAATCCCAAAAAGAAGCTTTGTTGAAAATGGGTAGTCTAATTTCAGATTACATACTGGCTACCAAAGAAGGAGATATTTCTATGGCAGAATATACGCTATTAACCTTAACAGAATACTGGGGTAAGTCTCCCACCGATTATGTATACACAAAAAGGAATGTAGTTACCGAAGTAAATACCACAAATCTTAAAAGCAGAAATGAAGGTATTACCTGTATTAGAAGAAATACTTATGTAAACGCTGAATACGATGATGCCCGTGGAAATCAAAGAGATCGGATACGAGTAGGCAGCAAGCCAAGAACCAACTACGGGTGCATGGGAAGATGCGGTGCAGATTGCGGTAGATGGTGGATTCCTAGTGCCTGGACAAAGGACTGTATGGATCATGATCAATGTAGCAATGTAAACAATGCAAGTGGTGGCGCCAGTGATAGAAATTGCGGTGATGAATTTAATGAAGCTGCAGATGATTATGTATTTGGAGTAATAAGAGGTTGCAGAGGATAACCCCAACTGTAAAAAATAAATTAATAATGGCTATTGTTTTAAAGCAATAGCCATTTTTGGTATCAGCAAATGCATAAAGATGATATCTACTTTATTTTCAAAAACTTAACTGTATATTGAGAAGACAGATCACTTTTCAAGAATTTTTATTCAAAAAAGAAGCTTTATTCCTACAATTTTAACAGAAAAAACCTTTAATTACGGTTTTTCAACACATTATTTAAGCTTTTTAACCATTACGTAACTTTTTTTTAATATATTTGAGCGCCCCAAAACTGAAATAATGAATAGCCTTAAAATATTTAGATATTTTATATGCCTTTTATTGACTTGCCTATTCTTCATAGATACTCATGCCGGAGAATATGAGGATATGTCTTTCTCAGAGCTCAAAAACACCCTATCTCATACTGAAAAACAGTTAAACACAGTAGGAAGAGCTAATAGCATACTGATTTCAGAGACTATTATAGACATTGCCGAAAAATTCAGTACCAAACAACAATACTATCTTAAAGCAAGTGCTTATAATCTATTAGGTAAAATATCCCTTTCTTCAAGAGATTATAAAGAAGCCCTTGAAAATTTTAAAATTGCAGACCTTTTCGCAAAAGAACTCAGTGGTTTTGATGAAGTGGCTATAGATATCAATAACAATATTGCTTTGGTCTATCTAGAAGGGTTTAACAAACCAGGACGAGCACTTAAAAGAATCAACTACATCAATAAGAATTTTTCAAATTTAGATGAATATACCAAACATCTTCTTCAATTGAATCTTGCGAATATTTATTTAAAGACGAAACGATATAATAAGTCAAAAAGATTATTACAAAAGTGCCTTAGCTTCTTTAAAACTAACGCAGAATACACCCCAAAATTAGTAATGACCTATACCAGTATTGCTGAATATTACTCATACATAAGGCAGTACAAAAAAGCAATACAAAATTTTGAATTAGCGGCATCTATCTCCGAAAAAAGTGAACTATACAGAGAAGCAATGATCATTTATCAGAAGTATGAAAGCTTACTGATTAAAATAGGGAACAAGGAAAAAGCATATGTTATTCTTAAAAAATATACCAAACACCATCAAACTGCACTTGAAAGCGAAAAACTAGAAGCAGACAGATATAAAAAACAACTTACAGTAAGTGAGGCGAAAAAAACTATAGAAACCCAAAAGGCACAGCAATCCAAAACAGTATCTATTTTTACCTTGTCCCTACTCCTCCTGTGTTTGACGTTGTTTTGCTTCTTTGTCTATAATCACAAAAAAACTAAAGTGCTGGGAGAGTCTCTTGCTTTAAAAAACAAAGAATTAAAGATTGCAAAGGAAAAATCGGATCGTTTGGCTGCGGTTAAAACCAAGTTTATTTCTACTGTTAGTCACGAACTAAGAACACCTCTTTACGGAGTAATAGGACTGTCTTCCATATTAATGGAACGCATTAAGGATGAAGAAAACCATAACTTTATCAAGTTAATGAAGTTTTCTGCTGATCATTTACTGAACTTGATTAACGATGTTCTTCAGGTTACCAAAATGGAATCCTATGAAATTCAACTAGACGAATCCGTTTATAATATAAAGAATTTGGCAAACGATATTAAAAACTCATTTGAATATCAGGCCGATAAAAATGGGAATACCTTACACCTTAACCTTGATCCTACTATTCCGAATTTACTAATTGGTGATTCTGTGCGATTATCACAGATTTTCATCAATCTTATTAGTAATGCAAACAAGTTTACCAGAGAAGGAAACATTTGGTTAAATTTTAAAAACCCAAAAATAGAAAACGATACGGTTGAAATTACCTTTGAAGTAAAAGATGACGGAAGAGGTATTCCGTTGGATAAGCAAGAACTTATATTTGAGAAATTCTCTCAAGCCAACTCTTCTGATCATACTACCGGAACAGGTTTAGGATTAAATATCGTAAGAAAATTGGTAGAACTACACGGCGGTGATATTAAGGTAGAAAGTATTCCTGGAGAAGGAGCTACTTTCTATTTCAGTATTCCTTTTAAAATCCATGAAGCAAACGAAGAAGAACAAACAGAACGCCCTTCAGAAAATTTAATCACTTTAGATAATAGTCAAGATCACAGTATTCTGATTGTTGAGGACAATAAGATCAATCAAATTGTTACCCAGAATATTCTAAAAACCAAAGGGTATGTTTCTGATATTGCAGATGATGGTCTTATTGCTATTGATATGGTGAAACAAAAACACTATGATCTTATTTTAATGGATTTGAACATGCCAAATATGAATGGTATGGAAGCCACTAAGAAAATAAGAGAATTTAATTTAGACATTCCGATAATCGCTTTAACGGCTTCTGACACAAAGGATACAATCACAGAGATATTGAATGCTGAATCTGGTTTCTGTGATTACATGAGAAAACCGTTTAAGAAAGAAGAGTTTTTCAAGAAAATAAACTCTTACTTGGTTAGTAAAATTTCTAAAGCTTCTTAATTAAACTGTAATTATTCCTATTCTATATAATAAAACGGAATATGAATAAGAAATGAAAAATACTTCCAGCCAAAACAAAAAGATGCCAGATTACGTGACTAAACGGCATTTTTTTAAGGGCATAAAATATGATTCCAACAGTATAAGCTGCTCCACCTAGCATGAGATAATGAATTCCACGATCTCCTACTAATCCACTAAGCGTATCCATGTCCAACATAATTAGCCACCCCATAAGCAAGTAGAGTACAACCGATAACAGTTGAAATCGACCTGTAAAAAACAGTTTTAAAACAGAACCTATGATCGCCAAAGACCAAACTAGAGTAAATAGTAGCATCCCTTTACTATCTAATAGCGTGATTAAAGTAACAGGTGCATAGGTACCCGCAATCAAAAGATAAATACCTATATGATCCATTATTCTAAATTTACGTTTCAACTCTGGTGTTGATGAATAATGGTATGCTGTAGATGCAAAATACAGTACTAATAAGGAGGCTGAATACAAAACGATAGTAAATGTACTATATGCTGTTTGATGCGTATCATAAAACAAAAGTAATACAAAGCCAATAATGGACATTACAAACCCAAGACCATGAGTAATCCAGTTCCATCTTTCTTCTACAGGAGATTGTTCTATCATAATGTTTTAAAGTTGTAGCCTCAAATAGCTTCCAAAACTACAACTATTTTAGTGATTGGGGTAGTTTTGTATTAGCCAATATTTGGTCAATCTCCTCAAAAGATAGTTTCCCTAATAATTTCCCTTCCGGGGAAATTAAAAACTTAGATGGAATTTCTGATACACCATATTTTCTAGCTATTGGAGACAACATTACAAATTTGTTTTGATGTACAATCTGATTCTTCCAGACAAACCCATCTTTTTCTGCCGCCTTCTTCCAGGAAGTAGCATCTTTTTCTAGGCCCACAGTAACAATAGTAAGTTGATTAGGATAAGTAGTATGTAATTGTACTAATTTTGGGTTTTCCTTTCTACATGGAGGACACCAGGATCCCCAAAAATCCAACAACACATACTTTCCTTGCAATTTGGATAGCTGAAATGATGAACCATCTACCAATGTAGTTTCGAAATCAGGAGCCTGCTCTCCCTCTTGAGCTGCAGTAAATTTTGTGTATCCATAGAACAAACCAAATCCTAACGCTAAAACAAGTATGATATAGTTAACTATCTTTTTCATTCTTCTTTTTTAAAGCACCAAATTACGGATTCTGTAAAAGTTATGAGGTCACTTTCACATTTCTATAGGACAGCTTTAGATTGGATATTGGATAATAATCTATTCGCTATAAAAGAGCTCATATGGATATTTGTTGGCTTATCTAAAGGTAACAAAACTTTATTCCAACAAAAAACCCTCATCGATTGTGATGAGGGTTTTCAAAGAAGGCG
>OZ246021.1:607500-1050000 GCA_965230845.1 Aquimarina sp.
GGGTCTTTTTCACTCCCTTATTCAGGGTTCTTTTCACCTTTCCCTCACGGTACTGGTTCACTATCGGTCTCTCAGGAGTATTTAGCCTTAGCGGATGGTCCCGCCAAATTCACACAGGGTTTCCCGTGCCCCGCGCTACTCAGGATACTACTAAGAATTTGATCTTTACTTATACAGGGCTATCACCTTCTCTGGCCTGTCTTTCCAAACAGTTCTAATTCATTACAAATCCTATGTTGTAGTCCTACAACCCCAAACCGGCCGTAACCGATTTGGTTTGGGCTATTCCGCGTTCGCTCGCCACTACTAACGGAATCACTATTGTTTTCTTCTCCTATGGGTACTTAGATGTTTCAGTTCCCCACGTTCGCCTCCTCGAAAGGATGACATGTCTTCAACATGCCGGGTTGCCCCATTCGGAAATCCACGGATCAACAAGTATGTGCCTCTCCCCGTAGCTTATCGCAGCTTATCACGTCCTTCTTCGCCTCTGAGAGCCTAGGCATCCCCCATACGCCCTTAATTAGCTTATGTCTTATGCTTTAATTTGCTCTTAGTTTTTATTTTACATCACATAATTATAAAATCATGTGTGCTCGTTTTTTCTCTAAATCAATATGTCAATGAACGTTGTGGCCTTAAAGACCTTGTGGAGAATACCGGAGTCGAACCGGTGACCTCCTGCGTGCAAGGCAGGCGCTCTAGCCAGCTGAGCTAATTCCCCGTCTTATAAAGTTGACCGTAGCCAAATATTAGTTGACAGTAGCACAACTTCTAAAATTTCCTTATTCAATATAAAATGAACTTATTTCGTAGTCTCAGGCAGACTCGAACTGCCGACCTCTACATTATCAGTGTAGCGCTCTAACCAGCTGAGCTATGAGACTTCGTTAGTAAAAATCAATTATCTAAATAAAACAATCGATCCCTTAATATTTAATTGACAGCCGAAAAACTAAAATCAACCCTTGAATAAAAACCTTCTGAGTCGTACCATTTCTAAATTCTCTAGAAAGGAGGTGTTCCAGCCGCACCTTCCGGTACGGCTACCTTGTTACGACTTAGCCCCAGTTACTAGTTTTACCCTAGGCCGCTCCTTGCGGTGACGGACTTCAGGTACTCCCAGCTTCCATGGCTTGACGGGCGGTGTGTACAAGGCCCGGGAACGTATTCACCGCATCATGGCTGATATGCGATTACTAGCGATTCCAGCTTCACGGAGTCGAGTTGCAGACTCCGATCCGAACTGTGACCGGCTTTATAGATTCGCTCCTTATCACTAAGTGGCTGCTCTCTGTACCGGCCATTGTAGCACGTGTGTGGCCCAGGACGTAAGGGCCGTGATGATTTGACGTCATCCCCACCTTCCTCGCGGTTTGCACCGGCAGTCTTGCTAGAGTTCCCGACATTACTCGCTGGCAACTAACAACAGGGGTTGCGCTCGTTATAGGACTTAACCTGACACCTCACGGCACGAGCTGACGACAACCATGCAGCACCTTGTAATCTGTCCGAAGAAAACTCTATCTCTAAAGCTGTCAGACTACATTTAAGCCCTGGTAAGGTTCCTCGCGTATCATCGAATTAAACCACATGCTCCACCGCTTGTGCGGGCCCCCGTCAATTCCTTTGAGTTTCATTCTTGCGAACGTACTCCCCAGGTGGGTTACTTATCACTTTCGCTTAGCCACTCAGACCGAAGTCCAAACAGCTAGTAACCATCGTTTACGGCGTGGACTACCAGGGTATCTAATCCTGTTCGCTACCCACGCTTTCGTCCCTGAGCGTCAATCAATTGTTAGTGATCTGCCTTCGCAATCGGTATTCTGTGTAATATCTATGCATTTCACCGCTACACTACACATTCTAACCACTTCACAATGATTCAAGACCTACAGTATCAATGGCAATTTTACGGTTGAGCCGCAAACTTTCACCACTGACTTATAAGCCCGCCTACGGACCCTTTAAACCCAATGATTCCGGATAACGCTTGGATCCTCCGTATTACCGCGGCTGCTGGCACGGAGTTAGCCGATCCTTATTCGTAGAGTACCGTCAGAGCTCTACACGTAGAGCGGTTTCTTCCTCTATAAAAGCAGTTTACAACCCATAGGGCAGTCTTCCTGCACGCGGCATGGCTGGATCAGAGTTGCCTCCATTGTCCAATATTCCTCACTGCTGCCTCCCGTAGGAGTCTGGTCCGTGTCTCAGTACCAGTGTGGGGGATCTCCCTCTCAGGACCCCTATCTATCGTCGCCTTGGTGAGCCGTTACCTTACCAACTAGCTAATAGAACGCATAGCCATCTTATATCGATAAATCTTTAATACTAAACTGATGCCAATTCAGCATACTATGGGGTATTAATCCAAATTTCTCTGGGCTATCCCCCAATATAAGGTAGGTTCTATACGCGTTACGCACCCGTGCGCCGGTCGTCAGCAAGATTGCAAGCAATCTCCTGTTACCCCTCGACTTGCATGTGTTAAGCCTGCCGCTAGCGTTCATCCTGAGCCAGGATCAAACTCTTCATCGTTTATTCTTAAATATTATCTATCTAAAAACAATACAACACAGAATTAATCGGTTCTTATCTCAATAGATGATTCTAGTCTTTCGATTTAATTTCTTTGCTTCGATTCTCAGTAATAAAACCAAAAATCGTACGCGCTGTCAATCAATATGTCTATGAACTTCTTTAGATTCAAATGCCACTATTAATAGCATCCTAAAACTTCGTTATTACTAAGGGAATCGAACCCTATTTTAGCTAGCCAAAACTAACCTTAAACCATCGTAATCTCTCTTATGAACTTCGCTTCTCTCTCAAAGCGGGTGCAAATATACAACCCCTTTTTTATCCACCAAAACTTTTTTGAAATATTTTTTAAAAGTTTTTCCGAAGCTGTCAATGAACTAAACTAAACACAATCACTATCCCAAATATTCTCCCCGTTTAGCGGCTGCAAACCTAAGCATAGTTTCTTAATCAACAATGAATTTTTTGAAGATTTTTTTAAAGAAATTTCGAAAAGGCTGATTTTAAAAAAGATAGAAAGTGAAGATAATAAATTTTATGAAAACGGAGAGGTATTTTTTTAGAATTTTCGGACTTCTCAAAAACTCAAAGTGTAAGAATTGCACATTACTTTCTTAGATTATTGTTTTGCAGTCTTACTATCGCCGGGATCAGACCATTTATTCCTCAAATCATAAAAACTAAAATCTAAAGCTGTTTTTTGCTCTTTTAGTACATTCGCTTGAAAACTTCGCTGTAAAATATCCTCGATCCAATAGTCTTCTTCCACATTTATAGGATCATACACTTCTTTGAGTGATATATCAAAAAGGCGGGCTGTATTATTATACCAAAAGGCTCTCCAACCACTTCGGTATTCTTTGATCAACTCAAACATAGTCTTACCTGTTTGTCGATTAACCAACTTTACCAAAATCTGACCTTCTGTACGCGTGAGTTTTTTTAATTCTTTGGTAAACTCCTCCTCCATATATTTCTGAAGTCTTTTTACATATTTTTTACGTGCTCTTTTGGAATCAATTGATTCTAATCGCTCATTGAGTGTTGTTAGTCGATCTGCGGCCAACTTTGCATAAGGATATACCTTTCTGGTTTTACGTCGTAAAATCAAATATTTTCTTCTGGACAGATTATCTTTAAACTTTAACCGGCCAAGAATTACAACTTCATCCAAATCTATGGCTTCATGAGGAATGGTATCGCCTTCAATAATATAGTACTGTACGTATCGGGTAGAATCAATTTTGGTAGAATCAATAGGAGTCTTTCCCTTCTCTTGAGAAAAGAGCATACTAGTGGCACAAACCATCCATATAACGCACAAATGTCTTAACATAGTAAATTTAGGTCTTCCAAAATTATTCCAAAATTAGTAATTAACATATTCTATAGCGTAAAATATATGTGAATATTATTAAATTCGTGAAAACTAAATTAGATTATACATTACTATGGCTAAAAAAAGCAGCATATTAAACAAAAAGTCATTGACTTTTCTTGAAAAATACCTGAACAATCATGCTCCGACCGGATATGAATGGGAAGGACAAAAGATATGGATGGACTATCTAAAACCTTATGTAGATGATTTCATCACGGATACTTATGGGACCGCTGTAGGTGTTATCAATCCGAAAGCAAAATACAAAGTAGTCATCGAAGGTCATGCTGACGAAATTTCATGGTATGTGAATTACATTACCGACAACGGATTAATCTATGTTATTAGAAATGGAGGAAGTGATCATCAAATTGCAACTTCAAAAAGAGTTAACATACATACCAAAAAAGGGATTGTAAAAGGCGTATTTGGATGGCCGGCGATACATACAAGAAACAGAGCTAAAGAAGAACCACCAAAATTAGACAATATTTGCATTGATGTAGGTTGCTCTACAAAAGAGGAAGTGCTAAAATTGGGAGTACATGTCGGATGTGTAATCACCTATCCCGACGAGTTTTTTATCCTTAATAAAGACAAATTTGTTTGTCGTGCACTAGACAATCGCATGGGAGGTTTTATGATTGCTGAAGTAGCTCGACTCTTAAAAGAAAACAAAAAGAAACTTCCTTTTGGACTTTATATCACTAACTCGGTGCAGGAAGAAATTGGATTGCGCGGTGCAGAAATGATTACTCATACTATACAACCAGATGTAGCTATTGTGACCGATGTTTGTCATGACACCACTACCCCAATGATTGAGAAAAAGACTCAAGGGGAAACCAAAATTGGTGATGGTCCTGTAATCTCGTATGCTCCAGCGGTACAAAACCGACTTAGAGAATTATTAATCCAAACCGCTGAAGACAAAAAAATCCCATTTCAACGAATGGCTTCTAGTAGAATGACTGGAACAGACACAGATGCTTTTGCGTATAGTAACGGAGGTGTAGCTTCAGCGTTAATTTCCTTGCCATTGCGATATATGCATACTACGGTAGAGATGGTACATAAAAATGATGTAGAAAATGTAATAAAGTTGATCTATGAAAGTCTTTTGAATATAAAAGCAGGAGAAACTTTTAGTTATTTTGGAAAATAATAAGCATATAATCTAAAGATAAAAGGGTGTTTGACTGCAAATGCCCTTTTTTATTTTAATGCAAATGCAAAACAAGAGTAATGGCTGACGAACTGATCGACATATTAAATGAGCATGGTGAAGCTACAGAAGATGTACGGCTTAAATCTGAAGCACATCGATTGGGTCTGTATCATGCAAGTGTACATATTTGGTTTTATACTCAACACAAAGAATTGTTATTTCAAAAACGGGCAGAAAATAAAGACACTTATCCTGATCTTTGGGATATTTCTGTGGCTGGGCATATTAGCGCTGGTGAAGATCCAAAAACATCTGCTATTCGTGAAATACAGGAAGAAATAGGGTTATCAATCATGGATCACGAATTGGATTTTTTGAAAATCTACCCCTCTCAAAAGAGGCCCGCTCCTGGAATTATTGATAATGAATTTCATCATATTTATGTATCTGAATTGAAAACACCTATTACTCAACTTACATTACAAAAAGAAGAAGTTTCGGACATACAATTATTAGGAATTGAGGAATTTGAAGAAATCAGAAAAAGACCATTACAAAATCAAGGATACGTACCGCACGATTCTGAGTATCTGGACTTAATTCTTAAAGAAATCACAAATCGAATTGGATAATCTTATTATCATTATTAACTATTATAAATTTGAGATAAGCAGTTAAACTATAATAATTTTGTATTGATTTTAAAAAATAAATAGACAAAACCTATGGAAAATTCAAATACAATTAGTGCGCTTAACAAGCTACTAGCCGATTATCATATGCATTATCAAAAACTGAGAAACTTTCATTGGAATATCACAGGCCCTCATTTTTTCGAGCTTCATCAAAAATTTGAAGAGCTTTATGAAGATGCAAAATTAAAAATTGATGAGATTGCAGAACGAATTTTAACCCTACGAGGTAAGCCTATAAGCAACTTTACCGACTACCTTGATACCTCAAACATTAAGGAGTCAAATACAAATCTTGTTGACCAGGAAATGGTATCAGCTGTATTGGCAGATTATCAAGTATTGTTACAACAACTTAAAGAAGTAACTGCTGCTGCAGAAAACAGTAAAGATGACGGAACGTTGGACATTACCGGAACCTATATCGGAGACCTTGAAAAATCAAGTTGGATGCTCAATGCCTGGAATCAAAGAAACTAAAATACTATTCGCATTTTATCTCATTGTTCTGGCAACTTGCACCATGAGTTGCCAGAACAATACATCTACGGATTTAATAAAAATCAATACCCTATCCAATACTGTTCATGAAGTTTCGGGTATTACCAGTTTGGGCAAGGATCATCTTTATGTTATCAATGATTCTGGTAACAAAAACATCTTATATCGATTAGACGAAAAAGGAACTATTTTGGACAAAATTAAACTTCCTGACACCCAAAATGTAGACTGGGAAGATCTTGCCTACGATACCCAAAATAATATCTACATAGGAGATTTTGGCAACAATAACAACAATCGTAAAGACCTTGTAATCTATCGGGTTGCAGGTGTATTAGATAAGAACATTTCTGTTGAAAAAATTTGGTTCTCTCTGGAAGATCAAAAGAAATTCCCTCCCAAAAAGAAGAATTTCAATTATGACATTGAGGCTTTTATTCATCTCAACAATCACCTTTATCTTTTTACAAAAAATAGAAGTTCTAAATTTGAAGGAACTACCAAATTATATAAGCTTCCTGCATCGCCAGGAAAACATGTAGCTAAACTTATAGGTACTTACCGCACGTGTAAAGACAATGCCGATTGTTTTGTTACAGGAGCTACTGTAAACCGAAGTGGAGATACCATTGTTTTACTAACCTACAATAAACTGTTTGTACTTTCAGACTTTAAGGGAGATGACTTATTTGGAGGATCGATTCAAAAGATAAAATTAAATCACTATTCCCAAAAGGAAGGGGTGTGTTTTAAAAATGATTCTACACTTTATATCACTAACGAAAAAACCAAGCATCACAAAGCCACGCTTTACGAATACCCTTTAAGCCAGTAGTGTCTTAAAAATCTAATCCGAAACCAAAAGTAAATCGGAGTCCATCATCACTGTTGAACAATCCCAGCTGCCCTCCTACTGCATCTACGGCATTCACCCAAAATCCTCCACCAAAAGAATCATGCCATCGGTCAGAATCCTCACCATCTAACCAGACTCTTCCGATATCATATCCGCCGAAAATTCCAATCTGTAATGGCAATAGCCCTGTTTTAAAGCGATCAAAACTGTATCGTAGATCTCCACTAAATGCCAGTGCACTTTCTCCTGTAAAACGTTCTTCTCGAAATCCTCGTAATCCTTTAGTTCCTCCCAAAGTTGCAGCTTGATAAAACTCAAAATCATCTCCGATATTAACCTGCGCTAGCACATCTGTTTTAAGTACCAATTTTCTATTTCGAGAGATGGCGCTATAAAAACCGAGATTGGTATTTATATATCCAAAAGTAAGATCAGTATCTTCTACATTGGTTGTTGTTCCTGTTTGTAGATCAAACTTCATCCCTCGGGTAGGATTGACTTTATTATCATAACTCTCATAGGTATAATGAAGATCAAGGTTTGCAAAAAACTTACGTTCAAAAAAGTCTGGATCTCCAATGATAAAACCTAATCCCGATGTTATAAATCTTCCTTGAGTATCCTGCACTTCTATCCCCGTGTAGTTCGCATTAATCGCAAAACGACTTCCGTAATTATTTCGTCTAGACATCCCTAAACCAAAGGACCATATACTAGTCTTGACACGATTAAAATCCAAACCAAGATCATCATCAAAGTTGGGAGTATTGTTTCCGAAGCCAAAAAAGTTCTGTGCAAAATTTTCGCTGGTATATACTCCATTGATCAAAATATTCCAATTCCCAATGGCGTTCATAAACTCTCCAGAATAGGTAATATCATAACCTTCAGTAGCAAAATAATACCCTGCATGTAAACGATGTTTACTATGGTACGGATTATTTTTAAAACCATTAACGGTATATATGTCCGAAATACTTACGCTCAATCCATCATCTGGGTTAAATCCAACAAGAGGTGTTATTGTATTGTTGGCATTACGCACCTTATTGTAATCGTAAATGTTGTAATTATAAATATCCGTCAATCGTATTCGAGCTCCGCCTTTTTTATTAACGGTATTTGGTTTTGATCGATGATCATACACTTTGATCTTTCTGCCATTCTCTATAGTATATTGATCATTATTTTGCCCTCCAACAATTCTAATTTTTATAGGGTTACTCCCTTTTCCATTGACCACAAACTGATCATCATCATCTAATCCATAAATCCAGATTTCTTTGGTTTCTTTAGAACTGAATGTATTCTCTAAATACGGAGGTTCAATTTCACCCTTTTTGATTCTGGAAACCTTTATGGTAGTCGCCTTATTTTTTCTTGTAATTTCGAAATAATCGTCTTTATCTGTTCCAGTAATAATCGCATGCTTAGTAAGATACTCATGATAGCGAGTAGCAATATCTTCTATATTATCTCTACGACTCTTTAAAAATCGTTTTATGTTTTGAATCGTTTCATCTTGTAATTCTGAAGGAATATCTTCAAATGCTTTTTCGATGGCTTCATCGGTAAGCATGGTTTTAATATGATTTGCCTGATCGATCCAAATCTTCTCATCTGACTTTTGAATTAACGCTCGGTCTAATCGCAAGCCAGATAAATTGATCCATCTTACCTTTTTCAGTTCCTCGTCATAAGATTGAAATTTTCTTGATAATGGTGACACAAATTTGACCAATCCTAAAATGAGGCCATCATAATTACAGAACACCTGATCTCTATCTCTTGGTATCGGTCTGTATATCTTTCCGTTTTCAGTGTCAAACTCGGCCCATCTCCATTGATCGGGATGCCTATCCCAATCTCCTAAAATCATATCAAAAAGTCTAGCTCGGATATAACTTTCTTCATCCAAAGTGTACTTTTCATCTTTTCTGAGTTTCTTCAACATATCATCAGTACTCTCGATATCATCTGGATTTCCAAAGGAAGCTACATCTTTAAACTCTTTTCCTGGACGCTCTTCCAAAAAGTACAATTCATCCCCAAAGCTTTCATTATACTTACCCAAAGCAGGGTGCTTAGGAATATAATATACTTCTGGATTTGTATGATAAACTCCTACCGCTTCTGCCAAATCATCTACCGCCAAAAAGGCATACGGATAACTTGATGTAAAAAAGTCGGCCAGTACATCTACGGTGTAGGTGTCTTCAAAACCATCGTCTAAATACGTGTTTCTAAAAGCTCCTTTTTGCAAAAATTGAGTCACACTTTTTCGCAGTGCTCTTAAGCTATATTGCTTACCTTCTTTATCTATTAATCTAAGAGATCTAGTTTGCTGTCCTCCTCCTTGTCGGTCGATACGGAAACCTCCCATTAATGTATCTAAAGTTGCTACAGGAACTTTTATATCAGTACCAAACACATAACGATAGTGATCTCCCCAAAATGATTTATAGAATTTTGATTTCTTTACTTCTTCCTTATTATATATCGAAGCAGTCTTTTCTTGGGGAAAAGAAGTATTCAAATCACTAGTATCATATTCTTGGTCTTTTTCAAATACTTTTGTTTGAAATACCAGTTCTGGTTGTTCTTTTTCTCCTCCATAAAAACGAACATTGGATGAGCCGTCCGTAAAAACATCCAAAATTGCGAATCCTTGACCTGGGTAAGAAAACAAACCATCTTTTCCTAATGCTGCCGCTGATACTTTGGAGCCAGAACCTGATACAATTTGCTTTAAGCCCTCCCCTTCTAAATACTGTAGTGAATGTTCATGTCCAGAAACAAAAACTACTTTATCTAATCCTTTGGCCATTGTAGCCAATCTACGCATAAATTTATTGTACAATTCGTTTGAAGCATCCTGTTGAGAAACTCCTCCTTGTGATCTCATCATTGCTACCAAAGACGCCAGACCTGGCAGAGGTATTTTCTTTTTAGAAGGAAAAATATGCTTATCAAAACTAAATTTACCTCCATGTGGTCCATTGGTGTACATAGGATGATGCATGGCAACTACAATTGTCTTTTCGTTGTGCTTTTTAAATTCTCCTTCTAGTTCTGTAAAAAACTTCTCTCTGGTTTTAATTTCACAATCGTCGTTGATGGTTGGGTTTTTATCCCAATTAGCCAAATACCACTGCGTATCTATAATTATAAGATGTACATCATCACTAATCTTTATGCTTTCTAGAGGACAGCCTTGATTTGGCAAGAAAGTTTTATCATTGTTGAGTTGATCAATCACATATTTTTCTTGCCTTCTTAATCCTTCTACTCCTTTATTATACCAATCGTGATTTCCTGGTATGATAATAGACTTGCCTTGAAATTTTTTGACCACATCTATTTGCACATTCATCTTATGTTCCGCCTCTTCTCTATTCTCATCGCCTTTTTTAGGCATTCCTTTTTGGTAAATGTTGTCACCCAGAAAAAGTAAGAAATCATCCTTGGTTTCCGTAGTATCCAATACTTTTTCCAGAAGGGCTAAACCCTGAGTAGTTTCACCCAATTGAGCATTCCCCGCATCGCCTATAAGGTAAAATCTCTTTTCCAGAGATTTTTGAGGTAATTTTTTTGAAAAATTTTCGACTTTATACTGAGGAGAATATGTTGCACAAGAACTAAATAACGCAACGGTATAAATAATGAGAATCTTAGTATATTTATTCATTGTTTGGAGTACAATCTCTTTTTTTTAATTATTTTGGTGATCGAAAATCTACATATATGTCTTCTCTTTTAGAAAAAACAGATAAATTCGTTTTGGAACTTTTTGAAAAAGAACTTCCGAATTCTTGCATATATCATAATTATGATCATACCAAAAGAGTATTTAAAAGTACAAAAGAAATCCTTGATAATACCAATTTACCAAAGGAAGATCAAGAAGTTTTGTTATTAACTGCTTTGTTGCACGATACTGGATATTCTAAAAGCACAGATAATCATGAAGAACACAGTGTTACCATTGCCAAGTCTTTTTTAAGTCAACAAAATGTATCTCAAGACATTATCCAAAAAGTATCTGAGCAAATTTTGGCTACAAAAATGGAACATCATCCTACTAATTTTATGGAGGAAATCATAAGAGACGCAGATGCCTCCCATTTTGCTAAAGACTATTACGGAGAAACCAGTGAGTTGTTACGTAGAGAATTTAAATTAAATAATGTAAAAAACCTTAGTTCTTCGGAGTGGTTAAAAGCCAATATTGAGCTATTTCAAAACAAACATCATTATTATACAGACTATGCCAAAGAACACTGGAAACCCAGAAAAGAGGCTAATCTAGCTAAAATGCTAACAGAACAGGAACGTCTAAGAAAGCAGAAAAAAAAAGAAAAAGACAAACTAAAGAAGCTTCTTAAAGAAGAAAGCCCGGAAAAAGGAATACAGACCGCATTCAGGGTAACGCTTAGAAACCATCTTAAACTTAGTGATATTGCAGATACCAAGGCCAATATTCTGCTTTCGGTGAACGCAATTATTATATCGCTGGCGTTATCTAACCTTATTCCAAAATTAGACAATCCTTCTAATCAATATTTGATTTATCCCACCTTAATTTTCTTATTTTTTAGTATCGTTTCGATTGTTCTTTCTGTTCTAGCTACACGACCTAATATTACTAGCGGAGAGTTTACTCAAAAAGAAATTGAGGAAAAGAAAGTGAACCTATTATTCTTTGGTAATTTCCATAAGATGCCATTGACCGATTACAAAAACGCAATGCATCAACTTATGGAAGATAAGGACTACATCTATGACACCATGATCAAGGATTTGTACTTTTTAGGTAAAGTATTACACCGAAAATACAAAATACTTCGGGTAACGTATACGGTATTTATCATAGGAATCGTAACCTCGGTATTGAGCTTCTTTATTGCCTTCAACACCCTTCAGTAAAACGAAAAGATTTTTTATTTGCTGATTTCCTTCATTAAATCTTCGTAGGTGTAATACTCTTTATCATTTTCTTTTTTATGATATAGAATATTAACTCGCAATGCTTTCAAACCTGTAACTCCTTGAAGATCGTCTAACTCTACAATTTCGATCTCATCTTCCAGATAGTTTTTAGATTGTAAGAAGTTGATGTATTTAATATATTCCCTCTCGTCTGTTTTTTGCGAATAGATAACAACTAGCTTCCCTTTTTCGGTAACACGTCGATCAGTCCCTTTGATTTTGGATTTATCTACACGTTTTTTCACTACTTCATAACGCGCATTGTAGGTACCATCTACATCAAATCGTTTTTCATCCATTCTAAATCTTACAGATAAAGACGTATTAAAGACAAGAACCATAGAAGCTACATCCAACGCAACCGGAAGATCTTTTTGCATTTGATAATAAGCATTTTCCATTTCGCACATTACCTGCAACTGCCAAAGTCTTAAATTATAGAGATAGATCTTATTAAAACTCTTTTGTTTGGTGATAGACTCACCAATATACATATTATGCTCTACCCCATCCGATTTAAATCGTTCAAAATAATGAGGATACATTCCTTGAGCTTCATCTTGCTTCTGATCTAATAAGGATGCCATCTTTTTGTTGATCAACATCACAGATTCATCATAAGCTTTACGATGCTTGTATACCGTTTTTAAGCTTCTATCCAACAGATTATCATACTCATCTATAAGATCCGATAAATCCGTATTTTTCTTTTTCAAATGCTTGAATAACGGAGTTATTTCTTTCTTAATAAAGTTGATAATAGTTTGTTCACTGTCCACCTGTAACTGTTCTTGAACAACACTGATATAGCTATTTGCTCTATATTTTAACTGCTCATAGATAGGTAACGGATCCATTTCTATTACCCTATTGATTACTTTGGAGATTCCTCTTAATTGCAATACTAAATCCTTTTGTATTGCATGATTACGAGCATCAGAAGAACCTTTGATATCAATTTGACCATACAAAGGATACACATCTTCAAAGACTACCTCTCTAAATGAAACTGGATTTTCTTCTACAATCGCGCGCATAAAACGTTTTGCTTCTTGTCTAAATTTCCAGTGTACACTCGGATGGATCGACGTACATTCTTGCTGAATCACCAACTCCAATTCATTCTCAGCTTTCGATTTTGATCTCAATACAGAATCTACCAGATACGGCATCACATCCTGTAATTTATTGGCGTTGATACTATTTAGCTCGTGTACGTTTGGAGATACGATTTCCAAAATCCCTAGTAATTTGCCTTCGCTTTTGATCGGAGCAATAATAGCACTATTAATTCCTTGTGCTACCAAATTCTTATACATCTTCTCTTTGGGAGTAGACTGCTGAAATTTCTTTACATCCGAAATGGCGAAATAGGTAGACTTTTCGAACATATAATAATAGGTACCTTTGCATAAAGCCGACTTACAACTGTCCGAAAACTTATCATACAACACATAACTATCTATATTTTTGAAAGGTACACGTTCAAAAACTTCGTCCTCATGATTATAATTAGAAAAACCAACTTTGATTTCTTTCAGGTTAAAGATAGATCTGAAAATATCCTGAAAACTTCCAACAAAATCACCCTGAGTTTTATCGTATTTGATTAAGCTCGTTTTGAAATCAGATAAAGAAACATCGGTGGTAACATCGAACATGTTCGCAATTACGATTCCTTTAAAAACCCAACTACTTGGTGGAAACTTCTCTTTCCAAATTTCGATGTTATCGAAGTTATCCAACAATTCGGCCACATCGGCATCGGTGATTTCTTTGGCTTTATCAGTTTTGATGATTTCAATAAAATCCCCGTTATACATGATTCTATAATGTCTCATGATGCCTAACGCATCAGGAATATCATAAAAGAACGGTCTTCTGAAATCGATTTTATATCCGTAATAATTGTTCAAAATAATGCTACATCCCATGATGTAATAGTGATCCTCATCCAAATTCTTGATTTGAGGTTCAAAATCTTCTCCTGCAGTTGCTATAATATTTTGAAAGCGCTTAGTAGATTTAAGCACCGTATTATGAAAAGGAATAGTTGCGATTTTGATTTCATTTTGTTGAAGCACCTGCGCAAACGAATCCTCAAGGATCATATCGATCTGCGGAAGCAGTTCCAACACCTTTTCTTCTTCCTTAATCCCCTCATCTAATTCAGGATACGCTTCTGCTAACTTCAGGATATGAGAAGCCCTCTCCCTAAGGAGTACGCTGTCGCTATTCAAAAAATTTCGGTATTGTTCAAAAAATTTCGAAAAGCTAATCCATATGTCTAAAGGAAAATCCTGCTCTAACACCCTCATAATTCACCAATTACGATATTTTTAACAAAAATACTACAAACTTAGCTCACTAAACAGATATTAACAATTAATTAAAATTATTCTATCCTTAAAGTTACGCTCTTTTACTATATCAAACACAAAAAATTAAAAACACCCTAATTATACCCATCTTCAGGTATAATTAATGCTTTTTGTTTTTATTAAGACGATCATAGTTGTAAAACTTGGACTCAATTTCCAGATTTTAATTTATTGTTGATTATAGTTCAAAATTATAATGGGGTTACCCATTAGACTCGTTTAATAGCCATTTTGTTACACCAAAACCCATTTTTTTTGCCAAAAAAAGGTAAAAAACACTATATGTTTTTATATCAAAAAGTTAATTTTTGGTGTTTATAGGTAGTATTCTTTATTTTTATCACCTGTAAATTAACACGTAATGAAAAGAATCGCTCTATTTGCTGCTATACTCCTACTTGTAGCTTGTCAAACTAAAGAAAAAGGATATTCAATAACTGCTGAAACACAGGGTTTTGAAGATGGTACCGAGGTATACATCAATTCGATTAGTCAATCCGGAAGACCACTTGTGATCGATACCGCAACTATTCAAAAAGGACAATTTAAAATCGACTTACCCGCTCCTGAAGCTAATGACTTCAACTATTTGACTTTCCAAAATTTGAGAAGTAATGTATTATACATTGCCGAGAACCATCCTTTTCATATGACTATTTATAAGGATAGTTTACGATCTTCTATCATCAAAGGAGGTCCGGAGAATGAATTATTATTTAAATATATCAACACTATCAAGAAGTTTGGAGAGGAACGTGTTAATCTAAATACACAATATCAAATAGCTTCAAAACTGAAAGAAGCTGATAAAGCATTAAGACTTGCCACAAGACAGGAAGAGTTGAAAGAAAAAGAAATTCAGTTCCGTCAGGATTTTGCAGACAATAATCCGAACTCACTAATTGGTGTAATGGCGCTTACAGATTTATTGAACCTTAAATCATTATCTGCCAAAGATGCTAAAGCCAAATTCACCAATTTACCAGATACGTTAAAAACTTCACGACTAGGTAAAAACTTAGATCGACTTATTAATAATGCTGTTGCTGTATCCATGCAAAAAAGAATAGATATCGGTACTATGGTAGATGATTTTTCTGCTCCGAATCCAGAAGGAAAAACACTTTCTCTAAAAGAGTCTATGGGTAAAATTACCATTATCGATTTTTGGGCATCCTGGTGTAAGCCTTGTAGACTAGAGAACCCTAATGTAGTCCGTGTTTATAATAAGTATCATGACAAAGGATTAAATATTATTGGAGTTTCCTTGGATAAGAAACAAGAATCATGGACAAAGGCTATTGCTGATGACAATCTGGATTGGAACCACGTATCTAACCTAAAATTCTGGCAAGATCCTATCGCAAGAGCATATGGAGTGCGATCTATACCTGCTACGTTTATCATAGACGAACAAGGACAGGTAATTGCTAAAAATTTAAGAGGCCCTGCTTTAGAACAAAAGATATCAGAACTATTAGGAGAAAAAGCTCTATAGTGCTAAAAAGATTATTAACAAAAAAACGATCTCAAATGAGATCGTTTTTTTGTTAATGTATGGTATGTTTTCTCAAATTTTACCTAAACGCTGTAAAACAAACAATATAATAATCGGAATTGCTAAAAGTCCAACCATCAACGTATTATCATATAATATCCAAGGAGCTAATATTAAAGTGATGACATATCCTCCAACCGCTCCACCAAAATGAGCGTCATGCCCTATATTTCCTATTCTGTTTTTCATTCCAAATATCGAATATAACAAATACCCTATCCCAAAAATATAGGCTGGTATAGGTATGGGGATAAACATCAGGTATAAACTCATATCCGGTCTAAACAGTATTCCCGCATAAATAATCCCAGAAACTGCACCACTAGCCCCTACCGCACTATAATGATATTCGTTTTTATGGAAAAACAAAGAAAATAAATTACCGAAAATAAGGCTTCCAAAATATACGATCAAGAACTTCACATTCCCCAAAAAACCAACCACAACCGGAGCGAAGAAATACAGCGTGAACATATTGAAAAACAAATGCGTCATATCCACGTGCAAAAACCCCGAGGTGAGCATTCTTATCTGTTCTCCACGACGTATCCCTCCAATATTAAACTTGTACCGTTCGAAAAAAGAAAAGTCATTAAAACCTTTTAATGACATTAATACATTTACAGCAATTATTACTATTACTACAATATCTAGTTGCCCCATTCAATTCGAATTTTGTTCAAATATACATATATTTTACCCTCTTTTTTAAAAGTGATCGCACATATGCTATTTGACAAAAGTTTATGATAATTTATTGCAATAATCATATCTTTGTGGGCTTTATGAATTAATTCTATGCAGTTAGTAGTCTATAGTATCGCCTACCCTTTTTTATGGATAATTTCAAAGTTACCATGGAGGTTATTTTATACCTTATCCACATTTATTTATCTTTTGGTATATTATATTGTACGCTATAGAAGAAAGACAGTTCGTGAGAATTTGACTTTGGTTTTTCCTGAAAAAACAAATCAGGAAATTCAAAAAATTGAGAAACAGTTTTATAAACACATGTGCGATATGTTTCTTGAAATGATAAAAACCTTATCCATTTCCGAAGAAGAATTGGTAAAGCGCTTTAAAATTATAGATCCTCATACCGTTCAAGAGTTTGAAAAACGAGAACGAAGTATTATGGTGTTATTTGGTCACTATGCAAGTTACGAATGGTCTATTGCTGCCTATTTTACATTAAACCTCCCAATTGCTGGAGTGTATAAAAAGATCAAAAACAAATATTTTGATCGATTGGTACATCGAATGAGAAACAGGTTTGATGCGAAATTAATCACCAGTAGTAGAGCTATGAAAGAGATCACCAAAGACATAGAAAAAGGTAGAGTTTGCGCCTACGGTTTGGTTTCTGATCAATCACCAAAAATATACAATGCCACATATTGGACAGATTTTATGGGAATCAAAGTACCTGCATTTATGGGAGGAGAAGTATTAGCCAAAAGATTAGAGATGCCGGTAATGTTTTTGAAAGTAGAAAAAGTAAAGAGAGGTTATTATCAGGCCAAATTCGTTCCCATTACCGAGGACGCCTCTAAGTGTGATGACTATTTTGTAGTAAAAACCTATCTCAAAATGCTCGAAGAGCAAATCAAAGAACAACCACAATACTATCTGTGGACACATAAGCGTTGGAAGCACAGAAATACTAAACCTCCAAAAGGAGCCACTATAGATTAATAAAAAAAAGCGAGATGTTCATCTCGCTTTTTTGTTTTTAACCAGGAAACTTTCTAGATTCCAGCAATTTCCTTTAATGTCTTTATAGTATCTTCAGCTAATTGATCAGCCTCGTCCTGACTTTTAGCTTCGGTGTAGATTCTAATAATTGGCTCTGTGTTGCTTTTTCTTAAATGCACCCAGCAGTCAGCAAAATCTACTTTTACACCATCTACAGTAGATACTTCTTCAGCTTCATGTTTTTTGTGGAATCCTTTCAAAATTCCGTCTACATCCAAGTCTGGAGTAAGCTGAATCTTGTTTTTACTCATAAAATAAGACGGGTAACTTTTCTTCAATTCACTAACGCTGCATTTCTTTTCTGCCAAGTGAGTTAAAAACAAAGCGATACCTACTAGAGAATCTCTTCCGTAGTGTAGCTCTGGATAGATAATTCCACCGTTTCCTTCTCCTCCGATAACCGCATTATTAGCTTTCATTTTTTCAACGACATTTACTTCTCCTACGGCACTGGCTTCATAAGAACCATTATGTTGCTCGGTAACATCTCTCAAAGCACGACTTGAAGATAAATTTGAAACCGTATTCCCCGGTGTTTTACCTAGTACAAAGTCTGCACAAGCTACCAGTGTATATTCTTCTCCAAACATCTCTCCATCTTCACTCATAAAAGCCAAACGATCTACGTCTGGATCTACGGTCAATCCAAAATCAGCGTTTTCTTTTACGACCAAAGCAGATAGATCGGTTAAGTGCTCTTTTAAAGGTTCTGGATTATGCGGGAAATGTCCATTAGGCTCGCAATACAATTCGATTACATCTACTCCCATTTTTCTTAGAAGCCTAGGCACTGCAATCCCTCCTGTAGAGTTTACTGCATCTACTACTACTTTGAATCCAGAAGCTTTAACCTTATCTGCATCCACCAAAGAAAGGTTTAACACCTCATCAATATGTTTGTCTATGTAGGTATCATTTACCGTAATGCTTCCAAGATCATCAACCTCTGCAAATGTATAGTCATCGTTTTCTGCAATCTCGAGTATTTTCTTTCCATTTTCAGCATTTAGAAATTCTCCCTTCCCATTCAAAAGCTTTAACGCATTCCATTGTTTAGGATTATGACTAGCTGTCAAAATGATTCCTCCATCTGCCTTCTCGATAGGTACCGCAACCTCAACAGTAGGCGTGGTAGAAAGCCCTAAATCAACTACATGAATCCCAAGCCCAACCAAACTATTCATTACTAGTTGCTGAATCATCGATCCCGAAATACGCGCATCTCTTCCCACTACCACTATTGGGTGCTCTTTGTTGGTTTCCTTTTTTAACCAGCTCCCATATGCCGAAGCAAATTTTACAGCATCGATTGGGGTAAGATTATCACTTACTCCTCCTCCTATGGTACCACGTATTCCTGAAATTGATTTGATTAATGTCATATTGTTATATTAATTCTGTATTTGAGGGCAAATGTACATCCTAAGAAACATTACTACAACTATACTATTAAAGTTTACAAAAAAACAACACTACATTTCTAAAAAATTGTAAATTTCGATAATGAATTTCTTAGCTCATATTTATCTTTCTGGAGAAGACCCCGAACTTAAAATTGGTAATTTTATCGCTGACTCCGTCAAAGGCAAAAAATATTTAGAATATCCTAAGCAAATCAGCAAAGGTATCATCTTACATCGCAAAATCGATTCTTATACCGATACTCATCCTATTGTGAAGCAGAGCGCACAACGGCTATACCCAAAATACGGACGTTATAGCCCTGTTATTGTTGACATTTTTTATGATCATTTTCTAGCAGCACGTTGGGAGGAATATTCTGAAATTCCTTTGGAAACCTACACGCTTCAATTTTATGAACTACTACAAGATAACTATGACATACTACCGAAGAAAGTACAAAACTTCTTACCCTATATGATTGGTGATAATTGGTTATTAAGTTATGCAAGTATATCGGGCATTGGCAGTGTGCTTTCGGGTATGAATCGTAGGACAAAAAATCGTTCTAAGATGAACCTTGCAGTCGTTGAGCTCGAGGCCTATTATGCTGATTTTGATCAAGAATTTCAAGCTTTTTTTAAAGAATTAGAGCTTTTCACCAAAAACGAAATGAAAACCTTATGAGACTACTCTTATCCTTTTGCCTTTTGACAGTGTGCTTTTCTTGCAAAGAAACACCAAAACCTATAGTTAAAACACCTGTAAGAGGTGTAATTACTCAAAAAGCAATGGTAGTATCGGCAAGAGAAGAAGCTTCAAAAATCGGAACCGCTATTATGCAAAAAGGAGGTAATGCCTTTGATGCCATGGTCGCTACAGAAATGGCATTGGCCGTGTCCTACCCTTATGCCGGAAATCTAGGAGGTGGAGGTTTTATGGTGTATCGCATGGCCAATGGAGATACTGGTGCTTTGGATTACAGAGAGAAAGCTCCTTTAACTTCTACAAAAGACATGTATCTTGACGAGAATGGAGATCATATTCCCGAAAAAAGCCAGCTAGGAGCATTAGCTGTTGGGGTTCCTGGTACCATCGCAGGGATTTTTGAAGTACATCAAAAGTTTGGGACACTGCCCATAAAGGATATTTTGACTCCTGTAGTAGAACTGGCTAATCAAGGATTTGTAGTGACAGAAAAACAAGAAAAACGATTTCAACATTACAAAGAGCTATTCTTGAAAGCCAATAAAGATACCATACCTATTCTAAAAGGATATCAAGCAAACGATACCTTAAAGAATCCTACTTTGGCAAATACCCTACAGCGTATTATCGAGAATGGCAGAGATGAATTTTATAATGGAGAAACCGGTCAGAAATTGGTTGATTTTATACAATCTTACGGAGGTATTATGACCATTGAGGATTTGAATAAATATGAAGCCAAATGGCGAGATCCGATTCAATTTAAATATAAAGATTTGGATATCATCTCGATGTCACCACCTTCTAGTGGTGGTATATGTCTGGCTCAAATCATGAAAATGATCGCTCCTTACGATTTAGCAGACTATGGTCATAACAGCCTAAAAACAATACAAGTGATTACAGAAGCTGAGCGAAGAGCCTATGCAGATCGTAGTTTCTATTTGGGTGACCCAGATTTTGTAGATATACCGGTTGACACTCTTTTAGGTCCAGAATATCTAAAAAATCGAATGAGTGATTTTAGTTTTGATCAAGCAACCTCATCGACAGCCATAAGTCACGGAGCAATCCCTGGTTATGAAAGCAGTGAAACCACGCATTACTCGATTGTGGATACTTTTGGAAATGCAATTTCCGTTACTACTACTCTAAATGGGGCCTATGGTTCTAAATTATATGTGGATGATTTAGGTTTCTTCCTCAATAACGAGATGGATGATTTTAGTGCTAAGCCTGGTGCTCCTAATATGTTTGGACTTATCGGTGCTGAAGCTAATGCTATTGCTCCCGAAAAGAGAATGCTAAGTTCTATGACACCTACCATTGTGGAGAAAGATGGAAAATTCTGGATGACCGTTGGAACCCCAGGTGGATCTACTATTATTACTTCGGTATTGCAAACTATTTTAAATGTAAAAGAATTTGGTATGACGATGCAAGATGCAGTTAATGCTCCTCGTTTTCATCATCAATGGTTACCCGATGTAGTAGTCTTTGAACCTAATTCATTTGATCCAGCTATACTAAAAAACTTAAATGCTAAAGGATATGAAATCAATGAAGAGGAATCTCGAATCATTGGTAAGGTTGATGGTATCCTGGCATTACCCGATGGAAGTTTGGAGGGCGGAGCCGATAAAAGAGGTGACGACACGGCAGTAGGGTTTTAAGCAACCTTTTGCTTTTGGGAGTATCTATAGATAAAAAGTATACCTATCTCCTTTTTATTTATGAAAAAGATTATTCCAGTAGTATGTGTCATTTTACTATCCGGTGTTTATGTTCATGGTTTTTCTAAAAATGCTGAATATAAACCTATATATAATTTCAACTCGGATAGCTTAGTCATTAAAAAGAATGGATCGGATAAGAAAGTAGTACTATTCCCCGGAAATACCTTAAAAGTCTGGAAATACGACGATCGTAAAAGTGCTAAAGGTGTCTTCAAAAAATTCGAGAATGGTTCTTTGATAATCGTAACTAAAGAACAAACTCCCGTATCAATACCAGTTCAGGACATCAAAAAGATTAAGTTACTGAAGGAGAAAAGAACGATTCCTACCATAATTACTGTCATTGGGTATACTGCAATGATTGGAGGAGTTGGTGCCGTATGTATAGGAACCATAGCATTGTTAGTAGGAAATACAGCAATCCTTGGATATGGTGCCTTATCCTATGGAGTGGGTACAATAATTACGATAACTGGTCATGCGCTATCTGGTAAAGTTTTGAATTTAGAAAAAAGATGGAGCATACAAACCGATTAAATTTACTATCATAATTTCTACATTGACTTGATTCTTCTATACCATAGAATGTGTATCTTGTTATCATGGATTTTTTGTGCACATTACAATCTAAACTACAAGAGCAATCTGATCCAGATAATGCTATTGCCATGAAAGCCTATATGAAAAACCGCTTTCCGTTTTATGGTGTAAAAGCTCCTATAAGAAAGGCTATATTGAAAGAAACACTTATCAGTTTTAAAGGGTTGGTAACGCCAGAAAACTGTTCAGAGTTGGCGCTCCAGTTATATGCTATGGAAGAAAGAGAATTACATCTTTGCGCCATAGAACTCGTTGATCAAACGCTAAAGAAAAAATATCGAAAAGAAGATATCGTACTTATCGAAAAGCTAATTACGACACATTCCTGGTGGGATACTGTGGATTTTATCGCCAAACATATTTTGGGGAATTATCTGCTTCAATTTCCTGATGAAATAACTACTGTGATCCCAGAATTCTCCAGATCAGAACATATGTGGCTCAATCGAAGTGCTATTCTTTTTCAACTTGGGTATAAAGAACAAACGGATAAAGCATTATTATTTTCTTTGTGCGAGGCTCATAAATCATCAGATGAATTTTTTATCAAAAAGGCCATCGGCTGGGCGTTACGAGAATATTCAAAAGTGAATCCAACAGATGTTCAAGATTTTGTATCCAAAACCATATTAAAACCACTTTCTACAAAAGAAGCACTAAGAAGAATACAGGCATAAAAAAACACGGCCAAAACCGTGCTTTTTTATTTATATAGATATTTCTATTAATAGAACTTATACCCTACTCCTAACTGAAATGTTCCTAAGTTGGTATCAAAACCATCTACATCGGAAAGATTAGCAATACCGGCATTATATCGTAGGTTGAATAACAAACCGATATCTGTTAGCTCGTAACCAGCTCCAAAAGACA
Source organism: Aquimarina sp. (assembly GCA_965230845.1). GTDB lineage: Bacteria > Bacteroidota > Bacteroidia > Flavobacteriales > Flavobacteriaceae > Aquimarina. The sequence continues at coordinate 630,644 of OZ246021.1, forward strand.
ATCCAAAATCAAACGATTTGGTCGTATCTTCGATTGCATTATCCGCAGAGACGCGAATACCAAACTGTGGACCAGCTTCCAAACTAAAACCTTCAACAGGGTAATACTTTCCAATCCCTAATACTCTGATAAAATTCGCTTCGATATCTTCAGAACCTTCTGAAGAATACAATAGTTCTGGTTGGATATGAAATTGTTCGTTGATTGTAAAATCGGCAAGACCCCCTATAAATAAGCTTGTTCTACCGTCTGCATCAGCATCCTTTCCAAACTTAGAAAAGTTAACCCCTGCTTTTACTCCAAAAACAACTTCTTGAGCATTCATTGTTGTTAATGCCCCCATTAAAAACAATACTAAAAAAACTTTTTTCATTTTCGATAATTTATATGATTAAGTATTATCAAAAGTAAAAAAGATCGCATGTTGGAGTATGAAGTAACGCTGTTAAAAAAAGAATATTCTTTTGTTAATGAACTCCTAATGAAACAAAAAAAAGAGCCGGAATCGGCTCTCTTTTTTAATATATGAATAGGCTAACTATTCTTACTTTACTTCTTCGAAGTCTACATCTTCTACATCACTTCCTTCAGATCCACCACCTGAAGAATCTCCTCCTGCACCAGCATCAGGACCAGGTTGCCCTTGTTGTGCTTCTGCTTGTGCTTTGTACATTTCTTCGCTAGCTACTTTCCAAGCTTCATTGATTGTATCAAGAGCCGGTTGGATTACTGCGATATCCTTAGATTCATAGGCTTTCTTCAACTCTTCTAAAGCATCTTCGATTGGCTTCTTCTTATCATCAGATAATTTATCACCAAATTCACTCAATTGCTTTTCAGTTTGGAAGATCATTCCATCAGCTTCGTTAAGCTTATCTGCTTTTTCTTTAGCTTCTTTATCCGCTTCAGCATTCGCTTCTGCTTCTTTCTTCATTCTTTCGATTTCTTCTTCGGTTAATCCTGAAGAAGCTTCAATACGAATATCCTGAGATTTATTAGTCGCTTTATCAGTAGCAGACACTTTGATGATACCATTGGCATCGATATCAAAAGTAACTTCAATCTGAGGTACACCTCTAGGTGATGGTGGAATTCCATCCAAGTGGAAACGACCGATAGTTTTATTATCTGCTGCCATAGGACGCTCACCCTGTAACACATGGATTTCTACAGATGGCTGATTATCTGCTGCCGTAGAGAACACTTGTGATTTCTTGGTAGGGATCGTTGTATTGGCATCAATTAACTTTGTCATTACGTTACCCATAGTCTCAATACCAAGAGATAATGGAGTTACGTCTAGTAATAATACATCTTTAACATCTCCAGTTAAAACTCCTCCTTGTATAGCCGCTCCAATAGCAACTACCTCATCTGGATTTACTCCTTTACTAGGCGCTTTTCCGAAGAATTTTTCTACTGCTTCCTGTACTGCTGGAATACGTGTAGATCCACCTACTAATATAATTTCGTCGATATCACTAGTCGATAAATCTGCATTTTTAAGTGCTGTACGACAAGGCTCAATCGTTCTCTTTACTAAATCGTCTATTAATTGATCAAACTTTGATTTTGTAAGCGAACGTACCAAGTGTTTAGGTCCACTTGCTGTTGCTGTAATATATGGAAGGTTGATTTCTGTCTGCGAAGAAGAAGATAATTCAATCTTAGCTTTTTCTGCAGCTTCTTTCAAACGTTGAAGTGCCATTGGGTCTTCACGAAGATCCATATTCTCTTCACCTTTGAACTCTTCAGCCAACCAATCGATTATTTTTTGGTCTACGTCGTCTCCTCCTAAGTGTGTATCTCCATCTGTAGAAAGTACTTCAAATACACCATCACCTAATTCAAGGATAGAAACATCATGTGTACCTCCACCAAAATCAAATACAACGATTTTTTGATCAGTACCTTTTTTATCCAAACCGTAAGCTAATGCTGCAGCGGTAGGTTCGTTTATGATTCTTTCTACTTTAAGACCCGCAATCTCTCCTGCTTCCTTTGTCGCCTGACGTTGCGCATCATTAAAATATGCTGGTACAGTAATTACCGCTCTAGACACATCTTGTCCTAAGTAATCCTCTGCAGTTTTCTTCATTTTCTGAAGAGTCATCGCCGATAACTCTTGTGGAGTATATAAACGTCCGTCGATATCTACTCTTGGCGTATCGTTATCACCTTTAACCACTTTATAAGCAGCTCTTTGAGCTTCTTTAGAAGACTCAGAGAACTTATTACCCATAAATCTTTTGATAGAAGAGATTGTTTTTGTTGGGTTAGTAACTGCCTGACGTTTTGCAGGATCACCTACTTTAATTTCTCCTCCTTCTACAAAAGCAATTACAGAAGGTGTTGTTCTTTTACCTTCAGCATTAGGGATTACTACAGGCTCATTACCTTCCATTACAGAAACACAAGAGTTGGTTGTCCCTAAGTCTATTCCTATTATTTTACTCATCTTTATACTAAATTGTTATACTGTTGTTCGTAATAATTCAAACCTGTAAGGTCAATCTTTGTGCCATTACGATTTATATGACAGGTTGTCACTAAACCTATACACTGATCCGCCAGAAGGTTTTTTAAAGGATTCGAAAAACGGCATTAACTATTCTTCAAAAAACAAGTATTTTCTTTATCAAAAACCTATATTTACCCCTGTTAATATTTCAATAATTACGAATTATGGAATGCATCAGTATTTTCGACATGTTGAAAATAGGAGTTGGCCCCTCTAGTTCTCATACCCTAGGCCCATGGCGTGCTGGTCGTCGATGGATTGCAGAATTAAAAAAGGATGGTCATTTCGAAAATGTGACAGCCATCACTGTTGATCTTTTTGGATCTCTATCACTTACTGGCAAAGGTCACGCTACCGATATTGCAGTAATGCTTGGACTTTGCGGATACGATCCACAGACTATAGATGTATCTTCGATATCATCCATTATCAACAACATTAATACTGAGAAAAAAATTCATTTCAATACCGAGCTTTGGGTGACATTCGATCCTGAAATGCAAATCGTGTTCAATAAAGAATTTAAAGAGTTTCATCCCAACGCCATTACTTTTCATGCGCACCTTACTGATGGTCAAAAAATATCCTCTTCTTTTTACTCTATAGGTGGTGGTTTTGTCATCAAAGAAGAACGGAAAAGAAAAGAAAAGAAAATGGAAGAGTTCCAGGGCTTCCCATTACCTATTCAAAAAGCAACCGATCTTTTGGGTTATTGTCATGAAAAGGGCAAAAAAGTGTCCGAGATTGTATTAGAAAATGAGCGATCGTTGCGAACTGACGAAGAAATCGATCAGAGAATACAAGCCGTATGGGATGTAATGCTAGAATCGATGTATACCGGTTGTCACACTGAAGGTACACTCCCTGGAGGACTTAATGTCAGACGTAGAGCTTTTGACACTCATAAAAAGCTTATCGGGGATACTAAGTACACCTCTCCTCAAGAATGGATTGAAGCTATTCGAGATACCGAAGTTAAATTTCGTCAGATATTAAAATGGGTTTCTTGTTTTGCTTTGGCAGTAAACGAAGTCAATGCTTCTTTGGGTCGTGTGGTAACCGCACCCACTAATGGAAGTGCTGGAGTAATTCCTGCAGTGATGATGTACTATATGGTGATCGAAAATCACGATGCCAATTTTGATGATGTAAAACAATTTATGTTAGTTGCAGGTGAGATCGGAAGCTTATTCAAAAAAGGAGCCACCATCTCTGCAGCTATGGGAGGGTGCCAGGCAGAAATTGGAGTTTCTTCGGCCATGGCTGCGGGTGCATTAACAGAGCTTATGGGTGGTACCCCAGAGCAAGTCTTGATGGCTAGCGAAATTGCTATGGAGCATCATCTGGGACTTACCTGCGATCCAATCGCCGGATTAGTACAAGTCCCTTGTATTGAAAGAAACGCAATGGGTGCGGTAAAAGCGATTAATGCCTGCGAAATGGCATTGGATACCAATGCCGCAAATGCAAAAGTACCCCTGGATAAAGTAATCGAAACCATGTGGGAAACCGCTCAGGACATGCATACCAAATACAAAGAAACTAGTGAAGGAGGATTAGCAGTTAAAGTAAGTTTGAGTGACTGTTGATATGTTCTTTCCACAGCTTTCTTATCCTGTAATCTCTCCTGTATTCAATAACTAGTTGTTTTTTGTCTTCCCCTATTTTAGCTAAGCTATTTTAAAGTATTTCTTACTCTGGTTTTGGATATTCTAAATTTAAACACCTAAATTAGAAGAAATTATACAAACCAAAAAAGAGATAACAATAGTAAAAGTACGTTTAAACTATTGCTGATACTTATGAAAAAACCAGCCCCAAAAAGCAGCCCCAAAAACATCAACGCTAAAAAGACAGTCCCTAAAAAAGCAACTCTTGAAAAAACAACTGCTAAAAAGGTAACTACCAAAAAGACAAATCCTAAAGAGGCAACTCCCGAAAAAGTAGTAGTTAAAAAGGCAGCCCCTAAGAAAACAACTACCAAAAAGGTAGTTCTAAAAAAGCCTGCTCAAAAAAAACAAACCACCTTAAAAAAAACGACAAAGACAACAAAAACACAACCCTCAAACGCAACTACAATAAAGCCAAAAGCAAAAGGGATAGCAACAAAAAAAACACCCTATAAAGCCACGAATCCACCCACGAAAGCTTTAGGGCTTAAAATCAAGCAACTTATTCTTTATAGTATTGTAATATTTGTTTTTGTGATGTCTTGGGTAATTTTTCAAAAGATATTAAATGAAAATGTTGCAAGTATTGATTTCTCAATTTACGAAAGCAAACAACAACAAAATGCCTTTCAAAAAAATCCGATAGAACTATTTTTTACCATTGTACTAGTTACGCCTATTCTTGAAGAACTAGTATTTCGAACACTTATCAAACCTAACAAATCAGATCTATTGCTTTTTCCCTGTGGAGTTATTGGACTAGCATTAGTTCTGACAGTAGGTTCACAATTTACCTGGTATTATACGTATGCAGGTATTGGAATTTTGATGATTGGCCTATTCTTTTTATTAAAATCAAAACTGTTTGAAAAGAAGTTCTTATTGCAAACCTCCAAATTTCTTCAAAAAAAGGGTATCATGATCACATTACTTATTGTCTCTTCCCTCTTATTTGGAGTATCGCATGCTTTGAACTATGGCACACTTTCAGAGATTAATTTGGTTATCCTCTTACTCACGATACCTCGTATTTTTTCAGGTTCTATCTACGGAATCTTTAAAATAAAAAACGGTATTACATGGTCTATTGGCTTACATGCACTAAGAAATCTAATCCCTTTTCTTATTAGTATCATCTAGTTGCACCCCTCTCGCTTTCTGGTATCGGCAATAGCCATAATGCGCCACGAGGAACCATCGTGATATAGTTGAAAGACATTGACTCCACAATGGCTAAAATTATCATTTAGATAAAATTCATAAGGTGTCCAGGCATTAGCAATACTACCATCAGCTTCAATTGTAAAAGAAAGTAAACGTTCATCCCATTTTTGTTCTGCTGGTCGGTTTTGAATAGCACCCAAAAATTTATCGATATTGGTTTGAGCAGTCTTGATATTTCCTTCTTTATCCTTTACTACGGTTTTTAAAACCATTTGAGGATCTATGGTTTTCTTCATTTTTGCGGTATCACCTTTATGGAAACCATCAAAAAACTCTAAGATGGTGGACTTTACCTCCTCTTTGTAATCTTTAGCTTTTTTATCTTGGGCAAAGGATTGAATACTAATGAGTAAAACTGTAATAATACAAACCGTAAATTTATTCATAATGATCATTTTTGATTCTCGTAAATGTAAGCTTTTATTCGTAGTTGGGTAAAAGATTAAGGCAGTCTTAACAAGACATTTGCCGCGATATCCCTAAATGATTACTTTTGCAGCACTAAACACACATAACTATGTCCACAGCAAAGAAAGATTACAAGAGAGTTACCGTAAAATCTCTTGTTGAGATGAAATCTAACCACGAAAAAATATCTATGCTTACCGCATATGATTATACCATGGCCAAAATTGTTGATGGTGCTGGTGTAGATGTGATTCTAGTTGGAGACTCTGCATCCAATGTAATGGCAGGTCATGAGACGACACTTCCTATTACATTGGATCAAATGATCTATCACGCTTCTTCAGTAATAAGAGCTATTACCCGAGCATTAATTGTTGTCGACATTCCTTTTGGTAGTTATCAAAGTGATCCAAAAGAAGCTTTGCGATCGGCTATTAGAATTATGAAAGAATCCGGAGCTCATGCCGTAAAAATGGAAGGTGGTAAAGAAGTGAAAGAATCTATCAAGAGAACATTGAATGCCGGTATTCCGGTAATGGGGCATCTTGGATTGACTCCACAGTCTATCTACAAATTTGGAACCTACACGGTAAGAGCAAAAGAGGAAGAAGAAGCTAAAAAATTGAAAGAGGACGCCCTTATGCTTGAGAAAATAGGTTGCTTTGCCGTTGTGCTCGAAAAAGTTCCTGCAAAACTGGCGAAAGAAGTGGCAGAAAGCATCAGTATTCCTGTTATTGGGATTGGAGCCGGAAATGGTGTCGATGGTCAGGTACTGGTAACTCACGATATGTTAGGTATGACTCACGAGTTTAATCCTCGTTTTTTACGTCGCTATTTGGATATGTATACCGAGATGACCAATGCATTCAAACAATATGTGAGTGATGTAAAATCAGTGGATTTCCCTAACGAGAATGAGCAATACTAGTATTCGAAAAGATGACCCAGTATTCAAGTTTTAGTGACTCAGAATTAATTGAAGTTCTTCAACTATTAGATTCTTTATCTCATGTTGCCAAAGAACAGCTTTTAAAAGAAATACAATCCAGAAAAAATCAGGAAATCCGTTCCTTTATTTCTGATTTATCAAAAAACATTTCCGAAGAAAAAGAAAATATTCAAAGCCTAGTTTATATTAAAAACTTAGGCTTTGATGTTCAATCTATTGATCAAAATCATTTTACCATAACACGTTCTGGAAGAGCTATTTTGATTGATGTTATCGCGATTGTATTAGGAACCATATTGTCGGTGTTAGGAGTTTTCGGTATTATTTTTTTACTGAGTTTCTCATCTCCTATCAACGGAATAGTACTTTCTGTTTTTGGATATATTGGTATTAAAATGCTTATTAATGGGATCAACAGGGTATTCGATTATCTTGGATTCGTGCTTCAAATAGAGAATAAAAATTTTACTTTCAAAAGAAAGTTTGATCTACCCTCTGGAGAACTAAAAGATACGATCCAATCTTTAAAAATCAACAAAAGCGAAGATCAAATCAGTTTGGTATATAAGGATACTGAAATTATAAAAGTAGGTGCTCCAAATGCTATTAATAGTAGTACACTTGAAGCCATTATAAGGTCAAATTAATTACATTTCAAAAGAAAATTTTGTCTAAAACGATCTCTACAAAGAACAACCTTCTGGTCTTGTATGAAGACAACCATATTATAGTCGTCAATAAACGGCCAGGTGACATCGTACAAGGAGATAAAACAGGAGACAAACCATTAAGTGAAGTTGTAAAAGAGTACATCGCCGAAAAATATAACAAACCTGGTAATGTGTACCTGGGAGTGGTACATCGTCTGGATAGACCTACTAGTGGCATCGTTGTTTTTGCAAGAACCAGTAAAGCCCTTCCTAGATTAAATAAATTGTTTGCTAACAAAGAAGCGCAAAAGACATATTGGGCAGTGGTAAAAAACAAACCACCGAAGGAGGGTGAAATGCTAACACATTGGCTAAAGCGCAATCCGAAGCAAAATAAATCCTATGCACATATCAAAGAGGTTCCTGATAGCAAAAAGGCTATTTTGGAATATCAAATACTAAAAGCGTTGGATAATTATTATCTTTTAGAAGTGCTCTTACATACAGGAAGACATCACCAAATCAGATCTCAGTTATCTTTTATCGGATCTGTAATCAAAGGAGATTTAAAGTACGGAGCAGACAGAAGTAATAAAGATGGCAGCATACATTTGCATGCCAGAAAACTTACTTTTGTGCATCCTGTAAAAAAAGAACCATTAACTATTATTGCTCCTCCCCCTTCAGATCCTATTTGGGATCATTGTGTTGTGTAAACATCCACACTATTACTTGTAAGTCCTAACACTTTCTATCACGACGGAGGTTAAAATCAAAAGCCCACCAATAACAGTGGATAATACTGGAATTTCCTTTAAAAAAATCATACCAATAATGATTCCATACACCGGTTGTACACTACTGATGATACTCGCTGTAGTGATCGAGAACCGTTTGAAACTCCCCAAAAACAGGGTATGTCCGATTGCTGTGGTTAACAATGCCAAAGTTAAGGTAGGTAACCATTGTTCTTTGATTCCTGAACTATCCATTAAGAAAAGGAAAGGAGACAACGCAATACTCACCACCACCAACTGGTACCACATTAACATAGATCCATTATAACTCCCTACTTTGGTTTTCATAATCAGGTTACGCAACGAATAGCACAATGCGGATAACACCCCAAAAAATACCGCTTTGGTATATGAATTTTCAAAATTGAGATCGGGAACTAAAAAATAAATTCCCAACAAGACCAAAAGCGCTAATAGAAGATGTATTTTTTGAAATTTAGTTTTTAACAATACAGGTTCCAAAAGTGCCGTGATCACTGGATAAGTAAAGATGGACAACATTCCTACCGCTACATTTGAGAGTTTAAGTGCATAGAAGTAGGTTACCCAATGCAATCCCATCAAAATACCGCTCAATATAATCGTTGGACGGTCTTTGCTAGAAGTACTAAGTGAGATTCCTTTCCATTTACAAAAAACAAAAAGCAAAATGCCTGCTAGTATAGCTCTAAAACCAATAATTACCGGAACAGGCATCTCTATATATCGACCCAAAGCTCCCGAAGTACTAATCAAAAGCATCGCAAGATTAAGCTCTAATATATTTTTGAAGTGTTGATTATTCTGTGACAAATTTTATAATTATCTTAATAATGTAAAACTAGACTTAAATTCTTTAAGGACACCTTGTTCTGTATATAATACCTTAAACCAGTATTCACTAGATGGTAACTGACGCCCTTGAGACGTTCCATCCCAATTGCTTTGAGATCCAAGAGTTTTTAAAAGTCGCCCAAACCTATCAAAAATCAAAACCTGGTTAATGGTAACATTTTGCGTACTTTCTATATTCCATACATCGTGAAAACCATCTCCGTTAGGAGTAAAGTATTCAGGATATCCGGATGTTACATTTATAATTGTTGATTCTTCCCCACATCTTTCGATATCCCTTACCGTAATTGTATGTTCTCCAATAGTCACACCATTAAAAATAGAGGACGTTTGCCAGTCACTATCATCAATTTGGAATTCATAATTACCATTTCCTTCTACAAAAACTTCGACAGTAACATTATTAGAAAATGCTCCAGATATTGCCTCTGCCCTAACTCCCTCGGGTGGATATGAATCTTCAACATTAATACTTTTGGAAATAGAACATCCATTAATTATACGAGTAACTTCTACACTATATTGGCCAGAGGCATCAGGAAAAAAAGTAGCATTGGTTTCACCTATAATTTCGTTACCTGCTATTGCCTGAGTCCCTATATACCACTGAAAAGTGTATTGAGCGGTATCTAGGTTTACCTCTATATCTTGGGGAAATATATTTATAAGGCTTCCATCAGCATTCAGGCATCGAACATATCGTTCTTCTAAAATTATAGGTTCGACAGGAATACTTTCAATCGTAAATGAGGTTACCTTATAGCATGTTTGTGTCGATTCTGCAATCCTTAACCAAATTGTTTGTATTGCCGAAGTGTTCATAAAGCCACCCGGGTTAGTAATCGTATTGGTTGAACTTACCCCTGTGTAGTTTTCTGCATCTTCTTGAGTAAGGTGATACGACACTTCATAAATTGTAGCATCTTGACCTCCCAATACCAAGGCTGTATTCGTAGTCAAATCGAATAAAGAAATACCATCATTATCAAGATCGCAAGAGTCAAGATCATTAGGTAAATTAGTAATCACTGGTGGAGTAGCAAATTCAATTTCTACGGAATCCGAAGATGAACAAAGACCAGAAACATCAATATCCACGCTATAAAATCCATCTTGAGTCACTTCAAGCCTCGCCCCTCCGTCTAATACAGTGGTTCCATCTCCTGGTCCGACTGGAGTTCCGTCTTTGAACCAAAAATAGCTTGAACTACTCCCAACTGTTGCATTAAGTATGATAGGGGTACCCTCGCATCCTGGATTACCATTGGCAATAGTTCTATCCTCACCTAGATCTCCGCCAATGTTAAAGCTTCCTGCTGCCAAAAAAACAGCAGAATCTAATCCTGGATCTAAATTATCGGCTATGACCATTTTTATAGTATATCGTTCATTGGGAATCACACTCCCTGAAGCTTTTAATACTTTCGTATATCCATTAAAATCAATTGGCGCATCTGTACCTGGTGCAATTACTCGACCAAAAAATTCTTGATTTCTAGGTGGACACTCATTCTGGTCTTCTATCGTATCCTCAAAATCTCCATCATTGTTTAGGTCCACACCAGCATTTACTGTTGTAACTTTAATTGCAGTTGGTGGATTTGTTCCGGGTACTACAGCTAAATTTCTAGAATTGCCTGAAGAGTCTGTAAGAATAAAGGCAAAAACGTCAGAAAAAATGCAAGGAAATATGCCCACATATTCTTCCGAAGCAAATAGAAAATCGAATGTAATAAAATCAATACTCGGAATAAAATCGAATTGAATATAGGTCGCATTAAATAATGGACTCGTGTTAGTGATTCGACCCAAATCATTATCTCCTCTCCAGGTTTCTCCCCCTTCACTTAAAGGTTCTATCCCATTTGGTCCCATTGCACTTGCCGCGTTACCAGTACTCAAAACAATACCTCTTTCAATTTGAAAACCTGAACCGTTGGCCTCAAAATAACCAATTCCATTAACTCCTACTGAAGTTCCTGTAGATGATATTATATTTTCTACTCTTGCACAAGGACTATCAATCAAAACATCTTCAATAAGTTGTTGATCACTAAAAGAACTATCATCAACCCTTATTTGTGCTGTTACAGAACCCAAAGAGAGCATGAAAAGAAAAGGTAATATTTTTACCAACACATATCCGTATTTCATATTCTGTAGCTACAAATATTTTGATTCATTAGTTTACTTGAAGAGTTTATTTATTAATACGGCTAAAATAACTTAATCTTTATTAATATCGTTTTACTGACTAACATATCTATACTGTCAACGGACAAGACCTTTTGCTTTCTCTTTGATAATATCGGCTACAGGTCTACCTTCGATATTACTTTCTAACCATGACAAAATATCAAGGTAGAGGAAGGCTCTTTTTTCATATGGGTGATTTTCGTATTGCTTTAATCGTTTATGAAGCTTCCTGAATTCATCTTTGATTTGATGCGGATAAATATCTCCTAAATTTCGTAAAAACTTAATCATTTCCTTTTGGACCTCGTGCAAGTCATCCATTTTGATCAAGAAACGATACGTTTCTTTTAGCTGACTTTCTAAATGATAGTCCATTCCAGCTTCGTAATGAGCAACAAGACTCAGTACTCTGGAAAAGCACATCAAGTCCTCTCTCATTTTAAGGGATTTGTTATTAATAATCTTGGCTAGGTATTCAATGCATTTTTTATGTTGCCCCATACCAAAGTACAGACAACCAATTTTATAATAAAACACCATGATGTGATGGTCATCTAACCTATTCTTAAAATTTTCAACTCCTTGGAGAATTTCCTTGACCAAGTACTCCCCTTCTTCAAAAGTTCCTTCCAGGAAATGAACATTCAACTTATTGTTGTATATAAATTGGAATGACAATACTTCGATATTATCATCACTAGGAAAAGTGTCTTTTGCTATTGCTTCTTCAAACTCAGTAAGCATCGACTTTAATTGTGTTTTATCTTTGATTAGATATAATGACTCTAATAAATAGTGATTTCCACGTAAGAAAAACACCGGGTTTAATCCAATCATCTTGGGATGCTCATAGAATAAATCCACCCATTTCTTAGAGTATTTATAACAGGATAAAAAATCCTGAACAATAAAACTATACCAAAGGTGTGCCTTATACAACCACAGCTTTTCTCTAAAGCCTAACATTCCCCACTCGTACTTTGGCAATTTACCATGAAAGTAATTGGTGATTACATTGTGCTCTTTATCATTGCGCACATAGCCGCTTTTTAGCATCAAACCATACAACTGGAGAGAAAGGTTAGACAATCGGCTGGTCAAGACATTTTTCATACTCAGCATCTTTGCCTCTACCGTTAACTCATCTGCTCGGTTATTGATACTTCGGGTTATGTATTGAGTTTCAATAATCTTTTCCAGTTCTACAATTTCATAAGCTATATTGTGCTCCTCATTCTCTTTGGCAAGGGCTTTAGCTTTATCCAGAATTTTCAAACTCTGTTTATACAATCCTTTGTGATATAGTATCGAAGCAAAGTCCAGTTGTTCTCTAATTTGAGATCTTATATTTTGATGTAGCGGACTTAATCTAAGGCTGATTAGAATTTGTTTGTAAAGGTGTGCCTTCAAATTAGAAAGCTGTTGCTTTTTTACAATTCCTTTCTTTACGATCAAATCTTCGTCGAGCATATCACTTTTATCCAAATGATTGAATAAAGCCAAAAATTTTGAATCTGTATTGACTCCCAAACGTCCTACATACACTTTAAACTGTCGCTTTTCGGATTTGGAAAGTGACTTGATTAAAACAAACAAAGGATCTTTTTGATCATTAGTCATTGTAAGAAAATATATTGTAATTAATTGATTAAAAGAAAGTTAACTTTTCATTAAAACATTTTACCATTGTAAAACTGTAATCCAAATACTTCCCTTTTGAATTCCCAAAATATAAATTCGTAAGAGATTAAAGAAACATCTTTTAAGAATATTTTAAAATGATGTTGTTTTTAAAACAAAGCACATAATTTATAATTCGCGCAATTCTTATGAGTAAAAACAAAGTACAAATTTTCGATACTACCCTTCGAGATGGAGAACAGGTCCCTGGATGTAAGTTAAACACAAAACAAAAACTTATCATTGCAGAACAGCTCGATTTACTCGGCGTAGATATTATCGAAGCTGGATTTCCAGTATCCAGTCCTGGAGACTTTACTTCGGTTAATGAGATTGCAAAAGTAGTCAAGAACGCTACAGTATGCGGACTTACCCGAGCTGTAGAAAACGATATTAAAGTTGCCGCCGAAGCCCTTAAACATGCAGTAAGACCAAGAATTCACACAGGGATCGGAACCTCTGATTCTCATATCAAATACAAATTCAATTCTACACAAGATAAAGTAATAGAAAGAGGTGTTGCGGCAGTAAAATATGCCAAATCATTTGTTGAAGATGTAGAATTTTATGCAGAAGATGCTGGTCGCACCGATAATGAGTTTTTAGCACGAGTTTGTGAAGCTATGATCAAAGCTGGTGCGACCGTTCTTAATATACCAGACACTACTGGTTATTGTTTGCCAGAAGAATACGGTGCCAAAATCAAATATCTTAAGGAAAATGTAAAAGGTATTGATAATGTGGTGATTTCTTGTCACTGTCATAATGATCTTGGACTGGCAACAGCCAATTCGATTACTGGAGCCATAAATGGAGCCAGACAGATTGAATGTACTATCAATGGTATTGGCGAGCGTGCTGGGAACACTTCATTAGAAGAAGTCGTTATGATCATGAAACAACACCCTTATTTATCGTTGAATACAGATATCAATACAAAACTGTTGTATGAGAGCAGTCAGATGGTATCTCACCATATGGGTATGGTAGTACAACCTAACAAAGCTATTGTTGGAGCCAATGCCTTTGCACATAGTTCTGGTATTCATCAAGATGGTGTTATCAAAAACAGAGAGACCTACGAAATTATAGATCCAGCTGAAGTTGGAGTCACTGAATCAGCAATTGTTCTCACTGCCAGAAGTGGTAGAGCCGCTTTAGCGTATCGAGCCAAAAAAGTTGGATACGAATTAACTAAGCTTCAGCTGGATGATGTATATAAAGAGTTTTTAAACTTTGCTGACCACAAAAAAGAAGTATTGGATGATGACATCCATTTGATCATGAAAAATTCGAATATTGCTGCTGCCGCAGTTGTATAAAAAAATATTGATGAAAAAAACATTATTCGACAAAGTATGGGACGCCCATGTTGTCAAAGAAATTGAGAACGGACCTCAAATCTTATATATTGATAAACATCTTATTCATGAAGTTACCAGTCCTCAAGCATTTTCAGAACTGGAACAACGTGAAATCCCAGTTTTTAGACCTCATCAGATTGTAGCTACTGCAGATCACAATACTCCAACAGTAGATCAACATCTACCAGTCAAAGATGAGTTATCTAGAAATCAATTGGCCCAACTTTCTAAAAATTGTGAGAAAAACAATATTACACTTTATGGCTTAGGGCATAAGTACAATGGTATTGTGCATGTCATGGCTCCTGAGCTTGGGATTACCCAACCCGGTATGACCATGGTATGTGGCGATAGTCATACCTCTACACATGGTGCTTTTGGAACTATTGCTTTTGGTATAGGAACTAGTCAGGTAGCACAAGTATTTGCTAGTCAGTGTTTGTTACTTCAAAAACCAAAAAGTTTACGAGTTAACGTAAATGGTACTTTAAAACCAGGTGTGCTTCCCAAAGATGTGATTTTATATGTCATTTCAAAATTAGGGACCAACGCAGGTACTGGATATTTTTGTGAATATGCAGGTAATGTTTTCGAAGAAATGTCTATGGAAGGTCGTATGACCGTTTGCAATATGAGTATAGAAATGGGGGCTCGCGGCGGGATGATCGCACCAGATCAGACTACTTTTGATTATATTCAAGGAAAAGAATTTGCTCCAAAAGGAGAAGAATTTGATAAAAAAGTAGCGTATTGGAAAACATTACCTACCGATGAAGGAGCAGTATTTGATAAAGAATATCATTTTGATGCTGCAGATATTGAGCCTATGGTGACTTATGGAACCAATCCAGGAATGGGAATCAAAATATCAGAAACTATCCCTGTACAAGACAATGCTTCTTTCGAAAAATCATTAAATTATATGAATTTTGAAAAAGGCCAATCTCTATTGGATCAAAAAGTGAACTATGTATTTATAGGAAGCTGTACAAACAGTAGGATTGAAGATTTTAGAGTAGCTGCCAGTTATATCAAAGGAAAACAAAAAGCAGATAATGTAACCGCCTGGTTTGTTCCTGGATCGCAACAAGTGGCACAACAAATTGTAGACGAAGGATTGAATGAGATTTTTGAGGATGCTGGTTTCAAACTTCGTCAACCTGGATGTTCGGCTTGTCTGGCTATGAATGATGATAAAATTCCAGAAGGAGAATATTGCGTATCTACTTCCAACCGAAATTTTGAAGGAAGACAAGGACAAGGAGCCAGAACGATTTTGGCTAGCCCACTAGTAGCGGCAGCAACCGCCATTGAAGGAAAGATTATTGATATTACTAAACAATTGAATTAAGATGGATAAGTTTACCAAACTAACTTCGGCGGCTATCCCATTACCTATAGAAAATATAGATACGGATCAAATTATACCTGCTCGTTTTTTGAAAGCTACTAGTCGTGATGGATTTGGAGAAAATCTATTTAGAGACTGGCGTTTTCATAAAGATGGTAGTGCCAATACAGATTTTGTACTTAACAACCCCACATACAAAGGTAGTATCCTGGTAGCAGGAGATAATTTTGGTTGTGGTTCTAGTAGAGAGCATGCCGCATGGGCTATTCATGATTATGGAATCAAGGTAGTAGTATCCAGTTTTTTTGCAGATATTTTTAAAGGAAATGCGTTAAATAACGGAGTATTACCCGTTCAGGTCACTCCAGAGTTTTTACAATCCTTATTGCAAGCCATTGAAAAAAATCCTGAAACTCAAATTGAAATAGATCTTGAAGCACAAAAGATTACTGAACTCAATTCAGGGAATTCTGCAAATTTTGATATTAACAGTTACAAAAAAACATGCCTGATGAATGGGTATGATGATATTGATTTTTTAATTAGTAATAAATCCGAAATAGAAGCTTTTGAAGCTGCAAGAGTATAAATTTAAAGGAATAGTACACCTGTCCAAAAGACAAAACAACAGAAAAAGATGAAATTAGATATTGCTGTATTATCGGGAGATGGTATTGGACCAGAAGTAACAGCTCAAGCTATCAAAGCTCTTGAGGCGGTTGCTCATAGTTTTGATCATACGTTTATATTCAAAGACGCCTTGGTGGGAGCCATAGCAATCGACAAAACCGGCAATCCCCTACCCGAGGAAACTTTACAACTATGTGTGGATACAGATGCCGTGCTTTTTGGAGCTATCGGAGATCCTAAGTATGACAACAATCCAAGTGCTCCTGTTCGCCCAGAGCAAGGATTACTAAAGTTAAGAAAAGAACTAGGTCTGTATGCCAATATCAGACCCGTGAAAGCATACGACACCTTAATCGATAAATCTCCTTTAAAACCTGAGATTATTACAGGTACCGATATTTCTATCTACAGAGAGTTAACCGGAGGAATTTATTTCGGAAAAAAAGAATTAAATGATGAAGGCACTGTTGCTTCTGATTTGTGCGAATACTCAAAAGAAGAAATTGAGCGTATTGCCCACCTAGCCTTTAAAGCAGCTCAAAAAAGAAGAAGCAAACTGACTTTGGTCGACAAAGCCAATGTATTAGAATCGTCCAGGTTATGGAGAAAAGTAGTGACTGAGGTTGCCAAAACATATCCAGATGTAGCGCTAGACTTTTTGTTTGTTGATAATGCAGCTATGCAAATGATACTAAATCCAAGTCAGTTTGATGTTATCCTTACCGAAAACATGTTTGGAGACATCATTTCTGACGAAGCCAGTGTAATTGGTGGTTCTATCGGTTTGTTAGCCTCTGCTTCTGTGGGAGACACCTGCTGTATGTTTGAGCCTATCCATGGATCTTATCCACAAGCTACAGGAAAAGGAATTGCAAATCCAATAGCTGCCATCTTATCAGCTGCTATGCTATTAGAACATTTTGATTTATTAGGTGAGGCCAATGCCATAAGAGATGCTGTAGAAAAGGCACTAGAGCTTAATTTGACTACACCTGATCTAAATAAGATTAATCCGTTGACCACTGAAAAAGTAGGTGATTTTATCGCCGATTATATCCTGAATCCAGAAGATTCGAACATCAATTTTGAAAATATTCATGTAGGACAATCTACGATTATCTAGTTTTTAGATACTAATTTCTGTTTGTAAAGAAGCAACTACTTAAGGTAGTTGCTTTTTTTGTTTTGGAGTTTAACAATGTATTTAATCAAAACTAAATCTTTTGTCAACCTTCAACAACCGTTAAAACTTCTCCTTTTCAAAACATTGCCGTTTCAATATTTTTAAAACTTTTTGTAAATCCTTAATTTAGTAGGGCTTAAGAAAAAGAAAGGATTATGCTATTGCCTAGAACAAATATTCAAAAACAACTGAGTAAAGTAAGAGATAAAGCCTTTGATGCGGATAGCTGGAGGGCACAAGTGCAACAAGTACTTCTCGAAGATGCTCAGCATGAAGAGAGAATTCTGGAAAATCTGGACGCCGATGTTCCAGAAATACAAAATGATTTTGATTTTGATCAGCTAGAAACGCAACGTATCTATCATATTGATCAAATCAAAAAGATATGTATCAATTATCGTCTCCGGTTTTTGGATTCAAAATATTTTAAAGGAAAGCTTCCCAATTCCGCGGTTTCGGCCATCAAAGAATTAGAAAAAAAACATGACACAGAACTTAAAGGTTTTAAAATCATAGCCCCCTCAAAACTATTTAAGTTAGAAAATGCAGACGATCCCCTACTATTTGCTCCTATGGGCAATGGGTATTTCTATTTGATACACAAATGGGGAAATGATTTACATCCTTTGCGTAAAATAATGATGTGGTTTTTTAAAAGCTTCGAAAATTTACTGATTCTTACCTTTTTGGTCAGTGTATTACTTACTCTTATGGTTCCTAATGGACTGTTTAGCAAAACTAGTGACACTTCTACCTTTATTATGATTTTTTTCTTTATGTTTAAATCCGTAGCAGCGGTCGTTTTGTTTTATGGTTTTGCATTAGGTAAAAACTTTAACACCGCTATTTGGAATAGTAAATATTTTAACGCATAAATTCATCCTATGTTCCCCAAAAGTGAATACGAAAGAGTCTATACGGGTAGTTTGATCAATGTACAGTTTCTACAAACTGTTTTACAGGATCGCGGAATTAACTCGATCACAAGAGACGATATGAAATCAGGTATGATGGCTGGTTTCGGTGGTGGAATCCCGGATCACATCCAGCTTTTTGTAAAGAAAGTAGATATGGAAGAAGCCCTTCCTATTATTGAAAAGAGCCTATCCTAACTTTTTATGGAAGAAGAGAACAACAAAACTCCTCGTCGCACCTGGAACCTTATGATTGGTATCTCTTTGGTACTGTTGGGTAGCCTAAGATTATACAATCATATCCAACAAGAAGGAGAATGGAACTTTAGATCTATTACTATTATTATCTTTATCATTTTTGGAGGTTATTTGATTTTTAGGCACTTTCAACAACCTCCCCAAGATTAACTTTTACAGGAATTTGGTGCATCGCCCTTTCTGAAATTGCGGTAATAGATAGCGAGGGATTTACTCCTGGATTTGCAGAAATCATAGAGCCATCACACACGTACATGTTTTCGTATCCAAACACTTTGTTATCCTTATCGATTACCCCTTTGGTTTTATCTTCGCCCATCACGGCACCACCCAAAATATGTGCTGTAGAGGGTATCCCTGCCAAAGGTTCTAAACCAAATACAGTTTCTTTTCCCATAGCTGCCTTGGCATAGGTTTTGGCTAATTGTAGGGATTCTGGGATAAATGCAGATGGTTTTTTTCCTTCGGCTACCCTAGTGTTCATAATTCCTAAGCGATTTCGCTTAAATTTTAAGGTACTATCCAAGGTTTGCATGAACAATAGTACTGTGGTACTTTTTGCCCAGTCCCGAACTGTATACAGTTTGATATAAGACAGCGGGTGTTTGATAAAACTAGTAATCATCTTAGCCAGTCTTACAATGGTATTTTTACCATGAGTCAGCGGCAAATGTGATAAGCGCCAAAAACCAGATCCCTTAGCATATCTTACAATCTCCAAATGACTATTTTCATCAGTATTCAAAATGGAACCAATAGCCACTCCTTTGGACATGTCTTTTTTACCGTCTAAATTGGTCACACTGATCAGGCTCTCATTATTAGTACGAATATCATACCCCAATCGATCTGAAAGTTTCGGCAAAGAACCTTTCTTTAGTTTTAAAAGGAGTTTCACTGTCCCTAAAACTCCTCCTGAAAAGATAACTCCTTTGGCTTGTATTGATTTCTTGGATTTAAAAAATCGTGTCGATGATTTGCATTTCACTTCGTATCCATTGGCATTTGGGATCACATCATACACTTCTTGTTCTGCCAGTATTTCTGCTCCCAGCTGTTGCGCCAAGTACAAATAGTTTTTGTCTAAAGTATTTTTTGCTCCTATTCGACATCCTGTCATACACCCTCCACAATAATTACATCCCGTTCTATCAGGGCCTTTACCATCAAAATAAGGGTCTGGTACAGTTACATTCGGTTTTCCAAAGAATACAGCTACATCAGTCGCTTCAAATTTATTTTCGATATTCATATTACTTGCAATCTCCTTCAACGTTTTATCTCCATCAAAAAAAACAGGATTTTTCTGCGCGCCCAGCATATGCAAAGCTGTTTTATAAAAAGGAGCCAGTTCCTTTTGCCAATCTGCTAGTGCCCCCCAACTTCCTGAAGTAAAAAACTTTTGTTTTGGAACTGGCAAAGTATTCGCATAGACCAAAGAACCTCCTCCAACACCAGTACCAGAAATCACAACTACATGTTTAAAAAAAGACATTTTCATGATACCAAACCATCTAAAAAAAGGCATCCATAGCCATTTTTTTAGGTTCCAGTTAGATTTTGGAAAATCTTGAGGTTTGTACCACTTCCCTTTTTCGATTACCAATACTTTATAACCTTTTTCGGAGAGGCGTAGTGCACTTACTGATCCTCCAAAACCGCTTCCGATAATGATATAATCATAGGTTTCTTCTGTCATACATTTAGCTTTATAGTTGTTTTTGGACTGCAAATACAAGGTAAAATATATCCCTGCTCCTTTTCATGTTCCAAAAGAGCAATATTCTCGGTTTTCTTCCAATATACTTCTCCCTCGATGAGTTTGGTTTTGCAAGTCCCACATTGCCCCATTCCGCAAGCATACGGAATCGTATTTTGTGATGCAATTGCACCTTCTAAAATGGTTTCCTCGGTATCTGTTGAAAATGAAATTTCCTCTTGATGGATGGTGAACGATACCTCCTTCGATATACCAGAGAGTTTTGATGTTTCTATAGCGAATTCTTCGATATTAATATCATCATTTACAATTCCCAATTTTGCCAACACCTCTTTTGAAGCATCCATCATAGGCTGAGGCCCGCAGATATAGCACAATGAATCCGACGCTATAAATTTCAGCAATTCATATTGTCGATTACTATCCAGCATATCAAAACTTAAAATATAGCTGAATCTGCTTTCGAAAACGTCCGCCAATCGATCCAATTCTTCATTAAAAATCACATCCTCTGCGCTCTTGCATCCATAAAGCAAGGTGATATGGTGATTGTTACTATCTAGAAATGTTTTTAAAATGGACAATAAAGGTGTAATACCACTTCCTCCTGCGATCAAAACAATAGGTTGCTTTACTGTTTTTGGTAATGTAAAATTGCCATAAGGGCCTGATACTTTTAATTTTGAATACTGTCGCACATTAGTCAGCAAATGGTTGGATAGTTTACCCCCTGGTACACTTTTTACGGCAACCGACAGTTTCCCTGTATTTGGGTTTTCGCAGATAGAATAACATCTACTTACCAATACGTCATCTACATAATCTGAAATCACAACATATTGCCCTGGTTTAAACTTAAATGGAATTTGATCCAAATTCTTGAACGTTATTTTGATCGCATCGTGTGTTTCCTGAAATACATTTTCGACTTCAAGAATGTAACTCCATGTACTTCCTTTAATTAGGTCTACATAGGTATTTTTTCTTTTCATCAATCCAGAATCCTGAGTTCTGAATCCCTCAATTGTTGATTGTTCTTCCAATAGTTTCTTTTCATAATCCAAGAAGCAATCTTTGTAGTTATAAAAGGGAACTCTGGGATACAAGTGATGCATTAAATGATAACTTTGATACAAGGAAATAAATTCTAATCCAGGAATAGTAATCACCCTGGTGTTATGATACTTATCCAGATTATTATGTGGGTAATGAGGTATCCAATCGAATGAAAATGCCAGAACAGGTGCTGCAATTAGTGCACTCAATATAAAAACGTATAACAAGGTTAACCCCGCTCCTGTAGCAATTAATCCAATTAAAGTGACACTAAGGAATGTAATAAAAACCATAGACTGCTTACGAATTGATCGCATAGCAGGATCGGCTTTGCTATCTTCTCCTAACGTTAAACCAAAGTAATGTCCTATTAATGTAAGACATCTAAAGAAAATTGAAAATGCATTTTTCCCGTTAACGTAATGATCTGGATCTTTTGCAGGATCATTGGTATGCGCATGATGTCGAAGATGAATTACTTTAAATGCACTGAAAGGAAACAAGAGCAGAGCGCTAGAGATCCATCCAAGCATACTCTCTAAAAACACATAAGACTTTACACCCCCGGATATATTATTATGACTTGCCTCGTGTGCAATAGTAAACATCCCATAAGCCAACAATGCTCCTATTACTGATGTCCAAACTCCTGATAATCCATTTACATAAAAATAGGTGAGCATGACATATCCTATCAAAAGTCCAACAAACAAAAATATCGTAGGCCAAGCTACTTTTCCCGAATATTTTTGCCATACCGCTTGATTGTTCATAAACTAATTGATTATGTTTGAGAAACGAAAATATTTTTTCGAACTATTTGATAAATATAGTTCGATTTTATCAAAATAGCAAAAATGGGAAGGAAATCGCTATCCAAAGACAGAAAGGACAAAAACAAAAAGGTCGAACAATGGACCCAAGCCATACTCCCTAAACTTAAACAGGCCGACTTAGGTAATTTGACTATGGACGATCTTGCTGTATTAATGAATAAAAGCAAATCTACCATTTATCAATACTTTATTACTAAGGAAGAAATTTTTGAGTATATCACTCAAGTTCGTATAGACCGATTATACAACTACAAAAATGAGATTACCCAAGAAATTATCGAGCCGAATTACAAATACGGTAAGCTAGCCGGTATTCTGGCTGAAGGTGCCAAAGACATTTCTGCCCATTATCTGAGGCAATTAAAACAGCACTATCCTACTGCATGGAAAATCATTGAGGATTTCTTGCACAGCCTGCTTCAGGATTTTAAACAATTTTATCTTTTAGGTATACAGAGCGATATGTTTAAGCCTGTTTCTGTAGATCTTTTGGTTAAATTAGACGAATACTTTATTATGCAACTCATTACGGACGATCAGTTTTTTACACAAAGTAAAGACACTTTAGAATCCACCATAAAAGATTATATGTATCTCAAATTTGAAGGATTAATGATATAAAAAAAGCCTGCAAATGCAGGCTTTTTTTTATTCTATAAAGAGATGGTCTATACATTTACCGCATACATCTTATCTCTTAATTCCTTTATTTTGGCATCGCTCATGTACTCATCAAAAGTAGTATAACGATCAATTACACCGTTGGGTGTAAGTTCTATCACTCTATTACCAACGGTTTGAGAAAACTCATGATCATGAGTGGTAAACAGTACGGTTCCTTTAAATTTCTTCAAAGAATTGTTAAACGCAGTAATAGATTCCAAATCCAAGTGGTTTGTAGGCTCATCCAACATAATCACATTGGCTCTGGTCATCATCATTTTTGATAACATACAACGTACTTTTTCTCCTCCGGACAGTACATTTGATTTTTTCAAAGCTTCTTCTCCACTAAAAATCATTTTACCTAAGAATCCACGAATAAATACCTCTTCTCTCTCCTCTTCTGTAGTTGCCCACTGGCGTAACCAATCGACAAGTGTTAAGTCATTACTGAAGTATTCACTATTATCAGCAGGTAAATAAGACTGTGTTGTTGTGATTCCCCAGGAATATGTTCCTGCATCAGCTTTTTGCTTATCATTAAGTATTTGATAAAATGCGGTTGTAGCTCTAGAATCTCTTGAGAATATTACTACTTTATCTCCTTTGGCAAGGTTAATATCGATATCCTTAAACAACAATTCTCCTTCAATACTCGCCGCTAATCCTTCTACATTAAGAATCTGATCTCCTGCCTCTCGATCTCTTTCAAAAATAATCGCAGGATAACGACGACTAGATGGTTTGATATCCTCGATATTCAATTTTTCTATCATTTTCTTACGAGAAGTCGCTTGCTTAGATTTTGCTACATTGGCACTAAAAC
The DNA here is from genome assembly GCA_965230845.1 of Aquimarina sp. GTDB lineage: Bacteria > Bacteroidota > Bacteroidia > Flavobacteriales > Flavobacteriaceae > Aquimarina. The sequence goes on from OZ246021.1 coordinate 654,374, forward strand.
GGGCTATAAACTCCTGTAATTCCTTTTTCTTCTCTTCGGCTTTCTTGTTTTGTTGTGCTCTTTGTCTTGCGGCTAATTGAGAAGATTCGTACCAAAATGTATAGTTACCACTATAGTGATTGATCTTTCCAAAATCAATATCCGATATATGCGTACAAACGGCATCCAAGAAGTGACGGTCGTGAGATACTACAATCACTGTATTGTCATAATTCGCTAAAAAGTGCTCTAACCAATTGATCGTTTCATAATCCAGATCATTGGTAGGCTCATCCATAATCAATACATCTGGATTTCCAAAAAGACACTGTGCCAACAATACTCGTACTCTTTGTTTGGTATCCAGATCAGACATTTGTGTGTAATGCAAGTCTTCTTTGATTCCCAAATTTGAAAGTAACGCGGCTGCATCGCTATCAGCATTCCAACCATTCATTTCTTCAAACTCTACCTGTAACTCCCCTATCTTCTCAGCATTCTCATCGGTATAATCTGCATATAAGGCATCTATTTCCTTTTTGATCTTATACAAAGGCTTATTACCCATAATTACCGTTTCTAGTACAGAAAACTCATCATATGCATAATGGTTCTGTTCCAAAACAGACATTCTTTTTCCTGGCTCGAGATGTACATGACCCGAAGTAGGCTCAGACACCCCCGAAAGGATTTTTAGAAATGTAGATTTCCCGGCCCCGTTTGCTCCAATAATACCGTAGCAATTACCTTGTGTAAATGATACGTTTACCTCGTCAAAAAGTACGCGTTTACCAAATTGAACCGAAAGATTAGAAACTGATAACATGATATAATAAATTGTAAGTTCGAATTCGCCGCAAAAGTAGAAAAATGCTTTCAGATCTAGAAACAATCTACCATTAAATTATCAGCTTTTACGAGATACAAAAAAGTAGGTTCCCGAAATAATTAATGTTTCAAAAAAGAAGGATATCGTGCGCTAAACTTCTAATAATATCCTAATTAGTAAAGAATTAACGTATCCTTAACAAACGTAGATACGGTTTCCCACTATTTTTGGCGAAATAGTTCGATAATTTAGACACCCAAAATGAAGCTATTTCCTTTACAATATTTGATATATACTGCGGTATTGTCTGTAGCGTTTTGCGGCTGTGATTCTTCCAAGAAAAAGCCTAGAAACTACACCTATTTTGGTGGGGAAATTGTAAACCCTAACATCAACTATGTCATCTTATCCAAAGGTGATGAACCGGGCGACACCTTATATCTTGATAAAAACAACAGGTTTTTTCATAAAATAGAGGATCTGGAAGAGGGTGTATATGCGTTTAGACATAAACCAGAAAATCAATTGGTTTTATTAGAAAAGGGAGACAGCCTTCTTATTCGTTTGAATACCTTAGAATTTGATGAGTCACTTGTTTTTACTGGTGACGGTGCCAGAAAAAACAATTTTTTGGTTGATATCTATCTTCAAAATGAACTAGAAAGAGAACGGTTAAAAAGATCTGGACTACAACTTTCTCCGAACTATTTCAGAAAAAATCAAGACTCCTTATTACGTATCAAGCTAAATAGCTACAAGCGATTTACAGACAAATATGAATTAAGTCCTCTGGCGAAGAAGCTAACACAAGCTAGTTTTGTTTTTGACTACTATACTCGACACGAATTGTATTTTCATAGTAGATATGGTATCGGTGGTATGGATATGGCCAAAGATCTACCCGATTCATTTTTTGACTATCGCAACGAAATCAATTACAACGATAACGATCTGAAAAAGCTGTATTCATACAATCGTTTTTTGAATTACTACTTTACTAATGCTTCATTATCGAAATATAGTAATCAACATTCTAAATATAAGGGACGTGTTGGTAGTGTGATTTACAAATTAGATCTTATCGATAGCGTTATTGATCACCCATATATCAAAAACAATCTTTTAAGAAGAGTTACCACCAATTTTTTATTGTACAGTAAAAAAGATTACGATTCCAAAAAGGTCTTGAAGCATTACTTATCAGTAAGTTCGAATAAGAAATCACAGCGAGAATTAAAAAAATTGGCAAGAGCTATCGGCCGATTGCAACCTAGTAATATGATCCCCGATCAGGATCTGATTACTTCCAAAGGAGAACAGGTAAAGCTCTCTTCTCTTTTCAACAAGTCTATTACTGCTCTTTATTTTTGGTCTATGGAAAGCAAGGATCATTATGTGAGGGCTCACAAAAAAGCGGAATACCTAAGTGCCTTATATCCTGAAATCGATTTTATCGCCATTAACACGGATGACGAACAAACCAAAAATTGGTTAAAGACGATCAAAAGACATCATTATAATTTAGGTAAAGAATACGAGTTTAAATATCCTAAATGTTCTTCAGAAGAATTGGTAATTCATTCTACCAACAAGGTAATCCTGGTAGATCAGGAAGGCAGAATTATCAATGCCAAAGCCAATCTATTTTCTTCGGTGTTCGAAAAGCAGTTGATGCAATATACAAGATTAGCCAGTTTGGAGTAATAAAAAAGCCACTCTGTTAAAGTGGCTCTCTTCATTTCTATAGTAATGCTGTTTTAGTTTCCTTTTTGATAATCTGCTAGGAATTTAGCTAACCCAATATCTGTCAAAGGGTGTTTCAATAATCCTTCTATTGAAGAAAGAGGTCCAGTCATTACATCTGCACCAATCTTAGCGCAGTCGATTACATGCATCGTGTGTCTTACAGAAGCTGCCAAAATTTGCGTATCGAAACCATAGTTATCATAAATTGCTCTGATTTCTGCAATTAGATTTAATCCATCTGTAGAGATATCATCCAATCTACCAATAAATGGAGATACATAAGTTGCACCTGCTTTGGCTGCCAATAACGCCTGTCCTGGTGAGAATACCAATGTACAGTTTGTTTTGATTCCTTTATCACTAAAATACTTAATCGCCTTTACACCTTCTTTGATCATCGGTACTTTTACCACGATTTGATCATGCAATGCAGCAAGCTCCTCACCTTCTTTGATCATTCCTTCAAAATCTGTGGAGATTACCTCTGCACTTACATCTCCGGTAACGATCTCACATATCTTTTTATAATGATTGATAATGTTTTCTTTACCTGTGATACCTTCTTTTGCCATAAGAGATGGATTGGTTGTCACTCCATCCAAAACTCCAAGATCCTCTGCCTCTTTAATCTGGTCTAAGTTTGCAGTATCAATAAAAAATTTCATAATGTGATATTTAATTTGTTGTGTTTAGTTATTGTATTTCTTTCTGGTTGCGAAGATAAATATTCAAAATTGAAATTAACTCCTATTATCCAGCTATTTATTTCTTAAAAAGAAGTGCTACAATTTGTAATGATTCATTAATAATTTCTCGTAGACTTTATCCGGTAATATTCTCTTCAACACAATAGAAAACTTTTGCATAAAAGCTCCTACTTTATAGTGCACCTTGGGTTTACTAGCACCAATAACATTATACACTGCTTTTGCCATATCCATAGGATCACTACCAGCATCAACATGTTCGTCCATCAAAGACAATGACTTGCCATACGCTTGATGATAAGGAGAATCTTCTAATAAAGGAGCATGGTATCTTCCTGCTGCAATATTAGTAGCAAAATCCCCTGGCGCAATGTTTGTCATTTCTATATTGAACTGTTTCAACTCCATTCGCCAGGCTTCGGTAGTAATTTCTAAAGCCGCTTTTGATGCACTATATACGCCTCTATAAGGCAATCCCATATATCCGGCGATAGAAGTTACATTGATTACCAATCCTTTTCCCTGCTTTCGCATTAAAGGTAATACCGCTTTGGTTACATTAATTACACCAAAATAATTGGTCGTAAAATTATTTAAGATCTCTTCTTCCGGAATTTCTTCTATCGGGCCTGTAATTCCAGCACCTGCATTATTAATCAAAATATCCAATTTACCATGACGCTTTTCTATTTCAGCAACAGCACCTTGTATACTTTGTTTGTCTGCTACATCTAATTGCAATAAGGTAAAAGGCTTGAAATCTTGAAATTTAGAAGGGTTACGACTTGTACCGTAAACCACAAATCCTTTTTCGGTCAAGAAGGTTCCGATAGATTTCCCTATCCCCGAAGAGCCTCCAGTGATAAGAACAACAGTAGTTTTTTGATCTGAATTCATGATCGCAAATATACAATTCTGCTTAACGAATTGCGCATAAAAAAAAGAGGAAATATAAGGCGTGAGATTTCACAAAAAGGCACAAAAAAAGGCAAGCTACCTACATCACACCGCTACGACCGTATACCTTTGCTGCGTTCCCGCCCTGGAGGATTCAACAGGAGCTGGTTGTGTAGGACTTGCCGCTGCAAAGATACGATCTTTAATAGATAAAACAACCATTTTTTAAACCCAATTAAAATAAATATCTTGCCTCAAATAAGAATCTCAATCATGAAAATCTGTAACTACTTCGTCGCCATTACATTAAGCACTATAGTTTTTTCTTGCGGTAGCAATCAAGACAAGAAAAAAAACTATTTTTCGATCACTACAGAGAACGATCAGGCTATTTTTAGGATCGGTGAAACCTTAAAAGCTAGCCTAAAAAATGATCAAAATATCCCTATTGATTCGGTAACCTATCTTTTTGGTGATCAAAAAACTCCTGCATCTGCTGGGTATTCTTTTTCAGAAAAAATTGACGACGAAAAGTTAGGAACTCATCTTTTAAAGGCACAAGTCTTCTATAATGGCAATGTAGATACCATTACCAAAAAAGTAACATTGCTTACCAATACATCTCCAAAATTATATAAGTATAGAATCATTGCGGAGTACCCACATGATCAGGAAGCCTTTACTCAAGGATTAGAATTTGTTGGAGACACCTTATATGAAAGTACCGGTAAAAAAGGGAAATCTTCATTACGCAAGGTTGATCTTACCACAGGAAAGGTGCTGATAAAAAAAGAAGTGCCAGATCAATATTTTGCTGAAGGAATTACCATACTGAATAATAAAATATTTCAATTGACATGGCTAGCCAAAGAAGGGTTCATATATGATCTCAATACTATGAATAAAACCGGAAACTTTGCCTACAATGAAAGTAAAGAAGGTTGGGGATTGTGTAACGACGGAAAACAAATCTATAAAAGCGACGGTACGGAAAAGATCTGGATTCTTGACCCGGAGACATTGGCAGAAAAAGAACATATCCAGGTAGTGACCAATAAAGGAATTAAAACCAAGTTTAACGAACTGGAATGGGTAGATGGAAAAATCTATGCGAATACTTGGCCACGACAAGGGTCTTCGAATAAATCCAATTTAAAAACAAGTATTACCATTATCAACCCAAAGAATGGAGCTATCGAGGCTGTAGTGGATCTCAGAGATCTTCGAAGTAAGGTTACGCAACACGAGGATTTGGATGTATTGAATGGTATTGCTTACAAAGCAGACACCAAACAGTTATTTGTTACCGGAAAAAACTGGGACAAACTTTTTGAAATTGAGATCATTAAGTAAATTTCGCACATATTTCCTAAACGATAAAAACATACATATCGATTTAATAATCTTCTAGCGATATAAAAATATATTGCAACACTATAATAAGTATCCCGTTATTGTTATAGACCAATAATAAACCGTACCTTTGCGGCTTATTTTTATAAACATGAATAAATTTCAAGCTTTAGGCCTCGGTGAAGATATTATAAAGGCGGTGAATGATATGGGATTTGAAACCCCAAGTGAGGTTCAAGAAAAGGCAATTCCTATTTTACTGAACGATGATACGGATATCGTCGCCCTTGCGCAAACCGGAACCGGTAAGACTGCTGCTTTTGGATTTCCGTTAATCGAAAAAATCGATCACAAGAGTAGAATTACACAAGGATTGATCCTATCCCCTACACGTGAGCTTTGCTTGCAAATTACAAATGAACTGAAGAATTATTCTAAATATATCCCTGGGCTTCATACTGTAGCAATATATGGAGGAGCAAGCATTTCTGAACAAGCAAAACAGATCAAGAGAGGTGCACAAATCGTGGTAGCCACTCCAGGTCGTATGCAGGATATGATCAATCGAAAAATGGTTGACATTTCTAATGTAGAATATTGTGTGCTAGACGAAGCTGACGAAATGCTAAACATGGGATTCTTTGAAGATATCAATGCGATATTATCCCATACGCCAGAAGATAAAAATACATGGTTGTTTTCGGCGACAATGCCCAAAGAGGTAGCTTCTATTGCCAAACGCTTTATGACCGCACCAATAGAAATAACTGTTGGTCATAAAAATACCGGGTCTAAAAATGTATCTCACGAATATTACGTGGTGAATTCTAGAGATCGTTATGCTGCTTTAAAACGTTTGGCAGATGCGAACCCTGATATCTTTTCTGTTATTTTTTGTAGAACCAAAAGAGATACTCAAAAAGTTGCGGAAAATCTTATAGGTGATGGATATAATGCTGCGGCTTTACATGGTGATCTAAGTCAGAATCAAAGAGATTTGGTGATGAAGAGTTTTAGAAATAGGCAAATCCAAATGCTGGTTGCCACTGATGTTGCTGCTCGTGGGATTGATGTAGACGATGTAACGCACGTAATCAACTATCAATTGCCAGACGAAATAGAAACCTACACCCACCGTAGTGGTCGAACCGGACGTGCGGGAAAGAGTGGTGTTTCTATGGTGATCGTATCCAAAAGTGAACTCAGAAAGATCAAGTCGATTGAGCGTATCATTAAAAAGAGTTTTGAGAAAAAAGAAATTCCAAGTGGAGAAGAAATCTGTCAGGTACAGCTATTTCACTTGGCTAGTGATATAGGAAAAGCTGAAATCAATCATGAAATTGATCCGTATTTACCTTCAATTCACGAAGTTCTGGAAGGTTTTTCAAAAGAAGAATTAATTAAGAAATTCTTTTCTGTAGAGTTTACGCGTTTCCATAATTATTATAAAAACACTAGAGATCTTAATGCCGCTGGTGGTGATGGTGATCATGGTCATAGTGCAAATGGTACTACACGATACTTTATCAATGTAGGAGAAAAAGATGGATTTGACTGGATGACACTAAAAGACTTCTTGAAAGAAGTGCTGGAATTAGACAGTAATTCTCTAAGCCGTGTCGATGTAAAAGAAAATTTCTCTTTCTTTAATACAGTTTCAGAATATCAGGATCGTGTTTTGGCTGTTTTTGAAGACTTCAAAATGGAAGGTCGCAAGGTAAATGTAGAAATCTCAAAAGCTCCAGGAGGTCGAAAAGGCGGGAAACGAAAAAGAGATGGAGGCGGTTTCAAAGGTAAAAGAAGAAGCGAAGGGTTTAAACCTAAAGGAAGAAATAAATTCAGTAAAAATGAGGGACGTAGTAATAATGATTCCTCAAGAAGAGATCGAAGAAAACGCAGAGATCGAAGGTAAATTTGAGGTTAATTAACAACCTTATATGAATTTTGGCCCGATTTTTATGTTATCTTCATGTACAATGAACGTCATATATAATATATGAAGAAACTAATATTTTATATTACACTTATAGTTGGTATCATTTCTTATGGTCAGGAAACCACTGGAGAGGTATCTGGTAAGGTATTGAATGCGGCCAATGATCAAGAGCTGGAAAATGTGCATATCGTAAACTTAAGCCAGGTTATCGGGACCATTACCAACAGCGAAGGGGATTTTACCATTCCTGCAAAAGTAAACGACACCTTATACTTTTCTTATATCGGATACAAACCTTTGAAGGTAAGAGTAACCAACGACTGGATTAAATTTGGAGATGTAAAGATCAAAATGACAGAGCTTGGTATTGCTTTGGAAGAGGTCGTGGTGGCCGATGTTCAACTTACAGGATATTTGGAGATTGATGCCAAACGTATTCCGGTTTATAACAATTATCGATACAGTATTTCTGGACTTAATTCGGGTTATGAAGGAGGTAGCAGACAACCTGGAGCTGTAAATAAAGTTTTGGGTGCTATATTTAATCCTGCCGATTTTCTCTATAATATATTCAGTAAACGTTCTAAAGAGTTGCGAAAATTGCGCAAAATGAAAAAGGACGACGAGATACGAAATCTCCTTGAAAATAAGTTTGACAGAGCTACCTTGATGGCTCTATTGCAAATAGAGCGCCTGGATATTGATGAAATCCTGAGAAACTGTAATTACTCTGCCGACTTCATAAAATTTGCAAATGACCTTCAAATTCTGGATGCTATTAGCGAATGCTATGAAGAGTATAAAATATTAGACAGAAAATAGTCCCAATTATTTTAACGCCCAAAAGGTTTATTGCATAGAATGCAAGGCTATTCTATTACCTTCAGAATCGATAAAATAAGCCATGTATCCATTGCTTTCTGAAATTTGTTTTTTTTCAGCAATGACCTTTCCTCCTGCTTCTGCGACTCTACCAATTTCATTAGCTACATCCTCGCATGAGAAATAGATCAACACCCCATCCTTGCTTGGTTTATAATGATCACCAGCATGAATCAAGGTACCTGTAGCCATCCCTGAAGCACTTTTGTTAGGAAACCAACCCATTTCAAGGTCTCCCATTTTATGAACGGTAATTTTCAGGTCAAAAACGATTTCATAGAACGTTTTTGCGCGTTGCATATTTGCTACAGGAATTTCGAACCAGTTTATCATTTTGTACGATTTTAGATGTTAGCAACCACAATATACTTTACATTTTATAGGGTATTCAAAAAAATATGTGAATGTTACTACTAATTATGTGTATCCTCTAAAAATAGGTTACAAAGTAATATCTCAAAACTTTCTATGATTCTTGACCTTTGTAGTAACGTTCAATAATTTTTTCATGACTTTTGATCGCTTTTTTGGCCCACTCCATTCGCTTCTCCAGCTTTTCTTCTTCAGACAATTGCCAAACGATATCCGACTGTCTTAATTTATTGGTCACATGCTGCAGTATGATTGCTGCTGATACCGAAATATTGAGACTTTCTGTAAAACCAACCATAGGAATATGCAGATTGGTATCCGCAGCTTCCAAAACAATATCACTAAGCCCAAATTGTTCTCTACCAAAAAAGAAAACCGAAGGTTTTGTAATATCAAAGTCTTCCAAAACTTTGGAATCCTCATGAGGAGTTGTGGCTACGATTTGATACCCCTGTTTTTTGAGAGATTGTATACAATCTTTTGTAGTAGCATATTGATTAACATCTACCCACTTTTGAGCACCCATCGCGATCTCTCTATCAATTCTTTTTTGGTTTACTTCTTCAATGACATGAACATTTTGCACCCCAAAAACATCACAACTCCGTATTACAGCACTTGTATTATGCAATTGGTACACATCTTCTATCGCTACTGTAAAATGATTAGTTCTTTTACTCAATACACTATCGTACAACCCAAGTCGTCTGGGTGTAAGAAAAGATTCTAAATATTTGAGAAGATCGGTATCTATCATAAATGCTAAAATATAAAATTGAATGATAAATACTTTTATAAATAGACTCGCCCGATCAATATGTCGGGCGAGTCTCCTAAAATCTACATTTAATTTACTAAAACACTAAAAGTTAAATATGTTTGTGGTTTATTTTTTTCAAAGTAAAACCCCCCAGAATTACCCCTAAAGCCGGGGGGTTTAAAGTAAACACATCGTCAAAATGCATCGTTATAGTTCTGCATTCTCATACAGAACTTATATTTTGTTCTACTATCAATTCGTATCCATTGTTAATCTGTTTTTAGAAAATGGAACTTTATGTACTATTATATGTATCAATAAGGATATCGTGTTCACCATCAATTTGTTGGATTTAGCCTTATCAAAACGACCAAACAATAAAGAAGGTGATATATAAAAGAATCTTGTTAAGAAAATCTTAAAAATATTACGGATACTCCGTAAAAAACCTACAGAATTCCTATCTTTCGAACACATTAGAAAATGCTGAAAGTACTTACATTTCTCTGCAATGAGGAATATTTTTTTATGAAGAAGTACCAAGAAATTGGTAAACACAAGAAGTAATAATTCTCTCATAATGGTTAATTTACTATTAATCGTTATTCACACCCTGCTTTTGTTGGCTCGCCAAAGTTTTACAAATAGCGGGGTTGTTTTTTAGTTTTCTAATTAGCTGCGTATGTAAAACACTTAATTAGAAATCTAAAGTTTACAACATATCATTTATTATAACAGTATCGAAAAAAAGAAACTGTTTTTGACTCATTTCACAATATATGTTTTCGTATTCCTCTTACTTCCTTCTTCCTAAAATTGTTTCTTAAGAAGAACATTATCTTTTGTACACTTACGCACTAAAAATAATTGAATTTAAGAAAGCTCAAGGTGGCGCAAAAAATAAACTTTCCTTTCCCTTCGATATTACTTTCTGTTCCCAATAACATAATACTTTTTAAAGATAAGTACATTTTACTAAACTTAAATAATTTTGAACCTCACAATTGTTACGTTAAAACCGTAAAATTTAATTTTATTTAGAGTTTAGCCCTCATCAACAGGGAAATACTCCTGAAAAATGCGGTTTTTATCTTGTACTAATATATCCATATGCTATCTTATTTTTATTTAATCAGAATAAATTCACTGATTTGCTTTATCATTAAGGCTTATTGCTATACTCTCTATTTTCAAGTTATACATCAAAAGAAACGAGGAGTTAGCATTCTGTTATATTTCTTAAACAATTCAAATCGTAACATTACTTCATAACTTCCATCATTAAATTGTGATTGACCTAATTCTGTAGTTTCTCTATCATATGCAAATCCGATCATCATAGCATCTGATATTTGGAACGCAACTTGTCCAGTTACCGCTGCGCTCCATCGATATGCAACTCCTAAAGTCAAGCGTTCGTACATTAAGAAATTAGCAGACACATCTACTTGTAACGGAGTACCAAAAACTAGTTTGGTTAATAATGCGGGTTTAAACTTCAGATCATCTGTAATATCAAAAACATGACCTGCGATTAAATAATAGTTGATGCGTTCTTCTGCCAAAAAACTAACTGCATCACTATCACCACTGGTAGAGCTTTCGTCAAAATGATCTGTCTCCAATAAATTTGGAGCACTTAACCCCAAATAAAACTTATTAGTGTGATAGTAGACCCCTACTCCTACCTGAGGGCTAAACTTATTGTCAATATTATTCTCAAACAGCGCGTCATTTTGATTAAACTGTACCAATTCCTGAAAATCAACATTCAGCAAGTGTGCGCCTCCTTTAATCCCAAAACTTAGCTTACCTATCTCTGAAGTAGGAATAGAATACGAAAAATCGACTCCTATATACGTCTCATTCGTCGGCCCTATCTCGTCATTGACCACAGAAAGTCCTATACCAAGACGTTCGTTCTCTCCTATTGGAGAATTCAAGGTTAGCGTTTGGGTTCTTGGAGCTCCATCCAGACCCACCCATTGACTTCTATGTAATCCCATGACACTCATTACTCCTCGGCTTCCAGCATAGGCAGGGTTTACACTTATCGTATTGTACATATATTGTGTATACTGTGCATCTTGTTGGGCATAAATACTATGAAATACCAAACTCAAAACAGCAATACTAATTAATTGTATATTTTTCATTCAATTCAATTCAATTTAATATTCAGAATAGCAATACAGAGAAATATGCATAACCTCCCTAATTATCTATTAATGTATAAAAAGCCTACTTTCCGTTTTTGTTCTCCCGTTTCTAGTACATATTCGAGCACATAGTAATAGGTCCCTACTGGTAGTTGGTCTCCTCCTTTAATTGTAGTTCTTCCATTTGAGATCCCTTCAAAGAAATTGCCATCTCTTCCGTACCCTTCAGCTTCATAAACTATAATACCCCATCTATTAAAAATTTCCAGTTTGTTTTCGAGCTGCTCAATTCCATTAATCACTAATACATCATTCACACCATCACCATTTGGAGAAAATCCTGTATATATAGTAACTACTTCATCAAATCCAATCGAAGTAATGGTTACATCTTCAAAATCTCCATCTCCATCTATATCTATATTGGTATTGTTCAAAGGGTCATCTGAAACATCTACCACCTCTTGTCCGCTAGGAGTAATTCCGGCAACAGTTGCCTGATTAGAAACACTTCCGGCCAAAACATCTTCTTCAGTCAATACGTATATCGCGCTAAAACTGTTTACATCAATTTCGCCTACTGCTAAATCCACTGGTCCTCCCACCACTGTTATACCTGCTAACTCATCCATTAGAAGAATATCATTTACATCGACATTTCCATTATTTTCAACTGTAAAAGTATAGTGTATTTCATCTCCTGCATTCAATGTATTGTCTCCATTACTATCAATATAACTACCCGTTTTTGTGAGTGATAAATTTGCATTGGAACTATTGGTAACTGTAATACTAACTACAGCATCATCGCATACAATAGGTGCGGTTGTGTTACATAAGGTATAGGTAATATTATATTCTCCGGAAGGCGTTCCTGGTAATACTAATATCTCTCCAGTTAATGGATCCAAACTTACACCATCTGAAGGATCAGGATCCACAATGTTGGTAATAGACACATTGACTCCGAGCATAGCTCCATTATTATTTAAAAGGTCATTGCTATCCACAACGTTTATAGAATTCCCTCCTAAACCTCCATCTATGAGTACTTCATCATCATTAGCTATAATTTCTGCCGAAATAATAACATCAAAACTACAAATAGCGGTATTCCCTGCTCCATCCGTTACTTCAAATGTATTCGTAGTTACTCCAACGGGAAAAGCTGATCCAGATGGCAACCCGCTTACTTGAGTTGTAGATACTCCTGAACAATTATCCGTTCCTACCGGAGGAGAAAAGTTAACGACTGCAGATGATGACCCCATATCTACTTGCTGAGTAATATCTGAAGGACAAGCAATAGCCGGGTCGATGGTATCATTAATGGTAATCGTTTGAGTTACATTGATGCTATTCCCCGCAGCGTCAGTCACACTATAGGTTCTGGTGATCACTTCTGGATTGCTGTTACCATCACTGACATCACTGACAAAAGCCACCGTTGGTGTACCACAATTGTCCGCTTCATCAGTAACGACGGTAATATCTGGTACGGGTGCAGCACATTGTTCTGTGATCGGCGCTGGATTACTCGCTGTAGGATCTGTCGTATCATTAATGGTAATCGTTTGAGTAACATTGATACTATTCCCTGCAGCATCCGTCACACTATAAGTTCGAGTAATTATTCCAACACTGGTATTTACATCACTAACAAAAGTCACCGTTGGTGTACCACAATTATCCGCTTCATCAGTAACGACAGTGATATCTGGTGTAGGTGCAGCACATTGTTCTGTAATCGGTGCTGGGTTACTTGCCGTGGGATCTGTTGTATCATTAATGGTAATCGTTTGAGTCACGTTGATGCTGTTTCCAGCAGCGTCAGTCACATTATAGGTTCTGGTGATCACTTCCGGATTGCTGTTGCCATCACTCACATCACTTACAAAAGCCACCGTTGGCGTACCACAGTTGTCCGCTTCATCAGTAACCACAGTAATATCTGGCGTGGGTGCAGCACATTGTGCTGTAATAGGTGCTGGGTTACTTGCTGTTGGATCGGTAGTATCATTAATGGTGATTGTCTGAGTCACGTTAATGCTATTCCCAGCGGCATCAGTAACACTATAGGTTCTAGTGATCACTTCGGGATTGCTGTTACCATCACTGACATCGCTTACAAATGCCACCGTAGGTGTACCACAGTTATCCGCTTCATCGGTAACGACCGTAATATCCGGCGTAGGTGCAGCACATTGTGCTGTAATAGGTGCTGGGTTACTTGCTGTTGGATCGGTAGTATCATTAATGGTGATTGTCTGAGTCACGTTAATGCTATTCCCAGCGGCATCAGTAACACTATAGGTTCTAGTGATCACTTCGGGATTGCTGTTACCATCACTGACATCGCTTACAAATGCCACCGTAGGTGTACCACAGTTATCCGCTTCATCGGTAACGACCGTAATATCCGGCGTAGGTGCAGCACATTGTGCTGTGATCGGTGCTGGGTTACTTGCTGTTGGATCGGTAGTATCATTAATGGTGATTGTCTGAGTCACGTTAATGCTATTCCCAGCGGCATCAGTAACACTATAGGTTCTAGTGATCACTTCGGGATTGCTGTTACCATCACTGACATCGCTTACAAAAGCAATCGTTGGTGTACCACAATTATCCGCTTCATCAGTAACCACAGTAATATCTGGTGTAGGTGCAGCACATTGTGCTGTGATCGGTGCTGGGTTACTTGCTGTTGGATCGGTGGTATCGTTAATCGTAATCGTCTGAGTCACATTGATGCTATTCCCTGCAGCATCCGTCACACTATAGGTTCTAGTGATCACTTCGGGATTGCTGTTGCCATCGCTGACATCACTTACAAATGCTACTGTTGGCGTACCGCAATTGTCTGCTTCATCCGTTACGACGGTAACATCCGGTGTAGGTGCAGCACATTGCGCACTGATCGGTGATGGATTGCTCGCCGTGGGATCTGTCGTATCGTTAATCGTGATCGTTTGAGTTACATTGATGCTATTGCCAGCGGCATCGGTCACACTATAAGTTCTGGTGATCACTTCTGGATTGCTGTTGCCATCACTGACATCACTTACAAATGCTACTGTTGGCGTACCGCAATTGTCTGCTTCATCCGTTACGACGGTAACATCCGGTGTAGGTGCAGCACATTGGGCACTGATCGGTGATGGATTGCTTGCCGTGGGATCTGTCGTATCGTTAATCGTGATCGTTTGAGTTACATTGATACTATTCCCAGCAGCATCGGTCACACTATAGGTTCTGGTGATGACTTCTGGATTGCTGTTGCCATCACTTACGTCACTTACAAATGCCACCGTAGGCGTACCACAGTTATCTGCTTCATCGGTAACGACCGTAATATCTGGTGTAGGTGCAGCACATTGGGCACTGATTGGTGCTGGATTGCTCGCCGTGGGATCTGTCGTATCGTTAATCGTGATCGTTTGAGTGACATTGATACTATTCCCAGCAGCATCGGTCACACTATAGGTTCTGGTGATGACTTCTGGATTGCTGTTCCCATCACTGACATCACTTACAAATGCCACCGTAGGCGTACCACAGTTATCTGCTTCATCGGTAACGACCGTAATATCTGGTGTAGGTGCAGCACATTGTGCACTGATTGGTGCTGGATTGCTCGCCGTTGGATCGGTAGTATCGTTAATCGTGATTGTCTGCGTCACATTGATACTATTCCCAGCAGCATCGGTCACACTATAGGTTCTGGTGATGACTTCCGGGTTGCTGTTCCCATCACTGACATCGCTGACAAATGCCACCGTAGGCGTACCACAGTTATCTGCTTCATCGGTAACGACCGTAATATCTGGTGTAGGTGCAGCACATTGGGCACTGATTGGTGCTGGATTGCTCGCCGTTGGATCGGTAGTATCATTAATGGTGATCGTTTGAGTTACATTGATGCTATTCCCAGCAGCATCGGTCACACTATAGGTTCTGGTGATGACTTCTGGATTGCTGTTGCCATCACTTACGTCACTTACAAATGCCACCGTAGGCGTACCACAGTTATCTGCTTCATCGGTAACGACCGTAATATCTGGTGTAGGTGCAGCACATTGGGCACTGATCGGTGATGGATTGCTCGCCGTGGGATCTGTCGTATCGTTAATCGTGATCGTTTGAGTTACATTGATGCTATTGCCAGCGGCATCGGTCACACTATAAGTTCTGGTGATCACTTCTGGATTGCTGTTCCCATCACTGACATCACTTACAAATGCTACTGTTGGCGTACCGCAATTGTCTGCTTCATCCGTTACGACGGTAACATCCGGTGTAGGTGCAGCACATTGGGCACTGATCGGTGATGGATTGCTTGCCGTGGGATCTGTCGTATCGTTAATCGTGATCGTTTGAGTTACATTGATACTATTCCCAGCAGCATCGGTCACACTATAGGTTCTGGTGATGACTTCTGGATTGCTGTTCCCATCACTTACGTCACTTACAAATGCCACCGTAGGCGTACCACAGTTATCTGCTTCATCGGTAACGACCGTAATATCTGGTGTAGGTGCAGCACATTGGGCACTGATTGGTGCTGGATTGCTCGCCGTGGGATCTGTCGTATCGTTAATCGTGATCGTTTGAGTTACATTGATACTATTCCCAGCAGCATCGGTCACACTATAGGTTCTGGTGATGACTTCTGGATTGCTGTTCCCATCACTGACATCACTTACAAATGCCACCGTAGGCGTACCACAGTTATCTGCTTCATCGGTAACGACCGTAATATCTGGTGTAGGTGCAGCACATTGGGCACTGATTGGTGCTGGATTGCTCGCCGTGGGATCTGTCGTATCGTTAATCGTGATCGTTTGAGTGACATTGATACTATTCCCAGCAGCATCGGTCACACTATAGGTTCTAGTGATCACTTCAGGATTGCTGTTGCCATCACTGACATCGCTTACAAATGCTACTGTTGGCGTACCGCAATTGTCTGCTTCATCCGTTACGACGGTAACATCCGGTGTAGGTGCAGCACATTGGGCACTGATCGGTGATGGATTGCTTGCCGTGGGATCTGTCGTATCGTTAATCGTGATCGTTTGAGTTACATTGATACTATTCCCAGCAGCATCGGTCACACTATAGGTTCTGGTGATGACTTCTGGATTGCTGTTGCCATCACTTACGTCACTTACAAATGCCACCGTAGGCGTACCACAGTTATCTGCTTCATCGGTAACGACCGTAATATCTGGTGTAGGTGCAGCACATTGGGCACTGATTGGTGCTGGATTGCTCGCCGTGGGATCTGTCGTATCGTTAATCGTGATCGTTTGAGTGACATTGATACTATTCCCAGCAGCATCGGTCACACTATAGGTTCTGGTGATGACTTCTGGATTGCTGTTCCCATCACTGACATCACTTACAAATGCCACCGTAGGCGTACCACAGTTATCTGCTTCATCGGTAACGACCGTAATATCTGGTGTAGGTGCAGCACATTGGGCACTGATTGGTGCTGGATTGCTTGCCGTGGGATCTGTCGTATCGTTAATCGTGATCGTTTGAGTGACATTGATACTATTCCCAGCAGCATCGGTCACACTATAGGTTCTGGTGATGACTTCTGGATTGCTGTTCCCATCACTTACGTCACTTACAAATGCCACCGTAGGCGTACCACAGTTATCTGCTTCATCGGTAACGACCGTAATATCTGGTGTAGGTGCAGCACATTGGGCACTGATTGGTGCTGGATTGCTCGCCGTGGGATCGGTAGTATCGTTAATCGTGATCGTTTGAGTTACATTGATACTATTCCCAGCAGCATCGGTCACACTATAGGTTCTGGTGATGACTTCTGGATTGCTGTTCCCATCACTGACATCACTTACAAATGCCACCGTAGGCGTACCACAGTTATCTGCTTCATCGGTAACGACCGTAATATCTGGTGTAGGTGCAGCACATTGGGCACTGATTGGTGCTGGATTGCTCGCCGTGGGATCTGTCGTATCGTTAATCGTGATCGTTTGAGTGACATTGATACTATTCCCAGCAGCATCGGTCACACTATAGGTTCTAGTGATCACTTCAGGATTGCTGTTGCCATCACTGACATCGCTTACAAATGCCACCGTAGGTGTACCACAATTGTCCGCTTCATCAGTAACGACGGTAATATCCGGCGTAGGTGCAGCACATTGGGCACTGATTGGTGCTGGATTGCTCGCCGTTGGATCGGTAGTATCATTAATGGTGATCGTTTGAGTTACATTGATGCTATTCCCAGCAGCATCGGTCACACTATAGGTTCTGGTGATGACTTCTGGATTGCTGTTGCCATCACTTACGTCACTTACAAATGCCACCGTAGGCGTACCACAGTTATCTGCTTCATCGGTAACGACCGTAATATCTGGTGTAGGTGCAGCACATTGGGCACTGATCGGTGATGGATTGCTCGCCGTGGGATCTGTCGTATCGTTAATCGTGATCGTTTGAGTGACATTGATACTATTCCCAGCAGCATCCGTAACACTATAGGTTCTAGTGATCACTTCAGGATTGCTGTTGCCATCACTGACATCGCTTACAAATGCCACCGTAGGTGTACCACAATTGTCCGCTTCATCAGTAACGACGGTAATATCCGGCGTAGGTGCAGCACATTGGGCACTGATCGGTGATGGATTGCTTGCCGTGGGATCTGTCGTATCGTTAATCGTGATTGTCTGAGTTACATTAATGCTGTTTCCTGCAGCATCCGTAACACTATAGGTTCTAGTGATGACTTCCGGATTGCTGTTGCCATCACTAACATCACTTACAAATGCCACAGTAGGCGTACCACAGTTATCTGCCTCGTCTGTTACGACGGTGATATCTGGTGTAGGTGCAGCACATTGCGCACTGATCGGTGCAGGATTGCTCGCCGTGGGATCGGTAGTGTCATTAATGGTGATCGTTTGGGTCACATTGATGCTATTCCCAGCGGCATCCGTAACACTATAGGTTCTGGTGATCACTTCGGGGTTGCTGTTACCATCACTGACATCACTTACAAATGCTACTGTTGGCGTACCGCAATTGTCTGCTTCATCCGTTACGACGGTAACATCCGGTGTAGGTGCAGCACATTGGGCACTGATTGGTGCTGGATTGCTTGCTGTAGGATCTGTCGTATCGTTAATCGTGATCGTTTGAGTGACATTGATACTATTCCCAGCAGCATCCGTAACACTATAGGTTCTAGTGATGACTTCCGGGTTGCTGTTACCATCACTGACATCGCTGACAAAAGCAACGGTTGGCGTACCACAGTTATCTGCCTCGTCTGTTACGACGGTGATATCTGGTGTTGGTGCAGCACATTGTGCACTGATTGGTGCTGGATTGCTCGCCGTTGGATCGGTAGTATCGTTAATCGTGATTGTCTGCGTCACATTGATACTATTCCCAGCAGCATCGGTCACACTATAGGTTCTGGTGATGACTTCCGGGTTGCTGTTCCCATCACTGACATCGCTGACAAATGCCACCGTAGGCGTACCACAGTTATCTGCTTCATCGGTAACGACCGTAATATCTGGTGTAGGTGCAGCACATTGGGCACTGATTGGTGATGGATTGCTTGCTGTAGGATCTGTTGTATCATTAATGGTGATTGTCTGAGTTACATTGATGCTATTCCCAGCGGCATCGGTCACACTATAGGTTCTGGTGATGACTTCAGGATTGCTATTCCCATCACTGACATCACTTACAAATGCCACAGTAGGCGTACCACAGTTGTCCGCTTCATCAGTAACGACAGTCACATCTGGAGTTGGTGCAGCACATTGCGCACTGATTGGTGCTGGATTGCTTGCTGTAGGATCTGTTGTATCATTAATGGTGATCGTTTGAGTTACATTGATGCTATTCCCAGCAGCATCAGTAACACTATAGGTTCTGGTGATGACTTCAGGATTGCTATTCCCATCACTGACATCACTTACAAATGCCACAGTAGGCGTACCACAGTTGTCCGCTTCATCAGTAACGACAGTCACATCTGGAGTTGGTGCAGCACATTGCGCACTGATTGGTGCTGGATTGCTTGCTGTAGGATCTGTTGTATCATTAATGGTGATCGTTTGAGTTACATTGATACTATTCCCAGCAGCATCAGTAACACTATAGGTTCTGGTGATCACTTCGGGATTGCTGTTGCCATCGCTGACATCACTTACAAATGCTACTGTTGGCGTACCGCAATTGTCTGCTTCATCCGTTACGACGGTAACATCCGGTGTAGGTGCAGCACATTGCGCACTGATCGGTGATGGATTGCTCGCCGTGGGATCTGTCGTATCGTTAATCGTGATCGTTTGAGTTACATTGATACTATTGCCAGCGGCATCGGTCACACTATAAGTTCTGGTGATCACTTCTGGATTGCTGTTGCCATCACTGACATCACTTACAAATGCTACTGTTGGCGTACCGCAATTGTCTGCTTCATCCGTTACGACGGTAACATCCGGTGTAGGTGCAGCACATTGGGCACTGATCGGTGATGGATTGCTTGCCGTGGGATCTGTCGTATCGTTAATCGTGATCGTTTGAGTTACATTGATACTATTCCCAGCAGCATCGGTCACACTATAGGTTCTGGTGATGACTTCCGGGTTGCTGTTACCATCACTGACATCGCTGACAAAAGCAACGGTTGGCGTACCACAGTTATCTGCTTCATCGGTAACGACCGTAATATCTGGTGTAGGTGCAGCACATTGTGCACTGATTGGTGCTGGATTGCTCGCCGTTGGATCGGTAGTATCGTTAATCGTGATCGTTTGAGTGACATTGATACTATTCCCAGCAGCATCGGTCACACTATAGGTTCTGGTGATGACTTCCGGGTTGCTGTTCCCATCACTGACATCACTTACAAATGCCACCGTAGGCGTACCACAGTTATCTGCTTCATCGGTAACGACCGTAATATCTGGTGTAGGTGCAGCACATTGGGCACTGATTGGTGCTGGATTGCTTGCTGTAGGATCTGTCGTATCGTTAATCGTGATCGTTTGAGTGACATTGATACTATTCCCAGCAGCATCCGTAACACTATAGGTTCTAGTGATGACTTCCGGGTTGCTGTTACCATCACTGACATCGCTGACAAAAGCAACGGTTGGCGTACCACAGTTATCTGCCTCGTCTGTTACGACGGTGATATCTGGTGTTGGTGCAGCACATTGTGCACTGATTGGTGCTGGATTGCTCGCCGTTGGATCGGTAGTATCGTTAATCGTGATTGTCTGCGTCACATTGATGCTGTTGCCTGCGGCATCCGTAACACTATAGGTTCTGGTGATGACTTCCGGGTTGCTGTTCCCATCACTGACATCGCTGACAAAAGCAACGGTTGGCGTACCACAGTTATCTGCCTCGTCTGTTACGACGGTGATATCTGGTGTTGGTGCAGCACATTGTGCACTGATTGGTGATGGATTGCTTGCTGTAGGATCTGTCGTATCGTTAATCGTGATCGTTTGAGTGACATTGATACTATTCCCAGCAGCATCCGTAACACTATAGGTTCTAGTGATCACTTCAGGATTGCTGTTGCCATCGCTGACATCACTTACAAATGCCACTGTAGGCGTACCGCAATTATCCGCTTCATCCGTTACGACGGTAACATCCGGTGTTGGTGCAGCACATTGGGCACTGATCGGTGATGGATTGCTTGCTGTAGGATCTGTTGTATCATTAATGGTGATTGTCTGAGTTACATTGATGCTATTCCCAGCGGCATCGGTCACACTATAGGTTCTGGTGATGACTTCAGGATTGCTATTCCCATCACTGACATCACTTACAAATGCCACAGTAGGCGTACCACAGTTGTCCGCTTCATCAGTAACGACAGTCACATCTGGAGTTGGTGCAGCACATTGCGCACTGATTGGTGCTGGATTGCTTGCTGTAGGATCTGTTGTATCATTAATGGTGATCGTTTGAGTTACATTGATACTATTCCCAGCAGCATCAGTAACACTATAGGTTCTGGTGATCACTTCGGGATTGCTGTTGCCATCGCTGACATCACTTACAAATGCTACTGTTGGCGTACCGCAATTGTCTGCTTCATCCGTTACGACGGTAACATCCGGTGTAGGTGCAGCACATTGCGCACTGATCGGTGATGGATTGCTCGCCGTGGGATCTGTCGTATCGTTAATCGTGATCGTTTGAGTTACATTGATGCTATTGCCAGCGGCATCGGTCACACTATAAGTTCTGGTGATCACTTCTGGATTGCTGTTGCCATCACTGACATCACTTACAAATGCTACTGTTGGCGTACCGCAATTGTCTGCTTCATCCGTTACGACGGTAACATCCGGTGTAGGTGCAGCACATTGGGCACTGATCGGTGATGGATTGCTTGCCGTGGGATCTGTCGTATCGTTAATCGTGATCGTTTGAGTGACATTGATACTATTCCCAGCAGCATCAGTAACACTATAGGTTCTAGTGATCACTTCAGGATTGCTGTTACCATCACTGACATCACTTACAAATGCCACCGTAGGCGTACCACAGTTATCTGCTTCATCGGTAACGACCGTAATATCTGGTGTAGGTGCAGCACATTGGGCACTGATCGGTGATGGATTGCTCGCCGTGGGATCTGTCGTATCGTTAATCGTGATCGTTTGAGTGACATTGATACTATTCCCAGCAGCATCAGTAACACTATAGGTTCTAGTGATCACTTCAGGATTGCTGTTGCCATCACTGACATCGCTTACAAATGCCACCGTAGGTGTACCGCAATTGTCCGCTTCATCAGTAACGACGGTAATATCCGGCGTAGGTGCAGCACATTGGGCACTGATTGGTGCTGGATTGCTCGCCGTTGGATCGGTAGTATCATTAATGGTGATCGTTTGAGTTACATTGATGCTATTCCCAGCAGCATCGGTCACACTATAGGTTCTGGTGATGACTTCTGGATTGCTGTTGCCATCACTTACGTCACTTACAAATGCCACCGTAGGCGTACCACAGTTATCTGCTTCATCGGTAACGACCGTAATATCCGGCGTAGGTGCAGCACATTGGGCACTGATTGGTGCTGGATTGCTCGCCGTGGGATCTGTCGTATCGTTAATCGTGATCGTTTGAGTGACATTGATACTATTCCCAGCAGCATCGGTCACACTATAGGTTCTAGTGATCACTTCAGGATTGCTGTTGCCATCACTGACATCGCTTACAAATGCCACCGTAGGTGTACCACAATTGTCCGCTTCATCAGTAACGACGGTAATATCCGGCGTAGGTGCAGCACATTGGGCACTGATTGGTGCTGGATTGCTCGCCGTTGGATCGGTAGTATCATTAATGGTGATCGTTTGAGTTACATTGATGCTATTCCCAGCAGCATCGGTCACACTATAGGTTCTGGTGATGACTTCTGGATTGCTGTTGCCATCACTGACATCACTTACAAATGCCACCGTAGGCGTACCACAGTTATCTGCTTCATCGGTAACGACCGTAATATCTGGTGTAGGTGCAGCACATTGGGCACTGATCGGTGATGGATTGCTCGCCGTGGGATCTGTCGTATCGTTAATCGTGATTGTCTGCGTCACATTGATGCTGTTTCCTGCAGCATCGGTCACACTATAGGTTCTGGTGATGACTTCCGGGTTGCTGTTCCCATCACTGACATCGCTGACAAAAGCAACGGTTGGCGTACCACAGTTATCTGCCTCGTCTGTTACGACGGTGATATCTGGTGTTGGTGCAGCACATTGTGCACTGATTGGTGCTGGATTGCTTGCCGTGGGATCTGTCGTATCGTTAATCGTGATTGTCTGAGTTACATTAATGCTGTTTCCTGCAGCATCCGTAACACTATAGGTTCTAGTGATGACTTCCGGATTGCTGTTGCCATCACTAACATCACTTACAAATGCCACAGTAGGCGTACCACAGTTATCTGCCTCGTCTGTTACGACGGTGATATCTGGTGTAGGTGCAGCACATTGGGCACTGATCGGTGCAGGATTGCTCGCCGTGGGATCGGTAGTGTCATTAATGGTGATCGTTTGGGTCACATTGATGCTGTTGCCTGCGGCATCCGTAACACTATAGGTTCTGGTGATCACTTCGGGATTGCTGTTGCCATCACTGACATCGCTTACAAAAGCCACCGTAGGTGTACCACAGTTATCCGCTTCATCAGTAACGACTGTGATATCCGGCGTAGGTGCAGTACATTGTGCTGTGATTGGTGCAGGATTACTAGCCGTTGGATCCGTAACGTCTTCAACGGTAAGCTCCACTTCATTTGAGGTTGCTACAGTACACAGATATGTAGAACTGGAAGCAATAAGACGATAACGGTTTCCATCAGCTGCAACTGGAGCATTCGTTATGGTTAATGTTGTAGTCGTAACCGTACTGTGAATCCCTGAATTGGTTAAATCATCCCAAGATGATCCATTAAATAACTGCCATTGGTAGGTATCCGCATTAGATGTAACAGCGCTAAATGTTGTATTGGAATTAGGGCATATAGCCGAGTTGGTAGGTTGGGTAGTTATTGACGGAGCAGTTCCTGGAGTGACCACATCTGAATTTGTTCCAGTATATCCATCGCTCCCAGAGGTGACAACTCCATTACTATCTACTGTCAATCCTGAACCAAAAGTCCCATTTCCTAAGAATCCATTATTATCATTATCGGTAAACCCTGCTTCAATTACATCATTACAACCATCATTATCACTATCCAGTTCTAAGAAGTTATCATCATTATCTGTATCACTGTCGGTCAACGTATAGTTGATTGTTCCACTATTTTCATTTCCCACACCTTGAACCGCATCAGGAATACCATCAGTTCCAACAGCTCCCGAAACCACTCCATTTACTTGTGTTTGGTTATGCCCAGCTTCAAGGGCATCATAAATTCCATCGTTATCACTATCCAAATCCAAATGGTTAGGAACTCCATCTTGATCTCGGTCAAAAGCAGTATCTAAATCATCACATATTCCGTCAGTATTTCCATCGGTACAGGTAGGAGCTCCTCCACTCCCATTGTTATCAGCATCTTCAAAATTTAAGATCCCATCATTATCTGCATCTGCCGAAGGGTCGACCCCTAAGTCGTTTTCTAATGTATCGGTTATCCCGTCGTTATCATCATCCAGGTCTACTTCATCAGGTATGTCATCTCCATCTGTATCCAAAGTACCTACAATGGTTATGATTAGGTTTGCCGAATCTGTATTTAAAGCTGCATCTCTTAATGTATATGGTGTAGTATCTATTAATGTTGCTCCCGCGGCAAGTGCCATCACAGCGGGATTACTTTGATCCAGCACATAGGTATAAGATCCATCTGAATTAATGGTTAGAAAACCATACATGGTTGGTATTGAGTTTCCCACATTGGCAGCAACACCATTTACTTCGGAAACAATCACTACATTATCTCCTTGCCAAAAAATATCGGATACTCCAGCTATTTGCCCTCCAGGATCGGCATCAGTAACATTAGGCCCATAATTATATGAGATTACTAATTGATCTATCGGTGCTTGAAATGCGATATTAATATTTCCCGTTGCATCCTCCTCTACAGCAGTCCCTGTTCCGTAAAAAGTATCTGATCCTGCTTCTACAATTCCACCAGTTCTAATAAAATTGTAATTTACTGGTGTTGGTGAGCCACCTGAGAATCCCTGAATTGTAACCTGATCTTGCCAAACTGTACCTTGAGAATAATCAATATCTGTGACTAAAAACCCGACATTAAAAACCTCCTGATCAAAATCTATAATCAGCTGAGTATCTGAGACTGGATTGGTTGCTGGATCTATATTGAATAACAAATACCCGGTATGCCCTCCATTGGTTAAGGTGTTTTGAGAAGTTTGGTTAAATGCATTTCCCGCCCCACTTGGATCCAATGAGGTGAAATCTACATTTACTCCATCTATAGTCCTGGTTTGCCCTCCTACAACAGCTCCATTTGTAAATTCATTTTCCCAAATTAATCGAGACAATGGTCTATCTAATAAATCTTGCCCGCTTGATCCATCCCCATCGATCACATTACCTGTAGCTGTATTTACTACTCCCACACTTACACTATTGTTATCATCTACAGCAACAGGGGGATCATCGACCCCGTTGATCGTAATCGTCAGAATCCCGTAATCAAAAGCACCGCTACTATCTTCTACAGTATACGCTATAATATCATCCAGCGATGTGCTACTTGTCAATCCCGCTACTGCTGGACTACTTGTATCTACCAAGTATGAATATGATCCATCAGATTGTATAGTTACAGAACCATATAATGTATTATATGTTGTACCTACAGCAGAAGGAAAAACGTTTATTTCAGATACTGATAACACATCTCCTCCTGTTGTATTGTCGGTATCATTAGTCAATACATTACCAGTAATAGGAGTCACCGAGTTTGCATTAACACTATTTGCATCATCTACAGCATCAGGAGCTACAACAACATGAATAAGTGTTTGTGATGTTGTAGAACCACCGGTAGTATCATTAAGAGTAAAATCTACTGTCCTTAACCCCTCTGTATATGGAGAATTCAAATCTCCATAGAGAATTATTTCTAAAAAATCTTCTAAAATTGCATTGGGTATTGGTGTATTTGAAGTTTCTGTAATAGTAAAACTAGTTCCTGTTTGAGCGACTTGAATAACCAACCCTCCTGCTCGATTATATGTATTGGTATTGCTTGCTGTAAAAAAATAGATATCGAATCCTCCCGCATCTGCAGGAATTGCAAAAAGCTCGTTAGCATCAATATTCCCTGTAACAGTTATTGTTGCACTTGATATAGTCCCTGTATCTGAGGTGATTGCTACATTACCTCTTGTAGTTCGAAAAACATTGCCAGTTGTAGGTTCTAAGAAGAATTCGTAATCATCGCCTGGTGTAATTTCATCCAGATCTAATGTAGGAGGATCTAAAGGTGATTTTGTGCTAAATGTGCTTTTGGCAAGACTAAAAGAAGGTATTATTTGTCGTTCCTGATCAACGTTTTTTAAAAACAATTCATTTCCGTTAGTGCTAAATAACTGATCTTGGAGATGAAAATTTTCGTAGAGTTCTAAGGTCAAGTTAGTACGATCGTTTTGCGCTACGAAAACAAAAGATTTAAACAAACAAAGTACTAGTAAGAAGGAAATATTTAAACGATGCATATATTTTGAATTTTGTTCTCAATGTAAATCCTGTATAGGGGAAAAGATGTTGTCACCGCACTACTAATTATCATTAAAGCACGTTAACAAATTGATCACATGATGTTCTTTATTCGAGTTCTATGGAAGACAGAACATGATACTAGTTGAATAATGATATGTTCATATAATAGCAGATCCTTGCAAATGGAATTCCATTTACATCTTTTTAATGAGTAATAAGCTGAAGTAAACATAAAAGACATTTTAGACAATGATTATCAATAGTTATCAACCCAAAACATGTCTCCGACATGATTTGGTAACATTTTGACGTAGCATTTATCTAAAAAATATTCCAGCAGCGATTTATATTTCTAATTGTTAAAGAAGTAATCTATATAGGGGACTAACATAGATCTGTAAAACAATATTTTGTACTGCACGATAATTTTAAACACTTGTAAAAAACAAGATTTCTTTTCTTTCCTAAATTTATGTATAATACTCATTTAATCACAAAACTTAAACCTCAAAATTAATAAGGCAAAACCATACAAAACCAAAAAAAGCTAACAACCAAGCAATTAAACTAGGTTTGTTATCGAAAAGAGTACTATATAAATGATATCATCTTAAGAATTGAGAGCATATGCTTTTGGGATTAATCCTAAAAGCACAAAAATTAAAAACCTTTCCTAAATTAGGAAAGGTCTTTCAATTAAATAACAAATATTTTTAAGATCCTGTAATGCATGTACATTGTCCAGTAAAAATGTTTCCTTGAACTGTACCTGGACAAAAATCAAAACAACTGTCCATTACATAATCACCTCCGCGAACATTTTTCTGCGCATTACGATTTAAAGTTTTTACTCCCTCAAGATTCAATAATTCTTTCATGATTTAATTTTTTTAAAATGGTTTATTCTTGAACAGTTAAAGACACTCAAGACATATGTCTAATGGAATTATTAATAATCAAGAATAACGATAATGAAAATGTCAAATAAGGAGTAAACTATATTTTAAAACTTCCTGGAATATACAGTGCGCTTACCAACGCGAAAAACAAAATTTTAAATTACAATCTGAAGTTTATTCTCTATACATGTGATAGCAAACATTCAGATTTTAGGAAAGTTTTATTTCATACTGGTTAACTTCTTTATATCTATCGTTATTCACATTTTTTACTAAAGCCGGCTCGCCAAAACTTTATTTCAGTAAAAAATCATTATTATCAATTTATTAAGTACATCTTTGAAAAAAAACAATGCTTAATCTACTAAGATCATTTTATTGTTATTGGTACCAATTTTTCCTTCGTATTTTAAATACTACCTGTACTTTTTCCTTGGAATAAAATTATATATAAAAGACTGATTATAAGCATTTTAAAACATCAAAAAAATTACGGGTAAACCTTAAATTTTTTATAAATCAATGTAAATCAGGTGGTTACAATCAAAAATCAACAATAGTCTTATTATAAATAGAGCAAACTTTAACAAAAAAAGTAAGAAAATACCTATATTTCAAATATCAAAAACCCTAAAAAAACGTTATTTATCCTTCAAAAAAATGTTTAACTCGATTTTTTAAGTGTGAAATTCACGTCCAGCATTTAATAATTAATGAAAATAATGATTGATTGTTTCATTTTATATTGCCTAACAATTTGATAGCTGATATCAATTATTCCTATCCTTTATACCCATCTGAAGGTTTGCTTCAACCTTGTAAAAAAGAAAATGCCAAACCAAGATATATGAATAGCAATATCAAAAAACTAGTTAGCATGATAAAATTTCTATATACATACTTACTACAGTTAGTTTTAAGAATCTTGCTATTAAAACATATTTCAAAAACATCTACAGAGAGAAAAGAATAAGATTTTCGTTTTGTAGCAGATACTATTTCCTTCATAATGGTTGATTTGGTTTGAATTAATAGTTATTCAGACCCTTGCTTGCAGACTCGCCAAAATTATGCAATGAACAAGGTTGTTTTTTAATAATTAAAATTCATTAATTAGCATGTACTATGTATACGATAAGTAGTATTGATTAAAGGATTTGTAAATCAACCCTAAAATTGAGGAAGGAAATAAACATCACCTACAGCATATCCTCCTATATTAATCAAGATCACTTAATCATATAAAACCATAAGATCAAAGTAAACACTAAGATCCTGCATTCGGACGATGTAAAAACAACTATACTAACAGTAATAAACTACTTACTAAAATAAAGGGGTGCTTATATTTTTAACAAGTATGTTGAGGATATATCTACTACTGCAATTAATTGAATATTAGATGACATTTTTTTAACAATATAAATGTATATATAAAACTTCAAACATAGACATTACTAAGCATCAAAATAATTACGGCTATACCATAACAAAACATTTAAGCAACTGATTAACAGACAAAAAAGCAAAAATAAAAGAGAGATATAGTACAAATTATTTTTTGTACTATGCTATTCTACGGAAAAACCACATTTACCTAATTCCCTATAGATACGTTCTGAATTATCAACATTAATGCTGCTATTCCTGAGGCTATTTTAAGATAATAAACTCACTTCTTCTGTTGAGTTGATATTGATCTTTGGTACAGTTGCTATCATTACCGCAGTCATTAACCGGTTGGGTTTCTCCATATCCTTTGCCACTCAAACGATCTGCAGAAATACCTTTTCCTATCATATAATCAACCGTAGACTTGGCTCTCTTCTCGGATAAGTACAAGTTGTAATCATCATTACCATGACTATCCGTATGTGAGCGTACCTCTATCTTCATTTGTGGATATTGAGCCATCACCTCGATCACTTTAGCTAGTTCTATCTTAGCATCTTCTCTGATGTATGATTGATCAAAATCAAAATAGATCGGTTTTAAGGATAATACTTTAGCCAGATCATCCCCAACTCCTGCTGATTTGATCTTCTTCTCCATTGCTAAAGGAACATCAAGGGTCTGTTTGGTATCTGGAGTAGTAACCAGCTTTTCTGTAGTGGTGTATTCTTCCTTCTCGGCTCTTACAAAGTATTTGGTACTGCATTCCAACTCGTCGGTAGTGTACTTTCCGTCCTCTCCTACTTCTATACTTTCGATCAAGTTGTTGGCACTGTCATAAACCGATACCTTTACTCCTGTAAGTGGCTCGTTGGTATCTTTATCTGTCACTAATCCGGCTATAACAATCTTACAAAACTTACGCAGGTCTTCTAACTGTAAAA
The DNA here is from genome assembly GCA_965230845.1 of Aquimarina sp. Taxonomy (GTDB): domain Bacteria; phylum Bacteroidota; class Bacteroidia; order Flavobacteriales; family Flavobacteriaceae; genus Aquimarina. The sequence continues at coordinate 684,478 of OZ246021.1, forward strand.
AACTGTAGATATCATCACTACCTATTCCTCCTGCTCGGTTAGAAGAAAAATAACCTCGCTTGGATTCATCATCTACGATAAAAGCAAAATCATCCTTGGGACTGTTGACTGGCTTACCGATATTAACCACCAAGGCTTCTTCTTCGGTCTGTGGGTTTAAACGAGTTACAAAAACATCTAACCCTCCTAATCCTAAATGTCCATTTGATGCAAAATAAAGATCATTGTTCTTACTGATAAATGGGAAGGTCTCCTTTCCTTCCGTATTGATGGTATCTCCTAAGTTCGTTGGTTCTCCAAAACTACCATCTCCATTGATGGCTACACTATAGATATCAGACAATCCCTTACCTCCTGGCATATCGGATGAAAAATACAAGGTCTGCTCATCTATACTCAAAGCCGGGTGGGCTGTAGAGTATTCATCACTATTAAAGGATAAACTCTGGGGAGTAGTCCATCCTCCCTGACTGTTCTTATACGATCGGTAGATCTTTAACTTATTGGTTCCTTTCTTATCCTTACCGTACTTCCTTTTTACGTAATTGTTTCTGGTAAAATATACTGTACTCCCATCTTTGGTAAAGATCGGGGTAGACTCATGAAACTCTGAGTTGATCGTACCGTTAAACTTCTTGATCTCGGATAACTCTCCATTGGTAGGATCATATTCGGCCTGAAACAAATCCAAAAAGGCCTCATTATTCCATTGATGTACTGTCTTTTTAAATATCAAGGTATCTCTGGAGGAAGCAAAAACTACAAAACGATCATAAAAGGCAGTACCAAAATCCGTAAACGAAGAATTGATAGAAGAGTTCTCTATATCAAATCTACCCGATTGAAAATCGATCCTTTCTAAGTAATTAGGTTGATCTCCAAATAGTTTAACCCGATTATCATCATTGGCCAGTTCGGTAAACTTCTTCATGTATACATCGGCCTGATCATACTGTTCAGCAGCTTTTAAAGTCTGAGCATATCGAAAATAATACTCCGCCTCTGCCTCACTACTGTAATCATCAATTAACTCCTTATACCATTTCTGTGCCTCTGCATATTCACTGTTGAAATAATAACTATTGGCCAACTTCTTTAACAAATCGGCATCCTTGTAGCCTTTCTTTATGATCTTTAGATAGGTCTCTTGGGCATCGATATACTCATATCGATCATATTGACCCTGGGCCTTGGCTAGTTTCTTCTCTTGACCAAAAGAAACCGATAGCATAACTAAGGAAACTAAAACAACTGAAAGTAAATCTCTCTTCATATCAATGGTTAGGTTATAATATCTCTACTATTAAAAGAATCTTGGAGTCAGCATTCTATTGTATTTCTTAAACAACTCAAAGCGTAACATCACCTCATAACTCCCATCATTAAACTGCGATTGCCCCAACTCGGTCGTCTCTCTATCATAAGCAAAACCAATCATCATCGAATCCGAAATCTGGAAAGCAACCTGACCCGTCACTGCAGCACTCCAGCGATAAGCAACTCCCAAAGTTAAACGCTCATACAACAAAAAGTTCGCCGAAACATCAACCTGTAACGGTGCTCCAAAAACCAATTTACTCAATAATGCTGGTTTAAACTTGAGGTCATCCGTAATATTGAAAACATGGCCCGCTATCAAATAGTAATTGATACGCTCCTCGGCCAAAAAACTAACCGCTTCACTAGAGCTACTCGTGGTACTCTCATCAAAATGATCCGTCTCTAACAAATTAGGAGCACTAAGTCCCAAATAAAACTTATCGGTGTGATAATACACTCCAATTCCTACCTGAGGACTAAATTTATTATCAATATTATTCTCAAACAAAGCATCGTTTTGATTGAACTGGGTCAATTCCTGAAAATCAACATTCAACAAATGAGCACCTCCTTTCAATCCAAAACTCAATTTTCCATACTCAGAAGTAGGAATCGTATATGAAAAATCAACTCCTATAAAAGTCTCATCGGTAGGACCGATCTCATCGTTGACAATAGAGAGTCCTAATCCCAAACGTTCTGAATCACCAATAGGAGTATTCAAGGTTAAGGTCTGAGTACGCGGAGCTCCATCCAATCCAACCCACTGGCTACGGTGAAGACCCATAACACTCAAAACGCCTCGACTACCAGCATAAGCCGGATTTACACTAATCGTATTGTACATATACTGCGTATACTGTGCATCCTGCTGCCCTTGAACTTGTTCAATAAAAATTGTCAAAAAGAGTACAGCTAAAGTTAGTATTTTTTTCATACACATATTCTATTTTTCGATTATAGGGCTGTGATTTTATTGATTATCTATTTATATATAAATATCCTGCTCTGCTTTTTTGTTCTCCAGTTTCCAGAACATATTCTAATACATAAAAATAGGTTCCAACTGGTAACTGATCGTTTTCTTTAACCGTTATTCCTGAAGAAGCCATACCTCTAAAGAAATTATCATTTCTACCATAGTTATCCGATTCGAACACTTTTCCTCCCCAACGATTAAAGATTTCTACTCTGTTTTGTAAACCTTGAATTCCTTGGATAATAAATACGTCATTAAGTCCGTCTCCATTTGGCGACATTCCTGTAAATACTGTAATGCCATCCTCACCTTCAGGAACCGTATTATCATTTGGTTGTAAATAATCCGGAGTACCATTTCCATCAGTATCTACAGCATCTTCAGGGTCTCCATCTCCATTCAGATCCGGATCCTCATCCTGGGTTAACAAACCATCTCCATCGTCATCATTATCCAAATAATCAGGAGTATTATCACAATTGTTATCGATCTCACAATCGGTATCCATGAGCTCTCCTGTATTCGGATTTCCATCCCCATCTGCATTTACTCCTTCAAATTGCGTAAATACCCCATCTCCATCATCATCTACATCAATAAAATCGGGAACGCCATCTCCGTCTGTATCTTCATTTAGCGGATTATTATCATTATCGTAATCTTCAAAAACAGTATAGATTCCATCCCCATCATCATCGATATCCAAATAATCGTAAATACCATCCAAATCTGTGTCCTGAGTTTCTCCGGTATCTGGATTACCATCTCCATCTGGATTAGGATTCTCATCAATAGTTGCCACATTATCTCCATCATCATCGATATCTTGGAAATCATCAGTGGTATCATTATCTGTATCTTGAAGTGTATAATTTACCAATCCCGAATCCGGATCATCCTGCACCACATCTGGAACACCATCGTTTCCAAATGGCCCCTCTAACCTTCCGTCTCCATCCATATCAATTTGTCCATGACCAGCTTCAGCTACATCATTTACACCATCCCCATCAGCATCAATATCCACTCGGTCCACCAAACCATCATTATCAGTATCCAAAGCGGGATCTCCATTTTGTTCTTCAATATCCGTAATTCCGTCATTGTCGTCATCCATATCTACCGCATCAGGCACGTCATCCCCATCACTATCAATAATGATACGAAGTACGTTTGTGATTTCTGTACAAACCACTCCATTAAGTGTACTGGTATCTATTCTTCTAAACCATGAATCCACTGTTAATACGGGACTGTCGTATATAGCATTTGTTGCACCAGGGATATCAGTAAAAGGACCAGTAGCACTAACGGTACTTACTTGCCATTGATAAGTTAATACACCATCTGCAATCGTAGGGGTTGTCTCGGTAAATGCCGCAGGATCACCTCCTGCAATAACGCTTTGATCCGCTGCTATTACACCTGCAACGATGGTATTAATTTGAACTTCGATCACATTGGTTTCTATACTACATGCTACGGTGTTAAGTGTGGATGTATCTACTCTTTGAAACCAGGTATCTTCAGTCAAGGCCGGGCTATCATAAGTAGCTCCCGTAGCTCCAGCAATATCTGTAAAAGGTCCGGTTGGTCCTGCTGTACTGCTTTGCCATTGATACGTAATACTCCCATCTGCTACAGCACCACTAGTCTCCGTAAATGCAAGCGGATCTCCACCTACGCAAAAGGTTTGATCAGCTGCTATTGTGCCAGCTATAATGTTATTGATCGTAACAGCAACTACATTGGTTTCTGTTACACAAGGTATTCCATTTAAAGTATTAGTATCTACTCGTCTAAACCAGGTGTCTTGTGTCAATGCAGGACTATCGTAAATATTGCTTGTCGCTCCTGCTATGTCTGTAAAACCGGTAGTAGCATTGGTTGTACTGCTCTGCCACTGAAAGGTTAAGGTTCCATCCGCTACAGTAGCTGCAGTTTCGGTAAAAGCAACTGGATCATCCCCCTCACAAAGGGTCTGATCTCCGGCGATCGCCCCAATCGTAAAATTATTTACCGTAACAGCAATTACATTGGTAATAGCCGTACAGCTTACTGTATTCAAAAGTGAGGTATCCACCCTTCGGAACCAGGTATCTTGAGTCAACACCGGACTATCATACACTGGATTGATGGCTCCGGCAATATTGGCAAATGGCCCTGTAGCACCTGTGGTACTGCTTTGCCACTGGTAGCTAATACCACCATCAGCTATAGTACCTGTAGTTTCTGTAAATGCTACTGGATCATCTCCATCACAAAGGGTCTGATCGGCTGCAATTACTCCAGCTGTAATATTATTCACAGTAACTGCTATTACATTAGTTTCTACAGCACAAGAAACACCATTTAACGTATTTGTATCTATTCGTTTGAACCAGGTATCCTGAGTTAAGACAGGACTATCGAATGTGTTACCATTGGCCCCTGCGATATTTGTAAAACCAGTGGTAGCATTTGTAGTACTACTCTGCCATTGGTAACTTATTGCTCCAAAATCAATGCTTGCCGCTGTAGTTTCGGTAAAAGCCACAGGATCATCTCCTTCACAAATGGTCTGATCTGTCGCAATTACTCCTGCGTTAATCTGACAATTATCTCTAAAGGAAAGGTCACTAGTTAACACTACTGGTGTAGGTGCTGCATCATTATCAAAATCTCCGTATACGGTTTGTAAATCTGCAATTGTGCCTGTGGTCACAGCATCATTTACATCCCAAACGACACTATTGTCTACTGTGTCGAAAAGATCATCGATCCCATCACCATCCGCATCGGCAAAGACAACAATGCTATTATCTGTATCTCCATTTTCAACAATATCCAGAACCGTATCATTATCACTATCAGTATCCCAATAATCAGGTGTTGTATCTGCGGGATTGTCTGAGTTTACAGGAGTTAATCCAGGCCCTGCCAAATAGGCATTATTGATCCCATTATTGGTCACAAACTCTGCAGGTGTAGTTGCTACTGGCGCAATATAGCCTCCGGTACTTTGTGCTTCAACGTTATCCGGAATTCCATCATTATCTGAGTCTAAATCAAAATGATTCGGTACATTATCTCCATCTATATCAAAGGCGGGTTCTACTATTCCATTAACATTTCCAATTCCGGCTCCAGTCGCTACAGAATCATCATCATCCAAATATACAGGAACACCATCACCGTCCGCATCAGTTAACGGATCTATGGATAAGGTATTTTCGGTTATATCCAAAATCCCATCGTTATCATCATCTCTATCCACACTATCTCCTACCCCGTCACCATCTACATCGTTTAAAAACAGGTCACAAGCATCCGCTATTCCATCGCTATCACTATCCGGACCGTCTTCTCTAAAATCTAAGGTCGTATTCGTATCACTATCTGCAGGAACTGCATATGGTAGTGCCGCTGTCACTACTCCACTGGCATTTACTATCGTGGTTGCACTTACGGGATCTACTCCAAATACTCCGGTATCTCCCCCATCTGCTGTAGCACTATCATAAGCCTCATTGGCATCGCTACAACCATCATTATCACTATCCAAATTCACAAAATCATCGCTACCATCGGCTAGCGTATCTATTGGATTGTTGATCCCTGTGCCAAAATTAGCGTCTGAAGGTACTCCGTTGGTAGCTGTATTATCTACATTATCGTCATTGTCATCATGAGTTCCATTATTATCGGCATCTACTCCACCTGCTTCTACCACATCGTATATCCCATCATTATCACTATCCAGATCCAAACGATTCACGATGTTATCTCCATCAAAATCACATTCTGCCGAAAAAGTTATTAAACTGATATCTGCTGTATTTGGATTGATAGGATTATCTACAAAAGACCATTCAATTTGTGTCATCCCAGTGGGACTTGTAGCGGTAATTCTGAGACTTCCACTCCCTCCAAATTCTGGTGGTACTGGGTTGTTCGTGTTATCTAGTGTTCTTGTTCCCGCTACATAAGTCATTAATCCATTTGAAGACACCAATTCTTCGGTATGTTGGGTTCCTGTGAATTGGTAATTGGATCGTTCTACACTTCGAAATTGAAATATGATTTCGAAAATCGGACGATCAAAGGTCAATACAAAATCTACATCGTTGCCTGCTGTATTTTGATTATCAGCCCGGATAGATATACTTTCTACTGTAGTATTGGGCATAGGTGTATGCTCTACACCATTAAACACTCCAATTGGTGGAGATCCAATGGCCAAGTCAATAAGATCTCCTCCATCTTCGGTAACAGTTAAGGTTGCCGAAGTATTTAGCGATGGTAGATCTATACCTGTAATGGTTTCTACAGGACCAGTAGTCCCAGAGATTACCGAACTATCGTAAGTAGCATATTGAGCTGGACACTCTGCTGTATCCAAAATCCCATCGTTATCATCATCTCGGTCTACAGTATCCAATACCGTATCCCCATCGGTATCCGTTGTCTGACCATAACTCATTGTAACCCCCCAAAGTATTGCGACTACCAATACTAGTCGATTTTTAGTCATGTAAATTTCCCCCATAAATTTAAATTCCTTTTGACAATGTGCTCTATTTAATTATTGTTTCCCTATTCAATTGAACTACTTTATCACTCCAACAATCTTTGAACTTCGTAAAGCAGTCTTTTATCTTTTTTGAGTAATGACCAAGAACAACAACAAATACAGTTGTACTGATACGTCCTTACTATATATGATATTTAATACTTACTCATTTTAATCACAGCTATTCCAGAAATAACTGGAAAAAACTGCTACGTATACAATATATCTTTGGGGAGCAATACATTGTACTCAAACTTCTTTACCTAAAAAATTTTATCGGAAACTTACATGAAACATAGAAAAGGACTACAACGACATAAACTGGGTATGCACTATCTGTAATGAGTGGGGGAGAAAATCAAGTTGTAGTTGCAAGCGTATTTTTTTCTATAAGCGTTTAATTGAGTTTGATAAAATGTGTGTTTTAGGTTTTAATTATGGAGGTAAAAGTATAGATAATTACGAAATTCGCAAAAAAAGTTCTACTTAAAATACGGTTTTAACGTAGTTACCCTGACAAAACCAGTTTTTTCTTACATCACGAAGTACGAAATAAGCTATAAAATTAGGTTGAAATCCACCAAGAAATTATTGGTGATCCTAATAACTAAGCCAATTCCCTTAAGAGTATGACCATTGAAAAACAACACATCTTAATAAACAAAAAAGGCTATCCATAAATGATAGCCTTTTCCTATATTTTGAGAGATCAGATTTATATAAATCCTCTTTTTCTTGCTTCTTCCAACAACTTTTGATCATCGGCCTTGGCAATAGAAAACATCTCTTTGATTTGATTCTTTCTTTTCTCTATAGCACTTAAAGATAAGCTTACATAATTAGGTAAGTTTTTGGTTTTTACCCCACGTGATAAGTGATACAATATTTTTAAGTTCTTTTCATCCAAAGAGAACTTGTTGGTCATCATTTTTCTGAAATGATCATTCACTGTAGCGCTATAATACGCTTTTCCCTTTACAATATTATTAAAGGCTAACAATAGCTCGCTAGAAGTAAGATCACTCTTAATTAAGAATCCAGCTGGATTAATATTCTTTAAGATATTGTGAATCCTGTGATCCTCTCGATGCATCGTTAATATGATAATCTTGGCTTTTGGCAATAACTCCTTGGCATGCTTAGCTAGATCTTCTCCAGAAGTGATACGTCCATCTTCTGAGGGGGGTAATTTAATATCTACAAAAAGCATATCATAAGGAGTACCTTCTGCGGCCTTTACAATTCTATCGTATGCATCATCACAGTTGGATGCAATATCGATTTTGATTTGATACTCTTTTTGATTTTCTCCTAACAAGGTATTCTTATACCCTTCGATGATCATAGGGTGATCATCAATCATAAGAACTTTTAGCTTTTTTTTCATTTCAAAAATTTATGTTTATTAGTCTTCAAAACGAAGGTTATCCTAATTTAACTACAAAAGAAATTAAATAGTATAACGGTTCATAAAGAATTGTTGTTCGACATTTTTAAACTGGAACACTAACTGACACTGTCGTTCCTGCATTGGTATTGCTTAAAAACTGAACTACTCCACTCATTTGACTGACCCTTGAGGTGATATTCTTTAGACCAATTCCTTTTTTGACCTTGGCACTCTTGAATCCTATTCCATCATCCAAGATAGTAAGATTTATTTTATCTTCTATATAATCGAAATTAATTTTTATACTTTCCGCCTCTGCGTGTTTAAAAATATTCTGCAAAGATTCCTGTAAAATCCTGAATAAGTTGACCTTTTTCTGATCATCGATATGCTCCCAATCGATATTTTCGTCATTATTAAATTCGAAATTAATTTTGTTCACATCACACAGATCACTAATCAAACTCTCTACCGCATCAATATAGGCCACATCTGATGGCAAAGACTCTGTACCTAAATCGTGAGAAATCAAACGGATTTCCTTCTCTATAGATTTGAGCTCCTCTATATATTTGTTTCTGGCCTCGGTAAAGCCATCATTAGCTCGCTGGTTGATCCCATCCAGACTAAGGCGTACCCCAAATAATCGACCTAATACCCCATCGTGTAACTCCTCAGACATACGTTGTTGCTCAAGCTGTCGCCCTTCTTCTAGCTTGATTTGCTGATTGAGTAGTAATCGATAGATCTCCTGATTGGCTTCTTGCTGGGTTTGCGCAAACAACAGCTCCTTATTGCTTTGTTGCTGCCTAAATATAATATACCCTAATAAAAACAGGGCTGTTAATCCTAGGATAGCAATGATTAGGATTTCGTTTTCCTTACTGATTTTTAGGTTTTTGGCTTCGATTTGATCCGTTTCAAACTGGATACGCGCAAATTTATCTCGGAAAAGACGTTCGTTCTTAATTAAACTATCATTTAGTTTAATATAGCTTTTTGCATAAGCCATTCCTTTATCGCCGCTTGAAATCTCAGACAATAATAAATATGAACTTAACAATTGTTCATTATTATTTACTTCTACCGCAGTTTCTTTTGCTCTCTCTGCATACATATTCGCCAAACTATCATTATCAGTATTTTGAAAGTATTCTGCTAAATGTAATGTGTTCGTTGCGATTCCTGTTAAATCATTAACACTATCCCTTTTTTTAAGAGCTTCCAAAAATAATGGCAAAACATTATCTGTTTTGTCACCCGACAGAAAATTAACATAAGCTAAATTATCTAAAAGTAAAGCATATCTTTTAGGTCTTCTGCCCAAAAAATCTTTATACTGCAAAGCTTTATTGTAATATTCTTTTGCTTTACCATATTTCTTTTGCGATTTGTATACGGTACCTATATTATTATTACCCAATACTGCATACAGAATTTCTTTTGGAGTGTTTTTCGCATAATCAATTGATTTTAAATGATACGTGACGGCATCATCATACCTTTCTAAATACTTAGCTACAGTCCCTAAATTAGAATAAGCCAATGGTAAATATGATTCAGTTTTATCCTCTGCAATTTCAAACTTTTTAATAGCTTTAATTGTTAAATCTTCACTCTCTGAATAATCCTTAACTTTCCTGGAAAGTTTAGCTAAATCCATTAATATTTTACCATGATCATAAGCATAATCTGAGGGAACACGTTTTTTACTTTTGTCAAAAGAAAGATAAATTTTATCTGCTTCTTTAAAGCTTTTATAAGCGCTATCTAACTCTCTATTTCTGTAGTAAATACCTAGGAAACCATAAGATTTAGCAATTTTAACGGAATCCTTTATCCTCATTGCTAACTCTAACGCTTTCTTATTTAAATTTCTAAAACCATTAAAGTCCTTTAAGGAGTAATGCTTTACCGAGATTTCATGAAATTTTTCAATTTTAATTGTATTATCTGGCAAGGAGTTTACCATGCCATATGCTAATATCAAATCATTTTTTCTATCAGTTAAAGACCTTGATTTATCTTCCGATTTTTCTATATGTGAATTTATTACCTTGTACTTGAGTTGATCATTCTCAAAATCATTTTCCACAGATTTTTTACAACCAACAAAAAAAAAGTTGAAACAAAGTAATATGACAATTTTTTTAATCATTTTTTAAAAATCTCTTACTAAAAACTAATTTAATGATTAATAGTAAAACAAAAAAATAAAGGAGAATTAAGCCTGCTTAATTCTCCTTTATTTTTATATAAAACCTAATGATATAGTTATAATGCGGGTTTAATATCTTCATCGCCATCTTCACCAATAATCTCAATATCTTCTTCAAATCCAATTTCTTCATTTACGGATTCCGTTTCACATGCTAGAAACATTGTGGTTAAAAATAATATAGCGAATAGTGTTTTTATAGTTTTCATAATAGAGATGCTTTTTATTATACTTTGTATTTCTTTTTTGTAAGTCAGTTTTTATGGTTCTGGAAGGATCTCTTCATCTCCATCTTCAGATACTAAAATTTGATCCTCAATTCCTACCTCCTCATTTACTGAATCAGCCTCACATGCGATAAAAAATGTACTTAAAAATAATATTGCGAATAAAGTCTTTATAGTTTTCATAGTTGTTGTCTTTTAATAGTTTAATACTTGTATTTTAAAACGAAAGTTGTTTAGGCTTTCGGGGGGTGATTTTAAAAAAAATCATTTTTATTCTGGGGCTCACTGTGCACGTGATAAATAATTTATGATTAATAGTAATTAAATTGTAACTACTTGATAACCTTGATTGTACACTACAAATGTAGGCCAAAATCCCGCGCGCGCCCAGAATAAATAGGTACGTTTAGTGGATGGACAGAAGTTAGAAGTGGATGGACCGATTATACGGGTAGATGAACAGATTTTGAAAAATTGAAAAATACATACGTATTTTCTTACAATTGTTAAAAGGTTTTAATAAAAGTGGTTTTAACAAAAAAAACCGATAGAAGTAGTTATCTATCGGTTAATGTTATAATAAAGCTATGTTAATATCAAACTTGTACCAAGCTATTCTTTGCCAAATTATCCTTGATCCCTTCTACCGTATTTTTGTAGGATTTTGAAAATGGAATCATATCATTTGTATTCTTTATCGCACATTTTGCTTTCCCGAAATGGATACGAGAAACATAACGTGTATTAATGATATAACTGTTGTGAATTCTTACAAAATGATCAGGTAGTAATTCCTGGAAATGTTTTAGAGTTTTAAATGCTTCTACCTTGTTCCCATTACTCATAATAAAGTCGGTTGTGTTGTTATCCGCCTTCAAATACAACACCTCTTCTACGTCTACAAAACGATAATCCCCATACGATTTGAAACATAAAGTAGTGTCTGTGTGATGATCGAAATCTTTTTCAAAACGCATCAAAGTTTTGGTAATCTGGCTTTTGCTTAATGGTTTTAAGATATAATCCAATATACGATTGCGTATTCCCTCGATAGCATAGTCAGACGTTTTGGTAACCACAATAAACTCTGGCATATTAGAGATATACTTAGACAATTCTGTGGTTAAAGCATATTTTGTCTTCTCGCAATTATCGCCAGGAACCTCTGGTTCCAGAAAGACTAAACGAGGTCTTCTTTCCAAAATTAAGTCTAGTGCTTCTTCTTCATTTTTTGCAATTCCGGTGCAAATATAATCCGGTTTTTCTTCTAGGGCGATCTGGATAGTGTCCACGACGTTTTGATCATTATCAATGATTACATAGGGATATTTCATAGGGTATGAGATTAGTAAATTGGCGTTGGTAAATAAGCACTGCATTATTCTACTTACAAGATAGGATTTTTCGAATTTTTTATGATACGGTTTTACCGTAATATTAATACGGAAACCATTTGAAATCAATTAGTTACAAATTGTATTTTGTCGGGTTATATTAGCTTTTTATCGATGAAAAATAACCGGTATTCAAACGGAAAAAATTGGGTTTAAGTATGTTATTTTCAAAAAAGAGGCAAAAATAAGGGTTGAGGCACCAAAAATCATAGACGAAGAGTATGATTTTATAGTTTTTTAACACAAGTATTACCCTTCCCAACGTTTTTCTGATACCAAATGCAGCTTGTTTTTTACAATTTTAAGTTCCCAAATAGCTCATTAAATTGTCTAAAAAAATGATCTTGGTTTTCCGGTGTTTCTAAAACATTTTAAATAGCTTTATCCTATCTATACAGATACCTATTATATATGAAGAAAAAAATAGTAGTACTTACAGGAGCAGGAATTAGTGCCGAAAGCGGTATCAACACCTTTAGAGATGCCAATGGTCTTTGGGAAGGACACGATATTATGGAGGTGGCCTCCCCTATCGGTTGGCGCAATAATCCCGAATTGGTACTCGACTTTTATAACAAAAGACGGCAGCAGCTACTTACCGTAGCGCCCAACGCGGGCCATAAAGCCTTGGTGACTCTAGAAGAAACCCATGATGTTACTATCATTACTCAAAATGTAGACAATCTGCATGAGCAAGCAGGGAGTTCACAAGTCATCCATTTGCATGGGGAACTATTAAAAGTAAGAAGTCAATTTGATGAAAACCTTGTCCTGGATTGGAAAGAAGACCTACACCTCGGTGATCTATGCGAACATCAATCCCAACTGAGGCCCCACATCGTGTGGTTTGGCGAAGATGTGCCGATGATGGATAAAGCCATTACTATCACCGAAAGAGCGGATGTGTTGCTTATTATTGGGACCTCGATGCAGGTTTATCCTGCTGCTGGCCTATTGCAATACGCTCCCTACCAAACTCCTGTGTATTTTATCGATCCTAATCCAGCGGTATCCCCATCAGAGAAACTGACGGTAATTGCAGAAAAAGCGTCTACTGGGGTACCCAAAATAGTTGAACAACTATTAAACCCATAGCAAAAACGTTATTGTTATAAAAAAATTATGTCACTCGAAGCCTGCATTATTGCAGGCTAAGAATGACAGGCGCTTTCAAAATAAGCAAATTGTTGTATCTGTTTATTTAGTGGTTAGGGTGTTGGATGTTTCTACTTGTAATGAATCTATTTCCTTAACATTTGTAGTATCTTCTTCTGGGATTATTGGCTTTTCTCTACGTTGTTTGGCCCAACTGATTAACCGTTCGGCGTCAGTATTGGACAATTCACCATGAATCCAGGTATATGGCTTTAATGGCATTTCTTTTTTCTCAATCTCTTCGATAAACTCTTCCAGTTTATGATCTTTTTGGTTTTCGGTATAGGATTCCCACTCAGAGATATTGAAATGTTCTTTTCCTTCTTCAATTTGATATGCCATCCAATGCGAAACAGGACTTACCTCCATATACCAGGGATAACGTGTCACATTGCTATGGCAATCATAACATTGACTTTCTAAAATCGTTTGAACTTCTGGAGTGACTGCTGCTTGTTCTTCAAAAGCCGTAATACTATCATAACTCGATTCATTTTTATCGGGTCTCAAAAACTGCGAAATCACAAGGGCTAGCAGTAGTAAGATAAAAAAGTTCTTGAGCATGATTGCTATATTTGATGGTCTTCGGTTACAGCAACAATAACGCTTTTAACAAGTAATTATTATTAGAGTGTATGTTTTTTGAAAGAACTATCTCCTATTCTTCTCCTTTTTCAATTCATTTTTTCCTATTTTTCTTGCTGCAATTCTTATCCTATAATATAGGTAATTATGATATCTCTAGAAGAACATATACAATCCATCAACCACTCTCGCGAACAACGAAACGATTTTGCTCATCTTATCCTGGACAATACAGAATTGTTACCGGAGTTGTTGCAAATCTGCGCCCGGGTAGACGAAGAGATTTCGTGCAGAGCCTCCTGGGGTTTGGAGTTTTTATGCAAAAAGAATTTGACTGCCATTCTCCCCCATTTGGATCAACTGGTAGATTTGGTACCAAAAGTCTACAAACATCCGGCAGTGCGGCCTATGGCCAAAATCTATGAGCACCTTATTCTCGCCTATTACAAAGCCAAAAAACCTGAGGTTAGACAGCATCTTACACAAACACATCGTGAAAAAATAACCGAAACCTGTTTTGACTGGATGATTACAGACCAAAAAGTAGCTCCACAAGCCTATTCTATGACCTCTCTTTATCTTTTGGGTACCGAGTTTGATTGGGTACACCCCGAACTAAAAACTACGCTGGAAAACAATTATAATTCGGGAAGTGCTGCTTACAAAGCCCGATCGAGAATGATTCTGAAAAAACTCAGATAACTGACAAAGAAGTCTTTAAATTCTTTTTCTGTCATCAACCGTAAATCAAATCTTATATTTTATCTTTGCACCTTTCAAAAAAACACAACATTATGTCTACATTTCCTTTGCAAGCTATCTCTCCTATCGATGGACGCTATGCATCAAAAACTAATGCCTTGAGTGCATTTTTTAGCGAAGAAGCATTAATCAAGTATCGCGTATTGGTAGAAATCGAATATTTCATTGCTTTATGCGAACTACCATTACCTCAACTTAAAGATGTAGACACTACACTGTTTGACAAATTACGAGAAATATACACCAACTTTTCTAGTGAAGATGCGTTAGCTATCAAAGACATCGAAAAAGTAACCAATCACGATGTAAAAGCGGTAGAATATTTTATCAAAGAGCAATTCGATGCCTTAGGCTTACAGGAGTATAAAGAATTTATTCATTTTGGATTAACCTCACAAGATGTAAACAATACGGCAATTCCACTAAGTATTAAGGAAGCAATGAGCAATGTATATATTCCTCAATATTTTGAAGTACTCGAAAAATTAAAATCGTTGGTGAATGAGTGGGCTGCTGTACCTATGTTGGCTCGTACTCACGGACAACCTGCCTCTCCTACTCGTTTAGGAAAAGAGTTTCAGGTATACGTTACACGATTAGAAGCGCAATTTGATCTTCTAAAAGATATCCCAAGTGCTGCAAAATTTGGTGGTGCTACAGGAAATTACAACGCGCATAAAGTTGCCTATCCTGATATCGACTGGAAAGCTTTTGGTACCGATTTTGTGCAAGAGAAATTAGGATTACATCACTCTTTCCCTACCACACAAATTGAACACTACGATCATATGGCCGCTTTGTTTGACGGACTAAAACGAATGAATACCATCCTTTTGGATTTGGATCGAGATGTTTGGACTTATGTATCTATGGATTATTTCAAACAAAAGATCAAAAAAGGAGAAGTGGGTTCTTCGGCTATGCCACACAAAGTTAATCCTATTGATTTTGAAAACAGTGAAGGAAACCTGGGAATAGCTAATGCCCTGTTTGAGCACCTTGCTGCCAAACTACCAGTGAGTAGATTGCAACGTGATCTTACCGATAGCACAGTATTAAGAAACGTAGGGGTTCCTTTTGGGCATACAATTATTGCTTTTCAAGCTACACTAAAGGGATTGAATAAACTATTACTGAATGAAGAAAAGTTTGCTGAAGACCTGGAGAACAACTGGGCGGTTGTAGCTGAGGCTATCCAGACTATCTTACGTAGAGAAGGATATCCTAATCCATACGAAGCCCTAAAAGGACTAACCAGAACCAATGAAGCGATCAATCAAAACTCTATTGCTAGTTTTATTGATACTTTAGAGGTTTCGGATGCCATAAAATCTGAATTGAAACAGGTGACACCTGCAAATTATACGGGGATATAGTCGCTTCGCTTCGGCTACGCTCAGCGCACGACAAAATGATTTCCTATTATAAATAAGTTAATTACACTGAGCGGAGTCGAAGTGTACGAAATAAAAAAGCTTTGTCGGTGATGACAAAGCTTTTCTTGTTTTTTGATGTGATGAATGGCAGTTGACCACTAATCGAAGTTCTCTGCTATTTTTTTGAATGCACTTAGATCCATTTTATCCATTGACTTGGCTAATTTGGCTATATTTTCAGGCTTCATATTATCGCCTAATACCCGCACAAGAGCCAATCCTTTTTCAGAATTGGTAGCAAATACGATCACTTCATCGATTTCTTCTTCATTACCCTGAAACTTGATAGTAGCTTTGGTCCCGTTAGACCCCATACGCATCAAGGTCTCGTATTTTTCACTGCTCAAGATCTTATTGATCTTCCCACTTTCTTCTTCAAATCTTCCTTGTAGCTCATCTGTAAGTTTTAATGCCAGGAAGTTTACCTTTTTAATACTTTCTAAAGTTTCTTTTTCATCTGCAGAAAGCTCTACCTCATCTTTATCTAATAGACTAGAAGGAATGTCTACTGCGATAAAATCCTGATCATTCTGGTGATCCACAAAATATTGTTGTAATGATGTTTCGCTGCTACAGCTAGCAAATACTAAAAGTGTTGCGGCTGCAAGGCAAGCGATTCTGATTAATTGTATCATGATTTTCATTTTTTTGGTTCCGATTACTCGGAATAGTTGATTGTTTTTGATTGATGATGATGTTGCCATAATGAGTGATATCAAACCAATGATTCAACACCACTCAAAAGGACAACGGATATATATAAAATAAGTCTTACTTATTCTTTTTTACGTTTTTAAGCTCTTCTCCACCAGGCACGTTTAAGTGATCAGCTATTTTAGAAACTTGCTTCAGGTCAATATCTCCTGTGATAGTTAATACAACCGTATCTGGACCGTCACCACTCTCTTTTACTCCATCAAGGAACATAAACAATTCGCTTACATGATCTTCATCCTTACCAGGTTTTGAATAGAATTTCACATTTTTACCATCAGAATTTACTCGCATCAACTCATCTAGAGTAGATCCTTTCAAATACTTAGAAACATCTGCTCTCATCTTCTTCCCGATTTCATCATTATCAGTAGCAAACACTTTGATATTCTTAATGTTTTCTACAAGGTTCATATATTCTTGAACCTCTGCATCGTTACTCTCTATATCGATTTTGCTTAATAGCTTAAACATTTTACTGGTTACGATTACAGACGATACGTCTTTCATATTTTCGTACTTATCAAATGCCCCTTGAGCGTTTGTTATATAGGGAGCTATTGCAAAAACTAAAACTATTACTAACTTTTTCATAATTACTAACATTTAATTCCGGTTGTGTGTTATTGATCCGGAGTATGGATTTTTGTATTTTACTTTATTAATTTATTCGTGGTGTTTTCAAATTCATTGAGGTATACCAAATTTTGTTTGGCAGTCTCAAATTCATTAAGGTACACCAGGTCCTTTTTACCCTCATTCATTAATTGCGAAACCATATTGAGGATCTTTTTGGTTTCTTGTAATGCTATTTCAGGATCTTCATAGGTTCCTAACTCCTCTGGTTGGGTTGGCGTCTTGGTAAAAAACAGCCCTGCAATAATTGCAACCGATGCTGCTACCCCCACCCACTTGTACCAATTGGTTTTCTGAACCGGAATATCAATATCCCTGGTAGCGGTTATATGGCTCTCTGCTGAAAAAAACTGAAACAAATCTTTGTATCTCTCCAAATGCGACGGCACAGTTTCTCCGGTAAAATAAACCTTTAATTCTTTTTCTTCAGAAATGGTCGTTTCGCCTTCAAAGTACTTTTCCAGTAGTTTTTCAATATTAGACAACTCCATAATTGTGTTTTTTTAATAATTCTTCTCTAATTTTTTTTCTTCCTCTTGATAACGCTACTCTCACTGCTGTTTCATTAATCCCCAACATCTCCGCGATTTCTGCATTATCGTATTGTTCTATATCTCTAAGCTGGATAATCATTCGCTGTTGTTCAGGCAATCCATTTAAGATTTTACCTACCCAATCCAGACTATCTTTTGCTTCAACTTGTCTTTGTAACGATGGCCGTTCATCTTTATAATTACTATGTACAATTTTTAGGTTGCCTGTTTCTTTGGCTTTTAATTTATCGTAGCAGTAATTTTTGGTCATCGTCATCGCAAAAGCTTCTACATTTTTATATTCAGACATCTTACCTTTGTTCTTCCATAACTTCAGCAAAACCTCTTGCGTAGCATCCTCTGCCTCCTCATTACTCACCAGTAACCGCTTAGCTAAACGGAATAGCTTATCTTTAAAACCATTGGTAAGCGTTATAAATGCCTTTTCTTTCATTTTTTGATTGGTTGATGTAAAACTCCGTACTGTTCTATCAGTTTTTGGTAGCTTTATATAAGGGAGACGACCATCCCTCTAATTTGTTACAATCTTTTTTTAATTTATACTAAAGTCCCTATTTTTAACGCTATATATAAAAAAGATGCTATGAAGTACTTCAAATATTTTGTGGTTATATTTCTTCTCGGAAGTATCACCACCGGATGTTTTGAGGATAATGATGATGTTATCCCTGTAGCCAGTGCTGCAGAAATCAAGGATTTTATTTGGAAAGGGATGAATACCTTCTATCTCTACAAAGCTGATGTTCCTGATTTGGCCAACAATCGATTTTCTTCAGAAGAGGAGTACAATAATTTTCTAAACAGTTTTGATACGCCTGAAGCCATATTCGATGCCTTACAGTCGAGCGTAGATGAATTTAGCTTTTTGGTTTCAGATTATATTGCTTTAGAACAGGCTTTTGACGGATTAACCATGAACAATGGGATGGAATTTGGTCTGGTGCGATATCCCGATGGTTCCTCTAATGTTTTTGGATACGTACGTTACGTACTACCTAACACAGATGCGGAATCCAAAGGCGTAGAACGCGGTCATATTTTTAATACCATCAATGACACACAACTTACTCAGGATAATTTTAGAGCCTTGATCAATCTGGATTCGTATACCATTGGTTTGGCAACATTTGATGGGACCAATATTACTCCAACAGGGACATCAATATCATTAACCAAAGCTCCATATATTGAAAATCCCGTTTTTATTTCCAAAACCATTGATGTTGGAGGAAATCTAGTAGGATATATCATGTACAATGCCTTTACGGCAGACTTTGACGATGAGCTCAATGCAGCCATAGGAGCTTTAAAATCTGAAGGGATTACAGATTTGGTATTAGATCTAAGGTATAATGGTGGAGGATCTGTAGAATCTGCGGTGGATCTGGGGAGTATGATCACAGGTCAATTTAATGGCGAAGTTTTTACTGTAGAAGAATGGAATGCTGAATTACAAGATCGATTTGCAGATATTAACCGCTTTAACCAAGAAATAAGAACCGGAGAAGCTATTAATAGTTTAAACCTATCCAGAGTATATATTTTAACCACCGAGAGATCAGCTTCTGCAAGCGAATTGGTGATTAATGGCTTGGATCCGTATATAGAAGTCATCCAGGTGGGAGAAAGTACAAGAGGAAAATTTCAGGCGTCTATAACGGTTTATGACTCTCCAGATTTTGGGAGACAAGGCGCCAATTTAGGACACACTTATGCCATGCAACCCTTGGTACTGCGATCCATTAATTCTGTAGGGTTTACAGATTATTTTGATGGCTTTACTCCAGAGGTTGAGATCGCAGAAGATTTTGCAAACCTAGGCGTACTTGGGGATCCCAATGAACCTCTTTTGAGCGCTGCTCTGGACGCAATATCTGGCACAAGAATTGCAGCAAAATATCAGACTGTTCAGCTCAAAATTGTAGGAGATAGCAATATGTTTTCTCCTGTTTACGAGTTAATGTATGATTAACGAATCCTCAGCATTAACACACTAATTAACAGTTGTTAGTATTGCGTTGTATTGGATAAAACCATATTTTTACAAAAATTTAACATAAAGCTATGAATACAATCAAATTCAAATTATTACCCCTTTATCTATTTTCATTGCTGTTGATCTTTTCCTGTTCAAGTGATGATGGAGATCCGACCCCTGAACCAGAACCAGTAGTCATTAATAACCCAGATCAAGATCTGGATGAATTTATATGGCGCGCTATGAATACTTGGTATTTATACAAAACAAGCGTTAATGATCTAGCCAATGACCGATTTGCAAATGAGCAAGAGCTATTTCAGTTTTTAAACGGGTTTGGTTCTCCGGAAGAAACCTATGATGCTTTAAAATCAACAAGAACTATTACCGCAAACGGTCAGGTTTTTGATGAAGATCCTTTTAGTTTCATCATCCCAGATTATGTGGTTTGGGAAAACCAAAATCAAGGTATTGTGACCAGTAATGGTATGAGTTTTGGTCTTATTGCAATTCCAAACACCAATAATGTGTTAGGATATGTGCGCTACGTAGTACCAGGTAGTGATGCGGCTGCCAAAGGAGTAACCAGAGGAATGTATTTTAGTGCTGTTGATGGTGTAAATTTAACCACAGCAAGTGATTTTGGCGCTGTTTTTAGTCCTGCTACTTATAGTATTGATATTGTTACTTATAATGGTACCAGTGCAACTTCTACTGGACAAACTATTTCGTTAACAAAAGCAGAAATAACAGAGAATCCAATTCTTGTCTCAGCCACTTTAGATTACAATGGAGAAAAAATTGGGTATATGATGTATAATTCTTTCCGTGCACCTTTTGACGAGCAACTAAATGATGCTTTTGGTCAGTTTCAAACAGATGGTATTACCGATTTAGTATTGGATTTGCGATACAACCGTGGTGGTCGAGTATCTAGTGCTGTAATATTATCTAGTTTAATTACAGGACAATTTAACGGACAAGTTTTTAACAAGACGAACTGGAACCCAGAATTGCAAGCACAGTTTCAAGTGGATGCTCCGAATCTTTTGGTTGATAATTTTACTAATGTAACCTTAGACGGAACTCCTCTTAATACATTAGGTTTAACAAGAGTTTATGTTTTAACATCTAGTACTAGTGCATCTGCCAGCGAATTAGTTATCAATGGCTTAGATCCTTATATAGACGTAATTCAGGTTGGTCAGACTACTTCTGGAAAATATCAAGCATCTCTTACATTTTATGATACTGATAACTTCTTCAGAAGCGGAGCTAACTTGAACCCAGATCATACGTATGCTATACAGCCATTGGTTTCACAAAATGCTAACGCAAATGATGTTACCGATTATGCTGCTGGTTTATTTCCAGATGTTAATTATTTTGAAATCAATAGAGTATTAGCCGGAGAGGATATTGGAGTACTTGGAGACGTAGATGAACCTCATTTAAAAACGGCATTAGATCTAATTACTGGTGCTACGGTTGCGAATGAAGACACCAACAAAACAGGATTCATTAATAATGACATCTTGTGGGAACCAGAATCAGAGCTTCCTGGTTATCAACAAATGTTCCTGAATTTTGATGAAAGTCCATTTTCTAGAACAACTACTAAAGATTAAGGAATCCTTATAGAATACAAAAAACGCCATTCGTGATCAGAATGGCGTTTTTTTATTGTGGTTATTTTTATTCCTTAGAAATCCAAATTCAATCCAAATCTGGCATTTCTACCACGAGTACTAAATCCAAAAATTTCCTGATAGTCTTCGTTGGTAATATTTTCTACAGCTGCAAATAAACTTACATGTTTAGACACTCTGTGGTTGATCGAAAAATCAACTAACACATACGAATCCAAAGTAATCGGTTCTGAAGCAAACGTAGCCAGATTAAAGAAGCTATCGTCTCTCTCATCATTATACTGAAAATTAATAGCCGCGCTTGTATTTTTGCTAAATTGATATCCAACATTCGCATTTACTTTAATCTCAGGGATTCTAATTTGAGAAAGATCCTCATCTACATCGGTATAGGTAAAGTTACCTGCCAATGATAATTTACCTTCCAATAATCTAGAGCTAATCTCAAATTCTAAACCACTTGTACTAAAGTCTGCATCAATATTTTGGTATTGAAACACAAAACCTCCTGTATCTACAAAATCTACAAAATTTTCTTCATCACGCTTAAAATACACTGCACTTATACGTAGTTTCTTGTTTGAAGAAAACTCCAAACCAGCCTCTAGAGTAGTATTCTCTTCAGGATCTAACTCCTGGTTACCAAAATTAGTCGAGTACAGTTGGAATAAGGATGGAGTGATATAAGCGGTAGAGTATGACGCTAAAGCTTTGATATAACTCTCATCAAATTTATACGTATACGACGGGTTTATACTATATACAAGGTGTGTTCCATATTCGCTATGAATATTTAATCTTGCTCCAGCATTCACGTTTAATCCAAAATCAGATACGTAAACTACATTTACATAAGGGTCAATAATATCAAAATCTGCTACCTCATCATTAATAGTTTGCACAAATTCTTGCCCTCTTGCAGATGCACTAAACCCATTATAATCATTGTTAGATCCGTTCACCCCTATAACCGTATAAAACATATTATTGAAGTTGTACTTGTTATACAAATCGTAAGAATAAAACCTACTCTCGTTTTTGGTAGCAAACGTATTGGCAAAAAAGTCACGATCTAACAAAGAGTAACTGTTGGTAAACACCAAACTCCCTTTATTGTACTTATATTCTGCAGCCGCACCTGCTCGTAGCTGTCTGCTAAAAGCATCATTATTAGCATCAGCTCCTGCCCCTGCATCAAACTCATTATTATATTGATCCAAGCTTCCAAAAAGATCAATTTTTAATCGTTCGCTTACCTTATACCCTACTCTTGCATTCACATTAAACTTCGAATAGGCATCATCTTCAAAAGTAATGTCCGAAGTATCATCTGGTAATTTTTCTGCTGCAGATAAGCCTTCTGCAAAGTGATTGCTAAAACTTGCCAGGTAAGTTACCTTACCTACAGTTCCATTAATAGAAGCTAGATTTACAAACTCATTAATATCATAATCCTGATCGTCTTGAGATTGATTAGTTCCTAAACTCGATTGAAAGTTTGCAGAAATCTTTTCTTTACTTCCGGTTTTGGTAATAATATTCACCACAGCTGTAGAGGCTCCTGATCCGTATAATGTACTAGAAGCTCCTTTCAGGATCTCAATCTCTTTAATTTGATTTACAGATAACAATCGTAAGTCAAACTCACCCGTAATCGTAGAAGGATCGCTTACGGTTACCCCATCTACTCGTATTACTACTTGTCGATTACGTCCACCTCGGATAAAATATCCAAGACTTTGACCAGGAGCACTGGTATTTCCATTAATCTCGATACCAGCAACACGGTTCAATACAGTTGCTACCGATTGCCCCTTGCTTTGCTCCAATTGTTCTGTGGTAATCTTCGTAATTACTTTACCACTTTGCTCTCTTTTTAATCCGAACTTAGAGTCAGAAATCACGACTTCCTCTAATTCATTTACATTTTGGTCTTCTTGACTTTCCTGACTTATCGCCACAGAAGAACCCAGCAGTAAAAATGCTGCCCCAAAAAACATTCTTGTGTTCATTGCTTAACTATCTTAATTTTAAAAAATTAAGGGAAAAAAGTATGTAGTTTACCCATACCCAAACCTTTATCCCGAAAGTTTGATACTGTTGAATATTGGCAGGTCTCCTGGCTTGCGTCTTGTTATTTACCTTCCCATCGTTACCTTGGTAAACGACAGTGGTTCTATTGCAGTAGTAATAACAAGCACCGATCTAGATCATCGGCTTAGCTTACAGTTGCGGGAACAGCTCAGGATTCCTAAATTTAGTAGTGATTATCAACATAAATTCTTCACCTGATTCCCTTTTAATCCTCAACACTTCGAAAAGTGCCTCAGAACCAAAATTCTGCGCGAATGTATCATATTTTATGGAATTTGTGATCAGTTTAACAAATAAATAATTTATAGAACTACCTTTGCTCTCTTTAAAACCAAAAAAATGTTGTATTACATTACAGGTGGAGAACGTTCTGGCAAGAGCAGCTATGCGCAAAACCTGGCACTACAGTTATCCGACACCCCCTATTACTTGGCCACATCAAGAATTTGGGATGGAGATCATCGCAAACGTATCGATCGGCACATTGCAGATCGCGATGAGCGTTGGACTTCTATAGAGGAAGAAAAAGAAATCTCTACAGTGATTCCCAAAGGAAGTACTATTGTAATAGATTGTGTAACACTATGGCTTACAAATTACTTTATCGACACCAAAAATGATATTGAAGAATCATTGCGCTTAGCCAAAGAAGAGTTTAATAAATTACTGGATATCGATGCTACCATCATCATCATTTCTAACGAAATCGGAATGGGGGTTCATGCCGCTACCGAAGTAGGTAGAAAATTTACTGAATTACAAGGTTGGATGAATCAACATATTGCTAAACATGCCGATGAAGCCACCTTAATGGTATCCGGGATACCCGTAGAAATCAAAAGCACAAATTAATTCTATTTTATGGAGTTTCATATACAGCCACTCTCTAACGAAGATTTAAAAACAAACCTTCAATCCAAAATTGACAACAAAACAAAACCCGTAGGTGCTTTAGGAACATTAGAACAAATAGCACTACAAGTGGGTATGATTCAAAATACCGAAAACCCCGTTTTAAAAGAGCCTGCAATAGTAGTTTTTGCAGGGGATCATGGCATTGCCAAACAAGGAGAAGTTAATCCTTATCCACAAGAAGTCACCGCTCAAATGGTCTATAACTTTCTAAACCAAGGAGCTGCTATCAATGTATTTTGTAATCAACATCAAATACAACTCACCATCGTAGATGCCGGAGTAAATCATGATTTTGAAAGTATCCCTGGTTTGGTGGATGCCAAGATTGCACATAGTACAAAAAATTATCAGCACGAAGCTGCCATGACTACAGATCAGTGTTCGACAGCTATTCGTAAGGGAGCAGATATTGTAAAAGCGATTTTTGACAGCGGATGTAATATCATCGGTTTTGGTGAAATGGGTATTGGTAACACTTCTGCAGCTTCTTTATTGATGTCTTATTTTACCAAAATTCCGGTTGCAGAGTGTGTTGGAAATGGCACAGGTAGCGGATCCGAAATTGTAGCCACGAAGAAACGTATCCTAAATGAGGTTTTCGAAAAACACTCGGTGACATCTCCAATGGAAGCACTAGCCACCTTCGGTGGTTTTGAAATTGCAATGATTACCGGGGCTATGCTTAAAGCTGCCGAGCTAAAAATGACGATTGTCGTAGATGGTTTTATTGTTACAGCAGCGTTGCTTGTAGCCCGGGCATTGCATCCGGAGGTAATAGACTATTGTATTTTTGCACACAATTCTAACGAGCAAGGACACCAAAAAATGCTGGAGTTTTTAGGACAACAACCTTTACTTAACCTAGGAATGCGACTAGGTGAAGGTACGGGTGTTGCCGTAGCTTATCCTATTATAGCATCATCCATAGCATTTTTAAATAGTATGGCTAGTTTTGAAAGTGCTGGAGTATCTAACGCATAACCTATGAAAAAAGAGATTCATATTTTCTTTACTGCTTTGATGTTCTTTACTCGTATTCCTTGTCCGAAATGGGTAAATCATGATCCTCAGTATCTAAGACTAAGCGCCAAGTATTTTTCTTTGGTTGGTATTATTGTTGGTGGTATTGGAGCAGCTGTTTTTTACGGAACTTCTTTCCTTTTTTCTAAAGAAATAGCCTTATTACTCTCTATGTTTTCTACGATCTATGCAACAGGTGCTTTTCATGAAGATGGTTTTGCCGATGTATGTGATGGCTTTGGTGGAGGTTGGACCAAAGAAAAGATTCTTCTTATCATGAAAGATTCTCGCCTTGGAACTTATGGCACGATTGGAATCCTCATGCTATTGGCCATAAAATTTGTAGCGCTATTAGAGCTACCCATCGAATACATCCCTATTGCTCTAATTGGGGGGCATAGTCTAAGTCGTTTTATTGCTGTAACCCTGTTATATACACATCCCTATGTAAGAGAAAATGATGACAGTAAAGCAAAGCCTGCAGCAAAAAACATTAGCTTTACAATGGTTTTAGTAAGTGCCGTTTTTGGTATTTTACCATTATTATTTTTTATGAATCCATGGTTGTTTCTTACCTTAATCCCCATGTACATCTCCAAAATGTTTTTGGGAGCCAAGTTCAAAAAATGGATCGGAGGCCAAACTGGTGACTGTGCAGGAGCTGTACAACAGCTTAGTGAAGTTTTATTTTATCTTTCAGCAATCGCAATATGGAATTATATCTGGTAAGACATACCACTCCTAATATAGAAAAAGGCATCTGCTATGGGCAGAGCGATATTGGAGTTACCGATACTTTTCCCGAAGAAGTTAAAGAAATACATAAACAAATACCGCTAGGTGCTATTACGAAGGTGTATAGTAGCCCTTTGCAACGCTGTAGACTATTAGCTAAAACATTTTCAAAAGAAATCATCTTAGACAAGAGGTTAAAAGAACTCAATTTTGGAGACTGGGAATTAAAATCATGGGATGCCATCCCTTCAGAACAGTTAACTCCCTGGATGAAGGATTTTGTTCATGTTCAAGTTCCTTTTGGAGAATCCTATACCATGCTTCAAACCCGTGTTTTGGATTTTTATCATTCGTTAGACTTCCAATCTGATGAGAAGATCGCGGTCATAAGCCATGCAGGACCCATAAGAGCATTGTTAGCACATTTACAAAATATACCACTTAAAGATTCTTTTGATATTAAAATTGCCTATTCTGAGGTTTTTCGTGTCTAAACCAATTCTAGCCTAGCAAAATTGTAATTTGTGGATTTTTCTTTACCCGTTACTTTAATATCCAATGGTTTACGAAACAAGGGAGCGTTGATAACCAACGTATGATACTCTCCATTTTCTCCACATGGGTCTACCCCTATTTCTTCTAATTCTTTGAGTAATTGAGTATCTATTTTTCTTCCTAAAAAATCGGGACCTAATACCTGATTGCACGAAGTGATAATAGCCTCAATACCATTTTGAATCATTTCGACTACTAGTGGTGTTCTGGCTTCTTGCCATAATGGTAAAATAGCAGATACTCCTGCTGCCTTGGATACTTTTTCCTCCCAAGCTCTATGTGATTCAATATCAATATCACCAAAAACAGAATGCCCAAAGCCATAGGACTGTTGCAGTGATTTTAAATTTTCGATATACAATCGTTCATAATCTTCCCAGGTGCTTTCAAAAAAATGAATGGGTAATCCTAAAGCTTCTCCTTGCGCTTCCAAAATTTCTTTGGGAATACCGTGCGAACGAGAACGATCACCATGTTCATTCAATACATTAAGTAAAACAGTAGGTTTAAATCCACTGTTTGCGGCTTTATGAAAGGCATAACAACTATCCTTTCCCCCACTCCAAGAGCATAAAAATGTTTTTGTTTGCATGGTTACCAATGAGATTACTATTTTCGAACCAAAATTAGTTAGAATTCCCTTTCTTTGATTTACTATTTTTACAAAAAACATCATCATGCGTCATCTTTTTTTACTACTTCTGTTATCTTTCTATGTATCAGGATGTAAACAAAACAAGGAACAAACAGAACCGCTAACTGTCATGTATTTGGCACCTCAAAATATTGAGTATGCCAAAGGGTTTTCGGTAGCGCATCACAAAACGTATAAGGAAATTAAGGTGACTACTCCCTGGCCGGATGCAAAAAATGAACTTACCTATATCTTACATCCCAAAGGAACTGAAAAACCATTCAAATCGAATGAAGCGATTTTTATTGAAGTTCCTTCAGAGAGAGTTGTTGTTACCTCTACCACAGATATTCCCATGTTGGAATATTTGAATTTGGAGGAAAAACTAGTAGGTTTTCCACACACGGATTATGTCTCTTCAGAAAGAACGCGTACGCTTATTGATTCTGGAAAAGTAAAAGAGCTAGGAAAAGAGTACAATCTAAATACAGAAATGGTTCTAGAACTTTCTCCTGATTTAATCATTGGGTTTTCGGCAACAGGAGATACCAAAGCCTACGATCTTATTCAAAAAACAGGAATTCCTGTGGTGATTAATGGTTCCTGGATGGAAGAACACCCTTTGGGAAGAGCAGAATGGATCAAATTTGTGGCTGCCTTTTTTGGTAAAGAATCTGATGCCGAGGAAATTTTTCAGAAAATAAAAGAAGATTATACACAGTCTTCCACTCTGGCAAAAAATGTGGAATCATCACCTACCGTAATCTCTGGTAGTATGTTTAAAGATGTATGGCATGTTCCTGGTGGTAATAGCTATATTGCGCAGTTTTTAAAAGATGCCGGTACAGATTATCTATGGAAAGACACCAAAAAAAACGGTAGTCTTGCGCTTAGTTTTGAAAGTGTTCTGGAAAAAGGACAAAATGCTGATTTGTGGATAGGTTCGGGTAACTCGACCTCTTTACAAGCATTGCAAGAAAAGAATCATCAGTATGCCTTATTCGACGCATTTAAAAATAAAACCGTATATTCTTCAACATTAAAGATGGGCCCCAAAGGGGGATTAATTTATTATGAATTAGGCCCTATGCGTCCAGATTTGATTTTAAAAGATATCATTCATATTGCGCATCCAGAATTGCTAACCGATTATGAACCTTATTTTTTTGAAAAACTGAACTAATTGACCCCAAACAAATCATATAAAAAAGTTTTTATTGGTATTAGCCTGTTGCTCCTGATCTGTTTTATTGCTAATATCAGTCTGGGATCGGTATTTATTCCATGGTTAGACACATTGAGTAGTCTATTTGGTGGCAATGTTGAAAAAGAATCCTGGAGACATATCATTATCAACTACAGATTACCAAAAGCGATTACTGCGGTTATCGTGGGCAGCGGATTAGGTGTCTCTGGCTTATTGATGCAGACACTCTTCAGAAACCCTTTGGCGGGTCCTTTTGTTCTGGGTATCAGCTCTGGAGCTACTCTTGGAGTAGCTATCTTAATTCTAAGTAGTTCGTTTGCGGGAGCGGCGGTATCTTTCTTTATTGTATCCAAATGGAGCCTAGTTTTGGCTGCCAGTTTAGGAAGTGTTTTGGTTCTTTTTGCAGTAATGCTCGTCTCTATTCGAGTTCGAGATACTATGGCGATTTTGATCATTGGATTAATGTTTGGTAGTATTACTGCAGCTGTAGTAAGCGTTCTATCTTACTTTGCTCCTGCCGATCAGTTACAACAATATATTTTTTGGGGCTTCGGAAGTTTAGGTAACTTAACCTGGAATGATGTTTTGATCTTTTTCGGGATTTTTGCTATTGGAATTCTCCTTACTATTTTCTCTATAAAACCGTTAAATACCCTTTTGCTCGGTGAGAATTATGCCCGTAGTTTGGGACTAAATATTAAAACAAGTCGTTTCCTTATTATTCTCTCTACAGGTATTTTGGCTGGAGGAATTACCGCTTTTGCTGGCCCAATTGCTTTTATTGGTTTGGCTGTACCACATCTCACCCGACAATTGTTTCATACTTCGGATCATAAAACGCTAATACCCGCAGTATTACTCATCGGTAGTATTATCATGCTGGTTTGTGATAGTATTGCCCAATTACCATCGAGCGAATATACGTTACCTATTAATGCCATTACTTCTCTTATTGGTGCTCCGGTGGTGATTTGGTTATTGGTTAGAAAACGCAAAATGTTATTCTAAAAGTTAACTTTCTTTTATTTCTATTGATCTACAAAATCA
This sequence comes from Aquimarina sp., assembly GCA_965230845.1. Lineage (GTDB taxonomy): Bacteria > Bacteroidota > Bacteroidia > Flavobacteriales > Flavobacteriaceae > Aquimarina. Next base: position 714,234 of record OZ246021.1, read on the forward strand.
ACTATCTTTAAGATCAAATCATTGGATATGAATGCTACAGAATATCTAGAAGGAATACAAAAGCAATTTCAATACTACAAATCTTTAGGAGAAAAAACCATCGATCAATTACCCGCCGAACAACTCTTTTGGCAATACAATGAAGACAGTAATAGCATTAGTATTATTGTAAAACATCTTTGGGGAAATATGAGGTCTCGATGGACGGATTTTCTAACTACTGATGGTGAAAAAGAATGGAGGGCCAGAGATGCAGAATTTGAAGATGATCTCGCGACCAAAGAACAAATTCTGGACAAATGGAACGAAGGTTGGACTTGTCTTTTTAATGCACTGGATAGTATTACCGAGGATAATTTTGACCAACCTGTTTATATCAGAAATATCGAACACACCATTACCGAAGCGATCAACCGACAATTAGCACATTATTCGTATCATGTAGGTCAGATTGTTTTTCTGGGAAAAATGATCTCAGGCTCGCAGTGGCAAAGCCTTTCTATCCCCAAAGGAAAGTCCTCTGAATACAATCAAAAAAGGTTCTCCGCACCAAAACACAAGGCACATTATACCGATAAATTGATGAAAGATAACAAAGGCTAAGAAATTGAATTCCCGAAATAGTCAATAACTCCTTTCGGTTTGTTAATAACTATGGTTTTCTGCATGACCTAATCCTTGGGGATTACAATTATATTTGCGTAAAACTGTACAAAACTAGTCACACATACAAATGAAATTTATAGTATCCAGTTCATATTTATTAAAACAACTTCAAGTATTAGGAGGGGTTATCAATAATAGTAACACCTTACCCATTTTAGATAACTTTTTGTTCGAATTAGATGGTAACGCTTTAACGGTTTCAGCTTCGGATCTGGAAACCACAATGTCTGCCAAATTAGAAGTAGAATCTTCGGATCAAGGCACAGTGGCTGTTCCTGCAAAATTATTGTTAGAAACCTTAAAAACATTTCCTGAGCAACCTTTGACCTTTGTAGTTGGAAACAATAATACTATTGAAATTAGCTCAAATCACGGTAAGTATGCTTTGGCGTATGCTGATGGAGAAGAATTTCCAAAAGCTGTAGAACTTGAAGATCCGAGTTCGACTACTATCCTAGGAGATATTCTGGCTACCGCTATTAGCAAAACAATTTTTGCTACTGGTAATGATGATTTGAGACCTGTGATGAGTGGAGTGTTCTTTCAATTTTCTACAGAAGGATTGACCTTTGTGGCTACCGATGCTCATAAATTGGTGAAATACACTAGAGAAGATGTACAGGCTTCTCAATCTGCAGAATTTATCATGCCTAAAAAACCGTTGAATTTGCTTAAAGGTATTTTGGCAGGAAGCGATAGTGAAGTGATGATCGAATACAACGAATCGAATGCAAAATTCACTTTTGACGAAACCCAATTAATTTGCCGTCTAATCGATGGGAAATATCCAAATTATGAGGCAGTAATCCCAAAAGAGAATCCAAACAAGCTTACTATTGCCAGAACGCAGTTTTTAAATTCGGTGAGACGTGTATCTATATTCTCGAATAAAACTACACATCAAATTCGTTTAAAAATCGCTGGTGCCGAGTTGAATATCTCTGCTGAAGATATCGATTACTCCAACAAAGCGGAAGAAAGACTTACTTGTGACTATCAGGGAGATGATATGCAAATCGGATTCAACTCTCGTTTTTTGAGCGAAATGCTCAACAACCTCAATGCCGACGATGTACAACTGGAGATGTCATTACCTAATCGAGCTGGTATTCTTACTCCTGTAGATGGACTAGATGAAGGAGAATATGTGACCATGCTTGTGATGCCAGTAATGCTTAACAACTAGAACATAAAATCATTAAAAATACCATTATACATCCAATCCTATAGCCAGGGTTGGATGTTTTGGTTTATAATTTTCTTTGGAATCCTTCTCTTTTTATAGTAAGTTTATCAGGTAAACCTAAGTGAAAATGGCTACGATAAATCCATATATTACGTTTAACGGAAATTGCGAAGAAGCTTTTCTGTTTTATAAATCTGTTTTCGGAGGTGATTTTCGTTATGTAGGAAGATTCAAAGAAATGCCAAAGAATCCTGATTATGCTGTGGATGAAGCCGATTTGGAAAAGATCATGCACATTTCCCTTCCAATTAGTAAAGAAACTATTCTAATGGGAAGTGATACCTCTGAAGCATTTGGAGGCCCTGTTAATCAAGGAAGTAATTTTTCGATTTCAATAACCGTAGACACCATAGAAGAAACTACAAGAATCTTTAATGCTCTTTCTGAAGGAGGAAACATTACGATGCCTTTGGAAAAGACATTTTGGGGTTCTTTTTTTGGAACCTTCACAGACCAATACGGTATCCACTGGATGGTGGGCTGTGATGTAGAAAATAATACCCAATAACCCTAATATTATAAAAACACCTACTATGAAAATTAAAATAGTACTAATGGCACTCTTGGTAGGAGTAATTGCCACCGGATTTAGTCCGAAAGAAGATGTTGAAGGATACTCGTATTCTTTAGAAGTGAACTCAATTTCTGGAAAAGTAGAAAGTTTTGATGTCAAAATTGAAACTACTCCAGCGGGTCATACCGAGTCTAAAGAAGTTGTTTTAAGAGGTATGCAAACTCCCTTTAAAAAGAACTTGAAAAGTGGAAAGCACGTTATAAAGATTATTACCAATAGCGATCAAAAAACTGTAGAAGCAACTGTAATAGGTTTATTACATGATCAAAAACAAAACTTTGCTTCATCGGTAAATGATAAAATTAAAACCTTGGAGTTGTTTGCTGGTCCAAATGGAAATTGTGGAGCTTCTCAATAAAGTATTGCCTCACATTTCATTCATCAGAAAATAATCTTAGTCATGGTCAATTAAAAAATCATATAGCATCTTCTCGAGATGCTATATTTGTTTGGAGACAAATCATATGCAGAAAATTGGAGTTATAGGAGCTACTGGTATGCTGGGGCACCATGTTGCAAAACTAGTTCAGTCTGATCCGGACCATGAACTCTTTGTAATACATCGAAAAAACTCTAATCTCTCTACTATTTCAGATCTTACATTTCAGGCAAGAATAGCGGATCTCAACGACAAGGATAGTTTAATTACGGCTTTCGAAGGATTGGATTATGTATTGAATTGCGGAGCGTACTACCCTACTATCCCTAGGCCCTTGAAAGAAGAGTTGAATATTGCTAAAAAGCAAATCAACAACTTTGTTGCTGCTATCAAAGAGAGCAGTGTCAAGAAAGCATTGTATTTGGGAGGTGCTATAGCAATCCCCAAATCCAAAACCGGAATCGCCAACGAAGATGAAATTTATACTCAAAGCCCTAAAAACAAATCTGCTTATGTACAGGTAAAATGGATAATGGATAAAATCGCAAGAGAAGCCGGAGCAAATGGAATACCTATTGTGATTGGTATCCCTTCGATGACTTTTGGCGAATATGATTATGGTCCTTCAACCGGACGTATTATTACCAATACCGTAAACCAAACCTTACCAGGATATGTACAAGGAGATAGAAACGTAGTGTATGCTGGAGATGCAGCTCGGGGATTATTGTTGGCTTGTTTCAAAGGAAAAATAGGGCATCGTTACCTTATTACCGGAGAAAATGTCTCTATGAAAACACTTATTGAAACCATTATCAGATTAGAAAACATTGATCAAATGCCAAAATCAGTATCACTGGGCCTGGCGAAACTAATTTCAAAAATTAAGATTACCAAATACAAACTCTTTGGAGGTGAACTGCCTCTTCTGGACGAAACTGCTATAGCTGTGATGTCTGCCGGGCAATTCCTAAATGGAGACAAAGCCAAAGAAGAGCTCGGATACACTCCACAAACTACCCTAGAACAAGCCATACGCCGCACTATTGACTGGTTTATATCACAAAATTATATCTCCAAACCTTAGCGCATCATACCTATGAAACTCATTCCTGCCACCGATAGTTATCCACTCTCTGCCCAAATTTACAGATCAAATAAGGACGTTTCAAAAAACAAAGTCTTGATCATGAATTCTGCAACGGCGGTGGATAAGAAATTGTATCATCATTATTCGGTATACATGTCAGAAAAAGGGTATGATGTTATCACCTATGATTATAGAGGAATTGCAGCTTCCAGACCCAAAAAGCTAAGAGGGTTTACGACTTCGTTTTTAGAATGGGGGCAACACGATTTTTCTGGAGTAGTTGATTTTGCCTTACGAGAATTCCCTGATCAACAACTTTTTGTTTTTGGTCATAGTATCGGAGGAACCATAATTGGTATGACAGAACATTGTAAAAAAATAAGTGGTATCATCAACATAGGAGCTCAAACTGCTTATTACAAGGACTGGGATAAAAAACAGCGACGAAAGATTTATTTTCTTTGGCATGGAGTGTTACCACTCATTACTAAAATAGTTGGTTATTTTCCGGGTAAGAAATTAGGAATGCTAGAAGATGTTCCTAAAGGAGTTATTGACCAATGGCACCAAAGACGCTTGCAAGAAGATATGAAAGAGCAGCTTGAAGCTAACGGAATCCAATTTTTCTATGATGCTTATCCCAATAAATTGCTAACTTTGGGAGTAGAAGATGACCCTATTGGTACCGAAACGGCAATCCGAAGAATTCATGATTCTTTTGTACAAGCCGATAAACAATTAAAGGTAATTCAACTAAAGGATGTACCTACCAATAAAATTGGTCATTTTGGTTTTTTCAGCAGGAAATTTAAAGATACCCTCTGGAAAGAAACACTGCATTGGTTTGATGCTATCTAGGAAAATAAATATGTAAATACTGCATTGTTAATGACGAAACAAGATCTAAAGGACTGTCATACCAGAATCACACCTTATATTCATAGAACTCCTGTTCTTACTTCTCGATTGCTTAACGAAATTTCTGGAACTTCTATTTTCTTTAAGTGTGAGAACTTTCAGCGTATGGGAGCTTTCAAAATGAGAGGCGCTGCCAATGCTATTCTTCAGCTTACCGCAGCACAACAGTCCAAAGGAGTAGTTACCCATTCTTCTGGGAATTTTGCACAAGCTTTATCACTTGCAGCCAAAAGTTTGGGGGTAAAAGCTTATATCGTAATGCCTTCTACTGCCCCACAAGTCAAAAAAGATGCTGTAGAAGGATATGGAGGTGAAATCATAGAATGCCCTCCTACCCTGCAAGATCGAGAAAACACTTCGATCCAAATCCAAAAAGAAAAAGGAGCTACTTTTTTACACCCTTCTAATGACCTGGATGTTATTTTGGGACAAGGTACAGCTGCTCTAGAACTATTAGAAGATCAACAGGATTTGGAATATATCTTTACTCCCGTTGGTGGTGGAGGACTTGTTGCAGGTACCGCTCTTGCAGCTCACTTTTTTGGAACTAATTGTAAAGTGATCGGTGGAGAACCTTTTGAAGTAGATGATGCCTATCGATCGCTGCAAAGTGGCAAAATTGAAACAAACACCAGTACCAACACCATAGCAGACGGACTTAAAACCCAGTTAGGAGATATTAATTTCCCAATCCTACAAAAGCATGTTTCTGAGATTATACGAGTAGAAGAACAAGAAATTATCGATGCCATGAAATTGATATGGGAACGTATGAAAATAATTATAGAACCTTCTTGCGCGGTACCTTTTGCAGCTTTGCTTAAGGATAAAGAACGTTTCCAAAATAAAAAAATAGGTATTGTACTTTCTGGTGGTAATGTGGATTTAAATCACCTCCCTTTTTAGACAATAAGAAGTCTATCAGCCATTGCTTTAAGCTTTTATATTTTTTTTAACATTTCTCAAAACTTCCCTATTTTAAGCAGTTTACAGAAGTATCTCCTAATTTTTTAGTAGAACTACTAATTAATTAGTTGTAAAACTAATCGATTAGTAGTATGTTTGTGCTATACAATTAGAATTATGCAGAAATTAGCCAAAAGAGAAGAGCAAATTATGCAAAGCCTTTGGAAACTTGAAAAGGCTTTCATCAGGGAAATTATAGCTGAGTTACCTAATCCCAAACCTCACTATAATACTACCGCGACCATTGTAAAAATTCTTGAAGAAAAAGGCTTTATCAGTCATGTTGCTTTCGGGAATAGCTTTCAGTATTATCCGTTGATCAGCAAAGACGATTATCAAAAAGAAGTCGTAGGCGATGTAGTCAACAATTATTTTGACAACTCCCCGCTGGCTCTGGTAAAATTCTTTGCCAAAGAAGAAAAAATCAACTCACAAGAATTAGAAGAAATCATACAACTGATCAAAAAGAAAAAATAATGGAAATCGATTATATCATTCATAGTTCAGCTTTGATAGGCTTGTCTTACATTATCTATCGTTTTTTTCTATCCAAAGAAACTTTTTACGGGTTAAACAGATGGGTGCTACTTTCATTGATCGTACTATCTTTTACCTTACCGTTAATAAGCGTACCTCAAAGCCTTTCTTTCAAAAAAGCTGTTGATCAAGAAATTAGTGTGTCACTACCAACAGAATACGCTCAAAGCTCTACCGCTACTGCTCCTTCTACGTCAGGAATTAATATCCAAGAAACACAGATTATAACAGAAGATGGGACTTCATTAACAGCTTCGGAAACCTTTATTGACTGGAAATCGATTTTGGTGTATATCTACATCCTTGGTATCATGGTGTTTGGTGTCCATTTCATAATTCAATTGGGAGTTTTACTGTACAGAATTTTAAGATACCCCACTATTGAAGTAGATGATTACAAAATTATCGAAACCAACAAAAAGCATGCTCCCTATTCTTTTTGGAATCGGATATTTATGAATCCCAGTCAATATCAACCCGACACCTATTTGCAAATCTTAAAACATGAGCAATTGCACATTAAAGGAAGACATAGTTTTGATATGTTACTAGTGGAGTTATTAGTCACCCTACAATGGTTCAATCCTTTTGCATGGTTATATCGCAAAGCTATAGATAACAATCTGGAATATCTTACCGATGACAGTATGTTGAATATTGGTGAAGACAAAGAGACCTATCAAATGAATCTTTTAAAAGTTTCTACCCCAAATATGCCTACAGGTTTGGCTACAAGTTACAATCAATCATTTCTCAAAAAACGAATACTTATGATGAATTCAAAAAAATCAACTGCAAAATCAGGATGGAAATACCTAATCATTATTCCATTACTGGCGCTAACCGTATTTTCTTTTAATCCGGTACAACCCAATGCTTCTAGCATTACTCATATCGATGAAAACGATATGCCTCCAACAACAGAAACCAATATCACTACTTTAGCAAAAAATGACTACACCAGAGGTGTATGGGATGCCGAAGTGGGTGGAGGGAAGTTGTGTATAATGTACCGAAGCGCTGAACCACTAAAACGCAACTATTGGTCCATTACCCGTTGTTATGATCCCTCATACTTTACTAATTTCCCAGCAGGAGATCGACAAGAACTAAAAGTAACAGCAGATGCTGGGACACTAACCTACATTGGTCAGTTTGACAATAAATTAGGTGACGGAAGATATGTTTTTGAACCCAATGAAGGATTCAAAAAAACACTAACATCTTATGGGTTACAGGCTGAAAATCGAGATCTAATGCACTGTTTTCTTACTGGTTTTGATAACAAGTACTTAGCTTACCTAAAAGCTGAGAATTTAAATCTTGACCAGGATGATTTCGAAGATATCATTCACAAAGCACTACCTCTTGAAAAATTAAAATCGTATCGTAAAGATTTGGCACAAATTGGATATAGTCAATATAGCATGGAAGAAATTGCGAAACTTAATCTTTTTGATGTAGATGCCAATTATATCAAGTTCGTAAACAATCTCAATGGTAGTAAAGTATCACTAAAGAAAATAACCAAAGCCAAAATTCATAGTCTTACACCAGAGTTTGTAAAATCGTATGCTTCGGCAGGATACGGAAAGATGTCTCTGGACGATTATATGAAATTAAAAATCCACAATGTAACTCCGGATTTTATTACCTCTTTCAAAAAAGCTGGATATGGAGATATTTCTGTAAAAGATGCCAGGAATCTTAAGATCCATAATGTGACTCCTAAATACGTTTCTTCCTTCAAAAATGCAGGATACAAAAACGTGTCTTTAAAAGAAGCTAAAGAAATGAAAATCCACAATGTGACTTTGGAGTACATCAATGACTTGAAAAAGCTTGGATATTCTAATATTACTTTAGGAGAGGCAAAAAAATTAAAAATTCATAATGTAACGCCCGATCTTATTTTGGCCTACAAGAAATCCGGTCAGAGTAACTTAAGTTTGCAAGAAGTAGTTAAGCTAAAAATACACAATGTTACCCCCGGACAAGTAAAAGTAGCCAAAAACTATTCTTCTGATGGGGATTCTGAATCCAGTTCAACCAACAGTTACGGTAGTAGTCAAGATCTGCAAAACACACCAGGTGATTATATCAAGCAGTTCAAGGCCTTAGGGTATAAAGACATCACTGTGGATCAAATTATTTCGCTTAAGATTCATAATGTAACCCCAGATTTCATTAAAGGTTATCATAAAGCGGGATACAAAAACATTCCTTTGGATGATGCAGTAGGGTTAAAAATTCATGGAGTGACTCCTGAGTTTATAGAAACCTTCAAAAAGGCAGGGTATTCAAACATTTCTTTGGACAAAGCAATGGCGCTCAAGATCCATAATGTTTCTCCAGATTCTGCCTCAGAATATAAGAAAATTGGGTACAACAACTTATCTATGGATGACCTGGTATCTCTTAAGATTCATAACGTTACTCCAGAGTATATCAAAGAATTTAAACAATCTCGTTTTGGAGATTTACCATTGGACGACATCATGTCTTTCAAAATTCACCGTATTACGCCAGAGTTTATTAAATCTTTTGAGGATATAGGATATAAAAACCTTTCAGCCGATCAAATTCAATCCTTAAAAATTCATAATGTGAGTCCAGAATTTGTTCAATCCTTAAAGAAAGAAGATCCTAGTATTTCTCTGGATCAAGCGATAAGAATTAAAATCCACTTTTAGTCAAAATTTGTTCATCAATCAAAAAACGAAGGCCGCTAATCCCATTTTTTAGCGGCCTTTTGATTAACACGTATATTGAATAATTAATCATGTTATATTCTTGGCAGATCTCCATCCCCTTTAAGTGGCAGGTTAGAAACCCCCATTAAGTATTTATCTACATGATGCGCAGCTTGTCTACCTTCAGAAATCGCCCAAACAATCAAAGACTGTCCTCGTCTGCTATCTCCAGCTGCAAAAACTCCTTTTACATTGGTAGCATAATCCTTTTCTGTAGCCCTAAGATTAGTACGAGCATCCAGGTCTACTCCAAGTTGTTCTGCAACTGTAGGCTCAGACCCTGTAAATCCTAATGCCAATAATGCTAACTCGCACTTCCATTCTTTTTCTGTTCCTAATACTTCTTTCAGCGTAAAACGTCCGTTTTGTTTTACCCATTCTACTTCGGTAGTTATCAGACCTTTTAGGTTTCCATTTTCATCTCCCAAAAACTCTTTGGTCGAGATACTCCAATGTCTATCCACCCCTTCTTGGTGCGAAGAACTAGTACGTAATCGCATAGGCCAAAAAGGCCATGGCTGATCGGCAGGACGATCCGTTGTGCCTTTACCCATAATTTCAAAATTGGTCACCGAAGTGGCTCCATGGCGAACCGAAGTACCGATACAATCAGACCCTGTATCTCCTCCACCAATTACGATCACATCTTTACCAGTTGCTAATATTTCTTCGCCCAAGTCCTTTATACCATCTACTCTCCTATTGTTTTGAGGTAGAAAGTCCATCGCCTGCACCACTCCTTTCAAGTCCGCTCCTTTGATTGGTAAATTACGACGTACTGTAGCGCCAGTACATAATACGACTGCATCAAAATCTTCTTTGAGTTGCGAAGCCAAAATATCTTTACCGATTGCAGTACGGGTTTTAAAAACAATTCCTTCTTCTTCAAGAATTGTAACCCTACGATCTATGATGTGCTTTTCCATTTTAAAATCGGGAATTCCATAGCGCAGTAATCCGCCTACCTTTTCATCTCTTTCAAAAACGGTAACAAGGTGTCCGGCTCTATTTAATTGTTGTGCTGCTGCCAATCCCGCAGGACCAGACCCTACTACTGCAATTGTCTTTCCTGTTCTATCTTTTGGCGGATTTGCTTTTATCCACCCATTTTTGAAAGCTTCTTCAGTAATATTCTTTTCGATATTTTCGATCGTTACAGGATCTTCATTAATCCCTAAAACACAAGCTTCTTCACAAGGTGCAGGGCATAACCTTCCTGTAAACTCTGGAAAATTATTTGTCGATTGCAGGATATTGGCTGCTTTTTCCCATTTACCTCGATATACAGCATCATTAAAATCCGGTATAAGGTTACCCAGGGGACACCCACTATGACAGAACGGGATACCGCAATCCATACATCTAGCACCCTGGTCTTTAAGTTTACTTTCTGGCATGGCCACAGTAAACTCCTTATAGTTTTTAATACGATCTTCTACAGGTTGATACTGCTCAATCTCTCTTTCAAATTCTAAAAATCCAGTTGTCTTTCCCATGTCTACTATCGTTTATGCTTGTGCTAATTTTTCTTCTTCTAATCGTTTTAACGCCTGTTTGTACTCTTCTGGGAAGATTTTGATGAATTTTGGTAATTCGTTCTCCCAATTTTCGAGTATACTTTGGGCTAATGGGCTTAAAGTCGCGTTATAGTGGTTTTCGATCAAGGTTCTTAACTCCTCCTTATCCTTCGTTTCTACTACAGGATCAAGATTCAACGCTTCTTTATTGCAATTCTTTTCAAAGGTTTTCTTATCATCATAGATATAGGCAATTCCTCCAGACATTCCTGCCCCGAAGTTTCTTCCGACTTCTCCTAGGATTACAGCAACCCCACCGGTCATGTATTCACAACCGTGATCTCCGATTCCTTCTACAACCGCTTTGGCACCAGAGTTACGCACACAGAAACGCTCTCCTGCCTTTCCATTGATATACACCTCACCACCAGTTGCCCCATACAAAGTAACATTACCAGTGATGATGTTTTCCTGAGGCACAATTGTTGCCTCATCAGGTACTTTGATGATCAGTTTTGCTCCTGATAATCCTTTTCCTAGATAATCATTAGTATTTCCATTCACCACCATAGTTAACCCTTTGGTAGCAAAAGCTCCGAAACTTTGTCCGGCAGAACCGGTAAAATTCAATTTCAACGTATTGTCTGGTAGTCCTTGAGCTCCGTAGATTTTAGAAATCTCGTTACTCAATATCGCTCCAACAGCACGATCGGTATTACTAATATCAAAATCTAAAGTCGTTTTCTCTTTACGGAACAAGGCAGGGTGCGCTTGCTCGATGATATCAAAATCTATCGACTTTCCTAATCCATGATCCTGGATTTCTGTATTGTATACCTCAACTCCTTCTGGCGCATCTACCTGGTGTAAAATTGGACTAAGATCGATCCCTGCAGCCTTATAATGTTCTACAGCTTTTTTATGATCTAATTTGCTTACCTGCCCTACCATTTCATCTACGGTTCTGAAACCAAGTTGAGCCATGATCTCTCTCAATTCTTGAGCAATGAAATACATATAGTTAACCACATGTTCTGGCTTTCCTTTAAATTTCTTGCGTAATTCTGGGTTTTGAGTTGCAATCCCAACCGGACACGTATTCAAATGACATACACGCATCATAATACATCCTGATGCTACCAGCGGTGCTGTTGCAAAACCAAATTCTTCTGCACCTAATAGACATGCAATAGCTACGTCACGTCCGGTTTTTAACTGTCCGTCACACTCCACGACTACACGGCTTCTTAGATTATTTCCTACTAAAGTTTGTTGCGCTTCGGCAATTCCTAGTTCCCAAGGTAATCCCGCATGTTTTAAGGATGTAAGTGGTGATGCTCCCGTACCTCCGTCAAATCCCGAGATTAGAATCACATCGGCTTTTGCTTTGGCTACACCAGCGGCTACGGTACCCACACCCACTTCAGAAACAAGTTTTACATTAATTCTTGCTTCTCTATTGGCGGATTTCAGATCGTATATTAACTGAGATAAATCTTCGATAGAATAGATATCGTGGTGTGGAGGTGGTGAGATCAGTCCAACATAAGGTGTAGAATTTCTCGTTTTGGCAATCTCTGGATTTACCTTTGGCCCTGGTAATTGTCCTCCTTCTCCTGGTTTTGCTCCCTGCGCCATTTTGATTTGGATTTCGGCAGCATTGGTAAGATAGTTTGATGAAACTCCAAATCGCCCAGAGGCCACCTGTTTGATCGCACTATTTTTCCAGTCACCTCCTACATTTTTGTAGAAACGCTCGGGATTCTCTCCCCCTTCACCCGAATTACTTTTTCCTCCTATTCGGTTCATGGCGATAGCCAAGTTTTCGTGAGCTTCCTTACTAATCGAACCATAAGACATGGCTCCTGTTTTGAAACGCTTTACAATTTCTGTCCAAGGCTCTACTTCATCAATCGGAATCGGATCAAAATTTGAAAATTCCAACAACCCTCTTATCGTCATTAGGTCTTTGGACTGTTTATTGATCAGCTCTGCATATTCTTTGTAAGTTTTTGGATCATTATCGCGTACCGATTTCTGCAGTTTGGCTACAGAAAGCGGATTAAACTGATGTTTTTCTCCATTACGTCTCCAACGGTACTGCCCTCCTATCTCAAGATCCAAATTAGCGCCAATTTCACGCTCTACGTAGGCTCTCTTATGTCGTTTTGCAATTTCTTTTTCTATCTCATACAATCCAATCCCCTGGATTCTAGTAGCCGTATTTGGGAAATATTGGTCCACAACTTTTGTATTGATCCCAATACACTCAAATAACTGAGAACTACGGTATGAATTCAACGTAGAAATACCAATTTTGTTCATCACTTTCAGCACTCCCTTTCCTACCGCTTTGTTATAATTGTTGATGGCTTCTTCAAAGCTGAGATCAGAAATGTTGCGTTCTTCGATTTGCTCGCCTATGATTTCATTCACCATATATGGATTAATCGCGCTAGCACCATAACCAAATAGCAATGCAAAATGATGTACTTCTCTCGGTTCTGCAGACTCGATAATAATACTTACTTTAGAACGTTGCCCAAGTTTTTGTAAACCACTATTGACATAAGAACACGCCAACAATGCTGGGATTGGAGCTCTATGTTTGCTTACATTTCTATCAGACAGTATAATGATATTGGTTCCTTCCTCGATAGCTTCTGAAACGTTGTCCAGCAACTGGTCTAACGCATCTTCTAAGCCATTTAGCCCTCTATTTATGTTATATAACATAGGAATTGAAGTTGCCTTGAATCCTTTATCAGTATAGGTTTTGATCTTATCCAAATCCTCTTTGGAGATCACAGGATTTTGAATTTTAAGCTTGTTACAATGCTTATCATTGATATCAAAAATGTTATGATCGGCTCCAAGGGTTAGACTGATATCACAAATTAACTCTTCGCGGATACCATCCAAAGGAGGGTTGGTTACCTGAGCAAATAGTTGCTTGAAATAGTTATAAATTAACTGTGGTCTTTCAGAAAGAACCGCTATAGGAGTATCCGATCCCATGGATCCGATAGGTTCTTTACCCAACTGCCCCATTGGAGCAATAATGGTATCAATATCTTCTTGGGTATATCCAAATACCTCTTTACGCTTAGCGATAGTTTCTTCCCCTAAGAATAAAGGACAGTCATTATAGGGTATATCTTTTAGATGTACCAAATTACTATCCAACCACTCTCTATACGGATGCTTGGCAGCGATTTCTTCCTTTACTTCTTCATCATTTACGATTCTACCCTCTTCCATATTTACCAGAAACATCTTTCCTGGTTCTAACCTACCGTGATATTCAATATTATCTGGTTTGATATCTACTACACCAGTTTCTGAGGACATGATCACATATCCATTCTTGGTTACCGTATATCGAGACGGGCGTAATCCATTTCTATCCAAAACTGCTCCTATATAGTTTCCATCGGTAAATGGAATGGAAGCTGGACCATCCCAAGGCTCCATAGCACAAGAATTGTACTCATAAAATGCTTTTTTGGCTTCAGACATGTCGGGGTTTTTCTCCCAGGCTTCAGGCACCATCATCATCATCACTTCTGGCAAAGATCTCCCTGTCATTAATAACAACTCCACAACCATATCCATAGAAGCAGAATCTGATTTACCAGGTAACACTACAGGTAATACCTTTTTGATTTCATCACCAAACCAATCACTCTGCAATAATTCTTCTCTGGATCGCATTCTGGTAACATTACCTCTTAATGTATTGATCTCTCCATTGTGACACATGTATCTAAATGGTTGTGCCAAATCCCAGGTCGGAAATGTATTGGTTGAAAAACGCTGATGTACCAAAGCTAATCTTGTTACCAGCTTTGGATCTAATAAGTCTATATAATATAGCTTAATATCCTCAGGCATTAATAATCCTTTAAATATTAATGTCTTTGTAGACAAACTTGGCAGGTAGAAAAACTTACTCTCAGACAGTTTAGAACCATATATAGTATGTTCTGTAGTTTTTCTTGCAGTAAATAATTTTAGATTGAAGTCGAAATAACTTTGATCAACTTTTTCCTTACCTATAAATATTTGCTTTATAAAAGGTTCTGTGCTGGCTGCGATCTCCCCCAGATGAATGGGATCTACAGGAACATCTCTCCATCCTAATAAGGTAAGTCCTTGATTCTTTATATTTTCCTCAAAAGTATCGATACAAAATTGTCTTTGGTTTTCTTTCTGAGGTAAAAAGACATTACTTACGGCATACTCCCCAGCCTGCGGTAAATCAAAATCACAATGTTCTACAAAAAAGTCATGAGGAATATCGATCAAAATTCCTGCACCATCTCCTGTCTTTCCATCGGCACTTACAGCTCCTCGATGTTCTAACTTTTCGAGAATTTCAAGTGCTTTATGAATGATGTCATTCGATTTTTTTCCTTCTAGGCTACATATAAATCCGGCACCACATGCGTCGTGTTCGAATTCGGGTAGATACATTCCTTGTTTCTTCATAATGTTTCCGACTTAAACGTGTTTCAAGTTCATGAAATTAACAAATCGTTAAGGAACGAAAAAGAAAACCTCTACAATCAACTTCACTTTTCTGGGCTCTCCAAAAAAAGGCCTTTTAGAATAAAATAATCACAAAATAAGGTCCTCAATTTGCGAATTTGATAATGCGGTTTTTTCAATAAAACCCCAATTATTTCAGGGGTTTTCGCAAAATTCTCACCTATTGATTATCAATAATCTTCAATGAAAACGTTTTCGTAAAATTTTTGATTTTTTAAAGTGCAGAATTATCATTTTTATTAACAAAAAATAAAGACCCCTAATTTTTTAGGGGGTATTTATTTTAAAATGACAAAAATTACGTGTTTACCCCACAAAATTTGGACACAAAAAACAAATTACCATATTTTTGAGCTGAATTTAACATTAATTTTAACTTTTATTCTTTATGAAGAAAATAGAAGCAATCATTAGGAGATCAAAATACCGTGTGGTTAAGGAAGCACTACATGATAAAGGTGTTATGTTTTTCTCATACTGGGATGTAACCGGGGTGGGTCACGAACAAAAAGGAAGTGTGTACAGAGGTATTTCATATAGTACTACAGATATACAAAGAAGATATTTATCCATCGTTGTGAACGATGATTTTGAAGCAGCTACGGTTTCTGCCATTCTGGAAGCTGCAAAAACAGGAGAAGTTGGTGATGGAAAAATATTTGTATCAGATGTTCAGGATGCTTACCGAATCCGAACTGGGGAAAAAGGAGGAGACACACTGAGATAGACCTTTGTTAACAACTAAAATCAACTAAAACTTAAAATTAAAATACATATTTATGAACAATATACAACAACAGGAGATACAGACAGCAGTAGACGCTGCTGTAGAGGGGATAAATAACGACCTTGGTATATTGTGGATTCTTATTGCAGCAATATTGGTGTTTTTTATGCAGGCAGGATTCACATTGGTGGAAACTGGATTTACTCGATCAAAAAATGCTGGTAACATCGTAATGAAGAACTTTATGGATCTAAGTGTTGGGTCCTTAATGTTTTGGGTAATTGGATATTCTATCATGTATGGTGGAGACACTGTACTAGGTGGTTTTATGAGAGATCCTTTTGATCTTTCTTTCTTTAGCGAAGATGATTGGCATAATTTATTCTTTCAGACCGTATTCTGTGCAACAGCAGCTACCATTGTATCTGGAGCCGTAGCAGGAAGAACAAAATTCTCTACTTACCTTATTTTCTCTGCAATACTAACCACTATAATTTATCCGATATCAGGAAGCTGGTTATGGCCATTTGATGACAAAGCATGGTTAAACAATTTAGGGTTCATCGACTTTGCAGGATCTACTATTGTACATGCTGTAGGTGGTTTTGCAGGTCTTGTAGCGGCTAAATTAATCGGTCCTAGAATTGGAAAATACGACAATGGAAAAATTAATGTAATCCCAGGACACAATATGGTATTAGGTGCTATCGGAGTTTTTATCCTTTGGTTAGGATGGTTCGGATTTAACGGGGGTTCTCAATTGGCATTTGGAGGAAGTGATTCCATCGCTGTAGGTAGTGTGATCATTAACACCAACCTTGCCGCTGCCCTTGGTGCTATTACCGCATTATTCTTTACCTGGTTAAAATATGGTAAGCCAGATATCTCTATGACATTAAACGGATGTTTAGCAGGATTAGTAGGTATTACTGCAGGTTGCGGAAACGTAAGCGCTGTTGGAGCTGCTGCTATCGGAATTATCTCTGGACTCGTAGTAGTATTATCCATCGAGTTTATTGACAAAAAATTACGTATCGATGATCCTGTAGGAGCGATTTCTGTACATGGTGTATGTGGTTTCTTAGGAACTGTACTTGTTGGAGTATTTGCTGTACCAGGAGAAGATTTTGCCGGAGGTTTATTATACGGTGGAGGCTTCAAACAACTAGGTGTACAAGCTCTAGGTTCTCTTTCTATGATCGGATGGGCTGTATTAGCTAGTTTCGTAGTATTATTTATACTGAAGAAAACAATTGGTTTACGAGTTTCTGAAAAAGAAGAAATTGATGGTCTTGATATACACGAGCATGGTATCAGTGCATATGGAGATTAAATTCATATAGAGTAACCTAACACTAACCGTAAAGGTGTTTCTATATAAAAAAGGGCAGTTTAACACTGCCCTTTTGTTATTTAATGATTTGCATAGACAAAGGATAAGATGGTGCCTCTCCATTGCTAGCTTTTATCGCATTAATGATCGGAAATACCAAATACAACACTGCTATTAGGATTAATCCCAATATCCCCAACCCAAATAAGAAAATAAGCGGAATACAAATAATCGCATAGATAAACATACTTATCTGGAAGTTCATAATGGATTTTCCGTGCTCATCCATTGCCAAGACTCGTTCTCTTTGGGTTAACCATAAAATTAATGGTACCAAAAAACCACCGAATCCTGTAATAACATCTAACAATTGTGATAGGTGTGTGATCACTAATAATGATTTGTCTTGTCTCATGATTTTACTTTTTTGATTGATTGATGAATAATTTTGCTAATAATATTAGCAACTTTACTTATATGACGATTTTATTTGCAATTTGTTACACTAAAACGCTAAAAAACAAAAAAGCATCTCAAAATTAATTGAGATGCTTCTTCCGAAATTTAATGCCCTACTTAATTGCCTAGTTTATAATTATTTTTTGGATTATCGATTCATTGTTTACATCCAGTTTAATCATGTAGATACCATGACCCAGAGACAAGCTTCGTGTTGAAATTCGGTTTTCACCAGGTTGCAAGGTAATTTGTGCCTGTTGTCTTCCTAGGATATCATACACAAAAGCCTGTGTTGTTCCTTTCGCAAAACCGTTTAGATAAATAGAAAATACATCTTTTACCGGGTTTGGAGAAATACGAAGTCCAATCAAACTTCCTTCGTCCTCAGTACCTAAAATAGGAGTAACATTTTCTAAAGTAGCTACACGTTCTGCATTGGCAGACTGTCCGCAAGATCCTTCATAAATTCTCACATTAGAGAAGGTAGAGTTATTTCCAGATCCTCCATCGTTGTCATTAATAAATACCAATCGATCCATACTACCTGTATAGAAGTTACCAACAGGGATCACATAATTGGTCGTTCCACCAGAGTAATTGTCATAATTGGTCACTCCATAGTTTTGGGTACCATGTACTTTGAAATATCTTGTAGACGTTAAGCTATTGTCGTCTTCAAAACCAACTCCATGAATTTCTCCTTGTCCAGAACTACTGAATTCAAACTCAATCACTGTATTAGGAGTTACCGTGTAATTGAATGCGATAAATTTCCAGGTATTGTTAGTTAGCGTTAAAGACGCTCCTCCGTTTCCTACCGAAGAATTACCAGCAGCATCCTGGTTAGAGAAAGAAGTAATACTAAAATCGTTGAAATCTAAAGCAGTACATGTAGGCGGTGGAGTTCCCGAACCGTTTTGAATACTTACATCGTCTATAGCAATATCACTTTGCCATCCGCTACCTCCAGAACCTGTAACTACATTAAATCGCAATTGTACACTACTCTGTCCTGCATAAGCTGATAGATCTACATTGGCACTGTTCCAGTTTGATCCTTGTTCTCCAGATCTGCTAAATACACTTGACCAGCTTCCAGAATTAT
Organism: Aquimarina sp.; assembly: GCA_965230845.1. Taxonomy (GTDB): domain Bacteria; phylum Bacteroidota; class Bacteroidia; order Flavobacteriales; family Flavobacteriaceae; genus Aquimarina. Next base: position 733,055 of record OZ246021.1, read on the forward strand.
TGGTACGCGCCTCTACAGTTAAACTATTAATGGCACTACCTAACATATGATATTGGAAAGTAAGTGTCGGTTCTGATAAAGATCCAAAGTTTAAACATGGAGAGTTAAGGATTGCTCGTTTGTTTGGATATCCTGTACCATTACCAGAAGCTTCAACATATAGATAGAAATTACCATCTGCTGCACTACCAGGTCCAGTACCGTTAGAAGGAGTTCCTCCAGAATTTCTGCTCCAGTTCAAATCATCTCCAGAAGTGGCTTGAGACCATTGCCCTAGGCTAGATTCAAAACTTTCTGCAAACGGAAACGAGCTAACGTCACCAGTACAATCTTCATTTGGTGGCGGAGGTGGCGTGCTACCAAGCCCCATCGCATCCCAAAATGCAGGAATCGTAGCTCTTTCTCCAGAGTTAGACCCTCCAGATCCTGAACAACCTCCATAGGCGTGTACTCCTACTGCATTACCGGTAGCTTCATCAATAATTGGGCTCCCTGAATTTCCTCCTGTAGTATCTGCTCGATAACGTACAAAAGTGTTGGTAACCGAAGAAAGCGGTCCAGAATGCGTTTGCTGTGTTTGATTGTCGATACCTGTATCAGTACCAAAACCAGTAATTCTAATCGTGTTTCCAGGAGCCGACTGAACCACATTGAATGATTTTCCTTGCGCCTGGATTGGTGTAAGTCCTGTTTGTGTATTAGCACTTGCAGTAAAAACAGCCCAATCATTCGCCTGACTTGGACTACTAGGATATGGTGAAACAAAGTTTCCGATAGGATATTGGTCTTCTGGCCCAGGGTGAACAATCGTTCTATCTGGATTTGATTTTGGAACATTAAATTCAATAATTTGTGCTCTGCTCCCTACACAATGTCCTGCAGTTACCAAACGACCATTAGTAATGATCCATCCTGTACATCCAATAGGAACTATCCTACCAATAGCATCGTCTGTAGAGTCGATACGATCATCATTAGATCCACATTGAGACTTGGTGTTTGGATCTTGAATCCCTATCCCAAGCTCATTGATACTAAGCCCTATCGATTTCTCTCCAGGAGCCACCGACAATTCTAATGTAATTTTATCTCCATTAAAATAGGCACTGGTGTTTTTCCAATCTCCAATTGTGGCTGAGGTTAAGGTTTGAGAAGCTCCATCAAGTGCCGATGTAATCGTAAGCGTACTATTTTGTCCAAGATTTACATCTTTAAAAAATAATCGCAACCAAGTAGCACCCGGTTCGGCTATGGTCTTTGTTAAAATTTCGGTATTACTTTTTCCTATTGAATTTGTAGACCATAAAGAAACATTAACATCTTGATATCTGGTCGGTAGAGGGTCGGTTTGTCCCCAATGGATAAGGGGCATTAACATAAATACTGTGCAAATCCATATTCCTAGTGTGGATAAGGAATACTTCTTCGTAGCGTGAGTTGAGTTTGTGTTGTGTAAATTCATACGAATAAGAATTATTTATTAATTGGTTAGACATTAAATTTAGTTGTTAGGTTTATGGATGGTTAATCCATTTGTCTTCCAATTACTATTCGTTATCACAACAATAACTACTCGATATTTTTACTACTTTTTATCCCGAACACTGATTACAAAAGGTACACAATCAATACCATCATTTTCAGTGACCTACAAGATAGAAAAGAAAAACAACTCTTCAAAAAAAGTTTAACAATGCGTGTTTAAAGTGAGTAGATTAATGGCTATTTTTGCGCTTTCAGTACATTGCTATGATTTCACAAGATACTATAGTGGCACTGGCTACTCCTTCGGGAAGCGGTGCTATAGCCATAATTCGAGTTTCGGGAAAAGATGCGATATCAATTTGCTCTCCTTTGTTTAGATCCATAAGTGGAAAAGAACTGAGCAAACAGAAAAGTCATACGATTCATTTGGGACATATCGTTGATCAGGAACGAGTTCTTGACGAAGTTTTGGTATCTATCTTTAAAGGAACGAATTCGTATACTGGGGAACCTACCATAGAAATTTCTTGCCATGGTTCTACTTATATCCAACAGGAAATCATTCAACTATTACTTCGTAAAGGATGCCGCATGGCAGATGCGGGTGAATTTACGTTACGCGCGTTTATCAATGGGAAACTGGATTTATCACAAGCAGAAGCGGTGGCGGATCTGATCGCATCAGATTCTGAAGCCTCCCACCAAATTGCAATGCAACAGATGCGAGGAGGATTCTCTAACGAGATCAAAAAACTACGCGATGAGTTGCTCAATTTTGCTTCTCTAATCGAATTAGAGCTTGATTTTGCTGAAGAAGATGTAGAGTTTGCAGACCGCACACAATTTAAAGATTTGATTGAACGCATCACAAAAGTGTTGAAGCGCTTAATAGATTCTTTTGCAGTAGGTAATGTGATCAAAAATGGAATTCCTGTAGCCATCGTAGGAGAACCGAATGTTGGTAAGTCTACCTTGCTAAATGCCCTGCTTAATGAAGAAAGAGCCATTGTATCTGATATTGCAGGTACTACCAGAGATACGATCGAAGACGAAATCAATATTGGTGGTATTGGATTTCGATTTATTGATACTGCAGGAATACGAGATACCAAAGATGTAGTAGAAAGTATTGGTATACAAAAGACTTTTGAAAAAATTGATCAGGCTCAAGTAGTCATTTATCTGATCGACAGCTCCCTACTTACTCCGGAGAGTTTGATTGAACTAAAAACAGAAATCGGTAAAATCAAAAACAAATATCCGCAAAAACCATTGGTTATCGTAGCCAACAAGGTAGACAAACTGAAACAAGATCAGATTGACCATTTGGTTACCGAAATTGAAAATATCCATTTGTTATCTGCAAAATCTGGTTTAGGAGTTGAAGATTTGCAAAACAAACTTTTGGATTTTGTGAATACCGGTGCACTTCGTAATAATGAAACTATTGTGACCAATACCAGACATTATGATGCGTTGTTAAAAGCTCTGGAGGAGATCCAAAAAGTACAATACGGATTAGACTCTGGATTATCGGGTGATCTTATGGCGATTGATATTCGTCAGGCTTTATACCATTTTGGAGAAATCACTGGAGAAATCTCCAGTGATGACTTACTAGGTAATATTTTTGCGAATTTTTGTATCGGGAAATAAATTACTTTTCTTTTACTGCCCCTTCTATCTTCAAACAACTACAATTGCTGTAGTAGTTTATCTATCACCTATCAAATTCTACCTAACTAATAGTACTTGTTGCTCATTCATAGCTCATGAGCTTCTGACACCATTTTTTTGAGTTTTCAGGGTAACATTTAGACGTTTACAAACACTTACAATTAGTTACAAATAATTACAACACCATATATAAGAAATATAGTTACCTTTAGTAACTATATACATACGTTATAGGCAATTAATCAGATCTGATAAAAATTATGAAAATAAAAGTTGACTTGACTAGAGAGAAATTCAACGATACCGATACGGTAAGTTTCTATGATAGTAAGACAATTTTTTTTGATCCAACAATGGAATTACCAGAAACAGTTACCTTCAAAATTTGGGGAGCTGGATTAATGCCGGATTTTAAATGGAGGAATTATATTGACCTGAATAGAGAACAAAATATCTCAAAAATTCTAAATGATGCTCCTAATAATGAAGTAACGATAAAAGGATTTGGACAAATTACACTTGAACAAGTAGTTGCAGGTAAATTGACAATCAGTCCTTATGACAATGGACAATTCTTAAAAAAAAGTAATGGAGATCAAGTTGAGTTTAAAAGAGAATGGAATCTTGAAAACGTTGATAACGAATGTTGCGAATATTGGATTGACTCAACAATTTACTTCCCCTACGGAGCTTGTGATTTAAAGTTATACTCTAAAGGGAATGTTTCGTTTGAATTTGACACTGATGATTGTACAAATTATTTGAATTACATAAATAATCCTAACAGAAATGAAACATTCTTCGGTTGGTCAAAAGACAAAATATCAAATTCAATCTAGTAGAATTAGACCCGAAAATAATGACAGTATACTTTGATCTTAACATTTTTGACAGAATTGAAAAGAAAGCTAGTCTTCCAAAACCAGATGAGGAATTATACACAGAACTCGAAGACCTAGTTTTAAACAAAAAAATCACTGTACCATATTCCAACGCACATTTAAATGACTTGTCACGTGGATATAAAAAAAATCCCAAATATGTAAAAGGACATTTAGATTATATTGAAAAACTAAGTAACAATCTTTGTATATGTCAATATTGGAATCGAAAAGAAGCTACTTGGCATTACAGAAATATTCACGAATTCTTTGAGAGCTTATTATCTGAATTTGATGTTATGTCAGGTTCATTTGTCGATTTAATGGAATTTGATGACTTGGATGTTCCAAATCCAACGAAATTACTAAAATATATACCTCTTCCTGATAATTGGAATCAACTATATAAAGTTGACCCTATTTTTGAAATAATGTTTCCCCGTTCAAAAACTGAGCAAAATAAGCTCGCATTAACTGAGGATATATTTGATTTTCAAAAAAGACTAAAGTCTGACTACGGGCTATATAAAAAGTTTCGAGCATATTTAATAAAAAGTTCAAATGTTTTAAGAGACAACGGTAAGTTTTACAAGTCATTAGGAATAAATCTTAGAGAAAAACCTAAACACTTAGATTTTATAGACCTTCTTGATGAATATACCCCAAATACAAAAACAAGTGAAAATAAAAAATATTCCAAAATAATGGATGTATTTTATAAACACGATCTTAAGGGTTACAAATCCGATGGAAAATATAGTAATATGATTGATGATTCTTTACATACGTTTTATGGCGCTCATTGTGATTTTTTCATAACGAACGATGATAAGTGCAAGTATAAGGCAGAAAAGACATATGAAAGACTTAAAATTAACACTAGAGTAATAGACGCCTCTCAAATAGACAAATTAAAAAAAGCCTATAACACTATATAACAAAACATAGCTGCCCTTACGGTCAGCAACGTTTGTTATATTTACCGTTGGCAGTCATTAGAACGAACGAATGAAACAAATTAAAATATCATCCAATTTCGAAACACTCTCTGCATCTCTATTTGAATCTGAGAAGAGCGATACTGTTCTTATCATTGCCTCAGCAACGGGTGTAAGACAAGAGTATTATCATAAATTTTCTAAGTATTTATCGGATAATGGAGTTTCGGTTATCACATTCGATTATTTTGGTATTGGTCGTTCATTGACAAAACCGATTAAAGAATTAGATAATAATGCAGCTGATTGGGGGAAAAATGATTTAGAATCTGTCTTACAATATGTTATAACGCATTTTCCGGACTCTAAAAAAGTAATTCTTGGACATAGCATAGGTGGTCAACTTATTGGATTGGCTAAATCGTCCACCAAGTTTGACAAGATAATTCTTGTAGCTGCCCAATCTGGATATTGGAAATTTTGGAAAGGAATAGGCAGATTAAAAATGTGGTTTAATTGGTATATTCTATTTCCTACTCTATTGAACTTTTTTGGGTATCTGAACTCAAAAAAACTGAGCGGAATGGAAAACTTACCCAAAAATGTAGCTAACCAATGGCGAAATTGGGGTAAAAAGCCTGAGTATATACAAAGTGATAAATCAATAGTGTTGAAATACTATGATAAAATTGAATTGGATATTAGTGCATTTAGTATTGAAGATGATGATTTTGCACCTAAAAAGGCAGTAGACTGGATGACCAGTCAGTATAGAAATTCAAATGTCAAGTCAACTCATTTTAACCCTTCTAATTTCGGAGTTAAGAAAATTGGACATTTTGGAGTGTTTAAAGACAAGTTTAAAACTACAATTTGGGAAATATTACAGAATGAAATAAAATAACGAACTGCCAACAATGTATATAAAATCATAGCCGCCTATCGGCAGGCTACGCTTCATATACTAACCGTTGGCGTGCATTTTAAGCTCAAAGAATAGGATTGAAAAATATTATCAGACATAAAATACAAGATTTTAAAAATAAAATTGGTGTTGATTTTGAACACAATGGTTATTTTTTAAAGGAGTTTGTTGAAACAAGTAATTATCCAGAGGAACCCTATCGAACAGAGACCTTTGGTATAGCCTATGTAAAGCAAGGTCAATTATTTTTATCTACTGGCCTAACCGACCATGACATTAAAGCACCTGCTTTAATAACAATGGGTCCTAATGTGATACGAAAATGGACCCAAACTTATAAATCTGCGAAAGCGGATACAATATTTTTTACAAAAGAATTTTTAGTGGCAGCCTTTTCAGATAGTAACATCCTAAATGGCAAATCCTATTACGAAGAACCCGATTTTCCTGTTTATAATCTCAACAAAAAAGACCAAGAGTGTATTGAAACAATTTACGAAACGCTAAAAGGTTTCATTCATTCAGACTATGCGAACAAAGACAACTTGGTGAGACAGCAAATTTCGATTCTGCATTTTATGATTGATGAATTACATCTAAAAAACAAATCGACTAATCTTGGATTTAGTTCAATTACCCATAAATTCAAGATGCTTGCTGCAAATCACATTACAAGTCAGAGAGATGTTAAGTTCTATGCGGATCAGTTACATATTACATCGAAAAAATTGTCTGAATACGTTAAACGAGATACCGGAAAATCTGCAAGCCATTTTCTTCAAGAGCTGTTAATTCTAGAGGCAAAAATATTACTTCAAGATGCAAGCACTTCAATTTCTGAAGTTGCCTATAATCTCAATTTTCCAGACCCTTCAACTTTTGGCAAATATTTCAAAAAGTATTCAGGAAAGACACCCTCTCATTACAGGCGGGAAATTCTGACCAGTTAAACGCCGTTTTTGCCATTTTCTATCACACAGTAAGTTAGCAACTTTGTGTTCAAAATAATAGTAATACAATGAAGAGTTTGCTAAAATCAACAAATGCACAAAAAATCCATAAAGGAGACTTTAATATAGACTTAAACTTCCCGGGATTAGCAGTATTGGATAGAACCGATAAAAGGGGTTTAGGACAACTGGGAAGATTTGACCGAGGAAGACTTAAACCTGGCGTATTCGTAGGAATGCACCCTCATGTAAATGATGAAATATTATCCTACATACGCAAAGGAGAATTGGTTCATGAAGACACCGAAGGAGATAAGACCACCATTAGCGCAACCAAGATTATGATGATGAACGCTGGTAAAGGAATTTATCATCAGGAATCGATACCTGAAGATGGAAAAGAAGTTGACATGTTACAAATATTCATGCGCCCCTCGTCAATAGGTCTAATGCCTAAAGTTCAGTTTTATGATTTTGATGAGGTATTCAGCCTAAACAAATGGAGATTGGTAGCAGGACCTTCCAATCAAGAGGTTCCTCTTAAAATTAATTCTGATGTGTCCGTATTTGATGCTCGAATTGATAAACAAGTAGACCTTCCCAACAATAAGGACAAAACCTATGTTCTTTATGTATTTGAGGGGAATATCAATACAGGGAATATGACTTTGGAAACAGGGGATTTATTGGTATATGACAACGAAAACATCAAAGCTAGTCCAAAAGAAAAGGCAGATTTAGTTTTGTTTGAACTGGACTTAAATGTTCAGTACACTAGGGAAGGAATGTATAGTGGAGTTTAAAATAATCAAAAATAGAAATCATGAAAAATCAAAACAAAATTACAGTATTGGCAATAGTGCTTAATAGCTTATTCTTTGGGGCATTTTTATTTATTGCTGTTGCTATTGTCCCATTTTGGCAGTCACTCAAAGGGGCAGATGTAACTGTGTGGTTCAATAACAATTTTGGAAGGTTCCCTAAGTTAATGGTACCTCTGAATCTTTTAACCTTTATTGCTATTTCAACTGGACTTTATCAAAACAGAAAAAATATAGATACTAAAAAATATTGGTGGTTGGCATTTATTTTCATTTTCCTTTGTTCAATCACCTATCCTATATTTTTCGATGGAGCCAACACGGCAATTTCATCTGGAAATTCTCTAGATGAAAGCATAAACTCATTGATTGATAGTTGGGAAACATGGCATTATTTACGGAGTGCACTTTCTTTTCTGAGCCTGTCAATTTTATTTAAAATTTCATTGTACAATAAATAAGAATAATCATGAAAAAAATCTTTTACATATTTGCAATACTATTTCCAATTGTCTTACAAGCCCAAGACCAACATAACCATAATCTTCCACTGACCTCATTAGGTCCAGAAATCCCTTATGAAAAAGGGTATTTAGTTGAAGAAATTACTGATGCACTCTACTGGGTCACCGATGGGCTATATAATGCCATTTTCTTGGTCTATGAAGAAGGCGTGATCATGGTCGATGCGCCACCTACAATTGGCAATAATATTTTTAAAGCTATTAAAGATGTGACCGATAAGCAAATAACACATTTGATATATACCCACGCACATACGGACCATATTGGTGCTTCAGGACTTTTTCCTGAAGGTGTTCAAATTATAGCACAAGAGGAGACTAAAAAGATTCTCGAAAAACGTAATGATACTCGTAGGATAGTGCCTACCATTACCTTTAAGGACAGTTATGAATTAAAACTCGGTAACCAAACTCTTCTATTAGATTATCATGGGAAAAACCATATGGATGGAAATATCTTTGTATATGCACCAAAACAAAAAGTATTAATGCTCGTAGATATTGTATTTCCTGGTTGGGTTCCTTTTAAGAACCTTGGCATAGCAGAAGATGTTCCTGCATATATTGAAGCACATGATATTGCATTAAATTATGATTTCACAACGTTCGTTGCCGGACATGTAACAAGATTGGGGAATCGAAACGATGTAGAGGTCTCAAAAACATTTGTAAATGATTTAAAGGTTACCTGTCAGCAAGCATTTGGAAAGGTAGATTTTATGAAAAGTGCTCAAGAAACAGGTTTTGATGATAAATGGAAAATGTACAATACCTATTTTGAAAAAGTGGTGGATGTGGCCACTAAGGAAATGCACAACAAATGGAAAGGAAAACTGGGTGGATTAGACACGTATTTGCGTGATGACGTTTGGAAAATGTGCGAAAGTTTAAGTGTGGATTTTTAAAAAAACGACACGCCAACAACGTGTATAAGCAATAGCGGTTCAGGTGCAAACTCGAATCGCTTTTTCATTTTAAAAAAGTATATTGTAAACCGAAAAGTAGTCGCATAAAATCCGCTACTACTCATACACAAGACCGTTGTGCTTAATGCAACCTCACACAATAAATATTAATCAGCTAAAGTATTTCTTTGTTTATAAATGAAAGAGGCAGAAAAAATATGGTTAGAAAAAGGCTATAAGTATTTTGCTTTTGAAGGTCCAAAAGGACTTAAGATAGAAAGACTTGCCAAAGAAGTAGGAAAAAATAAATCTTCCTTCTATCATTTCTTTGCTGACTTAGAAGTTTTTACAGAAAGACTATTAAAATTTCACTTAAGAAAAGCAAAAGCCATTTCAAAACTAGAGTCAGCCGCAAAGAGCGAGAAAGAATTAATAGCGATTATTCTTGAACACAAAATCGATTTATTATTTAATCGTCAACTAAGAATTCATAGAAACCACCCTGAATTTAAAGAATATCTCAATCACATTCTTCAATTTTCGGTTCATGGGTTACTTCCAGTTTGGAAAAACATCATTTCCTTATCGGAGAATGGTGCTTTAGCACAAATGGTTTTACATCTTAGCTTGGAAAATTTTTATCTTCAGATCACAGAGGAAACTCTAAACGAATCATGGCTAAAGGCATACTTTGCGAATATTCGGCAAATGGTATTCCTTTTTAAACAATCCAAATAGACGGTAGCGTCTAAAGTTTGATATTCAGGCTCTCTATTTTTGCCCAAAAGATAGGCTTCAAATGGGATTTAATAGATTATACGTTTTGATGCTTTGTATAGTGTTAATAGTTAATCAAGCATGCACAATGGTAAAGGTAAAAATAAGCGAAAAAAGAAATCCAATACCTCAAAAAGTAACTATTGGAGAAAATATGACTCTAACAACTTGGGGAGCAATCAAAGTAAACAAGTCACACTTTTTTCCTTCAAGCTTTCAAATGAAGGTTGATGACAAGGTTATCTACATCGACCCTGTAGGAATTGAGAATGCAGAGCAGGCAGATTATATTTTGATAACTCATGCTCATCCAGACCATTTCTCTTTGAAGGATATTAAAAAGCTTCTAAAGGTTGAAACAAAGATTATTTGTTCTAAAGGAGTTTCAAAAAAACTGATAAATATCAAAAATAAAATCAAAGTCGTAAAGCCTCATCAACAATTAGAATTTGACGACTTTAGTATTGAGACAACTTTTGCATACAATACACAATCAGTTTCTTTATGGATCAAAGCACACCCTAAATCGAAAGAAAATGTAGGCTATGTGATTATATTTAAAAATGGTTTAAAAATTTATCATGCAGGCGATACCGACTATTTTCCTGAAATGAAAGAACTAAGCGGTATTGATATCGCTTTAGTTCCCATTGGAGGAGATAACCTAACAATGAATGAGAAGGAGGCTGCTAAGATGGTAAATAAAATTAGACCCAAAATTACTATCCCTATGCACTATGAAATCAAAAACGTAGAAGAATTGAATCGGTTTGAATCTTTGGTAAAGAGCACAACCAAAGTATTTAAGTTAAACTAGCGTAATCTTATCAAAAATATAAAGAAACTGTGTCACTTCAAGATTTAGGATATAATGACTACTTCCAAAAATTAAGACTCGAGAATAATCTTGAGGATTTTGAAATTGGTCGTGTAATCGCCGAACACAAGGAAAGGTATATTGTAAAGAATGAAAAAGGTGAATTTGAAGCAGAGATCACAGGGAATTTAAGGTTTTCTGCAAAAAGTCGTGAAGATTTTCCTGCTGTTGGTGATTGGGTTTCTTTGATGAATCATGAATCCAATTTTGCAATTATTCATAGTATTCTACCTAGGTTTTCAACTCTATCGAGACAAGCTGTTAACAAATTTGGTGAGCTGCAAATAATTGCTAGCAATATCGATTATGGCTTAATTGTGCAATCCGTAAATAGAGATTTCAACATTAACAGATTAGAACGATATTTAACTCTTTGCTACACTTCCAAGATTGAACCCATAATTGTTATAACTAAAACAGACTTATCGGGCCAACAGAACTTGAATGATTTGCTTAGCAAAATAAAAGCCAGAATTGAAAGTGTTCCTCTGATCCACATAAGTAATGAAACAAAGGTTGGAATAGATAAATTGAAGAAACTTCTCTATAAAGGAAAGACATATTGTCTTCTCGGTTCATCCGGTGTGGGAAAGTCTTCCCTGATTAACAGCTTGATTGGAGGAAATCGAATGAAAACAGCCGCTATTAGCAAAAGCATTGATAGAGGTAAGCACATTACAACACATCGTGAATTAATTCCTATGATAAATGGAGCAATACTCATTGACAATCCAGGAATGCGAGAAGTCGGTATTACTGATAGTTCAGTAGGAATAGAAAGTACATTTGAAAAAATATACGACTTGGCACAAAGTTGTAGATTTTCAGATTGTACCCACACCTCTGAAAGTGGTTGTGCGGTTCAATCAGCGATAGATAATGATCAGATAGAGAAATCGTATTTTGAGAACTATTTGAAAATGGAACGAGAAAAAGAACATTATGAATCAACCATAGTCGAAAAACGCAGAAAAGACAAAGATTTTGGTAAAATGATAAAAAACTATAGGAAAAAGAAAAAATCAAATAAGGACTAAGCACAACACGGTGTATAAGCAATAGAGGTTTAAGTCCAAACTTGAACCGTTTTTACATTAAATATAGTATCTTATATGTCTGTAAAGCAGAAATGTATAATCTGCTACTGCCCAAACACTAGACCATTACCCACAATTTGAGAAATGCGAGACAAAAATTCGAAAATTACGATTCATATGGTTTCCAGCCTTGATGGTTTTATAGCCAAAAAGGACGGAAGTGTATCTTGGATGCACTCAAAAGATAATTACGAAGAAGGTGTCGAACTGACGAAAGAGTATATTTCGGAATTCCTTAAGTCTATTGACTGTTATGTTATGGGCTCTCGTACTTATGAACACGCTGTTGAATTGGGTTGGCCTTATGGAGAAGTTCCAGTTTTTGTTCTAACCGAACGACAACTTGAATCGGATAAAAAAAATGTGCAATTTATTTCAGGTAACTTAAGCAAAATAGTAAATGATCAACTAAAAAACCAGTACAAAAACATTTGGATGGTTGGTGGAACTATGCTCACGAAAGAATTTCTGCGACTTGGATTAGCGGATGAAATAAATATCACGATAATCCCAACACTTTTGGGTGATGGAAAACTTTTCTTCGACTACATTGGAAAGGAAGTTCCGTTGCATTTAAAGGATGTAACTGCCTTTAAAGATGGAATGGTTGAAATGGTATATGAGATAAATAAGAAATAAAAAAACGTGGCTAACAGTGTATAATAGCTACCTTCGGTAAGCTACGCTTGTTATACGGAACGTTAACGGTAATCAGAACTACGAAAAGAATTAACCACTTCCTTAAAAAACTAAACTCATTATCTTTGAAAAAACAATCCTATAAAAAACAATGACAGGAATTTCATTGATAATCAACATCCTTATCATTTTTGGTACTTGTCAGGCATTTTTTATTGCCTATGTTTTACTAAGTTCGGACAGGACAGCATTCAAAAAATTACTGGCAACACTGCTAATTGTAGAAGGAATTATTCTTTTTGAACGCTTATTAGTAGAAACAGAGCTTATAAATTCTATACCACATCTTTTGGGAATCGCTACCCCAATTAGTTTTCTAAAACCCCCACTACTCTTTTTTATGGCGTTGTCAATAACTATACAGGGGTTTAAATTATCGAAAAAGAGCTATTTACATTTCGTCGTGTTTTGTTTGATGTTAGTATTAAACATTCCGTTTTATTTTTTAAGCGGAACGGAAAAATTAGAAACCGTAAACAGGTTTATGACCAAAATTCCATCTTACACCAGTTTTGAGTTTTACTTTTTCTTGAGCTTCTTTGCTTACATTGGAGTCTATGTATTTTTGGGCATCAAAAAATTACAACAATTTAAACAACAGGTGACTAATAATGTTTTAGTAAACTGGTATTACACCATACTTATCGGTTATTCCATTTTTTTACTCCTACATCTCATTTATTTTATCTTTCAGCCTTTGGGCAATTACAATTTTGCTCTTTTTAACCAGGTAAGTATGTTAGCAATGACTTTTTTAATTCAATCTATTGCTTATAAACTAATAGACAAAACATTAATTTTTACAAGCAAACCTACTAATCTGAATAATCTTACTAAAAGAAAAAATGATCAAATACGAATTGTAAACTTGTTTGAAATTGATAAAATACATTTGAACGATAATCTAAATCTTAAAATCTTCTCAGAATCGGTTTCGTTGCCTTCCAATTATGTTTCAGAAATAATCAATCAAAAATTTAATTGTTCTTTTAAAAAATTAGTAAATCAATACCGACTAAAAGAAGCGAAAGAAATTATAAAACGTGACAAAGACAACAAACTAAAATTAATTGAAATTGCATACGATTCTGGTTTTAATAATAAAGTGTCTTTTTACCGAGTCTTCAAAGAATTTGAGGGGATTGCTCCTTCCGAATACATCAAAAACTTAAAATCTTAAAAAAATATAGGTTACAAAACCGTTCTGTAACCAGTGCTAAAACAGAATTAGCTACTTATGCTTCTCAAATTAAATAGCTAACATTATGAAGCATAAAGGAGCACTTGTGATTAATCAACCAAGATCAATAGTAACGGATTTATTTATAAATTCGGATTACAACAAAGAATATCAGGATGGTTTTATTAAAAAAGAACTGATTAGTGGTACGAAAAACCAAAACGGAGCAAAGTCTAAAATGTATTATAAGTATGGTAATAGGGATATGATTTTAATTGAAATCATTACCAAAAACAATCTTCCCGATTCTTTTGAAGCAAATTACTACCATAAACACATGGAGAATACCATGAAATGTACTTTCATAGAAATTAGCGATACACAAACCCGATATGTGTATGAATATGAGTATACCAGAATTAACTGGTTTATACCAAAATTAATGGCAATTCTATTTCCAAAAATGTACAGAAAGCAAGGAGAAAAATGGATGCAACAATTTAAACAATTTGTTGAAAAACAATAAAACTATGTGGGAAGACAAACTAAAAATATACGATAGCCTTATTGACAAATGCGAACGATTTGAAAGAAAAGGAAAAACAATGCCTTATACATCTGCTAATGGTTATATGTTTTCGCTTTTTAACAAAGCAGGAGAAATAGGAATCCGATTTTCTAAAGAAGTACAAAAAAAGTATCTTAAAGAATTTGACACCACACTTTACAAATCTTACAATGCTACTATGGAAGGCTATGTTTTGATTCCCGAAAAAATGTGGGAAGATTTGGATAAATTATCAGAATACTTAAATGAAAGTTATGATTATGTAATGAGCTTACCTCCAAAATAACTACCGCCAACAACATATAAAAAACATTGGACAGTCAGGTACTAAAATCAAGAATAATTGCTTATTTACAGGTTTTCAAAAGCTTGTTTTTTTCATTTCGCTAACTCTATTTTATTAGGTCTGGCTTTTTTATTGGAGATTATTATTTTTATGTTCTAAAGGAAAACTTCATTGAGGTAATTATATTTCTTACTATTTGGATATATAGTTACCTTTAGTAACTATATATATACGTTAGTAGCCATTAGAATGAGAATTACATTAATCATATTGACTTTAATATTCACTTCAGAATTATTTGCTCAAAATTCTGAAGATTCAATATTGAATTCTTTGAAGTATCAATATGAATTAACCGAATACGATAAAGCCTCAGAGCGGATAGTATTTAACAAGGATACTATTCTCATTGCAGGTTACCTTGGGAATCCTTTAAATCCTTCGAATAAGAATGCTGTTTACAAGACAACAGATGGAGGAAAAAAATGGAAAGTAATTGAGTTTAGCGGTGATGCTTGGATTTATGATATCTACCATAAGAAAGATGGTAAAATATGGATGGGAGGTTCAGATAATGTAATTCATTATTCAGATGATTTCGGTGAGACATGGGAAAGAAAAATAAAACCTTTCACCCCTGTTAATAGAGTTCTATCTCTTTTCATGGTAGATTCACTTTATGGTATTGCAGGAGGTCTATCGAATGGTTTGGCAATCACCTATGATAATTGGAATACATCAATTCAAATAAAATCACCAATTGACCAGAAAAAATTTCAAATATTAAAGCAATCTGCTAGAGATAGAATTGACAAAATAGCTATAGTTGATTCATTAATTCTTATCAATCAAAACGATTATATTTTCTATTCTAAAGTTGCTGATATTGTTTGGAAGAAGTTTAATGTCCCAGTTTCTGACTTTCAAGTGATTGAAGAAAAAAAGCAAATTGACCTTTCTAGTAAAAATGGAAAACACTTTGTCATTGACAGCGACTTGAACTTGATTAAATCATATCAAATAGATGATACTTTTGGGGAACCTATAAAAGATGATACCACACAGATAGATTTTTCAAATTTTCTTAAGTACCCAATACTCTCAATGAAAGTAGTATGTACTGCATACGAGTTTGATAAGCAAGTCCATATGAGTGCCATATATAATGAGGTTATTCAGGAAGCTAACATTTCATTAAAGGATACAAACTACGAATTCAAAGCAAAAGGATTTAAAAAGAGAACTCTTGAAATCAGAGAAAAAGACTTGCGTCAGCTTCTTTCTCAAAATTTGCAGATTCAATTAAGCAAACTATCAAACTACTTAAGGTTTTCAGAGTCAGATCATCAAGATTATAGGCTTGTGCTTGAAAAAGAACATCAAAAAAGAGAAGACCAAGAAAAATGGGGTGGCAATTTCACGTCTCAGATAAGTTTAGACCATCCTTATTTCGCAAATTTCAAAACTAGTACAACGAATATTAATCAGAATTACTTGGAGGCAATTTTTAATGTGAGTTATCTACCATTTGCTTTCAATAGTAAGCGAAACAGCATCAAAGTAGTCTTAAAAAACACTAAGGGAGAAGAATTAATTATTTCTAATATGAATTCTATTCTTTACTCTATTCCTTGGACAATAACGTACAATAACACAACAGCTAACACATACAGTCAAGGTATAACTGAATTGTTAAAATCGATTCTACCAAAGACCTTCAATAATTATGAAATGTTATTGGGCGGTCAATTGATTTACGATTTAATTGAGGTTAAAATAATTGATGAATTAAAATATAAAAACGGCTACTAACACGGTGTATAGTGCATAGCACCCTTCGGGAAGCTACGTCACCATACACACAAAGTTATGTGCAATTAAAGTCAATGAGCAGATTTAAAAATATAGATGTTAAATTGGATGAACTTTCCGCAAGACTTGGGACTAATTTGACAAAAGACAGACCAGGCTCTCCAGAGGTTTTACGAACTTTTGAGGAAAGAAGAATTGATTGGGTAGAAGATGGAATAAATAAAGCTATAATTATTCAACCAACTTTTGAGATTACTGGTGTAAATTTATCTATCTGGAACTTCATTAATCTCGCTTGGATAAAGAAAAATGGAGTTGCTCAAAAACCAGGTTGGGCGAAAAATTTGATAACCAAAATGGATTTTAAAGTAATTGAGGAGAATATTGATATACTTCTAAATGAGTCTCTTAATAACTTAAAAACTATTAAAATCGAAGACGTAATAAATAAAAAAAGCACATAACAAGGTGTATAAATCATAGTAGCTTCGCCACATCGATTTCAACACGCAACGTTGTATACAATTATGAAAAGAATTTTATCCATATTGATATTAGTTTCAATTACCTCTTCCTGTTCCAATCAGAAACAAGTGGTTAAAGGTGATTTATACTTTAAGCTAATTGATATAGGAAGCTTCTATAAAGCTGATATTGGAACTCTATCAAAGTTTGAGAAATCATTAGATAGTCTTCTGTTAAGCAAAAATATATCCCCAGATGAATTAGAGGTGATTAGAATTTTTGATCTACTTAAAAAAAATAATCTTTTACAATCGCCATGGATTAATTTAAAAACCGAATCTGAAATTATTAAAATATTCTTAGCAGAAAAGGAGTATAAGAAGCTTGAGAAATTTAAGAGAAGTCAACTTGTGAAAAACAATAAAAAGGTTGAATTAAAAATCCTCGTCGAAGAACTCGATAGAGGAATTTACTATTCGGACGAAATATCTGAATTTAAAAAAGTTGACGGAAAAACACACTGGAGAAAGTAAAACTATATACAACACCATATATGTGATCATAGTAAACAGCTAAGGTTTTAATCGAAAGGGGTTTGTATTTTTTGGTAGGACACAATGCTTTCTGTTAGGAAAAGCTTGGTAACATTTTGCACTGCTAAGACACGTATAGTTAAACATTAAGCACGAGCTTAATCAAACCGAAATTATCAAAAACAACCTATAAAAACATGAAGAAAACACTATTAATCACATTATTAATTGGAATTGTTATTTCAGTTAAAGCACAAGATGAGACAATAAATGGAAACTTAATTATTGATGGTACTGCTTCCGCAAAAGGGGCAAATTCTATTTATTCAACAGAAAACGGAAAAACTAATTTTAGATTTACTATTAATGCTCAGGATGCTGACAATTCATTTATATACAATTATAATCCAGCATCGGCAACATTTCATACAATAAACATTGGTGGCACACATTCCTTGTCAAGTGGGTTAACCGTTGCAGGAAATGGTAACATTGGTGTCGGAACAAGCTATCTCGGAAATGCAATAATGACCATAAACGGTAATAGTTATAATAATTTACGTTTGGAAAATGATACTCCCAATAAGGAGGCTTCAATGCGTTTCCGTTCAAAAAGTAGTTCAGGAGGTACGCTTCATTCAGATATTTCCTTATACGCAACAGGAAATAATCAAGGATATTTAGGATTTAAGGTTCCTCATAATAATTCTGTAAATTCTGGTTATGATATGATAATTAATCATTCGGGAAATGTAGGAATTGGAACTACAAACCCTAATGGATGGAAGCTTGCTGTTAATGGTCAAATAAGAGCCAAAGAAATAAAGGTTGAAACGGGGTGGTCTGATTTTGTTTTTTATGATGATTATAAATTACCGACACTTTTAGAAGTGGAAAATCATATCAAAGAAAATGGACATTTAAAAGACATTCCTAGTGCAAAAGAAGTTGAAGAAAATGGTATTTTCCTTGGAGAAATGGACTCTAAGTTACTTCAAAAGATTGAGGAACTAACTTTATATACCATCCAACAAGAGAAAAAGATTGAACAACAAACAAAAGAGATCGAAAAACTGAAATCTTTGAACGAACAATTTTTAGAATTGCAGAAAAGATTAGAAAAACTGGAAAGTGAATGAAGCTAGTGCCTAACATTAGTAATAGTAATTACTTGTTCTTGTCTACCTCCGAAGTTAATCGCTAAACCACGCAACTACTCATAGCCAAGACTCTTGCATTTAATAAAAGGAAAATGAATAGCTATAAAGAATGTTTTTGGCACTCCTATTGGTTTGTATAAGTTTACATTTTCCTTTTTTTTCTTTTATTCGATTACTGAAAAAAGTATCTACATCCTTTATGCATAGGTTTCCAACAACTGATTTTGCTCTTGAATGGCACTTTTAAATTCTGTTTTTAGGCTTGAAATCAAATCTTTTACGCTAGGTGCATCATGAATGGCTGCTACTCCCTGTCCAGCAGACCAGATGGTAGCCCACGCCTTTGCCTCATTTTCATCCACCGTTAGTTCTTCGCCAAAATCTACTTTAGTCTTTCGGGTCAACATTTCTTCGGTAATTCCCATAGCCTGTAAACTTGGACCTAAAAAATTGGCAGCAACCCCAGAAATTGCGGCAGTATACACAATATCGCTGGCTCCACAGTTAATGATCATCTCTCTATATTCTTTTGGTGCTTTGCTTTCTTCGGTATTTATAAAACGAGTACCCATATATGCCAAATCCGCTCCCATTTGCATAGCAGAGGCGACATCTCTTCCGGTACTAATACATCCAGAAAGTAATATCGTCTTCTTGAAGAACTGTTTAATTTCAGTAATAAATGGCATAGGATTTAAGGTTCCTGCATGCCCCCCTGCTCCTGCTGCCACCAAAATTAATCCATCTACTCCTGCTTCACTAGCTTTTTCGGCATGACGTTTTTTGATGACATCATGAAACACCAATCCCCCATAGCTATGTACTGTATCTACCAATTCTGAAACAGCGCCCAAGGAGGTGATGATTAATGGAACCTGATGCTTAACACATAAGGCGAGATCAGCTTTTAATCTTGGATTTGAATGATGAACGATGAGATTAACACCAAAAGGCGCAGGTTTTTTGCCCGTTTCCTTTTCAAAATTCGAAAGTGTTTCTTTGATCTCAATCAACCATTCTTCGAATCCTTCAGAAGTTCGTTGGTTTAACGCCGGAAAAGTCCCTACAATTCCATTCTTACAACACTCAATAACCAATTGAGGTCCTGATATTAAAAACATAGGGGCCGCTACAGCAGGCAAGGTTAATTCTTTTATAAAGGGTGCTTTACTCATTGTATACTATATATTAAAGATGATTTCTAATTTCTTTCTACAATATAGTATTATAATTGATAAACTATAACAGGTTTATCAAATCAAACGAATAAACTATTGGTTACGTAACACTTTATGATATAAATCTGCCAATTGGATCTCAATAAAATTGATGATGCGCTTCTCTGACTGGTTATTTTGATACATAAAAAAGTGCTTTGTGATTTTTTCTATCAACATCATACTAATAAGATAAAAACCGATCTCATGAATACAGTAAAAAGTATATCAATAGTACACCTCCGGAAATACTGCAAATACTGATAATTAAATTTTTAGTTATCTTAAACAAAACGAAACTCATGCAAAAATTCGCAATTACCTTTAGTGTTATCTTATATGCTTTTGTCGTCCCCTATCTGGAAATAAACGATACCCATGTTTTTAATCCGGATTGGACTCCACATGTCAGAATTCATGAAGTTTGGCAACTACTTACCAATTCTGGAATTGGGATTTTGTGTTTATGGTTGGTATGGAAGAAAAGTGAAATCTTACTTCCTACCATTTTAAGTATGCTGATTACCGGAGGGTTTCTAATTGCATTTTTTATAAAAGACACTTATGGCGGATCAATGAAATATTTAGATGGAAGTGAAAAAACACTTTTAGGAATTAATATAGGCTTACTTGGATTTGGAATCGCGTTCTTACTCTTACTTTTTTCACTTCTTACCCTACTAAAAAAGCGTTCTTCAAACTAAGCAGCATTGATCATAACAATGGATGGCTTATAGGGCAAAGCAAATATGAACGATCGCACTCTTATCTATGTTACTTCATCTTGCTACAATATAAAATGACATTTTTAGACAAGTGTTTATTACAAAAAAGTCATAGTTTTAAGCTATGGGAAATCATTATATCAAATTTATTTACTGTAATGAACTACAAATAGCTGCGTCTTGCGAAGATCGTGTTGGGGATGTAATGAGTACATATCTACCAAGTACCATATTGTTTTTTACACAACTGGGAACACTTCATCTGAAAATAGGTAACGAGGAGTTTCTTATCCCTAAAAATAATTTCGGGTTAATTCGGAAACATCATACCGTTCAATTGCGGAAAACATGGAGTACTGAAGAGAAATTTGCAAAAACCTATGGTTTTGTTCTTACCAATGATTTTATCAAAAAAGTCATTGATCATATAGAATTACCTAAATCTATCTCTAATACCAACCTATGCTTTCTAGACGTTCCTAACACTGATCAATTACAGGAAATAATGGATTCTTTAATCCAGCATATTGATAATGGTGAAAATTTGAATACTTCTTATGTAGAACAGCAAACTCAAAAGGCGTTACAAGCGCTTATACTTGCTAACAAGGATATTGGCATCATTTTTAAAGAATTTTCCCAAAATGAGAAAGCAGACCTGGAAGAACTTATTCTTAACAATTACCTCTATAATCTGCCCTTAAAGGTTCTGGCAGAACAATCTGGAAGAAGCTTATCGACTTTTAATCGAGATTTCAAAGTAATTTTTAATGAGACTCCTCATAAATGGATCCTAAACAAACGCCTGGAGCATGCAAAACATCTGATGGAGCATGATCATGTAAAGCCTTCAGAAGTATTTCTTCAATGTGGTTTTGAAGACTTATCTCATTTCAGCAGGACGTTTAAGAAAAAATTTGAAATACCACCTTCAGTATTCTATAAGAACTGTTTTCAAGAGTCCTAAATATATTTTGAAATAGATTGAGTTACTACGCTCTATACATAAAACATTCAGCTAAGTCGTAATGGCAATTCTGTCAATCGTTTGTTGGTAAGCCTTTTGACAGCATTTGCAACTGCTGCTCCAATGGGTCCTAACGGTGGTTCTCCTACTGGTAACGGAACATCTGCCCCTTGTATTAAATGTACTTCAATTTCTCTAGGTGCATGTTTCATAAGCGCCATATTATAGGGCCCATAAATCGTAGGATATAGTTGTCCGTCTTTCAATGTCATTTTTTCATGTAAGGATGCACTTATTCCCATAATAATAGATCCTTCGCACTGGGCCTTGACCTGATCCGGGTTTACTGCGATTCCGCAGTCTAATACACAAGTCACTTTGTGAATTTTGATTTCATTATTTTCAATACTCACTTCTGCCACATGCGCACAAGGCGCTCCAGCATCCGTTGAGGCTGCAAATCCCATGGCACGTCCATTTACTAACTGATCCGAATATGAAGCCATATCTGCTGCTTTTTTAATTACTGCCTTTAATCGTTGACCAGCCTCATCATCCTCTATCTGATCTAGTCTAAATTGAACAGGGTTCTTTTTTGCTTTAATGGCCATCTCATCTATAAAACTTTCGATAGCAAAGGTATTTGCCAACAAACCAAGACTTCGCCACCAACTGGTCGCAAATGGTAAAGGGTTATGCCATTGTACAGCTCTAAAATTAGGCACCTTACGATACTGAATACTTCCTCCTCGTATAGCACCTATATCTGCATTGAGTACCCCATGAATCATATCTGGCATAATCACCGATCCAATGGCCACATTACCACTGGCAAAATGATGCTCTACTCCTTCTAGCAATCCATTTCCTCCAAGCTTCCCTTTCATGATATGATGTGTAGGAGGTCTAAACATATCATGCTGAAATTCTTCTTTACGGGTAAAAAAGTACTTGACAGGTTTACCTACTTCTTGTGATAAAAGTGCTGCTTCTACAGCATGACTGGTATTTAATCTACGTCCAAATCCACCACCCAAATAGGTCGGGATTATATTGACATTCTCTAACTCAAAACCTAAGGCTTCTGCAACCTGTTTTTGAGTAACCCCTACTACCTGTGTGGATAGAATTACGGTAGCTTTTCCATCTGCAACATGTGCCACTGCTCCGTTTGGTTCTATTTGCGCATGTGCTCCTATGGGGCTTTTAAACTCAAGAACAACTACCTCATTATCGTCATCGGACAATGCGCTCCCTTCTTTTTGCACCATCATTTCATTACCATTACCCACAGTTATGATCTCTCTTATTTCTTCTTCTGTCCACTTTTTTGGTATGTCCCAATCTACTTTCAATTCAAATTTGGCGGCCAAGGCCTCGGGATACGAATTGGCAACAATCCCAATCCAATTGTCTTTTTGCACCACTTTTACCACACCTGGTCTTTTTTCGGTATCTCCGATGTTAGCACTTTTAAAAACAGCACCAACATGTTCTGGCCTCACTATTACAGCATGCAACATATCTGGCATTGCCGCATCCATTCCAAAAATTGGGTCTCCATATACTTTTGCATTAAGATCCACTCGTGAAATCGGTTTCCCAATATACTTGTAGTCTTTAAGTGGTTTTAAATCGGGGGTATCTGGCACTTCCCATTTGGTCACATCTTTTGCGACTTCTGATAGGTTGAGTGATTGACCATTATCACTTATTACCCCCTCTTTCATCGTAAGATTTGACAAGTCGGTATTCAATTTTTTGGCAGCTTCAATTTTTAGCATCTCTCTCATTGTAGCGGCCATTTCTCGCAAAGGTTGCCAAAGTTGAGCAACAGACAAACTTCCTCCTGTACTCATCCCGTCGATAATCCCCGTTTCTGTAGCTGCTCCTACTACTTCAACTTGATCCATACGCACTTCAAATTCATCTGCAACCATTTGAGCAATACTTGTAAAGGTACCCTGCCCCATTTCTACCTTAGGAGAATGCACTCTTACCCTATTTTCTTTGGTAATCTCAAACCATAGGTTCGGTTCTGTACCCGTTCCTGAATACGGAGGAACTAATGATTCTGCCATCCCTAACATTGCTCTTCGTAATGGATTTCTAAACACGTAGGTTCCTATTGCCAACACACCAACAGTACCCAAACCTCCTCTAACAATAAACTTACGACGTGATATCTTTTTTGCCATGATAATTATAGTTTAGGTGTTGACGCATTAGTATCTCCTGCAAGTTCTGCTGCCCGATGAATGGCTTTACGCATTCGATAATACGTACCACAACGGCATATATTGATGATGTTTTGATCTATATCCTCATCTGTGGGTTTAGGGGTTTCGTTTAAAAGAGCAGCTGTAGCCATCATAAAACCAGGTTGACAATATCCACATTGAGGCACAACTTCTTCTATCCATGCTTGTTGTACAGGATGAGGATTTTCTGGTGTTCCCAATCCTTCAATTGTGGTCACTTGCTTTCCTTCTGCAAACTTTACTGCATAAGAACAAGACCTAATAGCCTGTCCATCTACCAGTAACGTACATGCACCACAAGCTGCTTTTCCGCAACCAAACTTAGTGCCTTTTAAATCCAAAATATCTCTAACCACCCATAATAATGGGGTGTTAGGATCCTCAATCTCTATTTTTTGGGGTTGATTATTAACAGTGAAAGATATAATCATTAGGTAATGTTTTTTAAGTTAAAAGGAATACATCGAAAGTGTTCTGGATTATTCTGAAGGGATGACCGCTCCATCTTCAAACCACTCTTTGACGACTTTTATATATTCATCCAATGGCACTGGAGGTTTTTCTCTAGGTACACCATTGGCATCAACACCTGGGTCCCAGGCCCATAATACCAATTCGTGTTCGGTAAGATGATGCATTACTTCTTCGTGATTTCTTCCGCCATTTCTTTCTGGGTCAAGCATTGATTCTGCTATCTCTACACTGGTGAGTCCTTCCCATTTCATTTTTTCTGGAGCTAAACTCCATTCGGGAGCACCAGGTACCCCGGAGTAATTGTTGTTTTCATCTTGATGGCAAGTAGCACATTTGGTAGCTTCGTAACCGTGATTCGATGCTCCTCGAGACATTCCAAAATAATGCGGATGTCGATCATCACCTTGCTTAGGAATATTATCATTGGGATGACAATTTACGCACCTCTGGTGCATTAAAACCGACATCATTTTATCAAAATTTTCTTTGTTTGTATTGGAAATAGGCTCTTCAGGTTTAATAAGAACATATGAGGAGGGATTTGCATCGAAGTGTGAAGCAAAAAGAATACCCGCAACCAAAAAAACAAAAGCCAAAGAATAAAGGACTTTTCTATTCATATTCAGAGGATTGTGTGAATTGTCCTTTAAAGATACTACTAAATTGTAAACCTTGGTTGTCTAAAAACGTCAAACCCGAATGAATAAAAGAAGAAGGGTATATCTATTCGTAAAAGAAATAATAAGTCTTTTAGAAAAACGGAAAAAAAGAGTAATCAACGAACGTGATTACTCTTACAATATATTGATTCTACATTATTCTTTTCTACATACGTAGCGCTTCGTACACATTAATGGATTCGAAGTTACGACTTTGTGGATTATTTTCTCCATTAGAAGCTGCATATAACTCTCTAAGGAACAATACTGCACCATACGAATAATTGACTCTTTCTATCCATTTATTAAATGCATTCTCCTTGGTAGACGTGGTGGTATACTGAAATACTTTTGATTTCAACGCTTCTAGAGATCTATCGTCAAAAATAGGACGTGTGGGGAATAACTTCGATTGATCATCTGTAATATCTAATTGCGACTTAATCCACTCCACATCGGATCTATACTGAAGAATGATTTTATCCTCCATAGTCTGATATGCCGCACGATCAAAAACAATTTTGATCATACTTTGCCTGGTAACATCATCAAACTTAAACGTTAGTTCGGTGTTACTAGCCAACTGATATTGACCATTATTATTGCTGTTTTCCAAAACTACGGTAAAAGGAATACCATTAGTGCTTCGCACACGAAACTCTTCAGCATTAATACGTTCTAATGCGATATGCTCATTTTGAGCATGGGCCTGCGAAAAGAAACAGAACGCAGCTACAATAAATACTAATTTTTTAATTTTTGTTGTCATTTGTAGAAGGGGGTAACTATTCATAATTCAAAGTTATAATTTCACGATCGGTTTTCAAAGTGTTGTATCTTCATTTATTAACATTTTGATACTCCATTCATAGTTTTCCAAAAACCATACCAACTTAAAACACTATACAAAAAACACTACTAAGCATTAAAAATCAATGTTTTAGCCCCGAATCTGTAAAATGTATACGTCATCCTGTAAAAAGTATACTTTTTTACCCTTTATCCGGAATACCTTTGTTCTATCAAAAGCAATAAGGATAAAAAATTAAATATATGAAAAAGGTAATCTTAGTAACCGGAGCTTCTTCTGGTATAGGAAAATCGATTGCACTTCAATTGATTCAAGAGGGACATATCGTTTATGGTGTAGCTCGACGTCTAGACAAAATGCAAGATTTAAAGGAAGCAGGAGGTTATGCTCTTGAAATGGACATCACCAATCACCAACAAGTAACTGCAGTAGTACAACAAGTTCTTGACGAACAGCAACGAATCGATGTATTAGTCAACAACGCAGGATTCGCTATATGGGGTGCCGTAGAAGATACTTCTTACGAAGATGCGAAAAGACAGTTTGAAGTGAACATTTTTGGACTTGCAGAAATGACCAAAGCCGTTCTACCTACTATGAGGACTCAAAAAAGCGGAACTATTATTAATGTATCATCTATAGGTGGTAAAATCTATAGTCCTTTGGGAGCCTGGTATCATGCCACCAAACATGCATTAGAAGGATGGAGCGATTGTTTGCGTTTAGAACTTCAACAATTTGGTATCAATGTAGTGATCATAGAACCTGGTGCGATCAGAACAGAATTTGGAGATGTTCTTAATGATAATTTTTCTAGATCTCAAAATGGACCCTATGCCTCTTTGGCGAACGCCATAACACTGGCAACTCAAGATACGTACAAACCTGAAAACAGTTCCCCTCCATCTGTTATTGCCAAAGTAGTATCAAAAGCTGTACACGCAAAACGACCAAAAACAAGATACGCGGCAGGTAAGTTGGCCTCACAAACTTTGTTTTTCAGACAGTGGTTTAGTGATCGATTGTTTGACAAAACCGTACTTCGTATGGTAAACAATATGGCAAAAAAAGCATAGCTATTCCTTTTGTTCGTAGATGAATAGTGATATCTGCTATCTCAACCCCCAGAGATAGCAGATTTTTGAGTTAGTGATAATTTTCTAAATTTATAACACAACTAGTACAAGACCATGTCAGAACTTATTACCATAGATAGCATAGTAACCGTGCATCAAATGCTTGGAATTGCACCTCCCAAACACCCTTTGGTGTCTATTATTTGGGCCAAAGATCTCACCAAGTTCTACGAATACATAGATCAAAAGTTTGTCACTGGACTTTATATGATTGCTTTAAAAGATGGTATCGAAGGTTCTATGGGTTATGGAAGAAACTCTTATGATTTTACTGACGGTATGATGATTTTTACCAAACCTAACCAGGTAATCATACCAGAACACAAAGAAATATCTTCGGACTCCAAAGGATGGATGCTTTTGTTTCATCCCGACCTCATCCGGAAATCCGAGTTAGGAAAGTCCATTGATACCTTTACTTTTTTTGATTACGAACTGCATGAAGCCCTACACCTTTCAGATGAGGAAAAACAAACCGTTTTGGATCTTGTTCTGAAAATCGAAAAAGAATATCAACAGAACATCGATAAGCACAGTCAAAAATTAATTATTTCTAACATTGAACTTTTATTGAATTATTCTACTCGATACTATGACCGACAATTTTATGTGAGAACAAATTTAAGTCAAGACCGAGTTTCAGAATTTGAGCATTTCCTGAAACACTATTTTTCTTCAGACAAGCCCTCTGAATTGGGAATCCCTTCGGTAAAGTATTGTGGAGAGCAACTCCATATGTCTCCCAATTATCTTAGTGATCTTTTGAAAAAAGAAACCGGAAGAAATGCAAAAGATCATATTCTTTCTTTTGTCATCAACAAAGCAAAAAACGAATTATTGGCCACAAGTACCTCGGTAAGTGAAATTGCCTATACCTTAGGTTTTGAATACCCTCAACATTTCAGCAAACTCTTTAAGAAATATACCGGTACCAGTCCGGCAAAATACAGATTATTGAATTAAGAGTTATGATACTCCTTGCATAGTCAATAAGGTAGTAGACCATACAATAACTGAAGACAAGAATATACCTACGCTATTTGCTACAAACGCCTTACGTTTCTTAATTTTAAACAAATAAGTGGCAATACTTCCTGCATATACTCCTGTTCCAGGAATCGGCAGCATTACAAAAAATAACAATCCCCAAAAACCGTATTTTTCTATTTTATCACCAGAACCTGTTTTTGCTCTTCTGGCAACAAAAATGGCTGCTTTTTTGTAGAAATTCCATCGTAATAAATAGTTATTTATTTTCTCCAGAAAAAAGATCATAATCGGAAATACCAAAACATTGGCCAGGAAGCACAAAACAAATACCCAGTATATATTCAAACCATTGATAAGGCCATAAGGTATTCCTACCTTGGCCTCTCCAAACGGAGAAATACTCCACAGCATGGCAATAATAAATTCCTTAATCACAGCTTACTTTTTTAGGGGCTACAAAGATAATGCTATTCGGCATTTGATAAACTTTTTTAATCATAAAAAAGGTTAAATTGTTCCTTGTGAGTCATATTATTTACTGTGTATGTCGAGATTCTACTTCTTTCCTTATCAAATATTAGGATTATTCTCTGTATATTTAGGTTTCCAATCTTCTTTTCAGACAAATCCCCACCATTAGTCGATCATTAATTCTATTAATCGATTTTGAACTTAATTTCAGGCAGGTCTATAGCTTAATGAATTATTAATTGTTCATTTTTGTAGTATGAAAAGCATAAAAGACACTCCTTTTTATCAAGATGCCATTCAGGAAATTAATTTTCCGTTTGGAGATTATTTTCTTTTTGAAACTTTTGTTGTAGGAGAAGTCCATAAAGATGTGGTGTATACCTGGGAGAATCATGGTAAAATTGTAGTAGAAGAACTTACCAACTTGTATGATCAAAACGGAAAGGACTTGGTCTATATTACCAATAGAATTAACCCATACTCTGTAGTACCCAGTGATTGGCTAAACTTCTACAAATTTCAATATATGCTTAAAGGATATGCTATTGTAAGCTATAACCAAAAGGGAATATTAAATACCATGCTGGAAAAGCTCTTTATGCGAAACAAACTCAAAAATTTTAAAGATCTTGGTGAAGCAATTGCCTGGGCCAAGAGTCTTACCAAATCAAAAGAAGCTGTGGCATAATCTTTTATACTCCCAACAAATTACTCAATAACATCGATTACTGATCCACATTTTAGCATCATACTCCCATAATACGGATTTTTAACTTCTTGCTGAAGACTCAACCAAATTGCTCCGTTATTTTCATTAGCCATAGGGCATTTTTGAACATAAATAGGTTTCGCTACTTTTTGTAATTGTAAAGTCAAATCCACCATCGAATTGTTGAGCGTTATAAAGTACTTTCTTTGCATGTCTATAGTACTGCTACTTCCGATCTGCTCAATCATCGTTCTACTATCTGTAAAAAGTTGGTTTTGTTCATCATTTAACATGGAAACATCTGCCTTATCAAATGATTCTAGTAGCTGGTTAGTAAAGTAAATTACTTGCTCATGATTTGAGTTCACCAAAGCATCTTTCATTTCAAAGTATGTAGCCAACCCTTCTAAAAATGTTTTTTGAAAAGCTACAGGTAAGTAATTTTTGCTAGAATCAACCTCTGCTTTTATCGTACTTATTCGATTCATCATACTTTTTTTACCCTGTAACTGCGCCGCTGCATCTACGGTAAACGTTCCATGGGTTACAATTTCTTCTCCAGATTCAAGTCCAGAATTAATTTCAATTTGTGCCCCTACTCTGTTGCCCAAATTCACCTCGCGCATTTCGAATACGGGTTCATCTGCATTAACCTTTACATAGACCAAAGAACGTTCCCCGGTCCACATTACCGCAGAAGACGGCACTAATAGTTTTGATGCTATATTCGAATCGTCTATTGGTGTTATCTTTCCAGAAACAAACATACCTGGTTTAAACAACTTGTTTTTGTTGTCCAAGGTTGCTCTTATGTTGACCGTTCGCGTAGCCTCATTTAAAATAGGATCAATAAAAACAATTTGGCTTTTAAAGGTTTTATCGGGATAAGCATTCGTAGCAATATCAATAGATTGTCCTTTTTTAAATTGTGACAATTGACTTTCATACACATCAAATTCTGCCCAAACGGTTTTTAAACTGCTCACTTTTGCAATGGGTTGTCCTTCTTTCAAATAATCTCCCTCGGCACTCATCAATTCTAAAACTGTTCCAGAAACCGTAGCATATATCGGGAAGTTTTCTCTTACCTTACCAGAATCTTCAATACTATTAATTTGTTTGTCTGACAGTTTCCACAATTTTAACTTGTTACGAACCGCCTGATATAATTTTGGTTGAGACTCTTTTAAGCTGATTGCAGTCAAAAGTTCCTGTTGTGCAGCTACCAGTTCGGGAGCATAGATTGTAGCCAATAATTGTCCTTTTTGAACCTGCTGTCCATCATAGTTTATATGTAATCGTTCAACTCTTCCTTCAAAATAACTAGTCTGCACAGCGATTCCTTCTTCATTTGAAGTGATCTTACCAGATAATGAAATCACATGATCATCACTTTCAGTTTCACCATTGACAATCGTTGTTTGTACATTCGCCAAAGCTAGCGCATTAGCTGTCATTTTGAACTGTTCTGGAGACAATCCGTCGGATATGGATCCTGCCGGAATTAAGTCCATTCCACAGATCGGGCATTCTCCAGGTTCTGATTGTCTTATTTGAGGATGCATCGAACAGGTCCAGACTTCTTCTGAGGCTGTAGCATGATTATGTTGATGAGAGGAGGATTCTTTACCAAAAATTAAATACCCTAGTAACAATCCAATGACTACTGATATGATAATATAAATACTACTTTTCTTCATGATTACACTATTTGGATTAACATTAGGATTGCCATGACGATCATGATTACATTTTCAATCAAAGTAGCCTCGGTCATAGGTAATTTGATAGCGGTCCCTAGACAAGCGCATTGTATAGACTTCTTATCCAACAATACTTTAAGCACTCCGAATGTGGTCAATGGGAGAATAACCAAAGTGATCACCAATGCTACAGGAATATACAATCGCATCAAAAACAACAATCCTAAACCTGCTTCTATAAAAGGATAAATCCAACCATACATGGGTATGCTTTTGGCCAGAGGATCATACATTGCAAAAGACTTAGGAAAACCTTTTAAGTCCAGGATTTTAAAGAAGCTAAATACGATATAAAATAACCCCATAAAATCTAACATTGCCTCACTAGTTTTCCATTCTTTATAGTTAAGCAGTACGCTAGCTATAATGATGTATCCAAAAATGATCAAAAGAGGTTGTAATTGCTTTAGTTTTGAAGGCTGAGGAGCCAACACAAATGGATCTTCTCCTTTTTTCGTATTGATCTGATATTTGGAAGGTAATGCTCCTTGTAACTTCACCAAAGGGATTGATGCATCCGAAGTAATAATCGCTTCTGCTTTTTCTAAATCAACGACCACTTCGGTGACTTCGTCTAACTGACTTAATTTCTCTTCAACTCCGCTTCTGCATCCATTGCAGGTCATTCCTGATATATTATATATAGATTTCATCTTCTTTTTTTATTGTTGTGGTTTATTATATGAATTACTTAAATAATTGATGTTCGCAGACTGTTTAAAATAGTATTTGACCGCTTGTATTTGTTGTATCTTAAATTTCAATTCCAATTCCTGAACGTCCAAAATATCTACAAAATCAATGGTTCCCGTCTCATAACTTTTTATCAAAATATCTTTTGCATTTTGGGTTTGTTCTAAATTCTTATTCATCGTTTCATACCGTATTCTGGCTTGCCTGCGTTTTGAAACAGCTCGTATATAACTTGTTTCTAAAACATTAATCCGATCTTCTTTATGTTTCTCTATTTCTTGCTGCTTCAATTCGTTTTCTCTGGTTTTGGATTTGTGTTTTTTGGTAAAAACAGGGATGGATAAAGAAATAGAAGGTATAAACACATCTTTTCCATTATCACTAAAACTAAGATCTGTTCTTCCTGAAACGGGGATATAATCCACTCCTATACCCCACTGTGGAGCACTTTCTTTTTGATTGAGCTCCTCTGATTGCACAACTGAAGTATACAGTTTATCGTATTTTACCAATTCGGGATGTAGATCAAAATCTATGTCTTCAAACACTACATCCTGTTCTGGAATTTGAAGTGGTATCACCTCTATTGCATCGTTATCAGATGTTCTATTTAGTAGTTTTACAAATGCCTTTTTTTCTGAAACCAGCATCTCATTCAAGACTTCATACTCCTCATTCAATTCGTTAATTCTCATTTGCAAACGCAGCACATCCACCGCTGAAGCATTACCTACCTCTAAAGAGGACAAGGCCAATTGCTCATAAACTTTTAATAGTTCTATATTTTCTTCAAAGGCATCTTTTCTAGCGACAATACTATAAAGTTCATAATACGAATGCGCAACAGACAAACCTAGTTTCCTTTTGATAATAGCAATATTTACAAATTCTGTATCGGCCAGGGCATTTTGGTATGTTTCTCGGGCCGATATTGTACCAAACCAAGGTAACATCTGTCTTACCGAAAATCTAGCGCGTTGTGGCCCTGTTCTGGTTTCTGGTTCACTCACAAAATATCCAGCGCTAAACTGGGTATTAGGTAACCATTTTGAACCTTCGACCTTTTCCTGTGCGATTTCATATCGTAATTGATAGGCGGCTATTTCTGGGTGATTTGCTTCTGCTTCTTGTATGAAATCCTGTAACTGTTGTGCTTGTACAGAGCAATAAGTAAAAATAAACCCTATATACCATATCCAATTTCTCATTTCATCTCTTTTTTAAGTTTAATTTCTCTTTTCCATCCAAACAAAACTGGAACTACAAAAAGTGATATCAATGCTACTAACATTCCTCCAAAAGCTGGTATCGCCATAGGAATCATAATATCGCTTCCACGTCCTTTGGATGTTAGAATAGGAAGCAATGCCAATAACGTCGTTGCAGTAGTCATTAGACATGGTCTAATGCGCTTCTCGCCTGCCTCGACAACAGCATTACGGATTTCACTAAGAGTTTCTGGTTTATTTCTATCAAAAGTTTGAGTTAGATAGGTAGCCATAACGACTCCATCATCTGTAGCTATTCCAAAAAGTGCAATAAAACCTACCCATACAGCAACACTCAGATTCACCTGATGGATCTGAAAAAGGTCACGCCAATTTTCTCCAAACAAACTAAAATTGAAAAACCAATCCTGACCGTAGAGCCATATCATGATAAATCCACCTGCAAAAGCTACGGCAATAGCTGTAAAAACCGTTAACGTGGTAGACACACTTTTAAATTGAAAGTAAAGAATCAGAAAGATAATGACGAGCGTCAATGGTACTATAAATGATAGTGTTTTTTCAGCGCGTAATTGATTTTCATAGGTTCCGGTAAACGCATAACTTATACCTTTAGGAATCACAAGCTCCCCGCTATCTACCTTCGTCTGGATGACCCTTTGAGCACTTTCTACCACATCCACTTCGGCAGAACTATTCAACTTGTCAAATAACACATATCCTACTAAGAAAGTATCTTCGCTTTTTATTCCTTGCGGACCTTGTTCATAACGAATGGTGACCAGTTCACTTAAAGGTACAGGACTTCCATTAGATACCGGAACATAAATGTTTTTTACATCCTCTGGATTTTTTCGCAACTCTCTGGGATATCGAACCCGAATCCCGTATCGTTCTCTTCCTTCCACGGTTTGTGTTAGCGCCTTTCCTCCAATGGCGATTGAAATTACACTTTGCACATCATCGACAGTAACTCCATATCGTGCTAATTTCTGACGATCAATATCCAATAACAGATACGGTTTACCTACAATTCGTTCTGCAAAAACTGCTTCTTTTTTAACTCCTTCAACGGTTTTTAGAATGTTTTCTAATTTCAACCCAAAAGCTTCTATTTCTTTCAAATTTTGGCCTTTAATTTTGATTCCCATGGGTGCTCGCATGCCCGTTTGCAACATGATCAATCGGGTTTCTATAGGCTGTAATTTTGGTGCTGATGTCACTCCTGGTAATTGGGTCACTCTTACTATTTCATTCCAAATATCATCTGAGGATTTTATATGGGGGCGCCAATTACGAAAGTATGCTCCGTCTTCGTCCAATATCAATTGACTTCTGTCAATCTCCAAAGGGTTGGAAACCGCATTCGAGATTTGATTGAACTCCTTTACCGAATTAGGATTTACAGCTACCTTTCCATTTTTCAATTCAAAATGGCCGTTTTCATCAATTTTAAAGCGCTGTGGATTTCCGTTTTTATCCTGTTCAAACTCTGATCGATATCGTATTAAATTTTCGTACATCGACAAGGGAGCAGGATCCAATGCAGAAGTGGTGCGGCCCGCTTTACCAACCACAGTTTCAATTTCAGGGATACTGGCTACCGCCATATCTAATTGTTGCAATACGCGTTTGTTCTCGGCTACACCCGCCTGCGGTAACGAAGTAGGCATCAATAAGAACGAACCTTCATTCAGAGAAGGCATAAATTCTTTCCCCGAGTTTTTCATGATAAAAAATCCGCAACCTACGATCACCGTAGGAATTAATAAAAATAAAAACTTGTGCTCTAAAGTCCATCTAAGCATCAGCACATAGTATTTTCTAAATAACCAAAACGCTCCCAGAACGCCTGAGCAAATTGCTACCACAAAAATTAAGTTGACAAATAGGTTGTGAGTATATCCTAAAGGTCTCCAGTATGTTGCTAACAAAATAGCAATAGTGATTGCTGATATACAGATGGTACCAAAGTTATATTGTTTTTTAGAAAGTACACCTTTCAGCAATACTATGGATAAAACGCCAAACCCTATTATCACCAATCCCAGCCAATACCCATAAATGATAGCTAGAGTTCCAAATACAATGCAAATTGCATTAATCAAGTATTTATACCATACTTTTAGATTTCGTTCTTTGAATATATACGCCGCAAAGGGAGGAATGAAAAACAGGGCTACGATGATAGAAAACGTTAGGGCCATTGTTTTTGTGAATGCCAGTGGACGGAACAATTTGCCTTCTGCGCCAATCATAGTAAATACCGGAATAAAGCTAATGATTGTAGTCAAAACTGCCGTAAGAATAGCTCCCGACACCTCTGCTGTAGCGGTATAGACTACAGTATTGATCGTTTGTTTTTTATCGGGGGCTTTTTGCTGGTTTTCATCCAGGTGTCGGATAATATTTTCTGAAAGAATCACTCCTACATCAACCATAGTTCCTATCGCTATAGCTATACCAGAAAGAGCAACAATATTGGCATCAACCTCAAATAATTTCATGGCTACAAATACCAGCAAAACAGCTATGGGCAATAATCCAGAAATCAAAATAGATGCACGCAAATTAAAAACCATCATTACTATTACCAATATGGTAATGAGGATCTCCATGGTTAAGGCATCATGCAAAGTATCCAATGTTTCATGAATCAATTCGGTTCGATCGTAAAATGGAACTATAGTAAGTTGTGATGTTCTTCCGTCTGCTAGTACTTTTGTTGGCAAACCCGAAGAGAGTTCTGCTATTTGGTCTTTTACATTATTGATGACCTCCAACGGATTAGCTCCGTACCTGGCTACCACCACTCCCCCAACAACCTCTGCACCTTCTTTATCAAGAACACCTCTACGGGTAGCAGGTCCCAAGTGTACTTGGGCTACATCTTTCACTCGTATCGAAGTATAGTTTGCTGCATCAACCACAGCATTCTCGATATCCGCAATGGATTTTACATATCCCAAACCTCGAACCAAATATTCTGCCTGATTAATCTCTAAAGTTTGTGCTCCAATATCTCGATTGGATTGTTTGACCGCTTTTACGATATGGTGCAAACTGATGTTGTATTGTCTCATTAATTCAGGATTGATATCGATTTGATATTCCTGTACATATCCTCCTATTGAAGCAACTTCTGAAACTCCTCCTGCCGAAGACAAGGCATTTTTGATATAATAATCCTGAATACTTCGTAGTTCGTGTAGATCCCAACCTCCGGTCACTTTACCTTCTGGATCTCTTCCTTCTAACGTATACCAAAATATCTGGCCAAGACCTGTGGCATCAGGTCCAAGAGATGGATTTACCCCACTTGGCAATAGTCCAGCAGGAAGCGTATTAAGTTTTTCCAGAACACGACTTCGTGACCAATAGAATTCTACATCTTCTTCGAAAATGATATAAATAGTAGAGAACCCAAACATAGAGGAACTACGAATGGTTTTCACCCCAGGTACACCTAGAAGAGCCGTGGTTAAGGGATAGGTAATCTGATCCTCAATATCCTGAGGAGAACGACCATCCCATTGGGTAAAAACAAGTTGCTGATTTTCGCCGAGATCAGGAATAGCATCTACAGCTACCGGATCATGTAGAATCCCATTTATTTTCCAATCAAATGGAGCATATATTAGCCCTGCTCCCAAACAGATGAGCACTAGCAATACTGCAACGAGCTTGTTTTCTATAAAAAATTTGATGCTTTTATTTAGCATGAATTGAAAATTAAACAAATTGAACATTTGTGCAAAGCACTTTAAGCCCTAACAGTTTCTACTGTAGAGCATTATGAACATTTATTTAATCATCAAATAAGGAAAGTTTCGTTTAATAACTGAAGATCCCTGACCAGAAATGGTGGCGGATATTCTTTAAACGTAATGATATGCTCTTCTAAACCTTCAAAAAGATCTAAGTGAGATTCGAAATAAGCAATAATAAATAATTGCTGATCCAATGTAAATGTATCAAAAGAAGTTTTGAGCTCATCCTGACCTTCTACTTGCAGTTTTTTGTCAGTACAACACCCCATTTTCTTCATCAAACTTGTTTCATGGTTCGACGTTTCCATCATATCCATCTCACAAGTTTTTGCTTCTTTATATAAGGATACATCGACCAAAGTTTTACCGCAATAATGCATATTCACCGTAAATGACATTGTAGAGCACAACACCACGAATGCCAAAATAACAGCTGATATTTTTTGAATAAAACTCTTCATGTAGGGTACAAATTTACAAAAAATAATAAAGTAAAGGAATCTATAAAAGAAGCTAAGCTATTTTAGGAATGGAAACCTGAAGGTGATTGACATACTTTTGACGATAACTATTTGGTGTATCATC
This sequence comes from Aquimarina sp., assembly GCA_965230845.1. GTDB lineage: Bacteria > Bacteroidota > Bacteroidia > Flavobacteriales > Flavobacteriaceae > Aquimarina. The sequence goes on from OZ246021.1 coordinate 770,075, forward strand.
AACAACTCTTTTAAACAATCTATTAAAGAGGGAAAGGCTATTAAAACCACAATCAAAAGCAATATTAGAAATAGTATTGTCTGTATTAACCAACAAGTTACATGCATTCTGAACTCTAACTTCGGTTAGGGCTTGCTTAAAAGTTTTACCTGTATTTTTGAGAAAAAATCTACAAAAAGAACTCTCTGTCATTCCTATTTCATTGGCAACTTGTCTCGTTGATATATTAGTTTGATACTGTTCCTGAATGATTTTGTAGATATCCTTTACTCTTTCGGTAGTAGTAACAGATAGGGCCAAGTATTGTCTTGCATCCAAACTTTGATGAGTTACTTGAGCAAATTGATGTAATACACGAAATAATCTTAATAATTTTTCTATAGGAGAAAGATCGATCATTTCTTTGATCAAAGCACCTATTTCATGCTTTTTATCAGAATTAACCGTCAACCCAGTATTTGCCTGAATCAACAAGTGCTCTATATCTCCAAACTCTTTAAAGTACTTGCTCATTTCTTTGATGTCTGCTCCATTGAATTGGATGACGTACTCTTCATACTCCTCAGATTCAAACCCAACATTAAAGCAATTATGAGGAATATTTGGTCCTAATAAAATCAGATCTCCATCTTCGAATCTACTGATCCTTGTACCTATAAAACGTTTGCCTCTTCCCGAGGGTAGATATACAATTTCGTATTCAGGATGAAAATGCCAACGCCCTTCAAAAGAAGCAAAAGAGGCTTTACAATGGAATACTTTAAACGAGGAGTCCTTTGGGGGAACAACCTTTTCAAAAGCAGCTTTTCTCATACTCTTAAATTATCTGAAAGAACAAAATCGAAGACAATTTAATGCAAAAAAATGCACAACAAGTTAAAAATACTGTAAAGTTTTCACAATAAATTTGATAATACTCCAGACATACCCAACATTAACCTAAAGATTGCTAAAATATCTAGAAATTATTCTGTCTATGTTTCATCGATCCCCTTCTCTAATAAGCTAGAGGGGTAAAAAGAAAACAAGAATTACTATGAAATTATTTTATCGAAGTCTAGGAATAGCATTCCTATTGATCGCTACAAGCTGTTCTGAAACTAAAAAAGAAAAACAAACGATTACTATTGGTACCAAAAACAACAATATAAAGACCGAAGTAAAAAAAGAAGTCGAAAAAACTCCCGTAATGTTAGACAATAAAGGAGTTGGGCCAATTGAATCTATCACTTTCGAAAAAGATATTAATCAAGAACTCGCTACAAAAGGAGAATCGCTATTCAAATCAAAATGTGTTGCTTGCCATAAAGCTTCTCAAAAATTTATCGGCCCACCTATGGCTGGTATTTATGAAAAAAGAAGCCCGGAATGGGTAATGAACATGATCATGAATCCTGATGAAATGCTAAAAAAAGACCCGGTTGCGAAAGCACTTCTGAAGGAATACAATAATACACTCATGATCAATCAAAATATCCCAGAAGAAGAAGCCAGAGCAATGGCAGAATGGTTTAGAACCTTGAAATAAAAAATTAATTAATCTCAAAATCATCTTTTACTATGCAAACAGAACCACAATATGATGCAATCGTAGTAGGGACAGGAATCACTGGAGGTTGGGCAGCAAAAGAACTTTGCGAAAAAGGACTGAAAACTCTTGTCTTAGAACGAGGACGAATGGTACGTCATATCGAAGATTACCCCACCATGAACGATGATCCGTGGGACTACGACTATAAAGGACAACCGTCCCGTGAAGAAATTAAAGAACAAGAAAAACAGCATAGAACAGGATATGTTACTGCAAAAGCACATCGACATTTCTTTGTAAACGATAAAAAACACCCTTATAACGAAACCAAACGTTTTGACTGGATACGTGGTTATCATGTAGGTGGTAGATCACTAATGTGGGGAAGACAAAGTTATCGATTGAGTGATATCGATTTTGAAGCGAACAAAAAAGAAGGTATTGCAGTAGATTGGCCGGTTCGTTACAAAGATATTGCTCCCTGGTATGATAAAGTTGAAGAATACATAGGCGTAAGCGGAGAGAAATTAGGGTTAGAACAATTACCAGATGGCCAATTTCTCCCTCCAATGGAATTAAACTGTGTAGAAGAACATCTAAAGTCAAACATTGCCGATAATTATAAGGATCGAGTGATGACTATCGGTAGGTCTGCTCATATCACAGGTACCAAAACTTTTGAAGGTCGAATGAACTGTCAGTTCCGAGATCGATGTATGAGAGGATGTCCTTTTGGAGCCTATTTCAGTAGTAACTCTTCGACTCTACCGGCAGCCGAAAGAACCGGTAATCTTACTCTTAGACCACATTCTATCGTTCACGAAGTAATGTATGATGATAAAACAGGTAAAGCTACGGGAGTTAGAGTAATCGACGCAGAAACCAAAGAAAAATTTGAATATACCGCCAAGGTCATCTTTTTGTGTGCTTCGGCAATTGCATCGGCTAGTATTTTACTTCAGTCTAAGTCTGAAAGATTTCCAAACGGAATGGGAAATGACTCTGGAGAGCTAGGACATAATATCATGGATCACCATTTTAAAGCTGGTGCTTATGGAACCTTTGACGGTTTTGAAGACAAATATTATAAAGGACGAAGACCCAATGGAATTTACATTCCTCGTTTCAGAAATATTGGCGGAGAGACCGATCAGGAAACCTTTAAACGTGGATATGGTTTTCAGGGAGGTGCCAGTAGACATGATTGGGAAGATATGGTGGCCGAATTAGGATATGGAAAAGAATTAAAAGAGGAAATTCTTAAACCTGGGAAATGGAGAATGGGATTAAACGGTTTTGGAGAATGTCTCCCTTATCATGAGAACAAAATGACTTTGGATTATGAAAAGCTAGATGAATGGGGATTACCTACAGTTACGTTTGATGCTGAATTTAAAGAGAATGAAATCGAAATGAGAAAAGATATGATAAAGCAAGCGATGGATATGCTTAAGAAAGCAGGATTTAAAGACATCGAACCGCGTGATGATATCGGGGGAATAGGATTAGGAATTCACGAAATGGGTACTGCCAGAATGGGACACGATCCAAAGACCTCTGTTCTTAACAAACACAATCAAATTCATGCCGTACCTAACGTATATGTTACCGATGGTTCTTTCATGACCTCTGCTAGTTGTGTAAACCCGTCTTTGACCTATATGGCATTTACAGCCAGAGCCGCAGATCATGCTGCAAAACAAATCTTGAAAAACGCTTAATTCTACCATTATGAAAAGAAGAGAAGCCATAAAAAATATAGGGATATCGGCCGGAGTATTGGTGGCCACGCCAACAATGCTAAGTATCCTACAAAGCTGTACCAGAGAGATCCAACTCACCTGGACTCCCGAATTACTTTCGGAAGACGAAGCAAAAGTGTTGGATCAACTCGTAGATCTCATCATTCCGGAAACGGAGAATATGCCCGGAGCCAAAGCGCTTAATGTTCCAATGTTTGTAGATCGGTATGTGAACAATGCTTCGGAGGAAGAAGAAGCCATGCTGTTTAAGAAAATAGCAGGGATCGTCAATAATACCTTAGGAGTAAGTGAAGAAAATCCAGTAAAGAAGATCAAGGTAGAAACTTATGACGCTTTACTCTCTAAATATCTTAGAGCTTCCAAAGACCAACAGGAAGCTTACCAAAAAGAGTTGGAAAATATGACAAGCCCTGAAGATCTGGATAAAGTTTCTGAAGACGCATTGATTTTCACCTATCTATCCTGGGTTCGTGGTTTATCTATTTGGGGATTTAAAACCAGCGAAAAAATTGGAAAAGATGTACTGGCTTATATGCCAGTTCCAGGAGAGCAAGTTGGATGTGATGATCTGGATAAATTAACACAAGGGCGTGCCTGGTCACTATAACTAAAAACAAAACCTAATAGATATACAATGTTCAAATCAATTTTTAGAATAGGCTTATTTTCACTTTTGGTGATTTCATATTCCTGTAAGGAAAAAACGAATGACAAAGTAGCAACTCAAGAAGAAAAAGAACCTGTAGTTGAAATGAAAGAAGAAGTTAAACCGTTTTTCAAACTATCTCTTGCGCAATGGTCCCTTCATAAGGCCATTAAATCCGGAGAATTAAGTCCTATGGATTTTGCAGAGAAAGCCAAAAACCTTGGTTTCGAAGGTTTGGAATATGTAAGTCAGCTGTATACAGAAGAACTCAAAAAAGATCCAGAACCTGAAAAAGCCTTGCAAAATCTTATCGAAGCGCTTAAAGCAAAAAGTGATGAGCATGGTATGCAAAATTTGATGATCATGGTGGATCATGAAGGCGATTTGGCAGTGGTTAGCGAGGCTGATAGAGATAAAGCCGTTGAAAATCATAAAAAATGGGTAGATGCAGCTCAGTTTTTAGGATGCCACTCTATTCGTGTTAACTTATTCGGTACCAACGATACCGAAAAATGGTTGACTGCAGCAGTCGATGGATTGACCAAATTATCACAGTATGCAGCGACAAAGAATGTTAATGTTATCGTAGAAAATCATGGTTACCTATCTTCTAATGCCGAACTTTTGGTTCAAGTAATGAAAAAGGTGAATATGCCCAATTGTGGAACACTTCCTGATTTTGGGAATTTTTGTTTAGAACGTGAAGGAGGCGAACGCTGGGGAACTAAATGTGTAAAAGAGTATCCAAAATATCAAGGTGTAGAAGAAATGATGCCTTTTGCCAAAGCGGTAAGCGCAAAATCCTATGATTTTGATGATAACGGAGCCGAAACCACTATTGATTATAAAAAAATGCTTCAGATCATTAAAAAATCTGGATATGATGGGTATATCGGGGTAGAATATGAAGGAGACCGATTGAGTGAAGAAAAAGGAATTATAGCCACAAGAGATTTACTCACTGATCTTTCAACTAAGCTAAACTAAGTTCATGAAAAAAAGCACACAATTTCAGCTTTCCCTGATGATGTTTTTAGAATTCTTCATTTGGGGTGGTTGGTTCGTTACTCTGGGGAGTTATTTACCCAATACACTCAAAACTTCAGACATAGAAACGGGTATGGCCTATTCTACTCAATCATGGGGCGCAATCATTGCTCCTTTTATAATAGGATTGGTAGCAGACCGCTTTTTTAATGCCGAAAAAATATTAGGAGTACTTCATTTGATCGGAGCATTTTTGATGTATCAAATGGCCAATGCCGCCGATTTTGGTGTTTTTTACCCTTATGTATTAGGGTATATGATCGCTTATATGCCAACATTAGCCTTGGTAAATTCGGTATCCTTTCATCAAATGAATGATCCTGCAAAACAATTCTCATTGGTTCGTGTGTTTGGTACGATTGGATGGATTGTGGCTGGTCTATTGATAAGCTATGCTTTTCATTGGGATTCTGAGGAGGGAATCGCTAGCGGTATGCTTAAAAATACGTTTTTGATGACCGCAATAGCCTCAGCTTTCTTGGGCGTTTTTAGTTTTACTTTACCTAAAACTCCACCAAAAGTAAGTAAGGATCAAAAAGTAACTATATCCGAAATTTTAGGACTAGACGCGCTTAAACTACTCAAGGATCGCAATTTCCTGATCTTTTTCCTATCGTCTGTTCTGATTTGTATTCCTTTGGCATTTTATTACCAACATACTAATCAATTTTTAAGTGAGATCAAAGTGCCGAATCCAACAGGTAAAATGACCATAGGACAAGCCTCAGAGGTATTATTTATGTTATTACTACCTTTTTTCTTTAAGCGGTTTGGTTTTAAAAAGACACTTTTGGTAGGAATGCTCGCTTGGGGTATTCGATATTTATTATTTGCATATGGTAATTCAGGAGAATTGGCTTTTATGTTGATTATAGGAATCGCAATGCACGGTATTTGTTATGATTTCTTCTTTGTTTCTGGACAAATCTATACGGATAGTAAAGCCGGCGAGAAAGTGAAAAGTGCTGCGCAAGGACTAATAACCCTGGCTACATACGGAGTAGGAATGCTGGTAGGTTTTTATGTAGCAGGAAAAATAACCGATGCCAATGTTATCGGTGATGGCCAACATGACTGGAGTAGTATTTGGACATTCCCTGCAATATTTGCAGCCGTAGTATTGGTATTATTTGCCGTATTTTTTAAAAATGAAAAAATAGAATATAAAGAGTAGTAATATGACCCGACTCAAAATGGGAATGGTAGGCGGTGGCATTGGTTCATTTATAGGAGATGTGCATCGTAAAGCTGCTAGTATTGATGGAATGATCAATCTTGTTTGTGGAGCTTTTTCTAGTAGTACTGAAAAAAGCTTAGCTTCTGCCGAGGCTTTGGGAATCCCAAAAGAACGTGCTTATGGTAGTTTTGAAGAGATGATTGTTGAAGAAGCCAAACTTCCTGAGGAAGAACGAATGGATTTTGTCTCTATTGTAACTCCAAACCATATGCATTTTCCACCTGCAAAAATGGCACTAGAACATGGTTTCCATGTGATTTGTGATAAACCAATGACACTAACTTTGGAGGAAGCTTTGGAACTAGAGAAAATAGTTCATTCTTCAGGAAAGGTTTTTGCACTTACACATAACTATACCGGCTATCCGATGGTGAAACAAGCCAAAGCGATGATTGCCAAAGGAGATTTGGGAGATATCCGTAAAGTTTGTGCACAATACCTACAGGGCTGGTTAGCTACCTCTGTAGAAAATACAGGTCAGAAACAAGCGGCCTGGAGAGTGGACCCCAAAAGATCTGGAATAGGAGGTGCTTTGGGTGATATCGGTACACATGCCGAAAATCTAGTTGAATATATCACAGGACTACAAATTGAGGAATTAGCTGCCGATCTCTCTGCATTTGGTGAAGGGAGAACACTAGATGATGATGGTAATATCTTATTACGATTTGGTAATGGCGCTAAAGGTGTGATGACCTTTTCTCAAATCGCTACTGGTGAGGAAAATAATTTAGGAGTAAAAGTATATGGTACCAAAGGAAGTATCGAATGGTCCCAGGAAAATCCAAATGAACTCACTGTGCGTTGGTTAGAAAACACCAAACAAATATTCACTCCGGGAGGTAATGGAGGGTATCCTGAATCCTCTGATTATGTGCGCATACCAGCAGGACATCCAGAAGGATATCTAGAGGGTTTTGCCACAATGTACAGAAGCTTTGCGCAAGAGTTACTCAACGTAAAAAATAACCAATCGCAATCAGCTTCTCCAGATTTTCCAACCGTAAAAGACGGTGTGCGTGGAATGAAATTTATCTACGCAGCTGTAGAGAGTAGTAACAATAATGCTTCATGGACAAAAATCTAATCACATGAAAACGATCAAAGGACCTGCTATATTTCTTGCCCAATTTATGGATGATTCTGCTCCCTTTAATTCCCTTGATGGATTATGCAAATGGGCTTCAGAACTAGGATATAAAGGCATACAAATCCCTACCTGGGAAACCCGATTAATCGATTTGGAACAAGCCGCGCAAAGTCAAACCTATTGCGATGAGCTAAAAGGCAAAATTGCATCATATGGATTAGAGATTACCGAGCTTTCTACCCATTTACAAGGTCAGTTGGTGGTAGTGCATCCGGCCTATGATATTATGTTTGATAACTTTGCTCCCGACCCATATAAAAACAATCCTAAGGAGCGTACGAAATGGGCGGTACAACAGGTAAAAAATGCCGCTACAGCAAGTAGAAGATTAGGACTTAATGTCCACGCTACTTTTTCCGGTGCTCTACTTTGGCATACGATGCACCCCTGGCCGCAACGCCCAGCTGGTTTGGTAGAAATGGGGTTTAAAGAACTTGCAGATCGATGGCTTCCTATACTCAATCATTTTGAAGATGAAGGTGTAGATGTGTGTTACGAGATTCATCCTGGAGAGGATCTTCATGATGGGGTTACTTTTGAACGCTTTCTAGAAGCTACAGGAAATCATAAAAGAGTAAATATATTGTATGACCCTAGTCATTTTGTGTTGCAGCAATTGGATTATATTGAATATATAGATCATTATCACGAATTTATCAAAGCCTTTCATGTAAAAGACTCTGAGTTTAACCCAAATGGTAAAAAAGGTGCTTTTGGTGGTTATAGTGATTGGATTGACAGAGCGGGTCGATATCGTTCACCTGGTGATGGTCAGGTTGATTTTAAAACCATATTTTCAAAACTTACTCAATACGGATGTGATGTCTGGGCGGTAATGGAATGGGAATGCTGTATCAAATCTCCTGAGCAAGGAGCAAAAGAGGGAGCTCCTTTTATCCAAAGTCATATCATAGATGCTACTCAAAAGGCATTTGATGATTTTGCCGGAGCAGATATTGATAAAGAACATCTGAAAAAAATATTAGGATTATAAACCTATAAACAACGGTACTACAATGAAAAAAGCGATTCTACTTTTGTCTCTAATAGGGCTTATCTACTCATGCAAAGAAAAAACTACTGTTACCGAACAGGTCGAGGAAATCAAACAGGAAGAAGAGACCAAACCTGAAGTCCCTGAACAAGAAATTACGGATCCAAAAGCTACTGAAATATGGGAGCCAGAACCAAAAGTGGTATCGTTTAATGAAAACAATGTGCCTTCTGACGCCATCGTGTTGTTTGACGGCAACAATCTAGAACAATGGGTTTCTGCAAAAGACTCTGTTTCTAAGGCCGGTTGGACTATTAATGCAGACAAAACGATGACTGTAAAACCTGGTACCGGAGATATACAAACCAAACAATCTTTTGGGAGTGTACAATTACATTTGGAATGGAGTGCTCCAGATGTTATAGAGGGCGAAGGACAAGGAAGAGGAAATAGTGGTGTTTTTTTTCAAAACAAATACGAAGTTCAAATTTTGGATAGTTATCAAAACCGAACTTATAGTAATGGGCAAGCTACATCGGTCTATAAACAACATATTCCTTTGGTAAATGCCACCAAATCTCCAGATCAATGGCAGACCTATGATATTATTTTTCATGCTCCTGAGTTTGACGACCAGGGTAAAAAAACAAAATCCGGCACGTTTACCGTTATCCACAACGGAGTATTGGTACAGGATCACGTAGAGATTTTAGGTACTACTGAGTACATCGGTCCTCCCAAAAATCCGGTTCATGGTAAAGGCCCTATCAAACTACAAGATCATAGTAATCCTGTTCAATATCGCAATATTTGGATAAGAGAGTTGTAATATACATTTACCCCTACTACTATCACATTTGGCTTAGAGTATAAATGACTCGGTTTTTGTTCTTCTTCTAAGTTAACAAGCGTTTTTTAAGTAAACCATATCTTCTTTAGATAGCTTTGTGTTAGCGAATAATGTGTTTTTAAGAAAATTTTAACTTTATGTTAAAAACATTATATTTGCCACTTTTAAAAATTACCCTAACTATCTATTATGAAAATAAATTTCCTTTTCGCCCTACTCCTATCATTAATTCTTACAGTTTCTTGTTCCGAGGATGATGGACCTGGGATTTCCCCTCAATTTGAATTTCTAGAATTTGAAAAAGATGTCATCTTACCTGCAGTAAACGATCGAAGTTTTACTTTCTTGGCTGGTAAATTTGATCCAAACATAGACAATTGGGAGGTTTCACTTCAAAATCAAGACAATCAAGATATCCCTGTTTCTATCAGAAGTATTGTTGATACTCCTTATGGCATCACAATTCCGGAAGAATTATTTATACAAAGGGTAACTTTAAACTTACCCCCTTTTGGAGAAGGTACTTACACTTTAACTATTAAAAACAAAACTACTAATCAAACTTATAAAGATATTTTCCTGGTTAAGAGTGGCACCTTTAACAGGATAAATTACGACTATATATCACAGTACAACCTTATCAATGAAACAGAACGTACGCAAGATTATTTCTATTATCCCAACATAGTAAACACTATTGAAAATACAATAAATAATACGGGGATCTCTTCGGTTAGATTGGAAAACAAAACTACTTTTGAAACCATTGATATAGGCTTTGATCTTCAACAAAATACTGGTAAAGTGCAATTTACCATTCCTAATTCTGTACCTCAAGGAATCTATTATCTTTCTGTACAGTATAACAACTTGATCAATACCTATTTTGAAAAAGATATTATCATACTTAAGGAACAACTTCCGGAAATAACCTCGATCAATAAAAATAGTTTTATGGGTGGAGAACAAATGATTATCACAGGAAAAAATTTTAGCTATGTTCCGGATTTTAGCAATATCGATGCTTCTCCTTTTCTACTTCGATATTTTTCACTTTCTGGAGGTGTCCTTTTTGATGATGGAGGAGGTTCTGGTGCCATATTTGCTGGAATCGAAGATGAAAATCTAATTACCCTTAATGATGCGGGCACTGAATTTGTAATTAACATCCCTACAAATAAAGGAGATGATTTCTTTTTTAGTTCAGATAATGATCGTTCTTATTTTGAAGGAGAAATAAGTGTGATTAATAACCCTTATACAAGTAACACTATATCTATTAGAATAGACTACTAATCTTGTTCGGTAATAAAAAATAGGTGTTTTTTTAATTTGAAAAAACACCTATTTTTTATGGCTTATATGGTTTTTGAAAAGAAAAGAAAAGAAGGCATGCTAAGCTGGTAGGGTAAAGTAAAATGTACTCCCCTTACCCACTTCAGAATTTAGCCAAATCTTACCTCCGTGAGATTCTACTATCTTCTTACAATGGGCTAAACCAATTCCTGTACCCTGATATTCTTCTCGGGAATGCAACCGCTGAAAAATGGCAAAAATCCGCTCTTTGTGTTCTTCGGGTATCCCTATTCCATTGTCTTGTACAGAAAACTTCCATAAGTCCTTTTGTCCTTCACTAAGATCTGTAATCTTGGTGCATTCTATCTTTATTTCGGGAGTTGTATCCTTACCCCTAAACTTAATACCATTGCTTATTAGGTTTTGTAATAGTAATCTGAATTCAATCTCAGAACCTCTTAAAACTGGTAGTTTATCCGCAATAATTTTAGCTCCAGATGTTTTAATTCTAGTTCCCAGGTCCTCTTTTAGCTCTTCCAGAACTTTATTACAATCGATTTCAACATAATCCCTATTTCTGCCTAGGCGTGAATACTCTAATAGCGCATCGATCAGTTTCTTCATGCGTATACTTGCATCTTTGATGAAGAATAAACTTTCTTTCCCAACATCATCAAAACTATCTCCATAATCTTCGGCAATAAGACCTATAAAGCTCGAGATAGTATTTAAGGGTTCCTGTAAATCATGACTTGCGATATAAGCAAACTGTTCTAGTTCTTTATTTTTGGCTTCCAACTCCAAAGACTGTTCGTAAATAGCAAGATTTTTGGCCTGTAATTCTTTATTGAAACGTTTCTTGGCCAGGTATCCTCTGTAAATAATCAAACCAGCTATTACAAAAAGCGCAACCAGACTTATTAAAAGTATGTTGATTTTCTTTTGTGTATCGATCTCAGAAGTTTGCTCTTCTAAGATCTTATTCTGCTCCTCTATTTGTTTTTTTTGTTCTTCGAGCACTTTATTTTGCTCTAGAATCTCTTGATGACTGTTATTGATTTGTTTTTCCTGATTCTGAATGTAATCAATTTGATCCTGAATATTTTTTTCCAGTTCTTCTTCTATCAATACCTTTTCTTCGAATTTCTTTTGCTGTATTTGACTTTCGGTATACAGATCCCTAATCGCCTTGTTTTGAGTACTTATTTCACGTTTTTTAGTATCTAACTCATCAAGCTGATTGCTAATCTTATCTTTTTGGCTTTGTATTTCACGATCTTTGTCCTCTAATTGAGATTCTTTTTCTTTGTTTTCTTCTTGAACTTCGGTCAGTGATTTTTCGGTTTTCTTATAGAGACGTTTCCATTTTTCTGAAGAGGTAATGGCATATCGTCGTAGACTGGGTGCAACCGTAAAACCTTCATTTTGGATTCTACTAAGATTAATTTCATATTCAAACGAATCTCCCACATTGACCATATTGATCATAGAAGCGTTGAAGTTATAATCTTCGGTAACCAAAAGTATATTCTTATCTCTAATCTTGCTTAGGATATAATAGATCTCGTAGTTGTATTTGTTATTTACATAAAGTAGATGGATCCCCTTAATATCCTTTACCTGCTGAAATCGAATAATTTCGACAGGTTTATTAAAAATCTTACGTTTCTGCGCTAGTGCACTCAAATCAATGGTCGTTCTATCCGGGCCAAGAACACCAATCTTAAAGCTATCTTGATCTTCAAGATTCGGCCAACCCACCTGTTGTGCAAAATTGAACACAAAAATAGCGCGCTGCAGACGCTTCACCTCTTCGTTACCTAACTCCTGAGCCGCAGATTTTGAAAAGGAAAAAAAGCATAAGCAGAGCCCAATCAAAAGACTCCCTATACTTTCCCTACTTCTAAGTGATATTTGCATCATAGTCTCAATAAAACTCTAGCAAAATAATTAGCTCCATTCACCCCAAATTGTTGTACTCTTCTACTATAAATAAAATTTCCATCATCTGTATTTGCAGAATGCGTATGCTTATCAGGAAAAACATTAAAGATATTGTTCCCTCCAATAGTACATCGAACATAATCATTTATTTGATAGGAAATCGTGGCATCCGTAACTAATTTTGGAGAAAAAGTTTGATCTCTGGTTTCTATATTTCCAGTAAACTCATTTAACACCCAATTGGCCGGGTCTCCATCATTGGGGTGTATAAACTTCACTTCTCCAAACAATGTATTCACTAATTGAAATCGAAATTTATCTATTTCATAAGATAGTAGCGAATTTACTTTATATCTGGGTTGCCCATACTCTACCCGAGCAATCTCTTCTCTATTAAAAAGCACCTCTTCTTGTCCCACTAATGCTGGTGAAACTTTGATAGGCCCTTTCACCTGTGTCCTAGTGATGTTGGCTCCCAAAGATGCATTAAACTCCCCTTCTGCCAATGGTGTTTTATAAAACAACACCGCATCTGCCCCGGTTGTTTTTGAATCTATTGCATTGGTAAAAAACTGGGCGGCACCTACATCAAATGGTTCTAAAATCGCTTCATAACCTTCAGCAAATCTACCAGAGAGTACAATTCTATCGTCAATATCTATCTGATAGTAATCTACACTAAATGTAAAATCATCGCTAAACTTACCACTGATACCCGCACTGAAATGACTTGATAATTCTGGTTTTAGATTTCCTATTTGAAATGCTTCCGTAACAATTGCACTTTCATTATTAAACGTTCCTACCTGAAGGCTTTCCCCGTTAATAAATTGTGTACTTATATTCTGGAAATACACCTGATGTAATGATGGAGCTCTAAATCCCGTAGAAAATCCTGCTCTAACACTAATATCATCATTGATTCTGTATCTACCAGATAACTTCCCGATCAACTGCTCTCCAAAATCATTATAGGATTCATAGCGCAATGCACCTCGTACCAATAATTGATCTGTAAGATTCGCTTCGACATCCAAATATCCAGAGGTATTGGTTCTAAATCTGTTTAACTCGCTTTCTGGAGGAAACCCGGGAAAGACCTGTGCTCCTGCTACTCTGGGTACTTCTTCCCCTAAATCATTAAAGAAAGTACTCCCGCCATCGATATAAGAAGCTTCTTCTCCGGCAACTATTTGGTAGTTTTCTACCCGTAACTCCGCTCCAAAAGCTATGTTTACACCACTTAACCAATCAAAAGTTCGGGAAATGTCTAAGTTTGTCGTGTTTTGCTTATAGATAAAACCACCCGCGTAAAAAGTTCTGGGAGAAGCAATTCCTAAGGATGCATTATTAGAGTTATTTACGGTATAATCTAATCTATTGATTCCTATAGAATGACTGAAATCGACATCCCATTCATTTTTTACCCCTCGGATACCACCTGTAACCGCATCATCTTGAATGTCTGTCAAAATCTCTGGAGAGAAACCGTTGGGAAACAATTCTAGAACTACCCTTTCCTGATCTTTGGGGAAACGATAAAAACCTTTGGATCTCCCTTCGCGATAGTTTCTACCTCCATGCATATAGAAGGTAGCCTTATCCGACATTTTGATCTCCCCATTAAAGGATAGCGTTAGATTTTGAGTCTCCGCACTACCAATCTCCATCACTCTTCTTCCAGAATATCCTGTTTGGCCGAAAAAGTTATTTTGTTCAATCAATACATTATCAATAGCAGGATCATCATTATACACGGTTCCCGTATAGTCTCCCGCTCTATTTACCGATTCTCGATCTCGATACTCCGCAGTCACATTGATATAACCTTCATCTCCTATTTTCAATCCAAAATTTGCAGAAGAATATACACTTAGCCCATCTCCTTCGGTGGTGATTCCGGCTCTGTTATCTACTTGAATAATTTCGGTTTGTTTTTTCAGAATGATATTGATCACCCCGGCAATAGCATCTGACCCGTATTGCGAGGTGGCTCCATCTCTCAGTACTTCTATTCGTTCTATAGAAGCAATGGGGATCGCGTTAAAATCAGTTCCTACAGAACCTCTTCCTATAGTTCCATTTACATTCAACAAAGAACTACTATGTCTTCTTTTTCCATTGACCAAAACAAGTACCTGATCTGGCCCCAGCCCTCTCAAAGTAGCAGGATCAATATGATCTGTTCCATCGGCGATCGTTTGGTGCGTAGAATGAAAAGACGGAATTAAATAATGTAAAATATGACTTAATTCTATTTGTGACGAATTGCTCAATTGTTGAGGAGAAATAATATCGACAGCAGCTGTATTTTGTAATAGAGAAGTTGGTTTGGCCCGAGATCCCAAAGAAATAGGTTGATCCATAGAAAATCCAGTTTCTAATACAAAATCAACTACTGCAGTATCTCCTACCTTCACCACTACAGACTTGGATATTGTCGTATACATCACAAAACCAGCACTAACCACATATTCTCCTTCTTCTACATTGAACGAATAATTTCCATTTACATCGGTGGTGATACTCTTTTCGGTTCCTTCAATTGTAATTCGTGCTCCAGGTAAATTACCAAACTGATCTGAGACATTACCCGATATAACTGCTCTTGATTGAGCATGTATTTCACCTAACCCAAAACACACCAAAAACACCAAAAGATATAGCGAATATCTTTTCTTTAACATAGGATTAGAATTAAAAACAATGAAGTTTGAATATTTATTGATTTCGAATTTGATAATTTGCGTGTTAGGGGTAAATAAAACTAATACATGAAGATAAAAATTGCAAATATTTTTGAGAATATCAACCCACGTATTTATAAAACTCTGTTATTTTCTGAAGAATTGGATTCGATATCTATATCGTCAAAATATTGGTTGATTATTTTGCCTACAGTAATCTTGGAAAGCATCTTCTCGCTAAACTCTTTGATTTCAGAGATGCTGTTGGCTTTTATTAATTCTTCCTTACTCAAAGCAGCTCCGATCATCAAAACGATGACCGTTTTTTCATCCTTATCTTCCAATTTCTGATATTCGGAAAGAAACTCCCAACCGTCCATAACGGGCATATTAATATCTAAAAAAATAAGTTCAGGATGTATTGAGCTAGACTGTATCCATTTCAACGCTTCCTCTCCATTTTGAACCGTAACCACTTCTTCAGCGCAATTCAACTTTTCAATAATTGTTTTATTAAAAAAATTGGTTGCCTTACTGTCATCGACCAGAAGAACTTGTTTCAATTTTCCCATCATCAAAAATGATTTCTCAATACGCTATCTAATAAATCTGGAGATAAAGGCTTATTTATGAAGTCTTCTACATTGTGATTTTTGGCAGATGCCAACACGTCATCAGGATTAGAGGAAGTAGACAAAAGAATTACCTTGATCCCTTTGGTGAAGCTATGATCTAACTTTTCAAATTCTAACAAAAACTCCCATCCGTTCATGGCAGGCATATTGATATCTAGAAAAATAAGATCTGGTTTTGTAGCCTCATCCTTTTCGACGGCAGATAAATATTCTAGAGCAGCCAAACCACTTTGAACTGTGTTTACTTGATCAAAACCATTGTGTCTGGTAACTACTCGCTCGTTAAAAAAATTAGTAGCTTTATCATCGTCTACTAACAAAACGCAATTAACAGATTTACCCATAAAACTTTCCAATTACGCTCAAAGGAAAAAAACTTATTCCAATTTTCCATCATAAAACTAAATTTTATGAGATAGTTTTCGTCTAAACCATTGATTTTTACGATTAAATGAACAAGAAGAAATCATACTTTGTAAAATTAAAGCTATGAACACAGTAACAAAATAATGACATAATCGTCTCATTTTGATAAACCTTTAACAGAAGGTAATAGGAAAATAAACGTAATTTTGAAATAAACGAGATTCTTACTAGAGAATTTTTGTAAGGGATATATGATAGAAAAGTTGAAAAATATATGTAAGGTCAATGTGTTAAAATATGATTACTATGATCGTATTGAAGATGTACCTATTGAAGATTGGAATTCGGTTAACAAAAAAAACAATACCTTTTTATCCTTGGCATATCTTCAAACACTTGAAGACACACTATTAGAAAATATAAAGTTTAGATATATCGTATTTTACGAAGGTCCTACGGCCGTGGGAATAGCTGCAGTGCAGTTGATAAAATTCAACTCTGCCGAATTGAAGTTTCAAGAATTCCCATGTAAGATTAATGAAGCCATTAAAAACACTTTATTCAAAAATTTGGAGGTAAAGGTGTTAGTCTGTGGTAATCTTTTTTCTTGTGGAGAGCATGGTTTTCTATACGACTCCAACAAAGTTACCGCAAAACAAGCTTTTGAAAGCTTATCGAATGCATTAAGAGAAATAAGAAAGTCTGAAAACACAGAAAAGCCTTCGTTTATTTTGCTTAAAGAGTTTTGGCCACAATCCTTTGCCGAAAGTGATTATATCAAAGAACATGATTTTAGGGAATTCAAAATTGATGTGAACATGGTAGTTCATATAGAAGATAGTTGGAACACATTTGACGATTATCTATCCAGTATGCGCACCAAATTCAGAACCCGGGCAAAAAAGGTGTTCAAAAAATCTGAGAACATCGTTATTCGGGATCTTGGTAGTGAAGATATTGAACAGTTTCAAAAAGAAATCGACCGCCTCTATTTATCGGTAATCGAAAAGGCAGATTTTAAGATTGGAAAATTAAACGCATCTACCTTTAAGCAACTAAAGCAGAATTTAAAAGATGCATTTATTTTTAGAGGGTATTTTCTGAATGAAAAATTAGTTGGATTCACCTCTTCCTTTGTACTTGGAAATGTCCTTGATGCTAATCATATAGGTATTGACTATACATACAACAAAGAGTACGACATCTATCAAAAAATGTTATATGATTATGTGGATTTGGCAATCAAAAACAAGGCAAAGGAACTTCGATTAGGAAGAACGGCAGAGATCATCAAAAGTTGTGTTGGCGCAAAGCCGGTGGAGATGAAATTATATGTTAGACATGGAAACTCCATTTCCAACACATTGCTAAAACCTTTGGTAGAGTTAATTTCTCCTAGTGAGTACGAAATCCGTAATCCTTTTAAACAACTTCTATTAGATTAACCCAACTATGGATTCTTTAACTCAAATTGTATTGGGCGCAGCTGTTGGCGAAGCAACACTGGGTAAAAAAGTAGGGAACAAAGCCATGTTTTGGGGAGCGGTTGCGGGAACCATTCCAGATTTGGATGTGATTGCCAACTTTTTTGTGGATAATGTCACTGCTAATGAATTACACCGTGGATTCTCGCATTCTATTCTTTTCAGTATCCTAATGGCGCCTATTTTTGGGTGGATCATCGCCAAACTATACAAAAACAAAGAAGCCGATTGGAAAGATTGGAGTAAACTCATGTTCTGGGGATTGTTTACCCACCCTATCCTAGATGCGTTTACTACCTGGGGCACACAACTCTTTTGGCCTTTTGATTATAAAGTAGCCTTCAACAATATCTTTGTTGCGGATCCTTTATATACTGTCCCTTTTTTAATTTGCGTAATCATAGCGATGTTCTACAAAAGAACACACCCCAAACGAAAAAGGTATAATAATTTGGGACTGTACCTTAGTAGTTTTTATATGCTCACTACGCTTGTGCTTCAGCAAAATGCAAGAGCCAATTTTTCGAATAGTCTACAAAATCAACATATTCAGTATAACGAAATTCAGACACGTCCTACCCCACTCAACACCATTTTATGGACGGCTAATATTGAAACTCAGGATTCGTTTTTGATAGGCTATCATTCACTATTGGATGAAGATGATATTATTGACTTTTCAGAATTCCCAAAGAACCATCATCTACTTGGTGAAATGAAAAACGATCCTCTTATCCCAAGATTGATTAAACTTTCTGAAGGTTGGTATACTATTGAAAAGAAAGATGACAAAACCTACTTCAACGATCTGCGATTTGGAACTTTGGGTATTGGTGATCAGGCGGAGCGTTTTGTTTTTAGTTACGAACTCTATTATGATGAAGAAGGGAACTTGCAAGCAAAAGAACGAGCTCGGGAAGTTGAAGAAGCCTCTCCATTATTAAGCAAACTATGGGATAGAGTCCTTGGAAATAAATCATAAAAAAGCCTGAAAAATTCAGGCTTATATTTTTATGTTGGATGTATTTTAAGCAAACTGGCAAATAACACCACCCATAATAGCCAAACATACTGTCCAATAGCCAACGTTCACTGCTATATATTTAAACCCTTTTCTTTCAAACATCGCATTGGTTCCTAAAACTGGTAATACAAAGAACAGTCCTACAATTACACCATGCAATACTCCATGGCCAAAACTCCTGTGATTTTGTCCGTAGTTTTCCATATAAGTTTGTGAAAACTTATAAGTTTCGGAACCTACCTCATTCCATGTAGGATCTGCCATTAGACTAGAGAAAAAACTATATTGATGTATTACCATTCCTGAAAGTATTGACGCCAGGAAAAAACTAAATACATAACTAAGGATAAAAATAAGAGCCATATTTCCTCCTTTCAAATCTTCTTCGGTAAATCCGCATGCATTCATCCATGCTGTTCCGAATACTTTGGGATTATACCATATAAATCCTAAAATCATGGGGATCAGAGCCGCCAAAGCGGTAATCAGAAAATTAAATTCCATATTGATTAGTATTAAATGTTGTTACTCAAATATAAGTAAATCTAATTTGTACCTGTTTACCAAACCATGTATAGCAATCTGATAGAGAACAAAATAAGAATAACACCAGTGACTCTAAAAAAGATAGTGAGTCTTTTGAGCGAAATAAATCCCTTTACTTTTTTGGATAAAAAAACTTTTAATAAATCAGTAGTTAAAATCCCCAACAAAATAAAAGTCATAAACAATAGTAAAGAATAGTGCTCTGGATATTTGTGTTTCCCATAATTAAAAGCGCTAATCCAAACCACAAAAACGAAAGGATTGAAGAAATTAACACTAAATCCTTTTAAGAAAAAAGCTCTAAGATTCATTGAGCTAGCCGTCATTTCAGAAGTAATCTCTGCTTTCTTCAGCAAATAGCTTATCCCTAAAATGAGAATAATGATACTTCCTACAACTCCTATCCAGAATTGATTCTTTTCAATAGTAATAACCGAAGAAAGACCATAATAACACAATGCAACGCAGATGATATCACTTACTATGATCCCCAAAGCAACCGCCACGCCTGCTTTCACTCCCGACTGAAGACTACTATTAAGTAACAAAAAGAAAACAGGACCTATAAAGATCACCATTCCCAAACCGATTACGTAACCTTCTAGAATTGACATGAGTTATAAAATCACAATTTACAATCTGTAAATATAAATATTAAAGTCTTTCTTTTTCAAAATTCAGTGAGTCAAGAAATTAGAAGTAAGATCAACTATCCTTCAAAACATGATAATCCTCATAAAAAGACACTTGTATTTTGGATACATTCATGACATGAAAAACACAATAGCTGAAAGAGTTTTCGATTTTTTGAAGGATTTTCCACCTTTTGATTGTCTTGAAAGCAAAGATTTGGAAATTATATCTAGAAATATAACGATCCGGTATATCCCAAAGGATGAAAATGTTTTTACCACCGACGAGGAAGTTCACGATCATTTTTATGTAGTAAAAGATGGCGCTATTGGTATTTTTAGGGATCAAGATAAGGCCTTGGTAGATCAATGTGATGAAGGTGATATTTTTGGACTTCGCGCACTCATACGAAAGGGGAATTATATATTGAATGCAGAGGCAATAGAAGAAAGCATTATATATTGTATTTCTTCAGAAGTTCTCGAAAATAACATCACCAACAATGCAAAGGCCAATAAATATTTGTTAGCAAGCTTTGTCTCCAATATCCGGAATCCTTATGCTCATGAGAACAGTGATTTTCTGGAAAATCAGGTAGAGAACATTCAGCAGAGCAAAACACATTTTACCGAACTTCATTCTGTGTCATTTTCCAAAGATCCCGTGACGTGTTTGCCAAATGTGACCATAAAATTAGCGGCTCAGGTGATGAGCTCAAAAAAGATTGGTTCTATTATTATAACTGATGCTGAAAAACCTTTAGGTATTGTAACGGATAAAGATTTACGAACTAAGGTTGCTACAGGGGCTTTTTCTATTGATGACAATGTTGATCAAATTATGTCTTCGCCGGTCATTGCATTTGCTAAAGACATCACCGTAGCAGAAGCTCAAATCGCAATGTTACAGCACAAAATTTCGCATTTATGCATCACAGAAGATGGTACGGCTAATTCTAAGCTTCTTGGTATCTTATCAGAGCATGATATCGTGGTTTTACAAAGTAATACTCCTACCGTACTCATCAAAGCGATAGAACGCAGTAGTACCGATCAAGAACTAAAGTACATCCGCCAAGGTATACAAGAATTACTTCTTGGATACATGCAACAACAGATTCCTATTCCGTTCATTTTAAAGATCATTGCTGTGCTAAACAAAGCTGTTATAGAAAAAGCAGTTTTACTTTCTTTAGCAGAAATGCATTCCCCCCCTACTGTCGAATTTGCATTCCTAGCATTGGGAAGTCAAGGTAGAAATGAGCAACTACTTCTTACCGATCAGGACAACGCATTAATTTTTAAGGACGTTCCCGAAGAAAAGTATACCGAAACCAAAAACTATTTCCTCACTCTTGCTCTTAAAATAAATCACAAATTAAATACGATAGGTTTTGAGTATTGTCCAGCAGAAATGATGGCTAATAATCCGAAATGGTGTTTGTCGGTATCTCAATGGAAACAACAATTTCACAATTGGATTACAACTCCCGACAAGGATCAAATTATGTTATGCACGATTTTTTTTGATTATGATTTTGTTTATGGAGATCATCAATTGATCGATGAACTTTCTGAAAGTATTTTCGAATCTATCAAAAACTATAATATCTTTCTGAATTTCCTCGGATTAGATGCATTAAAAAACCCTCCTCCACTAAGTTTTTTTAGACAATTTCTGGTGGAGTCCAGCGGAGAACACAAGGATCAATTTGACATTAAATCCAGAGCAATTATGCCATTGGTGGATGCCGCTCGATTACTGGTCTTATCTCATAATTTTAAAGAGCATAACAATACCGTACTAAGATATCAAAAGCTTGCCCAAATAGAGCCTCAAAATAAGACTTTGTATCTATCTTGTATTACTGCTTTTCAAGTATTGACAAAATTTAGAACTCTTCATGGTCTTCAACAAAATACTTCTGGACGATTTATTGATTTGAAATCTATCACAAAAGAAGATAAGCTAAGACTAAAACGATGTTTTACGGCCATAAAAGAAATACAACAACTCATACAAGTGCGATTTAATCTATCTCAAATATTATAATCATGTTTTCTTGGACCAAGAAAAAATCTTTACCCGATTTTTGGATGAACTATGCCAATCATTTTCGCACGAAAAAGAAACTTCATTTGCAGACTACACGATTTGTAATTTTTGATACCGAAACAACAGGACTGCACATCACAAATGATCGCATTTTATCTATTGGAGCAATCGGTGTTACTTCGCAAATCATGAATGTTGGTGACACCCTCGAACTATATGTAAAACAAGATGTTTACAATTCAAAAACAGCAGAAATTCATGGGATTCTAAAAGAAGGAAATATGATAAAGATGGAAGAGAAACAAGCCATAGTGCTTTTTTTAGAGTTTATTGAAGACGCTATTTTGGTTGCTCATCATGCGGCTTTTGACATCAGTATGATTAATGCCTGCCTGAAAAGACTAGGTTTACCCAAGTTAAAAAACAAGGTATTGGACACAAGTGATTTATTCAAAAAAACTACAATATGTCCCGATAGAAACAAACATTATTCACTTGACGAATTGAGTGCCATTTTTAATATTAAAAAACAGGATAGACATACCGCTGCAGGAGATGCTTATATTACTGGAATCCTATTTTTAAAAATCGTATCTCATTTGATGCAAAAAAGGCATTTTTTTATCAAAGACCTATTCTTTAGGTCTAATCGAAAGGGTTTATTATGATATCCCTAATAAATTGAGAATAATTTTGCATTCGTTCTAAGAAATGGTTCTTTTAAATACCTATATTTAACGCCGAAAAAGAAACCTTATATGAGCGATACTTATAAAGTTAAGGTGAACCAAACCCACGAGTTCGAGTTTACCAAAAAAGACATCGATGCAACCGATGCCTTGTCTTCTACAGAAAACAAATTTCATGTAATTGACAATCACACTTCTTATCATACTGAAGTTATTGGATCTGATTTTAATCGTAAAACATATACGGTTAGAGTGAATCATACTGATTACCAGGTAAACATTGCAGACGCTTTGGATATGCAAATAGCAGCAATGGGGTTCTCATTAGGGTCTTCAAAACAGGTAAATGCTATCAAAGCACCAATGCCAGGCTTGTTATTGGATATCCATGTTGAACCTGGACAAGAAGTAAAAGAAGATGATCCTCTTTTAATTTTGGAAGCCATGAAAATGGAAAACGTGATTCTTTCTCCTAGAGAAGGTACTATCAAATCTATTGCTATTCAAAAAGGAGATGCTGTAGATAAAGGACAATTATTAGTTGAATTCGAATAAACTTATGAAAAAAATACTAGTTGCAAATAGAGGTGAAATCGCTTTACGAGTGATGAAAACCGCAAAAAAAATGGGGATCAAAACCGTTGCTGTTTACTCTACTGTAGATAGAAATGCTCCTCATGTGAGATTTGCAGATCAAGCGGTATGTGTTGGTGAAGCTCCGTCTAACCAATCATACTTATTAGGATCTAAAATTATTGAAGTTGCCAAAGAACTTAATGTAGACGCCATACACCCAGGTTATGGGTTCTTGAGTGAAAATGCAGATTTTGCCGAAGAAGTTGAAAAGAATGGGCTGATCTTTATTGGACCAAAATCCAAAGCCATACAGGTGATGGGAAGTAAGCTTGCTGCCAAAGAAGCGGTAAAAGCATACGATATCCCAATGGTACCTGGTATTGAAGAAGCCATCACCGATGTTGAAAAAGCAAAAGCTATCGCCAAAGATATTGGGTTTCCAATCCTGATCAAAGCGTCTGCCGGAGGTGGAGGAAAAGGAATGCGCGTTGTAGAAAAAGAAGAAGATCTGGAATCGCAAATGGAGAGAGCTATTAGTGAAGCGACATCTGCATTTGGAGATGGTTCGGTTTTTATTGAAAAATACGTAGGATCTCCTCGACATATAGAAATACAAGTAATGGCAGATAGCCACGGTAATGTCATTCACTTATTCGAAAGAGAATGTAGTGTACAGCGCCGTCACCAAAAGGTGGTAGAAGAAGCTCCATCTGCAGTACTTAGTCCAGAGTTAAGAACTCAAATGGGAGAAGCGGCTGTACGTGTAGCCAAAGCTTGTGATTATCTGGGAGCAGGAACTGTAGAGTTTTTATTAGATGAAAATCATAACTTCTATTTCCTAGAAATGAATACTCGTCTTCAGGTAGAGCACCCGGTAACCGAGCTGATCACTGGTGTTGATCTGGTAGAACTACAGATAAAAGTTGCTCGTGGAGAACAGCTTCCTATCACCCAAGAAGCTCTAACTATTACAGGACATGCACTGGAGCTAAGAGTATACGCCGAAGATCCGCTAAACGACTTTTTACCGAGTGTAGGACATCTGGATGTATATCAAATCCCCGTGGGAGAAGGTATCCGAGTGGATAACGGTTTTGAAGAAGGTATGGATATTCCTATTTACTACGATCCTATGCTAGCGAAATTGATCACCTATGGAAATACCCGAGAAGAAGCCATACAATTAATGATCAAAGCCATTGATGAATACAAAGTAGAAGGTGTACAAACTACCCTCCCTTTTGGAAAGTTTGTTTGCCAACACGAAGCTTTTACTTCTGGTAACTTCGACACCCACTTTGTAAAAAAATACTATGCTGCGGATAAAATTGAAGCTGCTGCAGCGCAAGAAGCTAAAATTGCGGCTATCGTAGCCATGAAACAATATATTAAAGACCAAAAAACGTTACGTATCCCAACGCATTAATTTATGGACGACAAGATTAAAACATTACAAGAAAAAGTTGCTCTGGCAAAACTAGGTGGAGGCGAACAACGTATCGAAAAGCAACACGCAAAGAAAAAGTTAACCGCTCGAGAACGTATAGCCTATTTACTGGACGAAGGATCTTTTGAAGAAATTGGCATTTTGGTTACCCATAGAACCACAGATTTCGGAATGGAAAAAGAAATCTATTATGGAGACGGTGTGGTGACTGGATACGGAACCGTAAACGGTAGATTGGTTTATGTTTTTGCACAGGATTTTACCGTTTTTGGTGGAGCTCTGTCTGAAACTCATGCTGAAAAAATATGTAAAATCATGGATCTTGCTGTAAAAGTAGGAGCACCTATGATAGGTTTGAATGATTCTGGTGGAGCACGAATTCAAGAAGGAGTAAGATCTCTGGGTGGATATGCAGATATATTTTATCGCAATGTACAAGCGTCTGGAGTAATTCCACAGATCTCTGCCATTATGGGACCTTGCGCAGGTGGAGCGGTTTATTCTCCCGCCATGACAGATTTTACAATGATGGTAGAAGACACCAGTTATATGTTTGTAACAGGACCAAACGTCGTAAAAACAGTTACTAACGAAGAAGTAACTTCTGAAGAACTTGGGGGAGCAAGCACACACTCCACCAAATCTGGAGTTGCGCACGTGACTTCTGCCAACGACATCGAATGTCTCGAAGATGTGAAGAAGCTTTTAAGCTATCTCCCACAGAGTAATGCTGAGTTTCCAGAGGCATTACCTTTTACTCTAGGAGAAGAAACTCGAGAGGAGTTGAGTACTATTGTACCTGACAACCCTAACAAACCTTATGACATGCATGATGTCATTCAAGGAATTATTGATGAAGACTCATTTTATGAAATCCACAAGGATTATGCTGAAAATATCATTGTTGGTTTTGCACGTCTCGGTGGAAAAAGCATAGGGATTATAGCTAACCAACCTTTATTCCTTGCAGGAGTATTGGATGTAAATAGTTCGAAAAAAGCGGCTAGATTTACTCGTTTTTGTGACTGTTTTAATATTCCTCTTTTGGTATTGGAAGATGTTCCTGGATTCTTGCCAGGTACAGATCAGGAATGGAATGGAATTATCGTTCACGGGGCCAAGTTGCTATATGCACTTAGTGAAGCTACAGTTCCAAGAGTCACTGTAATTACCAGAAAAGCATATGGTGGTGCTTATGATGTGATGAACTCAAAGCATATTGGAGCTGACCTTAACTTTGCTTGGCCAACCGCAGAGATTGCGGTAATGGGTGCCAAAGGTGCCAGTGAAATTATTTTCAGAAAAGAAATCCAGGCGGCAGATGATCCTGAGGCTAAATTGGCAGAAAAAGAAGCAGAATATGCAGATAAATTTGCCAATCCTTATCGAGCAGCACAACGTGGATTTATTGACGAAGTTATTCTACCAAAAGATACACGTAGAAAGTTAATCAAAGCGTTTAGTATGCTTGAGAACAAAGAGGTAGATCAACCCAAAAGAAAACATGGGAATATTCCTTTGTAATTCTATAAATATTAAATAAAGATTATTTAGAACTTTATCACCATATCAAATCGGGGATAGCTTTAGTACAAGTTATCCCCGATTTTAGTATCCGTTCTATTCCACACGTTCTCCTACACTCCAAACATCTGCAGCTGCAGCATTTGCCACATATTCTTCAAAACGTATTGGTTTTCTTCCTAATACTTTTTCAATATCATTAGTGATTTCAGCATTTTTTGGATTACCTAATACTTCGGTAAACAAATATTCGATCAACCAAACAAAGTCTTCTGGTAAATTGGCTTTACGCATTCCATCACCATATTCCTGAACGGTAATCGGAACAAAAGTTATCGGACGATTAATCGTTTTGGAAATCATAGCGATCGCCTCTTTAAAAGTAAGTGTTTCAGATCCGGTAAGTTGATAAATATTTCCATTATGAATATTATCCAAAAGTGCTTTTACGGCTACTTCAGCAATATCATCTGCATCTACAAAAGGAATTTTAACTTCAGCTTGTGGTAGTGCAACAAACCCGTCTAAAATAGGCTCCAATATAAAGTTCTCACTAAAATTTTGATTGAACCAGCTCGCCCTAACAATGGTATAATCTAATCCAGAATGGATAACCACTTGCTCACACAACTCTGCCTCTCGTTCTCCTTTACCTGACAAAAGCACCAATTTTTTTACGGATGCCTTTTTAGCTTCAATAACCAATTGTTCTATCGCTTTTAATGCTCCAGGCACGGCCAAATCAGGCTGATAAGTGATATACACCTTTTCCATTCCTTGTAACGCCTGCGCCCAATTATCAGGTTGATGCCAATCAAAAGAAGGGTTTGCAGATCGAGAACCAATGCGTACATTGTGACCTAACTCTTCTAACAGGCTTACTATTCTTCGTCCTGTTTTTCCGGTTCCTCCGATAACTAAAATGTTTTCTGTTTTCATTTTTTTGTTTTTAATTATTACTGTTTATGAAATAAAATACCTGTAAGCAATAGGGCAAATGCCGTAAATGAGCTCACAGTACGAATCATATGCCAACGATTCCATGGTTTTTCGAAAGCAGTTCGTAAATCTGTTAATTGATTTGCCGAAGCTTGATGTAAAATGGTTTTGTCAAGCATTTCGTTTAGGGGTACGTTCTTAAATATGGTAACTAAGCCTACTCCAACAAAAAACAATAGGGCTGCCATAAGAAAAGACCAAAATGTGTTTGAATTCATGTCTCTATGGAGATAGACATTCAGAAAAAGAAGCAACAAAGGAGCAAAAAAGACCAATAAAAAGCTTGGGTTGATAATGGCTCTGTTCATGGCTTGAAAGGATTGCAAAAATGCAAGATTATCCAATCGACCAATACCAGGGGTTATCGCATTGGACCAGGTAAAGCAAAGACCCGCCGTTAATCCAACGCCTAAAATACTTAAGAGTACTACTATAGATTTGAATGTGATGTCCATAAGAATAGATTTTACTGTTATTGAATTAGATGTTTTTATACGTTATTACGGTTGAATTTTCTCTGGTGATTGACCTAAAGGTTGCTTCAACTTCTGAGATAGCTATAGTTTGTAAATTACCCTGACTAAAAGATTGATCGGTAGTACCGCTTTCAACCTCAACCAAAGAAGGCATGAGTAAGGTGATGGTTCCTAGAAAATATTTGAGTACGGCTATCATCGTTTACAGTTTTTGTGATTCGATGAAGCAAAATTCTGAAGAAAGTGTTGGGATTATTTATCCCAAAAGAAGTATGATTTGTTCCAAAAGTGAATTACTTGATTTGACTTGGTCTATACCCAAATTTTTTGGCAAAAGCATTGGAGAAAGAACTTAAGCTATCATATCCTACCTGCCAAGCAGCTTCTTGCACAGTAGCTTTTTTGTCATTGATTAGTTTATGAGCAGCATCTAATCGTTCATTTTGAAGATATTTAAAGACTGGAACCCCAAAGACTGCTTTGAACTCTTTTTTGAGTTTGGTAGTATTGATCCCTATTTGTTTGGATAATTCGGTAAGTGTAGGTGGATTCTCTAAGTCAGAACGTAAAATATCCCTTACCTGATTTAATTTATCCCGATGATTGGGTTTTGCTTCTTTATCCTGTAGCAGAGCCAGCTGACCAAAAAAATGAGAAAGTAAAGCGGTGATCTGGCTTCGATAAAACATCATTTTTGTTTTACCCGTATAGGTATTCGTAAAAAAAGCATCTACGATACGTTCCATTTCTGGAGTCATAAAAAAGCTTGGTCCTTCGACATAATGATCTTTAGGCTGAACCAATTCCTGAAGAAGCTCGGTAAAAATTTCACCTTCTTGATTTGGTAAATTTTCGAGATGACGTAATGCTGTGGCAACCACGATGCATTCTAAATTTTTGTTCGCCGAAACCGTATGTTTAAATTCTACGAATTTATCCGCATAGAAAGAAAGTGCCAACCCTTTGGTATACACAAAATCCTTTTGGTTTTCTTTATAAGTAACCGATAGATCAACATTCCCCGATCCATAAAACGCCACTGCAATTATAGGTTCATCAAAATAACACGCATCTACGGTAGTGACCTTAGATCTCGCTTCTTCTACTAAAATGACAAAATCATTGATATGAATAAAATCCCTGTTCATATAATTGTTGGATCACAATTGGTGGTTTCGGTTGTTGAATTTCAGTAGTACCGAATTCCCTTGTGTTATAAAGGTAATTAAAATCGAAATATATAAAACAGAACATTCTACTAAAACCTGATCCATTTTATTTTCCACCAACACCTTAATCACTGAAAAACAAATAATTAAACCTAAAAATCTAGCTATAAACAATTATTTTGTAACCTTTTTTAATTCCGTTTTGTCCAATGATCGTGAATTCACCAAAACTTTTCAATCACATTAAAATTTGACATCATGAATATTTTTAAAATATATACTCTGGTACTTTTTGTACTCTATTATTGCTCCTCTTTTGGACAATCAGAATTGACCTCATTTAGGGTGCCGGACGGAAGAAAAATCGAAGCACAACAATTGGATCAGCAACTACAGAAAGCTATGGATTCAATTGGAATACCAGGTGTTTCTATCGCGATTGTGAATCAAAATCAAATTGTATACAACAAAGCATTTGGAGTCACAAGTTTGAAAACGAAGGTGCCCGTAACCAAAAACACAGTATTTGAAGCAGCTTCTTTGTCTAAACCTCTATTTGCTTATTTTTTGATGCAAATGGCAGAAACAGAACGATTAGATCTAGACGAACCCTTTTACCCATATCTAAAAGCTATTTTTCCTGAAGGCGTTGTTGCACCCGAGTCTATGGAAGCTTATGCAAAACTAACGCCGCGCATTGTGCTATCTCACGGAACAGGAATCCCTAATTGGGTAAAGGGTAAACCCATCAAAATTGCATTTGAACCTGGAACTGGGTTTTCATACTCTGGTGAAGCGTATCAGCACTTGGGAGCTGCTTTTGGCACCAAATTAGGACTTGGATGGGGTAAAAAACTGGATAGCCTTTTCATCAAGGAAGCCGCAAAACCTATCGGAATGCTCCATAGCTTGTACACTTGGGACACCATTTACGAAAAAGATATGGCTATTGGACACATTGACGGCAAAGTCAATCCAGAGATCAATAGATTCAAAAAAGTAGGTCCAGGGTTTAGCCTACACTCAACTGCACATGATTACGCCTTATTTCTCATCGAAATGATGAATCCTAAACACATCCAAACATCTACCCGAGACGAAATGCTGAAGGAACACAATCATTTTAAAGCGGATAACAAATTATTAAAAGAAACCGGACAAACGGGTTGGGGTCTTGGGTTTGCGCAAAAACCAACTCCAAACGGATTGATGCATTTGCATACAGGGAATAATCAGGATTTTCAAGCATATGCCATGTTCATACCAAAACAAGAATATGGTTTTGTAATCTTTGGGAATTCTAATAATTTATTCCCTCTATTAGAAAGTATAGAACAACTATTAGGAGAACACTTTTAAAAATTAAAAAATCAAAAATATGAACAGTTTAAATGAACTTTTGGCTATCCTATCAATCGTAGTAGCTATTATCCTTGTAATATTTATTATAGCCCGATATACATACCTTATCAAAAAAACTATGATGGAGCATGGTATCTATCAAGAACAACAAAATAGTAAATTCAAATACCTTGATATTGGTTGTATTGTATTTGGACTTGGTATCGGACTACTTACCTCGTCCATCTTTACAACGATGAAGATCACCGAAGACACTATGGATTTATTGGTATGGGGTACTATTTTGGTATTCGCAGCAGGTGGATTGGTATTGGCACACTTTATCAGAAAGCGACTTGAAAAATAGCCCAGTACAAAGAGATTACGAGTTAATCCGTAAAATTAATGATGGTGATGCATCGGCATTTAGACAACTTGTTTATTTGCATAAAGATGTATCACTATCTCTTGCTATTTCAATTCTGAAAGATCACAATTTGGCAGAGGACGTCTTACAAGACGTATTTGTAAAGGTGTATCATAAAATACATACCTTTAAATTCAAATCTTCCTTTACTACCTGGTTATATAGAATTGTGGTAAACACAAGCTATAATGAATTAAAAAAGCGGAAAAGCACTTTTACACTGGATGAACAAACTACAGAAATACCAATAGTCGATAAAAGTAGTATTGATGAAGCAGATCAAAAAAAGTACATCAACCTTGCTTTAGAACGACTACGACCAGATGAGTCTTTGCTATTGCGTTTGTTCTATCTGAGTGAATTAAAAATCAAAGAAATTGAAAAAATCACGGGGTTTAAGACTTCCAAAATCAAAGTAGATTTACACCGTGGTAGAGAAAATATGTTATTTGAGTTAAAACAATTATTAGGGCCTGATTTAAAACATTTATTATGAAAGAAGAAGAACTAAAAAAAATCATCAGTAAAAGTACTGTAGCAACCTCTGATGATTTTTTAAACCATTTGATGCATCGTATTGATACCGAAAAGGAACTCAAAAAAGCATCCTTTTTAGGATCTTTCAAAAGTGTACTTATCGCTTGCTCCATTCTTGGATTGATAACAACTTTTATTTCCTACAAGTTCTTTTTGGGTAGCGAAGGAATAATTAACGTACCCAAGGGCCCAATATTCGTGGGGATTATCTTGATCCTCCTTTTTGGAATCAACAGTATTGTAAAAACAAATCATAAACTACTCAAGGCGAAACAGAAAAAATTGATGTATTAATCCATGATTACCATACAAAAAAGGATAAGCATTCTAATATGCTTATCCTTTTGTGGCCTATAATACGAGCAATGTTCAACAGATACAACGGCTATGGAGCTTTTTGCAATATGTCTTCAAAATATTTTTGCCACTCCCCGTCTTTGAGTTGTTCTCCGTATTCTATAAAATGTCCTTCTTCAGTTAACCCAAAAACGATTCTTCTACTTTCGCTAAAAGCAACAATGAATTTTCCTTCCTGATAAACCCCTTTGTATTTCTTACCTCCTCTTCCTTTGGAATAGGGTGTATAGTAGTAAGATGCTTCCTTTTCATCATAATGAATTACGGTATGTAATTGTAGTGACTGTGATTTCAAGTCAATCGTAATGATATTTTTATCCAGTTTGTACGCTACCTTTTCAAATGCGGGCACTTTTACAATACTATCCTTTTGAAAAATACTGGATGTACCAATCCACTCTCCTATCATAAAACTTAGATTTCCCATTTTCTCTTCACTTACCGATTGACTATACCCTAGATTGAAGATGAAGAAAACCATTGCAATCCACAAAAAAGGTTTCCATGTTCTATGTATTGTATTACTTCTCATATACTATTTTACTTTTTAAGTATTCCTAAATATGCTTTCCAGGGGCCTACCTCGCTTTTATACTGTTTAGCCATGACTCTGGTAATCTGAGAAATATGGCCTAAATCATGCACCACCCAGGTAGATAATAGCTCTTTTAAATTGGCCTCTCCTAGCTCTGGATGCACTCCTTTCATCCTTAATTTGGAGGCATCAATTTGCATCGCTTTAAGTTCTTCCAGGTTTTGGTCTCTTAATTCCTTAAATGCTTTCAATAAATCTTTAAGAGGAGTTTGTTGATTGGTTTGTAATTGCGCAAATCGATCAAAAGGTGTAAATGTTTTGTTTTCACTTTCAGACAAAATCACCTTTGCTCTTGTTACCCAATCTGTCTTTTCACCATGAATCAAATGGCCTACGATATCATATGGACTCCAACTTTCTGGTCCTTCGTTGTTCTTTGTCCACTCATCCGATAATCCATCTAGTAGCACTTCTAACACCAGAGGCGTCCTTTCTAATATTTCTATTGATTTATTGATATCAAACGTCATACAAAATCTATATACTGAGTAATTTTTAGTTTTGTCTATCTCTAAGTTCTTTAGGAAACCTGTCTCCTACCAAATGAAGTTGTATCCCATGCTCCAACCAGGCCTTTAGACCGGCTAATACCATAGTGAATCCTCCCGTTGTATCGATCAATAGGTGAATCAGCTCATCTCCTTGGCCCTTCAATTCAGCATTAGTAATGGTCACATAAGTGTTTTTTTCGGTAATTGCATCAAAATCCCAAGTCACCAGAGAATGGTCTTGTCCTTCTCCCCATTCGATTTCTATGGCTTTATTAGGTAAAATTTTTCTAACCAATACCGGTGCCTCTACATTGTACATATCCCAGCCCCATATCAGTTTTTTACCTTCTTCCAGTTTTCCAGAACTTCGGGTAAACCAGAATTTTGTGGTAGTCGCCGGATCAATAAAGGCTTCAAATACTTCAGCAACAGGTTTCCGAATCATCATAGAAACCTGGGTAGAGGTAATGGATTCTTTCATTTTGATTCTTCTTTTAATACTATTTTCTTTATCAGTGCAATTTGCCCAAGATGATAATGGGTATGTTCTATAATACCAAGCATGTTACGATGATAACTCCCATACTTTTCATCCACAAAACTTTCCTGTAACTGTGCTTCGGATAATTCCTGTAAAAGTGCTGTAAATTCATCTACTTCTCTCCAAGTTTTTTCTAATAAGGATTGCCAGCTTTCTTCAGAATCGATGACAGGGCAATCAAAACTATACTTATCACGTATCGTAAGCTCTCCTCCTTTTAGCACTTCTAGCACACCTCCTACATAATATCCAATATGATAAACCAATACAGCAATAGTATTTAAATCATATAATTGAGTAGTCGCTTGTTGCCAGGTGACTCCTTCAAGTTGTTGATAAAGGTTACTACCTGTCATATTTGGACCATAAAATCCCTCTTTAAAATGCCTGGCTAGATGATGTGCCGTTTTCATCTTATCTATTGTTTCTTTACAGATTGAAAAATAAAATAACCTATTGCCCCAAAAATCAATCCAAGAAATATGATTAAAAAATAATTCCCTAATCCTTGTTTACCATACAAAGCATTTTGAATGGTGATGTAAATGATATACGCAAAACTACCAATGATAATGGTTTTTAGCATTCGTACCATTTTGGCACCTATCGTATATTGTCTTACTTTGTTTTCTTCGGTGATATCATTTGGGTAGTTAAACAAATGAGGATGTCGGGTTAAAATACTCAATCCTATATATAAAGCTATCCCCACAAGAGGTAAGGTCCAAATTACATTTTTTTGACCGAAGCCATCGGGTTCACCATCAACTCCATAATGACGGGGAATAGATTCTGGTAAATCATTATAATGTAAAATAGGCAGTGCGATCAA
The DNA here is from genome assembly GCA_965230845.1 of Aquimarina sp. Lineage (GTDB taxonomy): Bacteria > Bacteroidota > Bacteroidia > Flavobacteriales > Flavobacteriaceae > Aquimarina. The sequence continues at coordinate 803,964 of OZ246021.1, forward strand.
TAATACTACTCCTAAAACACCGAGTATTTCTATAATAATGTCAAATCGATCTAAGGTTAACCTTACTTTTGGTGTATTCATATATTGTACATGTATTTTATAATCCCTTACACAATTATTCTTCGAGCATTGCAACTACTCTAGCCGGAGCAGCCGATGCCCCGACAATTTTTAATGGAAACACGGCTATCTTAAAACCGGTATACGGAAGCGCATCCAAATTTACCAATTGTTCCATATGACAGTACTCTTTATCCCGTCCCACTAAATGAGCTTCCCAAAACAATTCTGGGTCATTTGTTTCTTTAGCTTTTCTAACCAAATACGGAAGCGGAAGATCCCAACCCCAAGAATCTATACCCATTACCTTTATACCCTGATCAATAAGCCAGGATGTAGCTTCAGCGCTCATTCCTGTCCCTACTTTATGAAAATCCTTGGTGCCATTAAATTTATCACGCCCAGTTTTAATCAAAACAATCATGTTAGGTTGTAAAACTAAGTCGTTTGTTTTCAAAAAAGATTCGATATCAGAAACTGTAATCGCATCAAAATCTCCTTTATGTTTCATATCGATGACTAGTCCATCTCCATAACACCAATCTAACGGAATTTCATCTATGGTTTTTGATTTCTCTCCATTGGTAGTTGGCGAATAATGCCATGGAGCATCTATATGTGTGGTAGCATGAACACCCATCTTTTGGATGGTATCATCTGCCCAACCCACAAATCCCCTTGGAAATAATTTGAAAGGAAGGCCAAAAATTCGAATCAGCCATTTTGCTTTTTTATGAGGTTTATGCTTAATCTTTACGCGCATAAACCAGGGATCGTTCTTATTGTACTGAATAGGTTTTGAGAGGTCTACTATTTTCATTTATGTCAGGTCAATTAGTGATCCTGAATGTACAAAATTTACATTAGATAATTCTCTCTTTTCATTCCCTAACATCAAAATAACGCTCATTTTGTTGTTAACCAAAAAAGAGGTTAGAATACTCCAACCTCTTTATTGCAAATTTTATGAGATGTTCTCTTTTTTCTTAGTTCAAGGTAGCCACAGGAGCAGTGTATCCTCCTTTTCTTACAGATCCGTCTGTACCTGTACGGTTACCTCTCATTAATAAGATTCCTGCTACGTGTGGCGATGCCATTGAAGTACCAGAAATTCTATTAAACTGACCGTTTAACCAAGTAGACCATACCGCCGTACCAGGAGCCCAACGATCTACACTTCTTCCAAAGTTTGAAGTACCAGCTGCAGTTCTTGAACGAGTCATGTTACCCACATTCCAAGAGTTACTTGTACGTAATCTTTGTGGTGAGTAAAATTGTGTATCATCGTTACTATTTCCTGCTGCCATTGCTCCAATTGCTCTGTTTTCAAGGTTTCTGAAAGCATTATCGATAGCCTGAGAAGTAGCTCTGTTACGGAAACCAACACTGTAATTCCAAGTGTCTCCGTTTCCTGCATTATTAGCTACATAATCTACACCAGAAAGAATTCCTGAAGTAGCTCCACTACCTTGAGCATTTAATACTCTAACAGAAACTACGGTTGCACCATAGGCAACACCAATAACTCCTGAACCATTGTTTCTTGCAGCAACAGTTCCGGCTACGTGAGTTCCATGTCCGTTTTGATCTTGCCAAGATCCACCAACAAAACTTCTACTTCTGCTAGTGTTGATATTTAAATCACTATGTGGTGCAATACCACTATCGATAATCCAGCAAGTTCTCCCGCTACCATTAGCTCTTCCCACTAGTTGTACGCCCCATGGTAAAAATTCTCCATTAGGAAGTCCAACATCTTTAGTAGCTCCTTTTTCGTCTGCAGTTGCAGGAAGTGAACTCACAGGTTTACCCATATCCATATCTAGTTTATGGATATAATCTGGCTCTACAAATGCTACCGCAGGATCATTGCTAAGTAATTCTGCTTGTTTTGCAGAAATATTAGATACTGTAAAACCCTGAATTGCAGTACTGTAAACCTGCTTTAAATTGCTTTCTGAAATTGAGTATTTTGATAATGTTTGTTGAGATTTCGCTTGTATTTGGGCTTTTTCGCCATTCAAAGATTGATCTCCCTTGTATACTACAATATATTGATTAGGTACTGCTTGATCTGCACCTATATTTTCGAAAGAGTCGGTTTCAATTCCCGTTTCTAAATCTGTAACTTCAGCATCCTTTTCACAACTGTAAAAAAGAAAAGAAAAAGCTGTAAGTACACCTAAAATTCTAAGTTGAGTTTTCATTGATTTTTGATTTGTGTTAAATAATTAATTAAAGTTGAAATAGTTGAGATCTCATAATTAGCGGATTAAAAGTAGAGATTAATTCTTACACACAAATACGGCAAAAACGTAGTAGAATAAAGGTTAAATTTGGTTTACTTGTTTCTAAGTTGTAAAAAAAATCGCTCAACATTCAGTAATGCAAAAGTGTTGCATTACTGAATTTCAAAGAGTTAAACAATAAATAACATACTGTTAAAATGCATGAAAATTCTCATCAAAAATTTAAGGAAGCGATTAACATATTTTAACTGTTAATTAACTTTATTTTAACAAAATTAACACCTTTAAATGGCCAAATGTTAACGTATAAGTCATAAAATCAGCACTATTACCCTTATTTTTCATTTAAAACAAGTCAAAAAAATTCCTACAGGATACTTGACCGTCCATATTGTTTTTCAATTTTCATGATTTTGTGAGATTTTATGCGCTGTTTTGTTTAACGTTCTCAACAAAGTGCTTATACATTTACATTCGTTTTTAGAGATAATAATTTGAATCAGTAATTGTACTGATTTCCTAAAAAGCGGTAATTCTACTCTTCTATCAGAACCACCATACCACTAATTTTGAAGTATACAATTTATTAAAGGCGGTATCTGAAAAGCCTATCATAATAGAGTAGGAATCAAAACTTGAATATTATGGGATTTTACGGAAAAGAACCAGTAACACCAGAAAAGTGTAGTGTCATCTATTTGTGGACAGGGTTAAGAACTCCAGGTATATTTATCGTATCTGTTGAAGGAGACGCACCCAATTATTCCACCGGATTTAGCCTGGTACGTGATGCGCACTTTGTTGGTGGTTTAAAAATTGATGTTATGGGTTGGACCGGACCACTGGGAAAAGGCACAACTCCATATAAAGTTAAACACTCTTTTGAAGGAGAATATCAACCCAAAGTTGTGATTTCTGCATCAAACGGTAATTTTGTTGTGGATGTAAAAGAAATACCACATGATCAAGTGGATGATTACATCAAATCAAAAGCAGCACAAGGCTCAGAGAACGTTTTATTTTCCTAACAGTAATCAAAATACAACAGTATTTTAATTACCCTAAAACGACAAACCTATATTGCTTGGGAAAGCGATATAGGTTTATTAAGATTATTACTTATTTTTTATGCTATATCTGGGTGTACTCTGTAATACCGATGTTCATCCCAAATACGGTCATTTTTTATAACTGATTTTTTGAAGATCCCCTCTTTTTGATATCCGTTCTTCTCCAAAACCTTCATGGAAACTACATTAAATTCAAAAACCCCAGCAAATATTCTTCTTAAACCCAAGTTTTCAAACCCATACTTAGTGATCAAGGCAATAGCCTTTGTTGCAATACCCTTGCCCCAAAATGGTTCTCCTATCCAATATCCAATTTCAGCAGAATTCGTATACACATCATCTTGAAAGATTAAGCTGATCACTCCACATAATTCTGAATTATAAATGATACCAAAACTTCCGATTGGTTCCTTCTTAGACACCATATCTATAAATGCTATTGCATCCTTTTCTGTATAAGGATATGGAAAATAATCCCGAAGGTTATCCCATACTTTTTTATTGTTCGCCAACGCGGTCAAATGTTTAACATCAGCCGATACCAAAGGCCTTAACGTAACAGATTCTTCTTTCAAAAGCTATTTCCTTTAAAAATAAGAGGGTTCAACATAAAACAACAATCCATCACAGGGCTTTTTCCATGATTTCTTCAACAACTTCAGGATTTAACAGTGTACTTGTATCTCCAAGATTACTAGTGTCTTTTGATGCTATTTTACGTAAGATACGTCTCATAATCTTACCACTTCTGGTTTTTGGCAATCCTGGAACAAATTGTATTTTATCCAGTTTAGCTATTGGCCCTATACGTTCAGTGATTTGTTGATTTACTTCTTTACTCAGGTTATTTCGATCTCTGGTTTCTCCCGTTTCTTTCAAAATGATATACCCATACAATGCATTTCCTTTTATATCATGTGGAAACCCTACAATTGCAGATTCTGCTACTGCCGGGTGCTCATTGATAGCATCTTCGATAGGCGCGGTACCCAAATTGTGTCCAGAAACAATAATAACATCATCTACCCTTCCAGTAATTCGATAGTATCCAACCTCATCTCTAAAGGCCCCATCTCCTGTAAAGTATTTGTTTTCAAAAGCAGAAAAATAAGTTTCTTTATATCGTTGATGATTACCCCAAATCGTTCTAGCCATAGATGGCCATGGAAATTTAATACACAATCGACCATCTACCTGATTTCCTTTAATTTCCTGACTATTCTCATCCATCAATGTAGGTTGTATACCCGGTAATGGTAAGGTCGCGTAAGTGGGTTTTGTAGGTGTCGAAAATGGAATTGGAGAAATCATAATACCTCCTGTTTCTGTCTGCCACCAAGTATCTACAATCGGACTCTTCTTCTGTCCTACATGATCGTTATACCAATGCCAAGCTTCTTCATTAATAGGTTCTCCCACTGTTCCCAAAACCTTAATACTAGATAGGTCTCTCTGAGTAACATAATCCAAGTTTTCTTTTGCTAAAGCACGTATAGCCGTTGGCGCGGTATAAAACTGAGTTACTTTGTGTTTTTGGACAATATCCCAAAATCTACCAAAGTCCGGATACGAAGGCACCCCTTCAAACATAACCGTAGTTGCACCATTTGCCAATGGACCATATACAATATAAGAATGACCTGTGATCCATCCAATATCAGCAGTACACCAATAAATATCATCTTCTTTATATTGAAACACATTTTTAAAAGTATACGCAGTATACACCATATATCCCGCAGTAGTGTGCAGCATTCCCTTTGGCATCCCAGTCGATCCCGAAGTATATAAAATAAAAAGAGGATCTTCGGCATCCATAACTTCTGGAGCACATTCTTTATCCGCTTCTTCTAACAAGGGTTGTAACCAATAATCACGATCGGCTTTCATTTCAATATCAGAATCGATGCGTTTAGCTACCAAAACAGTTTCCACTCCAGGACAACTGTCTAATGCATCGTCTACAATACCCTTAAGGTCTATCGTTTTGGCTCCTCGGAAAGATCCATCAGAAGTGATCACCATTTTTGCATCGCAATCATTAATCCTGGTAGATAATGCTGTTGCAGAAAAACCTGCAAATACCACCGAATGTACTGCTCCTATTCGTGCACAAGCCAAAACTGAAATAGCCAACTCAGGAATCATAGGGAGATAGATACAAACACGATCTCCTTTTTGAATTCCTTTTTTCTTCAGCACATTTGCAAACTTACATACTCGTTCATGTAATTGTTTATATGTTATGTGCTGCGCATCTTCATTCGGATCATTGGGCTCAAAAAGAATAGCTGTTTTATGTCCGCGATGACGAAGGTGTCTATCAATACAATTCTCGGTAATATTTAGTTTTGCTCCTTCAAACCAGGTAACCTCTGGCTTTGTAAAATCCCAGCTCAATACATTTTTCCATTTCTCTCTCCACATAAAGTGTTCTTCTGCCACTTCTGCCCAAAAGGTTTCTGGGTCTCTCACCGATTTTCGGTATACCTGATAATATTCTTCAAGATGTTTTATGTGATAATTACTCATTGTTGGTCTATTTTATATTCTTATTTATTTTGTTTTTTTGGTTTAAAAAGCCCAAACCAATTTGGATTAAGGAATTTCAATTTTATCAAAACCCAAAGGATCACGACAAAACACAATCCAATAACTATAGAATTCATAGCACTTATCTGCATTTGTGTTTCGAATAAAAACCTCAGATATAAAGAGGCGATAACGTATACCCCAATAAAGATATCTGATTCTAAAGGTTTTAAAGATAATTTCATGGTTATCTATTTATAAATTATACTATCGTTGTTTGCGCACAACATCAAAAGTTAATTCAATAATTCATTAATTTCTGCCACTAGCTTTTTCACAGAAAAAGGTTTAGTTAAGTATTTATCTGCTCCTAGCTTCAATCCTTTTTCGATGTCTGTGGCTTTATTTTTGGCCGAAAGAAATACTACTTTAGTATGCTCAAGGCTTTTATCATTTTTTATTTCTTTCAGTGTTTCGTATCCATCAACATTTGGCATCATAATATCTAACAGCACCAGATCAGGAATCTTTTCTTTTGCTATCTGCAATGCTTCGCTACCATCTCTAGCAATATATACTTCAAAATTTTTCTTTTTGAAGGTATATTCTAACGACATTACAATATTTGGTTCATCATCTACAATTAATATTTTCTTCATACGTTTTTGGCATTGACTCGAGGTTATCTTATTTGGGGATAGTAAACAGAAAACGTGCTCCTTCTTTATATTTTTTATCCACCCAGATCTTCCCATTATGACTTTCTACAATCTTTTTACTAATCGCCAAACCTAATCCACTACCTATTGGTTTTTTGGTGTTCTGGTTTTTTGATTGGTAAAATTTATCAAAAATATAGCTCATTTCCTCTTTTGGGATACCTTTTCCGTTATCCTCTACAAGAATTTCTACCATTTGCCTTTTTTGTCGAACCTGTACTTTGATTTTTCCGGTGTTTTCACTAGAAAACTTCAGTGCATTTGACAATAGGTTGGTGAGCACCTGGATGATTCGATCTTCGTCATAATTCGCCTTTATTTGATAATCATTTTCATGAACTAATTGAACCCCTTTATTCTTAGCTATTTGTTCTACACCGTGAATTGCTTTATCAATAGTTTGGCCTATTTCCCTATGCTCCATTTCCAAATGTTCCTGACCCATGGAAAGCTTTTCCAGATCCAGGATATTATGAATTAATCGTGTTAATCGATTGGAATCCATCACTATATTCTCCAAGAACTTTCTTTTTAAATCCTCCGGCATATCGTCTTCGTCTGTTAGCACTTCTGAAGCGGCTCGTATAGAGGTCACAGGTGTTTTAAGTTCATGAGCAATGGTATCCAAAAATTCATCCTTTAATCGATCTTGCTCCAGTAATTCTGTATTTGCAGTTTTCAGTTTTTCGGTTAGCTGAGTAAGCTCTTGGGATTTTTCTTGCAAGGCTTTATTCACAGCTATGGTCTCTTTCGATTCTTCTAATATCTTCAAAACTTCGAGAAGACTTACCGGTTCTTCTTTTGCTACACTACTGATCAGTATTCTAGCAGAAGCCGTACCTATACTCCCTGTAAGTAATTTTTCGGAAAACTTAATTAACCTGGCATCGGCCATTTGTTCCTCCTTAGAAATTCCATATTTCAAATGAAAAGTATTCAGTGCTTTTTCCGTTCGTTCTTCTCCCAGGAAACGATTCAATACTTCTCGAATATCAGAAATAAAGGCTTCTCCTTTCCATACAAATGCTCCATCCTGCAGGTTTGCATAATTACTACTATTCACAAACATTTCGGCATAATTACGTTCTCGATAATTCCCTTTGGAAAGTAAAGAAATGATCAAAAAACTTAGCGTATTAAAAAACATACTCCAGAAGAATGAGTGTGCTTCTGGTCCCAAAAAGTCCAATCCAAACAGTGCATACGGTTTTAATAATGCTATCCCGAATAATCCTTTTTCTACAAACAAATTATTACCGGTAAGCACATTAACAATAAGTGGTAAAATCAATGTGTAAATCACTACCGAAACTCCAACGATCATTCCTACTTTTACTGCTTTGGCAGAACCTCTATTCCAGAAAAGGCCTATAAAAAAGGAAGGTGCCAATTGAGCGATTACTGCAAATGAAATTAAACCAATAGAAAACAGAGATAGCTCGTAAGAAAAGTTGATATAGAAAAAATAGGCCGCGATAATCAACGTAAAAATGGAAATGCGTCTAATGTTTTTGATATACTTAGCATTCTTTTCGGGGTTTCCTTTAATAAACTTGTCCAAAAACCCATAAGGAATAATCAAGTTATTACTTACCATTGTGGAAAGTGCTAAGGTTGAAACTACAACCATTGAGATTACCGCCGAAAATCCCCCAAGAAAAACCAACAAAGCAAGGAATATGTTCCCTTCTTGTAAGGGAAGCAATAAGGTGTAATAGTCATGATTTACATCTCCTAAAACCTTCAGATTTCCTGCCCAAGCAATAAAAATCACAAAGAGATTAAATAACAAAAGGTATAGTGGAAACATCCAAATAGCTTTTTTCAAATAGCGTTCCCGATCATTTTCTACGACTGCCACATGAAACTGTCGAGGTAAAAGGAAAATGGCAAAAAAGGAAAGCATGATAGTAAACATCCAATTGAAGCCTGATTCTAACCCATTGAAGGAGGTAATTTTTTTGAAATTTTCTAGCATGGATGCCTGTTGGTAAATGTCACCCGTTCCATCAAACATAAAAAAAGTAACATATATTCCTATCACCAGGAAAAAGGCCAGTTTTAGAATGGATTCTACAGCTACTGTGGTCATTATTCCTTTACGATGTTGAGAAGCATCTGCAGCTTGAGTTCCAAAAAAAGCAACAAAAACTGCGAGTAGCACCGCTATATAAAATGTAGAATCATCTACAATCAATGTAGAGTTATAACTTGTTTCATCTGTAATGATCTCAAAAGTCTCAGAAATTGCTTTTAGCTGTAAAGAAATATAAGGAACGATGGCAAACACGCAGATAATGGTGACCAAAGCTCCCAAAAAACGATTGTTACCATATCGCAACGATATAAAGTCTGCAATACTCGATACTTTATGCTGTTTGGATATTCGGATAATTCTTCGCATGACCAATATCCACAGAGGAATCGAGATTACTGGCCCCAAATAGATCGTAAGAAAACTTATCCCTGATTGGGAGGCAATTCCAACACTTCCGTAATAGGTCCAGGCCGAACAGTACACTGCCAACGACAACACATAGATATATGGGTTATTCACCCATTTGCTTTTTGAATTTTTTTCAGCCCAAAAGGCTACCAAAAACAAAAAGGTCAAATAGACAATAATGATAGATATCAATAGATAATTATTCATAGTGTCTATGCAAAATGATATATGAAATGAAAATTGCCAGTATCCATATGAGGAAAATAAAGAAATAGATCATCGGGAAACCAAAAATTTCGCCAGACTGATCAAAAATCAATACCAAGGGAACATTCCATAGTAAAAACAGCACTAATGAAAGTATAACAAGTTTTTGCTGATGTCTTTTTTTCATTCTTGAACTCATCCTATAAATTTAGAAAAAACGGTACTATAAAGCCAACTATAGTACCGTATTCAACTAAATTAAAAATTAATGTCCAGTAGCTTCTCCTGCTCCACTTGGGATTCTGATATCCTCTACGATATCTTGAACTTCACTTGGTGGTGCCGAAGTCATTCTGGAAACAATAACAGATACAACAACATTTACGATCATTGCAATCGTACCAAAACCTTCTGGAGACGTCCCGAACCACCACTCTTCTTTTGGTCGCGGTTCCATTACTCCTATAAGTCCGGTTTTGTAAACGATCATATATACTAGCATTAGGGTAATCCCGACGATCATGCCGGCCACTGCCCCTTGCCTGTTCATCCGTTTATCAAAAATACCAAGGATAATTGCCGGAAAGAATGATGCGGCGGCCAGCCCAAATGCCAGTGCGACGACGGCGGCGACAAATCCTGGTGGGTAAATCCCAAACAACCCTGCAACGATAATAGCAAACAAAATACTAATACGTGCTGCCCATAACTCTCCTTTTTCGGAAATATCGGGCTTAATTTGCTTTTTGATTAGATCATGAGAAATAGAAGTGGATATCACCAAAAGTAATCCTGCTGCAGTTGATAATGCCGCAGCCAATCCTCCTGCCGCTACCAATGCTACTACCCAGTTTGGTAATTTGGCAATCTCTGGATTGGCCAACACCATAATATCTCTATCCACATATAGTTCATTCTCTGCACTACTTGCATTAGCCACCAATCGTTCTCCATTTACTCCACGTTCTCCGGTATACTTTGGTTTTCCTTCAGTAGCACTCCCGTTTACATATTGTATTTTTCCATCTCCATTTTTATCAGACCAGGCAATTAGCCCAGTATTTTCCCAATTTTTAAACCATTCTGGTACTTCTTTATAGGAATTATTACTTACAGTTTCAATCAAATTGGTTCTTGCAAAAACCGCAATTGCAGGTGCAGTGGTATATAAAATAGCTATAAACAACAATGCTAACCCTGCTGATTTACGTGCATCTTTTACCTTAGGAACGGTAAAAAAGCGTACGATTACGTGAGGTAATCCGGCGGTACCTACCATAAGTGCCAAAGTAATCGCAAATACATCCCAGGTAGATTTTGAACCATCTGTATATTCATTAAAACCTAATTGCGTATGTAAGGTATCCAGTTTTTCTAAGAGGTATGTTCCATCTTCTACAGTACCTCCCATTCCTATTTGTGGGATGATATTTCCTGTCATTTGCATCGAGATAAAAAATGCAGGAACCATAAATGCGAAAATCAAAACACAGTATTGCGCGACCTGTGTATAGGTGATTCCTTTCATTCCACCAAGAAAAGCAAATACCAGAACTACTGCCATCCCGATAATAACTCCTAAATTAATATCCACTTGCAAGAATTGAGAAAACACAATCCCAACTCCTCGCATTTGTCCTGCTACGTAAGTGAAAGAAACAATCAAAGCACAAATAACAGCAACGGTTCTTGCGGTATTCGAATAATATCGATCTCCTATAAAATCTGGGACAGTAAACTTCCCAAATTTCCGTAGATACGGTGCTAGCAAAAGTGCTAACAACACATAACCACCGGTCCATCCCATAAGGAAAACAGAACCATCATATCCCATGAAAGAGATTAATCCCGCCATAGAAATAAATGAGGCTGCGCTCATCCAATCGGCAGCTGTAGCCATCCCGTTAGCCAATGGAGAAACTCCTCCTCCGGCTACGTAAAAATCTTTGGTAGAGCCTGCTCTGGCCCAAATGGCAATCCCAAAATAAAGGGTAAAAGTAATCCCTACTAAAATCCATGTCCATACTTGAACGCTCATAATGCTATATTTTTTTGGTTAGTATTAAGATTACTCGTCGTAACCATATTTTTTATCTAGTTTATTCATCAATCGAACATATACGAAGATCAGGATGACAAAGGTGTAAATCGACCCCTGCTGTGCAAACCAAAATCCTAGTTTGAATCCTCCTAGCCGTATATTGTTGAGTGCGTCTTTGAAAAGAATTCCTGCTCCATAAGAAACCAGAAACCAAATAATGAGAAGAATAACCAAATACTTTAGGTTCTGTTTCCAGTAAGCCACCGCTTTTTCTTTATCTGTCATAATTATAGATTTTTATAAATATATCATTGCTTGCAGGGTAACAAAGCTTTGCGCATCGTTATCCCCATATTTTGTATTTAAATATTCTAAAGTTATTTTAGAATGATGCCCACTGAAATACGCATTAGCTCCTACTCCAAAAGTTGTGGCATTATCATCTATCGCATCTATCGATCTTGTATTAAAAGAAGCATAAGGTTGAAACTTGGTTTTCTTGTTATCGTTAGGAATAACATATCCAACATGACCATAGATCATCGAACCTGTTTCATAAGTTTGCCCTAAGGTAAAGTTTTCTCCGTAATCATTATTCTGATAAGTAGCATAGGCTGTAATTGCAGAACCATTTTCTCCTATCGGTGCATCATAGAAAGCATCTACCGCAAAAATGGCCACATCTTCACCTTCAAGATCTCCTGCTGTATTTGCAACCACACTACCTTTGGGGTGAAAGAAAAACCCTGCTCCAACATTAAATACTTTCTTACCTCCCAGATAAGTTCCTACTTTGTAAGGAAGGAAATTAGATTCCTGATCCAAAAAATTGAAATCAAAATATCCCGCAAAATTCTTTCCCGCATCTTTGGACCCTAGTAACCTTCTCCCTGCATATACTGCAGGACCATCTGCAACAGGATCTGTTCCTTCCTGAAGATTGTTGGTCCCCGATTCATTGATGGATACCCGATATTGAAGCTTGCCAAAGCTACCTTTGGCATAAATCCCGATATGTCTGGCAAACTGATCGGATAGCCCTATCGTTGCCCAGGACTGTCGGTTATTATCCAACGTCATGATGTTAAGGGTACTTTGATTATTGAGTCGGGAGATTCCATTCCAATAGTGCAAACCGGCTCCAATAGCATGGTTGGCATTTAAATTATATTGTCCCCATACGTCATGAAAAAAGAGTTGAGATTCTTCCCCTCGGCCCAAGGGACTTTGATTATTTGCATTCAAACTATTAAGACCAAAATGCGTAAGAATCAAAAAGTCTTTGTTTATCTGTGAATAGGTAAGAATACGAGCTCTTCGAATACTCATGCTTGTATTACTTACGTCGTCGGGAACCTCATCCTGATATCTTGCCCAGAATTGTGCCCAGGATATAATCCTGAAATATTTTGAACCGTCCTCGTTTAATTTCACCTTAAGTCCGCCTGTATAATCCGGCGATCCCTGAGAGTATGTATAGTGGCAAGTAAGAAGAAGCATACCTACCAATATGATTAGCTGTTTTCTCATAGAGTTTTAAAGATTAGATTAGTAATAAATTGATTTTGTGCGCGATACTAATCTCCAAAAAACCATCAGTTAAGAAAAAACTAATATAGTTATTCGTTAATTTAATATAGTTAATCTCTAAAACGCTCCCATTTAATCAACATAAACTTATCACCAAGTTCGGTTACTACTACCCCCGCTCCTGATAAATTTTGTACATCATTAAAGTAAGCAGCAAGTTCTGAAGCATTTAGAATTTTGTAAGTAGGATGATAATTAGAATTGTAAGGTCGCTTTATATTGTATTTTTTCACCCAGTTCATAATACTTACGTGCGAAATTCCCAAGATACGCTCAATTTCCCGATAGGTTAACCCTTCCAAATACAACTGTAAAGCCTTATTGACATAGTAATCATCTATTTTCTTACCTATCTTATTTACAGAGAAAAAGTAGCCACAAGATTTACATTTAAACCGTTGACGATCATTAACTACTCCACTCTTGATATAGTCGTCAGAACCGCAATTAGGACAGGATTCAATTTTCATATATATTTATTTAGCATAAATATATCAATTTAGCAAAAAAATCACAAAACACTTCTCGATTTCATATCAAAATCTCAATTTAAATCTTAAAACAATAAGTAATCACCAACATTAAAAACATACTAAAACTGTAAATCTGTAGTTTCTCTTTATTAAATTTTGATTTAATACGATAGATTTAGTAGCTTTTCTCCCTCAAACAACAAATGCCCCATGAAAAACAAAAACCTAACCAAATATGCTATATACGCCGTTGCTGTTTTGTGTGCTGCGTTAATCAATGAACACATCATTAAGTATGTAAAAAAACATGTGGATCAACAAGGGTATCTATTGGTACTTATCGATATGGCTATCGTTGTACTTATTTTCGCTCCAACTTTTGCGTTGGTTACCAAATACACCAAAAAATTTTCTAAGGTTTATCTAGACACTTCCAAAAAGATGTCTACTAGTAAAAATGGAACCTTATTCGGCTTTGCAGTAGCTGTTTTTATCTTATTCGTATTGTATGCTAGTTTGAGGCATAATATCGATGTACTGAAAGATTTAAAAACGATATTACCTTAATCATTATACATCACATATTAAAATTGCTTCCTTCAATGCTTGCAATTTATCTTCGTAAGTAGGAATAAACTCCTGGGCAACATATCCGTTATAACCTGTGCTCAAAATAGCCCGCATTATTGCAGGGTAATTCAGTTCTTGTTTGTCGTTAATTTCATTTCTTCCGGGAACGCCTCCTGTATGATAATGATTGATATACTTATGATACTTCGTAATAGTAGCGATAATATCACCTTCCATAATTTGCATATGGTAGATATCATACAACAATTTAAAATTATCAGATCCTATCTTATCTACCAAACGAATTCCCCAAGGGGTGTGATCACATTGATAATCTGCATGATCTACTTTACTATTAAGCAATTCCATAACCAAAGTAACATTATTCCTTTCGGCATGTTTTACCAATGTGTCTAAGCCTAGAGCACAATTTTCTAACCCCAATTCATCGGATATTCCATGACGGTTCCCAGAAAAGACAATAACTTGCTGTATCCCAGCATCCGCCGCCTCAGAAATCAACTCCATATATTGTTGCTGTAATGCTTCATGATTTTTAGGATTGTTGAATCCATGAATAATGTTTGCAAAAGAGTCTGTGGCCAACGAGCAACTAACTCCCTTATCCTTAACTACTTTCCATTCATCAGGTTTTAAAAGATCAATTCCTACTAATCCTAAATCCTTCCCCTTTTCTGCGAATTCTTCTAAAGGAATATTCTGATAACACCATCTACAAGCCGAATGGTTAATATTCCTTTTCAGCTTTGATTGCGTCGACTTGGTGTTACCCAATTTCTTTTCTGGTTCACCCGCTATAACCGGCATACCCATACCTACTGCTCCAATTCCTAGTGATATGTTTTTTATCACTTGTCTTCGACTCACTTTTGACTTACTCATTTTCAGAATTATTTTAATGATAAAGGTATATACAACTACTTAGCATTTTCATGCATAAATACTTCGATTTCTTCTTTACTAAACACGGGGTTCGCCCCTTTGCTACCCGCAACCATTGCACCTACTGCACAAGCACAATCGATGGCTTCTTGTGGCTGGGATTTTGTCAATAATTTAGAAATCAATGTTGCCAAAAAAGAATCTCCCGCCCCTACGGTGTCCATTACTTTTACTTTATACCCTGGGTTGTTATAAAACTCATTATCAAAAAACAGAGTAGCTCCTTTTCCACCTTTGGTAATACAAATTTGATCAGTTTTTGTTTCTTTAGCGAGTGCTTTTGCCTGGTTTTCTAACGTACTCTCCTGGATGTTTAAGTGTTCACAAATTTCTTCCAATTCTTCATCATTCAGTTTGATAAAATCAGCTTGGTTCATTAGTTGTGACAATAGGGAAGCATCATAATGAGGAGGTCTAAGATTCACATCCAACACTTTGTACTGTGCCTTACCCAACAATTTCAGAAGGGTATTTCTACTTTCTTCATTTCTACTAGCAAGACTACCAAACACCAAGGCATTTGAATTTACTACCAATTGTTCCATCTCTTTGGTATATTCGATAAAATCCCAGGCTACAGGTTTACTAATCTCGTAAGATGCTGTACCACTACTATCTAGAGTAACCAGCACTTCGCCAGTAATGTGTTTAATATCTTCTTGAAAGATATTGTTACGCATACCTTGTTTTTCTACATACGCTACGATATCACTTCCTAAATCATCATTTCCTATCCTGGTGATTAAGGAAGTGTCGATTC
Source organism: Aquimarina sp. (assembly GCA_965230845.1). Classification (GTDB taxonomy): domain Bacteria; phylum Bacteroidota; class Bacteroidia; order Flavobacteriales; family Flavobacteriaceae; genus Aquimarina. Next base: position 819,644 of record OZ246021.1, read on the forward strand.
CCATAGTATGCAATCGTAAAGCCACATTAAGTGGAGCACCACCTATTTTTCGATGGGTAGGAAATATATCCCATAACACTTCTCCAAAACAGGTTATTTTCATAAGTAATTAGTTTTCTTTGATTAGTTGTTGACTCACATTTTCTAATGAAATCCCTTTAGTTTCCGGCATTAAAAAGATCACAAACAGCAGTTGAAATATCATCATAACAGCAAAAATCATAAACACCATACCTGAGCCTATCGTAGAAAATAGCAGTGGTACTAATGAGGGAATAATTGCTGCTAGTATCCAATGCACAGAGCTGCCAAATGCCTGGCCTGAAGCTCTTAAATGATTTGGAAAAATTTCGGCAACAAATACCCAAATAACTGCTCCCTGCCCAATGGCATGCGATGCGATAAAAACAAACAAAAATATTGGAACTGCCATCCCTCCCCAATCGAGGAAAAAGGCCATAGATACCAAACTCAACGATATAATGTATCCTGCAGACCCTACATACATCAGTAGTTTTCTCCCCAAACGATCAATAAGAACCACACCGATAAGGGTAAAAATCAAATTCGTTACCCCGATACCAATGCTACTCAACAACGCCGTACTTTTTCCTAATCCTGCTTCTTCAAAAATCCTGGGAGCATAGTACAAAAAGGCATTAATCCCCGAAAACTGATTGAAAAACGCGATCAAAAAAGCCAATAGCAGCGGAAAACGATATTTCTTCAAAAAAATATGTTCTTCAGAGGCTGTTCGTTCGGTATTTAATTGCAATTCATCTATTAATGATGCGATATCAGTTTCTGGGTCAATAATGCGAAGTGTTTCCTGAGCTTCATTGATCTTTCCCTTTGAAATCAACCATCTTGGGCTTTTAGGAATTTTAAATACCAAAAGTGTATATAGCAAAGCTGGTATTGCCTCTACTCCCAACATCCAACGCCAGGCAGATTCTTCTATAGCACTTAAAAAATAATTGGAGGCAAAAGCCAGTAGTATCCCCATTACAATATTGAATTGGTATAAAGCCACCAATCGACCTCTATCTTTTGCCGGGGCCATTTCTGAAATATACGCCGGTCCAGCAATGGTTGATGCTCCAACACCTAACCCTCCCAAAAATCTAAACATTGCAAAAGTCCAAGGATCATTTACCAATGCTGATCCTATTGCCGATATCAAATAAAACACCCCTATCCATAGTAAGGTCTTTTTTCTTCCCAATTGGTTGGTAGGGATCCCGCCAAAAACAGCTCCGATTACGGTTCCCCATAAAGCCATAGCCATTACTACAGAACCATGAAACGCATCAGAAGTACCCCATAACTCCTGTAAGCTTTGATCCGCCCCAGAAATCACTACCGTATCAAATCCAAATAAAAAACCAGCTAATGCCGCAGTAAGAGACCAAAAAAACAACTTACTCATATCAGGACAACTTGTGTGAATTTTCTTTTCTAAAGGTAATTTTTTTAGACTGGTATACCAAAAAAACAACCCCCATAGGTTAACAACTCCTTGGGGGTCTAGACTGAAGCTAAAAAATTAAACTAACTCAACTTACACTCAATTAAACACGCTCCAGTTTTTCTTCTATTTTGTTTAGGCATAAATTATTAATGCTTCCCGCATGTGTATGTGTGGTATTTTTTTCCGGATGATAGTTCCCTTCTTCTATATCCTTTCCGATTTTTACATAGGCCTCTCTAAAGGTCATTCCCTGCATCACTAATGCATTTAATGTATCTACACTAAAGAGGTAATCATATTTTGGATCATTCAAAATAGCTTTGTTTACCGTTACTTGTTGTAATGCATATGCAGACATCTCCAGCGAAGCTTTTAAATCCTGAATAGCAGGAACTATTCCCTCTTTTAGCAATTGAAGATCTCTATGATAACCACTTGGAAGGTTTGCCGTTAGTAATGTAAGCTCATACGGTAGCCCCTGTATCTTGTTGCATTTCCCTCTAATTAATTCAAAAACGTCTGGGTTCTTTTTATGAGGCATAATACTGGATCCCGTAGTTAATTCTGAAGGTATACTCATAAAATCAAAGTTCTGACTCATATACAGACACACATCCATCGCCAACTTTGACAGTGTTGCGGCTACACTACTAATCGCAAAAGAAACGGACTTTTCTGATTTTCCTCTGCTCATTTGAGCAGCTACCACATTGTATTTCAAGGTTGCAAAATCCAGCTCTTGTGTTGTAAACTCCCTATCGATTGGAAATGAGCTCCCATAACCAGCAGCACTCCCTAACGGGTTTTGATCCACCACTTGTAACGCAGCATTCACAAAAAACAAATCATCTACAAAACTCTCAGCATAGGCAGAGAACCACAATCCAAAAGAAGAAGGCATTGCAATCTGTAAATGCGTATATCCTGGAAGCAATACATTCTTGAACTCATTTGCTCTGGATAGCAGTACTTTTGAAAGTTCTTTGACCTTATTTTTTATTTGTTGTAACTCATCTTTAAGATATAGATGCATAGCTACCAAAACCTGATCATTTCTAGATCTCGCTGTATGGATTTTTTTACCTGCTTCTCCTATCTGATGCGTTAATTCGTATTCTATTTTTGAATGCACATCTTCAAACTGATTTTCGATAGTAAAGGATCCTTCATCTATTTGTTTGTTGAGTTCATTCAATACGTTTTCTATACTTGAAATTTCGGTTTCTGAAAGTAATCCGATCTTGTGTAGCATTTTACCATGAGCCAACGTTGCACGTACATCATATTTGGCAATAACTAAATCCAATTGCCTGTCGTTACCTACGGTAAATCTATCTATTTTTTCGTCTGTGGGTAATCCCTTGTCCCAAAGTTTCATCTGTTTATACTTATTGTTTTTTAATTGTCAGATGGAATCGCCATATTATCATATCAATGAGCATCTCACTTTTTTGTTATGGCTTATTTCATCTCTCTCTTTTCTTTAAATTATTCCCGCTAAAATTTTCACATACAAGGCTACGCCTTCTTTTATCTCATCCACATAAATAAACTCATTTGCCGAATGCGATCGCGTAGAATCGCCTGGGCCCAGCTTTAATGAAGGACAGCTCAATACCGATTGATCAGATAGCGTTGGTGATCCATAAGTTGTTCTTCCCAGAGCAATCCCAGATTTTACAATAGGATGATCCATGGGTATGGAAGAAGATCCCAGGTGTAATGATCTTGGTGTTACCGTAACATGAGGTGGCATGTTTTCTTTTACCATTGCTAAAATTTCTTCGTTCTTATATTTATCATTGACCCGGATGTCTACTACCAGATCACAATGAGAAGGAACCACATTATGCTGGTTCCCTGCACTTACTTGGGTAACAGTCATTTTAACTTTACCTAGAGTTTCTGACTCTTTTTCGAAGGTAAAATCTTTAAACCATTGCAATACTTCTAAGGTCTTATAAATGGAATTATCATCATTGGGATGCGCAGCGTGACTTGATGTTCCCTGCACAGAAACATCCAGAACTAACAATCCTTTTTCGGCTACTGCCAATTGCATGAGTGTAGGTTCTCCTACCACAGCAAACTCAACATTCTTAAGGTATTTCAGCACACTTTTCAGACCCAACGGACCACTACTTTCTTCTTCGGCAGATGCAACTACCACCAAATTGTAGGCTAGGTTTTCTTTATGATAGAAATACGTAAATGTTGCCAGCAACGAAACCAGACAACCTCCAGCATCATTACTTCCTAGACCAAATAATTTTCCATCTTCAACAAATGCTTGAAAAGGATCATTGGTGTAATTTCCATTTGGTTTTACAGTATCGTGATGAGAATTCAGAAGAATAGTGGGTTTTGCAGCATCAAAGTGCAAGTTGTACGCCCATATATTGTTATTCTCTCTTTCAAAAGGAATTTTAAGCGTATTGAACCACTCTTCAATTAACAAAGCAGTGTTCTCTTCTTCTGAAGAAAAAGAAGGGGTTTCTATTAGTTTTTTTAATAACTCAATGGCATTATCTGTAAGCGTCGAAATCTCGAAACCCGTAAACCCTTCTTTATGTAGACTAGTACTCATTTTATGATTGAATGTTTTTTTATCTATCTTGATTTATAAACTCAAGGTAGTATGTTTTATGGTTTTATCTTTTATAAATTCGGCGTTTGCAATATGTACGCTAGCTACATTCTTTTGCAATGCATCAAAACAATTCTGTAATTTTGGTAGCATTCCATCGGCTATTACCTCATCATCTCTAAGCTTTGCATATTTTTCTAAATTAATATGTTCTATAACAGAATCCTTATTATTGATATCTTCCAAAACACCTTTCAGTTCAAAACAGTAGAACAAGGACACTTCAAAATGGGCGCTCATTGCAGAGGCAATCTCTGAGGCTATCGTATCGGCATTGGTATTTAACAATTGCCCATTTCCATCATGAGTGATTGCACAAAATACAGGAATGATCCCCATATCCAATATCCCTTTTATCATCTTATTATTTACCTTCTCTACATCGCCTACAAAACCGTAATCCACAAACTGTGCGGGTCTTTTGGTCGCAATAATTGTATTTGCATCTGCACCTGTTAACCCTAGTGCTGGACTACCTTGTTTTTGCAGCCCTGCAACAATATTTTTATTGATTAACCCCGCATAGGTCATTACCACAACATCCAAATTTGCTGCCGAGGTTATTCTTCTGCCGTCGATCATTTCGGTTTTGATCCCAAGTTTTTTTGAAAGCTGTGTTGCTGACTTTCCGCCTCCATGAATCAAAATTTTAGGTCCTTCTATTTTTGAAAAGTCTATCAAAAATTGATTTAGCGCATCTTTGTCTTCAATAATATTGCCTCCTATTTTTGCTACTAATAACTGCTTCCTCATCCCTTCAATCCTTTTAGTATTTTTTTCAGCACCAATTGCGCTGCATAGGTTCTATTGTTGGCCTGCTGAATTACAATTGCATCTTTACTTTCAATCACTGCATCATCTACGACTACATTTCGTCTTACTGGTAAACAATGCATAAATTTGGCCTGATTGGTCAGTTTCATTTTATCTTCAGTAATTCTCCAATCAGTATCAATAGACAGTACTTTTCCGTAGTCCTGGTAAGCACTCCAGTTTTTGACGTAAATAAAATCTGCATCTTTAAAAGCATTCTCCTGGTTGTAATCAATGGGCACCTCTTTAGTAATCTGACTGGCTAACTCATATCCCTTTGGATGGGTAATTACAAAATGCGCGTCCATTCGTTGCATCATCTCTACAAAAGAGTTGGCAACAGCCTGGGGCAAAGCTTTTGGATGCGGTGCCCATGATAATACAACCTTTGGTTTCTTCTTTTTTTTATGTTCGGTAATAGTAATTGCATCTGTAAGTGCTTGTAATGGATGACCCGTGGCACTTTCCATATTCACTACTGGAATGGTCGCGTATTCCATAAAGCTTTTTAACACCTTTTCGCTGTAATCCTCTTCTTTATCTTTTAAATGTGCAAATGCTCGAATGGCCAGTATATCACAATATTGTGAAACCACTTGCGCTGCTTCCTTAACATGTTCGGAATTTCCTTGATCCATGATGGTACCGTCACCATATTCTAAAGACCAGCCTTCTCCTGTAAAATTCATCACCATCACATTCATCCCCAGATTAAGTGCCGCCTTTTGTGTGCTTAATCGAGTACGTAGACTGGGATTAAAAAACAACAACCCTATGGTTTTGTCCTCTCCCAGTTTTTTATCCTGTAGTGGTTCCTTTTTTAACGCTATAGCTTGATCCACCCAATCTTCAACATTATCTATATCTGCTATTGAAAAGTAATTATTCATTATATACTGCTTTTGTTATTCTGGTAAAAGGGATCTTATCCTCAATTACATCGGTAATAAAATTATCGTTAAGCCCATTTACAATCCATGTTTCTATCTCAGCAGCCTGGGCAATTTTTGCTGCTTCAATTTTTGAACGCATCCCACCAGTACCATGAGAAGACACTGCACTCACGATCTCTTGTTCCAACTCTTCTACATCTACTACATCGGTAATCGTTTGGTAGGTCTTATTTTGAATGGATGCTTTTGTACAAATTCCATTGGTATTGGTAGCAACGACAAGTAAATCTGCATCTAACAACACTGCTGTTAACCCCGCTAACTTATCATTATCTCCAAATTGGATTTCATCTGTAGCCACAGTGTCATTTTCATTGATGATCGGGATGTAGTTATTAGCTACCAATACATTGATCGTATTCACAATATTTTGTTTTGATTCCTCCCTTTCAAAATCCGAATAAGACAACAAACACTGAGACGTCAACAAACCAAGATCTCTAAAACTCTCTTGAAAAATTCGCATTAAGTGTGGCTGACCAATAGATGCCAATGCTTGTTTTACATTGATTTCCTTACCATTACTCTCCAAATTCACAAATTGTTTGGCTACAGCTATAGCGCCAGAGCTTACAATAACAAACTCATAAGTATCCTGTAATGCAACAATCTGCCTACCGATGTCCTCAATTTTTCCTCTTGAAATCTGATCCGTTTCTTTTGTCAAAGTATTGGATCCTATTTTGAGTACAATTCTTTTCTTATCTGATCTGCCCTTCTCCATGTATATACCATTTGTTGGTTACCAAATGTTGTAAACCAATTGGTCCTCTTTGATGTAATTTATCTGTACTAATTGCCAGCTCTCCTCCTAATCCCAGCTGAAACCCATCTGTAAATCGAGTTGAAGCATTATGATATACTGCGGCACAATCTACCGACATCATAAACTGATCTGCAATCTGCTGATTTCTAGTAATGATTGCCGCAGAATGCCCTCCGCTATATTCATTAATTTTATCAATTGCTTCTTTGTTATTGGTAGTTTCACCAATTACAATTTTGTAATCCAAAAACTCTTCAAACCAGATCTTATCATTCTCGATGGTCTTTACCTCCTCATATTTAGCCAAAGACGAATCTCCAATAATTTCTACATCATAATCTTTGAGTGCTGTAATCAGGTTTCTTACAAAATCCTCTTTATTGGGTAAGTTTTTATCAATCAAAACCTTATCAACCGCATTACACGCAGAGATTTTATCGGTTTTACCGTTGATGATATTATCCAGCGCCAGAGCGCTATCCGCTTCATCATGAACATATACAAAATTGTTTCCTCGACCACTAACGATCACCGGGCAGGTAGCATGTTGCTTTACAAATGCGATCAGTTTTTCTCCTCCTCTAGGGACAATAAGATCTACTCTTTGCGTTGGATGTTCCAAAAACTCCTGGGTTTTCTCTCGATCATAATTCAAGTAGGCAATCCAATCTATAGTAGCTTCAACACTTGCTAGTGCCTCTTGCCATAACTTCACTATTTCCAGATTAGAGTTTAGAGATTCCTTACCTCCTTTTAGTAAAATTTTATTTCCAGATTTGAACGCAATTCCAGCAGCCTCGACGGTCACATCTGGTCTTGATTCGTAGATGATAAGTACCGTACCAAAAGGAGCTGTTTTATTAAAAACATGCATTCCATTTTCGTGTTCAAATTGAAAACGTTCTACTCCTAAAGGATCCTCTAGATTTGCCAATTGTTCTAATGCATCAATCATCCCCTGTACTTTAGCCTTATCAACCTTCAATCGGTCGTACATTGCTTTATCCTCTCCAGAGTAACTGTTCAAATCTTTTTGATTGGCCCTGATCAAAGTTTCCTTGTTTTTAGCAATCAACTCCGCCATCTTTAACAAAACCGCATTTCGTTGTTCTATGTTCAGTACTGCTTCCATAACTACACTTTTTCTGCGATTAAGATGTTTTGTAATGCCATTACAAACTGATCGATTTCTTTTTTATCGATTGTAAGTGGCGGTAGTATTCGTAACAGCCTTTTATTCATAGATCCACCAGTAAAAATATGCGCATCATAAATCAACTTTTTACGTAATTCTCCTACTTCGTAGTCAAATTCTAAACCAACCATGAGCCCTCTACCTTTACATTTTTTAATTCCTGGTAGTTCTTTAATTTTAGTTAAGAAATACTCCCCAATTGACGCTGCATTATCTACCAAATTTTCGGTCTCAATCACTTCGAGTACCGCAAGAGCCGCGGCACAGGCCAAATGGTTACCTCCAAAGGTAGTTCCTAGCAATCCATAACTAGGTTGAATATGAGGTGCTATTAGTATCCCGCCAATAGGGAAACCGTTCCCCATTCCTTTGGCTACAGAAATAATATCAGGGGTAACACCATGGTGTTGATGCGCAAAGAACTTTCCACTTCTTCCATATCCAGATTGAATTTCGTCGGCAATCAATACCACATTATTCTCATTACAAAGCAATTGCAATTCCTGGAAAAATGCAGTGGTCGGTTGATCAAGACCTCCTACTCCTTGAATAGGCTCAATGATTACAGCGCATACATCTCCTTTCTCTAATTCTTGGGTTACGGCATCAATATCATTCAAAGGCAGAAAAGTTACTTCTTGCTGCTTATTGAGCGGAGCGTTAATTTTGGCATTATCTGTTACTGCAACTGCTGCCGACGTTCTACCATGAAATGCATTATCAAAAGCAATCACACGAGATTTCCCGGTATGAAAAGAGGCTAGTTTCAGCGCATTTTCATTGGCTTCTGCGCCAGAATTACACAAAAACAATTGATAGGTATCATATCCTGATAATGCTCCCAGTTTTTGTGCCAATTCAGTTTGCATGCTATTCTGTACCGCATTGGAATAGAATCCTATGTTATCAATCTGCTCTTTTATTTTTTTGGTATAGTGAGGATGCGAATGCCCTATGGAAATTACTCCGTGCCCCCCGTACAAATCCAAATATTCTACTCCATTTTTATCAATAACGGTGCTATTGAATGCCTTTACAGGTTCTACATTATATAGTGGATATACATCAAATAATTTCATGTTTATATTCTTTTTAATGCTCCTTATTTTATTGTATTTATCTTTTCATACGAGGCCATCACCCCTTTTATCACTGAGGAACTAAGCCCCTGATGTTCCATCTCGTTAAGACCTTCGATAGTACACCCCTGAGGTGTAGTTACCTTATCAATTTCACGTTCTGGATGTGTTCCATTTTTTGCAACCAAAGTTGCTGCCCCCATAGCTGTTTGTACTGCAATAATCTGTGCTTCATGAGGATGAAATCCCATTTGTATTCCTCCTTGAATCATCGCTCTAAGAAATCTCAAAAAGAAAGCAATCCCACTCGCACCCAACACCGTAGCCGCCTGCATAAGTCGTTCTTCAATGACCAACGTTTTTCCGATAGTATCAAACATCTTTTGAACAAAGGTTAACTCTTCTTTTACGTCCTCGTTTGCAGAAATACAGGTCATCGATAATTTTTTTGACGCTCCAGTATTTGGCATTACACGAATCACCTTGTTTTGAGGAACCACTTCATTGATCTCTTCAATTGACGTTCCCGTGACTGTCGAGATCAATATCTGATCGGTGGTGAGTTCTTCTTTTATTTCTTTCAGAACCGCATCTAACTGTCTGGGTTGCACACACAAGATCACCCATTTCACGTCAGAAATAGCCTCTGCAATATTTTGAGAGGTTGACACTCCCAATTTCTCTTTTACTTCAGTCAAATTATGTTCTGACTTATCGACTACCGTAATATGTTTTGCTTCAAAAAGGTCGCTATTGGCCAATCCTGAAATAATGGATTTCCCTAAGTTTCCTCCTCCTATAATGGTTATCTTATTCATGTCTAAAATGCACTTGCTTTTAATTCTAAACCTGTTTTCTCTTCAATTCCAAACATTAAATTCATGTTATGAATAGCTTGCCCAGATGCTCCTTTGATCAAATTATCTATTACAGATGTAATGAGTAACATCCCTTTCTTCTTGCTAATATGAAGGATACATTTGTTGGTATTGACCACTTGTTTTAAGTGAATTTCCTGATCTGAAACTACGGTAAACTGAGCTTCTTTATAAAAATCCTTATACAGTTGAATGGCTTCTTCCTCACTTCCCACAAATTCGGTATAAAGAGTTACGTATATTCCCTTGCTGAAATTTCCTCGATTAGGAATAAAGAACAACGGACTATCAAAATTGGGTTGTAACTGCACCAAACTTTCCTGGATCTCGTCTAGATGCTGATGGGTAAATACCTTATAACTAGAAAAATTATTATCCCTCCAACTAAAATGAGTAGTACTACCGGGTATTACACCAGCTCCTGTGCTTCCCGTTGTTGCGTTGATATGTACAGCACTATTCAATTGATCAACAGATGCTAAGGGTAACAATGCCAATTGAATAGCTGTAGCAAAACAACCTGGATTAGCAATGTTTGTTGCTTCTATAATCTTTTCCTTTTGCAATTCAGGCAATCCATATACAAAATCCCTGTTTTGGTAGCTTTTATCTTTGTTCAACCTGAAATCATTTCCAAGATCAATCACTTTGGTCGTTTCAGAAAAACTATGTTCATTTAGTAAAGCTTGAGATCGCCCATGACCTAAACACAAAAACACTACATCCACATTTGGGTTTACGGTATCGGTGAACTCTAAATCAATTTCTCCGACCAGATCAGGGTGTTGCTTATGTATTGAAACTCCAGCATTGGTAGTACTGTACACAAAATCCAGTTGCACTTTTGGATGATGTATCAAAAGCCTAAGTAATTCTCCAGCAGTATATCCTGACCCTCCTATTATTCCAACTTTTATCATGATTGATCTGGGTTTACGTTGTGATATATTTTATTGGCATTGCCATAAATCTTAATAAAGCCTTTGGCGTCATCTGCAGTCCAGGAATTATTCATCTCTCCATACTGTCCGAAATCGGATTTCATCATATCAAAATCTGATTCTACTCCTTCTAACATAAAGTGATACGGTTTTAATTTTACCTTTACTTCTCCGGTAACTGATTTCTGTGAATCTTCCAAAAAAACCTCTATGTTTCGCATTACTGGATCCAGATAATTTCCCTCATGTAATAACATCCCATACCAATTGGCCAATTGTTCTTTCCAGTATTGTTGCCATTTGGTCAGTACATGTTTTTCTAACAAATGATGTGCTTTTATAATCACAATGGGTGCCGCTGCTTCAAATCCAACTCTTCCTTTTATTCCGATAATGGTATCTCCTACATGAATATCCCTACCAATTGCAAAGGCACTTGCCAGCTCTTCAAGCTTTAGTATATTATTTACTGGAGTATCTTTTATCCCATCCAAACCAACGAGTTCTCCTTTCTCAAAATTGAGCGTAATGGTTTCTTCTTTGTCTTTTTGGAGTTGGCTTGGGAACGCTTCATCTGGTAGCGGGTTTTGAGAAGTTAGTGTTTCTTTACCTCCTACACTGGTTCCCCAAATCCCCTTATTGATAGAATATTGGGCCTTTTCCCAACTGTACTGCACTCCATGACTTTGAAGGTAAGCGACCTCTTCTTGTCTTGAAAGTTTAAGATCTCTAATCGGTGTTATGATTTCAATTTCTGGTGCCAGGGTTTGAAAAATCACATCAAATCTTATCTGATCATTCCCTGCTCCAGTACTTCCATGAGCTATATACTTTGCACCAATTTGCTTTGCATAATTGATCACCTCTATCGCCTGGAAGATTCTCTCGGCACTTACTGACAAAGGATAGGTATTATTTTTTAGGACATTACCATAAATCAAATACTTGATTGCTTTTTGGTAAAATTCTTCAACAATGGTCTTATTGATATGAGATGAACTCCCAAGTTCATAAGCTCTTTTTTCAGTTTCTTCTAATTCTGTTTCCGAAAATCCTCCAGTATTTACCAAAATGGTATGCACTTCAAGATTTTTTTCATGAATTAAATATTTTACACAATAAGAGGTATCTAGTCCCCCACTATATGCCAATACTACTTTTTCCATAATAACAATGGTTTATTATTTGCAAGCATGGTTTGCTTGATCTTTTTTAATCTTTTTAATACTTTTTGATTGAACCACTTCTCTTTCTTTTTCTTTTTTCGAAGCGGATCGTACAGCATTCCGGTACATAAACACATTTTATGATCCTTTGAAGTCAAAATCTCATAGTTTGTACATGTCTTACAACCCGACCAAAACTTTGGATCATCCGTTAATTCTGAGAACGTTACCGGCTTATATCCCAATTCAGAATTAATTTTCATCACTGCCAAACCTGTGGTGATTCCGAATACTTTGGCTGTTGGGTATTTTATTAAGGAATGATTAAACGTAAATTCTTTAATCTTTTTTGCCAATCCGCGGTTTCTAAAGTCCGGATGTACAATTAAACCTGAATGTGCAACATACTCGCCATGACCCCAACTTTCTATGTAACAAAAACCGGCAAAACGATCATCGCATAATGCAATGATCGCATCGCCATTTTTCATTTTGGTTTGCACATACTCTGGTGTTCGCTTAGCGATACCCGTTCCTCTTACCTTGGCGGAATCCGATATTACACTGCAAATTTCTTCAGCGTATAGAAAATGACTTTCGTCTGCTATTGTAATGTGTACTTCTTGCATAAACGTAAGCTGCGTTTATCAAAAGTTTGATAATTAGTTTTGATTTTATTTTGTGGTATCCAGGAAGCGATATAGAAAAGTGCAAAAAACTAATATAGTAGTATGTAGTCTTTGTTACAGTTCTAAAATCAAGTTGGATGTCTCTCGGGGAAGTAGGGCGCACCTACTTCAGAAGAAAATTAAACCCCCAAGGGGCGACGGAAACGGCGTACAGGAGTAATTGAAATATTACCTAATGTGTTCAAAGATTGAACTTTAACTTCCGAATAAATAAATGTTGCCGTTTTCATAATAGTAACTCTAAATCGTCGGCCGTAGCCCCTTTCGTTAACTAATACTGCAATATTAAGTAAAAACTTTGTACCACAGTGAATTATTATGTAAAAATTAGCATTAATACGAATATGGCAAAAAAAAGTATTAAAAATTAAATAGTACGCAATGAATGATTTTGATAAATGGACAACAATAAAAAATGTGTTCTATAGTTTATGTATTGGTTACCCAAAAATAGGTTTCGAAAATAATTACGTATTACAAAATCAATGACTTTATCAAAACAAACAAAAAAATCAAAGGATATTCAGCTTCTTAAAAGCATCTGTTTATATAGGACTCACCTTGATACTATGCGCACCGTTTATTTCTGTACACTGTAGTTCTAACATCTCAATTTTCAAAAAAAACATTCCCCCTTCTTCGTTTATTAGTATGGCAAAAATTAATGGTGAATAACCACCATTTTTAATAAATACTAACTAAACAAAAATCATAATTGAAAATATCAATTCTCTATTTTTTTAACAATAATTTTGTTAATTATCAATTTTTGATTTGTGAAAATCAACAAATTAACATAAATTGGTCGACCAATTCAGAGAATTATATTGATTTAACACAAACAAACGATTATGAAAAACTTAAGAAAAGCTGCTTACTATGCTTGTGTAGCATTAGTTCTAATTACATTTACGAATTGCACCACGGATATTGAATTTGCAGATGATGTATCCCTCACCGAAGAAAATGATAATTTGAAACAATCTTTGGTAGAATTATCTGTTGCCTCAGTTTCTGCTAACGGGGATGACGGTAACGTTCCTTCCAACACTTTGGATGGCAACTTAAACACAAGATGGTCTTCTTTTGGAAGAACGGGAAAATACATCACCTATGATTTAGGTTCTTCAAAAAAGATCTCCAGGATTAAAATCGCATGGTACAAAGGAGATCAACGTAAAGCATTTTTTAAAGTACGAGTAGGTAATTCTACTTCGAGTTTATCAACAGTGTTGGATAAAAAGAATGAAGGAAGCAGTGGGAATACTCGTCAATTAGAAACGTATGATTTCTCGGAAACCACTGCAAGATATGTTCGTATTTCCAGTTTTGGAAACTCCAGCAATGATTGGAATAGTGTTACCGAAGTAGAAATCTACGGAGAAGATGGATCAGTAAATCCGCCACCTCCACCACCTTCTAGCAATACTCCGTATGCTCTTCTTGGTTTACAGAATTGGAAACTTAACGGTTTGAGCGGAACTCCGTCAAACAACCAATATGTTGATGCTATTCCTAACCTATCGAATTATACGAATGACGATTGGTTCTTTGTTCAAAACAATTGGGCAATATTCCAGGTTTGGGCAGGAAGTGATACTTCTTCAGGTTCTGGAAACCCTAGAATGGAATTAAGAGAATTAACGGCCAATGGAAATAGCAATATATTCTGGGATGGTACTACAAATACAGAACACCGTATGAAATGGAGAGTACGAGTAGATCGATTACCTAGTTCTGGAAAAGTTTGTTTTGGTCAAATTCATGATAAAACCGACAAATTTGATGATGTAATTCGAGTGCAATGCCAAGGTAGCGCTAATCAAACCAGTGGATCTGTAAAAATGAGAATTAACGGTTACGTTACTGAGGTTCTTGAAGGTGGAGGAAAAACAGTGGGGAATTTTAATCTTGGAGAAGAAATGTATCTTGAACTCACTTACAAGAACAGCATTGTAAAACTTTATGAATTAGACAATAGCGGTAACAGAGTACGTACTATCTATACTTCAAAATCGGTTGCTGCCAAAGAAAACTACTTTAAGGCAGGAAACTATTTGCAATCAATGAAAGGAAAAAGTTACAAGAGTTCTGACTACGGAAGAGTGGGTATCAATAAACTTGAAGTATTTCATTAAACACTTGACATCAAGGAAATAAATTAATCTAAGAAAACACGGCTATTCCTCTTTTTATGGGATAGCCGTATTTTTATTAGAAAATTTAAAGTTTTTTAAAATTATATTAATAATTTTAAGAATATTTTGTGGTAAACCAAAATGGAATTACCCAATTGTCAAGTACCAAAACCTTATGAAAATAAACACGATCGATAAAACCAAAACATCAGAAAACAAAAAAGAAAGCAAAGAAGAAGTTATTATTTCCAAAATAAGAGAACTCATTCTTTCCAAACAATTGGAACCTGGAGATCGACTTCCTGCAGAACGTGAACTTTCTGAGAAATTTGGAGTGACTAGAAATCAGCTTCGACAGGCACTCCAAAAACTTGAGTTTTACGGTCTTGTAAAAAAGTTTCCTCAATCCGGCACACGGGTATCCAACATTGGTGTTACTGCATTAAATGGAATGATGTCGGATATTCTACAACTGCAAAAACCTGATTTCAAGTCTTTTGTTGAAACCAGGATTATTTTGGAAACCAATGCTGTGCAACTGGCCGCAAAGCGAAGAACAGCACAGCAAATGGAAGAAATCCAAAAGGCGCATAAAGCATACAGCGAAAAAGCTATGAAAGGTATTGCTGCAATTGAAGAGGATTTGATGTTTCATATCAAAATTGCTGAAGCAAGCAATAACAGTGTGATCAACTCTTTAATGCTTATTATTACACCAGAAATTATTACTCATTTTATTAAAAATAAAGTGTGCAATAAAGAAGAGAGCTACTTATTAGTAAAAGAGCATCAAGCCATAGTCGATGCTATTCAAGAGCAAAAACCAGAAGAAGCTGTACAACATTTGAAAGATCATTTTAAAGAACTTTATAAATATTGTGGCAATAAGCTACCCTAGTACTATGACAATTCTCAATGAGAAATGATTAGAAATAGCACTCTTTATTTATACATTACGTAAGGAATTCATCAATTTTTTAATAAAAAAATAAATTTTCTTCTTTGATAATTGATTTATATTACTATTTTTGGTTAACCAAATTGGTTAACCAGATTTCATATGACAAAAATAGTAACATATCCCGCAGTACTTTTAGTACTACTTTTAGCCTCTTGTCAATCTTCGAATACTACAAAGGAGAACAGTACCATTGCAACTTTACAGGCTTTTAATGACGCTGTTCAACAAGCAAAACCTGGTGACTCCATCATCCTAGCTTCTGGTGTATGGCAAGATACCGAGTTACTATTTGAAGCCAAAGGGGAAAAAGGTAATCCTATTACCTTAACTGTCGAAGAAAAAGGGAAAACTACATTAGAAGGAAACTCCAATCTTAGAATAGCGGGCGAACATCTTGTAGTGAGTGGTCTGGTTTTTAAAAATGGCTTCACTCCTACTTCAGAAGTGATCTCTTTTAAGAAAGACAAAAATACCTTCGCTTCTCATTCACGTCTTACAGAATGTGTGATTGATAACTACAGTAATCCCGAGCGAAGAGAACAAGACTATTGGATTGGTATCTACGGAAAAAACAATCGCATCGACCACAACCATTTTGAAGGCAAAGGAAATTTGGGGGTAACCATGGCAGTTCGTTTAAATTCGAAAAAATTTATAGAAAACCATCACCAAATCGATCATAATTACTTTGGTCCAAGACAAACCCTTGGTTCTAACGGTGGCGAAACCTTACGTATAGGAACAAGCCATCACTCATTAAGTAATTCAAACACCATTGTAGAAAACAACTATTTTGATCGTTGTGGTGGGGAACTTGAAATCATTTCCAATAAATCTTGTCAGAATACCTTCCGCAACAATGTATTTTATGAATGCAGAGGTACGCTTACCATGAGACATGGAAATGAGACCATGGTAAAAAATAATGTGTTTATAGGTAATGGAATACCTAGTACAGGAGGTATAAGAGTGATTAACGGAAAACAAACTGTTGAAAACAACTACGGAATTGGACTTACCGGATATCGCTTTGGCGGAGCTCTGGTGGTAATGAATGGAGTTCCTAATTCACCACTTAACCGATATTTTCAAGTAGAAGATGCCAAAATAAATAATAACACTTTTATCAATTGTAATTATATACAATTATGTGCAGGAAGTGATAGTGAGCGCAGTGCCACTCCTATCAATTCTGAAATGAAAAACAACATTTTTTACAATGAATCAAAAGATGATACCTTCACCGTATACGATGATATCAGTGGCATTGATTTTCAGAATAATATTATCAGTCTTAATACAAAACCAATCACAGAAAAGGGATTTGTATCCAAAAAACTAGCCCTTCAGAAAAATGCGCAAGGATTGCTGATTCCTGCTCAAAGCAGCCAAGCTGGAGCCTCTATTGCAGAAAATGTACCTACCAAAGAAACCACAGGCCCTTCATGGTACCCTAAAACCAATAAGAAAATCAAATTTGATGCTGGTAAAACTATTCAAGTAGCCCCTGGGAATAATACGCTTTATGATGCGGTAAAAAATTCAGCGCCTGGAGACATCATACAACTCACCTCCCCTCATGGATATCTGGTCACCAAAACCATCAATATCAATCATCCGATTACTATCACCTCATTTCTTGAAAAATCGACAATTGTTTTTGAGAAAAATTCGCTTTTTGACATTCAAAACGGCGGGAATCTTAAACTTAATAAGTTAATTTTTGATGGTAAAGAAGCCCCTGATTACTCTGGAAATTCGGTAATCAGAACCAGCAAATATTCTATGAACAAAAACTATACCTTGCTGATCAATGCCTGCGAATTCAAAAACTTGAATATCAATCATTCCTACAATGCCATCAAGGTATACAAAAATACAGTTGCAGACACTATTAGTATTACCAATTCTACCTTCAAAAACATTACTGGTGATATACTGGCTTTGGATAAGGAGATTGGAGAGAATGGGATATTCAATGCAGAATTTGTAATTCTTAAAAACAATGTGTTTTCAGACATCCAGGGAGCTGTTTTAAATCTGGTACGTGACGGTCGTGATGAGAGTACTTTTGGTCCTTTTCTAACTTTTGACCATAATGTGTTGGATAATGTTGGAAATGGAAAAAGAAATAAAAACAAAAAATCCATAACCATGGTAGGTGTGCAAAATGCAGAGATTAAAAATAGCATATTCAACAACAGCAAGGGAATACAAATGCATTTGGTTGTAGGTGGTCCTATTGCCAAAGTACATCATAACAATTTCTTTGATTCTGAAAAAGTGATCGTAACCGGAGATCAGGACTATGAAGTAAATACATTATGGTCTTTGGATCCCAAATTTTTGAACAAAACCAGTTATGCACTACAGGAAGATTCTGAATTGCAAAATAAGGGAGACGACGGACTTCATCTTGGACTTATTAAATAAGGTATAAAGGACGTATAAATGAACACACAAACATTTTTGACTAAGATTAGGCATTACTTCGTACTACCTATTTTATTTGTGGGGATATCCTTTATATATGCTCAAGATCACCCCAATCTGATCCTAACAAAAAAAGGAGTACAAGAAATCAGAAAACATCTTGGTCAAGTCCCTATTTTTGATCAAACACTAGCCAACGTTAAAGTCGAAATTGATATCGAAATGGAAAAAGGTGTCCTTGTACCAATTCCAAAGGATATGGCTGGAGGATATACGCATGATCAGCATAAGAAAAACTGGAAAACGCTTCAAAAAGCAGGGGTATTATACCAGATATTACAAGATGACAAATATGCATTATACGTTCATGAAGTATTAAAAGCATATGCCAAAATGTATCCTACTTTGCCACTTCACCCTCAAGAAAGATCATATGCGCGTGGGAAAATTTTCTGGCAATGTTTGAATGATGCTAACTGGCTGGTATATGTTAGTCAAGCTTATGATTGCATTTATGATTTTTTATCAAAAGAGGATAGAAAGTTTCTAGAGCAACAACTTTTTATTCCTTACGCAGACTTTTTATCCAAAGAAACTCCCCAATTTTTCAATCGAATTCATAATCACAGTACCTGGGGAAATGTCGCCGTAGGGATGATTGGATTAGTAATGGATAATGAAGAACTAGTGCAAAGAGCACTACAGGGTTTACAGGATGTAAAAGCCAATCCAAACCTTAAAGATAATGATGGAGGTTTTATATCGATTGATGGACAAAAAACTGGGTTTCTTGCTAATCTTGATGCGCCATTTTCTCCTGATGGATATTATACCGAAGGCCCGTATTACCAAAGATATGCCATGTATCCATTTATGATATTCGCCCAGGCTTTACAAAACAAAAAACCTGAGTTAAATATTTTTGAATACAAAGACCAGGTATTGATCAAATCGGTCTATGCTTTGCTCAACTTAACAGATAACGATGGTGAGTTTTTTCCGTTAAACGACGCTCAAAAAGGAATGTCTTATCTATCCAACGAATTGGTTTCTGCAGTTGATATTGCCTATTATTTTGGACAAAAAGATCCCGCTTTACTAAGTATCGCAAAGAAGCAGAATAAAGTTCAGCTTGACGAAGCTGGGTTATATGTAGCTTTAGGAATCAAAGAAAATAAAGTAAAAGCTTTCCCAAAAAACTCAATCGCATTAAAAGATGGTGCTAACGGAGAGCAAGGAGGTATTGGCATATTAAGATCGTTGGAACAACCATTTGAGTTGGTCATGAAATATACATCTCAGGGATTAAGCCACGGTCATTATGACAAATTATCCTATTCCTTTTATAACGATGGAAAAGAAGTTCTACAAGATTATGGTTTAGCTCGATTTGTAAATATCGAACAGAAAAACGGTGGAGGTTATTTGAAAGAAAATAAAACCTGGGCCAAACAAACTATTGCTCATAATACGATCATTCAAGATCAGGTATCTCATTTTGGTGGAAAATATGAGATCGGAAGTACACATCATTCTGAACCTTACCTATTTGATACTTCAAACCCTAAAATTCAATGGGTAAGTGCACAAGAAAAAAATGCTTACCCCAATACCTCTTTGCATAGAACTATGATCTTGCTAGAGGACGAAGATTTCAAAGCTCCCCTACTCATCGATGTGATGCATTACGAATCAGATCTACCTCATCAATTTGATCTTCCTTTTTACTATAACGGACAAATAATAGCCACCAATTTTGAGTATAAAAAACCAGAAAAACTAGAACCCTTAGGTGATGATTTTGGATACCAACATCTATGGCTAGAAGGAAAAAGTGATGAACTATCTACAAAAACCGCTCAATTTACCTGGTTATCAAATCATCAGTTTTACACAATATCCATGCTCTCCAATGCTGAAGATCAATTATTGTTTACTCGTATTGGAGCCAACGACCCCAAATTTAATCTTAGAAAAGATCCCGCGCTTATACATAGGAAAGTAAATTCTCAATCCGATACTTTCATTTCTATTATTGAAGCTCACGGATCCTACAGTCCTGTTACCGAACTTGCCAAAAATGCTTCTAGTACGATCAAAAGTGTTGAAAAAATTGACCTCCTCGATAAAAATTACATCGGATGGACAATTACCACAACCACAGACCGAAAACACACTTTTTTGTTATGCCTAACCAATAACAAAAAAGAGGTTTTACATACCGTAAAATTTATGGGAAAGACCATAGAATGGAAAGGCCCATATACATATAAAAAAACAAACTAATTTAAAACAGGTAAATAATGAAAAGTTTTGGTTCAAGTAAAGAATTTGTATCAGGAAAGGAAATTGAATGGGAACAAGTAGGAGAAGGTGTGCACCGTCAAATCATGGGATACGATGATAAACTCATGTTAGTAAACGTAAAGTTTGACAAAGGAGGAATCGGTGTTATGCATCAACATTATCATTCTCAAGTGACCTACGTAGTAAGTGGTAAGTTTGAGGTGACTATTGGTGAAGAAAAAAAGGTATTAACCTCTGGAGATTCTTTTTACATTCCCCCAAATGTAATGCATGGAGCAATTTGCTTGGAATCAGGTTTTCTCATAGACACTTTCAGTCCGATACGAGAAGATTTTATGGAGTAACAAGGCTCACAAATCTGCACTACACCTAGCGCATTCCTTTCTCTCATTGCGAATTTATTTGTTCTCCCCTATCTCAAATTGAGAAACACTCAATTTTTTAACGATAAAAATCAATATAATTTTTTTTTAACATTAAAATAACATATATTTGGTAAACCAAATTGGTTATCCAGTTTGGTTTACCACAAAAACAATCAAATAATCACTAGAAAAAAACTCAATACATTTTATGAAGTCAGTCAGAAATAATTAAAACAAAAAAGGACAGGTGCGCGCCTATCCTTTCTTCAATTACTTCTTTTGGAGGGAAGTAATAGTTAAACACATGATCTTGTCATCACATGTCCTACAAAAGTACAAAAATTTTAACAATTATGTTTGGGCTATGTGATTAGTACAAAGGGGAATTAGGAAATACATCTTCTTTATTATTCTTCATTAGGATATCCTTACCGATATCCCTCTCATTGTAGAAACATAACATATTTAAAATGAATTTTAAAATCAAACTAATTTTTATTGTCCTGGTCTTATCACAAATACCACTCTTGGCCCAGGAGAGCTATTTATTATCCGGTAGAGTCAGCGATGAAAAGGGATTACCTGTACCAGGAGTAAATGTGATCATCACAAATACCAATACGGGTGCCTCTACAGATTTTGATGGTAATTATCAGATACAGGTCAAAGAAAAAGACGTATTACAATTTTCGTATATCGGATATGTAACTCAAACGGTAATCATTTCTGATCAAACCACACTAAATATCGTACTACAGGAAGATGCGGCAGAACTCGAACAGGTTGTAGTAATCGGATATGGAACACAAAAGAAATCATTACTTACCGGAGCTATTTCCAAAGTTGTTAATGAAGACCTGGATCAAATTGCAGTATCCAGGGTCGACGAAGCATTAATCGGTCAAGTATCCGGGGTAAATATTAGAAACTCTGAAGGAGAAGCAGGTTCTGCTCCTACCATTCGAATTCGAGGTGTAGGATCGATCACATCAAACAACGGACCACTGGTTGTAGTAGACGGTGCCGTGGTGGACTCCGATTTTTTGACCAATATCGACATGAATAACGTAGAGTCTTTTGAGGTACTGAAAGATGCTGCTTCTGCTTCGATATTTGGTTCGAGAGGATCTAATGGAGTTATTCAGATTACCACAAAACAAGGTAAAGAAGGTAAAGCACGCTTTACCTATAATACGTTTACCGGGATTAAAGAAGGAAGAAGAAGTGATGCCTATGATATCGATTTTCAGGCTGAGTTGGATAGAGAACGTCGAATTACAGGCGGACTTTCTTTAGGAAGTCAATTTAGACAACTGATCAATGCTGATAACGACTGGCAAGATATTATCCTAGACGGAGGTGTTATTCAAAGTCACAGTTTTAGTGTAAGAGGAGGTAGTAAGAAAACCAAATACAATGTAAACCTGAGTTATGTTTCAGACGACGGGGTATTACTTACCGATAGTTTCGAGAGATATCAGGCACAACTTAAGGTGAGTACGAAGGTTACCGACGACTTTAAAATAGGAGCTAGTTTTTCTCCTTCTTACTCAAAACGAAGAAGATTTAGTGCCACTGGACTTTATGATGTAGTGAGACAACCGTCATGGGTTCCTTCTCGACTAGATGAAACCAACATTAACTTTGTAAACAGAGTACGTGATGGTGGTCGATTTGCTGATGCACAAATTGGAGATTACGTTTTGCAAAGAATGTTTGACGATTTCGAATATCCGGCTGGAGCAACCAGTATTTTTGATGGAGCTGGGAACTTTCAGGGAGTTCCTGTAACCAGTGGTGTAGATATTAGTAACACGAGTAATATCAACCCTTTAGCGAAGCTATTAGAGCGTCAGCGTTTTGAAAACCGATATAATTTCTTCGGAAACTTATATGCAGATTACAAATTCACCGACTATTTAAGCTTTAAATCTACATTTACTGCCACTTATGAAAACAGAATCAACACCGATTATCGCGGTGTAAATAATACCAGAAATGGAGCGGCAGCTGCAACAGCATCTTATGACACACGTAGTCGATATGCTTTAATTTCGGATAACATTTTAAGCTTTAATAAAACTATAGGAAAGCATAAGATTAGTGCTATTGCTGGTATTTCTTTGGAAAACAGATTTTTTGAAGAATCACAGATTGAAGCTAGTGGATTTACTTCAGACTTAATTCCAAATGTTGGTGGAGGATCTATTATTAATGATGCCACTGCATTTGAATATGAAAACTTTTTGAACGCCTTTTTAGGTCGTGTGATTTACTCCTATGACGATAAATATTTATTTAATGCAAGTATTCGTCGTGATGGAAGTTCAATTTTTGGACAAGACACTAAATACGGTAACTTCCCTGCAGTATCTGCCGGTTGGGTAGTATCTAATGAAGCATTTATGGAAAATGTGGATTGGATCAACCAACTTAAATTCAGAGTAAGTTATGGAGTTACAGGTACCAACGATCTTAATGGAGATTTCTTGACCGAGAACTACCCTTCTCTTGCATTATTAGAGCCTTCCAGTGCGGTAATTGATGGTTCAATAACCAATGGTTTTAACCCGGTTAACATCCCTAACGCATTACTACAATGGGAACGATCAGAAGAAATTAACCCAGGGGTTGACTTCGGTTTCTTTAATAATGCTATTTCTGGTTCTGTAGATTACTATAAAAGAACTAGTGATGAGTTACTACTGGATAACCCGGTTTCTGGAACTACAGGTTTTACCTCTGCTCTAGTTAACCTGGGAACAGTAGAAAATGAAGGAGTTGAAGTTGAGTTAAGAACTCGATTTATCAATAGAGAAAAATTTAAATGGTCTGCCTCTTTAATTGGATCTTTTAATAAGAATACTTTAGTGGATTTTGGAGATTCAAACGGACAGGTGGTTAATACCAATGATGGTAGCCGTTTGGTAGAATGGATCAACCTTGAAGGTCAGCCGATTTCTTCATTCTATGGATATGTATTTGATAGAGACATTCCTTTCGAATTCTTGAATGATCCATTTAGACAAGTGGGGAATAGAACACAATTTGCTTACGCAAAAGATTTGAACGGCGATGGTCTAATCGATGAAGATGATAAAACCATTTTGGGTGACCCGTATCCAGATCTGATTTGGAGTTTTGGTAACGATATCCAAATTGGAAATGTAGATTTCAGCTTCCTTTTCCAAGGTAGTCACGGAGCAAAAACGTATAACCTGGGAGATCAATACATATTTGATTTCTTCAACAGTAATACAGTAGATTTTGATCGATCTATCACACCAGATCAAGAATTTTTGGTACAACGAATATTCACTAGTCAATTAGTACAAAATGCAGGTTATGTGGCTTTACGTACCGTAAGTTTAGGATTCAATTTCCCAGATCAAGTACTGGATAACTTGAACTTATCTAGTCTTAGACTATATGCTACTGGTCAAAACTTACTATTCATCACAGCTGATGATTATACAGGTTGGAATCCAGAACATATTAGAGAACTAACACCACTTACCTTTGGTTATCAAAGAGGTGGTACGCCAATACAACAAACTATAACACTAGGTGTAAATGTTGAATTTTAACATCCCTAAAACAAGACTTATGAAACTAATAAAAATATATTCATTGTTTTGCCTGGCCGCTTGTTTATGGTCATGTGATTTAGACACCGTGCCAGAATCGGCGACTACCGTTGATAATTTCTTTAATGATGATGATGAAATAACGGCAGGAATCATCAATATATACGATGGTTTACAAGGTAGTAATCCATTAGAAGGTGATGGTGGTTTTAACAATCCGCATTTGGCAATACAGATAGAATATCAAATGGCAGAAACGCTAAGTGACAATTCTAGAACTAAAAGTGGATCTCCTCAAGGTTTCGACTTCGAAACTTTTACCGTAACTCCAGAAACTGCTGCTGTAATCACCTATTACCGAAGCATGTACAATATCATCTTTAGAGCGAATCTGGTACTGGAAAATCTTGAAAATGCATCTGAGGAAAATGCAAATAGATTTGAAGCAGAAGCTCGTTTTCTTAGAGCATATGCATACTTTAACTTGGTACGTTTTTATGGAGATGTTCCTTTAGTAGATAGAGTAATTGGTCCTCAAGAGACTGAAATTGCTTTTACTCGAGTGGACGAAAGTTTGGTATACGAATTAATTGTAGATGATCTTCAGTTTGCGGTTGCTAGTGATTTGGATAATAGCTTTAGAACTAGAGCATCTAAAGCTGCAGCACAAACTTTTCTTGCAAAAGTATACCTTACTCTAGGAACCAATTATCTGGAAGCACAACGTTTATTAGAAGACGTGATTGCTAGTGGTGACTATAGTCTAGAACCTAATTTCTTAGATATATTTTATAACGAAGCTAATGATGAAACCGTATTCTCTATTGGTTTTGATGATACTATTGTAAATGATAGCCAAGGGTTTTCTGCGGAGTTTTTGGATGCTGTAGGGCGTGGTACAGGTTCTAATTACGCAACCGCCGAGTTAGTCGAAGCTTTCAATAATTTTGGAGGAAATAGAGGACAATTTACATTTAGAGAAGACCCAGGAAATCCAGGGTTGTTTCAAACCGTAAAATTCCTTCCTATTGTAGATGAAACTGTAGGAGTTACTACGGCACCGGCTAACCCTAGAATTGCTGGTAATGATTGGATAGTAACCCGATATGCAGATGTATTATTACTTCATGTTGAAGCGATCATGGCTGGTGGTCTAGAAACCAGTGCTCCTGCGGCAATTGCTTCTTTCCAGGCAGTACGACAAAGAGCCGGTATCATGGATCCTGTAACTACTATTACCAAGCAAGCATTAATGGATGAAAGACGAGTAGAGTTAGCTTTCGAGAACCACCGTTTTCTTGATTTGAAACGTTTCGGAGTGGCGCAAGATGTGTTGTCTGCTTTTTCTGCAGCAAACAGTTTTGAATTTCAAGCTACAGATCTACTACTGCCTATCCCTGGAGCAGAGATTGCTATTAGTCAAGGATTGCTAACACAAAACCCAGGATACTAAAGTTAAAACATAACGTTATGAAAAAAATAATTTTAAACAATCAAATACTTTCAAAAGCCAGCATAGCAATGCTTCTGGTTTTTGCAACGGTATTTGTCTCTTGTGAGTTTATAGACGAATTACCTGAAGAAAACTCTATCGCAGATGAGACACCACCAACGGCGTTCTTCACATTTACGAATGGGGTTGAAATTGAAACTTTTACACGAGTAGCTTTTGCTAACCAATCGGATAATGCTACCTCTTATAGTTGGGATTTGGGCGATGGAAATACCTCTACAGAGGTAGACCCTGTAAATGTTTACCCAGGAGAAGGTTCTTTTACAGTTACGTTAACGGTTTCTGACGCATTAGGTCAAACCTCTACCTACTCTGAAACTATAGAGTTAATCGAGCCAGATGTACCAGATGTACCAGACCCTGTATTACTTAACCCAGAGTTTGATCGACTTCCAAAATCTTCAGGATCGGATTGTACCTGTTCTGGATGGATCAACAGAAGCGTTGGGGAGCAAGGTGAGTCTAGTAGTGGTAATGGATCTGATGTGATCAAATTAGATAATGCAGAACCAGATCATGCGTATCAAGAATTTGCGGTAACTCCAAACGCAGATTATAGAATCGAAATCCCAATACGTTTCGAATCTGATCAAGCTGGAGATCTACCTACTCAACTAGAAGTAAGAGTACTTGCTGGAGAAGGATATGTAGATGGATATACTCCTACAACTTATGCAGATACCGTAGAGATCCCACAGGACGGTTTTGGTTATACTTCTATTGCTCAAATCGAAGAAGCAGGTAACAACTTATTATTAGAAACTGTAGATAACCCTAATACTTCAGAGTATCGTTTATTTACGTTCTTCTTTAATTCAGGAGCCAATGATAGCGTAGCACTATTTATAAGAGGTATTGGTAACTCTGGGCCGGAAGACCCTGCTGACTTTGCTCTATACGGTTACTCTAGCGGTGATGAAGAAGTGCGTTTAGATTCTGTAACCATTACAGCAATTAATAACTAATTGAGAAAATGAAAATCATTCAAAATAACATATTCTCATTTTTGATAATACTATGTTTATCTGTAAGCGCTGCCTGCCAAGAACAAAATGGCAGCGTTGCAGAGGCTAGTACTATAGAAGAATCAGAAGGAAATAAAAAGGCAGCACAATCTGGTAAAATAGATTTGAGTCATTGGAAAGTTACGTTACCAATAGGTAGCCCAAAACCAATTAACGTTTCTCCGCCAGAAATTTTGGATTATGCAAATCATCCTACTTTACAAAAGTATATGTATGATGACCCCAAAGATGGTTCCCTGGTGTTTTATGCAACACCAGGTGCAACCACTACAAACACCAAATATTCTCGATGTGAACTCAGAGAACAGCTAGTTCCTGGTAAAAACAATGTGAATTGGAGTTTTAAGGATGGGGGTAGAATGAAAGCTACTATTGCAATCGATGAGATTTCGAAAAACAAAAAAGGGAAGCACGATAAAGTAATTGTGCTACAGATTCACGGTAGATTATCTAATGAACAGAAAGAATTAATCGGAAAAAAAGATAATGACGCCCCTCCTATTATGAAAGTATACTGGAATAATGGTAGAATTAGATTAAAATCAAAATTCTTAAAAAATCCTGATGCTACAGATAAGGAAGTACTGCGTAAAGATGCCTGGGGAGATGATGAAGGGTATAATTTCCCAAAGAAGGTTGGTTTCGAAAAATTTACTGTAGAAATCATAGCCTCCGAAGGTAAGATGGAGGTAATCCTTAATGACAAATACCGCAAAGTGTATAGAGGGTACGATATGAAAAGATGGGGAGTTTTTGAAAATTATTTCAAGGCAGGAAATTATCTAGCCACCAAAACTCCAAAAGCTTTTGCAAAAGTTAAATTTTATGACCTAGAAGTTTCTCATTAACCAGTAAACCAACTAGAAACCACAACCGTATGAGAACAGTTTTTTGAGATAGCCATAACACCGGGTTTATTACCCAGTACTACCCCTGGATAATAAGCCCGGAAAGTTATTTCAGAAAAAAAATAATATTGATGATAGATATGCTTTTGTAGTATTTGATAATTTTATAAATTTGGATAACCAATCTGGTTAACCAGTTTGCTCAACACTCATTTGAACTATGAAATTAGAAATTTTAAATAATGAAAATCACGACATTCAGAAAAAGATCATTTCTGCAATTCGCGATTTGATTAACCACAAAAATTTAGAGCCTGGTGATAAACTTCCTTCAGAAAGAACTTTATCTGAAAAGTTTGAAGTAAGTAGAGGAAACATTCGTGAAGCGATTCAAAAATTGGAGTTTTATGGACTTCTGGAATCCATTCCGCAAAGTGGCACATTTGTAGCCAATATTGGTATTACAGCACTTAATGGAATGATAGAAGATATTCTGCGGCTAGAAGAACCTGATTTTAAATCTTTGGTAGAAACCAGAATTCTTTTAGAACTAAAAACGGCCCAATTAGCAGCCATACGAAGAACTGATGAAGATCTACAAGCGATTAAGGAAGCTTTGGATGCCTATTCTGAAAAGGTAATCAATGGTGAAGATGCCGTACAAGAAGATTTACTATTTCATCTTGCTATTGCAAAAGCCAGTAGAAACAGTTCGATGAATACGTTCATGCTTATTATAACCCCAGGAATCATTACCAATTTTGAGAAGTATCACGTCTGTGATAAAAATCAAGCTTTTTTAGGTATACAGGAGCATACTGATATTTATGCAGCTATTCGTTCTCAAGACCCTAAGCTGGCGAAAGAAAAGATGAAAGCACATTTTAAAATTTTATATCAATACTGCTATAATCAATAAAAACGTAAAGCACTAATTAACAAACATAACACTCTTAAAATCATTCAACCGAATGCGTTGGTTACTACAACCAAATATTCAATATCAACAATGGTTTTACAAACTGTTACGGTAATGGAGGTATCACTAAGAGCTTCTTTTATCCTATATAGAACCAAAATAGACTATGAAAATTAAAGGATTACGATGGTGGATTATTGGCCTTGTTTGCCTAGCCACAATTATCAATTATATAGATCGATCTGCATTAGGTATCATGTGGCCCGAAATGAAAAAAGATCTGGGGTTAACTGAAGAAGACTACGCCTGGATCATCAACATTTTTACGATCACCTATGCTGCAGGTAAGTTTATTTCTGGCTGGGTTTATGATAAAGTAGGAACCAAAATCGGATTTGTATTATCTATCTTTTTCTGGTCATTGGCTTCCTTACTTCATTTCTTTGCCAGAGGTTTAGCCTCTTTAGGTTTATACCGAGGAATTTTAGGAGTCTCCGAAGCTGGAAATTGGCCAGGAGCAGTAAAAAACAATGCAGAATGGTTTCCTATCAAAGAGCGAGCTGTAGCCCAAGGTATTTTTAATGCCGGTGCTGCTATTGGTTCGATAGTAGCTGCCCCAACGATTGCTGAGTTGTTTGGCGCTTATGGGTGGAGATGGACATTTATCATCATAGGGGTTATCGGTTTTATATGGATCATTCCATGGTTGATTTTCAATAAGAAACAGCCAAAACAACATCCTTGGATCACAGATCAGGAAAAAGAATATATCCTATCTGATCAGGAAACCACTAAAGAAGATGGTAAACAAGAAAAAGGGTTACCTCTATTAAAAATATTGAGCTTCAAAGAAGCATGGGGGATATTGGCTTCCCGTTTTTTTATCGAACCCATTTGGTGGTTGTTTGTATTCTGGATGCCCATTTATCTTAATAAAGAATATGGTTTCAATGTAAAAGAAATTGGTCTTTACGCATGGTTCCCTTACGTAGGTGCCGCCATAGGCAGTATTGCAGGAGGATGGTATGTTCAACGACTCATGAAATCACTAAGTCTAGACAAGGCAAGAAAACGAGTAATCGCATTAGGAGGTGCAATTATCTTCTTGGCCATACTAGGAGCTATTCTATTTGCAGATACACCCATCAAGTTTGTGTCTTTTGTATTTATCGTGCTATTCGGTTTCCAATTTTCGATTAGTAATATTCAAACCTTATCCAGTGATCTTTTAAAGAGTAAGTCTGTAGGAGCGCTTGCAGGACTTGCTGGTACTATCGGAGCCATTTCGGTAGCCATCATGAATTTTGTAATTCCCAAAATAACAACGGTGTCATATACGCCTGCATTTATCATTCTGGCAGTTTTAGCACCACTATCTGTTTTATCAATTTTTGTACTAATCAAAGAGATAAAACCCTTAAAAGAAGAAAAATAAAACAACTAAAATAAAACTATAAAAATGAACTTAAACGGAAAAGTTGCTATCGTAACCGGAGCTACCGGTGGTATCGGTTTCGGCGTAGCAAAAAGACTAGGTAAAGATGGATTTACTGTTATTCTAAACGGTATCGAAGATGATAAAGGAGCAGAAAGAGTTGCCGAGCTTAAAGCTGAAGGGATCACTGCAGAATACTTTGGTTTTGATGTAACCGATGAGGAGGCTGTAAATACAAATATTAAAGCCATTGGTGAAAAGTATGGTAAAATTAATGTCCTGGTAAATAATGCAGGTGGATTAGGAGGAAGATCCAGATTTGAAGAAATGACAACAGAATTCTATAGAGGCGTAATGGCACTGAATCTAGATTCAACCTTTTTTGCTTCAAGAGCTGCTATTCCTTACCTAAAGAAAGCTGAAGGTGCGTCTATTATTAATTATTCTTCTAATGCAGGATGGACCGCAGGTGGACCTGGCGCAGGAATTTACGGAACTTCTAAAGCAGCTGTTCATGCTATTACCA
This sequence comes from Aquimarina sp., assembly GCA_965230845.1. Taxonomy (GTDB): domain Bacteria; phylum Bacteroidota; class Bacteroidia; order Flavobacteriales; family Flavobacteriaceae; genus Aquimarina. Next base: position 850,299 of record OZ246021.1, read on the forward strand.
GAGCGTTAGCAAAAGACTTGGCAGAGTACGGAATTCGAGTAAATGCAGTATCTCCGGGAACTATTGATACTCCCTTTCATTCACAAATTAAATCTACAAAACCTGAAGTTTTTGCCTCATGGAAAAACAATATTTTATTAGGCAGACTAGGACAACCAGAAGATGTTGCTTCAGTGGTTTCTTTTCTAGCGAGTGATGACTCTGCGTTTATCACTGCAGAAACTATTCAAATTGGTGGAGGGCAAGCACTAGGAATTTAAAAATAAAGATTAAATTATAGCTGAAATAATAGTATAATGAACACAATAGTAACCTTTGGAGAAGTTTTAATGAGAATTGCTCCTTTGGGAAATAAAAAATTAAAACAGTCTAACCAATTAGAATATTACTTTGGTGGAACAGAAGCCAACGTAGCCATTTCTCTTGCGCAATTGGGAAATAGTACACAACACGTTGGTGCAGTATCGAATGATTTTTTGGGAGAAGCTGTCAAAGGTTACTTGCAACAAAATGGAGTAAATACCTCAGCTATTCAGGATTCTTCTCATCCTCTCGGCGTATACTTTATGGAAACCGGAGCTGTAATGAGATCTACTACCATAAGTTATAATCGCGCACATTCTGCCTTTTGTAATATAGATCCAAAAATTATTGATTGGTACGCTATTCTGGAAAACTCAAATTGGTTTCATTGGACAGGAATCACTCCTGCCCTATCAGAAAATGCTTATCAAGCACTAAAGGATGCACTACTAGTTGCCAATGAACTAGGCATTACAGTATCTGCAGATCCAGCATATCGAAGTAATTTATGGAAGTACGGTAGAGATGCCAAAGCAACGCTAAATGAGTTAGTAGGATTGTCCAATATTTTTATCGGAGGTCCAAATGAAATTAATGAGCTATTAGACACCTCTTATTCTAATGAAATAGAGCAGTTTATAGAAGCGAGTTCTACGGTAATGGATCGTCATAAAGGATTACAGAAAGTTTTTGACAAAACAAGATCTTCTCGTAATGTGAATTGGCATAAAATAAAAGCCAGAACATGGAATGGAGTAGAATTTGCAGAAACGAGAGAGTTAGAAATCACCCATGTAGTGGATCGAATAGGTACAGGAGATGCTTTTGCCGCAGGCCTAATCCATGGACTACTTCATTATGACGATTATGAAGCGCTTGAATTTGCAAATGCTGCTTGTGCTTTGAAACATACTATAGAAGGAGATGCTAATTTAGTTTCAGAAACAGAAATAAAAAACATAGTAAAAGGTAACGTAAACGGAAGAATACTAAGGTAAATGGCTAGATATACCCGAATAGAAGTTGTACAAACCATAGAAAATACAGGACTGGTTCCTCTATTTTATCATGAGGACATAGGTACTGTAAAACAGGTAATACAGGCCTGCTACGATGGCGGTGCCAGAGTGTTCGAATTTACCAACAGAGGAGAAGCAGCCTACGAAGTTTTTTCTGGGATATCCTCCTGGATAAAAAAAGAATTACCAGAGATGATATTAGGAATTGGTTCTATTGTAGATCCGGCCACAGCATCTCTGTATATTTTAAAAGGTGCGAACTTTATCGTTTCCCCTATTTTAAACCCAGAAATTGCAAAAACATGTAACCGACAAAAGGTATCCTGGTTACCTGGTTGTGCTACTTTATCTGAAATCAATTATGCCGAAGAACTTGGAGCAGAAATTGTAAAAATATTTCCAGCTAGTCAAGTTGGTGGACCTGGGTTTGTAAAAAGCGTGAAAGCTCCATGCCCATGGACCAGCATTATGGCCAGTGGTGGAGTTGCTCCTGACGAAAAAAACCTAAGTGAATGGTTTCAATCAGGTGTATTTTGTGTAGGAATGGGATCTAAATTGATTGTAAAAAATCAAGATGCTTCTTTTGACTATCAAAAAATAACAGAACTCACCAAAACATCTATTTCTATTATTCATAAAACCAAAGCATCCATAAATCAAAGATAAATCTAATGTTGTGTAGTTATGTAAGCTTAAAGCATGAATTAGATTATGATTGACATCTTAATTTTCGCTTGTCAATACCCTTGTACAGTTAGTGCAAGGGTTTTTCTTTTTTAGAAAACCTGAAAACATAAAAAAAGTACGACCCAGAAGATCGTACTTTGTAAACTTATTTTTTATATATGGAATTTTAGTTTCCTCCGAAAGTAAATAACAGTCCTAGGTTAAAAGAAATATCTCCTACTGAAGCATCTCCTGTTTTACCTGCACTCAAATAAGCAGCGTGCACATTAAGTACTCCATACTTGAATCCTAAAGCTGGACGAATCGCAAAGTTAGAAGTACTAGCTGCTAATTCTGCAGAGGTTCCATCAACTTCGATAGCACCAATAGTAGCTAGACCTATACCAAGACCTCCATAAGGTTTGAAAGCAGTGTCGGTAAAATAGTAACGACCATTAAGCAAGTAACTTCCAACGGCTACATTTCCAATTTCTGCCGCTGTTTGTCCCGCTACAGCTACGATGTCTGCTCCAACTAAGAAATCTCCGGCATATAGGAAAGAAACGTCGATATTCTCTGTAATGCCATATCCTAATTCAAAGTGAGCGGCTATACCTCCATCGGTAAAATCTGCAACATCTCCAGACGGTACTGCGTAACCAACACCAAAACCAAGTTTAACTTGTGCGTTTGTAGCTGTAAATCCAAGTAATGCTACTGCGATAAATAATAGAGTTTTTTTCATAATAGATTTAGGTTTTTATCGTTTAAGTGCACAATATATCGATAAAAAGTTGATTTTAACAAATTATTTTGAAAGTTTTTTCATTTCATTTGATAAAACACCGAACCCAAATCAATTGATTTGGTTACTATTACATGTACTAATTATGGGGAAATTTCTTATCTATTATTCCTATTGCAGAAGCCTAAATTGTACTTTTCAAACTAAAAATTGAAACAAATGAGGTTTATCATTTAGATAGTCTCCAAAGAAGTTATATTGTTTCATTCTGGAAATTAAGGGTTGTAGATCTTCCTTGTTCTTTAGTTCGATCCCTACTACAGCTGGACCATTCTCTCTACTCGATTTTTTAGAGTATTCAAAATGGGTAATATCATCATTTGGTCCCAAAACTTCTCCCAAAAATTGTTTTAATGCCCCTGCTCTTTGCGGAAAACGAATAATGAAGTAATGCTTCAAATCTGCATATAGCAATGCTCTTTCTTTGATTTCGGCAGTTCTTGTGATATCATTGTTACTACCACTCACAATACAAACCACATTTTTACCTTTGATTTGTTCTTTGTACGCCTCTAGCGCCGCCAACGTTAATGCTCCCGCAGGTTCTACTACGATGGCATCTCTATTATATAAATCTAAGATTGTTTGACATACCTGGCCTTCGTGCACGGTGTACATATCTGAAAGGTACTCTTTGCAAATATTAAAATTAAGATCACCTACTTTTTGAACCGCAGCTCCATCTATAAATTTATCGATATCAAAAATCTCGGTATTTTTATTATTCCGTATAGAAGTTAACATCGAAGGAGCTCCCTGTGGTTCTACTCCTATGATTTTTGTTTTTGGAGATAAGGATTTCATGGCGCCACATAATCCAGATGCGAGCCCTCCCCCTCCTATCGCAACAAAAATATAATCTATAGGCACATCACTTTGTTTAAATATCTCAAGTCCTATAGTTCCTTGTCCTTCGATAGTTTTAGGATCTTCAAAGGGGTGAACAAATGTTTTACCCTCGGATTTACAAATGGCTTTTGCGGCTTTGGAAGAATCATCAAAGGTATCTCCTTCCAGTACAATTTTTACATGTTCGCCACCAAACATTTGTGTTTGCTCTACTTTTTGTTTGGGGGTAACCGCAGGCATGTAAATAGTACCTTTTATTCCCAAATGGTTACAAGCAAAAGCGACTCCTTGAGCATGATTGCCTGCACTTGCGCAAACTACTCCTCTATCTAACTCTTCTTTAGAAAGTGAGCTGATTTTATTGAAAGCACCTCTAATTTTATAGGAACGTACACGCTGAAGATCTTCTCGTTTCAGTAGAATATTAGCATCATATCTTTTAGAATAGCGTATACTATTCATCAAAGGTGTGACCATAGCCACTTCTTTAATAACTGTCGCTGCTTTTTGAATATCTTCTAATTCAGGAAAATATGTGGTGGTTATTGTACTCATAATTCCTTTTGTACGTTCTTAAACATTTTGTCAGCCAGGACCTATCAAAGGTCACACAATACACATCTCAAAATACCTCAACAGATCCGGCCGTACAAAAAATGGTTGGTTATAGTTTTAGTTGGTTTCTACTATTGGTTTCATAGCAGTCATAGAGGCTCTTAATCTAGCTCCTACAATCTCTATGGGGTGATTTCTTAGTGTAGCATTTACTTCTACTAATTTGGAGTTATGTACTCCATTCACCTTTCCTGCATGATATGCTTTACCAATTACATCGGTATCGATGTTTTTCATAAAATCAGCTAATAATGGCTTACATGCATGGTCAAAAAGATAGCACCCGTATTCTGCTGTATCCGAAATTACGCGATTCATTTCAAACAATTTTTTTCTGGCAATCGTATTTGCAATTAGTGGTGTTTCATGCAAAGACTCATAGTATGCAGATTCTTCAATAATTCCAGATTCTGTCATCGCTTCGAAAGCTAGTTCTACTCCTGCTCTTACAAAAGCAACCATTAACACCCCATGATCATAAAACTCCTGCTCTGTAATCTCCACATCTCCCGCTGGTGTCTTTTCAAAAGCAGTTTCTCCTGTAGCGGCTCTCCATGACAATAGATTGTGGTCATCATTTGCCCAATCTTCCATCATTGTTTTGGAGAAATGCCCTGTGATGATGTCATCCATATGCTTACGGAAAAGCGGACGCATGATGGTTTTTAATTCTTCTGAAAGATCAAAGGCTTTAAGCTTTGAAATATTTGGTAATCGATCCATCATATTAGTAATACCACCGTACTTCATTCCCTCTGTAATGGTTTCCCAACCATATTGAATCAATTTTGAAGCATAACCAGGATCAATTCCTTTTTCTACCATCTTATCGAAGCATAGAATGGAGCCTGTTTGTAACAACCCACAAAGAATGGTTTGCTCTCCCATTAAATCCGACTTTACTTCGGCTACAAATGAAGATTCCAAAACTCCGGCTCTATGTCCTCCTGTAGCAGCAGCATACGCCTTTGCCTGTTCAAAACCATGAGCTTGAGGATCATTTTCTGGATGTACGGCGATCAAAGTAGGAACTCCAAATCCTCTTTTGTATTCTTCTCGTACTTCAGAACCTGGGCATTTTGGCGCTACCATGATCACCGTTAGATCGTCACGTACCTTCATCCCTTCTTCTACAATATTGAACCCATGAGAATACGATAATGTTGCTCCTTTTTTCATTAAGGGCATTACAGTATTTACGACCTGAGTATGTTGTTTATCTGGAGTCAGGTTGATTACCAAGTCTGCCTGAGGAATCAACTCCTCGTAAGTCCCTACAGTAAAATTATTCTCTGTAGCATTTTTATAAGACTGTCTTTGCTGCTCGATCGCAGACGCTCTTAAAGCATAAGAGATATCCAATCCAGAATCTCTCATGTTTAGCCCCTGATTCAGTCCCTGAGCCCCGCAGCCTACAATGACCACTTTTTTTCCTTCTAATGCAGCTACTCCATCCTTAAACTCTGAGGCATCCATAAATCTGCATTTTCCTAACTGTGTTAGTTGATCTCTTAATGATAGCGTATTAAAATAATTTGCCATTTTACTTCGTAATTAGTTGTATGTTCCTTTCGGAAATTTTGATTTGATTTTGATTCTTGTTTATACTATACTGACACCGTCTCTTCTGTAGCAAAGCTTTCCAAAATGGACGATATGTGCATCTTCTCTTTGGTAACTGCTATTCTACCAGATCGCGTGAACTGCATTAATCCATACGGCTCTAGTTTTCTATATAATGCTTCTACCTCTCTTCTTCTTCCGGTTTTTTCGATGACAAAAAACTCGGGAGTTACCGTGACGATATTTGCATTGCTATTCTTTATGACGTTCTGAATCGAACGTTCTTCAAAGAGTAATTTTGAAGACACCTTGAAAAGTGCAGTTTCCTGATAAATAATCTGTTCCTCTTTATGATAAAAGGCTTTGATGACTTCGATCTGCTTTTCGATTTGTCCTACGATCTTTTTTACCTGCTCTTCGGTAACCTTTACAGCAATCGTAAAGCGAAACACATCTTTGATCTCAGACTGTGAAGCCGTCATACTGTCCAAATTGATATGGCGCTTTAAAAAAATCGCAGATATCCTATTTAATAAACCAATATTGTTTTCGGTATATACCGAAATTGTAAAATTCTCCTTCTCCATAACTACTCTAATCTTATATCTGAAACCGAAGCTCCTGTTGGAATCATCGGGAACACGTTATTTTCTTTTTCTACGCATACTTCTAAAAAGTACGGATCTTTACTCGCAATCATTTCTGCAATTGCTTCTTGCAAATCCTCTCTTTTGGAAACTCTTTTGGATTGGATATGATATCCTTCTGCAATTTTTACAAAATCAGGATTTACCATTTCTGTAGATGCGTAACGCTTATCAAAAAATAGCTGCTGCCATTGACGCACCATTCCTAAAAAATCATTATTAAGCACCACGATCTTAACGGGTACTCTGGTCTGAAAAATGGTACCTAACTCCTGTATCGTCATTTGATACCCTCCATCTCCAATGATTGCTACCACTTCTCTTTCTGGCGCACCCATTTTAGCTCCGATTGCAGCCGGAAGTGCAAACCCCATAGTTCCTAATCCTCCAGAAGTGATATTACTCTTTGATTGCACAAATTCTGCATATCTACAGGCAATCATTTGGTGTTGCCCTACATCTGATACGATCACCGCATCCCCTTTGGTTTCATTATTGATTCTACGCAATACCTCTCCCATAGACAAACCATCTTTGGTAGGGTACAATTCTTCTTTAATGACTTTTTCAAATTCTACAGCATCGTGGTCTTTGAACTCTTGCAACCAAGATTCATGGGTATTAGGGTTAATCAAAGATTGTATTTGATCCAAAGTATATTTTACATCACCCATTACGGCAACATCAACCAATACATTTTTATTTACTTCTGCCGGATCAATTTCAAAATGGATAATTTTTGCTTGTTTCGCATAAGTCTCCAGATTTCCGGTAACTCGATCATCAAAACGCATTCCGATGGCAATCAAAAGATCGCATTCGTTGGTTAATCTATTAGGACCATAATTTCCATGCATTCCTACCATCCCAACATTCAAAGGGTGAGCAGTCGGTAATGCAGACAATCCTAAAATGGTCCAGGCAGAGGGTATACCGGATTTTTCTATGAAATTCTTTAACTCTTCTTCGGCTTCTCCCAGAATCACACCCTGTCCAAAAACCACCATTGGTTTTTTGGCCTCATTAATCAATTTGGCAGCTTCTTCAAGACTTTTAGGATCTGTCTCGGGAACTGGCATATAACTACGTATACCCTTGCACTTTTCATAAGCAAAATCCAACTCTCCAAATTGTGCATCCTTGGTAATATCGATTAGTACCGGTCCAGGTCGGCCTGATCTTGCGATGTAAAAAGCCTTGGCCAATACCGTAGGAATATCTTCCGCTTTGGTAACCTGGTGGTTCCATTTGGTGATTGGTGTAGAAATTCCAATAATATCAGTCTCCTGAAAAGCATCTGATCCCAAAAGATGAGATCCCACTTGTCCAGTGATACATACCATTGGTGTCGAATCAATTTGAGCATCGGCAATTCCTGTTACGAAATTAGTTGCTCCCGGACCAGAAGTAGCTATGGCCACCCCTACCTTACCACTAGTTCTGGCATATCCTTGAGCTGCATGTGTTGCTCCCTGTTCATGTCTAGTAAGCACATGATGCAATTGATCTTGAAATTTATATAATTCATCATAAACCGGCATGATAGCTCCTCCCGGATATCCATAGATTAGATCTACGTCTTCCGCCAAGAGACAACGGATTACAGCTTCGGCACCTGTCATTCTTTTTGTAACCGTTTCGGTTTTTTTGGTTCTGGTTTGCGTTTGTGTTTCCATACGCTTGTTATTGTTTAAAATTCGTCTGTAACACATCCTCTGGATGCAGACGAAACCGTATTTGCATATTTGTATAATACTCCTCTATTAAACTTCAATGGAGGTTGTTTCCAAGCAGCTTTTCTCTTCTCTAGTTCATTTTCATCTATTGCTACTTCAATGGTGTTTGTTTCGGCATCGATGGTAATGATATCTCCATCTTCTACCAAAGCAATCATTCCTCCTTCCTGGGCCTCAGGGGTAATATGTCCCACAACAAAACCATGGGTTCCTCCTGAGAATCTGCCATCGGTAATCAAGGCTACCTCTTTCCCTAGACCTGCACCCATTATCGCTGCTGTTGGTTTTAGCATTTCTGGCATACCTGGTCCTCCTTTCGGCCCTTCATACCGAATAACGACGACTTCGCCAGATTTTACTTTTCCTGCTTTGATTCCATCATTTGCATCATACTCGCTGTCAAATACTTTGGCTTTTCCTGTAAACTTTAATCCTTCTTTTCCGGTTATTTTGGCAACACAACCTTCTTCGGCAAGATTACCAAACATAATTCGTAAATGTCCCGTAGCCTTAATCGGGCTTTCTAATGGCTTTATCACATCTTGTCCTTCTGTAAGGTCAGGTACGTCTAATAAGTTTTCTGCCAATGTTTTCCCGGTTACCGTCATACAATCTCCATGCAGTAATCCTTTTTTCAGAAGATATTTAAGAACGGCAGGAATACCTCCCACCGCATGCACATCTTCCATTAGATATTTCCCACTTGGTTTTAAATCCGCCAGGAATGGCGTTTCATCACTGATTCTTTGAAAATCAGCCAGTGTAAACTCTACATCCGCAGCTCGAGCAATGGCCAAAAAGTGCAGTACGGCATTCGTAGATCCACCTAGGACGGTAACCAAACGTATCGCATTTTCTAATGCTTTCTTGTTTACAATATCTTTTGGTTTAATATCTTTTTCTAGAAGCAATCGCATCGCTTGTCCTGCAGCTATACTTTCTTGTTTCTTCTCATCACTTATGGCTGGATTAGAAGAATTATAAGGTAAGGACATCCCTAGTGCTTCTATGGCAGATGCCATGGTATTTGCGGTATACATACCTCCACAGGCTCCCGCCCCAGGGCAAGCTTTTTCAATAACATTTTTGTATTCGGTTTGGGTAATCGTACCGGCTACTTTTTCTCCCCAAGCTTCAAATGCCGACACCACATCCAATTTCTTTCCTTCATGACACCCAGAAGCAATAGTACCTCCGTACACAAGTATTGCGGGACGATTTAATCGTAGCATCGCCATAAGCGCGCCCGGCATATTTTTATCACACCCAACTACAGTTACCATACCATCATACGACATGGCCTGTACCACTGTTTCCATAGAATCTGCGATCACATCTCTGGATGGTAATGAAAAACGCATCCCTGGAGTTCCCATAGAAATTCCATCACTTACACCGATCGTATTAAATATCAATCCCACTACATCCTCTTCACGTGTACCTTGTTTTACTAACTTGGCAAGATCATTAAGGTGCATATTACAAGGGTTCCCTTCATATCCTGTACTGGCAATACCCACCAGAGGTTTACTAAAATCTTCATCCGTTAAACCAATGGCATGCAACATCGCTTGTGCTGCTGGTTGAGTGTCATCTTGAGTGACCTGTTTGCTATATTTATTAATACTCATTGTATCCGAGTTCTTATTTTATTGCGAATTATTTAAAAACTTAACCTTTTATTTATCAGATTCTCAACAAATAAAAAGTGTCTAGTATAAAATTATTTCGTTACGCTAAAATTGTTACACATTATTCAATATCCTTACAACATCCAATTGTTGTTTTAACATTCTTATGTTCTGATTTTCAACATTTTAAATACTTTTCATTTACAACCACTATTTGTTAATTTTTTATTTTTATTACTCATTATCCATAAAAAAAACTCCCTTCGGTACCTGAAGGGAGTTTTTTTTATTAAAATACATCAATAGCGCTCCCCTATGGTGAGTAAATCACCACAACGATACTAATGACGTTAATAATGCTATTGTTTAATCTTTTCATGTTACAAACAAAAAATCCCTTTTCTTGAGAAAAGGGATTTGAATTTATATGGTTATATACATTAGATCCCTTATCGAAGTGTAATAATACCTTCAATAATAGAGACCACAATGATATTTTTTGTTACTATGTTCATTTCTAGGATCAAATATATAGAAAAAAATTTCAGTTTTTACTACTCTACTTTAAAAAGTTTATTTTTCATACAGTAGATCACCAATCCAACTCTTGTTTTTACTTGCAATTTCTTGAAAACCGTTTCTCTGTAATTTTCTATAGTTTTTGGACTCAGATTCATTTCCTTGGCGATATCCCTATAGGTTAATTCGGAACATGCTAACTTCAAAAACTCCCATTCTCTTTCGGTAAGCTTTTCATGGAAGTTCTTATCCTCATAATTCCCAGAGTGTCGTAAAGCACTTTCAATTTTACCAGAATAATAAAACCCTTGTTCGATTACCATTTTCATGGCAAATTCAAAATTCTCTGGGTGAATGTCTTTTAATAAATACCCCTTGGCTCCAGCTCTCAACATTTTGATAATGGTTTCTTCATCATCCTCCATGGTTAAGGCCAGTACTTTTTGATCCGGTTTATTTTCTTTGAGCCATTGCATGGTTTGTATCCCATCCATAACAGGCATCTTTACATCTAATAAAATAAGATCTGGAGTTTTTCTTTTGTGTAGATAGTACTGCGTAAGCTCTTTACCGTTTTTAAGTATGGCTAATACTTCGTAATCTTCTAATTGAGAAACTAAACTCTCCAGAGACTGTGCAAATAACAGATGGTCATCAACAATTACTATAGTCTTCTTTTTCATATGATCTGTGCATTAAATCAATCCATTGGCTTGATTGGATACGCCAAGGTAAGCAAAACTCCTTTATTTGGAGCAGAATCGTACTCAAATGTTGCATTCACCAATCCAGCTCGGCTTTTCATATTTAACAATCCAGAGTTAGCTTCTACCGAATTCATATCAAAACCCACCCCGTCGTCTTTGATGGTAATTTTAAGCAATTCAGGAGCATAAATTAGGGTAACATACATATTGGATGCTTCGGCGTGTTTTATGGTGTTTGAAAAAAATTCCTGAATGATCCGATATAAAATAATTTCGTCTTTTGGGTTGATGTGTACCTCTTCTCCCTGGATATCAAAATGGGTATCCAGGAAATTTAATTTTTCGAATCGTTTTAATTCAGCTTCGATGGATTTTATCAATCCAATATTTTGGATCACCTCGTGATTTAAGGTTTTAGAAAGGTTTCGGATCTCTTGCAAACTATCCCCCACTAGTTTACGAACATCTTGTAAAGATTCTGAAGTTTTCTCGTTAAGTGAAGATCCTAAGATATTAATTTGCATCACCGCTGTGGAAAGTAATTGTCCTATATTATCATGTAGCTCCCAACTTACATTTTTAAGCGCTTGCTCTTGGATTTCTATTCGGGATTTAAAAATCTCATCCTCGAAACGTTGTTCGGCTTTTAATTTTTCTAGAAGCAGTTTGTTTTTGCGTTTCTGAAAAGCGATCATAAAGATTATACCAAAGGCAGCAAAGAAGAGAATAATAGCAATAAAGTATATTATTAGTAAGATCTGCTCTTTTGATATAACTTCTTGTGTGATAAGCATATTAAAAAACCAATAGAGTAACACGTATATGTAAAAATGATAGTACATGGAATGATGATTGTAAAAACTTCAACAAACTCGGGGCTTTTGTTCATAAATTGAATGAATATGATAAGCGGAGTTATGCACAAATGCATAATCAGAGCTCCAGTCGCAACGTAAAATACAATGGAATGACCAATATTTAAAATTTTATCGCTTTGTAATAGCTGATAAAAGTACATAACTATTGTTATAAACAACAATAGAGTTCCCAAAATCATTGTAAAAGATGAATGAACTTCAAAAAAGATTTCGGAATAAATAAGATTGAAAACACTAGAAATAATAAAAACAGCAATAATAAAATTGATCATAAGATGATTTCGACGACCAGAGATATTATATCTAAAAAACAAAAAATAAACACAATAGTTAACAATTGAATATATATTATATAACCATGCGTTCTTTTCCAAAAATGTACCTCTGAGAAAAGAAAGGCTTTCCCACCTATCTATATAACCAGTTATTGCCCCAAAGACCTCAACAAATACTGTTATCCATAAAAACATAACAAAATACCGAGTAGGATAATCCTCTCGGTATTTTAACACATATATTGTTCCGAAAATAGCAGCTAAAAGCTCCATAAAATGGAATAAGTAATCTATGAATCTCATTTAATAATTAGAAGGAGGACGTCCTGTTTGGCCAAAATTCATTGGCTCTATTTCATAATTATTAAGTGCTGAATCACCGTCTTTACCTAACCCCCCTACAGGTGAGCCGGTAGGTGCTAAAAATAAAGTCGCATACCCTTTGTGCATTTTACACTTGGTTTCTGGATAAGCACCAAAATACATTCGAATTCCAGGATCATTAATCCCCATTTTTCTTGATTTTTTCTTTACATATTTGAGATACTCCATCAAATCTTCCACACTCCACCAAAATTCTCTCGCGTCTTCAAATCCAAGACACTTATCAATTTCTGGAGTTCGGGTATCACACCAGACTTTTTGTAATTCTCTGGCCTCTTCGACACTAATACATTTTTTAGGTTTTCCCATAACAATAGATTATTTTAGGTTATAATCGCTAATATATCCAAAAATCAAGATGCAAAGCAAGTATACGGCACCATAATACACAAGTAAGTACGGAAAAACCGTAACATTACATAGCTGATAATAAGCACATTATATATACTAAAAAAATCTTAAAAAAAGATGAACCAGGGGATTTTCCCCCTACACCCTAAGGGGTGTTACCCCCTGCTAACTATACCTTTAAAAATCAACTAATTGAAATTGAATTTGTTCATTAATCATAGTTTGCGCTAATGTATTGATCGAGGTTTCGGTAAGTTGGAAAACCCTAGGATACCCTCCTGTGGTTTGACAATCTCTCATCAACACCATTAATTTACCAGAAGGAGTTAGTTGAACTGTGCCCGGTAATACAGGAGATGTTAACATTTGAGGAAGTGAATTTGAGATAGATTCCTTAAATTGAATTGCCATACGGTTGGATGCCCCAGTTATTGTAAACCAACTCTTAAATAAAAGATCTTTTTCTCTATTTGAAAGTTGATCAAATTCTGGTCCCTTAAACACCTCTATTTTTGAATCTGAATTCTCATTCTTGGGTATACTCAAATGAGCATAAGAAATAACAGAGTTCATGTTTGAATTGTATTCCAATTTATCACCTTTCACCAACTTCTGTTTAGGGGTAATTTCATCATAAAAAGATCGGCTTTCCAACACCAGATCAGTCAAAAAACCACTCCTAATTCCTACATAACCGTACTGCCTATTCCTACAATTCCTCAAGGTTAATATGTCATTTTTACTAACCATAATTTGTTGATACATTTCAACCTTCTGATCATTTAAGAATGCATCCACTTTCGCACCTGTTAAACAAATTCTTGTATTAGAATTGAATTGTAAAGTTGGAGGTTGAATCACCCATTCTATACAAGCATCATTCTTATCATTGCCCAATAACAAATTTGCAAACTCAAAAGAAAACTGATCCATCGCCCCGCTTTGCGGAACTCCATATTTAGCAAAACCAAATCTACCCCGATCTTGAATTGTTGTATACAATCCTGGTTTCAAAACTGTAACATACCCTTTCATAAAAAAGTAGGTTTTAGTTCAAAATTGGAAGAAACTCTATCAGCACTCATGTCGTTATATTGCAAAACTGATATCGACATAAACTGAACTAAATCACCAGAGAAAATCTTTGATAGCTCGATCCTATTTACATCAAAAAAATCAACAGGACAAGCCCCTATCACATGCCACCCCCCAGGACTATCTTTCGGATAGATTCCTGTTTGTTCTCCACCTATAGCCACAGACCCTTTTTTTACGTTTCTAGAAGGAGTTACTTTTCTTGGCAAACACAATTTTTTATCCAAACCACCTAAGTAAAAAAAGCCAGGCAAAAACCCTAAAAAATACACTTGATACAATGGGGTAGTATGGAGATCAACCACATCATTAATACTCAGTTTCTTTTGCTTTGAAAACGACAACAAATCTGGAGCAAGGGTAGGATCATAACAAACCGGTATTTTCCATAAGCGTTGTTTTTGTTCTGATGATTCAAAATTGATGCTACAAAGTGATTTTAGCCTCAAAACCTCATCATAGACATTTTCTATAGTAGATAGGTAAAAAATTAATAACGAGTTATATGATGAGATTACCTCAACAATTACTTCATTTTTATGTTCTTCTATGGATTTTTTGCAAAAAAGTATGTTTTGCAGCATATTTTGATCAATTTTTTGAGGCCATTCGATCAAAATTGCTCGTTCTGAGTATTGCCTGTATCTCAAATTATACTCCATAAACTCTACTTCAAATCGTATCCCAACGCTACAAAACTGGAATATAAATACTGAATAATTTCCACAGCATTTTGATGATCTCCATGCACACAAATTGTATCAAAAAAAACAGTCTGCTCCTTCCCTGTTTTTGTTCTTATTTTACCATCAACCACCATTCGTTTTACATGTTCAAAAACATCAAATTTATTTTCTAAAACCGCACCTTTTTCTGCACGAGAAACCAGAGTCATATCATTATTATAATTTCTATCTGCGAATGCTTCAAAACAAACCTCAACATCATCTTTACAAAGATATGACAAAACAGAATCTTCTAGCGTAATAATCTTTAATCTTTTATCGATATTTTTTACAGATTGCAAAATAGCTTCACCCACTTCCCTTTTTGCAAAAGCATCATTATAAAGTGCACCATGTGGTTTGACATGATGAAGCTCACCTCCTAATTCTTCCACATAATTTTTTACTAACTGGATTTGTTGGGTTATCGATACTACCAAATCTTCAAAATCCATTTGCATACTCTTTCTACCAAAATTTTCACGATCCGGATATGAAGGATGTGCTCCTATTTTTACATCATGTCGTAATGCTAATTGGATTGTTTTCACAATCTCATCCTCATCACCCGCATGTGCCCCACAGGCAATATTACACCATGAAATATAAGGCATGATTTGATGATCATTACCCACTCCTTCTCCAACGTCTGCATTAAAAATAATTTGCTTCATTCTTACAAAATGATAAAATTTTTCCTACAAATTTTCAAAAACTTTCCAGATACTTCGTACTCCCAAAAAGAGGGTTACTATAACAATGACTATTCCTATCAGATTTTGGGTAGTGGTATTTACATATTTACCCAATATATTCTTTTTGTTCATGATCCATAATAAGAAGATAGCTATTACAGGTAACAACAATCCATTAGTCACTTGTGCAAAACGAATAACTTCGATGGATTTGATCCCTAAAGATGAAAACAATACTCCCAGAAACAAGATAAACATCCATACCAATCTAAACCGTGTACTTTTCACTCCATCTTTCCACCCTAAACACCCTTTTACTACATAAGCCGCTGCTAATGGTGCAGTGATAGCCGAAGTAATTCCAGCTGCAAACAGCCCAAGAGATAAAATATATTTTGCAGCCGATCCAAAAACTGGTTCCAATCCTCTGGCAAGGTCTGCTGCACTTTGCACTTCTGTGTTTTGTATGGCTGCCCCAGAGATCACTATAGCCATAGACATAACCCCTCCCAAAACGATTGCCGTAATGGTGTCTTTTCTAGCTATTGGAAGCTGATCTGCACTTTTCCACTTTTCTTTTACCAGAGAGGCATGTAAAAACAGGTTATAGGGCACTACTGTAGTACCGATCAAACCAATAATCATCAATAATTTTTCTGAAGAAAAATCAGGAACAAATCCTTTAAAAATAGCAGATAGGCTAGGTTTGGTAGCAATAGCAGTAATAATAAATGCTAAACTCATGAACAACACCAAAACGATTAGACTGCGTTCGAGCACCTTATAATTCCCTAAAAACAACAACACAAAAGCCAGCAATCCTATCACCAGACTGAGGTAATTAAAAGCATAGCCTCCAAGTTGTATCGTAGGCTCCTCTATTATGGTAGACAACCCCAGTACTCCTCCACTGATGTTCCCAGCTTCGTAAGCTGCATTTCCAACAAAAATAGCGGCAATAATAATAGAGATAAAAACCCATTTAATGATGGGAGCACCTTCAAACTGATTTTTTACCACTTCGCTCAATCCTTGCTGTGTTACCACTCCTAGTCTGGCCGCCATTTCCTGAAGTATCACACAAGCAATTACAGAAAGCGCGAGTGCCCATAATAAGGTAAATCCAAATTGCACTCCAGCCAGTGTACAGACGGTAACCGTTCCCGGACCAATAAAAGCAGCCGTAACCAGAGTCCCTGGTCCAATAAAAGAAAATAACTTCTTCATCTAGTTCGAATTAATATCGAGCGCATAAATAGCAAATGACCCTAACCAATGCCCTCCTTCATACGAATCTCCAACTAAATTAGGTAACGAATAGTTGATATGTGTATTTGCCACATAGTACAAATGCTCATATTCTTTATACTGTTTTGCCAAGCCATACAACACCCATGCTCGGCTGAAGTTAAGGCCGTCCAAATGGACTAGTTTTCCATCTGTTCGATCCGAAACCTGTCCCACTTCAATATTGAAGTTTTTGTTCTTTAGCTGAGGCATAAAGCTTGAAATCCATTGTTCAAATTCTTCAACTCCAAGCACTCTTCTCATGATATCAATCTCCTCAAAACACGGAGACAAAAAATCATATCCACTAGGTTCCCAGGTAATCGGACATTCCTGATCGTTTGAATAAAACTCACGAGCTTTCTTTTCTATACTATTTTTAAGTGCTTGGTGATTAATAGTATTTGCATAATCCCAGGCAAAAGACAATCCAAATGCAGTGTTCGTGTGTTCCCCTACTCGTATCGGGTATCTTAACTTTGGTAAGAAATTTATATATTTTTGAACGATAAGATCAGACAACGGCTGTAAATTCGCCTCCAGTTCTCTGGCAACAGGATCGTCCCAATTGTGTAATTCTTCTGCTAGTTTGAGCAACCAGGCCCAACCATATGTTCGCTCATAGGATTTGTTATGCTTATCCTTGAAATAAGCTATTTCTGCAGCGATATTTTCTTTCGAAATATTCTGTTGCAATTTTGCAATGGCTCCTTCTCTTTTTTCCAGGTCAGGAAATTTTTTCAGTAATTTCACCAAAGACCAATGTCCATGAACCGAAGAATGCCAATCAAAACAACCATAAAAAGCTGGGTGTAATGCTTTAGGCTCACCAAGGTTTTCTTTACCTCCCAAGGTTTGATTTAGTTTATTTGGATACTCTACCTGTATACAATCCAGTGGTAAATTGACCAGGGTATTTGCTTGATCCAAGGTAAGCTCTGATGGTGCTTGAATTGGATTTACATCTTCTTTTGAAATAGCCTCTGTTTTATCGGATGATTCATTGTTTGGTGTGTTTTCATTTTTGCAACTCGTAGACGCAAGTATTAAAATGACAAAAAGCATTGGGTACCATTTTGAAATTCGTAACATAGGAGAACATTTATTTTTAAAAATATCATTTTTGAAAAGGTTACGAATCAGATTGTTAATAACAACCCTAAATAGTTCATAAAATCTATCCTAACCAACCATCACGGTCTAGGCTTCTATATTGAATGGCTTCAGAAATATGATGATCCTGGATGTCCTTGGCAGTTTCTAAATCTGCAATTGTTCTGGATACTTTTAAGATTCGATCATAGGCTCTGGCTGAAAGATTTAGTTTCTCCATAGCAGTTTTCAGCAAGTCTTTCGAAGAAGCATTTAACTTGCAAAACTCTCTTATTTGTTGTACCCCCATTTGCGCATTGTAATGAATCCCTTTCATCTCGGAAAATCGCTGACTTTGGATTTCTCGAGCTACGATAACTCTTTTTCTAATCTCTATACTGCGCTCTCCCTTTCTATCTTCGCTTAATTTATCAAAAGGAACGGGCGTTACTTCTATATGTATATCTATCCGATCCAACAAAGGGCCAGAAATCTTACTAAGATAACGTTGCATTTCTGCAGGAGAAGAAGTCACTGGAGAATCAGGGTCATTAAAATACCCTCCTGGACTTGGATTCATACTAGCGACCAACATAAAACTGGATGGATAAGTAACCGTAAATTTTGCTCTGGATATAGTGACTTCACGATCTTCTAAAGGTTGACGCATGACCTCCAACACGCTTCTTTTAAACTCAGGGAGTTCGTCGAGAAAAAGAACACCATTATGAGATAACGAAATCTCACCAGGTTGTGGATAAGCTCCACCTCCTACCAGTGCAACGTCAGAAATAGTGTGATGAGGACTTCTAAATGGTCGTTGCGCCATTAATCCGATATTGTCTTTTATACGCCCTGCTACACTATGGATTTTGGTAGTTTCGAGCGCTTCTTGCAGTGACATTGGAGGTAAGATACTGGGCAATCGTTTACTCAGCATAGTTTTTCCACTTCCCGGAGGACCTACCAAAATAATATTATGCCCTCCTGCCGCAGCAATTTCCATACATCGTTTGATACTCTCCTGGCCTTTTACATCAGCAAAATCATATTCAGGATTGTCCAAAGCAGCATAAAACTCATCTCTTGTATCGAGTTGAGTTGGCTCTAATTCTTCTTCTTCATTAAAAAAACGGATAACATCCTTTATGTTTTCTACTCCATAGACCATTAGATTATCAACCACAGCTGCTTCCTTTGCGTTTTGTTTAGGTAAAATAAAACCTGTAAAACCTTCTTCTCTGGCTTTGATCGCGATCGGCAAAGCCCCTTTGATCGGTTGTAAATTTCCGTCTAAAGAAAGTTCCCCCATAATCATATAATCCGTAACCCGATGACCTTTGATCTGATCACTTGCTGCCAAAATCCCTATCGCCAAAGTTAAATCGTAAGCGGATCCCTCTTTTCTTAGGTCTGCCGGAGCCATATTAATGGTAATTTTTTTACCTGGAAGTTTAAAACCTGTATTCTGAAGTGCTGCAGCAATACGATAACTACTTTCTCGAATGGCATTATCCGGTAACCCCACCAAATGATAACCAATACCTTTATCAATATTTACCTCAACGGTAACCGTAGTAGCTTCTACCCCAAAAACGGCGCTTCCAAAAACTTTAATCAGCATATATACCCAGTTTGCTTTTCAGCAAAGCTAGTATGCAACAGTTTCAAAAAATGGAACTGAGAAACCCGTTACCGTTATTTAACCGTAAATCGTTCTCTAACAGAAACTGGCGTCCCCTGATCAGAATACCCTTCTAAAACAATTTCGAAAGTCCCGGTATTGTTGGAAGTAAAGAAATCAATCTTAGTTTCTTCTTCCTGGAGTGCTATTTCTGGATGCCATAAGAGTTGATTCCTAAAATCCGGAATACGAGTACGACTATCCTGAACACCATTTTTATAGGCTTGCTGAAAGTATTTTTTCTTTTGTAACGGTTTAAAAAGAGGTACCTTTTGTATATAACTTTTGGCCATGGATTGATAATAATCCCCCTTCTCGGTTTCTATATCTACAATTCCTTGAAAAAGTAATGATCCTAGATAGTGCTTATCCCTTGAAACAGAAATTCTTTTCACTCTTCTAGCATCTAACTCTACTAAATCTGTATGATCCTGTATTAACATTCCATCCATAATTACCAAAGGCAAGTGTTCTGGTTCGTTATATGGAGGGTGTTTGTATCTCACCTGAAATACATACTTCTCATCATTAACCTTCTTTATCCATACATTTTCTACAACTTCAACAAATGTTTCTCTGATCGTTGGGAAACGGGTGTAGGCGTCAAGATCATAAACATCTACATCACTACCATAAAATGGAGCAATTTCTTTGGCAGGGTATAATGTATCAGGTTTCACACTGAAATATCTATTTCGGATTTGATTATAAACGCTACGTTTTACAATCATATCTTTCATCGCTTTGGTGATTTGAAAACGATCAAACTTCAAATCCTTATAATCCAAAGAAGTAGCAGGTTGCAGCGTAATATCATACTGATTTTCGTTCCCCAACACCTGGATGTATCCGTTATCCTCTGCATATTGTTTATCCAAATTGAAACAAAAATTTCCATCTTTATCTGTTGTAGTTACCTTTACATCATAATCCTGACCAGGAACAGAAAACCCTATTTTTTGATTTTCTACAGTGTGATTCGCTTCTTTTGATGTAATACTACCACATATTAATTCCCCTCTTAGCTCAGGAAGAACAACTGCCCCTGCGTTTTCCTTAAAGGGTACACTCTTGGACAATCCTTGATAAGTATCCAAAGCCGTATTCTTTTTTGGAATGGCAATCGTATCCAGTTTTCTAACAGAAAGCGAGTAGCTACCGCTAGATAACATTCCATTTTTTCTTTTTATCAGTAAACTTACTTGCTCCCTTTTATCGAACTCTTTTTTGTTGGTGGTAAGGTCTAAACCCGAAGTGTTTTTGGACACCAAAGCTTCTTTGTTTATTGACATTCCAGAACCAGAAATAGAATCTGCCAAAACTGCCTTTTGATCCCCTTGATACGGATTAACGATAGCTATATCCCCTTGATAGAATACACTCACCCCAAAGTTTTTCATCCATTGTGTATATCCAATCAACTTATAGTTACCAGATGGCAAAGAAACTGGAATAAAGAAATCTCCTTGCCCTTGTCCTTTTTCTAGTTTGATTTTATGTCTAAAAATGACCTCTTTCTTTTCATTTACCAATTCAACATATCCCATCTTACTTAGGCTACTAAGTTTTTTGGATTTCGAATCCAGGCAATACACCTTGTAATACAAATACTCTCCAGTAAAAAGAAATACTGTATTATGATGGACAAACACTCGTTCTTCTGGGATCGATTGATAAGCATTATCCGAAGATTGGCTATACATTGTTTGCTGAACAAACAAAGACGCCATGAAAATTAATAAAACAATAACTCTAGTCATTTAATATAATTTTTAATCCACCCAAAAATCTGGACGAACGTTGGTTCCTAAAACATTACAATCTGTACAAATCTGTGTAGTCAAAAAGTATTCACCTGAATTAGGATCAAAAGCAAAAACTCTAAACCCGCCTTCTACTCTTCGAATAACCTCTCCTAAATCAGTTTCAGTATTTGAAATACACTCTATTGGAAAATCCGGGCGAAATGCATCCGGAAAAAAATCTTTCAACTCGACAAATATCCTTGCCGATGACACCGATGCTACATCAAAAAAGCCAAGTACATTCTCATCGGGATCGTTTACTGAAAGTATATTACCACTAACAAAGCCAGGCTGCACCTGAGAAAACAAACTTTCGGAATCCGAAAACTCCTTAAGCGTATTAAAAAATTGATTCGCCTCTGCAGACTGCACAAATTGCCTCACCAAAATACTGTATCGATCTCTTAATACTGTATTATCGGGCTCTATAAAATGCACTCTAAAACCGCTTACTCTATTTTCGGCCAATGTACTTGTTGTGGTTAAAATAATATTATTAGAAAATTGTGTGCGATAACAAACACGTTCTTCTCTTGATCTAGGCACCAGTTCTGCTTCTGGAGGATTTGAAGAAATAATATCTAACTCTATCTCTGACCAGAATGGAGGTACTGTCTGATACGTCTCTTCGAATTCATAACGATAAAAATTGGCATTCCCGGTAGGATCAAAACTATCTACAAAAATCCCTATCCCTTCTACTCCTTGGTCATTAACCACACGTTCTGCAAACAAATTATCAATTTGCGAGGTTTGTGGCAAAGTAGCAGAACGAGAAGCATAGGATCTTCCGTCTGCTGTGGTGATTTGCAGTTGGTAACTACGACCTGCTGTTGCTGCAAATGTAGTAGAAGACACATATCTTCCCGGACTGGTCTCTACAAAAGAATAGGTAGTCTGTTGATCATCAGTCACGGTTACCGTAGCATTTTGTTCTGGAACTGGTTCATTATTTTCTAAGCGAAAAGTTCTGGACAAGAACACTTCTTGAGCTTTGAGTTCGTTAGTGATCGTCGACTCGATCACCAAGATATCTTCAAAATTCTGAGTCCCAAATTCAAACTCTTCAACACAACTACCAATCATAAGACCAAAACTTATGACGATCAAAAACCAAGTTATTTTTCTTTTTAATATCATTATCGTCTACATAAAATTAATCCTCCCAAAAATCGGGACGAATATTTGTACCTAATACATTACAATCTGTACATATAGGTGTCGTTAAAGAATATACGTTTGTCGTAGCATCAAAAGTGAACAACCTAAATCCTCCTTCGACCAATCTAATTATTTCTCTTATTTCGTTATCTGTTACCCCTCTTTGATTTAATAAAGTACATCTTACCTGAAAATCTGGACGAAACACTCCCGGTAATACATCTTTGAGATTCACAAAAACTCTTGCTGTAGATACCGAAGCGGCTTCAAAAAAACCTAACACACTATCATCTGGATTATCCACAGATTGCATATTACCTTCTATAAAACCCGGTTGAATTTGAGTAAATAAACTTTCAGAATCCGAAAAATTGCTCAAAGTTTCATAAAACTCATACGCCTCTGCAGATTGTACGAACTGTTTTACCAAAATACTATATCGGTTACGAAGCACTGCATCATCTGGAGGTATAAAACGAACCACAAAATCCTTTACATTACTCTCTGCTAGAGCATCTGTTGTATTCAAAATAATGGAATTGGAAACATCAGTCCTATAGCAAACACGCTCCTGTCTTGTTCGAGGTGCTACATCAATCACTGGAGGATCGTTTGATATAATTGCCAATTGTATACAGGAAAAGAAAGGAGGTATAATTTGATACGTTTCCTCAAACTCATAACGATAGAAATTTGCATTGCCTGTTGGATCAAAACTATCTACCAGGATTCCAACCCCTTCAATTCCCTGATCATTGATAATACGCTCTGCCTTGATATCATCTATTTGTGTTACTTGTGGCAGAATAACAGAACTTGACGTATAGGATTTCCCGTCTTGGGTAGTAATTTGCAATTGGTAGGATCTCCCCGGTTCTGCCGCAAAAGTGCTCGAAGATAAATACAACCCTGGACTCTCCTCTACAAATGAAAATGTGGTCCCCTGATCGTCCAGGATAAGTACAGTGGCGTTTTGTTCTGGTGCTGGACCTTCATTTTCTAAACGAAAGGTTCTGGAAATTGACACTTCTTGTAATTTCAATTCGTTTGTAATCGT
The DNA here is from genome assembly GCA_965230845.1 of Aquimarina sp. Taxonomy (GTDB): domain Bacteria; phylum Bacteroidota; class Bacteroidia; order Flavobacteriales; family Flavobacteriaceae; genus Aquimarina. The sequence continues at coordinate 873,848 of OZ246021.1, forward strand.
GGATTCTACCACCAAAATGTCTTCAAAATTTTGTGTACCGAACTCAAACTCCTCCACACAGCCATTGCTCACTTGAGCAACCCCAGTAAGAATCAATAATCGATATGTATATTTTTTTAATATCACTTTTAAAGACAAAACATTTAATCTTCCCAAAAATCGGGTCTTATATTACTCCCCAAAGCGGTACAATCACTACAGCTTTTAAAAACCAATACAACACCACTTGTTCCTATCTGAACCAATTTCAATCCCCTAAGGGCCACGGCATCTACAATGCGTTGAACATTATCATTATCTATTCGTGTAAGCGTACAATTTGCCGGGAAAGCAGGACGATCCGTTCTTGGAAACAAATCTCTTCGATTGATAAAGATTCTTTTTTCTGAAACAGAGGTCACTTCAAAAAAGCCTAATACTTTATCATCTGGGTTGTTTACTGAAGTTACATTTCCCGTCACGAAACCAGGCTGAATTTGCGATAGCAAACTTTCTAAATCTGAAAAATCACTTAATAATTCAAAGAATTCATATGCTTCCTGAGACTGTACAAACTGCTTCACTAAAATACTATACCTTTCTCTAACTTTAAAATCGGATGGCGCTACAAAATTCACCATAAAACGCTCTACACTATTTTCATTTAACCCTGTAGTTTCGTTTAAAACAATTCTTTTCGAAAATTCTGTTTTATAGCATACTCGTTCTTCTCTCTCCCGTTGCACAACTTCGAATACCGGAGGGGTTCTGGAAATCACTCTAATATCCTGGTCATTCCAAAATGGAGCTATGATTTGAAAAGTTTCTTCAAATTCGTACCGATAAAAATCCGCATTGCCTGAATCATCAAAGCTATCTACAAAAATTCCTATTCCTTCTTCTCCATCATCATTTACAATGCGCTCGGCATACAAATCATCAATTTGCGTTACTTGTGGGAGACTAACCTCTTTAGAAGTATAGGACTCTCCTCCTTCTGTAGTGATTTGAAGCTGATAGTTTACACCAGACATGGCTCTAAACGCAATATCAGACACATAGTTTCCTGCTTCTGTTTCTGAAAAGGAATAGACATTTTGCTGATCATCTACAATACTTACTGTAGCACCTGTCTCGGGTTTAGGACCTTCATTTTCTAAACGGAAGGTACGAGAAAGACCTACTTCTTGAGGTTTTAGCTCGTCTGTGATTCTGGAATCCACCACCAAAATATCTTCAAAATTCTGAGTACCGAATTGAAATTCTTCTACGCAACTATTGCTCACTTGCATAACTACAGTAAGAATTAATAAACGATATGTAAATTGTTTCGATATCACTTTAAAACATAAAACATTAATCCACCCAAAAATCTGGTCTAATATTACTTCCTAAAACATTACAATCACTACAAAGCTTATTAGTAAAATCATAAACATTGGTGCTAAAGGAACCTCTGACAGCAATTAACTTTAACCCCCTTCTTTCCACAGCATCAATAACTCCTGCTATATCTCTGTCTGATTCTTCAAAAAAAGAACAGGTTCCAGGAAACTCTGGGCGTAATGATTCTGGAAACAAATCCAATCTATTGACAAATATTCTTTTTTCTGAAATTGGAGTAGCTTCAAAAAAACCTAAAACGTTCTCATTAGGATCTTCTACTGCCAGAATATTACCGGTTACAAAACCCGGTTGCAGTTGAGAAAACAAGCTTTCTAAATCCGAAAAATCACTTAAAGTATCAAAAAACTCATGCGCCTCTGGTGTTTGAACATACTGCCGTACCAGGATACTATACCGATCTCTTACTCTTTCATCTGACGGTGTTACAAAATGCACCATAAAACGTTCAACTCTGTTCTCCATCAAATCACTTGTAGTATTAAGTATAAACCGATTAGAACGTTCAGCTATATAACAAACTCTTTCTTCTCTTTCTCTAGCTACCAACTCTATTTGAGGAGGGTTCCTAGAAATCACCTTTATATCCAGGTCAAACCAATGTGGTGGAATAGTTTGATAGGTTTCTTCATATTCGTATCGATAAAAGAATGCATTCCCCGTAGGATCAAAACTATCCACAAAAAAACCTATACCTTCTTCTCCATCATCATTGATGATACGCTCTGCATACAAATCATCGATCGGTGTAGCCTGAGGTAAAATAACAGATCGAGAAGCATACGATTTACCGCTTTGCGTCGTAATTTGAAGTTGATAACTCACTCCTGGTTCGGCCGCAAAAGCTATATTCGAAACATATCGCCCCTCTGTTGTTTCGGAGAATTGAAACACGTTTTGCCGATCATCGGTAACACTAACCGAAGCTCCGATCTCGGGTGCAGGCCCCTCATTTTCCAATCGAAAAGTTCTGGAGAGAGCAACCTCCTGGAACTTCAACTCATCTGTTATCCTGGCATCAACCACCAAGATATCCTCAAAGTTTTGTGTTCCAAAATCAAATTCTTCGACACAGTTATTACATACCAAGGCAAGCCCGGACAACAATAGCAATCGATATATTTTTTTAACCATCATATCAAAAAAATATCAGAATTTGAAGTTGTAGGTTATCGATGGTACCGGTATCGAGAATATTGAACTTTGTAGGGATTTTACTTCTCCATCTTCGGTAACAAAAAATACCGAGAATGGATTGTTACGCCCAAGCACATTATAAATCGATATGGTCCAGAAACTATGCGCTAATTTTTTCTTTTTATGATTTCCTTCTATATTAAATCCTAAATCCAAACGATAAAAATCCGGTATTCTGAATCGGTTACGATCACTAAACACTACGGTTTCTGCTCCATTAAAAAAGAAATTCCCTACCGGAAACGTAACCGGCCTTCCTGTTTGATATACAAAATTGGCAGAAAGACTAAATCGTTTGGTAAACTTATAATTGGCCACCATACTAAAGTCATGAGGCTTATCAAAATTAGAAGGAAAAAATTCTCCATTATTCACCCTTTCTTCTGGGAATGGGCTATCCAACTTGATAAACGAACGAGAATAGGTGTACCCTAGCCAACCATTTAATTTTCCTTTGGTTTTTTTCAACAGGAACTCTACCCCGTATGCTTCTCCTTCTCCTTGCAATACTTCTGCTTCTATGGTCTCGTTAAGCAAGATTTGTGCTCCTGTTTTGAAGTCCAGAATGTTTTCTGACTCTTTATAAAACCCTTCGACACTTAGCTCGTATAGATCGTCTTTAAAATTCTTGTAGAGTCCTAAAGAATACTGATTTGCTTGTTGCGGTTCTATATTTAGATCTGAAAGCTTCCAGGTATCTATAGGAGATACGGTTGTATTGTTGGACAAACGGTGTATGTATTGATAGGTATTGTTAAAACTAGCTTTTATTGACAGATCTGGTCGTAACAAATACCGCAAAGACAATCTGGCTTCGGGTCCGGTATAGGTCTCAATAACTTCATTTTTATCAAACTCCTGTGTTTCTAACAAAGTGGCTTCACTCCTAGGTCTGCCATCTTCATATATCCGTTGCACCCCTTCTCCCAGCGCGTTAAAGACAGAGAATCGGAATCCAGCATCTACAGAAAACTTTTCGGTAAAATCCAACTTACCAGAAATAAATGCTGCAGATTCTAGCGCTCGTTCTTCGGGAATTGCCAATGGAGTGACAATCGATTGTTCATCAAAAGGATCTATTCTCCCTGGTTCGATAGCATATAACTTACTAGAAACTCCATAATCCAGGCTATATTTATCATTAAAGGCGTGATTCATTTTGAGTTTGGCTTCTGTTTCTTCTACAGAGAACCCTAAATCGAAATTGTTATTCGCGCCTCCATCAAATTCTATATTGAACTTGTATTGGCTATTGTATAGAATTAGACTTCCTTTGTTGTTATCATTAAAAGTATGATCCCATTTCAATGATAGTAATCTATTATTATAGATATACAATGAATCTGAAGTAATACTGAAATCATCTCTACTGATGTATCCTGTAGCACTTACTTTATTATTATCATTAAATCGATGGGTATATTTAACGTTTGCATCGTAGAAAGACGCTTCACTATCTTTTAACGATTCATCATCCAGGGATCTCAGAATATAATTTGCATATGCTCCTCTACCTCCGATTTGTAACGCAGACTTATCTTTAATCACAGGAATATCAAGAACCACATTTCCCGTAACAGGTCCTATGGATGCTTCTCCCCCAAACTTTTTGGTATCTCCATCTTTTAATTTAATATCAAAAACCGAAGATAATCGTCCTCCATACTCAGCTGGAATGCTTCCTTTATACACCGTTACATCCTCAATAGAAAAAGGATTAAGTGCAGAGAAAATCCCAAAAAAGTGTTGTGGACTATAAATTACAGCATCATCTACCAAAATCAAGTTTTGATCAGACTTACCTCCTCGTACATTAAATCCAGCAGAGCCTTCTCCTGCTGTCGTAATTCCTGGTAATGCTGTAGCAACCTTGAATACATCTCGCTCTCCCAAAACTAAAGGGATATTTTTGGACTCCTCGACATCTATTTTTTCTGCTCCTGTAATAGTTTCGGTAACATTCTTGCTTACCTTTCCTTCAAGAATAACCTCATCCAATTGTTCTAAACTTTCATCCAGTTCGAAATCCAGTTCCCCATCATTATAGATAATGACACGCTTTCTGGAGTCTTGTATACCCACAGAACTTGTTTCCAAGATACTTTGTCCCGGAGGCAAATCAATTTGGTAAAAACCATTCTTATCTGTTTGTGTACCGATACTTGTACCAGAAACAACTATTGCCAAATTACCAATAGGTCTACCTGTTCTAAAATTGGTAACATATCCACTTAATGAATATCGTTCTCTTATGCTATTGATATCTTCCTTACCTATTCTAAAAGTCTCCGTTCTGGTTGAAGATTTTTGCTCCACATAAAACGATGGGTTGATATTCTTTTTTCTTGTGGTAACCGTATTCTCCACTACTCTTTCTCTGCCAAAAAAGTTTTCCGGCAATTCATCATAAATGACATTGTTTCTAATCAGTACAATCTCATTGTTTTCCAGAAGATAATAATTGAGTACAGTATCCTTGAAAACGGCATCTAACACTTCCTGTACAGATACGTTATTATAGTTTCCGGTTACTCTTTTATCTCCAAGCCATTCATCTACAAAGTAAAAATGATAATCGCTATTGGCTTCAATCTGTTGAATCACCTCTCCTATACTAGCATCGGTAAAGTTTACCGAAATTGTAGTTTGATTTTGTGAGAAGGTTACTTGAAATGAAAGAAGAATTAAAGTGTATAGTAACTTTCTCATAAATTAAGAATTATTTGTGTTGGAAATTAGACTTATCAATTTTTTGAATAATGCCGATCGAAAGGCATCTGGATTTGTTTTAAGAAGTTTTCTTGAAGAAGAATAATAATCATTTATATCTTCCTTGAGTTCAGGAAAAACATCCAAAACATCACTTTTGCTTTTTGCAGGATAGTACTTCTCTTTGTAGTAAACCACATAATTCACTTTACTTACAAAATCGTAATAAGATTGTCCATTTCTTACCCGCTTTTGTCGACCTTTACTATGTTTTTTTAGTAAGGTGATTTTAGGGTCTTGTAATAACACTTCGTAAAAACCGTCTGATCCAATCTGTTTCATACTATCGTTTGCAACTCGAACAAACGGAGTTTTACCGATTTCAAAAGCGTCTACTTTATCTTTTATCAATTGTAAGGCAATATCAGCATATCCTTGTTTTAACTTTACGATAAGTTGGTCTTGATACACGTCATACTGCATCTGTAAATCATAGTAATTGTTTCCATCATAGGTAACACTTCCTTCTAAAAAATCTTCAACTTCAAAAAATCGATGTTTCTCTCCGATGGTACGATATCTATTAATAAAAATAGTACCGTTGTACAGATCTGTGTTTTGATTTCCTACAGAATTATCAAACCATTTGTAATAAGACTTTTTTTCTGAATCTGTCTGTGCTTGCAAAGTGGTAAGCCCAGGAGTTAAAAATGAAAAAAAAAGTAGCCCGATAAGAAAAGAGTAAGTATTATTCACGCACATATAATTGATTTGGTGTAGTCAAACATGATTCATCACTAAACATCCTCTTTGCATGGATGTAAGAAGAATGAAATGTTATGACTATGGTTGTTCCCTGACTATTCGAATTTTAAATATAGTTTAATAAAGTTTTATTAAAACCTCCCCCACATTAAAATAACATAACCTTAACAAGTAAAATTTGTAATCTAGAGTTGGTTTTAACGCTTTTATTACCCTTAAGACCCTATAAATGAAAAAGGTTGCCTACAATTTTCTTAAGAAAATCAAAAAAAAGCACTTTATCTTTTCAATACACTAAATACTTTTGGGTAAACAATAGAGTACTACATTCGATAACAAAGGAAGTGCTGTTTGGGAGAAGATACAACAAAAGGTAGTACAGATTTATAAATATTCACCTTTGTTGTCAAGCTATAAAATATGGTAATCGTACAACAAAAAAGGAAAGCATAAAAAAGCAAGGGTCAAGTTTTGAGTTTTATATTACGTATGGATATCAAAACCTTTGCCTTGCTTTTATACAAATTACATAACAAACAATTATACAACTATTTCATGTTGAACCTGAAATAGTTTTTCGTTCAAAAATCTTAAGGTTGGTATTTTGTCCTTAGTATCTACCAAAATTGAAATATTGTTATTACTACCTCCATAAGAAACCATACGAACAGGTATGTAGTTTAATATTTCGAATAGTTTATAGGAATTCTTATCATTAATCACCGACTCTCCAACAATACATATAATACTATGATTTTGTTCTACCGTTATTTCTGCATAGCTCTCAATTTCCTTTACAATTTTATCTAGATTAGTGGTATCATCGATCGTTAAAGAAATTGCAATTTCAGAGGTAGTAATCATATCTATAGAAGTCTTATAGTTATCAAAAACCTCAAAAATCCTTCTTAAATACCCATGAGCCATTAGCATTCTGTTAGATTTAATTTTGATGGCAGTAATACCATCTTTTGCAGATATGGCTTTCAATCCTTTTCTATATGTTTTATTAGAAATAATAGTTCCAGGAGCTTCAGGATCAAAAGTGTTTTTAAGTAAAACCGGAATATCCTTATTCACAACAGGAGAGACTGTTTGCGGATGCAAAATTTTGGCTCCAAAATAAGCGAGCTCTGCTGCTTCGTTATACGTAAGATGAGATATCGGATGTGTTTCATCAACATACCTAGGATCATTATTATGCAATCCATCAATATCCGTCCAGATCTGAACTTCTGAAGCATTTATGGCAGCTCCTATAATAGTCGCCGTATAGTCACTCCCTCCTCTTTTCAAGTGACTTAGATTACCTTCTTCGTTGATACAAACGAATCCTTGGGTAATATAAATCGTGGACTGAAGATTATCCGCCAGCACTCTATTAATTTTCTTGCTTACTACAGCTATATCAGGATTTTCTACGGCACCTACATGCATAAATTGCTTTGCATCTAACAGCACATTCGAAACCCCAATTTCGTTTAAAAAACCAGAAAATATAAACGTAAGTATCGTTTCTCCGTAGGTAATGATCTGAGAGTTCACAATTTCAGAATAATCCTGATTAGCGATTTCAAAAAGTTCAGTGATCATAGAAGATAAACCTTCTTTTAATTGATCTTTAACCTCTTGGTTTTGGATCAGCTCATCAATAACATCACTATGTTTACTTTCGAGTCGGTGCAAACTTCTGGTAATCGCCTCAGTATCCTTCAACTTCACGCTTTCTACCAGGCGTACCAAATGATCAGTTACACCAGACATTGCAGAGCATACCACAATTTTTTCATCTTCATCTGAAGTAAGGATGTTTTTGATCTTGTATAAATTTTCAACAGATCCTACAGAAGTTCCTCCAAACTTTAAAATTTTCATCGACTATTCTTTTTGCGAATTATTTAACAGTGCATAGTTAGTTAATTCCGCACAGAGTGTAAATAATTTAAAAGAAAAAACATAAATTTGTACATTATGTTAAATATATAACAATGAAGACTATTACAGATTGCGTTCATAACATACTACGACATCAACCTTTTTTGGAGGATGCGTTATCAAGGGATATCATCAACTTCAGTTCTCTTGCGGTTGATCTTCTACCTCAAGTAGAAAAAATAATGAGAAAACCTGTAAAACCGGGATCGATAGTAATGGCTTTACGCCGTTATCATCCAAGGCGTATCAAACATATTGACAACTTGAGGAATCTAGGAGATATTGTCGTAAGATCCGGAATTACCGAATATACTTTTCTAAATTCGAATACCATTTTAACCAGTCAATCTAATCTACTAAATAGTGTAAAAGATGAAACCAAAGCATATTTTACCTATTCAAGTAATTTTCAAGAAAGCAATATTCTAGTTTCCTCTTCTTTGAAAGAGACTGTAGAAAAACATTTTAAAAAAGAAACCTGTATTTCTATTGCCGATAATTTGTCTTCGATGTCAATTGCGCTACCCGAGGACAACTCCAAAGTGATAGGGCTCTATTTTTACTTATTCAAACTATTGGCTTATGAAGGCATTCCTGTATTCGAAGTCATCTCGACTTCAAATTACTTTACACTTTTCCTGGAGAAGGATTATGTAAACAAGGCCTTCTTACTCATGAATGAAATTAAAGAAAACTAAAAAACCCCGTCATTTTGACGGGGTTTTGTATATATTTCTGCTGTTCTTTATTACCAGATACTAACTCTTTTCTCTGGCGCAAGATACATTTGATCTCCTTCTTTAATCTCAAACGCATCGTAAAATGCCTGTACATTTAATAAAGGTTGGATCGCTCTTACATCTCCTGGAGAATGCGGATCTGTTTTAATCTGCGTTCTTAATGCATCTTCACGTATCTTAGTTCTCCATACTGTTGTCCACGACATGAAGAAACGTTGTTCTGCAGTAAATCCATCTATTGGCTCTGGCTTTCCATTTTCTGCAAAATGCAACTGAAGTCCATCATATGCTCCCAGTACTCCACCTAGATCTCCTATATTTTCTCCTAAAGTGAATTTTCCGTTGATGAATACACTATCTAATACCTCAATATTATCATATTGTTCTGCAAGTGCATTTCCTCTTTCGGTAAAAGCTTTTAAATCTTCATCAGACCACCAGTTCTTAAGATTTCCTTCTGCATCAAAACGAGCTCCAGAATCATCAAAAGCGTGAGAAATTTCATGACCAATTACTGCTCCAATACCACCGTAGTTTACAGCTTCGTCGGCGGTATAATTATAGAATGGAGGTTGAAGAATTGCTGCAGGGAATACAATTTCGTTAAATAATGGGTTGAAATATGCATTTACCGTTTGTGGAGACATCCCCCACTCTGTTTTATCAACTGGCTCTCCGATCTCTTCCATACTCTTTTTGAAATTCCAGTTGTTTACGGCGATCATATTATCAAAATTCGAATTTCCTTCTTTGATATCTAATTTTGAATAGTCTTCCCACTCATCAGGGTATCCAATCTTAACCGTAAATTTATCTAATTTCTCGATAGCTTTCAATTTGGTGCTATCGCTCATCCAGTCTAATTTTTCAATTCTCTTTTGGTATGCTTTGATTACGTTTGCAATCATTTTTTCAGCTTTAGCTTTTGCTTCTGGCGGAAATTTAGCATCTACATAAAGCTGTCCTATTGCTTCTCCAACAGAACCATTTACTCTAGCCAAGGCACGTTCGTTAAGTGGTCTTTGCTTCAAAGCTCCTCTCAGGGTTTTACTGTAGAAATCCCAATTTGCCTTTTCCAATTCTGTAGAAAGCGCTCCTGCAGCACTGTTAAGAGTAGACCATCTCATTACTGTTTTCAGGTCTTCAATATCAGTTCCGGTAAGCACTTCTTGCAATGCTGTCATATACTTAGGCTGTAACACCATAACGGTATCTAACTGTTTAGTAACCCCTAGATCCTTTATAAATTTGTTCCAATCTACGGCAGGAGTCATTTCGGTAAGTTGAGCAATACTTCTTGGGTTGTTAAAGTTTCTTGCGTCACGACTCTGTACCTTGTCCAATCTTGGTTCAGCCAATTTAGTTTCAATAGCTAGCACAGTTTCTGCAGCTTTACGAGCATCTTCCTCAGAATCCCCTAAATATTGTAACATACGTGTGATATGATCTACGTATTGTCCTCTTATTTCTTTTGACTTATCGTCCTGATCCAAATAGTAATCACGGTCTGGCAACCCTAATCCACCTGTAGCTACATAAGGTGCATTGATCTCACTATTATTTAAATCAGGAAAAGAAGTAAATCCTACATAAGGAGAAGAAGCTGCTGGTTCACTAGTTAGCACATCAATCAGCTCTGCTACATTCTTGATTCCATCAATTTTTGCTAAAACAGGCTTTAACGGTTCTACACCCGCTTTATCTCTAGACACTGTATCCATTATGGCTTCAAAAATCAGGATCGCTTTGTTTTGATCTGTTCCGGCTGCATATTTTCCACTTTCTTTAGCTTCTTTAATGATACCTAAAACATCATCATCTGTCTTTTTACGAAGTACACCAAAACCTCCCCAACGAGTTCTGTCTTCAGGGATTTCGGTATTTTTCATCCAGTTTCCGTTTACATAGTTGTAGAAATCATCTTTGGGGTTTACGGTGGTATCCATATTTTCAAGTACGATACCTGGGATTTTTTCTACTTTGGCAACTTCTTCTTCTTGCTTTGCATCATTTTTACAACTCGCAAAAGCAAGGGCAAGAGCTACCAAAACATAAACATTTTTCATTTTTACACTCATTCTATTAGTAAATTAAGATTAGTTATCTAAAATATGACGTAACAATTGCGAATTCGTTACGTTTTTACGGCGCGTAATTTATACAAAATGCCATACCGTACACGGAATCACTCAAAGTTTTAACGAAAAAATAAGATTTGACTCATGTTGTCTTGGTTCTCATAACCAGTATTTTAAAAAAAATGTGCAAAAAAATGCACTTTTTTACATTTTTCCAGAAAAAGTCTTCCAACGCACTTTAGCACTTATAAATCAACCAAATAAGGCTTAAACATTAAAAAAAAGTTAAAAAAAATAAAAAAATTACACCTTTGAGAACCCTAGTAGCAATGCGGTTTTCCCGTAGTCACATCTCAAGCACCTTTAAAAAACTCAATTTTAATATGTCCAAAAGTATGTTTTTAACACAAAATGTTGTATATTGTCGTTGATTTTGTGTTTTACAACGAAAAAAAATCATTATTTGTAAGTTTTTACTTACTTAAAAAAGTGGTTTAACCCTAAAACAAAACTTTATGAAAACACTTTTACCCCTAATTGCCTTGTTCTTAACAAGCGTTGTATTCGCGAATACAAAAATTGACATCTCCTACAAGTTGATGTCTGTTACAGAAAACACTGTAATTGATGGTTTGGATGAAAACACTGATGAAGGTGTAATTTTCATCACAGAGAGTCTGCATATTGAAGATGGAGCACGGATTAAAATTAGAAATGCTTGCTTGATAATTCTTGGAGACCTAACCGGTAATGGAGTTATTGATGTAGACAGTTCTGCTACAGTTACCCTCGAAGGAAACGAAGAAGGAAGAATAACTTTTATCAACAGATTTTTGGCTGACAATACTTGTCAACAAAGTACAGATCAAAAAACGTTCAGACACATTATAGAGGTACCTCAGGGTTTGAAATATTCTCTATATACTTTGGATGGAAGACTTCTTGATAAGGGTCAGGTAGATGATTACATTCACTACTTGGTAGATCCTAAAACTTATTTAATCAAAGTGGAGGGATACAAACTTAAAAAATACGTTTTCAAAGGATAACACAATCATTAATAGTAAGGTAATACAAGTCCGTGGTAATGCGTTACCACGGATTTTTCTTGTTCTTTCCTCTCGCTCAAAAGGTTCTCAAAATGAGACAAACGATCAGGTTTCAAAAAAAAACTTATATTTAGCCCATAATCCTCTATTGATACCCCCTGACACCTGTATTACTTTTAGAGTCATTAAAGTAAAGAACTAAACCAAAAAGTTGTACTATGCAAACCTCTTGGTTGAAAACTGAAACCACTAAATATACATTATACGGGATATTCTTTGGATGTCTATTCCCGGTACTAGCCACTTGTCTTGATATTGTAAAATTAGGCTTAGAATTTTCTTGGGAATCTACAGTCTTTGTTCAAAAAAATTACCCAATTCATTACATCATTGATACTGCTCCCTTTTTCCTCGGTTTGTTTGCCATGTTTGGAGGGAGAAATCTTGATAGACTAAAAGAAAAGAATAATCAAATTTTAAAAGCTTCAAAATTCAAACAGGATTTTCTAGCCAATATGAGTCATGAAATCAGAACTCCTATGGTTGGCGTTGTTGGAATGATCGATCTTCTATTTAAAAACACCCAATTGGATAATTTGCAAAAGGAATACGTAAATACCATACACCAATCTTCTTTAAATCTACTTGAAATTCTGAACCAAATTTTAGATTTATCCAAAATAGAAGAAGGTAAACTTAAATTACTTCCAAAGGATATCGACCTACAACAACTTATCCAACAAAACTCTGATCTGTTTCTTGCCACATCCAGAGCAAAAGGGATTCAAATCGTTCAGGATTATTCTGAAAAGTTACCACAACACATTATTGCCGACGGTAACCGATTGACTCAAATTATATCTAACCTAATAGGCAATGCTATTAAATTTACCGACGAAGGCACTATCCAAATAGTTTCCTCTTTACACGCAAAAAAGGGAAAAGAAATTCATGTTAAGATAGAGGTCATTGACTCTGGTATTGGAATTAGCAAAAAAGATCAGGAAGCTTTGTTTAATCGATTTAGTCAATTTCATGATGAGGCTATTTTGGCAGGTGAAGGAAGCGGTCTTGGTCTTACTATTAGCAAAAAATTGGTGAGCCTTATGGATGGCAAGTTAGGCGTAAAAAGTGAGCTCGGCAAAGGAAGTAATTTTTGGTTCACTTTCAAAACCAAAATTTCTGATGTTGACCCCGAGAAGCTTAACAAGACCTCCATAGATAACGAGGATCAAAAATATGATCTTCATGTATTATTAGTAGAAGATTCTGAAACCAGTATTTTGGTCTCCAACCAGATATTGAAGTATTTAGGGTGTACCGCAGATGTTGCCAAAAGTGGAAAAAAGGCAGTAGAAATATTTGAAGAGGATAAATACGACTTAATTCTGATGGATATCAACCTACCCGATTTGGATGGGGTACAAACTTGCGAGCAGCTTCGAAAAAATTACAAAAAAGTCCCTCCGATCATTGCACTTACCTCCAATGCCCTTCCTGGTGATGCCGAGCGGTTTATAGCAAAAGGGTTGGATGATTATATTACCAAGCCTTTTACCACCGAAATTCTGAATATCAAGCTAAAAAACTGGTTTGGCAATCACCATAACATCCATTAATCCCAGTAATAGCATTCCTTTTAAGGTATTTTTTAACTATTTTATAAAACTTTAGGTCCTCAAAAATGCGTATCTTGGAGAGTCATCTCAATCATGATCGAGTATGTAGAACCTAAAAACTGGAGCTATGAACAAAAAAAGTATGCTTATAAGTAAAAATTACCTGACCTTTTCCTTGTTTATATTTTTGATTATTGGATATTCAACAAATATACAAGCCTATCAAGTTGATCAAGCAAATTACAATGAGTACGAAGGATTGGTTGTTGACAAAAATACCAACAAACCCATTTCTTCTGCAACGATATCTTTGCAAGGCACCAACATTTCGACAATTACCAATGACGAAGGAGATTTTCTTTTAAAAGTACCTAAAGACAAAGCTGATGGTAAAATCACCATTTCTCATTTGGGATATAATGACCAAAGTGTTCAATTATCAGCCTTTAATGGTCAATTGCTAACCATCGAATTGGACCCAACCATTACCGAGTTATCTGAAGTTAACATTGATCCCAGAGATCCAGAGGCTTTGATACGGGCCGTGATGAAAAAGAAAGGCACCAATTACCTAAGTGACAACACCATAATGACTGCCTTTTATCGGGAAACCATCAAAAAAAGAAGAACTTATGTCTCTCTTTCTGAAGCTGTTGTAGATGTGTACAAAAACCCTTATAAATCTGCTAGAACAGATGCTATAAAATTGTATAAAGCGAGAAAAAGTGCAGACTATAAGAAACTGGATACACTTACTGTAAAACTGCAAGGAGGCCCAACCAGTACATTGTATATCGATGTCATGAAGAATCCTGAAATTCTTTTTACAGATAATATGATCGAAACTTATGAGTTTAGTTTCGACAAATCGACCAAGATTAATGACAAATATATTTATGTCCTAAAATTCAAGCAACGACCTCACATTGTGGAGCCGCTTTATCGTGGAAAATTATATATCGATGCCGAGACTCTAGCGATGACCAAAGCTGTTTTCAGTCTTAATATGGATAATAAAGAAGAAGTACGTAGAATGTTTGTACGAAAGAAGCCAAGAAATGCTAGGGTACAACCTACAGAGGCTTCGTATAACATAGACTATCGAGAAAAAGATGGAAAGTGGTACTATGGATACGGTCGAATTGATCTTGCTATCAAAATCAACTGGAAAAAGAAACTGTTTAACTCAGTTTATAAATTGAATGTTGAGATGGCCATTACAGACTGGAAGAAGAACAACAATAATGAAACTATACGAGTGAAAGATCGATTAAAATCATCAGTGGTAATTAATGATGAGGCTTCTGGATTTTCTGACCCAAGGTTTTGGGGAGAATACAATGTAATAGAACCCGAAAAATCAATAGAATCGGCGATCAAGAAAATTCAGAAACAACTTAGAAAACTAAACTAATACATCTTTTTATAGAATAATGAAAAAGAATGCACGATGTGCATTCTTTTTTTTATGCGATAATTTATAATATTCATTTACTGATGAACGTTGTAATTTTGCTACTTTTACTTTAGGGAAAACAAAGGTATTGCAAGAATATTTATTTAGAATTAGTCATTAGTACGAGAATACATTTTCGATTTCAGAATTTAATGATGCCAAAGACATGGTTTATTGTACTTTTTTGGATCTCTGCGCATACCTTATTTGCTCAGAAACAACTGGACCCTGCTCATGTAAAAGAAGATCTCAATATCTTTGAAAGAATTTTGAAAAAAGGACACCCTAGCCTTTATGATTACGTTTCTGAAGATTCTTTACAAGTTGTTTTTGAGGATACTAAGGAGCATCTTGGGGACTCAATTACGGATATTGACTTGTTCAAAAACATGTTGGGGATAACCGATAGAATTAAAGACGGACACCTCTTTCTTTTTCCTTCTAATACCTTGAAGAGTGACCAATACTACTTCCCCTTAATTCTTAAAATTATAAACACCGAGTTCTATACCGATACTGATGATTTTGATATTCCGGTTGGATCAAAAATTATTGCGATTAACAATCAAAACATCACCAGAATTCTCGAAGATTTTAAAAAGTACCCTGCTACAGATGGATTTAATCTCACCAAAAAATACAGAGATATCGAATTAAAATTTGGGTTGTATTATATCTATGAATATGGAATTACCCGAAAATTTGAAATTGAATATATCGAACCCAATGGGGCTCATCATACAAAAACGGTAGATGCAGAGTCTTTTGTAAAAGTAAAATTAAGGAATACTAAACGTCAATCGTATTTTGCCAACTACCATAATAGAGAAAACGGGTTTGACTTTTTTGATCAATACATTGGCAGCAAAGCTCCTTTTGTGTATTACAAAGATGACCTACAATTGGCTGTGTTGGTAGTTAATTCCTTTGGAAGAGAAATTCAAAAATTCAAATCAGATCTTACTTCTATATTTAAAGAGATCAACAAGAAAAAAATTAAACATTTAGTGATCGATATCCGTCAAAATGAAGGAGGTTTCAGACCTAACGCAATTCACCTGTTTTCTTTTATTACGGATAAGCCTTTCAAACAAATTACTAGTGAATATGTTACTTCAATCACTATTCCAGAGAAGGAATACGTAAGTAGAAGGTTTTTGGATGAAAAGCCGTTTCTAACCTATAAATTCAAAAATCATCCTATTTATGACGGCTGGAAAATTGATTTTGACGATTTAGAAACCATTATGGTTCCTAGCGAAAATCGCTTTAAAGGAAAAGTATATGTAACCACCAGCGGGAGCACCTTTTCTAGTGCAGCCGCATTTGCGCTAAATGCAAAAAATGATCCAGATATTACCGTAATAGGAGAAGAAATGGGAGGCGGTTATTATTCACATAATGGAGAGTTTCCGGTATACTATGAGCTTCCTAATTCAAAAATTAGCTTTATGCTTTTTATGGAAAAAATCGATAATTATGTAATCGACAAAACCATTCCTAAAGGTTCTGGTACGCCTCCGGATAAATATGTAGGTATTACTTTGGAAGACCTTATAGAAGGCAAAGATCGTATTTTGGACTATATCTGTCGCCTGGTAAGAGGGTATTGAAAGGATGTTTTACCCTATATAGGTATTTACACTGGTTACCAATTCACAAGACGAATGTAACATTTGCTTAAAGCGTAATGCTAGATGTTCATCATCAAATTTCATAGCTTCACTTATACTGCTAGACAGTACTAATTCTCCGATTAAATATTCTACAAAATAATTTTGATCCTCGGTTAAAAGCACATATTCTGTCATATGAGATCATTTTTTCATTGCTAAAATAAAGCATTACCGATTTGATTTTTGGTAAATGAAGAATACTTTTACACAGAAGTATTAACAATTCGTATATCCAAAACACCTATCTGATCATTACATAACGTAATCTAGTTGTCCTCTATGAAAAAAAATTCTTTTGTGTATAGATTCCTATTACTTGCTGTGAGTTTAAGTCTTATTTCCTGCTCAAAGCAGAAACCTTTTATCTTACCTGATAATGCGATGCATGTGCTTTCGGGAGAAACTCAAAAGACCTGGAAACTTGCCTGGCGCTATAACGATGGGATACGAATGAATATGACGGGCTGTTTCTTAACCTATCGCATTACTTACCAATCCAACAAAACCTTTGAAGATAACAATGGCAAACAAGAAAATTGTGGTCCAACTTTGAATGGACAGTGGGAATTCGTTCAAAACAAAGAAGGGATTTCGTATATCAAACAAACGAGTGAGCTGTTTCCTGAACTCCTAAAGATTGATAAAAACTACAAATACTTTAAGATTCTACAATTAGAAGAGGATACGTTAAAAATTCAATTTAGACATAAACAGTTTTCTACAACTAGTACTTTTGTAGATACTTTTGTTCCCGAAAATATTACTGTAAAAGACAGAGATTTTCATTGGTAATAAAAAAAGGTCATAGTGTTCACTATGACCTAAAACTTAAAAACTAATTATGCAATTTAATATTTATTGTGGTTGATATAATGTAAAACTGCATGCCTTTCAGAAACCGGTATAACTAATGTTTGTTAGCTATAACTTACTTCTATTTTTCGTAATAACCCTATTTCGATATATTCTGATATCTTATCGGCTTTTCCAATTTTGTCTGTTTCGATAGGTATCCAACCATCGATTTTAATCATATCATTTGGGTTACTGCTAAAAAACATCTCATATTCATAATTTGAGGTAGTAGTCCCGACAAAAGGTAAATTGGGGTTATTTTTTATTTTATCGACCATTCGTTTCTGCACAATTTCTATTTTGGAAGATAAATCCAATGTTTCAGTATCTCTATGAACTTCTACATCTAAAAACTCTGCGATTGATGCCATAATAACTTCTTCTAAATTCATAAGCATAAAATTTGGTTACTAATTTGTATTTGATTACTATGTTTTTTATTGAAACCATACTTTATTCAAAAAAAAAACACACCTTATAAATTTTAGGGGTTGTTATTAAAAAATTATGATTTTATTAGTTACACCCCCATTATTTACATAGCAAATTTATATATTTAAAGGTTATTTATAAAAAATACCCTAATAAATATAGGGTACACATCAAATTATTACATTTTGAAAAAAAATAAATACCCTAAATTATGCATTTACTAATTTGCAAATGCAGAAATTTCATTTTTTTCAAACAAATAGCGATTAAAAATTGGAGATAGAAACAATTAGAAAAGCAAAAACTATTCTTTTTTCCAAAAACAAACAACAGCACCCACCCTTAGGCATTTATTGCCAGTATCATGCTTTTAAAATACGTTTTCGGGGATTCGCAAACCGAACAGCAATACTCATCAGGCAAATCATCAAATGCTACTCCCGCATCGATCTCCTGAACAACATCTCCCACAGATGGATCATAAATCGTATGGCAATTACTACATTGATATACTTCTATTTCCAGCACCTCTTTATTAGCATCAGAACTTGAAGATTGTTCTGAAGAAGGAACTCCCAGGTTTCGGAAATAAGTTTTTGTAAGCTCTAACAACAATCCAGGCAAGTCCATTTGGTCAATACCCTGGGCATATGCAATATATTTCCTGGTATTTGGATCAAAATTTTTGGCATGCAATACATTATAGGTAGGCCTCACTACAAAGTCTGTCAAATTTTGCGGTGTTTTATTTTCTTCTATCATAATTGAAGTAAAATAATGACTTTGATTTCTATCAGCAGTAATGCCAAAAGTTAACCCATAAGTACTAATGTCATTTTGATCAAAATTCATGACCAAAAACTTCTTAAGATCAAAGGCCTTTGTATTATCCACAGGTAAATGCCAATTTAACTCCAAAGCCGAGTGACGAACATTGATCCCAAATTGTCCCAGTAATTTTTCTAAGGTCAGCTTACTTTCTCGCGGTATTCCCTTTATTATAAAGGATTTCCAGGGAGTAAGACATATTTTACCAATCTTATGTTCTACACAGAACTCACAAAGCGCCTTTAGAAATTTAAGATCGTATTGGTTATTCCTCCAATACAAGCCTAACCAATATTGATTGATCCCCATTTTGTTCATTCCTTCATAATACGGAAAGGGACTAAATTGCACTTGTAAAGGTTTCTCTATGATTCTATTATTGGTATTTACGGTACTATTAAGCTGTTGAAAAAGAGCGTCTACTTCACCCACCTCTTCATAAACACGTTCTATTTCTTTTGCAATCTTAGCAATATCCCAGGTGTAAATAAGTGCCGGATAGTATACTTCTTCCCATCCTGG
This sequence comes from Aquimarina sp., assembly GCA_965230845.1. Lineage (GTDB taxonomy): Bacteria > Bacteroidota > Bacteroidia > Flavobacteriales > Flavobacteriaceae > Aquimarina. The sequence continues at coordinate 893,092 of OZ246021.1, forward strand.
AAGCTTCAAAAACAAATACCAATAATCCTCGTGTTCTGAGGCTATAAAATTCAAATCCCCTGTAAATAAAGGAACCATTTGTTGTTTTGGATCAACAATATTGATCTTTAATCCTGGAGTATACCTGAATTCCTCAAGGATATACAGATAAGTAGTCCCTCTTAACCAAACTGTAGCATTCAGCACATCCATTGACACGTATGAAGAACTAATATTCTGTTGCTTCTCTGACGCAAAAAAAGCAGTGTCAAAAGAAGCATGGGCACTGATTAAATTTCCTTGCTTATCTTTTAATGGGAAAATAATATCCTGTCTTGACCCAAAATGAAACATATCCAAACCCAGCTCTTCTGCATATTCTATAATATGTTGCAACTCTACTGGTGACAATACACCACCTTTTACATCAATTCTATTTAATAACACCTTTTCTGCCATAATCATGCATTTTGCAACATACCATTCAACACCTGTTTTACTTCGGGCTTACAGCTTCCACATCCTAATCCAGCTCCTGTTTGATTACAAAGATCCGCAAAATTAGAGCATCCAGAAGCTATGGCCTGCTCTAGGTTACCTTCTCCTACCTGACTACAAGAACAAATTAATTTACCGATTACAGGCTCTCCAGAGTGAGTAGAACGAAGCAATTCTTCTCTCTTTTCAGAGAGCTCTATTTTTTCTTCAATCAAACGCTTAAAATCTGCAAACTCGTTTTTATCTCCCATCAAAATGGCTCCAAGCAGCCGGTCATCTTTTACAATACACTTTTTGTAAAACCGCTTTCTAACATCCATAAAAACCACCTCTTCATATTGAGGATCATTTTTTGGCATATCGATATTACCAATACTACATAAATCAAGATCCTCAAACTTCAGAATATTCATAAACACAGAACCTTTGTAAATAGCAGCATAATCTCCCAACAAATATTTGGCAACAATATCTGCTTGTTGCTCGGCCGCAGCAGTAATACCATACAAATTACCTTCAAACTCTGCGATTTCTCCAATTGCAAAAATGCTAGGATCGCTAGATTGCAAATACTGATTTACCAAGATACCACGTCTGCAATCCACGCCTATCTTTTTTGCCAAATCAATATTAGGGATAGTCCCAATTGAATACACTACCGCATTACAATTAAATGATTTCCCAGATTTTAAGTTGACCTGCAAATCTCCTTTTTCGAGATTAAACACGGTATCAACTTCATTATCAAAATGAATTTGGATCCCTTTTTCTATAACATCTTCAGCCAATAACCTACTCGCTACAATGTCTAATTGACGTTCCATCAAACGGTTTCCTCGTTGCACAATGGTAATCTTAATGTCTTTTTTCCGAAGAGCAGCAGCTAATTCTAATCCCAAAAGCCCTCCTCCTACTATGGTAACATGCTGCTGATTTTCTGGTAAGCCAGTTTCGTCCAAATAATTCTTCAGTTGATCCGCATCTCCTCTATTTCGCATCGTAAACCTCCCTGGAAGATGAATCGGCACTTCTTTGGGAACAAACGCTCTGCTTCCTGTAGCCATCAACACCACATCATAAGTATGTTTTTCTCCATTACCATCTACAATATATTTCTCCTCCCGATTAATTTCTTCGATAGGATTACCCGTAAGTAAGGTCACATTCAAAGACTCCATACTTCCTTCTCTCATTTTCTGAAGTTGTTCCCATTTCAACTCCTCACTCACATACTCTGGCAACAACACTCTGTTATAAAAAGGATAAGGCTCTTTTGAAAACACCACGATTTCATCTTCCTTATTATGCTCTCTATAGGTTTGTATAAAGCGGTATGCCGCAGTACCAGCTCCTATAACACACATTTTTTGTCTTGGTTTGATATATTTAGAAACCTGCACAGCCGAAAATTTGAAATCAGGCTCTTTGGATATTGGATCTACAATACTTGTAGTAAGATTATTCGCCCTACCAAAGTCATTCCCTAGTACTTTTCCCCAATGCATCGGAAGAAAAACAACACCTCTATTGATACTATCGCTGACTTTTATTTTTACCTGCACCTTCCCTCTTTTACTTTCTACAACGGCAACATCCCCATCTTTAAGTTCACGCAAAAAAGCATCTACCTGATTCATTTCCAGATAAGGATCAGGAATATGCGTAAGTAATCTATTCACCTTACCTGTTTTGGTTCTGGTATGCCACTGATCCCTTACACGACCTGTAGTTAAAATTAACGGATGCTTTTCGGTAAGCAATTCTGATGTAGGTTTTGTAAATCGAGGCACCACAAACTTGGCATTTCCGGAATCGGTGTAGAATTTTTTATCCAAAAACAAACGTGATGTGCCCGGGTGGTTGTTTGTAGGTACCGGCCACTGAAAACTCCCTTCTCCCTTCAAACGACTATAACTCAATCCAGAAATATCAATATTGGTTCCTTTGGTTAGCGCACAATGTTCTTTATACACCTCTTCAACGGAGTTGTAATCAAATCCATGATACCCCATCTTTCGTGCAAAGTTCCAAAGAATTTCGGCATCAGCTAATGCTTCTCCTGGAGGATCAATTACCTTATTTAAATACGTAATTCTTCGCTCACTATTGGTCATTGTACCTTCTTTTTCTGCCCAACCTGCAGCTGGTAAGAGAAGATCCGCATATTCTGTTGTTTCTGATCGATAGGATATATCTTGTACAATCACAAACTTTGCATTTTTTAAAGCCTTTTCTACTTTATTCGCATTAGGTAAACTCACCAATGGATTGGTACAAATTATCCAAACTGCTTTTAACTTTCCACTTTCTAAAGCATCAAACATTTCGGTAGCGGTTAATCCAGGTTTAGGAGATATTTCTTTTCCTCCCCAAAAATTTGCCACCTCGGTTCTATGCGTTTCATTAGCCAAATCTTTGTGAGCTGCTAATAGATTAGCCATACCTCCTACTTCTCTTCCTCCCATTGCATTGGGCTGACCTGTAAGAGAAAAAGGACCCGAGCCTGGTCTCCCGATATGTCCGGTTAACAAGGACAGATTAAGCAGCGCGTTGTTCTTATTCACCCCTATAGAACTTTGATTCAGTCCCATCGCCCAAAGTGTAATAAATCCTTTTGCATTACTAATAAGAGATGCCGCTTTTTTGATATCTACTACTGAAATTCCACAGATTTTGGCAGCTTCGCTTAGACTGGTGTCCTGAAGCGACTCCTTGAGCGCTTCAAAATTGTCGGTATGGTTAGCTATAAAGTTTTTATCAATCTTCCTTTTATCAATCAATCGTTTTGCAATAGCATTATACAACACCACATCTGTCCCAGGAAGAATCTGCAAATGAAGATCAGCAATATCACAAGATTGGGTTCTCCTAGGGTCGACAACGATAATTTTGGTATCCGGATTTTTTTCTTTGTGTGCTTCGATTCTCCTGAATAGAATAGGATGACACCATGCCGGATTTGCTCCAGCAATCATAAAACAATCCGCAAGCTCAATATCCTGATATGAAATCGGCACACTATCTTCTCCAAGCGCCTGTTTGTAACCAACTACGGCAGAACTCATGCATAATCTCGAATTCGTATCTACATTGTTGGTTCCTATAAAACCCTTTGCCAATTTGTTTACCAAGTAATACTCTTCGGTAAGACACTGTCCAGACACATAAAAACCAACACTATCCGGACCGTATTTATCGATCATCGTTCTGAACACAGCAGCAGCTCTATCCATTGCCTGATCCCAAGACACTTTTTGACGTTCATGTCCTTTACTCCATCTCATCTCAGGATATAAAATTCGATCACTTTTATCCTGAACCACATGATGCAAATTCATCCCTTTGGTACACAACATACCACGATTAACGGGATGATCTTTATCTCCCTCAACGGTTATTACTCCCTTAGGATCTTTTTTTGCAATGATACCACAACCCACCCCACAATAAGAACAGGTTGTTTTGTAAGATTTATACTTCGACATAAAACACTTTGTACAAAGATTTTATCCAAAACTAAGTATTAATACGTATGTTTCATAACATAGAAAGCTCTTTCTGTAATTCCAGGAAAAGAATTATGAATTCTTCAAAATTCAACACTCAAAAAAACTGATTTTCAAAAAACCCCTGATCTATTTTGTCAAATTACATTTCAAAAAAACCGGTTACAATAAAATTGTAACCGGCAACACAAGAAACACTTAAAGCTACTTTGTTCTTTAAGGTTTCAACACTAAGTCTTAAAATATTTTTATGCTATCAGGGTAAAAAATAGTATCGTTATTATTGTCTATCTAATGCTATCTAGGGTAGATTTGATATTTAGGTGCAAGAGACTATTCATATCCAAAAATATAAATGTGTACGGCTCTAAATACAAATATTTCCCCGATTCTATTCTAAATATACCAATAATACTTAAATAGTATAAGAAAGGGGGAAAATTTTAGTAAAAAAATAAGTAAAGAAATTTATTAGCTGATCAATACTAGTGTTCCAAAAAGTTAATCAAATGCTCGCGATACTTATAGTAATCAGGATGATCCAGAACATCTTTTCGCAAGCGAGGTCTTTCAAAATCAATTTCAAGAATATCACCTACCTTAGCTCTTGGTCCGCTTGTCATCATAATTACCCGATCTGCCAAAAATATAGATTCATCAACATCATGAGTAATCATAATAGCCGTTATCTTTTCTTGATTCCACACTTCTATAAGCACATCTTGCAGCTCTCCTCTGGTTAAAGAATCTAACATTCCAAAAGGTTCATCAAGCAATAACACTTTGGGTTTGATAGCAAATGCTCGAGCAATCCCAACACGTTGTTGCATTCCTTGAGATAACTCTTTTGCCTTTTTATACATAGCATCTTCTAACCCTACCTTTGCCAGATAATATTTAACAATATCATCACGATCTTTTTTGGTCCCGTGGGCAAAAACCTGCTTTACTCCTAGCATCACATTTTCGTAGGCGGTCATCCATGGTAAAAGACTTGGTGACTGAAAGATCACCCCTCGATCAGGACCAGGACCGCGAACGGTTTGGTTATTAACTACTATAGTACCTCTAGAAATTGGATTTAACCCAGCGATCATGGTGAGCAACGTAGATTTTCCACAACCAGAATGACCTATGATGGAAATGAACTCCTCATGTTTAATTTTAAGGTCCAAATCATCCAATACCACATAATCACCTTTTGGAGTTGGATAGATCTTTGTAAGCTTTGATATATCCAACATATATTTATCTTCAAACAGCCCATTATCTGTTCGTCTTATGCTATTTTTCTCTAGTGTTTCCATGCTACATTCTTTTGTTTAGCTAAAACTAATTTTACTAAAAGGCCTAAATTTAATTTTCGGACTAATATCTGGTAAGGTGTAAGTATTCTCTTTTTTAGAAGCTCTTTGCTCTCCTATTTGGATCAGATACTCTATGATACCATTTCGAAGTTTTTTATATTCTTCATTGTGATTTAAAGCGGTCTTATCTCTAGGGCGTTCCAGATTGATTTTGTATTCCGGACCTAAGGTTGCTTTTGGACCAGGTTTTAACGGAATGATACGATCCGCCATCAAAATACCTTCGTCTACATCGTTGGTGATAAGTAGCGCGGTTTTTTTATCCTGATTCCAAATTTTTAGAATTTCCTGTTGCAAATTTCCTCTTGTCAAAGCATCCAAAGCACTTAGCGGCTCATCCATAAGGATCACATCTGGGCTCATTGATAAAGCTCTGGTTACCGAAACTCGTTGCCGCATTCCTCCTGATAGCTCCTTTGGAAGTTTATTAATCGCCGGAGAAAGATTTACCATCTCTACATAATCCTCCACCCTTTTGGAGCGATCTTTTTTGGTCATCTTCTTAAACGCTTCTTTTACCGCCATCCCAACATTATTCCTCACATTTAACCAAGGAAGCAATGAATAATTCTGAAAGATTACTCCACGTTCGTGGCTTGGACCTGTAACTGGTTCTCCTTTGAATAACACTTGCCCTTCGTCTGGCATCATTAATCCTGAAATCAGGTTGATTAAGGTTGTCTTTCCACTTCCGGTAAACCCAACAATGGCTACAAACTCTCCTTCTTCTATTTCAAGATTAATATTTGACAGAACTTCCGTTCTATCTTTACCTGTACCAAATGATTTGGATACGTTTCTTAATTCTATATACGCCATAACAATTGAATTATGCGGTTTCTTCTGTAAATGTCACAAACTTCTGGATCGTCAACATTAAGCGATCCAACAAGAATCCAATGATCCCGATAACAAACATAGCTACGATAATCTTCGAATTAGAATCATTGGCCCCATTCTGGAACTCTTCCCAAACGAAAGATCCTAATCCAGGACTCTGTGCTAATAACTCGATTGCGATAAGCACCATCCAAGCTACAGAAAGCGTGATACGTAGTCCTGTAAAAATCAACGGAAAAGAAGACGGCAATATGATTTTAAAAACTTTTTGCCCAACACTTAACTGTAACACTTTGGCCACATTGATATAATCTTTATCTACCGATGACACTCCCATACTTGTATTCACCAGAGTTGCCCACATAGAACACAAGCCTACACTTATAAATGAAATAATGAAAGAACTATCAGAATCCGAATTCTTTGTCAGTGTTTTAACGATCATAAAGACCAATAACAACCATACTACAGGAGATACTGGTTTAAAAATCTGTATCAGCCAGTTTACTGAGGATCGCAATGTAGCACTTAATCCTAACATGATACCAATAGGTACTGCTATCAAAAACGCTAACAAGAAACCAGCAAACACGGTTTTTAAACTTGTAAAAATCTGATCCACAAAAGAAGGTCTTCCCGTATATTTGATCGGCGCCAATCCCTGAGCTTTTCTCTTAGCATTGGTGGCCGCAACTTTTTCAGAAAAAGCATCTTTTTTCTCTGAAATCACTCTATGATCTACCAATAAAGATTTATAGGCAGTCCAAACCTGAGTAGGAGACGGTAATGTATTTGGCTGACAACTAATATCACCAGAATCTATACAGGTTTCCATTTCCAAGGCAGCTGCTTCTCCTCTATCCGCCAAAGCTTTTTCGATTCGGGCATCTTTCTCAACATTATACAAATACGTTGCTCCAGAGTGCCAAAGAATAAGGAATAACCCAACAGACACAATAGGTAATAATACCTTTTTAAGCAGTGCAATTATATTTTTCTTGACCTCTTCTCCAGCAGCCAAACGTATTGCAGGTTCAAAAAAACCTAGTCCTACAAAATTCAGTATATGAATCGATTTATCTTTCATCCGTCTTATTTTTAATGTTTTCTTCTAAAAGGGGGAATAAAAAGAGCCGAAGCTCTTTTTATTACTGAACACTTGTTACTCCTTCGCTGTTTTCTTTATTTCCTATTGAAAAGCTGTTGATGTATCCTACCGGATCTTTGGCATCATAGGTTTTACCATCTATAAAATCAGTAGTAGCTGGCTTATACCCATCTGTTTTTGGTAATTCTGAAGCTTCTAAATGCCCTTCTTCTACCAATAGATTTGCCGCTTTGGTCCAAATATCTGGTCTGTAGATTTCTTTTATTTTTTCGTGATACCACTCTGCAGGCTTACTTTCTGGTATTTGACCCCAACGTCTCATTTGTGTTAAGAACCAGATTCCATCAGAGTAAAAAGGATAGGTAGCATCATATCTGTAAAATACATTGAAATCAGGCATTTGTCTTTTATCTCCTTTTTCGAACTCAAAAGTTCCTGTCATAGAATTTGCGAGTACTACTTCGTCTGCTCCTACATACTCTGGCATGGACAGAATTTTGACTGCTTCTTTTCGATTTCCAGGAGCGTCTAACCACTTACCTGCTTTAATTAATGCCTTAGTTACGGCTACAGCTGTATTAGGATATTTTTCAATAAACTTCTTAGTCATTACAAATACCTTTTCTGGGTTATTCTTCCAGATATCATAATTTGTAGTTACTGGAACTCCTATACCTTTGAAAACCGCTTGTTGGTTCCATGGCTCTCCTACACAATATCCATAAATAGTTCCCGCTTCAAGAGTTGCTGGCATTTGCGGTGGTGGAGTTACAGAAAGTAATACATCTGCGTCTATCTGTCCTTGTATATTATCTTTTGAGTACATCCCTGGGTGGATTCCCGCAGCCGCCAACCAATAACGAATCTCGTAGTTATGTGTAGATACTGGAAATACCATTCCCATTTTAAATGGTTTTCCATCATTCTTATATCCATCGATTACAGGTTTTAAGGCCTCTGCAGAAATAGGGTGGATTGGTTTTCCGTCTTCACCAACGGGTACGTTGGGTTTCATTTTTGACCAAACATCGTTAGAAACTGTAATTCCATTTCCATTCAAATCCATAGAAAACGGAGTTACCAATTCTGCCTGTCTTCCAAATCCAGCTCCAGCAGCAATAGGTTGACCAGCAAGCATATGTGATCCGTCCAATTGACCATCTATTACACGGTCCAAAACATTTTTCCAGTTGGATTGTGCCTCCACCGATACAAAAAGTCCCTCGTCTTCAAAGAACCCTTTTTCTTTGGCGATGGCCAATGGTGCCATATCCGTTAGTTTAATGAATCCAAATGTTAATTGAGGTTTCTCTATAAGTAATTCGGAAGAAGTTTCCTTTTCACTAGTATCACTAGCTGCAATACTTTTTTCTTTTTTACCTCCGCATGCTACCATAAACATGGCTACAGCAAGCATCATAATATTGACATGTAATTTTTTCATAACTCTGTGTTTTGTGAAATTCGCTAATAGAACATGTCAAAACTAAGTATTATTACTTATTTAAAAGTAAATTTAATTTTAAAAAATAAGTATTTAACAAATTATTACGTATATATAAATTATCAATATCATTAATTACAGATTCAATAATTTTAACTTTGAAAAATTATGTATATTGAAATACGAAAACTAAAACATTTATTAAATTATTGTTAATAAGCTATTTGCGTAAAAATAATGCGGTTATCACATCAAGGTGTCTGAAGATAAATTCCTAATTTGCCTCCAAATTCTGACAAAGACATCAGTATTTACTTACCTTATAAAAATTAAGTATTACTACTTAAAAAAGCTATAACCCTTAAATTAAATTACTGCTTATGAAAACAAAAATTTTATGTATTGTTCTGTTAATGACATTAATATCCCCATCGTTTCTTTTTTCTCAATCCCAAAATTTTGGATCGATCACTTACAATAAAGCCATTAACGTTTCCGGTAAACAGCGCATGCTCTCCCAAAAAATGTCCAAAGCATACTTACTCATTGCAAAGGGTATTGTTAATGAGAGTATTAAAAAAGAATTGAATTCAAGTAAATTTATATTTGAAAAACAGCTCTCCATTCTCAATCAAAATGCTACTGGATCGGCTGTAAAACTATCTATTAAGAATGTTCAAAAGATCTGGACAGAGTTTAAACCACTTATTGAGTCTGCTCCTAGTACTGCCACTTCTTTGCAGATTATGAACCTTAACACTAGATTATTGAAAGCTTGTCATGATCTGGTACTTAGTATAGAAGCCAGTTCAAATTATAGCAATCAATTTTTCAAAAACAAGAGCCAAGAGCTAACAAACACTATTAATGTATCCGGTAAACAACGTATGCTTTCACAAAGATTATGCTTATATTATACTGGTCTTACCATGTTTACCGATAAAAAGATAGAATTCAGAAGAACATTGACTTCTGTATTTGATGAATTCGATAGTGTAATAGGAGATTTGTTAATTAGTAGTTATAATAATTCTGAAATTGAAGAAGAATTGGGATTAGTAATGTCTGTATGGGAAAAATTCCAATTAAATAAACGATCTTTTCTGGATGGTGGATTTCCTCTTGAAGAGGTATACAACACTACTAACGACCTAACCAAAAGTTTCAATAAAATTACAGGAACTTATGAAGTAATAGCGGGAAAATAAATATGGAGTTTCTAAGAAATCAGACCATAAGATCTGGCCTTATTACTTAACTCAAGCACATTTTTGACACCCATTTTTTTCATTAAATTAAATCGATGCACTTCTATAGTACGTTTACTAATATTAAGCTCTTCTGCAATATCTTTATTTGTTTTACCAGATACCGCCAACTGCAGAATCTGGCGCTCTCTTTTGGTAAGATCAAAAGGATTATTATCCGCTTTGTCAGACATATTCGAGGGCGTTTCACTTTCTGCAGCTTGAGTAGTACCCACAATACCTTCGGATTTGATCTTTTTAACCAGAATAGAAGAGACATCTCCGCTAAAGTACTTTTCACCATTGCTAACCACGGTAAGCGCCTTAAGGAACTCTTCTTTACTGGCACCTTTCAACAAATATCCATCTGCTCCGGCATTAATAGATTGCAAAATGTATTCATCTGAGTCGTGCATAGATAACATAATAGTTTTGGTAGGTAATTCCTTCGACACCATTTGTTGCACCATATCAATGCCCGACATTTCAGGCATTCGGATATCACAGATGGCAATATCCGGCTGTAAGGAGTTAATTAGAGTAAGAGCTTCGGAACCATTGGCGGCTTCGCCAACCACTTCGTATAAATCCTCTTCTTCAAGGATGGCACGAATCCCATCTCTTACCATAAAATGGTCATCTACTAAAACTATTTTAACCATAAACTTTGACTTATTTCTTTTACGCGTTTACCTCAATAAACGCAAAATCAAATATATGAATATTTCAAAAGTTGATACAAAAAATTAGAAAAATGAAAATTAAAAGTACGTATTTTTATCTAATAAAAACTCAAAAATTAAGTATTAATACTTAGTTTTACATCATATTTTTAATGATAACATAATCCGTTAATAGAACTAACAGAACAACAATTGCATATCTTATATAGTATGCCAACAAAAACTATTCAAATGAAAAACAAATTATACTTTGCCTTATTATTATTCATTTTGGCAACAAAGGGGAAAGCACAAGAATTCAGTATCGACGCAGATATCAGACCTCGATTGGAATATTTAAATGGTTTTGGTACGCTAATTCCTGATGGTGTGGATGCCGGAACATTTGTACAACAACGTTCTAGATTAAAACTAGGTTACAAACAAGAAAAATTCTCTGCCTTTATTAGTGTTCAGGATGTCAGTATCTGGGGAGATACTCCGCAAATAGCACCTACCGACGGTAATGATAGCTTCTCATTGGCACAAGCCTGGATTGATTTCAAATTCGGAAAAGGATGGTCTACCAAATTAGGAAGACAAGCCTTATCTTATGATGATCAACGAATCTTTGGAGGATTGGATTGGGCAATGCAAGGTCGATTCCATGACGCAGCCCTATTAAAGTATGCCAATGACAAAGGGTTAAAACTAGATATAGGTCTTGCGTTTAACCAAAATGGTGTGAGAACACAAACCACACTATTTGATCCTAATAATGGAGGAAATGCAAGAGCAGTATTCGATTATAAAGGAATGATCTATGCCTGGTTGCATAAAGACTGGGAGAAATTCTCTGGAAGCTTGTTAATTGCTAATAACTCTTACCAAAATCTAGATCCTAATGATGGACAAACACCTGTAGATGGTACGGTACGTAGACAAACCTTTGGTACCCATTTGGTAGCCAAACCTGCAAAAGGATTTTCTATTGCAGCCAATATCTATGGGCAAACAGGAGACTTTACCGAGGATATCGAGCTATCTGCTTATAATGCATTATTAGAACTTACCTATAAGCCAGGTAAAACATTATTTGGGCTTGGGTTTGAAACCTTGAGTGGAGATGAAAATGGAGGAACCGATGGAAAAATAGAATCTTTCTTCCCAATTTTTGGTACCAATCACAAGTTCAATGGATATATGGATTACTTTTTTGTAGGGAACCATGCCAATAACGTAGGATTGAATGACCTCTACGGGAAAACAGTGATTAAAACAGGAGAAAAATCAAGTCTCTTGATCAAGGCTCACTATTTTGCAGCTGCAGAAAGTTTAGGTGAAGGAATTGATGACTATCTAGGAACAGAAGTAGATCTGGTATACACTCAAAAAGTACTTCCTTTTGCTACTTTGAAGATAGGATACTCTCATATGTTTGCTTCAGACTCAATGGAAATCCTAAAAGGCGTAGCTGACCCAGCAAGTACACAAAACTGGGCATGGGCAATGCTAGTGGTTAAACCAAACTTATTAAAATGGAGCCCTAAACCCGCTCCCGAAAACTTATAAATTTTCAAGTTTGTTACAGTTTCCAATCCCTGTCAAAAAATATTTTTGGCAGGGATTGGTGTTTATTTTTTTGAAATTTTCAAATTTACCTACGGATAATTACGTAATTCTTACCAATAAAATACGTATTAATACTTAATTTTGATTTCTAAATACGTAATTTATGAAGAAGGTAGTAGTTATAGGTAATGGAGTGGTTGGTTATAAGTTTTGCGAAAAATTTGTAGCCTCTGAAAATTACAGTGATTTTCAACTAACCGTTTTTGGGGAAGAACCCAGAAGAGCTTATGATCGTGTACACTTAAGCGAGTATTATGCCGGAAAAACCGAAGAAGATCTCAGCATGTCTTCTGCTACCTGGTATAAAGAACATCGTATTGATCTTCATATTTCTGAAATGATTACGGAAATCAACCGGGAAGAAAAAACGGTTGCCAATCATAGAGGAGAAAAATACGCTTATGATTATTTGGTTTTAGCCACAGGTTCTTCAGCTTTTGTACCTCCAATACCAGGAGTAGAAAAAGAAGGAGTATTTGTATATCGTACTATCGAAGACCTTGAAGCTATTGCTGCATACACCAAAAAACTTAAATCAGAAGGAAAAACACAAGCCGCAGTTCTTGGCGGTGGTTTATTAGGTTTAGAAGCTGCAAATGCTGTAAAAGAACTCGGTTTGGACGCACATGTTGTAGAGTTTGCTCCTAGATTGATGCCTAGACAACTTGATCAGGGAGGAAGTGATATGTTGCAAGCCAAAATTGAAGAGCTTGGATTGGAAGTGCATCTAAGCAAACAAACCGAATATATTAAAGGAGAAAAGGCCATTGAAGGTCTAAAATATATCGATGGCACCGAACTCAATGTAGACATGTTAGTCATTTCTGCAGGAATTCGTCCAAGAGATGAGCTAGCCAAAGAATGTCAACTCGAGACAGGTATCCGAGGCGGTGTGATTGTCGATAACACCATGAAAACTTCTGATGATAATATTTTTGCCATTGGAGAAGTAGCTTTATACAATAATATGATATACGGACTGGTAGCTCCTGGATACGACATGGCAGATGTAGCAGTATCTCATATCACTTCGGATACAAAGAAATATATGGCCGATCATATCGATATGTCTACTCAGTTAAAATTGATTGGGACCGAAGTAGCAAGTTTTGGTGATGCCTTATCCGAAAATGAAGATATTGATACTATTGTCTACGAAAACAAACGCAAAGGAATCTACAAAAGAATAAATATATCTCAAGATGGCACTCAACTGTTGGGAGGTATTCTGGTCGGAGATTCTTCAGATTACAATGCTTTATTTCAGATATACAATACGGCAATGGCCCTTCCTGAAAACCCGGAGGATTTGATTCTAGGTAGTCGTGGCGGAGATGGAGATTCTTTGCTAGGAGATGTTATGGATTTACCAGATGATGCGCAAATTTGCTCGTGCGAAAGTGTAAGCAAAGGAGCTATCTGCGGAGCTATACAAGATGGAAGCTGTAATGATCTGGGAGATGTTATTTCTTGTACAAAAGCAGGAACCGGATGTGGTGGATGTAAACCTATGGTAAAAGACCTAGTAGACGCTACATTAAAGTCTCTTGGTAAAGAAGTAAAAGATACGATCTGCGAACATTTTGAATATAACCGACAAGAACTGTATGACATCATTAAACTAAAAGGATACAGAAAATACGACGAAGTACTCGATCATATTGGAAAAGGTGATGGATGTGAAACATGTAAACCTGTGATTGCCTCTATTATGGCCAGTATTTATGCAGACACAGCCAACGAAGAAGCTCCTATTCAAGATTCTAACGATCGATTTTTAGCAAATATCCAAAGGAACGGTACGTATTCTGTAGTTCCAAGGATTCCGGGAGGAGAAATTACTCCCGAAAAACTAATCGTACTGGGAGAAGTCGGAAAGAAATATGATCTATATACCAAAATTACAGGTGGACAACGTGTTGACTTTTTTGGTGCGCGTTTGGACCAATTACCCAAAATCTGGAAAGATCTTATCGATCATGGTTTCGAAAGCGGACATGCCTATGGGAAATCATTGAGAACTGTAAAAAGTTGCGTAGGATCTACCTGGTGTCGATACGGAATGGATGAGAGTGTAAGTTTTGCTATCGAACTGGAAGAGCGTTACAAAGGCCTTAGATCGCCACACAAATTAAAAGGCGGAGTTTCGGGTTGTATTCGAGAATGTGCAGAGGCCCGTTGTAAAGATTTTGGAGTGATCGCTGTAGAAGGAGGATGGAATCTATACGTATGCGGTAATGGTGGTGCCAATCCAAAGCATGCCGAATTATTGGCGGAACAAATCGATAACGAAACTGTGATCAAATACTTGGATCGTTTTTTAATGTTCTATATCCGAACTGCAGCACCATTGCAACGAACCGCAAAATGGTTGGATAAATTAGAAGGAGGTATTGAATATCTAAAACAAGTAGTTATTGAAGACTCTCTGAGCTTAGCAGAAGACCTGGAAAAAGAAATGAGTGGATTGGTAGGCTCTTTTCAATGTGAATGGACACAAGCCATACAAGATGAAGAAATTATGAAACGCTTCAATCACTTTGTAAATAGCGAAGAAACTGATGACAATCTGGTTTTTGTTCCTTTAAGAGATCAAAAAATGCCTGAGCCCTGGAAATAAAAGAAAAGTATCATGGAAGAAATTTTAGAAATCTACAAAACCACTACCGTCAACGAAGTAGCGGTTTGGTTCAAAGCAGCCAAAGTAAGCGATTTTCCTAAAAACGGAGGTGCATGTATCAAATACAACAACAAACAAATAGCCGTATTCAATTTTGAAAGAAAGCAAGAATGGTACGCTTGCCAAAATGTTTGCCCTCACAAAATGGAAATGGTATTGAGCAGAGGAATGATCGGGGATCAAGGTGGCGTTCCCAAAGTAGCCTGCCCAATGCATAAAAAGACATTTTCTTTGGAAAGCGGTGAAAATCTAAATGGAGATTTGGAACCTATTGCTACATATCCAGTAAAAATAGAAGATGGCTTTGTTTATATTGGTTTTTCCGAGTAAAGATATTCGGTAACAATGCTTGTTTAATTCAGAAAAAACATAAATTTGTTTGTAGTATAACACATCACTTTTATGCCGACCAATAAATTAACCGAAGCACTTTCTCTATTTGATGAAGCCAATGCCAAAGACCCTAACCAGGAAGAGGTAAATGGACAATGGGTTGCCAAAGAACTAATCTATGGACAACGTATGTCTACCACCTTGGATAGCTTTGACCCTAATGCTTCTGAAGCGCTACAATTAGCAGCTAGAGCACAACACATCTGCAGATGGGAAATCCCCAGAAACAGCTACCCTATGGATCGTGTTGGATATTTGAAATGGAGAGAGGAACTTAAGAAATTTCATGCAGAAAAGGCTTCTCAAATTTTAACCAAAGTAGGTTATGATGAAGAAGTCATAGAAAGAGTTTCTTTCTTACTTCAAAAGAAAAAGCTCAAGAAAGATGAAGGTACTCAAACCTTGGAAGATGTGATTTGCCTGGTATTCTTATCCTACTATTATGAGGATTTTATGGTAAAGCACTCTGATGAAAAGGTAATAGATATTTTACAAAAAACGTGGCGAAAGATGTCTGACAAAGGACATGAAGCCGCATTAAAACTATCATATTCTGAAAAAGCCTTAGCTTTGGTTAAACAAGCTATAGCCTAATTTACCGTTGAAACGAGATTCTTTAGATCATCAAACTTTTAATCGCCTAAGTAAAATTTACATTATTGCTCTGGGGGCGATAGCCTTGTTTACAATTGGAGGGCAATTTTTTATTCAACAGTATCTCAACTCACAAATCGATGATTCAAGAATCATCAATATCTCAGGAAGACAACGAATGTTGAGTCAGAAGTTGACCAAAGAGGCGTTGATACTCTCTAATGTAGAAGTGTCCAACACCAGAAGAGAACATATCAAGAATCTAGAATCTACTCTTGAACTCTGGCGACAATCCCATGAAATACTGACACAGTATAATGCATCTGTGACCAAAAAAAATACAGACAGTACAGAAATTGAAAGAATGTTCGCTCGTTTGCAACCCTCGTTTGAGACCATTTATATCAATAGCATACAAGCCATTGATCTTGCTAGAAAAGATTCTATACAACCCGATCAATTCACAAATCACCTCAATGCTATCGTTACTAATGAGCCTCTATTTCTAGAGCAAATGGATGCTATAGTCTTTAAATACGAAAAAGAAGCACAACAAAAAGTATCTAGTCTTAAAAGAATTGAATACATCTTATTCGGTTTCATTATTCTTATCCTTATCTCAGAATTTTTCCTGCTATTTAGACCCACCACATTTAGCATAAAAAAAACGATCTCAAAACTTTTGCAATCTCAAAAAAAATCTGAAGAGATGGCATCCAGAGCAGAGGAATTGCGAAAAAATCAAGAGAAAAATGTACAAGAGTTAATTTCGCTTACCAAAGCCATTGATCAAACCTTACTCTATGCTCGTACAGATGAATCAGGGATTGTAAAAAATATAGGGGATCGTTTTGCTAAACTTTTACGCGTCGAACAAGATAGTTCGCAGGAAAATCTTGCAGATCTTATTGGACTTAACGAAGTACAAAAAAACAGGTTGTTACGGCTTATTGCTCAAAATAAAGGAGGTGTCTTCAATGAAGAATTTGAATTTGAAACACATAACCAACAAAAAATCTGGTTAGATGTTTCTATTCTTACCGTTTTTAAAGAGTCTGGTAATTCTGAACGGTTGGTATTGTGCTCCGATATTTCAAAAAGAAAAGAAGCACAAATTGAAATTGAACGGCTTAATGCATCCCGCTACAAAGAAAAAGAGGAGCTTCAAAAATCAAATGCTAGTCAAATTGTAGAGGCACAAGAAGAAGAACGAAAAAGAATTGCAAAAGAAATCCATGACAGCATCGGGCAAATGCTAACCGCTCTTAAACTGAATATTGAGTCTATCAATCTATCTAATATTGAAAAATCTGAGCAAAAAATTGAAGGATTAAAACAATTATCAAATGATCTGATTCAGGGAATCAGAATGGCCACTTTTAACCTTACTCCACCTGAGTTAAAGGATTATGGTATCCCTACTGCCCTACAAAAAATGGCAAAAGAGCTTTCTAAACTTACGGGTAAGAATATTATTTTTGAAAACCCCTCTAACTTTGACCAACGATTTGACACCTTAGTAGAAACCAATCTATATAGGGTTACCCAAGAAGCAGTAAACAATGCTATTAAGTATGCTAACTCTGAATTTGTAATGATTAATCTCAATCATTCTGAAACCCTATTGAGTATTACCATTGATGATAATGGAAAAGGGTTTGACATCAGTAAAGTGCCCACAAAACCAGTGAACAACGCTGAAGGTGGTATGGGCCTATTTTTTATGAAAGAGCGCATGAATTATATCAATGGTCGCATTTTCTTAAACTCTATCCCGGGTCAAGGCACCAGAGTTACCCTCAACTACCCTATTTCATTATAATAGAAAAGTAATAATCTTCTATACTTTATCTGTTTTGGTTTTGATCACTTCGTTGCGATAATAATCGATAATCCCATCAATTGGTCTTCTTACGATATTACCTACGGTAAGATGGTAAGGCCATACTGCAGCACGAATAATATCTTCACTAAAATGCGCGATAGAGCCAATAAAATGAATAGGTACGTTTTGAGCTTCAGGGAAACATAATACTCTATTTTCTACAAATTCCTGAATACCTTCGGTAAGCACCTTATAAAAGTATCCATTACGTTCGCTGGTAAAAATAAACTCTGCAAAAGACGCCAAATAGGTATTTGGATTTTCTCTTTTATATAAGTTCTCTTTGATCGCATCAGAAGACAAGTCAAAACGTTTCTCAAACTCTGCAGCAACTTCTGGAGGCATTCTTTTGTAATAATAATCCCTGATCAACTTTTTTCCAAAATAATTACCACTAGCCTCATCCATAAGGATATATCCTAAAGAGTCCACAGACATATGGATATCATCCCCATCATAATAACAACTATTAGAACCCGTACCCAAAATACAAACAATACCTGGTTCTGTAGTAGCTGCATAGACCGCAGCCACCATATCTTCTTTAACAACAACTTCTGCATTAACAAAAAATTCTTCAAATACTTTTTTGAGCATAGCCGCTGGTTTTACAGTACCGCAACCGGCTCCATAAAAATGCACAGTATCAATTTTTTCTTTATTAGAAGAAAGCTCTTTATTACTTCGAATTCTTTTCTCGAGTAGAGATTTTTCGAATACAGCTGGATTCAACCCTTCTGTTCGGGTTTTAAAAACAATTTCTCCGGATCCATCTAGCAGAATCCAATCGCATTTAGTAGAACCTCCGTCGGCTAATAAAATCATTTTGAAAATTTATTTGTTGTTAGCAAGAAAATAATGCCCCAAAAATTGGTTTGGGGCATGAAAATATTATGTCCTATAAGTTACCTACGTGAGTAGACAAGTCTACTAATTTTGTAGAATAACCATATTCGTTGTCATACCAAGACACCAATTTGAAGAAATTATCATTAAGTGCAATTCCCGCATTAGCGTCAAAAACAGACGTTTGTGATTCTCCAACAAAATCTTGAGAAACAACATCTTCGTCTGTATATCCTAAAATACCTTTTAGTTCATTTTCTGAAGCCTTTTTTACTACAGCTTTCAATTCGTCGTAAGACACAGCCTTTTTAGTTTTTACCGTAAGATCCACTACGGAAACATCTGCTGTTGGCACTCTAAATGCCATTCCGGTTAATTTTCCTTGAAGCGCTGGAATTACTTTGGTTACGGCAACTGCAGCTCCTGTGGTAGAAGGAATGATGTTATTTAAGGCACTACGACCTAATCTGTAATTCTTTCTTGAAGGAGTATCTACTGTAGACTGTGTCGCCGTAGAAGCGTGAACTGTAGTCATTAATCCTTCTTCAATTCCGAAATTATCGTCAATAACTTTGGCTAATGGTGCTAAACAATTGGTAGTACAAGAAGCATTAGATACAATAGTATCAGAATCTTTTACGTCGTTATGATTTACTCCCATTACAAACATAGGAGCATCTTTTGAAGGTGCTGAAATCACAACTTTCTTCGCTCCTGCTTTAAGGTGAGCATCTGCCGTTCCCAGTGTAGTAAATATTCCAGTACAATCCATAACTACATCAACTCCAACTGCATCCCATTTCAAATCTTCTGGATTGCGTTCTGCCGTTACACGGATTTCTTTTCCATTTACAACAAGGTTCCCATTTTTCACCTCAATTGTTCCATCAAATTTACCGTGAACAGAATCATATTCTAATAAGTAAGCCAAATGGTCTACGTCTAGTAAATCATTTATGGCTACAATCTCTACGTTATCTCGCTTTGAAGCTATTCTAAAAGCAATCCTTCCAATTCTTCCGAAACCGTTAATTCCAATTTTTAACGTACTCATATCTAATAATTTAGTTGTTTTAATTTTGATTTAAATGTGGTTATATAGTTACACCGAAGTGATATCTGCTACTTTAATTAGCCCATCATGCTTATGAATCCTTTTATCCAATGCCGTAGTCAACGGAACAATGGTCACTTGCTTATGTACAATTCCTATCATGACTTC
Source organism: Aquimarina sp. (assembly GCA_965230845.1). GTDB lineage: Bacteria > Bacteroidota > Bacteroidia > Flavobacteriales > Flavobacteriaceae > Aquimarina. The sequence continues at coordinate 912,995 of OZ246021.1, forward strand.
ACTTTTACCTTCTAACAAAGCCTCTACTGCTCCTACTCCCAGTTTACTGGCCAATACCCTGTCGTAACAACTTGGTGCTCCTCCTCTTTGAATATGGCCCAATACCGAAACTCTTACTTCGTAATCTTGAAGGTGTTCTTCTACATACTCCCCCAGTTCGAAAATATTTTTACCTGATTTATCTCCTTCTGCTACAACAATAATACTAGAGGTTTTACCAGTCTTTTTACTTTTCTTGAGGGACTCGATTAATCGATCTACCCCCATATCTTCCTCGGGAATAAGAATTTCTTCTGCACCTGCACCTATGCCTGCATTAAGAGCGATATCTCCGGCATCTCTTCCCATCACTTCAATAAGAAATAAGCGATTATGAGAACTTGCCGTATCACGAATTTTATCAATGGCTTCTACTACGGTATTCAGTGCTGTATCATATCCAATCGTATAATCAGTACCGTTGATATCATTATCGATAGTTCCTGGAATACCTACTACAGGAAAGTTGAACTCTTCAGACAATTTAAGCGCTCCGGTAAAACTTCCGTCTCCACCAATTACTACAAGAGCATCTATATTATTTATTACCAGATTGTCATACGCTTTTTGTCTTCCTTCTACAGTTCTGAATGCTGCAGACCGTGCTGATTTCAGGAAAGTTCCTCCTTTATTAATAATGTTTCGTACCGAACGTGCATTCAGCTCTTCAATTTCATTATGAATTAATCCCTCATATCCTTTATAGATACCAAAACAATTGATTTGGTAAAAGCTACAAGAACGGACCACTGCGCGAATGGCTGCATTCATTCCAGGAGCGTCTCCTCCCGAAGTTAATACTGCGATATTTTTAACCTTTTTTGTCATTACAGCCAAAACTATCGTTAATGACCATAATAACCTAATTTGCTAAAAAACTAAAACGTTTTCGGTTAATAAATTCAGTATTTACCGACAATAAAGAGGATATTTTAACACATTTTCAGGAATATCGTTAAGATTAAAGTAATATATCAAAGCGGATCGTTTTTTACTATTATTTTGATCTATAGACCTCAACTTTTGTTCAAAAATGTATAAATAACAAAAAACGGTCTGTAAAAACAGACCGTTTGATAAATTAACACTTCGTTTTTTGATTACTCTTGAATCAAAATTAAATATTGCCAAGCATCCAGTTCATATTTTTGGTCTGCTGTTGCTTCCATAGATTCTCCAGAGAAGTAGTCTTTGAATTTACCTGTATAATCCGATGTAAATGAAACAGGCTCTTTGGTCATATTGGCTACAAACACAACTTTGTTACCATCCTTTTCTCTAGCAAAGGCCAACACCTTTTTATCATCAGAAGTAGTAATTCTGGTATAGGACGCTGCCTCTTTTCCCCCATGCAAAGCAGGATTGGTATTTTTAAGCTTTCCTAGTTTTTCATATAATGGAAAGAATTTCCCTTTCTTTTTAATGATAGTATCCTTTTCAAAAAAGAGTAGTCTTTTATTCATATCATATTCCTGACCTGAATAGATCAAAGGCATACCCGGTGCTACATACGAAAGTGCAGCAAACAGTTCTTTGGCATCTCCCATTCTTTCATCTACAGTACCATTCCAGGAATTTTCATCATGGTTGGAAGTAAAGTTCATCAAAATATCATCCTCTTCATACAAAGAGTCAATTTGCGCCATTCTTTTATCCCATTCTTTAGCATCTGCTTTTCCTTGCGCGATATCATTCATTTTATGGTGCGTATCCCATCCGTATCCCATGTCAAAGGCATTGTCCAGCAATTCAGGCTCCCAACCTTCTGCCAACATAAATACAGGTTTGATTTTCTTTAGCTCAGTTACTGTTTTTTCCCAAAAATCTACAGGCACCATTCCAGCTACGTCACATCGGAAGCCATCTACGCCTTCCTCTTTTACCCAATACATCATATCCTTTCTCATCTGCTCACGCATCTCCTGATTGTCGTAATTGAGATCAGCAACATCTGTCCAGTCCGTATCTACTGTATGTGTAATATTCCCTTCTTTATCTTTGGTATAATAATCCGGGTGCTCTTTTAACCATACGTGATCCCATCCTGTATGATTTGCTACCCAATCCAAAATCACATAAATACCATTATCATGTGCAGTTTTTACCAAATCTCTAAAATCTTCTAAGGTTCCAAATTCTGGATTTACTTTGGTATAATCAGAAATCGCGTAGTAACTTCCTAAAGGCCCTTTGCTTTTGGTAGTAGAAATAGGATAAATCGGCATTACCCAAAGCACTTTTACTCCTAATTGCTTCAATACAGGAATATCTTTGGTAAATGCTTTAAACGATCCTTCTTCAGAATACTGACGAATATTAGCTTCGTATATAACAGCGTTCTCCATCATTGCATTATCTACAGGAGGAAGTTCTTGCTTTACTTCTTCTTTTACTTCGGTTTTGGCCGCTACGGTTTCCTTTTTTTCTTTTCCACAGGAAAACAATACTCCCAGGGTGACTAAACTTATTGCTAGTTTTTTCATTATCTCTTTAATTCTATTAGGTTTATTCTTTTATTTCAACTCTAGTATCATGGATTTTTTAGCCTGAATATTAAAATCCTCGGTAATATCAATATTGTTATCAGTAATAATATCGGTCCCCGTTTTGAAAGCTTGTATTCCTTCTTTAAATCTGTTTACATCGATATTTTGATCCTTGGTACTATTATTTATGATGACCATCACAGTTTGCTCCTTATTGTATCTGAAATACACATATACATTATCGAATGGGATAAACTGAAGTAATTTTCCATCATGAATGGATGAAGCATTTTTACGCCAGTTCAATACTTTTTTGGTAAATGCATGAAAGGCTTCCTGATCTTTGGTTCTTCCCTTATTTTGATCCGTTGGCAAGAAGGCATTTTGTTCATCACCTTGCCAGCCTCCTGGAAAATCTCTGCGTATATCACCATCTCCTTTTTTGTCACGATTTCCTAGCATTCCTATTTCGTCTCCATAATAGATCTGCGGAATACCTCGTGTGGTAAATACCAAGGTCATGGCCATTTTGTACTTATCAATATCTCCTTGATAGATCTCATTGATTCTATTGGTATCGTGATTACCTGCAAACAACAGAATGTTATTAATATCTGGATATAAAAAGTCATTTGTAAAATTCTCATAAGCTCTGATCATACCTTTGTCCCATGCGCCTTCATCTTCATCAAAAACTACCATTAATGCATCATGAAGGGTGAAATCCATTACCGAAGGTAAATGTGAATTAAAGCCATTAATTGCTCCAATTTTACTGTCTTTTTGCCAATACGCAATCTGAGCCTGGTTATGCATCCAAACCTCACCTACAATATTAAAATTAGGATACTCTTCCATAATTGCTTTGGTCCATTGTGCGATACCATCCTTATCATTATAGGAATAGGTATCTACTCTAAACCCGTCGAGATCTGCATACTCTATCCACCAAATAGCATTTTGTGTAATGTAGTTAAGCAATAAAGGATTACTTTGATTCATATCGGGCATTGTGGTATCAAACCAGCCATCCATACAGCCTTTGGCATCAACTTGAGCTGCATTGTTATCAAACTGCGTAGTCATTCGATAATTACTTCTTCTGAAACCTTCTGGCCATTGGTGAATCCAATCTTTGGTTGGCAAATCTTGAATCATCCAGTGTTTAGATCCCCAATGATTGGTAACATAATCCATAATTAGTTTCATATCCAGCTTGTGCATTTCTGAAGCCAAGCGTTTATAATCTTCGTTCGTACCGTATCTTGGATCGATTTTGTATAGATCACTTTGTGCATAAGTATGATATGAGTACACGGGTTCGTTGTCCTCTAACAAAGGAGTACTCCACAAGGCCGTTGCTCCGAGATCTTTGAGATAATCCAAATGATCAATTACCCCCTGTAAATCTCCTCCATGGCGTCCACCTGGATTTGATCGATCGGCCTTCTCCATTGTATCTGGATGAGAGTCATTTTTGGAATCACCATTAGCAAATCGATCCGGCATGATCAAATACATGACATCACTGCTATCAAAGCCTTTTCGATCTTTGGAGTTTTCTCTTCTTTGTTTCAATTCATAGGGTTGAGAAAACACAGTGTTATTGTTTTCTTTAAAATCTATAGAAAAAGTAGCCGGTTGCGCTCCTTTTGTATCTATAGTAACGAATACATAATTCGGATTCTCTGTCTTTTTTACCTCTGTTATGGTGAGCCCCTCTATCTGTATATCGTATTTAGAAATGTCTTTTCCGTAACACATCAACTGCAGTTGGTCAAGGTGCATTCCACTCCACCAAAAAGGAGGTTCTATTTTGTCTATTTGTCCGTAAGTGATTGAAAACAATAAACAAGAGCATAGAACTAGTACTATATTCTTCATTGTTTTAAGTTTTTAAAATGATTAATGGTAATTGGTTAGAGACAAACACCCCAAAAACCAAAGCTCTTGAGGTGTTTTTATATTCAATCAATAGGTATTGATTACACCGTTATTAAACTATCTGGAGAAATGGTAAATTCTTTACCATCCACACAAATGGTCAATTCCTGATTTCCTTCTAAAGTAAAAGATGTTCCTTCTTGAGAAACACTCACTTTTAAGATTTGATTTCTGAAGTTCACATTAAAAGTATATCCTTTCCACTCTTTAGGAATTCTTGGAGTAAAAGAAAGTTTATCCTCCTTAATTCTTAATCCTCCAAAACCTTCGACTATACTCATCCAGGTTCCTGCCATACTGGTAATATGCAGTCCCTCTTCTACTTCTTTATTGTAATCATCAAGGTCTAGTCTGGATGTACGCAAGTAAAATGTGTACGCTTGATCCATTCTATCTAGATAAGCTGCTATAATACTGTGAACACAAGGAGACAAAGAAGATTCATGAACCGTATATGGTTCATAAAAATCAAAGTGTTTTGCCATTTCTTCTTTGGTAAACTTATCCTCAAACATATACATCCCTTGCAAGGTATCCGCTTGCTTGATATAAGGAGAACGCAGGATTCTATCCCAACTCCAATATTGATTGATTGGTCGCTGAGAAGCATCTAGATTAGATACTGTGATCAGTTCCTTATCCAAGAACCCATCTTGCTGTAAAAATACTTGATGCTTTTCTGAGTAAGGGAAATACATATGCTCTGCTACCTTCAACATTCCATCAATTTCTTCCTGATGCAAATTCGTAGCCTCTATAATCCTTTTGTAGTCTACAGCATATTCTCCTTTTACCTTATCAAGACTTTCTATACAATACTCGATACACCATTTGGCTAAATAGTTTGTATACCAGTTATTGTTGATGTTATTTTCGTACTCGTTTGGACCGGTTACTCCCAAAATAACATATTTCTCCTTCTCTTCAGAAAACGTTGCTCTCTGATGCCAAAAACGTGCTACACCAATCATTACTTCCAATCCTTTTTCTGGGATGTAGCTATAGTCTCCTGTGTATCGCACATAATTGTAAATAGCGAAGGTCATTGCCCCATTTCTATGGATTTCTTCGAATGTAATTTCCCATTCGTTATGGCACTCTTCTCCATTCATGGTCACCATCGGGTACAAGGCTGCTCCATTGGTAAATCCAAGTTTTTCTGCATTTTCTATCGCTTTATTCAAATGATGGTAACGATAGGTAAGCAGATTTCTGGCCACCATCTGATCTTTGGTAGCCATATAAAATGGAAGACAGTATGCTTCAGTATCCCAATAGGTACTTCCTCCATATTTTTCGCCTGTAAATCCTTTTGGACCAATATTCAATCTAGGATCTTTTCCTAAATAGGTTTGGTTCAATTGAAAGATATTAAAACGTATACCTTGCTGTGCTTTTACATCTCCTTCGATAACGATATCTGCCATTTCCCAAATCTTGGACCAGGCTTTCTTTTGCAGGTCTAACAAAGCATCAAAACCAGATTCTGAAGCCTGCTTCAGCACCGTTGCACTGGCAGAAACCAGGTCTTCATTTTTATGATTTAATGATACCGTATACCCTCCAAATTTAACCAGATGTGTGCTTTGCCCCTTGGCTACCTGAGCCTCATAAGACAATCTTACAGAGGTACCACTGGTCTCGGCTTTCGGACTAGCATCTACTTGTTCGTTGGCAACAAACAACTGATTTAACATTCCGGTACACACATGAAACTCTGTCTTCATCGTCTTGGATAGGATATAAGCAGTATTGCCATTATGAGACAAGTCATAGGTATCCCAAAACTTATCGTCCCAGTTGGTATCTTCATTTGTAATCCCGGCATCCAAATATGGTGTAAATACCACTTTAGCTTCTTGATTGATTGGAGTTACTTCATAACGAATAGCACCCACCTCATCTAGATCCAGACTAAGAAATCGTGTTGCTTTTACTTCTATTTCTGTGCCATTAGCAAGTACTGCGGTAAATGTACGTTGGTACCATCCTTCTTTCATATTAAGTTCTCTCCTGAAATTGGCAACAGACTTACATTGATGTAGGTCCAGTTTTTCTCCATTCACCTCGACATCTATACCGATCCAGTTGGGTGCATTAAGTACTTTTGCAAAATACTCCGGGTACCCATTCTTCCACCATCCTACTCGGGTTTTGTCTGGATAATATACCCCAGCAATATAGCTTCCTTGGAAAGTGGGACCTGTATAAGTTTCTTCAAAATTTGCTCGTTGTCCCATAGCACCATTACCGATACTAAAAAGGCTTTCTGAGGATTTAACTCGTTCTACATCAAATCCTTCTTCAATAATCGACCAGTTATCTGGTTTTATATAATCCTGATTCATCTTCTTCTAAAATTGTTAAACTTTTTCGGTAGTTAGTAATGTATCCAAAAACTCTTCTTTGATTTCGGTGAAGTCTTTAAAAACATAATCTGCTTCATGAAGCACTTTGGCGTCTCCGATTCCGATGCTTATCATATTGGCAATATTTGCAGCTTGTACGCCTGCAACAGAATCTTCGAAAACCACACAATCCTCTGGAGCAATGTCTAAAGCTTTTGCACCGATCAAAAACACCTCTGGATCAGGTTTAGCTTTGGATACATCTGTACCATCTACGATAGTATTAAATTTATTGGTTAGTTCTACTTTGTCTAAAATTATTCGTGCATTTTTACTTGCCGAACCTAAAGCAATTGCTTGATTTTTTGAAATCAAATAATTAAGTATTCTTGGGACATCTGGTAAGATTTCTGAGGTATCCATCTTGGAAATATAGGCTAGGTACTCCTCATTCTTTTCTGCCATTAATCTTGTAAATTCTTCTTCTGAAATGGTCTTATTACCCCATTCTAAAATTTTTTCTAAAGATCGTACTCGGCTAACTCCTTTTAGTTGTTCATTTTGTTCTTCAGAAAAAGAAATACTTAGGCTATTGGCTAGATTTTGCCAGGCTAAAAAATGATATTTTGCTGTATCAACAATAACACCATCCAAATCAAAAATAAATGCTTTCTTCATGTTTCTTTTATCTTAGCTTTTATTTAAAATTACTTTATCATCTACATCTTTTACTCTAGTCACCAATAAGGCTGCTATAATAAAGGACACTCCACTTATTACTAAGGCGTACATAGCATTACCATTATAAAAGTATTTCACTAATGGACCTCCTATTAATGCATTTACTATTTGAGGTAATACAATGAAGAAATTAAATATCCCCATATACACCCCCATCTTTCTCGCTGGGATCGCTCCCGCCAAAATAGCATAAGGCATTGCCAAAATACTGGCCCAGGCAAATCCAATTCCGATCATAGGAATGATCAATAACATTTCGTTAGAAATGAAATACATGGATATAAAGCTGATACCACCTATGACTAAACATACAGAATGTGTAAGCTTTCTTCCTATTTTTAAGGCTATTGCTGGTAAGAAAAAAGCGAAAATTGCAGAAACTGCATTGTATACACCAAATAAGAAACCTACCCAGTCTCCGGCATCTTGATAAGCTTTACTGCTATGATCTTCTATAGGTAATCCATATACATGGTGTGCTATCGCAGGAGTAGAAAAAACCCACATCCCAAATAATGCGAACCAGGAAAAGAATTGCACCCAACTCAATTGTTTCATAGTTAAAGGCATTTTCCTGAAATCCGAAAAGATATTTAGTAAGGAAGACGTTTCTTCCGGCTCCTCATTATCAGACTCTTCTTCAAAAGCTTTGAGTTCTTCTGGAGTATATTCTTTGGTAGTAAAAACAGTTAACAAAATACTCCCGATTAGAACAATTGCTCCTATAATAAAGGATAGCAACAAATGCAGAGGTACTTTTCCCTCTTCGGCAACATTCGAAATTCCGAACCAATTCACAAATGCATAAGGTAACCAGGACCCAATTACAGCTCCAAAACCGATAAGTGCCGTCTGGACGCTGAACCCAAGTGTTCTTTGATCCGATGGCAAATTATCTGCAACCAATGCTCTAAAAGGTTCCATAGCCACATTGAACGAAGCGTCCATGATCATTAGCATTCCTGCTCCTACCCATAAGGCTGGCATAAAGGCTGTAAACATGTCGGCATTAGGCATGAGTAACAGTCCTAAAGACGCCAGGACAGCTCCAGTAAGAAAGTAAGGCCTTCTTCGACCTAATCTGGTCCATGTCTTATCGCTGTAATATCCTATTATAGGTTGAACGATTAATCCCGTCAGGGGAGCAACAATCCAAAACCAGGACAGCTCATGTACATCTGCACCAAAAATCTGTAAAATTCTACTGGCGTTTGCATTTTGAAGAGCAAAACCCATTTGTATCCCTAGGAAACCGAAACTCATGTTCCAGATTTCCCAGAAACTTAATTTACGCTTGTTCATTAAGTGAATATTTAATTATTACACTGATAAGCGCAAGACTTATCAAAACTTATTTAAATGTAGAAAGTGAAAATATAAGTTCTGATAGGCTCCAAAGATATTACATTTTTTTAATTATGAATCGTTAGTCTTTACTTTTTTTGTGGATTTTCTCTGAACCAAACTTGTATCTATTATTACCGTTCGATACTCCTCTGTCATGGTCTCATCTCCCTCTAACTTATCTATTAAGAGCTTGGCAGCTCGTACACCCATATCTTCTCCATGTTGACTAATGGTTGTTAGACTTGGGATGAAATGTTTTGAGAGAATCCCATCTGTAAATCCGATTACAGCTACATCATTTGGCACATCCTTTCCTTGTGCATGAAGGACCTTAATTGCCGAAACTGCAAATAATTCATTTACCGCGAATACAGCATCCACATCTTTCCCTTCGAGAAAATCATGGATTTCAGATTCACAATTATCAATATCCTCTATTTTCAATACAAGCTCTTCATTTTCTTCAATATCGTAGGCTCTAAGCGCTCTTAGATATCCATTTGTTCTTAGTTTACCAACACTTATATAGTCGACTGTAGTTAGGATAGCAATTTTCTTACACCCTAGTGAGAGCAGATGATTTGTTGCTGTTTGTGCTCCTTTGGCATCGTCTATAATTACTTTATCACATACCACTTCATCAATAATTCTATCAAAGAGAACCACTGGCATCCCTTGACTCATCGTTTCTTCTATATGGTGATAATCTTTTTTGAGTTGGGTTTCTTTGGCTACTGATAGGATAAAGCCATCTGCACTCCCACTTGCCAACATTTCCATATTGATCACCTCCTTATCAAAAGAATTATTAGAAGAACATATAATTACATTGTATCCTTTTTCGTTGGCTACTTTTTCTACACCTCCTATTACTGTCGTAAAAAAGTGATGTACAATTTCAGGAATAATAACTCCTATGGTTTTAGTTTTTCTGTTCTTTAAACTTAATGCAATGTTGTTTGGTTTGTAGTTATACAACTTGGCGAAAGCTTTTACCTTTTGACGAGTGTCCAAACTAATCTCCACACTGTCCTTTAGGGCTTTGGACACTGTAGAAATGGAAACATCCAGTTCTTTTGCAATTTGTTTTAGTGTAACTTTTTGTTTCATTGTTTTTGTTTTTTGTTAGCGTTTATTTCCCCTTTAAAATAATCCCAATCCATTTACGTATTTAAAGATATCAAAAGCATCAAGACGTTTTGATATTTATGATCCCTTCTTCCTTTTTTTGTTTACTCCTTAAATTTTGGCGCGAAATTATGCTATATGAACACAATAAAACTTAAAATTTTAAGGGAATTTTAAAAGTTTTCCACACGCAAACGTTTTCGTAAGGTTTCGACTACACTGGCTTTGAAGATTTAACGTAAAATTTACATACTTTGGATGCAGAAAGTGAAAATATAAGACTTAAAACAATCAAAAACTAATTTAATTTTATGAAAACATTTACTAAAAGCGCATTGTTTTTATTGTGGTTGATACCAATGAGCTTTTTTGCCCAGTCGACTGTCTCGGGAACAGTTACTGACGCGGGAAGTGGTCAACCCATTCCGGGTGTAAATATCATTGTCAAAGAGACCACAAACGGAACTTCTTCCGATTTTGATGGTCTTTATTCTTTGAGCGATGTTAACAACGGGGATGTTATCGTATTCTCCTATGTAGGTTTTATACCTCAGGAAGTGACCTATACAGGTCAAGCTACCATAGACATGGTATTAGAAGAAGATGCTGCAGAATTAGAACAGGTTGTTCTTATCGGTTATGGTGCTGCAAGAAAAAAGGATCTTACGGGATCAGTTGCTCTTGTTACATCAGAGAATTTTAATACTGGTAACAACGTAACTGCAGAAAATTTATTTAACGGTCGGGTGGCCGGTGTTAATATCAACACCAATGGAGGTCCTGCCGGAAACTCACAAATCAGAATTAGAGGAGGTGCCTCTTTAAACGCATCAAACGATCCACTTATTGTAGTAGATGGTTTACCATTAAACGACCCGAGAGACACGAATAATGGTTCACGATCTGTATTATCTGCAATTAACCCAAATGACATCGAATCATTTTCGATTCTTAAAGATGCTTCTGCAGCGGCCATTTATGGTAACCGAGGAGCAAACGGGGTAATTATCATTACTACCAAAAAGGGAAAAAAGAATTTACAAATTAGCTTGGACTCACAAACAAACATCACTACAGCAAATGAAGTAGTTGATGTATTTTCTGCTGATGAGTACCGAACGTTTATTGCAGAAAATTTTCCAGATAGATTAGCTGATCTTGGATCTGCAAGCACAGATTGGCAAGATGAGATTTATAGAGATGCTTTCTCTTCAAATCATAACTTATCTGTAGGTGGATCTATTATGCAGGTATTACCTACTCGTTTTACATTAGGTAGATCTGATCAAGAAGGTTTAAGAAGAACGTCAAAGTTTGAAAGAACGGCAATGTCACTTGCATTAAACCCTAGATTATTCAATAACCATTTAAAAGTGGATGTGAATGCAAATTTGAGTTTTGAGAAAAACAGATTTGCTCCTGGTGTTGAAGGTTCAGCGATTACTTTTGATCCTACACAACCTGTTTTTGACGCTACTTCACCTTATGGAGGTTTCTTCGAATATTTAAACAATGAAGGTTTTGCACAGGCTAACGTACAAAGAAACCCAGTAGCTCAGCTATTACAGACTAGAGATATCGCCAACGTAAGAAGGTTTTATGGTAATGCAAAATTCGATTATCAATTGCATTTCTTTCCTGATCTACGTGCTGTATTAAACTTAGGTTTCGATTCTAGTGAAACGGACAGGTTTGAAGAACGTTCTACCGAAAGTGCAAATACCTTTAACTCTGCACAAGGAGAATTCAACGGTTTTAAATCGGATACTGATTTTCTTACAGAAAACAGATTATTAGATGCTTATTTGGTATACAACAAAAAAGTAGGTGCTTTTGATATCGAAGCTACAGGAGGTTATTCTTACCAAAAATTCGAAACAGAAATCTTTACTACAGGTGATCAAAGAGATCCAAATATTCAACCAGAAGAAACTATCAGTCCTGATGTTGTTTTATTAGCATACTTCTTAAGAACTAACATCAAAATCAACGATAGATATTTTATTACTGGATCTATTCGTCGTGATGGTACTTCTAGATTTAGTGAAGATAACCGTTTTGGTTACTTCCCTTCTGCTTCTTTTGGATGGCAGATCAGTGAAGAGAACTTTCTTAGAAACTCTAATGTATTGAGTAACTTAAGACTTCGTTTAGGTTACGGTATTACAGGACAGCAAGACATCCCTTCTGCTTTCGAATTCTTAGAAAGATATAGAGGTAGTAGTCCAAACACTCAATATATTCTTAACGGAGAAGTAGTAAACATCGTTCAAGCCCAGTTTCGAAATGAAGATATCGAATGGGAAAAAATTTCAGAATATAACATTGGACTAGATTATGGTTTTTTCAACGATCGTATCAGTGGTTCTGTAGATGTATTTAGAAAAGAATCAGACGACTTACTTTCTCAAGCGCCAGTACCAGACGCTGCTAACTTTACTAACCAAGGGTTCCAAAACATTGGTAAATTCGTTACAGAAGGTATTGAATTTGCGATCAATGCAGATGTTATCAGAAAAAATGATTTCAACTGGAATGTAAGTTTTAACGCTACTTACATTGACCGAGAAATTGAAGAATTAGCATTTGGTCAGGATATTTTAACTACTGGTATTAGCGGAGGAACAGGAAATACCATCCAGATCCAGAGACAAGGTGAGGATCCTTTCTCTTTCTTTACGTTTGCACAAGTTTATGATGAGAATGGAAGACCTATTGAAGGTGCTTATGCAGACTTGAACGGGGACGGTGTAATTAACAATAATGACCGTTACGTTTCAGGAAATGCAGTAGCAGATGTTACTATGGGACTACAGTCTAGTATCAATTACAAAAACTTCGACTTTAGTTTCAATATGAGAGCGAGTTTAGGAAACGAAATTTACAATAACGTAGCTTCCTCAAACGCACAACTAGGAAATGTATTTAGAAATGTATTCAACAATACTCCGGTAAGCGTATTAGACACTAATTTCCAAAACACATCAGATGTAATCCTATCAGATTTTTATGTAGAAGATGCTTCTTTCTTAAGAATGGATAACATTACTCTTGGATATACACTAAGAGATGTAATGAAAGGTGTTTCTAGTCTTCGTTTTTGGGCAGGTGTACAAAACGCATTTGTAATCACAGACTACTCTGGTCTAGACCCAGAAATACAAAACAACGGTGTGGATAATACGATCTTCCCTAGAGGACGTACGTACTTGTTAGGAATTAACTATAAATACTAAAAAATTAAGGAAATGAAATTTTATAAGATATTTTTATACGCATTTCTTTTCATCGGTATGTTCGCTTCTTGTGAAGACGATTTGAATATCGAATTAGAAGATGATGATGATTTACTAGCAGAGGATGTATTTAGTTCTCCTGATGCTTATGATCGTGCTATCGCCGGTGTTTATGCAAACCTTTCTGTAGTAGGTTTAGATGGTCCTGGACAATCTAATATCGCAGGAATCGATGCAGGAACCGGGCAATATATAAGAGGTTTATTTAACCTTCAAAACTTATCTACCGACGAAACGATTTGGACTTTCGAAAACGATCCAGGAATTCGTCAGGTACAAAGAAACAGCTGGGATGCTAATAACGTTGTAGTTCTTGGTTTTTGGGCCAGAGCAACGTTCCAGATTTCTTTAGCTAATGAGTTTTTACGTCAAACTACAGATGGTAAACTTGATGAAAGAGGTGTATCTGGTGAGTTAAGAAATGAAATCAGAGCTTACCGTGCAGAAGCACGTGTATTAAGAGCTTTGGCGAACTATCATTTATTAGATCTTTTCAGAAGAGCACCTTTTGCTACAGAAGACGATGCAGTTGGATTTACAAGAGTACCTGAAATAGCTGGACAAGAATTGTTCAACTATATCGAATCTGAATTGTTAGCAGTTGATGCTGATTTATTAGATGTTGCTCCAGGGAATTCTTCTCAATACGGAAGAGTTAACAAAGGAGTAGCGAAAATGATTCTTGCAAAATTATACCTAAATGCAGGAGTTTATCTCGGTGCAGAAAATCAACGTTTTGCAGATTGTTTAACAACTTGTCAAGAGATTATTAATAGTGGATACTCTTTAAATCCGGTTTATCTGAACAACTTTAACGCAGATAACGATACCAACGGAGCTCAAAACGAAGTTATCTTTCCTGTAATCGCTGATGGTACATCGGTTAGAAACTTTGGAGGAGCTGGTATTCTTATCCAGGGTCAACAAAATGCAAGAGCAGGTTTCCAACCTACTCCAGAATCTCTGGGTGTTGGTGGATTTGGAAACTTATATCGTATAAGAAGACAGTTTGGAGAATTATTCGTTAATGATGCTCTTTTTGCTAACGATACTCGAAATACTGTAGTTTCTAGAGACATCGAACTGGATGATGATGGAAATGTGGTTACCGATGAAGAACGTCCTATCGAAATCGCAGATATCGCTGATACTTCTGGCGGATATTTGTTAGCTAAGTTTTCTAACATTACCTCTGCAGGAGAGCCTGGAAAAGATGCAACCTTCGTAGATACTGATTTCCCACTATTTAGATTGGCAGATGTATTCTTAATGTATGCAGAAGCACAATTAAGAGGTGGCGGTGGTGATCGTACCACTGCATTAGGATTCGTAAATCAACTAAGAGAAAGAGCTTTTGGAGATGCTTCAGGAAATATTACTGATGCAGATCTAACGCTAGATTTCCTTATTGACGAGCGTGCAAGAGAGCTACACTGGGAAGGACACAGAAGACAAGATCTTATCCGATTTGGTCTTTATACTGGTGGAACCTATAACTGGTCATACAAAGGTGGACCACAAAATGGATCATCTATCTCAGAAAACTTTCAATTATTCCCTGTTCCGGAATCGAGCAGGTCAGCAAATCCAAACTTAGGGCAAAACCCAGGATTCTAAAATTAAACTATGAAAAATTCAAATTATACAGTCATGAAAAAGATATCAATTTTACTCTTTGCATTTGTAGCTGCCTTATGCTTCAATGCATGTATCGAAGATGAAGACCCAACATTTGTTCTTCAACAAGAACAAACCGAAGGACCACTAATAGTTTCTGCCAACTCTACGATTGCTCTTAGTAAAGAGAATGAGGACCTACAAGGATTTACTTTGGTATGGGAAGATGCTCAGTATAATGTAAATACACCTATTAGCTATTCCATCGAAGCAGCTGCAGCAGGAACCGATTTTGCAACTCCTCTTGAAGTAGCAGTAACTACTGATCGTTTCTATTCTTGGACTATAGGTGAGCTAAACAGCTTGGCTATTCTTCTAGGATTAGAGGCAGATAATGAAGCTTCTTTTGAGTTAAGAGTTGTTTCTTCATTAGGAACTAATGGAGGAGCATCAATTATCTCTAACCCAATTGCTTTAACTGTAACACCATATTCTACAATTATTGTTACAAAGAATCTATTCTTTGTGGGTAACACGGTAGATACGAACAAAGATGGTGTAGCAAATAACGATGACTGGAACAATGGAGCTACTAACACTTACTTATTTAGAGACCCGGACAACTCAAATATCTTCTATTTCAGAGGTTTCTTTGAATTTAACGATGGTGAAAACGAATTCAAATTGTTAGAAAACAAAGGTTTCTGGCAGCCACAATGGGGGCTTGATGGTGGTGGATTTACGAGTAGTGATATCCTTGGTGGTGATCCAGGAGCATTTACTATTGGATCTTCTGGATATTATGAGTTAATCGTTAACATCGACGAGCTTACTCACGAATTGAACGCTATCGATATTACCGGAGCTACAGAATATACTACTATTGGTTTCATTGGTTCTGCAAGAACGGGTGATGATACCGGATGGGGTGGAGATGACACAGACTTGATTCAGTCTCCTTTTAATCCTCATATCTGGTATGCTGAAAATGTGACTCTTTTTGATGGAGCTCTTAAGTTTAGACACAGTAATGACTGGCCAGGAAACTGGGGTGGTTCTACTCCACTTACAGGACAGGCAACTACAGAAGGAAACCCTCCTGACACTCCAGTTATTGCAGGAACTTATGACATCTGGTTCAATGACTTAGATGGACGTTACATCTTTGTTCCTAGAAATTAAATTTTAGAAATTTAAACCGTTGAAATGAAAAACATTAAAAATATATCAGCCAAAACCATCCTCCTTATTGGGGGAATGGTTCTTGGTTTCACAGCTTGTAGTGAAGATGATGATAACCCCAATACAGGAGAACCAATCATTACCAGTCAATCCTTAAAAATGGATCTTACTGAACTACAAAAGGAAGATGCAGGAGTATTTATGCAGGCTTTCTATTGGGATGTAGAACCTATTGGAGGATGGTATGATCAAGTTGCTTCAGAAATTGAAGAATGGGCTGACGCCGGTGTAAATAGAATTTGGTTACCTTCTCCAAGTAAAGGTGCTTCAGGTGAATTTTCTATGGGATATGACCCAATGGACTACTTTGATGTAGGAGAATTCAGCCAAAGAGGTTCTGAAAATGTAGAAACTCGTTTCGGATCAAGACAAGAATTAGAAGACTTAATCCAAAAAGCACATGCCAATGACATTGAGGTTGTTGCTGATGTTGTTATGGGTCATAATTCTGGTGGAGGATTACAAGCAAATCCATTTAGAGGAGGTGCAGAAGTATTTACTTTATTCAATGAAGAAAATGGCAATGCTTCTGGTAAATTCAATAGAACTTTTGATCATTTCCACCCTAATGGAGTTGTTGATGCTGATGAAGAAGCTTTATTTTTCCCAGAAACAGATCTTAGTCACGCAGTACCTTATGTACAAGAATGGTTATGGGGTAGAGACGATTCTGTAGCAGAATTCTATAGATCTCTTGGTTTTGACGGATGGCGTTTTGACTATGTAAAGAGTTTTGCTCCTAAATGGGTAACAGCATGGAACGACAAAGTTGGAGGATTCTCGGTAGGAGAAAACTTTGATGGTAACCAACAGGTCTTAAAAGACTGGGTTGATGCTTCAGGGTCTGCCGCATTTGATTTTGCTTGCTTTTACAGATTAGATGAAACTCTGGATAGAGCCAATGATCTTACTGCTTTAGGTGATGCAGGTAATATGTTGAGAAAACTGGATCCAGGTAATGCTGTTACTTTTACTGCAAATCATGATACAGAGAAAGATCCAAATCCGGACAACAGAATTAGTTATGGTAAGAAACTATTAGCGTATTCTTATATTCTTACTCATGACGGTTATCCTACTGTTTTCTACTTGGATTACCAGGCATTCAAAGGTCAACTCAATACTTTAATTCAAATTTATAACTCATTAGCTGTTGGTGATGTAGAAGTTATTGAAGCCAGCAAAGATGAGTACATTATGAAAAGAAGCGGAAGCGGAGACAACCCTGGACTAATTCTTTATATGAACATCAGTGGACAAACAAAACAACGCACCGTACAGACCAATTGGGCTGGTAAACAATTAGTTGATTATACTGATAACTCTAGAGCTACGCCTACTGCAGATGCTCAAGGAAATGCTACTTTGAGTGCACCTCCTGGAAGTTATTCTGTATGGTCAATTACCAAAGAATAATACTTAGATTCTTTTTTTAATAGTTAGCTAATACTATAATGTTTAAAGGGCGCTTTTTTAGCGCTCTTTTTTCATTTTTCAGAAAGTATATTCTTCATTATTTTTATCTTTTGTCCCACTATTCTCTTTAAGATAGTAAAATCAAAAAGATTTACTTTACTTTGTAGATGGCTAATCACACAAAATCAATTTAATTTAAAAATACTTAATGCCTAAATTTCCCTTTTACAAACAAGCCGAATCCAAAGACTGCGGACCCACTTGTATTAAGATAATTGCTAAGCATTATGGAAGAATTCTTAATACCGAAAAACTAAGAACCTTAAGCGAAACCACTCGAGAAGGAAGTTCCTTACTAGGGCTTAGTGAAGCAGTAGAAGCGATTGGGTTTCGATCTCTTGGCGTAAAGTTATCTTTAAACAAATTAGATGAAGTCCCACTACCCTGTATTGTCCATTGGAACAAAGTGCACTACGTAGTTGTATATAAAATCAAAAACCATAGAAATGGAGGAATGACTATTTACGTATCCGATCCCGCTCATGGTTTGATTACCTATACAAAGGAAGAATTTATTCGAGCCTGGATTGGAAACAATGCAGACGAAACTACCGAAGAAGGTGTAGCTCTACTCGTTGAGCCTACGCCAAACTTTTATAGTGATAATGTTGATGAAAATGATGAGAAATTCGGTTTTAAGTTTATATCCAAATATATTTTCAAATACAAAGCTTTTCTTTTTCAGTTGGCTTTAGGATTGACTGCAGGAAGTTTATTACAACTGATCACTCCGTTCTTAACACAAAGTATTGTTGATGTCGGTATCAAAAATCAAGACCTTAACTTTGTATATCTTGTATTGATTGCAATGTTATCGCTTTTTGTTGGTAGAACGTTAATCGAAGTACTGCGAAGTTGGATCTTATTACATTTAAGTACACGTATCAATATTTCATTGATTTCTGACTTTTTTATCAAATTGATGAATCTACCTATCTCCTATTTTGATGTAAAAATGACTGGAGATTTGTTGCAGCGTATCAACGATCACAAAAGAATAGAACAAATACTGACCATGTCTTCGCTAAACGTTCTGTTTTCGATGGTCAACCTCATTGTGTTCAGTATTGTGCTCATCTATTACAGTTTATCCATTTTTGGAATTTTTGCAATTGGAAGTGTTTTTTACTTTGCCTGGATACTGATCTTTTTCAAAAAACGAAAAAAGCTAGATTACAAGCGATTTTCGCAAATCAGTGAAGAGCAAAGTAAAGTGATTGAACTCGTTAATGGAATGCAGGAAATAAAACTTCATAATGCTGAAAAGAGAAAACGATGGAACTGGGAGTTTGTTCAGGCCAAGTTATTTAAAATATCCATAGAAAACCTAGCCCTTGAGCAATACCAAAGTGTTGGATCATCATTCATTAATGAACTTAAAAACATCATTATTACCGTATTTTCGGCCAAACTTGTAATCGATGGAGAAATTACACTGGGTATGATGTTAGCCATCACTGCAATTGTTGGTCAGCTAAATGCTCCCATTGCACAATTGATTAACTTTTTAAGAGAATTGCAGGATGCTCAGATCTCTTTGGAACGTTTGGGAGAAATCCATAACAAGGAAGATGAAGAGCAAGTAGGTGATGAAAAGATCAGAGAAATTCCAGAAAACTCTAGCTTTAACGTAAAGGGAGTTGACTTTAGATATGTTGGATCCGATAAACCTGTTTTGGAAAAACTCAGTCTCTCTGTCCCGGCCAACAAGATTACTGCTGTAGTTGGAGTTAGTGGTAGCGGAAAAACGACTTTGATGAAGCTGTTGCTTAAATTCTATGAACCGGATGAAGGACAAATTTTTATAGGGCCCTATGATTTAAAACAAGTTTCACAAAAGTCCTGGAGAGATCATTTTGGTGTGGTAATGCAAGAAGGGTATGTATTTAATGATACTATCGCCAATAATATTGCTGTAGGAGAAGATTATGTAGATAAGAAAAAACTTGCTCATGCGGTAAAAGTGGCAAACATTCAAGAATTTATAGAATCCCTACCCTTGTCATACAATACCAAAATCGGTATGGAAGGTGTTGGGTTAAGTACAGGGCAAAAACAACGATTATTCATTGCTCGTGCGGTGTACAAAAACCCTAAATTTTTATTCTTTGACGAAGCTACCTCTGCCCTAGATGCCAATAATGAAAAGGTAATTATGGAAAACCTGGATGCCTTTTTCGAAAACAAAACTGTGATGGTCATTGCCCATCGATTGAGTACCGTAAAGAATGCCCACCAAATTGTGGTTCTGGATAAAGGACAAATAGTAGAAGTTGGAAACCATGAAGAACTGATCAAAAACAAAGGAAACTATTATCATTTAGTTAAAAATCAATTAGAACTCGGAAAGTAAGATGCCAGAAGACTTAGACGACATACAATTAAGAAGCGAAGAAGTACAAGAGATTTTAACTCGGGTTCCTCATTGGATGATACGATGGGGGAATCTGCTTATACTGGGATTAGTGATACTTTTGTTGTTTTTATCCTGGTTGATCAAGTATCCCGATGTTATTCCTGCAGAAGCCATTGTAACCACTCAAATCCCACCTCAAAAAGAGTATGCTAAGATCAATGGAAAAATAGAATCTATATTAGTAGAGGATAATCAAATTGTTCCAAAAGATACTCCTCTGGCTATATTACGTAGTACAGCCAATTACAAGGATGTTTTTTACTTAAAATCTATTATTGACACTACAAAATTAGACAATCAGTCATTCCATTTCCCTGTGGATAAATCACGATTCCTTTTTTTAGGTGATATCGAGACCAATTTTGCCTTGTTTGAAAATAATTATTCTGAGTATCAATTAAATAAGAAGTATCAACCTTTTAATTATGAAGTGATCGCTAATGAAGCAGCCTTATCTGAATCCTACAGGAGATTAGAAAGTCTAAAAGCTCAAAAGAAAATAGGTTTCGCTGAACTTGATTTCAAAAAGAAAGAGCTGAAACGACAAAAAGATCTTTATGAAAAAGGAGTGATTTCTCAACAAACCTATGAAAATAAAGAATTGGATTATTTGAGGGCAAAACGCGATTATGAAAACAATGATGTTCAAATATCGCAAATTACTGAGAACATTAGTAATGCCACCAAAAACTCAAGAGGAACGGAAATCAACAAACAAAAGGAAGAGATTAATTTATTTAAGAAAGTAGTTCAATCTTTTGACCAATTAAAAACAAGTATAAGAGATTGGGAATTGCAGTATGTCTTGAAATCGGATATGGATGGTCGTGTTTCATTTCTAAATTACCGCAATCCCAACCAAACCGTAACCGCAGGGGATGTCGTTTTTGTAGTCGTTCCTATAGAAGAATCATCGTATCTGGCCAGAATCAAAGCTCCTTCTCAAAACTCTGGAAAAATTAAAATCGGACAAACAGCCAATATTCGATTAGAAAACTTCCCAGACGACGAATTCGGAACCTTAAAAGGTGAAGTGAGTTATATTTCACTATTGCCAGACAAGGATGGGCTGTATCTTATTGATGTTGCGCTGCCAGATAAACTCATTACTACTTACGGTAAGGAGATTCCTTTTAGGCAAGAAATGAGAGGTGTTGTAGAAATTGTTACCGAGGATCTAAGATTGATAGAACGCTTTTTCTATCAATTCAGAAACTTAATGGATAAATAATTTCTCCCACACAATAGTTATGCAGCTTTAGGTAATGAAATAAGAAATGTACTCCCTGCTCCCGGAGCGCTGGTTACATCAATCTTACCTCGATTTAACTCTATTAATTCCTTACAAATACGTAATCCCAAACCTGTACCAGTTTCATTTTGCGTACCAGGAGTCGTAAAAGTATCTTCAGCAAACAACTTATCAATAAATTGTGGATTAATACCAACCCCAGTATCCTTAAATCTAATCTCGTAATGATTGTCTTTATCTTCTGAAAGTAAGGAAATCGAATCTCCCGGATTACAGAACTTGATAGCATTAGCAATAAGATTTTGGGCGACAATACCAAACATATCCCGATCGGCATAAATCTTTGTTGGATTCAAGTTATTGATCAACTGAATATTCTTTTGCTTGGCTTTTTGTTCGAAAAACGTAAACTTATCCGAAATCACTTCAGAAATATCAAAAGTAGTAGGATTAGCGTTTAATTCCTTTAATTGAGACTTTGACCAATTCAGCAGATTATGTAATAAAATAGATGTTTGATGAGCACCACTCGCCAAAAGCGGAACCACCTCTTTAAATTCTTTATCACTGATCGAATTCTCCTTCAAAAGATTTAAAGTACCTTCCAAACCACTAATCTCATTCTTAAGATCATGAGAAATAATTGAAAACAGTTTATTTTTTACCTGATTGGAATTATCCAGCTTGGCTATCAATCTTTTTCTCTCATTTCTTGTTCTTATGATCATAATTAAAAAGATAAGAACCACCAACACAACCGCACTAGCGATATAAGCAATCAACCGAAATTGAAACAATTGTGCTGCAGTTTCTCGTTCTCTTTTTTCCTGCTCTTCAATTAGTTTAAGCTGTTCTAGTTCAGCTTTATAGTGTGCCTTTGTTTTTTCAATCTTTTTTGCAGCAATGTCATACATTCTCTTATCCGAAAGTTCCAGATATTTCTTTTGCCACCCCAAGGCACCCAACAGATTACCTTTGGTAGAATCCAGTTTGAATGAATATTTATAGTTTTTTAAGATTAACGCTGTAATATTAGCTTTTTCAAATTTGCCCCTTGCTTCTTGTAAAAGAGCTTCTGATTTCGCAAAATCTCCCTCCTCCAAAGCAATAATACCCAATTGTTGCTTGGCATTGGTTACGATCAACTTATAGTTGGCTCGGGTTCCCACGCATAGTGTTGTATCATAGTACTTTTTTGCGGTTGTATATTCTTTGCTATACATGGCAGCTTTAGCCATAATACTATAGGATTGAGCCTCATGTTTAAGGTCTTTTTCTTTTTTATTGATTTGAAGCGATTCCGAAAGTAGTTTTTTAGCTTCAGAAAGCTTACCATTTTCAGTATATAATAACGCCAAATTGTTCAGTACCAAGCCTAGCCCTCCTAATCCTAATTTTTTCCTAAGTGCTATAGATTTTAAGTAGTACTCTTCCGAAGAAGCGACATCTTTCAGATCCTTATATACAATAGCCAAGTTGTTGTAAATACTAGATAAACCAATACTATCTTTAAGTTGTTCTCTACATAACTTCGCTTCCATTAGATAATCAGCAGCCTTCTCCAGGTTTCCCTTACTCTGCTCAATAATAAATCTATCATTACGAACCGAGGCTAAGCCGTTAAGGTCATTGATGTCTTTAAAGTATTTAGACGCTTTTTCGAAGTTAGTTTCAGATTCTGTAGTTCTATATAATTTATCGCTAATCAGTCCTTTTTGTCGATACACCATAGCTAGTCCTCTTTTATAGTCGATATCAAAACCTAACTGAATCAGCTGATCCGCCAGAGGCTGTGCTCTATCCAATTGGTCTTGAGTTACAAACTCTTGCAAGTTATTGACGGCTGTGTCGTAGAGTACGGAATCTTTTACGCTCCCTATTTGGGAAAGGTCTACCGCAGACCACTGGTTTTGGGCGAAACCAGATAGGCATGCAAGGCATAACAAGATTGGTAGATAAGTTATCTTCTTCATTGTGTTCATTTTGGGGGTTAAACATGACAAAAAGCATATTTAGTCCACAAAATACACAAATTTTACAATTATTTATAATTTTGTAGTATTATTCTTTCATTTTTTTGTGGTTTTACCATAAAAACAAGATTTTAATTTGGTTAAAAGCCTTTCTTTCAAAGAGAAAGGCCTTTAACCCACTTATAGATATTTAACACCACTAATCTTTTAATTGATCTAGTTCTGCGTACTATTTCTATGATCTACCATTCGTCCTATAAACCAAATAAATGGTTCGACTTGTCCTTTCAAAACACAGGTTCCTTTGCAAATACAATGAAGTAATCCCTGTACATCAGACGATTGTAATGCCAAAACTGCATCATTATCAGTGATAACCAATGAGCAAGAAGGCAAATCACAATCCTCATCTGTATTTATCGTAATCTTTTCATTTTTAACTAAGATTGCAACTGGCTTAGATGCTTCAGAAGTCTTAACAGATATAGCCAGGTTTGGCGTCGGGGCAGCAACAACGGCCATGGATCCTTTTAGATACAAGGAAAATCCATTGGCCCATGCTTCGATATCAGACATTGATATGTTCGAATCTTTTGTTTCATTTTGCTTAATGGTAAGTTGTTCATCTACTTCTCGTTCTGCCTCAATAAGAGCTGCCAGGGTTCTATCTACATCTTCACGAGTATGGGCTGCCGAGCAGATGAGTCTCAAACGGCCACGTCCGCTTTCGACAATCGGATACGTTACTGCTGAAGTTTGAACACCTTGCTGATATAAGTTTTGTACGATGGCATACAGTTTATCTTTGTCACTAAAGTGCGGAGTAACGATAGGTCCGTCTCCAGTTCCCAAATCATACCCAGCATCTTCAAATTGTTTCCGCATGTAACGGGTCGTATCCCATAATCGTTCTCGTAGAGCATCATCAGAGCGAAGACGTCTTAATGCAGTAAGGGCAGCAGCCATATCAGCCGGACTAATTGAGGCCTGAAAGATATAAGCTCTAGAGGACGACTTCAAAAGATCAACGTGTTCCTGACTGGCAGCGACTACTCCTCCGAGACTCCCTAAGGCTTTACTGAGTGTCGTCATAATAAAATCTACCTCTTCGGTAACACCTTGGGCTGCACAAATACCTGCTCCATTTTCACCATAAAAACCAAAAGAATGCGCTTCATCCACCAGAACAAGTGCATTATATTTCTTTGCTGTTCGAACGATCTCTGCAACTGGTGCTGCCCCTTCTCCCATACTATATACACCTTCTAATACTACTAAAATTGTACGATATGGAGACATTTCAGATTTAAGGACTTCCTCTAAATCGGACGCACTATTATGTTGAAACGTTCGAACCGTAGCTCCACAAAGACGTGCGCCATCTACAATAGATGCGTGACAGAGTTGATCGATAATTACCACGTCATTTCTTCCTAATAATCCTGCTATTGCTCCAACATTAGCGGTATACCCTGTTGGAAACAAACATGCACTAGGTTTGCCAACTAAATCGGCAAACTCAGTTTCGAACTCCAAGTGTTGATTCGTCATCCCTGAAGCTGCAGCAGAGGTTCCCATTCCGGTACCAAAACGCACTAATGCATCAGAAGCTTCCTCCATAACTTTTTGATCGCGATTCAAACCGAGATAGAGATTCGTTGTCCATATAATAGCTTCTTGCTCTTCATCATTATAAGCATCACCCACAATACCTTTGGTAGCACTTCCTGTTCGTAATACTTTACTATACGGATTTCTGCGATCATTATTGACCATATGTAAGACTTCTTGAACCAGCTTACTTTTATCTGTCGCGTCCCAAGCTGATGCTTTTGCAGCTTGAAATGTAGGGTGACTTGACTGGATATGTGTTTGAAAACTAGCTAATGTATCCATAAATACAGTTTTTGACCCATTTGTAGAGCTATTTGCATCACCACTTCCCATCATACCAGTAATATAATTCACTAATGCATTTGGAGTGGAATGCTCAAAAATTGCAGTAGCCGACAACTCTCGGCCTAGTAAATTAGAGAGTCTACTACTAAACTCTAATGTGGTTAAGGAATCGAGTCCCAGGTTATCAAATGCATCATTCGGTGATACTTGTGTCGGATCGCCCAAATTCAGTAGAGACGCTACCTCATTCTGAACAATTGACAATATCGTCCTTTCTTGTTCATTGTTTGAATCCATCAAATTTTGAACAACGCTTTGATTTGTAGAGTCTTTTTTGGAACTAGTTTTCTCCTCTAAGTTCATTAGTTTTTTGCGATCTAGCTTATCATTTGGTAAAAGTGGTAAAGCCTTTAAGTATTTTATGACTTGAGGAACCATATACTTTGGAAGTCGTTTTGATGCATACGATTTAACTGACGCCTCGGTTACTATCTTATCGTTGCTTACTATATAGGCTACTAGTATTTTCTGACCGAAACCTCCATCCACGGCTGCTGCCGCTGCGGCATCAATACCTTCCATAGACTCGAGTGTAGATTCGATTTCTTCCAATTCAATTCTATACCCCCTAATCTTTACTTGTTGATCTACTCTTCCTAGAAATTCGATCTCTTCATTTTCTGTCCAGCGACACAAATCTCCCGTTTTGTATAAGCGATTATCTGAAATCAGATCATTTGATGCCATGTCAATAAATCGTTTTTTGGTCATAGCTTCATCATACAGGTAACCTCGTGCAAGCTTGGTTCCTGCTAGATATAGTTCTCCTGCTACTCCATTTGCAACAGGTTGCAAAGCTTCATCCAAAATGTAAGCACGTGAGTTAGGTACAGACTTGCCAATAGTAACTACTTCAGTCCCAGGAGAAACTTCAGCGATAGTAGAATACACAGTATCCTCGGTAGGTCCATATGCATTCAAAACACGTATATCTGGTTTTTGCTGATGTACTTGTGCGACTAGTGAAGGCTTGAGTGCCTCTCCTCCAAAAACCAAACATTTCAACCCCTTAGGTAATTTTTCTGTTGTTAGTAAAGCATGCATTGCCGAGGCAACCATTACGCAAACTCTGATCTGATCTACAGCTGGAAGCTTGGTCAACTCTAATGCATTTTTGGCTAAAATAATGGTTCCACCCAGGGATAGGGTCCCCATAATTTCCATTACCGAGGTATCAAAACAAACTGAAGCCCCTGCAAAAACACCTTTCAACTCTTCATCGCTAAATAGCTCTCGCATAGATTGACGAAGACAAACAAAACCTTTATGTTCTACCGCTACACCCTTTGGTTTCCCTGTTGAACCTGAAGTATAAATCACATAAGCCAAATCGTTTCCTGAGGCTCTTACCGAATGATCGATATGTTCACCTAATTTATTGATTCGCAATTGTTCTTGCACACTACTACATAGTTCGGCAGAAACCTCATTATCTACAATAGTTGCCACGGCGCGAGAATGCTCCAACATGTATTTAACGCGATCCTGAGGATATGCCGGATCCAAAGGTACATATGCACATCCAGCCTGCATCACACCAATCAGAGCAGCAACCAGTTCCCAAGTTCGGTTCATACACACACCTACCAGCGATCCTGGTGCTACCTTTCGGTTAATGAGCTCTCCGGAAACCTCACCAGCCCGTATCATTAGCTCCTTATAACTGATTTTTGTCTCTCTATCAATAATTGCAATTCGTTCTGGATACTTGAGCATTTGCTTTACGATCAAACCACAAATTGTTGTTTCTAAATTGTCGTCAGTTTTTTGAGCAAGTTTTTTGTTCATTAAATTTTGCAAACCCTCGGGGTTCATGCCTATTATTTCTTCTGTGTGTTGCACTCCTGCTGCGTCCAACCTACGCTGTCGATTACTAGCAATTTCGGTCTTATTCGAGCCTGAATTAAAACGATCCAATTGTTCTGTATTGGTCGATAATTCGTTTAAAAATTGAGTTAATTTATCCATTGGTATATATTGTTTTTATAAATATAAAGAGCACATGGATACACATCCTTAAATAGAAGTATACATTAAGTAGACCTGTAGCAACTAGTCTTTAAAAGAGACAGACAATGAATAGACAAAAAAAAATAAATTACTAATTTTCAATTGTTTATTTTTTAAAAACCAAGACAAGGCTTTCACAATTATAGTTGAATTATAGGAAACATTTTACCACTACATATCGTAGATCAATCATAAGTATTGTTATTAAAATTACTTTACGTTTGGTTTCAAAAAAACTACGCATAAAAAAAGTAGATTGTTTATCAAAACAATCTACTTTCTCAACAAAGCATTTCACTCTTGTGTGTATTCTTATTTTGTTTCTTTACTCTTTACCCATTCATCTACCAAATTATCTAGCACATTAAGCGGAACTGCTCCATTTGTGAGCACAACATCGTGAAACTCCCGAATATCAAATTGCTCTCCTAATTCCTTCTTTGCATTTTCTCTCAATTCCAGAATTTTATTCATTCCTATTTTATATGCAGTAGCCTGGCTAGGCATTACAATATGCCTTTCTACCATTTTGATAGCATCGCTTTCTGCGTTAGGAGTATTTGTAGCATAGTACTTTATCCCCTCTTCTCTCGTCCATTTTTTAGCGTGAATCCCGGTATCTACAACCAATCTACATGCTCTCCAAAGTTCCATTGCCAAACGACCAAAATCCGAATACGGATCACTGTAAAGTCCTATTTCTTTTGGTAAGAGCTCATTGTAAAGCCCCCAACCTTCTATGTAGGCAGTATATCCACCAAACTTTCTAAATTTTGGTATATCCTGTAACTCTTGCGCTATCGATATTTGCATATGATGTCCTGGGATTCCTTCATGATATGCCAAAGCTTCCATTTGATATATAGGCATGGCTTCCATATCATAAAGATTTGCATAATAGGTTCCTGGTCTAGATCCATCAGGTGTACCCCGTTGATAAAATGCTTTACCAGCACTTTTTTCTCTAAAAGGCTCTACAGCTTTTACGATGATATCCGCTTTGGGTTTTGTGATGAACAACTCGTCCAATCTTGATTTCAGGTTATCGATTAGTCCTACAGCCTTTTTTAGATAGGCCGCTTTTCCTTCTTCTGTATTAGGATAATAGAACTTCTTATCCTCTTTCATATACTTAAAGAAATCTTGCAAGGTGCCTTCGTATTTTACCTGCTTCATAATATCTCGCATCTCACTATGTATACGCTCTACTTCTTTTAGACCCAAATCATGAATTTGGTCTGCTGTCATATCAGTAGTTGTCGTTCTTTTTAACGCCATATTATAGAACTTATCTCCTTTTGGAAATTTCCAGGCTCCATCGTCTGTAGTTGCTCTTTGCTGTTGTTTTTCTAACAAAGTAATCAGTTTTTCATACCCTGGTTTTACACCTTCTAGCAATGCTTTTTTTGCATTTGTTATGAGTTCCTGGTTTTCTTCTTCTGATAATTCTAGCGAAGCTATCTTCCCTTTAAAATCAGCCAATAATGTACTCTCTTCCTTGGATTCATCAAAGGGTTGACCAGTGATGATGTTTTTACTATCATCCAAAACCTTTGTAAACACAAACTTTGGAGGCAATATTCCATTCTTCTCGCGGATCTTCATATTTTCCACAAGTTGCGCAAATAGGGCATCAATTCCATTCAATCTGGAAATATAAGCTTCTGCATCACTCTTTGCTGAAATTCGGTGCATATTGATCATAAACGCAGGTATTTCGGCTTGCATACCATGCATTTGATTTACCGGATAATCATAGAAACGATATTGAAAATCTTCAATTTCATCTTCAAGATCTTGTTTCATCAAAGTATAGCTCAACTGGGTAGCATCATTAAGCAAAGACACATCTACAGAATCATTAAGATACGCTAAGCGTCGTTTTACTCGTTCTAAGTCTTCTGCTTCTCTCTTTGAAGAAATGTCATCCCATTTACCATAATCTTCAGTTTTAACTCCTAAGTAGGTTTGAGTCATTGGAGATAATTTTACCTCTTCCTGAAATTGAGCTTCAAACCAATCATTCAAATTTTTGGAATGCTCTTCTATACTTTCAGCACTCGAAACTTCGGTAGCGGTCTCCTTATTTTCTTGTTTACAACTTGCTAAAGCAAACGCTGCAAACATTACAAGAGTACTTGTTCTTAAAATATTTTGCATGTTACACATGTATTTAGGGTGATGGTTTATTTTAAAATTGAAACTTCGATAGCAGAATCATGAAATACCTTATGCGTCTGTTTTTTGAAGTCTGATGCTTTTGCTTTAAATATATTTGGTACAAAAGTCTGCGGGTTCAAATCAATTAATGGAAACCATGTACTCTGTACCTGAATCTGAATTTTATGCCCTTTCTTAAAGGTATGATGAACATCCTGTAATTTAATATTCACAGCTGTTTTTTCGTTAGCAGTAAAAGGTTCTGGTTTACTGAAATCGTTTCTAAAACGACCTCTCATTACCTCGCTACGAACCATCATATGATAGTTCCCCATTTTTAAATATTTCTGGGTTTCCTGAGTATCTTCGGCATCGTTAGGAAATACATCCACCAATTTTACTACCCAGTCTGCATCTGTACCTGTAGTAGCCACTTTTAATTTGGCTAATATTTCTCCAGATAAAGTTACGTCTTCGGTCAAAACCGGGGTTTCGAACACTAAAACATCTGGACGACGAGCAGCAAATCTTTGATCGTCGGTCATATACTTTCTTGGTGTAAACACCATCTTCACATCCTCTGAATACGGAACTGGTTTTTTAGGATCACTTATAAATTCTGAAACTCCATCCCCTTTTGCTTCGGTAAGACCATCTGCCAGATAAAATGTTTTCTTTTCAACATTTTTTGGTGGCCAGGTTTCAAAAGAGTCCCATTTTTTGGCTCCCGTATCAAAGATTTGTATTTCTGGTAAAGCTTCTTCTTTGGTATCATTTTTCAGGAAACGGTTAAAGAATCGGGTCTCCACATTCTTTTGGTAATTTTCAGAAATTTTATCTCCAAAATATACATTTCCTATAGCCTGACGGTCCTTACTTCTAGCCCAATCTCCATGACTCCAAGGACCAAAAACCATAATATTATAATTATCACTTCTTTTTTCTATGTTCTCATAGGTCTCGAACGGACCATACAAATCTTCAGCATCAAAAAGTCCTCCTACTACCATTACAGCAGGCTTAATATTTTCAAGATGTTGGATGATTCCTCTTTTTTGCCAGAATTCGTCGTAATTAGGATGTTCCTTTAGCTGGGTCCAAAAGACGTTATCTTCTTTATAATACTGGTCCAGATTACTTAATGGACCTGCATCTAAGAAAAACTGATATTGATCTTTGCTTTTTAGATCTGGAAAACTATACCATCCTTTGTCTGTAGGTTGTGTTTTTTCATAACCAAATACTGCGGTTGCTCTCCAGTAACTTAAAAGATATGCCCCATTGTGATGAAAATCATCAAAAAAGAAATCTCCAATACACGCCTGAGGCGAAACTGCCTTTAACGCTGGGTGTGAATCTAACAAGGAATACGTGGCATAAAACCCTGGGTACGAAATTCCCCACACACCAACATTTCCATTGTTATTAGCCACATTTTTTACCAGCCAATCAATAGTATCGTAAGTATCACTGGCTTCATCGAACTGTTTTCCTTTTTTATTAGGGATATAAGCCCGCATATTATCATAAACTCCTTCACTCATCCAACGACCTCTCACATCCTGATAAACAATAATATTTCCTTCTTGCATCATATATTTATTGGGACCAATCTGAGATCTAAATTGTCCCTCTCCATATGGTCTAGAGCTGTATGGAGTTCGTTGCATTAGAATAGGATACTTTTTTGAAGTATCTTTTGGGGAATAAATGGTTGTATGTAATTTGGTACCATCTCGCATTACGATATCAACCTCTTTCTTTGTGTAGTGATCTTTTACTTCGTATGCATTATCCTGTTGAGAAAACCCTATAAAGGAAACAAATAGTACAAATAAAGTAAAATAGTTAATTTTTAAGACTTGCATTGATGTTAATTTAGTTTGTCGCTGAAGATAAAAAAATGGTGTAGCCATAAAGATACCTTTAAGGAGATTTTAACACAGGTTCAGCGATATTATCTAGTTATCCCTGAGATATTATCATAAATAAAAACCTTTGGCTAATATGCCAAAGGTTTTTCCCGCGATCTATTATTATATCTATATCCCCTTATATAGATATTTTGGCTTTGGGGTAAGCACTATTGTGGCGTGATTTCAACTTCAATAAGGTTATATCCTCCTCTTGGATCTCCAAACCATGTTACTCCAGGTCCACTATTGATCACTCCTTTTCCGAATTGAACATCTTCTAGAGATGAAACTCTTCTTACAGAAGTATCCGCATCCGCCGGTCCTGTATTAAGTGCAGTTTGTCTCATTACCTGATTTGGTCCAAAACCTACTGGCTCATCATCTTCTGTACCTGCATCATATAAGTATGTATTTGAACTTTCACTCACTCCAGAGAAAGCAGATCCATCTGGGTTAAACAATACCAATCCAACATTGTTTGTACTAATAAACCAGTCGTTGGATTGAACGAACATAGTACCGAAACCTAATTTATAATCTTGTCCTTCTGGAACCTCTATTGTGAAAGTATGTACACCACCAGGCATAATTGGTCCTGCTTCAGTTGGTAAAGCTGTTGGGATACCAAAATCTTTTAGGTAATTGTATGCCACGCTTCTATCACCATCTTCTGCGATCTCTTCTAATCCGCTAGATGCTTTTGCTGCTTCTCCTTGTGTAAACCATGGATCTCTGTCTGTGTTAAAAGCATAGATAAATGAAGGAGATAAAGGTGTTAATGAAGAAGATAATCTAAGTGGTGTTCCTTGCGTTCCTAATTCATTGAACCAGTCATTTAATTCGGCTGGAAGACCGTCCTCTGCAATAGCTTCAAGACCTACTCCTCTATCAGGCTGCCCTAGAGTAAATAAAGGATTGTTTTGAGCATGTAGTACTACTAATCCAGGAGTAATAACGATTCCATTTCCTGCACCTTGCAAGTTAGTAATGGTCAATGTAAACTCTCTATTTGGCTCATCATATGCTAGTTCTACTCGAATATCAGCACTTACATCTTCTTGTATGATTCTAACGGTATTGTCATCGTCTGGGTTCCCCATGTTTGGTCCTGATTGTACGGTAGCGATAAAGGCCGCTTCCTCTTCTTCAGTACCTAGATCCCAAAGTAAAACTTGATCTGTAATATCTCCGGTTACCGCTGTTTGTCCGTTAAATAAATCTATCCCCACTCCTCTTGGTCCAAAAAACCAATCATTTGTTGCCGCAGACATAGTTGCAAAATTTAATTTTGCTCCAGGAACAGCTTTAAAAGTTTTGGTTAATGTTCCATTCAAAGCTCCTACAGGTGCGTTTTCTGCAAATGGAGCAGCATATAAGTAATTTACAGTATTTCTGATGGTAACAGCAAATGTTCTATTAGTTACCGCAGTAGCATTACCTTGTCCAAAGGTTGGATTAACTCTCTCTTCCCAATCTGTAGAAGCATCTCCTTCTCCATCATACGCGATACTGAAACTTGGTAATCTTACCTCTGGGATAAAGTCTCCAGTAGTCCAGATTCCAGCTTCAACCGCAACATTTTCTCTAGGATTACCTCCAGATCCCCACTGAACAAAATCTACAATGGCATCAGCACTAGCAAAGGTATTAGTAGAATATAATCCTAATCCTTCATTATTACTTAACATGTCCCAGTTTACTACCAAAAATTCACCTGGTGCAAGTTCTCTATTACCGCTTACTACGGTTGCGTTTTCAATCTGCAAATATTGACCAGGACCAAGACATAACCAGTATGGGGCTAAGTCTACTGATACCGTACCATTATTCCATAACTCGATCAATTTATCTTCCCCATAATTTACTTCGTTAAACACGATAGAGCGTACATCATTAACAGGCATTGTTAATACGTTTTCTGCTCCAAATGTCACAGTAGTAGTTTCTGCCCAATTTGCAGCACCATTACCTTCTCCATCAAAGATGATACTGTTGTCTGCATCTGTTGTGGCAGGAACAAACTCTCCCGCTGCCCATAAACCAGCAGCTACAGCCACATCTTCTCTAGCACTACCGCCAGATCCATACTGTACGAAATCCACAAGTGCATCGGCATTGGTAAATTCGTTTGAAGAATACAATCCTAAACCTGCATCCGTATCAGGTAAATTATAAGGTAATACCAAATATCCCCCTGCAGGAATTACAACACTTCCACTTTCTGGAGTGATTTCTCCAATTCTTTGGTAAGTACCAGGTCCTAAACATAACCAGTAATCACTAAGGTCTGCTTCCTGATCTCCTTGGTTAAAAATTTCTACCAAGTCGGTACCTAGGAATCTAATTTCGTTGATTACCACATTATTTTCGACAGGATCCGGATTATCCGGAGGTGTCACTACATCGTCGTCATCGCTACACGATGCGAATGCTATTAAAGCAATAAAAAAGTAAAGATTAATTTTTTTCATGATATATACTTTTATTTGTTCATTTTACTTGAGACAAAATTAATCGCAATCAAAACCAAAAAACGGTGACAAAAGTCACCGTAAATTGTTAAAAATTTGTTATTTAATCAATTGATAATCAAATGATTACAAACAGAAATACATACGCTTTTAGGCACCAATTTGGCACCTAAAAGCAAAGGGTAGAAAAACTATTATTTTAGCTTACTTGCAATTGTTTTAGTTCGATATGTCTTTTATGCTGAATCAGTAAATCCGTAGCTTGTAATTTTTTGGTAAGCCTCGAAACTACTTCTCTTGAAGTTCCTAAATCTGAAGCTATTTGCTGATGAGACATTTGTATCATATTGCAATTTTGAAGCTTCGCTTTTTCGGTTAAGTAATTCACCAATCTATCTTCTATTTTATAACACACTACTTGTTTTGTAGTATTCAATAGATCCTCGTAATTACGTTGAAAGTCTTTTAATATGATTTGCGTGAATGATGGATATTTAAAAAACCATTCTTTTACATTTTTAATGGGTAGGCATAATACCTTAGTTTCTTTTTCTGTAACTGCTGAGAAACGAACAGGTTCTTGTCCAAACAAATGATTAAAACTAAGAATACAGCATTGTCCTGGATGAATGTAGTACAACAAAAACTCTACTTCCTCCTCTTCGGCGTACATTTTAATCAAACCGTCTAATATGATGGGAAGAAAGTTAAGGTAACTACCTTGTTTTACGACATACTCTC
The DNA here is from genome assembly GCA_965230845.1 of Aquimarina sp. Taxonomy (GTDB): domain Bacteria; phylum Bacteroidota; class Bacteroidia; order Flavobacteriales; family Flavobacteriaceae; genus Aquimarina. The sequence goes on from OZ246021.1 coordinate 947,557, forward strand.
CTTTAGGAATACTTTTTAATTGCCCAAAAGAAAGCATTTCATCTTCAAGCTCTTTTTCGATAAACGGAAAACATCTGGAAAGTTCTAATTTTTCACTTAGCATTCTTCATTGTATTAGGGTTTGAACACTAAGTAAGTCGAAAAAAATAAACGTACTTACACGATAGCTATAATAAAAACTTATAACAATATCAAAAACGATTATTTTGAACTATAATTCTTTAAGCCGGTCTTTAACCATTTTAGGTATTCCTTGACATCGGGAGTGTATGCTGTAGTACGGTTCAGCATATTCATATCACTATCCAAAAGAACATAATACGGCTGCGAATTATTCTGAAAATTAAGGGTCTGAAAGGTTGCCCATTTGTCCCCAATAGTTTTTATATTTTTTACTCTTCCATCAGGTTTCAGAAACTTAAATCGCTCATCGTCAGATAGTTTTTCTCGATCATCTACATACAATGAAATCAATGTATATTTATCTTTTAATATTTCAATGATTTCTGGGTGGCTCCAAACCTGCTCTTCCATCTTTCTACAATTTACACAGGCCCATCCCGTAAAATCCAACATAATCGGTTTGTTTTGGGCTTTGGCCGCTTTCACTCCTTCTTCAAAATCAGTATATGCATTTAATCCTAGAGGGCCATGCGCTTCTTTTTCATAAACACTATAAAATAACGGAGGCGGGAAACCACTTAGTAACTTTAAATTTGCATAAGCTGTATTGGTAAGACCAGGTAACAAATAAATTACAAAAGCCAGGGTTACTACTCCCAATGTTTTTCTTGCCGTACTCAATTTTTGTAATGGGCCATCGTGCGGAAAACGGATTTTTCCAAACAAATACAAGACCATCCCTATTCCGATAACAATCCAGATACCGATAAATATTTCTCGTTTCAATAGTCCCCAATGCTCTACAAGATCAGCATTAGACAAGAATTTGAAAGCTAAGGCTAGCTCAATGAACCCAAGTACTACTTTAACGGTATTTAACCATCCTCCACTTTTAGGTAGAGAGTTTAACCAATTTGGAAACAAGGCAAATAAACCAAATGGTAATGCCAAGGCTAATCCAAAACCTCCCATACCAAAACTTAACTGCATCGCTCCACCATCGGTACTTAGAGATCCTCCTAACAACGACCCTAAAATCGGTCCTGTACAAGAAAAGGAAACCAACGCTAATGTAAGTGCCATAAAAAACACACCTACAATTCCTCCTATACTCGTTGCCTTACTATCTAGCTTATTGCTCCAAGATGCAGGTAAAGTAATTTCAAAATACCCGAAAAAGGAAATCGCAAAAACAATAAATATGACAAAAAACAAGATATTGAGCGTCACATTGGTAGAGATATTATTCAAAATCTCCGGGTCTACAGAATCCAATAAATGGAATGGTAAACTTAATAGCACATATATTGCAAAAATGAAAAAGCCATACAAAATAGCATTAAACATTCCTTTTTTCTTGTTATTGGCACTTTTGGTAAAAAACGATACCGTGAGCGGTATCATAGGAAATACACAAGGTGTAAGCAGTGCAATCAAACCACCTAAAAAACCTAAAATAAAGATGTTGAAATAACTTTTCTTTTCTACTTCTTCTGATGGGAATTTTTCTTTCCCTTGAATCCCGATATCTAGTGCATTAGACTTATTACGATCATTATCAGTTATTGCAGAAGCATCTCCTTTGTTCTCGGAAGCTGCACCAGAAAAACTAATATCAAACTCTACCGTTTCTGGAGCCAAACAACGCTCATCATCACATATAGAGAAATATACCTCTGCCTTAACACTTTTTAAATTAGGATTAATACGTTTTATTTTTTGGGTAAAAGTGACTTTCTCTTCAAAGTACTTTATGTCCATCTCAAAAATCTTATCAAACTTTTCAATTCCCTTAGGCTCTATAGTCGCTCCAATTAGCTCATAGGTGTCTGGTGTTGGATAGAAGGTAAACTCTGTGGGTACAGGAGCTATTTCATCGGTTTCTACCTCGTGTATTGAATATAGATGCCATCCTTTGTCCAGTTTGGCTGTAAATTTTAAGACATACGTATCCTCTGTTTCTTTTTCAATTCCCGCATTCCATTCTATTGGATCGAGGGTTTGAGAAAAAACAGATGTAGACAATAGGGTTATAAATAGTAGTAGATAGCGCATTAGGTTATAGTTATTTTTAGTATTTGATTAGTTTGGGGCATAATTTTATATCGATTGTCTGCTCTGTAATTGATAATCCAAACAATTTCTTTTCCAGAACACAACAACCACACTCTTTCTTTGGCTAACAAAGATAATTTTTCGTCTTTAAAATATTTACTTAATTTCTTTTTCCCTTTCATTCCCAGTGGATAAAAGTAGTCGCCTTCTTTCCATTTTCTTACACTTAAAGGGTACTTTAACTTTTCTTTATCTACAAAAATCGTCTTCAAATTTGCACTTTCCATCTCGTCAACCTCCTTAAAACGCATCGTTCCGGAAGGAAACATTAACATGGTTTCTTCTTCAGGAATTGAATACACATGATCTGGTAATTCTTCGATTATTGGACTTAACAATAAATGTTCTCGATCCTTTACTAAACGATGGGTTGCAGAAAAAATCTGTTTCCCGGATTGCGCAGTTACCATTTGTTCTATATCGCTCCAAGCTGTAAACCCATAATCCTTTAATAAGAAAAATAAGCTACTCTTCGAATTACCATAACGCTGTAATCGATTAATCGGAATTTTTATAACACCATTCTCCCCCAAGAGGAACAGCTCTTTTTTTAGCAAGAGAACTTGTGATTTGATAAAGTTAGTACTGGCTTGTATATTGGCTACAGTAGTTTGAAAGTTTTTAAGTAGGCTTGGATTAATCATCTTCAACTCTGGGATCACATCATGCCTCAATTTATTTCTAAGGTATTTGGTACTCTTATTACTACTATCCTCTCTCCATTGCAACTTTCGTTTCTTAGCAAACTTTAGCAAATCCTCCCTCGAAAAATTAAGTAAAGGCCTGATATATTTTCCATTTACTTCTGGAATACCGGCAAGCCCTTCAATCCCCGTTCCTCTTGACAAATTGATCAAAAAGGTTTCGAGATTGTCATCGGTATGATGTGCTGTTAGGATATAGTCATATTGATGGAGTTCGGCCATTTCATCAAACCAACGATATCTCAACTCGCGAGCTGCCATTTGTATTGATAAATTATGAGTCGCCGCATACTTTTCGGTATCAAATGAGGTTGTAAAACAAGGAATATGTAATTGCTGAGCATATGCTTTTACAAAAGCTTCATCCCCGTCACTCTCTTCATTTCGAAGCTTAAAATTACAATGTACAACTCCTGTTTCAAAAGAGGTCTCAATACATAATTTTACAAGCACCATACTATCCAATCCTCCGCTACAGGCAATCAATATTCTGCTCCCCAGCAAAAAAGGGAGTTGTGTAGAAATATGCTCTTTAAATTCCTGTGTTAACAAGATATTTGTCTTTTTTTACGGTTTTTCAAATATACAATTTTGATTTACCAATAACATTACACTCAAAACATTGATTTACCCATTGATTTTCAAGTTTTTAACATCAAATTTGGTTTGTTTTCGTTATTTTTAAAACAACAACTCTTAAATCAAGGACCAATGACAAGGACAGATGAATTGCAGAAATTTTATAGGGCTGATGATCAAAGGGAATTTAGTAAAAAATTACTTTCTATTGTTCCTCATTTACATCCATATGTAAAACACCGATTATACATTGCTGAAAGCGTTGGTATTTTGCCGCAAAACATGTATTGTTCTAACGGTATTATCGACGATGCTATTGTGAAATTACATCAAGATGAATTTGATATCCATATGGATACCTTATCACTAGAATTACAACTCTTCAAGATTGCCGACGAACTTATTGATGAATTGTATCTAAGAGAAGGTTGGCATCAGCGAAGTATTAGTACAAACCATTTCCTGAAAAATGAACTAGAGAAACTCGAAGAGGTGTATACTACAGAAGGGGATAACGAACTGATCATGAAAGAAGATCTGAATGACATATGCTACCATCAATCTTCTGAAAACAAACAAAACTTCATCTATGACGATTTGGATTCCGAAATCCTTCGTATCATTGACGCAGAGCCCTCTACAGATTTTAGGAAACAGAAACTACTAGGCAAATTCTACAGTTGGTTACCCATGAAAACTTCTAAAATTATTGATCTATTTGTATTTGGCAAACTTAATTTTGACGAAATTGCTACCATCATGGAAATCACTGCAAATGATGTAAAGGAAACTATTATTAATGTTAGAAAAAGCTTTAGAAAAAATCTTATTTGACAATAGTCATCTTCATAATTAATTAAACTCCTTCTAGCACTTCGCGCATTGCTTTTGCTTTTAGCAAACACTCTTCGTATTCCTTATCTGGATCGGATTTGGCTGTGATTGCTCCCCCAACGGTATAGGATATATAATTCTCTTCAGCATTATACAAAATACTACGTATCACTACATTAAAGTCGAAGTCTCCCATGGGAGTAAAATACCCCACCGCACCACTGTACAATCCGCGTTTAGATTCTTCCAAATTTTCAATAATCTGCATAGCGGAAATTTTAGGAGCTCCGGTCATACTTCCCATGGGGAATGTAGTTTTGATCACTTCTACCGGAGAGGTTGTTTCTTTGACCTCGGAGACAACCGTCGAAATCATTTGATGCACTTGTTTGAAGCTATATACTCCACAAAGCTCTTCTACCTTCACCGAACCTTTGACCGCAGTTCTGGACAAATCGTTACGCACCAGATCCACGATCATAATATTCTCTGAACGCTCTTTTAAATCAGCTTTTAATTGCGTTGCAAGCTTATCATCCTCTGTCTTATCTTCGGCTCGTTTGGCAGTTCCTTTTATAGGTTGCGAAATGATTTTCTTCCCTTCTTTTCGAATATATCGCTCTGGTGATGCGGACAACAAATATTGATTGTCGAACTTCAAAAATGTAGCAAAAGGTGGTTGCGAAATAGCATTGAGATGGTGATAGGTTTGTAAAGGATCTATACAACTGTCTTTGGCAAAAAACTCCTGGCAAAAATTGGCCTCATAAATATCTCCCCGATGTATATGTTCCAACATCAGTCCGACCTTTTTCTTATACACATCTTTGGTCATCCTCAGGCTAATTTTCACTTTATCACAATCACTATCTTCTTTTTCCAGCAATTGAATCGTACAAGGTAGCTCCTGGATTTCCTGAAAATCATCATCCATCTCATCATCCACCATACGCAAATAGTGCATCTCTAATTCGTTACCTTTAAGCAACAACAATTTCTTGGGTTGAAAAAAATACAGATCAGGAAATAACAGACCATCTTTGTTTTGTGAAATCAAATGCTCCACATCATTCTTCAAATCATACGATAAATATCCAAAAATCCAATCGGCCGTTTTCTCCTGGTATTCTTTTAACTCTGCAAAAGCGTTTACGTGATCCGTTTTTATTGTAGTAAAGACATCAACAGCCAAAACAGCATCGTAACTGGAATACAACTGCTGATACGAATTAGAATCCAACAAAATAGCTTCATCAAATGTCTGCGCCCATTGTAACATTTGATTTTTGAAGGAAGCGGGATCTGTTAAAGTATATTTTTGGGTACTTCGCACGGCATCATTTAATTTGATGTGCAAAAGTACTTATAACTTGTTTTAATCCCAACAAAAGTGTCTCGTCTGATACAGTATCAGATTCCATAGAAAAATTATCATAAAAAGAAGGAAAACTGAAACTCTCGATAATCTCACCTCCAAAACGCGGGAAAATACCTTTAGCGTATTCTAATGAACTTAATCCTCCTCTTTTTCCTGGAGAAGTACTCATTAACAATATTTTTTTGCCTTCCAAAAAATTACGATCCAATCGAGATAACCAGTCTACAATATTTTTGAAAAAAGCACCAAAACTTCCGTTGTGTTCATTAACCGAGATGATCAAAGCATCCGCTTCCGAAATTTCCTTTTTCAAACCCATGGCCATGGCTGGAAACCCTTTTTTCTCTTCATCTTCGCTATACATAGGCATAGTATAACTATTTAAATTCAGGACCATAATCTCATGTTCCTTAATCTCGGAGGCTACATACTTTACTAATTTGTGATTGATCGATGTGCTGCTGTTAGACCCGGCAAAAGCAAGAATCTTTTTCATATTTGTGTGATTTTGATTTCAAAATTAACCAAAATGCATACAGTCACAAAATAAGGCTACCTTTGTACCATCAAAATCGAAACCATTGACTTTTCAAGATCTTAATTTAAGTACTCAACTTTTAAACGCTCTAGACGATTTAGGGTTTACCACTCCTACTCCAATTCAGGAAAAAGCATTTCCAGTAGTCATGTCTGGTAAAGATGTGGTGGGGATAGCACAAACCGGTACAGGTAAAACCTATGCCTATATGCTTCCTATTTTGCGAATGCTTAAATACTCGGTTCAACAAAACCCAAGAGTTTTAGTGCTCGTTCCTACCCGTGAACTGGTAGTACAAGTAGTAGATGAAATTGAAAAATTATCCACCTATATTAACGTCCGCATCTCTGGTGTATACGGAGGGACTAATATCAACACACAAAAACAAATCGTTGCTCAGGGGTTAGATATTATTGTAGCAACCCCAGGTCGTTTGTATGATCTTGCAGTAAGTAGAGCACTGCAATTAAAATCCATACAAAAATTAGTAATCGACGAGGTAGATGTGATGATGGACTTAGGATTTAGGCATCAGCTGATGAATATTTTTGATATCCTGCCACAGCAGCGGCAAAATATCATGTTCTCGGCAACAATGACGGAACAGGTCGAAGAAATCATCAAAGATATTTTTATCAATCCTAAAAAAATATCGATTGCCAAAAGTGGAACACCGCTGGAGAACATCAAACAATATGCCTATAACACGGCAAACTTTTATACCAAAGTAAATCTACTGGAATATCTTCTCGAAGACAACGAAGAGTTTCAAAAAACCCTGCTTTTTGTAGCTAACAAGCGCATGGCAGATCGTTTGTTTGAGCGATTCGAAAGAACATTCCCTGACCAATGCGCTGTTATTCATTCTAACAAAACTCAAAACTATCGTCTTCGAAGCATAGAACAATTCGAAAGCGGAGAACATCGTATTTTGATCGCCACTGATGTTATGGCCAGAGGATTGGATATCGACGATATCTCCCATGTAATCAATGTAGATACTCCTGCCTACCCAGAGAATTATATGCACCGAATCGGTAGAACCGGTAGAGCCCAAAAGAAAGGAAATGCTATCATCATGGTGACTTCGCAAGAGGAAGAATCTCTAGAAGCCATTGAAGACCTAATGGAAATGAAGATAGAACAACTTTCTTTTCCGGAAGCTGTAGAAATTTCTGAAGAACTTACTCCTGAAGAGCAACCCAAAATCAAGGAAATCTACAACCCTCATAAACGCCCTAACGATGATGAAGCTGGTGCAGCCTTTCATGAAAAAAAGGAAAAAAACAAAAAAGTAAATCTGGGTGGAAAGTATAAACGAGAGATCAAAAAGAAGTACAAAAAACCCAAAACTCGTGGGGATAAGACGTTTAATCAAAAGAATAAAAAACGAAAGAAGCGATAATTCAAGATATTAAGCGCTTAGAAACAATTGTTATTTATGGCTTCTATATTTACACATGGTTTCTTGGCATATGGTATTGGAAAGACCTTTCCCAAATCCATGATCAACACAAAATTCTGGATCCTTGGTATCTTATGTGCTATTTTACCAGATGCCGATGTGGCTGGGTTTAAATTTGGTATTGCTTATGAAGATTTTTGGGGACATCGCGGATTTTCGCATTCACTGGTTTTTGCGGTCTTGCTAGGATTTCTGGTTACCATCATTTTTTATCGAAGACACTTTTTCTCACGTACCGGGCTACTTTTAATCCTATACTTTACCCTATGCACAGCTTCTCATGGAGTTCTGGATGCTATGACTACAGGTGGATTAGGGATTGCTTTTTTCTCACCATTTGATGATACCCGATATTTCTTTCCTTGGCGCCCAATCATGGTATCGCCTATTGGAGCCAGTAACTTTTTTGGAATTTGGGGCATTAAAGTATTGTTAAGTGAACTTATTTGGATCGGAATTCCCGTTGGGATTTATATCTTAGTTGTACGATTAATCAAAAAGAAGAAAAACCACCCGACCATATGAGGATCAATCCAATGAGTAAAGCACTCTTATTTGTATTTCTGTGTGCTCAATTCATTTCTTGCCAAACTCATAAAGATGTTGAAACAATTATTGTTTCGGAGGATTTAAAACTACTCAAAATCACCGATAACGCTTATATCCATATTTCTAATATTACTTTACAAAATGGAGCCCTATTTCCTTGTAATGGTTTTGTATACAAAAATGAGGGACAAGCCTATGTTTTTGATACTCCTGCAAATGACACTGCAACCAAAGAGCTGATCCAATGGCTTCAGGATGATCAAAAGCTAACTATAAGAGGAGTAGTTTTTAATCATCATCATAATGATTGTATCGAAGGAATGGATGTCTTTAAACAATACAATATCCCATCTATTGCTTCGCAAAAAACCGCATTTTTTATGCAACAAGAAAATTCAGGATCCGTCGATCGCATCTTCGAAAATAGCCTAGAGCTCACACTTGGAAATAAGACTATCATTAATAGATTTTTTGGAGAAGCACATACAGCTGATAACATCATTTCGTATTTCCCAGAAGAGAAGATCATTTTCGGAGGGTGTATGATCAAAAGTCTTGAAGCAAGAAAAGGAAATCTAGCCGATGCCAATGTCATTGCATGGCCCCTTACGGTGCAAAACATCAAAAAGGCTTATCCTGAAGTTGCCATTGTAATCCCAGGTCATGGAGTGCATGGAGATAGCACATTACTGGATTATACTATTTCCCTATTTCAAACTAACGAAAACCAATGAATACAAAAGATAAAACAAAGAACAAAAAGAAACCTAAGGTGAGTATGATCACCGCTTTTAAAACCATTATTTGGCCAAGACGAAATTTGGTCTTTATTGGATTGGTTTTGATTATTTTTAATAGAATTGCTGGTCTGATTTTACCCTGGAAAAGTAAAGCTTTACTGGATGAAGTAATCCCTAGTAAAGATATGGGTGAATTATATGAGTTATTGATCGTCGTGGGGCTTGCCATATTGATTCAAGCGACCACGTCCTTTCTTTTAACTCGAATTTTGAGTGTGCAGGCGCAATACCTCATCTCAGAATTACGTGCCCAAGTGCAAAAAAAGGTGCTTTCACTTCCTATTAGTTTTTTTGACAACACAAAGTCCGGTTCTCTTGTATCACGAATTATGAGTGATGTTGAAGGAGTGCGAAATTTGATCGGTACAGGATTAGTGCAACTGGTTGGCGGTACGTTTACAGCCATTGTTTCTTTGATTCTTTTAATTTATATCAATCCCTGGATGACCTTATTTGTGCTTGTTCCTGTTACTTTATTTGGCATCATCGCTCTTAAAGCCTTCAAATATATTCGACCTATTTTTAGAGCTCGAGGTGAAATTAATGCCGAAGTAAAAGGTCGACTTACTGAAACGCTAGCAGGTGTAAGAGTCATCAAAGGATTTAATGCCGAAGAACAAGAGAATAAGATTTTTGAAAGAGGAGTTGATCGATTGTTTCAAAATGTAAAAAAGAGTTTGACCGCCACTGCGTTAATGACAAGTTCTTCTACTTTCCTTTTGGCAGGTATTGCCTCTACAGGAATCATGGGGATCGGTGGTTATTTTATGATGCAAGACAGTATGACCACAGGTGATTTTCTGTTTTTTACTATGGTGCTTGCCTTTATGATCGCCCCTATTGTACAAATGAGCAATATTGGAAGTCAATTAACCGAAGCCCTAGCTGGTTTGGACAGGACTGAAGAATTGATGAACATGACTCCCGAAGAAGAGATTGAGGACCGAAATATTGTTTTGGACCAAATCGATGGTGATATTATTTTCGACAATGTGAGTTTTGCCTATGAAGAAGGAAAAGAAGTATTGCACAACATAAGCTTTAGGGCGCAATCCGGTTCGGTAACTGCTTTGGTAGGAAGCTCAGGTTCTGGAAAATCTACCATTGCAGGATTGGCGGCTACTTTTCTCAATCCAAAATCTGGGATCATTACCATAGATAGCCATGATATCTCTAAAGTAAAACTCAAGAGTTACCGTAAGAATCTGGGAGTGGTACTCCAGGATGAATTTTTGTTTGAAGGTACTATTCGGGAAAACATTCTTTTCCCTCGTCCTGCTGCCACCGAGGCACAATTACAATCTGCAGTAAAGGCGGCTTACGTAAATGAATTTACAGATCGCTTTGAAGATGGATTAGATACTTTAATTGGAGAACGAGGGGTGAAATTATCCGGAGGACAACGCCAACGTATCGCGATAGCCAGAGCTATATTGGCCGATCCAAAAATTATTATTCTAGACGAAGCCACATCGAATCTGGATACCGAAAGCGAAGCCTTGATACAGAAAAGTCTTGCCGAACTCATGAAAGGACGTACCACATTTGTGATTGCCCACAGATTAAGCACCATAAAAAAAGCAGATCAGATACTTGTTATCGAATCTGGAAACATTGCGGAGCGTGGAACTCATGATGAATTAATTAAAGCCGAAGGCAGGTATTTTGACTTGTATACCTACCAGGCTCGAATTTAATTCTCTAAAGTTTCCTTAAAATCTGTTGATATCCACTATCCATAACGACTTACCTAAAAAGTAAGTCTATGAAAAAGATTGTGTTTATCCTTTTGGCGTGTCTGCAATTAGGAATCTTGGAAGCTCAAAACAATACTCGTTTTCCCAAACAAGATTATGATTATTTTTTAGATTTTTTTGCTACCAGAGACCGTAATACACATCAAAAGGCGTTGATATACATTAACGATAACTGGTCTGAAGATTTTGAAGCTTTGGCTATAGAGAGCTTGTATTTTTTAAAAAGCCCCTCTACCTCAAGTAAGCTTTTGAATATCTTGCAAAAAAAGACCGGTAAAAATTACACCTACGATTTCAATCAATGGTACGAGTATCTTTGGAACAAAGATGCTACGTATAATGAGGGATATTACTTTTTTAAAGCCGCTTTACATAGAGCCATAGATTCCAGATTTGCTAAGTATTTTTTGAGTCGCCAAGGTCAATCTAAAATCCGATTAGATGAAGTACGTTGGGGTGGTGTTATCCAGGATGGGATTCCTCCATTGCGAAATCCCAATATGATCAACGCCAATCAGGCCTCCTATTTGGAAGATGATCATATCGTATTTGGGATATCGATTAATGGAGATACACGAGCTTATCCCAAACGAATTTTGGCTTGGCACGAAATGTTTACCGATCAGGTTGGAGGAGTTCCGGTAGCTGGGGTGTATTGTACACTGTGTGGTACTGTTATTCTCTATAAAACCGAACAAAATGGCGTGCAATACCAAATGGGTACCAGTGGTTTTTTATATCGTTCTAACAAATTAATGTATGATAAAAAGACACAATCTTTATGGAACACCTTATGGGGAAAACCGGTTATTGGCCCTTTGGTTGATAAAGGAATTGAACTCGAATACCTTAGTGTAGTCACCACCACTTGGGGCGAATGGAAAAAGAGGCATCCGGAAACTAAAGTATTGTCTCTTAAAACAGGGCATGATCGTAATTACGACGAAGGAATTGCCTACAAAGACTACTTTTCTACAGATGAGTTAATGTTTAATATTCCCAAAAAAGACAAGCGATTAAAAAACAAGCAAGAGATTCTGGCCATACGACTACCCGGAGAGACTGAAGAAAACATTGCCATTTCTTCCAAATATCTACGAAAGAATCCAATACATACCGGTGTAATCCATCAAAAAAGCTTTATTGTATTTACGGATAAAAGCGGAGCACATCGGGTATATTTCAACAAGACTATTGAATTTACAGCTTATGATGGACAGTCTACAGCAACCGATAGTAAAGGCAACTCCTGGAAGTTAGAAGAAGAAGAATTAATCAATACGAAAACGCAAGAAGTTTTAAGAAGAGTTCCTACACACAATGCGTTTTGGTTTGGTTATAAAGCAGCTTTTCCTGAAGTTACTCTAATAAAATAAAGAACGCTCCTCATAATTGGATGACTCCTTTTTCTATTGAAAAATGATCGTATTTAGAACCAGTCTTAACGCTCATTTTAATACATTTAAATACACAAAAAATCGTTTAGCTATGAAAAATGTAAGAAAAGCGGGTGATGCTCCTATTCCCTGTCAATTAGAAGCAGATAAAAATTATGCCTGGTGTAGTTGTGGTTTTAGTTCTGACCAACCTTTTTGCAACGGAAACCATAAAAAAGAAGACGGTACCGATCCAGTAATTTTTAAGGTTGAAGCATCTAAAGAAGCATATTTATGTACCTGTAAACAAACCAAAAACCCTCCTTATTGCGATGGGTCTCACAAAAACTAAAATTATGAAGCTCTAATTTATTTCCTTCAATTAGAGCTTCATATCTTATATTACTCTCTTATTAATTCTGTGGTTTTAGCGCCCAGGTGTAATACCATTTTATCCTGCTCTGGAAAAAATTGAATTTGCACTCCTGTCTGATCTGATTTAAACACATCTTTTTCGTAAGATTCTACCGGAAATGTGGGGCCATTCTTGGCATTAACAATCAATAGCGTATCTTCTTTAGTAATTTTTATTTGATGTGGAAACTTGTTTGCCTTATATACGCCCAAATACGAATCTAATTCTTCGGTTTTTAAGGCTAAAGGAGGTTTGAACTCTGGGAACTCGTATGGAGCTCCGAAATATATTTTGGCTACTCCCATTAATATATCAGTTAATCCCAGGACAACTCCATTAGACAAATATGTAATGATCAGCTCGTTTTCGGGAATATAAATCGCAATGGATTGAAAACCATCTATTCCTCCGGAATGTCCGTAATTTTCTCCATCTGTATATGGAAATTCCATTAAACCCAAACCAAATCGATCTACCAATCGTTTCATCTCATCCAATGATTTATCAGAGACTAATTTCCCTTTGAATAAACTATTATAAAAAATGGCAACATCTTTTGGTGTAGATATAATAGCACCTGCCGCTGCCGGAACACTCATATCTGTTTCTGGTTGTGCCACCCAATTGGCATGTAGCACATAGGAATTCGCTTCGTTGTTGGCTACATCAATTTTGCCACCATAGCTTGTATTTTTCAATTTACAAGGCATCACTATTCGTGATTTCAAAATCTCTGCATAACTCTTGTTTTCAATATCCTCCAAAATATATCCAAGCAGTAGATAGTTCGTGTTCGAGTATTTTGCTTTTTTGTTGGGTTTGAATTGTATTTCTTTTTCTACCATTCGGTCCAACATCTCGGTTCTGGTATTAGGTCTTAGCATCCACTGCCTAAAATCTTTATCCCCTGTTATATTAAAAAGACCACTACGATGCCTTAAGAGGTGCTCGATAGTAATTTTTTCTGCATTTGGCATTTGCGGAAAATACGTACTAAGCGGAGTTTCGAGAGTTAACTTACCTTCGTCTATCAATTGCATGATTAGCGTAGCTGTAAATGTTTTGGTGATAGAACCTATTCTGTATTTTGTTTCACTATTGGCTAACAATTTTTCAGCTACATCGGCATAACCTATAGACCGAGCATATACTTCATTACCCGCCTTGTGAATGGACAAACTTCCCATTGCCTTATTTTTTTGCGATAAATGAGTAAGAAAACTGTCTAACTTTTGTGTATTGACCATTTGTGCCTGTATAGTTACAGCAACAAATAGTAACAGCATCGTGATTGATTTTTGCATGATATTTGTCTTTTATTCTTCTTTTTGTATCCAGGTGAATACTGTTGTCGCTGCTCTGGAAACCACAAATACAAAACAGCCGAATAAGGTAGGCAAAGCGGATACTTTTAACCCTCCAGCCAGCATGCTGGCTGAAATATCTCCTAACATTTCTATACGATCAAATGCTTCTATAAGCCCAATAAGTTGCCCCAAAATACCCCAAACTAAGATTAGCAGTCCTAAGGAGTTTATCAGTTTTATGTATTTTGAAGACCAACGTTTTTCTCGATAGAATACCCATATACTCTTTATGACCAAAAACAGTATTACTAAAAGAACCATCAAAATTGGTACCATAAAAAATGGACCTCCTTCATGTAAGAGTTGAAAGACAGGGAATGATGCAGATTGATCTTGAGATTGAATAAAAAATAGTGATATCATAATAACTGGTGTTTAATTTATAAATAATATGTGAGCGATAATGTTCGAAGTTTATTTTTTCTTGATCATTTCTATTTCAGGATACTGTTCTGAAGAAAATTCTTTGGCAAGTGCAATGGACTTACCCCGAAGATGTTTATCAAAAAACGCTAAAACCAATTGATTGGTAATGTCGCTCATTCGTTTGGGCGCAATGGTTCCTGTTTCGGTTAAGGCATTAATTTTGGTCCAATACGAAAGATCTCCAAAATTGGTATGCGCACTGGATGCAATAGTAGCTAGGTAGTAATCCTCTCTGGTAATACGATCGTAGATGTAAAAATTGGGAGTAAAGAATTCTTTATAGTTTCTATCGGCATGCATGACCAGCAATGGCACCTTCAGAGTCGTATCAATAGCTCTTCCCCATTGTGCTCCGTCTAAATTAATCACTCCTTTTACTCTCGGGTCTACTGCTGCATTTTGAACGACCGCAGCCCCTCCCCAGGAATGTCCCATAAGACCAATGTTGTTTACATCAAATTTTTGAAAAAACACACTATCTGCATTGTTATTGAGCAGTTCAATTTGATCCAGTACAAAAGAAATATCGTTCGACCATCGATCCAGACTTTCAAAATATGGCAGATGTTGAATTACCTTGCTTAGTAGTTCGTACTTCTTGGTGGTGTCTTTTTCTTGTTTAAAAAGTTCATTGGTTTCATTTACAAACTTAAAATCAACACCTTCATTCATTTTTTTGATGTTCTCCTCACTCCAACGGATTCGTTCTCCTTCATATTCTGTCAAAAATGATTCATACATATGATCAATACCCACAACCACATACCCCTTGCTTACCATTTCTTCGACAAGGGTGGTATACATTTTGGCGCTCCATGTTAAGCCATGAGACAATACCACTACGGGTAATCGCTTGTTTTTGATTATGGGTAAAAGTCGTTGGGTATGCGTTTTGGTAAGGTTAAAATGAGAGGCCATAAACGTAGGCATACCTTTACTTTGAGCAAACACTTCGGCATATCCATCATCCAGATATCGTTGGGGTTCGGTAATCTTTTTTGAAGAAGGATACCAGATATGAACCGTCAGTTTTCTTCTATCATCATCAACCTCTGTAATCAATTCGGGTCTGGATTGATCTTCAAAATACAAAGTATCTACTCCTACGGTATAATCCCCGGTTGGCTTTGGAAACTTGATTACTGGCATGACCATACCTAAAACAAATGCTACAATAGATAACAACATCCCCAAACCGGATCCTATTCCTCTTATCCATCGGTTGATCCTGGGACGAACATAAAAGAGTATTCCAATCACTAATGAAACATATCCCAAATACATTTGCCATCTGCTTTGCTCAATCAGTAAGTGTAGTACCAGAAATAGTTTCGCGCTGTACAATATCCATTTCTTGATTGATGAGTTCTTCAGAAAAACGCTGATAAAAAAAGCGATAACACTTAGTAAAAAAGTAATCTCTAAAATTCGCATTGAAGAATGATTTTGATATTGATTCGGAAACAAAACTAAGATCAAAGAGACCTCAACATTTTTAATTTCGATCAATGACCAAATTAGCATTGCGTATAGCAGATCCAGTTACAAATGTTGTTCAAAATGTCAAAAGAGGGAACAATTCAGTTATTCACCTCATTAATCATGCTGTTTTAAAAAATATACGGATATTAGAAGCGTACCCGTAAAGAGATGATTTCAAAAGAATTTATTTTTAAAAAAATCGCGCAAATAATATTACACGCTGCCTTTTGGACGATTGTGTTGTTTTGTTATACCTATTTCTTTGGATACAATACTAATGACATTCATTATGTGTTTTCGTTCTCTTTGTTTTTGATGCCAGTAACCATGGGAACAACATATACGGTGATCGAACTGCTGATTCCTAAATATCTGTTTCAGCAGAAGTATTTGCTCTTTGTATTATACTGTATTTACACCATCATAGTTTCTGCTTATTTTATTGTGATTTCCTTTTTTTATGGGCTGATATTTCTTACGGAAACAAAAGTTGCCGATATGGCTCCCATGACAAGAAGTCCCCTATTCCTTTTTATCGCGGTATACTTTGTAGTTTTTATTGCCAGTGCTTTAAACCTTGCATATCGCAACTACAAATCCATTACGGCGAATCAACAGCTAACTCATAAAATTCTGGAGACACAATTAAAGTTGAAAGAACAAGAACTTCAGTACTTAAAAATGCAGATTCATCCTCATTTTCTTTTTAATACATTAAATACGATGTATGGATTTGCGATCAAAAAATCCGAAGAAACTCCTGAACTTATTCTAAAACTCTCAAATCTTCTGGATTACTTGCTGTATCAAAGTGATAAACCTATGGTTCCTTTACAAGAGGAAATAGAACACATCAAAGATTATGTTGCTCTAGAAAAAATGCGTTTTAGAGACAGCTTGGCTATTGAAGTAGACCTACCTGTAGTAAATAGCACCATAGAAATCCCTCCTATGCTGCTTATCCCTTTTGTAGAGAACAGTTTTAAACACGGACAAATACGAAATGATAAATTATATATCTATATCACACTTACACTTACTGGTGACGAGTTGTATTTTTATATCAAAAATTCGATTCAAAATGACGAAGCAGAACATCCGCCAGGAATTGGCTTAAGCAATGTTCAAAAACGCCTTGAGCTTCTATTCAAAAATAACTATCAATTAGAAACGCATAAAGACTGTGAGTGGTATACCTCCCAATTGCGATTAAACATTTCAAAATCTTCGGTTAATGAATACTAAAGTTTCTTGCATCATAGTAGACGATGAACCTACGGCCCGGGATATCATCAAAGATCATTTAAGTAAAATAGATCGTATCGAAATTATTGCAATTTGCGCCAATGCTATGGATGCCTTTAGCTGTATTAATGAAAAAGCTGTGGATTTGATTTTTTTGGATATACACATGCCTGGTATTTCTGGTATTTCATTTGCCAGATCCATTAATAAAAACATCAAAATCATTTTTACTACTGCCTACAGAGAATATGCTATCGATGGTTTTGACTTGCATGCTGTAGATTATTTATTAAAACCAATCTCTTTTGAACGCTTATTGAAATCATTGAACAATTACTTTGAAGTGTATCAAAAACCTACTAAAGATATTCAAGAGAATTCATTGCATACAGATTACATTTTTGTACGGTCAGACCGACGTATGAAACGAATAGATTTTTCTGATATTTTGTATATCGAAAGCTATAGTGATTACTTAAAAATACATTGTACTTCTGGAGTGATCACAACCCGAGAGACCATTAGTAATATGCAGTCTAAACTCCCTACTAAAGACTTTATTCGTATTCACCGTTCTTTTGTTGTGGCTATATCCAAAATCGATTCCTTTTCTAATGAAGAAGTTGTAGTAGGCAACAAATCACTCCCTATCAGCAGGAACTATAAGACTGAGGTTCTAAAAACACTTGAACAGCTATAACTTCATCAAATAAAAAAGCGAACCTTAAAAAGATCCGCTTTGTTTATATTCAAAAAATAGTTCAATCCTTACATATGTAACGGCCTATTATCTGTAGCTGCCAAAGCCGCTTCTTTTACCGCTTCTGTAAAAGTAGGGTGTGCATGCGACATACGTGAAATATCTTCGGCAGATGCTCTAAACTCCATAGCGGTTACCGCTTCGGCAATGATATCTGCACAACGTGCTCCGATCATGTGTACCCCTAGTACTTCATCAGTTTTTTCGTCAGCTAAAATCTTAACAAATCCATCTAAATCAGCACTCGCTCTAGATCTTCCTAAGGCTCTAAACGAAAACTGACCTGATTTATAGGCTACTCCAGCTTCTTTTAATTCTTCTTCGGTTTTACCAACTGCAGCAACTTCTGGCCAGGTATAAACCACTCCAGGTATCAAATTATAGTCAATATGCGGCTTTTGTCCGGCTAATGTTTCTGCCACAAAAACCCCTTCTTCTTCAGCTTTATGGGCCAACATTGCTCCTTTTACCACATCTCCAATAGCATAAATATTAGGCACATTGGTTTGCAAATGATCGTTTACCTCAACCTGTCCTCTTTCATTAATTTTTACTCCTGCAGCTTCAGCATTTAATCCATCTGTATAAGGACGGCGCCCTACTGACACCAAACAATAATCACCTTTGAATTGTACCGGATTTCCTTTTTTGTCATCTGCAGTAACAGTTACTTGTTTTGCTGTAGCTTTTACTTCGATAACCTTATGAGAAGTGTAGAATTTCACACCTTGCTTTTTCAATACCTTCTGTAATTCTCTGGATAAAGCTTTGTCCATTCCTGGAATAATTCTATCCATATATTCTACCACAGAAACCTCGGCTCCCAAACGGCGATATACCTGTCCTAGCTCCAATCCGATAACACCACCACCTATTATCACCATGTGTTTTGGTACTTCTTTTAACTTTAACGCTTCTGTAGAAGTAATCACTCTCTTTTTATCTATTTTGATAAACGGTAACGTAGATGGTTTTGAACCTGTAGCGATGATTGTATTTTTTGCTTCGATGGTTTCTGTTGTTCCGTCTGGCTTTGCGATATCGATATGAGTAGCATCTTTAAAAGCACCAACACCTTCATACACCTCGATATTATTTTTCTTCATCAAGAAATCCACTCCTCCTGTAGTTTGATCTACTACTGCTTGCTTACGAGCGATCATTTTTTCGAGATTGATTTTTACTTCTCCAGGAATTTCAATTCCATGATCAGCAAAATGCTTTACTGCATGCTCATAGTGATGAGAAGAATCTAGCAATGCCTTACTGGGGATACACCCTACGTTAAGACAAGTTCCACCAAGTGTTGAATATTTTTCGATTATTGCAGTTTTCATACCTAGTTGTGCGCATCGAATAGCGGCTACATATCCACCAGGTCCAGAGCCAATCACGGCTACATCATATGTACTCATAATAGATTATTATGTTGTCGTATTAATAGTGAACAACAAATGTACGAATGTTTTATTTCTTACAGAAGTACAGTGATTCTGAAATTTTTGCCAAAAAGCAATATTAAGACTACATAAAAAGTTATACATTTAACTCAAATTAGATATTGATATTTCGATCAAAGTATGACTTGATTTGCAAAGAGATATCTCTGCTCTAAAAAATCAAAACATAATGCGCTATTTATCAGCACTTTTCTTACTTATAGTGATTGTTTTCTGGAGTTCCTGTCGTAAGGATTTCGAATCAGGACCAAGTATAGGGAATCTAGAATTTTCGGTAGATACTCTTTTTCTGGATACCGTTTTTACAAACATCAGCTCGAGTACTTATAGTTTTAGAGTATATAATAGAACGAATGACGATTTTACTATTCCAACCATAGCACTAGAGCGTGGAGAGAGTTCTAATTACCGACTTAATGTAGATGGTATACCTGGAAAATCCTTTGAAGATATTCAAGTTTTGGCAAAAGACAGTATTTTCATCTTTGTAGAAACCACTACGGATATCACCTCACAAACTAATGATCTGGAGTTTTTATACACCGATCGTATTATTTTTGATGCAGGAGGAAGTCCACAGGATGTAGATTTGGTTACCTTGGTCAAAGATGCCATTTTTCTATTCCCTTCTCGGGATGCGATGACCGGAGAAGTAGAGACTTTACTATTAGGAGTAGACAATGAAAATAATGAGATCCGTATAGAAGGGTTCTTTCTCGACAATGATCAACTCAATTTCACCAACGAAAAGCCTTACGTAATTTATGGATATGCTGCGGTACCTAGTGGACAAACCCTGGTTATAGACCCTGGTGCGAGAATCCATTTTCATGCTAATTCTGGATTGATTGTAGCCAATAATGCCACATTACAAGTTAATGGAGAGTTGAGTACAGATCCCGAACGTATGGAAAATGAAGTCATTTTTGAAGGAGATCGATTAGAACCTGGCTTTAGTGATATCCCAGGACAATGGGGTACCATTTGGTTAACAGCTGGAAGTACAGGACATACTATTAATCATGCAACCATAAAGAATGCTACAGCAGGTATATTGATGGATTCTAATGATGGAGGTCCTGACCCTACTCTCACCATAACGAATACGCAGATATATAATTCTTCAAACGTTGGTTTGTTGGCCAGAACTGCCAATATCCTTGGGGAGAATGTTGTCATCAATAATGCTGGACAGGTTGCTTTAAATTGTTCCTTAGGAGGCACCTACAATTTTAATCATTGTACTTTTACGAATTACTCGAGCATAGGAACTGGATTTAGACAACTACCATCTGTTTTGATTGATAATAATCTGCAAATCAGCGATACCGAAGTTGTAGTCGCGGATTTATTGGCTGCTAATTTTACGAATTGTATTATTTACGGTAATCAAGATTTAGAACTTTTATTTAGTCGTGTAGACGGTACAGCTTTTAATTATAATTTCCAAAATAGTTTGATTCGATTTAATGACTTTAATGACCGATTTGTAGATGATCCGTTATATGATTTTGACAATACATCTCTTTTTGAGAACATCATCTTTAATGAAGATCCCGACTTCAAAGCACCATTTGATAACATGCTGAATATTGGTGATAATTCTGCTGCCAATGGCAGAGCCAGTACTCCTGCTTCAGGAACCGATATTTTGGGTACAACGCGAAATCCTACGGCCCCGGATATTGGTGCTTATGAAAGTACTGTTTTTGAGGATGGAAATTAACTATGAAATACAATGTATAAAAAAGCGCTTTCAATTTCTTGAAAGCGCTTTTTTATTACACGATCATCTTATTTCTATTCTGATAACTGATACGCTGTCATCTTTCCATCTAGCATCTGGGGTACGAGTAATAGCTTTTCTTCTTTATTTAAGAAAATATCCGCAGCACCTGGATTTGAATCCAAAACTTCAGACACCTCTCCTTTTTGATCAATCGCATACACCCCTCCTGCTATCCAATCTGAGATCAGAAATTGGGAATCATATGTTATCAAACCATCATAATTTCCTTTGGGCCCAGTGATATCCTTGATTTGCTTGGTCGACAGATCTACTGACATTAATTTTCCCGGGACTTCAGTTTCAAAAGTTTTTGGGTTAGTGACCACTCCCCAACTTGCCACATATAGTTGATCATTAGCAATTTTGAGTCCGTTGGGATAATCTAATTTCTCATCTTTTAACCAAAGTTCAATTTTCTTATCCTTGATGCTGTAAATCGCATTCCCGCCAAAGGTATCCGTAACATACACGGTGCCATTAGCATCTATTTCAATATCGTTTAGAAAAGTAGCTTTTTCTGCTGTGAGTCGGTCTAGAACTTTCCCGGTACTGATATCTACTATTACCACCACATCGATATCGGCGATATACAAATGGTTGTTATACAACCCAAGGCCTTTTGGCGCATTCAACCCAGCAATCCATTTTTTTGTTTTGATGTTACCATCGGTGGTCACTATGGAAATATATCCCAATCCGTTTTTCTCGGCAGGTTGTCCTGCCACGTTCGACACATAATACACCTGGTTTTCCTTGTCAAAAACAACAGATTCTGGTGCTTCCAAACCGTTTACCTCCCAAATCTTTTCCACCTTTTGAGCACGTACATTAACAAATAATAACACCATAATGCCCATCCATATCATATTTTGTTTCATAATCATAAATTTTAAAATCAAACATTTTGAAGTACATCTCTAATTCTGAGGTACTATTTGATTTCAAAAGTATAACCGACTGGCCTGCTAAAAATTGATGTATGATAAGAAAGGTATATAGTAGCTTAAGAGTTCTTTTTGACCTGTTTTCGAATCCTGCTTAAACTTTCCGGAGTAATTCCAAGATAAGAGGCAATCTGATAATTTTTTACGCGTTGCTCGATATTTGGATAACTTTGTAGAAAAGCATCATAACGCTCTTCGGCAGTATTATTTAAATTAGAAAGTATTCTTTTTTGAAAGGCAACAAAAGCATTTTCAAGTTGTCTTCGGAAGAAACGTTCCAATTTAGGAACCTCTTCAAACAGCAATAAAATATCTTTTTTATTGACGCGTAGTAGCTCTGTATCTTCTATACATTCAATATTCAAGATAGATTTAGCTCCAGTGTAATAAGCTATATAATCACTAGACCACCAATTTTCCACGGCAAACTGCAAAGTATGTTCCTTTGCATCTCGATCCAATAAATACGTACGCAAACATCCACTTATGACGTAGTATTGGTGATTGATGTATTGCCCAGAATGCATTACTTGATCTTTCTTTTGAAAAGAAATGGGTTCGAAATAGCCTAAAACCTTCTCAAACTCAGCGCTGGTAAGATCAACTTCTTTGGATAAGTGTTGTTGTAATGGGTGCATATCACAAAATACATATAATGTTTGGTATACAAAGAAAGTATTTTTGAAAGAAAAACATATTTTAGTTTTCTCTTTAGCAACAACCTTATGAACACTTACATTTTCTCATCGCAACGGCTTGGTTTTCGGGAATGGTCAACAGATGATCTTGAAGCTTTGTATCACATCAATAATGATGATGACGTTATGGAATTTTTCCCTTTTAAACCCTCAAAAGATGATACTGAGGATTTTATTAAAAGAATGCAAAGCATGTATAAGGAACAAGGGTTTTGTTATTTTGCCGTAGACCTTTTGGAAAATCAGGAATTTATAGGGTTTATTGGGCTATCCAAACAAACCTACTTAACAAAACTTGGAGACTTTGTAGATATCGGATGGCGCTTAAAAAAAAGTATTTGGAATCAAGGTTATGCTACAGAAGGCGCTAAAGCGTGCCTGGATTATGGTTATCATCAAATTGGTTTGGATACCATATATTCTGTTGCACCAGAAATTAATGTGAAATCAGAACTCATAATGAAAAAAATAGGAATGGAAAGAATAGAAACCTTTTTGCATCCTAAACTGGAGAACTATCCAGAATTGTTATCTTGTGTCTTGTATAAAAAGTCAAAATCTTAATCCTCATGCTATCTAAATATATTCCGAACTTTATATTGCTTTCACTTGTGATCTGCGGAATGCAACAAAGTATTGCTCAAAAAGCAACCATACACGACAAAATCAATGCAGATATTTATGAGAATTTTTCCAAAGCTTTTGAAACATTGGATTATGACCTTTTTGCTTCCATCCACAGCAAAGAAATGATACGAATTTCAGGAAATGGCGGAGAGATAAAAACAGTTTCTCAATATTTGGACGGATATCAGAAAAGATGGAGCGAACCCGATAGAAAACCTGCAAAAATCAGCTTCCGACTTTTTGAAAGAATCTTATCCGATACGTTAATTTCTGATCGAGGTATTTATCGTGTATATTACACCAATAAAAATAATGAAGAAAAAACGTCTTATGGGCAATTTCATCTTTTATTAAAGTTAGAAGGCAAAAATTGGAAAATTACCCTGGATTACGACTCGAATGAGAACAGAACCGTCAACGGCGAAAAATACGAAGAAGCTTTTCCTATTACAGATTTCAAAGACTATTGGAAACAGTAAATAAACCTACTCTTGCCTAATTTTAATATAAATCACCCTTTTAATATGCCCATAAAAATTGCTAAAAAGCTAAGAGTTACTTTCATACTAGCTTTAGTACTTCTAAATGTTGGTTGTGATCAGGTATCAAAAAACGTAGTACGACAAACGATAGCAAAAGAAGAAAGAATTCATGTAATAAAAGATAACTTTCTATTGACCAAAGTGGAAAACGAAGGTGCGGCATGGAGTGTTGGATCTGATTTATCTCCATTGTTAAAAATAATTTTCTTACAAATCATTCCGACTTTGGTGTTGGTCTTTTTACTACGTCATATACTGATACAAACAAAGTATAAAAAAGAAACTGTTGTAGGTTTTGCCTTTATTATAGGTGGTGGAATTGGGAATCTATTTGACCGTATTGTACATAACTCTGTTACCGATTTCCTAATTCTGGATCTCGGACTTATCAAAACCGAGATTTTCAATCTTGCCGATGTTTCGATTATGGTTGGCTCTATTCTGGTATTGTTCAGTGTATTGATAAACAAAGACGAAATCTTATTTAAAAAGTAAAAAGCATGAGTTGGATAAAAGAAATTCCGTACGATCAAGCCACTGGGCAATTAAAAAAGATCTACGATCGTGTAAAAGGTCCGAATAACAATATCGATAATGTGTTATCCATACATAGCTTAAGACCTCACTCTTTAATAGGTCATATGGGACTGTATAAAAACGTACTCCATAATTCTAATAATACGCTGCCCAAATGGTATTTGGAAACGCTAGGTGTATATGTAAGTTCGCTGAATCGATGTAGTTATTGTGTGGATCATCATGCCGAAGGTTTGAAACGATTATTGCAAGACCACCATAAATTTCAGGAGATTAAAACGTGTCTTCTAAATGACGACGTAGAAGCACATTTTAAATATCAATTCCTTGCTGGATTAGCATACGCTAAAAAGCTTACGCTAGCGCATCACACTATTACCGAATCAGATATTCATGCGCTACGAGATCAAAATTTGACGGATGGGGAGATTCTGGAAATCAACCAAGTGGTTAGCTATTTTAATTATGTAAACCGAACAGTCGTAGGCCTTGGAGTAAATACTGAAGGTGATATCATTGGTTTATCCCCTAATGACAGTGCAGATCCAGATAACTGGGAACATTCTTAATGCTGTTTTGCGTAATTTTTCAAAATAAAAAAACCAGTACCGATACCTCGATACTGGTTCTCAAAATTTGTAATCTTACTGATTAGCTCACAAACAATGGCTTATCGGCCATCATTGCATTTACTTCGTCAGCTATCTTGTGTAATTCTTCTTCGTTTTCTACGTTAACGATTACTTTATCGATTAATTCAACAATCTGAAGCATATCGTCTTCTTTTAGACCTCTGGTGGTAACTGCAGAAACTCCTATACGAATCCCTGAAGTAACAAATGGTGATTTATCATCAAATGGAACCATGTTTTTGTTAACTGTGATCTCAGCAACGCCTAGAGCTTCTTCAGCTTGCTTTCCGGTCACGTTTTTATTTCTTAGGTCAATCAACATCATATGATTGTCTGTACCTCCAGAAATCACCTCATATCCTTTTTTCACGAATGCTTCTGCCATCACAGCAGCATTCTTCTTCACCTGTACAATATAGTGTAAGAACTCATCGGTCAATGCTTCTCCAAATGCGATTGCTTTTGCCGCAATGATATGTTCTAGTGGACCTCCTTGATTACCAGGAAAAACAGCACTATCAAACATCGAAGACATCATTCGCTTTTTACCACTTTTTAAAGTAATTCCAAATGGGTTTTCAAAATCTTCTCCCATTAGGATCAACCCTCCTCTTGGTCCACGAAGTGTTTTATGAGTGGTTGTAGTTACTACATGACAATAAGGAACAGGATCTGATATCACTCCTTTAGCGATCAAACCTGCAGGGTGTGCAATATCAGCCATAAGAATGGCACCTACGCTATCTGCTATTTCTCTGAATCTTTTGTAATCTATTTCTCTGGAATATGCAGAAGCTCCTGCAATGATTAATTGCGGTTGCTCAGCTTCGGCGATCTCCTGGATCTTATCATAATTTAAACGTCCGGTTTCTTTCTCTACTCCGTAAAAAACAGGATTGTATAATTTTCCTGAAAAATTCACCGGAGAACCATGGGTTAAATGCCCTCCATGAGAAAGATCAAAACCTAGTATTTTATCTCCCGGTTTCAAACAAGCATGATATACTGCTGTATTGGCTTGAGATCCAGAATGAGGTTGAACATTAGCATAGGCCGCACCGAATAATTCTTTGGCACGATCGATAGCAATTTGTTCGACAACATCTACCACAGCACACCCACCGTAATATCTTTTACCGGGGTATCCTTCGGCGTACTTATTGGTTAATACTGATCCGGCAGCCTCCATTACTTGTTCACTCACAAAGTTCTCAGAAGCTATAAGCTCTAATCCGTTGATTTGACGTTCTTTTTCGTCTTGAATCAAATCAAATATTTGTTCGTCGCGTTGCATGTATTCCTAGTTTGTTAATAAAAAAGCAAAAATAGGGAATCCTTTCTTTACAATTACCTAAACAATCCTTAATAAATATGAACAATTTGTTCACAGTTTGAGAGTTCTATCTTCTTACAGAAATTATCCGTTTTAAAACACAATTTTTGGGGATACAATCATAGAATATTTATCAAAAAAACACCATAATATTGAGGGTTATCATTCCTTAAGAATCTTTTAATTATTTTTCACAGAATTAAAAACCGAGAACCGTTCTAAAATTATATATTTGATTATTCGAATTAGCAATAACATAAAAAAACAACGATGCCAATAACTGCAAATAATCCAGATAGAAAGACCTGGATTGAAACTACAGTAAATACTGACTTTCCTATACAAAACATACCGTTTGGAGTGTTTCTTACAAGAGATGATATTATTACTATAGGAACAAGAATTGGTGATACAGCAATAGATCTTGGTGCTTTACATCAATTGGGATACTTTGATGGAATCCCTCTAACCGATGATATTTTTCTTCAGGATTCACTAAATGATTTTATTTCTGATGGTAAGAAAACTTGGAGACTGGTAAGAAATAGAATTGCAGAAATCTTTGATGCAAAAAATGATGCGTTAAAAAACAATGAAGATCATAAAAAAGCGGTTCTTTTTTCCTTGGATGAAATTGAAATGCAATTACCAGTTAGTGTAGGAGATTATACTGATTTTTACAGCAGTATAGAACACGCTACCAACGTAGGTACTATGTTTAGAGGAAAGGAAAATGCATTGATGCCAAACTGGTTGCATCTTCCGGTAGGATATCATGGTCGTAGTAGTTCTATTATACCTTCAGGAATTCCTATACATCGACCGCAAGGACAAAAGCTAACCAATGGAGCTACAGAGCCTATTTTTGGGCCATCTCGTTTAGTGGACTTTGAACTTGAAATGGCGTTTATCACCACAGATGCCAATGCGCTTGGAGAACCTATTCCTATTGAAGAAGCTGAAGACTACATTTTTGGTTTGGTATTATTTAACGACTGGAGTGCCAGAGATATTCAAAAATGGGAGTATGTGCCTTTAGGTCCTTTCTTAGGTAAAAACTTTGCCTCTTCTATTTCACCATGGATTGTAACTTTGGATGCATTAGAACCTTATAGAACTGATGGGCCTAAGCTGTTAAAAGAACCTCTACCCTATCTTCAATCTACAGGAAAGAAAAGTTTTGACATCAATCTGGAAGTGGCGATCCAACCAGAAAACGAAGAAGAAACTATCGTATGCGAGAGTAATTTCAAGTATATGTACTGGAATATGTCTCAACAGCTAGCACACCATACCATTAATGGATGTCCCGTGAACTCCGGAGACATGATGGGAAGTGGTACATTATCTGGACCAACACCTGATTCTTATGGATCGATGCTGGAATTAAGTTGGCGAGGAGAAAAACCAGTACAGCTTAAAAGTGGTGGAAGTCGAAAGTTTATCGAAGATAATGATACAGTAATCATGCGAGGGTATTGTGAGAAATCGGGAGTTCGTATTGGATTTGGAGAAGTATCCACCAAACTACTCCCTATCTTCAAAAAATAATAACTCAAAAAACATCTTTTAAGCCTCGAAAACAAAGGTTTCGAGGTTTTTTGTTATTTTGTGGCATCAAAATTGATTTTGTATCCCAAATCTAAAAAACAAACGACATGAAAAAACTACTACTTTTATTCTCTTTGCTCGTTATAGTATCTTCTTGTAGTAGTGTCAAAGAAACAGAAAAGGCACTGAATACCGGAAACTATGACCAGGCAATTAATATTGCTTTAAACAAGCTTCGAACAAATAAGGAAAAGAAAGGTAAGCAGCCTTATATCTTAATGTTAGAACAGGCCTATGCAAAGGTCGTGGATAGGGATAAGAATGCTGTGAGCTACATGGAAAAAGAAGGGAATCCAGCAAATCTGGAACGAATTTATACTACCCTAGAGTCCATGAGAAAAAGACAGGAAAGGATAAAACCATTATTACCGCTTTATGTTATAGAACAAGGTCGTAATGCCAACTTCTTAATGGAAAATTATGATCAAAAAATCATATCTACCAAAGAAAAACTGTCTGATTACCTATATAACAATGCAAAAAATCTGCTGTCTAATGCAAGACAGAAAGCAGACTATCGCGCAGTCTATGACGATTTGGTATATCTAGATAAAATCAATCCGAACTATAAAAATACGCTGAATCTAATCGAGGAAGCACATTATAAGGGTATTGATTTTGTAAAAGTGAATATGAAAAATAGCACCAATGTAATCATACCAAAAAGATTAGAAGAGGACCTACTTAATTTTGGAACCTACGGACTTAATGATCTATGGACCGTATATCACAGTCAGCCTCAAAACAAGGTAAATTATGATTATGCAATGGAAGTAACTTTCAGAGATATTCAAATTTCTCCAGAGCAGGTTAGAGAACGACAATTACAAAAAGAAAAGTTGATCAAAGATGGTTGGGAATACCTATTGGATGAAAATGGCGAAGTGGTTAAAGATGAAGAAGGAAACAAGGTTAAGGTAGATAAGATGGTAAAAGTATTTTGTGAATACTATGAGTTTACTCAATTCAAATCTGCCAGAGTTACCGGTAATGTGCAATACAAAAACCTCAGAACAAAACAGCTTCTGGAAGCGTTCCCGCTAGCAAGCGAATATGTTTTTGAACATATCTATGCCAATTACAATGGTGACAAAAGAGCCTTGGATGATGATTTGGTTAGATTCTTAGGATTACAAGCCGTAAGATTTCCATCGAATGAACAAATGGTCTATGATTCTGGTGAGGATCTGAAAAATAAATTGAAAAATATTATTACGAGTTATAGATTTCAATAAATCAAAATAAAAAAGGGAGGTTGTTCAACCTCCCTTTTTATTTTATACTATACAAATTGATGTATCACGTGTGGGGTGATCATACTGTGAGAAGAATGATGCACTGCAACTCCATTTCTTATCACGATCATTTGAGGTGATTCGTGAAATACCTGAAACTTTGCTGCTATCTCGGCAGAAATATCTCTAAAGTTCAATAAGTCCAAATAATACAGATCAATTTGATCCGCAGACAAATCAAAACTACTCTCAAAATTTCGAATTACCATTCTACTAATTCCGCATCGTGTAGAATGTTTGAATATCACCTGAGTTTTCGTTTTTGATCTTTTGGCGATAACATCCAATTGATCTAGTCTGGTGATCTGCTGCCATGGCAACGCTTCTTTTTCTTCCTTACCTTCTTTTTCTCCAGATCCAAATAGTTTTCCGAATAATCCCATTTCTTTGTTTTAATTTGTTACAAACTTACGCAAATGATTCCTATCTTTAAATAGGGTATTCCTTTTGGTCGCTACACAATACAAAATATTACAAAACGTCAAAAAGTCAGCAAAACCAATAGCTTACAAGACATTTTGACATTAAAACTAAATAGGAATATAATTTGATTCTATGGAAACGAACTCAAAATAAACAACAATGAATTTTAATAATTTCACTATAAAATCACAAGAAGCGATACAGCAAGCACAACAGCTTGCTCAAAGTTTCGGGCATCAGCAAATTGAGAATGAACATATTTTCAAGGCTATCCTTACGGTAGATGAAAATGTACTTCCATTCTTGCTTAAGAAATTGAATGTAAATATTGCTTTACTTCAAAAAGTATTGGATAGCACATTAGAAAGTTTTCCAAAGGTAACAGGAGGAGATATACAACTATCCCGAGAAGCGGGTACATCCCTAAATGAAGCTAGCATCGTTGCCAAAAAAATGAATGATGAATATGTTTCTATAGAACATTTGGTAATTGCTATTTTTAAATCGAAGAGTAAAATTGCTCAGATTCTCAAAGATCAGGGAGTAACTCAAAAAGATTTGAACGAAGCAATCAATGAGATCAGACAAGGAGAACGCGTAACCTCGCAAAGTGCAGAAGACACTTATCAATCCCTAAACAAATACGCCAAAAACCTAAATGAACTGGCAGAAAGCGGAAAATTGGATCCTGTAATTGGTCGAGATGAAGAAATCCGAAGAATACTGCAGATCCTCTCCAGAAGAACCAAAAACAACCCTATGTTGATTGGAGAACCCGGGGTAGGTAAAACGGCAATCGCTGAGGGACTAGCCCATCGAATCATTGCAGGAGATATCCCCGAAAATTTGAAAGATAAGAGAATTTTCTCTCTAGATATGGGAGCTCTTATCGCCGGAGCAAAGTTTAAAGGAGAATTTGAAGAGCGATTAAAAGCGGTAGTAAAAGAGGTGACCTCTAGCGATGGAGATATCGTATTGTTCATAGACGAAATCCACACCTTGGTAGGTGCCGGAGGTGGGCAGGGAGCCATGGATGCAGCCAACATCTTGAAACCTGCACTAGCCAGAGGAGAACTGAGAGCTATCGGGGCTACTACCTTGGACGAATACCAAAAGTATTTTGAAAAGGACAAAGCACTAGAAAGAAGATTTCAGAAAGTAACCGTAGACGAGCCCGATACCGAAAGTGCGATCTCTATTTTAAGAGGAATCAAAGAAAAATACGAGACCCATCATAAAGTTCGAATCAAAGATGAAGCAATCATTGCAGCGGTGGAGCTTTCTCAGCGTTATATTACCAATAGATTTTTGCCAGATAAGGCTATTGATTTGATGGATGAAGCTGCTTCTAAGCTTAGAATGGAAATCAATTCTAAACCTGAAGAACTGGATGTACTTGACCGTAAGGTGATGCAACTAGAAATAGAGATTGAAGCCATCAAAAGAGAAAATGATGCTGCCAAACTAAGTGCTTTGAATAGTGATTTGGCAAATCTAAAAGAAGAGCGAAATGAAATCTTTGCGAAGTGGCAAAGTGAGAAAGAAGTTGTAGATAGCATTCAGAATACCAAAAAAGATATCGAAGAGTATAAACTGGAAGCAGAACGTGCAGAACGAAATGGAGATTACGGTAAAGTGGCCGAAATACGATACGGAAAAATTAAGGAAGCGCAACAAGAGCTTGAGCAACTTCAACAACAATTAGAAGAACAACAAAGTAGCACTTCTCTAATCAAGGAAGAGGTGACCAATGATGATATTGCCGAAGTAGTTGCCAAATGGACAGGAATTCCTGTTACGAGAATGCTACAAAGCGAAAGAGAAAAGTTACTTGTTCTTGAAGAAGAGCTTCAAAAACGTGTTGTAGGGCAAGAAGAAGCGATACAAGCTGTAAGTGATGCTGTACGAAGAAGTAGAGCTGGATTGCAAGATCAGAAAAAACCAATTGGTTCCTTCCTATTCTTAGGTACTACCGGAGTTGGTAAAACCGAATTAGCCAAAGCGCTTGCTGAGTTTTTATTTAACGATGAAAGTGCCATGACCAGAATAGATATGAGTGAGTATCAAGAACGTCATTCGGTGAGCAGATTGGTAGGAGCGCCTCCTGGATATGTGGGATATGATGAAGGTGGGCAGCTTACAGAAGCAGTGAGAAGAAAACCGTATTCTGTGGTTCTACTCGATGAGATAGAAAAAGCGCATCCAGATACCTTTAATATTCTATTGCAAGTTCTTGACGAAGGTAGACTTACGGATAATAAAGGTAGAACTGCTGATTTCAGAAATACGATTATCATCATGACTAGTAATATGGGTAGTCATATTATTCAGGATAAGCTAGAAGGAATCAAAGATATGGATACCGCTATGGAAGCCGCCAAGGTGGAAGTTTTAGGACTATTAAAACAAACGGTTCGCCCAGAGTTTTTGAATAGAATAGATGATATTGTAATGTTTTCACCATTAACCAAATCCAATATCAAAGAGATTGTAAAACTTCAGCTTGAAAATGTTTCTGAAATGCTGAAACAACAAAGTATTACATTGGACGCTACCGAGGAAGCTATCGTTTATCTTTCAGAAAGAGGATTTCAACCAGAATTTGGAGCAAGACCTATCAAAAGAACCATTCAAAAAGAGGTGCTGAATAAGTTATCCAAAGAGATTTTGGCCGGTAAAGTTTCTACAGATAGTATCATTTTATTGGATGAATTTGACGATAATCTGGTTTTTAGGAACCAAGAAAACCTGGTTAGTTAACATAAAAAACTGTTAAAAACACCATAAAACAGTCTATAATAATCAGTTATAGACTGTTTTATTTTCTCATTTTAAAAAAAATAAACAGGCTGAATATTCTTACAAACCTCACTAAATTACGGTTTTACCGTAGATATTAACAAATTTATTCCTACACGGTTGATAACTAAATCTTGAAAAAAAGATGCTTTTAGCTACATTGCAACTGCAATGAAACCAACTTTTTTGTTACTTATTCTCACCTCTAGTCTCTGTTTTGGCCAAAGCCGAAAGGGTCCGCTATCTGATATCCGAAATAAGTATCAGTTAATTCGTGAATTGGTAGACTCTAATGCTTTACGGCAACATCATACCAATTATTCTTGCGAAGAAACTGCTGAAGAAGGCACGTTAACCTTTTACTATAATGGTACCGAATTGAAACATATCGTCCACATCTATAAAGAAGGACATGTTCAGTTTAGAGATGAATTTTATGTGTGGGATAACCAACTGTTTTTTCAATATGCTATACATAACATTTGGTATAAAGACTACGAAAAAACAAAAAGTGGTAAACGCAAACTAGTAAACGTGACGTTAACGCTGGAAGAACGTTTCTATTTTAAAGATCGAGAGGTGATCAAATGCCAGTTTAAAGACTTCGAAAATCGCAGTAATTCTCCACAAAGAAAGACGCAGCATGTTCGTAATAAAAATATTGGTTGCGAACAAGCACAAGAAGCACTGGAGAAATTTGACATTCTTGTAGGATATCAAGAACAACATGTAGCCGATGCTTGCGACCTTCCGAGAAGCATCAAAGACAGCGAAATCCACAACCTTATTTATAGTAGCGCAGGAATCAATTAAACCTCAAAACTTTTAATTAAAGATAAAAAACACCTCAAAATATACCAATTGGTATATTTTTTATATCTTTGAATTATTAATTTAAAATCCTAATGTTAACCAAAGCCGAACAAACAGCAGAATTTATCATTGAAACTGTGGCTCCCATCTTTAATAAAAATGGGTATGCTGCAACAAGTTTGAGTGATATTACCAAAGCTACTGGCTTGACCAAAGGTGCCATTTATGGCAACTTCAAAAACAAGGAAGAGTTGGCTATTGCGGCATTTAGAATGACTGAAAAAAAGATGCTAAAACGAATTGCAGAGCATCAATCCCTGAGCGAATCTCCTTTGGAACAATTATACCTGGTTACGGATTTTTATAGAAACTATTACAATTACACCCAGGAGATTGGAGGATGCCCGGTGATCAACATGTCTATAGATTCAAAATATCAAAATGATATCCTTTTTGAATCTGCTCGATTTTCAATTAATAAAATTCAAAACAACCTGGCAAAGCTCATAGAAAAAGGAAAAGCAGCAGGTGAAATAAAAGAAACGGTAAACGCCATGCGATACGCTAAACGACTATACAGCATGATTACCGGAGCTATTTTTATGACCCATACCATGGATGATAACGAATACATGCTAGACACTATGGATCAAATTGATAATATGATTCAAATTGAACTAAAAAAATAATTTTTTTAACCAAAAATATACCGATTGGTATATTATAATAAACAAGACTATGGAACTACTAAAAGTATTAGAAAGCAAAGCAAAAATTAGATTTCAAGATTGCGATCCTTTTAATCATCTTAACAATGCGGCTTACATCAATTACATGATCAATGCCCGAGAAGATCAAATCGAAAAACACTACAACCTTGACATCTTTAAGCTTGCCAAAAATCAAGGGATAAGCTGGGTAGTGGGCAGTAATCAAATAGCATATCTGAAACCTGCTCTTGTGATGGAAGAAGTCGTTATTGATTCTCAATTAATACATTTTACCGAGAACCAGCTTCATGTAGAAATCAGAATGTGGAATAATGAAAAAACAGAACTTAAGGCTGTGATGTGGAGCACCTTCGTACACTTCAATTTATTGAAACAAAAAAGGTGGAATCACCAACCTGAACTGTCCGAATTATTCCAAAATGTGGTGATGCCATTATCGGTAAAGAATTTTGAAGAAAGAATTTTACAGTTAAAACCACAAAAAGTGTAACACTTATGGTTTTTGGCAGTCTTATATACACATACAACCACCTAAAGCCTGGCCATATGAAATCATCCGGAGATCTTGGCTCTTCTCACAAAAAGAGAAGTTACTACATATATATAGGATTCTTCATCATTGCTATTCTTTCTATGATCGTTGTTATCTGGAAAATGGGGATGTTGGATTAATTATTTATATTTATCAAAAAAACAAGCTAGCCATGAGATTTACTCTAAGTCTATTAGTGTTTCTATTGTCTTTTTCAGCTATTGCGCAGAAATCTGACACTGCAGAAACTACTACCTATTATTTTATTCGTCATGCCGAAAAAGAGCTTAGCGATCCAAATAACAGAGACCCAGAACTTACAAAAGAAGGTAAAGAACGTGCTCAAAATTGGGCAAAAGTGCTGGCTGACATAAAAATTGATTTCGTATTTTCTTCGGATTTTATAAGGACAAGACATACTGCCGAACCTATCGTAAAAGCGCAAAATGCTCCTTTATTGATTTATGATCACAAAAAACTAAACGAACCCGAGTTTCAGGAAAAAACAAAAGGAAAAACCAGTGTTATTGTAGGGCACAGCAACTCTACTCCTACCTTTGTTAATACCATTCTCGGTGCAAAAAAGTACCATAAAATAGACGAAAAAATATACGGAAAGCTATTTATAGTAACGTTAAAAAACGGTGAGATTGTCGATCACATGCTAACTATCAATTAGCAGCAACCTTATCGACATACACATAAATATCTTCTAAAGCTATTTTAGAAAGTAGTTTCAACTTTTTGTTCTCAAACAATTGATCTAAATCTGATAAAGGAGTTTTTAAATTATCCGTTTTGTAATTGTTGTAATCCACAAAACGAATACCATTTACAACCCTTGGATTGTATGCCTCTCTGAATCGAATACCGCCTTCATTCACTGCATATTTGTATGCCAAATAATCGACAGTAAAGTTGTCTTTATGAATCCAATACAGAAATTCATCTTCAAAATCTGTTCCTCCACCTTCTTGATCAAAAGTCACTTTTATTTTGTAGTACCGTTTTCCAAGAACCGTTGATTCTCCAACCAATTCTTTATTCACTGCATCCGCATTCAAACCAAAAGGAAGCCCTGCAAAATAATGTACGGAGTTTACCCCGTCACTTATTTTGGTGATCAACGAATCTGCAACCTTTACTTTACAATTTTCAATAGTTCTTTCTAGTCCACTATTACTTACAACATCATGGATCACACCCTCTGGCCCTTCTACGAAGCGTTCCAGCTGATAAGTTCCCCCATCTCGTTTACTACTATATTGTTTTCCGCGGAAAGTAAAATGGATAACCGCATGATCATATCTCGATCCTCCTGCATTTTCTATTGCTTTATCTACAATTTCCTGAACCTGTAACTGATTATACATTGTAAAAGAAGAAAGCGTTACTACCAATACAACAATCAAATATTTTTTCATTTCTATAGCATTTTGGACGACTAAATTAAACTTTAAAAAACCAATAACTGTGACATTTTTGTTAAACTGCACTCCATCCAAAATCCAAGTTTTTTTGAACGTATGTTTCCTTCTTTTAAAAAAGATAATTATTTTGCATATGCATTAAACCCAAATATCATCGCTATGAAATACGCTTTACTACTTTTAGTATTCCTTTGCTCATCTGCTCTTTTGGCTCAGGATAACCCGAATTATCAAGAAGTCACCAAAAGCTTTCAGGAAAATTTTAATACTCAAAACGTAGATAACATTTTTAATTTATACACCACCGAAATGCAGGAGGCAATGACCAAAGAAGGAGTCTCACGTTTTGTCAACGGTTGTTATGAGCAATTCGGTTCTTTAAAAAATCTAACTTTTATAGAAACCGCAGAAGGCATTAATAGCTATAAAGCAGAATTTGAGAAAATGAGTTTGGTCATGGAGCTTCAGTTAAGTGCGGATAACAAAATAGCTACCATCCAATTTCAAGAACCTTAAAAAATTTTAAATATTCATTTTTTGATGAACAAAGCTTTCTTTTCAGAAAGCTTTGTACTTTTGTAGGCCTGTATTTGAAACAATGAATCAGAATAAAATCAACATATTAAATCGAAAAGCAAAGTTCGAGTATGAATTTCTCGATAAGTATACTGCGGGTATCAAACTTGCAGGTACCGAAATAAAAGCAATTCGAGAAGGAAAAGCAGGTATTGCAGAGAGTTTTTGCGAATTCAACAACGGAGAACTTTTTGTTATCAACATGCATATCGAAGAATATTCTCATGCCACTTACTTCAATCATAATCCTAAGAGTGAACGCAAACTATTGCTCAACAAAAAGGAACTACGAAAGCTTGAAAAAGAAGTAAGAAATACTGGATTAACGATTATCCCTACCCGTTTGTTCATTAACGATAGAGGATTAGCTAAACTCGACATTGTTTTAGCCAGAGGTAAGAAAATGTACGACAAAAGAGAAACGATCAAAGATCGAGATAATAAAAGAGCCTTAGATCGAATTAAAAAGAATTACAAATAGTTAATTCTTATCCTCTAGTAAAGGCACAAATCTAAACTCCCCAAACTCGTGTTTTTCGAATTGAGTTTCAGTTTTCCGAATAAAAAGAGTCATAATCTGAACATCTTCTCCAACCGGTATTACCAATCGACCATTGATAGCCAATTGACTTAACAAAGGTTTAGGCACATAAGGAGCTCCTGCCGTTACGATAATTCCTTTGTACGGAGCATACTCTTCTAGTCCTTTATATCCATCTCCAAAAGACAAGTGTTTTGGGCGATATCCTAATTTGGACAAAAAGAGCTTGGTCTTTTTAAATAATTCCTTTTGACGTTCGATACTATATACCTTTGCTCCCAATTCGCAAAGCACTGCGGTTTGATAACCCGACCCTGTTCCTATCTCTAGTACCCTATCTCCACTCCCAACCTCCAATAACTCGGATTGAAAAGCTACGGTGTAAGGCTGCGAAATAGTTTGATCTGCGGCAATCGGGAAGGCTTTATCCTGATAGGCATGATCTTCGAAGCCGGAATCCATAAATAGATGTCGGGGTATTTTATTAATAGCAGCCAAAACAGCCTTGTTCTTGATGCCTTTGCGAATCAAAACATCAACAAGTTGTTTTCTTTTTCCTGCATGTCTAAGGGTATCTTTCACTATTATCAAGGGGTTATTTAGCCCGATAAAATTACACAAACATTTCGTTGGAATATATTTTATTTCAAAAAACTATTAAAAAAAAACGCAGTATTCTAGCAATTACCTTTTTATCAAAAACAGAGCAGTTCTTACACAGTTTTCTAATCCATTCTTAAATTTTGCTTTTTAGATATTTTTAAGGTTTAAAATTTATAAATAATACTATTTTTGTGTAAAATATTGAAATATGCTCAAAGCCGGAGTACTCGGTGCGGGACACCTTGGTAAAATCCATTTACGTCTTCTTGAACAATCCGAGAATTATGAACTTACTGGTTTTTACGATACCAGTTCTTCACAAGCCAATGCAATTGCAAAAGAGTTCGGATATCATCTTTTTAATTCTATCGAGGAATTAATTGAAGCCGTTGATGTGGTGGATATAGTTACTCCTACTTTTGCTCATTTTGACGTTGCCAAGCAAGCCATCGAAGCTGGCAAACATGTTTTTATTGAAAAGCCTATTACCAATACTGTTGCAGAAGCAGAAGAATTGATACGACTGGCCAATCAAAACAACGTTAAAGGACAAGTAGGACATGTAGAACGATTTAATCCTGCATATACTGCTGTAGCTCAAAAGATCGATAACCCTATGTTTATTGAAGCGCATCGATTAGCTGAATTCAACCCAAGAGGAACTGATGTACCTGTAGTGCTGGACTTGATGATTCATGATATCGATGCTATTTTGAGCGTGGTGCATTCTGAAGTTAAACAGATCAGTGCAAGCGGAGTATCTGTGATCAGTGAGACTCCTGATATTGCCAACGCCAGAATCGAGTTTGAAAATGGTTGTGTTGCTAATCTGACTGCCAGCCGTATTTCATTAAAAAACATGCGTAAATCAAGGTTCTTTCAAAAGGATGCCTATATCTCTGTTGATTTCTTTGAAAAGAAATGTGAGGTCGTAAAAATGAAAGACGCGCCCGAGCAACCTGATGATTTTGCTATGATTTTGCAGAATGCCGAAGGAGTGCGAAAGCAAATTTATTTTGACAACCCATCGATACCGTCAAACAATGCTATCCTTGATGAGCTAGATACTTTTGCAGATGCTATCAAAAACGACACTACTCCTATCGTATCCCTAGAGCAAGGTAAAAAAGCTTTGGAAGTCGCTTTAAAAATTATCGATTGCTTCAAACACTAAACAATTAAACTTTCAATACACTCAAATAACTCATATGAAACAAGCCATAACAAAGTTTTTGACAAACCATCGGAAATGAAATTTGGCAAGTTATATGATTATAAAAAATAGAATAAACACATGAAAAACATAGCAGTAATTGGTGCAGGAACTATGGGCAACGGTATTGCACATACTTTTGCACAAAAAGGTTTTAAAGTACAACTTATTGACATCTCACAACAAGCTTTGGATAGAGGTTTGGCAACGATCACCAAAAATTTGGATCGTATGATCGCTAAAGAGAAAATCACAGAAGCTGATAAAGAATCTACTTTAGGAAATATCTCTACTTATACCAACATAAAAGAAGGTGTAGAATACGCAGGATTGGTAGTAGAGGCCGCTACTGAAAACGTGGATCTAAAACTTAAGATTTTCAAAGATTTGAGCGACGCTTGTCCTGATGACACGATTTTGGCAACAAACACTTCTTCTATCTCGATTACACAAATCGCAGCGGTTACTAATCGGCCAGAAATGGTGATTGGGATGCATTTTATGAATCCTGTGCCTATCATGAAATTGGTAGAGATCATTAGAGGATATAACACTTCTGACGAGGTGACACAAACCATCATGGAAGTATCTAAGCAGTTAGGTAAAATCCCAGTAGAGGTAAATGACTACCCTGGATTTGTAGCCAATAGAATCCTGATGCCAATGATCAACGAATCTATCGAAACGTTATACAATGGAGTTGCCGGAGTAACTGAAATCGATACGGTAATGAAATTAGGAATGGCGCACCCAATGGGTCCCTTACAATTAGCTGATTTTATTGGTCTTGATGTATGCCTTTCTATCCTTAATGTAATGTACGAAGGCTTCAAAAACCCAAAGTATGCGCCTTGCCCACTATTGGTTAACATGGTAATGGCTGGTAAATTAGGGGTTAAAAGCGGAGAAGGATTTTACGATTATTCAGAAAGTAGAAAAGCAGAAAAAGTTGCCAAGCAATTTGTATAAAGACTAGCTTTCAAAACACATAAATTATATATTTACAAGTTGGATACTTTAATTGTATTCAACTTGTTTTGTTTAACCTATCAAGTATTTTATGTTTTTTAGAAATCTTATAAAACTATATTTTGTTGCAATTACCTTATCAATATTATCTTGTAAGACGGATCAAAATAATAGTTCAAAAAAAGCAATTACAAAAGAACGATATGAAATTTTAGGAACTCTAAAAGGTATTTCGGATAGTACTTGGATTTTTATCAATAAAGACAATAAAAAAGTAGATTCAACACAGGTTTTTAATGAAGAATTTAGTTTTACAGGAAAAGTTGATGAACCTTCTTCTTTTTTTATGATTGCTGGCAAAACAAATCCTGAGTACTTCTTCTTATGGGCAGAGAATCAAAAAATTGAAATTCAAGGAAAAAAGGGAGACATTAAAAACGTAAAAATTAATGCAGGGCAAACTCAACAAGAAAGCGAGATACTTGCCAAAAAAAATAATCAGTTAAATATTCTATTAGACCAAGTTCAAAAACATTTCAGAAATACTAATCTAGATAAAAATACTAGAGACTCACTAATACAAAAACAGAATCACTACCTAGATAAAATGCAAGAAAATTCAAAACAGTTTATCAAAGACTTTCCTGATTCTTACGTAAGTAGTCATATTCTGAATATAAACTCTACAACCTGGAAAAAAGATACTGTAAATAAATTATACCAATCCCTATCGGATAAAATTAAAAGTTCAAAAAATGGAAGTTTGGTTAAACATTTTCTATCCTTACCAGAGACTCCCAAAATTGGGGATAAATATCTTGATTTTGAGTTACCAAACACTAAGGATAATCTTGTAAAGCTATCAAGCATAAAAGGAAAATACGTCTTAGTAGAATTTTGGGCTTCTTGGTGTGGACCTTGTCGGGAAGAAAATCCAGAGTTAGTAAAAACTTATACTGAATTCAAAAACAAAGGATTTGAAATCCTTGGTGTTTCTCTGGATATTAGCAAAAAGAACTGGGTTGACGCGATAGAAAAAGATGGGCTTCCTTGGACAAATATTAGTGAATTAAAAGGAGTCAAAGGAGATGTTTCTAGAATATATGGAGTTAACGGGATTCCTTACAACTTTTTAATCGATGAGCGAGGAATTATTATCGAGGAAAACTTACGTGGTATTAAATTAAAAGAAAAACTGGACCAGTTGTTTAAATAACATAATATGGCAAAAATCCACCCGTTTAAAGCAATTCGCCCGACAAGAGACAAAGTAAGTCTTGTGGCTTCAAGATCTTATGAAAGTTATACGGCGTTTGAGCGAGATTCAAGAATGGATTACAACCCCTACTCCTTTCTCCATATCGTTAATCCTGGATATAAGTATCAAAAAGAGATCTCTGGGGAGGAACGCTACAAACTGGTTCGCAATCGCTATCTGGAATTCAAAGAAGATGAAATTTTTGTTCAGGATCAGACACCCTGTTACTATGTCTATAAAATTGTAAATCGAGAACAAGAATCTTTTTCAGGTATTGTGGCAGCTGCCAGTACTGCTGATTACGAAAATAATGTCATCAAAATACATGAAGACACGCTTCAACACAGAGAAAACACGTTTAAGGAGTATCTAAAAACAGTAGGGTTTAATGCCGAGCCTGTACTCCTTACCCACCCTGACAATGATGTGATATCAGATGTGATTTCAAAAAAAATTCAGGAAAGAGCAGAATTTGAATTTACAACCACCTATAGAGACACACACTATCTCTGGAAGGTCGAAGATTCCAAATCCATAGAAGTCCTAAAAGAGGCTTTTGCTTCTATCGATACTATTTATATAGCAGACGGTCATCATCGTTCTGCATCTTCTCACCTGCTTGCTCAGGACCTCAAAGTCAACAATCCCGATCATTCTGGAGAAGAGCCTTATAACTTTTTTATGAGTTACTTGATTCCGGAATCCGATTTGAGGATATACGAATTCAATCGGTTGATCAAAGATCTTAATGGATTGACCAAAGAAGAGTTTTTGATCAAGTTAGACGAATGGTTTCGCATAGAGAACAGAGGAATAGAAGCTTACAAACCTTCCAAACCTCATCATTTTAGCATGTATCTGGATGGAGAATTCTATTCGCTTTACCTTAGAAAAACCAGCTATCAGTTCGATAACGCACTAGAAGAATTAGATGCTCAAATATTGTATAAAACCGTTTTGAAACCGATTCTTGGGATCGAAGATTTACGTACTGATACTAGAATTGAATATTCTCACGGTAAAAACGATATTATTCCTGTAAAAAGTAGCATTGATAATCAAGAATTTCAAGTAGGTTTTGTTTTATTCCCTGCCTCGGTTTCGCAGATGAAAAAAATAGCGGACGAAGGGCTAAAAATGCCTCCAAAAAGCACCTATATCGAACCCAAATTGAGAAGCGGTATTACCATCTACGAATTTTGATATCCAACACACTTCTAAGTGCAAGGATGGCACCTTTTACCTCGTCGATTTTAGATATATTTGCAGCCTATGAGCGATATCCAACATAATCTCGAACGAATTCGAACAGAAATTCCGGAAAAAGTTACCCTTGTTGCGGTTTCAAAAACCAAACCAGTTGAAGAATTAATGCAGGCCTATAATGCAGGGCAACGGGTTTTTGGAGAAAACAAAATTCAGGAAATGACCGAAAAATGGGAACAAATGCCAAAAGACATTCAGTGGCATATGATCGGTCATGTACAAACGAATAAGGTAAAATATATGGCTGAGTTTGTGGATTTGATTCATGCCGTAGATAGTTTGAAGTTACTCAAGGAAATTGACAAACAGGCCAAAAAACATGATAGAATAATCTCATGCCTTATCCAAATCAAAATTGCAGAAGAAGACAGTAAATTTGGTCTTAGTGAGGAGGACGCCATTGCTTTGTTGGCCTCTGAAGAAGTAAAATCCTTAACTCATGTACAAATTAAAGGATTAATGGGAATGGCTACTTTCACCAATAACGAACAGCAAATAAAATCAGAATTCGGAGGTATCAAACGTCTTTTTGACCAATTACAACCCGAATATCCAAACTTGACAACACTATCTATTGGAATGAGTGCAGATCACGCAATCGCTATTGCTTCTGGTAGTACCATGGTAAGAATTGGAAGTTCAATTTTTGGTGCCAGAAACTACCATTAATATCAAAAGGTATAATAGCAATACTCTCTTTTAATTTTGATCTATCAATAAAAGGGTTAATTTAGTATTTTCAAAACTACTTTTAGGTAGTAATACAAAGGAAAACTCAAAGCACAAAACATCTTAACAGTAAAACAAATGCCTATACAGTAAACTATGTATGCAATTTTAGATATAGAAACAACAGGAGGAAAATATAATGAAGAAGGTATTACTGAAATTGCTATTTACAAATTTGATGGTTTACAGGTTGTTGATCAGTTTATAAGTCTAGTTAATCCAGAACGTCCTATACAGCCCTTTGTAGCAAATCTTACTGGTATTAACAATGATATGCTTCGCAATGCGCCTAAGTTTTATGAGGTAGCCAAAAGAATCGTAGAAATTACAGAAGATTGTGTCGTAGTTGCTCATAACGCAAGCTTTGACTACCGAATACTACGAACTGAATTCTCAAGACTAGGGTTTGACTTTGAAAGACATTCTTTATGCACAGTAGAGCTTTCAAAAAAACTGATCCCGGATCAAAAGTCATACAGCTTAGGAAAATTAGTACGTGGACTAGGTATTCCCTTATCAGATAGGCATCGTGCAAATGGTGACGCCCTTGCAACGGTAAAGCTTTTTAAGTTACTCCTCACTAAAGATTCTGAAAAAAGCATAATTACTGATACAGTAAGAGCTGATCCTAAGCGTCAGATCGATGATAAATTACTCCGATTGATTGAGCAAGCCCCCATTGCTACGGGGGTGTATTATATGCATAATGAAAATGGAGATATCATTTACATTGGCAAAAGTAAGAACATCAAAAAGCGCCTTAATCAGCACTTTACTAATGACAACAGAAAGTCCAGACGCATACAAGAAGAAGTAGTATCGGTATCATATGAAATCACAGGTAGCGAATTACTTGCCTTGCTGAAGGAAAGCGAA
This sequence comes from Aquimarina sp., assembly GCA_965230845.1. Classification (GTDB taxonomy): domain Bacteria; phylum Bacteroidota; class Bacteroidia; order Flavobacteriales; family Flavobacteriaceae; genus Aquimarina. Next base: position 991,697 of record OZ246021.1, read on the forward strand.
GAGATAAAAGTAAACAAGCCAAAATACAACCGGGCCTTACGAAAAACAAAATTTGACCAGGCCTTATATCAATTCGTCGACGAAGATGGATACATCAATCTAAAAGTAAGCAAAGCCAATGGTCGACAAAAGAGCATTACCACTTTTACCAATAGACAACAGGCAAAAAGCTATATGCACCGTTGGACAGAAGAATTTAATCTCTGCCAACGATTAATGGGACTGGTTAATGGTAAAGGCAATTGTTTTAATTATACGATAAAACAATGTGAAGGCGCTTGTATTGGCAGCGAAAGTAAAGACGAGTACAATGAACGAGTAAAGAAATTAATTCATAAAAACTCGTTTGAAGCTCAGAATATGATCATCATTGATCGGGGTCGAGATGTTGACGAACAAGGAGTTATTTTGGTTGAAGATGGTAAATTTAAAGGATTTGGATACTTCAATTTGAATCATCAAATCAACAATATCGAAATACTACGTACGATAATTACCCCTATGCAGCATAATAGAGATGCGCAACATATTATTCAGAGTTACATTCGCCAGCATAAAAAATTAAAGATTGTCAAATTAAACAGGAATGATTAAACGTTTTCTTCTAATAACTCTCAACTTATTTACTCTATTTCTTAGCGCGCAAAACACCTATAACAGTACTAATCTTGTTGTAAGCGAGGCTGATTTAGAAAATAACAGTTATCCTAAAGACAGTACCGCTAATGCTTTGTATCTCTATGAAAAAGGATATAGTAGAATAGAAAATGGAAACAACTATAATCTATTGACTGACTATGAAGCCAAAATTAAAATATTGAACTCTCAAGGATTTGACAAGGCTACTATCGAAATTTTTCTCTACAACAACAAAGGAAGACGGGAAACATACCGAGATTTGGTTGCATATACCTACAACTTAGAAAATGGGAAAGTAGTAAAAACCAAACTGGAAAAAGAGAATGTTTATGAAGAAAAATACGACGAGCATTACTCTATCATCAAATTTACTTTTCCTGATGTTAAACCCGGCTCTGTATTGACCTATAAGTACCAACAAGAATCTCCATTTATATTTAAATTCAATGGATGGGATTTTCAAGATGACATTCCAAAAATTTACAGTGAATACATCACTGATTTACCAGGGAATTATTTGTATAATATCAAATTAGTAGGCCCCTTAAAGCTTCATTCAAAGGATGAAAGTCTGATCAAACAATGTCTCGAAGTTGCTTATGGCGGACACTCTGACTGCTCGCATAATGTATATGTTATGAAAGATATTCCCGCGTTCATTGAGGAAGAATACATGACCGCAAAAGAAAACTATTTTTCAAGAATAGACTTTGAGTTGAGGGAATATAAAGGCTTTGATGGGGTCAATAAAAAGTTCAGCGAAACATGGGAAGATGTAGATAACAAAATAAAAAAGGAAGTTAGTATTGGCGTTCAACTCAAAAAAGTAAATTTAACCAAAAACGTACTACCGCTGGAAATCCAATCATTACCTAACAATATTGATAAAGCGAAAGCCATATATCGTTACATTGTAAAACACTATACCTGGAATAAGAAAAACAGAATTTTTACTGATGGGGATATTAAAAAAGTAATCTCTACCAAAGTAGGAAATGTTTCGAGCATCAACATATTATTGCATAATGCACTTAAACAACAAGGGTTTGATGTATTACCTGTATTAATGTCTACCAGAGATAATGGTTATGTTACAAAATTATACCCTGTGATTACAGATTTCAACTACCTGATTGTACATTTGTCTTTAGAAAACAATTCCTACCTTTTGGATGCCACAGAAAAGACATTAAACTTTGGCGAGGTCCCATTCAGATGTTTAAATCAATATGGGCGATTACTTGATTTTAAAAATGGTAGCAGTTGGATCAATATTGAACCAAGACTTCGCTCTTCTCATTACTACAAAGAAGATATAACGTTGAATGACGATTTAATGATAAGTGGTAAAGTAACTCACGCTTTCCAAGGATATCCGGCATACTATAAAAGAAAAAAAATGTATGCAAATACCTCTCAGAATTTAGGAGAAACTATCAAACAACAATATCCAGATCGCATCATTACCAACGCTACTATCAAAAACCAAGAAAACACAGAAAAATCATACCTTGAAGAGTTTCATTATAATTCTCCAACAGAACAAATTGAAAATATCATATATATCAAACCTTTTTCTGAAGCTTTTTTTAGTAAAAACCCATTTACATTAAATGAAAGAACTTTTCCGGTAGATTTTGGTTTTAAAGATTCATATACATATTTGGTTTCCATAAATATCGGGGAAGATTATGAATTTGTAGACCTCCCTAAAAATCAAGGATTCGCATTGCCTAATAAATTAGCTACGGTAACCGTTAATTACCAAAACAATGGTAAAAAATTACTGATTAACCATAGAATAAACTTTAACGCTCCTTACTATCCTATCGAATATTACCCAGCTTTAAAAGAAATTTTTAATTTGATAGTAGACATTGAAAGGGATACCGTGATATCAATAAAAAAAATAAACTAGTTTTAGTATTTTTAAGCAAAACATTTTAGTTTGACAAAAGACACAGATCATAACACCTGGAAAAACAAATTACATGAGATAATTTATGAGGCAGATACTCCGATGGGTAAGGTGTTTGATGTTACCTTATTAATCCTTATTGTATTGAGTATTGTATTCGTAATGCTGGAAAGTGTAAAAGGACTTCCTATTGATATTTATGAGTTCCTGTACTACGCGGAATGGGTCATTACTATATTTTTTACTTTTGAATATATCGCTCGGATTATTTCGATCAAGAAACCTACCTCGTATATTTTTAGTTTTTATGGCATCATAGATCTTTTATCTACCATTCCATTATACCTATCCTTTTTCTTTGCAGGATCCAGTGCATTACTTACTGTTCGTGCATTACGGTTATTAAGAATATTTAGGATTTTAAAAATCTCTAGGTACATTGGAGAATCCAACAAATTAGTAAAAGCGATCAAAGATAGTCGTGCCAAAATATTGGTATTTCTATTCGCCGTTTTGGTATTATGTATCATCATGGGAACGGTTATGTATATCGTAGAGGGTGAAGAAAGTGGTTTCAAAAGCATTCCTATAAGTGTGTATTGGTGTATCGTTACGCTTACTACGGTAGGATACGGAGATATTGCACCGGTTACGCCTTTGGGCCAATTTTTGGCAGCTATTATAATGATTATGGGTTATGGTATCATTGCCGTACCAACAGGTATTGTGAGTGCAGAATATACGCACCAAACCAAAAAAGTTCATCTCAACACACAATCCTGCAATAACTGTAACGAAAGTAACCATAGAGATGATGCCAAGTTTTGTCATAAATGCGGTGAAGATCTACTGAAATGAGTAAAAACCTGATTGTTGTTATAGGACCTACCGCGATTGGAAAAACCAGTCTTAGTATTGCGCTAGCCAATCATTTGGATTGCGAAATTGTTTCTGCAGATAGCAGGCAGTTTTTTAAGGAAATGTATATTGGTACTGCGGTTCCATCAAAAGAAGAATTAGCTCAGGCACCTCATCATTTTATACAACACAAAAGTATTACAGAACCCTACAGTGTAGGAGATTTTGAAAAAGAAGCCCTAGACACAATAGATAGGTTATTTCAAAAAAATGATTTTGTCATTCTTGTCGGAGGATCAGGACTGTATGTTGATGCAATCACCAAAGGACTAGATACATTCCCAGAAGTTGACCCCAAAATTCGAGAAGAATTACATATCGCTTATGAAACCAAAGGCATAGAACACCTTCAAGCTCAGCTAAAAGCTTTGGATCCCGAGTATTACGCCAAAGTAGACAAACAAAATACTCATAGAGTAATGAGAGCATTAGAGATCTGTATTAGTAGTGGTCAGCCTTATTCTTCTTTTACTACGGCTACCAAAAAAAACAGACCTTTTTCGATTATAAAAGTGGGGATTACAGCAGATAGAGAAGTTATTTATGATCGTATCAATCAACGTGTTGATCTCATGGTCGAGCAAGGATTAATTAACGAAGTTAAATCCTTACTCCCACACAAAAATTTGAATGCACTTAATACTGTAGGATATAAAGAACTATTTACCCATTTTGATGGGGAATGGGAATTAGATTTTGCCATTTCAGAAATCAAAAAGAATACCCGTCGTTTCGCAAAAAGACAACTTACCTGGTTTAGAAAGGACCCAGAAATCAAATGGTTCCCGTATAGTGGAGATGTAATAGAAGTAGTGACTTATATAAAAGAAAAAAGCACCATAAAATAATTATGATGCCTTATGAAATAGTACCGTTATATGCTCTATACTTCTTCGCCTCTTACGACTAATCTAAACCCTTCTCCATGAATGTTTAATATTTCAACATTCTCATCTTTCTTTAGATACTTTCTTAGTTTAGCGATGTATACGTCCATACTTCTCGAGGTGAAGTAGTTATCATCTCTCCAAATCTTAGTTAACGCAAGTTCCCTTGGCATTAAGTCATTAAGATGTAGTGCCAAAAGACGAAGCAATTCATTTTCTTTTGGAGATAATTTTATAGGATCTTCTTCTTTGTACGTCAAGAATCTTAGTTTTGAATTCAAGTGAAAACCTCCTATTTTGAATTCGAATTGTTTGCTATCAGCAACAGACTCTGTGCTCTTACGTTGCATAATAGCTTGTATTTTCATTAATAATACCTCGCTATCAAAAGGTTTATTTAGGTAATCATCTGCACCTACCTTATACCCTTTTAGTACATCTTCTTTCATTGCTTTTGCAGTCAAGAAGATAATAGGTATTTCTTCATTTTTATCACGAATTTCTTTTGCCAAAGTAAACCCATCTTTATAAGGCATCATGACATCTAAGATACACATGTCATAATCATCTTTTTTGAACTTTTCGAAGCCTTCCATACCATTTTTAGCATGCACAACATCATAATCATTCATTACTAGATAATCCTTTAGAACCGTTCCAAAGTTCGGATCATCCTCTACAAGCAAAATCTTTTTGTTTTCTGTTTCCATATTTTATGATATTAACGGTAATTTAATTATAAATGTAGAGCCTTTTCCCCTTTCACTCTCTACCCATATCTGACCATGATGATCGTCTATAATTCGTTTCACATATGTTAGTCCTAATCCGTGTCCTTTTACATTATGCAGATCTCCTGTATGCTCCCTAAAGAACTTTTCAAAAATCTTTTTCTGCGCCACTTTGCTCATACCAATTCCATGGTCACGAATTTTAAGAACGATACTATTTTTTACATTCTCAGTATATATATCTATTTTGGGTTCACTTTCTGAATATTTAATTGCATTATCCAGAACGTTCACAACTACGTTGGTCATATGACTGTCATTTGCCAAAATAGTTGTTTTTAAAGCTCCTAAATGTGTTTTGATATACCCTTGTCTATTTTCAACAATCAAAGAGACATGTGTCACTGCGTCTTCAATAATATCATGTAATTCCTGTCTGTCTTTTTTGATGTTAAGTTCATTTTTCTCTAATTGAGAAATCCTCAAAACATTTTCGACCTGGGCATGCATTCGCTTATTTTCTTCTCTTATCATCGTCATATACCGTTGCAACTTTTCTTTATCTCCCGAAATTTTAGGATTCTTGATAGCATCCAGAGCAAGGTTGATGGTAGCGATAGGAGTTTTCAGCTCATGCGTCATATTATTAATAAAATCGGTTTTAATTTGGGAGATCTGTCGTTGTTGCATCAACTGCGACAATGCACTCGAATAAGCAATTACAATAATCAGCGTAAAAATGATAGAAAGTATGGCCATTCCTTTAATAGTGGAAAGCACATATTGTTTTTTACCAGTAAAATTAACTAATAACTGATATTCGCTAGCTCCTTGATCATCTGCAAATAGTGCAATAGCGTAAGTTGCAGGGTGATCCAAATTAAAATCTTCAGAACGTACTTTGGTAGCAAGAGAACGGCTGTAAATCGCATATTCAAAACCTACCTTTATATCTCTTTCTTCAAGCTCTTTTTTTAATAAATATTCAATTTCCTTTTTCTTTACCCTTCTATGAATAGGAATAAAACTCGCAATTTCTCCTATTAAAATTTCATAGTCCTTTCTCTGCAGGTCTGTTAACCCTTTTATCCTTCTTTCTAACTTAGACGTTGCACTAAGCTCTGTATTACTACTCTGGGTTTCTTGTAAAGAGTTTTCTACATTTCGGTTTAAAATACTCTTTAAACGAACTGTATCAATATTGAAATTAATGAACGAAGAGAATAATTTTGCATCCTCCTCCAAAATTTCATTAGCATATTCAAAAGGTTTTGTTCTTTTGTCTATACTAAGGTTCAACAGCTGACGAATTGTATTATTATCGGGCTCTTCTATGCTGTGAATGATTTCTCGTAAAGGAAAAAACATCTCTTCAAACTCTCGATATTGTATCCCATTGGATACCGAAATCAGAATTTGCTTTGCATTAAAAGAAAACTGCTCTTCATTATTCTCTACAGTGTTGTTAATCCAATATCCCTGAACAAAAATAATCCCAATCAACGATAAACTCATCAGGATTATCAGCAATACGAATAACCTTTTATTCATAGATCAAAAGTAAGACTTTAACATTTAGCTACTTTAGGGTTTAACCAAATGTTAACAAAATGAAGGATTAGGATTACAAGGTAGTTAGCGAGATATTTTCTGGTGTATCTCATTGACTTGTTGTTCGGTATCTTGCAAATCGATGTTCTGTATAACAAAATCGGCCAAAGGAATTTTTTGATCGTCATCCCACTGGTTTTTTATTCTGGATAAAACCTCATCTCTAGTGGATTGATCTCGGTTCAATACTCTGGAAATTCTCAATTCTAATGGAGCCACGACAAGGATCGTATGATCACACTGTTTATACCCGCCATTTTCGAAAAGGATAGCGGCTTCTTTGATTACATAATTACCGTTTTGGCGGTCTTTCCATTTGTGGAAATGATCAGCTACTGCTGGATGAACGATAGCATTTAATTTCTCGAGCTGGGTCGAATCATTAAAAACAATATTGGCGATAAAAGGTCTGTTTAAGGTATTATTCCAATAAGCCTCCTCACCAAACAAATCTGTAATTTCCTTTTTTACCGCGGGATCTTCACTCATCAGTTTCTTAGCCTCGATATCCGCTATATAAACTGCAACTCCCAAGTCCTCAAACATCTTGGCAATTGTGGATTTACCACTTCCAATACCACCGGTAAGACCAACAACTTTCATACTTAATTACTCTCTTGTTTAAGAACAACAAACTGCACTTGTTTTTCCTGAAGCCGCACATCATGAATAGACTCTGGAATATCCATCAATTCTAAAGTTAGAAATACACTTTCTTCTGATGCTTTGGCATAATCAGCTACTACTCGAAAATCTCTTTCGGTAATCTCATTGTATTTATCCAGGCCAACTCGATATACGATTGATGTTTCTTTGGGAAAGATTTTAATATTTACTCCTTCAGGCACATTGTTAAGCACAATAGGAATTCTTTGGCTTCCTTCTGTAAATTTACTTACCAATACCTCAGCTTTTAATTGAACCGGAGACACCTTGATATTGGTTGGCAAAACCTGAGTGTCGATTTCTAATTCTGAAGCGTAATCCACATTAAGTCCTTCTAAACTTAATGGTATAGTTCGCACCTGTTGCAAGGTGTCTATCATCGCCGAAGGACCACTAACCATTACCGAATCCGGAGTGATCACTAATCCCTTATCGCTCCCATACCCATTGGCATATTGTATATCCTGAAGAATAGCTATAGGAACCTTTTTTTCAAGGTTGATATCCAGTCTCAAAGTAAGCGTATCTTTTTGTATGGCCAATACCCGTCCCTTAAAATCTAGTTTACTTTGCAAAATTGAAGACTCTTTATCCACAAAAAACAAAAAATGATCTTCATTTTTTGACACAGCATCTTCGGCATTAAATTCCAGGATAGGTTTTTGCCAATTATGATTGATCAAACGGAAACCATTACCATTCAAAGTCATTCTTAAGGTTTGATCACTGGTTTCATTAAAGATCTTACCCTCAGGCAAGTTGGTATACCGAATACCTACTTCTACTTCCTTTGTATAATTTTTAGAAAATTGAATGAATAACCATAAAAGAGAAGTGAAACCTAAAAAAAACAGAAAAGTTTTTACACTACTTCTTTTGAATAAAAAAGTCTTCTTTTTTCGGTTTGACATATGCTATTACTTTTCAAAAAACAACTTCTTAAATTGCTTTTGTGGGACCCTATTGAGTAGATGAATATAATAATAAGATTTCAGGAATCCTTTTCCGTATCCATAAAATTGTATCAAAACCGCCAGAATCGCCTTCCATGCAATAGAAAGTTTTTTGTAAGCAGCGATAGCTCCAAAAAATATAAACACAAAATACAGTCCTAACAATCCAAGGAAATACCACCATCCAAATAGTGCGGTTACCAAGGAGAACGCAATAAAACACAGAAATAAAGTAGGAAACCAATAGGTGATTTTTGCCGTCTCAGGATGCCATTTATTAAGAATTGGGCGTACTAGTCCAAATTTATTCACCTGTATGTAAAACTTTTTCCAGGAGATTCTTCGCTTATGAAACACCTTTGCATCCGGTATTAAAGCGGTATCATACCCCAAATTCCAAAGTCGTATCGTTAAATCAGGGTCTTCTCCGGGATGAATATTACCAAAACCCCTGGAAGCTTCAAAAGCTTCTTTAGACAACCCCATATTAAAACTACGCGGTTGAAATTTGCCTACCACTTTTTTTCGTCCTCGAATTCCTCCTGTAGTTAGGTAAGAAGTCATACTATAACTTATGGCCTTTTGCAGATCTGTAAAGCTTTGATGAGCATCGTCTGGTCCTCCAAAACAATGTACAAAGTTCTTTGATAAAAATGCATCCACTTTTTCCAGGTAATCCTCTGGCATTAGCACATCGCTATCCAAAATGATAAAATAATTGCCTTTTGCTTTTCGCATTCCGTAGTTACGAGAGTCTCCAGGGCCAGTATTTTCTTTCTGATAATAGCTTATCTTCAACTTGTCACGATATCCTTCTATTACCTGCTCTGCCGTATCCGAAGAACCATCTTCTACAATAACGATTTCATAAGGTTTGGAATACTGCATGGCCAACATGCTTTCCAAAAGCTCATCAATCTCATTGGGTCGATTATATACCGGTATAATAAAAGAAAAATCAAATTGCATAAAGCGAGATGTATCAAAGAAAAATCCCATCTACTCTCTGGTAATGGGATTTTATTATTACGTTATTTATCAGTATTTATTGTTCTTCTACAAACTTATCCATCACCATTTGACTAACTCCCATATTTGAGAATCCACCATCGTGATATAAGTTTTGTAGTGTAACTTTTTTGGTTAAATCCGAAAACAAAGTTATCGTATAGTCTGCACACTCATCTGCCGTTGCATTTCCAAGTGGAGACATTTTATCAGCATATTCAATAAAGCCATCAAAACCTTTTACTCCTTTTCCTGCTGTGGTAGGTGTAGGAGATTGTGAAATCGTATTCACACGTACTTTTTTATCTCTTCCAAAGAAATATCCAAAACTACGTCCTATAGATTCTAAATATGCTTTGTTATCCGCCATATCATTATAATCAGGGAACACACGTTGCGCAGCCATATAGGTTAACGCCACAATACTCCCCCACTCGTTCATTGCATCCTTTTTATACAAAGTCTGCATGGTTTTGTGGAAAGATAATGCTGACACATCCCATCCTTTTTCACTAAAACTGTAATTCAAATCTGTATAATGACGACCTTTTCGAACATTGACAGACATTCCTATAGAATGCAATACAAAATCCAGCTTACCGCCTAAAATCTCCATCGATTTTTCTACAAGATTCTCAAGATCTTCAATAGATGTAGCATCTGCAGGTATTACCTGAGCATTTGTTTTCTCTGCAAGGGTATTGATTGCTCCCATTCTCATAGCTACCGGAGCATTAGTTAGCACAAAACTCCCTCCTTGTTCAAAAACTTTTTCGGCTGTTTTCCAAGCAATTGAACTCTCATCAAGTGCTCCAAAAATAATTCCTCTTTTGCCTTTTAATAAATTGTGTGACATTAGTTGTAAATTAAAGATCGTTATACAAGCTGTAAAGATAACAAAACAGCCCAAACTGATACTATTTCCGTGTAATTTTAGCTTAATTAAGCAGCAAAGATTTGGCATGCGATAGCGCGGACTCCGAAATACTCTTCCCTCCGATCATTTCAGCAATTTCAGTAATTCGTTCTTCTTGATTTAATAATTTGAGTTGCGTAACCGTTGTATCATTGATATCCTGCTTAAATACCTTGTACTGGCTTTGTCCATTGGCCGCTATCTGAGGTAAATGCGTGATACTAAACACCTGTAAATTCTTGCCCATATTCAGCATTAAATCTGCCATTTTGTGTGCAATCTCTCCGGATACTCCCGTATCTATCTCATCAAAAATGATCGTAGGTAGTTGTGCATACCTGGAAAGAATTGCTTTTATTGCCAGCATTATCCTGGATAATTCTCCTCCTGAAGCTACTTTTTTAAGCTCTCCATAGCTTCCTCCTTTATTAGCACAAAATAGAAACTCTAGATTTTCTTTACCGTTAGAGAAATACGTATCCTGTAATGTCAAAGATGTTTTAAAACTTGCATTAGGCATACCTAAAGCGTTTAGTATTTCTTCCAACTCTTCAATTAATCCTGGTAAAGCTTTATTTCTCTTTTCATGAATCTTATGAGCAACTTCATCCAATTGAGCTTTTATGGTGTCAATTTCATTTTGAAGTGCTTCAATATCTCCTGAAAGCGATTCTGTTTGAGACACCTTTTGCTGAAGTTCTTCTTGTATAATCACCAATTCTTCAACACTTGCAACATTATGTTTTGTCTGAAGGTTATGAAGTAACTGCAATCGCTGACTTGCTTTCTCAAGCTGTTCTGGATCTGCTTCTAATTTTTCTAATTCGTTAAGCAAGGATCCCTGAACATCATCTAATTCTATATACAAACTCTGAATCCTTTCTGACAAGTCATTCAAAGGACCAGAATATGAAGCTATTTTTGAGAGATTTGCTTTTATGGTGTTCAACTGATCTCCAACCCCAACTTCTTCTGAAGTTATAATTGCGATCGCACCAGAAAGCCGCTCCTGAATTTCCTCTATATTATTGAGGCGATCATGCATTTCTTCTAGCTCTTGCAACTCGCCAGGCTTTAATTTGGCCTCATCCAATTCTTTTAGCAGAAACGAATTATACTCATATTCTTTGGTAAAGCTATCTTTACTGGCTATCAAGAGATCAACTTCTTTTTGCTTTTCTTTCAATAGCCTCAAACCTCTTTGATAAGATTTTACCTCGCGATCTACCTGTGCCAATGCATCTAGTACCTCGAACTGAAAATCATTGGTAGTCACTTCTAACGTTTGATGTTGACTATGGATATCGATTAACCTAGCTCCCAAACCGGATAATGCCTGTAAGGTAACCGGAGTATCATTAATAAAAGCTCTGGATTTACCCGAAGGAAGGATTTCTCTTCTAATGATGGTCTCTTCTTCATAATCCAGTTCCTGCTCATCAAAAAATGTTTCGAGATCATATTTTGCAATCCTAAAAACTCCCTCGATAACACATTTTTGAGAATTGTCTTTTACGCTATTTAAATCTGCTCTTTTACCCAACAACAACCCCAAGGCCCCCAACAAGAGGGATTTACCCGCCCCAGTTTCTCCGGTAATAGTAATTAACCCGGCATCAAAGGAAACCTGTAATTGTTCTATTAATGCGAAATTTTTTATAGAAAGAGCTCCAAGCAAAGGATAAAATATTTAGTCGTTCTAGCTTGTAAATATACTATAGATTTCAGAAGATTATATGCGATTACTAATGAAAAAATAAAACTTTTTCACCTGCTTTTCAACAGCCGAAGTTTTTTAAAATTTGATATCTTTCCAATTATCCGCGTAGGTTGGTGCTATCTTATTCAAGATCCCTACTGTCTCTGCAATGTTTACTGAAGGTCCTCCAGAAAGTATACTAGAAATTTCTCCGGCTTTTGAATCAAAAAAGACTCTCATGATAAAGGAATTTGGTCGAACACTATGCAATTTCTCCAGGGATTTCATTGCTTTTAGAATGGTTTGCTTCCCTTGTTTTATATTGTTGTGCATTTGATCCAAACCTTCACGATGGTAGGTGTACATCGTTTCACGATATCCATCAAAGGTTCCAGATAATAGATCATCATTAAACCTAAATCTTGATTGTAGTCCATCTGCAGGATTCCACCCCAAAGCATTACTACTTTGTGCATTACCTACTATATTTTTGGCTTCTTGATAAAAATCGGTACCACTATTGAGCGCAAAACTATCTGCATCGACCCCTAGAATCATATATAAATAAAATGATACTACGGAAATGAGATTCGATTCAAAATTATTGGGATTGTAATTTAGAGGCTGAAACTCTAGATAATTAAAATTGAACTGTCGGTCATTTACATTCAAAATAGTTGTACTGTAATTAGAACCATAAACAGGTCTCGAAGCTTGTACTTGTAGTGTTGCTGTAAACGCATCATTATCAAACCCAACTACGGTGATAAAAAAACTACAATCAATTCGCTCCTCAGTACGATAATCTATGTTGGTCCAAACGGTATTATTAATAAACTCAGTTAACGACCGCTCCAAAGTTTTAAACACCTGCAAATTAGGGTTACCGGTTTGCTCTGCATTTACCACAACCGTTGCATTAAACTCTTGAGCATAAACATTACATCCAAATACAAGAAGTACAATAAGAAAGATTCTGTTCATTTTTTTGAGTTTAAATTTTTGAGTATTCGATTTATATGCATTTGCCCCTCGCCTAAAAAATAACGAATGGCTATACAACGCTATCCGTTGGTAGCCAAATCTGCCACACGCTTCATTTGATCAATTTCATCAAAAATATCTTTGGCAACCTCAGCTTTCGTTTTTAGTTCAAACGCTTTACTTTCAAATTTATGATTGATCAAGGTTACTTTATTTGTAGCTCCCTTAAAACCTGCCCCTTTATCATTAAGTGAGTTCAAAACAATCAAATCCAGATTTTTCTTGATCAGTTTGTTCTTCGCGTTTTCTTCTTCGTTTTCGGTCTCTAATGCAAATCCAACCAAAAACTGATGCTTCTTCTGCTCACCCATCCATTTTAGGATGTCTTTGGTGCGTTCTAGTGCTATTGAAAATTCGGAATCTGACTTTTTGATTTTCTGTGAAGCTACTTGTTTGGGTCTATAATCTGCAACTGCTGCCGAAGCTATAGCTATAGTACATCTGTCATACAATGACACCACAGCCTGATACATATCTTCTGCACTTACTACATTAATGACATTGACCAAGCCATGATCTATTTTTAGGGAAGATGGTCCTAAAACTAAATCTACTTGAGCCCCGAGATTGGCTGCAGCTAGCGCTAACTCTATACCCATCTTACCACTAGAGTGATTTCCGATAAATCGAACAGGGTCGATGGCTTCGTACGTTGGACCGGCAGTAATTAACACTTTCTCTCCTTTCAAAGGTAATTTACTCAATAGGTCTTTTTCTAAGAAATCTATAATATGTTCTGGCTCTGCCATTCTACCTTGTCCCACCAAACCACTTGCTAGTTCTCCTGCCTCTGCAGGGATCATAACATTACCAAAAGATATCAGTTTATCAAAAGTTTCGTGAGTAGATGGATGCTTGTACATATCCAAGTCCATAGCTGGTGCAAAGTACACCGGACATTTTGCCGACAAATAGGTAGCCAATAGCAAATTATCGCTATTCCCACTTGCCATTTTTGAAAGCGTATTAGCCGTTGCCGGGGCTACGATCATGAAATCAGCCCACAGCCCTAAGTCCACATGATTATTCCAAACCGCATTCTCATCTTCTTCATCAAAGAAAGAGGAATGAACTGGATTTTTGGATAATGTGGATAAGGTAAGCGGAGTTACAAAATCCTTGGCCGCTGGTGTCATCACCACTTGCACTTCTGCACCTGCTTTGATAAATAAGCGTACCAAAGAAGCTGTTTTGTAAGCAGCAATACCAGCGGTAATTCCTAATAAAACCTTTTTACCGCTTAAAATTGACATAGACTTATAGTGATTCTGAGTCTGTCTTTGTATTTCTATGGTAGATTCTACCTTCTAACCATTCTTGTACTGCTAACGCATGTGGTTTAGGTAATCTTTCATAGAATTTAGACACTTCAATTTGCTCCTTATTTTCAAAGATTTCTTCTAGACTATCATTGTAGGTAGCAAATTCATCTAACTTTTCTAAAAGCTCTTTTTTAATATCAGTATTAATCTGTGTAGCTCTTTTAGAAATTATAGAAATCGCCTCGTAAATATTATTTGTAGGTTGATCTACTAAGTTTTTATCTATAGTAGTCGTATTTACCGGCGCATTACTTTTTTTCAAATCCATCTTCTACGTATTTTCTATTTAATTTGTTCTAATCTCACTTTAATATCTTCAGCAATCTCTTCTGCTTTTTGGGTATACTCTCCTTCTTTATAGTATTTTTTGTAGTTACTATAAAAACCTTGAGCCGTTTCCAGACGCTCTTTTACTAAACTCTCATAACTTCCGATCGCCAAAAGATACTCTGATTCTAATTTATAATACAATACCTTTTCTCTAAAAATCGATCCTGGGTAATCCACAAGGTAGTTATCAAATGCAGAAATAGCAACTTTATAGTCTCTTCTATGATGGTATTGCTTTGCTACTTCGTATGCTTTCTTCTCCTTCTTCTCTCTAAGCTCTGCCACCATTGCATTAGCTTCTTTCAAGTTTTCGCTCTCTGGATATGCATTGATATAAGCTTGAAGCTTTTCAATGGCTTGTGTAGTTTCCTCTTGATCCAAGCTAAACCTAGGGGATAAAAAATAATAACTACGAGCTCCTTTAAAAGCAGCCTCTTCCTTTTTATCACTTCTAGGATATGATTTTGTAAACCTATCGAATTGATAACCCGACAAATAATAATCTTCTAACTGATAATAAGTATCTGCATAATAATACATTATTCTTTCTGCCTGAGGTTTCCCTCTGTATTGAGGAACGATTTGCTCAAAAAGTCGTAGTGCCTTTTTGTATCTCCCCTCTTTATAAAGCTCCTCAGCCATTTTATACTTGGCAGCTACATCATCTTCTCTTACTACCTTTTGGTACTCGCTACAAGAGCCTAGGAATAAAATAAAAATTAATAAATACAGTAATCTTTTCATAGGTAAAAAAACATCTGGCAAAAATAGATATTTCTGCCGTATTACAAAAACTTTAAACAATCAAATCATCACGATGCCCCCTTAGCTCTGCTGGGCTTCATAGATCTTATCAAAAAACAGCTCCCAGATAGCTAATCATCTTACTACGTATACTCAATTTAATAACTATATGCTATCTCTTTTGTTGCAGAAAATGATAAGGAAATAGAAAAATCTCAAAAACTAGTCCTCGTTTGCAGGCATTGTCTTGTTCAACTTATCATGATCCAAGACCGTATATCCATCGTCATCGTAGTAAAAAGCAGGAACAAATCGTTCTCTCATTTTTAAATTTTTAAGCACATAAGAATGCACCTGATGTACCTCTTGAGAAAAAGATTCATCGTAATAACTCACCAGAATCAGAACCTCTCCATTTAGCTTTTTTATTTTATCGCTATCAAATTCAAACAAAGGGCTGGTGTCTTTAATAGGATGCACTACAGTCCAGGTCGTAGGAAGATAGGTAATTGAGTTACGTTCTAATTTCAGATTATAAAAACTGTTAACAAATTTGCCATCCTTGTTTTTTAGTGATAACGACAATGTAGCTTCTATCCTGGGTCTAATCATCACATTTACACTACGGCTCATCAATCTAAACATAATACAGTCTTCCCCATTATGTTTTCTGAGCACCATATTTTTACTAAATTGAATATTAGCTCTTGGTTTAGAAAATCGCCCATATAACAACCCAGTTACAAAAGAGAAACTCAATAATCCAACAAGAGCTTCAAAAGAAGAAATAATTCCAAAAAGTAACCCTTTGGGCGCCATAGCCCCATATCCTACTGTAGTAACCGTTTGCGCTGAAAAAAAGAAAGCATTTAAAAAATCACGAAAAAAACTACCTGAAGGCTCAGTAATACTTGAAATTCCTAAAAGTGTATAGATCAGAGCAAAAACTATGTTGATAAGCGTATACCCTAGCAACACCCACAAAAAGAACTTGGTCCAGGTTATATTGATTAGGTAATCATAACTTTCGGAAACCGAATTTGGTCGATTGATGTGCTTAATATTAAAAGAACCATCGGGATTGATGAAACGCCTTGCATTTTGGTTAGAAGACCTTCCGATTCCAGGATCTTTTATTTTTTTAGCCATATCAATACACTACAGATTCTCAATAAAATTTTCAATTTTACCCTCTAAAGCCGAAGAAGCAGCAACCAAAGGCAAACGAACATGATCTTTACACACTCCTTTTACTTTTAGAATGTTTTTGATCCCAGCAGGATTTCCTTCTTCAAAAGCATAATCGATCACCGGTAACAATTGATACAAAATTTGAAACGCTTCTTCTGTGTTTCCTTCTAACCCTAAACGTATCATTTTAGAAAATTCTTCAGGAAAACCTTGCCCGATAACACTAATTACTCCATCACCACCAGCGGCAACCAAGGGTAAAGCCAGAGTATCATCTCCCGATATCACCAAAAAGTCTTTTGGTCTGTCTTTTAATATGCTTAGCACTTGTGTAAAATCACCAACTGCTTCTTTGATCCCAACTATTTTATCCAACTCCGCTAATCGCAGCGTAGTTTCTGCCGTCATATTGGTTCCTGTACGAGAAGGAACATTATATAACAATACTGGTACAGGACTTGCATTATTGATTGCCAAATAATGTTGGTATATTCCTTCTTGAGTAGGTTTATTATACATAGGCACTACAGAGAGTACTGCTGCAAAATTTGATAAATCCGTTTGTGCTATTTCATCCAAAATAGCTTTTGTATTGTTCCCTCCTATCCCCAAAACCAAAGGAAGCTTTTTATTATTTATAGAAACAATATGCGCTACCAGCTCTTTTTTCTCTTCTTTGGATAGAGTTACTGATTCTGCAGTGGTTCCCAAAACCACTAAGTAATCTATACCTCCTTCAATACAAAAATTCACCAAAGCTGTCACTCCTTCAAAATCTATCGTGCCATCTGCATTAAATGGTGTTGCCAAGGCCACACCCGTTCCTCTCAGAAAACTACTCATATTACTTGTAATATTTTTAAATACTTTTTTAGTTCGACTATAAAAAGATTCGCATTGTTCATAGTCGATCCTATTATCAAATCATTTATTCTGTGGTCTACTTCTGCAAAGCCCACTTTTAGTTTTGCCTTGGAAGCAGCAGCCACATATTGTAATTCTATCTTATCTTCGGTATAAAAACTAATCAAAACATCAAAGTCCTTACGAATAAAGTCTTGCAACATTTGGTTTTTGATCAAACCATTCATCCCAAAACTTTTGTCGTTATAATATGATGCTCCTTTTTCGTCGATAATATCTTTATCTTCTTTATAGCCAATTACTTTTAAGTTTTCAGATTTTACACCAAGTTCATTAGCTAGTTTAACTAGAGCCACTATATTTACAGGCTCTGTTGCATCGATAAGAATAGCGAGAGTATTAAGACTGGAAATACTTGGCGAAGAAGAATTTCTTTTCTCGATATGAGATTCAATATTCTTCTTTATTGCATTCCTTTTAAGACCCTTTAAAATCATTTATCCAAAAGATTAAGAAGCCACAAATGTAGCTATTTTACAGTTTAAAATCATCCAGTCTTTCTTAAGAAAAAGAAAAAGCCTGTAAATCAGCATCTTCAAAAGTATTCTTTGGTTAAAGACTGTATATCTTTGGGCTTTGCTTGTATAAAAAAACGTATAAAAAAATAGAGCCCCAGTATTTCAGCAAAGTTGATTAATACGGTAAAAACCGTAGTATAATAATACAGTTCGTTTACCGCCAAAAGTGCATCGACAAACATCGTACAACATCCAGCTACAAAAAGAAATATTGACTTTTCGAATCTATCGGCCACATAAATAAAGAAACAGATCAAAAAGAACGTTACCAAACTAATCACAATCATTACCACAAAAACTATCGAATCCTCTATTTTAGGAAACACCATCTCAGTAATAGTATATATGAGATATGAAATCAGAATAGCACTAATAATCACAGGTACAGAAACCAACTTTGCCGGGTTCACCTCTTCTTCTGAGAGATACCCTCGTAATGCCAAAACGCAAAAAGAGTAAAAAACTGTTATCAACGATGCTATTCTTTCAAAATATCCTTCAAAATCAATGTAGGTAAATGTGTCGGTCGCTATAATCACCAACAAACTTATAATCACAAAAACATTTTTAGTTTTCGCGTGATCCAGATACAGTATAATCAAGGAAATTGTGGCCAAAGGCTTTACATACAAAAGATATTTCTTTTCCAAAAAAACAGCAACCGCAAGAACTGTCAAAAAGGAAATGTAAAATAACGCATATGTAATGTTAGCACTTTTCAAAGACTCTCAAATGGTAACTAAAGATACTTAGAGCCTTTTAAATCGATACTAATTTTTAAAAAAAATCTTCACCATTTGGTGTTAATTCATGTTGTTCTATAAAGAATTTGATGAGGAAAAACTGCCCAAACACCTGCAATAAATTTGCAATAATTACAAAGACCTCCAGAAACACATACAGCTTATATAAGGCGGTTATAATATTTACAATCAAAAAACACGAAGCCGCCACCATTAGTGAAGAACTAATGACAGTTTTACTATTTAAATAGATATAGTAGCAAATCCCAACAAAGGAAGCAAAAAACAAAATAAGAACGAGTAGAAACATTCGATCTTCTCGCACACTTGGCAATATTAATCCTGCCACCGAAGATAGCACATAGGTAATCAATCCCATTGTAATAAGGAGTTGTACCGTAAACACTTTATTCATTTTGATCTTTATTTTTTGCAGACTCTCCCAAAGCAAAATGATATTCAGTAGATAATATATCGAGAGTAATACATTCAACAATCTAAAATAGCCTATAAAATCCTTCATGGTGAGTACCTCTGCAATCAAAATGACCAACATTGCCAATAGCACCAAAACCTTCTTATCCTGGGACTTGATTAGATAAATAAAACACAAAGTAAGAATTACAGGAGGTTTAAAGAAAACGGACAGATGTTGCGCAAAAATAGAAATTACTACAAAAGCAAAGCTAGTGATGTAAAATGACTGATATGCTAATTTTTCTGTTTTCAAAAAATCAATTCTTTTTAATACGCATCAAATTCTTCTGCTTTTAATTTCAGAGGCTTAGTAATCATATAATTCACCAAAAAGATCCAGGCCATTGGAGTACACAACAACATCAAAACCTGTAACTCATACGATTGCACATAAAAAGCATTAAGCAACAACATAAAATCGCTAAACGCAAAGTTTAAAATCGCCAGGAAAAACCAAAGCGATTTTTCTGATCGTGTATTGATATAATGCATTGCAGCCACAATCAATAACACATATAATAATAACAACAACAAAAAGCCCAATATATTTATATCGCCCATTGGAGTTTTGAGCACGGTATATGTCAAAACAAAAATCACCGTATATAACAAGCTGCCTAGTACTAGTGTAAAAACATCTCGACTGTTATACTCAAAAGACCTGTGGTTATAGTACAAGAAGTAAAATAATAGCACATAACCCACGATATGAATAACCATATCGTATCGTATGGTGTTTTTGAAATTCGTTAAAACAATCAAATCTCCCATAGCAAATAACATTATTACAGACAGATGATATATTTTAATTTTCGCCGTTCTGATACAATAAAAAATAGGGATGGATATAGAAAGGGTGATTTTTGAAACTGCGTTTAAAAGATCAATTTTAAACACAAAACTCAAAACCTGTATAATAATCAAAAAAGAAATTAAAAACTTTAGTATTTTTTTGCCATCCATTAAACTTTTTTTGCACCCAAAGCTTACAGCTTTATATCACAAGTACAGCCCATTAATATATTGTGAGAAATGAATTAACAATATACTAAAATTTAACAAATAAATGGCTTTCAGAAATTTAGCTCTGGATATCCTTTAGTTTTAACGGTGTTGGACTCGATATTTTGAACTGCACCAAGAAGAATACCGCCAATAGCTGATATATAGAATTTATAATTTCAAATTCTATAGAAGGAATGTAAAATTTATTAAGAGCAAAACAAGAATCACTAATCACAAAGTTCAAAACCGCTATCAAAAACCATAACGATTTTGAAGATCTCACATTTGCATATTGAAAAACAGCACCGATAAGTAGTAGATAAAGTATAATAATATATCCCACTCCGTATGGCCTTATATCTCCCATTTCTTTTTCGGTTACATCATAAATCTCGTATACAATAAATGTCCATGCTACAAAGAAAACAATCAAGTATATAATATCTGTAACTCCATAATCAATGGGTTTAAAGTTTTTGTACAAATAGTAAAATAAGATGAGATAGCAAATGGTATAACTTAGTAGCACAAACATAAAACTGCTCTGGATATCAATCAGCAGAAAGATATCCCCCAAAAAGCACAAGAACAATATCACCAAAAAAAGTCCATCTATTTTTTTTACCTGAAACCAGTATAACATAAAAAAAAGAGGAACCGTTGTCGGTTTTGCATACAATTCTATCATTGGCCACTGAAACGCCGTGCTAAGAACACAAAGTGCTCCTGCAATTAAAAGCAATATTTTAATCAGCGTTCTTATTTTCATTTAACCATATCAAGAAAATCGTCCTCACTTATTATAGGCACTTCTAATTTGTTTGCTTTTTCGAGTTTACTTGGCCCCATATTAGCTCCCGCAACAACATAGGATGTTTTGGAAGATATGGAACTTGAAACCTTGCCTCCATTATCTTCTATCAATTTTTTAAGCTCGTTTCGAGACACTTTTTCAAAGACTCCAGACACTACAAAAGTTTGTCCACTAAGCGTATCAGTTTGATTTGCCAGCTTTTCTGCCGATATCTCTAATTGAACCCCATATTCCTCAAGGCGTTTTACCAAGATTCTATTCTCTTCTGAAGCAAAGAACTCCTTAACGCTTTGCGCTATTTTAATCCCAATTTCATCCACATTCACCAATTCTTCTTCGCTAGCATTCACAATAGCATCTATAGTTTTATAATGCTTAACCAGCTTTTTGGCCACGGTTTCTCCTACATATCGTATTCCCAAAGCAAACAATACCCGTTCAAAAGGAATTTCTTTGGACTTTTCTATCCCACTTACCAGGTTTTCGGCACTTTTCTCAGCCATTCTTTCTAAAGGAATAACCTGTTCTTTCCTTAAATCGTAAAGATCTGCATAATTTGTAATAAGCCCTTCATTCACCAACAATGCCACTGTTTCTCCACCCAGACCTTCAATATCCATGGCTTTTCTAGAGATGTAATGCTGGATACGACCAATAATCTGCGGAGGACACCCTTTATCATTAGGGCAGTAATGTTGTGCTTCTCCTTCTTTTCTAATCAACTCTGTATGACACTCGGGGCAATGGGTTATATATTGAGTGGGGTGAGAATCCTGACCTCTTTTCTGAAAATCTACTCCAACAATTTTAGGAATGATTTCTCCTCCTTTCTCTACAAAAACAGTATCTCCTTCTCGAATATCCAGTTTTTCAATTTGATCTGCATTATGCAAGGAAGCTCTTTTTACCGTAGTCCCTGCCAACAAAACCGGATCGAGGTTTGCTACTGGTGTTATAGCACCTGTTCTTCCTACCTGATACGTAATCTCATTTAACACTGTAGCAACCTGCTCTGCCTTAAATTTATAAGCCATTGCCCACCTGGGTGCTTTGGCCGTAAACCCAAGTTCGTCCTGTTGTTGCAAATCGTTTACTTTGATCACCACTCCATCGGTCTCATAGGGTAAATCATGACGATGCTCATCCCAATAGTTCACAAACTCCAGTACCTCATCGATATTTTTTACCAACTTTGACTCTGCAGGAACTTTAAACCCCCATTGTCTTGCTTTGTCCAGATTCTCGAATTGCGTTTTAATCCCCAATCGATCTCCTTTGATACTATATAATAAACAATCCAAAGGACGTTTTGCCACCTCACTACTATCCTGAAGTTTCAAACTCCCTGAAGCCGTATTACGAGGGTTAGCATAAGGCTCTTCTCCGGCAGCGATTCTTTCCTGATTCATCTTTGCAAAACCATCATAAGGCAATACAATCTCTCCACGGATGTTAAATTTTGGCGGATAATCCCCTTTTAGTTTAAGCGGAACAGATTTTATGGTCTTTACATTAGTGGTTACATTATCCCCTTGTATACCATCTCCTCGGGTAACTGCACTAACTAGCGCTCCATTTTCGTAAGTGAGGTTAATAGAAGCTCCATCGTATTTAAGTTCGCAAGTATAATTTACTTCTCCATCAACGATTTTTTTAATCCGCTTTTCCCAATCCAACAAATCCTCTTTAGAATAAGAGTTATCCAAGGAATACATCCGTTCTTCATGAACCACGGTTTCAAAATTCTTGGTAACCCCTCCGCCTACTCTTAAGGTGGGAGAATTAGCATCGTAATATTCTGGATATTTATCTTCTAAAGCCTGAAGCTCTTTTAATTTCATATCAAATTCATAATCACTGATGGTAGGTGCAT
This sequence comes from Aquimarina sp., assembly GCA_965230845.1. GTDB lineage: Bacteria > Bacteroidota > Bacteroidia > Flavobacteriales > Flavobacteriaceae > Aquimarina. Next base: position 1,014,628 of record OZ246021.1, read on the forward strand.
CCAAAATGTAATAATTGTGATTATGTTGACGTAGTTCTTCCCTTAATTGATTAATTTGTTCTTCTGTATTCATTTCTATTACACACCTTGTTTACTATTGTAAACTTTGATTATTAATTGCATTTTTTATTGTTCCTATGTTCTGCTAGGTTTTAACCATTTTGGAACCTGAGCTGGTTTAAAAGCTCTCATCTTTTCCAGCAAACCATCGATATTGTCATCGACCAATAGCAATTCGAAGTTTTCCATTTTCAGGAACCCCCTCCTCACCATATTCTCTAACAACCCTAATAAATGATCATAAAACCCTCCCACATTGAGCAGACCAATCGGTTTTTGATGTAATCCCAGTTGTGACCAGGTAATAATTTCGAACAACTCTTCTAAGGTACCAAATCCTCCTGGTAATGTAATAAACCCATCACTTAGGTCATGCATTTTCATTTTTCTTTGGTGCATATTTTCTGTTGTGATCAATTCACTCAGCCCCTGATGCACCACTTCTTTGAGTTTTAAGAATTCTGGGATAACGCCAATCACTTTACCATTATGATCTAATGCTCCTTTGGCCACATGCCCCATGATACCAATTTTGGCTGCTCCGTATACCAAGGCAATCTCTTGTTCAGCCAGCTTTTCTCCAAGCAGAACAGCTTGTGATATAACTTCTTCGTGATTTCCTTCGCTGCTTCCGCAAAAAACACAAATCGAATTTAATACATTCATATTTTAATCAATTTAAATCGGCCCGTATCATACGGTCATTTTGATAAATATCTTTACGTAAAGTTACAGTATTGAACTGTAACTTGTCTATAAGCTCTTTAGTTTCTGTCCCCAAGTACTGATTGATTTCAAAATACAACCTCCCGTGCTCTGTCAACAATTGTTTAGCCAACACGCTAATTCTTCTATAAAAAATAAGAGGGTCTTCATTAGACACAAAAAGCGCTAGAGCAGGTTCGTTCTCCAACACATTTGTTTTCATTTCTGTTTTTTCAAGCTCTCTAACATATGGAGGGTTTGAAACCACAATATCAAAGTTGGTTTCATCGATCTCTTCTTTCAAAACATCTAGCTGAATAAACTCAATTTTCACCTGATTTTTATCGGCATTTTGCTTGGCAAGGGCTAACGCTTTTTCAGAAACATCAATCGCATACACTTTTGCATTGGGAAGATTTTTTGCCAACGTAATGGCAATGCAACCACTCCCAGTACCGATATCCAATATTTTCAACTCATCGGCTACACCTAAATGATCCTTCAGAATCCAATCTACTAATTCTTCGGTCTCTGGCCGGGGGATTAATACATTCTCATTGACCAAAAAGGGCAAACCAAAAAACTCTGTATCTCCAATAATATATTGCACAGGCTCAAAGTTCAATAACCTGCTTTCGGCCTCCTTAAAAAATGCTAGTACATCTTCGGCAAGCTCCCTTTCCAATTGTAGCGCAATATCTACACGACGTAAACCTAATCTTTTTTCTGTAAGCAAATAAAAAAATGACATCACTTCTTCGGCATCATATGCTTTTGACAGCGCATTCTTGAAATGAGTACGTAAATCTTTTATCTTCAAATTGATGTTTTTATGATCATTAGAGTTCCTTTATCATCCAAGCCTGACAACTATAATGCCCTGTATCCCCAACCGGTTGTTCCAAATTTGAAAAGCCTACTTTTTCATAAAGCGCACGTGCCGCTTTCATATACGGCATGGTTTCCAAATAACATTTTGAGTATTTTGAGGCTTTCGCAAAATCCAAACATTGTTGAATTACTTTTTTCCCGATCCCTTTACCTCTAAGACTTGGTAAGAAATACATTTTCTGAAGCTCGCAAATATTTTCATCCGTATTTTCTAAAGGCGCAATACCACCGCCACCCAAAATCACACCATTTTCCTCCACCACATAATACACACTTTTGGGTTGGTTATACGTCTCAAACATTTTATCCAAAGATTCATCTTCATAAGCGGTTCCCACCTTTGGAACCCCCATTTCTACCAATACCTCTCTTATAATACTGGCGATGAATTCATTATCTTTCTTTTCAATTGTTCTAATTTTTATAGCATCCATTACTTTTTAATACTACTTTTGCGTTGTTCTAAAAGGACAGAGTATGAATACTGAAATATACGCCAAATCCGCACAGGAATCAATGACGAAAATTCTATTGTTATTAACAATAATCACCTTGTTTTCTGGCTGCTCATTCTCCAAAAAACCACAATTAAAGCATATTGATAATTTAGAGGTTAAAAACGTAAGTCTTCGGGATATAACACTACATGCAGATGCTGTTTTTGACAATCCTAACTACCTAGGCGGAACCTTATCTATAGAAGATGTTCAGGTTTTTGTTGATAACATAGCAGTGGGAACCATCTCTGCCAGAGAATTTGAAGTTCCTGCCAAGGATGAATTTTCTATTCCGTTACAAGGAACCTTCTCACTTTCTAAAATTTACGAGCAACACAAACAAAGTTTATTAGGAAGTGTATTAAAAGTAATTCAAACAGATTCTTTACAAATAGAATACAAAGGAGTTTTGAGATATCATCTGGGAAATTTTTCTTACCCCTATGAGATAGAAAAAACTCAAAAAATTGCAGTATCCAAATAAACATGAATACTCACGAGAATTACATAGCACGTTGTATCCAACTCGCTAAAAATGGATTAGGCACCACCTACCCCAACCCTTTGGTGGGTTGCGTAATCGTTCATAATGGAAAAATTATTGGTGAAGGATGGCATTACAAATCCGGAGAAGCTCATGCCGAAGTAAATGCTGTTAATTCGGTAAAAGACGTTTCTCTATTAGAAAGTTCCACTATCTATGTAAGTCTAGAACCTTGTAGTCACTTTGGCAAAACACCTCCTTGCAGTGACTTGATCATCAGCAAAGGTATTAAAAAAGTAGTGATTGGCACCATAGATCCTTTTGCAAAGGTTTCTGGCGCCGGTATAAAAAAACTAATGAATGCAGGTTGTGATGTTACCGTTGGAGTATTGGAAAAAGAATGCAACGAGCTCAACAAACGGTTTTTTACATTTCATAAGAAAAAACGTCCCTACATCATTCTAAAATGGGCCCAAACCAGCAATGGATATATTGCTCCAGACACTAAGAATCAGAGAACACCAGTTTGGATCACTAGTCCTTATTCTAGACAACTAGTTCATCAATGGAGAACCGAAGAACAAGCTATATTAGTAGGAAACCAAACCGTTATTGAAGACAATCCTAAATTAAATGCAAGAGATTGGCATGGTCAAAATCCAATTCGAATTGTAATCGACAGATCCAATAAAATACCTAAAGATTCTTTTGTAACAGACAATTCGATCAAAACTATTGTCCTCACATCGAAGCAACATCTAAAAGAAAGCACTGAATCTTTGATTTACGAAGAAGTAAGTACCAAAAAAAATATTGCCCAAGAAATATGTGCCATTTTATACAAACACGACATCCAATCCGTTATTATTGAAGGGGGAACCACAACGCTTCAGTCTTTTATAGATGAAAATCTATGGGATGAAGCTCGTGTTTTTGAAGGCAACCTCACCTTTGAAAAGGGAATCTTAGCCCCAGATTTTACTAAAAGATTACCTTTGACAAAAAAAATAGAAAAAGATACTCTTAGCATATACCAAAATGATCAAGACTATAATTTTTGACTTTGGAGATGTATTCATCAACTTAGACAAACCGGCAACCTTAAGAGAATTATCACAACTAGGCGATTTTCAATTCAACGATTCGATACAAGATCTTAACAACCAGTATGAAGTAGGTAAAATAACTACCAAAGAATTTATTCAAAATTATCACCATCTCTTACCAGAAGCAACAGAACAACAACTTATTGAAGCATGGAATGCTATTCTTTCAGATTTTCCAAAATACCGACTAGATTTCGTAAAACATCTTGCGGCTACAGGAGACTACAAATTAATTCTTTTGAGTAACACCAACGAATTGCATATCAACTGGATCAAGCAACACATTTCTTTTTATGAAGAGTTTAAATCTTGTTTTAATTCATTTTATCTATCGCACGAGATTCAATATAGAAAACCAAACTCTGACATTTTTGAATTTGTGCTCCAAGAGCATCAAATCCAACCTACTGAAACACTTTTTGTGGATGATACCAAAGAAAACACGGATGCTGCCCAAAAATTAGGTATTCACGTATGGAATAACAATCCAAAAGCAGACGATGTCATTGATTTATTTACCTCAAAATCTGATTTATTTTGATATACCTTATTTTAAGCATTTTATCCTCAAGCTTGATCTTTGTAATCTTCAAGCTTTTTGCCAAATACAATGTAAATACGCTACAAGCTATAATCGTAAATTATGTAGTTGCCTGTATCTCTGGAGTTATTGCACAGGGAAATTCGGTTAGCATTACTTATATAACAAAACAAGACTGGTTTTATGGAGCGATGATATTGGGAGTTGTGTTTATATCTGTTTTTAATCTCATGGCCATAACCACTCAAAAAAATGGACTTTCTGTAGCTGCAGTAGCTACAAAAATGAGTTTGGCTATACCTATTATTTTCGGGATCATTGTTTATAAAGAAAGTACTGGAGTAGTCAAAATTATTGGAATTGTCATTGCACTTATTGCAGTGTATTTGACTTCGATGAAAAACGAAGCAGGATCCTCTCTTACCAAAAGAAACCTTATCTTCCCATTGCTTGTGTTTATAGGTAGTGGAATTATAGATACGAGTCTAAAATATATGGAAACCAATTATGTTGCAAAAAACGATGTTTCTATCTTTTCGGCTACAATTTTTGGATTTGCAGCTTCTATAGGCATACTCACACTCCTCTATAAATCTTTTACACAATCCTTACAAATCTCGGTCAAAAATATCATTGCGGGGATTGGGTTAGGTGTTCCTAACTATTTTTCTATCTACTTTTTAATAAAGGCATTACGACATGATGTAATGGATAGCTCTACGGTATTCACCATCAATAATGTTTCTATTCTATTGGTTTCAACATTAGCTGGAATCTTCTTTTTCAAAGAAAAATTACTTCCCAAAAATTGGATCGGAATCATCCTGGCAGTAATTAGCATTATATTAGTAGCTCTTTCAATAGCCTAAATTGGACACCAAAGACACATATAATACGCTTGAAAAACCAGGAGATGAAACTCTTTTCAAGGACAGAAACAGTAAATTTTTCGGATATGCTTTCCCTATCGCATCAGAGGAGGAAGCCAAACATCTACTTGACAGTCTTAAAAAACAACATCACAGTGCAAGACATTGGTGCTATGCATGGCAAATAGGAACCGAAAGAACAAAACATCGGGTCAATGATGACGGAGAACCATCGAACTCTGCCGGGCAGCCTATTTATGGACAAATCCAATCATTTGATGTTACTAATGTTCTTGTGGTTGTGGTTCGGTATTTTGGCGGAACAAAACTTGGGGTCGGTGGATTGATAAACGCTTATAAAACCAGTGCACAACTAGCACTACAAAATTCGGTTATTGTTGAAAAAACGATTAACATTGATTATGTCATCAGCTTCGAGTATAAAGACATGAACAAAGTAATGCGCATAATCAAGGAACACAACTTAAAAATAACCAAGCAAGAGCTAGAATTAAGTTGTAAAATTTACATTTCGGTAAGAAAAAAAATAACCCATAAAATAAATGAGGTTTTTTCCCCGTTGTATGAAATAGAAATTAAGAAGCTGGCTGACTAACCGCTTTTATTTTTTCTAATAAAAAAGAAGGGCAAGGGATCGGTTTTCTAGTTGAAGCATCAACAAATACTAATGTAGAAGAAGCTGTTGTTAACAATTCTTGATGTTGATTATATATTTCGTAATCGAAAATAATCTTAACTGTAGGAATTTTCCTTAAATGAGTTTTAACAATCAATTCGTCGTCAAAGAAAGCAGATTTCTTAAATTTAAAGTCTAAAGTAAACACAGGAAGCATTATACCATTTTCTTCCATAGACTTATAAGAAATCCCTAATCGGGATAGCCAGTCAATTCGTGCCAGCTCTAGGTACTGTGCATAATTTCCATGATGGACAATCCCCATTTGGTCTGTTTCGGAATAACGTACTCTGAGTCCTGTTTCTGAAGTGATTAGCATATATCTTTTGAAATGATTATTAACATTTTTAATAGAAACACTATCAAATTATGCGAAAAAAATAATTAAAATTCAACCCCTAAATCGTTTTTTTTTTACATTTTTTGTTCACATATTTGTCATGCAAAAATAGTAAGGAGTTTTTCAACAATTTCTTTTACATAACCTAATAAAAATAGTAAATCCGGCCACTCGAATGAATGTAACTGCGCAATCTGTTTGGGATAACTGTCTGTCTTTTATAGAGGACAACATTACACCTCAAGCTTTTAAAACTTGGTTCGAACCAATTAAAGCTGTAAAACTTACAGATAGTGCTTTGAGTATTCAGGTACCTAGTAAATTTTTCTATGAATGGCTAGAAGAACATTATGTTAACCTTTTGAAGGTGTCTTTAACTCGCGAACTGGGTGAAAGTGCAAAATTGGTTTATGTAATTAAAATGGAAAACACTTACGGCAACAAAAAGCCGTTTACCGAAAAGATTCCTAGTGCAAATCGCACTCCGGTTAACACTCAAGAAGTAGACGTTCCTATCAAAAGTAAAAATCCAGAATTAAAAAATCCTTTTGTAATTCCTGGGATTAGAAACGTAAAAATTGAGTCGCAACTTAATCCGAGCTATAATTTTGATAATTTCCTTGAAGGGGACTCTAACAGATTAGCACGATCAGCTGGTATGGCTGTAGCCAACAAGCCCGGAGGAACATCTTTTAACCCACTATTGATTTTTGGAGGGGTAGGACTAGGAAAAACACACTTAGCTCATGCTATAGGTGTAAATATCAAAGACAACTATCCTGAAAAAACGGTTTTATACATTTCTGCGGAAAAGTTTACACAACAATATATAGAGTCTGTAAAAAAGAACAATAGAAACGACTTTATTCATTTCTATCAAATTATAGATGTTCTTATTGTTGATGATATTCAATTATTATCGGGTAAGGCAGGAACTCAAGATGTGTTCTTCCATATATTCAACCATTTACATCAAAATGGGAAGCAAGTAATTCTTACTAGTGATAAGGCACCTGTAGATATGCAAGATATCGAGCAGCGACTACTTTCTCGTTTCAAGTGGGGATTATCTGCAGAGTTACACCAACCAGATTTCGAAACAAGAGTTTCTATTATCAAGAACAAACTGTATCGAGATGGTGTAGAAATGCCAGAAGAGATTGTTGAGTTCTTGGCCAACAACATCAAAACCAACATCAGAGAGCTAGAAGGTGCTATAATTTCCTTGATTGCACACTCTTCCTTCAACAAAAAGGATATCACCATTGATCTGGCCAAAGCGATTGTAGACAATTATGTAAAAAATACAAAACGCGAAGTCTCTATAGATTACATACAAAAAGTTGTAAGCGATTATTTCCAAATGGATGTAGAAACCCTACAATCCAAAACAAGAAAAAGACATATTGTTCAAGCTAGACAATTAGCTATGTTTTTTGCAAAAAAACTAACCAAAGCTTCTTTGGCGAGTATTGGAACACAAATAGGAAAGAGAGATCACGCCACAGTGCTTCACGCCTGCAAAACAGTAGACAACCTATCCTCTACCGACAAACAATTTAGAAAGTACGTAGAAGATCTAGGCAAGAAACTTACATTATAACATAACCTTTAGTAGTATGAAAACTAAGATTTTGATGGTATGCCTTGGCAATATCTGTAGATCTCCCTTGGCTGAAGGTATATTAAAATCCAAACTAGACCCAGAAAAATATCAGGTAGACTCTTGCGGAACAAGCAGTTATCATATCGGAAGCAAACCTGATACCAGATCCATTAAAGTTGCAAAAGAACACCATATAGACATTACTGATCAAAGAGCCGCTCAATTTAGTACCGGTCATTTTGATCAATACCACACTATCTACGCAATGGATCGTTCTAATTATCAAAATATTATAAAGTTAGCTCGTAATACCGAGGATCAATCGAAGGTAAAACTAATTTTGGACGAATTACAGCTCAACGAGACCTTAGATGTTCCCGACCCTTACTATGGAGGCGAAAGAGGATTTGAAGAAGTTTTTGAAATGCTAGACCAAGCTTGTAACACTATCGCTTCAAAGCTAGAAAGCACAACTTAACTTTTCCAGACCTAAAGTTTTTGTATATTTAGCTATAAATAAGGATGTAATACAACCAACACCCTGTCAATAGTAACACAAATCAATAAACCTAAAACAATCCACTAACAACCCTATGGAGCTTAAACCCCTAGATCCCAAAGGAAAATTATATTTGATTCCTACTCGATTAGGAGACGATGTCCCCTTAGAAGTATTACCCATCTCTATAAAAAAGGTTTTGGAACAAATCAATCACTACATTGTAGAGAACGAGAAACCTGCCCGACGATTTATTAAAAAAGTAAGCCCTAGTAAATCTCAGCGCTCGTTAGTGATTCATACCGTAAATAAATACACAGATACTGCTGAAATCCCAAGTTATTTAACTCCTTGTTTAAATGGCGAATCTATCGGACTAATGTCTGATGCCGGGTGCCCAGGAATCGCAGATCCCGGAGCCGAAGTTGTTAAGATTGCTCACGAAAAGGGAATCCAGGTCACTCCTCTTGTAGGTCCATCATCGATATTACTGGCGATGATGAGTAGCGGTATGAATGGACAAAGCTTTACGTTTAACGGTTATTTACCTATTGACAAAGCAGAACGCAAATCAACCATCAAGCAGCTGGAAAGAATATCATTAGAAAAAAATCAGGCGCAGATTTTTATCGAAACCCCATACCGAAATGATAAAATGCTAGCCGATCTTAAAGCTATACTGCACCCAAACACCCGATTGTGCGTCGCTTGTGATATTACACTGACTACAGAATATATAGCCACCAAACGTGTTGAAGAATGGAACCCAGAAAAAGTTGATTTACACAAAAGACCTGCTATCTACATCATACAAAGAGACCACTAAAGCAGCTCTCTTTCTACCTTTGCATACCGATTCATTTCTACAAACGAAGTATCATAACCTTCAAAGCGCTTCATATAATAGCGAATAGTCGTACCGAATGCATCTGCAAAGCCTTCGACACCACCACTACGCAAGTAACGCTTTACCGCTTTAGGACCTGCCAAATGTGCGGCAGCTAGAATACCAGATTCAGAGACCATTACCCCATTCATCCTTTTTCCTTCAAACCATTTGATATCTCTACGTAGTACCCATTTATTTCGTGAAAGATTAGCGTAAAACGCCTTTTCCTGAAGTACTGGATTTGTCAAAAACTCCTCTCTATTAATCTTTTTAAGCCCAATAAGAGCAAGAGTTCCTTTTCCAAATTGATATTTCCCCATGTATCCAAACTGGTTCACTACACCGTAATCTCCCCTAGATTCTTTAAAAGCGATCGCTTCCTTAAAACCGATATAAGATTTCCCCAGTTTAGGAGAAACAACTATACTTTCCTCCTCTTCTTCTATTTCGTTAAAATTTGGAGCTACATAAAACAAGTCCAAATCTGCAGTGCTGTATGAACTTAAATCTACCTTTTCCTCAGCCCTAAAGCTCAGTAGAAATAAACCCCCAATTGTAAGCAAAATAGATAATCCTGTTATCTTCTTTATCATATAAAAAATTTCTAAGTAGACACCCTAAAAGTGTTCCCCTTCTACTTAAATTTTTGCCGTGCAAAGATACAGCTTTTTTATTACAAACAAATTACAAAGTGTTAAATAAATTATAACATTGTAAATCAAATAGTTAGCTTTAAAAATACCTAAAAAAAGCTTAAAAAAAGCATCAAAAACACTAAAACCAAACACTTAAACGTCAAATGAAGTTACTTCGTCGATAAAAATTGATCACGCAATTCATGAGTTTATTCACAAAAAAAATGATTTTTTGTGAATAAATTTTGTTTTTAAAACCGTAAAATGAGGTAGAAAAGCTTGTCTAGCCTTTTTTTGACGAAGTGGAATTATCGTCTAATTCCTTGCTTATTTATCCAATCGATATACTGCTTTTTATTACGATTATGTTGCTCTATACTTTTCGCGAATTTATGGTATCCCATATTTTCTACATTAGCTACAAAAAAGTAATACTCATGCTTCTCGTAATTAAGAACGGCATCGATTGCAGAAATATCTGGCATTGTAATAGGTCCTGGAGGCAATTCTGCATACTTATAGGTGTTATAAGGACTATCTAGTTCAAGATCTTTGTACAAAACTCTTTTGATCACTGTTTGCCAGTCATTCCTATGTTTTTTTATCGCATAAATAACGGTTGGGTCCGCATCTAGTTTCCATCCATTATTGTATCGATTCATATACACCCCAGCTACTCTTGGCCGTTCATCGACCTTGGCGGTTTCTTTTTGTACTATAGATGCTACAGTAATTACCTGAGTAGGTGTAAGCCCTATTTTTTTTGCTTTAGCTGTACGCTTCCCCTCCCAAAAACGGGTATACTCTTTGAGCATCCTATCTCTGAACTGTTTTGCCGAAGTATTCCAGAAAAATTCATATTTGTTAGGAATGTACATTGACAATGCAGATTCTAAGGAGAAACCATGCTCTTGAACAAAAGCTTCTTCTTTAAAAGCAGTAATTAAGGAAGTACTATCAGCTTCTATTTGTTGCGCTATACGTCCTGCAAGATTCTCTAATCGTTCTTGATTATTAAAAGTAACATTAATCGGAGTATTTTTACTTCTCAATACATTTACAATATCATTATTGCTCAGTCCTTTTTTGATAATGTATCTACCAGCCTTTATATTTTTTGAATACCCTTTTCTACTGGCAATCCTATCAAAACTGTAAATATCCTTGATGGATGGTGAAATTATTTCGATTAACTCTGTATAAGTAGCATCTGTAGGTATCTGTATGATAACTGAATCTTCCTCAAAGTTGGTGTTTGGAGAAAAAACCGCCTGATACACATTGTAAGCAAAAATCCCTCCTCCTATTAATCCCATAAGAGCTATTGCCAATAATATTTTTTTAATGTACATATAACAATTGATATAAAAGTTCGTCTTTGTAAGTGTTATTGATAAGGTTCCAATCCTTTTTTACTCCAATTTTTTGAAAACCTCGACTCTCGAATAACTTAATACTGGTTAAATTATCCTCAGAAATATTAGCGTATAACTGATGTAACCTAAGATGAGTAAAACCGTATTGTATGATTAATTGTAAGGCCTCAGCTCCATATCCTTTCCCTCTATGTTCCTTTTCTGCAATAATAATCCCAACTCCTGCCCTATTATGAGTTGGATTATAATCAAATAAATCAATTAGTCCTATCGAAGCATCGTCCGTGGTACAAATCACCAATCTCAACTGCTTGACTTCATAAATATCCTGATGCGCATTTTCCAGATATTGTTTGATTAAAAATCGTGAATATGGGGTTTGTGTAGAACTCATTTCCCAAATTTGTTCATCGTTTTCAATAACATAAACAAAATCAAGATCTTCAGGCTCAAGTGCCCTTAAATAAATATGTTCTCCTTTTAATGTTAACATTCAATTTCTCCCTTAAAAACTTGTTCGGCAGGGCCAATCAGAAAAATATCCTTGTATCCCTCAGGCGTAGGTTTAAAAGTCACCTTCAACGCTCCCCCAGGAGTATCTATCTTCACTTCTTCCTGATCCACTTGTTGAGTAGCATGCATTGAAAGTGCAACTGCCGTTACTCCCGTACCGCAAGAAAGTGTTTCATCCTCTACACCTCTTTCATAAGTTCTTACAGCAAACAAATTACCATTCTTTTTTTCGACGAAGTTCACATTACTACCAGATTCAAAATAGGGTGCTCCATTCCTAATGGATCTACCTACATTTTGTACATCAAACTCAGCTAGCCGGTCTACCATGGTTACATGATGTGGCGACCCTGTGTCTAAAAAAAGGTGAGATTCATATTTTTCAATCTCTTGTACATCTTGCATTTGCAAACGAACAAGACCATCCTTAATCTCTGCATGGTGTTTCCCGTCAATAGCTGTAAATGTTGCTTTATCTTTTATAATATCTAAAAAAGCTGCAAAAGCAACAAGACACCTACCTCCATTACCACACATTGAACTTTCATTTCCATCAGCATTAAAATACACCATGGTAAAATCATCCTCATCATTTTGAGGTTGCTCCAACAGCATGAGACCATCTGCTCCAATTCCAAATTTCCTGTCACAAAGTCTCGCAAACAATTTGGTATTATTTTTGGATACTATAGCATCACGATTATCAATAATTACAAAATCGTTTCCAGTACCCTGATATTTATAAAATGTAAGGATCATTATTCTTTTTTTGTAAAAGGCAAAGGTACAAAGAATGATGACATAATAGCGCTGTTAATTGTGAGTTAAAAATCATAAAAAAAGTATACTATAGTTGTAATTTTAATAGTTATTGATAGTCTATTCAAGAAATAATTAGTCAAAGTAAAATATAAAAAGTTAAGCAAATGAAAAGATTTTTGAGTTTATTGGCGGTGGCAATTCTAGCAGGAGTGCTTACCCTGGGTGCTTACAAAGCCTTTTTAGAACCAGAACCAGAAAAAATAGTAATTACCCAAAGTGAATCCAAGACCAGTGCGATTCCCACAGCTTATACGGTTGCTAATACAAAATTAAATGCTGCTGCAGAAGTTGGAGCAGACTTTACCGTTGCTGCAGAAAAAACAGTAAATGCCGTAGTGCATGTTAAACAATATGGGGTTACACGCGCTCCAAGAAATTTGATGGAATTTTTCAGAAATGGAGGAGAAAAGGAAAGAAGAATTCAAGGCGCAGGATCAGGAGTGATCATTACCGAAGATGGATATATCGTTACCAACAATCACGTTATTGATGGTGCAACAGATTTAGAAGTCACCTTAAACAACAACAAATCATACAAAGCTACAGTTGTAGGAACTTCTCCACAATCCGATATTGCATTAATTAAGATCGACCCGCAAGAAAAATTATCCTATATCCCATTTGGCAACTCAAATAATGCCAAAATTGGAGAATGGGTACTTGCTGTAGGAAACCCTTTTAATCTTACCTCTACAGTAACCGCTGGTATTATCAGTGCAAAATCAAGAGATCTAAATGAACAAGATGCTAACTTCCAATCTTTTATACAAACCGATGCTGCAATCAACCCCGGTAATAGTGGTGGTGCTTTGGTAAACACCCGAGGAGAATTGATTGGTATCAACACCGCAATCACTTCGCAAACGGGAAGTTACGTAGGGTATGCATTTGCTGTACCTTCTAATAATGCCAAAAAGATTGTAGAAGACATTTTGGAGTTTGGTGATGTACAAAAAGCCATTATCGGGATTAATGCTGCTCCATTTAACAAAGAAAATAAAGAAAAATACAAAATTACCGAGTCTCAAGGAGTTATTATTGGAGCTGTAGAACAAAATAGTGGAGCCTCAAAAGCAGGATTACAGGCAGGTGATTTGATAAAGGAGATAGATGGGCTGCGTATCAGAAAATTTTCTGATTTAACCGGATATGTAAGTAGCAAAAGCCCTAATGATGTGATCAACATTAAAATCGTTAGAGACAACAACGAACTTGTAAAACCCGTAAGGCTTACAAAATATGTTATACAGCAATACATTTTACGAGATGTTGGTGTAGAAGTTGCTAATGTTGAGAAGAATTACCTTGAAAACTTCAACATAGATCATGGGGTAGTCATCTCAAAAGCATTAAGTGCAAGAATGCAACGATATAACCTAAAAGGATTAATCATCAGCGAGATTGATGGTAAAAAGGTCAAAAATGTTATGGAAGTCAAAGAAATTATTGACAGTAAATACCCTGACGAAGATCTAACCATTAGTTTGATAGACAGAGATGGAGAAAAAAGAGAGTTTGTTTTTCAATAAAGCAAGCACCAAACCCTTATAAAATAAAGGCTCCCATTGCAATCAAAAAGTAATGGGAGTTTTTTATTAAAAAAGGTTTTACGAAAACGTTTGAAATATATACTTTTGCACGAAATTTCAAGACTGTAAAAAACACAACAAAATTATGAGTTCTAACGAAGTTTATGAAAAAGAACTTGCCTTCCAAGCAGACAGACGGCGAGCAACAGTAGCGTTTATCAAGACTGTGAGTGATTTATGGTACGACAACTCTATCGAATTGGTATTGTTTAGAAACCAATTGATAGACAAAAATGTAAGCGAAATCATCAATCTACATGAATATGCTGGAGAGTTCGTGCAAAAGCCTATTTCCATTTTTGATTCGGTAGAAATTGCGCAAGCGATCAAATTGATGGATTTACCTCCTTCTAAATTAGATATTGGTAAACTAACTTATGAGTACCATTTGGCAAGTGATGAATTTGGTTCTGTAAATCGTTTTGTACAGGAAAAATTGAAAGATGCCAAAACATTCAAACCTATTTCTCCTAAAAATGTAGTATTATATGGATTTGGAAGAATTGGACGTTTGGTTGCAAGAGAATTAATGACGATTACCGGAAAAGGAAGTCAACTTCGTCTTAGAGCCATTGTAACAAGAGGAGCAATTACTGAAGAAGTTTTAGAAAAAAGAGCTTCTTTATTAAGAAACGATTCTGTACATGGTGAGTTTGCTGGTACTGTAGAGACCGATATCGCAAACAATTCACTAATCATCAACGGAACTACTGTACATATTATTAGTGCCAACAATCCAGAAGACATCGATTACACAACTTACGGAATCGATGACGCTTTGGTAATAGACAACACGGGTGCTTTCAGAGATCAAGAAGCACTAAGTCGTCATTTAAAAGCAAAAGGAGTAGACAAAGTTTTACTTACTGCTCCTGGAAAAGGAATACCTAATATCGTTCACGGAGTAAATCACAAAGAGAACGATCCTGATAAGGTGAATATCTTTTCTGCGGCTTCATGTACAACAAACGCCATTACTCCTGTTTTACAAGCAATAGAAGAGAGTTTCGGTGTAGTAAACGGTCACTTAGAAACCATTCATGCATATACCAATGACCAAAACCTGGTAGATAATATGCACAAAAAATACAGAAGAGGTCGTGCTGCGGCTTTAAACATGGTAATTACTGAAACAGGAGCTGGTAAAGCCGTTTCAAAAGCATTACCGAGTTTGGAAGGTAAATTGACTTCTAACGCTATTCGCGTTCCCGTACCAAACGGTTCTTTAGCGATCTTAAACCTTAATCTCGAGAAAAAGACCTCTAAAGAAAGCCTTAATGCGGTAATCAAAAAATATGCACTAGAAGGAAACTTGGTAGAGCAAATCAAATATTCATTAGACAATGAATTAGTATCATCTGACATCGTAGGTTCATCTGCTCCTTCTATCTATGATAGTAATGCTACTATTGTAGATGCAAGCGGAAATAACGCTATCATATATGTATGGTACGATAATGAGTATGGATATAGTCACCAGGTAATCCGACTATCAAAATACATTGCCAAAGTAAGACGTTTTACGTACTACTAGAAAGCAACAAAACAGAAACAAGAAAAGGTGGTTATTTGAATAACCACCTTTTTATTTTATATCATTTTTTTCTTTTTGGCCCTACTACAATTACTTCTTTTGTCAAAAGCAGCAGAAAACCCTTTAAAAATCCATGCAAACAACCACTTCATTTGCAGACAATTAATCCAAAAACCAACCCAAAGTAATTTCTTACAAAAAAAACTTCATAATTACTTACAATATCGTACATTTATTACCGTTACAGAAGAAATTAAACGTAGATAAAAGGAGCTAAAAATTCGTTAGAATCTAAACTAGGAATCTAATGGGTTATTTTGCTACTACATTTTTAAAATAATTTAGGCATTCCATCTTACATTCAACGACCAAAAACAATACTATTCACATGAAATTACTACAATATCTATTTTTTTCTATCATAATCACTTTATCATTTTTAAACCAAGCAAAAGCTCAGGAAGAAAATCTATCTGCAGAACAAGCTTTACAACAAGAGGATATTGAAGGGCAGTTTGATGTAGTGATCAAAAAGTCTGGGAGATACCAGGAATATAAGGTAGTAAAGCAAGTTTGGTTAAATAAACTGAAATCAAACACCATAGATTCGATTAAAACGCTAGAATCAAAGCTAAATGTTTCTAATCAACAAATCGAACAACAAAAGACCACCATAAGCGGACTTCAAGAATCTCTAAATAAAACCAACGAAGATTTAGCTACCGTAACCAACGAAAAAGACAGTATGAGTTTTGTAGGGGCTTCGGTTTCAAAATCCAGTTACAAAACGATTATGTGGCTGATCGTTGGTGGACTCATTCTATTGTTGAGTTTCTTTATTTTCAAATTCAAAAACAGCAATGCAGTTACTGTACAGGCTAAAAAAGCCTTAGCAGAAACTGAAGCCGAATTTGAAGATCACAGAAGAAGAGCTCTGGAGCGCGAACAAAAGGTGATGCGTAAACTTCAGGATGAAATCAATAAGCAGCGAAAAGCAGGTGCCAAGTAAGCACTATTTCTAGATTATTTACATATTCTTTTGCATCTTTGCAGCTCTCAGGAAAATGATGAAAGATGCGCATTGATATCATAACAGTAGTTCCCGACATTCTAAAAAGCCCGTTTGAAGCTTCGATAATGAAGCGTTCCATAGAAAAAGGCTTGGTAGAGGTCCATTTACACAATCTCAGAGATTATACGAGCGATAACTATCGACAGGTAGATGACTACCAATTTGGTGGAGGTGCTGGTATGGTTATGATGATAGAACCTATTGATAAATGTATTTCCAAATTACGATCGGAACGTGAGTACGACGAGGTGATCTATATGACACCAGACGGAGAAACACTTAATCAGGGCATTGCCAATCAATTATCACTAAAAGGGAATCTAATCATTCTTTGTGGTCATTATAAAGGCGTAGACCAAAGAGTCCGGGATCATTTTGTCACCAAAGAAATATCCGTAGGCGATTATGTTTTATCTGGAGGTGAACTTGGAGCTCTGATCCTATGCGATGCGATCATACGGCTAATCCCAGGTGTACTCGGAAATGAAACCTCTGCCCTCACCGACTCTTTTCAAGATGATCTGCTTGCTCCACCTATTTACACTAGGCCTGCTGAGTATAAAGGGTGGAAAGTTCCGGAAATTCTAACTTCTGGCAATTTCCCAAAAATTGAAGCTTGGAGAGAAGAACAAGCCTATCAACGAACCAAAGAACGAAGACCGGACCTATTAAATGATTAACTCCTGAAAATAAATACAATAAAAACATTGTGAATACCCAAAATATATTTATTTTTGCAGCCTGATTAGAACAACCTCTGGCGAAAATCGTGAATGTTGCTTTAAGGAAACCTAAGAAACTATATCAAAATGGAAGATTTAGTAAAATTCGTACAAGACGAATTTGTTACCAAAAAAGAATTTCCTGAGTTTGCAGCAGGAGACACTATCACAGTGTATTACGAAATTAAAGAAGGAAACAAAACACGTACACAGTTCTTTAGAGGAGTTGTTATCCAAAGAAGAGGTTCTGGAGCTACCGAAACATTTACCATCAGAAAAATGTCTGGAACTATTGGAGTAGAGCGTATTTTCCCAGTTAACTTACCAGCACTTCAAAAAATCGAAGTGAACAAAAGAGGTAAGGTACGTAGAGCACGTATTTTCTACTTCAGAGGTCTTACTGGTAAGAAAGCTCGTATTAAAGAAAAAAGAAACTAATTTCTTAGTAATAACATACAAAAAGAGCTGCTCAAACGAGCGGCTTTTTTTATGAACAAAAGTTAATAACTTAAGTTTATAAGTGGTTGATAACTAAGATTATAGTATTTTTTGATTACCTCATCAATTTTCACTATATTTAGTATAGAAATTACATTGTTAAGTGATGACAAAAGGATTCCTGATATGTAATTCACACAATACGTTCTTTGAACATCTTAAGACCTGATTAAATTAAAATAAATATAAGACGAAAGTTATTTTTTTGAGTACATCCTTGAAATAACTTTAAAGGGCTTTACTTTGAAATCATTTCAAAATGAAATTCAAAAGAAAAAATTAAGTTTTGACACCTTTTTAATTTAAAACGGCATTAGACTTCTCGGATGAATATAGGAAAATCGTACAGCGATTTAAAGCATTCGAATTAGTCGTATGAATAGAAGTAAATTATACAAATTACGATTTGACAAGTTTAAGTCTATTCAAACCGGAAATAGGACACTATGGTATAAAAAACGAAAGTTTTTATTTTATTGCGGGTAAAACAGCTAACATTGTAGTAGTATTTCCAATGAAGCCATATCAAAATATTCGTATTCTTGATATGGCTTTTTATTTTTTGTCAAAATCCTAATTTTGACATGCTTTTCTCCCCTTCTTCCTAATATACTCTCTTTATTTTTAGTATTCTACAATACGCATCCTTTAACTCAAAACTAACATCCCTCAGGTTGCATATGGATGAGTAGATTTGTATCTTCGCGCACGGAAAAAATTTGATAAGTCCGATCAAACAAAACATTGATCTTTTTTTGAACACTTTGTTTGTCATCGCAAAAGCAAACGACTAATTATTTCCATTATAAAAACAACATCATAATTTAATTCGATATCACAGGTTCCAACACTGCAACCTGATATCCTGAAAAAACAAGAAATATGGGAGTTAACACCTCAAAGATTGTTTATACCAAAACTGACGAAGCACCAGCTTTAGCTACTTATTCTTTTCTACCAATCGTCAAAAAATTCACAAAATCGGCCAACATAGATATTGAAACCAAAGACATATCTCTTGCCGCACGAATCTTAGCCAATTTTCCTGAAAAACTATCAGATAAGCAAAAACAGGCTGATGCACTTGCCGAGTTGGGAGAGCTTGCTCAAAAACCTGAAGCTAATATCATCAAACTTCCAAATATCAGTGCTTCAATACCTCAGTTAAAAGCAGCGATCGCAGAATTACAATTACAAGGATTTGATCTCCCGAATTATCCAGAAGAACCAGAAAACGATTCCGAAAAGGATATCAAATCAAGATACGACAAAATAAAAGGTAGTGCCGTTAATCCGGTACTAAGAGAAGGAAATTCTGACCGAAGAGCTCCTAAACCAGTGAAGCAATATGCTAGAAAAAATCCTCATTCTATGGGAGCATGGAGCGCTGATTCTAAGACTCATGTAGCTACCATGTCTAACGGTGATTTCAGATCTAATGAGAAATCATTAACCGTTAATGAAGCTGGTGACGTACGAATTGAGTTTGTAGATGATAGTGGAAGTGTTACCGTTTTAAAAGAAAAAACACCATTACTAGAAGGTGAAGTGATTGATGCAACCGTAATGAGTAAAAAAGCACTTATCGCTTTCCTTGAAGAACAAATAGCAGATGCCAAAGATAAAAATGTGTTGTTTTCATTACACATGAAAGCTACTATGATGAAAGTATCTGATCCAATTATTTTTGGCCATGCGGTGGAGATCTTTTTTAAAGATGTCTTTAGCAAACACGCAGAAGCGCTTGAAGAAATAGGCGTAGAAGTCAATAATGGTTTTGGTGATTTAATCAATAAGCTTAAAAGACTTCCTGATGCTAAACGAGCAGAAGTAGAAGCAGATATCAAAGCTTGTTACGAAAATGGACCAAAATTAGCGATGGTAAATTCTGATCAAGGAATTACCAACCTTCATGTACCAAGTGATGTGATTATTGATGCATCGATGCCGGCGATGATCCGTAACTCTGGTCAAATGTGGGATGCAAATGGAGATACTCAAGATACCAAAGCAGTGATTCCAGACAGTAGTTATGCAGGTATTTATCAAGAAACTATTGATTTCTGTAAGAACAATGGTGCTTTTGACCCTGTGACTATGGGTACTGTTCCAAATGTTGGATTGATGGCAAAGAAAGCTGAAGAGTATGGTTCTCACGATAAAACATTTGAAATTGCAGGTAATGGAACCGTAAGAGTTGTAGATGCCTCTGGCAACACCTTAATCGAGCACACTGTAGAACAAGGAGATATCTGGCGTATGTGCCAAACCAAAGATGCTCCTATCAAGGATTGGGTAAAGCTTGCAGTAAATAGAGCAAAAGCTACTGATACTCCAGCAGTTTTCTGGTTGGATCCAAACAGAGCTCACGATGCGCAATTGATCAAAAAAGTAAATGCCTATTTACCAGCTCACGATACCACCGGTTTAGACATTAGAATTATGTCGCCAGTAGAAGCTACACGTTTCTCTCTGGAACGTATCAAAGAAGGTAAAGATACCATCTCGGTAACTGGAAACGTATTAAGAGATTACAATACAGATTTATTCCCTATCCTTGAGTTAGGAACAAGCGCAAAGATGCTTTCTATTGTACCTCTAATGAATGGTGGTGGACTTTTTGAAACTGGTGCGGGAGGATCAGCTCCAAAACACGTACAACAGTTTAACAAGGAAGGACATTTACGATGGGATTCTTTGGGTGAATTCTTAGCCCTAGCCGTTTCTCTAGAGCATTTAGGAGAGGTAAACAACAATCCAAAAGCTTTGGTAATTGCAGAAGCTTTGGACGAGGCTACTATCAAGTTCCTGGATAATAAAAAATCTCCTTCCAGAAAGGTAAACGAGCTTGATAATAGAGGAAGTCATTATTATTTGGCATTGTACTGGGCGCAAGCGCTAGCTGCACAGGATAAAGATGCAGACTTAAAAAACGAGTTTGAAGCCATCGCAAAAGCTCTAGCCGATAATGAAACCACCATCATCAATGAATTGAATGACGCTCAAGGAAGTGCTGTGGATATGGGAGGATATTATTGGCCAAACGTATCAAAAGTATCCAATGCGATGCGTCCAAGTGAAACTTTGAACAACATTATAGGATAGAAAAGTTTTATTTTCAACAAAAAGGCTTGTAAAATTTAGATTTTACAAGCCTTTTTTAATTTGTAGAGGATAGAAGAATTAAAAATATTTTATGGTTTATGCAACCCCTACAAAAGTGAGTTGTCTATACCTGTAACACTAAACGTCATCTATGAAAACCTCAATGAAACTCTTGTTGTTTTGCTGTATAGCATACAACTTAACTGGATACTCCCAAAAAAAAGAATCACAAGGCTATATAGAATTCAACGATCGGAAAAACATTCTTCACGGTGTTTATCTGGGTTTTGATGTTGCCTATGGAAAAATTGACGGGAAAAATAACGCCTCCATTTTTGGAATAAAAGTGGCGTATGTAGCCAATCAGAAAATGGAATTGGGAATAGCTGTAAGAACACTTTTTTCTGGATTAACAGAAATTGATAAAACATCCGGTGGAGATTTTGACCTACGGGGTATTTACGGAGGACTTCATGTAGAGAATGTATTCTTCAATAATAAGAAGGTCAAATTATCTATACCCGTATTGCTAGGGATCGGATATATTGATGGTTCTGGCGATTTTACAAAAAGCACGGATATGATGGGAGTATTAGAACCAGGAATAAACGTTCTTTATAATCTTAATAAATACATCCAGTTAGAAGGAGGTATCAAATACCGATTCTCTACCCCTATTGATCCAGTACCCACAGTACTGGATAACATTAATGGAACCTCAATAGGGCTAGGCGCCAAAATTGGAGTTTTCAACTTAGGAAAAAATAGATACAAAAAACAATTACACAATAATCAAAACTAATACTGTAACATCTTAAATATTATGAAACGTCACCTATTATCCGCCCTGCTTTTAATTTTTGCAAGTACATCTTTTTCTCAAGACTCTAAAATTAGTTTAGAATTGAATTACCCTTTACCTATCGATCAGAATTTTATAGGAGAGAATTATGATGGAATCATCGATCTGGGTATAGATTACAGATTTGCCAACATAAAATTTATCAAAATTGGAGCTTCTTTAAATGGAAGTCTATTCATCAACGATAACTTTCAAAATATCGATATCACCGCATATGCAGTACAACCTAGAATCTTTGGAGAACTTGACATCCCATCACTTCAAAAATTGCACCCTTCTCTTGGAATTGGATATACCATCATGTTTTTTGATGCATCCGGTGGATCTACCATAGCTCCAGTTGACACCAGTGAAACCGAAGGCGGAATCAACCTAAATGCAGGGATAGCTTATGATGTTTTCAAAAAGTTCTTTATTCAGTTACAATATGATTTTGTAAAGCTAAGTACAAACGATGATGTACCTGATACCACTTTCAACACTAATGTGAATATTTTGAAAATCGGAATAGGGTATAGAATTTAAAAAAACACAAGAAATACAGCAAATACTAAAAAAACAACAAATCAAAATCAAAAATCTGTTTTTCAATGGTTTAAATCAAAAGAAGCAGCCTCTTCAACCCCGTAAAACAAGGTAATTAAAAACTGTTTTTAATTTTAGGCACAGTAATTGATATTACATTGATAGGTGAAAACCTTTTAATAAGCCCCGGATGAAAAAAAACAAAATACGAACCAACAAAATTAATAGTGCCTATGTATTTGCAGAAGACGACAAGGTATATCTTAAATGCCATCCCGGTGATCAATCCAGAAGTAGTAATTTTATACACTCCTCAGAATGGATACCCATTAGCTTTTGCTGGGAATCTTAATTAAACAATGTAACCATACCGGTTGTGGTTAAATGTGCCCTATGGGCAAATACAACCATAATTGTTCAACCACATAATTTTACAATTCTTTAAAGTAACAATTAGTTGATACACTCTTCTTATTGGTATATTCCTGCGGATAAATAACATTTATTTAGGATACGTACTCAACAACGAAGAGTGATTATTTATTAATTTTGGATACTTTAGCATATATTTAATTACCTTCCTAACCGTACAAATTTTAAAAATATTGCTTTTGAAAAAGAACATTTTATTGAGCCTTTTGGCCATTTGTACATTACATTTTTCAATATTTAGTCAAGAGAAATTCACCATCAGTGGCACAATTTCCGAAGCATCAAGTAACGAAACCTTGATTGGAGTCAACGTCATTTTTCCAGAAATTGGGAATGGTGTCGTTACCAACGAATATGGTTTTTATTCTATTACACTCACCGAAGGCACATATACGGTTCAGGTAAGCTATCTTGGGTTTAAAGACATTGTACAAGAAGTTGTGTTAAATGAGGATATGAAACTTAATTTTCAGTTATCAGAATCCTCAGAAATGTTGGAGGAAGTTGTGATTACCGAAAAAACCGAAAAACTAAATATTAGAAACCCTCAGATGAGCATCAACAAGCTTTCGGCCAATACCATAAAGCAGATTCCTGTGGTTTTGGGAGAAGCGGATGTGATTAAGTCTATCATTCTTTTACCCGGTGTAACCAGCGGTGGCGAAGGAGCTTCAGGTTTTAATGTACGAGGAGGCGCTGCCGATCAAAATCTAATCTTATTAGATGAAGCTACTATTTTTAACTCCTCTCACCTTTTTGGCTTTTTCTCTGTTTTTAATCCAGACGCTATCAAAGATATCAAACTGTATAAAGGAGGAATCCCTGCCCGTTATGGTGGTCGCGTTTCTTCGGTCTTGGATATATATCAAAAAGAAGGAAATAGCAAAAAATTCAAGACTAGTGGAGGCTTAGGTGCTGTTTCTAGTAGATTATTGGCAGAAGGACCTATTGTGAAAGATCGTGGTGCTTTTTTGGTAGGAGGTAGAGCATCGTATGCGCATCTTTTTCTTCCTTTGTTCGATAATGATAATGTTGCCTATTTCTTTGATTTGAATACCAAGCTCAATTACAAGCTCAACGAAAACAATAACCTATATCTATCTGGTTATTTTGGTAGAGATGTATTTGGCATTTCAGAAAGTTTCGAAAATATATATGGCAACACCGTGCTTAACCTCCGTTGGAATCATCTGTTTTCAGACAAACTGTTTTCTAATCTCTCTTTGATCTATTCGGATTATTTCTATGGGCTAGAATTAGACTTTGTTGGTTTCGAATGGGATTCGGGGATACGAAACTTTAATGTGAAATATGATCTGAAACATTATTTGAGTGATAATTTTCAGTTGAATTATGGTATCAACAACATTTACTACCGATTTAATCCTGGAGAAATAAAACCGGATAGCGAAGAATCCGGAATTATTAGAGAAAAACTGATCGATAAATATGCCAACGAATTTGGAGCTTATATTGATGCCGAACATCGAATTTCTAATAAGTTGACTCTCCAATACGGATTGCGAATCAGTAATTTTATTAGACTAGGACAAAACGAATTAAACGTTTACGAAAATGATAATCCACTACTTTTTAACCAAGAACTACAGATCTATGAATCTGCAGAGCCCATAGGTACAGAAAGTTTTAGCCGAAGTGATCAAATCGAAAACTTCACCAATCTCGAACCTAGAATAGCACTAGCATATGCCTTTAATGACAACACCTCTATCAAGGCTAGCTATAACCGATTGGCACAATATTTACACCTATTATCAAATACCAACTCTCCTACTCCGCTGGATGTATGGACACCTAGTGGCAGATACATCAAACCACAGTTATTGAATCAATATGCCTTTGGTTTTTTTAAAAACATCAAAGACAATGAGTATTCTGTAGAAACCGAAGTTTTCTATAAAGAGATCGAAAACAGAATAGACTATATCGATGGGGCCGAGCTTATTGCCAACAACGCCATCGAACAAGATATTTTAAATGGTGAAGCCAGAGCATATGGATTAGAATTTTTGTTGAGGAAGAACGAAGGTAAATTTAAAGGTTGGTTAGCCTACACTTTATCAAAATCAGAACAAAGAACACCTGGAAGAACTCCGTTGGAACCTGGGATTAATAATGGAGAATGGTATAACACTCCATATGACAAGACGCATGATATATCCTTCAACGGGAGTTATGAGCTAAATGAAAAATGGAAATTTGGAGCTAATTTCGTATTTCAAACCGGTCAGCCCACCAATTTCCCGACAGGACAATTCGAATTTCAGGGCTTGTCTGTACCTGTATTCGATGGACTTCGAAACAGCGAAAGATTACCAGAGTATCATCGCATAGATGTCTCCGCGACATTGACACCCAATAAGAATCAAAGTAGAAAATGGCAGGGAGAATGGGTATTTAGCATTTACAATTTATATAACCGACGAAATGCTGCTTCGATTGCCTTTAGTAGGAATCAAGATACCTTTGCCAATGAAGCGATCAGGACATCGATTTTTGGAATCATTCCTGCAGTGACTTATAATTTTAAATTCTAGAGCATGAAAAATTTACAATATCTTTTATTGCTTGTTATTCTGTTTACCAGTTGTGAAGATGTAATAGATGTTGATCTTCCTACCGGAGAACCCAGACTGGTTATTGATGCTTCTTTTGAAGTATATCTTAACGAACCCGAAATCGATGTAGAAGGCGGAATTCGACTCACTTTATCTGCTCCTTTCTTTGATGATGACGTCCCCACAGTAAGCGATGCTACCGTTTTTATAACTAATAATAGAGATGATTCGGTAATCAATTTTTTTGAAGCGACAGAAGGGCTTTATCTCCCTGCCGGAGTTTTTGTTCCAGAATTCGGGACTTCGTATACACTTACAGTAGTTCATAACAACGAAACTTATATTGCAACTACAGAACTGGTGCCTAGTGTTCCTATCGACAATATCGAACAAGGAGATGCCACACTTTTTGATGGAGATGAGACAGAAGTAATTATTTTCTTTACCGATGATGGATCACGAGATGATTTTTATCTTTTTGATTTTGATTTTAGCCTATTTCTACCCAGTGAAGACCGTTTTTATCAGGGAGAATCGTTTAATTTCTCTTATTTCTACGAAGATATGGTTGCAGGACAGGATGTAACTATCAAAATATTAGGAATAGACGAACGCTATTTTAATTACTCTTCTTTACTTATCGAACAAAGTGAACAGGATGGAGGGAACCCATTTCAAACGCCTCCAGCGGTATTACGAGGAAATATCCTAAACACAACAAATCCAAACAATTATCCTCTAGGGTATTTTAATCTTTCTGAAGCTAACCGTTCTCAATTTACTATCGAAGCAAAGTAATCGCAAATAGTCCTGTTGAGATCTATTTTTCTCAACTCAAAAATCAGTATTTTTGTACCATGACGTTTACAAAAATTACCGAGCAATCTTCTCATTATGATCATTTAGAAAAAATGAGCATTAATGAATTGTTAACCAATATCAATAAAGAAGATCAATCTGTACCCCTAGCGGTCCAAAAAGCGATTCCTCAAATAGAAACATTGATTTCTGTAGTCGTAAACAGACTAAAAGATGGGGGGCGACTTTTTTATATGGGGGCAGGTACCAGCGGAAGGTTAGGTATTGTAGATGCCAGCGAGTGCCCTCCTACTTTTGGGGTTTCTCATGATCTGGTAATTGGATTAATTGCTGGAGGAGATCAGGCGATCAGAAAAGCAGTAGAATTTGCAGAAGATAGCACAGATCAAGGATGGGAAGACCTCAAGAAATATAACATTTCAGAAAAAGATGTAGTAATCGGTATTGCTGCTTCTGGGACTACACCCTATGTTATCGGGGCATTGCAACAATGTAATGAAAACAATATTAGTACAGGATGTATCACTTGTAATCAAGGAAGCCCATTAGCTACTACTGCTCAGCATCCTGTAGTAGTAACCGTTGGACCAGAATTCGTAACCGGAAGTTCTCGTATGAAAGCCGGTACTGCGCAAAAGCTGGTACTAAATATGATTTCTACTGCTACCATGATCCAGTTAGGAAGAGTAAAAGGCAATAAAATGGTCGACATGCAACTTAGCAACAACAAACTGGTAGATAGAGGAACCAGAATGATTATGGAAGAGTTAAATATTGACAAAGAAACCGCAGCAGAATTATTAGAACTACACGGAAGTGTTCGTAATGCAATCACAAACTATGGAGCCTAAAAGAACCGATAAACAATTATTAGGAAAAGGAATACAACGCATGGCTATGGCATTGCTTTTTATGTTTATAAGCCCGGTAATTATCCATTCTGCTTTCAAAAATCAAGATCATCCCTGGTATATTCCTATACTAATCCTTGGGCTACTTGGTGCCGGTTTTGCTATTTTTATGGCATTTAAAGGGCTTCGAACCATCATGGAATCCCTTTTCGGTAAGAAATAGCTGGAATATCAATTGCTATTAAATTCCTTCTCTTTTATTTACAGGTGTAGTAGGGTTATAACCAAAACCAGGAATTTTAATAGACACTCCCAATTGTTCTAGCATATATCCTATAGTAGCATAATGGTGGATAGCATGACTATTGGCATGAGCCAAAATACTCTCCAGCGTATAATTAACAGTAATTTTTCCTTGCCCCATATTATCTGTAACATGGATTAGGTAGTCTGTATTTACATCGGTATACGAAGTCAATGTCTCCTGAATTTTATAGATATGATCTTTTGCAGCGTCCTTATCTGTAGAGATAACTTCATCGCGCTTTCTGGCTGTAAGATCAATGTCATTGGTGTCTAATCCACTAATGATACAATCAAAAAAATCTAGCGTATGTCTAATATGAGAGCCAATACTAGAATAGTAAGGACCGATAGAAGTATCTTGATAGGTTTTGGAGTCTATTACGTCTAACAAAGCAATCGCTCTGCCAAGGTTATGATTAATTGATGCTATTATTTGTCTTTTCATAAAATTTATAGACGTAAGATACACAATTAACTTACA
Organism: Aquimarina sp.; assembly: GCA_965230845.1. GTDB lineage: Bacteria > Bacteroidota > Bacteroidia > Flavobacteriales > Flavobacteriaceae > Aquimarina. The sequence goes on from OZ246021.1 coordinate 1,042,533, forward strand.
AGATAGACCAAGAGAATAGAAAATTTATTTTTTATGCATTTTTTAAAATATTACCCAAATATCTGCGTTGTTAAGAACAGTCCGATGTTATTAAATCCCCCTATTCTTACCAAAACAGTAGGATATTTTTCACTAAAAATGTGGTTTACCCGTAAAATTCAAGATAAAGTGCGCATTTTATCGATTAATGACGGATTTTTTTGGATGTTACCTAAAAAATATTGTATAATTGCTTTGTGATTTAAAAGCCCCCATTATGAAGAAGAAAATTGCACTTCCCTTATTTTTATCTTTTTTTATTTTTCAGATTAATGCACAGGAAATATATGATGATGCACTAACAGCCGCTAGTTATGCATATTCGCATAGTAAAAAAGCGCACGGTGCAAATAATGTATATCACACTCAAGAGTACGCAGACAAAGCTATTGAGGCATTCGAAAAAGTAGAAGCATTAGCTGAAGAATGCGGATGTAAGGCTGCAAACGAAATTGCATATCAAGCAAGAGTAGATATGCAAAGTGCTTTGGAGCAGGATACTTACGAGCGTAGTAGATATTTTGCAAAAAGAGCAAAAGACGCTAGTCCAAAATTATTAGATATATTGACTACTTGTCAGGCGAATGCTGGTGATTATGCATATGCAGATGAGGCTTCTATCGAAGAAGAGGAAAATGAAATTGCAGAGATGAAAAGTGAAATGGCTGCAAAACAGCAAGAGCTTGAAGCACAACGTCGTGAGTTAGAATTAGAACAACAAAAACTAGAAGCTCAAATTGCTGAGCAGAATAGAATGAAAGCTGAACTTGAAGCAAAGCGTGCTGCTGAGTTGAAAGAACAAGCTATTGTAAAGACTAAAGCCGAAACTGCACTTAAGAAGTTAGAGAGCGCTTTACAAGAATTAAGTGTTGTATTAAACGAAGAGTCTAGTTTCGAAACACAATCAGACTATCTAAGAAGCGAAAACGAATTAAAGAACGAATCTTTAGACGATACAAAGTCATTCTATGTAAATAGAGCAAAAGAATTGACCCAAACAGCGATGCAACAATTTGCTAGCTATAACCTGGAGAACTAACGATAACAAATGCTGAATTTTATTTTGTAGCCCCAAAATAAAATTTTTACAAAACGACATCCGGTCATCTGGATGTCGTTTTTTTATGCTACGATGTTAATAAAAAATCAGGTAAAACATCAATATGTTTGGAAATTTTCCATAATTTTGGAATAATTCCAAACACAATACTTTGAGAACAATATTACATCTCGATTTAGATACCTTTTATGTGTCGGTAGAAAGGCTCATAGATACTTCCCTTCAAAGTAAACCTTTGTTGGTAGGTGGTACAAGTGATCGTGGTGTTGTAGCCGCATGCAGTTACGAAACGAGATCGTATGGGGTACACTCAGGAATGTCGATGAAAATTGCAAAAGAGTTATGTCCCGAAGCAGTAGTGATAAAAGGCAATGCGGGAACTTACAGTAAATACTCTGATGTAGTTACAGAGATCATTAAAGAAAAAGTTCCGGTATTTGAAAAATCAAGTATCGATGAGTTTTATGCTGATCTCTCCGGAATGGATAAATTTTTTGGAGCCTATCAATACGCTACAGAATTACGCCAAAAGGTAATTGCTGAAACTGGTTTACCCATATCATTTGGTTTATCTGTCAATAAAGTAGTTTCCAAAGTAGCAACCAACGAAGCCAAACCCAATAACCAGTTAAAGATCGATTTCGGGACCGAAAAACCTTTCCTCGCTCCATTATCTATTAAAAAAATTCCAATGGTAGGAGATAAAACCTATCATACGTTACGAAATCTTGGTGTTCGTTATGTAAAAACAGTACAGGAAATGCCTGCAGATGTAATGAAAGGTGTTTTGGGTGTTAACGGTCTTACCATCTGGAAACGAGCCAATGGTATCGACAATACTCCAGTTATTGGATTTTCCGAACGTAAATCAATTTCTACAGAACGAACTTTTGATAGAGATACCATCGATATATATAAACTTAAAAACATCCTGATCGCAATGACCGAAAATCTAGCTTTTCAATTGCGAAGAGGAGATAAGCTTACAGCATGCATTGCTGTAAAAGTGAGATATTCTGATTTTAACACCTATTCCAAACAACTCAAAATACCATACACCAGCGCAGACCATATTCTTATACCTAAAATTTTGGAATTGTTTAAAAAGTTGTACCAAAAACGATTATTGGTACGATTAATAGGGATTCGATTTAGCCATCTAGTCAGTGGTAATTATCAGATTAATCTTTTTGAGGACAATGAAAAGCAGCTCAATTTATATCAAGCCCTTGATGACATAAGAATTCGATACGGGGATCGAAGTGTTATCAGGGCGGCTGCTATGGGGGCTTCTACTATCGGGAGAATGCACAATCCTTTTAATGGGCAACCTCCTGTTGTATTGGCCCATAGAAAACAATAGTCAAAACAGTATCGGTAATGTATCTCAATTGCCATTCATATTACAGTTTACGCTACGGAACTTTTTCCGAAATAGAGCTATTAGAATTGGCTAAAAAAAACCATGTAGAGTCTCTGGCCCTAACAGATATCAACAACACTTCGGCTTGCCTAAACTTCGTAAGAAAAGCCAGAGAGTATGCAATAAAACCCATCGTTGGTATCGACTTCAGAAATAACCACCAACCATTATATGTAGCATTAGCCAAAAATAATGAAGGATACAAAGAGCTCAATGATTTCTTATCATTTCATGCTCACCAAAAAATTGATTTACCCGTTCTGGCACCTCATTTCAAGCATGCGTTTGTTATCTATCCACTAGAACAAGTAATTGCAATACATAAAACCGAATTTGAATCCAACGAATTTATTGGTGTTTCTATCAAAGAAATCCCAAAACTCCGATTTTCAAAATATGTACACCTCAAAGAAAAACTAGTCGTTCTTCAACCTGTTACCTTCAGGAATAAAAAAGACTTCAATACGCATCGTTTACTTCGAGCCATAGATAACAACATCTTACTTAGTCGTTTACCTATAGAACAACAAGCTTCTTTTTCTGAACAGATGATTCCTGTAAATAGCATAAAAGAACATTTTTCAGAATTTGATTTCATCAATCACAATACTGAACATCTTCTCAAAGAATGTACTATAGATTTTGATTTTTCAAAAAACAAACCCTCCCTCAACCAAAAGACATATACAGGGACGATAGAAGAAGACAACAAGCTATTACGAAAACTCTGTCAAGAAGGTCTCCCATATCGATACAAAATAGTTACACAAGATGTTACTGATCGCCTCGAGAAAGAATTAACTCTTATCATCAAAATGAACTTTGTTTCTTATTTTTTGATCAACTGGAGAATTATTAATTATGCTCGAGAACAAGGATATTATTATGTAGGACGTGGTAGTGGGGCCAACAGTATCGTAGCTTATCTATTACGCATTACCGACGTCGATCCTATAGAATTAGATCTTTATTTTGAGCGATTTATCAACACACATCGCACCAGTCCTCCTGATTTTGACGTAGATTTTTCATGGAGGGATCGACAAGATGTTACACGATTTATTTTTGCAGAATTCAAAAATGTAGCATTACTAGGAGCCTATGTTACCTTTCATTATAAGGGCGCTGTACGAGAAATCGGAAAAGTATTTGGATTGCCCAAATTTGAGATTGATAAACTTAGTGAAGGGGATTACAACTACAATAGTCTGGATCATATCCATAAACTGGTAGTTATCTATAGTCAGCTTATCCAGGGCATGCCAAATTACATCAGCATTCATGCCAGCGGCATCTTAATCAGCGAACAACCATTGCACTATTACTCTGCTACCGATTTACCTCCAAAAGGATTTCCTACTGTACAATTCGATATGATTATTGCCGAAGACCTTGGTTTATACAAATATGATATTCTAGGCCAACGCGGATTAGCAAAGATCAAAGAAGCGATCAAAATTATAGCGTATAATCAACCCAAAAAGGCGGATTTTGACATTCATGATATCCAAAGATTTAAAGAAGATCCTAATATTAATACACTAATAAAAGAGGCCAAATGCTTAGCTTGTTTTTATGTAGAGTCCCCAGCAATGCGGATGCTATTAAGCAAGTTAAAAACCGATAATTATCTAGGTTTGGTTGCTGCCAGTTCTATCATACGCCCTGGAGTAGCAAAAAGCGGAATGATGCGAGAGTATATCCTACGGGAACATGATGTAGAAAGAAGAAAAAACTCTCACCCCATCATGTTGGATCTAATGGAAGATACTTATGGCATTATGGTATATCAGGAAGATGTGATCAAAGTGGCCCATTTTTTTGCAAAACTTACTCTTGATGAAGCTGATGTGTTGCGACGAGGAATGAGTGGGAAATTTAGATCCAGAAAAGAGTTTAAAGAGGTTCAAGACAAGTTTATCTCCAATTGTAGAGCCGAAGGGTATGCAGAATCTCTAATTTTTGAAATATGGAATCAGGTCTCTAGTTTTGCAGGATACGCTTTCCCAAAAGGTCACTCGGCATCATATGCTGTAGAAAGCTACCAAAGTCTGTTTTTGAAAGCCTATTTCCCAATAGAATATTTGGTTGCTACACTGAATAATGGTGGTGGATTCTATCGCCCAGAAGTATATCTGCATGAAGCAATGCAGCTAGGAGCCATCGTGTTGACTCCTTGTATAAATACTAGTAGTTACGAACATATATTAAAAGGAAAAACGATTTTCCTAGGGCTAATGATTTTAAGAGACCTGGATCATAAAACAATAGAAATTATCTTGATGGATCGAAATGAGAAGGGCCCCTACTCTAGTTTAGACGATTTTATCGATCGTGTACCTATTGGTATTGAACAAATGAGTATTCTCATTAAAATTGACGCTTTTAGGTTCACACAAAAAAACAAACACGAATTGTTATGGGAAGCTCATTTCAAACTCAACCATACACCTACTCCATATACCAACCAACAACTCTTATTTCATGAAAAAAGGACTAAATATGAATTGCCCGAATTAACTACATCATCACTAGAAATGGCTTTTGAACAAATAGAATCCTTTGGTTTTCCCATATGCGGATATTATCCCATATTGGCATCTCCCCCAGCAAATAAAAATCGTGCACTTCAATTAAAGGAGTATCTAAATAAAAAAATCGACATCTACGGATACCTTATTGCTATGAAAAATACAAGAACTCATAACGGGAAGCGAATGTCATTTGGTACATTTTTAGATCAGTATGGAGACGTATTCGATACCGTATTATTTCCTCCAGTACAAGAAAAATATAGGCTAAAAGGAAAAGGTATTTATAGAATGTATGGTAAGGTGGTTGAAGAGTTCGGCTTCTTAAGTATAGAAATCATCAAAATTGTGAAGCAAGATTATATACAAGACCCAAGGTATAGTTAAACATTTTCTCAGTTTTAAGCTCACTTTTAGCACATTATAACTGTTCGGCATATTGTTTGATACTTAAACTCAACAGAAATAACAAGGTAACTATCATCAAAAGACTATAACTAATGAAAAAAATCTATCTAGCAATTCTATTGGTGGGTGCAAGTATGATGCTACAAGGCTGTTTTACTTATGGAGAATTTACTGCAAGTCAATACACAAAAATTAACAGCAATATATGTGCAACCCCACCTTCCTCGATGTATTTATTTTTTGAAGATGAACATATCCCTTTTTCATATGAAAAAGTTGGCCTGGTAGAAGCACAAGGACATGAGTTTGCTTCTTACGAAGAAGTATTAGATCATTTACAATATCAAGCTTGGGAAAACTGTGCCAATGCATTATTATTCATCAAATCTGGATATACAGATAGGATACAAGGGTATTTTGGTCCAGATGTGCATATAGAAGAGGTATACGCTTCTAAATATTTTGAAGCTATTGCAGTAAAAATAAATATTGATGATGAGTTTCTTTACCAATATGGTTATGGCGAAGATATGTCCTTTATTGATCGTGTAAGAGAAGATCGTCGGATACAAAAAAATCAAAACAATATGGAGATTGCAGGGAGTGTCACTATAGGTGTATTAACTATATTAGATGCTATTCTCTGGAATCAGGATTGATCATAAAAAAACAGGAATCAACTACTATCTTATTTTAGTACTATAAAATATAAACACTATATATAGCTATGCTCAATTTTGAGTACTACACGTAGGTTTCATAGTGACTTCTTCTAGATCAGTCCAAATAACATTGGAAAAAGCTTTCGGAGATAAACAAAAGTACACCAGATGTTTTTCTAGTATTGTACAATATGAAGAAGAAACTTTTACATATAGTCGTATAGTTTCTTTTGCAAAAAATGCATCATAAACATCGATGCTCCCTTCAAATCTTTTATTCCCAGATCCGGATGAAACAAAGGCAGCTCTGGTTTTTGGTAACTTTTTAAAAAATCTGAGTTTGCTTAGCAATCCCATTTTCATTAACCCTGTAAAATATGTTTCCATATCAGATGCTATTTTTGTGGCATCCAGGTTTGGATCCTCTTCCAAAACCCATACAAAAACGTAGCTGAAATACTCTTCGTTTTCTGGCTCTCCCCATCCTTCAGCAAAGCGTATATGTTCTTCTCCGGTATAAGGTAATGATTTTGCAAAAAGTAGAGGAAATTCTAGCACTTCCTTTCTCCAGGTTTCTGGAGCATGTAGTAAATTATCCGATTTTGAAGTCCCACAACTTACAAGAAGTATACATACCATATATCTACTGATGTTTTGTAATCTAAAGTATTTCATAACTATTCTGAATAACTGATTACAAAACAATGATCAAAAAAGATAAGAATCTAATTTATGGGATCGACAGGAATGATTTGTGATGAAATGGAAACCTTAATTGATGATTTCCCATACTAAGCCTTAAGAAACTCTTTAAAAGAAGCTACTTTTGATCTAGAGACAGGAATACCATATTCAATTCCTGCCAGGTTAATTATATATCCTCGAGCATTTCCTTTTATACTCTCAATTTTATCTGTATTAATTAGATACGAACGATGACATCTTAACAAAAACGGGTATTCACATATATAGCTTTCTATAGCAGCCATTGTATTTCTCAATAACGTAAATGCTATCTTCTCATTTTGAAAATAATAAACCTCCATATAATTTCCATCACTTTTGATTATGATCAGGTCTTTAGGAAATACTTCTAATTGTTCTTTCTTAGAGATAGACATCAAACACAACTTCGAAGAGCCCACCTTTGATTCCTCTTCTTTCTGAAATACAACAGCATTTTGTGATGAAAGAACAAAATAATGGTTTAAGAGTATTGAAAGCGGGATTAAGAAAGCCTCAAAAATAAAGACATACTTAATGGTCAACCATAACCATTTGGTATAGGTGATATTGTAAAATCCTCCAGAAATAAGGTTAACCAAAAAAGTTAATAGTAAAAACA
>OZ246021.1:1052500-1920000 GCA_965230845.1 Aquimarina sp.
CGGTGAAGCCCCCGCATCCAATCAGTAGCTCTACCTCTATAAAACTAAATCAACGCTGCACCTAAATGCATTTCGGGGAGTACGAGCTATTTCCGAGTTTGATTGGCCTTTCACCCCTACCCTCAGGTCATCCCAAGACTTTTCAACGTCAACGGGTTCGGTCCTCCACTTTGGGTTAACAAAGCTTCAACCTGCCCAAGGGTAGATCACACGGTTTCGCGTCTACTACTACTAACTAAAGCGCCCTATTCAGACTCGCTTTCGCTACGGCTCCGATTCTTAAAATCTTAACCTTGCTAGTAAAAGTAACTCGTAGGCTCATTATGCAAAAGGCACGCCGTCACCCAAAAGGGCTCCGACCGCTTGTAAGCGTATGGTTTCAGGGTCTTTTTCACTCCCTTATTCAGGGTTCTTTTCACCTTTCCCTCACGGTACTGGTTCACTATCGGTCTCTCAGGAGTATTTAGCCTTAGCGGATGGTCCCGCCAAATTCACACAGGGTTTCCCGTGCCCCGCGCTACTCAGGATACTACTAAGAATTTGATCTTTACTTATACAGGGCTATCACCTTCTCTGGCCTGTCTTTCCAAACAGTTCTAATTCATTACAAATCCTATGTTGTAGTCCTACAACCCCAAACCGGCCGTAACCGATTTGGTTTGGGCTATTCCGCGTTCGCTCGCCACTACTAACGGAATCACTATTGTTTTCTTCTCCTATGGGTACTTAGATGTTTCAGTTCCCCACGTTCGCCTCCTCGAAAGGATGACATGTCTTCAACATGCCGGGTTGCCCCATTCGGAAATCCACGGATCAACAAGTATGTGCCTCTCCCCGTAGCTTATCGCAGCTTATCACGTCCTTCTTCGCCTCTGAGAGCCTAGGCATCCCCCATACGCCCTTAATTAGCTTATGTCTTATGCTTTAATTTGCTCTTAGTTTTTATTTTACATCACATAATTATAAAATCATGTGTGCTCGTTTTTTCTCTAAATCAATATGTCAATGAACGTTGTGGCCTTAAAGACCTTGTGGAGAATACCGGAGTCGAACCGGTGACCTCCTGCGTGCAAGGCAGGCGCTCTAGCCAGCTGAGCTAATTCCCCGTCTTATAAAGTTGACCGTAGCCAAATATTAGTTGACAGTAGCACAACTTCTAAAATTTCCTTATTCAATATAAAATGAACTTATTTCGTAGTCTCAGGCAGACTCGAACTGCCGACCTCTACATTATCAGTGTAGCGCTCTAACCAGCTGAGCTATGAGACTTCGTTAGTAAAAATCAATTATCTAAATAAAACAATCGATCCCTTAATATTTAATTGACAGCCGAAAAACTAAAATCAACCCTTGAATAAAAACCTTCTGAGTCGTACCATTTCTAAATTCTCTAGAAAGGAGGTGTTCCAGCCGCACCTTCCGGTACGGCTACCTTGTTACGACTTAGCCCCAGTTACTAGTTTTACCCTAGGCCGCTCCTTGCGGTGACGGACTTCAGGTACTCCCAGCTTCCATGGCTTGACGGGCGGTGTGTACAAGGCCCGGGAACGTATTCACCGCATCATGGCTGATATGCGATTACTAGCGATTCCAGCTTCACGGAGTCGAGTTGCAGACTCCGATCCGAACTGTGACCGGCTTTATAGATTCGCTCCTTATCACTAAGTGGCTGCTCTCTGTACCGGCCATTGTAGCACGTGTGTGGCCCAGGACGTAAGGGCCGTGATGATTTGACGTCATCCCCACCTTCCTCGCGGTTTGCACCGGCAGTCTTGCTAGAGTTCCCGACATTACTCGCTGGCAACTAACAACAGGGGTTGCGCTCGTTATAGGACTTAACCTGACACCTCACGGCACGAGCTGACGACAACCATGCAGCACCTTGTAATCTGTCCGAAGAAAACTCTATCTCTAAAGCTGTCAGACTACATTTAAGCCCTGGTAAGGTTCCTCGCGTATCATCGAATTAAACCACATGCTCCACCGCTTGTGCGGGCCCCCGTCAATTCCTTTGAGTTTCATTCTTGCGAACGTACTCCCCAGGTGGGTTACTTATCACTTTCGCTTAGCCACTCAGACCGAAGTCCAAACAGCTAGTAACCATCGTTTACGGCGTGGACTACCAGGGTATCTAATCCTGTTCGCTACCCACGCTTTCGTCCCTGAGCGTCAATCAATTGTTAGTGATCTGCCTTCGCAATCGGTATTCTGTGTAATATCTATGCATTTCACCGCTACACTACACATTCTAACCACTTCACAATGATTCAAGACCTACAGTATCAATGGCAATTTTACGGTTGAGCCGCAAACTTTCACCACTGACTTATAAGCCCGCCTACGGACCCTTTAAACCCAATGATTCCGGATAACGCTTGGATCCTCCGTATTACCGCGGCTGCTGGCACGGAGTTAGCCGATCCTTATTCGTAGAGTACCGTCAGAGCTCTACACGTAGAGCGGTTTCTTCCTCTATAAAAGCAGTTTACAACCCATAGGGCAGTCTTCCTGCACGCGGCATGGCTGGATCAGAGTTGCCTCCATTGTCCAATATTCCTCACTGCTGCCTCCCGTAGGAGTCTGGTCCGTGTCTCAGTACCAGTGTGGGGGATCTCCCTCTCAGGACCCCTATCTATCGTCGCCTTGGTGAGCCGTTACCTTACCAACTAGCTAATAGAACGCATAGCCATCTTATATCGATAAATCTTTAATACTAAACTGATGCCAATTCAGCATACTATGGGGTATTAATCCAAATTTCTCTGGGCTATCCCCCAATATAAGGTAGGTTCTATACGCGTTACGCACCCGTGCGCCGGTCGTCAGCAAGATTGCAAGCAATCTCCTGTTACCCCTCGACTTGCATGTGTTAAGCCTGCCGCTAGCGTTCATCCTGAGCCAGGATCAAACTCTTCATCGTTTATTCTTAAATATTATGTATCTAAAAACAATACAACACAGAATTAATCGGTTCTTATCTCAATAGATGATTCTAGTCTTTCGATTTAATTTCTTTGCTTCGATTCTCAGTAATAAAACCAAAAATCGTACGCGCTGTCAATCAATATGTCTATGAACTTCTTTAGATTCAAATGCCACTATTAATAGCATCCTAAAACTTCGTCATTACTAAGGGAATCGAACCCTATTTTAGCTAGCCAAAACTAACCTTAAACCATCGTAATCTCTCTTATGAACTTCGCTTCTCTCTCAAAGCGGGTGCAAATATACAACCCCTTTTTTATCCACCAAAACTTTTTTGAAATATTTTTAAAAAGTTTTTTCGAAGCTGTCAATGAACATTACTAAACTCAATCATCATCCCAAATCTCTTCCCCGTTTAGCGGCTGCAAACCTAAGCATACTTTCTTAATCAACAATGAATTTTTTAAAGTTTTTTTAATCTTTTTTTAATCTAAAAACTCAACACACTAATACACCATTACTTACAGTTAAAAAAATTAAAACGAATGGATCGAACCCATCTTTAACACATTCAAAACACTGAAAACTTATTTCCTATTAAATATCTACTTATAGTATTGTAAGGGTTTTATTATCGTATTATCTTTGCAACTTTAATTTAATAAAAGAGATGATCAAAATTACGTTACCAGACGGTTCGGTTAGAGAATACGATAGCGGTATTACCGCTATGGGTGTTGCCAAAGATATTAGTGAAGGTTTTGCCAGAAATGTTATTTCAGCAAAGTTTAATGACACCACTATTGAAACCTCTACCCCATTAACCACCGATGGTAATCTCGTTCTATATACCTGGAAAGATAAAGAAGGAAAAGCTGCTTTTTGGCATTCTTCTTCGCATGTATTAGCACAAGCTTTAGAAGAGCTGTATCCTGGTGTAAAATTATCTATTGGACCATCAATAGAGAATGGTTTCTACTATGATGTAGATCTTGGAGAAAATACTATTTCAGATAAAGACTTCAAAAAGATTGAAGACAAAATGCTGGAAATTGCCAGAGGTAAGCATGATTTCAAAATGAGATCAGTTTCTAAAGCAGATGCTTTGTCTAAATACAAAACTGAAGGAAACGAATACAAGACCGAGCTTATAGAGAATCTTGAAGACGGGAGCATCACTTTTTGTGATCACGATTCCTTTACCGATTTATGTAGAGGTGGCCATATCCCTAATACAGGAATTATAAAAGCTGTAAAAATTATGAGTGTTGCTGGTGCCTATTGGCGAGGTGACGAAAACAACAAACAGCTAACTCGAGTATACGGCACTTCATTTCCAAAACAAAAGGAATTAAAAGAATATCTTGAATTATTAGAAGAAGCCAAAAAAAGAGATCATCGCAAGCTAGGAAAAGAATTAGGTCTTTTTACATTTTCTCAGAAAGTTGGTCAAGGTTTACCATTATGGCTTCCTAAAGGAGCTGCTTTGAGAGAACGCCTTGAACAATTTTTGAAAAAAGCACAGAAAAAAGCGGGATACGAAATGGTGGTTACACCACATATAGGTCAAAAAGAACTATACGTAACTTCTGGTCACTATGCAAAGTACGGTGAAGATAGTTTTCAACCTATCAATACTCCTGCAGATGGTGAAGAGTTTTTACTAAAACCCATGAATTGCCCACACCACTGTGAAATATATAAGAGCGAACCTTGGTCCTATCGAGATCTACCTATACGATATGCCGAGTTTGGCACGGTGTATAGATACGAACAAAGTGGAGAATTACATGGATTAACAAGAGTAAGAGGTTTTACCCAGGATGACGCCCATATATTTTGTACTCCAGATCAATTAGATGAGGAATTTAAAAAAGTTATAGACTTAGTTCTTTATGTCTTTGGATCTTTAGGTTTTGAAAATTTCACAGCACAAGTATCCGTACGGGATCTTGATAAACCAGAAAAATACATTGGCGATGTAGAGAACTGGGAAAAGGCAGAAAATGCTATTATTAATGCCGCTAAGGACAAAGGCTTAGATTTTGTAGTGGAGAGCGGAGAAGCTGCATTTTACGGCCCTAAACTGGATTTTATGGTAAAAGATGCTCTTGGGCGTAGCTGGCAGTTAGGAACTATTCAGGTAGACTACAATCTACCCGAACGTTTTGACCTTACTTATAAAGGAAGCGATAATGAATTACACAGACCGATAATGATCCACAGAGCTCCCTTTGGAAGCATGGAAAGATTTATCGCTATCTTACTAGAACATACCGGAGGAAACTTCCCGCTGTGGCTTATGCCAGAACAAGCTATTGTTCTCTCTATCAGCGAGAAATATGAAAAATACTCCGAAAAAGTTTTAAATTTGTTAGAAAATGCCGAAATTCGCGCCCTTGCAGATGATAGAAATGAAACGATAGGAAAAAAGATTCGTGAAGCAGAAATGAATAAATTTCCTTATATTATAATCATCGGAGAACAAGAAGAAAAAGATCAAACCATATCTGTACGCAAGCACGGAGGTGAAGATCTAGGCGCTATTACGATAGCAGAGTTTAAAGAAATTGTAACAAAAGAAATTAATAATACACTAAAACCGTTTAACGGATAAGAAAATAAAGTTTAATTAAAAAAATTTAAGTCATAGCAATAAGAAGAAGAAAGTCTCAAAGGCCAGCCAGAATAATCAAAGAAGACGCTCACAGAATCAACAATAAAATACGTGTTGACGAAGTGAGATTAGTTGGTGACAATGTAGAGGTAGGTGTATACCCTACCAGAAAAGCATTGCAGATTGCAGAAGAGCAAGGGCTTGATCTTGTTGAGATATCGCCCAAAGCGAATCCACCTGTTTGTAAAATAATGGATTACAAAAAGTTCCTTTACGAACAGAAAAAAAGAGAAAAAGCTCTTAAAGCCAAAGCAACCAAAGTAGTTATTAAAGAAATCCGTTTTGGACCAAACACAGATGAGCATGATTATGAGTTCAAAAAGAAACATGCGATCAAATTCTTAAGTGAAGGTGCCAAATTAAAAGCATATGTTTTCTTTAAAGGTCGTTCTATTATATATAAGGATCAAGGACAAATTTTGTTGTTGAGACTTGCTCAAGAATTAGAAGAGTACGGAAAAGTGGAACAAATGCCTAAGCTAGAGGGTAAGCGTATGATTATGTTTATCGCTCCTAAAAAGTAAAGTCAATTCTTGCATGCTCAAGAATTCAAGATAATAAGTGAGATTATAAAACTAAGGATACAATGCCTAAAATGAAAACAAAATCCAGTGCCAAGAAACGTTTTAAGTTGACCGGTACCGGTAAGATCAAAAGAAAGCACGCTTTTAAGAGTCATATCCTGACAAAAAAATCTAAAAAGCGTAAGCTAGCTTTAACGCACTCTACATTGGTGCACAAAAGCGATGAAAATAGTATTAAAGAGCAATTACGTTTGAAGTAATTACAATTTAATCAAGGTTAAAATTAATATAAACCCAGGAGTTAGGCTCTAAAAATTTGATTCAGGAATCATTAAGAATCAAAAAATAAGCAAAGTGTCGATTATCGGCCGCCTACTACTAAAAAATTTAAAATTATGCCAAGATCAGTTAATTCTGTTGCAAAAAGAGCTAGAAGAAAAAAGGTTCTTAAGCAAGCAAAAGGTTACTTTGGAAGACGTAAAAACGTTTGGACAGTAGCAAAAAATGCGGTTGACAAGGCGATGCAATATTCGTACAGAGACCGTAGAAACAAAAAAAGAACTTTCCGTGCTTTATGGATTACTCGTATTAATGCGGGTGCTCGCTTACACGGTATGTCTTATTCTCAATTCATGGGAAAAGTAAAAGCTAATAACATCGAATTGAACCGTAAGGTTCTTGCAGATTTAGCAATGAACAACCCTGAAGCTTTTAAAGCGATTGTAGAAAAAGTAAAGTAATTTTTTTATAATAATAAACGATCTCACTTATATAAAAAACCCGCGAAATTCGCGGGTTTTTCATTTTTAAAACCTTCTTAAATACGACTTTTATCGACAAAACCCCTCACTTTGTCTGTGAAAAATGTCAAAAACAAGGATTTTTTCATTATTTTTATCAAAACCCCCAAAATAAAATGAAAAAATCTTACACTACTGCTGTACTGGTATTCCTCGGCACGCCCGTAGGACTCTTTGCGCAAGAACATTCGGCGCATTCCAGTGACACACTTCAGGCGGAGCAAATATTTGGACTCTTAGAAATGCCCTTTCTAGCAATTGCATTAGTATTTAGTTTTCTTACCGCCACGCGATTAAAAGGCGGAAAATTTGGTTCGGGAATGACCCTCCTTGCATGGGGATTTGTGGTCATGGCTCTTGGGCACCTGCATATGCAAATTGCGCACATTTTTAATTTCAACATTTTTAAAAATCTTTTTGGGGATACTTTAGGCAACTACATTTGGTTTGTTGCTTTGATCCTTACGTGGGCATTATCGGCATTGGGCTTTTACAAAATATATAAAGCCAGTAAAATCTAGTCGTTAATGATCCAGTGGCTTAAAAGAATACTCCCCAGTAAAAAAGCCCAACTTCCAAAGAATCAAGAAGAGCAACAAATTGTTGATCTGATCCATTCTTTAAGGAAGAAGATCGACGTGTCTTCTATCGACTTCAATTTAGAAAACAGAATAAAGTCTTTCGAATTCCTTCCCCTTCAAAAAAAGATAGAAACCCTACCTGAAACTTATTTGTTTCTCGAAAAATATATCACCACTAAAAACTTAGATTCTGAATCTCTTCGAGAAAAAATACAGCACAAGTATCCTTTTCTAAAACAATACCGAAACTTTGAACTATTATTTCATCCAGTTGATGAGCAAGAACTGATATTATGCAAAATTTTTCTGCTACGAGTACTACAGAGATCTTCAGAGTTAATAGGTAATTTTAATGATCCAAAAATTATTACAATAAAAACATATTTAGAATCTACTTATGATTTTAAAACCATTGATGTTATAAAAGAAAGAAAAAGCCTTCTTGATTTTTCTAATGAAATTTATTCGAAGATAAAAGGTAGTTTAGGTATTAATGCCATCACCAATATTTATCTCAATATTTATAAAAAATACTTTCAGTCCTATCATCTGTTAGAATCTTTCACCTCTATACTCAATGTAATTCCGGAAGAAATTTTATCCAAAGATCTCATTACCTTTCCTAGCAAGCAACAAATGCTAAAAATGTTGCAAAAACAATTATTTAGTCTCGAACAAATAAATGAAAGACTTACTGAAGAGATTATCGAAAGGAAAAAAGTTGAAGAAGAACTAAAACAAAGCGAGCACCTTAAAACTATTATCTTGGAAACGGCTATGGATGGCACCATCCTGACCAACAGCCAGGGAACGGTTCTCAATTGGAACAAGGAAGCTGAGAATATTTTAGAATTAAAACGAGAAGAAACTATTGGCAAAAGTATCTATTCTTTGGTTCCCTATAAACTACGCCAACAATTACGGAATAGCTTTGATAATTATATCGCTACCGGAGATGATGATTTAATTAACAAAAGGGTAGAAACCTCGGTAAACAGAAGAGATGGAAGTGTTGTATACATAGAACTAACCATTGTAGCTATTGAAACTAAAGACGACTATCTGTTTAATGCGTTTTTTAGAGATATTACCAATAAAAAAATCATTGATAACGAGATTAGAGAAGCCAAAGTAATGGCCGAAAAATCTGCCAAAGCAAAATCTGTCTTTCTCTCTAATATGAGTCATGAAATACGAACTCCGCTAAACGTTATTCTTGGGCTAACCGGAATTTTACAAAAGAGTGATTTCACGAATCCAATGGTAGATCAAAAAAATCTGGATGGTATTCAATTCTCTGCCGAAAATCTATTGGGTTTGATTAATGATATCTTAGATTTTTCTAAAATTGAAGCTGGTAAGCTCACACTGCAAAAAACAGATTTTAACCTTCACGAATTAATCTCTAACGTTTCGAGAGGTTTCAAAATAAAAGCAGACGAGAAGGGATTGGGATATAAAATGAAGATCGAATCATTGGTTCCCAAGTTCATTATTGGCGATCAACTCAGACTTAATCAAATCCTAATCAATCTACTGGGTAATGCCATTAAGTTTACACACGAAGGGGAAATTTCGATAGAGGTGAGCACAAAAAATATGACTTCAGGAAAAGCAGCACTACATTTCCTGGTAAAAGATACCGGTATCGGCATTCCCGAAGATAAATTAAACTCTATATTCGAGAGTTTTTACCAAGTACACAAGCCAGGCAAAAACAAAATAGAAGGAACTGGTTTAGGGCTTTCGATATCCAAGCAGCTTATAGAAATGCAGGGAGGCACCTTAATTGCCAAAAGCAAACCTGGCAAAGGATCTTCTTTTGAATTTACCATTGAATATGAAATTAGCATCCTAAAGCGAAATCTTAATCATCAAAAAGGCACCGACAATCAACAAAAACATAGCGAATATTTATCGGGATTAAAAGTATTGGTGGTCGAGGATAATAAGATGAATCAGTTTTTCATTCAACAATTATTATCAAATTGGAATGTAGGAGTTCAAATGGCTGAAAACGGAGAAATCGCTGTAGAATTAGTTGCACAAGAAACCTATGATCTAATTTTGATGGACATGCACATGCCCGTAATGGATGGTCCGGAGGCTGCTGCTCTAATAAGAGCTTCCAAAAATCCAAAAATTAGTCAAATTCCAATTATTGCCTGCTCTGCAGATGTCTTCCCCGAATCCAAAAGAAGAGCTACAGAATCTGGAATGGATTTTTATCTAACAAAACCAATAAATGAAAATGAGTTAGAGGAAATTCTATTAAGTTTAAAATCGAATACTCATAACCGTACTATACCTAAAAAAGATCATGCTCATCTCAATTCTACTACACATTTAACAGAAAAAAAGGGTTTTCATGATTTATCTTTTCTAAAGAAAACCTTTGACAATGATGCCGAAATCATCCATTCTGTTTTACAAATCTTTTTGGACGCGACACCCACAGATTATCAAAAATTATCCGATGCCATCGCTTCAAAAGACCACACATTAACCCAACAGTTTGCGCATAAACTAAAATCAAGTTTCAAAACTATTGGCTTAACAAACCAAGCTTCACTTCTACAAACCATAGAAACCGCTGCAAGGGAAGAGCAAAAATTTGATTTGATTCAACAGGAGTTTAAAAACTTGGATGAGTCCTACCCAAATGTAATAGAAGAGATAAAAAAATGTGCAAAAGATTTTACTCCTTCTAACTCCTAACCCATTCTTTTCTGGTCGCTATTCTTATCTTTGCTTTTATGCAAAACACGATTACCAGCTTTCAAAACCCTAAAATAAAATTCCTAAATCAACTTAAAGAAAAATCAAGAGTTCGAAAGAAGGAAGGGCTTTTTGTTATTGAGGGGCAGCGAGAGCTTTCCTTAGCATTAGAGGGAGGATACACCATTACACAACTGTACTACTGCTCTTCTATCATTACTTCTGAAACCATTGATGCTATTCTGAACCAAGTACAAGACCAGGTGATGGTATTCGAAATTACTACTGAAATTTATCAAAAGCTTTCTTACAGAACCACAACCGAAGGTATTATAGCTGTAGCGACTTTTAAGAATCTTGATATTCAAGATCTTGTTTTACCATCCAAAAACCCGTTGATTCTAGTTGCCGAAGCACCCGAAAAACCAGGAAATATTGGAGCCTTACTACGTACGGCTGATGCAGCCCAGTTGGATGCTGTATTAATTGCTAATCCAAAAACAGATGTATATAATCCAAACATCATAAGATCAAGTATTGGATGTCTATTTACTACCAATTTGGCTGTAGGCAGCTCTTCTGAGATTATCGATTTTCTTAAAAAACAACATATTACCATATATGGAGCAGCATTACGAGATGCCGTAGATTATCATATACAAGATTACACCCAGCCAACCGCTATAGTAGTAGGTACAGAAGCCACTGGACTAAGTGATGTCTTCTTGGCCCGTACAGACCAGAATATTAAAATCCCAATGAGTGGAGTGATCGACTCTATGAATGTTTCTGTAGCTGCAGGAATTTTGGTATTCGAAGCCAAACGTCAAAGAGATTTCATTTAGGAAAAGATTATAGTTTTATGTCATAAATAGATTTAAAATCACTACCTTACCCTCTCCTACTGACCCCAAGAAGGATTGAACGACTAATTGCTATAACTAATGACCCCAACCTCGCTGTTTTACTTACTCATTGCCATTATTGTTATTGTCTTTTTAATTGATTCTTTATTGGATATTCTTAATGCAAGACATTATAACGATAAAATTCCTGAAGAACTTTCTGATGTTTATCCCCAAAAAGAATACGAAGATTCTATTGCCTACAAACGGGCAAACTACAAGTTCAAACTAGTTTCTTCTGCTATTTCTTTGGTCATGATGCTCTTGTTCTTTTTTTTAGACGGGTTTGCCTGGGTGGATCGGCTAGCAAGAAGTTTTTCAGACAATCCTGTGGTCGTTGGTCTCATTTTCTTCGGAATCATTATGATCGGAAGTGATATCCTATCCACACCAACGGTATACTATAAAATCTTTGTGATCGAAGAAAAATTTGGTTTTAACAAGACTACCAGAAAGACATTCATCATCGATAAATTTAAAGGGATTATTATGATGATCATTGTAGGGGGAAGTCTGCTGGCGCTGATCATGTGGTTTTATGAACTTACTGGAAAATCTTTTTGGATATATGCCTGGGCGTTGGTGTCAATTTTTACAGTTGCCATGAATATGTTTTATGCCAAATTGATCGTTCCTATATTCAACAAACAAACTCCTTTAGAACCTGGCGATCTGAGAAATACTATAGAAGCCTATTCTAAGAAGGTAGGATTTCAATTAAAAGATATTTTTGTCATCGATGGCTCCAAAAGAAGTACCAAGGCGAATGCATATTTCTCTGGATTCGGTAGTGAAAAAAGAATCACACTCTACGATACACTTATTAAAGATCTGGACAAGGAGGAAATTGTTGCTGTGCTTGCGCATGAAGTTGGACATTACAAGAAGCGTCATGTAATCATCAATCTTTTGCTATCCGTTGCACTTACTGGTATCACGCTATGGTTCTTATCACTTTTTATAGCAAATCCTTTATTATCTGAAGCGCTTAAAGTAGATACTCCGTCGTTTCATATTGGTCTTATTACTTTTGGTGTTTTATACAGTCCTATTTCTGAAATCACCGGTTTGATTATGAATGTAGTTTCGAGAGCCTTTGAGTATCAGGCCGATGATTATGCAAAAGAAACCTATGATAGCGAAGCGCTTATCAATAGTCTTAAAAAACTTTCTAAAAATAATTTCAGCAATTTAACGCCTCATCCTGCTATGGTGTTTATTCATTATTCGCACCCTACTCTGCTTCAGCGAATAAGAAACCTGAGAAAATAAATCAATTATAAGTCCTTGGTGGTTACAATTCTTAATTGTATTTTTAATTATTATATGCCACAATTTCTGGTTGATTGACAAGAATAGTGAAAGGCACAATTTTTGTCACTATACATTACAAGGGGATATCACACAAGACGCTAAATAGGGCTTTCTTAGAAAACTTTAAGTTATGACTGAAGCTGCTATCGAAGAAGAAAATAAACAGATTGCAAAGCAATACAAAGAGTTGCTTCGTATTAGTTATAGAGATCTTTCTAAAGAGGATAAAAAACTAATACGACAGGCATTTGATGTTGCTGTAGATGCTCATAAAGATCAGAGACGCAAAAGTGGTGAAGCTTATATCTTTCACCCTATCGCTGTTGCCAAAATTGTTGCTAGCGAAATAGGTTTGGATGCAACTTCTATCGCTGCGGCCTTACTTCACGATGTGGTAGAAGATACCGAGTACACCTTGGTGGATATCGAGCAGATGTTTGGAGAAACTGTAGCTCGTATTGTTGACGGACTTACCAAAATTTCTTCCTTAAAAAAGGATAAAGATATATCGCTGCAAGCAGAAAACTTCAGAAAAATGCTCCTTACCCTTAATGATGATGTTCGGGTAATTATCATTAAGATTGCAGATCGATTACACAACATGCAAACCATGGATGCCATGCGACCTGATAAACAAGTCAAAATTGCATCCGAAACCCTGTACATTTATGCACCTCTTGCCCATCGAATCGGGCTTTACAATATTAAAACAGAATTAGAAGATCTGGGACTCAAATACACAGAGCCTGAGGTTTACAAAGATATTCTGGAAAAAATAACAGAAAGCAAAGAAGAGCAAGATGCTTACATCAAAAGATTTTCTGACAAAATTAGAGAAGGGCTTGATAGAGAAGGGTTAACCTACGATATCAAAGGTAGGCCAAAGTCTATTTTTTCGATCCGGCGAAAAATGGTAAAACAAAATATTTCATTTGATGAAGTATATGACAAATTTGCCATTCGGATTATTTACAAATCAGATTTTGAAAATGAAAAGTTCATTGCCTGGAAGATCTATACGGTTGTAACTGATTATTATCGTCCCAACCCTATTCGTTTAAGAGATTGGATTTCTCAACCCAAATCCACTGGATATGAAGCTTTGCATATCACCGTTATTGGACCTGATAGTAAATGGGTAGAAGTACAAATACGTAGTGAGCGTATGCATGAAATTGCAGAAAAAGGATATGCTGCGCATTACAAATACAAAAACACTGAAGAGAAACAAGACCAGGGTCTTGATGGATGGCTAAATCGTCTACAAGAGGCTTTAGAAAACTCTGAAGCCAATGCTGTCGATTTTGTTGAAGAGTTTAAACTTAATCTCTATTCTAAAGAAATATTTGTGTTTACTCCTGAAGGAGATCTTAAATCACTTCCAAAAGGAGCTACAGCACTGGACTTTGGTTTTAGTGTACATACCGAGGTAGGCCTTAGAACCAGAGGATCTCGGGTAAACGGGAAATTGGTCCCACTCAGTCACGAATTGAAAAGCGGTGATCAAGTAGAAATTATTACTTCTCCCAAGTCTAAACCATCTTCAAGCTGGTTAGATTACGCTACCACAGCTAGAGCCAGATCAAAAATAAAATCTGCACTTAGAGACGAGAAAAAGCAAATTGCGGAAGAGGGTAAAGTGATTCTAAAACGAAAACTTCGTTCTCAAAAGATCACCATGAGCGAAAAAGTGGTCAACGAATTGGTGCTCTATTTTAAATTGAAAACAAGTCTGGATCTTTTCTATAGGGTTGGTATTGGCACTATAGACAATCAGAAAATCAAGGAATTTGCTACAACCCGAAGTAATGTTTTCATGAATTTTATCAAAAATAGAATTCGCCGAGGAAACGTGAAAGATGTAGACAAAGAAGAGATTACTTCAAAATACGATTTACTTGTTTTTGGTAAGGATTCTGAAAAACTGGAATATAAACTTTCCAACTGTTGTAATCCTATTCCTGGAGATGATGTTTTTGGTTTTATTACTGTAAATGAAGGTATTAAAGTACATAAAAACAATTGTCCAAACGCACTACAGCTACAAAGTAATTACGCCTACCGTATCATGCCAGCAAAGTGGATTGATTCTTCGCAAGAAGAGTTCAAAGCCGTTATTAAACTGAATGGTATTGATAATATTGGTGTAGTAAATGAGGTGACACAAATCATTTCAAACAATATGCATTTGGCTATTTACAACATGAATTTTGATACTAATGATGGTGTATTTACAGGTAAAATTACTGTTGGAGTAAGAAATAAGGATACCCTAAAAACAGTAATGAAAAATCTTTCCAAAATAAGTGGTATTGATAAAGTAGTTCGTGAATAAAAAATAATGTAACTTTGCGTTTTTGAGCGTATGAGTACTAGAGCAACTACACAAAATGACCAAAATATCGTTAAGAACGTGTTTACCAGTTTCTTAGAAGAAAACGGACACCGTAAAACACCCGAACGATATGCGATTCTACAAGAAATTTATGAAAGCGACGAGCATTTTGACATAGAATCACTCTATATCAAAATGAAAAACAAAAATTATAGAGTAAGTCGTGCTACTCTATACAATACTATCGAACTTCTTTTGGAGTGCAAACTGGTTCGAAAACATCAATTTGGACAAAATCAGGCCCAATATGAAAAATCATATTTCGACAGGCAACACGATCATTTGATTTTGACCGATACCGGAGATGTTCTTGAGTTTTGTGACCCTAGAATTCAATCCATTAAAAAAACAATAGAAGAAATATTTGATGTGGATATCACTAACCACTCACTATATTTTTACGGAACTAAAAAGAAACCAACTAATCAAGACAACTAATGGCGGTAAATTTATTGCTAGGTCTTCAATGGGGAGACGAAGGTAAAGGAAAAATTGTAGACGTTCTTACCAAAGATTATGATATTATTGCACGATTTCAAGGAGGTCCAAATGCGGGACATACCTTAGAATTTGATGGCATCAAACATGTATTGCATACGATCCCAAGTGGGATTTTTCATGACAAAGCCATTAATTTGGTTGGAAACGGAGTTGTAATTGATCCAGTAATTTTCAAAAAAGAGTTAGACAACTTAAATAAGTTCAATTTGGATTATAAATCCAAGCTACTTATCTCTAGAAAAGCACATTTAATTTTACCTACCCATAGAATTTTAGATGCCGCTTCTGAAGCGTCTAAAGGAAAAGCAAAAATCGGTTCTACGCTTAAAGGAATTGGTCCCACTTATATGGACAAAACCGGAAGAAACGGTATTCGCGTTGGTGATTTAGAACTTGATGACTGGAAAGAACGTTATCGCAATCTTGCTAACAAACACGAAGCCATGATCGATTTCTACGATGCTAAAATCGAGTACGATTTGGCAGAATTAGAAAATGAATTCTTTGAAGCTGTTGAAACCTTAAAAACCCTGACTTTTATTGATAGCGAAGAATACTTGCATCAAGCACAAAAAGAAGGAAAAACAATTTTGGCAGAAGGTGCACAAGGGTCACTTCTAGACATTGATTTTGGAACGTATCCATTTGTTACTTCTTCGAACACCACTGCTGCTGGAGCATGTACAGGTCTTGGAATTGCTCCAAACAAAATCAAAGATGTGTTTGGTATATTCAAAGCATATACGACTCGAGTGGGTAGCGGTCCTTTTCCAACAGAATTATTTGATGATAACGGAGAAACAATGGCTCGTGTAGGTCATGAGTTTGGAGCTACTACTGGTCGACCCAGAAGATGTGGATGGCTTGATTTGGTAGCCTTAAAATATGCAGTTCACGTAAATGGTGTTACCAAGCTAATGATGATGAAAGGCGATGTATTAAGTGGCTTTGACACGCTTAAAGTTTGTACTGCCTACTCTTACAAAGGAAAAACTATTGACCACCTTCCTTATAATATTGAACCAGAAAATGTAACTCCAATCTATACGGAGATGAAGGGATGGTCAGAAGATCTTACTCAAATGACTGAGGCTTCTCAACTTCCTAAAGAATTGAATGAATACATTGCATTTTTGGAAAAGGAGCTAGAAACTCCAATTACTATTGTTTCTGTCGGACCAGATAGAAAACAAACCATCCATAGATAAAACGATATAACTGGTATCATATAAAAAAGCTGCCCTTTCAGGCAGCTTTTTCTTTTATATAACCAAGAAATAAAAACTACCAGGAAGTAATTTCCACATCTTTTTCTTTGATATTCATAATACGCTCCATTTTTTTCATCGTTTTAGGCTTATTTAAACCTGACTCTGGAAACGGCACTAATTGCCTAAATCCATAAATATCATCATTACCTTCTCCTCCATCTCGATTACTAGCAAAAAACCCTACTTTATTTTCTTCATTAATCACAAATGTAAAGTCATCTTGAGGTCCATTAATCGGATAACCGAGATTGTATGCTTTGGACATTGCATTTTTATCATGCAATACCATATAAACATCAAGATTCCCGTAACCAATATGCCCATCACTAGCAAAAAACAAATTCCCTTTGTCACTAACAAATGGAAATGTTTCTCTACCAGGGGTGTTAATTTGCCCTCCTAAATTATATGGAGTACCAAATGTTCCATCTTCAAAAATTTCTACCGCATACAAATCGGATTTCCCATAACTTCCTGGCATATCACTAGCAAAATACAGAACATTCCCATCTGCAGACAACGCAGGATGGGCAACAGAATACTCGTCACTACAGAAAGGTAATTCTTCTACATTTACCCATTTTCCATTTTTATTTGTAGCCTTATAGATTTTGAGAAGCACTTCCCCTGCTGCGTTAGCACTCCATTTATGATTGACATAATTATTTCTTGTAAAATATGCAGTTGTACCATCTTTGCTAAATACCGCAGAAGATTCATGGAATCTGGTATTTATATTTCCTTTTACCTTTTTGATAACCTCCTTATCAGACTTATTAGTTGCTATATATAAATCTGAAAACGGTTGCTTATTTTCTTCATCGTAAGATTTTGAAATACTCCTCGTATTTCTAGAAGAAGAAAACACTAGCTTCTCATTATGAAAAAAGGGAGCATAATCCGAATTTTTGGAGTTGATGTTTAAAATATGGAGTTCATATCCTTCAGATTCGATAGCTAATGAAGTAAAACTATCCAACAATTGTATATAATTGTTCGATACTCCTTCATTTTCGTTTACCGATTCATAAGTAATCTGATTGTTATCATAAGTATAATCAACCAGATTCTGATTTACCAATTCCAATTGTTTCCCCTGGGAAAATAGCATCCCACAAAACGAGAAAAAAAACAGCCCCAAATGGTTTTTTCTCAAAAACATATTTTATTTTTTGTTGATTGTATTACAACTTTAGTCTCCTTTTTTTCAAATACATAACATGCTTGTCAAAAGGTATTTCCCGTACCTTCTAAAAAATTATATAATTGAATATTAAAAGAAGTATTGATCAATACTATCCCCATAGTATTGATTCATGATTTTTTGTTAGCGAAGCACAATTTACTGATACTTAAATATATATAATGTTAAAAAAACCGAAAATTTTAATTTCTTTACAAAATACTACGAACCTCCTCCTTTACAAAATGGGGCATACCCCTTACAAACCGGGGCCAAAAGGGGCTAACCCTCTTACTGTTTTAGTCAATGAAAAAACTAAATTTGATGCAACACCAAAAACAGGAATAAGTATTTACTATTTGAACAATCATTAGATACAATTTTCGTTATTTTGCATACAAATTTGAAATACTTGAAAAATACATTTCTCTATATTGTTTTTTGTCTTCTATTGAGTTCTTTATCCTTTGCTCAGGAAGGAAAACCGATAAAAGTACAATCTGATCGTACCATTAAGGATCAAAACAGATTTCCTGGTGCCACTATCCTTGCCAAAGTAGACGAGCAAGTATATATGCAACATGAAGGTATTGAAATCTGGTGTGATCAAGCCATTCATTATAGTGAGGATAGATTCGTGAAAGCATTAGGGAATGTAAAAATGATCCAAGGGGATACGATTACCATGACTAGCACATATGCAGAATACAATGGGGATACACAATTTGCATATGCCAGCGAAAATGTATTTATGGAAACTCCTTCGAATACTTTAAGAACAGATACCTTATTTTTTGATCGATTACGACAACAAGCCTATTATCGCAGTGGAGGTACTGTTCGAGATTCTTCGAACACATTAACTAGTCGTATTGGACGCTATTTTATGGATAGAAAACAATACTCGTTTAATACCGATGTAAAAATTGTAAACCCAGAAAACACTGTAGATTCGGATCGATTAGATTATTATACAGAAAACGGACATGCCTATTTATATGGCCCCTCTACAGTAAAGGGAAAAGAAAGTACACTCTATTGTGAGCGTGGGTTCTATGACACCAAAGTAAAAACAGGGTATGCTATCAAAAACGCGCGTATTGATTATGATAATCGAACAGTTTTTGGAGATAGTATTTTTTATAATAGCGCCATTCAATTTGCTTCAGCCACGAACAACATAAAAGTTCTTGACACTGCTAATAATTCGGTAATTACAGGGCATTATGCCGAAGTTTTCAAAGACAAAGATTCCGTATTTATCACAAAAAGAGCGCTCGCCGCTACTTTACAAGAAAACGATTCGATTTATATCCATAGTGATACCTTGATGGTAACCGGAAAACCCGAACATCGGATCATGAATGGATTTTATGATGTAAGGATCTACAAAAGTAATATGAGCGGTAAAAGTGATTCTATCAACGTAGATCAAACTACGGGGTATACCAAAATGATCGGAAGACCCATCATTTGGTCTCAAAGAAATCAAATGACTGGAGATACCATAAAAATTATCTCTAACAAAGAAACCGAAAAACTAGATTCATTACTAGTCTATCAAAATGCATTTTTGGTTCAAGAAGATACTTTAAAAGCTGGATTTAATCAGGTAAAAGGACAAACGCTTTATGGGCTGTTTAAGGATAATGAAATCTATCAGGTTGATATTGACAAAAACACTGAAACTATCTTTTATCAAAGAGAAAGCGAAGGAGAGCTTAAACTAATTGGTATCAACAAAGTATTATCCAGTTCTATTAAATTGTTATTAGAGCAAAGAGAAATCGTGGATGTTTACTATTATCAAAACGTTGATGGCACCTTGTACCGAGAAATTGATTTACCAGAAAATGCCAGAGAATTATCTGGATTTCATTGGCGGGGTGATGAAAGAATTAATAGCAAGGCGGACTTATTTAGGGGTGAAAAGCCTCCTAAATTAACTAAAATAACAGGAATCCCTTTACCAAAAGATGAAGCAGATTTCTTTGATGAGGAAACGGTAAAACGTTTGGAAGAAAGTAAATCAGAAGGCTCCCGCTTGCTAGAGCAGGAGTTAAAAGATGCTGAATTGAAAAAAACCAACGAAGAGTTGGATTCCATTTCTTCTCCTGTGCAACAAAAAATACAAGAGGAAATTGATACTCAAAAAAAAGACACTAAGAAAAAGAGTTCTTTTATCGACATGGATCTACAACGCACAGCCAGGCAAAGAGACAGTATTACGGTTACTACGCTAAAGCATGTCAAGCAAAAGGATAGCTTGCAAAGGTTATCCAACAATTAATGTAAGACGATTGTATCTTGAAAGAGGACTTTTTCAAATATCAGGCACAAACCACACCTCATCCATTGGCCATGGAAATATCACACGCCGAGGGTTCTTATATCTATAATCGTGCAGGCAAAAAATATTTAGATTTTGTAGCTGGAGTATCTGCATGTAGCTTGGGACACAGGCATCCTAAAGTTGTAGAAGCCATAAAGAAGCAACTTGATAAATATCTTCATGTAATGGTATATGGGGAGTATATCCAGAAACCAGCCGTAGCATTGACTAAATTACTGGCCCATCACCTACCTACTCCTCTGTCAAAAACGTATTTAACCAACTCAGGTACCGAAGCTATTGAAGGTTCTCTAAAATTAGCACGCAGGGTTACCGGACGAAGTGAAATTATTGCAGCAAAGCACGCCTATCATGGAAACACTATGGGATCCATGAGTGTTATGGGGTATGAAGAACGCAAACAAGCATTTAGACCCTTGATACCCGATGTCAAATTCCTCACGTTTAATAACGAACAAGAACTTGAGCAGATTACTACAAGTACGGCTGGAGTAATTTTGGAAACGATACAGGGAGGTGCCGGTTTTATTACTCCGAGTAATGACTATCTCAAAAAAGTCAGTAAACGATGTCATGAAGTTGGAGCACTTCTGATACTGGATGAAATACAACCAGGGTTCGGAAGAACTGGTAAGTTATTTGGTTTTCAAAATTATGGACTTACTCCCGATATTGTGGTTATGGGCAAAGGTATGGGAGGAGGACTACCTATTGGAGCTTTTACGGCTTCTGAAAACCACATGAATACTTTACAAGATCAACCAAAACTAGGTCATATTACCACTTTTGGAGGCAATCCGGTTATTGCTTCAGCAGCATTGGCAACATTACAAGAAATTACCGGGAGTGACTTAATGGCAGAAACGCTGGAAAAAGAACAACTATTCAGATCTTTGCTGGTACACCCTTTGATTGAAGAAATTAGAGGAATCGGACTCATGTTAGCTTTTATGACTCCTTCTTCAGAAATTACCAACGAAGTAGTACTACGATGTCAGGATAAAGGGCTTATCCTATTCTGGTTGTTATTTGAGTCAAGAGCAGTACGCATTACCCCTCCTCTTACCATTTCTACAGCAGAAATAAAAGAAGGTTGCGCCATCATCACCTCTGTATTAGATGAGCTCTTACAAGAAAGAAAACTGGTTAAAAATTAGCATTTTGTCCATAAAAATGTTATGTTAAAGGTACTATTCCGACTAAACACACAATCCTTACTCTTTTCTAAAAACTCATAGTGACTGACAAATTATGGTCATTTTACAAATGGTACATATTTTGTTAATTAGTTTGTTAAAAACAATTGATTGCTCAAGTTCAAACATGCAATTTCATTTGTAATTTTAATACTGAGGAAATCAATAGTGCGAAAATAAATGAAGTATGGGATGTATTAATTATTCGTTTTTGTTGGGGAAAACAAAATCTGTTTGACATTACTGTCCATTTATTGAGCATCTTTAATCAACGTGTATGAAATTTAACCACGAAGAAGAAAATAATTTCTCAATTACTCGATATGAGTCTATGCTGAGATCTAATGATGTGAAGTTTTTTGATTCTGATGAATTTGAGTCTATTATCCATCATTATCTTGAAAATGGAAAAATTGCCAAAGCTAAAAAAGCGATCTCTTTAGGACTTTCTCAACACCCATCTTCTGTAAACTTGAAATTACTACAAGTAGAAGTATTGGTTTTTGAAGATCGATTGGAAAAAGCGGATAATTTGCTAGCGCAATTGCATGCCATAGAGCCAGAGAATGAAGAAATCTATATTCAAAAAGCCAATATTTTATCCAAACAAAACGAACATAAAAAAGCCATAGAATTATTAAACATGGCGCTTCAATATACGAATGACCCCGCAGATGTTTACTCATTGATAGGAATGGAATATCTGTTTATGGACGATTTTGAAAACGCAAAAACAAATTTCATGAGATGTCTCGAAGCAGACGATCAAGATTACTCTGCTTTGTATAATGTGATTTATTGTTTTGATTTTCTGGAACAACACGAAGAGGCCATTGATTACCTCAATATGTTTCTGGACAAAAATCCTTATTGCGAAGTAGCATGGCACCAGGTTGGAAAACAATATTTTGATTTAAAAGATTATGAAAAGGCGTTAGCAGCTTTTGACTTTGCTATTATTAGTGATGAATATTTTATTGGAGCTTATCTGGAAAAAGGAAAAGTGCTAGAAAAGCTAAACCGGAATAATGAGGCTATAGAAAATTATAGAATCACGCTAGAATTAGATGACCCTACTTCTTTTGCCTTATTGCGTATCGGTAAATGTTTTGAAAAATTAGGTAATGATGATTTGGCACTTCAGCATTATACCAAAACAGTGCACGAAGATCCCTTATTAGATAAAGGGTGGATTGCAATCACCGATTTCTATATGAGAAAACGTAATTATCAGAAAGCACTATACTATATCAATAAAGCCATCAATATAGATTCAGAAAACGTGTTGTATTGGAAACGATATGCAAAAATCAATAATAAGCTTGCGTTTTTTGAAGAAGCAGAAAGAGGATATCGTAAAGCCATCGAATTAGGTAATTATGAACTGGAAACCTGGAACAACAGATCTGATATTTTACGTTTTTTAGGAGAACCCAAAGCAGCTATTCAAAACCTGCACCAGGCGGTAGAATTCTATCCCGAAAATGCTGAAATTCATTATCGATTAGCTGGGCTGTATTATGAAAACGCCGATTTTGAAAAAGGAGAATTCCATTTGAGAAAAGGACTCGCTACGGATCATGAATATCTAATCGTATTAGAGGAATTATTCGAAAAAGTATACAACCTTACCCTGGTAAAAAATATCGTCTCAGAATACACCAAGTAAAAGAAATAAACACCTTTTTTTCTTCTCGTATTCCATCATAAAAATGCATACATTTGTTTGACTATAACCAAAACAAAAAGAATGCATAGAAATCTTAAGGACTACCTAGTGATTTCGGTTAAAGGGCTAGCCATGGGCGCAGCAGATGTTGTACCTGGTGTTTCTGGAGGAACCATCGCCTTTATATCTGGTATTTATGAAGAATTGATTGAAACTATCAACTCGCTTGATCTCGGTTTCTTCAAAACCTGGAAAAAAGAAGGTTTTCTGGTATCGTGGAAAAAATACAACCTATCTTTTTTAGTAGCTTTATTTTTGGGTATAGCTATTAGTATTCTTTCCTTAGCCAAACTCATCAAATGGTTATTACACAATCAACCCTTATTACTCTGGGCGTTTTTCTTTGGTTTGGTAATTGCTAGTATATTTTACATAGGAAAACAAATCACCAAATGGACCCCAAAAGTATGGATAGGAGTCATTATTGCTGGGGTAGTTTCTTATTTTATAACTATAGCAGAACCTTTTGCTTCTCCAGATAGCAATTGGTACTTGATTTTTTGCGGATTCATTGCAATTATTGCCATGATATTGCCAGGTGTCTCTGGTGCTTTTATCCTATTAATCTTAGGAGCCTATCAAACGTTTATTGATATTCTAAATCAATTTAGAGATGGTATTGTAAATTTTGATTGGGAGCTATTATACCAGGCAATTCTAAAAATTTTATTGATTGCCCTTGGTGCTATCGCCGGATTGAAATTATTTTCGAAAGTCCTTAACTGGATGTTTAAAAATCATAAAAATACCACCTTAGCCATCCTTACAGGATTCATGATTGGATCCCTTAATAAGTTATGGCCCTGGAAGGAAGTACTCTCCTGGCGTACCAACTCTGAAGGAATACAAGTTCCTTTTATAGAAAAAAGCATTCTTCCTAGTCACTTTGATGGAGATCCAAAAATATTGTTGGTAATACTATTTATAATTATTGGTTTTTTATTAATTTTTACTCTTGAGCGTCTAGCCACAAAAAAGGCCAATTGATATATGCAACAAAGTACCAGAACGATTACAGATAGAATATTCCTTATTATAAAGGGCTTAGCAATGGGAGCGGCTAATAAGGTACCTGGAGTTTCTGGCGGAGTAGTAGCATTTGTAGCTGGTTTTTATGAAGAATTTATTTATTCGCTGCAAAAAATAAACTTTAAGGCATTTAAACTTTTTACCAACTTTAGGTTCAAAAGTTTTTGGAGATATATCAACGGGAGATTTCTGGGATTATTAATTCTGGGGATGTTGATTAGTTATTTTAGTGTATCCAAAATTCTGGATTACTTAATCATTCATTACGAACTTTATGTATGGGCTTGTTTTTTTGGAATGATCATAGGCTCCATCTACTATATTGTAAAAGATTTTGATGATTGGAGCAGGCGAAACATTCTTTTAATTACCCTGGGAACCATTGTTGGAGTGACGATTAGCCTTTTGGATCCTGCCAAAGAAAATGACAACCTTATTTTTGTTTTTATTTGCGGGATCGTTGGTGTATCCGGAATGACATTACCCGGTTTATCGGGTTCTTTTATTTTAATCCTTTTAGGGAATTATGTATTACTTCTGGTAGACTCTGTTAATGCCTTATACGACACTATAGCTGATCTTGTTCGCTGGGATCTTTCTTTTATAGAAAACGCAAAAAGAATGAGGTTATTAAAAGTTTTGGTGGTATTTAGCCTTGGTTCTCTGATGGGATTAGTGACCTGGTCGCATTTCCTTGGATACGTATTGAAACGTTATAAGACTGCTACTTTTGCAGTAATTATTGGATTTATCACGGGTTCTCTCGGCGTAGTTTGGCCATGGAAAAATAAAATTTACAAAGCAGATACTTTAGGTAATACGTTATTGGATGCCCAGGGAAATCCTATTTTGGACAACTATGACCGCTTTTTCCCAGATGTAACTTCTTTACAAACATATATCGCCTTAGTCTATATTCTGGTAGGTATAGGAATAGTACTTTGGCTAGAATGGTATGGTAAAAAAACGATCAAAACTTCAAAATGACAAAAATATACGGACTTTTAGGTAGGGATATCGGGTATTCATTCTCAAGAGGTTTTTTTTCTGAAAAATTCGAAAAAGAACAGCTGGATTGCTCTTACCAAAACTTTGATCTCAAACAAATTGAAGATTTTAAAGATATTCTTACTACATCCAATATTTCGGGCTTAAATGTAACCATACCGTATAAAGAAGATGTGATATCTTATCTCGATGAACTTGATCCTGTGGCAAAAGACATTGGAGCAGTAAATGTGATTAGATTCGACAACGATAAACTGATAGGATATAACAGCGATTATTATGGATTTACCGAATCCTTAAAACCTCTCCTACATAGCGATATCAAAAAAGCACTAATTCTGGGAACCGGTGGAGCTTCAAAAGCCATAGCGTATTCCTTGAATCAGTTGGATATTTCTTACACATTTGTCTCAAGAAATCCCGATTTTAACGAAATGAGTTATAATGAACTCGACGAAGACATTATCCGGGAGTTTAAACTCATCGTTAATTGCACCCCTTTGGGCACACATCCTAATGTTGACAATTACCCAAACATTCCTTACGAATATATAACAAAGGATCATGTTTTGTTCGATCTTATTTACAATCCCAGCGAAACGGTATTCCTAAAAAAAGGAAAAGAAAAAGGTGCACAAACCGCGAATGGGCTGCAAATGTTAATATTTCAAGCACAAAAAGCTTGGGAGA
Organism: Aquimarina sp.; assembly: GCA_965230845.1. Classification (GTDB taxonomy): domain Bacteria; phylum Bacteroidota; class Bacteroidia; order Flavobacteriales; family Flavobacteriaceae; genus Aquimarina. The sequence goes on from OZ246021.1 coordinate 1,078,300, forward strand.
TTTGGAACAGCCTGTAAAACCTGATTTTGTCTTAAAATTCTTACTTAATATACATTTCGTTATTCCTAAAACACCCTCAATCCCTTTGAGGTTACCTAATATGTTAGTATCTTAGTGATGTTTAAGCTCAGACAAACAAAAACGTTCGCACAATGTCAACACAGGATAACCTGCCTAAAGCAGATGGAGATAAAGAAAATAAGATAGATATTCTTGAAACAAAGATTGAAGATCCAGTACATCAAGATCAAGAAGATCAGGTGACAACATCAGAAACCGAAGTCCCTGAAAATACTGAACCTGAAGTAACTGATCCTACCTCGAATACAGAAAACGAAAGTACCGAAGAAACATCTGCTCAAGGAACAACATCTGAAACCAGTGTTGAAAAAGAAGACCATGTCCAGAATCAAATGGATGAAGCTGTAGCAGAACACAGCGAAGACGAAAGCACTCTTGAAAGTCATGATATCGAAAAGAAAGATTACCATGCAATGAGCAAAGAAGAGCTCATTAAAGAGTTACGTTTTTTGGTGAAAAATGAAAAAGTGCAGGCTATCAAAGAACATGTTGAGGAAATCAGAAATGAGTTTAGCGCAAAATTTAACGAAGAAGTAGAACAAAAAAAGGAAGAGTTCCTTGCTGATGGAGGTGATATTATAGACTTCTACTACTCTACTCCAGAAAAAAAAGAATTCAACTCTGTTTATTTTGATTATAAAGAAAAGCGCAATGCGTATTACCAAAACTTAAAAAGAGATCTTCAGGAAAATCTTAACAGAAGACTAGATCTGATCGAGGAGCTCAAAGGACTTCTGAATGTAGATGAAAATATAAATACAACCTATAATCATTTCAAAAGTATTCAGGAAAGATGGCGTAATGCAGGACCCATACCCCGAGATAAATACAATACGGTATGGAATACCTATCATCATCATACCGAAAACTTTTATGATTTTCTGCATTTGAATCGAGAATTCAGAGATCTTGATTTTAAACATAATCTCGAGCAAAAACTAAAAATCATTGAAAGAGCTACAGAATTGGCTCAGGAAACTGATGTGAATAGAGCTTTTAGAGAATTACAGCTACTTCACAAAATGTGGAAAGAAGATCTTGGTCCAGTAGGTAAAGAATACAGAGAACCGATCTGGGAGAAGTTTAGTGGCCTTACCAAGCAAATTCATGAAAACCGTCAGCAATACTTTAAGGAGCTCGATAAGGTATATGAAGTAAACCTTGAAAAGAAACAAGAAATTATCCAAAAAATCATTGCGGTAGGTTCCGATCACCCAAGGAATCATAGTGGATGGCAACAAAAGATAAAAGAGATTGAAGCTTTAAGGGAAGAATTTTTCAAGGCAGGAAAAGTTCCATCTGCGGTTAACGAACAAACTTGGAGCGAATTCAAAACTGCAGTAAGAGAGTTTAACCGAAACAAAAATGCCTTTTATAAGAGCTTGAAAAAAGAGCAGTTCGAAAATCTAAATAAAAAGATGGAACTGATCAAAATTGCTGAAGATAATAAGGATAATGAAGATCTGAGTACTACCACTCCGTTGATGAAAAAAATTCAGGCGGATTGGAAAAAAATAGGTCATGTGCCGCGAAAAGATAGTGATCGCATATGGAAACGCTTTAAAGATGCTTGTAATGCTTATTTTGATCGTTTGCATGCCGAGCGAAATGAAGCTAACAAGGAAGAACTGGTAGCTCTCGAAAAGAAACAAGCGCATATTGAGGCCATCTCTTCGCTTAAGCTCGTTGGAGATCCTGAAGCAGACTTACAAACCATAAAAGACAATATTGCACAGTGGAAAACACTGGGTAGAGTGCCTTACAAACACAAGAACATAGAATCCGAATACAACAAAATATTAGACGGGCTTTTTGCACAGCTGAACCTAACTCGTACCGAAACTGAGCTTATCAAATACGAAAACAAACTTAATTCATTATCTAATCAAAGTGATGATAGAGCACTACGTAATGAGCAGAACTTTATCCGTAAAAAAATTGATGATGTAAATGGTGAGATACGACAGTTGGAGAATAATCTTCAATTCTTTAAAAATGCAAAAGACGACAATCCTCTGGTTCAGGAAGTACAGAAAAACATTGCAAAGCATCGTGAAAATTTAGAAGTGTGGAAAGCTAAATTGAAAAAGATCAAACAATTGTAGCATGCACTGTCCGCTTTGTCAATCACAAAGTCAACTTTTTTCTGAAACACACCAAAGAATATACTATCACTGTACTGTATGTGATGGTATTTTTATGGATCCTTCTTTCCTATTATCTGAAGAAAAAGAAAAAGAACGTTATCAATTACACCAAAACGATGTCGATGACGAAGGGTATCAGAACTTTGTATCTCCGCTTGTCGATGCTGTTTTGAAAAATTTTGAGGCAGATGATTTAGGGTTAGATTTTGGCTCTGGAACAAATTCAGTAATTACATCACTTCTAAGAAAGAAAGGATATAACATCGAGACTTATGATCCTTTTTTTGATCCAAACACCGACGCTTTAGAACACACCTATGATTATATCGTTTCCTGTGAGGTTATAGAGCACTTTTATCAACCATCAAAGGAATTTGCACGGTTATATTCCCTATTAAAGCCAGGAGGAATTTTATTTTGTAAAACCAATCTCTATTCCTCCTCTATAAATTTCGAATCCTGGTGGTATAAAAATGATGCTACACATGTGTTTTTTTATTCTGACAAAACAGCACAATGGATCAACAAACACTTTGATTATCAAGAACTAAAGATTCTCAAAGCATATTTCCATCTAAAAAAATAACACTTCTTTTATTTTTTATACATGTAAAAAAACATGAAGTTTCTGTGATTTATCAACACGAAAACGTTTTCGCATACACGGCCATTCTAACAGCCCTAAGATTTTACCTAAATTGCTAAATCAATATTTATTAACAAGATTAATTATATAATTCACAATTATATGGTTAATTTTTTTACACACAATCAACACAAGAACAACACTAATGAAAAAGTTATTACTCAAAGCGACAGCTATACTTAGCTGTTGCACGGTTTATTTTGTTCCACTTATTACACAAGGACAAACAGATTTCAGAGAAGAAACCATTTACTTTTTGATGACTACCCGTTTTTTTGACGGCGATCAAAGTAACAATGCTCCTACCGAATGGTCTTCGTACAATCCCGACCCTACCATTAATCCTTCAATCACAGATCCCAACGATGTGACTTGGCGAGGAGATTTCAAAGGGTTGATTCAAAAACTAGATTATATAAAAGATCTTGGTTTTACCGCTATTTGGATTACACCTATCGTTCATAACCGTAGCCCTCTGGATTATCATGGCTACCACGCCTGGGATTTTACCAAAGTAGATCCCAGATTAGAATCTCCTGGTGCCACTTTTCAGGATTTGATCAATGAGATCCATGCTAGGGATATGAAAATCGTACTGGATGTTGTTACCAATCATGCAGGAAGGTTTGGAATCAAAGATGTGGCGGAAATTAAATACAATACAGATCCCGATGCAAGCTGGTATGCTCCAGACAATCCTAATTGGGAATATGATGGATTAACCCCTAATCCCGAAGATGGATTGATATGGAGTAGAGCTAATCTGGCCAAAATGCCTCCACCGTATAACCAAAATTTGGCAGCATTTAATTTCCCTAGTAAAGAAAACTATGTAGACACTTCTGATCCTGATTGGTACCACCATTCGGGAAATGGTTTTGCACAAGGATTTGATGATATAGAAAATCTATATAACAGAGCATTGGCAGGTGATACGCCCGATTTAAACACAGGTAGTCAAGCGGTTCGAGACTACCTGGTAAATGCCTATGCAACTTTTATTAACATGGGCGTAGACGCATTTCGATGGGATACTATAAAGCATATGAGTAGAGAGGATGTTATCTATTTCTATGATGCTTTTAAAGCAATCAACCCAGACCTCTTCATTTTTGGTGAGGTAGCCCAAAAAAGACATGAGTTACATCCCGTTGAGGAGATCAACCCACACTATTATACTTGGAGAGGAGCCGTAAACAACTCTGCGCCTCTTGATATGGCTGTTCTTGATTTTTATGGAGAAGCTACTTTTCATGGTACTTTTGAAGAAGGTCAATCTTTCCCTACGGTAAAAGCGGCAGCTAGATATGACCATCTTTATAGTGACCCTTCTACATTAGTAACCTGGCTAGACAATCATGATTTTGGACCTAATAATGATTGGAATAGACGTTATGGGGGCAGTGATGAAAACCTTGCAGCCTGTATGAATTTCATGTTTACCTGGAGAGGTATTCCATCGGTATATTATGGTACCGAGATGCGTTTTAAAGCAGGAGAATTTGCAGATATTCACGATGCTTCGGGAATACAGCGATCAATTAATGAAACGGGTAGAGCCTACTATGGAGATGTTATTGATCAGGCCTCTAGTCATACCATATACCAACATATCAAAAAGCTAAATGCCATCCGTAAAGCAGTTCCTGCTTTGCAAAAAGGAGCATGGAGCTGGAAAGATGCCCCGGGAAATGCTGTAGCCTACAGAAGAGTATATCAAAATAGTGAAGTTGCTGTCGGACTTGCCAAAGACGGTGGTGCTTCTTTTTCAATTTCAGGAATGACAAACGGAATTTATAGAGATGCCGTTACAGGTCGTGAAATTGCCGCTTCTAACGGAACGCTAAATTTTTCGGTTACTTCGGGATCTGCCGGGATATATGTGCTCAATGGTCCAGGATTAATTGGAAGTTGTGGTGGTGGTTTTTTTGAAAATTGCGTTAATGGTCCCTCGAATCCAATAGCAGTAGTGAATCCAAACATAAGTCGTTCTGAGGATCCAATAGAGATCTCTATGGAAGGGCTTGGCGGAGCTGGTGGACCTTACGATATCTTTTATACTACCGATGGCAGCAATCCAAATGCATCTAGTACACGATATACAGGACGCTTTACTATAACCGAATCTACAACCATTAAGGCAGTCGTATTTGACACCAATGGTACTGCATCTGATATTATTACCAAAAACTATACGATTGGCCCTATCGAAGGTCTTCATATTTATTTTAAAAAGCCAGCGAGTTGGTCCCAGGTAAATGTGCATTATTGGAACGAATCTCCCGATGTACTCCCTCCTAGTAACTGGCCAGGACCTATAATGACACAAGTAGGTAATTCGGAATGGTATGAATACATTTTTGAAGGTGTCAATAGTACTAATTTGTTGTTTAGTGATAACGCCAGTAATAAAACCCCAGATCTTTCTAGAGATAGAGACGGTTGGTATGATAACGGAACATGGTACGATACCCAACCAGGCGGGAATACAAATACCCCTCCTACTTTGATCATGTCTCCAGAAGGAGGATCTTTTGTTGAAGGCGAAAATGTGACCATAACGCTTACTGCAAGCGATAATAATCCTAGTGGAGTTACTATTTACTACACCACTAACGGTGACGAACCGTCAACTTCTTCCAATGTATACTCGTCTGCTATTACTCTGAATCAAAATACGACCTTAAAAGCAATTGCATACGATAGCGAAGGTCTATCGTCTTCTGTAGTTGAAAATACTTTTACCTTTCAGCCAAGTTCAGGTGGTATGACGATCTATTATAAAGGCAATCTTAATACTCCCGAAATATATTTTTGGAATACTAGTCCGGCAGATATTTCTACAAGCTGGCCAGGAGAATCAATGCAAGATATTGGGAACGGTTGGTTTAGTTATACCTTAGCCAATGTAAGTTGTACCAATTTGATTTTTAGCGATAATGGAAGTAATCAAACCACTGATCAAACTCGATGCGGAAACGGTTGGTATTTTAATGGTGTATGGTATGACTCTAACCCCGAAGAGGGGGGCAATGATCTGACTGTATACTTTAAATCGGATACTTTTAGTAACCCATCTATTTATTACTGGAATACTACGCCATCTGCACTTACTACTTCCTGGCCTGGAGAGGCGATGATAGAAGATACTGAAGGATGGTACAGATACACATTTGCGAATACCAACTGTGCAAATATCATATTCAGCAATAGTGGTTCCTCGCAAACAGGAGATCTTAATCGTTGTACAGATGGATGGTATTATAATGGTGTTTGGCATGATACAAAACCTAGTACCAGCAAAGCAGATGAAACTAGTTTTTTAACCACCACCTTCAATATCAGTCCTAATCCCGTTACTGCTAATTCAACGCTATCATGGTACACCAAAACCGAAAAAAGTGTGATCACTATAGAGCTTATTAATTTGTATGGTGCTTCAGAAGTAATTTTCGATGCGGTAGTAAAACAAGGTAAACATAGTATTGATTTGGGCAGTAATCAAATACGTTCTTCAGGAATTTATCTTTGTAAGATTACCATTGATGGTCATACACAAATCAAAAAGATTTTCAAACCGTAATCCTTAACATGCCCCCTTTATATATATGAAGTTCCCCATCGTTACTATATGATATCGATGGGGAACTATTTTATTTGTAGTCTATATAAATTTATAATTTCTTGGCTTCCTCCCAATACACGTCCATTTCTGATAATGTCATATCCTTAAGGCTTTTATTGAGTTCTTTAGCTTTTTGCTCAAGATATTGGAATCGTTTTATGAATTTTTTGTTTGTGCGTTCTAGTGCATCCTCAGGATTAACATTCAAAAACCTGGCGTAATTGACCATAGAAAACATTACGTCTCCAAATTCTGATTCCATTTTTTCGGCATCTCCAACTTTTATTTCATGCTGTAGTTCTTCTAACTCTTCTTTCAACTTATCAAACACTTGATGCGGTTCTTCCCAATCAAACCCTACTCCTGCGACTTTGTCTTGAATCCTACTTGCTTTTACTACTGCTGGTAATGATTTAGGCACCCCCTCTAGCACGCTCTTTTTGCCTTCTTTGAGCTTTAAATTTTCCCAATTTCGTTTCACATCTTCTTCATCATTCACTTCCACATTACCATAAATATGCGGATGCCTGTTGATCAATTTTTCACAAATTTCATTGGCAACATCGGCAATATCAAAATCTTGTGTTTCGCTTCCTATTTTTGCATAAAAAACAATATGGAGTAACAGATCTCCAAGCTCTTTTTTTACTTCTTCAAGATCATTATCCAGTATAGCATCCCCTAGCTCATATGTTTCCTCTATCGTAAGATGCCGTAATGATTGTAGCGTTTGTTTTTTATCCCAGGGGCATTGCTCCCTAAGCTCATCCATAATGGTTAATAACCTATCAAATGCTTGTAATTGATCCTTTCTAGAGTTCATAAGAGTTATTAGATAGCGAGTTGATCCATTTTGTTTTTGGTATTCTTGAATTCAGATATCATATCCTGAATAATCTCTGCTGCAGGTTTGATATCATGTATCAATCCTGAAACTTGTCCTATTTCGAGCTCTCCTTCTTCAAGATCTCCCTCGAACATACCGCGTTTTGCTCTGGCTCTACCCAATAAGTTTTTTAAGTCTTCTACAGAAGGGCCTTTGGTATACAACTCGGCAACATCCTGATAAAACTTATTCTTAAGCATTCGCACGGGTGCCAATTCTTTTAATGTAAGCTGTGTATCTCCTTCTTTTGCATCTACCACCATTTTTTTGAAATCCATATGAGAAGAGGCTTCATCACTAGCAACAAAACGACTTCCTACCTGCACTCCATTAGCTCCCAAAGCCATAACCGCATACATTGCAGCTCCAGTGGCAATACCCCCAGCGGCAATTAAGGGAATGTTTATTTTTTCTTTTACCATTGGGATTAAAGCTAATGTAGTAGTTTCATCTCTACCGTTATGCCCTCCTGCTTCAAAACCTTCGGCCACGATAGCATCTACTCCGGCATCCTGAGCTTTTAAGGCAAATTTAAGGCTACTCACCACATGAACCACAGTGATTCCCTGATCCTTAAGATGTTTGGTATATGTTTTTGGGTTTCCGGCAGAAGTAAATACAATCTTAACTCCTTCTTCTATAATAATCTGTATAATTTCTTCAAGATTGGGATACAACATCGGAACATTTACTCCAAAAGGTTTGCTTGTAGCTTCTTTGCATTTTTGGATGTGTTCTCTTAAAACATCTGGGTACATCGACCCTGCTCCAATAAGCCCTAATCCTCCAGCATTACTTACTGCGCTAGCCAGTCTCCATCCGCTCGCCCAGATCATTCCTCCTTGTACTATTGGATATTCAATATTAAATAGTGATTTGACGGTATTCATACATTAATATTTAAAAACCCCAAAGGTATTTAAATCCTTTGGGGTCTCATATAGCTTTATGATTTTTTATCAACTGTGATTACGAAATCACTCCAGAACCTACTAACTCATCCTCGAGGTACCAAGCTACAAACTGTCCTTCTGTGATGGCACTTTGGGCGTTTTCGAAAACTACATACATTCCTGAATCCACTTGATATAATCGAGCTCTTTCTAAAGGCTGTCTATAACGAATACGTGCCATTACTTCCATCTCTTCATCTACTTCCAATGAAAGATCTTCTCGCACCCAGTGCAATTCTTCGTTTGAGACGAACAATGCTTTTCGGTACAGCCCAGGATGATCTTTCCCCTGCCCCGTATAAATCACATTGGTATCTACATCGGTTTCAATTACAAAAAGTGGTTCTGGTGTACCTCCAACAGCTAAACCTTTACGCTGCCCTTTGGTAAAGTAATGAGCTCCCTGATGTTTTCCTACCACCTTTCCTTCAGTAGTTTCGTATTTATACTTGGTTGACAAAAACTCTAACTCTTCTACTTTAGAATTGAATTGAGGTATTGTTTTGACATACTTATCCTCTTTTGAAGAAATCTCTATGATATCTCCTTGTTTAGGTTGTAGTTTCTGCTGAAGAAACTCTGGTAACCTTACCTTACCAATAAAACACAACCCTTGCGAATCTTTTTTCTCTGCTGTTACCAGATCTTGCGCTGCTGCAATTTCTCGTACTTCGGGCTTTAATAATTCCCCTACAGGAAACAATGTTTTGGACAACTGCTCTTGAGACAACTGACATAAAAAATAAGATTGATCCTTATTAGGATCTTTTCCAGCCAGTAAGCGATGAACTTCTTTCCCATCTTGTAGGATGGTTTCTTTACGACAATAATGACCTGTTGCCACATAATCGGCGCCAAGAGATAGGGCTATTTTTAAGAAAACATCAAACTTAATCTCTCGATTACATAAAACATCCGGATTAGGCGTACGCCCTCTCTCGTATTCATTAAACATGTAATCCACAATCCTTTCCTTATACTGCTCACTTAGGTCTACCGTTTGGAAAGGAATTCCTAGTTTCTCTGCTACCAACAATGCATCATTACTATCATCTAGCCAAGGGCACTCGTCAGAGATAGTCACAGAATCATCGTGCCAGTTTTTCATAAACAGACCAATCACCTCGTATCCTTGCTCTTTAAGCAAATACGCCGCTACACTGGAATCAACTCCTCCCGAAAGGCCTACAATTACTCTCTTCATTTAAAAAACTCTTTGATTTTATGCTATAAAATCGATTTGTTAACTTTTTATACTGTAAAAATACTAAATAAAAAAAGCAATACAGGAGTATCACTTTTTGGTTTTATCTATGGGTGTATATTATAAATCAATACTAGAAATTAACCTCCGTTTTGTAGTGGAAACTTTTTCTGTTCCGTCAATTTCCCGTCTGTATAATATTTCCAGATCCCGTCTTTACGATCTCTTTTATAATTTCCTTCAATAATCAAGTTACCATCAGTATCATAATATTTGGTCAACCCATGTAATTGATCATTTTCGTAAGTAAACTCTTTAAGCATTAATCCCTTTTCAGAATAAATTAATCGTTTACCATTTCGTTTCCCGAGGGTATAAGTTGTTTTTTCGGTGAGCTTACCATTGGTAAAATAGGTAAGTTGCTCCCCATCTAATTTTCCTTCTTTGTATTCTTCGGTCATCATGATTTTATCAGATCCGTTATGGTAATACTTCCATTGTCCTACCCGATCTTTTGCTATCATATTCCCTTCACTAATGACCTTTCCTTTTTGGCTATAGTACTTCACCAAAACGGTATCATTATTTTTAGAAAATGTCTTTATGGCTGTTGGTTTATTTCCTCCAGAAGGTTTGTAGAATTTGAACTCTCCTATTTCTTTACCATGTTCAAAAGTACCTTCGTACCGGATCTGATCACTATTGTCGTATCGCTTTCGCCATTTTCCATGTCTTTTACCATCAGCATCAAGCTGATTATATTCCTGACCACTTACAGCAATACAGACAAAAGCACAAATACAAAATAAAAACGCATTTCGCATAACTAACTAATTTGGGACTTTATTTCAACGAATGTAATTTCCAAAAAGTATACCAATCTTTGACTTTTTAAATGTATAAAATATTTCAAAATATAAAAAAGCTCCTTAAAAAAAGGAGCTCTCTATATTATCATCAGTAAGAAACTACTTTTTCTTAGTTTTTTGTTGTTGCTTTTGTTGTTGTTCTGCCTGCTCCATTAATTCTTTCATCTTCTTCTGGAACCTACCTTGTTTCTTAGGTTTCTTCTTATTCTCCTGAATTTTGGCATGTATTTTATCTTCATCGATAATTACATTTTTGATCACTAACATAATCCCAATAGTAATCAAGTTTGAAACAAAATAGTAAAGGGATAATCCACTCGCATAATTATTAAAGAAGAATAACATCATCAGTGGAGATAGATACATGATAAACTTCATATTAGGCATCCCTGGCTGTTGCGTTTGCATAGTTTGCCCCGTAGTCATCATCATATAAATAAATATCGCTATTGAAGCCAATATTGGGAATAAACTAATGTGGTCGCCATAAAATGGAATTTCGAAAGGTAAGCTTGCTATCGTATCATAACTCGATAAATCATCCGCCCACAAAAAGCTCTTTTGTCTTAATTCAAAAGCACTTGGAAAGAAATTGAATAATGCATAGAACACAGGAATTTGCATTAAAGCTGGTAAACAACCACTCATAGGATTCACCCCTGCTTTGCTGTACAACGCCATAGTTTCCTGCTGTTTTTTCATGGCATTATCCTTATGTTTTTCATTGATCTCTGTAATCTCCGGACGTAGGACCTTCATTTTTGCCTGAGACAAATACGATTTGTATGTTACTGGAGAAAGAAGAATACGTACGATGATAGTCAAAGCTATGATAGCTAAACCAGGTGCTAAGAAACTTCTTAAAATATCAAAAAATGGAATAAATAAGTACTTATTGATCACTCCAAAAATTCCCCATCCAAGAGGTACGACCTCATCCAAGTTTCTTTTGTAATCATTCAGGATTCTATAATCTGTTGGCCCGTAGTACCAATCCATTGCATAATTTAGTTCTCCTCCCTGAAGTTCCAATGGCATGGTAGCAGAAAACTCTTTGGTTACTTTAATCTCTTTATCTGCCAAATCACTAGCATTAGCGATATTTTTCGAAGTAAAAGAAGCTTTCTTAAATGGAGTATCTGTAAGTAAAATTGAAGTAAAGAAATGTTGTTTGAAAGCAACCCAAGACACATTCTCTTCTTCGTCATCTGTAAATTCTCCCTGACCTAAATAATCGTCTTTATCTCCATCATATTCGTATACGATTTCGGTATATCTATTCTCATACGCAGCACTTTTGGCATGACGCATTCCTTGTAGTTTCCAATCCATGTTGATGGACTGACTACTATTGAAAACCTGTTGTAATCCTTGAGATCTAATGGTAAAATCAACCATATACTCATTAGGTTTAAGCTCATATCGGTATTCCAGATACTTTGAATCTGAAACTTTAAGTCTCATAGACAACACAGTATTGTCTCCATTTTTGGTTACCGTTGGCTCAAAAAACAGATCTTTTGTATTTAAGATTCTATTATCGGTAGTTCCAAAATTAAGATTGAAAGAAGCGTTCTTTCCATCTTTGATTAAATATACAGGAACCGAATCATAAGTTTTGAAGTTTTTTAGAAGTGCTTCAGAAATATATCCTCCTCTATTATTCACTTTGAGCAGTAATACATCATTTTCGATCGTAGTACTATGATCTTTTGCCGAAGGAAGACTCGCAGAATATGCAAAAGCTCCTAATTGTCCTTTTGCTTGTTCTAAAGCTACCGAATCCTGAGGATTTACGGTGATCGCTTCACTTTGAGTAACAAAATCGGTGGTTTTATCTGGTGTTTGTTGTTGCTGTGCCTCAACTTGCTCTTGTTTTGCTTTTTCTGCCTCAATTTCTTCTGGAGTCGGCTGATTTAGATAAAACATCCAAATGATGATTCCAAAAATAAGTGCAAATCCAATAATCGAATTAAGGTCAAATTTCTTTTCTTCCATGTATGATATGTATAACTCCCTTTATGCTGAAAAAAAACAGAAAAGGACTGACTTTACAATTTTATGTTACTTTCTATTGTCAATTACCTCGCCAATTCCTAACCCTGTGACACTTTGGCACTTTTATCACTTTTGGAGTATGCCACAGCTGCTTTTACAAAAGCAATAAAAAGTGGATGTGGGTTGGCCACCGTACTTTTATATTCGGGATGATACTGCACCCCAACAAACCAAGGGTGATCAGGTATTTCTATAATCTCTACAAGACCAGTTTTAGGATTTATTCCAGTAGTTTTCAACCCTGCATTTTCCAGTTGCTCCTTGTAATTATTATTGTACTCATAGCGATGGCGGTGACGTTCTTTGATATCCGTTTCGCCATAGGCTTCAAAAACCTTACTATCTTCCATTAATTCACAATCCCAAGCTCCCAAACGCATTGTTCCTCCCATATCAGTAATGCTTTTCTGCTCTTCCATCAAATCGATCACTGGATGTTCAGCGTTTTCATCCACTTCAGAAGAACTAGCATCTTTCAACCCTAATACATTTCTTGAATATTCGATTACTGCCATTTGCATCCCCAAGCAGATTCCAAAAAATGGCAACCCATTTTCTCTGGCAAATTGCACAGCTTTGATTTTACCTTCAGTACCACGTTCTCCAAACCCTGGTGCTACCAAAACACCATCCAGATGAGCTATTTTTTCTTTGATAGTGGTATCATCTATATATTCAGAATGGATACTTTCTACATTGACCTTAACTTCATTTTCTGCCCCTGCATGTATAAAAGCTTCCAAAATAGACTTATAAGAATCCTGTAATTCTACATACTTACCGATTAACCCAATTGTGATCTCACACTTTGGGTTTTTATGGCGTTTTAAAAACTTATTCCAATTTTCGAGATCAGGCGTATTGTCTTCTCGTAAAACCAATTGCTTAAGCACTACAGAATCTAATCCTTCTTCTAACATAAGATTAGGAACATCATAGATGGTAGATGCATCGATAGATTGAATTACCGCTTCAGCTTTCACATTACAAAATAATGCTAATTTTCTTCTAAGATCATCTGATAACTCATGTTCTGTACGACAAACCAAAACGTCTGCTTTTATACCGCTTTCCATCAAAGTTTTTACGCTATGCTGAGTAGGTTTAGTCTTCAACTCTCCTGCTGCTGATAAATATGGTATTAAGGTTAAGTGAATTACGATGGCATTGGTATCCCCCAATTCCCATTTTAACTGACGAACTGCTTCGATATAAGGTAAAGACTCAATATCACCAACAGTACCTCCTATTTCGGTAATTACGATATCATAATCTCCGCTTTTTCCTAAAATCTGAATTCTTTCTTTAATCTCATTAGTGATATGAGGAACGACTTGCACTGTTTTTCCCAAAAACTCTCCTCTGCGTTCTTTCTCTATTACGCTTTGATAAATTCTACCAGTAGTAACATTATTAGCTTGAGAGGTAGCTCTGTTTAAAAAACGTTCATAGTGCCCTAAATCAAGATCTGTTTCAGCGCCATCGTCGGTTACATAGCATTCTCCGTGTTCGTAAGGATTAAGGGTTCCTGGATCCACATTGATATAAGGATCTAATTTTTGTATAGTAACCCTGTATCCTCTTGCTTGAAGTAATTTTGCCAGTGAGGCAGCAATGATCCCTTTTCCTAAAGAAGAGGAAACACCTCCGGTTACGAAAACATATTTGGTATTAGCCATGTAAACTAAAAATTTATTTGTTGTGCCTAAAATTTTGCGCAAAAATACAAAGAAGTCCCGAAAAGCTACATCGAAAATGAAGCAATATTTAGGAACTTATTCATAATCCATTAACAACCCGAAAAGAAAAAAGTAATTATAAAAAATAAATCCCGTTTTTCAACGGGACTTGAATATCTGTAATTATTTCGTTTTTCAGTTATTCTTCTTCTGCAGCAGCCTTATCTTCTTCAGCTTCAGAGAAATCCACAATTCCTTTAGCTTGTAAAATATTATACCACTGTATCACTTTCTTCATGTCACTCACATATACTCTATCTTCATCATAATCTGGTAACACTTCAGAAAAATATGTTTCTAATTTACTTTTAGACTCCTTATGACTGATGGCTTGTTCTCCGTTTTCTTTTTCTTGAATCTTTAGAAAAATTTCGCGTAGTGGCACTTCTTCAGTAAATGTGTAAATCGCAATTTCACTTAGCACGCTAACATTATGTCTGATGCTTACCGACAGTCTTTTCCCGTCTAGTAGGGATTCTGCCAAAAAACCAGTTCTTGTTTGTGCTTTTAATTCGTACAATCCTGGTTTCCCTGAAATTGCTAATATTTTATCTAAACCCATAAATTTTATCTTCAAAGTTGGCAAATATCTGTAGTTCGTTTTAAAAAATCAAACATTACCAAGTATAAAAATTAGTTATCTTCCTTTTTTCGCTAGAGGAAAACGCATCCGGTAATCAGCATTTACTTTTCCTTTAGATATATTTGATAATTTTCCTTTAATCAAACGCTTTTTTAAGCTGGATAGTTTATCTGTAAACAAAATCCCTTCGATGTGATCGTATTCGTGTTGAATCACTCTGGCAGCCAATCCTCCATAAGTCTCGGTGTGCTCTTTAAAATTCTCGTCAAAATATTTGATCACGATTGTCTCGTTGCGAAATACATCTTCACGTATATCAGGAATGCTTAAGCAGCCTTCTGTAAATGCCCATTCATCATCTTTTTCTTCCAAAATGGTCGCGTTAATAAACACCTTCTTGAAACTTTTTAACTGTTTTGCTTCTTCTTCAGACAATTCTTCATCTTCCGAAAATGGCTCGGCATCTACAATAAATATTCTGATGGGTAGTCCAATCTGCGGAGCTGCCAACCCCACTCCATGTGCATTATACATGGTCTCAAACATATTTTCAATAAGCTTATCAAGCTCCGGATAGTCTTTATCAATCTCTTTTGCCTTTTTCTTCAATACCGGATCTCCGTACGCCACAATTGGATAAATCATATGATTCTTGTTAATGTTATAATTATCGATTATACAAATAATCCTGCAGTATAATCGTTGCACTGATTTGATCTACCAGAGCCTTGTTTCTTCGTTTCTTTTTTGATATTCCACTTTCGATCATGGTGTTAAAAGCAATTTTTGAAGTAAAACGTTCATCAATTCTTTTTACCGGGATATCCGAAAATTTCTGATTAAGCTTCTTCAAGAAAGGAGTAATTAACTTTTCACTCTCTGAAGGTTCTCCATGCAGTCTTTTAGGTTCTCCTACCACAAAAAGCTCTACTTCTTCATCTCCCATATACTCTTCTAACCAAGACAGCAAATCTTTTGTATCTACTGTGGTAAGTCCAGAAGCGATAATCTGAGATTCGTCGGTTACTGCAATCCCACATCGTTTCGCTCCATAATCAATTGCTAATATCCTTGCCATATTTTTTTTGCAAAAGTATGATTTTATTATAAAAAGTCCTTATTTATTAATGGTTTCCTAAAATATGGTATATCCGTATTTTTTTCGATATAAGCTGTTATATTTACCAAAATTTTTGATCGATGAACCAACTAAAAGAAACTATAGAAAAAGCATGGGATAACAGAGAGCTTTTAAAAGAAGCTGCCACCCAAGATGCCATAAGGCAAGTTGTTAATTTACTAGATGCAGGAGAGCTAAGAGTAGCCGAGCCTATCGAAGGAGGTTGGCAAGTAAATGAATGGGTAAAAAAAGGAGTTGTTTTATATTTCCCTATTCAAAAAATGGAAACGCTTGAGGCTGGAATTTTTGAATATCATGACAAAATACCTCTTAAAAAAGGGTATGAAGCGAAAGGCATTCGTGTAGTTCCTAATGCTGTTGCTCGCCACGGAGCTTATATCTCACCAGGAACCATCTTGATGCCTAGTTATGTAAACATTGGAGCTTATGTTGACGAAGGCACTATGGTAGACACCTGGGCAACGGTAGGAAGTTGTGCTCAAATTGGAAAAAATGTTCACCTTAGTGGTGGTGTTGGTATCGGAGGTGTATTAGAACCTTTACAAGCCGCTCCCGTTATTATTGAAGACAATGCATTTATAGGTTCTCGTTGCATCGTGGTAGAAGGAGTTCGAGTAGAAAAAGAAGCTGTACTTGGTGCTAATGTTGTACTTACAGCCTCTACCAAAATTATTGATGTTACTGGTGATACTCCAGTAGAGCGCAAAGGAGTAGTTCCTTCTGGATCAGTAGTAATTCCGGGAAGTTATACCAAAAAATTTGCTGCTGGAGAATATAATGTACCTTGTGCATTAATTATTGGAAAACGTAAAGAAAGTACCGATAAGAAAACTTCTTTAAACGATGCTCTTCGTGAATACGATGTTGCAGTATAAGAAGTTGGTTATATAAAAAATTGAGCTTGTCTCTGGTTAGACAAGCTCAACTATTTTGATCAATCATATATGAAAATTCTTGTTGTTCAACAGAAAATGATAGGTGATGTTCTCACAAGCACAGTAATTTGTGAGAGCCTTAAAAAGGAGTATCCTGATAGTACTGTTGACTACTTGGTCTATTCTAATGCCAAACCAGTTATCAAGAATAATCCCTTTTTTGATAACATTATTGAATTCAAAAAAGAATACAGGGATAGCAAGAAAGCATTATATCGCTTTTTGAAGCAAATAAGAAGAGAAAAATACGATATGGTTATCGATGCGTTTGGCAAAATAGAAAGCAACCTGATCGCATTGTTCTCTGGGGCTCCAAAAAGAATCTCCTTTTACAAGTGGTACACGCAACTTCTATACACACAAGTTATCCATAGAAAATCCAATCCGCTTACCAATGCTAGCACTGCTATAGAAAATAGATTACGATTGGTCATTCCCGAACATCGGATTGCTACTGAAATATTAAAACCTAAAATCTTTCTTGACAAAGAAGAAATAGCAACTGCCAAAGAATTTTTGGCTTCTAATGGTATCAATTGTAATGACCCTTTGATCATGATCAGTGTTTTGGGTAGTGAAGAAAGAAAAACACTACCACCAAAATACATGGCCAAAATAATCGATGAAGTTGCTGGGATCACAGAAGCAAATATTCTCTTTAACTATATTCCAAGTCAGGAAAAAGAGGCCAAAGCCATATTCGACTTCACCTTACCGAGAACACAACAACGTATTCATTTTAATGTATACGCAAAAAGTCTACGGGGTTTTATCGCCATATTATTTCATTGTAATGCGCTGATAGGAAATGAAGGGGGTGCTGTAAACATGGCCAAAGCACTTGAAGTACCCACTTTTACTATTTTTTCACCATGGATTGTAAAAAAAGACTGGAATATGTTTGAGGATGGTGTTGAACACGATTCAATACATCTCGCCGATGTACGACCTGATTTATTTACTCTACCACCAAACAAAGCCCTTAAAGAAAGAGCAATAGAATTATATCAACATTTTTCTTCTGAATCTATCATACCAAAGCTGAGGAATTATTTAGTTCAACTTTTCAGTAATGATGAATTCAGTTAACCAAAACGAGAATTAAACTTTAATCTCTCCTAATTTAAACGGAGACAACAGTATAATTTAGTTATTTTTAAAGACTTAATTTAACACACAGAACATCAACTATGGTAAAACTCTCTGGAGTCATCATCACCTTTAATGAGGAAAGAAAAATTGAAGCTTGTCTAGCATCACTTAAAAAAGTTGCAGACGAAATTATCGTAGTAGATTCTTTCTCTACTGATCGTACAGAAGAGATTTGTCTTAGCTATGGGGTAACTTTTATTAAACAAGAGTTCTTGGGATATAGGGAACAGAAAAACTTTGCTATTACTCAAGCTACTTATGATCATATTATTTCTTTAGATGGTGACGAAGCACTTTCGCCTGAACTTCAAGAATCAATCTTAGCTCTGAAATCAAATTGGACCAAAGATGGTTATTATATGAATCGATTTAACAACTATTGTGGACAATGGATCAAACACTCTGATTGGTATCCGGATAAAAAACTAAGGGCCTTTATCAAAGGAAAAGGAGAATGGAAAGGCATTAATCCACATGATTCTTACAAGCTTAAAGACACATCAAATTCTGGGAAACTAAAAGGTGATATTCTTCATTGGAATTATCCATCATACAGCGCACATAACAAGCAAATTGAAAAGTTTTCCTCTATCTCTGCGCAATCCTATTATGAATTAGGAAAAAAAGCTTCTCTATGGAAAATTCTTTTTAATCCAACATGGGCATTTTTTAAGGCGTATTTCCTAAGACTAGGATTTTTGGATGGATTAAACGGGTTTATTATCTGTGCTCAAACCGCTAATCTTACATTTTTGAAGTATATCAAACTGCGAGAAATTATCAAATCGGAGAATCAGAAACCATAGTTTTGTACTTTTTCTTCCAAAAGAAAATTCTTTTTTTCATTCTTATTTTACGATAATATCGATGCTGAAACTCACGTGTGGACTCCCACATCAAATCGAATATCTCTTTTTCATCCTCCCCTGTACATTTTGCATATTCATTACTCATAATCTCCACCATAAATTTATGGATAGTCAGTTTAGAAAAATTCTTTATTCGAGTTTCAAAATCCATTTCACCAAACTCCATACGATTTAGATCTACTAAAAAGAATTCATATCCACTCTTACTTGTTTGTATCAGTGTATTTCCCGGAGAATGATCCAAAAAGTTGACTCCATTTACATGAAGTTGATGGGTAAACCTGGTAAAGGCTCTTAATATCTCTTCATGATTTTCTATATCAAAATCCGTGGTCAACTCTCTGTAGGTGAGTTCACAATCCACCAACTCACTAATGTAGTAGCTTCTTTTAAACAACAAAGGAGTCGTTTGTATTTCGTAAGCTACCGGAAACGGAGTATTAATTCCTAAATCCAATAATTTATTAGCATATTCATAAGATCGTTCTGCCTTAGATTTTCTTAAAAATTTATAAGCGATCTGGTTAAAAATATTAGGAATTTTAAATGCTTTTACAGTGTGTCGTTTTCCATCGACAGTTACAATTTTAATGATATTTCTTTCTGCTGCACCAAGAACTTCAGTGTAACTATCAAAATTGATTATAGTATCCTTTATCTTTTCAGTTAATGATTTATAGGTGTCGTGTATAATAAATCGTTTGTTCATTTTCTTTTACTATCAAAACAAAGCCAGGCACAAAACCCAACTATATCTTATCATTTTTATTCTTTCAGGTACTTATCAATCCCATTCTCGCACCAAGTCATTTTGTTCTCTTGGGAGAGTTTTTGGATTTCGTCATTTTCCTCTAGCTTGTCTCTGGACTTTTCCTGATGCCAAATATGAAAAACAATACCTCTGTATCTTAATCTTCTTCCTTCTGCTCCGTTATTCAATACGCGTACAATAAGTTCACTATCCTCTCTCCCCCATCCTTCTATAGATTCGTTATAGCCATTCACCTTAATAACATCTTCTTTCCAAAATGAAATATTACAACCTCTTATCTTTTTGGATAATTGGGTATTTGATGTAAAAAAATGGCTTAGCATAGGAATTCGTAAAGCCCTCGTTCTTTTTTTAATTCCTTTTGAAAACAAATGAAATCCAATTTTTTGCTTTTGAAACAACTCCCTGAGAAAACTTTGTTGAATATTTACTCTGGAACCATACAAAAACATCCCTTTTTTTGCGAACGCCAAATGATCCTCAATAAAATTTCTTTGCATGATGCAGTCTCCATCCACCTCGATCAAATAATCTACCTCCGCGCTTGCAATGGCCTTATTTAATATTTTACCTTTTCTAAAGCCCAAATCCTCATGCCAGATATGTTTTACCGGTACTTGAATTTGATCTTTGAACTGATCTACAACCTTTTTTGTTGCCTCACCTGATCCATCATCTGCAATCAAAATCTCGTCTGGCAGTACACTTTGATTCACTACGCTTTTTAACACTAGAGATAGCGCTTCAGGCCATTTGTAGGTAGATATAATTAAAGCTGATCTAATTTTCATGCATAACTTCTTTATAGATATTGAAGGTATTCTCTCCTAATTTTTTGGTAGTAAAAGTCTTTAAAAAACTATCATAAGCCAAGGTTGCAAAGGACTTTCTTTTTTCTGGATCATTCAACAAAATTTCTACTTTTTCTGCCAAAGTCTCGGGATCACCTACTTTGGCAATATACCCACTTTGACCATCTGTAATTGCTTCAGACACTACACCTACATCTGTAGAAACCACAGGAGTTCTTTTATATAAGGCCTCTAGAACAGTAGTAGGCCCTCCTTCTCTCTCAGATGTCATAAGATATACATCAAACTGAGGCAAATAGGCAGAGGCATCTTTTCTAAACCCTATAAAAGTAATATAAGACGCTAAACCTAAGAATGAGATTTGATCTTTTAATTCTTGAGTACGCTTAGACGATTCTCCCATTTGTACAAGATGCACATCTTTATTCTTTTTTTTATTCACCAAATTGTCAAGTGTATGGATCAGTGTCTTTAAATCTTTGGCTTTGGTATGATTTGCAATATTTCCAATAATCTTGGTATGCTCAGGTAGGGATAACTCCTCTCTTAGACTTATCACTTCTTTTTTTGTTGTTGCATCCAATGCAACACCATCATGAACAACGAATAATTTGTGGTGATGCTTAGCATATAGTACAGTTGCAAAATGATCTTTCACTTTTTCCGAAACGCACAGAACTTTATCAATATTCTTATAGTTGTATTTCAGTTTACTCAAAAAACTTACTTTTCTACTTATCCCTTTTTTCGAAAAAACGACTTTAACATTTAGTTTTTCGTACAAGTCGGTCAATACATAACCTGTTACAGAATCACTGGTATGCAGATGCAACAAATCAATTTCTTTTTCCTTAACAACAGCACTCAATTGCCTTCTATACGCTTTCTTACGAGATTTCACATAAGGTATTGCAATCACTTGCACTGGCAGTTTTGTTGCTGCTTCTTCCAACACCGTTCCCTCATAACAGAAAAGAAATTGAGAAACACCATATTGCTGTAATGCTTCTGTAAGATATATCAGTTGTTGCTCATTTCCTCCCCAACTGCGGGCTCCGGATATATGTAAAACCTTCATAAATTAAGATACGGATACATTGACAAATATATAGTAATTTTGAGGCATCCAAAAAATAAAAAATTAACCCATGGCGGATCAAAATATAGAAATCAACAATACAATTTCAGTTTTAAAAAAAGGAGGTATCATTCTCTACCCAACAGATACCGTTTGGGGTATTGGTTGTGATGCTACAAACGCAGAAGCTATCGATAAAATCTTTGCACTCAAAAAACGAGCAGAAAGCAAATCTATGATCTGTTTGGTAAGTGATTTTAAAATGCTACAACAATATGTAGAAGAGGTGCCCGAAGTGGCTTATGACATCTTAAAACACGCTTCAAAACCCACTACAATTGTTTATGACCGGCCCCTTCGAGTAGCAGAAAATATTATCGCCGAAGATAATACTCTTGCTATTCGCGTTGCAAGAGATCCTTTTTGCGGAAAGTTGATTCGCAAATTCAAAAGACCTATTGTATCTACCTCTGCTAATATTAGTGGATCTCCTACTCCAAAAAACTTTAAAGAAATTGACAAAGCTATTTTGGAAGGCGTAGACTATGTCGTAAATTTGCCCTTACAAAAAAAGGGAGTAAAACCTTCTTCGATTATTAAAATCGGAAACGACAGTACTGTAAAAATTATCAGGAAGTAAATTGATTCATGTCTGAAGATAAAACGTTTAATCAAGCCTTACAAAACCCAATTTTTAAGACCATAGCTCAAGCTGCGGCGAATCTTGAACTCGATTGTTATGTAATTGGTGGGTTTGTAAGAGACTATATTCTCAAAAGAGGTAACCCAAAGGATATCGATATTGTTGCCGTAGGAAGCGGTATACAATTGGCTCAGGAAGTATCTCGACTTTTACCTAACCAACCCAAAGTACAGGTTTTTAAAACCTATGGTACGGCAATGCTCAAAACAGAGGATCTAGAGGTAGAGTTCGTTGGTGCCCGCAAAGAATCTTATGCAGCCCATAGTCGAAATCCTATAGTAGAAAATGGGACTTTGGAAGATGACCAAAACCGTCGGGACTTTACTATTAATGCACTGGCCATTTCACTTTCTGAAGCAAATTTTGGAAAGCTTCTTGATCCTTTTAAAGGGATCGAAGATCTAAGTTCCAAAATCATTCGTACGCCTTTGGATCCAGATATCACTTATTCTGATGATCCTTTACGAATGATGAGAGCAATTCGTTTCGCTTCTCAATTACATTTCAAAATAGAAGAGCAATCTCTAGACGCCATTACAAGAAATAAGGAACGGATCAAAATAATTACCAAAGAACGCATCGTAGACGAAATCAATAAGATTTTATTAAGTGATCGTCCTTCCGTAGGGTTCAAATTACTTGAAAAGACAGGACTTCTGCAATATATTTTACCCGAATTAATTGCACTAAAAGGTATTGATGAAATCGAAGGACAACGACATAAAGATAATTTCTTCCATACTTTGGAAGTGGTAGACAACATTGCCGAAAATACGGATGACCTTTGGTTACGATGGGCAGCTTTACTACACGATATCGGAAAAGCTCCTACCAAAAAGTTTAGCAAAAAAGTAGGTTGGACATTTCATGGACACGAATTTGTTGGATCCAAAATGGTATTTAAACTTTTCAAAAGATTGAAAATGCCTTTAAATGAAAAAATGAAATTCGTTCAAAAAATGGTGCTGATGAGCTCCCGACCTATCGTTATTGCCTCAGATGTCACTGACTCTGCAGTAAGAAGACTAGTTTTTGATGCGGGAGACCATATTGAAGAGTTAATGACACTTTGCGAAGCAGACATCACTACCAAGAATCCAAAGCGATTTAAAAAATACCACAATAATTTCAAGATTGTTCGACAAAAAATGGTGGAAGTCGAAGAACGAGATCATGTTAGAAATTTTCAACCTCCGGTTACAGGAGAAGAAATCATGAAAACTTTTAATATCAAACCCTCTCGAGAGATTGGTATCATAAAAGAAGCCATCAAAGAAGCTATTCTGGAAGGTGAAATCCCCAATGAACATGAAGCTGCTTATCAGTTTATGCTTAGAAAAGGTGAAGAACTAGGATTAGAAAGCAACTAGAATCGGTTGTACATAAAAAAGGAGTCGCAAAATGCGATTATAGACTTAGACTATGAAGAAATATTTTAGACCTCTAGTAGTAACATCAATTATTTTTATATACTTAATCATTATTGCAGGTGCTGTAGTACGTATGACAGGATCTGGAATGGGATGTCCAGACTGGCCAAAATGTTTTGGGTATTACATCCCTCCTACCGAAGAAGCACAAATACAGTGGCAACCCAATCATGAGTATCAAAAAGGATTCATCGTGATTGTAGCTGATGAACTACGCATCGCTCCAAAAGATTTTACTTCGGGGCAAACTTTTGAGGAAAACAATTGGGAGCGATATACTAAACATGATTATGCAAAATTTAATGTTTTGCATACCTGGATAGAGTATATCAATAGATTAGCATCTGTATTATCTGGAATCCCGATTTTATTGATGTTTTTCGTTTCTTTTACCTTCTGGAAAAAAAACAAACAGATTCCAATACTGGCTTTTATCATTATCATAGCCATGGGGTTTCAGGCATGGTTGGGTAAAGTCGTAGTAGATTCGAATTTATTACCGCTTAGAATAACGATTCATATGATAATGGCATTTGTGATCCTTGCTATTCTAATTGTCTTGTTATATCAAATTAAACCCAAAAATCTAGCTATTACCTTTTCTACTACCTTCAAAATTGTTTTATCAGTGTCCGTATTGCTTACCCTAATCCAGGTAGCTCTGGGAACGCAAGTTCGACAACATATCGACGAACAAATAAAATTGGTGGGAGAAGCACAAAAATCACAATGGTTGAATCCACCCACGGTTATGTTTTATGTACACCGATCTTTTTCCATATTGGTTGTATTGATAAACACTTGGTTGTTCCTTCAGTATAAAAAGCTTAACCTGGATATCACTAAAATGATTTGGGTACTGATTTTTATAGGACTGGAAGCATTTACAGGAATTTTAATGTACTACTTTGATTTTCCATTCTTATCGCAACCCATACATTTGGTATTAGCCTCTTTACTGTTTGGAGTGCAATTTTTTATTCTTTTAGAAGTTTTCAAATCAAAACCTATTGTTGAAAAGCAGTAAAAACTACATCAGTAAAATCCAGAATTTGTCGCAAACTTGTTTGTATCTTTGCAAACCTAATTAGTCAATAATGATTTATCGTTTTAGAGTTATATTAGACACCGAAGAGGATGTTTTTAGAGATATTGAAATTGAGCAAGATGCCACCTTAGAGCAGTTTCATAATGTGATCACGCAGTCTTTTGGTTTTGATGGCACCGAAATGGCTTCTTTTTATATTAGTGATGAGCAGTGGAATCAAGGAGAAGAAATCTCGTTGTTTGATATGAGTGATGGTACGCAGCCGATCCGATTAATGAATGAAACCACTTTGATCGATGTGGTGCATGAAGCCTCTCCAAAACTGATCTATATCTATGATTTTTTAAGCATGTGGACATTCCTCGTAGAACTTGCCGAAATAGCTGAATATGAAAGTGGAAGAGAATATCCTAATATCATGTTTGTACATGGTCAAATTCCAGACCAAGCTCCTGATAAAGAATTTACTGCTGATGATTCGGATATGCTAGACGATGATGATCGAGAAGACAGTTTTCTAGATCTAGACGACTACGATGAACTTGGTTTTGACGAACATTGGAATTAGAATTACTCAACCCTGAAAAGAAAAAATTATGATTAATTTATATAGTACACAGATAGAATCTCTTTCGGTCCATAAAATTGGAAATAAGAGCAGAAATGAGAACATTTTCCTATCTGATTCCCCTTACACGCTAAATGATGAGCTTACCGCACTATTGAAGGAATACTTTTTTAAGCCATTTAGAGAAAAAGAGGAAAATTACTTTCAATTTGCTAATGAAGTAGATATAGAATTTAATCCCCTATATAAAATCGCTACCGAAATTTTTGACAATCCATCTTCGGTACATGAAAAATCAAAAAGAATCGCTTCGTTGTTGTATGAGCAGTCTCAGCACCCTCATATCAAAAGTGGTGAGGTCTACGTGGTCTATTTGGACAACCTAACTATTGATCAGGAAAAGGTTGACGCTATAGGGATTTTCAAATCAGAATTAAAACACGATTTCCTTCAATTTGCAGAAAAAGAAACGGATATCGAATTATTGATTCAACAGGGTGTAAATCTGAATAAATTAGATAAAGGCTGTCTAATTTTTAATCATAAAAAAGAAGAAGGCTACAAAATCCTTTCTGTGGATTCCAACAAGTATGACACAAAATATTGGCTAGAACATTTCTTGGGAGTTGAAGCTTTTGCTGACGAGAATTTTTACACTAAAAAGTACATGAAATTCTGCCAGGATTTTGCCAAAGATGTCATTCTTCCTGCCGAGGATAAGAAAGAGGAAGTAATGTTTATGAATAGAGCGGTAAATCACTTTGCCAAAAATGATGATTTTGAAGAATCCGCTTTCTTAAATGAGGTGATTGATAATCCTGATCTAATCCCCGAATTCAAACATTACAAAGTAGAAAAGGCACCAAAATACCAGATCGAAGACCTTACCTCCTTCCCTATTGCGAATAATGCGGTTACCGCGGCTCGTAAAAAAATGAAAAATGTAATCAGTCTGGATACCAACGTACAGATAAAAATGGATTTCATCAACCCAGAATCCGCAGAGAAGTTTGTAGAAAAAGGATGGGACGAAGAAAAACAGATGTACTATTATCTGGTATACTTCAACAAAGAGCAAAAAACCTAATATACTGTGGAGTATATCCTGGTAGGAATAATAGCATTGTTAGGTTCTGGACTCACTTTCTTTTCGGGCTTTGGGCTGGGAACCTTATTAATGCCAGTATTTGCTCTATTTTTTCCAATTGACATTGCGATAGCGCTGACTGCAATCGTGCATTTGTTAAACAACTTATTCAAGCTTACTTTAATCGGAAAAGCAGCACATCTCAAAACCATACTCAAATTTGGGATACCCGCAATACTTTTTGCCTTTTTGGGTGCTTACCTTCTTGGAAAACTTACAGAAACGAATCCCCTGTACACCTATCATATTGGGGATTCAGAACACGAAATCACTTGGATAAAAGTTTGTATTGCTTCTCTTTTGGTTTTCTTTTCTTTTTTTGATTTGATCCCAAAATTGAAGCGGTTAGAAATAGACACCAAACACTTACCAGTAGGAGGAGCTCTTAGCGGATTTTTCGGAGGGCTATCTGGACATCAAGGGGCGCTTCGTACAGCTTTCTTGATTCGTGCAAAACTATCCAAGGAAGCTTTTATTGCTACCGGAGTGGTCATTGCCTGTTGTATAGATGTTTCTCGGATTTCTATCTATGCCAAGGATATTTTTGAATTAAAAAATAAACTAGATTACCCCATGCTAATCACTGCTTCTTTAATGGCTTTTATTGGAGCCTATATTGGTAATAAATTTCTACAGAAAATTACTATTAACACCATTCAGACCGTTGTAGGGGTATTATTGATTATCTTTTCTATTCTGCTAGGTATTGGTATTATCTAATAAATTGATCAACAAATCTTCTGTTTTATCAACATCACACATTGTCTCTGTATACTTTTATCTATTTTCGCTTCCTTTCTGAAATCAGAGTAACATTTTAGCACTTCATAACACTTAACTATATAAACAACTAAAGTCAATCTATAACAATGAAAAAACTAGTCTTTTTACTTTCATTTATAGGTGTTAACTTGATAGTAACAGCTCAAGATCAAACCGTAAATGGAAATTTAACTATCAATAACGGTGGAATACGTTTAAAATCATCAAACGTTTCCGACCCTTATAATTTTATTTCCTTTGGTGATACCAACATAACCAAATGGCTTATTGATTATGGAACTGGAGCTACCCAAGATTTTAGAATTTTAAAATACAATTCTCAAAACAGCGCGTCTACCTTTTTGAATTTAGATTTTGCAAACAATCAATTCGAAATTCGCAATAGTAATGTAGGTATAGGTACTAATAATCCAACATCCAGATTTGTGGTTCAGTCCAATTCGGGACAAACCGAAAGTTTAGCTATGTTTAAAATATCTGATGCGTCATCAGATTATTTTCAAATAACTAATGCGACTGGATCCCCCAATCAATTCATTCCATTAATAAAAGGACATCATGTGTCAGACAATAGGTATTCACTGCAAATTTCAGGAACTACTTCTGAAGCAAATGATGTTGGTGGCAATGCTCTTGTGAATTTTGATGCCAGAAGAACCAATGCTGCTATACAAACACGTCCTTTATTTACCTGGACGAGTTATACTACCAAAATGATGACGATGAAATCCAACGGTTATCTTGGTATTGGCACCACTAATCCCAAGACAAAATTAGATGTTGTAGGTGGAGTAAGATCTTCATATTCCAACGATCGACATGTGACACTATTCAATTCGGGAGATGGAAACAGCTATATGAATATTGTTGGAGGCTCAGCTTCATCACGATTTGGATTTCAGGTTGATGGTAGTAGTAAAATGTCTATCATGAACAATGGAAATGTAGGTATTGGCACTTCTTCTCCCGATGCAAAACTTGCAGTAAAAGGAAGAATACATACACAAGAAGTAAAAGTAGACCTTAACGGTGCTGTGGCCCCAGATTATGTGTTTCTGGAAGACTATGATCTTAAAACCATCAAGGAAGTGGAAAACTATATTGAAAAAGAAGGGCATTTACCGAATATCCCCTCTGCCAAAGAAATGGAACAAAACGGAATCGAATTGAAAACAATGAATTTAAAACTTCTCGAAAAAATCGAAGAGCTAACATTATACATGATCGAGCAAAACAAAAAAACCGAACTTCTTCGACAAGAAATTCTTTTATTAAAAGAAAAGAACAAAGAACTGGAAGAGAAAATAAAATAAATTGAAATCTGATTAAGTAAAAAAAGCCTGAGTAGCTATACTCAGGCTTTTTTTATTTTTCTTATACTATTATCGGTCCAATAAGTTTTTCATGTTTACATTCTCATAATTACGTCGCACAAAATCCAAAGCCGTTTTTAAAACATCGCCCATAGATTCGCTTCTTCTGAACTTAAGATCTAAGGTGAAATTATAAAGATGTTCGCGCAGTTCTTCTAAGTTCTCGGCTGTAGATATGTGATCAGCGCACATACATTCGATCAGGTTTTCATACCTAGATCTTGACGCCAAAACGCGTTTTGCCAGAATAGAGCGTTCTTCTTTTTTGTATTGTTCTATAGAGTTAGGTTGTAATTTTTTCATTACAATATCCACCATACTGAAGTTTTCTTTAAAAAACTGTGGTTGATACACCTTTAACTTACCTTCGTAGCACTGTTGATCAAAATCGATTGCTCTGATTTTATACTCTACATGATCAAAATCGTGTATAGGGATAATCACATAGTTGTAGGATCGCATATCTCCTAACAATCGCATTTGGCAGCGCTCATTAAACTTCACAAACTCTTTGGCGATCTGCGATTTGGCCTGATCACTTAAGTCTGGCAAGAAATCTTTAATAAAAACATCTCCGGGGATACCCGCAATATGCTCTTCGATCAACGTATTTTTATAGACCAAAAAATTAATCCGATTAGGAGAAAACATATGCTCCAATTCTAATCCATAGATACGGGAAGCATCTGCTTTCTTTACATAGATATAGGTGTAGTTATCATTCAGGATATTTCGCACTTTTACCCGAAAAGGCTTAGAATTACCAAATGTACAGTAATCGATCGCATCAATATTCAAAAATTCGATAGCATCCTCATTTCCATCAGAGTGTAATATCGTATACACTTTTTTTAAACTAGATTCAATCTCTGGTCGTTCATGTTCTTCATAATACACACGAACCCAAAGTGTATCTTCATCATTGCTATCATACACCACAACAGACCCTGAAAAGCGTAACAAATCATCATAAAATACAGGAATTTTGATTTTACGATTACATTGCTTTAAATACGCATCGAGTGCCTCACTTATAGGATACGTAGGTTTCTTTTTCGACATTAATTTTTCATCCATAACCATCTGTCATTAGTACGGAGCAAGGTACGAATAACAATTTTGAAACACCAAAAACGTAATATCATAACCTTAAGTCTGTAACAAAAAACCAAGCCAATCGTCTACTTTAATATAACCGCCAAAAAAGAAAACCATTGGAAAACATACTCACATTAAATAATCTGACCAAAAAATTTGGCCATATTACTGCTGTAAAAGATCTTTCTTTTTCAATAAAAAAAGGTAATGTATATGGTATTTTAGGTCCGAATGGAAGTGGAAAATCTACCACGTTAGGTATTGTACTCAATGTTGTCAATAAGACTTCTGGGGATTTTACCTGGTTTGATGGAAACACATCTACACACCAAGCCTTAAAAAAAGTTGGAGCGATCATAGAGCGTCCAAACTTTTACCCATATATGACTGCAGCGCAAAACTTAAAGCTAGTTTGTCAAATTAAAGAAGTTCCTGCAGATAAAATTGAGGAAAAATTAGAACTAGTAGGGTTACTGGATCGTAAGGACAGCAAATTCAGAACATTTTCTTTGGGTATGAAACAACGCCTGGCGATTGCATCAGCCTTATTAAATGATCCTGAAATTTTAATCTTAGACGAACCTACCAATGGGCTTGATCCTCAAGGAATACATCAAATACGAGAAATCATTAAAAAGATTGCCTCGCAAGGCACAACCATCCTTTTAGCGTCTCACCTTTTGGATGAAGTAGAAAAGGTATGTAGTCATGTAGTGATCATTAGAAAAGGGATCAAATTGTATTCTGGTCCTGTAGATGAAATGAACGCCAGTCATGGTTTTTTTGAATTAAAAAGCAATCAAAATTCTGTTTTAAAAGAGTGGTTATCAAAACAAGATAATTTCAAAAGTTTTAAAGAAGAAGGTGATAAGATTATCGCTTTCCTTGCGCATGAGTTGGATGAAGAAAGTCTGAATAGACAATTATTTGAAGAAGGCATCGTGCTTACGCATTTGGTAAAACGAAAAGAAAGTCTCGAAGAACAATTCTTACAATTAACCAACAATTTAAACTAGAAACATGTTACGATTACTCAATATAGAATTTCAGAAATTAAAGTATAATAAAGCAGCAAAAGTACTTACGATCACATATTTTGTGCTTATTACCGCTATTGCACTAATTGCTTCTTACGAATTTAAATTTGGTGGAGTTAATTTCCGTTTGGCAGATCAGGGGATCTTCAATTTCCCATACATATGGCATTTTAACGCCTACA
Source organism: Aquimarina sp. (assembly GCA_965230845.1). Lineage (GTDB taxonomy): Bacteria > Bacteroidota > Bacteroidia > Flavobacteriales > Flavobacteriaceae > Aquimarina. The sequence continues at coordinate 1,109,219 of OZ246021.1, forward strand.
TTGCAGCTTGGCTAAAACTATTTTTGGCTATTGTGATTGTATCCATAATGGCTAATGAATATACCAACAGAACCCTTAAACAAAACTTAATTGATGGCTTAAGTAAAAAAGAGTTTCTTGCTTCAAAATTTTTGACAGTACTCGTATTTTCATTTATATCTACCTTATTCCTATTTCTGGTATCTTTAATTTTAGGATTGATTTTTTCAGACTACAATGAACCTTCAATAATTTTTTCTGGGTTAGAATTTATTTTTGCCTACTTCTTAAAGCTAGTCGGGTTCTTTTCATTTTGTATGTTCTTGGGAATACTTATCAAACGATCAGCATTTGCTTTGGGATTCTTAATATTCTGGCAAATCATAGAGCTGTTATTCAGGCTAGTTTCAGGATTGTTTAAATGGAAATTCGAAACGGATGTTATCGATAAAATAATTCCATTCCTTCCATTAGACAGTATGAGCAATTTGGTCAATGAACCTTTTAGCCGACTAAATTTTATCCAATCGGCGGCGAACCAATTAGGAGAAAATTTCCAAAGAGATTATGCTGTACATTGGTACGAAATACTAATTGTACTGGTATGGACCGCCATTTTTGTGAGATGGTCATACGTACTTCTTAAAAAGAGAGATTTATAATTATCTTTGACTCGTTTGAGCCGAGTCGATGAGATCTTTACCTCTTTTTCTTTTTTTATTTACCACTAATACCATTGCAATCTATAGTCAAGGAGAAGCAAACAATTGGTATTTTGGACAAAACGCTGGGATAAGTTTTAACACGACACCTCCCAGCGCATTAACTGATGGAGAAATAGACACCTTAGAAGGCTGTACCACCATATCGGATGCTACAGGACAACTTTTGTTTTATACAGATGGAATTACCATCTGGGATCGGTTTAATAACATTATGCAAAATGGTACCGGGCTGAAGGGAGATCCTTCTAGTACCTCTTCGGCTCTTATCGTACCTCAACCCAATTCACCCAATCTATATATCGTTTTTACGGTTGATGAACCTCATCACGATAATGCAGATAATGATCCGGACACTCAAGACGGAGACGGGGTAAATGATGGATTCATGTACTCTATTGTTGATATATCCTTAAACGGAGGACTTGGGGCGGTAGTTAGTGGACAAAAAAATGTTCCGCTAATCACATATGACACCTCCAATACCTTAGCTAGTTTATATCGGTGTTCGGAAAAAATTACTGCAGTAAAAAGTGACGATTGCGATTCGTTTTGGGTCATCACGCATTTTGCAGATACGTTTTATGCGTTTAGTGTTACGCAAACCGGTGTGAATGCTACCCCAGTAACTTCTAGAGTAGGCGTTAATGTGCCGATATCCGGGTACCGAAGAAATGCCTTGGGATACCTTAAAGCCTCTCCCGAAGGTGATAAACTTGCCGTAGCCCACTTTGGATTAACTACAGTAACGGCTGGAAATGGTCCTGGAAAAGTACTTCTATACGATTTTAACAATGCCACCGGAACGGTAAGTAATGAAATTGAACTTTTTGATGGTGGTGCCCCCTATGGTGTTGAGTTTTCGCAAAGCGGAAATAAATTATATGCCACCATCGGAACAGATGATGCAGGTAGCGGCGTAAGTTTTTTGATACAATATGACCTAACACTACCCGATGCTCAAATACCGTCCAGCGGAACTAGAATCTTGAATGAAAATGGCGCTAGTGCTTCATCATTTAGTGAAGGTGCGCTACAGCTAGGCCCAGATGGTAAAATATATCGTTCACTTTTTGACTTCTTTAGTGCCCAAGGAGATTATTTGGGGGTAATCGAAAATCCCGAAGAAACTCCAGCAAATGTCATCTATAGAGAACGAGGAATATTGGTCAATACCGATGGTAATCGAGGTACGCGTCTAGGACTACCCCCTTTTATACAATCCATTTTTGCACAAACCATCGATATCATCAATATGGGAGACCCTAATGATGTGAACCTTATGCTTTGCGAAGGGGAAACCTTCAGGTTAAATTACCAAAACATCACAGGGGCAACCTACAGTTGGTTTGTAAATGACGTTCAAATCCCAAACACTGTAAACTTTCTGGATATCACAACTACCGGAAATTACAGACTCGAAGTTGATCTCAATGATGGTAGTTGCCCTTTGATCGGTGTAGCCAATGTTACTTTTTTTGAAGTCCCCGCTGTGATTCCAACAACCTTAATTCAATGTGACGAATACGAAACGCTAGGTGACAATCTCACTGTTTTTGATCTAAGTGTACTGATCGACGAACTAACTTTGGGAAATACCGATTTTACCACACAATTCTTTATCGATTTGCCTGCTGCACAGGCAGGAACCCCAGAAATAATACAAACCACCCAATTTGAAAACAATCAAAACAATCAACAGATTTTTGCTCGAGTAACGAACACACAGAATCCGAATTGCTTTAGCATCTCCCCCATTACCTTGCAGGTTTCTAATGCAAGTATTAATGATGTTGACCTACGTGCTTGTGATGACGACGGCACAGAAGATGGGTTTGTGGCTTTTGATTTAACACAAGCAGATGCTCAAATCCTTTCCGGAATCGCTACACCAGGTAGCACCGTTCTTTATTTCACCTCCACAAATGATGCACTTTTGAATATCAACCCGATAACCACCATTACCAATAGCACGCAAAATTCTCAGGGAGATGATATTGTATATGCCAAAGTAGTACAAAATGACGATGATTGTTTTGCTATTGCCCAGGTGCGATTGTTTGCCAACCCTCTTCCTGATATCGAAGTAGAAGATCAACAATTTTTGTGTGAGAATGCCAATTCCATTACACTGGATTCGGGATTAGGGATCAGTACAAATCCTTCTGACTTTACCTTTTTATGGTCTACTAATGAAACTTCAGAAACCATACAAATCAATCAACCAGGGAGCTATACAGTTGATGTGACTGCGGTCCAAACTGGTTGTACCAAAACAAGAACAATAGAAGTTGTGGGGTCGAGTATCCCGACTATTGAATCGATAGAAATTAACGATGCCAGAGACAACAATACGGTTACTGTAAATGCCATTGGATCCGGAGATTATGAATATGCAATAGAAATCAATGGGTTTTTAAGTCCATATCAAGACAGTCCAACATTTACCAATGTCCCTCCAGGTGCACACACAATTTACGTAAGGGACAAAAATGGATGTTTACCTGAAGTAACGAGAGCAATAATAGTAGTTGGTTTCCCCAAGTATTTCACCCCCAACGGAGATCCTTTTCATCAAAACTGGAATGTAATCGGGGCGTCTTCGCAAGTTTTATCAAATGCAGTGATCCATATTTTTGATCGTTACGGCAAACTACTCAAGCAATTAAGACCTGACGGAAACGGATGGGACGGAACCTACAATGGGCGATTAATGCCTTCTGCAGAATATTGGTTTAGAGTACAGTTGGAAGATGGCAGAATTGTTACCGGAAGTTTCTCTTTAATTCGATAAATCTATACCTTCTATTACGTATCTTTATCTTGCAAAAGAACGGATACATGAAGTTTAAGTTAGAATCAGAATTTAAGCCCACTGGGGACCAACCCGAAGCTATCAGACAGTTGGCAGAAGGGATAGAAGCAGAAGAAAAATATCAAACCTTATTGGGAGTTACAGGATCGGGAAAAACCTTTACCGCTGCCAATGTTATACAAAAAGTACAGCGGCCAACTTTGGTTTTGGCACATAATAAAACACTGGCTGCTCAGCTCTATTCTGAGTTCAAACAGTTTTTCCCGGAGAACGCTATCGAATATTTTGTGTCTTACTATGATTACTATCAACCCGAAGCCTACATACCTACCACAGGAACTTATATAGAAAAAGACCTTTCGATCAATGATGAGATTGAAAAATTGAGATTAAGTACCACATCATCCTTACTATCAGGAAGAAGGGATGTTTTGGTAGTAGCATCCGTATCTTGTTTGTATGGTATCGGAAATCCAGCGGAGTTTCAAAAAAATGTAATCTCAATACAACAAGGGCAATTTGTATCAAGAACTGCCCTATTGCATCGACTGGTACAGAGCTTGTATTCCAGAACAGAAGGAGAATTTAAGCACGGTAACTTCAGGATTAAAGGAGATACTGTAGATATTTTCCCAGGATATGCTGATGATGCCTATAGAGTGCATTTCTTTGGAGATGAAATTGAAGAAATCGAAGCTTTTGATGTGCAGACCAATGAGGTAGTCGAAAAATATGATCGCTTAAACATTTATCCGGCCAATATGTTTGTTACCTCTCCCGAGGTTTTGAATAATGCAATTGATCAAATTGCTCTGGATCTCGGAAAACAGGTAGAGTATTTTAAAGATATAGGCAAACATCTTGAAGCTAAACGATTGGAAGAACGCACCAATTTTGATCTTGAAATGATCAAAGAATTAGGTTACTGTTCCGGTATCGAAAATTACTCTCGTTATCTCGATGGTCGAGAACCTGGAACTCGACCTTTCTGTTTGTTGGATTATTTCCCTGATGATTATCTAATGATTGTGGATGAAAGTCATGTTACTATACCGCAAACTCATGCCATGTACGGTGGAGATCGATCACGAAAAGAGAATCTGGTGGAGTTTGGATTTCGATTACCAGCAGCAATGGATAACAGACCTTTAAAATTCGAAGAGTTTGAAGCATTACAAAATCAGGTGATCTATATCAGTGCTACTCCAGCCGACTATGAACTACAAAAAAGTGAAGGAACCTTTGTAGAGCAAATCATTAGACCCACCGGGCTACTTGATCCAGAAATTGAAGTTCGACCTAGTTTGAATCAAATTGATGACTTGATTGAAGAAATGCAGCAACGTATCGATAAAGATGAACGTATTTTGGTGACTACGCTCACCAAAAGAATGGCCGAAGAATTAACCAAGTATTTAACTCGAATTGATATTCGATGTAGATATATCCATAGTGATGTAGATACTCTGGAACGTGTAGAAATCATGCAAGATCTTCGAAAAGGGATTTTTGATGTGCTGATCGGGGTCAACCTATTACGTGAAGGTTTGGATTTACCAGAGGTATCTTTGGTCGCTATACTTGATGCGGATAAGGAAGGTTTTTTAAGAAATAAAAGATCCCTGGTACAAACCGTAGGAAGAGCCGCACGAAACGTCAATGGAAAAGCTATCATGTATGCTGATAAGATTACGGACAGTATGCAAAAGACCATCGACGCTACAGAATACAGACGTGAAAAGCAAATTGCATACAATACTAAACATGGTATTACTCCTAAAGCAATTAAAAAGAAATTAGATAATGCTCTGGCTGGAAAAAAGGTTGAACCATATACCTTTGAGAATGCACCAACCTTGAAAGCTGCAGAAGAAGAAACTGCTTATTACACCATCGAACAATTAGAGACTAGAATTCGAAACGTAAGAAAAGAAATGGAAAAAGCAGCTAAAGAACTCGATTTTATGACTGCAGCACGACTAAGAGATGAAATCAAGATGCTTCAGGGAAAAATTCAAGATCAAAAAGTTTAATTTTTTCTTGTAGACCCGATTAAAACGACATATTCATGACTATAGAAGAGTTTATCCAAAAAATACCAAAGACCGAGCTTCATTTACATATAGAGGGGACTTTTGAACCTGAATTGATGTTTGAAATCGCTAAAAGAAATAACAAAATCATTAATTACTCTTCTGTAGAAGAATTAAAAAAAGCCTATCGCTTTAATAACCTACAAGAGTTTTTGGATATTTATTATGAAGGTGCTAATGTACTGATTACAGAACAGGATTTTTATGATCTTACCTGGGCTTATCTCACTAAAGTACATTCACAAAATGTCGTACACGTCGAAATCTTTTTTGATCCTCAAACACACACTGATCGTGGGATCGCTTTTGAAACTGTGATCAATGGGATCTACAAAGCTCTTGAAGATAGCCAACAAGAATATGGAATCACCTTTAAATTAATCATGTCGTTTTTGAGGCATTTGGATGAAGCATCTGCTTTCAAAACTTTGGAAGAAGCGCTACCCTATAAAGATTGGATTAGTGGCGTAGGATTAGATTCTTCTGAAGTAGGAAATCCACCTTCAAAGTTCGAGCGAGTTTTTGCAAAAGCCCGAGAAGAAGGTTTTATCACTGTAGCACATGCTGGTGAAGAAGGACCCGCTGAGTATATTTGGGAAGCTCTTGATTTGCTGAAAGTAACTCGAATCGATCACGGGAATCGGTGTTTGGATGATGAAAATCTCGTACAAAAGCTAGTAGATTTGCAAATACCCCTTACCCTATGCCCGCTATCAAATCTAGAATTAAAAGTGGTACAAGATCTGAAAGAACACCCTTTACCAAAAATGATGGAGAAAAATCTTTTGGTCACCATCAATTCTGATGATCCTGCTTATTTTGGAGGTTATATGAATGAAAATTATTTGGAAATCGCTAAGGCGCTTCAATTGTCAAAAGCAGAGATCGCCACTTTGGCCAAAAATAGCTTTACGGCAAGTTGGCTTACAGATCAGGAAAAGGAAAAGTATATCCATCAAATTCAAATGCTTCTCAGTGATAGTTGATATTTTTTATTACAAAAATGAATCACACCATCTCACCTATTTGACAAATGTGTCTTTTATTATCAAAAATTATAAAAAAAACAACTTATTCATGGTAACGTTTTAGAAAAGTGAACACAAACGAATAGCAATAACCAATTCAACATTTAAACATGATCGCTATTCTAAAACTAGTATTAAACGCCATTCTTAATTTATAAGCTACTCTTTCAAAATATCGCTGACAATTTTGAGATGATGCTTCGTATGGATCTCTATAAAGCGTTTTGCTTGTTTTTTATTTAATCGATTAAAAACAGGGTGCTTAAAATGAGACTTTTCATCCAGTCCATCCAGACGATCGAGCTTATCTCTGGCTGTGGCTAATTGTGCTACAATATCATCTGTTTCGATAGTATCCGGAGGTAAAACCGATTTTGGAGATTGTGCTCTACCTCTAGGGATATAACCGAAAGTAAACGATAATAATCGAGGCATATTAAAATTACCTTTATATCGAGTAGGGTCTGAATTCTGCAAGGTATCACAGATCCCATTAATCACCTTCAGACTATGATCCAAGTGCCACGCCACTGCAACTTTGGAAACTTCTTTATCTAAACTATCCCTATGAATCAGATATTTTTCTATTCTATTTAACTCACTTTTCATATAGTCTCTTTTTGTAGGTTGCCCCAACACTTTTATTACACCAATAAGCACTAGGCATAACAAAAATACTATTGTTATTGTTTTTTTCATCATTCTTGATTTTTTTAGTGTACCACTTTTCCAATCGTTTATAAAATGCGTAGACCAAAAGGAAAACCACTAGTATTATTATCTGTATTTGTTTCATAGTATTATCTATCTCAAAATATAATTCCTCCTCCCTAGGGGGTATGACGGCAATAAGAAATTGCTACGGGAGAAGGAATTATTTCAAACAAACCTAAATCACTCTTAACCTATACCTTAAAACTGAAATCGATATCCAAAATCTGGAAAAAAACCTATTTGATCCACCTGATCCACTCTGTTGGTCAATCTATTATATCGCCTAACAAAAATATTCTCATTGTTCGTCACATTTTGAAGGTCCACATAGAATTGATGAGATCTCTTTTTGGATCTACTATTGATTTTATATCCTAGCTTCACATCTAATCTGAAATAATCATCATTCTGCTCGCTAAACGCTAAGTCTTCTCTTAATACTTCGAAACCTGCCTGTTGTGAAGCTTCGAGGTTTACTGGTGTAAAATACCTACCGCCTGAAAGGGTTAATTTGGTATCGAAAAACAACACATTTTTACCAGAAACTCCCATTTTGAATTCCTTTCCTGCCAGAAGATTGAGAACATACCCGTTATTAAACGGTGTATTTCGTTCGATACCGTCACTACCCTCATACTTACTTTCAAAAACAGAGGTGGTTAACAGTCCATAATATCCATCACTAAAGAATTTCTCTAGGGTAAGTTCAATTCCCTGATTAAATCCTGTTCCTTCATTGACCAATGATACTCTATCGTTTTGAAAACCAAAATCCGCTCCCTCGGTCAATGACGAATAACTAGATGAAAAAGGTTCTACTGCAGCATTATCAATGCTTTGATAATACACTTCTACCTTACTTCTCCAGCTATTTCCTAATCTTACATCATATCCTAAAACGAAGTGGTTGCTTCGCACAAAATCAAGGTCGACATTACTTTGTACTAATTCTCCATTGATCTCTTCATTCAAGAACAGTAAGGGTAAGGATACTGGTTGATGATGTAGACCATATCCAAAACTTATCCGGTGATTCTGCCCTGCTTTATAAGAAAGCCCAGCTCTTGGTTCAAGTACTAATTGTTCGTTGAGTGTACTATATTGCCCATGCAAGCCCGCGTTGAGTGTTAATTTTTCGGTAAGTCTTAGCTGTCCTTGAACATAAGGTTGTACGATACTTAAATTCTCATCTATGTCTGTAAATGTGAACAGATCAGGATCACCATCACCATCATTATCGGGTTGTTCCAAACGGTCACGTTCTAAAGCTTCGATTTGAAAATTCTCTAATAAAACTCCAGTTCTTAATGTGGCTTTCCGACTTAGCTTGGTATTAAAAAGTGTTGAAAAAGTGTATCTGGTTTCGGTATTATCCGCCTCGGTATATCGAATAATCCGTTCTTCGGGAGTATCCTTATCAATAAATCGATCTGCAATAAAATCATTAATAGAGAATGAACCCGCAGCAATAGTCCGTAAAAAAGAATTCTTACCCAGATTGATTTGATGTTTTAGCCCTACCACTCCAAAACCTGAGTCCACAAAGGTATTTTCATCCTCTGCAGCAAAGAGATCATCTTCATCTATATCATCTCCTAAGAACTCGATATCAGAGTTCCCCAGAATCCCAAAAAGTGATAGACTTCCTAATTTTCCTTTTCCGGAATCAATATTGAATGAAATATCATAATAATTGGGAGTCGCCGAAGTACCCCCTGCACCAACACCTAAAATACTGACTAACGAATATCTTCCTGCCACTAAAAAAGATCCTTTATTCTTTCCGAGAGGGCCCTCTGCCATAGCCTCTACTCCGGTAAAAATTCCAACCTGTCCAGAAAATTCATATTCATCCAAATTTCCTTTTCGGAATCCGAGATCAAATACTCCACCGATAGCATTTCCATACTCAGCAGGAAACGCCGAGGTTATAAAATCTGAATTCTTCAACAGATTAGGATTTAAAGCAGAAACCGGCCCTCCTGTCGTTCCCAAAGTAGAGTAATGATTTGGGCTAGGTATAGGTACCCCTTCTAATCTCCAAAGTAATCCTACCGGAGAATTTCCTCGAATCACGATATCGTTTCTACTATCGTCGGGTGCCGATACTCCAGCAAAATTAGCTGCCAATCTCCCTACATCACTCCTACCTCCAGAGAATCTAGTTACTTCTTCAAGACCAAACTGCCTGGCAGAAACCGAAGTAAGTTTATTGATCGCCTGCGCTTTGCTCGTTTCTGAGGTAATAATTACTTCATCCAATTGATCAAATGACTCGATCAAAGCAACATTTATCACTGCTTCTTTACCTGAAGTCACCACAATGTTTGGGATAGTGATCGATTCAAAACCTATGTAACTTACCCGAATGGATTGTCTACCAAATGGAACATTTGCTAAAGTAAAATACCCATCAATATCAGTAATCACGCCATTGACCTGTTCACTATTTAATAACTCGACAGTTGCTCCTACCAACGGACTTTCTGATTGTTTATCGATGACCAATCCTTTTATTACTCCGGTCTGAGCTATGGATGTGGTCATTGTCAAAATTGAGATCAACAAAACTATTCTTTTCATAATTTATTTTTTGATTTACTCAAATTTGACTGTTAACTTCCTGATACCAAACTCAAAATCCTTGAATTGCTATTTTTATTTTTGAAACGTAACATTTTACTCTAAACAGGAAAATTGTTTGTTCATCAAGCTTGTTCCGGATCAAATAGAGATTTATACAATTCAACTGCTAATTCAACAATTGAACCTTAAAATGAATTATTGTTGCTCACGGGTTACGTATCTTTATACATACTAAGAGGAAAAGAATGATCACGAAAGAATACACTAAAAAATTTCTAGTTCGCTTTTTGATTGTCAATATGATCTATTTTTTGGTCAAACTGACCATCAATCACGATGATGATGACAATACCCTATTTGATGCTACAGGGATATTTTATTATTTCAGTGCTTTCTTTCTATTAATGTTATCCTGGGAAACTAACGATTGGTTAATACGAAGAAACCTAAAAAAAGAATCTCAACGAGGATTGGACATGTTTAATGGGGTAAAGATTCTATCTCTAAATCTTATGATTATGCTTCCCATTGCAGCGTTAATGTATTACCTGGCTATATTTGAATTTAATCAACTTTGTAAAATCGATGTAGACAATCCCTGGTTACGATTCAGGATTGATTTTTTTAGAGCTGTTGTTCTGGGTTTTGCCGCCATACTTTTTAATATGTTCTACTTTGCTTTAAAGCAAAAGAAAGAGCTAGAAAACCAAATGAATAAACTCAAAAAAGAAGTTGTTACTTCCAAGTATAGATCTCTGAAAAATCAGATCAGTCCGCACTTTTTGTTTAATAGTTTAAATACATTGACCTCATTAATGTATGAAGACCGAGATTTGGCTTCAGACTTTGTTTCCAGATTGGCTTCTTGCTATCGTTACATATTAGATAATCGAGAAGAAGATTTGGTCAGCCTTGAAAAAGAACTAAGCTTTCTGGATTCGTTTATTTTTATGATGAATGTAAGACACGAAGGAGCGTTAGTTATTACTACCAATGTAACTGTAAATCCTAAAGAGTTTGTAATTCCTACCTTATCATTGCAAATGTTGGTCGAAAATGCATTGAAGCACAATTATTTCTCCAAAGAAAAACCCTTAGAAATACATATTTTTTCGATTGATAAAACAAGTATCGTTATACAAAACAACATACATATAAGACATCACAAGGAAGAATCTACCAAGCTGGGATTAAAGAATATAAAGAAGAGATATTCATTTTATACGAATCAAAAAGTTGATATCACAACAGATAACGGGTATTTCAAAGTTACACTACCTATCTTATCAAAGCATATGAAAGAAGCCCCCATCATTAAAGTATCATAATATGACCGCTATAATCATTGAAGATGAAAATATTGCATCCAGGCGTTTGGCGACTTTAATCGCAGAGTTAGCGCCTGAAATAGAAATCGTAGAGAAAATCACTTCGGTAGAAAGTGGTCGTTTATGGTTTGAATCTAATGCTTTGCCTGATCTTATTTTTTTAGACATTCAATTGAATGATGGTTACGGATTTGATATTCTGGATTTTCTGGAAGACCATCCTCCTGTAATTTTCACTACGGCTTATAATGAATATGCCATCCGAGGATTTAAATACAATGGGTTAGACTATTTATTAAAACCCATCGACAAGAAAGATTTGAAGAATGCACTGGATAAATACCGAAAAAACCATTCTCATACGGCTCCAAAAATTGATGATGTACAACTGGAACGCATCAAAAAAATATTCAATAAGGAGTATAAAAAAAGATTCATGATTAAGGTTGGTAACCAATTCAACACTTTTGGGGTGGAGCAAATCGCTTATTTCAAATCTCATGATGGGATGATCTTTTTATACACACATAGCGGTCAACATTATCCTATCGAATATTCTATCGATCAACTTGAGGAGATACTAGATCCTGTACAATTTTTCCGGATTAATCGAAAGTTTATGGTAGCAGTAGCAGCAGTGGTAGAAATACACAGTTATTTTAATAGTCGATTATTGCTCAAACTGAAACCACAAAATGAAGAAAAGGTCATCGTTTCTCGTGAACGTACCTCAAATTTCAAAAACTGGTTGGATTTATAAATCATCTACAGAAAATGCTTTGTACTTTTTCTTAAAACATATATTTAAAAAAACAAAAAGCGCTCTTGAAAGAGCGCTTTTTAACTAACATTAATCAACTTATGAAATCTCAATCAACCTTTTGGGTTGTACTTTTGCTTCTTCTTTTTTAGGGAGCGTAACTAGGAGCACTCCATTTTCGTAAGCAGCTTCAATTCTAGATCCATCGATAGTATCTGGAAGATTGAAGGATCTTTTAAAAGTGCTATAACCGAACTCCTTACGTGTATATTTTCCATTTTCCTTGGTCTCTTTTTCAGATTTTGTCTCTGCAGATATGTGTAATACATCATTGTCTAGCTCAATATTAAAATCATCTTTTACAAGTCCAGGAGCAGCCAACTCTACAGAAAAATCATTATCTGATTCTTTAACATTTACCGCTGGTGTATTGAACCCTATTTTACTCACGTTTGTTCCTCCAAACCAATCTGTATTAAAAAAATCTTCGAAAATAAATGGTAATCTGTCTGTTCTTTTTATTAAACTCATTGTATTGTATTTTTTAAGGTTAATCTTAATTTCAAATTCACTTTATACATAGCAATTTGAGTTCCAATTGATTTTTAATGACATTTTGTCTTGTATTCAGTATTAGATAGTGACAAAATGGCATTTTACATTAAGTTTAAGTGACAGAAACAGAAAAGCCACAAGAAGAATCTTGTGGCTTTTTTATATTTTGAAAAAGAAATCTTACCTAAAAATTACATTTCTAATTATAAAAACGAGTAAAAATAGAAATCAATTCTTGAGGAGGAATTACTTTATTTGGGTAATCATGCATTCGTTCGAGCACAGTATCTATAGCCTCTGGTCGTAATCCCATACGCAATCCAATTTCTTTTATCTGATGTATTTCTGTAGGAGACGCTTCCTGATCGATATTCATCAATAATACTAATCTATGGAACTGAAGAATCCGCTGAGATTCGGGATGTAAATTCTTTTTCTCTACAGCATTGTTACTCAATTCATCAATTTCTTCTTTACTTATTCCTAGCTGACTAGCAACCGCTAGAATAAAATGGTACTCCTGTTCTTTGAAATCTTTATCTGCCTTTGCAAACTGAATCATTTCAGAAAGCAGACTTAACTTTTCTTCTTTGTTATGCATTAACCGTTTACTTTTTGTCGAAATTACTAAATTTCAAATTATATTTACAACATTGACATAACAAACATAACATTCTTCAAAACTATGCCTCTTACTAATAATGATATATTCAAAAAACTCAGAGTTGCACATAAACTAAGGGATGACGACATCGTGAAAATATGTGCTTTAGTAGATTTTAAGGTCAGCAAAAGTGAACTTGGAGCTTTTTTTAGAAATGAAAATCATCCAAAATACAAAGCATGTGGAGATCAGATTCTCCGCAATTTTTTGAATGGGTTAATCATTCACCTAAGAGGCCCTATGCCCGAAAAAAAGAATGCCGATAACAATCAAAAGGGTTCAAAATAAACTCTGGCTATAAGAAACACTAGAAAAAAAAGGGATTACTCATATTAGCTCATCAAAGTCCAAATACTCAATCAAAACATATGCTTACATCCGCCCAAAAACAACAATATAGAGAAGAGTTATTTCGCCATCTAGATGGTATTGCAGTTGTACCTATTGCATATTCGTTACTAAAAAATAAGGTAACTGATTATCTATTGGAACACGAAAAGACTACAATCTCACAAATGGCAATAGCCCTTAAAGCAAACGAAGGGTATTTGAATGTGGCTTTACGTATATTAGGAGCACAAGATTGGTTAACTTACGATGTAGATAACAATGATGTGACGATTTCCACAAACGAGAAATCACAAATTGCTTTTTCTATGTTTTCTACCTATAAGGAGATTGTTGAATTATTAGAATATTCAGGTCAATTTCATCCACGTAAATTTGAGTTAAAACCTTTCCACAAACTAGAAAAGCTATTTGACAAATACAAAAACCGTTTTGATCTAGCGAAAAGTTCTGATGAGCAGGTTATCCAAATACAAGATCAAATCTTAAAACATATAGAAGGCGTGCTTGTAGGGCCAACTACTGTGCACTTGGGTATGGGCGGAATGTTTCACAAGTATTTTATGGAGGCTTCTTTTAGTGCAGACGAGTATCATCGTTTTCCAGATAGTTTTGACACTATCCTTACTTTCCTGTCCTATTTAGGATGGTTTAGCAAATCTAATGAAAACTATACGTTTACCGAGAAGGGACTTTTCTTTGCCAAGAGAGCTTCGGCATATGGCGTTACTGTTTCTTACATCCCGATGTTTCGCCAAATAGACCACCTATTGTTTGGAGATCCCAATGTACTATGGCGCACACAAAGCGAAAATGAAACCCATGTGGATCGTGAGATGAATGTTTGGGGAAGTGGAGGCGCACATGCTACTTATTTCAAAAAGATTGATGAAATTATCATTAGTTTATTCAACAAACCCTTGGATGAACAGCCCAAAGGGATTTTGGACATGGGGTGCGGAAATGGCGCATTTTTGATCCACTTATTTGAAGTTATTGAATCGAAGACGCTACGCGGAAAACATCTTGATGACTACCCTTTATTTTTAGTAGGCGCCGATTTTAATAAAGCAGCCTTAAAAGTAACCAGAGCAAATCTTATACAAGCTGATATTTGGGCCAAGGTCATTTGGGGAGATATTAGTGACCCGGACTTGTTACAAAAGGATTTAAAAGAAAATTACAACATTGAGTTAAAGGATTTACTATCTGTTAGAACTTTTCTGGATCACAACCGTATCTGGGACACTCCTTCCTCAAAATTAGATGCTTCAAGCATTTCTACAGGAGCATTTGCTTACAGAGGCAAAAGACTTCATAACAATGATGTAGAACGCAACTTAAAAGATCATTTCTCAAAATGGAAGCCCTATATTGAAAAATTTGGTTTAATTGTTATCGAACTACATACCATTGCCGCAAGTTTAACAGCAAAAAACCTAGGGAAAACAGCGGCAACTGCTTATGATGCTACACATGGTTTTTCTGATCAGTATATTCTTGAAATTGAATCGTTTCTTAAGGTGATCGACGAGGTACAGTTGAAAAGTGATGAAAAGTATTTTTCTAAATTCCCAAATTCTGAATTAGCAACAGTAAGCATCAACTATATCATCGGTAAATAACCTATATCCTTGTATACTGGCTAATCAACTCTTTATGATCGGGAAATGTTTCGATTAAAGATTTTCTATTTGCCAGTTCAAAATCATCGAAATCAAAACCTGGAGCAACGGTACATCCAACCAAGGAAAAACTATCTTCATCCTTAACACTGGAAGCAAACCAAGAACCTGCAGGAACAACATATTGCGGCAATTCTCCATTATCAAAATTTATCCCCAAGGTTTGCCGGTGATAATTTCCATCAGGATCTATAACATGTACATATAGAGAAGAACCTGTATAAAAATGCCACATTTCGTCCTGTTTGATCCTATGAAAAGCGGAAAAATTTTGAGAAGTCAACAAGAAATAAATTCCAGTACAATAATTTCTATCTCCGGTAAACTCTTCTCCTAATACACTTTGGGGTATAGCGTGAGCACTCCTATACGTTTCTTTATAAAAACCACCTTCAGGATGCGGCGCCATGTTTAAGCTTTCTACTATTGTTTTGATATTTTGTTTCATATTGTTTAGGTTATAAAAAAAGCGGCTAATAAGCCGCTTTATATCTTTAGAAAGTGATGCTATATTATGCCAAAACTTCCTGCACTTTGTCCGCAGCTTCCTGGAACTGTACAGCACTTTGCACATCAAGACCACTGTTATCAATCAATTCTTTTGCTATGTCAGCATTCGTTCCTTGTAATCTTACAATGATTGGAACATTGATCGCATCTCCCATGTTTTTATAGGCATCTACTACCCCTTGAGCAACACGGTCACATCTTACGATACCACCAAAAATATTGATCAATATTGCTTTTACATTTGGATCTTTCAAGATTATTCTGAAAGCTGTTTCTACACGTTTTGCATCAGCTGTACCTCCTACATCCAAGAAGTTTGCAGGTTCTCCTCCAGCTTGCTTGATCAAATCCATAGTAGCCATTGCTAAACCAGCACCATTCACCATACAACCAACGTTTCCGTCTAGGTCTACATAGTTTAATCCTACTTCTTTAGCTTCAACCTCGATAGGATTTTCTTCACGAATATCCCTCATGTCAACATAATTCTTATGTCTATACAATGCATTATCATCCAAAGTCACCTTTGCATCAACCGCCATGATCTTATCATCACTAGTCTTCAAAACAGGATTGATTTCGAATAAAGAAGCATCAGATTTCACATAAGCAGTATATAAAGCCATTACAAACTTCACCATTTCCTTAAATGCTCCACCGCTTAAACCAAGGTTAAAAGCAACACGTCTTGCCTGGAAAGGTAAAATTCCAACAGAAGGATCAATCTCTTCAGTAAAAATTAAATGTGGTGTCTCTTCGGCAACAGTTTCGATATCCATACCTCCTTCTGTAGAGTACATAATCATATTACGCCCAGTAGTACGATTCAGCAATACCGACATATAGAACTCGTCTGGTTCGCTATCACCAGGGTAATACACATCTTCTGCCACTAGTACTTGATGTACCTTTTTACCTTCAGCAGAAGTTTGCGGAGTAATCAAATTCATTCCTATGATTTGCTCTGCAATCTCTTCAACTTCCTTCAAATTTTTAGCAAGCTTTACTCCTCCACCTTTTCCTCGTCCACCTGCATGAACTTGAGCTTTAATAACATGCCATCCAGTACCGGTTTCGGCAGTTAGTTGTTTTGCTGCAGCAACTGCTTCGTTTGCATTTTGAGCCACAATTCCTCTTTGGATACGTACTCCAAAACTGCTTAATATCTCTTTACCCTGATATTCGTGTAAGTTCATTTGTTCTTATTTATTACGTTTATCAACAGATCTTAATGGTGTATTAAGAGCTGTAAAAATTACCTTTTTTAAGGAGTTTCAAAAATAGGAAAAGTGGAGATACTGTGCCAATCTTTTTTAGAGTAAAAAAAAGAGAAAAAATCACATCTTAAAATCATCAAAATCCAGGGGATCAAAATTCTTAAAATGGCCATTCATTTTGATCACCTCTTTAGCCCTATTCATCTCTCTCACAACGGGTATGGTAATTTTGAGATGACCTATCAAATAATTTAATCGCTCCAGTTCACTACGTAGTGTAAGCATGTGGTATTCCTGATGCAAAGCCAAACCTACCTTGTGGGCTACCTGATAACTTACAAAAGGAATATCAAAAACCGGAGGGTTATCAATAGTAAGCTCTACATAAAGGATCGCTATATTTTTAAGTAATTCTTCCTGAAGTTCTTCGGCACTACCACTGTTATCGTCAAGAAATTCCACTTCGCCTCCAGCATACAATTTACCAGGATACTCATGATAAAATTCTTTGATACGAAAAATTCGTTGCCCAATACAAACAACATCTGTTTCTCCATTTGGATACCTTTTTGCTACTTTTTGCAATTTTACCTCTGTCCCGTATTCCAATTTTTTATCGATAAACGTCGGAACTCCAAAAGTGATACCTTCATCTTCGCAATCTGAAATTAATTGCTGATATCTTTTTTCAAAAATATGCAGAGGTAGTCGTTCTCCAGGATAAACTACTAATTGTAAAGGAAAAAGAGGCAACATGTTTTTTTATTAAAATTACTAATTACTCCTCGTTATCCTGCTTAAACAGCCGTTAAAAATCTTAAAATCTACTTAAGCAATAGATTTTTTTGCAATCCCCTATCGATTTATATTTTTTTATTGATAATTTCGTAGGCTTAAATTGTGACGCAATGACAAATGAACATTTATTAGCAGTAGCCAAAGAGCACGGGAGTCCAGTTTATGTGTATGACTCCGAAAAAATTATCGCACAGTACAACCGCCTTTCTAATGCCTTTAAGAAGGTCAAACGGGTAAAATTGAACTATGCCGTAAAAGCCCTTTCTAATATTGCTATTCTAAAGCTAATAAATTCTTTGGGCGCAGGACTAGATACTGTTTCTATACAGGAGGTACAATTAGGATTGAAAGCAGGAGTAAAACCAGAAGATATTATTTTTACACCCAATGGCGTTTCCTTACAAGAAATTGAAGAAGTATCTGCGTTAGGCGTACAAATCAATATCGACAATCTTTCTATTCTTGAGCAATTTGGATCAAAGCATCCTAACACTCCAGTGTGTATCCGAATTAATCCTCATGTACTTGCAGGAGGAAATAGCAAAATTTCGGTAGGACATATCGATAGTAAATTTGGGATTTCGATTCATCAAATACCACATATCTTAAGAATCGTAGAAAACACCAATATGACTATCAATGGTATCCATATGCATACGGGTAGCGATATTTTGGATGTAGAGGTATTCTTGTATGCCAGCGAAATTCTGTTTGAAACCGCAAGTAATTTCAAAGACTTAGATTTTATTGACTTTGGAAGTGGATTTAAAGTACCCTATAAAGAAGGGGATATAGAAACCAATATCGAAGAGTTTGGAGAAAAACTAACAAAACGTTTCAATACTTTTTGCAAGGAATATGGAAAAGAGTTGACACTTGGTTTTGAACCAGGAAAATTCTTGGTAAGCGAAGCAGGTTACTTTTTAGCCAAAGTGAATGTTGTAAAACAAACGACCTCAACAGTTTTTGCAGGGATCGATAGTGGATTTAATCATTTAATCCGACCGATGTTTTACAATTCTCATCACGAGATCGTTAATGTTTCTAACCCTGATGGAAGAGAGCGTTTTTATTCGGTTGTAGGATACATCTGCGAGACAGATACCTTTGCTACCAACAGAAGAATTTCTGAGATCACCGAAGGTGATATCATTGCATTTAAAAATGCAGGTGCTTACTGTTTTTCTATGGCCAGCAATTACAATTCTCGTTATCGACCAGCAGAAGTTTTATGGCATAATGGCGAAGCTCATTTAATTCGTAAAAGAGAAACTTTTGAGGATCTTACAAAGAATCAAGTGGATGTGGATTTATTTTCAGAAGTTACCGAATCTGCATAATCAATAAGCAATAATATCAATATATAAAATGCGTCTTTTCAAAGACGCATTTTTTTATTCTTTAATCCCTGGTTGACGAATCGTAAAACCTTCCTTTTCTTTGGCCGCTTTTACCATTTTTTTCACATCTCCCAATAACGCTTTCGCATTGTAAATAATACCATCTTTAATTGTATACTTTACTCCGCCCACGCGCACCACTTCATTTGCTTCAGTGAGTCGAATCGCCCCGGTACCATATAACACCTTAAAGTTTTTCAAAGGATTTTCTTCTACCACAACAAAGTCCGCATATTTTCCAACTTCCGCCGAACCGATTTTATCACCAAAACCCAAAGCCTCTGCCCCACTCAGTGTAGCCGCTCTAATGACTTCTAAAGGATGAAATCCTGCTTCTCGTAACAATTCTAACTCTCTTACATATGCAAAGCCATACAGCTGAAATATAAATCCTGAATCAGACCCAACCGTTACTCTACCTCCTCTATTTTTATATTCATTAATAAAGGTCATCCACAAACGGTAATTTTCTTTCCACGCCACTTCCTGTTCTGTTCCCCAATCGTGCCAATACGAGCCATGAGAAATTTTACTGGGTTGGTAGAATCTCCATAATGAAGGCAAAGTATATTCTTCATGCCACTCCGCTCTGCGTGCCCTTTGCAAATCTCTACTAGCCTCATAAATATTGAAAGTAGGATCCAGTGTAAAATCCAAATCGATAAGTTCGTTCATCACTTGATTCCAATGGTCAGAATACGGTTCTGCAGCCTGCTTCCACAATTTACCAGCCTCTTCAAATCGATCTTGTTCATTCTGATAATTATAATCCAAAGGATAATGCTGTATTGTTTTATCATTAAAAAGAGCTTCAGGCAAACCATACCAATGCTCCATACTTGTCAAACCGGCTCGGGCAGAATGCAACACATTCCATCTTGCTACATCGGTTTGTGCATGATGACATGCAGAACGTAACCCCAACTTTTTATTTTCATCCAAGGCAGCTTTCATAATTTCTGGTGCTGCTCCAAAAAACTTGACTCCATCAGCTCCTTTCTTAGCATTTTCTCTCACCCATTGCCTTGCCATTTCAGGAGTACTAATAGGACTGTTACTACCTTGCCCAAAACCTGTATAAGCAAAAATTCTTGGCGCTACGATTTCGTTCTTCTCACTTTGGCGTTTCAGTTTCATGGTCCAATCCACCCCTCGACCACTAGGCTCCCTAACTGTAGTTATACCATGTGCCATCCATAACTTAAAAACATAATCCCAATCTGCTCCTTGCGCTTCACCTCCAATATGACCATGCATGTCTACAAAACCAGGAAGCACATACATTCCCTCGGCCTGCAACTCTCTACCACCCGCTTTTAATTTTGGCCGTTTTGCTCCATCAATAGCAACTCCAGGATATCCAACAACTATAATATCCTTAATGATATTTTTTTCTATAACAATATCTACTGGCCCTCGAGGAGGAGATCCATTTCCATTAATTAAAGTCGCTCCTCTTATAATTAGTTGAGAAAAAGGGCCCTCCTGAAGGTCTTGGGCAAATGAAGAAACTCCTGCAAAAAGAAGAATAATCCAAAAAAATAAGTACTGCATTCTCATATTCAAAGATGAGTTATAGTTTGTGTTTCTTCAATAAACTTACAGAATTCATTTTAAACTAAATATTCGCTGGGAATATTTTAACGAATTACAACCACAGCCTCCTAAAAAACAATGCTTTAACAACAACATCAATCCATTTTAACACACTTTTTATTTATCTTTATTCGTATTCAAAACACAAGTTATCATGCAAAAACTAGAATGGAACTCATTTATCAAAAAGATCTATATCAAAACTACGAGCAGAACACTATATCACTTATGGGCTACCGAAGAAGGGATTACTTCATGGTTTTTAAGAAAGGCTACTTATCAAAACCCTGATGGAAAAATACGAAATCCAACCGAACTCATTCAAAAAGGAGACACCTATACCTGGCAATGGCACAATTGGGATGGTTCTGAAAGCGGAAAAGTTTTGGAAGCAAATGACAGGAATTACATAGAGATTTCTTTTGAGTCTTCGAAGGTTTCTGTTGAATTAGAGGAAAGAGAAGGCATCACATTAGTGACTCTGAAACAGTTTAACATCCCTCTGGACGAAGAGAGCAAGCTCAACATACATCATGGCTGTAGTAATGGTTGGACATTTTGGCTGGCAAACCTGAAGGCTTTTGTAGAGCATGGTATTCTGCTTAACGAAACAGAAATAGATCTAAGAAATCAGGAATTGGCGGGATTTCAATTTGTAAACATGTGATATTACATATTTCTAATATTTCGTACCAAATATTCTAAACCGTTTACTTTAAGTTCGTAAACCGTTTGCATTTGTTGCCCGAGTTTTCCCTTTGGAAATCCTTTATTCTTATACCAAACAATGTAATACTCTGGAAGGTCGATGAGATATCTATCTTTATATTTACCAAAAGGCATTTTGGCATTGGATAAGGCTATCAGAAAGTCTTTTTGAAGTTGTGAGTTCAAGTATCGGTAAGTGTAAGCTAAAATCTAAGACGGAATGTTATTCGTACTCGCGATAAAACCACATTAAGGTTTCTACTTTTTTCTGCCACTTTGCTTGTGCCTCTTTATTTTTGGAATGTTCGGTCTCTTCATCATATCGTTCCTGCATATTAATTCTCATGCGCTCCACAAGCTTATACATTTTATTCAAATCTCTACGTATATTGCCGCCTGCATCATACTCTTTCAATCTCTTTCTCATGATTCTAGCATGAAGCTCTGATATATCGAAGTGCAATTGCTCATGAGACAATAGATAATCTGACATTTGACCTCTTTTAACCCATGATAGGGAAGGGTAACAAAAACTATCTACCTGGTAATCTAATTCTATATCTCCTTTATCTTTCCCGTAAGACCATTGATAGGTTATGCCTGTATTCACACTTGCATCAAAGTGACTTGTGGAATGGGGTCTGCCTCTAAAATCAGACCAAGCCAGCTCGCTTCTTTCCGTGTACGAGAATTTCCCCACATAGCCATTATTGTTACCGGCAAAAAGTAAAAATAAAATAACAATAAAGTTTTTCATCATAATTGTAACAATTATGCCCAACCAAAGTTATACTTCTTCCGTTTTATACTGCTGAAGAGACAATATGGGGCAAATATTGCTTGCTATGTATAAAACAGTCTTTTTGTAAATTCCAAAAAGCTTCGTATCCCAATAATACTGCGCTTCTGAAATCTAATTTGGATAAAATTCCAATTGTATTCCTTACAATCAATTATAGTGCCAAGAACCTTAAAATAATCCGAATGATCTTTCTAAGATAACCTTAACAGTATCAAATATATAAAAAAATACATTTTTTTTACAGGGAAATTTTAAATTTTATTAAGAATCAAATAAAATTTTTCTGATTATTACAAGTAACTATTTTGAAGATGGCTTTATTCTACCACTTTGAGCTTCAAGTCATCTTCAAATTTTATAAGGTAAGTTGCTTTATTGTAATATCCTCCTAAAGGCTTTTTTGCGTAGTTAAATTTATTCTCTACATATTCAGTAGTTCCCTCAAAAGAAACCGCATGATAGACATCATCTGCTGTACCTAATCTCATAAGAACATCATAAGCTATATCAAACCCACGTACTGCCCAATTGTTGGGAAATACGCCATATCGCTCTTTGTATTTCTTTTCAAAATCAGATACTTTTTTAGTACTATTTTCACCTTCTTCCTCATCTTCATCATCAAACTCTTTATCTACAGAAGGGTAATGCATGTGTAATTTTGACAAGTGTTCGTTCTTAATATTATCATCGTCAAAAGCGCTATTTTTATCGGTAGTAAACAACGTAATTTTATGACTTTCTGCCTTGGCATTTAGCAAGGGAATAACATTACTAATCATAGCTACATCACTTGACTCAAGGAAAACCCAATTTGGTTTATTTTTATCGAGCACTGCATCCAAACGAACAGCATATAAATAATTCCCTTCTTCTATTTTTGCAACCTTAGCACCAGGGAATTTAGCTATTAATTTTTCCTTAATTTCTTCGTATTTTTTACCTTGTTGCACGATGAGAATGATATTTTTATCGGTAGTATCTTTTTCTACGAAAGAAATTATTTTTTCCTGTAGCATTTCGTTAGAAGGTCGGGTCTGGAAGAAATTGTCATACAAACTTGATTCTCTTCTTGAAGCAGGAGAAAACACAGGAGTATTGTACTTTTTTAACTCTGCAGCTACTACTTCAAGATTAGATTGATACAAAGGACCAATAACTACATCGGTATCGTCAAAATTGTTTTCCTGTAAAATTCTTTTGATATGCACACCATTGTTATTCTTATGCGTATCATATACATTTAATTCTGTAGTAATTCCTCTAGTCTTTGCAGAATCAATCGCCATCAAGACACCACTGTATAGATCTAAAGAAATCCGTAAGCTTTGTTTATTCTTTAATTGCTCTTCTATTTCTTGCCTGGCATTCAGATCCAAGGTATCTACACTAAACGGAAGCATCACTGCAATTTTCTTAGGTTTAAAATTGTACAGTTTACTGCTCAAATCTATATATCGTTCTCCTCTTATTACATCTACACTTAAGGTATCTAACGGTTTTTGCTCTGGAATTGTAATTACCATTCCTGCTTTTAAACCATCTTTGATATAAGGATTCATTTTCAACAGAGAATCTGCTGAAATATCCAACCTTCTTACCAAATTAAACATCGTCTCTTTTGGAGGTATTTCATATAATTGGAATCCTGGTTGCAAAGAATCTTTTAGAGAAACAAAAATGGTTGTTGGAACTGTAATCTCCATCCCAATTGGAAAATTAGGATCCATATTTGGGTTCATCTGCTCTAATTCACTCATGGTAATCCCATGTCGCCTAGCAATACCAAATTTGGTTTCCTTAGGCTTTATAACATATTTTGTCGTTCTGGATAATCGAGAATCAACACTATCTATAACGGTCTCCTGAACTTGTTTTTTCTCATAAACCGGTATTCTTAATTTGTCTTTCTTCTTAATTTGTTCAGAATACAATCGTTTATTGAATTTTTTAATGTCTTCTACAGTGATATCGTATTTTTTTGCAATTCCATATAAGGTTTCCTTTCTTTTTACCTTATGTGTAATGTACCGAACCACCTTTCTGTCCTCTGGATCCTCTGCCTTTAGACCATCCAAAATTTCTTGTTTATTGCCTTCGGTATTCTCAATGCTTGTTTCCTCTTTCTTTTCAGCTTTTCCTACATTAAGAATTTGACCAACATTAATACCATTTACGGCTTCGGGATTGAGTAAGTAGATAGTTTCGACGGTAATTTCATATTTCTTAGACAGGCTATACACTGTATCCCCTTGCTCGACCACATGAGTTTTGTATTCTTGATCATCTGTAATTGGGATAGCCAAAATCTCTCCTTCCTGAATACCATCTTTGGCAGTAGGGTTGATCTTGTAAATAGCTTCTGGAGTAGTATTATACTGCTTTGCTATTCTGTATACATTTTCTCCTTTTACAACAGTATGACTCTTATATTGCTGCGCATACGAAAACGCCACAAAAAACAGTAAAAAAATCAATAAATACTTTTTCATCTAAACTTATCTTTTGTTTCCCAATTTCAAAAAACCGGAGTATTATAGTATCGTTCTTATTCCCACTCGATCGTAGCAGGCGGTTTCGAACTGATGTCATAGACTACTCTATTAACGCCTTTTACCCGGTTTATTATTGCATTCGAAGTTTTTTGTAAAAACTCATAAGGTAGATTTACCCAGTCTGCCGTCATTCCATCCGTACTTTCTACCGCTCTAAGTGCCACACAGTTTTCATAGGTTCTTTCGTCTCCCATAACTCCAACACTCTGTACAGGTAGCAATATCGCTCCTGCTTGCCATACTTTATCGTATAGTCCATTTTCTTTAAGACCATTTATAAAAATAGCATCAACTTCCTGCAAAATACGAACTTTCTCACTAGTAATATCCCCTAAAATTCTAATTGCAAGTCCCGGACCAGGAAAAGGATGTCTCCCTAATAGTTCCTTATTCATTCCCATAGAAGCTCCTACCCGTCTTACCTCATCTTTGAATAACATCTTTAAAGGCTCTACTATTTTTAGTTTCATATAATCTGGCAATCCTCCTACATTGTGATGACTTTTGATCGTAGCACTAGGACCTCCAGAGACAGAAACACTCTCTATTACGTCTGGATATATTGTTCCTTGTGCCAACCATTTTACATCTTCAATAGCGTGAGCCTCGTCATCAAAAACTTCGATAAATACGCGCCCAATGGCTTTGCGTTTTTTCTCAGGATCTTTTTCACCAGCTAGGGCTTCCAAAAAGCGTGCCGAAGCATCTACTCCTTTTACATTGAGCCCCATTCCTTTATACTGCGCCAATACATCTGTAAATTCATTTTTACGAAGTAATCCATTGTTCACAAAAATGCAATACAGGTTTTTTCCTATAGCCTTATGAAGTAACATTGCAGCTACTGAAGAATCTACCCCTCCAGAAAGTCCTAATACTACTTTATCATTACCAAGTTGTTCTTTTAACTTACTTACCGTTTCATCTACAAATGAATCTGGAGTCCAATCCTGAGCTACACCAGCAATATCTACTAAAAAATTCTTTAATAACTGTGTTCCATCTTTTGAATGATACACCTCTGGGTGAAACTGAATTGCGTATGTATCTTCTTCGTTTATTTTGAATGCGGCATTCTTCACATCATGGGTACTTGCCAAAAGCACACTATTTGTTGGCAATTCTTTGATGGTATCACTGTGACTCATCCAAACCTGCGAACCTTCAGAAATGTTTTGAAATAGTTCATTTCCATTGATATACGACAAATTTGCTCGACCGTATTCACGAGTATTCGAAGCGGCTACTTGTCCGCCCCCAAAATGAGCGAGATATTGCGCACCATAACAAATACCAAGTAATGGTTTTTTACCTTTTATTTCGGAAAGATCAGGATGTGCAACATCGTCTCCTCTAACAGATAGAGGACTCCCAGATAATATCACTGCGCTATATGCGTCAATATCTTTTGGAGGTTTGTTATATGGATGTATTTCTGAGTAGATATTGAGCTCTCTCACACGACGCCCAATAAGTTGTGTAACCTGTGAACCGAAGTCCAGAATAAGTACCTTGTTGTTTTGCATAGGCAAAAATAAAATTAAATTGATAACCTTGAAATCCTAATCGGTATAATTTTATATCCAACTAGTAATTTTAGAAAAGCTGCAAATATTTTAGATCTTGGCTACACTATTCACAACGTTAAACAGAAATAATTTTATCTTTTATTGCTTTCATTATCAAACCCGCAGTATTCTTCACCCCAAGTTTGCTGATTAGGTTTTTTCTATGCCCTTCTACGGTACGAGTACTTAAAAACAATTGCTCTGCAATTTCGGTAGTAGTGTATTCTTTGGTAATCAATTCCAGCACTTCTAACTCCCTGGATGTGAGTTGGTAATTTTTCCCTATGGCAGGTGGCTTATTGGCTTTATTTTTAAGTCCTTTCAGCAATGCTTGAGACACAAAGGAATTAAAATAAACTCCTTTCTCGTATACCGATCGAATTGCTTCTTCTAATTCTTTTTGGTTCGTATCTTTTAGGAGATATCCATTTGCTCCTATTTCCATGAGATAAGAAGTCATACGTTCTTCTTTATGCATGGTGAGGATAATTATCTTTATGTCTGGAAATGTCTTCTTCAACGCTATCGTGGTATCCACACCATTCATTTCTTCCATTTCCAGATCTAGTAGAATCACATCAGGAACTATGTGATCCAGTTGCTCAAGAAGATCTTTACCACTCACAGCTTCCAATACCAACTGAATGTCTGAGATTTTATTCAACAATGATTTTATCCCTTCTCGAAAAAGGTTATGATCATCTATCAAACCAAGTTTTATTGTTGCCATTTTACGGTGGTGTTAAATTTCAAAATACACTAACATACTATTCTAATTGCCATTCCTTTTTTGGGTTTCAAAAAATTCATGGTACCTGACAAAACCGAAAGTCGACTTTCTATATTCTTAAGGCCCAAGCCTTTTTTATTGGAAAGACCTTTATGATTCAAACCAATACCATCATCCTGATACAATAGAACCAGAGTGTCATTTTCGTGTTTGATTTCTATACCAATGTTCTTAGCTTTTGCATGTTTTAGGGTGTTATTAATCAATTCTTGAACAATCCTGTATAGATTAAGCTCTTTTGGTTTAGGCACTATTTTACTGGTATTATCTTTGAAATCTATACGAATTTTTCCTGTATCATCAATGGTTTGCACCAAACTCTGTAAAGCCTCAATCAACCCAAGTTTTTCTAAAATTACTGGTCGCAAATCCTGAGAAATCCCTCGAACACTTTGAATCATATCATCCAAAAAAGACGCCATCTTATTGGTGATCTCCTCTAACTCTTTTGCAGGCAAGGACGGTGTGATCTGTCCAAAATACAACTTTGTTGTAGTGAGCATGGCTCCAACTTCATCATGAAGCTCTTTGGCTACTCTACTACGTTCTTCTTCCTGGCTTAGGATTGCAGTCTCTAGTAGTTCTTTTTGATAATCTGACTCGATTTTTTGATGTTTCTTTTGCTGTGCTAGCAAACGTCTTTGATAAATAATAAAAAATACAATTACAGATAAAGACAACATAAAAATCACACCCATACCGATGATGATAATCTTCAGTGTAATAGCTTCTTCGGACGCACCCATAGCGCAATGGTATAAAAAATGGTTAATACGATATTCACGATGGCATGCAATCCCCAAAGAATCAAGCTAGCCTCAGACACTTCTTTGAACAAGCTGTTATTCATATAAAACAGTATTAAATTGCTAGAAAAATAGATCAAAAAACCAGAGTTGATCCAGAACATAGGATTCGTCTCCAAGGCACTATACTTAACCTCTTTAAGTAAAGCATAAAAGTAACTCAAAGCAAAAACAACAACGAGCAATCCCATAAGGGTAGTTACATTAGAATTAAAGGTAAACAAATCCTGGAAAAAAATTGTGTTCAGTATTGCAAACCCGGTAAAACCAACACCAATTATGACAAGGTATTTTACATCAAACACTTTACGTAAAGGTTCTTTGTATATATTGAGAATTAGAAGAAATTCGATGACCGTATAAAAATGATAAATAGGTAGGTTATTTATTTTTTTATACCATAATATCCTTGAAACTACCTCAACCAAAAGTGTCACCAAAACCAGGATGGCTAACTTTTTTTGCACTGCTGCCAAAACTTTGGATCTCGCCAAAAATATTACTGCTGGAACAAACAACAATACAAAGGCAACCAGGGTTAGGTTCTTAAACATTTGTTCACTCATCTAATCAACAATTAAAATTCGTATATCATGAAATACCAAGTATTACGTACAGGTAGGAGGACATGGTGTAAGATACTCTACCAATGTCTCATCGGGGCCGGACATTGTTTCTATCACTCCCTTGAGTCCCATATGATTTTCTTTAATTCCTTTGGCATTAAATCCTAATGTTGGTGTAAAAGAAATCATATCTCTTTTAGAAAACTTGTTCATATCCACACCAGGATACAATGTGATTCCTGTGATATTACCTAGAATCTCATTTATGTATCTCATAATTTTTTGATCTGTTTCATCTTCGTTTCCTATAGAATAATGTAATACCCTGACTCTGGCATTGACATCATTGCAATGAAACAAATCATCGATCAAGTGCATATCAATTTCGTTCCAATTATCACCAATCATCTTCTTGAAGGTTTCCGGAACATACTCTGCTGTCAATCCAACTTTTACGATCGGTATAAATTCAAAAACAAGATCTTCTTTGTCATTAATCATCAAAAAAGGGCAAAACGTAACTTCTTCAACATTATCATCCTGTAGCGCCAAACAAATCTTGACATTCTTTATGGGTTGATTAGCTTTTATCTTATTCAACCTTTTAATATCTTCTTTACTCAAAATAAAATGATCCACTCTGTAATGCTGTCCGGTAAGCTTATCCCATTTATGAAAATGTCTCGCTAATTTTAGCACATCTTCTTTACACCAATTATTTCGACAATCTTTGAAATATGTGGTAGTACTTTTCTCTTCTTTTTGTGTGATTGCATTTTCCATTTGTGTGATTTTTAGGAGTTAACATTTTTCAACATTAAAGCTACTCAAAAAAAATCTTACCAGCTAACTATCAAGCCATTAACACGTAGTAACCATTACAAAACAAGTATTTTCCACGGTTTTACATTTTCGGTATTTATGGTCTTTTAAATAGCACTTATCTAAAGCAATTTTGGAATGTCGTATAGGTGATCTGTTTAAAGACTGCCATACATAAAACACATAAATGTCAAAACACAGTAATTAATAATAGACGTATTATGAAAAATCACACAAAAAAAGTATTACTACTTACCTTGTTATCCTTATTAATATTGGGGTGCAGTAAAGATGATGGAAACGAACTACCACCTCCAACCATTGGAGTAGAAGAACTACCGGGGATAGATTTAGAAGAATTTGAGACAGATCTTGGAGCAATTGGTATCAGCATTAATGCACGAGACATTGCCAGAAAAGGATATCGACCTACTACCGCAGATATTACAGTAATTGCAACCACTGGCGATTATAGCCAAAAGATATCCTTTGATGAGTTTAACAATCTAGCCACTTTATCGCTAAAAAACGAAGATTTATCTGAAGAAGCCCAGGCCGAACTGAAAGATGGAGTTCCTGTTTCTGTTCGTGTTCTTGATGAAAATGAGAATGAACTCGCCTCAAAATCCATCACAAAGCTCTCATTTACCCCTAGCCCATCTGAAGAACATATTCCCGCAGATACTCTAGAAGATCAATATGCAAAAGTAAATCTTCGAGAGGATGTGAGACATTATGTACAAATCGTAAACCAAGACTCTAATGAAATCTATGGAGCACCTAACTCCATTCTTTTTCCAAATACTGTCCTGCTTAACACGCCAATAGTTGCCAGCAAGCTAGATGATTTGGACTACAATTCTGAAAACACAGAAACCTTTACCACTTACAGATTTGCTGAAGTTCCTGGAGAAGAAGGGGTGTTTACTATTGCTGTTCACAATGGAGACGATATCCATTATTTATATATCGTCCCGGCAAATTCTGAACTTCGTATTCAAAGCAAAGCTAATTTAATTCGAAATGGAGGCAACAACACTGGCGCACCTCCAAATTATAAATTCAGAATTAAAAAAGTAGAAGCGGGTTTATATACCATAACTCCAACATTTACCGGCAACCCATTATTTTTGATTAACGACCGCCTTAATGCTGGCAACACCAACTCCGAACCTGCATATTTTAGGATCTTATCTTTTGATATTGATTGGGATATACAACCTATTGAGTCAAAGTTCATGCATCCCATTCTTCCTCCATCGGCAACTTCGGAAGCCTATAACAGTACCTTACGAAATTGTAGCAGTGGAACCTTACAGCAAACCATCGGGCGATCAGAATCATTAGAAACCAAAGAAGTTCTAGGATGGGAAGAATCGATGTCTGTAAGCACTACACAAGAGTATTCGGTTTCGGTAACCATAGAAGCAGAAGTTTCTACAAAATTCTTTGGTGCAGGAGGCTCTGTACGAAGTTCGGTGACAGGCAGCTACTCATTCAGTAAATCTCGTACAGCCACGAGCACCAGATCCGGTTCTTTTGAAGAAACCAGAACCACAGAAATTTCTACAGAACGCACTCAGGAAGTACCTCCGGGAACTGCCATTACAGTAGCAGATGTATATCAAACCTATGAAAATGTAAGAATCCCGTATGTGCAACGCTTTAGAATTAAAGGAAATTATCAAGAAGATGGCAAAGCATTATCTGGAGAAGAAATAACCACACAATTTGCTTTTAACAGCTTTACCGGAGTCATCACAGATGTGCAAAGCGATTATATCGAAGTAACCGTGAGAGGAACCAACCTCATCAACCGATTAATCGAAACTGAAACCATCTCAAAAGACATAGAAGGAGCCTGTGACAATTAATAAAAAATAGAATATTCATTTAATAAAGACATCTTAACCAAGATGTCTTTTTATGTTCTATGATTTTAGTTAATTTTATAGTACAGAATCTTGACGCACTCCCATGACACCAATTATCTTTTCTTCTATACTACGAGATCTACAGGAAGCTTCCAAAACGGTTGGTCATCCTTTTCGATATTTTACCCTCGGTACATGCAGTATTAATGGAACACCAAGATTAAGAACCGTTGTTTTACGGGAGACAGACAATGATCTCAATATGATGATCTATACCGACAAAAGATCTAAAAAAATAACGCATATCAGAGAACATGATATTGTAAGTTTACTTTTTTTGGATTCGGATCGTTTGATTCAATTATCGATAAAAGCAAAAGCCGAAATTGTAGAAGATCCCCAAATCCTGAAAAGCATCTGGGAACAAATTCCAGAAAAATCACGAAAAGATTACCGATCAAAACATGCCCCCGGCGAAGCTATCAACAATCCACAAAACATAGAGTTTCTGGATAAAGACAACTTTTTTACTGCTATTCGACTTATTCCTAGTAAAATTGAATATTTACGACTTAAACGCCCTAACCATCTTCGTATCTTATTCCGTAAAGAAAAAGGGGAATGGAAGGACTCATATTTGGTTCCTTAATCGATGATTAACCATCTAACATTTCAAAATGGTAAATTCTCCATCCAAAGGATGTAAATGTGCTATTAGTGTAGGTATTAATTGGGCTCCGTATTCTAGGTACATTTCTGAAAAGTTGACCGTTCGTTCTTGTAAACTCTGATTAGGAAACAACTCATTTTGCAACACCGTTACTCGTTTAACTTGATCACTTAGTTTACGTTTTTGTGCTTTTAACAATCTATTTTCTAACACATTCAACCCCTTGAGCTGCTTAATTTCCTGAGCTTTTACAGCATTCAAAAAAGTAACATCGGTTTGTTTTGCCAAAGCATACATCTCTTCGAACTGTGCTTTAAGATGTTGGCGCTGTGGATCAAAATTGATATCAATATTTGATATCCTACGCACCTTTCTATTAATCAACTCATGTTGCTTCAAAAATAGTTCTTTATCAGAGACATCCAGTTTTTTAATTTTTGCGGCTTGTTTTTCGGTCTGAATAAGTACTGAATTACGCAACAACAACATAGGAAAAGGAATAGCTACAGTTTCAAAATATTTTTTCAATTCCAACCAGTACGCTAACTCTCCTCCTCCACCGATATAACACAAATTAGGTAAAATCACCTCTTGATACAAAGGACGCATCATCACATTAGGGCTAAATCGTTCGGGATAATCCTTAAGTTCTTGTAAAAGTTCTTTCTGTGTCCATTTGATATCTGTCTCATTAACCTCATAAGATCCCTCCTCTTCAACAATACGTTCTCGAATGCCCTTGTCAAGATAAAACAGATTAATTTCTCTAGGATTAACCTGTACTTTATACCCTAGTTCTTTCAACGTTTCTGTTTGAGGAGTTACCTGCTCATAAGCGGTCTTTTCGGTTAATTCCTTTTCCATATAGGGAACAAAAAGTTGCTTTAGTTCACTATCGTCTCCATCGATAATTACCAATCCATAGACAGCAAAAAGTTCATTCGCTAAAAAACGAGTTGCCTGGGTCAATGTTTCATGTTCTAAATATGCTTTCTTGAAAAGTGATTTTAGATAATCTGCATTGATACTTGTCCCTATTTCTGAAGCAAAAACCTCAAACACTTTGTCTAAACCTTTGGTATCAAAAACACCAACTGCTCCTCCGTCTTTTCGATTCCATTGTATTTTTTTACCAAATAGATTGAAATAATTGATTTCATCAAAATCATGATCTTCTGTAGCCATCCAATACACGGGTACAAAATCATAGTTTTGATACTTTTCTTTTAATTCTTTAGCAAGATTAATCGCGGAAACAATCTTATATAAAAAATACAGTGGTCCTGTAAAAAGATTAAGCTGATGACCGGTTGTAACCGTAAATGTGGTTGATCTTGTAAGTAATTCCAAGTTTTCTTTGGTTTCCTCAGAACAATCATACCCTTGATATTGTCTTTGGAGTGCATTTACCAACACCGCTCTATGCTGAGAAGAAAAAGAATCTTGTTTTTCTTTGATCTGATCTTCAAACTCTGAAATTTTCGGAAAACGGTGGTACAGCGATTGCAATTCGGGTTTTTGATCCAGATAATCACAAATTAATGTTGAAAAGTAATTCGTTTCTTTAAACGGAATACACTCACTAGGCATAGAAAACTTTTTTTGAGAGGTTAAATATACATTAGATTGTAATGGTAAATCCTAAATTTTAGTTAATACAGATTATATCCTAAATTTAACTCGGTATTTTACAATTTCTAATTATCAAATCATCAATGAAAAAAACATTCTTCGCGCTATTTGTCGTTTCAGCATTAATAACTTACTCTCAAAATAAATTACAATCTCCAAAACAGTTTCTTGGATACGAGATAGGAGAACAATTTACACGTCATGCTGATGTTGTAAATTACTTTCGACATGTTGCAGACAATTCTAATTTGGTTACTTTTCAATCGTATGGAAAAACCAATGAACGAAGAGCATTAACCTATGCCATTGTATCGTCTCAAGAAAACCTGAATAATCTAGAAACTTTACGCAAAGATCATCTAAAAAACACCGGTATAGTTGAAGGTGTTTCCTCATCAAAAAAAGCTATTGTTTGGTTGAGTTATAATGTACATGGAAATGAAGCGTCGAGTACTGAAGCTGCAATGCAGACCATTTATGAATTGATTACTACTAAAACCGATTGGCTTCAAAACACAATAGTGATCATCGACCCTTGTATTAATCCCGATGGTCGTGATCGATATGTAAATTGGTACAATGAGGTAAAAGCAACCCCATACAACACCAATCAGGTAGCTGTAGAACATAACGAAAGATGGCCAGGAGGAAGACCTAATCACTATCTATTTGATCTGAACAGAGATTGGGCATGGGCTACACAAGTTGAAACACAACAGCGATTAAAGGTTTACAATCAATGGCTGCCTCATATACATGTAGATTTTCATGAGCAAGGGATCAACGAACCGTATTACTTTGCCCCAGCGGCAGAACCATTTCACGAAGTGATTACCCCATGGCAAAGAGATTTTCAGACACAAATTGGTAAGAATCATGCTAAGTATTTTGACGCAGAAGGATGGTTATTTTTTACCAGAGAACGTTTTGATTTGTTATATCCGAGTTATGGAGACACCTACCCTACTTTTATGGGGGCAATTGGTATGACCTATGAGCAGGCAGGACATGGTCGTGCAGGACTTGGGATACAAACTGATGAAGGGTTTGTACTTACCCTTAAGGATAGAGCGTTACACCATACCACTACGGGTCTATCCACCATCGAAATGGCGTCAAAAAATGCAGAACAACTAAACACCGAGTTCAAAAAGTTTTTTGCTAATACTAATTTCAAGTACAAAAGCTATGTCTTAACTGGTGAGCAAGATAAAATTCAAGCACTTACCAAACTTTTGGACAAACACCAAATAAAATATGGTTTCACCAATGCTACAAAAGTATCTGGTTTTAATTTCTATACAAACAACCAGAGCAGTATCAATGCGAGTGGCGCATTGGTAGTGAGCACCAATCAGCCTAAAGGCACTATGGTAAAAGTTCTTTTTGAGCCTAATGCAAAATTAAGTACCCCTCTTACTTATGACATTACCGCCTGGAGTATTCCTCATGCCTATGGTTTGAATGCAGTGGCTTCTACTTCATTCGTTCCTGCAAATGGTACTTCAAAACCGCTCAATACTGCAAACACTACAAATACATCGGGTGCTGGGTATATTGCAAAATGGAATAGTATAGATGATGCTCAGTTTTTGGCTGATTTACTTCAAAAAAAGATTAAAGTACGATTTACAGAAAAAGACTTTTCAAATAATGGCAACGCATTTAAAAAAGGGAGCTTAATCATTACCAAAAGTGATAATAAAACGGTTGCCAACTATGATCAAATTGTTGTGGATATTGCCAATAAACACCAACGTAAGTTACACGCAGCATCAACCAGTTTTGCCAATAAAGGTGTGGATTTTGGATCTCCTGATGTGAAACTAATCAACAATCAAAGAATTGCTTTATTAAAAGGTAAGTACACTTCTTCTTTGAGTTATGGAGCTATTTGGCATTTTTTCGAACAGCAATTAGAATTTCCGGTTACCTCGATAAACACAAATTATTTTAAAGATGTGGATTTGAGGCAATTTGATGTTCTCATCATGCCTAACGGGTATTACAACGGATACCTAGATAAAAGCACCCTTGCTAAAATCAAAAAATGGGTACAATCAGGAGGTAAAGTGATTGCAATTGCCAGTGCA
The DNA here is from genome assembly GCA_965230845.1 of Aquimarina sp. Lineage (GTDB taxonomy): Bacteria > Bacteroidota > Bacteroidia > Flavobacteriales > Flavobacteriaceae > Aquimarina. The sequence goes on from OZ246021.1 coordinate 1,144,903, forward strand.
GTAGATGCTTTTTCTAACCAAGATGGATTTGATCTCAAAAAGAACACATCTGAAGACAAGAAGGCGGAAACTACTGGTAACCTAATCCCTTATGATCAAAGAGAAAATGAAAGTGTGAAAGGCTTTATCACCGGAAGTATTTTTAAAACAAAAGTAGACACCTCTCATCCTATGGCTTTTGGATATGATGATACTTATTTTAGTTTAAAACTTGGAAGTTCTTCTTATCAATTACTACAAGATGGGTACAACATTTCATATATAGAAAAGCCAGAAAATGTTTCGGGATTTGCAGGGAAAGATGCATTAAAAACACTAGACAATTCCTTGGTTTTTGGTGAAGCTCGAATTGGTGACGGTAGTATGATCTATATGGTAGACGATCCTTTGTTTAGATCGTTCTGGGAAAATGGAAAGTTATTCTTTGTCAATGCTATTTTCTTTGCCAATAATAATAAATTTAGACTTTAACATATTATCAATTAAATATAACTCAATGAATATCCAACACATTCCTAAAAAAGCAGCATCGATGCTACTGCTAACTGCAGTATTGCTATCGAGTTGTGATAAAAAGAAGGAGACAGCAGAAAGCATGAAAACCGAAGAAACAAAAAATCTCTTATTAGAAGAGTGGACTGGAGATTATGGAGGTACTCCTGCCTTTGATAAAATGAAGGTAGCTGATATCAAACCCGCCCTTGAAAAAGGAATGGAAATCAATCTACAGGAAATCGAAAAAATAGCGAACAACACAGAGCCTCCAACCTTCAAAAATACCATTGAAGCTATGGAACGTTCTGGTCAAGAATTAAGTAGAGCTTTTACTTATTACGGTATTCTAAGCAGTAATATGTCCTCTACAGAATTTAGAGAGGTACAAAAAGAAATGGCTCCAAAAATATCTGATTTCAGATCTAAAATTTCGCAAAACGAGAAATTATTCCAAAGAATCAAAGCGGTATACGAAAGCTCACAAAAGATACCTTTGGAAGCAGATCAACAGAGAGTGGTACAACTGGTATACGAGCAGTTTGCTATGAATGGAGCAGAACTAGACGCCGAAAAGAAAAAAAGGTATGCCGAAATTAATAAAGAATTGTCTAGACTATATACCAATTTCTCTAATAATATTTTGGCAGATGAGGAAGGGTATGTTACCTATCTTACCAAGGATCAACTTAGTGGATTATCAGAGCCTTTGATTAAGGCGTACGCCAAAGCAGCTACAGATCGTGGTGAAGAAGGTAAATACGCGGTTACAAATACCAGATCGTCTATGGATCCTTTTTTAACCTACTCAGACGAACGAGACCTAAGAGAGAAAGTATGGAAAAATTACTACTCTAGAGGAGATAATGGAGATGATCATGATAACAATGAAAATATTTCTAAAATTCTTAAGCTTAGAAAAGAACGCGTAGGCCTTTTAGGATATGACAATTATGCCGATTGGAGATTACAAAACAGAATGGCCAAAAATCCAGAAAATGCAATGACGCTTATGAATGCTGTTTGGCCTGCTTCGATTGCACGCGTAAAAGAAGAAGTAGCAGATATGCAAGCCGTTGCCGATGCTAATGGCGATAAGATTACTATTGAACCTTGGGACTACCGCTACTATGCTGAAAAAGTGCGTAAAAAGAAATACGACCTGGACTCAGACGAGGTAAAACAATATTTACAATTAGATAAACTACGTGAAGCCATGTTCTTTGTGGCTGGAGAGTTGTTTAATTTCAAATTCTCAGAAATCGCAGAAGGAAAAGTTCCTGTTTTTCATCCTGATGTAAAAGTTTGGGAAGTAAATGACAAGACTACAGGAGAACACATTGGATTATGGTATTTGGATCCATTTGCAAGAAAAGGAAAACGTTCTGGTGCCTGGGCGACTACGTATAGAAGCCACACGACCTTTGATGGTAAAAAGACAGTTCTTGGATCAAACAACTCCAATTTTGTAAAACCCGCTCCTGGCGAGCCTGTTTTGGTATCTTGGGATGATGCAGAAACATTTTTTCATGAGTTTGGTCATGCACTACATTTCTTTGCCTCCGAAGTGAGATATCCTACACTAAATGGTGGAGTTAGAGATTATACAGAATTTCAATCTCAGTTACTAGAAAGATGGTTATCTACAGATAAGGTAATTGACAATTATTTGGTGCATTACAAAACCGGAGAACCCATTCCAAAAGCTTTGGTAGAGAAAATTAAAAAGGCAGCTACTTTTAATCAAGGTTTTGCCACTACGGAGTATTTGGCATCTGCATTAATGGACATGAAATTTCATCTTGCAGATCCGTCTAATATTGATGTGGATAAATTTGAAAAAGAAACTCTAGCCGAACTAAAAATGCCTAAAGAATTGGTGATGCGTCATCGCACTCCTCATTTTGGACATGTTTTTTCTGGAGAAGGATATGCAACAGCCTACTATGGATATATGTGGGCAGATGTACTTACCTCTGATGCTGCTGAAGCATTTGCAGAAGCTCCAGAAGGATTTTATGACAAAGAAGTAGCCGATAAATTAGTTAAATATTTATTCGCTCCAAGAAACGCTATGGATCCTGCTGAAGCTTATAGAAAGTTTAGAGGTCGTGATGCAAATATAGAGGCATTGATGAAGGACAGAGGTTTTCCGCTTCCTAAGTCTTAAAACTCATATACAAATTGTAAAGCCGAAACTATTTGTTTCGGCTTTTTTTATATTTACCAAAACAAGATCAATTTGACATATGAATGATACGGTACGACTCGAGTCGGAAAAAATAATAAAGACTATTGACAAACTTGAAAAAAGAGTTGCCGATCGATTTCCAAATTCGAACCTAAGAAAGATATGTCTTCAGTTTTTGACCATTGCCCAGCAAAGTCAACATAATATTCACTGGATATCGAGGCCCAATATTTCGTTACGATTTTTCTCCTACCTTATTATACTAATAGGTATAGCTGGGTTACTGTATAGTATTACGTTAATTGACCTCAAAATTGAAAATACCACATTGGCTAATGTGGTCACCGTCTCTGAAGCTATATTTAATGACATCATACTTGTAGGTGCAGCTATTTTCTTTTTGGTGTCTTTAGAATCCCGCCTTAAAACCAGGAAAGCTTTAAAATCTCTAAATGAACTTAGAGTAATTGCTCATGTTATCGATATGCACCAGCTTACCAAAGATCCTTATGTAAATGATAATCCAGAATCTGCTACCGAACATTCTCCCAAACGAACACTTACCAAGTTTGAGCTACAACGATATCTGGACTACTGTTCCGAAGCAACCGCTTTGGTAGGAAAAGTAGCCGCACTATATTCTCAAAGTTTACCAGAAGAAGCCGTAGTAAGCGCGGTAAATGAGATAGAAACACTGACAACAGGATTAAGTAGAAAGATTTGGCAAAAACTAATCATTCTGAACAATTAATAAGCATTTCAAAACGACAAACGATACATAGCTACATTTTTATTAAACCCAAGTGTAAAATTCGTTTTATTACCCCCCATTACACGATAAATTTTAGGTAAAAAACACTGTATTTCTGTGTTGTTTTTTATCAAGTACACATTCCTTTTAATCAAAACAATTTATACAAATAAAGAAATACAGTCAGCTTTGAATAATTATCATTAAATTCAATATTTCATTGAAAAAATAATAATTTAAACCTCAAAAAAGGCCCCAATATTAAACTATTGTTAATTTTAATCCTTTTTGCGTTTTTTTCAAGTTGTCTATTTTTTATTAAAATGAAGCTTTTTTAATCATATTTTTAATATCGTCAAGAGAACCATTATCGTTTTCTAATTCCTATCAATTTTCTTATAAAAATACTTCAATTTACAATTTGATCGCAAAACATTAGCCACAATTTCAAAGGGTATTTTGAATACTATTTTTAGATAATTTTGTCCCCGATTTCAAAAACAAAAACTAAACGAAAAAATCTCAATCATGTTAAAAAAATTACCCATTCTACTAGCTGCTATTTCTGTATTCATCTCATGCGAAACAGAAGATTTTGATATTGCACCTTTGCAAACTGATCAAACAAATACAGAAGAAACAGATACTATTGGTGTTGATCCAAATAATGAAGATGTAACCGATTTATGTATCGTACCACAAAGACTTACTGCTGGAGAAGTTACTACAGAAAAAGTAAATGTAACTTGGGATGCTGAAAATTCTCAAAGTCTTACATGGGAAATCCGATATGCTGAGAAGCCAGTATCATTAGATGACACATTTACAGCTATTATTAACGATTCTGAATTGATATCAACTCAAACAAATACAGTAACTATCAACAACCTAAAATCTTCTACAGAATACATCGTGATTGTAAGAACTAAATGTTCTGACACAGAATTTAGCAAGTGGAGTAGTTCTTTATTAATCACAACTTTATAATACAATACTACAGTACTATTTGAATTAGCCAAAAAAAATATAAGTAGTATACATATAAAAAGGAGGTCAATCTTGACCTCCTTTTACATTTAATAGTATTTGGTTACTATTCTTACAGTCCTTACTAGGATGATCATGACCTCATCATTTTTACAAGAACAAACATTTCCTTATACAAATAACATACTCCTAACAATCAACAAAGCAAAAAACGCGTATCTTGAAACTAAATTTTTGTTTCATTTTTATATTTATGACGCAACCTTCATCTATCCCAACATACGAGCTTATTGATCACTCCAATAATAAACTCTTATTTAATATCCGGAGAATGGAGGATATTTATGATCAACAAAAAGGAAATACCGATCAACCACATCGTCATGATTTTTATACCATAATTTTCGCAAAAAAAGCTTCTGGTATTCATCTTATCGATTTTAATGAATATCAACTCTCCGATAATCTTATATTTTTTGTGAGTCCCGGACAAGTACACCAAATTATAGAAAAAGAGCAATCCAATGGATGGGTTATTACTTTCTCAAGAGAATTTCTAGAAGAGAATCATATCGACTATTGTTTTATAGAAGACATTAACTTATTTACTGATTACGGGCAATCGCCCCCATTACCTCTTGATGAGCGAGAAATTGATATTTTGAATCAGTACAGCCATCAGATGCTAACTACCTTAAGCTCGGAAACCAAATTTAAGATGTCTGCGATAGGAGCTCTTTTAAAACTTTTTCTAATCACCTGTAACAACATATGTACTTTGGAACAAAAAAATCCACAACAGGTACATGCCGGCACCACTATCCTTAAAGCCTATAAAAATCTGGTCGAAAATCATTTTTCTGAATGGCACAAGGTACATCAATATGCAGAAGAGTTACATGTTACTCCCGATCATTTGAACCGCACTATTAAGCTTTTAATTGGTAAAACCGCCAAAGAATACTTGCAATCCAGAATCATAATTGCAGCCAAGAGAATGCTGTACTTCTCGGATCTTACCACCAAAGAAATTTCATACGAATTAGGATTTTCTGAACCTTCTAACTTCAGCAATTTTTTCAAGAAAATCACCGGTATATCTCCTTCTCAATATGGAAAATAGAATATATATCGGATTTTTATATGCCTATCCAGTGTTCTCGCATTTCTTCTTTACTATAGTATCACCAACTTTGTACTGCAAACTAATTTATAAAAGAAAGGTGACACAATGAAAACAACATTGCACAAAGCAGAAACAAGAGGAAAAGCAAATCATGGATGGTTGAATTCCTACCACTCTTTTAGTTTTGCTAATTACTACAATCCCGAGCGAACCAACTTTGGAGCGCTACGTGTTCTTAATGATGACACTGTAGCTCCAGGAATGGGTTTTGGGAAACACCCTCACGACAATATGGAAATTATTTCGATTCCATTAGAAGGTGATCTCGAACATCAGGATAGCATGGGGAATACTACGGTGATCAAAGAAGGAGACATTCAGGTGATGAGTGCAGGAACCGGTGTTTTCCATAGCGAATACAATAAAAACAAAGACAAAGAGGTCAAATTCCTTCAAATTTGGGTGTTTCCAGACAAAAAAAACGTAGCCCCCAGATATGATCAAATAACACTTGATCAAAGGAATTTACAAGGAAACTTACAACAGATTCTCTCTCCCAACAAAGATGATCAAGGGGTATGGATACATCAAAACGCTTGGTTTCATATGGGGACTTTTGAAAAAGGAGATGCTTTTTCATATCCTCTTAAAAATGGAGAAAACGGAGTTTATGTTTTTGTTTTGGAAGGAGATATAACCGTTGAAGGAGAACAGCTAAATCAACGCGATGGATACGGTATTTGGGATACGGATCAAGTTGAATTCCAATCCAACAGCACATCAAAATTATTACTAATAGAAGTACCAATGTCTATTTAAAACATATTAACATGCAACTAGTAGAAAATTTAAAATGGCGTTATGCCACAAAAAAGTTTGATGATACTAAAAAAGTTTCAGCAACAGACCTTGACAATATAAAAGAAGCTATTTCATTATCTGCTTCATCTTATGGACTACAAGCCTATAAGGTATTGATCATAGAGGACTTGGAATTACGAAAGAAGTTACAACCTGCATCTTGGGGGCAATCACAAATAGTAGATGCTTCACATTTGATTGTATTTTGCAACTACACCAAAGTACAACCTGAAGTAATCGACGAATACTTAAAGTTAAAAGCAGATACTCAAGGATTAAATGTTGACGACCTATCTGGATATGGAGATTTTATGAAATCCAAAATAGGTAGTTTACCGGAAGATGTTGTCAAAGCCTGGACTGCAAAACAAACCTATATTGGACTTGGAAATTTACTTGCCGCCTGTGCCGAACTAAAAATTGACGCTTGTCCTATGGAAGGTTTTGAGGCCGAACAATACGAACAAATCTTAGGGCTGGAAGAAAAAGGATTATCGGCAGCAGTAATCGCAACTATAGGATATCGCTCTAGTGAAGATGGTACACAAAACAGCAAAAAAGTACGCAAACCGATAAGTGAATTGTTTGAGGTACTATAATCTCATTTCGCATAAATATCAAATAAAAAGAAGCTCTTTTTTGAGCTTCTTTTTATTTACAAGATATATTTTGACAAGGAACAAGAAGATTAAACGATCTCACCGTATAAATCAAAATCTTCGGCTTCATAAATTTTAACCGTAGCAAACTCTCCTACCTTTAGATATTGTTTTGAAGCATCAATGAGCACTTCATTATCAACATCAGGAGAATCAAACTCTGTTCTTCCTACAAAGTAATTTCCTTCTTTACGATCTACGACAATTTTGAATTCTTGTCCTATCTTTTGTTGATTTAACTCCCAGGAAATCTGAGACTGAATTTCCATAATTGCATTCGCCCTTTCCATTTTCACTTCTTCCGGAACATCATCTTCAAGCGAATACGCATGGGTACTTTCTTCATGCGAATAGGTAAAACAACCCAAGCGTTCAAAACGCATTTCTTTCACCCAATCTCTTAGCGTTTCAAAGTCTTCTTGGGTCTCTCCCGGATACCCTACAATAAGTGTTGTTCTTATAGCCATTTCAGGAACTGCTGTTCTAAATTCTTGCAGCAGTTTGGTTGTTTTGGCTTTGGTAGTACCTCTACGCATGGATTTTAGTATCGGATCCGCAATATGCTGTAGCGGAATATCGATATAATTACAAATCTTAGGTTCTTGCTTCATTACCTCAAGAACTTCCATCGGGAAACCAGTTGGAAAAGCATAATGCAAACGAATCCATTCGATTCCCTCTACCTTAACCAACGCTTTAAGCAAATCGGCTAACTTTCGTTCTTTATATAAATCCAAACCGTAATAGGTAAGGTCTTGAGCGATCAAAATCAGCTCTTTTACTCCATCTGCCGCCAGTTTTTCGGCCTCTATCACCAGATCCTCAATTGGGGTAGACTTATGCTTTCCTCTCATCAAAGGGATCGCACAAAAAGAACAAGGACGATCACATCCTTCCGCAATTTTGAGATACGCATAGTTTTTTGGGGTTGTGGTAAGCCGCTCCCCTATCAACTCGTGTTTGTAATCTGCACCAAGTGCTTTTAACAGACCGGGCAATTCGGTAGTTCCGAAATATTGATCTACATCCGGAATTTCCTCTTCTAGATCGGGTTTGTATCTTTCTGAAAGACAACCAGTAACAAACACTTTATCAACAACTCCATCTTCTTTTTTCTGCACATACTCCAAAATCGTATTTACAGATTCTTCTTTGGCATTTGCAATAAAACCACAAGTATTGATCACCACAATATTTCCTTCCTCCTCATGAACCACTTCTTTGTTGTTTGCCTTTAGTTGACCCATCAACACTTCACTATCATATACATTCTTGCTACAACCAAGTGTTACAACATTGATCTTATTCTTTTTTAATGTCTTTGTTCTCATATCTTTCAGATAAAGGTGTGCAAAGATACAATGATTAAACCAAGTTTGAATACAAATTGGAGCACAATATGTTAAAGATTATTAGGCTAATTAAACCTTTTGTATATTACTGAGTCCAAATCTACAAACATTACTACCCTATGAAAAAGGTCTACCTATTATTAGCCTTGGTTGGTTTTGGTATACTATCATGCTCTGAAGATGATAATACCAGCGAGCTCCCTCCAGATTCTGCGGATTTAAGTCAAATGTATTTTCCTCCAGTAACCACCCAGGAATGGGAAAAAGTTTCTATATCTGATTTGGGATGGAATGCAGATGAAGAACAGTCTTTGTATGACTTTTTAGAAAATAACAACACCAAAGCTTTCATTATTTTGAAAAACGGAAGGATTGTTGTCGAAAAATACTTTAATGGTGGTTCTGCTTCTGAAAATTACCCCTGGTATTCTGCAGGAAAAGCCTTAACCGCCACCCTCACCGGGATTGCTCAGCAAGAGGGGCTTTTGCAAGTTGATGAACCCTCTTCATTATATCTGGGAAGTGGGTGGGCCAGTATTACAGAAACTCAAGAATCACAAATCAGCATCCGAAATCATTTGACCATGACCACTGGACTGGATTATAATGTTGCGAATACCAATTGCACAGATGCAGATTGCCTTACTTATTTGAATGAGGCGGGAACATTTTGGTACTATCACAACGCTGCATATACCTTGCTCACCGATATTGTTTCTTCGGCTGCAAATACGAGTTACAATAATTACTTTAATTCAAAAATAGGTGGTCCTATTGGTATGGATGGTACCTGGCTTCGATTAGGATATGCCCATGTATTTTACAGTACAGCGAGGAGCATGGCGAGATTTGGACTATTGAGCCTAAATGAAGGTAGCTGGGAGAATACCAACATTCTGACTGATACTCAATATTTTGAAGACATGACTTCAATATCCCAAGATTTGAACGCTGCCTATGGCTATCTATGGTGGCTTAACGGATCATCCAGTTATAGAGTCCCTGCTTCTGAAACTCAGTTTAACGGAGAACTTATTCCCGATGCCCCACAAGACTTAATTGCTGGCTTGGGTAAAGATGACCAGAAACTCTATGTAGTCCCTAGTCAAAATCTAGTTATTGTACGTTTGGGCGACAATGCAGGCGCATCATTTCTTGGTCCCTCTAGTTTTGATAATGAACTATGGCAAAAAATTAACTTACTAATAAACTAGATCAAAAAGATATGCGAAACACCGCATTTGGAGTTAATCGCAAAGCGCTTTTTGTCATTTCCAACGGAATATTTTGATCATTCAGCCTGTAGTAGTTTCCAATAACGTTTCGGTTGTTTGTTAAGTTCCATATGGAAGCACCTGCATGAGCTTTAATATTCTTAGTTAACTGAAAATCATATATGGCAGATATATCAAAACGAAAGTAGTTTTTAAGGCGATCAGCATTAGCTTCTCCAAAATCAATATTTCCATCCAAAACCGGATCTGCTGTCAAAGGTTGAGTAGTTGGCAAACCAGAATTCCAGTTGATCCCTGCCGACAACTTAAACCTTCTTAAAGTATAAGAACTACCAAAGGTAATTGCATGGGTAATATCTGTATTATTAGGAAAATTAGTATCTTCAAAAGTATTGAAGGTATAATTATTATCTGCAAAACTATAACTTAACCAAGTGCTTATATTTTCAAAACGCTTATTAACCAGTACATCCAATCCACTTACGGTATAATCCCCTATTCCTCTTTGAAACTCGAATTTATTTTGAAATCCCTGACTTCTCGCTGTGATATCATTAACTTTTTTGTAATACGTTTCTCCGGTAATCAACCATCCTTTTTTATTATACTGTAGGCCAATAGAAACTTGATTACTGGTTACAATAGGAATTTCTTCTTCATCACTTAAAAACCACCTCCTGTTTTCTATCCCTAAAAAATCGTTCTGAAAATTGATGATTTGAGAACTTGTTTGGTGTTTCATTTCACCCAAAATCTCGAGACTCCAATATGAATTTAGTTTTTGATTATAGCTTAATCTAGGTTCGATAATATGTTTATTAAATTTATCTATAAAACTATATCGAACTCCTAAATGTATAGTTTTAGATTTCTGTTGGGGTTTGTAAATTAATTCAGAGAAAACCCCATGATTTCTAACCACTCTAACCTCCTGATCAACAAAAATAGGCGTATCAATATCATTCAAATTTGTAATTCCTGTTTCTACAAACTGATATCCGTTTAATAAGGATAAATTTTGATTTAGCTTATATATAGTTTTAAGAGTAACACCGGTTTCGGAAACCTCGTTTTTTTGCAAAAATCTTTGGGTTTGTAGGAGATTCACATTGGTTGCTTCTAACTCATAGTTTGTCTCATACAATTGAATTGACGATTCGAATTTATCACTCCACTTTCTATGATACCATATCCCAGCTGCGATACTGTTTTGGGATATATTACTCTGTCTCGAAGTCTCTATATTATTGATTGTAGCATTTTCTGAAAACACTAAATCATTATTGATCAGCAAAAAATTGAGTCTTACCTTGTCATTTTCAGAAATATGATAATTCCATCTCAGATTTGTATCGTAAAAATCGAATTCAAAATCAGAATTCATCACATTTTGATCATTATTATCCAATTCATTATCCTGTGCAATACGATCAAAATACCTAGAATAGGTTGGTGTTTCGTAGAGATTACTGATGGATTTTCTGGCGGAAATTTGTAACGAGGATTTCTTACCTGTAGGAATATCAATAAAGCCATCTACATTAATCAAGTTAGCTCCAAATCCAAAAGAAAGTGTGTCATTGATATTTTTCTGAGAATTCATAACAATAGTACTAGATACTGCTCCGGAATGTTCGGGTGAAGTTCCATTCTTTAGCAAGGAAGCTTTTGCGGTAATATTGGGATTAAATACTGAAATCAAACCGAAAAAATGTCCAGACTGATACATTTTGATCCCATCCCATAAAATAAGGTTTTGATCATGAGTTCCTCCTCTTACATTAATGTTAGACACTGTTTCATCTACACTTTGGACACCTGGCAAAGCTTGAATGGTTTGTAGAACATCCGCTTCTATGAGTCCTGGTAAGCTTCCAAAATTAGAATAATCGATTGTTAACGCACCAGTATCAGTTTTCCCTATTCCTTTTGTAATATAGTTTTTAAGAATAACTTCTTGCAGGTTAAATGTTTGAGGAGTCAAAAGTATCTCCTCGCAATTTTCATCCTGTTTTTGATCAGGCGCAAAATTTAATGGTTGATATCCTATATGATTAATTAAGAAAACTACATTACTCGCACTTACTTCGATTTGAAAAAAGCCATTTTCGTTACTTATGGTAGATCGTTGTGTTCCTATAATTTCGGCTCCTTCTATTCCTTTTCCCGTCTCGATATCTCGTATTTGTCCGCAAATTGTAATTAAAGATGTACGGTCTTTATTAACGGAAACAAACGTTTGATTAATAATTGTAAATGTAAGATTAGTATTTGCTTTTAAATAACTTAACGTTTCCTCAAAAGAAAGGTTTTCAGGAGGTGGTACCAAACGAACACCTTCAATAATTTCATTGGCAAAGGTAAATTTGTACTCAAATCTCTTTTCTAAGACAGTAAATACAGTAGAGAGTGGTTCTGTATTACTATCCTCCTGACCACTGATTGTAAAACTCCCTAAAAAAAACAATAGAACCCCAAGGCAAATTATATTTGCAGTATTATTCCTTGGCTGTTTTGAGTGTAATTGTACCTTTTTTATCAATAGAATAGATTAAATCTAAAGGTAAAGTTATTGATTTTAAACCATCTTCTAAATCATTATGGACAAAACCACCTGTGAATATTCGATTAACGTCAACATTTTCAAGAGAAAAGGTTACTTCGTATTGTCTTTCAAACTCCTTTAAAACCTCTTCAAAAGTAACACTATCAAAGACACTGATATTATTTGTCCAATCCGGGGATACTTCTTCAATTTCTTCAAACTTGGTTTTTCCTTTGATCATTGTAAAAGTGCTACCAGCTCTAATGTTAAGGTCCAAATCACCGCTTTTTAGTCTAATCAAACCCTTATAACAAGTAACTTCGAGATAACCTTCTCTGTTTTTGATATTAAATTCGGTTCCCAGTACGGTAACAATCCCAGACGGTGTTACTACGTCAAACCTTTTTCCTTTTCCTACTTTAAAAAAAGCTTCACCCTCTAGCTCTACCATCCGTTCTGCACTCCATTTTCCAGGTTTGTAGGTAACAGACGATCCTGAATTCAACATAATAGAGGACCCATCAGGGAGTTCTATATTTTCTTTTTCACCGATTTCAGTTTCCACGGTATTACTTCTAGACAAAAAGAAAACACTTCCTATACCAATAAACAACGCTAGAACAGCGGCGATATTCAAAACACGGTCATATCTGAAATTTTTGAATTTCCTTTTTCTCTTTTCTGATTTTGCTTTTGAAAGAAAAACATCTGCAGCAGGAATAGTTGTATGGTCTGAAGCCTTAAATGATTTTGCTCCTTTCATTACTCTGATATGAGAGTCATAATCATCCAACTCCTTAAAAGCCTGAAGTTCTTCTGGAGTTAATTCATCTGCCAACCACTTTTTAATAAGATACTCTCTATCCATACCAAAATCTCTTTCTTTTTATAATATAACAACTAAGTTATTGATTTCCCTTTCATTACACTCAAATTATTGAAAACCATCTAGACTTGCTTTCAATTTTTTGTACGCGACATAAATTCTATTTTCAATTGCCTTTCGTGTGGTTCCTTGCATTTCAGCAATCTCTGACTGTGTTTTACCCTCCACCTTATTCAACAAAAAAGCAACTCGTTGATCCTCAGTAAGAGTACCTAAAGCTTTCTGATAATTTTGAAGAAATTGTTCCTGTTCTAAAATAAATTCCGGGGATTCATTAGTATACTCTTTAGGTTTTATTTGTCTATACTTCAGTACTACTTTTTGATGCTTAATAGCATTAAGCATCGTATTATTGGCGACAGTAAATAAAAAACTTTTCGCCTTTTCGGGAGTAACCTCTTTACATTTATCTAACAGCTTCAAAAATGCATCTTGCATCTTATCTTCCGGAGAAAATGTTTCTCCAAATTTATAATAAAGAAAATCGAATAAATCTTTAGAATATTTTTTATAAATATCCGAAAACACCGAATCATTACAAACATTATCTAGTAGTTGTTTTTGCATAATTAGGGGTAAATCGTTTTTCTAAAAATAAAAAATCTAAATGTAAAAGAAAAAAAACCAAAAATAGAAAGGGATTTTCGGGAGTAAGTTGTTATATAGATGTAATGCTTTAAAACTAGCGCATGACAACTAAAACCAAAATCATTTTACTTTTTTTGCCCTCAATTGTATTTACGATACTCGTTTCTTGCAGGAATGAGTCTGATTTATTGGTAGAAGCTAACCCTAATCAAATTATAGAAGCAAATTCTAAAGTTGCTGATTTAATGTCTAAAGTTAGTGCTAATGATGGATCAATTGATAATATAATTGACAATTCTACCTGCTTTACCGTAAAATTGCCCCTTACCGTAATTGTAAATGGCACTCAACAGATCATAAGCTCTGAGGAAGATTTTCAGATCATTGAAGATATTTTCTCAGGGTCAAGTGATGATACGGATACCTTGGAAATCATTTATCCGATTACCATTGTTTTTAGCGACTATACAGAACAAGTAATTACCAGTAATTCGGAATTAGAATCTGTGACAACCACCTGCACTGCAGATGACACCAATATCGAATGTGTTGATTTTAAGTATCCTTTTGAGATCTCCTATTTTGATTCGGAAAATGAAATTGCCCAAATATTGACTATGAATAATGACCGAGAATTGTTTGGATTTCTAGAAGATCTGAAAGAAGGAGATGTAGCTAACATTAGCTTTCCGATTACTATTGTGTTCACCAATGATACGGAAATTACTATTGACGGAACTGATGAATTAGAAGAGGTAATTGAGGATTCTTTGGAAGATTGTGATGAAGATGATAGCACTATCGATGATTTTAGTACAGCTATTACTCAAGGCACTTGGGAAGTTCAAAAATACAAAGACAATGAGAGTAACGAAACTCAAAACTATAGAGACTTTGTCTTCACCTTTTTAGCAGATGGTTCGATTTCTATAGAAGATTCATCAACAGGTGAAGTATTTGACGGAACCTGGTCGGTGGTTACTCGTGCTGATGGTGGGCTTAATGCTATATTAGATTTTGGCAGTACTCCTCCACTCGACAAGTTGGGTAATAACTGGAATGTAAAAAAGGTACAAGATACCCGAATCATGCTGGACGAACGTACAGGGCCGGGAATTAGTAAAGATGAATTGTTTTTTCAACAAATAAGATAATCAGAATACGAATGAATTGGTAGACTACCAGGACATAATAATCAAAAAAGATAATCTCAAAAAATAGAATTCTTATTTATGAAACCTTTGCAGTAATATGTTACATAATACTTTCATCATGGCACCATTTTTTTTTTGAGTTTGAAAAAAGGGGGTAAGGTGCGAGAAAGTGAAATACTGATTTGTGTGTGAAGCATGGTTTACATAAATCTCTAAAAATAGATAGATATTTTTTTCATACGTAATATCATCCTGTTTTGGGATTGGAGATCTAATTTTAATTTTTTGAGAGTACAAAGGGGATAATTGATATCCCCTTTTTTATAAATATTTATTGAAAATGTACTTTGGCTTATTCTACATAATTTGACGGCATTTTTCTCTCTTTAGAAACTTGCTCATACCCATATCCATACTGAAGCAATGGACCTTCAGAAAATTCTTTGGCTATAAAGGTAAGTCCTTTTGGCTCCCCTTTTTCAGAATACCCCATAGGAACGGTTAATGCCGGATATTTTGCAACAGCAGCATATCCTGCATGGTAATTATTAATAGAAAGTACAGCATCCAGTTGATGTTTATCTATATGCACATCAAAATAAGCTCGTGCCGTCTTTTTAAGATTTGCTTTGATCTCTTCTAACTCTTCTGTCGTAGTTGGATCCTGCATGATACCTTCAAACAATTGCTGTCCATAAGGAATCCTGATTACAGAATCTTCTCTGTTAAATGCAATAGCATCTTCAATATTTTTAATAGTTACCTGATCTCCTGCATTTTGACTGATATACTTAGGTAAGTCATTTTTCATATCAATATTCAGAATACTCAAAAAACCTGGTAACGGAGTTTGTTCTGGTTCTAATATCACAATCTCACTACCTACTTTTTTCAGTTTTTCTACAGCTATGTTATAGATAGAGTCCTCTAATAATCCTTTTATTACTCCAAAGCGCTTTCCTTTTACCGTTGCGTTCTTAAGCTGATCAACAAAAGTGGCCTCTACGGCTACAGAAGCTTCATCCTGATCATCTTTCCCTACCAAGGCATCAAAAAGAATGGCATTATCGATTACGTTTTTTGTCATAGGTCCAGGGGTGTCCAAAGTACTGGAAATAGGAACTATTCCTGACCTACTCAATACACCAATAGTAGGCTTTAGTCCCACTACCGAGTTTTGACTTGAAGGTGACAAGATAGACCCACTAGTCTCTGTCCCCACAGCAGCTACACAATAGTTTGCCGCTACAGTAACTCCACTACCAGAACTAGACCCTCCGGATTCAAAAACCATTCTACCATAAGGATTCATGGTTTGTCCTCCTACTGCACTATAGCCAACTGGACATCCAGAACACATAAAATACGCCCATTCACTTAGATTAGCTTTCCCCAAAATCAAAGCTTTTTGATCCAATAGCCTTTTGGTAATAAAAGCATCACCTGTTATATTATTTTGCAAAGCAACAGCTCCTGCTGTAGTAATCATTCCTTCGGTATTGATATTATCCTTCAGTAATATCGGCATACCATGCACAGAATGAATATCGATAGTCGATTTATCTACTTGATCCAAAGCCCTGGCTTGTGCTACCACCTTAGGATTCAGCAAAATCACCCCATTAAGAGACAAGTTATTATCACTTTCATATTTGCGTATTCTATAGATATAAAACAATGTGAGGTCTTCATAGGTAAGTTTACCGTCGATTACACTTTGTTGTAATGTTGGAATGTCTTTCTCCAGAATTATATCCTTCAGCGCATTATATTTTTCTAGAGTAAAATAGTCCAGTTCCTGTTCAACTCCTTTCCAAATATTGTTCTTATCATAAACTTTAGAGTTGACTAACTTTAAATGCATTCGTTCCTGCTCTAACTCAAGAGTTTTTGCCAGGTCTGCTGTTTCATCATAGGATTGCCAAGTTACCGTAGGTTGCTTTTCGACAACAGGCTTAGTTTCCTTTTGTTGTTTACATGCTAAAAAACTAAAAAATACAATTAATAGAAGACCAATCTTTTTCATTAGTAGAGAGTTTATGCTTTTTGTGTTTACCTTATGGTTTCTAAAAATAGGCGTTTACGAAAAGTAATCAATGTTTTTTATTTTTTTTTAACGGAGTATTGATCCAATACTTACTTTTATCCTCAAAATCATTGATTTCAGCCTTAGACAAAGGAGTATACTTATCCATCACTTCATATCCTTCCTGGATTTCCATGTTTGGAAAAACTTCCTGAACAAATATCTCTCTGTATTGATTCAAAAGCAATTTATGGATATCATGCAATACATTACCGTGTATATCTTTGACTCCTTTCAGCATCAAACCTATACTTCTAGATAGATGCTTGGATTCTTCATCCGTCATGCCTAATCTTGATGCATCGTCTAATTTGATTTGAATTTGTTGATCAAGCACCAAAAGATTAGTGATACCAACATCCTTTCCGTTGTGTTTCAATTTAGGGCG
Organism: Aquimarina sp.; assembly: GCA_965230845.1. Classification (GTDB taxonomy): domain Bacteria; phylum Bacteroidota; class Bacteroidia; order Flavobacteriales; family Flavobacteriaceae; genus Aquimarina. Next base: position 1,162,204 of record OZ246021.1, read on the forward strand.
TTTTAAATGACTAGTGATAAAATTGGTATTTAATTCATTATTAAAGAAAACATCTAGAATATTTTCTTGCGGACTGTATACTACATTCTCAATTTTAAACTCAGGATCTTTAAATACTTCAAACCTATTATTGAACGTGATATAATTCAAATACATCTTCTCCTCTACACTTTTGTAGGCGATGGTTATCGCATATAGCGGAGCATCTTTAAACGATTCGAATACGGTATAGCTCAATTTATGGATAGCAAAATTCTCTGTATTTATGAATATCTTTCCTGTAGCATAGTGTTGCGGTCCTGAAGCATATGCGTTAGTAGAGAAGTCTATTTCATAAATTGGAATAGTGTCTAAAAAGCGAATTTGATTCAATTCGAATCTATGATTTGCAACAAAATTTTCTCTTAAATTTTCAACAAATGAGAACGATGGTTTGTCGTGGTTTCTCAAAGCATCAGTTAGTAGTATGATATTAAACTCATTTCCTCCAAAGGCAGGGATAATTGTATTCTCTAAATACTTTTTACTGTGATTATCATACGGAATAGATAAAGAATTGTCCCTTTCAAAATCTTTATTCTCCACATAACTATACAACACCGTTTGATTTCTTTGATGAGTCATATTGTCTGTGGCAAAACCAGCATCATATACTTGAACTACACTTTCATTAAGGTTAATATACTCAGGTATGTACTGCCTATTTGACCGAGAGATATACGAACTATCTGCTGGTTGTTGGTAATCCCTGTAATAGGCAATATAGGAAAATGGGGTTAGTGGGTAGTTATTATCAATATTAGCTATTGCCTTTTTTACTATCTGTTTTGCGGATAAGAGTTTCTTCCTTTTTTTCTTTGATTTGAGGGTTACTGTTTCTAACTGATCGACACTTGGAGCAAGATAAATGATATTCGTATTTTTTTTGTTCAATTCGGAAATTGAAATTTCTCTTGAAACATATCCAATAGAAGACACCTTAATTTTACTCGACATTTCCAAATCTCCAGGCAACCTAAATTGTCCTTTATCATCTGCCACAACTCCTAGATTAGTCCCTACTAATTTTATCGTAGCATAGTAGACCGGAGTTTTGGAATCCTGATTTAGTATTTTACATATCAACTGATCTGTACTGATATTTTGAGCATGGACAAGTGATAAAAAAAATACTGAATAGAAAATAACCAAGAGTACTCCCCTACTGTTCATAACCAAATCTTTAATTACTCATCTTAAAATAAAAAAAGAGGTTAAGAAATACTCTTAACACTCTTTCTTTTAACGCTTTGATAACAATATCGTTACAAAATAGGATCAACCACACATTGGGACGATCTATTGAGTCTTATTTTTCTTTAATGGGGTGTTCAACCAATATTCATTTTTCCTTTCGAATTCATTGATTTCAGAGGTTGCCAAGGGTGTATGTTTGTTCATCACTTTAACATCTTCAGGTAAATCTTTTTCCGGAAACACCTCTTGCACAAACATTTCTCGGTACTGATTTAGTTTAATATCAGGAGTTTTGTTCAACACATTCCCATCGACATCTTTAATATTCTTAATTTTTAATCTGATCTCATCAGGGAAAGTTTTTTCATTAAAATTTGGCAAAGAAAACAATTGTTTTTTATCCAGATATACTCTTACCCGATCATCCAAAACCACCACTTCTTTTACCACTATCTTATCTTCTTTATAGGAATAAGTTGCTTTAAACTTTTTATGAATCGGAGCAATTGATGCTTCATCTACTTTTCTATTGAAATAAACATCATAAAAAATATCTTCTACATAGAAATACTCATTATTGAAATATAGATCCTTGACATTTAACTTTTTTTCTTTCACTTTGAAATAATCATCACTTTTCACCTGAAATCGATTATTAAAAGTGATGTAATTTAAATACATTTTTTCGCCAATAGGGGTGTATTCCATAGTAACTCCATACAGCATTTTTTTAAATCTTTTTTCATACACTTGATAATTGAGTTTATGAATGGCATAGTTTTCTTTAGCGATAAAAATAGTTCCTTTAGCTAAGTATTTTCTTCCTGCTACACTTTCTTGCGCTTTAAAAATAATCTCATAAATTGGCTGTCCATTGCGATAACTAATCCCATTTACTTCAAAAAAGTGATTTTGAATAAAATTCGCCCTAAACACATTTACAAAAGAGAATGACACCTTATTGTGATTCCGAATGGCATTGGTTACATTAAGCACACTTAACTCATTTCCTCCAAACGGTGGAATTTTCACGTTCTCAAGATATTTTTTTCTTTTATTGTCGTAAGGAATCGACAACGTATTGTCCCTGGCAAAAGTTTCATTTTTATGATATCTATAGACCAGTGTCTGATTTTGTTGATTGTTAAAATAATCAGTACCAAAGCCAGCATCGAACACTTCTACAATCCCTTCGTTAAGATTGAGATACTCCACACCTTCATTTTTCTTACGCACCTTTTCATAAGAGTCATCTATAGGTTGTTGGTAATCTCTGTAATAGGCGATATACGAAGAGGGCTTTCTGGTATGATTGGCGGATAGTTTTTTTAAGGCTTCTACAACAATCGCTTCTGCATTAGGTCGTTTCTCCTTTTTGTTTTTGGCACTTTTTTTAGAGACTAACATCACCTGTTCTAACTCTTCTACATCTGGGAGCAGTTGAATGATGTTTACTTGATCCTTGCGAAGCTCACTCAAGTAGATTTCTTTTGTTCTATACCCAATAGATGATATAGTAATCTTGGCTGATTCATTTGTTTTGGAGTATGGCAAAAGTCTAAACTCACCTTTGTCATCAGCAATTAGTCCTTTATTAGTTCCTGAAAACCTAATAGTAGCATAATAGACTGGGTATTTTGTTTTTGAATCCAAAACTCTACACAGCAATTGATCACTTTCGGATTGAGCTTGAATATGAATACATGATAAAAGAGTAACAAAAACTACTATACCTATTAGATTACTTTTTTTAAAAATCATCATATGAAATTTACGTGCTAAGGGTTAAACTATAGTTGCGACATCTTATATTTATGTTTTGACGAATTGAAATGTTACACTGATTTTTAATTTTTAACGTTGTGATGTTTATTTCTCTGCTCGTAAAAGTTGTAATTCTCGACCTAACAATAAGAAAATGACTCAATGCAAAACAGCTTGCTTCTTCATTTTTACCATATTTAATCCATACAGGCATTTTAGTGAGTATACTTCTACTATTTAAGGATGATATTGAAGTGAAATATAGTGTATTGGGTGTCATTCAGTGTATCCACTTTGCAACGCCTTCTTCTTATATACCAAAGTAAATTAACGAAAAAAGGCATTTTGAAGAGTTCAAAATGCCTTTTTAACTATTGAGAGTAGATTCTTTTATTTAAAGAAAGAATCTACAAATTCGTATTTATTAAAAACCTGAAGATCTTCTATGCCTTCTCCTACACCAATATATTTTACAGGAATTTGAAATTGATCACTAATCCCAATCACTACACCACCTTTGGCAGTTCCATCTAATTTGGTAACTGCCATCGAAGTCACTTCTGTTGCGGCAGTAAATTGTTTTGCTTGTTCAAAAGCATTTTGTCCTGTAGAACCATCCAAAACCAGTAACACATCGTGAGGAGCATCACCTATCACCTTTTGCATTACTCGTTTTACTTTGGTCAGCTCATTCATCAAGTTGATCTTATTATGCAATCGACCCGCAGTATCTATTATGATGACATCTGCATCCTGATTTACCCCAGATTGTAATGTATCGAATGCTACAGAGGCAGGATCACTTCCCATCTCTTGTTTTACAATCGGTATATCTACTCGATCTGCCCAAACCTGAAGTTGATCTATTGCTGCGGCTCTAAAAGTATCTGCTGCCCCTAGTACTACTTTTAAACCTTTTTTATTAAACTGATATGCTAATTTTCCAATTGTGGTGGTTTTACCTACCCCATTTACTCCAACGACCATCAGCACATAAGGCTTTTTACCTTCTGGAATTTCGTAATCTGTAGCCTCTCCAACATTTGTTTCGGATAGTAGCCCTGCAATCTCTTCTCGCAGTATCTTATTCAACTCATCTGTACCCAGATATTTATCTTTTGCTACACGATTTTCGATTCTCTCTATAATCTTTATAGTTGTCTTTACACCAACATCACTAGTTACCAAAACTTCTTCAAGCTCATCCAAAACATCATCATCAACTTTGGACTTACCTGCAACTGCTTTACCTAGCTTAGAAAAAAAACTAGTTTTAGTTTTTTCCAATCCTTTATCTAGAGTCTCTTTTTTTTCAGAGGAAAATATATTTTTAAAAAGCGCCATTTCTTCAATTCTATATCATGATTTCTAAAAATCTTTTGCCTTAGCACAAAGACCGCCTAAATATAAAAAGAAAGAGCCATTTCAATGCAATTGAAACGGCTTCTTTTAAATATCTTTTAACAGGAAATTACTTTTTCTTTAAAAAGTCATTTACAAGTTCTGGAGCCATAATAGATTCTACAAAGGTATATGCTCCTGTTTTTGGAGATTTTACCATTTTGATGGCTTTAGTCAATCTTTTTGACCCTGTTTGTAACGATGCTACTGATTTCTTTGCCATGTCTTATTATTTAATTTCTTTATGAACCGTCATTTTCTTAAGAATAGGGTTAAATTTCTTTAACTCCATTCTATCCGGTGTATTCTTTTTGTTCTTTGTAGTGATGTATCTTGATGTACCTGGCTGACCAGAAGCTTTGTGCTCTGTACATTCTAAGATTACCTGTACTCTGTTACCTTTCTTCGCCATTTCTAATATCTTTTATAAAAGGAGAATTATTTATTTAAGAAACCTTTTTCTCTAGCTTCTTTAAGTACAGCAGAGATCCCGTTCTTGTTTATATTTTTTAATGCCGCAGTAGACACCTTTAGCGTTATCCAACGATCTTCTTCTGGAATGTAAAAACGCTTCTTGATCAAATTCGCATTGAATTTACGTTTCGTTTTATTCATCGCGTGAGAAACGTTATTTCCCACCATTGCTTTTTTTCCTGTAAGCTCGCAAACTCTTGACATTTCTTCTTAATTTTGGTGTTATTTCAAAACAGGGTGCAAAGTAACGAATAATTTCTCGAACAGCCAATAATAGTTTTTAAAAATTTCTACTTAACCAAAAGTTTTTTTTAACCTCCTCTTTTTTTATAGAATTAGCCGTTTTTTGTAAAACACCAAATTAAAAATTATCAAAGCTATATTTTTTATTAAAACACACCAAAAAACGATACAAAACACTACTAATCAACAAAATAAACCTCTCTAACTTTAATACATTTCTCATTTACTGATCTTCATGCATATTAGTTTCTAGTTAAACAAAATTAGTTTTTTGAAACCTACTATTGTATATTTATTGCTTATTACCCCTAAATCATTTATCCATAATGCCTGATAGTCTTAAGAACGAACTAATAAAAAAACATACCATTGCCAATATAGGTACTTTCTACTATTATGATCATTTTATGATTTCTGAAATTAACGAAGGAGTTGTAGTTGATCTTAAAATGGCGCTTGAAGTAACCAACACCCTAACCAAGAAATACTACGGTCGAAAAAAACCTTTTGTATACATTACCAATCGAATTAACTCTTATTCGATGGATCCAACGATTCACTTTGAAACTGCAAAAATACTGCCCAACACATTAGGATACGCAATAGTTACTTACGACAAGACCAATACCGATGTTGCCAACCTTGAAAAGGCTTTCTTGAAAATTCCCTTACAAATTTTTCATAGCCTCGACCAGGCAGTGCAATGGGCAGAAAGTATTATGCCAAAGGATTAATTCTCTTCACACAAAACATAAATAATTGCTAATCAACGATTACCATGTAATTGATAAATCAATACATTGACTAATCCCCAAATCAAAAAAAAGTAAAAACATGTCAGATCATTTAATTGCTAAACACGAAATCAACCTAGGCACATTTTATTTTTATACTAATTATTTTGTTTCAGAAGTTAAAGAAGGTATAACAATATCTCTTGACAAACTTGATGAGATTATACCTTTAGTTTTAAAGTATTATGAAAATGGAGAACCTTTCAGTTATATTTCTAACCGAATCAACTCTCATAGTATTTTACCTCATCAGTACGGTGAATGTCCTTTACTTCACTTAGATAATTTTGTAAGCTACGCAACGGTTACCTATAACCACCTTTGCAGCAAATCGATTGAAGTAGAAAAGCACTTTGCCAAAAGACCATTTTATAACTTCTCCAGCCTACAGGAGGCAATCACTTGGGTTCATACCGAATTAGACGATATTAAAAATAAATCTTAGTGTAAGAAGTGAAATATACTAGTCACTTTTTTCAAACAATATATTTTACTCCCTGAAGCGTTTCACTTTTATGAATAAGGTCTTTTGCGTTTTCATGAGTTTTATATGAGAATACATAGAGTTTTTGTCGATTAGAATGGCAGCAAAGGTAAATTCTGACCAGCTTTAATTATTATTACTTATTTTAGAAAAATAAAACAGTTTTTTTTAATGATTGAAAACATTAATACCCCTCTTTTAAATAAACATGAAATTGATATTGGTTGGTTTTATTTTTATGAAAATTTCGTAGTTGGAAATGTCAATCAAGGATTGGATCTTAATTTTGACAGTGGAAAAAAACTCTATGAATTGATCCAATATTATTACAAAGGCATCAAGCCTTTTACCTATATTTCTGAGCGAGTTAATTCTTATTCTTTTAAACCCACTAGAATTCATGGAGTTGAAGAGCATTTCCCTAACTTAAAAGGTTATGCCATTGTAATTTATGACCCTGTGAATTATAAAGTGGCAAAGTTAGAAGAAACCTTTACAAGTATGCCAACTTATGTAACCGATGATTTAGAGAACGCTATTAGCTGGTCAAATAAAATTCTTTCAAAATAAAAAGCTGAAGAGTAAAATATTTATCTATTCAGTTCATTTAATAACAGCTCTAGAGATTTATTAACCGTCTTACCGATAGTTCTTTCTCTATGATTACTGAAATTATATTCTTTTGAAAACACTGTTGTTGGAGTAGCAATAGCAATAAAAACCGTTCCTACTTCTACATCACCGTCTCCTTTGGTAGGTCCCGCATTGCCTGTTGTGGCAATAGCATATTCTGATTTAAATTTAGATTTTACTGCTTTGGCCATCGCTTCTGCAACTTGAAGACTGGTTACCGAATACTCTCGAATAACATCAGCACTTACCCCCAAAATATCAATCTTTGACTGCGTAGCATAAGTAACCGCACCTCCTTTAAAGTATTTTGAAGCTCCCGCATTGGCTGTAAACAACTGCGCAATTCTTCCACCAGTGCAGCTTTCCGCTACAGATAAAGTAGCTCCTTTTTTAACCAATAACTCTCCTATCCTAACCTCTATAGTTTGATCATCTTCATAACCAACAATAATATCTCCAATGATATTGTTCAGTGCTTCTATTTTTTCCGAAATCGTTTCTTCGAGAAGCTGCTTATCTTTTCCTCTAGCAGAGAGTCGCAAACGAACTCTACCCAAGTTTGGTAAATATGCCAGTTTTATAAAATCGGGTAAGCTATCTTCCCAATCTTCAATTTTTGCTGCTATAGCACTTTCTCCCATACCATAAGTCTGCACCGTTTTATGTACAATAAATGGACGATCAAATCTTTTCTGTAATCTTGGGAGCACTTCGGTTTTCATCAGCCCTTTCATCTCAAAAGGCACTCCTGGCATGGATACCAAAACTGTACCTTGATCTTCAAACCACATTCCAGGAGCAGTTCCATATTGATTCATCAAAACCGTGGAACGACTTGGAACCAAAGCTTGTTTTCGATTTACATCAGAAATCGGTGTGGAAATATATTTAGCAAACAAATCTTCAATATGCTTTAGAACCGCATCATTTTGGATCAGGTGATCATCGAAATACTCACATATTGTGTGTTTTGTGATATCATCTTTAGTAGGCCCTAAACCTCCTGTTATTAAAATGATATCTACTCTGCTCTTAGCTTCTTCTATTGCATTTAGGATATGTTGTCGATCATCACTTATAGAAGTGATTTGATATACATCAACTCCTATTTTATTGAGTTCTTTACCCATAAAGGCAGAATTGGAATCTACAATCTGTCCGATGAGGATTTCATCACCAATGGTAATAATTTCTGCTAACATATTTTTGGAAAGCTACGCGAAATCGACTTTTAAGGATGCTATAGCCACATTAACAGTAGACACGATCTCGTCTAATACTGCTTTTATTTCTTCTTTTGGCTTATTTGTTTTGGACCATGCTTCAATTTGTTTGATTTGAGATAACAAATCGATATCAAATAACTGAAGATTTGGCTTCATCTTATGAGCGTATTGATAAGCCATCTGTGGATTATCTGCGTCGACTGCCTGAACCATATTTTCAAGATCTGGTGGAATCTCCTCTAAAAAAGTCTGTACCAGAACTGCAATAAATTCGTCATCACCTCCAGATAATTCATTTACATTTTTCAAACTATATCCTTTGCTCATGTATTTTATTTTTATTGAAAAGGTTCTTTATAAACTCGACAAGAAGCATATCTAATCTAAAGCATCTACCTTGTAAGAGTTATTTGTAAATATAACATCTCATCCCTACAAACTAAAATATTTATTGAATATTCTGTAAAGAAATACGATATACATCAAGGAAATCTCATTCTTTATTGTGTGGACATCATCTGAAACTACAAGTAAAACCCTTAAAATTAAAGACTTCTAAATTTTTCAACATAAACTGTTAAAAAATTTGTTAGCCTTAACTAACTTTTTAAATTTGCCCGATCTAATAAAATACTTATTTCATCAAATATGAAACCAATTTTATTCATTTTCACCTTATTTCAGATCAGTGTTATAATTGGTCAAACAGGAAACCTTAAGGGAAATACGAATACAAAGGAAGACATCATTCCTTTTGCCAATATCATATTATCAAACGATTCCTTTACCACCTATGCTTCGTCTGATAAAAATGGCGATTTTGAAATTTATGATATTCCATATGGAGATTATTTGATAAAAATAAGTGCACTAGGACATCAAACCTTAGAGCAAAATATTTCCATAACCTCTAATACCAATACTACTGTCACTCAGAAATTCACCCTTGCCGAAGACAGGTTAAATCTGGATCAGGTAGTGGTTAGTGCAACAAGAAATCGAGTGAATCGAAAAAAAGCCCCGGTTGTAGTGAATGTACTAAGTCCAAAATTATTGGGAGCTACGCAATCTATATCCGTTTCGGAAGGCCTTAATTATTCTCCAGGAGTGCGGGTAGAAAATAACTGTCAGAACTGTGGGTTTACCCAAGTGAGACTTAATGGACTAGATGGAAGTTATACGCAGGTTTTGATAAATAGTAGAGCTGTATTTAGCGCACTTAATAGCGTTTATGGATTAGAACAAATTCCTACCAATATTGTAGAACGTATCGAGGTAGTGCGAAGTGGAGGTTCTGCGCTTTATGGATCGAATGCTATCGCAGGAACCATTAATATCATCACCAAGGATCCAGTTCTAAATACATGGGAAGTTGGAACCTATTTGGGGCTTGTTAATGGAGATACGCCAGATCGATCACTTAACTTCAACGCTTCTCTGGTAAGTGATGATTTAATGTCTGGAATTACTGTATTTGGGTTGAATAGAGATCGAGAAGAATTTGATGCCAACGGAGACGGTTTTACCGAACTTACCACCCTTCAGAATACCACTTTTGGTTTGAAAACGTTTTTAAAACCTTCTGACCGAAGTAAAATCTCCTTGGACTTGACCACCATAAAAGAATATCGTCGCGGAGGAGATCGACTTGATCTAGCTCCTCATTTTACGGATATTACTGAAGAACTGGACCATGATACTTTTTTGGGAGGCATTACTTATGAACTGGAAAACAAAAAGGGAACCAATAATCTTTCTATCTACACTTCCGGACAATATACCGATAGAGATAGTTATTATGGAGGACTTGGAGGTGGACGAACCAGACAGGACAGTATTCTGGCTTTAAACGCCTATGGAGTAACCAAAGACTTGGCCTTGCTTACCGGAGTACAGTTTACTCAAAATCTAAAAAACAACGATATTATTACTACAGGAGTAGAATACAATATCAGCGACACCGAAGATGTGATAGCTGGTTATAACCGATTAATCGATCAACAGGTACATACTATAGGCTCTTATTTGCAATACGAATGGAAACCTACAGATGATTTTACCGCCTTACTCGGCACACGACTAGATCATGTGAATGTTGATGGGAATTATAACATCGGAGGGATCTCCAGGGATGTTTCTGTAACTCAGACCGTATTAAGCCCTCGCATTACTTTATCCTATAACATTCTGAAGTCATTAAAATTCAGAGGTGGTTATGCAAGAGGATTTAGAGCTCCGCAAGCCTTTAATGAGGATCTACATATTTCTTCTGTTGGTGGGGAGCCCCAATTTGTGATTCTATCCGAAAATCTGGACACTGAATTTTCGAATGCATTTACCGCTTCATTGAACTACTCAAAAAACTTTAATAAAATCCAAGCTGATTTTCTCTTAGAAGGATTTTTTACGGATCTCAAAGATCCTTTTACTTTGGTAAGCACAGGAGCTGTTCTTGAAAACGGTTCTATTCTTGAAGAAGTAAGAAATGGATCAGGAGCAAAAGTTTTTGGAACTAATTTTGAAATCGGTATTTCTCCATCCAAAGAATGGCAGTTTCAAATAGGAGGCACCATACAACAATCCGATTATGACGAAAGCCAGATCCTATTCGAATCCGATGGTACTGTACCAGGAGAACAGGATGTGATCGTAGACGAATTTGTACGAAACCCTAATACCTATGGCTATATCAATGCATCCTGGATACCGAGCAAACGTTTTAACATGGACCTAACCGGTACCTATACAGGGAACATGATTGTACCAAGAGTAGTTAGCGAATCTGGTTTTTTGGATCTTGTTGATACCGATCCTTTCTTTGACCTAAACCTAAAATTAGAACATCACTTAGATATTTCAGAAAATTTTCATGTAACCTTCAGCGGAGGGGTAAAAAATATATTTAACAGCTATCAAGACGATTTTGATATCGGCCCCCTTCGCGATTCTGATTATATTTATGGACCAGGAACACCTAGAACCTTTTTTATTGGAATAAAATTTGGAAACCTGCACTAGTTATGAGATCAACAAGTATTCTATTCTTCTTATGCTTAGCGCTATCATTTGAGGTTGCTGCTCAAAACAATGAAGCCGTTCGTTGGATTAGTTTTGAGCAACTAGATGATTCCCTTTCGGTAAAACCTAAAAAAGTGATTATCAGTTTCTACGCAGACTGGTGCGCTTACTGCAAAAAAATGGATCGCGCGGTTTACACAAAACCAGAAGTGATCAAAAAAATAAATGAAGAATACTATGCGGTAAAAATGAATGCAGAAAGCAGAGATACAATTGCTTTTGATGGTGGTACTTTTACCAACAAAACTCATACATCGTCGAGAAATCCCATCCATGAAATCCCACTCTTGTTAGCCTCTAGAGAGGGGCAACCCTTTTCTCTTCCGGCTACTATTTTTCTGGATGAAAGTTTTAAGGTAAGAAAGCGATACTTTGAATATTTGAGTCCTAAAAAAATGTTATTGGCACTCTAGGTATTCAACACTTTTATTTCACTTTTATAGAAAACATTTTTTCATCCTCAATATAGCCATCCAAATAATCATTGGCGTCTACCCTCCCAACTCCAGCAGGAGTTCCGGTAAAAATGATATCTCCTATTTTTAAGGTGAAGAACTGAGAAACATACTCAACAAGCTCATTAATTTTCCACAACATCAATTGGGTATTTCCTTGTTGAACGATTTCCTTGTTTTTTTCTAATCTAAAATTGATATCATTCACATCTGCAAAATTATCCTTGGAAACCCAATTACCAATAACCGCAGCACCATCAAACGCCTTTGCTTTTTCCCAGGGCAATCCTTTTGCTTTCAGTTGACTTTGCAAATCTCTTGCCGTAAAATCAATCCCCAACCCAATTTCGTCATAATACTTATGGGCAAATTTTCTATCGATATACTTTCCGAGCTTCTTGATTTTGATCAAAATTTCTACTTCATAATGAATGTCATTAGAAAAATCTGGAATAAAGAAAGGTTGTTTTTTGAGTAAGATAGAAGTGTCGGGCTTTAAAAAAACTACAGGATCTGTAGGCTTTTCATTTTCTAACTCTTCTATATGGTCGGTATAATTACGCCCAATACAAATTATCTTCATCGCTTAATTTAGATATGGAAAGATATTACAGATTCAAACTATTGTTGAGTTTACGAAGTCGAACAGCGGTCAATACTTTTTTGGTATATAAAGGAAAATCTGCATTTTGCAACCAGCCAAAATAACCAGGTTCATCTTCCATCACACGCTCTACCAATTTCCCTTTATGTTTTCCAAAGGTAAACACTTCTTTACCATCATCATCATAAGCAATAAAACCTGCAAAATCGGCAAACTGTTTTCTCGAACTGAATTCTGAAAGGAATTTAGTGCTATTCTCTAATTCTGGATATCTATCCAATTGCGCTTTTAGCACTTCATAGGTTGCCATAGTATCTGCTTCAGCCGAGTGCGCATCATTGAGATCCTTATCACAATAAAATTTATAGGCTGCAGAAAGTGTTCTCTTTTCCATCTTATGATAGATAGTTTGTACGTCTACAGAAACAGTATTCTTCATATCGAAGTCTAGCTCAGCTCTTAACAACTCTTCCGCCAACAATGGAATATCAAAACGATTAGAATTAAACCCTCCCAAATCACAACCTTTGATCATATCATGAACTTTGTTAGCGATTTCCTTAAAAGTAGGCTCATTAGCAACTTTGGCATCATCTATACCATGAACAGCAGTTGTTTCTGGAGGTATTGGCATCTCAGGATTTACTAACCATGTTTTACTTTCCTGAGTTCCATTTGGAAACACTTTTAGGATGGAAATTTCTACAATGCGATCTTTAGAAATATTAACCCCGGTCGTTTCAAGATCAAAAAAACAGATCGGTTTTTTCAAATTAAGCTCCATAAATTGTTCGTGTGATTCCCAAAGATAACTTCAATTATTTAACATTCTTGTAGACCAGCTGTACTTTAACATTTCTAAAAACTATACCAACTTCTCTACAAATACATTATCCGCAAATTTTCTTGTCACGGTTTCAGTAGTATCATTGAATCCTATCCTGATCGATTTATCAAATTCGCGAATTTCCAACACCTTAATCTCACTACTAAGTGCCAGCCCTATTTCTGATACAAATCTTAAAAAATTAACAGAACCATCATTTACAGATACTAATTTACACACCTCTCCTACTGATAAAGAAGACAAGGTAATTTTAGGAACTACCTTATATTCGCCACTAGCATTAGGAATCAACTCCCCATGGGGATCCTTTTTCGGAAAATCCATAAAGCGATCTAACTCATCTACCAGCTTGTAGGATTTGATATGCTCTAATTGTTCTGCCACGTCATGCACCTCATCCCAGCTAAAATTTAGGTAGTTATACAAAAACGTTTCCCAAAGCCTGTGTTTTCGAATAAGTCGAACAGCAACAGAACGACCCTCCTGGGTTAATTCTAACTTTCCATATTTTTCGCTAACCACATATTTTTTTGTTTTTAGCTTCTTGATCATATTGTTTGTAGAAGCTGGAGAAACTCCCAGATAATCTGCTAATTGATTATTCCCAACCTTATCAGAGCTATCTTCTATCAACAACTTAAAAAGTGCCTTTAGATAGTCTTCTTCACTTTTTGTTAAATTATTCAAATTTGATTTGTTAGTCATAACTAACTTTTTTAGTTTTGCTACGGTGATGAGACAAAAATACTAAACACAATACAATTATTAGACATATAATTAATTACTATTAGTGTGGATGTAATTTCTTAAAAGAATATCCAAATACGCACGACCTACTCCCTAAATAAAACATAATTTAATTCATTTATTGATTGAAAACAATGATTAAGAAACTAACACTTTTATTTATCTTTTCGACAGTTTTCTTTTCTTGCAAAAAAGCAGTAAAACAAGAAAACCAAAAAGTAAATGTGGTAACCACTACCTCTATGATCACAGATCTACTTCATAATATTGGAGGAGACGCGATAGAAGTAGTAGGGTTAATGGGAAGTGGTGTGGATCCTCACTTATACAAAGCTAGCGAAGGGGATGTGAGTAAGTTGGTAAATGCTGATGTTATATTCTACAATGGACTACATCTGGAAGGAAAACTGGTAGAAGTTTTTGAAAAGATGGAAAATCAGGATATTAAAACCATTCCCGTTGCTGAGAAACTTGATAAAAATACGTTGATTGGTTCTGATTACTTCGCTTCTAATTATGATCCTCATATTTGGTTTAGTATCGAAAACTGGAAAATCATCAGCCAATATGTAGTACAACAACTATCTTCTGCGGATCCAAAAAACGCTACAACATTTGAAACAAACGGAAAAATATATCTAGAAAAATTAAACGAACTTGAAAAGAAGCTAAATTCGACTATCACTACTTTACCCAAAGAAAAACGAATATTAGTCACTGCCCATGATGCCTTTAATTATTTTGGTCAGGCGTATGATTTTGATGTTGTAGGATTACAAGGATTGTCTACCGCTACAGAAGCGGGTGTTCAGGATGTTCAGAAATTGGCGAATTTTATTATTGAAAAAGAAATCAAGGCCATTTTTGTAGAAAGTTCTGTTCCTAAAAGAACTATAGAGGCTTTACAGGCAGCAGTGCGATCCAAAGATCATGAAGTAGCCATAGGCGGAACCTTATTTTCTGATGCTTTAGGAAATCCAGGAACAAAAGAAGGTACATATATAGGTATGTTTGAATACAACGTAAACACCATCATAAATGCATTGAAGTAATGGAAGAAAAAATTGCTGTTCAAATAGATGACCTTACGGTAGCCTACAACTACAAACCTGTGTTGTGGGACATCGATCTAGCCATACCAGAAGGTGTCTTAATGGCAATAGTAGGCCCGAATGGTGCAGGCAAATCAACTTTGATCAAATCCATTTTAAATATTATTAAACCCATAGCCGGAAGTGTTAATATTTACGGAAAAACCTACGACAAACAGCGTTCTTTGGTCGCTTATGTCCCTCAAAAAGGGAGTGTAGATTGGGATTTTCCCACTACTGCACTAGATGTGGTGATGATGGGTACCTACGGAAGCCTAGGATGGATCAAACGCCCTGGTGCTAAACAAAAAAAAGCCGCTCTGGAAGCTTTAGAAAAAGTGGGAATGTTAGCCTTCAAAAATCGACAAATAAGTCAATTATCTGGAGGGCAACAACAGCGAATTTTTTTAGCAAGAGCTTTGGTACAAAACGCTTCCATTTATTTTATGGATGAACCGTTTCAAGGAGTAGATGCCACTACTGAAAAGGCAATTATCAATATCCTAAAAGAACTTAGAAAAGCGGGTAAAACAGTGATTGTTGTTCATCACGACTTACAAACGGTACCAGAATACTTTGATTGGGTTACTTTTTTGAACGTTAAAAAAATTGCCACAGGACCAGTGAAAGATATTTTTAATGATGACAATTTAACCAAAACCTACGGTATTAATTACAAAGTAGCGGTCAATCAATAAGCTATGGCATATATCAATACCACATATAGATTTACAGACATTATCTCCTAAATGATGGATTTAAGAGAGTACATAACGTTGGTTTTTAGTGATTACACCCTTCGTACGATTACCTTGGGTACAGCAGTGCTTGGTGCTATTTGTGGTATGTTAGGGAGTTTTGCCGTATTGCGAAAACAAAGTCTATTGGGTGACGCCATTTCTCATGCTGCCCTCCCAGGAATTGCCATTGCTTTTTTAATTATTGGAGTAAAAAGCAGTTCTGTTTTTTTATTAGGCGCACTGATCAGCGGTCTTATCGGAACTTTTTGGATTCGGGGGATTACTCAAAAAACCCATCTTAAATCAGACACTGCTCTCGGGCTTATCCTATCCTTGTTCTTTGGTTTTGGTATGCTGTTGCTTACCTATATTCAAAAGCAACCTAATGCAAATCAAGCAGGATTAGAAAGTTATTTGTTTGGTCAAGCCGCTACACTTCTAGAAAGTGATGTTTGGTTAATGGTCATAGTTACTGGTATAAGTCTAGTTATCGTGTTACTGTTTTGGAAAGAACTAAAATTGTTACTTTTTGACCCAGATTATACCAAAACTCTCGGTTTTAATACCAAATTTCTTGATATCCTGATTACTACCTTTATCGTGGTTGCTATCGTATTAGGATTACAAACTGTCGGTGTTGTCTTAATGAGTGCTATGCTATTGGCTCCGGCAGCTGCAGCCAGGCAATGGACCAATAATTTGGGGAAAATGGTGTTTTTGGCAGCGCTCTTTGGTGCATCCTCTGGAGTTTTAGGAACTGCGATAAGTGCAAGTCATAACAATCTATCTACGGGACCTGTTATTGTACTTGTTGCTGGGGTATTCGTTTTATTTTCTTTTATCTTTTCTCCGGGACGCGGTTTACTATTTCGAGAAATACGATTTAGAAAAAACAGAAATGACTTGCAATTGCATAAGACGCTATCATTTATGTATAATATTGCAAGTACCCATGAAGATATATCTCATCCACATGCAATCAAAATCCTAAATAATTTTCAGGGATTTACCAGAAAATCGTTGCAAAAACTAGAAGATAAAGATTATGTAAAAATTGATGGCCCCATGTGGTCAATGACAGAAACAGGATACCACACTGCAGCAAATTTATACAATCAACTAATCAAAGAAGAAGATGAGTAGTGCACAAATTGAAATACAGTTGATTGCAAGCCTGGTAGCTATCGCTTGCGCTATACCAGGAACCTTTTTGGTGCTACGCAAAATGGCATTAATTACAGATGCTATTAGCCACTCCATTCTTCCTGGTATTGTAATTGGCTTTTTTATCACGCACGACCTGTCATCTCCTCTTCTTATTATTTTGGCTGCTGCTAGCGGAGTGCTCACCGTAGTACTTGTAGAGTTTATTCAAAAAACTGGACTGGTAAAAGAAGACACGGCGATTGGATTGGTATTTCCTGTACTGTTTAGTATTGGTATTATTTTGATCGCACAAAATGCCAACGATATTCATTTGGATGTAGATGCCGTGTTATTGGGAGAACTCGCTTTTGCTCCATTTGATAGATTAGGATTTAATGGTATTGATTTAGGTCCAAAATCTCTATGGATCATTGGCTCTATTTTATTAATCACACTTGGTTTGCTTTTTGCTTTTTTCAAAGAATTGAAAGTAAGCACGTTTGATGCTGGTTTAGCTTCTGCTTTAGGCCTATCACCAGCAGTTATGCATTATGGACTGATGACGGTTTCTTCTATCACTACAGTGGGAGCTTTTGATGCTGTAGGTGCCATATTGGTAATTGCCCTTATGATTGCCCCAGCCGCCACCGCTTATTTATTGACCAATGACCTGAAAAAGATGTTGGTTTTGGCCGTTGTATTTGGTGTAGGAAGCGCAATAACCGGTTACTGGGTAGCTCACGCTTTGGATGCTTCTATTTCAGGATCAATGACAACAGTACTAGGTCTGGTATTTTTAATCGCCTACTTATTTGCTCCAGGTCGAGGTTTGTTCTCTGTTCTTTATCGACAAAGACAACAGCGCATTGAGGTGTCTCTGCTTACCTTCCTTCTACACTTGGGAAACCATAAGGAAATTGAAGAAAGACATGTAAAACACCTCAACGAACATATTAATTGGCAGAAAGTACAATCAAAATCTGTATTGGATTTGGCACTCAAAAACAATATGATTACCATTGATAATGATATCGTTTCTCTTACCAAAAAAGGTAAAGATTTCACTACAAAAGCAATTAACTATATCGTAACCAACAAAAATTCTGAAATTGAAAACATGAAGGATCATTTCTTCTTGTTTCGAGGGTAGGATTATTGCTATCCTCTTATACCGAGTCTTCTACCAAATCCCAAAAGATTCAGGCTTTTTTAAAAATCTTGCAGTGAAACTTTGATCTATGCTCCATTTCATTTCTAAAGTAGAAACCGTATTTGTATGTGAAATGGTTCCTTTTGCCAGATCTATATCATAATCCTTACTCCATATCTTATGATATTTTGCTAATTGCTGTACCGCATCCAAAATAAATACGATTTCCTTGTTGCTATGTGTTGGATGAATAGACATTCGGATCCAACCTGGCTTATCTGCATTATTTCCTTTATTGATCTGATCTGTGATTTCTTTGGACCTCTGTGGCGTAACACCAAGCAGATAATGTCCATAGGTACCCGCACAAGAGCAGCCCCCTCTAGTTTGTATTCCAAATCGATCATTGAGTATTTTAACTCCGAGATTATGGTGAAGACCCTCGATATAAAAAGAAATTACGCCTAATCTTTCCTGATGCTCTCCTGCCAAAATGTGTAAATTCGAGATATTGGATAGAGACTCCCAAATCATTTGAAGAATTTCATGTTCTCTTTTTTGTATGTTATCTACTCCCATTTCTTCTTTCAACTGCATGCACATCGCTACCTTTATGGTTTGTAAAAAAGCAGGCGTACCTCCATCTTCTCTAGCTTCAATAGCATCCAAATACCGATGCTCACCCCACGGATTAGTCCAGGAAACTGTACCGCCACCTGAAATGTCCGGTATCTTATTATGATACAATTTACTGTTGAACACTAAGATTCCTGTTGTTCCCGGTCCTCCCAAAAATTTATGCCCCGAAAAATAAATAGCATCAAGGTATCGTCCTTTTTTGTCGTCTTCGTGCATATCCATCTCAATATAAGGTGCGGAACAGGCAAAATCCACAAAACATAAGCCGTTGTATTGATGTATGAGTTCAGCTATTTCCAGATAAGGAGTGATAATTCCAGTCACATTAGAACAGGAAGTAATCGCTACAATTTTCATTTTACGATGCTGATACTTCTGGATTTCAATTTCAAAATTATGAATAGATACCAACCCCTTTCTATCCGGAGGAACCACAACAACATCTGCAATAGTTTCTATCCAAGAGGTTTGATTAGAATGGTGCTCCATATGAGAAACAAACACCACTGGCTTATTCTCTTCTTCATATTGAACTTGATCTTGATATGATTCATGAAGCCTAAGCCCGAGCATTCGTTGCAACTTATTAACCACTCCCGTCATCCCTGAATTTGAAGATATCAATACATCCTGAGATGAGGCGTTTACATGCTGCTTAATAATTTGCTGTGCTTTGTGATACGCATAGGTCATTGCCGATCCCGTATAATTCGTATCTGTATGTGTATTGGCCACAAATGGATAAAAATCTTTGAGCATGCGTTCTTCAATGGTTCGATACATTCGACCACTAGCTGTCCAGTCTGCATACAACACCCGTATCGAATCATGATAAGGTGTTTTGATATATTGATGCTGACCAATAATCTGATTCTGATATTTCAAAAAATAATCCTGCATGGTTATTCCTCGACTGTACCATTAATAATATCCCATAAATTGGCTGGATCTTCGGCATAAATATCCTGAAGCAGAAATACCATAATCACAATATAGGCTATAAACCCAAAAAAGATCATGCGCTGAGCCACCGTTGTCTTTTGTATATCTTGTCTGTCTTTTCGTTCACAAACTTCCCCTGGACAATACTGCACTTTATCTTTATAGAATCTTGCATAAAACTTACAGCCCAGGCAAATACCAAAAGCGGTTTCCCAAAACAAAAATACCAGGCAAATCAAACAAATCAGTGCAGTAACCGGTCCATATGAATTAACCACATTAGATAATACAAATATGATACTGGATAGTACCAAACCTATTTTCCAGGCAAATTTCTTTTGTGGCGCCCCCACATATTCTGGCACTTGATTGCGAACAATCATCCGACCCAGTATTAAGAATGGTGAAAACCTTGGATTGATCAATACCCTAATCATAATATCTGTTAGAAAAATAGTCACTGCGTATTTAAGCATTGTGAAGTCGCCTGTAAAAACTACGATAAGTATCGAGATAAACATGATCAAAAAGAGAATGCCTGCAGCCGCTCTTATTTCTCGTTCGTTTAATACAGGTATGGTATACCCATCTACAAATTCACCAAATTGAATGGTTTTGTTAATTGTATGCATTTTGTTCGTTTTTTGATTAATGATTGAAATTGATTGATGATGATTGATGTCTTACCTCTCGATAGAGATTAATTTTTCCAGGTTAAACCCTTTGATAATAAGCCAAAAAGAAATAGCGATTTGCAACAGTCCTATAGGGAGATACAATATCATAAGACCACTATCATACAGGGACCAAAGCACGTTTGATAGCATGGTTATTGCTGCAAGACATCCTAAGATGGAAAATAGTGAAGGAACAAGTTCGGTTTTACAGAACCCATAATACAAGACCATAACCGAAAGTCCTCCTACCAACATATCCATCATATGAATCCAACCTCGTACCTCCAGAAATAATGCCCCAGAGCTCTTTAAGTAAGCTTGGCTAGCGATGTCAGCTTCAACATAGTCACTACTGATGGACAATAAAGATAACAGTACTGTATTATCGATAAGAGTAGCTGCAAAACTCACCACGGTGAGCACCAGATAGAGCATTCCTAACCTGCGGCTATAAGTATCAAAAAATGGCTTTAAGGTAATGGCTATCCAAAGACTTATGCAACCTAACAAAACTGCCAATAAGGTGGCTGTGACAATCTCCGTTTCATGAGAAGCAGTAAGGGTTAAAAAGTCGTTGTCAAAAATAACTGGTCCCAGTAAATAGAAGTTGATCAATACTCCTAATACAAACTGAAATAGAAATAGGTATCCCAGGATCATACCCGTTTTAGGATTGAAATTCATAATGTTCGTTTTTTGATTAATGATTGAAATTGATTGATGATGTAATTTGTACTATTTACATATGCTTCATGATTTAAATTGATTAATTAGAAAAGTCTACTTGATTGGAATTCCCTTTGATATTGACCTTAGCTCCAGACTTCGCTTTGCTCCTTACCGATTCATAGGATAAATCCAACGCACCATAACTTTCGTTACTAAACAGAAGATTAAGATCTTTCCCAGATACTTGTCCCATGGTTTCAAAAGCAGTTCCTGAATGCATTACGACTCCTTCTAATACGGAATTATGAATAAAAATCTGTACACTATCCCGCTTTCGTATTTCTTTGGCGTTCTCTATTCTTAATGTATCTCCAGATATTTTAATCTTTACAAAAGGCAATAGGTTTTCTGGTGCTTTAATCTTGAGTTGGGTAATACTATCCTGAATAAAATAGATATAAGCTCCCTCTTCATTATAGATGTTCTTGAATCCTGAAACATCCCTTACTTCCTCTTTAACAGCAAGATTCACTTTATTACGGTCTACTTTATCAATATAATCATGCATGATCTTCTGAAAAGCAAAAAAGAAAAAAGCCAGCAGCACCACTGCAATTATTAATACCAAATTACTTTTTTTCATCACTTACATTTTTAACATATTGGTCATAAGAATTCTTCACTTCTTCAAACTCTACATCGAGTAGCATCATTTCTTTAAACATATCTGGCAGTCTTACTCCCATAAATTCTTTTTTCTTGATTTCGAGTACGGTGTTGTATCCTTTTTCTGAGACAAAATATCCGATTCCTCTTTTATTATAAATCACTTCTAGTTCTTGTAAATGTGTAAATGCCCGGCTTGCGGTATTTGGATTTACCTCTACCATAACAGCAACCTCTCTTACCGAAGGAATCCTTTCGTTTTCCTGCCATTTGCGGATCAGGATATTCTCATAAAAGAAATCCACAATTTGTAAGTATATCGGTTTGCCGTTATCAAAATCCATGATCAAGCCTCCTTTTCTGTCATTTTAAAATAAGCTGCCAAAAGCATCATGGGCCCGAAAATCAAACCGAAAAGAAATCCACCGACCCCTGATAGATCATTTTGTGCCAACGAAAACCCTTCTGTAGAAAAAGGATCAGAACTGAACACATCAAAAGCCCCTCCTGTAAACCAAAAACACAATATCATATTATAAATAAACACCCCGAAAACTACCACTAATGCAGCGAGCAGGGTTTTACCTATCCTGTTTTTTGTAAAGGTTAATGCCCCCAGTAAGAATGCAGGTTGAACAAAAAAGTAAAACCTCACCAAGCACCAATACGTATCCGAAAAAATGGGCAAAACATGTAAATCTGTACTAGGAAAAACACTACATAAAGCAATGGCCAATTGCCCAACAACAAAAGCAAAAACACTAAATACTACGATGTACATTACATTGGAAAGCAACCATGAAGCCAATACTTTTTCTAAAGCAGTCGCTGGTAGCAAAAAGTAGAAGTGATTTGTTTTATCTCCTTGAATTTCTCTAAAAATCGAAAAAGTGAACAAGAGACCTAATACCAAAAACAAAATAGAAAACATAGAAATGAACTCATCAGGCTTTACCATAAAGTCTCCTCGCACACTTATTAATGTTCCTACAAAAACAAGTCCACCTGCAACAAGTAAGGCTGTAATTATTGCTCCACGTAGCAATATCACGCTCCTATAAATAAGTCCTGCTATTCTTTTTGCACTAAGCTTTTGCATCGTAATGTGTACTTTTTATTACCGTATTGATTTTATCTGGATTACTAACTACAGCGTTAAATAACAATTCAAGATCAACCTCCGTTTCTTCAAAATTTTCTCGTTTCAACACTGCTCTACCACCAAAAGTAGGTTCGGCATATAAAACTTCATTCATCATTTGTTGTTTTGGTCTGCCAAACCATAATTTTTCGGAAACGGAAGAAAACGATTGATCGAATATTACTTTTGATTGCCCAAGAATCACCACATGATTAATCAGGCTATGCAAATCCCTAACTTGATGAGTTGAAATCACTATACATTTCCCTTGGTCTACAGCAGAAGCCATAATCCTTCTAAACTGACTTTTTGAAGGGATATCTAATCCATTGGTAGGCTCATCCATAAGCAATAAATTGGTATTGGCTGCAATACCAAAAGCAATGAGTACTTTTTTCTTTTGTCCGAACGACAATGCAGATAGTTTTTCTTTAGGAAAAAGTTTAAATTCCTGAATCAATTGGTAGAATTGATCTCTAGAGAATTTAGGATAAAAAGGAGCGTTTATTTTTTCAAAACTATCAATGCTCAAAGCGGGTAATTCGAAATCTTCAGGAACTAAAAAAATCTCTTGTAGGTTCTCGATACTTCTTCTTGAAATGTCCTGACTAGAAATTTGACAATACCCGATTTTCGGAAACAACAAACCTGCCATCAACTTAATGAGTGTACTTTTCCCTTCTCCATTTTCACCAAATACCCCATAGATGTTACCAGGAGTAAAATCCAATGAAATATCATTAAGAATGGTTCTTCCTTTTGGATACTGAAAACCTAAGCCTCTAATTTGAATCATATCTAGTGTATTAGTTATCTAGTACACCTCAAAACTAAACAAGTTATTTGAATTGACCAAATTTTTTACCCAACTTAATAAAATAGGCAAAGAAAATTCTTTGCCTATTTTATTAAAAACTATTGTTTTTTTACTGATTATATTTCAATCCTAAAAGCTCTCTGGGCCAGTTCACCTTTCATCATTTAAGCCATTTTACTATACGATTATTTGCCTGATCACAAACATAAATATTCCCTTCAGCATCCAGACGAACTCCAGATGGACTATTTAATTGATCAATCTCTCCTCCTCTTCCATTACCACCAGCTACAATAACTCCTTCTGCGGCTCCTGGAGCCCATTTAACTACACGATTATTTACCTGGTCTGCTACGAAAACATTCCCTTGATCATCTACATATATACCAGAAATATCTGCAAATTGATTCAGTTCTGATCCATTTCCATTACCTCCCGCGACAACAACCCCATTTGTAGCTCCAGGCTCCCATTTTGTGATGCTGTTATTCAAATCTGATGCTATGTATACATTTTCATCTTGATCCAAGAATACACCCGCAGGAAATCCTCCTCCTCCTGTTACTTCTTCTCCAACTATTGCTCCATCACTCCATTTTACCGTACGATCATTACCAGAATCTGTAATAAAAACGGTATTATCTGCTGTTAAGTGGACACTACTAGGAGCGTTTAATTGATTAAGATTGAAACCAGGTCCATTGCCTCCAGCTATTATCACTCCAGCATCATCTTCCGGTTTCCATCTTAAAATACGACTGTTACCGTTATCACTGATAATCATATCACCATTTTCTGCGATGAAAATTCCATAGGGGTTATCCAACTGTAATAAAGAAGATCCTTGTCCTATTCCTCCAGCTACCAAAGTTCCCTCAACACTATTTACACTCCATTTAACTACTCGATGGTTAAATTGATCGGTAATAAAAAGATTTCCCGCATTGTCTACATCCAAAGAAGAAGGGAAATTCAATTGATCAAGAGCATCACCTAAACCATTGCCTCCTGCTACTACTACTACTCTTGGATTTTGCTTTACCTCAACATTTCTATTGATCCCAAACTCTGCATTCGAAATCAATACAGCTTCATTTCGAATAGATATACCAAAATTTTCCTGGACTTCTACAGTAATCAAAGCATCCCCCTCTCCAGAAACTGGATCAATATTATACCATTCTTGAGTTTTATCTATAGTCCAAGAAACATTTGAGGTAATTTGAAAAGTTGTTGTTCTGACCTCAGGGCCCTCAAACAACAACACCTCTTTATCGATAGCTACAAAAGGTATTGCTGCTCCTTGTGTAATCTCGATAATTTGAGTCCCTGCACCTTCAGAACTTATTGTAATTTTGCCCGTTCGACTTGTAAACTCTAAGTTTTCTTCTATTTCAACTGTAATACTTCCATTACCCTCGCCTGAAGCGTTTACTATTTTTAACCAGACTTGATCTGATGTAGCCGACCATTTTCCGGAGGCAGAAACGGTAATTTGTTTTGATGATCCTCCCTCGGATAAAGAGATATTATCCTCACTTACCATTAAAAACTCTTCATCTTCATCTTTATCGCAACTACTACATAGCACAAAAACAAGAGTTAACAAATAAGCTAAGACAATTCTATTTTGCCTGAAGAATGAAATTTTCATGTATTTATTGTTTAATTTTTAATTCACTTTTTTATAAGTACCTAATAACACTTCAATGTTACCCACAATTATCAAAAAAATGAAGTTGTATCAAACCCATTCAAATCTTGTAACTAAGTATGAATTCAAAAACACTATCTACCTTTATATTATAAAACAAAAAAAAACGCAATTGTAGTTAATTGCGTTTTTTTAATATTGTTGTTATTAGCTCTCTTAGATCTCTCTATTACTATCAAAAGCTTCTAAGTAATCTTTTACTCGTTGTACAAACTGCCCTCCTAAAGCTCCATTTACCACTCTGTGGTCATATGAATGCGATAAGAACATTTTGTATCGAATACCAATAAAATCTCCTTCTGGAGTCTCGATGACAGCAGGAACTTTGCGAATTGCACCAAGAGCCAATATCCCAACCTGCGGTTGATTAATGATTGGCGTACCCATAATACTACCAAAAGTTCCAACATTAGTAACCGTATACGTACCATCTTGAATATCATCTGGCTTTAACTTATTATCGCGAGCTCTACCCGCCAAATCATTAACAGCCTTAGTCATCCCCACAAGATTCAATTGATCTGCATTTTTAATCACAGGCACAATTAAATTCCCATCAGGCAATGCCGCCGCCATTCCTAAATTGATATTTTTCTTTTTAATAATACTATCTCCTGACACAGATATATTCATCATCGGGAAGTCTTTCAAGGCTTTTGCCACGGCCTCCATGAAGATCGGGGTAAACGTAAGGTTCTCTCCTTCTCGCTTCATAAAATCTCCTTTCACCTTCTTTCTCCAGTTCCAGATATTGGTTACATCTGCCTCGATAAACGATTGTACGTGTGCCGAAGTCTGTACAGACTCTACCATATGATGGGCAATTAGTTTACCCATACGTGTCATTTCTATAATTTCATCTTCTCCTGAAGCCACCACAGGTGCCGCCTTTGGAGTTTCCGCTTTTTTAACCGGTGTTGCTGCAGGTTTCTCTGCAGCTACTTTTGCAGGTGCAGCTACAGCTGGTGCTACCTTACCATTTTTGCGATCCTCTACAAATTGTAAAATATCATTTTTGGTAACTCGACCATCTTTTCCTGTGCCTTGCAACGCCTCAAGTTCTGCTAGAGATATTCCTTCTGCAGTTGCGATATTTTTAACTAAAGGAGAATAAAACTTACTCCCTTCTGAGAAGTCAGTTGCAGTAGCACTAACTGCTTCTGCAGTTTCAGCTATTTGGGTTTCAATAACCGCAGCTTCTGCAGGAACTTCAGCAGGTGCCTCTTCTATCGCAGTCGACGATCCAGAATCAGGAACATCTGCTCCTTCGGTTTCGATAACGGCAATAGTTTGACCTACCTGTACTACATCGTCCACATCAAATAGTTTCTCAACTAGTACACCTTCTACCTCACTAGGCACTTCACTATCTACCTTGTCTGTTGCGATTTCTACCACAGCATCATCCAGTTCGATAGTATCTCCAACTTCTTTTAACCAAGTTGTTATTGTTGCTTCTGCAACACTTTCACCCATTTTTGGAAGTTTTAGCTCAAATTTTGCCATATTCTTAATCCAAAGTGTTTAAATGTTATATTTTTTGCGAATTTAATTAAAATAAAGCTTTAAAATTAGTTTTTCTATATTAAAGTTTATTTAAAATGTAATCACTTCTCCCTTTCCATCACTAAAATCACTCCCCAAAATATAGTCACAATCTGCTGGTCGTATTTTGAAAGTGACATTTTGTTTATTCAACAATTCCATTTGTTTAATGATTTCAATATAAGACATAAAATCGCCATCAAAGATAATCTCGATATTCTTATCTCCCAAATCTTCTCTCTCTATTGTAGAAACTCTTACCAATTCAGTATTCAATTTTGATGCAATATTGGCACTCAATACTTCATTTTCTGAAATCAAATAATACTGTGTTACTTCTCTTCTATTCTTCTTAAAATCTTTAAATGAATGTATAAAAGATACCATTCTTATCCCCACAGAAACCATAAAATCAAGAACGCGATTGCTTTTGAAATGTTTGCTGTAAAACAATCGCATGGCTCCATAGAAAATCATTACCAAATCAGCATTACGATCGATACTTTCTCCCTTATAATGCAAAGCCGTAATAGTACCTAAATAATAATTAAGCAATCCCATTTTCTTAACTCTATATGACAAATCCAGGTCTTCGCCATATAAAAAGTAATCATCATCAAAACCACCAACTGACAAATAATGATCTTTTTTGATCAGCATAAATGCACTATCCAAAACATCGACTCTTCCTATCTCTCGTTCTTGAATATGATCGGCAAAATAGCTTTTTACAAATCGCGTACGAATTCCTAAAAGTCTTTTTAAAGAAGTTAGCGGTGCAGGGATATTACGTTTACTTTCCCGAAGAAAGTTCCCCTTACCACTTATTAGTCTGGGTCCTACTAACCCAACATGCGGTAGTTGCGTTGCCTTTTTCAAAAGATTTGGAAATACATTGTCCGGAATAATAGTATCCGGATTGAGAAAACACAAAAATTTTCCACTAGAAACACCGACTCCTTTATTGTTTGCTTTGGCCAACCCAAGGTTGATCTTGTTTTCCAGCAATAGCACTTCGGGAAACTTGTCCCGAATCATTTGACAACTATGATCTGTAGAGTTATTATCTACAACTATGACTTCAGAATCTTCTGCAACGATTACCTCTCTTAGACTCAATAGACATTGCTCTAAGAAATATTGCACATTGTAATTTACTATGATTACTGATAGTCTCAGGTTACTTACTTTTCTGTAACAAGTTAGGAATTCTTCAGAGCGTTTTCAAAAGGAATTCTATTCATAATACTTCTACCCAAAGTAACTTCATCTGCATACTCCAGCTCATCATTAACCCCAATACCTCGAGCGATCGTAGATATTTTGACTTCTAGCCCTTCCAGTTGTCGATAGATATAAAAATTTGTTGTATCCCCTTCCATAGTGGCACTAAGTGCAAAAATGAGTTCTTTGATTTCTCCTGATTTCACTTTTTCTACCAGGGAATTAATTTTCAAATCTTGCGGACCAACACCATCCAAAGGGCTTATTTTTCCGCCCAGCACATGATATAAACCTCTGTATTGCCCCGTGCTTTCGATAGCCATTACATCTCGAATATCCTCTACAACACAAACGAGTTCCTTTTCTCGACTAGGGTTACTACAAATATCACAGATTTCTACATCACTAATACTATGGCATTTTTTACAGAACTTGATTTCTTTCCTTAATTGACCCAACGCCAAGGTTAAATGTTCTGTTTGAGCCTCTGGTTGTCTTAATAAATGAAGTACTAATCTCAAAGCAGTTCGTTTCCCGATACCTGGCAATTGAGACATTTCGTATACTGCGTTTTCCAATAATTTTGAAGAGAATTCCATAGCGCAACAAATTTAGCATTTTTTAATGCATATTCCTTCTTAAATACTGATTGTTTATAAGCTTCAATTAAAAGCATTTTTCTACTTTTACCTTAAAAGAAAAACAATGTTTGATTCACTTTCCGGAGAAACCCAGCTTATCTTGATGGTCATTGGGATTGCCATTTTATTTGCAATCGTATCTTGGAATACCAAGAACAATAAGCGCAAACTGTATGATCGTGATAAACGAAATTTCAAAAAAAATTACTTCAAAAAGAAAGAAAAAGAGCAATAAGAAATTAATTTCACATGAAAATATACACAAAAACAGGGGACAAAGGCACTACAGCCCTTTTTGGAGGCACACGAGTCCCTAAGCATCATATTCGAATCGACAGTTATGGAACGGTCGACGAATTGAATTCTCATATTGGATTGATCAGAGATCAAGATATCGATGAACTTAGCAAACAAGTTTTGGTTACTATACAGGACAAACTTTTCACCGTAGGTGCTGTGTTGGCTACAGATCCTGAAAAAGCAATGCTAAAAAGTGGTAAAAAACGATTGAACATCCCTACCATAGCCGATGAAGACATCGAATTATTAGAAAATGAAATGGATCGAATGAATGAAACTTTACCGCCAATGACACATTTTGTACTACCAGGAGGGCATCAAACTGTGTCATTCTGTCATATAGCCCGCTGCGTATGCCGTAGAGCAGAACGTTTGGCTACTGCACTATATGAATTAGAGCCTTTTGAAGGCACTACCTTACAATATTTAAACCGACTATCTGACTACCTTTTTGTACTGGCACGAAAGTTGTCCCACGATTTGAAAGCAGATGAGATAAAATGGATTCCTACCAAGAATTCTTAAATTAAAAATAGCTGCAAAATTAATAAGGGAAAACCCCAGAAAATCACGTTCTTATAATTATTGTTTAAATAATTAATTTTTTACTTGACTTTTTAAACTAAAAAATTATTTTTGCAGAAAATAAACCAGTAAACCTATGTATTGGACTTTAGAACTAGCATCCTATCTGAGTGATGCACCTTGGCCAGCTACAAAAGACGAACTAATTGATTATGCAATTCGTACTGGAGCACCTTTGGAAGTTGTGGAGAATTTGCAAGCGATTGAAGATGAAGGAGATTCTTATGATTCGATAGAAGAGATATGGCCCGATTATCCTACAGACGAAGATTATCTTTGGAATGAGGATGAATATTAAAAAAATGAAATAGTTATAAAAGTCTCGCAAGAGGCTTTTTTTTTGCGTAAATTACGCCACTTAGATTACGATTTTTGATCGTAAAAATATTGTATAATTTGACCTGATTGGTCGTGAGATAATTTCGCTAATCCCAAGATCTGGGACTTGACTCGAATGACCCGAACAGTTGGACCTTCCAACCAGTTGTGTTTGAAACAAACATCTCAATAAACATATAACCATAAATTATGGGAATTTTAGATTCTGTATTAAAAGTATTTGTAGGAGATAAATCCAAAAAAGATATTAAAGAGATTCAGCCAAAAGTTGAATTGATCAAAAAAGCTGAAAAAGAACTTGAAGGATTATCTCATGATGAACTGCGTGCGAAAACAGAAGCATTCAAAAAACAGATTGATGATGCCAGAAAAGACATTCAATCCAAAATTGAAAAACTTCAGGAAGATGCAAATACTGAAGAAGATATAGACAAAAAAGAAGATATCTACGCAGAAATCGACAAGCTAAAGGACGATGCTTACGAGGCTACAGAAAATGCATTAAATGACATTCTACCTGAAGCCTATGCTGTCGTTAAAGAAACAGCGAAGCGTTTTGCGAATAATGAAACCATAGAAGTAAGTGCTTCTACCTATGATAGAGAACTTTCTGGAACAAAAGATTACATCACACTAGATAATGACAAAGCAATTTGGTCTACAAGCTGGGATGCTGCTGGTAAAGAGGTGAAATGGGATATGATCCATTATGATGTTCAGCTCATCGGTGGTATTGCCATGCACGAAGGTAAAATTGCAGAAATGCAGACGGGTGAGGGTAAAACTTTAGTGGCTACCCTACCGGTATATCTTAATGCGCTTTCTGGAAATGGAGTTCACCTGGTAACCGTAAATGATTACCTTGCACGTCGTGATA
Organism: Aquimarina sp.; assembly: GCA_965230845.1. Taxonomy (GTDB): domain Bacteria; phylum Bacteroidota; class Bacteroidia; order Flavobacteriales; family Flavobacteriaceae; genus Aquimarina. The sequence goes on from OZ246021.1 coordinate 1,193,093, forward strand.
GCGAATGGATGGCTCCTATATTTCAGTTTCATGGGCTTACCGTAGATTGTATCGATAACCACAGACCTAATTCGGCAGAACGTAGAGCAGCTTATAACGCGGATATTACTTACGGTACCAATAACGAATTTGGTTTTGATTACTTGCGTGATAATATGTCTCACGCTCCTGAAGATTTGGTCCAACGTCCACATAACTATGCGATCATTGACGAGGTGGATTCTGTTTTGATTGATGATGCACGTACCCCGTTGATTATTTCTGGCCCTATACCAAAAGGAGATATTCATGAGTTTGATCAACTAAAACCAAAGGTTGCGGATATCGTTGCTATTCAACAAAAATATTTGACCACTGTTCTTGCTGAAGCTAAGAAGCTCATCAAAGAAGGAGATAACAAAGAAGGTGGCTTTAAATTACTACAGGTATATAGAGGTATTCCAAAAAACAAAGCCTTAATTAAGTTTCTGAGTGAAGAAGGAGTAAAACAACTACTTCAAAAAACAGAAAACTTCTACATGCAGGACAACAATCGCGAGATGCACAAGATTGATGCCGACCTGTATTATGTAATCGAAGAGAAGAACAATCAAATAGATCTTACCGATAAAGGTGTCGAATATCTTTCTGGAAAAGAAAATCCAGATTTCTTTGTACTTCCTCAAATTGGTATGGAAATCGCCAAAATTGAAGAACTAGGATTATCTAAGGAAGAAGAGGCAGAAAAGAAAGAGGATCTTTTTAGAGATTATAGCGTAAAAAGTGAACGCATTCACACCTTAAGACAATTATTAAAAGCATATTCATTATTCGAAAAAGATGTGGAGTATGTGGTAATGGATAATAAGGTAAAAATAGTTGACGAGCAGACCGGACGTATTATGGATGGTCGTCGTTATAGCGATGGTTTGCACCAGGCGATTGAAGCTAAAGAAAATGTAAAGATTGAGGATGCTACGCAGACCTTTGCTACGGTTACTTTGCAGAACTACTTCAGAATGTACCGAAAGTTATCCGGTATGACCGGTACCGCAGTTACTGAAGCAGGTGAACTTTGGGAAATCTACAAACTAGATGTGGTGGAAATCCCAACCAACCGACCTATAGCACGATACGATCGTGAAGATTTAGTATATAAGACAAAACGTGAAAAATACAACGCCGTTATCGAACAGGTAACCGAATTGTCTCACGCAGGTAGACCTGTATTGATCGGTACAACCTCTGTAGAAATTTCTGAGTTATTAAGTAGAATGCTTACGATCAGAAAGGTTCCGCATAATGTACTGAACGCGAAATTGCATAAAAAAGAAGCCGATATTGTTGCCGAAGCTGGTAAACAAGGTATGGTTACCATCGCTACCAATATGGCTGGTAGGGGTACCGATATCAAGCTTACAGATGCGGTAAAATCTGCTGGTGGACTTGCAATAATCGGTACAGAGCGCCATGATTCAAGACGTGTAGACCGCCAGTTAAGAGGTCGTTCTGGACGTCAGGGAGATCCAGGTAGCTCACAGTTCTACGTATCGCTAGAAGATAACCTTATGCGTTTATTTGGTTCTGAGCGTATCGCTAAAATGATGGATAGAATGGGATTAGAAGAAGGAGAAGTAATCCAACACTCTATGATCACAAAATCTATTGAGAGAGCTCAGAAAAAAGTAGAAGAAAACAACTTTGGTGTTCGTAAAAGACTCTTGGAATATGATGATGTAATGAACGCACAAAGAGAAGTGGTATACAAACGCAGATATCATGCGCTATTTGGCGAGCGTTTGCGTGTGGATATTGCCAATATGATTTATGACACTGCCGAAGTGATCACCGAATCCAACAAGAACGCTCAGGACTTCAAAAACTTTGAGTTTGAGTTGATACGCTATTTCTCTATGAGCAGTCCTATCTCTGCAGAAGAGTTTGAAAAAATGGATGCTCAAAAAATTGCGGGACAAGTGTACAAAGCGGCTTATGATCACTATCAGGATAAAATGAAGCGTAATGCGGAAACTGCATTCCCAGTGATCAAACAAGTATATGAAGACCCTTCTAGCAATTACGAAAGAATCCTTGTACCATTTACGGATGGGGTAAAGAGTCTGAACGTTGCTACAGATCTTAAAAAAGCCTATGATTCTGAAGGGAAACAGCTGATCACTGATTTTGAAAAGAACATCACACTAGCCATTATCGACGATGCCTGGAAAACTCATCTTCGTAAAATGGATGAGTTGAAACAAAGTGTACAGCTTGCCGTTCACGAACAAAAAGATCCGTTGTTGATTTACAAATTCGAAGCGTTTGAGTTGTTCAAAGCTATGATCGAAGAAGTAAATAAAGATGTGATTTCTTTCTTATTCAAAGGAGAATTGCCTACTGGTAATACTCAAGACATCTCTGAAGCTCGCCAGGTGAGAAGAAAAGAAAATCTGGAAACTAGCAAAGAAGAGATTCCAAATATGGATGAGCGCGCTGCCATGAATAGAGCTGCTGGTCAAACCCAACAACGACCACAGGTTACAGAGACCATTGTAAGAGAGCAACCTAAAATTGGTCGTAACGATAGAGTTACCATTAAGCACGTAATGAGTGGTGAAAATAAAACCTTGAAATACAAACAAGCCATTCCTCTGATCGAAAAAGGAGAATGGGTATTGATCAACGAATAAGAAGTTACAAGACTTTACATAAAAAAAACCTGCAGTAAGAACTGCAGGTTTTTTTATACTTTTTGAGCCGATCTATGATACAGACTTTTTATACATAGTAAAAAACAAAAAAGGCAAATATCCCGCAGCAAATATAAACGCTCCCGCCAGCAAAAGAACACTAGCTCCCTGCCAATGCAAGAATTTAAATAATCCAGACAAGCCTATCAAAGTTCCTGAGATACAGCCCATAATAATCTTTAGTCGTTCTGACAAAGAACGTGCTATTGCTAACTTGAATTTATCAAAAGTATATAAAGGCATAAATACAAAAAGCAATAACAGAAAGCCTACTGTAAACAGCATATTAGCATAAGGGTAGTGCAACACTTTGAAAGTAATACCTCCCGTAAGCGTAAATGCTCCTACAAAACCAATTAGATACATAAGTCTTTTCATCATAAGTATTCGTTTATAGTTTAATAAAAAAATTGTTTTTCGTTCGATCTCACTCAGCCCATTAGGAGCCAACTCTATTAATGCTTCTTGCAAGGCTATTTCAAAAGTTTCTCCTTTCTTTATTCGGATTTCTACCACACAACATAGATGATCCAAAATATCATCTCTTAAGGACTTTATTTTTAACCCTTCTTTATCCAAAACTTCAATAATCCCGAGTTCCTGTTCATCAGTAAGCCTCATGAAATTTTCAATTGCGGGTTAATAACTTTGCTTATGGTCGCTATAAAATCTTGCAACTCTTCCAAATAATGCACTTTTTCTTCTTTTCCTTTTTTGGTGAGCAAGTAATACTTTCGAATTCTTTTACCGATATATACTTCCTCGCAAGTCAACAAACCCTCTTTTTTCATCTTTTGTAAAGCAGGGTACAACGAACCATCTTTAAGCAAAATTTTGCCGTCAGAAAGCTCCTTTACCTTTTGAAAGATCTCATAGCCGTACATACGTCCGTTTTCGGCAAGGATATTTAATACAATAACTGAAAGGGTTCCTTTTAAAAGTTCTTTTGAATACATAGATCAAATATACATAAAAAAACAATACATCATAATTCTATGTGTTTAAATTTGAAAATGTCTTATCCAGAAACAACGATTTCATCAACCTATCATAAAAAAGAAGCGGACCCAAATTGGATCCGCTTCTTTTATATTTTTATTCGAGTTGTAAAATTCCCCTGATGAATTTTCTTATAGTTCGCTAAGGTTGTTCTGAGTTTCGATAAACTTTTCAACGATTACTGAATCTCCGTTGTTATTTTCTAATAAGTAAACTCCTACTGGTAGTAAACTTAAATCGATAACATTGGTAGTTTTTGATAAAACGTGTACCGTATCTTTTACTTCAAACAACTTTAATTTATCCCCTTCTTCAAAATTTAATACAGTAACAATATCTCCATCTCTATGGATATCTAGTTGATTTTGATTAGAATTTACATAATTCTTGATAAAACCTTCTTCAACATCTGTGCTCTCTCCTGCATCAGCCATCATGCTATCTTCTACCTCAAAATTTTCATCCTGAGCAAAAACAGCTCCTTCGATCATCAACTCTTCTTCTAAACGATCGATAACTACAGATTGACCCTGACTGTTCTCCAAAATATAAGAACCTACTGGCAACTGACTTAAATCGATATGAGAATAAGATTTTGATAAGATGTGATCTCCAGTTTCAACTTCGAATAACTTTAATTTATCTCCTTCTTCGAAATCCATTACTTCAACAACCAAACCATCTTGCTTTACAACAAGACCATTGTCATCTTTAGCAATACTTATAAGAGATAAAAATAAACTGAATAATAGTGTAATCGTTTTCATCATTTTTGGGGCTTTGTAGTTAAGAAACTACGGTTTTACCATACAAGGATACAGCGAAATAATTGTGTTACCAACTAGAAATCAAGTTTTTAGATCAAATACGCCGTATTTTCGTTAAAATACCAAAAAAGAAGAAAAATATATTTAAATAACTGATTATCAGAAATTTAAATATTGTAAGTGTCGCCAAAAAACACAATAAACTGGATTAAATACACAAAATACACTAAATCAAGCACTTAAAATTAGTACATATCCAGATAGTTTTATCGTTTATGTACACACAAAACTTATTAATTATACTTGTACAATTAAACAAAATAGTTATAAATGTGATAATTCTGAGGTGTTTTTTTTACCTTATTTTAAGTAGTAGATTAGGATCAGGGCAATTGTTTTGATACCTAGCTAATTCACTTTTACTGGATACTCCTGGATAATCTCCAGAGTTTCCTTCCAGATCTTTCATAATCTGAAAATGTAAATGCGGAGCATAATCTCCATTTACAGACGCATCGCCTAATCTGGCAATAACATCACCTGCTCGAACCTCCTGACCGATGGCAATATGATCAAGGGAAGCTACACTAAGATGACCGTATAAAGTATAAAAAGTTATTTCGGGATAATCATGCTCCAAAATAATAGTAGGACCGTAATCTCCATAATTCTTATTGTTTTTGTAGCTATGGATTCTTCCTGGAATTGGAGCCAGAATTTCTGTACCCGCATCACACCAAACATCTAATCCCAAGTGAATATTTCTCTCGGTTGTAGGATCTTGCTGGTTAAAATGAGCGCTTCGACGATACATTGATCGCACTTCCAAATATCCACCATAGGCTACCTGAGCATTATGTTGTTTTAGAAAATCGGTGATATAATCATCAAATGCTGATGATGATGAAACATCTATGGTATCCAGCTCTTTATTGGACTCGGACAAGTCTATGGCTAAATAATCATCTTTTGAAAATACGGAAGATACTACAGGAACAAAATTATCGGTCAACTGACCTAAAAAATCTTTAAACGTTGTACTGTTCATTTAAGCACTTTTTGAAATGGTTTTGGGTTCTTTGGATATCCAATTTTTAGGAAGTTGTTTCAGTAACGCCCTTCTAAAATCATGATAATCCACAGTAATGGTATGTCTTGGTGTATTGATTTGCCTGTAATGTGGATGGGTAACTTCTCGCTCACATAACTTCTCAATATTTTGAGGCATTTTCCACTCCCCAGTCAAATAGTTTGCCAAAATCTTACTTTGCAACTCTGATCCCGGCCAAATACATCCTAATGGTTGAAACATCCCCACAAAAAACAAATCATGATATTTTGGATGAAACATTTTGAGATATAAGGGCACTGGACCATCACTATAATCGATAAAAGAATCCTTAAAGAAGGAATGCTTCAAAACAAAACCTGTACACGCAATAATTACGTCAAAGTCTTCTTTGGTACCATCTTTAAAATGCACCGTATCACCATCCAAACGTTCTATATCTACTTTAGGGTGAACTTTTCCATGCCTTATCTTATATAACAGTTCATCATTAATGGTAGGATGAGTTTCTCCAAATTTAGTTTTTACCTCCTGTAGCCCATATAATTTATTCTTACCTATAAGAAGGTTCAGTAATCGATCGTTAAGCCAACTTCTTATTTTTACCGGCAACCAGGCAGATCTTGCACCCACAATGTCCGAGGGTAACCCAAAAAAGAACTTTGGAATAATACGATACCCCCTTCTCCAACTTATACTTGTTCGCTCACTCACCCGACTGGTTTCTACGGCTACATCACAAGCAGAATTTCCTCCTCCTATGACTAACACTCTTTTTCCTGCAAATGGTGACGCTTTTTTGTAGTGATGCGAATGCATAAAGGAACCGCTGAAATTTCCTGGATATTCTGGCATTCTAGGTACAGAATGATGGCCGTTACAGGCTACCAAATCGGTAAATATTTCTACACGCTCTTGATTGTGCTGTTTGATAGTAACATGCCATTCATTATCTCCTTTTCTATCACAATGTAGTACGCTAGTTCCAAATTCGATATGTGGATAGAGGTCAAAATAGCGAGCATAGGCTTGAAAATACCTCCTTAATTCATCATGCGATGGATAATCGGCCACCGTTTTATCAAAATCGTCAAAAGTATAATCCTCGTATTGTGATAATGTCTTAGAGCTAATAATATGAGTGGTCTCGAAAACACTAGAGTGGCTTTCATCTTCAGAATAAATCCAGTTACCTCCTACTTCTTTGTTCTGATCATAACAAACCACAGATAGTCCTTTATCAATCAAATTCTTGAGCACCGTGATCCCGCTAGGGCCAGCCCCTATTATACAGACTCTTTTTTGCATACCGATGTATAATAAATAATTAGGGTATGTAAAATAGAGAATGTAACGGAGTTTAAAAAATCTTTTAAAAGATTAGTTGTATATACATCGCCGAACTATAAAGAAAAACTCTTGTCTATTCTTCTTTTAAGAATTGGAATTTGTACAAAAAACAATATGGAGAAGAACAAAATCCCATACAGCGTAGTCTTGTAAAGTGTAAAGTCTTTAAAAGGGTTATTGATCAACTTCCCCTTTAATTGTAAAGAAGAAAGATCAATTTTATCCAAAATCGATGTATTGTTATCAGTTAAAAACGCAAGACTCAAAACCAAACCAAAAATTAATATTCCTATCCAAAACCAGGCTCGTTTAGAAATAAGAGGTGTATAGACGATAGGCTCCTGTGCACTCAACCTTTTAATATCTTGCATCACATTGATAGAGAAACCCGACGAGGGACGTTCTATTCCTGCCTCTTTTACTAAACGTTTTACGTCATTAAATTGCTCTTCCATTTTTATTACTTATTTCTGGTAAAACATAATGTTTCAGTATCGAATATAACTTTTTTCTACTACGAAACAGTTTTATTTTTACATTATCTGCTGTTAACCCCACAATATCAGCTATTTCCTTTATGTTCTTCTCTTCAAAATAATAGAGCGTTACTAATACTGCTGTTTCTTGTGGTAGTTTTAAGATACTCTCTGCTATGATTTTTTTTCGTTCTTGTTCTTGTAAATAGCTCAATGCATCAGTAACCAGTTCTATATCTCCTTCATTAATCTCTTCTATCAATTCTGAAGTTATTAATCTCTTATTTGATTTCACCAAATCCAGGCTTTTTCGATAGGCTATGGTATACAACCAAGTTGAAAATTTAGCTTCTCCTCTGTACTTAGCTAATGACTCATACGCTTTGATAAAGGTGTCCTGAGCCACTTCTTCTGCCTGTTCTTTATTTTTAACCACCCTATACACTACAGTATATACCAAATTCTGATATCGTTCTACCAGTATCGAAAAAGCGTTGATATCGCCTTCTAGCACTTTTTGAATATAATATTGGTCTGGTTGATGGTTCATTTATCTATGAGACGACATTCATCTAACTACGGTTACACCTAATACTCAAAAAAGGTAGTAATTTTTTTTTCACATATTTTGTAACCGCTCCAAACATTTGCCCGTCATAATGAAAAAACGAACAGTAATCTAAATTTTAAAATCAACATTATGAGTTTTATTGAAGCATTAATACCACTATCTATTTTTGGTTGCATTTTTGGAATATTCTACCTCTTTATCGCTGCCAGAAATAAAGAAAGAATGGCATTGATAGAGAAAGGAGCAGACGCCTCTATCTTCTACAGTAGTAAAGAAAAAAGAGTAACACCTTTTTGGAAAGTGTTTATCTTAAATTTCTCATTATTATTAATGGGTATAGGTGCAGGTATTTTTATCGCGGGACTCTTGCATCAAGTAATTGGTCTAAATCGTGAAGTTGCATATCCCGGAACTATTTTCTTAATGGCAGGTGTTGGATTATTCGTAGGTTTCAACATGACCAAAAATCTAGAGAAATAAAAAAAATATCCCTAGATCACAAACAAAAAAGCCTATCCGTTTGGATAGGCTTTACACATTTTATATAGCATTTCCTACATTTCTGCTACTTGATCTTTGTCTACAAACTTTTCTACAACTACAGAATCTCCTCTGTCGTTCTCTAATACGTAAACACCAGCTGGCAATTGGCTAAGGTCTACAAAGTTTGTTGTTTTTGTTAAAACGTGAACTGTATTTTTTACTTCAAATAATTTTATTTTGTCTCCTTCTTCGAAATCCTCTACCGTAATCACATCACCTTCTCTTGTAATCGCTAAAAGATTGGTTTCTGAGTTATCATAATAGTGCATATACTCTTGCTCAACATCTATCTCTGCAGGAACCATAACTCTTGCACTATCTCTTTCTAATAAAAAATCATTATGGATTGCATTGATTGCACCATCAACCTTTAACTCTTCTTCCATTCTATCGATCACAACAGATTCACCATCATTGTTTTCTAGAAGGTAAGAACCTACTGGTAGTTGACTTAAATCGATCTCACTATGAGTTTTAGAAAGAATATGCTCTCCAGTCTCAATCTCGAATAATTTAATTTTATCTCCTTCTTCAAAATCCAATACAACCACAACCAGGCCATCTTTTTCTACTTTAAGATCGCCGTCACTAATGTTTGCATAACTATTTAAGAATAGAAATAAACTAAAAATACATGTTATTAATTTCATCTTATCTAGGGTTTTTGAATAATGCTTTGTTCTCCCCCTGTTACGGGTTTACCATACAATGATATTACTTAAATATGGCTAAACAAACTAAAAAACAGACTTTTAGATCAAATGAATTCGATACTCGATAAAAAACACAAAAAATGTTAAATTTAAGTTATTTAAAGGTTATTGATTTGATTATCAATAATTTACATTTAAAGAATCGGGGAAATAATAGATTAAATGCATTTTTGTAAGGATCAAAGACAAAAACCGACAACGGTTCTTACGCTTTATTTGGTAGAAAAATGAGAATAGAAAATGTATTACACTAAAAAAGCCCCATCGATATGTACCGATGAAGCTTTTTTATAATTAACACTACAATTATTATGAAAAATATTTATTCTTTACTCAAAATCACGTTACTGTATTTAGCATTAACAGTAATCAACTTGTCTGTATCCCGTGTACCTTGATAACCATTGATAAAAACGTTTCCAAAATTACTTCTGGTATTAATCTCCAATGTTTTAGGCAACCCAATCTTACTACGAGAGCCTGTATAGGTAAGATTAAAAGGTGTTTTAGGTAATTTTAATCTAAAATCACTATTCTGAACGGCTAAATCCAATGTCTTGAAAGAACTTCCTAAATTCGCTATGGTTACTGTTCCAAAACTTGCAGCTATGGCTCCGTTTTCATCCATTTGCTGAATAAAGATGTTACTTGAATCTGAGTTTACTAAAAGATTCTTAGCAATTTGAATTCTACAGTTTTTTACATAATTCACCACTAGTCTTCCATCATTCCATTGCCTAACAAATACAGGAGAATAAGATGCTTTTATGAATGTTTTATTTCCATCGATTACATTGGCAGATAGTCTGGTATGCGATAAGGATGCTTTTACATTATTAGATCTTTCTGCAAGTTGCACTGCTCCATGACGAATATTAAGCTTCAGCTTCGCATTTTTGGGCATCTTTACTTTGATCACCTTACTCGTTCCTTTGGTATTAGGTCGTGTTGCCGTATACTGATAAACTGTTACATTCGACGTTCCTTGCTGCTGATTCTGTATGTCTCTAACAAACTGTGCTGCCCAGGCCTCCATTTGTCTACCGTACTGCTCTCCCCACTCTAATTTGATCTGCAAATCTCCAGAAATAGCACCATTCTTTTCTAACTGCTGCGCCAATTTTTGCTTTTCCTTTTCGATCTCATCACTGAACTTTTCTCGAATTTGACTCTCCCATTGTTGCACATACTTCTCGTCTTGTTCTGAATACCTCTTATTAGAGAGGTTAACATTAGACTGCTGCTCATTTGAAAGCGAATTAGGCATAGGATTATTCTCTATATTTTTGATAAGAGGCCCTAAAAGGTCCGAAATAGCAGGATCTAACTTTCTTAACTCTTCTTCACTAATCGTAAAATTCGATGCAGTAACTTTTCCTGACCACAAATTTCCTGCTCTGGAGTTGATCGTAATACTTTGATCATCTCCCAATACATCCAACTGCCAACTTTCTATAATCCTTCTACTATTTTCGTCATCCAAATTCTCTCCCTCTACATAAGCTTCAATCCCAATTTCATTTCTATTCCAGGTTTCAAAAACAACATTGGTATGGCTGGTATTCAGGTTTAACGCAACATCAGAAGCAACAGAAATCCGTTCATTAAGTTTCTCTTGTCTATCCTGAGCCAGTAACCCTGTAACACAAAGACTAAGAATGCAAAATGTAATACCGCTAAGCTTGTATTTCGTCATATCCTTCGTTCTCAATTTTTTCTAATTCTTCAAGTTTTTCTTTTAATTGCTCTAATAATGAAAGTCTAAGTGTTAGATTCTCCTTCATCGCTTCAATACTCTCTAAGTTTGGCCCGACTTCCATCAATTCTTTATTTAAGTTCTGGTATTCTTTATCGAGATTACTCAAACGTACCTTAAAACTTTCTACCAATTCTCTGTTCTTATCATTGACTGTAATTTCGGATAACTGAAATTTAATACTGGTCAACAAATAGTTCTCTACTTTTTCATATTCTGGATGCATATCTGCTAAACCCGATGATTGCTTGTTCAACACTACTGTAGCATTCTTGGTAGTTTCAGTATCTACTACCTCAGTACCCGTATTATCCTTACCACCAAATTGGTTAAATGCAGTGATAGAAATGGAAAAAATAATAGCCACACTAGCCGCAATTTTAAGCCAGCCATAATTAGACGATTTAGTTTTCCGCTCGGGTAACTCCTTCTCTAATCTAGCCATAAAACGAGCTTGATGTCCATCTTGCAATCGTTCAGAAGGGATAGCTTTATCTTGTCTCAACAGCTCTCTAATATCTTGTGCCATCTTTCAAATGTTTTAGTTGGTCCTGTAGTTGCTTTTTCCCTCTATGTACTAAAGTTCTAGAAGCAACTGGAGTGATATCTAGTATTTCACTTATTTCGTTATGATCATACCCTTCGATTAAAAATAGCATTACTGCATATTTATATTTTTCAGGTAATCTTTCTATAGCTTTCTTTACTTCATCTACGGTAACCGAATCTGAAACAGACCAATCATTCTGTTCTTCCACCGTCGTCATTACCTGTTCATTTATCGCCACCATATTCATCTTTTTGGCTTTAAGCATATCAATGCTCTTATTAATTACAATTCGTTTAAGCCAAGCACCAAAAGTAACATCACCTGTAAATTGATGTAATCTCGTAAAAGCCTTGATGAAAGATTCTTGCATAGCCTCCTCTGCCTCAAATGGATCTTTGAGGAATCGTAAAGCCACATAATACATACCGTCGCAGTACTTATTATAAAGCTTCATCTGTGCTCTGCGGTCATTCGCTCTACACTGTTCTATTAGCTCGCTTTGTAACAAACTTCCTTTACTTTTGGTTAGTGATTCTAATTAAAAACTGTTTCTAATTGTATTCATTTATATAGACGAATACAAAAGCCTAGATGTTGCAAAATTATGCATAAAATCGAAACAAAATAATCAAACGTCTGAATATCAAATAATTAATAAATATTTAACTACTCTCGAAGTAAGCTTTTGGAAAGTAAATATACTACATAATACAACTTTTATTAAACTAAATTATTTAACCATGCATAAGCTAAAAAAAAGTCAGATTTACAAAGATCATGAGGAGGTAAAAGATGTATTTACACTTTTGGAAAAAAATATGAATTGTACCAATACCATAATCGATCAAATTGATTATTTATTGGAACGTAAGCACTTACCCGATTCGATATTAAAAGTCCTTACCTCATTGAGAAACACCTGTGCAGTAAACATCATGAATATTGCCAGGTTAACCCAATAAACCTACTACTTTTCTTTCTAAGGATTAATAGCATTTAGATCCTAAAAAAGACTATCTTTAATCAATCAAAGATTAACTTTTATGTCCAGATTACTAAAACGAGTGCTATTAATCCTTGCCGGCCTTTTTATTTTTGGTTTTGCCGGCTTACAATTGATAAAATACAATACCAAAAAACATAGTCCAGAAGAAGCCTTTACCCACAATGCAGGTAATGTCAATTTTGAGATTTATTATAACAGACCCTACAAAAAGGATAGGGAAATTTTTGGCAATTTAGTCCCTTTTGGCGAAGTATGGAGAACAGGAGCCAATGAGGCTACCACTTTTACTACCGATAAAGACGTTATGGTAGACGGCACACAACTACCAGCAGGGACATATACGTTATGGACTATCCCAAATAAAGATTCCTGGAAAGTCATTTTTAATAATAAACTGTACGATTGGGGAGTGAGTTTCAAAGATGGAAAAGCTACTCGAGACCCACAATACGATCAACTCATCGTTGAAGTTCCCGTACAACCGCTTCTCAATGTGGTAGAGCAATTCTCCATTTATTTTCAAAATGCAAATGGATTTACCCTCATGTTCATGGCTTGGGATCAAACCGCCGTTGCTATTCCGATAAAAGTATAATTTTAGTTTAAGGAGCTACAAAAGGTATATTACCATTAGGAATTTATAACTTTGCCTTAAAATCAGTCTGTGTCTAAAGTACCCAACAAACATCCTCATTCGATCTCAAAAGTTCCTGAAAGCACCAAGAACGATGCTATTGATCGCTTTAAAAGGAAGCGCCAAAAAAAAGTAAGCGTACAAACCATTTTTGAGGGGATTTTGGCCAAAGATACTACGGCATTAAGTCGAGGTATTACCCTGATCGAAAGTACACAGGAAGATCACACCATACAAGCACAACAACTCATAGAAAAATGTCTACCTCACTCCAATAAAGCCATTAGGGTTGGTATTACAGGAGTACCTGGAGTAGGAAAAAGTACATTCATTGAAGCCTTAGGCGATCTCTTGATACAAAAAGGAAAAAAAGTTGCTGTCTTGGCTGTTGATCCCAGCAGTACAATTTCGAAGGGTAGTATATTGGGAGATAAAACCCGAATGGAATCTTTGGTAAGATCTCCAGATGCTTTTATTCGTCCCTCTCCTTCTGGTAGTTCTTTGGGAGGAGTTGCCCAAAAGACTAGAGAATCTATAATTCTTTGCGAAGCGGCCGGGTATGATGTAATTATTATTGAAACGGTTGGAGTTGGACAAAGTGAAACGGCAGTGCATAGTATGGTGGATTTCTTTTTGCTTTTAAAATTGGCTGGAGCCGGAGATGAACTTCAAGGTATCAAAAGAGGGATTATAGAAATGGCGGACACCATAGTGATCAATAAAGCAGATGGTGATAATCAAAAACGTGCACGCGAGGCAAAGAATCAGTTCAGAAAAGCCTTGCATCTGTTCCCTCTTGCAGAAAGCACATGGTCTCCCCAGGTAATGACCTGTAGCGCTCTAAAAAAAGAAGGGATTGAAGAGATCTGGAAGGTCATTCTAGATTATTTGGACATCACCCAAAAGAATGGTTTTTTTGAAGAAAACCGGATTCAGCAAAACAAGTTCTGGTTACTACAGACTATAGAAGAACAATTAAAAACATCATTTTTTAATAACCTAGAGGTAAAAAAAGAAATGAATACTCAAATGGAAGCAGTACAACAGCTTAAAACCTCTCCTTTTGCTGCTGCCAAACATTTACTCAACCTAAGCAAGAAGCAATAAAGTGCTATTTTGATTTTTCCTTAAATCCAAATCGATATGCATACCCAAGGCTTAACTCAGAAAAATCTGCCTGACCCAAATTGGAATTAATTGTAGCTCCAAGAAATACATTGTTTTTTGGTGATTTGGAAGTATTAAATAGATAATATCTTATTCCCATCCTCCCAGTGATGGTTCTTTTTATCCTGTAATACGAATTCAACTCTCCTAACCTGGCATATTGTCCCTGGTAAAAAAAACCCTGACTCAATTGCCATTCAATCTTATAAAAAGGTTTGTAAATATTTATCCCCAAATCAAACAAGATTCCTACGTGTCCCAAGAAGAGCTCTGCACTTCCAAAAAAACCAAAGTTTGTTGCATAGCGAAATGGGTGTTCTCTGTACTCTGGCACCTGTTCACTAATAAGTTCTCCATCCTCTCGTATATGATCATAGTAGTGTTCATAAAACCGATAATACGCCCCTATTCCAAACTTATACGTTTTATTAATAATCTTACCTCCCGAAAGAGCTACAGAATACACCTCTTTCTTATCATTAAAAATTCTAGAAAGCACATTTTGCCCAATACCAGCTCTGAAAGAAAAATAATTCTCTGAGTATCGTTTCTTTTTGTGCACTGGCATCCCACTCTTTTCCTGAGATACTGCTGGCTGTTTTCCTATTTCAGAAGATATATTGATTAAGAAAGAGTTTAGTCCTTGATTGGGTAGCCGGGTATGTCCGTTAGAAAAATGCGCATATCCTATCCCTAAACGCCAATTGATATTTCTACGTTTTAAAAAGTCATAATACAAAAATGAACGAAAAGTCCAGTTGACTTTGGTAGTAACTGCAAGATTAAATGGATTCGTTTCGGGATCGTATTGCGTATCGAGATAAGCTGCTCCCATACCTACATTTACATTCCACCGATCTGAGCGTTTCTTAAATAAACCAAACTCAACAAATGGTAGAACCGAATATGCCAACCCCAATTTGTCGGTATTACCAAAATCTGTAATCCCTAAAGAAAGACCTGTTTTGGGGTAACCTAACTCTGCTGCCCATTGTTGATCACTTGATTGATTGTAACGACCTATACTTACAAATAGGGATTTTTGCAGATCCGTTTTAGGAAAGCCCGTATTTGCTTCCATGGTTTTCCCCACGGCTAGTTCTGGAATGATAAAAAAAGATGTGGAATTCTTTTTACCTGATTGCTGTGCATAAAGTGATACTCCCACAAAAAACAGGAGTAAATATTTTTTCTTAAACAATATAAATACGGTTTTATAACCTAATTGTATCCAAAAGGCTCTTAAAGGTTTGGTTGTTGTTAACTTGTTTTTTCCCCAGCATATATCTATCCAAATACTGATATCAGCATGAGGAAATATACAAATAAAAATAAATTTGCATTAGTTAGGCAGAAACAACCAAGCTTGTTTACAGAAAATAATCTTCGACTATTCTTCTGCCCCCTCCATATCCTTTACCTCGGGAGCGCCCACATTTTCTGGAATATTGTCTGTGGTATCGTCATCATCAAAGGCTTGCATTGTATCTGATAATCTTTTACTTATTTTTACCAGATACGCAGTATCTTCTGTTCGTACTTCTACAGCTTCGATCAGCTCATTGTGATGATTTTTGAAAGAAATGATATCTCTATCGGCATAGCCATCAGGAAACTTTTGTACAAGAAGGTTTAAAATGTCTTTATTCAGCTTTTTAAAATCAACAATTACTCTTCTCATGGGTTTGCAGGTTTAGTTAGTTATAATAACAGGGTTAAAACGAAGGTCTACTTTTAATTCTATTACTAAACTTGAGGAAAATTACAGTTACTTTACCCCAAGGAATCTTCTAATTGGGCTGGTTCCCATAACACAGCTGTAATGCTATTACAAGTCTACTTAAAATTATTGAAATTTTTAAAGAAACAAGTTTAAAAATCAGATTATTTTTTCGGTTTTTTACTTGTTAAAAAAATCAAAACTTATCAGGATAGTAACGTCAATTAAAAACTTTTTAAGACATTTAATAGTACACCATTACATTTTATTACTACTAAAAAATTTTCCAAAGAAAAACGAACTATTATGAGATTTGATTTCAGCAAAAACAGTTTACTCTATATTTCATTGGGAATACTACTGTTTTTTTCTTTTTTCTTATACTTTTTTACCGTTGAGACTTATGATGGAATAGAGTCCTTTTCCATATTGATACGACAGCTATTTGGGCGATTTTATCTTTGGCTAGGATTGATTTGTGTAGTATTATTAGTGGTGCTAGCCATTTCTAAATGGGGAAGTAAAAAATTGGGAAACCCTAATGATCGGCCTCAATTCTCAAGATTAGCATGGATATCTATGCTATATAGTGCGGGTATGGGTGCCGGAATTTTATTACGGGCAGTGCAGGAACCAGTGTATATGATGAATAATCCCCCAATAAACACCAGTGCCAAGGCGAGTACTATAGCACTCGAATACACTTTTTATCAATGGGGATTTACCGCCTGGGCCTTTTATGCAATTTTTGCCATAGTAGTAGGGTATTATTTATTCGTTCACTCCAAAAAAGTGTTGTCAAGCAGTGCCTTTTCCTCAATATCAAAATTAGTTCCTTCTGGAATTGCTCTGGGAATCATTTTCGGGGGTATCGATATTCTTGCTATTCTTACTACCGTTTTTGGGTTGGTGGCGGCCATAGGACTTGGCACTACCCAAATCGAAGGAGGATTGACTCATATATTGAATCATGATATAGGATTAACAGGAACTATTTTGGTCTTATTGCTCATTTCGGTATTGGCATTTATATCGGTGTTTAGAGGAGTTAACAAAGGCATTAAAATCATTTCTACCTGGAATATCTACATCACCATAGGTCTATTACTCTTTGTATTTGTGCAAAGTGATATCCTTTCGGTAATCTACCAATTTTTTAATGCATTATTTCACTACATCATTGATTTTATACCTCTTAGTTTGGCCTACGGCCGGTATAATCCAGGCGAAGCATTTCTTACGGATTGGACCTACTATTATTGGGCATTTTGGTTGGCCTGGGCTCCATTTACTGGTATTTTTATTGCCAGAATTTCTAAAGGCAGAACCCTTAGAGAAATCATACTAGGAGTACTTTTTATTCCTTCTCTGGGCACCTTTTTTTGGTTTACTACCTTTGGGCAATCTGCTTTTGATATCATAGAACACCTAGGGAATTATCAAGGGCAATTTGACAACGTATTTACTTCTATTTTTATCTTTTTTGAAAATTATCCATTACAAAGTTTTATAAATGCATTAACCATATTGCTCTTGATCAGTTTTTTGGTCACTTCACTGGATTCTGCCATTTTTGTACTCAGCATGTTCACTGATGATGGCAAACAAGAACCTTCAAAAAAACATCGTTTATTATGGAGTATTGTCCTCACAATTTTTGCTATTGGAATCATTTTATTAGGTAATGCTAAGGCTGAAATCAATGTACTGATTGCTATGCAAAAACTACTCATTATCACATCTTTACCTTTTTCATTGCTTATGGTAGTAATGATCATACTGTTCTTTAGAGATTTTAAAAAGAAAAGACCTGTTGAAAAAACTTAATAATAGCGAGTTTTTAACGTTATCTATGTCGGGATCTGAAATGACATGAAGCAGTTTTTACAAAAAAAATGGGTAAAGTGGTCGTCGTTGGGCGTCGGCATTATTGTACTGGGATTTATCGGTTTTTACCTTTCTATCTATCTGGGTGCGTGGGGCAAATTACCAACCAAACAGGAATTAGGTACGCTTAAGCAAGCTCAGGCAACTCAGGTATTAGCTAAGGACGGACAACTAATTGGCAAATATTACATTTATGATAGACAACCTATCACATATACAGATCTTCCTGAACATTTGATTAATGCGCTTATCGCAACAGAAGATGTACGGTTTTATGAACACGATGGTGTGGACAACAAAAGTTTATTACGTGTATTTTTCAAAAGTATCCTATTAAGAGATAAATCTTCTGGCGGTGGTAGTACGATCACATTACAATTGGCTAAGAATCTTTATGGGCGAAAAAAATATCGAGTATTCAGCACTGTGATTAATAAAATAAAAGAATCTATCGTTGCTCAAAGGATGGAGGAAATTTATACCAAACAAGAAATACTGGCACTGTACTTTAACACCGTTCCTTTTCCGGATAACACCTATGGTATCGAAAGTGCTGCTCAAAAGTTTTTTAATAAAACCTCCTCTCAACTTACCTTATCTCAATCCGCAACTTTGATTGGCACCCTAAAAGCAAATCATAGTTACAACCCTCGTCTTTTTCCAGAAAGAAGTCAATTGAGAAGAGATGTAGTGCTCAAACAAATGGTCAAATATGGATACCTATCATCTCAAAAAGCAGATAAGACGATGAGCAAAAGTATCGAGCTGGATTACCAATACTTTAATCATGATCTTGGACTTGCTCCTTACTTCAGAGAAGAGGTAAAAAAGGAGCTTCTCAAAATCATGGAACATCATAAAAAACCCGACGGTAATGATTATGATATTTACAATGATGGCCTGGTGGTTTACACTACTTTGGATTTCAAGATGCAGGCCTTGGCGGAAGAAGCGATGAAAGAACATCTAAAAAGTCTACAAAAACAATATGAAACATCATACGGGGATCAAGCACCGTGGAAGGACAAGGGATTACTCAAGAATATCATCCGGACACAAAAAACATATAAAAAGTGGATTGAAGAGGGATTGACAGAATCTCAAATATTGGATTCTTTATCTAGGAAAAAAGAAATTGAGCTTTTTGAATGGAGTGGAGATAGTACCAAAAAAGTTTCTTCTATAGATAGCACTCAACACTATCTTAAGTTTTTAAATACCGGGATGATCGCTGTAGCACCTTCTACCGGAGCAGTACAAGTCTATATTGGTGGCATTGATTATCGTCATTTTAAATACGATCATGTATCACAAAGTAAAAGGCAAGTTGGATCAACTTTCAAACCCTTTGTATATACCGCTGCCATAGAAGACGGTATGAAACCGTGTACTTATTTTTCGACCAAATCGATTACCTATACAGATCTAGAGGATTGGACTCCTAAAAATTCATCAAAAGAAGAAGATCCATATCTCAACTTTAGTCTGGAGACTGCACTAAGTCAATCTGTTAACACAGTTGCCGTTAAAGTTCTTAACGAGGTGGGAATCCCTAAAGTGGTAGATCAGGTAAGAAAATTAGGCATTACGGATTCGCTGTCAGAAAAGCCTGCTATGGCTTTAGGTACAGATGGTATTCCTCTAAAATCTCTTGCTGGAGCCTATGCCAGCTTCGTAAACGAAAGTAAACCCGTAACCCCATTTTACATCACAAAAATTGAAGATAAAAATGGCAATCTCATACAATCTTTCGAACCCAAAGTAAAGGATACTATAGCATACACGGCATATACACGGCAAGTAATGCTACAGATGATGAGAGCAACCGTAGATAAAGGAACGGCTTCAAGAATACGGAATTCTTATAAGCTGAACAATGATATTGCAGGAAAAACAGGAACCACGCAAGATAATAAGGATGGTTGGTTTGTTGGAATTACTCCAAAACTTGTGACAGTTACCTGGGTAGGTAATGATAATTACAACATTGGCTTCAAAACGACAGCATTAGGTCAGGGAGCGAATACGGCGCTACCTATCTTTGCTAAGCTATACCAGGAAATGAATAAAGATGCTAGTTTTGACTTCATTACTAAAGCCAAATTCGAGCAACCTACTGAAGAAATTCTGGACGATCTGGATTGCAAACCTGAAAAGCGTGATGGTTTCTTAAAAAGGCTGTTTAGCAAAAAGCAGAAAAAGAAAAAATTCAGAAAAAACTAATATCGCTAAAGTCTAAAAAGGAGTTCTACTATCCGTATTTTTTGATTAAAAATCCGTGAAGTTTATACGCGCCCACACCCAACAAAATACCTATCGCCATACCAGTAATGATATCTCCCGGATAATGAACTCCTAAGTAAATTCTACTATAGCTCACAACGATAGACCAAACTACCATAAAAGGAAAGATATACTTTAGACGCTTTTGTAGAGAAAGTCCTGTAAAAAAAGCCAATGCCATAGAACTAGCAGCATGAGCCGAAAAATATCCGTGGCGACCACAACGTTCGGCAATAAATCTGGTAAACTCTGCTACCCCTTCTGCACGACAGGGTCTTGGTCGCATAAACAATACATTCTTGAACAAATTCGACAATTGATCAGATGCAGCGATTAAAGCAGCTACGACAACCAGCGTTATAATCGTACCACGTAACCCAAAATATTTATGGAAAAAGTATAACAAAACTAAATACAAGGGAATTTGATATAACTTTTCGGTCATAAACAACCAAAATCCATCCCAAGTAGTATTCCCAAGATTATTGAGATATAAAAAAAGATCTTTATCAAATTGTATTAGTTCTTCCATGAATCAATAGGATATCAACCGGGTTATTCGTCATAACGTTCTATCTCACGATCATAAAAATCATTCGCCTCCTGAAAAAGGTTTTCAGCTTCAGAAAGTAACTCCTTCTCATCGTGCTTATCAAATTCTTCCAGCCATTCTACCTCATCATTTTCAAGATTGATGATAAACCTCGGAAATTCAGTATGAATCACAAAAATTGAATCAGGAAAATCAGTATTATCCCCTAACAAGAATTTTGGAAAGCTCATGATTTGTCTATAAAAATTTGCTTCAAAGGTACTACCTTTTTGCAGGAACACCAGTTATAATTTTGGTATTATTCTATTTTAATTTCTACGCGATTATTAGACTCCGGGTCCAAATCAGACCCTTCGGTAACTATAGGAGCTGTTTCTCCAGCTGCAACAATCTCGATAAGTGACTCATCCACTCCTTTTTCGACCATGTAACTCTTTACGTTAAAAGCTCTAACAGCCGACATGATTTCATTCTCAAAGGTAGAGCCAGCATCATCTGCATGACCAATAATTTTTACCGAATTCACATTAAAAATAGTTACATATTGAATGTATGAATCCAAAGCTTCTTTAATCTCTTTGTAAGCTTCGCTCTCTCCCACCAAAAATTCAATAGGCTTAAAGTCTAACGCCATATTGCAAACCTGATCTGCGATTAAGCCTTTGGTGCTTCTCATTTCCATCAATAACACATCATCAACAAAATAATAACCGGTATCATAATTTCCTCCTTTAACTGATTTCCCAATAGGGCTATCAGAAAAATACCCTAAAGAAATGTACTTTTCGTTACCTTTTGCTCGATATACACCGCAAACTTTTGCCCAACCTTTGGTATCGCACACTCTTTTTGAAGATTCTATATGTAAAGGAAGTTTTGATGTTCCGGTAATTTTTGGGCTTCTAGCACTAAAATATGCACCTATAGAAGAAGTACAGGAATTAGAAATCCCTTCTCCCAAAGACACATACATATGAAAATAGTAATACTTCCCTGCACTAAGCGGTTGTCTTAACTTGGAGGTAACTCCTTCTTTATACTCTCCTCCAGCAATATACATCCCTACTTTACCTTCTCCAGTTCTTGGGTCTTGCTCCCCAAATTGTTTTAAGAAATTAGGAGACTTATGTATAAATCTTACTAACTCTAATTGTGGATGATAGACGTCGGGAGAATTAATTGCAGGCTTCCAATCCTGGATAATTCCAAAATTTTGCATCTCCATATCCATCCTTTTTAAAGAAGTATTTACAGTTTCAAAACTAGGGTTAGGAATTAAGTTTTGTTTTTTACTGTGTTCGAAGTTTTGACCTCTACCACTAGTCATCATCAACAAAGTAAAGGCAATAAGTGATAGACAAAATTTAAAATTTGGGACTTTCATTCTTTGTGTTAGGTTTTTATGGGAAAGATAGTTAATTATTCGTTAATACCAAATTAACGAACGAAGTAGGTAAAACGTATTTCTCCCTTGTTTTTATTTCAAAATTCAATCTTTCTGAATCAATGCTTTTGTTAATTTATTGAATCTGAAATACAACAATAATGCCGAAGTAGTCAGTCCGGCAAGAAGGCCTATCCAAATGCCCGAACTTTGATACTCAGTATACAACCCCAGATAATAACTTACAGGAAAACCTACTACCCAGTAGGCAACAAAAGTGATCACGGTGGGTATTCTTACATCCTGAAGCCCTCGCAATGCTCCAAGCACGGTTACCTGAATTGCATCGGATATCTGAAATAAGGCTGCGATAACTAAAAGTTTTGCTGCAATACTAATCACTTCGGTATTATCTACCAGATTTTCTACATCATTTTGATCCAAATAAATTAGGGGAAGAATAGTATTACACAGGATAAAAATTAATGCAAAAAGAGTAGCGATCAGAAATGACAAAAGAAATATAGAAAATGCTATTCTACGTAGATCTTCAAACCGAGCTAATCCTTTTTGATTTCCGACCCTCACCATAGCGGCCACACTTAACCCCATGGCTACCATAAAAGTCATAGAGGACAAATTAAGCGCTATCTGATTAGCGGCCTGTGGGTTCTTTCCTAAAATACCTGATAACCATATCGCTGCGGTAAAGATGGCGACTTCAAAAAACATCTGCAATGCAGACGGGAATCCTAATGCCAATATTTTTTTGATCATCTTACGCTCCAGGACAAAGAATTTGATCTTCTGTACATAATTTGTAGACTTTGTATTCTTCTGTAAAAAGACCCATAAAAAGATCGTCATTACAATTCTGGATGCTAGTGTACCAATTGCTGCTCCAACAATCCCCATCTGCGGAAATCCGAATTTCCCAAAAATCAACAGATAATTTAGTACTACATTGACCACATTAGCTAATAGTGTTGCATACATTGGATATCTGGTCATTGATAAGCCATCAGAAAATTGTTTTAACGCCTGAAAACTAATCAGAGGAATCAAAGAAAATGCGACCAAATCCAAATAGGGTAAAGCCAGGGTTACTACCTCTTCAGGCTGTTTCATAAGATACATCAACGGCTTGGCTAGCAAGATCAAAAAGAACAATATCACTCCCAAGGTCGTGCATAAAAAAAGACCATGTTTAAAAGCAGATTTACCGTTCTTAAAGTTATTTTCACCATCAGCTTCTGCTACCAAAGGAGTAATTGCAGTAGAGAATCCTATTCCTAAGGACATAGCAATAAACATAAAACTGTTCCCTAAAGAAACTGCCGCTAGTTCTGCTGTACCTAACTGCCCTACCATAATATTATCTACCAGAGCCACCAGCGTATGCCCTATCATCCCCATCATAACAGGAGCAGCTAATTTGATGTTGTATCTAAATTCTTTGGTGTACTGTTGAAGCATTTTTGAGTTTTGAAGACGCAAAGGTATATGAACCAAAATAAACTAAAATATTCTTATCGTATATTTAACGTTCTATATCATGAACTATGTCTGAAAAAACAGCTAATAACACCGCCTTAAAGAAGCGAAACAACACCAAGATCTACCTCATTGTTGCCAGTATCATTTTTGGCATTCTAATTTTACCCTCATTACCCATGATCATCATGTCCCCGATGATGTTTGACAGTCCTGGATCCGAAAACAGCATCCCTACCATCACTTTAGTCATTAGCCTGGTTGCTTATCCTTTTGTGACGGTTTTTTCTATCGCAGTAAGTTGGATTGCTTTTGTAAAGAGAAGACATCTTTTTGCAATTATTGCCGCTAGTTTACCAGTACTGAACATTCTAATAGGAATAGCTGCTATCGTTTATATGGCAGTAGTTTGCGATGGTAATTTGGATTGCTAGAAGGTAAGTATCATCTCGTATTGCCCCTTACCTGGCGGTACCTGAAGATACTTAAAAAATTGAGTAAAAGGATCATAACTACTCTCGATATTGATCATTTTTATCATACCCGAGGTTGAAAAAGCAGCTAACTCCTTCAATAATGAAGTTGCAAAACCTTTTCTTCGATGATCTGGGTGAATGACCAATAAAGGAATATCTCCTGTATGCATTTCTATTGCTCCATACCCAACCACTGTTCCATTCACAACCATCTTAAGGATCTTAAAATGAGATAATTTCCTTTCTACAGCATCCTTATTATTCTGCCAGGATTGTGATATGGAGAAAAAAGATGTTATTTCTCTCCAATCTGGTTTCACAATACTTTTGAAAACTCCATTTACTTGTGATTTGGACTGTATTTTATCCAATGCCGTATTCTCGAATACATAATAATCATAGGTTCTTGTTACTTCAAAATCCAATTCTCTGTACAACTGAACCGCTTTTGTATTCGTCTTAATAACTTCTAGTAAATATTGTTTTTGCCCTTTATCAACCAAATCTTCAATCACAAATCGAAATAGATCTTTTGCAATCCCTTTTCCCTGAAAGTCAGGAATAATTCCTGTGCCGGTATCATAGGCCGTTGGTATACCATTCCATATACCGACTCCATTAAGCACAAAACCTACCAATACATCATTACTGAAAGCTCCATAGGACATTGAAAAATCACATCCTCTTCGGGCTAGCATATAAGAGAATTCATCTAGGGTAATGTTAAATGGAACCTCATAATTTGCAAAAGCTTCCAAGAAACAAGAATGAATATCTTTGATATCGATACCGTCAAGCGTTTTGAATGTAATCATATCCAAACTGTTGTAATAAGTAAGTATACGAAGTTGTTAAGGTTGAATCTACTACTTTACACCATATTTATCAAAAAGATATACAAGGCTGGTCATTGTTGCTGCTCCTAATTCGAGTTCTCTTTTATTAATCGCGTCAAAAGTATCATTTTTGGCATGATGGTAATCAAAATACCGTTGAGAATCAGGTCTAAGTCCAGCGAGAACAATTCCATCTCCTTTTAATGGACCGATGTCGGCTCCGCTTCCTCCTTTGGCAAAATAATGCACTAAATACGGTTCAAAAAGAGGTTTCCAACTTTGTATCTGATTAAAGTTCGCATCATCGCAATCAAAAGAAAATCCTCTGGGCGTAAACGCTCCAGCATCACTTTCTAACGCAAACACATGTTTTTCTCCTTTGCTTTTGGCCACTTTAGCATACTTTTTACCTCCTCGTAATCCATTTTCTTCATTCATAAAAAGTACTACTCTGATAGAGCGTTTAGGTTTGTATCCTATTTCTTTAAAAAGTCGCAACACTTCCATCGACTGAACCACTCCAGCTCCATCATCATGAGAACCATCACCTAAGTCCCAAGAATCCAAATGGCCACCCACTACCATATACTCATTAGGAAATTCGGTTCCGGTAATCTGGCCGATCACATTGAAAGATTCTACATCTTTCCAACTTCTACAGTTCATATTGATATGAAATTTGATCTTTGGATTCAATGTTAACATTGAACTTAATAAGTCTGCTCCATTGGTGCTAATCGCAGCTGCTGGGATTTTATCACTATTCGGTAAATCACCATAACTCATAGCTCCGGTATGCGGAAAATCATCCATTCTCAAATTCATGGATCTTACGATCACTCCAACGGCTCCAAATTTGGCTGCCTCTGCTGCTCCTGAATAACGCTGATCTACACAACCCCCATACGCCTCGAAGGTTTGAATAAGATCTGGTTGCATGGGTCTATTATAAAATACAATTTTACCTTCGATCTGATCCGTTCCTAGAGTTCTTAGGTCCTCGAGTCCCTTTACCTCAATTATTGGAGCTTTGATACCTCCTATTGGAGTTGGCACAGAACCTCCTAATGCACAAATAGGAACATTGGTTGTTTTACCTGGTTCTGTTTCGATATAGGCAAACTCGGTTACCCCTCTTGTCCATTTAGGCACTATTACAGATTGTAACCACACCTTATCAATCCCTAGCTCTTTTAATTCCTTTTCTCCCCACTCTACTGCTTTTTGCGCATTGATAGAACCAGAGAGACGCCCTCCTATCTGATTGGATAAATAATCTAACCACTCATAGCTTTTTCCATTTACTAAGGAGGTAGTGTATATCTTCTTAAGCATAGTAGAATCTTCTACTGATGGCGTTTGGGCAAAGCCATTAAGACCTAGTAGAATAAAAAGAATAGGGGTTATTTTTCTTAACATAGTATTTGTCTCTATAATGTATCGACTGTCGTCTTAAATCAACTTGGTCTTTACATTATTCATTATTTAATTGTTGTTTATAAGCCTCTAAATTAGCTTTTGTCTCTTCATCTAACTCAGGCTCCTGAATATCTTCATAAGTCTTCAAGGTATCATACAAAATTCTCGCTACAATATATCTTGCCGACGGCTTATCATCTGCAGGGATTATATACCAAGGTGCATGTGGCTCTGATGTTCTACTAATGGCATCCTGATAGCAATTCTGATAATTTTCCCAGAGTTTTCGTTCCTTTAAATCCCCTGCTGAAAATTTCCAGTTCTTTTCCTTTTTTTCTAATCTACGCAATAACCTATTTTTCTGTTCTTCTTTTGACAGATGCAAATAAAACTTATAAATCAAAGTACCGTTTTGAGCAATATGTTTTTCAAAATTTCGTATTTGCTCAAAGCGTTTATCCCAGAATTCATCATTAATATCTTCTACCGAAGTAACATCTGGTAAATTTTCATTCATGATATATTCTGGATGTACCCGAGTAACCAAAACATTTTCGTAATGTGTCCTGTTAAAGACTCCAAATTTTCCGCGCTGTGGCAAGGCTATATAATGCCTCCATAAATAATCATGTCCTAACTCCAGATCGGTTGGTACTTTGAAACTATGGACGATAATCCCTCTGGTATTGAAATCCTTAAATACTTCTCGAATTAAACTATCTTTTCCGGCGGTATCCATACCTTGTAAGCAAACCAATACGGCATATTTACCATGGGCGTATAAAGTATCCTGAAGTTTTCCCAGTTTTTCTCTGACTTCTTCTAACTCTTTTTCAATCTTCTTTTCACTTTCTTTAAGATCAACAATGGTTGGGATACTTGATAGTTCTACAGGTCCTTTTGCCCTAAAATCATCATGATTTATGTGCTTCATAATGTCATTTGTGTTATACTTCGAAAGATACTAAAGTTTTGGTTTTGTAAAAAATATATCTAGTCATTGGAACTTATCATCAAGTGTGCATAAACCAGTATTTTTATAACTGATTCTGTTTATTATCTTGCTTTAAAATCATAGCTAAACCCAATCAAGAAGGTATCATACCGTCTTCCCAAACTTTTGACATTCAATTCGGCAAAAATGTGCACGGGAACAGATACTTGATGCAATGCTCTTAGTTTTATCTGAGCGCCGTGATTAAAATTCCCAGATCGTATCCC
This sequence comes from Aquimarina sp., assembly GCA_965230845.1. GTDB lineage: Bacteria > Bacteroidota > Bacteroidia > Flavobacteriales > Flavobacteriaceae > Aquimarina. The sequence goes on from OZ246021.1 coordinate 1,220,696, forward strand.
CAAAAAGGCTTCGTCTTCTATCTCTTCAAAAAAACTAGAGTCATTACCAATATAACTCATTCCTGCGGTTATAGTAGTAGGATACCAATTAAATAAAATAAGATTGACTCCAAAAGCCAGTTCGTTGAATCCTTCGTAGTCTTCTTCTGCTCCAATAGCAAAAGCTCTATTATATTCTCCTATAAAGGTAGTGTAGCAATTAAAGGCATATTCTACTCGTGCTCCTAATCCAACTTCATTTTGCAAACCAAAACTTTTGATCCCTACAAAACCGTAGTTTACGGCACCAGGATCATATTGTGCTGTAGCATTATGCAAGCCAAGCAACAGCAGGAGGGGCAATACAATTTTCTTCATAACAAAGGGCTTATCCCACTTTTGGTCGCAATATAGGGTTTATTCATTACATGCGTAAACCACTATAACACCAAAGACTATCTACTCTTATTTTGCCGCAAAGAGCTTTACATCTTCTTCGCTTACTTCTGCTCCACCAAGAATAATTAAGCGTTCTACTACGTTGCGTAACTCTCGAATATTACCTGTCCAATCGTATTGTTGTAATTGCTTAATCGCTTTGGCAGAAAATGTCTTTGTAGGTGATCCTTGTTCTGAAGCTATTTTCTTTGAAAAGTGATCAACTAATAACGGAATATCTTCTCTACGATCGTTTAATGCAGGAACCTTTACCAGGATCACAGCCAATCTGTGATATAAATCCTCCCGAAACTTGTTATCGCTAATTTCCTTTTTAAGGTCTTTGTTGGTAGCTGCTACTACTCTTACATTTACCTTAATATCCTTATCGCTTCCTACACGTTGTATTTTATTTTCTTGTAATGCACGAAGTACCTTTGCTTGTGCAGAAAGACTCATATCTCCAATCTCATCCAAGAATATGGTTCCTCCATTTGCAGCTTCAAATTTACCAGCTCTATCTTTATTTGCAGAGGTAAATGCTCCCTTCACATGACCAAAAAGTTCACTCTCAATCAATTCTCCGGGGATTGCTGCGCAGTTTACTTCGATCATTGGTCCAGAAGAACGATCACTCTTTTGATGAATCCAATGCGCCACAAGTTCTTTCCCCGTTCCATTAGGCCCGGTAATCAGCACTCTGGCATCGGTAGCTGCAACTTTTTCTATGATTTCTTTGATATTCGAAATGGCTTTGGATTCTCCAATCATTTCATAATTTTTGGAAACCTTCTTTTTCAGTCTTTTATTTTCGACCACCAATTCTTTTCTATCCAAGGCATTCCTTACCGTATTTAATAGACGATTTAAATCTGGTGGTTTCGAAATGTAATCAAACGCCCCCAACCTCATCGTATTTACAGCTGTATCCAAATCACCATGCCCAGAGATCATCACAATTGGGATTTCTGGTTTTATCTTTTTTACAGCCTCTAATACCTCAACTCCATCCATCTTTGGCATTTTGATATCACAAAGCACCAAATCATAATCTTCATTTTTGATCATTTCTATACCCAAAAGTCCATCTTCGGCTTCGAATACTTCATATTTATCACTTTCTTCGGTAAGAATTTTGACTAAAACTCTTCGAATCGCAGATTCGTCTTCAATTACTAAAATTTTTGCCATTATATTTTTAGTTTTATTCCACTACGAAAATAGAATGTATTTCCATTATTGATGGTCAGTACATTTTCCTGATCCCCATCTCGTAGTCGTATTTCATTACTTAATGTATATCCGGAATACATATAGAACAATAAGTGTTCCGTAAAATAATATTCATATCCTAATGCGCCAAGAATATTCAACATCGACGCATTTTCTGCAACCTTTGTTTCCCCATTTTGATCTACAAAAGTTCTGTTATTCTGCAAATTACCATAAAAACGATCCAATCCCACAAAAGCTTGTAATGTATTCTTTTCGTTAAAGAAATATTTGATACTCGTCTTTGGTGTTCCTACCGAAAAAGACCAGTTTTGATGAAATCGTTTAAAGTAATTTATAATGGGTAACGGGAAGTTAATACTGGCAGGAGTAGTATAACGTAATCCCATAATCAACCTAGCCGTTTTGGGGGCTTGTTTATTCTTATAGCTTTTTACAAAATACACCGACCCTGTATATCTAAAATCGTCACCTTCTATTCCTGAACTCTCGAAATTCGACGAAATCTGCCCTCCTAGTTTGGCTCCAAATCTCCAATTATTTTTCATTTTGAAGGTATACCCCAATTCCAAACCTATAGTCTGAAATACATTGAGATCTCCTCCTGGATCAAATATCAATGGATCTTCTATATCAAGATCATTATATCGATACTGACCAGAAATTACCAAATAAGATCCCTCTTGTTTCATTTTAATAGGATAGTTAGCAGAAAAACGAATTCTGCTATATTTATTATCACTATCACTTTGAGGGATATAAGCGTATTCTAATCTTGCCAAATCAGTATCCTGGGATCTAATAGTTGTGTGTATTGCAAACACAAAAAAACAAAACATTAAAAGATCCTTATACTTCATATTGGGGCGTGTATATTATTTATTAACTTTTCAATGGTAGATTATTCTTTAACAATAGTAACCTCTCGTTGCGGGAACGGAATATTGATATTGTGTTCTCTAAATAAACGATCAATCTCAAAGCGTATTTCACTCTTAGGGATTACTCCCTGAAAACTATCATTAATCGTAAAAATGACTTTAAAATTTAGTGAGCTATCTGCAAAATCCGTAAACAACACCAGGGGTTCTGGTTGTTTTAACACATGAGGATTCGACAAAGCCGCCTGGATCAATAATTCTTTGACTAATTGCGTATCACTTCCATAGGCCACCCCAACGCTTACAGATTCTCGTGTCAACGCTCCATTTTGAGTCCAGTTGTACAATGAGGATGTCATGTATTTATGGTTAGGAATAATGAGCACCTTGTTATCTATGGTAACCGCTCTCGTTGTTCTGAGTTTGATCTCCACTACTCTACCTACTTTATCCTCCAATTCTATGATATCCCCAACATGAACAGTTTTATCCACAAAAATGAATATCCCAGAGAGAATATCCTGAATAAAAGTCTGCAAAGCCAAACCTACACCAACCAGTAAAGCCGCCGAAGCTGCAAAAATAGCTGTGATATTAAAACCTATGGCGTCTAGCGTACCAAAAATAACAACGATATAAATGAAATACTTTAAAAACGAAAAAACGGATTCAAATTTTAGTTTATCGTCACTATTCAATTTCCGTGTCAGGAATCTTTTAAATACCCTTAAAAAGAAAGAAGTAATCAACAATACAAAAATCACAAATAGCAGCAAACCTACCGTAAGCACTAAGGGATGATCCTCGGGACCAAAATGAAATATTTCGTAGCCTAGAAACTCTTTTATAGCTCCCCAGACATCCTCTTGGATTACTTCTTTTACCTGTTCTGTGATTTCTTCTTGTATCATTGCACTAATACTTTAACCATTTGTACAACTCCTTATAACTAGGCTTCTTACCATACATCAAAATACCTACACGGTATATTTTTCCGGCCAGCCATACCATAAATATAATACTTCCAAACAACAGAAGGATAGAAATCAATACTTCCCACCAATTTACTCCAAAAGGAATGCGCATCAGCATTACGATGGGAGAAGTTAATGGAATCATAGAAAAGACGGTAGAGACCGTACCATGTGGATTTTCTACAACCGAAAAGAACCCTACGTAAATCCCCAGCATCAATGGCAAAATAATAGGCAGCATGAATTGTTGAGAATCTGTTTCGCTATCTACTGCGGCACCAATAGCAGCATAGATAGAACTATATAAGAAATAACCTCCTACAAAGTAGACAAAAAAGGCCATTACCAAAGTACCTAACGGGAGTTTCAATATATCCTGAAGCAACAATTGTATTTCTTCTTGATGATCTTCCTGTAGTGCTATAGAAGGATCTATACCTGTGGGAGTTTGTGCTTCTATTCCAAAAACCGAGGTAGCCACAAATAATAAAACGCTTCCTAAAAGCACCCATATTAAAAACTGAAGAATCCCAGCAAAAGAAGTTCCCAGGATTTTCCCCATCATTAGTTGTAATGGTTTTACTGATGAGATAATAATCTCAATAATTCGATTCGCCTTCTCCTCGATTACCGATCGCATCACCATGTTACCATAAATAATAATAAACATCATTAAAAAATACCCTGCAGCACCTCCAAAAAACATCTTCACATAATTTGTCATTTTGGACGTCTTTTCTCCAGAGAAATTTTCGATCAAAATATTGACCCTTGCTCTCGAATTTTCGATCACATTTAGGTCTAACCCCTTTTCTTCAAAATTTTGGTTGGTAAGCTTTGAAGCGATAATATCTTCAATCCCATTGAGGATGGAAATATTTGGAGCATCATCCGCATAGAACTGAACAGAAGAAGCAAGCTCCTTGTTTGTTCCTTTTTTAGGAATATAAAGTAATCCATATAATTTCTTGATGACAACCGAATCTTTAGCATCGTTCAAACTAAGATCACTATAGTTTATGTAGGTTATGTTATCCGAATTTTTAAAATCGGAAGTAAACATTCCCGTTTCATCAAAAAAGGCGATTTGTCGAACTTCTTCATTATTGAGTGTAGCTAACCATGTTATTAAAGCAATCATCCCCACAAAGATGAGGGGGCTTAAGAAAGTCATAACCACAAAAGTTCTGTTACGAACACGAGCAATAAATTCTCTTTGAATTATTAATTTGAGATTATTCATTTTCTGAGATGGTTTTAATAAAAATTTCGTTTACACTTGGGATCACTTCGTTAAACCGAAGAATTTGTGCTTTAGTGGACAAATATCCCAATAAATCATTTGAAGATGTGCTCTGATCCAAAGTGATTTTCAACTTTAGTTGTTCTTCTATGGTTTTAAAATCGGCCGGAACTACCTGGAATTTTTCTTTAAGTTCATCGTACAATCCATTTTCACTTTCTGCGAGTAACCCAACCTCAAAAGTATTGGATTTGTATTTTCTTTTGATATCTGAAACTTCGCCTTCCAAAATTTTCTTGGACTTATTGATCAATGCAATATGATCACATAGTTCTTCCACGCTTTCCATGCGGTGGGTAGAAAATATGACCGTAGCTCCTTCGTCACGCAATTGTAGAATTTCATCCTTAATCACATTGGCGTTGATAGGATCGAAGCCACTAAAGGGCTCATCAAAGATTAACAGCTTCGGTCGATGTAGTACCGTTACTATAAATTGTACTTTTTGTGCCATTCCTTTGGAAAGCTCTTGTATCTTTTTGTCCCACCAGTGTGAAATTTCAAACTTATCAAACCAATATTTTAGTCGATCTTTTGCTTCTTTTTTACTTAATCCTTTAAGTTGGGCCAGATACAAAGCTTGCTCTCCTACCTTCATCGATTTATACAACCCACGTTCTTCGGGAAGATATCCTATATCCTGAATATGTTCTTTTTTTAAAGGTTCGTTATCCAAAAACACCTTTCCTTCATCTGGAAGTGTAATCTGATTAATAATACGAATCAATGTAGTTTTACCAGCTCCATTGGGACCTAATAGCCCAAAAATACTCCCTTTTGGTACTGCTATAGAAACATTATCCAGTGCCGTAAAGCTACCGAATCGTTTGGATGCTCCTTGTACCTCTAAAAGATTAGTCATAAAGTGTAAAAATATAATTGTGGTTGTTATCAGCTCCGCATGATACGAAAACTAAAAAACTTATGCTAATATATGCCTATTAAAACAAAACCCACCCTAAATACAAGTATTAAGGATGGGAAAAAAATTGCTATGAAAAAGAAAAATTATCACTAAATGCGCTAGTGATGTTTCAAATATACGAATTTTTCTTAATCAAAAGTTAATATCAAACAAATGATTCTTTCAAGGGTAAACATCTGATTTTGTTAAGAAAACATATCTTTCACTTTCTCGAAAAATGATTTCTCTCCACTATCAGGATTTGGCTTGAAATGATCATCTTTAGCCATTCTTTCAAAAAACTCTCTTTGTTCTTTGTTAAGGGTTTTTGGAGTCCATACATTAACATGTACTAGCAAATCTCCTTTACCATATCCATTAAGGCTCGGAATCCCCTTACCTCTTAGTCTTAAGATTTTTCCACTTTGCACCCCTTCTTCTATTTTGATACGCACCTTACCAGATACTGTATCTATTTCTCTTGAAGTACCCAGTGCTGCTTCAGAAAAGCTCACATACAAATCATAGTGTAGATTGTTTCCTTCTCTTTGCAATTCTGGATGATCTTGCTCCTCGATGGCTACCAAAAGATCTCCTGCAATACCGTTACCAGGTGCTTCGTTTCCTTTTCCTGAAACTTTCAACTGCATTCCATCTTCAACTCCTGGTGGTATTTTAATGCTTACGGTTTCTTCTGTAACTTTTAATCCTTGAGCATCTGCATCTGCTGGTTTATGATCAATGATTTGCCCCGTACCTCCACATGTAGAACATGCGGTAGCAGTTTGCATTCTACCCAAAATGGTGTTGGTAATACGTGTTACCTGTCCTGTACCATTACAGGTCCCACAAGTCTTGTAGGTAGTTCCTGGCGCCTGAATTTTACGCTTTACCTTTATCTTTTTCTCAACTCCATTAGCAATCTCTTCCAGTGTAAGCCTTACTCGGATTCGAAGATTGCTTCCTTTTACCCGACGTTGTCTTCCGCCGCCACCAAAGCCACCGAAACCGCCAAAGCCGCCTCCAAAAATGTCTCCGAACTGGCTAAAGATGTCATCCATATTCATTCCGCCGCCACCGCCAAAGCCGCCGCCTTCGAAAGCCTGGTGACCAAACTGGTCATACCTGGCTCTTTTATCAGCATCACTAAGAATCTCATAAGCCTCTGCTGCTTTCTTGAATTTCTCTTCGGCTGTTTTATCACCAGGGTTTTTATCAGGGTGGAACTCAATAGCTTTTTTGCGATATGCCTTTTTTATTTCAGCATCGCTAGCATTTTTGCTTACACCCAGTATGTCATAAAAATCTTCCTTCATACCTAAATTATTGTCCGGTTACTACTTTTGGGAAACGAATTACTTTCTCCCCCAGTTTATAACCCTTTTCGATCACATCTACAATCTTACCTTTCAAATCTTCACTCGGAGCTGGGATTTGAGTAATTGCTTCATGATCATCTGCATTAAAAGCATCTCCCGCATTTACTTCAATCTGTTCAAGACCTTTTCCTTTTAGGGTTTCCTTAAGTTTGTTATGAATTAACTCCACTCCTTTGATCAACTCCTTATCTTCTGATTTTTCAATTTCCTTTAAAGCTCTGTCAAAATCATCCAAAACAGGTAACATAGAAACCATTACATCCTGACTTGCTGTCTTAAAAAGTTCTAATCGTTCTTTTGACGTACGTTTCTTATAATTTTCAAACTCTGCAAAAAGTCTTAAAAACTTATCTTTTTCTTTATCTAGTTCTTCCTGCAATTTCACCTCAACATCTACCTCTTCAGTGGTTTGCTCTTCTGTATCTTGCGTATCAAGTATCTCTTCTACCTGATCTTTTACCTCTTCTGTATTTTTATTTTTATCACTCATTGTAACAAGTACCTAATTATAAGTTTTCAATTTGAAGTAGCAAAAGTACTGCCATTTTTGAATTAATGTCATAATGTCACAGGAATATTTTAGTATATATTTAAGAAGTATGTGTTAAGAAAAAAAATAATTTTGAAAACGTTTTAACCATTTAAGAATTATCTATGAAAACTAAACTAATTAACTTATTTGCAGTATTGGCCATTATAGCTTCTGCTACCTCTTGTAAAGGAGAAAAGCAAAACGAAACAGAAACTTCTGACGCCGAAGAAGTAAAAGAAGCTCCTGCTGCCGCATTAACCTACTCGGTAAATACTACTTCAAGTGTAATAGAATGGACCGGAAAAAAACCTGCCGGCCTGCATACGGGAACTATTAAATTATCTGGTGGAGAAGTAACCGCAGAAACTGGAAAAATACAAAGCGGGTCTTTTGTAATTGATATGAACACTATTACAGTTACTGATCTTGAAGGTGATGAAAAAGCTGGGTTAGAAGGACACTTAAAAGGAGAGGGCGAAGGAAAAGAAGATCACTTCTTTAATGTGGCTCAATTTCCAAAGGCTACTTTTGAAGTCACAGGGGTTACTGAAGAAGCAGGAAAGACTATGCTTTCTGGTAATTTAACCATCAAAGGAATCAGCAAAAACATTTCAGTTCCTGTATCGAGTAAAGTAGATCCAAACGGAGTATCTCTTACTAGTGAAGTATTTACGATCAATCGTACGGATTGGGGTGTTAACTACGGATCAAAATCTATTTTTGAAAATTTAGGTGACAAATTTATCAATGATGATATCGAGCTTAAAATTAGCATTCAGGCAAATCCTACATCATAAAGAATAGAGTATACAAGAAATATATAAGGCCGATGTTTGTAACATCGGCTTTTTTTGTCTTCAATTCGACTATAAACATCTCATAGACATCATATCCCAATATTGCGTACTTGTGATGTAGTTTTGAATGGGCATTTCGAACTATTTTACTACCCTTTTCATTTTGTACAAGTCTACATTTACCCATTCTTAAAACTTAAACTTAACACAAGATGAAAAAGCTAAATTATTGGTTAGTATTACTCTTTTTAATACTCTCGCAAGCTATTAATGCTCAATCTCAAAACCCCGGAGAAATCGGAGATGGAATGTCTCGATTAGGGTTTGTACACCGGTATGAAAATTGGGTGTATCCAAATAATGTATTGGCAGAATGGAAAAAAAACAGAGGAGGAATCAATCCTAACTCAACTTCAGGATTATTATCAAATCCATATCGAAACGATGGCACTAGCTTGAGTTATGGTATAACTGTCCCCGACAATTTTAATGGAAAAACACCTGTTTTTACCGAAGGGAATTGGTGGCCTACTATTGGCAGTAATCAAACTGCACCTCTAACCTACGGTGATCTGGAAACAGATACGGGCGCTACTTATCAAAATGGAAACGTAGTTAATAATCCCAATATCACAAGAAGAGGTATTGATCGAATCACTATTGTGAATAAAACATCTTACAGCTATCTAGTATCATCAGGAACGTTCCCAGGAAACGAGCAACCAGGACAGGTTATGACTATAATCAATCCCAACGAAGAGGGGCAATTACCGATTCCTCCCAAAGATTGGTGGGAATTTGTTTTTAACGGACAACTCATAAGTGCGGTACCTGAAGTCTATTCTTCAGTAGCTGGACTAAATCCCTTAGATGCTCCCGGATGGAAACATTCGTCGTGGTCTCCTCAATATTCTGGAGGAATACAAGCCAGAGATTTCGGTACTGGAGGGTTTGCATATACCTTTGGATCGCTATTTGGAAGAAATGATGGAGGTTTTGATTTAACTAACACACTTTTTGCAGGTTTTCATACCAATGAGGGTTACGATCCACTGGTATCCGGAGATCCCGGTTATGGATGCGCATTCTATATCAATGGTCAAATACAAGCGGTAATGGACATCAGCCTTACAGGGACACATACGGCACAAGCCATTTTGGTAGCACAAAGTCAGCATAACCCTGCTCCTGAGCCATCTGCTTTTGGTCCTGGATTTTCACATTTAAAATCCATTATTGGAGTACAACCTGGCCAAACAGCAGAACTACATTACATATCTCATCAGGAAGCTCTACAATTAATAAACACCTACTCTTCAAATGGGAATTGGAAAAGAATTGAAAAAACATATCAATCCAATACGCAAGCCAATGTTGTAGACACTCCGTTACCTAATATTATTCCCGGAGAAGGAGATAATGCCTCATCTTGCAATGATGGGGTTCAAAATGGTAATGAAACGGGAATCGATTGCGGAGGAAGTTGCACTCCTTGTACTACCAGCCCGAGTTGCAATGACGATATACAAAATGGGAATGAGACTGGAGTAGATTGTGGAGGTGATTGTAATCCATGTACTGACAGTGGAGATAACACCAATTATATCACAGGAAAATTCGTTAGTTCCTCTGGTGGTACTTTATTAGCTATTGGTCAAGATGCTACAAGTATTGACGATTATGTATCCTCTACCAATCAGATACCCGCAGCAGCAAGTGGCTATACGAGTATAAATAATGTAGAGGGTATCGACACAGAAGCCTCTTATGGAACTGGCCCTCAACACCTTTCGCGCCTAGCTTCTACTTATCCCAATAGCGGATTGGTTGTAGCGGTCTATCTTGTAGATCAGTTAGGGAATTTCAACAATGGTACTTTGAATAATGAAATGGATTCTTTGATTGACAAACTGGTGGCTTTAGATAGACCGATTTACCTAAGATGGGGGTACGAATTTGACGGACCACATAATCGTTATGATCCTAATCAATTTGTAACCGCATGGAGAAAAATGTCTAATCGTATCAAAGAAAAAGGAGCTGACAAAAATATTGCCATGGTTTGGCATTCTGGAGCTTTTTGCGGATCTACTTTCAATAACAATCCAATTACGGCCTGGTACCCAGGAAGAGAATTTGTGGATCTTATGGGAATCTCAGTATTTACTCCACAAGACTGTAATTATAGAGCTCAAGACGCATTGCTGGATTTTGCCCGGCAAGAAAACAAGCCTGTTATAATTGCTGAATCTACACCTCAAGGATACGATCTAAGTGACAACACTGTTGCTCCTGTATTTGGAAACAATGTAGGTGTAAAAACACAAAAAGCAGCACAACAAATTTGGGATGAATGGTACCAACCATTTTTTGATTACATCCAAGCAAACAAAGATGTGATTCGATTAGCAACCTATATCAATGCTAATTGGAATGCACAAGGTTTTTGGGATGCTCCTTATGAAATGGGATATTGGGGAGATTCAAGAACACAGATAAACAATCTGATATCTAGCAACTGGCAAAACAACGTCAACTCGTCAGATTGGATCAAAGCTTCAGAAAATCTCTTTGATCTTATTGGATATACCACCAATGATCCTAATCCTCCAGCCCCTACTTGTTCCGATGGCATACAAAACGGTGATGAGACAGGAGTTGATTGCGGAGGAAGTTGTACTCCTTGTACTACTACTCCAAATTGTGAGGACGGTATACAAAATGGAGATGAAACCGGAGTTGATTGTGGTGGTAGCTGCACCCCATGTAGTACCGATGGAAATACTGATAGTTGTGGAGAATTTGGTATATCTTATATTGACGATAATACTGCGAGAGTATACCATAAGAATTTAGGGTTTAACAGCAATATCTATGCTTGTGTTAACAACAATTGTTATCCTCCAGTGTTAGAAAATGGATACTACTACTTTGATTTCAGTTCATCTACAACCTACTCATTTGTCACAATGAACTTAGGGCAAACTTACACCATCAAATTTCAGGCAGATTATCGTGATGTTGTAGAAACTACAGTTACATTTACCACAGACACTTGTTCTTTTACTAGTAATAAAAATAGGGTTTCAAAGGATTTATACATTTATCCTAACCCATCCGAAAATATCATTCACATTACTGGAATTGATATAGATTTCAAAACCCAGTATACTATTTACGCTATAAACGGGAAAGAGGTATTAACTGGTACAGGAAATAATATTGACATTTCAGAGTTAAGCAAGGGAATTTATATTCTAAGAACAGACACCAATGAACATCAATTCTTTATAAAAGAATAAAATAATATAATGCAACTACAAGGGTCATGTTATAAAAACATGGCCTTTTTTATTTAATTAAAATGAAACCGGGTGCAAAAATTAATCTAATAACGCATTAACCGCAGAAGTGATATTATCATATTCAAACTCAAACCCGGTCTTTGCAATTTTGTCACTACAAACTCTCTGACTCGAAAAAAGAAGTACATGCATTTCTCCCAACACCAGTTTCATAGTAAGCCTGGGAACGCCTGGCAATACAATATTCTTATTTAACTTATTGGCAACAGTATCTGTCAATTTCTTATTAGAGACGGGATTGGGTGCTACCGCATTATACACCCCGGTCAGTTCTTCTTTCAAAACATGTACAAACATATTGGCCAAATCCGATACATGAATCCAGCTTTGCCACTGTTTACCACTACCAAATACGGCCCCGACACCATATTGAATAGGTTTTTTGATTTTTGGAAAAGCCCCGCCCTTATCAGACAGCACCAAACCAATTCGCAACAAACTCACTTCTATACCCAAATCCTTAAACTGAAGTACTGCATCTTCCCATTTTTTGACAACTTCCCCGAGAAATCCAGTATCCTCTTCAGGAGAATTTTCCATGTAATAATTTTGAAATGAATCGGGATAAATACCAATAGCGCTAGCAGAAATAATATGCCGAACAGTATGTGAAGTGTTTTTCAAGGATGTTACCAGCAGGTCTGCTGATTTGGTTCTACTATCTAAGATTTCCTGCTTGTAAGAAGAAGTCCAGCGTTTGGCAACTGTTGCTCCTACCAAATTAATGATCACCTCAACATCTTTGAAACAGTCGGTATCTATTTCATTTTGTTCCAGATTCCAGTAAAAACCCTGATAAGATTCATTTTTACTGATCTTATTTTTGTTCGTAGTCAAGTAATTTACATCAATCTTTGATTGATGACATAGCTTTACGATCTCTTGGCCGATCAAACCTGTAGCTCCTGTAATTAGAACCCTCATGGTGATACATTTTGCTGCAAAATACTATCACTAAGGTATAAAACCTATATCTTTATTATAGGTTTAACAATCGTTCAGAAGGGAAAACAGAACTGGATATCAAAGTTTACTCGCTCTCAACATTTCCCTTTTACCGGGCGGCCCGGGCAGGCGCTCTACGGTAAAACCAACCTCTTGCATTGCTCTTCGCACACTTCCCTTTGCAGCATAAGTCACCAAAACACCATTATCTTTCAAGGCCCTAAACATTTTAGAAAAAATTGAAACTGTCCATAGCTCAGGTTGCACCCTGGCACCAAAAGCATCAAAATAAATCAGATCAAAGCAGTTTTCATCTTTTATTTCAGAGAAAAACTGTTTGCGTTTGGTACACTTAAAATCATTAGAGATTTCGGTTTCAGTTTCCCATGATGAAGTATGCAATTCATCAAAAGCAGCTTTTTGATCAGTAGCCTGAAGGGCTTCTACATAGTTCATCACATTTGCTTCTTCAATAGTAACCGGGTAGGCCTCTACCCCGACATAATTGACTTTCTGTTTATTTTTTAAGGACTCCAAAAATGTGATAAATGCGTTTAAACCCGTTCCAAATCCGATTTCCAAAATATGCAACTCCTCAAAACCGTGTAATTGAAGAATGTGATGAAAACCCTGTTTTATAAATACGTGCTGCGCTTCATTAATCGCACCATGTTTAGAGTGATACTGTTCATTCCATCCTGGGAGATGAATAGTTTTAGACCCATCGCCGGTGGTAATAATTTCTCGCTTTTGTTCCTCCTGCATTAGTTCTTGATTAAAACTCCATCTGCTATAAAAGAATAGGTCTTTTTTGGCTTAGTAATCGCAGCTATTTCCTCCTCACTTTTCCCAGCATCGCTGGCATAATGACGTTGATCTTCTACAGACATCTCGGTCACGAATGCTTTACCCTGAACAATTACGGTGTCATTTTCTATATTCTTAGGGACAAAAAAACCGTAATCCTTAAACTTTACCATAGTTTCCTCATCCTTATTGATTGCGAGCTTCATCCAACATCCTTTGGCTTTACAAACATTGTTTACTGTACTGGTAAAAGCAATATCTAAGGTATCTCCTACATTCATTTCTTGATATTTCTCTGCCAGGGCTCCTTGATAAAAAACCTGATCTTTTACAATCTTTCCGCCATAAGGTGAGTAATTTTCTAAATCTGTTTCCTGAATAGCAAAAGAGTCTTTTTGATTGTTTGTACAACTAATCATAATTAGTAGTGATACCGTTAAAAAAAGCTGGATTTTATTCATTATTCTATAATTATTTGTCATGAGTTACAAAATTACGCATTTTGAGAATTCTTATTTTAGGAGAAAAGGGTATTTTTGCGTACTTTATAGGTTCATGTTAGTAATTACCTAAATAGTAGACTTATTACTAAGATATTGCGAGCATGAATATATTGGTTTGATCACTAAAAAACGAATAGAATGAAAAACACAATCTCTCAGCAGATAGAAATTAAAAAAGCAAGTGAGTCCAAAATTGGACAAGTAGATTTTGAAAATCTAAATTTCGGAAAAATCTTTACCGATCACATGTTTGTCTGTGATTTTGTAAATGGTGAGTGGCAATCTCCAAAAATTGTTCCTTATGGCCCTTTAACGATAGAACCGTCTGCACGTGTGTTTCATTATGGGCAAGCCGTTTTTGAAGGAATGAAGGCGTATAAGGATGATAATGGCGATACATTTTTATTCAGGCCCGATGAAAACTTTAAACGTATCAATAAATCCGCTGAGCGTTTAGCTATACCTGAATTCCCAGAAGAATATTTCTTTGAAGGATTACACACCCTATTGAAGTTGGATAACGAATGGATTAAACCAGGATATGGTAATTCGCTATACATAAGACCGTTTGTAATTGCAACCCAAGCTAGTGTTTCTGCCTCTGAAGCTGACGAATACAAATTCATGATCATTTGCTCTCCTGCACAATCGTATTATAGCGGAGATGTAAGTGTTTTGGTTGCTGAAAAATTTAGCCGTTCGGCAGATGGTGGTTTTGGATATGCTAAAGCTGCAGGAAACTATGCCGGGCAGTTTTACCCAACCAAACTAGCTAAGGAAAAAGGATATCAGCAAGTTATCTGGACAGATGCCAATACACACGAGTATATGGAAGAAGCAGGTACAATGAATGTGTTTTTCAGAGTAAACGACACCTTGCTTACTGCTCCTGTAAGTGATCGTATCCTTGATGGAGTAACCCGTAAGAGTCTAATTGCGATGGCTGAAAAAGAAGGGATTAATGTAGAGGTAAGACCAGTCAAAGTAAGTGAAATTGTAGAGGCTGCCAAAAATGGAACTTTAAAAGAAGCCTTTGGTGCAGGAACTGCAGCAGTTGTTAGCCCTATTAAAGCTTTTGGATATCAAGGAAAACATTATGAAATTGAAAAGCAAGAACAGCCATATGCTGATTTCTTCAAAAAGGCATTGATGGACATACAATATAATAAAGCCGAAGATCCTTTTGGCTGGAGACAAAAAGTATAAGTTCTCGAAAATATATAAATAAAAAAACTCCAGAGATTATCTCTGGAGTTTTTTTTATTTAACGATCTAAAATTTCTTTGATGTTAGGTTTAAAATAATTTGGGCCCTTCAACACTTTACCATCTTCTCTGTAAATTGGCTTTCCGTCTTCGCCCAACTTACTCATATTACTTCGTTGTATTTCATTAAAGACCTCTTCTATTTTATGTTGCATCCCGTGTTCGATAATCGTACCACAAAGAATATATAGCATATCCCCAAGTGCATCTGCCACTTCTA
Organism: Aquimarina sp.; assembly: GCA_965230845.1. Classification (GTDB taxonomy): domain Bacteria; phylum Bacteroidota; class Bacteroidia; order Flavobacteriales; family Flavobacteriaceae; genus Aquimarina. The sequence goes on from OZ246021.1 coordinate 1,236,221, forward strand.
TCAAATCATTATTTTGAGCAGCTTCAAAATACTCCTCATTTTCTTCTTTCATAAGATTAAAACGAAGTTTATTTTTTGCTTCTCCCAGATCAGCAATGGGTTCATTTTTATATCCTATCTCAAAAGCGGTATGAAATTCTTGTACAGCGGCAATTTTATCCTTCATCAGTATGTTTTTATAAATTATCTTTGCGGTAAAAATAAGAATTTATGTTTAGTCAAGGTCAGTTAATATTTGCCGGTCTTTTTGTAATTGCTTTTATTATTTTAATGATTTTCAGCTATCGAAAAGATCTAAAACTTCATCGCAAATATTATAAAGGCAGTCTTTTCATTTTGATCGGTTTTATTATCTTTATTTTGCTGTTGTTTGCGTTAAAAACGTATTTACAACCAGAATAAACCGTACATACCCCTGGTTTTCAATCAAATAATCATTAAGAAAGGATATCACTTTTATTAAAAAGTGATATTTGAATGTTCGAGTACTTATCGTCATCAATGCAAAATACCCTGTATTGGGTATGTCTAATACTGCTCTTTTTTTAGAGTTTTGGAGTGAACTAAATAACTAAAAATAATGAAACAAAAATTAATCCAAGGTATTCCATGGGCAATAATATTAGCTCTAATTTCTTTCATAATTAATCAATGTAATCGGGATACTTGTGAAAACTGTTATTCCAATCAGGAAACAACATCTTTCGGGCAGGAAAAAGAATCTAATGAAGATTTTACACTTACATTTGATTGTTCTGAGAAGAAAAATTTTCAACCAGTTCATTTAGATTTAGTAAACAGATTTGGTATACTTTCTCTTATGAAAATAGAAAACGATTCCGTATTAGGTGAAATTAAAATAAGACTTAAAGAAATTAACGGATGTAAAAAGTATAGTATAGTTCCTGGCTCGTTAAAGTACTTAAAATCTAAAAATATTACTCACCCAATTGATGGAAGAAAAATCCAACATCATATTTCTTTAGGAATTGAAAAAAACAATGGAAATCGTGTCATCGAAGAATCTTTCAAATTACAACACCCTGTTATAATTAAGGAAAAACAGCTACTCGACATCCATTTAGTTCCTGACAGCACTTTAAATATCCCCTCTTCCGAATTGGAGTTTACTGATGGGATTTTGACAGGTATTCTAAGACCAACTACTCATTTTGGTAATCAGCAGTGTATAAGTGAGATTACAGATGATTCAAATTAGATGTATAATTGAAAAGTAATTTATTTGCAATATTAGTTCTCCTTTTAACGGTCCAGTTAAGTTTTTCGCAGAGCAACCTAGCCTTTCGAAAAGCTCTAGAGGATATAAAAAACTATAATATTGAAAAAGCAAAAAAAAGACTTAAACAAAAAGACTCAAGTTTAATTGGAGAACTATTATTCTGGAATATAAAAGTTTTAGACTCTGGAAACAAGGACACGACAATTAACCATCATGAATTGTACAATTCCAGATTTGAAGAAGTCCTTGTGAACCTTAAAAATGCAGATATATACAAAAACCTTAATATACCAAATGATTCGTTAAGTTTTGAACACTACCAAAGAGCATTACGAATTGCAAAATCAATCGAAGATACTTTACTTGTTCAGTTTGCTTTTAGCAAACTAATTGATCATATGTATTTTAAGTATACTCAAACTTTGACTATAATTCCTTCTTATTTGAATGAATATAGATCATATATGAGTGACGATGGTGATTTAGCCACTATACTTTTTTACGAAGCAAGCGTCGATGCTGCAATTCATAGAAAACCACAAATCTCAAGATTGCAAAAAGCGCTGGATATAGCTCAAAAAAGCAACAATAGATTTATTGAAGGTAAACTTAATCAAATGATCGGCATTCAATACAAATTTTTTTTAAAAGAAACTGATAGTGCCATTCATTATTATTCTCAGGCAAAGAAGATATTTAATCCGATAACATCTGCTTTTGCCAAGTATGAAATGTTTAATTTACTCAGCAATGAAGGCTTAATAAAAATAGATCAAGGAAAATATAAGGAAGCTCTTATTATCCTGAACCTTGTTAAAGAATATGAATTACCTAATAATAGTTATCTACGAAAAGAGAAGTTATATTCAAGCCTCGCTACAACTCATAGGTTTTTAAAAAATTACGACAGTGCTTTTTATTATATTGATCTAAAAAAAACACAAACAGATTCTCTTAATGACCTTAAAATTTCCATTTCAATAAATGAGATCAATACTAAATACCAGACTGAAAAAAAAGAGAAAAAAATTGTTCAACTTTTAAACACAAATCTAAAAACCGAAGCAGAACGACTAAAAAACAGAAATTTCCTTATCGGCTCCTTGGTCCTTTTGTTTTTTGGGGGAATCACTGCTTTTTTGATCAATAAAAACACCAAACGTAAACAACGTATCGCTGAACAGGAAAAAGAAATTGAAATCCAAAAAACAGAAAAACTATTAAAAGATCAAGAATTGGCAGCTATAGACGCCATGATCCTTGGACAGGAAAAAGAACGGCAACGATTAGCCAATGATTTGCATGATAACCTAGGAAGTACATTGGCCACGGTTAAGTTACATTTTCAACATTTGAAGAGCAACTGGAACAATCCAAAAGTAAAAAACATAGAAGAATTATATACAAACACAGATCACCTGCTGGATGAAGCTTATCAAAAAGTGCGTACTATTGCTCACGAAAAAAACAGTGGGGTTATGGCAAATCAAGGATTATTGGTCACCATTAAAAATCTGGCTAAAAAAGTATCGAACAGTAATAAAATACAGGTAGAGGTTCAGGATTTTGGGCTAGAAGAACGATTAGACAATAGTCTCGAGATTTCTATTTTCAGAATGATACAGGAATTGATCACGAATTGTATCAAGCACGCCGAAGCAAACGAAATTCATATTTCGCTTACCAATCACGATTCGTTACTCAATATCATTATAGAAGATAACGGGAAGGGATTTGATCCCAAAATCATTATAGATAAGGATGGAATGGGATTAAAAACTATTGAAAAACGCGTAGAACATCTCGAAGGAACATTTGAAATTGATTCTACACCTAATCAAGGTACCAATATCATTATAAACATACCCATATGATCACCGTAGCCATAGCCGAAGACCATCAATCTCTGATCGACGGAGTACAATTGCTTCTAAAATATGAAGATGATATCAGCATTGTAGGAAAGGCAAATGACGGAGAAGAGTTACTTGCTATTGTTCGACGAAAACAACCTAAAGTGGTACTTATGGATATCAGAATGCCTAAAATTGATGGTATTGCGGCCACTAACATTATCAAGAAAGAATTTCCCAGTATCAAAGTAATTGCCTTTTCTATGTTTGACCAGGAAGATGCTATAAAGCAAATGGTGGATGCAGGAGCCTCAGGATATTTACTTAAAAACTCTCCTTTGGAAGAAGTATTGACTGCCATACAACAAGTTGCCCAAGGAGGCACCTATTTTGATGCAGCCATTGATCCTTCTTTATTATCCAAAGACGCTAAACCTCAAGAAAAAAAACAAGTATTATCAAAAAGTGAGCGTGAAATTTTAAAACTCATTGGACAAGGAAAGACCTCTTCCGAAATTGCCGCTCTTCGCTTCAATTCGGTATCTACTATTGAGACCCATCGCAAGAATATCATTCGCAAACTCGGACTACAAGGTAAAGGGGAACTATTGCGATACGCCATCGAGAAAAAATACGATTTCCAATAGATCTTGATCCAAACAAAAAACGCTTCTCCTTTTCAGAAAAAGCGTTTTTGTTAATTATTAAATGTAATACTAATTTACAGCTGGCAAGAAACTATAGTCTTTGCTATAGTCAAGCATTTGTGTAGCAAAATCTGTTGGCTGCGTTACATTTACCTTTGTAATTTCTCCATTTTCGTCCATCTCTGGCACTAAAACCGGGTTTACAAATCCGCTATATGGTGCTGATGTAAATTGCTCATTACGTTTTAACACTTCAGCATGTACATCTTGATCCACTTTTACACCATAACCTTCTACCAATGCTTCAGCTGCTGCATAATCTCCTTCTGATTTGATTCGTTGTGTTTCACGAAGCAATCTTCCAAAAATTTCACGTAGTTTCTGGTAATCGTTTACATTGAAATATGTTTTCCCATCTCTGGTTACTTTTTCGATCACATTGTCTTTGGCTCCCTGTTCAAAAGCCCAAGCGCTTACCCACTGTCGGTTTCTCATATGTGCTTCTTCTACATCGTCTCCTAGATTTAAACGAATTAATTGAGTCATTAATCCATTTCGGATGTATCCATCATAAGCAGCTTTACCCACTTTTTCCCAATCTTCTACAAGACCAAGTTCTTGTAATTTCGGATCCATCAAGTAATACAATCCAACAAGATCCGCACGTCCTTCTTCCATTGTAGACGCGTAGTTTTTCAACGTTTCTTTGGTCTCTCCTACTCCTGGATTTAATTGTCCGGAAGCATGCCCAATTACTTCATGTAATGCAGTGTGTAATTTATCGGCTAGTTGACCATACTGCTCTTCTAACTTATATTCATCATCATCATGCACAAACTCTTTTAAACGACCAGATCCTCCTGCATTGTTGTAAGCACCAATAATGTTTCCTAAAGAAACAGATTTAGATCCTACAGCAGCTCTAATCCAGTTTGCATTAGGTAGATTCACCCCAATAGGCGTACTTGGTGAAGCATCTCCGGCCTCTCCAGCCACATTCACTACTTTGTAGGTAACTCCAACAACATTCTTCTTCTTGTGTTCTTCCATAAGTGGTGAATTATCTTCGAACCACTGTGCATTCTCAGACAATACTGCCATCTTTTGCGACATGTCAAAATCTTTGATCTCTACAATAGTCTCATACGACCCTCTATAACCCAATGGATCGTTGTATACTTCAATAAAACTATTGATATAGTCGATATTACCCTCAGTAGCTGCCGTCCACGCTACATTATAATCATCCCATGTTTGCAAGTCTCCTGTTTTGTAATATTGGATTAACAATCCTAAAGCATCTCCTTGTGCTTTATTTTCGGCAACTCCTTGTGCCTTTTCTAACCATTTGATAATTTCATCGATAGCCGAACCATACAATCCTCCGGATTTATAAACTCTTTCTACCAATTTTCCATTTTCTTTTACCAACTGAGAATTTAATCCATAAGACAAAGGTTTATCCTTATCTGGAGATTTCATTTTAGCATAAAACGAGGTTACATCATCATTGGTTACATTTGGGCCATAGAAGTTTACTGCAGAAAGGGCAACATTATCAATTCCCTTTCCTTGATTTACTTTTTTAGTATCTTCATCATTAAAGATCGCTTCGTAAGCTTCTTTCTCTAACTCTGTACTCGTTGCTGCCAAAAGTGTACTTAAATAATCCTGACTAAACTCTGGCTTAATCTTATCATTACTATAGTGGTGATGGATACCATTAGAAAACCAAACTCGTTTAAGGTAGGTCTCAAACGCTTTCCAATCGGCAACATTTTTATCACCTTCGTATGTTTTATAGATTTTTTCAAGAGCTTTCCTAATTCTTAAATTATATCTGTAGTTCTGATCCCACATGATATCACGCCCGCTTAAACCAGCCTGAGTTAAATAATAGACTAATTTTTGTTCCTTTAGGGTTAGATTTTCCCATCCAGGGATTTGATATCTTAATATTCTTAGATCAGCAAACTGCTCTACTACATGATCAAATTTCTCTTCGGCAACTTTCTCTTCCTGCTGCTCAATTTGATCCTGTACTTTCGGGTCTTGTTTACACGCCACAAATAGTGTAGCGAACATGATAAAAAATAATAATCTGTTGAGTTTCATTGTTTGTTTGTTTTTGGTTTACTAATAAAATTACCTTATAAATCGTACTATTTTTGAGATAAAAGAGCGATTGAAATTTATTTCATAAACCGATTTAGTTATTCTGACAAATGTAACAAAATAATAGGATGCAAAAATTAGTTATATTAGCTAATCAAACAATCTAAACTGACTGACATGAAAATAATCAAGTATTTGTTCTTTCTATTATTGTTAATAATCATTGGTGGCGCTGTGTACGTTGCAACAATCGATGGTAACTATCAAGCAGAAGAAAGCCGTATAATAGAAGCTCCAGATGAGTTGTTATTTAATACCATTAACGAATATAAAACCTGGGAAAAATGGGGACCATGGATGGATGAATCTGATGATCTAATCATGGAATACCCAGAAAAAACCAGTGGCGAAGGAGCCTCGTATAGCTGGAAAAGTAAAACTCAAGGTGATGGAAGAATGAATACGGTAAAAGCAGCTCCTTTTACCAGTATTGATCAGAAAATCACTTTCATTACTCCAATGGGTGAAAGCGCTAGTGACGTGTACTGGAAATTTGAAAAAATTGAAGGCAAAAAAACCAAGGTTACCTGGGGTATGAAAGGAGAGCAATCTTTTATGGAAAAAGCATTTTGGGTAACACAAGACAGCACCCTGTCTCAAATGATCAAACCTATGTACAGTAGAGGTTTGGAAAAATTAGATGCTTATGTTAATGAAAAAATGAAAGAATATGCAATCAACGTAGATGGTGTTACCGAACACGGAGGAGGATTCTATATGTATAGCGCAACAGCGTCATCGATTGCTGTAATTCCTGAGAAAATGGCACAAATGCTACCTGCCGTAAACAGCTATATGATAGAAAACAACCTACCTCAAACCGGAATGCCTTTTACGATTTACAATGAATTTAATGAAGAACAAAGTACAGCGATTTATTCAACTGCTATTCCTACCAGAGATAAAGTAGTGACTCCTAAGGATAGCGCTATACTTTGCGATTTTCTTCCTAGACAGAAAGTTGTAAAAACTACCTTAACCGGCGATTACGGAAATCTAAAAGAAGCTTGGGAAGCTGGTTATAAATATATAGCGGATAATGGTTTAGAGTTGAATACACAATCTGCCGCGTTTGAAGTGTACCGAACCAATCCAGAATTACAACCTAACCCAGCTCAGTATATCACTGAAATTTACATCCCAATAAAATAATAAAAACACTAATTTACAGCCTGCATTTCTTTAGTATAGGAAATGCAGGTTCTTTTTAATCTAAAGGTAATGAAACAACTATTATTGGTATTTGTGGGTGGTGGCACAGGTAGTATTGCGCGCTACTTAGTTAGCAAATACCTTAATACATTTTCTTCGGGCCTTCCTTATGGAACATTTGCAGCTAATATATTAGGAAGCTTTCTGATTGGAATTATCTTGGGATTGGCTGCAAAAAACAGCACACTTTCACACCAAACTGTACTATTACTTGCAACTGGTTTTTGTGGTGGGTTTACCACCTTTTCTTCATTTGCTTATGAGAATCATCTATTTCTCAAATCTGGAGATCTTATTTCCTTTGCGATCTACACCATAGGTTCTATTAGCGTTGCTTTACTTTTTGTATTTTTAGGGATATTCATTACCAAATAGCTATTCCAAAAATGGAACTTCTATCCCATCAACCAAAGAATTATGAAAAAAATTGAAGCTATTATCAGAAAATCAAAATTTGGCGCTGTAAAAAACGCATTGCACGGTATTGGTATCGATTTTTTCACCTATTGGGATGTTACAGGAGTAGGAAACGAAAAAAAAGGAAACGTCTATAGAGGCATCAGCTACAGCACTAGTGATATCCAAAGAAGATGCCTGTCTATTGTTGTTGCAGACGAATTAAAAGAAAAAACGATACAGACCATTCTTGAAACTTCAAAAACGGGAGAAGTTGGGGATGGAAAAATTTTCGTTTTCGATATACAGGAAAGCTATAGAATTCGCACTGGAGAAAAAGGAGATCAAGCACTTAATTGATTTTCAAGACAAATTTCTAAATACGTACAGGTTTAAAGTCAATTTTTTGATTGATTTCCGGAAAAACATGCTAAACCGTACTTTTAAATTCTCAAAATTTATCCATTTTAACAATAAACCTTAATTTTTTTAGGGTATAAAATTAAAAATACGTAAAAATACGTAGTTATACCCACTTTTTTATTGGGGTAAAATTCTTTTAACATAGTTTTACAGCACCAATTAAAAACAAATTATCACAGTAATTAATGTTTATTATGAAAACAAAAACCGTAACAAATTTTTTGAAACCAGTATTCTTACTGGCTTTTGCGTTATTAAGTGTTAATGCTACTGCCCAAGAAGAAGAAACCGAATCGGCGGTAGAAAAATTATTATCAAAAGTAAGCCTATCGGGGTCTATTGACGGCTACTATAGATATAATTTTGGCGCTCCAAATGACAATTCAGTCGCTCCTACTTCATCATTTGCTAATCAGAGTGGATTTGCTCTAGGTATGGCTAATGTGATCCTAGGATATGAAGGAGAAAAAGTAGGGTTCGTTGCAGATTTAGTATTTGGCCCAAGAGGAGAAGACGCTGTATTCTTGTCTGATGGTTCTTCTCAAATTGTAAACCAATTGTATGCGTACTGGAATGTATCCGAAAAAGTAACCCTTACTTTTGGAAACTTCAACACCTTCTTAGGATATGAGGTAATTTCTCCAACAGGAAATTTCAATTATTCTACATCATATATGTTCTCTTACGGGCCTTTTTCTCACACTGGACTTAAAGCAGACTTTGCCTTAAGCGAAAAATGGTCTGCTATGTTAGCTGTTATGAACCCAACAGATTATACTGAAAACAATCCGTTTGACACCTATATAGTTGGGGCGCAAGTAGGATACTCTGGAGATACCGGTAGTGCTTACTTAAACTTCAGATATGGTAACGAAGGAGAACCGGGAGAAGTTGGACCTACATTCCAGGCAGATTTAACCACAGGATGGGATGTATCTGAAGACTTTTATCTGGGAGTTAATGCTACTTACTTATCTACTGAACCACAAGAAGATGGAGACGCTTCAGGTTTCTACGGAGTTGCACTATATCCACAATACAAAACTTCAGAAAAATTTACTTTAGGGTTAAGAGGAGAATATTTCTCTGTATATAATGGAGGATTAGTTGATGTTATCGGACTTGATGCCGAGGGAGATGGTGATGTTATTGCTGCTACACTTACGGGTAGTTACGACATTGGAGACTTAACGTTGAAACCAGAACTTAGATTAGATTCTACCTCTGAGGATTTCTTTACCGATAACGATGGAGAATTAACCAAAAGTCTTTCGTCTTTCGTATTAGGAGCTATTTACAAATTCTAATAATATCTGTAAATATATTGTTTGTTTAAATCAAGGCGTTCTGAATATTCAGGACGCTTTTTTAGTGAGTTGTAGGTAAGTTTTTATACTTTTTGACTCCGACCGGTATCAATAGATTCAAGTGATTTTCTTCTGGAGGAATAGGACAAGAATATCGATCATTATAGGCACAATACGGATTGTACGCAGTATTAAAATCTATGATAATCTCATCTCCTTCTGGAATACTTAAATCTATAAAACGCCCACCTGCATAAGTCGTTTCGCCATTGGTCAAATCAGTAAAAGGTAAAAACAAGTAATTCTCATACTCCGGTTCTGTAGTTAGTCCCTGGTTTTGATAAATATTAACGGTGTATTTCTTATCCTGAAACTCGAAATGAGCTTCTCCATATTTTACATAGAGCGGTTCTCTCCCCGTTGTTGTCTTCATGATAAAGGGAGTTTCATATGGTGTTCTTACAAACTTGGCTTTAAAACAAAAGCTAGTATCAATCTTAAAAAATTCGAGGGTTTTGAATGATTTTAAATCCTTGGGAGATAATGGAGAAGTTTCCTCAGCCGCAAATTCGTGATTTAATTCATCTTGAAAAGATAAAATTCGCTGCACATTCGATACTTCTTGCCCAAAAACATTGACAAGACAAAAGAACGCGATGATCACTAATTTATACACTACTCCTTACTTTTTTGCAAAAGTACAATTTACAATGAGTTAACTAATTAATTTTGATAAAATTGTTTAAGAAACTAGATAAAAAACTATTTTTATCGATTATTTTAATTGAACTACCAAAAAATCACCCTTTCCTTGAAGAAAATTTTACAACGTTATAAGGATTCGTTCTCGGGCTTATCCAGGGAAGTATGGTGGCTCGCATTGATTACATTGATCAATAGAGCTGGAGCAATGGTGATCCCATTTTTATCCCTTTACCTATCTGATAATCTAGATTTCACCAAAAATGAAATCGGTTGGGTAATGACCAGTTATGGGCTAGGTTCCCTTTTTGGAGCCTGGTTTGGAGGTAAATTGAGTGATATTATCGGATATTACAAAGTAATTCTGGGGTCATTATTGCTAACAGGGATTGCCTTTTTTGTAGTTCAGTTATTTTCAAGTTTTTGGAGTATTTGCATAAGTTTCTTTGTGCTTATTGCTATAGCAGATACTGCACGACCCGCATTTTTTGTCGCTTTAAGTGCCTATAGCAAACCAGAAAACAAAACAAGGTCCTTAACATTTATAAGACTTGCGATAAATTTGGGCTTTTTCGCGGGCCCAGCTACAGGAGGACTTATTATTGCAATGGTAGGTTATTCTGGATTATTTTGGGTGGATGGGATCACTTGTTTGATTGCTGGTATTGTTTTGATTCAGACCCTTAATCCCAAAAAAGCTAGAGAATTAGATAAAGAAACCCCTGTAGAAAACCCTGTCCCTGCTCATAAAGACAGATTATACATCTTATTTTTGATTGCACTTACTCTTTTTGGATTTATTTTTGTGCAATACTTCTCGACCATTCCTTTGTATTATAAAGAAGTTCATCAATTGTCTGAAAAAAACATTGGATTGTTGTTAGCGTTGAATGGAGCACTTATTTTCATCTTCGAGATGCCTCTTATTACCTATTTGGAGAGAACAAATGTTTCAAAAGTGGGTAACGTCATCAATGGATTTATATTAACCGGTATTAGCTTTATCTTGCTACTCATAACGCCTTGGGCAGGTATTTTGATCATAGGTATGATTGCTGCCACTTTGGGCGAAATGGTAGCATTTCCATTTGGAAACGCCTTTGCCCTAGAGCGATCAAAAAAAGGACGACAGGGGCCATATATGGGATTGTATAGTATGTCTTTCTCGGTAGCCCATATCTTTGGACATAATTCTGGAATGCAATTTATTGCTAATTTTGGTTATGATAACGGCTGGATATTCATGGCCGTTATGGCAGGTATTGGTACCTTTTTGCTTTTTATCGTAAAACGTGGGCTTACCCTTAACAAATAGACTCAAAAATATACTTATGAAAAAACTTTCAATTCTCATCTACATAGCAGCCATTTGCATATCAAGCTGTACCAACAACGATCAACAAAATAGTACTACAGCTGCAAAAGAGGAAAAAAAAACAGAGGAAAAAAAGACTTTTCCTAAGCTAGAAGACAATCGGTATAACGTAGCTTTTTTGATCATGGATGGCACATACAATACGGAGTTCACGGCTCCTTACGATATTTTTCAGCATACCCAATATCGCAAAAACATTAAGCAAATGAATGTTTTTACTGTAGCAAATACAGATCATCCTATCACCACTTTTGAAGGGGTTAAAATTATTCCCGATTATAATTATCTTCAAGATGAATTGCCTAAAATTGATATTCTTGTTGTCCCTAGTGCAGAACACCATTTGGATACTGATCTGGATGATGAGCAAATGATCCGTTTTGTACAGAAGGTAGACCAAAATGCTTTGTACATGACTTCGCACTGCGACGGTGCTTTTGTACTGGCCAAGGCAGGGCTTTTGAACAATGCTGTCTCTACGACTTTCCCAAGTGATATCGACAAAATGAAAAGTATGTTCCCTGATCTGGACATAAGAAAAGATGTACTATTTGTTCATGATGGAAAATACATTACTTCCGCAGGAGGAGCAAAAAGTTTTGAAGCTGCTTTATATTTGTGTGAATATCTCTATGGTGCTGATATTGCAAGATCTTTGGCCGGTGGTTTAGTAATTGATTGGAAACTTGAAGAAGTACCCCATATTGTAATCAAATAGCCAAAAACAAAGAGTGCCTACACTAGGTAGACACTTCTATTTGTAGGGTCAAATTACGTACTCTCTTTAGCTTCAAGATTTGGGGTCTTTAGACTAATGTCCTCACACCTAATTTGTCCCTGATGTATTCCAAACTAATATTTTAAATCCGAATCGTCACTCAGCTTAAAATGTTAGTTGAAGGCGACACATCAAGTATTTTTAAGTTGAAGTAAATTTAATGTAAAATAATTGTAAAACCAAAATTTTTACCGATAAAAAACATAAAAATTCGATGAAATACACAAAATTTTATGATTTCAGTTTATTTTGAAAAGAAGTATTTAGAATTTCCGAGGTATTTTTCGATCAACTCATTGTATTTTTTAGTGATCTTTAAAGCTAAGGTTCCTTCTATTTCGTACAAGGCATCGTAATCCTTATAACCGTTCTGCAACATCTTCTCTAGATAAAACAAAGCTGTCTCATTATCCAGATCTCTGGCACTTAAAGAAATGATCTTTTTATAGGAATCAAAATCCTTTTTATTGACGATGGTGCTAAAAATGTTCAAAAACAATTGTGCCTCCAAATTCACGTTTTCTTTTATTGCAGTGATTTTATAATTGTCTATAATCGCATTCACATACCCTTTTACCCGAATTGCCATATCATGGCTATATTTTTCTTTCTTGGCAATCAAGGTATCCAACTTAGACATTTCATATTGCCACCAGCCAAAATTACTATAGTTTAGCAAGGCAATGTCTTCTTCGGCAGAGAACAAATAAGATTCTCTCAAATAATTTTCTTTGATTGCATATTTTGACTGTAATCGTTTCTGCTTTCTATAACCATCCAGTTTCTTTATTTCTTTTTGTTTTTCTTTCAAATAATCTGTATCAAAAAATTGATTGTAATCAATACGAATTCTTTTTAGTTCTTCATACGCTTTTAAGAACTTCCGTTTTGACACATAATTATCAACCAGTTGTATGTTTTCATCAAAACTATTTTGAATCCAAATAGAATCTTTTGCTACTCTTCCTTTGAGCATGGCTTGTCTGGTCAAAGCAGTTAACACATTCTTTATAAGCTCTTGAGTAGGAAATTCTCCTCCCCCTTCATAAACAAATAGATCCGCAGGAACTGCTCTTCTCTTTAAAAAGCTCTTATTGGCTTGAAAGTTTTTAAATCGGTAGTTATGTGTATTGAGTATCCCAAAATGCGTAAAGTTTTTGTTTAAGCTAATTCTTGAATCATAAAAATAACTATCGCCAATAGCGATTACTCCAAAAATTTTATCCGGATATCCCAAAGGGAGTAAACTTGCAAATTTGGCATCATCACCTACCCCTGTTACATAAACCCTTCCTATCTGAATGGGAAACAAAGAAAAAATATGCTTCATAAAAACGGCTACATAGTTTGCCCTATCTCTGGCCGATTGCTCTTCGGTAAAATTGGTAACCGCAATAATATATCCTAATTCTTCTGCAGCCGCTTGATAAAATCTGGCAATATTGCTAGTTCTGTTTGAAGAATCAAAACCAAAAATAATCGGCCAACTTTTATTTTTATCATATGTCCTAGGCAAATAGATACTAAATGTATTTTTTGTATCAGGTACTACAAGGGAATCGGTAACTCTACCCTTGGTTAATACCAATTGACTTTGTGCATACCCAAAGAAGGACGCAAACAAAATAACAAGTAGAATATTGTTTTTAATTAAAGATGCTCGCACTATAGCTTTTTTTACTGTGATAACACCACAAAAAAGATGCCACCAAAGTCAAAAATTACTATAAAAAAAACACCTGAACAAATTCAGGTGTTTTTCATCTTCCCCTTGTACTCTCTTTAGCTTCCCAAACTAATGTCCTCACACAAGATTAAGACTATCCCTATATGTCTTAATTATAACAAATCTTATGCCAAAGTCTTCCTAAATTGCTTCTCCACCATGATCCATAATTGGACTGTTTTCTACCAAATTAGAAAGAATGATATGCGTTTTTGCTTCTCCGTAGGTAATCAACCGATCGATAAACTCCTGAAGATGTAGTTGATCTCTCAAAACTACCTCCATGATAATATTTTCATTGCCTGTTATACGATAACAATTCAATACTTCTTTAAATTCAGGAACCTTAAGCATAAAAGGTTTTAACCTGCCCATAAATGCTTTCAGTGTGATCATTGCTTTGAGTTGGTATCCTGTTTTTGTGTAAGAAACATCTGCTCTAAAGCCCTGCAAAATACCGTAATCTTCCATTTTCTTGATGCGCTCTGCTACTGCCGGCGAGCTTAGTCCAATTTTCCTTCCTATCTCTGCATTAGAGAGTCGTCCATTTTCTTGAAGACAATGTAATATTTCCCAATTTATAGTATCGATTTTCATTTTAACCCAAAAAAGCAATTAATATTTAAATTATAAGGTAAATATAATTAATCGCCTTAATTTCTAAAGAAAAAATCTTAAAAAATACAGTATTTTTGAAGTAGAAATTGCTATGAATTTACAACCCAAAAATAAAAGACTGTATCAAAAAGCACGGGAGATTTTTACACTCTCCAGAAGTGTTTCCAATTACCTTGTAGAAGATTTGGCTCCATTACAACATAATGGTGACGAAAACCCTCATGTTTATTTTACCGGAGATATTGTAAGGCAGTCTGATGCGCTTGCTCCTCACATTATTAATGCAGAGAATCAAACGTTTCAGGATGATAGAATTCGTCATGCAAATTCTTTGATCCGTATTACCAACAAATTATATAGAAATTGCGAACGCCTTGAACAGTCTGAGAGCAATGGAAAAGAATTTATCATCCTACTCCGTAAAGAACTAAGAAAATTTAGAAAACTACAACGAAGTTGGGTAATGTCACTTTAAGAACTCCTTCTCCAGATTACTTATATTGCTTTCCGTTCTTAATCACTATATCTACATCTTGCAATACACTGATATGTCGAAGTACATCACCTTTTACAGCAATAATATCTGCTAATTTCCCTTCAGTAACGGTTCCTACTTTATCTGCTACTCCCATCCATAATGACGGCCAATAGGTTGCGGCTCGTATGGCATACATCGGATCAATACCAAATTCATTTACCCAAACATCCAACTCATTCCAGGTAGATTGACTATGAAATTTCATGGGTATCCCACTATCCGTACCTATCATTAATACCACACCAGCATCCATCAACTGTTTTATTTTGGTTTCTAATGTAGGTTTCCGTATCGGTGTTAGCTGAAAATATGGTAATCGATCTTTATGTTTAAAACTGTTCTTTATATCGGCAACAATGGTATCGTGTAATCCTCGATGCCAGGAATCGTTATCCAAATGCTCTCCATGATCCCGAACATACTCGTAATTGTATAACCCTTCTACAGTGGGGCACCAATACAATGGTCCTAAATTCATTTGTGCAGTACGCTCTCTTATAGCTTCCATGACATCATCAGGATATCGAGGCGCTGATGATAAGCCCGTGTGCTCAAAACAATCAGCTCCTGCAGCCAAACCTGTTCGGATTTCCTGTGGTCTGTGCCCGTGGGCCACTACTTTCAAATTATACTTATGAGCGGTATCTACAACTGCTTGCACCTCTTCTTTACTCATTTGATCCTGATCGATCAATTTTATACAATCTACCCCAGCATCTGCCAGCTTTTTGATTTTCTTTCTGGCATCTTCCACTCCATTTATCCCCCATCTAAATGCTTCTGTACCCGGATAAGGCTTCTTCTGAATAAAAGGCCCCGAAACATACAAAGTTGCACCTGGGATCTCTCCCTTATTGATACGATCTCTTACCGATATACTTTCTGCCAATGGACCTCCCAAGTCCCTAGCACTAGTTACTCCAGCCATAAGCAATTGCTCTGCAGAAGCCGGCATAATCACGTTTTCTAATAATGGAGGATAGGTCTTATCCCAATAAGCATAATCTGCATGCCCGTTGATCATGGTATGCACATGCATATCCCATAAACCAGGTAATACAGACATTCCTTCTGTTGAGATCACTCTAGCATTTGCTGGAATCTCTAGTGTCTTTTTTGTACCAACTGCCTTGATTTTATCACCTTCAACAATAATTACACTGTTCTTAATAGGTGTAGACCCAAAACCATCGATTAATGTACCTCCTACCAAGGCCAAAACTTGATCTGATTGTTGCGCAAAAGATGATGTAGCTATAACTAGCAATAGGGTGAGTAATTTCTTCATGATGAGTTTGTGTTTGTCTAAAGATAAAGAAATTAGCTAGCAACCAATGCTATAGCATTTCAAAAATTTTGTGTTTATACTTTTTTAACTCCTGTTTTACTTTATCTTTTAACAAAAACAGTCCTACCATATTAGGAACCATCATGGCAAATACCATGGCATCACTAAAATCTGTTACTGCATTTAAAGTTGCAGATGCCCCTATCACCGTAAAACCGCAGAAGATAGATTTGTAGATATATTCCATACGTTTACTCCTACCAAATAAATAACTCCAGGATTGGTATCCATAATACGACCAGGATATCATCGAAGAGAAAGCAAATAGCACCACGGCTATGGTTAACAAATATGGAAACCAGGAAACACCACTTTCTAATGCAGAGGCCGTTAATAACACCCCCTGCTCAGAGTTGATCTGCATCCCTGTATCTACTTGCCCTGTGATAATCAATACCAGAGCTGTCATTGTACATACCACTACAGTATCTATAAATGGCTCCAGCAATGCTACCAAACCTTCACTGGCAGGATAATCTGTTTTTACGGCACTATGCGCAATGGAGGCACTTCCTATTCCGGCTTCGTTACTAAATGCCCCACGACGAAACCCCTGAATGAGTACTCCTACGAATCCTCCGATTACTCCTTGGGGATCAAAGGCACCATTCCAGATACTTTCTAAGGCTGCTGGAATAGCCGAAAAATTTAATCCCAAAACCACCAAAACAGATAAGATATACGTTAGCACCATAAAAGGAACAACTTTGTCTGTAACACTGGCTATTTTTTTGATTCCTCCTATAATTACTACAGCCACCAAAATAGCCATCACTACTCCAAATACCCAACCCTGTCCTTGGATCATAGCGCCATCAGGAATCAATACCTTGTCGAACAGCTTGAAAGCCTGGTTGGCTTGAAACATATTTCCTCCACCAAAAGATCCACCAATGCACATGATCGAAAACAACACAGCCAATACTTTTCCAAGTTTTTGGTATCCTTTTTCGCTTAATCCTTTTTTAAGGTAATACATAGGCCCACCAAAAACCTTCCCATGCTCATCAATTTCTCTATACTTTACACCAAGTGTACATTCTACAAACTTTGAGGACATCCCCAAGATCCCAATCAAAACCATCCATAAAGTTGCTCCCGGTCCGCCTATGGATAATGCTATTGCGACTCCAGCAATATTCCCTAATCCCACAGTGGCAGAAACCGCAGTGGTCAATGCTTGAAAATGACTTACTTCTCCGTTTTTGGTGATTTCTTCTTTTTCAGTTGTATTACCATTTTCTAAATGATCAAACTTACCCCTTACCACTTGTATGGCGGTAAAAAAATCTCTAAAGTTGATTCCTTTAAAATAAATAGAAAAAAACATTGCCCCAGAAAAAAGGACGACTAGTACCCAAGGAATGCCCACATCTTCAGTCAATGGAATTTCAGCCAAAATGGCGTCAACAAACCAGTCTGTGGCATTACCAAAAGCTTCATTAATTTTTTGATCCAGATTTTGTTCTGCTATAAACGCTCCCATACTTCTTTAAATTTTTGTCCAAATTCAAAGAAAAATGGTTGGCATAAAAGGTTACGCACTGCTCAAATTTTGTAACCTCTGTACGTAAGTATATGGTTAAGCACCCTCTCCCGACTGGAAATACTGAAGAAAATCATGAGTCTTGGCAAATTCTATAAGCTGCTCTTTACCACCTGCCCCACTGATGTTCAATATTTTCTTGATCTGATGAATATGGGTTTGCAAACCGTCGGTACTGATATGCATTTCTTGAGCAATCTCGGTATACGATCTGTCTTTTCCGTAATGAGCCAAATATCCCAATACCTCTTTTTGTCGATCAGAAAGTTCAACTTTTGCCGTCTGTTGGAGATCTTTTACCTCAACCTTTAAATTCTTAATGGTGTCTAAATGACTCTCGTTGGCCAATTCAAATTGTTCGATCGTTTTTTTAAGTTGCTCATTCTCCAAAGTTAACTGTTGCGCCAAACTTTGTTGTTGTTCTTTTTCTGAAAGGAATTTCCAACTATATAAAAGAATAGAAAACAATAAAATGAATAGGAATTTGAAAGAGATCGCTGTAATACTCCCTAATACACTCCAAAATTGCTGATCTATAAATTGCAGCGCTTTATCCTGGGGAATAATTCTATGAGTAACCGCAATCACAATGAGAATGAACAATACGAAAGTTGGTAGGTACATAAACTTCATTTGTCTAGCAACAAAAGCTTTGTTCAATTCGAACAACAGTGAGATGGCGACCAAAATAGAAATCGGAATATCTATTAACCAAATAAAATTATTGCTAATCTCTTCGTTTCCGTAGGATGAGGCTACAAAAACAAATGCAATCATTCCCAAAACACCACAAAACAGGCTTACAAATTCCCTAATGCTAAAACGCTGCGCCAATCGCACCAAAATCCCTGGCTTTTTTTGATGTTCTATAGAAGGTAAGGATAGAATGATAAATAAGGAATTAGCCAAGGATATCAACACCCCAAAATAAATCAATACTTTGTTGGTAGGAGCCCATTTGAGTCCTGAAACTAAAACTAAATTCACTAAAGCGCCCAATCCCCACACAAATATCGCCAGCCCGAACCATTTGATCCCTTCTACTGCTTTGGGATCGGCTTGACGTAGTCTTTCTTTGCTAAAAATACGTTGAATTACTATAGCCGAAATTAGGCAAACGATTGCTGTAACAGTATATTCTATGGTATTGAGCACGGAGTATCCTTTTGCTTTAAAGATAAAGAAACTACAATAAATGAAAAACCCCGCTCTATTGAACGGGGTTTGAAAATATTGTTGTTGAACTTTTACATATTTCTTCTATACTGTCCTCCCACCTCAAATAAAGCGGCAGTGATTTGTCCTAGAGAGCACACTTTGGTTGCTTCCATCAACACCTCAAAAATATTTCGGTTATGAATGGCAGCTTCCTGAACCTTTGCCAAGGCATCTGCTGCAAGATCTTTTTTGGCTTCATGCAGATTGTTAAGCGTAGTGATTTGATATTGTTTTTCTTCTTCGGTAGCTCGAATAACCTCTCCCGGAGTTACCGTTGGAGAACCTTTTGAACTCAAGAATGTATTTACCCCAATGATCGGGAACTCTCCTGTGTGCTTCAAAGTTTCGTAATACAAACTCTCTTCTTGAATTTTACTACGTTGATACATGGTTTCCATAGCGCCTAGCACTCCACCACGTTCTGTAATTCTATCAAATTCTGTTAGTACAGCTTCTTCTACCAAATCCGTTAACTCTTCAATAATAAATGATCCCTGAATAGGGTTTTCATTCTTGGCTAATCCCAATTCCTTATTGATAATCAACTGGATTGCCATTGCTCTACGTACCGACTCTTCTGTTGGCGTTGTAATCGCCTCATCATAGGCATTGGTATGCAATGAGTTACAGTTGTCATAAATCGCATACAAGGCTTGCAACGTAGTACGAATATCATTGAAATCAATTTCCTGAGCGTGTAGTGAACGCCCAGAGGTTTGGATATGGTACTTCAACATCTGCGCTCTGGCATTAGCTCCATATTTATGTTTTAATGCTTTTGCCCAGATTTTTCTTGCTACACGACCGATCACTGCATATTCTGGATCGATTCCGTTAGAGAAAAAGAAGGATAAATTAGGCCCAAACTTGTTGATATCCATTCCTCGGCTCAGGTAATACTCTACATAAGTAAATCCATTTGCCAGTGTAAGCGCCAACTGCGTAATTGGGTTTGCCCCAGCTTCGGCAATATGATATCCTGAAATAGATACCGAATAGAAGTTACGCACTTGTTTATCAATGAAATACTCTTGTACATCTCCCATTAATCGTAGTGCAAACTCTGTAGAGAAAATACAGGTGTTTTGTGCCTGATCTTCTTTAAGAATATCTGCTTGTACAGTACCGCGTACCGTACTTAACGTTTCACTTTTTATCTTTTCGTATACCTCTGCCGGTAAAACCTGATCTCCGGTAACACCTAAAAGCATTAACCCTAGTCCATCATTCCCTTCAGGTAAATCGCCTTGATACTCGGGACGTGCTATTCCTTTATCTTTATAGATCTTTTCGATCTTGGCTTCAACCTCAGCTTCTAGCTCGTTTTCTTTGATATATTTCTCACAGTTTTGATCTACAGCAGCATTCATAAAGAATCCTAACAACATAGGTGCAGGACCATTGATAGTCATACTCACTGAGGTCATTGCGTGGGTCAAATCAAATCCTGAATATAATTTCTTGGCATCATCAAGACAACAAATCGATACTCCAGCATTACCAATTTTACCATAGATATCTGGTCTATGATCTGGATCATTACCGTATAAAGTTACCGAATCAAAAGCTGTTGATAATCGTTTTGCTGGCATCCCAAGACTCACATAGTGGAAACGTCTGTTGGTACGCTCTGGTCCACCTTCTCCGGCAAACATCCTTGTAGGATCTTCTCCTGTTCTTTTGAAAGGGTATAATCCTGAAGTATACGGAAACTCCCCAGGAACATTCTCCTGCAAAGACCATCTTAGTACATCTCCCCAAGCTTCATATTTTGGCAAGGCCACCTTCGGAATCTGTGTATGTGATAACGACTTGGTATGCGTTTCTATATTGATTTCTTTATCTCTTACCTTGAATGTGTAAACCGGATCTTTGTATTTTTTTACTTTACCAGCCCAACCAATAATGATCTCCCAATTGTAAGGATCCAGATTAAGTTTAACACGGTCAAATTCGGCCAATAACAGCTTGATAAAAGCCTTATTATCTTCATTTTTCACACTTCGTAATGCTTCATCTTCGATTCCATTTTTTGAAAGCCCAATGAAGTTTACATCCGCAACACTACAAATAGTTTTATAAATCCCATATAGTTTTTGAGCCACCTCAACCTGGGTTCCTACAGTTTTATCATAGGCTCTGTTATTTTCTGAAATCTCTGATAGATATCTCGTTCTGCTCGGTGGAATTACAAATATCTTTTCAGACATTTCTTTTGAAATATGAAACTCTGAAACTAAACTTGCTCCGGTTTTCTCCACCAACTTATCCATGATCGCTTTGTAAAGCGTATTCATCCCAGGATCATTAAATTGTGAAGCAATAGTCCCGTAAACTGGTAATTCCTCTTGTGGTGTATCCCAAAGATTGTGATTACGCATATACTGCTTTTTCACATCTCTAAGTGCATCTAATGAACCTCTTTTATCGAATTTATTGATCGCTACCAGGTCTGCAAAATCCAGCATATCTATCTTTTCCAACTGTGTAGCAGCTCCAAACTCCGGTGTCATTACATACAATGAAGTATCACTATGATCTAAAATTTCAGTATCCGATTGACCAATCCCTGAAGTTTCTAAAATGATCAAATCAAATTCTGCAGCTTTTAATACCTCTATAGCTTCGGCAACATATTTTGATAACGCCAGGTTAGACTGACGTGTTGCCAGGGATCTCATGTATACACGTGGAGAGTTAATCGCATTCATACGAATCCTATCTCCCAATAAAGCACCACCTGTTCTTCTTTTGGATGGATCTACAGATACAATTCCGATGGTCTTTTTAGGAAAGTCGATTAAAAATCTACGAACTAACTCATCAACCAAAGACGATTTTCCTGCTCCTCCGGTTCCTGTAATTCCTAGTACTGGAGTAGTTGATGTTTTATTTTTTTGATGGATTTCATCCAAAGTATCTTTGGCAACATCCGGAAAATTCTCTGCTGCAGAAATCACTCTGGCAATAGCACCAATTTCTTTTTCTGCAAGATGGTTAGCCTCTCCATTTAACGTATTTCCTATCGGAAAATCTGCTTGTTGTACCAGATCATTGATCATTCCCTGCAATCCTAACTCACGTCCATCATCTGGAGAGTAAATTCTTGTAATCCCATAATCCATAAGATCTTTGATCTCTTCAGGAAGGATCACTCCTCCTCCTCCTCCAAAAATCTTAATATGCCCTGCTCCCTTTTCCTGAAGCAAATCATACATGTATTTGAAATACTCATTATGTCCTCCCTGGTAAGAAGTCATCGCAATAGCATTGGCATCTTCCTGGATCGCACAGTTTACTACTTCTTCTACACTTCTGTCATGACCAAGGTGAATTACTTCAACACCTGTAGATTGAATAATTCTACGCATAATATTAATCGCTGCATCATGGCCATCAAACAGGGAGGCAGCAGTTACGATTCTTACTTTATTCTTTGGTGTATACGGTGCAATTTGTTCCATCGACAATAAATAGTGAATTTTATGCTGCTAATTTACGAAATACGCACCAAAAAGGAGTATTTTTTTAGAATTATATAATTTACTTAACCTTTTGAAGCGTTTTACTGTTTATAATTCAATTACAGTATCTAGACATACTTAAAATACAAAGTTCGGATAAATAATTAAAACGCAACTATTTGTTAATGCTAATGTTAAACATTTTTTTCCGTAGGCAATAAAACAATATCTTCCGCTACAATTATAGTATCAAACATCTTTATTATGAATACCACATCATCAAAAAACAGCTTAGTTCTATTGTTGATCGTACTTGCTTTCAGCTTTGGGATTCAAGACGGTTACGCTCAAAAAAAGAAAAAAAGAGCTAAAAAGGGACAAACAGAAGCTTCTGCAGAAAAGAAGGAAGACAAGAAAAAAACGATCAAAGAATTGACCAAAAAGAGTGAAAAGCTCGAAGGTCTTTTTACCATGTACAGAGACTCTATTGATGGCTCTACACAAATGATTATCACCAAAGATCAAATTGGTAAAGAGTTCATTTATTTCAGTCAGATTGCGGATGGAGTATTAGATGCAGGAGCATTTAGAGGAGCGTATCTGGGATCCAAAATTTTTAAAATTGAAAAGCATTTCAATAAGATAGAATTCGTTACTCAAAACTCATCATTCTATTTTGACCAAAATAGTGCGCTATCCAAATCTTCTGGAGCCAATATCAGTGAAGGCATTATGGCCAGTCTAAAAATAGAAGCTGAAGATGATGAAAACGGTTTGTATTTGATAAAATCGGATGATCTTTTCTTAAAAGAAACTTTTGAGCAAATCAAAGCTCCAAACCGTCCCAAAGCGTCTCCTTTTGCTTTCAAAACGGGGCAGCTTAGTAAAGAAAAGACCAAAATCAAGACGATTAAGAACTATCCAGAAAACACAAACGTAAAGAGTCATTATGTGTATACCAGTCCTTCAGTACTTAATGGAGGGTCTGCAGCTGTTACCGACGGAAGAAATGTAACGATCAAGGTAGAACATAGTTTAATCGCGCTACCAGAAAATGATTATCAACCACGATTAGACGATCCACGTGTGGGGTACTTCTTTACCCAGGTAACGGATATGACTTCTACCAGTCCAACACCCTACAGAGATCTAGTTCATCGATGGAACTTAGTAAAAAAAGATCCAAATGCAGCCATTTCTGAACCGGTAAAACCTATTGAGTGGTGGATTGAAAACACGACTCCTATTGAGTTTAGAGAAACTATTAAAGAGGCTGTATTAGAATGGAACAAAGCCTTTGAAAAAGCAGGGTTTAGAAATGCTATTGTTGTAAAAACACAACCCGATGATGCTACCTGGGATGCTGGGGATATCCGATATAATGTATTACGTTGGACATCTTCTCCCAGACCACCTTTTGGAGGATACGGTCCTAGTTTTGCCAATCCAAGAACTGGTGAGTTATTAGGTGCCGATATTATGCTGGAGTATGTTTTTCATACCAATCGCGTAAAGTATGATCGCTTATTTAATCTTACTGCCCATGATGAAGAAGAGGCACTACCCTCTTTAGCGCTAAACAAGAATAATCAGGTACGTTGTTCTTATGGACATGTAATGCAAGAAAACACTCTTTTTGGTCAAACAGCACTAATGGCTTATGATGCCAATGAAAATGAAATGAAAGGCATGAGAAAAGAAGCCATGAAAGAATTGATCATGCATGAAGTAGGACATACATTAGGGCTTAATCACAATATGAAAGCCAGTCAGTTATTTAGTCCAGAAGAACTCGCCAATCCCGAACTTATAGAAGGAAAATGTTTAACTGGTTCTGTAATGGACTATACTGCTATTAATGTTACCAATGATAAATCAAAACAAGGTCCTTATTTTTCTACTACTGTTGGTCCTTATGATGTTTGGGCTATTCAATATGGATATACACCAGTAAATAATCAAAATGAATTAGATCAAATTACCAATCAATCTCATAGACCTGAATTAATTTTTGGAAATGACGCAGATGATATGCGTTCTGCAGGTAAGGCTATCGATCCACGTGTAATGACCGGAGACATGTCTAATGATCAGATTACCTATTCTATCAATAGAATGGAATTGGTAAATGATATGATGACTAAGATCAAATCTAAGTTCAGTAAAAAAGGACAATCCTATCAGGAACTAAGACAAGCCTACTATCTGTTACGAGGACAGTACGGGAGAGCTGGAGATGTAATTTCGAGATTTATTGGTGGTGTGTATGTCGATCGAAGTATGTTTGGGCAGGATCCAAATCTTAAACCATATACTCCAGTAAGCTATGAAGATCAAAAAAGAGCCATGAATGCCCTTGGTAAATATGTATTTGATCCTAATGCATATGAAACTCCTAATGAATTATACAACTATATTGCTATGCAGCGTAGAGGTTACAATTTCTTCAGGGGACCAGAGGATCCTAAAATTCATGATCTGATTCTTGGTTATCAAAAAAGAATTTTGGACCATATTCTGCATCCCAATACATTGCAAAGAATTACGGACTCTGAGCTTTACGGAAACACTTATGAGTTGTCAGAATTTATGACAGATTTAAATAATGCTATTTTCCAGAAAGATGCAGGAGGAACGATCAACTCATTCAGACAAAATTTACAATTAGAGTATACACAGCGATTGATTCGTATTTTATCAAAATCCAATCCTGGACAAAATGCAAAATACACCTATGCTGCAAAATCTATGGCTTTGTATAACTTGAAAAGAATACGATCAATGATCTCTAATGGTTCTGGTGACAAACTAACCAAAGCACATAAAGACCATTTGAGGGTATTGATCAGTAATACGATTGACGAAATCAAATAACATCTAATACATATTTATTCTTACAAAGCTGATTTTTAATTAAATCAGCTTTTATTTTTATCAATCTTTCATAAAAAACAAGTATTCATTTTGAATTAGTTAAAAAGTAGTGCTATTCAACCAAAACATTAGTGCACCCGGGGCTTTCTTGGTATGTTTATATACCGAAAAGACTTTTATTAATGAAAAAGACCACTTTATTAATCAACTGTCCCGACCAAAAGGGACTGATTGCCACGGTAACCAATTTTATACTAGAGAAGGAAGGAAATACCATCTATGTCGAGCAACATGTGGATCACGAGCTTAGAGAATTCTTTATGCGTCTGGAGTGTGAGTTTGACAGCGATGAGAAAAAATTAGCACGATTTAAAGAATCCTTCAATACTAATGTGGCTGCTCATCATCAAATGCATTGGGAGATGTATGACACTGACAAAAAGCCTAAAATGGCTCTTTTTGTCTCTAAATACGATCATTGCTTATATGATATTTTAGGAAGATATGCCTCTGGCGAATTGCACGTTAAAATTCCAATTATCATTAGTAATCATTCGGACCTTAAGCCTATTGCCGATGCTTTTAATGTTCCTTTCAAACATATTCCTGTGACCAAAGGAAACAAAGCAGAAGCAGAACACGAACAAATCAAAACCTTAAAAGAACATAAAATTGACTTTATCGTACTTGCTCGGTATATGCAAATACTCTCTTCAGATTTTGTAGATCGGTATCCCAATAAAATCATCAATATTCATCATTCTTTTTTACCTGCGTTTCCAGGGGCCAAGCCTTATCATTCTGCCTATGAAAGAGGGGTGAAAATTATTGGAGCTACTAGTCACTATGTAACTTCTGATCTTGACGAAGGGCCTATTATTGAACAAGAAATTGTACGAGTCTCTCATATACACAACGTTCAGGATTTTATTCTGAAAGGAAGGGATCTGGAGAAAATCGTATTGTCCAGAGCTATCAAACATCATATCCAACACAAGGTATTGGTATACAATAACAAAACCGTTATTTTTTCATAAAGGAAAAATGGCACCTGTAGCCGCAAATTGATATCCTTGCGCTTCTAGTGCTTTTCTTTTTGGATACTCTTTTTGAAGAGCTGGGTTAGAATGATTGAAGTGAATAAAAATAACTTTTGACTTTAGTTCTTTGGATTCAGATTCAAAGAGCTTTACTGTTTCTGCAATAAAAGGATGAGGAACTTCTGACATCGGTCTGGGAATTTCTCCGTCTTCAAAAAAAGTGGCATCAATAAAGGCATAATCTACTTTTTTCACCTCTGCTACAATGTCCTTTTTCCATAGCGACCATTTGTTGATATCGGGAATAAAGAGTGCCGTAGCCTGATTACCTATAATCGTGTATCCAACGGTTTCAGAATATTCATCTCGATGTGGTACCAAAAAAGGGGTTACTTTGATGTTATTCGTTAAGACAATAGTACTATCTGCTATTAAAGGTTGGATTTTAATATTATTGAGAGCTATCAACTGAGACCAAGGACCATTGTTTTCTAGAAATGATTTCATTCTGGGCATGGCATAAACAGGAATGTTTTTGGATCCCATTGCCTCTCTTCCAAAATGCATCAACCCCGTGTAATGACCAATATGGGCATGGGTAAGAAAAACTCCATCGACAATATGATCACTCTTTGTATGTTGATCTTCTAACATGGCTAATTGTTCTGGCATATCTGGTGTAGCCTCAAAAAGAAATTTTTGATTCGCTTGTTTATCAATTACCCCCAAGGCAGTGACTAGTTCTTTATTTCGCTCTTTACTTTTGACCGCAACAAATTCTGAAGTATTATTAATATGTGGATATCCTCCATCTTGTGCGACTCCCAAAACAGTAATGTATTGTTGGGTTGCCTTTGGTTGAAAAGATGTGTCGTTTATCGATTCTTTTTCATTTTTGCATGAAATAATAAGAATGCATACCAGTAAAAAAACTAAATTTGATTTCATTTTAATTCATTGTATTCTCAAATCTAACAAGAAATTATGAAACGTATTATTTGTTTATTTGCCGTATTGACCCTGTCTAGTTGTGCTGAACTGCAACAAGTTGTAAATAGTTTACCACAAACTACAGGAGGTGGTTTTGGGGTTAGTAATCTTGATATCGCCAATGGATTACGACAAGCGCTGGACAACGGAATCGATAAGCAAGTAACCAAACTTACCCAAAAAGACGGTTTTTACAGAAATGAACTCGTAAAAATTCTTTTACCACAAGAACTTAGAAAAGTTGACAAAACCTTACGAGACATTGGTTTAGGTAATCTTGCCGACGAAGGCCTACGAGCCATCAATAGAGCTGCAGAAGATGCTGTAAAAGAGGCTACACCTATCTTTGTGGATGCTGTAAAGCAAATCACATTTACCGATGCCAAACAAATTCTTTTGGGATCGGATAATGCCGCAACTACATATTTGCAAAACAAAACCAACTCTGCATTGTATGCCAAATTTAGCCCTGTTATCAATAAATCATTTTCTAAGGTAGGTGCAAATCAGATATGGTCTAACATCATCAATAAGTATAATGCAATACCACTTACCAATAATGTGAATCCTGATCTTACCGATTATGTAACACAAGAGGCCCTAAAAGGAGTGTATACCATGATTGCCGTTGAGGAAAAGGATATCAGAAACAAACTAAGTTCGAGAACCACAGACTTATTGCGAAGAGTATTTGCCCTTCAGGATAACAGATAGGCTGAAATCAAGAATTTGAAATAAAAGAAATCGATGTTTTATTGAACACTTCGGGTTGTTCTACATTTACGACATGCCCGGAGTTCTTTACAACAAACAATTGTGATAGATGGTGAGCTGCAACCACCTTTTCAACCGAAGGTAGAAAAAGATAATCTTCTTCTCCCATCACGTATAAGGTAGGAATGCGAATATCTTTTGCTCTAAAGAATCGGAGTAAAGGATTGATTTCTGAAGTCAATCTAAACCATCTTACAAATTCTTTTTGGTATAGTTTTTTCGCTTCGTTGGCAAATAGTATTCTCGATTGTTTATGATTTTTCTTTGGCATAATAATAAATGCAAAGAATTTATACAGCAACATATATGGGATTACAGATTTGAATACAATCCCCAGGCGCATTAACACTTGTGATCTAAGATTCAATTTCATAATCGCCCCACCCATGATCATACTTTTTACACGATCAGGGTACTTTTCTGCTAAATTTCGAATTAATATGGTTCCCAAAGAAATCCCTACAAAATGAGACGTAGCTATATTCTCCTTATCAATCACTTCTACAATATCCTCGGTAATCGAATCGAAGGTATATTTTGAATCAAAAGCGTCCTTGAGTGCAGGTTTAGAATTACCATGTCCTCTTAGATCCAACAGTAAAATATTAAAATGTTTTCGAAACTCGCGCACTTGTTTGAACCAGATAGAAGAGCTCCCTCCTGCTCCATGAACAAAAGTTACCCATTCGCTACTAGTATTGTGCTGATATACAGAATAATTTAACAATAGAAAGCTGTTTAGAAGCTCAAAAATAGGAACTTATTTGTTAGTAGCACACCACTTAACAATATTTATAGAAATGTTTATCCTCTGCAACAGGCTTAGTGCAAGGTTTTAAAATAGGTAAACGCACCTAAGAGACGAGATCCGTACCACGAAAAATATTCTCCATCCACCAATAACACCTCAGCATTTTTATGAAGCTGTTGCGCTTGTTCTAAATGTTTTTCAGAAAAAGGAAATGGTTCTGAAGACAGTAGTATTTTATCCAGCTTTTCCAAACCTTGTATCTCTTCTTTGGATTTTTCGGGATATCGATCTTCATTTTCAAAAACATTAATGAATTTATTCAACTTTAAAAGATGATTGATAAAGGTTTGATTGGCTGCTGCCATCCAAGGATCTTTCCATATAAAATAGGCTACTCGACGAGCAGGTTTATCTTTAATAAAATCTAGGAAGGACTGCTGTTCCTTTTCAATATTTTGAACCAGAGCATTTGATTGCTCCAGCACGTCAAAAAGCTCACCATATTGTTGTATCAACTCCAAGGCATCCGTTATGGTGAAAATATCAGAGACATGAACTGGGAATTCTTTTGCCAAACTTTCTACGATCTCTTTGGTGTTTTCCTCTTTATTACAAAGAATGATATCCGGTTCTAGTGCTCGTATACGATCGTATTTGATGTTTTTGGTCCCGCCCACGATAGTTTTCTCTTTTCGAACGGCGTCTGGGTGTACGCAAAATTTAGTCACTCCAACGATGTGTCCTTCTAACCCTAAGGCAACCAACAATTCTGTTTGCGAAGGTACCAATGATATGATACGCTTTGGCTTTCCTGAAATCTCTACCTTTCGGTCTAATTGATCGATAAAAAACATCTCACGCATTGATTTTTAACATCACACATTAAATAAATCCTAAAAAGTTCATAAACTCTTAATAACTAAATACTTAAAAGTAGGAATTTTCACCAAAAACTAGTATCTTAGAAAGAGTAATAATTAAAATTTCGGGGCTATGAATTCAGTATTACTAAACGTTATCATTTATGGTATAATGGCATTTTTTGTAGTGTTCATCGCGTATGGACTTTACGGATATGCAAAACACGTATTTAACGCGAATAGACGTTAATTCTATTGTTTTAAAAGGGAACGAAATTTATAACAAAAAGTTTCGTTCCTTTTTATTACCTCATCGCCAATATCTTTTCCATTTCCTCTTGTAACACTAATGCTTTAGCTTGCGCAGCTTCGGCAAAATCTTTTCCTTTTGAAGCGTAAATGATCCCTCTAGAAGAGTTAATCAACAAGCCTATTTGATCATTGAGCCCATATTTGCATACATCCTGTAAATTTCCGCCTTGTGCTCCGACTCCGGGAACCAATAAAAAGCTATCTGGGATTATTTCACGTATTTCTGCCAAAAACTCTGCTTTGGTGGCTCCTACTACATACATCAAGTTTTCTGAATTTGCCCAGGTTTTGGATACTTCCAGAACATTCTTATATAATTCTTTCCCTTCTGTTTGTTTGGTCTGAAAATCAAAAGCACCTTGGTTTGAAGTTAACGCCAAAAGGATGGTATGTTTATCTTCAAAAGCAAGGAATGGCTCTACAGAATCTTTACCCATATACGGTGCCACGGTAACCGAGTCGAACTGTAAATCTTCAAAAAAAGCTTTGGCGTACATGGTACTGGTATTTCCGATGTCTCCACGCTTCGCATCTGCAATGGTGAACACTTCGGGATAATTTGTATTTAAGTACTCAATTGTTTTCTCCAGAGATCTCCATCCTTTCAACCCATAAGCTTCATAAAAAGCAGTATTGGGTTTGTAACCAACTGCTAAATGATGCGTAGCATCAATAATAGCCTTATTAAATTCAAAAATTGGATCTTCTGTTTCTAATAAATGCTCTGGAATCTTGTTAAGATCTACATCTAGACCCACACACAAAAATGACTTTTTCTTATGGATTTGTTCGACCAGTTGCTTTGTTGTCATGTCTCTTTATTTGCTTCCGTTATTCTTTACCATCTACATAATCCTGCAGATAACTAAAACGCTCTGTTAGTTTTCCTCCTTTGGTCATTCGTGCTCTTTCGAGAATACCATCTTTATCCCCATTAAAGAAGGCAGGGATTACATGTTCCAGAAACATTTCTCCAAAGCCTTCGCTTGCATCTTTTGGTAACTCGCACGGTAGATTATCTACCGCCATCACTACAATCGCATTGGGATCCTTATAATCAACTTCTGTTTCTGTAGTTGGATCATATCCATAAATAGGATCAGCTATCGTTGAAGGTCTAATCGTAGATGCCACTGGACCATCGATATCACAAGAAATATCCGCTACTACTTTTATATTAAAATCCTCAGACTTGGCATCTTCTCGTGTAAAAATAAAAGGCGCTCCATCTCCGTAAAAGTGTCCTGCCATATAGAGATCGCTTACTTTGGCAAACTTCATAAAGTCTCCTTCATACTGCTCTGGATTAGTATAAAAGTCTGTTTTGTCTAACACAGTGCCGTCTTTGCGTTTGTTGTAATCCAACACATCTATCTGTACATATACGGGCTCAGAAAAAGTGTTGTTCAAATATTCGTCTACAGACACTTCTCTGATCTTCATAGCTTCTACAATCTCTCTCGCCCCACTACCAACTTTACCGTTTCCGGTAATTACAATTTTGATATTAGGTAATGTGATTTTTGAAAGCTCTGCCTCCAGATCTTTTTGATCGGCTAGAGTTTCTGCTTTGGGTAACGAAAAAGTACCAAACTTTTGTCCCCAGGCTCTAAATCCATTATATGCCCCTACAATACCTGCATATCTACCAAAACCGATCAATCTAAACCCTCTGCTCCCAACAATCACTTCGTGATCATATAGTTCTATGTTCTTGTCCAGTATAGCTTGTAAAAGCTCCCGATTGTACGGTTGCTTTTTGATGGTATGCGAAAAGAAAAAGTATTTCTTATCGGCTATCAAATCTGTTTTTGGCACTTCTTTGACCCCCAATAACACATCACAATCTGTCACATCGTTAGATACCACAATACCCGCATCGGTATATTGCATATCGCTAAACACACGTATATCTGAATGTTCTACAGTAAATGAAGCTTCTGGAAACTTAGAAATTACTTTTTTTATGCCATCTGG
This sequence comes from Aquimarina sp., assembly GCA_965230845.1. Taxonomy (GTDB): domain Bacteria; phylum Bacteroidota; class Bacteroidia; order Flavobacteriales; family Flavobacteriaceae; genus Aquimarina. The sequence goes on from OZ246021.1 coordinate 1,268,365, forward strand.
AGAGAAAACAACACGACGATCTGGCGGGTTTTTTCGTTCTTTAATAACACCGAACTTGACCATAAGGTTTGGTATATATTTTGTTGAATTAAAATTGCGGCTAAAGATATGACAATTATAGTTATCTTTGCCAACCATTTTATGCTTGGATCTTGTAATTTTACATCAATTTGACATGAAATGGAAACTATCTTGAATAGTAGTATCGGGGTCGACTGGTTTTGACAGCGAGATGAATAAGATGGTAAGCACGTCGAGCGCTGGAATATAGCTCGTAAATATCATGTTTCACTTTTTTAAACGGCGAGAATAACTACGCCCTAGCTGCATAATCCGAATCATAGTAGGATAGTGCCTCGGCTCACTAGGTGAGCAAGCAGGAAGTCTCCCAATAGCCTTGGTTTGCGGCGATTGATTTTGAGACTTCGTAAAAGTAAACCTAGAAACTATAGGATCTTGATGTGGTTTTGAAACTTAATTGAGAATAAGCGATAGGTTGGCAGTTTTTGGTCTTTCTTATCGACGAAAATTAAACAAAGACTAAGCGTGTAGAAAGCTGTGTTGTTCCTTGTTTGGACGAGGGTTCGAATCCCTCCGACTCCACAGAAACCAAACTAATCCCCACTAAAAGCCTGTAAATTAAATATTTATAGGCTTTTTCATTTAATTTAATATAATTTAAAATCAAATTAAATTAAATAAAAAGTGAGCTATTCGGTGAGCTTTTTGAATATCAAAATTACTCACCTATTTCCATGTAAGCCACTGAAATACTTTAAAATAAAGTAAAAACTCACCTCTTCATTTCGTATCTTTATAGCTCTTAAAAACACTCACCGATGCAAAATACTTTTTCTCTCTTATTTTACCCAAAAGGAAATGATAAAGACAAAGATGGCCTGGTTCCTTTGTATCTGCGTATAACGATCAATGGAAAGCGAAGTGAATTAAGTATTAAAAGAAAAATACTACGTCCCAAGTGGAATACAGCAGCTGGTAAATTAAGAGGCACTACTGCAGAAGTTAGAGCCTTTAATCGACACTTGGATAACATCAAAGATAAAATATATAGGATTTATGAAAAACAGATAGACGAAGGTCGACAGGTTACATCCGAGATTATTAAAAATATTTTTTTAGGAAAAACTCTGAAGCCTAAAATGCTCTTAAAAGTATTTCAGAACCATAATGATCAGGTCCAAAAGTTAATTGGAAAGGATTTTGCCAAGGGAACTGCTATTCGATATATAACTGCTAAAAAACATATTGAAGAATATATTAAGAATGAATATAATCAATCCGATATACCGATTAAACTGGTAGATCATAGTTTTATTATAGGATTTGAGTACTATTTAAAAAGCAAAAGAAATTGCTCTCATAACACAGCCCTAAAATATATCAATAATTTTAAAAAAATCATCCGCATAGCATTTGCCAATGAATGGATTGATAAGGATCCCTTTCTGAATTGGAAAGCCAAATTTAAAACTGTGGACAGAGAGTTCCTAACAGAACAAGAGATTCAAGATCTTATTTCAAAGGAGCTGCATACCTCTAGATTAGATCAGGTAAAAGATATTTTCCTTTTTTGTTGCTTTACTGGATTGGCATACGCAGACGTAAAAAAACTATCTCAAGACAATCTTGTTTTAGGCATTGATGGGGAAACCTGGATCAAAATCAATCGTACAAAAACCAATAGTAGTAGTAATCTACCTATACTCCCAACGGCCAAAATGATCATAACGAAATACAAAGATCACCTAACGGTATCGAAAGAAAATAAATTGCTTCCAGTTTTGAGCAATCAAAAAATGAATGCCTATTTAAAAGAAATAGCCGATCTATGCGGTATTAAAAAAAATCTAACTTTTCACCTTGCTAGGCATACTTTTGCAACAACCATAACTCTTTCTAATGGTGTACCGATTGAATCCGTAAGCAAAATGCTAGGTCATAAATCGCTAAGAACAACCCAACATTATGCTAAAATTTTAGATCAAAAAGTGAGCGAAGATATGCAGGTTTTAAAATCAAAAATGAACAAATTTTCTGTTTGACAGAAAGTAATATTATACTGTCTATATGAGTTTTGCATCCCGAACCTTCCTCAAGTATTCAGAAAACTTCACCTTCTCTTTTTTATAAAAAGCTTTGGAAAATGCATCTGTAGAATTAAAACCTACAGTGTTGACTATAGCTTTCAATTTGTAATTTCGAAAGCTTTTATCATACTGCAATCTATTGATTATATAGTTAATTCTAAGTTCATTCACATATTCAGTAAAGCTTTTCTGTTTGTAATTATTCACTACCTTAGAAAGATACTTAGAATTGGTATTAAATTTTTTAGCTAACGAGATCGTAGTAATTTTGTGCTTGAGATATTCTTCATTTTCTTCGAACTTTTTTAGTTTTTGTAAAATTCCGGTAATTACTTCCTCAGAAATTTCTAAGCTCTTATTTCCGTTGATAATATTTCTATCTTGTTTAGTTCTGATTTCCAACAAGATATTAGCTTCTTCTTGTGCCTGATGAATAAAATCAATAACATATACCGTCATCATAATAATAAAGCCAAAGTTTACCACTGGCTGTTCAATACTTTGATAATCACCAAAAGCTACAATTACAGGCATTAATGAAAGGGTAAATAATCCCATGTAACCAGAAATAATTCTGTACCTGTAGTGTTTCGATTTTAAGCTACCATATGTCCTTTTGTATAGTTTTATCAATTCATTTCCAATCTGATATAGAAAGGCAAACGAAACCATTAAAGGAACAGAAATAAATATTTTTCTGGATAAAGGCAGATTACCCGAAAAGTAATAAGGAATGATAAAAAGCAATATAAATGCTGTCATTAATACAAAAAAGAGAGTTTTAACATTAAAATGCTTAAACGGATAAATGTCAAATTCTTTGTAGATATAATATATAAAGTAAACTGCGACTATGATACCTCCTAAATAGGCAATAATATTCTGAAGAAACAGGCTTACAGCGTACTGCTCATCTGGATAAATTCCCGAAAACAGATTATATAAGATATAGGTAATTATCAGTATTAAAAACCTTAATCTAGATCTATCCGTAGGTCTAGAAAAATAAAATAACATTTGAGCAAATAGTACCAATATTTGGAATACTAAAATCGCAAAAGTTACCAAGTGCATTTCGGTCCCAAACATAATACTATTTTTTTCTTAGCACATACAAAGTATACACCAAATCCAAGGTTTTGATGACCTCAAAACCATATTTACCGTACCAATCTAAGTTAGATACCACAGAGGTTTCCAGATAGACCGGTTTATCTTCACAATAGGCTAATACTTCATCTAATAATTTACTCCCGATCCCCTTGTTCTGATGATTAGAATCTACCCCTATATACCATAGGTGATAGAAAGGTGTTTTGGGATGATTCTTTTTAAGCAGCTTTTCTCTTTTTAGAATATCCTTCACTCTAGTCAACCCAATTACTGTTACAACTAATCTAAAATCCCAAAGTAATGATGATAATGTTATTTTCTTGGACCATGGAAAAAGCACTATGCAAGCCCCGTTTTTGTCATCAGAGATAAATAGCTTACCAAACTTTTCTCCTTGAAAAACCGAGTATTCGACTAATCTACGCAATCTTTGTTTACGATTAGCATCTTGCTTAATAATGTAGTTTGTGGATTTATTATCATCAAACGAATCAACAATAATATCAACAATTCTTTGCTTGTCCTTTTCTATCCCTGTGATCATTTATAAAATGAATTAATTACAAAATTTCCTCGGGGTAGGTGGTATGTTGTATAGTCCAGAAAGTTGTTTTTATGAATTACGGAACAAAAATTTGTTTAAGCAAATTTTAAACCCGTTTTCTGGAAAAAGATGGCCCGTTTTCGCGAAAACGAATATTTTTACTCATTTTTAATAAGAATCCGTATTAAATTTAGAGTAAACTCACTTGCCAAACTATCTAACGTTTAACAATATGGATGTAATGCTTTACTTCCTGATTCTTTTGTATTTGGAAAGAAATATTGTGTGATTTCTACCCCCCTTACAAACCTCTAAATACTACAAGAATAGATTGATTTGATAAAGGAATATGAAATTAAGGGAACTGTCACACAAGCTAATAAGTAAGTTGGAAGACCTACAAAATGAAACTGCAGGAATTTTAGAACAGACGCATAGGAATATAATTCTATGTAGCAATGTGCTCTTAAAACTGAAAAAAGAAATAATAAAAACAAAGTTTTCTTCCGTAGACAAAGAAATTGATTTTTTCAAATCTGTAAAACCCTCAGTACTCTCTAAATTAATTTATTACAAAGAGATTTACACCATCGAAGTTCACTTACCGAGAGTACAAAAAGAAAATCAAAAGAAATTCATTAATCGATATTTAGATCAATACGAATACTTTTTTTCAAGGCATATTGATTTTGGACAGTATATTAACATGAATTACACGCATTTTGACACCTATTACTTCACCAGAAAAACGAATGATCCACTACCTATTTCCAACACATACTTTCCTTTAGACGACCCTGAATTTAACACACCTGGAGACAATCTACTTGCCCAATTTAAAGCTTATGGCCAAGTCGTGCTTTATCTAAAAAAGAAATTAACGTCAATCAATAACGAAAACAATCCAAAACCGGTTGTTACTAAACAAAATCTGCAATGGACAGGTCGTAAAATAGAGTTAATCGAACTTATCTATGCGCTTCATGCTTCAGGAGTCATCAAAGGACAAAAAAACGGTATCAAGGAATTGGCCGATGTTTGTGAAAACCTTTTTGATATCGACCTGGGCAACTATTATAGAAAATTCCTTGAAATTCGTTCCCGAAAAATTGAACGTACAAAGTTTCTCGACTCCCTAAAATCCAACTTTATTCAACGTATGAAAGAAGCAGATGACTGAGTAATTTTTCACAACTTGTGAAATTAAATTTATCATAGAATTTAACCTCCAAACTTCTTCATTGACAACTTCCGATAATACAAATATTATCATTTTAACACACTGAAAATGACACAAAAATCTTTCACAACTTGTGATCATATTGTGAACAAACCTCATTAAATCATTTCAATTTTGTACAACGAAAGTCAAATCAGGAAAGAGGCCATCAAATTGGGTGACAGCAGCGAGGTGGTCTCTTTTTAAAATCACATTTTCTTATGCCAGCAAATATTGTCACTACCGACGACCTTCACAATTTCAAAAGGGAATTGCTTGATGAGTTTGAAAACCTATTGACCAGACAATCTCAGGGTAAACTTAAACGCTATCTTAAATCCAACGAAGTAATGGATCTACTACAAATAAGCCCAGGCACTTTGCAAAACCTCAGAATTAATGGTACCCTACCCTACACCAAAATAGGCGGTATCATCTTTTATGATGCCGAAGAAATCCAAAAAGTAATGGCTGACAACCGAATTCATAACAAGTTTTAATCTGATGTATGAACTATATCAAACATCTCAACAAAGTCTTCCAGGTGTTTTCAAAAGACTCTCGCTTAAACACTACCCATATCAGTTTGTATATGGCCCTATTTCATTATTGGAACATCAATCGATTCCCCACAGTATTTCATATCAATCGGGATGAGATTATGCAACTCTCCAAAATAGGATCTAAAGCTACCTATCACAGATGCCTTAGAAATATGGATGATTGGTGTTATATAAAATATCTACCCTCTCATAATCCATACAAAGGCAGTCAGATTAAGATGCTCATTTTTGGCACAACTAATGAACAAGCTATAAATCAGTCTGAAACTAGTAGTGAACAAGCATTGGTATCTAATACAAACATTTACAAACAAGAAGAAACTATTATAAAACGTAAGTTACCCAAAACAGAAATGGAAGTGGTCAACTTTTTCAAGAAGAACAAATGGCCTGCTATTGAAGGTTTGAAGTTTTATAACCACTACCAGGCCATTGGTTGGAAACTAGGTGGCAAAATGATCATCACCGATTGGCACGCCACTGCTAGTAGTTGGATGTTAAAAGCTAAACAACTACAAACATCGACACCACCGTCTCAAAACAAGGACAACTTGAAGACCAGTACTATCAAAAACTATGACGAACCCCTCTAAAATACAAGAAGGCGGAGTAGAATACTCTCTAGGAAAGTTTGATGGCAAAAACGTTTCTTACGACTTTTCTAAAATCCTGATCTACCTAAACGCCAAAGGAAAACTACTGTTTGGGAAGCACTTCCGTATTTATGAAGATGACAAAGAGATCCTATGGAAACTGACTAACTACTTTATCAAGGATTATGATAACTGTGCCAAGTTTAATATAGATCCCGATAAAGGTTTATTGCTATCTGGCCCGGTGGGTTGTGGCAAAACCAGTTTGATGCGATTGATGAAACATTTGGTTCCTCACTTAAGGCCTTATACAGTAATGCCCTGCCGTAATATCGTATTTGGGTTTAACCATCTTGGTTACAGGATCATAGAAGATTATGGCAGCACCCAATCCTTTTGTTTTGATGATATGGGTGTGGAACCTATGGGTAGGCACTATGGTAAAGACTGTAATGTAATGGGTGAAATTTTAATCTCTCGCCACGAATTGTTTTTAAAAACCCAAATCAAAACTCACGCTACTACCAATCTTAATGCCCAGGAGTTGGAAGATCTTTATGGTGTGCGTGTTCGTAGTCGGATGCGGGAACTATTTAATTTGATTGGTTTTGATAAGGATGCTGGGGATAAGAGGAAGTAGGAAAACCTTAAACGTACTCTTTTAAAAAATCTTTATACGGTTTTACTTCTGTTTTATTTGTGTCAGCCTTTATCAGTTCAACATTAAATTTCGGCTTTATTTCGAGCATCTCAACCAACTCATCTAATTCTTGCTTATTCACATACTCCATTAGTCCTCTGGCCCCAACATACAAACAATTTAGAGCTCCCAACTTTTGTCCATAATTCAAAATACCTAGGATTTCTTCATTATTCAAGTTCTGAATCTCCATACCGATAATGCATAATTTTTTCATTATCCCAGCTGATGACCAATCTCCCGCTCCTGCTGAATCCACTAAGCCTTCTAATTTAATAGGTTCGAGATGAATCCACTCATTTCCTTTACACCTAAATTCTAACCCTTGAGACCCTTTGGTAATTATCTCTAAGTTAGCATTACTTGAAGGAAATCTGTCCTTATAATCAGGAAATCTTTCGTCTGATACCTTGATAATGTCTGCAATTGATAGTGCCTCTGCAAACATTTTTTCGTTACTAATTGATGAGGGTTCAAAAAAAATAGCTGCACCATTTTCTTTATTAATTTCTGCAAGTTGAATTGAAGATCTACTCAATCGGTCAAAGTAGAAAAAGTCTGCCTTTGGAATGTTAGGTTGAAGTTCAGTTACCATCTTGCTTAAAACAGGTTTAAAGTTCGGAAACCATTTTCCTGTTTTTGGACTTCTGAACTCAAATCTATGTTTTGGATTTCCGTATTTATCAGTTAAAATTCTATGGATTATAATAGGGGCACTACCGTTTTCTTTTTGAGATACCAAAGAAACATTTACGTTATTCTCTTCTAAATCTTCTAATATAAGCTGAGTTGCCTCAGTTGTATCTAATCGAGCAATTGGATAACTTTCCCATCCTAAAAAGGACAAAATAGTAAGGACATTACCACAGGAACCACCTGCAGTAATAATCGGTTCTGTTTTTTTGTTGTCATTTAAGATTATGTCCAAAGCAACTAAACCAGTGCCCACGCATATATTTTTTGCCATTTAAATTGATCGATTTTGATAAGGAATTCCTGTGAGCCAATTTACAAAAAGTTCGCTTTTTTTGACAGAAATTTTTAACTCATTTTTATCATCTATTCTGTAATCCATAGAATTAACATTAAGAATACCTATGCTTAGGTCCTTCTTTTTGTATTTATATTCGTAAGCCGCCAATATGGCCCCTATGGAAAGAAGCTTACTAGAAAAACTTGACACTACTGCCTTACACCCTCCCAACTCTATTAGAGTTTTGTTATAATTAATAGCCGCCTTAATTATTTTTTTATACGCTTCAAAAGGATTTTGCTCCGGAACATACATTATGTTTTGTGATTCAATCTGAAGCTCATTAAAGAACAAGTCGTGATTTTCTATGTAAATATTATCTGATCGCCTTAAATTTTTTGACGGAAAAGGTAACAACGGACATATTTCTGAGGGTTCTATAAATTGATTTGCAGACCTAAACTGGTTAGTTTTACCTTCACCGGTTAGTGGAAACCATATTTTAGGAATACTCTTTGAAACCACTTCAATTTGACCTCCAAAGCCATGCTGGTATTCGAGGTCGTTATTAATGCCTACTTCTATAATCATTTGGTCTATTTCAGCGTTTTCGGTAGTGGCAACGAAGAAATTTATTGTTTGTTTGTCCTTAATACTGTCAACCAAACTTAAAATTTTACCGGTAATGGAAAAATAGATACTTCTTGGAAGAGAACTAATATCCAAAAAAACATCTGAATATCTTAGTAACAGATTCTTTGTAAAAACCTTGGCGGCTTCTATTTCTCTCTTCTTACCAATATCGTTGAGTTGAACTTCTGTAATTGTAATGTTGTCTAATTTTTGCAGTTCCGCTAGGTTTGCATCTGTTAGGTCTTGATATTTTTTTGAATGCTTATTTTTTTCTTGCTTGAACTTTAAAAGAATTATTTCGACATTGATACTGTTGATGCTCCTGATTAACTCTTTTATACCAAAATTCATTCTAGGATCGAATCCTAATCCTAAAACGAAAAGTATTTTATTCTCAGAGCCATCTTTAGAAAAATGCTCTTCAAAAAAAGTATTGCATTCTTTGTTCTTAAAAAAGACATAAGGGTCCCAGCGCAAGGATACATCTTCCATTATTTTTTTATCCATTTAATTAGTTCATTTGGGCTTATTTTATTCCATCCACCTAACTGTAAGGGCAAGTTATACTTTACACAAAGCCATCTGTTCAGATAATATACATTCCACTCTTGTCCTTTTTTTCCTTGGATAACTTTTTGTAATTCAAATAAGTTATAAGCCAAACAGGTTTTCATCACTTCGCGTAATGGATCAAAATATTCGCTTTCTCTCCAGTCTTGATCTTTTAAAAGTTTTAATGTAGGTTTTTGATGTATTGCAAAACCCGTGATTCCAGGTGCATAGGACGCCGTATTTGAAAATGTCTTTGATTGTAAAAAGTTGCCAAGATTATCAATAAATTTCTTTACTTCAAGAGAATTGGGTAATAGTATGTCTAGCTCTTCCCATTTTTGACCAACTACTTTTCTAATAATTTTTTCTTGGTGCTCTGCTGTCATTGATGGATTCTTACCGGCAATTGAATTTGATAGTATGCCCTCAAATATTTCGGCTGCAAAAGACAAAAACTGCTCTATATTATTACTTGATATTTTAGAAAGATTGGCAAGACCATAATAATACGGAATCTTGTTAAATCTATTTAAAAACAACTTCCCAACACTCATTAATTCATTATTCCCTTCTAAGAGTTGTTCCTTAGAAAGGGCAAAGTTAAAATCAAGCTGATTTTTGTTTTCATCCCTGTGAATAAGGACTATGGCCTTCCTTATTAAATATGCCCTCTCTTGCGATATCTCTTCGGCTGTTTCTTGCGTTAAAAAATCTACCCAGTCCGTAAACTTTGAATTGAAAGATGCAACCTCTACTAGTTCTTTAATAGATTTTTCAATAGCTGTTTTCAATTTACTTTTATAGGCGCCTGCCTCGATAAAATCATTAAGGTATTCTCTAAAGGACGTGATACCTTCTGTAGAATAACTGGCTCTACTTAACGATATCTGTAATAATGCCTTATTAAACTTTGCTGTATTATTGCTCCAAAAATTTTCAAGATTTATCTCATTATAATCCCTGTTGAGAAACGAACTAAAATTTTCTATTTTTACCAGCCTTTCGGTAATCCATACACTACAATACCTTCTTTGTTCTGTTATATACTCAAATAGTGATTTTCTTTGGTTATGAGACAACTTATGTGCATCATCAATCATAAATATTATTTTTTCCGAAACAGGTTCTCCGTCAAATATTATATTTTGAGAATTAAGTGCATATATGGAAAACAATTCATCATGTCCTTCAATTGAACCGTAATCTACGGCAAGAAAACTGTCTAGTATTTCATATATCTCAACTTCGAGGTTTGAAGCCCAATCAAAAAGCTCCTTTCCTGTGCAGGGAAGTGCAACTTTTTTGAAATAATTGTTGTCATCTTCGTAATTAAATGTTAGCTTATCCAAATCGTCTGGGAAGTTCATTCCCTTTAACTCTAAGGCTCTTTTTAAAGTCGCCAATATCAATCGTGAATTCAATAGCGCGTAAAACAATCTTTTTTTATGATGTGGACTAACATCAATATCTTCTAAGAGTTCATAATTTCTAGTACATTTAATTGGCACCCCCAAAGTCAATACTTTTTTATTATCAATGACGCCTAAGGTTTGAAGCTTCGAAAATGTCTCTTTATAGTCTGTATTTCCTTTATGGTTATGAACCAGAGATAATAGATTTGGTTCAAATATTCTTAACAATGATGTCTTACCCGCACCGGCAGAACTTCTAATAAACAAAACATTGCCCCAGAGTGTTTCTTTTTTTTGCTGCTCAATGAGCACATTCAAGACTTCTGGACTAAACAAGCGCAAGAAATTAACATCTGATTCAATTTTTTCAGATGCTCTCATTTTAAAAGGATTTCTTAGCTTATTACTCATTAAAAGTGTCTTGTTATTCTAGGAAATAGCCCTCTGTATTCTTTATCCTCTGGAAACCATAATATGGGCAAGGAATTATTTGGTGTATTATGGTTTAAAACCAACGGTAATGAACATTCATTAAAACCCAAATAAGGCTTATCGTGCCTTCCTTTTTTATAGTGTACATCTATAATACTTTTATCGAAATACTTTTTCATCAATTGGTTAAACTCTTTATTGGCGCTTATGGCTTCTTTGATTGAGCTTGGAATAAGCTGCACAACATTAATGTTGATGTCAATTTTGCTCTTTGTTTTTTCTTTCCATTCTAAAATGGACTTTTCCAGATATAGCTTAGCTTCTTCAGTAGCAATGTAAAAAAGTACATTTATTTCTAAGGATTCTATATTTATAAGTTCCTGCAACGAATTGTCCCTGTATTCATCCGGACGTAACAAAAAGTCTATAAACTTGAAAATTTTGCCTTTGTATTTATCTTTTTCTTCTCTAAAATAGCTTTTCCCGCTTGCTGTAAAATCATCTATGAGAAAAATGGAATTGAACTTCTCGTGTCCATCTTTCTTTAATTCTTCTTTTAAGTCGGTTGCTTTTTCCTCAGAAATATAGTAAGTAGAAAAAACCTGCTCATTGCTAAGGCCGCTAGTACGCCTAAAATAATCTATTCTTGAGCCATCACTCAAACCTATAAAAAGTGTAGTTCGTTTATTAGTTCTGTAAACAGTACTGTTATATATTTCATTTACTCGGTAAAAATCTGTCTTTAACTCATTACCTGTTTTTTTGAATAAAAAAGGTTGAACTGAATCAGAAAATGCCAGCGAAACCAATTGCTGCACTTGATTTTCTGATATAAATACCAATTGCGATTTTACAAATTGATATGCTACTTTTCTTTCGTCCAATGTTTCAAACTGTCTTAACCAGCTCGTTAGACTACCTAAAAAAAGCATTCCAGGTGAATACTGCCTGTATTCATCATATTTGAAATTAGAAATTGCCTGAAGCATTGGTCTTTCCGCCTGAACTTCATCAACATTCCATTTCATAATTTTAAGTAATAATTTTTCTGCTAACCTTTGCCTCATTTATTAATTTTGAATTTCATAAATCCATTTGAAAATTGGATTTTTTCTAAATACTCAATTGTTGCTTCCTCATTATACAGGCCCAAGCTGGCTAAATTCCAGCAACTGTTTTCGTCAAGCGAAGTTTCATCAACGCTCAATGAATATTGAGAACTCAACAATTTATAGTCATTACCTGGCCAAACCCCTTTATCACCTATACACAGATAGTTTCCATTAAGACCTAATTCATTTTCTCTACTCCCTAAAAAATCTAAAATTGATAGTTTTGAAACCGTTTTGGGTATGATGTCCATAGAATGGTCAGACTCTAAAATTTGAACATCGAGTTCTTTATGTTTTAGTATTATACCTCGTATGAAAGACTTTAGTTTTGTAGAAATATTTCGTTCAGAAATCTCAACAGTCAATTGTCCCGGGCGTAATTCTAAATTTACATCGTAATTAAGTAATTTAGTTTGTAAAATCTTGTACGATTTTGAAATAGGGATTTGTTCTGTTTGACTTAGATTGGGTAACTCATTTTGTCCTAGATGACCTGTTTCAAATCCATTGTAATAAGATATAAAAACGTTTTTATAATACTTTTTAGGTATAAATTCTTGCAAATTTTCTCTAGCAGATTTACCCCTTCCAGTTGCAACTCCAATAAGAAATCCACTTTCTAGAATTGACACCATTTTTGTTCTAATTCGCGAATCTACACCTTCAAACCTCTTAGAGCTACTGCACAATGTTCCATCAAAATCAAAAACTATTGCCGTAAACAATGCACTATTAATTTTATTAATGAACTTGTTGTAGTGGGAGTTCCATAATTTGAAGAAATCAGGGTTTTTAATATGTGTTGCACCCACTTTCCTATAAATTGAATTATAGGCTCTGCTGCTAATGGAAGTTTTTTCTTTAAAAATGTTGTAATAACTTAAATTATATAATTTTCTTCCAAATTCAGGAACACCAGGCCTTCCTGGATCGATACCTGCATTTAAGCCTAGCGCCTTAATCAATTGAAAAGATTGCAATAGTTGATCCAAACTAGAAAGAGGTACTTCATTGTCGCTATCAATAGATATAAAAGGTATATTCTTTGGTAATGCATCTATAGTTTTCTTTGCCAGAGACCTATCTAAATTATTCGTGAGCAATACTACGCCTGTGCTATTACCTCTTTTATCAAACCAGTTATGCCTTCCGTGACCGAAATTTCTATAATCTGCGATGGTCAAATCACACAACGATGCTTCAATACATTTGGATTCAATATCCATCGCTACACATTTACTAGAGCCACTGTACAATACGAAGAGCGTATAGCTTGCATCTATTTTTTTAGCAAAGGCTTCAACATCATTTAAAAAAAATTTTGCGGTTTTTTCTAATGATTTAAATCCATTAAGATTTCCAAAGATTTTAGTAAATATTCCAAAGTAAGATAAGAGTGTATTTGTAGCCAAAAACCCATCTTTACCCGAAGGGATATTATACTCGAATACATTGGTCTTTGTATAGTCTTCGGAAAGCCTTTTTAATGGTGAATTCTTCACCATACATATTGAGGAAACCCCTCTGGGATTATATTTTACAATTTTCTTAAAAGCAAAAAGAATATCTTTATTTTTACCACTTGAGCTGATTAAAAAAAAATGCGATTTACTAAAATTGTTTTTTGAATAAATCACCTCTAAAGGCGTTACAGATTTGGCTACAACACCTATTTGCTCAAAAAGAAATTCCAAGAAATAACAAGCGCTCAATGAACCACCAGAACCAATAATGTAAATTGTTTGGTTATTACATTTTTTAATAACTTCCTCTAAGTCACCTAAGTCGAGATTCGCAACCCAACGTAATACTTCGCGATTCAATTTTAGCTCTTCTGAAAAAGGTTTTCCCATCTAAATGAAATACTGTTTTATTCAACCTTACAAGTTAGTATTATTTCTGAGTAAAAAAATCATAATTAAACAATATTCTTAAACTTTTTGAAGAAAAAACATAATTTTATTTGTTGGTCTAGTTCCAAATTATTCTTAATAAATCCCTCAAACACTTTACTACCTTAATCCCCAACTCTCTCATAACTTTTAAAATTTTTAATTAAACATTCCAATATCACTAATGCCAATGCCTGATAGGATTCAGACCTTTGGTAATAATTATTTTCATCATCATTACTTAAAAAGCCAAGTTCTAACAAAACTGAAGGCATAATCGTAGAAGTTTCCCTAAGCACCTGAAAATTGGCGAACTTTACTCCCCGACTTTCAAAGCCTAATTTTTCTTTAAACTGTTCCTGTAGCTGGTGTCCTAACCAGGTAGATTGGTTAGAAAAACCATCTTTACGCTCTGGGACATATACCTCTACTCCTCTAGCTCCAGGATGCACAGCATGATTACAGTGTAAGGATATAAACACATCTGCATTCAATGTTTTAGCAAGCTTGCTTCTATCTTTCAAAGAAATCAGGGTATCACTATGTCGGGTCAAATAGATTTCTAGCGAATTATTAAATAGTTTTCGATTCATAGTAACCATCTGCTTTGCAATATCCATCACCACTTGTTTTTCCCGAATACCATTTTTACCTACAGCACCCCAATCTTTTCCTCCGTGTCCCGGATCTATCACCACTCGATTTTGAGCAACCATATTTGTACCAAGAATCAAACAGGTTTTTAGTATCCAAAAATTCAATTTTTGAACGGAACGAAGTCGAAGTTTGACGTTTTTAAGCTTCATTTTTTATTGAAAGAAATGAGTTATTAACAGTTACCACCCTGAAAATCATACAATTTGATATTAAATGGCATCAAATAAACCTAGGTAAAACCAAATAATATTTTATTCACAAATATCTCATTATCAATATTTTACATTCAAATATACAGTAATTTTCATAGAAGCAAAATCCATATAAATTCAAATGATTTTCCTATGAAAAAAATCGCAACTATATCCTCTATTTTGTTACTCTCCTTCACTCCTGCTTTTGCACAAATCGGAGGAATTGAAGATTCAGTTAACGATGTTTCAGATACCATACGTGCCATCTTTCCTATTATCCTGGGAGTTATTTTCCTAATCGGGTTCTTATTCAATGCCGGACATTTTTTTGGAGAGAATGCCGATCTGAAAAAAGGAATCACCCGTGTACTTGTCTTTGTTCTTATTGCTGGTGCTGTAGTGGGCATTTTCACATACCTAATAGGCATAGTCGTGTAATGAAAAAGTTCGAAGTGTATAGAAACATACGAAAACGGGCAATGATATTTGGGCTTCCCATATCATTGTTCGCCCTGATGATGGTATCAGTTATTGGTTCGTTATTGGTCATTATCTTCTCCTTTAGTTTTGGTATCATCATTGGGGTTTTGGTATTTAATCTCCTATTATATACCGGTTTATTAAGATTTGCAAGTAATTCACAGCTTTTACAAACCTCTAAGGTGTTCCCAAAAAGTATTAGCAATAAAAACCCCACTCCTCTCTGGTATGAACAAGATTAGCCTGGCATCTCATTATCCTATTGTCGATATTCAGGACAATATAGTATTTGCTAATAACGGTAATGTGGTGCTTTGCTATCAAGGTTTGCTGCCTGAGATCTATTCTTTATCCTCAACCGATTTTGAAGATATTCACGGTGCCTGGTTTCAGGCGATTAAATCGTTACCTTCCGGCACGGTTGTACATAAACAGGATATTTATGTAAAAGAAAGCTTCGACGCAGAAAATCTACCTAACACCAGCTTTTTAGAACAAGCTACACATCGACATTTTAAAGGAAGAGTATACATCACCCATAGATGTTATCTCTTTTTTACACTCACAAAAAACAAGGCGCTCAACAATGCCAAGTTTATCAACCCTTTTAAAAAAGCTAATGCCAAAATCCCAAAACTAATGGATACGGCTGTTCATAATTTTGTGGGTGCGGTAAACGATTCTGTTTCATTTATTAATAATAGCCGTAAAATGAAATTTCTTCCACTTGATGGGAAAGAAATACAACAACTCACCAATGCTTTCTTTAACGGTTTCAATGAAGGTTTTGATACGGATATCCTCTTAAACAAATCCAATATTAATATCGGTGAAAATTACTTCGATTGCCTGGCAGTCAATAGCGAACTCTGTTTTGGAGAGAATGTATACAGCAGCAAGACCAATGAAAAATTTACTTCTGACGACTTTGTATTTCATCAAGGGTTTATTGATGGTTTAGGGCTTACCTTAAATGAAAATCATATCGTCAATCAAATCATTTATTTGGACGATAAGCAGAAATGGCGAAAGATATTGGATAAGAAAATTGAAGAGCTCAATAAAAGTTCCAACTTCGGTTCGATGAACAAAGTAGTGTTGAAGAAAATTCAACATATCCAGCATCAAATCAATACAGATGATAGTGCACGAGTAATCAGAGGCCATCTCAATATATTGTATTGGCATAAAGATGTTAATCATCTGGAGCAAATAGGTTCTAAGATCAAAACTGAGTTCAAGGAGCTGGACATCACTCCTTACTACCCACGTGGGGAAGAACGTAAGAACTATATCCTGAATAGCTATTGTGCTTTTGCTTCTAATTTTTCTAATGAAGATCTCTATGTAACAGATCTGAAGCACGCCTTATGTTTACTGATCAATAATACCAATTACCAATCGGACGAGACAGGTATTATCTTTAACGATAGGGAACATAATATTCCTGTGCTAAAGGATGTTTGGGATGAACGAAAAAAGCGTATCAAAGCCAGAAACTTTGCCATCTTTGCTCCTACGGGCGAGGGTAAATCCTTTTTAGCCAATAACATTCTACGCCAATATTTTGAAAGTGGTGTTCGCCTAGTCATTATCGATTTAGGTGGTTCTTATACCAAATTCGCTAAACTCTATCCGGGCAAATACACCATCCTTAGATACGAGAGTGGCAAAAACTTAGGTATCAATCCTTTCTTCATCGCTACCGAGGCAGATCTTACTCCAGAGCGGTTAGAGGATTTATCTGTTTTTCTTTTTGAGCTACTTGCTTCAGATCAAAAAGTGACCAAATCCCAATCAGTCGCTATCAAAAAAGTGTTATTGTTATACTATGAAAAAATCCGTTCCGGACATTCCCTACATAGCTTTTACAACTTTATAGAACAACGTAAAGATAGCTTGCTGGAAGAATTAAAAATTAAAGAAGAATATTTCAACATTGCCAACTTCCTGCACATCATGTCGGAATATGTAGGTAATGGGTTGTACAGTTTCCTTTTTGAAGTAAACGAAGATCAAACCTTCAAAATTGAAGACAAACGCCTTATCATTTTTGAGCTGGACGAGGTAAAGGATAATAAAGAAATCCTTTCGGTAATGCTGAAGCTTATTAAATCTGCCATACAGAGAACCATCTGGAGAAATCGTGCAGAAAAAGGAATTATTCTTTTTGATGAGTTTGCAAAGCAACTCAAGTTTGATAATGTACTGGAAAGTGTAGAATTCTATTACCAGGCCATACGAAAGCAAAATGGTGCAATTGGCATCATCCTTCAATCCATTAATCAACTTCCTAACAACTCTACTTCGGCCAGTATCCTCGAAAACACCCAGGTTATTTACAGCCTGAATAACGAAAAAGGGTATGACGAATTGGTCAAGAGATTAAATCTTTCTAGTCACGATCTAAACCAATTAAAATCCATTAAAAACAATCTTTCCGGACCAAGAAAGTATACCGAGATGTTTATCAAAATTGGGAAGGAAAGTAACATCTTCAGGTTAGAAGTTCCGAAGGAAGTATATGCCGCATATCTCACAGATGGAAGGGAGAACGAGGAAATAATAGCCGTGTATAATGAAACCCAAAATATGGAAGAAGCTATAAAACAATATGTAAAATCACTATAACATTTGACCTTATGAAAATACAGATGAAACCGATATTCTTGAGACTAGCCATCATGTTAACCCTTTTATTGCCTGGCCATGCTACGGCCCAAGGTATGCCTGTATATGACAATACCAATTTTATAAGCTTAGCTAAGCAACTTATAGAATCGGGTAAGCAGACTTCACAACTGTTGCAAACCGTAAAATTTTTAAAACAGCAAAAGGAGAATATTGAGAAAGTCAACAACGTCATTCGTCAGTTAAAGGCACTTAGGGAAATGACAAGAAATCATCAACGATTGTTTGATGTCGTACAACAAGACTTACGAGACATTCTTAATTCGCCTTACATCAAATCGGAAGAAGTTGATAAAATTTCGGATTCATTTAATGCGATTATTGAAAATTCATTAGATGACCTGGAATTCATTGATCACATTCTATCCAATGATTTTTTGAAAATGACCGATGGAGAACGCGCTAAGATCCTTAAAGAAAAAGAATTGGAGTCTAAGGAAATGGTGGCCGAAATCAATAAGAAAACAGAGCGCTATTATGAGATCATTGCTTTCAGAAAAATGCAGGATAGAATCAATAACCGAGAAACCCATTACTAATGACTGCATTTGTTTTCTTAGGTATTGGATTGGAATATGTAGACACTGTTTTTCAAATTATAAAAGACAGTGACTTCTCGCAGTATACCATTGCCGGAATGAAAACACTAGCTGTTCTATTTTTCTTGATTAATATACTCAAAAAATATAACGAAGGCATCGTTGATAAAGAGGGATACACTTGGGGGTTGAGTCCAGGAGAACTGGCCAAAAACTTTGTGGTCGTTCTCCTGGTTATTTTTTCTACGCAAATCCTTGGTTTCTTTGATGGCATCCTAGTAGCTATAGAAGCTCAATACCGTAACACGGCTCCGGCGCTCCTCCCATTACAGATGCAGGATATACCTCTGGAAGAGGATGTGGGCGCATTGGAAGCCGCCAAAAAAGCATTGGCACTGCTGTATGAAGCTTTAGTAACACCTTTGTACGGATGGAAGATTCTGGCCTTTATCATTAGTCTGTTTCTATGGATTCTCGATTTATTCATCTATCCCCTATTTCTTGCCGAACGTTACTTTCTTCTTGGCATCATGCAAGCCTTTTTCCCGTTGGTGATCAGTCTGGCAGTATTTGAGAAATTTCGGTCTATGGCGTATAATTATTTTAGGCTCTACGCTGCAGTATATATGTTGGTACCTGCGTTCTTTCTGGTCAATGTGTTTATCAATGCATTATATACCGAGATCAACTCCAATTTTTGGGTAACCTTATTTGGCACGGATACAGGAAGTCGATTCTTTACTCCTGTAGTAGAATTAGGATCTTTCCTCTTTATAGTATTCCTGAAATTCAAACTCTATCGTAGGTCTATTTCATTCACCTTAAGACTATTTACACAATGAAAATAAAAACGCCTTATAAAAATATCTATTCGGTGCTCAATCTTAATCGATTTATTGTGATGACAGTAACCATATGTGCTTTAGGGTCATCGGCTTTTTGTGGATGGATCGTATATGATATCCATAAAAAAGCGCTAAATAATTCTTTTGCCATTAACACAGATGGTTCTGTTATTCCATTAAAATGGGTTGCCCAAAAGGAGAACCTAAAAGTAGAAGCTTTAGCACATTTAGAACTATTCCACTCATATTTCTATGATATCGATGCCAGTAATTATGAAAAGAACCTGGAAAAAGCTCTTTGGTTAGGCAATAGCTCAGTAGACAACTTATACAGACAGAAAAGGGCTGATGGAGTCTACAATCGCCTTTTACAATATTCTTTAGTTCAGAAGGTATTTAGTATTACTTCGCAGATAGACCTACAACAAATTCCTTATGCATTTAGAACAACAACCGTATTTGAGATTAACCGAGGAACCGTTGTCGATACTTATGAGCTGGTATCCACAGGCAACTTGATACATGTAGACCGCAATTATCCACATAATACCCACGGATTATTGATCACCAATTATTTCGAGAACACTTTAAAAAAAATATCTAATGAGAATAGAAAAGAATAAAATCGTATTCGGTTCGGTGCTTGCTATTGTGGTCATTTTCATTATAAGTTATTCGATGCTTATAATGGGTGATGATGATTCTGAAACCGAAAATTTAAAACAACCCTTAGTTCCGGAACTGGAGCAAGAGCAAGAAGATTACACCTCAAAATTAGATGCTCTTAATGATTTGAAAGAAGTGCGAGAAACCAATGCACCCAGTATTTATGACGAAAAACTGATTGATTCCCTTGGCTTCTATGATCCCGATTTACAAGAAAAAGAAAAAAAGCGCATTATCGACAGTATTTACACAGCTGGTCGCATTAATTATACAGAACAAAGTTATCGAGCTACAAAATCAAACTCCTACTCTAATTCAAAAACTATGAAAAAATCAAAGGATACCATTCGAGTTTCTTCTAAAGAAAGTAAAATTGAAGGAAAAGAAATTGGACTGGAACATCAACTTTTCTTTGCTTCTGATCCAAAAATCAATGAACTTAATGTTCAATTAGACACAGATCCACATATCTACGTAAGCGTGGATGGTACGCAGGTGGTAAAGAGCAATTATCGTCTACGAATGCGATTAACACAAGATGCTCTTATTAATGGTCAGGTCATCACTAAGAACACCCCGATATTCGGCTTTATCACTTTTAAACCTAACAGAACTGAAGTTCGAATTGAGAATATCAAGAATCAATCCATAAAGATGAACGCTTACGATCTTCAGGACGGAAGTGAAGGTATTTACATCGAAAATAGTTTTAGAGCTGATGCTACTCGCGAAGTTCTGGACGATATTGTACAAGAGGTCAACATTGCAGGCGTCCCACAGATAAGCGGAATCCAAAATGTGTTTCGCCGTAATAACCGAAATGTAAAAGTGACCATAGTCAACAATTATCAACTCATTCTAAAGCCTCAAAGAGGCCTTAATTAAAATTTACTGTTATGAAAAAATATGTCTCACTGTTAGTTTTTAGTGTATTCACCATTGCACCTCGACTATGCTCGGCACAGGCTCCTGCTCAAACAATAAAGTTGGACACTATTTATGCCAATGATAAGAAGAATGTAGCTTTGTTTTTTCCTGAACCAATTCGACAGGGCATTACAGGTTCTGAGAACTTTGTATTCACTTATAATCGAGAAAAGGAACAGCATTTTGGGTTGCTACAGGCACAACCAGGAAATGAAAGCAATCTTCTGGTAATCAGTAAAAGTGGAGCTGTTTTTTCGTATATTGTAAAGTATAAAAAGGGGCTTAATAAATTAAACCATTTTATTTCAGAAAGTGCTGCTATCGGAAATGAAATTCCAAAAGAAAAGGAAGTTCAGGTTAAGACAACAATACCATCCGTAGACTTTAATAAAAATGTGTATTATAAACGATTCTGTTCTTATTTGTTGAAACAAAGAATCCAAATCCGAGGACTCAAAAAACGAAACAATGGTATTGTACTAGAAATTGAAAATATCGTTTTTGATGCAGAGGAGTTATACTTCGTGATTTCAGTTGAGAATAGCTCTACTTTAGATTATGATATCAACTTCCTGAATTTTTCTATCGAAACCCGAAAAAGAGGAAAGAAAAAATCAATGCAGCGACTATTTCAAGCTCCTGTTTTTAAACATCAACTTCCTAAAAAAATTAAGGAAGGAAACAAAGTACGATTGGTATATGTACTCCCAAAGTTTTCAATTAGTAAAGAGCGTATGCTCCTATTAAGACTAAATGAGAACAAAGGAGAGCGAAATATTAATCTAAAAATACTTGGTAGATATATAAACAACCCTAATTAAACCATTATGAAGAAATTTCTTTTTGTATTAGTAACTATTTCGTTTTGGTCTTGTAATAGTCAGACAGCTTCATCTCCTGTAAATGTTGCAAAAGTTGTAGTAAAAAGCTTTTATACACAAGATAACGAAACGCTAAAAAAACATACAACCAACGAAAGCTATGAATCATTTATGACTGTTCAGGCCTTACTATCTGCAGAAGAAGAAAAAGATCTCAACTTTAATATTATAAATGAAAAAACCAGTGACGATGTAGCCTGGATTCAATTCACTTCCTCCTACTCTGAAACATCGGAAACGTTTAAGCTAATTAGCGAGAATGGTCAATGGAAGGTTACTGAAAAGAAAGCCGAGAAAAAAGCTCCTTTTTAATAATGTCTAGACTATTTTCGATTGATCGATTTTTGTTCCAAATATTCAACTTGGATATTTAGTACTCATTTGTATCCATCAATAAATCCTGCATACGTACATTTAATGCCGTCGAAATTCTATGGAGGCTTACTAATGTTGTATTTATTTCTGCTCTTTCGATTCGACCCACTTGATTTTTAGGGATCAATGCTTCCACTGATAGTTTATGCTGAGACCATTTTTTGGCTTCTCTAAGACTTTTAATATTCTTTCCGATAAGCTTCATTAGCCGTTCTTCTTCTGTACTATATTTCCGTTTCTTCTTTGACACATTGTAAAAATCCATCTATATGAATAATAAATCGGACACATATATGTGTTTTTTAATTAGATTTTTATTTACTTTGCATCAATGAATAATTCTAAACTTCTGAAGTTAAAAATGATATAGAAGTTTATTACTAATCATATTTTTTTAAACATGGATGATAAATTGTTACCCCTTAACATAGTGGATTAAATCCCTCGCCCAAATCTAATTACCCCTACTATAAGTAACTTAACCTACACTTGTTATGGGACAGCAAGGATAAAAGATCAAGAAAGTAATTAACAATCATTCCATATAGATTGAAAAATGAAGATTGACAAAGAAGTATTTAAAACGTGCATAAAAATTGCAGAGGAAGCCGGTTATCTTGAGGTCCGCGATCATCGAGGTAATACAATAGTTTTAAGTAATGGGAAATTCTCGGTTAATGGCTTTGTTCAATCTAAGACGAAAAAAGCCCGAGATACAATATTCTTTGAATCACTTAAGCTAAGTCGATTTGTAAAAATAAACGATCAAGAATATGTTAGGAAAGGGAGAAGATGGATAAAATCCGAAAAAGTTGACAACTCAAGTAGAGGAAAATAAAAAGTCGGATATGAGATATTAGTTAAAAATAGATCTAGCTTCCTTATATATTTTTTCAAAATTATCGTTAATCTTCTCTTGCGAGAATTGACAATCAGATAAAGGTAAATTTTTAATGATTTTAGGTTTAAAAAATTTCACCTTCTTATCAATACCATCGGCATACTTTATAAATTCTCCTTGTTTCAACCGAAAGAATATTTCAGCTCTTCTTTTTGCTACTTCTTTTTCCCCTTTGGTAATCCTAGCATCTGATTTAAAGAAATTAGCTGCCTTACTCACACTTCGTGTGGGTTGTTTTATAAGTTCAAAAAAACGTTCATAATATTTTGCAGTATCAGGGTCATTGACTTTTCCGAAAAATTGATAGGATAAATTACTGAGAATAGCACGACTTGCTTTGTCACCATACATCATATCATTCTGTATTTTATCTTGCATTACATACACGGTACAAATATCATAACTTCTCAAAGTCGCTGGAATTCGATGCATATTAAGTAATCGTATTGTGGGTGCTTCTTCCATCATCAAAAAAGAATGCCTTCTGTTACATGCACTCATTTGTTTGGTAATTGTATGCATGATGGTAGCAATAATAGGAGAATACGCTATCTCGTATTTCGGATTGTTAACCAACGAGATTACTACCGGTGTAGTATGACTATTAACATTCAAAGGAACTTCATCAGCACTCAGCGTCATAAACAATTGTTTAGAGCTTATCTTCTTTAGAGCATTAGCCAAGGTACTTTTTACACCAGCAGTTTGTCTATCAGAGTCTTTGCCACTTATAAAAGCACTTGCCATAGACTTAGCCGTCTGATTACTGCTTAAAAAAGCAATAAGACTATTGGTATCTAATAATTGATAAATGGCTATCAAGTGGGGTAACGTACAGTATTGAGGATAATTGGAGCGAAGTTTCCAGATTAGCCCCGAAATTAATCCCTCAGCTGCATCGTTAAAGAATTTGGAAGTCCCTATAGCTCCTGATTCTTTTTGCTCCAACAAATTTTCGATAAGTACCCTCGAAACTTCATTTACGCTTTCTTCATTTGGCAAATATTTTGGTGCAATAGGATTGACACGATGATAAATCTGATCAAAAGCAATAGTATAAAAATTAACTTCAGCTTTTTGAAATAAGGGGTATGCCATTTCTGTGATTTCAAAATTCTTGTAATCGTGAATCACACCACAAAATTGATTCGTAGCAAAATGTTGTAATAAACCATAAACTACGCTTTCTGTTTTTCCGCTACCCGCAGATCCTATGATGGAAATACCCCTACGGATATTCTCAAGAGTAACAAATCCATTTTTAGTGTTGAGTCGGACTCGAAATAATCTTGATCTTTCATTTATCGTATTGTCTCTCGATAAGAATACATACAAAAGCGTGTTCAAAAGCATTAATGAGCAACCTAATAACAATATGATACTCCAAACACCAAAAGCATATCGGATCACCCAAATCTCAAACCATATAACCAATAAAATCAACAGACTATTGATACCTAACGCGTACTTAGATAGTTTGTGAATTCCCCAAAAAACAAAAGACATCCCAATTAATAAACTAATGATATGTAATTCAGCAGATATCATTAAATCCCTATAGAACCCGAGCGCATTGCCACATCCACTCCACGCTTTAAGCGTTTAAAAGTTTTGACTGCTAGTTTCACTTTATTAGTTGGGACATTTAACATTGGGACACCCGACTTACCTAAGATTTTAAAAGCAACAGCTTTTTCATTTGTAGGTAGACCCATTAAGACCGAAAAATACTGTTTTGGGTTTTTCAAAAAATCTTTACGAGAACGATAACTCTCAGCGTAATTCCGTTTATATCCAAAAGTCTTATCAAAAGTCTGTTCAGCTTTCGCGAAAAAGGCATCCCTGTCAAAACCTCGTTTCACTGTTTTGCCATTGATCATAACCTCAGAAGCTTTGTATTTACTTCCAGGAGAAAGACTAACTGAGTTGGTTCTATCTTTTCGGCTTACAATGATATGAATATGACTTTGATTACCCTCTTTTTGCATTCCCTGGACAATACGTTTTCCGTTTTGAATATGTGGTGCTTCACCTTCTAATTTTTCTATTTTCCGCTGTAGCTTTCGAATGTTTCCCTGTTCCTGTCCGTTGGCAATCCGTCTAATCCGATGATTTAACTCCAGAATTTGGCTGGCATAGGGTTGATTTTCTCGCACTTGTTTATCTGTTCCTTTAAAGGTGCGCTGGTGTTCAATTTTGGCAAAATACAATATGTCATCTACAGTTACTTTTCGTCCATTGATTTCTCGGTTAAATGAAGTCGCATAGTTTTTCATGACCTCACGAGTATAATGATTCAAGGTTTCTTTATTTTGCAGCAAATACCTTAACTCTCTTGCACTAGGATTCACAGTAATAGAATAAAATTTAGGCTCTCTTTTTTTCAGTTTGGCGGTATTCTTATCAATGGCTCTTGTAACTTCTTCTGCAGAAATCTTTTCACCATATTGATTAAAAAAATGTTCCATTTCCGAAGGTTCTAAATGTTTGTTTTCTTTTTCTAAATAGCCTACAAAATCCTCTACACTTTGTGCATAGTTGCCTTCTGTTTTTTGTGCTGTAATAGTGATGTACATTATAAATCCTTTTGATTACGTTCTACAAATTTTATTAACCGTTCTTTGTCTTTATCTTCCTTCTCAATAAGCAATTCTTTCTTATCAGGTTCAACGCCTTCAAACAAAGATTGCATCATTGCCACAGTCGGTTTGGTTTGATTTTTTTCTATATCTCGAATAATGGCTATGACTGCATTGATGCGTCTCTTTAGTAGACTTTCTAGGGTTTTGATATTGGGTCCCAGGCGTTCTTTTGGTGAAAATCCACTATCCTCAAAAAACTCCAACATCATCAACAAAGTAATCGATTGCGATTTGGAAATTGCCTTACTATACCTTTTGAATTTTTGTGCTACAGAAGATTTGATTTTTAAAGTTTCAAACTTCTCTTTTTTAAATGCTCTGTCCATTTTTTTCGTAAAAAAGTTGTCATTTTATAAGAGGTGACAGTATTTTTTTGTAATAAACAAATTCATTTTTTCAAGAAATCGATAAAAAGAATCATTAAAAATCCTTGTATATACTGAGATCAAATGAAAAGATCAACCATGAAACATCGCGAAGCGTGTTACCCTCTTGCTTCTCCTTTTCGTGAGTCACAGCTCACAAAAAATCGAACAACATGACGTCATTGCCAGCTGCTTAAGTCTCTTAAAAATTCTCGTTAGCGATTATCAAGTGAAAGTCAAAAAGTCGGATAATCGCAAAAAAAGAAAGCCGTAAAATCAATGTATAAATTTACGGCTTTATGTTTTAAATCAGATGAAAATTTAAAGAAATCCTTCATCAGCAAAACTAAAATAATCTCCATCAGGTCCCAGAATAATATGATCCAGGACGTTTACGTCAAGAACCTTTGCTCCTTGTATAATTTTATTGGTCAATAACTTATCAGAATTACTCGGTTTTAAATTACCGCTCGGATGATTATGGACCAGTATAATACCTACTGTTAGACTTTTAAGTACGACAGCAAACAGAATTCTCAAATCAACAATAGTTCCCGTTATTCCACCAGAAGATATTTCACAAACTCCTTTAACACGATTACCATTATTCAATAAAACGACTTTAAATGTTTCTTTCAGTTCAATGGTTTTGTTATCCCAATGATCATATAGAAACTTTGCAATATCCTTTGAACAGTTTACTTTATACCTTAATTTCTTCGGTATTTTTTCACTGTAACTTATTTTTATTTCATTAACTTTATTTCTCATTGTTATACTGTATTACGTTAATAATGAAACAAGAGGGTGCCACTTATCACGGGAGCACCCTTATTCTTTTTAATTGCCGTGTAACAACAGAATTTCGCCTGCTATAACTTCAGTAGTGTACTTTTGATTACCGTCTTTGTCAGCATAACTTTTTGTTTTCAATTTACCAACAACGGCAATTTTCTTTCCTTTGGTAACATATTTCTCAATAATTTCGGCAGTCTTGCCCCAAGCTACCACAGTATGCCAATTGGTTTCAGTTTGTTTCTCACCGTCTTTGTCCTTGTAATTCTCATTCGTTGCCAACGATAATCGAGCTACTTTTTTACCGCTTTCAAGGTTGGTTACTGTTGGATTATCTCCAACATTCCCAATTAACTGTACATGATTTTGAATAGAACTCATAACTTAAAAATTTAAAAGATTAAAAATTGATTTACTTATTGTATCTAGAGCGTTTTCCTTTTTTGATTTTTTGGATAGCTTTCGATTTGTTTTTTGATACGATTTCATTGTTCGGATTTTAGATTTACTTCCCGTAGAGCCTTCGCTGTTACCTTTTTTTGATGCTTGACGATTAAGCAATATCCGAGGGCGGTAAGGCGTATAAATAGAGAAACATAGTGCAGCGGTTTATGCCGCCGTCCGACTGCGAATGTTGTAGTTTTGCTGACAAAAAAAGGTAACGGTGGTGGCTGTGAAGTGGGTTTAAAATGAGTAATCAGAAGTTTCCAAACAAAACCGAAGGCTAGTCAAAGATGGATAATGGAATGCTGGTTAAGCGAACGTAATCCATTCAATTTTTGTGACAAATTTAGTGTTCCGTTCGAGGAAAACTGAATTGGATTAACTGGACGATAGCATAATGTATGGATTATGTTCAAAAGTTTTAGTGAAGCTCTTTTCCCGAAATGGAGCACCATTAAATTAAAGGAAATGTGCTGAGTGGTTTTTGATAAATGACTAACACTTACTATACACTATTTAAGACTGAACCTTATTTATAATAATAATGGAGAACTTTATAGTTACTTTTAATTCAACGACAAAATTATTTTTAGGTAATAAGGTACGTGCTCTCTACAATACTATATTTGTCCAGTCTTTTGTTAACCACTCATGATCTTTCTACTCTTTATGAAACTGTACACTCAGCAGTGGTTGTAGTTTTTACTCAAGAGGCTAAATTACAGCCCAATACAGGTATAACAAAAACTATTACTTCAGAAGCTTAAGGATCTGGTTTTATGATGTCTGATTCTGAAATTATTATTGCTTCGCATGTGGTTGATGCTGACGAACAATTAAGAGTTCGTTTTCTGATGGTACAATTATATCAGCAAAAGTGATTTCTACCTTTAAAACTGCTGACGTCGCTTTGATAAAACTAGATATTCCAAAAAAGGATGCTGTTACCGTTTCTTTTCAGAACACTTACAACTCACTGTTTATATGCGCCTTAAGAATATTAGAGCAGACAAAACTTAACAAATAGTAGCAAAATCCTACGTAAAAACCCTGCTCCATTTTGGAACAGGGTTTTTAATTTTATAAAATTCTATAAAAGTGAGTACCGTAATTTCATTTTTTACAGAATTTTCTAGCTTGCATTTCGATGCATTTAATAGCATTTTGTAACATTTGGATACAAATCTTGATGAAATCAAGAAATTGATATTGGCTCCACTTTTCTAATCCTTACACATCATCCTAGCAATTCCAAAAACTATATCATCTACAGATCAGACATCTATAGTAAAATAGTTTTTATTTAGGATCATATCCATATTTCATAACAATAAATATATCTTCAATTTCTTCTTTAAATTCTGACTCTAAAACCAGGTTCATTTCAGTTCTTTCAGAAAAATTCAATTCAAATGTCATATTATCTTTTGACGCAGAAAACAATTCTCCAAATCCACCTGTCCTGATTAATTCAAAATCTATTGATGTATCGTCCAAAATTGTTAATCTCACTTGATGATCACTACCAAAGGAGCATTTCGAAATTAAGATGATTTCTTTTACCACCAAATCTTTATTTGCATGGCGATAAGGAAAATGATTAGGATTCAATCCAAAAGTAAGTTTCCCTGCACCTGTTTCATTGTTAGTATTTTTCCATTGATGCCAGGCTGCAGAGAAATCTTGCCTGAGGTTGAACATCCTGATAATATTGGCATTACCAGATTGCAAATACGTTTTTAAGTTTTCTACGGCCTCTTTTTTAAACTCACCTTGATCTTCCTCTGCTGTATACCTGACATGCATAATGACATCGGTAATAGTATCAAAATCAAATTGTCTTAATGATTTTCCCTCTTCATCAGAATTAAAAAGCTCTATAGTCCAATTACTAATTACTCCTGCTCCCTCAAAGGGTAGATAGCGTTCATCTCTAAAGTTCAATTCATAAACTCCACTGTCATTTTGAGCTGAACTGGTAGCGATGGCAGTAATAGGAACCTGGTATTTCTTAAACAGCTCATTAGAATCTCGATCATTATAAGGGCTTCCTTCGGGTCGCAATCGTGTATTGTTGGTATTTAGTCTCAGTGTACAAGGAATGGTCGTATAAGGTCCGGCAATACAAGGAATGGATATACTAACAGACTTAATTCTTCTATTATAATGTCCCGGATAATCCATATCAAATACTTCTTCATCTACTGTCAGATCACACTGGCCGGTTGCTCTTAGTCTAATGAGCTCATCAGAGTGTAGCAACCGTAGTGAGATATGTTTTGTTAACTCAAACTCACGGGTATTTGCTTCCTGATAAGCCCGCTCCAACTGTCGCAGCGTCAATTGTAATTTTTCTCCGGCTAATAACCCGTATTTCCTATTATCCCAATAATCGTAGGCTATAATTTCGGATTCTGGAGCCACAGTTCCTTTTTCGTATTGAAATGCAGATTCTGCCTCTTTGGCCATCTCCAAGGCAAGATCAAAAGATTGTTTATGAAGTGTAGATAATTGGTCTTTCATCCAGGCATACAACTCTTTATTAGAGAATTTATTCTTAAGATAAGCTTCTATGTTTTCTGAATTTTCTATCTGTTTTTTTATGATTTTCGAGTTCCTTTTCTGCAATTTGAACACGAATCTCTGCCAAAAGAATCTGTCCTTCCAATTAGGAGATTTCTTTGGCTGCTAAATTGGCTTGCAAGGTTCGGTCTTGTTCTCTACGGATACAAGATGCATTTGTAGAGGCAAGAGTTGATTCTTGACTTTTGATAGTACTACCCATCTGAGTAACACTGGATCGCGAAGACAATAATGAAATTGTGTTTTGAACACCATATGAAATTGAAACACCATTCCCAAATGATTATGGTTGTATTTGTTGACTAATTCAAGGCATTAATTAAATGAAGACTTTTTGTGTTGTTTAATTTTTGTCTGGCGTCTTCTGTAAGTTCTTTGACTTCTATTTTTTTATCAAAATCATATTTCTCTTTCGGGTTAACTTTCAATCCACTTTCTTACGCTCCCACCAAATCGATATTTACATCTGGAACTATCTCTTCAATTGGAGGGTTTTTTACGATCTGACTATCAGCACTTATATCTATATCTATTTGGTTAATCTCAAGCACATCTATAACTTCATTTCCTAATTAGGTTTCATTATAATACGTAAGCCTGAAGGTTGTATTTTCCCGTTGTTTTTCCAATTGTTTTCATGTCTCCTTTGCTTCTAAGATTTGTCGTTCTTCGATTTGAGTAATCATTTCCTGCATACCACGCTCTTGTGTAGCACGAATGCTACTTAATGTCTCTGCATCTTCTTTCTCAATGACAGATAAAAGTTGGGCTCCCAAAGACTTAACATCGTTACAAAATTCATTAGCTTTTTGTAATACATAGGTAAACCGATAACTTACACTCGGCGTATACGTATGATCGAGAATATCTTCAAGGCTCAAGTCTACACTTTTTGCTGCAATCAAAGTGGCAGGATCTATCTTTGATGCAAACAATGCCAATCGCCTTTTATACCATTAATGTCTCTGCAATTACGTATTTTAAAAAGACGATCTTCTACGGTGTTCCAATGCCGTAGTAGTTTTTCATTGGGTGGTGTACAGAAATAATAAGTTAATCCTATACCCAAAAGTGGTGAAGATATATCTCCATCAATATCATGACTATGACTACTAAATATCAAACCGTTCTCTCGTTCGACGCGAGCATTATTCAATTCATTCCATCTGCCCTGCAAGCTGGCAAATGTTTCTTTTTTAATGGTTCCCCGTTCTGGAACAAACCGAGGTTTTGTTCCTAATATGTGACTGGCAATAACATATAACTGAATAGCCTCATATACATTTTCACGGGTAAACCTTCTAAACAAAGTATCTCCCCACTGTACCAAGTTCTCTACATAAGCTATGACCACATGTTTCATGTAATTCACTGGGAAGTTAGATGCAACCAAATGTGAATCAAAGGGATTATCAAGCTATTCCTCAATTGGGGAGTTTCCTTATGCACCGTCATCAACTTCAAGGTTGTCTATAAAGTCCTGAAAAGAATCAGGGGCTGTTTTTTTGAAAGGCTTTACTTTCCAGGATCGAGCAATTGCCTGTGTATCGGATATTGGTTTTTCATCCGTTGTTTGGTCAAAAATATAATGGAACCATTGCGTCGCTTCCTTAAATTTGCCATTTTTTATTGAGTTGCATAGCAATATACAACGGTGCATGAAAGAATAGCTACCAATTATATCGACTATTGACACCATAAGGATCAAAATCGATGGTTTCTTTATAATAGGTTTTATTAGGTTTGTCTAACTCTTCATCAAAGGGTTTGAATACAGAATCAATAAAGTTAGTATCAATAAAACTAGTGCCTTTATCATCCATACCTGGGATCAGGTCACTTTCTAAAAGTCCCGTTTTTTGAATGTCATACTTACCTATGCCATTCTTATTCAGGTTAGCTACAAATTCAGAAACATACGGATGGTGAAATGTATTGAAATCTAAAATAGTTCCCAAGAGTCCTTTAAAACCTCCTGGGAGCATCTCATTTGCCTTTAATTTTTGTGAATATAATGCTCTAACCTCCTTTGCTAACGTCTGCTTTACAAAATAGTTTTTACCAGTGGTTGTATAGAAAAAAGGATATTTTAACGGATGCTCATCATATTGTAATTGATTGGGAAATAAAGAAGCTACTATTGGAATTGATTTCAAGGAAGAAAGAGACTAATTACTGTCAATAGTAAATATACAGAAAAGAGATTGGCCATTTTTACCTGACATTTTCCATCAATTATTAGAATAAATCTTGAACACTAATTTCAAAGAGAAAACTATAGTTTGTCTACCTAACATCTTGCGCAACCAATGTCCGGCACAAAAACTATATTCGTACTTATGAAAAAATCCAGAAGAACATTTAGTCATCTTTCAAGGCAAAAGTAGCTTTATAATCCATAAAAGATCAATTAGTATTACAAAAGATTGCGTCTACAAATAGATAAACAACATTATAATTTATATAAAAAACCACCCCATTTGAGTGGTTTTTAGTGTGTTCTTATATTGTATTTTCGTCCTTACTTAGTACATACAAACATTTACAGATAAGTATAAATATTTGTAAACGAATAAGTACGCATACAACAACGTTGTAAAACATTAAAAATAAAATTAACAATATAAAATGTGGGAGCTTGGGATTACAAAATATTTGATGATGACACAGCATATGATTTTACTGATGAGATAAAATCTGATGCAAGAGATTTTTTTAAATCGTCATTTAAAAATGCAATTAATTCAGAATATTTAGACTATGATGAATGCCATATGGTGGCAGTTTCTGCTGCATATCTAGACAGTTTTCTAAATGGAACTTCTTATAGGACAGATAGCGAAGACGGAAAAGACGAGAGTAATGTCAATAACTTTAAAGAATTACAAAAAGGATTAAAACTTGATGATTTAACTGGTATAGCTATTCAAGCATTAGAGAAAGTGATTAGTAAAAAATCGGAATTAAATGAACTTTGGTCTGAAAATGAAGAGCTGTATCCTAAATGGAAAGGAAACCTTAAAGAACTGATAGACCGATTAAAATAAACGTTTTACAACACTGTATAAAAATGCATTTAAACGTATTTAATACTCACCGTTGTAGTTAATTACCAAATGAACTCAATAAATAAAAATATAAGCCGATTAAGTTTTCACGATTCACATTTAGAAAATCTTGAGAGAAAAGAGGATTTGACAATTGTAACTTTTGACTGGGGATATTTAGGTGATTTTTTGGAAAATGGATATGAAAACGGAATAGTAATTGGGAAATGCCGATTACTAATTAGTGGTTTAAAAGATGAAGAGTTTCGTATTTACAGAAAAGGAACGAAATATGATATTGAAAAAATACCTGAAGACATTAATAAATGTTGGGATGTAATTGCAAATACTGGAATTGACGAAAAACAGAATGAAATAATTTTAGACGGAATGTTTACTCGTGGTTCGGAAAGTAATTGGATAGAATGGAAGTTTAATTATGAAGTGGTAAAACTTGAATGGAATTCATTTGTGACTAACAAGGAATGGGAAAACGGGAAGCTGCCTGAAGACTAAAAAACTACCTATAACACTGTATATAGCAAATAGGACGTTCGGTAGGTTACGAAAATTCAGTGCTATTTACCAACACCGCCAAATCGTTGATTTGGCTTTTAAGAATGAATAAATTAAAAACAAAATACAACGTTTTGGCTCAGTGCAAACCTGAAAGTTTATTGCTTTCTACTGCCCTACTTGCCATATACTAAACGTTATGCTGAAAAAACAATGAAACTGAAATCAATCATAATCATATTGACCTGTTTGACAATTTTATCCTTTATTAAAAAGGGTGAAACAAAATCGATTTCAATCAAATGGGTTGACAATATTGAAAACGACTTCTCATTCAAAGACAAATGGAGTTATCCTGAAGGTGTCTACAAAAATAAATTTGGGCAATTAAGTTGTGATGGAATTTGTCCACCAGAAATAGAGCGAATGAAAAATGAAGAAGGGAAAATATACCGTGACTCACTAAAAGAGTTCTATAAGGTTATCGATACGACACATTTGTTTCATTCAATTAAATCAGACGCTTGGACATATGAATGGGCGGGTACAGACTTTATGACTTTTAAAAAGCAAGCAGACAATTCAATAATTGGAGAATCTTCATCTAATGTATCGACCCACAGTAGTTTAAACTTTAGAATCAAGAATGATTCAGTAATTGCTTGGATTGATTTTAATAGTATTACAGATATTGGGCGACATAGATTTCCTATGACCCATGGACAAATAACAATAGAGAAAAAGCTTTTTGACCAAGGAATAATTAAAGTAGAATTCGATTTGAAATTTGCAAATACATTAAACTCGGAAAAAGAGCTATACTGGAAAGGATTGATTTACAGTAAAATTGAAAAATAAAAACACGAAAGCACAACAACATCTATATACAAAGCCCTTTGGTACACTGCGCATAGTAAAACCATTAGAGGTCAGGTAAGAAAAACGAAATCACCAAAGACAAGAATGAAAGAAGTAATAATCTTAACCATAATATCAGGGCTTGTTTTCTTGACTTTCTTAGTGACTCTCATTTTAGGTTTCACAAAGAAGAATAAGAAGTTAAAACTGACTTCTTTGTTTGTATTTTTTGCTTTTACGGCTTGTATTGGTTTGACAGGATATAAAATTGTTAGTAAGACTTATAACAAAGTGGTTGATACTTTTAAAATGAGAACTGGTGATGAGATTTATGATGCACTATTTGACAAGAGAAAAACAGATTGTGTTGAAATTTTGAACTATCAAGACCAAGTTGTCCCCAAGATAGATTATGCGATTTGGCTTAATTTTAAAACTTGCCCAAAGGAACTCGAACGGATTTTAGCAAAACACGATTTTAGTAAAGAAAAACTTTCGACTTATAATTGGAACAGAAAAATTCCACTCGGAGAGACTTTTGAGTGGTTTAATCCAACGAAATTAGGAGATACAATAATGGTCTACGAATACTCAAACAGTGGCAGCAGGAATATTCAAACCATTTGGACTAATCTTGATAGCACAGAGGTATTTGTAAGAGACATACTTGACTGAAAATAAAATCCAAACCTACTTGTATAAAAAAATAGTCCGAATAATACTAAAATTAAGGCACTCGTATCAAACTTTGTGTTTGCTCGAAAGTTTAGTGCTACGTAATCACCTCTTTTCATATACTTAACATTATAATTCATTAAAACCATGCCAAAAATATTATTTAT
Source organism: Aquimarina sp. (assembly GCA_965230845.1). GTDB lineage: Bacteria > Bacteroidota > Bacteroidia > Flavobacteriales > Flavobacteriaceae > Aquimarina. The sequence continues at coordinate 1,303,459 of OZ246021.1, forward strand.
TTTAATAATTGTTTGCTTCTCGTGCTACTCACAAAATAAAAAAATAAGTCTATCTGATATATCTATTTCAAAATTCCCTTCAAACTCAATAAAGGATATAGAGTTCGATTCTAAAGGAAATTCTTGGTTAACTCAAGCCGGAGGCAATCTTATAAAGTTCAAAGAAAAAAAAATAGTAGAAACATATAACTCCGAGAATTCTGATTTTAAATACTCATTTATTAAGGATATTTCAATTGACTCAAAAGATAATATTTGGTTAGCAAGTGGTAATCTCGTAAAGTTTAATGGTAGAGATTGGATAAATTATGATAAGTCCGTTGGCCTTAGCACTCCACATCCAGGGAAAATTTTTATTGATAAACTAGATAGAATTTGGGTAATTGATGATTTTAGTTCTGAAATTTCAATTTTACGAGATAATAAATTTGAAAATGATTTTATTAATAAAAATCCAGCACTAAAAAAAGCTAGAAGTTTAATGTGGATACATTCTTTATCAAAGAAAGACATTTGGGCCTCATGTAGGGAAACCACTTTTCACTATAATGGTGACACTTGGAAAGAATTTTCAAATGATTTGTTTAATGGTTCTTCTTATAATTATGTTAACATCTTTTATAATGGTAATTCTAATAAATATTGGCTTGGAACTTGGCACAAAGGATTAGTTTCAGTTAATAAACAAACTTTAGAATTTTCAAATGTAAATTTGACTTTATCAAATTCAGAAAAAAAATATCTTACAGGTGAAAAAGCGAATCAGTATTGGAATGGGGATATAGAAATTGGTGACGTAAGAAAAGTTAATTCTGATGAATTATATATAAAAACCATTGCTGAAAGTGATAGCATTTTATTTATAGGAACTAACTACAATGGACTTATTATTAAAGATGGTGATAATATATATAACTTACATCCAAAAAATTCCCAAATATTAAGTCAAAGTATTAATAGTATAAAAGTCGACTCTGAAAACAAAATTTGGATTGGCACAAATAATGGATTAAACATATTAAGTTATAAATAACGAATTACAGCAATTTGTATAGTGTATATGTATCCTTTGGGATGCAAACACACTATGAAGACTTACCCTTTTTCACACAGCTCTAAATTAAACAATCTTGTTTTTTCATTGGGGCTAGCCCCAATGAAAATTCTCTAAATATTTGGTTTGGACTCTTTCTGCCCAATGATTTATGTGGATGATGTTCATTATAATCTTCTCTAAAACCTTCTGATATTCTGGTCACTTCTTCTAAATTTCTAAAAATATAGGCATTTAATACATCCTCCCTAAAGGTCTTGTTAAATCTCTCTACATAACCATTTTGGGAAGGTTTACCAGGTTGAATATAATTAATCTCAATACCTTCGGATAGACAATAGTTGACAAAGACTCTAGCAATGAATTCTGGACCATTATCAACACGGATCTGTACTGGTTTACCATAAATCTCAATTGCCTGTTTCAAATAACTAACCACTCGTAATGCAGGCATTGAAAAAGCAGCAGTGATACATAGAGAAGCCCTGTTATAATCATCAATAATATTAAAGACCCTAAACTTTCTTCCGGTAACTAAACTATCACTCATAAAATCAGCACTCCATACCTGTAATGGGGCTTCGGGTTGACCTAAAGGTGTTTTTATTCGTGCTGGAAGTCGTCTCTTGCTTTTCCTTCTCAGTTGCAATCCAATAAGCCTATACACTCTCAATACACGTTTACGATTCCATACAAAGCCTTGTGAACGGATTCTGTAATAATAGTAATCAAAACCTCGATTAGGCTTTAACTCACTCATTTCAATGAGTTTATCAATCACTTCAGAATCATCTCTTTTGGTTTGATAATACCACATAGAACGACTTAAACTTACTAACAAGCAAGCTCTAACAACACTTAACCCTTCTTCCTTGACAACTTGTTCTGCAAGTTCTTTACGTTCACAAGGCTTTAGAGCTTTTTTTCTACAATATCTTTTAAAATACGATGGTCAAGACTCAAATCAGCATACATTTGTTTCAGCCTGCGGTTCTCTTCTTGAAGAGATTTGAGTTCCTTGAGTTGTTGTGTGTCCATGCCTCCATACTTCCGTTTCCAGCTGTAAAATGTAGCTGTAGTAATACCTTTGTCACGACAGATGTCTGTGACTTTCATACCTGAATCATACTCTTGAAGCATAGATACAATTTGAGCTTCGGTAAATCTGCTTTTTTTCATAATCTAAAAATAGTTGATTTTTAAACTGTATGAAAAACAGGGAAGCCTTCATGACTGTAAAGAATTTGATATTGATGTAGTTATCAATAACGCAGGTTTTGGAGATTTTGCTAATGCATGGGAAGTTAACCTTGATAAAATTAATTCAATGTTAAACCTTAATATTCATGCTTTAACTCAAATTTCTCTAAATTATTTAAGAGATTATAAAGATACAAATGCTACTTTGATAAACATTGCTTCTACTGGTGGCTACAAAATGTATCCAACAGCAACTCCCTATTGTGCAACAAAGTTTTTTGTTTCTTCATTTACTGAAGGAGTATCAAAAAACTTGAGCATGGAAAATAAACCAATGAGGGCAAAGGTTTTGGCTCCAGCTGGGACAGCAACAGAATTCTTTGATTTAGCAAATAATATAAATATACAGGAAGGTAATCAACCTAAAATGGGACAAGATTATTTATCCCCAGAAATTTTAGCTCAATATGCATATGAATTATTTAAAAGTGATAAAATAGTTGGAATTATTGAAAATGGTAAAGATTTAGTTTTAAAAGATCCTGCATTTGAAACCGTGATATAATTTTTTAAAATAAAAAACCAGTTATGTATACTAAGAAAACTATTCATTGACTATAATGTTAAGTTGGACAAGAAGATATATTTTCTTTTTCTTACTTGTGTCTTTAATTCCAGTAATTTTATATGACATTTTAGGATGGAAATGGCTTCACCTTCCTTGGTTACCCATTAGCTTAGTTGGTACAGCACTTGCTTTTATAATTGGTTTTAAAAATAATGCTTCATATGGTCGACTTTGGGAAGCTAGGATTATTTATGGAGGTATTGTTAATGCATCTAGGTTGCTCGCTACCATGGTAAATGATTTCATCACAAATGAACATGTTAAAAACAAACTATCAGAAGATGAATTTTATGAGATTAAAAAGAATATAATCCATCGACATATTGCTTGGATGACATCGCTCAGACATTCCCTAAGAACTAAAAAACCTTGGGAAACATCTGTAACAAATAAGTCAGACCAAGAGTATATGAAACAAATAAGAGTGAAAGAATATGAATCTACTTTAAAGGAAGAACTTAATGGATATGTCTCTGATGAAGAGTTGAATTATATACTTAACATGACAAGTAAACAGAATGCATGTTTGAATCTTCAATCAAAACATTTTAGGCAATTAAAAATGGACGGATTAATAGAGGATTTTAGACATATGGAATTCAAAAATATGATAGGTGAACTTTTTGCTTTACAAGGAAAAGCTGAAAGAATTAAGAACTTTCCATATCCGAGACAATTTGCAACATTAAATCTTTATTTTGTTTGGATTTTTATTTTTTTGTTGCCTTTAGGTTTAATGAATGAGTTTGATTTGATTGGGCAATCACTTCTAGAAAACCATTTAGAAAATAACTCTTTTAATAAATTTATAGCCAAAAACTTTGTTTGGTTAACCATTCCATTTAGTATTATTATTTCTTGGATATTTTTCATTATGGAAAGAATTGGTGATGTTTCTGAAAATCCTTTTGAAGGAATAGGAAATGATGTTCCTATTACAACTATTTCAAGAGGTATTGAAATTGATATTCGTGAGATGATTGGAGAAAAAAAAGAGGATATCCCAATGCCACACCCCATATATGCTGATACTCAAATGTAATTATAAAATAAATTATTATGAAAATAAGTGAAGTAAAAGTAATCATAACAGGAGCTACTAGCGGTATAGGTTATGAGACAGCTCGTATGTTGAAAGAACATGGAGCAAAAGTAATTATTAGTGGTAGAAACCAAAATAAAATAGATAAAGCTAGTAAAGAACTTGGCGTAATTGGTTTCAAGGCTGATGTTTCAAATGAAAATGAAGTTAAAGACTTATTTGAATTTGCTATAAATGAATTCGGTGATTTTAATGTTGTAATCAACAATGCTGGGATAGGCAAATTATCACCATTAATTGATACTTCTCTAGAAGATTTTCAAACACAATGGGAAATCAATACTAAAGGAACTTTTTTAGTTGGTAAAGAAGCTGCAAAACATTTTATAAAAAAGCAGCAAGGAAATATAATTAATATAGGTTCTACTGCTGCTGTTAGAGGTTTTCAAACGGGTTCTGCTTACGTAGCAAGCAAATTTGCAGTAACAGGTTTAACTGAATGTTGGCGAGCAGAATTACGCCCTCATAATATTAGAGTAGCTCAAGTAAACCCAAGTGAAGTAGTAACCGATTTTATTGAAAAAGCAGGTTTAGAATTGAAAAACACAACTTATAAGCTAAAGCCATCTGAAATAGCTCATACCATTTTAGCAATGTTATCCTTAAGTGATATTGGGTTTATACCTAGTGCCGAAGTTTGGGCTACTAATCCGAATAGGAAATAAAAAGATAAATAAACCAGCACACAACAAGGCGTATAATTAATTGCGGCTGAATTTCCTAAGCTGAAATTCAATCTTATTAATTATCTTTCCGCAACAACGGAAAACGACTCGCGTCTTTTTCCCGCAAAAAATCATACACAAATACGTTGAGGGTAATTTGAGAAAAACAAGATATATGAATAAACATGTTTGGGTTGTATTAACCATTTTTATTGTAAGCTGTATCTCAACAGCTCAAGAAAAAAAAGAGAAATTCTTAGATGAATTAAAACAAGAATTCAAAATGAAAAAATTCCAGGTTATGGCATAGTAGTAATCAAGAATGGGCAAACTGTAATTTCGGAATCTCTAGGGCTCTCTGATTATGCCTTTTCCGTTCCTGTTGATAGTAGTACGATTTTTTCTATCAACTCACTTTCAAAAATATTTGCTGGTACCGCAGTAATGCAATTGATGGAAGATGGTAAAATAAAGCTATCAAACCCAATTTCAGATTATTTGGATGATTTACCGAATAAATGGAAAGGAATTACCATTCGCCGACTTTTAAGTCATACTTCTGGCATACCTGATATTGAAGACACTCAAAATGGTGGACTGATTGGGGGCAAAGGCGAAAAAATTGCTTGGGAAAAAGTTAAAAATGAGAATATTCGATTTAAAGCAGGAGAAAGTTTTGACTATATCCAAACAAATTATGTACTGATTTTAAAAGTGATTGAAAAAGTGAGTGGAATGAATTACTTGGAGTTTCTGCAAAAAAATCAATTTGACAAAATTGGTATTGACAAAGAAATTGTTTTTGGAAGTTCTTTTGAAAGTGTTCAAAACAAAAGCTCAACATACAGTTACTATCAAAAGAATAAACAAACTGGTTAATATGAAAAAGGAGAAAAACTATTTGAAATTTCAGAAGATTTTTCCCCACTTGTTTAGGCGGATGCAGGTGCATTTGCAACCACTAAAGCTTTGGCTAAATGGATTAAAGCCTTAGAAAACGACATATTTATAACGTCAAAAAGCAAGAAGGAAATGTGGACTGCCGTACCATTAAATGATGGCCAATATGGTGGATTTGGTGGATTTTTGAATGGTTATGGATATGGATGGCCTGTTATAATGCGAGAAAATCATCCTGCTGTAGCACCTATTGGTGGTGGAAGAGCATCTTTAATTACCTATCCTGATGATAAATTAACAATCATTCTTTTGACAAATTTGACAGGAAGTTCACCTCAGAAAATAATTGAAAAAGTAGCCTATCACTATTGGGAATAGAAAACTACCTACAACATCGGTAACCGTTGCACAAGCCAATATTTTTCAAATAATTGACCCTAAATGCGCTCTTTTAAGAGCGTTTTTATTTTGTTGTTATCTTATAAGGAATAAAATTATAATAGCTTATATACCATTTATCCAATTATTTCAGAATTTAAAGACGAACAGAAAAATCCACTGGTAAAAAAGGTGCAATTAAAATTTTTGGATCACGATAAGAGGATTTATCGCCCAGAAAACTTTGTTCTAGTTGATTGGACTGAGTTCAAGTTGAATACATTCAAATAACATTAAATGCAAAATTACAACCTATGCACCGACACGATTTGGAGGATGCATTGAATGAAATTTTTGAGAAACAAAATATTAAAGCCGAAATTACAGGTGGAGGAACGGGGCAAGAAAAGAATGGTGAAATTGCTTATTGTGATTTAGAAATGGACTTAGAGGATTTTTCGGATGAATCAATTAAACAAATTATTAACTTATTAGAAAAAATACTTGCCCCAAATGATTCAAAAATCACGATTTTTTCAGAAAATGAAAATGTTGAACCAAAAGTAATACATTTTGGAAAGCACCAGGGCTTAGGATTGTATTTAAGTAATGATTTAGATGATAAAGTCTATGAAGAGTGTGATGTGAATATCGTTTATAGTGAAATACAAAAACTTTTAGAGGAAAAAGAGTTAGGCCGTATCGAAAGTTATTGGGAAGGAGAAGAAACTGCTTCATATCTGTATGGAAAAAGTTTTGATGAAATGCACAAAACCATTAAACCTTTTTTAAATAAATATCCATTATGTAAAAAAAGCAGAGTAGTAAAAATTGCATAAAAAGGAAAAAGTAACAACAAGTAGTAAAACGGTGTATAAGTAATAGCGGTTTAGGTGTTAAAACGAAAGTATAAACATAAAACTTTTAGGGATACTTACACAGGGGACAAAATATTAATAGAACATACAGAAAATGACTCTTACTGGGGAGATGGTCGTAATGGGCAAGGAAAAAATAGATTAGGTAAGTTACTAATGAAACTAAGAACTGAATTAAAATAAAACGAACGCACAACAATTTGTCCTATGAAAAGCGCTACTACACTCAATTTCAGTAATCGTTTACTCTTGGCTATTTCGGAGTGATGGTGCCACTAAGAGAGATGCTGCAAAAATAGTTAAATTTTGTTATTAGTCCTTTTTAATTTTCCTTTTCTTAGTGATTCTCCCACTAGATTAATTCGATGTGATGAGTTTACAATTCTGTCTAGTATTGAATCTGCGATAGTTCCTTCACCAATAATATCATACCAGGCAGATACAGGTATTTGTGATGCGATGATGGTTGATTTTTTGTTGTATCTATCATCGATAATATCCATTAATGCCTCTCTGGCGTGATTATCAAAACTCTGTAGTCCAAAATCATCAAAGATCAGGATATCCGCCTTTAGGAGTTTTGCAAGTTCTTTTAGGTAGGTACCATCTACTTTACTAAGCTTTAGTTTTTTGAGTAATCTAGCCGTATTGGTATATATGATTTTGTGTTTCATCATACATCCCTGGTGTCCTAATGCTTGTGCAAGATAGCTTTTACCTACCCCAGAAGCTCCTGTGATAATGATATTTTCTTTTCTGGATATAAAGTCTAATGTTGCCAGACGTTCAAACGTATTCTTATCCAGATTACCAGCTTGTGTGTAGTCGATATCAGCCATAGTAGCCTTTTGTTTAAAGTTAGCTTGTAATAGCAATCGTTCGATTTTTCTGTTTTGTCGATCTTCCCACTGATGATCCGTGAGTAAGGCTAAATAAGAATCGGCAGTGTGTTTTTCTACACGATTATCTTTTAGATGATGATGGTGTAATTCTGCCATTGCAGCAAGTCTCATTGCTTTTAGTTTTTCGATGGTCTGATTTGTATTCATAATAGTTTAAAAAATTAAGTGATTTATATTATTGATAATTAGATGCTCCTCGGATATTTTGGTGTTTTGGAATATGGGATTGCTCTTGTTCTTCCTCTTGCATAAATAGAGTACTTTGATCTAGTTTATTCTTTAGAATATTTTCGATCCTTTTATAGCCTACAACATCTGCTTGTAAGGCTCTTTTACAAGCATTATCTAATCGATCAGCTCCATATAACTTATGTAGTTGTATCACTCCCATAGCTCTTTTATATCCTATCTCTGGGTAATCCATCTTGGCTATAATTTGTTCCACACATGCTGCTACATGGGTACCATACTTAGCTGCTTTGTTTTTAAAGTACTCTGGACTCCATTCACTATAGTGTTTATGCGTACTGCTCAAATGATCTTTATTAGTGTTATAAGAACCTTTGGAAGAATTACGAGAATGAGATGCAATACGCTGATGATTGTAGTATACTTCCACTAAAGAAGAAGTGTAATGAATAGTGGTTTCTTTTCCTATATATCGATAAGGAACACTATAGTAAGTTTTATCCGGAGAAAAGTAAACATATCCTATTTTTTGAACTTTGGCTCTTCGATATTCTTTTAACTCATACCTGCGGTTTGGCAGTGGTTTTAAGTATGTTCTCTCTACAGATTGAAAGAGTTCTAAACGACTGGCTTGTTTCCTTTTAAAAAGCAGACTATTATAGTTTTCTAATAAAACTCGTATCTCTTTGTTTAATTCTTCTAATGAGAAAAAAGTCATCTCACGAAGTGGATAATAGATACGCTGATAGGCTAGATGCACTGCATTTTCAACCAATGCTTTATCTTGTGGAGAGTAACTCCGTGTAGGGTTAATGACACAGTTATAATGTCTAGCAAACTCTTTAAAACTACGGTTGATCTGGGCTTCATATTTACTAGATCTAGTCACTGCTGATTTTAAATTATCAGAGACGATAGCTTTAGGAACACCTCCATAAAAATGCAATGCATTTTCTGTTGCACCAATCAAATCTTCTCGTTTTTGACTCATGCAAGCTTCAACATAAGTGTACTGACTATTAGGCAAGATCGCTACAAAAACCTCTACAGGGATAACTTCTCCTGTATTCTTATCTACAATCTGAAGTTTTTTACCCGCATAATCAATAAACATTTCTTTGCCAGCACTATGTTCTAACTTCATTGAGCCTTTTTCTACCTTATATTTTCTGCGATAATGCTCTAGAAATTGAGTGTATCCATAAGGGTTATCTGATTGCTGCGCATACTGCTGATAATGATATAAAAAAGTAAACCCAGGATGATGACGTGCTTTACCTATGTCTTCTAAATAACGCATCAATTCGTCATATCTAGGATTTTTTATGGTAGTACGAGAAGGAAAAAGCGATTCTAATTTACCTATATCAAAGGATAACAACTCTTTAAAAGTGTACTCACTAGCTTTAAACAAACGAATATAATTGTTTACTGTATTGCGAGAAATACCGAGTGTTTCTGCTATTTCTCGATTACTAGAGCTGTCTAAATGTAGAGTAATAATTTGTTTTAAGTCCATTGGATCAAGAGTGTTTGCCATACCGCTTTTTTTTGGCGATAAGGTATTACTTGATCTCTCTAAGTGGCACAATTCAAAACGTAACCCCTGGCACAAATTGAACCGTAAAAAGTGGCACAGTTTGAACTGAAATAGCTGGCACTATAACTCCGAAATCACTGGCACAAATCAAACCGAATTAGCCAACTCTTCTTATTCATTTACTTCTTTTAATCTACCAACGCCGCAACCACTATGTAAGCGATAAAATTCACGATTGCTAAATACTATTTTATGGATTAAACTATCTATGCGAAGTACATTTTTGTACCCAGTCCTACATCCATTTACCGAATATATAATGAGTGTATTATCTATTCTAAAAATGATTCCTCCAGGTTTAAACATATCTTCAAAACTATCAAACACTTTTGTAGAAGAGGCATATAACCTAGGCTGCAGCAAAGAGTCAAATGCCTGGCTATAAAACTCTTGTTCTCTTGAATAGATAATCATAGAAGATTTCATAGGAATCATTCGTTCTTTCCTACGTCCTAAAATATCTCGTCCATAAAATTCAACAGAATCTATTTTGTTTACATTAAAAATGTTTTTCAAATATCTTATTTGTTCAAATTGTTCCTTATTTTTTAAAGTCAAAGAATCACATAGGGAGTTATCAATTTCAGCTTTAACAATTTTTTTAAACAGGTCAATCTTCTCTCTTTGAGAGATAGAACTTGTTCTTTCTAGTTGTTTTTTTGTATCTACCTTTTTTAACGTAAGAATATCTGGGAATATAGGACTTCTTTTTGTCACTAAATGAATTTGTAACAAAAACAAAAATAATATAACTAAATATAGGTATTTCATCTAAATAAATGTAATGTTTCGATGCTTCTATGTCTTAAAAAAACAATATTTCAAACATACTTGTGTTACTGTAAAATATTTAAAAGTACAATATTACTTTCTTAAAAACCACACCCAGAAAAGGTAGTTTTCACTTCAACTACAGTCATAAGCTACTTTTAATTTCGGGCAATAATTCTAATGCCTTTTGTAAATCCAATGCTCCATCATTGGTTTTGATCTTTTTTTTTATTTTTTCCAATACCTCAGAACTATTCTCTTCACTTCTAGCATATAGGGTCAAAAAATCATCATAGCTCAATTCTTTAACCAGTTTCTTTTTAGTATCAAAAGACAAAATTCCTAGATAGGGCACCCACCCGGATTCCTTTTTTTCCAATACAAATATCATAGCCGAAGATGTTGATAAATTAATACGTTCAAAATACTTAAGGATGCAATAATAAGTGCCAGAATACCAGAATTGTAAAGACATGCTAGGTATAAGAACTTTTTTATTTTCCTTAGCAGACACCCAAAAGGAGGACTTAAACTTAGATAACACACTTATTGGATCACTACCTTGCAAAGGTTCTACCACAACTGAATCTTTCTTTCCTTTACGGTAATCGATCAATATTATGGATTCATTAGTTCGAAAAGTGGTTTCAAAACGTTCCCCTTCCATTACATCAAAATTCGATTGAGCAGCTGTACGGCTATGCACCAAAAATATAAATACAGATAACCAAAGCGAAAAAATTATTTTATGAATTACCATGATGTATCATCTATAAAATAGTTAAGCATTTTTTTATTAGGATTAGTAGGGTTATACCAATTTTTAAATTCTTCTTGTAACAAATTAAAATCGATAGTCCCATTATTATTGATTTTGTTATATAAAGCATAAGTAATAACATCTTCACTTTTACCCAATAACAAATCCTTTAACTTTTTTGATTCAAACCTGAGATGTAGCAATAAAAAGAGAATATCATTTTTTTTTGAAGAGATGCGATACCATCTATGGTTCTTTTTTTGCATTAGGGTTACCCCTATTGATTGGTTATTCTTATCTTGAGTAAATACTTTAAACTTGATGATAGCAGTTAACAATCCATCCATCATAAATGTTTGTTTGTGCAATAGTTCAAAATAATTTCTATTCTTATCCATCGATTTTACAGATTCAAAATGAGATGCCTTCTTTTTTTCTGAAAACTCTTTACCCCCCATAACATTATAATCCACCCAGGCCTGAGTATCAGCAGAAATAATTGAATGCATTAGTTGTTCTGGATATCGATTTACAGCTTCTAGAGTATCATTATAAATGGCTTTAACCACAAAAGGGGGATCATAAAGATGAAAAAAAGAAGTTGTATTGTCTTTATTTGAAACTAACAACTCAAATCTATCAATATCGTCCTGAGCCTTTAAACTATTTAAAATCAGAAAAACACACAGTATCACTTTATTTCGATACCTGAAGATATTTTTATTTATTATACTTTTATCCATTATGTGTAAACAAAAAGAAATTGATATTTTCTTACTATGAAACATATTTCTATTTAAAAATAAACTCATACATTATAAACGTTAGTTCAGTATATTTTGATAGGGTCAAACAATCCTATTTTCCCTTCATAATCTATGAGTGTCCAATCAAAATATCCTTTAGAAACGGCTTTAACTTTTACACCTACGATTAATGGCTTAACAGAAATTCCTCCATCAAATCTATTGGTTTTTGGGTAGTAAAAAATATCACCAGATATACAAGATGATGCATAGCCTCTTAATTCGAGATCTATATATTCTTGAGCCACCAATAACTCTGCTTTTACACCGGCTTCAACACATCCCTTGGTAGAAAAGTGCGCACGACCATATTCTTCAACAGGTTTTTCTGGACTCATTGTATGTACCCAGCCATGTTCTCCCGCCAAGTTTGCTGCCATTAAAGCCCTTAGGTATATTCCTATATCTGCAATCCCCATTTCTTTTAAAAACTTTAATGGTCCTGGATTAAATGTAAAATCCTTACTAGCAAGTTCTATACCTCCTTCTAATTTATACTCTTTTACTTGTTGATAAAATCTGGATTTAGGATCTTCCTGATTCCAGGCATGTCCTTGATTTGCTAAAGGTTTTACCCTTATTTTTATATTGTCTTTTCCAAAAACATCTAGTGCTTTTTTCACTTTAGTAACCCCAGTGATAATGCTATTCATTTTTACACCCAGATTATAAAAAGAAGATGGAGGCACCGTAATACTCCTTTTGTTTGATTTCATTGTTTTAATCGTCACCCCGTATTGCTGACCGGTAAGTAAATTTTTTGCCGAAATAGAATGAGTTCGTTCTCCCAATAACATTGGCCAGGCAAAAGATGAGTACTCTTTAGAAAAAGAGTTTTCATACAAATATGTTTCAACATTTTTCTCACTCTCATTGGACGACAACTGAGTTCCTGTTTCCCATTTTAAAAATGGACTTGTAAAAGCAGAGGCCTTGCTCTTAGCCATCACTTTGGCTTCCACCTCATCATGTTTAACCATGTAAAGAGTTTCTCCCCAATATGCTTTTCTAGCTGGAGCCAATTTATCTTTCACATAAATCCCTGTCAATTCAAATTTCTCAGGTTCTAAATTGGCTTTATATAAGACTTTGCCATCAAATTCGTTAATAGCAGTAATCTCCTTAATTTCTTTGTAATTAACTATCTGATTCAATATATCAGCAGTAAGATATTCATCTTGTATACCAGAAGTTGTATACAACGCAGATTCTTCTAAGATATTACTAACCTTATTACTAGAGATTTCCCAAATTACAGAAGAATCTTCAGGGACATTTTTAAGATTGAACGAATTTTGAGAAAACTTAAAGGGAATAGTTGCTTCATTAGAATATTCTGAATTTAAATACGACAAGCTCACTTCACCTATTCCCGTTTCATTATGTTCTCCCAGACTATCAACATTATCATCCCCAATATCTAGACCTATTTGAGAATTACTATTGTTCGTTCCTGCATTGTCATTTGATCCATCTGCACTATTATTGTATTCAATAATATCGTTTTCATTATTACTATTAGCATTATTTTCTTCAGAAGAATCTAATATATCTTGATTGTTATCATCATTCCCTATACTGGAAGTTGTACTAGTTTGATCATTATCAAAATTGATATCCTCATAAAATGTGCTTTCCTCGTTATTATCTACCAACAAATCTCCTAGATCATCACCAATATTATCAATTCCATTCATATTAGAATTAAAGGATGAATATACAAATCCATCATATAAATCATAATCTGAATTTAACTTTACATTTTTGAATTCTACTTTTATCTTCGAGTCCCTCATATAAGGTATGTTTACATACCCCCAGCCCGAAAAAACACCATTCGGTTGATCTATAAGCGTTCCCAAATCTGATGGTGATAGATTTCCTTGTGCCACATCTTTTACAACTACTTCAAAATCTGCCACCCGAAAAACATCATTGACTACCAATGCCGATAATGGTTCTTTATGAGTTATGTTTATAGAAGGCCGAATTCCGCAACTATATGTTATACTATTATTTGCCTCCAACGTTGTAAACTCATAAATACTTGAATACGTATAAGAATCCCCGGCAGTATCACATCGCCCTCCTACTCGATATTGATATGTTGTGGTTGGTTCTAATTGTTGTAAAATTACTTGATTGTTATGGGTTGTAATATCAAACCATTCTGAATTGAGTGCAGATTTATTTCTATATTGAATATTATAATCTTCATGATCCGAAGCTTTTTGCCATATTATTTTTTCAGATTTACTAGTTCTTGATTCTGTAACGATAAATTTTGGGGCTTCACACCCTTTACTGTATGTGAAGTTGAAAATTTCACTATGTCCATTATTTTTAAAAGTATTAGCATTATCAAAATCATCTGTCTGTTTTGCAGTAACTCTCCAGGCATAACGGCTATTTGGAGAAAGCACTATCTCTTCTTCTCTTAAAACAATTGTGGTTGATGAAACTGTTCCATAATACACTGGAGAGCCAAGGGTAAAACCGTACTCTGGATCCAGATCCTTATCCCATAATTCAACGAGCTCAAAATCATATACAACTCGTGAAGTACTTAAATGTCTTGGAGTCCATTGAAAGATTATATTCTGCTTTTCTTTAATAGTGATCTGCTCTCCTTTACTAGGAATATTTAATACTGGTGGATCATTAAGCTTTAAATAAGCTGTAGCACAACTTTTGGCAGATAATCTTTTACCGGTTAATTGGTCAAATACCTCAAAACAAAATCGATATACCCCTTCGGGTAATTGAGTGTTGTATTGATTTGGCGAAATACCATTTATGTTTTCAAAAGAAAAATATGGCACTAAATCGTCTGAATCTAACCTAACCAACACTCCTCCATCCAAAAAAATAGGTGAATTTCCAATGGTGTTTTCTTTACTGGCAAGTAGTACACCTGAAGCATTTTCTATACTCATTTTTAAACGAACTTGAACACTAGAGACATTCAAATCGGTTAGTAGTAAATTCAACATAATTTTATCTCCTGACCCTTGTGCATAATCAGACAAGACTAAGGAATGAGGTTGTATCAACTGCGGAGAAACTTGTACCGGATAATTTTGCGAAAAAACAGCAAAAGAACTACCTATAAAAAACAACCAAAATCTAAGTGCATATGTATAAAATACAGTTGTATGATATACCTGATTTCTTTTAATCATAATAACAGATACTTAAGTTTAATTAAAACCGATTTCTGTTACCCTCATAATTCCTGAGGCAAGAATACTATAATAAATATATTACCATATTTTTTATATATTAAAATAAAATGAAGTAATGGTTAACTGTCTCAAAGCAAATACGCATAAATCCAGTGGTATTACCTTATACCCCTACCTATTTTGGGTGGCGCATACTATTACTTAATCCCATACATTTGACTAAATTTAAAAAATAAATCATGTTAAAAATCATTATTAAGTGTTGAGGGCTTACAAAAGCTAGAAAAAAAAGTACAGTCTAACATCAATGGTGGGGATAACCCTTCTGACCTAACTTGTCATTCCAATTCTCAATGTCCCATCGGAACAGTATGTACAGGATGTTTCTGTTTACCTCCTGGGCTAGCATAACAATAAAATAAGTAATTGGTAAAAGCCATTGAACAATGAAGTTCAATGGCTTTTTATATATAAATAGAAAACAATAAGGTCTAAAATGTATTTTTTTGTATCCGAGATGTATTAATTGGTAATTTAACAGGTAGTGAAAAGCATTGAGAATTCGACAACTATTATTTTCAAAATCCATTCGAAAACGAAGGGTTGAAAAAGATTCTAGCAGACAAATTGAGTACTAACTTTAGACTATAAAAAACATCAATTCTAATTCGCGTAATGCTATTCTAATGGTAAGATAAATACTTCTTCAAAGAGACTGAGAATCAGTTCCTAAAAGATCACCAATCTTCGTTTAATTCAATATAGTTCGTAGACAAGAAAATAGTATTATGGCATTGAAAATGTGATTATCAGTCTTTAGGCAAAAGGTATTCGTAATTCTGATATTGAAGAACATATTTGAGAGGTATATAATTTTGATATTTCCACTTCTACCATATCTCTTATTACAGAGCGTATTAATGATAATATCATTGCTTAACAAAATAGCCCCTTAAAACCTGTTTATCTAATCACCCGAATGGATAAGTAGCGTTATCAAAGTCCGTGAAAATTCTCAGGTGATAAATAAAACTAAATACATTGCGGTTGACTCATGTAAAAATGCATTAAAACACATTTTACATTAAACGTACCCATTTTCATACAGTTCTAAATTAAACAATCTTATTACAATTACAAAAAAATGATGGTAAAGCTTAAATAGAAGCTATTTAAACTAACTCAATATGATTTCATACAGAATGTTATAATGATTTTTTTATTCTGTAAATTGTCATTTCAGCTTTGTTATAAACGATTATGGAGTCTCCTATTAGTTTTGAGGGTTTAACTATTTGGTTATTGTCAATTACAATGTTTCTGGAAGAGTCCCATTTAATTCTAATTGTTTTCATTTTATTAAAACCAGCAGAATCTAAAGACATCATATATCTACCATAAGCCTCTAAATCATAAATGTTGACACCTAAGGGAACAGCATAAGAGTATATGCTATCTATTTTTCCTTTGTTGTCAAGAATATATGATTCACTTCTTAAGTATCTTTTTTCATTATATTTAAAAACACATGTTGTAGGAGAATTAGAATGATCATCTTCACACATGATTCCTGATGATTCGTAAAAATTCCATTTGGCTGTTATCCACCCGTTCATATTTTTGTTAGTTGGTCCGCTTGCACTTTGACTACAGCTATAACTTAATAGCAATAGGGGTCCAAACAATATTAATAGTTGTGTCATTTTTAATTCATTATAACGTCTTCATAAGAAGTGTAATTATAACCAGGGTTATAATTACACTTCTTACAACACACTGAAAAACTCAGCAAAAAATATTCGTATTCCTAACGTAAGTTTTTTACTTAACCTTAAAAAAATCAACCTAGTTCTGTTACTATTTCCAAAGCCATTTCTACGTCATTAACCATTTCTTCCAAAACTTGGATAGTATTTAATTTTTCTGATGAGAAAGAAAACAATCCATTGTCATTGCTTACAGCCAAGTACATTCGTTGATTATGAAATGATAACAGAATAGATTGTCCAAATTGTTCTTTAAACTCTACAATCCTTTCCATAAGTTTGGAAGATAAAACATATCGGGCTTCTATTTGATCTGTACTATACACAACGAACTGTTTCGCAAACCTAGGATCTTCTAGATAAATTCTTTGTTCGTCCGTAAATTTCAGATTGACTAGCTTATCTAGTTTTGTATGTCTTGTGTTTGATAAGACAACGGTATACCCATTCAATTTTTTTTTGAAATGAGACCAACAAAACATTCCTCTATAGGTGAACAGTGTACTTTCTGCAGATTTATCTGTAAATATATTCTTATATACATATTGATATAATACTGCAAACATGTTCAAAAAAGGAATAGCAAATAGTGTTTTTAAAAAGTTATTCTTTACATTTTCTTCAACAATACCAATATCTGCTATATGTATTTCGAGATCCTTGTTACGACCAAGCATCTGCCCATAATTATATGCTTGAATCCCTTTTTCCGCCCAGGCAAAAATTTTACTATCTATAATTTGGTTGATGGGTACCATTGCTCCCTGTGTAAATTCAGCTTTAGGGAATAATGCTTTCACCATTCTTGACATAATTGCCGCTTCCTCTGTTTTAAATCTTGTAAATGCTCTGGTAAAGAAATAAATGGTAGGATATAAAATAATTATCAAACCAACTAAAAGATACGATCTCCAGTATGGGTTATATTCTCCTACATTAAAATACGGCGATAAGAATGTTGAAAAACCATCATAAATACCTGGAAAATAACCAATTACCCAAAGCACCAAAAGTACAATAAAGTATAGTCCTGTTATAAGGTACATTGTTCTTTGAAAAAACAACATACGTTTTCTATTCTTAGAAATTTTATAGAGTGCACTACTAACTTCTGAATATACTCTATTTATTAACTTACTATCCATACAATGTTCAAAAATCACCATTCAATGGTGTTCCAAGGACTTTCAGGACTATCTAGTACTTGATTATAGATGTGATAGATCTCTTCGTGGTATCCATCCTTTTTATCCCTAATATCCAGTGTAAATCCTAAGATGTAACTTTTTCCAAACTCCTGCCAGGAAGAAAAATGTTCTTTTGCCAATTGAGTAGCAAAATCGATAACTTTCCAGGCTTCCGATTCGCTAATTAGGTTTGCAGCATATGCTCTACGCGCATGTCCTACTAGAATACTTGCATCATACCCAGCAACTCCCACTTCGATTTCTGAATCAAAATTGATTGCTCCATTATTTTTAAGAATTTCTTGAACTTCCCCTGTTTTGAGCATATTCAAATAGCGTTGTGCTCTATTGTTATCTCCATACTTTTGATGCACCAAACTATTCCATTTTTCTTCTGGTTCGGTTTGAATCATATGGTAAATAAAATCAAAATACCAACGTCTCCCATCCTTAATAAAGTAGTTGGTTAAATCCCAATATCCATCTGCGGTATCTATCCCCCAACCTTCTAAGTACTTATTAAAATTCCTTGTTTTTTCAAAAGCAAGAGTATTGATAGGTACTTTCCACCATTCTGCATTAATCATATCTAATGATACTGAAAATAATTCTTCTTCGGTAAGCTTACTTTGTAGATCTTTTCTGAATTGTGCTTTAGACAAATCTGGAAAATGAGCTTCTTCTTTGACCTTTCTAAAAAAACGATATACATATACCCCAAAACCAAAAGCAATTAAGATATAACTATACCACGGTAAATTTTGTAACATATTTTTATTTTAAGGATTTAATAGCTTATTTACATCTATTTCTTTTTGTTCAGCTCTTGGAACTTCCAACAACATTTTTTCTTTATCCTTTCTTATACTAGCAACGATACTAGCTGGAAACATCTGAATTTTATTGTTATAAAAGAGCACTGACGCATTGTAGGCTCTTCTTGCTGCAGAAATTTGATCTTCGATATCTATAAGTTCAAATTGAAGTTTTGCAAATTGTGAATCCGCCTTCAAATCAGGATAATTTTCGACGTTAACATTTAACTCCCCAACCAATTTTGTCAATTGATTTGAGGCTTCAATTTTTTCCTGAGGACTTTTGGCTACGCCTATTTTTGAACGCAATTTAGAAGTTTCTAAAAGTATCTCTCTTTCGTGTGTTAAGTATTTGTTTAATAACCCTATTAAATTAGGTATCAAATCAAACCTCTTTTTTAGATAAATTTCAATACTTCCAAAAGCATTATCTATCTGATTCTTTTTGGCGATGATTTGATTGTTTAGTACAACACCTATGATCAAAAGCACCCCAAAGCATGCCGAAACTATTATTACTGTCATATTTTCGAAGTTTATTTACTGTAATGGGTCATTGTTGCACCAAATTCATTCACGAACATATCATCTAATTCGTCTGCTTTGAGGGCTAATTGGACAATATCTTCTAAGATTTCATCTTTATTTTCAGAATATAAATCACTAATATGTATACGATACGATAAGAAGATTTGATTATCTGAAATGGATAGCCTGTGTTTTCCCGTATCGACTGTTAAAATATACTGGTAAACATCTGGCAAATTCTGACGAGGTAAATCATTTAATGGAGAAGTAACAAATAAGTAATTTCTATCGTAAACAAACATTCTAATTTCGGCACTGCCCTGATGAAAAAACCACCTTTCACTTCCCGATCTAGCCAAAACGGGATTTATATCTAATTTGGATATGGCTTGCTCTATTTTTTGACTAAAATCAGAAAGAGGATTTTCTTCAAACACATGTTCATCAAAACTATTCCCACAATTAGGACAATAACTTGTTTTCTCTTGAATAAGCCAACCACAACTATTACATCCTACAGATAAATGATCCTTCAACTCTTCAACAACTTCCAGTTCTTGTCTAAGTGTTTCTACAGGAATAGCAAATCCCATATTATCTGCTTCAGAGAATTTTGAGGTAACAATTCCTATCAATTCTCCTTTTTCGTTCAAAACTGGTCCACCACTATTCCCTGGATTTATCGCTGCGTCAGTCTGGATGTAATCATCTCCATTAATAATTTGTTTTGGATTTGAAATAATACCCTCGGTAACCGTAAACGGCATCCCAAAAGGATACCCCAATACTACCACTTTATCCCTAGAGCTTGCCTGAGTAGTGTGAGTTATACGTGTAGAATGTTCAGGTTTTGGTAAATCTTTTGCACTCAAAAAAGCAATATCTTTATCTACATTTACGTAAATCACTGATGCCAAGTATCGATTTTTATCTTTTCCTTCTACCCCAACCTTTAAAGACCCGGCAACCACATGATAATTTGTAATGATAATATTATTATCTAAGCTATAAAAGCCACTACCAGATCCATTTGCGGTGTTTATTCTGTACACCGAACTTTCCATACTATTCATTTCTAACTTATTTTGAAGTTTGACATCATTTCCTGCATTAATGCCATAGATTGTTGCATTTGTTCTCCTACTATCTTCGACAAGTCCATTCCAAATTCGTTTTCAAAAACCTCATCTTCCATAATAGATTTCATCCCCTTAAGAAGAATAGGTGCTGCCTGGTTCCAAGCAATACCACTGGAAGCGTTGAGCGCATCCATCACCGGTTTAGCTATACTTTTGTCAACCAAATTGTAATAAAACAAACCATAAAAACAAGATTGTATTAAATTACAAGCATCTTCAAATCTGGAATTGGTCACCATCTCTTGTGCCTGTATATAACTATCTTCCCAATTCTCTCTAATATTTTCTTTCTTACCACTATATTTATGTGGTATGAAGGTTTCTATTTGATATAAATCGTTGAAAAAACTGTCTTTAGCATACTTTTGTAATTTTTCCAAATTGGACTTACCATTCAACAATCTATTTTGAAAATGCACATTTCTATCAAAAATATCATCAATAGCATTTTCAATAATTGTTCTCAAATACCCCTGAGGTTCTACATGAAATTCTATACGTTTCAAAGTAATATTTAATGTATACCAAGCATTATTTTCTTGCCTGGAATTCATATAATTATCAAATCGTTGAACACCCTCTTCTAAGATCTTTTGATAATTAGCATATGCTTCTTCCTTTATTGTTTCTGAAAAAGGAATTATTTTGGGTTCTTGAAGATGCGCAGCTTCGAACTTCTCTATGAATTCGTCATCATAACTATCTGCATAGAAACAAATTTCTCGAAGTACACTATAAATCTTATAAGGCTCACATAGATGCAACGGACAAGAAAACGAAAAGTAAACCAGATCTTCTTCTAGAGTGATATTAGTCAAATTCAGAGGATGCATTCTCATTTCAGTTAACCTGCGCATTGCAGGGGTTTTCCTTGCATGCTGAATATCCAGAAAAGGACATTTTATAGATAATTCCTGATTGGTTTGAACTATATTCAAGGTTACCGAACCATGAGCAATTTGATATGTATTCCCATTCTTTTTTGACCGCAGATTACTATCCACATAGTCTAATAATGTAGGGAAGACTTCTTGATATTGTTTGTTATCAAACAAAGTAACGGCTTCATCCCATTTCTCATCTTGCCTTTTAGATGTTTTTTTAATATTTATGGGTGAAAAGTATGTTATATTTGTATTCATTTTTAATGATTCAATTTGTTACAACTGTTTTAGATATTGTGTCATACGTTTTTCTTTAATCTCAATAAAACAAGGGATGAATATACAACACGTCCTCTTATAGCAAATAGCTCTAGAAACTAGTCCATTATGCATTGAACTGACTTTATTTCGAGTTTCAGATATGTCTCAGAGGGGTATGCCTATTACTGTGTTTATAAATATTGTTAACCTATCTATCTTTTTTGTTATGTATAGATTAAGCCGATTGCTCTATGGCAGTTTTAAATTCCAAATACTCTTGCGTAGATTCAAAATTATCATGAAAGAATTCATACCTTTTTTTACCATCTATCTCATTATCAATATAAAGTATAAATGATTCTCCGTCATCTTCATCATTCTTTTCATATAATTCGTTGATATCTTTAAAAGCGAACCGTCGTACCGACTTTTTATATGGAAAAACCACTCCGTCTTCGTTCACTTCAATATTGTTTGAATTCTGGGTTGAATTTTTATACGATTTATATTCATTAAAAGCATAGATCGATGCTATTGCTCCCAAAACAGCTGTAATCATATAACTGTAAGGAGCAGGTAATACTAATCTTTTGATACCAATTCCGGTATTGAAGAAAAAGCAATATAACGTAAAGCCTATTAGTATAGCTGCAGGTAAGAATACCCAATAGGAAAATTTTACTTTGTAAACAAATACTTTTTTTTCCATAATTATTATATTTCGTGAATTAGGTTTGTATTTTAATAATCAAAATCATCTAAAGTACCATCCATATTGTACGAAAAACTGAAAGTAGTGCCGCCGGATCTTGGTTTAAGATTAATATAGTATTTCATAGTACTAAAATCTCCATCTTTGGGAGCATTGATCATGATCAAATCGGTTACCGCTTCTATATTCTTTTCTTTATTTAATTTTTCTTTGGATTGATCCACTAGCTTTCCCAAAAGATCAAAACTTATAAGATCCTTGTTCAAGACATACATGAAGTCTTCTGCTTTGGCCCCTCCACTAATCTCTAAAGTAACTTCTGATGTTTGATTCCATTTTCCTTGAAAATGATTCCATTCTTCCATTTTTAGAGAAGATGGATCTTCTGCTACTGTTGCTGATACTATCGAACCATGATCAGTTTGGTTGATACTTATACTGGTATAAAAGGCACCTTCCCCAAATTTATCTACTAGTAAATCCTTTACTTTTTTTATCGTACCTGAGTTTTCTCCAAAATCTGTTTCTCCTCCGCATCCTACTATTGAAATGCACACTATAAATGCTAAAAAAAAATTTTTCATATTAATTTGTTTTGTTTTTGATTAAGTAAATGTTTAAACTAATTTATTTTATTGATTAGGTTGCTTTGCTATCACTATGACTATTCCATTTTTTGAACATTCTTCTTACTGTAGTGTTTAAGTCCTTTGCTCCAATGCATTACATAAAACACAAAAAGGCATCTCCCTCTTTTACTTATTCTGGACTCCAACATGTCTTTATGACCAAAGATATTTTCCTTTGCTATTTTTTTGTACATCAACTTCAAACTATTAAGGTGCTCAATTCCTCTTTTTATTTCATCTTTAGATAATGACATGTTATTCCATTTTTCAAACAATTATTGTCTATTTCAAATTCTACACCTACAATCCACTTTCTTGATCAAAAGGAGTAACACTTATTTTTTGGTAATTGTAATCTACAATTTCATAAATTCAAGAGCGTCAAACCCTATTCGTTTTACTCTACTCTGGGTTTTACTGTATGAATATGGATCTGGACACCAAACCGAATAGGGATGATTTTACCATGTATATTGACGAGCTAGTCCTCGAGCAACGTACATAAAAAATGTGATAAGAAAGGTGAAATAAATAGGGTAATAGGTTTTTCATGTGCTACTTTTTTAATTTGGGCAATCTAAACCTTTTGCCTAAAATGACTTGCAATTGTTTAGATTTCAAAAATAAACAGCTTTAAACATTATAAAAACACCTGATTTGGGTGGTTTTTCTTAAAAATCAAAGAAACAACAAGGTGTGTCCCGTAATTTTTTAACGGTATTTACGCAGCTTCTAAGATTAAACCACTTTGTCATTTTTGATACTACGTCCTCCTAATGAATCAAAAAATTAACAGGGATTACTATAGATCATGTGGCAACATCACAAGTTTTATCACATCTGTTACTACATCAACGATTATTCCGCAAGACAACTATGACAATCAAGATAATTTAATTACACTAACATTTCTAATTTCTAAGAAGGTATTAATACTCGTCAATTCAAAAGTGTTTTCTCTTGTATCTGAAAAGACCTTCGGATCATAGCTCTTTTGAGCTTTATATTTGGTTCAACTTCTAATTTTGTTTGTTGATTTTACTTTTTTAAGAGGTATTCTTGTAGGTTATGTTGCACAGCAAGGCTGGGAAAATAGCTGTGCAACATTAGTTCATAACGATTTGATATACATATTCATACTTCTAATTAATAGGAGAACCTCTCTAAAGTTTTTAGTAAACATTGTCCTAACAATCGATTCCAAAATTAAAAGGTATTATTAATTATTAAAACACCTTATTCGGGTAGTTTTTATGTGATAACCTTACTAAAATTACACTTTTACCACATTTATTTAACAAGGTTGACTGTTTTCATGAAAAATATCTGCCAACCGGATTTCTAAAAAACCTATTATTTTTCTTTTTGGCTCTTTAAACCATCAAAAAAGCATTTAGCAATAAATAAGAATTTATAAGGCGGCTATGAGTTGAAAAGCGCCGTGGTCTTCTGTTTCATCATCATCAACTTTGCAAGTTGCCCATTGTTCTCGAGATAAATTGTACAACGGTTACCATTGTGAGCTTTTCTTTTTATTACCCACCTATCTATTTATATCTCTTAGATAATGAGATTAGGGAAGCGTATTGAACTCCAAGCCTTATCACTCACTACAAATTATCCTTTATAACTAAACATTACCATTATTGATGTCTCTCCTTGTTTATTTTTCGACCTAGCATTAGTTATCAAAAAGCTTCCGCTAATGTTAAATAATGCTTTTTACCGTATTCATTATTGGCCTTTTCAGCTTTTATCTTGAAATAACCACTTATCTCACTTTTGTATATATCGGGAATATTCTCCTTTTCTCTTTTTATTATTGTCTCGAAAGATGCTTCTCCGATTTTGGCTGGTTTCATATCTTTTACGGACATTATGTAACTCCATTTATCCGGATAATCATAAAACCTTTCCAATTTTGTAAAATATATAGCGGTGTATGCAGAAACCCCTTTTTTATCTATATTAGACAAAAAATATTCATAAATTCTTTCAGTTTCTTTTAAATCATATCTATTCATCATATTTCCTAATGAGGAAATAATGCAAATATTCAATTTATTATTTGATTGGTATTCTTTAGATATGTCTAACAAAATCTCTGCAAACTCATTGTCATTAAAATAATCATTATAAAATGAAGAACCTTCATCTCTTGGCGTTTTTTCAAATGCTTTAATGCTCAAAAATACTTCATCCTCCGTCATTTTTCGCCAATTTTTTAATTCATTTTTGAGATTAATTATGTTATCTATTTTTTTCTTGATTTTGGTGCTTATTTTTTTGTCCATTTTAATTACACTTAATATTTGACATTTTCCCTTTGTGTCTACATCAGCGGTTTTACCTGTTTTCATTTTGTCTTCGACTTCTGTTTCGGATAAAAACTCTCGGACCGATTTAACATTATTAGGGTCATAAGAATGATAAAAACCTCCATCTAATCTTCTTTTATTCAGTTGCGCGTCGTTATCTATATTATGAAATAATGAAGATCCTTCTAAGTTTCTTGACTAAGCTCTATCTGGTAAATCATCTACATATCTAACTTTTAAAAATTCCTTACCATCAGATGCATGTTCAATTAACCTATCTTGAACATTCCGTTCTGTAATGCCCTCGTAAACTAAATCCCCCGAATTATTATACAGTTGATAAAATGTATCTAATCCAAAAGGATCAATCCAAACATTAATATCTTTAGTGTAGGCATATAAAGTTGGGGTTCGTCCTCTTAACCCAATCGGATCCTGACTTACGTATATTCCACTTTCGGAATCATAATACCTAAACCGATTATAATACAACCCGGTCTCCTCATCTTCATACTGCCCCTGGTAACGGAACGGACAATCATTCAAAGAACCAACGCTCAAATTACGTACTTTGCCATAGATATCATATTCCGCTTCCCAGGTCTTCTCACCGCTGCTGTCGTACATCTCTACAGGAGTGCCCAGGTAATCGGTGACAATCGAATAGGTTTCTTCTGCCGTAATCTTCGCCGCCGGTAATAGCAAACTTTACGACCAGAGGGTTCTCATTAGAGGGATTGCGGCTTAATGCTAATAATAATGTAATGAATATATATCCTTTCAAATTAAATATATCACCTCTTGCTAGCTACTTCTCCAAATAACTCTTTGATAATACGTTTTTCTAGCTGTGAAGGCATCCATATTTGCCAACGTTCATAATTTTCTGCTTCGGTTTCACTGATTTCAGTTTCTTGACCATTTTGCCATAAACTTAAATCATCATAAGATCCAAGTACAAGTTTTATTTCTGAATATTTTGAATCACGTTCTTTATCATAATCTTCTTGTAAGTGAACTTTTCTCCATCTTTTAGTTGTTATAGCCATTCCTGTGATTGCAATTGGTTGAAAAAGTCGTTTAGACTGTAAGATGTTATCTAAACTCTCATCAAAATTACCTACTAAATCAAAAATTTCAGTCAAATAACCACTTCCTTGTCTATCTTCTATTATTCTACAAAAAACAAACTCTTTACCTTTATCGGTAAATTTATTTCTGGCAAAACTTTTTGTACTTTTTTCGTCGGAAAGAAATAAAGGAATTGCAAATATTTCTCCTCCATTAAGTGTTACTAATTTTTTCATTCTATTGTTATCCACATTTAATTTTAGGTTTCTTAGTATCTGCTTTTTTCGCTTTGTCATATTCAGCTTTAAAAGCTTTACCTCTAGTATCGGTTCGGGTTTTATCAAACGAATTCACCTTATTTCCTTTGTTATTTGGTCCAATTTCTTCGCCAATAGCACCTGTTTTTGTGTCGTGTTCTTCTTTTAGATGTTGTTCATTACCCCTTGCTTCCACATAAGTTATGTCTTCTAGTCCTTTAAAAACTCTCATCTGTGTGTTTCCTCTTCTCCTCCATCACTTGAGCGGTTTCTTCTTCCTCTTCATCCATGGCTTGCAATCCCGGTTTCTCCTGAATCAGTTTATCTTCTTCCACGCGTTCTTCAGCCGTTCCCATCTTTTCGTCTTCCAAGGGAGTGGCCAGACTTTCACGTTGAATGACACTCCTCTTCTTTTTTTGTAATCCGATATTCGACGATTTTTGATCTACTACGGCATTGGCAACCTGATCGGCTTCCTGTTCATATTTGTCTCCGGGCTGTCCAATTTTCAATTTTATTTACACTACCAGGCCATTTGCGTTAAAAAGGCTGTTTCTGTTCATGATCAAAAAATGCAGCTTTTTTCTACTTTACCTTCTTGATTATGAGGACGTTTAATTCTGGATGATGAAAATGCAGTTTTCATGGATTTAAAAGTTTAGTTAAAGATGCAAAAATAGAAACCGATTACGCGTTGTTTAATTTACGATTTTTTTTACAAGGATTTGTTAATTGGTCATTAATCAATTGATTTCGTTGACAGGTGAATGTTTTTTCGCGAATGTGAGAACTTATGACATATAGTATTCATCCGGGCCGTAGAAACCGGGTACAAGCTTTTCATTTGGAGGCTCGATGTTTCTTTCTTTTATCAACCCCTTAAGTGCGTAGTGTGCATCTTGTGTCCATTGATACTGGGGAATAATGTCATCAAACACCTTGCCATTTTCGAGATCCTGCCATTGACCTTTCACCTGCAGATAAATGGCTATTCTTGATGCGATCCATCTTCTATAAAACAGCTCAATGTCCTTTTGTTCAACGGCTATAAAGTCGGCTGTTTTTAGAGGAAGTGTGCTATAACCTTCTTTGGGGAGAACTTTGTAATCCGCATCCGGTTCTAAGAAAACGAACATGCCCGTATGGTGAATCCCCTCTTTCCAATATTCATAATCGGGCTTAACGATGTGTTTAAATTCGGAGATGGGGTATCCAAAGAGGTCTTCTTTTTCCTTGGAAAGTTGATCTTTTAGAGAAGAGTTGGCAATAAGTGCTCTGCCCTTTTTCCAGGTATTTACATTTTGATTCAGTGTAAATACATCAAAGACAAAATGCCTCAGGAAATTTTCATTATCGGGTGTGGTATAAAATTGAAGGTAACATTGAATCTCATACCGGTCCACAAGTAATTCGGCGTTTTCGATTAATTTTTGTGGAATTTGATTGAGGTTAGCAATGGTATGCTTGTCTTCGATGTTCAACGAAGTACCTATTTTTTTTGTTACTATTTGATTTAATTCTTTGAATTCCATTTTAATATTCTTGTCATGCAATGTGTTATGGTGCCGTTGTAGGCAAACCAAGTTATCTTTTCCTGATAAATTTTGGTGGTTCTTCTGCCCAAGGCATCGTATCCAACGTCCAAGCCCTATCACTCACTACAAATTATCCTTTATAACTAAACATTACCATTATTGATGTCTCTCCTTGTTTATTTTTCGACCTAGCATTAGTTATCAAAAAGCTTCCGCTAAGTTAGCATTACTACCCCATCTCCCATGAGGTAATTTTTCATTATTAGCAATTATTTGAGCATCCTTATCTGATAACTTCAAACCGTGACGCTTACCTCTCTTATATCCATTCTCGGGTTTTAAATCTAATCCAAAAACATCTACCCAACAATTAACATCAGGCATGTAGCTATAAAAATTCGGATTATTACCCTTTAACCTTATCGGATCCTGACTAATATAAATCCCCTCATTAGGTAAGTAATACCTAAACCGATTATAATAAAGCCCAGTTTCCGTGTCCTCATATTGGCCCTGGTATCTGAACGGAATAAAAGAACGTTTGCCTTTAATGTTATGTAGAAATAGCTCACAAAGTAGTTTTTTTCCTTAGATTACTAATCTACTTCAATACACTTAATTTGAAACTTCTTTAACAAGGAAATCAAATAACTTTTCTGTAAGAACTATATGATATTCGGTCTTTATTTTAAACCTAAAAAAATAAAATTCATCAAAATACTCTTGCGCGCTTGAAACGTCTAAATTTAAAAACTCCAAATATGTCGTGTAAAACTTTTTCACCTTATCTGAAATACGCTCCAAGTCACTAGAAATATTTGTAATATCATAAAATATTTCGACTTCGTGTTCATTCTTATTTGTAACGGTGATAAAAGGAATTCGGTCATTCTCACACTTTTGCCAATGTTGTGCTTCATCCTTTTCACTTCCATTGTAAACAAATTTTTTAGTAGCTAGTGACATGAACTTTTTATCTTAAAATCTGTGACTTCCGTCATATTACCTTTTTTATCAAACTTAGCCATGTAGTGAATATCTACACCATTTATTTTCTGACTCATCTTGTTATATCCTTTTCTTTTGAACGCGGGATCGCCTATCTCCGTATGTTTTATTATTACATTACCATTTTCTGGATGTTTTTTAACATGATCCAATACAAAAGCTTCATTTTTAGTTCTTGGTCTGGTTCAACCCGTCGATTTCGTTCTATTATATCGCGGTTTTCGATGTCTTGATTTCTTCTTTAAACCAAAAGGATCTACCCAACAATTTGAATCTTCCACATAGGCATAAAAATTAATTTCTTGACTAACTAACCCAATCGGATCCTGACTCAAATAAATCCCCTCATCTGGTGAGTAATACCTAAATCGGTTGTAATATAGCCCAGTTTCCGCCTGCCATGTTCGCTTCGCTACCTGTCACTTTTCCAATATAGTTAATAAGACTATTTCTTAAAGTTCAGGCATATATTGCCTCCCCACATCTTGGCTCGTCGCTAAAAATATCCACTGGATTTTTTTAAACGCTCCGCCCGGTATCTGAACGGAATCAAAGAACGTTTGCCTTCAATGTTACGAACCTCGCCATAAATATCCAACTCACAACTCCATACTTTTTCTCCTTTCGCATTGTAGATCTCGCATGGAAGCTTGCGCGCAGTCTGGCCCATCACTAAAACTGTTCACCGGACTGTTTCTTAACGCTCTGGCCTCCAAGTAATCGGTATTGATACTATAGGCCCCCTCTTTCGTTATCTTCGCTGCCGGCCGAAAGGTGCCTTCGTCAAACACCCAGGTGATGAGGTCTTCGGGAATGTTTATCTCCACCTCGCCCGCTTCGCTGACCGAGGTAAGGCTTTTGTCATTTGCTGTTACCGTCCATTCATGCAGGGGTACGTTGCCGTCCCACGCAAAGCGGGTTATCTTGCCTTTGTAACTTTTTACGGTGCTTCCGCCCAATACATTGTATTCGAAGCTTACTTCTTCGTCGCAACTGTAATGCCAGTTTTTGTCTCGAAGCAGCTAGTTGGATAGCAATCCATGAATATTTATTTCTTCCTTTGTATTTGACAAATATTATATCCTAAACCTCAATTAATAGGTGTTTAGTCTTCTATTAAATAAGCGTGATCCATTAACTTCTTTCTTTTGTCCAAAAGCTTCAGGACTCTCAAGTTTTCATAAACAGCATTGGCGTTTTTAATTAACGCCTCTAACTGTTCAAGATTCATCCCGATAGAAATAAAGCCATCTTCAAGATGAAATTTCTCTAAATCCTCTTGCCTTAGTTTTATCCTAACAAAATCCGTTTTATTGACTACGTTAAAAGTGGCATCAATGCTGCCAAACTGTGTGTTGTTATTTTCTAACGAAAGCAAATAGCCTCCTGTATATAATTTTTTCACCATTTATTTTTTACATTTAATTTCTGGTTGTTTACCAACATCTAAAGGTATCTTAGAAGTTTTTTGATTTTCAACCAGTTTAAATTTATGATTAGGGAAGGTCTGTAAAATTGCAAAAACAGACAGCCCTCCTCTCCAACTTATATTTCCAGTACTTAAACTAGATAAGAATAATGACACATATTTGTCCTTATCTTCTTTATTATACTCCAGAAAAAGTTGTTCAACTAAATCGTTGTGGTCTACAAATTCCTTTTCAAATATATTTGTCATATTCAATTACATCCTAAGTCTTTAAGGTTTAATTCATCTAAAGTAGGCAATTCACTTGTTAGAATACCTCTTAACTTATTTAAAACTTCAGCTTCCTTCTGAAAGCGGTCTTGGTTTAGCATAAAACCTACTTTCATGATGAAATTAATATTCATTGAAATAAAATTCAAGTTTCAGTTCTTTGCCAACAAAAGCATACAAGGACTTTATCTCATCAATCATTGTTAACATAGTTTTTAGAAGGTCAGCTTTATCGAAAACAAACCTTACAAAATCAGGCTGATAAGGCACTTCTTCTTGTCCCGAGAGCAGTATCTCCAGATTTTCTT
This sequence comes from Aquimarina sp., assembly GCA_965230845.1. Lineage (GTDB taxonomy): Bacteria > Bacteroidota > Bacteroidia > Flavobacteriales > Flavobacteriaceae > Aquimarina. The sequence goes on from OZ246021.1 coordinate 1,334,594, forward strand.
GTAAATAGGTGTAGAGATCCGCACTTTTACGATTTCCTATTAAGTTGTCTATGGGGAAGTAATCATCATATATATCTTCGAAATAAATGGTTGACAGAAGTACTTGATCTACGGAAGGCTCGAATAGTAAATAAGGTGCATATACATTGTCATGTTTAGCCGATCGCAAGAGCCCCAAGGAACCGATTTCCAAACGTTTGATAATTTCTTCCAATTGGAACAAGATCAAGTTTGGTTGGCCGAAATCCAAGTCTTCACCTAACAACTCTTCCTGATCATGTCCAAGCAAAAAGGCTGAACTAGAAAGATCCGGTTCCTTAGTGATAAGGTTGGTATCTTTGAGATAGGAAGCTAAAGGTATGATTTCTTCATAGTCTTCATCGGCATATAGTGCTATTTTAAAATATTTATCTGTCATAATAATTCTTTTAACGTTTACAGCCGGCTAATGAACATAGCATGAACCATTTGGTTATTTTTCTGCAAGTATTTAAATCAGGTTGCAACGGTTAGTTTCGTTTGTACAACAAAGCTGATGGCATCTAAAAAATCCTGTTTACGCTTCTGTCCCAAAAAATCAGCTTTTAGTTGCTCTATTCTTTCTTCGTTAAGCAGTTGTTTGTTTAAAAAAAGGGCATTCACATGAGTCTAAAAGTTTTTATTTATGATTTAAAGTATAGCATGATGGTAACATACTTTAATAAATTTACTATAATAGACATGAAAATACAAGATCTATAATAGCGTATTGATTTATTATCTCTTTTAAAATAAACAATTTCCCCCTTACTAAAATATGCAATTAAATCATAAATATAAAGGATCATAAAATTTCCATTTTAATCAATAACACCGTATTTGAGGTTATTATCCATTGGGATTTGATTAAAATTTTCTAATTCTTCAAAACCTCAACAAACATGTTTGCTAACAGTCATTTTAACTATGCAGCCCTTGCCATTAAATTTTTGAAAGTACCAACCATATTAGGCTTGAACTAATTATAGATAGCTAATATTCAAAACCTAACTATTGTTATGTTAAAAAATATTGCGATACAATTTATTCAATTCAATTTTAATCAAACACTACTGGTTATTATCTTTACAACACATAGCCTTTCTTCAAAATAAAAGATTCCTAAAAAGGATCAGCATTTTATCAAAAAAAATCTTCTCTGATATAAAACAAATCATAGAAGACTTCTGAAAGTGCTATGATTTTAAGATGCCCTAATTGAATACTAATCATAATTCTGACAAAACATTGTCTATACGTTCAATGGAAAGTTCATCTTCAAGCTGCTTCCGAATAGTCAATACTGTCTTACGATATGTTTCGGGTTGGTGCACCCGCAAGGATTCAACAGCGTACTTGAGATCCCACTCATCATAGTGATATTGAATAACCTCTTTCAACGTATTTACAATTTGTTCCCCGGAGTCTTCGGCGTAACGTGCTAAAAGTTGAATAGCTGTGCAGCGAATGAGTTCTCGTTCGTCGAACGCATAATAACACATGCGTTCTAATTTATCTTTTAATGGGATACCAGTATCGTATATGCCTGATAGTAGATGATGTAAATTATCATCGAATTTGTCTTCCATTTCAAGATACTCCAACATTATGTGCGAGACCTGCGGATCTGTCGTATTTTTACCGATGAAACTCATGAGATCGTATACATAAGGTCTGCTCTCCGAGCTTGCATTTGATAGATAAGCTTGAAGTTCCGGTAACAACTCCAAATCATTGATGTTGCGGGCTATATTGTAGGCGTCCCAAGAAAGTGTTTCACTCCCTTGAGCAACTTCTCCGTCGCGTACGCCGGACATTATTTCGATCAATTCTTCGAGGTTCATTTATTTGTCTTCTTCTATGCTATCAACCGATTTGACATTTTTAAAATAGGTCATGTATTCTTCCTGTGGGGCCTGCTCATCTTCATCGGGAAACACTGTTTCTTCACAACGACTGAATATAACCCGGGCATCTTCTTCTTCGTGGTCAAAGGCTTTCACTTTCGCAATAAAAGGCTTGTGCTTTTTTGATTTTAAAGTAACCACAATCTTATCCTGGAATGTCTTGAAAAAACTGAGACTTCGACCTATTTCACTGCGTACTGACATGCTTAATCCTTAATTTTTGTATAATTAATATAGTTAATATACTTCTTCAAAAAATCTTTCACATTATCAGAGCCTCTACCGAACAACTCCAAATCATTGATGTTGCGGGCTATATTGTAGGCATCCCAAGAGAGTGTTTCGCTGGCTTGAGCAACTTCTCCGTCGCGCACGCCGGACATTATTTCAATCGATTCTTCGAGTTTCATTTAATCATTCAGGTTTTATACCCTCTACTGATTTAATGTTTTTGACATAAGTCATATACTCGTCTTCTGAGCCATCTGGAAAAATTGTTTCTTCGCATTTTTTAAAAATGACACGCGCATCTTCTTCTTTAAAATCAAAATCCTTAACTATCGCGATAAAAGGATCATAATCTTTAGACTTCATTGTAATTCTCGATTTCACTTCGAACGTTTGATATGACATCAGTTTTTTACCGACTTCACTTTTAATAAGCATTTTTAAGAAATTTTTGTATAATCAATATAGTTAATTCCATGCTTCTTCAAAAAATCTTTCGCATTATCAGAAGCTCCACCGAACAACTCCAAATCATTCATATCACGAGCAATATTACAGGAATCCCAAGAGAGTGTTTCGCTAGCATGAACAACGTCTCTGTCGCGCACGCCGGACATTATTTCAATCGATTCTTCGAGTTTCATTTATTCTGTATTTGCATCAAGAGAAATATCACCAGATTTCATTTCAATATATTATTTTTGAGACAGCAATATTTGGATATATCTTCAATTTCTTACTCTCTACCATCATATCTAATTTTATTTACTACCTTACTAAAGACCTTCTACTAACTTGATATTTTTGATGTACGTCATGTATTCTTCTTGAGTGTCCTTCTCGATTGCTCCGGGAAATATAGTTTCGTCACACCTTGTAAACACGACCCGATCATCTTCTTCTTCAAAATTGAAATCTTTAATCAAAGCAATAAAGGCGGGATATTCTTTAGATTTCATCTTTATTCTAGCCTTTTTCTTGAAAGATTGGAAGAAAACCAATCTACGACCAATTTCACTATTAATTGACATATAGTTAAGAAATTTTATTGCAAATTAATTAATTGCTTGTTTATTAACAAGCTTTTCCCGTAAGATTGTTTCCTCAATAATTAGTGAGGTATTAATTCAAAATATTTTATTGTCAAATAAGCGTTTTAAGGAGATTACAGAAATGTATTAGTTTACCATTGGAAGATACTAATGTGTGTAGCTGGATAAAAGGAATCTTTTGGATTTATTACTTGGAGATTTCAAATCCAAGGAAACTAGAAGGATTATCATTTTACGTAAAAATTGGTTTAAAAATGATAAGTACGATATACTAGCCTGGATTTTCTACTTTTAACCAGTACCTAAATCTGGGAACTGGTCAATCACATAATCATAAAGCTGTTCAGGGGCAAGTAATCTTGAAAAAGCTTTTTCATAGCAAAGATCAGTCGTATTATGAATCTTTCAATGACACTTGTATATTTCAATACCAATGTATAACTTAGTTACACCGTATATTGTGTGTTCATATCTTTTGATTTTAGTGAATCCTAAGGATACTTGACAAGCTATTTTACGTAAGTACTATATTAAATATGCCACCTTTCACAGGCAAACCAAACATAAAAAGCGTTAATAAAAATTGTTACCTTAAAAATCTAGATTTATGAACAATAATAAATTAAACAAGAACAAAAATAATATCTTAATTTTCAGTATCATTTTAATCACCTTTTCAGTAGCTAACTCTCAAGAAATTATGAACATAAAGAGTTATGAACTCTCAACTCCAGAAAAATCGTGGCAAGCATTGTTGAACGCTCTTAAATGTGGCAGTGTAAGTTCTGTAAAATCAGTGACTACTTCTCAGGGGTTTGAAAATTTATCAAAGTACATTTCTCCATCCTTTTTAGATGAACCATTTGAAAGTGTATTTCAATCTTGGGGAAATATGTGGTCCAATTTACAATTGAAATGGAAACAAAATGACATTAATCACACTCAACTTAAAGCTGGCACTCATATTTTTACTTTTATCAAAGTTGATGAAAAATGGAAAATGGATTCTTGGATAACTGGTTTAGATTCAAAAGACCCAAAACAGATTTCTAATAAAGACTAAACCAACCCTCCGTACTTATGTACAGAGGGTTGGTTTTGGTAGGGACAAAAGTTCTTGCGCCCTTTCTAATATAAACTTGTAATCAGCAATATGATTTTTATTTTTACTAACTATTGATTGATCCTTCGAATTCCCAGAACTACTGTAAACCTCATAACCCTTTACCTAAAATATTTTACTGTTATACATCTAAGAATCTGTACTGAAGTTTATTAGATTTAAGTTTAGAAAAATACAATCATCTTCTTCATAATCTAAATAGATCTTAAAACAAGTATCTATGAGACATAAATAATAAAAATTACGCCTTATCCATATTCCAATGTTTTTTCCCATATTGTTTAATTTATCTCTAAATTTATATTCTCTAAAACTCACAGCTACTAATATGGCCCCGTACCTGTAATCTCTCCGCTATTTGAATTTATGTGTGTTCTTTGCCATCGGGACCAAACGCCATTTCTTTTACCTCTTACTCTTATTAACCCGTTTGTAACCCTATAACAAGGACTAAATAAAATACTAGACCTTTTAGCCTTTTTCTCTAAATTTCTAGTGGTTCTACAAAAATCGAAATCCCATTGCCAATCTGAAACATCATGGTTGGTACTACTTACAGATATCTTTGAAAATTTTAAGTTACCAATACTTACAATTTCTGGATTAAAAGTTATTTGGGATAATCGTAGTGGAGGACATTGAATTGAAGATTCTACTCTATACCTACTACCAGAACCTTTGTTATTCTTTTTTACATCACTTATAGTGGCCAGTTGAATCTTATTGTTTTGTATTTGCTCAATAAAATATGCATCGGATAATTTGGAAGTAGAGGTTTCTTTAATTCCTGATTTCCCTGGCCAACTATCTTTAATAATCCATTGCGTACCATCTGGGGTGTCTTTCCAACCTATCAATGCATATGCATGACTACTTACACCAAACAATTCAGGTGTGGTATAAAAAGCAAAACGATCTAATCCTACTGCTGCATTTACACTTATTACGATAGGACCATGATGAATCAATTTACTTTTTATCTTATCGACATTGTTAATTTCAGAACGTGGAACCACCTTAAGATTCCCTATAGAATAGTAATCGTATTTGGTAATATCGTTCCCGCACGTGATGTCTTTTCCAAAATAATGATCTCCAGCAGGAATTGTAATGCCATTCCCATCTGTATAAGGAATCTCAATAGGCGTAACACTTAATAGAAAATCTTTTTCTTGTTCTATACAAGCACGTGTATATTGAGCGAAAAACCTAGCCCGATCATCCCTTAGATAATCTGTTACGCCTGGAGACGAAATATTTATCAACTTCCAAGAGTATTCCCTTCTAAAATTGCCTGTTGGCTGATAAGGTATTTTAAAGTTATGATTATTTATTCTATCTCCAAACTCTTGCAAACTATTTGTAGAAGGATCTCCCCAATACAAATAGTCTGATGATAGATTTTGTAAACGATTAACAGTTGTACTATTTTCTATCCCATACATAGTTTCGGCTACCGCAGAAATAGCATATGCAAAACAAGGACCTTGAAACCCCTGATCTTTGGGTTGGGTAACAAAATTGATTGGACTACCATACGTTCTAACATTATCCCAGGAAAATTGACATGGTAGCTCCTGCCCCAATACCGATAGGTGAATACTAAACAATAGTACTAAAAAAGAAAGTTTTGTAAAATTTTTCATGTGTTTGGTTTTAATTAAAGAATATCAGTAGTCTGTATGTATTCATCAACAACTGATCATTTAATTGCCAATATAAAAAGTTCAAATCTTACCAACAACACCTAAAAAGGGTGGTATTCACATATCAAAAAAATGGTTTTAACGTATTCTATGAAAAATGTCGGCCAAACGGATTTCTAGAAATTCTATTACTTTTCTTTTTGGCTCTTTGTTTTGAAACATATCAAAAACTAAAGAAGCATTCCTTCGTTTTAATAATTTGATTTGATTTTTTGGGTTTTCAAAATCTTCATATGACATGTTCCAAGAAAGTAGTGATGCCAAAAGCTGATCGTGAGCGTTCTGTCTTTTTTGTAATACTTCTTGTCGCTTCAAATCCTTGGGATCTTTATCTTGGGTACTATTTATTTTAGCACTTAATTGTATATATTCATATCGTAACTCATTATCGATGGCTTTTGCTTCTTCTATAAGTTTAATATACGCCTCATACATCTGTTGATTATAGAAATCAATGAAATCAAAATAAGTATTAAACTCTTTCAAATAAGTAATGGCAATCTCTTTGTATACTCTTTTATCTTTTTCTTGAGCATCTATTAAGGCATCTTTAAGTTTATTTATTTTTCTTTTTTCATTTAACATCAAATGCGCAAAACCTTCTTCTTGTGGTAACCTTAATAATTGAGGAGTAATTTGTTTTGGCATACCTAGATAATCATATCTTCTATATTTAATTCTTATTGTATCGTTTTGGGGTTTAGGTTCTTTAATTTTTCGTTCTCTATTGAAACTAATTTTGGGTTTTTTGACCCCAAAACTATAGCTATATCCTAAGGTTGCAGTAAACTCTCTTTTGGTCTCAGGATTATTGTTTTTGGATCTAAACAATTGAATCGCATTCAAATTGAAATTATGCTTCTCTTTAAGCACATAGTTCAACGATGTTTTTAGATTCAACACTTGGGTAATTTGCTCATTTCCTTCGGATTGATTATAACCTGCAGAAAATCGAGTTCCCATTTTTTTGTCAAAAAAACCCTTACCTACTGCTAAACTAGGTCCCCAGGCTATTGATTCTTCCCTACCTATAGTATTTAAGGTTCCGTTAAACCCCATATTTAAAGTTAAACTTCGCTCTACAAAATTAATAGCATGGGTAACGTTAAGGTTGTGAAATGTAGAGGCATCTCCTATTCGAACGATACCTCCCTGTTCATTTACTACATCATTAAGCGAATAATTAAGATTAAGATTTTGTGTCTTCTTTTTTGAACTGTTTAGTGTATAAGACACATTAATGGTGGCCGCTTGCGACAACTGTTTGTAATCCAAATCTTCGGCTTCTTCGTCGATTAAATTAGCATCATTAATCTCGTCAAACTGATTAGGTTTGATATTGGTAAAAGTGGTGAAATTAGAATAATTTGCAGTAACATTTATCTTTTTTGAAAGGGAAAAGGCAGCATTTACCGATCCAACAGTTCTACTGGTCTCGTTAACTTTGGTATTATTAAGATCATCTCTTTGGTATCCAACATTAAAGGATAATGACAACTTATTATTGAAAAAATTATTGGATGCATCGAGTGTAATATTTTCAAAATCATTATTAAAAAAAGTAGCTCCCAGGGTTTCATATCCCGGATCAATACGCTCATAACCTATCCCAATTTTTGCACCACCTGCGGCATATCCCAACCTTGTTTTGAAGGCATTGTAATATTCTGTTGAGGTTCTATTATCAAAAAACAATCCTGCCAGATTAAAAGAATCGCTTGTATTTTCTGAAGGTTCGGTATTAACATCTCTGGTAATCGCACTAGAAGCATATTCTAATTGCAAATCAAAGTTTTTATTAATTTTTACCATACCTTCTACGCTAATCACCAGATTCTCTTGGGGTAGTATTTCTCTTTCTGCAGGAATCATGGCCACCGAATTAAGATCATCTTTGGCATAAAAGCCAATAAGTCCCAATTTATAATTTTGTTTTTCGAATGCAGCTTTCATACCATACCCCATGCGCCTATAAGCCGGAATGGTTCTTGGATCTCCATCATCTGGAGTTGCTTTTAGTAATTCTCCTCCCATAGCACTTATCTTAAACGGCCCTTTGGGTTGTAGCTCTACCCCTCCTCCTGTAAATGGGTGACCACTTAGGGTATATGGAGAAAATGTCATATTGGTATTCCCAATGTGTCCTGTAACCCACTTGTATTTGGGGTGTAGGCTTAATCGATTAAAATTAAAAGGCAATTGATACCCCAGGTTTTCACCTTGATTAGAAAAACTATAGGTAATTGGGATCGCAAAACTATAGATGTTTACATTGATTCCTCCTTGTAAAAAATAAGTAAACGGATCTCTATTGTTGTTTTGATTAGAATCATAGTAGACCCCATTAGCATTAATCTGCCCACTTACTTTAATAGGTTTACTATCTCTTATGGTTTCATAATCTAATGTTTGTCCTATAACAATAACAGGACATATAAAGAGTATTACCCTTAACACCCTCATGCATATCTCCCCCATATCCCAATTTCTCACCTCTTAAAATTTCCCTTTTTTCTCTTTACCTGTATATTTTTTATCACACGACATTTGTTTCTAGTTTTGCTACTTCGGATTTTCTATAATTTGCCCGTTTTTTAATGATTTATGCAATTTTATGCTGCGAATATCTACTCCTCTGGATACCAACTCATGCACCAAGGCTTTTAGCGATTCGAATGAGGGCTCGTAAGTCCCACTTTTATTAATTAGTAAAATGGTTCCATCGGTTAAAAATTCGATTTCACCGGCAGTGATAACAGGTCTCCCATTAAAAAGCTCTAAATGACCACCATTTCCAGTGATAAAAACATTTCCTTTTTCATCCATGACAAAAATCAATTCATCGTACCGATCCTGAATATCTCTAATTCCCTGAACACCCAACTCCTTTACAAAGTCATTATAAAGCTGTCCGTCCTTTACCACTAACTTAAACTTTTCCCGAATTTTATCGGGTATCTCAAAAAGAGGAGCACCCATGAGATTTTCATGCATATGGTATCCAGAATAATCATTTCCTGAATCCCCCATCTCCATTCCATTAATACTGGTATCCTCTCCGAAGATGCGATTTATGTATTGAGGGGTGTTGGATTGTATGTCATCTACCAGATCCTGTAATATTTGAGGTTTGGTTACTTCCTCATAGGCTTTTATTCTGAGGTCTTTTTTCTTAAAAAGTACATTTACCTCAGTTTCAGTCATTTTTTGTACCTCTGGTATACCATCATAACCGTTTCTAAGAACTATAATCCCCGTAGGAGTTTTCATTGCCGCATCTTCTGGAGAGAATCCTTCCTGTATTTTTTGTTTAAAAACAGTTAAGTTAACAGACTCTTCATTATCATATTCATTATGTTTATACCACTCTCCTCGTATAAATTTTGGATTATGTTTTTCTATAGCATCTTGCATAACAGCAGATGCAATCCCTTGCTTTTGAAGGTAATTGGGAATTCTTAATGCAAAGGTCATGATGCTTTTTTCTGGCAACTCAGCCTCACCTATTTTCACTTCCCCCCCACTTACTAATTTGACATTATAAGTGATAACAGGATAGGATGTATTTGGTTTGGATTCTAATTCAATCCATCGTCTTTTCTGTGTTCCTTTGTATTCATGCTTCCATTTAGTATAATTTCCTACAGCCTTAACATCATCATAATGTTCCAAAATTTCGTTAAGGACATTTATGTTTTGTTTGAGCTCTTCTGGAGCTTTGGAATCTTCGAGAAACTTCCAAACTCCTACTCCCCCAGGATGGTTTCGAAAAAATGAAATTATATCATTAGAAGCATATCGGCAATCCCTATAAAACTGATTGGTCAAATTACCCAGATCATTAATCCTCTCTACAGTATCCGGATAGTCCTTAAACAGGTTAATAGTCAAATCAGAGGCATAAAACAATTCTGGGTAAAGTTGTCCTGCCAGGTCTTCTGCATGCTCCAGCATATCCTGTTTGGCCTGATTAGAAACCCAAGGCATTTCTGGCATCCAACTGTTATTATAAAATCCTATATGTTTACTTATAGCCAGAGACATAAACATTTGTTCTATCTCAGTTTTGTACTTATTGTTACCGCTCACGGCCTTATCAAACATGGTTTGAAACTCCATATATATCCCAGGGATATACTCCTGTTGTAAGGATCTCATTACCTCGATACGATGATGGCCATTAAGGATAATCGCTAATCCTTCTGGATTTACACATATATATACTGGCTCTCTGGTGTCTATCCAAAAACCACTATTACTAATATTGCGTCGAGCTGCTTCAAGCTTGGTAGGATCAAGAGGATTGGTCGCCTGCAAATTTTGTATATATATGTCCTTAAATCCTTCGGGGTACTGTGTTTCCGAAGTTACTTTTTTATTATTCACAAAAAGATCAACCGTATACCTCTCGGTATGATTTATAGTACTTACATTCTTGTGAAATAGTATATGTGCTTCTTTATAATGTCCTCTTCTTTCGGTGGGTGGAGGTGCTACAAATTCTGCAGTTTCATACCCCATTTCTTTTATCCACCGCCCTTCTGGTGTCAAAAAAGCGGCCTCCTCCATAGTAATACCAGGATCATCCAGCATGACCTTGTTAAGCATTTTTAAATTGATATTTAAGGTAGACAGATTAGTCCAATCAGATCTTATGATTTCTATGCTTCGTTGCCGCTGTAAATGATTATACAATCGTAGATACAATTCCTTGCCAAAAGCTATTTTTTTACCATCTTGGTCTAGAGTATTTATCAAAAACGAAATTTCGCCAATTGATTGGTTTGAGAAATATCCTCTTACTAACAGGCGTGGTGTTTCTCCCAAACTGTAAATACGATAATCTCCATTACCTAATTCGATCTCTGTATCTATCGTATTTTTTGCTGCCATCACATCGTCTACAGTATGAATTTTATCCATCTTTTGGGATACAAATTCTAATAATCCTACACTAACCAGATCACCCTTTACTATCTTCCTAAGGTGTATGTAGGTATCGATATATTGTGGGTTCTGGGTCATTAATTCGATAGGGTAATCCCAATCTTCAATATCACGGGTAAATTTTGACAGTAAGTTGTTTTCTAGTATTCTGGGATCAAATAATACTGTACTTAAATCTGGAATACTATGATCCATAATTATCCCCATATGATCCAAAACCTTTAAATCCAAAAGTGCTTTTTGATCCAGATGACCCGCACCATCCAAGGTTTCATACAATAGATGATATCTTTGTTGATGAGAAGGAACATAAAAATACTCTTTAAACTCCATTGATACTTCATCATTGGTTAATTTATCAATCAAATCCCTTTGCCAACACGGTGGTGAACCTGCTATGGTAATTGCTGTGATCCATAAAAAGATCCACAAAATCATTACACTTCTTTTATCTAGTTCCATTACTGATTTTACTTTTTACTTCATATTTTGACAAGGTTATTCATCTATTTTGAATCACACATTCTCTCATCCCAACAAATTCCTCACTTTTACGGATTTCTTTAAATTCAAACCTGGTATTGGGTAGTAGTAACACTTCCTCGAATGGGCTTATAGCAGATATATCTACTCCTTTTTCTTTAGCTTTTAAAATAACGATGATCATATTGGTTTGATGCTCTTTGGCATAACGTCTGGCAACATCTTTACTTTTTGAAGTCGAGGTAAATGCTCCATTAAAATCAAAAACCTCCCCGTATTCAAGATGTTCTAATAGTTCTTGTTCAAAAGGATTTACCCCTTTATAGACTCTACCTCTGTATCGCGGCATTTTTTTACTTGCCTCTATGAGCAAATCTCTAAGTGCAGCGTGCTTAGGTAGGATGGGTGCCCGCCCTGTCATACTTCTATTAAGTTCTTGATGAATCCCCGAGGCTACATAATATTTGATCGCTGTTTCTTGATCTATAGAAAGCTTAGGAAGCTTTGGATCATTTGCAGTACTAGTGTGCAGGCGTGCAAAAATATCATCCTCTAATAGATCATCTATATCTCCCATCTCTAATCCTCGTTCTAATTCTAATGTTTCTAACCACGGTCGATATCCACCCGCTAAATTAATTTCATCCAGATGATCTATGATATGTTCTAGTTCTGACTGATGGTGTTTGATTGCCATACCAAAATCTGCTTGATGCATTATCCACCAGGCATCTACCACCAATGGGTTCTTTTTTATAAAATTGATAAGGTTGGAATGAGCCTCAAAATAATCGAGGTAAAAGTTTACTCCATCCTCTGGTATTCTCAAGTTTTTGATCCTTTGCAATACCGCTGGACTATCTTTAAAAAGATCTTCTGCTACTTGGAGTGTAGCTACTTTGATTAAATTCGAAATGGTGTGTTCATTAGAGTAACTAAATGTAGCATACGTAGAAATCGCACCAGGATCAGCTATCACTACACTCCCATCGGTATCGATCAAAAACTGAAGGTCATCTACAGAAATGTCTTTTTCTCTTAAAAGTTGTTGGATCAGCTTTAGATCTTCTATACTTTTTTGGTTCAAAACCCCAGGGGTTTCAATATGTTTTGAACCCGACACATACTTTTTCATTACGTAGGCCGGCAAGCCATTATGGATGGTCTCCCCAATGACTTCTACAGTTGGTAAACCTTGTGCTTTTAATTCATTTAATCCTTTTATCTCATCAATAATGATATCAAATTCATAAATTCCCTTGTCACTTGGTTTTAGAATGGCTATTACTTTTTCTGAGTCGTTTGGTAATTCATAGATGTTTTTATATCCTCCACTATCATTAAACAATCTGCCCAATTTTCTATTATAATATTGATTGTCGGTTACTAATTCTTCCCAAGGATCCATTGCTTTTTTCCAGTTAGCATATCCTCCCAGTTCTTTGATCCCAAATTCACAATCTATTACTTTTTGTAATACTGCTTTGTTTTGTTTTAACGTAATATCTAGACTGGCATCTTGTAATATTACCCAAGCACCTATGGCTTTGGGATTTTCTTTAAAAAAGTCTTTTATCTCTGTAGTTGCAGTAGCATAATCACTATAGAAATCATTAAGTATCTCCACATTTTTAATTTGAATATATTCTATACCTCCTACATCATATAACATTCGATATTTTGTAAAGCTTTGAGCATCATTTTTTACAAAATCCACAAAATCCTTTGCTTCGCGCAACGTACTTTTTTCTGCAATAACCAGGCGATCTTTTAAATCAGAAAGCCAGCATTGCGAAATCATGATATTACTGCTCAATAGTAAAAGCTGCAGTAATAGTGTTGTTTTACTTAATATTTTTGGAATATTCACGTTTTCTTTATTCATCTGTTACTTAACAATAGTATCCAAAACAATAGGAATCATTTGCTTTCTATCTATAGTATTGCTTTCTTCTGGCAATAGATCTAAGTAATTCATCTCTAATTGGTTTTTTTAGTGTTGCAGCAAACAAGAAGTTCTAGGGTCATCGAGCTTTAGTATTTCCCCTAAAAAATTGTTCAATGTTTTATCAGAGTCAATTACATTTAGGGTCTGCGCTAGTTCTTCTTTTACCTCGCTTGGAAGTTGGTCGTACTTGCCCTGTAATGCTTCTGATATCTGTATTCTATTTTCAAAAGTTGACAATTCATTGCTTAACATCACTTGCTTCCACGGCTCGAAGCCTCCTTTGTCATTAATATCATCCAACAGCTCCTCTATATTTTTGTTAGGGTTTTCTTCGAGTTGTCTTGCTACTAGTTGTACATCATCGGCTGCTACATTTTCTAATCCGGAGATCCCAACCAGACGCTTATGTACTTCGCAGGCGTTAAAAAAGTGTACATACTCATCGGGATGATTAGCCATCCGTACCAAATTGAAGATATCATCTTCAAAAGTGTTACGGATCACGGTATAAAACGCAGACTTTCCTCTTATGGTTACATATTCTAAAATATATTTCAAATAATATTCTTCTGCATGGGTGACTGTTGTTGGCTGTGCAGAAAATGTTATCTCTAATGATTTTAATTGATCCCCAGGTCTGGTAGTAAGACGTACATTGGTTAAACTGTTCTCCTTGGCAATTTGACCCAAAGGCGTGTTTAAGGCTGCTTCTGTCAACCCTTGGTCGCTCTCTACCAATATTGACATTCGTTGCAAGCTAGGACTATTTAAGCTCATATCTAGTATGGCAATTTCTCCTTCTTCCAGTACCTTGTTGAGGATTTTGTGGTAAGCTTCTAGGTCATCCGCCGTATTGACAAATTGCAAGCTTCTATTTGAGGGAGTATAGGTTGCTTGTAGTTCTAATCCATCTATTCCAAAGACATTTCCAGACTTTGTAACCACTAGCCCGTGATCTACTAAAGGGTTGAGGATGTTATTTTTCCAGAGGGTATAATTATCTGCCTTACCAGCATTTTTTATCTCATCCATCACGTTTTCGATACTTTTTCCAGTATCGGTCATATGATTAGCCACCCACTCTACTTCATCTATGATTTTTGCAGCTTCATTGGCATCTGTAAAATTTGATTTGGATAATGCCCGCCAAGCCGGAAGAAAGTTTGGAGTTTCTGCGATTCTTGCTATATCTGTGATGTCGGCAAAATCATCCAAAAACTGTCTCCCCCCGTCAGGTAACCCACTCAAAAGATCCTGAAAACTGGGATATACATCAAATTTCTCTATCCCAGCTACGTGTACTGCTTTGGTAAAATCAAAAAGAGGTTTGTCTTTTAATTTCCTTACTTCATAATCCCCAACTTTTCCTAATACATCGACTCTATCTGGTGTAAAAAAATCAATTTTGTCTCTATGCGGTTGAAAATTAAAATTCCCAATATCTAATCTTGCAAAGTATTTATTTTGAAGAGTCGGGCAAAAAATCTCTATTTTGCTTAAACCTTTATTGTAAACCATTGAGAACATAGGTAATTCTCCAAACCAATTCTCGATCTTTTGGAAAACCCTTAAAAACTGGCTCAGCTTTTGCTGATCAAAATCCTTGGTCAATTTTAGTAGGGCAGCATAACTGTTAGCGCTGTTATCATTATAGGAAAATTTGGTATGAACTTTTTTTAATAGCTCCAAATGTTCTGTATCCAATGCCAACTCAGGATGTTTGTGTAATACCTGCCATGATTTTATGGCATCTTCTCCTCCCTCTTCAAAATAACGAAGTAACTGTGGATCGTTTCGTTCTTTGATTTGTTGCGCTAACAACTCTTTTAGGCAAGGGTCGGTACTATAGGGTATACTAGTAGCATTACTTATGCTAGTATACACCAATAATATCCCCAATAGTATATAGCTTCTTAAAAACATCCTATGTATGGTACGTAATTTCATGATCTAGTCTTTGTGATGGGTTATCCAGTACATCGTGGTAACCACTGGTTTTCGTCTATTCGTCGTAACAGCTGTTCTACTCTGGTATCAAAATCATTTACATGAGTTTGCAATACCCTGCGCATTCCCATATTACCCCGGGCATCTTCTACCAGTAAAAGGTCTCCTCTCTGCAAATTACCATCTGCATCTCTATACTGTACGTTTTCAAAAATGATGTTTTGATTACTGCTTCTTTTGATTGGCGTACCGTTGTCTATAAAGCGGATATTACTCATGATCCCATCTTGATTTATGGTAGTAAAAATTATATCGTCTCCTTGTTTCATTAGCTGTAGTTGACCATCGATGGTAGGTGTTTTCACAACATTAGAAAGTAACATTTCCAGTGTGTTCTTAAGGTTTGTTGGGATTAAGTCATAGTTAAAAGTAGCTGGATATACAACTCGATGGTAATCATCAAGTGCTTGTATATATTTGGATCTTTTAGCATCAGGTATAGAGGATTCTTTTATTAGTCTTTTTGCTTTCAGTATATCCCGTACAGATATCAGTATATCTGGAGCACTCATTCCAATGGTAACCATATTTAAATAAAAACGGGTTTCCGGAGACAAGGTACTCTCATCAACTACGTTAGCAAAAATCCCTACAGCCCCACCGATGATATCAGAAACTCCCGCAATCACTCTATATAGTCTCACACCTTCTCTAGCCATTTTAAGTACTACACCTCCCCCAACAGCAATAAAAACAACATCTAACGCAATCCAAATTCCTTTTTCTGTAACAATATCTCTATTAGATTCACTCATTGCCAAAGCCTGTATGAGAGGCATCGACATGGGAGTTCCTTTTCTATATCTTTTCCCTAAAAAGGTAAAATCATCATGAACATACACCAGAACCATTTGATTATAATCCAAAGTTTGACCTAGGTCTTCCACATAAATGGTATTGTTTTCCTGGATTTTGGTAGAGAAATTCTTAAACTCCAATAAATTAGATTCTAATCGGAGTAACTTATTAGAGTGGCTATCTATAAACTCACCATTTTTATTAACCAAAGATATCCCTATGTTACTTAATGGTTTTATTCTTCCATTTTTGCTAATATGGTTTGCCCACCAAACCATAAAACTATATACTTCTTTTTGTGACGAAACATGTCCATAATACTCTAAGACCTTTTTAACGCCAAGCTCTTCTAACATATCAAGAACCTCTGTACTATTATCGGGAATACTAAGACATACCTTCATAAATGGGTTTTTAAGTCCAGAGTAGTGATCTAAATAAAAAAATGGAATAGAGCCATATTCACCACAAGAAAGTGTGGTTTTCAAGATTTCAATCCTTAACTCTAGAGCAACATTAGCTAATGATTTGGAATTTTCTGAAAGCGCGATATGCGTCAATATCTCTTCTAAATTAGAGCATTTTATTTCAGTATAAGACTCCCAAAACTCTTCATTTTGAATATTAAATTCTTGTAAATGTTCTGAATACACCTCTTGAAACCTTGCAAAATAAGAATCTGGATTATTCTCTAAAGCTTCAAGTAATGAAGGGGCATTTTTTAGCGTTTTACCCCATTTATAATCATTTTGATCTTTAACACTATAATCGGCTATAGGACCAAAATAATCTTTCCCTGATGTGACCCAGTACTCTTCGAGTCCTCCAACAAAATCTGTACTAATTGTCCCAGACGCAAAGGTTTCTTCAATCATGGTAAAATTTGCAAAAGCCTCTCGGTTTTCATGACGCAGTTTAGCTATTTCAAAAATTTGCTGATAGTCTATTAGATGCGCTAAATCATCGACTAACATCTCTATAAACAATGGTGAAATCCCGGAAATTTCTTTTGATAAGCTTTCTTTATAAATCTCGGTTAACATCTCTGTGATAGCCTCATCATAGTCTCCTTCAAAAAACACATCGTATTTGGTTTTAATCACTCCATTTATGATATCCCATTGTTTATCAAAATCATCCAAGTAAGAGATCATACTTTTTACATGATCTATAAAGTCTCGATCTATATTATCATCCTCAAACCATTGACTTGTTCTTACCCCGTGTAATCCATATAGCAGTTTACTTAATAATTCATTATCATTTTTGGTGAGTGCTTTATACTTTGTTGCAGGCGAGCTTCCAATCATTAAATTCAATACCGCTTTTTCAAAATTCTCTTCATAGTCACTAGTCTCACCAAGGGATTTGGTATGCGCTTCAATCCTACCCCATAAAAACTCCCATACTTCCTCTTCTATTTTTTCTTGTAAAGCACAATAATGAGTATTGCTCAACGTTTTGATTACCTCATCTGCATCTGCATCATTTACCACCAATGTTCTTAAGTTTTCTATTTCTTGATTCAATTGAGTAAAAGGTATTTCTGACTCATTACACTTATGAAGATAATAATAGGTATTTTCAAACTCATACTTATACATATCATCATTACAAAAAATACCACCAACTCGTATGATAGTTGAGGGCTCGGTTATGGTATGTATATCAACACCTTTCTTATCCTTAATAAAACCCCAAGTGGTTCTATAATCTACATTACCAACACAACCCAGATCACTATGTTCTATATATACTATATCATCTTCATCTTTGATATCAAATGTATCATTATCGGCCTTCTGTATTGGTAATATTTCATATTCAGGGCTTTGGTTTTCAGAACCAAGAGCATTTATAGTTGGGAGATACTGAGTGATTTCATCTTGTTGATCAAACTTTATATGTGTTAACAAATACTCTTTGTGTCCCTCATTCCAGGTATAATATTTGGTCGCTTCCAATTCTTTATCTCGTATAACAATTCCATAAACTGCTCCTTGTACCATATTTTCTATATTTCTTTCCCTAAAATACCCGGCAAAAACATCATTATCTATACTGAAAGGTTCCCATTCTGGGGTAAGAAAAAACTGATAGGACAAATATGCTGCATCCTCCTCATTTTGGAACAGGTATAGCCTAAAGTTAGGATCATGAATCTGTTGCCAGTCCATGTGCGAAAATCCAACTCCTCTTCCATAATCCATTAATTCATCGGTAGCTCCTGCTACAGTGCCATACCGATCAAACGGATGTTCTAAACCAAAAATACCATGCCCTAGTTCGTGCGCAAGGGTGCCTACTAACCCTGTTTTACCCTTCTCTGTTTGGCCTGCTCCCTGAAAAACAAAACCAAATTGCCCCTTCAAAGGCATAAAACCAGCTACCTGTGCAAGACTAGGGCGTATATCTTCTCCTAATACAAAAACATAATAACGATTCTTATCGATCCCCTGTGCTTTGTAATCCTTGATCAAGGCTTTCTGATCTTTGGTATAATGAGATAACATAGCGCTATCCTCTACATCTATAGTGCCATCAGATCCATACAAATCAGCCCCTGGATCATAGGGCAATGATGTGCTGATATCCATGGTAACACCTGCCCGATTATAAATCCCATTGATATGGGTAGTGACCTCCTCTAGTGCAGGTAAATTTACATCGCCTACCGGAACCAGCGTCACCGAGACCGGTTTGAACTCATAATGATGCAAAGTAATCACTCCCGCAATCTGCTCTTTGGTTCTTTCTGTTCCCTCTTTTGGTAAAACTGCATATAAGGTTTGTACCGCATTAGCAAACCTACCCTTGAGCGGAATACGAATCGTAGTAGCATCTACAACCTGATGAGTAAACACCTCGCCTTCTTTGGTCTTGAACACCAAATCATCCATCGATAGATCATTATCGGTAATGCTCACACTAGCTTGTAATGATTCTTCCAGATTGCGAGCCAAAAACTTATGAGCAATATGATAGTCTCCTCCTGATCCATCGGGAATCGTTTCGTAGTAATCGGATAAGGCAGCCTCACTGCCTGCGGGTAAAGTATCAAAACCAAATTGGTATGCAGGATCATCATCAAAAAACACCTGAATCCCTTTTGCCGTTAGCCCGGTAACTGTACCATCAGGGGCAATACCATCCACACTATCTGAGGTTATCGCATCGCCTTGTGTACCGCCCTGGATAACCTGACCGTTTTCATCTACATAATACACATCTCCATTACCATCGACAATCATTACATTATCCTCTCTTTCATGCTGCGAGGTGCTTCCATCTGGATGGGTAATGGTAATACTACCGTCTTCATTGACTGTGATGTCTTCTATATCCAAATCATCGGTGATCGCTATAACCGAAACCTCTTGATCGTCTGCCGTAAAATTATCTACCACATCTCCTATATCGACCATACCGCCTCCATTAGGATCAAAGTCCGTCATCACAAACCCTTGAGTAAGCTCATAGTCCGTATTAATGGCAACATTGGTAAAATTCACCTTCAATCGGGTATCTCCCAAATAAGGAACAACAATATACCCCCAGCCCGAAAATCGACCTCTGCCTACTTCTACTGTTGGGATGATATTACCCGATTCATCTTTGTCTTCCTGAACAGTGGTATTGCCTGTAGTCACCGCCTTTACCGTAACCGGAAAATCTCCTACAGTAAAAACATCATTGATCAACAGTGTCGATAAAGCTTCCTGATTGGTGATATCTAAAGAAGGGGTTAAACCACAGTTATAGCCTATCGCATTATCGCCAGTAGGGGTGGTAAACTCCTGTATCTGTGAATAACTATAAGATCCTTCTTCCTGGCACTGACCGCCTACCCGAAACTCATAGCGGGTACCAGGCTCTAAATGATGTAGTAATACATAATCATTGACTGTCTCTTTAGTAAACCATTCTGAAGAACTCCCTGAAGCATTGCGGTACTCTAAGCGATATGTAATATGATCGCCTCCTTGCCATAAGATCTTTTCTGAACTACTACTTCGAGATTCACCAATCACAAAGGTAGGTGGTAAACAGGCCGCAGAATACACAAAATGAAAGATCTCACTCTTACCATCATTCTTAAATGAGGAACTACCTCCTAAACTCCCCTGATCCGCTACTCGTGCTTGAACCTGCCAAGCATAAGAGGTATTGGGTAATAACTGTGTCTCTGCCGGACCATAGAGCAAGGTGGTAGCAGCAGTACTCGTCTCATAAATACGACGACCCGATATAAAACCAAACTGCGGATCCAGATTCTTATCCCATAACTCTACCATACGAAAATCATAGGTCACATTGGTCGCATTAACGTGACGAGGGGTCCAATTGAAGCGAATATTCTGCGGATCACTAACCAAAACCTGTTCCCCATTACCAGGAATATTCAATATAGGAGGATCATTTTGTGACAAATACACCGTACCACAGCCATCTCTGGATAATGCTTTTCCTGTAAGCACATCATACACCGTAAAACAAAATCGATATAAACCCTCCTGCAAGGATTGATGGTAACGATCAGGAGTGATCCCTACCAAATTCTCTAACCGAAAATAAGCAGACAAATCAAAACCGTCTAAACGTAGCAAACTACCACCTTCTACAAAAATAGGGGTAATGCCTGATACTACAGGAGCACCACGAGCAATGATACCAGAGTTATCCTCGATACGTAAATCCAAGCGAACCTGAACACTGGGCTCATTGATATCTCGAAGTAAAATGCCAACAGAAACCAAATCTCTAGACCCATTACCATAATCTGATAAATTTAAACTATAAGGAGGAAGCAAATTAACCGAAATATCAACCGGAAACTGCTGACCGAAAATATGAGTCGCGCCGAATAGCATTAGTAGGAACACTAAAAAATATCTAAAAAAAACTATTTTTATGTAGTATAATCCTTTTATGGACATATTCATATTTCTAATTGTGGTATGTTTCATTCCTGTTTTATGATTTACCATATACGTTTAAGAAACAATTGATCTGTTCGAAGCATAGGTAGTTGGTAATCCAAATACGCATCCTCGATCAATTTTCTTTTCTTTTCTAAATCTTCTACATTGATAGTTGAGGAGGATTCTTCCAGAGCAGCCATTTCTTTTTTAAATTCAGTATTTTTGCTCATTTTGACTAAAACCTGAATAGGAATATCTGCAATAAATCCCGTATAACTTTCTGTAGAGTGATTATAATTCTTTCGATCGATTTGAGTATATTTCAGTATCTCATCCACAGCCTTTTTACTCCCTATGTATTGTAAATTGTATATCGCATCCTGAATGGTGTGGTAAGGAGCTGTTTTATACATGCCATAAGCGTATTTTTTAATCATATTACTATGAAATGGTTCTTGCTCGTACCTGGCCAACGCCATTTGAACCTCTTTTTGCCCATAATATGCTTGTCCCTTCTTTTCTAACGCTAACAAAAAAGGTAAAAATCGTTTATCTTTTAGCAGCCCTGCTATACTGACTAAAATACTCTCTACCGGTTGTTGTTTTACCTGTTCTTTGAAGGCTATTTTTTTTACTTGCACCAGACTATCCCATGCTTGCTGAATCGGGGTGTGATTTCTTTTAGCGATTCGTTTTGCTTTTTTATATACTCCATTTGTTTTTTTAAGCGTATCCAATACCGAAGCCATCATAGGCATAATTTGAGACTCTAGTTCTTCATCCGTCCAGGTCTGCTCAAAAAGAGCAACCAACCTTATTTTTGCTTTCTCAGAAAAGAAAGAACGCTCTAGGGGATAAGGTATTTTTTGCATCTGAACTCCATACAGTTGTATATGATTCAAATTATAAAGAACCTTTTGTTGCACATCGGCATGGGACCATTTATTTCTACTCTCAAGCCCTATAGGCTCTTGAGAAAATAAAGGGTTTGCTATAATCAATAGCATCATTAAAAATATGATCTTGCTCATTGTATACATCATTGATTACGGTTTACAAACTCCATTTGGTACCTGTAAAATTTACAACTATGTTTTTGCCTACTTTCTGAATAATAATCCATATAATTCCCAATAGAAGTTCCTTTGGTCACAGTATACTTCGGATCGAAAAAGGGCGTAAGATCATCAGGGGTGTCTTGAAACGTATGCCATAATAGTAATGCATGTCCCATTTCATGGACCACGGCATTAACATTACTTCTTTCATACATCATTATATTACTAAACCTAGGATCCGTAATTCCAGCAACATCTCCTTCTTTAGAACTATACCTTTCTACCTCTATCGGAGGTGTTTTTGTTAGAAAAACAGTTACGTAATTTCTATGTAAAATATTTGACGTTTGGGGAAAATTTACTTCAGACCCATAAGAAGAATATTTCCATTGATTTACCTCTCCCTCATGTTTCAAAATTTGATTTTCAAGATAATAGCTGGCAAATATTTTTTGATTTAAGTCATTATTTTTTGCAAATCTTTCTCTCAACCTATCTACTTTTTTTTCTATATCAGAATCCTTATTAACATCCCCATCTTTAAAGTGGTTAAAGTACGACATCGCCAACTCTTTTGTAGTGATCCTATCGGTTGCTAAAAGATTCCAATTCACAAACAATTGATTATGACTGTGGTTGTTTAACCTATCCATTATTTGAGTAATATCTAATGAATTACTACCGTACATTGAATCATCGAGATATACAAATTTTACATTCAATGTTCTTATAGGTTTACAGATTACTTCTAGCTGTCCCATAAGAGCATTGGTGTGGTCCATCACTCTAATCAAAGTTCCTTCGGGGATATGATCAGTGGCTGTTATTCTAATCTGATAACCTTCCTCTTTACTTACCTCTATAGTATTATTATTTGTTATCAGATGATAATCAAAATGAGGGTCGTGTTGGTGTTTATTGGTAAGCCCAGTTTCCCAAAATTTTAGATCAAGTAGTACACTTTGCCCTTTTTTAATTCCTAATGTAGCGGTATAATAAGTTTTTGTTTTTTCAATGGAATACTTTTCATGAAAAATGTGTTTCTGTTCTTTGATATATCCTCCATTTTCTTGTAATCGTTTGGTAGCCCAAATGTTATTGGTCTCCCCGGTATCAAACAAAAACTCTCCATCAAAATCCTTGGGAGTCTCAAATTTAACAATCGGTCTCTCATAGATGTTCAAATCTAAGGTTACCTGGTTATTAAGATTATCATCATCATATATCATAAGCTTTTTATGGTTCAATTCTTTACAAGAAATTACAATCTGCTCTCCTCGACCGATCTCTTCATTTCCTAATTTCCAAATGGGATTTACCATACGAGGTGCTTCTTCTAGGGTATGGACAGAAAGCGTTACGGGATTTTCTTGTCGTATTAAGTACAGATCACTATTATGGGTATATTGTTGATCATACCCCTCAACTTGCACCATGTAGGATCTATTCTTTGTCGAGATATCCAGATCATTATCATTGCCATAGGTAGGATTTTCAAACCAATAGGAGTGATCCTGATCTACTGCCATTAACATTTGGTACAGGTAAAACCCAAGTTCTTCATTATCATAATCCATAATATTGTTAGGAGATTTTGATTTGGCAACAGAAATATTTCCCGCTTCAAAGGTATGGGGCAATCCTATACTATGCCCTAATTCATGAAGAATAATTTCTATATTATTTCCGTTATAGCTAATTCCTATTCTCTGTGCATCAAAGCTAGATATCCCAGCTGCAGAACGACCATCCTTTAGATCTATACGGGTTCTTCCTTTATTCAATAAAAAGTACAGGGTATATTCTCTTTCTTGTGGGTTAAATGGAATAATCTCATGGTCAAAATACTTTTTTGTACGATAGGTTTCCAGCATATCTCGCATTACATCTTCGTTAGAATCCTCTTTAATCGAATTCCTAAATACATCCATTTCTAAGGAAGTCACCGGGGTTTGGTCTTCTTTAACCATATAATACTTCCTCAAATAACAATTGCTCATATCCTGTATCGTAACTTCATCAACACTTTCGAGTTCCCATTGGACAAATAATTGATTAAAACTTTTTTGGTTTAAAGCATCGATAATTTGATCGGGGGTTAAGGGATCTTTACTCCCGTCTTCTTCGACCAGATAGACCAAACGTATTTTTTCTGTTCGTACCGGTTTACAGGCTACTTCGAGTTGCCCTATCAACACATTTCCTACAAAGATTTTTATAAATGCATTTTCTGGCAGGTATGTGGTTGCCATGATTTCTACCGTTTCTCCCGCTTGTACCTCTGCTTGAATCAAATTATTGATCATGATACCACTATGTGTAGGCTTTAGGGTATACGATAGCCCTAAGGTTTTCATATGATCGCATACGTAGGCTTCATTAAAGTCAATATCCAACGTAAGTTGAGCTGGGTTTTGATTTTTCAAAAGCCCTAGTACCGGGGTGTAATAGGGTTTCTCGTGTATGGTTCTTTTGATATACCCTCCATTCTCTTGTAATCGTGTTGTGGATTCGGGATCAGCTGTGATCCCATTATCAAATAAAAAACTACGATCAAAGTTACTTAAGGTGTTAAAATTTGCTACAAGCTCTAACTCACTTATGTTTACAACATTAATATGAATTATAAAATCTTTCTGCACATTACAGCCCGAAATCACCAAGGTTTGCTGTCCTGTAAATTCTTTAAAATTGATCTGGATGGTTTCGCCATTTCCTACCACGGAATCCCCCATTTTCCATACGGCTTTGGTAGGATCATGAAACACATTGGTAGAGGTTAGTGAGAGTGTTTTATCCTCATCAGAGGCCAATAAGCAAATGGTTTCTCCAGATCGGATCTCGGCATCATTCCCCTCTATATGCACAACAGTTTTTATGATATCGCAATATTCTTTACATCCTCCTTCTCCCCTTGGAGTATCCATACAGTTATACCGATCATCCGCCTGTAATAACTCCTCTAGTGGTGCTCCTTTTTTGTCTCGTATCTCATTCCAACTAGTTCGATGAATCCCATTTTCATGGCAATACCCATTGTTCCAATAGAGATGAACATACGGTACATCTGCACTTAACATTTCCTGCAGTTTCTCGGTACCATCTGGGCCAGTGTAGATATACTTCCCGTCTTCCCATATATAATGTTTCCCATCCACATAAATGCCATATACTGCCCCATTTACTCCGGGATTGGGTTGGCTATATACCACTATATCTTCCTTCTTCTCTTCAAAACAAACCGTAAAAGGCACCCAATCCGGAGTAAGATACCATTCAGACATTCCTGATTCACAATTGTCTAGAATATCAACATAATCATCTATAAAACTATTGCAATTTACCTTGGTTTGTGTACCGCCATAAGCTTGTATCAGTTCTTCTTCGGTAACCACTCTGCTTTCCAGATCATTTTTTATAAAACTCCAGGGTACGGTATAGAATTTATCATACTCACAGCTCCCGTTATTCCAATACAATTGTATGCCATCCTTTGGTTGTAGCGTTGTTGCATCAATATAGGTAAAATCCAAATCCAAATACTCTTCAAAAACTCCATCACCATCTTCTAAAGATTGCCCGGAAGCATTGACATAGGTTTCCCCATTCCATATATATTCTATAGTGTTTAGCAGATCATCTTCACCTTCTAATACAATCGTAATCTTATAAATGGCACCATTTACTTCGGGTTCTGCAATACTATGTACTGAAAACACATAATTGTCTAGTACAAAAGGCCTAAAATCAGGAGTAATAAATCGACTACGACTTAACATCGCATCCTCATCATTCTGGAAGAGGTATAGCCTAAAGTTAGGATCATGTATCTGTTGCCAGTCCATGTGCGAAAATCCAACTCCTCTTCCATAATCCATTAATCCATCGGTAGCTCCTGCTACCGTACCATACCGATCAAATGGATGTGCTAAACCAAAAATACCATGCCCTAGTTCGTGTGCAAGGATGCCTACTAACCCTGTTTTACCCTTCTCTGTTTGGCCTGCTCCCTGAAAAACAAAACCAAATTGCCCCTTCAAAGGCATAAAACCAGCTACCTGTGCAAGACTAGGGCGTATATCTTCTCCTAATACAAAAACATAATAACGATTCTTATCGATCCCCTGTGTTTTGTAATCCTTGATCAAGGCCTTCTGATCTTTGGTATAATGGGATAACATAGCGCTAGCCTCTACATCTATAGTGCCATCGGTTCCATACAAAACAGCATCAGGATCATAGGGCGATGCTGTACTGATATCCATGGTAACACCTGCCCGATTATAAATCCCATTGATATGGGTAGTGACCTCCTCTAGTGCAGGTAAATTTACATCGCCTACCGGAACCAGCGTCACCGAGACCGGTTTGAACTCATAATGATGCAAAGTAATCACTCCCGCAATCTGCTCTTTGGTTCTTTCTGTTCCCTCTTTTGGTAAAACTGCATATAAGGTTTGTACCGCATTAGCAAACCTACCCGTGAGCGGAATACGAATCGTAGTAGCATCTACAACCTGATGAGTAAACACCTCGCCTTCTTTGGTCTTGAACACCAAATCATCCATCGATAGATCATTATCGGTAATGCTCACACTAGCTTGTAATGATTCTTCCAGATTGCGAGCCAAAAACTTATGAGCAATATGATAGTCTCCTCCTGATCCATCGGGAATCGTTTCGTAGTAATCGGATAAGGCAGCCTCACTGCCTGCGGGTAAAGTATCAAAACCAAATTGGTATGCAGGATCATCATCAAAAAACACCTGAATCCCTTTTGCCGTTAGCCCGGTAACTGTACCATCAGGGGCAATACCATCCACACTATCTGAGGTTATCGCATCGCCTTGTGTACCGCCCTGGATAACCTGACCGTTTTCATCTACATAATACACATCTCCATTACCATCGACAATCATTACATTATCCTCTCTTTCATGCTGCGAGGTGCTTCCATCTGGATGGGTAATGGTAATACTACCGTCTTCATTGACTGTGATGTCTTCTATATCCAAATCATCGGTGATCGCTATAACCGAAACCTCTTGATCGTCTGCCGTAAAATTATCTACCACATCTCCTATATCGACCATACCGCCTCCATTAGGATCAAAGTCCGTCATCACAAACCCTTGAGTAAGCTCATAGTCCGTATTAATGGCAACATTGGTAAAATTCACCTTCAATCGGGTATCTCCCAAATAAGGAACAACAATATACCCCCAGCCCGAAAATCGACCTCTGCCTACTTCTACTGTTGGGATGATATTACCCGATTCATCTTTGTCTTCCTGAACAGTGGTATTACCTGTAGTCACTGCCTTTACCGTAACCGGAAAATCTCCTACAGTAAAAACATCATTGATCAACAGTGTCGATAAAGCTTCCTGATTGGTGATATCTAAAGAAGGGGTTAATCCACAATTATACCCGGTAGAATCATCTCCATCTGGGGTGGTAAACTCCTGTATCTGTGAATAACTATAAGATCCTTCTTCCTGGCACTGACCGCCTACCCGAAACTCATAGCGGGTACCAGGCTCTAAATGATGTAGTAATACATAATCATTGACTGTCTCTTTAGTAAACCATTCTGAAGAACTCCCTGAAGCATTGCGGTACTCTAAGCGATATGTAATATGATCGCCTCCTTGCCATAAGATCTTTTCTGAACTACTACTTCGAGATTCACCAATCACAAAGGTAGGTGGTAAACAGGCCGCAGAATACACAAAATGAAAGATCTCACTCTTACCATCATTCTTAAATGAGGAACTACCTCCTAAACTCCCCTGATCCGCTACTCGTGCTTGAACCTGCCAAGCATAAGAGGTATTGGGTAATAACTGTGTCTCTGCCGGACCATAGAGCAAGGTGGTAGCAGCAGTACTCGTCTCATAAATACGACGACCCGATATAAAACCAAACTGCGGATCCAGATTCTTATCCCATAACTCTACCATACGAAAATCATAGGTCACATTGGTCGCATTAACGTGACGAGGGGTCCAATTGAAGCGAATATTCTGCGGATCACTAACCAAAACCTGTTCCCCATTACCAGGAATATTCAATATAGGAGGATCATTTTGCGACAAATACACCGTACCACAGCCATCTCTGGATAATGCTTTTCCTGTAAGCACATCATACACCGTAAAACAAAATCGATATAAACCCTCCTGCAAGGATTGATGGTAACGATCAGGAGTGATCCCTACCAAATTCTCTAACCGAAAATAAGCAGACAAATCAAAACCGTCTAAACGTAGCAAACTACCACCTTCTACAAAAATAGGGGTAATGCCTGATACTACAGGAGCACCACGAGCAATGATACCAGAGTTATCCTCGATACGTAAATCCAAGCGAACCTGAACACTGGGCTCATTGATATCTAGAAGTAAAATGCCAACAGAAATCAAATCTCTAGACCCATTACCATAATCTGATAAATTTAAACTATACGGAGGAAGTAAATTAACCGAAATATCCACCGGAAACTGCTGTGCATAAAAAGATGTACTCCCTAATAATAGTAAGATAAACATAAGGTAACAGCTCACTCTCTTGTGTGCTACCTTCATCATTTTTATAATCATATTACTTAATACCACTCTAACTTCTCTTTTGGGTTTTAATATCTGTTAGGATATAAGAATCTCTACCTTGATCTATAAATTCTTTAATTTTTATAGCCCCCTTTATTCCTTCTTGAGTTTTGAACAATATAATTCTAGGCGTAATACTGTTATCAAAATTTGCAGGTTCTGAATCTAATTCTTCTATTAATAATGGTGCTAATAATGAATCATCCGTCATACTATCAAATTCTGCTATTGTTAATGAGGCAGTACAGTTGCAAGATTCTAGTTTATTAATAACAGTGGTATGTTTTGGAGTTTCTAAAGTAGAAAAAGTTGTTTCTTCTAAATTGTCAGGGCTTACAAACCGATTTTCTGCAAACGCATTGTTAAACCCATAGAATACCAGATCTATTTTTTTGGAAATATTAAAATCTAACTCCTGATTTGAATAGACCTTTTGGTCTTCTAGACTAAAAAAACTTCCTTCACTATTTCGGGTATGTGCTGTATTAATCCCAAACTTTACATCTTTCAGATATATTAAATTAGAGTCAGGTAGCAAATCAATTTGCTTCTCAACGGTTTGGGTTTCTTTACCATTTGAAGCAGTTAATCGTATGATATGTGTTCCTGGTTCCGAAAAAACAACGGTGGGGCTTGTTTCGTTGGAACTGGTAACCGTACTTCCTTCAAAACTCCACTGGTAGGAAGTAGCACTTATCGAAGTATTGGCAAAACTGACGGTTATCGGTACCTGCATATCCCCGTATACATCATTTATTTTGAACTCGAAATCGGCTTTTAGCAAAGGTGCTACTTCTATGGTTTTCTTCAGTTCTTTATTTCCTGACCCATTTGTTGCGGTCAATATAATATCATGTGTTCCCGGTTCGTAAAAAACAACTTCTCCAGGTTCTTTGAAATTGGATACCGAGGGAGACCCCCCTTCAAAAACCCATGAGAAATCAGTAGCTCCCTGAGACGTATTTTGAAAGCTAAATCTAGCCGGTGAAAACGTATTGTCCACATTCACCACTTCAAAATTCACTTCCAAATTCGGAAAAAACTCTAACTCTATCATCTCTGTATCAGAAGAACCATCTCTATTTGTTGCAGATAATTCAATGGTATACATTCCTGATTCACTATAGGTAATGACACCTGGGTTTTTGCTTATAGATCGGGATGGTGTCCCTCCTTCGAATGTCCATTCAAAATCATCTGCCCCTTTGGTATTATTTAAAATTACAACCTGTACTGGCACCGAAAGATCATTCTGAAAGACTTCGTATGAAAAATCAACGGTAACAGGAATAGCCTCCTCTCTTGCACAACTACATAACCCTACATATATACTTAGTATGACTACTTTATATATTTCTATTGTTTTTTTCATCTGTTTATATTTATTGTTTTTTAATAGGTCATACTTCGATGACGCTCAGCACGAGAATGGAATCATCATTTCTGCGGGTATCCACTTAATTGTTATGGCTTATTTCATACGTTTAAATTTTATGCATCGATCAATCGCTTATTTCTCGCATAAAAAGATTTACTTATCGTGGAATAAGAAAAAAACCATTTTTGTTTATGCTCCTGTCATAAGTACCAAACTGTGGTTCTTAACATTCAAGAATATCTAGTACTTAAAATCACTCTTATTTCATTATTACTTTTTGATTCTTTATATTACTCTCCAATCGATTGAACTATTTTACTATTACGAAACACATACAAAACCGATCTTTTTTGCTAGCGTATGTATTCTTTCTTTACCTGATAACAGTTACTCGAATATAATCTTGCGAGTTTCGGCTCCTTCTTGGGTTTCTAATATCATTAAGTATAGCCCACTGGGCAGCGATAGGTTATAATCCACCAAGAACTGAGCTTTGCTATCTAATTCTTTTTGACTTAACACCTCTCCTGTTACCATATGTACCACCTTCAAAGTGATGCCTGAAGATTCTTTTAGTGTAACAGCGGTTTCAAAAGATCCCTTACTAGGATTCGGATAGATTCTAAAATCTTGTATAAAACCAGCCGTATGATCTGTTCTGCTAAGTGCTCTTTCGGGCTCTACGAATACCGTTTTAGAAAAATTAGTAAAACAATCTCCCTGGTATGCTCTAAGTTTTACGACATATGCTCCTTCTTCAGAAAAATTCAGAATAATATGATCGTCGGTTTCAGAAATTATCTCGACATTCTCTGGTAACACCCACTCTTTTCTTTCTGGTGCAGGATAACTCCTGTCTACCAATACTACATCTTCATTGGCATAGGCATGAGAGGTGATGATAAAATTGGCATTTATCTCTTCTTCTAAAATCTCAATTTCTACAGAGGTGCTGGTCGAACAGCCACTGGTATTGGTACGGGTCAAGGTATAAATGCCCGTTTGTTTTGCTACTGGGTTTACAGGATCCAATGCATGCCCATCAGGATCAAACCATACATAGTTGCCTTCCTGATTATCAAAATCAAGACCAGAAAATAACGACTGCCCTTGGCAGAGTGTTCTTTTCTTTTCAATATCTAAAACTATTTCTTCCGGCTCTTCTAGCTCCACCGTATACACTGCCTGACAACCTGATGCATCTTGTGTATTTAGTGTATAGACCCCTTCTTTAAGTTCTACAAGACTCAATCCTGTTGCTCCTGTGTTCCACTCCAAAGTATAGGGAGGGTTACCTCCGGATATTTCTACCACGATACTACCGTTCTGCTCGTTGTAACAACTAGGTTCTTGTATCAGAACCGGAGTTATGACCAGATCACTTGCTTGTTCCAATACTATTTTTGATTCTATGGTACAACCCTTTGCATCGGTGGCATATACGATATAATTCCCTGCAGATAGTTCGGTAACGGTATCTGAGGTATCTCCTGTACTCCATTGATAAGTGTAGGGTGGTAGCCCTCCAGTAACCGATATTGTAATCTGCCCATCTAATGTTTGGTAACAGGTAGGTGCTATAATATCTACTATATTGATTACCATAGTATTTGAGTTTTCGATAACTATATCTTCAATAATAACCTCGCAGCCATTTATGTCGGATACTGTAACAGTATATGTTCCTTCTAATAAATCATTAATCGTGTTTGTGCGCACATTCGTATTGGTCATGAGTGCTCCGTGGCTCCAGCTATAGCTAAATGGCGGTACACCACCTGTCACTTCGATAGTAATCGCACCATCACTACTTGCATCGCAAGCTGGATTGATGAGTTCTGTAATTTGTAGGTCCAGATTATCATTTGGATTACTAATGGTGTTATCTTCTGCTAAGACGCACCCTTTTGCATCCGTTACGGTTAGGGTATAGGTTCCTTCTTCTGTCACCGAATGTGAAGTATTCGTATCCCCATTTTCCCATGCATAGGTGTACGGCGGTGTCCCTCCGCTTACCGTGGGTGTGATGACCGCAGCGGTATTACAACTTAGTGCTGAGGCTTCAAAAGTTATCGCAAGAGGCTCTGGATTTACCAAGGTACGTTCCTCTGTGATACTAATCCCATTGGCATCGGTAATAATTACTCTATAGTCTCCCGGTGGGATATTGATGATTCGATCCACATTCTCGGCAAATAGCTCCCAAGTATTGCCTTGTTTATGTTCCCATTGGAAACAATATTGTAAATCAGAACAAGTAGACAACACGTCTGTAATCGGTATACCTCCCGAAACGTGGGTTACTAGTAATGCTCCATCGGTTTGTAAATCGGCTATATCTCCAGTTGTGGGGTGATGGCAGGAAACTTCTGTTATGGCTATGGTTGCCTGTAGCTGATCTGGTTCTGTTAGTGTTATTTCGGCACTGGTTGCACTACATCCACTCGCTTCATTTGAACCAAAGTTGGTCGCAACGTGCTCGTAATTCTTATCTTTTACCGTTACTTGATAGGTACCTACACCTTGGTTTTTTAGAATAATCACATGCCAATCGGGACCGTCGTCTATACTAGCTTCCGTGCTAACTTCGATATCATCCGGGTGTATGGATATTGGATTTCCATCTTTGCTCCATTGGTATTCATATTTTTCCTCTCCATCAAATGGAGTGCCGTATCGTACTTTGGCGATCACCATCCCATCAGTAAGCCCATGACCTGTTATCGACCTTCCCTCTGTGAGCTCCAATGCTATTGGTGTGACATCATTGACGGTTACCTCTCGGGTGATTATGGCTTCGTCTGTTTCCTTGGCGATACAACCATTGTAATCCCGTACTTGTAACTGATATGTTCCTACGGGCAACCCGACAAGGGTGTGTGTTCCACTACTTACAAAATCTTGCCAATCGTACCAATCCTCCCAGACATTAGCATTCTTTTCTTTATATCTGTATCGGTACTGATAGGGATTAAAAGGATTAATAGTCGTAGTACCCCCATTGGCACGAATGGAAATTGCTCCACTATCAAAACCATGGCAAAAGGTATGATACACGTCTATATCCTCTTGAAACACTACAGGTTCTGGTATGGTAAATGTTCCTGTAGCGGTATGACCGGGAGCGTCTGTGTAATATCCTCTTACAAACATTTGTACCTGATAATTCCCATTAGAAGATAACGGAACATCTTCCAGTCTAAGTCTATCATTATTATCTAAATCACTCTCGGTCAGCCCATTTTTCTGTTTTAATACCTCATACATTGGTACTCCATTAGTTGAGTTGCCTATTACACGATCAGGATCTACAATAGACAAATTAACCGTTGCCCCTTCTTCAAAATCTTTGAATTGTACAAATACTGTAGTAGCTGTATCATCAGCACATGGTAGTTTAGCTGCTTGTGTATGTTGTATTTCTGGAAAATAGGGTAAATACTCAAAACTAATGATATTGGAATCAACATTTATTACACTTCTACCTCTACATAAGGAATTTACCATTATATAAATCTTTTTACCAAAATCTTCTTCTGTTAAGAACTCATCACCACGAATTCTCAAATGGTTATTTCTATTTACCGAAGAAGGGAAAGGCTTAAAATTGTTTGGAAGTCCAACACTATATTCCCAATTGTAATATCGATCATGGATGGTTTCTGGTAAGGTGATATCCAAATATCCTTGATTAGAAAGATACGCTCCCTGAGAAGGAGTCTGTAATACATCTCCTATGACCGGATACCGATCTACGTGTACATAAACCTTATCATTATTCACAATCTTGATTCTTGGGGTTTCATCGATACAACCATTATCATCAAACAAATCACCAAACAAAATATGTTTAATTTCTTCTTCACGATCTCTACATCCTATTTCAAAACCTCCTGCATATATTTTTTCTCTCTGCTCACCTAAAATATACAATCCCCAAAAACCATCTTGTTCATTAAAATACTGTGTTGGTAATCTAAGCCGATTTACCTTGGAATTAAATCGATCTCCATAAATTTCCTTGTAATCTCCGTTCTTAACTATTCGTATTTTTCTTATTCCTCCTTTACCATCACACTCTTTAAACGTTTCACCCAAAGCCACCTCTACATCCAACGCATATTTAGGAGGCCCATTTTGATCATTATAGCCTATGGTAAGGTCTTGTGCATTTAGGTGCAGTGTGAGCATTATAAAGACTCCTATTAGGCATAGACTTCTTGTTATTTTACTTTCATTTCCCATATCCTTAATATTTTGTTGTTGCTGTTTTTATTTTGGAGAATTGATGTGTATCTGATGATATTGTTTTTATGGTATACGTATATATATGTCCCGGATGCACCTTTGTGTCGATCAGGGTATCCAGATGCCCCGGTATTTGTTTCCACAAATACGGTTGTTGATCGTCTTTGGCTTTGTAGATCCATAGCTCTTTTATAGACTCCGGCATTTTTTTCCAGGATACGATAATCTGTTGTTGCGACCGATCGGCTATTGCGGCAAATCCTTTTACTACATCCACCGTTGCGTTGGGCGCAGTAATGGTAAGTGGCGGCGAGGGATCTGATCGCAAGCCTGCATCATCCATTGCAAAAATGGCGTACCTATAGGTAGTACCAGCATTAATTTTTTGATCTGTATAAGAAGTGATCGTATCTGTTATTTTTGCTAGCTCAAGCCATCCTTGTCTTGCATTTTTGATATCTTGCCGGTACAAAACGTGTGTTTCAACATCTGCACTAGTGCTCCTTACCCAAGAAACATTGATTCCTTCTGTACCCACCGTATAATCCGCAAAAACTGGTGAAGAAGGCGGTACTAGATCAGGTTTTTTGATCACTATTTTTTTTGAATACTCAGACATATTAAACCGCTTGTCTACTGCTACTACTTGGTAATACACTTTATCATTTAATGATTTGACCTGTACCGTATCTACATATTTGGTTTCAGGAATAGGGCTTATCGTGATTTGTGAGAGCTCTTCGGTATCTAGATGCCCTCTAAATACTCTATATCCTAACATGTCTTTCTCGAGATTTTTATCCCAACTTAGGTTGACCACTCCCAAAGTATCTATCACTCCTGTTACCCCAACAGGAGCAACGGGAGGAATGGAGTCTACCGCTTGTACAAAAGCTGGAAAAGAAGTCGTTTTTTGGTTTCCTTTGCCTATGGCACTTACCTTAAAGTAGTTCGAGGCTTCAGGTTTTTGGTAAGAAGTCTCTCGTTGATCCGGTGCAATCCCTGTGATTACAGTAGTATATGGTCCTTTTTCCTGGGCTGCCCAATCCAATTGAAACTCGGTAATCTCACTTTCGTTTTCTTTTGGGAAGTCCCAATAAACTGTAACATGACCCAAGGTGTTGATATCTCCATACTTGATGTGGGGTACGGCAGTCAATTCTTTAATACCAATGGCAGAGACCACTTCTGAAGGTGGACTTACTTCTGCAAAAGGGGTTAATCCCACCACCCGGTAGTAATATTTTTTATCATTTTGGGGTAAGGTATCGATATAAAACATTCTTTTTGAAGGCTTGTTCTCCTGATTATTGAGATTAACTACGGGGGTTTCTCCTAGCTTTACAAAGTCTTTATTGTTTATAGAACGTTCTACATAATAGGCAGTAAACATATGTTTGAACCTCTGGTAATCCCAAGTAAGTAATACAGATTTATCTTGAGGAACCGCAATGAGATCCATTGGTTTAGGAATTGAGGGTAACTTGAATGTATTTACTACAACAGATCCCATTTTGAGTTCCATAATATCATCTGGCACAAGACTTTCTATACGATATAGATATTCTTCTTTTTCTTTTATGTCGGTATCTTCATAAGCTAACCCTCCCCAAAGTGCTACTTCAAAACTTAAATCTGCAGCAAAAAGAGCAAACGAAAATCTTTGCTCCTTTTCTTTAGCGGTGTTTATAATACTGGTTACTTTTCCTTGTTGTAATTCTTCTACAGCAAAACGCTCTCCATAAAGTGCCTGTGCATAAATTGCTGCATAATCATTCTTTGCAACAATTCCCTCCCAATTTGCAATTGGCCGTGGTGTAATTTTCTCCATAAGCACTTTCTTTTCAGCAGATACAAGGACCTGATCACCTTTTTTTATGGTATATCGCACCAAACGATAACCGTATGCATTTGCCTTTTGCCAAGCATCTGCTGTAGAAGGCGCCCAACGCAAAACGATCTTGTTTTTTTGATATCTGCCGATAACTTTGATATGTTGCCCAGTTTCTACAACTGTTGTTTCCTGAGCATGTATAGAAAAACACAACAATAGCAAAAACGCAATCGTATATGTACCTTTTTTAACAAACATGTTTTTATTGGGTCAAGTTTTTGTATTTATAGGTTTTAGAACTAGCAGAAATATCACCTGGCAACGTATATTGTATATTGATTTTATATTCTCCAGTTCTCATATACGGTAGCGTTTTCCCCATTAATCCGTATGCTGGGTCTGATGATCCAAGATTACCATCTACATAAGCATTGGTGACCTGATTGTACAAATCCTGATAATCTTGACTGTACAAATCCATCAAACAATACCAATAGGGGAAGGTGGTCCTTCTCCAACTATGATCTATATTGTTTTCGAGACCTGTTAAATAGTTTGTCATTACAGGTACTGCTTTTGCAGGAATAAATCCATACAAAGAAATGTCTCTAGCTAACTGAAATCGGGAATGATTCTCAAAATCTTGATAGATTAATGGATTGATATCGTCCCTGAAATACTTATCGTCGAGTACAGCTGTAACCTTTATTAATGGTTTGTGATCAGTATACTCGTTACCTGTCAATTCTACGAGGTCGAATCCGTTGTTTTCTTTTAATTTGTTACTGAGCAGTAACACTTTTGAATCTACTTTATGCCAAAAATAATCTGTAGTAACAATAGCATTAATTTTGTCTTTAAACGTTCTGTACTCACTCGTTTTAAATCCATAATTTAAACGCTCTATCTCTCCATCTACCGAAACATTCTGTGCTAAATTCTGTTTCAATCTTACAGTATTTCCATTATCATCATCAACAAGATTTACATTTTGAGTATTGTTTGCATCGTCATCATTTACTGTTTTCAAATTTTTAGGACTACTTGTAATGGATAAGGTATATTCCTGTTCTTTTTTAAGATCCGGCATAGTATAGGTAACTCTGTTTTCCGCCACGCTGTAGGTCAGCGATATATTTCCTGAATTGCCATTTTCATCAATGATTTTTATACTACTTTGCCATTGAGAATCGTCAAAAAGATAATCTTGCCCTTGTTTCAGTTGTAGATAACCTTTATTATACTCATTTTTAAAAAATCCTTGTTGATCCACCACAGGATATGTATATTTCAGGTTTCTTAAAGGAATGTAGTCTGGAGCTTCTCCTGTTGTAAAGGACACTTCTTTTACCTCGGTTACCTTGACACCTTCATTAAGGACTGGAGTATAGATTCCATTTACTTTTTCTTGAAAACTCACTACTACTTTTACGGTATACTTCTCGTTGGGCGCTAACACATCTTTTGGCAACAATGTTGCTTTATCATTTGATGAATTCCACTCTAACTCACTTTCCACTGGTGCGTTCCCAACGTCATTTAATGTAAATTCTTCAAGAACAATTCTATAAGTTTTATCTCCACTGTCTTCCTGAATAACTACAGGTTGATTCATCTTCATGGTAAATGCAGCCTGCGGAGCTGTAAATACATCAATTTCGTTGTCTCCTTCTTTTGGTGTTATATCGGATATCATTTGTAACCCTTCTAAAGCCCCTCCTCCACTGTCAAACTCACAGACTTCTCCTATTTCAACTTTAAATCGGAAATCTCCGGTAACAGTACCTCCTAAGAGGTCATAACTTCCTGCTGCATAACCTCTAAACCAAAAAGGGTTAGGTCCTTTTCCTTGCATGAGGATGGCTGCTGCTCCTTTTATAATCGGTATCTTCTTTTGAATCATAAAAAGTTTTACTTGTATCCCGAGTTCTCCTTGCAAATAAGCATATGCCTGACCATTGGCATACCAACCATTGATTCCTATTTGATCTCCTGTATTGACGCAACTCGCTTCACCATAATCCTTAAGCATCAAATCAAAGCCCACACCCGACTGGAATCTGGCGTATAACATCAACATATTAAGGTCTCCAGTATCAATTTTAAAATCAGAACCAAAGGCGAATCCTTTTCCTGCGGTAAGTGAGTTTTCGTCTCGCATATAATCAAGCTCATCTGCACTAACTCCTAATATCTCGGCAACTTCTGGTGGTGGTGGTGGACTCCCCGGCATGCGATCTCCTATCATCATATATCCACCAGCTTCTATAGAGACAGACCCTACCCCCATACGTAAACCAAGTCTATCTGTTGGTGTTCCCATATGGGCGTACCATTCTCCCGGTTCGATATGAACAACCCCCCAGCCAGCTCTTCCTCCCGAGGCGCGCCCTTGTAGCACTCCTCCAGTAATATTAGCATACACATCTAAGGTGGCATGAAAAGAATCATTCTGAAAATCATACTCCATTCCTAGTTTTGCATTCACGCCTAACTTACCTTCAACCTCGGTATCAAACTCTGAATCCGCTTTGTTCAAAAAAGTTTTACCCGCAGCTGTTTCTGCCGCTCCTGCCAAGGCTGTTTTGTCTGCCATTGATCCCAGTTTTCCTGAAAGTTCTCCCACGGGATTATCAAAACTGAACGCCTTAGCAATTTGAGCTTCGCCAAAGAGCCCTATTTTATTGACTCCTCCACTCTTATTGAATTCAATTTCGAAACCTGCACTTACTGCTACAGCCTCCGGTCTGGCAATCGCTCCAAATAACGCTGCCTTTACTCCTAGACTGGAATCTTCACTAGGTACATAGGCTAAACCCGAAGGAGAAAAATCGGGTCCAGCATCCGCTTTACGTGACATCTTATAAAAGGCTCCTCCTGCAAAGCCGTTAATGGTAATAGGTCCGGCTTGTATGGTCAATCCATGTACCGCAGCATCCACATACCAATATCTAAAATCTTTTTTACCAAAAATAGCTTTACAGGTGATGGGTCCAAAACTACCAAAGGTACCTGCTATTTCAGCAGAAAAACCATTACCATAGACAGGATCATTATTCATTAACAATAGACTACCCTTTATCTTTACCGCTCCGAGATCCCCGTCTACATATGCTTCGGTTAGGTCTATGTGACTGTACTTATACTTAAGCTTATTGGCTGTTTGATCTTCTTTGGCAAAAATTCCCAGTCGAGTCGTCCCTGCAAACCCTTTACTCATCAAATTGACGTGCAGATTGAATTCTAATCCTAAAAGCGGTTCTTTTTTAACAAATCCAATATCAGATATAGATATTGGGAAATTAGCTAGTTTTACTTCGCCATCATATCCAAAATAATCGGCTTCAAATTTTGGTGCTACCGTTTGCAACTGCAAATTCTGAAACTTAATTCCTTTAAACTCGACAAGTTTCTTTCCTTCTCCTTCATTCACTTCAGAAGTAACTTCTTCAACCTCTTCTTCTAAGGATGATTTTTGATTGGCAGAAATTGCCATTCTACCATTTAATACTGCTTTAGGCAAAAACTTTCTTTTGACCAGTTGAGGATTTTCTGTAGTAGCCGATTGACCATCAACCTGATCAGAAACTTTTAACTCTACATAGGAGTTAGGTAACAACTCTCCTTTCGCTTTAAAAACATTAAAGTCGATTTTTTCTAAGGTAGACACTTTGAGTGTATATTCATTTTCGGTAATGACCCCTTCATATCCCAGTGCACTAGAGCCATCTTTTTTAACTTTAGAGATTGGAAGTACTATCCGTCCTCTAATTCTGCCCTCGGTTAACTTACTAGTAACCAATTGTACTCCAAACTCATCTACTGAATACTGCCAGGCATCTTTTTCTGCGGTTCTCCCAGAATCTATTTGGATCAGATTGTTTACTGAGAAAAACCCAGAAACCCCATAATGATCTATGATGACATTTGCTGCTTCAAATGAAACTCTTTTATTTTGAGATATACTTTCCTCGGTTTTAAATTCTGTGGGTAGCCCAACCTCAAGAGATTTGATATACACCCCTCTCCAGGTTTGAGGATTGGGCAATAGTAACCCTTGTTCATGATATTGCCGAGGGAATGTAATATTTTGATTTCTAGTATCGCTAAAATCCAAAACCGCCTCATTTATAGTAAATGAAAATTTATCAGGATGATTTGCCAAGACAAAAGGTGGCAAATCAATATTAACAAGCAAGTCATTGAAGTCGCTGGCTACCACATTAAATGATCCGGTTACCCGATTCGGAATTATAGAATTTTGACCAGATGCATCGGTATAATTTCTTGTTTCTGGCGCCAAATTTCCATTCTGCTCGAGAGGCAATACTAACTCTCTAGTGATCTGGAGTTCTCCATTTAACCCTATTGATTTTACTCCATCACAATCAATAGTAACATAGGAGGTGTTTGTTACATTTCCAGTTCGGAAATTAGCCCCCCCTTTGAACACCAAAATCCACTTTTCGTCATTAAACGGTACGAAATAGTCTCCTAAGAGAGATAAATTAGCCTCTCCCATGATTCCGCCATCATGTGATAATTTTATATTATTTGCTCCAAAAAATATTTCCCTTGGTGTTCCGTCACTATTGGATTGAGGTAATATAATTTTTGCAAAAACGGTTAACTCCGCATACTCTTTTGAAAAAACAGCTTTTGCAAACCCTAATTGATACTCTACTCCACCCACATCGTGCTTAACCCCTACGGGTAAAACTTGAATATTCTCATTACTGAAAGAATCTACCCACCTACCAGACTCATCTATTTTTTTAAAGTTTTCCTGCGCTTCAGCTCTTTCATCATTTATTGAATTTGCAGGCAAAGGAAATCCAAAATTTGTACGTTTATTTACTCTATTTAATTGTATCTTATCTATAACAGGAAACAATTTCTCCAATTCTGGCAGATCGACGAATATCTGATCGTTCAAATCTAAATTTGAAGTACTATTTTTTATATAAGTTGTATCCTTTTTGTGACCTGAACTAAATATTGGTTGACAATATAAAATCCATATAACCCCAAGAATTAGTGTTCTTATCATCTTACCTTTATTGTTGTATAATTCATTAACAGTTCCAATAAACCATTGTTATTTTTAAGCAATCATTTAAAGAGCCGTAAAACTACTATGGCAAAACAATAAAAACACCACCCGATTTGGGTAGCTTTTTGAACAAATACAGATTCTTTAGAATTTTAACAAAAAATCAGTTTAAACAATAACATTTAAACAAAAAAAATATCAAAATTAAAAATAAAGAGTTCTAAAAAAGGTTCTAGCTTACATCTGTTAACTATTTTTTAAAACAAATATTCATCTATTTCTTCTCTTTTTAAGGGAAACCACCCTATATGAGTGGCTCACTTTTATTTTAACTAGTTTAGCCATTTTTATCAAATAATAATGATCCTAAAACTGGGTATGATACTTTCAAAAAAATAGTAGTTAATTTGGTTTGATTTGTGCCAAAAAGATAGATCAATTTATACCGACTTCATAGAATAGGAAAATAAGTATGTAGAATGTTACATGATAATGATCACTAAAAATCAAAAATAATATAAAGGTAATATGGTCTTTAAAAAGAAAGATTATAATAATTATGAAGCTCAAAGTCTCCAACTTTGAGCTGCCGACAAAACATACACAAAAAACTATCTTTGTAAAAAGGTAGTTTGTTCAAATGATTCATGCTGGTTTAACAACAATACATTTGTATGCTATTGTCTGTTATAATATAAGAACCTGTAATATCTTCTTCCTGATTTCAAGACCCCTTGCCCTATTCTGCTTTTAAACTCAGTGCAGTACACCTGTTTTGATCTTTTTTCCATAAGATCAAAATTATAATGTCCAATCATAGGAGTTTCATCCAAAATCAAACCAGTCTGATCCGTAATTAGAAATGTTCTTCGCGGATACGTTGGATAAAGATAATCATCTGGATAGGGTGTTCTTTGAATTCGAATACGGTCTATTCGATCATATTACACATCGTTTACATTAAAACTATAAGGCCCGCCGAAAATGTAAATCTCCTCAGTTTTTTTTAAGGTTGCCTTTTCGGCAATAGGAAAATCCAGAAGATCATCTGTAGAACATGACATCACAAATAATAGCTCAAAAAATTTAGTAAATTTATTTATTTTTAATATTTATTGATTAATCACAAAATATATTTTTACTAATTAATATAAACCACCCTATATCTATATTAATGGGTTTTTAGAAAATCTAAAACTTTAGTATCAACTCTTCTATAAGAAATTTTGATATATATTCCTTGTTTTTGACTTTTAAGGAAATACTATCATAAGATATCGCCCAAAAACGAAAACCGGATTATACATTATCCTTTTGACCTCCTCCCCAAAAACCGCATCATTTTGTATTAGAGAGAGTTGGCAAAAATTATTAATTTAAAACAGTAATTTTTTGTCATGAAAAAATCAAAATTCACAGAGTCACAAATCATCTATGCCTTACGCCAATCTGATTCAGGAGTGAAGGTATCTGAACTATGTCGAAAAATGGGGGTTAGCGAAGCCACTTTTTACAACTGGAAGAAAAAATACGGCGGACTAGGAGTATCTGAACTTAGACGATTAAAACAATTGGAGGAAGAAAATTCCAAATTAAAACAGTTGGTAGCCGACCTTAGTTTAGACAAACAAATGCTTCAGGATATTATTCAAAAAAAGCTTTAAGGACTAGTCAAAGACGGGAACTAGTCCACTATTTAATGGATAATTATCAAATATCTTTACGTAGATCCTGCCGTATGGTTAAGATATCTTCATCGGTATGGTATTACAAACCGCGTCCAAGAGAAGATCGTTTATTACGCATGCGTATGCGAGAAATAGCTTCAGTAAGAATACGCTATGGGTTTAAACGAATCTATATTGTACTTAGAAGAGAAGGGTTTAAAGATAATCATAAGCGTATGTACCGGATCTATAAAGAAGAAGGGTTGAATTTAAGACGTAAACGCCCTCATCGTAATAAAGCAGGAGCTCATCGTATGGAACGTCCTGAAGTCTCTAAAATACATCAATGTTGGAGTATGGATTTTGTGTCGGATCAGCTCTTTGACGACAAGCGATTTAGAGCATTAACTATAGTGGATAATTTTAGTCGGAAATGCTTGGCTATACATTGTGGAAAATCAATCAAAGGAAAAGATGTTGTTAATGTTTTAAACAGGCTTAAATGTCAGAAAAACTATAAGCCGATGCGTATTCAGGTAGATAATGGAAGTGAATTCATTAGCAAAGATTTGGATAGATGGGCATATGAAAATAAAATAATTCTTGACTTTTCCAGACCAGGAAAACCCACAGATAATCCGTATATTGAGTCCTTTAATGGAAGCTTTAGAGATGAGTGTTTAAATACTCACTGGTTCATTTCATTAGCAGATGCAAAAGAAAAAATAGAACAATGGAGATGGGAATATAATCGATTCCGACCCCATAGTTCGTTAAACAATCGAACACCTCATGAGGTGTTCGATGGACATTATTTAATTGCCAGTTTTTCTAATATCAAATGTAGCTAAGAACTGGGAGGAGGTCAAACTTAAAGAATAATGAAATTTGTATAAATTAGACCGTAGCTGTTTTAGGGGTACTTACACTTTGTATAATTCTGATTTTAGTAAAAATCTCTGGGGCTAGCCACGGAGTATTCTGCGGAATTCTCGTTTTTAAACTGTTTACGTTTTACTGGTGAGGCAAGTCTCTCATGATAGGAGAATAAAAATACCTCAATAAATAAGGCACCATTATTGATTAGCCCTCTAATTGCATTAAGCAATTTCCTACTTCTATTGCTACTTGTTTTTGACCAGGAGATATCAACATTCGAATTAATATGGCTAAAAGTCCGCGTTGAGTAAGTGTATTCACAAACCTACTGGGAATAACTGGATTTATCTCAACAATTTGATCACCTAAAATCTCTACCTTGGCTCCATAAATGTTATTTTTTCTGACCAATACGCATTTTTTACCTCTAATTTTCACCATCTCACCATTAGTAAACCATTCATCTTGTACTATCGAACACTTATACATTGTATTCGTGGATAGGTGTTCTTGGATTACATCCAAATAGTAGAATTTATTTTTTAATCTTCTCTTCATTGTAAACGTATGATTATTCTATTAAACGCACTTATCGTAACCTTTTCTACATCCTAGAAAATGGCAAAAAACAAAAAGTCAAAAATGAGTTCGGCTCATATATCTATAATGTCGCAATTACATTTTACAAAAAATCCTTATAGATTTTTCCAATGGATCATCTTCCAAGGGCTTCTAGGGTTTGAAAGCAATTGTTTAAACAGTTCTAGATATTCTTCTTCATACTCAAAATCCGGGCTCATATTAAGTAAAAACCCAGTAATATAGCTCTTTGCGTACTCATTCCAAGAAT
Source organism: Aquimarina sp. (assembly GCA_965230845.1). Classification (GTDB taxonomy): domain Bacteria; phylum Bacteroidota; class Bacteroidia; order Flavobacteriales; family Flavobacteriaceae; genus Aquimarina. Next base: position 1,379,311 of record OZ246021.1, read on the forward strand.
TGAAGTTTTTCCTTGCTAAATCCGCCGCTTGTTGGAGAACACTCCAAGCTTCTTCGTCTGAAATAAAACCCTTTGAATATGCTCTTTTGGTTAGACTTACCAGTACACTACAATCATAACCAATAATATTATCAGGAATATCTTGTTTTTTTGATATGATGCCTATTTTCTTTAACTTTTGAGCTAATCGGCCTGAAGAAAGATTAAGGTAATATTTTATGGCTTTGTCATCATCCCCAAATTTCTCCAAAAAAAGTTGTTCCCAAAGTGATTTTGGTTTATTTTTTATCAAAAAAATAATAAATTCATATTGTAGAACTCTTTCTCGTTGAAAGAAAGAATACAAGTATTTCCTATAATCCTTTTCGCTATATATCAACCATCCACCTAAATACTCTTGAAAATTATATTTTCCTTTCAGAAACAAAGTTTCAAGTTTATAGCCACACCATTCTACAATTGCTGCATCAAGACTAACTGAAAATAATTTTTCATTTGAGCAATTGTTGTATCTTTTATTTCTTAATCTTCTTTTTAATGTATAACTTTTTGCTCTACCCACTATAGTTTCTACAATACCAATAATCACAAAAAAACCTAACAAAAACCATAATAAATTATTATAAAACAAATCTCTCATACTGATTGGGGTATATTACTAACAAATTCAAGATTTCTGCTAACTTATGATTCCAAAAGTATTAAATAATTTCTTTACAAAAACCACCCAATCAGGATGGTTTTAAGTCAAAAACATCATGTTAGTTGTTTGAAGTAGAGATTCTTGAAGAATAGCGAATACTACTAACTATAAATCTTTAACACTTGTCTAATTGTTATTTAAATCTATGCTTAAAAACCAATCTTCAATTACCTGTCTTGTTATAATATATGATTTTAGTAATGCATAGGATTAATAACACCAATCTAAATCTTAAACCATTCTTTCACTAATTCTCTTTCTACAGGCTGTACTGTTTTGTGTACAAAATCATTTTTGATTGGATCATAAGCATAATCCTTTGACCACTCCGCTATATTTTCAGCCAATTCAACTAGCGCATCACAGATAAAATCTATTTCATCATCTGTCATTGTTGGGTGTATAGATAAACGTACCCATCCCGGTTTCTCAGTATTACATCCTTCTAAGATCTGCTGTTCAATGGCCTTTGAGGTTTGCTGATCTACATTTAATAAAAAATGGCCATAGGTTCCTGCACACGAGCAACCTCCTCTAGTTTGAATTCCAAATCTATCGTTTAATAGTTTTACAACTAAATTAAAATGATAGTCCTCAAAATAAAATGAAAAGATGCCTAACCTATCTTTATGGTTTGGAGCTAAGATCGATACTTTATCCAAACTCTCCAGAGTCCTAAAAATTTTAGGATTCATCTCCTCTTCCCTAGCCTGAATGTTTTCAACCCCCATCTGTTCCTTTAACTGCATTGATAGCGCTACTTTTATGGTTTGCAAAAATGCAGGTGTACCCCCATCTTCTCTGGTCTCTACATCATCAAAATAATCATGATCACCCCAAGGGTTAGTATAACTTACTGTACCTCCTCCAGGATTGTCAGGCACAAGATTTTTGTAAAGTTTTTTGTTAAATAATAGAACTCCAGAACTTCCAGGTCCTCCCAAGAACTTATGCGGCGAAAAGTAAATCGCATCCAAATACCCTTCCTCATTATCAGGGTACATGTTTATGTTAACATAAGGTGCAGAACACGCAAAATCTACAAAGCAAAGCCCATTATATTTATGAGTAAGCGCGGCAATCTCATGATAATTTGTTTTAATACCAGTTACGTTTGAACAAGCGGTAATAGAAGTAATTTTAAGATGTCTATGCTCATGCTTTTTCAAACATTCTTCAAAGCTCTTCATACAAATCAATCCTTTATCATCGCAAGGTACAACTTCTACATCAGCAATGGTTTCTAACCACGATGTCTGGTTAGAATGGTGCTCCATATGAGAGATGAATACTGTAGGTCTTTTTTCTTCTGGAATTTCTGTATGGTCTTTAAGGTTCTCTGAAACCTTTAATCCTAAAATACGTTGAAATTTATTTACTACACCTGTCATTCCAGACCCATAGGTAATTAATACGTCATCTTTACTGGCATTAACATGGCGCTTTATAATATTTCTTGCCTCATGATAAGCCAATGTCATGGCGGCTCCAGAGGTCGATGTTTCGGTATGCGTGTTGGCAACAAAAGGGCCAAAGTCATTTAGGAGTTTTTCCTCAATAGGTCTATACAAACGACCACTGGCAGTCCAATCGGTATAAATCAATTCCTTTGTACCATACGGAGACTCAAACTTTTGATCTAAGCCTACTATGTGTCTTCTAAATTGTTGGAAGTACTGTTCCAGTTTCGTTTGAGATTGGGTGTCTTTTATTATATACTTACGAACCAAATTTTTCATCTTCTTCATTTTTTAAAAACCACTCCGGTAAACAGCCGGAGTGATAACAATCAATCAAAAATCAACCATTAATACTAAAACTAATTAATGGAAGAACTTGAAAACTACTTTTATATTAAATATTTAACTCTTGAAATAAATCTTTCAATTTTTCATCAGATGGTCTTGGCGCATCGGCATTAACCACCTTTCCTACTGGACTAATTAAAATAAATCTAGGAACCCCATTTACCTTATAAGCTTGCATAAAGGCCTGATCTTCTTTAGCCCACAATTGGATTCCAGTAAGTTCCTTACCCTTCTCCATAGTTCTCCATGTTTCATAGGCATTCTTCTAATCTACAGAAATACTAACAAATTCAATATTTTTACCATGGTAAGCTTTTTCAACCTCCTTTAAAAAAGGAATTTCCTTTTTTGCACGGTCCACACCATGTAGCCCATAAATCGATATAAACATATTTACCTTTTAAATCATCCAAAGACGTATTTCCTCCCTTGTAATTTTCGTAACTCAAAAATTTAGGTGAATCTTGACCATTTAAGGCTTAATAGCTTGCTTCTGTTCGAAGCTACCCTTAAGTTGCATTTTCATGCCTTCCGTCTCTTTCTTTTCTCAAGCAATAAAAACTGAATCTAACCCTTCTGTTTTATCTAAAGCTTCTTCAAACTGCGCAACCATGTTTGCTAATTTTTTATCAAGATCAGCTTTCTCCATAGCCATTAAAGCATTATAATCAATTAAATTTCTTGCTACTTTCTTTTTTTGAGCTATGTAATTATTTGCATCAGGACCATAGCCCTCAAAATTTAAACTCTCCAGTAACTGATTCGTATCTACTGTAATTTGTAAATCGTATCCATTTTCAAGGTATAGATTGATTCTGTTTTTTCCATCAAATAGAATATAGTTTCCAGATTCCACTTTTAAGGTATCTGAAAATTTACCTTCAGCATCTACTTTAATGGTCTTTAGGATTTCACGTTGCGCAACAATTAGTAAGTCTGAATTTTGGTTTGTTAAAGTTCCTGATAAGGTTACATAATCTTTCGGCTCTTCTTTACAAGCCCAAATGGTTAAGAATATGATTACTGCTCCTAAAACTCTTTTCATCTGTAAAGTTTATGTTATTTATTGAAATTTGATACCCCATCTACTAACCAAGCGTGATATTCTTCAGCATTTGGCGTGTAAGCCACAGGATCGTTTAAGTTTTCCTCATTATGATCCATCAACACATAATAAGGCTGTGAATTTGATTTATACCTTACGGTTTGTAGTTCGCTCCATTTTTGACCAATGTACTTTAGTTTCTTTCCTGGTTTTAGTTTAGACTCCTCAACTTCATGAGACCTTAATGGGCGTTTGTCATCTACATATAAGGAAATTAAAACCACGTCGTTCTTTAAAATTTCCAGTACTTTAGGCTTCGGCCACACATTTTGCTCCATTTTTCTACAATTAACACAAGCCCAGCCAGTAAAATCGATCATAACTGGTTTTCCTACTTTCTTTGCATAGGCCAATCCTTTATCATAATCATTAAATGCCATAATATCATGGGGTGGTAATAAATGGGCTCCCTTAGGCAACTCTCCATACACATTCAAAGATGTTCCACTACCACCAACTTTGTTATAGCCTACACCATAAGGCGATTCGCTATACTCCTGAGGTGGCGGGAAGGCACTAATTAAATTTAAAGGTGCTCCCCAAAGTCCAGGAATCATATAAATTGTAAATGTTAATACAAGTAACCCCAAACCTAGTCTACCTACTGATATATGAGTTAATGGACTATCGTGTGGCAACTGTATTTTTCCGAAAAGATAAAATGCTAGAGCTCCAAAAACTGCAATCCAAATTGCAATAAACACTTCTCTTTCCAAAAAATGTGTTTGTAATACCAAATCGGCCTGCGATAAAAATTTAAAAGCCAAGGCCAGTTCTAAAAATCCTAAAACTACTTTTACCGTATTAAGCCATCCTCCAGATTTTGGCAAAGTATTCATCCAACCTGGAAAAGCTGCAAATAGACCAAATGGTAAGGCAATCGCTAATGAAAACCCTAACATACCAACAATAGGAGCAGTTCCTCCTTTTGAGGCTGCTTCAACCAAAAGGGTACCAACTATTGGTCCTGTACAAGAGAATGAAACAATAGCTAACGCCAATGCCATAAAAAAGATCCCTATTAAACCACTTCTATTGGATTGTGCATCAACTTTATTAGCCCAAGATTGTGGTAAACGTATCTCAAATGCTCCTAAAAAGGAAACAGCAAAAACAACTAATAATAAAAAGAATATAATATTGAACCATACATTTGTGGCTAAGGCATTTAAAGAATCTGCTCCAAAAACACCTACAACTGCCGTACCCAATAGCACGTAAATTATAACAATTGAAATACCATAAACAATAGCGTTTTTAATGCCTTGAGACCTGCTCTTACTTTGTTTGGTAAAGAAACTTACAGTTAAAGGAATCATAGGGAATACACATGGGGTTAACAATGCAGCAAAACCAGATAAAAACGCAATAATAAAAATAGCCAACAGCCCTTTAGATTCCGTTTCTGAATCTACGACTTTAGACAAGTTATGGTCATGGTCAGAATGATTATCTTCTGCAACTACAGCTACATTACTAGCTGATTCATTGATATCAGAACTTGTTGAATTTGATAAATCAAAGGACAATTCTACCTCTGTTGGTGGTAAACACTTTGTATCATCACAAACCATGAATTCAACAAAACCAGCAATAGAATTAACTTCTCCCTCTATATTAACTTTCTGTTTAAAGACCGCTCTTGTTTCGAAAAACTTAATTTTCATTTCAAAAACAGGATCATCTATTATATGTCCTTCTTCTTCGGAAGTATTTCCAATTACTTTTATTTTTCCGCCCTGATCATCATAAGTAAAGGTGGTTGGTATTGGCCCATCTTCTGGAACACTCTGCGAATAGAGGTGCCAGTCTTTTTCTATAGTTGCTGTGCTTACAAGGTAGTATTCTGAATCTGAAATATGCTCTACTGAAGTTTGCCATTTTACAGGCTCAAATATTTGAGCCGTAACACTAAACGTAGTAAACAGTATTCCAAGTAAAAGTATTCTTTTCATTATTATAGTTAGTTAGTTGTTAAATTATTCTATGTTAAAGATCAAATCTACTTCGGTTGGTGGCAGGCATCTGGAATCGTCGCATACCATAAATTCTACCATGCCATTTACTTTAAAACTATCCGTATTTTTTCGTTTGATTCTTTGTACAAATGAAGCTTTATTTTCAAAATAGGTTATTTTCATTTCAAAAACAGGGTCGAATACGGTATGCCCCTTTTCTTCACTAGTGTTGCCTTTTTTTAAGTAGTCCTGGCTACCCTCAAAAATAAATTCTGTAGGTAACGGACCATCTTCCGGAACAGTTTGAGAGTAGAGATGCCATCCTTCATCTATAGTAGCTGTAGCAATGAGCTCGACTTCAGTAGCCGAACTATTTTTTACACTCGTAGTCCATTTTACAGGTTCTAAAATTTGTGCAACAGCATTAAAATAACCAATACATACTATAAGAATTGTAAAACTAATTTTCTTCATACTTAATATTTATTATTAATACGGGCTGCTTTCACAGCCAGTATTTACATATTCATTTTTTTTGAGTGACTAATTCAAATGTATAATTTTACCTAAAAGCAAAGTTTATTTAAAGATGTTATGTTGTACTTATTTAATGTGCAGTTTATTTCTTGTTTTTTCGAAAAACTACACACATCATAAGAGTACTTTTAATAATAGACGCTAAAAAACCCAATTACACTTATTAAAAAAATAAATTTTTATACCTAATGCCTTCTATTTACTTTAAAATTTTTCATAATACTAAACAAATACTTAGATGGAATAGCGTATGACGCTGTTCTTGTTGTTCTGGATATGTTAATACCTATTACATTTCCATTTAAATCTACCACAGGAGCTCCTACTTCATTTTTTGCAATAAGCATATCATGTCTAAATGCCAATGGAAAACCTCTTCTACGTTCGCTTAATGGAATTAGCAAAGAGGTTGAAAAGTCGTATGAATACATAGGGTTACCCAGTTTTACATTAAACGTTTTTAAACTATCTTTTCTTTCTATTTGTAATGTAACGATTTGCGTAGGATAAGTGTTTTGAAGCTTATCTAAAATTGTATTTTGATTATTTACAGAAGTTTGGTCTATAGTTTTTATATTATCACCTGTCAATAAGCCTGCTTTTTCAGCTGCACTAAAATCATTTAATTCCGCAACTCGCGTTCCATCCAAACGAATACCTAAACGACCAGCTACATAATCGTTAGGAAACTGCTCTCCTGTTCCTATTATACCAACTTTACTGGGTAACTTACCCCAACTTACAGTCGCTATAATTGAACCCACTTTTGTTTCAAGGTTTTGATTTAGGTCTATCCAAAATTTTGAATGGTTTTTAATTGGTTGTAGCAAGGCTATATCGTCTGCAATGCTATAATCTATTAACTTTGCAATTTCCTTCTTCCCATTACGATATTCAATAATTATAGAGTCGGGTGCTTGTATTACAGAATATTTTGTAACAATACTTCCTGCTCTATTAATAATAGTTCCAAATGCGACATGTTGCCCTTTAGATAGAGAATCATCATATAATTTTACCACAGAATGACTAATATTATCATCAATATTAATAAAGGCTTGCTTTAAAGTTTCCTTTCCGTTTGAGAAAGTAAAGCGTTTCTTTTTATAGGGGATTGATATATGTTTATTGTTCAGCACCCTTATAGTATCAATATTTTTACCTTGAAGCATATCGTCCCAATTTTCTTTAATCTTCTCTGTAGTAGCATAAAAGTTATTAGTAACATCACCATAAGAACTATAACAACAAATGCCTATTACTTGACCTTTCATGTTGAAAAGTGGTCCACCAGAATCTCCTGGCATCATGGTGGCGCTAGTTCTCAAATACCCTGTATCTGTCATCCCGCTAATAAAACCAATTCTTGAATCGAAAAAACGCCCTTCTTTATGGGCTCCTGAGCAACCAAACATTATACAGGCTTCACCTCCTACCATTTTTGAGGTTTTACCAAGTTTTGCATATGGAAGTTCTTCTTTTGTTATAATCTTTAGCAACCCACAATCTACCGCATTGTTCCTACCCAAAGGTTTTGCTTTAAACTTCCTACCATCATAAAGTTTAATTTTGACTTCTTCACCTTCTTTTATTTTTCTTGCAACATGCGCTGCTGTAAGAATAAGACCATCTGGGGAAACGATTACGCCTGTACCATTGTTATCTATTCCCTGTATATGAACCGTAACACCTAGCATGGCACCATAATTTTTAAAAATGGTGTTTTGAAGTTTATCTACTCTTTTTTTTAAATGATAAACATCGTTGCTTGTATAAACATGACTTGAATCAGCTTTATTAATTTCATCTTGTTGTGAAAAAGCAAACCCTGACATTAAAAAAACTAAAAGAACAAATCTGCTATGGTTAATTTTATACTTCATAACTTACCTTTTTATTAAGCTCTTTTTCGCCTTATAAATGTTACCACTCCTAATAAAGCTATAAACGCAGGGATTATATAAAGACTAATTATTTTAATATTACGTAACTCTACCATAGTGGTCTTTAGCCATGTGTCTTTACTTTCTACATCTTCTATTTCTACAGGTATTTTGTTATAAGTAAACCATCTTTTTGTTATTACCGAAAGACGATTGTTTAAGAAATTCACCCCTAATTCTTTTGTCCTTCCTAACTTTTTATTTCCATTAAAGCTAAAAACATCTGCATTTGCCAACGTTAAAATACGCTGGGTTTTATGGCCTAATTGTTTTTCTAAATTGTACGCCATTACCAAAGGTTCTGAAATTTCTTCTTTTTCTTGATTAGACTGAAGCTTAGTACTTTTTTTATCTGCAATTAATAACGGAGCAACTTTAAACCCTTTATTATTTTTATTTATTAAAGCCCCGGTAATTATTGGCAGCGCAATACGATAATTTTTCTCTATATAACCACCTTTAAAATCAAACACAGGATTCACAAATCCAGGAATAACATCTGGTACCTTTATAAGGTTAGAATCTGTTTGTTTTATGATTCCATCTATCATTTCTATACCTACATAAGATGCAATTGTATTAAAAACGTCCCTATTATTAGGCGAAGCAGCAAGTAGCAAATCTCCTCCATCATCTAAATAATTCTTAATGATTTCCAACTCCTCACTGTTATAGGGAACAATTGGGTCTACTATAAAGAGTAAATCAATATTCCAATTACTATAATCATTAAAAGACAGAGGTTCAACATCGCTACCATTATTCAAAAACGACCTATCATTTGAATAATCTCCAATTTCCCTAATCCAAGACGCCCAATTATCTGTAAGCGAATGTCCAGCAGCCAATCCCTTAGAACTCATTACGCGTTCCCTATGGTCTTTAAGATACCCTACGCGAATTGTTTCATCTTTTAATTTCATGAAAGCGGTGATACTATTTTTTTGATAAAAATCGCTACCAGTTTTAAAATACTTTGGTTTAACATAAGCCATCTTATCTTTATAACTTAACATACGAAAAGAGTAGTAATCGTAATCGGCTGGATTAACATGGTGTTTATCTATTAAATCATCTAAAAACAACACATCGTTTTCATCTATTTTAAGTTGCTCCATGCTTTTTTCTAACCGCTTTTTAAAATAGTCGTTACTCTTTAAAGCTAAAGCTTCTCTGTTATCGACTTCAATAAAATACTTATAGTCAATTTTCATGTATGGTAAAAAGCGTCTATATTTCTGAAAGTTCTCCAAATCGAACACTCGTCTTGTTGGCAACATGTCCTGATACACTCTTAATACGTTTGCGTAGTTTGTTAGCGTTAGTCCTTTACCTTTATCAAACGTCTTTAATACCTCTTGTAATTCTGTACTAAGTGTATTACTTTTATTTTGAGTTACATCTAAATACACCATATATTGAGGTCTTGTAAAAAAATAGCCTGAAATAAAAACCAATACTATAACAGTTGCTATTTTTATCTTATTGAAAAAACGCTCGCTTTTGGTCATTCTTTCTCCATTCAGTTTAAACGAAGCCAACGCGAGGAAAAGCATAATGATTATAATAAAATAGGCTACATCTCCTGTTGTAACTAAGCCTTTAATTGGCAAGTCTGTATGTTTTGAAAGAGACAACCAATAAAAAACTTCACTAACAATAGGAATCTCCTTAACATACTGATAGATTAAATCAAGAAAACCTAAAATAGCCACAGTTGCTATTATATCTACTATTGGGTAGGAAGACAAAGAAGAAATATAAATCCCTATGGCCGCATAGGTAGCAGCTAATAAAAATAAAACAAACAATCCTGTTAAGGCTAAATTTATATCGAATGATTCGATAATATAATAAGCCGGTAAACTAATTAAAAAAACAAGCGTTATTAGTAAAAGAATATACAATAGGGTTGCAATGTATTTACCAAGTATAATTGTATTTAATTTAACAGGAGATGAATAGAGTAATTTTATGGTTCCAGAGTTTTTTTCGCCACTTACTATGCCCATTGTTATTAATGGAATAAAAATGAACAAAGCCACTCTAAGCATGCCATAATAGGACGTTATTTCTAAATTGTATCTTCCTATTAAAAATAACTTGGTTAATTCCCCAACTCTGCCGTCTGTAATTGATTGACTTATATAATACCCTTCTAAAAAACTGGTTACGTTAAACGTACAAATTATAACACACATAAACAATACAATCCATGCTACGGGAGAAGAAAATAAACTACTTAGTTGTAGTTTTATAATTCTTAATATCATTTTCATTTACTCTCGTTTATTTTTTAAATAAGAAATTTAGACTTTTATTGCTTTTGCACCTTTCCAGAAAGGTGTGCAAAAATTAAATCTAATGATTGTTTCTCCATATATACTTCTGATAGTTGCCAACCTTTATCTACACTTTTTAAAACCAGATTATTTGCTACGTTTATAGATGTGTCTACTCCAAGCCTATAGGTCTTATCCTTTATTTCTTTAATTTCATTTACACCATTAATTGCTAGCAACTCCTTTTCTATTGGTGACTGTTCAAATGTTACTTGTAATGTATCTGGTTCTACGTAATCGTTAAAAGAGTCTATGGTATCTGAGAAAACCATGCTACCCTTTTCAATCATTTTTACTGTACCACATAGGCTTTGCACTTCGGGAAGAATATGAGTACATAGAATAACGGCTCTGTTTTCTGCTATTTCTTTTATTAATGTTCTTATTTCGGCAATATTATTTGGGTCCAAGCCTGTAGTTGGCTCGTCTAGCACAACAAGTTTTGGTTTATGTATAATGCATTGTGCGATACCTACACGCTGTTGGTATCCGCCAGACAAATTCCTGATAAGCCTATTTTTCATACCATGTAAATTGCATTTTGATAGCGCTTCATCTAAATACTTTTTAACATGTTTAGGTTCTACTAACCTAAGATGAGCACAGTGAACTAAGTATTCCTTTACGGTAAGGTCTACATACAAAGGCGGCTTTTGTGGTAAAAAACCTATGTTTTTTTTAGCTTCTATTGGGTTCTTTCGTAAGTCTATACCATTAATAAATACATGCCCTTTTGTTTGATTAAGCACACCACAAAGAATATTCATTGTAGTGGATTTACCTGCACCGTTAGACCCTAACAAACCAACAACTTCATTACTCTCTACCTCAAAGTTAATATCTTTAATTGCCCAGCCATTGCCGTAACTGTGTGATAAGTTCTCTATATTTAGAAATTTTTCCGTCATATTAATACCTGTTAATACTATATCTTTTAAATAATTATCTACGTCTTCGTACCGTAAGAAGAACTGTTCCTAAAACTCCCAGGAAAATGGGTATTCCCCAATTAAACAGTAGTTTTATACTTCTAAATCGTTTATTGGTCATGGAAAACCTTCCATCTACTACACTTTGCTTTTCTAATAAAATAGGATACCTACCATCTGTAAGCCACCTCATCACATACATAAAAAATCTATAATTTCTATCACCAACATCGTTGCTAGAAAAGGTATAATCGTTACTTAAAAAACTAGCATTAGAAAGCACGATTATTTTTTGACTTTTTTCACCCACTTTACGAAGGGATGTAGTTGCTATATTAACGGGAGGAATTCGTTTTGCATCTTCTTGGGTTCCTAACCATACATGTCCGTTGGTTACTATTAACGGTTCTGAGTTAAAATCGTTATTACTTACTACTTCTATTCCTGTATATGGTAAGGCTTGTATATACCAAGGTGTGTTGGGTATTGGTTTTATACCTGTTCTTTTGTAACCTGTTTCGGATATTTTGTTGTATGGAAAAACACCTTTTGATGTTTCAGATTGTCCCTCAGCCATAATGCATTCTCCTTCCATATATTGTAATCCTAATATAGAAAGTATTGGGTTTAAATTAGTACTATTTTTGGGGTTGCTGGCAATAAACATATTACCACCTTTATTTATATAATGTTCTAACTTTTCTAACTCCAAAGCAGTGAATGCGGACTTAGCATCTGCAATAATTAAAATCTCGATATCATCAGCTATATTTTGGTTTTTTAAATTTAAATTCTCAATATCAAAACCTAGATTAACAATAGATGAAGCAAATTCTTCATTAGCAATATTAGACCAAGAATCTAAATTACTTATAGTCACACTTGGTTCGTTATGCCCCATTACATAGCCAATCTTTACTCGGGGTTGCTCAAACTCTTTTAACTTAGTAAGTAAGTTTTTGTAGTTTGGATTCATATTATTGTAAAGCTTTTTGGTAAGCCCTTTATAAGCAATTGTTCTTACCCCATTACCAAAATACTTAGCATCTTCTTTTATAGATAATTCCCTTATATCTTTTACTTTATTGCTACTTATTCCTGCTCGTTTTGCTAGAATTGCAATTTTTTCACGTTCAGGTAAATCCAAAAACTTATTAGATATAAAACTTGTGTTACCCACATAATCGTCATTATAAAACGATTTGTATGACAAATTGATATTTGGAAGATATTGAAAAAGCTTATCTAAATATTTTCGGTCTTTACTATTTTCGGACACTGAATATTCACTTACATCTTTATATAACGCTATGTCTATAGGTTCTTTATTATCTAATTGTTTAACTATTGCACTACCCTCTGGAGAAAGTGAAAATAATTTTGATGGCGTAAAATCATTATAAATGGTAAATGCTGGTTTTGCTAAAAAACTATTTAAAAGAAAAAGTGAAAGCCCTAATACTCCAAAAGCAAAAAGGGATTTTCTCTTTTCTTGTTTTTCTTGCCTTTCCCGCTTTAACTTAAAAAAGCACAGTGTTATAAAAAATAAAGCGATTAAAAAGAAATATATTACATCGCCACTTCTAAAATATCCAGAAATCAAATTATCCGCGTGGTGCGTTACGGCAAACCAATTTACTAAACTACTTATTGCAGAAAACCCCAAAGTTGGTGCTACCAATAAATCCATGCCTTTTAAAAACACAATAGCATAAAAAGCAGAAATGGCTTGGTAGGTGGTTAATGTTGACATAAAAACACCTACTGAAGCATAAACCATTATAAGTAGATAAATTCCTAATAGTCCGCTTAGTACTACAGGTAATTGTATATCTAAAATAACACCTTGAGCACTAATAAGACAAGCCAGCAGTATCAATACAAAAAACAATCCATAAATAAGTATTGCCAAATATTTACCTAATACTACTTGCCATATGGGTATAGGTGATGAATATAATAGTTTAATGGTTTCGCCACTTTTTTCTTTACTAAAAACCCCCATTGTAAGTAATGGTATTAGTATAAACAATAGATTTTTAGAAAATCTTAGAAGACCATTTTCAAAAAACGTTTGCGTTAAATCGTTATTAGGAATTCCTTGTTTAACAACATCTAAGGTTTCGTCTATTAAATTTACATAGCTAATACCCATATATGCTGCAAACACTACCAATATTAACCATGCTACAGGTGTATAAAATAGAATACTTAGTTCTAATTTTATTATTCGCTTAATTGTATTCATCTATTTAATTTTACATAAGAGCTTCCTCATATTGTTGTATTAATATGAAATTGCCTTTAGTAAGTGGGGTTATGAATTATAAGTCCAGTGTTTCAAATAATTTTTCTAACTCTGGTTGTGATGGATTTGGTGCTCTATTTGATATGATATCGCCCTTTGGGCCTAATAAAATAAATCTAGGGATACCTGAAATTCCGTAGGCTTTTATAAAATCTGATGAAAACCCTTCTGCATAAAGATGGGTGGCTTTCATTTTCTTTTTAGCGACCATATCTTTCCAAACATCATAATTATTCAGTTCATCTACCGATATGGTTACAAACTTTATATTCTTGCCTTCATAATTAGGAATTAATTTTTCTAAGTAACGAGATTGTAATCTGCAAGGGCCACACCATGTTGCCCAAACATCGATAAAAACATAGCTTCCTTTAAAATCCTCTAATTGCGTGGTGCCGCCATTAAAGTTTTCGTACTCAAAAGAAGGCGATTTTTTTCCCGGAGCTACAACAGAGGTTGCCAATGCAGTGTTTTCTCCTAAGCTTTTCATTTTTTTGTTTGTTGTTTCCGCAACCATGTAGGGTAAAAAACCTTTGAGCTTATCTTCATTTGATGCCAAATAGCGGTAAACAGCACTTAAGGCATCATTTTTAATAGCACCTTTTTTTAATGTATCTAAATACGAAATAATATTCTGAATATAGGTTTTATTGTCACCCGCTGTATTCCACATTATTTTATTTAACTCTCCCTCTATTTTGTCGTAAACAAGTAATTGGTAACTTTGAGAGATTTTATATAAATCCTGATTAGAATAATTAGTAATCTTACGTGAAACACTATCAATTTCTTTTATAATTTCAGACTTAATTGATGCATTCCTGTTTTTTTCTTTTTCCTTTATAAACATTGCAGCACTATATACATACCTAAACTCATTTTCTAATTTTTGATGGTCTATGAATTGATTGTCTGCATTAACACCTTGAAGCATTTGGTCTGCCTGCCTTTTGAGTTTATTAGATACTTTAAAAAACAACTTTGGAGGAAGGTTTACATAATATTTTACAGCTCCAAATGTTTCCGCTATCATAGCTTCCCTTTGTAGAATATAATTGTTCCCATCTGATAAACTCCCTCCTGTGAACTCATACCCGCTCCAACGTTTCATTTTTTTAGTGTCTATAAATAATTCCAAATCTGCTCCTGGTTTTAAGTATACATACCCCAAATATTGATTACCAAAAATCATTGAAAAAATAGTGGGTTTATTAAGCTGAATTTCTTTAGTTACATGAGATTTATCTTTAAACTCAATATCAATAATTCGCTCTGAGTTTTCTAATCTTAAACTACTCTTTACATTGTTTTTAATATTATTAATTTTTACAGTAAACACTACATTACCCAACTCTTTGGCAATAAGGTGATGACTTGTAAAAAGACCAAAAACAAATAGGAAAACGAACTTAAATCTCATTAAATAACCATTTATATGTATAGTCATTTGAAATCAAACTATACTCATGTATTAAGACATTTTTGATTCTTCTACAGGTGAATATCTAAATATATTTAACTTTTTTTTAACATATGGTATTTTAAGATGTTTTTGTTTAATTTTTTAAAAGAAAAGGCCTTCAAAAAAATGAAGGCCTTAACATTAACAGCTCGTATTTGGTGACTAATTACAAATATTTTCTATCTAAATCCACAATTCTTCCAGCTACATTTTCATGTGTATTTACCAGCGTTAATGAGTTATTTGAGTTATTAATAGTAAATTCATATAGTGTACCTGTTCTACCACTTCCACCATATGTGGCTACGTATAGAACATTACGTTCTAAACGCGAGGTATCACCTTCTACCGGGATATGGTCTGTATAAATAGCAGTAACTTCTCCTGTAACTGAGGCCATTATAGAACTTGCTCCTGATGGCGCATCAAAATAGCCTATGTTTGTACCATCTACATAATAAAAACCAGGTGTAAATGGGTTATTAATAGAGAAGGCCACAAGACTTTCTTCTGTAAAAGTAACACCTGTAGACGCTAAACCATGTCTAGTTGGAGGTGCTAGAGAGAAAGCATCGAATGTGTTTTGGGTATCCATTGGCAAGGAAAGTAAATCGAATGAGTTATCTTGATTTTTAACAATTAAATTATACGCATTAACATTAAAAGAGCCATCGCCACCAGAACCAACGCCAGCACGCATAACATCAAAATCCATAAGAACCGTTGAGCCAACATTACCGTTTTGATCAGGAAAATTACGCACAACCAAAGGTTCTACCGGAGGGTTAGGTCTAAAAGCAAAACCTGGATTAAAATTAAACCTTAATATGCGTTTAGATAATTTATCAAAGGCATAACAACGTTCTTTACTAGGTAGTATATCTTTATGTAAATTAAATGCTGCGGGAGGATCATCTGTCGTTTCGGTGATAGCCTCGCCAAAACCTACATTTCTATCATTAAATCCTCTCCCAGTACTTCCTTGGTGTTGCACTCTATCTGGAAAAACCACCAAGAAATCTTGAGACCTAAAACTTCCATTTCTTCCTTCAAAATATTCAACGTCAACATCGGTACTAAAACCTGGCTTTCCTTTTTTATTGTCAAGTTCGTACCCCATAGATAACATATCATTAAAATTATCAGGAATATCAAATGTAAATAAATCTCTAAAGCGTGATACTTCTTCAAAAGTAAAGGCATCTAGAACCTTACCGCCATCGCCATCGCCGTTTACAATATATACAAGATATCCTAATACAAAATGATTGATTACTTCAATTTGTTTGGGGTTAATTCCTAATGATTCACCATCATTATAGGTTTTAAATGCTTCATTAACTAGGGTGCCATCATCTCCTATAAAATCAATGGTAGACTCACCATTTAATTTACTAAGTAAAACAACACCTCTTGCCAAATTAGAACTTACATAAAGTTCTGTAGACGCTCTTGTAAATACATCGGTATTGTCGTCATATACGTAATACTCCAGCAAATAAGGAAAATTAGTAGGGGTTAAATCTACTTCTACGCTTAAATCCTTTTCGTTAGAAAGTACAATAGCATCTCCTGTTAAATCATATCCCGTTTCGAAGCGTTCATCTGGTCCAGCCGTTGGAAATACGCGCCATACATATCTTTTATTACTACTTCCTTGACTATCTGCTAATGTTGGCGTTATGTTAAACACATCCCCTCTTTTCACCGTGTAGGATGTCTCTAAATCTGTAATTGTAATAGCATTAAGACTGTTTAAAATAGCTTCTTCTGCGTTGCCTTCATCTGTTGTACAAGCTGCTATTACAACAGCCGTTAATACCAAGGTTATATATATTATTTTTTTCATGTGTTTTTAAATTAGTTATAAAAGTATGCGTACGCCAAACTCATCATAGATTTCATTATCTTCAAAATATTGTATCAAAGCAGAGTTCATCTGTACTGTTAAAAACCCATAAAGGTCAGCACCAAAAAAATAGCCTTCACATGGAAATGACCTAAATCTAGGGTCGTCTGCATATCTAGTTTCATCTATAATGAACCAAAACGCTCTTAGAATTTCCGGATGAAACTTTGCATAATAAGAGCTTCCCCAGTTTCCATAACGTACAAAAAAGTCCCAACAATCTGGTTTAATAAATTTTTCTTCAATGGTATATTCCAATACAGCTTTTGAGTTAGGGCCTTGATTAAAATCATCTGAAATTAATTTAAACCTTACGCGCAAAATAGAATCTTGAACTTGTTCTGATTTTAAAGCCGTTAGATTAATCTTAATGGAGGTTTCTCCTGCAGGAATAGTATAAGTGCTTTGTAAAGCCTCATAGTCTCTTCCCCCCTCAGCCTTGCCCACCAACGAATCTGTTTCTGTGTAAGGTTGCTCTACTATAGAAAATACCCGGTCTACATCTCTGGCCTCCCCAGTTACTTTAACTGTAATTTCATTAACCAGTGTAGTTGCTGTAGTATTTCTTGAGAACGACGCCTGCTCTGTTGGAGCCACTTCATAATCTGAATTTTGGTTTATTACCGTTTCAAAATATAAAGAATCATTGTTGCCATACTCTTGCAAATCTTCTTCGCATGACATAAAACATGCCACTACGGACATATAAATAAATAGTTTTTTCATGTGCTTAATTTTTATTGAATATTAAAACCCTTCAGCAGAAGGTATAGGCAATACATACCTATCATCCGTAGATACACCTATTGGCGTAAAACCACCACTTGTAGAAAAAGAATCTAAATTTTTACGCTTGAAAACATAAAACAATTGTCCTTCTGATATAAATTCTTTTCTATACTCTTCTAAAATTAGATTCTCATAATCTTCTTCTAAAACAGAAGTTATTTCTGATAATCCATCAAATTGTCTTAGTTGGTTTAAATAGTTAAGACCAGTAGAAAACCCACCAGCTTCGGCCGCTATAAGATACATTTCCTGCAATCTTATAAGTGGTAATGGTCTGCTCTTGGATACAGGCGAAAATTTCTCAAATGAAATTTCATCTCTTGTCGCACTACCGCTTCCAAAAAAGGTATAAAGAACAGGTAGTCTAGCCTTAAAAAAATCAACTTTAGATACAGGTAACACATCTGTTGGGCTCTCTAAAACCAATTGTCCATTTTCTAAATGTGGTCTTGGGTTTTGCCTACTATAATCATCTGCTTCTAGAGGTGATAACACTAAATTTGGGTCTACAAAACTCCCTGAAGGCAAACCGTTATCAATTCTGTATTGTTCTGCCCTTTCATTATAAATAGGTACAATATACTCGTATCTACTTTTAATATTAACATCAAAATAAATTTCTAAATCAAAAGCAGTTATGTTATTAAAACGGTCTCTAAGAACAGGATTATCCTTTAAAAAATAGGTAGCCATCAGTTGGTCATGAGCCTCTGTATTACCATTGTACCCAAGACCAAATAGAGCGTATTCAAGCCATCTAGGTTCACTATTATCCAAAGCTCTGTATTGAGAATTTATAACATTATTTGCATACTCGAATGCCATACTGTTATTTCCTGAGTACATGGCTACTCTTGCGGTAAGTGCCAATACTCCAAAATAATTTAAACGTGTATTTCTACCGGCTCTAAACCTTGACCCAAATGTAGAAGGAATATTATTAGGGGTAATCTCATCTGCAGCTTCTCCATCGGTAAGCAATGGTTCATGTATGGCCAATAAATCTTCAGAGGTTTTTAAATCCTCTAAAATCTTATTTAACGTTGCATTTACACTTAACCTTTCCCTGTTATCTTCAAGACTAAATTGGTCTTGATAAACAATACCAGGTAAGTTACCATCAACTATGGGTGCTGGCGCAAATAAGCGTAATAATTCAAAATGGAATAACCCCCTAAGTCCTATTAATTCTGCTCTAAGTAGACTTCTATTATCTTCAAAAAAAGTAACTTCTGTTCTGCTATCTAATTCTTCCAGTAAAGTATTACACCTGCTTATTAATCTATAAAGTGAAGTATAAACAGAATTTCCGTAGCTAATTCTACTATTTTCTGCTTGAGAATTAGCTCCTTCATTAACCAAACTACCTCCTCTAAAGTGAGAATCCCTATAATCATAAGCCATATCTGATAGGTGTCCTAATGTTAAATGTTGTCCGTATAGTGTGTTAGATAACATTTCATCATAAATACCATATAGGGTAAAATAGAATCCTTGCTCTTCAACGAATAAATCATCGTTACGCACAGTAGTTTCCTGACCTATATCAAAATCTTCTTCACAAGAACTGATTGTAAAAAAGCTAATCAGTATTATCAAAAACCTGAAATCGTTTTTAATAAAATTGGAATATATATTTCTCATCATATTATATTTTTAAATTAAAACGAGGTATTAATAGTTAAAACAAATGTTCTAGTAAAGGGTGTATCCAACCCTCTCTCTTGATTAATCTTAGATACCCTAAAAATATCTGTAGCAGCTAATGAAAATGATAAGTTATTTAATCCTAATCGTTCTACAACAAAACTTGGGTTTACATTATATTGAAGATTTACAGAATTTAAATCTAAAAAGTCTGCGTCCTGAACAAATCTGGTTGATGCAAAAGTATCGGACACATCACTAATATCTTTAAAAAAGGTAACATCCCCTGGATTTTGCCATCTACCTCTTAAGGCTCTACTATCTACATTATTTCGTCTGCCATCTCCAATGTTTTCGATACGACGCAACAAAGTAGAATTAAATGCTTTCCCGCCTATTTGATATCTAAAGTTTGACGACAGAGACACCTGTTTATATCTAAATGTAAAACCAAATGCTCCTGTCAAATCTGGATTGGTATCGAAAGCTACACGTTCTGCTTCGGCATAACTAAAGGTTTGATTACCATTTTCATCTTGAAATATTTCCTGACCGGTTTGCGGGTCAATCCCCAAAGATTGAGCAGTATATAAAACCGTAGTGGGTTGCCCCTCTAAAACAATGCGCTTTGGATTATAAGCCATGTTGTCATTTAAAGCCGCTTCGTTTGATTCCGTAAATGTATCTGTAAGCCCGTACATTGTACTAAGCCCCCTAGAGCCATTAGCAAACATAGTCAAGCTCATTTTTTGATTCTGAATTGGGTTTACGGATATTCGTCCTGTCCATCCTTGTTGTACAATTCCTCCAATATTTACCGATGTGGCAGATAACCCAGTATACGCAGGTAAATTTTTAGATTGTATAGCATCTTTTGTCTCATTGTGATAGTAATTTCCACCTAAATTTAATTTATTGTTAAAAAGACTAATATCTACACTAACATTTTTTTGTAGTACTTGCTGCCATGCTAAATTTTGATTACCATAACTTTGCAAGGCTACAGAAGGATCTAAGTTATTGTAAGGAATTACATCTTCTCCAGCTAAAATTCTATAGAGAATTAACGACTGTTGTGGCGCAAATTGCGTTGAACCAGCATTACCAATAGAACCTATTATCTTAAAAAAGTTTACAACTTTAGAATTCTTGAAAAGACCTGAATTATGCAAGTTAACCCCTAAACCTGAGCTCCAGAACGTTGCGTACCCTTCATTAGAACCAAAATTTGACGAGATACTACTACTTAAACTAGCATCTGCAAAAACTATTCTATCAAAATCGTAGTTAAGAACCAAACTCCCGGAGGCGCCTTTTTGTGTTGTGCTAAAACTATTAGGACTGAATCTTTCATTATAACGTCCAAAATTTGTAGTACTAAACGTTGAAGATGAAAAACCTACAAACGTATTTGAACCCGCAATGGTTTCTGATTTATCAAATGCCCCAACGGCATTTAGGGTAAAATTATGCCTATTAAAGTTAAATAGATAGGTTCCATTTAAAAGTACCCCAAAAGCTTCGCGTTGCGTCGAGCTTTCTTGACGTTTCCCTCTTAAGGTAACATCTGTAAGATTTACAAAATCTGTATGATCCGCTGGTTTAAATCCTACTCGTTCACCATTTTCCTTAACATAAGATAACGTTGTACTAAACCTTAATTTGTTTGAAGGTTTCCAATTAACTACTAAATTATTTGTAAAGTTATTGACATTGTTTTCAAAAATAGTCTCTAAACTAGCATTATAAAATGGGTTGTTTACACGCCCTAAAAAGTTATCATTGTTACTATCATCCTCCAATGCTAAGTTTTTAAGAATATTTCCATTGCCATCTGTGAGCCTGTAATATGGATTTAGTTCTACAATACCTCTAAAACTCTCTAGGGGTGAATCTTGAGAAGACACATCAGAATATGTCATTCTATTTCTAATACTAAAATTCCCTCTTCTAATCATTAAATTAAGCGTCCCCCTAAGGTTATCTCTGTTATTGCCAAGTAAAACACCTTTATTTGGTGAAGAATTGAAATTGGCGGCATACCTAATATTATTAGCACCTCCGGTTATGGTAAGATTGTGATTGGTGTAAAATTGATCTGTAACAGCCTTACTTTTCCAATCTGTATCTACACCTGAACTTATAGCCCGCTGCTTACTGTTATATTCAGCACTAAAAGGATCTAAACCGCGCTGAACTTCTAGTTCTAGTTTTTCCCTAGCATTTAAAAGGTTGTAATCTGAAAAATCTGGTAACACTGCAATGTTTCTAACGCTATAATCAAAACGCATATTTCCACTTGCAGATTCTTTTAATTCTATAACTATTACCCCATTGGCTCCTCTAGGACCATAAATAGAAGTTGATGATGCATCTTTTAAAATTGTAATGGACTTTACTCTTTGAGGTGGTGTATCAAAGAACTCTCTTAACGTAGATTCAAACCCATTAATTATTATTAAAGGTTGATTAGGATCTACGGCTAATTGTTCTTCTAATGTTGGAATTAAATCTCTGTTTAATGCCTGGTCTCCAGTAACATTTAGATTAACAGTATTAGTTTCAATTGGATTATTAATTCTACTAATATCTTCTAATGTTGAAAATGAACTTTCTCCCCTTATCCTAATTAATGGCAGGGCATTTGGGTTACCTCCAGCTAAATTATTCTCAATAACCCGAAACTCAGGTTCTAAAACTTCAAGTACATTTACTAGGTTTACAGGGTTAATGGCTTCTATTTGATCTGAATTTATCGTAGTTGACGACCCTGTAAATGTTTCAATTTTTCTTGCGAACCCTCTTCCCGATATCACGACCTCCGACAATTCATTAACACCATCTTCCAAGAAAATGGTATAAACTTGCTTATTGTCGTCATAGGGTATTCTTATGGTTTTATAACCCAAGGCAGATATTTGAATATATTTTGTCTTGGTTGATATAGCAGTCCTAAACACACCATTTTCATCGGCAGCTGTTCCGCCTAAAATTTTATTCCGATTGCTTATAAAGGAAACATTTGCATATGAAACCGGTGTATTTGATAGTTTTGACTTTATGGTTCCCTCAATTGTTTTTTCCTGTAATTGCTGTTTTAAATCCTTTATTATAATGTCCTTATCGTCAGTTATAACGAAATTATATTTAGAGTTTTTAAAGGATTTTTCCAAAATATTAGAAACAGTAATAACTCCTCTTTTCAAATTTATTTTAGGTAAATTTTTAAACATTTCAGCCTTATAAATAAACTTGAAGTCCGTTTGGTTTTCTATAATATCAAATACCCTGTCGACTGTAATTTCACAATCTTTGTCTATAAAAACATCGGTTTGAGCGGATATGGATATTGTGTTGAAACTCAAAGCAATGTTACAAAACATAAAAACAAATAGTCTCATAACCTGCCTAATTAAAAATTCAGGTTCCAAAAAAGAACCTAGAAAATACTTTTTTTTCATAAATTTGCTATTGAAAGTTTGTTAATAGTAATTGTGTACTGTTAATTAATACAAATCAAGGGTGTATGAAAAGGGTCCAGTTTTTCTCCCCTTGATTTTTTAATCAATTACCAATACGTTATTTTCTTTATCGTAGTAAAATTTTAAATCGTTAATTCCTTTTTTTATAAAATTTAGGGCTTCAGCAAAATTCTTATTCTTGTTCATAATGCCATTGAATAGTAAATCTCCTTTTTCTTGTTGCATAAATTCAAAGTTGAAATCATACCATCTGGAAAGTACTGTTAAAATCTCTCGTAAAGATTTATTCCTAAAACTAAATCCCCCCCTAACCCATGCTGTCTCTCGCTTAGTATTTGCTCGCAATATAGAAAGCGACTTGTTCTCATTATCTGCAATTGTTTTATAATCTGGCGTAAGTGTAATACGTTCTCCATAAGCCGAGTAACTCACAGCTCCTTCTACTAATGTTGTAGTTATTAAAGATTCGTCTTTATACGCTTTTACATTAAATTGAGTACCTAAAACTTCTACTGTTTGATCATTAATATTAACAATGAACTTCTCATTGGCATTTCTAGCGGCGGTAACATCAAAATAGGCCTCACCATATAAAAGAGAGACTTCTCTTATCTTATTATCTTGGAACGCCACAGGATATTTAATTTTAGATTCCGAATTAAGATATACCTTGGTTCTATCACTTAAAACTAAACTATATTCATCTCCTCTAGGCACCTCTATATAGTTATATCTAATTTTTGTATTAGTTTTTTTAGCTACATCCCCTTCTTTTTCTTGATTATCATAACTTACCGTTTTATTATACACATAAGCATTAGACGTTACAGTAGAATCGTTTAAGTTTGATAACTCAATAACCTCACCTGTCCCCAAAATTAACTTCGTATTCTCTGAACCTTGAAAATCGGGTATCGGAGTATCAGATATAGTATTGATTCGTTTAAAATCTGAGTTATTATAGACTACATAACCTAGACCCAAAAAAACAATAAAAGAAGCCGCAACAGCAACATACCTATATAAAGATATTTTGCTTCTTTTATTTGTATTTAATTTAGACGCTAGATTTTCCCAACCCGCATTAGTATCAATCTGTAAAGAATTTTCTTGAGCAGCGTTTTTCTTTAGCTTATCAAAATAATCTTTGTGTTCTGGAGATGAATTATACCAATTATTGAATTGATCTTGCTCCTCTAAAGAAGCCTCTCCGTTTATTACTTTTTGTAATATTTTAAAATCTAGTTGCATGTTTGAATGTACGTTCAGTAGTTATGACAGCATAAAAAAAAAAGAGGGTGACATTTTTTTTAGAAATTTTCTAAAAAAGAAAAATTCAAGAGTTGTTTATTTTCTTTTTTGCCCGCTTTAAATGTGTTTTTACAGTATTTATGCTAATATCCAATTCTTCAGAAATCTCTTCGTATTTATAGTTGCTAATAAACCTTAACTCAAATACTGCTTTCATGGCAGTTGGCATGCTTTTAATAACAGCTATAACTTTATTGTAAAGCTTTTCATCAATTTCAACGTCTTCATCATTGTTTAAATTAAGATCAAGTACGGCATTAATATCCAAAGCACGAAAAGGGTCAACGATATTAATCTTTTTTAAGTGATTTATACATCTATTTCGCGTAGTAGTATACAAGTATCTTTTTATGGAAACATTAGAATTGAACTTGGAAGGGTTTTCCCAAAAGAACACAAATATTTCCTGAACTAGATCCTCAGAAGCCCCTTGATCGTAGAGATATTTGTTCGCAAACAATACAAGTTCTTCATAATATTTTTTGAACAAGAATTCGAATGCCTTTACATCTCTTTTCCTGATTTTATCCAGTAATAAATACTCTTCAGACATAAAGAAAGGTTATGACGCTAAATTAAACAAAACTTAAAATCGCCATAAGGTTTAAATAATATTTCAAATAACACTGTTAAAAAAAAGTTAAAAAAAAGAAAGGATTAACCCTTATATCTTTTTAAGATGTCCTCCATGTAAGAGAAAAATATCCTTAAAAATTTTGAATTAAAGACCAATGATTAAATCCTATATTTTAGTAATTCTAACTTTTATAGTTTCAACAACAAACCTTAATGCTCAACAACAACTAAATAGCAACACAACTTGGTTTAAAGGCTCTCTTAATGAAGCTTTTAACAAAGCTAAGTCGGAAGATAAACTTGTCTATATAGATGTTTACACCAGCTGGTGTATGCCCTGCAAATTCATGGATAAAAAAGTACTAAACAATAACCTTATAGTGCCACCATACATGAATAAAAACTTTGTAAATGTTAAAATAGATTATGAAAAGGAAGAAGCTACAGAATTAAAAAAAATAGTTTCTGTAACTAGCTATCCTACATCATTAGTATTTAATGGCAATGGAGAACCTATTGGTCATTTTACAGGTAGCAGGGATGTAAATGTCTTTACAAGGACTATTGAACGCGCCTATAACAAACACAAAACTTTGGCTTACTTAAATACGCTAAAGACATTAAATAAATCACAACAATTAGATGCTATACTATGTGAGGCCGACGCTGTATTTAACATAAAGAATATGGATAACGTCCAACTTCAAGAACATTTAACACAACTTGAAGATAAAGCCACATCCTATTTTAAAGCACTGTCTTTAAAAGAAAAAACAAATAAAAATGTATGGGGATTATTATCGCACCCAAAAATAATGAATCCACTATTCTTGAATTTCATTATTGATAATTTTGATGCGCTAAGTGATACATTAGGCAGTCAACAAGTTATTTTAAATTACATTGAAAGTACATACGAAACATTAGCCAAATCGAAACCAGATGCCTTACAAAGACTTTCACCTGGAGCTAAAGATATGTTCAAAACACCAAAACAGAAAAGCTTTGTCAACACCCATTTTAAAAAATACAAAACACTCTCAGAATTGCGTAAACTTTTAAAAAATGGTAAATACGACGATTACTTTGTGCAACTTAAAAATGAAATATTAAAAACCAATTCAGATAAAGCTTTTTGGCAATTTATAAGTGCTATGGCTCAATATGTTTACAAAGATTCTGTAATACCTAATAAACAACTTAAAAGAGCCATTGATATTGAAAACTACATCGCTAAGAACACCAAAAAAAATATCGATTATCAAGGTGTATCCCAAATTCTATTCTCCAAATTAAAAAACAAACATAGCGCAGATAAAGCCTATGTTTCAGACCAAAATTACGACGACCTTTTATTAAAATCTAACCTATTCGATAAAGTTGTTTTAGTGTTTTTAGATGATAATGATGACCTGAGCAAATCACTAAACAAGAATGTTTTCAACTATGGTTCTAAACTCAATATGTTCAACGAATACTTCTTTATTCTAAAAGAAGATTTAAATACACCAAAAGGACAAGCCCTAGCCAAACATTTAAATATTACCAATGCAGAAAGTTCTATTACAATGGTATACGGTAACGAGATTAAAAAGACGTTTACAGCAAAAGATTTTCCGGATAATCTCGAAGAACTAAATTACAACACAGTTTTTGATGTAAAATCCAACTACTCCTTTTCTGCTAGAAAAATAATGAACATCCAACTTTTTCTGAATCGATTAGAATATTATTACAATTAAGAAAGACATATACCTATGAACAAAATTAATATAATCATTGTTATTGTTTTATCGCTTCTTTTCCCTTCATGCCAAACGGAAGAAAGCATAAAACAAGGCGCTAAATTCTCAGGAATTATAAGTGCAGAATATTCCAATGGGAGTTCTGCTGTTTTAACGTTTCCCAATAGCGTAAAACATGAAATACCTATTGCAGAAGACGGCTCTTTTTCATTTCAATCAAAATCATATAACCCTTTTACAGCAACTTTAAGCTTTCCTGGAATTTCTAATAAACCATTGCCTCTTTTTTGTAATGTTAATTTCAATATAAAATTAAAAGTAGAAAAAGATTCTATACACCTATTAGGAAATAAAGGAATAGAAGAAAACCTAATTTTTCAAAGAGTAAAAAAAATTAAAGGTTTAATTAACTCAAAAAAAACAGCCGAACAAGCTATTAAAGAAGCCAACGAGCATATAGAATCTCATACTAATTTGGTAAAAAACATTAACAATTTAGATTCTTTTTTTAAAAACTATGTTATTGACTTAGGTGTTTATAATGCCATTAATAGCCTTGAATCTATTAACAACTTAAACCAAAGATTTGGTAAAGAATCAGAGGAAGAAAAACTAAAATCGAGTAAGGCTTTAAATTCTAAAATTGAAGTTCTTTATAAAGACCGATTTACCCCCAATAAACCACATTATTTAAACATGATTCCAAGTTATGGTGCTATACTTTTGAATTATTTTAAAAATGAAACCCTAAACATTGAAAAATCCAAAGGTATTTCTTCTTTCGAAGCTCAAAAAACACTCCTAAAAACAATTACGAATAACACGAACAAGTCTTGCATACTGTCGTATTTAATCAGAAATTTATGTGGAGACATATTTGCAAATGGCTACCCCATGCAAGATGTTGAAGACAGTTATTTACAAGCTTATAAAAATAAAATTGAAACCTTTTACAACTTGTACGCAAAGGATAGTATTACCTACGCTTATGATAGAACAGTCATGTTCTACAATAAATTTAATAGAACATTTCCGGGCAATATGTCGGCTCAATTTTATAATCTAGAAAACGTAAATGGAGAAAAAAATTCGCTAGCAGACTTTAAAGGCAGTTATTTATTAATTGATGTTTGGGGACTTTGGTGTCCTGGTTGTATTGCTGAATTTCCCTACTTAAAAACTCTTAAAAACAAGTTTAAGGACAAGAATATAAAATTTATGGGTATCTCTTTTGAAAAAAAGGATGATGAATATGAGCGATGGAAAACATTTGTAAAAGACAAAGATTTAGGTGGTATACAACTAAGAGTTCCTCCTACTAAGGGAAACTTAAGACACGAAAATGTTAAGGAATTTTATGATTTTTACAGCTTAAAAAGCTTTCCGCAATACATTCTTTTAGACCCTGAAGGAAAAATAGTTTTACCCGAAACGCCGTTGCCTTCTGAAGGTGATAAATTAGAAAAAATACTTACCAAAGTTTTAAAGTAACATAACTATGTTTTATAAATCTTTAAAACAAACAAGTGTAAGTTTGTTAACCATCTTAACCTTGATTTTGTTTGGTTGTAAAACTTTAATTTCTAACCCAAAAACAAACAAAGCACAAGACATTGAAAAAACCATACAAGGCTTATTACCCAAAATAATGCCGGCTATGGTTAAAGTAGGTGGTAATAGCGATAACCAATTTTTTGAATCTGGTGTTATCATAACTCCAAATGGGTTTATACTAACTTCGGCTCATACAGTAAGTTTTGGTAACATTGGCACTAAGAAAAAGGTAACACTTAGCGATAGTACCGTATATTATGCCGAAATAAGAGCCATGAATCGGTTTAACGATTATGCGCTTTTAAAAATTACAGAAGCGGGTAACTGGCCATACGTATCTTTACAGAGAAACTCTAATAAGTTAGCGTTAAATGAAGCATTAATTATGTTAGGGTTTCCTGAAGACAACCCAGTTCCCATTCCACGTATTGGCTTTTTTAAAGGCATAACAGATAGAGATTATCTTAAAACCTCTAACCTTATGATGCCTGGAGATTCTGGTGGACCACTATTTGATTTAAACGGGTATGTTGTTGGTGTTACCAGTTTTGTTGGCAAATCAGACGCATTAATCGATAATAATTATTATGCTAAAATTGATGACCTTATAAATCATTATGGTACCCTAACACACGATGATAATTTTTCACTTGAAATAAATAATAACGAAAGACAAATAGGACAAAATAAAATTGCCATACATCCTGTAACAGATAAAAATAAATATACAATACCAAACGGAAAACAAGGTCTTAGCGCACTAATAGACAACAAAATACAGAACCAAAAAAAACAATCTGTTGTAAAAATTAAAAGTAGTTTTAACAATTCTAGGGTAACGATTTATGGCACAGTAATAAGTCGCGAAGGACATATAATTTCTAAATCTAGTCGTGTCTCTAACCAAGACTTATTCTTTTATATCAAAGACATTCCATTTAAACTTGATGTTATTAAAAGGGACAAAACCAATGACCTTGTTCTACTAAAAGCCTCTAATATAAAAGATTTAATTCCTGTTACTTTCAAAAAAGAAGCATCGGTTAAAACTGGACAACTCATAGGCACACTCAATCCTGAGAATAACATTATAAAAAGTGGTATTGTTGGCGCAGAGCCTCAAATAATACCTACGCTTGAAGACGGCGCCTTTCAAGGTTTAGCCTTAAAACATCCAAATTCGGTCGTTGTAGATAAAGTATCTCCGAACTCATTAAGTGAAAAAGCAGGTTTTAGAGTGAATGATTCTTTAGTAAAAATAGACACGACAAACATTAAAGGAATGGTTTCTCAAATAAAGAAAGCGGTATTTCATAAAGCCAATCAAAAAGTCACTGTTTTAGTCCATAGAAATGGTGCTTTAAAAACTATTAATGTAGAGCTTACCCGAAGTAATACTATAGAGAATCTAGCTAAATTTCATACTGCCTATAATGTACAAATTAGTAAACGCCGAGATAATTTCCCTAATGCCTTTACACACGATATACCAATTGAGCCAATGGAGTGTGGTACACCTGTAGTCGATATAAATGGGCTTGTAATAGGTATTATCATTGCCAGAAATAGAAGAGTTAAATCGTATGCTGTCCCTATTGAATATGCTATAAAAACAATGTTAAGCCAATGAATAAACTAAAAAACATGAACACTATCAATTTTAAAACAATACTAGCTTTTAAATTTATTCTTTTTGCTTTCGGAATATCAAATGCGCTTCAAAGTCAATATAATAATACCGAAGTAGATACTGTATTTTCTAAAAAAACAAACCCATTAAAACCCAAAATTTTTTTAATTGGTGAAAATCACACGAGAATGAAGGATGCAGCTAGAAAAGCAGAATTAACATCTAAAGCAAAAGAAGGTGAATTTTACTTATGCCTTGAAGGTGAATATTATAATGCTACAATGAGCAAGTATAAAAACTACAAAGATTCTAAAAGTCGTGTTTTTGGTATCGAAGATGAATACGAAGTAGCCATACCTCTTGCTGGCAAACATGCTAATGTAATCTTTAGAGGTGTTCACAAAATAGCTGACGAAGCTCCTCTATTACAACGCATGAAATTAGAATTTTTGTCCTCTATAGTATTTAATAAATATCATGCCGAAGCATGGAGCTATGTAAATAGACCTTTTAAAAAAATGGACACCGAAAACTTAGCTAAAGAGATTGACATTTTAGTAAAAACCAGAGAAAGGGATAAAAGCAAACTACAAAAAAGTGATTATACAGGAACACAATTAAAAAAAATGGTTCAAGAATCTGCTTTATGGTCAAAAGACACGGCTTTTGTAACAGTTTCTAAGGCACTTGCCATAGGTTTTGCTAAAATGAGTGATAAAAAGTACAGTAACAAACTTATAAACGGCACTAAAAACTTCCATAAGTTTATTAATAATCCGGAAGATACCACTTTAGACATTCCATTTGCTAACGAGTACGCCTATACCGTTAGAAATAAAACCATGAGCAAACGCATTAAAACCCTCTATAAAAATGCAAAAAAAGAAGGTTTAGACCTAAAAGTAATTGTTGGAGCAATGCATTTAAAAGACTTAAAGTTATTATTAGAAGAATCGATTAAAGGCGTAGAAGTTATACTTAGTGGTAGACTAGATTATAAGTACCCCTAAAACAGCTACGGTCTAATTTATACAAATTTCATTATTTTTTATGTTTTCAAAAAAGCTAGGGAAGGAGCGCCTTATATAGAGTTTGAAGATACCTTTACTATGAGTAAAGCCTTTAAGGTAACCGATGTTAAAACAGAGTATGTTTTACTGGATTTTACAGGTGTGTATTGCGGCAAAATTAACAAAGCCATCTTACCTCACTATGATAAGATAAAAGATAAGTTAACCATTGTATATTTTTATACGGATATCAATAAAGATTGGATTACAAAATCGGTTGCTAAAGAAGGGTTGCCTTGGACTATTGTTTCCGATTTTAAAAGCAATGAGAGTGTTAACAAAAAGCACTATGAAATTAATGGTATACCAGATTTCTTTTTGCTAGATAAAGAACGAAATATTGTAAAGCATGTGGTGGGATACAATTAAGACTTTATCAAGGAACTTTCAGAACTAAATTAATAATTCATCAATACATAAAACTTAAAAAATAAACTAAATAAAATAATGAGAACATTTATAAAACCAGCAATTGTACTTAGTGGCTTGTTAGCTATTGCAGCATGTAAGTCTACTGCAAACCAAACTGCTGAAACTAAACAAGAGGTTACAGAAGTAAAACCAGAAGTAGTTGCTATTGCGCAAGACGCGTCAATACGCAAAGGCGTGTTACCAAATGGGTTTACCTATTATTTACACAGTACCGACGTGGTTAAAGATAAAGCGAGTTATTACATTATTCAAAATGTAGGTTCAATTCTGGAAAATGACGACCAACAAGGTTTAGCGCATTTTTTAGAGCATATGGCGTTTAATGGCACTAAAAGTTACCCTGGTAAAAAGTTTTTAAATACCATGCAGGAAAACGGATTGGTATTTGGAA
Source organism: Aquimarina sp. (assembly GCA_965230845.1). Classification (GTDB taxonomy): domain Bacteria; phylum Bacteroidota; class Bacteroidia; order Flavobacteriales; family Flavobacteriaceae; genus Aquimarina. The sequence continues at coordinate 1,410,942 of OZ246021.1, forward strand.
GAGACATTAACGCCTATACCGCTTTTGATGAAACAGTGTATAACATAAACCATGTACCCACTACACCAGAGATGACCAATCATGGTTTACAAATCTTGCACGATTGGGCCAACGATTTATTATTAACCGAAGAAGAAATAGATGCAGAACGCGGTGTTATTAAAGAAGAGTGGCGTCAGCGTCAAAACGGTGGAATGCGCATATTGGAGCAAACTATAGATGCTCAATTTGGTAATTCAATGTATGGAAAACGTCTACCAATAGGGTTAATGAGTATTGTAGAAAACTTTGAACACCAAGTATTGCGCGATTTTTATCACGATTGGTACCGTACAGATTTACAGGCGATTGCAATTATAGGTGATATCGATGTAGATGCCATGGAAGCGCGTATAAAAGAAAAGTTTTCTAAAATTCCAGCAGTAGAAAATCCAAGAGAACGTTTTGATGCCGAAATAGCAGATAACGAAGATTTTGTTTTTGCTTCTGGTATGGATAAAGAAGTAGCCAGAGAAAGAATTAACTTTTCAATACGCCATAAAAAACAAAAACCAGAAAATACAGAGGCTTATTTAAAAGCACGGACCCAGGAGTATATGGCAACAGCTATGGTAATCCAACGTTTAAACGACTTATCTAGAGAGCCCGATACACCATTTAGAAATGCAGAAGTAAATATAGGAGATTTATCACGTCTTTATAAAGTGTTAAGTGTTGTGGTTATTCCAAAGCCAAACCAACAAAAAGAAGCGTTTACTTTAACAATTAACGAGCTGCATCGTGCTTTGAAATTTGGTTTTACTCAAGCTGAGGTAGAACGTCAAAAAGTGAGTCTTTTAAGCTTTTATGAAAACCATATCAAAAACTTAGGAAATAGAGGTCACAAAGGTATTGTTTGGATTATGCAAAATAATTATTTAGGTGGCATACCGATGAATGACCCTGTTGCTGAGTTTGAATCTGTTAAAAAACTATTAGATGGTATTACAAAAGAAAGTCTACAAGAAACTTTAAAATCTTTTTATACTAATAAAAACCGTGTAGCAACTGTTACAGCTGTTGAAGGTAGAGATAACTTAAACAAAGAGTCTATACAGGCTATTATTAAAGCAGCAGAGAACAATGCCGATTTAAAACCCTATGTAGAAGAAACCGCTTCTAAAGATTTAATGGCAGGTGTTAACTTAACTGGTGGTGCTATTGTTAAAACAGCTAACGACAACGATTTTGGATATACCGAGTACACTTTAAACAATGGTATTAAAGTATATTATAAATACGTAAACAAAGATGAGAATAGTGTTGCTTTTAATGCTATTAGTAACGGTGGGATATCCTTACTTAAGGAAGAAGATTATAATAACGCTTCATTTATAGAAGGTTTAGCTACGTCTTCTGGTATTGCAGATTTTACAGCTACGCAATTACAAAAAGCCTTAACAGGAAAGAGTGCAAGAGCAAGAGCTAGTGTTAGCAGTTTTTCAGAAGCTGTAAGCGGTGGTTCTAATACCAAAGATGTTGAGACCATGTTTCAATTGGTAAATTTACGTTTTACGAAACCGCGTTTCGATGAAAAAGCATTCAATCTGTTAAAGCAAAATGCTTTAACTCGGTTAACTATACAAAAGAAAGATTTAAGAGGTATTATGAACGATTCGTTAACCGTAAGTATTTATGGTAATAATGACCCTATTAGAAAACTACAAACCGAAGAAGACATTAATTCGGCAAACTTCGACAGAGTAAAAGAATTGTATTTAGAGCGTTTTAAAAATCCGGCAGACTTTAAATTCTTTATTGTAGGTGATGTAAAACAAGAGGTTGTTGAGCCCTTATTAAAGAAATATATTGCCTCATTAGCTACTAACGATGTTTTTGAAAATTGGAGTAAAGATTACAAGTCTAATTGGGTAAGTAATCACATTGATAAAGATATTTATTTAGAGATGCAAAATCCTAAGAGCTCTGTAAATTATGTGGCTAAAAAGGAAGCTGAAACTTTTAGTTTAAAAGATAAATATGTTGTTAGTACCTTAGGTAGTATGTTACAATTACGCTATACAGAAACTTTACGCGAAAGCGAAGGTGGTACTTACGGCGCATCTGTAAGAGGATTTTATAGCGAAAAACCGAATTATGGATATGGTGTTAGTGTAAATTTTGATTGTAACCCAGACATGGTTGATAAATTGGTAACTATTGCAAACAATGAGTTTAAAAAAATAGCTTCTGGAGATATCAATATGACCGATTTTGATAAAACCATTAAAGCAAAACTTAAAGAAAGGGAAGAAGGTAAAGAAAATAATGGTTACGATGTTAATGTAATTGTTACACGTATACTTAATGGATACGATTTAAACGACCCTAAAAATTTTGAAGATATTGTTAAGGGAATTAAACCACAAGATATTCAAGACATGGCCAATCGTTTATTATCCAAAGAAGCACAATCTTACGAAATCGTGTTTAAGCCAAAAAAAATAAGAACTTAAAGACATAAATTTATGAAAACCCTAAATGTTTTATTTTTAATAACTTTAGTTATTACAGGTTGTAAACCAACCGTAGAACCCACACTTTCGGGAACGGTTGTTAACAATAATAAAGTAGAACATATTAGGGTTTTTAATAAAGTAAAAGCTAATAAGCTTGTAGATTCTGTAAGCGTTACCAAAGGTACATTTAGTGCTAATTTTTCTTTAAAAGATGTCGAGGTTTTAGAAGTTCATACAGCTCAAAATAAGTATGTGTTTTCAAAATTTGAACGCATATTAAAAGATTATTTTTCAACCGAAAAGCAATTAGAATATAGTTTGTCATCTGTAGATTACTTTGCCGATAAAGTAAATCTTTCTGCACATTATTTAAGTGATGTCTTAAAAAAGGAAACAGGACGCTCTGCTAAAGACCATATTAATGATTATGTGATTGAATTAGCAAAAACCCAATTAATAGGAACAAACCAATCTGTTAGTGAAATAGCTTATAGCTTAGGCTTTAATTATCCACATTATTTTACAAGATTGTTTAAAAACAAAACAGGTCATACACCTTCAGAATATAAACATCTTAACTGAAGAACCTGGATTAATAGCGTTAAAAGCGATTTATAGAATGGATCGCTTTTTTTGTATTTTCAAATCAGTAATAAGTGTTTTTTATTCAGAAGTATGTGTTAATAATCACAATATGAGTAATATAAATTTGTAGAGTACATCAAAATAATACAACTAAAAACTAAAATAGTATGACAGCACAAGAAGCCTATAATCATTTAGACCCTCAAAATTGGGCAAGCGTATCAGCCGTAGAACGACTGGCACTTTTAGAGCAAGTACAAAGCAATCTAAAAGACTATGCCGAAGAACTTGGTAAGGTTGATGCGGATATGAAAAACAACCTTATTGGTGAGAATATCACTTCTGTTGCCGAAGGAATGGGAACAACGGTAATGCCAATGGCTGGGACATTAATGGGAATTCAGCATTTATACGAATCACTTATTAAAGGTGAAATGCCAAAACCATTACACACAGAAAAAGTTGATGACGACTTGTATGAAATTCAAGTATTTCCTATGCATTCCAAGGACAAGTTATCAGCTGGTAAACAACGTGGATTTATTCACGTAGAAGGCACGCCAAAGCAAACAAATCCTATGGATAAACCTGCTGGTGTTATTGCAGTTTCAGGTGCAGGTAATTACAGTTCTTCTATAGAAATGGCTATGGCATTGTTTTTAGAAAATAAAGTAGCGCTTCACAAACCACACGCACTTAACGAAGCGACTGATGCCGTTTGGGAAAAGATTTTTAAACCATTAATAGATATTAATGCAGTTGCATTTTGTGATGCAGACCAAGGAAGACAAATGTCAGCATTAGAAGGTTTGCACGCCATATACTTTACAGGTTCAACTGGTGTAGCACACGCTATTCAAAATCAAGCGTCTGCACCTTTAGTGTCTGAATGCGGAGGTAATAATCCGTGTATTATCGTTCCAGGAGAATGGAGTGAAAAAGATTTAAAACGTCAAGCTATTCAATTAGCTTCTGTTGGAAAATTGAATGGTGGAGCAGTTTGTGGACGACCTCAAACCATTATCACTTCAAAGAATTGGCCACAACGCGAGCAGTTTTTAGAAGAATTAAGGAAAGCAATTGCAGAAGAAACTTTTGCTTGTAGTTCACACTATCCTGGAGTTGACAAAACCAAAGAGGCATTTTTAGAGCACCAACCAACAGCAGAGATTTTAAAACCAGAAAACGGTAAACATAACAAAAGTGATTTTGTATTAATTCCAAATGTTTCAGAAGATGATTTTGCTGTTACCAACGAAGCTTTTTGTCAAATCTATAGTGAAGTTCCTTTAGACGTCTCAACAGATACGGATGCATTCTTAACCAAAGCAACAGATTTTTGTAACAACAAATTATTGGGTTCTTTAGGCTGTATGATATTAATAGACAATGACACTATGAAAACCAATGAAGCACGACTAAACCAAGCTGTTCGTGAATTAAATTATGGTGGAATTGCTGTGAATGATGTACCACCAAATATTTGGTTAAACGCTTATTTAACTTGGGGAGGTTGTGGTGAAACGACTAAAGATTTTGTATCTGGTGTAGGAAACTTCGGTAATGCCTTAAACTTTGACAACATTAAAAAATCAGTCATCAAAAATGACTTCAATTCCACAAGTTTTGAATTAACCAATAGAAAGCGCGTAGAGCATTTGTTAGAAAATGTATCTTATTACTCTATTGACCAAAGTTGGGGTCAATTTGCAAAATTGGCTGGACAAATGATGGTGGACAATTTTAAAGGAAAAGATTTTTAAATAACAATTGACAACAAATTTAATACAATGGCACATAAACATTTAATCTGGTGCGATGAGCAAACACTTTCAAAAGATTTAAGCGGTAAAACATATATCGTAACAGGAGCGAATTCGGGTGTTGGTTTTGAAACCACCCAACAATTGATAAAACAAGGGGCTCACGTTGTAATGGCTTGCAGAAGACCTAATGCGGGTGAAGAGGCTCAAAAATCATTCAATGATTTAAAAGGTACATCCGAAGTTATACAATGTGATTTGGCAGATTTACAATCTGTTCGAGATTTTGTTAGTAGTTTTAAAACAAAGCACAATAAATTAGATGGTTTAATGTGTAATGCAGGTATGGTCTCTATGAAAAACGAGGCAATTCATACCAAAGACGGATTTGAACTAACAATGGCATCAAGTTATTTCGGGCACTTTTTAATGACTGAAATGTTAATTGACACTTTGAAGCAAACACCTAATTCCAGAATGGGGATAATATCATCTGTAGTTCACGCCAATAGCCCTAAAAATCGTTACAAAGTTCATTTAGACGATTTGCATTGGAAAAATCGAAAATTCAACAATTTTGATGCTTATGGTGAGGCAAAAGTAGCCGTTGTATTGTATGCCAAAGAATTAGCAGAACGTCTTAAAGATGAAGGCGTAACAACAGCGTCTATTCATCCAGGATGGGCACGCTCTAATTTTGGTAGTGGTGGTAATTTTTTAATGAGAACTGCAATGGCTATTGCAAAGCCATTTACACGCTCAATTTCTAATAGCAATTGGGAGTCTGCACAAACCTCGTTGCATTGTTTGCTTTCTGACGATGCAACGAAACATTCAGGAGCATATTTCAGTCAGCATAGTGTGTTATATCGAGATAAAGAATGTCGTAAAGGTGGATGGCCTATGCAAACACCTAACCCAAATGCAAGAGATATAGAGACTGCAAAAAAATTAGTAGCGCAAAGCCGAACTTTAGTAGGATTAGAATAAAATGGTATTAGTTTTTAGAATTATTGTAGTAATACTTGGGCTCATAGGCTTATTCTCTGGAGCAAACGACCTTATTAATGGAGCAAGTGTCAAAGGAGACTTTGGCGATTTGGGTTCAGATGCAACAAAGCCAATGCTCAATTTTACGATACGGTTTTTGGGTGCAATTTGGGCAGGCTTTGGTGCTATGTTTATCCTTTTTTCAACCAACTTAAAACGGTATGATGTAGCCCTAATTATGGCACTTGTTATTGTAATTATAGGTGGTATTGGCAGATTTATCTCTACTCAGCAGTTTGGCATAGAAAGTATCAATAAAACAACGGTTTATTTCATTTTAGCAACCGAGTTAGTTGTTGTACCACTTGTATTAGGATGGTATTTATTTTTTATAAGAACAAAATTTTAAACATTATGAACGAAAATTTAAAACAGTTTTTCAATTCTTTAGAAGACAATAAAAACGCATCAGCATTTGGAACTATTAACTACAATGTAGTTGCTATGGAAGGTATGGGAATGAACCCAAATGATATTTTAGCTCGAAAACTTCAAAACGGAACAAACGGAACAAGAGTCATTGTAAGCTTTTTTGGAAGTTGTAGTGGCAAAATAGAAGGTGCTTTAAATGGACGAGACTTCTTAACGGTACACTCAAATTATAACTTTACCAATCAACACGGCATTATTACCACAAAAGACGGACAGCGCATCGCTGCGAAAGTTTTAGGTGAAACAAATGTAGATGGACAGATATGTTATCAAATTCAATTACGTCATTACGGAACGTACAATTGGGTTAATTCAAAATATCTATTCGCCAAAGGAACTTTAAATACAGCTTCTCAAAAAACAGAACTTACTATCTATGCTTTTGATGAAAACCCGTTAAGCACACCATTAGCTTGGGAAGACCCAGACGTAAGTAAAGTAGATTACCAACACTTTCCATACACATTAGAAGATTTTAAAGCAGATGATTCTGCAACAATTATCTATGCCGGAAATGGACATTTAAATACCGTTGAATCTTTTGGAGCAGATGTAATGAAAGTATTTTCAGGGCAGTTTCCTATTCCAGAAGAAGGGTTACGCCTTAACGGTTATTTCTCTGGTCCAACAGCTGGAAACATTAATGGAGTAATTAGTGGTGTTAATTATTTACGAGTAATGCCTGATGGCTCAATGCGAATGAACTCTAAAATAATAGCCAATACTTATGAGGGCGAAACACTTTTATTAGAAGCATTAGGAGCAAGTTATATGCAAACAGGTCCTGCTTGGTGGGAAACCTCAAGAGGCTATTCTAATTTAGAAAAATATGCTTTCTTAACTAAGTTGCACAATTTGGGAGTTGGATCTACCAATGTACAAACTCAAATGATAGAATATAACCATTATGGTTATGAAGAAATTAAATTAGATAATCAACAATAAAAAAATCATATCATGAAAAATTTTAATGATAAAGTTGTAGTGATTACAGGTGGTGCGACTGGTATTGGGTTTGGTTTTGCAAAAGCTTTTGGACTAGAAGGAGCTAAACTGGTTCTTAGTGCCAGAAGAGAAAACAGGTTACAGGAAGCAGTTGCGAAGTTAAATAAATTAGGTGTTGAAGCATCCTACTTTTGCGCAGATGTTACCAAAATGGAAGAGGTGGAAGCTTTAGCTGATTTTGCGTGGAATACTTATGGAAAAGTAGATGTAATTATTAATAATGCAGGAATGATGGTACCACATTCACCAGCAGTATTTATGCCTTTAGAGCATTTCCATGCTATTTTCAATGTTAACTATTTTGGCGTTGTTATGGGTAGCCAAGTATTTGGTAGAAGGTTTATTGAACAAGAGACACCTGCAGCGATTTATAATATTGGTTCAGAAAACTCACTATTTCATGGCACACCACTTAATGGTGCCTATGTAGGCACTAAACATGCTGTATATGCCTTGACCCATTCGCTACGAGAAGAGTTACCAGAATTTATTGATGTTAGTTTAATATGTCCTGGTTTTGTTATGTCAGAACTTGGTCCTGAAGAAAACATGCAACATGGCATGCCTACAGATGAGTTTATTGAAAAAGCAATGCCTCAACTCAAAGCAAACGAGTTTTTTGTGGTCACCCATGCCTATAATATGGAACGCATTGAACATAAACATCAAATTCTAAAAGAGGCCTATCAAAAGTATGCCCCAAGATATGAAGGAGATGTGAGATATGATGTTAGAACTGTTGTAAAACCTATTCTTGAAGAACAAGTAGGAGTTAAACTAAGAGAAATTTAGAGAAGTAATCTTGAGTAAATATACGAACATATTTTTGGTAACTACAGCAATTATATTAATACCTATTGCTTTGCTTTATGGTTTGGCGCCAGAAAGAACCTTAAGTTATCTATTCCAAATTGAAGATATAAATCTAAATCTAAAGAATATGTTGCGCTCGGTTATGGGGTTTTATTTAGCTTTAGCTGTGTTTTGGATAACAGCAGCACTATTTGATAAATTTAAAATTCCCGCTTTACTAAGTTTGGCAATATTCATGTTTGGTGTATCCTCTGGAAGGCTGATAAGTGTATTATTTGATGGTGTTCCAAATTGGATATTGGTTTTCTTCACTATTTCAGAATTACTACTGGGAGTAACGGCATTATTTTTTATAAAACAAATAAAAACTTTAAACAATGACAATAATTGATAAGACAAAACCAGTAATGGTTACAGGAGCGACAGGATTTGTTGCAGGTTGGCTGGTAAAAAAACTATTAGAAGAAGGTTTAACTGTACATGCAGCAGTACGAAATCCAAGTAATACAGCAAAATTAAAATATCTAAATGAAATCGCTGAAAAAACAAGTGGAAGCATTAAATATTTTAAAAGCGATTTGTTACAAGAAGGATCCTATGCAGAAGCTATGAAAGGTTGCGAATTGGTCTATCATACCGCATCGCCATTTACAATAGACGTAAAGGATCCTCAAAAAGAGTTGGTAGATCCTGCTAAATTAGGTACACGTAATGTGTTGGAACAAGCCAATAAAACACCAACTGTAAAAAGAGTTGTAGTAACCAGCAGTTGTGCTGCTATTTATGGAGACAATGTTGATTTAAAAAGTACCCCAAACAATATTTTTACAGAAGATATATGGAATACAAGTTCTTCACTAAAACATGGAGCATATTCATATTCAAAAACAGTCGCAGAACAAGAGGCTTGGAAAATCAACAAAGCGCAAAACCGTTGGGATTTGGTGGTCATAAATCCAAGTTTGGTTATGGGGCCAGCAATTAATCCACATGCGGTAACTTCTGAGAGTTTTAATTTAATAAAACAATTTGGTGATGGTAGTATGAAATCTGGTGTTCCTAAGATGGGTTGGGGTGTTGTAGATGTTCGCGATTTGGCAGTGGCTCACTATCAAGCTGGATTTGTACCAGAAGCCAAAGGACGCCATATTACGTCAGGACATAACACCTCTTATTTAGGTATGGCTCAAGCTTTAGAATCTAAATATGGTAATACATATCCAATTCCCAAAAAAGAAATGCCTAAATGGTTACTTTGGCTTATTGGTCCGATGGTAAGTAAAGTTATCACAAGAACTTTTGTATCAAAAAACATAGGGTATTCTTGGATTGGTGATAACTCAAAAAGTAAAAAAGAGCTAGGTATAACTTATAGACCACTTGAAGAAACTATGGTAGATATGTTTCAGCAATTAATTGATGAAAAGATAATATAAGAGAAGTTTAATGAAGGTATTAATTACTGGAAGTACAGGAATGATAGGCACTATTGTTTTACAGCAGTGCCTAAGTTCTAGTGCTATAGAAAGTGTTGTTTCATTGGTGCGTCGAACATCAGGTGCTAAACATAAAAAACTAACTGAAATTGTTCACCACGATTTTCTCGACTATGCTGATATAAAAGACCAGTTCAAAGACATAGATATTGCTTTCTTTTGTATTGGTGTTTATACAGGTGCTGTATCGGATGCTAAGTTCAAAGAAATTACGGTTGATTACACCAAGGCATTTATAGATACACTTAAAATGGAAAGCCCACAAGCAAGATTTTGTTTCTTGAGTGGTTCTGGTGCTGATAGAACTGAAAAAAGCCGTACATCTTTTGCACGTTACAAGGGTATGGCAGAAAATATTATAGCTAATTCTGGCTTAGAATATTACAGTTTCCGTCCAGGATACATTTTTCCTGTTAAGAAACGTAAAGAACCTAATCTAATGTATGCTATAAGTCGTCGATTATATCCAGTAATAAAACTTTTTGGAAAAAATGCCTCTATAAAATCAACAGAATTAGGACAAGCAATGTTTGTTGTTGGGATGAATGGCGCTGATAAAGCCACCTTAGAAAATATAGATATTTTGGAGTTATTAAAATGAAGACGATAAAGAAAATATTAAAACGAATGTTATTATCAATTTTGGGGCTAATAGGAGTACTAATAGTTATTTATTTCTTATTCGTAAACTTTTATCCAACTTTTGGCGGTGATGTAAGCGAGGATAGACAAGCTTTATACCAAAGTTCTAAACAATTTAAGAAAGATAAGTTTGTTAATACTAAAAATGTACCTAAAGATCCAAGTTTTTCTGATATGCTCAAAATATCTAAAAAATTCTTCTTTGAAAAAGTCGAAAACGGAAGACCAAAAAACGAATTGAAAGTACAAAAAATAGATTCAGTAAATATTGTTAATTATGATGGAGAAGCTCGTCTTATTTGGTTTGGACATTCAGCCTTTCTTTTGCAATTAGATGGCAAGAATATTCTTATTGACCCTATGTTTAGTGATGTTCCAGCACCTCATCCTTGGCTAGGAGGCAAACGATTCAGTAAAGAACTACCCATTGCGATTGAAAAATTGCCAAAGATTGATGCTATTATCATTTCACATGATCATTATGACCATCTTGATTACGAATCAATTAAAAAATTAAAAAGTAAAGTTGAGGCATACTTTGTTCCTCTCGGTGTAGGAGTACATTTAGAGGCTTGGGATATAAAAAGTTCTAAAATTACAGAATTGGATTGGTGGCAAGAAACCAAATTTAAAGGTATAGAACTAGCATGCACACCAGCACAACATTTTTCAGGTAGGAAATTCAATAATGGTCAAAGTACTTTATGGGCTTCTTGGGTAATTAAATCTAATCAAACAAGTTTGTACTTCAGTGGCGATAGTGGTTATGGATCTCACTTCAAGCAAATTGGAGAGAAATATGGTCCTTTTGATTTTGCCATGATGGAATGTGGCCAATACAATAAAATGTGGCCAGATATCCACATGTTTCCGGAAGAAACCGCTCAAGCTGGAGTCGATGTTCAAGCAAAAACTATTATGCCAATACATTGGGGTGCTTTTAAGCTAGCATTACATTCTTGGACAGATCCCATTGAGCGAGTAACCAATAAAGCGAATGAAATGGAACTTGATTTGATAACACCACAAATAGGAGAGCCTATCGTTATTAAAGATTCCATGCAGAATAGACACAAAGATTGGTGGGTTAATTATCAATAAATTTAGTATCAGTAAGTAAAAAATTAACTAGAAGTCATGATTATAACAAAAGGAATAAGTTTAAAAAATTTAGTCAAATGGACTTTACATCATATTTTGTGGCTTCTGGCATTAATGAGTGGTATAGCAGTATTGTATCACTATAATATTATTTCTTTTAATATTCCTTGGTTACCTGTTTCAGTTATAGGTACTGCTGTAGCGTTTTATGTAGGTTTTAAGAACAATCAAGCGTATGACAGAATGTGGGAAGCACGAAAAATATGGGGAGGTATTGTTAATGAGAGTCGTACGTGGGGTATGTATGTAGATGGCTATGTTACAAATTTGTTTGCAGAGAAAAAAGTATCAGATAAAACTATCTACGCTATAAAACAGCGTTTAATATATCGTCATATTGGTTGGTTGTATGCACATCGAAGTCAGTTGCTGGTTGCAACACCATGGGAACACATTAATCAAGGTGGTCATATGGCAAGAACTGCTAAAATGTATCAGAAGAAGTTTGGTATAGGTTTAGTTGATGATGAAGTTACTAGAATTGAATTAAATCATTTTTTGCCAAAAGAAGAACACGATAGATTAGTGAGCAATGTAAATACAGCAACTCAAATTATCAACGAACAATCACGAGATTTAAAAGAACTTAGAGAAAAAGGATTGATTGAAGATTTTCGTCACATGGAAATGGGTAATTTACTGCGTAGTTTATACACTCTACAAGGTAAGAATGAACGAATTAAGAAATTCCCATTACCAAGACAATATGCCAACATGAGTCGTTATTTTGTGGGTATTTTTATTATGCTTTTGCCTTTTAGCATGATACCTGAGTTACAAAAAGTAGGAGATTGGGGTTTTTGGCTGTCTATACCTATAACAGCTTTAATTGGTTGGGTTTATGTTATGATGGAAGTTGTAGGTGATTATTCTGAGAATCCATTTCAAGGGATGGCAAATGATATACCTATGTTATCATTGTGTAGGGTTATAGAAATAGATTTAAGAGAAATGTTAGGGGAAACCAATTTACCCCCAAACATAGAAGCAAAAAATGGTGTTTTAATGTAATATTAAAAATTATGGATAGTAAAGAATTTAAAGAAGACAAGGTATGATACTCCCAATCCTTAGGACAGTCTAAAGGTATTTTTTAATTATTTACGAAGCCATATTTTTCTGATAAAATATTTGATCAGGTGGCACTTTTCCTATTTCTGTATGTCTTCTTTTGGTGTTATAAAATTGTATATATTCTTTGACATTTTGATATAATTCTAACCCTCCATTTGGAGGATTTAGGTATATTTTTTCATATTTGATAGATTTCCAAAACCTTTCTATATAAACATTATCCAGCGCTCTGCCTTTCCCGTCCATAGAAATTCGTATGTTGTGTTTTTTTAATGTAGCAATATACAGTTCACTAGTGTATTGAGAACCTTGATCAGAGTTATGTATTTGTGGCGCTCCATATTGTTGTATGGTATCTTTTAATAATTCTGTACACCATTCTGCACTCATAGAATTAGAGATGCTCCAGTTTAAGATTTTTCTACTATGCACATCAATGATAGCAGCCATATACATAAACCCACGATACATCGGTATATATGTGATATCAGTCTGCCAAACTTGATTGGAATGTGTGATCTTAAGATCTTTTAATAGATATGGATATACATAACTGGTTTTATCTTTTATGGTTGTCTTTGGTTTGTCATAAATGGTCTGAAGCCCCATGACTTTGTAGAGCCTTCTGATTCGTTTGACATTAACACGATATCCTAAATCTAAGTTGAGATAATCCGTCATTCTCTCTACTCCGTAGTAAGGATGTTCCAAAAATTGTTTGTCTATGGCTACCATTAATTTTAAATTCAATGGACTCTCACCTTTAGGCTTATAATACAATCCGGAACGGTGAATCTCTAAAATTTTGCATTGTTGTTTAAGGCTTAGTCTTGGATGAGATCTGATCACCTTTTGCCGTTTGTGGGTAGTACTCATTTGTCCAAGACTTTCTTTAAAAAATCATTCTCAACTTGTAATTGACCTATTTTACTGTAAAGAGCACTTTTCTCCTTATCTGTATCATCAGATTTTGACTTAGATTCAAAAGCTTTTGAAGAGTTTTCTATAAACTCTCGCTTCCAGGTGGATATCTGAGTGGGATGAATTGACCTCCTCCCAGTTCCTTAGCTACAAGAAAAGTTAAATAAGGTTATATTTACACTCTCAGATGGTGTTCTACATTTTTCCGCGAAAACGTACCATAGTTCCTTTTTGAGAAAGCACATCTAACTCACCTCCTATTTTTTCAGCTCTTTTTTTCATATTGATCAATCCATTTTTCCTTTTTAATTCATTTTCAGAAAACCCCTTTCCATTGTCCTTTACTACAATTTCTAAGATATCTCCAAAAAAACTAAAATGAAGTATTATCCTGTTTGCGTTTGAATGTACTAAACTGTTTGTAAGCGCTTCTTTAAACAACAACAAAAGCTCTCTACTCCAATAATTAGGCAGTTTAATATTTGCAGGTTCAACATCGTTAATTACAGAAAAGTTTAGATCAATACCGTCAAAAAGTTCATAACCATAATCTGTAAGGTACGATATTAACTCATTTAACAAATCACTTTTAGCATCTATTGTCCAAACAAAGTCTTTAAGTCCTAAAAACAACTGATCCGCATCTTTTTTGATTTTTTTTATAGTTTCTTTAACGATCTTACTTTCCAAAGGCTTAGTGTTATGTATTATTGAATTAGCTCTAACCATAATCCCTGCTAGTTTATTTCCTAATTCATCATGAAAGTCCTTTGCAACGTTTTCTCTTACTTTTGACAAATGGAATTCTAATCTTTCATTTTCTTGAATAAAATTTTCTAAAATCGCATTACGCTTTCTCACTTTTCTTAATTGTATAGATCTAATCCAATAAATTCCCATAATTAGCAAAAAAAAACAAATAGAAATAAACCATTTAGTTATATACCAATCTTCCTTGATATCAAATTTTACCACTTCAGAATATACCCAATTACTTAGTTCATTACGAGATCTAATTTGAATTTCATATTCTCCAAAAGCATATTTATCAAAGTCTATCTCCTTTTCTTTTAGATCTTTCCAGTCATCATTATTCAAAGAATATTGTATCTTTTTAGTGAAGCCAGAAAAGTCTACAACTGATACCTTAAGTTTTTTGTTTTTTGTTTTATTCAACTTTAGTTTAGGAGCAGAAAAAGGCTTAAAAACATTATTATTATCTATTTTCACTACCCCTTTATTTCCTGAAATCCAAATATAATGATGATCATCTTCAATAATCTTGGTAACATATGAAGATGAAAACCCTTCACCTTTGTAAAAATTGTAAAACATATTATTCTTAAGAATAGAATATCCTTTTTGGGTTCCAACCCAAGGTATTCCAAAATGATCTAAAAAAATATCATTTACAAAACCACTTGATAATCCTTTGTATCCCTTTTCTATTTTTTCAAGACCATCATCATCGTATAAAAACAAATCTAAACCTGCTAAGATCCATATCCCATTTAATGGATCATGAATAATTTTCCTTACATTTTTTTTTATCTCATTAAGCTTGAAATCAACTAAAATCTCACCATCTAAATTATATTTCCGGATTCCCCTAGAAGTTCCTACATAAATTTGCTCATCAATTAGACTAATTATATTAATCCTCGTTTTGGGTTTCGTTATTTTTTTACGAACTATTAAGTTTTTATCTTTATACAAATCCCAATTTTTAGAACTATATTTTAAGGTGTAATTTTGGTATTTTTCTTGAGTTGACAGCCAAGATTTTATTTCAAAATTGTCTATTACGGACTTTTCTCTCAAGGATATAGAATCACCCCCATGAATCGAAATTGTTCTTTCAAACTGTTTACTTTTTCTAATACCCCTTGCCCGTGACAAAAGTGTTTTAGTAAAAACCGAATCTTTTGCTTCATCGTACAAAAAAAGTGTATTGTGCGAACCCATTACCAGTTTCCCACCTATTAAAGCCATATCTTCAATTAAATGGTTAGGAAGTACATGTTTAGAAACAAGTTTGCTTTTTCTCCTTATTTTGTATACACCACTAGCTTTTGTTGATATCCAATAATTTTGGTCTTTATCTAAAAAAAGATCACTTACCAAAAAGTTATCTTTTAAATACAATTCTATAAGATTTTCATCAAAAAAACTAATAAAGATTTTATCTGCTTTATCCAACTTATCATAAGCAACAAAAAGTTCAAAATAATCATTTTTTTTATAAAGCCTTAAAGACAAATCCTGTAAATTGAAATTTCTAATTTCGGAAGTACCATCAACAGTAAAATATATTAGTTGATCTTGAGTAAGAGCGTAATATTTATTACCTGGCAGTTTTCCTATATCAAAAACCACTTTATCATTTAAAAAAGGAAAAACACTCTTAAAACTAAGATCCTTTCCTATCTCATAAACCCCTTTTAAATTTTTACACTCTTTGTTATAGTTAAACCCATTTAAAAAAAACAAATGATCTTCCACCTGTTTTGGCCTGGTACAGATCACAGGAGTCTTAGAAAAGTCACCTCTTAGCTGTAATTTGTTTAACTCTGTACTTTCTAGACGAAATGTTGTTCGTCTAAAAGTACCTAAAGAATCTGAAAAAGTATACAACTCATAATTTCCAAAATTTGATGTCAATATATTTTTATCAAACGTATAGAAAGATTCAAACCTATAATCACTGCCGTCAAACCCCTTCATTTTACAAATAGAATCTCCCTCCAAAAAATAGATTCCATCTTTCCAAACCGCCATAACTAATATATCTTCAAAGTATTTCTTTATGTCTACAACAAAATTAGTTTGCAAACCATCATCAGTATTTAAAACCTTAAATTGCTCTCCATCAAATGCAACCAACCCATTATCACTACCTATCCACATTCTTCCATCTTGACCTTGCGTAATATGATATGTAAAATCATGAGACAGACCATTATCTGTTGTATAGTGTACAATCTGAACTCTACTAATATCTTCTTTTTGAGTATATCCTATAAAATAAGTAAGCATTGTAATAATCCAACAAAAAATATGTTTTATAATTCTTTTTTCCACAATCCAAAAAAGTTCCATTATTTGAATCAATATATGACTAATTTCCTTTAAGCTAAAAAAGGAAAATTTGGGTTAAATATATGAATTATCCCAGTTTACATTAAGAAAATTCCTTTTAGAAACAATCTACTATATACTTAGTATAGTTTCTCATCTCTATCTTTGTTCTACAATTTCATCAAACAATAGATTCAAAAAATACTCTTTTTGAAATCACACTTAGTTGCATGTATTCTATCAAAAGCTTATTCTAAAAATAAGTTTAACGGTTTTCATCTTAAACAGGATTCATATTCCTTTTAGCACACCGACTAAACTCATCTTACTTGGCTTTACAAATACCTTTGTATTATTTTCAAGCTACTTACACGTCAACCCCACCTAAATAAGGTGTTTTATATTTAAACCATCTCACTTATATTCGATTTATCAAAACGAATTGATTAGTTTTTAACCATATACTATGATTTTCGGTTACGTTGAGTTTGTGTTACGTCCCCCATTGTTTTATAAATGGGGGCTACTCACAAAATGGCTATAAACGAATCCACTGGAAATATTATTAATTGGAATTTAAAAAATCAAAAAATCTTTGAACATAATCCAGAGTTTTATAGATACTATAGAAGGAACAGCAATTATTTAAATCATAAATATTTCGTTAGAGGGAAACTGGAATTGAAACTAAAGCTGGACTCTCCCTTCTTCGAATATGACATAAAAAAATCAACCTAGTTCTGTTACTATTTCGAAAGCCATTTCTACGTCATTAACCATTTCTGCCAAAACTTAGATAGTTTATAATTTTCTCGATGAAAAAGAAAACAATCCATTGTTATTGCTTACAGCCAAGTATATTCGTTGATTATGAAATGATAGCAGAATAGATTGTCCAAATTGTTCTTTAAACTCTACAGTCCTTTCCCTAAATTTTGAAGATAAAACATATCGAACTTCTATTTGATCCGTACTATATACACTTTGAAAGCACCTACAAAACTACCCAAATAAGGTGTTTTATGAATTACATGATTGCGATACATTTGACTACAGCAAACAACATTGTTTACGACTTGGAATTAACAGCTTCAAGTTTTGGTTGAGTTTATGTTAGGCCCCTCAATTTACATTTTTGAGGGGTTTTTACTAAAGCCACACTTTTTGGGCGGTAACAGTACTAATTACTAAGATACCATTGTATTAGACATTTGCTCACCCTTTTTGTTCTCTTAAAGCCTAAGCAAATTTTATAAGATATGTTAAAATGAACAAAACTAATCTTTCAATAAACCTTCTTTTAACCGTCCTAAATGTTTTAACGATATCATATACTTTTAGCACCAATATAATAATGGAACTTGGCTCTGTCAGTTCTAATGACACCTCTGAAAACAACAACCCAAACAACCAATTAAATATAAGGAATATGATTGGGGATTAAATCAGGCTAAAAAAGAAAACCCCTTTGATGGAGATAAAAAGTTCACAACCACAAAACACATTATCAAAATGAAAAGCAAAATTTTAACTATCCTATTACTTTCATTCATTTCTTACAGCGGAAATGCACAATTTGGAAAAATAATCCAAAAAGCTAAAGAGGAAGTTGTTAACAAGACAAAGGATAAAACTGTTTCTGCAGAAACGAGTAGCGGACAAGGGATTGCAGGCAAAGTTTCTCCAGTTACTATCGATCCTGCCACTTTAAAAATAGAAAGGGAAGCAGATGAGCTTTTACGACAATTAAAAGTGGTTTATGATGATAAAGACAAAATGCATCAAGCGAGTCAAAAAGAAGTTGAAAACTTGTATCTCAAGTTTAGCTCTAAGGTAAATACCTTAAAAAATTACTACCGTGACACCAGTAAAGAATTACCTAGGCTACAAAGAAGAAAAAACAAAGTACAAAACAAAAATGGACCAACACTTCGCATTATATGCTGAAATGGGGAGCACACTTAGAGAACTTGAAAACTTCAATAATCTTGCTTTAAAAACGCTAAAAGGAGAACAACCAAAATTAGAAGAGTTTAATGATAATGGTGCATTTAGTCTATATATTGATTACAAAAAGTATTTCGCCTATAAAGAACAGTTCTTAGCCTCAAACATGTATTCGCCAGAAACAAATGAACACATTAAAAATATTGAAGAGTACTTTGATAAATACATAGATCAGAATTTATCAGTACGATTCACAAATATGATGACCAAATATGATTTTTTTGATAAGGACGTATGGAAATCCGAGCCACAAAGAGCAATTGATAACATAGAATTATATCTTAATGGAAACGACTATGTTAAAAGTTTGTAATGGATAAAAGACCATCGTGTAAAAAATGCCCGAAGAATGCATAAGGGCTATAAAAAGGATCCGACAATTACTTCATTTGTCAAGAACAAACACTATAAATAATTTGGTGAATTAAAAAGAATTGTAATCACCAATGATTGGAAATTAACCAAAAACTTTGTGGGAATCCCGTTAGAACAAACCATCTGGATAGAGGTAGCCTTATCCAAAGGTGGAAAATGCGAGTTTTACACAGCCTTTTTATACAAAACCTATCTTGGTGGTGGGAAATATGCCTCACCTAAACTTTCTAGTTATTTTGCAGGTAAAGAAATAAAATGTGACAATATTTTTAAATGATATAATGTTGAGGGAATTTATTTTGATCCAAAAAGCTGATTTGCGATAGAATAATTCATTTTACACATTCCTCTCCCTTTTATCTACTTACCTGTTAACATTATAACCAGGAATACCCCTTAGAAGTTATACCACACCGCTTCTTTGGGGCTAAAAAACGGTTAGCACTAACAACACATCTGAATACCATATAATCATAAAAACACAGTAACCTCAAACATGTATACTCCTTCTATAACTTCCTATCCCATTGAATTAAAAGACTCTATACCTTTGTTCTTTGTAAAAAGTTAAGTAAATTCAGCTAATTTATAACCCCCATAAAGAAAAAAATTGGAAAAATATAGTGTAATTATTGTTGAAGATTACGAAGTAATTCTGGAAGGATACCTCAATCTTATCAGCTCTTCTCTAGATTATGAAGTAGTCGGAGCATTCACTTCTTACGAAAAATCAACAGGTTGTATTAAAAGAACACTACCAGATCTTATTCTTATAGACATAGGACTTCCAGGAATTAGCGGTATTGAAGCAATAGGACGTATTAAGTGTATTTCTCCTGATTCAAAAGTAATCGTGGTTTCTGTTCATGAAAATTCTGAGCATGTATTTGATGCATTATGTAACGGAGCCATTGGCTACTTAACAAAAAGAAGCAATCCCGACGAGATCTTAAATGCTATGGATCAAGCACTTAAAGGTGGTGCTCCGATGAGTATGAATATTGCCAAAATGGTAGTAGATTCGTTTAAAACAACTGGTTTTGAACAACTTACTAAGAAAGAAAACCTGGTGCTTGCTTCTTTGGCTAATGGAAAAAGTTATTCTGGTATAAGTGATGAAATGGACTTAAGCCTTAATACGATTAAATTTCATATAAGAAATATTTACAGCAAGCTTCAAGTCAAAAATAGAGATGATGCCGTTGATTTGTATAATAAAAAAACAAACAAACGAAGCAACCGAGAGTAATCTAATCTGCAGTCATTCTGTTTTTTTATACTATTCAATACACCAACTATTATGTTTTTTCTTGAGTGAATAACCCTTGACGCAAATCTTATGATGTTAAAGGATTAATTTCTACCTTATCCCATAAGGTTTACAGTGGTGATTTTGCAAGATAAAATATATTAATCCTCATTTTTACTAGTTACTCCCATAAACCCATACTAAAAAGATGGTTTATCTCATATCTATTTCCTTTAAATTATTAATTGATTTGATACCTACATGATATGAAAAATTATTGCTTTAGTAAGTATCCATAAATCAGTTATAGTTGGAATTAAAAAATTGAGATATGTGTAACTTCAATTAAGAAAAGTAATAATCTTAAAATGAAAATAGACCTGAAATATAATGAATGTATTTTCTTGCTAAATGATCATTTGGCCACTCTTACTCGTTTGGAAGCGTGGTATGAAATTTTAGCGCTGGTTAAAGATAATGCTCACCACACATGGGCTGATTCTCTTATGAACGCTATAAACAACAAGTTAGTCCAATGGTCTGTTGAGGATCGTATGATTGCTATACTTAGTATTCATCCGCACATTGTCTATAAAATTATCAGATACATCAAGTGTTATAGATTTCCACGGATAAATTTTCGAAAATTTTCTGAGATTACTAAATATCAGCACATAAAAAGGTTAGATATTTTGTTTTGTGATGAAGCGGTAAACTTTAAAGAATTCATTCACTCTCCCTACACTACTGGTCTAGAACAGTTATCGATTCATGCCTCTGGCATTCCTTTGGACGAGATGATTGAACTCTGTGAATCACCGATAGTTAAACAACTCAACTCACAAAAGATTAGCGGCGAATTACATGGTTATTACGAATACTTAGAATCGTTAAGTAATCAAAACCTTTGCAATCTTAAAAATTTATCTTTTCAAAATTTAGGCATGCGCCCACCTGATATTGAAAACTACTTGAGCTGTCTTTCCGGGCCCAATTTGGAAAACTTGGACTTGAGAGGAAGTTATGGCTTAAATACAGCTAATGTTATCAAACTACTCAACTATGATAATTTTATACAATTAAAAAAATTAAATTTGAGAAGAACCATGATTACACAGAGACATTTAGAAGTAATTAATAGACAAACAAATCATAACGTAAATATAGAAGTAAGCTAGTTAAAATTTAAGTATTTCCCAAAATAATTCGATTCCATCAATAAGTAAAACATACCTATGCCCATCATATCCATTACCATACAAAAAGGAGGAGGAGCCTATAAAACCACAACTACCGTAAATCTGGCGGCTTTCTTGAGAAATCAGGAAAAAAAAGTTCTTAAGATAGACGATCATAGATTGAATGCCAAATTACCTGTAGAAGAAGCATCGTTGTGAATAGAAGTCCATTTTGCCATTTCTATAAAATATATTCAATAAGGAATGTATTCCTTTTGAGCTAATGTAAGTATTGCTAAAATTAGCTACAGTTGGAACTAAAAGATCAGGATATGAGCAAATTTAATTTAGAGGAATAAAAATCAAAACATGAAAACAAACGCAACATACGACGAAAGTATATCCTTGCTTAATAGATTTCTATCTGCCCCAACTCATTTGGAAGCCTGGCATCAAATTTTACAGCTAGCAATAGATAATGCCAATCAAGCTTGGATCGATTCTCTAATGAATGCTATAAACAGTAAATTAGCACACTGGCCTGTTGAAGATCGCATGATTCCTTTCAGGAGAACTATTCCATCTAAAATTTACAAAATTGGCCAATTCATAAGATGTTATAAATTTTCGCGTATCAAATTTCAGTCATTTTCTCGGATCGCGGAATACCACTATATAAAAAGGTTAGATATTTTATATTGTGAGGAAGTATTACAATTCAAACAATTCATTCATTCTCCCTACACATCTGGATTAGAACAGTTAACCATTCGTGGCTCAGGTATCCCTTCTGAAGACCTCATCGAGTTGTGTAAATCACCACTTATGAAACAACTAAACTCGCTTACCATCGGCGGCGAATTACCTGGTTTTTTTGAATACCTGGAAGGCTTATGTAACCAGAAGCTCAACAACCTTAAAAATTTATCTTTTCAAAATTTAGGTTTGCGTCCACCATATATTGAAAACTACTTGAGCCGTATTTCCGCACCCAATTTGGAAAACTTGGACTTGAGAGGAAGTTATGGCTTAAATACAGCTACTGTAATCAAACTACTCAACTATGTTAATTTTACGCAATTAAAAAATTTAAATTTGAGAAGAACCATGATTACTCAGAGACATTTAGAAGTAATTAATAAACAAATAAATCATAACGTGAATATAGAAGTGTCTAGTCCAACCCGCTTTATACAATAGATTTTCTATTGTATAAAGCGGGTTTAAATATTCTTAAAAAATTTGATTCTATCAATAAGTAAAACGCAACCATGCCCATCATATCCATTGCCATACAAAAAGGAGGAGCTGGTAAAACCACACTACAATAATCTGGCCGTTTACCCATGTTACGAAGAAGCATAATACATACTAAGACCAAAAAAACAAGTTTCACACTCACCTACTTAGCTTAATCAATACCAAATAAAAGGCTAAGATTACGACAAAACAGATTTGTTTGATCAACATTTTAATATGTAAATAAATCTAAAATCTAGCCGAGATTCCAACTTTGTTTATCAAATTCTACTGCTTCCCTTTCTAAAGTTTTTATGATTTTTTTAAGTTCAAAACCAGGGACACAACAATCGGGCGCTACATAATCGGTAAAAGTAATGTAATACCCTAATTGTCCATTACCATCAAATCCTGTTTTTTCTTTCCATATTTTTTTGGCAAGCTTTATTTCTTGATCAGAACTTAAATACTTTAATTGTGTATAATCAATATGCCAGCCTTTTTGCAATCTAATAGCTTCAAGTACTTCCTTTCTGTGTTTAGGGCTTCTGCAGTAACTGAGTAAAGTATTAAGATAAGCAAAACCTTCTTCCAAACAAATAAAACTCATCTGGTTGTTTCCCTTAGAAATACCAAACATAAGTTTACCAACAAATAACTTTTTATCATACATACCTATATTGAATTTATTTTTAACTTTATGAAATGGTTAAAGATTTCTCCCTTCAATCAAAAAAGTTTAAACCACTTCAATATCTCTCTACATGATCGAATAGTATTAAGATTACAAATTTTTATATGGTTTATCTTTTTATAATCTTTTTGACCTCACATACTGATTTTCTATTAGATTGGTAACAAATCTTTAAAAGATAGCTTCCTCTTGCCAAATTGGAGATATCTAATGTTGTTTCGTTACGACAGTTCTTTTCCAAAACTTTAACCCCAACGCTATTTATTACGGTAATTTGTAAAATTTTCAAACGGGATAATACGTCAAAATTCGAAACTACCGGATTAGGATATACTCTTATTTCATTTTCCCCTACAATATCGAATATATCTTTTTCTACTGTTACCGTAATCTCATCCAAGTGTACTGCTCCATCGTTATCTGTTACATGAAGCTCAAAAATATAGGTCCCAGCTTCAACTTCACTTATTTCTGTTATACTATTGCTTGGATTCTTTATAATAACATCCGATTCCTCTTTACTTTTCCATTCGTAGCTTACTATGGTTCCATCAGGGTCAAAACTACTACTCCCATCCAAAAGTATGATTCTGTCTTTGGTAACAAAATCTTCGCCAGCCATAGCTACAGGTGGTTGATTAGGGGCATTAACAGTAACCAATATCGTATCGCTATCAGTTAGGTTATCATTATCGGTAACGGTTAATGTGAATTCATATACTCCTGCAAAAAGCTGCCTTACCTCTGTTACAGCACTATTAGTATCTACAATTTCTGCATTAGCATTTTCTGTTGACCATCGATACTCTGTTATAGTCCCATTAGGATCAAAACTTCCTTCCGCATTAAGAGTGATCATTGGGATATCTGTAGTAATATCCTCACCAGCATTGGCAACAGGAGGAGTATCAGCAAATGTGATGGTCACCAAAACACTATCGCTATGAATAGCACCATCATCATCGGTAACCGTAAGTACAAAGGTATGTTCCCCTTCACTTAAACCAGTAACCTGAGTAACTTCAGATGAAGGTGACACAATAGTGGCGGTAGCCGTTGTGCTCCATGCATAACTTGTAATGTTCCCGTCTGGATCTGAACTTAAACTCCCAACTAGGGTGACAGTAGTTTGATCTGTAGTAATATCTTCACCAGCATTAGCAACAGGTGGAGTATTAGCAAATGTGATGGTCACCAAAACACTATCGCTATGAGTAGCTCCATCATCATCGGTAACCGTAAGTACAAAGGTATGTTCCCCTTCACTTAAACCAGTAACCTGAGTAACTTCAGATGAAGGTGACACAATAGTGGTGGTAGCCGTTGTGCTCCACGCATAACTTGTAATGTTCCCGTCTGGATCCGAACTTAAACTCCCAACTAGGGTGACAGTAGTTTGATCTGTAGTAATATCCTCACCAGCATTAGCAACAGGTGGAGTATTAGCAAATGTGATGGTCACCAAAACACTATCGCTATGAGTAGCTCCATCATCATCGGTAACCGTAAGTACAAAGGTATGTTCCCCTTCACTTAAACCGGTAATCTCTGTTACTGAAGATGAAGGTGACA
The DNA here is from genome assembly GCA_965230845.1 of Aquimarina sp. Classification (GTDB taxonomy): domain Bacteria; phylum Bacteroidota; class Bacteroidia; order Flavobacteriales; family Flavobacteriaceae; genus Aquimarina. Next base: position 1,435,774 of record OZ246021.1, read on the forward strand.
CAATAGTGGCGGTAGCCGTTGTGTTCCATGCATAACTGGTAATGTTCCCGTCTGGATCTGAACTTAAACTCCCAACTAGGGTGACAGTAGTTTGATCTGTAGTTATATCCTCACCAGCATTAGCAACAGGTGGAGTATTAGCAAATGTGATGGTCACCAAAACACTATCGCTATGAGTAACTCCATGATCATCGGTAACCGTAAGTACAAAGGTATGTTCCCCTTCACTTAAACCGGTAACCTCTGTTACTGAAGATGAAGGTGACACAATAGTGGCGGTAGCCGTTGTGCTCCATGCATAACTTGTAATATTCCCGTCTGGATCCGAACTTAAACTCCCAACTAGGGTGACAGTAGTTTGATCTGTAGTAATATCCTCACCAGCATTAGCAACAGGATGTTGGTTTACTAGAGTATTATCTAGTGTTTTGGATAACATCCAGTCTAAAACCTCCTGATTATTATAAGTTCTTGTCCAAGCATCATGACCTCCATACCTATAAAGAGTAAAACCCAAATTATTTTGAGGTACAGAAGCACCAGAAAACAATTGCCAATCCCCATTATCATTAATATTCATCGTATAATCGCCATTTGCGCCACTATTATTAGGACCATAGGGATATATATCCATTACAGATGTCCCATTATCCATAATTGCATTGCAAGAGTCTATAGAGTTTGCTGGGTAGACAACAGTATCATCAAAATTATGATGGAACCATATTGGGGTTTGTCGTAATTCTGGATCAGACATAGAAATCAAATCTGCTGGACATATAGGAACTGCAGCGGCGATCTTATCTGAATGCGCTCGAAGAGCTCTTATCGTTCCCGCCCCTCCTGCACTCAATCCAGTTACATATACTCTATTGAGATCTATTGGGTAACTGTCTTTCAAATAATTATAAATAGTTAAAAAATCCTGCTCTTCAAACCAGCCCCATGGGGCTTGCGGTGAAATCACTATGGCTGGAAGATCCAAACCATTTTCTATATTTCTAGGTAATCCGGTATTTAACACCCGGGTAAGGTTGGTCGGAACATTGTCGCTACGCTCACCAACACCATGAAAAAAAATAATTACAGGATACAATTGTCCGGAAGTAGAATTAAAATCCAATGGCAAATACTCATAATACCCCCATGGTAAAGTCGTATCATTGACATATACAGCCGTTTGATCACCAGCTTCTCCATAAGGTGCTGAACCCTGTGCATGTAACAAGGAAAAATTAAAATAAAACAGCATTAAGCAATTATAAATTTTGATAAGGTTTTTCATGTTTACGCTTTTTGTAAATTTATTGTTTCAATGGAAGCCAAACACCATGCTATTTGGGTGGTATTTACAAAAGTTCCTCCACTATTCTCTCAATTTTTTCAATAAAAACTGAAATCGATTTTCATTATTTGTATTATCAAATACAATCGGATTTCCATATCTCACTACCGTGTTTACTGCATTTAAATCTGCAATAGCTTTGATTTCACGAACGTGATTGCCATGATGAAATAACTGATTTAAATTATTAGGTTGATTATTAGTAATAACTATATTACTACACCATATCTCAGGATCATCAGGTGAGAGCATACTTAACATATCCACCTGTTCTCGATATGCAGAAATTTCAGGAGAGGTTAATTGATCAATGGATGAAATTCCATAGAGGGCCAATATACGATTCCTGAAAGCTGTCTGATTCTGCATTGCTGTTATTAGATTTAAATCTTCAAAATCATTAAAAACCTGATTATTCCATCTGATAACATCCAACGTTGCCTGCGTTTCGGTTAAGGCAACCCCCTTGACTCTTGTAGTTTCTCTCAACACAGGATCACTACTAGAATTATCTGCCATATCATCATGTGTAGACATCCATAATGCAGAGCTTGCGCCTGCAGAAGCTCCCATCAAAACAATATTGTTTTTATCTATATTTAATTGGGATGCATGGTAACGAATAAACTGTACACATCTTTTGACATCAAATAAAGGTTTAAGCACACCATCCGGATCATTCTTTTCCAATAACCTATAATTAATAGATGCAAAAGCTATTTGATTATCGAGTAGTCTTTGTATAAATTGTCTATTACTCATTGAGCGATAGAAATCTGATTTATCCCCTTGAATAAACCCTCCTCCATGAATAAAAATAACCAAATCATATTGATCTGTAGAATCTGGAATGAACAAATCAAAAATAGTCTGCTGATAATCACCGTATTGCACATTAGACAGATACAATCGTTGATGCTTTAAAAGATCAAAAGGAGGTTCCTGAAAGTTCAGTATAAGTGGGTCATCCATACTCAGAGGACCAATAACTTCCTCCTGATTACTGCATCCAATCATGAGGATGAACATAAAAATTGCACATATGATTTGCAAGAAGTGATTTTTGTTTTTCATTACTTTTATTTTTGTTAATGTGATTTTTGTTCTATTTAAAATTCTCCATAGTTTTTATTAATTTTCATTTCAAATTCTGATCTTCTATTTTCGCTATGCCTTTCTTCCGAGCATGGAACTCCATCACTACATTCATTAATGAGCCTAGACTCTCCATACCCTTGAATAATAATTCTATTGGATTGGATTCCATTTTTAACCAAATAATTTTTTGTTGAATTCGCCCGTTTTTTTGACAGTATCAAATTATAGGACTTTCTTCCTCGGCTATCTGTATGTGCATTTATGTAAATTTTCAACTCCTTGTACTTTTTCAAGGATGTAATCACCGGAGTAAGTCTCTTTTTTGCTTCAGAAGATAACACTGATTTATTGTAATCAAAATAAACAGGATTTAGCTCTAAGTGGTTTATCTTTTCTATAGCTAAGTCGTCCAGATCAATTAGTTTTGTAAGACGTGATCCTGTTCTATCAGATATATCTATAGTCTGAGAAGGAGCTACTGGAGTCTCAATAAACAGGGTACTACTCTCGTACCCTAATTTGGAAATAATGATATTATATTTTTCTCCACAATTAATAGTTTTATTTGATCTATATACTCCATCACTATTTGAGAACACTTTATCGATTAAAACATTTTCCTGGTCATATATGGATACCTGAACATTGGCAATAGGAATATCTGTTGCATCATCTTTTACAGTTCCTGTTATTGTAATAACACAAGTCATTTCATTTTGAACCAGTTTTAGCTCTTTATAAGAACTCAAATTGATATACTGAGATGGCGAATCCGGGGTTTCTATTTTCAGTTGCCCGGTTTCATATCCCAACTTAGATATTGACACTACGTATTTTGAACCGCATTCTATGAATCTTTGAGATTTATATTTCCCCTGCTCATCAGAAATAAGTTCATCGATCAACTCTCCATTCTCATCATATATCCCAATTTTTGCACCTTGAATCACTTCATCCGTTTCATTACTTTTTACTATCCCTTCAACCTTAATTTTGCAAAATTCTTTTAAGATTTGAGATTGATGGAAAGCGTAGATATCATCCAACCCCTTACCTCCCTCTCTATTGGAAGAGAAAAAGCCTCTTTTGCTATCTTCATCAATATAAAAAGCAAAATCATCCCTGGGGCTATTAACTGGTTTTCCTACATTAACCACAAAATCTTCAAATTCGCTTTTGGGTCGGATTGGAATCACAAAAATATCTAATCCTCCAAGACCGTAATGCCCTGTTGAAGAAAAGTACAATTGATTTGAAGCACTAATAAATGGAAAGGTTTCTTTACCTTCGGTATTTATCCTTTTTCCAAGATTTTCAGGAGTTCCAAAAGTACCATCCTCATGTATCCTAACTTTGAACAAATCCATATCTCCATAGCTTCCTGGCATATCTGAAACAAAATACAATAGATCTTCTTCTAGGCTTAAAGTTGGGTGACTAACGCTATATTGATCATTACAAAAAGGTAAACTCCTTGGTTCACTCCAATCGCCATTCTCTTTTCTATAAGCTCGGAAAATTTTTAACCTATTAATCTGGCGTTGATCTACTTTATAGTTTCCTTCTTCAAAGTTATTTCTGGTAAAATAAATTGTATTGCCATCTTTAGTATAGGTAGCACTAGATTCATGATATCTAGTGTTAATCTTTTTGTCCATTTTCTTAGGGTTTTGCAACTCTCCAGAACTCGTGTCCAATTTTGCCATGTATAGATCCAAGAAAGGTTCATTATTCCATTTATGTATTCTTTTCCTAGTAATTAAAGTGTCGTATGCAGAAGCATACACAACATCTCCCTGGTGAAAGAATCCTCCAAAATCAGTATACTTGGAATTAATCTCAAGATTTTTAGCTTCCAGACGATCAGACTGAAAATCAATTTTTTCCAGATAACCTTTGCTTTCCAAAAACAAAATTGATCGTTGATCGTTTGGTTTTATGTTGGCAAATCTTAGCATGTATTCATCTGCCTCTGTATACTTCTCTTCAGACTTCAAAGCATGAACATATCTAAAATAGTACTCAGGATCTAAATCTGGCTTATTCATTTTAATGAGTCGATCATACCATTCTAACGATTCTGAAAGTTGCCCGTTCTTGTAATAACAATTCCCTAATTTTTCAAAAATTGTCACATCTTCATATCCTTTTTCAATAGCTCGCAAATAGTATACTTGCGCATTAATGTAATCCATCTGTTCATAGTGTTTATTAGCTATTCTTAACTCTCTTTGTTGTGCTGTGGTAAAAACTACCTGAAGCATTATAAAAATGGTAAAATGTATTTTTTTAATCATATCCTCTACATTTAGTTTTCAGATGGTTTTTAAAAGAACCTTGGGGTTAATATTCTTGTATATTTTTTGACCAATTCAAAACGTAACATCACCTCATAGCTTCCACTGTTTAGTCGAGCATTTCCTAAATCTGTCACCTCACGATCATAGGCAAAGCCTATCATTATCCCATCGGATACTTGAAAGGCTGCTAACCCACTTACAGCAGCATCCAATCGGTATGCCGCTCCTAAAGTTAATCGATCATAGATAAGAATGTTGGTAGAGACATCAAGTTGTAACGGAGCTCCAGCGGTCATCTTTGTCAAAATAGCAGGTTTTAACTTGACGTAATATCCTAAATCAAAGACATAACCTGATATCAAATAGTAATTCATTCGCTCTTTTGCCAAGAAATTAACCGCATTACTATTTGAGGACGACGAACTCTCATCAAAGTGGTTATTCTCTAATGTATTTGGGACACTTAATCCCAAATAGAACTTATTCGTATGGTAATAAGCTCCAAACCCAAACTGTGGATTCAGTCTATTATCTATCTCATTTTCGAATAGGTTATCATTGGCATTAATGATATCCAAACCTTGTAAATCCACATTCAGCAAATGTGCTCCTGCCTTTACACCAAAACTAATTTTTCCTTCCGCCGAAGTTGGTATGGTATACGAAAAGTCAACCCCGAAAAAGGATTCTTGAGTTGGACCGATTCTATCATTTACTACTGAAACACCCAACCCCATTTTGTTTTCTTCTCCGATAGGAGTATTGAGAGTCAAGGTTTGCGTTCTAGGAGCGTTATCAATCCCAACCCATTGGGATCTATGTAGAGCCATAGCGCTAAAAACTCCTCTGGTTCCTGCATAAGCAGGATTTATACTAATTGTGTTGTACATATATTGTGTATACTGGGCATCTTGCTGCGCTTTAAGCTGATGCACAAAAAACACTAATTGTAGCACAAGAATTATTTTGATTAATTTTTGATTTTTCATATTTTCAATATTGTAGATTAAGGGGAAAAATAGGATCATAAATCTATCTATTGACATAAATATATCCTGTCTTAGAAGTAACAAACCCTTGCATATTTCTATATTGTAGCATGTAGAAATATGTTCCCACCGGGAGCTGTTCTTCTTTCTTAACGGTTGCTCTTCCTCTACTTACACCATCAAAAAGCTTTTTCCCAGGTTGTTCATAGCCTTGTTCTTCAAAAACTTTGATCCCCCATCTATTGAATATTTGAAGGTTATTATCCGGATAGTTTTGAAGTCCTGCAATTCTAAGAACATCATTAGCACCATCCCCATTGGGACTTATCCCTTCATATACTCTGATATCTGATTGTGGTAGTATGGTAATTGTTATATCCTCAAAATCTCCATCACTATCGATATCTAAATTTGTATCATCCAGCGGATCATCAGAAAAATCGATCACATCCATTCCAAAAGCGTCTTTTCCAGTGACCATTGCCTGATTTACAACACTACCGATGAGAATATCATCTTCTGTAAGTACATATATTGCACTAAAATTATTAGTATTCGATTCCCCGGGATTTAAATTGATTGGATCACCACTAATCATAATACCCACTAATTCATCTACCAAAACAATATTGCTCACTACAATATTCCCAATATTTTCTATTGTAAACGTGTAATGAATCTCATCTCCCACATTAGGAATACCATTGTTATTTATATCAACAAACTCTCCAGTTTTTAACAAATTAAGATTTCCAGACAACACAGGATCTGTAATGGTAACGGTAGCACTTGTATTTATCCCTGAAAAAACTCCGAAAGGAAGACTCCCTAAACTGGCAATTACGGTTTCATCTCCTTCTATCAATCCATCCGCCAAAGCATCTACTAAAACCACTCCGCTAGAAACGCCATTGGCGATAATAATCTCTACAATACTTGTATAGTCTGTACCATCTATAGCAACACCACTCATCACCAAAGGAATAACAATATCTGATCCCGTAGTATTGATCATATCTAAAGTAGCGGTAAACACTCCGTCAACACCACCTTCTAAAGCCATAGCTGTACTTGCTGTTAGATCAACCGTATAGATTGTCCTATCTGTAATGGTAACAGTAGCACTTGTATTTGTTCCTGAAAAAACTCCGGAAGGAAGACTCCCTAAACTGGCAATTACGGTTTCATCTCCTTCTATCAATCCATCCGCCAAAGCATCTACTAAAACCACTCCGCTAGAAACGCCATTGGCGATAATAATCTCTACAATACTTGTATAGTCTGTACCATCTATAGCAACACCACTCATCACCAAAGGAATAACAATATCTGATCCCGTAGTATTGATCATATCTAAAGTAGCGGTAAACACTCCGTCAACACCACCTTCTAAAGCCATAGCTGTACTTGCTGTTAGATCAACCGTATAGATTGTCCTATCTGTAATGGTAACAGTAGCACTTGTATTTGTTCCTGAAAAAACTCCGGAAGGAAGACTCCCTAAACTGGCAATTACGGTTTCATCTCCTTCTATCAATCCATCCGCCAAAGCATCTACTAAAACCACTCCGCTAGAAACGCCATTGGCGATAATAATCTCTACAATACTTGTATAGTCTGTACCATCTATAGCAACACCACTCATCACCAAAGGAATAACAATATCTGATCCCGTAGTATTGATCATATCTAAAGTAGCGGTAAACACTCCGTCAACACCACCTTCTAAAGCCATAGCTGTACTTGCTGTTAGATCAACCGTATAGATTGTCCTATCTGTAATGGTAACAGTAGCACTTGTATTTGTTCCTGAAAAAACTCCGGAAGGAAGGCTTCCTAAACTAGCAATTACGGTTTCATCTCCTTCTATCAAACCATCCGCCAAAGCATCTACTAAAACAACACCGCTAGAAGCACCATTAGGAATAATAATCTCTACAATGCTCGTATAGTCTGTACCATCTATAGCAACACCACTCATCACCAAAGGAACAACAATATCTGATCCTGTAGTATTTAACATATTTAAAGTAGCAGTGAATTCCCCATCTGAACCACCTTCTACAGCCGTAGCTGCACTTGCTGTTAGATTAACAACGAAATTTGTTGTATCACACGCATTCGAAACTCCATCCAAATCAAAATCTGGTCCTACTTGTTGAAAATCCCTAATCAGATCACCATCATCAAACGGAATGAGATAGGTAGCAGCAATTACGGTTCCGTTTGCATTAATAATAGTAGTAGGGTCCACAGGATCAACTCCATACACTCCTGAATCACCTCCATCTGCATTGGGATCGTTATAAGCTTCATTGGCATCATTACATCCATCACTATCACTATCCAAATTAATAAAGTCAAAAATACCAGTGCTACCTGTATCTGTGGGTGTTATAGTAGCAGCTGTATCATCTTGCCCATCACCATTGATATCCGCAAAACCAATATCATTTGTATCTATATCTCCATCATTATCACTATCAAGACTGATATTTCCTGCTTCAACTATATCATAGATACCGTCGTTATCCGCATCCAAATCCAGATAATCAGGTACATTATCCATATCTGTGTCTGTTGCTAAACACCAATTCATATCAGATAACAAAATAAACTGCAATAATGGTACAGGTGCGCTTGAGGCATTGGTATATAGGATTGTTATTTGATCAGTCAACTCTGGGATAGAAAAACTGACGTCTGCGGAACTCCCTGTATCGATGGGATCTAGACTGGTTCCTTCAAATTCGGCCGCACCGACCACAGCAACATCGGATCCTACGGTATAATGAACCCCTTGTACCAGTGGTATGGGAGTTCCATTATTGGTCGCTATAACTTGAACTCTATCTACATAATCTCCATAGACAAAAGGTCCAGGTAAATCACTATCTATATCTACTACCGAGAACGACAAATCTTTTACTGGTCTTGAGAAAGAAACTTGATAGGTTATTGTGTTTCCTACCATTTCACTGATCAAACCAGAAATTTCAGTTCCTTGTGTACCATTTCTTTGCGTTTGAACGTCTCCTGAAGAAGGTATAGAAGGTGCAGATAAACTGGGTGTAAAGACTACTCCATCGACAGTTACATTTGATGGAGGTGTCATGGTCGGAGACGTGAGAAATCCCCAATAAACAGACCAATCCAAGATTGAAGTAGCAATGCATTCTCCTTCCATATTATCGGATATCCCATCATTATCATCATCTACATCAGTAATATCTGGAATAAGATCCCCATCATTGTCCTGAGCATTACCATTATGGACACTAAAAAAGTAGAAGAGACAAATTATTGGTACTAATTTAAAAATTTGAGTATTTTTTTTCATAGGCGGAAAATTTAATAATAGATTAAGGGCTAAAAAAAGTTTAAACATCAAAAAAATAAGGTTAAACCATAGTTTGAAGTTTTACAAAAAAAATTTATTATCATCATATTTTGGGAATACCCAAGAACAATCATTCTAAATGATTTTTAGATTGTTCTAGGTATCACTTCACAAATTTTTTGACTTGTTGTTGTTTATTGTAGACAATTTTCACAAAATAAATTCCGGATTGAAAACTTGATAAATCTATAGAAATATCAGTTTCTTCATGATTCCCTATTTTGTATAATTCTGAACCTAGAATTGATAAAATTACAATTCTCTTGGGCTCATTAGGCATCCTAGATATGTTTAATCTTCCCTTTATGGGATTTGGTGCAATTACGATTCCTAAACCTTCAACTTCTTCATCAACATCAGAATCATCATCTGTAGAAATGATTTTTTTACCTATAAAAATCTTGGCTTTTTCTATCGAATACCCACGGTCTCTGAATGACACATCTAGTTGCAATGGAGTATCAGATAACACCAATGATCTTCCAACTTTTACATTGTTGATAAAATATTCAATTGCCTTTTGCTCATTTCTTGAAATTCTAAACACATCCCCAACATTGTACACCCCAATAAATGTATTTTTCACTCCTTGTTCTAGGGTATACACAAATCTCCCATCAAATTCAAAACCATAATCGATAGTAGTAATATCCGCATCCTCATTTTGGTCAGACATCCCAAACACAAGATTTGTAAAAGAATACTCGGACTGAACAGTAAACTCTCCCCACCCAAGATACCCTTGAGGTATTATTTGTATGGAAGCTGCACCGCTATTTCCAAACCCACTGTTGGAATTATTACTGGTTAATGTTCCATCTTGGCCTTCAGTTGTATTAACCTTATCAGTCCACATAACATTTTCAAAATCTTCCAACGTCGTAACGTTAACTAAATTACTATAAAATGAATCTCCAAACTGGTTTATTGCTTTAACTCGATATTTATATGTAGTATTAGGTGTTAAGCCTATATCTGTATAAGAAGATGCATTAGACTCTAAAGTTGCGATAACCTCATAAGTTATCGTTTCTTTTAAAGATCTCTCTATCAAATAGTTAAGCTCATTATCTGCATTATCAGTCCAATTTAGTTGCACCGCGCTTGAAGTATCACTGACTCCTACCAGAAATGTTGGCTCTATGGGAGGATTTCCTTTATCTCCATTTTTTTTTAGTTTAACAACTACGGGTGCTCCTTGTATTGTAACATTCATCACATTATTAGAAACACTTGGAAGGGCCACTTCTGTTCCCATAGGGTTTTCTCCATCTATTACCCATGCATTATCCGATTCAAAACTTTGAGCAGAAAAAATCAAAGGTATTTGGATATCATCTGAAGAAGTATCTCTAACATCAACAGGTTTCCAGGCAACAATATGCGTTGGGTTTCCTGTTTCATCACCATATAAATATACCCAGGCAGTATCGTCTTCTTGCAGTACTTGTATAAAATGTGAGTCCCCTAATTTATCAAAAAGTGCCTGAAAAGCTTTAAAAGACTTTTTGAGATTGAAATTTTTACTTTTATCCTCTGTTAGACCACTTCTGTCAAAGACTATAGTTGTATCATTATTACCAGAATCTGCAAAGAAAAACCAGGTGGCTCTCTCAATTCCCAATCGATCCAATATCATAAGCCCTCTCACTCCATATATCGCCTGGGCATACTCGCTAACACATTCAGAATGAGTACAAGTACTTTGATCTGTACTGCTATCCCACCCCCACTCTGACACATAAATAGGAGCATCTGGAGCATTCTGATCTCTAAAACGGATATTGGCCAATACTTCCATAAAAGAGGAAGCCCTATTTTCTGGAAAAGTACTTGCTCTTTTTATGTTGCCATTTTCTAAAGTTAATGCATAACTATAGTGATGGCCATTGATCCCATCAAGATATTGCATTTCCTGATCAGTCAATCTTGCTCCCATATAGTTTTTAAACTCTCTGGCTTCTGCTATCGGGTCTGCAGCTTGCAATGCACATGGTAAAACGACAAAAGCCGAATCTGCATCCTTTGCTCCTCTTGCCATTTCTTTTAAAATGGTACGATAGAATGATGCATCATATTTCCAAGGTTCATTACCGATTTCAAATACGTCTACCAAACCATTACCATGGGTTGGACCAAAATGTTTAGCATATTCATACCCATAATCATAAGAAGCTTGTTCCAGATTATTCCAATCTTCCTGTGGTTGAATTGAAGAAAGAAACTGCAATGTAGCCTGCACTGGTAAATTACCTTTTTTCCATACCTGGTATTCTGTATCCCAATCTAACCAACCTCCAGCATTCATCGTTCCTTTGTTAGAATAATCTGGCGTATTATCGGGATCATTCGTGTCCCAAACCATATCGTGGTAATTTCTACCATGGGTTGCCACTTTTGAATACAGAGAGACTCCTAAATCTGGGTTAGTGTCAAAAGCACTGGTGAGTCCCTGACCCCATCCCCAAATTCCATTAATCCCCATTATTTCTTTTAAGGGTTTCCCATTGCTATATTTATCTTCAGGCATTTTACCATAAATACCGCCTTTATCATAGATAGACATTTCTATCATTTTGGCTTTTGCAAAATCCTTATTTTCGATTTCAAAACGAAGGCGAACATATCTATAATGTTTGGATAAATTTACCTTGTAAGGAAACTCAAAAATAATCTTGGATTCAAGAAAAAGAGCTTCTTCAAACAAAATATTATCATTACTAAAAGATGCTTCTAAAGATGGAACCAAACTTCCTATCGCTGGGTAAAGCCATCCTATTTCACGTTCTTTACCCAAATCGATGATTATATCTTCATATATTGGAGTTGCAATTCCTGCGATTTCAATCAACTCAAAAGGGAAAGCACTAATTATTTCAATCTCACTAATAATACCTTGATATTCCAATCGTTTCAAAGCTGTGTCTTCAGCAGTAAAAGTTGCAAAATCTGTGACAATACCATTCTCATCTTTTATTTTTACCTCAACATTACCATTTAGAGCCTCTATCCTAAAAGAAAGCAATTCTATGTATTGACTGTCCGGCAACGTGTACCTAATCCAGTTGTCATTACCTGTAAATCCTATTCTGGAAAACAAATTGGCATCAGTCGTGTTTTCAACATCTAAATCCTCTGATGCACTTATATCAGTGAATAAAACACCGTTCAAAAATACATTTTGATTAGCTTTGGCAATATACCTTGTTGGAAATGGAAAATCTGACTCCCATCCTGTTGTTAAATCTCCGTCTATTAAATTCTGAACAGATAAATCACCAACAGCGTCTGAGGTAGCAGTTATGGAAGCTTCGTGAGTATAACTTAGAGTAACCCCAGCATTAGGATTCCACTGTGCACCCAAAGGGTTAGGGCAAAAAAAGAATATTAGGATACAAATAACAGTAAAACTTATACCCAAAAACTTTAAACATTTGTGTTTACTTCTCATGATTAAGGGCTACAGTATTAATAGCTCATAAACAGGATAAATACGGTTAAACCTTAATTATACGATAGATTAAGCCTATTAAACAGTGTTTTTACAAATATAGAAATACAACCTATGCAAAAAACCACCCTTAATGGGTGGTTTTTATGTTTACGACATAGCTCTCAGTTAGTTACCGGGTCAAATCAATCAACTTTCAATTAATTTATTAAATATATGTTGCTATACCAAAGCTACAATTATAGTGGCAATAACATTCTATTGTCAAAGAATTTATCTTCAAAATATCTTCTATTTTTTATAGTCTGTTAGCACTTGTTAGTTCTAATTCAGAGTATTAATTATTTATGTCAAACCTTAGACATTTTTACAAAGCAATTTTTTCAATCATACCATTTCTTAATAATTTCTTTACTCTTTTCTGATATCCAATTTGCTAAATGCACCTCGTTTTTTAATTCTATTTCCATATTTTTCTTATAAAAACTGAATTGTTTAAAACTTTTTGTTCCATTTTTAAGAACCAATTTTCGCTTATATTTAACATAGAAAATACTATCATTATTAAGATATAATTTCAAACTTTCTTCTTCAGAGGAATTGTCATTGTAGTTAATGTGTTTTCTATAATCCGCTCTTAAAAGCTTGCAATAATCACGCAAATCAAGTTTTCTTTTTTCTTCTTTTGAGAGATTTTTGTACGCACTTGAATCAATTATAAACGAATGAACTTTCCAACCTCCCCATCCGGTACCTTTTGTTTTAGTACTAAAAGAGTCATTTTGTGTTTTTTTAGCCTTAATACTACCATCAAAATCTTGAATTCTGATGCAACTTTGCATTTTACTTAAACTATCAATCTTTGAAATAGAAAGTTCATGATTTGTATTCGTTTGTGAAAAGCACAAAAGACCTATTAGAAAAGCAAGCAAGTAAGTTTTATTCATAAGTGTCATATTTTGCATAATAGATGTTAACTATCTGGTTTATGTGTAGTAGCTAGTTTTTGCTTACAAACCTTTCGGTTCTGCACTGACTTTTATTTTATATTTACACTTTCGTTTTACTACTTAAACGGCTATTACTTATACACCGTATTGTACGTCCGTTAGTTACTCTGATAGTATTTTTATCTCTTTATTTTCCATTAAATCAATTAAGTCATTGAAATTAGCACAAACTTTTGTTGTTTCTTCAAAAACAGGTTCTTGTCCGTGAACTATTTCTCCATATGAGTCATCTGTTAAGCTTATCGCCCAAAATTGATATACATCTTTTACAGATATCAAAATTGGAATATGATTTTTCCAAAACTTTCTAATACTTATCAGTTCTTCATCATCATCTTCACTCCATTCCAAGCTCATCAATTCAAACTCATTCCACTTGAAGTCATTCTTTGTGCTTTCGTTAAAATCGTCATTTGAAATAAACCAAACTGTATCAGAAGTATTAGTGACTCTTTCAAAACTCTTTAAAAAGGTTAGATATTCTTCTGGCAGATTTACGTATCGTTTTAAAAGTGTTTGGGAAATTTTAAAGTCCATCGAATTCTTTTGAACTTTAAATCCAATCTTGATTAATTTATTATGAACTTCCAATTCCATTTATTAATTCATTCCAAAGACGTACAACATTTCTTATATGTTGCGTTTGTCAGCCGAAGGTTGCATATGCAATATACAAACTATTTTGGGTAGTTTTTATACCCAGTAATAATGGGATATTTTCTTAATTATTTTTTGAAGAGAACTACCTGTTAAATTCGTTAAGAGAATAATTGTTAGCTTGTCTTTTGGGTAAACAATTAAACAAGCTCGACCACCGCCAATAGGAGCAATTGCTGGATGATTTTCTCTTGTTATAACGGGTCATTCGTATCCATAACCATTTAGAAATCCACCGAACCCTTCATATTTACCTTTATTCAAAGGTATGGCAGTCCACATTTCCTGAATGCTTTTATTTGATATAAATAAATCTTTTTCAATGGCTGGTATTCATTTTCGCAAAGCGTATACTGTTGAGAATGCACCAGTATCTGCCCATACAATTGGTGAATAACCTTCTGAAATTTCATATAGATTTTCACCCTTTACGTATTTGTTCGTCTTCTTTTCTTTTTTGTAGTAACTATAAGTGATAGTTTAGTTACCGGAAGAAAATTTAGGATCTTTAATATTATTGATGATTATAACAGGGCTTCTCTATGTATCACTCCTGCTTTTTCAATGCCTGCATTACGAGTGGTTAGTTATTGGAAACAGGCAATTGAGATTTATGGTAAACCAGTACGGTATGTTGACAATAACAGAAATCAAACTTTAATAGATGGAACATCAATGAGTGGGTGTTAGTAATGAATGTTGATTTTGCGTACACCGATTTCGGTGGTGGATTAAGACCTGCTAAGCCAATTGAATATAATGAAAACGGTGTATATGGCTTTATTTTGGCCCACTAAATCGGTCATATTATTTCGCTATCTAGAAAACTACAATTTGATGCCACCGTTAAAGAAGAAAGTTGTACTAATTTTTCTAATTTTGAAGGCTGCGCTCTTGATAATTCTTATTTAAACAATTTTAATAACTCCTTTTACATCTCGACTGCACCAAGTAATGAAGAACCAAACTTTGTTAGTCAATATGCGAGAACAAGTATTGAAGAAGATTTCGCCGAGGTAGTTGGAACCTATGTAGCACAGGAAAACTTACCCAGTTTAAATAGTAATAGTTCCGGGGCGCTGCACAAAGTACATCAAGTTTTTGGAGAAAATGAATTTAAAAATTTCAGGGGAAACTTTAAGAAAAGAATTAAAGTTGATTTTGAACTTGGGATAAATGGCCCTATTGAAAAAAATGGCACAAAGAAGGAACCTATATTTAATATCCATAAAAACAAGAGAGTACCCTGTTCACATGTCAAGGATTTAATGCAGAAAGAGATTAAAAAATTAAAGAGAACTCATTAATAATTAGTAGGCATTATTAATCACCATGCTCCTTATGGACTGTTTAGATTAAGATTGATCTAAACAGTCCTTTTTAATATTGAAAATAGTCATATGAGTAACGTTTTATTCCCTAGCCCCCAATTTTAAAAATTGATTAAATTTATTGTATCATTCTACAAAGAAAATTTACCACTAAGAAATTGGCTCAAGGTTTCGATATAACTCCACTACAGATTAGTACATCGAAGTATAATTTCTAAATTATACCGAGAGTGTTCTTACTAAAACATTAAAATTAAAAAGTGATGTAGTATAGATATGTTTTATATACTTGATATTATTTTAATTCTTGATACAAGGTTTTGATAGTAGTTTTTTACCATATAGTAGTTAGTTTAAATTTTAAGTTTTCTGTTATTTTTTTACTAGTTGTACTGATTTTAAGATAGCTTATCCATATTGCTAACAGGTTGATCGGAATTAGGAAAGAGTCTTTAAGTGTTATTTTAGATCCTTCTACCTCGATCCAGCTATCTAGTGGTTCTTCGCTAATGCAGTTCAACAGATCTTTAAGTCCGATATGTTTTTTCAGTCTCAAGAAGATTTCGATATCAAATAACCATCTGCTGATAAATCTTTGGCTGTATACATTCTCTATAATACTTTTCTTAAATACTTTAGCACCACATTGTGTGTCTTTGATAGGTAGTTGTAAGATGTGTCTGATAAAGAATCCTACAAAGTTTGATAACAAGTTTCTAATAAAACTTCTTTCTATATTGTTAGCTTCTTCTGCTTTTCTGGATCCAAATACCATGGTTAGGTTTGGATTTGCATTTAGTTTTTCTACCAGATTGTCCATTTCTTCCAACGAAGTAGAAAGGTCAGCATCCAGGAATCCGATATTATCGATATGATCTAATTCTTTTAGGTAATTAGCTCCTGCTTGTACTGCAGATGCTTTTCCTTGGTTTTGTTCCAGATCGATTACCGATATTCTTTTGGGATCGAATTGTCTTAGTTGTTGTAGTAGCTCTAAGGTGTTGTCTGCGCTACCATCGTTTACAAAACAGAAGTGATAATTGTTGTTTTTGGTTAAAAATTGGCAAAATTTGTCCTTTTCCAGTCTATAATATTCATTATAGCATGGAATAATAATTCCAGTAATTTTCGTCATTATAATTAAGATTTTGGGGGAATACTTCAGGGGCAATTACAAGTAGAAGTATTCTTGATACATTATATTTCTCTTAGTTTTTTTTATGTTAAACATTCTTCTGGGGCGATTGAAGACTATTTGACATTTTGACGAAAACTTACTTTACTATTATGTATATATATTTAATTAGGGTTACTAAACTTTTTTTCAGTTGTATTCTTCTGGGGTTTAGAAGAAGGTTTAGCAATTTTGACGAAGTAAATGTTGTTTTGTGATAAGGATTTGTATCTCAGCACATTGTAAAACTAACAAGTATTTGTAAAACTTATTTACGGCAAAACCTCATTTTTTCTACGGAAGTACCAAAAACTGTGTATTTAATCGAAAATAGATTGTTTTTCATTGAAATTTTAACATTTTTTATTCAAAAAAAGTAGTCTTTGTACTACATGTGTTAACAGTAATGTGGATTTCCTCAACAATTTTTGGTTAAAAATAGACCGGATTTCGCCCTTTTTTAACATAAAAAAATCTTAAAAATTTCAAAAAACGTCAAATGTAAGTACTTGGTTAAAAAATAGTTTGGGGTGTTAGTATTAAATCTAAATTGATATAATCCTAAATATCACCAAATTGGTTAATAAGAGGTTGTTAAACAGTTTTTAACTTTACTAATGTTCTTGTCCTTTAAAACGTAAAATCCACTAGGCCTTCACAATTATGTAGTTTGAATTACATTACAGTAACTGAATACGATTAAATCAAGCTAAAGATGCTCTATATAAAAATTAATTCCATCGTTTTCCCAACATAATTTTGTTATTGGTGAGTAATTAGGTGAGTATTTTTTAAAAGAACATCTATTTACCTGATAGTCAAGCAAATAAACAAAAGGCATTAGACCCTCCGACTCCACAACAAAAAAAAACAACCCCTTGATTTTTAAGGGGTTGTTTTTTTTTATAGAATTAAATAGGGGCACAACGTTTAGTTCTCAACTTCCTGTAATGATTTTAATGATCGAATTGAATCTAATTTTGATTTCGCAGCTTCATATGTTTTTTTTAGACTCTCGCTGTTCTTAAAATACTTTCCATAAGTCTGTGCCTTTTTAATAGATTGCATGGTTTTCTCGTAAAAACCGTTTTTGTAGTATACAATATGCTCATATTCTGCAAAATAAATATCATTTTTTGTTGTTGCTCCATATTTTTTAGCCAGCTCCAGGTATTCTAAAGCTTTTTTAAATTCTTTTTTTTGATAATACATCACCGACATGAACTCGTACCCCTTTGGTAAATTAGGAATCAGCTCGGTACTTTTTTTATAGCATTCTAAAGCTTTGTCATATTCATCATTATAATAGTATGCCATACCCAAAGACCAAATAGCCGCGGCACTATCAGGATACATATCTACTACTTTTTGAAAGTAATTTTGAGCTTTAAGATAGTCCTCTTCTACCAGAAGTGAATATTCTGCTTGCATGATGTATCTTTCAGATTTCATTTCAGACTTTTTGGATAAATTATAAGCCTTGGTCACCATTTCTTTATACTCATCAGGATCTTGTACATAAAACCCACTCATCAAAATTCCACTGGGATAGTCTGGATCGAGTTCAATAATCTTTGCTGCTTTTTTTTCAAATTCCTTCTTATCTCCATAAAAATAGAAGTTAGCCTCTAAGTCATTAAAAAGTTGATGTACTTCGGGTACTTTAGAATCTACGGCTAATGTAAAACCATGGGTATTTAAATCTGCAGGCGCATACTTTTTGACAAATTCATCTTCAAGTTCGCGATCTGTTTTTTGAGCTTGACAGGATAAAAACAGTAACACTACTAACGAGGCATTTAGGTATTTCAACATCTTATAGTTTTTTAAATTATTTGATCCTAAAAATATAGATGATACCCCTTGGGGAATTTGAAAAATAGAGGATGTTGGGATAAGAGATGCCAAAAGTGATATAATTGTATACGTTGTTTACCAAATGCCCCCTTGAATCAAGAAGATGTGAGTAATAAAGACACACTTTGGGCATAACTAGACCCGATCGGGATTTCTAAATCACCTATTTCTACATCTTTTTGTGTGTATGCTGTAATTTTATCTATGGCTACGATATATGACCGATGTGTACGAATGAATAAGCTCGAAGGAAGTTGTTTTTCGATTTTACCAATATTACTTTTTACCACTATTCTTTGACCTTCGGTATGAATCCTAACATAATCTTTTAAACTTTCTATAAATAGGATTTCATCAAAAACAATCTTAATATGTTTTCTATTCACATTAACATAAAAAAATGTCTCGTTTTTGTTGTCTTGTTTGATTGAAGAGGAATGAAGACTAACCGGAACTCTTTCATAAAAACGATCTATGGCTTTTACAAAACGATCAAAAGAAATAGGTTTTAGCAAATAATCTACAATATCAAGGTCATATCCTTCTATAGCATATTCTCTATATGCGGTGGTAATAATCACCTTGGGAGGGTTTTGTAAAGTTTTTAAAAAATCTAACCCTTTTAAAACAGGCATCTCAATATCCAAAAAAAGTAAATCTATTTTCTTCTTTTTCAAAATTTCAAAAGCTTCTACAGCACTATAACAACTATCTACGATTTCTAAATCACCAAGTAACTTAATATGACTTTTTAATAAATCTATCGCCGGAGATTCGTCATCAACAAGTAAACATTGTATCATAATTAGTTTAGATTTAAAATCAATCTTAAGTTAAAAAAACGATCAGATTCATCAATTTTGAAAGTGTATCTATTTGGATATATCAAATCTAACTGCCTCTGAATATTAACAAGACCGATTCCTTTATTATCAATCTCTTTGTAATTATTGAGTTCTGTTTCTGATTTGGTATTCCAAACGGTAAATTCTATTTGTGATTCTAATTGCAATAACTGAATTTTTATTTTTGGTTTTGTAATATGATCCCTAACACCATGTTTAAAAGCATTTTCAACAATAGACAAAAGCAGTAACGGTGTTATAGACACTTCATGTTTCGACATTTTTTTTTCAAACTCGATCTCTAATCGTTCACCATACTTAATTCGCTCTAAAGCTATATAATTATCTATGGTGTGAACCTCTTCTGTTAGAGGAACTGATTGCTGTTGACTTCTATACAATATATAATCCAATATTTCAGAAAGTTGCAACACCATATCTGATGCCTTTGGAGATTTGGTAATCACATAAGAGTACAAATTATTTAATGTATTAAACAAAAAATGCGGATTTAATTGCGATTTTAGGTATTTGAGCTCGGTAGCTATTTTTTCTTTTTCTAATTGATGTATTTTCTCCCTTTCATCTTCTTTTTCCTTAATTGTTTTAAAAAAATACATGATTAAAGCTGGAAAATGAAACGAAAACATGTAGAAAGGAAAATCTACAAAACTTATTAATGGATATGGGCCTTCAGAACAATATTTATCCAGATGGTAGTATCCCATTAAACGAAATAGAAATACCAAAAAAATTACGATAACTATCATCGAAATTCCAAAAATGACATACTTCTTTTGATTTAAGAAATACGGGACTTGCCAGTTGTTAAAGATATATGCCGCCAGAATTAACAGAGGAAACTTTAATATTGTAGTTTCCAAAGACTGTGCGAACAACTCGGAACTAGTAGAAGCAAAAACATAAAAAAGAAAAATTACAACCCAAAAAACTATATGTTTCTGGATATTTTTTTTGTCAAGATTCATAATCTCTAAATATAAAGAAATTGCCTTCTTGAAGTCATTAAAGTCGATATTTATTTGGTTATAGCGTACCAACAGCAGATAACTGTATAAGAATACCAAAATAACCTGATGATTACTACTTTGTCGTCGGTTATTAAGGCTTCATCTATTTTATCAAACCATCCTACTATTGTTTTATACTTTGGCGATTCAAATAATAATTAAACATCAATATGCTGAAATTAAAAACAGTGATAACCACCTTAAGCATGATCGTACTTTTAATTGGTTGTTCATCTCTAAAGAAATTACAAAACACTCCTATTGGATTAATAAATAATGTCTCGTACAACAATGCTTCATTTAATAATGAGAATGCGTCAAATGGTTTTCTAGTACAATACAAAGACAACACCTATGCCATTACGGCTAAACATATTCTTATTATGGCTAAAACAGACAAAATGCAGTTTGTTGATTTTGAAGGGGAGCTACAACAATGGAAATTACATCCTAAAAACGATAAGGATCATTATATAATTCTAGATCAACTTTTAAATACAAATAAAAAAGATTCGCTAACCTGGAGTTACATGGATACAAATTGGGACACTTATAATGATTGGTTAGTTTTTTCGGTAAAAGAAAATAATACCAATCATAAACCATTACAATTCAGAAAAAAACCACTGATAAAAGATGAAAACCTGTATGTGATTGGCTGGTCGTATAAAGATACCCTAGGACCACAACGTATATACACTTATAAATTTGAAGAAATTGAAGGTGATTACTACAATCTTAAACAAATAGAAGGGCCCGAAAGCTTAGGAGGTTTAAGTGGTTCTCCTGTAGTAGATAAAAAAGGGAAAGTAGTGGGCTTAGTAAGTTCTGGTTGGGAAGATGAAAAAACTAAAGAAGTATTCATACAAGCTACTAGTTTAAAAAATGCTATTGAGTTCATTTCAAAATTTGATTAATTTTTTCTTTTGTTTTAATTCAGTAGTCTTGTATTCTGCGATTAGAATTTTTAATATAATATCCAACGTATAAAAATCCTCCACCTACGATCATAAAGACAAAAGCCCCTATCAAATTTTCCATTTAGTTTTTATTGAATTACCTACAACATTACTTATGAGTATAGGAGTGACTTTTCAATTCTCTACTATTCAATGACTTCTTTTATTCGGTTGGAATCGGTAGGTTATGCATTTTTAGAAATGACAATTTATCCCAATATCCACGTTGAAATTTGATTTTTCCATCTATAACTTGAAAAAATCCACATCCTCTTAATCCTAAAGGGTCTTTCCATTCTAAAATCGCCCATTCTCCATCTTCAAATAAATTTTCAGGAATACAGGTCATATCCGCTGTACTGAATTCGGTCAAAAACATCTCTTTAATAGCATTTCTCCCTTCAATTGGTTCGTTAGCCACTTGGTGATTAATTGCATCCAAATGGTATAGTTCTGCAATTTTGTCTGCATTTCCCTCATTGAATATTTCAATCCACTTTTCAATTAATTTCTTTGGTCTCATTGTTTTGGCCTTAGGTTTTCTATAACTTCTGTGCTTACCCAATAGATATTCGATAGTCCCGGCTCAATCTCCCTTTCATCCCTACCAAAAAATAAATACTTACCATCTGGGGTGATTCTTGGAGCTTTTTCATTAAAACCAGTGTTTACGGTATTTCCAAGATTTTTAGGTACTGTCCATGTTCCATCTTTCTCTTTAAAATAGACATACATATCATTATCCTTTCTTCCATCTTCTAGATCGCTCTTTGCTGTTACTATTATGTAATCTTGTGATGGAGAAATGAAAGCATGATGACCAAATTCGAGTGCAACCTCTTGTACTTCGGGAAATTCACCATTTTTATTAGGAGCATGATAGGTTTTGAATTTTGACAAATTGAAATAATAAAGATCTCCATTTTTAGACTGATTCGGGAAAAATACCATATCCTCATTTATAGGTGAGTCGAGAACAATCGCATCGCTCCATGAATCTTCTAAACGGTCTACATACCAAATTTTTTCATCTGCAAAAGCAGAGTCCATCGCTGTAAAATAAATCCTTTTCCCATCAGGGCTAACAAATGGGTGCATTTCTTCCTTTTTTTTACCATTCGTAAAATTGACTTTTTTTACAGGAGTCCATTTATCGTCTACAAGTTTTGAGAAATAAATTGATGCCTCTTCTTCTTTGTTTTCTGCAGCAAAATACATTTCATTCAACTCCGAAGAAAACGAAACGGTGCCTTCGAACCTTCCATCGATTGAAACAATACCTGGAGCAAAAACTTCTGGTATCAAACCAGGTGGTTTTTGATCAAAATAATAGTGTTTTTCGATTAAAGACTCATCTTTTTCTACCTTCGATTTCTCAGTTTTACAAGCACTTAGAAATATTACAGATATTAAGATCAAGAATTTAGCTATTCGATTTATCATTGCTTAATTTGTTTTAATTACTGCTAATATTTGGTGTAAAGATGGTTAAAAATTCTGTTAGGATTTTCTTATGAGTATCAGGGATAACCGAATTGCAATGGAATTCCGTTACTTGTTCTGAGTTTACCGAAGCAAAAAATCCAAATGCAATGGACTATATATGCTGTTCTAAATAGTTCTTATTTCTATTTTGTTCCACTTTTCTTTCCATTTTTTCTTTTCAATTCTATTGTTGTAAATGGCCAAATCAAACTTTGATGTTGGTTTAACTAAAAGATTAAATAAATCTTCTAATCCATAAGGAGCTATACATTCAATTTGGTTTTCGAAATTCAACCTTATAGCTATCGAAGTCGCAGTTTCTGGCCAAAAGGAAATAGCTTCTTTACAAGTATTATATTGCTCGTGCCCATTTCTGATATGCATTCTCGATTGATTCTTTACAGACCAATTCAGTTTTGGATTAATTTCTTTTAGTTGGGACTCTATTTTAGAGTCATATTCTTTTGTAGGATTTGATTTGTCAAAATATATTACATCAATGTCGTTCAATTCAGTTCTTTCTTTCCCGTGTTTTTTGTCCCAAATTTTATTTCTAACAAAGCCAGCTCCAATCCAACAATCATTCAATTTTAAATCTCTAACGATCTTTAAAATTTCAATCATCCACCTGTCTGATTCAATTATTTCTATAAGTTCATTTTCTAATTCAAGATTCATTTATCAAATTGGCTAGAGCTCCTAAATATAGAAAATATAATTACCTGTTTTCAAAAAAAGCTATGATGTCCTGGCAATTATCCCCAGCCATAGTACATAAAAACAAGAGCCACAGTGTCAATAAATCCATGAACGGCAATATTGAACCATAAATCGTTCTTTCGAAGATGAAAAATAATAGCGAGAAGCATCCCCGTAACACCTGCCACAATCTGACCGGTTATTCCTTGATATGCATGTATACAACCAAAAACAAACCCAAAGAGTAGGATATTAATCACAAGGCTAATTTTACCAGATCCAAAAAACTTAGTAAACTGTCTCATCAAATATCCTCTAAACACAATTTCTTCGCCAAATGCTGCCGATACCCATATAAAGACCAATAAAGTCATTGTAGCAGGAAGGTTTCCTTTATACACTTCGAATACAGAAAAGTCTATAGGTTGCCCCGCAAGATATGCAGCGCTTGGTACCATGATATAGAAATAAAACAGAAAAATAACTATGCCCAAAATAGGAGCTATAATCAATAGGCTTTTTACATTGACTCTTTTACGTTGAAAACCTAAAGATTTAAACATATCTTTTTTATACTCAATGGCACTTGCTACTAATACGATTAAAGCTGCTATGATGATTTGAAAATATCCAGATAGATATAGTAGGCAGCAAAGAACAATAGCGATTACAGGGGTTACTTTTGTAGTTAAAAAGGTCTTGGTATTCATTTTTTATCATTTTTAATTTTAAGCGAAGTAAAAACGATAAAGCAAGATAAACAGGGATTTACGGCTCATTTTTACCGAATGGTATCAAAATAACCTCTGAATAATCATTGCATTTTATAGTTTGCCCTCAAACCAAGTCATAAATTCTTGTTTTTTATATCTACTAATGTTTATTTGAAAAGTCTTTTGGTTGTCAATAGCAGGTTTAAGTAATACTGATAGCTTTCCATTTTCGATGGACTGTACTTGTTCGATAGAACGAGAATGAAGTACGATTTGTCTATTTGCTCTAAAAAAACTTTGTACATTGATTTTACTTTCAACTTCATTCAAAGTGAAATCTGTAGTAATTGTCGTCCCATCAGTTTTTACAATGTATACTATTTTGTTTTCGCTATAGATAAAAGCGATTTCCCCATACTTAATCAAGGTTATTTTACCACCATGTTGCGTTTTAAGTGTTCCTTTTATCGAGGCAAGTCTGTGTAGTCTGTAGATATCTGTCGAAAATAAAAGTGTAATTCCAATTGCACTGATGAGCAGACTTACGGATAGTCCTGTAAGCAAATGATATATGCTATAGGATTCGATTCCATTAATCATTCCATTTAGACCAAAGTATAAAATGAGATATAGGATAGTAATATATCCTAAAGTCGAAAAAAGAAAACGCAATACTATAGGTGTATTAATTTTGTTGCTGAAATACTTATTTTCAAAATGTTTAAAATTAACCCCGCCAATTAGAATGATTAAGCCTCCCGAAATGATGGAAACTACAATAGGAAGTAAAGGAAACTCGTAGTCTTTATTAAATGGAAAATTCTCTGGCTCGATAAGATGATTAGCCACAACAGAAATGATTACAATGATTACGATATTTCTAACCCAAAAATTTGAAAAATTAATACGTTTTTTAAAAGCGTTAATCATTGTTTTTATTGAGATTTTAGTTTCATGATCTTTTATTTCCCTGTTCTCTATACTATTCTAAGCAAAATGTATTTTTCAAAGTCTGGTAGTTGCCTATTTATTGAATAGTTTTTACTGTACATATTCTCATTTGTTTAAATACAGAATTTTTCTGATCGCTTTTAGGGTATGCGGTACTTTGTTACGAAAATTTTCATTATTCATTAGGAGTACTTTATGTTTCTTTTAAACATTTATTTAGGAGTGATCAGGCCAATTAAGTTCCCTGCAACATCCTTAAACCAAGCAAACTCCCTTCCATCCGGTAATCTTGTAGCTTTTACAAATATCTCCCCTCCATTTGATTCAATTGCCTTCAAATCTGATGAGATATCATCGGTTTCAATATATACAGTAACATAGTTTTGTGGATCATTAGGTCCTAATTGATTGATATGCCCGCTTAAAGCACTTTGGTTTCCTGTATCAATAATTGCAGAATTTCCGTGTCGTGTTAAATTCCAGTCAAAGACTGATCTATAAAATGCAGATGTTTGATCAATATCACCACAGCCTATTTCAAAATGTACTACTGTTCTTTTCATACTATCCAAATTGTTAATAAAGAAGTGCCCTCTAGGTAATGAAACGTATTCGTTTTATTTTCTATCAGGATCGATTTCTACTTTTTTTCTTCGCGCAAAATTTTCTCCATTTTACGACCTTTTGCCAACTCATCAATCAGTTTTTCCATACGTCTGCAATCTCGGTACAAGGCAAATTCTTCAGGTATTTCTTCAATACGATATCCGCATACTACACCTTTGATCATATGTGCATTTTCATGCATTTTGGCTCCTTCAAAAAAATCTCCGAAAGTCCCATTACCATCAATAAAGGATGCTAATGTATTCTGATCATAACCCGTTAACCACAAAATAACCTGGTCGAGTTCTTCTTTGGTTCTCCCATGCTTTTCTATTCTTTTCAGGTAATGTGGGTAGATAGATCCGAAATTCATTTTTGCGACTTGCTCATTTTTTTGGGCTGTTACTTCTGGCATGACTTATAATTTATTGTTTTTTTAACAACTTATGCGTGATTATTTATTTGTTTAGCATCTAATTTAGTAAACAAGAACAAGTAAGAGAAAATTCTAACGAAATTTTCCTAATAAGCGCTTGCAGAAGAAATTAACTACATCTGACGTTGTGCTTGCTTTAATTTTTAAAGTTTACTCAAATTTACGAATCAAACAATTAGAATACCTTATATTTTTATTATGAGACAATCAATCTTTCTGTTTTTTACCTTTATCTTTTCATTACAAATTTCATCAGCTCAGGAGAGTTCTCAATGGCTACGCTTTCCTGCCATATCTCCTGACGGTAAAACTATAGCCTTTAGTTATCATGGTGACATTTATACCGTACCATCTACCGGAGGTACAGCTACTATTCTTACTATAAACGATGGCTATGATCATATGCCTGTATGGTCTCCTGATGGTTCTCAAATTGCTTTTGCTTCAAACAGACATGGTAATTTTGATGTTTTCGTTATGCCATCCAAAGGAGGTACTGCTACCCGACTAACATTCCACTCTTCTAATGATAGTCCGAGCGATTTCAGTACTGATGGTAATTTCGTGTTATTTTCATCTTCACGTTTAGATTTACATACTAATCAACAATTTCCGTCTGGAGTATTACCAGAATTATATCAAGTACCCATTACCGGAGGCAGAGTAATCCAAGTTCTAACTACTCCTGCGGTTAACACCAAGATGAGTAGTGATGGAAAGACATTACTTTTTCAAGACTCCAAGGGGTATGAAGATCCACTTCGTAAGCACCATACATCATCTGTTACCCGAGATATTTGGAAATATAATGTAGAATCTAAAGCGTATACACAACTGAGTACGTTTAATGGAGAAGACATGGACCCCGTTTTTGCAAAAGATGGAAATTCTTACTATTTCTTGAGTGAATCTTCGGGTAGTTTTAATGTATACAAAGCAAGTCTCTCTGGAGGAGCTGCTCAACAAATTTCAAATTTCACCAAACATCCTGTTCGTCATCTCAGCATAGCTTCAGATGGTAAGCTCTGTTATGGCTATCATGGTAGAATATTTTTACAAACGGAAGGATCAGAACCTCAACTTGTAGAAATAGATATCCGTTCGGACTTACGTAATCTACCTGTAAAAACAATATCTGTAAATAACAATCTTAGTGAGTTTGATGTTTCCTCCAATGGAAAAGAAATAGTTTTTATCAAACGCGGTGAAGTATTCGTTAGTTCGATTAAAGATGGAACCACAAAACGAATTACCAATACTCCAGAACAAGAGCGAAGTGTATCCTTTAGCCCCGATGGAAGAGCTATATTGTATGCTGGTGAACGCAACGGAAGCTGGAATCTATATGAAACTTCATTGAGCCGTGAAGAAGAAAAGTACTTTTTTAATTCAACAATTTTAGAGGAGAAAATCATTCTCAACTCAGCTGCTGAAACTTTTCAAGCAAGCTATTCTCCTGATGGTAAAGAAGTCGCTTTTCTTGAAGAACGCACCAATCTGAAGGTCATTAACCTAGAAAGTAAGGAAGTACGCGAGATTATGCCCGGCAATAATAACTATTCTTATGCAGATGGGGATCAGTTTTATGAGTGGTCTCCTGATAGCAAATGGTTCTTGGTAAATTATTTGAGAGATGGTCAATGGATCGATCAGGCAGGTCTAGTCAATGCCTCTGGTAAAGAACCTGTTATTAATATTGTTCCTACTGGGTATGGAGCACATATTCCGCAGTGGATGATGGGTGGTAAAATGATTACCTGGTATTCTAGCCGAAATGGAATGAAAAACCATGCAAGTTGGGGAACTGAAATGGACTTTTATGGCATGTTTTTAACACAAGCTGCCTGGGATGATTTCAACTTAAGTGAACTTGAATCAGAGTTAATGTCTGAAGAAAAGAAGGATTCAGATGCTGAAGGTGATAAGGATGATTCAAAAGATAAAAAGAAAGGTGAGGATAAAGAAAAGAAGGTAGATCCTATTGAGTTTGAGCTCGATGGACGCAAAGATAGAATCACTCGATTGACTACTCATTCTTCGGATCTTGGAGCTGCTATTATTTCGAAAGACGGTAAAACGCTCTACTACCTTGCCAAATTTGAGAAAGGTTACAATCTATGGAAAACTAACCTTCGTACTAAAGAAACAAAAATTCTTGCTTCATTAAATGCCAAAAGTCCAGGAGATATGGAGATGGGACCAAAAGGAGAACATCTTTATATCCTATCGAATGGTAAAATAAGTAAAGTTGATCTGAAAAAAGGAAAGACAGAAGGTATTTCTATAAAAGGTGAAATGTTACTTGACGAAATGGCGGAGCGTGCTTACTTGGCTGAGCACATTTGGCGCCAAACGAAAAAGAAGTTTTACCGTAAAGATATGCAAGGCGTAGATTGGGATTTTTATAAAGAAGCTTATTTTGTTAAACTGAAGGATATCAATAATAATTTTGATTTTGCAGAGCTAATGAGTGAGATGTTAGGTGAACTAAATGCTTCTCATACGGGTGCAGGCTATAGAGATTCGAAACCAAATGGAGATCAAACCGCTTCATTAGGAATCTTCTTAGATCCATCGTACACTGGTGATGGATTAAAAATTATTGAAATTATGGACAAGAGTCCGTTAAAGAGTAAAGACAACAAATCCAAAGCCGGTCACATCATACAAGCTATAGACGGTGTAAAAATTAATAGGGACATGAATTATTATCCACTCCTTAACCGTAAGGCTGGTAAAAATACACTGCTTACTTTCTATGATCCTACATCAAAAAAAGAATGGAAGGAAACCGTAAAACCAATTAATAGGAGAAAATTAGGTCAACTACTGTATGAAAGATGGGTTAAAAATTGTAATAAGCTTGTCGAACAACTTTCTGGCGGCAAGTTAGGTTATGTACATGTTCGTGGAATGAATGATGAGAGTTTTAGAAAAGTATATGACGATGCTTTAGGAAAGCATTACAACAAAAAAGGATTGATTGTAGACACTAGATTTAATGGTGGAGGTTGGCTTCATGATGATCTTGCCACATTTCTAAATGGAAAACCTTATATGGATTTTAGGCCTAGAGGTCAAAATTTAGGATCAGAACCTCAATTTAAATGGAGTAAACCATCAGTTGTTGTAATGAGTGAAAGTAACTACTCTGATGCGCATATGTTTCCTGTTACGTACCGAGCAATGGGTATCGGAAAACTAGTAGGTATGCCGGTACCAGGAACCGGGACTGCAGTATGGTGGGAAGGGTTACAAAATGGAGCTTGGTTCGGAATACCGATGGTCGGTATTATTGATACCAAAGGTAAATACCTTGAAAACCAACAATTAGAACCAGATGTTAAAGTTGCCCTAGACCCAGAAGTTGTTATTACAGGAAGAGATCAACAACTGGAGGCGGCAGTCAACGTATTGTCAAAGAATTAATTGTAAATTCTCCTGGTAAATAGTGCTGGTATTTTACTAGGAGAATTTAAGTTATGTTATGTATTTAGGAAATTGAGTCATAATTGGTTGCATATGTTGTTGTTCTTTGGTTTTCGTTTTTTTAGTAAACAGTTTCAATCAAATTAATTTCCTCGTTTATTTTATCAATTAATCTTTCAGTTCGTATTTTTTGAGAACCATAAATTTTGATTTGTTTTTCAATTAAGTTAATTCTAAAATTTATATAGTTTCTAAGAGTTTCGTGGTAGTATTTATCGGTTTTACTCTTAGAACTAAACTTTAATATTAAATTATTAACTGTTTCTGTATTTTGAGAAATAATTGCTGCATCAATTGTTTCTTCAACATGCTCTGTTTGTCTATAATACACTAGAATATCCTCGACTAAATAATTACTCCGTAATAATTCTATTTGTCCTGATGATATTAGATTATCAATCACTGTTGTATTAGCGTTAAACTTATATCCTGCAGTCAGAAAATTGAAATCTTTAACATTGTTGGTCATGGATTTAATGTAATTTGGCAAGTTCTTATTGACTTGATTTAATTTATCAATAAGCAAACTATCTTTGCTCATAATCGACCCATAAAGTTCTTTGTCAGAACCTAGATTTGTGGTAAGTCTTGTAAGATAGAGAATCTCTTTTTCCTCATTTTGTTGCTTTATATTCAAGTTGTTAATGTAAACAGCAATCAATATTCCTATAACTACAAGAAAAATTTCTCCTAATCCGTATTTCAAGTATTTTCCAAATTTGTTTTCAGAGAGCAATTTTTGTCTGACTTTTCTAAAGAATTTTATCATTAGTCAATGTTTTGTAATAAAAGAGCGCAATGGTTTATAGATATAGTACAATTGGAAATAGCATTATTACCTCTATGATATAGTCCCTCACTAATTAATAAACATTTGTAAAATGTCATCAAGATGAGTTCTATTTCCATCAACCTCTCTAAATGAGTTATAATATTCGTCTGATATTAGTTGAAACATATCTGCTTGCTTTGCCTCAGACCATCCCAATTTTATTGATTCAAAAGCATCTATATTTTCTGTGTGCATATTCAACAATAAATCGGAAACTATCTCTTTTTCTTCAGAAGAAAACGCTTTATTGATCAATACAGGACCTAAGGGTATTTCATCTGACATCCATAATAATCTAACCTTATTTTTAAATGTTGAATCTGCCTGGATTTGTTTGTAATATTCGCTACTACCGATAGCACATAGATCTGTTTCCCTATGTATTAGTTTTTCAAAAGTTGAAGTATGATTCCCTCCATATTTTACTTCTTTGAACTCAGATTCTGGAGAAGGTATATCCATAGCACTTAAAAAGAGTCTTGGAACAAGATTCCCCGATGTCGATCCTTCCTTTACAAACATTATCCTCAGCGTTTTTGCTCTTTCTTTTAATTCAGACAAATCTTTTACATTGTCGTTACTAGTCAGAAATACCGTTTTATAATTGTCAACAGCACCTTTCTTTATGTGCATGTTAGCCAAAGGTATCATATGCTTGTTGTCTGATGAAAGGATTAAATAACCCAGTGTATTGATCAATGCAATATCAACATTATTTGATTTTATTCCTTCAATTAAAGATTCAACATCTGGATAACTTGTTGTTTTCACTTTACGTTCTAATCGGTTCTCTAATTCTTGTGATAACAATTTCAGATTTCCAACTCTGTTATTGGTCGCATAAGTATATGTAGCAAGTCTAACCGGTGTTTTATTCGGATTGCATCCAAAAAATGCTAGACCTGTAAAAAATATCGAGATTGTTAAATACAGTTTTCCTTTCATTTGTGTTTTTCAGAATAATGATCAATGTCTCTTTTATATTTTTTTGCCAGTAAAGGCATCAAATGCAATATACAAATTGTTGCATGCAGTTTTATTTCATTCAACCAAAAACCGGGATGTATAATTCATGACATTGTCTTTTAAAAAGTTTTCAATAAATTTTGTATCACTTTCATCAAGATAACTGTTTTTTAGGTTTTCAAATCGTGTTTGGTAATCTTTTGTTTTTTTGAATTCTGCAAACTGTCGCTCTTTGAAATTTAAAAACTGTTTGTAACTGTAGTTTTTATCTT
Organism: Aquimarina sp.; assembly: GCA_965230845.1. Taxonomy (GTDB): domain Bacteria; phylum Bacteroidota; class Bacteroidia; order Flavobacteriales; family Flavobacteriaceae; genus Aquimarina. Next base: position 1,467,670 of record OZ246021.1, read on the forward strand.
TTTTAAAATCACCTTCTTTTATTTCGAGCAAGAAATAGTTGCTATAAATAGATGCATATCCTGAATGGACATATTTTATACGTTTTCCATATGGTAATATGAGAATTCCACTAAACCAATCAATTCTGACTTTTTCTTGTGTTGGGAAATACCTTCTGTAGATGGAAAACCATTTTTCATTGTAATTCCCTTTACCATCAGTAAATCTCGGTATTTTCATATCTGTTAAATACAACTCGTTATCAATGATCTCAAAATACCCTACATATCCACGCCAAAGAGCCGTTGATATCATTCCTGGTCTTTTATCAGGATGTTTGTCAAAGTATGGTTCGAGAGGATTCGAATTCAAGTCATATTCAATTCCGTTATATTTTATTTTATCAGGGTATTGAGCTGTGAAAAGATCATCTGCTTTAGCACATCCAATTCCAGCTAAAATTATTAAAAAGGTAAAGGCTTTTTTCATAATCTGACGTTTAGTTAAGTTACATCTTTAGCTTATTGGGCACAATTTTAATGCCAAATGAGTTTATGAAATTTTCAATTAAGAATCGAAGGATATTGTATACAACAGGTCTTATAAAATGAGTTTCAATTCATTTTATCTTTTGCTGGTAGACGTTTTATTATCTCTACCGTAGATAAGTACTTTAGACAAAATTCAGGTTCACCTTTACCGAACTCTTTTTGGTCTGATGAAGTAATCAATAACGTTTTATCTTCAATTTTAAAGACTCCTTCCAGTTGATATTCAGTGCCACCACTTCCTCCTCCTCCTTCAAACATGTAGTATTGTACAGTTGCTCCATTTTCAAAAGAAAATAATGCATCGTATTGATCTTCTTGAAGTGTTGATTGTATTTTAGAAATACTGAATTGCTTTATTGCTCTTCCTTTAGGGTTGCAGTCAATTAAGATGTTGTCATTGTTTTCGAGAGTGGTACACTCTTTAGGAATCATTATCTTAATTTTAAGGGATTCCAGTTCCCGTTTGACAAGGTTCTCTTTGCTCAATTCATCTCTAAAATTGTGTTCATTTGAATTACAGCTGGTAATAATCAATGTTACTAATAGTACAGTTAATTTTACGTTCATTACTAATACTTGTCAACGTTTAATATATCCCTCCTAGCAGAGCAAAATGTTACCTTGCTTTTCGATTTTTCCACCTCGCTGGAGAGCTAATTTACGAATTGGTTGCTAACTTTTACCTTGTTATAATTAAAGATATAGCTCATTCCTGTATCCAGATCTAACTTTATTTGATCAAGCTATTCAATTCATCAGAAGCATAAGTCCTTAGCTTGGATTTTTCGCTTGTACTCAGATCTTCATCTGATTCAAGGAGTGATAAAGCTTGACGATAGAAACGCTTTGCCTGTTCACTCAATTCCTTCTTAAGTGAATAATAGGCCACGTAATAATTGATCCTGGCAGATTTTGGATAACTATCATAGGCTAGTTCATACAATCTTAACCGATATGTATAATCTTCGTCTTTTTTCCAGGCCAGCCAGTTTCGGTAATCGGTATAGAAGTTCATAGAAAAAGGCTGTGCATTTCCTTTTGACTTCAGCTCTTGGTAAATATTTTCAATCGCATCAAAGCCTTCCTTCCGAAAAGTATCTTTAAGTAAGGCCATATTCGGTGGGCCAGGTAAACCGGGTAAAACAAATGTGGTATCGATATGACTCCTAGCCATCATAAAAGAATCATCAAATAACTCTCCTTTATCTTTCTTTATATTTTGATTTAGAAATCTTAATATCAACTCATTTGCGGTCTCAAATCCTTTTTTGGTATTTCCGGAATGTGCTCCAATAATGTCTGGACTAAATTCATCGAACATTCCATAATTTAGCATAGCAAACTCGGACATTTTGGGGAAGCGTGCGTAATATCGATCAGCATATTTTAAATGATAAGTATGTTTTGGATCTATAGAAGGGTGTGGAGAATATAGGAATAAAATTGGCACTTGAATATTCTCTGGTTGATAGAAAGCGGACCCATGTAAGAGTCTTTGCTCAAATGCGCTTGGCAATCCACCTTCCAAGCTGATTAACGCCTTGAGTTTCTCATTCCTCGATACTGCAGCAACTCCTACAGAAGAAGAAATAGCATTGGCAAGTATAGCCACCTGATTCATATCCACATTTGATTTTTCACTGACCTCCCCCAGCACAAACTCCAAGTCATCGACAGCTATTTCTAAGCCAATTGTTGATGTTTCCATCACAGACGAAAACCTCCCTTTTGGGGAGAAAGCAACAGCTACGTAACCATGACTTGCCAAAAACTCGCAGGTGATGCTTTGGAATGCCGGACTACCTCCATTTGGATAAATCACGACAGGATACTTTCCCTCTGCAGCTTTGGCGTTCGATCGAGCAAAGATATCCAGATCAAGAAGCTGCTTCAATTGTTTAGCATTTAATTCTATTTCGTTTTCCGCTTCACGTATGTTTCTTAAATCTCGTGTTTGGGTAATAAAAGTTTGCCTGGCAAAGGCTCTGCTTTCTTCAGATTTGTCAAAATTAGTTTGCCTACCCATGAGATCAACATAATCTGCATATTTCAGTGGATCACCAGAACCTGGTTGCGCAGGGTACCATATATTGATTTGGTATTGTCGCCCATTTTGGGATGTATCCCTCTGGTATAAGTTGCTATCCCAGTCTGCATAAGGAACGGCATTTTTGGTAAAGTCATATTTGAATACTGTCTCAAACCCAACAGGGTATTCTCCCATAGGAAGATTTCCCATGATAGGAAAGCTATCGGTTATATTGTGTTTTTTACAGCCCAGGATAACTAGGAGTACTAGGATTGCTTTACATTTCATTTTCGTAATACGGTTTTAGTTGAAATTTTAATACTGTTCGCAATGGTTGTTATCTTTTCCGGGATCCTTTTTCTATGTACCTCCAAATACTTGGATTATTTGGATCTCCATATTTATTTTCACCTTTCCAGATATACTCATTGAAGTCTTTGCTAAAAATTATTTCGCCAAAACGTTCATGAAAACCACTCTCACTATCGGGCTTATTTCGAATAGTTAACTTTCTTTGCTCACTGTCCCACTCGAGAATATCAAACTGTGTTTTATGCCAATTGCTAAACATGGATACCATTTCGAACTGCTTTGTCCGCTTATTGTAATTAATATACCAGAGGTATTCTCTTTCTCGACCATTGGAGTCTATCGAATTCGCCTTCAATTCGATATAATTATCTTTTAAAGTATATTTTATTTCCCGCGTAGCGGTTTCCCACCAACCTTTTTCTATATTATCTTCTCGCGTTTCCCACACTCCAATCAAAAAATTGAGTTCTTTGATCTTTTTTTCCTGAGAGATCATACACTTTGGAAGAAATAGTATGACTATAAATATCAGTATCCTTTCTAATCTTATTCTTTTCATATTCATAACTATTGTATTAACCAGTATCATAGTGAGTAAGGCTAATTTAGAAAAGGAGTATATCTAAAAGGTCTCAATCTCGGTTTTGAGGTCTCAATACCTGTTTTAAAGTCTCTAAATCGGTATACGACTAACTGTTTGTAGATCTATATTCTTTGGGTGTTTGCCCGGTATAGGCTTTGAATACTCGGTTGAAGCTTGCTTTAGAATTAAACCCAACGTCAAAAGCCAGGCTGAGTATTTTGAGGTGATCATTGTTTGGATTTTTCAATTGCTCCTTTATTTCATTTACCCGGTATTCATTAATAAATTGAAAGAAGTTCTTTCCTAGTTCCTGATTGATCGCATTAGAAATGGTGCGCTCTGAAATATCAACGACCTTACTAAGATCAGATAGAGATAACCTAGGATTCCTATACAACTTATTGGTTTCCATAGCGTCATTTATTTTTTTAATTATTTCAGAGTGTACATGATCATTTGGTTCATTTATTTCCTCTAGATTGATGATTTGATGAGTTTGTGCTTGTTTAAACCCACTTATACTTAACCAATATAATATTCCCGCATATACAAGCAAGATAAAGGCTCTTGGATCATTCCACTCCTGAAGTGAGTATTTTCCTCCTGCAATCATACTCATACTGAGAAAAACCAGTATTAAAAGACAGGATCCTGCAATTACAAAAATAAATAGATGAATCCATCGTAGATCGATTCTATCCGTATACGAGACATTGTTCAAAAGTTGGTGCTGATAAGATTTAACCAGTCTGAAAGAAAAAATCATGTAGATAGCTACCGATATAATAGCTGCGGATTCCAGAATTTCGGCTGCATGATGAAACCAGGGCCATGGGTTAGTATCTACTACAATTGCGTGATATATGCTATGAAGATAGTTAAGAATAATGGGGGAAAAATGCCAGAGGTCCTTTTTTCGAAATGAAAACCAGGCTTCGGTAAGTGTCTTAACATAGAAATAAAACGCGGGTCCGATCCAATACGATAACGAAAAAGGAAGCCAAGCGAGCCACTGATATGCATTCCATATAGATATATCCAAAATGAACGGTGTAAACGTGAGACACATAGAAAAAATGGTCAAAGAGAGAAAGCGATTTGCCTGCCTATTTTCGTTCTTCTCAAACAGCAGAAAAGCAAATACAAACCCATTAATTACTGAGCATACTGTTATTAGCTGTATGGGTGAAATCTCAAAAAGCATTTACAACGTTTAGGATATAGATCGTTGGAAATTCCGTCAAGTAATTTCCTATGAGTACCAAGGTAGCAAAATTGCAATGAATTCACTTGTACTGAGTGCTTCGATATGCTCAGGACTAATTTGTCGAAGCAAGGAATCCAATTCTTTGATTTATACTTTTATTTTGGTGTGGTACAAAACCACAATAAATCATAATCATTATTATGTTTACTATTCTTTTAAAATTATTGCCCCAAAAACCAATGTCCCTAGAAAAATCATAATTATAAAATAAAATACGATGTAAGTTAGTACTAATCGAAGTGAGGTGTAAATTTTATTTTTCGTTTGATAAAACTGGATAAAAGTCCAAAATCTGTAGACAATAGATATAACAAAAGCTAAAGTCACTCCTAAGTCACTTTGCTTCACTACAAAATCAAAAATGGTGAAAAAAGAATAAAAAATAGTTTGTTGCCCTCCTATATAGGAATTGATCACCATATGCTCCAGGAAGTTTTGTTTTCTTCCATAAAAAGATATGTACGATGCGATTGATAAAGCTGGTATAAGAAGGAGATTAGAATACGCAAAGTTATTCGTAAACCAATCGGTTGAGAATTCTAAAATTACAGCATTATGTAAATGGTCAGATTGGCTTTCTGCTCCCCGTCGAAATCCTGAAATAGCATTTTCTAAAAGTGTAGTAGCTCCTAGTATTTTAGTAATTAAAAAATAAAAAGTGGACAATAATAAAATAAAAGCAATGGGTTTGAAATAATATTTACGTTGCCCATTTAAAAACTCTCTAATGGTGTGCCCAGGTCTTATAATCAAGCTTTTGATCGTATAAAAAAGACCACGATTAACTTGAAAAACACTATCCGAAATTTCTTCGAGGAAGCTGGACAAAGTTAACCTATCTACTCTGATGTGTTGTCCACATAGATTACAATATTTTCCTTTAAAAGAATTTCCACAATTTTTACATTTCATTTCTCAATATTAAACACAACGTTTTAAATTCGGTTTGTTATGGGCAAGTACTTAATTAGATCTCCCAATGGCATTAAAGATAGCAAAGCTGTGTAAAATTAAGTACATGAATTTTACTGCTATGAATTCATAGCTATTGCTGCGTCTAGTTTTTAATTCAAACTCAAAAGTTTGGTTGCCATTTCTTCTAACTCGATATTCTGTTTGTAATATTCATTTAGAATAGATTTAAATTCTTCATTTTGATAAAAACTGTCGAATACCTTTTTCTTTTTCATAATTAACTCATGACTTTTTCCATAGTCATTGAGTGCATCTTTTGTGGCCAAACCGCTCAAATAAAACATCGCTGCATGCCATAAACTCCTTGGTGGTTTAATCATTAGCTCCTTACTTTTTAAAAAGATTCCCATTCTAAATGGAGACTTTCTATTAAATATGAGATGAGAACTTTCATGAAACGTAAATTCTATGAATAATGTCGTATGCATCAACGGATCTATTGAAGAGATGACAATATTATCATCAGCAGGAGAATATGCACCTGCCCAATTACCATAGGTAGTGACATCCACTCTTACAATTCCTTTCCATTCTGATCCCGATAATTCTTCCATTTTGCCAATGACCTTATTTTCGGTTTTTTCAATCAAGTCGATATAGTTCATCAATAATTGATTGTTCTCTTTTTGATGATGTTCCCAAAAATGAGTTTCGTAAAATGGCCGTAATTCATTTAATGTTTCGGTAAACCCTTTGGATAAGGTAGTGTCAGTAATACTTTGATTACGAGGTTGAGCTTGAAGCCACTTCAATGTGCTGCCAGAAAAAAGAAGATCTTTATCAATCAGGTATTTCTTATAGAAGTCAACACCTTTATCAAATATTTGCTTGTCGTTGGTTGAAAGATTAACGATTCTTAAACTATCTCCAATATTTTTAAAGGTCAATCCATCTTCTTTCAGTTTGTTTTGTTGTCGATTACAAGCTTGTTCATAAAAAAAGTGATGCAAATTCATCCACATATTATTGTGAAACGAATAGTATTGAGTCTTATAAAGTGTGTCTGATTCTAAATTATCCTGAGCATAAATTGCCGGGGATAACAACAGGCTAATCAATAACAATAGTAAATATCTCATTCTTATTTAATTAATTACAATGTTCTGAGTATAAATCGTTGTGATAAAGTCACTATCATTTTATACACCTTGTTAGCAAAAGTATCTTAGCTGCTTATGATTCTTAAAAACTTATTGATTTCTTTTTTTTCATACTCTTCAGATTCCTTTGCAATCTCCTTTACTTTATCCATAAAATCTTGGTTAAAGAACTTTTCAATTAAAGGCTCAGATTTTTCTAATAAGAAGAAACCCTTTAGATCTTTAAAATAAATCTTATTCAAATTGACACCTCTTTTTGAGGAAATGAAATAACCTATAATTCTCTGAAGGGCATAAAGTCCAACAAATACATGTTCCGTCAACATCAAATCTGTTAATATTTCCAATTGTACTTCAGCGAATTGTAATTCATCTAAATTTATATGAGCCGCGATAAGCGATTTAATATTTTCTGACTTGTTTTTATAGACCTTCTTTAAATGAACCCAATCTTCAAGAGTAAATTTTGAGACAATATCCTCATCAATTTCATAATATGCCCAGTCATACCATTCAACTTCTTCGGTTCCGTATTTTTTATATTTTTCCAGCTCAGTCAAGAACCGCTTAATGTTCGCGCTCATATTTCTGCCATCGTATGCATATAGTTACAAGAGGTAACTATACCTCATAAAAATAGAAAATATAATTACTATTTTACAAAATGGCCGCAAGCGTATTACAAAAAGCTTATCGTCCTTTCGATCTAGCACTAAACTTTACTCTAATTTTATATATGATGCTGTATGGTATTATTTGTTACCATTTAGTTTCCTTCATTTTTTTATCTATGGTAAAGTTCTACGGATTAGTTGATCTATCAAAGACAATTACCTGGAAACAGCGCATTGTACGATTAAAAATACCTAATTGATTATTATAACAAAACTCCAAATTCCCATTTATTTCTAATGTTTGGTGACGTTCTTTGTATAAACTGCATTTTTAATGAAGTTTATACAGTGTTGGTAGTCATTTAATATTTGCCCCAGTCCTTAATAATGAAACTGTTTTTTTCCTGTTCAGGTCTAAGCAAGGAATCTAGATAGTAACGGTGAAAGTATCCATTTAAAACGACGATTCTTTTTCCTCTAAACTCATCAGTAAAGTGTAGAATATTTTTAGCCATTGTTCTATTTCTCAAATCCCAAAATTCAGAAGCTCTTTTATAACCTTCAAGATAACTGATGCTATCACCTTCATTTTTAACATAATATGTGTTAGAGAAAATCGGATATTCATCCATGATATCTAAAAGCTTTTTATATTGATACTCTTGTCTGATTTGAGCAATTTTATCTGTTTTCGAATTATTAAAAGCTTTTGCTCCTAGATATGCAAATGAATTAAGACTATCATTTACTTTACGGAATTCTTTATAAATTTTGTTATTAGATAAATCCAATAAATTGTTTTTGTACAAGCTATCTAAAAGATTGGATGCTTTGCTATCTGTTGGACGTGAACCGATTTCTATTCGGTATTCATTTCTTCCTGTGAACTCATATGGTCGAACATCCACATCAAAATTGTTCATATACTTTATCGTTGCAATATTTTCATTACTTTCCCATGTCTTTTTAAACTTAAAGTCCTGAGTGAAAAAAGTAGAATCGACTTCAAATAGTATTAAATCAGGTTGAATTTTCTTCAAGATGTTGTATAGACTGTCCGAATTAAAATTTTCGACAGGTTGATGAACGGTTCCCAGTAAGATTAAATCTGTTTGTTGCTCGCTACAAGATTGAAAAATAAGAAACTGACATAGTAGGGTTACAGCTAAAAAAAATCTCTTCATTCTGGTTTGTTCTTAATGGTTACCAACATATGTTTATAATTACAATAGATAACTATATGTCCTAAATATAGAAAATTTATCACCTAATTATACAAAAAGATTTTAGCGTCTAAAAACAAAAAAACCACCAAAATTAGTGGTTTTCTATAGTATCATATGAAAGGTGAGTTATTTTACTACCTTTTTTCCGTTAAATTTCCATTCGGTAATACCGCCATCCAGATCATAAATCTTGGTAAAGCCTGCTTTTTTCATAAACGAAGAACACTTACCACTTCTACCTCCTTTGCCACAGTATACCGCAACCGGTTTCGTTTTATCTACTTTGGCGATTAACTCTTCAAAATTTTCATTTCGAAAATCGATATTGATGGCACTTTCGATATGCCCTTGGGCAAACTCTTGAGGGGTTCGTACATCGATCAGCTTTACTTCTCCAAGCTTCAACAACGAATCCATTTCCTCTACGGTAATAAGTTCTACTGTAGTACCATCATCAGATGAATTATTACATCCAACAAGGGTAAGAGCAAAGATGAGTGCAAGTGTGAGTATTCTAAATTTCATATTTATTCAGCGGTTTCTCCGTCCCAATTCATAAAACCTCCCAACAAATTATACGTGGTCCCGAATCCCATCTGATCCATCAAGGTACAAGCCTGTGCACTACGCCCTCCAGATCGGCAATACACATAATAATTTTTGGATTTATCGAGTTGACCTACTTCATCCAAAAATCCCTGACCTTTTCTGATATCAATATTAATCATGTTAGGGATATAACCGTCTTCTACCTCTTCTTCGGTTCTAACATCTAAAATTACTGCATTATCATCTTTAGAGATCAAGTCTTGCCACTCTTCTTGGGTAATGTCTGCTGCCATTATAAAATTGTTTATACTAAAATTGGACTGTTATTTTTTATATTCCTTACAAATATAACAGTCCTTATTGAATTGTATTGCGTAAAATACATTCAATTCGATAAACTTTGTACGAAGATTTACGCTTTGATACTGCAACCAATCGCTTTGGTTACTTCTACTGGAACTTTATTCCCACTTAAAAGTGCATTCACCGCATCTTCTACATATTTCTTATCTGCCGAAGAAGCGTCTTTATAGTTATTATCGATAGCACCAATGTATCTCACGATATTTCCGTTTCCGGTTTTTTCTAGTACGTATACGTGAGGGGTTTTGGTAGCCCCATATTGTGGGTAGATTTTTTGTCCGTCGTCAAACAAATACGGGAAAGTAAACCCTTTTTCCTTTGCACGAACTTTCATATTGTCAAAACTATCATCAGGATAGGCTTTCGGATTGTTTGGATTGATAGCAATAACGGGATATCCTTTGTCTTTAAACATTTTATCCAACTCAATAATTCTATCCTCATAGGCCACCGAGTACGGACAGTGGTTACAAGTAAAGATCACGATAAACCCTTTGGCATCTTTATAATTTGCCAAAGAAACCATAGCATCATCTATGTTTTTTAATTCAAAATCTGTCGCAACATCTCCAACTGCATAACCTCCTGTAGTGGGAGGATTCGAAACTTTATCTATAGCAAAAGCGCTAATTGCTATTATAAAAGCCACTCCGACAAGAATTTTTAACGTTTTCATGAGTAATTGTTTTTGTTATCTATCTATCAATTTATGCTTATAATATTTTTTTCAATTCCTTTTCCAGCTCATTATAGGTAAATGAACGTTCATAGAAATTAACAGTGTTTCCTTTATATATAATCGTTGCAGGTATAGAACCCGACCAATTTTTATTCACTTTAGGAATCCAACTATTGGCATCTGGATCATCTAACAAGATAACCTTGCTCTCTATCTTTTGCTTCCTTAAAAATGGTATCAATTTCGTTTCCACTTGTTTTGGTAAATCCAGGCTTACCAGGATTACCTCCACTTCATTATCAGGGTATCTACTATTGATTAATTCAAAATAAGGCAATTCCGCCACGCAAGGCTTACACCAGGTTGCCCAAAAATTAATGACTCTGGTTTTTCCATCGTTTATGGATAACAAGGGTTTAAAACTTTCAAAATCATACATCGGTATTTCAACCCCTTTACTCTTGTATACATCTGTTGCATCAAGGGCAACGTTCTGCTCGCCCTTGCAATTGACAAGAGTAACTAGAAAAACAAGATATATAGCATATTTTGGCATAATACGAATTTATCAAAACCGCTAATTAACTAAAAGAAAATTAACAAGGTTTCTGTCTTTTATCTAAATATTTTCAGAATTTTTTACAAATGTTTAACCCCTTGCAAATAGCATTCATGCCGCAATATTATCCATTTAAAAGCTTCTAAAATTGAACTTTAACAAAGAATTAATATCAATTTATAATTTCTAAAACATCTATTCTTTTACATTTGTACATACAAATATTGTATAGACAAGTGAATATCGAAAAGATCATAAAAACAGAAGCCGAACTACCGCTTTCTCGTAAAGCAATAGTAAATCTTTTGTATACCGAAAACTGGGTGAGAGACAAAATTAACCTCGAACTAAAGACTTATGATATTTCTATCCAACAATTCAACGTATTGCGAATTTTAAGAGGACAAAAAGGGAAACCTGCCAACCTAAGCACCATACAAGAACGAATGGTAAGCAAGATGAGTAATACCACCCGATTGGTGGATAAATTGATTCAGAAAGATTATGTAACCCGTGCTACCTGCCCTTCTAACCGAAGAAAAGTAGAAATTCATATTACCGAAAAAGGAAAAACGTTTCTAGACAAAGTAAGTCCCGCGATGCACAATTTTGAAACCGAATTAACGTCTACACTCAGTGAAGAAGATCTAGTTACTCTCAATGCACTTTTAAACAAACTTAGAACATCAATTTAAATTATTATATAACATCAAATTTTTAAAAATCATGAAAACTAAACTTAAATCATTCATCGTAGTTTTTGCTATCATTGCAACTTCTTCTGTATTTGCTCAGAAAAAAGCAGTAGATGCTTCAAAAAGTACCATCGAATGGACTGGAAAAAAAATCACAGGACAACATACCGGTACCTTAAATTTATCTGATGGATATTTGGTATTTGAAAACAACACCATTACTGGCGGAGAATTTACCGTAGATATGACTTCTCTACAAGTAACAGATCTTGAAGCTGGAAAAGGAAAAGAAAAATTAGAAGGACATTTGAACTCTGATGATTTCTTTGGTGTACAAAATCACAAAACGTCTAAACTAGTGATTACTAAAGCCAAAAAAACCAGTGATGGGTACAAGATTGCTGCAGATCTAACGATCAAAGGTAAAACAAATCCAATTCAGTTCAATCTTGCTGTAACTGGTGATACTGCTTCTACTACTCTATCTGTAGATAGAACAAAATACGGTATCAAGTATGGATCGGGAAGTTTTTTCGACAATTTAGGAGACAAAGCGATCAATGATGAGTTCGAATTGGCAGTAAATTTAAAAATGTAATTTTTTGTTGTTTCGAATTATAATTAATTTATATATTTGATCCCATAAAGAGCAAATATGAAATTATTCTTATCAAATAACTGGTGGTGGTCTTCACGAAACGTAAACGTCGTGAAATAGCCCTGTTATTGTGTTAAGTAACCATACAAAAAAGGCTTGTCATTCACGACAAGCCTTTTTTTATTGCTTAAAAACTAAAGTCGAAAACAAAACCACATGATGCAAAAATGAGTTATACATTAACCACACATTACAAGCAAATCTTAGCAGATACCATTACTCCGGTAAGTGTTTATCTTAAAATTAGAGATCGTTTCCCAAATAGTTTACTGTTAGAAAGTAGTGATTACAGAGGTAATGAAAACAGTTTCTCCTATATCTGTTGTAACCCGATTGCAAGTATCAAAATTGAAAATGAGGTGATCTACCAATCTTTTCCGGATAAAAGCACAGCAGAAATCTCCATTACAGCAGCTACCAATGTTCCGCAGATCATTGAACAATTTGGTCAGCAGTTTTCGACTTCCAAAAGTGATTTCAAATTCATTAACAATGGCCTTTTTGGCTATATCGCCTACGATGCGGTACGATATTTTGAAGACATTTCGATTTCCAAAAAAGAAGGTGGCCTTCACATTCCTGATATGCACTACTCAGTATATCAAAATATTATTGCCATCAACCATTTTAATAACGAGGCCTACATATTCGCACATTGCTATGATTCTGAAAGTAACATTTCAGAAATAGAATCTCTTCTCAACGTAAAGAACTTTGCATCCTATAATTTTACGACTGTTGGGGAAACGACTTCTAATCTGGATGACGAACAATACAAAGAACATGTTACACTGGCCAAAAAACACTGTCAACGTGGTGATGTTTTTCAACTCGTATTATCCAAACGTTTTTCTCAAAAATTTAAAGGAGACGAGTTCAATGTATACCGAGCATTACGAAGCATTAACCCCTCTCCTTACCTATTCTATTTTGACTACGGTAACTTCAAAATATTTGGAAGTTCTCCAGAGGCTCAGTTGGTGGTAAAAGAAGGGATTGCAGAAATACATCCCATTGCCGGAACTTTCAAAAGAACTGGTAATGATGAGCAAGATGCCGAATTAGCTAGAAAACTTTCAAAAGACGAAAAAGAAAATGCAGAACATGTGATGTTGGTAGATCTTGCTCGTAATGATTTGAGCCGCAATGGAAGTGATGTTACTGTAGAGACATATCGCGAAGTTCAGTTTTATTCCCATGTTATTCATTTGGTGAGTAAGGTTACTGGCAAAAAACATGAAGAGACTACTACCATGCAGGTAGTAGCAGATACTTTCCCTGCAGGAACGCTTAGCGGTGCTCCAAAACACATGGCCATGCAGCTTATCGAAAAATATGAAACCGTAAACCGGGATTTCTATGGCGGTGCTATTGGGTTTATGGATTTTGATGGGAATTTTAACCATGCCATTATGATTCGAACATTTTTGAGCAAGAATCATGAATTACATTGGCAAGCTGGTGCTGGATTGGTAAATGAATCCAACGAAGAAAGTGAATTACAAGAAGTATATAACAAGCTAGGCGCCCTTACAAAGGCCTTGCAACTAGCTGAAGAAATATAATGTTGAATCCATTAGGACAAAAAGAATATAAAATGAGTAAAAAAGTATTAGTAATAGACAACTACGATTCTTTTGTATACAATCTGGTGCATTATTTGGAAGATCTAGGTTGCGAGGTAACCGTAAAACGTAATGATCAGCTACAATTAGATGATGTAGCGCCTTTTCAAAAAATATTACTTTCTCCCGGACCAGGAATACCAGATGAGGCCGGACTTTTGAAAGATATTATCCAATCCTATGCAAGCACCAAAAGTATTTTTGGAGTTTGCCTTGGCCAACAGGCCATAGGTGAAGTTTTTGGAGGTCGATTGATCAATCTTGATGAAGTATATCACGGTGTGGCTACCAATGTTACTTTGTCTGTAACCGACGAGCCTCTTTTTGAAGGTCTAAACTCCAATTTTGATGTAGGGCGATATCACTCCTGGGTAGTGGCAGATAATAACCTACCCGATTGTCTGGAGGTGACTTCTTATGATCAAAATGGGCAAATCATGTCGTTACGCCATAAAGAACTGGATGTACGTGGAGTGCAATTTCACCCCGAATCCGTACTAACTCCAGACGGTAAAAAAATGTTAGAAAACTGGATTAATAATTAAATCAGCTATGAAGAAGTTACTTAATCGATTAATTAATCACGAAACCATCTCTAAGGAAGAAGCCAAAAGCGTTTTGGTCGATATCTCTAGAGGAGAATATAATCAAAGTCAGATCGCATCTTTCCTAACGGTATTTATGATGCGTAGCATCACTATCGAAGAGCTGGAAGGTTTTAGAGATGCTCTGTTAGAACTGTGTATCCCGGTAGATTTTAGCGAATACAACCCTATTGATCTATGTGGTACCGGAGGTGACGGAAAAGACACTTTCAATATCTCTACCCTATCCTCTTTTGTTTCCGCCGGAGCAGGCATCAAAGTAACCAAGCACGGGAACTATGGTGTGTCTTCAAAATGTGGAAGTTCTAACGTCATGGAATATTTGGGTATTAAATTCAGTAATGACAAAGACTTTTTAAAACGAAGTATGGATGAAGCAGGAATCTGTGTATTACATGCACCACTATTTCACCCTGCGATGAAAAATGTAGCTCCGATCCGAAGAGAATTAGGAGTAAAAACGTTTTTTAACATGTTGGGACCTATGGTAAATCCGGCTTTTCCGAAAAATCAAATGGTGGGTGTATTTAATCTAGAATTGGCGAGAATGTACGGATATCTTTATCAAAATACCGATAAGAACTTTACTATTGTTCATGCTTTGGATGGTTATGACGAAATTTCCTTAACCGGAAATACCAAAACGATTTCTAATCAAACCGAAGGGATGCTATCTCCTGAAGATTTTGGTGTGCCAGTTTTGAAACAAGAACAAATCCATGGTGGAGATTCGGTAGAAGAATCTGCGGAAATCTTCATGAATATCCTAAACGGTAAAGGAACCGAGGCTCAGAACAATGTAGTCTGTGCCAACGCCGGGATTGCCATTGCAACAGTCGAAGGCTTACAGCCCATAGAAGGATTTGAAAGAGCTAAAGAATCCCTGCTATCAGGAAAAGGTTTGGCAACGTTGAAAAAAGTACAGGAGCTTAGCAAAAATTAACAATGAATATATTAGATAAAATAGTAGCTGATAAGTACAAAGAGGTTGAGCTCAAAAAAAGCTTAATTCCTGTCTCGCAATTAGAATCTTCGGTATTATTTGACAAGCAAACCCACTCACTAGCTACAGCATTACAAAATAGCAATACTGGAATTATTGCAGAACATAAACGCAGATCTCCATCAAAATCCGTAATCAACCAAAAAGTAAGTGTGCAGGATGTTGCACAAGGTTATGAAACTGCCGGAGTATCGGGTATGTCTGTACTTACTGACGGCAAATATTTTGGAGGTTCTCTGGATGACCTAATACTAGCAAGATCAGCGGTAAATCTACCGTTGCTTCGCAAAGAGTTTATCATTGACGAATATCAGTTACTAGAAGCCAAAGCACATGGGGCTGACGTCATTCTATTGATCGCAGCGGTATTAGAACGAGAACAAATCAAACATCTATCTGAGTTTGCCAAAAGTCTGTCGCTGGATGTTTTACTCGAGGTTCACAATGAAGAAGAATTGCAAAAATCTATTATGCCCTCTTTGGATATGCTCGGGGTAAACAACAGAAACCTAAAAACATTTACGGTAAGTACTGATGCGAGTAAAGCATTAAGTACACAAATACCGGATGATTTTGTAAAAGTTTCTGAAAGTGGCATTAGTAACATCGAAGCCATAAAAAATCTGCAACAGTACGGATATCAAGGCTTTTTGATTGGTGAAAACTTTATGAAAACGGAAAATCCAGGAGCTAGTGCTATCGAATTTATAAAAAACTTACAGTCATGAAACTCAAAGTGTGCGGAATGAAATACTCGGATAATATCGAAGCCATCGCTGCTTTAGAACCCGATTATTTAGGCTTTATTTTTTATGATCGATCTCCAAGGAATTTTGATACTGAAATCCCAATGCTTCCAAACACAATCAAAAAAGTGGGAGTTTTTGTAGATAATACCATCCCAAATATTGTAGAAAAAGTAAAACAATTCAATTTCAGAGCAATACAACTACATGGAGACGAATCCGCAGCCTATTGCAAAGAACTAAAATCAAGTTTATCTGAACTAGATACCACTGTTGTTCTATGGAAAGTATTCTCCATCAAAGATGAATTCGATTTCTCCATCCTTGAGCCGTATGAAGGTATTGTAGATTATTTCTTGTTTGATACCAAAGGAAAAGAAAAAGGAGGTAATGGCTATACTTTTGATTGGAATGTATTGAAAACATATGATTCTGAAACTCCATTTATTCTAAGTGGCGGGATTGGCCTTGATGAAATCGAAAAAATACAGGAAATCTTAAAAACTGATTTACCTATTCATGCAATTGATGTAAACAGTAAGTTCGAAATTGAACCTGGATTGAAAGACGATGTTGCAGTAGAAAAATTTAAAAACCAACTAACCCTTATCTCGAGGGATCAAAAAATAAAACTATGAGTTATCAAGTAAATGAAAAAGGATATTATGGTGATTTTGGAGGCGCGTACATCCCAGAAATGTTATATCCTAATGTAGAAGAATTACGTACCCAATACTTAGATATTATGAATGACCCTTCTTTTAAGGAAGAGTTCGATCAATTACTAAAAGATTACGTAGGTCGTCCTTCACCTCTGTACTTTGCAAAAAGACTTTCAGAAAAGCACAATACCAAAGTATATCTGAAACGTGAAGACTTAAATCATACCGGAGCTCATAAAGTCAATAATACTATTGGCCAGATATTAGTAGCCAAAAAACTTGGTAAAAATAGAATCATTGCCGAGACCGGAGCAGGACAACACGGAGTAGCTACAGCTACGGTTTGTGCACTTATGGGAATACAATGTGTGGTATATATGGGCGAGATTGATATTAAACGTCAGGCGCCGAATGTAGCCCGTATGAAAATGCTTGGTGCCGAAGTACGTCCTGCTAAATCGGGTAGCAAAACCCTAAAAGATGCCACCAACGAAGCGATTCGAGATTGGATCAATAATCCAGTAGATACGCACTACATCATTGGTTCTGCTATCGGACCTCATCCGTATCCTGATATGGTGACCCGTTTTCAATCTGTTATTTCTGAAGAAATCAAATGGCAACTTAAGGAAAAAGAAGGAAGAGAAAATCCTGATTATGTTGTGGCTTGTATTGGAGGAGGAAGTAATGCCGCTGGTACCTACTATCACTTTTTGGATGAGCCAAGTGTGGGTATCATCGCGGTCGAAGCTGCCGGTAAAGGTGTAGATAGTGGAGAAAGCGCAGCAACTTCACAATTGGGTAAAGAAGGAATCATTCATGGATGTAAAACCTTATTGATGCAAACTGCAGACGGACAAATAACAGAACCTTACTCTATTTCTGCTGGATTGGATTACCCTGGTGTAGGGCCATTGCATTCGCATTTATATCGTACAGGAAGAGGAGAGTTTTACTCGGTTACCGATGATGATGCTATGGCTGCCGGATTAGAGTTATCCCAACTAGAAGGGATCATACCTGCCATAGAGACCTCTCATGCATTAGCGATATTTAATGATAAAAAGTTCAAACCAGAAGATGTGGTGGTGATCAGTCTTTCGGGAAGAGGTGATAAAGATTTGAATACATATATTGATTATTTTAGACTATAAATAAAGTACAATCAAATATTCACGCAATTATGGATACGATTTCGGTATTGGTTACACAGACAAAAAGTGCATACGAATGGTTTAATAAACTGGCGCTATCCGTTCCCAAAGATGAATGGGAGTACTCACCTAACGTTATGGAAACTAACATTGCCTGGCAAGTTGGGCATCAAATTATTAGCTATTACTATCATAGTATACTATCAATAACTGGTCATCAACCAGACGTTTTTGAGCAAGTGCCTATCCGAAAATATGCAGACTGGTATACTTTTAAATCCACAGCATCACAGACTAATGATAAAGATACTGTAGGAAATCTGGAGAAAAACTTGCTTTTCATGCAAGCTAAATCTCTTGAAGTCATACAAAACTTGTCTCCAGATGATCTTGACAAACCATTAGAGCCTTTGGATCAACCTCATCCGGTAGCCAAGACCAAATTTGAAGCCATCGATTGGAACATCAAACACACGCTATGGCACTGCGGGCAAATTGCGATGCTGAAACGAGTAATGAATAATCCATATAGTTTTGGACTAAATTAACAACGTGTTCCTCTATATAGAGCAACTCGAAACTTATAACAATGAATAGAATCAAAGAAAAATTAGCTGAGAATAAGAAGTTATTATCTATATATTTTACCGCAGGGTATCCATCATTGCACGATACAGCTCAAATCATCCAGGATCTTGAAAAAAATGGTGTTGATATGATAGAAATCGGATTACCTTTTAGTGATCCTTTGGCAGATGGTCCTACCATTCAGGAAAGCTCTACTATTGCCCTAAAAAATGGGATGACCACTACCCTATTGTTTGAGCAATTAAAAGACATCCGGAAAACGGTAAATATCCCGTTGATTATCATGGGATACTTTAATCCTATGATGCAATACGGTGTAGAAGCCTTTTGTGCAAAATGCCAAGAAATCGGAATCGATGGATTAATCATTCCCGATTTACCAGTAGCCGAATATCACGAGCACTACCAAGAGACATTTGAGAAATACGGATTAATCAATGTGTTTTTGATCACCCCGCAAACTTCAGAAGAAAGAATTCGATTTATCGATAGTGTCTCTGATGGATTTATTTATATGGTAAGTTCTGCCAGTACCACAGGAGCCAAGAACACGTTTGGAGATGTACAGCAACAATATTTTGAACGTATTGATGCTTTAGCCCTCAAAAACCCACAGATTGTTGGTTTTGGAATAAGCAATAATGAAACTTTTACTCAAGCCACAAAGACGGCAAAGGGAGCTATTATTGGTTCGGCATTCATAAAGCATTTGACCAACAATGGAGTGGATACCATCAACCAGTTTGTCGAAGAAATCAGATAAATATTAGGGGCGAAATTAGATAAATGGTTTCGCTCCTATGCTTTCGTATTACACGTTAAAATGAAGGCTGTTCATAAAACTTAACGTTCTTATCCTTTTCTTGACTATAGAGTAATATCTACTTCACAATTTCATAATTTCAGTTTCATTTCTTGTCCAACGTTTACTAACTTAAAACCTAAGAAATGATAAAACACATGTCCACCGTATTTAGCCTTATTACCCTTATGATGATAACTTCCTGCGATCTTATCGATGACAATTCCGGTAATCCCGGACCTGATAACGATCTGCCTATCGTGATTGCACATCGAGGAGCACAGTCTGTACTCCCAGAGCATACACTTGAAGGATATATCAAAGCATCGGAATGGGATGCAGATTTTATTGAACCCGATTTGGTGCTAACCAAAGACGGACATTTGGTAGCTAGACATGAACCGATGTTATCTGGTACTACCAACGTTGCAGATCTTCCAGAATTTGCAGACTTAAAAACAACCAAAAACCTAGATGGTAAAATGGTAACCGATTGGTTTGCTTCTGACTTTACCCTGGAGCAAATCAAAACCTTGAGAGCCAAACAAGCATTTAGTGGAAGACCGACAGACTTTGATAACCTTTTTGAAATCCCAACTTTTGAAGAGGTGATACAATTGGCAAAAGCACAATCTCTGGCAAGAGGAAAAGTTTTAGGGATCTATCCTGAAATCAAGCACCCTTTATTTCACAATGAAATATTCGGAGCGTATTTTATGGAAGATCAACTGTTGAAAGCGCTTTCTAAAGCGCATTGGAATCACAAAAATGCTCCTGTATTTGTGCAATGTTTTGAGGTAGCGCCATTGCAATACATCAACTCAAAATCTACGGTAAAATTGGTACAGCTTATCTCCACCTACAATATCAACAAAGATGGATCATTAAACTATAATGTCCCCGATGGAGACTTTATTTCATACGGTTCTCCATATGACTTTTTCGTTAATGGAGATGACAGAACCTACGAGTTTTTTACTACGGAAGAAGGGATGAAGTTTACAGCTACCTATGCAGATGGTATTGGCCCATGGAAACCTTTTATCATTTCCTATAGAACCGAAGACTCTGGAGAGCTAACTTTACTAGAGCCAACAGACTTTATAGATCTTGCACATGACAATGACTTACTCGTACATCCATACACGTTTAGAAATGAAAATACGCAATGGAGTCAGGGCAATCCTGAAGCAGAATATCACTTGTTTTTTGATGCAGGTGTAGATGGTGTATTTTCGGATTATACAGACGAAGCTGTTCAAGCCGTTAGCACTTGGGAGGATTAAACATAAGGATCACTTCATAAAATAAGTAAAACCGGGAAGAAGACTTCCCGGTTTCTCTTTTTGCAGCCCCAATTTTAACAAACAGATCCGCAAAAGCGATTAAATGAATGTGCAACTCCAGACCCTAAGGCTCTTAGAATACACCAAAACATCCCCCATCCGTTTGATAAATTCGAAAATATACATCCTATTACCTTTGGTATGCTTCTGAATACACCCCATCCAAGAATTTTCCAACCATTTCTCCAAACACAATTCACACAATCCCAAAACCCTTTTTGAGCTGCATAATCGGTATACATTAACCCTTTCATGGTTGACATATACAACAACATTGTATTTCTATCAAAAGTGTTTAGTTCTCTGTTTTCTTTGATTACTCCTTCAAAGACTGTAAGCGTTTCTATCGCCTCTTCAAAAGTAGTAGCAGTAACCATTTGTGCATCCAGCTCTTTAAACAACTCTAATTGAACTGTAGAATACACCCCTGTTTCCTGCAATACAGCTGTAAACTCTTCTACTGATGCTTCTGGGTTTCTAATGATTTCTTCGGTTACCAGATAATATTCTCGTGTATCAATTGGTTTTTCTCCTTTGTACACCAAATAATCATTCACGATAGAATGATCTACCTCATCTGGCCCGTCATAATCCTGTAGTGCTTTAACCAGACTAATATTCTTGGTTTCCTCGATAAAGGACTTCTCTATAGAAGAAATTTCATCTAAAGAAAGTTCTTCTACCTTCGCAAAATCGAATTCTGCATCCCCCCTATTCTGATTCAGATTCACTTTTGTTTCTTCCTTAAAGCTATCCGATGAATCTTTCTCACAACTTAGCAAGAAAAAAAAGCCTGCGATAACAGGTACAATTAAAAATTTTAGATTTTTCATAATTAATGGTTTTAAGATTGCCTACTCTTACGATTTTCGGCTTCCTCGATCTTTATGCATTCCGATACTTTTTGTTAACAGGACAAAATTCAATCATTTTGCTGATCGCAGGCAACGCTCAAAAACCTTAATTCTCTATATGATCAACCTCAAATTTTAGGTTGTTTAACCCTATCAATTTAGGTTGATTTTTGGACTCAATACTTCCTTAGATTTTCGTTATTTGTAAAACCAATATGTTAACTCTTTAAAACCTAAAAAATGATTTCAACAATACTTTTAATTGCTGTTACAGCAGGCTTTGCATCTTATGTTTATTATAACCCACCAAAGAGATCGCAATCCAACTCTTCGAATCAAAATACAATTTGTATGGACTATTCTGGTGAACCTTTGAATACCCTAAATGTGGATTTAGTTCATGCTATGACTAATGGGTATCGACAAAATCAGCTTCGGTTCATAAAAACAGTAATGCAAGAAGACGCTCACTCTATTTGGTTTGATTTGGAGACCTTAAAAAAGTTTTTATACCAAGTTGAAAAGAACACCGATAGCAGTGCCAGAGAAGAAAGGAGCTTAGGTATTCGAATTTATTATTCCAGATATCCGAATAATGGCACCTGGGAGAAAAAATATCCAGACTTAAGGGATCTTGCAAGAAGTGAATTGACAAAAAAGTTTGAAGAACACCATACACTGGTACTGGTTCCTACCATACAAAATGGAAAAACCCATATTGATTTTCACCCCCTGGACGTAAGAACATATGGGGAAAAAATGAGTGAATTTCCAGAATATCAGTCTACGAATACTGTAACCTCAATCTTTGCCTTGACTTCTACCAAACGATCAAGTGCTTCAGGTAATATTTCTGCACAAAATCACGGAAGTCTTATCCCTCCTGCTGATGGATCTGGAGAGTCTTTTTAATCTCACATTATGCCAGACTACTTTTACATCTTAAAACCTATCCTGCTATTGTCTGAGATTATAGCTGCAGTAGTAGGATTGGTTTGTGTATCTAAATTGAAAAATAGTCGTTGGAGGTTTTTTATTTATTACCTGATTTTTATAGCTGCTCAGGAGACTTTTTGGCATTTTGATTTTGGAATAGAAGCTAAACTAAAACAAATGTATTATGCCTATATAGGTATTCCTATACAGTATATTTTCCTGTATTGGCTCTATGGAGTACAATCTTTGAATAATAGAAAGCTATTTACCATATGTATCAGCATATATTTATTGACCTATCTCCCTATAGAGTTATTCTTTAAAAAACTTGAAGTTGTGTATTCTTTAAATCCGTCTGTGGGTACCCTATTTTTGATCGTCTTCGTAATACTAGAATTTTTAAAGCAAATCAAAGATGATAGTATTCTACACTTTAGGGATAATAAGATGTTTTACATAAATTTGGGAGTCATCATGCTTTACGTAGGCACTTACCCGTTATTTTGCTTTTACGGTTTACTGCGAAATCACTACAGAGAAATCTGGGAACTGTATTTCGCTTATTTTTTGATAGCTAATATTATCATGTACACACTATTTGCAATCTCGTTTATATGGGGGAAACATCATTCAAAATAATGCTAGCACTCTTTAATGTGATCTTTCTTGCATTTATTGCAGGCATTATCATATTTATCTATCAATATCAGGTAAAAAAGAAAAAGCACCATCAACAACTATTGCACAAAGATGAAACCCACAAAAAAGAGATTCTTAAAGTACAGATGGAAATTCAAACCAATACCATGAATCACATAGGTCAGGAAATTCATGACAGTGTTGGACAGAAGCTTACATTGGCCAGTTTATATATCAAACAATTACCTATCGATCAATTAGAACAATATACCTCCTCTATACAATCGATAAATGACCTTGTAGATCATTCGTTGGAAGAACTTCGGCAAATTTCCAGATCCCTGGCTCAAAGTAGCATCAAAAATCAAAGTATTGTCGACTTACTCGAACAACTAAGCGGTAGGGTCAATCATTTGAACAAATGCAAGGTTAAATTTGAGTATCCTCAACCAATCAAAATACATTCTATTTCTATCAAAACCGTTATCTATCGAATTGCTCAAGAATTTATTCAAAATAGCATCAAACATGCTAAGTGTTCCTTAATCACCATCAAACTAACTCAAGATACCGATAAGATTGTACTGTATTTAGAAGACAATGGGATTGGATTTGACATGGGTAGTGTTACCAATGGAGGAATCGGAATCAATAATTTTGAAAAAAGAGCAAAATGGATTGGGGCTACACTACATTATGACAGCGAAATTGATCATGGAACTCAATTAACTTTAGAAATACCAGAAAATGAATTATAATATTGTCATTGTTGATGATCACATACTTATTGCCAATGCTCTGGCAGAAATTATTTCAAAATTTAAAGATTTCAATGTGGTCTATACTTGCGAAAACGGAAAGGATTTACAGCAAAAAATCAACTCTACTATAAAACCGGATATTATATTACTCGATGTGAGTATGCCAGAAATGGATGGTTTTGAAACTGCCAAGTGGCTAAGCGAAACATACCCGGATATTTTGATTATGGCCTTAAGCATGCAAAATGACGATGCCAGCTTGATTAAAATGATCAAAAATGGAGCTAAAGGTTATATGCTAAAAAACATCCAACCTTTGGAATTAGAAATGTCTTTACAAAAACTGATCAAAAAGGGAAGGTATTTCCCAGAATGGGCTTCTATAAAGGTTTTCGAAAGTTTAAACGATAAGGATGCTGATGACAAAAACAATATTAAATTATCCAACCGTGAAATTGAATTCCTTAAATATTCTACAACCGAGATGAGTTATAAAGAGATGGCAGAAAAAATGTTCTGCAGCCCACGTACGGTTGAAAATTATAGAGATAGTTTATTTACCAAATTAGGTTTAAAAACAAGAGTAGGTTTGGCTGTTTATGCTATCAAAAATGGATTTGCTTTAGATGAATAACAGGCCAAAAGTCAATTTTCCCAATTATTTCGCTTGTTTTCGCTTTTGATATCTTACTCTCGTTTCACAAAAAGATTACGGATAAATTTATCCAGTTTTTCCCTTTTCAGAAGCATTACGCTAGTATCGATTCTTGTGATAAAACCGTAAGGATTGCCATCAATAGACATCTCTCCAGCAATATACAATAGATCGTTTTCGTCAATCTGCATTTTACCCAATGTTATTGTAGGGTGTCTAAGCATAATAGAAGCGATACCATCAACTCCAAAAGTTTCATCTATGGTTCCATCATTCTTAAGTTTCTTGATCAATATCTCAGCATCATCATTCAGACTTTTGGACACTACAAATAGTTCGCCTTTCTTATTTACAACAAAATTGGAGTCATACAAATCGGCATTACCATCCACCTGGCCACTATCTCTAAAGGTTTTATCCTGATTACCGTCTACGTCATATTTATTGATAAGATATAATGCTTCAGAATTCGTTTTTATTTGAGAAATATACACTGCCCCATCTGTCAAAACTATTTGATCAATAGTTTCATAATCCCCTTCTACCGACAAACAATGTATGTTTTGACGTTCCATTCGTTCACTGTTCAAACCAGCCAGATAAGTGGCATGATCCACTTCATTTTCAGTACTTCCAGAATACGCCAAAAACAGATAGTCATCCCGCATGGCAGAACTATCTAATCGATAGCAATGATTGGCATACAAGTCCGAGGATAAGGTCCTTCCTTCACTGCTCAATTTGAGAATAGCTATTTTCTCTTCGGTGGTAGAAACACTAAAATCATTGATTTTTGCAACTACCACAATTTCTCCATTCGATGAGGTATATAAAAACTGACCAAAATTATCATCAGAGTTATCTAATATACTTTTGGTATAAATACCCCCTCTACCAAATTGAGTATTCAGCGTTCCATCTTCAAAAAACTCATTAATATGGATCATCCAACTCAATCCATTCCACAAATTGGATAACACCACTACGGTACCATAAGGTGTGGCGCTCATCGCAACCGGAGTAGTTCCTTCATTATTTAAAATGGCCGAGGTAAAATTAAAAGAGGTATCCTTCTGACCATTTTTAAGCAAACGAATCAAATTACCGTTATCATCAGACAAATGCAAGACATAAAGTTCGCCATTGTCTGTTAAATTGTAGTCGATGATTCGAGAGGTATTCATCCCCAATTCCTTGAATAAACAAAGGCCATTTCTGGCAAACTTCTCATCAATCTGCTGTGCAGATATAGGAATACAAAGGGCACAAAAAAGTAAAGTGAAAAAATTAATTTTCATGTTTAGTTGGTGTATAGCTTTTAGTCTAAGCCATCACTCAAGTGGTTGGTTAGGATGAAAGATCCAGGGGTAGTTGGATTCTGCTCCCAAAAAAAAGAATTAATATGTTATAAAACAAAACCTTTCGACAAACATCTAATAAAATAGATCAAATCACTGAAATTAATTTTGAAATGATCTGTAAGCTGAAAAGGATATTATACTCTTTTCGTTTTTCTGTCTTAATTCACTAAATTAGTAACGCTTTAATTTTCAGATAGTTTAACACAAAAATTAAGATTTATGGGCAAAGGAGATAAAAAGACAAAACGTGGCAAAATCCATATGGGCACCTTTGGAAGACGAAGAAAAAGAAAAAAATCTGTTTCTACGATTCCTCCGAAGGCAAAATCCACCACGAAAAAAACTACAAAAAAGGCCAAAGAGGAAGAAACAGAGTAAATCAAAAGAACTCTTGATATTGCATGACTCTAAAATCGATGGTATTGAATTTGGGGTCTTTGCTTTTTAGATCCTTATAGATCTGCATACTTCCGATTGCCCGATTTGCAGAACCCGAAGGCGCTGTAAGCGATACGGTTTCAATCACTCTATTAGCTATTACCACCTTATGTATTCTGGGTACCGTATTAGAAACTACTTCTAACTTTAGATCATGTTCTTTTAAGAGTCTTCTAAAAAAATACTCAGGTCCATTTTTGCTGTTGCCTCCCATAAAGATTAAACGATCTATTTTTGGATATTTTTCTAAGTAGCCTACCAAATCTCTTAATTGAACATTTTGCATTCCCAAATCTGAAGCATCGACCTTGTCACGCTCGCAACGCTGTACAATATCACAAACACCTATTCGATTTACCGTCAAAAACCTTCTTCGTTGCTCTGCGGCTTCGTGGGTAGTCTCATACTTAAGACCAAGATCAAAAATTCGATCCAAGACCGGCCATAACAAACCATTACTGCTACCATAGCAAAAATCTACATCTTTATCATTAAGCGCTCCCGTAGTAAATCTGGGAGGTGGTAAAGTACCCACAATCAACTTTGTTGCGTCTGGAGGGAAAAAAGGCTCGTACGGATGAATATGTTGAAACATGATACGAATATAACTGTATTCTCTAAAAACAAAAACTAACATATAAAACTACAGAATAAAAGGACTACTGCATCCTTCAGTTCTACGCAACTTTTCTATGGTGAATGGATCTAATAAACGTAATCAAAAAACAAAAAACAATGAAAATCAAGATGTTGACTTTATTTTTAGCTTTAGGATGTATCGCTTTGAGTTGCAAAAATGATGATGACTCTCCAATCCAATTCGAATCAACCGCAACAATCTCAGGTTTAGATTTAACACTATGTGCCTGCTGTGGAGGATGGATTATTAACATCGATGAAGAGGAATCTGCAAGGCGTTTTTCTGAATTGCCACAAAACGCTACCATTGATTTAGAAAATTCTACATTTCCAATCACTGTACAATTAAATTGGGAAGCATCTGATGAATATTGTGGTAATGGAATTATTATTGAATCCATCCAATTGATAGAATAAAACTACTCTGAATAAGTATAATCTAACTAAATACTTTTTAAATCCACTCCCGATTTCTGACCCATATGTATTGTTCTAAAATTAGTAAATTGAAGTCTGGGACTAATCTCACATAAATCATACGAAATTTAGCGACTTCACTAAACCTTTTTAATCAAACGGAGTCTAATACATCAAAACATGTGATGGAAATATATAAAGTTTTATGCTGTCTTTTCATAGTCTTTGGTACAGTTTCATGTAGTGATGATGAATCGACTGTATCATCTCCAGATTCTCAAGAACCCCTGGTAGTACTTCAATACACAAATGCCCCTATAAACATTGAAGGTACAAATGCTCGATTCTCGATGGATGTGTCGTATGATCAATACGACAAAACCAAATTCGATATCTTTTTACCAGATAGTTCTGCTCCTACAGGACTGGTGATCTTTATTCATGGCGGTGGATTTACTGGAGGAGATAAAGCATTTATTTACAACTCAACTTTTGAATCAGATATTACCGAGCTGCTCAACAATGGTATTGCGGTAGCCACAATCAATTATAGACTTCTTGAAACTGGTGATACCGAAGGTGTTTTAAAAAGTTTGAATGATTCCAAAAGAGCTTTACAATATATAAGGTATATTCATAATGAACTAAACATTGACAAAGACAAAATTGTACTATACGGTTCTTCGGCAGGGGCTTCAACTTCATTGTGGTTAGCAACAAATGATGATTTAAAAGAAATAAATAGCGATGATCCTGTATTGAGAGAAAGTACTCGTGTGCGAGGACTTGCGATTAGAGCTACGCAATCCAGCTTGGATATCGAAAAAAGATGGCTTGGTGATGTTTTTATTGAGTTTGGAATTACCCTAGAAGATATTATTCAAGAATATGGGGAAGATAGAATATACAACTTTTATGGGGTAAGCAATCAACAAGAATACGAAACTCCAGAGATCGAAACCTACCGCCAACAAGTTGACATGCTTTCTTTTCTTAGCTCAGATGATCCTGAAATTTGGGTTGCGAATACCGGAACACAAAATGATAAACCTACAAATACAGGTAGTTTTAATCATCATCCTTTTCATGCTAGAGAAATCAAAGAATTTGCAGATGCAGTCGGTGTTCCCAATGTAGCCGTGTATGGAAATCCCATATTATTTAACAACCAGAATGGTGAAGGATATGTTGAATTTCTATTGAGGAAAATCAACGAATAAACTCTGTCAGTATAATAAATAACAAAAGTTTAAGAGGGATCAAATAAAATAGTGCTATACTAGAAGTATATCATAAAAATGTGTAATCAGTAATTCTATGCCACTTTTGGTAGCGAACAAAACAAACACTTATGAAAAGAGCATTATTTGTTGTCATCTCATTATTGCTATCTATTTCTTGCGCTAAAAAGAAAAATACCGCAAACAATGAGTTATCTCTTGACCCAAGATACTTTCATATCAAAAGTATAAACACATTTGCTCATTGCAATGGCCCCAATGGTAGTTACACCACACAAGTAATCTCAAAAAAGAATGGATACCTCCTTTTTTCTCAAGTTTACGAGTATAGAGACTCCCCATTCATAGGGGAATTAAGCTCAGATAACAAAGGCTACGCTGTTGATAAGGACGGAAAAATTTTAGACACCTTATCAAATGTTGCCGTAGAAATGATTAGAAGTCATGATTTCCATAGGTTACAAACCAATCCCTGGTCTTTCTTTAATCACATTAAATATAAAAAAAGCTCTGAACCTGGGATTGATTTATATTCAGGGATTGATAGATTGAACAACGCTGTAAAAATCTATTATGACAACGATATAGAACAGATTAGAACTATCGAATTTCTAAATATGATGGACACAACCGAAACCATCCAAGTAACCTATCAGCAATGGGAAGAAAGTATGTATGGAAAACTTGCGAAGAAAGTCGAAATTATTCAAGCAAAAAAAGATACGTTCCATTTCGATTTCAAAACCATCAAGATAAATGAATAAGAACATCTATTAACTCGCTTCATAACCACTAGTAACTTCAGAAGATTTGCAACCGTAAATAATTTGTATTAAGTTTATTAGAACAAGACGAGTTCCAAGAGTACGTAGAAATAGTTCGTGATTGTATTGTATGTTTAGCAACCAAAGCAAATACCAAAGTCAATATGGCGAAATCAAGCAATCCTATGCCTATGAAAAATTTTATTTCAAAGGGGAAACCAAAGGTATTGCATTAAAATATGTCAAGCAGGGATATGAAGACTATTTAATAAACGATCAGGTTCTTCGCGTGAAACAAGGACAGTTTATTCTGGTTCCAGAAGGTCAAAAGTTTGAAGCAAAATCCAAATTAGCTTCCCAAAGTATCCATGGGCTTTGCATTGATTTAAATCCTACTGCTCTTGATATCGATCTTGCAAAAATGTATGCCAATCCTCTACTCTTTAACCTTCCATTTGATTGTTTGCATTTTTCACCTTTGGTCAAAAAATTGCATACTACCCATTCAAATAAAGACAATAACTCAGAACTGTATCAAACCCTAACTATTCTAAACGAACAGGTACACTCTTTCGCTAAAGAGATTACAGGTCTTCATGAACGCCTCTCCGTCCAATCCAGAAACACAGATACACAAAGAGCTATTCTCATTAAAATGATTTCTTGCAAGAACTTCATTTATCAACATTTCAACCAAAAGATAACATTAGACCAGCTGGCTACTTATACGGGCATTTCTAAGTATCATTTTTCGAGGTTATTTAAGCTGTGTTTTCAGGAATCTCCTCAGGAACTACAAGAAAAGTTAAGAATGGATAAGGCAATTGAACTACTTCAAAACAATACCATGCAGCTCAATACTATAGCCTATGATCTGGGTTATCATGATTTGGCAAGTTTTTCCAAAAAATTCAAAAACTACTACGATATATCTCCTTCTGAACGCAGGAAAATGACAAATTAGCAATATTTTACAAGCCTCCTTGTTCCTGTCATCTTAATTTTATGATGTACAGTATTATTTAAATCATTCAGCCAGGTATGCGTTTTTATTTATGTCTTTCTACCCTCATCATCTTATTTTCATGTAAGACCAAAGCTCAATCCGAAGGTCTGGAGTTGGTATCCCAGCAATTCGTAGCAGCTTACCAAACCATGGACTTACCTCCATTGACTTTGGATTACATAGAAAACCTCAACAATATCCAAAACAAAGATGCGGTACTCGCTCAAGAAAAAACGTTTAATGACCTGGAAGCGGCACTCATCAAAATTAACACCAGTCATTTATCAGAAAGCGAACGATTAGACTTCAATTTAATGAAGTATGAAATAGCCCTCAACAAATTCAGGATCAATCTTGAGAAAAAATGGAATGAAGAAAAACCGGATAAAATTCCTACTACGGGGATTGTTAATGTGCCCAACGGTAAACTATTATATACTTATTTTTTGAAAAAATGGGTCGATGTAAAAGTAACACCTGAAATGATGTTTGATTTTGGTCTGGAAGAGATCGCAAGGGTAAAAAACAAAATGAAGGATATTCAAAGTACGTCCGGTATGGATAGTGTTAGTTTCAGAAAACATCTTACAAATCCTGATTTCTTCTTCAATGACCCTGCTGAAATTTTGAAAGCTTACCAGGAGAAGAAGATGGAAGTAGGACATAAGATTACAGAGTTGTTTCCAGGGTTGAGTTCGATACCCGATGTAAGTATTAAAGAATACAAACAAGAAACCCTGATAGAAACCCCTGGTTTTTATCGGAGCAGAGAGAATGCACTTTATTTCAAATACTTTGAGAAACCCTACAGTAAAAGACAAATAGGATGGTTATACACTCATGAAGGATTACCTGGACACCACTACCAAATTAAATATGCCGAGAAACTTGAGTTATCAGAGATACAAAAGCTTGTGGGTTCTGCTTGTTATAAAGAAGGATGGGCTGCTTACATTGAAGAAATTGGATATGAGATAGGCGCTTATAAAAACAGCTACGATGAATATGGAAAATGGGAATGGGACCTTATCCGGTCTGTTCGAGTAGCTATGGATGTAGGGTTAAACTACTTTGGTTGGTCTGATGAAAAAGCCTTAGCATTTTGGCAACAGCATATACAAGAACAGGATCATATTGCACATCGGGAAATAAAGAGAATGAAGCAATGGCCTGCCCAAGTGATTACTTATAAATATGGAGCTGACAAAATACTAAAATGGAGAAGCCTTTATGAAAAAGAAGCAGATTTTTCAACACTAGAATTTCATAAAAAGATATTACAATATGGAGATATCCCCTTTTATGTTTTAGAAAAACATATTGGTATAGCCGATATTAGAGAAATTCATAATATCCCCTATGTTCAAGCTACTCGAGCAGTAGATGACCCTCTGCAAAGATTGAATCTTGTGCTTCCACAAACCACAACAAAAGCTCCTTTACTTATTTGGATTGGCGGTGGTGCCTGGGCCTATGTAGATAGGAATATTGAAATGAATGTAGTGCGCAATATTGCCAAAAAAGGAATCGCCGTTGCCTCTGTTGGGCATCGCCTAAGTGCAGATTGGCGTGATCCTAATCCAGTGGTAGACATTCAATACCCAGATCATGTTAAAGATGTAAGTACTGCGTTAAAATGGTTAATCGACCATGCAGATGAGTATGGCTATGACAAAGAACATATATTTGTTGGTGGGTTTTCTTCGGGAGCACATCTTACTGCAATGCTCGCATTGGATGAACGTTTCTTAAAAGAACATGGATTAACCCAAAATCACATTAAAGGTATCATTCCTGTAAGTGGCACTTATGACATTGAGAACTATCATGAAGCTTTTCTTAATGGAAGCAGACCTCATCTCGCCAAGTTACATGTACAATCCGTATTTGGTGACACCAAAAAGCATTTTGAAACCGCTTCTGCCACTTCATATCTGGATCATCTATCCGTGCCAATATTACTTCTTTCGGATACAGGGACATTTAATTACACTCGAATTTTTGAAAAAGGGATCAAAAAACGGAACTTCCAAAAACTGGAAGTACGTCACGTTGACTTAACACATGGCGAACTTTGGAGAAACTTATCAGAAGCTCCCAAAAGCGAATACCGAGATTTGATTACTGATT
The DNA here is from genome assembly GCA_965230845.1 of Aquimarina sp. Lineage (GTDB taxonomy): Bacteria > Bacteroidota > Bacteroidia > Flavobacteriales > Flavobacteriaceae > Aquimarina. The sequence goes on from OZ246021.1 coordinate 1,500,182, forward strand.
TTATTCAAAAATATTCTGAGGCACCAGAAAAGATGTAAGCATAATGCTTGCAAAAATCTCTAAAACTGGAAATATATGAATGGTTGGAAATCGGCAGCATAGGTTTGATAGCAAATAATTGCTACCAAAGTAGCCACTATAGCTTTAATGATAAAATGACTCTTTATAAATAAAGCTTCTATCCAATCCTTTGTTTTATATGGCAACCAATGGGTAATATAGCCTATAAGCATCACGATAAATACCACTCTATATTCCCAAAGCACAGCCAACGCATTTCCCCAGTCCATGTTTGTTGCTACTTGCTGGTAAAACCGTTCGATATGATCCATACTATTTCCTCTAAAATAGATTCTAGTAAATGTGATAAAAACAAAAGTCAATGCAATTCTCCATAATAAGGCATACCAGGCTTTAGAATTTTCGTACGGACTAATCTTTCTCCAGTATTTATACACCACAATTCCCACTCCATTAAGTCCTCCCCATATGACAAATTTCCAGGAAGCTCCGTGCCACAACCCTCCGATCAACATTGTGATCATAATATTTACATTTCTATTAAAATGCCAAGCTAATCGTGAAGAAAACAAAGTAATGATCAACATGAAACCTACCCCTGCAGCTGCTATCAGAGCTATTCCATAATCAGACACTGCAAAAACCCCAAGAAAGGTAAAAACCAAAATAAAAGCATATGAAAAAATACTCCCATTACGATTACCTCCAATAGGAATGTATAGATAATCCTTTAACCAACTTGATAAAGAAATATGCCAACGTTTCCAGAAATCACCACAGTGAATCGCTTTGTATGGAGAATCAAAATTGATCGGTAATTTATATCCCATTAATAATGCCAAGCCTATTGCGATATCCGTATACCCAGAAAAATCTCCATAAATCTGTAGGGAGTATCCAAACATCGCCATAATATTGGTAAATCCAGAAAACATTTCGGGTACATCAAAAACCCGATCCATAAAATTTGCCGCGATATAATCTGCAAACAACATTTTTTTGATCAATCCTTTTAGGATCATATAAGTTGCTTGTCCGAATTCTACTTTGGTGATCTTTATTTCCTTTCGGATCTGTGGAACAAAATCCGCCGCTCGTACAATTGGGCCGGCAACCAACTGCGGAAAAAAGCTTACAAAAAAGCCAAAGTCGATAATAGAGTTGAGTGGTTTAATTTGCTTTCTATAAATATCTACACTATAACTAATCGTCTGGAACGTATAAAACGAAATCCCCACTGGTAAAATGATCTTATCGACTGTAAAATAATCTACCTCTCCCCAAGTGTTGGCCCATTGTGCAAGATAATTGATAACCTCATAATTGGTCTGAAACAAATAATTATAGGAATCTGTAAAGAAATAGGCATATTTAAAATAGCAGAGTGTACCCAAATTGATAATTACACTAATCGCTACCAGGAACTTTTGCAAAATGACCGATTTACTCCTGTAAATAGCTTTTCCTAAAAAGAAATCATTGATCGTACTAAAAAGCAGAATCCCTATAAAAAGCCCACTTGTTTTGTAATAAAAAAGGATACTTATCGCAAAAAGATATGCACTCCTAAGGCTTTTTTTGCTGTAAACAATCGCATAGATAAAATAGACCACCGAGAAGAACACCCAAAAATCTGCTTGCGTAAAGATTAAAGGAGAGTCCTCAGAAAATGAAAATATATCTAATAGTCTATTCATTAATAATGCTATTCAAAATCGAATTGTTCGGTACTTGCAGTTCTCTTTCCCAGGCATTTGCTAATGCTTGTAACAATAAATCTGCTTTAATTCGATATCCTTTTACGGTAAAGTGTATTCGATCTTTGGGCATTAGTTTGTTATTATACCAATCTCGAGATGAGTTAAAGCCCCCCATAATTTCGTAAAAATCCCAAACCGCCATTTGCTGTTCTTTGGCAACTTCATAAATCATTTTTCTTGCAATTCTTGTTCTAGGATTTGGCACTTTCTTTTTGTAATAAGAATCGTTGGGTACCGTAAGCAGTACTGCACACTCGGGATTTGCCTTTTGAATCAGTTTTATCAGATCGATATATTGTTTTTTGTATTCCTGAGGCTCAAAATCTGGATGATAGGCATCATTTGTTCCCACCGAAACAATAAACAAATCTGGTTTATACAATAACAGCTGATCATCAAAATATTCGCACCGTTCGTAGTATGAAAAACTTCCTCCATTCACTCCGATAGACGTGTATTGAATTCCCTTATTATCATTCATCAATTCTATTCCCATCATTAAGAATTCAGCTTCCTCATGATCTTCAATTCTTCGAATACAGAAATCGATCTCCTCTACTTTTTTTGTCAGTTTATATTCTATAAAGTGCGCTTCTTTGTTTTCTTTTATTTCTGAGACCAATCCTGCCTCTTTAAATGCGATTTCATAGTCTGTACTCCAATCATCATAAAAGATTCTGATCTTGTCAAAATCATACATATCTTGATGATAGTTGTTGCCATTAGCCTTAATTTTTACATTGGCCAAAGAATCTTTGAATACAGCGGTTACTCCAGAGAGTCCCCAAGCTACGCTATCTTTTCTTACCGAACAGCGATATCCTTGCCACTCTCCATCATGTTCTACTCTGTAGTTACCGGGATTATTGGTTTTAGCTATTTTATAAGGATAGATAAAACCTCTTTGCCCTTTGGCTGTTGGGCTCATGGTTTGTAAATACGATCGCAAACGATTAGAATAAATATCTGCCTGGATATGAGAGCCTCCAATATGAAAAATATGCAAATCGGTTTCTCCTCCATTTGCTATGGTGTCCATTTTATGAAAAAGTGTCTTGAAAGCGGGAGAATACTCTGCCATTTTTATCGTATTGGCTTTCCAGTTCACAAAGGGATATTTTCCTTCTATAGAATCTAACACATAAGTTTGCGCCATAGCAGGTACCGCAACTAAGTATAGGTAAAACAACAGTTTTTTACACTTCATTTTTTTCGGGTTCTTTAAGGTCTAGGTATAGGGCAGTAAAAAATAGTTCAGAAATTATTTTGGTTCCTTTCCAGGTAAAATGCATATAGTCTTTGGCAGTAAGTTTTTCTTCTACCCATAACTCCATAGATCCTTTACCTCCCATAGCATCATACATACTCCAATATGCTACATCATTTGACAAACAGGTTTCCATCAACTTAGTATTGAGATAAGGCAATAAGGGATAGGTTTCCATTTTACCATTAACTGGTAAGCACATATCTGTAGGGCCTATAAATATAAAGTTAGCATTTTTGGCTCTTCGTCGTATCCAATTGACCTGGGTTTTGATGCGATTTGCGTATTTATCGACATCGGTAGAGTCTTTGAGATAAGGCATAGTATTACCCCCATACTGCATGATCACTATTTTGGGTTTCAACTGTCTCACCATTCGTGAGTAAGTAGTTGCATTAGCCCTTGCAAATATGGTTCCTGAGGCTCCACGCATGGCTATATTATCAATTTGTACTCTTGATCCACCATCCAGTGTTAATCCATAAAAATCTGCACTTACCTTCCCTTCTAATTCTATCTTGAGGTTGGTTGGTGTAGTTAATGTCCTAATTTTGTATTGATGATATCGTCCATCAGGTATTAAACTATCTTGCTGTATCAGTTCCCCTTCATTGTACACAGAAATCTTGATAGGAACGTTACAATTGCCATAATGCAAACCAATGTTGGTAAACCTTCGAAACTTGGCATAGGTTTTTTTGGACTTACCAATAGTAACCGAAGCTTTGATTACTGGTAAGGAATCTAGAACAGCGCTATCAGGTAGTTTTTTCTGATACTCTGTAAAACGGGATACCGAAAGATAAGCCCCGTACTTTCTATGCGAAAACTTCTTTTTTGTAGGATCGAAAAAGGCATATCGTTCCCAATTTTCACTAGGTTCTACAATAGCACTTATTTGGCGGTAAACAGGCATTAATGGTATAAATCCAGGACCGCTACCTCCATACATATGTTGTAATCGGTTTCGTAAATAGGCGGTAATTCTATCTCCTTCGATCTGAGAATCTCCATAATGCAGAATTCTACATGATTTTGAAGATAACTTTCTACGCAATTGGTTGGCAAAATCCGGATTGCTATCGGGATATCGTATTCGTACTAACCGGGTAGTATCAATTTTTGAAAAATCCGGTAATTGCTTGATTTGTTGCACTTCTGCAATCTGATTATCCTCTGGAGTTTCTATTTCCAACGGAGTAACGATCTCGGTAACTTCCAGAATATCTTGTCTGGTAAGGGACGAATCTTTTTCTAAACCCAAAAAGGTGGTGTAGGTAGGGTATTTTAACGAAACCCCTTCATAAGAAAAACCATCATCCTGAGTTTGCTCTTTTTGCACTCCTCCTTTCTGACTCAAGAACATTAATCCAAACAATGCTCCTAGCACCAAAAATATAAACAATGATATTTGAATAGGCCTAATTTTCAACGTTTCCCGGGGTATTTTCCTCTTATTTAGTAAAAATAGAAAGATTTTGGAAACTTCAAAGGTGATCCTATATAAAGATGAATGATATAATTCTATACATTTACATTAAGGAAGCCAATATTTTTAACTCCTTGAATAGAGATCTCTGAAAAGAACATCACATGAAATCTAATTATTTTTTGTCCTTACTACTATTTTTTGCCCTCCAATCAGTATGCTCCCAGTACGAAATTTCTGGAAAATTATCGAACTACAGTAAACTTTGGCATAATAAGGTGTATTTATCATACATAGAACCTACAGAACATCATAACCAGGCTTCGACCAAACAAATTGTCAACTCTGCTACGCTCGATGAAGATGGAAATTTTGTACTAAAAGGAAATAATCTGCCTTCAGGAAAAAGTCTGGTACGGTTGTATTTGGTGAAGAATGAAAAAATAACGGTTATGCTGTCCAACAGGCCAAGAAACTATATATTATTGGTAGTCAACGATACTTCAAAAGTGCATATTAATGCAAAAAACTATAGTACTTTTCCATTGGATTATACGATTAGCGGCAATTTTCAAGAAGAAAATAATAAAATAAAAGAATTAGAATCGGAATTGTATGCTTTATCAGATAAAAAAGCTAACCCTTATATAAAATCAGAAAAAGGAAAAAAAATACTACGTGAAAAACGAAACCAAAGCATCAAAAAATTCTGTCTTTCCAACTCCTTTCCTCTACCTAATATCATCGCAGCTCAAAAGTTAGACATTGCAAGTGATTATGTCAATGATCTCGGATTTTACAAAGGTTTACTTAAAAAAATAACCAAGAATAATATAGACAATTCGTCTTATGTAGCTGCGTTTTCTGAAGAAATAGATATTGTCGAATGCAAAAACAGCAAAACGAAAGGTTTTGGTCTAAAAGATATCATTATCACTGCGCTTAGTGCTTTATTGTTAGTTTTGTTAATATTTATCATCCGTTTGAAAAAGAAGATTAATGACCTTTCCACTTTCGTAAACAATTCCTCACCAGAAACATTAAGCCTACTCCTAGAAATGTTAACAAGAAGGGAGAAAGAGATCATAGAACTTATTAAGCAGGATTATCAAAATAAAGAGATTGCTAATAGATTGCATTTGGAAGTATCAACAGTTAAATCTCATTTATCTAAAATTTATACTAAGCTTAATGTTAAGAATAGAAATGAGTTAAAGTCTTTATTAAAATAAGGTTGTACACAAAGGACTACTTCTATTTTCAAACCTGTAGTAGTACTTTTTTTAGTCTAATCAAAGCATTTTTCAACACAAGGGATCTATACTTTTGTTTGGCAACAAACCTATAGACCAATGAAAAAAAAATTAATTCTTCTCGGTGCATTTTTAAGTTTAATCAATTTTGGTTGTGATCAACAAAAGGAGGAATCCGTGACCATTTTAAAAAACCAAAACAAAACAAAGGCTCCAGAAATCGGACTGAAAGGCATTTATAATAAATCAGATAATAATATCCCAACCATTGCATCCCTAAAAGGCAATATTATTATTCTTGACTTTTGGGCTACCTGGTGTAGCCCATGTATTGCAGAGTTTCCAAAAAACAATCTTCTATATAATACCTACAAAAATCAAGGAGTTAAGTTCATTGCGATCACCAATGATTCCAAAGAAAAGCTAGAAAACTTCTTAAAAAAAGTATCTCTTGACTTCTGGATTGGACGCACAGAAGGGAATCAAACGTTAAAAGACTATAATATCCGATCTTTTCCGAGTGCAGTAATTATCAATAAGAGTGGTGAAATTGTTTACACCGGTAGAAACATTACAAAAAATTTAATCGAAGAAGTTATCGCCACTAATACTATTAACACACCACAGGAAGATGATAAAAAAATAACTGAAAATAAAACCAGTACAAGAGAACTCAAATTTGAAGGAAGGTTCTTCCCTGGAGAAGATCCTGTTTATATTGATTTCATGAATAATGAATTTCCAAATCGAATATCTAACACAGGATTAGACAAAGCTAATATTAGCACCTTTATGATCAGAAAATCTCCATACCTGAAATCACGCACAGCTGGATACAATTTTAAAGATGATTATGTTGGATTAACCATAGTGGGTAATGAGCTTGCCAGTATTTACAAACTCCTCAATAGAGTTCCATCAGATATACGAATAAAGAATAAATCAAAAGATACTTCAAATTATGACATCGTCTATAGTAAACGAAAAAAAGGAAACGATTTACAAAAGGCTTTTACAGAAATTCAAAGTGAGTTATCACGAACATTATCCATTTCGTATCAAGCTGTACAACAGGAAGAAACGGTATACAAACTAACACTCCCCTCTTCTAATCCAAATGTAACCACTAGAGATCAAATTGAAGATGGAGCCTCTGGGGTTTATACTCCAATATCTCGGTTAATTACTATGTTCGAAAATATATCAAAACACTTTTTTATAGCTGATTCTTCTTTAGAAAACACCATGATCTATTCTTATGATTTGCATTGGGATACCATCAAAAATGCCGAGGATCCAATAGCTAAAATTTCAGAATACTTAGGTAAACAAGGGATTACAATGCAGAAAACCAGGAAAGTAATTACTACTTCAGAAATTATTGACGTGCCTCAAACTACTATTCACAAGGTAGCAAAAAAGGGGTGAATGTTTATTTGCTGTAATTTCTAATCTAAAAAAGGATGAACCAGTAGTTCATCCTTTTGTTGCATATTTAAATTAAAAAATAAGATGCTATCTTGTGTCTTAAAATCGAGTTCTAGCCAAAGTAATATCAACACTTTCTTCTGTGCACGTTTCACCTTGTAAAAAGGTACATTGCTCTTCCTCTTCATCTATAAAATATCGATTCAACCCGGCATTAAGATTACGAGATCTGTTGTAGTAATAGGTTCCCGAAGTATGATTATATTCTCTCACCTCAACACGATACCCAACAGTTATATTTCTATTAAGATTGGCAGTTGTGGTATAGCTTCCATCTGTAAAAACATCTACAAATACATTAAATGCTTGTTCAAAATCCGGATATTCTGTATAACTATATTCCAATTCTCTATCGATTCGTAAAGCTCTTGGAAATAAAGCTCTGGCTGCTATTAGGTCTCCATTAGAAAAAGTAGTTCCTCCTCTTGCTGTGTGCCACATTACGGATTGTGTATCATTTTCTGCAGTACCAGGTATATTGATTGCACTACTCTCTCCATTAGCTCTCCAATCGGTATGCCTGAACCCCACACAATGTCCTAACTCATGTACAAAAACATTTCTCCTTAAGTTAGCTCCAAACCGCATCAACTCATCTACATTGATGGTTACGGTATTAAAAGGTCTACCGTTGGTAGGAAAACCAGCTCGCCCAAGGACATCGGCATCTTCTACACCAAAATCGCTACGCATAGTTATGTGCGCTTGATTTGCATTAAATACTCTTACAAAAAACAAAGCACAATTATTAATTCCATTCCAAGCATTAATTGCATTTACCGCATCATTACGCAACGTATTATTTAATGAATTATCTATAAACACCTGAATACGCATTCTTTCTAGAGAAACCGTTTTCCCGTTATTATAAGCTTGTTTGCTTATATCATCAAGTTCTTGTTCATAATCTTTAATATCCTTGCTATATAATAAATCTGGTGGAGCCAAAAAGAAATCTCTGGTTTCATAAATACTTCCTTTCTCATATCCTTGTTTGTATAACCATTGAACCACAGGATGATTATCTGGAGCTATTTTTTTGAAGTCTTCCTGAAGCACGGGACTCTCACTGGCAGCATCAAAAACTTCATCAGGTTCATTTTCGCAATTGGTTAAAATAAAAGAGCAGATGAATACATAGGTAATTGTACGAAATACATTTTTCATGATTTATAAATTAAGTTTGTTAATAAGCTTAAGTTATAAATCGTTCTCGAGCTATATGTGTCTTTTCTGTTATGAAAAGTTTAAACCAAGATCAGAATGAGTTTGCATCTTAACCTGTATCTTGACTTAATATCTTCATCAAAAAGAATGATAAAAAACGAACATCGGTTCATCCTTTCATTACTTCAACAGATAAAAAAACAGTTTTTATAAGGCTTTACGGCAGTAAAGATCAAATGAATTCAAATTTCATTTTTGGGTTAAGTTTAACTGAAGTTGAGAAAAACTTAATAAACATAAAACCTAACTTTAGTTTAATAATTATTAACCTTAAATATTTTACAATGAAAAAGAGAAATTTGAACAAGTTGACTTTAAACAAAAACATTATTTCGGACCTTCAAAAGAGAACAGTAAATGGAGGTCACTTACCTGGTTCTATTGGAGGAACTTGCCATTCTGACTTAGGAACATGCGGACCAGGAGAGAGTTTGGAAGCTTTTCCGGCACCTTGTCATATTGGTTAATCCAACCAAACATTCATAAGTAAAAAATGGGGCTTTGAAAGCCCCATTTTTAATTAGATTTTGTTTGTTTATTTTAAAGTGATCACCAAATCATCAGCCTCTACCATTGTTCCACCTTTTAGTACAATCTTTTTGACCACAGCATCTTCATTGGCAGTAATTGTAGTTTCCATTTTCATGGCTTCGATAATAAACAGCGGATCATTTTTCTTAACAGCCTGACCTGTTTTTACCAATATCGAAGATAACGAACCTTGAAGAGGCGCCCCGATCTGTTTGGCATCGGCTTTATCCGCTTTGGCATGAACCACTTTATCCACTTTTATCGAATTGTCTTGTATCTGTACATTTCGAGTTTGTCCATTTACCTTGAAGAAAACAGTTACTTTACCTTCTTCATTGGGTTCTCCTACCGATACTAATTCGATCAATAGTATTTTTCCTTTATCCAACTGTACAATAATCTCTTCTCCAGGAGTCATCCCATAGAAGAAATTCTTTGTGGGGATATTCATTACATTCCCATACTTCAAATGATGGTTATAAGCTCCTGCAAATACTTTTGGATACAATTTATAAGATAGAAAATCAGTAATGTCTAACTCTCTTCCCATTCCTTTTTTGAATACCTTCTCAAAATCTTTGTATTCTTCTTCAAAATCAATAGGCTCAAGATGTGCATTAGGTCGATCTGTGAAAGGTTTTTGATCTTTTAATATTGATTTTTGAAGCTCCTTAGGGAATCCTCCTTCTGGTTGCCCAAGCTCACCTTTGAACAAGCTTACTACAGATTGAGGGAATGAGATTGTCTCTCCTCTTTCTTTTACATCTTCGATGGTTAAGTTATTACTTACTAAGTACTGCGCCATATCCCCAACCACTTTGGAACTTGGAGTAACTTTTACAATATCTCCAAACAATTCGTTTACTTCTCCATACATCTTTGTAATCTCGTGGAAACGATCTGCTAATCCCAAGCCTTGAGCTTGAGGCTTTAGGTTAGAGTATTGTCCTCCTGGAATTTCGTGCTGATATACTTCTCCCGTACCTGCTTTTAATCCAGATTCGAATACATAATAATATTCTCTCACCGCTTCCCAATAATTAGAATACTCGTTAAGTTTTTGAATATCCATTTCGTTCTCTCTTTCGTGATACTTAAGCACTTCTACCAAAGAGTTGAAATTAGGTTGCGCGGTTAATCCCGAAAGTCCTCCCAGAGCCACATCTACTACATCCACTCCTGCTTCCATAGCTTTGAGGTACGTTGCTGATTGTACCGAAGAGGTATCATGCGTATGTAAATGAATAGGAATATTAATTTCTGACTTTAATGCAGAAACTAACTCATAGGCCGCATAAGGTTTTAACAACCCGGCCATATCTTTAATTCCTAAAATATGTGCTCCCGCATTTTCAATATCTTTTGCCAATTGCACATAATACTCAAGGGTATATTTTGTTCTTTTCGGATCCAGAATATCTCCGGTATAGCATAACGACCCTTCTGCCAATCCTCCGGTTCTGGTCCGTACATGCTCGATACAAGGCGCAATAGATTGCATCCAGTTCAAAGAATCAAAAATTCGGAATACATCTACTCCGTTCTCCCAGGATTGTTCTACAAATTTACCGATCAAATTATCTGGGTATGCCGTATATCCGACTCCGTTTGACCCTCTGATTAGCATCTGCAACAGAATATTAGGCATCGCCTCACGAAGCAGTCTAAGACGCTCCCAAGGATTTTCTTTTAAGAATCGCAGACATACATCAAAAGTTGCTCCACCCCATACTTCCATACTGAAAACTTGTGGATGGTTTTTTGCAAATCCCTCAGCTACTTTCAACATATCATAGGTTCGCATACGTGTTGCCAACAAACTTTGATGCGCATCTCGCATAGTGGTATCTGTAAAATGGATTTTTTTCTCATTTTTTAACCACTCTGCAAACTTTTCAGGTCCAAGTTCTGTAAGCAAGTCTTTGGTTCCTTTTTGATATCCACCTTTTTCATCATACTTAGGCACTTGTGGCGTCACAAAAGTTTTGGTTGGATCTAATTTCTTTACATCTGGATTTCCATTTACGATAACATCTCCTAAGAAATTAGCCAATTTGGTCGCTCTGTTACGAGATTCTTTTATTTTGAAAAGTTCCTTCGTATCCCTAATGAAATTTACCGTTACCGCACCTTTTCTAAAGGTATCATGGTTCAAAATATTATCCAGGAAAGGCATATTGGTTTTCACCCCTCTAATTCTGAATTCAGATAACGCTCTCCTCATTTTTCTACAAGCCCCATCCAGTGTTCTACTATTGGCTGAAATCTTTACCAACATCGAATCAAAGAAAGGAGAAATCGTTACCCCTTGATATACACTACCGGCGTCTAATCGAATCCCAAATCCTGAAGCACTACGATAGGTAGAAATGGTTCCATAATCTGGTTTGAAGTCATTTTCCGGATCTTCTGTAGTAATCCTACATTGTACAGCATATCCGTTGACTTTTAAGCTTTCCTGACTTCCAATTTTAATTTGTTTGTCAGATAGCTGATATCCTCCAGCAATAAAAATCTGAGCTTTGATTAAATCAATCCCAGTTACAATTTCGGTAACTGTATGTTCTACCTGTACTCGTGGGTTTACCTCTATAAAGTATATGCTTCCATCGTCATCTACCAAAAATTCTACTGTACCAATATTGTTGTAATCTACTGCCTTACATATCGTAAGTGCATAGGTATATAAATTGTCCAAAATATCTTGAGCTACGCCAAACGAAGGAGCGTATTCGATTACTTTTTGGTAACGTCTTTGTACCGAACAATCTCGTTCAAAAAGATGCACCATATTACCATGATGATCTGCTACAATTTGTATTTCGATATGCTTTGGATTCTCAACAAACTTCTCAAGAAACACCGTATCATCTCCAAATGCATTAAGAGCTTCTCTTCTTGATTCGGGATACGCTTTTTCTAATTCTTCTGCATTTCTAATCACACGCATACCTCGACCACCTCCTCCAGAAGCTGCTTTCAGCATTACCGGAAATCCAATTCGCTTAGCTTCTTTAAGTGCAACCTTTATATCTACAAGATCTTCTTTGTTGCTTTCGATGATAGGAATGTTATTCTCTATAGCCACCTTCTTTGCAGTGATCTTATCTCCTAACGAACGTAGTACTGATACTTTTGGTCCAATAAAAATGATTCCATTTTCCTGGCATTGCTCTGCAAAGTCAGCGTTCTCAGAAAGAAAACCATATCCCGGATGGATCGCATCAACATTATTTCTTTTGGCAACTTTAATAATCTCCGGAATATTCAAATAAGGTTTTAATGGCTCGTGATTTTCTCCAATTTGATAGGCTTCATCAGCTTTATATCGATGTAAAGAATAACGATCCTCGTAGGTATACACCCCTACAGTTTGTAGCCCAATTTCTGTACAAGCTCTAAAAATTCTAATGGCAATTTCACCACGATTGGCAACTAAAACCTTTTTAATTTGCATAATTTAAATTTTGAGTTTAGAACACTTTTAGCGAACATTCGCTGCGAAGATATTGATAAGATAAATTCTTTGCAATAGATATTTTAAAATATTAGAAAAAGAATATAAAGTTTCTTTTTTGAGCTTTTTTTCTTTTTCAACACATTTTCTCTAACATAACCTTAACATAAATTAACGAATCCTATAATAAGATTATCGGCCGCTTTACCGTTTTAAAAACAACCATTCCAATATAATATTCACTAATTAAAAAAATCAATTAAGCATGAAAAACAGGGTAATTACGCTTTTAAGTCTACTATGCTTCGGTCTATTTTTATTTGTTGGCTGCCAGGATGATGACAACGAGCAAGAGATTCCAACCGAACAGGTCACGACCTCTATACAATATAAGGATATTGAAGCGGCTAATCAAAGAATTCAAGCATTTGTTCAGGATGTATTTACTTTAGAATCAGGTTTTGTTGCTAATAGAATAGTACCTACAAAATCCAACGATTGTGTGACTACGACTTCTGAGGTTACAGAAACTACACGAACTATAACCATAGATTTTGGAGACGGATGCGAAGTAGGTCAAGGTGAAGTGATCACCGGGTTGATCCGGATGAGTTTTAGTGTGGATCTGGATGCTGAAAATAAGGTTACCATTACCTACACCGTAGAGAATTTTACTTACAAAGATATTTCTGTTAACGGAACTGCCACTTCTATATTTACATTTGATCGTGATGCAGGTACTCGAAAATTTACTACAGATTCTAATTTCACCTTTGGTTGGGGAGATGGTCTTTCTGCCACTAGTGTCTCCAATTTTGTAAACGAAACTTTCTTTGAAATGAATGCAGATGCCCCAGGTAATTTTGATTTCTACAACCTTACCTCTGGAACTAGTACTACAACGTTTAGTAATGGAGATGTGTATTCAGTAGAAATTACAACACCGTTACGAAATGAAAGAGGTTGTGTCTACACGGTGAGTGGAGTTGTTGTGACTTCAGAAAACAGTGACACTTCTACTCTGGATTATGGAGATGGAACCTGCGACAACTTAGCTACGTTGACTGATAAAGACGGAAATGAAACAACCATAGAGTTATAATACCATAGTAAACATCGTCATATTGTGGTATTCACCGTTTTGGCTCCCCTTGCCAAAACGGTTTTTTTATGCTATTTCTGTATCTTGTTGTAGTATGCTTTTTCGGTAACTTCTGACCATTTTGCAATTTTTTTCTGAAAGTTGGAGTAACTCTCATACACCTCTTTGGTCAACGGATCGTCTCCTACCATCTCTTGTAAAGCTTCGTCAGTATATCCTCTCAGCGCATCTAAAGTTTCTTTAGAAAATTCTCTAACCTCAACTCCCTCTTCATTCACCAATTTATCCAAATAAATCCCATTTTGTCTATCAAATTCTGCCAACACCCAAACCTGTGCTCGTTTTGAAGCCGCCTCCAAAACCGCTTGTAAATGTGGAGGTAAACCATCGTATAAATTCTTATTTACAAAAAACTCTAGCTGAGAACCCGTTTCGTGCCAACCCGGTGTATAGTAGTATTTCGCAATTTTATGAAATCCCATTTTATAATCGTGATAAGGACCTATCCATTCGGTAGCATCTATTACTCCTCGTTCTAGACTGGTATATATTTCACTACCGGCCACCAATACAGCTGCGCCACCTGCTTTTTCAAGTACTTTTCCTCCTATACCAGGCAATCTCATTTTCAACCCTTTAAAATCCTCTACAGAGTTGATTTCGCGATTAAACCAACCTCCCATTTGCACTCCTGTATTTCCTCCCATAAAAGGAACCAGATTAAATTTGGCATAGGTTTTTTTCCATAGTTCATATCCTCCTCCGGTTTCTAACCACGAAGTAATTTGCTGGCTATTCATACCAAAAGGAACCGCTGCAAAAAATTGAGCTGCCGGTGTCTTACCCGCCCAATAATAAGACGCTCCACACCCCATCTCTATCGTTCCTTGCGAAACTGCATCAAAAGCTTCTAAAGGAGGTACCAATTCTCCTCCTCCATACACTTTGATTTTTATTTGTCCGTTGGATAATTCTTCAACCCACTCCGAATACTTTTCTGCCACTTCTCCCAAAACCGGGAAATTAGGAGGCCATGTTGTGGTCATTTTCCAATAAAATACTTTATCCGGCTTTGAAGTATTGTACACCGTATTGGGATCCATACTTGCTGGGGGGTCTCCCAAACAAGAAGAGAATAATAGTGGTAGCAAGAAAAACCAAAAAGAAGCTTTTGTAAATTGCTGAAAGGGTTTGAAATTTAAAAAACGCATAGTTATCTATATTATCGATGAAACCAACAAGTGATTTCTATTATTTTGATATGAAAATGATTTCAGGAAAAAACACCACCAAACTTACAATGAACAATTGTATCACGATAAACGGAATGATTCCTTTGTAAATCTGACTTGTTTTTACCGTTTCTGGAGCAACCCCTTTTAGATAGAACAATGCAAAACCAAAGGGCGGAGTCAAAAATGAGGTTTGTAGATTTAACGCAATCAAAATCCCTACCCAAAGCATATCCATCCCAAAAGCATTAAATACCGGAGTCACCACCGGAACAATAATGAATACAATTTCAATAAAATCAATAAAAAATCCTGCTATAAAAACCACCAACATCACCAACAAAAGAAACAGCAACGGAGTCAGGTTTGAAGACATTATGATTTCTTGCAAATACGCGTCTCCACCAAGGGTCCTAAATACCAAAGTAAAGGTAGTAGCTCCCAAAAGAATAAAAAACACCATCGAAGTGAGCTTAGCCGTCTCCTGGCCTACTTCTTTTAAAATCTGTAACGAGAACTTTTTCTGAATAATCGTGAGCAAAGTTGCACCAATCGCACCAATTGCAGAGGCCTCGGTAGGAGAAGCTATTCCTGTAAAAATAGACCCTAACACCAAAACAATCAATAACACCGGAAGTAATAACACTTTTATTACTCTTGCTCCAAATTGGGATCCTCTAAATTCCTGTATCTCTTCTGCTGGGATACTCGGAGCATATTCTTTACGAATCCAGGATATGATCAAAATATAAATGATATAAAGACCAACCAATACCAACCCCGGAAATAATGCTGCAGAGAACAAGGCCCCCACATCTACTGAAGCCGCTCCCCTGGAAGAACTATTGATGGTGTCTGCTAGTAATACCAGAACTATCGAAGGCGGGATAATTTGCCCCAAAGTACCTGAAGAAGCAATCACCCCCGTAGCTAACTCAGTTTTATATCCTCTTTTGAGCATAGTGGGTAAACTGATTAATCCCATAGTAACTACAGTTGCTCCAACGATTCCGGTTGAAGCTGCTAATAAGGCACCCACAATGACTACAGAGATGGCTAATCCTCCTCTTACTCTTCCAAACATCATAGCCATAGTTTCTAACAAACTTTGGGCTAGTCCTGACTTTTCTAACATAATCCCCATGAAGATAAACAAGGGAACTGCCATAAGCACGTAGTTATTGACCACACCCATTATTCTGGAAGGCAATAGATAGAACGTAGACATCTGAAAAACATCTGGCGCTAATAAGGAAACGCCATAGGCAAAGGCTATAGAAATCCCACCCAAAGTGAACGCAACAGGATAACCTCTTAAAATCAGAATAAAAATAATTACAAAGAGTATAATTGCTAAATATTCCATTAATTATCTTTATTTCTAAGGATTTGAATTGATTTTAAGATGCTTGACACTCCTTGTAACAGGAGGAATACAAACCCAAGGGTAATGCAAAATTTAAGGACATACAGTGCAGGCAATCCACCAGGTTGCGGAGAACCTTCGCCTATCATAAAAGAAGATAATCCATAGTACCAGGACGATACTATAACCACATAACACCAAGGAATTAGCAAGAAAACCGCTCCTAAAAGATCGATCCAGGCTTTACCTTTTTGAGATAGTTTGGTATAAAAAATATCTACCCGTACATGCTTATCAAATTTGAAGGTATATCCAGAAGCTAACAAAAATAGCATCCCGAATAGATAGATTTCTATCTCTATCATCCAAACGTAAGTAAATTGAAAAACATAACGAATGATAACATCCAACCCTATGATAATAGCTAATAACACCGACACCCAACTCACCGTTGTGCCAATTTTTTCACCAATCTCATCAAGGATATTGATTATCTTTTGCATCTAAGAATTTGTATGAAGCATATCTGATGGAAAGATACTAAAATTAGATGCAGCAAAAAATAAAAAACAGTAGCCGTACTATCTCACAAAAACTAATTCATTTGGCTTTACGGTATGCTCCTCGCTAAAACCGTACCCTTCATAATTAAAGCCTTTTAGATCTTCGATAGTTTTTGCATCGGTATCAATGATATAGCGCACCATCATACCTCTGGCTTTCTTGGCAAAAAAACTAATCATTTTAAGCTTGTCTCCTTTCCAGTCTTTAAACTGTGGAGTAATTACAGGAACTTTTAATGCCTTTTTATCTACCGCACTAAAATATTCATTACTGGCCAAATTAATAAACAGTTCACCTTCGTCTAACTCTTCGTTGAGCTTTTCGGTAACCGTTTTTTTCCAGAATTCGTAAAGATTATTTTTGCGCCCTACCTTGAGCTTGGTTCCCATCTCTAATCGATAAGGTTGTATTAAATCCAAAGGTTTAAGTACTCCGTAAAGCCCGGATAGGATACGTAATTTATCTTGTAAAGCATCCAGTTTACCTTCTGGAAGATTATAGGCATCCAAACCTGTGTAGACATCTCCGTTAAATGCATAAACCGCTGGTCGTGCATTATCTTTAGTAAATGGAAGGTGGAAATCCTGATTACGTTGCCAATTTAATTGAGCGAGCTTATCACTAATCCCCATAAGATCTGAAAGTTTCTTTGGAGTTTTTTTCTTAAGAACTCCATTCAGTTTTTCTGATTCTGATAAAAAAACTGGTTCACTAAATCTTTGAGTGGGTAATTCGGTTTCAAAATCCAACGATTTTGCGGGAGATACTACAATTTTCATTTACTATTTCTTTTTTGATACTCAAAAATACAATTGTACTATCAAAAATAAAACCTGCAGATGTATTTCTTATCTATTAAGGTATTTGTAAAAGTTATCCAAGACTCAAACTCGCATAAAACTGATTATACCAAATGATGCAGTTTGGCGTATTGCAACAGCATGATCGTTTTTCCATCTTTGATTTCGCCAGTAGCAATCATAGTATAAGCCTTCTCAAAGTCTAATTCTATAACTTCAATATGCTCTTGCTCTTCTTGCACACCTCCTCCTTCACTTACCTTCATATCTTTGGAATACTCAGCAACAAAAAAATGAATGATCTCGGTAACCGCTCCCGGAGACATATACGACTCCATTACCTTTTCCACCTTAGAAATTCGATATCCGGTTTCTTCTTCTGTCTCTTTTCGTATACAATCTTCCGGATGATCACCATCTAATAACCCTGCGCAGGTTTCTATCAAAAGTCCCGTTTCGTTTTGGTTCACATAGGTAGGAAGTCGAAATTGCCGGGTAAGTACTACAGTTTTATATTCCTTATTATACAAAAGGATAGTGGCACCATTGCCGCGATCATAAACTTCTCTCTGGTGTGATTCCCATGTACCATCGTTATTTTGATAATCGTAGGTAATCTTATGGAGTTTATACCAATGATCAGATAGTAGTTCTTTCTCTTTTATGTTAACCCTTGGGTTATTCATTAAAAATGTATGAATTTATACGCTTATTGCTAAGAGCTATTCTGAAGACAGCTGATTTTTTGCATAGTTTCTCCACCGTTCAACACATTGTTCCATATCCTCTGGTATCGAAGTTTCAAAATGCATTTTTTCTCCGGTAGTAGGATGCACAAAACCGAGTGTTCTAGCATGCAAAGCCTGTCTTGGCAATATCTTAAAACAGTTTTCTACAAATTGTTTGTATTTGGTAAAGGTAGTACCCTTAAGGATTTTTTCACCTCCATATCGTTCATCATTAAAAAGCGTATGCCCGATATATTTCATATGCACCCGAATCTGGTGGGTTCTTCCGGTTTCCAGTCTACACGAAACCAAAGTCACATACCCAAGACGTTCTAAAACCTTAAAATGTGTAATAGCTGGTTTCCCCTTTTCTGCCTCCTCACCTTCAAATACAGTATTTTGCAATCTGTTTTTTGGATGGCGACCTATATTTCCTTCTACCGTACCTTGATCCTCTTCAATATTACCCCAAACAATAGCTACATATTCGCGTTCGCTGGTTTTATCAAAAAACTGTTTCGCCAAATGTGTCATCGCTTCTTCCGTTTTGGCAATCACTAGCAAACCACTGGTATCCTTGTCGATACGATGCACTAAACCTGGTCGATCACTGCTATTATTAGGTAAGTTATCAAAATGATAAATCAATGCATTGATCAAAGTTCCCGAGTAGTTACCATGCCCTGGATGAACCACCATCCCGGCTGGTTTATTCACCACAAGTAACACATCGTCTTCGTAAACAATATCTAAAGGTATATTTTCTGGTGTTAACAGATTTTCATAAGGTGGATGTGCAAACAATACCCGAACGATATCATTTGGTTTCACCTTGTGATTAGACTTTACGGGTACGTCATTAACAAATACACTTCCCGCCTTGGCTGCCTGTTGTATTTTGTTACGAGTGGCGTTTTCGACAAAGTTCATCAAGAACTTATCAACTCTTAGTGGTACTTGTCCTGCTCCCGCTACAAATCGATAGTGTTCGTAGAGATCATCTTCGTTAGCACCAAAATCTCCTGTATCTACGTGTTCTTCCAAAATTAATTTGAGAGGTTAATTGAGCCTGATTTTCCATCACCCAGAACCAAATCAATGGTAGAAGTCTTCATTAGTTTAGTACCTGGTTTTAATCGTTTACCATTGAATCGCATTTCTAAGACCATATCTCTTGCGATATTAGGCTGATAAGTAACCGAACCAATTTTAAAGCCAAGGGCAA
Organism: Aquimarina sp.; assembly: GCA_965230845.1. Taxonomy (GTDB): domain Bacteria; phylum Bacteroidota; class Bacteroidia; order Flavobacteriales; family Flavobacteriaceae; genus Aquimarina. Next base: position 1,519,632 of record OZ246021.1, read on the forward strand.
TCAGTTTTGGTTCTGCTTGTCTTCTCGTTTTTTGAACCACATCTGGAACTTCAATTTTGCGATATCCTGATGGGTTTAAGGTGACATATATTTTTCTATTCTCCTTTACTTCGCTTCCTGCAGGTGGATTTTGCTCAATTACCGAATATCTAGGATAATCCGGGTTAAAGTTCGCAGAATCCTGCACTTCATATCGTAAATCTTTCTCTTCAAGAATACCGGCTACCTCATCCAGCGTTTTCTTACTTAAACTTGGTACAACAATACGTTGATGATGATTAGTTGTACTTTCTAACCATTCTAAAGCTACAAAAGCTAATATCGCAACCATAGCTATGGCAATAACCACTTGGATTAGAAATATTTTACTGTATACAAATCCAAAAAGATCCTTGAAAAAATTCATAAATGTCTTCATAGTTTGGACAAATATATAAAAACGGAAAGTTTTAAGCTTTTCTTATAAGATAAATGATATTTTTGTTTTCAAAAGTCATTCAATGAAGCGAAATGTTGCGATCTTAATGGGGGGATATTCCAGCGAATATGAGATATCTATTCAAAGTGGAAATGTGGTTCATAAACACATCGATAAAAATCGGTATCAACCTTTTCGAATTGTCATTAGTAAAGACGAATGGTACTACCTGGATGACAACAACAAAAAACATCCTGTAGACAAGAATGACTTTTCACTTTTATTGGATGGGCAAAAAATCACTTTCGATGTTGGGTTTAATATTGTACATGGTACACCAGGAGAAGATGGACTACTTCAGGCGTATTTTGAATTGATCGGCATTCCACAAACCGCTTGTGATTTCTACCAGGCAGCACTTACTTTCAATAAAAGAGATTGTATTAGTACCTTAAAACCTTACGGAATCCCAACGGCTACCAATTACTTTTTGAATAAAGGAGATGCGATAAACACAAAAGATATCTTGAATACTGTTGGCCTACCTTGCTTTGTTAAGGCTAATAAAGCAGGCAGTAGTTATGGTGTTTCTAAGGTGAAAAGTGAAGAGGAACTCCTTCCTGCAATAGAGGTAGCCTACAAAGAAGATGATGAGATCATTATTGAATCTTTTTTGAGCGGTACAGAAGTATCAGTTGGTGTCATTACCTACAAAGGAGAAGATCTGGTATTACCTATTACGGAAATTGTTTCAGAAAATGAGTTTTTTGACTACGAAGCCAAATATCTAGGAAAATCTCAAGAGATTACTCCCGCCAGATTGTCCAAAGAAGATGAGGAAAAAGTAAGAGTACTTGCTTTAAAAATATATCAAATCTTAAAAATGAAAGGGTTTTCGCGAAGCGAATATATTTTTCATGATGGAGAACCTTATTTTGTGGAGATGAATACCAATCCTGGTTTTACTGAAGCCAGTATTCTTCCGCAGCAGGCAGCTGCTATTGGGATAAGTATACAAGAACTAATTACCAATACCATTGAAGAAGCGATACAGAAAGGATAGTTTATATAATTTTTTATTTCAGTTATATTTGTAAACACATCATCATTTGTAAACTCATGAGAAGAGCTGTTTTTCCCGGATCTTTTGATCCCATCACTTTAGGACACTATGATATTATAGAAAGAGGTCTAACCCTTTTTGATGAAATTATCCTGGCGATAGGAGTAAATGCCGAAAAAAAATACATGTTCTCTCTCGAGGAAAGAAAAAAATTTATTGAAGATTCCTTCAAAGATGAACCAAAAATCAAAGTAATGACCTACCAAGGACTTACTGTAGATTTTTGTAAAAAACAGGACGCTAATTTTATTCTTAGAGGATTGCGTAACCCTGCGGATTTTGAGTTCGAAAAAGCCATCGCTCATACCAATCGTAAAATGTCTGAAATAGAAACCGTTTTTCTATTAACCTCTTCGGGTAAGAGTTATATTTCTTCCTCTATCGTGCGTGATGTCATCCGTAATGGTGGAGATGTAACCGGTCTGGTACCGGATACAGTAAAAGTAAAGTAACCTTAGGGATACTTATTTCTATTTTTTTTCGTTATAGCCTTTTATTAGACACCCAATTCTATTTATCAACTTAACGCTTACTACTCATGCTAACCAAAAATTTAAAATCACTCTATCTTCTTATTCTTGTCTCTTTAGTTATTGCCTGTAGTGGTGATGATGAAGCCTCTCCCGATGAAACGGGTGGTGATCCTACTCCTACTCCGGATACAAATCCAGCTAATGGCTCCTGTGAAGAAGGCAAAACAGCTGTCTATATTGAAAAAGACGGAGTTTTGATTATTGAATCTGAAAACGGAAGTTTTTCTGATACCGATTGGACATTAACCACTGATATTGCTGAATTTTCTGGTGATGGATACCTGGTATGGAATGGAGAGAATTCTCTAGGTGAACCAGGCAATGGGACCTTAACCTACAAAGTAAGAATTACCAAGACGGGTACCTATCGTTTTATTTGGAGATCTTATATCACTATAGGATCTAATGGATCTGAACATAATGATTCCTGGCTTAGAATACCAGATGCTAAACACTTCTACGGGAGAAAAAACAATGGAAATATTGTATATCCAAAAGGAACTACTCTGGATCCTATTCCCGAGAGTGCTGGTCAGCAAAACACTACGCCAAACGGATCAGGTAAGGATGGATGGTTTAAAATATATATGAACATGGCCAATAAGTGGCATTGGCAATCTTCTACCAGTGACAATGACGCCCATAATATTTTTGTGGTCTTTGATACTCCAGGCGATTATACCATAGAGGTTTCAGGAAGATCTGAAGGGCATGGTATTGACAAGTTCGTTTTGTTTACCGAAGACATTACTCAAAACGATGCTACAGGTAATGATACCAAAAGTGAAATACAATGTGAGTAAGTAATATGCTCATCATCATATACGAAAGCCTTCAATATTTTTTGAAGGCTTTTTTTAAACCTTTTTTAAAATAGACGGTCCTATACTAAAAAGCATTGGTAATGAAGCGTCTTACAAATAAACAAATACAACACCTATACTGGCGTGCCGGTTTTGGGATTTCCTATCAGGAATTAGAAACCGTTAATACGCTTTCTAAAGATCAGATTGTAGATCAATTATTTGAAAATCACACTGCCATTACACCTCTACAAATGGATTTTGGTGCGTTGCTCAAAAATCCTAGAGAACTATCCAAAGAGGAACGTAGAAAGCTAAGACAGCTTCGCAATACAAAAATGACCGAACTGAATCTTCTTTGGCTCAATCAACTTATCACAACAGAAAGCATACTCAGAGAAAAGATGACCTTATTTTTTCATGATCATTTTGCGGTTCGTTTAAGAACTCCAAGAGCATGTATTCATCTTAATAATGTCATAAGAAAAAACGCATTAGAAAATTTTGGCGATATGTTGATGGAAGTTTCTAAATCTCCTGCTATGTTAATTTTCTTGAATAACAGGCAAAACCGAAAAGATCATCCTAATGAAAATTTTGCGCGCGAGGTGATGGAGCTATTCACCCTGGGGCGAGACAATGGATATACTGAAAATGACATTAAAGAAGCGGCAAGAGCATTTACAGGATGGAATTTTACCAAAATGGGAAGCTTTGTATTTCGCAGCGCACACCATGATTATGGGAGTAAGACTATCTTGGGAAAAACAGGAAATTTTACAGGAGAAGATGTTATACAAATATTGCTAGAGGAAAAACAAACCGCTAGATATATTTGCCAAAAGCTATATCAATACTTTGTCAACGATACTATTGTAGACGTACATGTAGAGAAACTTACTGAAGTATTTTACAACTCGAACTACGATCTTTCTGCTGTGATGAAGAGCTTGCTGAAAAGCGATTGGTTTTATAAACCCGTTAATATTGGGTCTAAAATAAAATCACCCATTGAGTTGATCGTCGGTCTCAGTCGACCATTCAAGGTTACCTATAAGAACCCAAAGGTGTTGCTGTATCTTCAAAAGAAGTTAAATCAAATGTTGTTTTTTCCACCAAATGTAGCCGGTTGGCCAGGAGGCAAAGCCTGGATAGACAACTCTACACTGATGCTTCGATTAAAACTGCCATCGCTCACCCTAAATAGTGGTGTCATCGAATGGGATGAAACTCCTACTGAAAATACGATGATGAAACAGCAATTGTATCAAAAGATGAAGACCAAACTTCAGAAGAAGGTAAAAGCAACTCCCAACTGGAATAGTTTTTTAACTATAGCCAAACAAAAAAACAAAACTGAACTCATTGATTTTCTCATTCAACCCGAACTATCGCCTGCGGCACATACTTCGATATTGGATTTGAGTGAAGATCATCTCAAAAATTATGTTACTGCTGTTTTGAGTTTACCAGAATATCAACTCTGCTAAAAATAATCCTATTATGAAAAGAAGAGATTTTTTAAGACAATCCGTTTTTGCATCAGGAATGACATTGATTCCCTCATTTCTAAAAGGGATGGAATTCCTGTCTCCAGAACAATTATCTGGATACAGAAATGTGATTATCATTCAACTATCAGGAGGAAACGATGGGTTAAATACAATTATACCAGTAAGCAATGACATTTACCATCGCTTACGTCCATCTATTGCAAAAAAAGCTAGCGAAACCCTATCAATAACTAATGATTTGGCTTTCAACAATAGCTTAAAACCTATTAAAGAATTATATGATCTTGGAGAGATATCTATTATTAATAACGTTGGGTACCCGAATCCTAACCGCTCTCATTTTAGAAGTACGGATATTTGGCAAACGGCAAGTGATACAAATCAGTATCTATCAACAGGTTGGGTAGGCAGATACCTGGATGCCAATTGCCAACATCCGTATGAGGCTATTGAGGTAGATAGTGCGCTCTCACTAGCTTTAAAAGGCAACGACAAAAATGGAATTGCCGTTTCTGATCCCAAACAATTACATAGAACTACCCGCGAACCATTTTTTAAAAATGTAATTACCCATGTAGATCAAAATATGCTGAATGAAGATAATCAAGGTTATTTATATAAAACCATGTTAGAAACGTATTCTTCGGCATCTTATATTCATAACACATCTAAAATTTATACAACACAAACCCAATATCCGCAAACCCCCTTTGCACGAAACTTGAAAACGATTACAGATTTTATCGTTTCAGGTTTAAAAACCCGTGTGTATTATAGTTCTCTTAGTGGTTTTGATAGTCATGTAAATCAATTGAACAGCCAGGATAGATTACTAAAAGTTTATGCTGATGGTATCCATGCACTGGTAAAGGATTTAAAAAAGAACGATCGATTTAAAGACACGTTGATCCTTACTTTTTCTGAATTTGGAAGACGCGTACAACAAAACGGTAGTCGGGGAACGGATCATGGTGCTGCCAATAACGTTCTACTCATAGGTGGTAGCCTAAAAAAACCTGGGGTCTATAATGAGCTTCCTAACTTGTCTGATTTAGATAACAATGGAGATATCAAATACACTGTGGATTTCAGAAGTGTTTATGCTACTATTCTAGACAATTGGTTAGAAGTAAATGATCATAAAGTCCTCAATAAAGCCTTTACCAAGCTAAATTTTGTATAATTTCAAAAACAAAAATATCCTGCTGACATAAGGTTGTCATAACCCCAATATAACTTTGGTGAAGTATTCATCTTAAAACAACAAAATTATGACAACTACATCATTTAACGAATTTCATGTTATCGGACTATCTGTAAGAACTCGAAACGAAGATCAACATATCACTCAGGATATTCAGAATCTTTGGAAAAAATTCATAGATCAAGGAACAGTACATACTATCCCAAACCGAATTGAAGATACGATGTATGGAATCTATACAGATTACGAAAATGGTCCTGCTGGGTATTATACGGCAATCGTAGGATACAAAGTAAGTACTCTAGATAACATTCCTGAAGGTTTAGTAGGCACCACAATCAAAGACGGAAACTACTCAAAATTTATAGCAAAAGGAGACGTAACGAAAGATGCCATTCCTAATACCTGGGCTAACATTTGGAAATCAGATTTAGACAGAAAGTACACGACAGATTTTGAAGTCTATGATAATAGAGCAATGGATCCTACCAATGCCGAAGTTGATATTTTTGTAGCCGTAGAATAAAAAAAGGAGCCTTTTTAAGGCTCCTTTTCTTTTTTAAACATATTATTTAATTCCTAATTACTCTTTCATGAACTTTATAGGCGATAAATTTCCAACTGAAATAAAGTAAATCCCGTTCATGAGTTGGGAGACATCGATTTGAGTATTTTGATTCTTTTGATTCAAATTCTGGGACAAAATCAGTTTTCCTGTGATGTCTAGTATTCTGACTGAAGTATTTTCTTTGATATTATGCAAATTCAATACTTCCTTAACTGGGTTAGGAGAAACGATGAGACCCTCTGCATCAATATCGGCAACTTCTCTGGTAACATTGTTCTTGCTCGAAGTATTATCTGCTATAATCTTCCATTTCTGATTTGTATTTGTAGTACTATACCCCCAAATCTGTACGTTAGCATTTGATTTTCCGGCTGCTCTATCCAATCCACGTCCTAAGCAATGCTTCGGCTTAATACCATAAATTCCATTTCCATTTTGTACAACTTTCCATTGTTTATGCGCATCTACGGCATTGGTCCAAGTTGCCACATTAGAACCATCATTACATGCTCCATAAGGAACTTCTAAATATCTTCCGGTTCCTTTATTTTGAATCGTATACACATCATCCGACAAGTGAGTAAATTCCCATTTTTGATCATCAAAATTACCAGGGTCGACCATTCTGGCACTGTGATTCTCTAAAGCTCTTGATAATAATCTTTGATCATTTACAGCCGAAGTAATCAAATATGCACCATCAGGAATGATTTGCGTATTGAAGGCATTAATAGTAACTCCAGTAACCTGATCCCTATCCAACCAATCTCTCCAGGTGGTATTGAGTGGTCTAATATGCGTTTTGTATACATAACCGCTTCCTGGATTAGGTAAACCAGGAAGAGTAACAGTAACTGATTGAACTCCTTTTCCTGCACTTACAGTTATATTTTCTTGCGCAATCCAATTGGTTGCCGACCAAAACTCTACGATAATCTCTCTATTGGTTGAGGCTTCGTAATCAATATCAAAAGTATACGAAGTAGCTTGAGTAATGGCTAGAGGTGCATTTTTAAAACTCACCTTATCGCCGTATGGTTGTTGTACGGTAACATTGTTCACCTGATCTCTATCAAATGCATTTTGCCAAGAGCTATTTAGTGGGCGGATGTGTGCTTTGTAAACATATCCTGTTCCAGGTTGTGGTGCATTTGGTAGCGTTACTGTTATGGATTTAGTTCCAGAACCTGCAGCGACTATTTCATTTTGTTGAGCTATCCAGCTGTTAGAAGACCAAAACTCCACAACAAGTTCTCTATCAGCAGAAGCTTCATAATCTAAACTAAAAGTGTACGAAGTTGCCGGAGCAATGGTAGTAGGAGCATTTACAAATGCTATAGTATCTACACTTGGTAACGGGTTTCCTACAGTAATAGTAATGGTGGCTTGATTACTATCACCATCATTATCATAGGCTACGGCTTTTAACTCATAAGTTCCTGCGGTAAGGTTTTGTAATAATGGATCATTTTGATTGGCTTGCCCCCACTGATATGGTGCCAAATTTTCTCTCCTTACAAACGTATTATTTACGAAGAGTTCTACATACGCTACAGATCCATCTGCATCTGAAGCATTGGTCTCTACCGCTACAGAACTGCCAGGGTTCAATTGAGCGCCATTGGCAGGTGTAGCAAATGATATAGCAGGAGCAGTATTTGCATCAGAACAGCTTTCTCCTGGTAGACCATAACATCCTTGACCAGTAGGACCAAGCGCTGGATTCCAATCGATCCCAGGCACCCAGTTTTCTCCTCCATATTCATAGGCTCCAGCATCCGGAGCTGATCCCACATATCCATTAGTAATTCCTGATATTTGTCTACCTGCATTAACCGCAGGAGAATTAGCGGTTAAGTTGAACTTGTTTCCGTTGTAATTCAAAAACCCTGATTGGGTAATTACATTGTTCTGTTTATCTGCATCTCTTTCAAAAGTACCTTCATCTTCCTGTGTATTCGGATCATCTACAGATTCAACATCGGCAATATTATTCCATACTTTAACATTAGAAAATGCTGTCCCTTCTTTATGCCAAGCTCCCATGGCACCTCCCTCAGTTTTTACAAGGGTATTGTTAAAGATATCGATGTCTTTACCGTTCCAGTTAATTTGAACTCCTGTCCACTCTACATTCCAAACGACGTTATGGTGTACCGAAAATGCTTCCGCATCATTATCCAGATAGATTCCTGCTGCTTTTCTTTTGGAACCTCTCGAAGCAGAATCATGAAACCAATTGTGATGAATCTCTGTATTTTGTGGCCCTCCTACGGTATAGAAAGTAGCACAATCGTCTGCTATCAAATTACTTTTATAAACATCGTTATACGCAATTTCGCAACGATTACCATTAAAGTTGATACCATCTCTACCTCCATTAAAAATCGTATTTCCGGTAATTTTATTATCGGTCCCTCCTCTGGCTACCAAAGGTGCATCATAAGAACCTAAATAATTAAAGTCATGAATATAGTTGTTGGTTAGTTTATTGAACTTACCCCCCAAGCGTACTCCGGTGGCAGCACTAAACGCGATTTCACACTTCTCTACAATATTATTGGTTCCATTGACTTCAACACTTGGTTTACCAGCATTAAATCCTCTAAATACTCCTTGGGTATGGTTTCCATAAAATGAAGAAACACCGTATAATTTATTATTGTTTGAGTTTGTTTTTAGTAATATAGAACCTCCAAAAACAGCTAAGTTTTTAATTTCTATATAACTTCTTCCGTTTAAGTCAATAGCGATCTCTCTTCTTCTCATTTGTACTTTACCATCAACTGGTGCTGTTCCACCTGGCATTTGTACAAATAGTTCTTTTGTATTGCTATTAAACCACCATTCGTTTTGATAATCCAAAGCCCCTTTTACCCCTTCTAGGTAAAAGTCTCCTTTGTCGGCTGGAGCATGGAACGTTCTTATCCAGTTTGGGTTTTTATCCAAAGTGAAGTTTACTCTTCCAGAGGTACTACTATTTATAAATGCTTTCCAAGCGATCCATCCAGATCCTGGTTTATCCCCATAAAAGAATACTGATCCGCCTTTCCAGTTAATATTTGGAATTTTGGAAGAAGTAAGATAAGCTCCGTTAACTACGTTAGAACCACTACCTCCATCATTACGTAGCGAATTTAATGTAAATGGTTTCCCATCCACATTATTAGGCCAACGGGCTAGGTCCATGGCGGTACTTCCATTCATTACAAAATTTTCCTGACCCAGATCCCAGTTCACTTTTACTTTGTAAATCGCACCCGAATCTTTTTGCCAGCCACTTAACGCTTGCATAGCAGAGATGATTACTTTTTCACCATCTTTTGCTATATAAGTAATTGGTCTACCGGCCACACCAGATCTTGCTGGTCGAATCACTTCTTCGTAAGTTCCTTCTCCAATAATAATAACATCTCCAGCTTGTGCTACCGCCGATGCTTTTGAGATAGTTTTGTAAGGTTGCGATGCTGTCCCTGGGTTAGCATCGTTTCCAGTTTTTGAAACATGAATGTCCTTTGCACTTAATGAAGAGGTAATGACCATCATCAGCAGTACAGTTTTTTTCAATAAGGTTTTAAGAATACTGTTTTTTTTCATTGTTGAGTTAGTTTAGTTTGATTGGGTTTAACAATTATATAATCGAATAATTACAAATTAACAACACCTTGTACCAATTGCGCGTTTTTAACCTATAATTCTAATAATGAGATAATTACATAATTTCAAAAGCCACAAAATGACGATTTATAAACAATGAAAATGAACTAAAATAGAATTCGCAGTTTTTGAGGTAGAATTCGTTTATTCTCTTTGAGTATTTGACGAAATCTGGTCAACCAAAAAAAATAGAAAGAACATTTTTTGTTAAGTGTTAAACTTTTTAAAAGAGATCTAATTCTTTGGGCAATATTTTAGAAATTAACAAAAAACACAACCATGCAAATCCACGAAACCGCTTTTGTAGTATCTACCTATCGCTCTTTTCATGAAGACATCAGTAAAGATGTCTATGCCAAATTATGGAACAACGCTGCCACAGATTCTTTGATCCCTGAAATATTGGATAGTGTTTCTGAACACGAAGCTATTTTGCATAGCGTAAGAAATCGGTTTTTTTATGAAAAAATGCAATCCTTTTTTGACACCGAAAATGGAGGTACTTTGATTAACTTCGGCTCTGGATTTAGTATGTATCAATTTTCGTTACCCGAGAGTGTCAATACCATAGAAATTGACAAGGAAGATATTATTCAATACAAAAAAGAAAAAATTGACAACTGGACAACCCAAGGAAAATTACCCAAAAGGGAAATTGAATATTTGGCGGTAGATTTCAATCGCCGTTCTGCAGAAGAAATTGTAAATGCTATTCGACCTCTGGTCAAAAAAACACCCACCTTTATATTAATTGAAGGCGTATTTTTTTTCTTAGACAGGACGACTACGGATAAGTTATTTCAAGTTTTTAATTTACTGCAAAAACCACAAGACGAAGTAGGTTGTGTTACCTACTTACCTGAAGTAGAAAACACTTCAGTATACAAACGCTTACTCCATTATTTTGATAGTCATAATGATGCCAACGATCCGTTTTCCCATCAAACTATACCGTATTCCTATTTTCAAGACCTTGAAGGCTATACCATTTCAGAAACTACTGATGAATTTGAACTCTCAAAAAAATATGATGCCAATAGTCACATAAAAAACGCTACGGAAGTTCTTAATGAGACTTTATTTCTTTTAAAGAGAGCTTAAAACCCTGCGAGTAACGCTCCACATATTCCGAGTCCTACGATAAGGTAGATTCCAGCCAGAATAAAAAATACTTTACCGGCTTTTTTATGTTTCGATCTAAACAAAAAAAGACCTATCAAAGCGAGAAATATCGGAGGGCCAAAAAGAATAAAAAGGATTAGGTAAATCAATCCATCAAGGTTCCCCGGCTCTAGTATGGTTAGGTTATACATCATATCACTTCTTTTCTTAGTTGTTCTAAATATTCTTTTTTATCATCCCTGTAAAACAAATTCATTGTTTCAAAAGGGATAATTTTATAATCTTTATCTACGATATGCACACATGATTTTTTAATCGCTCTTACATCAAAATTATAGGCATCAATAAATTGCATAATAATCACTCTGAAAAGGTTATCATACCCCAAATTAGGTGCATCGATTTCTGGTAGACAACACATGATCGATTTCAAATTTTCTGAAGCTGTCTCTACCGAATTACCTGTACTAAACAATTCCAACACTTTGCCATGTAGCTCTTGATCTTGTTCATAAACGATCGTATTTTTTCCATTATCCAACAAATCTGCCGGATTGATATATCGAGTTAGCGGCAGTATTCCGTCCTCATTTTTTAATGCGTACCCCATCACCAAAGCATCCGGATTACAGGGTACGGGAATCAGATCATCTGACTCAAAAATTGGAAACTGTTCCAGAATTTTTCTCCTTACTTCGGTAAGTGTTATTCGATTCAACTGTGCATCAAAGTCTTCTAATCGTCCAGCGATCTGCGTTGGTTGAAAGGTAACTCCTCTAACACATTTTTGTTGAGTCGCGAAAGATAAAATATCTCCTATTTCGTTGTCATTTAGTCCCTTTTCCAAAGTGACCACCAATGTCGTTGATAAATTTTCTGCATTTAAATTGGCAATTGCCTGCTTTCGAACTTTGGTTAAGTCCTCTCCTCTTAGTTTTTGTAATACTTCTGCCTGTAAAGAATCAAACTGTAGGTATATCTCAAAATCCGGCATATAGCTAGCCAATTTCTTGGTAAAGTTGGCGTCTTTGGCAATCCTAATACCATTAGTGTTTAGCATCAAGTGGCGAATTGGCAATTGCTTCGCATAATCCAAAATTTCAAAAAATTGTGGATGCACTGTGGGTTCTCCCCCACTTATCTGTACCACATCGGGTTCTTTTTCGTTAGCAACGATCGTATCCAACATTTTTTTAATTTCTTCCAGAGTACGATGACGCCCATAATGTGGTGAAGAAGAAGCGTAACATGTCGGGCAAGTAAGATTACATCGATCTGTTACTTCAATAATTGTTAAACATGAATGTTGCTCATGATCCGGACATAACCCACAATCATAGGGACAACCATAATCGGTTTTGGTATTAAATTTATAAGGAAACTCTGAAGGTTTATTATAATTTCTAATGTTCTTATAGTATTCTACATCGTCTGCGATAAGGACCTTTGATCTTCCATGTTCTCTACAATTCTTGAGCATATACACCTTATCGTTTTCAAAAACAATTTTGGCATCAACTCTCTTAAGGCATTCTGGGCAAAGGCTTAGTGTGTAATCATAATAGGTGTATGATCTTGTTGGCATAAAACAATTTGTGTTTGATAGTTTTGTGATAATAAACAAAGCATAATATACACAAATACTGAATACTACTTAGTCCAAAGATCAAAAAGATATTAGGTTTTAAAAATTCGATAAGGAACCTAAACAAGAAATAGCAAATCATAAAATACTTGAAAATCAATCCTTTTTCCAAGGTTTGTCTATTTTTAACATAAGACAATGCTATCCACAAAAGAAGTAGAAAAACCACTTCGTAAAGTGCAATTGGGTGTCTAGCAAGTCCATCTCCCAAATCCATACCGGTAAAAAAAGTAGTTTCTTTCCCGTAGGTAAATTCTTTGATTCCCGCCAGAAAGCACCCTACTCTACCTATAATAATTCCTAAAATAATAGGAAATGTAAACAGATCCCCCGAAGATTCTTTTTCTCCAATGATCTTTTTTGCCAGCTCTACTCCCAAAAGTCCTCCAAAAAGCCCTCCCATGATCGTTTTGGCACTGAGTATGGCAATGAAATATTCTAAATCAAAAGAAAAAACAGGGTTTTCCAAAAACCCAACAATTCTGGAACCCAAAAAAGCTCCGAAAACTGCACCGATAATAATAGACAATCGATTGGTTGAGGAGATAGGATCTACACTTTTTTTCCTTAAGTATACATAATAACGAAAACCAACAAAAAAAGCGGCATATTCCAAAATCAAATGGACATTCACTTTTATACCAAAAATTACAGGTTCAAAAGGAATGTCCATCTATTTGTATACTTCGTTTAAAATCGAAATATACGTTTTTATTTCATTACTTTGGCCATCACGTGATAGCGAGGATCATCTACATTATGTTCAATTACGCTAGCCAATCGTGGCGATGCTTTAATCATTAGTGCCTGGCATTCTTCACTCAGGTGTTTTACTTTCACCTTTTTTCCTGCTTCTTCATATTTTCCTACTAATGCCCAGATAGCTTCCAACGCAGAATGATCACTTACCCGAGATTCCATAAAATCAATTTCTACCTGTTCGGGATCATTGTTTACATCAAACTTGTTGTTAAAGGCCTGTATACTTCCGAAGAAAAGAGGTCCCCAAATTTCATACACTTTCGTTCCATCTTCTCGAACATGCTTTCTTGCTCGAATTCGTTTTGCACTCTCCCAAGAAAAAGCCAACGCAGACATAATCACTCCTGCTATAACTGCCACCGCCAAATCAAAGAATACGGTTAGCGATGAAACGGCTATCAATACTATGGCATCGGTAAGAGGGATCTTATTTAAAATTCTGAAACTTGACCAGGCAAACGTACCGATCACTACCATAAACATCACTCCAACCAATGCGGCAATAGGCACCTGCTCAATAAGTCCTGAAGCAAATAAGATAAACATCAAAAGCGTAATTGCAGCAACAATACCGGATAGTCGGGTGCGTCCTCCTCCTTTAATATTGATAATCGATTGCCCAATCATTGCACAACCACCCATACCTCCAAACAGACCTGTTACGATATTTGCACCTCCCTGAGCCAGACATTCTCGGTTCGAATTTCCTCTGGTTTCGGTAAGTTCATCGATTAAGTTCAAGGTCATTAATGATTCTATCAAACCAATAGCAGCAAGTATTACTGCATATGGACCAATGAATTTTAATGTTTCCCAAGTCATCGGTACTTTATTAAATATATCAAATTGAAACTGCGGCAGTCCACCTTTTAGACCTTCTCCTCCTCCATCTCTAATAAAACTACCTACGGTAGCCACATCAAGGTTTCCTAAAATAACAATTGCAGAAACTACAATAATCCCTATAAGTGCTTCCGGCAATTTAGCAGTAGCTTTTATTTTTGGTAGTCCCCACATGATTCCCATAGTTAACAAGACCAAGCCTAACATCAAAAATAAATCTCCTCCTTGCATCCATACTTTCTCTCCGTTTACAAACTCTTTGAACATCCCTAATTGAGAAAGAAAAATCACAATAGCTAAACCATTTACAAATCCCATCATTACAGGATGCGGTATCAAGCGTACAAATTTACCTAGCTTCAAAACACCGGCTAACATTTGGATAATCCCCATTAAAATTACTGTTGCAAATAGATAGTACAGCCCTAGCTCTTCTCCTTCGGCTCCAATGGCATTTCCTTCTGCTACCAGATGCACCATTACAACCGCTAATGCTCCCGTTGCACCAGAAATCATTCCTGGTCTACCCCCAAAGATTGAGGTGATCAAACCGATCATAAATGCAGCATACAAACCTACCAAAGGATCTACCCCAGCCACAAAGGCAAAAGCAACAGCCTCTGGCACCAATGCCAGTGCCACTGTTAATCCGGATAGGATGTCATTTTTGGCGTTCGCCACTCTTTTTCTTACAAACTCTGTCATAGCTATGGTATTTGAGGGTGCAAAAATACGCTTATTTTGTAGGTAAACAAGCAAAATCGAAGCGTATCTGTAAGTAACAAAGGACTATAACGTTTTAGAAATCATGAATTTCGAAAACTTAGTATATTTGGCTTTCATATTCATCAATCATGCGCAAAATTTTACTCGCTTTCAGCTTACTATCTATTATTTCATGTTCTACTTCAGAAAACAAAACAGAAGAACGAGCTGATTTTATAACACTTTTTGAAAAAAGTAATGGTACCGAAACCCCAACATATCAAGACGTTATCCGTTATTATGAAGATCTTGCTAAAACCTATGCTGAAATTGCTATTCAAGAAATAGGTGCCACAGACAGTGGTTTCCCATTGCATTTAGTAACTCTTAATCCAGATAAAACCTTTGATTTTGAAACTATCAGATCCTCAAAAAGAGTTTTATTAATCAATAATGGGATTCATCCGGGAGAGAGCGACGGTATAGATGCTACGATGATGCTTTTTAGAGATCTTGTACAAGGCAAGGTAGAGATGCCTAAAAACACAGTTTTGACAACCATTCCTGTATATAACATAGGTGGAGCCTTACAACGTAACTCTGGTAGCAGAACCAATCAAAATGGTCCAAAAGAATACGGTTTCAGAGGAAATGCAAGAAATTTTGATTTAAATCGCGATTTTATCAAAAGTGATACTAAAAACGCCAATGCCTTTTCACAAATCTTTCATTTGGTACAACCTGATGTTTTTATCGACAATCATGTAAGCAACGGAGCAGATTATCAGTACACTTTGACCCATCTCTTTACCCAACATAGCAAACTTGGGAAAGAGCTGGGTGAATATTTACATACCCAAATGCAGCCACAATTAGAAACATCGTTGGCTCAAAAAGAGTGGGATATCACCCCTTATGTAAACGTATGGGGAACTACCCCTGATAAGGGATGGCAGCAATTCATGGACTCTCCGAGGTACTCTACGGGATACACAACACTATGGAATACCCTAGGTATGATGGTAGAAACGCATATGCTTAAACCCTACAAAAAAAGAGTTGAAGGGACTTATGAATTAATGAGATCCATGATTGATATCACCGAAAAAGACGGAGCAATTATACGCTCATTAAGAGAACAAGCATTCTCTAACTGGCCAACTCAAAAAAATTATCCTGTAAACTGGGTGATTGATACTACCAGGAGCACCAAATTCAATTTTAAAGGATACAAAGGGAAATTTATCGACAGTGATCTTACAGGAGCAAAAAGATTGAAATACGACCAAAATCAACCCTATACCAAAGAGGTTACCTATCAGGATTTCTTTATTCCTAAAACTGAGGTTGTCGTTCCTAAAGCCTATGTAATCCCTCAAGGATGGTGGAATGTAATCAATCGTTTGAAACAAAATAAGATCGAATTCACACCTTTATCAAAGGATTCTTCTATTACTGTTGAAACCTATCACATCAAGGACTACAAATCCCGAAAAACGCCATATGAAGGGCACTATTTACATTTTGAAACCTCGGTAACTGCAAGTGAAGAAACTATTCATTTCAGACAAGGGGATATTGTCGTTCCTGTAGCTCAAAAAGGATTTAGATATCTATTGGAGACTCTGGAACCAGAGGCTACTGATTCCTTTTTTAACTGGAATTATTTTGACACTATACTACAGCAAAAGGAAGGGTTTTCGCCTTATGTTTGGGAAGATAAAGCCAAAGAATTGTTGATGAATAATCCTACTTTGAAAGAAAAGTTTGAAGAAAAGAAAAAAGATACTGCTTTTGCCAATAACTGGTACGCACAATTAGATTGGTTGCACAAACAATCGAGCAATTACGAAACCTCACACCTTAGGTACCCGGTATATCGTATTTTACGGTAAATAGTCATGAGAAAAAAGCTTTTTGATGTTGGCGTAAGAATTAGTTAGCGCCTTCATTGCTTTTTTCTTGTTTTTCCATTTTACTTTGGTGATGCCCTCGCTTGTTTGAGGCACCAGTTCTCCATCGTACTCGGTTTTCATTTCAAACCAGTAGGTGACTTTAAGTCGAAACTCCCCGTTTCGTTTAAATATGTGATAGGTTTTGTATAAAAACTTTGTGATCTCAAGGCCGGAAACACCAGTTTCCTCTTCTACCTCTCGTATGGCCGCAGTTTCGATATGTTCTTTTTTCTCGATCTTTCCTTTGGGTAAATCCCATTTCCCATTACGACGTATAAAGAGAATTTCCATCTCTTTATTATAGACTTTTCCTCCTCCTGCAACCACCACCGGAAGTTTTTCGTACAAATGATCCATGAGCTTGTCCTCACTCTTGTGATAAAAATGATATTTGGCTTCCTTTCCTTCTCCTTCTTGTTTTAGGATATCTCTAATGATCGGAGGAAAATCTACATCTTTAATAGAGATTGTTTTATACCCCTCTATTGTCTTTTTTGTAGAAAGAATAATAGGCGTATTATTCACAAAAACTTTATACATTTGCAACTATGATTTTTGACAAAAATACAGCAAAAAAAACTGCTGAGTTATTACTGCAAATTAACGCAATTAAATTACAACCACAAGAACCTTTTACTTGGGCATCGGGATGGAAATCTCCAATCTATTGTGACAATAGAGTTACCTTATCGTATCCAGAAATACGAAATTTCCTTAAGGAAAACTTAGCTCACTTTATCAAAGAGACCTATGGAAACCCTGATGTAATCGCTGGTGTTGCTACCGGAGCAATCGGTATCGGAATGCTAGTGGCACAGCACCTTGACTTGCCATTCATTTATGTACGACCAGAAGCCAAAAAGCATGGTCGTAAAAATCAAATCGAAGGAATTGTTCCTGAAGGCAAAAAGGTCGTAGTTGTAGAGGATTTGATCAGCACTGGGAAAAGTAGCCTGAATGCAGTCAAAGCGCTTAATGAAGTAAATGCTGAAGTGCTAGGAATGGTTGCTATTTTTAACTACGGTTTCCAAATAGCAGATGACAATTTCAAAAATGCGGCACTATCCTTGCACACACTCAGTAATTATGAAAATCTCCTGGAACAAGCTTTGGACACAAGCTATATCAATCAGGAGCAATTAAAAACCCTCCAAGGCTGGAGAACGAATCCGGCTGAATGGAATATTTAACAAATTAATAATTTATGAACTTAGAAAGCCCTACGGTAACCGTAAATAAAACCGCAGAAGAGGTATTTGAATTTTTAACAAAGGTGGAGAACTTTGAGCAGTTGATGCCAGAGAGCAAGCAAAAGTTTGAAAAACTGAGTGATTCCAGATTTCTTTTTCAATTAAAAGGTATGCCAGAATTGGTTTTGGAACAAAAATCAAGCGAAAGTCCGATTAAAGTAGTATTGGGTGCTGCTAGCGACAAATTACCATTTACTTTGACTGCAGATATCGTAGACACCGGAGACGGAAAAAGTACTACACAATTGGTTTTTGAAGGTCAGTTTAACGCTATGATGGCCATGATGATCAAAAATCCAATTCAAAACTTTATCAATACACTTACCGAGAATATCGGAAAGCTTTAATAATAAATGGTTAATAGAGCAATCGAATCTCCTTTAAATCAAAAGTAGAAATGATTGCATCTTCTAACATCACTTGCAATTTTCCTTGATTGGTTATTGCCTGTATGATACCCACAAAAGAATCACCCTTTGCATCCACAAATGTAGAGGGTTTGTCTTTTCTGAATAGCAGAGCTTCGTATTCTTCTTTCAACTTCTCAAAATACAAAGGACTCAGCAACGAAAAACGATGTTTCAGGGCATTTAAAAACCCATGTAACACTTCTTCTATATCCACTGGTTGTCCCAAAATTTGTCTGATAGATCCTGCCTGAGGCAAATCGATAAACTCTGATTGATTGACATTTAAGCCTACACCGATAATAACCCCTTCCAGACTGCCATTTTTAACGATATTTTCGATTAGGATACCACAAATTTTTAATCTATCTGACAGAATGTCGTTTGGCCATTTGATAGATAATTTAGGAATCATCATATTTTGCAGTGCATCATAAACTGCCAAAGAAGTTGCAATCGAAATATAAAACTGATCCTTTAATGCAACCTTCTCTATAGGCATAAACACACTACAGGTAAGGTTTTCGCCAGGGTTGCTTTGCCAAACGGTTCCCATTTGACCTTTCCCAGCAAGTTGTTCAAAAGCCAAAACACAAACAGGTTTCTCCAACTTTTTTTCTCGATTTAGGTTGCGAAGAAAAGTATTCGTAGAGTCAATGGCATCAACTTTGATTATATGCATACAAAAAGGTGTAAAAGTTTCATAAATGTCCCACAATACGGACGTATAAACAATAAAAAGTAATAACTTTACACAAATAAAAAAAATGCATGATTAAAAAAGAAATCGGTAACGATCAATTAATTACTCAAATTATAAAAGGTATTGAAGAAGTTAAGGGTAATGACATCAATATTTTGGATCTTAGAGAAATCGAAAATACGGTTTGTAATTATTTTGTAATCTGCAATGGTACTTCTAATACTCAGGTAAACGCAATAGTAAATTCCATCCAAAAAACAGTTAGTAAAGAGCTTAAGGACAAACCTTGGCACGTTGAAGGGAGCGAAAATGCAGAATGGGTTTTAATTGATTATGTAGATGTTGTTGTTCATGTATTTCAAAAGCATATTCGAGAGTTTTACGATATAGAAGGACTTTGGGGAGATGCAAAGACAACCGTTATCGAAACTAATTATTAAAAAGCACACCGTATAAATGGCGAAAGAAAATAAAAAACCAGAACCAAATAAAAAACCAAAATTTAGCGCATATTGGATATACGCTATTATTATTGTTGGTTTTTTAGTATTAAATTTTATGGGTGGCAGCAGTGGCCTTGGATCTGCTCCTAACACCTCTCCTTCAGAATTCCAGGACTTTTTAGAAAAAGGTGAAGTAGAAAAAGTTGTTGTTGTTACTAATCGCAGACAAGCTAAAGTTTTTCTAACTCCCGAAGCCAGAGCTTTGGATAAACACAAAGAAGGAAGAAGCAAATCTATCCTTCCTAAAAGCCCTAGTGATCCCGATTACCAATTTGAATTTGGAGATCTTCAGAATTTTGAAAATAAGATTGCCACGATAAAGAAAGAAAATAACCTGAGCACTACAGTTAGTTATGACACCGAAAGTAGTTTCTGGGGAGAGATTTTCATCACACTATTACCATTTGCCCTAATCATTGGAGTATGGATTTTTATTATGAGAAGAATGAGTGGAGGCGCTGGTGGAGGTGCTGGCGGGCAAATCTTTAATATTGGAAAATCCAAAGCACGACTTTTTGACCAAAATACAGATGTAAAAGTATCTTTTGAAAATGTAGCTGGTCTTGAAGGGGCCAAAGAAGAGATACAAGAGATTGTAGATTTCCTTAAAAATCCAGAAAAATATACGTCTCTAGGAGGTAAAATCCCTAAAGGTGCCTTATTGGTAGGACCTCCAGGAACAGGTAAAACGCTTTTGGCTAAAGCGGTTGCTGGTGAAGCTAAAGTACCTTTTTTCTCACTATCAGGATCTGACTTTGTTGAGATGTTTGTAGGGGTTGGAGCTTCAAGGGTAAGAGACTTATTCAAACAAGCTAAAGAAAAATCTCCAGCGATCATTTTTATCGATGAGATTGATGCTATAGGTAGAGCACGTGGTAAGAGTAATTTCTCTGGATCTAACGATGAGAGAGAAAATACCCTTAACCAGCTACTAACAGAAATGGATGGTTTTGGAACTAATACCAATGTAATTGTTATTGCTGCTACCAACCGTGCAGATGTATTGGATAAAGCACTAATGCGTGCTGGGCGATTTGATCGTCAGATATATGTAGATCTACCAGACGTAAGAGAACGTAAAGAAATTTTTGAGGTACACCTAAGACCTCTCAAAAAATTAGATAACGAACTTGACACAGATTTCCTTGCTAAGCAAACGCCGGGATTCTCTGGAGCAGATATCGCCAATGTATGTAATGAGGCTGCCTTAATTGCTGCCAGAAAAGGTAATAAAGCCGTAGGAAAACAAGATTTCCTTGATGCTGTAGATAGAATTGTTGGTGGATTAGAAAAGAAAAACAAAATCATTACACCAGGAGAAAAACGTGCTATTGCCTTCCACGAAGCTGGTCATGCAACAGTAAGTTGGATGTTAGAACATGCTGCACCCCTAGTAAAAGTAACCATCGTTCCAAGAGGACAATCCTTAGGAGCTGCGTGGTATCTTCCTGAAGAACGATTAATCGTTCGACCTAATCAAATGTTGGACGAAATGTGTGCTGCATTAGGAGGTCGTGCTGCGGAGCAAGTGATCTTTAATGAAATTTCTACAGGTGCGTTAAGCGACCTTGAAAAAGTAACCAAACAAGCCAGAGCTATGGTTACTATTTACGGGCTTAATGATAAAATTGGTAATCTTACTTACTATGATTCGTCTGGACAAAGTGAATACAGTTTCGCAAAACCATATAGTGAACAAACTAGTGAGTTGATCGACAAAGAGATTTCAAATATTATTGAGACACAATACCAAAGAGCAATTGATTTATTAGAGAAGCATAAAGATAAATTGACTGAGCTTGCCGAAGTATTACTAGAAAAAGAAGTAATCTTTAAAGACAATCTTGAGAAGATATTCGGGGAGCGTCCATTTGGTAAAAAAGAAGAAGAAATCATTCCTGAGCCTTCTTAATAAAGATATTTTTACTTGTAAAATGAAAAATCTTAACCGAACAGAATTTTGGTTAAGATTTTTTTTATCTTTGAAGATAGCTTAAAATTGTAATTCCCGAATCATAATCCAAAGATGAGTCTATTTAGAAGATTATTTTCATCAAAATCTAAATCAGACCAAAAGAGTAAGGAGCGTCACATTGATGATCGCAGTAAATACATGCCGGAAATCGACCTACCTGTCGATGAAAGTTTCATGATGAATTTCAAAAGAAACGGTGGTAAGTTTTTATACTGTGACAAAGATGAAGAGGTCCTGGATTCTTTTGACAAGATCCTATTGGAGAATGATTGGTATGAAAAAGATGTTTGCTGTTTTGACATTGGTCTGGAACACAAATTTTCAGGATACAATTTAAATTATGTCAAAAATTCGAATGCTTCTTTCTTTTTCGCTACCTGCGAATATTTAATCGCAGACAGCGGTGCCATATTAGTTTCTTCCAATCAATTACGAGAAAAAAAACTTACTGAACTACCGGATAATTTTGTGATTTTAGCCTCTACAAGTCAATTAGTTAAGAGCATCGGAGAAGGATTAAAAGGAATTAAAGACAAAAACAAAAACGCCATTCCTTCAAACATTACTACCATTAAAGATTTTGAACCACAAAAAGAAAAGGATTTCTTAAGCTATGGAAGTAGTTCAAAAAATTTATATTTGCTCCTGCTGGAAGATTTATGATTCAAAATCAGCCGAATCATTAATTTGGCACTAACCAACATGATCCTTGACGTACACTTCCGCATCAACAAAACAACAATTACAAGTAGATGAAAGAACTGCTCACTAGGTCTTTATCAGGTTTTTTATACGTCGTAATCCTACTGGTATGCATATTCGTATCCAAATATACATTCATAGGTGTATTTTTTATTTTCGGTATGATATCCGTATACGAGTTTCAAAAACTAATTAATTTACAAAATAAAAGACTGTACATCCTTTTCATTTTCTTTTTCGCTCTGATGAATTTTTTCCAGCATCAGTTATACCTCATCATTCCTATTTTGGTACTTACCTTAATTACAGAGTTATTTTTGATCAAAGATCTTCTTACCATCAGGATCATACCGATGTTCGAAAAAAGAAAATATGGGACGAGTATTTTCTATCTCATCACTTCGATTACCTTTTTGACACTAACTCCTAATTACTCTGGCGACTATCAACCGCTAATCATTGCAGGGGCCTTTTTAATCACATGGACCAACGATAGTTTTGCGTATTTGGTAGGTAAGAATTTTGGAAAACATAAGTTACTTGAGCGCATATCTCCTAAAAAAACAATCGAAGGATTCGTAGGTGGATTTGTTTTTTCCATCCTTGCCGGATACCTTATAGCCACCATATCTCATACACTTACACTTACAATTTGGTTGATTATAAGCATAATTATGAGTATTTTTGGGACATTGGGAGATCTAATACAATCGAAGTTCAAAAGACAGGCTGGAGTAAAAGATAGTGGATCTATAATGCCTGGACATGGTGGTATTTATGACCGATTGGATAGTGTTATTTTTGCAAGCCCATTTCTATATGCATTTTTACAAATTTTGAAATATGTTTCATAAAGAAGGATATAAAATCATCTCTATAACTTTGGTATTATTTATAGGTATCAATGTTGCTTCATATGTGGCCATCCAGAATGACGAATGGCGATTTGCTATACTGGCTTTGAGTCTAGTCTTACTATTTTTAATACTACAGTTTTTTAGAAACCCTAAAAGAAAAACCTCAGTAAGCGATACTACAGTAGTGGCACCAGTAGACGGCAAAGTGGTAGTTATCGAAGAGGTGCATGAAAAAGAACACTTTGATGACAAAAGGTTACAGGTATCTATTTTTATGTCTCCAATAAATGTACATGTCACTCGCCATCCTATAAATGGAGAAGTGATCTTTAGTAAATATCATCCGGGAAAATATTTGGTTGCTTGGCACCCAAAGGCATCAGAAGAAAATGAAAGAACTACCGTAGTGGTAAAAAATAATCTTGTTGAAGTACTTTATAGACAAATTGCAGGTGCTTTGGCCAAAAGAATTGTGAACTACGCAAAAGAAGGTGAAAAAGTTACTCAGGGATCGGATAGCGGTTTTATCAAATTTGGATCGAGAGTAGATGTTTATTTACCAATAGGTACCGAACTTAATGTTACTTTAAATCAAAAAGTAAGAGGAGGAGAAAGTGTTATAGCTAATCTTTAGTCATGACCAATGAGGAATTAAATATTGCTTTTGAAAAAGCATATGAGAAGGCTTGCAACACAAAAATGCAATTTCCGCCGGACGTTATGCTTCATTTCTATGCCTATTATAAGCAGGCTACACATGCTGATGGGTTCTACACTCCTTCTGGGAATAGCCAACTCAGGAATGCTTTTAAGTTAAATGCCTTATTTCAGGTTAAAGATTTAACACCAGAAGAAGCCAAACTAAAATATATAGAATACGTAAATAAGTATATAACCGATTAAAAAAAGCACCTTGAATTTCTTCAAGGTGCTTTTTTATTATTTATAGCCCTTTTGTTTAGTTTTGCAAACTCTCAAGGCTTGATTTTAGCGTTTGAATTTTTGCTTCGGCATCCGCTTCTTTCTTTCGCTCGTTGGCAATAACTTGTTCTGGAGCATTATTTACAAAACGTTCATTTTGCAATTTTTTCTGTACAGATTTCAAGAAACCTTCGGTGTAAGTCAACTCCTCAGTTAACTTTTTAATTTCTTCTTCTACATTAATAGCTCCGGAAATAGGAATAAAATATTCATTCGACTTTACTCGGAACGAAAGCGCACCATCTACTTTCTCGTCTACATAAGCTAATGTGGATAGATTACCCATTTTAGCAATTACTGAATCAAACTCAGTGCTATTATTTTGAACATTCAACACCATCATCTCGATAGACTCTTTGAACGCTATATTCTTTTCTTTACGAATAGTCCGTATCCCAGAAATCACCTCTGAAGCCATTTCAAATCCTTGAATCAAGTTCTCATCAACTTCATTCGCCTCTGGCCAGCTGGCGATAATCAAAGCTTCATCATCAGTTCGTTCTGCAAGCTGTTGCCAAATCTCCTCGGATATAAATGGTACAAAAGGATGCAGTATTTTTAAATTTTCCTCAAGCATTGCAATAACCTCATTATACGTTTTACCGTCTATTGGGCTACCATATGCAGGTTTGATCATTTCTAACAACCAACTACAGAAATCATCCCACACTAACTTATAGGTTGTCATTAATGCATCGCTAATTCTATATTTTGAGTAGCTATCTTCTAGTTCTGTCAATGCTTTTTGGAACCTCGATTTGTACCAGTTCACAGCAATAGCAGAGGCTTCAGGTTGTTCAATATTGTGATCAACTTCCCAACCTAAAATTAATCGAGACGCATTGAATATCTTGTTCACAAATGCACTACCCTGCTTACATAGGTCTTCATCAAACATCAGATCATTACCGGCGGGAGAACTCAACAACATCCCTACTCTTATTCCATCTGCACCATATTTATCGATCAAATCCAAAGGATCTGGAGAATTCCCCAAAGATTTTGACATCTTACGTCTTTGTTTATCTCTTACAATACCTGTTAGATACACATTGGTAAATGGTTTCTCTCCTTTGTATTCATATCCTGCAATAATCATCCGTGCCACCCAAAAGAATAAAATCTCTGGTGCAGTAACCAAATCTCTGGTTGGATAGTAATAATTGATTTCTTCATTCTCTGGCTCCAAAATACCATTAAATACGGTCATTGGCCATAACCAGGAAGAAAACCAGGTATCCAAAGCATCGGGATCTTGAGTCAAATCTGCATCAGTAAGTGCAGAGTTATTTGTCTTCTCTTGAGCCAAAGCCAAAGCCTCATCTCTACTCTCAGCAACTACAAAATCTTCTTTCCCTTGACCATAGTAGTAAGCAGGTATTTGATGCCCCCACCATAACTGTCGAGAAATATTCCAGTCCCGTACGTTTTCCATCCAATGACGGTAGGTATTTATGAACTTTTCAGGAACTAGGTTTACCTCTTTATTCAAAACCGCATCCAGAGCAGGTTTTGCCAAATCTTCCATTTTCAAGAACCACTGGTCACTTAATTTAGGCTCGATAACTGCCTTTGTACGTTCACTAGTTCCTACCTTATTGAGGTGTGTTTCGATTTTATTTAAAGCACCAATACCCTCAAGCTCTTTTACGATTTCCTTGCGAACCACAAAACGGTCCTTACCTTCATAGTGTAGACCAAGTGCGTTTAAAGTCGCATCATCGTTAAAAATATCGATTACTTCTAAACCATGTCTATCACCAAGCTCCTTATCATTTTGATCATGCGCCGGAGTAACTTTTAGACATCCTGTTCCAAACTCCATATCTACATAATCATCCTCAATGATCGGAATTGCACGATTAGCGATAGGAACGATAGCTTTTTTTCCTTTAAGATGCTTAAAACGCTCATCATTAGGATTGATACAAATAGCAGTATCTCCTAAGATGGTTTCCGGTCTTGTGGTAGCTATAGTTAAGAAATCATCGCTTCCTTCAATCTTATAATTTAGGTAGTATAAATTCCCTTGCTTTTCTTCATAAATCACTTCTTCATCAGAAAGGGTAGTTTTGGCTTCTGGATCCCAATTTACCATTCGATATCCACGATAAATTAAGCCTTTGTTGTATAAATCCACAAAAACTTTGATTACCGAAGCTGACAGGTTGTCATCCATTGTAAATGCCGTTCGCTCCCAATCACAAGATGCCCCTAATTTTTTAAGCTGTTCCAAAATGATCCCACCATGCTTATGAGTCCAATCCCATGCATGTTTCAAAAACTCTTCTCGTGTAAGATCGTTCTTGCTAATACCTTCTTCCTTTAATTTTGCTACTACTTTGGCTTCAGTAGCAATAGAGGCATGATCCGTCCCAGGAACCCAGCAGGCGTTGTATCCCTTCAGTCTAGCTCTTCTTATCAGCACATCCTGAATGGTATTATTAAGCATATGTCCCATGTGCAAGACCCCTGTCACATTTGGAGGGGGAATTACTATAGTATACGCCTCTCTTTCATCTACTTCAGAATGAAAATAGTTGTTTTTCATCCAGTAGCTATACCACTTCTCTTCTACCGATTTTGCATCATATTTTGCTGCTAATGCCATACTTTGGTCCGATTTTTGGAAATTTTGAAGTGCAAAAGTAATTATTATAGTACGAAGTATAAAGTGTGATATCAGAAATTATGGCCATTGCTGCGAAAAATTTGTTACCCAAAACGCATAACATGGTAAAAAAAGATAGAATATTATCCTCACTTTAACGTTAATACTAGGCAACATCAATTTTGATGTTGATTAAAAAGTGATTACTTTTACACGTAACAAAAACCTACATTATGAAAAAAGTGATGATGATTTTATTTATAGGTCTTGTCAGTTTTGCTGTGAAAGCGCAGGATGGTAAAGCCGAAATAGAATTTAAAACTGAAGTTATCGATTATGGTGAGATTGCCAAAGGAAGTGATGGCGTTCGTCAATTTGAATTCAAAAACACTGGAGATGCTCCTTTAGTGATTTCAAGAGTATATTCAAGCTGCGGATGTACCATTCCAAAAAAGCCTGAGGCCCCTATCGCACCGGGAGAAACTGGTGTAATCGAGGTAAAGTACGATACCAAAAGAGTTGGACCTATTCGTAAAACAATTACCGTTACTTCTAACGCAGCAAGTAGCCCTACAATGGCTATAAAAATTAAAGGAACTGTCCTTAGCAAAAGCGTTCTAGAAAATTAAAAGTTTAAATACTGACTATAAAAAAGGATTGTCTGATGACAATCCTTTTCTTTTATATTACTTTTCTAAGATTAAAATCGAAACGCATCTCAACGCCTAATCGCTTTATCTTAAGCCTTATTTTCTTTCCTTCTTCCAGATAAAACAAATCGTTAAGTTCCGACAATTTATAGGTATAGGCTTTTCGCCCATTGATCTCGATCAAAATGTCTCCTTTTTTAAGCCCTGCTTCCTCCGCGGGAGAACCTGGTCGAACATCCGAAATTTCGTATTTAGGTTTTAGCACAAAATCATTGGTAAATTGTACCGTTTTTTGGTTTATGATTTTATTCAACCCTATGTAAAATCGGTCTTTTTCGTTATAATCCTTCGCAAATGCAAACCCCACGTGCTGGATCGTTAATCCACTCATATTATAATGAAAAGGTTTTTCGAAATAGTTATTTTTCTTAAGAGATATTTTTTTGTTGGGATAGTCCATGATCACGTTAAATCTTCGTAACACCCCACCTCCTAGCGAACCTTGCCTATTATTCACCGAAATTCCTTTGATGTACACAGAGTCCGGAAATGATGTGGTAACATCTCTAAGCATAAAATCACCGATATGTAATTCATCTATTTTAGTTCGTTCACCATAGATATCCCCGTTAAAACCTTTACCCAAAAAATCTCTGAATGAATTTTCTGAAACTTCTATCCCCTTTTCTTTATTTTCAAACAACCAGAGAGAGGATCCTGAACCCGAATCCAATAACAAGTTTACATCTATCAATCCTTTTTTGGACTTATATTTTGCGGTCAGAAAAGGTCTTTTATGCTGATCCTGAAACCCTAAATCCGTTTGATAACACTTTTTACATCTTTTGTACTTATAGGTACTTGGTCTGTTGATTTTTATATAGTTGTTCGAATAATTAATATCCATAATGAAGTCCTTAAAAAAATCATATCCTATAATCCCATGAATAGGAAACCCCATTCTTGGAGAAAAGTTGATCGACTCATCCAAAACCAAGTAAATAGTATGTGATGCACTAAGTGCTTTACCTATTCTTACTTCATTACTAACGGATTTAATCGCTTCTACAGGTGCTTCATCACCTAACCCTCTAAGGTATATCTTAGAAGCATTTTTAAGCTCTAAAGAATTTTTGTTGTCAACACTAAAGATAATTGTAGAACCTACACCAGTGTCCAAAATAAAAGAAAGTTCTACTCCATTAACATAAACAGGGATAATCATTAAGTTATTGGCTAACTCGAATTTTATTTTGTCACTAGACGATCCGGCAGGTAAACTGAAGTGAGATTGAGAAAACGTTACAACATTGAAAAATAGGAGGAAAACAAGAACCTTGCTTTTAAGAAAATGATAAAATTTCTGTGATAAAATCTTCATTCCTCTAAATATAGAAAAATAGTTGAAAAATAGTCGTTAATATGTATTTAATTCTTAAATAATTTAAGAAATTTACCGCTATTTTATTTTTAAAATCAGATCAGATGCCTATTGTATCTCAAAAAGGTAAAGCAATGCCAGAATCACCAATCCGAAAATTGGTGCCTTTTGCAGAGAAAGCAGCAAAAGAAGGCAAGCATATTTATCATCTTAACATCGGTCAACCTGATATTAAGACGCCTATTGAAGCTATGGAAGCGGTAAAAAACCATTCGTTGGATGTACTAGCCTATAGTCATTCTGCAGGTTTTGAAAGTTTCAGAAAAAAATTGGCGGGATATTATGCAAAACATGATATCACAATAACGTCTGATGATATTTTAGTAACCACAGGAGGTAGTGAGGCTTTGATTTTTACTATGGGTAGCATTACTGATCCGGGGGATGAAATCATTGTACCAGAACCCTTTTATGCCAATTACTATAGTTTTTCTACGCAATCTACGGTTACAGTAGTTCCTGTGATATCAAAATTGGAAACGGGATTTGCATTACCTGCAATCGAAGAGTTTGAAAAGCTGATTACCAAAAAGACTAAGGCGATATTGATCTGTAATCCAGGTAATCCCACGGGATATCTATATAGCAAAGACGAGATACAACAATTAGCCAAGCTAGCGATCAAATATGATTTGTTTTTGATTTCGGACGAAGTATATCGCGAATTCGTATACGACGATATCGAACACTATTCGGTGCTACAGGAAAAAGAGCTGGATGAACACGCTATTGTAGTAGATTCCGTATCTAAAAGATACAGCATGTGTGGTGCACGAATAGGATGTATCGTTAGCAAAAACAAAAGTGTTATGGAAACAGCGATGAAATTTGCTCAGGCTAGATTAAGCCCTCCTACTTTTGCACAAATTGCCAGTGAAGCCGCTCTCGAAGCCCCGGAATCTTATTACCAGGAAACGGTTTCGAAATATAAAAATCGCAGGGATACTTTGGTTGCAGGCCTAAGAGAAATTCCTGGGGTAAAAGTAGCCGAACCTATGGGCGCTTTTTATTGTATTGCCGAATTACCTATCGATAATGCAGATCATTTTGCACAATGGTTACTCGATAAATTTGAATTGAACAAAGAAACCGTTATGTTAGCGCCAGCATCTGGTTTTTACTCTAGCCCAAATGAGGGATTAAATCAGGTAAGAATAGCTTATGTACTGAATCGAAGAGATTTAAAAAAAGCCATTGAAATATTAAGAGTAGCCTTGGAAAAATACAACAGTTAATGAAAATTGAGCAGCGCAAATCCTTAAAAAAATATAACACTTTTGGCATTGAGGTGTTTGCCCGTGAATATATTGAAATCAGTTCTGAATCTATTCTTAAAGAAACACTTCAAGTTTATAAAGACAAAACGCTTTTTATACTTAGTGGGGGTAGTAATATGCTACTTACCAAAGATATCGAAGCTACTGTTTTACATCTTACTCTGAAAGGAATTGAAACTGAAGAATTATCGGATGAATATGTATGTGTAGCCGCCAATGCAGGTGAAAACTGGCATGAGTTTGTTCAATATTGCATACAACAAGGATACAGTGGATTAGAAAACCTATCGCTTATCCCTGGTAATGTGGGCAGCGCTCCCATTCAAAATATAGGAGCTTATGGTGTTGAATTAAAAGACACTATGATCAATTGTGAAGCATTTGAAATAGCAACTGGAGAGAAATATACGTTCTCGAATGAAGATTGTAAATTTGGATACCGAGACTCTATTTTTAAAAATGTAGTCAAAGGCAAGTACGTTATCTCAAAGGTCTCTTTCAGACTACGAAAAAAGAATCATGTCTTAAACACTAGTTATGGAGCAATAGAAGCGGCACTTTCTGCTCAAAACATTCAGGACCCGACCATCAAAGATATTGCGGATGCCGTTATCCAGATACGAAAAAGTAAACTCCCAGACCCATCAGAGATTGGTAATAGCGGTAGTTTCTTCAAAAATCCAGTAGTCTCCAAAAGTCAATACCTAAACCTATTAGAAAGGTTTCCAGAAATTCCGTCATATACCATCGATGAAGACCATATAAAGATACCTGCAGGATGGTTAATTGAACAAGCTGGTTTTAAAGGTAAAAGATGGGGTGATGCCGGTGTGCACAATAAACAAGCTTTAGTTTTGGTAAATTATGGCAATGCTACAGGACAAGAAATTCTAAATGTTTCTCGTGAGATACAAAAAGAAATTACAGAGAAGTTTAACATTAATCTAGAGACCGAAGTTAATATCATTTAACATTTTCTGTATTACCACACTTTCTTTGTATCTTTGCCTCCTATTTAAGTACATTTTTAATTGTTATGAAACTTCTATTACTTACCGTAGGTTTACTTCTTTTGGCTTTTGCAGGGATTGCCATAAAATTATGGGCAAAAAAGGATGGTAAATTTGCTGGAACCTGTGCTAGTCAAAGCCCTTTTCTTAATAAAGAAGGAGAATCTTGTTCGCTTTGTGGTAAAACTCCGGATCAATATTCTAGTTGTAACGAAACTGAGCATGCCAAATAAATTAAGCTTAGGCAGCAACTATTCTATTCAAAAATAAATCGTTGAAAAAAGAAGACTCTATTTCATTACAAGAGCATATTGAAAATGCTAAAGAAGGTAAGCAAATGTCGTTTAATTATTTGCTCGATACTTTTTG
This sequence comes from Aquimarina sp., assembly GCA_965230845.1. Taxonomy (GTDB): domain Bacteria; phylum Bacteroidota; class Bacteroidia; order Flavobacteriales; family Flavobacteriaceae; genus Aquimarina. The sequence goes on from OZ246021.1 coordinate 1,551,220, forward strand.
GAATGACGTATATAATTTTCAACTGAAAAGAACTCAAAATGAATATGATGCAGAAGACATTACCATTCAGAGTTTTTCAAGAGCCTTTGATAAAATAGGTACTTTTAAAGAAGAGTACACCTTTAAAACCTGGTTGATACAGATCTCTAAAAACATTCATATTGATTTATTGAGAAAGAAGAATGCTTCTATACAATCCCAAACCACAACTCAGGTAGATGATAGAGTATATAAAATAATCGATGACACCCCTACACCAGAAGATAAATTAATTACCGAACAAAACCTGGCACAGTTGTTACTATACATAAAACAACTAAAACCAAATTACCAGCAGGTAATTAATCTCAGGTATTTTCAGGAATTAAGTTATAAAGAAATTGCTGAGTCTCTAGATGAGCCTATTAACAATGTAAAAGTAAAATTATTGAGGGCCAAAAAATTATTATCCGAGATTATTACTAATCCCAACACTTAATTTTTGGTATAAAGGTATTATGCTAATTACCTTAAATTAAAAGTAGTAAACCTTTTGATGACAACAAATAGTGGATCTATCCATTTGTCGTTAATCTTTTTATCGTATTTCACAAATTTTTGCACTAAGCCTTTTGGTGCCGAAATCTCTTTTTCTATCGCAGTAATATTGATATATCTGTGGTTATTCAACAACCATTTTTCTACACGCTTACGATCGTTTTGTCTTTTTTTAGGACTGACTAATTCCTCTTGCATCATTTTTCCTCGTTTTGCTTTGATAACTTTTAAATCCGAAAAAAATTTTATGTTAACTTAATTTTAACCTCATGTTAAAATAATTTTATGAATTATAAATAAAAAAACCGGTATAGCAATTCTATACCGGCTTTTCGTCTTGTTTGATAGCAACTACCTTTCGAATCCTTTTTCAACAGATAAAATAACATTAAAGGTTTCATTTTCAGGATTCACCAACACTGGATACTTCCCAGCTTTAACAGTATTCCCGAATAATCCCAATGATCTACTTGTTTCTGCATCTAGTTTGAGATCGTTTTCCAAATAAAAAACACCAGATTCTTTGTCTCGAATTTCCATAAGCTCATTTTGCTCATAGAACTGTAATCCTGCAATTTGTTCATTGAGTGCAAACGGAGCAGACCCAATTCTTGGATCAATTTCTAGCTCCAGTTTATCACGAATGGACTCAAATTCTCTTGGGTCAATTTTTTCATAAATGTCCCAAGGGTCAAAAATTTCTACCCAACAAGGAATTAACCAACATGGATCGAAAATAATCTCTGGGAAACAAAATCTTTCGATGCTACAAATTCCCGGTAAGTTTTTGTTACAATAAAACCCGAATGGACTTGCAACCCACCTACCGTATTCGATAAAATATACGCAGTATCGCCCGCCATATTTACCCTCTACGGCCTCTTCAACTCCGACTTGGCTATCGGTAATCGAATTTTGTGGTTCGTAATCTGTTTCTTTCTCGCATGCTCCTGATAGCAAAAGCATTACGCCCATGATCATTACTGTTAGTTTTTTCATAATTAATGGTTTTAAGAGTTCTCCTACTCTATTTAGGTTTTTCGGATACCACCTTTGTTAAAAAATTCAAAACAAATGTAATAACATGAATAACAGCATATTAGGATCATACAACTGAATCTAAAAAGGAAAAAACCTGATCAAAAATGGGACTAAAACCTTTGGATAAAAACCAGAAATAGGATAGACTCTTATAGAAAACATAACTTTTATAAGAACTACATACTAATCAAACCTTTCTTCGTATTTTTGCTAAAAATATTGCTTGTATGAACAATGACGTAAGTAGCGTAGCTCCGCCAAAGACAAAACCAAAGTGGTTACGAGTAAAACTCCCAACGGGGAAAAAATATACCGAACTACGAGGACTTGTAGACAAATACAACTTACACACTATCTGTACTTCTGGTAGTTGTCCTAATATGGGAGAATGCTGGAGTGAGGGAACCGCTACCTTCATGATCCTTGGTAATATCTGTACCCGTTCCTGCGGTTTTTGCGGGGTAAAAACCGGTAGACCAGAAACTGTAGATTGGGAAGAACCCGAAAAAGTAGCGCGTTCTATCAAAATAATGAACATCAAACATGCTGTAGTTACTTCGGTGGATCGAGATGACTTGGCAGATGGAGGTTCTATCATCTGGGCAGAAACCATTCAGGCTATACGGCGAATGAACCCAGAAACTACGCTAGAAACTTTAATTCCAGATTTTCAAGGAAAAACCAAAAACATTGACCGTATAATAGCAGTAAAGCCAGAAGTGGTTTCTCATAATATGGAAACCGTAAAACGACTTACCAGAGAAGTGCGCATTCAGGCAAAGTATGAACAAAGTCTTCAGGTATTAAAATATCTGAAAGATAATGGCATTAATCGCACCAAAAGTGGAATTATGTTAGGGCTGGGTGAAACCGAAGAAGAAGTAATACAAACGCTGAAGGATCTTAGGGCAGTGAACCTGGATATCGTGACTATTGGGCAATATCTTCAACCTAGTAAAAAACACTTACCTGTCAAAGAGTTCATTACACCAGATCAATTTCAGAAATATGAAAAAATAGGTTTAGAAATGGGGTTCAGACATGTTGAGAGTGGAGCATTGGTGAGATCCTCATACAAAGCACAAAAACATTTGACCTAAACAAAAAAGCATCAGTTAGGAAGTAATGAATACCCCTATTAGAATTGCCATCAATGGTTTTGGAAGAATTGGACGAAGTCTTTTTAGATTGCTTATCGATCATTCTGAAATTGAAGTTGTGGTCATAAACGATCTTGCAGATGCAAGAACTCTTAGTCATTTACTGAAGTATGATAGTATTCATGGCGTTTTACCATTGGAGGTAACATACGACCAGGACCATATCATTGTTAACGAAAAAAAGATTCCTCTTCTTAATCAAAAGGATCCAGAACATTGTGATTGGAGTTCTTATGAAGTGGATATTGTGGTAGAGGCTACCGGAAAATTTAAGACCAGACCATTATTAGAAAAACACCTGAATGCTGGAGCCAAAAGGGTAATCCTATCCGTACCGCCTCAGGATGACCAGATTAAAACTGTGGTTTTGGGAGTAAACGATAATATTTTGGATGGATCAGAAACTATCATATCCAACGCTTCATGTACTACAAACAATGCAGCGCATATGATCAAGGTGGTTAATGATCTTTGCGGAATCGAACAGGCTTATATTACCACAGTACACAGCTATACCACAGATCAAAGTTTACATGACCAACCCCATCGTGATCTTAGAAGAGCACGAGCTGCTGGGCAATCTATTGTTCCCACCACTACAGGAGCTGCCAAGGCACTGACCAAAATTTTTCCTGAGTTAAGTTCGGTCATAGGAGGCTGTGGAATAAGAGTACCTGTACCCGATGGATCTTTGACTGATGTTACTTTTAACGTAAAAAAAGAAACTACGATAGAAGAGATAAATAATGCCTTTAAGCAAGCCGCAGAAAACAATCTAAGCGGTATATTAGCGTATACCGAGGATCCAATTGTTTCTATCGATATTATTGGAAATCCACACTCCTGTGTTTTTGATTCTCTGATGACATCTGTTATCGGAAAAATGGTAAAAATTATCGGATGGTATGACAATGAGATAGGCTATAGTCATAGAATAATAGATTTAATTATTAACATTTGTAAGAAATAACTATATTAGTTGACATATTTCAAAGGAAAAATGCCAACCCAAATCAGATTTTTTATATTCAAATTTTTATGTATCTGTTGTTTTTATGCGTCTGCTCAAATTCCAGAAATTGCAAAAAACAATCAGGTCAAGGATTCTATTGAAAGTTATTTAGTAAGAGCTTCAAATTCAATTGATCAGGCTCAACTAGAACTTGCCCTTTCTAACATTATTCAAGCAAAAGAAATCGCTTTACAAAATCAAGATCGTATCTATATCTCTAAAACGAATATGGTCTTGGCTAAGTTATACAGAGAACTCGGTGATTTAAATCAAGCAGAAGATCAGATTCTAGATGCTATAAAAATTCAAGAAGAGGAAGAGAATGAGGAAATGTTGGCGCATTCCTATATGATTTATGGAGCAATTACCACCAAACTTGAAAAGTATGAAGTTGCTGAAGAAGCTTTAAATTCTGCACTTACCTTAACTCAAGAAAACGATATTTCAGGGTATCAAGGTCCAATAAAAACCAACCTCGGTATATTGGCATTGGCTCAAAAAAAACCTGATCTAGCCATCCAACATTTTAATAGTGGGCTCCCCATGATTGATTCGTTTGATATGCATTACTTTAAGGCTAAACTTTATGTAAATAAAGCAAAAGCTCAATTGATGCTGGATATGCCGGATGAGGCTCAACAAACCAATGAACTTGCCCTTCAAATCGGTAAAGAAAAAAAATATCCCGAAATTCGATCAGAATGCTACAAATTATACAGTAGGATTTTTGAAAAGCAACAAAACTTTCTTACCTCTCTTGATCACTTAAAGACCCATCAGAAAATAAAAGATTCTCTATTTAATATCAATAAAGAGATTATTGCTCAGGAAGCAGGAGCTAAATTGAATTTGAACGAAAACAATGTATTGATTGAAGAGTTGACAGAAGAAAATATTCAACAACAAAAATCTTTAAAATTAGGTAGACTTACTACCATTTTGAGTATCGCACTCATTACTATACTGTCTTTACTTACGCTTTCTTTGTATAAAAACAATAATCTGCGAGCCAAAGCCAACGAACTGCTTCAAAACAAAAACACAGAACTCATCTTGGCAAAAGAAAACGCAGAAAGAGCAAGTGAAGCAAAGGTGCAGTTCTTGTCGACCATTACTCACGAATTACGTACACCTTTGTATGCGGTAACGGGACTAACCCATTTACTATTAGAAGAAAGCCCAACACCTAATCAAAAAGAACATCTAAATTCCCTTAAATTCTCGGGAGAATACCTTTTATCTCTTATCAACAACATTTTAGATCTAAATAAATTAGAAGCCAACAAAGTAGAAATCGAAAATACTTCTTTCAATCTCAAGAAAAGAATTAACGATGTACTTATCGCTTTGGGTAAATCTGCAAAAGACAGAAATAACAAACTGCACTACGAATTCGATGACAATGTACCTGCTAAACTAAAAGGAGACCCATTAAAGGTTTCTCAGGTCTTGATTAATTTAATCGGAAATTCTATAAAATTCACGCAAAATGGCGATATCTGGATAAGAGTTAAGCTAATTAGCATGATTGAAAACAAAGTTTTCCTCAACTTTAGTATTGAGGATAATGGTGTGGGAATTTCTGAAAAGAAACAACAAAGTATATTTGAAAACTTCACCCAAGGTTCTGTTCAAATCAATCGAAAATTTGGAGGTACAGGATTAGGACTTTCTATTGTAAAGAATCTTCTTAATCTAATGGATAGCGAGATTAAATTAGAAAGTGAACTCGGTAAAGGCTCTAAGTTTCTTTTTGATTTAAAATTTGAGGTCGTGGAAGACAAAAGCACGAATTACTCTGAAGAAGCTAAGAAAATCGATTATAAAGTAATGATCGATAAAAACATTCTGATTGTAGAAGACAATAAAATCAATCAGCTGATTACCAGAAAAATTCTTGAAAAGAACAAAATCATTTGCGATGTTGCCGACAATGGGGATATTGCGGTACACAAAGTAAAAGAAAATACTTATGACCTCATTCTCATGGATATCCACATGCCTGGAATTAGTGGTATAGAAGCCACTAGACAAATTAGAGAATTTAATACTGAGATTCCGATTATCGCTTTAACTGCAGTAACACTAGATGATAATCTGGATGAATTTTACGATAACGGATTTAATGATATCATTCCAAAACCCTATAAAACTGAGGAATTTTTCACGAAGTTACATAAGGCTTTAAAAGAAAAACAAACCACCACATAATAAATGGCATAAGAATTGATAAGTACTAATTAAGCTTAGTAAAACAAGCTTTTGAATTAGCCTAGATAAAATTAGAATGAGGTCTTTTTGACCTCATTTTTTTATGCATTCCAATATCTTTTGATCAAACAATTCCTGCGCTACGATAAAACTTACTGAAATGGGCTGGTACCATAACTCGGTGGTATCATCAAGCTGCTTGGATAAACGTACATAGTCTTTCTCTGTGGTAATAATACGCTCACATTTTTTTAATTTTTCCAGATCCTTATCAGTAAAATTATGATGATCCGGAAAATTTAAGTGCTCAAACTTTAGTCCCAATTCGTGGTAATAATTAACCAACGGCCCAGGGTTAGCAATTCCTGTTACCAATGTAAAAGGTAATTGTTGAAATTTTTCTACCGACTGCGCTCCTTGTGCACACACTAGTGTATTTTCATAAGCTATAGAAGTAAAAAATAAGGATTGATGAGGCAAAACATTGAGCTTCTTCTCAATTGTATTCCGCTCCTGCTCTGTTATTGAAGCCGGACATTTGGTTACTATAATAATGTCCGCACGTTGCGCACCACTACGTGGTTCTCTCAAATTACCTGTAGGCAAAACGATGTCTTTACTATATAAATCATAATAAGGAGTCAACAAAATATAAAATCCAGCTTTTACCTTTCGATGTTGATACGCATCATCAAGAATTAGCAATTCGGGTTGTGGGTCCTGAGATCGCAATTGATGGATTCCATTACGTCGATCCGCATCTACTCCTACCAAAACATCTTGAAACTTAGTTTTAAATTGAAGCGGCTCATCTCCAACATCTATCGTTTCAGAAGACGTTTTTACGATTTGAAACCCCTTTGTTTTTCTCTTATATCCTCTACTTAAAGTCGCAATTCTAGTATGATCTTTTAGCAACCGAATCAAATACTCCACCATCGGACTTTTTCCTGTCCCTCCTACACTTAGATTCCCCACGGCGATAACCGGGAACTCATAACTGGTAGATTTTTTTATACCTAGGTCATACATTTTGTTTCTAAACCATGTAATCAGGTAATAAATAGGAACTATGGGTAAAAGTAATTTTCGAAGCACATTCATACGCACAAAAGTATAAAACGAAACTTTGATTATTGCTAAAAGTTTTTTTACATTCCATTTTTTAATAAAAAGAAATCACAATGTTAATTAAAGAGGTTATTCAACATTTAGAAGCTTTGGCACCAACATCTTATGCAGAGGATTTTGATAATGTTGGATTATTGGTAGGGACACCGGATACAGAGGTTACAGGAATTTTAGTAACTCTAGACACATTAGAAGTTATAATTGACGAAGCTATTGAGAACAACTGTAATTTGATTGTTAGTTTCCATCCTATCGTCTTTAAAGGAATCAAAAAGTTCAATGGCAAGACTTATGTTGATCGTGTAGTGACCAAAGCGATCAAACACGATATAGCCATATTTGCCATTCACACTGCTTTGGACAACGCCATACACGGAGTAAACGACATGATCTGTGAACAACTAGGATTAATCAACCGACAGATATTAATTCCACAACAAAAAACCATTAAGAAGCTGGTTACTTATGCTCCTGTGGCTGAAGCCGATCAATTGAAGTCTAAACTATTTGAAGCTGGAGCAGGAACTATTGGCAAGTATTCCAATTGTAGTTTCTCTAGTGAAGGTTTGGGAACATTTCAAGCTTCTGAGACCGCAAATCCTTCTATCGGAGAAATTGGAAAAACGCACACCGAAAAAGAAAGTCAAATTGAGGTTACCTTCCCAAAACATTTGGAAAGCACTATTTTGAAAGCTCTTTTTAATAATCACTCTTACGAAGAAGTAGCTTATGAAGTGACCACCCTTGAAAATACCAATCAAAATATAGGGATGGGAATGATTGGCGAACTTCCAGATACAATGGATGAATTAGATTTCCTTAAGCACATCAAAAAAGCCTTTAAGAGCGGATGTGTGAGACACTCTCAATTATTAGGAAAACCCATCAAAAAAGTAGCTGTACTAGGAGGAAGCGGTAGCTTTGCTATAAAAAATGCGCAAAGAGCAGGTGCTGATATTTTTATTACGGCAGATCTTAAATATCACCAATTTTATGAGGCTGAAAAAAAGCTAATAATAGCCGATATTGGGCATTATGAAAGCGAACAGTACACAAAAAATCTAATTGTTAGCTATCTTAGAAAAAAAATCAGTAATTTTGCAATCATTTTATCGGATAAAAACACCAATCCAATTCAATACCTGTAAAATATGGCAAAGAAAGAAGTTACTGTTGAGCAAAAATTAAGAGCATTATACGACTTGCAATTAATTGACTCTAGAGTTGATGAGATCAGAAACGTACGTGGAGAACTACCTTTAGAAGTTGAAGATCTTGAAGATGAAGTAGCCGGATTAAATAAAAGATTAGAAAAGCTTACTGCGGATCTGGAAACTATCGATGATAGTATCAAGAACAAGAAAAATTTGATTGAAGAAGCTAAAGCTTTGATTAAAAAATACGGAGAGCAACAAAAAAATGTTCGAAACAACCGCGAATACAACTCATTAAGTAAGGAAATTGAATTTCAGGAATTAGAAATTCAATTGGCTGAAAAGCACATCAAAGAGCACAAAGCGCAGATCGTTCAGAAAAACGAAATCATTACACAAACCAAAGACAAACTTGGTGAACGTAATGAGCACTTATCTCACAAAAAAGGTGAGCTTGATGCTATCCTAGCAGAAACCGAGAAAGAAGAGCAAGCATTAATCGCAAAATCAGAAGATTTTCAGAAAGAAATCGAAGAGCGTCTAATTGTTGCTTACAAGAGAATAAGAAGTAACGTAAAAAATGGATTAGCAGTAGTTCCTATCGAGCGTGGAGCTTCTGGAGGTTCTTTCTTTACTATTCCTCCTCAAGTTCAAATGGAGATTGCTTCTCGCAAAAAAATCATTACTGACGAGCACAGTGGTCGAATTTTGGTAGATCAAGAACTTGCCAGAGAAGAAAAGGAAAAAATGGAAGCACTTTTCTCTAAACTATAAAGAAACTATTTTAAAAATATAATCAAGCCTCAGTTATCTGAGGCTTTTTTGATACTTATAATCATGAAGCATGTACTTATTATAGGATCCGTTTGGCCAGAACCTAAATCGTCTGCTGCAGGTAGCAGAATGCTTCAACTTATACAACTATTACTGGAAAAAGGGTTTAAAATTACTTTTGCAAGCACGGCAAACCCCACCGAAAACATGTATGACTTGCAAAGTATTGGAATTCAAAAAATAAACATAGAAGTCAATAACTCTAGTTTTGATACTATTCTAAAAAATTTAGACCCAAGCATCGTGATATTTGATCGATTCATGATCGAAGAACAGTTTGGATGGAGAGTAGCTAATACTTGCCCTAACGCCTTAAGAATTCTAAATACAGAAGATTTACACTGCCTTAGAAAAACCAGAGAAGCTTTTTTGAAAACAGGTAAAAAGTTCGAACATCAAGATCTTTTGGACCAAGAGATTACCAAAAGAGAAATAGCCAGCATTTATCGATCCGATCTTTCATTGATCATTTCAGACTATGAGATGGAGCTTTTAAAAAACACTTTCAATATTAATGATGCGCTATTGCACTATCTACCTTTCCTATTACCAAGTATCACATCCACTACTATAGAGAAATGGCCTTTATATAAAGAAAGAGCACATTTTGTTACTATTGGTAATTTTCGACATGAACCCAACTGGAATAGTATTTTATATCTCAAAGAGGATATATGGCCTTTGATTCGAAAAGAACTTCCTAAAGTCGAATTACATATTTATGGAGCCTATCCTCCCCCAAAAGCCATGCAATTGCACAACACAAAAGACGGTTTTATCATCAAAGGATGGACAGAAAATGCAAAAGAAGTGATCAAAAATGCAAGAGTTTGTTTGGCTCCTCTTCGCTTTGGCGCCGGAATAAAAGGGAAACTAGCAGACGCTATGCTTTGTGGAACCCCTAGCGTAACCACTTCGATAGGTACCGAAGGTATGCTCGATGACGATCAGGACTGGAATGGCTTTATCAAAGAAGATCCACTTGCTTTTGCCAAAGCCGCTATACGACTGTATACCGATCAAAATTTATGGCGACAATCTCAACAAAATGGTATCGAAATTATTAATACTCGCTTTCAAAAAGAAAAATTCACGAATTCTTTTTACAACACCATTGATGATCTAATTGCGAATCTACCTAAGCACCGTTCTAAGAATTTTATTGGATCCATGCTACAACATCATACTCTACGTAGCACAGAGTATATGTCTAGATGGATTGAAGAGAAGAACAAGGAATAGATAATTATTTCTTATTTATGATATTCATTCCAATAATCGCTATAAAAATTAGATGTCTGTAAGAGCTCATGATGAGAACCGTGAACCTCTGTTTTTCCATTATCAATCACATAAATACGATCCGCAATTTTAGGTAACGTATGCAAACGATGGGTAATAAAAACTATCCCAACATCTTTTTTAATACGCTTTAATAAATCAAAAGAAAAGTTTTCAGTTTTTCTATCCATTGCAGACGTATATTCGTCCAATATCAACAATTGAGGTTTTTTATACAATACTCTTGCTAGTGCAATAACTTGTTTTTGCCCTCCTGATAAGTTAATCCCTTCCTCTCCTAACATAGTTGCATATCCTTGGGGAAATTGGGAAATAAACGTATCAAAACCATAATCTTTAAAGAACTTCTCTATCTCCTTTGGATCTTTTCTATCACCTAAAATAATGTTCTCTAAAATTGAAGCATTAAACATCTGGATATTTTGTTCGACCACACCAATTTTATCTCTCCAGGAATCCAGTTTCACATTTCGCAATGCTATTTTATTATTAATCAACACTTCACCATTCTCAGGTTCATAAAAATTTTGTATAATCTGAGACAAGGTACTTTTACCACTGCCGCTCTCTCCAACAATCCCTACAAATTCCCCTTGACGTATCTGTAACGAAACATCTTTTAACAACTGACTTCTTCCTGCAAAACGAAAAGAAATACTTCTAAGATCTATTGATTGAAATTCAGCTACTTCTACATTGCCATTATTCTCTTTTTCATTAGAAACAAACTCATACATTCTATTAAAGGCTACCTTTGCTTCATTCACCGGTATAGCAACTAATGCGAGACTTGCGACCGATGGTAATAAAGATCCTGCTACGCCTAAAATAGCCATTAACTCTCCCAGCATCATGGTATCATAGTAAACCGACAACGAAGTATACAATAGTATTCCTAATAAGAAAACAACCCCAAAAACCCCAGACAGCAATGAAAGTCTAACCTTGATTTTACCCAACTCGAAAACCTGTTTTTGATAATAACCATAGATAGCTTCGCTCTGTTCTTTAAATAAGGATTGCTTATTATTATTTTTTATAGTCGCGATTCCATTCATTGTAGCAATGTAGTTACTCTGGTTATGAGCCCTACTTTGCATAACCTCCTTTTGCGATTTAATAATCTTGGAGTTAAATCGATACATTAATAAAAAATAGAATGGAAGACTTATTGTGGCTATCACCCCGACTTGCCATGAATAATAGTACAAAAATGAAATAGAAACTATTGATACGAATAAATTCACCACAAAATCATTAGTCACGGTTTGTATTACTCGTTGTATGTTCTCAGTATCATTTAACCTTGATACCAATTCTCCAATTTTACGGGTATCAAAAAATGACTTAGGCAAACTCAATAATGCTGAATAAAACCCACTGATAATTCGATTATTAAAGTCCTGTGTTTGATGTGTAAGTAAATAGTATCTTAAAGCCGAAAAAATTACTCTGATCAATAGCAGAAAAGCAACCAATACAATACCAGTTATTAATCTTTGAAAGTCTTTTGAAGGTAAAATATTGTCAATAAGCTTTTGCGAAAACATAGCCATTGCTAAACCTAATATCGAAGCTAGCAGCGCTAAAACTGAACTAACGATTAGCAATTTATTATCTTCTTTGATAAGATCAACAAACCATTTTATTTTGGATTTTTGTTCTGTTTTATGAGCTATAAATTTGTTGGTTGGCGAAAGCGTCAAACATGTTTTTGATTTCCAAATTTCTGCGAGTTCTTCTTTCGAATAATAGCAAATCCCTTTTGCTGGATCTCCAATTTTAAATTTCCCATTTTCATATCCATAACACAATACATAATGCTGCAAACGATCATCTACCAAAACATGTAATATCACTGGTTGTTTATGATCTATTAAAGCCTGTATATCTGCTTCATTTCCTTGAGCAGTAAAACCAATTGCATTCGCCGCCTGATATAACCCCAACAAAGTAGTTCCTTGTCTAGTTGTCCCACTTAATTTTCTAAGTTTTTCAAGGCCTATATTACCATTGTAGTATTGCACTACCGATTTTAAGCACGCAACTCCACAATCACTCTGATCGTGTTGTAGAACGAATGACCTCTCAGTTTTTTTATAATCCTTAGCTACCCGAAACATTTATATTATTTTATAAGATTAGAAACATAATTGATATTAAGCTGACCTTTATGCCTCTTTACGAGGTTCTTATTTTTATCATAGATCAAAATATAAGGGATGCTTGTGGCATCAAAATCTCTTGAAAATACATCTTGATCATCTTGCAAAAATGTAATGAACCGATATTCATCTAAACCATAATCGGCAGCAAACTCTTCAATCTCTGAGCGAGACTGAGAAGAAACCATTAAAATCTGGGTTTCCGAAAACATCGAAGAATTGGATGCTATAGATTTTGCCTCTTCCTGACAATATTCACAGGTACTATTAAAATAAATAAAGACAGTATTTGAGTTATTTTTTAAATCCATATGAGTAAAGGAACTTTCCTGCAGCGTCTTGAAGGAAAAATTAGGAATGGTGTTCAAGGTGTTTTGAATTCTATGTTTATCCCCTAGTTTAGAGATCACTCCGTATCCCAGAAATACCAGTAATAAGAACACTCCCAGAAGGATTACTTTTTTAAATGCTCGCTTCTTCATACTTACATTATTCATTACTAGGATTACCCGATGTTAAGCGTAAAGAACATCACAGCAACTACCCATATCAACAGGAAAGATCCATAACTACTTGCAACTACTTTCAAGCCTCTATCAGAAGTAATATTAATCTCTTTTGCTAACAAATAAGCTAACACAATCCAATATAGTAGTTCAAATAAATTAAGAACTTGAAGCGGATAAATAAACCAAGTAGACACCCCTTCATAGCCTATAATATTCAAAGCAGACAAGGGATAAAAATACTGAACATCGTCTATCGTTAAGTCATCAAGAAATGACAACCAAATTAACTTTATCAATCCCACTATCACAAAAACAAATTCAGCTTTAGTCACCAAAAAAAACAATCTTTTCAATGATGATTTAAGATTAAAAAAGAAGATCCCTAAATATAACGTACACGTAATCAGACCAATTTTAACAAATAGAATAATTGGAATCATCAAATATGATAACCACTGCCATTTTTTGTTAAACGCCAAGATTTCATCTATCTGATTACCGGTCAATTGTTCTGACAAACTATCATATAGCAGTTCGTCAGAATTTAAGATTGTTTTATTAAGAATAGCCATAACAACAAAAGCTAGACTTAATAAAATAAATGCTCTATACTTTTTCATCACTTTATCTCAAACTAATAATTATTTATCTCCAGGACACTTAATACATCCTGGAGATATTTTGTTTAATAAAAAGCATTAACTTTCATTCCTTCTTTTCCTAACAAACAATTCCCAAAAAGCACCAACAGAAAGAAAGAAATAACAAAACAAACCAGACAACTCAACTATAACATTTTTGCTCCTATCTATACCATGAGTTAAGATTTCATATAACTCTTGTCCAGTAAAAAAAAGACCAAAGAACATAATAAATAATAAAATGATTCTTCTATTTTTTTTCAAAAATGCCATAATTATCTGATTTAAATTATTACTTACAAGCATCAGCTAAGTTAATACTTCCCAGAATAAAACCAGCAGCAAAAAAACCTGCTCCAGCAGTAGTAGCTCCTAATACACCAACAGCCACAACACTTAATCCCAAAGCAATTGCAGAAGTTGCACATCCACCAGCTTCAACATTTTCCATTTTGTTTAATTCTAACGTTTTCATAAATAAAGATTTTAAAAAATTATAATTCCCCCAAGCTTTTTATATGAGTTGAGGTTTCCCATATAGGTAGTAGAATTGATATTGAGTTAGTGCACATATCAATGTTTGTATCCAACTACTTACTTCTAGGTGACCCCTACTATAAAAATGTTAATCAAGATTTTTTGATTTTTTTTCAAAAAAAATCGTAAGCCAATAAATTACAGTGTTTTATTAATTAAATAATGACATAAAAAAAAGACATACTCTTATCTTTTTTTGAAAAGGAAGGTGAAATTTATCGAGTAAAATGAAAGAAATAACTCAATTGATGAAGCTCAAAATTAATACCCAAGTAGGTTTACAAAAATTTGCTCTACTCCAAAAAAAACAATCCTGCGAGCACTACTACTAAAGCTATCTTAACAAAAACTATAGCTTGACATCTGTTTTTGATTTACTTATGATGGTAATTTACAACTACAAGTACTATTATACAAACAACAAAAAAAGCCCTTCCTTTTCAGGAAGAGCTTATATACTTTTTTACAATACTTACTCTTAATTAAAGAGCAGCTACGTGCTTTGCAAGCTTAGACTTTAAATTAGCGGCTTTATTCTTATGAATAACGTTGTTCTTCGCTAATTTATCAAGCATAGAAACAACTGTAGGGAACAATGTCTCTGCCTCCTTCTTATCAGCTTCACGTAACTTCTTGATAGCATTACGTGTAGTTTTGTGCTGATATCTATTTCTAAGACGCTTTGTCTCGCTATTTCTAATTCTTTTTAACGCTGACTTATGATTTGCCATCTTCTTTTGCTAATTAAATTTCTTACTACTAAAAATTTGTAGCCCGTAGGGGAATCGAACCCCTCTTACCAGGATGAAAACCTGGCGTCCTAGCCGATAGACGAACGGGCCATTTTTTCTTTTTTCAAAGATTGCAAATTTACAGCTTTCACTATTAATCTGCAATTAATTTTAATCTTCGTAGCCCGTAGGGGAATCGAACCCCTCTTACCAGGATGAAAACCTGGCGTCCTAGCCGATAGACGAACGGGCCATAGTTGTTTGCCTAATTGCGGATGCAAAAATACAACTATTTTTTAATGGCGCAAGTGTTATTTTATTTTTTTCTAAAACTTAATATGCCTTTGCGAATAAAACCCTCACTTTAGACGGTTTACCGGTATACACACAAGTACCATTTTCTTCTTTAGCTTCAAAAGGAATACATCGAATTGTAGCCTTTGTAAGCTCTTTTATCTTTTGTTCGGTTTCTGCAGTACCATCCCAGTGCGCAGAAATAAATCCTCCCTTATTCTCTAAAACCTCTTTAAATTCTTCAAAAGAATTAACTTCTGTAATATGCTCATCTCTATATTGAGTAGCCTTTTGATGTAAACTCTCCTGAATCTCTTTAAGCAAAGCATCTACAGTATCCACCACTTCATCTTTATTCACAAACTCTTTGGACAACGTATCTCTTCTTGCCAATTCTACAGTACCTTTCTCCAGATCTTTAGGGCCAATGGCAATTCTTAACGGCACACCCTGCAACTCATATTGTGCAAACTTAGCTCCTGGTCTATGCGTATCTCTATTATCAAATTTTACAGTGATCCCTTTTGATCTAAGGTCAGCAACCAATTCATTGGCCACTTCAGAAATTTGATCCAATTGCTCCTGCCCTTTGTATATAGGAACAATCACCACTTGTATTGGCGCCAAATTTGGAGGTAGTACAAGCCCATTATCATCACTATGCGTCATGATTAAAGCCCCCATCAATCTGGTAGAAACACCCCATGATGTTGCCCAAACATAATCCAGCTTTCCTTCTTTAGAAGTAAACTTCACATCAAAGGCTTTTGCAAAATTTTGTCCTAAAAAGTGAGAAGTTCCAGCCTGAAGCGCTTTCCCATCCTGCATCAATGCTTCAATACAATATGTGTCTTCTGCCCCAGCAAAACGCTCACTTTCCGTTTTTCTACCTTTTACTACAGGTATCGCCATAAAACTCTCTACAAAATCCGCATATACGTTATTCATCTGTTCGGTTTCGGCTATCGCCTCTTCTCTAGTCTCATGCGCAGTATGACCTTCTTGCCACAAAAACTCTGCTGTACGCAAAAACAAACGCGTTCTCATCTCCCATCGCACTACATTCGCCCATTGATTCACTAAAATTGGCAAATCACGATAAGATTGTATCCAGCCTTTGTAAGTATTCCAGATGATTGCTTCTGAAGTAGGTCGAACAATCAGCTCTTCCTCTAATTTGGCTTTTGGATCAACGATTAATTTTGAAGCATCATCAGGATCTGTTTTCAATCGGTAGTGAGTTACCACTGCACATTCTTTGGCAAATCCTTCTGCATTTTTCTCTTCGGCTTCAAACAAACTTTTAGGCACAAATAATGGAAAATACGCATTTTGGTGCCCTGTTTCTTTAAATTTTCTATCTAACTCAGCTTGCATTTTTTCCCAAATAGCATATCCATAGGGCTTGATTACCATACAACCTCTTACCGCTGAATTCTCGGCTAAGTCGGCCTTCACGACCAATTCGTTATACCATTTTGAATAATCTTCGCTACGCTTTGTTAAATTCTTACCCATAAACTATTATTTGGCACAAATGTTGTGACATTGTTAAATAAAATTTTGTTAGCGCAAAACTAACTAAATTTGTAATGTTCAACAATAAAATAAGAAGATATGCGACCTAAAAATTATTTTCAGAAAAATGGAGCCATTGGAGTGTTACTTTTGGCTAGCGCATTTTTGTTGACGTCTTGTGGCTCATATGAATATGTACCTTACGATGATGGAATATATGGAGAAGCCAGAAGCCAGAGAAATGTAGAAACCCCAAGAAATAACACAGCTAATCAACCCAATAATCAATCCAATTATTATTCTAGTTACTTTTCTGAAAAGTCGGCGCAAATTGACGATGTTGTCGAACAGAATGAAGTTTTTACTGATATCGACTCTTACTCGAGTGAAGGATATGATGCGGCCGATACTACAGCAACCGCACTAAATTATGAAGTAGGAAATCCTTCTTGGGGAAGTAACCCCACAGAAGTTAATGTAAATCTAATCAATACCGGATGGAATGGCTGGGGTCCTAGATGGGGTCTTGGATGGGGATGGAATGGTTTCTATGGTCCTGGTTGGGGATGGAACGGTTTCTATGACCCTTGGGGATTTGGATTTGGATACGGTGGATTTGGATTTGGCGGAGGATTTGGATTTGGGTTTGGTGGAGGATTTTGGTGCCCTCCTTATGGAGCCGGATTCTATGGACCAGGATTTTATGGTAGAGGATTCTACGGAGCTCCTTTTTACCGTGGCGGAAGATATATCGCGTATAATCGCGGAAGAAGAAACGGATATATTGCGTATAACGGAAGTAGATATAATAGCAGATACAGCGCTTCAAGAAGTCGATACAGTGGTTCTAGGACTTATGCAAATCGATCACGTAGTGCAAATTATAGTCGAACTCGACAAGGATACACCAATCGCAGAAGAGTTTCTGCAGATGCATCAAGTAGATCACGTAGCTCTAGCTACTCTAATGGATCCGGCTACGGAACACGTTCTAGATCATCCGTAAATGGAAATAACAGTTCGAGGAGATACTCTAGTTCTGGTTCTAGAGCAAGAAGTAGCAGTTCCTCTAATAGAAGCAGATCATATACTCCTTCTTCAGGATCTTCTAGAAGCCGTGGTAGTTATTCTAGAGGAGGAAGTTCAAGAAGTAGTGGTTACCGAGGAGGAGGTAGTAGATCCTCTTCAAGAAGTAGTGGTAGCAGAAGTAGAGGAAGAGGATAAAAACACCTTGATCTTTATCAATTCTATTTGTAGAATGTCATCATAACACAGACATTCTGTAAATCTAAATTTGTACAAAATGAAAAAACTATTTTTGTTCATAGGTGTCCTATCTATGTCTTTTCTGAACGCTCAGGATATTACAGATGCACTGCGATACTCTCAGCAAAATGTATTGGGTACAGCTCGATTTAGAGGAATGAGTGGAGCCTTTGGAGCCTTGGGAGGAGATTTGTCATCTATTCAGATTAACCCGGCAGGATCGGCAGTTTTCTTAAATTCCTATGGATCAATAACACTTGGATCTACAAGAACTATAAATGAGGCTCGCTATTTTGATGGATTTGCCAGCGAAAGTGACACTAATATCAATTTTAATCAATTGGGAACCGTATTGGTATACGACAACAGTCACTCCTCTTCCAATATCAAACGCTTTTCTCTTGGTCTTGCTTATGAGCAAACGGCAGATAATGCGGATGAATTTGTAAGCTTTGGTCGCAGTACAAATTCTATCGACAGTTTTTTTCTTGCAGAAGCTCAAGGATTACCATTGGATTTAATTACACGTAGAACTGGCGAATCTGTAAATGATCTGTATGCCTTTCTTGGAGAAACCGAAGGTTTTGGCGTACAACAGGCCTTTTTGGGACATGAAGCCTTCGTTATCGATGCTGTGGATCCTAGTGATCCAGATAATACAGCTTATGTTTCCAATATTGCATCGGGTGTTTTTGATCAAGAATACATTGTAGAAAGCACAGGTCTTAACGGTAAATTCACCATCAACGGAGGAGCGCAAATTAATGACGATTTGTATGTAGGAGTTAACTTGAATACTCATTTTATAAATTACGATAGAGTCACTGAATTTTTCGAAGGAAATAACAATGCAGGTAGCAATATAAATGAGGTGATTTTCACGAACAGATTATCCACCAATGGGGCAGGTTTTTCTGCTCAATTTGGAGCTATTGCAAAGGTATCTGATATATTACGTCTGGGTGCCTCATACGAATCCCCTACTTGGTATTATATTGAAGAGGAAACTGTTCAACGTTTGGAAACTTTTAGTGATGCTGATGGAACCGCTGTGGTAAACCCCAACATCATTAATCTTTTTCCAGAGTACAAACTAAGAACTCCCGAAACTTATACCGGTAGTGCCGCCTTAATTTTTGGCAAGCAAGGGTTAATTAGTCTGGATTACTCGTACAAGGATTATACTTCAATAGAATTAAGTTCTGACAACGGTGTAAACTTTGCCGGAGTGAATAGCGATATTGACACTGCATTACAAGATGTTGCCATTATTCGCTTAGGAACTGAATGGAGAAATGGAAACTGGAGTATCAGAGCAGGATACAGCTACGAAGAAAGTCCGTACAAAGATGATCGCATCCTAAGTGATAAAAACGGATATTCTGTTGGCTTCGGTTACAATTTTGGTCAGTTCAAATTTGATTTCGCTTATGATTATACCGATCAACAAAGACAAGAACAATTTTTTCCAGGATCAGGATTTACTAATTTTGCAGTGGTAGATACCTTTAAAGACAATTACACATTTACTCTTGGAATGAATTTTTAAGAGATCGAAATAAATAGTATAAACAAAAAGAGCTTCCTATTTGGAAGCTCTTTTTGTGTTTTATCGTATCAGGGAAAAACTTCCTGCAAATACTCTTCTTCGCATGTTTGGATCTCGTGGTTCATTGAACTCTACTCTAAACCAATATTCGGAGGATGGCATGATTCTCCCATTATAGGTTCCATCCCAACCCAGACCTCCTGGTCGTAATTGTTTTAATAGCTTTCCGTAGCGATCAAAGATGTAAATCTGCGCATTAGGCTGATCTTCTATATTAATGATATGCCAGGTATCATGAAAACTATCTCCGTTAGGCGTAAAATATTTAGGATACCCCAAAATCATAATAATATCCGACTCTCTCTCGGTAGCAGGACAATTTGCATATCGCGCCAAAATGCGATAATCTCCTGGAGGAACATCCTCAAACACTGGAGAAGACTGATATTCGCGATACTCACGAAATCCCTGACCTATATCCCGATCTAATCGGTACTCAAAATCAGTAAACCCTAATGCTTGTATATCTATAGGAGCTGTAGTAACCTCTGCCGTTATCGTATAACTCCCGGCAAAAGATTCTTCAGCAATATTTCCAGTCACTGTAATTTCTTTAGTAGACACATCTACTACTGATAAATCATCACGTCCAACCTCGGTTGTTCCTGCTGTATCAGAATATCCAATTAATTGATAAGCTCCTTCAGCAGTAACACTTAGAACTGGAGTATCTGTTAATCCACCCACATTTGTAAATGCAGTAGACCCTAAAGGCGCAGACTGCCACTGATATACAATTGCTCCAGGAAAACGTCCTTCAATAGAAATAGGGAACTCCCCACAGGTAGCAATATCAGGACCTACTCCTGGTTCTAGTATTGTACAATCCGTAGTACCAGCATTATCTTCATCAAGATTGGTTTGTTGTAATTGAATTACACCAGCCTCATCAGAGAAATTAGTGATCAAAATGAAATAATATTCTCCCGTTTGTGCATTTGGAATAGTAAAGGTCTCAGTAAAGATCCCTTCCTCGGGGTTTCGGGCAAAACTACAATCTACAATATTGGTATTATCTAACCCCAAAGGGCCTGTAGTATAAAAATCCGGATCGTCTACATTGTTAACGCACTCTGCAGGTCTTGGAGTATCATCACCAGCTGTATCACATCCTCGGGCCAGGTCATCTTCACAATTGATAAAAGAAGTATTAAACGGTCCCCAAGCTATAAAATCCACATCTAATTGCTGTTCTCCGCGATCTAATCTGCTATTATCATTACCATCAACCCATTGTTGAATATCAAAAATCAGCTCTCCTGCTTCATCGATCCTAAGAAAGTACCAGGAAGAATTACGTGTACTATCCAAACAACCTAATCCCTGAAAGCTAATATCTTCTCCAGTTATATTAGGAAAAGTCAGCTCCTGAGCGGCATCAGAACAAAACGGTTGAGCAAATCGACACGCTACATCAAAATCCACCTGGGCAACTCCAGAAAAAGGAGTTACTCCAATAAAAAAGAGGATCAACGCAATTTGAGGTAAAGATATTTTTTTTGCCATTGTCATATAACGTTAGAAACTACAATTTTCTTGTGTTTCGGTTAAATTTGGGATTTAAATATACAGAACTTCTACAATAAAACTACAATACGTAATTGTTTAACATTGCTTTTACTAAGTAAATCAACAAAATCGTATCTTTGCAAACTATGTTATGAAAGTATCCTAAACGGAAACCACACTGCTGTAAAAATTTATGTGCAAATATATGTTTTGAGGTGTGATTCTTACTAGGATTTTATGAATATTAAATATTTGAAGTGTGAAAATTGACAAGGCCCTTGAAGCTATTGAAGCGCTAGGTGATAATCATGTAGCTACTAGCGCTACCACCCCTCTTAGAGAAGATGCCTTTAAACTTAGTGATAAAGAAAAAATTGCTCTGATTAAAGAAGATGTAAAACATATTATGGAAACCTTAGGTTTAGATCTTACCGACGACAGCCTTCAAGGTACTCCACAACGCGTTGCAAAAATGTTTGTAAATGAAATTTTTGCCGGGTTACACCCGCAAAGAAAACCCGATGCCTCTACGTTTCAGAATCATTACAAATATGGCGAGATGTTGGTAGAAAAAAACATTACGGTATATTCTACTTGCGAACACCATTTATTACCTATTGTTGGTAGAGCACATGTTGCCTACATCTCTAATGGTACAGTAGTAGGACTATCCAAAATGAATCGTATTGTAGATTACTATGCCAAAAGACCGCAGGTACAAGAGCGTTTAACGATGCAAATTGTTCAAGATCTACAAGTGGTATTAGGAACTGAAGATGTAGCTTGTGTGATAGATGCAAAACATTTGTGCGTAAACTCCAGAGGAATACGTGACATTGAAAGTAGCACGGTTACCAGTGAATTTGGTGGAAAGTTTAAAGATCCTGCTACAAAAAGAGAATTTTTAGA
This sequence comes from Aquimarina sp., assembly GCA_965230845.1. GTDB lineage: Bacteria > Bacteroidota > Bacteroidia > Flavobacteriales > Flavobacteriaceae > Aquimarina. The sequence goes on from OZ246021.1 coordinate 1,573,290, forward strand.
TTACATCCAACTAGACACAACATTCTAATATTAATTTCGGCACCTAACAAATTATGGCGACAGCTCCTTTGTACAAAACTCAAGAATTAAAAATTTACAACTCCTTAACAAGTCAAAAAGAAACCTTCACTCCTATTACCGAAGGAAATATTGGCATGTATGTATGTGGTCCAACAGTATATAGCAACGTACACCTTGGGAATTGTAGAACTTTTATTTCTTTTGACCTTGTTTTTAGATATTTAAGACATCTTGACTACAAAGTGCGTTATGTACGTAATATTACAGATGCTGGACATTTGGAAAATGATGCTGAAGAAGGAGAAGACAAAATAGCTAAAAAAGCTCGCATTGAGCAATTGGAACCCATGGAAATTGTACAACAATACACCTTGGATTTCCATAATGTGATGGCCAAATTTAACACCGTTCCTCCTAGTATTGAACCTACGGCCACGGGGCATATTGTAGAGCAAATAGAAATTATCAAAACGATTATTGACAATGGTTTTGCTTATGAATCTAATGGTTCTGTATACTTTGATGTACAAAAGTTCAATGAAACCAGTCAATACGGTAAGCTAAGTGGACGTAATCTTGAGGATATGATTGCAAACACCAGAGAATTGGCAGCACAAACAGACAAAAAGAACCCTCAGGATTTTGCGCTTTGGAAAAAAGCAGAACCTCAGCATATCATGAGATGGCCAGCACCTTGGAGCGATGGTTTCCCGGGATGGCATTTGGAGTGTACTGTAATGAGCACCAAATACCTAGGCGAGCAATTTGATATTCATGGAGGTGGAATGGATCTGAAATTTCCTCATCACGAATGTGAAATCGCTCAAGGAGAGGCCGCCTGTGGACAGACACCGGTTAATTACTGGATGCACGCTAATATGCTTACCTTAAATGGTAAAAAAATGTCGAAATCGACAGGAAATACGATATCACCTGCAGAATTGTTTACAGGAGAGAATAGCGTTCTCAACAAAGCTTTTGACCCTTCTATTGTGCGCTTTTTTATGATGCAAGCTCACTATAGAAGCATCTTAGATTTTTCGAATGACGCATTAGAGGCCTCAGAAAAAGGATTTCATAGACTTATGGATGCTTTACAAACACTATCTAATCTAGAAGCAACTCAAGCAACTCAAGGTTTTGATGTTACTGCCTGGAGAAATGAGTGCTATGAGGCGATGAATGATGATTTCAATAGTCCAATACTTATTGCTAAACTATTTGATGCTGTAAAATTCATCAATACACTTAAAGAACAAAAGGCAAGCATATCTGCAGAGGACCTGGCACTTTTGAGTCAAACCATGCGTGATTTTGTTTTTGATGTTCTTGGTCTGGTAAATGCAAACGAGGTATCATCTGATGCTACCGACAAGCTTTCTGGAGCAGTAGAACTACTGATTAAACTAAGAGCAGAAGCTAGAGCTAACAAGGATTTTGCAACTAGTGACAAAATTAGAGACGAGTTAGCAGAAATGGGAATTCAACTTAAGGATAGTCGAGAAGGAACTACATTCACTTTGAATTAAATGTTTTGAAGACAAAGGAAATCATAAAAAAGGTACTCATATTTCCTTTTGTGGTATTGGTGAAATTGTATCAAAATTTAATCTCACCATTAACTCCTGCCACCTGCAGATACAACCCCACATGCTCTCATTATACTATTGAAGCTCTGCAGAAACACGGATTATTCAAAGGAAGTGTACTGGCTATAAAACGAATTTTCAGTTGCCACCCATGGGGAGGAAGTGGGTATGACCCTGTTCCTGAGGTAAAGAAAAAATCAAATACAGAATAAATAGCTAAATCTGTTGTTTGCACTATGAACTTATCTTCATTATCTATTCATTATTTCCTTAAAAATCCGCTAAGTAGTTTCTGATAGAAATACCTATATTTACTCACGAAAAATAAATCCACCCATGATATTATCAAAAATTGTCTGGAATCCCGTAGAAGGCATCGACCTTGGTTTTTTTGTCATTCGTTTTTATAGTCTGATGTTTGTTGTAGCCTTTTCGCTGGGTTGGTATTTGATGAAGAAAATCTACATCAGAGAAAACATCTCTATGGAAAAACTGGATTCTATCTTCATTTATGCCGTGGTGGCCACATTAATTGGAGCGAGATTAGGTCATGTATTTTTCTACGATTGGGATTATTATAGGAATCATTTGCTAGAAATTATATTACCTTTTAGATTCTCTCCAAAATTTGAATTTATAGGTTTTCAAGGCTTGGCTAGCCATGGAGCTGCCATTGGTATCATAACTGCTATGTATTACTACTCTAAAAAAGTAGTACAAAAACATATTCTTTGGGTATTGGATAGAATTGTTATTCCTGTAGCATTTGGAGGAATTTTTGTGAGATTAGGTAATTTCTTCAATTCTGAAATTATCGGAAAAGAATCAGGTGACTCTCCTTTTGGTGTAAAATTTATCCGGGACGGAATTAGCAAATTTGAAGTCGTAAAAGAAACAGGTATCAAAGATGTTAATAAAGCCTATGCTGCCATTGTGGATAACCCGAAATTTTCGGCGCTTTTGGACAGCGTACCTTACAGACATCCAGCTCAATTATACGAAGCTTTTGGTTATGTTTTTGTAGCTATTATCCTTTGGTTGATCTATTGGAAAACAGACAAACGTAACTACAGAGGGTTTATCTTTGGGGTATTCCTAATACTTCTATGGACTGTACGATTTGTCGTAGAATATGTAAAAAAGAGCCAGGGTGGTTTCGAAGAAGCCCTTGGGGATTCACTATCCACTGGTCAATGGCTTAGTATTCCTTTTATTGTCGCAGGAATTTATTTTGTGATTGTTTCATTCAAGAAGAAAGAGGAAGCAACTCAAAATTAAATAACAGATAAATTCTGAATAAATATTAATAATTAACTTCAAAATCTCACACTAAAAAAGACTTCTATTCGTTATTTCAAACATAACCAAATAGAACTTTCACACTTATGAGAATCCTGAAGACCTTACTCCTATTTATATTTGCCACTTCTTTTATGATCGCGTGCGAATCAGATTCGGATTCGATGCCCGAAACCGATTCAACTGGAGGTGATGGCACCGAAGAACCAGATGATTCCTCTTCGATTGTAGAAAAGCATGGATTACTCAAAGTTTCCGGAAATCAAATTGTAGGCAAACAAAATGAAGCTGTTCAGTTGCGAGGTATGTCTTTATTTTGGAGTCAGTGGATGGGGCAATACTACACAAAAGAAGCCGTACAATGGTTAAAAGAAGATTGGAATTCTACAATCGTAAGAGCTGCTATGGGTGTAGAAGATGCCGATGGGTATTTAAGCAAACCTGATATTGAAAAACAAAAAATTTTTACGGTGATCGATGCCGCCATAGAACAAGGTATTTATGTAATCGTTGATTGGCATAGTCATCACGCCGAAGATCATGTAGAAGCAGCTAAAACATTCTTTGCCGAAGTCGCTCAAAAATACGGAGATCAACCTAATGTGATTTATGAAATCTACAATGAACCCCTTCCTGGAGCTTCGTGGAATGATATTCTAAAACCTTATCACGAGCAGGTTATCGCTGAAATAAGAAAACACGATGCTGATAATTTGATCATTTGCGGGACACGTTCCTGGTCTCAAGATGTAGACGAAGTGATCGGAAATACAATTAATGACAATAATGTTGCTTATACTTTACATTATTATGCAGCAACCCACAAACAGTTTTTAAGAGATAAAGCTCAGAAAGCGCTGGATGCAGGAATTGCATTATTTGTAACCGAATACGGAGTTACCGAGGCCTCTGGAGATGGCTTTATAGACACTACCGAAGCACAGGCGTGGTGGGATTTTTTGGATCAAAACAAGATATCCTGGTGTAATTGGTCGATCGCCGACAAACAAGAAGCATCAGCAGCGTTAACTCCGGGAGCTAGTGGAACCGGAGGATGGACAGAAAACGAATTAACCACTTCTGGTAAGCTGGTGAGAAGTGAAATCAAAAACAAAAATCCGTAATATACTTACTCGGATTTTTTATTTGATCAACAACACAATACCAGACAACAAAAGAATGAGCATAATCATTTTGCTCAAAAACTCCTTGTTGATCACCTTATATACCCATTTTCCTAAAAATAGCGACATCGCAAAGAAAGGAAGTGTCATTAAGGTATATTTAAATTGCTCTACATGTAATATCCCTCCAGCTATCAGCAAAGGGATTCTTACAAAGGTTACTAATGCCAAAATACCAAACATCGTTGCTCTAAAAGTATGAACAGTAGGTGTAGATGCATTTACCACAACTACGTACAAAGGCCCTCCTGTAGAAAACAGCCCAGAGAAAAAACCTCCTAATAAGCTGAACATAAATTGGAAACTATTAGATAATCTGAATGAGGCATTAGCCTTCAACTTATAAACAACATACAAAATAATAAATAGCCCTAGTGCTTTTTTTAATAGTAACGGTTTTGCAAAACTTAACAGGATAACACCAATAGCAACACCTATTAATGAAGACACCGTCATTTTCTTTAATAGGTTTTTATCTATATGCTCCCATTCTTTTCGCATTAAATACAAACTGGAGAACACATAAAAAATGGAAATGTATGCTATAGCTTCTGGTACTGGCATCGCGAATAGTAAAATCGGTAAAGCAACCAACGCACCTCCAAACCCAAGAATAGTCTGAACAAAAAAACCTACAAAGATGCCCACAGCCAAAATAAGTACAAAAATATCCATGGATCAAAAGTACTTCTTGAGGCAGATACCAAGAAAAAGAATCAATTGAATTAAAACATATTTGCCATTTAAAAAATTGTAATTTTACAAAAAACCAAAAATTCAATGGTAGATCAGTTAGATTTAAAAATAATCGATGTATTGATTAAAAACTCTAAAGCTAGTTATGTAGAGTTAGGGAATACAATAGGGTTATCACCTTCTTCTGTAAGAGAGCGTATAAAAAAAATGGAAGATGAAGGAATCATCAAAAAATATGGAATAACCCTTGACTATGCCAAACTAGGATACGGATTAGAAGTTTTTATCATGCTAAAACTGCATAGTGGTAAACTGGATCCCTTTACCAAAGAATGGAATTCTTTATCCGAAATCAAGGAAATATATAGAGTTACCGGTAATTACAACATTTTCCTAAAGGCCATACTTGTAGATCAAATTCATTTGCAGAAATTTATTGATCAACTCATTTCATACGGAGAACCAACCACACATTTGATCCTTTCGGATCTTACCAATACTATTGATAAACAAGCATAAAAAAGGTGCTTCAAATTTGAAACACCTATGTTGTTATAAGAAAAGAAACTCTGGTTAGAAAACTTCGTTTGATTCCTTCAGTTTCTCGGTATTTTCTACCAACTGTAATTCGTCTATAATTTTTTGGATATCGCCATCGATAATATTCCCTAAATCATACAGGGTTAGTCCAATTCTGTGATCGGTCACCCTACCTTGTGGGTAATTATAGGTTCTAATCTTTGCAGATCTATCACCAGAAGACACCATACTCTTACGTTTCTCTGAGTCTGCCGCTTGTTTCTTAGCCAATTCTAACTCGTATAATCTAGAACGTAATACTTTCAGTGCTTTTTCCAGGTTTTTGTGAGATGATTTTTGATCCTGACAACTCACAATCATTCCTGTAGGTTCGTGATGCAGTTTGATCGCAGAATAGGTAGTATTTACCGACTGTCCTCCCGGGCCTGTTGAAGTGGTTCTTTCGATTCGCACTTCGGTCATATCTAATTCTACATCGAACTCTTCAGCTTCAGGAAGCACCATAACCGTAGCAGCACTGGTATGAACACGTCCTTGAGTTTCAGTTTGAGGCACACGTTGTACACGATGTACTCCAGCTTCAAACTTCATGGTACCGTAGGCATCTTCACCATTTACTTCAAAAATGATTTCTTTATATCCTCCACTGGTTCCTTCATTAAGATCTACCACACTAGTACTCCAGCCTTTACCTTCGCAATACTTGGTATACATTCTAAACAGGTCTCCTGCAAAAATACTCGCTTCATCTCCACCTGTCCCTGCACGAATTTCAACCACACAGTTTTTGGCATCTTCGGGATCCTTGGGCACCAACATAAATCTGATTTTCTCCTCAAGAGACGGAAGCTCTTCTTTTGCCTCTTCTAGCTGCATTTTGGCCATTTCTACCATTTCGGCATCGCTACCGTCTGAAATAATTTCTTCGGCTTCCTTCAAGTTATTTGTCAATTCGATATAACGATCTCTCTCATCCATCAAGGCTTTTAGATCCTTATATTCTTTGTTTAACTTAATATATCTCTTTTGATCCGCAATGATATCCGGCTGAATGATCAAATCACTCACTTCATCAAATCGCTGCTTAACTATATTTAATTTATCAATCATCGTAAATTGTCCTAATCTGTAGAATATACAAAAGTAAGCTTTTTTGAAGAAAAGCCTATACTCTACTTTCATTCTAACCATGGTTTTCTTCTAAAAGTTGTATTTTTAATGTGTCATGAAACAAAACGGAACAAGTACATATCAAAACTTTCCGATAATCAAGTGGTTTTTTCTTTTTGCTGCTATTTTTAGTTTTGGTGGGTATTCGCAGTACACCCCTCCTCAAACCAAAAGGGTGGAAATCGAATTATTCACCGTTACAGCAACCGATACGAAAAGAACTATTCATTTTGAAAAGGTTGTACAATCCAAAGAAATTAAGCATTATACAATTCATATACAGCAATCACTTCTCGATTTGTCTGATATGCATGCATCTATTGCTCGCAAATTTCTTAAGAAGCACACACCTCACCTAGCATTATCGCTTAGAAAGAAAATTAATTTTAGTACACCACAAGTATTTCCTGACGAAGATTCTGCTCATTGTATCGCGGCCTAGTGTTGTATTCCTAACACTCGCAGCCTAAGACATTCATTTATTTTTTTAAAACCCAGCACCCTTTGTGTTTTCGAGGGGTCATTACCTATTCATAAAATGAGCAGATTAAAAAGAATACTCAGAAGAATACTATTAATTACATTAATCATTATGGCCGCCATGGTACCTGCACCTATTTTCTTCCAAAAGAAAGAAGGAAAGTTCAATAGTGATGATATCATAGAACTAGTTGAACAAAAACAACAGAACGATTCGGAAGAGGAACAAACCAAAAAACTGGATCAGGAATTGAAATCCTAATCTGAAATCTGGACTTACTCAACCACGTAACGCATCTTATCAAAACTGTTTTTATACATTTCTACAGAAGCATTAATTTTATATGCTATGAAATTAGAAAAGATAGGACTAGGTGGAGGATGCCATTGGTGTACCGAAGCTGTTTTTGATGCGTTGCGTGGTGTCACAACTGTAGAACAGGGCTACATCAGTAGTTTTGATGAATTCGAAGCCTATTCTGAAGCTGTTATTGTCCACTATGATCCTGATATCATACGGTTACAAGATCTAATAGAAATTCATCTACACACCCACAAAAGCACTTCAAACCATAGTTTTAGGAAGAAATACAGAAGTGCTATTTACTATTTTGAAGCGTCTAAAAAAGAAGAAATACAACATATCTTAAAAGGTCTGCAAAGTGATTTCGAGCTTCCTATCATTACTTTGGTATTGCCCTTCAACGATTTTGTTTCTTCGTCAGAGGAGTTTGTCCAATATTACAACAAGAACCCTGAAAAACCATTCTGCAAAAGGTACATTCACCCAAAACTTGAATTATTAAGGAAAAAATATACCGATTCGATGATATCAGATTAGTTGTAATTATAGGTCCCGTATTCGCTTTTGATCGTAAGTTTTTTCTCTTCCGAAGCTTCTACTCTACCCACAATTTGAGCATCTACATTAAAGCTCTTTGAGATGGCAATAATTTCTTCGGCTATATCTGGAGATACATATAATTCCATTCTATGTCCCATATTGAACACCTGGTACATTTCTTTCCAGTCTGTTCCTGAGTTTTCCTGAATTAATCGAAACAACGGCGGTGTATCAAACAGATTGTCTTTGATGATATGAAGATGATCTACGAAATGTAAGATTTTGGTTTGCGCACCTCCACTACAATGTACCATACCATGAATGTTTGTACTATCAAATTTCTCTAAAATCTTTTTGATAATTGGTGCATAAGTCCTGGTTGGTGAAAGCACTAATTTACCTGCATCAATTGGAGAACCTTCGACCGAATCAGTAAGTTTGGTCTTACCAGAATACACCAGGTCTGAAGGTACTGACGGATCAAAACTCTCTGGATATGTTTCTGCCAGAATTTTCGAAAACACATCGTGTCTGGCGGAGGTTAAACCATTACTTCCCATCCCACCGTTATACTCTTTTTCGTAAGTAGCTTGTCCAAAAGAAGCTAAACCAACAATAACATCTCCTTCTTGAATGTTAGCATTGTCGATTACATCTTTACGTTTCATTCGAGCAGTAACGGTAGAATCCACAATAATCGTTCTTACCAAATCTCCAACATCGGCAGTTTCACCTCCAGTAGAGTGAATTTGCACTCCAAAGGACTTGAGTTCTTCAAGCAACTCTTCGGTACCATTAATAATTGCAGAAATGACTTCTCCGGGGATCAAATTTTTATTCCTCCCGATGGTAGAGGACAACATGATATTATCTGTAGCACCAACACATAACAAGTCATCGATATTCATGATTAGTGCATCCTGCGCAATACCTTTCCAAACAGAAAGATCTCCTGTTTCTTTCCAGTACATATAAGCCAAAGAAGATTTGGTACCAGCTCCGTCGGCATGCATAATCAAGCAGTACTCCTCATCATTAGTAAGATAATCAGGTACAATTTTACAGAACGCTTTAGGGAAAAGTCCCTTGTCTATATTTTTGATAGCGCTGTGTACATCTTCTTTTGCTGCAGAAACACCTCGTTGAGCATATCGCTTACTTACTTCTTGGCTCATAGTCATTAAAATTAAAGCGCAAAGATAATTGAATTAATCACTAATAACGAATAGGAAGTAGTGATTTATTGCAAACGAAAAACTGCTTCTTTCAAACCTCTATTTATTCAAGGGCAACACACTATTCCCAATCGGGCATAGCGGCATTCTCGATAAGTGTATTTCTATTATCCAGATCAGAAATCAATAACGTCTGAATATTATTTGCAGATATACCATCATTAGAAGTATTCACATATATCACTGAAGCTTCATTTGGCGAGAACCTTGCATCCAAATCGTTGGTTCCTGAAGGTTTATCTGTTGAGAGATTTACCAATGGATCTCCTCCAAAACTATGGATAAACATGCTAGAATTAAGCCTTCTATAATTAGTGTTTTCTACACCTGAAACATCTCTGGTATACAACAATCTGGATCCATCAACAGACAAATTGATTCCTCCTGCAGCACCTGTTACACCCGTTAAAACGGTTGCTTGTACTACTCCAGCGGTGTTGATCGTGAAGATTTCTACTTCGTACCCATCAAGATTATTTGTCTTCAAGGCTATGATCCCAGTGTTTTCGTTTTTGTCTACTTCTGTAATCAAATTACCATTGGTGGTTTGATACACCAATACCAATCCACTTCCTGTTGTATTAATAGAATACAACTTATCCTGATTCGGGAACAACAATTTAGATCCATTAGCATCCCACGAGAAATCTATTTCTTCGAGGTTGAATCCTGCTACTCCTATTTGCGAAGTAACCTGCTGTACATCGGAACCATCTTCATTCATAATGAACAAATGAGTTTGCGAACCTACAGACTGTAAAAATGCAATTTTGCCTGTAGCCACATTTCTTCTGGGTCTAAAACTATTTTTTGAAGTAGTTGTAAGCGCAATTTCGGTTTCACCATTCTCATCCGCAGAATAAATCACACTGTTCCCATTGACTAATCGAGTATATACAATTCTATTATTTGGAGGACCTGCGGTTTCAAAAGCGAAAGTAGGACTATTTACAGGGTCATTAATATCATCACTTGCCGTTACTTGCCAAAAATATTTTGTGCTGAAAGACAAATTAGAAAGCGTAAATGTAGTATCTGTAATATTTTCGAACACCTCTACGTTAGAATCATCTTCATTGCGCAGAGTCACGGTAAAGGTAAGCTCATCATCATCGGGATCACTAATACTCCAAACCAATTCTATTTCTACAGGCACATCTTCGGCATTATCAGTTGGTGTTAGTAGTACCGGCGCATTAGGAGGTCGATTCCCTGCCGTTTCAGCATCCATCTCAAAAACAACTTCCAAGGCTGCATCTGCAATCACAGTTATTCCTTCAAAAGAAGCTAACAAACCTTCGCGCTCCGCAGTTAAAGAGTAATCACCAGCCGGAACATTTTCTAAAACATAAAACCCTTCTGCATTCGTAAATACAGTACTGGTTCCTGGATTCGTAGAGATTTTTACATTTTCCAGAGGTTCATTAGAACCAGATCGTACCACTCTTCCTCTTACCGTTCCTAAACCTGCTACATCAATAGTATCTTCACTACAGGAAACTGCAGAAAAAACCAATACGATTACTATTATTTTATAGATAAATCCTTTCACTTTGTTCTTTTTTTAATTCTAAGCAATCAGCACAACTGATAAAACACATCTACTAGTTGGTAGAAGATCGTTGTTTTCTAACTTTTCTATTTCTTTGTCTTAAGTTATACAGCTCTTTTTCTTCGATTTTTTTGGCTCTTCGCGCATCCTTATTCATTTTAATTGGATTGTCGAAATACCAGTTTAATCCTAAAGAGAAATTAAAGTATTGATCATCTCTTTTTCCTTGAGCAATATTATCCAATTTATCTCCAAGCAATACATTATGAGTAGCATTGGCCAGGAGTCCTATGTTATCTGAAATCAAATATTCGATTCCTCCTCCATATTGTAATTTGAAAAATGTTCTATCAAAACTATCGCTATTTACATTTCCTATTCCTCCGAAGAAAAATGGTGATAGCTTTTCAAAGGGTAGTAAAGTTAGCTCTGTATTCAAATCTACTGCATTAAATCCTTCTGAAAATGCATTTTGATTGTTCAACTCAAACTTACTGATATTGGCATGGATATTAAGATAGGGATTAAAATACCATCGCCCCCCTGCTTTTACGGAGTAGGATAATTCCGCATTGTTATAATCTCCCCGGATTAATGCTCCACCTCCTTGTAGATATACAGATTTCTTACCTCTTCGTTCTTTAAAGTATCGGTCGTACAGTCCTGTATTTTGAGCTTCATCTTTTTCTGCTTCATACTCCTGAACCAGATTGTCAACTGTTTCTTGATTGGCATTTACTGCCCAGAGTTTATCTTCGATTCCTTCTATAATTAGGGCTTCAACTGCTTTTTCTATGGCTTCAGAAACCGCCAACTGTGCAGGTTCATTTTTGGTAAACCCGGTTTCGGCTTCTAGCAATCTTCTAAAGCGCACATACCTGAAAAAATTAGCATCTAAGGCCTGAGATAAAATTGTTTTGGATACATACACTGTTTTTAAAATCTTTCCGCTAGAAGTAGAAACGGCTCTAAGATACACAGTGATTCGATCTTGTCGATATTGGGTAGATGCACCCACTCCGAAATATCTAGCTCCCAACCCTCCTGTAATGATGTTGGTATCGTAAGAGACAATTCCACCTTCTAGAATAATTCCTGCATATAGCAAAGGAGGTAACTGTGGTTCGTTAGGATTTTTTGATTTTCGGTATTCTTTTCTTGTAGAACGAATGATATTTCGTTCGTTGAGTAGATTACTAAGGTTTTCACGCTCGATAGGCACAAACCATTTAGAATCTTCTAATGCTTTTATCAAAATTGTAGTTGCCCCCTGAGTAACCGCTGTACTAAATGTACTTCCAGCTTCTGTAGGTTTGTATTGCCCTGTTTGATCTCTAAACTTATACACCCCAACTACTACTGGTTCTTTTGGAGACGGAAGTGCTCTTAGTGTTTTACTTACATCTGAATCTTCTCCAATTCTGGCATTTTCTACGGTAATAGGCTGATTAAAATAAGTTCCGCATCCCGATAGTAAAAGTACGCAAGCAATGATTGCGAGTATTCTATTAAATCTAATGTACATTAATTATTAATTAGGAATTATAACTTGGGATTGGTCTCCTGTACTGGTATCTAATATATTGATGACCAACCCTTCAGCCGAAGGAAAAATTTCTATAAAGAGTGTCCCAAAGCTAAAAGTACCCTCGGTAAGCCCGTCTTGACCAAACTGTTGGTTAAATAGGGTTCTAGAAATCTGATTGAGTAATTGACTATTTAGGTTTTCGGTAAATCGTTCTAAGTCTGATCTATCATCTCCCGAAGCTTCATCGTCTGTAAAGGTATTCTGAGCTTCTGCAGAACTGAGTAACCATTGATAGTTAAAGGTATCGCCTCCAAAAGCAGGATTTATTGGACGATACACTAATTCCTGCCCAAAAGAAAAGCTACAGGCCGAAAATATAAGAACCAGGGTTATTATAAATGATTTCATGTGTTTGTTTTGTAATTTTTTCAGCTACCCTAAAACTTCTGACTGCTAAAATAGGTATAAACTAATTACCTATTGTATTTGACACTACAATTTATTCAATTTTATTAATACTGAAAGATCTCCTTTTTTTGTTTTTTGAGGTCCTTAAAATACTTAAACACTTTTCTAATTGCCACTTTTGACATTTGTTCTAAATATTCTAAATCCGGTTTACTAATAAATTGATGAATTACATTGTCTTCGATCTTTACCCTTAGTATAGTGGTTCTACCAAAGCTTAAGGTTTCGTAAACTCCCACTATCTTGCTACCATTGATTTGATTTAAAGTGTACGAATTATAAAAGAATTCATAGAAGTCTCTTCCTGGTTTTGTTTTGGTTTCTTCAATGACAATTCCTTTGAGTTCTATCCCATCATCAGAAGATTCCTCTACAGGCTCCGGCTTTTTTTCAATTTTTTCATTGAATGCCACACGATCTTTTCCAATGATTTTTTCTTCTTCATAAATCAACAACAGCACTACAATTTTATCTGTGTCATCCGCATTTACGGTTGTAACTGATAAATCTTTAGCTTCATTGGCTTCCAATGTAAATCTTCCTTGCTGACTATTTTTGGTTAAGTTATTTTGATCATCTGTTCTGAAGACAGTCATCGTATAACTCAAGCTCTTATACACTTCAGAAGTATTGGTGGCTGTTCCTGTAAGAGAAACAGCCCCATCTACTTCTTTAGGTTTAATCTTTGCTACTACATCGGTGTTCGTAAATTGACCTACAGAAACCTGAACGATCATCAAAAACAACAAAAACACCAATGGTTTCATAGCTAATCGATTGCTCTATATTTTTTAGAAACTTCTGATCACAATAGTTCTGGCATCTCCTGTCATTCTAAACTTCAAGTTTTTAGAAAGTTCATTCGTACCAAAACGCTCAAAAATAAGATTGTTACCATCCTGAACAAGTTCAAGATTGGTCGCTGTATCTGGATTAAAAGAAAAATCAACCACAGAATTATTATTTCCTAATTGTGTGATTTGTTTTTCGATTTCTCTAGCGGTTTCTTCTATAGCTACACTATTTTCATTTCCTTGTTGGAAAATTTTAATATCAGAAGACTCGGCTGCGATATTTGCAAGCACCACGTTATCCGTCCCAATTTGCTGAATAAACACTGCGTTTGTCCCGTTAGCAACCGAAGAGCTCGCTTGCGGAGTAATCGCATTTATCTGGGATAACGTTATAAACTTGTCTTGATCTGTAACCAGAACCTCTTCCTCATCAGCTTCTTGAGCAAATGTCAAAGATGTTCCTAAACACAAAAAAGCAACAAACGTTAAAAGAATATTTGTCTTCATTTCTTTATAGCATTAAATACCCACAGAAGAGTTATGCTAATTTAAGCATAACTCCTCTAAGGTATAAAATTATAGTGACTTTTCTATTATAGTCCGTTTTGTGTAACAACCGCAGAGTTACCAGCTCCTGTTTGGATGATTGTACTTGCGTTAAGATCTCCTAATTGAGTTACGAAAGTGTTATTTCCTAGTCCAGTTTGAGTATCGTTAGCTAAGTTACCGTTTCCAAATTGGAAGATATCACTTGTATTTGTTGCTCCGTTTTGGTCAGAGATAGCGATATTCTCGTCTCCGAACTGGAAGTGGATCACTAAGTTTCCTTCACCAGCTTCTCCTAAACCAGCTTCTTGAGAAGATTCTGCTACGTTTCCGCTTCCGAACTGGAATTGGTCAGTTACGTTTTCTCCACCAAAAGTTAAGATGTTTTGAGTTGCAGAAGCACTGTTTCCAGCTCCTGTTTGGTTCTGAACGATAGTATTGTTATCCTCTTCGTGTCTTGCAAATGCGTCGTTTCCTTCTCCAGACTGAGTTTGGTTGATTACCCCTCCTCTAGAAGTAAAGAAGAAACCACCTTGCTCTGCTACAGCGTTGTTTCCAAATCCGTCTTGATTTTGGATCGCTACGTTATTTTCTCCAGATTGTGTTACAGAAGCAGTATTTTCATCTCCGCTTTGTAATTGATCAGAAGCATTTGAAGTTCCGTTTTGAGAAGCGTCAGCAACGTTTCTGTTTCCTAATTGCTGTTGGATAGCAAAGTTATCTCCACCAAAAGATCCTAAGTTTTGAGAGATAGTTGCACTGTTTGACTCTCCTAACTGTCCTTGAAGCGCTCTGTTGTTATCTTCTTCTTGGTTAGCAAACGCAAAGTTTTCGTCTCCTATTTGGATTTGCTGAACTTCTCCTCCTCTTGATTCGAAAGAGCTGCTACCTTGGATAGAGATTGCAGTGTTACCACCACCATCTTGATCTTGTAATAATACGTTATCTGGTCCCCACTGCTCACCAGTACCTAAGTTTGAATCTCCAACTTGACTTTGCTGCGAAGAGTTCCCATCTCCGATTTGAGCAATAGTTGCTTCGTTAAGGATTCCACTTTGGTTGATGTCACTAACATTGAAACCTCCCTCTTGAGTTGAGGTTGCACTGTTTTCCTCTCCTAATTGTACCTGGAACGCTGTATTAAAGGCTCCTTCTTGAGAGATTACTGCTTGGTTACCATCTCCTTCTTGAAGTTGATTTGCCAAGTTAGCCCCACCTGTAAATGCTAAGTTTTGAGTAGCTGTTGCAGAGTTACCGTTTCCGATTTGCTCTTGATAAATCTCATTCAAAAGCTCTTCGTGCTGAGCCAATGCTTGGTTTCCATCACCAATTTGAGTTTGTTCTACAACTCCAAGAGTAGAGCTAAATGCATCGCTACCCTGAATTGCTTCGGCATTGTTCCCCACACCTTCTTGTAAAGTAATTGAAGAGTTAGAATCTCCTACCTGAGTAATGTTTGCCAAATTTTCTTCTCCTGTTTGACTTACGTTACTGGTATTCGACTGGGCAACCATTACCGCTGAGCTTAATAAAGTTGCTAGACTAAGAATTGCTGTTTTCATACGTAATATAATTAAAATGATTAATGAGTTTACAAGTACAATAATGCATAAGAACAAAAAAGATTAGAAAATTCTAATCCTTCTACATAATGTTAAAAGCACTGGTATTCTTGGGGAGATTTGCTGGGGTAGCGTAAAAATGTAGCACATTTCGACATTGACAAATTTAGAAAAATATTAAGGCTATTTTTATGGATTCTATAACATTTCGACGAAATGCATAAAAAAAAGTCATAAAAACCAAAGTTTCAATGACTTTTCCCAGATTTACTTTACTGACCGTTTTAACACAAAACCAAGATGTAAGTTAATTCTTACTTACCTGGTAAACAGGAGTTCACGGTATTTTGTTAATGGCCACAACTCATCATCTACCAATAGCTCCAATTTATCACAATTGTATCGGATTTGATCAAACAATGGCTTTACTTTATTACAGTAGTCAGAGGCTTTTTTCTCCAAATCTTCAATCTTATTTGCTTTCCTTCTCTCTGCGGTCATCTCATTCACTTTCGTATTGATTTTACCGATATACTCAGAAATTTCTTCAATAATTTCCATCTGCTCTTTGGCATAGTTCTTAAAGTCTTTTCCATAAAGTTCCTTCAATCCTGTTACATTATTGATCAACATATTTTGGTATCGAATTCCTGTAGGAATCACGTGATTTCTAGCAATATCACCCAGCACTCTACCTTCAATCTGAATTCGCATTACGTATTCTTCAATTTCTATCTCGTATCGCGCTTTTGCTTCTATCTCATTCATGACACCCATTTCTTCAAAAAGGGCAATATTTTCTTTTGAAACTTTGGCTTTAAGAGCTTCAGGTGTTGTTTTATTATTACTTAATCCTCGTTTTTTAGCTTCTTTTTCCCATTCTTCACTATAACCATTTCCTTCAAAAAGAATATCCTTTGATTTCTTGATATACTCTCTCAATACATTAAAGACAGCTTCATCCTTTTTTAATCCTTTCTTATCAATTAATTTATCTACCTCAATTTTAAAATCTGCTAGCTGCTTAGCCACAATAGTATTAAGGATGGTCATTGGATTTGCACAATTTGCCTTGGATCCTACTGCTCTAAACTCGAATTTATTTCCTGTAAATGCAAAAGGAGATGTTCTGTTTCTATCGGTATTGTCTAATAAAATCTCAGGTATTTTCCCAACCACGTTCAACTTAAGATCTGTCTTTTCTTGGGGCGATAGTTTACCGTCTGTAACTCCTTCCAACTCTTTGAGTACTGCCGTCAATTGTTCGCCTATAAATACAGACATAATCGCTGGCGGAGCCTCATTAGCCCCCAATCGATGATCATTACTGGCCGACGCTATCCCTGCTCGCATTAATTCTTCATTGTCGTTAATTGCCTTTATAGTATTGATAAAAAACGTTAAAAACTGAAGGTTGCTCATAGGAGTTTTACCAGGACTCAACAAGTTTACACCTGTGTTTGTGCTTAAGGACCAATTGTTATGTTTCCCCGATCCATTTACTCCGGCAAATGGCTTCTCGTGTAGCAAAACTTTAAGATTATGCCTGGCAGCCACTTTGCTCATAATGTCCATTAATAATGAATTATGATCTACTGCCAAATTGGTTTCCTCGTATACCGGAGCTAGTTCAAACTGATTTGGCGCTACTTCGTTGTGCCTGGTTTTTACCGGAATTCCTAACAACATGCATTCTACTTCGAGATCCTTCATAAAATTTAAGGCACGGGTAGGAATGCTTCCAAAATAATGATCATCTAACTGTTGTCCTTTTGCAGATGAGTGCCCAAGCAGGGTCCTACCTGTCATTACGATATCCGGTCTTGATGCTGCAAGAGCCGAATCGATCAAAAAATACTCCTGCTCCCATCCTAAAGAAGCATTTACTTTTTTTACGTTTTTATCAAAATACTTGGCAACAGCGGTTGCTGCATGATCTACGGATTGTAAAGCCCGTAGCAATGGAGTCTTATAATCTAATGCTTCTCCTGTGTACGCAACAAAGACTGTAGGAATACACAAGGTAGTATCGTAGATAAATGCAGGCGAGGTTGGATCCCATGCGGTATATCCTCTGGCTTCAAAGGTGTTTCGAATTCCCCCGTGCGGAAAAGAAGAAGCATCGGGTTCTTGCTGTACCAATTGCCCTCCTCCAAATTTTTCTATAGCTTGTCCATTATCAAGAGGCTCAAAAAAAGCATCGTGCTTTTCTGCAGTAGCTCCAGTAAGTGGTTGAAACCAATGTGTATAATGAGTAACTCCTTTGGCTAAAGCCCAGTCTTTCATAGCAGAAGCGATCTGATCAGCTATTCTACGATCGATTTTAGAACCATTCTCGATCGCATCCATAACACTGCTATAAGCGTCTTTGGTTAAACTCTGTAACATGGTTGTTTGGTTAAATACGTTTTCCCCAAATAATACGGATCTGCGTTCGTTTTCTGTAACCTTCAAAGAACGGTGAAGCATCGCTTCTTTTAAAGCTTGAAATCTAAGTGTAGACATATTGGTGTAAGTTTTGGTACAAATATAAAACAACTTTCTATTGCCAAAATGAAAAATAAATAATTCAAAAAATGAATTAAATTTAAAATACCCCCTAAAAAAGTAGGGTGTTAATAAAAATATGAATAAATTTAATTATATCACCCCTATTTTTTTTGGTTATACAAAAAGTTAGAGTAATTTTGGCGACTTAAGAGTTCAATTTATAAAGTGTTAATTATGAGCAAGTCTAAATTAGAATACATTTGGTTGGATGGATATAAGCCAACTGCTAATCTAAGAAGTAAAACAAAGATTGAAGATAACTTTAGCGGGAAGCTTGAAGATTGTCCAGTATGGTCTTTTGATGGTAGTTCTACAAAACAAGCAGAAGGAGGATCTTCTGACTGTTTATTAAAGCCAGTAGCTATCTACCCAGATCCAACAAGAAGAAATGGATACCTAGTAATGACAGAAGTTTTAAATGCTGACGGTACGCCACACGAATCTAATGCAAGAGCAACAATTGATGATGATGATAACGATTTCTGGTTTGGTTTTGAGCAAGAATACTTTATCATGGACAAAAACACTCAACTACCTTTAGGATTCCCTGTTGGTGGTTATCCTGGTCCTCAAGGAATGTACTACTGTTCGGTAGGTGGTAGAAACACACACGGTAGAGATTTTGTTGAGGAGCATGCAGACCTTTGTATTGATGCTGGACTTAACTTTGAAGGAATCAACCAAGAGGTTGCTAGTGGACAGTGGGAATTCCAATTATTTTCTAAAGGAGCTAAAAAAGCTGGAGATGAGATTTGGGTAGCTCGTTATTTATTAGATCGTCTTACTGAAAAGTACGGATACTATATCGAATATCACCCAAAACCAATTAAAGGGGACTGGAATGGTTCTGGTATGCATGCTAACTTCTCTAACGAAGTTTTAAGAACTTGTGGTTCTAAAGAAGTATACGAAACGATTTGTGAAGCGTTCAGACCAGTAGCAAAAGAACACATCGCAGTATATGGTGAGTTCAATGATCAAAGATTAACAGGAGAGCACGAAACACAATCTATCCACGAATTCTCTTATGGAGTATCTGATAGAGGAGCATCGATTAGAATTCCTATCATCACTGTAGAAAAAGGATGGAAAGGATGGTTAGAAGATCGTCGTCCTGCTTCAAATGGAGACCCATACAAGATTGCTGCTAGAATTGTAAAAACAGTTAAAACTGCTGACGTAGAAGCATTATTAGCTTAATCATACATGAACTAACCAATCGTTAGTTAAACGCAAAAAAACCTCTAAGAAAATTCTTAGAGGTTTTTTGTTATTGTTAAAGATCTTCTTTTAGAAAACCAGATTTTATTTTATAAATACCAAAGCAATAAAAATACAATAGGCCACAAATATCAAAAGACCTTTTGGTCGTGTTAGCGTCATTTTTTTAGGCACAAATGCCAGGGGTAATAGAATCAAAGCAAAACCTAACATCCAGTAGATATTAACTCCCATTAAACTTTCATCCTTGACTGCGATAGGTTGAATCATCGCTGTGATTCCCAATACCGAAGCGATATTAAAAATATTAGATCCAATCAGGTTTCCTAAAGAAATCGCCTTTTCTTGTTTCAACGCAGCAATAACCGAAGCCGCCAACTCGGGAACGCTAGTCCCCACTGCAATTAGCGTAACTGCAATTACTCCTTCACTCACTCCCATACTCAACGCAATATCTTCTGCGCCTTTTACCAACAATTCAGACCCAAAATATAGCGCTGCACCTCCAATCAGCAACCAAACTACAATTTTAAATCCTGAAGTTTTCTCCAAAGAATCGTCAACTTCTTCAAGGGTAGCATCCGCAAATTTTCTTGACCTCCTGATCAGCAAAAAGAGATAAATTAATAAGGATGCAAAAAACAACAATCCTTCTAGTTGTGTCAAAACTCCATCATTCTTTAATACCAAATACAACCCAAACGATAATAACACCATTACCGGCCAATTGAATTTGTAAAAATCCCTATCGATTGCAAGAGGTCCAATAATAGCTGTGATTCCTAATACCAATCCAATGTTTGCTATATTCGATCCAATCACATTACCTAATGATATATCGGATAAGCCATCTAATGCCGCCTGGACACTAACCAATAACTCTGGAGCCGAAGTGGCAAAAGAGACAACGGTAAGCCCAATAACCATTTTTGATAGCTTTAGCCGAAAAGATAACGCAACCGAAGATCGTACTAGAAACTCCCCTCCTACTACGAGAAGAACAAGTCCTATCAATACATAAAATATACTTAAAAACATTGTTTATTATTTGGATGCGAATATAGATAATAAGAAACGGATAAGGTAATTCTACATCTACTTTTTATGAAACTTTGAAGGTCTATTTTCAGTTGAAAACTATAAAATTCGTTAAATAACTAAAAAAATAGTTTCATAACTAAAATTATAGTTATATATTTGACCAATAACAAATTTCATCATGGAAAAACTTACAACGAAGGAAGAAGAAATCATGAAAGCTCTTTGGAAACTTGAAAAAGCATTTGCCAAAGAGGTACAGGCAGAACTAGGGACATCTGCGCATTACAACACCGTATCTACCATTATACGAAATCTGCAAGATAAAGGGTATGTCGGTCACAAGGCTTTTGGTAAAACACATCAATATTTCCCTGTGATTACCAAAGAAGAATATCGCAGTCGTTTTGTAAGCAAAGCCATGAAAGAGTATTTTAATGATTCTTATAAAAATTTGGTTTCCTTTTTTGCCAAGGAAGAAAAAATTACGGCCGAAGAACTTAGAGAGATTTTAGAAGTTATCGAACAAAAAAAATAATGATATGGAAGCTTTTATCTTTTACACACTTAAAGTAGGTTTTCTACTCTCCTTATTTTATGGAGTATATTTCATTTTACTTCGTAAAGACACATTTTTCTCAGTCAATCGCCATTTCCTATTGTCTGGGATTATCGCATCACTTTTACTACCCTTTGTAGAATTTACTACGGTCACTTATATAGAACCTACACTTACTACAGGATCTATTATACAACCGACCAACCTCACACCAACCCAAGATACTTCTATAAATTGGTGGTTTGTTGGGATTACTATATATGCCGTTGGAGTATTTCTTATGATGATCCGTTTTCTAATTCAGGTACTATCACTACGTCGTTTGATACACAAACAACCTATACAAAAGGAAGGGAAATTCAAGCTTATTGAAGTCGAAAAAGACATCGCCCCTTTTTCCTTTTTGAATACCATTGTCTATAATCCCGCTTTACATACCCAGGAAGAATTAGAGATGATCATTACTCATGAAAAGATACATGCACATCAACTACATACTCTAGACACCCTAATTGGGCACCTTTTTGTCATTTTTCAATGGGCAAATCCGTTAGCGTGGTGGTATAAAAAAAGCCTGGAACAAAATCTAGAATTTATCGCAGATCGGGAAGCTTCCAACAATTTATCCTGCAAAAAAGAATATCAACTTACTTTAATCAAAGTATCATCAAATAATACCGTTGCTATTGTCAACAATTTTTATCAATCATTAATCAAAAAACGAATAGTTATGCTAAACAAAAAAGATTCAAACAAACAGAATTTATTAAAGACTTTTGCGATCCTACCTCTGCTCAGTGTTTTCTTATGGAGTTTCAATACCACTACCATAATCAAAGAAAAAACCACTTCAGCAACAAACAGTTCTTATACCTATTTTATATCTAAGGATAATAAAACAGTGAAATTTATAATCAATAAAAGCTCTTCTAAACAGGATCTGGAGAGTATCAAAAAAACATTGGAAGATGAGTATTCTGTTAAAATCAGTTTTTCTAACATCAAACGCAATGGTGATGGAGAGATTCTAAGAATCGAAATGAAAATGTCTTCAGAAAAAAGCAATGCCAATTATGCTATAGAAAATGATGCTCCAATCAATCCGATTACGATTACGTATAACAGTAAAACCAAAAAAATCAATATCAGCCAATCCGAGAATGGCAACATTCATGTTTGGTCTTCAAAAAAGAGTAAGAAAAAAATTGTAGAAATTGATTATGACGAGGATGAAGATTCTGATGGGGAGCATAATATTTCTATAGTAACTAGTGGTAAAACAAAAATAATTACCAAAAAGGACAAAAACGGTAACATTATTACCGAAGAGATTCACGGAGATGACGATGATAATATTTTTAAAATACACACCAATGACAAAAAAACCTTTGCATTTACAACTAATACCGGCGGCAAAGAGCCATTATTTTTTATCGATGGTAAAAAAGTTGAGGCCTCAGACATGAAAAACTTAGACTCAGATGATATTGAAGAAGTGAATGTGTATAAAGGTGAAAAGGCCAAAAAGAAATTTGGTGTAGAAGCAAAGAATGGCGTGGTTGAAATCATTACCAAAAACAAGTAATCCAGCATCCATTTTATCTTCTGCTAACTGATAGAGCATAAATAAATTATCTCATAATTTCAATCAAAAAACTCATCTCCTAAAGGTGAGTTTTTTGTAATTTTACAACATGAAAAATCAACTATTTGCCATCCTAGCCAAAATCAACAAACTAATCCTACCTAGCTTTACAAAAAGGAGATTAGACCTTAGCAAAGCTTCTAAATTTCAACTCGCTATTTTTGGCTGGAGACTTTACGTCACCAAAAGAGCGCTAGACGCTTAAATTAATTTCATTGATATCGGGAGTGATTCAATAAACTATTAAGGAGATTGCCTATTAAATAGCCAAAAATTCTGAGGTTTTTAGCTTAGTGTACTCATTTTTCTGCAACAGCTACTTTCTCTTCTCGTATTTAAAGTAGCAATTGAGTATTTCACAATCAAAAAAACCAAAAAGACAATCATATGAAAAAGTGGATCATTTTAGGAATGGGTATACTGGGTATACTATCCTTGTCAGCATTTTCTACAAATCACAACATGACCGACATCACCGAAGCAGTACAAGATGAAGTTACTGCGGTTATCAGCAAAAATACCACTGAACAAGAATTAGAAGATTTAAAAACGTTTTTTGCTGAGAATGGTATCGAATTGATCATTAAAAAAGTAGAGTATAATGATCAGAATGAGATTACTACTCTAAACATTACCCTAAAAAAGGGAAATTCAAAAAGTCAGTATTCCTCATCTTCTTCAGAACCTATTTCTAAAATAGAACTGGGTTTCAAAAATGACAGTTTATATATCAATCAGCCGGGATCTTTT
The DNA here is from genome assembly GCA_965230845.1 of Aquimarina sp. Taxonomy (GTDB): domain Bacteria; phylum Bacteroidota; class Bacteroidia; order Flavobacteriales; family Flavobacteriaceae; genus Aquimarina. The sequence continues at coordinate 1,596,561 of OZ246021.1, forward strand.
GATATCGCCTCTTTTGGTAATCAACATACGTTTACCTTTCCAAAGGTAGCAGTAGATAGCCTATTGAAACAACAAAACTTTGCTTTCAACTTTGATTTTGATGAAGAAAACGATTCTTTGTTTTTTAATGGCCGAGGTTTTGATATGAAAAAGTTCAAAGACATGATGAAGCAATCATTTTCTTTTAACCAAGACGAAAACGGAAACTTCTTTTTCAACGGTCAACAAATCCCTAATATCAATGCCAGATTTGGTCCAAAATTCAGATTTATAGACGATCCGAATATCGAAAAGCTAATTATCATTGATGGAAAAGAGGCAGACTTCCAAACATTGGATACTTTGGCGAAAGATGACAAGTTAGCAGAGGTTGATTTTCTAAAACCACAAACTGCTATTAGTGTTTACGGAGAAAAAGCAAAAGATGGGGCAATAATCGCAACTACCAAAAATTAGGTAGTACTTCTTTATATTGAGTTTGACGAAAAACCTTCACCGATCTGGTGGAGGTTTTTTAGTATTGTAACAAAGCTACAGTATCGGATTCTAGCTTCTCTCTTCCTTTCAGAAAGCCCAACTCCATAATAAAATTACATTGTACAATAATCCCTCCGGCTTCTTTGACTAATTGACATACTGCAGCTGCTGTACCTCCAGTTGCCAATACATCGTCATGAATCAAAACACGTTCTCCAGGTTGTATGGCATCCTCGTGCATTTCTAAGGTATCTTCGCCATATTCTAACCCGTAGCTTTTTGATTTCACTTTGTAAGGTAGCTTTCCTTTTTTGCGCACAGGTACAAAACCGGCTCCTAAACGTTCTGCAATCATAGTTCCTATAATAAAACCTCTGGCTTCGATACCGATCACTTTATCCACTGTAGTATCCGCTGGGCAAAATGCTGCTAGTTGATCTGCACAATGCACCAAAGCTTTATGATTCGCTAATAACGGGGTGATATCTTTAAATAAAATTCCAGGTTTTGGAAAGTCGGGAATATCTCTTACAAATTCTTTTACATCCATTGGCCCAAAATAATGAAATTTAAAAAAAGAAGGCAAAAAATAATTAATACCCCTAAAAACAATCCTTGTCTTGAGCTAAGATTGACAAATCTATACCATGAAAACAGCTATCTGATCCATGATTTTTAAAGGTATCTTCCTTAGAATCAAATCAGGTAGCTTTTCTTTATAGAAAAATTGAGATTATATTTTGTTATGAGGATAAAAAACACCTATATTTGCACCCGCAATAATTAAAAAAGGCCTCGTAGCATAACTGAATAGTGCACTTGATTACGGCTCAAGAGGTTGCAGGTTTGAATCCTGCCGAGGTCACTAAAAAACTCCTTTAAATACTGATTTTAAAGGAGTTTTTTGTTTTTTGGTGTTAGATTTGGTGACATTTAATTAATTATCAATTATATCGTCAATAATTTTTCTTAAACGACTTACCTCTTTTTGTCTATCTAAATAATCAGAATAAGCCTTTAGACTTTCCTCTATTAACTCGTCATAATATATTATCCTTCCATTAATGCCTGACAAAAGTCGTTCTGCTTCATCCCAGTCCTCTTTACTATAAGGCGTCCCCAAAATTGCTATAGATTCAATAGGAGCATTATTTTGCCCTGTTTTCATCAAACACTTTTCCAAAGCATCCTTATATTTTTTCATTTGAGTATACAACATCACTGGAGTAACCTTATAACTTGGTTCATACCTCTTAAGTTCGATAATAATATGCTTGCCCGCTGCGGTTCTATATTTTATATCCATTCTGCCCTTCCTCTCATCATCTGACAAGGAATCAACCACAACCTTAAACTCATCCTCAACTCTTTTTTCCATAATCTCAGATCCTTCGGTAGGTCTCTCCCAAGAAGGGTTCAGAATCCATAAATTATCGAACAAGTATTTTTGAAGAAGTTTTTCTTTATCATTCGCATCTAACTTCTTCTGAAATTCTTTTATGACCTCCACTCTTTCGTAGGCTATATCATAATATAAATTAGCTTCAAGATCATTTAGATCAGCAAATATTTTTGCTAATCTTAAATCATCTGCTGTTTTAATTTTGGAAAGCTCATTAAGACTATCTCTTAATCTTAGTTTTTCAAAAGCTACTATACCTTGCACATAAAGATCTTTCTTCTTTTTTATAACATCAGGTTCTGATTTATCAAAATGAAAAGATTCTATGGTACTAAATAACTCCCTGGCATATTCCTTTCGTTTATCTGTTTTCAAGGAATCATACCAATTTTCTAGAGATGGATGAACAGATTTAGCTTTTTGAACCGCTTTTTTAAGGTTAAGTTCATTTCGATATTCCGTCCAAACTCTTTGGATTTTTTTTAAAATTTTATAAACATGTTGCTGTAATTCTCTATATCTAGGGTCTTCTTCGTGAATTTTTTGTCTACTACTAGTAGCTATATCATCTTTATCATCAGAATCTAAAAAATCTGCCTCTATCTCACCAATAAGATAATCTGCATAAATTCCTCCTTCAGTAAACGACTCTAAAATATCTTCTTGTGCCATTTTACCCCGACATAAAATACTTATCTTATTATTATTAATTCCATCTTGTTGTAAATCACTAGGGTACTCTACTGCTCCTATCCAACCTGAAATTTTATAGTTAGTCCCATCAATATCTCCATTTAGTTCTTCAATTTTTTCAAAAGTATAATGCTTTGTATAAGTTTCTTCTTCTTCGTCTCCTACTAACCACAAAAATTGAATTTTCCCTAAATAATCTCGATCTGTAATTTTAACAGATTCTTTATCTACCAACACTTCAAAGTTACTTGAAGTACCTAAAACACTAAAACGTCTGGCTAACCTTTTTCTTAACCAAACAGAGGTATAATTAATTTTTCTTTTAAAGTCTGTAAGAATTATTTGAGTCCCTTGTTCTTTATCAAAACCATTAAGGGGAATATCTTTTGGATGATATTTTTCCGATTTTGAAATTTCATCTTCAATATCAAACCTATTCATTAAAAACCCATTTTTTTCTACTTCATCTGTTCCCACAATCTTTCTTATTGTACGAATTTCAATATTATTAGCAATAGAGAATAAGGATAACTTACCGATTCCCTTTCTACCCATTACTGGACGCTTAAACAAGGGTGTTATACCTTCTCCATTATTTCGTTTGGAGTAACCAACATATAAAAACTTATCATTTATATCAGATAAAGTCATACCATGACCATTATCTTCTATTATTACTTTATCATTCTCAATATCTAAGGTAATGTTTACTTCAGTAGCATCTGCATCATATGAATTTGCTACAGCTTCTGACAGTACTGTTGGTATATTACTATATAATCTAAGTCCTAAATGATTAAGTACATTTAGACTCATTTTCATTGTATATTTTTCTTGAGTTGTTGGCATAGGTTTTAATATGTTTTCTTATAGTTTTTGCAATCATTCTACCCAAATTAACAGGAACGGCATTTCCTATATGCATTTCTATTTTTGGAGAAGAAAAATCAGTATCAGGATCATAAAATTCATATTCTTCTGGAAAAGTTTGAAGCAAAGCTGCCTCTCTTAGAGATATTGCTCTATTTTGCTCAGGGTGACCAAATCTTCCATTTCCAAGACCGGTGCACTGTGTTGTCATAGTAGGAGCTAATTTATCCCATTCCATTCTACCATATACACTTCCAAATGTTTTTCCAGAATCCTTTTTGTGACATTCTAGCAACAACTCTTCCGGCCAATCCTTCCAGCCACCACCATAGGGAGTATTCGAAATTCTTTTCTTATTTAAATCTGATAATTTTCGAGATCGATGGATAATATCTGAAGAATGAGTTTCTCCATCTTCTATAGGTGGCAGATGTCCTATTACATCTTTTACTGTTACTTTTTTATTTTTATGAGTAGGTTTTGCAAATTCAATTTCTCCAAATTTAGAAGCAAAAAGAATTAATCTTTTTCTACTTTGTGGCACACCATAATCGCTTGAATCCACAATTTTCCAATTAACATAATAATTATTCTTAGTTAAGATTTCCAAAAAATCGTCAAGAACCTTACCTCCATTATAGTTTTTAAGATTCGGCACATTTTCCATTGAAATAATCTCAGGTTTTACTTCATCTATAATTCTACCGTACGCATATAACATTCTCCACTTATCATTATCCTTATATTTTTGAGAGTAAGTACTAAATGCTTGACAAGGTGCACATCCAACTAAAATTCTTGTAGTATTTTTAGGGTATAATTTTTCAATAAAACTAGATGGAAGTAAATTTAAATCCTCAGCATAAAACCTTGACTGATTATTCTTTTCAAAAGCATATCTACAGGATTCATCTATATCGAAACCAGCAATTACCTTAAACTTTTCTTGCCTCAATCCTTTACTTAGTCCTCCAATCCCACAGAAGAGATCAATTACCGGATACTTAACTGCCATTTATTATTTATCGTATTTAGTTTTAACCAATAAGTCCGTAACATCGACATTTAATACAACAGCTATCTCCACTAATGTTTCCAAGGACCGGTTGCATGTCGTTAGTACACCAACGGGAAACTGTAGTTCTATTCTTACCTAGTTTTTCTGCTAACCATTTATTGGTTCTATCTTGTTCAGCAAGAACAACCCTTATTCTATTTATTTGCTTCTTAAATGTCATTTGAATCGTTTTACACTGCAAATGTATCGATTAAAGCAAATTTAGTTTATCAAAAAATAATAAATAAATTATTCAAAAACTAATAATGAATCGTTATACGCTATTTATTCATCTTAAAACGAAAATTAATCATCTTTTAACGAACACGAACATACCATTCAAATTATTCCTCGTACAAATAATCCGCACAACCTGCTTCTTTAATCAAACGAATCCATCTTTTCTCTCTTGTCCAATACTTATCTCCTGGTTGCACATACGTTAAAATTGCAAAATCATACCAATCATTAGCCTGAACTTTCATCTGACTTGTTTCAAGTGTTTTAAAAAAATGATCTAATGTTCTTACCAAAAGTTCTATGTTATCCAAATCAAAATCATCCAAATTACATTGCTCCTCGGTAGATTTTTCAACACAAAAATTTAAAAATCCTGCTGTGATCTGATATGTATCTTTTTTTTTATGATCTTTTTTACTTATTATACTCTTCCTTATTTTTTCTGCTTCCTCATTAAAAATATCTGCCATATCTTTAAGGTTTGCTCTAATAGCCTCTATTTCTTTTTTAAAAATATCCCTCTTTGAAGGATCAATGGAATGCCCCTTAGCAAATTTTGAAGTAAAGTCTAACCAATGTCCAATTTCTTTTACTGGATCAAAAGCATATTCTTGATGTAATTGTGCTAAATATATAAACGGAGGCTCATAAATAACTTTCTTTTGAAACCTAAAAAGCATCTGAATAGCATTTCTACATAAGTCTTCTTTATCAATTAGGTTTTCCGACTTGGATAACTCATGTATATTTACAAAACTAGGAGCTACAGGCAAACCTTTCATTTTTTTATAAAGCTCTTCATCCTGTCCTAGTTCATACCAAATATTTGTATCAGCAATTATTTTCATAAAAAATATAATTCAATTTGCTAGTTAGAATATCTACTTCTTAATGTTTGAGTTTGCTCAGTTTCAATCCAAACTTGATGAAATTCATGTTTTGACAAATGTTTGAATGCGTCAGCTTCAGCTTGTTCATAGGTATCCCTCCACCAGCCTCTATAATGAACATCATCAGTATCACAAACCGCTCTATGTCTAACAACAAACCTGGTATGTTCGTTTTCAATAATCATTTCAGCCATATTTTATATAAATTAATTGTTCTTAAATTGAATTGGAAACGTAAATCGTAAGCCAATACTATTTCTTTCAAAAAGCTTAAGGTCTGTTTCTGTATTTTTAAAAACATCAAGAAAATCATAGAAAAGTTCTGCATTAACAATTGATTTCTTTTCATTTTTTTTGTCCTTGAATGCAAAAAGAACCCCTAAACCTAAATTAGTAATAGGTTTTTCATCTTCTGTAATTCTGTATTCTGGATAAAAATGAAATGCAGCTTTATTCTTTTTAAAAAGAAAGTAATATAACTCAGAATTAAAAGTTACTTCACTAATACCTTCTCTATAATCACCAACATAAGCATTAAACTGATTTGAAGTCGTTCTCTGTCCAGGAATAGTCCCCAAATTTTCAACTTCATTAATTTCAACTTTATTTAAATTACCAAAAGTACTTGTATATCCATAACCAATAGAATTGGTAACATATATCGTTTTAAAACTTTCTACTAGATTATATTTATACCATGAATGCTGAATTTTAACCTCATGTGTAACAAAGTTGGTATCTCTTATTTGTTCGGTCAATTCAAGTTCAGAATTTAATAATTTAAACTCATCATTTTTTACCTTATATGAAACCGAAAACCAATTTGCATTGAAGCCAGTCAATTTAGGTTCATAATTCTTTTCCAGTTCCTCTATTTGTTTTCCAACCTTATTATTTAAGGATATAACATCATTCATCAAATACTTGCTATAATTTGAAGACAGTTTATTTACGGAATCAATTTTCTTGATTAATAATTGCTTTTGATGATTTAATCCCACTACTCTATCATTTGAAAACAAATTATGAGACAAAATCTTGTTGGCCAAATCTCCTACTTTAAGTCTAAGTTTATTTTGCTCTAGTTTAAGTTCTCTTTTTTTGACTTCATCAGATTCACCATTTATCTTTTTCCTCAAAGATTCAATTTTATCCTTACTTACATCAATCTCTAATTTCCATGTATCTATCTTAAGACTGCCTTTAGTTTCTTTTTGCAACAACTCTTCAGTCTCATGTAATTTAATTTCAAGATTGTTACATTTAATTTTTAACTCATTTTGTTTGTAGTTTTTTAAGTAATCTAAATCACTTCTACCTTTATCTTCAATATTTTTCTTTTTTCTGTAAAATTCTTTCAAATCATTTTTGAATCTCAAAGATTGAGGAGTTAATCTATTAATAAAATGATATTGAATATTGGCTGAAACATTTGTATTTAATTTGTTATTACTAAAAACCGAAGAGGTTCCATCCGAAACACCTCCTTTGAATTCAACAACAATTATATTTCCATTTTTTAAATTAATATTAGGAGCAAAAGTAACTGATGAGTTTTCTATATCTACAGAAGCATAACTCCCAACGGCATTATTTTCTTGTCCTGAAAGAAGATTACTAAATTCCTGATTTAATGCTTTGTTAAATTGTTTTGGAGTTAGGCTTGTAGATTGGAGTTCAGGCGAAGGCTCTCGTTGTTCCTGTTGATTTTGGCTTATTAGAAATAACGGACATAAAAGTAACCCCAATAAGGCAATCAAAATTTTTGAATTCCCCATGATAAGTGTTCAGTGCTTTTTAAGAAATATTAAAACTAGTGGGGTAATTCAACGGTAAGATACATTTTTTTTAATTAACGTAGTACATATTCTCTTCACGCTACGATTTGCTTTTCATAATACACTTTACTTCTTCATAAGAAATAGGATAAAAATCGTGACAATCAACACCTACGTCTAAAGCTGTTTTCCTGCCGAGGTCACTTAAGAATGAAAAGCTCACCAAATGGTGAGCTTTTTTATTTAAATTATAGACTACATAGGAGAAATACAGAATAACTATGATTTTTAAGTGATCACTTTACCTTTTCAACAATTGCATTTACCAATTCATAGGTATTAAATGAAGGTGTTGCCTGTGATATACAATACGAAAGTACGGTTTTGGTACTTGGGCAATATCCAATATATGTACCATAAAATCCATAATGCCCAAAGAAAGTATGATTATTATAAACAGACTTATAAACTCCCAACCCATATGGAAGGTGGTCTTTTATGGTAGGCTGTACGGCAATCATTTTCTGTAATGATGTTTCAGAAATAAGTTTTTTGTTAAAAAGAGCTTCAATAAAAGTAGCCAAATCTTGGTGCGTACTCACCAACCCTCCCCCAGACCAATCAAAAGAGGTATTTACCATATTAAAATCGATGTTACTTATATACTGATGCAATCTAGCCTTATTGGTTTCTGCTTTTTCATAAAACTCAAAGTAAGTATCTTTTAAATCCAGCGGACGCAAAATACGATCCCGAATGGATTGCGATAATGATTTTTGTTCTAATTGTTCTATTAATAAACCTAGCAGTACATAGTTCATATCAGAATAATGCCAACCCTCATCAGGTCTTGATTTAGTTTCCTTATGTAACCCAAATTCAAAATACAAATCGACTATATCTTTAGGTTGGTATTGTCGTTCTGGATTTTGCATGACACGCTCAAAAAAAGCCTCCTGTTTGTCATTAAAAATATCTGCTAATCCACTTTTGTGAGATAGTAGCTGCTCAACACTTATTTCTTTAGCAAAAGCTAAGTTGTTATAATAATGAAATTCATCCAACTTCAGATACTCAATATCTTTCAGGTACGGGTATACCTTATCTGTAAGACTAAGCTTTCCTTCTTCCTGCAATTGCAAAATAATAGTCGATACAAACAGCTTCGTACTACTGGCAATTTTAAACTGGTCTGTTGATAATGCTTTCTCTCCTTCTTTTTCAAGCAGTCCAACTACTTGATCCATAAGTACGCCATCCTGATTTTTTATATACACAGAAATGCTATGTACAGGATTTTCTGATATGGAGTCTAATTTACTAGACAAAAGTTGATTTATATTTTGTGCATTAGCAGGAATCATAGCGCTGAACAGGATTAAACAAATGTACTTCATAATTGTTCTATTGAATGGTGTATGACTTTAAATATCCCTGGTTCTGAAAACCAAGCTTCTGATAAATAGGTGCTCCTAATTTTGAAGCTACCAGATGAATATAATCACTTTCGTTTCTTAATGCTACTGAAAGTAAATGTTGGGTCATTTTCTTGCCTAATCCCAATCCTCGGTATTCTTTTTTAGCTCCAATCATATGTAGTCCCGAATCACCATTAGCATCCATAAATACGATTCCACAACTTACATATTTATTTTCATGTTTCCCTAAAAATAATTGAACTTTTGTACTCTGAATTAAAGGTATGATAGTGCTCTCATAAATTTGGTAACCAAATGCTTTAGACGCAATTTTTGCAAATGTTCGTGCACTCAAAATATCTGTTACTTTTTCAATTTCCGGATAGACACTATGTTGAATCTTCTCATCAATTTTCTTCGTCATTGCCGTTACTGAAGATGTTTGGATAAATCCTTTTGATCGCAAGAGTATTTCAAGTACTTCATTTTCTTCTACTGCTACGGATTTGGAAAGATGATAATTTGTGATCTTTTGTTTTAATCCTTCAATATGGTGTTCTTTAAGATCGAATATTTTAGAGGGCCAAGTGGCATCTTTGGGGGAAAGACTGGAAAACCCATCATATTGATGAAAATATCCTCCCACTTGACCGATATGTCTCCAAAATTCAAATTGATGTTGTATCGCCGCTGGTATCATCATTAAGCATATTCAATAGTTGAAGCTTCAATAAGAGCAGCAGAATCTTCGTAGAAACGATATTCTTTTATCATTTCATCTTCAATCACACAAAGTTGGACCCAATTGCTATTGAATAGTTTCCCTGAGCTTTTCACCAAATGCGAGAAGGTACCTTTGGCAATCACCAAATTATCGGCTGCTTCAACAACAGTTTCTACTACAAATGACTTGGTTTCAAAAAGGGCTATAATGTTGTTTAGAAATTGTTTTGCTTCCTTTCGGGAGCGATAAATACCGTGAAGCTGTTCTGTGGGTCGCTCTTCTTCTTTTACACTTACGATATAACAATCTGGATGAAAAACATTGAGTACAGCTTCTAAATCTCCTTGTTGAAAAGCATTAAAATACGCTTGTACTACTTCTACATTGGTTTTCTTTGGTTTAGGATTTGATGCTACAAGAGCAGAAAACGCCTTATCCAGATGTTGTAACTCTGTTGCATCTTTGATGACATTTTGATCCATATCAAAAGCCTCATTAAAACTGCCAAGAGAATAGGTCGCACTTAGAACTCCTCCCCATAATGGAACTAACTTTGCTAATATGGACAAGTGGGTTCGTGCACCTGTAGCGCCAGGAGAAGTACTTAACAACAAGACTGGTTTTTCTCCAAAGAAACGCTGAGTGATCACAGATAACCAATCCAAAGTGTTTTTCAAAAATGCAGATGGCAAACCATTATGCTCTGGAGAGGCTATAATAAAACCCTCACTTTCTTGAAAAATAGCATACAACTCTTGTATTGATTTTGGAATTCCCGTAGCCTGTATTTGAGGTGAATAGATGGGAGCTTCAAATTTTTTAAGATCGATAAATCGGATATCATGATTGGGATATCTTTTAATTACTGAATGGATCAGTTTTGCGTTAATGGAATCCTGGCTGTTGCTGCCAGAAAAAGCTAAAATATTTTTCATTTCATTCTATTTTTAATTAATACTGATACAAATTTCCTGATACCTCTATCAAAACATTTGTTTGAGCAGAAATTTGATTTGTTTTAAAAGTGATTTCGTTTGTACGTTATTTCATTTTCAATGTACTCTTGCTCCTAGTAGATTTACTTTAGTAAGCCATTGATCACGTTGTTTTTCTGTGGAGTCTTTGACTGCAGCGAGATATGTAACCTTTACCGGCTTTACACCGCAGAACTCCAGAACTCCTTTTTTAAACTGATTAATAGCTGGGTTTTTCATTACCAAACTATTGTACCAACTCACCGTATCTGCGGTTACAATAATTCGTGCCGTTTTCCCTTTCAATAATTTATCTGGAAACAATTTTCCTTTTTGATATTTGAAAGTTATCCCTGGTAAAAAAGTACGGTCGATAAAGCCTTTCAGCAAAGCAGGAATGCCATACCACCACATTGGAAAAACCCAGACTAAATGTTCGGCTTCCTTTATTTTCTTGATAGCCATTTCCAAATCAGACTCCAATGCATAGGGAATTCTGTAGCCATATTTCAAATTCGGATCAAACTGAAGCTCTGAAAGATTTATAGTTTCTACCCTTGCACTTCCTGAGATTGCCCCTTTTTTATAGCTTTCAGCCAATGCCCAGTTAAAACTTTCTTTATCAGGGTGTCCGTTGATGATAAGTACTTTTTTCATGTTTGTTCATTTTTTTAATGCTTCGACTAGGCTTAGCACAGATTGATGATTTTAATTTTGAATGACGACCGATACGTTTCCTCGTTTTCTCCCCGAATCCACATATCGATGCGCTTCACGAAGAGTTTCTAAACGGTATTCTTTGTCTATATATGGTTTCAATTGCCCAGTTTCTGCCAGTTGACGTATCTTTAAAAGCAGTTCGACGCTTTCTTTGGTGAGCATTTTTGTGGAAACAAACTTCCCACCATTGTTTAATACCCTTTTGGCATCAGACTTTGAAGTTTTACCTACGGTATCAAATACAATATCGAAGCGTTCAGATAGGTTCGCATAATCCTGTTTTTTGTAATCGATTACAGCTTCAGCACCTAATTGTTCGACCATCTCTACATTCTGGGTGCTACACACTCCCGTAACCTGTGCCCCAAAATGATTGGCAATTTGCACCGCATAGCTACCAACACTGCCAGAAGCTCCATAAATGAGAACTTTCTGATTTCTTTTAATATTCGCTTTTTGCAGTAAATACTGAGCGGTCATACTACCGATCGGTAATACAGCAGCTTCCTGGTGAGAGAGGTTCCTTGGTTTTTTGGCTACTACGCCATGGTTCCAACGTTCAGGGACACACATATATTCAGCATAGGCTCCTGTTTTTAGCATTGATGTGGTACCAAAAACCTCATCGCCTACTTTAAACTTTAATACTTTACTTCCTACTTGTTCAATCACTCCCGACCATTCGTGACCTAAGATTCGCTTCTTTGGGCGGAACAATCCAAAAATCAAACGTGCAGGTAACCATACCATTGTTGGAAAATCAGAGGCTCGTAACCTTACATCACCAGCAGTAACCGAAGTAGCGTGCACCTTCACCAAAATTTCATTAGATTTTGGTGTGGGTTTTTCCAACTCCTCTAATTCCAGGACTTTTGGCGAACCATATTTAGAATACACTACTGCTTTCATTTTTAGAAGTTTTATACTTGCTGGTTTAATTGATAATTTGATGGTTCAAAGATGCGAATGATAAGACCACCAGTCGTTCTGAAATGAAATCCCGAACTTATTTTTATTCTTAAACGCCTTTCAATAGGTAAATCCAGATTATTCGGGCAATCCGCATATTAAAAGAGGACAACAACAAAATAGTGATGGCTATCCATGATAGGATTCGTAGATCAAAAATGTTTTCAAAAAAGAAAGTTCCGATGACAAATACTGTAATTGCTTCTGCAATTCCCAAAGCGTAACTTACGTACATCGCACCAAAGAAAAACCCAGGTTCTTTTTCGAATGCAAATCCGCAATGCTCACACTCTTTATTCATTCTAGGTTTACTAAAATTGAAGTAAATGTTCTTTTCGTTATAGATATGTCCTTTACCACAGTTTGGACATTTGTTACTTAACATTTTATGTATCATGACTTTAAATTTTAATTATTTTTTGCTTCTGCGAAATAGAAGTCTCTTAGCTTATGCTTTCCGTAGCGCATTGCCACGTTGTCATTGGCCATCAGGGTCAAAAAGAATTCAATTGGGCCATAGGTCTCTACAGTAGTAAATTTTCGGACCGACCAAAGAGAGAAACGCCTTATCCAATCTGGCAAATGCCAAATATTAGGTGCTTTACCATGGGCATCAAATGCCAATTCTGCAATCTCATTTTGCGTTAGTACATCTGGTCCTCCTACTGAACATTCATTAACAGATTCGTCAATCATTGTCAAGATGATTTCTGCCAAATCTGCTCCGTGAATGGGATTCATCAATTGCTCCCCTTTTCCGAAGAGAAATACGCGTCCCTTACCTGCCATTTGCAGAAAGTCTTTCATATCAGAGAAAAATCCATTGGGTCTAATCACAGTATACTCCAGCCCTGACTTTTTTAGTTCATCTACAAAGGCTTCTTTAGCCTCAAAAATTTTAAGGTCTCGATGCTGGTCACCATTGATAGCGGATACATAAATAAACTTCCGCACACCCGCTCTTTGGGCTTCTCTAAGTAGATTTAGATTAGCTTGGTAATCTACATCCATATACGTGAATCCATCTTTTTGACGCGTGATACCTATGGTAGAAATCAATGTATCAATTCTTTCACAACTTCCAGAAAGTGTATTGGGTTCTGTAACCGTAGCCTCCACAATTTCTATCCCTGGAGACTGATATTGCGCTAATTTTTCTTTCTTTCGCGTAAGCAGTCTTGCTGCCAATCCCTGTGCTATCATGATTTGTGCTATATGATTTCCTAAATAGCCTGTTGCCCCTGCAAGTAGAATACGTTTGTTATTTGCCTTTCTTAACATCACAATAAATTTTGATGGTACAAAGATGATTTTGAAAGGAAAGACAATCGTTCTGAAATGAAATTCAGAACCTATAAAATGAAAATCAGAACTTTTTGACTACGATTCTCGAAAAAATTGAATAAGTAGCATTAAGTACTTGTGACTACAACTCAGATGCTAGAAATGAGATTTTGAAACTATGTACGAGCATCCCAACTAGGCGTTATTCTTCAACCATTGCTTAGGCGTCATGCCTACTACTTTTTTAAAGTATGTATTAAAAACGGTTTTGGAGTTAAAACCGCTTTCGTAGGCCAATCCCAACAAGGTCAAATGGTTGTTTTCTGGTAACAAAGCTATTTTTTTGAAATACTCCAGACGCTTATCGTTCACTAGTTCAGTGAAATTTGTTTGAAGACCATCATTAATGAATTTTGATAATCGATTGGGGTGAATGGCCAATTCTTCTGCCAAAGAGCGAAGTGATAATTCTGGCCAAAGAAAGGCCTCTTTACCAACTAAAACTTGGTCTAATTCATTTTTTAATTTATCAGATTCTTTTTGGGTAAAGGATGGGATGTTATCCGTTTTTGAGGTTTCAACAGAGAAGGTTGTGGCTTCGATTCCTTTAAACACTGAATCCCTTAATTCTTTGAAAACTTTAGTTCCTCGTATAGGCTCCAGGAATGGATCAAATTGAAAATTAATGATTTGCCCAATACGCTCATCCACCATTTTCTCAAAGTGTTCGAGCGCAAGATCCGTTTTTTGACAATGTACCAAATAATAAAAATCCCAATACACCATCAAGTTCAAATTTTCTGACACTAGCGCTTCATCGTATTCTGGAATCTTTTGATGGTGAACTGCTTCATAAATAGCATTAATCATAGTCACAAAATTATCACTCAGAAAGGATTTGGCATACGTAAGCATTATTCCTTTTTGCTTTAAAAACAACAGACATCCTAACTTTAAATGTCGGCTTAATGCAAAACTATTGTCAAGTTTGAGCGAATTTTCAAAGCTATCCAATGCAGTTTCGTAGTCTCCTTGCAAATAATGTATATTTCCTTGGGTATAATAATGATTTGGGGATAATGGGTTAATTTTTAGAATCTGTTCAGTCTGTTCCAAAGCCCTGTCAAAAAAACCTGTTGCCGTATACAATTCTGCAAGGGCTTCCATACCTTCAGAGAAATGTGAATTTATTTTGAAACAACTTTGGAGATCGTGATACCCTTCTTCAAACTGCCAATTCCCCCAAAAATGTATTGTTGCTCTAGCAAAATACCCAGTATAAGAATCAGGGTTCATCGCTAACCCCCTATCCAGGAATTCATTTGCCTTTTTAAGCCCTTCTTCTCTATCCATATGTCCCCAACTTGCATTAATGGCGTAACACCAGCCAATAGCTATTACGGGATCTGCATAAGAAGCATCAAAATCTGCAGCCTTTTGATAAAAACCAATAGCCTTTTCAATATTTGGCAAATTCCAGGTGAGCTGAAAATATCTTCCTTTCAAATAAAGTTGATACGCCGTAAGGTTTTGTGTACGAACAGTGGATAGAGTTTCGTCAATCTCGATATGTCCAAAATTCTCTCGGATTTTATCGGCTATCAGAAGACTAATTTCATCCTGAAGTTCAAAAACATCATTGAGTTCTCTATCAAACTTTTCAGACCATAACAGAAAACCGGTATCTGTTCGTGTAAGTTGCGCAGAAATGCGTATTCGCTCTTTCGCAATCCGGATACTTCCTTCTACCGCATTGGTTACACCTAGTTCGTTCCCTATAATCCGAATGTCGGTTGGTTTATTTTTAAATGTAAATGATGAAGTACGAGCGGTAACTTTAAGTCCATCAATCTTTGTAAGCGCATTAATAATTTCTTCGGTAATACCATCGGAAAAATATTCATAAGAACTATCACCACTCAGATTTTTGAATGGTAAGACGACAATAGATTTGTCTATAGATGATATATTGGAATTTGATAAATTCAACGTTTACAACTCCATGATAAATTTAAGAAAGTGCTAAAAAATATGTAATACTCTAATAGAGAATTTTGAATGCCTAACTAAAAACAGTTTATCATCTCACCTATTCAATGACTCCATACTTTTTTATTTGAATGAGATTTGAACTCGCTTACAGTTTTTCTAAGTTAGTTTTATATTCCTCTAAATTTGAATCCTTATTTATTTCTGCATAGCCAATCGCCTTTTTGTAATATCGTATTGCTTTTGGTTTGTCTCCTTTGTTTGCATAAAACTCTCCCACTGCATTATGGATAACCGCTGATTCAGGGAACTTTTTTAGTCCTGCCTGATATGTTTTTAAAGCATCCTGATCCCGGTTATTCTTAGCAAAATAATTTCCAAATCTAATCGCCCATATTTCCAAAGTAGGATCATCAAGATACCCCTTAAACTCATTCACATACATTTCAAAACGCTCAAAATTATCCTCTTTCATAGCATTGAGTAACAAAAAATGTTTTGTAGTTCTATGAACGTCGGGAGAAATCCCATAACGATGACCTCGATGATTGTAATAACGCTTAATATCCTCTAAATCTCCAAACTCGTCAAACTCTTTCAAGGTATAAAAGCGTAGTGTGTTATAGTCTTGAAAATGGTTTCTTAACGCGTTATTTATCGTTTTGAATGGCGTCGTATAGTGGTCTTCTTCTAATAGATTATCTATTTTCCATACGATATCAGAGGAATTCCTGGTTTTTAAGATACTATCAGTTTTATTCAGGGATTGTTCTATATAAGTTTCTTCTGGGGCTTTAGTAAAATATAGATAAACGGCTTTAGAACGATCATTGGTTATCTCCTTACTCAAAACAGCAACTCTATCGCGTGTAATATGCGTAGGGCTTGCCATAAAGAAGGCATTGAACGCATTTTGATAATGTGTCAAAATCTCTAATGCGAAACCTCCAGACATTTCCCAACCAAAATACATGCGCTCTTTCTCTTTTAATGTTCTATAGTTTTTGTCCACATGCGGGACTAGTTCATTAATCAAAAAGTTGATCAACTTATCTCCATCTTCATACAGGAGTTTTCTTCTTTTCTTTCGATCTGTATTAATCCCAACTACAATAAACTCTGGTGATTTGTCTTTGAATCTTAACATTCTTTGATAAGCCACTGGATGCAAAAAATATTCCTGCCCATCCATTACATACATTACCGGGTATTCTTTGGTCGTTAATTTTTGATAACTCGGGGGTAGGTATATCTCAACTGCTCTTTTTTCGCCTAAGGATTTTGATGCTATTTCAATAGTACTGGTAACCCCTATTTTTTCTGAGGACTCTTGTCCAGAGGAGTACTTCGATATAAGGATAAAAACAAAGAGTACAATTACTTTTTTAAACATTACGATTCTTTTATTGATTGAAAATGATTAGTGTATCCATTGTTGTAAACGGTTTTAGCCCCTACAATAAATTGGATGGTTGTTTTTATTATAGGTTCCTTTAATATAAAACCTTCTCCAAAATTCAAAATTGGTAAAATCAGAAATAAGGTGGAAAATTTTAACTTCATATAATGCTTTATAACGTATACCTACGGTTCTAGATCACTATTTTTCCAAATATAGAAAATATAATCACGTCTTATTGGCCTCGTTCTGTCCTTCATTTAGAGCAAAAAACACCTTAATATTAAATTTTGGTCATTTACCCTTTGTTTTTGGTTAACTCATTGGCCTACATCGTCAATACATTTGTACTATCAAATTTTAATAACACCGAAAACAACAATACAATGAAAACAATACTTTCAAACATCAAAAAAAGCACCAAGCAAATAAGCATATTTGCTGGACTAGCTCTTGCGGTATTAGCTATTATAGCTCTTACAAGCAAAAACGATACTAACGAAGATCAAGCTTCTACTATACAGGCAATGCCCGTAGAAGTAGCACTACCTGTATTTGAAAAAATTACAGAATGGGATGAATACACTGGACGTTTTGAAGCGAGTAATCGCGTAGCTGTAAGAGCTCGAGTTAGCGGTTATATCCAAAACGTAAGTTTCAAAGACGGACAATCGGTTACTAAAGGAGATGTTTTATTTACTATAGATCAAAGACCGTTTAAAATTGCGTTAAGTCAAGCCAGAGCAAGTTATGGTCAGGCACAAGCCAGATTAACTATCGCAAAAGATAACTTTGATCGTGTACAATCTCTAAGAGAATCTGGAGCCGTATCTCTAGAAGAATATGATAACCGAAAGCAAGCCTTGGCTGGAGCAAGAGCCTCGTTACAATTGGCACAGGCTTCGGTAGATAATGCCAAACTAAATCTTGAATTTACTAAAGTAAAAGCACCTATTTCCGGACGTGTAAGTCGTGACTTGATCAATGAAGGAAACCTGATTGATGGGGGTTCTTCAAATTCGACATTGCTTACTACAATCGTTGCCACAAGCCCAATTCATTTTTATTTTAAAGGAAGTGAATCAGATTTTCTAAAATATTCGCGTCTAGCTCAAAATGGAGAAAGAGGATCATCTCGTTCTACAGCCAACCCTGTTTTTCTGAAACTACAAGATGAGGATGAATACAAACACAAAGCCGTAATGGATTTTGTAGACAACGAAATCGACAGAAGTACGGGAACTATTGAAGGTAGAGCAACTTTAGAAAACAAGGATGGTCTTATTGAGCCTGGAATGTTTGGTAAAGCCAGACTATTGGGAAGTGCAGAGCATGAAGCACTAATGATTCCTGACGAAATTATAGGTACTAATCAATCCGTAAGGTTCGTTTATGTTCTAGGTGAGGATAATCAAGTGACCATAAAGAATGTAGAACTTGGTCCATTACATACCAATGGCTTACGAATTATTAGAAAAGGGTTAGCCCCAGAGGATAAGTTGATTACCAATAACATTCAGAAGATCAGACCTGGGGTTGCAGTAAGTCCAAAAGAAACCGTATTAACTACCAGTAACAAAGACATTCTAGCTTTTACAAAAGAAGAATAAACACAATCACATAACGAATCCATTACATCACTGTCCACCAACACTTTATCATGGACTAACGGACAGTGACAGGGGATTCTTTTTTCCAATACTAAAAAATAGAAATCATGAAATTTAGTCACATTTTTATAAAAAGACCCATTTTCGCAGCGGTGTTGAGCATCCTGATATTGATCGTGGGCGGATTGGCATACGTATCATTGCCAGTATCACAATTCCCTGATGTTGCACCTCCAACCATTGAAGTAGTAGCAGCTTATCCTGGAGCCAATGCACAAACACTTTCTGAAACCGTTGCCACTCCGCTGGAGAAAGAAATCAACGGTATTGAAAATATGATCTATATGACCTCACAATCTGCAGCAGATGGTCGGGTAACTCTTCAAGTTGCTTTTGAGTTAGGAACCGACCTGGATAAAGCTCAGGTACAAGTACAAAATCGAGTTGCCATTGCAGAACCCCGGTTACCAGAATCTGTAAGAAGATTAGGGATCACTACAAAGAAAATATCACCAGATATCTTATTGGTTGTCAATATGTATTCTCCAAACAAAACCTACGACCAGACCTATATCGGAAACTATGCAACATTACAATTAAAGGATGAATTGGCTCGTATTAAGGGAATTGGAGATATCCAACTATTTGGTGCAGCAGAATATGCAATGCGTATCTGGTTGGATCCGGATCGAATTGCCAATCTGGATATGACTGCCGGAGAAGTGTTAACCGCACTTAGAGGTCAAAATGTACAAATTGCTAGTGGGACACTAAATACATTGCCTTCAGGAAGTCAATCTGCATTTGAAATTAACATACAAACCCAAGGAAAACTAGTCACTACAGATGAATTTGAAAATATTATTATTAAATCGGGAGAAAATGGACGAATTGTACAATTAAAAGATGTAGGACGTGTAGAACTTGGCGCTCAAAACTATGCGACCAAAGGATATTTGGGTAAAGATCCGGCAATTGCAATGCCTATATTTCAACAACCTGGAGGAAACGCATTAGAAACAGCTGCGGAAATTCAAGCCAAAATGGTTGAACTCTCCAAAAACTTTCCAGAAGATTTAGAATATAAAATAGCATACAACCCAACAGAGTTTGTACAAAAATCTGTTGATGAAGTCTATCACACCATTTTTGAAGCTGTGCTCCTAGTAGTATTCGTTATTCTATTATTCCTACAATCCTGGAGAGCGGCAATTATCCCTATTTTGGCTATCCCAGTCTCTCTTATCGGAACATTTGCCGTAATGCAGGCTATCGGGTTTTCATTGAATAACTTAACCCTTTTCGGACTAGTCCTTGCAATCGGGATTGTGGTTGATGATGCTATTGTTGTAGTAGAAAATATGGAACGTTATCTGGCGCAAGGCTTATCTCCAAAAGATGCTGCCCGTAAAACCATGGATGAAGTTGGTGGTGCATTAGTTGCTATTGGGTTAGTATTAATCGCTGTATTTATCCCTACTACATTTTTAGAAGGTATCTCAGGACAATTCTACAAACAATTCGGACTTACAATAGCGGTAGCCACGGCAATTTCAGTTTTTGTTTCACTAACGCTAAGTCCCGCAATGGCCGCTTTATTAATGAAACACGAAGTACATGATCCCAATAAAAAAACTCCCCTATTACTGAGACCACTAAAATTTATTGGTGATGGTTTTAACCGTTTTATGGACAACCTATCCAATCGATATGGAAACAGCGTCCGTAAATTAGTTAGAACCAGTACCATGGTCATGGTGGTTTATGGAGGGCTTATTGCATTTACTGGATTTGAGTTTAACCGTGTTGCTACTGGATTTGTACCAGCAATGGATCAACAGTATTTTATAACTGCAATCCAGTTACCACCGGGATCTTCTTTAAGTAGAACGGATAAAGTAGTAAATGACGCGTTAGACGTATTACTCGAAGTTGATGGGGTTGAAACTGCAGTATCATTTACTGGTTTTGACGGAGCATCTTTTACCAATGCATCCAATGCTGCTGCAATTTTCGTAACACTTGAAGATTTTGATGTTCGAAACGAAAAAGGAATTGGTTACAACGATTTACTCGCTACATTGCGAGGTAAAATGGCACAAATCGATGAGGCTTTCGTTGTTGTGATACCACCTCCATCGGTACGTGGTATTGGTAACGCTGGTGGATTTAGAATGATGGTTCAGGATAGAGCAAATCTAGGTACAGACGAATTAATTAATGCCACCTATACTCTAGCCGCAGCTGCTAACCAGGATCCAGCACTCAACAGTGTATTTACCTTCTTTAATAACCAAACCCCTCAATTATATTTGGATATCGATCGTGTAAAAGCGGAACAATTAGGAATTGATGTTGCGGATGTCTTCCAATCTTTGGAAGTCTACTTAGGTTCTGCTTTTGTCAACGAATTCAACTATTTAGGAAGAACGTATCAAGTAACAGCCCAGGCCGATGCTCCAAACAGATTAACACCGGATGACATCTCCAGAATCAAGGTAAGAAATAATCAGGGTGAAATGGTGCCTCTAGGAACCATTAGTACTCAAAAGGATATTGCCGGACCCAATAGAATCCCCAGATTCAATTTATATCCATCGGCATCATTAGTTGGAGATATTGCACCGGGATACAGTACAGGTCAAGCACTTGATCGTATGGAAAAACTGGCCGCAGAAGTATTACCCCAAGGGATTTCTTTTGAATGGACAGAAATGGCCTATCAACAAAAACAAACAGGAAATACAGCGGCAATTGCATTCTTATTGGCTGTGGTCTTCGTCTTCTTACTATTAGCAGCTCAATTTGAAAGTTTGGTACTACCCCTCGCAGTCATTTTTATCGTACCCATGGTGTTACTCTCTGCAATGATTGGTGTGGATTTGGCTGGATTGGACAATAACATCATGGTTCAAATTGGATTAGTCGTTCTCGTAGGATTGGCCAGTAAAAATGCTATTCTGATCGTCGAGTTCGCCAAACAACTGGAAGATCAGGGTAATGACTTAAAAACCGCAGTGATCGAAGCTTCCAAACTACGATTGCGTCCTATTTTGATGACAGCAATGGCATTTATTTTAGGTGTTGTTCCTCTAGCTATAGCCACCGGAGCCGGTGCAGAATTGAGAGTATCCTTAGGGATTGCAGTATTCAGCGGGATGCTTGGAGTAACGCTCTTCGGAATCTTCTTAACACCAGTATTCTATTATCTGGGGCGACGATTAACTACAAAAAGATCAAAGACTGAAAAATTGGAATCCAAAGAGATGATCTCAAAACAAATTCAAACTGCTTAAGGATATTACATTTTGGTCAGTGTACAGGTGTTATTGGTTAACTAATAACACCTATTGTAACCGAAATTTGTAACAAGAAATCAAAACATTAAAAACAATGAAAACTACATCATACAATATCGGAATTATAGGTTCGGGTGCCATAGGTGGTATCTTGGGAACCTACTGGGCACAAGCTGGACACAAAGTAATGTTTAGCTCAAGAAATCCTGAAAAACTAGCTACGCTAGTTGAAAAAGCTGGGGATCATTCGCAATTCGGTTCTGTCGAAGAGGCAACTACATTCGGAGATATCATTCTGCTGGCTGTGAATTACAGTTCAATAAATGAAGCTATCGAAAAAATTAAAGGGCTGGTAACTGATAAAATCATTATTGATGCTACCAATCCATTGGTTAAAACAGAAAATGGTTATCAAAATATGATTCCAGAGAACACCACCGCTGGTGAAAGAATGCAACAGTTACTCCCCGATGCAAAAATTATGAAATCATACACCACACTTTGGTCCAAATATCTAGAAACCGAATCCAATAGAAAAGATGGATTGCTAGTAATGCCGCTAAGTGGTGGTAACAAAACAGATAAACAAAAAGTAGCCCAACTAATTATAGACTCGGGGTTTCATCCCTACGATTTGGGAGATCTATCACAATCAAAACCTCAAGATCCTGGAAGCGCGATCTGGAATAAGCCATTGCCTCTAAAACAATTTGATGAAGCAATTCAAACACATTAGATTTTGGTCATACAAGGAGTGTTATTGGTTATCTATAAATACCCTTTGAGACCGAAATTTGTAATAAGAAATTAAAACATAGAAATCATGAAAAATCTAACACTAATAACCATATTATCTCTACTGCTGGTTTCCTGTGGGATTACCAAAAGAGATATTGAAGTAAACGCTCCTCTTACTGTAAGTGAAAATTATTTAGAAACAGCATCGCAAGATTCTGTTTTCACTCAAGCCAATACGCAAATCACGATAAACTGGTGGAGCGAATTTAACGATCCTATTTTGGATACCCTTATCCAAAAAGCAAGAAAACATAATTTAGATATTAATACTGCAATAGCCAATTTTTATGCCTCCAGAGCTTTGGTAAAAGAAACCAAACTGGACAGATTACCAACCGTTACCGCCAATGGAAATGTCACTAGAACACGACTAGGGGAAAACATATTTGTCCCTGGTGCGAATCCAACATTTACCACCTACAATGGCAGCTTTGATGCCTTTTGGGAAACAGATTTATTTGGACGTGTATCCAATAGAATAAAAGGAGCTGTTGCAAATCAACAATTAGCGCTAAACGACCTACAAAGCATATATGTAAGTATTTTTGCCGAAGTATCCAGAAATTACATCGAGCTAAGAGGCGCACAATACCAATTGGATATCGCAAATCGTAACCTTAATGGGCAACAAGAAACTTATGATTTAACTGTTCGTTTATCAGATGCAGGTACTAGTAATCAATTGGACGTATCAAGAGCATTGGCGCAATTGGAAAACACGAGAGCAACTATCCCTCCATTAAAAGCAAGAATTGAAGCATTGAAAAATAGCATCAGTGTATTAATCGGAGAAGTTCCTGGTAGTCTGGACACCAATATTATTACTAAAAAACCATTACCTAGCCTTCCTGAAACTATATCTATTGGAGATGTAACGGATTTATTACGCAGACGTCCTGATGTACAACGTGCAGAGTCCGAATTACAGGTTCAGATTGCAAAATATAATCTCTCGGTTGCCGAATTGTATCCCAAAATTCAGTTTGGTGGATCGATAGGATTTTCTGCTGTTGACTTTTCAAACTTTGCCAGCAACGAATCATTTACATGGAGCATTTTTCCCAGTATTAGTTGGGCAGCGTTCAACTTAGGTAGGGTAAAACAACAAATCAATAAAGAAGATGCCTTGACTCTTGCCGCATTGCAACAATACGAAAAAACGGTACTAAAGGCTCTAGAAGAAATCAGAACTGCAATGACCAATTACACCAACGAATTAGAACGTAGAGAAATATTAAGAAAATCATCTTTAGCCAGTGCCAAAGCTACTGAAATTGCCAAAAAACGTTTCAACGCGGGACTAGATAGTTTTATCGATTACCTCAACGCAGACAATACGCTATTGCTAGCAGAAAACAGATTGGCTACAAGCGAAATAGCTTCTGCTACATCTCTAATAGCTATTTACAAAGCACTTGGTGGGGGTTGGGAAATTATCTCTGAAGCAGAACTGGACAAACAACTCGACACTATGAAATTGGCAGAATCCAAATAACCACATACAACAAATTTTAGTGTTGGATAAAACGGTGATATTTCAGAAATGAGTGTCGCCGTTTTTATCTTGAAATGTACTATCTTTTAGAAATGAAAATAGATGGGATACATACTTTATCTACGATCAAAGAGTATTTTGATTTTATCAACTTCGATTGCCCTGTTTTTAACGGATTTGCTATTGGAAGATTGGAAGATTCGGCAAAAGTGATTCCTCAAAAAATGCCTCCGTATCGTAAACGATTTTATAAGATTATGTTCATTCTAAGCGGGGAAATTGATATGCATAACAATGAGAATGAAGGTCACCTTAGCACCAATACTTTATTTTTTTCTGGAGAAGGTCATATCCAATCTTGGGAAAGTATTGCTCCTATGAGCGGATATATCATCTATTTTACCTCAGACTTTTATTCTGTAGTTCATAAAAAGAATAAATTACATTCTGATTTTCCTTTTTTTACTCAAAATGCATCGATGAGTATCTCCATAACTCAAAATGAAAGTGAGCACTTGCAACGAACTTGCGAAAATATCATTTCGCTATCCCATCAAGATTTATCGAATAAAGAAGATATTTTTAGGTCTTACCTCAATATCGTACTCCTGGAATCCAAAAATCTCTACGAAGAAAAACTGGGGACCACGGCGGTGGTTCAAGATTCTGATAAACGAATATTAAATAGCTTTAATCAACTCATAGAACAACAGTATAATTCGGATCAAGAAAATGTACTTAAGTCTGTAAAAGAGTTTGCCAATCACATCTCTATCCACCCTACCCACCTTAACTATGTGGTAAAAAGTTTAACCGGTAATACTGCTTTGCAGCTTATCCATAACAGAAAACTCCAGGAAGCGAAGTCTCTATTATTTCAAACGTCTAAAACCGTTAGTGAAATAGCCTACGATTTACACTTTGACAACCCTACTCATTTTGTGCGTTTCGTAAAGAAAAAGACGGGTAAAACACCGCTTCAACTGCGCAATACGTAAAATTGGTCATTCCTGCTTGTTTTTTGGTTTAATACAAGGCTATTAAGCCAAGTATATTTGTAGTGTTAAACAGAATAATAATTTTATAACACTAAAAAAATGAAAACAATAGCACAAAATAGCACGTATAAGATAGGCGGAGAGATAGAAGTAAACCGTCTCGGATATGGGGCTTTACAAACCACTGGTCCTGGAGGGTATGGACACCCTAAGAACAAAGAAAAAATGTTACGCCTACTGCAAAAAACGATAGATTTGGGGATCAACTTCATCGATACTGCAGATAGTTATGGGCCTTACATTTCAGAAGAACTTATTGCAGAAGCACTACATCCATATCGTAAAGAAACTCTAATCGCAACCAAAGTAGGGTACGAACGCCCTAATGGAAGCTGGATCGTTAATAATGACCCAAACCGTATGCGTAAAGCCTTAGAAGGAAGTTTACAACGATTAAAAGTGGAGCAAATCGATCTCTATCAATTACATCGTATAGACGCTTCTATTCCTTTGTCAGAACAGATTGGTTTTTTGGCAGATGTACAAAAAGAAGGATTGATCAAACATATTGGATTATCCGAAGTGGATCTACAACAACTACAGGAAGCAATGACCTACGCTCCCATAGCTAGTGTACAGAACCAATACAGTTACGGGAATAGAAAATGGGAAGATGTTCTGGAGTTTACCGCTCAACATGACATCGCATTTTTACCTTGGTACCCTCTAGATGCAGGGAACGTTTACGGCAAACAAAAATTAGAAACTATTGCCAAAAAATATGGCTTCAGTGCACATCAAATAGCTCTTGCCTGGTTACTACATCATTCTGACAACATTATCGTAATCCCCGGAACTTCTAATCCAAAGCATTTGGAAGACAATGTGGTGGCCGCTCATATTCCTTTAACTCAATCAGATCTTGATTTTTTAGGTTAAAAACCAAAACATCAATATCCGTTTAAAACGATAAAATCATGAAAAAGATAAAATCAACATTTATTGTATGGATAGCAATTTATCCAGCAATAACAGCAATATTAATGGTTTTTGGAGAATACTTAAACCACTTACCAATTCTGCTTAGGACTTTTGTTTTAACCATTGTTTTGGTACCTTTAATGGTGTATTTTCTAATTCCATTTTGGACAACTATTTTGAAAAGATTAAATAAAAAGTAAAGCTGTGGTTATCAAACTATAATCACAACGTTTAAATTATAAAACACATAAAAATTAAGGCTAAATGCTAGTTTTGTAATATGATTCTTGAGAACCAATATTTTGATTATGAAACAATTACTTTTAGTACTTAGCCTTAGTATTCTTTTTCAAAGTTGTAAAATAGCCGATCTAAGAACAGCGGCTATTGATGAAAATACACCTAACAGAGAAGAAAAAGCCATCTTGCTCATTGATAAAGTAATTGCAACTTACAATCTGCAGAAACTCAGGGATGCTGACACCTATTCTTGTAAAGCCTCTGACAATTGGAAAGGCCTAATGGCAATTGTTAACCCACTCCCCAAGGACAATGAACTTATGGAACTTCGATTGAGACCTAATTCATTTGACGGACAATTCAATTACCTGAAAACAAAGAAAAAAACCATCCATGGTGTGCAATCTTTTAAGTACTATAAGATTAGAGATAATGGAGATATCATTCGTAAAAAGAAAAGAAGTATTGTTTTTACGTTACCAGCTATTCAATATTTTTTCGAATTACCGCTTCGTTTGAAAAACGCTCCTATTCTAAAATACGCGGGAACAACCACATTTGAAAATAATGACTATGATTTGGTCTTTGCTACCTGGCAACAATTGAAACCGCACAATGAACACGACCAATACTTGCTGTATATTAATCAGAAAACGGGTCATCTGGATTTTGCCAATTATACCGTACGTGGCATGTATCTCCCCACACCAAAAAATATCTATGGTTCTATTCGGTACACAAATTTACAGACAAACGAAGAGGGCGTAGTTTATCCGGAGACTATGTTCGTTCAACTCAACCATTTGAAAAAAGAAAAACGTACTTTACACACCCTACACTTTTCTGATCTGAAACTCAATAGTTTTGACGTCTCCTTGCTCTATCCCATTAAGAATTTGGAGTTTATCGGAGATGCCAAATCAAAATAGAAATTATTGACCTTCATGACAAGTCCTTATCTGAGTCCATTATCAAAGAAACAACCTTGATCGGCTTGATACAAAGAAATGCAATACATTCACAAAAGACCTGTAACCTATCGTTACAGGTCTTTAATATTAAAAAATGGTCATTTTGTCTCGTATTCTGGTTAACACTAAGAAGCATTATGGAAGTAGCTTTGTAATGAACTTAAAAATCTTAGAAATCATGAAAAACGAATATCATCAATTTGAAACCCCATCGATATTATATATCATTATATCAGAGCTAATTTTCTTGAAAGAAATCAGAAAAGCAAACCATTATATAACAAAATCACTTACCTTTTTCTATAGCAAACTAAAGGCCCGTTATCAAAAAATTATTCAAAATGAATGGACTCGAGCTTACCTTGTTCTTTCGGGATATATGACCATTTCAACCTTGTTATTACTGGCGGCTTACCAACTAGTAATTGTTTTTTAAAAAATTAGATTTTGGTCAGTCTCGTAAAATTTTTAACTAACTTTGAATTATGACCAAAAAAGCGATACCTGTTTTTGAAACGAGTAATGACCTTCATGAGGCTACAGGGTACGAACATCGTAGTCATATTCCTGGATTTGATATTTTTACGTTAGAGTCTTTGGACCCTACAACCAGAAGGTGTATGCCTCCTTACCGACAAGGTTTTTATCAAATTGGTATTTTGAGTAACGCTGGAAGCAGTCAAATAAACATTAATACCAACGAAGTCAAACTCGAAAAACTTCCGCTTTGGTTTGTTGTCCCTGGCCAGGTATTTTCTTGGGTAAGAAGTCCCGAAACTGCTGGATATCATATCCAATTTAGGAAAGAATTTGTTACTGAAATTGTTCAAAATTTAACTGCAGAATTTCCTTTTCTAAAACTTGCTGAAAACAGTGTATTCTTAATGACACCAGAAGAGCAAAAATCGCTAGAGTTAGATATGCAGCGTATGCATTCGGTATTTCAGAATCCTCATCCTTATCAAGAAAAGATGCTTCAAGGGATGCTAGTTTCGGTATTGTACAACTGTAAATCAATTTACGAACGTTTTAAAACTACTGAAAGTCATTTGTCTCGAGGGCAAGTACTTGCTCAGCAGTTTCAGCAACTGGTCGACAAATTATACATCGATTCCAAAAATGTAAGTGATTATGCAGAGCAGCTGAATGTAACTCCAAATTATTTGACGACTACTGTGAAACAGATCACAGGCAAAACTGCCAAAGACATCATTCAAGAACGTTTGTTTTTGGAAAGCAAGACTATCCTTTCATTTACGGATTTGGACATCGCAGAAATTGCCTATCAACTTAACTTTTCAGAACCTACCCACTTTACCCGTTTCTTTAAAAAATACAGCGGTACGACACCTAATAAATTTCGGCAGACACTGTAATTAAGATTTGTGTCATTTTCCCAATGAAACTGGTTATTTTTTCACTTCATCTCTTCAGAACTTTGTACTGTAATTATAAAGTATAATGCCATGAAAGAGAATAGAATTGCCTTAATTACAGAAGCTGATAACGGACTAGGGTATCAATTTGCTTCCATATTAAAGAAGCAAGGCTTTGAAGTTATTATAGCAGCTAAAAAACATGCTCATCTCAATCTTCATGAATTAGATCTTGAAGGGATCCAATTCATAGAAACAGATTTAACTCAAACAAAAGGAGTCACTCAACTATATTCCTTTATCAAAACCGTTTACGGAAAACTAGATGTTCTTATCAACAATGCCGAAATTGCTAATGGTTTTGGTCAAAAGATCACCGATTTGGATATGGATGAAGTCAAAAAACTATATGACGAAAACCTGTTTTCTGTGATGCATCTTACGAAAACACTTTTTGAATTACTCAACAAAAGTAAAAATGCAATAGTAATGAACATCACTAGCGGATTAGGTTGTATTGATAAAATGAAAGATCAAAACTTTGATTATTCAAGCTACAAGATAACCGCATACTCTACGGCAAAGGCCGCCCTGGATATGTTCACTTTGATCCTCCAAAGAGAGTTCGAATCGACTAACATCAACGTAAAAAGCTTTGATCCGATTAGACCAAAAAATTGTACACACAACCAAGTAACGTTATGCCCGGATGTAGAAAAAGAGTTCCTCGGTCTATTACAGATTGAGAGTTTTGCAGCTACAAACTAGAATATGATGCATATTTTCTTAGGAAAACCCTGTGATATCAATTTCTCCCTCATATATTGATTACATTTTGGTTTATCGCTGTAAAGGATTTAAATTATCATATATCTATTTTATTTTCTCTTTAGGTTTAAATCTCACCTCATTCAAGCTCACTTTTATCATGGATTTTTCTGACTCTAACCAAAAAGTATAAGTCTTCTACCAAAATGTGTAAGTCGTCAACCCTATATCTGATATAACTTTGCAATCAAATGATCAGCATAAAATTATTTAAGGAGATCATTTTCTATTTTTAATTGAATAATGAAAAGAATACGTAAAATCATAGGAAGAATGTTATTAGCTATTGGAGGTATTATTGGAGCACTTGTTATCACTGGTATCCTATTTGTAAATTTCAGTCCTCAATTTGGAGGAAAGATATCAAAAGAGCAATTAATAGAATATGCCAAATCTGAAAACCATAACGAAGGGAAATTCATAAACATAGGTGGCGTAACCTCTGAAATGAGCATGGGAAATATGCTGAAAGCTATAGGAGGCATGTTTAAGAACATTCCCAATGCCAAACCAAATTCTCCAATCGAAGTTCAAAAAATAGATTCATTAAACATTGCCAATTATCATTCAAAAACAAGATTTATTTGGTTTGGGCATTCTGCTTTTTTATTACAGATGAATGGTAAGAATATTATAATTGACCCCATGCTAAGTGAAGTTCCCGCTCCTCACCCCCTATTGGGAGGAAAACGATTCAATAAAGAATTGCCTATTGAAATTGAAAAGCTTCCCAAAATAGATGCCGTAGTCATTTCTCATGATCATTACGACCATTTGGATTATGAGTCTATACTGAAGCTAAAAGATAAGGTAAGCATGTTTTTTACCCCATTAGGAGTGGGAGTTCATTTGCAAGAATGGGGAGTCCCAAAAGAGAGGATAGTCGAGTTAGATTGGTGGCAAGAAACTACATTTGAAGACCTGACTTTTATAAGCACGCCTGCACAACATTTTTCGGGAAGAGGGTTATCGGATCGAGATCACACCCTTTGGTGTTCCTGGATCATTCAATCCAATGACGAGAACATATTCTTTAGCGGAGACAGTGGATATGCGTCACACTTTAAAGAAATTGGCGATAAGTATGGTCCTTTTGATTTTGCGATGATCGAATGTGGGCAGTATAATGAACTATGGTCCGAGATTCATATGTTTCCAGAAGAAACCGCTCAAGCAGGTAAGGACGTAAAAGCAAAAAGAATAATGCCCATTCATTGGGGTGCTTTTAAATTGGCGCAGCATTCCTGGACAGATCCCATAGAACGCGTAAGCAAAAAAGCAGATGAATTAGGTCTTACACTAGTTACTCCCGAAATAGGGGAATCAACAGCTATTGATGATGAAGGTACTTCTCAAAATAAATGGTGGAATCGCTATCAAAAATAAGTTGTAATTTTAATAATCCATAATGTACTAACAATGCCGAGTTTTAATTTCAAAAGTATCACCGAGTATCATAAACACTTTGAATTACCTGATCCACAAAACCCTTTATTAAGTGTATTACATACTGAGTTGGAAGAAGGGGAAGAAGAAAACTGTGATACCCATTCGTTTGAGGAACCCATAGAACTCTGTTGTGATTTTTATGCGATAGGCTTCAAAAAAATTATCTCGGGAGAAATTACCTATGGCCGTACAAAATATGACTGTACCAATGGTACACTTCTATTCACGGCTCCCAATCAAAAATTAAGTTTTAAGGATCTAGTGTTTAGCTCAGAGAGTTATCATATTGCGTTCCATAAAGATTACATTCAAAGTTTGGATATATACCAAAAAATTAAAAAGTATAATTTCTTTAATTATCATGTGAACGAAGCACTTCATTTGTCTCCAAAGGAAGAGCAGATTGTAAAAGATATTTTCAAGAACATCACCATCGAATATCACAATAACCAGGATGAATTCAGCAAAGAAATTATCATCTCACAGCTGGATACCTTATTAAAATATGCGGATCGATTTTACAAAAGACAATTTCTTGATAGAACCGATAATAATAAGATTTTGATTACAAAATTCAAGGAGATATTAAATGCTTATTTTGAACAAAATCTACTGGCAGAAGAAGGCATTCCAACAGTGGATTGGATGGCTGCACAATTAAATGTAAGTCATCGCTATATGAGTGATACGATTAAGGCCGAAACCGGCAAAACAGCGATCGATCAAATCAATTTATTCTTGGTAGAAGAAGCCAAAAGTATGTTGCTAAATCCCAACTTATCTATATCTGAAACGGCGTATCAATTAGGTTTTGAATATCCACAATATTTTACCCGAGTGTTTAAAAAGAAAGTGGGCATGAGCCCCAAAGCATATATCGAAGCGCATTCTTTGAATTAAACCTTCTTCCTAAATTCTAACTTATCAAACACTTTCTTCAATTTTCTTTGAAAAAACAACAAAAGAAACACCTCCAATAATTAGTAATACTCCGGCAATGGTAACTCCCATAATCTGATCTGATAAAGAAGATAATAATAGTATGAATCCACCTACTAAATTGATTACACCTGCTGCTAGCCTGGTTAAGAGGATGCTCTTATTGATTTTATGATTCGAGTTTAAAACCATAAACGCAAATAATATCTCGAAAATACCGTACATGATTACAAAATATGTGGTCATCATTAGGAATGAGGATAAAGAGTTTATCATAGACATCATAATTATGGCATATATACTTAACCCAAGTCCTTGAATTGTATGATATTGTTGTGCAACTTTTGGAAGTTTATCATATCTGGAAAATATAAAACTACATATCCCTGAACTTAAAAGAAAAAGCGGTACTAGTATTTTTGAGTTTTGAATTCCTATTTGTTTGGAGAGTAGCAATACTATTCCCGAAGCTATCATTAATAAGCCGCAAAGTGCCAGGTAAAACGTTTTTTTCATTATATATTATTTGGTTAGTTTTTAATGTAAATCTCCTTTTTCTCCATTGACCCATCGTTGCATCATCACTCTTTGAGCAGGTGTTTGTTGTACTCCTCCGGCCAATACGTCTAGAAATCTATCCCAGAGGTTCTTCTTTTGAGATGCTTCTTGCTTGATTTCTTCATAAGCTTGCATGTATTCCTCATTGTACTTATGTGCTTCCTCTGCCGAATATTTGAAAGGAATATGTTTTAGGATAGTGTCCGTCAATTCATCGACTTCTTCGGGCCTATGGTTCTCAATTAGTTGTAGTTGAATGCTACAAGCCTCTGCCTGATTCTTTATTTTTTTATGCGTACTAATGATGTCACCCCAGACGCTCTCCCAGTTTTCCTTTTCATTTTCAGGAAGACTGTCAAAACCCAACTGCTTCAAGGTGGCGTAACTACGTTCAATTTTTACCACATGTTGCGGGTAACTACCCCATTCTTGGGATAACTTTTCAGTACTTTTTTCTTTAATTTTTGAAATGGTCTCTGCCATTATTTTCTGTAGCTGTTGGCGTATGTCATCGTATTTGTTTAATTCAATCTCCCATTTTTGCCTTGTAGCTTCAGAAGCGTATTGATGCACTTTCTCTGTAACACTCTCGATATCTGTTTTTAAAATCCCTCCAAGAGTTTTCATTGATGACCAATTGTTTGATGCTGCTGTTGCAAAATGCCTAATCAACACTACTGCTTCTATTGCAGGATTAAAATTTTTATCTTCCATTATATCTTGTTTATCTGAATGCAAATTCTTCATCATAAATGTTTTTTTGTTTGACTCCTTCACTTTTTAAGCTACTAGTAATGCTTTTCTTCAGGGCTTCTGGCCCACAGATTAGATAAGCTTTCTTCTCGGGTTCTCGCAGGCTTAAATCTTCTACCGAAATACGACCTCTGGTTTTAGAGTCCCAAAGCACAAATTCAAAGAGGGGATTAGCATTGGTAATAGCCTCAAATTCTTTTCTATGAGTGGCTTCACTTACATTGTTGACACACCAATAAAGGGTAACCTTTTTTGTGTAATAATCCTTGATTAAGGATAAGAATGGTGTAATACCTATACCCCCAGCAATCCAAATCTGTTCTTTTTCTTTGGCGAAAGCACTAGAGAATTTTCCATATGGGCCTTCAACTTTGGCTTTGTCATTCACACTTAATTTTTTCTCCAATTCATTTGTGTAATCACCTAATCCTTTGATGGTTATTCTTAAATCATCCTCATTAGGATGACTGCTTATGGTAAAAGGATGTTGTTCTCTCTTGCTAATTGAAGGAAAGCTGAAAAAAGCAAATTGACCAGCTTTAAAGTCTAAGGCTTTAGTATCGGCTTCCAATTCTAACTCGGTGATATCATTTCCAAGATTCTGAACTGATTTTATAGTGTAATCTAATTTCTTATTGAATAGTCCAAAAAGGAAGGCACGATAAAACCAAGCAATTATTCCAACGAAAGACATCCCAAAAACATAGATTCTAGTAATAGGTAGTTCTTTGATAAGACTATCCACCAGTATCCCATGAATCACTCCCATGACATAAAAGATTCCCATGAGTTTATGAAAGTTGACCCATTTGTGATATGGAATTTTTCTTTTAAAAATTGGAGCTGCCGACAGGATCACTCCTATGATGATTAGCACAAAAGCATAAAAACCTAAAGGCTTTCCCGGATTGAATGCTACCAAATCCCTGGGGACAACAATAAAATGAGCTAATAGTAGAAAAACAGCTATGATCCCAGATCTTCGGTGTATCAAGTACATTTTGTCTAAACCTCCAAAAAGGCGTTCTACCCATTGAGCTCGGGTAGCCATCAAAAAATTAAAGGCGAATACCGTTACCACCCATGAAGAGAAAACTTCCCCTAAAATTCGATGCGGATTTTTCCACGAAGCATTGGTAAGTTCGCCAAATAGCATTGTATCTGAAGAAACTTCTTTAAAAGACCCATTGTAAAAATATAAATCAATAGCCCAAAAAATGAAATGGATCCCGACGATGATAGGAAAGTAGATTTCCTGTTTTAAGATTCGCATGATAAGTTTTTTTCAAACCTATAGCTTCTTAATATTCTTCAATTGTATAAATTGGTCATTTTGTTTTTGGTACAATTTTTTGGGTGTTTGACCGGTATGTTTTTTCACCTCACGAATGAAATGTGCCTGGTCAAAAAAGCCTTTTTCCGGAATGAATTCCCCTTCTCTTATTTGTAGATATGCTCTATAACATTTCTGAACGTTCAGATATTTCTTAAGAGAAATACCAACGTATTTATTCAGATAGCGATTTATTTGTCGTTGCGACCAAAAAATTTGTTTGGCCACCTCCTTGGCCTGAATATCTCCAAAGGTATTGTATAACAACTGGCTTAATCGCAAACGATTAGATCGTACTTCTTTATTCTGAGCTAATCTTTTCAAAAAGATGGTTTCGATTTGTTTTACTACATCTTCAAAAGAAGTAAATTGAATGGTATCAAAATTCAGAAAATTAAAATCAAGAGGAACAGTATTATTTAAAGTTTCTTTGGTATCTCTATGTAATAAATATTCAGGAGCAATTACTTTTAATCGAATACCATACGAGACAACACCTGGAGGTGTAACTATGTCTAGCTCTTTAGTCCAAAGCCCTGTCATTATAAACCTTACCACCTGACCGTTTACTAATTGGATAATCAATTTCACATAACCATCAGGACAAATGGTAATATTATGGTGTTTGTTGCTTAAGTTTTTGGATTCAAAATAAGAGGCGATAAAATCATCTAATGCTTCACATGGGTATAGTTCATTGTAAATATGCTTCGTATTCTCAATCATTCATAATTTAGTTTTCCCAAACATAGAGGTAATAGCCTCCCTCTAATTGTATAAAATAGTCATTTTTTTCTCCTTTTAAAATAAGCTTTTGATTAAAATAGACAGTTTTAAAACCTATTAGCTTATTCATAAAGTTCTCCTATCCTACTCTTGTAGGTAGTTCCGATTGGAATCTTATGATGTTCAATATGTAATCTATTGCCTTCTATAACTTTTACTTTTTCTTTAGCCACAATAAATGAATTATGAATGCGTAGAAATCCTTTGGGTAATTCTTTTTCAAATGTTGAGATCTTCTGCAAGATCACAATCATTTCGTCCTGTAAAAACACTTTACAATAGTTCCCAGAGGCTTCGATAAACAGTATGTCCTTAAAAAAGACTTTTATTTGCTTGTTTCCTGATTTGAGGTATACAAATGGGTGTTCATTAGGATACTCTGAGGGTAATATTTTCTTATTGACCATCACTACCTTATTGACCGCCTTGATAAATCTTTCAAAAGAAAAAGGTTTTAGTAAATAGTCTACCACATTAAATTCATAACCCTCTAAAGCAAATTCCTTATGTGCAGAAGTAACGATAATTTGAGGTGTTTCTGGTAGCGTTTTCAGGAATTCAAATCCATTAATCTCCGGCATATTCATATCCAAAAACAAAAGATCTACCTTTTGCTCTTGCAACATTTGGATGGCTTCAAAGGCATTGTAAGCATTCCCTACCTTCTCCAAGCTTTTCAACTTTTCCGAAAACCCCTCGATGATACGATGCGCAATGGGTTCATCATCCAAAATGATATATTTCATAAAGTTTGAATTTTTAGCGTTGCTTGATAGGTGTCTTCTCCTTTTTTGAGGAGTAATTCATGTCTCTTCGGGTAAATTAATTGAAGTCGTTTTTTCAGATTAGACAACCCAATCCCTTTTGCTCCACGTATTACAGGTTTAAAATTATTTATTATTTGGAAAAACACAGTGTTCTTTGTAGCCTTAAGATCCATATCGATATACGCATTATCCACCATGCTTTCTACCCCATGTTTTATGGCATTTTCTAAAAGCATGATAAGCATTAATGGAGCTATTTTGATTTCTATATCATCAATCTGAATTTTAAAAGAAATCCTTACTTTTTTTTGATACCTCAACTTATGAATCTCCAGATAAGTCTCCAGGTATTCAATCTCATTCTTTAGGGTAACATAGTCATTTTCTCCCTCATAAATGGTGTACCGCATGACTTCAGAAAGTTTTAAAATGACTTCTGGAGCTCTATCCGACTTTTCTATCGCCAAACCATACAAATTATTGAGGGTATTAAAGAAAAAATGTGGATCTACTCTGCTTTTCAACAACATCAATTCTGCCTCATTTTTGTCATTTTTCAAGCTTCTGTACTCTTTCCAAAGTCGAAAGAGCCATCGTAGTACCAAATATCCGAACGTAAAAATAAACAGATACTGGAACAGATAAAAGTAATTGTCGTGGATCTCTAATCCCGACAATTCTTCCATTCTTTTGAAATGTAACATCCCGAAAAGCTCCGCAATCAATAAAGCAACAGCTATAAAGGTTGTGTATTTCCTAAAAATTCTAAGCATGTCTTAAAGGTACTGTTTTTACAAAAGTTCTGTACATCGATGTGATGGATAAGACATTTACAATGACAGATACTCCAAAATCAATGATCGATCACTATTCAACTTAACCTATGAATTATCTATCCCAGGATTTCTCCCTAAGATCATAAATTTTAGTAAGCACTCTACTTAATAGCTATGTTTAATGAGCCAACTTCAAAAAACAAATGAAAAAATGAAATCAACCTTATTTCTTATACCGTCTTTTATCTTATTACCCTTATTTGAGTTAGAAGCGCAGGTAGACCCCGTATTTCAGGAGGAGATGCTCCCTTTCCAAAAGGAAGTTATTGCAAAACTCTGCGGAAAATCAGAAATCTCAAATGGCATGTTTCTAACTCAGCGGGCATCTCCCGAAGAACGAGAAATCACCGCAACCTATTTGTCCAATGCTCTCACGGCAATAGGGTGGAAATTAGAAAACCATCACTATGAGGTTACCAATGGCAACCCCTTTCTTGATTTGATCTTAAAACCGATGCAAGGAATTAACGTAGCGGCCGTTTTGCCTGCAACAACACCCAATGACACCTATGTTGTCTTTGGGTCTCATTATGATACCGAACGAGGTAGTCCAGGGGCTATTGATAACGCCACGGGTATAGCACTTTGCTTATCGGTTGCCAGACAGTTGAAACAACTAGAGAACAGAAAATTTAACTTCATCCTGGTTTTTTTTGATCAAGAGGAAGATAATGAAGTAGGAAGCAGAGCTTATGCCAAAATGCTAAAAACCACTCAAAAAAACGTCCACTCTGTACATACCATTGATATGGTCGGTTGGGATAATGATAACAACAAAGGAGTCGAATTGGAATTACCTGCACCAGAGTTAGAAAGATTATACAATAGTGTTGCTCAACAATTGAACATCCCGGTATATCGTACAAAAGTGAGTTCTTCTGATCATAAATCATTCATTGATCAAGGATTCAAAGCTTTAGGTATCTCTGAAGAGTATGTAAAAAGAGATTCTACCCCTTACTACCACACCCCAAAAGACACATATGATACGGTAAATTTTGAATACCTATCGGCTACCTCATATTTCATTTTTAACGTCTTCAAAACTTTACTGCAATGATACATTTTCAGGATATCAAAAATTTAAATAGAGAAACATCTCTATTACTACTAAGTATGTTATTACTCCTAATAAAAGGGTTAGTCTACATTTTTATAGGAGTCATATACCCTTTGGGTATAGGTCTGTTGCTCTTATTGCCGCTATTATATGGGTACCTAAAAGGAGGTGAAAAATTTCAGAAAGCAGTTA
The DNA here is from genome assembly GCA_965230845.1 of Aquimarina sp. Classification (GTDB taxonomy): domain Bacteria; phylum Bacteroidota; class Bacteroidia; order Flavobacteriales; family Flavobacteriaceae; genus Aquimarina. The sequence goes on from OZ246021.1 coordinate 1,634,714, forward strand.
AATACTGGAGTGTTTTGGTAATCTGCTATGGTCTTATTCGTATCCTTTTGAATGTTTTTATCTACGTTGATGACAGTGGAGTTCCATCAGGAGCTTACTATCAATTTACCGTTTGGTACGGGCTAAAAAGTATTTCGTACGTCATTCTGGGAATTTATTTATTAGTGCAAAGAAAACAGGTAACATTTCAATTGAAATTATCCGATATCAACTAAAGCCACCTGCTATTCTTGATATTTTACATTTATTGTTCCAGGAACACTTCAAGCAATTTTGCATTAATTCCTTCAAAGCTCACAGCATCTACAATAGCAGGAACTAGTATTGTTTCCCCTTTATGCAGGGTAAAATTTTGATCTTCACATTTCAATTCTATATTCCCTTCGACACAGATGTATATTACAAATGAATCTACATCGATTAGGTTTCGAAGCATATGTTCTTGAACATGAATAAAATTCGTTTTGAAATAAGGAGAATACACTAATTTGTTAGTCGTATTCTTCGAATTGGTATATGTAGTTTTATAGGTGTCATGATACGTAAAGTCTATGGCATCCATAGCTAAATCCGTATGCAATTCCCTTTTTTGACCCGTAGTCTTATCTACACGATTATAGTCGTAAATGCGATAGGTGATGTCTGAGGTTTGTTGAATCTCCGCCAACAACACACCTGCTCCTATGGCATGCACCCGGCCTGTTGGGATATAGAAGGTATCTCCTTGATTTACCTTTTCTATATTTAATATCTCATCCAGAGTATTCGCTTCAAGATGTTTCTTATAATCCTTTTGAGTCATCTCTCGATTAAATCCAACTACCAATTCTGCATTTTCCTCAGCCTGCATAATATACCACATTTCATTTTTTCCAAATGAGTTATGACGTTCCTTTGCTAACTTATTGCTAGGGTGCACTTGAATCGATAGTGGCATTTTGGCATCTATAAATTTGATCAATAACGGAAAATCCAATCCAAAGGTTTGGTAAACATGATTTCCTACTAATGCTTCTTTAAAATGAGTTATGAGCTCTTTTAATGTTTTTCCTCGTAGTTCACCATTACTTACTCGTGTTTCTTTGTTTTTGACATCTGAAATTTCCCAGGATTCTCCTATGGATTCCTGGTCATAATTTTTATGCAGTACGGATTTTAGTTTATTTCCACCCCAAAGCCGATAGCTATAAAAAGGTTCAAATTTTAAAGGATACAACTTCATGTCTTTAAAAAATTTTGAGCAAACGTTTTGGCCATTTCTTCTACATATTTACCCGCATTGCTCATAGCATCCTCGACACTTACGGCATATTTTATAACTGCATCGGCATACCAAATATTCAAATCCTTGATCACCTTATCTTCTAACTCTATTGCACCACAAAACACAGCAACTTTTGTATCCTGATCTATAACATCAGTAACTCCCTGAATGGTTTTACCAGATAGTGTTTGATCGTCCAACTTACCCTCCCCCGAAATCATCCAATCCGCACCTTGGATCTTTTCTTCAAACCTGGCTAATGTTTTTATCAACTCAATACCTGGTTCTAAACTACCATTTAAAAAAACTTTGGACGCAATCCCCATACCACCAGCAGCTCCTGCTCCTTTTATAGTTTGCGGGTCTACATCAAAAACTTCGTGTAGCACCACCGAAAAATCCTGTAAACCTTGATCCAACATTTTGATATCCTCTACCGTTGCTCCCTTTTGAGCAGCATACGTATAGGCTGCTCCATTTTTTCCATATAACGGATTGGTAACGTCGCATGCAATTTGGAATTGCACATCTCCTAATTTGGGATTCACCTGATTGGTATTGATGGAAGCTATTTTGGATAAATTAGCCCCAATAGGTTGGACTGCATTATAATTTTTATCCAAAAACTGATAACCCAAAGCAGTAGCCATCCCAATACCACAATCGTTTGTAGCACTTCCTCCTATCCCCAAAATAATTTTGGAAACTCCTCTGTTTATGGCGTCCAAAATCATTTCACCAGTACCATAGGTAGTGGCATTTTTGCAATCGCCTTCAAACTCATTTAATAACTTCATCCCTGATGCCTCTGCCATCTCGATAAAAGCAGTCTGGGTAGATTCTGAATATAAATAAGAAGCTTTTACTGGTTTGAAAAAAGGATTGCTTACCTCAACGGTAACCATTTCTCCTTTTAAGTAATAATTGACAACCTCTATAGTACCATCCCCTCCATCGGCCAACGGCAATTGTATAATATCGATATCGGATCGTACCTGTTTAACCCCCTTCTCTACAGCTTGGCAAAACTCTAAAGCCGTTAGAGAATTTTTAAATTTATCTGGAGCCAAAACTATTTTCATAGTAACTACTTTAACTTAACATCTTACCTATTGAAATTGCCAAAATACATATTACAACAAAGTACCCCACAAGGATGACCACTTCACGTTTACCTTGTTTATAGAATACTACTTTTAGTCCTTCTTTAGGTTCTCCTTGTATGATCAAACTGAAGGTATATCCTACGATCATAGTCACTAAACACCCAATGGCATTCCACCAAAACCAAAAAACTTCGGGCACACATAACCATAAATACATATTGAAAACCACTCCAGTGATTATACCAATATTAGCACCCAGAGCATTTGTTTTCTTGGTTAGGATAGCCAATATAAATGCGGCCAAAATTGGTCCGTAAAATATAGAACTGATCTTATTGATAACCTCTATAACTGTACCTTCTATATTTCCTGCAAAAAATGCAAAAAACAAACATACCAATCCCCAGAACACCGAAAGTAATCTTGAATAAGTCACATATTTTTTGTCGGACATATCAGGTTTGAATCTCTTGATAAAATCCTCTAGAGTCACTGCCGATAAGGAATTTACTGTAGAACTTAAGGAAGACATGGCTGCAGACATGATAGCTACTATCAAGATTCCTATGATTCCGTTAGGAAGATATTTTATAATAAACACTGGCACCATTAAATCTGCTTTTTTACCTTCTAGACTAGTGATGTTCTCTTGATATACCACATCCATCAACTCCTGAAAGCCAAGATCCTGAAACAATAAGGTACCAAGGACCAACCCCATAATACAATACGTAAGGGTTACAGGGAAACGAAGTAGTCCATTAGCAAGCAATAATCGTTTAATAGTAGGCATTCCTTTGGCCGACAATAATCGTTGAGATTGGGTTTGATCAGTACCATAATACGAAGCATATAAAAAGACTCCTCCTATTACCATGGGCCAAAACCCAAATTCATCATTTTTGTCGGCATTATTAAATCCCCATTTTGAAAAATCCACCGCCGTTAGTCGATCCTTATCAACATGGGTTAAGAAATTTTCGAATCCTCCTAACTCACTTATACCATAAACCAGGCAAACCACTATTCCAAAGAAAAGAATACACATTTGCACAACATCACCCCAAATCACGGCTTTCATTCCTCCTTGAAATGAGTATATCATGGTAATAACACCTATGAGTAGTATGGAAATCCAAAAATCAATTCCGATAGTAGCCTGTAAAATAAGTGCCATGGTATACACCATCACTCCTGTGGCTACAGAACGACTGATTTGAAACACAAAACTGATAAGCAGTCTAGAGGACGCATCAAAACGCTTTTCCAGAAATTCATAAACACTTACAATGCCCGAATTATACAGTGAAGGGATAATAGCTATCAACAAAAACGCCATCGCCAGCGGGACTCCAAACTCGTAGGTTAGCCATTGTAACCCTCCTCCATCTTTTAGTCCTACAAAAGCGGGTGCCGATATAAAACTAATTGCAGACAATTGTGTCGCCATGGTAGACAAACTAAGAGGAAACCATCCCATGGATTGTCCTCCTAAAAAATAGTCCTTAGAATTCTTATTTTCTTTAAAAAAGTATCCTATCCCAAGGAATCCCAGTAAATAAACTACAATGATTATGTAATCTATATAATTCATAATTTTATGCTTTTCTATTTAACTTCTGAAGCAATTCAGGTTTCACAAAAGTTGTCCATTCATCTTTCAAAATACTGAATAATACAATATCGGTTCTTCCGTCTCCCTCTACTGAAGGGATAAAATTGCGTAAAATTCCTTCTTTTGTGCCACCAATGCTCTTCATTGCCGCTATACTCACCTTATTTTCTGCATGAACACCAAACCCAACACGTTCTATTTGTAACTTTTCGAAAATAAATTCTAGAACTAAGTATTTACAATGTTTATTCACGCCAGTCCCTCTAAAATCCTTCCCATACCAGGTATGTCCCATTTTAATTACGTTTAACTGATTGGAATAATCATACAATCTGGTGGTTCCTGCATATTGTTTTTTAACTTTATCATAAACCACAAAGGGGTACTCTTTAGCTACCTTTCTATTTTCTAAAGCCTGAGAAACATAGGCTTGCAATTGTTCGGTATTCCTACCTTTTTCCAGCAAATAGGTCCAAATATCTGGATCATCAGATTGTTCTGAAAGTTGTTTTATGTGCTCTAAGTGTAAGGGTGACACTCTTACCACTTCATTTTCGAGAACGTAATCCTTTGAAAAATCCAACATCTTCGCATCTTTAGTATTTACTACATTTATGAACTTATCAAATCGATAAGCAAAGCCGCACTCCAGGAAAAATCATTACCTCCATACCCTGCTTTTTCTTTTTCATGAATTTCTTTCCTTGAATCAAAATATTCATAAAACCCATTTTTCTCTATAATTTCTATAGTATCCTTTTTAATGCGCTCGGCTATATTATTATATCCATATTCGGATACCCCATGATAAAGCATCCAATTTAAATTCACCCACACAGGTCCTCGCCAATATTTTTTAGGGTTAAACCGATCACTGGTAGGATCAAAAGAGGCACATAAATATTGATGATCTCCTCCAAATTTATTGAGCATTACCTGGATCATAGACTCAGCTCTTTCCTTATCGGGAATACCTGCAAACAATGGTGAAAACGAAGACGAAGATAAATACCTGAGTGGCTTTTCATTTCTAAGATCATAATGAACATAAGCACCTACTTCTTCGTCAAACAATTTAGCATTAAACGAAGTTATCGCTTTATTTTGCCAATCCTGTAATTGTGAAATCTTGTCAGAATGGCCTCCAATTAGTTCATACAGTTTGATCAAACTTTTATTGGATTTGATGAGTATCGCATTGAATAAAGGATCCTGAACCAAAAAAGGAGATAACTCTGCGATCTTTGCATCGTTATACTTATGTTCTTTTGCTATTTCTATAATATGCAAATAGTGGTCATATTCTCTTTTTGAAGGTCTTTCTGAGGCGTCTACATGGGTAGTATCCCTTCTTTCAAAGGTGTATTCTGGTGGGTTCATAGTTTTCCAAACATCATCCCACATGGGAGAATTATCGGTTCCAGATTCCCAATTATGATAAATATACACCAACCCCTCATCTTTAGGATCCCGATTCTGGTAAAAATACTTGTGATTGAAGTACACCTTGTCGATAACCGTTTTGATAAAATCTAGTGTAGCTTTTTTGTCAGTGCTAATTCGATACAGTTCTTCTAATACAAATCCGGTAACTGGGGGTTGAGTCATTCCTGTAGACCGATACTTTTGTGAAGCTTGTGGGTGTAAACTCGAGTGGTGAAAATCCGCTCCCGGAAAATACGAGTCCGTTTCCGTATGAAAAATAATATGAGGAATAAACCCATTCCCCCATTGCGCATCTAATAAGGTTACTATTTCTTTTTCAGCTTTGGGCATATCGAAATGTGCCAGACCAATCGCTATCAAACCCGAATCCCAGAACCATTGAAAAGGATATAAATTGGCGCAAGGTATGCTAAAGTTATCTTTCCAGTTCTTGTTCAAAACTTCGATTGCTTTTTTCTCTAATGATGTCATAACAATTCTTAATCGATTAATAAAAGTGCATCACTTGCATTTTACTGCAAGTGATGTCTTAACTCAAACAAATTCATCAAATGGTTTAAAAATTATAAGTGGCGGTCAGGAAAAATCTACGTGGTAGAATAGGTCTCCCGAAGAAAAACTCTCCATCGGCAGATTGACCTGCGATTCCAGCTCTGGGGTTACCTTCTGTAAGTCCATCACTATCAAACAAATTAAATACAGAAAATCCTAATCGTATAGCGTTGGTATTTTGTGTTTTGAAAGTATACCCACCACCAATTCTAACAATAGAAATCGCATCCAACTCTACGTTATTAGAATCATCGGTAAACTTAGCTCCTGTATGATTCAAAGTAAAGTTTGCATCAATCTTTGAATCATCATAAGTGGCTCCAAGACTACCTAAAAAGTTAGGCTGTCGTCCTATTTCATTTCCTTCATTAATAGTTGATGTCGTATTATTTACCAAGTCTGTGGTTTCATTTTTGGTGATCTCATGGTCCTGATAGGTAACTGTAGCATTGATATTAAGTGCGTCCGTCAAACGGTATTGTCCAGTAGCTTCTAATCCAAAAGTTCTGGTAGTTTGCTCACTTCTGGCCTGATCCACCAATTGTCCTCCAGATATGGCCTGATCAATTCGGATACGATCACTAAGATTTACAAAGTAACCTGCTACCGACCCAGAAAAAGCAGCGGTTCCAAACTTGGCTCCAAGTTCACCCTGGATAATCGTTTCGGCCTCATAGTTGGTTTCTCTAATACCTGGTGTTGGAGCAAAACCTCTTTGCTGTGGGAAGAAAAATCCTCTGGAGAAGTTTGCGTATAGATTGGTAGATTCTGTCAACTCATACAAACCTGCCAAAGAAACGGCCCATGCGGTATCATCGATCTCTCCAGTTGTAAAAGTTCCATCCGAAAAACTTACATTTTGCAATTCTGCAGTCAATTCTGGATTGTCGTATACTTGTGATTCTTCTAATCCTCCCCTTCTGAAAGTTCCTTCGGTATTTTCAATTCGGATTCCAACGTCAAAACGCCATCTATCAAACACCATTTCATCGGTGAAGTAGAATGCCGTTCTACTTTGGGTTAAGAAATTATTGGCGGTCATCCCGATTCGGTTATATAAACCACCTTCAGAATAAATGACATTTCCACCACCTGCATCTGTATAACTTAAATTTACCAATCGGGGATTGTTATTAAACTCAGAAAGCACTCTATACTGGAAATTTACGTCTTCGGCTTCTGTTCTTGCCAAATACGTTCCTAAGGTAAAGGTATGATTACCATCTCCAGATTTTAATATTAAGTTCGCTTCCCCAGAATAATCGGTCATTGGGCGTAAACGATCTACATGTAAATTCTCTACTACCAGATCCGTACCGTTTATCTGAGCTCCGGTTCCTCCTTGATACGTAGCATTAAAACCAGTGTTTCCAGGAGCTATTTCGGAAACATAATTTGCTAAGGTGATTGGGTTTCCAAAATCTCCATTTCCTCCTACATACAATGCAAAATTGTGTTGATAATTGGCATATTTTGCTTTGGCTTTAAACTTTAAATTATCTGTCAGATTATAATTAAAATCTGCCAAAAGATATCCACCTCTGGTAAAAACACCGTCGTCTATAGGGCTTTCATACACCCCTCCAGGAGTTAAGAAAGACGTATTGGCCAATTCGCCGGACAAAAGCTGTTCAACCTCATCTCCATCATTACCATTGATACGTTCTCTAGAACCACCCTGGAGCGGCAAAGGAAGGAAGAATTGTACTCTATCATTAATAAATTGACCATGCACCGTAAAAGATCCATTGTCAAATTTCTTTTTGATATTTGCTCTAAACTGTACACCTCTTGTATCTAACCCTGTTTCGATAGGGCCATTATCTTTTCTTACAAAACCAGTAAATGCATAATAGGTATTCGAATTTTCACCTCCTAATTTACCTCCACTATAAAAGTCAGTTTTTAACCTTCCTCTATTTCCATATTCTACATTAATTACGGTTTCATCATTGGTGTCTCCCGTTTTACTGGTATAGTTGATAATCCCCGCAACAGACCCTGCTCCGTATAATACAGCGGCACCACCTCGTACAAATTCTACGCCTTTAAATCCTATGTCAGGTCTTGCATAAACATCATGAGCCGAAGAATTAAGCCCAAAAGTACTGGTTAACGGCATTCCATCATATTGTAAGGGGTTGAATACATATTGCCCTCCAGAAGGCAATCCTCTTACAAATAAGTTGGTAGCTGTTTCTCCACCTCCACCTTCTGCGGTAATACCGGGAACATCTCTTAAAATATCCGCCTGACTATTGGCAGAAAGTTTAGTGATTTCGTTGATTCCTTTAGAACTAATAGATAAAGGCGCTTGTTTTTGTGATCTAAAAGTAGATGAAGCTGTGAGAAGCACTTCATCTAATGTATTTCCTTCTTGTAAAGTGATTTGAAGTGTTATGGGGGTTCCATTAAGTTCGATAGACTCCGTATGGGTTTTAAATCCTAAAAAAGAAACTTGTATTTGCTTAGGTCCTGTTAGATTTGATGAAAAACTGAATTTTCCATCAAAATCCGAAACGGTACCTGAGTTACTATCCAAAATAGTAATGTTAGCTCCTAATAGGGGTAAACCTGTGTTGTCTGTAACAGTTCCTGAAATTTCTGTTTGCGAGAACGCTATTAATGTGCAAAATACACATAACAATACAGTGATAGCTTTTTTCATTATTAATAAGTTTTTGTGAAGTATTTCTCAAATTTATTGTTATAACCTTATCAAAACTGCTAAAAAATTATCATTTTTGTATGCAAACGTTTTCGCAAACGTTTGTAATTTGTTTTTTATAAAATTTTGATATGAAAAAAGAGATTACCACCATGAAAATGTTAGCTCAAGCCTTGAATCTCTCTATTTCTACGGTTTCCAGAGCATTAAATGATCATCCCGATATTAGTGAGGATACCAAAACCAAAGTGAAACAATTAGCGCAATCCAAAAACTATATCCCCAATATTTTTGCCAAAGGATTCAGAAAACACAAATCCAATATTATCGGTGTGATTGTGCCTAATATTACGCATTACTTTACAGCCACCATCGTTAGAGGGATTCTGGAGCAGGCTTCTATGCAGGGATACAGAGTAATCATATCAGAGTCGAATAACGATGTGAAAAAACAAAACGAAATGTTTCATACCATGATACAATTTGGTGTTGATGGAATATTAGCCTCTTTAACCAAGATGACGCGAGATATTGGCAATATACTCCCCATTATTGATACGCTTCCTTTGATTTTGTTTGATAAAGTATCCGACAAGATTCCTTGTACGCAGATCACCATAAATGATGAAGAAGCTGCCTTTAATGCGATTGAGCATCTTATTAATATTGGAAAAAAAAGAATTGCAATTATCAAGGAACGGGAGTTCTCCTATACTTCAGAAAAGAGGTTTGCGGGATATCTAAGAGCTTTAAAAGAACACCAAATAGAAATTGATGAAAAAATCATCATCAGTGTTGATGACATTTCCCTACAACAAGGAAAAAGAATGGCTAATATTTTATTGAGTCTTAAAGAAAGACCTGATGCCATTTTTGCAATCACCGATAGTGCTGCGATTGGTGTCATCCAAACCCTAAATAAATTCAACATCAAAATCCCTGAGGATATTGCTGTCGTAGGTTTTAGTAATTCTAAACACGCAAAGATCATCGAACCTAATCTCACCACTGTAAATCAACCTGGTAACACCATTGGAAAAACAGCAACAAAATACCTTATCCAAGAAATCGAAAATGAAAATGATACCGATCTCATGGTTAAAAAAACAATTGAAATCAAAACTGAATTGATTGTTAGGGAATCAACTTTTAGTGTTTCTTAATTACGTATAGAATAGACTTAGATTCGCACTATTCATGAAGTGGACCTTTTAATTGGTCTTCCAAAATGGGATAATGCTCTTTCTCTATCATTTCGGTATATGTCACAAACTTGAAAGGATCAAAAAACTGAACCCCACTTCGTAGTCGATCCGCAGCTTCTTCTTTTAGGTTTTTAATCTTCTTGTTTTCGGGATATCTACTTTCTGCAGCAACAGCCATTTGTAGTGCTAATTCGTTATCTCCATTGCGAATCATCTTCTTTAGTGCTTTGGCGACTTGATTTCCTGAAAGATTAAGATATAGTTCTAATAACCTACCCCTTTCTACAGTAGTGATTACATCTAACCCTTCAGGGTCTTTTCCGGTGATCTCTTCCTGCCAAATACCAACCATATGATCTGCTAATCTTGAAATTATATGATCTCTAGGAGATAGATATCCAATAAAGATTTCGGGATGATTCTGAAGCCCTGGCGGAATCAAATTTAATCGAATGATATCTTTTACAGAATACCCATTATTGATATGTTTTTTGGTTGCAGAGACCAACCAACGATAGGCATCTCTATACAATCGAAGTTGTTTTTGATTCTTGTACAACATAGTAATGCCAATATGGCCATGAAGCAAATATTTTGGATCTAGATCCAAAGCTGTATCCATTACTTCTAAGGCTTCATCGACATACCCTTCTTCAACCCAAGGTTCTCCGTAAAAAGGCATCATGGTGTCTCCCATAAAAACCACTCCTAAATCTGGAAAATGTATCAGCAGAGCGTCTTCTGTCTCTCCTCCAGTAACAGGGATAAGAGTAATTGAGGATTGACCAAGACTAATTGTAGTTTTGGCCCTAACCAAACTATCTGGTCGATATTGACTCACCCAATCCTCTTTGAAATGAATACTTCGGAACTGATCGTAACGATGATTTTTGAGAACTCTATCTACAGTGCCATGAAAATTTTCTCTCCCATATAGTGTTACCTTTTGATTCAGAGATTTTAAATAAGTATGCCCCCCAATATGATCCCAATGTGCATGAGTGATTATCGCATTTCTTAAAGGAGGTAAATTAGGGTAATGTTTCAGTAAAAATTCATATCCTGCTTTTATACTGAAAGGCTGAGTACCTGCGTCTATCGAGATAAGTTCTTGTCCGTTTTTGGATACCACAAAATATAAATCAGAAAAGCCAAAACCCCGAAGGCCATAGACTCTGTCTTCAATCACTTCTTCTATCGAATGAACTGGAGAAAAAAGAAGTCCTTTTTCTTTGGTGGTAGCAAACCACCCCATAAATAATTGTTTTGGAACATAATCTGTATAGCCACTTTTGGCAAGATACTTCGTCGCCAATTCTTCCTCTTCATTATCCAAATACAACTTAGCTAAATGATGGTATACCTCTCTGTAAAAACCTGGAGTGGGTTCTAGTTCTGGATGATTTTCTAACCATGTTAGTTGAATTAAAGCTTGTTTTCTCTTATTAAAGAATCTAGGGACCTGGGAGTAAATAATACCAGAAGACCAGTAGACTAATGGGTTGGCATCTGCCAGTTCTTGTGCTTCTTCCAGAATCTTAAAGGTTTCTTTTACCCAACCTATTCTTGAAAACAAGCCAACATGATCTGCATACGTAGCACGCAATAATGCGTAGGCAGAAAGGTAATTCGATTTAATTGTATTAGTCATTTGAGAACCAAAGTCATTCAGCAAACCTTCAAAATATCGTATTCCGTATTTTTGCTGATTCGATGCGATATAAGCATTAGCCAGCAGAAATACAGGATTAGGATCTTCTATTGGCCCATAAGACAATACTACTTCGTAAAAAGCTATATCCGAATGGAAGCTTCGATCATTTTCATGTTGTTTAAAGTTATTGAAGTTTTTAGAAGGCAGTAATGATGTTGTTAAGCCCACTGTTCCAGTAAACTCTTTGGTCGAATTTTGAATCCTATTCATATTGATTTCCTGAGAACTGGAAGTACAAGCTTGTAAAAGCACCATGATCAATAGTATACTTATTTTTGTTTTCATTTTGTTGAATTTAAAGTTGCATATACAACATTTGTATTAAATTTTTTATCCATACAAACTACTCTCCTCTTTTTAGGGTTTCTAAAGCAAAAAAATCGCTAGTGATTTTAAGCAGTTTTTGCGGTTGATCCATATGCACAAAATGCCCGGAATCCTCAATAATTTCTAATTGAGCGTTGGTTAGCTTTTGTGCTAATAATTCTCCTAACTTTGCATTAATAAACCGATCATGCTTCCCCCAAACTACTAATACGGGTTGTTGTATTTCATGTATTCTTCTTTCTAAATACGTTTGCCCAGGAGCGTTGTTCTGAAAATATGACAGAAAGGCATTTTGTGTGGTTTTGTTATATCCATCTTTTAGAAACTCTGCTTGCACCTCTTTAGGAATATTACTTCCTTTATAAAAACCTTTATTGTAGGCTATCTTTGCAGAAATTTTCGGGAACCATTTGATAAGTGCTTTTGCTCTTATGGAATTTTTTTGAGCAAAACTCTTCAATTCCCATGAAGAATATGCGCTGGTAGGAAATGGAATTCCATCCATCACTACAATACGTCCGATACGATCAGGGTTCTCGACTCCCATAATAAGTGCTGGAGAAAGTCCAATATCTGTAGCTATCACCTGTGCTTTCCGAATTTGTAGGGTATTTAAAAAATCCATCCCCACATTGGCAAAAGATCTAGGATTATGATGCTTCATATTTGTAAAAGCTTCGCTGCCCCCAAAACCAGGCCAATCAATAGCTAACACATGATAATTCCTGGCTAAAACAGGAGCAATATCATACCATGCATATAAGTTTTCTGGTACACCATGTAAAAGTAAAACAGTAGGATTAACGGGATTACCGAGTTCGGCATAACGAATGTTTAACCCCAGCTTTTGAAGTTGTACATTTTTAGTTTTTAAAAGTTTAGAATGTTGTCGATTTGTTTTCATTTTCTATTTGTTTTTATTGTTTTTGAAATAGCCAGGACCCCAAAACTTTGATAAGTAAGGGCATCACCAGAAACACCATAGTGGTAGCGATCATAACCACGATGATCAACAACGTGATTCGCCGATCCATTTCTTGCACAGGCAAAACTTGTGCTATTATCCATTCATAGGATAATAATAGTGGATACACGCCAAGTGCGGTAACCAAAGCTTGCTTCCAGGGGATCATACGTTTTGGGAAAGCACTAGAATCTATATCCCTGTTCCTCTCTTGCTGTAATGGTCTTACTTTCATTATCTGTATTCATTAATTTTAAATGTTGCATATACAACATAATGACTAAATTTTTTTATATTAATTTTCTCTCCAAATTTTGAAGATCATCTAATCCTTCTTTTTCCAATTTATCAACCAACACATCCATGGCTTCCTCCCATTTGGGGATTAATACTTTTACCAGATGCATACCTTCTGCGGTGAGTTCCACTTCTGGTCTGTAAGAAGCTGATCGAGATATTAGATGTTGTTTTTCCAACAACTTAATATTACGACTTACCGTAGATCTTTCCAGACATTGTACCTCTCCTATTTTACCCTGTTCTACTCGTCCTAATTCATGTAATGTAAATAGGATTGTCATTTGATTCTCTGTAATATTATAACCACCCAGTACTTTTCTAATTTCGGCATCTGCAATTCGAGATAAGCGTCTTAATCTAGATCCTATACACTGTTCTAATCGGTATTTCATGGTACAAAGATATAAACAATTGTTGTATATGCAACATATTTAATAATACATTAACTTATCCTCTACTCAACAAACCATAGATCATTAATTACGACGTAATAGTTTTTCGATCAGCCCCTTTTCTATAGTGATCTTCCTGTTCACATCAGCGATCGAATCCTTTATAGCTGTTAACTCTCTCCATTGAGCGGTATTGGGCCTCGAAATATTCGCACGCATAGCATCTACTTGCCTTTGTAAGTATTTGATTTTGGTTTCCTGGAGTTTAATAGAATTGGCAGTTTCTGCTCTTGCCTTAAAAATCTCGATCATATCCTGCACCCAATCATTATCTGTCTCTGGATACGATTTTTCCAGAACGGCTAACCCCAACAAAACATCATTAGGATCCTTTTTTGTCTTTAGCAAATCCAAGACAATCTTTGCTCTCTCTCGATTGATACTTTCCTGAGAGCTTTTTCTGTTGAGTATCGATTCTGGCCGCTGAATAATGATAAAAAGCAAAACAGAACCTACAACCATAACCATCCATTTTAAAACCCCTATTCTTCGGGTAAAGGCGGTGTTTTTGATCTCCTCTTTTAATTTTTTAATAGTAAGCTCTTCTACAGTCATGATTTGAACGATTAAATTATTCTAGATAGTAACACATACAATTTCTAGTCATTTTTATAAAAAAATAACCCAACCCGAACCAAGTTTGGTTCAAGTTGGGGTAAAACATCTCTGTTAAAGTTACGAATTCTCAGTCAGAATAATACATGGTATCATGTTACATTTTAAATAGAGCAATGAAACCGTACTGGTCGATCACCTTGTACTTGTTAAAATCTACTCAAACGTTTTCGTGGTTTTCGAAAACTCCTGAATAGACATTCAACCTTATATTTATCAAACACTTACAACTCAAAAAACTACGATCTCAACCTTCTACCTTTGTCTCTGCGCTTCCGGATCCACACAATATTTAGTAATTTGACACGATTTTAACAATTGCAAGAACAAATTCAATATTTGTAAGCCCTATATATTTGATATCCTTAACGAACTATCGCAAACCCATGTCGTCGATATTAGTCTTTAAAAAAATAAAATTAGCTGTTATTCTGGTTGGTATTTCGATATCCTTTCCCGTTCATATGTATTCGCAAACCAATTGGAAAAAAATCACTCAAATAAAGAATTATGCAAGTGATCAAATAGGGAAAGTAGCTCCAAAAACCTACGACATTACACAAACTGAAAAAGGATTACTCTATTTCGCAAACGAATATGGATTGTTAGCTTTTGATGGTACTGATTGGAATATTCTATTACAACCCAATAACCGATCACATATTAGTTCATTGTTATCCCTGGGACCAAGAACATATATAGGAGGAAACAACGAAATAGGTTTTGCTCAAAAAAACAAGTTTGAACAAACCTACTATCAGTCCCTAAACCACCTTCTCCCTAATGATTGTGTTGATTTTAGTCAAATATGGGGTATTTATGAAATCCAAAATCACATTTATTTTTGTACCAACACTGTCTTTATAAAACTGGATGTAGAAGAAA
The DNA here is from genome assembly GCA_965230845.1 of Aquimarina sp. Taxonomy (GTDB): domain Bacteria; phylum Bacteroidota; class Bacteroidia; order Flavobacteriales; family Flavobacteriaceae; genus Aquimarina. The sequence goes on from OZ246021.1 coordinate 1,649,827, forward strand.
ATTCAATCTCCTGCATCACTAACCCTTTGGGGGCACGAAGTGCGATCAAAATCAACAATACATTATACTTCGTAGATCACTCAAACACCATCCAAAAACTAGAAAACGATCAAATACAACAGGTATTTGCCAATAATCAATTTGCAACCTATAACGTTAAACAAATCCTTCCATATGCAGATCAATCTCTTTTGATACTTACTCAAAAAAATGGAGGATTTATTCTGAAAAACAATACGCTTTTCCCTTGGTTTCAAAATGATAATCCGATGTCTTTGAAAAACATCAATATCTCCAAAGCGATACTACTCGATAATGATATTTATTGTATTGGGACTACAAATAGTGGTGTTTTATTTTATAATAAACAAGGAAGGTTTTTACAAAAACTCGATCGTACCAATAAACTACTTAGCAACACGATTATTGATCTTTATGTAGATCAATCAAAGAATTTATGGATCACTCTCGATGGCAGTATTAGTTATGTAGAATTGAGGTCTCCGTTTTATACATTATCTGAGGATGAAGGGATTTTTGGAAGCACCTATGATGTAAAAAACTATAATGACAATTTGTATATAGCTACCTCTGATGGTGTGTATTTTACCAATTGGAATTCCCCGGATATTCGTAAAAAATTCAAGAAACTGACAGGAGTAGAAGGCCAGGTATGGAACTTAACTCAAAACAATAATGATTTACTTATAGGAGCCCATAATGGGTCCTATCAAATTCATGATTCTGAAATTCATCTTATCAGTGGTGTGGAAGGTGGGTGGAATTTTATTACTATCCCAGAACAACCCCATCTTCTTTTACAAGGAACCTATACAGGTTTATACGTTTACGAAAAAGTGAACGAATTATGGAAAGTAAGAAACCGTATAGAAGGATTTGAAGACACAGCTCGTGAGATCTCTTTTGAAAATAAAAATACAATCTGGATATCCCAGGGGTACAAAGGGATCTATAGATTGCAACTTTCTGATGATTATAGTAGCGTAGAAAACATCAAGCTGTATGATCAAAACGACGGACTCCCCAGTAATCTTTTTAATTGCCTATTGGAAACAGGGTCGCAACAGCTCTTTGGCACACAGCTCGGGGTTTATGAACATGATAAAAAATCGGATTCGATAGTTCTTAATAACAAGTACACTGGCATTATGACTAATCATCATTTAGTGCGGTATTTAAAAAGGGTATCCCGAAATAAAGACCTTTTTATACAAGGATATGACAGGGATGATGATATTGGGGTAATCGAATTTGGCCCTACAGGAAACTATGATATTCAACGTGTGCCCTTCCAGAGATTAAAAACAAAACTGATCCCAGCCTTTGAAAAAGTAATAACTTTTGAAAATGGAGATCTAGGGTTTACTTCAAAAAATGGTTTAATTGTATACAACAAAGACGCCCAAATCAATTACGATGCAACGTTTACTACATTGCTAAAGCATGTAAAAATTAAAGACTCCATCGTATACGGTAATGTAGAAGATTATGTCAAACAAATACAACAAGACACCATTGTAAAACCCATTCCTTTTACTAAGAATCAATTGAGTTTTTCATTTACAGCTCCTTTTTATGAAGATCCTAATTCGGTAGAATACCAAATATACCTAGAAGGATTGGATGAAAACTGGTCTGAATGGACTTCAAAATCCCAGAAAGAGTATAACTTTTTACCTTCTGGTGATTATACGTTTAAAGTGAGAGCCAGAAATATATATGGGAAAATTGGAGAAGAAACACTTTATAAATTTACCATTAGTCCGCCCTGGTATCTTTCAACTTCCATGTATTTGGTGTATCTATCTCTACTCATTTTAGGGATCTATTCGATACTAAGAATTAAAAACGAGCAAAAAAGAAGAGGAATTGAAAAATTAAAAATTGCGCATCAGAAAGAAATTGAGTTGCAAAAAGTCAAATTCGAAGAAAAGAGGCTGAAGGAAAAAAATGACAAAATCAAAAAGGATAATAAACTACTCAAAGAAAATCTTGAAGTTAGAAACAAGGAATTAGCCTCCTCCGCAATGCAAATGGTACAGGTCGAAAATGAATTATCGCAATTGAAAAAAAACCTGGATGAGATATACGTGGTTTCTGAAGGAGAAAACAGAAAAAAATTACGTAAAATTATTAAGTCTGTTGAAGATCAAATCAAAGGAGATAATAACTGGAAACATTTCGAGACTCATTTCAATCAGATTCATGACAATTCCTTGGATCGATTAAGAGAAACATATCCTGATCTTAATCATCGAGAAATTAGACTATGTGCTTATCTAAAACTTAATTTATCTAGCAAGGAGATTGCACCTTTAATGGGTATTTCTTATCGAGGAATAGAATCTTTACGTTTTAGAATCAGAAAAAAAATGAACCTGGATACCACAACGAATCTTACCGATTACATCATTCGATTCTAGATAAAACACCCTGTATAAAGCACTTACTTCCTTTCAAATTCTATTTGCGTGGTAAAACTGTAGTCCTTTTGTACTGTTCTCGTAGTACAGTTTACTATTTTACAAAATACACCCAATAATTTTGATCAAACGTCAATAAAACTATTAAAATTTTGTATTGGCTTTAACCATAAACACAATAATTATGCTCACTTTTAACACAAATCGAATACTACTACTGCTTTTAATATGCATAGGGTATACCTCATCGTTTTCGCAAAATACCATCCCAGGGAAATTCGCTCCTACAGATGGGAAAACGATGTTAATTATCGGACAGGATTTAGGTGCTGTTGCCGGATATGTAAACTCAGGACAATTCCCCACGCCAGCTGGGGTTACCATGTATACCGATCTGTATACCATGGCGGGTCTCAATGATATTACCAACTACGGCGCTGGTGATATTGGTCTTCAGGAAGCTATGAGTCGATACCCAAACTCCGGGCTTTCCATCGGTTTTTGGATGCGTGAAGAAGCAGATGGTCAAGGTGAAGATCATCCTAATGGACTAACTGAACTCGTAAACGGGCTTCATAATGATGAACTAAACAAGTTCGCAGACTTTGCCAAAAGAAATAGTCCTAGACCTATATACCTTAGAATAGGTTATGAATTTGACGGTCCTTGGAATAACTATGACCAAAATCGATACAAGGCGGGTTATCGTTACATCGTTGATTATCTAAATGGTCAAGGAGTGACCAACGTAGCTTATGTATGGCAGTCTGCTACTTGGGGAGAAAATGCGCCAAACATTATCGATGGATATTATCCTGGTGATGATTATGTAGATTATGTAGGGCTTTCGTTTTTCTTCTTTGCACAGGATTTTAATGCTGCAAACCTAGAATACGCCTTAGAATTTGCAAGAAACAGGAACAAACCAATGATGGTAGCCGAAGCTTCTGCCCAATATTATGAATTTGATCAAGGCACTTACCATTTTAATGGAGTAACGAATTTGGGAAGTCAAGCCATATGGGATCAATTCTTTAGAGACCAACTCATTCCATTTATCGACAACAACAACGACGTTATCCGAATTTTAGCATGGATCAATGCGGATTGGCAATCACAACCTCTTTGGGCTGACTCTGGAGTGCACTGGGGAGATACCAGAATCGAAACCAACCCATTGATCACTACAAATTGGAACAATTATATCAATAACGGTAATTTTCTTCATGGAGGGCCAAATCTACTGAATGATTTAGGTATTACGAATACACCCCCTCCTCCACCAAATCCAAGCTGTAATGATGGAATTCAAAACGGAGACGAAACCGGTATAGACTGCGGAGGAAGCTGTACTCCTTGTGATACCGGTGGAGGAGAAACTACCACAAAGATCGAAGCAGAAACAGCTAGTCTTTCTGGACAAGCTCAATTCTATAACGATGGCCCTGCTAGTGGCGGACAAGGTGTAGCTTTTCTTGACCAAAATGGAAACGGATTTACTATTAACAATGCTCCAAAAGCACAGGAAGTAGAAGTTATTTATGCATCACAAAATACAGGAGGTATTTCTGTATTGGTCAATGGACAAGATGTTGGAACACTCAACTTCACTTCTAATGGAGCCTGGGTTGGTTCCTACACCACTACTTCTATAACTGTTGATGTTCCTGCGGGTGCTTCTTTTCAAATTATCAATCAAGGAGGAGCAGATCAAGCACTAAATGTAGATTATCTTAATTTCATAGATAATGATGGAGGGAATACCAACGAACCTTGCATAGGTAATGATATTCCTAATGCGACTGTGAGTTCAACAAACGAAAGTACTCAAGGAACCAATGATGGTAGTATCACTTTTAATTTTGGCGATACAGCAAATAGAACGAATATAGAATTTAGTATTGATGGTGGCGCTACCTACCCATATAATGTACCGGACAACAGTGGATCTACTACCATCTCTAACCTTGCTCCTGGAAATTACAGCACCTATGTACGATGGGGTAATAACGAATGTGCAAGAAGCCTGCAACAAATAACAATAGATGCAGGTACTCCCAGTGGTACGGGTTGCAGTAATTGCGTTAATTTTAATGAAACCGGAACTTCATCATTTAGCAATCAGGATAATGCTGCTAATATCAATATCCAAGATAATGGATTGACGGCCGTTCTTTCGGATAATACCTGGAGAAGAACCAATACCCGATACAACATCACGGCGAATACAGTAATAGAATTTGAATTTCAAAGTACATCTCAAGGAGAAATCCACGGTATTGGATTTGACAGTGATGAGCAATTGAGTGCTACACAAATTTTTCAATTGTATGGGACCCAAAATTGGGGGAATAGAGATTTTGATTATACCCAATCTGGATATCAGTCTTTTAGTATTAAAGTAGGTGATTATTATACAGGGAATAACATGTATCTGGTTTTGGTTAATGATAAAGATCAAAATCCAACGGGTAACACTAGTTTTTTCAGGAATGTTAGGATTTTTGAAGATACAACTGGTAACGAACCTTGTACCGGAAATGATATTCCCAATGCCACGGTGAGTTCTACCAACGAAACCACACAAGGTGCCAATGATGGTACCATTACCTTTAGTTTTAACGATGCTCCAAATCGAAGCAACATCGAATTTAGCATTGATGGCGGTGCTACGTACCCATACAATGTAGCGGACAACAGCGGATCTACAACCGTGTCTAATCTCTCACCAGGAAACTACAGTACTTTTGTAAGATGGGGTAATGATGAATGTGCAAGGAGTTTAAATAACGTAACCATTGCTGCTGGAACCAGTAATCCCCCAGGAAACACCACGGGAAGTTACTTAGAACCTAGCACAGGAGAGAAAATGATCTTTATTGGACAAGATTTATTATCTGTATCAGATTACATTAGCGATTGCGGTAACTGCCCTACTCCAACAGGTATTGCAACTTATGTAAATCTTGCCAACGTTTTACTTCAAGGAAATAATGGAGCACTGGGCTGGACTCAAAATGATCAACCTCTAGGAATAGATATTGATTGGGGAGGAGGGCCTTTGAATGCGCATAGTGCAGCGATAGGTTTCCCTAATTCAGCTGTTCAAATAGGGCTTTATCTCGTAGGAGAAACCAATAATATTGCTGGAGGTGGAAGAGATGCAGAGATTAGACAACTTGCCGATTTCTTCAAATCCTTAAACAGCACTGCTTTTTACCTACGTATTGGATACGAATTTGATGGAAATTGGAATGGTTATGATGGCCCAAGCTACATCAATGCGTATAGAAGAATTGTTGATATTTTGAGGCAACAAGGAGTTACCAATGTAGCTTATGTGTGGCAATCCAGCACTTCTCCTATTGATGATATCCTTGATGGCGGAAGAGAAAATCTACTCAATTATTACCCAGGAGACGATTACGTAGATTGGTTTGGAATGTCTTGGTTCTTAAGACCAAACGAAACGGCAACTGTAAACAACAACACGCCTTCCACTCAGCTATTCTTAGGTAACGAATTGGTAAGTTTAGCCAGAGAAAGAGGAAAAGCGGTAATGATCGCAGAGGCTGCTGATCAAGGATACGATAATCAACAACTTACCAATTCTAACATAAGTACTGTTTGGGATGGAGCTGCGGCTCAAGGTACCGTTAGCAAATCAGGTTCTCAAATCTGGAATGAATGGTTTGTACCTTATTTTAATTTTATTAATGATAATGAGGATGTAATCAAAGCCATTACCTATATCAATGCAGATTGGGACTCTCAAGGATTATGGGATGCACCATACGAGCAAGGGTACTGGGGAGATACCAGAATACAAGTAAACCCAACATTAGAAAACAATTGGGTGAATCAAATTACGCAATCGGGATGGATCCACGGGAGTAGTAATTTAAATAGTATTTTGGGATTGAATACCCAGAGAAATGCCATCAATTCTAGGAATAATCTAGTAGAAGATAATCTTAAGATATACCCTAATCCAAGTAGTGGCGTCTTATATATCAATGGTAATGAGTTAATCCAGGTACAAGTTTCTGATCTTAATGGAAGAGAGATCAAAACAATCGCTATCGAGCCTGGCAAAGCAACTCAATCATTTCAATTGGATTTACAAGATGTAGAACAAGGAATGTATTTGATCACCACTTGGGACATCAATAAAACAGTAAATCACAAAAGGATTGTAATTAAATAATCCCCTATAATACGTAATATTTTTGAAGAGCCCGGAATTAGTTTTCCGGGCTCTTTTTTTTCTCTCCAAATTAGACTTGATTTCGAATTTGAATTTTCTCTTTTAGATAAGGCGCCAACTTTCCGTAGATAGGAATAAAAACTTTTTCTTTAATATTTTCGGCATCCTGAGAATAATATACCTTATTGACTTCATACCGATCTTTTCCCAATAACTGATGCATCTGTAGCATTTTGAAATCGATCACCTCTTTGATATTTTCGCCTAGATGGTCACACCCAAAAATTCCAGGTGTATTGGGAGTTTCTTTTAACAATGATGTGATATTATGATCGTCGATAGACAAGTCATACAAGATCTGTAACAAGACCTGCTCATACAAATCTCCTGCGCCAAGGCTCCAATCTGTTTTTGGTTTCTCCTCCTTAGCCAACGTACCTAAAGAAAAAGCTTCTTTTGTATCAATTCCTAAGACCGAAAATAGCTCATCAAGAGTCCCTTTCTTTCCTCCTTTATCCAGAATCAAAGTTTTTAAGTATTCTTTCTCTTTGTCACTAAGAATATTGCCAACCATATGTTCATACCCCAATAAAAGCATAGCTTCTCTCATTTGATGGTATTGCGTATGCAGTTTCATACGTTTAAAAACACCTCTGGCCGTAGCTGTACCGATAGCCATGTTAGAAACCAATAATTCTGCACCAAAAGCATGATTAGCAATACGACGAATACCTCCGGATTTTAATTTTTGATCAGACCATTCTAAGAACTCAAAACGATCAGAATAGGTATTTCCTTCCTTTATTTCATTCATTCGTAATGCATGTCTGTATGACAAAGCTTCTCCATTAGGCCCTGTCGCCTCATTATCCCCAAATACTCCCGGCCAATCCATATTTGTACCCCAAACGGGCCTTGGTTGATCTCCATGACATCGTATACAAGATTGAGGATTTACATGCAACTTTGGTTGATCTCCTGTAAAATCAAATTGGGAAAACTCCCAGGTGCCATTTTCTTCATTTAGCTCTGCACAATCCAAAAGATCATATTTGGGATCATCTGCTTTGGTGCTAATATTCATCAGAAAGGTTCCATCCGATCCAAAAAGAACAATTCTAGGGAATTTCAAAGAGGATTGCCCCTCTCCTTTTGTATGCTCGACTAAGGAGAAATTGTTGCGGTAATGTACAGGCAATCGATTCAACAAATCCGTAATCGTGGTTATGTTGTTTTCTTTAATAAATGAAAGTATTCCTTCCATCGTCATTTCAGGAAAATCTTCAGAAGATTCATTCTTCTCATCCTTTAACTGTACGATAATATCATTCACAGTTTTTGGACAAAGAAGTTTTCCCTGTTGCTGTCCTCCACTACTGATCAAATCAACATCCTCAATTTGAACATAAGAGGTTCTTTTCTGATTAGAATTGGTATCACAACTTATCAAACTTATTAAGCAAATCGACAAAAATATTGCTCTGAAGACTAATTTCATTTCTTCTACTTTTTTAGCAAAAAAACAGCTTTTTATACAAAAAAAAGATGTGGTTTTTGCGTTTATAGCATAATGCGTGGTAAAAGCGTAGTAACAGAGCACTATTAAAGTATGATCGACTAGTATTTAAAGATTTGTTTTATCGAAATTAGCTCAACTGTAAAAAACTTAATTTTTTAACACAAACTTTATCTATAAATTAAATAAGTAATTATGAAACGTATATTAAGCTTACTCATTTTTTCAATGCTTTTTTTAGGTGCATTTGTTGCATGCGAAAACGAAGGATTTGATATAAATGGTTCGGTCTCAAAAGTTATTGATGCCGAAGGAAAAGCAAGTTGTCCGGGATCACATCCTTACGAAGCTTGTGGTGCTTGTTGGACTGATGCTGCCCAAGCACAATCTGGTGGTTGTACTGATACTTCTGGGGGGAATACCGGAGGCAGTGGTAATGACGGAGGCAATAATCAAAATAATGATTGTCCATCGTCTCATCCTTTTTCTGCTTGTGGACAATGTTGGACCGACGCTAATCAAGCACAAGCTGGAGGATGCAACGATTCTGGAGATAATAACGGAGACGGAGATAACAACGGTGGTGGAGACAATACCGGAGGAGGAACTCCTTGTGGAAGCTTCAATTACAATCCAAACAACACTGCTTGTGTTACCACTGTAGCCAATGGAAGTGGATGTATGAATAGCGATGGGTTATTTGTAAGCGTAAGAGGAGTAGTAAGTAATCCTTGTAACACAAAAGAGGCTGTATTGGATATCGAAAGAAATCTGGGAATTGATATTGATGATCAGTTTATAGAAATGAGCGGTTACCAAGGAAACGTTCCTTCAATCAACCCTACAATGACCAAAAGTGATTTCCTAATCTATATGAAAGAGTTATTGAAAGGAATCAACATCAATGGTAAAACCGGAGATCAATTTGCGACAGAATTCACCAACTTGTTGGATACTAACAATGATGGTATCTTAACCAGAAATGAAGCTAGTCAAGCCAAAGGTTCTGACCCGAGACAAGTACTTAATCTAGAGCCAATTTTTACAATTAATGGTGGTCTTGCAACAGATGATGTATTAGCTTATGTTGGATTGTATTTAGGAGATGGTGCATTGGATAAATATGCGGGAGATCTACCTCAGTTAGTACAGGACAATATGGCAAGTTTTACAAGAACTTGGCAGCCTGGCGTGAATGCCGCGTCAAAAAGATATGATACTAGAAAGTAAGGGATAGTTCCCTAAATAAAGTAATAAATTCTGAATATTTCAGGGGTTTGGTTGTATACTGAACCCCTTGTTTACATTTTTAACTTTTTACTATTATTTATCAATTCTTTCTTATAAATTGAAAACTAGTTTTTAAACCATGACGCGCAAAAAAAGAATCACATTAAAAGACATTGCTAACGAATTCAACGTATCTATTGCTACAGTTTCTAAAGCTTTGAATGATAGCTACGAAATCAGCACTAAAACCAAGGCTAAAATCCAACAATACGCCAAAGAGAATCATTACAAACCCAATAGTATTGCGCTAAATCTTCAGAATAAAAAAACTAAAACTATTGGCGTTATCATCCCCAATATCCTTAATCATTTTTTTACCAAAGTATTTGTCGGAATAGAAAAAGTAGCTACCGAAAAAGGGTATAATCTCATCACCTGTATTTCTAACGAATCTTATGAGAAAGAAGTGAGTGCCATGGAACTACTTAAAAACTCGGCACTAGATGGTTTTATCCTATCTATTGCTGAAGAAACACAAGTAAAACAAGAATTTAGTCATTTTCAAAACACCATTAATCAAGGTATTCCAATAGTAATGTTTGATCGGGTAACCGAAGAGGTTGAATGTGATAAAGTAATTGTCAACGATAAAGAGGGAGCTTATAACGCTACTAATCATTTTATCGAAACCGGATGCAAAAATATTGCCATCGTTTCTACAATTCATAACCTTAGCGTAGGTAAACTGCGACTAGAAGGATATAAAAAAGCACTATCCGAAGCGGGTATCCCAATCGATGAATCTTTTATCATAAAAGTGGATGAGTTTAATGACATCGATACTTCTTTAAAAATACTATTGGGGTCAAAAAAGGTCGATGCCATGCTATGCCTTGAAGAAGACTCAGCAGTGAGTACCTTAAGATTACTAACCGCAAAAGGGTATAAAATTCCCGAAGACATTTCAATTATTGGTTTTACTAACGGCGTATTACCAAGACATGTTACTCCTGCAATTACAACGATTAGTCAACATGGGATTTATCTGGGAGAAACGGCAACAAGGATGTTAATTGAGAAACTTGAAAATGAAGAATCTGAAACTTCCCATACTACAAAAGTGATTAAAACAAATCTAATCGAACGAGAAACTACAAAGCCACTCCCTTATTGATCCGATAATACATCAAAAACAAAAGACGTAAAATTTTCATAGCGCTCATTAGCCTTTATCTCACTAGAAGGAAAATGGCTATGATTAGGAGCGTCAGGATAATTTTGTGTTTCAAAACATATTGCCGGAAACTTATCATAGGTTTTGCCTTTTCTAAAATTCCAATCCGCAAACTTTTCTGGGGTATAGATAACTACAGCAGGCTGATTCGTTTTTATTTGCATTCTAATCCCGGTAAGAGGTGAAAATATAACCCCTTGAAAAGTATTTCGATGAGCTTCAAAAATCATAGTATCATCCAAAATACCATCTTTTTGCAGACTACTCAATGCTCTTTCTTCTCTATAGTCAAATCTGGTATCTACAACTTTATTTACCTTCCCAGTAGGGATATTTTTATCGTCCACTTCCAGATAGCGATCACAATGGAGTTGGAGTATATGATCACAAACTGAACCTTCTCCATTTAAATTGTAGTACGCATGATTGGTAAGATTCAACACGGTGTCCTGATCAGAAACTGCAGTATATTTGATATTAAGTTCGTTATCATCGGTTAGTTGATACATCACCTCTACCCTTAGGTTTCCTGGATATCCTTCTTCAAGATGTTCGCTGTAATAAGAAAAGGTTACCGACTGATTGTCCTCATCTACATAAGCTACATCCCATACTTTTTCGTCAAAACCATATTTACCACCATGTAAATGCACCCCATCCTCATGATAAAGCGGGTATTTTATGTTATTAATCGTCAACTTTTCTCCTGAGATTCTTCCTGCATATCTTCCTATGGATGCGCCCAAATATCGAGATACTTTGCCTTTGGATTTATCGACGTATTGATCAATACTATCAAAACCTAAAATTACATTTACCCGACTTCCTTGCTTATCCAGTACCTCCAGACTCAATATTGATGCGGCGAAATTAGTAATACGCAATCGCGCTCCATTCTTATTCTTAATTGAAAAAACAAATAATTCTTTGTTGGTATAAAAGCCCGAAGACTTTTGCTTTATTCGTCTTTGTTTAGTTTCCAAGAGTAAATCGTATTATTTAGTTTTTAGTTCTTATCCTTCCATAATTTATCATACAAATCTGGCGTAGATTTGATGAACTTTGGATCAGAAATCTTACTTATCCAACGCTTGCTAAGGGTATCACTTAACTGCAACCTGGCATCCACCCTCTTAAATGTAGGGTTATCGAACCACATAGGGTGCGAATCCCAGTGACAGTTGATATAATGAACAGCTTTGATCACGTCTGCATTATCATCAATGGTCTTAAAAAAAGGTACAAACCATTCATTCCACGCTTCTTCTGCTTGTTCGGGATTACTTAGTTGTGTCTCTTTGGTATTCCCAGTATTTTTATCAAAATCTGGATGGGTAATTGTTGGAGAAGCTTCAGCAATAAAAACTGGTTTTCCTTTTTTTCTGGCAAATTCGATCATCTTTTGTTCTCTCCAACGATTAAAAAATGAAAAACCTAACCAATCGACATATTCATCTCCAGGATACCAGGATTCTAAATCTCCTTCATTTGGGGACATAAACCCTGTCGACTGCCAAACAAAAGCAGTATTGGTCACTCCTCTCTCTCTTAGCATCTTTACCATTCGGATATATGCTTTTTTGGTACTTTCTTTATCGTAGTGATTCCAAGGATCTCCATCAAATTCATAGGCTATACGTAAAAATACAGGTCTTCTTCCAAGAGACAATAAAAAATCTGCCAATTTATGGATGTATGCATCATGAGTTCCATCGGCTACTTTTTCTTCGTGGTTTACAAACTGTAGGCCAATAGCTAATGCCATATCTTTATAATCTTCATCTGCTAATTGCATGCTTACATTGTAGTCATTATCCCCCCAATCATGGGTATCGTACATCCCATCCAAACCTTGTTGCACCCTTCCAAAAGAATCTTCTCCAGGGTTAATATTGGTATATGTAGTCCACCCAGCGGGTTTATCAAAATGATCAAGATAGCCATCATTATACTTTTCTAATCCTCCTACTGCTTCTAATTCTTGTCCAACGAACAACAACACCTCCCCTTCGGCAGGTTCAAATTTTCCCAACGTTTTTTGCGGTTTTTCTTGCTCCTCTTTTATGGGTTGATCTTGTTCCTTTTTTTCTGTAACCTGGTTGCAACTCACAACGGTGCAAATAACAAGTAATACCATCATTTTTTTATACATAGCCCTTTATTTTAATGTATCTCTTTATAGGTAAACCAATCGAAATCGGCATGTTTTCTATTGTACGCCAAATCCTGGCAACACATCCCTACAAACATCCCGGTAAATGCCGGACGGTATCTTTCGTCCCGATCCCGCACATAATCATCAGATAATATGCTTGCATCCAAAACATTCCCTATCGGAAGAAATGTTTTTTCTTGATCAATGCTGTAGTAAAATTGAAGTTCGCCGTGATTCAAAATTCCTTTTAAAACTAGCTTTGTCTCAGCTGGAATTTCTACTTCCTGATCTTGTTCAGACATTTCAAAATGATCAGAAGTGATGATCCGTAGTAGTTGTTTATTTCCTTTATAATTTGCCGTTAAATGTAAATAATGGTAGTGCCCTGTATTATAATAAAACACCAATCCTGCCATTTCCTGAATATTCTCTGGGTGAAACTCTAAAGAAGTACTAGCTTCAATCCTAAAATGCTGAACCCTCCTGGCAATCAAAGCTTGCGTATGTGTCGAAGTTAAACTTTCCTTTCCTTTTAATCGCAAAAAACCTTTTCTTTCCGTAAGAGAAAACCATTGTTCGGTTCTTGGAATACGAAGGGATTGAAAGTCTAGAGATAACGTATCCGTATCAAAATCATCTCTTTCTGGATGCTTTTCTACCAAGACCTCTTTGGTATCAAGACCCATAATTTCTAGTCTTGGTAATCGACAATCACTAACAAGGTAGGGCCAATCATCTTTCCAAATAATTTCTTCCATCGCTGTTTCTCGTCCTAAAATACAACGCCCTCTTTCTTTGAGTGGTCTTCCCACCAAAAATGTAATGAACCATCGACCATCTTCGGTCTCCACAAAATCTCCATGTCCCGATTTTTGAAGTTTATAGGGTTTATTATATGCGCAAGACACTATAGAAGTATCTGGATGCATCACATATGGTCCAAATATCGATTCTGAACGCGCCACAGATACTGCATGGTTATATTCTGTTCCTCCTTCAGCCAATACCAAATAGTAGTATTTCCCTCTTTTAAAAATATGCGGCCCTTCTGTGCATCCCAAATAAGATCCTTGATGAAGGTAATGTACCTCCCCAGTTAACTCTTGTTGAACCGGATCATATTCCTGGAGTTCTATACCGCCAAACATTTTATTATCCCGATGGTCGATCAACATGTTGAGAAAATACTTTTTACCATCATTATCATGAAACAAAGATCCATCAAAACCTCGAGAACTTAAGTATACAGGCTCTGACCATTCTCCGGTTATATCCTCTGTTGTTACCAAATAATTGGGTGTATCTTTCCAAACTCCATCAAACGACTTCACGTTAGAATACACTAAGTAAAACGTACCCTTATCATAAGATAAACAAGGGGCCCAAACCCCACAGGAGTCGGGTACGCCTTTCATATCTAATTGAGATACTTTATTGAGGGGTTGCGCAATGACTTTCCAGTTTTTTAGATCTCTGGAATGATGAATTTGCACTCCCGGAAACCATTCAAAAGTAGAAGTTGCAATGTAGTAATCTTCCCCCACCCGTATAATTGAAGGATCCGGGTTAAAACCTCGTAATATTGGATTTTCAATCCTGTTCATATGCTTCTTTATGCTTTTACCAATTCTTTTTCTATTTGTTCTAGTGATTTCCCTTTGGTTTCGGGCAAATACTTAATCAGCACCACAAAACCGATTAAGGCTAGCATCCCAAAAATGAAATAGGACGTACTGCTCCCTAGTGTTTCTATTTCCCAATTGAATGTTCTTTGTACTACCCAACTGGTAAAAGAGTTTACAAATCCTACAAAAGCGATCATTAAACTTCGAACTCGATTCGGAAACAATTCGGATAACAATACCCACATGACAGGCCCTAATGAAAAGGCAAATGAAGCCACAAAAACAAGTATTCCTACTAGAATAAGTATAGGGTCAAGATTACCTGCAGCTTCTATAATTTCTGCTTGTTTTTCTACAAATGTTTGGTCTCCCAATGCTTCCTTCAATGCTTGTTTAAAAGACACATCACTATCGTAAATCACATCTTGTATGTTGTCTAGGTTGAAGACATCAATTCCTTCTATATGTGCAATCTTTTCTGGTGTGAGTTGATATGTTGCTTTTCCAAAACCATACGATGTCAAGAACATACCTATCGCTGCACCGATCAAACCAATAAGCATTAAAGGTTTTCTTCCCATTCTATCGATGAGCAGCATTGCCAAAACAGTAAATACGATATTGATAATACCCACCAGCACCGACGAAGCAAATGCAGCATCTGTACCAATACCCGATTGTTTGAATATCGATGTTGAATAAAAGAAAATAGCGTTAATCCCTGTGATCATCTGTATGACACCCACAAACAGTCCGATAAAAAGAACGAATCGTAATGACTTTTTGAATATTTCTGAAATCTTAACCTTTTCTTTTTGATCATTTTCTTTTAGGCTCTCTTTAATTAAAAGCTCTTCTTCTTTTGCTTTCTCGGTACCGTGAAGTCGTTCCAGCGTCTCAAAAGCTTCTTGATTCTTCTGCTTAACGTATAACCATCTTGGACTACGAGGAACAAGAAATAACAAAAAGAAATACACCACGGCAGGAAGCAGTTCTAATCCAAACATCCAACGCCAAACGTTTTCTTTGGTGATCATGTCTGATGTTTGTATCGCTTCAGAAATTGATTGCTGTAAAAAATATCCCGTAAAATACGCTGCAGAGAGTCCTATCACAATATTCAGTTGTTGTATAGAAACTAGTTTTCCTCTGTTTTTTGCTGTTGAAACTTCTGCGATATACATTGGAGCCAGAATAAGCGCTGCTCCAAAAGCCGCACCACCAATAAATCTAGCACACCACAATATCCAATACGAGCTGGCATAAGCCGACAGAAAAGCCGAAAGGGCATACACAAATGCCACAATAATCAACACTTTTTTTCTTCCTATCTTATCACTAATCCAACCGGCAATCAACATGGCAAACATTGCAGCCGATGTTGGCGCTGCATTGATACTTGCTACCTGATCTCCTGTAAAACCAAAATACGGACCAAAAAATTCTTGAGCTCCCGATATGATCGCGGCATCAAATCCAAATAAAAACCCTCCTAAGGATACTACAAAGGCAATAAAAACTAATCTTCCTGACATCTATAAATGGTACATTTAAATTTAACTTTTGGCAAACACCAAGCCTGTTTGCTGTCTTACTTCATCTACAATCGAAATTAAGTTTAGGCTATCTTGGTGAGACCACAAATCACTCTGTATTTTTTGATCATGAATACATGCATGACATTCTTCTATCTCGTACGTAAATCCTTTTCCTATAGTTGGAAAATGGTAATCAACACGATGATTATTTTTTATTAAAGCATATGATTGTGTTTCGTGCCAAATCGAATTGATCTGTATTCTTCCTTCCTCTCCACTTACGATTGCCTGCATATTTGAAGGAGATACAAAACTACTATGCAGGATACATTGCGCTTTATCATATTGAAGAATGATTGAAGTTTGTTGATCTGCTCCAGATTCATAAAAATTGGCCGTTGCCAAAATCTTACTAGGCATTCCTAAAATCAGATAACTCAAAAATAAGGGATATACCCCCATATCCATCAATGAGCCTCCACCTAAAGCTGGATTAATCATTCTTCCTGTTGCTTCTCCTATATTAAAAGCAAAATCTGCATTGATATATCTAATTTCTCCTATTTCTTTTTGAGTTACTTTCTTGTACAACTCTCGAATCGAAGGATTGAACCGAGTCCAAAAAGCCTCCATAAAAAACCTCTCATTCTTCTTTGCCGCTGCGATCATTTGTTCCGTCTCTTCTTTGTTGAGGGCAACCGGTTTTTCACACAACACATGCTTTCCCGCATTCAAGGATTTGATTGTTAGATCGGCGTGCGAATCGTGAGGAGTAGCAATGTACACAATATCAACTTCACTATCCTGGATAAGCTGGTCATAATTATTGTATGCCCTTTTAGCCACGTGTTTTTGAGCAAAATCTGCAGCTTTTTCCATACTTCTTGATCCCACCGCCACTAATTCTGCTTCGGGAATCAGAGCTAGATCTTTGGCAAACTGGTTGGCAATATTTCCCAGTCCTATTATCCCCCACTTTATTGTATTTGTTTGATTCATAGATTTCAATTTCTTACCAAAAACGGAATATTACCTCCTCCTACTTTTCCTTTTCCATCATACACATAGGCAAAGATTCTATATTCACCTTCTTTCGGAGAAATAAAAGTAAAACTTCCATTTTCATTCTCTATTATCTTTATGGGAACTCTTGGTGGTTCCAGTTCTTTTTCTCCGCCTTCACTTCGCATAACCACCTCTTTTGAAACTACCCATTTATATTCTAGTGCATCTTGATTAGGATCGTGAGCAAATACTCTAGCAGTGTACTCCTGATTAGGTTTCAAGTATATATTTTGCACCGATTTCAAACTATTTAATTGAATGGAATCCACCCTTGGGGCTCTATTTTCTGGATATGATCCGGTCCACACTTTGGTCAAATGATCAATGGTTTCTGTTTGATTACCATCTTTATGAAACATCCCATACCAGGTAGGCGTTCGCTCTTGCTTTTGTCCCCATTCAAAAGCAAAACCACCCAGGCATTTTCCTGATGTATTATTGATGATCCCTTTTTGCATTCTTCTTAAAATTCCGTCTGCCTTTGGTCCACTTACTTCTTCTATTTCCCGACCCCAAGAGGTTTTGGGCATTTCCCAAAATCCCATAGGTCCAAATTCTGTAATCATGTAGGGCTTGGTTATTCCTGTGTCTTTCATTCTTTGCTCTACAGTTTCTAAATCGCCATACACCTGAACCGAAACCATATCCATTTGTGGACATCGTTCTAAAGCTATTTTCAAATGCTCATCAATAACACCCGCAAAAGTTGTCGTTACCGGATGATTTGGATCTTCTTTATGAATGAAATCTATAATTTCGGACACCGCATCATATACCTTTGGGTTCACCATTTTCAATTTACCATTCTCGTCGAACAATAAATTCAGCTCATTTCCTACCACCCAACACAAAATATTTGGATGATTTTTATACGCCTTTATTGTTGATTTTACTTTTTTTAGCTGTTTAGCAACCGCTCTTTTATCATTGTAATCGAACCCCCATAGTTCTTTGCCTATATTGATCCCCATGGCCACCATGAATCCATATTTTTTGGCAGCTTTCAATTCTTCATAGGCATTGTAGGTCCCCCAGGTTCTAAAAGCATTTCCTCCTGCTTTACTTAAAGCTTCAAAATCATGACCGTCTACATAGTTAATACCGACTCCTTTAATTTCGAATTTGGTTTCATTGATATAAAAATTATACTGCCCCTCCACTTCTCGTATGGTCACTTTTGGAACCTCTTGAGCATGTAACTGCATATTTCCCAAGAAACTCAGGAAACTGATGAAAAGAAATATAAGAGCTACGTTTTTCATCTTACTAGGACCTTTCTTCTATAACCTCACTGGTGGAAAACTTATACAACATATTACGATACACACAGATATCGGTGATATCTTCAGGTGTGTCTTGAGGAACAGCTCTGAAGTTGGAAGATATTCGATCTTTCTTTACCGGTAACACCTTATGCCAACAATGGCCGTGTAAAAAAATAACAGTTCCTTTTTTGGGTCTAAAGACTAACTGCCCGTCTAGATCCTCGTTTGGCACACCTACTGACAGCCTTCCTTTCTTGTGAGTTTCAGGGAAAATAGCAATTTCTCCACCCGTTGCTTCAGTAATATCATGAGTATACACCAATCGATTAAGATTATAAGTGGATTTGTCTTCTGGCAGGCAGTCCTGATGCCAAGCTTGACCTTTGCTACCACCTTTTGAAAACATCATCATACAATACAAATTTTGCCATCCTGTATTCAAAATATGATCAGTAATTTCATTAAACTTCTGGTCCTTATCGATCCCATCAAAATAATTTTTCCCTTCTCTATACGGAAACCAAGGGATTACTTCTACAGCTGATTTTGTAATAAACTCTTCGGTATGTTCCCAATTTGGGTTTATACCGTAATGCTCCAGTATTTTTTGATTATAGTCATCCATCAAGCTATCTTCAAAAAAGTCTTCAAAAATGACAAATCCTCGTTCCCAAAATTCGTTTGCTACCGCCTTATAATCCATACCTTTTATTTTTTATACTGCTAAGGATTTTGCATCCTCAAGAAACTTTTTTAATCCATTATCGGTTAGAGGATGTTTCACCAATCCTTCAATCGCAGATAATGGCCCGGTCATCACATCAGCTCCTATTTTGGCGCAGTTTACCACATGCATGGTATGGCGCACTGAAGCTGCAAGAATTTCTGTTTCAAAATTGTAATTGTTGTAAATCTCTCGTATTTCGTTAATCAGGAGTAACCCATCTGTAGATACATCATCCAATCTCCCGATAAAAGGAGAAACATATGTCGCTCCCGCCTTGGCTGCCAACAATGCTTGCCCACAAGAAAAAATCAATGTGCAGTTCGTTTTAATCCCCTTATCGGCAAAATATTTAATCGCTTTAATTCCTTCTTTGATCATTGGGATTTTCACCACTATTTGAGGGTGTAATTTTGCCAATTCTTCTCCTTCTTTGATCATCCCTTCAAAATCGGTACTGATTACTTCTGCAGAAACATCTCCATCCACGATTTCGCATATCTTTTGATAATGTTTCAGGATATTATCTCGTCCTGTAATCCCTTCTTTTGCCATCAACGAAGGATTAGTGGTCACTCCATCCAGGACACCAAGTGCTTGTGCTTCTTGAATATGATCCAGGTTGGCAGTATCTATAAAAAATTTCATATTATATGTTCATTTTTAGCCTACGAAGTAGGACAATATTGTGATTACTATAAGCACTAGTATTACCGATAATACAATATCAATAAGAGCAATGCTTTTCTTATTTTCTATTTTATGTTCTTTTGATAACGTACCGAAAGAAAGTCCGGATATGGCGGCATAATTAGGAGGCGCAGTACATAAGCTTATGACCACAGCGATGATTACCGAGAATACAAACATAAATATAGCCATATGTGCAAAATTTATGGTTGCAAAAGAATACAGCACTCCTGATAAATTGTCTTTAAAAATTTCTGCTACGATTCGTAAAGCAGCAACTCCTAATCCAGAAAACAATGTGATAATGGCTGCCCGGGCATTCATTTTTTTCCACAATACTCCGAGCAGGAATACTGCTGTAATCGGTGGTGCAATATAAGATTGCACGCTTTGTAGGTATTGATACAATACTCCTCCCCCAATCTTCTCCATAATAGGTATCCAGGTGATCCCCAAAACTACCATAACGACAGTTGCTAATTTCCCAATATTCAACAGCTTCTTTTCTGGTGTTGTAGGTTTCAGTTTTTTATAAATATCAATTGTAAAAATGGTAGAGCACGAATTAAAAACGGATGCTAATGAACTCATTAAAGCTGCCATAAGTCCTCCGGCGACCAAGCCTTTTAGTCCAACAGGTAATAATGTTTTAACCAGAATCGGAAAAACCTCATCTGCTTTCTCGTAGGTGAGCACCCCTTGTTTGGCAAGGGCAAAGGCAATAATTCCTGGAATTAGAAAAATGAATATGGGTAATATTTTGAGATAGGCCCCAAAAATAGCTCCTCTTCTTCCTATGGTAATATTATTGGCTGCAAGGGCTCGTTGTACGATATATTGATCGGTACACCAATACCAAATCCCTACGATTGTTCCTCCAAACAATAAGCCTGTCCAAGGAAAATCTGGATCACTCATAGGGCGCCACATATTAAAATGGTTAGATCCCACTGTTTCTCGTAATGTATCCCATCCACCCACTTCTTTTAATCCCAAGTAAGTGATAATAACAGATCCTGTAATTAGGATAACGGTCTGCAGGGTCTCTGTATATATTACAGCTTTCATTCCTCCTACAACCGTATACAATCCGGTAAATAAGACGATTCCAATTGCTCCATACCAAAACGGTATTCCTATCAGTTCTGAAACGACAATCCCTCCTGCATAAATAGTAACTGAAACTTTGGTAATTACATACCCTACTAACGAAAAAAGCGATAAAAACCATCTTGATCTGCTATCGAACCTTTTTTCTAAAAACTCTGGCATGGTAAATACTTTACTCCGCACATAGAAAGGAAGAAAAAGCCATCCCAAAACCAAAACTATCCAGGCATGCAATTCGTAATGTGCCATTGGCATTCCGGACTCTGCTCCGGTACCTGCCAGTCCTACTACATGTTCTGAGCCAATATTAGATGCAAAAATAGATGCCCCGATTACAAACCAACCTACATTTCTACCGGCCAGAAAATAATCTTCGGTATTCTTGTTTTTTTGAAGGACTACCCATACAGCAACTCCTATAAGTGCCACAAAATATAGCCCTAATACAATCCAATCCTGAAACGCTAATATTGACTCCATGTAAAATTAGATGTATTGATTTATAATATTCTCAAACAACTCCTGCTTTCCACTTTGTAGTTCCAGTTCGCCATTTTGAACGGCTATATCATATAGACTTTTCAAATCTAATTTTCCATCTTCAAATGCTTTTCCATTACCTGCATCAAAAGATTCATACCTTTTTTCTCTTAGTTTTTGGTAGGGCGAAGCCGAAAGAATTTTATCGGCAGTAATCAATGCGCGAGCAAAAGTATCTGCCCCTCCAATATGTGCTAAAAAGACATCTTCCAGATCTGTAGAATTTCTACGGATCTTAGCATCAAAGTTGACACCTCCTCCTTGAAGCCCTCCTGCTTTCAAGAATACCAGCATAGCTTCGGTTACTTCTAATATGTTATTTGGGAATTGATCGGTGTCCCATCCGTTTTGATAGTCTCCTCTGTTGGCATCGATACTTCCCAACATACCTGCATCTGCTGCCACCTGTAATTCATGTTGAAATGTATGTTGTGCTAGAGTTGCATGATTGACCTCAATATTGATTTTAAAGTCTTTATCCAAACCATACTCTTTCAAAAAGCCAATTGAAGTTGCCGTATCAAAATCATACTGATGTTTTGTAGGCTCCATCGGTTTTGGTTCTATAAAAAATGTTCCTTTAAAACCTTGTGCTCTGGCATAATCTCTTGCTACGGTAAGAAAGCGTGCCATATGATCCAACTCTCTTTTCATATTGGTATTGAGCAATGACATATAACCTTCTCTACCACCCCAAAACACATAATTTTCGCCATCTAATGCTATCGTTGCATCCAAGGCTAATTTGACTTGTCCTCCAGCTCTTGCCAACACATCAAAATCAGGATTTGTAGCCGCTCCGTTCATATAGCGTGGGTTCGAAAAACAATTTGCAGTTCCCCATAATAATTTTACCCCTGAAGCTTCCTTCTTTTGTTTGAGATAATCTACAATGGTAGCTAGTCTTTTTTCAGATTCTGAAAACGTAGGCGCTTCCTGAACCAGGTCATAATCATGGAAACAGAAATAATCAAATCCCATTTTGGTGATAAACTCGAAGGCTGCATCAGCCTTATCTTTGGCCGCTTGAATAGGATCTGAAGCAGTATCCCATTCGAATTTTTGAGTTCCTGGTCCGAAGGGATCGGCTCCAAGTCCACAGAAGGTATGCCAATAAGCAACGGCAAATTTAAAATGCTCTCGCATCGTTTTACCTGCTACCACTTGGTTTGCATCATAATATTTGAATGCTAAAGGATTATCTGACTCTTTTCCTTCAAATTGTATATCATTTATGGTTTTAAAATATTCTTTATCTCCAACTAAGGCCATATCATTATTTTTTTAAAATTCTATTTAATTCTCTTTTCCAGTTCTTATATGCTTCTTTGTAATCGTCTTGATTTTGTAAAGGGTGGTAGGTCATTACATGGTCATTTTTGGTGATCATTGTTCCAAAATCATCAAATGTACCATCACTTAAACCTGCTGCTCGAGCTGCTCCTATTGCACCAGTGGTATTGTAAATCTCAATTTCCTGATTGATCAAGGTAGCTACGGTATTCGAAAAGATTTCTGATCGAAATAAATTATCATTCCCTGCACGGATCACATTGATTGTGGTATTATCCTTTTTTAATACTTCCATACCATACACAAAAGAGAATGCTATCCCTTCGAGTGCTGCTCTAAAAATATGTGAACGATTATGCTTATTGAGATTTAGGTTACAGATATGAGTTCCTATGGTTTGGTTATCAAACATACGCTCGGCTCCATTTCCAAAGGGAATCAATTGTAGATTATTGGATCCAACCGATACCTTTGATGCGTGTGAATTCATGGTTTGATACGAATTCGTTTCCAGGTTCAAGTTATTTTTCAACCATCGATATTGAATTCCAGCTCCGTTTATGCACAAAAGTTTACCAATACTGGGCTGGTTTTGTGAATGATTGACATGTGCAAAATTGTTCAGTTTAAGTCCCTCTGTAGCAGAAAGGCTATCGGTAACTGCATAGATTACTCCAGAAGTCCCCCCAGTAGCTGCTACTTCTCCCGCTTTAAAAACATTAAGCGATAGTGCATTGTTGGGTTGATCACCAGCACGATATAAAATAGGAGTTCCCGGATTAAGCCCGCTGTCACTCCCTCCTTTTGCTGATAGTTCTCCCTGATTCGAAAAAGTAGGAACGATATCTGGAATTAATGATGCATCAAGGTGATAATGTTCTAATAACCAATTTGCTGGTTTATCGTCTTTAAAATCCCATAAAGTCCCTTCAGAGAGACCTGAAGTTGTAGTGTTTATGATTCCTGTAAATTTAAACGCTATATAATCTCCTGGTAACAGAAATTTATGGATGCGCTCATATTTTTCAGGTTCGTTTTGTTGTACCCATTTTAATTTTGAGGCAGTAAAATTGGCTGGAGAATTCAATAGATTTTCCATACACTTTTCTTCCCCTATCTCTTTAAAAGCTTTATTTCCTATTGCTACTGCCCGGCTATCACACCAAATAATTGAATCCCGAATCAACTCTCCTTTGTCATCCACAACCACCAAACCATGCATCTGATATGAAATTCCGATTCCTTTTATTTGCTCTGGTCCAATTGTATTTTCTTTCAGTAATCTCTTAGAAGCTTTACATACATTTTCCCACCAGGATTCTGGATTTTGTTCAGCCCATTCTTTCTGGACAGAAATGATATCCATCTCCTCTTCGGGTTCATTTACAGAAGCTATGGACTTCCCATTTTCAGCATTTACCAGTGCCGCTTTGATCGAAGAGCTCCCTATGTCAAATCCTATATAATACATTTCACGATTTTTCTTTGCGGTAAAATTTCTACTATTTCTTTGGAAAAGGAATTACTTTCTTAAAAATCCCCGAAACTTAGGTTTGTAATTTTCGTAAATCAAGATAACCACTTTATTATTAAGATCATAGCCTAGATAAAAAAGGAGCATTTCGCAGTTTTATGTACAGAAATAACTCCTTTTTTAACATTAAAATTTACTGAATGAATTAAGCTAATTCAACAATCCTAATTGTATCCCGGGTTTTGTTGTAGAATATCTGATCCCACCTGATCAATTTCAGACTGAGGGATAGGTAGCAATTCATCTCTACCTACTACAAAGACTTTTTGAAACTGAGTTCCTACTCCTACATTGTTTAACACCGTTTCTGCATCTCCCCATCGTACTAAGTCGGTATATCTATTCCAACCTTCGGTAGCTAGCTCTCTCCTTCTTTCATCCTTAATACCTTGAAAGGTATATGCAGGAGCTGCTGGATTACCTGCTCCATAGGCTCTATCAAGTACTTGTTGGAAAGAAGACGCTCCGTCTCCTCCTCCTCCTAAGATAGAAGCTTCGGCATGCATTAATAATACTTCTGCATATCTCATCATTTTTTCGTTTAATGGAGAATCTGCAAAATTCAATGTGTTTTCTTGTACTGATACTGGAATGTGATATTTTCTCATTGTAGCTTTCGATATCCAAGACGGTAAAACGTTACCGGCATTATCGCAAACTTGCCAGAAAAAGCCGTAAGTATCTGTACCAAATAACCAGTCTCCGGAATTGCTCTGATCTGGTAACAAACACTGGTCGGATTGATCGATTTGACACCCACAACTTATTGGCCCACGAACACCACCATTCAAGTCTGTTGGTAGATCGACAGTTAGCGGTGTAATGAATGTAGCATTCTTTCTTTGGTCAGAATCATCATAAAAGTCGATTAACTCTTGTCTTGGCACTGCGTTTCCGAATGCACTATTACCAACACCACTGTTAAATAAGAATCCCATTAACTGGTGAGTTGCAGAACCTTGATTGAATATTCCTCCTGGAGATTCCCAATTGTTATAAATGATGTTTGCCTCGTATCCTATTTCAAAAATAGATTCTTTCCCATATTCGTTGGTAAGACTAAAGTTATCTCCAAAATTCTCCTCCAAACTATATCCAAGTGCCATTACCTCTTCGGTATACTCCACAGTTTGCGCATATTCTTCTTGGTATAAATGTGCCTTTGCCAAAAATGCATATGCTGCTCCACTAGTTGCTCTTCCTTGCTGAGCTGCGGTTGCCGGTAGTGCTTGTGCTGCTGCTAATAAGTCTGGTTCTATTACGTTATCATATACTTCTTGCGCGGTGCTTCTTGGTATTTTGAAATTGAAATTGGCATCGGTAATTCGTTCTGTAATTACAGGTACTCCACCAAAATTCTTTACAAGTTCTAAATAGGCTAATCCTCTCAAAAATCTAGCCTCTGCAATTAATTGTGCTTTGGTAGCTACAGGATCTGCATAGATTTCGTCTGGAGATTCTTCGATAACACCAATTGCGGTATTTGCTCTAGACACCATGGTAAACCATTTTCTCCACCATCCTAATACACTTGGGTTGTTAGGTGGAATTGGGTTTTGATCAAACACTCTTCCTGCTACCCAGAAATTAGCCCACTGAGAGAATACATCGTCTGCTCGAATTCCTTGAAACATGACTGGAAAGTGATGTCCTAAATTATTGTTTATTACCTGCCAACGCAATGGATCATACGTTGCTATCACCAAAGAAGCTATATCATCTTCGGTTTGTATAGCATCCGAAGTTAAAGATGTTATCGGTTCTCTATCGAGAAAATCATCCTCACAGGAAATCGTCATAAAAGTCACCATACATATCCCAAGAATGGCCTTGACAGAAATATTTTTAAGTTTTATATTTTTCATGATGTTTTGTTTTTAGAATTCTAACTGAAACCCGAATAAAAATGTTCTTGGCTGAGGATTAAACCCTCTGTCTATACCCAGATCCAAAGAGTTTCCTGAAGCTTGTTCTCCAATTTCTGGATCAGTTCCATCATAATCTGTGATTAAGAATAGGTTTTGCGCCGTTCCATAGATTCTTAATCTATTTAATCCAATGCTCTCTACCCAGCTCTCTTTAAGTGAATATCCTAAAGTCAAGGTTTTCATTTTCAAGAAAGAACCATCTTGTACGAAAAAGTCAGAGACCTGAGGGGTAAAACCACCGAGTCTATTAACCACTCCATTAGTAAGAAAAGATTCCTTTCTATTGGTAAATGCCCCGTCCGGTCTTAGCGTAGCATCAAAAATGTCGTTTCCTTGGGATCCGTATAAGAAGGTACTAAGATCAAATCCTTTGTATTCAAGATCCAACGTGATTCCATAGGTGAAATCTGGTAGAGGACTACCTATAAATGTTTTATCCGGATTACCATCACCATCAAAATCTCTAAACACAAGATTGCCATCATCATCAATACTTTCTACCTCAAATCCAAAGAAACTTGAAATGGCTTCTCCTTCAGTAGTAAGTGTAATAGGGTCATTGAACACAAAAGTGTTTCCACCTTGCAGTGGTTGCCCATTGTTACCAATACTGGTTACTTCGTTCTCATTTACGGCTAAGTTTGCTCCCAATTGCCATCTAAATCCACTTTTATAAGTTTGCTGATAAGAAACTAAAAATTCAAAACCTTGGTTTTCTACATCAGCAATATTGGTTGCAGGTGCAGGGAATCCCGAGAATATAGGTATCCCTATTGGAATTAAAACATCAGAAGATTGTTTGTTGTAGTAATCTATAGTAATTCCTAAAGCATTATTAAACGCATTAATATCCAAACCAATATTGGTTTGCGCCACTTCTTCCCACTTTACATCAGGGTTTTGTAAGAATGCAGGAGTAAGTCCTGGATTTAGTCCTCCACCAAAGTTGGTTCCTGAACCAGCATTTAAGATTGGTGAGAATTGATATGGCGCGATAAAGTCACTACCATTAATACCCCAACTAGCTCTAAGCTTTAATAAATCAATTACTTCAGAATCTTGTAAGAAATTTTCTTCAGAAATCACCCATCCCGCAGATACCGAAGGGAAAATACCAGTTCTGTTATCATCTCCAAAATTTGAAGATGAATCTGCACGTAAAGTAGCTTCTACATTGTATTTATCCATATAGCTATACTTTACCTTACCATAAATACCCAA
Source organism: Aquimarina sp. (assembly GCA_965230845.1). Lineage (GTDB taxonomy): Bacteria > Bacteroidota > Bacteroidia > Flavobacteriales > Flavobacteriaceae > Aquimarina. The sequence goes on from OZ246021.1 coordinate 1,677,146, forward strand.
TAGGTTATTCTCCGTTTCCACTGGAGGCGCAACTGTAATACTTGAAGGATTTGTAATCAATGCAAAGTTGGCTTCATCTAGTGTATTCACAAAAAAACCAACCCCAGACAATGAACTATTAGAAAAATCTGATTCGTATGTAGAAAACCCAGCTAATGCGTCCAATTTATGGTCTGAATTTTGGAAAAAATCATATCTCACATTAGCATCAAACTGTCGCAACACCGTCTCTGTTCTTGTTTCTATTAAGGTTGCATTTGGAGAAGCAATCGCCTGCGTTGGAAAATTGAAAGAAGGAAAAAACTGTTTGGTAAATGCATCAGAATTAAAATGATAATAAGTTCCTTGCAGCCTAAATCTATCAAAAATCTCCCAATCTCCTTTTATACTGGCATTGGTTACTGCGGTTTGCGTATTGTTGTTATTCAGCAATAATGCCAATTCAGGATTTGCAACCGCTCCGAGTGCTGGTAATGTTACACCATTTACTACAACTGGGTTGGTTTGGTTACCTGGATTGAACGGTACCGATGGATCATTAGGGTCATTAACTGGATAAATCGCTGGCATCGCATTGATAAAGTTAATAATTGATGTTCCTGTAACTCCAGCATTTTCTAACAAAAAGTTACGATCAATATCCGCTAAATTCGCATTAACCTCAACATTAAAGTTCTCACGAATATCGGTTTCAAAATTTAATCTAACATTTTTTCTATCGAAATTAGACTTGTTCTCTCTTCCGCCTAACATACCATCTTGTTGAAAAATCCCTCCAGAAATCGCATAGGAGTATTTTTCTCCTCCACCTATTACAGAAGCTGCGATATTACTAATTGGAGTAGTATCAAAAAGCTCATCATACCAATCTGTATCAGGTAAAGCGGCGATCTCTGCATCGGTTAGCTGTGTCCCACCATTTGACGCCTGAAATTCATTAAAATACTGAACATATTGATTCTTGTCCATTAGATCTGGTTTCCTTAGCAAAGACTGAAAACCTGTATATCCATCTATCGAAACTTTTGGAGCGGCAAGATTTCTTTTTCCTGATTTGGTTTCTATAAGCACAACTCCATTCCCCCCTCTTGCTCCAAAAATCGAAGCAGATGCTGCATCTTTTAACACACTGAAGCTTTCAATATCACTGGCATTGATATGATTTAGGTTAGGTACTTGCTGCCCGTCTACCAAAAATAAGGGTGTAGAAGCCCCAGTAGAACTAGTACCTCTAAGTCTCACAGTAAGCGGCGCTCCCGGTGCTCCAGAGGTTTGCGTAACCGCAATTCCCGGTGCTGTTCCTTGTAATGCAGCTTCTGGCAGAGCAATTGGTACTCTTTCTATTTGTTCTGTAGATACCGTACTTACCGCAGAAGTAACTGATTTTTTGTTTTGTACCTGACCATAACCCAGAATTACTACCTCGCCTAAGGCTTCTGTATCTGATACCATGATCACATTAATGGTGGTTTGACCATTTACAAGAATCTCCTGTGTTTTAAAACTCAAAGAGCTAAACACTAAGATGGCACCTTCTGATAAGTTATCGATGGTATACTTCCCATCAAAATCTGTTGAAGTACCATCGGTAGTTCCCTTTACTATAATATTTACCCCAGGTATTGGAGTTCCGTTTTCCTCAGTAACTGTCCCCGAAACACTTTGAGCATAGGAGTTACTTACTGTCAAGATGATCCCCCAAAATAGAATCTTAAGTAAGCTGTTTTTCATACTGACTTTGTTTTGATTAATTAATAAGTTTTAGTTTGATTGTTCGCGAAAATTTCAGGATCTAAATTAGGTGGTAACCAAGGGCGTTCAAAAAAATCAGTAGAGATCAATACTATAGGAGATCCTTCAAAAAAAGAAGGTTAAAAATGAAAAGTTGTTAAAAAATAAATACAAAACACTGATTTACAGTTGTTTAAATTTTTACTAAAAAACTACCTTAAATTTTCTCAAACGTTTAAGTAAATCGTTAAGTTTTTATCATTTTACAAATTCGAAATCCTCCAGATATCCAATATTTATTAGCTGAAAGAGAAAAATTTCATGAATATTTAGTAAATGATCTACCATTTACCGAATTGGATTAACAACTCTTTATGTTAATCAAATGCATTTAATACTAAGATTATCCCAAAAGTTTAACATCTATTAATTTATTTAAGAATATTTTGTGTAATCTCCTATTGACAGGCACTTTGAAAGTATCTAAATTGGAAACCATTCATTCATTAATCAAAAATCAAATGTCGAAAGAGATTCAAATGACTGCATCTTTAGATGGCAAAACAGACGTCTTAGATTCAGTTCAAATTAAACACGCGTCCTTTTACGAATTCTTATCCTTAAGAGTTTGGGGGGTCTTTCCAAGTTGGTTTCAACGGTTTATTTCCGGAATTTATGCCAATGTCTTCAATCTTCATATTTCGAAGTTTCTCATTAAGCCTTATTGCAAATTCCATTATGAAAAAGCTGATTATTTAGGGCAATTTAAACCTCCTTCTGGTAGATCAAAGTATCTCAACTTTCAGGACTTCTTTGTTAGACAGTTCAAAGAACTTCCCAAAAACTCCTCTCCAACCGTTTGGCCGTGTGAAGGATTACTTTGTGATATGGATTTTGTACATAACATTCACAAATCAAATGTAAAAGGAGATCTTCGAGCAGTACATCACATCTTTGGAGTGAGCGAAAACGAAATCGATAAGGATTATGTATTTACCAATGTGTTTTTGCATAATAAAAATTACCATCGAATTCACGCCCCTGTAAATGGTACAATTACACGTATACAACATATTAAGGGGGATTTAGTTATTTTAAGACCTTGGTTCTACAAAGACAATCCTTCTATTCCAGCCTTCAGGAATGAACGAATAAATATTGATATCACAGACGATAAGCATCAAAAATGGCATTTATCGATTGTAGGAGGACCCGCAGTTGGCACCATTGAACTCCCAGAACATATCCAATTGGGATCCAGGGTCTCCAAAATTGATGAGATCGCCTTATTCTATCTGGGTTCTACTTGTTGTATGATTGCACCGTCAATGCCAAGACACCATGTTAAAAATAGTTTGGTGTATATGGGCGACACCTATTAGCACAACAAACACAGGTTGTTGATAACTAAACACTTAAACTCAAGAACAAATTCAATAAACAAAAATTTAACATTTAAAATTTTGAATTACTAGACGGGTGGTCATATTTTTGCTAGCAAAATTGTAAGAAAAAGATGTCTAAAACCCTAAAACATGAAACAAAGGCAGATTACCTTTTGGAAAAAGGTCTGCATATTATTTGGTCTAGGGGATATAATGGTACGAGTGTCAATGATATTGTAAAAGCTGCAGATGTACCTAAAGGTTCTTTTTATTTCTATTTTGACAGTAAAGAAGATTTTGCCATCAAAGCATTGAGAAAGTATTTTGATATGCAATTTGGAACCGCATTGGGCATTTTACACGACTCCTCAGTTAGTTCTCCCAAACAACGTTTACTAAACTTTTATGAACATCGTATTGATGTTGTGAAGGAAGAGTTAGAATGTAAAATGGGATGTATGGGTTGTAATCTGAGTAATGAAATGTCTGAACATAATGACAATATCAGAGAAGCCATACTAACACTTCATAATAAGGTAAAAAATGAAATCGTTGCTGTTGGATTAGAAGCACAACGACTTGGTGAAGTAGAAGCCGATATTGATGTAGAGGCTATGGTATCTTTTCTCGAAGATGCGGGAAAAGGTGCAATGACCACTATGAAAGAAATGAAAAGTGCCGAACCTATTGACAATGTGATGAAAATGACCAAACTTTTATTTCTAAAGTAATTTTTTTTGAAATTTTAATAGACGACTGGTCAATTATTAACAATCTAATAACAAAATTATATGAAACAAACTCTAATTTTATCCCAGTAAAAAAATTTTAATCCATTAATAGATGACTGGTCAACTTTTTAAAAAATTTATTTGAACACCTCTGTCCAAATAAATTCGATCTAATCGTCTTCATACAAATAACTCTTAACAACAAAGATCAATTGAATAGTATTTTCTATAACTAATTGACTGGTCAACTAACAACTGTAATTATGAATGCACTTAAAAAAGCAAGTAACGTTACGAACACTTTTGCTAAGCGATGGGCGCAATTTGTGATCAAAAACAAGTGGTATGTCCTACTAGCAACAATTATCCTTTCTATGGGATTAGGTTCCCAAGGAGCTATGGAATTTGATGGAGATTATCATGTGTTTTTCAGTAAATCGAACCCGGAGCTTGAAGCTTTTGACGCTTTACAAGAAAAATACACTAAAGATGATAATATCGTAATTGTATTATCTCCTTCCAATGGTAACATTTTTACCAAAGAAAATTTGGTCGCCATAGAAGAACTCACCGCCGAAGCATGGAATACCCCTTACTCATCCAGAGTAGATGCGGTTACCAATTTTCAACATACCAGTGCACAAGGAGATGATCTCTATGTAGATGATCTTTCGTACGAGTCTGCGAACAAGACACCTCAGGAAATAGCAGAAATACGAAGAAAAGCACTCAAAGAACCTTTACTAGTAAATCGATTACTAAACGAAGAAGGTAGTGTTACTGCTATAAACGTAACAGTAAGACTCCCAGGAGAAGACAGTGCTAAAGAAATACCAGAAGTAACCGCTTTTATACGCAGTACGATCTCGAATTTCCAAGAAAAGCATCCTAATTTTGAAGTACATTCCTCCGGTTTGGTCCCTTTGAACACTGCTTTTTTTGAGTCCTCGATGCGGGATTTAATGTTGACCATGATTATGCTAATCATTGTAGTGATCACCACTCTTATCCTTACCAGAAACTTTGTTAGCACCTTAGCTACGTTGGTTGTTGTAATGTTTTCTATAATGAGTGCAGTAGGATTTGTGGGATTAATGGGAATTAAACTCACCCCTCCTTCTTCTGTGTTCCCAACCATGATTCTTACTCTGGCAGTTGCAGATAGTATTCATATCCTGATTACCATGCTTCAAAAAATGCGAAAAGAGGGATACAGCAAACATGACGCTTTAGTAGAATCTATGCGTCTTAACTTTATGCCGGTATTTATCACCAGTCTTACCACAGTGATCGGGTTCCTAACTATGAATTTTGGAGATGTTCCTCCGTTTTGGGATCTAGGAAACATTACCGCATTTGGTATGACAATGGCTTTTATCTACTCTACCAGTACTTTGCCAGCATTGATGGCTATTCTTCCCGTAAAAACAAAGCAGAAAGCAGAAAATACACCTGAAAAATTTGGATGGTATACCAATCTTGGGCTATTTGTTACCAAGCAACCTGTTCGACTTACTATTATTTCGATAGCAGTTATTGGAGGATTAACGTATCTAGCCACAAAAAATCAATTTAATGATGAGTTCATTAATTATTTTGATGAAACTGTCCAGTTTAGAAGTGATACAGACTACATCAGTGATAACCTAACAGGAATTTATAATGTTGAATTTTCTGTTGGCAGTGGAGAAAGTGGAGGAATCAACAATCCAGAATACCTTCAAAAACTTAATGAATTTGAAGACTGGCTGAATCAACAACCAGAGGTAGTACATGTAAATGCCTTTAGCGAAGTAGCTCGTAGGGTTAATCGATCGATGCACGGTGATAATGAGTCTTACTACAAAGTACCCGCTAATCGGGAAGAAGCGGCTCAATACTTGTTGTTATATGAACTATCTCTTCCTTTCGGACTTGATCTGAATAATCAAATTAATGTCGACAAATCGGAAACAAGAGTTACAGCGACTATCGAAAACATCTCAAGTGCAGAAATGATTGACTTCTCCAAACGTGCAGAACGCTGGCTCGAGGATCATACTCCCGAAGCGATGCATGCTATAGGAGTAAGTCCAACACTCATGTTTTCAAAACTTGGGTTCAGACAAGCCGATAGTATGTTTAAAGGAAATATCATCGCCTTGATATTGATATCTATAGTACTAATGCTTGCACTGCGTAACTTCAAACTAGGTTTACTCAGTATTATTCCTAATGTGACCCCAGTCCTGGTAGGGTTTGGTTTCTGGGCCATGTACAAAGCACAAATCAATACCGGGATGGTGATTGTTTTCGGTATGACTCTAGGAATTATAGTAGATGATACGGTTCACTTTATGAGCAAATTTTTAAGGGCTCGACGAGAACTCAATTACGATGCTAAACAAGCAGTTATCTACGCTTTCGAAACCGTAGGTAAAGCCTTGGTGACGACAACCATTGTTTTATTGGCAGGTTTTGCGGTCTTGTCTACCTCTTCGTTCGCATTGAATAGTTATATGGCGAGGATAACGGTAATTATTATTGTAGCGGCATTGATCATTGATTTCATCTTACTGCCATCACTACTTATTCTGATCAGTAAAAAGAGTGAAAGTAAAGAAAACGTACGTTCATTACAACCACAAATACAATTGGATAAATAAATCAAAAACTTCTAATAACAGTAGGGTTTGGGTTGATTGGCCCGAGACGAATCACCCGAATCTTGCTGTTATTCTTAACTAAAAATTATAAAAACAATGAAACAGTTATTTTTTGCAATTATTGCAATAGCAGGAATCGCTTCTTTATCTGCTCAAAGCGCAGAAGAAAGAGGGTTACAAATTGCCAAAGCAGCAGAACAAGCTGACCTGGGATTTGGAAGTTCTAAGGTAAAACTAAAAATGACCTTAAAGAATAAAAATGGTCAGACCAGTGAACGATATCTAGAAACAAGAACCTTAGAACTTACCGAAGATGGAGATAAGTCTTTAATCGTGTTTAATAGTCCAAAGGATGTAAAAGGTACTTCTACCCTAACCTTTACTCATAAAGTAGGTTCTGATGATCAGTGGTTATTTTTACCTTCTATCAAGCGAGTAAAAAGAATATCTTCTAATAATAAGTCAGGTCCGTTTGTAGGAAGCGAGTTTGCTTATGAAGATCTATCTTCTCAAGAAGTAGAAAAATACGCCTACAAATTCCTGGAAGAAAAAGGAAATTTATTGGTGGTAGAACAAGATCCTGTAGACCCAAAATCAGGGTATACACGTCGTGTTGTGACTTACAACAAAGACAAAGGATATCGTATTGAAAAAGTAGAGTTCTATGATCGTAAAAACTCCCTTCTTAAAACGCTTACCTACACCGATTATAAGTTATACAAAGGAAAGTACTGGAGAGCACTTACCTTCAATATGGTAAATCACCAAAGTAATAAAGAAACCTTACTGAAGTTCGAAGAATACAATTTTGACATCGAATTATCAGACGAGGATTTTACACAGGTAGCATTACAACGCGCCGGTCAGTAAATTTTATTTCATGATGAAATACACAAGGCTTAGTTTGTTATATCCTATTATTGTTCTTTTAGTTAGTGGATTATTATTAATAATACAACCTAGCCTTGTGTTTTCAATATTAAACAGCAACACCTCATATCAACCCGATATCGCAAATTTGCTAGGCATGATGTTTATAGGGTTGGGCACTCTCATCACTTTGGTTTTTTGGTATCGTGTTCAAAAAATATACAAATGGACCATACCTATACGATTGTTCTTTAGTATATGCTCAATTGTACTATTCTGCATCTATCAAAATCCATTTTTCGTCATGCTACTGTTTATTATTCTTATCGGAATTTTGATCACAATTTTTGGAATGGTAAAAGACCAGGAATTAAAAAAGTAAATACATGAAAATTATATATATCACATTTGTAGCGCTCCTATGCGTAGGGTTCAACATGCATGCACAAAACGATGATACCAAAAAAGCGGTTCAAGAATTCGAATTAGAATTAGAAGGAGAGTATCGCTATTTCTATGACGATGCCTTATTTGAAGGGCAGGAAGACCATTTCCCTTCTTTGGCTGTTCGACCAGAATATAATATCTCCTGGAACAAAGGTTATGAAAGCATCAATTTTAAAGGTTTTTTTCGTTTGGACGTAGATGATGAACGTACGCATTGGGATATACGCGAATTGTATTATCAAAAGGCAAAAAACAACTGGGAATTGAGCTTGGGTGTCAAAAAGATTTACTGGGGAGTTACGGAGAGTAATCATCTGGTTGATATCATCAACCAGACAGATGCGGTTGAGACTTTTGATGGCGAAGAAAAGTTAGGCCAACCTATGGCCCAGTTTACCTGGATCACTCAAAAATTTGGGACTTTCGACTTTTTTTATCTGCCATACCATCGTAGGCGTACTTTTGCAGGTGATAAAGGAAGATTACGCTTTCCGGTGGTAATTGATAAAGATGATTTGGAGTATGAAAGTGGAGCCGAAGAGTGGAGACAAGACCTTGCTTTTCGCTGGAAGCACTATTTTAATGCTTTTGATATTGGGCTTTCTTACTTTCATGGTAACGGAAGAGAACCTCTTTTTACTTTCGATACCACGGGAAATATAGATGCTTTTTACCCCATCATACATCAGGCCGGGTTGGATCTGCAAATTACTCATAATGCATTTTTATGGAAATTAGAATCCATCTATCGTCATGCTGAAGCTCAGGAGTTTGTAGCCCTTACCGCAGGATTAGAGTATACTTTTTCTAATATCGACGGAAATGGTCTAGATATAGGCCTTTTGGGAGAGTATTTGTACGATGAACGTGATGAGCTCGCGCTTAATGCTTTACAAAATGACATCTTCTTTGGAAGTCGTATTGCTTTTAACGATACTCAAGACACTTCAATTCTGATTGGTGGGATTTCTGACTTAGAATCCAGTAGCACTATTTTTAGCCTAGAGGCATCCAGACGTTTTGGAAGTACCTGGACCGCAGAAATTGAAGCTCGAATTTTTAATGATATCGATCAAAACGAGTTCATTCTTTCCAACTTTAGAGAGGATAGTTTTTTAAGGATCTCTATCTCCAAATACTTCTAGACGCATTCTTATAAGTCCACCGGATTGGTAGCCAAACTATTAAACAGTTTGGCTTTTGCCGTAAAGAACTTATTCTGTACTTCTATTCCCTTTAATCTGGCATCGATAAGGCTGCGTTCTCGAGAATTAATCAAAAATACAGAGCTCTCACCAAAACTGAATTTACGTTCCTCTGCCTGTAATAAAGTGGTATAGTCTTTAACGATGTTTGCTATTAGTTCGTTTTGTGTTTCAAAAGACTCTAATTCAGCATAAATTGCATTGATTTTATTCTGAATTTGCAATTCGGTAGTTTGTCTTTCAAATTTAGCATCCTGAACCTTGAATTTAGCTAACTTTAAATCCCCTCTTTCTTTTCTCAAAAACAATGGAAACTCAAAGGTGATTCCTCCTTTATACTCTCGTGTCGTAAAGGAATTACCCACATCGGGCGTCTCGGTCAAAAAGTTATACTCCAGATCTATTCTAGGCAAGAGTTTATTCGCCTTTAATTTCCTATCTACTTCTAACCCTTCTATCTTATATCCAAGAGATCTTAATTTGGGATGGTTTTCCAAAGTAAATTCACTCAATGGATTCCCTTGTATCTCCAAAGTAGTATCAATAATTTGATCCAGGTTGTTATCAGGAACTACTTCGGGTTGTAACTCTACAGGGACATTTCCTTCTAACCATAAGAAATTAGATAACTGTAACGAAGTTTTGATCAACTTCACTTTGGCCTGCTCCAAACTCAATGCACGATTTTGCACAGTGATTTTGGCTTCAACCGTATCGATTGCTGCTTTATCTCCTGCCAAAGCACTTTGCTTTATCCCTCGAAATCTAATCTCAGCATTATTCAAAAAATTCTCATAGATCTCCTTTTCATTAAATGCTTTTAACCAATCAAAGTATGCCAAAGAGGCATCATATAGAATTTGATTGACCAATAGATCGCGATCGGCTTTGGTTTGCTCTCTAAAAATCTTTGCCTTTTGCAACGTAGCCATACGCTCATTGATCCAAAACCCTCTTGCTACAGAAACCGAAATACCCGCATTAAAAAGCCCATCTTCGGGGATGAAGTTTTCTGGATTCAAAAATTCACCCTCGTTCTGCTCAAAACCTCCTTTGAGCTCAATACCATACCAGGTAGGGATTTTGAAAGTAGCATTCAACAAATCGTAATACTCACTACCTTTAAACTTCTTTCGGTCGTAGTCTACTTCAATTTTGGGATCAAAGCCCCCTCTGGCCTTCATCAAATTAGCCTCTCCTATATTGATATTCAGCTCTGCTTGCCTAGCAATAGGATGGTATTTTTTTACGTACCCTAAGTATTCTTCAAAGCGAAGTGTCAACTCATTATTGTCTTGGGCATGCAAGGAAACTATCCCTAATAAAACGATCAAAAATGCGATTTTCTTCATCTTATTTTTTTCCAACTTTTGCTGTCTCTCCTACAGGTTGATAATAATTTGGTGGGAAACCGTTCAGTTTTCGCCATAACTCAAACCAAATGGGTACATCCTCTAGCAATGCAATAGAATTAGCTCCTGATCCTACTCTTATGTCTTTGGGCCAATCATGATCATCAGTATCTGGAGCGATAAGTACGCGGTATTTACCGTTATCACTAATAAACGTTTCAATAGCCACCACTTTACCACCATAGGTACCGTAAGATACATTTGGCCAACCGCTAAATATAATCACCGGCCAACCGTCGAATTGTATACGCACTTTTTCACCAATATGAATCAATGGTAAATCGATAGGTTTTACAAAAGTTTCTACCGCGAGTTCATAGTCAGCAGGCATGACACTTAACAACTGGTCTCCTTCTTTAAAAGTTTCACCTACACCAGCGCGAATAGCCTTATTTATAAAACCATCCTGTGGAGCACGGATGTAGTATAAATCATTACGAATTTCGTAATTCGTATATTCATTCTCCAGCTTGGTCACTTGAGCCTCTGCATCAAACTGACTGGATTGGGCAGTAAACTTATCACTACGAGCCTTTGCGATCTTATCGGTATATTCGGCCGTCACTCGATTGATTTCTACTTCGGCATTAATAACATCATTTTTACTCGCCAATAATTTATTCTCTTGTGAAATTAATTTTGCTTGCGTTTCCTGAAGCTTTAATCGTTTTTCTTCTACATCGGTCAATGCCTTAAGTCCCTCGCTTTCTAGCTGCACAGTACGATCATATTGGCGCTGCGCAATCAAAATATTGGTTTTGGCTGCTTCCAGATCAATACTATCACTTTGTACTTTTAATCGAGATTGCATCAACTTATTTTTAGCTTGTTGCAATTTCAAACCTCTTTCATTGATGAGTGCATTGGCTTGAATGTCCAGAGCTTTTACCTTTTCCTGATAAGAGGTCACCGCCATCGATTTCGCCTTGATTTGCTTCCCTGTTCGTTGCACCAAATTGGGATCAAAGTACTCATTCTTTACTTCGGAGATAAACAAGATTGTATCTCCTTTTTTAACAAAATCTCCTTCCTTTACATACCACTGTTCGATACGCCCTGGTATAGGAGATTGAATAGTTTGCGGTCTGTGATCAGGTTTTAAGGTAGTTACATTTCCTACTCCCGAAATATTTTGTGTCCAGGGCAAGAACATAATAATAATAGTAATCCCGGCAAACACCTTCAAAAAACGATTAAAGTATTTGTAATGCCTTCTATGAAAGACTTTCTCTACAGCCTTATATTCTGAAAGATCTACCTTTTTATTTAGTTTATTATGGGTGATATTCAACATAACGCTTTATTTTTCACTTACAATTTTTCCTTTTTCTATCTGAATAATACGACCACATCTTTTGGCCCATTTATTATTTTGACTCACTACAACCAATGCCCAAGGTCTTTCTGGAGCGGTTAGGAAATCCATAATACGAGACACCTCATTTTCATCGAATTGATCCAGAGGATCTTTAAGGATCAATAATTTTGGTCTTCGCACTATACCTCTAGCCAACACTATTTTTTTGGACACCGTGTAAGAGATTTGCTTTCCTTCGGGATAAATAATGGTATTCAACCCTTTGGCTTGTTCTTTTACAAATTGTGTTAATCCTACTTGCTCTAATGCCCAATACACATCCTCATGCGGGATTGTACTATCGCCAAAGGTGATATTTTCTAAGATGGTTCCTTCAAACGGTGATTCCTCGGTAAGCGATTGCCCCAAATGTGCTCTGTAGTAGTTTAAATTGATCCCAGATAGATCTACATTATTTACATAGACCTTACCCGTATCAGGCTTTATCAAACCTGCGATTAAGCGTAATAGAGTGGATTTACCCGATCCATTGGATCCTTGTACCAAAATGGTACAGTCTTTTGTTATAGACAATGAGATATCATCCAAAATTTTCTTACCTGCTTCTCGGGTTGTATAGGTTACATGATCTAACTCTACAGTAAATCCTTCATTTTCTTTGAATGGCTTCTCTCCTTCCTGTGGTTCTAGATTTTTATCAACTACTTGCCCAAGCTTTTCAAGAGAGGTCAGTACATCATAAACTGATTCTAGGCCAGTAATCAACTTTTCTACAGAACCAATCACTAATACAATGATAATCTCTGCTGCTACAAATTGCCCGATATTCATTTCCTGATTGAGTACCAGAATACCTCCAATTAACAGTAAGCCAGCGGTTACCAATACTTTGAAACCAATCATTTGGATAAACTGAATCACCAACACCTTGAAATGACTTTCTCTTGCTGAAAGATACTCGGTCACCAAAGCATCATTTTTTTGCAATGCTAAGTTGGTCTTACCAGACAATTTAAAGCTCACAATAGATCGAGCAATTTCCTGAATCCAGTGAGCCACTTTGTACTTACTTTTAGATTCTTTCAAACTGGTTTCTAATCCTCTCTTTGCCGTGTATTTAAACACCACATATACCAGCAACAGCAGTAAAATTCCATAGATAATAAAAAACGGATGGTAGAATGACAAGAGCATCAATCCAAATATAATTTGTAACAATGCCGCCGGAAAATCTACCAGGATTTTTGACAAACCTTTCTGAGTTGTTAAGGTATCAAAAAAGCGATTTGCCAATTCTGGAGGGTAATAATTACGTAGTTCACTCATCTTTATCTTTGGAAAACGATACGTAAACTCAAAAGAAGCACGGGTAAAGATTTTTTGCTGAACATTTTCAATAATTCTGATCTGCATCAGTTGAAGCATTCCCGCAAAAACAACCCCAAGGGTTACCAATATTACGAGGATGATCCAGGAAGTACTAATTTGAGCTCCTTGTATGAGGTTGATAATTGCCTGTATACCCAGGGGTAAAGACAAATTCACTAATCCTGCAAAAATAGCATAGTAAAAGGTTTGTAAAATATCTTTTTTATCCAGCTGCAAAAGACCTATTAGTCTTTGCCAAGCGGTTAAAACAGTTTTGGCCATTTGGGTTATTTTAAAGATTTAAACACTAGGTCTACAAAATAATTTGAAGGAGTAACTTTTTCGCTACAATCGGTAAGTGTAGCAAAGTGCTCCTGTAAAAAATGTTGATGCAATGCACCTTCGATTACTGTACTTGCCAAGCTTGAAGGGTATTTATATTTTTTATTGTACTCATGAATCATATCTTTTAACCGAGTTACTAAACGCTTGTAGATCAAAAAATATCCTTCCTTATTCTCACGGTCAACCTCTTTGGTTAAATAAGATTTTGAGTATTCATTAATTACAATTTTGTTGAGAAGCACTTCATTAATATGAGAAAAAGAGGAATCTTGCTGTACAGTTTGGGTTATAATTTCTATCGCTCTTCTCAATTTCTCTTCTGAATTAGGAATACTATTGGTAGCAAAAACCAATTGGTACTCTAACCACCCCCAATACCAAGAGGTAAGATAGAGCAATAGCTTATGTTTATTTTCGAAATACCGATATATAGAACTCTCATTAGATCCAATTTTATCTCCTAGTTTTTTGAAGGTAAAGCCCTCAAACCCTATTTCATGAATCATAAGAATGCTATGTTCTATAATGCGTTTCCCTAAATCCGAAGATTCTGGATCCTTGATATAGATCTTATCGTTGATATTTACCTTTAAATCTTGCAACAAGAATTTCATTTGCTCGCAATTTTAAAATTATTATGTGCAAAAATAAAAGTAATACTATTACATCATAACAGATTAACTTTTATTTAACCCATGTACAGCTTTTAAGAAATCAATGATATTGTTAAATTTGTAAAAAAAGTAACTCTCAATTAACAATAAACTAATTTGACAATGAAAAAAATCTTAATTATTGCGTTTTTGGTATTTTTAACTACCAATGCTCAAGAAAGCAACGTTAAACAAACCAACGCTACAGTTGGTGATGAATTAGTGATAGGTGCTCCTTCTTCTCAAGAATTTGAACATATTCATTTTCCGAAAACAAATTTTATCATCAAAAAAGGAGGAATAGCAAATTATAAAGCTCTTACCGGAAAGACGGTGATTATTACCAATGTAGATACCAGTAATGGAAAAAATATGGTAACTGTAAAAAGGAAAGATGGACTTAAATTCTTTAATCGTATCGCTACGGTAAAAATCAACCTGGACAAAGCAATTTCTAGTGGAGAAATTAAATCCTAAAAGGGTATAGATATAAAAAAACCATCCCAATATTGGGATGGTTATTTATTGTAAAAGTTCAAAGCTTAATTCTATTCTCAGATATTAATTTGTTTCTTAGTATAAGAATTCTAAAGCTACAACGTCGAAGTTACTAAACTCTCCGTCTTCGCTTCCATCGAAACAAGAAATCATTAAAGAATCAGAGTCAAGTCCACTAGCTCCCCACTGGTTAACAGTTGGTGTTCCAGGGATATGGATTGCTCCAACTCCTCCGCCACCTTCGTTAGCTCCACCACATCTTCTTCTTGCGTAGTCTGTGTGTCTGAAACCAACAGCGTGACCGATCTCGTGTCCGATTACGTGCTCATTTACGTTATTTACATTACTTCCACCAAAAGTTCCTGTTCCAGCGTTGATTTGGATGAACTTACCTGGTCTTCCTCCACTTGGGAATTCAGCTTGTCCTCCAGCTCCAGATGCACCGTTGTTATAAACTACCATATCCGCAGATTGGAAGTCAGTTCCAAAAGTTAATCTAAAGTTTAATGTAGTATTAATTCTATTATAGTTGTTAACCGCCCACTGTAATCCAGTACGCATGTTAGACGTAAGCGCACAACAAGAACCTGTATATCCTAAGATATCGATAGTTCTATTACCACTACTAATTAGGTTATTAGTTCTGTACTGCTTATTTCCATCTTCAGTAGTTCCTAATCTAAATTCTCCTGACTCAAACAAGTCAATTGGAAGTCTTACATCGTCTGCAACGATATATTTACCTACAGAACCATCAAGTAATTCTATAGTCTTATAAGAAGCTTCAGCTGTAATACCAGCTGCTAATAATCCAGCCTTGTGATCATCAGATAATTCAGCAGATACTTCTGGTGCAGTTTCGTTAGCGATTTCGTCTTTTTGGCAAGATGTAGCAAAACCAGCTACAATAGCACATAGTGCTAATAATTTGATTTTTTTCATTTTTAATAAGTTGAGTTTGTGTAGTTACTAATACAATATAAAACAGTTACCTTTTATATTGCTTGCAAATTTTGATAAAGCTTTGAACTTTTACGAATTTGCGGGTTGAATATATGACATTTTTTTTGAAATATCAGTTAATATTTTGAACTATTTATTGAAAATACGGGAAAACCGTACGATTTTTTCAAAGAAAAATAAGAATCACTTCGATTTAATCAAGGCAAAAATCGACCAAATACACAGTTTATTTAAGAGTATTTTTTGTTAACAAACTATTAAAACCTACCGTATTTCATGAGTTGTTAACACTTTCCTAAAAGAGAATAAATTCCTGACAAAACAAAACCTGTCAGAAAGTATTTTCCTACAAATTATAAAAATGAGCTTATCCTTGACCAAAAAAACCGAAAATTTAATTTTTACACAGGTTTAAGTCAAAAAAACATGACTTAATCATTGTTCTAAAACACAAAAAAACAGCCAAAAAGGCTGTTTTTTTATGCATATATATTGTTATTTACACTATTTCGGCACTAAGACCTGCTTCGAGTAGTTTCGAGCAACGTGGTACTAATTCTTTATAAGCTCCTGTTTTTACCGTACATTTTCCCGTATAATGTACCAATAAAGCGCATTGTTCTGCCTGAACCGGGGTATGCTCACAAGAATAGATCAATGTCTCAATCACATGATCAAAGGTATTTACATCATCGTTGTACAAAACAATTTCATTATTGCCTTGATCAACCGATTTTTCCAATACTTCTTCTAATACTTTTTCCTGAGTACTCATGGAGAATAATTTTATACAAATATACTAACTTAAGCGCTTCAATTAACAGATTGTATGATTATTTTAACTCATAAGAAGCTGCAATCCAATTATTTCTGTCAAAATTATTCACAAACTGAAAACCTTGCTGTTCACAAGCTTCTGTAATTACTGGTAAATCCTCTTTATAAAAACCACTAAGAAGCAATGTCCCCTTATCCGAAAGTGATTTGGCGTACGAGGGTATAT
This sequence comes from Aquimarina sp., assembly GCA_965230845.1. Taxonomy (GTDB): domain Bacteria; phylum Bacteroidota; class Bacteroidia; order Flavobacteriales; family Flavobacteriaceae; genus Aquimarina. Next base: position 1,693,720 of record OZ246021.1, read on the forward strand.
CGTTTAATAAGATATTACGATTAATATTTGCAATAATCAAGTCGTATTTCTTGTCTTTGATCAGGGCTACATCCCCTTCATATGCAGTTATAGCGACACATTGGTTCCTTTCGACGTTCTCCATAGTATTCAAATAACACCAATTATCAATGTCGATCGCGTCAATTGGTGATGCTCCTCTCATCTCTGCAAGAATCGCTAGCACTCCTGTGCCACATCCCATGTCCAACACTTTTTTATCATTCAAATCGATACGTAACAGATGCTGTATCATCATATGCGTAGTTTCATGATGTCCTGTACCAAATGACATTTTTGGTTCGATAATGATATCATAATCCGTATCCGGTTGATCATGAAATGGTGCTCGCACAGAACATACTCCGTCTACAACAATAGGATTAAAATTCTTTTCCCATTCACTATTCCAATTTACCTGCTCTATCTCTTCAAAGGTATGGGTGATTTTAAATTCTTCTGATTGCAGTATATGAATTTCGTCAAGAATATGCTCATTCCATTCTTCTTTTTGGATAAACGCTTGTACTCCTTCTTCGGTTTCTACAAAACTTTCAAAACCAGCATACCCTAATTCTGCAATAAGAATTTCTGAAGCTGGTTGCAATGGGGTTATCGTGAAATAATACCCTAAATATATTGGATTAGACATGGTGTTACTTTGTGCGCAAAGGTAATCTTTTACCAACAAAAAAAGCACCTCATCAGTATATGAAGTGCTTCAACTAAATTATATCGGTAGATCTTTAAATCGCGTTGGCAATTGCAGAAAAACTTTCGGCATCCAAAGAAGCTCCTCCAATCAATCCACCATCTACATCTTCTTTGGCAAAGATCTCTTCGGCATTGTTTGGTTTTACACTTCCTCCGTATAAGATGGAAACCTGATCTGCGATGTCGTTATCAAATGCCTTTGCAATAGTTGTTCGAATAAACGCATGCATTTCTTGAGCTTGTTCTGGTGACGCAGTCTCACCCGTTCCTATGGCCCAAACAGGCTCATACGCTAATACTACATTTTCCCAATTTTCGGCAGCGATATGAAATAATCCGTTTTTAAGTTGACTTTCTACGACAGCAAAGTGATTTCCGCTTTTTCGATCTTCTAGCTCTTCTCCAAAACAGAAAATAATTCTCATGTTATGTTTGATTGCGGTATTTACTTTTTCTGCTAATAGCGCATCAGTCTCACCAAAATATGCACGTCGTTCACTATGCCCTAGAATAACGGTTTCTATCCCTATATTTTTAAGCATACTTGCCGCTATTTCCCCAGTAAAAGCACCATTTTCTGATTGATGCATATTTTGAGCAGCTACATTTATAGTGGTATCTTTCAATGCTTGGTTAGCACCATATAGGTTTACAAACGTAGGTGCCACAATAATATCTGCAGATGTTTCTCCTAATTTGCTTTTTAATTCTGAAAGCAAAGTTTCAGTTTCGGCCAGATTCTTATTCATTTTCCAGTTTCCGGCTACAATTTTTTTTCTCATGAATTTTGATTTATAATTTGGTTAACGTGTGGTTACAAATGTTGTTGAAGGCCGTTTAAGTTCTAATTCTAGGATCCAACCAGCCATAGATAATATCGACAAATATATTGATTAGAATAAACATTGTGGCTACGATTAATACAGAACCCATTATAATAGGCAGATCCAGTGTATTCAATGCGTCTACAATCTCTTTTCCTAATCCATTCCATCCAAAAATATACTCTACAAATACAGCCCCAGCCAACATAGATGCAAACCAACCCGATACTGCTGTTACCACAGGGTTTAATGCATTTTTGAGCGCATGTTTTCGTATGATCTTTACCAGGGATAGACCTTTTGCTTTTGCCGTTCTGATATAGTCCTGATTCATTACCTCCAATAACGAATTACGCATCAGCTGAGTTACTACAGCCAAAGGTCGTATTCCCAAAACAATTGCGGGTAATATCAAGTTTTTCCATTGGATATAACTTCCCTCTCCAAAATCATCAACTTCATATAAACTACCTGTCATATTAAGGTTGGTAAATTCGTGCAATACATACCCAAATAACCAAGCAAAAATAATTGCACTAAAAAACGAAGGAACACTCATCCCCAAAGTGCTTAATAATTGAATCGTTCTATCTACCCAGGTATCTTTGGTTAATGCACTAACAACACCCAGAAAAATTCCTAAAAATATGGCAATGCAAATTGCCGAGATTGCCAAAACTGCTGTATTTGGTAGCGTTTCTCCTATTACTTGAGTTACCTTTTTTCCATTTTTCTGAAATGAAGCTCTTAAATAGGGTAGCTTGACAACGATCGCCGTATTCCCCACACTAAATAAGCGACTGTAACTATATTTATTATCATCTAAAAATGTAAAGTCATCAGGGTTTTGACTATGAAAAGATACAGGTGATAAGTCGTTGAGATAATACATATACTGCTTAGAAACCGGTTGATCAAACCCGTATTTCTTTCGAACCGCCTGTAGTTGTTCTTCGGTTTCATTTTGACCGAGCATCATTTGTGCAGGATCCCCAGGTAATAAGGTAAAAAGCAGAAAAATAACGGTTATCACCCCCAGCAAAGTAAGTAATGCATACCCAATTTTATTAAGGAAATAACCTACCATTATTGTTTCTTATTTTTATAGAGAAAGTTTCTCGGCGTCATTCCAATGTAACTTCTGTACAATGGTACCTTTTTTCAGTTTAACAATTCCCGGATTTGAACGTAAAATAGTCTTCAACGCAGTTTCATCTGTCGTATAAAAATCGAAGTTGAGATTGTATTTTACTTTCACTTCGGCAATATCTTTTGGAGTAGATGCGGTAAGTCCGATTACCTGATACCCCTCTGCAATGGCTTTATCGGTTATTCCTTTGACCGCATTAAAACCTTCTGCTTCACTTTTTGATAAGTTATAGGTAACAATCAGTATTAAATTATCCTGGGACAAAAACTCTGATGTATAATCTCCACCATCTTTTTCTATAGCAAAATCATGAATCGGTGGCTCATATCCTTCTTTTACAGTTTCTGTTTCGACACTAATAAACTTTCCTTCAACTTTTGGATAATCCCCACTAGTAGTTACTATTTGTTCTTCTCCGTTAACTTCAAATTTCCAATGGTAAGCAAATTCAGCTTTTGGAGCATCTTCTGGCACCTGCATCCCCTGCTCGATATTCACTCCTACTTTATACGCTCTGAAATCAAATGCTGGTAAATGCATCAGCACGTAGTAGGCAAACCCTAAACAGGCTGTAAAACTTGCAAAAACAATCCATTTGTGAGTAGGAATCGGACCGACAGGAGTAATATAACGTCGTCCAAAAAACAAGATTAATATTAGGATTAACAAGATTACATCTTTGGTAAAGGATTCCCAGGGTGTTAACGGTAGCGCATCTCCAAAACATCCGCAATCGGTTACCTTATTAAAATATGCCGAATAAAAAGTGAGGAATGTAAAAAACACAATCATCAATAACAACGACCACACCGTAAACTTTGGTAAATAACCCAGAATTAACGTAATTCCCAAAACAACCTCAAAAATTACCAGAAATACAGCTATTAATAGGGCATACGGAATTAAAAATTCAAGATTAAGAACACCTTCACCAAAATACTCTTGAAGCTTATAGGAAAAACCTAATGGATCATTAAGTTTAATAAATCCCGAAAACAAAAAAAGTGCTGCAACAAAAATTCTGGAGAAAGTGACTAGTATTTTCATGTGATGTTGTAATTATTTTTTAGGGAAATCCTGCACAATATAGTGTGGATTGTAGATTGTTATTTTTAGTTTAACACTATTTTATACCTATTTCTTATCTTCTTCACCCAGATGAATCATGGCAAACACTGCATAGTTAATCATATCCTGATAATTGGCATCGATACCTTCACTTACCAGGGTTTTCCCTTTATTATCTTCAATTTGCTTGACTCTTAATAATTTCTGAATGATCAAATCTGTTAGCGAACTTACCCGCATATCACGCCAAGCCTCACCATAGTCATGGTTCTTATTCATCATCAACTCCTTGGTAATTGTAATATGCTTATCATACAAAGCAGTAGCTTCTTCTACTTCCAGATCTGGCTGATCCACGATTCCCTTTTCTATTTGTACAAGAGCCATGATACTATAATTGATAATCCCAATAAATTCCGGCACTTCTCCTTCATCAACCTTTCGCACGGCATTCTCCTGAAGGCTACGTATACGCTGTGCTTTTATAAAAATTTGATCTGTTAAAGACGGAAGTCTAAGGATTCTCCATGCACTACCGTAATCCTTCATTTTCTTTACAAAGAGATCTCGACATGTGCTAATTACTTCATCATATTGTATCGAAGTATCTTGCATATAACTGTTGAATTTTGCGTAAATTTCGCTTTAATATGGGAATTAAAAAAATCATAGCTCAAGTTTAGAAACAAAAAACCCAAAAACTCAAGAATGACGATAAACTGTAAAGGTTCTTTAATTGATTTATCTAGCCCAAAAGTAATGGGAATACTCAATCTTACTCCAGACTCATTTTATGACGGAGGCAAGTATAAAAATGAAGCTCAAATTTTACTACAAACTGAAAAAATGCTGAAAGAAGGAGCTACGTTTATAGATGTAGGTGCATATTCTTCTCGACCAGGAGCGGATCACATTTCTGAGGAAGAAGAAAGAGCAAGAATCCTACCTATTATTGAGTTGTTGGTTGTAAAGTTTCCAGAAATCCTGCTCTCCATCGATACATTTAGGAGTACTATTGCAAGGCAATGTATATTAGCCGGTGCAGCTCTAGTTAACGATATTTCTGCTGGTAATTTGGATACAGAGATGATTCCTGTGGTTGGAGATCTCAAAGTCCCTTACATCATGATGCATATGAAAGGTACTCCTCAGACCATGAAAACCTTGACCACATATGATAATCTCCTTACCGATATTAACTTATATTTTTCTGAGCGAATAGCTATAGCAAGAAAACATGGAATTGATGACATCATTATTGACCCAGGTTTTGGTTTTGCAAAAAACATAGCTCAAAATTTTGAGCTATTAAAACATCTAGAAATTCTACAATTTCATAAGTTACCCATCTTAGCAGGTTTATCCAGAAAGTCTATGATTTACAAAACATTAGATATCAATCCTGCCGATGCTCTAAACGGAACCACAAGCCTTAATACTATAGCCTTAACCCAAGGAGCATCGATATTAAGAGTACATGATGTAAAAGAAGCTGTAGAATGTGTTTCTTTAATCAATGCACTGAAAAGTTAATTTTTTCTATTTTTACAAAAACACCGAGCTTTTGGATTTAATCAACCTAAGAATACTTGATATATTAGATATTGTACTTGTTGCTTTTCTATTGTACTATATCTATAAGTTGGTTAAGGGTACAGCAGCAATCAACATTTTTATTGGGATCGTTATAATTTATCTGGTTTGGAAACTCACCCAGTTTCTGGCTATGGAGATGTTGAGTAGTGTTTTGGGCGAATTTATTGGTGTTGGGATGTTTGCCTTGATTGTTGTTTTTCAGCAAGAAATCAGAAAATTTCTGCTGATGATTGGATCTACCAATTTTGGTAGGAGAAGAAAGTTCCTAAGACAACTCAAATTTATAAGAGATACTCCCGAAGATAGTGCAACCAACGTAAAAGCTGTCGTTGAGGCCTGCAAGAGCATGTCGACTACGTATACAGGTGCACTGATCGTTATCAAAAGAAACACATCTTTGGATTTTGTAAAAACTTCTGGTGATGCTATGGATATTTTGGTCAATACACCTATCATAGAAAGTATTTTCTATAAAAACAGTCCATTGCACGATGGAGCCATGGTTATAGAGGATAATCACATTCTCGCTACCCGAGTGATTCTACCAGTGACTCAAGAAAGTACAATGCCTTTGCGTTTTGGACTTCGACATAGAGCTGCGGTAGGCATCACCGAAAAGACAGATGCTCTTGCCTTGGTAGTAAGCGAGGAAACCGGGAAACTTTCTTATATCAAAAATGGCGAATTTGTCATTTTTAAAACCGAAGAAGAACTAATTGAAAAAATAAAAAGAGACTTGAGTTAATGAGCGAATTGATTCCTATTTCCAATTGTAAAAACTGTGGAGCCCAAGTTGAACATCATAACTTTTGCCCCGATTGTGGCGCAAAAAAGATTACGAAACGCATTACATTCGCAAACCTCACTGAAGAACTTACTGAAAAATATTTCAACATAGACAACTCTCTAATTCGAACTATTAAAGATCTCATGATTAAACCAGGTGTTGTAATTGATGGGTTTATCAATGGGGTGCGTAAAAAATACATCAATGTGATTTCTTATTTTTTGATTTCGATCACATTAAATGGACTTACCCTTTTTTCTTTAAAAAAGTATTTTAATCAGTCTGTTGTTGATTTGAGTAGCATCAAAGAAGATCAAGAATGGATAACCACTTTCTATGACATGCTATATGATTATCAAGGGATTTCAAGTTTTGCCTTTATTCCTCTGTATGCATGGATATCCAAAAAGGTTTTTTCAAATTACAAGAAGTACAATTTTACCGAGCATATTGTAATCAACATGTATATCACAGCTCACTCATCGATAGCTATGTTTGTTCCAATAATGACATTATTGATTTTTGGGTTTCGGTACCAAGATCTTTCATTTTTTACGTTACTCTTCAGTTTTTTATATAGTATCTATGCTTTCAAAGATCTATACCTATTGAATTGGAAACAAATAATACTAAAGACTTTAAGATTGATTTTAATACTCTTTGTACTTTCCCTTATATTATTTTTTGTAGCGATCATCATCGGTATCGTTAAGGCTGCAATGGAGGGGAAATTTAACAACGAAACGGCAATGTTATTCTAATTATCACAAATTATACTTCGGCAAACTGCACCTCGTATAAATTGCGATAATAACCATCACTAATTTTCAAAAGTTCATTGTGATTACCTTCTTCTACAATAGTTCCTTGATCCATTACGATAATTTTGTCCGCATTTTTGATTGTTGCCAAGCGATGTGCGATGACTATAGAAGTCCTTCCTTTTGTTATTTTATCGGTAGCATCTTGGATTAGTTGCTCGCTATGAGAATCGATTGAAGAGGTGGCTTCATCCAACACTAAAATTCCTGGATTGGTTACATAAGCTCTCAAAAATGAGATTAATTGCCTTTGACCAGAGGACAACATCACTCCTCTTTCTTTTACATTATAGTGATACCCTTCGGGAAGACTCATAATAAAGTCATGAATCCCAATCTCTTTGGCTGCAGCCTGCACCTGTTCTTCTGTAATTTCTGGATTATTGAGTGTAATATTGTTTAATATGGTATCCGCAAACAAAAACACATCCTGAAGTACTACCGCAATATGACTACGAAGTGATGGTAGCGAGACCGTTTTAATATCTGTTTTATCAATAGAAATAGTACCACTATCAATTTCATAAAACCTACTTAACAAATTAATGATGGTAGATTTTCCGGCTCCGGTTGCTCCTACAATCGCCACCGTTTCTCCAGCTTTTACATTTAGAGAAATACCCTTGAGTACTTCTTCTCCTTCAAGATAGCTAAACCGAACCTTTTCAAAATCTATATCTCCATGAATATTATTCAATGTAATCGACCCCTTATTTTCGATAGTAGCCTCAGTATCTAATACGGCAAAAACTCTGTTGGCTGCTACCATTCCCATTTGTAAGGTATTGAACTTATCTGCTATCTGACGTAATGGTCTAAATAGCATTTGAGACAGTTCTATAAACGCTACTACTACACCCAGGGTAATCACATCTCCTTGCGCTGCTTTTAATCCTCCAAACCAAACAATAAGTCCTATTGTTACAGAACTTGACATTTCAGCAATGGGAAAAAAGATAGAATTATACCACACTGTTTTTATCCAGCCTTTTTTGTGTTTTTCATTGATTTCTTTGAAATTGGTAAATTCAGTTTCTTCTCGGGTAAACAATTGAACAATCTTCATCCCCGTGATACGTTCCTGCACAAAAGAATTCAGATTAGAAACTTGAGTTCTTACTTCTTCAAAAGCGGCTTTCATCTTCTTTTGAAAAACTCGGGTCGCATATACAATAAGAGGTAATATCACTAACACCAAAAGCGTAAGTTGCCAACTTTGGTAGAACATATACCCAAGGATTACCAACATTTTGAGAAGATCACTAATGATCATAAATAACCCTTGACTAAATATACTGGCTATGGTTTCAATATCACTTACTGCCCTCGTTACCAAACGCCCAACAGCAGATTGATCATAGTATTGTTTCTTGAAACCTAACATATGACGAAACAACTTTATTCTAATATCCAGAATTACCTGTTGCCCTAACCAATTAGCAAAATAGATGAATAAAAATTGGGAGATTACTTCTAGAAACAGGACTCCAACCATCAAAGAAATGAAGTACACCAACAACTCTCCGTCTTTGGGTATAATAGTCTTATCGATTACTTGTTGTAATAAATAAGGACGCAACACACCAAAAACCGATAGCATAATTGCTGCAAAAGCAACAAAATAAAATGTAAATCGATAGGGTTGGGTATATGAAATCAACCGTTTAAAAAGTCTGAAATCAAATGCTTTACCGCTCTTTTCTGCCATTTAGTTGATAAATATTATCAGGATATTGAACATTAGTAAGGTATAATCCATGAGCCGGGACTGAATACCCCGCTCTACTACGATCCTCACTTTTAATTATGGTAATCAAATCACTAACTGCTAATTTACCTTCACCAATTTCTATAAGTGTACCAACAATCGCTCTTACCATATTACGCAGAAAACGATTTGCTGAAATCGAGAAGACCAAATCATCACCATATTTTTTCCAATATGCTTCAGTAATGGTACAATTATACGTTTTTACATCGGTTTTGGACTTACTAAAGCATTTAAAATTGGTATAGTTTAACAGTAATTTAGCAGCTTCATTCATGTTATCTACATCCAGTTTCTTTTTGAAATAATAGGATTTATCCAACACAAAAGGATTCTTTACCAGTGTAAGATGATACTCATAAGATCTACTTACTGCATCAAATCTCGCATGCGCATTTACAGCTACTTCTTGTACGTTTCTTACCGCTATCTCCGGAGGCAAAATAGAGTTCAATTTATATTTTAAATCTTCCGAATCTATATCTTTTTCGATATCGAAATGAGCCATAATTTGTTTGGCATGAACCCCTGTATCCGTTCTTCCTGCACCTACGATTTCAATCTTAGTTCTAAGAACAGTAGACAAACCGTTTTCAATTACTTCCTGAACCGAAATTGCATTCGGTTGACGCTGCCATCCATGATATGGAACACCATTATAAGAAAGTTCTAAAAAGTATCTCAAAGTATTTTATTTTTGCATAAAATCAGAAGCAAATATAACTCTAAAAATAGAGATTTATCATACTTCTTGAATCCCTATTTAATTCTACTATTTTGAAAAAAATTCTTTTATTAAGCGACACCCACAGCTATATCGATGAGCGAATCCTACATTATGTAAAAGAAGCTGATGAAGTTTGGCATGCAGGCGACATTGGAGATCTAAAAGTTACCGACGCTATTGAAGCACTGACTCCACTAAAGGGAGTACATGGCAATATAGATGACAGCAAAATAAGAGCTACCTTCCCGTTGCATCAGCGTTTTGTTTGCGAAGGAGTCTCTGTTTGGATCACACATATCGGTGGATACCCTCCAAAATACAATCCACAAACCAGAGGTGAAATACAAAGTAATCCTCCCAAGCTGTTTATCTGTGGTCACTCGCATATTCTTAAAGTAATACCCGATCCAAAAAATGGATTATTACATATGAATCCGGGCGCAGCCGGAAAACACGGTTTTCACAAGGTAAGAACAATGCTTCGTTTCACGGTTCATGGTGGGGCTATAGAAAACCTTGAAGTCATTGAACTTGGAAAAAAATAAAACCCGAAGTTGGCATACTCCGGGTTTTAACGCACTAATACTACTAAGATGTTAGGTTTATCGTAATCGATCAACAGATTTTACAAGATCTTCATCCTTTTTAATGGCTTTGTTCGCCAACACTAATAAAACGATAGAAATAATAGGAATCAGCATCCCAATACCTTTCTCAGAAATCATAGTTTCTCCAGATATAGTTAGAGACCAATAAACAAATACTCCTAGTAAAATAAAGTTTAATAAGATATTGATACGCCCCAATACAAATTGAAGCTTTCTATTTTTAAACAAAAAAATACTACCCAAAGACAATGCTGCAGATCCAAAACACAAACCTATTAAAAGAGGCTGTTGTTTCACAAATAATTCTACTCCTTGTTGATCAAATCCATAAGGAAATACCATACTTACACCACCACATACTGCGGCCGCTAATAATAGATATACTGTTTGAATTCTTTGTAGCATTACAACTTTTTCTTACGGGAAAGCAAAAATAAGAGTTTCTTTTTATAAATAGGCTTAAAAATTAAAAATAAAGTCGTATACTTGCAGCACAAAATCTGTAACCCATTCAATCAAGGTTACTTACCTTCAAAATAAAATTTTCCTAGAATTCTTCTTTAGAAATTTATACCTAAGAAAATTTATATCAAACGTAAATTATATAACACATTTAAATGTTAGAAATTTCAGAATTAAAAGCGAAGAAGCTTCCTGAATTGCAGGAAATTGCAAAAAGCCTTAATGTACCCAAATACCGTTCTTTAAAGAAATTAGATCTGGTATATCAAATCTTGGATCATCAGGCAGCAAATCCTGATGCCTTAAAAGAAACTGCAGCAAAGGAGCCAAAAGCTACTACTGGTGAGAAAGCACAAAAAAAGCCTGCTCCCCAAAGACAAAGAAGACCACGAACGAGAAAGCCAGAGGGAACAAACACTGCAACCAACGACAACAAAAAAGAACAGGCAAACAACAATACTACCGCACCTTCTCCAAAAGTTTCTGAGGAAAACAACAAGCCTAAACAAGAAACAAAAGAAGAGAATACACCTCAACAAAAGAAGGAAGACAAAAAAGATAATAGAAATAAGAACACCGATAAGTCTAATCAAAAAGGTAGAGGAAACAAAAAAGACAACAGCAACACAAACAATAGAGACAATAACGGAAATCGCGATAACAGAAATCGCTATAAAGAACCTGATTATGAGTTCGACGCTATTATTGAAAGTGAAGGTGTTTTGGATATCATGCAAGATGGTTATGGGTTCTTAAGATCTAGCGACTATAATTACCTTTCATCTCCGGATGACATTTATGTATCTCAATCACAAATACGACTTTTTGGTCTTAAAACCGGAGATACTGTACTAGGACAAGTAAGACCACCAAAAGAGGGAGAAAAATATTTCCCACTTATCAAGGTTAACAAAATTAACGGTTTAGACCCACAGGTTGTAAGAGATCGCGTCTCTTTTGAACACCTTACTCCATTATTTCCACAGGAAAAATTCAAACTTGCAGAAAAGCAAAGTACTATTTCTACAAGAATTATGGATCTATTTGCTCCTATCGGAAAAGGGCAACGTGGTATGATTGTATCACAACCAAAAACTGGTAAGACAATGTTACTAAAGGATGTAGCTAACGCGATTGCTGCAAATCATCCTGAAGTATACCAAATGATTCTTCTTATAGACGAAAGACCAGAAGAAGTTACCGACATGCAACGCAATGTAAAAGGTGAAGTCATTGCTTCTACTTTTGACAAAGAAGCGAATGAACATGTGAAAGTAGCTAATATTGTTTTGGAAAAAGCAAAACGATTAGTAGAATGCGGCCATGACGTAGTGATACTTTTGGATTCTATCACACGTTTGGCAAGAGCATACAACACTGTGCAACCTGCTAGTGGAAAAATATTGAGTGGTGGTGTTGATGCAAATGCACTACACAAACCAAAACGTTTCTTTGGTGCAGCCCGTAATATCGAAGGAGGAGGATCTCTTTCTATTATTGCAACTGCTCTTACTGAAACAGGTTCAAAAATGGACGAAGTAATCTTTGAGGAATTCAAAGGAACTGGTAACATGGAACTTCAGTTAGACAGACGTATTGCAAATAAGCGTATATTCCCTGCAATTGATTTAATCTCTAGTAGTACACGAAGAGATGACTTATTATTAGATGATGCCACCATCCAACGTATGTGGATTATGAGAAAATATCTTGCAGACATGAACCCGGTTGAAGCGATGGAGTTCATCAACGAGCGTTTTAAACAAACTCGAAACAATGAAGAATTTTTAATATCAATGAACGGCTAATTCATTTTATATATCATTGACAAAATGGCTATCCTTTGGGGTAGTCATTTTTATTTTAAACCAATTTTAAGAAATGCCTCGTATGCAAAAGTGTACTTTTACTCAAAAATCTTGAAAGTTTTCATATCTATTGAGGACCAAGTAATAAATATGTAAGAATTATGAAAAACGCACACTACTTTATTATTGGTATTCTTTTTTTATTCACAAGTTGCCAAAGCAATAGCCAATCTACAAATCCTAAGCAAGAGGCTCTCAAGAATCTACCACCTGTACAAACCAGTGCTGTAGATGGTTACGAAAGAGCGTATTTCGCCAGCGGATGCTTTTGGTGCGTAGAAGCAATATACGAAAGCGTAAAAGGAGTAAAGGAATCCATTTCAGGATATTCTGGGGGACACACAGACAACCCTACTTATGGCGCCAGTAACACAGGTCGTACAGGACATGCAGAAGCTGTAGAAATTTATTACAATCCTGAAGTAATTTCATTCGCCACATTAGTAGACATCTATTTTGGATCTCAAAATCCTACTCAAATTAATGGACAAGGACCTGATCACGGGTCGCAATACAGATCTATTATTTTTTATCAAAATGACGAACAGAAAAAAATTGCAGAAGAAAAAAAATCTGCATTAGCCAAAAAATTGAATAGAAACATTGCTGCAGAAATTCTTCCTTTCCAAAAGTTTTGGATAGGAGAAGATTATCATCAGGATTATGAAAAGAGAAATCCTAATAATCCATATATTAGAAATGTTTCCATACCAAGGTTACTAAAATTCCAGTCCAAATTCCCTCATCTTATTAAGAGCAAACATTAAACAATTTGATTCAGCAATGTTAAAATGTGTTAAATTAAAATACTACAGCATTTCATCCCAAAAACCTTGTAAACATCAGTAAAAGTTGTCTTACACCCTTGTAAAACCAAAACCGACAAACTTGATTTAAACTATCAAATAAATCCGGTGTAATACATAAAATATTCGTTGAATAACACAATTCAATGAAAAAAAATTGATATTTTTGTAGAAATAAAATCAAAAGATGTTGTGTTTTTCATATTAAAACCTTACTTTTGATTCTGATTTAAGGGTTTTCTTATCAGTATTTTAATCATAAATATTGAAGTTTTACTAAAGCAAATCTTTCGTAAAATACTAGAAAACAAATACTTAATGATAAAATTAGTTCTTTAAAAAGCGGGAGATTTTAGTATGTATCATGCGATAGTTACTAGAAGAAATAAGACCAAAATTATTTTTGGCACCCTTTTTGAAAAGCGAATTTTGATGGTAAATTCTAACATTTTGTTTAGAAATTATGATGAAAAAATTAATTTATAGTTAAATATTATAACCCAATCTACTTAAAACAAGAGATATGAAATCTATTTTTACATTTATTCTACTTTTGGTGATGACTTTCTCTTCTGCGTATTCGCAAGCGGAGCAGTACATGATGACAGGTAACAAGTTGACTGTACACAGTGGTCCAGGTCTAAATTTTAATACTATTGCAGAAATTCCTCAGGGAACTCAGGTATATGTAATGAGTTCTAACTATGGAGAATGGAGTGCGATTCAGTATAAGAAGATCAACGGATTCGTTGTTACCAAATTCTTAACAGAAGACAGTCGTATTGCAGATGCTGAAGCAGCAGCAGCTAAAGCGGCAGCTCAAAGAGAAGCAGCTAAAGCAGCAGCAGCGGCAGCGATCGCTCAAGCAGAAGCAGCAAGAAGAGCAGCAGAAGAGGCAGCTAGAAAAGCAGCCCTACAAGCAAAAAGAGCTAGAGAGTTAGCTGAAGCGGAAGCAGCAGCAGCAATCGCTCAAGCAGAATCAGCTCAATTAGCTAAAGACGAAGCAGCTAGAAAAGCGCGTCAAGACGCTCAAGAAACTGAAGCAGCTCTGAAAGCAGCTAGAGCTAGAGCAGCAAAAGGTATTGATGATGTAGCCTCAACACCAATTGAGTCAGCTACACCTTCTTATGGATCAAGCAGCAAACCAGCTACTCCAAAAGCAGCTAGTATAGAAGTTTCTAGAGAAGATAAATATTCAAGCTGGGAGAAAAAGACTTATAAATCAGGAGCTACTCCTAAGTCATTCAACTTCAAAGGGAAGTTTGACTACAAATTAGATAACTACTTAAAAATCAAAGTAGGTAAAAACACAGAAGTTGTTGTTAAAATGTACAAAATGGGTAAAACAGCTAGTGATGACCAATTGGTACGTGTAACATACATCAACAGTAATACAACTCAATTTATCAGAAACGTACCCGAAGGTGAGTACTACCTAAAGATCGCTTACGGTAGAGACTGGAGAGAGCATGTAGATGAAAACGGTAAAAAGTATGGGCGTTTCGTGAAAAATGCTCTATATGAGAAGAGTCAACAAATCTTAGACTTTAATACTGTCAAGACATCTAAAGGTATTAACGTCCCTTCTTATAACTTGTCACTTGACTTATTACCAAGCGGTGGTGGATATGCTACTCAAGGTGATGATGACATCTCTGAGAAATTATTCAACGATAATTAATACGAATTACAGCCTTGTTTAAAAAGGCAAACAATTAAATATCACCAAAATATAAATGTAACAAAAAGTTAGACCTAATTTAGGTCTAACTTTTTGGTTATTTCTGTTAATTCAAATACTATATACTTTATATTAGGAATAATACAGAAATTACTCCATAAAAAAATGCTCGTTATCCATGGATAACGAGCATTTTTTTATTTGGTTGTATATATACTAATTTATAATTATGTAGCTATACAACAATTATTTCTTGTTATTATGATGCCTTTCTCTTGCCAATAAGGTGTTTTTCAATAACATTGCTATGGTCATAGGCCCTACTCCACCAGGAACTGGTGTAATATGAGAAGCTTTTTTACTTACGTTCTCAAAATCAACATCTCCCACAATCTTATATCCTTTTGGTCTAGTTTCGTCAGTAACACGGGTAATACCTACATCTATAATTACCGCATCATCCTTCACCATTTCAGCTTTTAAGAAATTAGGAACTCCTAAAGCAGAGATCACAATATCTGCTTGTGATATAATTTGCGTAATATTTTTGGTATGACTATGTGTTAAGGTAACCGTAGAGTTTCCTGGCCATCCTTTTCTACCCATCAAGATACTCATAGGGCGCCCGACAATATGACTTCTACCGATAACCACAGTGTGCTTTCCTTTGGTATCTACGTCATAACGTTCTAACAATTCCAAGATTCCAAAAGGTGTTGCAGGAATAAAAGTAGACATATCCAATGCCATTTTACCAAAGTTCATCGGGTGAAAACCATCAACATCCTTGTCAGGATCTACCGCTAATAAGACTTTTTGCGTATCAATTTGCGGAGGAAGAGGTAATTGTACGATAAATCCATCGATATTATCGTCCTCATTCAACTCTTTGATTTTAGTCAACAGCTCAATTTCGCTAGTTGTACTCGGCATTTTTACCAAAGTAGACTCAAAACCTACACGTTCGCAAGCTTTTACTTTACTGCCTACATATGTTAAACTTGCACCGTCATTACCGACCAATACCGCTGCCAAATGAGGAACTTTCTCTCCTCTGTCCTTCATTTTTTGAACCTCGACAGCAATTTCGTCTTTAATATCGTTGCTAACTTTTTTTCCGTCTAATAATTCCATCCCCCTATAATGTGCTTAAATAGTTTATGTTGTGTTTTAATTTATCTCATTTTACCCATCATCTGCATCATACGTTTGCCACCGCCACCTTGCATCATCTTCATCATTTTGCTCATTTGATCAAACTGCTTCAGTAACTGATTTACCTGTTGAATCGAGGTTCCTGATCCCTTACCTATACGCTTTTTTCTACTTGCATTAATAATTTGCGGCTTTGCACGCTCTGCAGGAGTCATCGAATGAATAATCGCCTCAATATGCTTGAACGCGTCATCATCGATATCCATATTTTTCATCATTTTTCCTGCTCCGGGTATCATCCCCACCAAATCTTTCATATTACCCATTTTCTTGATTTGCTGGATTTGCTTCAAGAAATCATCAAAACCGAATTGATTTTTTGCTATTTTCTTCTGTAATTTTCTAGCTTCTTCTTCATCAAACTGCTCTTGCGCACGTTCTACCAGCGATACTACATCTCCCATCCCAAGGATTCGATCTGCCATACGCGAAGGGTAGAAAACATCAATAGCTTCCATTTTCTCTCCGGTACCTATAAACTTGATCGGTTTATTAACTACGGATTTAATAGATATTGCAGCTCCACCTCGAGTATCACCATCTAACTTGGTAAGAATTACACCGTCAAAATTCAAAACATCGTTAAATGCTTTCGCAGTATTGACCGCATCCTGACCAGTCATCGAATCTACCACAAACAGTGTTTCGCTAGGAGAAATAGCTTTATGTATATTCTCGATCTCGGTCATCATGGCTTCATCAACCGCCAAACGACCTGCCGTATCTATAATTACAACATTGTTTCCATTTGCTTTTGCGTGAGCCACACCAGCCTTGGCAATTGCTACAGGATCGTTATTTCCTCTATCACTAAACACTTCAACATTGATCTGCTCTCCTACTACATGCAACTGATCAATCGCTGCAGGTCTGTATACATCACAGGCGACCAAAAGAGGTTTCTTGGTTTTTTTATTTTTTAAATAATTCGCAAGTTTTCCAGAGAATGTCGTCTTACCCGACCCTTGTAATCCAGACATTAAAATGATCGATGGCGAGTCAGACAAATTAATCCCTGCAGCGTCACCTCCCATTAACTCGGTAAGTTCATCTTTTACCAGTTTTACCATTAACTGGCCTGGCTTAAGACTTTTTAATACGTTCTCTCCTATTGCTTTTTCTTTTACTCTTGCAGTAAAATCCTTGGCTATCTTATAGTTTACATCCGCATCAACTAAGGCTCTTCTTACTTCTTTTAGGGTTTCGGCTACATTTATTTCTGTAATCTGACCATGACCTTTAAGAATATGTAAGGCCTTATCTAACTTATCACTTAAATTATCAAACATAAAATTCTCTGTTTTGCAATACTACCTTTATCGATAGATAGCTGCAAATTTACACATTTGTAGTGTATTAATAAAAGAAAGGAAATGCAGAATTATAATCATTTTGGATAATTTGAGAATTCTATATCAAAATGTTTTCTATTTCAGAAATAATACAAAAAGCCGCCAAAGGAAATCGATAAATTGATTTCTTTCGACGGCTTTTTTTTGGAAAATTAATTATAAGGTGGCTAAACCTAAATTAACACGTATTAGTGAGCTGAAGGAATCAAAACTCCTTCAATAACATGAATAATACCATTGGATGCCTCAATATTGGCCATGGCTACTCTTATGTTTCCATTTAATACTACTTCGCCATTTACCATCTCGATAGTAACTTCATCTCCTTGCAATGTAGTTACCGTTTGGCCAGCAAGTAGTTCATCTGCAGTTAATTTCCCTGAAGCTACATGATATATCAACACCTCTCTTAGTGCCTCTCCAGAAGGAATTGCGCTCAATGCATCGAAGGCAGCATTGGTTGGTGCAAACACTGTGAAAGGTCCTTCTGCGCTAAGTGCATCAACCAAATCTGCTGCCTGTAATGCTCCTACTAGGGTAGAAAGCTCAGGGGTACTGATTGCAATCTCTACAATACTTTGTAGTTCTGCGGGGGGTAACAGAACTCCATTAATTAAATGAACTATTCCATTAGAAGCTTCAATATCTCCCATCAACACTTCGATGGTATCATTCAAAATTACTTTACCATCATCATTCATAGCAATGGTTACTTCTTCTCCTTGAATTGTAGTTACCGTTTGACCTGCTAATAGATCTTCTGCAGTCAATTTTCCGGAAGCAACATGATACAATAATACCTCGGTCAATGCATCTCCAGATGGAACCTCGGACAGAGCTGCAAACGCATCATTTGTTGGCGCGAACACGGTAAAAGGACCATCTCCATTAAGCGTATCCACCAAATCTGCTGCTTGCAGTGCACCTACCAAAGTAGATAATTCTGGAGTAGCTACAGCAATCTCAACAATACTTTGCAATTCTGCTGGAGGTAGCAAGACTCCATTAATTACATGCACAATACCATTGGAAGCTTCGATATCTGCCATTAGCACTTCTATCGATCCATTAAGAATTACTTTGCCATTATCATTTAATTCAACGGTAACCTCTTCTCCCTGTATGGTAGTTACTGTTTGACCTTCGATCAATTCTTCTGCCGTAAGTTTTCCTGAAGCTACATGATATAATAACACTTCGGTTAACGCATCTCCAGATGGTATTTCGGATAAAGCTGCAAAAGCATCATTTGTTGGTGCAAATACGGTAAAAGGGCCATCACCATTCAATGTATCCACCAAATCTGTAGCCTGTAAAGCACCTACCCATGTAGATAACTCTGGAGTGGCAACTGCAATTTCTACAATACTTTGTTGCGTTTCAAAAGAAGACGGGATCAACACCGCATCAATAACTTGTATGATACCATTTGAACCGCCAATATTTGCAGAGAGTAATTTTACGGTATCATTGATAACAATCTCATTATTCTCATTTAAGCTTACTTTTACATTTTCACCTTGTAGTGTTTCTGTCAACTCTTGAGCTAATAATTCTGCGGTATTTAATCTTCCACTGGCAACATGATATAGTAAAATCTGTGTTAATGTTTCCAATGGTGGGATTTCTTCCAAAGCTTCAAAAGCTTCATCGGTAGGAGCAAAAACGGTAAAAGGTCCCTCTCCTGATAACGGTTCCACTAGATCTGCTGCTTGTAACGCTCCGACCAAAGAGGTAAATCTTCCATCTTCAACGATAAGCTCTACTATAGTTTTATTAGGTATGGTAGTTTCTAGCAATTCTGCTGTCCACAATCCTCTTCCTAAACCTCCTCGGGTAAAGAATTTAAAACTTCCATCCACATTTCCGTTGTCTCGTACTCTACCGATACCAAAAATCAAATCTCTACCTGGTGGATCAATAATGATATAGAAAATCCCATCACTTATAATGGCTCCCCTAGCCCGTGCTTTTGTGCCATCAGGTAATTCTAGATTACCTCGTACGATGGTAAAACTGGCATGATAAAAAGTGAAGTTTAACGAGAGTTCTCCCGAAAGCTGTGTTCCAGATCCTGCACCTTGTAGTACTTCAGCAGAAAAATCATATACTCTTTTTTCTCTACTGATTCCAAATGTTTTGTCTTCGTCCTTAACGGTTAATTCACCATCAAGAAGTGTTTTTGTCATTTCTTCGATTGCATCAAAACTGATAATTTTAGATTCTTCGAATTCAATAAGCTCTGGTTCATTTTGTACCTCATCATCGTTTTGACAAGCCACAAACATACTCGATACAATTATGCAAAAGATCGACATGCATAACCTACTGGTTAGTTTTTTCATAGCAATTTAATTTTAAGAGTTAGAAATTAAGAAGTGTGAAATATGTGAAAGAAATATCCAGGCTCGAGTGAGCCTGGATATATATTGAATTACATCATCGGTAATAATACTTGATCTACAACATGGATAACTCCATTTGCTGCCTGAACATCGGTTACAACAACATTGGTAACTCTACTATTTTCATCAGTTATAGTTACACTACTACCAACATTTACGGTAAAAGTTCCTGTTTCTAAAGTAGTAACTACTTGACCATCTGATAAATCTGCTGCTCTAACATTTGCTCCTGCAACTACATGATATTGAAGTATTGGAGTAAGTTCTGATTCTCCTGGGATTGTTATTGCAGAAAATGCATCATTAGTAGGCGCGAATACTGTAAATGGTGCTGGATCTGTTCCGTTTGCTGTACTTAGCACACTTACAAAATCAGTTGCTGGTGTAAGGTCGGTAAGTGCAGAAACCAAAGTAGAGAAATTAGAATCTGCAACCGCAAATGTTACCACAGTTGGTAACCCTATTACTGCATCCACCACATGAATTACTCCATTACGTGTTTCTACATTAGGTGTTGCTACTGTTGCTCCTCCGTTGGCCATACCTCCATTAAGTACCACTCCACTACTGGTATTGATATAGATACTCAAATTGTTCATAGTATCCCCAAAAGTTGCCAGTGTATTCGCATAGCTTGTAGACAAGTCAGTAGATAATAACTTTCCATCTATTACATGATTCAATAATATTTGTGTTACAGTTGCTACTGGTAAATCTTCTAAGCTAGCACCATCCAACAAGGCATCGAATGCTGCATTGGTAGGAGCGAATACAGTACGCATGGTTGCGCTGTCTAAAGCGTCATTTAAACCTGTGATACGAAGAGCGGCATACAAAGAAGAAAAATCACTTGCTTCTCCTCCATTAAAGGCTACAGCGGTAAAACTTCTTCCTAGGGCATCTAGTGCGGCGTTAGGCAAAAGCACCTTATCAATAGCGTGAATCACACCGTTGGTAGCCTTTACATCTGTAGCGATGATTTCAGAATCTACTCCTGTTTTATCGCGTAAAAATGCTCCTCCTTCTAGGTTTAGCGTTAATGTTTCTCCTTGTAAAGTAGCTGGGGTTACTCCATCGGGAATACCCGGAAGATCTGCTGCCAATACATTTGCCCCTGCAATTACATGATAATTTAGTACGATTTCTAATTGAGCAGCGGTAAGATCCGCTATCTCAATATTGAACCTAGCTAAAAGATCGGTGAATGCATCATTTGTAGGTGCGAACACCGTGAATGGAGCTGGGTCAGTTCCGTTTGCAGTACTCAACACCGTTGCATAATCTGTATCTGGAGTAAGGTCTGTTAACGCTGCTTGTAATGTATCAAAATTAGGATCTGCAACGGCAAAAGTAGTTACCGTAGGAAGTGTAATTACAGCATCTACAGCATGAATTACCCCATTGGATTGCTCAATATCAGCTTGTGTTACTGTAGAGATTCCATTGATTTGCACTCCATTAGACGTATTTACATAAGTACTAAAACCTGCCAGGTTATCAGAATATCCGGTAGTTAGTTGTGTCGAGGTAAGTCTCGATCCTAATACGTGGTTTAATAGGATTGGTGTTAAATCATCTTTTGAAAGATCATCCAACGTTACTCCCAGACTTGTTAGCAATGCATCAAATGCCGCATTGTTTGGGGCGAAAACAGTAAAACTTCCTTCTCCGGATAAAGTTTGTACTAGTTCAGCTTTTTCTAATGCTGCAAGCAAAGAACTATAATCTGCATTTGCCGCTACAAAATCGGCAATCGTTGTTGATGAAGGGGGAAAGGTAGTATCATCATCATCTGAACACGAAAAAACAGTAATGGTTAAAAATGCTATCAAAACTGTTTTGAGGAAATTTTTCATTTTCATGGTGTTTAAATTTATTGTTTGATGATTAAACAACTCAATCCTAAAAACTCTAACCCTGGTATTGGGGTTTTAGCATTTATTTAACTTTTTGTTTAACGTTTTAACCAAAAATGTTAAACAAGAAAAAGCCGCTACAATAGCGGCTTTTCTACTTATTTTACTGATTTACAAATCATTCTCATCACAGGCGGTTGCTACCTCGAGAATAGCATTCAACAAAGCGGTGTTATGTTGTGCTTGCGAACTTTGACCATTGTGTAGCAACAAATCTATGGGGTAATTAATACTCATCGAAACTGTCTCGTCCGCCTGATCCATAAATTCAAACATTTCTGAATCATGAAATAGATCTAAAGTTTCTAACCGGTTCGTACGACTATCAAAGGTGGATATTCGAATAGGGTAAGTAAAATCTATACACTCGATATCAGGATCATTTGCCACACAAGCATTTGACAATGCATCTAACTGGGTTTGATTTTCGATGTCGACTTCTTGATAATTAAATAAGGTAACCACCACCGGAAACTGAATCTGTATGTTATCAGTATCTGTCAGCAATTGATAATCATTTAGGTCATCTATCAAAAACTCCTCTTGATTTCTTAAAACCATATAAGGCAATTTGATGCTAAAACAATGTCCTTTATCTACTATATTATCAAAAGAACCATCATGCGTCACTACATTCTTAATCAAATTTGCCAATTGAGAATCTCTAGGAATCGTGTCATCAATGGTAGGATCGATAATTTCTCTTTCTTCATCCTGACATCCCATCAAACTCATTATCGCCGCCAAACAGAAAATTAATATCCTTGTCTTCATTTTTTTTCTTTTTCCAACAACTGTTTGTATAATAACAATTAAACCACGAAAATTCCTACTGGTAAATAGTATTTTTTATAATTTTAACAAAAAATATAGTAATGTCTAAGAACCTCTATGACAATGTTTGCGAAGAAAAGTTGTTTGCCGAACTTTTCAAGAAACATGCTCAAGAACTACATAATTTTATTTATTATAAGTACGGGGAGCATATTAGCCCCCGAGACAAGGTTCAAGAGGCATTTATTAAACTTTGGGATAATTGTAAAAAAGTTCCCCTGCAAAAAGCAAAAAGTTTTCTGTTCACAATTGCTAACAATTTATCCTTAAATCAGCTTAAACACGATAAGGTAAAACTAAAGTTTCAACAAGAAGACCATAAAAGTTATACCCATCAATCTCCAGAATTTATTTTGGAGGAAAAAGAGTATTTACAAAAGTATCAAAAAGCCCTTGCGAACCTTACAGAACCTCAGCGTGTTGCATTTCTTTTAAATAGGGTTGAAGGAAAAAAGCACAAAGAAATTGCAGAGCTTTTGGGCATTTCGAGAAAAGCCGTAGAAAAGAGAATCTATGGGGCATTAGAAAAATTAAGAAAAGAAATTGAAGGAATTTGAAAAATAGGGTAGGAATTTTCGACTTTAAGGTGTTATATATATAGGAACTTTGTTATGAAAGAGAAAGATCTTATTAGAAAATGGTTAGATAATGCGCTGACCGATGAAGAATTAAAGGCGTTTAAGAAATTAGACGCCTATGATTCTTACATCAAAATTTCTGATACTAGTAAAAAAATTCTTCCTCCGTCCTATGATGTAAACGAAGAATTAAACGAAATACAACAACACATTTCGAAACGTACAGTTTCCAAAAATAAATCCTATTTAGGCATTCTGCTTAGAATTGCAGCGGTATTTGTATTAGGTCTAGGAGTGTATATGTTTTTCGCCAATCAAGATACTAAGATTAATACTTTAGCTGGACAAAAGGTAAATATTGAACTTCCTGACCAAACCAAGGTACAACTCAATGCCTTATCAGAAGTAGTATACAATAAAAAGGATTGGGACAACAATCGAGAAGTACATCTTGAAGGTGAAGCCTATTTCAAAGTCGCTAAAGGAAAAAAGTTCGATGTCCTCACACCACTAGGAGTGGTTACCGTATTAGGAACAGAATTTAATGTTAAGCAGCGAAAAGGGTATTTTGAAGTGATTTGCTACGAAGGTCTGGTCAGTGTATCTTACCAGCAAAACACCTACCGATTGCCTCCAGGGAAAGGTATTGAATTGCTTTCTAAAAAGATGAATGAAATCAATACTGTAGACACCAACCCCTCTTGGATAGAAAATAAAAGCATTTTTAAGAGTAAACCTTATTATTTAGTATTGGGAGAGCTCGAAAGACAATATGATGTTGTCATCTCTTCAAAAAACATCGATCAACACTTACTTTTTACTGGTAATTTTGTACATTCAGATATTCAAATGGCATTGGAGTCTATTACGATACCAATGGGTTTGAAATATGAAATTAACGAAAACCAAGTAACCCTGTATAAACAGTGATCAGAACCAAAATCACAGTTGTACTTTTTATTCTTCTCTTAAATTGCTTTCAGTCATTTGCACAGTCTGAAAGTGAGTCGTTACCTTTAATTTCGGTGTTAAGTGAATTACAAAAACGATTTGGTTGTAGTTTCTCTTACGTTGATAATGATCTGGAAAACATTACGGTTGAAGCTCCCAACAAAAATCTTGACCTAAAAGCAACTGTTACTTACTTACAAAAACAAACCCTGCTTAATTTTACGTATCTCGATCCTACTACGATTACTATAAGTGCACGTTTGTTTACCATTTGTGGGGTACTCATTTCAGCTTCTGAGAATACAGTCATCACAAACGCTACTATTCAAAGTCAAAATAAAACTACCGTCACGGATCAAAACGGAACTTTTTCTATTGAACTAGCTGATCTCAATCAGCTCATCAAAATTCAGTTTCTAGGGTATACCGCACTTCAATTGCCTGCCAGGGATCTTATTGAGCAGCCCTGTAAAGAAATTATGATGACACGAGAGGTACAGTACCTAAATGAGATTATTTTGAATGACTATCTAATTAAGGGAATTGGTAAAAAAAACGATGGGTCTATACGTATTGATTATGATGATTTTGGAATCCTACCGGGATTGATCGAGCCAGATCTTTTGCAAACTATCCAAGCGTTACCTGGTATCTTAAGTACAGAAGAAACCGTTTCTGACATTAATGTGAGAGGTGGAACCAATGATCAAAATCTAATACTCTGGGATGGTATAAAGATGTATCAGTCCGGACACTTCTTTGGGCTAATATCCGCTTTTAATCCCTACTTAACCAAAAATGTAGAATTACTCAAAAATGGTACCAGTGCACGTTACGGAGATGGGGTATCCAGTGTTATTGCTATGAGTACAGATAATGAGGTAGCTCAACAAAACAACACAAGTTTTGGTGTAAATATGACCAGTATTGATGGGTATACTGATCTTAGATTGGGTAAAAAGTCCTCTATTCAACTCTCTGTTCGGAAGTCTATTAGTGAAGTCCTGGAAACACCAACATATCGTCAATTTTTTGACAAGTCATTTCAAGATTCGGAAGTAGTTGAAAACACCAATGAAATTTCTAATACCAATGATGAATTCTCTTTTTATGACACTAGTTTACGTTGGTTATATCAGTTCAGTCCAAAGGATCTCATCAAAATAAATGCATTACTTATCCGTAATGATCTTATGTTTCAGGAAAATGCTATTGTGAATAGTGTTAATGAAGCCAGAGCAAGCAGTCTTAAACAAAATAACACTGCCGGAGGTTTGTCTTATCAAAGAAATTGGAATGATGCCTTCAACACCGAAATCATCTTGTACGGTACCAATTACAATCTTGAAGCCATTAATTCTGATATTATCAATAATCAACGGCTTGTGCAAGAGAATGAAGTCTTAGAGAGTGGCGTTAAAATAAATGGATCCTTCAAAATACACCCCAATTTAAATTGGTTTAGTGGGTATCAATTTAATGAAACTGGTATTTCAAATTTAAGAGATGTAAACAATCCTACCTTCCGAGATTTCACAAAAGAAGTGATCAGAACGAATAGTTTGTATTCTGAAATTAATTACAACTCCCCAAACAACAGTACCCATGTCACTGCTGGGGCTCGGCTTAATCATTATGGAAAATTAGACCGGACCTTATTGGAACCCCGATTGAGTGTTACTCATAAATTTCTCAATCATTTTACAGTAGAAATACTTGGAGAACTAAAGAGCCAAGTCACTTCTCAAGTTATCGAATCACAAAATAATTTTTTGGGCGTAGAGAATCGAAATTGGGTATTGTCAAATGAAGAAGATATCCCAATTATAGAAAGTGAGCAGGTTTCTTTGGGAATAACATATACCCATAATAATTGGCTAATCAATGTTGACACCTTTTACAAAAATGTATCGGGAATCTTATCAAAAAGTCAAGGGTTTCAAAACCAATTTGAATTTGTTCCGGATCATGGGAGTTATACTACCCGAGGTGTAGATTTTTTGATCAATAAGCGTTTTAAAAACCTGAGCACATGGTTGAGCTACTCTTATGCCAAAAATGACTATACATTTAATCAACTCTTTCCTCGTGACTTCCCAAACAACATCGATATTAGGCATAATATCAACTTTGCTGTAGCTTATTCACTAAACAATTTAAAACTTTCTACAGGTATCAACTGGCATAGCGGAAGACCAACGACACGACCTGCTTTAGAAAATCAAATTTTGGCAAACGGAAACATCAACTATCAAGCCCCAAATAGCGATACCCTACAGGACTATTTTAGATGGGATGCTTCGGCAACTTACGTCTTTAATTTGACTAAGGGTATAAAAGCGACTGCTGGTCTCTCCTTATGGAATCTTACCAGTCGGGAAAATGTGGTTAATAATTACTACAGAGTAAATGATAATGGAAATGTAGAGGAAGTTCAACAATTAGGGTTAGGATTCACCCCCAATGCAGTACTACGTATTAATTTTTGAGATGTCTAACCGCGGTGTAGGTAACCACTTCTTCGCCTCCCACCACTTTGACAGAATTTTTGATCATCTCAAAACCGTGTTTTTGGAAAAAGCCTTTGGTCAATATACTGATTTCTGTGGTAAGCGTATCAATATTTTCTTGTCGGGCAATCTGCTCTAAGGTTTTAAACATAGCCTTAGCTATCCCCTGGCCATGGTAATTCATATGCACAAAAATATACTCTATATTTCCTTTTTTGTCCATACAAAAAGAACCTATAATTTCACCATTTAACTTGGCATTGTAGATAAAATCTTCTCTAAATTTTTTATGCCAATATTCTTTATTGGTTGCTAATCGAGAATAGATTTTGATTTCATCTTTGGTAAATATCAAAGACCCATAAGAAGTGACTGTCTGATAGAACAAGCGTTGCATCAGCGATAAATCCGTATCTGTAGCCCTGGATATTTGAAATTTCATAACTCTAAAATAAAAAAACAGGGCGTTTTTGCAAGGATTTGCACGCTTTTTTAATTGAATAAAACAGATAAAACGGTAAAAAAGTCGATATATTGCATAATAACTCCACTGAAAATCAAAATAATACGATATTTAAGAAGTTATTAACAACAATTACATTCTTTCAGGAACATTGATCCCTAAAAGCCCAAAAGACGATTTAATCACGTTACCTACCATACTAGAGAGTTGTACTCTAAATCTTTTCTCTTCTTCCAGATCCGCTCCAAAGATGGATACATTCTGAAAAAAGGAGTTATAACTTTTCACCAAATCATAGGTATAGTTGGCAATTAAAGCCGGACTTAATTCGTTGGCAGCAGTTTGAATCACCCCTGGAAATAGCTCAAGCTGTTTCAGGACCTCCTTTTCTTTTTCGTGAATAGTTACCCCTGTAATTTCCTGATCAAACTCAAAATCTGCCTTGCGTAAAATCGCCTGTATTCTAGCATAGGTATATTGAATAAATGGCCCAGTATTTCCTTGAAAATCCACGGATTCTTCGGGATTAAAAAGAATTCGTTTTTTAGGATCCACTTTCAGGATATAATATTTTAGCGCTCCCAATCCGATAGTGCTGTACACTTGTTTCTTTTCTTCTTCTGTATAACCGTCCAGTTTACCTAGATCTTCAGAGATTTCTTCGGCTGTTTGCGCCATCTCATAGATCAGATCGTCTGCATCTACCACGGTTCCTTCTCTACTTTTCATTTTACCACTAGGAAGATCCACCATTCCATAACTGAGGTGGTGTAAATTTTCTGCCCAATCATAGCCCAACTTCTTAAGAATCAAGAACAACACTTTGAAATGATAATCCTGCTCATTACCCACTGTATAAATCATTCCTCCAACATCTGGTTTATCTTTGGCTCTTTGGATCGCTGTACCAATATCCTGAGTCATATATACTGCCGTACCGTCGCTTCGTAAAACCAATTTTTCGTCCAGCCCCTCTTCAGTAAGGTCACACCATACGGATCCATCTTCCTTTTTAAAGAATACTCCGTTTGCCAAACCTTCTTCAATATTATCTTTCCCTAACAAATAGGTGTTACTTTCGTAATAATAGCTATCAAAATCTACTCCCAATGCTTTGTAGGTTTGATCAAATCCATCATACACCCATCCATTCATCGTTTTCCATAGTTCCACCACTTCTGGATCTCCGGCTTCCCATTTGCGAAGCATTTCTTGTGCTTCTTTTAAAAATGGCGCTTCTTTTTTTGCTTCTTCCTCTGGTGTACCCTGCTCAATTAAAGCTGAGATTTGTTTTTTATATTCCTGATCAAACTTCACATAGTAATTCCCCACCAATTTATCTCCTTTAAGCCCTGAAGATTGTGGTGTTTCATCATTCCCAAATTTCTTCCAGGCCAACATCGATTTACAAATATGAATCCCTCTGTCATTAATGATTTGGGTCTTGTACACTTTTTTACCACTAGCTTTAATAATTTGCGATACAGAATACCCCAGAAGAATATTTCGGATATGCCCCAAATGCAGTGGTTTATTTGTATTAGGAGAAGAATACTCTACCATAACCGATCTTTCCCCACTCGAAGGCGTTTGAAAACCATACTGATCTTCATTTTTAATCGTATTAAAAAATGAAAGATAGTACTGATCAGAGATTACAAGGTTCAGAAATCCTTTTACCACATTAAAATCATCAACTTCATCTACATTTTCTTTCAAAAACTTACCCAAAGCTTCACCGATTTGCACAGGATTCCCTTTCACCACTCTAAGCATAGGGAATACCACTACAGTAATATCGCCTTCAAACTCTTTTCTGGTAGCCTGTAACTCTACAGTTTCAAGTTGCGCATCAAATAGTGTTTGTATACCTCCTTTTACCTTCTCGGAAATGATTTGTTGTAAGCTCATCGTCTAAAAATTAGGCTGCAAAGATAAGAGAAATTATAAAGGTACACTATCCGATTTTACACTGTATTTCATCCGCTCTACAATAAAAAGAATTATAGGGTAACAATACTTATTCTATTCTGAAAACCACATCGTCGAATCCAATTCATTATTCCCTTTTTTTGACATTAGAAAAGTGTCTTTACACTATCTTTTTCATAAAATAAGACCTCGCAATGATTCTGAAGCTCTTCATCTCAAACAATTAACCCCTCAAATTGATGAATATGGGGAACTACTATTTGTGGCCTGCAAATCCTAGATCTAACTTAGTAGAGATTAGACAAAATATGTCTATCTGGAGTAAACCGAAAATCCATGAACAGAGTAGGCAAAAAATCTTTACACAAAATGAAAAAATCAAAATCTAAAAAACTAAAATTCGACAAAAAGGTAATTACCACTTTAGACAAAAAGAAATTGAACACAGTAAAAGGAGGAGGGTATACTGATTCTCTTTGGTTAACGGGTTGTTATTTTCATTAATATTTAAGAAACCGTTATGTTATCATCTAAAACGCTCAAGCTTAGGTTTGAGCGTTTTGCTTTTCCAAAAAAAGTTGAGATAACTTCATGATATAAATTTTATCTCATTCAAATTCTTTGTAACTTAATCAGAAAAAATGCGAATTCTTCTTACAGGTACTAATGGATACATTGGTATGCGATTGCTACCCCTTTTATTAGATGCTGGACATGATGTGATATGTTGCGTGAGGGATGAGAACAGACTGGCCATTGATCAAGAGACCAAAAAGAAGGTCGAAATTGTTGAGATTGACTTTTTAAAAACTCCTGAACCTTCCAAATTACCAAAAAATATAGATGTAGCGTATTATCTGATACATTCTATGAGCTCCTCGACCAAGGATTTTGATACCAAAGAGGAAATCTCTGCAAAAAATTTCAATACCTATCTTGCTGAAACCAATATCAAACAGGTCATCTATCTAAGTGGTATTGTTAACGAGAAAAACCTATCAAGACATTTATGGTCTCGTAAAAATGTTGAAGAGACATTATACAAGGGTAATTATAATTTAACCGTATTACGATCAGGAATCATTGTGGGATCTGGAAGCTCTTCGTTTGAAATCATCCGAGATTTATGTGAAAAACTTCCAATTATGGTGACTCCTAAATGGGTAAACACCAAAACTCAGCCGATTGCAATTCGAGATGTCCTGAAATTTATGACGGGAGTATTACTCAATGAAAAATGCTACAATCAATCATTCGACATCAGTGGTCCTGATATCCTCACTTATAAAGAAATGCTATATCGGTATGCCAGAGTAAGAGGAATTAAACTCTTTATATTCACCCTCCCTGTGATGACGCCAAGGCTATCTTCTTACTGGTTATATTTTGTGACTTCGACCTCGTTTAAACTTGCTTTGAACCTGGTGGATAGTATGAAAATTCCTGTTATTGCCAATGACAAGCGTTTGAACGAGCTCTTGGATATTCATCCTATGCCCTATGAACGAGCTTTGGAACTGGCATTTATTAAAATTGAACAGAACCAGGTGGTTTCTAGCTGGAAAGATTCTATGATCAGTGGTCGTTTTAATCGTAGTATCCAGAAATATGTAAGAGTTCCTAAAAGAGGATGTTTTAAAGACATCAAAAAAATAGAGTTGACCAATATCGAAAATACTTTAGAACGCATTTGGGCCATTGGCGGTGAAACCGGTTGGTATTATGGGAATTGGATGTGGAAAATACGAGGGCATATCGATAAATTCTTTGGGGGAGTTGGTTTACGAAGAGGAAGAACACATCCTGATGATATATTCTCAGGAGACGCGCTAGATTTTTGGCGTGTTCTGGTTGCCGATAAAAAAAACAAGCGATTATTGTTATTTGCCGAAATGAGAGTTCCAGGAGAAGCCTGGTTAGAATTTGATATCGATCAAAACAATATTTTACACCAAACGGCCACATTTAGACCCAAAGGAATATGGGGGCGTTTATACTGGTATCTCATGATTCCTTTTCATTACTTTATTTTTGGTGGAATGATCCGTAAAATAGCATCCAATTCTTAATTTACTAGGATAAAATGCTTGATTTTATCGATTAATTGCATTTTTCTTAGTTTTTTTCATATATTTATCAAAAACTGCATGAGGCAAATTCTCCTTCTTCTTTGTTCACTAATTTTAACCTTTGGATGTAGCTCCAAAGCGGTTAGTGACCCAGAATTAAATGACCTGGTATCATTGATGGTAGGAGAGTTTTCTAACGAAGAACAGACGCAAAATGACTCCAGTTATCCATTTCTTAGATTAGTAAATATTAAAATATGGAAAGATCGCCCTGGACACTGGGTATATAGTGAACTTTTTGATGCCAAAGACGAAAATAGGGTTTACGGACAACGAATCTTACACTACGAGCGAGTAGACTCCTTGCGATTTCAAAGCACCAGTTATAAAATCTTAAATGCCAAAGATTACAACTCAAGCTGGAAACATGCTAAGTTACTGAATAAATTAACCTTGGATAGCCTAGAAGTTAGAGAAGGGTGTCAGGTTTATTTTGTTAAAAACACTTCTACCATATATTCTGGAAAAACCAATAAAAAAACCTGTTCTAGCAGTATCAAACATGTAGATTATATTACTTCTGATTTTGTAGTAAGTAGGGATAAAATATCTATTTGGAACAGAGGCTATAATAAAGAAGGAAAACAAGTTTGGGGAAAAATAAAAGGTCCTTTCAAATACAAAAGAATAACCGACAAATAAACCCTATTTGGTATAATCTTCTAATGTTTTGTTTTCCAAAACTTTTAAGGTATTATCTCTCACTTCTATCATAAGACTGTGTACCGCGCAGGCATCTTCATCTGGGCAATCATCACACTTTTCATAAAAGTTAAGACTTACGCAAGGTAACATTGCGATAGGCCCTTCTAAGACTCTAATAATAGAGGCCATTATGATTTCTTTTGGTTCTTTGATCAAATAATAGCCTCCACCTTTTCCTTTTTTGGATCCTAAAAATCCATTCTTTCTAAGGGTTAACAATATACTTTCTAAAAACTTTTGAGAAATATTTTCACTTTGAGCGATTTCTGATATTTGTACAGGATGATCACATTTCTTCCTGGCTATATAGGTAAGCGCTTTTAATCCGTATTTTGTTTTCTTTGAAAGCATATTTTTATCATTTGGCAGGTAGAAACACCTCTGCCATCATGCATCTTGCACTTCCTCCTCCTAGAGTTTCGATCATATTCAAATCACTATGAAGAATTTCGCAATGTTTTTTGATACTCTCGATTTGAGATTCGGTTAGACTGTTATACGCCGCAGATGACATTACAAGATAACGTTTCTCATTGGAACCTACAACTTGAAGCATATTGCCCGCAAAATTATTAACCTGTTCTTCTGTGATTGCTATAATTTCTTTACCTGTTTCTTTTAGATGATCAATCAGGTTTTTTCGTTCCTTTTTATCATCAATACAATCTAGACAAACCACTGCAAAGGTCTCTCCTACTCCCATCATTACATTGGTATGATAGATAGGCAATCTCTTTCCTTCTACAGTTTGATAAGCTGTAAAAACTACTGGTGTATACTCAAAATCCTCGCAGAACTCGATAAACAGGCTTTCATCGGCTCTGGGAGAGAGTGCGCAATACGCTTTTCTGTGTACGCGATCCAAAACCAAGCTTCCTGTCCCTTCAAGAAAAACCTCTTCTTCTTCGGCACTAGTGTAGTCTACTACATTTTTTATCTCGAATCCAGAAGCTTCAATTTCGTCAAGGATCTCTGGTCTTCGTTCTCTTCTTCTGTTTACCGCAAACATTGGGTATAAACCGATGTCTCCATTTTCATGAAAGGACACCCAGTTATTAGGAAAAATAGAATCCGGAGTATCATTCTTAGGATCATCATCAATTACAATTACACGAACTCCTACTTCTTTCAATCTACCTACAAACCCATCAAATTCTTGTTGAGCTTTCGAGTTTGCATCTTCTTTGGCTACTCCTGCATCTTCTTGATAATAATTATTTACCGCAGTTTGCTCATTCATCCTAAACTGTACAGGACGAATCATTACAATTGTATTTGTTACTTGTTTCATATCAAAAACCATAGTGCATTCCTACACCTTCAAAAATTTTTAATTATAATTTGCTTAATCTCTAATCAATGGCATTGTAGAACAACGTAATAGTCCTTCCTGCTTTGCTATTTCTGCATAAGGCACTTCTTCTACAGTAATATTTTGTTTTCTTAGCCAGGCATTCAATCTCGTAAAGTTCTTTTCAGAAATCACTACATCTTCGGCAATAGAAAAGATGTTAGAATTCATGTAGTACATCTCTGTTTTATCGATATGAAAGAGATTGTCTTTACCATAAAAATCTAATAAAAACTCATAATCCAAGGGATCTCGAAACCCTTCTTTGTGTATGATCGCTTTATTATGACCTACAGGCTGAAAACAACAATCCAAATGTAACGCATTATCTTTGGGATCTTGCATAGATTTATTCAAATCAAAAGCCTTTACCTTCTTATCTGGAAAAAGAGAGGCAATGTACTCTACTCCTTTCATATTTGTACGAGCAACAATACAATCGGGATAATCTTCTCCTAGGTAAGTGCCGATAAAGATATAGTCATTATGCGCCATAATATCTCCCCCTTCAAAATGAATATCTTCTGATGGTGCTTTGAATACCTTGTTGGGATCAATTTCTGCTATTACATGTTCAATAGCTTTTATTTCCTTTTCTCTATCCGGTAAAATATTAGACTTAATGAACTTATCTTCGATAACCAAAGCGATATCCCTTGCAAAAATTTGGTTGTAATCCTCGATAATTTCTGGTCGGTATACTTTCACTTCATATTTCTTGAGCACTTTGGCCACTGCTTCCATCTCCAAAACCATATCTGATTCCTTAGGATAGGTTCCTGCTTTGATGTGTTCTATAGACTTCGGATCATAAGCGTCTTCAATTTTAGGTACTGGACCGTTGCTTGCTGCAGTTCCTAATACCACTGCACGAAGTCGTGATGTCTCGTTTTGTATATTTAATTTCAACAATGTTAGTTTTTAAGTGTAAATGTTTGAGTAGTTACGCAAATATATAAATAGACAATTTCATGAAGCTTATTTTGCAAGAAAAAGTAGCCTTCAAATTAGTATGTTTTTTTGGTGAAATTCATCATGCTTCTGATATAGCCAAAAAAAGGTGCTGAATAGTACAGCACCTTTTTCAAAATATAATATGAATTTCTTAATTATCTTTCAGAGATCGCTTTAAAAGTTCTGTGATTCTCTCCGATATATATTTGTCTAGGTCTTCCGATTGGCTCTTTACGAAGTCTCATTTCTCTCCACTGAGCAATCCATCCTGGTAGTCTTCCTAAAGCAAACATTACTGTAAACATTTCGGTAGGTATACCCAATGCTCTATAGATGATTCCTGAATAAAAATCAACATTAGGATATAACTTTCTTTGTACAAAATATTCATCTTTCAATGCTACGTCTGCCAATCCTTTTGCTATGTCTAATACAGGATCTTCGATTCCTAGGTCTCCTAATACTTCTTCTGCAGACTTTTTAATGATCTTTGCACGAGGATCAAAGTTTTTATATACTCTGTGACCAAATCCCATCAAACGGAATGGGTCATTTTTATCTTTAGCTTTTGCAATATATTTTGCAGTATCTCCACCATCTGCTTTGATCGCTTCTAACATTTCGATAACTGCTTGATTAGCACCACCGTGAAGTGGTCCCCACAAAGCAGAAATACCAGCAGACAAGGAAGCAAACAATCCAGCATGAGATGATCCTACGATTCTCACGGTGGAAGTAGAACAGTTTTGCTCATGATCAGCATGTAAGATCAACAACTTATCCAAAGCGTCATTTACAATTTTATTTGCCTCATACGCCTGGTTAGGTCTAGCAAACATCATTTTATGTAAATTCTCTACGTACCCTAAAGAATTATCTCCATAATCTAGAGGAAGGCTTTTTCTTTTTCTCATTGTCCAAGCCGCAAGCACTGGGAATTTTGCTAAGATCTTTACAATTGCACCATACATCTCTTCTTCAGAATCTACATCAACAGATCCAGGGTTAAATGCAATCAAAGCACTTGTCAAAGAAGATAATACTCCCATTGGGTGAGCGCTTTTAGGAAATCCATCTAGAATTTTCTTCATGTCTTCATCCACATGAGATTCTTCTTTGATGTCCTTATCAAATTTTTCTAATTGAGCTGCTGTTGGAAGTTCTCCAAAAATCAACAAATAAGCTACTTCAAGAAAGTCTGCTTTTTCGGCAAGTTCTTCGATAGAATATCCTCGGTAGCGTAAGATTCCTTTTTCTCCATCAAGGAAGGTGATTGCACTCTCGCAACTACCTGTATTTTTATATCCAGGATCAATCGTTGTTACTCCTCCTGTTGCTCCTCTGAGTGCCTTGATATCTATTCCTAATTCATTCTCCGTTCCTTGAATAATTGGGAACTCATATTTATTACCGTCGATTTCTAACGTAGCTATTTTTGACATATGATTATTTAGAATTTTGCTATTACATTAAGGGCTGCTAAATTACGAAATATAGTGTTAATATGTTATTAATCGTTACATGATTTTTACCCTTACAAACTATTTTCAAAATTATTCGCAATAAAAAAAGGACTATTCAAAAAATAGTCCTTTTTTTTAGCATAAAGATTAATCTAGCGTTTAACTTTAAAAGCTTTTTCTTTCGGATAGTAGGCCACACTTCCTAACTCTTCTTCTATACGAAGTAGTTGATTGTATTTTGCCATTCTATCACTTCTAGAAGCTGATCCTGTTTTGATTTGTCCCGTATTTAAGGCTACAGCCAAATCTGCAATGGTATTATCTTCTGTTTCTCCAGAACGGTGAGACATTACTGATGTATACCCTGCATTATGTGCCATATTTACGGCAGCAATAGTCTCTGTAAGTGTTCCTATTTGATTTACCTTGATCAAAATTGAATTTGCAGTATTATTTTCAATTCCTCGGGATAATCGCTCTACATTAGTTACAAACAAATCATCACCTACTAATTGTACTTTGTCCCCTACTTTGTCAGTAAGATATTTCCATCCTTCCCAGTCATTTTCATCCATACCATCTTCGATAGATATAATAGGATATTTCGAAGCTAATTCAGCAAGGTAATCTGCTTGTTCTTCACTAGAACGAACTACTCCTGTATCTCCTTCAAATTTGGTGTAATCATACTTTCCATCCACATAGAATTCTGCAGAAGCACAATCCAAAGCGATCATGATTTCATCTCCAAACTTGTATCCTGCTTTTTCTACAGCTAGTTTGATAGAATCTAGAGCATCTTCTGTTCCGTCTAATGTAGGAGCAAATCCTCCTTCATCTCCAACAGCTGTACTCAAACCTCTATCGTGTAGTACTTTTTTCAGATTGTGGAAAATCTCGGTTCCCATCTGCATTGCTTCAGTAAAATTTTTAGCTTTTACCGGCATTACCATAAACTCTTGAAAGGCTATTGGAGCGTCACTATGAGAACCTCCATTGATAATATTCATCATTGGAACAGGTAGTGTATTGGCACTAACTCCTCCTACATATCGATATAATGGAATATTCAACTCATTGGCAGCAGCCTTTGCAGCAGCCAAAGAAACTCCTAAAATGGCATTTGCACCCAGCTTTGATTTATTTGGAGTCCCATCAAGTTCGATCATTCTCTGGTCTAACAAGTTTTGATCAAACACCGAGTACCCTAATAATTCTTCAGCGATTACTGTATTTACATTTTCTACAGCTTTAAGTACTCCTTTCCCCATATAATTATCACCTCCATCTCTTAACTCTACTGCCTCATGTTCTCCTGTAGATGCTCCCGAAGGAACAGCTGCTCTTCCTAATACACCATTTTCGGTAATCACATCAACTTCAACTGTTGGATTACCACGAGAATCAAGAATTTGTCTAGCGTGAATATTAATAATTACACTCATTGTTTTATTTATTTTGTTGGATAATTTTAATTCTTCGCAATATACAAAACCGGTATGTTCTGACCCCTTTAAAAAAGTGCTAATTTCCTACCAAAAACGCAATACGTTAACGAAGTTATCAACTATAACGTTGTAGGTTAAGACATTATCAAAACCGGTAGCATACGATTCAATATTTATATTGATTTACACGGCCAACTTTGCCTTTTTGATATTTTCTATAAACTCATCAAACAAGTATACAGAATCATTTGGTCCTGGACTAGCTTCTGGGTGGTACTGTACTGAAAAACAGTTTTTATTCTTCAGTTTAATTCCCATTACCGTATCATCGTTAAGGTGAATGTGAGTCATCTCTATATCTGGATGTTTTTCGGTATCTTCTTTACTCACCACAAACCCATGATTTTGAGAAGTAATTTCTCCTTTACCAGTTACCAAATTTTTAACCGGGTGGTTGATCCCTCTGTGTCCGTTATGCATTTTGTAAGTACCAATTCCATTCGCCAAAGCGATTACCTGGTGCCCTAAGCATATTCCGAATAATGGTAAATCCCTTTCAATAATTTCTTTGGCTGTGGCAATTGCTTCTTTTAAAGGTTGTGGATCTCCAGGCCCGTTGGATAAAAAGAATCCATCTGGTCCCCATTCATTCATGTCCTCAAAAGAGGCATTGTAAGGAAACACTTTGATATACGCATCTCTCTGTGCAAGGTTACGGAGTATATTTTTCTTAATCCCGATATCAAGCGCCGAAATTTTGTAGGTAGCATTAGGATCTCCGTAGAAATATGGTTCTTTGGTAGATACTTGAGATGCCAGCTCTAATCCATTCATATCTGGAACTGCTGCAAGCTCTTTCTTTAATTTATCTATGTCTTCTGTTTCTGTAGAAATAACAGCATTCATGGCTCCATTATCTCTGATATAGCTCACCAATGCTCTGGTATCTACATCTGAAATCGCTAATAAATTATGTTGCTCCAAAAACTCCTGTAAAGATCTGTCTGCTTTTACTCTAGAATATTCATAACTAAAATTCTTTACAATCAGTCCAGCAATCTTAATAGAATCAGATTCTATTTCCTGATCATTAGTTCCGTAATTACCTATATGTGCATTGGTAGTCACCATAAGTTGGCCATAGTACGAAGGATCTGTAAAAATTTCCTGATACCCAGTCATACCGGTGTTAAA
Source organism: Aquimarina sp. (assembly GCA_965230845.1). GTDB lineage: Bacteria > Bacteroidota > Bacteroidia > Flavobacteriales > Flavobacteriaceae > Aquimarina. The sequence continues at coordinate 1,732,018 of OZ246021.1, forward strand.
ACATACTTCACCAAATGCAGTCCCTTCTCTCCCTACAGCTTTGCCGTAAAAAATGGTACCATCTGCTAATAAAAGAATTGCTTTTTTTCGAGATTGATATTTCATTATTTATAATTATTTCTATTGAGAAAACTTTTTCAAAATTATTTAAAAAAAAAGGATAAACGCCAAACGTTTATCCTTTTGTTATTATGTGTTATTCACACTCTTCATTTATTCTTCTTCAGAATTAGTAACTTCTGGCGCTGGTGCCGCTGGTGCACTTGCTTTTCCTCTTCTACTTCTTCTTGTTGATTTCTTCTTAGCAGGTTTACCAGCGTTGTATAGCTCGTTGTAATCTACTAATTCGATCATTGCCATATCGGCGTTATCTCCAAGACGATTTCCTAACTTGATAATTCTAGTATATCCTCCTGGCCTGTCACCTATCTTGTTTGCAACATCTCCAAACAACTCTGCTACAGCCTCTTTACTTCTAAGTCTGCTAAAAACAATTCTTCTATTGTGAGTCGACTCTACAGTAGTAGTGTTGTTTTCTGCTTTAGACTTGGTTACTAAAGGCTCAATAAACTGCTTAAGCGCTTTTGCTTTTGCTACAGTCGTATTGATTCTTTTGTGCTCTATTAGAGAGCAAGCCATGTTTGCAAGCATCGCCTTGCGATGTGCAGTCTTTCTTCCTAGGTGATTTACTTTTTTTCCGTGTCTCATGACATTTTTGTTTAATCATCATCTTGCTCTACCCACTATGAGGAGCAAAATATGATAGATTACTTAATCTTTATCTAATTTGTATTTTGAAAGATCCATTCCAAAGTTAAGCCCTTTAACATTCACAAGCTCTTCAAGCTCAGTTAAAGATTTCTTACCAAAGTTACGGAACTTCATTAAATCGTTCTTGTTGTAAGATACCAAGTCTCCTAGTGTATCTACTTCTGCAGCTTTCAAACAGTTTAACGCACGAACTGAAAGGTCCATGTCGATAAGTTTTGTTTTCAATAACTGTCTCATATGAAGTGATTCTTCATCATATGTTTCAGTTTGTGCAATCTCATCAGCCTCTAATGTAATACGCTCATCAGAGAATAACATGAAGTGATGGATTAATATTTTTGCTGCTTCTGTTAAGGCATCCTTTGGATGAATAGAACCATCAGTAACGATTTCGAAAACTAATTTTTCGTAATCGGTCTTTTGCTCTACACGATAGTTTTCGATACTATACTTTACATTCTTGATCGGAGTGTAAATAGAATCGGTAAAAATCGTTCCAATAGGAGCGTTAGCTTTTTTATTTTCTTCAGCAGGTACGTAACCTCTACCTTTTTCAATAGTAATTTCAAGGTTTAACGCTACCTTCTTATCCATATTACAGATCACCAATTCTGGGTTTAATACCTGGAATCCTGAAATGAATTTTTGGAAGTCTCCAGCAGTAAGCTGCTCTTGACCAGAAATAGAAATAGTCACAGACTCATTATCTATATCTTCAATCTGACGCTTAAAACGTACTTGTTTAAGATTTAGGATGATTTCGGTAACATCTTCTACCACCCCAGAAATAGTTGAGAACTCGTGATCTACTCCTTCGATTCTAAGAGAAGTTATAGCGAATCCCTCTAAAGAAGATAGCAAAACTCTTCGTAAAGCGTTACCAACTGTCAATCCGTACCCAGGTTCTAATGGTCTAAATTCAAATTTACCATCGAACTCTGTAGAGTCGATCATGATAACTTTATCGGGCTTCTGAAAATTTAATATTGCCATGTTATTGTTTCTTCTTTAGCGTTATTACTTAGAGTATAATTCGACGATGAATTGCTCATTGATATTTTCCGGAATTTGAACTCTTGCCGGAACTGATACGAAAGATCCTTCTTTTGTATCGTTATTGAAAGTAATCCACTCATATACCTTGCTATTATTAGCCAATGAATTCTGGATTACTTCTAATGATTTTGATTTTTCTCTTACTCCAACAACATCTCCAGCTTTTAACTGATACGAAGGAATGTTTACTAACTCTCCGTTTACAGTAATATGTCTGTGAGAAACTAATTGTCTTGCTCCTCTTCTAGAGTTAGCAAGTCCCATTCTAAACACTACATTGTCTAAACGAGATTCACAAAGTTGAAGTAATACCTCACCCGTAATACCTTGGGCGCGGGTTGCTTTTTCAAACATGTTACGGAATTGACGCTCTAAAATACCATAAGTGTATTTTGCTTTCTGCTTTTCCATTAACTGGATAGCGTATTCACTTTTCTTTCCTCTACGTCTGTTGTTTCCGTGTTGCCCAGGAGGGTAATTTCTTTTTTCGAATGACTTATCGTCTCCGAAGATCGCTTCACCAAATTTACGAGCGATTTTAGTTTTTGGACCAGTATATCTTGCCATTATTAATAAATTAGTTATTGAGGTGATTATGAATTAAGGTCACTTTCCTTCGATAATCAATTTTCCTCAAATTAGATTACTTACTTAGTTATAATTAAAAAGAGAACCCAAGCATATGCTCGGGAAAAAATTATACTCTACGTCTTTTAGGAGGACGACAACCATTATGCGGCATTGGCGTTACATCGATAATTTCTGATACCTCGATACCTGAATTATGGATAGAACGTATTGCAGACTCTCTTCCGTTACCTGGACCTTTTACGTAAACTTTTACTTTTTTAAGTCCGGCCTCGATAGCGACTTTTGCTGCATCTTCTGCTGCCAATTGCGCTGCGTAAGGTGTGTTTTTCTTAGATCCTCTGAATCCCATTTTACCGGCAGAAGACCAAGAGATTACATCTCCTTTTTTATTGGTCAACGAAATAATAATATTGTTGAAAGAAGCTGTAACGTGAGCTTCACCTACAGATTCTACTATTACTTTACGTTTTTTTGAAGTTGACTTTGCCATACTACTTATTATTTAGTTGCCTTTTTCTTGTTTGCAACTGTTTTTCTTCTTCCTTTACGTGTTCTTGAATTGTTCTTAGTGCGTTGTCCTCTAAGTGGCAAACCTGCTCTATGACGAATACCTCTATAACATCCTATATCCATAAGACGTTTGATATTCAACTGAACTTCTGAACGTAATTCTCCTTCGATGGTATAGGCTCCTACAGCTTCACGGATACGACCAATTTGATCATCATCCCAATCAGAAACTTTTATACTTTCATCTACTTTGGCAGTAGCTAAAATTTCTTTAGCTCTACTTCTACCGATTCCGAAGATATAGGTTAATGCTATAACTCCTCGCTTTTGTTTAGGTATATCTACCCCTGCAATTCTTGCCATAATTACCCTTGTCTTTGTTTAAATCTAGGATTCTTTTTATTAATTACGTAAAGTCGGCCTTTTCTACGCACAATCTTGCACTCGGCACTTCTCTTTTTTAATGATGCTCTTACTTTCATCTGTTATTTCTTAAGTTTTTCAACTGTCAGATTATATGCTTCGACAACTGAGATAATTGTTTTTAAAAAACCAACAATCTCAATCCTGTCGGTTTTCTCTATTGTTTATTTCATACTCCTGAAAAACAGGATATCATCTATAGAGATATTTATTTATTTTTTCAGCGTGCAAAATTACGGAAAAAAAATTAAATAACAATATCTTCTAAAATTAGTATCTGTATGTTATACGAGCTTTTGTCAAATCGTATGGACTCATTTCTAGCTTTACCTTATCTCCAGGCAACAACTTAATGTAGTGCATTCGCATCTTTCCAGAGATATGAGCAGTTACTACATGACCGTTTTCTAGCTCTACACGAAACATTGCATTTGACAATGCTTCTATGATACTTCCATCTTGTTCTATTGCTGGTTGTTTTGCCATTATGCTACTGCTTTTCTGTTTTTACCAGATTTCATCAATCCGTCGTAATGTCTATTCAATAAGTACGAATTTACTTGTTGCATTGTATCTATCGCTACACCTACCATAATAAGTAAAGAAGTACCTCCAAAGAACAACGCCCATCCTGCTTGCACATTAAGCAATTTTACTGCTATTGCAGGAAAAATAGCTATAAGTGCCAAGAATATAGAACCAGGCAATGTAATTTGAGACATGATCTTATCCAAGTACTCGGCAGTTTCACTTCCTGGTCGAATTCCAGGAATAAACCCACCACTACGTTTAAGATCGTCTGCCATCTTATTTGTTGGCACTGTAATCGCCGTATAGAAATAGGTAAATACAATAATCAACAACGCAAATACAATGTTATACCATAGTCCAAAAATATCACTAAAAGCAGCAGTAATACCCTGAGCAGTCTCAGACTCTGAAAGACTTCCAGCAATCAAACCAGGAACAAACATAATTGCTTGTGCGAAAATGATCGGCATTACTCCAGATGCATTTAGCTTTAGCGGGATGTACTGACGAGATCCAAAAACATTTTTCTCGTATCCTCCACTTGCTGTTCTTCTAGCATATTGCACCGGAACTTGTCGTACTGCCATCACCAATAGCACTGAAGCCAATATGATCACAAACCAGATTACCAATTCGATCAATACCATAATCATTCCTCCTCCGTCTCCAGAAACTCTTGAGAAGAAGTTTTGTACAAAAGACTGAGGTAATGTAGCAATGATACCTACCATAATTAATAATGAAATACCATTACCAATACCCTTGTCTGTTATCTTCTCTCCTAACCACATAGCGAAAATACACCCTGTAGTAAGAATGATTACCGATGACACAACAAAAATTGTTTGATTTGGAATAACAAATGCCTCTGCAGGAAGTTGTGCAAAAAGATTGTAAATATACCCCGGTCCCTGTACCAATGTAATGGCAATTGTTAACCAACGTGTTATCTGATTAATCTTTTTACGACCACTTTCTCCTTCTTTCTGAAGCTTTTGTAAATACGGTATTGCAATTCCCATAAGCTGCACTACAATAGATGCAGAAATGTAAGGCATAATACCCAAAGCAAATACGGATGCATTTGCAAACGCACCTCCTGTAAACGCGTTTAGCAACCCTAATAGCCCATCCTGAGCTTGGGTACTAAGATTTGCAAGTTGTGCAGCATCTACACCAGGTAATACTACCTGAGCTCCAAAACGATATACCAAAAGTAAGCCTAGAGTGACTAAAATTCTATTCTTTAGCTCCTCTATTTTCCAAATATTTTTTATTGTATCGATGAATTTCATGAATTGTTTATTATAAGGTTACTGCTTCACCACCAGCAGCTTCAATAGCAGCTTTTGCAGTGGCTGTAAATTTGTGAGCTGAGACTTTCAATTTTGCCTTCAATTCACCTCTTCCCAGTATTTTCACCAAATCATTCTTTCTAGCTAAACGAGTTGCCAAGATCACGTCAAGATCTACAGTATCTTTTATCTTTCCTTCGTCTACTAATTTTTGTAGCGTGTCAAGATTGATTCCTTGATACTCTTTTCTGTTAATGTTCTTGAAACCGAACTTAGGCACACGTCTTTGAAGTGGCATTTGTCCACCTTCAAAACCAATTTTTCTAGAATATCCAGAACGTGACTTTGCTCCTTTATGTCCACGAGTAGCAGTTCCTCCTTTTCCAGAACCTTGTCCACGACCTACTCGTTTGCTGTTATTTTTTACCGAACCTGCAGCAGGTTTTAAGTTACTTAAATCCATGTGCTAATATTATTTTGTTTCTACCGAAACTAAATGTTTAACTTTATTTACCATCCCAAGGATATTAGGAGTATCATCATGCTCCACTACCTGGCCGATCTTTTTAAGCCCTAGAGCCTCTAGAGTTCTTTTCTGTCTCTGAGTACGATTAATCGCGCTCTTTACTTTAGTAATTTTAATCTTTGCCATCGTTCCTTAATTTATCCTTTAAACACTTTTTCTAGTGAAATACCACGTTGTGCAGCAACTTGCTGAGCACTACGCAATTGCAGCAACGCATCAAACGTTGCTTTCACTACATTGTGTGGGTTAGACGATCCTTGGTTCTTAGAAAGTACATCATGCACACCTACAGATTCTAATACTGCACGGATAGCACCACCAGCTATTACTCCGGTACCGGTAGCAGCAGGCATTAATAATACTCTTGCTCCACCATACTTACCTTTTTGTTCGTGAGGTAAAGTACCTTTGTGCAATGGAATACGAACCAAATTCTTTTTTGCATCTTCTACAGCCTTAGCGATAGCTTCTGCTACCTCTTTAGACTTACCAAGACCATGACCAACAACACCGTTTTCGTCACCAACAACAACGATTGCAGAGAAACCGAATGCTCTACCACCCTTTGTTACCTTAGTCACACGTTGTACACCAACTAAACGATCTTTAAGTTCAAGTCCGCTTGGTTTTACTAATTCTGCGTTTTTATATTTCTGATACATAATTTCTTAGAATTTAAGTCCTGCTTCTCTAGCACCTTCTGCCAATGATTTAACTCTACCGTGGTACAAATACCCTCCTCTATCGAAAGATACTGTTTCTACACCGGCTTTAATCGCTTTTTCTGCCAAAGCTTTTCCTACTAAACCTGCGATTTCAACTTTAGTTCCGTTTGCTTTAGCAATGTCTTTATCTCTTGAAGAAGCTGAACTGATTGTCTTACCAGTTACATCATCTATGACCTGAGCATAGATTTCTTTATTACTTCTAAAAACAGATAATCTAGGACGTTGTTCTGTTCCGCTAATTCTTCCGCGGATTCGCTTTCTTATCTTTAATCTTCTTGAATCTTTTGAGAATGCCATAACTTCGTTATTATGCAGATTTACCTGCTTTTCTTCTTAATTGTTCTCCTACGAATTTGATTCCTTTTCCTTTGTAAGGTTCTGGCTTACGGAAACCTCTAATCTTAGCGGCTACCTGTCCAACCAATTGCTTATCATGAGAAGTCAATTTTACGATAGGATTTTTACCTTTTTCTGAAATAGTTTCAACTTTAACTTCTGGAGCTAAATCTAAAACTATATTGTGCGAGAATCCAAGCGCCAAATCTAATTTCTGACCCTGGTTAGAAGCTCTATATCCAACTCCTACTAATTCCAACTCTTTGGTAAAACCTTCAGAAACACCTACTACCATGTTCTGGATCAAAGCTCGGTATAAACCGTGTTTAGCTTTATGATCTTTAGCATCACTAGGTCTTTCTACAACGACCTGACCTTCTTCTACTTTCACTTCAACAGCATCAAACTCTTGAGAAAGCTCTCCTAATTTTCCTTTAACAGTAACAACATTACCTGTCACTTCTACAGTGACACCAGACGGAATAGTTACTGGATTTTTTCCTATTCTTGACATTTCTTTTGCCTTTTATACTGTTAATATACGTAACAAAGTACTTCTCCTCCTACATTCTCTTGTCTTGCCTGTTTACCAGTCATAACACCATGAGATGTAGAAACGATTGCTATACCTAATCCATTAAGAATTCTTGGAATATCTTTTGATCCAGCATACTTACGTAAACCTGGCTTACTTATTCTTTGTAATTCTTTAATTACTGGCTCTTTAGTCATTTTATCATACTTAAGAGCAATCTTGATCGTACCTTGTACTGAGTTATCCTCAAATTTATAACTTAAGATATATCCTTGGTCGAATAATATCTTAGTAATTTCTTTTTTAACTTTAGATGCAGGAATCTCAACAACTCTATGCTGAGCTCTGTTTGCATTTCTAATTCTAGTTAAATAATCTGCAATAGGATCTGTATTCATTATTTATAGTTTATGGTATTGGTTTTCGATATTTACCGAACCTTATACCAATTAATTCAAATTAGTCTACCAACTAGCTTTTGTTACCCCTGGAATTAATCCTTTGTTTGCCATTTCTCTGAATGTTACACGAGAAATTCCAAACTGACGCATGTACCCTTTTGGTCTTCCTGTAAGCTTACAACGGTTATGCTTACGGATAGGAGAAGCATTTCTTGGTAATTTCTGTAGCGCCTCATAATCTCCAGCTTCTTTTAAAGCTTTTCTTTTTTCGGCATATTTAGCTACAGTTTTAGCTCTCTTCACCTCACGGGCTTTCATTGATTCTTTAGCCATAATTAATTCTTTTTAAAAGGTAATCCTAGTTCGGTTAACAATGATTTTGCTTCTTTATCAGTTTCTGCTGAAGTTTCGAAAGTAATATTCATTCCTGAAATTTTATTTACCTTATCGATATCGATCTCAGGAAAAATGATTTGTTCAGTAATACCCATTGAGTAGTTACCTCTTCCATCAAAACCTTTAGCATTGATTCCTCCAAAATCTCTTACACGTGGTAATGCTGAAGTAATTAAACGATCCAAAAATTCGTACATTCTTTCTCCTCTTAACGTAACTTTTGCTCCAATTGGCATTCCTTTACGCAATTTGAAAGAAGCAACATCCTTCTTAGAAATAGTAGGCACAGCTTTTTGACCAGTGATTGTTGTCAATTCATCAACTGCATAGTCGATCAATTTTTTATCAGCAACTGCTGCTCCAATACCTCTACTCAAAACTATTTTTTTAAGTTTTGGTACTTGCATTACATTATCATAGCTGAATTCTTCTGTAAGAGCAGACACAACGCGGTCTTTATACTCTTGTTTTAGTCTTGGGATATAAGCCATAACTATATTACTTCATTAGATTTTTTAGAAAATCTCACTTTCTTATCTCCTTCCATTCTATATCCAACTCTTGTTGCTTCTCCTTTTGAAGTCATCAATGCCAAGTTAGAAATATGAATAGGTGCTTCTTTTTCAACAATACCACCTTGAGGATTCTGAGCACTTGGTTTCGCATGTTTCTTTACGATATTTACTCCCTCTACGATAGCTTTGTTTTCTTCACGTAGTACCTTTAATACTTTTCCAGTAACAGCATTATCAGCAGTACTCTTGTGAGCACCAGCGATAACTTTTACTGTATCTCCTGTTTTAATTTTAAGCTTTGTCATCTTTAAATTATTTTAAAGCACTTCTGGCGCTAGTGAAACAATCTTCATGAATTGCTTATCACGAAGTTCTCTTGCCACAGGACCAAATACACGAGTTCCTCTCATTTCTCCGGCAGGGTTTAACAAAACACATGCGTTATCATCGAAACGAATATAAGAACCATCTGGCCTGCGTACCTCTTTTTTAGTACGAACTACAACTGCAGTAGAAACTGCTCCTTTTTTGATATTTCCATTAGGAGTTGCTTCTTTTACACTGACAACTATTTTGTCTCCTACAGAAGCGTATCTTCTTCCTGTACCACCTAGAACACGGATTGCTAAAACTTCTTTAGCCCCTGTGTTATCGGCTACTTTTAATCTAGACTCTTGTTGTACCATAATTACTTCGCTCTTTCAATTACTTCTACTAATCTCCAGCATTTGGTTTTACTCATAGGTCTTGTTTCCATGATCTTTACAGTATCACCAATATTGCAGTCGTTTTTCTCGTCGTGTGCAACGTATTTTTTCGTTTTTAACACGAACTTTCCGTACATCGGGTGTTTTACTTTTTTCACCTCAGAAACCACGATTGATTTCTGCATTTTGTTACTTGTAACAACACCTATACGTTCTTTTCTTAAGTTTCTTTTTTCCATCTTTCAGCAGAATTAACCGTTTAATTCTCTTTTTGTTAGCTCTGTAGCAATTCTTGCAATAGATCTTCTTACTTTACGTAATTGTAAAGGATTTTCTAGTGGAGACATCGCGTGAGCCATTCTTAAATCTGAATATGCTTTTTGTGACTTACCAAGTTCTTCTTGTAATTCAGCTGTAGATAATTCTTTAACTTCTGATTGCTTCATAATAAATCTTCAATTTTAAGCTTGATAATCTCTAGCTACAATAAACTTAGTTCTCACGGGAAGTTTTTGAGCTGCCAAACGTAATGCTTCTTTAGCTACGTCATAAGGCACACCACTAACTTCAAATAATATTCTTCCTGGTTTTACTACTGCTGCCCAGTATTCAACCGCACCTTTTCCTTTACCCATACGTACTTCAAGAGGCTTTTTTGTAATTGGCTTGTCTGGGAAAATTTTAATCCACAGAGACCCCTCTCTTTTCATATAACGAGTAGCAGAAATACGAGCTGCTTCAATTTGTCTAGCAGTAACAAAATTTGAATCTAATGATTTGATTCCGAAAGTACCGTTTGAAAGCTGGTGTCCTCTTTGAGAAAGACCTTTCATACGACCTTTTTGTTGCTTACGGAATTTTGTTCTTTTAGGCTGTAACATTGTTAATTTACTTTAAAAAATTACTTTCTACGACGTGACTTATTACCACCACTTCGTCCACCTCTGTCACCTTTTCCTTGTTTCTTGGATAAACCAACTAAAGGAGAAAGTTCTCTTTTACCATATACTTCGCCTTTCATGATCCATACTTTCACACCCAATCTACCGTAAGTAGTATGAGCTTCAACTAAAGCATAATCTATGTCAGCTCTAAATGTAGATAAAGGAATTCGACCTTCTTTGTAAGCTTCTGAACGTGCCATTTCAGCTCCATTCAAACGCCCTGAAATCTGAATTTTAATTCCTTCTGCATTCATTCTCATTGCAGCCGCAATAGCCATCTTGATTGCACGACGGTAAGAAATACGACTTTCTATTTGTCTTGCAACACTTGATGCTACTAAGTATGAATCCAGCTCAGGTCTCTTGATTTCAAAGATGTTGATCTGAACTTCCTTCTCTGTAATCTTCTTAAGCTCTTCTTTTAACTTGTCTACCTCTTGACCACCTTTTCCGATAATGATACCAGGTCTAGCGGTAGTGATAGTAACGGTTACAAGTTTAAGCGTACGCTCAATGATTACTCTTGATACACTAGCTTTTGATAAACGCGCATGTACATACTTTCTAATCTTATCGTCTTCGGCAAGTTTATCACCGTAGTCATTACCTCCGTACCAGTTGGATTCCCAACCTCTAATGATACCAAGGCGATTTCCGATTGGATTTGTCTTCTGTCCCATAGTCTATATTAGCTTTGTGTATTATTTTTTGCTCCTAACACGATTGTTACGTGATTTGAACGTTTTCTAATTCTGTGTGCGCGACCTTGTGGAGCTGGACGAAGTCTTTTTAACATACTTCCTCCGTCTACACGAATTTCTTTAATGAATAGATCCGCATCCTCTATACTAGCGTCTTCATTTTTCGCCTGCCAGTTTGCTATAGCAGAAAGCAACAGCTTCTCTAAACGACGTGCTGCCTCCTTTTGGCTAAATCTAAGAATATGAAGCGCTCTTTCTACTTTCTCACCACGGATCAAGTCTGCTACCAAACGCATTTTGCGTGGTGACGTAGGGCAGTTATTAAGCTTAGCAAAAGCAACTTGCTTTTTCTCTTCCTTAATTCTATCCGCCATTTCTTTTTTACGAACTCCCATAGCTTAAATTATTTTTTACCTTTATTTTTAGCACCAGCGTGTCCTCTAAATGAACGAGTTGGCGAAAATTCTCCTAATTTATGACCTACCATGTTCTCTGTAATATACACAGGTACAAACTGGCGACCATTGTGAACTGCAATTGTTTGCCCTACAAAGTCAGGAGTAATCATAGATGCTCTAGACCAAGTCTTGATTACAGACTTTTTGTTAGCCTCAACATTAGCAGCTACTTTTTTCTCTAACTTATAGTGAACGTAAGGTCCTTTTTTTAATGAACGTGCCATATCTTATTATTTCTTTCTACGTTCTACAATATACTTATTACTCGCTTTCGTCTTAGAACGGGTTCTAAATCCTTTTGCAGGAAGACCTTTTCTAGAACGTGGGTGACCTCCAGAAGAACGTCCTTCACCACCACCCATTGGATGATCTACCGGGTTCATCGCTACTGGTCTTGTACGTGGTCTGCGACCTAACCATCTAGATCTACCAGCTTTACCACCAACGATCAATTGATGATCACTGTTAGATACTGCACCGATAGTTGCCATACAGTTAGCCAATACCATTCTCACCTCGCCAGAAGGTAACTTTACAGTTGCAAACTTACCATCACGAGCCATCAATTGAGCAAAAGAACCAGCACTACGTGCCATAACAGCACCTTGACCTGGTCTTAACTCTATACAAGAAATAATAGTACCTAATGGGATATCACTTAAAGGCATTGCGTTACCAATTTCTGGTGCTACATTGTTTCCAGAAACAATGTTTTGCCCTACTTGAAGTCCATTTTGAGCGATAACATAGCGCTTTTCACCATCTTGGTAATTTACTAACGCTATAAAAGCAGTTCTGTTTGGATCGTATTCGATTGTTGCAACGGTAGCAGGGATTCCATGCTTATCACGTTTAAAATCAATAATACGATACCTTCTTTTATGACCTCCACCTTTGTAGCGGATTGTCATCTTTCCTTGACTGTTTCTACCTCCAGATCTTTTCTTCGGAGCTAATAAACTTTTCTCCGGCTTATCAGTAGTAATTGCGTCAAATCCATTTACTACTCTAAAACGCTGACCTGGGGTAATTGGTTTTAATTTTCTTACTGACATTTTCTAGTCTTAAAGATTACTATATAAATCAATTACATCACCTTCCGCCACCTGTACAATTGCTTTTTTGTAAGCGCTTGTTTTACCAGTGATCATACCAGTTTTGGTATAACGAACCTTGCGATCCGGACGGACATTTATTGTGCGAACTTTAGTAACAGATACACCATAAGCAGCCTCAACTGCCTTTTTGATCTCTACCTTATTCGCTTTCTTATCTACTACAAAACCATAGCGGTTATATACTTCACTATCGTTAGTAGCCTTTTCCGTAATAATAGGTTTTATTAAGATACTCATGGCTTCTATTTACTTAAATTCGTTTCAATTCCTTTCAAAGAACCTTCCAAAAGCACAACACTGTTTGCATTAAGTATTTTGTAAGTACTTAATTCTGAAGTAGTTATAACTTCTGAACTTTTCAAATTGCGCGACGACAAATATACATTATTATTTGACTCTGCCAACACAAACAAAGATTTTTTGTTTTCAAGCCCTAATGACTTCAAAATTGCTGTAAAATTCTTTGTCTTTGGAGCATCAAAATTAAAGTCTTCGATAACGGTTATCGCTTTGTCATTTGCTTTGATACTTAAGGCAGATTTACGTGCTAATCTTTTTAAGTTCTTATTTAATTTAAAAGAGTAGTTACGTGGTCTTGGACCAAAAATTCTACCTCCTCCTTTAAACACTGGAGACTTGATACTACCAGCTCTGGCAGTTCCAGTTCCTTTTTGTTTCTTTATCTTTCTGGTACTACCAGCAATCTCAGCTCTTTCCTTAGCTTTATGAGTTCCCTGACGTTGATTCGCCAAGAATTGTTTCACATCTAAGTATACAGCATGATTGTTTGGCTCTATACCGAAAACAGCATCAGAAAGGTCTACCTTTCTTCCTGTTTCTTTTCCGTTTATATCAACAACTGCTACTTTCATTACTTCTGAATCGTTACATAAGTGTTTTTATGACCAGGAACACATCCCTTTACTACAAGTAAGTTCTTTTCAGGAACCACTTTTAACACTCTTAAGTTTTGAACTTTTACTTTTTCTCCACCCATTCTACCTGCCATACGCATTCCTTTGAATACTCTTGCAGGGTAGGATGCAGCACCAATAGAACCAGGAGCTCTTAATCGGTTATGTTGTCCGTGAGTCGCTTGTCCAACACCGCCAAAACCGTGTCTTTTTACAACCCCTTGAAAACCTTTACCTTTTGAAGTTCCTGAAACGTCAACAAACTCTCCTTCTGCGAAGTGCTCTACTGTTATCGTGTCACCTAATTTGTACTCCTCGTCAAAACCTTTAAACTCGACAACTTTACGCTTAGCAACAGTTCCTGCTTTTTTAAAGTGACCTAAAGCCGCTTTTGAAGCATTTTTGTCTGCTTTGTCATCGAAACCTAATTGAACAGCATCATAACCATCAACCTCATTGGTTCTGACTTGGGTAACCACGCATGGCCCAGCTTCGATCACTGTACATGGAATATTCTTTCCATTCTCGTCGAAGATGCTGGTCATACCGATCTTTTTTCCTATTAACCCAGACATATTTAAATTATTTATTAATTATTCTTATTTAAAGTCAAAATCAAATTTTGACCTATACTTATTCTTTCACAAAAAAACAGGGCTAAAAATACGTTCAACCCTGAAATGTATTTTTGCCGTTTTTCCCTCGCACGCAGCTTGGGACATGTTTCTTTTGACTCCGCTCAACAATTTAATATTAACGTTGTTGAGCGGAGTTTAAATCAATTATACTTTGATTTCTACTTCTACACCACTTGGTAACTCTAACTTCATCAACGCATCAATCGTTTTTGAAGAAGAACTATAGATATCCAAAAGTCTTTTGTAAGAACTTAATTGAAATTGCTCTCTTGACTTTTTGTTTACGTGTGGAGAACGTAGAACCGTAAAAATTTTCTTATGTGTTGGTAAAGGAATTGGCCCAGTTACTACAGCTCCTGTACTCTTTACCGTCTTTACGATTTTCTCAGCAGATTTATCTACCAAGTTGTGATCGTAAGATTTTAGTTTTATTCTGATTTTTTGACTCATTTCTGTAATAATTAAGCGTTAACTCCTTTTGCAGCTGCAATTACTTCTTCTGAAATATTAGAAGGAGTCTCTGCATAGTGAGAAAATTCCATCGTAGATGTTGCTCTACCAGAAGATAATGTTCTTAATGAAGTTACATAACCAAACATTTCTGAAAGAGGAACGATCGCTTTCACAACTTTAGATCCTGAACGATCACTCATATCGTTAACCTGACCTCTACGTCTGTTCAAATCTCCTACGATATCACCCATGTTTTCTTCTGGAGTGATTACCTCTAGCTTCATGATTGGCTCCATGATTACAGCTCTTGCAGCTTTTGCAGCAGCTTTGTAACCTAATTTCGCAGCCAATTCGAATGACAATTGATCAGAATCCACATCGTGGTAAGAACCATCGGTAAGTGTCACTTTCATTGCATCCATTTCATATCCAGCCAAAGGTCCGTTTTTCATAGCCACTTTGAATCCTTTTTCTACAGAAGGGATAAATTCTTTAGGAACGTTACCACCTTTAATCTCAGAAACGAATTCAAGACCAACTTTACCTTCTTCAGCAGGTTCCATAGTAAATACGATATCTGCGAATTTACCACGACCACCAGACTGCTTCTTGTACACTTCTCTATGTTCTGCACGAGCAGTAATAGCTTCTTTGTACTCAACCTGTGGCTGTCCTTGGTTAACCTCTACTTTAAATTCACGCTTTAAACGGTCAACAATAATATCTAAGTGAAGCTCACCCATTCCAGAAATAATAGTCTGTCCTGAAGCCTCATCTGTTCTTACAGTAAATGTAGGATCTTCTTCTGCCAATTTAGCCAAAGCCATTCCTAATTTATCTACGTCAGCTTTTGTCTTAGGCTCCACAGCGATACCAATTACCGGATCAGGGAAGTCCATAGATTCTAATACTATAGGATTCTTCTCATCTGATAATGTATCTCCAGTTTTAATATCTTTAAAACCTACAGCTGCACCAATATCTCCTGCCTCAATATATTCAATTGCATTTTGTTTGTTAGAGTGCATCTGGTAAATACGAGAAATACGTTCTTTCTTTCCAGAACGGTTATTTAACACGTAAGAACCTGCATCCAATCTACCTGAATACGCACGGAAGAAAGCCAAACGACCTACGAAAGGATCTGTAGCAATCTTAAATGCTAATGCAGAAAACGGCTCCTTAACATCAGGCTTACGAGAAATCTCTTCATCTGTGTTAGGATCAGTTCCAACAATTGCATCCTTATCCGTTGGAGAAGGTAGGTAACGACATACAGCATCTAATAAGAACTGTACTCCTTTATTTTTAAATGCAGAACCACATACCATTGGAATAATAGACATATCCATTACCGCAGCTCTAAGTGCAGCATGCACCTCCTCTTCAGTAATAGACTCCTCGTCTTCCATGTATTTTTCTAAAAGATCCTCGTCATAAGCAGCTACCTCTTCGATAAGCTTACCTCTAAGTTCTTTTGCTTCAGCTTTAAGTTCTTCAGGAATGTCGATAACATCAAATGTTGCTCCTTGAGTTTCATCATGCCATACGATAGCACGGTTCTTCACAAGATCAACAATACCTTTAAAATCAGCTTCTTCACCAATATTCAAAACGATAGGGACAGCATTTGATCCTAACATTTCTTTTACCTGATTACAAACTGCTAAAAAGTTAGATCCCTGACGATCCATTTTGTTTACAAACCCCATTCTTGGAACTTTGTAATTATCAGCTAGTCTCCAGTTAGTTTCAGATTGAGGCTCTACACCATCAACTGCACTAAATAAGAAAACTAATCCGTCAAGTACACGTAAAGAACGATTCACCTCTACGGTAAAATCAACGTGTCCCGGAGTATCAATAATATTGAAGTGGTATCCTTTTGCATCTGCAGTTGGCTTACCGTTTTCTGTTGGGAAGTTCCACGTACAAGTGGTAGCAGCAGAAGTAATTGTAATACCTCTTTCCTGCTCTTGCTCCATCCAGTCCATAGTAGCCGCACCATCGTGCACCTCACCTATTTTATGACTTACACCAGTGTAATAAAGAATACGCTCTGTAGTCGTTGTCTTTCCTGCGTCAATGTGCGCAGCAATTCCTATGTTTCTTGTATATTTTAAATCTCTAGCCATTTCTGTTATTGATTAAAATCTAAAGTGTGAGAATGCTTTATTTGCTTCAGCCATTTTGTGAGTATCAACTCTTTTCTTAACCGCAGCTCCTTCTTCTTTTTCTGCAGCGATAATTTCTGCAGCAAGTTTTTGAGCCATAGATTTTTCGTTTCTCTTACGAGCAAACTGAATCAACCACTTCATAGCAGTAGATATCTTACGGTCTGGTCTGATTGGATTAGGAATTTGAAAAGTAGCTCCACCAACTCTTCGGCTTCGTACTTCTACGTGAGGCATTACATTAGACAATGCATCTTTCCACATTTCTAGTGCAGTTTTTTCCTCATTTTGTTTTTTCTGATCTACGATATCAATCGCATCATAAAAAATCTTGAAAGCAACAGATTTCTTACCATCCCACATCATCATATTTACAAAACGAGTCACTAATTGATCGTTAAAACGAGGATCTGGTAAAATCGGTCTTTTTTTAGCCTTTCTTTTTCTCATTTCTTCTTAAAGTTTTTTAATTACTTTTTAGGGCGTTTTGCACCGTATTTAGATCTACGTTGTGTTCTACCTTCAACACCAGCGGTGTCTAAAGCTCCACGAACAATGTGATATCTAACTCCCGGTAAATCTTTTACCCTTCCACCTCTAACTAATACTATCGAGTGCTCCTGGAGATTGTGACCTTCACCACCGATGTATGCATTCACTTCTTTTCCGTTTGTTAACCTAACACGCGCTACTTTACGCATCGCAGAATTTGGTTTCTTAGGAGTAGTAGTGTATACACGAGTACATACACCGCGACGTTGCGGGCACGAATCCAAAGCAGCCGATTTACTCTTCTTAGTTATTTTGGCTCTACCTTTTCGTACTAATTGTGAAATTGTTGGCATAATTTGCTTTACACTATTATTAAAAATTTTAAAATATCCCTTTAAAAGGGCTGCAAAGGTAGAAATATTTTTGAGCAAATCAAATCCTAGTGCATTAATTTTTAAAGAATTAAAAATCCCAGCAAAAATATAGTATAAATAAGAACAGACGAAAAACTCATTTTCATAATCTGCTAACCGTATTTCGGCTAAAGAACACTCCTTATATATAGCCAGAAAAATAGAGCTGCTACGCTCCAGAAATTAAAATCAAAACCAGACTAAATAGAAAAGACCATAAATTTTATTTTATCAAAACAAACAACTAACCCACAGTCAATTCAAGAAAGAGCACAAAAATTACCAGTTTGATTTTCAGCCATTAAGAGAAGTAATCCCAACTTTTAAAACGTTGAAGAAGTCCTCTTAAATTATCATAAATTAACAGATAAACCGTAACGAAAAACGTTAAAAAAATCTAAAAGAACAGTTGTTAGTTATTATTTATTATCAACTTTGAAGTTGGCTAATTCTAATAATTAAAATAAATGAAATCACCGACAAATCGAATGCTGGTGCTATTCCTAGCGCTGGTAGTGCACCTCTCGTATGCACAAGAAAAAACAATCACAGGAACAATAACAGACGATGCAGGATCCCCTCTTCCGGGAGTAAACATCATTGTAAAAGGAACAGACTCTGGAACACAATCAGACTTTGACGGAAAATACAGTATAGAAACTGCTCAAGGAAGCACTCTTGTATTTAGCTTCCTTGGATTCACCAACAAGGAAGTACTGGTAGGCGCATCAAATACTATTGATGTGCAATTAGAATCTTCGACCTCAGAACTCGAAGAAGTAATTGTTACTGCACAAGGTATTCGCCGTGAGAAACAAGCACTGGGATACGCAGTAGCGGAAGTAAAAGACGAACAATTAGAACAAAGAGCAGAAGGAGATATCGGTAGGGTACTTTTCGGAAAAGCCTCTGGTGTAAATATTACACAGCAAAATGGACTTTCGGGATCAGGTACCAATATCGTAATTCGAGGCCTTAGTTCTTTTAGCGGCAGTAACCAACCTCTATTTATTGTAGACGGTGTTCCTTTCAGTAGTGACACTAACTCACAAGGAGGTAATGATGGAGACAGTCAGAATGACTTTATCGATGGAAACTCCGGATCAAGTAGATTTTTGGATTTAGATCCTAACAGTATAGAAAGTGTAAACGTACTAAAAGGTTTGGCTGCTGCAACCCTTTACGGTACTGCAGGACGTAATGGTGTTATTCTTATCACTACCAAAAACGGTTCTACAGGTGGAGCACTCAAAAAAAACGAAGTTACCATAACCTCTTCATTTTTCTTTAATGAAATTGCTTCCCTACCTGATTACCAAGATCAATTTGGTAATGGATTTGATCAAGCTTTTGGATGGTTCTTCAGTAACTGGGGACCTAGTTTCGAAAGAGATGGTGTTGCCGGTTGGGGAAATGGAATTAACTCAGACCCTAACAGAGGATTTAACGAAGATGGAACTCTAGCCCACCCGTATAGCACGGCAGCTTCTGCTACCGGAATTCCTGCAGCATTCCCACAGTTTGCAGGTGCGAGATATGAATGGAGACCTTATGATAGTGTAGAAAACTTTTTCAGAACAGGAACAGTTTCCAACACCGCTATCAACTTCAGAGGAACTACTGCGGACAATACTTTAAGTTATAACGCCAACTATAGTTACCTAGAAGATGAAGGTTTTACCCCAGGAAACACATTAAGAAGAAACACTCTTGGTTTTGGAGGAAAAGCACAACTATCCAACAAAATCACACTTTCGAATACATTGAACTATTCAAAAACAGATTTCCGAACTCCACCGGTATCGGCGAGTAGAGGTAACGGATCTTTCGGAACAGGTTCGTCGGTATTTGGAGAATTGTTCTTTACCCCACGTAGTGTTGATTTAATAGGATTACCGTTTCAGAATCCAATAGATGGATCTAGTGTTTATTATCGTCAAAACAACAGTATACAGCACCCACTATGGACAGTTAACAATGCCTTAAACCGCCAAACTACCAATCGTGTATTTGGTAATGGAACGATTCAATACGACATCAACGATAATATAAACCTTGTATACCGTTTTGGTTTGGACAACTATACTGAATCAAATGTTAACCAACAAAACAAAGGTGGAGTAAGTGATGATGCCACCTTGCGAAGTGGTATCTATCAAACCTGGACCAATATCAACACTATTTTTGATCATAACTTTATTATTAATGGTAATTACTCCCTTAGCGAACAAGTAGGAATGACATTTAACCTGGGTGCTACAAGTCGTCGCGAAGTTTTTGAGCGTAACGGTGTTGCCAGTAGTAACCAGCAGGTATTCGATGTCTTCAGACATGTAAACTTTGCCAATCAAAACGAAATAGAATTCAAACAAGAAAGAAATATTGTTGGTTTGTATGGACAAGCAGACTTTGATTACAAAAGAATGTTATATGTTACTCTAGCTGGAAGAAACGACTGGGTATCCAACCTAAGTTCTGCTAACAGATCTATCTTTTACCCCAGTACCAGTATTTCATTTTTACCAACAACTGCAATAGAAGGATTACGAACAGATAACGGTATTAACTACCTTAAAATAAGAGCAGGTTACGGAACTTCAGCAAACTTCCCGACTGGATTCCCAGTAGCTACTACTCTTGACTTAGACACTCAAAACTTCCAGGATTCCGGAACAGACATTGTAACCAATTCTGCAGCACCTAGACTAGGAAATCCAGACCTGAAGCCAGAACGTCTTAACGAGATCGAACTAGGGATCGAATCAAGATTCTTTAGAAACAGAATTTCATTAAACGTTTCTTACTACAACAGGATCACTAAAGACCTGATTATCGACAGACCATTAGATAATTCTACAGGCGCTACAGTAACCAGTGAAAACATTGGAGAAATCAAAAGTGATGGTTTAGAAGTGGATTTAGGTATAGACATTATTCAATTTCCAGACAATGGATTTAATTGGAACACCAACGTCAACTTCACCACTAACGAAACTACCGTTGAGGACCTTGGAGCTGACACCGATATCATTGTGTACTCTGGTTTCTCAAACCTTGGTAACGCTGCTATCGAGGGGGAGCCTCTTGGTGTTATTGTAGGTAGCCGAATAGAAAGAGATGCCAACGGGAACTTTTTGGTTAACGATGCTGGTAATTACAGAGAAGAAGAGGGCACCTTCATAATTGGTGATCCTAACCCTGATTACTTATTGAACGTAAACAACTCATTCTCTTACAAAAACTTCAACCTAAGTTTCTTATTCACTTTTGTAAAGGGAGGAGATATTTATTCAAGAACAGTATCTACCCTATTAGGAAGAGGATTAACAACAGACACGGTTGATCGGGAAAACACCTTTATCTTACCAGGAGTAAGAGAAGATGGCTCTCAAAACAACATTCAGATCAACAACTCGACATTCTATTTCTCGAATGTATTATTTGGACCGGATGAGCTGGGAGTTTTTGATGGAACCGTACTACGATTACAAGAACTTTCTTTAGGGTATTCATTACCAACAAAATATTTAGACAATACGCCTTTTGGTTCACTTAGTTTGAACCTTACAGGATATAATTTATGGTTTGACGCCTTCAATATTCCTGATGGAACGAATTTCGATCCTAACGTAGCTGGATTAGGAGTAGGTAACGGTAGAGGTTTTGACTTTTTGAATGGACCAAGTTCAAGAAGATATGGTATCAGTGTTAAAGCTTCTTTCTAATCAAAAAAAACAACATCATGAATACAATAAAATTGACATATAAAATATCACTCATAGCAATCCTCTCTGTAGGAATGTTATTTACCTCTTGCGAGAGCTTAGAGCTTGATTTGGCAGATAACCCAAATCAATTAACACCTGATCAATCCAATCCAGACTTATTCCTAAATTCTATACAAGTAGACTTTGGAAAAGTTGTTGAGCGCTTTGGGGCTATTGCCGGGCAAGTAACTCGAATAGACAACATGTTTGGAAGAAACTACCAAAACACCTATTCTCCAGCAGATTTTAATGATGTCTGGAGTGGTTCTTATCAATCAACCGGAGAGTCTTTTGATGATCAAAATGGTCATAGCCAAACGTTTAATGGGATTCTGGCTGATGTAAGAGCTTTGGAACCACTAGCTATAGACGGAGAATTATATCATCACTTGGCCATCAGTCAGGTAATCGAAGCCTATACTATAGTTACGTTGGTGGACTTTTTTGGCGACGTTCCTTATACTGAAGCTATTCAAGGAAGCATTGGAAATCTAAATCCTGTAACAGATAGCGGAGCGACAATATACGCAGCGGCATTAGACTTACTAGATGAAGCGATTGTAAATTTTGAAAGAGATGTGACTAACGAACCTGAAAATGATTTTTACTACAGTGGTGATTGGGACAATTGGATTAAGGCTGCAAACACTTTAAAAATGAAAATCTATCTGCAACGCAGGCTTGTAGACAACAATGCAATTGCTGATTTTAATGCTATTGTTACCTCTGGAGATTATATTCAAACCGCTTCTGAAGACTTCCAATTTTCTTGGGGAGCTAATGAAATTCAACCAGACAACCGTCACCCTAGATACGCAAACAATTACGAAGGTGATGGTGCCGACGAATACCTATCAAACTGGTTAATGAACCAGATGTCTAATAATGATGACCCAAGAATCAGATATTACTTTTACAGACAAACCAATGCCGTACCAGGTGCAGAAATTGCTCCTAATGAAGAAACACTAAGTTGCTCATTAGAAAGTGCTCCTCAGCATTATATCGATGGTAATTTCACATTTTGTTTTCTAAATAATGGATACTGGGGACGTGATCATGGAGATGATGACGGAACACCACCGGACGGTTTCCTAAGAACGACTTTTGGGGTTTATCCTGCTGCAGGTCGATTTGACGATAGTAGTTTTCAAGGTATCTCTCAAGGAGATGGAGGGCAAGGAGCTGGTATTACTCCGATCATCCTATCTTCATGGGTAGATTTCATGATTGCTGAAGTTGCCATGCTTAATATGGACATTCCTGGTGCAAGAACAGCGCTAAATAACGGATTAACCAAATCGATAGCAAAGGTAGCCACTTTTGGAGCTTTAGACACTTCTGCAAACTTATCGTTTGCACCTAACGCAACTGCTATTTCTAGTTTTATTAATGATCGTCTTGCTGATTTTGATGCTGCGGCAACACCTGAAGATCGTTGGGATGTAATCGCAGAACAGTATTGGGTAGCGTTATTTGGTAACGGTATCGATTCTTACAACTTTTATCGTCGTACAGGTTACCCTACTACCTTACAGCCTAATATCGAGCCTAATCCTGGGAATTTGATAAGATCTTTCTTTTATCCTGCTGATCTTGTTACAAACAATTCTTCAGTACAACAAAAACCGAATACGGATCAAAAAGTTTTTTGGGATACTAACCCTGATTCCCCAGCTTTCCCACCAGCCAACTAAAATGAATAGCATTTAGGAATCACAAAAAGACAAAACAATGAAAAGATTTTTTAAATATATAAACATAGCGCTACTCACTATAATAATGTTTGCTTGTAGTGGCGATGACAAAACTGTTGACGATGTACTTGCCAATGTAACAAGTGGAGCAGTATTAAGAACTATTGATATTGACAACAATTTGGTCTACAACGATGTAACATTATCCTTTGAGACCGGATCCAATTATGTACTTACTATTGAAGAACAGGACGCACAACAAGGCGAACTCCTGGAATCTATTGAGATTTCTGCTCGTTTTGTAGAAAACACAAGAGTAGACACCAATATGGATGGAACCATTGATGGTGATGATGCAGATCTTACCACACAAGTTGGTGTGATCCGCACATTGACCGCTGCAGATTTTCAGCCAGGTAGTCGCGGAGTACCTATTACAGAAATTACATTCACAGCTGATGA
Source organism: Aquimarina sp. (assembly GCA_965230845.1). Classification (GTDB taxonomy): domain Bacteria; phylum Bacteroidota; class Bacteroidia; order Flavobacteriales; family Flavobacteriaceae; genus Aquimarina. The sequence goes on from OZ246021.1 coordinate 1,755,570, forward strand.
ACTTGTAGCTTTTACCGGTGTAGACGAAACGTTAATAGAGGGAAGAGATGATTTTGAGCTGAACTTTGTATTAACATTAACAGACGGACGTACTTTCTCAGAAGATGATGCAAGTGGTAATGTATCTGGAGGATCCTACTTTTCTTCTCCATACACCTATAGAACACCAATAGCGTGTGCGATTACAGAAAGTCTTGCCGATACATACACCTATCAAATAACTGCCTTAACTTCGGCACCTGGAGGAAGAAGTAATTGCCCGGCTCCTCCGCTGTCTGGCCAAGTAACTTGGGAAGAAACTGATACTCCCGGAGAATATACTACATCAGACATAAGCTTTGGACAGTTCGATAGCTGCTATGTTGACGTCTTTAGCTCCATTACTTTTGACGATGTACAAATCGTTTGGGATTGTATCAATTTGGTAGCAGAAGGAACTATAGAAACTGTACAAAACGGAAATGGAGATGAAGATGAATTCTCATATGTATATACCATCGTTTCTACTTCTGGTTCGGACATGACATTAGACTTTAGCAACTCTGCGGGAGATCGAGGAACTGTAATTCTAACTCGACCAGATGGTAAAGTTTGGCCAGCATTATTGACGAGATAATTACAGATTATTCCTACAACAAAGATGAAAAAATGAATATTTAGTAAAAAAACATCCAAATCATAAGTTTTTTAAGATCTTTCTTTAATCAGAAAGATCTTTTTTTGTTAATTTAATAAAAAACTCTCCTTTACCCTGAAAAAAGCATAAATTTTAACTACAACTCAAAACAGACACAAAGTACTGTTTTACAGTAATGTAACACCGTGTTCTCATTCAAAAAAAGAAATGGACAAGTAAATTTGATATCGAAAAAGTTGTTTTATTAAGATATAATTAAGATTTTTAGCGTGGCTAATTCTAAAATTACAAAACACAATGAAATCTTTATTAAAGGGAATCCTAATGCTATTCCTAGCATTAGGAGTGCAGAGTTCTTTTGCACAAGACAAAACCATTACAGGTACTGTAACGGACAATGGGGGATCCCCACTACCAGGAGTGAACATTATTGTAAAAGGAACCAATAGTGGAACTCAAACCGACTTTGATGGAAAGTATTCGGTAAGTGCCAGTGTGGGTTCAAGTTTAGTATTCAGTTATCTTGGATTTACAACACAAGAAGTTACTGTTGGAAGCAGTAATCAAATTGATGTAACACTCCAAGAAGATGCTGCAGTACTAGAAGAAGTAGTAGTAACAGGGGTTGCTTCCGGAACAAGCAAACGTAAATTGGGGGTTTCTGTAAACTCAGTAAAAGCAGAAGATCTTCAAGTACAGGGGGCTCAAGCAATTGATCAAGCTCTTCAAGGTAAAATTGCCGGTACTATTATCCAATCGACTACAGGTCAACCAGGTCAGCAACAAAATATCATTCTAAGATCGATTAACAGTTTAAATTCGTCTCAGCCAATGATATTAATTGATGGAGTTCAGGTTTCTACTTCGGAGTCCAGTGTAGGTGGAGCTTCAAACCAGAGTTCTCGTCTTGCAGATATCGACTTTTCGAATGTAGAACGAGTTGAAACCATTTCTGGAGCTGCCGCGGGTACTATTTATGGTGCGCAGGGAGCAAACGGGGTGATCAACATCATCACCAAAAAAGGTTCAGCTGGTGCTCCTGTTGTAAACATCAGATCTTCAGTAAGTGTTGCACAAGCAATCACGGGAAAAGATCGATTAAGAGCTGATTTACACCATTATTCTACAAATGCCGCTGGCTTTTTGGTAGACTTAAACGGAACACCGGTAACACAGCTTAACGATGAAGCACAATATTTAGCAGTAGATCCTGATGAAAGAAATATCAACGGAACAGCGCTAGGTGCAGAAGGGATTAATGACACTCCGTTCAGGGAACCAATTTTTGATGCAACCGATATTCTTTTTAGAGATGCGATCAATACTACAAATGGTATTACTGTATCTGGAGGATCAGAGGGTATCAGATATCTTGTTTCTGGAAACAGAACAGAACAAGAGAGTGTTTTAGTAATTGGAAAATATACAAAATATGACGGCCGTATTAATTTAGGCTTCGATCTAGGAGAAAAAATTAAGATTAACACAAGATTTGATGTTATCAATAGTACGAACACTACAGGTACAGATACGGATAATGCAAATGCAAACAACTTGATCAATAACGTATTTCAAAATCTTCCTCACGTAGATTTCTTCAACAGAAATGCTGATGGAGATCTTACGGTATCACCAGATGCAACAGATCCCAACTCTACGAACCCTTTCTTTTATCAAGAAATTCAAACAAGAGAAGATAAAATCACCAGATATATTGCAAATCTTGATTTAACATATCAACCTTTTGAAGTACTATCTTTGAACTTCAAGTATGGATACGATACCTTCTCTCAACAGTTTACTTTCTTCCAAGAAAATCAAACTAACCACCAACAGGCTTCCTCTATCGGGACCAATGTTTCTGGTATTATAAATCAAGTAGATACACAAGAGTTTTTCCAAAACTTATTAATCTCAACAAACTTGACTTTAGATTTCAAAGAAGACCTTAAAATCAATATTCCTTTCACATCAAACACAACATTTAATTTTGACTGGAGAGACTTAGGATCTCGTACCACTGATGTTCAAGGAACAAACTTACCAACAGGACCATTCGGTTCTTTTAACGTGAATCAGGCTGTTGTTAAAACATTCAACGAGTTCAGCGATGAACCATTCAGAACTTACGGTTTTTTATTGAACCAAAAATTTGATTACGAAAGTACATTTGGTTTCTCTGCAGGTTTCAGACGTGACTTCTCTAACAGATTTGGTAACAACCTAGACTTTACGTTCCCAAGAGCAGATGCATATCTTAATATTGCAGAATTGTTTGAATCTGATTTGGTAAGCAACTTAAAAATTAGAGGTGCCTATGGTGAAGCTGGTATCCAACCTTTATTTAGCCAGAACATCTTTACTCTTGCTACTACAACTGTTGGAAGTGAAGTAATCTCAGGAATTCCTTCTTCTGTAGCAAACCCAAGTCTTGAGGTGGAAACTTCAAAAGAACTTGAAGTTGGTCTAGACTACACCTTCACTCCTGGAAAGGAGCTTGGTTTACTAGATTAGACGGTTCTGTGAACTATTTTGACAGAAAGACGGATGGAGCAATTTTCCGTTTGGGTCTTCCAAGTAGTACCGGAACAAGTGCAATTTTCTCGAATGCATATGATATCTCAAGTGACGGTGTTGAAGCCTCTATAGACGCTTCCATGTTTACTTCAGAAAAATTCAGATGGAACTTCGGATTACGCTTTACAAAATCTACAGCAGTACTTGATAGAATTGCGAATGGACTTCCAGTTGTTGTTAATGACAACTTCGTTCTTGACGAAGGAGAAGAAATTGGTACATTCTCTGTATTCCCAGTAATTACTAGCTTAGATGCCCTTGACGCCAGCGGAAACAGAATCATCCCTGAAGCTGACGTAAATAACTTTACAGTGGCTAGCTCAGGATATGTTGTAAACAAAAACACTGGTCGAGTTGTGATCGGACCAGACAAAGTAGTAGCAGGTAGTACTCAGCCTGATTTTGTAATGACATTTATTAATGACTTCTCATTTTTCAATGATTTCATGGGAGTATCTTTCCAAATAGACTGGTTCCAAGGTCTTGATGTATACAACCGTGCAAGACAGTGGTTATACAACAACGGTTTGCATTCTGACACTGCAATTCCTGTATCTATTGAAGACCCAACTGGTGCAGTACAGACTGGAGCTTTTGTAAGCTACTATACTTCTTTATACAACACCAATGTACCAACGTCAGAATTTGTTGAAGATGGTTCATTCTTAAGATTTAGAGATATTAGTTTTAATTTCAAACTAAACAACGTGCTTAACCTAGAAGCTTTTGATTACATCAACTTAAGCATCTCAGGAAGAAACTTAATCACAATCACAGATTACAAAGGTCTAGATCCAGAAGCAGCAAGAGGATTTGGAAACACATTCCAAAGAGGATTTGATGAATTTACGCATCCAAACGTAAAGAGCTATAATTTTGGATTAAACCTAGCATTTTAAAAAAATAAGACTATGAAAAGTTTATTAAACAAAGCAGCGTTTTTACTAGCGCTATCGTTTGTGGTCTCTTGTCAAGATAATATTTTAGATACAGACATTGACCCTGTTGACAACAACCTCCCTTCTACTGCATCTCTAAATAATGTAGATGGATTGACTACCTTTTCTAAAGGTGTATATGATTTCTTAGCATCTGATGATGTATTCGAATCTGTTGGAGCAGAATTAGAAAGCCCAATGCTTTTCTTCACCTATGGATATCACGAAACCATGGGAGATGTAATGTGTATGCCATGGGGTAATTTTGGAGGAAGATGGGTAAACCAAACTACATCTGTAACATTGGATGATGGTACTGTAGTATTGCCTCCAGCAGGGGGGCCTCAACCAGGGGAAATTGCTATCAGAAATACAAGAGCAGCAGGTAGTGACAACCCTACTCAGTATGAGTGGAGAGACATGTACGGACTTATCGTACAAAGTAACACTGTTGCAGAAGCATTGGACAACCTAGAAGCTGATGACGCTACTAAAGACGCATTTAGAGCATGGTCACTATGGTGGAGAGCTTATGGATATCACAGATTAGGTTCTATGTATGAACAAGGATTGATCAATGATCAAGGATTAATTTCTAACCCTACTTCTGAGCCTAATACAAATTTTGTTTCTAACTCTGAATTGATTAATAAATCAAACACTTTATTAACTGAATTAGAAACATTATTAAATGGAGTAACTGACGCCGCTACATTTGACACCAGATTTACTGGATTACAATTAGCATATTTGACTTCAAAAGTGAACCTTGCTGGATTACAAGAAAATGTAAACTCTTTACGAGTACGCAACCTAGTATACAACACTCCTGTAGCGAGCATGACAGCCGCTGACTGGAATCAGGTAATTACTTTGGCAAACAATGGAGTATCAGGAAACGCAAATGCATTTATCATGCAGTCTGAATCTTCGTTTATCGATAACAACTGGATGCCAGGCCAGGTAACAGGTTTCTGGTATTTCCCAAGTGATCGATTACTTCAGGATATCAACGCTGGTGATTTGCGTTTAGAATTATACTTCGAACCTGATTTCGATTTCCCTAACCCAAGAGGTAGAGGTATCCAATATGGTGCGTCAAGATTCTGGAATGACAACACTCCTATCGTTTCTTCTAACCCGCTAGGTGCCACGATGTACTATGCAGGGAATTTTGAAGAAAATCAGTTATTCTTAGCAGAAGCAAAAGTAAGAACCAACGATATCGAAGGTGGTCTTGCTCACTTAGATGCTGTAAGAACTTTACAAGCCTCTGGTCTAGCTGCTACTGTAGGAACTGGATTAACACAAGATCAAGCATTAGAGGAAATCAGAAAAGAACGTCGTCTTGCACTAATCATGAGAGCAGTTTCTTTCTACGACGCTCGTCGTTATGGAGTTGCTGCAGGATCGAGAACTGGTGCTAGAGTTCTAGATGAAAATGGTAATGTAAACACCAATGCAACTATTAACTATGGATACTTAGAATACTGGCCAGTTCCAGCATTTGAGACAGATTTCAACCCTATCTCACCTACTCCTAACTAATAGTAAGTAAAATATAGTTTCAAATAAAAGAGGTTGTGGATTCACAACCTCTTTTTTACATTTAACCCATGAAAAACATCCTAACATCACTTCTTTTGATTTTGTTCTTTTCCTGTACCAAAAAGGAGGAGCAAAATCCGACATCATATTTATTTTCAAAATTAGACAACACTACCACAGGAATAGATTTTCAAAATCAAATCCAGGAAGATGAAAAATACAATATTGTCAACTACCTTTATTACTATAATGGCGGAGGAGTAGCTGTAGGAGATATCAATAATGACGATTTACCAGATTTGTATTTTGTATCCAACAGAGGTCAAAACAAACTGTATATCAATCAAGGTGACTTCAAATTTAAAGACATCACATCCACTTCTGGTACCGGAGGAAACTCTGATTGGAACACGGGAGTAACCATGGTAGATATTAATGGGGACGGATTTCTGGATATCTATGTTTGCGCAGTAATTAATATATTAGGTTTTCAAGGGCATAATGAGCTATTTATTAATAACGGAGACGGAACTTTTACCGAAGAGTCCGAAAAATATGGTTTAAACTACAAAGGTTATGCTACCCAAGCCTATTTTTTTGATTATGATAAAGACGATGATCTGGATGTTTACATTGTAAATCACGCATTGCACACCAAAACATCTCATGGTCCCTCTTACATCCGCAAAAAAAGGACCGACTATGTAGGAGATGTATTACTCAAAAACGAAAACTCCAAATTTACCGATGTAAGTCTTGAAGCTAAAATCCATGGAGGTGCCAATGGATATGGACTTAGCGCGTCAATTGCTGATTTCAACAACGATGGGTGGGACGACATTTATGTCTGTAATGATTTCCATGAAGATGATTATTATTATATCAACCAAGGAGATGGTACTTTTAACGAAGAACTTCCGAAACACTTTTCGCATACCAGTAGGTTTTCTATGGGAAGTGACGCAGCAGATTTAGATGGTGATGGATTTCAGGATCTAATTACTCTTGACATGTTGCCCTATCAGGAAAAAGTGCTCAAGGAATCCGATGGAGATGTTTCTTACAAAACTCAGGAATTCTTGATTAGCCAAGGGTATCAAAAACAGTATGCCAGAAACATGCTCCAAATGAATAAATCTGGAGATTTTTTCATAGAAAAAGGGCTATATGATAATATTGCAGCCACAGACTGGAGTTGGGCTCCTCTTATTGCAGATTATAATCTTGATGGACATCAGGATTTATTTATTACCAATGGAATATACAAAAGACCCAATAACCTTGATTTTATGAGATATATGTCGAATTCTTTCAAAAATCAACATCGAGGTAAAGAACAAAAGAATACATGGTTGATAAAATCTCTGAAGGTAATGCCTACTGGAGAGACCCCTAATGCCATTTTTGAAGGAAACAGCGAAACTTTCCGTAACAAAACCGGAGATTGGATCAAAAACACCCCAACTCTATCTAATGGAGCAACTTATGCAGATTTGGATAATGACGGAGATCTGGATTTGATTGTAAACAACTTAAATGATTTCGCTAGCATATATAAAAACGGAAGTTCTGATGACCCAAACAAATCTTTCCTTTCTATAGGATTTGATTATAAACCAGCTAACAAATCAGGTATTGGCACCAGAGTTTTTATTTACAGCAATGACGAAATTCAGAACAAGCAATTATTTACATCGAGAGGCTTTATCTCTTCTATAGAACCTAAATTACACTTTGGGTTAGGCGAGAAAAATATCGACTCCATAAAAGTGATCTGGCCAGACAACACTTGTCAGAATATCAACCTGGCAGATTTCAAAAGCAAAGACATCGAAATTAAATACGATACTCAAAACCTAACACCCTATACGTACGAGCGTCAAACAATTAATCCGATTTTCAAAAAAGAACAACTAGCAAATTTCAAGCATCAAGAAGATCAGTACAATGATTTTGACGTAAATAAGCTTATCCCATATAAAGTATCTACCCAAGGTCCCGCAATTGCCATAGGAGATATTAACAATGATGGGCAAGAAGATGTATTTATTGGTGGAGCCTCTTTACAAAAGTCAAGATTACTGGTTAGTACAAATCAAAAGCTTCAACACCTGCCAATTCCCGTTATAGAAAATGATTCTATTAGTGAAGATATTGATGCTACTTTTTTTGATGCTGATGGAGACAATGATCTAGATCTCTATGTTGCATCCGGAATTATTAATTCCAGGCATAGTGAATTTCAGAACGATCGACTATATATCAATGATGGCTCAGGTAATTTTTCAAAATCTTCAATACCAATACCGGGAAACAATTTGAATACTGCAGTTGTTCAAGCCTACGATTATGACCAAGATGGAGACGTCGACATCTTTGTAGGGAATAGATCGGACAGTTCTAACTTTGGAAAGAAGGTAAATTCTTATCTATTAAAGAATCAAGGAAATTTACACTTTATAAAAGATGAAAACTTCTTATTGACCAGCATGGTAACCGATGCTATTTGGGAAGACATCAACAATGATAATATAAAGGACCTATTAATTACCACGGAATGGGATAAACCTAGAATTTTTATAAACAATAATGGCATTCTTAAAGAAACTAAGATAAAAGCTAATATCACAGGTCTTTGGCAATCCATCGCCTTTTACGACATAGACTTTGATGGAGATAAGGATATTCTTTTAGGCAACTGGGGACAAAACACCAAGTTTAAGCCTACCGAAGAACAGCCCCTAATGATGTACTATGGTGATTTTGACAAAAACAACAAAAACGAAACGCTGCTAGCTTACGCCGTAGACGGAAAGTATTACCCGGTCAATTCTAAAGATGAATTCGCTTCACAAATTAATATCATTAATAAGCATTATACCGATTATAAAAGTTATGCAAATCAAACCATAGAAGAAATTTTGAAGTCATTAAATATAGACACCACAGGAAACACTAGTAGCGTGGCTACACTGAAAAGCGGTTATCTTCGCAATACAAATGGCACATTTGAGGATTTCGTTGAGTTCCCTCCTGCACTACAATTATCCACTATCAACTGCTTTTTGGCTAATGATTTTCTAGGAGAAGGTTATCAACAAATACTTTTGGGAGGAAACTTTTATGGCCTTAACACGTATCACGGTATATTCAATTCTAATCCAGGCTTTTTGATCACAAAAAGCAGGACAAAAAACACGTTCTCCTATATATCACCAAAACAAGTAGGACTAAACTTACATAATAAAGAACTGAGGTTCTTAAAAAAATTAACATTTAATCAAGGTGAATATCTGATATCCGGGTTTAACAACGATAGCATATCCTTTTTTAGGCATAATACAAATAGCTCTAAATAAGCATTTTGCAAACAATATTTTAATTACAATATCCATTCTTCAAGAGTATTAATAACAAAGATAATTACGACCCTGATCGTGTAATAACACACTCAAAATTAGATAAAAAAAAATCCGAAAATATCCTACAAACCCCCTACTACAACGTTTTAGTAAGAGTTTGCTATTTATTAAACCACTTAAAGCAATAATTCAAATTTTAATAGTAAAAAGTTGTTTTATAAAGATATTATTATCATTTTTGGAGCTGGCTAATTCAAATAAATTGTAAAATGAGAACAAAGTTTAGTGGAATTTTAACGCTACTTTTGGCGTTTGTTGTGCAAATAACTTTTGCGCAAGAAAAAACTATCTCAGGTAATGTAACCGACGACAGAGGGTTACCATTACCAGGGGTTAATATCGTTGTGAAAAACACAGCTAGCGGTACACAGACCGATTTTGATGGTAATTATAGTATTGCCGCCAACAAAGGTGCTGTATTATCGTTTAGTTATGTTGGTTTCACAACCAAAGAAGTTGTAGTTGGTGATAATGACAATATCAACGTACAGTTGGTGGCATCAGCTTCAGAATTAGAAGAAGTAGTAGTAACGGCTCTTGGTATTGAGCGTTCTGCAAGATCTCTTGGTTATGCAGTATCTACTATTAAATCTGAAGATCTGAATGAGGTAAGAGAAACCAACCTTCTAGGAGCACTACAAGGAAAGACTTCCGGGGTAGTAATCCAAAATCAGAGTGGTAACGTAGGTGGATCTACAAGAATACTTATTCGTGGTATCTCAAGTTTACAGGGTAACCAGCAACCATTATTTGTTGTAGATGGTGTGCCTATTTCGAACTCGAATATTGCTACCGGATCACGTATTACTGGTGGATTTGACTTTGGTAACCGTGCTCAGGATATCAACCCAGATGATATCGAAACTATTTCAGTACTGAAAGGTGCTTCTGCAGCTGCTCTTTACGGATCTCGTGCATCTGCTGGGGTTATCATCATTACTACAAAGAAAGGTAAGCAAGGTTCTAAAGCTAGTATTAGCTTTAACTCTAGTTTACGTTTTGACTCTCCTTTGAGATTACCTGATTTCCAAAACGAATTCATTAGTGGTGATCAAGGAGTATATGACTTTACACAGAATGAAAGAGACCAAACTACTGTAGGTTGGGGTCCTTCAATTAATGACCCATCTCTTGCTGGTCAAACTTTTGTGAACTTAAGAGACGAAAATGTTCCTTTCAGAATTTTCGAAGATGGTGTTGAAGATTTTTACGACACTGGTATCACGTCTATTAATAGTGTAACTGTTTCTGGAGCTGGTCAAAATGGTGATGACTACAGATTAAGTGTTGCTTACACTGATCAACAAGGTATCATCCCTAACTCTTCTTTGAATAGAACTAATATTGGTTTAAACTCAGGTAAAGAGTTTAACGAAAAATTAAGTTCTAGATTTAGTGTAAACTATGTAAGAACAAATACTGTAGGTACTGCAGCACAAGGAGCTAATGACCCTAACGTATTAACAAATATCGTAAATGGTCTTTCAAGATTGACTGACTTCTCTTTATTCGAACCAGATGTAGACGAATTCGGAAATCAGATCAACGATCCAGGAGGGCAGCAAAATAACCCATTATTTATTGCTCGTCAGAATGCTACTCAAACTCAAGTAGAGCGTTTCTTCGGTAATGCATCTTTAACTTTCGCTCCTACTGAAAACTTTAATATTTTAGGTAGAGCTGGTTATGATACATTTACTGACCAACGTTTAATCCAAAACAGTATCGGTACTATTGGAGCTTTACGTGGTAGCTTTGTTGATGATTTCATCAAAAGACGTGAGCTTACTTTAGACCTTATCGCAACATACGACAAGTCTCTTTCTGATGCTTTCAACTTAACAGTACGTGGTGGTATGCAGTGGAACGAAAGGGTACTAGATCGTTTACAAAATACAGGTACTAACTTAACAGTACCAGAATTATTTGATCCAGGTAATGCTGAAGTGAATGCAGTAGTAAAAGATTTCACATTAAGAAGAATCTTTGGTGCATTTGGAGACATTACTTTAGACTACAAGAACTGGTTAATTTTGAATGCAACTGGTCGTAATGACTGGTCTTCTACCCTACCTATTGGTAATAATAGTTTCTTCTATCCTTCTGTTTCTTTGAGTTGGATATTCTCTGATGCTCTTAACATTCAGAGTGATTTCTTAAGCTATGGTAAGATTAGAGGAGCATGGGCGAACGTAGGTGTTGATACTGCACCATTCCTATTAGACTTTACGTTTAATCCAGATACTGCTTTCTTCCAACAGTTTGGACAGGGAGGTACTTTCCCATTCGATGGACAGTTAGCATTTAACTCTGATGGAACTTTAGCCAATCAAAATTTGAAGCCTGAAAATCAGGAAAACTTCGAAATTGGTGTTGAATTAGGTTTATTGAATAACAGATTATTCATTGACGCAACATACTACGAAAACTTTACTGAGGATCAAATTATCACAGTACCTACTCCACAAACTTCTGGTTTCGGAGGATTCTTAACCAACGTTGGTGAGATTAGTAACAAGGGTATTGAATTACAAATCAACGCAAAAGTTATTCAAAATGATAACTTTAGCTGGGATTTAGATTATAACTTCACAACTAACGAGTTTAGAGTAGAAGATCTTGGAGCTCTTCCAGGTGGTGCTTTAAACTTAGCGACTGGATTTAACGGTATTGCGGTAAGAGCAATCGAAGGTGAAGATCTTCAATTATTCGGTCCACGTTGGTTAAGAGCAGTTGATGCTGAAGGAAATGATATCGATGATCAAATCGTTGTTGATGCTAATGGTATCCGTCAGGTTGGTCAGTCTGCTCCTCTTGGAAGCATCTTCCCTGATTATACAATGGGTATAACTTCGACTTTCAGATATAAAAACTGGAGATTATCTACTACATTCGATTACAGAGAAGGTGGAAAAATATTCTCTAACACTGTAGGTCAGTTAAGAAGAGCAGGTTTAGCTGAAGAAACTGCTGTAAATAATCGTGAAGTATTTGTTGATCCTAACACATTTGTAGCTACAGGAACAAATCCTGATGGTTCTACAATTGTTGCTCCAAACACTACTCCAATTTCAAGTGTACAAAACTACTGGGGTGGATTTGCAAACGCTAGTGTTGTAGAAGGTAACGTATTTGATGCTACTTTCATCAAATGGAGAGAAATTAGTTTAGCTTATACTTTCCCTTCGGAGATTCTTAAGAAGACACCTATCAAAGCATTACAAATTGCTTTAGAAGGAAGAAACCTTGCTTTATTTAATACTGATGTTCCTCATATCGATCCAGAAGCTGGTTTAGGAGGTTCTGCTAGTAACCTTCAAGGAATTGAAAGAGGTGGTGTACCATCTACTAAGAGTTTCGGATTTAACATTCAAGCAAATTTCTAAAATGAACAAAATGAAAAATATATTTAAAAATAAGATCAGTATACTTCTTGTTTTGGTATCAGCAATCGTATTTACAGGTTGTGAGGATACTATTGAAGGTATTAACTCTGATCCCCTTGCTGCCTTAGAAATTGATCCGGCGTTATTAATGCCAGAGATTTTACTTGGAGGTATTACAGCAAACAGAACAGTAGAACAATTTCAAATGAGTACTCACTCTCAGCAGTGGTCTTTCTCTGCTAACTTTGGAGTATTCCGTAACCCAGAAAGAGGTACTATTAGTCCAAATACAACGAACAACATTTGGATTGGTAACTACACAACTGCCTTGAGGAACTTAGCTCAAATGAGAATTCTTACTGAGCGTAACAATCCTACGGCTAGAAACATTATCGGACAGGCTAAAGTTCTTGAAGCATTTGCTTACTTAAACTTGACTCAGATTTTTGGTGACATTCCATTTAGCGAAGCAATTCAGGTAGATGAATTCCCTAATCCTAACTTTGATAGCCAGGAAGATGTATTAAGAGGAATTCCAGTATTATTAGACGAAGCAATTGCTGAATTAGCAACTGACACTGATATTGTTGACGGTGGAGATTTAATCTACGGAGGAAACAGAGAAAACTGGATTCGTTTTGCTAACTCTTTAAAGTTAAAAGCTTTCATGTTAATCGCAAACGTTGATCCAACTTCTGTAGCTGCAGATATTCAAGCTTTAGTAGGTCAGCCAATGATTACTGAAAATCAATACGAAGCTAAATTAGACTATATAGATCAAGCAGGTAACCAAAACCCAATCTTTACATTAATTGTACAGTTTGCTGGTGGTAACCAAAACTTCTATTCTGGAGGTTCTACTTTAGTAACTTTAATGAACAACAACAATGACCCACGTAGAGCTGCATATTTTGAAGAGTTAGACGGTGGAGGATTTGCTGGGCAGCCACAAGGTTCTTTAATCTTGGATACAGCTCAGTTCTCTCAGGTTTCTGAGGATATTATTGTTGCTACATTACCTGATAGATATGCTACTGCTCCTGAAACTAACTTCTACTTGGCAGAAGCTGCTTTGTTAGGATTAATTTCAGGTGGACAAGCTGCTGCTGATACATTCTACCAAGCTGGTATCTCAACTTCTTTAGGTCGTTATGACGGTCTTCCAAACGAAGTGCCTGCTGCAGATAAAACTACTTATTTAGCTTCTGCAAGAGGATCTATCGCTGGTGACAGCCAAGCAGATGCATTAAGAAAAATCCACGAAGAGCACTACGTAGCTGATTTCATGAGACACATGGAATCTTGGACAACTATTAGAAGAAATCAGGTTCCTGCTTATGAGCCTATTATTCAAACTGTACTTACTGATAACATTAACAGATATCAGGTTCCATTAAGTGAGATTACTTCTAACCCTAATGCTCCAGCGGTTGAGGCATTGATCACTCCAATGTACTTCCAAAACTAAAATTAAAGTTGTTTTAAAAACACTTTTAATATAATAAAGCATCCCTCTGAAAATTTCAGAGGGATGTTTTTTTATACCTATATTTGCAGGCAGAAAATAAACAATCATAGGGTGAAAGACGAAACATTAGTATTTGGTATCAGAGCAGTTATGGAAGCCATCATTTCTGGAAAAACAATAGACAAATTATTTATTCAGAAAGGACTTCATGGAGAATTGTCAAAAGAACTCTGGAAACAAATAAAAGAACGTGGCATATCGTTTTCCTATGTACCTGTTGAAAAGCTAAACCGTCTTACCAGAAAAAATCATCAAGGAGTTGTAGCTTTCATCTCCCCTATTGAATTTCACAATCTTGAAAATCTGGTACTCGATGTAATCGAGTCTGGAGAAACTCCTCTCTTCTTAATTCTTGATCAATTATCAGATGTTCGCAATTTTGGAGCTATTATAAGAACTGCAGAGTGTACCGGAGTACATGGTATTATCATTCAGAAAAAAGGTGGAGCACCGGTAAGCGCAGACACTATAAAAACGTCTGCCGGAGCAATATTCAACATTCCTATTTGTAAGGTAGATCATATCAAAGATGCTTTATTCTATTTACAAGGTTCTGGAGTAACGGTTATCGCAGCAACAGAGAAAGCTGAGGGCACAATTTACGATCTGGATTTAACCAATCCTACGGCAATTATTATGGGCAGCGAAGGTAAAGGGATATCGAACTCTGTACTAAAATTAGTAGATGAACGTGCTAAATTGCCTATGCATGGAGAGATTGCTTCGCTTAATGTATCGGTTGCATGTGGTGTATTTCTCTACGAAACTATACGACAACGACTATAACCCTTCTCTCTTCTTATTTTCCTTATATTCGTAATTGATCTTTATCTCTCGATTTATTATCTCTTCTGGATCCTCATCCTCAGGTAAGGTTTCTATGAAGTTTCCATTTTCGTCAAAATGTTTCAAAAACTCATCTTCTTCTGGGTTGTAATCGGGAGATTCCCAGGAATATGCTTTGGGTTTTGCTATTCCCTTTCGAATTAAAAACGCCAATAAGGCCCCAGAAAATAGTCCTGAAAAATGGCCCTCCCAGGAAATTTTAGGATCCACAGGAAAAACATACCAAACCATACTACCATAAATAAACACGACAACAAAGGACAAAGCCATTAATCTAAAGTTTCTAGCAATCATCCCCTTAAAAAACAGGAATCCGAACAAGAGATACACGATCCCACTTGCCCCAATATGATTAGCAGGCCTACCCAATACCCATGTCAAAATACCAGTAAGCAAAGCTCCTATGAGCAGTATTCGCCAAGCATTATTATTATAAAAGTAAAATAAGGCACTTGACAATATGAACAAAGGAAGCGTATTATGCCATAAATGTGTCATATCAGAATGGATAAAAGGAGAAAACAATACCCCCCTAAGCCCTACAAACGTTCTAGGGTACACTCCAAATTGTTTAATATCCAGCCCAAGTCGCACTTCTGCCCAAAATACGATCCAAATCATCAAAACAAACAATATCGGATACCCAATAACTCCTGTATTGAATTCAAATAATTCCTGATCTCTTTTCATATGTAGTAAAGTATCAAAAAAAAGTCCAAAACACCAAATACAGCTAAAATGGCAGTTTTAGTTATCAATTGCCCTCATCTATCCTCTATTTTCTTATTCAGGATTGTAACTACCTTTGTACCTTTGTAGGTATGGATACAAATCAACCTTTGGCAGAACGGATACGTCCCCAATCCCTTGAAGAATATTTGAGTCAAGAACATTTAGTAGGAAACGATGGCGCTCTTAGACAGCAAATAAAAAGAGGTGTTATCCCTTCTTTAATCCTGTGGGGACCACCAGGTGTAGGAAAAACTACGTTGGCCAATATCATTGCCAAAGAGTCTGAACGTCCTTTTTACACGCTTAGTGCCATCAACAGTGGTGTAAAAGAAGTACGTGAAGTCATTGATAAAGCAAAACAAAGCGGAGGGCTTTTTACCTCAAAAAACCCCATTCTCTTTATCGATGAGATTCATAGATTTAGTAAATCACAACAGGATTCCCTATTAGGAGCCGTAGAAAAAGGATGGATCACACTTATAGGAGCTACTACCGAAAACCCAAGTTTTGAAGTGATTCCGGCATTGCTATCACGCTGTCAGGTATATACACTTAACCCATTTGGAAAAAAGGAGTTAGAAGCCTTGCTCAATAGAGCGATGCAAGAAGACAACCTCTTAAAATCCAAAGATATTGTTCTAGAACAAACTGAATCCTTGTTACGACTTAGTGGCGGAGATGCCAGAAAACTATTGAACATTTTTGAGTTAATAGTTTCTAGTCAAGACACAAATCCCATAGTGATTACAAATGACCTAGTTTTAAAACTCGTTCAGCAAAATACGGTACGGTATGACAAGACCGGAGAACAACATTACGATATCATCTCTGCATTTATCAAATCGGTAAGAGGGAGCGACCCTAATGCAGCCGTATATTGGTTAGCAAGAATGATAGAAGGTGGAGAAGACCTAAAATTTATCGCTAGAAGGTTAATAATATTGGCTTCTGAGGATATCGGCAATGCCAACCCTACTGCATTAATTCTGGCAAACAACACCTTTCAGGCTGTAAACACCATCGGGTATCCTGAAGCCAGAATTATCTTAAGTCAATGTACTGTTTATTTGGCCAGCTCTACCAAAAGTAATGCGTCGTACATGGCAATTAAAAATGCTCAACAATTGGTAAAACAAACCGGAGATTTATCCATTCCTCTACATATTAGAAATGCTCCTACAAAACTTATGAAAGAATTAGGGTACGGTGAGGATTATAAATACTCACATGATTATCAAAACAACTTTGTGAGTCAAGAGTTTTTGCCGGATGAAATCGCAAATACCAAACTATACGATCCAGGTGATAATCAAAGAGAAAATGCTTTTCGAAATTTCCTTAAATCAAGATGGAAAGATAAATACGACTACTAACTCCCTTATTGCCGAGCTAAGATGTCCTTGATAACTTTATCGGTTACTGGGTTCACCCTTTCCAAAATAAAGTTCCCAAAACCATCAAAATAACCAGAACCACTTAGATCTCCTGCATTGATCAGATAACTATTATTTCGTTCTAATTGGTATATTTTACCTTTAGCACCTGATGGATCTTGATGCAGTTCAAATCCAAAATTAGTTTTCCTTAAGGTATACGTATTACCGTTTAAAAGATACGTAGTATTTTCTTTCGCTGCAGGCACTACAGGGGTTGGTTGTGGTTGCAATACTTTTTCCTGACTTTGTGGCGTATTTACCACTGGTTTATTTTCAACAGTTTTTGGTGTTGGTGTTTGGGATACGGTTTGTCTCTCAGGTTGCGCAACTGCTTCTGCATTGCTATTGTAACTATAATTAAGCTGTTCTACACTCTTAAAAGCATCTCTCAATGCAGCATGATAGGCCGTTTTAAAGTCTTTTTCTTTACTTGTTCCTTCTGCCGAAGTAAACACCTCTCTACCGTTACAATCTTTGAGGGTAACTACCAACTTTGTTACAAAAAGGCCAGAATTCTTGGTTACATCTGCCTGTAATCCCTTACAACCATTTGTAATAAGATCAGCAGGAAGCTCTTGTCCTTGTAGTATTGCATGAAAACCATATTTCTTGAACAAAAACTGGGTTAATGAGTTTAACTGATAGGAATCGTCTTGCTTCAAAAAATTATATCGAGTAGGTACAATTACATATTTATAGTCATTTACACTCTTTTGTGCATTCCCACTAAAAACCATAAAAAAAGCAATCACTAACAAAAAAACTCTTAACATATCTTTTTACATTATAATATTAAACCCTAACTGAACCGAGGCACCCCTAGCCTTTGCCAGATTAGTGTACTCTAGTACATTATTTGCTGAAAGATAAAAATTAAATTTGTTAATATGGGTTGAAACCAAAAAACCTAGGTTATATGGCGAAAAATCATCTACTGTATAGGTTACTTTGGTGCGTAAAAAGTGAAATAACCTTTTATAATAAAACAACGATGCTGCATATTGAGGTCGATTAGGTCTAAATTGAGTAAATACCTGAAAGCCCACCGCATCAAGATAAGGAGGATCTTCTCCTTCTACACAATAATAGCACCTCCCATCATCATACTGATTAAACGAGTATCGAATAGAACCGTTTAATTTCATAGGCCGCATGTTAACATAGGTATTACTTAAAGTATCCAGAGGGATCGCTTCTTCTAATTCATCAAGAAAATTCTGGGACTCTTCTCCAGAAAATTGAATAGGAGTTTCAAAACCATCAAAAATATAGTTCCCCCTAGCTCGATATGTCTCTACATCGTTAGTATAAAACACTACACCAAGATCATTTACACTTCCTGTTACGCTTAATTGTTCATTAATATTATGTGTAAATCCAACATCAACTCCTACCCCTAGATTACCTCCCAAAAGTGCTCTTCCGATTAGTTTATTAACCACATTCTTTGCCTGTTCAGAACCAGTTTCTCCTTCGATATCTCGTAAAGAAGCATATCCTGATGTTCTTAATTCTACATCGGCATTGCTAACGATATGTTGGTATATATTTCTTCCTTGCGGAGTCTCTACAGTCGTAAAAGTTCCAGTATTTCTGGCAGATCGTGCATGGATCATACTCGAGTATAACTTAGCTCTTGCTCCAAAAGTAAATTTCTTATTTACCCTTTTATTATAACCAAAATGATATACCATAAGCAACTCTCCAGAAGCGTTTATCGTAGAAAACCGGAAAGGTACATTAATAAAATCTCGATTCCCCTGATAAGCCAATACTGCAAAATCCTTGGGAAAAAAACCAATTACATCTAATTCTTGATAAATCCCGGCAGAAAAATAAATATCCTCATTGCGTTTGCTCTTCCACCCGAAATTTGCAATTTCCAACTGTTGGGTGAGCGTCACATAATCATTACTGGTAAGAGTATTGAGGGTGGTTTCTATTTTTTCATTGATATCTCTTCCATCATCACCAAAAACATCGAATAAGGAAGCTCCTCTAAATCCTGCATTGAGATGGAGTTGAGATAAAAGCGGAATACCGATATGCTTTTTAAACCCAACTTTGGCACCTGGATTAAGCATCAAAGACTGTGGCAAATCATTGAAATCATATAAAGTCTCCTTATTTTGAGAATATATGTGAGAGCCCCAAAAGATAAAACATAACACTAAAACTGCTCTCATAACTCGTAATTGATAAAATAAGTACCTTTTGACCTTAACTCTAACACGCCTTCTAATCCACTATTTACATTCTGAACCCGAATTGACGAAATCAACCTTCTTGCTCCTCCAAGTACATCAATAGTCGCACTATCTAAAACTATGACTTCGGTAGTCACTACAGGTTCTGTACCCGGACCATTACCAGCGGCGGCAGTAAAACTAAATGACGGACCAACAATTTGGTCTGCATCATTCAGAAAACCGAAATCAAAATCAAAAGCTCTTTGGATGGTATTTCTAAATTCGAAAGTTAATTCTATTTGCTCCAGATTATCAACAATGAAATCTGTTGCTAAAAGATCATAATTCAGGGTATCTCTAACAACTACTTCTGGAATTACTATAGATGGATCAATACCAGGATCCACAAATTCATCGGTTTCAAATCGAGAGAATATAAAATCTACCTCAAATATTGGAGTTAGTACTACATCTTCTACCTGATCAAAATCCAAATCCTTAACACAAGAAATCGACATTGATGCTATACAAATCAAGCATAGCAATCTTACTATTTTTTTTGTTTTCATCGGTGGGGCAATGTTTATAATTAACTAAAATACAAATATTTATTTCTAAAGATGATTTTTGATACTTTTTAATTCTGTTACCTGAATATTCCCCGATGGTAACGTTTCATTATGATAATTAAAGCAAATCGTCTTAAAACCTAAGGCCTCGGCTCCTAAAATATCAGCCTCATAGTTATCCCCTATCATTACGCTATGAGCTGTTTTTGCACCTGATTTTTTTAATGCATGCTCAAAAATAACGGGATTCGGTTTCTTGACTCCAACTTCTTCACTATTCGTTACTGTTTTAAAATAGTCATGTATGCCCGCTTTTACCAATTTTGTTTGTTGCACTTCTTTAAAACCGTTGGTAATGATATGCATTTCGTACTTGGGGTGCAGATATTCTAATAACTCTTTAGCACCATCAATCAAATAATTATTAAGTGGCAAAAAGTCGATATAATCATCAGACATTTGATCAATCACCTTTACATCAAACTGCATATCAAAATCAGAAAAAGTTTCTGTAAGTCTCGCTCTTCGCAATTCTTTTTTACCCACCTTTTCTTCCCGATATAGCTTCCAGTACTTCATGTTTATCGGACGATATACCCTCAAAAATTGATCCAATTCTAAGTCAATCTGAAACTTTTTAAATATCTCTTCAAAAGCCAACAATGAATTTTTATCAAAATCCCAAAGGGTATGATCCAAATCAAAAAAAATGTGTCGTATCGAATTATTCATTTTCTATATTCCAAATAAATTCAAAAATAGATTTCCAAAATGATTGATGTTCATGATTTTCGCTAAGTACTGTATTGCTAAGTACTGTTATAAAAACACCTTTAACTTCTTTTACCCTACCTATCAGGTCCATCATTTCTCTTCTTATTTCGTCTTCATTACTCAAATCTTCGTGTATTCCAATATTCGTAAAGCAAAATGAATGAATCACCAAAGGAGTTTGCACCTCGTAATCCAAATCATAAAACATAAACGGAGTACAGGTACCTGCTCTAAATCCAGAATATTTTGCATACCCCATAGAGAAATCCTCTTTTACTTCAAGTTCAATAAAATTACGGTAGGCCTCGGGTAATTTTAGTTTGAAAAAAGAACAAATGGTATATTTCAACCTTCGATTTAGAATTCCTTCTATTCTTATTTTTTCTTTTTTGAGAGTTTGAAGGTTCTCAATTGCTTCATAAGAAGCTTTGAGTCCTACTTCAACATAGTCGGCTATATGTTTTATAACCGTGCGGTGCTTAGGTTTATTGTAACCAATATTTTTTTCGTAATTAGAAAAATCTCCTATTCCGAACAATACCTTTGCTTTTCTAAGCTTGCTTTTTTGCAAATGAATTATAAAATCAAAAATATCGTAGGGATCCTTCCGAAACCCCAAAAGCACACGTATACGGTCGCTAAACTCATCTAATTTGAGTCGCCAAAGATCTCGAATACCACCACCTATCGATCGTAACACTCCCTTATTTTTGTATGCAAAAGTTTGACTAACTGCTACAATCGGCATAACCGAAAAAGTTTTCTCTTTAAAAACAAGATCAGGGTATTTCTCTAAGAGGATCTTTTTAAATCTGTGCGCCCAAATGTCTATAACAGGATCTTTCAAGAAATCATTTTGAAACGCTATACTTTCGGTAGCTGGAAAACGCCCCATCTGATCTTTTACATGGGGCATATATTCTTCATATCGGGTAAGCAAATAAAAAGTAGCTGCAAAAATATCATAGGGCAATACGGCATCTTCATGCTTTACTTCAAAAAAACATTTTACACCTTCCCAATCCGAAACCTGCACCTCGACATCATTTAATCCTTGTTCGAAGAGTAAATCAACACTCTGAAAGTACAACTCTTTACCCAAAGGCTGTTTTCCATAAGAAAATTTAGGACCATCATGCGCAATAAAAAGTTCTATTTTGGATGTTAAATCTATCTCAAGCCCCAAAATTCTCTTACAAATTTGTTTAAACGTGTAAGAAACTCTAGAAGTGACTTTTTGGGTATGTATCAATAACATAATCTTGGCTACGAGTAAATTGAATAATGTACCGAATCCTATAACATAGCATCATCGGCAAAGCTAAAATAGCTTTTTTCGCCTATAATCAGATGATCAATGACCTTAATATCCAAACTTATCCCAGCTTGTTTTAGTTTTTGGGTTAAATTGATATCCGCAGTACTAGGCTTCAAACCTCCACTCGGGTGGTTATGACCAATAATAATGCTTGTTGCTCCATACTCTAAGGCATTTCTAAAAACTACTCTGGGATCTACTACAGTAACTGTCTTCCCTCCAACACTAATTTGCTTTTGTTGAATTACTCTATTTGCATTATTCAAGTAAAGTACCCAAAATTCTTCGTGATCCAGATCCCCCATAACTCTATCAAATAAAACGTATGCATCCTTACTACAGGTAATCGCAGGCAAGATTTCAATATCCTCTCCCCTTCTTCGACCCAACTCTAAACCTGCGACAATCGAAATTGCTTTAGCCTCCCCAATACCCTTAAATTGCATGAGATCCTTTAATGATAATTTACCTAATCTGCCTATTTTATGATCGACGCTTGCCAAAATTCTTTTACTTAAAGCCAATGCACTTTCGTCTCTATTTCCAGATCCAATCAGTATGGCTATCAACTCGGCATCCGTAAGTGCATTCTTACCTTTGACGATTAATTTCTCTCTTGGACGATCATTTTCACTCCATTTCTTAATAGAAAAAGAAGAATTTTTATCGATCATATGTTAATTTTTACCGTTAAACAAAAAAATATTCCAAGGTATAATTACAAACTATTTCCCTCAAAAACAATACATTATTCACTGAATTATCCACAAAAAAACACAATTCTATTTAACAATCCTTTAATATTATACAGCATATATTTGTTTGAAAATGAAAGTTTTACTATATTTGGGCACCCTTAATCCAAAAATGAATAATTTAAAACCTTCAAATTAACCTATTTATGAAGAATATTTTTACTATCGTTTTATTCCTTACTGCACTTAATTTTCACGGTCAAGACAAGAAAGTTTCCTTTTTGAACTTAGTAGGAAATAACATACAAGTCCCAAGAGGATGTGAAGCTGTTTCAGAATATGAATTACAGGCATGTAATGGTACCTCTATTAAATGGGATTATTATACGGATGATATGTTGTCTGCTGTATTTGATGCGACTATTACTGCTTTCGCTGAAGGTAGTGCTGCAAAAACTGAAGTAAAGTTTACTTCTTTTGGTTCTGAATTGAAAGGTTTCAAATTCAAAACAGGAAACACATATCAGTTCTTTTTAAGAGGAACTATTAAGGATCAACCATTGATGATCAACTTAGGAACTCCTAATGATATAGCTAGCGAAGATGATCTAGACGGTTTCTTAAGTTTATTCTTTGATAAAGTAGGTTAAAATCAAACATATATATTTAGAAAGGCGAGTTAATAAAACTCGCCTTTTTTATTTTTATATGAATAATGTTTTATTTTTGGTGAGCATCTATCCAAAAATACCCTTATTATGAAATCACTTTTTGAAGAATCAACCTTACAGGAAATAGAAAATCGCATAAATCAAATTTCTGACACCACTTCTCCTACCTGGGGAAAAATGAATGCTTCTCAAATGTTTCATCATTGTCAGTTTCCATTGAAAATTGCTTTGCAAAAAGAGCATCCCGAACTCAAACCTAATTTTCTAGCCAAACTATTCTTCAAAAAATCCATGTATAATGACAAACCTTGGAAAAAAAATCTACCCACCCATTCCAAATTAAAGGTCGAAGATCAAAAAGAGTTTGAGTCTGAAAAACAACAATTACTGGAGCTCGCAAAAGAGTTTTCGAACCAAAGAGACAAACAGCAATGGGATCCACACCCGATGTTTGGTACATTCACCCGAGAGCAATGGGGAAAAATGCAATACAAACATTTGGATCATCATCTTAAACAATTTAACGCATAATTCGTGTATCCACCAAAACACCACCAAGATTACAATACAGAAACGATCAAAAGCGTAGCCAAAGCTTATCCTTTTGCTACTTTAGTTTCTTCAGACGGATCAGTTCCTTTCATAACACATGCACCTTTGATATTTCACAATGATAAACTTGTAGGACATATAGATCGCAACAACCCACATGTTAATTTATTGAAAGAAAATCATTTTGTTACTGCTATTTTTCAGGGACCAAACACCTACATCTCACCTTCAATTTATACAACAAAACAGCTGCCTACCTGGAATTACATTATCGCACATGCCAATGGTAAGGCTAAAACGCTTGTAAATCCCGATGAGATCAAACAATCCATTGTACGAATGACCGAGTTTCTGGAAGGACCCAATCAAAAGTTCATTCTAGATATTGATGACCCAAGAATGGATCGATTAGTGCCCTACATACATTGTTTCGAAATAGCGATTGACTCTTGGGAAGGGAAGTTCAAAATCAGTCAGGATAAAACACCTAACGACATAGAGAACGGCAAAAAAGAATTAATACAAAACAATCAAAAACAGGTTGCCGATTTTGTAAACCAAATGTACGAACTACACTTTTCGTCTCATTAGATATTAAAACCAGCTCTTTACCTCATCAAAATCTAACCCTCCGTAGTTACCACTACTCATCAAAAGTAGTACGGTATCCGTAAAATCCTGCTGCCTAAGAAAGGTTTGGAATTCATCAGGGTTGGTATAAATGATTAAATCATCTCGTTTAAAGGCTGTTTCAATTTGATCTGCAGAAACCTCTTCTAGTTGCTTAATTTTTACGGCATGGGGAGAATAAAATACCACCGCTTTGTCTGCAGAATCTAGAGCCCCTTCATATTCTTTTAAAAACTCTGCATTGAGACTACTATACGTATGTAACTCCAAACAAGCGATTACGGTCTTGTTTGCATATTGCTCTTTGACAGCTTTTGTGGTGGCACTCACTTTAGACGGGCTATGCGCAAAATCTTTATACGCCACCGAGGTCGAATTCTCGGCTATTTTCTCCAATCGTTTTGATGCCCCTTTGAACGAAGCAATAGCTTCATAAAAATCATCTTCATCGACTCCCATATGTTGGCATATCCATTTCGCTCCAGCCAGATTACTTAGATTATGCGCTCCAAATACCTCAATCGGCATCTCTCCTTCGGGAGTATCAAGAAGGGTGCCTCCATCTTCAATACTGTAAACCGGAGTAGCGTATGGAAATTTTCGGATCGGAATTTCGATTGCTTCTGCCAGCTGTTTCACCTCAGTATCTTCTTCATTATACACCAGAGCCCCCCCGTTAACAATAGAGTTCATAAAAATCCTGAACTGGTCCACATAGTTTTCGTAAGTAGGAAATACATTAATATGATCCCAGGCAATACCGCTTACCAATGCAATATTGGGTTGATATAGATGAAATTTTGGTCTACGATCGATAGGAGACGACAGATACTCATCACCTTCAAGGATCATAAAATCGTTCTCTTCGGTAAGACGTACCATGGTATCAAAACCTTCTAGTTGCGCTCCCACCATGTAATCTACATCTTTATCATGATAGTGCAATACGTGCAGAATCATCGATGTAATGGTGGTTTTACCGTGAGATCCTCCAATAACTACACGCGTTTTATTTTTGGATTGCTCATAGAGAAATTCGGGATAAGAATATATAGTAACTCCTAATTCTTGAGCTTTTAGCAATTCTGGGTTATCTTTTTTTGCATGCATCCCCAAAATAATAGCATCAAGATCAGAAGTTATTTTTTCTGGAAACCAACCAAAAGCATTTGGTAATAAATCATATCGATCTAATCTCGATTTTGAGGGTTCAAAAATGGTATCATCGCTTCCTGTAACCTGATATCCTTTTTGATGCAAGGCAATGGCAAGATTGTGCATGGCACTCCCTCCTATTGCTATAAAATGTACACGCATAGCTATTCTTTAATTCTAACGGTAAATATACAAACCAATATGGCATAAGGAAAAGATCCTATTCAAAAATACAGACACACTCAATCAAACCGTAGTTTTACTCATTCCCGATTTTTTACGTTAGTAATTCTACTTTTTTTAGCATCATCGTATACTTAAAATGTATTTTAAACGATAAAATTATTGTAAAGACTCATTTCAAATATGTAGCTTTATATTGTTTTTAATAAGCATAAAACACTTACTTCAAAAAATGGTATGCCTATTGTTTGAGTTTATTTGACAACCTATAAATCAGTATGATGAAAAAGTATTTTATTCTTACCATATTCTGTCTAACAAACCTATTTTTTATGAACGGTCAACATAACTATCAGGAAGATTGGAAAAAAGTAGTCGCTTTTGAACAAAAAGGATTGCCCAAATCTGCCATAGAAGTGGTAAAGACTATATATACCAAGGCTAAAAAAGAAAATAATGACCCCCAGGTAATCAAAGCGTTGTTGTATAAATCAAAGCACTTATTGACCCTGGAAGAAAATGCACAACTTACGATAATCAATGATTTTAAGGCCGAAATCAACGAAAGTGCATTTCCGAAGAAAAATATATTAGAAAGTATTCTTGCCAATTTATATTGGCAATATTTTCAACAAAATAGATGGAAATTTTATAATCGCACAAAAACTGCACAAAAGGTAGATGAAGAAGATTTTAGAAGTTGGGATCTGGACACCTTGTTTGAGGAAATACACGCCCATTTTCAAAAGTCGATCCAAAATGGAGTGCTAGCACAGCAAACCGATCTCAAAAAATTTGATGACATCCTGAACACCTATTATGATTCAAAAAAGTATCGCCCCACGCTTTATGATTTCTTAATGCATAATGCGCTTCAGTTTTATAAAACTTCAGAAACTAGCATCACCAAACCTTCGTATGCATTTCGCCTAGATAACCCAAGTTTTTTAAGTGATCATAATACATTCTCTACTTTACGAATTGAATCCAAAGACACCTTGTCACTACAAGGAAATGCCTTGAAATTATACCAAGACCTCATCCAATTTCATAAAAGAGACACTACTCCAGTAGCGCTTACCGAGGTAAACATCGAGCGCTTAAAATTTATTTATGAAAATGCAGTGTTTCCTGGGAAACAAGAAGTTTTACTAAAAACATTACAACTCGAAAAAGAAAAACACAGCCAACACCAGGTATCTGCATTATACGATTTTGAAATTGCATTGCTATATAAAGAACAAGGTTCCTCTTATATTCCAGGACAAAATGAAACGCATAGATGGCAACTAAAAGAAGCTTTAGAAATTTGTAAAAACACCATCGAAAAGTTTCCAGAATCAAGGGGGGCGGATAATTGTGAAGCCCTACAAGATGAAATTCTTGATCAACAACTTGACATCAAAACTGAAAAGTTTGTCCCTATACAAACCCCAGGACGCTTATTGGTATCATACAAGAACCTAAACAAACTATACTTTAAAGCCCTAAAAATAACTCCTAAACAACTCGAAACACTTGAAAGAATCTATGAATTAGAGAAACAGATCAAGTTCTTGAATGGATTGAGAGTTAGTACCATCTGGGATGCCGAAATACGAAATGAAAATGACTACCAAAAACATGATACAGAAGTATTACTCCCAGAACTAGATGCTGGTTTTTACCTCATATTGGCTACTCAAGAATCAGAGTTATCCAAAGAAACCATGTTTTCTTATGGGCATATGCAAATCACAGATTTATCTTTGATTGAACACACCGCTCCTTCTGCTTCTATTTTTCAAGTACTAAATCGTCATAACGGAGCACCAGTCTCTAATGCTAAAATACATTTAAAATCTTCTAACCAAGGGTATCGACAAAGTTTGGATAAAACCATCTATACCGATGCTAATGGACAAGCTTCCTTAAAGCTCAATGAATATTATTATGATGTGACGATTACCGTTACCCACGAGAAGGATAAAGCTATTTTTGAAGGGTATTACTTAAACAGAAACTACGAGCCTAATCAAAATGATGACAGCACCCGTTATTCTACATTTCTGTTTACCGATCGCAGCATTTACCGACCTGGTCAAACTGTATATTTTAAAGGAATAAGAATGTCTTCCAAGCGTAAAGAAGACTTCAAGGTAGTTCCTAACACTTCTGCCTTTGCCCGTCTGAGAGATGTGAATGGTCAGGAACTAGAAACCTTGCAATTTACCACCAATGAATATGGATCTTTTGCCGGAGAGTTTATCTTGCCTTCTTCTGGACTAACAGGTTTATATACTATACAAACAGACGATTATCAAAGTATTTCTTTTTCGGTAGAAGAATATAAGCGACCAAAATTTGAAACCAATTTCAACCCTGTAGTAGAAACCTATACCATAAATGACACCGTAAAGCTTACCGGAACTGCAAAAGCGTATGCCGGTAGTAATATAACTGATGCAAAGGTGGTGTACCGAGTACATCGAAAAGTACAATACCCACGTTGGTGCTACTGGTTTCCTAGCTACAATTCAGATTCGCAAGAAATCGTAAATGGTGAGACTACCACCAATCAAAATGGAGAATACTTCATCAATTTTAAGGCTTTACCGGATCCTTCAGTTCTAAAAGAAAACCAACCCATTTTTAATTATGAAGTTACTGCTGATGTTATTGATATCAATGGTGAAACTAGAAGTACCACCACTATTGTTAACGTTGGATATCATTCGATAACGGCTGGTTTAACTATAAATGGAGTCATTAACAAAGAAGAAAAAGATCAAACGATTAGTGTTACTACAGCAAATCTTAATGGAGAAGCGGTAGCTGCTAGTGGCACCATCAAAATCTATAAGTTAGAAGCTCCTACGCACCCTTTGCGTAAACGCCCTTGGGCAGCACCCGATTACCCTGGGTTTGAAAAAGAAGCTTTTGAAAAGCTGTTCCCCCACGACGCTTTTAAAGATGAACACGATTTTAGAAAGTGGAAAAAAGGAACTTTGGTTTTGAATACCAATTTTAATACGAACACCACCAAAAGTAATTCTTTGGGTAGCCAACAAATTACACTGGGGAATATCAAAAAATGGGAGTCTGGCAAATATGTTGTTGAACTAGAAAGTAAAGACCCTTTTGGACAGGCAGTAAAAGATATCAGATACACAACGCTCTATCAACAATCTGATAAAGTGATAAGCGATAATCAACTATTTGAAATCACAACCGATAAATCCGCGTATAAGAATGGTGATGTTGCTTTGGTGAAATTAAGTTCGGCTTCTGAAGATATCACGGTAACTATAGATATTGAAAAAAACTACAAAATTGTAGAGACACAACTTATCCGACTTTCAAAGAACAGCAAAGTCATAAAAATACCTGTAACCAAAGATGATCTTGGTGGGTTTTCTGTGAATTATAGTTTTGTAAACTATAATAGTTACCAACATGGAGTGCTTCCGATTGCAGTACCTTATGAGCCTACGGAGTTAAGCATAGAGACCAAAACATTTAGAGATAAATTACAACCAGGACAGTCAGAAACCTGGAGCTTTACGATCAAAGGCCCTAAAGGCGATAAGGTAAGTGCTGAACTATTGGCTAGCATGTACGACATGTCGTTGGATCAATTCAAACCGCATCAATGGTATTTTACACCTGTGGCAAGACCACTCTACTATACCCAATTTGAGCGGCGATCAACACATAGTTTTGGTGCCAATACATTCCGTCTTTATAACGATCCGAGTTATGGCTCCTATTACGGATACCGATCTTATGATCAGCTAGAATGGTTTGGGTTATACTTTGGACAAGGGTATTCTGGTTTCCGAAGAAGCAAAAAATTGTCTGGTGCTCTGGAAATGACTGCCGCTCCTCTTGCTGCGAAAAGTGCCGAAGTAGCTGATGAAGCAGAATTAAGCGAAGTTGTTGTTGAAGGAAACGAAGATAGACTTAGAGAAGAGGCCAATGCAGAAGCTGACCAGGAAGAAAAGGGAAGTACAGATCAAAAAGACACTTCACTTGAAGGAGTAAAAATCAGGAAAAATCTACAGGACACAGCGTTCTTTTTGCCACAGCTTACTACGGATCCCGAAGGGAATATCCGTTTTACTTTTACCGCTCCGGAAGCATTGACACAATGGAAATTACAGCTTTTGGCTCACACCAAAGAAATGAACGCAGGTACGCAGATGCTAGAAACCGTTACTCAAAAAGAATTAATGGTACTTCCTAATCCACCGAGATTTTTGCGAGAAGGAGACACTATAGTCTTGAGTAGTAAAATTTCTAATCTTTCTGATCAAGATCTGAATGGAATCGTAGAATTGCAGTTGTTTGACGCCTTGACTAATGCTAAAATAGATGATAAGTTAAGTAACACTAACGCACGTCAGAATTTTGAAGTGATCACAAAAGGAAATACTAATGTTTCCTGGAAATTGCAAGTGCCTGATGATGTACAAACTGTTCTGTATAAAATTGTAGCCAAGGCAGGTGAGTTTTCTGATGGAGAACAAAGTATGTTACCGGTATTAAGTAATAGAATGCTGGTTACAGAGACAATGCCGATGTGGATTCGTTCTAACCAAAGCAAGACATTTACATTCGACAAGCTTAAAAACAACAGTTCAAACACGCTTAAGCATCATAAACTAACATTGGAGATGACATCAAACCCAGCTTGGTATGCGGTGCAAGCCCTACCTTACTTAATGGAGTATCCCTATGAGTGTTCAGAACAAACCTTCTCTAGATATTATGCAAATGCTTTGGCTAGCCATATCGCAAATTCTACTCCTAGAATACAAGAGGTTTTTAATCAATGGAAATCTACCGATGCTTTATTGAGTAATCTGGAAAAGAATCAGGAATTAAAATCACTGATCATTCAGGAAACCCCATGGTTAAGAGATGCACAAAGTGAAACGGAGCAAAAGAAACGAATAGCATTGCTTTTTGATCTTAATAAAATGAACAATGAATTGCAATCTGCTTTAAATAAACTGAAGAAAATGCAATACGGTTCTGGTGCTTTCCCTTGGTTTGAAGGCGGAAGAGAAAATCGCTATATCACGCAACATATCGTAACTGGATTTGGACATCTCGCTAAGCTTAACGTAGCCGAATATGACAGCAGTACCAAAAACATGCTTCAAAACGCTATTCGATACCTGGACAATGCTTTTGTAAAAGAATACAAAGAACTGAAAAGATATTGCAAGAAAAATAAAATTGATATCAATAAAAATCACCTCAGTTATACGCAAATCCACTATTTGTATATGAGGAGTTTCTTCCCGGATATCAAAAGACCAAATAACACCAATGAAGCCTGGGAATACTACATGGGGCAATCCAAAAAATATTGGTTGAAACAAAATCTGTACGCTCAAGGAATGTTAGCACTGGTTTTACATAGAAACAATGATAATTCTACCGCAACAAAGATCATTCGATCACTTGATGAGAGAAGTATCAACAACGAAGAGTTGGGTATGTACTGGAAATCAAATGTAGCAAGTTGGTATTGGTATCAGGCGCCGATAGAAACACAGTCCTTAATGATTGAAGTGTTTTCTGAAGTAGAAAAAGAGCCAAAACGTACAGAAATCGTAGACAATCTTAAGGTTTGGTTGCTCAAAAACAAGCAAACCAACCGATGGCAAACCACAAAGGCGACAGCTGATGCAGTATATGCATTGCTATTGCAAGGAAGTGATTGGATATCGGTTACCGATATGGTAGACATTGTACTTGGAGATCAAAAAATTGATCCTGCCACTATCGAAGATGTAAGTGTCGAAGCAGGAACCGGATACTTTAAAACCTCCTGGAATGGATCCGAAATACAACCAAACATGGCTACGGCGCAAATTACCAAAAAAGGAAAAGGAATTGCTTGGGGAGCCCTGTACTGGCAATATTTTGAAGATCTGGATAAAATCACAGCTGCAGAAACCCCACTATCGCTGAAGAAAAAACTATTTGTAAAAAAGAATACAGATACAGGAGAAGAAATTACTGAAATCACAGACGCTTCCCAATTACAACTAGGAGATCTTGTTCGGGTACGCATCGAATTACGATCCGACCGTACCATGGAATTTGTACACATGAAAGATATGAGAGCCGCAGGTTTTGAACCTATAAATGTGATCTCGCAATACAAATGGCAAGATGGTTTAGGCTACTACCAAAGCACAAGAGATGCTGCCACCAATTTCTTTTTTGATTATTTACCAAAAGGAGTGCATGTATTTGAATATGACTTGAGAGTAAATAATAGCGGTGACTTCTCGAATGGAATCACCACCATACAGAGTATGTATGCTCCAGAATTTACAAGTCACTCTGAAGGTATAAGAGTACATATTAATTAATCTAGAATACCTGCCGTATTACTTTTATGGCAGGTTTATTTTATTTTTTGCTTGCGATTTAAATCTAAATAGCTGTAATTCGTTTTATGGCATTGATAAAAAAGATAGCAAAATATCTATGTTTTGTATTAGTAATACCATTGGTGTATTCGATCGTTTCGCTGATCTCAACCTACATCACTGTGAATTCGGAAGACACGTCTGCAGCAAAAGATCACACGGTATATCTAAGTTCTAATGGAGTACATCTGGAAATCATCATTCCTCGATCCGAAATAGCTCCTGCCATATTAGAAGGACTAACCTATACCGATGAGGATTTGTTCTTTTCGTTTGGATGGGGAGATAAAACATTTTATGTAGAAACTCCTACCTGGGCGGATCTTACTTTTATCAATGGATTTAGAGCATTGTTTGTAAACACCTCTACCCTACTACATGTAACCAGATACAATGCAATGCACCAAGATTGGGCTTCCATCAAAATGACATCTCAGCAACTGGATCGAATGAACAAGTATGTGCTTAATGCTTTTCGATTAGATCAAAACCAACAAAAAATATTGTTGCCGGGTATAGGGTATTATGAAAACGATGATTTTTATGAAGCTACCGGTAATTACAACTGTTTTAACACCTGCAACACCTGGGTAAATTCTGGTTTGAAACAAAGCGAGGCCAAAGCTTGTCTTTGGACACCCTATGATTTTCGACTAATTGACCTCTATCAAAACTAAAAGTTAATCAGCTAACGAAAGATCGAGCTCTTTCTCCAGATCTTCTAATTTTGACATTGCAGTTTGATAGGCCTGTATTTGTCTTTGAATTATGATTCCGTAACCTATAATCATATTCTCATATCGGTGATCCTGGATCAACCCTTTATCATCTACAGGATAGAAATCGCGGTATCTGATCTTTTCAAAAAAATATGGTCTCGTGATCGTTCTTACATAATCGTTAAGTACCTTTTCCTTTTCTTTAACTTCATTCAAATACTCGTAAACTGTGATTATTTTTTTACGAAGCTTGTAATCTTTTATCAATTCAAAGTCACCCGACTCTTTAATATTTTCCAAGGTAATCGTAGAAGACTTATAACTGATTGTATTTAGTAAACTAGGAGACAGTGTGCGTAGTCGTATATCACCATAGTTACCTACGCGCATAATATTTTTTAAGGTATCGATTTTAGAAAGCTGCACCTCGCAATAGGACAGTGTATTCTTCAGGCTTTTTATATTCGATTGGTTTTCAATATCAAAACTTGTGATATAATCTTTCAGCAAACCATTTTGCTTTTTGGATTCACTCCAACTATTTAACCGAAAAGCCAATGTAATACCAATAATAACAATCAGTAGATCTATTATTTTCGATTTCCAATCTATATGCCACCAAAAACCAAATATGGATCGAGCAATCTTTTGTACAACTAGTAGTAGTTTCATTCCCAAGGTATTCTTCTAAAAAGGGATAAAATTAACAATTTATATTCACACTCAATCCAATCCGTTTTATGTCCAAAATTAACTCAGAAAAAAAGGAAACCCATTATGGATTTCCTTTTCCTTAAGTATCAAAAACTATATCAGTGAACAGTCACTATTTGGGCATCATTACCGACTCTATAGTATGAACAATACCATTGGTAGCTTCTAAGTCATTTACCATTAACCTACCAGCGTTTCCTGCTTTATCGATAAGGTAGATTTTATCTCTTTTCATTGAAGCTAGCAAGCGTACACCTCCTAAGGTTTTTAGCGTAACACTACCTCCATTTTCTTTGATCGCTTTTACAATATCGTCTCTGTTAATAAGCCCCGGAATGATATGGCAATTCATGATTTGAGTAAGTTTAGTTTTACTTTCCGGTTTTTTGAGACTTTCTATTAATTTAGGATGCAATTTTTCGATGGCTCCGTTTAAAGGAACAAATACAGTGTAAGGCCCTTTTTTTGCTAGCAATTCTTTGAATTCGGTATCTGCAATAAGGGTATTAAATTTTTCGAAACCAATATCTCCTGATACTAATTCTGAAAGGTTGGGTATTTTTTCTTCAGTAACAATATTCGCCTGAGCGATCAATTTGTCATTTTTATCCTTGGTATCCGTTTTTTTGGACTCAGAACAGGATGTAAAAAATAAAAAACTAGATGCTAAAAGTGCGAAAAGGGGTTTGTTAAAATTCATGCTTTAAATTTAGTTTCGTCAAAAAATGTGCTCTACTACAAAACTGTTTTCTGAGGATTGTAGTATGATTTTATCTGTTAAATATATTTCAAGAAAAGTTAAAGCTTGTTAACAAATGAGTATCCGTCTGAGTTGGATTAGAATGCGTTCTTATTTGAAAAATTTCCAGAATGCGAAGTCTTTGTTAAAACCAATTCCTGATGAGATATATTTGGTATATTTAAAGAATTCATCCTATATACAACCTTACAAACCTTTTACCACATGAAGATGTTTACTTTGTGTTTTTTGATCGTACTTTCCAATTTGATGATCAACTGCACGAACACTACACCCCATCCTGTAGATCAGGAAAAAGAGCTCTTAGCAACTGTACACGAGTTTAACCAAGCTTTTAAAGAAGGTAATGTTCAAAAATTAGCATCCATGATCACAGACGATTATCATCATACCAATGGAAACGCAAAGCCTATTGGTAAAGATGATTGGATTGGGTACTTAACCAAACGAAGTGTTCAAATCGAGAATGGTGATATCAAAGTAAATGCATATCAAATGGAGGAAACGGATATCAAATTCCATGATAATACGGCCATTCTTACTGCAAAAATTACCGTTTCCACTTCAAAAGGGGATACTACACAACAAAACCAATATCGGGTTACTAATTTTTGGGTACATCAAAACGGGAGTTGGAAAAGAGCCGGGTTTCATGACGGAAAAATAGAGTAATCTTAATCCTTTAAAATCATAAGATATTATGCGACGCAGATCTGTTAAAATTGCTCTTCTTGTATTGATAGTATTTCTAGGCTATGTTTTTTACACACTACAATCCACAGGATTTTTTAGAACTGTGGAAAATCATTTTGAGGGTTCAGTACTAAAACAAATACCCTTGCAAGGTGCAGAAGATATTACCATAAGCCATACTGATAATTTTGCGCTTGTTTCTTCTACAAAAAGAAGTATCTACCCTCCTACCGAAGAAGAATCAGGCGGACTCTATAAATTAGATTTACAGAACAATTCGTTTACCATTATTCATCTCAGCAAATCCTTTTCTAAACCTTTTGCTCCACATGGGGTTTCTATGTTCAAAAAAGATGGAGCATATACTATTCTTGCGGTAAATCATACCAAAAATGGACACTCTATAGAAAAATTCAGATTAATGGGTGATAGCTTGGTGTTTGAAAAAACATATTCACATCCATCTATGATTAGCCCAAATGATGTTGTATTGATTGATCAAAATCGATTCTATTTTACGAATGATCATGGGTATACCAAGGGAATGGGAAAGTTTTTTGAAGAATACCTAGGACTGTCGGTTTCGAATGTAGTTTATTTTGATGGGACCGATTTTATTGAAGTCGCCGATGGAATAGCTTATGCAAACGGGATTAACTTTGATCCAAGCAAAAACCTTTTGTATGTAGCTTCTCCCAGAGGTTTTGAAATTAAGGTATATTCTAGAAATCAAGACGGGACCTTAACTTTTACTGAAGATATCCCCTGTGGTACTGGAGTAGACAATGTAGAAATTGATCCCAAAGGGAATTTATGGACGGCAGGACACCCAAACTTGTTAAGATTTAAAGCATATGCCAAAGGAAATAAAACCACTGCTCCTTCAGAAATTATCAAAGTAACGTATCGTAAAAAAGGAAATTATACTACAGAAAGTATATTTGTAGATAAAGGCGATTTGATGTCCGGATCTTCGGTAGCCACTCCTTTTCAGGATATGATTCTTACGGGCAATGTAATGGATAATAAATTCTTGATTCTAAAGAACTAGATCAACATTATAAAGTTAAATTTAAGAATAAACCATTGATATATCAACAATTTTTATATATTTGAATCATTCTATTCGTTATGAAGAACCAAGACATTGAAAATGTAATTTTGTTTCAAATTGACAAGACCAGCAAAATTTCGAAACAATACTCCCAGCGAGAGTTTGATCAAAAAAAGCTGGGAATCACTATTGAACAATGGATTTTACTAAAAATAATAGAAGAAACACAACCTATTTCGCAAAGAGAACTTGCGGATAAATCCCTCAGAGATCCAGCGTCGATCACAAGAACACTGGATATTCTAGAGAAAAAACAGTTTATACAGAGAAACCCTATACCTAATAATCGAAGACAATACCATATCGAACTTACGATACAAGGAAACACTTTCGTAAAAAATAATATGGAAATGATCAAAGCGCATAGAAGAAAAAGTATCGAAGGACTTAGTTCTGATGAAATTGAATCTTTGAGAACGATTTTATTAAAAATACAGAGAAACATGAGCTAGTTTTTTTTGATTTTAAAATTGATATATCAACAATTGATTTAACATGATTGAATATTAACCTAAAAATTCGTATACAATGAAAAACACCATTTTAATTGGATTGATTGTGTTGTTTGCAAACGCACCTGTGCAAGCTCAATCCACAGATGAAAAAGAAATTAAAGACACCGTACTTGCCTTTGCCAAGGCAGGAGATCAAAATGACGTTCAGGTCTTAGAACAACACCTTGACTCAAATTATCGAGTAGTGATGAATAGGCTTTTTGGAAGTTCTGAAGTGGCCATCGTCCCTCGATCGGTTTATCTTGAAAAGATAAAAAGTAAAGAATGGGGAGGAGACCAACGCCAGGTTAGCTTCAAAAACATAATTGTTAATGAAAACGTAGCTACCGCCAAAGTGGTACTTAAAGGCAAAAAAGCCACTTTTGTTTCTCTTATGGACCTAATCAAAACCGAAAAAGGGTCCTGGAAACTTATTAGCGACACACCCATTATTTTGTAATAGTAAAAAAACACCCTGTTGGATGATCCTCAGGGTGTTTTTTGATTATCAGAAAAAGCCTATTTTTAAAGAGTAAATCAGATACTATTTCTTTCATGTTAACTTCGCTGCGCGACCATGTTCTCAAATTTGTAAAACCTTCGGAAAAAGAGCTTCAGTTGCTGTTGGATGCTGTTGAAACCGAAGTGATTTCCAATAAGCAATATCTAATCAAAGAGGGACAGTATTGTTTACATCTATACTTCATTGTCCAAGGGTGTTTTCGATCTTATTTTATACATACTAGTGGAGCAGAAAAAGTAATCAATTTTGGTATCGAAGATTGGTGGATCACAGATTTTGATAGTTTGATCCACAATCGCCCTTCCGAACTTCATATACAAGCCGCAGAAGACTCAGTTGTACTCAAAATCAGCAAACCAAAATTAGATCTTTTGTTACAGGAATCTATCGTAATTAATCAATACTTCAGAATGATCCATGAAAAAGTACGTATAGCGGATCAAAGACGGATCAAATTTATGTACAGCCTTTCCGGAGAAGAATTATATCATTCTTTTTGTGAGCATAATCCCAAATTCGTGCAACGTGTCCCTCAATATATGTTAGCCTCATATCTTGGTTTTACCCCAGAATTTTTAAGTAAAATAAGAGCACGTAAAAAAAAGTGATATATTTCTTGAACTAGATTAATTTTTGGCTGGTATTACCTTTCGAATTTTGTAGTGTATTTTAAAAAATATAACGACATGAAAACAGAAAGAATTAATATCAATCAGATTACACCAAAGGCATATCAACCTTTATTTGATCTCCACCAATACTTAAAAAATAGCACATTATCACCAGCAGAATTTTTGCTTATCGAAATAAGAGCATCTCAAATCAACGGTTGTGCTTATTGCCTACAAATGCATATCAAAGATGCCATTGACAATGGAGAAAAACAATATCGCATACATGCCTTATCGGTCTGGGAAGAATCTCCATTTTTTACTGAAGATGAAAAAATCATCCTACAAATGACCGAGCAAATTACAATGATTTCGCAACAGGGATTGAGTGACGAGCTTTACCAAAAAGCAATGGATCATTTTGATGCTAACAAAGTCGCGGATATCATCATGGCCGTTTGTGCAATAAATACATGGAATCGAATAGGAAGAGCTACACTAATGACACCTGAAGCTTCTCAATCCTAAACGTATTATATATTTAAGCATTTAGCATCTTCCAAAGTCGATCTTTTAACTCTTGCAGTCCTTTTTGAGCAACTGAAGAAATAAATAAATATGGAACTTTCAGTTGTTCATCAAGTTCTGCCTTTAGTTCTTCCTGTAGTTCGTCATCCAACATATCAGATTTGGATATGGCAATAAGTCGTTCTTTATCCAAAAGTTCTGGATTGTATCTACGCAACTCATCCAGTAAAATTTCATATTGCTCCTTGATATCCGGAGCGTCTGCAGGAATCAAAAACAATAAAGTAGAATTGCGTTCTATATGACGTAGAAATCGATGTCCAATACCTTTTCCTTCGGCAGCCCCTTCAATAATTCCAGGAATATCCGCCATCACAAAAGTTTGAAAATCTCTGTATTCAACAATTCCAAGATTAGGCTTTAGTGTGGTAAACTCATAATCTGCAATCTTAGGTTTTGCCGCTGTAATCACAGATAGAAGTGTTGATTTACCTGCATTCGGAAAACCAACTAATCCCACATCTGCCAATACTTTTAACTCCAGAGTAATATCGTGCTGCTGCCCTTCTATACCGGGTTGCGCATATCTAGGAGTTTGATTGGTAGCACTTTTAAAATGCCAGTTTCCTCTACCTCCCATTCCTCCTTCGGCCACGATGTACTCTTGACCATCTTCTGTAATTTCGGTGATTACATTTTGGGTTTCGGTATCTCGGATCACCGTTCCCAACGGGACATCTATAAAGATATCTTCCCCATCAGCCCCAGTACTTCTATTTTTACTACCGTGCCCACCATGTCCAGCTCTAAAGTGCCTTTTGAATTTGAGGTGATACAAGGTCCACATATTAGAATTTGCACGTAAGACAATATGTCCTCCTCTACCCCCATCTCCACCATCGGGTCCACCTTTTTGGATATACTTTTCGCGATGCAAATGCACAGATCCTTTACCTCCGTTTCCGGAAGTAACGTGTAGTTTTACGTAATCTACAAAATTCCCTTCAGTCATAATTCAATACTTAATCTTTCCAGATCAGGATCGTTAATCTATTTGTATACCTTTTATATCTTTATAAAACTATGATAAGTTATCTATAGTCTTGCTTAGTCTATCTGTAATTTCTTCGATAGCTCCGACTCCATCTACACCAAAGTACTTACTTTGTTTCTGATAGTAGTTTTTCAGGATTGCAGTCTCGTCGTAATATACTTTGATACGGTTTCTAATTACACTTTCATCTGCATCATCCGCTCTTCCAGAAGTTTTTCCTCTTTCTAATAATCGATTTACCAATACCTCATCATCTACTTCTAGAGCAATCATAGCACTTACTTCTGATCCTTTATCTTCTAACAATGTAGCCAACGAATCTGCTTGTGCTTCGGTTCTTGGGAAACCGTCAAAAATAAAACCGTTAGCCTCAGGATTTTTTTCTACCTCAGCATTCAGCATATTAATAGTAACTTCATCAGGAACCAATTGTCCTTTATCGATATATGATTTAGCCAGTGTACCTAATTCGGTTGCATTTTTGATGTTGTATCGAAACACATCACCGGTAGAAATATGCACCAGGTTGTATTTTTCTTTCAAAACTTCTGCTTGGGTTCCTTTTCCTGCTCCCGGAGGACCGAATAGCACTAAATTTGTCATTTTATTCATTTTTAATTGGTAAACATCTGTAAGATTACGACCTAGTCCATTATAATCCAGACCATATCCCACGATAAATCGATTTGGGATTGTGATCCCAACATAATCGATGGCAATCTCTTTGGTATATACTTCTTCTTTAAAAAATAAGGTAGCAATCTTAACGGTTTTACAGCCCTTATCCTTCAACATTTGCATAAGAACTTCTATGGTATTTCCTGTATCTACTATATCTTCCAGAATCACTACTGTTCGATCAGACACATCTTCATCTAATCCTATGAGTTCCTGTACCTTGTTTGTAGTTTGCGTACCTTGATAAGAAGCCAGCTTTACAAAACTAACTTCGCAATCACCTTTATATCTTTTGAGCACTTCAGAAAAGAACATGAATGCTCCGTTAAGCACCCCAATAAACAATGGAGTTTTGCCTTCAAAGTCTTGATTAAGGTTTTCAGATAGCTCGTC
Organism: Aquimarina sp.; assembly: GCA_965230845.1. Lineage (GTDB taxonomy): Bacteria > Bacteroidota > Bacteroidia > Flavobacteriales > Flavobacteriaceae > Aquimarina. The sequence continues at coordinate 1,796,068 of OZ246021.1, forward strand.
TATTGCCGTAGTAATTTGATCTTCAGCAATAAATGGAACGAATTGTAGATCGTGCAACGTAATCATGCTATCTTTTTAGGTTTCGGTGATCTTCCTTTTTTATTAAAGCGGCAAAGATAATGATAAATACACTTTGACTACACTATTTAACCGCTATAATTATGGTAAATCCTTCTGAAAAAATTATTTTTGCGTTTTTAAGCCAAAAAATACCCCAATAATGACAAACTTTTTTTCGTCAAAATTTAAGCTCGGAATTCTGGGAGGAGGACAATTAGGAAAGATGATGTTGTATGAAACCAGAAAATATGATATCAAGACATTTGTTCTTGACCCTAATCCAGAGGCACCTTGCAAAGTGGGTTGTGATCACTTTCAACAGGGTAGTCTAATGGACTACGATACTGTATACAATTTTGGAAAAAAGGTAGACATACTTACTTTCGAAATTGAAACCGTAAATATTCAGGCCCTTGCACAATTAGAGAAAGAAGGAAAAAAGGTATACCCAAGTGCAAAAACACTAGAAAATATTCAAAACAAAGGACGGCAAAAGTTATTTTATCAAAAATATCATATCCCTACCGCTCCATTTGTAGTATTCTCTAATAAAGCACATTTGGCAGAAGGGATTACCAATAACAAAATCAGGCTTCCATTTGTATGGAAAAGTACGCAAGGGGGGTATGATGGTAAAGGAGTGTCTATTATAAAGACTGGTGCAGATCTAGCAAAATTACCTGATGTAGAATGTATTGCAGAAGAAATGGTTAATTTCAAAAATGAATTGGCTGTTATTGTAGTGCGAAACCCAAGTGGTGAGATTAAAACCTATCCTGTAGTAGAAATGGAATTTCACCCTGAAGCAAATCAGGTAGAATATGTGATCTGCCCTGCTCGAATTGATGATAAAGTGGCTCAAAAAGCGATAGCTGTAGCTCAAAAAGTTTCTGAATCTTTTGAACACGTAGGTATCCTAGCAGTAGAAATGTTTCAGACCCAGGAAGATGAAATTCTAGTTAACGAAGTAGCACCAAGGCCTCATAATAGTGGTCATTATAGTATCGAAGCGAGTTACACCAATCAATTTGAACAGCATATCAGAGCAATTCTAGATTTACCTCTTGGAGCCACAGAAAGTATTGTTGGAGGAATTATGGTTAATTTGGTAGGTGCCGAAGGCTACGCCGGAGACGTTGAGTATGAAAATATCGAAAAAATAATGCAGATGAGAGGTGTTACTCCTCATATCTATGGCAAACAACAAACGAGACCGTTTAGAAAAATGGGACATGTTACCATTATTAATGAAGATATTAATGAAGCTAGAAAGATTGCTGAAAAAGTAAAAAACACCATCAAGGTAATTAGTAAATAAATTTTAAAAAGCATTTTTATTAATAATAGCAAACAGAATTAACCAATGAGCAAGGTAGGAATTATCATGGGCAGTACCAGTGACATGCCCGTTATGGAAAAGGCAGTAGAAGTTTTACAAGGTTTTGATATTGAAGTAGAAGTTGATATCGTTTCGGCACATCGAACACCAGAAAAACTATTTGATTATGCAAAAAATGCTCATACCAGAGGTATCAATGTGATTATTGCAGGTGCTGGTGGAGCTGCACATCTACCAGGTATGGTCGCCTCTCTTTCTCCACTTCCTGTAATTGGGGTTCCGGTAAAATCCAGAAATTCTATTGATGGATGGGATTCTGTGTTATCTATTCTTCAGATGCCAGGTGGAGTTCCTGTGGCTACGGTAGCGCTAGACGGCGCACTCAACGCTGGTATTTTGGCTGCACAAATTATTGGATCACAAGACAAATGTGTTTTAGACAAAGTATTAGTTTACAAAGAAGGTTTAAAACAAAAAGTTATCCAAGGAGCAAAGGACATAAAGAAATAAAATTTACACCTAATATTTCGCGAATAAAAAAAGAGTCACTTTTCAGTGACTCTTTTAAATATTAGGTCTTACAAAGGAATATAACAATATTTATTAACCAACTTAAATATATTACACAAAAAAATTCATCGTAAGACCATACTCTTAAAACCTAGTACAAAGGTAAAACCTTACTTTGATTACACAATAAAAGTAATGAAAACTTATTAACAATTTTCGATAAAAAACTTATTTTATCGATAAAATCCATATAAATAGATCTTTAAAATTTAATTTGATCGAAAAAGCATACAATTTTTTTGCTTTATACAAGTAAAAACCATATTAATAAAATAAAAAGAGCTGCAAAAAATTGCAGCTCTTTCAATATATTTGGTCTACGTAATGAAAAACAATTATTAACATCCATACCCCTGATACAATAATGTAGCTATTTTCATTACAAGACCATCACTAATAAACCTAATCCAAAACTAGGTGAATAAAGATTAGTGAAAGCCAAAATTGATGAAATCAATCCCCCATTTATCGATAAAATACACTCTTTTTCGATGAGTGGACTTGATAAGAATGTACAACAAGAAATTATAATTAATAATGAATAATCCTTTATTAGAATATTTTGACCAAGCGCCTTTTTCAAAAGTAAAATCCGAACATTTTCTTCCTGCTATAAAGAATGGAATCTCAAAAGCCCGATTAGAAATTGACGCTATCGTTGATAATACAGACGAACCCTCGTTTAGCAATACCATAGAAGCTTTGGATTACAGTGGTCAACTTTTGGATAGAGTGACTAGTGTGTTTTTCAACTTAAACAGTGCTGAGACTAATGAAGACATCCAAAAAATAGCCCAAGAAGCCTCACCTTTGCTATCTGAATTCAGCAACGACATCTCATTAAACGAAAACCTATTCAAAAAAATAGAAGCTGTTTATAACCAAAAAGATACACTTGACCTTACTCCTGAACAGCAAACCTTGCTTCAGAAAAGATACAAGTCATTTTCTAGAAATGGAGCTAATCTTCCTGAAAACAAAAAGGCACAACTACGGGATATTGATATGAAGCTATCCAAATTAAGTTTACAATTTGGAGAGAATGTTCTTGCAGAAACCAATAAGTTTGAAATGCTTATTACCGACGAATCGGAGTTATCAGGACTTCCTGATGGAGCCAAGGAAGCTGCAAAGGCCATGGCAGAAGCCAAAGACAAAAAAGGCTGGTTATTTACCTTGGATTATCCCAGTTATGTTCCTTTCATGACATATGCCGATAATAGAGACCTTCGTAAAAAACTTTCTATAGCTTTTGGATCCAAAAGCTTCAAAAATGATGATGTAGACAACCAGGATATTGTTTTACAGATTGCGAATTTAAGACATCAAAGAGCACAACTATTAGGATATGATTCTCATGCACATTTTGTGTTGGAAGAAAGAATGGCAGAAACACCCGAAAAAGTATTCTCCTTCCTTAATGACATTCTGAAAAAAGCAAAACCTGCTGCCGAAAGAGAATTTCAACAATTAACCAATTTTGCAAAAGAATTAGATGGCATAGACGCTTTGCAAAAATGGGACGGAGCCTATTATTCTGAAAAGTTAAAACAACAACTTTTTGATCTTAACGACGAAAAACTGAAGCCTTATTTTAAGCTTGAAAACGTAATCAACGGAGTGTTTGAAGTGGCTTCCAAATTATTTGGACTTCGTTTTGAAGAAGTAAATACTATAGATCGTTATCACGACGAAGTAAAAACATACGAAGTATTTGATCTTGACGGCAATTTCATCTCTCTCTTTTATGCAGATTTTCATCCAAGACCTGGTAAGCGAAATGGAGCCTGGATGACTTCGTACAAATCTCAAATGAGAGCAGATGACAAGAATATACGACCTCATGTTTCGATTGTGTGTAATTTTACCAAACCCACACCTAGTAAACCTTCTTTACTTGCGTTTAATGAAGTAACTACCTTGTTTCATGAATTTGGTCATGCGCTACATGGTATGCTGGCCAATACTACGTATCCTAGTCTTTCGGGAACTAGCGTATTTTGGGATTTTGTAGAATTACCAAGTCAAATTCTAGAAAACTGGTGCTACGAAAAGGAAACTCTGGAATTGTTCGCAAAGCATTACGAAACCGGAGAAGTAATCCCGATGGAGTTGGTACAGAAAATCAAAGAATCTGCGACTTTTATGGAGGGTATGGCAACTCTTCGACAATTAAGTTTTGGACTACTGGATATGTCTTGGCACGCTCAGGATCCAAGTGAAATTACCGATGTAAAAGCACACGAGAAAAAAGTATTTGCCGAAACATCAATGTACCCTGATGTAGCAGAAAATTGTATGAGTACGGCATTTTCACATATCTTTCAAGGAGGATACTCCGCAGGCTACTATTCGTATAAATGGGCAGAGGTATTGGATGCTGATGCATTTGAATATTTTAAGGAAAACGGAATCTTTAATCAAGAAATTGCCAAACGCTTTAAGGATCATGTTTTATCCAAAGGAGGAACCGAAAACCCTATGGAGTTATATAAGCGGTTTCGTGGACAAGAACCTAAACCTGAAGCTTTGTTAAAGCGAGCAGGATTAGTAAAGTAATTACACTATATAGAAAAGGTGCTTCAAAAAATATTGAAGCACCTTTTTTATGCTCTAGACTTTATTGAATTACTATTTTTTGTGTCAAAGAATCCTCTCCTTTGGTTTCCAGAGTGATCAAATACACTCCCGCTTGTAGAGATAATTGTTTGGCAGAAATTGTATTGGTACCAGAAGTCAACTCCATATGCTTGATCTCTCTGCCTAATAGCGTATGTATCGAAGCATGAACGGCAGTTGAAACTTTCGTAGGCATATTGATGGTAAAGCTATCCGTAGTTGGATTTGGAGTAATTTTTACTGCTGCCAAAATTCCCTCGCCTTCTGTTCCCAAAACTGGAGTAATATCTCCAAAGTCCGTTCTTTCTTTTAAAGAACCAGAACAAGTACCTTCGTATACTTTTACATTAGAAAACACAGAAGTATTACCACTTCCGGCATCATTATCATTAACAAATACCAAACGATTCATGGTTCCTGTATAAAAAGTACCTACAGGAATGGTATATGTTGTGGTCCCGCTGGAGTAATTGTCATAATTAGTCACTCCGTAATTTTGTGACCCATGCACTTTAAAATATCTAGAAGAGGTCAAACTGTTATCATCTTCAAAACCGATTCCATGAATTTCTCCCTGATTAGTACTGCTAAACTCAAATTCGATAACTGTCGATGCGGTTACCACATAATCATATGCTATAGATTTCCAGGTATTATTTTGTAAAGACAACCCTGATCCACCATTAACAACAGAAAAATCACCTGCATTGTCCTGATTAGAGAATGAGGAAACCGTAAAATCGTTAAAATTTAAAGCCGTACAGTTACCAGGACCTGGGTCAACACCAGACTCAGTTAATTTTACATCATCTACCGCAACGTCTCCTTGCCAACTGTTTCCTGTAACGGTATTGAATCTCAACTGTATCGTTGACCCGATATAGGAAGCAAGATCAACAGAAGCATCATTCCAGGCACTCCCCTGATCTCCCGATTGAGCAAATACACTTGTCCATGATGTCCCATTATCTGCACTTACTTCTACTGCAAGGTTTCCTATAGCACTTCCTTGCATATGGTATTTGAAACTAAAAGTTGCCGAAGACAAAGCTGCCAAATCAAAACAAGGGGATGTAAGAATAGCCCGTTTATTCGGAAAGCCTGTTCCATTTCCAGAAGCTTCTACATAAATATAAGAAGAACCTTCTGCAGCATTGCTTGGCCCTGTTCCATTAGAAGGTGTTCCATTGCTATCTACTATCCAGTTCAAATCATCACTAGTAGATTGGGTCCAACTTCCTACATTACTTTCAAAACCCTGTTGATAAGGGTAAGTAGTGATACTAGTAGCACATGTATCTCCACCTCCTGGCCCTCCAGATACTCCGTTAGAAATTTCTATTAAATATTCCAGAGCAAGCTTAGCAAATTTGGCTGCATGTGTTGCATTTGGGGTAGGCGATCGATCAAAGGTATCTCTTGTTGTATGAATGTGGGGATTGTGTTCACCAAATCTTGCCTCAAAAGGAAAGGTAACGGGGTATCCTTCTTGTGCCCAGCTATAGTGGTCTGAACACCCATAATTACATTGAGAAGTACCGTAAGTGATTCTGTGGGTGCCTGAAGCATTATAATGATTCAATAAACTGATCATAAAATCATTTAAGGTATCATCATTATAGGAATCAGTAGAAATAAAAGCATCATTTGTAGATCCTTTGTAATTAGTCATATCCAGTTGCATATAACTCACCACATTGACATTACGACTTCGGTAGTCCTCGGCAATCTCTCTAGATCCTCTTAATCCCACCTCTTCTGCGGCAAATGCCATAAATTCGATCGTTCTTTTGGGTGTAAAATTCATAGAAAACAATACGCGAGCTGCTTCAGTAATAGTTGCAATTCCAGAGGCATTATCATCTGCTCCTGGTGCATTTGCATTGTTGCCTCCAGCGGTAGAATCTGCATGTCCTCCTAGCACAACAAATTCATCCGGTTTTTCTGAACCGGTGATCGTCATTACCAACGATGGCATTGCAGTACTTGTGTGTTCTACTACTCTTACCGAAACATCACTACGCCCACCTGCAATACTTTCCCACTTGGTTTTTAGGTCCAAAATAGCTTGTCGTGCAGTGTTGGTGGTATGATAACGTGTGCCGTAATTTTCCCACTCCTGAATTTGATCGGCAATATTAAGATTGTTCACTAAATCCAGACTTTGCCTTACCAAAGCATCTTGAGTAATAGCGTAACTCATCTTTTGCTGAACGGTATTCGACATTTTGGAGATAGCCCCAATTGCCGCGATGGCTTTTTTGGCCGAGCTTTCATAAACAAATCCAGGACCATGTACCAATACTTTGTGATGTAGCTCTTCTGCAGCTTTATCACTGAGTTTTACAGCGCTGTAGCCATTGGCAGATTTCAGAATTTGAATGTCATTTGGATGATTCAATAATAGTTCTTTCGCATCATTAGTTTGCATGGTAGCAAAAAACATGTCATTGGTTTGTTGTGCATGGCTATACGAAAAGAGTAAGCACAGCAATACTGCTGAAATAATTAGATTTAATTTTTTCATTATAAATACGAGTTTGTGTTAGTAGTATAACTTACACAAAATCAGCATTTAACAAAAACGGGGGAGCCGCAAAATAATAACTGTATTCACCTAGAAAAATTCTTGAAAGAAGCTTTCATAATACCAAACTTTCAATATTTTTTGAAAGTTTGATATTTTTTGTATATTTGTACTATGAAATACGATGACGCAAAAAGTAAATTTATTTCAACCTGGGGTTCACTGGGAAACTTATGGGGAATCAACAAAGCCATGGCACAGATCCATGCGTTGTTATTAATTTCTCCAGAACCACTTTCTATGGAAGATATCATGGAAGAACTGCATATTTCTAGAGGAAATACCAGTATGAACCTTCGTCAATTGATGGACTGGGGAATCGTTTTTAAGGAAAACAAAATTGGAGAACGCAAAGAGTTCTTCACCTCAGAAAAAGACGTTCAGGAATTGGCACGACAAATTGCTAAAGAAAGAAGTCGAAGAGAGCTACAACCGACTATCAAGATTTTGAATGATGTTTCAAACATCAAGGATGATGGTACCGATAAAACTAAAGAGTTGATTAAGCAAACCAAAGCATTACACGAAATGGCAGAGACGCTAGATATTATGATGAACAAGGTGGTGGGCCAAGGAAACAACTGGATTACAAAAGCATTGGTAAAACTAGTCAAGTAAAACAATACTAATATCTCAAATAAAGGAGGGTAAATCTCCTTTTATTTTTCAATATAAGTTTCAATATTTTTTGAAAGTTTAAAATTAACAAAACATGGAAGCATATATCCCAAACTGGATCATTATCGTAGCAGGAGGTGGTCAAATATTTACGGCGTTAATCTACCCATACATCCGTCATCAGGTATTTGATTGGTACAACGATGTGAAACAACTAAAACCCCTAAATCAAGAAATCGCAAAAACGTATGGCAGATACATACAAGGGCTAAACTTTTCTTTTGGGTTGATTGCGATATTGCTAACAACACATCTTAAAGAACAATCTGTACTTGCAATAGCTTTAACTGGACTTATTGCAGCGTACTGGATTGGAAAAGTAGCTACCCAGGTTGCCTACTACCCTATGTACGACATTCCTCAGAAAACGATCTTTAAAATAGGGAGTTATTTTATGAATTGTCTTTTCGTACTATTCGCCATTGTCAATACACTATTACTTATCCATAACTGCGTTGGGTATTTTAACATCTAAATTCAATATTATGAGCACCATTTCCATTACAGAAAGACTAAGATTAAGACAAAAACAATCAGCTTCAAAGAAGAATATCACTACTTTTTATGATGAAGCCACCGAAGACTATGAATTTTGGAGTAAAGATTTCAATATGCACTTTGGATATTATATCCCATTCAAAACTAGCCTGTTGAAAAGAGACACTATGCTCAACGAAATGAACCGCCAGGTATTTGATCGATTGCAAGTTCCTAAACGCAATTCTTTGGTAGTGGATTTAGGATGTGGTATAGGCGGTACTATGCGATATGGGCTTCGCAAATACCCCCTGCTACGTATCATAGGGATCACTCTATCCCCTTTTCAGGTTAGAGAGGGAAACAAGCGATTAACCAATATGAACGGACTTATTCTAGAAGAAAACTATCATAATACATCTTTCAAAAACAATTCTGTAGATGCTGCTTATGCTATAGAAAGCTTATGTCATTCTGGACATAACTACCTTGCATTAAAAGAAGCTCATCGTATACTAAAACCAGGTGCTAGATTAGTAATAGCAGATGCTTTTCTTAAAAAAGAAGAAACCCAGTTATGTATAGGAAGTAATTATTGCTACGAACAACTATGTCGAGGATGGAGTCTACAAGGATTAGGGAGCATTCAACAAGTACAAAACCGTTTGAAAGAATTGGGATTCTCTAAAATAACAATTAACAACGTCTCCCATCGAGTAGCACCTTCTGTTTTGCATGTGCCGTTTGCTATAACCGGTTTTATGCTAAAAAAGCTTTTCAAAAAACAACCCTTAAAACCACAAAGCATTAAAAATTTAAAAGGCTCTTTGTTTGCCTTACTGTCCGGATTACATTTTAAATCATTTGGATATTATATCATAACTGCAGAAAAGTAAAAAGATGACCAAATTGCAATTTAAAACTTTGATCCATTCGCCCATCAACCAGGTTTTTGATCTATCGAGAAATATTGATTTTCATATGCTTTCTGCAAAACAAACAAATGAAAAAGCTATAGCAGGAAGAACATCTGGATTAATAGAACTGAACGAAACTGTAACTTGGCGAGGGAAGCATTTTGGTTTTCACCTACACCACAAAAGCGTTATTTCTCAATTCAATTATCCATATTCATTTACTGACGAAATGCTGCAGGGAAAGTTCGAATACTTTAAACATCAACATCATTTTAAGGAAGTAGCAAATGGTACTCTCATGACCGACATTGTAGAATATGATGTACCATATGGTTTTGCAGGACGTATTTTCAATCATTTTCTATTAAAAAAACACTTAACTCAATTCCTTAAAAAACGCAATCAATCTCTAAAATTTTATTTAGAAACAAACTGTAAGGTTGAAATAAAAACAACTACTTAATACACATTCTGTAAAGCATATATTAATATTCAACTTTTTATCCTATTTTTGGTGAATACAACAATAGATACGATCATGTCAACAAACACCATAGACCCCACTACATGGGTTGATAAATACAGTGATTATCTGTTTAACTACACCATCGTAAGAGTTGATGACAAGGAAATAGCGCAGGATTTGGTTCAAGAGACTTTTTTTGCAGGCCTGAAATCAATGAAAAACTTCAAAGGTGAAGCTAGTGAGCGCACCTGGCTGATATCGATACTTAAAAGAAAAATTATTGATCATTATAGAAAGATTAATAGTAATAAAGGTAAGGCAGAGGTTAGAATCAACTACACCGGAGATAGTGAAACCGAAGGTGATTGGCTGGAAGAACGTGTTGCTGATCCTTTTGACAAAAATGCAGAAGGTGATATTGAGAATGAAGAATTAGGGATGGCAATCCATAATTGCTTAGGAAAATTACCTGAAAAGCAAGCTTCCATTTTCAAAATGAAAACGATACAAGGTTTCGATACAGAAGCCATTTGTAATGAATTTAATATAACCGCGTCTAACCTGTGGGTAATCATCCATCGTGCTCGTACGGCCATGGCTGAATGCCTTGAAAAAGATTGGTTTTAAGTAAAATGAAAAAGGGAAACAAAATTTTCGTAAGCTGTTCTGATGCAAATCATTTTTGTGACAAAAATCAGTATAAAGAAGCCTCTTTATGGGAAAAAATAAGGCTGAGTTTACATCTTATATATTGTAGAGCTTGTAGAAAGTATTCTGCTAACAATAATAAATTAAGTAAGCTGGTAAAAGACCCTAAAGTAATTAGCATGGAACAAAATGTAAAGAATGCTATGAAAGAACGACTAAAACAAAAAATGAGTGAATAAGATTCTTTCCCCCCAGAAAGAATGTAGATTTTATATAACAAACGCCCCCTAAAATAAAAAAAGAACAAAAATTGTAATGAGCACTTCTACATCAAATAGACTATTTGTATCCTGTGAGGAAGCAAAACATATCTGTGACAAAAATCAGTATGGAGAGGCTTCGTTCATGGAAGTTATCAAACTTAATATACGTTTGATATATTGCAAGGTAACCAGAGCGTATTCAAGAAGGAATACCAAGCTTACCAAAACAATGAAAAAAGCTGAAGTACAAACTATAAGCTCTTCTCAAAAGGAAGAAATGAAAAAGCTTCTGGAAAAAGAGTTAAGCAAATAGTTCTTTTAGTATCAGCAAAATAAGTAACCACATTACCGGAACACTTTCTACCCAAAAAGAACAGTAATATTCTGATTGTTTCTTATCGGTCCCCCAAAGAAACAATAAACTGATGGTAGTGACCAAAATGGTACTTAAAATTTCTATCGGAGACAATTCATCTTTAATAGCAGTTAGTAATAAAAATAACACTAATAAGGCGCTCCCGAACACCTTGGTTTTGGTGATTCCAATTTTTTGAGGCACAGTTACTAGCTTCTCATCATCATATTCCAGGTCTCTTATCTCAAAAGGAAGCATCATCACTACGATAAACAAAAAGCGCTGTATCATTTCTATGGACATATCAAAACTTATAGCCTCCTCGGCATAAGTTAGAGGCACCAAAACTGTGATCCCCGCCCAAACGATAGCAATGATAAAAATTTTGATTCCTGCTACGCTCCTTAAGTTCTTTTTATTTGGAAAAACCGGAACCGTATAAAGCACTGTCAACAAAATAAAGGGAATCATATACAATAAAGTATCTCTGGAAACATCAAAAGCGAGATATAAAAATACCAAAAGTGATCCCCAGGTAAGTATCTGAATACCCTTCATAGACTTGTTTAATCGTCTATGATACAATTTGGAAACCTTGGAGTATTTCACAAAATTGTAGGCTGCTATAGCTCCAAAAAAACTAAAAAGAAGAAAAGCATAGCGTTCTGAAACACCGAGCTTTATAAAGGTAATTTGTACCAAAGCACAAATAGCTAATGCAACATGAATACTACCGTTAATATAAAATTGAAATAGGCTTTTTAAGGTTTTCACACTGTAAATTTAGGGTAATCTGTTAATAACACTCGAAAATGGTTAAAAACTTGGCACGGTCGAGTTAATTAATTGTGAAATTTTTAGCAATTAAATATGTACTTTTGCCGTCTGAATCTCAACTGTTTTTTTAGCTATGAAAACTGACTCATTTAAACTGCGTCATATAGGCCCTTCAGAGAAGGATCTGGACAGCATGTTAAAAACTATCAAAGCTGATTCGATGGAACAACTGGTATATGAAACTGTTCCTGATGATATTCTTTTAAAAAATCCATTGAATCTGGATGCTGCGATGAGTGAACAAGAATATTCTGCTCACATACAGAAATTATCCTCAAAAAATAAAGTTTTTAAATCCTATATCGGTTTAGGATATCACGAAGCTTGTTTACCAGCTGTTATTCAGCGTAATATTCTCGAAAATCCGGGATGGTATACAGCTTATACTCCTTATCAGGCCGAAATCGCACAAGGAAGATTAGAAGCATTATTGAATTACCAAACCATGATCTGTGATCTTACAGGTATGGAATTGGCCAATGCATCTCTCCTGGATGAGAGTACAGCGGCAGCAGAATCGATGACAATGCTTTTTGCGGTACGTTCTAGAGCCCAGAAAAAAAATGGAACCAACAAGTTTTTTGTTTCCGAAGAAATTCTACCTCAGACGCTTTCTCTATTAAAAACCCGTGCAATTCCATTAGGTATCGAGTTGGTAATAGGTGATCACCAGCAATTTGATTTCTCTGAAGATTTTTATGGTGCTATTCTACAATATCCTGGTAAATCGGGACAGGTATATGATTATGCCGGTTTTATAGAAAAAGCACATCAATCTGAAATAAAAGTAGCTGTTGCAGCTGATATTCTAAGTTTGGTAATGCTAAAATCTCCTGGAAGTATCGGTGCAGATGTGGTAGTAGGAACTACACAACGTTTCGGTATTCCTTTAGGATACGGAGGACCACACGCAGCATACTTTGCTACAAAAGAAGAATTTAAAAGAAATATCCCTGGACGTATTATCGGAGTCACTCAAGATACTGATGGCAACCGAGCGCTAAGAATGGCGTTGCAAACCAGAGAACAACATATCAAACGCGACAAAGCTACATCTAATATTTGTACTGCTCAGGTACTCCTGGCTGTTATGGCAGGTATGTATGCGGTTTACCATGGTCCGGAAGGATTAACATATATTGCAAACAAAGTAAACACTCTAACTACTCAATTGAGTGTTGCAGTAGAAAAATTAGGGTATCAACAGCTTAATACTGCCTATTTTGATACTATCCGTATTGCTGCTGATGCAAAAGAAATTCAGCAAATAGCCGTGGAGCATGAAGTAAACTTTTATTATCCTGATGCGAATACGGTTTCAATTTCAATCAACGAAGCTACCACAGTAAAAGATATTAATACCATCATTGCCATCTTTGCCAAAGCAAAAGGCACAGCAACGATTGCTATTGATGAGCATGTTACAACTGGTTTTGATGTAACTGTCAAGAGAGATACTGAGTTTTTGACTAATGAAGTATTTAATACGTACCACTCTGAAACGGAGTTGATGCGTTATATCAAAAAGTTAGAGCGTAAAGACCTTTCTTTGAATCACTCTATGATTCCTCTAGGTTCTTGTACAATGAAACTTAACGCTGCTTCAGAAATGTTGCCGTTAAGCAATCCGCAATGGGGGAACATTCACCCATTTGCTCCGCTCAATCAAGCTGAAGGTTATCAGATCGTACTTAAAAAGCTAGAAGATCAACTTAACGAGATTACAGGTTTTGCTGCTACTTCGTTGCAACCTAACTCTGGTGCTCAAGGAGAATTTGCAGGCCTTATGGTGATACGTGCTTATCACGAATCTCGTAACGATCATCATAGAAACATCTGTTTGATTCCTTCATCAGCTCACGGAACAAACCCGGCATCAGCTGTAATGGCTGGAATGAAAGTAGTGGTTACCAAAGCTACCGAAGAAGGAAACATCGATATTGATGATTTAAGAGAAAAAGCGCTTCAGCATAAGGATAACTTAGCTGCGCTTATGGTTACCTATCCTTCTACTCATGGAGTATACGAATCAGCAATTAAAGAAATTACCAAAATCATTCATGATAATGGCGGACAAGTATATATGGATGGAGCCAATATGAATGCACAGGTAGGACTAACCAATCCTGGAGCTATTGGAGCCGATGTTTGTCACCTTAATTTACATAAAACATTTGCTATTCCACACGGAGGAGGTGGCCCTGGAGTAGGTCCAATTTGTGTTGCAAAACAACTGGCGCCATTCCTTCCTAGTAATCCTATTATCCCAACGGGAGGAGAAGAAGCAATAACGGCTATATCTAGTGCTCCATGGGGTTCGGCATTGGCTTGTTTGATTTCTTACGGATACATTACCATGCTTGGAGCCAAAGGATTAAAAGAAGCTACCGAGTATGCTATTCTTAATGCCAACTATATCAAAGAACGTTTAGACGGACATTATGATGTGCTATACACTGGTGAACGAGGAAGAGCTGCACATGAAATGATTGTGGACTGCAGACCTTTTAAAGCAAATGGAATAGAAGTTACCGATATTGCAAAACGCTTAATGGATTATGGATTTCATGCGCCTACGGTATCCTTCCCTGTAGCTGGAACGATAATGATCGAGCCTACAGAAAGTGAAAGTAAAGCAGAACTAGATCGTTTCTGTGACGCTATGATATCTATACGTCAAGAGATCGCTGAAGCCAGTAAAGACAATCCTAACAATGTGATGAAAAATGCACCTCACACTATGAGAATGCTTACTTCAGATCAATGGGATTTCCCATATAGCAGAGAGCAAGCGGCTTATCCCCTATCTTATGTTGCGGATAATAAATTCTGGCCAACGGTACGAAGAGTAGATGATGCATACGGAGATCGCAACCTTATTTGTACTTGTACTCCTATCGAAGAATATATGGAAGCAGAAGCATAATTAAAAGTTTAGATAGTAAAAGGAGGCAACAAAAAGTTGCCTCTTTTTTTTAATACCAATATAATGAGAGATATTTCTTCAAGACAAGATATTGAGCACATAATGCAAACTTTCTATACCGAAGCACTTGTTGATCCTATAATCGGAGATTTCTTTACCAAAATAGCTCGTCTACATCTTGAAGAACATTTACCAGAAATTACAGATTTTTGGGAACAACAATTATTTAGAAAAGGGCGCTATCAAAAAAATGTATTACAAATCCATTTAGATCTTAATGCCAAAAAGAAGTTTGAAGAAATTCATTTTCAAACCTGGCTTGCTTTATTCAATAAAGCTATTGATCAAAACTTCGAAGGAGACCTTGCCAACCTGATGAAAACAAGAGCGCTTTCTATCGCTACTGTAATGCGTATAAAAATGCAATAAAAAGCAAATTATCAAGGGTTTTCATGCAAAAACCTAAGGTTGGGCATCGTAATTTTTATTATGCATGCATAGCAAAAAAGATTGTATTACCTATCTTATGTATTCAATAGGAAAAGGAATACAATGAACATTAAGATAACTGGCACAGGAAGCTACATACCAGCACTAATAGAGCAAAACGAGGATTTTTTAAGTCATCAGTTTTTGAACGCAGATGGTACTGAAATACATCATCCAACTTCGGTGGTCATTGAAAAATTCAAAAAAATCACCGGTATTGAAGAGCGTAGATATGCTTCTCAAGAACAAAACACCTCTGATCTGGCCTTTCTATCCGCAAAAGCAGCCATAAAAGATGCAAAAGTTGACCCTGAAACTCTGGACTACATCATTGTAGCTCATAACTTTGGCGATGTAGACAAAAATACTTCGCAAGCCGATACAGTTCCTAGTTTGGCAGCAAGAGTAAAACACAAATTGCAAATCAAAAACCCTTATTGTGTTGCCTATGATTTATTATTTGGTTGTCCTGGTTGGATAGAAGGTGTGATACAAGCGCAGTCGTTTATAAAAAGTAAAATGGCAAAAAAATGCCTCGTCATTGGGGCAGAGACTTTATCCCGAGTAATCGATGCACATGATCGGGATTCAATGATTTATTCTGATGGTGCTGGAGCTTCTGTAATTGAGATTTCCGAAGATAAAGGAGGAATCATTTCTTCAATAAGCGCATCCTACACTTTGGAAGAAGCCAACTTTCTGTTTTTCGGAAAAACCTATAATCAAAATACTACCGACCCCAACAAATACATCAAAATGTACGGTAGAAAGATCTACGAATTTGCCCTAAATCATGTCCCAAAAGCGATGAAAGCTTGTTTGGATAAAACGGATGTTGGTATTGGTGATATCAAAAAAATACTTATCCATCAAGCTAATGAAAAAATGGACGAAGCCATTGTAAAACGATTTTATGAGCTTTATGGAAAAGAAGTCCCTGAAAATGTGATGCCGATGAGCATTCAAAAACTTGGTAATAGTAGTGTAGCCACTATTCCTACCCTCTATGATCTTATCCTAAACCATAAAATTGACGATCAAACCATTAATAAAGGTGATTATTTACTATTTGCTAGTGTTGGTGCCGGAATGAACATTAATGCCTTTCTATATCAGCATTAGATATTGATAAAATTATAAGAACAAGTGCAGCTAATCTTAGTAATTGTCTATTTTTACAGGCAATAATGCACTTATTACTATGTACGAAGGAACTTTTCCTCATAAACGCTATCAAAAAACGCTAGAATTCTTACGGAATCACACCCCTGCCCCTTCCAACATTCTGGATCTTGGGGTACGAAACCCTTTTGTAGAATTTATGGAAAAAGAAGGATACACGGTCGCGAATACCACAGGCGAAGACCTGGATCTTGATACAACGGCAGTTATAAATGAGGGTTTTGATATGGTAACGGCTTTCGAAATTTTTGAACATCTAATAGCACCTTTTAATGTACTTCGAGATATAAAAGCTAACAAATTAGTTGCTTCTATTCCATTAAAACTGTGGTTCTCTCCGGCATACCGCAGTAAGACTGATCCCTGGGACCGACACTATCACGAATTCGAAGACTGGCAATTTGATTGGTTATTAGAAAAGGCGGGGTGGAAAATCATTGCAAGGGAAAAATGGACACATCCGGTAAAAAAAATAGGATTCAGACCTCTGTTACGACTTTTTACTCCACGCTATTATATGGTTTATGCAGAAAGGATAACAGATTAAAAAATCAATAAAATTTGAAGGTTTATATCGTCATACCTGCTCATAACGAAGAACGCTTTATCGCCAAAACTTTGGATTCTTTGGTTTCGCAAACGTTACTACCCAAGAAAATCGTTGTGGTAAATGATAATTCCAGTGACAATACTGAAACCATCGTTAATGGTTTTACCGAAAAACATAACTTCATAACTCAAATAAAAACCTCGGCTTCAGAACTTCATTTACCAGGTAGCAAAGTCATCAATGCTTTTTACAAGGGATATGAAACATTAGATCAGGACTACGATATCATCTGTAAGTTTGATGCCGATTTGATTTTTCCCAACAATTATATAGAAAAAATGGTCTCTCATTTCGAATCCAATTCTCAAATTGGTATGGTAGGAGGTTTTTGTTTTATTGAGAAAAATGAAGAATGGGTATTAGAGAATTTAACCAACAAAGATCATATTCGTGGAGCGCTTAAAGCGTATAGAAAAGATTGTTTTACTGATATTGGAGGATTAAAAACCGCAATGGGATGGGATACCATCGATGAGTTGCTAGCACAATATCATCAATGGAAAATCAAGACCGACGAATCCTTAGAGGTGAAACATCTGAAACCGACTGGAAACACCTACAATCCCAAAGCAAAATACAAACAAGGGGAAGCTTTTTACCGGATGCGCTATGGATTTTGGATTACACTAATTGCTTCAATAAAGTTAGCATTGCTCAAAAAGCGACCTATTCTTATCAAAGATTATATCACGGGCTTTTTTAAAGCCAAAAAAGAAAAGAAAACTTATCTCATATCTGCCAACGAAGGTAAGTTTGTCCGTGCCTTACGATGGAAAAAAATTAGAAAAAAACTACTCTAACCCTTCTTCTTCTGAGCCCAAAAATGTTAAAATTAAACAAAAACAGACAGACTTGTCTGTTTTTTATCTATGTTTGTGCCATGAAACATTCATTAATTAGGCAACATATTATTGAAACCGCATCTAATCTGTTTTACCGTAACGGATATAATCTAACCGGAATCAATGAAATTATCAAAGAAGCAGGCATTGCCAAAGCTACTTTGTATAATCATTTTGCTTCAAAAGAAGATATTTGCCTTGCCTATCTTCAATATAAGAACAGCACCTTTACCAAAGACATCAAAGATTTTGTAAATCAAGCTGAAGAAGGTAAGGATCAATTGTATGCATTGTTTGGGTTTTTACAGAAATTCTTTGATCAGAAGGATTTTAATGGATGTTGGTGTTTAAACACCATAGCAGAACTCCCGCATGGAAGCGAAAGAGTACAACAAGAAATTCAGAAACAAAAAGAAGAATTTATCCAATTTATTAAGGCTTTAATCAATAAAAATTTGAGCCAAGCTACTGATCAAGAAGAAGAACTATTAGCAAGAAAGATTTATTTATTGTACGAAAGTGCGATTTCAGAAAGTAAACTACATCAAAGCAAATGGCCTATCGAGACTGGCCTGTCACTTTGCAGAAGTTTAGTAGCATAATTTTTTTTATCAAAAAAAGACAGACTTGTCTGTTCAATATTAACTTAAAACTATAAAACATGAACACATTTAGTAACAAAGTTGCCTTAGTCATAGGAGGAACTAGCGGAATCGGTAAAGCTACCGTACAAAATCTAATTAACGAAGGTGCAACTGTGCACGTAGTAGGAAGAAACACTTCTAAAATAGAAGACGCAGCCAACGTGATCAAACACCAGGTAGACATAACTAGTCAGGATAGCGTAAATGCCTTAATCAACAAAATTGAAAGTCTTGATCGTTTGGATCATCTGGTAAATGCTTCAGGAATCTTTGGGCCGAAGTCATTTTTGGATCACACGGTAGCCGATTACGATTCGTATCAGGATCTGAACAGAGGGTTTTTCTTTATTACCCAAGCTGCTGCCAAGAAGATGAAAGAAAATCAGTACGGGTCCATTGTAAATGTAGGTTCTATGTGGGCTAAACAAGCGGTTAAGGCCACTCCATCTTCTGCGTACTCCATGCAAAAAGCAGGTTTACATTCGCTTACGCAACACCTAGCGATGGAACTTGCTGATGAAGGCATACGAGTGAATGCGGTTTCTCCTGCGGTGGTTGAGACTCCTGTATACGATAGCGTGTTTGGAAGTGCCGAAGAAGCGAAAAAAGCATTGGTAGGTTTCAACAATTTCCACCCGATCGGAAGAAACGGAACCCCGCAAGATATAGCAGATAGTATCACCTTTTTACTTTCTGACAAGGCATCTTGGGTAACTGGTGCTATTTGGGATACTGATGGAGGAGTAATAGCTGGTAGAAACTAATCTAAATTCGAATTACGCTATGTACGATATGAATAACCTAAAGCAATTAGGTAAACTTGGTAAAAATGCCGAAAAGGCAATGAAAGCATTTCAAGCTTTTGATAGTATTGCATTAGAAGAAGGTGCTATTCCGGTAAAATATAAAGAGCTAATGGCAGTTGCTGTAGCTTTAACCACACAATGTCCTTATTGTCTGGAAATCCATAAAAACAACGCCATAAAACATGGTGCAACTCAAGAAGAGTTGGCAGAAACTACATTTATTGCAGCTGCACTTAGAGCAGGTGCCGCAGTGGTTCATGGCACACATTTAATGGAAAAATAAAACCAACTTTTATGCTAAAATAAAGAGTAAAGCTGTTGTATAGCTTTACTCTTTATTTTTAATTTTGAAATGCAATGAAAACAGACGTTACGATTATTGGGGCAGGGTTAACTGGACTATTACTAGCATATAGACTGCAACAACATGGCATATCTTTTACCGTTGTAGAAGCTCGAGATCGAATAGGAGGTCGAATACACACCACTTATACTCCCGATCATACTCCAATAGAAATGGGTGCCACCTGGTTAGGAACACAACATACTGCCTTATTCAAACTACTGAAAGAATTAAAAATTCCTGTTTTTGAGCAATCAATGGGAGGCATCACACTTTTTGAATCCTTATCTACTTCACCACCTCAACGCATTCAAATACCCGAAAACCAACCATCAAGTTATAGAATACAAGGAGGAACCAGTACATTGACACACCAACTGGCCAATACTATACCTGCAAACCAAATAGTATTAGGTTGTAAAGTCAACGAAATTAGTTATGATGAGATCAATGGATGCATTGTAAAGACCGAAAACCAACGATTTACATCTAATAAAGTGGTATCTACCATTCCTCCATTGTTATTGATGAATACGGTAAAATTTACTCCCAACTTACCTAAAAACATAACCACTCTTGCTAGCCAAACACACACATGGATGCGTGACTCCATAAAGGTAGGACTTTCTTTTTCTAAACCTTTTTGGAAAGAACATCAATATTCTGGTGCTGTTTTTAGTAATGTGGGACCGGTAACAGAATTGTATGATCATTCTAATTATGAAAACAACAAATACGCATTAAAAGGTTTTATCAAAAATGAAATGCATCTCGACACTGCCAAAGAAAGACAAACCAAAGTTCTAAATCAGCTTCAAAAGATGTTTGGCAACGACATTCTTTCTTATACTGCATATCATGAAACCCTCTGGAGAAATGAAGCATTCACCACGTTTGATGCAAATCAGTTTATTTTCCCACATCAAAACAACGGAAACCCAGCCTATCAAAATGGATGGTATAACAATAACTTCTACATTGCAGGATCAGAAACCTCTCCTCAGTTTGGAGGATATATGGAAGGCGCAGTAAGAAGTGTACAAAACATACTTCAACACCTTTTATAATTCCTTTTATATCTGGACCGAAACCGACAATAACAAAAAAGTGAGGTTACAAAAGTTCATCTAATCATTACCTCATACAATTTGGACCGCAAATTCGCGGTGGATATAAAAGCAAAACTTTAATGAAAGGTTAAATGCTAAGGATATTTTTTTTTCTATTTTAGCTTTTCTAATTGGGAATATATGTTTTATCTAGACGATATTGGTCGTTATTTTTTAATGTTAAAAGGAGTTTTTAGTCGTATGACTAAAGGTTCTGTTTTACGAAATTTAATATTTAAAGAAATAGACGACTTAATTATAGGATCTTTGGGTATAACAGTATTCCTTGCGTTCTTTATTGGTGCGGTAGTTGCTATCCAAACAGCTCTTAACCTCACCAATCCTTTAATTCCCAAAAAGTTGATCGCTTTTGCTTCTCGACAATCGGTCATATTGGAGTTTGCTCCTACTTTTATTTCGGTTATCATGGCAGGTAAGGTAGGGTCTTTTATTACTTCTAGTATCGGAACCATGCGGGTAACTGAACAAATTGATGCACTCGAAGTAATGGGTATCAATTCCTTAAACTATTTGGTATTTCCAAAAATCATAGCTATGCTTACTTATCCTTTTGTAATCGCTATTGCAATGTTCATCGGCATTGTTGGAGCTTATGTAGCAGGAGTATATGGAGGGTTTATATCGAGCACTGATTTTCTGATTGGATTACGAGAAGAGTTTATGCCGTTTCACCTTACCTACGCATTTATAAAAACCTTTTTCTTTGCTTTTCTATTAGCTACCATCCCTTCGTTTCATGGGTATTATATGAAAGGAGGTGCACTAGAAGTAGGTAAAGCCAGCACTACAGCTTTTGTATGGACTACTGTGGTTATTATTATCTCTAATTATTTAATCACTCAATTATTACTTAGCTAATGATAGAAGTAAAAGGTTTACATAAAGGATTTAACGGAGAAGAGATTCTGAAAGGAATCACAACTACTTTTGATCGTGGAAAAACGAATTTGATTATTGGACAAAGTGGTAGTGGTAAAACGGTTTTCCTGAAGTGTTTATTAGGACTATTTACTCCCGAAAAAGGAACTATCTGTTATGACGGGGCAACATATTCTGATTTGAACGAGCAGGAACAAAGGGATCTTAGAGAACAAATGGGGATGGTATTTCAAGGGAGTGCCTTATTCGATTCTATGACGGTAGAAGAGAATGTTATGTTCCCATTGATGATGTTTACCAAACAGAGTAAAGAGGAAATGTTACACCGGGTACATGAAGTACTTCAGCGTGTTAATCTTGAAAACGCAGAGAAAAAGTTACCTTCAGAAATTAGTGGAGGAATGCAAAAACGTGTAGCTATTGCCAGAGCAGTAGTAACCCAACCTAAATACTTATTTTGTGACGAGCCCAACTCTGGTTTAGACCCAAGAACTGCTATCGTAATTGACAACCTGATCAAGGAACTCACCGAGGAGAATGACATCACTACTGTGATCAACACACATGATATGAATTCCGTAATGGAGATCGGTGAGAAAATCGTGTTTCTGCAAAAAGGGTATCTGGAATGGGAAGGTGATAAAACTCAAATTTTTAAAACCGATAACAAAGCTGTTACCGACTTTGTATATTCCTCGAACCTGTTCAAAAAGGTAAGAGATGCTCAGCTGAAAGGTTTGTAGTATACCAACTATCCAAAAAGATTTTTTAGCTATTCAGGATGATTATTCAAGATATAAAGTATCTGCTTTCAACTCTCTGGTAATCCATTCTCTTAATCTTTGATTTCTATCGATCTCAAGACTGTCCGACACCTTAAACTTCCATCTCGGGAAGATGACCTGAACGGTATCCATACGCAAGAAGTTTGATTTCAACATCTCTGCATATCCCAGCGTTTCCAAATCCGGAAACCGAATTTTGGCATCTTTAGAAATATTAAAATAAGGCAATACTTCAACTGGAACCTCTTTATTCGCCTCTCTCAGGCTAGTTTCCAGACCGGCCATTTGTATTTTAAGGTCTTCGATCTCATCCAACAACTTATCATTCTCCTTTTGCATGCGATCCAGCTCTACAATAGCACGATCATAGGCTTTTGAAACCTGATCCAATCCACGAGCTTTATTCCCGTTAATGGTTAGCTCAAAATCTGAAATATGTTTGTAGTTTTTAATTTCATTTTTTAAATCACTCATCACTGCCTCTGGCATTTCTCCATCAAAATATAATTTAATGGTTCTTTCGTTGTAATTATAGAAATCCTTACGCAAATATAAATTTTCGTTAGCGTTTACCTCATCTTCTATAAAATGAGAATAATCACGCTTTGCATTACTTTCTTTTAAGGTTTTATAAAATGTATAGCTTGCAGGAATCATGGCAATTATAGCTAATACAGATGCAAACTGGGCAGTACGCTTTCGCTTTGCAGAATTTGCGTACCGAATCATCGGGAAACGCAATAACTTGGCAACGATAAAAGTAGATAGCGCAATAAATATAGCATTGATAATAAACAAATATATCGCTCCCAGAAAGAAGTTCGGCTCCCAAACAGCAATCCCATATCCCACGGTACATAATGGTGGCATTAACGCAGTAGCAATTGCTACTCCTGCTATAGCATTGGGCATGGTCCCTTTCTTTGATTTGGCGACTATTAATGCCAATCCCCCAGATATTGCTACCAATACATCCAAAATGGTAGGTGCTGTTCTCGATTCTAACTCTGGAGTGAGTTCTGTTAGTGGAGAGAGCCAAAAATACAAGGTAGCTGCGGCTACACTTAATCCAACCATCACCCCAAGGTTGATCAACGATCTTTTTAAAGTATCGATATCATTAATCGCAATGGATAATCCTACCCCGACGATCGGGCCCATTAATGGAGAGATTAACATGGCTCCTATTACTACTGCAGTCGAACTTACATTAAGCCCAATAGATGCTACAAAAACCGAAAATATAAGAATCCAGGCCGTATGCCCTTTAAAAGGAATATCGTTCTTAACATCCTCTATAGTTTGATCCTTATCGGTTTCAGACCTTATATCCAGTAACTCTCGAAGAAATGTTTTTACACTTGTAAAAAGACCTTTAGCGTCTCTTTTTACAGACTCGGTCATTTCTTCTTGATTAGATACTGGTGGTTTGGTATTCTCTTCCATTGTATTATGTATATTTTTCTCCAAAGGTGTCTTTTACTTCTGTACGTACTTCTTTTATATGTTGTTCCTTTTTCTTGGGATAAATGAGCAGTACCTCTTCTTTATCAACAATGATATAATCTGTCAATCCATCTACAACTACAATTTTATCCTTTGTAGTTCTTATCATATTTCCCGAAGCATCCTGAGTCAGGACTCTTGCGTTCACCACTGCATTTTTTTCATTGGTTTTATCCAATTTATCGTATAATGACCCCCATGTTCCTAAATCATTCCAATCAAATCTAGCAGGAAGAACAAATACATTTTTTGCTTTTTCCAAAATAGCATAATCTATAGAAATATTTTCTGCTAATGCATAATGGGTTGCTATAAATGCTTTTTCTTGTTCTGTATTGTAGACATCCTCTCCTTTCTTGAACAATGTAGTCATTTCTTCCTGAAATTGAGCAAATGCATTAACAATACTACTTACACTCCAGATAAAAATCCCTGCATTCCAAAGATAGTTTCCTTCATTCAAAAAAGTCTTTGCGGTTTCGTAGTCCGGTTTTTCGGTAAACTGCTCTACCTTCTTGATCGCACTATCTTCTTTATGATATTTGATATATCCATATCCCGTATTTGGAAATGCAGGCTGAATCCCTAAAGTCATCAACATTTCTTTGGCACTACAGGCTTCGAAGCTTTGTTGCAAGTCAGCGATAAAAGCATCTTCATCCTCTATCCAGTGATCACTTGGTGCCACCACCATAACGCCATCAGGATTCTCTTTTTGAATTTTCATCGCTGCATAAAGAATACAAGGAGCTGTATTTCTCATTGCAGGTTCTGTGACTACCTGTTTTGGTGTAACCGATGGCAACTGTTCTAATACCAAATCATTATACAACTCATTGGTTAAAATATAAATATTCTCTACGGGTACAATCTTGGCTAAACGAGAAAACGTTTTTTGTATCAAGGTTTCTCCCGTACCCAACATGTCATGAAATTGCTTTGGAAAACTAGTTGTGCTAACGGGCCAAAAACGAGACCCTACTCCACCGGCCATCAATATGGCATAATAATTTTTGTTCATAAGTTAATGTAACAGTTCGACTTCTGCATTGGGGTTAAATAGGTATACTCTACCTGTTGCAATTTCGACGCACTCATATCGTTTTACCTTTTTATTTCCTTTTCTGAAAATTTTTCCATTGTATAATCTAAAGGTACTTCCGAAAGGTAATTCAAATATATAACTTTTATCATTGTCTGGATCATATTGCTTTAAGGCTAGCGATAATTTTTCGTCTGTATCACTACTAGCCCTCGGGTTTTTGAAGTGATTAGCAATAACCGGCAATAATTTTGATGGAAAAACTTCTGGATTGATATAGGGCAACATTAATTGCTGAAAAACTCTTTTCCACTCTATTCCATGAGGCTTGATAAAACGACCATACTTTTCAAAAGCAACCAGGTGAGCAATTTCATGAATAAGCGTAATTAAGAAACGATATTTATTAAGTGAAGCATTTACTGTAATCTGGTGCCTTCCATCTGGAGTTCTGCGATAATCCCCATGACGTGTCACTCTTTCATTAACGATCTTAAGATGCACATTACAAGCAACAATCAAATCAAAGGCTTGATCAATAGCTCTTTCAGGAATATATCGCGCTAAAATCTCTTTCACGAGTGAAAAATACAAAATTAAGCGCATCACAAAGATACGCTTGTATTAATTTTATTTTCTTATCCATTTGAAATATACCAGAACCAATACTGCCAAAAATACAATAGGCCAAATATAAAAGAGCAGTAATGTAGCATTTTGAATAATCGACCAACCAAAAGAGAACCCTTCTTTTGCCTTACTTACAAAACTAGGTTCGTATATTGTAGGCTCAGGCTTAGGAACAACAGCCTCATACAAATCTATCTGTATCGTACTAAAAGAAACCTTATTGCTTAAATACTGTATTCTTCCCTGTGCTGCCTCTATTTCTTCCTGAATATCTTTTATTTTGTCCTCTGCCTTCAAAATATCTTCGACCGTTTTGGCTTTTGACCTCAAAACAGCTTCGTAACGCTCCTTTACTTCTAATCTTGTTTTCAATCTGGAAGATACATCCATATACTCCTCGGTTACATCTACTGTAGAAATATTCTTATGATCTACAAACTCAGCCCATTTGCAAACACTATCCAATACGATATCAAATTTATCTTTTGGCACACGAATCACAAATCTGTTTTCTTTGGAATAGTTGGTGTGCGTAAATCTTTCGTCGGCGACATACCCTTGATGCAAGGCCACAAAGGCCTTTGTCCTTTTTGTTATCTCTTCAACACTTTTAACTTTAAGACGACAATTTGCATTCTTGATAATTTTTGTTTCAAATGAGTGATCATCAATCTTCTTTTTTCGCACCCCTTGCTTATCTTCTTCTTCGATTTCGTAACTGTTAAACTCCAATGTTTCTCCTGTAGACTCAAGAGCAATTGATTCTGAATGCATATCCAGATTACTTTTTTCTTGACTACATGAAAGATGAAAGAACACAAAACTCACCAATAACACTTTTCCTAATTTTAACGTATTCATTGTTATATTTTTTATCTTGTTAAACTGAAATCAAAAGTATTGGAAGGTCATGGACCTGAGTTGTAGCTTACTTGTAAAACACTTGTAATCTGTTTTACAAAGAGTAATTACCTTTTTATCAAAAACTTAGAAAATCACTACAAAGGACAACATATTATTTGATCAGCTTAAAAAAGCTGTTGCTCGGGAGTTTTTATCAAAAAACAATGCTTCAAGCAAGGATATTTCTCTTTGGAAAGGACAGGATATCATTTCTTTTCAAGAGGACCTACAGCAAAAAGTAAAAGGAAGTATTAGCGAAAAATCGTTTTACAGTTACTTTAAGAATGCTCCTGAAAAACTCCCTAGGGTAGACATCCTAAATCTGCTTTCTCAATATTGTGATTATAAAAATTGGAATGATTTTAAAGCTACTCATTCCGAAGACCAATTAAAGAACAAAAAACCTGTTCTTTTAAAAGCAACCATTCTTTTACTATCGAGCCTGGTTCTGTTGACCATTATATATA
This sequence comes from Aquimarina sp., assembly GCA_965230845.1. Lineage (GTDB taxonomy): Bacteria > Bacteroidota > Bacteroidia > Flavobacteriales > Flavobacteriaceae > Aquimarina. Next base: position 1,823,068 of record OZ246021.1, read on the forward strand.
TATTCACTCCAAAAACCAACACTTTTAATTTTTGTTTTATTGATCAGGATCGAAAACAACCAATCAATACGATCCCTATGGATATTATCATTCTTAATGATCAACAATCTCCTTTCTATACCAAAAGTGATAGTTTAGGGTGTTTTAGTTGGACTACCAAAGATAATTTTATTCAATTTGTGGTACAATCCCCATATCATAAAACAGACACGATTTACCGAATTGTTTCTTCAATAAAAAATGAAGAAATACAAATACGAACGGATGACTACGCGTTAATGCTCCATTACTATGCCAATGGCAAGATAGAAGACTGGGAACATCGCAAGCAAGAACTATCTCAACTCATCGCAAAAGATGCTACCATTTTTCAGGTATTACCTCATGGATTAGGTATTGAGATGTATTCTAAGACAAAATTTATCAATACGCTTACGACTCCAACAGAACAATTAAAAAATATAGAGATTATAGAATCCAAAAGATTGAATGGACAAATTGTAAAACTAAAATTCAGAGTACGATTATGAAGTTTCAATTCAGTTATATCACCTTCATCATTCTCCTCTTTATAGGATGTTCAAAAAGAGCTTCAAAAGAGGCTAATGACCTGTCCGTACCTGAATTCGAGTTTTCTGAAACTAGTACAGAAACCAGTATAGTTTCTGAAGAAGAAGCTTATAAAATTCTAGTGACTCAAAAATTAAAAGCTTTACTAGATGAAAAACAACTGATCGCAACTCATCCCAAATTTAAAATAACTTCAGAAGCAGAAAACATTATTGGCAACACAACAGACACCCTAATTTCAAACATAGAATTTATCGATTCGTTTCAGGCTGTTTCTGACTCGGTACAATCGGTAAAAACAAAAATCATCTACCCTACTGCTATAGATACCATATTAACTATTATCAAAACAAGCACAATAACAATTGATGGAGAACCCTTGAAAACAACCCAGGTTTATTTTGAAAGACATAAAACAAAAGTAAAGAACAACAATTAGCGGCAAGCGCTTCCCTTTTGATTATGGAGTACTGCTAGAAACTTGTAGTACTTTACCATTATAAAAACTGTTTCCTGTAAGAGAAAACTCTTTGATATAACTAGCCATTTCTAGAGCCGATAAGAGAGCTTGATATCCTGGAAAAGCTTCTTCCAACATTTCAGTTTGCACCGCTCCAAGAGCAAGCACATTAAAAGCAATCCCGCTCTCCTTATATTCTTCTGCCAGCAATTCACTCAAAGTGATTACTGCTCCTTTACTTGAGCTGTACGCCGCCAAACCAGGAAACTTCATACTTCCTTGTATGCCCCCCATACTGCTCACGGTAACCACATGGCTTCCCGACTTCATAAATGGAAGGACTAATCGGGTAATTTCGGCCACGCCAAAAACATTCACCCGATACACCTCTTCAAATTCTTTTGTAGTAATTTCGGCAAAAGGTTTATTCAGTAATTTCCCAGCATTATTGATCAAAACATCAACCTGATCCCAATTTTTGGTAACATAATCAGTCATTTTTACAAGATCTTGTGGTTCACAAATATCAAAAGGAAAACTGGCTATGTTTTTATGATTTAATTTTTGAATCGGGGCTTCATTACGAGATAGCGCAAGTACATGGTGCCCCTCGTCTGCAAACAATTTTGCTAATTCATACCCTATGCCGCGGCTTGCACCGGTTATAATAATGTTTTTATGACTCATTTGTGTAAGCTCCTTAATTTAGCTTTATTTCTTTTTCTGAAGTACTTGCAATCTTTACAACTGCAGGTAGACAAGCATTGATTAATTCTGCCATAAACTCGAAATTCATTTCAGAGACTTCATCATCCACATGGTGATAATAGTTGTAATTCGTAAAATCAAACGTCGATATCGTCTGACAGGGCACATTAAATTGTTTGAAAAAAGGATAATTATCACTACGCTGAAACAATTGATACTCTTTTGCCTTTGGTAAAAAACCAATTAACTCTGCACCAGAATATTCATTTATTTTTGCAGCCATATTTGATTTCTCATAGCCTGTGATATAAGCTTTGTACGACTTTTCGTTTAAAGGTACGCCGATCATCTCAAAATTGACCATCGTGTACAAATCTATATCCTTATCTTTTAATACCTGAGCCAGATGCTTAGATCCCAACAGTCCTTTTTCTTCGGCCCCAAAAAGAACAAATAAAACACTTCGTTTATTCGATTTAAGCTTAGACAGTTGTTTGGCCAAAGCCAAAACTGCAGTGCTCCCTGCTGCATTATCGTTGGCACCATTGGCAATTGCATCTCCATTAACTTCGCTACCATTTCCTATATGATCCAAATGCGCTCCAACCACTACGAATTGATTAGCAAGTTCTTTGTCATTACCTTTTAGGTAACCTACTACGTTCATCGTAGGAACACCTTTAGCTTCAAAGGGGTCTCGATACGAATCAAAATAAGGCGCCACTCCCATAGATTGAAATTCCTTTTCTACAAATTGTACAGCGGCTTCATACCCTTTACTCCCGGTGTCTCTACCCTCTAACTCATCACTTGCCAAAAACTTCATAGTCGTTGCTACGTACTCTGCTATGATATCCCCTGAATTGTTCTTTTTATCGATCTGTGCATGTGCTTCTTTTACATCAGATTGTGCTACAACGGTAGCCTGTTTACAAGCCAAAGACAAACTTAATACTGCTATTATCCCTAAATACTTTTTCATACCTCAATTATTTGATGCTAAAGATAAAAAAATCCCGCCTCAAGGTGAAGCGGGATCTTATAATAAGTTTTAATATAATTAGGCCAGCATAGTAACTGGATTTTCCAAGTATTGCTTTAAGGTTTGCAAAAACTGAGCTCCAGTAGCTCCGTCTACAGTTCTATGATCACAAGCCAAAGTTACTTTCATAGTATTTCCTACCACAATTTGCCCATCTTTTACCACAGGTTTTTGCACGATAGTTCCTACTGATAAAATAGCAGAATTAGGCTGATTAATAATAGAAGTGAACTCCTGAATACCAAACATACCTAAGTTAGAAACGGTAAAGGTACTTCCCGACATTTCTTGCGGAGTTAATTTTTTATTACGGGCTTTAACCGCCAGTTCCTTAACAGATGCACCTATTTGAGTTAATGACATTTGATCTGTAAATGGTAACACCGGCACTACTAATCCATCTGGCACCGCTACAGCAACCCCAATATTAATATGCTTGGCATATCTTGTTGCCGTATCTGTCCACTGTGTATTTACTTGCGGATGTTTGCGTAATGCCATAGCACACGCTTTTACTACCATATCATTAAAAGACACTTTCGTATCAGGCAATTCATTGATATTTTTACGAGAAGCCATTGCATTCTCCATATCCAATTCTATAGTAAGGTAGTAGTGCGGAGCAGTAAATTTGGAAGCAGACAATCCTTTTGCGATTGCTTTACGCATCTGAGAATTTTTCACTTCTTCGAAACTCTCTTCTCCTGCTGGAACAAACGCCTGAACGGCAGGACTTGCAGCTACTTCTTTAGACTCAGCTGGCACTGATACCGTTGTTGGAACAAAAGATTCTACATCCTTTTTAACAATACGTCCATTTTCACCAGTTCCTTTTACCTGAGAAAGATCTATTCCTTTATCACTAGCTATCTTTTTAGCTAAAGGAGACGCAAATATCCTACCTCCTGATGCTGTAGTACTTGTTACTGAAGTTTGCGGCTCTTCTTTTTTAATTTCTTCTTGAGTAGCAGTAGTGGTAGTAGCTTCACTTTTAGCACTTGCTACAGCAGTTCCGTCTTTAAGTCCAGAAACATCAGTACCTGCTGGACCAATAATCGCCAATAACGCATCTACAGGAGCTGTTTGCCCTTCTTCTATACCTATATGAAGTAATGTTCCATTATAGAATGACTCAAACTCCATAGTTGCTTTATCGGTTTCTATCTCGGCAAGGATATCTCCTTCTTCGACGGTATCACCTACTTTTTTCAACCATGTAGCCACTGTTCCTTCTTCCATCGTATCACTTAAACGTGGCATTGTAATCATCTCAACACCTTCTGGCACTTCTGTAGCAGCATTACTTGCAGCAGGAGCTTCTTCAGTCTTTTCTTCCGGTGTGGCTTCTGGTGTAGGTGCAGCATCTCCATTTAATAATGAAGATATATCTTCGCCCTCATCCCCAATAATTGCTAATAATTTATCAACTGGTGCTGTCTCTCCTTCTTCTATACCAATATGCAACAAAGTACCTTCGTAAAACGATTCGAACTCCATCGTTGCCTTATCAGTTTCTATCTCAGCAAGGATATCTCCTTCGCTAATTTTATCTCCTTTTTTTACAAGCCACTTTGCAACTACCCCTTCTTCCATGGTATCGCTTAAACGTGGCATATTAATTACTGTAGCCATAATTTATTGTGGTTTGTGTGATAAAAATGGATAATCCTCTTGTTCGTACACTACATCATACATCACATTCTTTTCTGGGAATGGTGATTCTTCTGCAAACTTCTGACATTCAGCCACACGATCCTTCACTCTCTTATCTATCGTTGCTATTTCCTCGTCGGTAGCATATTTTTTATCTTTAATCACATCCAATACCTGGGTAATTGGATCTAATTTTTGATACTCTGCTACCTCATCCTTGGTACGGTACTTTTGTGCATCACTCATAGAATGCCCTCTATATCGATAGGTTTTTAACTCTAAGAATGCCGGCCCTCCACCTGTTCTTGCTCTGGTAATAGCTTCATCCAATGCCTCAGCTACATTTACAGGATTCATTGCATCTACAGGACCACAAGGCATTTCATACCCAAGTCCCAATTTCCAAATATCTGTATGATTTGCCGTCCTACTCACTGACGTACCCATAGCATATTGGTTGTTCTCCACACAAAATACTACTGGTAAATTCCAAAGCATGGCTAAGTTAAATGTTTCGTGTAAAGATCCTTGTCTTGTAGCTCCATCACCCATAAAGGTAAGTGTAACTGCATCTCTTTTATGATACTTATCAGCAAATGCTAATCCAGCACCTAAAGGAATCTGCCCTCCTACAATACCATGACCACCATAAAAACGATGTTCTTTTGAGAAAATATGCATAGATCCTCCCAAACCTTGCGAAGTACCTGTTCCTTTACCATAAAGTTCGGCCATTACTCGTTTTGGATCTTCTCCCATACCTATAGGTTGTACATGGTTTCGGTACGCGGTAATCATACGATCTTTTGTAAGATCCATGGCATGCAAAGCCCCTGCCAAGATAGCTTCCTGGCCATTATACAAGTGTAAAAACCCTCTTACTTTCTGTTGGATATATACTTGAGCAAGTTTATCTTCAAACTTTCTCCAGAAAAGCATTTCTTCATACCAGTTCAGGTATACTTCTTTGGTTATTTTTTTCATTTACAATTGTGCTGATAAGTGTAACAATTAATTACCTAAAATGGTAATTATTAAATTTTTCCGATTTCGTTCAAAACTGAACGAAAAACAAAAATAAGGTATTCGAAATTAAGGGAAAAACAGTTTCACCAATAAAATCTACGAAAACGTTATAAATACGAATTATCAAAAATAAGAGGCAATAAATTAGATAAAGAAGAAGATTTGACCACTTTTCCTGTCTCTCCCATAAAAAAAATCTCTATGGGTGCTTTTTGCTTTACCTCATATTCTGCAATAGCTTGCCTACAAGCTCCACAAGGAGGAGTTGGTGTTACCAACTTATATTTTAAGGATTTTGCAGTAAGCGCCATCTTCCGGATTGCGACATCCGGATAATTGGCTCCTGCACAATAAATTGCAGTTCGCTCTGCACATAATCCAGAAGGATAACATGCATTTTCCTGATTGTTACCCAGAACCACTTCTCCATTTTCTAATAATAGTGCAGCGCCAACCAAAAATTCTGAGTAAGGCGCATAAGCCTTATCTCGAATTTCCATGGATTTTTTCATCAAATCCTGGATATCTTCCGGTAGTTCGTCAAACGAATCGTAAATCTGTAATACTGAAGTAATTTGTATTTCCTTCATGCTGTCTTAAATTTCTTTTTCAAAAAAGGGACGACAAGGTACTACAAACAAAAAAAAGTATCAAGCCAATGGTTTGATACTTTTTTCTGAACACTATATCTATTCTATTTAATCGTAATATTCGTCTCCGAAGTTGAACGTAAGACCGAAACGAAGTGTTCCTTCTAATGGACTACGTACTGATGATGTTGAAAACAAGTAAGACACATCTAGATTAACTACATTATATCTGAAACCTGTTCCTAGAGAAAGGAACTGACGTGCTCCTTTTTCTTCACTCTCGTTAAAATACCCTGCTCTGAAAGCAAATACATCTCTATACATATACTCTGCTCCTAAAGCCCAGGTAATTTCTTTTAGCTCTTCGCTAAATCCACCATCTGCATCTCCCCATGAAGAAAAGATCGCTCCAAAAGCACTAATATCTTGATACTCTCTGTTATCCTCTGCATCGATATCTCCATCACCATCAAAATCCTGAGGACTAGGCACCAACAACTTACTGAATTCTAATGTAGGTGTAATTCTGTTATCTTCATTGAAGATAAAATCAAAAGCTCCACCCACTCTAAAGTTAGTTGGAATAAAGTTTTCCTGACCTGCATCGTCATATCTTATTTTGGGTCCGATATTCGAAATATTAAATCCAGCTCTCCATCTACCGTTAAAAGAATTGAAAGCAATCTCTTCACTTCTAAAGAAACCTGCTACATCAACTCCAAAACTTCCTGCTGCACTGGCATCATCGGCGTTTTCCGTTTGCAATCTTAAATCAGATCGTAAATAGCGTCCAGCAACTGCCATAGAGAAATGATCACTAAGTTTCAATGCATAAGACACATCTAACGTAAACTCGTTAGGTCTTTGTGTATTAGCGGCTCCGTCTGCAGTTTGTCTAAACTCAATATCTCCTAAACTAAAATATCTGAAACTTGCAGCTACTGCACTTCTTTCATTTATTCTATTATAGTAATTAAGATTTCCTAAAAAGATATCATTTACCAGATTACTTAAATAAGGAGTGTAGTTTACCCCAACCCCCTGTTTTGTTTTTGCGAATGCATATTTCGCCGGATTCCACTGTTGTGAGAAAGCATCGGGCGAAGTAGCAACCCCCTGATCAGCTAAACCTGCTGCTCTAGCATCTGCTGCAATTAATAAAAATGGGGTAGCTGTAGTAATGGCTCTATTTTCTTGTGCCTTGATAGTAAGATTAGAAAACAGTAAAGAGGCAAGACCAAGAATAATTGTTTTTTTCATACCTGCAAAAATTGAGTTTGACAAATATATAGTTATTTAGTGATTAAAAAAGTGTGTGTTGTTTAATTTTTTAAACTCGTTCTTTTCTTAACGTAAAATTTACCAATATCTTATATGGTAGGTGTTGATTTCTTTAAATCTCGATAAACACCTTTATAGTGGTACCTAAAAAATACTGGATCAATTTAGTCATTATTAGTGACAAAAAAACGACACTATTACTATATCTTTCTTTTCTATTACACTCAACCTTTATTTTACCCTAAAAAAAAATTAAAAAAAATTCACCTTTTTTATTTGAAGAGTAACATACTTTTTAAACCATCACAAAACCGATATCCCACATTTACTGATCGCTGTAAAAACCATTTTTTTTCAGGTTTCTTTTTTTTCGGTTTTTCTTAAATAATAAATAATAAACAACAAATTATTGCGTTAAACCAAAGTCGTTGGCAATTCATAAAAAATTGTGAATTGATAATATTTTAAAAATTTTAGGGTAAATTTAACGTTAATTGTTATATTGCAAGCCCTAATTTCTACTTTAACGAACTTAAGATTATGAAAAACGCGTTTATTTTTAAGTCGCTAATGGCACTTTCCGTTAGTGTTTTATTGTTTAGTTGCTCGAAGAACGATTATGGGAGTAGTTCTAGAGCCACTGGTTGGAAATACAATTCCAAGGAAGGTGGTTTTCAGGTAGCAACAAACTACAAAGAACAAGAAACAGGACCTGGTTTAGTATTTATCGAAGGAGGTACTTTTACTATGGGACGAGTACAGGATGATGTTATGCACGATTGGAATAACACCCCTACGCAACAGCACGTTCAATCTTTTTACATGGATGAAACCGAGGTAACCAACATCATGTATTTGGAATACCTAGATTGGTTAAAAGGTGTTTATCCTCCAACTGAACCAAAATATAGAAACATATATTACGGGGCTCTTCCAGACACTTTGGTATGGAGAAATCGTTTAGGATTCAATGAAATGATGACTAACAATTACCTTCGCCACCCTGCATATGCAGATTATCCTGTAGTAGGTGTTAACTGGATTCAAGCAGTTGAATTTAGTAACTGGAGAACTAACCGTGTTAATGAAAGAATTCTTGAAGAAGAAGGTGTAATTAGAGAAAATGCACCATTTGAGGATGTTTCTGCAGAAAGTACTTTCGACACTGAAACATATCTTAATGCTCCCTCTCAAACATATGGAGGTAACGATGAAGCCATTCGTGGTGGAAGAGCCTCAGAAAGATACGCAAAAGATAACGATTCCACCGGTCTATACATTCAACGTAAAGATGGTCTTCTATTACCAAAGTATAGACTACCAACAGAAGCAGAGTGGGAATACGCTGCCTTAGGTTTAGTAGAAATCAGAAGTTATAACATTTATAGAGGTAGAAAAAAATATCCATGGAATGGAAAATACACGCGTTCTGGAAAAAGAAGAACTCGTGGGGACCAATTGGCTAACTTCAAGCAAGGTGATGGTGATTATGGTGGAATAGCTGGTTGGAGTGATGACGGTGCTGATATTACAGCTCCTGTTAAATCTTATGATCCAAACGACTATGGTTTATATGATATGGCTGGTAACGTAGCAGAATGGGTTGCTGATGTATACAGACCAATTGTAGACGATGAGTACAATGATTTTAACTACTACAGAGGTAATGTATATACTAAAAATGCTATCAACCCTGACGGAACAGTAAAAATCGTAATGACAGACTCTATTGTATATGATACATTGAGTAATGGTAGAATTATCTCAAGAGTGTTACCAGGAGGTATTCTTCAGGTGCCTATCACCGATGAAGACACTTATATGAGAACTAATTTTACAGAAAGTGACAACAGAAACTATAGAGATGGTGATAAAAGCTCTTCTAGATATTTTGAAGGATACCAAGATGAAAACCTTCCTAATAGAAGAATGTACAATGCACCAATTCATTATGTAGGACCAGACGCACAAGATAGTACTAAGCTTGAAAGAAGATATGATGAGTCTAGTAAAAGAACAACCATTGTAGACGACAATGTGCGTGTGTACAAAGGTGGTTCTTGGAAAGATAGAGCTTACTGGTTAGATCCTGCACAAAGAAGATTCCTTCCACAAGATATGGCAACTGATTACATCGGTTTCAGAAATGCAATGTCTAGAGTAGGAACAAAAGCAAAAAGAAAGAAAACTCCTCGTCACCAAAAACCAAGAGGATAATATAGAGAAGTATATTAAAGTTCGTTATATTGAAAAAGCCCTGGCAAAGTACTTGTACAGGGCTTTTTACTATACTAAACCAAAGTATTTATGAAAATTTCAACCTTACATGAGCTGTTTTTAGAAAGTGATGGTATCTCAACAGATACTCGCAAAATCAAAAACAACACTATCTTTTTTGCTTTAAGAGGAGGGAATTTTGACGGTAACTCTTATGCAAATGAAGCCTTATCAAAAGGAGCTTCTTATGCGGTAATAGATGACTCCAACTACAAAGTTTCAGAAAAACATATCTTAGTACATGACGTTTTAGAAACTTTGCAGCATCTAGCTACTTATCATAGGGAATATCTGGGAATACCCATTATTGCACTAACCGGTAGTAATGGAAAAACAACCACCAAAGAACTAATTGCTAGCGTACTCTCTACTAGTTTCAATACAAAAGCCACAGAAGGAAATTTGAACAACCACATTGGTGTTCCTTTAACGCTTTTATCAATGAACAAACAGACCGAAATAGGTGTAGTCGAAATGGGAGCTAATCACCAGGGTGAGATAGCAACACTATCAGAGATTGCCAAACCCGATTATGGATATATCACCAATATAGGAAAAGCCCATCTAGAAGGTTTTGGAGGTATAGAAGGCGTACTAAAAGGAAAAACAGAGCTCTATAGGCATCTAAAAAAACACGACAAACAGATTTTCCTAAATATTGACGATCCCAAACTAGTTAATGCCGCTGCAGGGATGAACACCTTTAGCTTTTCTAAAAATGAAGGTAGCAACGTTCAAATTCAATTTGAAAAGGCTGCACCGGATGTAGTGGTTTCTTATCAACAACAAGAGATTAAAAGTAATTTAGTTGGGGCCTATAATTTTACCAATATTGCAGCTGCCATTACCATAGGGCACTATTTTAAAATTAGTACCGAAAAAATTAAGACAGCGATAGAATCCTATATCCCTACCAATAACAGATCACAGGTGATAAAAAGGGGTAATTATACGATTATTCTTGATGCTTATAATGCCAATCCTACAAGTATGGAAGCAGCAATCCATAATTTTGATCAATTTGAAGGAGGTACCAAGCTTGTCTTTTTGGGGGATATGTTTGAACTGGGTACTGAAGCAGAAATCGAACATCAACGAATTGCAGATTTAATTACCAACACTACTACTGATAAAATTTATTTAATTGGAAGCAATTTCTATAAGACAAAGGGTACGGATACTCGTGTACAAAGGTTTGAAAATTTTGAAGATTTTTCGAATCATTTAGATATCCCAAATAGCAACGCACACATTCTAATCAAAGGCTCGAGAGGGATGCAACTTGAACGAATTTTGGATCTTCTTTAATTCACTTCCTTCATCAATTGGTTTTTTACCGCTATCTCTAAGTTATCTATTGAGGTATTCATAGACTTCCTAAACGCTTTTTTGAGCACCAAAGAAATCAATAACCTCTTGAAAATCGACCTCGCTTTGGGGTACATTTCTACCCTTAATTTACAGCTAGTGTTCGAAATGGGAGTAATAATAAAAAACTGGTATAACTCATCAATGGGCACATCATTAGTGCGTTCTCCATAGACAATTTCATCAGCCTCAGCTTTTTTGGTTACCGCTGTAAAATTGAGCCTTTTGCCATCAATTACACAAACATGTTCTGTCCCTAATCGGGTAATTTCATCAGGATTATATTCAAATTTATCGACTCCTTTTGCCCAATAATGTCGATACCCATAATTCGTAATATATTCCAATAATTCGGGAGCAGGAATCGTAAAATTACGTTCAAGTACAATGCAAGATTCGCATTTAAGATCAACTTCTTCTGGGATCGCAAAGGGTTTTAATTTTAGCTTTTCTTTGTCTATTTCTGAAAACAAATACCCAATATTTTGATCGTCATAACGATCGTTACCCTTATTAAAGCTATATAATTTACTTTGATATGATTCTGTGAGCCCCACCATTTCGCAAACCGAATTGCTTATTAGCGCATAATTATCACTGGGAATTGAGTTTTTAAGTAAACGGTGTGCTTCAATCACAAATTGTCCAAACGGTTTTCTTTTTCCTTGAACGGTAATGAACTGTAACTCTCCAGAATGCACCACAATTTTTAATTGAAGATTGGGAGCAGTAGCACAGGCATTGCAAGGGCAAATTCGATTTTTTTCCAGCAGTTTCAAATGACTATAAAACGCAGTAAACATAGTTTCTATCTGCGCCAATAGCTTTTCTTGCGAAGGAATTTCATTTACTTTATAAAAAAACAAGGCATCTCCTTCTACCTCTGCCAATTTAAGATTCTGTGTGTTTGCATTAATAAGAACTTCCAATAATTCGGATATCACGTGTTGGCTATGTTCTGCCTCGGTATTTTGAATAAAATGTGTAAACCCCGAAATATCTGGTATAAACAATAATGATTGTGCCATCTACTAGTAATGTTCTTACAATTTTGCCTGATAGCAATATACAAATCCTAGTGTATCCTTTACCGTTCTTAGGTTTTATTTAACCATTACAGGTGTACAAAAATAAGAGATGTATGATTAGTATATACCAATTCTTCTATTCAATTTTTTGAAGCACCGGATTAAAAGCTTTTGAAGCTACTAATACTTTGTCTCCAATATTCATGGTTTTAATTTCCTCTTTATCAGCAATAACCTTCACAAAATTCACCCCCACTAATACGGTCACGATACAAATTATTTCCTGTTCTAAAATTTCAACAATTTCTCCAGAAAATTGGAATTTACCGCTTAACTTTTGATTGGCAAACACCTCCATGGGTTTTCCATTTTTCGCAATGCGTCCATTCTCAATCATAAAGACACGATCACACATTTTTATGACTTCGCTCACTTCATGACTAATCAATAGAGTGGTTAAATTGAACTGTTTATGGACTTTAAGAATATAATCCTGCAGTTTAGCTCTCATTTTGGCATCTAGCGCAGAGAGGGGTTCATCCAGCATCAAAATTGTTGGTTTACGCACCAAAGCTCTAGCCAAAGCCACTCGTTGTTTTTGTCCGCCCGATAATTTTTCAGGTTTACGATGTTGTAGATCTTCTAATTCAATAATTTGAATCAATTCTTCTACAATTTGAGGATCTTGATTCTTTTCTAATGCAAAAAGTAAATTTTCTTTTACCGACATATTCGGGAATAAGGCATAATCCTGAAAAACAAAACCAATTTTTCTTTCCTGAGGTTTACGATCAACCTTCATCTCACTATCGAACCATTTTTCTTGATTTACTATGATTTGTCCTGCATCAGGACGCATTAAGCCAGCAATGATACGAAGTATCGATGTTTTTCCTGCTCCAGAAGCTCCAAATAACGTAACAAACGAGCCTTGTTCAATGGTAAAATCCACATCAAGCAGCATCTCACTCATAGCTCCTTGTAGCCTTTTTTGTATGTTGACATGAATCATTTCCAAAATCTTTTTAAATATCCACCATTCCCTAAATAAACGACCAGCAAAATACAGAATGCAATAGCGAACAAAATCAGCGAATAAATGTTCGCCGCATCATAATTTAGTGCTTCTACTTCTTCGTAAATTGCTATCGAAGCTACTTTAGTCTTTTGAGGGATGCTACCCCCTATCATCAGTACCACACCAAACTCCCCGATAGTATGTGCAAAGGATAATACAATACCTGTGAGCAATGAGGTTTTTATATTGGGAAGAAGTACTTTAAAAAGTGTAGTGAGTTTTGATTTTCCCAGTACGTAAGAGGCTTCTGTCAGCGACGAACTAAGTCCAGAAAGACCAGATTGTATGGGGTGGACCATAAAAGGCAGGCTATACATCATAGAAGCCAACACCAAACCGGGAAAAGAGAAAATAAATTGAACCCCTAAATACTCTTGTATCCACCCTCCTAACCAACTGTTGGGGCTAAAAACAACCAAAAGATAAAATCCAAGCACGGTTGGAGGTAATACCAAAGGCATACTCACCAATGTTTCTACAACAGGTTTGATTTTGGACTTTGTGTAAGCCAACCAATACGATAAAGGTATCGATAAGATAAAAAGCAAAAATGTTGTAATTAATGCCAGTTTAAATGTTAATATCAAAGGTTGCCAATCTATCATTCTGATAACATAATTTCTGATGCTTTTATCAACGCTGTAACCCTATCTCCTATTTTAAATTGCAACTGATCTTGCATCATTCTGGTAATTACCGCTGTAATTTTGGCTACAGCTACATCGATGGTGATTTTGCATAAAATTGCTCCTTCCTGTACCGCCAAAACTTGTCCTACCATAGTATTTGGGATGCTTGTAGAATTTCTATCGGTTTTAGTCAATATAGTTTCTGTTTCCTTAAAAATCAGCTTCACTGTATTACCCACACCAAGGTATGTCGCTTCATCTTCGGTTTCTATAATTAGCACATGAAATACTGCGGTATCTAAGTTGACACTTATCAAAGATATTCCGTCATTATTTTTAATAGTACTAATCGTTCCTTTTAAGCTATTCATTCCTCATTATTTACAGCGTAACCAGATCTTTCTAAAATTGTTTTGGCAGTATTGGTAAAGAAAAATTCCTGAAATCTTTTGGCTTCTTTCTCTTTATCTCCTTTTTGCTTAATTACCACCATCGCTTGGGAAATCGGCAAATAGTCTCTTTGATCTACAGCAATCCAACTCCCTACATCTTTAACTTTGTCTGATAAAACTACAGATTTTGAAGTAAAACCTACTTCTGCAGCTCCAGAAATAACAAATTGATTGGTTTGTAGAATACTTTCTCCAAAAACCAGTTTATCCTTAACCTCATCATAAACTCCCATTTTTTCTAGAGCTTCGACACTTGCCCTACCATAAGGTGCTAATTTGGGATTGGCGATGGCAATATGATCTATTTCTTGATTTTTTAGTAGCTGAGGCAGAGGCACTGTATCACGTAATCTGGACCACACGATCAATTTCCCATATCCATAAATTTTTGGCGCTGATATTGTATACCCTTCTTTAAATAATTGATTGGGGTAACTGGTGTCTGCAGAGACAAAAACATCGAATGGAGCTCCTTCTTTGATTTGCGCGGTAAGTTTACCTGAAGAACCTATAATTACCTGGCACCCTATTCCTGTGTGTTCTGTAAACGCTGCAACCAAATCATCAATAGCAAATTGCATATTTGCAGAAACAGCAATACGTAGATCCTCTGTTTTTTGCTGAACACAAGCAGTACTGAAAACAAGGATATACATACTTAAAACTATTCTCTTTATCATTCTGGCAAGCACTTTTATACAAATTAAAGGAAATAATATTCGTTTATCACAAAAAAAGGGAGAGCCTATCACTAGACCCTCCCTCAAAAAAACTAAAAACAGATATTTTCTAATTTTGATTTATTATGGATACACAATTATCCTCACCATTGTAAATTACAGATTTACATAAAAATGTTGGACCAATAGACCCGCCTTTAATATGTTCCATATTCGCCCTAGTGATAGTTACTTTTTTTAGCTCTAAACTTTTTTTACCTTTTTTTTTCATGATTTTAATAATTTTTATGTTTCTATCTAAATGTTCTCTAATTCAAAAAATGTTATGGTTACCTACAAATAATATATTCCCGAATGATTCAAGCATTACTAATACTCCGGCAATACCATTTTCCACGATTATTCTGTACTTGATATCACTTTAAAGCTGGGAAAACATTGATAATAACCGGTATAATTTTTGAATAACTTAATCCAGATTTACTAGCTGTCCAAATGATGATACAGCTACATTTACTTCTGGATTCCCTTTGTACGATAATCTAGAAACCCAGGATACCGAGCCTGATAAATTTGATGTACAGAAGATGGACATTTGACTTGCAGAAGATACTGTTGCATTACATTCTGACACCACAAATCCTAAGCCTTCTAAACTCGCCGCGTCTGAAACCACGGCGTCTAGTGTATTGGCAGACCCGGAAATATCAAAACTTGCACCATTAGAAAGGTTTAGACTTAAATGAGGAAGGTTTTCAAAACCGGATAAGGTTCCACTACTCCCCTCATCCATGGTAATTTCTGATACACTTGGAAGATGAATTTCAATGCGTAGTTCATCTACTTCTACAGATCCCGTTACCCGAGCTGTTAATGTACCGTTTGAGACTGTAGTCGAAACATTTGGCAAAGCAGCTTCATCTGTAAATACTTGTACAGACTGAGTATTACCTTTATTTACTACTATTTCAATACCATCCGCAACGTCGATTTTATCAAACGTATTTAAGTTTCTGATTTCACTTTTGGGATTTTCGGAATCTGGTATGATGATTACGTCATCATTGGTTTGATCACAGGATACAAACAAACAGGTTGTAATAAGCACAAATAGTGCATTTAGGTTTTTCATTGTATTGGTTTTAAGAGTTTAATTAAAAAATTAATTGATTTTCTGGATGCTGGTATTACCGATTAATATTTCTTTTTGAACTGTTGCATTTCCTTTATATCTAATTCTACTTTCGCCATAAGCAGAAACCGTAATTAGTTTTGAAACGTTTAACTGAAAATCACCTCCACCATAAGCGGTGATATCGGTGGTTTGATTATCCACTTCGAGGGTATTGATCTCACTCTCTCCGTAAGCAGTATAATTTTGGTTGGTTATCGAACCTTTTTTCACCTCAAGGTATCCTTCTCCATACACAGAAGCCTCCATGGTATTCAATTTAGTTTCGTTGAGAAGCACACGTGATGCTCCGAAAATATCTAGACTAAAATTATTTCGTTCTACCGGGCTTGCAAAAACAAAAGTTTCATCACCCTTTACCGAAAGTTTATTCAGGTCCTTGTAGGTGACTACTGCCTTAACCACGGTGCCCTCGTATAATGGCCGTTTTCTTTTCTTGTATTTTTTGTATTCTTTCCCAGATTCTAAAAACATTTTCTCGCCTTCGAGATAAATGCTTAGTTTTTTCTTCTTGACTTTAACGTTTAGTTTTTCCATGGGTACGCTAATCTCTTCGATGTAAATAGATTCTTTATCTCCTTTTTTGAAAGTTACTTCGATATGAGAGCTAACCAATACCTCGTCAAAACGATCTACAGCTATGTTTTTGGACTGTGCTAACACAACTTCGGTGCTGAAAAAAGAAAAATTGATCAGAATGATCGCTAGTATTTTTTCTTTCACCACATTTTTGGTCTTTTTCTTACAATGAGTTTCTTGCATGATTTTGAGTTTTAAAATAAATAATTTGTTTTTTTGGATTATATGTAGCAATCGGGTAATGATTGCAAATTAAGAACGGGGGTCAAATACGCTTTGTGTATATCTATACCACATATTGCTGTGGACAGGTATCAAATAATCTATCGTTCAAAAACTTAAGCGCATTTATTTTATCTTTTGTATCGATTAAAATTGAAATACTATCATTACTCCCTCCATAAGAAATCATTCGTAAAGGGATATAATTTAAAAGGTCAAAAATTTTGGAGGAACTTTTATCTTCAATTACCGACTCGCCAACAATACATATGATACTTGAAGATGGATTGACTACAACATTAGAAAACGTATTCAGCTCTTCAACAATAGTATCCAAATGCTTTTCGCTATCAATTGTCAAAGAAATTTCGACTTCGGATGTAGTGATCATATCAATAGAAGTCTCGTACTTATCAAAAATATCAAATATTCTCTTAAAATATCCATGAGGCATTAACAATCTATTGGATTTAATATTGATTGTAGTAATCCCATCTTTTGCCGAAATAGCTTTTAATCCCCTTTGTAGAGTATGATCAGAAATCAGGGTCCCAAATGCTTCTGGCTCGAAGGTATTTTTGATCCAAACAGGTATCTGTTTTTCTTTAACTGGCGATACCGTTTGCGGGTGCAAGATTTTTGCTCCAAAATATGCCAATTCTGAAGCTTCCTTATAGGTTATATGTGAGATAGGGTGCGTATTGGATACATATCTAGGGTCATTATTATGAAGTCCATCAATATCGGTCCAAATCTGTACTTCTGAGGCGTTTTGTGCCGCAGCAATAATCGTTGCACTATAATCACTCCCTCCTCTTTTGAGATGACTAATTTTATTATTTACTGTCTTACAGATAAAACCTTGTGTGATATAAACATTTGATGAAGTTTTATCTTTTAGAACTCCTTTTAACCTTTTGGAAACCTTATCAACGTTTGGACTTTCTACATTGTCTACGTGCATAAAATCCTTTGCGTCTAACCACATATTTTTAACTCCATTTTCATTCAAAAACTCTGAAAAAATGCGAGTCAGAATAAACTCTCCAGAGGTAATAATCCTTGATCGAATACTCTCGGAAAATGTCTCATTTGACAATTCGAAGATTTCTGAAAAAGTCTCTGACAAATAGTTCCTAAGATTGTCTTGAGTTACTTGATTTTCTATCAAACATTCTATCACTCCAACATGTTTCTGTTGTAAGAAATAGATACGCCTGGAGATGGCATCAAAATCCTTATTTTTAATACTCTCTGCTAGTGTTATTAGCTGATCCGTTACTCCCGACATTGCCGAACATACTACTATCTTTTGGGTATTCTCTTTTTGAAGAATATCCTTGATTTTATATAAATTTTCTACAGAACCCACAGAGGTTCCCCCAAACTTTAGCACTTTCATAATTAACAATTTTCGTTTATAATTAATTGATTATCTATAGAGTTATGATGAAACTAAGTGTTTCTTATCCTAACTCTAATTTTTTTCAGCTTCCGTAAAGCAAGCTTGAAAAGAAGAAAATATAGTAGTGTATAGATCATGAATCCATCTATAGCACTTACAGAAGGTCTTTGCCAGTTAAATACCCAATCTTTGATAAATTGTATGAAGTCTACCGGAAAATGAAGGAATGCATAAAAATCATTGATCAGAAGTACTGCTATAAAAACGAAAATGTAGCTCATGCTCACTAATGCATATAAAGTCAGCAGTACGTTTTCTTTTTTAAAATCAAAGTGTTCTTTGCCAGATACCCAACCAAAAAACTTTAGCAAACATTGATTGGAGCGTTCCCGAAGATTATAAACTCCGGTAAAATCCGAGAGAATCCAATACCCATCTGTTCTGAATAGAGGATTTAAATTGAAACAGACACTTATGATCCCTAACATATACATCAAAGCCAAAAACTCGACCTTCCCGAAAACCAAAAACAATATTCCGAATAGGAAAGCGATTAATATTTGTATATATAACCCACCCAGATTTACGACAATTCTTTCTTTTCTTTTTAGTTTCCAAATATTGGATACGTCGGCATACATTACGGGAGACAGCAGGTAAAAACCAAAACCTACATCACCATGATCAACTTTGTAATAATCACACGCCGCAATATGCCCGAATTCGTGCATAAAAATGGTGATCGCACTTACAAATACCATAAAAGGTACATTCAGATCTTTTTTTCCTGCCATAATTCCTTCACTGGTCACATCATAATGTACCACCCCAATAAGAGCAATAGAAAAAAGTGATAAAATCAAAGCTGGATAAAACAATGATCTTGAAAAAAGAGGAACCATCTGTTTGATCAATGGTTTGATCCATTCTTTTTTAAGTACTGTAAAACTTAACTTCAAATAGTCTGGTTTTCCCACCTGTGTATACTCAAAATCATCATTTTCGATAATATGGTACCTCCCTAATTTTTTGAACAACAACTCATACACCTTTGTGGCACTAAGTTCTTTTCCAAATGTTTCTGAAAACGAAGAAGATATCTGCTCAATATTCTTTTTCCCATCAATCATATCCAACACATCAACCACAAGTTGATTTACTTTGAGATTGTATTGAAGTTTTTTGTGTACAATCAAATATCCCGGACCATCATAAGGTAAAATATCTATATCTTGAGATTTTACCGGTATAATCTCTATAATATTGCTCATCTTTCTTTCTATTAATTGATTTGTATATCCCCTTTGGTTGCTTAGCAAGAGCTAGGCGCCAATTGCTCTATTTCCTTTTTGAACAAGTTTTTTTTGCTGAAAACCTTCCAATGCAGTGACACAAGTGGTCGTTGTAAATAATCGATGAAAATCTGAAAGGATAATGTTGGTCCCTTTATCTCCTTTTTGCCAAAAAATTTCTTTACTGTTGGCATCCACTTCTTGCGGATGAGGAATCCTTAGCGCATAACTTTCGGGCCAGGAACCATCTTCTAACTGACTGGATACGATCACATTTACTAACGCTTCTGACAGATCATCATATTTATCTTGTAAATACTCTGAATGATTAAGTGTGTCCAGTACTAAGCCTAAATAAAAGAAGTTGTTTTGGTCTATCAATGTTTGATATTGATGATTATCCAAATACGTTTCAATTTCTGAAATAACTATCGCGAATAATTCATGATCTTCATGATGCAAAGCCCCTTTTATAATCAGATTATAGGCATAAACATTCTCTGTCCACCAATATGAATATGTCGCTGTATCTTTCTGTAAATTTTTAATCAAGTACTCTCTTAAAGCGGTAAAACTGGTACTATTTGGTCTTGTTTTACAAAGAAGCAGATATGCTGCTGCACTTACACAGAAATGTGACTGCACCCATCCGTCTACATTTTCTATTACTTCAGAATTAAGAGAAGCGATAACTTCATCTTTGTTATTATAGGTGGCAAAACCGCCGTCACTATTTTGATAAGAAAGCCATACATCCAAAGTTTGATCACAAATGGCAACTCCGTTATTTAGCAAACCCAACATTGCAAAAGTGGAGCTATCAGCATCAGAAATCCATGTACTGTTATATCCCCAAAGTTTGTTGGTATTCTTATGTTCTTGTAGGAATGCAACTGCTTGATCAAAAGCTATATTTTCATTTTTTGCAATTTGTTCATTCAACTGGGATAAGATATAGGCCGTAGACCAAACGTCACTAACTCCGGCATCGTTAAAGAAATCATTCCAATTCCCTTCAATCTTATCCTGATTTTTCTTGATAAAACTAACTGCAGATGTTAGTGCAGTGTCTAGCGAATTGCTACTTTTTTTGAGGTTAGAAAAGCTTTGTTTTGCACAAAACACTTTGATAAAACCATCTACATTAAGTTGATGAATCGTAATGGTATTATACAATTTTTGTAATTCGTAGTTCCATGGATCCACATCGTATCCTCTCACATATTCTTGAGCTCTTTCTAAATATTGAAGCGCTTTATTATATAATGCGTCTGCTATATTTTCTAAATAGAGTAATTTCTTTAAGTCACTTACAGAACTGTTGGCTACCCTTTCCTTCCCCAGGTGTTTTTCTAACTCGAAAAGAGCAATATTGAACTGCTTGTTTTCATAATCTTCAACAAAATCATTAATGTCATCTTCAATTTGAAAAGCAGCATAATACAGTTTATGAGACGCTAATATGTTGGTGTATACTTCTTCATCTTTTGAATCTGACAAGTGGAATAAAGCATCTACTGCTACCTTCCCAAAGGCACATTTAAAATCCGCTAATTGTTCAAAATCTTCGAAGGATTGTACACTATGGGATTTTTGATCGATCTCATATGCTTTAATATATTCTAGTTTTCTTCCGTTCCAGAATTTCCAAAACTCATGAGAAGACGGAAACAGATCAGACAATAGTTTAATCGCTTCTTCTTTACATACATCCGATATTAAATAATTTTCGAATAAATTTTGGGGTTGTTTCGTATCAAACATTCGATCCAGTACAATAACAGCTTTGTAATACAAAAAACCTGCAATCGAAAGCTGATCCAAAACTTCTTGATCATAGATTTGAAAGGCATTACTGAATAAATAAGGATAGTATGTATAATATAAGGGATTATTCTCTATGAAATTTTTATCCGCAATCCCAGGTGCAAACACCTTTGGCAAATGTTTTTCTTCAATAAAATTGTTTAGTTTAGAAATAAAATCATTTGCTTGGCTGATTGATCTCTGTTGTTGTATCTCTGTCTGTATCATTACTCTACTTTTATTTATTCAGTTTTGCACTTACTTTTAATGTTATAATATCGTTTAGATTTTTATTATCGAATGATCAGATCTGAATCCTGGTCACAAAGGTGAAGTGGTGCATGACATACATCCGAATGCGGAGACCATCTTCCCATTTCTAGACGTTGCTCTAATTGTTCTACTTCAAATTCTTCTATACTTATATTCTTATTTTTCATCATTAAAAAGTTAAAAATTTCACTTATGCTATAAAGCACTTTTGACTATTTGGGATCTATAGATTACAACAAAATAGAATGAAAAGGTTAGATATAATTAGAGTGTTACAAACTCCTCTAACCTTATCATTACTATTATTTGCTTAACCTACATCAGTTGCTTATTCAATTTCTTTCGGTTTTGGTTTTCCTACATCATCCAACTCATCTGGATCAGGCAAATCCCAATCTCTCATTTCAAGACGTTGTTCTAATTGCTCTACTTCGAACTCTACTAAGTTCACTTGTGTTTTTTTCATCATTAAAAAGTTTAAATTTTTGCCTACTCTCTTTTCAGAAGGATTTTCGGCAACCTCCTATTCAATCGGCAGTAATACAATGTATTCAAGAAGTTATATTTGATACTATTTGATCAATTCTCTCACGTCTTGTTTATTCAATTTCCTTAGGTTTTGGTTTCCCTACATCATCCAACTCATCTGGATCAGGTAAATCCCAATCTCTCATCTCAAGACGTTGTTCCAATTGTTCTACTTCGAATTCTTCCAAGTTTACATGTTTGTTTTTCATTGTTAAAAATTTAAAATTCACCTACTCTTTACAGGATTTTCGGTTACCTCCTTACTCATTTTCTATGCTATTAACATTGTAGAATAGCGATGGTGTTCGACATGCTTAAATGGCACATCGAACAGCCTGAGTGTCAAAAAATATTAGATGGTTTCTCTGGTATTTCTAAATCAGTATACCTAAAGACAAAAGCACTAAAAACCCTGAGAATCAAACGTGCAAGCACTCTATGCTAATTCGGTTTGCTGGTTTCTTAAAAACTAACGAACAGAAATTGTTATCTAGTTTGAAGTGGTTGGTTTGCCATTGTTCATTCTCATATTCTAGTGATTCTTCATCAACTTTGATGGTTAGAAAATCAATTCCCAACCCTCTCCCAATGGCTTTGGCCAAGGCTTCTTTTTTGGTCCAAATCTCATAGAATTTATAGATGCCTTTTGATCGTATAGCTCCCATTTCTTTGTCAGAAAATACACTTTCGAAATACTTCAGATCAATCTCGCGCACTGTCTCTACATCGACTCCTATTTTGTCGGTACTAAAAGCGCACAAAACTGCATTATTTGTGTGAGAGATGTTGAATTCAAAGTTACTCCCTATGATGTAGGGTTTCCCGAATTCATCTCTTTTCAAAGAATTAAAATCCAGTTCTTTTTTCTCTATTTGACTATACCCAATGTATAACAGAATTTTTCCTACCAGACAATTCTGTTTATCCTTCAATTTCCTGTATTTCAACACCTCTTTTTGTAAATGAATTGGCAAGTAGTTCAAATATCTGTTAAAGACATTTTCGGCTATTGGTTCATCCAAAATACTGTAGAGAACATAGATGTTTGTGTTTCCATTAGTGGTATTGAAAAAACTCTTTGACAAGGGACTTTGTAATATATTCTCCATGATTGTAAATAAAAAAGTGATCTCCTTTTAATTCGTGAATAGTAACTGGTCTGTTAGACTCCTCCTTCCATTTATCGATATCTCCGAGATCTTTAAGCTCTTGATCTCCATAGAAAACATCGATAGGTATGTTCAATTGCAAATTTTCTTGGTATTCATATCCTTCTACGACCTTGAAATCGGCTCTGAGAATTGGTTCAAAGAGTTCCTTTAAGGAAGGTTCCTCCATAAACCCAGAGGGCATTCCGTTTAAGGCAATTACTTCTTGCCAAAAAGAATGGACCGGTAAATCGGATATGTTTCTTTTTTTTCTTTCTACAGAAGGTGCCGAACGACCCGAGACTATAAGTTTCAACGGGCTATTTAGTCCTTCGTCTTCTATTTTTTTGCAAAGTAAGGTAGCCACCAAAGCCCCCATACTATGCCCATAGACGATATAATCACCATGTTGAATTAATTGACAAACATTGGAAAATGCATCTTCAACTATTTCGTGAATATCGTATAATAAAGACTCTTGAATTCTTGTTCCTCTACCTGGGTAATCCAGGGTAATCAGCTCAATTTCTTTGGGAACAAACCTTCTTAAAAAAGACAATGAGTGTTTGTTCCCCCCTGCAAAGGGAAATGCTAGTATTTTCATAATGTTTTGTGTTTTAATTCTAGATGGTTTCTTCTTCAGATGATAATTCAAAGAAGGTCACGATTTGTGAAGCAAGTTGTTTGGCATAATCACCTTTAATCATCGTATTATGATTCCCTTCTGTTTCCAGAATGTGTATATGCGGTACTATCGCTTTCCACTGTTGCCTCATTAATGAGTGATTTTCTTCTTCGCCCTGCTCTTTTGCGATTACCAAAAACAACTCGTCGGCTACCGTAGGTGCTACCTGGTACTGCATGATCATATTACTGTGGAAGACTTTATAAATTCTTTCAAATTCTGATATATCATCATCTCCTGTAGTATGTGCCTCGATAAATTGACCAATAACCTTCCAATACTGCTCTACATCAGACGCTTTTAATTTCGTCTCTAATTCGTGTTGTAAATCCATATCCTGAGAAGATTTTTTAATTCTGAAATAGTCATTACTTACAAACTCATATAGTAAGTACATGATCGCTTGAACTAATTCGTCTCCTGAATACGGTTTAAATTCTGGGAATACATCCAACACAAAGACCTTGGCTTCTTTATCATGCTCCTGAGAGAATTGTTTCATCATCTCAGCTGCTACCAAACCTCCAAAAGAATGACCTACTAAATCATATGGCCCTTCGGGCTGTATGGAAGTAATGAGTTCTATGTTTGCTTTTGCGATATCCTCAATATTAGTGAAAGGTTTTTCGCCTTCATTAAGTCCAAACATATCAATTCCGTATACTGGTCGATTTGTATCAAAAGCAGTTCCTAAGTCGTAGTAAAAATCAGCCACTCCAAAAACTCCTGGTAAAATAAAAATTGGTGGAGTATCATTTCCTGGTTTCAAAAGCGTAAGCCTTTTATTCTCGATCACTTTATCTGCTGTTGTTATGAATTCAGAAAGCGACTCAACGGTAGAATTTTCAAAAATATGTCTAATGGTAACTGATGGTGTATTAAATTCTTTTTTAATACGACTTACCAGTTTCACTGCAATTAATGAATGTCCTCCCAAATTGAAGAAATCATCATAAACTCCTACTTTTTCAACATCAAGCAAGTCTTCCCAAATCTTAGCTAATTTTACTTCTATTGCCGAAGTTGGGGCAACATACTCTGTAGTCAGCATTGCTTTAACATCTAACTCAGGCAAAGCTTTGGTATTCACTTTTCCATTATTGGATAATGGAAGCGTTTCTAACTCTACCCATAACTGAGGAACCATATATTCTGGTAACCTTCCTTTTAAAGAAGTAACGATCTCTTCCTTATCAAAACGATCCGCAGCAACTACATATCCTACCAGACGTTTATTACCTGAGTTATCTTCTTTTGCAAGAACACAACAACTCTTCACGGTATGTTCTTCTTGAAGAATTCTTTCGATCTCTCCTAATTCGATACGATACCCTCGAATTTTAACCTGATCATCTTTTCTTCCAATAAAATCTATCGAACCATTTGGCAACCATTTTGCCAGGTCTCCTGTTTTATACAAACGTTCTCCTTTATGGAATGGATGAGCAACAAATTTTTCTTGCGTTAACGCTGCACGATTTAGATATCCTCTGGATAAACCTTTTCCTCCGATACATAGTTCCCCAACAACTCCTGTTGGTGTGAGTTGACCATATTCATTTAAAATCAGAATATCTCTATTTGCAATAGGAGTACCAATAGGAATACTAAAATCGAGTCGTTCAACTTTATGATATGTAGCACACACAGTACTTTCTGTAGGGCCATAAGTATTAAAAATATCAAACTTTGTATAAATGTTGGAAACAAAATCTTTTTTCAACACATCTCCCCCGCTTATCAAGGCACGGATACAAAGATCGTATTCATAATGATGTTCGTTTAGATATTCTAGAACGTACGGGTTGGTACTAAGTAAAGTGATATTATGTTTTTCGCATTCGGATACTAGTTCTTCCAGATCTTGCGAGTCTTTGGATACAATAAGCGTTCCTCCCGAAATTAATATTGGGAAAATCTCCTCAACAGAAGTATCAAAAGCAATACTCGCTTGCTGTAAAATACTATCTTGATCAGTAAGCTTAAAATAAGAAGCAAACGTTTTTGCATAATCCAACAAAGAAGCGTGTTCTATTAGTACTCCTTTAGGTTGCCCCGTAGATCCTGAAGTATAAATCACATAAGACAAACTATCACCAGAAATAGTTATTTCTGGGATTGTTTCATCTGTTGATAAACGTTCTTTGTTAAATTCCTCTATAAAATCCTGATCAATAGTAACGTTACAAGCACTATCTTTTGTTATGAACTCTATTCTATCAACCGGATAACTTGGATCAATAGGAACGTAAGCTCCTCCTGATTTCAGAACGGCTAATATGGAAATAATCATCCATTCACTGCGATCTAGTTGAATTGCGATAAGATCCTCTACGGAAACTTTATATTGATGTATTAGATAATTCGCCAATTGATTAGAACACATATCCAACTCCTGGTACGTAAACTTCTTATCCTCAAACACCACTGCGATATTATCCGGAGTATCTGCCACCTGTCTTGCAAATGCGTCCAGTATGGTATCCTCATCAGCATCCGAAATTTTCTTCGGATTGAAAACAGATAGTAGCTGTTGTCTTTCTGAAGAAGGAAGTATCTCTAACTCAGCAATTCCTTGATTTATATCCTGAAGAACACTACCTAATAAGACTTCAAAATGACCTAACATTCTTGAAATTGTTTCTTCTTTGAACAAATCTGAGCAATATTCTACATTAATCCCCAGGCTGTCCTCAAATTCTGCTATTGAAAATGTCAATTCAAATTGCGAAGTTGAAGTATCAACGGAGATATCCTCAAGATTAAGTCCATCACTATCTACACATGTTTGAGTAGTAGTTCTTGTGCTATTATGCATAGAAAACATTACCTGAAACAGTGGACTGCGACTCATATCACGATCTCTTACTACCTCACTTACGATTTTCTCGAATGGAACTTGTTGATGTTCGTATGCTTGTAAGGTTGTATTCTTTACCTGATTAAGTAACTCTTTGAAACTTGGGTTACCGCTCAAGTCGCTGCGTAGCGCCAAAGTGTTGACAAAAAAGCCGATTAGCCCTGCTACTTCCTCTTGTTCTCTATTGGCTATAGGAGTTCCTACACAAATATCTGTTTGATCACTGTAACGATACATCAATACCTTGAAAGCACTTAATAAAGTCATAAACATGGTTGTACCCTCTTGTTGTGATACTTCCCTTAGTCCTAACAGGATTTCATTGTTTAACTGACAACTCAAATGACTTCCGGATATAGACTGTATTTTTGAGCGATCGAAATCTAATGGTAGTTCTAAAGGCGTAACTCCGAACAACTGATCTCTCCAATACCCCAACTGGGTTTCTAATCGATCTCCTGATAGATACTCGCGTTGCCAAATGCTATAATCTGCATATTGAATTGGTAAGGCTGGTAACTGCGCTTCATTATTTGCTATCTCTGCTCTATATGTAGCCGATAATTCTTGTAATAAAATAGGACGAGACCAACCATCAGAAGCAATATGATGCATGTTAAAAATCAATAGCTTCGGTTTTCCGTCTTCTTCTAACAAGGTTATACGTAGCATGTAATCCCTACTCAAATCGAAAGGTCGTATGATTTCGTTATCTACAATTTCAAAAACTTCTTTTTCACTTAAGCCTTCTATATGAATACTTGGTTCAAACTGCCAACCATTTTCAGGTATTATTTTTTGATATGGCACCCCATCTACCTCATAGTAAACCGTACGTAACACTTCGTGTCGATTTATTACTTTATTGATTGATGTCAATAAGGCAGCTGTATCCAAATCTCCTTCTATTGCAAAAACTCCAGGCATATGATAGCTTGAACTTCCTGGCTCCAACTGATCAATAAACCATAAACGTTCTTGTGCAAATGATAGTGGAATTTTATCTAAACGATCAATCGTATCAATACGAACCACATCACTTTGATCCAAATGATCAATATAATTTGATAATGAATGTATGGTTGTATGGTTAAACAAATCGCGAATTCTTATATCTACTTCAAAGTGATTGCGAATAAAGGTTGCAACTCTTGTTGCAAGCAAAGAGTGACCTCCCAATACAAAGAAATCATCCTCTATACCTACTTTATCATGCTCCAGCAGATTTTGCCAGTACTCTACTAATGCAATTTGTGTTGGTGTAACTGGTGCTACATAAGGCACATCATTTAATGCTATACCTTCTGGTGACGGCAATGCTTTTTTATCTACTTTACCATTTCTGTTTAATGGAAGTGCGTCTAAACGAACCCATAATTGTGGAATCATATAGTCTGGCAAACGAGTAGATAATGAAGAGATAATATCTTCACGATCTGTTGTCTCTTCTGCCGCTACATACCCTACTAAGCGCTTGGTGTTTTCTTCATCTTGATGAACTACGACAACACCTTGGGCAACTCCTTCTACCTCTTGTAAAACACTCTCGATCTCTCCTAGTTCTATACGATAACCACGGATCTTTACCTGATCATCTTTACGACCAAGAAACTCGATATTACCATCAGGTAACCATCTTGCTAAATCTCCGGTTTTGTAGATCTTTTCTCCTTTTTTGAATGGATTCGATACAAATTTAGCATCTGTGAGGTCTTCTCTATTCAGATATCCTCGGGATAATCCAGAACCTCCTAAGCATAGTTCTCCAACTACACCTATGGGCACTATTTCCAAGTCATTACTCAAAATATATGCCTGGCTGTTTAGTATTGGTTTCCCTATCGGAAGATCTTTACCATACCCTCCCGGAATGGTAAATGTTGTAGAAAAAGTAGTATTCTCTGTAGGACCATATCCATTTACAAGTGTAATTTCTGGATAAGCTTGCTTCAACATATTGGTATATTTAAACAAGACTTTATCTCCACCCACCATTAAATAGTCAAGGCCTGAGAAAATAGAAATATTTTCTTCTGCTACCTGATGGAACCAGGAAGCTGTCATCCACATGGTATTTATACCATAAGAGGAAATAGCATTTCCTAGTTTTATAGTGTCTAGTAAACTATCTGTATCTGTTAGTACCAACTGCCCACCATTTAATAAGGTGCCCCAGAACTCTATCGTGGTTGCATCAAAAGATACCGAACCTGTAGATAGCCAAATCGTATCTGGCTGCAATGGAATATAATCACAGGATGTCGCCAAACTAACCACATTACCATGAGTAATCATTACGCCTTTGGGAGTACCTGTTGATCCCGAAGTATACATTACGTAGCTCAAATCATTTGATGTTACTATTACATTTGGAACAGAAACGCTATAGGATGCTAACGCTGAGTTAAATTCGGATATGAAATCACTATCGATGGTTACTTTACAATTACTGTTCTTTTCTATATAAGAAATTCGTTCTGCCGGATAATCCGGATCAACAGGTACATAAGCAGCTCCTGTTTTTAAAATTCCAAGAATAGAAACGAGTAACCATTGGCTGCGATCTAACTTGATCCCTACTAAATCTTCAACAGCAAGATCATAATTTGACAATAAATAATGTGCTAACTGGTTGGATAACTCATCTAGTGCTCTATAGGTAAGCTCCTCCTCTTTGTATACCAAAGCAACCTTATCGGGATGTGCGGCTACTTGTCTTGAAAATACATCCAAAATCGTTTGATCTGTTGCATACCCAACTTCTGTCTGGTTAAAATCAAATACCACTTCTTGCTCTTCCTTGGCCGATAACATCTTTAATGCTCCTATCGCCTGACTCGTATCACTAATGATACTTCTCAGCAAGATCTCAAAGTGAGCCACTAACCTGGTAATGGTCTCTGCCTTGAATAAATCTGTACAATAGCCAATCGTTAGTCCTAGACCATCCTCTAGCTCAGCCATAGAAACGGTCATCTCAAACTTTGCGCTTTGACCACCAAAACCATACTCCTCTAACTCAAAGCCATCATTAGATTGACTCGTATCACTATCCAATACCTCATTGTTCTGTAATGCAAACATCACCTGGAATAGTGGACTACGACTCATATCTCTATCGCGTACCACCTCACTTACTATCTTCTCAAAGGGAACCTGTTGATGCTCATAAGCACTCAAAGTCGTATCCTTTACCTGAGCCAGTAACGCCTCAAAACTTGGATTACCACTCAAATCACTACGCAATGCCAAGGTGTTGACAAAAAAGCCGATCAAGCCCGATACCTCTTCCTGTTCTCTATTCGCGATAGGGGTACCTATACAAATATCATCCTGACCACTATATCTATACATCAACACCTTAAAGGCACTTAATAGCGTCATAAACAAGGTACTCCCCTTATCTTTAGAAATAGCCTTTAAACCTGCTAAGATATCTGAACTCAAATCAAAGCTTAGGCTATCCCCTGCCATACTCTGTTCCTTGGGACGTACATAATCCAGGGGTAACTCCAAGGGACTAACTCCTGATAAGGTATCTCTCCAATAGCCTAGCTGTGTAGCTAAACGATCTCCAGATAGATACTCCCGTTGCCAAATACTATAATCCGCATACTGAATCGGTAACAACGGTAACTCTAAAGCTTCTCCTGATAATGCAGAACGGTAATATCCTAATAACTCTTCTAACAATATCGGATGAGACCAGCCATCAGAAGCAATATGATGCATGTTAAAGATCAATAGCTTCGCCTTACCTTCTTCTTCTAATAACGTAACTCGTAGCATATGATCACTACTCAAATCAAAGGGACGCGCAATCTCCTTATCGATCAAAGTATCGATAGCTTCTTTTGATAAACCATCGATCTTGATGTTCTTCTCTAATATCCACTGATCCTCTGGCATTACCTCTTGATACGCTACGCCGTCTTCTTGCTTATATACCGTACGTAATACCTCATGACGATTGATCACCTTATTGATCGAGCCTACTAATACATCTTTATCTAAAACCCCACTGATCTCAAAAACTCCTGGCATATGATAACTAGAACTCCCTTGTTCTAACTGATCAATAAACCATAGGCGTTCCTGTGCAAAGGATAGTGGAATACGCTCTGGACGCTCAACACTACCAATGCTTACTACACTGCTCTTCTCTAAACTATCAATATAACTACACAAGTCTACTAACCTGGTGTAACTAAACAAGTCTCTAATACGAATATCAACCTCAAACTCACTGCGGATATAAGTCGCTACTCTGGTCGCTAGTAACGAATGACCTCCCAATACAAAGAAATCATCCTCTATACCTACTCTTTCTACGCCTAATAACTCCGACCAATACTGGGATAACTTCTCTTCTGTAACGGTTTGTGGAGCTACATATTCAACTCCCTGTAACTCGGATACATCAACACTTGGTAAGGATTTCTTATCTACCTTACCATTGCGGTTCAATGGCAGACTATCCAGTAGCACCCATAACTGTGGGATCATATAATCTGGTAGACGCTCACTTAAACCACTTATAATATCTTCTCGATCCAAGTCTCCTTCTACAACTACATAACCTACCAAACGCTTTACGCCTTGAGCATCCGTGGTAACCTGAACAACACCCTGTACAACTCCTGATACATCATGTAAAACACTCTCAATCTCACCTAACTCGATGCGATACCCTCTAATCTTTACCTGATCGTCCTTACGACCTACAAAGGCAATACTACCATCGGGTAACCATCGGGCTAAATCTCCTGTCTTATATAAACGCTCCCCTTCCTTAAACGGATGAGCGATAAACTTCTCACTAGTTAATTCCTCTCTATTTAAATAGCCTCTGGCTAAGCCTGATCCACCTAAACATAACTCGCCTACGACTCCTACTGGTAAAACCTCTAGACTATCGCTTAGAATGTAGGTCTGCATATTCGATAATGGATAACCGATCGGAACGGTAACTCCTAGACTCGCTACGGAATCAATCGGGTAATACGTCGCAAAAACAGTAGTCTCGGTAGGACCATACACATGAATCAATCGATCACTACCCAAAGCTGACAAGGCACGCTCTACATGAGGAACAGAGACCAGCTCTCCTCCAAACAATAACTTACGAACACCCGATAAGCCGTCTACATCATAATCCACAAAAGAATTAAATAGTGCTGTAGTCATAAAACTAACCGTAATATCATAACGCTTGAATACTCCACTTAACTCTGAAGCATAGGGAGCCTCTGATTCACTGATCATATATAAACTAGCTCCGCTTAATAAACTACCAAAAATCTCATAAGTAGATCCATCAAAGGCATAGTTCGACCATTGTAACACGCGGTCATCTTCGCCGATAACAATACTACCCTGATCATAGATCAATGTCAAAATATTTTCCTGGGTGATCTCAATACCTTTGGGACGACCTGTCGTACCTGAGGTATACATCACATAGGCCGAAGAAGTAATATCACCTTCAAAATCCAATCCCGATACTGGGTATCCCGTAAGCTGGTTATACTCCAAATACAAGGATGCATCAAGACCTATCTCATTGTATAAATCTATATCATTACTTACGATACATGATAAATCTGCATCTTCCTGAATATAGGATAATCGTGATAAAGGTAGGGTAGGGTCTAAAGGAACATACACCCCGCCTGATTTTAAAACTCCTAAAATACTTACGATCATCTCTGTACTACGACGGAATAAAATACCTACTCCTGATCCTAAGCTAACCCCTTGAGATCTCAAGCAATGTGCTAACTGGTTCGATAACTCATCTAACTCTCTATAGGTAAGCTCCTCCTCTTTGTAAACCAAAGCAACCTTATCGGGATGTGCAGCTACTTGTCTTGAAAATACATCCAAAATCGTTTGATCTGTTGCATACCCAACTTCTGTCTGATTAAAATCAAATACCACTTCTTGCTCTTCCTTGGCCGATAACATCTTTAATGCTCCTATCGCCTGACTCGTATCACTAATGATACTTCTTAGCAAGATCTCAAAGTGAGCCACTAATCTGGTAATGGTCTCTGCCTTGAATAAATCTGTACAATAGCCAATCGTTAGTCCTAGACCATCCTCTAGCTCAGCCATAGAAACGGTCATCTCAAACTTTGCGCTTTGACCACCAAAACCATACTCCTCTAACTCAAAGCCATCATTAGATTGACTCGTATCACTATCCAATACCTCATTGTTCTGTAATGCAAACATTACCTGGAACAGTGGACTACGACTCATATCTCTATCGCGTACCACCTCACTTACTATCTTCTCAAAGGGAACCTGTTGATGCTCATAAGCACTCAAAGTCGTATCCTTTACCTGAGCCAGTAACGCCTCAAAACTTGGATTACCACTCAAATCACTTCTTAATGCCAAGGTGTTGACAAAAAAGCCGATCAAGCCCGATACCTCTTCCTGTTCTCTATTCGCAATAGGGGTACCTATACAAATATCATCCTGACCACTATATCTATACATCAATACCTTAAAGGCACTTAATAGCGTCATAAACAAGGTACTCCCCTTATCTTTAGAGATTTCCTTTAAGCCTTCTAAGATATCTGAACTCAATTCAAAGCTTAGACTATCGCCAGCCATACTCTGTTCCTTGGGACGTACATAATCCAGGGGTAACTCCAAGGGACTAACTCCTGATAAGGTATCTCTCCAATAGCCTAGCTGTGTAGCTAAACGATCTCCAGATAGATACTCCCGTTGCCAAATACTATAATCCGCATACTGAATCGGTAACAACGGTAACTCTAAAGCTTCTCCTGATAATGCAGAACGGTAATATCCTAATAACTCTTCTAACAATATCGGATGAGACCAGCCATCAGAAGCAATATGATGCATGTTAAAGATCAATAGCTTCGCCTTACCTTCTTCTTCTAATAACGTAACTCGTAGCATATGATCACTACTCAAATCAAAGGGACGCGCAATCTCCTTATCGATCAAAGTATCGATAGCTTCTTTTGATAAACCATCGATCTTGATGTTCTTCTCTAATATCCACTGATCCTCTGGCATTACCTCTTGATACGCTACGCCGTCTTCTTGCTTATATACCGTACGTAATACCTCATGACGATTGATCACCTTATTGATCGAGCCTACTAATACATCTTTATCTAAAACCCCACTGATCTCAAAAACTCCTGGCATATGATAACTAGAACTCCCTTGTTCTAACTGATCAATAAACCATAGGCGTTCCTGTGCAAAGGATAGTGGAATACGCTCTGGACGCTCAACACTACCAATGCTTACTACACTGCTCTTCTCTAAACTATCAATATAACTACACAAGTCTACTAACCTGGTGTAACTAAACAAGTCTCTAATACGAATATCAACCTCAAACTCACTGCGGATATAAGTCGCTACTCTGGTCGCTAGTAACGAATGACCTCCCAATACAAAGAAATCATCCTCTATACCTACTCTTTCTACGCCTAATAACTCCGACCAATACTGGGATAACTTCTCTTCTGTAACGGTTTGTGGAGCTACATATTCAACTCCCTGTAACTCGGATACATCAACACTTGGTAAGGATTTCTTATCTACCTTACCATTGCGGTTCAATGGCAGACTATCCAGTAGCACCCATAACTGTGGGATCATATAATCTGGTAGACGCTCACTTAAACCACTTATAATATCTTCTCGATCCAAGTCTCCTTCTACAACTACATAACCTACCAAACGCTTTACGCCTTGACTATCAGTAGTCACCTGAACAACGCCCTGTACAACTCCTGATACATCATGTAAAACACTCTCGATCTCCCCTAACTCGATGCGATACCCTCTAATCTTTACCTGATCGTCCTTACGACCTACAAAGGCAATACTACCATCAGGTAACCATCGGGCTAAATCTCCCGTCTTATATAAACGCTCCCCTTCCTTAAAGGGATGAGCGATAAACTTCTCATTAGTTAATTCCTCTCTATTTAAATAGCCTCTGGCTAATCCGGATCCGCCTAAACATAACTCGCCTACTACGCCTACTGGTAAAACCTCTAGACTATCGCTTAGAATGTAGGTCTGCATATTCGATAATGGATAACCGATCGGAACGGTAACTCCTAGACTCGCTACGGAATCAATCGGGTAATACGTCGCAAAAACAGTAGTCTCGGTAGGACCATACACATGAATCAATCGATCACTACCCAAAGCTGACAAGGCACGCTCTACATGAGGAACAGAGACCAGCTCTCCTCCAAACAATAACTTACGAACACCCGATAAGCCGTCTACATCATAATCCACAAAAGAATTAAATAGTGCTGTAGTCATAAAACTAACCGTAATATCATAACGCTTGAATACTCCACTTAACTCTGAAGCATAGGGAGCCTCTGATTCACTGATCATATATAAACTAGCACCGCTTAATAAACTACCAAAAATCTCATAGGTAGATCCATCAAAGGCATAGTTCGACCATTGTAACACGCGGTCATCTTCGCCGATAACGATACTACCCTGATCATAGATCAATGTTAAAATATTTTCCTGAGTGATCTCGATACCTTTGGGACGACCTGTCGTACCTGAGGTATACATCACATAGGCCGAAGAAGTAATATCACCTTCAAAATCCAATCCCGATACTGGGTATCCCGTAAGCTGGTTATACTCCAAATACAAGGATGCATCAAGACCTATCTCATTGTATAAATCTATATCATTACTTACGATACATGATAAATCTGCATCTTCCTGAATATAGGATAATCGTGATAAAGGTAGGGTAGGATCTAAAGGAACATACACCCCGTCTGATTTTAAAACTCCTAAAATACTTACGATCATCTCTGTACTACGACGGAATAAAATACCTACTCCTGATCCTAAGCTAACCCCTTGAGATCTCAAGCAATGTGCTAACTGGTTCGATAACTCATCTAACTCTCTATAAGTAAGCTCCTCCTCTTTGTAAACCAAAGCAACCTTATCGGGATGTGCAGCTACTTGTCTTGAAAATACATCCAAAATCGTTTGATCTGTTGCATA
Source organism: Aquimarina sp. (assembly GCA_965230845.1). Classification (GTDB taxonomy): domain Bacteria; phylum Bacteroidota; class Bacteroidia; order Flavobacteriales; family Flavobacteriaceae; genus Aquimarina. Next base: position 1,858,960 of record OZ246021.1, read on the forward strand.
CCCAACTTCTGTCTGATTAAAATCAAATACCACTTCTTGCTCTTCCCTGGCCGATAACATCTTTAATGCTCCTATCGCCTGACTCGTATCACTAATGATACTTCTCAGCAAGATCTCAAAGTGAGCTACTAACCTGGTAATGGTCTCTGCCTTGAATAAATCTGTACAATAGCCAATCGTTAGTCCCAGACCATCCTCTAGCTCAGCCATAGAAACGGTCATCTCAAACTTAGCACTTTGACCACCAAAACCATACTCCTCTAACTCAAAGCCATCATTAGATTGACTCGTATCACTATCCAATACCTCATTGTTCTGTAATGCAAACATCACCTGGAATAGAGGACTACGACTCATATCTCTATCACGTACCACCTCACTTACTATCTTCTCAAAGGGAACCTGCTGATGCTCATAAGCACTCAAGGTCGTATCCTTTACCTGAGTCAGTAACGCCTCAAAACTTGGATTACCACTCAAATCACTTCTTAAGGCCAAAGTGTTGACAAAAAAGCCGATCAATCCTGATACCTCTTCCTGTTCTCTATTCGCTATAGGGGTACCTATACAAATATCATCCTGACCACTATATCTATACATCAACACCTTAAAGGCACTTAATAGCGTCATAAACAAAGTACTCCCCTTATCTTTAGAAATAGCCTTTAAACCTGCTAAGATATCTGAACTCAATTCAAAGCTCAGGCTATCTCCTGCCATACTCTGTTCCTTGGGACGTACATAATCCAGGGGTAGCTCCAAAGGACTAACTCCTGATAAAGTATCCCTCCAATAGCCTAGCTGTGTAGCTAAACGATCTCCAGATAGATACTCCCGTTGCCAAATACTATAGTCCGCATATTGAATCGGTAACAACGGTAACTCTAAAGTCTCGCCTGATAATGCAGAACGGTAATATCCTAATAACTCTTCTAACAATATCGGATGCGACCAGCCATCAGAAGCAATATGATGCATGTTAAAGATCAATAGCTTCGCCTTACCTTCTTCTTCTAGTAAGGTAACTCGTAGCATATGATCACTACTCAAATCAAAGGGACGTGCAATCTCCTTATCGATCAAAGTATCGATAGCTTCTTTGGATAAACCATCGATCTTGATGTTCTGCTCTAATCTCCACTCATCCTCTGGCATCACCTCTTGATACGCTACGCCGTCTTCTTGCTTATAGACCGTACGTAATACCTCATGACGATTGATAATTGCGTTTATGGAAGATTGTAGGATCTCTATATCAATAGCTCCACTGATCTCAAAAACTCCTGGCATATGATAACTAGAACTCCCTTGCTCTAACTGATCAATAAACCATAACCGTTCCTGTGCAAAGGATAGTGGAATACGCTTTGGACGCTCAACACTACCGATGCTTACTACACTGCTCTTCTCTAAACTATCGATATAACTACACAAGTCAACTAACCTGGTGTAACTAAATAAATCTCTAATACGAATATCAACCTCAAACTCACCTCGGATATAAGTCGCTACTCTGGTCGCTAGTAACGAATGTCCTCCCAGTACAAAGAAATCATCCTCTATACCTACTCTTTCTACGCCTAATAACTCTGACCAATACTGGGATAATTTTACTTCTGTAGCTGTTTGTGGAGCTACGTATGCTGTTGTTCCTAATCCTCCTAAATCTTCTTGAGCCAGGAACATCGACAATAGCTTTTTACCATCTACCTTATCACTTAAGTTAATTGGCATTTCATCTACGATCATGTAATGCGATGGATGCATATAGGCAGGCAATTCCCCTTTACATAACTCACGCAATTCATCTATTACTGAAGATGTTTCCTGAGAAACAGAATTCAAAACAACAAATGATAATAGATATTCCTGTCCATCATCCGCCTTATATACCATAACATGGCAATCAGACACTCGGTTGTCCTTACGGATGCATGATGCAATTTCTTCTAACTCTACTCGATGTCCACGGATTTTCACTTGGTTATCAGAACGCCCGATAAACTCCATGTTTCCGTCAGGCAACCAGCGACCTAAATCCCCGGTTTTATACATAACGTCTCCTAATAAATCTTTAAAAGGATTTGCAATAAAACTCTGTGCAGTACGCTCTGGCAAACCAAGATAACCGGCTCCCACTCCTACTCCACTAACGCAAATCTCTCCGATCACTCCTATAGGACATAAGTTACCTTGTTTATCCAAAATCACAGCATTCATATTCTGAATAACCTTTCCGATAGGCACTCGTGAATGATTTGATGGTAATGCTTCTAAAATCTCGTATTGAATCACATCATCTGATGCCTCACAAGGCCCATAACCATTTACTAATCCCATATTAGGGTATAAACGTTTTAGTTCGTTGATCAACATTGGAGGAATCGATTCTCCAACAAGCATTACCCAATCCAAATGTGGAAGTGCAATCCCAGATGAAATGTTCTTTATATGTTCTAATAAGCCCCACATGTAAGTAGGAACAAACTCCACAAGGCTTACCTGATGTTCTGTTATAATTTGTAATAATTTATTGTAATCCAGTAGATCATATTTATCGACGATTACACATGCTCCTCCTTTCAAAACAGGGCCTAGCATCTGCCATACGGAAATATCTGAACCTATCCCTGCACTTTGTAAAAACCTGAAATCATCTGGCAAATTCATTAGCTCATACTCTGCCAAAATATGGTTCATCGCCCCATCATGACGTGTAATCGCTCCTTTGGGCTCTCCTGTAGATCCAGATGTGTACAACACATATGCCCAGCTGTCTAAACGATTTTGATTCTCCACGTTATCAACTGGCATTGATGATAGATCCTTTTGATCTCGAATAATGATGTTTCTCTTATTGAAATAAGACATCCTCAACTCATTACTGCATTTATCCACAAGAATGATTCTGGATTGAGGGATATCTTCTAAAGTTGCCAAGAACTCACTAGTTGTGATCAACGTAGTCATCTCAGGTTTGGATAACATCAATCCTATACGATGTGACGGATTCTGTGTATCTAGTGGCGTATAAATACCTCCACTTTTGATGATCCCCATTAAACATCCCAAAAACTCCGGACAACGATCCAAATACACTCCTACACAATCTGAAGAAGTTACTCCCAAATTACGAAGTAAATGTCCTAATCGATTAGCATACTCATTTAGTTCTTTATAATTCCAGACCTGATCATTATGCACAACAGCAACCGAAGTCTCAAAGGTCGCAGCAATATCTTCAAAACGAACATTGATCGGACGATCATTACCTAAATCTACACTATCCGCATTAAACCAATCTCCATCAGCTGTTGCAGTGCGTCCTAAAATTAGATCGCGTTCATCATCAAGAAGGATAGATAACTCATCTATTCGGTGCGTGCTATTAGTAAGCACAGATTGTAGCAATTCCTCATAATGATAGAACATGCGTTCTACAGTAGATTGCGTAAATAAGTCGGTACAATACTCGATAGTGATTTGTAAATCCCCATTATCTTCTCTTGCACTGTATTTTAAATCAAATTGAGAAATTTTTCGATCAAACGATAGCTGTTCTAATTCAAATCCTTCAGATTCGTAATGCACATCAATCTCTGATTCTTCATTATTTTGCAACACAAACATTACCTGAAACAGTGGGCTACGACTCATATCACGTTGTTTCACCACTTCATTCACAATCTTCTCAAAAGGAACCTGCTGATATTCATACGCTTCTAACGTGGTATCCTTAACCTGAGCCAGTAATTCCTCAAAACTCGGATTACCGCTTAGATCACTTCGCAATGCCAATGCATTGATAAAGAATCCTATTAAGCCTGCAACCTCTTCTTGTTCACGGTTTGCAATCGGAGTACCTATACAGATATCTTCTTGCCCACTATAACGATACATTAGTACCTTAAAGGCACTAAGCAAGGTCATAAACATAGTGACTCCTTGCTCTTTGGATAGTTCTTTGATCTTATTTACTATTGAACGATCCAGCGTAAAGTCCAACGTATTTCCATCCAAACTCTGTTCTTTTGGTCTGGCAAAATCCAAAGGTAATTCCAGAGGTTTAACGCCTGAGAGTTTATTTTTCCAATATCCTAATTGCGTCTTTAATCTGTTTCCTGAAAGATATTCTCTTTGCCAAATACTATAATCCGCATATTGAACAGGTAAAGAAGGTAAATTTACTTCTTCATTCAAGAGTTCTCCTCTATAAAAACTCAACAATTCTTCTAATAAAATAGGTTGTGACCATCCATCTGAAGCGATATGATGAATATTAAAAATCAACTGCTTAACTACTCCTTCATTTTCTAACAGAGTAACTCTTAGCATATGATCTTTGCTTAGATTAAAAGATCTATTGATCTCTCTATCTATAGTATTTTCTAATTCTTCTGAAGTTATTTCACTAATATCAATGGTAGGTTCAAAAGACCATAAATCTTCTGGCATGATCTCTTGATAGGTAACTCCATCTTGTTCTTTATATATAGTTCTTAATACCTCATGGCGATTTACAATCCTATTGATCGCACGTTCTAAAACTGCTCGATCCAAAGTTCCTGAGATCTCAAAAACTCCTGGCATGTGATAACTCGCACTTCCTTCTTCTAATTTGTCAATAAACCATAAACGTTCTTGCGCAAATGATAACGGAACAAATTCTGGTCTTTCTTCTGCTTTAATTGCGGACACTTCTGATTGTTCCAGTGTTTCGATATAGGTAGCTAAGTTTCGGATGGTAGTATATCTAAATATGTCTTTTATTCGGATATCTACGTTACAATGACTTCTGATAAAAGTAGTAACCCGAGTTGCCAATAGAGAATGCCCTCCTAAGGCAAAGAAATCATCATCAACACCTACCTTTTCTACTTTCAACAGCTCTTGCCAATATGTAGCTATTGTTATTTCTAACTCACTCTCAGGCTCGGTATACTCAACCCGTAACACATCTTTGATTTCGGCCTTCGACAACGATTTCCTATCAATCTTCCCATTACTGGTTAACGGCATTTCATCCAATGGTACCCATAATTGAGGGACCATGTATTCTGGTAACCTACTCTTTAGTAGTGCTACTATTTTTTCTCTATCAAAATCTGTTTCGGCCACTATATAACCCGCCAGGAAATTATTTCCTATGCCATCTTCTTTCACTACAATTACGCCTTGGTTTATCCCTTCGACTTCTTGTAGTACACTTTCTATTTCTCCCAGCTCGATACGATACCCTCTTATTTTTACCTGGCTGTCTTTACGCCCTATAAATTGTACGCTCCCGTCTGGTAGCCATCGCGCTAAATCTCCAGTTTTATAGATGCGTTCTCCATCAATAAAAGGATGAGCGATAAACTTCTCTTTAGTTAGTTCTTCTTTGTTCAAATAACCTCTCGACAAACCTACTCCTCCTACGCATAGTTCACCTACGAATCCAAAAGGTTGCAGATTATTATTTTCGTCAAGGATGTACACACTTGAATTCCCTATCGGTCTACCAATTGGAACTACATGATATGTGGTATCTTTTTCAAACTTATGAATCGTTGAGTTAATTGTATTCTCGGTTGGTCCATAAGAATTGTATAGGTTAGCTTTTATTTTCGAACCTATTCTCTCGTTAAATTTGTTATAGTCTTGTAATGGTAGTTTATCCCCTCCTGAAATGATATGACGTAAACAAGAAATCCTTGAAATATCCTCTTCACTTAGTGTTTCCAATAATTCATGAAGTAACGCTGGAGGCATTTTTACCAAAGTAACCTCATGCCGCTCTATTGCAGAAACAAAATTTCTTTGTAAATCAAATTTGAAATCTGGCGAAGCAATCACACATTTCATTCCTATAGTCAAAGGGAGCATATATTCTTCTAATGTCCCATCAAAACTGAATGAACGATAAAACAATGTGGTATCCTTGGTATCTAAAGCATAGAATCTTTTGTAAAAAAGCAACCTTGAAACCAAAGAGCGTTGTTCTATCATTACTCCTTTAGGTTTTCCTGTAGTTCCTGATGTATAAATTACATAAGCCAAATTTGAAGATGAGATAGAAGCTGTTGCTGTGAACTGCTTTGAAAAATCTTTTTGGGTTTCAATAAATGCGGAAATAGCGTTTTCATCTATGCACATTTTGCAAGAACTATCAGAAAGCAAATAATCTATTCTGTCTTGAGGGTAGGAACGGTCCACAGGTACATAGGTCCCTCCAGATTTAAGTATTGCTAAGATGGAAATCATCATCCATTCACTTCGATCCAAAAGTATTCCAACCATATCTTCTGATTGAATATCATTTTGAGATTTCAAGTAGTTCGCAAATTGATTAGAAAGCTCATCTAATTCTTTATAAGTTAGTTCTCTATCCTCGAAAACCAAAGCAATATTATTTGGTGTTTTTGCTACCTGAGCCAAAAATAAATCAGTGATTGTTTGGTCTTTATCAAAATCAAATGTTGTTTCATTGAAATCATATAATAATCGATCTGACTCCTCTGCTGAAAGCATTCTCAAATTCCCTATTTCAGTACTTGGATCAATAAGAATACTGTTGAGTAGTAATTCAAAATGTTCTACTAAATCTTGTATGGTTTCTGCCTTGAATAAATCCGTACAATACTCTACTCGAAGAGTAATACCTTCTTCGGTCTCTACCGCATTAAAGTTTAAATCAAATTTGGTGTTATAGGTACCAAAGTCATACTCTTCTAACTCAAAGCCATCATTAGATTGACTCGTATCACTATCCAATACCTCATTGTTTTGTAAAGCAAACATCACCTGGAATAGTGGACTACGACTCATATCTCTATCGCGTACCACCTCACTTACTATCTTCTCAAAGGGAACCTGCTGATGCTCATAAGCACTCAAAGTCGTATCCTTTACCTGAGTCAGTAACGCCTCAAAACTTGGATTACCACTCAAATCACTTCTTAAGGCCAAAGTGTTGACAAAAAAGCCGATCAATCCTGATACCTCTTCCTGTTCTCTATTCGCTATAGGGGTACCTATACAAATATCATCCTGACCACTATATCTATACATCAACACCTTAAAGGCACTTAATAGCGTCATAAACAAAGTACTCCCCTTATCTTTAGAAATAGCCTTTAAACCTGCTAAGATATCTGAACTCAATTCAAAGCTCAGGCTATCCCCTGCCATACTCTGTTCCTTGGGACGTACATAATCCAGGGGTAGCTCCAAAGGACTAACTCCTGATAAAGTATCCCTCCAATAGCCTAGCTGTGTAGCTAAGCGATCTCCAGATAGATACTCCCGTTGCCAAATACTATAGTCCGCATATTGAATCGGTAAATCAGCTAACGCTAAAGCTTCACCTTTTAACTCCGAACGGTAATATCCTAATAACTCTTCTAACAATATCGGATGTGACCATCCATCAGAAGCAATATGATGCATGTTAAAGATCAATAGCTTCGCTTTACCTTCTTCTTCTAGTAACGTAACTCGTAGCATATGATCACTACTCAAATCAAAAGGACGTGCAATCTCCTTATCGATCAAAGTATCAATAGCTTCTTTTGATAAACCATCGATCTTGATGTTCTTCTCTAATGCCCACTGATCCTCTGGCATTACCTCTTGATACGCTACGCCGTCTTCTTGTTTGTATACCGTACGTAATACCTCATGACGATTGATCACCTTATTGATCGAGCCTACTAATACTTCTTTATCTAAAACCCCACTGATCTCAAAAACTCCTGGCATATGATAACTAGAACTTCCTTGTTCTAACTGATCGATAAACCATAGTCTTTCCTGTGCAAAGGATAATGGAATACGCTTTGGACGCTCAACACTACCAATGCTTACTACACTGCTCTTCTCTAAACTATCGATATAACTACACAAGTCTACTAACCTGGTGTAACTAAATAAATCTCTAATACGAATATCCACTTCAAACTCACCTCGGATATAAGTCGCTACTCTGGTCGCTAGTAACGAATGTCCTCCCAGTACAAAGAAATCATCCTCTATACCTACTCTTTCTACGCCTAATAGCTCTGACCAATACTGGGATAATTTTACTTCTGTAACCGTCTGAGGAGCTACATATTCAACTCCCTGTAGCTCGGATACATCAACACTTGGTAAGGACTTCTTATCTACCTTACCATTGCGGTTCAATGGTAGACTATCCAGTAGTACCCATAACTGTGGGATCATATAGTCTGGTAGACGCTCACTTAAACCACTTATAATACCTTCTCGATCTAAATCTGCTTCTACAACTACATAACCTACCAAACGCTTTACGCCTTGACTATCGGTAGTCACCTGAACAACGCCCTGTACAACTCCTGATACATCATGTAAAACACTCTCGATCTCCCCTAACTCGATGCGATACCCTCTAATCTTTACCTGATCGTCCTTACGACCTACAAAGGCAATACTACCATCGGGTAACCATCGGGCTAAATCTCCTGTCTTATATAAACGCTCCCCTTCCTTAAAGGGATGAGCGATAAACTTCTCACTAGTTAATTCCTCTCTATTTAAATAGCCTCTGGCTAAGCCTGATCCACCTAAACATAACTCGCCTACTACGCCTACTGGTAAAACCTCTAAACTATCGCCTAAAATGTAGGCTGTACTATTCTTAATCGGCTTACCGATTGGAAGATCCTGATCCTGATCTCCTAAAATTGTATGAGTCGTCGAAAATGTAGTGTTCTCTGTAGGACCATATCCGTTGAGTAATTTCAAATCTGGGTAAGCTTCCTTGATTCTATTGGTATACTTATACAATACCTTATCTCCTCCTACTAGTAAATATGATAATCCAGAGAAAATACTTAGATCTTCCTCCACAACCTGATGAAACCAAGAGGCTGTCATCCATAAAGTAGTGACTTTATGAGTATCAATTAAATGACCTAAAGATGAGGAATCCAATAGTGAATCCATATCACTTAAAATCAAACATCCTCCATTGAGTAATGTACCCCAAAATTCTATCGTAGTCGCATCAAATGATACTGAACCCGTAGATAACCAAACTGTATCGGTATCTAATGGAATGTAATCACAACTCTTGGATAAACTAACTACATTATCATGAGTAATCATTACTCCTTTTGGCATACCAGTAGATCCAGAGGTATACATCACATAACTCAAAGTATCTGGATTAATAACAACCAAAGGTAAATCTGTAGGTAAATCTGAAACAGCATCTCTAAATGATGCTATAAAAGAAGGATCAATAGTAATTTTACAACCACTATCTGATTCTATATGAGCAATCCTATCTGCTGGATAACCAGAATCAATAGGAACATAAGCACCTCCTGATTTTAAAATACCTAATAACGATACCAATAACCAAGAGCCTCGCTCTAGTCTAACTCCTACCAAATCATCCAAACCGATCTGGTGATTGGATAATAAATAATGTGCTAACTGATTGGATAAAATATCCAACTCCTTATAGGTAAAGGATGTTTCCCCATCCCTAATCGCTACACGATCCCCATAATCTGCTGCAATAGCACTAAAACAATCTACAATCGATGATCCATAACCATAATCCAAATCTGTAGCGTTAAATGCATCTAGTATCTGGGAACGGTCTGATTCAGAAAGTATTGATAATTCACTCACTTCCCCATTGGGTTGACTAATAATAGTACCCAATAATTGTTCGAAATGAGAAGCCATATTTCTTATAGTAGCTTCTGTAAATAAGTCTGTGCAATATTCGATAGTTACCGCTAAACCTTCAGCTGTATTTGATATGAAAAATGTTAGGTCAAATTTTGAAATAGTTTTTTCAAAATGTACTTCTTTCAATGCAAAATCATGAGCTGTCAATCCTCCTTCTTCAAGTGCTTCCTCGTTTTCATCCATTACGAACATTACCTGAAATAATGGACTGCGACTCACATCTCTAGAATCGGTAACTTTATTTACAACTTTCTCAAAAGGTACTTGTTGATATTCATAAGCTTCTAAAGTGGTTTCTTTTACCTGGCTTAATAGTTCAACAAAACTCTCCTCTCCTCTGACATTACTGCGTAAGGCCAAAGTATTAACGAAAAAACCTATTAAATCAGCCACTTCAGACTGCTCTCTATTGGCAATAGGAGTACCCACACAAATATCTTGCTGACCACTATATTTATGCAACAACACCTTAAAGGCTGCTAATAGCGTCATGTACATCGTTGTACCCTGATCCTGAGACAAGGTTTTCAAGCCTTCCCAAAGTTTAGCATCAAAAACAAAATCAATATTTCTACCGGCAATACTTTGTTCGTGAGGACGCCCATAATCTAATGGTAACTCTAATGGAGTAACATCAGCTAATTTATTATTCCAATACGCTAGCTGGTTTTCTAACTGCTCACCAGATAAATATGTTCTTTGCCAAATGCTATAATCTGAATACTGAATATCCAAAGGTGGTAAAACATCTTTCTCTCCGGAAACCTCTCCCCAGTAAATGGTCAATAATTCTTGAAGCAAAATAGGTTGAGACCATCCATCTGAAGCGATATGATGCATATTAAAGATGAGTTGCTTAACCACACCTTGATCTTCTAACAAGGTAACTCTCAACATATGATCTGTACTCAAATCAAAAGGCTTGTTGATTTCATTATCAATGATATTTTCAACTTCCTTTTTGTCTTTTCCAGAAATATCAAGAATAGGTTCAAAAGCCCATTGATTTTTATCCATTACTTCCTGGTAAGGAACCCCATTGTCTTCTTTGTATACGGTACGTATGATTTCGTGTCGATTCACAATGGTTCTTATAGAACGTTCTAATATGTTCATATCCATTGGACCTGAAACCGTAAAAACTGCAGGCATATGATAATGGATACTTCCTTCTTCAAGCTGATCGATAAACCACAAACGTTCCTGAGCAAAAGAAAGAGGTATTTTTCCCTTCTTTGCTTTAGAATGAACTGTGATTTTTTCTCTTTTTACAGTACCTGTTTCATTCTCAGTAGAAGATTTCTTCAAAAAAGAAATGATCTCATTTTTATACGGTTTTATAGAGCTCATAAATTCTTTATCCAACTCTTTCCCTTTTGATAATTTAATTTTCAAATTATCTCCATCTAAAAAGAATGTAATTCCTTTATCAAGAGCCTTGTCAAATATATCTATGATACTTATTGATGCTGTATTGTTCATTTTCTTGAATTGGTATTTGTAATTTAATTTTGTCTTAAAACCTCTAAAAAAGAGATGCGAACCCCTTCTCAAAACCTTTTAAAAGCAAAGTTTTGAGGATAGAAATCTTGTATTTAAGGATGAATTTCGGTGTCGTTTCTTCTAAAAGAATTGTGTGAAATAAGCTGAAGAAATGACTACAGATGCTATGGCTTTTCAAGCAATAATCACATCATTATTTGTATGCGTCGAATGCCTAGTTGATATGAATATCATCTAGACCTCTTGTAATTGTTTTATTTGATGATCTTTGTACACTTTGCCGTACTTAAATTCAATTAATCTTTCTGCACAATCAAAGTATTCATCATCGTGTGTTACTGCGATCAAAGTTTTTCCTGAAGCAGTAATTTTTTGGATTAACTTTTCGTAAAAGTACTTTCTAAATCTTGGGTCTTGTTCTGCTGCCCATTCGTCGAGTACAATAATCTCTTTTCTCTCGAGAAGTGCATAGATAAGTGCCAACCTTTTCTGCTGCCCTTTTGACAAGGTTAGGTTAAACACCTTCTTTTCATCATCTATTTTCAGGATGTTGGAGATCTTCATTTCTTCGATCAAGCTATTTAGTTCTGCATTAATCGGATCGATATCGAATCCGTTATAGTTTTCATCAAACAAATAGGTATCGGTAAAAATACTTGATATCTGATCTCTGTAAAAAGGGTAATTTTCTGCACTAATCTTATGATCATTTAGGTAAATATTACCAGAAATAGGAAGATACAAACCAGTAAGTAAATTGATAAACGTACTTTTCCCACTTCCGTTACCTCCTGTAATGAAAACACACTCTCCCTTATTGATCGTTAAGTTAATCGGCCCCAAAGTAAAAGTAGATTGTTTTTCCTTATCTGTATATTCATATACCAGATTTTCAAATCTCAGGCTTTGGAAAGATGCATTGATATCGGTCAAATCCCCATATCCAATACTAATAGATTGAGATGCATTAATGATCTGATTAAATTCGTCCACACGTTTATACGCGGTGTTCATTCGAGTAAATTCTTCAACTTCGGAAACCAGCACTGTAAGAGGTCCTGTCAAAAAGAATATAATCATAATAAAACTTGCAATTACCGAAGCTTCAACACTCATCAATACAGGAAGTACAAATAGGATCACCCCTATTACCAAATATACCGCGTGGCTAGCCAAAAGTTCATTAATAATATACTTTGACAATATCTTTATATTCAGTGATTTCATTCCGTTTCTCACTTCGCTGATATATTTAAAGATAGCTCCACTTCTTGTAATACTGGTTTTGATTTCTTTAAAACCTCTTAAAAAATTATTGGTGTGTTGCTCGTTGGTATTCTGAAGATCTCGCAGGTCTTCTATATCATTTCCGATAGATATATTCCTGAAATAAAACACTATGGTTAGTGCCAGCAATACCGAGGATAAAATTAGCGCCGCAAAAAAATGCGTATAAAACATATAAGAAACCCCTATTAGGGTCATAACTCCGGCTTTAAAAACCTCAATAAATGTGGTTGGAAATCGTTGGATTGTTCCCACATCTCCCATAAGCGTTCGTATTCTATCCTGACCTAATTCCTGAAATTCATAATAATTAGTAAATCGTAATTTATCAAAAATAGAAAGTGCCAGGTCTGTTCCAAAGGTACACGTCAGTTTTACCATATGAGACTGAAAATATCTGGAAACGATAAAGGACAAAACCATTGCTCCAGCATAAAAAATAGCATCATACTCTTCTACAATTGAAATAGGTAATGGTTCACCTGTGATTTTGGTATCGATAAATGCAAGTAACATTGTAATCCATACACTATCGATTAAACCTAAAAGCGCTAGAAAAACGAAAAACAGGTTGGATTTTTTGTTTAAAAGTTTAAAAAATTTCATTTCAAATTAATTTATGAGTTAAAAATCTCGGCGATTACCTTGGCTTCTTCTTTTTCAAAGTAGAAATCATAAGAAGCTCTAAATGCAGTTTCCATAATATTCAATGCAGAATCAATGATTTCTGGTGTAATATTAAGTGGCGGTACGATTCTGACTACATTATCATGATGCCCACCTACTTCAAACAGCAAACCATTTTCGAAGCATACTTGTCTAAAATGACTTACAAATTCTGGGAAAGGCTCTTTACTTTCGATGTCTTTTACAATTTCAACACCTATCATTAATCCCTGACCTCTCACATCTCCAATCACAGGATAGCGGTTTTGTAATCTCTTTAAACCATCTTTCAACAGCACTTCCATCTTTTTTACATGATCCTTTAGATTGTATTTTTTCACAAAATCGAAGGCGCCTTTGGCAGCTGCAAGACTTGCTTGATTACATCTAAAAGTCCCGATATGTGCTCCTGGCCCCCAAGCCTCGATTTCTTTCTTGTAAATGATTCCTGATAATGGTAAGCCAATACCCCCTAGTCCTTTAGAAATTGTAATAATATCTGGTTGCGCATCGGTATTCATAAATGCCAAGAACTCTCCCGTTCTGAAAAAACCACTCTGAATTTCATCAAATACAACCAGCACATCATTCTCATGAGCGATTCGTACTAACTCTTCCAGATATCCTTTTTCTGGAACGATATTACCACCTTCACCCTGGATTGGCTCTACCACAATGGCAGCTGGTTTAGGAATACCAGAATGACTGTTTTTGAAAATACTCTCAAAGTATTCCAGGCAACTCGCTTTATCATAGTTGTTTCCTTTGGCTCTATACGGATAATTAAAAGGGGCGAAATGCACATTCGGCATTAAGGAAGTAATGTTGTTTCTAAAACCAGTATCCGAGGTTAGGGCCAAAGCACCAGAACTCATTCCGTGATACCCTCCTCTAAAAGAAATAATGGTATCTCTTCCGGTTTTAATTTTAGCAAGTTTTATTGCTGCTTCAATAGCATCAGAACCCGTAGGTCCACCAAAACTTACTTTATACTGATCTTTAAAAGAGGATGGTAATTGATCCAAAATCTCTTCAATCACTGCCATTTTAGTTTCTGTTGGAAAATCTAATACATGGATCACATTTTCGATTTGTTCTTTTACATTTTGTAAAACCTCTTCATTGCTATGTCCCACATTTAATACCCCGCAACCTGCAAAAAAATCGATAAAATGATTCCCATCCATGTCTTCAATAATGGCTCCTTTGGCCTTTTTGATAGCTATTGGCATTTTTCTTGGGTAGGAAACAATACTACCTTCGATTTTTTGCTGGAGATGCAATAATTCCCTAGACTTTTTTCCTGGTACTTCTGAAGTTATTATACGTGACGTCTCTGCAAGATGCATTTTTGAAAAATCTTTCATACTTAATTCTTTTACTGATTGATACTATTTGTTTGACCCGAACCTGATTGAAGTTTTACCGTTCGGAAAAAGATGTTATATATCAGGTATTGATATACTTTGGTAAGAACAAGATTGTTCTATACCCACTCTATATTTCTTAATTAAAAAATGTTTATGCTTAATGGATTTAGAAATCTAATACCTCGAATTCTTCGGTTTCCTGATCTGCGGTAATCAATTTGATATATTTTGAAAACTCTGAAATCGTTGTGAATTCAAAGTAAATTCGAATAGGTACTTCTACAGAGAAATGATCGCTGATCAAAGTTGATAAACGAACAATCATCAAAGAATGTCCTCCTAAGGTGAAGAAATCATCATGAATTCCTATTTTTTCTACTTTCAATAAGTTACTCCATAGCTCTGCCAGTTTTATCTCTATCTCTGTTTCAGGAGCGACATACGCACTATTCAATAATTCTGCTACATCAGGATCTGGTAATGACTTTCTGTTTACCTTTCCATTACTGGTTAAAGGCATCTCATCCAATGTAATCCATAACTGAGGGACCATATAATCCGGTAATTTATCCTTTAGAATTTCTATGGTGTTTTCTCTATCAAAATCGGTCTCGGATACTACGTATCCTACCAAACGTTTGATCCCTGCTTCATCTTCTTTAACCAAAACTACAGCTCGTGTAATTGCTGGTAATTCTAATGCAGCAGTCTCTATCTCACCAAGTTCTATACGATATCCTCGTAACTTCACCTGACTATCATTTCTACCAATAAAATCAACATTACCATCGGGTAACCATCTGGCCAAATCTCCAGTCTTGTACAACAACTCTCCTTCATTGAATGGATGCGGTACAAACTTCTCTGAGGTTAATTCCTCTTTGTTGAGATATCCTTTGGATACGCCTGATCCACCGATATACAACTCTCCTGCAATACCAATCGGCAGTAATTGTTGATTCGAATCCAGAATGTAAAATGTAGTATTGGATAATGGCTTACCAATTGGAACGCTCGATAAACGATCTAAGCTAGAAATATCCTCAACTTCATAATACGAACTATCTATCGTAGTCTCAGTCGTACCATAACTGTTGATGATACGAACTCTGTCTCCAAAACGCTCTAATAAATGCTTGAAATCTACTGTAGAGCATACATCTGATCCCAGGATCAATAAACGTAACCATGAAATTGGTAATGACTCTTCATACACATAATCCATTAGAGGAATAGCTAATGAAGGTGTTAACTCTATAATATTGATCTGATGTAAGGCTAATAATTGATACAGTTCTTTAAAATTAAACATTGTAACCTTTGGACAGATCACCATCGTACCTCCGAATAAAAGACTACGACATACATCGCCAGTAAACACATCAAATGAGAAACTCGCCATCTGCAATAATCTAGTATCCTCATCCAGACCATACTCATCTTTCCAACTTAAAGCAATATTTAATAAAGAAGAATGAGTAACCATCACTCCTTTTGGATTTCCTGTTGTTCCAGAAGTGTAAATTACACAAATCAAGTCATCAACCCTTAGAGAAGTCTCTACATCTTCCGTCGATTCTTTGCTAATGGCATCCCACCCACTATCCAGTAACACAACATCCAATCCTTCTTTGATGGATATTGATTCTGCATCAACACTACTACTAAGTACAATGCCTACTTCAGAATCCTCGAGCATATACTTAATACGGTCTGATGGATATTCTGGATCAATAGGCACATAAGCACCTCCGGATTTGATAACTCCCAGAACGCCTACAATCATCTCGATCGATCTGGATATACTAATCCCTACCAAGGTGTTTTCTGTAACTCCTTTATTTCTTAGATGATGTGCCAACTGTGTCGAACGAGCATCCAGTTCTGCATAAGTAAGTGACGCTTCTCCATAAATTACTGCAACCTTATCCGGTGTCTTTTTGGACTGGCTAGCAAATACATCAAGGATAGTTTGATCCTTTTTATAAGCAACCTCAGTTTGATTAAAGTCAAACAAAATTTCTTGTTGCTCTTTCTTGGATAATATCGATAATGCCCCTATAACCTGACTCGAATCAAGGATAATGCTCTGTAGCAACACCTCAAAGTGTCTTGCCATTCGTTCTATAGTGGATCTATAGAAAAGGTCAGTGCAATATTCTATATCTATAATTAATTCTTCGTTAACCTCGGCAAGATTAAAACTTAAGTCGAATTGTGCTGTGCGATCGGCATGAGAAATTTCGTCCAGAGCAAAACCATCATTTTCATAGTTCATTTCGCTATCAGAAAATTTATTATTCTGAAGTGCAAACATTACCTGGAATAATGGGCTGCGACTTATATCCCGATCTCGTACCACCTCACTTACGATCTTCTCAAAAGGAACCTGCTGGTGCTCATAGGCGCCCAAAGTGGTATCCTTTACCTGAGCCAGTAACTCCTCAAAACTTGGATTCCCGCTCAAATCACTTCTAAGAGCCAACGTATTGACAAAGAAGCCAATTAATCCAGAAACTTCTTCTTGTTCTCTATTGGCAATAGGAGTTCCTATACAAATATCATCCTGACCACTATATCTATGCATCAACACTTTAAAAGCTGTTAGCAAGGTCATGAACAAGGTACTATTTTGATTTTTTGAAATCGCTTTTAGACCATCTAAAACTTCTTTACTTAAAGTAATTTCTAAAGAATTTCCATTGATACTCTGTTCTTTAGGTCGTGTATAATCCAAAGGTAACTCTAGCGGAGCGACCCCTTCTAGCTGATCTTTCCAATATCCTAACTGGGTATCTAAACGATCTCCGGATAAATATTCCCGTTGCCAAATACTATAATCTGCATACTGGATTGGTAATGCCGGTATATCTAATGTTTCATCTTTTAATTCAGAACGATAGTATCCTAATAATTCCTCCAACAAAATTGGATAGGACCAACCATCTGAAGCGATATGATGCATATTAAATATCAATAGCTTCGCCCGACCTTCGCTCTCTAGTAACGTAACTCTCAACATATGATCGCTACTTAAATCAAAGGGACGTTCTATTTCATTACTAATTAAACGTTCTAATGCATCATCTGATAAACCATCGATACTTAAGCTACGTTCTAGTTCCCATATATTCTCTGGCATCACTTCTTGATACGCTGCGCCTGCAGATTCTTTGTAAACGGTACGCAATACTTCATGGCGATTGATCACCTTATTGATCGCATCCTTTAAAAGTTCCGGATTAACTTCTCCTTTTACTTCAAAAAGACTAGGCATATGATAAGAAGCATCTCCCTCGATAAACCTATCGATAAACCACAATCGCTCCTGGGCAAAGGATAAAGGAATTCGTTCTGGACGATCCACATTACCTATACGAACGACAGTACTCTTTTCAAGACTATCGATATAGTTGCATAAATCAACTAATCTTGTATAATTAAATAAATCTCGAATACGTAAATCGACTCCAAACTCACTGCGAATAAATGTTGCCACTCTAGTGGCTAACAACGAATGACCCCCTAATACAAAGAAATCATCTTCTATCCCTACTCGATCTACATCTAATAACTCTGACCAATACGCTGCCAAAGCAACCTCAGTAGTCGTTTGAGGAGCTACATAAGTCGTTGTTGTTAATTCTCCTAAATCTTCCTGAGTCAAGAACATGGATAGTAATTGTTTACTATCAACCTTGTTACTCAAATTAATAGGCATTTCATCTATAATCAAATAATGTGATGGATGCATATAAGCAGGCAATTTCCCCTTACATACTTCGCGTAATTCATCCATTACCGTAGATACTTCTTCAGAAACCGAGTTCAAAACAACAAAGGATATTAGATATTCTTTATTTTCACTATTCTTATGCACCATAACATGACAGTCTGATACTCGCTCGTCTTTACGAATGCATGATGCAATTTCTTCTAGTTCTATGCGATGTCCACGTATTTTAACCTGACTATCTATTCTTCTTAAAAATTCCATAGTCCCATCAGGTAACCAGCGACCTAAATCTCCAGTTTTATACATAACATCTCCTAACAAATCTTCAAAAGGATTTGCTACAAAACTCTGTGCAGTACGCTCTGGCAAACCAAGGTACCCAGCTCCTACTCCTACTCCGGTAATACCAATCTCTCCGATCACTCCTATAGGACATAAATTGCCTTGTTTATCCAAAATCACGGCATTCATATTATGAATAACCTTTCCGATAGGTACACGAGATTGATTTGATGGTAATGTTTCTACAAACTCATATTGAATCACATCATCTGATGCCTCACAAGGTCCATAACCATTCACTAATCCAATATTTGGATATAAACGTTTTAACTCGTTAATCAACATTGGCGGCACAGACTCTCCTGTTAACATCACCCAGTTCAAATCTGGAAGTGCTATGCCAGATGAAAGATTGTTTATATGCTCTAATAAGCCCCACATATAGGTAGGAACAAACTCGACAAGATTTACTTGATGTTCTGTAATGATATGTAACAATTTATTGTAATCCAACAAATCATATTTATCTACAATTACACAAGTTCCTCCTTTCAAAATCGCCCCTAACATCTGCCACACTGAAATATCAGAACCTATCCCAGCACTTTGTAAAAATCTGAAACCATCTGGTAAATTCATAAGATCATACTCTGCCAAAATATGGTTCATGGCACCGTCGTGGCGTGTAATCGCTCCTTTGGGCTCTCCTGTAGATCCGGATGTATACAATACATATGCCCAGCTATCTAAACGATTTTGATTCTCAACATTATCAACTGGCATTGATAGCAGATCTCTTTGATCATAGACCTTAACATCTGATTTGCTAGTGCTTGTTTCCAAAGCATTGTCAATTTCATCAATTACAATAATTCTGGATTGAGGCACATCTTCTAAAGTTGCCAGCAACTCGCTAGTTGTGATCAACGTAGTCATCTCAGGTTTGGATAACATCAATCCTATACGATGTGAAGGATTTTGCGTATCTAGTGGTGTATACACACCTCCACTTTTGATGATCCCCATCAAACATCCCAAAAACTCCGGGCTGCGATCCAAATACACCCCTACACAATCTGAAGAAGTTACTCCCAGATTACGAAGTAAATGCCCTAATCGGTTAGCATATTCATTTAACTCTTTGTAATTCCAGACCTGATCATTATGAACAACAGCAACCGAAGTCTTATAATCCGACACTATATCTTCAAAACAAACATTGATTGGACGATCGTTACCCAAATCTACACTGCCTGCATTAAACCAATCTCCATCAGCCGTTCCAACACGTCCTAAAATTAGATCGCGCTCATTATCTAAAAGGATGGATAATTCATCTATTCGTTCTGTACTATTAGCCAGTACCGATCGTAGTAATTCCTCATAGTGATAGAACATGCGTTCTATAGTAGATGGTGTAAATAGATCTGTACAATATTCAATATTAATTTCAAGTTGGTCCCCTGTTTCAGAAACATCATACTTTAAATCATAAGGTGTATTTTCCGTTTCGTAAGATAATTCTACAAGCTCAAAACCTTCAGATTCGTATCTAATATCAATTTCTGAGTCCTCATTATTCTGAAGAGAGAACATTACTTGAAATAGTGGACTACGACTCATATCTCGTTGTTTTACCACTTCATTTACAATCTTCTCGAAAGGAACTTGCTGATATTCATACGCTTCTAGCGTGGTATCCTTAACCTGAGCCAACAATTCTTCAAAACTTGGATTGCCACTTAGATCACTTCGCAATGCCAATGCATTGATAAAGAACCCTATTAAACCAGCAACCTCTTCTTGTTCACGGTTTGCAATCGGAGTTCCTATACAGATATCTTCTTGTCCGCTATAACGATACATTAATACCTTAAAAGCACTAAGCAAGGTCATAAACATCGTGACTCCCTTTCTCTCTGATAGCTCTTTAACTCCTTTTACTATGGTATCATCTAAGGTATATTGGATACTAGTCCCATTCATCGTTTGTTCTGCAGGTCTGGCGTGATCCAGCGGAAGTTCTAAAGTATTTAGATCGTTCAACTTCTCGCTCCAATATCCCAATTGAGTTGCCAATCTATCTCCAGAAAGGTATTCTCTTTGCCAAATACTGTAATCTGCATATTGAACAGCTAATGAAGGTAAGTCTGTGCTTTCACCCTTAGCTTCACTGCGATATAATTTTAATAATTCTTCAAGTAGAATTGGTTGTGACCATCCATCTGAAGCAATATGATGCATGTTAAAAATCAATCGCTTAGGAGTTCCTTTTTCTTCTAGTAAAGTAACCCTTAGCATATGATCTTTACTTAAATCATAAGGTTTGTTTATTTCTTTATTTATAGTTTTTTCTAATTCTTCGGAAGGCACTTCGTTAATATCAATGATAGGTTCAAAAGACCATACATCTTCTGGCATGATCTCTTGATAGGTAACCCCATCTTGTTCTTTGTATACCGTTCGTAATACTTCATGACGATTAACAATCTTATTGATCGCTCGCTCTAATACCCCTTTATCCAAAGTTCCTGAAATTTCGAAAACTCCAGGCATGTGATAACTGGCACTTCCTTCTTCTAATTGATCAATGAACCACAAACGTTCTTGTGCAAATGATAATGGAATCAAATCCGGTCTTTCTTCTGCTTTGATTACTGACACCTCTGATTGTTCCAGGGTTTCGATATACTTGGATAAATCATGAATCGTAGTGTATCTAAATAAATCCATGATCCGTATATTCACCTTAAAGTGACTTCGGATAAAAGTCGCCACTCTGGTTGCTAGTAACGAATGTCCTCCTAACATGAAAAAGTCATCATGAATTCCTATTTGTTCAAGATGTAGAATGTTTTTCCAATATTCTGAGATTTTTAGCTCTATTTCAGTAGTTGGTGCTACGTACGCATCATTTAATAACTCTGCTATATCAGGATCTGGTAATGACTTTCTGTCTACCTTTCCATTACTGGTTAAAGGCATCTCATCTAATGTAATCCATAGTTGAGGAATCATATAATCTGGTAACCTATCCTGTAAGCCTTCTACGATCATATCACGATCAAAATTTGCCTCGGATACAACATACCCGATCAAACGCTTAATGCCAGCTTCATCTTCTTTAACCAAAACTACAGCTCGTGTAATTGCTGGTAATTCTAATACAGCAGTCTCTATCTCACCAAGTTCTATACGATATCCTCGTAACTTCACCTGACTGTCATTTCTACCTATAAAATCTACATTACCATCCGGTAACCATCTAGCCAAATCCCCAGTTCTGTACAACAACTCTCCTTCTTTGAATGGGTGCGGTACAAACTTCTCTGAAGTTAATTCCTCCTTATTAAGATACCCCTTGGATACGCCAGACCCACCGATATACAACTCTCCTGCAATACCAATCGGTAGCAATTGTTGATTCGAATCCAGAATATAAAATGTAGTATTGGATAATGGCTTACCAATTGGAACGCTCGATAAACGATCTAAGCTAGAAATATCTTCAGCCTCAAAATATGAACTATCTATGGTGGTCTCGGTCGTACCGTAACTGTTGATGATACGAACAGAAGCTCCAAAACGCTCTAATAAACGCTTGAAATCTACTGTAGAACATACATCTGATCCTAAGATCAATAAGCGTAACCATGAAATTGGTAATGACTTCTCATACACATAATCCATTAGAGGAATGGCTAATGAGGGTGTTAACTCTATGATATTGATCTGATGCAAGGATAGTAATTCATAGAAACCTTCGGGATCAAAACGAATCTCTGCGGGACAGATCACCATCGTACCACCGAATAAAAGACTACGACATACATCACCTGTAAACACATCAAATGAAAAACTTGCCATCTGTAATAGTCGTATCTCTTCGTCTAAGCTATACTCGTCTTTCCAACTTAAAGCAATATTCAATAAAGATGAATGTGTAACCATCACTCCTTTTGGATTTCCAGTGGTTCCAGAAGTATAGATCATATAAGCCAAGTGATTGGGTTCTAATGCAGTTGTTATATTCTCTGTGGATTCCTTACTAATCTTATCCCAATCCGTATCTAGTAAAATAACATCCAACCCTTTTTTGACTGATATTGAGGCTGCATCAATACTACTGCTTAGCACTAACGCTACTCCAGAATCCTCTAACATATAATTGATACGATCTGATGGATATTCTGGATCAATAGGCACATAAGCACCTCCTGATTTTAAAACTCCCAAAACTCCTATAATCATTTCCATCGATCTAGAGATACTAATCCCGACTAGGGTATTTTCTGTAACTCCTTTATTTCTTAAGTGATGCGCCAATTGTGTTGAGCGTGCATCCAGTTCTGTATAAGTAAGCGAATCATCACCATAAATTACAGCTATCTGATCTGGTGTCTTTTTGGCTTGACTAGAGAATATATCAAGAATCGTTCGGTTCTGATCATAGGTGACATTTGTAGCATTAAAATCGTTCAATAATTGATCTGATTCTGATTCTGTTAAGATCTCTAGCTCTATGATTTTACTAGTAGAATTACGAACAATACTTCTCAACAATACTTCGAAATGAGATGCCATTCGTTGAATCGTTGATCTATGAAAAAGATCTGTACAATATTCTATATCTACAATAAGTTCATTATTGTCTTCTACCACATTAAAACTTAGGTCAAATTGAGATGTATTTTCATTGTGCTTATACTTTTCTAATTCAAATCCATCATTAGATTGACTCGTATCACTATCCAATACCTCATTGTTCTGTAAAGCAAACATCACCTGGAATAGGGGACTACGACTCATATCTCTATCGCGCACCACCTCACTTACTATCTTCTCAAAGGGAACCTGCTGATGCTCATAAGCACTCAAAGTCGTATCCTTTACCTGAGCCAGTAACGCCTCAAAACTTGGATTACCACTCAAATCACTACGCAATGCCAAGGTGTTGACAAAAAAGCCGATCAAGCCCGATACCTCTTCCTGTTCTCTATTCGCTATAGGGGTACCTATACAAATATCATCCTGACCACTATATCTATACATCAATACCTTAAAGGCACTTAATAGCGTCATAAACAAGGTACTCCCCTTATCTTTAGAAATAGCCTTTAAACCTGCTAAGATATCTGAACTCAAATCAAAGCTTAGGCTATCCCCTGCCATACTCTGTTCCTTAGGACGTACATAATCCAAAGGTAGCTCCAAAGGACTAACGCCTGATAAGGTATCCCTCCAATAGCCTAGCTGTGTAGCTAAACGATCTCCAGATAGATACTCCCGTTGCCAAATACTATAATCCGCATACTGAATCGGTAACAACGGTAACTCTAAAGCTTCTCCTGATAATGCAGAACGGTAATATCCTAATAACTCTTCTAACAATATCGGATGAGACCAGCCATCAGAAGCAATATGATGCATGTTAAAGATCAATAGCTTCGCCTTACCTTCTTCTTCTAATAACGTAACTCGTAGCATATGATCACTACTCAAATCAAAGGGACGTGCAATCTCCTTATCGATCAAAGTATCGATAGCTTCTTTTGATAAACCATCGATCTTGATGTTCTTCTCTAATATCCACTGATCCTCTGGCATTACCTCTTGATACGCTACGCCGTCTTCTTGCTTATAGACCGTACGTAATACCTCATGACGATTGATCACCTTATTGATCGAGCCTACTAATACTTCTTTATCTAAAACCCCACTGATCTCAAAAACTCCTGGCATATGATAACTAGAACTCCCTTGCTCTAACTGATCAATAAACCATAAACGTTCCTGTGCAAAGGATAGTGGAATACGCTTTGGACGCTCAACACTACCAATGCTTACTACACTGCTCTTCTCTAAACTATCGATATAATTACACAAGTCTACTAACCTGGTGTAACTAAACAAGTCTCTAATACGAATATCCACTTCAAACTCACTGCGGATATAAGTAGCTACTCTGGTCGCTAGTAAGGAATGACCTCCCAGTACAAAGAAATCATCCTCTATACCTACTCTTTCTACGCCTAATAGCTCTGACCAATACTGGGATAATTTTACTTCTGTAGCTGTTTGTGGAGCTACATATTCAACTCCCTGTAGCTCGGATACATCAACACTTGGTAAGGATTTCTTATCTACCTTACCATTGCGGTTCAATGGTAGACTATCCAGTAGTACCCATAACTGTGGGATCATATAGTCTGGTAGACGCTCACTTAAACCACTTATAATACCTTCTCGATCCAAATCTGCTTCTACAACTACATAACCTACCAAACGCTTTACGCCTTGACTATCGGTAGTCACCTGAACAACGCCCTGTACAACTCCTGATACATCATGTAAAACACTCTCGATCTCTCCTAACTCGATGCGATACCCTCTAATCTTTACCTGATCGTCCTTACGACCTACAAAGGCAATACTACCATCAGGTAACCATCGGGCTAAATCTCCTGTCTTATAGATACGCTCCCCTTCCTTAAAGGGATGAGCGATGAACTTCTCGCTAGTTAATTCCTCTCTGTTTAAATACCCTCTGGCTAAGCCTGATCCACCTAAACATAACTCGCCTACGACTCCTACTGGTAAAACCTCTAAACTATCGCCTAAAATGTAGGCTGTACTGTTCTTAATCGGCTTACCGATTGGAAGATCCTGATCCTGATCTCCTAAAATCGTATGAGTCGTTGAAAATGTAGTGTTCTCTGTAGGACCATATCCGTTGAGTAATTTCAAATCTGGGTAAGCTTCCTTGATTCTATTGGTATACTTATACAATACCTTATCCCCTCCTACTAGTAAATACGATAATCCAGAGAAAATACTTAAATCTTCCTCGACAACCTGATGAAACCAAGAGGCTGTCATCCATAATGTAGTGACCTTATGAGTATCAATTAAATTACCTAAGGATGAGGAATCCAATAGTGAATCCATATCACTTAAAATCAAACATCCTCCATTGAGTAAGGTCCCCCAAAATTCTATTGTAGTTGCATCAAATGAGACTGAACCTGTAGATAACCAAACCGTATCGGTATCTAATGGAATGTAATCACAACTCTTGGATAAACTAACTACATTATCATGAGTAATCATTACTCCTTTTGGCATACCAGTAGATCCAGAGGTATACATCACATAACTCAAAGTATCTGGATTAATAACAACCGAAGGTAAATCTGTAGGTAAATCTGATACTGCATCTCTAAATGATGCTATAAAAGAAGGATCAATAGTAATTTTACAACCACTATCTGATTCTATATGAGCAATCCTATCTGCTGGGTAACCAGAATCAATAGGAACATAAGCTCCTCCTGATTTTAAAATACCTAATAACGATACCAATAACCAAGAGCCTCGCTCTAGTTTAACTCCTACCAAATCATCCAAACCGATCTGGTGATTGGATAATAAATAATGTGCTAACTGATTGGATAAAACATCCAACTCCTTATATGTCAAAGCTACTGCTCCATCCTTGATCGCTACACGATCCCCACAATCTGCTACAACAGCACTAAAACAATCTACAATCGATGATCCATAACCATAATCCAAAGCCGTAGCATTAAATCCATCTAGTATCTGAGAACGACCTGAAGGTGATAACAACTCCAAATCTGAGGTTTTATTTGCTAGTCCATTGACAATCTGTTCAAGGACATATGCAAAATGTCTTTTGATATTTTCAACCTCAATTTCATTCAATAGCGATGCATCATAACTAAACAATACTTTGAGTTGATCATCCATGCTGGCAATCAACGTCATCAAGTAATTCGAAGAATCGATACTTTCATAATGGTCAATCTCCAAAATCTGCTTGTTCTCTTTTAGAACTTCTGCTATTGGATAATTTTCAAAAACCAGGATACTATCAAATAAATCGTTGGTTACACCACTTAATCTTTGAATAGTCGACAAACTTGTATACTGATGTTCTCTACATGCGGTATGTTCTGTTTGTATATTGTTCAGCCAATCCAATATCAATTCATTACTATCTAGTTTTGAAAACAACGGTAATGTATTGATATACAGTCCAATTCTTTTATCAGAATTCTCTAGTTCTGGTGGTCTTCCAGAAACCGTTACTCCAAAAGATATATTACTAGCATTGTTGTACTTATGTAACAAGTAAGCCCATACCCCTTGAAGAATTGTATTTACTGTCAATCTATTGGTTTGTGCATAACTTTTGAGTTTGTTAGTTGACTCTTCGGACAATAACAAATCTGATACGACAACCTCATTGATTGTTTTATTTCTCTTATTATCAATATTTGTAAAGGGGAGAACTGTTGTAGAGTGTAAATCCTTTAAATACTCCTTCCAAAAACCTTCTTCTCTTACATCCTGTTTTTCCTGGATATAATCGATATAGTCCTTGTAAGCATCTTCTTTTATGGGCTCTACAACCCCTCCCCGTACAATTATTTCGTAACCTCTTAATAACTCATCAAAAATGTTGGACATTGACCATCCATCTACCAAAATATGGTGGTGAGTAAATAAAAGAGTATATGATTCTTTTCCTGTCTTAATAAAGGTAAGTCGAAGCAACGGCGCTTTCTCCATTTCAAAACCCGTTTCAAGGTCATCTTTGCATAACTTCGCCATCTTTGTCGCTATCTCAGTCTCGCTAAACCCACTGTAATCCAACTCAAAAACCGGTAAAGTCACCTCATCATGTACACATTGAACAGGAATAGGTAATTCCCTATGAAAAAATGAACTTCTTAAAATAGTATGATTCTTGATAACAGACTCCCAGGAAGCCACAAAAGCTGGTATATTGATTCCCTTTGGAAAGCTCACTATAGTTTGATTCAGATAATTAGTTGGTTCATCATCAAAAAGCTCATGAAATAACATCCCTTCTTGCAAAGGACTAAGCTTATAGATTGACGAAGTTTTGACTCCCAAATCTTCAAGTTTTTGTGTAAACAGATCAAAATAAGTATACAACACATGATCTCCCAATCCAAAATCTGAAGGTGTATGTGTAGTAACTGTTTGTGCACTACAATGAGTAATAATGGCCTCGAGGTTAATTAGATAATTGTTCGCTAAAGTATGTACTGTACTTTTCTTGTATTGCTTATTCGAGTACCCCCATGTGATCCGCAATTCTCCATTGATAATTTCAGAGTTGATTACAAATTTGCTTTTGAAAGGAAAATCCTCGCCTTCATCTTTACCTTTTGATTCTGGAGCTACTTCAAGAAATTCATTATTACCAATAACATTATCTAACTGCCCCAGATAGTTGAATATAACATCAAAAGAAAGTTTGGTTAACGATTCTCTTACTTCTTCTGAAGTATGCATATATGCCAAAGCACCATATCCCATTCCTTTATTCGGAATTTTTCGAAGTGCTTCTTTGGTAGATTTAACAATATCTCCCTCTGTCATCTTAGATTCTGAGGTTAATGAAACCGGATACAGGTTAGTAAACCATCCTACGGTGTGACTAACATCTATTGCTTCTGAAATGTTTTCTCTACCATGTCCTTCTAAACCAATGATTACTTCATTAGCTCCTGACCAGTCATTTATTGTTTTAGTTAATGCTGATAATAAGATATCATTGATTTCTGTTGTGTATGCATGGTTGGTCTTTTGAAGCAGTTTTTTGGTCAACTTTTGATCCAATGTAACAGCAAACTCTTTTACATCCTTCGACGCAGAAGCTTCATTCTTTTTGTCTACAGGTAATTCTGTATACGCATCGACAACAGCTTGCCAGTATGGTATTTCTGGTTTTAATTCTTCACTTAATGCATAATTTGTGAGTGCATCGGCCCATTGTCTGTAAGAAGAGCTTTTTTCTCCCAAATCAATAGTATACTCTCCTTTATTCACGCCTTCTAACAAAAGAACAATATCGTCTAATAGTATTCTCCAGGATACTCCATCGATCACTAAATGATTAGCAACTACAAACAAACGATTCATAGTTTCATCATTCCCAGTCTTAATAAGAACTATTTTAAACACCTCTCCATTTTCAATAGAAAGTTGACGTTGGTAGTGATTACAAATTTTTGTCACCTCTTGATCTAAATCAATACTTGGGATGGTATGAATATCTTCTACCTGAAAAGCGTTTTCCTGATCACTTCCATAGGACTGTTTCCAAACTCCATCTTCATCCTGTACATACTGAAAACGAAGTGCATCATGATGTTTTACCAAGGCTTTGGTAATATCTTTCAAAGAAGATGCTGATACACTTTTATCAATAGCCAAATTAACCGACTGATTATAATGTGTATTTGCCAGATGAGCGTTCTTAAAATAACGTTTCTGAATAGGTGTTAATTCACTCTCCCCTTCCAAAATACCTTGTTCATTTACATTCTTTGAAGTATTATTCAATATCACTCCAGACAACTCGGCAATGGATTGGTGTTTGAATAAATCCATTGGTTTTACCTGGTATCCAAGTCGTTTTATTCTGCTTACTACTTGAATATTGATAATAGAATCTCCGCCTAATTCGAAAAAATTATGGTGAATTCCTATATTTTGAACCCCTAGCAGGTCTTGCCAAACTTCGATTAAATCTTCTTCTAAAGGATTTCTTGGAGCTTCGTACGAAACATCTGGTGAGCTCCCAAAATCTGGTTCTGGTAATGATTTTTTATCGATTTTCCCATTGTTCGTTAATGGGATGGTTTCTAACGATACCCATAATTGAGGAACCATAAACTCTGGTAACCTTGTTTTAAGATGCGCTATAATGTCTTCTTTTTGAAATTCTCCTCGACTTACTACGTACCCAATAAGTTTTTTACTTCCGTTATCATCCTCTTTTACCAAAACAACTCCTTGATCTACAGAAGGCGCTTCATTCAAAACACTTTCAATTTCTCCAAGCTCAATACGATATCCTCGTATTTTTACCTGATCATCTTTTCTTCCTATAAATTCTACATTGCCATCTTCTAACCAGCGACCTAGGTCTCCTGTTCTATACATTTTCTCATTCTTACAGAAAGGATTCTGTACAAATTTCTCATTGGTTAGATCAGGTCGGTTAAGATATCCTAACGAAAGTCCTGGTCCTGCCACGCAGATTTCTCCAACGCATCCAATAGGTTGTAATTCATTGGTTTCATTTACGATATAAACGCTTGAGTTTCCTACCGGTTTTCCGATAGGGACAGTGGTATTTGTATTTCCATTTTCAAACTTGAATATGGTCGAATCGATCGTATTTTCTGTTGGACCGTATGAATTGTACAAGTGTGCATTAATTCTTTGCCCAATTTTTTCATTAAACTTGATGTAATCCTGATGCGCTAATTTGTCTCCTCCCGATATCACATGTCTCAGCGAAGCAATCTTATCAATATCACTATCGCTAAGCGTTTCTAGCAAATCATGCAATAACACCGGCGGCATGTTTACTTTGGTAATTCCATATTGCCCGATATAGGATACAAAATTTGCTCTTAAATCGTATTTAAAATCAGGTGCTGCAATAATACATTTCACTCCAAGAATAAAAGGCATCATATACTCTTCTAATGCTCCATCGAAACTAAAAGATCGATAAAACAAAGCGGTATCCTGTTCTGTTAACTCATAGTATTCTTTATAGAAAAACAATCTTGCTACCAACGAGCGATGCTGAATCATTACTCCTTTAGGATTTCCTGTTGTTCCAGAAGTATAGATTACATACAGCAGAGCTTCATCGGTAATTTTTGGAGCTACAAATTCTTTGGAAAATGTATCCTGGATTTCAATAAAACTATCTAGTTTTTCTTCCTCCAAACACAATGTACACCTACTATCCTCTAACATATATTGAATGCGTTCCTCTGGATACGCAGGATCAATAGGAACGTAAGCTGCACCTGTCTTTATCACAGCCAGGATAGCAATGATCATCCATTCACTTCTTTCTAACTTAATCCCAACCAGATCTCCTACTTGGATATGGTGATCTTGGATTAAATGCGCCGCTAGTTGATTCGATCTTTCTTCAATCTGCGCATAGGTTAGTATTGTATTACCAAATACTAATGCGGTATCATTTTTACGGTTTTTTACTGTTTTTCTGAATAAATCAACAATAGTTTCTCCTGTTGAATTTGGCTGGTGTTCGTTACTAAAATCAAGCAGAAGCTTTTCCTTTTCTGAATCTGGTAAAATAGATAATTTCCCTACTTCCAGTTCTGGATCTATAAGGATAGATCTTAATAATTCTTCAAAATTTGCCACCAATCTTTGAATAGTTGTTTCGCTAAACAAAGATGTCGCGTAGGTAATCATTACCCCTAACCCATCTTTTTCTTCGGAAACATCCATACTTAGTTCGAATCTTGACGTATGATCATCGAATGGAATTTCTGTTAATTCAAATCCATTTGCGTTGATTGCGGAATTATCTGAAGCACCATCGTTGGTATCCATGGCAAACATGACCTGAAATAGTGGACTCCTTTCGGTATCCCTGGTTTTTACCACTTCTCTTATTACTTTATCCAAGGGCACTTGCTGATACTGATATGCATCCATTGCAGTCTCTTTTACCTGAGAAAGTAATTCTGAAAAACTGGGTGCATCGCTTAAATCACTTCGTAAAGCCAAAGTATTTATGAAAAAACCAATCAACCCCGAGATTTCTTCTTGTTCGCGATTAGCTACGGGAACTCCTACGCAAATATCATCCTGACCGCTATATCGATGCATCAGAATTTTGAAGGCACTTAGTAGGGTCATAAACAAAGTAGTCCCCTTTTCATTAGATAATTTTTTAAGACGATTTAATACATCCAAATCGAACTTAAAATTCAGTGTACGCCCTGATGTATCTTGAACTTTCGGTCTTTTGAAGTCTAGGGGTAAGTCCAGAGCAGGAACTCCAGAAAGTTTATCTTTCCAATATGCCAATTGTTCTGATAGTGTTTCTTTCGAAAGAAAGGATCGCTGCCAAATACTATAATCGCTGTATTGCACTGGTAACTTTGGCAAATCAATTGACTCTCCGGTTAATTCTTGTTGATAGAATACTAATAATTCTTTCAAAAGAATCCCCAAAGACCAACCATCAGAAGCAATATGATGCATCGTAATGACTATTCGCTTGGTCTTTCCACCTTGTGTCAAAAGGGTAACTCTAAGCATATGATCTTTGGACAAATCGAACAGTTTCCCTGTTTCTTTGGCTACAATAGCTCTAATCTCTTCTTCGTCCAGTTGATCTATGGCTATACTTTCTTCAAAATTCCATCCATCACTATCCAATACTTCTTGATAACCTATTCCATCCTCATCTATATAAACCGTTCTTAACACTTCGTGTCGATTTACCACATTACGAATTGCCTTTTCCAAGATTTCGGTATGTATATCACCGGTAACCTCAAAAATACCAGACATATGGTAATTAGAACTTCCATCTCCCAATTGGTTTATGAACCATAATTGCTCTTGAGAAAATGACAATGGAACCTTGTCCTCATCTTTTCTGTCATAAGCTACTATTTCGGGTAGTTTGGATACATTTTTCTTCTGATTATTAGCTTCTTTATCCAAAAAAGTGATAATTGCTTCTTTGTTGGCTTTAAGATTCGCTAATATCTTGGGATCTATAGTAATCCCTTTATTTACTTTTACCTTTAAATTATTTTGATCTAAAAGTAAATTAACCCCATTTTCTTTTGCTTCTTGTAATAATTCAAGAATTTGACTGCTCTGATTCACAATAATAGTTTTATGGTAAACATCAATTATACTAATGAAACATAGGTAATCCCTATGTCCAACTCGACATGAAAGTCTAAGGATCTATGGTTTAGAAATTTGATTTCTAGTTGAATAGTGGACGAACCACTTTTGAAGTTTTTGGTAAGTAATGATACCTACCAGAGATTAAAAAGGCATTTTAATACTGAGCCATTCTTTTTTCTCTATGGATTTTTTTTCTGGTGTATACAGCATTCCTGTGCACAAACACATTTTATGTTTCTTTGCCAGAAGAATATCATGATTTGTACATGTATTGCAACCGTTCCAGAACTGAGGATCATTGGGTAATTCTGAAAAAGTCACAGGTTGATACCCCAGATCAGAATTAATTTTCATTACGGCAAGTTCTGTGGTTATTCCAAAAACTTTGGAGTTTGGATATTTTTTTAAAGATAGTTTAAACACAAAATCTTTAATTCGTTTTCCTAATCCTTGATTTCTAAAATCAGGATGTACGATTAACCCCGAATGAGCCACATACTGCTTATTATCCCACACTTCGATATAACAAAAACCTGCCAGTTGGTTTTTGTATAACGCGATTACTGCATCGTTAGCACTCATTTTTGAAGCAATATATGCTGGACTACGCATAGCTATACCTGTTCCTCTTACCCCGGCAGAACTGGTTAGCATTTCGCTAATCTCTCTTGCGTATTGCAAATGAGTGTTGTTTGCTATTTGAACTTTTATACGTCTCATAAACCAATAATTCTAGTGTATTGTTTTATAGCGTTTTTTAGCTGGTATAATTCAAATATGACTTATAGTACTTGAATATCGCTTTTGGAGATACTTTGCACGTAACACCAAGGAAAATCAAAAAGTTGTAATACAAATTTTGTAAAGGTGCACCTTTAAGTATACTTCGAATTCCTTTAAACGCACTAGAGGGTGTATGCCAATCTATGTTAAACGAGATGGAATAACTTAACCCATGAACCTGGTGTAACATTCCAGAAGGGATATACAGAATATCTCCTCCCTCGATCACAACTTCCATTGATTCTACATTCTTCGAATTAGGAAAAATGCTATAATCTGGTTGACTAGGATCGAATTTTGCCCAACGCCAACCATCCATGTAACAATCTTCTTTTTGATCGTGAGGAATTAAAATAAATTTTTTCTTTCCCATGATTTGAAAAAACAGATTATGCGTACACAGCGTATCAAAATGAAGCGGTGTTAAACTGTTTTTACCTCCCATAAAAAACTGAATATAGTTTTCGTAGTTTTTGGAATACCATTTGGGTAACAATTCTACCGGGAAAGGTTCTATATCCTTTATAAACTGCTTATGCTGATAAAAGAAAGGATAATCATGAAGATACATTGCTGGCGGTTTGCCATTATTGTTTTGATCGTTTTCATGTTCCTCTAACAATCCGATGTAATCGCTCAAAAGAATCCGTTCTTTGTTTCCTTTGGTGATGTCTTTGGTCTTAACCGGAACTTTAATATCGGTGTCCAAGTTCTTGAAATATTCTTTACTCCAGTCTAGAGCTTTCCAGGAACTTGCCATATTCTTTATCACGACAGGCCTGGATTTGTTTACAAATTCTTTGTAAAACTCTTCTCTTGTTATTTTGTCAACTATTGTAATTTCCATTTTGCATGAAGTTTAATTATAAATCAAATAATTCAAATTCTGTTTCATCCTCGATTGGTTGCATAATAGATATATACTTTGCCAAATCGGAAATATTAGAATACTCAAAAAATGTTGCTACGGGTAGATTAATTGAAAACTCATTATTAATAATAGATATGATCTTAATGACTAATAAAGAATGTCCTCCTAGCAAAAAGAAATCGTCATGAACACCTATATTATCTACTTTCAAAAGATCCTGCCATAACTCTGCCAGTTTGATTTCTATCTCGGTACCAGGAGCTACAAACTCCTGATCCAACATTGCAGAAATATCCAATCCTGGTAAAGCTCTTCTATCTACTTTTCCATTACTGGTTAGTGGCATTTCATCTAATGCAATCCATAGTTGAGGAACCATATAATCTGGTAACTTAGCCCTAAGGTGCCTTATGATTGCTTCTCTGTTAAATTCACCTTCAGAAACAACATATCCAACCAAATGTTTACTATTGTTTTCATCTTCTTTTATCGCAACTACCCCTTGTTTTACGATTTCTAATTCCAACAAAATACTCTCGATCTCACCAAGTTCTATACGATATCCTCGTAACTTCACCTGACTGTCATTTCTACCTATAAAATCAACATTACCATCGGGTAACCATCTGGCCAAATCCCCAGTTCTGTACAACAACTCTCCTTCTTTGAATGGGTGTGGTACAAACTTTTCTGAAGTCAATTCCTCTTTGTTGAGATATCCCTTGGATACACCAGAACCACCGATGTATAACTCTCCTGCAATACCAATCGGTAGTAACTGCTGATTCGAATCCAGAATGTAAAATGTGGTATTGGATAATGGTTTACCAATTGGAACACTCGATAAACGATCTAAGCTAGAAATATCTTCAGCTTCAAAATATGAACTATCTATGGTGGTTTCAGTTGTACCATAACTATTGATGATACGAACAGAAGCTCCAAAACGCTCTAATAAACGTTTGAAATCAACTGTTGCACATAAATCCGATCCCAGGATCAATAAACGTAACCATGAAATTGGTAATGACTCTTCGTACACATAATCCATTAGAGGAATGGCTAACGAGGGAGTTAACTCTATGATATTAATCTGGTGTAAGGATAGTAATTCATAGAAACCTTCAGGATCAAAACGAATCTCTGCGGGACAGATCACCATCGTACCACCGAATAAAAGACTACGACATACATCGCCAGTAAACACATCAAATGAGAAACTCGCCATCTGCAATAATCTAGTATCTTCATCCAGACCATACTCATCTTGCCAACTTAACGCAATATTCAATAAAGAAGAATGCTTCACCATGACTCCTTTTGGATGACCTGTAGTACCCGAAGTGTAGATGAGACAAACCGTATCCTCTGGTTGTAAAGAAGTTAGTATACTTTCTGTGGATTCTTCACCGATCTTGTTCCAATCCGTATCCAGTAAAATAACATCCAACCCTTCTTTGATGGATATTGATTGTGTATCAATACTACTGCTTAGTACTAACGCTACTCCAGAATCCTCTAGCATATAATTGATACGATCTGATGGATATTCTGGATCAATAGGCACATAAGCGCCTCCAGATTTGATTACTCCCAAAACTCCTACAATCATCTCTATTGATCTAGAGATACTAATCCCTACCAAGGTGTTTTCTGTTACTCCTTTATTTCTTAAATGATGAGCTAGTTGTGTTGAACGAGCATCTAATTCTGCATAGGTAAGTGAATCGTTGCCATAAATTAGAGCAACTTTATCAGGTGTTTTCTTTACTTGGTTAGAAAACAGATCAACTACTGTTTGAGTTTCATCATACGTAAAGGTTGTTGCATTAAACTCCAATAACAATCGTTCTTTTTCTTCACTTGTAAGTATTTCTAAGTGACTAATGGCTTCATCAGGATTCTTAACAATACTGCGCAATAACACCTCAAAATGTGCCGCCATACGTTGGATTGTAGGTCTACGAAAAAGAGCCGTACAATATTCTATATCTACTTCTAAGACATTGTCTACCTCAACAACATCCAAACTTAAATCAAATTGTGAAGTGCGAGTTTCCAGATCCTGTTTGATCATCTTGGTGTTTCCAAGCTCAAAATTCATCTCATTATCTGACACCTCATTATTTTGTAAAGCAAACATCACCTGAAATAGGGGACTACGACTCATGTCGCGATCTGGTACTACTTCACTTACAATCTTCTCAAAAGGAACTTGTTGATGTTCGTAGGCATCCAAAGTGTTTTCTCGAACCTGAGAGAGCACCTCTTCAAAACTTGGATTACCACTCAAATCGCTACGCAAAGCCAAGGTATTTACAAAAAATCCGATCAGTTCGGAAACCTCTTCCTGTTCTCTATTTGCGATAGGAGTACCTATACAAATATCATCCTGACCACTATATCTGTGCATCAATACTTTAAAGGCAGATAACAAAGTCATGAACAAGGTAGTCCCACGTTCTTTAGACAGTTCTTTAATCCCTTCAACAATATCACTATCCAACTCAAAACTTAAGCTGGCTCCTTCCAGGCTTTGCTCTTTAGGACGCACATAGTCCAACGGTAATTCTAATGGAATAACTCCATCTAAAGTGTCTTTCCAATATCCTAGCTGCGTGTCCAGACGCTCTCCTGACAGGTATTCACGCTGCCAAATACTATAATCAGCATACTGAATCGGTAAGGTTGGTAAATGCAAATCAACACCCGACAATATAGATTCGTATACTTGTAATAGCTCGTTTAGAAGTACGGAAAAAGACCAACCATCTGAAGCAATATGATGCATGTTAAAGATCAATAGCTTTGCTTTCCCCTTTTCCTCTAGTAGAGTAACACGTAACATGTGATCACTACTCAAATCAAAAGGACGCTCAATCTCATTATTAATTAAGGTCTCTAGTCCTACTGTAGACAATCCATCGATTGATAATGTAGGTTCTAATTGCCATTCATTTTCTGGTATTGCCTGTTGATATGCCTCTCCTGCAAATTCTTTATATACAGTACGTAACACTTCATGGCGATTGATAATTGCGTTTATGGAAGCTTGTAGGATCTCAATATCGATATCTCCATTGATTTTGAAGACACCGGGCATATGGTACGAAGTATCTCCTTCGATAAATCGGTCCAGGAACCATAAACGTTCCTGAGCAAAGGATAGTGGAATACGCTCTGGACGCTCAACACTACCTATGCTTACTACACTGCTCTTCTCTAAACTATCGATATAACTACACAAGTCAACTAACCTGGTGTAACTAAATAAATCTCTAATACGAATATCCACTTCAAACTCACTGCGGATATAAGTAGCTACTCTGGTCGCTAGTAAGGAATGACCTCCCAGTACAAAGAAATCATCCTCTATACCTACTCTTTCTACTCCTAATAGCTCTGACCAATACTGGGATAATTTTACTTCTGTAACCGTCTGAGGAGCTACATATTCAACTCCCTGTAACTCGGATACATCAACACTTGGTAAGGACTTCTTATCTACCTTACCATTGCGGTTCAATGGTAGACTATCCAGTAGTACCCATAACTGCGGGATCATATAGTCTGGTAAACGCTCACTTAAACCACTTATAATACCTTCTCGATCCAAATCTTCTTCTACAACTACATAACCTACCAAGCGCTTTACGCCCTGAGCATCCGTTGTAACCTGAACAACACCCTGTACAACTCCTGATACATCATGTAAAACACTCTCGATCTCCCCTAACTCGATGCGATACCCTCTAATCTTTACCTGATCGTCCTTACGACCTACAAAGGCAATACTACCATCAGGTAACCATCGGGCTAAATCTCCTGTCTTATAGATACGCTCCCCTTCCTTAAAGGGATGAGCGATAAACTTCTCACTAGTTAATTCCTCTCTGTTTAAATAGCCTCTGGCTAAGCCGGATCCACCTAAACATAACTCGCCTACTACGCCTACTGGTAAAACCTCTAAACTATCGCCTAAAATGTAGACTTGTGTATTTCCGATTGGTTTTCCTATTGGAAGAATATCATCCTCCACAATAGTAGGATCAAATTTATATGCTATAGAAGTAATTGTAGTTTCTGTTGGTCCATATTCATTGTAAAACTCATAAGTGCTACCCCACAGTTTTGCCAGACTTAGTGGACAAGATTCTCCACCAGCGATAACCCTTCTAAGAGCAGTATAACCGCCATCAAATGGTAAATTAATCAGAAAACTTGGTGTGGCATGTAAATGCGTAATTTCCTCTTGCTTGATAAATTTTTGGAAAGCATCTACATCTAGTAGTATGTCTTCTTTTGGAATGATTAAAGCACTTCCCGATGTTAATGCTAAGAACATTTGTTCTACAGAAGCATCAAAAGCATAATTTGAAAATAATAAAATAGTATCTGTACTATCAATACCAAATTGATCTTTATGATACACAATATGATTCAAAACTGCCTGATGTTCTATCATTACTCCTTTTGGCAAACCAGTAGAACCTGATGTATAGATGATATAGGCTAATTGATTGGTATCAATTACAACATCGCATTTCGCAATAGGTTCTTTTGAAATTTGTTCAAAATCTTTATCTAATAAAACAATGTCTAAATTCTCAGCCCCTTCGGTAAAAGATCTATTTGTCGTATCACTCAACACCAATTTGGAGTTGGTATCAGAAAGTATATGAAGAGCTCTTGCTTTTGAATCTTTGGTGCTTATTGGAACATAAGCTGCTCCTGATTTTAGTATCCCCAAAATACCAACAATCATTTCTACAGATCGCTCCATACAAATAGGAACTAACTCCTCTTTTTGCACACCTTTCTTAATCAAATAATGAGCTAATTGATTAGAACGTTCATCCAATTCTTTATAAGAAATTACCTGATCTTCAAAACGTAAAGCTATATGATTTGGATTGGCCGATACCTGATCTTCAAATAAAGTCAAAATACTGGTATTTGAAGGGATTGGGTACTTTACTGCATCCCAATTAGTCAACAGTTGTTTTTGATCTTTTTCCGAAATAACTTTTACTTCAGACAGGTATGTATTTTCGTCAGTAGTAATCTGATCAACAACATACTTAAAACATGCTAGAATTTGTTCTGCCAACGATTTACTCAATAGTGAACTTCTAAAATCTAAGCTCATGATTAATTCATCGTCGTTTTCAATGGTATTCAACATCAGGTCAATGTCTGTGTACAATGTCCTATGTTCTTCCAGGCTTAATGTTAATTCTTCAATTTCAATAGGTTTTACACCCACATCAAAATTGAAATACACATTCATTCCCTCATACAACTTTTGTCCTTCTTGCCTATGTAAATCAATAAAATAACCGTAAGGATAATCCTGATGATCAAAAGCATCAAATAATCTACGTCTAAGATCTTTTACATATGCTGTTACCGATTCTTCTGGATCATAATGAGAGGTTAAAGGCATGATGTGTGAAAAATAACCGATAGATTTTTCAACATTCGACATTCCTCTTCCTCCTACCGGAATCCCTAGAACAATATCTCTGGATTGACTTAATTTAAAAAGTAACAACTCAAATGCTGAAAGAAAAGTCATAAACAGCGTCAATCCATGCTTGTTACTCCATCGCTTATAGTTATTAAGTTCTTCAGAAGAAATCACACATTTCACAAAATCACTTTGATTTTCGTTCACCTTGGTGTCTCTGTGAAAAGGAAGATCTATTTTAAGTTTTTTGTCAGAAAACAATGTATTAAAGTATATTTCATCCTCTTTCCAACGCTGACTTGCTTTATACTCATTTAACCAGTTCACATAATCCGAAAATTGAACCTCAACTGCCTTATTAGGAGTTTTGCCCTCACTTATTGCTTTATAAGCATCCGTAAGTTCTTCAATAAACAATGCGCACGACCAACCATCAGAAATAATATGATGTAGAGAAACTAACAAAACATGTTGTTCCTGATCCAGCTTCACTAAATTTAAACGGATTAATGGTCCTTCGGTAAAAGAAAATGGCTGATCTAACTCTTCTTTAATAAGTAGTTGATACTTCTCAACTTTATTTTCATCCGCTACATCAGATATATCTATTTGGTGGAGTGGGATCGTAATCGAATCATTGTAGATCAAAAATTCCCCATCCTCAGAAAATTTACTTCTTAAAATTTCATGATTATCCAGTAAACTATCCAATGCTTGTTCTAAGTATTGAAGGTTGACCTTTCCTTTCATATCAATACTAAAAGACAATATATATCCCAAGGACTGCTCCTTGTTAATTTCATCTAATAAAAACAATTGTCTTTGAGCCAAAGTAGATTCATGCGACTTTACAGAAGGCAAAATATTTTTGTGATCAATATTTCCTGAACCAGTGCCATCTAATCGATGTACCGTAAGCACACATTCGCAGATCGCTTCATAAATTTCTTCAACATCTTTTTCGTCGTGGGCAAATGATAAGAATAAATTATTGGCTGCCCAGGCATATATTCCTTTTTCGATAAGACGGAAAAGTAATAGATCAAAATTGCCTTTGTATTTGAAACAGAATAGTGATCCAAAATGATGCATTTCGATAGGAAGAGACTCTTTCTTAAAATATTGATTAAGTCTTGCTATAAGATCTGCTGTTTTTTGATTGAGTTGTTGATACGCTTCTACTCCTATTTCTTTAATCTTAAGCAATACTGCTTTTGATGCCGCCATCGCCAAAGGATGTCTGGTAAAAGTTCCTGCAATAAGTGTTTTACTAGCTTCTGGATAGGAATCGTCTCCATAATTCCAATTTCCTCCATCTACAGCGTCAAGATATTTGCTAGAACCAGCGATAACCCCGATCGGCATACCTCCTCCAACAATCTTTCCATAGGTAGCAATATCTGCTCTTATTCCAAAGTATTCCTGAGC
Source organism: Aquimarina sp. (assembly GCA_965230845.1). Classification (GTDB taxonomy): domain Bacteria; phylum Bacteroidota; class Bacteroidia; order Flavobacteriales; family Flavobacteriaceae; genus Aquimarina. Next base: position 1,899,828 of record OZ246021.1, read on the forward strand.
TCCCCCCGGCATAATTCTAAAACCAGTGATCATTTCATCAAAAATGAAAGGTACATCCAACTCTTTGGTCAAAGCTCTTAATTCCTTGATCAATTCAATAGGTTGATATCCGGGATATCTACTTCTTACGGGCTCTATCATTACTCCAGCCAAATCGTCTGCATGAGCCCTGATTTGATCCAAAATATCATCATCAGAGTAGTTCAGCACAATTAGATCCTGAACCATATTTTTAGGAATTCCTGATACCATAGGTTCGATATCTGTTTCACTATCTCCTGCAACTCCAAGAATAAGTTCTGAATGTCCATGATAGGACCCAGAAAAGATTACGATTTTATTTTTTCCTGTAACCGATCTTGCCAAACGTAATGCAAAAGAAACTGCTTCACTACCTGTATTTGCAAAGCATACCCTCTCCATCCCTGTTATTTCTGAAATCAAATTGGCTACCTCTCCTGATAATTCGGCTAATGGCCCTATATTGATTCCTTTTTGTAATTGGTTTTGTATAGCTTCTACGATAAAATCTGGCTGATGACCAAAAATGCAAGATCCCATACCCATAGTAATATCGATGTACTCATTATCATCAATATCGGTAAAACGAGATCCAGCTGCAGTAGCTGTTACAATCGGGTAGACCATTTCTTTTGTAGACATTCTAAACCCTAAAGTAGAACGGTAATCGGACAATACTTTTTTATTGCGATTTGCGTATAATTTTGAGTTTGGTGTTTTCTTGGTGTACGCCTCGATTAATCCAGGTAGTTGTTGCTCTTGATTATCTGGCAATTTGGTAAAGAAGAAATCTTTATCCCCAAAAGAAGAAGGAAGAATCGCTTTTTCTTTGGTTTTACCCCCTGAACTTTTGAGACCAGATACTCCATTAATCTGAAGTCCTTCGAGGTTTTGTAAATTCTCACCACTATCTGAAATTTGTAAATACTGTGATAGAATTCTATTCTGTTCTGCAAATTGCTCACGTATGATCTGAAGTACATCTGTATTGGCTTCAGAATTAGTTTTTGATACACCGTTTATTTTTACTTGTTCCAGAGAAGATTTTTTATTCTTCTCTTGTTTATCATTTTCAACTTGCTCTGCTATTATTGGACTGTTTTCCTCGACATAAGATATCAAGGATTTAAGATCTATAAGATCTTCAAACAACCTACGTATTGGTATTTTGATATTAAATTCTTTCTCAATCTTTTTGGTGCATTCTAGTAAAACAATAGAATCTGCACCCAACTCCAAAAGCGTAGTGTCATGAGAAATTTCGGCTACATCAATTTGTAATGATCCAGAAATGATGTTTTTGATTTTTTCTTCAATATCGTTTATGATGTTTTTTATACTTGTTGTTTCAGGAGTTTCTTCCTTTGTCAAAACAACAGTGTTTTCTACCTTCACCTCATCACTCTGCACAGGGTCTAACCAATACTTTTTATGTTGAAATGCATACGTTGGCAATCCTACTTTGCTAGCATTTCTGTTCTTATAAAAATTAACCCAATCCACAATTCCGCCACACTCATACCACTCAGCTAATCCTTGCAGCATCTGTTGTATTTCGTCATTATTTTTCTTTAATGAAGGAATCCAGATAGCATCATGATCATCCTCCAAACATTGACTTCCCATTACTGTAAGTATAGGATGCGCACCTATTTCTACATATCGTTGAACATCTAACGATTCAAGCGTTAACATCCCATCATAAAAATGTACAGGAGCGCTAACATGATCAATCCAATACTGTGCTGTGCTCAATTCGTCTTTTATAACATCACCAGTAACTGTGCTTACAATTTTATGTATTGAAGGCTTATAGGTTAAAGATTCGGCAACCTTCTTAAATTCATCCAGCATCGGCTTCATCATAGGAGAATGAAAAGCGTGAGAAACGGTAAGTGGTTTGTGTTTTATTCCTTTAAACGAGAAATCATCACAAATTTTCTTCAAGGTTTTTTCATTACCCGAAATAACGGTCTGATTTGGTCCGTTTATCGCTGCAATCGAAATTTCATCTTTATACTTATCAATATATGCGGATACCGCTACAGCGGTACTTTGCACTGCAACCATACTTCCTTTTTCACAAAGCTCTTGCATCAAACGACCTCTTGAAACTACTAGTTTCAGACTATCTTCCAAGCTTAAAACTCCTGCAACACAAGCTGCTGTAATCTCTCCTATACTATGACCCAGCAGTATTTCGGGAGTAACTCCCCAGCTACTCCAAAGTTGATATAAGGCATATCCAATCGAAAAAATTGCCGGTTGGGTATACATCGTTTGATCGATCAACTTCTCATTTTCTGATCCTTCTTCGGCAAACATGATGGTCAACAAATCTTTTTCTAAAAGAGGCTTCAATATCTCTGCGCACTTATCTAGAGAAGATCTAAAAACAGGCTCAGAAGCATATAAGGTTTTACCCATCCCGATATATTGAGAGCCTTGTCCTGTAAATATAAAAGCTGTTTTTGCCGAAGTTGCCTGTGTATTCTCTTGTACTTTGGCAGCACCCAGCTGGGTCAAAAGATCTTCTTTACTTTCTGCTACTATTCCCAGACGGTTACCAAAATGATCTCTGGCAACTCCCAAACTGTAAGACACATCTTGCAAATCAACTGCTTCATTTGCCTTCAAATAGGTAACAAGGTTTGATATTTGCGCTTCCAGAGCTTTTGCACTTTTACCAGATATCGCAACAAGTTCTGAAGTTCTTGGAGCTACATTTGTTTCATTCTGATTTTTGCTTTCTGTCAGGAATTCTTCTAATATGATATGTGCATTTGCACCTCCAAATCCAAACGAACTGATTCCCGCTCGTTTTGGTTCGTTATTTTCTTTATTCCATGCTGTATATTGCTGTGGTATTTTGATGTTCAAATTCTCCCAATTGATATGCTTATTGGGGGTATCAAAATGGATTTGCTTAGGAATTGACGAATTTTGAATACACAAAACAGTTTTGATAAGACCTGCAATACCTGCAGCTGATTCTAGATGTCCGATATTAGATTTTACCGAACCAAGTATTAATGGTTTATTCTTATCTCTATTCTCGTTGTATACCGTATCCAGAGCTTGTATCTCGATTGGATCTCCCAATGCAGTACCAGTACCGTGTGTTTCGATATAATCGATATCCTCAGGCTTTAGGTTAGCAGTATCGATGGCAGCCTTAATTACATCTTGTTGTGATATCCCGTTAGGAGCGGTTAAACCATTACTATGTCCGTCTTGATTGATGGCTGACCCCTTGATTACTGCTAAAATATTGTCTCCATCTTCTAATGCTTTAGATACTGGCTTTAGTAATATCAATCCACATCCTTCACTTCTTACATATCCATTGGCACTATGATCAAAAGTTTTGCAACGTCCATCTGGAGACATCATGCCTGCTTTGGAAAGTGCCACTGTAGAATCCGGGGTAAGAATCAAATTTACTCCTCCGGCAATAGCCATATTACATTCATTATTTTGAATACTTCTAACCGCAGTGTGTACGCTTACCAAAGATGACGAGCAGGCAGTATCAATAGTCATACTCGGCCCTCTAAAATCGTAATAATAAGATAGTCTGTTAGCGATGATACTAAGGGCTGTTCCGGTCCCTGAATAAATATCTGGAGTTCCTTTTTTAAGGAGATCTCCATAATTACTTTGCATAGCACCGATATAGACCCCAGTTTCAGATCCTTTAACACTAGAAGAACTATAGCCAGATCGTTCTAACAATTCATGAGTTAGTTCTAACAAAATTCGTTGTTGTGGATCTAGCTGCTTCGCTTCTCTTGGTGAAATTTCAAAGAAATCCGCATCAAATTGGTCAACATCGTTGATAAATCCTCCCCAACGCGTACTCATCTTATTCCCCTCGGCATCTTCGCAGAAATACGCATCGATATCCCATCTATCTTCGGGAACCTTGATTATTGCGTCTTTATGATTCTTTAAATTATCCCAGAATGTTTCTATGCTATCTGCCTGCGGAAATTTACAAGCCATCCCGATAATGGCAACTGATTCATTATTCCCTTCATTTTCAGAAGGGTTTTCGATTTGTAGCACATCATGCTCTGACGCTATTTTCTGAGATAAACTTTGAATATTTGGATAGTTATAGAATAGCGTAGGAGATACTTCCTTGCCTATAAAATCTGATAATTTCCCCGATAAACGGATACTGTGTAATGATTTCAATCCTAATTCTGAAAAAGACTTGTCTGAACTGATCGAAGAAGCCTCTATATCTAATTCTTGCGCTATAGTTTGTGTTAGCCAATCTACCAGCCCTGTAATATTTATTTTCTTTTCTGGAGAAGTTTCGGAAACTACTACATCAACCTCAACCTCTTTTTCCTCTTTGATAGGTATATCTCCTCGAATCCAGCTTTCCAGCTTTCCATCTACATTATTTTCTTCAAAAGAAATTCTAGTACCTACACGCTGTATTTTTCCGCTAGATGTTTTAGGGATTCTACCTGGACTTACCAGAACTACAGCATGAATAGAAAGTTGATGTTCTTCGTAAACTGCATCACATATTTTTTTCACGATATCCTCGACATCGTAATTGCGTATACTAGTACGTTTTATTTCCTGAACGATCACCAGTTCTTCTTTACCATTTATTGTAGTAGACAATGCTACTCCTGCATTATTTTGTAAATCAGAATGTGATTTTTGTACAATACGTTCTATATCCTGAGGATAATAATTCACCCCATTGAAAATCATCATTTCTTTCAGTCGCCCAGAGATAAACAACTCATTTTCATGAAAGAATCCCATATCGCCAGTTCTTAAATAAGCACCTTTCTTTGTATTGATTTTCCCATTGGCATAATTCGTAAATACCGAAAAGGTTTCCTTGGATAATTCTTTTCTATTCCAATACCCTTTTGCAACGCTACCTCCATTGATCCAAATCTCCCCAATTTCTCCATTCTTACAGATCTTTTTGGTTTCAGGGTCAACGATTTTCACTTTTAAATCCCCTAGCACCAATCCGCTACTCACCAATCGTACAGATTCGTTATCGTTTATATCCTTTGAACGAAGCTCTACTTTCCCTAAGTTGAAATTTTTCTTGTCTATTTCTAAAACAGTGGGTTCTTCGTTGATTTGTGTACCACTAACCATCAACGTTGTTTCTGCCATTCCATAGCACGGAAAAATTGCAGTTTCAGATAACCCATAAGCTTTAAAGAAATCAGCAAACTTCTGCAAAGTCTCTGGTCTAATAGGTTCTGCCCCGTTAAAAGCTACTTTCCAATGACTTAAATCAATATCTTCCAGCTCTTCTTTTTGGATATTACTTAAACATAAATCGTAAGCAAAATTAGGTCCTCCACTAGTAGTTCCTTTGTATTTGGAAATTGCCTTTAACCATCTAACTGGTTTTTGAATAAACGCAACTGGTGGCATAACCACAATTTCAAATCCCACATAAAATGCCTGAATGATGTTTCCTATCAATCCCAAATCGTGGTAAATCGGTAACCAGGAAACTTCTACAGAATCAGGAGTATGATGGCATGAATTTTTAATAAGTTCGCTATTATGAATCAAATTCGAATGATCCACAATTACCCCTTTGGGATCTCCTGTAGAACCAGAGGTATATTGTAAAAACGCAACGGTCTCGGATGTAATTTCAGGAAGTTCGACATCTACCAAGTTTTCCAGGGTATCCGTCTGCATCCAATTTGATTTCGAAATAATCTTATCATCAAACCAACCGTTACATTTGTTGTAAATCTCTTCTGTTGATAACACAAGGTTAGCGTTACAATCAGAAACGATTTTTTCTAATCTTCCTACTCTTCTTTTTCCTTGTGGAGGAAACGCTGGAACCGCTATTACCCCTGCCAATAGACAGCCAAAGAAAGCGTCTACAAATTCTAATCCTGAAGGGTATAATAGCAATACTCGATCTCCTGGTTTAGCATATTTTGATATGTTTGAAGCTATAACCATTGATCTATCAAACAATGCTCGGAATGTTCTTGAATCAACTTCTTCTTCACCATTCTTCAAGAATCTGTAAATGACTTTATCAGGAGATTCCTGCAGATGTCTATAAAATAATTGCACTAAGGTCTCTGCCTTAAGTGTATTCTTAAGTGTTTTATTTTTGCTGGACATGTGTGGAATTTTTTAAATATTAGATTATTATGTGGTCTGTTATTTGGATAACAGCAATTTTATACTCAAAAAGGTATTCGGTACGGCATGCTGTATAGTAGCAGTGCGCATTAAAAAATACTTAGATAAGGTAATAGGGGATCATTGCAGCGATCAAATGCTGCTTAATCTTATGGTGTAAGAAGCCATTCTAAAGGAGCAGTACTCCTTTAGAAATGCTTCAACAAAAAATGGAAAACTGGTGTGAAATAGGGATTTAATTATCCTTTTTTATCCTGTCTAGTTCAGGTACTTCTTTATCTTTAATCTTCTTGTTATTGTTGTTTCCAAAAGTATATACGGCAGAAAAAATGAATGCAGAAATATCAAAAAACTGATCGGCTTGAATATCAAACCCTTCTAAACTTGTATTTGATTGCACTCTATAGGTGTCAAAAATATCTTGAGCATTAAGTCTTAAACTTAACTGATCGTTAAACATCTTTTTTCCTACCGATATGTTGAGAATTTGTAAAGGCTGTATCGTAAAAATACCATCTCGTTGCTCTCCAGAATACAGATACGATAAATTAACATCGAACTTTGCCGGAAGATTAAAACTACTTTGCAACAAAAACTCGAAGTACGTATTGTCTTTTAATTTTTGATCATCGATGACTGTAGTGTTAAAAACATGAGAAACTCCTCCATAAGCATAAATTGTCCACCAATCCAGATCATAAGGTGCTCCCAGACCTACCGAAAATTGTTCTTCACTTTCAAAATTTATTTCGGTAGCTACAGTTACAAAATCTTCATTTGTCAGAAAATCATAAATCGGTCTTTTGAACTTGTTATATGATATATCCAAACTTATGGCTTCCTGATACTCTATAGATAATTCGAATTCGTCAGTTTGCACAGGTCTTAATCTTGGATTTCCTCTCTGAATACTTAAGGAATCTATGAAATTAACAAATGGATTTAAAGACTGAATATCTGGTCTCGCAATTCTTTTGCTATAGTAAAAACCTAATCCTAAATCCTCGCTCATCTTGTAATTCAAAGACACAGAAGGGAATACATTGGTAAAACTGCTATCGATGATCGTTTCGTCGGTAACTCTCGAAACCCCGCTTAGATCTGTATTCTCCACTCTTACTCCTAATTTAGCCCTTAGCTTTTCAAAATTCTTCCGGATTTCACCATATACCGCATAGATAGTTTCGTCGTATTTAAATCCCTCTCTTTCGATAATAGTTTGTTCTGTAATATTAGATAATCGAAGATCACTAGAGTTTAGGACCTTAGAATATTTTGCACCAACATCTACCATTAAACTTTCTCCAAAAGGATGTGAGTAATCTATGGCTGTAGTTAAAATATCGATGTTGTTTTCGTTGTTGTTTTCTTTATTTCGATCTGCTGTTAAGTTTGAGATGTCTTCTAGTATCCCTCCCTTTGACGAAGATTCGAATCTGGTATAATTCGAAAAGAAATTGAATCTTCTTCCTAAGGTGTCAATACGGTTTTCATAATTGACATTCACAGAATTCGTTTGGCTACTCACCTCTGTACTGGTAAAAGTATTCAACTGTAGGTCTTGATTATTCAAATTTATTACCTGATTGGTATTATTAGCATCAAGATCATCACCTTCTATAGCAGAACTTAACTTGATATCCAGGGTTTGATTTGTTCCTATATCAATACTACTTCCTAATCTTACGTTATGTACATTTTTAAAATCTGATGTGTTCTCCACAATATTTCTCATTGTGGTTTCGGTGAGGTCATCATTAAAAAAAGTACGTTGATATTCATCGATACTTCTTCTTTGTTTTGGTCCGTAGCTATACGAACTGTAAAGATTTACTCCTCCTTTTTTATAATTAAGATTGAGCCCTCCCAGCCAACTTGACAATGTTCTTTGATCATATCTGAAAGTAAGTTTAGAATTAAACCCTTCTTTTTTGTTTTTGGTGGTAGTTATAAGCACAATCGCATTACCCTCTGCATCATACTTTGCAGATGGATTACGAATCACTTCTACTTTGGACACATCACTAGAATTAATCAAATTTAACTCTGATGCATCTTCTACTCTTCTACCATCGATATAGATTTGTGCTTGTCCTTTTCCGAAAACCTGTATCGCATTCTCAGAACTAACAGAAAGAGATGGAGTTTGTCGTAATATATCAGAGGCATTTCCAATTTCACTTATTGAAGAGTTCTCTACATTCATAGTGAGTACTCCTGCCTCCTTTTTGATGGTTGGTTTTTTGGCGATAATAGACACCCCTTCCAATTGCTCTATCGCTTCTTCTAAGACGATTACTCCCAAATCCTTATTTTCGGATACACTCAACGAAATAGTTTTAGAATTATAGCCTAAAAAGCTAATTTCAAGATTGAACTGCCCTGCTTCACTTTCAATAACAAAATTTCCATTCTCATCGGTGGTTACACCATTTAAGATCGTATTATCCGATGATTTCAAAACTACATTTACAAATGGAAGTGCAGTATTTTGAATGTCTTCGATGATTTGGCCTTTGATCTCAAAATTTTGTCCAAAACTCAATAAAGGGAATAAAAGAATTAGTAATACTGTTTTTACTTGAGGTTTAATAAAATGTTTCATTAATTAGGTTTGTGTGACGATTTCACTTAGTTTTTAACGCTACAATTGATATCAAGTAATTATTAAACCGCTCTGGGAAGTTGATAAAGATAACCAATTGGGATTTTAACCAAAATATTTTGTTGAATTGATTTGATTCTGACGATAATGTTATTCTGATTATTAATGTTTACGATTTCACATTCTTTTCCTTCCAGCGGACCATGAAGTATGGTTTTGATCTCTCCTATAGCAGGAATCTCGTTGGCTGGACTTAATTGGATATCACTACCTACGCCGATTAATAACTTTATCATCTCAATTTCATGATCCCTTACAATGGCATAAGTGTTACCAAAAGTTATATAAGCACAAGCTCCATCTATAGAAAGAGATTTATGAAGGTCCATGGCAGATTTGATTTTTACAAATACATAAGATGTAAATAGAGGAACCTTTATTTTCTTTTTTCTATCGCTCCACTCTCTTATAGTGTCTACCATAGGAAGAAAAGTTTCAATCTCATTTTCTACCAAAAGATCATGTACCTTTCTTTCTTGACGAGATCTTACATAAAGAACATACCATTTGTTTAATTGAAGATTCATTGTGTGTAAGTTTTATTAAAAAGGTGAATAAAAAATATAGCTTCGCTTCCTTGAGTCACAAACCTTATATTCTTAAATATTTGTTTTGTTTATCAAGTATTATATCAGCAACATAAAAACCCGAAATATCTTCTTGTCTTTATATTTTTTTACTTATCAAAAAGTAAAATGAGTTTTAATTAAAAATTGAATGTTATAAATTTTTAATGATCATATATTTTTAGGTAGTCCAAAAAAGACTTCTTTAATAATATGATCTGTACAAAAATTTTAATCATTTCTTTTCTCTTAATCTCAAAACAAACTTAGGAGTAAAAAGCCTTAAAATAAAGGACGTATGTAGTGAATTTATAAATTATATGCTTAAAATTTATAAATATTAAGGACTTAAAAACTGTTTTAATTTACTGACAATCAATTGTTTATTTAATTTAAGTGTTTTTTTTGCCTTTTTTCTTGGATTTATAAATAGAGAAAATCCAGTATTTTCATTTTTTATAAATTTTCGTATGAATTGCACCGAAATTCACGAATTTGTTCAATGAATCATTTGGAAATAAATGAAGTGTTACTAGTAGAAATTATGATGTAAAAATTGATCTGGAAATAGAAAAAACAATGCCGAAGTAAAAATGTTTTAAAACTAAAAAATCCATTCAATATTTCGAATGGATTTTTACCTGTTGTGGGCGCGAAGGGATTCGAACCCCTGACCCCTTGGGTGTAAACCAAGTGCTCTGAACCAACTGAGCTACGCGCCCTTTTCAATATTTTTTCGCAATCCTTGTTCCTGATTGCGGATGCAAATATAACACAGTTTTGTAGTCTACCAAAAGAAAATTGAAGAAAAATTAAATTATTTCTGCTACTACAAATGTACTTCCTCCTACATAAATGACATCTTGATCTGTAGCTTCCTGTAATGCAGATTGATAGGCTTCTTGTACCGAGTCATAATGCGCTCCAAGTAATTTGAATTTTTTTCCATTTTTTCTCAATTCATACGCATCCAAACCACGAAGAATATTTGGTTTGGCAAAATAGTAACGTGCATCCTTTGGAAATAAAGGCAAGATAGTATCGAGATCTTTATCATTAACAACCCCTAAAACGATATGCAAATTATCAAATTTCTCCTCCTCTAGCTGTTTTACCACTTCTTTGATTCCATCTTCGTTGTGCGCAGTATCACAAATTACCTTTGGATGTTCTTGCAAGATTTGCCATCTCCCCAATAAGCTTGTATTCTTAACTACTTCCTGAAGGCCTTTTTCGATATGAGCATCTTCAACCTTCCATCCCCTTTCTCGTAATACCAATAGGGTTTGTAAAGCTGTTTTTACATTTTCTATCTGATATCTTCCTCTTAAGTCTGTAGTGACTAATGGACCAGTATACGCTTCTGCCAAAAATAATGTACTATTACATGCTTTGGCCTTATCCAAAAACACCTTTTTGGTTTCATTAGTTGTTCTTCCTATTACCACCGGAACATCTGGCTTAATGATGCCTGCTTTCTCTCCGGCAATAGCTTCCAGAGTATCTCCCAAAAAACGAGTGTGATCCAGTCCTATATTTGTAATAACAGATACTTCTGGGGTAATGATATTTGTAGAATCCAATCTCCCCCCAAGGCCAACTTCAATTACCGCGATATCTATATCCGAGTCACTAAAGTATTGAAACGCCATTCCCACAGTCATTTCAAAAAATGACAAATGATGCTGTTCAAAATAACTTTTGTGTTTCTCAATAAACTCAACAACATATTCTTCGGTGATCACTTTGCCGTTAATCCGAATACGCTCTCTGAAATCCTTTAAATGAGGAGAAGTATACAACCCCACCTTATACCCGGCTTCTTGTAATACTGAAGCCAGCATATGACTAGTAGACCCTTTTCCATTAGTGCCTCCAACATGAATGCTTTTGAATTTCTTGTGCGGGTTTTCTAAGTGAGTTGCTAATTGGATTGTATTGTGAAGATCAACTTTGTAGGCGCTTGCTCCTTGACGTTGATACATCGGTAATTGAGCAAACATCCAATCCAGGGTTTCCCTGTAATTCATAAATACTATTCAGAAAGTTTAAATTGATAGATAATGGTCCCCACTTGTTTTACCGGTGCTTTGGCATCACTATTAAACTTGGTTGCCAATGCAGCCCTTTTGGCTGGTTCCATAAGACAAGAAGCACTATTGGTTGTTCCTTTTACTCCAGGGGTTGCTCTGATTACTCTTCCGCTCTGATTAACCTCTATTCTTACCACAACAATACCAGACTCATTGCAATCCTGAACGAACTTTTCTTTATTTAATGCTTTACGACCTCCTAATCGATAATTTCCATCTCCATCTAGCCCTTTTCCGTTACCATAGTACTTTTTGGCATTAGGGTCACCATCTGGACTTCCTTTATCTCCAGGAGATCTATCGTCTCCTTCTCCTCCTTTGGCCGTACCATCATTTTTGGGTCCATTAGAAAAGCTATTTAAAATATCCAGCGTCGACTTATCTGGTTTAGGATCGGGTTTCTTTTCCTCTACCTTTTTAGGTGTTTCCTTTACGGTCTTTTTGGTAACTTTTTGATCCGAAGTTTCTTTAGGGACTTCTTTAGTCTTTTCGACCTTCTTTTTAGGCTTTTTCTTTGGCTTTTTATCAATCACCGGAGCGTCTTCAAGATCTTGCGTAGCCACTTTTTCCTGAATTTCGGGTGAGTCCTCTTGCGGAGTGGGAGCTGTAGAAGCCGATTCGGGCGTTGTATTCTTTGGTGAAGTTTTAATGGGTTTATTAGGCTGTATCTTTCCAGATCCAACTGCTGTAGTACCAAAATTTACTGCAATCCCGCTTTCTTCTTCCGGAACAATATAACTAAGGCTAAGATAAAACAGTAACAAGATAATCCCTATGTGCAACAAGATCGTTAGCACCAAGGATTTTCTTTTATGTTTTGTATCCAGCTTTATCATAATCAATCGGGTTTCACCGCCAGTATAACTTTAAATTTATTTCTATTCGCAATATCCATTACGGCTACTGCACGTTCTATTGGGACTCCTTCTTCTGCTCTCAGAATAATAGTAGGCTCATTCTGTCCTTGTAACCTTGAAATCAAAGTTGATTCTAAACTACTTTGCGTAATCCGCTCGTCATCTACATAATACTGCAATTTATTGGTAATGCTTACCGATATATTTTGCACATTAGAGCTTTTACCTTTAGCTTTTGGCAATATAAGATCCAAGGCTTCTGGTGTTATCGCAGGAGAGGTCAGTAAAAAAAACACCAATAACAGAAATACAATATCTGTCATCGACGACATACTGAACTCTGGACTTACTTTGTTTCTTCCTCTTAAGTTCATACTATGCAGGTTCGTTCAACAAGTCCAAGAAATCTACAGCCTGAGCTTCCATAGTGTGAATCACTTTATCTGTACGAACCACTAAGTGATTATATCCTATATACGCTACAATACCCACTACAAGACCACCAACGGTTGTAGTCATAGCCGTATAAATACCTTCGGCCAGAACTCCCATATCTGCAGTACCAGAACTGGATGCCAAATTATGGAATGCCAAAATCATACCAATTACGGTTCCTAAGAATCCTATCATAGGTGCAGCACCCGCTACTGTAGCCAAAATACCTACATTCTTTTCTAATTTGTAGACCTCCAAACGCCCTGCATTTTCAATAGCTTTATTAATATCTTCCAGAGGATGTCCAATTCTAGAAATACCTTTTTCGGTCAATCTTGCCACGGGATTATTCGTTTGAGCACATAAAATCTTAGCCGCTTCAATTTTTCCACTTGCCACATTATCTCTGATCTGGTGCATAAAGCTCTCATCATATTTTGAAGCCGCTTTTATAGCAAAAAGTCTTTCAAAGTAAATATAGACTGCTACAAAGAGCAAAACAAAAAGTATAGCGATAATCACAACCGCTCCGGTTCCTCCGCTTAACAGGAGGTCCATAATAGAGAGTGATTTCTCTTCAATTACTGTGTCAACTTGTGCAGAACTTTGGGTAAACGCACTGAGCATAGATAAATACATCATTTTGATTTCGTTAATTTAGTGTTAGTATACTAACGTTATTTATGTAGGTTAAGTATATTCCCAATTTACAATAAATAAATCACTCCCAATAATCCAACACCTCCGAGCACTATCGTATAAGGGAAAGCCATTTTTACCATTTTGGTATATGACAATCCAATTAATGGTGCTAACGAAGAGGTTAGTAAAAATAAGAACGCTGCTTGACCATTAGGTGTTGCAACACTTGGTAAATTTGTACCTGTGTTGATCGCTATAGCTAAGTTCTCAAACTGCTCTCGAGTAATAGCACCCGCATCAAAAGCTTGTTTTACTTCACCAATGTATACTGTAGCAACGAATACATTATCACTGATCATGGATAATACTCCATTGGCAACATAAAACATTGACGGCTGATCTTTTGGGTCTAATTTCAACGCCCAATCGATAATAGGAGTGAACAAATGTTGATCATGAATCATCGCAACAATTACAAAGAAAACTACCAATAATCCAGTAAATGGTAATGCTTCTTCAAAAGCTTTACCTAATTGATGCTCTTCTGTAATACCCATAAAGGCCGTTTGGACGATAATCAATGCTAACCCTATAAATCCAACAGGCGCAAGGTGTAATGCTAATCCTATGATCAAAAGTATTGCAGAAACTGCTTGAACAATTAACCCATATTTGGATCGGTCTGATCGATTGGCATCTTCCTCATCTGTATAGTTCTGTATGATTGTTCTGGCGACATCTGGTAATTTGGCTCCAAAACCAAACGATCCTGTCATTTCCAAAACCACTGTAGTAAGCAAACCTGCCCCTAAAACAGGCAAAGATATAGGTGCCATTTTCAGGAAAAACTGAATAAAATCCCAACCCATTCGCTCACCAATCAATAAGTTTTGAGGCTCGCCTACAAGTGTACACACACCTCCTAAAGCTGTACCTACAACACCATGCATCACCAAGCTTCTTAAAAAGCTTCTGAATTGTTCTAACGTTTCTCCACTAAGTTCTTTTCGATCCAAGACGCCACTATCATCATAATCTCCGGAGCCCGAATGTATTTTGTGATACACCCCATAAAATCCAACAGCAACACTAATCAAAACTGCCGTTACTGTTAAGGCATCTAGAAAAGCCGAAAGTACTGCTGCAAGAAATACAAATAGCAGCGATAAAATCATTTTTGATTTAATCTTCGTGAATACCTTACTGAAGATATACATCAACAAAGGTTTCATAAAGTAGATACCGGCCACCATGAATACCAACAAAAGAATAACTTCTAGGTTTTGCTCAACTTCGAGCAATACTCCTCCTTTGATTCCTTTTCCTAATTCATCATGAAGTACTTTTCCATGATCGAGTTTGTACATAGGATGCGTGAGGCCTAAAGCAAGTGCTTCTATAGCTAATATTCCTCCTGATTGCAGAGGATAACATTTTAGTGCCATCGCCAAAGTAAAAATAAACTCCGCTATAAATACCCAAGCGGTTACGGTTGGTCCTAATATGAAATACGAGAAAACATTAAAAATTAAAAATCCGATCATTACAAATTTGAACCATTTCGGACTACTTCCTAGAAAATACTTTAACATAGTGATGCTTGGTTATACATTAATATTATACCAGCTGTTTGAAGGCTATTTCAAACGCTGTTTTACTTATATTTACTTTTGTTTGCTTGTTATTGTAAGTGCTCTGTATTGCTTTTTTTATAGTTTCTGAAGTATCTTTAAAAATAGCTTCATCCGTCATTTGTACCTTACGCTCCATAAAATAGGCAAATACTCTAGCCATACCGCAATTTGAAATAAAATCAGGGATAAGACTTACCTTTTCATCCGTATACTCCATTATAGGCCCAAAAAATATTTCTTTATCAGCAAATGGTACATTGGCCCCACATGATATTACCTCAAGTCCAGAATCAATCATTTGTGTAATCTGTTCCTTGGTGATCAACCTGGAAGCTGCACAAGGTGCAAAAATCTCGGTTGGCAATGACCAAATCCTTTCATTCATCTCCTCGAAAGGAATTAACGTTTCGCTATAAAGCTTATTACCTTTCTTGTTTAAATATAACTTCTTTATTTCTTCAAAAGAGAACCCATCTTCATTGATAAGACCACCGATATGATCAATAATACCAACGACTTTGGCTCCCATTTCGGATAAATAATAGGCAGCTGCCGAACCTACGTTTCCAAAACCCTGGACTACCGCTCTTTTCCCCTTGACATCCCCTCCATAAATGGTATAGTAATGCCTAACCGCTTCTGCTACGCCATATCCTGTAATCATATCTGCAACCGTATACTTACGGGATACATCTGGTGAAAAAGTAGTATTCTCCAAAACTTTAATAACCCCTTGGCGAAGCTGTCCTATTCGATTAATTTTATCCGCCTCTGTAGGTTGAAAGTGTCCATTAAAGACTCCTTCCTGTGGATGCCAAACCCCGCATTCTTCGGTGATCGGGATTACCTCATGAATTTCGTCTACATTAAGATCTCCTCCTGTTCCATAATAACTCTTCAATAAGGGAGATACGGCTTTATACCAACGCTGAAGCACTCCTTTTTTTCTTGGGTCATTGGGATCGAAGTTAATTCCAGATTTGGCACCACCAATTTCTGGTCCCGAAACTGTAAACTTTACTTCCATAGTTTTGGCCAAAGAAAGCACCTCATTCATATCTAATCCTTTTCGCATTCTTGTACCACCACCAGCAGCTCCACCTCGTAAAGAATTGATCACCGTCCAGCCTTCGGCTTCGGTTTCAGAATCCTTCCAATTAAAAACTATCTCAGGCGCTTTATTTTCATACTTTTTTAGTAATTCTTTCATTCTTAAAATTTCAATTTAGCAAATCAATAATTCTCTCTTTTAAAAAAAACAACACCAATGGTGTTTGTAAAAAGTTAAATTAAATATCCTCCAAACGGAGGTCAGCGCTGAGTCATTTTTTTGCGTTTTGAATAGATTAATAGGTTACTACAAAGCAACCTCACAAATATAAAAAACTAAATATCCCTAGAACGAAAATAAAGGTAAAATTATCGTATCCTAATAATCCTTCAATCTTAAACAAAATTGCCTCAAAATTCCCCAACGAGACCTTCCATGTTTTGATATTATTTTACCCTAAAATTTCATTACATCAAAAAACAAAAAAAACACCAGAACTATCATATTATCAACTATATTTGTAGAATTAATAAAAATATCGGGGTTATCTCGATTTATTTTCATCAAAAAGTAGGAATTGCGTGTTATGCACGCACAGTAAATTTTCAATACATATGGACTTTAAATTATCCGAAGAACAGTTAATGATACGCGATGCTGCTCGTGATTTTGCCAAAGCAGAATTGTTACCTGGAGTAATAGAACGCGATAATAAGCAGGAATTTCCCACTGAACAGGTTAAAAAAATGGGAGAACTTGGATTTTTAGGAATGATGGCTTCTCCAGAATACGGCGGAGGTGGAATGGACACCTTATCCTACGTACTAGTTATGGAAGAGTTATCAAAGATTGATGCTTCTTGCTCAGTAATCGTATCTGTAAACAACTCTTTGGTATGTTGGGGTCTTGATGAATATGGATCTCCAGAACAAAAGGAAAAATATTTATCCAAATTAACTAATGGTGAATCGATTGGTGCTTTTTGTTTATCAGAACCAGAAGCAGGTAGTGATGCTACTTCTCAAAAAACCACGGCAATAGACAAAGGAGATCACTATGTATTAAATGGAACCAAAAACTGGATTACTAATGGAGGTTCTGCAGATTATTACTTAGTTATTGCACAAACTGACAGAGATAAGGGACATAAAGGAATTAATGCTTTTATTGTTGAAAAAGGTTGGGAAGGCTTTGAAATAGGACCAAAAGAAGACAAATTAGGAATTAGAGGAAGTGACACTCACTCTCTTATTTTTAATGATGTTAAGGTACCTAAAGAAAATCGTATCGGTGAAGATGGATTTGGATTCAAATTTGCGATGAAAACATTGGCTGGAGGTCGTATCGGTATTGCTGCTCAGGCATTAGGTATTGCTGCAGGAGCTTATGAATTAGCCAAAGAATATTCTAAAGTTCGTAAAGCCTTTGGTACTGAAATTATGAATCACCAGGCGATCGCTTTTAAGCTTGCTGATATGCACACCAAAATTGAAGCTGCAAGAATGTTGGTATACAAAGCTGCAATGGACAAAGACAACCACGAAAGTTATGACCTTTCTGGCGCTATGGCTAAGCTTTACGCTTCTGAAGTAGCTATGGAAACTGCTGTAGAGGCTGTACAGATACATGGTGGTAATGGATTCGTTAAAGAGTATCACGTAGAACGATTAATGCGTGATGCTAAAATTACTCAGATTTACGAAGGAACAAGTGAAATCCAAAAGATTGTAATTTCACGAAGTGTTCTTAGAGATTAATTAGATAATACACATAAATTAGAAACCCCCAAACTAAAGAATTTGGGGGTTTTGTTTATTCTACAACTTTTATAATATCTACTTTCATCATCCTTGGAATAAACAGATGACAACAAGCTGTTTCTTGACTATAGAAAGTAAAATCATTATACCTCAATAGTCTTTAAGAAGTTCGGAACCTATGATTACAGATACGCATCGTCATCGTCAAGAACACAAATATTAAGATAGAGCTATAAATTAGGCTGTACAGACTCCTTCTCCACATATTTGCTCAGATTCAACACTAGTTTGACCAGTTCCGCAAGGTTCATCAGAATTCAAATTAACGAAAAACCTTATTCCCCCATTTATTCGGTTTGTTGACAATTTATCTAATCTAGCAACATCAATTTTTGTTAAAGTGATTTTTTTCTTGTTTTGTTTTTTCATGATTTTCCAAATTACAATTTATAAAAGGCAAAAATACCTAAGAAATACTTTATTCAACTCTACAAATGGTTAACATTCATAAATATTCACCTGTATTTTTTTTCAAAAACCTCTTCTAAAATCCTATTTATCAGTGTTTTTAATAAACTCAGCAGGTTTACATCCTTTTTTCTTTTGAAAGGCCTTAACAAATGACTGAATATTATTAAAACCTACTTCACCAGCCATAGATCTCACAGAATATTGCTTAAATTTCTTATTGTTTTTAATCTGATCTACACAATAGTCGATTCGTAAATCGTTGAGATAATGATTAAAACTTTTTTGTTTTTCTAAATTAATGACTTTGGACAAATAAGAAGAATTTGTCTTTAGCATTTTAGAAACACTATTGAGAGTTAAATTGTTTTTTAAGTATTTATGATTCGACTCAAAATCGTCCAATTTTTTCAAAATTTCATTTTTAATTTCCATCGGAACAGTAACACTCTTGACGCTTTTTTCCTTCTTTTGCTCAATGGTTTTGGCAAGTTCAACATATTTCGTGGACACTTCTTTATACCTAAGCCTCCCTTTTTTGTAATAAAAATACACAACCCATGACATTATTAAAAGAGCAACTCCAAAAAACAATAATCGATACTTAAACATTTTTTTATTATGATCAATAGTATCAATTAACTTAGCCTTATCACCCTCTAAGGTGGCAATATCATACTTCTTTACGATATTATTATTAAGCGTTGCATACTTTCGATTGTATTCTCTTTCATAACCCAATAATTTGTTGGTTATACCTAATTGATTTTTCAAATCTTCATTTTTCCTGTAATGATCTATCAGTAGTATAAAAGTATTGTGCAGTTCCGGAACGTAATTTTCCTTGTTCGTAGTGGAATCTATTTGATAAAGATATTGTAATGCTTTTTCCTCTTTTCCTAATTTAAACAAGGTTTTGGCCATAAAAAGTCTGCTAATTCTAATATTAGTGTTTGAGCTTAACAACTTCCCTTTAGAAATAGTTAGCATTTTTTGCAAAGTATCGAATGCTTTCCGATATTCTTCCCTGTAATAACTATTTACCCCACTAACAACCAAAAACCCCCTATAATAGTATTCATTTGTATGTGATAGACTAAACCCTATTCCCTTCTTTATAAAATAATATGCAGAATCATATTGTTTAAAACGATTATAAGTATCAGCTAGTTTATACAGAGTAGCTGTATAGGTTTTAGGATATAGGTTAACGGTATCTTCATGTATTAAGAAATCATAATTTTCCTTAAAAACTCGCAAAGCCTCATGATGTTTTCCTAAAGTAGCTTTTAGCAGAGCTATATTATGTTTTACAGGAATAATTTGCTCTTCATTACCATTGAATTCAGCATGTTTCTTAGTCATCAAATAAGCTTCTAATGCCTCATCATAACGTTCCACATTAAATAGAAAAAAGCCTTTAAGTAGATAAGCTGCCGCGGGATACTTAAAATGATTCAAATCTTTAGTAACAAACACCATGGAATCTGCATATTTTAATGCAAATTTCATACTCCCTCGATGATATATTCTGGTTTTTAATCGATATCCCTTTGCGATTTCTATTGTATCCTTTTCATTTTTTGCTCTATTCAGATAAGTATCAGATATATACTCTGCTAATATTGAATCCTTTTCATGTTTCACGAATAGTTCATTCAATTCATCAAAAGTTTTATACCTAAGAGAATCCTTAATATGTGATGCAATATTATTTTGTGATTGCGCGTTGATCGAGCTACAGCAGCAACAATATATCAACAGCAGTATAATTGACAAATGAATCCGTATACATGTCATTATATGTGGGGGG
>OZ246021.1:1922500-5438827 GCA_965230845.1 Aquimarina sp.
ACTTTTCAACGTCAACGGGTTCGGTCCTCCACTTTGGGTTAACAAAGCTTCAACCTGCCCAAGGGTAGATCACACGGTTTCGCGTCTACTACTACTAACTATAACGCCCTATTCAGACTCGCTTTCGCTACGGCTCCGATTCTTAAAATCTTAACCTTGCTAGTAAAAGTAACTCGTAGGCTCATTATGCAAAAGGCACGCCGTCACCCAAAAGGGCTCCGACCGCTTGTAAGCGTATGGTTTCAGGGTCTTTTTCACTCCCTTATTCAGGGTTCTTTTCACCTTTCCCTCACGGTACTGGTTCACTATCGGTCTCTCAGGAGTATTTAGCCTTAGCGGATGGTCCCGCCAAATTCACACAGGGTTTCCCGTGCCCCGCGCTACTCAGGATACTACTAAGAATTTGATCTTTACTTATACAGGGCTATCACCTTCTCTGGCCTGTCTTTCCAAACAGTTCTAATTCATTACAAATCCTATGTTGTAGTCCTACAACCCCAAACCGGCCGTAACCGATTTGGTTTGGGCTATTCCGCGTTCGCTCGCCACTACTAACGGAATCACTATTGTTTTCTTCTCCTATGGGTACTTAGATGTTTCAGTTCCCCACGTTCGCCTCCTCGAAAGGATGACATGTCTTCAACATGCCGGGTTGCCCCATTCGGAAATCCACGGATCAACAAGTATGTGCCTCTCCCCGTAGCTTATCGCAGCTTATCACGTCCTTCTTCGCCTCTGAGAGCCTAGGCATCCCCCATACGCCCTTAATTAGCTTATGTCTTATGCTTTAATTTGCTCTTAGTTTTTATTTTACATCACATAATTATAAAATCATGTGTGCTCGTTTTTTCTCTAAATCAATATGTCAATGAACGTTGTGGCCTTAAAGACCTTGTGGAGAATACCGGAGTCGAACCGGTGACCTCCTGCGTGCAAGGCAGGCGCTCTAGCCAGCTGAGCTAATTCCCCGTCTTATAAAGTTGACCGTAGCCAAATATTAGTTGACAGTAGCACAACTTCTAAAATTTCCTTATTCAATATAAAATGAACTTATTTCGTAGTCTCAGGCAGACTCGAACTGCCGACCTCTACATTATCAGTGTAGCGCTCTAACCAGCTGAGCTATGAGACTTCGTTAGTAAAAATCAATTATCTAAATAAAACAATCGATCCCTTAATATTTAATTGACAGCCGAAAAACTAAAATCAACCCTTGAATAAAAACCTTCTGAGTCGTACCATTTCTAAATTCTCTAGAAAGGAGGTGTTCCAGCCGCACCTTCCGGTACGGCTACCTTGTTACGACTTAGCCCCAGTTACTAGTTTTACCCTAGGCCGCTCCTTGCGGTGACGGACTTCAGGTACTCCCAGCTTCCATGGCTTGACGGGCGGTGTGTACAAGGCCCGGGAACGTATTCACCGCATCATGGCTGATATGCGATTACTAGCGATTCCAGCTTCACGGAGTCGAGTTGCAGACTCCGATCCGAACTGTGACCGGCTTTATAGATTCGCTCCTTATCACTAAGTGGCTGCTCTCTGTACCGGCCATTGTAGCACGTGTGTGGCCCAGGACGTAAGGGCCGTGATGATTTGACGTCATCCCCACCTTCCTCGCGGTTTGCACCGGCAGTCTTGCTAGAGTTCCCGACATTACTCGCTGGCAACTAACAACAGGGGTTGCGCTCGTTATAGGACTTAACCTGACACCTCACGGCACGAGCTGACGACAACCATGCAGCACCTTGTAATCTGTCCGAAGAAAACTCTATCTCTAAAGCTGTCAGACTACATTTAAGCCCTGGTAAGGTTCCTCGCGTATCATCGAATTAAACCACATGCTCCACCGCTTGTGCGGGCCCCCGTCAATTCCTTTGAGTTTCATTCTTGCGAACGTACTCCCCAGGTGGGTTACTTATCACTTTCGCTTAGCCACTCAGACCGAAGTCCAAACAGCTAGTAACCATCGTTTACGGCGTGGACTACCAGGGTATCTAATCCTGTTCGCTACCCACGCTTTCGTCCCTGAGCGTCAATCAATTGTTAGTGATCTGCCTTCGCAATCGGTATTCTGTGTAATATCTATGCATTTCACCGCTACACTACACATTCTAACCACTTCACAATGATTCAAGACCTACAGTATCAATGGCAATTTTACGGTTGAGCCGCAAACTTTCACCACTGACTTATAAGCCCGCCTACGGACCCTTTAAACCCAATGATTCCGGATAACGCTTGGATCCTCCGTATTACCGCGGCTGCTGGCACGGAGTTAGCCGATCCTTATTCGTAGAGTACCGTCAGAGCTCTACACGTAGAGCGGTTTCTTCCTCTATAAAAGCAGTTTACAACCCATAGGGCAGTCTTCCTGCACGCGGCATGGCTGGATCAGAGTTGCCTCCATTGTCCAATATTCCTCACTGCTGCCTCCCGTAGGAGTCTGGTCCGTGTCTCAGTACCAGTGTGGGGGATCTCCCTCTCAGGACCCCTATCTATCGTCGCCTTGGTGAGCCGTTACCTTACCAACTAGCTAATAGAACGCATAGCCATCTTATATCGATAAATCTTTAATACTAAACTGATGCCAATTCAGCATACTATGGGGTATTAATCCAAATTTCTCTGGGCTATCCCCCAATATAAGGTAGGTTCTATACGCGTTACGCACCCGTGCGCCGGTCGTCAGCAAGATTGCAAGCAATCTCCTGTTACCCCTCGACTTGCATGTGTTAAGCCTGCCGCTAGCGTTCATCCTGAGCCAGGATCAAACTCTTCATCGTTTATTCTTAAATATTATCTATCTAAAAACAATACAACACAGAATTAATCGGTTCTTATCTCAATAGATGATTCTAGTCTTTCGATTTAATTTTTTTGCTTCGATTCTCAGTAATAAAACCAAAAATCGTACGCGCTGTCAATCAATATGTCTATGAACTTCTTTAGATTCAAATGCCACTATTAATAGCATCCTAAAACTTCGTCATTACTAAGGGAATCGAACCCTATTTTAGCTAGCCAAAACCAACCCTAAACCATTGTAATCTCTCTTATGAACTTCGCTTCTCTCTCAAAGCGGGTGCAAATATACAACCCCTTTTTTATCCACCAAAACTTTTTTGAAATATTTTTAAAAAGTTTTTCCGAAGCTGTCAATGAACATTACTAAACCTAATCATTATCCCAAATCTCTTCCCGTTTAGCGGCTGCAAACATACAGCCTTTTTAATTACCAACAAGACTTTTTTAAAGTTTTTTTAATCTTTTTTTAATCTAAAAACTCAACATCCTAATACACCATTACTTACAGCTAAAAAAAATATTTACGCCTTCACAATTTTCACAACAATGGATTTACTAATAGGTGTATTACTCTTGTCTGCAAAGTGATTATAAGGGACCAAAACATTTGTCTCGGGGAAATATGCGCCCAAATTACCTTTTGGAATATTATAGGGAATCGCTAAAAAGTTAATTGCTTTTCGTTCTACTCCATCATATTGACTTATCAAATGAACAACATCAAATTTTTGTAATGCATGCTCCCGCATGTCTTGTTCATTCATAAACACTACTCTTCTTTCATTATACACTCCCCTATACCGATCATCTAATCCATATATAGTAGTATTAAACTGATCATGAGATCGAATCGTCATTAACAAAAACTCATCTTCTTTTATTTGATGATCCGGTAAACTGCATATACTAAATTGCGCCTTTTTATTGGGCAGTTTACTAAAATCTAAATCTCTTACATTATTAGGAAGATAAAAACCTACTCCTTTTGAGCGGTCATTAAGTTCTTGAAACCCGTTGACCACCTTTTCTATTTTCTCTCTTATTAGCTCGTAATCGGTTGACAATCCTTCCCAATCTACCACATGCTCATTTTTGAAATATGCTTCTGCAATTCCACCTATAATCTCTGGCTCACTTTTAAGATTACCAGAAGCAGGAGGTAGCATCCCTTTTGATCGATGCACTTTTCCCATACTATTTTCTACAGTAAAAAATCTTGGTCGACCTTCTTTTATATCTTGTTCTGACCTGCCTAAAGTCGGTAAAATCAATGCGGTTTTTCCTGCCACCAAATGTGTTCTGTTTAATTTGGTGCTTATATTCACTGTTAGATTACAATTAAATAAAGCTTGGGCCGTATACTCGGTATCGGAAGCTGCGGATAAAAAATTACCTCCTAGCGCAATAAACACCTTTGCTTTTCCTGTATTCATGGCTTCTATGGCATGCACCGTATCCAATCCTTCCTTGTCTGGAGGCGTAAACCCAAAGGTATTTTCAATAGCCTCATTGAGCGCTGGTGATACATGATGCATAATCCCAACGCTACGATCCCCTTGCACATTGCTATGCCCTCTTACGGGACAAGTTCCTGCTCCAGGTTTACCCAAACTTCCTTTCAGCAATAGAAGATTCACACACTCTTTAATATTCTCTACTCCATTTTTATGTTGGGTGAGCCCCATCGCCCAGCAAATAATAATTTTCTTTTTGTGCGCTAGCAGATCAACCGCTTGGTTAATTATCTTTTCTGAAACGCCACATTGCTCCAAGAGCTCCTGATCAGAATACATATCCACATCCTTTTTTAATGCTTCATATCCTTGGGTATACTCTTTGATAAATTTATGATCAACAACTCCTCCTCGTTCTTTCTCTAATCTTATCAGTTTTTTAATCATCAATTTCAATAGTGAAACGTCTTGATTTATTTTTACCTGAAGATGTATATCGGTAAGAGCTGTACCCGATGCCAGAACCCCTTTAATTTCCTGAGGGTTTTTAAACCGTATTAAACCTGCTTCTTCTAAAGGATTAACACTAATCACTTTGCCTCCATTTTCTTTACATTTTTGCAATGCAGATAGCATTCTGGGGTGATTCGTTCCTGGATTTTGCCCAATCACCATTACCACCTCAGCTTTTTCAAAATCCTCTAGTTTTACTGAACCTTTACCAATCCCCAAAGTTTCTTTTAATGCTACACCACTAGACTCGTGACACATATTTGAGCAATCTGGCATATTATTGGTTCCAAAAGCTCTTACAAAAAGCCCATACAAGAATGCTGCTTCGTTACTTGATCTTCCGGAAGTATAAAACACTCCTTGATCTGGATGATCCAGGGCATGCAGTTCTTCTGCGATTAAGGCAAATGCATCCTCCCAAGAAATAGGCTCATAATATATAGCATCAGGCCGCAACACCATAGGCTCTGTTAATCGTCCACTTTTGCCGATTTGATAGTCTGACCATTGGGACAGTTCTTCTACTGAGTGTTTTGCAAAAAAGTGTTGATCTACTTTTTGATTGGTTGCTTCTTCGGCTATAGCTTTCACCCCATTCTCACAATATTCCCCCAATCTTGAAGGTTTGTCAGGATCAGGCCAGGCACAACC
Organism: Aquimarina sp.; assembly: GCA_965230845.1. Classification (GTDB taxonomy): domain Bacteria; phylum Bacteroidota; class Bacteroidia; order Flavobacteriales; family Flavobacteriaceae; genus Aquimarina. The sequence continues at coordinate 1,927,924 of OZ246021.1, forward strand.
GGGGCAATCAAACCCATCTTTTTGATTCATTTTACCAAGTACCTGAAACGACTTTGTGACTCCCATTTCTTTGAAAGCATGCTGAAGTGCCACTTTTACTGCTGGTAATCCGGCTGCATACACAGCAGGTTCTTTTACCTTAATTCCTGTAAATGATGTAGGCCCTAGAACGGATATATTTCTTTTATTAATGATGCTCATGTATCTTGATCTAAATAAAATGTGAGGAATACCAAAGATACATCTTAATCCCAGATCTGCGCCAGGGATTGCAGTGAAAATCCCGGATCTGCCAAACGCAGAACGGAATTGAAACGGAAAGCCCGCCCGGGCGCCCTAAAACATTACAAAAAGAAGTTCCACACCAGTCCAAACCGAATCACAGCATCTCTGTAGGCATAACCGGGAGCAGAAAATTCATTGTTTTGACTAAAGGCCTCGGAAAAGTTTTCTACTTTAAAGAAAATTCGGGTTTGTCGAACTTTTGCATTAAAAAAGAGGTCAATTTGAGGGAAACCACCGATCTCCTGGTCGTTTTGAGAATAAAATTCGGACAATACAGGATCATATGCATCTCCATTATAGGCCGAGAAATATTTGAACGTAATCCCAGTTTGTAGAAATAACGCATTATTCTTAAACCAATGGTCTTCGTAAAACAAACTATTACGAGTTATGATCTCTGGTACATTATATATCTGATCTCCGCCTTGTACACTCTGATACATCACAGTATTCTCTAACCCTATCTTACCAAACTTAAAGGCATTAGTCAATTTTACCTTTAGCACATCGATATTGTCTGCTGCTTGTAGAGGAACCGTGATCGAATCTGTGTCTTTGGCGAAATAAGTAAAATTCTTAATCGTACTGTAACTCGCCTCGATATTGGCGATATTTTTGGCTGTTATGTTAAGCGATATTTTTTGTGTTTCGGTATTCTCGAAATCATTTTGCCAATTGTAATTGACATAATCGTTTTGATATAACAAGAAGTTATAATTAGGTGCAACAGAACTAGAACTAATCTTCGCTTGTACCCCATACTTCTCGTTTAGTTGGTAACCAGCTCCTGCGTTTACATAATGCCCATCAAAATCACCCGACACCAAAGTCATTCCATCTGCAAAAAGCTCAAAGCCTTTATAGTTATTAGTATACTGTCCTCCTACCGAAAAAACATCTCCTTTTATTCTGTTGGTGATATTAACTGGATTCCCTTCAGAATCGACCTGGCTAAGAATACTATTATATCCATAATTATAATTAGAGCTTCCTCCGATCACTCTGAGGTTCCCTAACCATTTATTATCAAATTCTAAAAATACCTGATTGCTAAAATCTTCGAGTGCAACCTTATCTGATAGTGCTCCACTTTGATACGCTTCTCCAAAAATGTTTCTAGGCGCAATAGCCGCTTGATCAAATTGGAACGATTTATCGGTAAGATCCATAATATGTCCTATGGCTAATCCTGTCCCGCTACTATCGGTTCTTTTCAGTATTTCAAATTGGTGATTGAGATAAAACCGTTTCCCTAAAAGGATACTTTCTGCATTTTCAAAATTAACAGTTATTGAAGCTCGATCTGCAAACTCAGCTTCCTCTCCTACAAATTGCCCTTGTGCCAAATATTGGTCAATCCCTTCGGGAGAAAGCCCTCCATTCTCTTCGTTCAATAAATCTTGAGAAACGAAATGTGTTTTTATCTGATATCTTTCGTTTTTGGTGATATAGCTTAAAGTAGATCGGAAATTCCCTGTACTCGTCAAGGCGTGTTGATATTTACCCAACGATCTAACCCCTTTGTAAGCGATAGATAAGTTTAGTCTCGGTGAAGTATTTACCGTAAAAAACGCATCTAATTGTTGCCCTTGTTCAAAAGTGGTCTTAAAATACAATTCGGTAAGCGGAGTAGGCACTTGATAATAGTTGATATCATCGGCCTCCATAAAATTAAAATGCCTGGCTCTTGCACCAAATAACGGTAACAAATGATCTCTTTCTTCTCTTTTTGCCAAACTATTATAGGTTTGCCCAACATTATTGATAGGCAATAGTTCAAAATCGTCTCTTCTGAGGTAGTTGAATTGATAATCTTTTTGCAAGGTAAGTGTAGTATCTACAAAAGTAGTATCATTTTGCACAGAAATGATCTTATAAGCTGTAATCGGTGGTTTTTGCTTTTTATCTCTGGACGAACTGGATGAATTGCGAATAGATCGCTCATCTAAGGTCTGCCCATTTTCTGTTTCATTCTGGTTTCTTTGCTGAGCCCACTGAGCAGCACTATAGATTAATAAAAGTACTAATATTATGTTTTTTCTCATTAGCGTATTTGAACTGTGGCAAAAATATACTTTTTTAACGAAAGTAAATGATAGTCATTGTCTGATTTAGACGATTGTTATTTTCAATTTTTAAAAATAGTTTTTCCGAAATTGAACACATCCTGTATCTTCGCAATATGCTTACATTGAAATTAAACACTGATCTGTTGGAATGCGGCACAGATGAAGCAGGGCGTGGTTGCCTTGCAGGACCGGTTACTGCTGCAGCCATCATTCTTCCAGATGATTTCAAAAATAAAATTCTAACTGACTCCAAACAACTTAGCGAGGCAAAAAGAAAATCTCTAAAACCTCTATTAGAAGACTGTTGTGTTACCTATGGTGTTACACATATTTTTATGGATGAAATCGATAAGATCAATATTCTAAACGCTTCTATTCTTGCTATGCAACGGTCTATAGGGCAATTAAACCCTCAACCCGAACATATTGCAGTAGATGGAAATAAGTTCAAACCTTATCATAATATCCCACATACTTGCGTTATAAAAGGTGACGGCAAATATTTAAACATTGCAGCGGCTTCAGTATTGGCCAAAACCTATAGAGATGAATATATGGAGAAAATCCACGAAGAGTTCCCGATGTATAACTGGAAGAAAAACAAGGGATACCCTACTAATGAACATAGAGAAGCAATTCGAAAATATGGAATCACAAAATACCATCGTAAAAGTTTCAGATTACTTCCAGAACAATTAACACTTGATCTTTAAATAATTATATCTTTGAAGCAATTAACAAACCACTGTTTTTATTCAAAATTCACCCGCTTTTAAAAGAGGTCTAAAAACTGAATTTTTTAATGTCGACATATCAAACCAGGAATACAAATCGAATTTATATGATGAAAAGAATAATTAGCATTCTACTAATTTTTATTGCTATTTCTTGTGACACCACCCCCAAAAAATCAAATTCTTTAATTGAGTATATCCCCAGAGATGCTCAGGTAATCATTAAAATCAATAACCTCGATAAATCATCAAGTTCGCTTAGAGACAATCATTTTATCAAAACCAACAATCAATTAGCTTTTATTCAATATTTCAAAAAGTTATCCATTTTGGATCAAACCTATAAGAATGAAGGCTTACTCTGTTTTTCTCCTAGAGGAAAAAATGATTTTGAATACACCTACGTTTCTAAATTCGATCCTCAACTCATTGAACAGGACTCCATCTATAAGAAGGACATCAAAACCATAAACTACGATGAGCATGTAATCTATGAAATCACCACAGGAGGAGATAATTTTTATGCCACCAGACAAGATAGTATCCTTATCGCTTCTTCTTCTCAATTATTGATCGAAAATGCCATTCGGATACAAGCGAATCCATTACCTATAGACAGTGATTTACAAAAAGTATATAATGTATCTGGCACAGACAACAATTTGTCTGTATTGATCAATGGTAAAAAACTTAAGAGTCTTCATAATTCTTTATTACCCAAAACCTCTCTCGAAGATCTTGGTAATTTTAGTGGCTGGACCTCTCTTGATGCAACGATCGAACAAAATGCTATCAAATTTGATGGAATTGCTGTCGAAAAAGACTCCTTATCCAGCACCATCGGGATTTTTGACAATACTATTCCGCAAACCAACCGACTTTCCAAAATTACTCCCACAGGAGCCAAAGGATTCATCTCTTATACCTATGATGATTTCCTGACCTTAAAGAATAATTTATCCAGGGCTCAAGACAGAGATGTTGAGGATATCCCTAATCAATTAGATGAAGTATTTGCAGGAATCTCGGAGATTGGTCTTGTTTTTCTGGAGAAAGAAAAAGTTTTGGTTTTGAATGCTATCGACGGCACCTCAACAGCAGAAGAATTAAATGGAGAAAAAGCAGATACCTACAGAAACATTTCCATTTTTCGCTACTCTGATGCCGCCATTTTTTCGCAGGTTTTGCATCCACTAGTGCAGGATTTTGAAGGTAAATTTTACTTTGTAAAAGATGATTTTGTGGTCTTTGGTAGTTCTATGAGCGCTTTACGAGATATTATTGCTAACGTACTCAATCAAACACTGCTGGACCAGCAAGGATATTACAGCAGTGCTGTTAATGGATTATCCAATGAAGCGTCTATTCTTGCTGTAAGCACTATCAAAAATATAAAAGAATACGTATCTGAAAACGCCAAAGAGGATTACCAAAAAGAATTAGAAGATGTAAAAGACAAAGGGTACGAGATAGGAGCTTTACAAATTATCAAAGAAAATGATTTTGCCCATATCCATGGAATCTTGCAGAAAAATGCAGCAAAAGGTTCTGCTACCTCTGTTTCTCAGGCAGCTTCGACCACCTTGGAAAATAAAATTCTGAACACCCCGGTACTGGTAAAAAACCACCGTAGTAAAGGTATGGACGCCACCATACAAGATATCGACAACAATCTATATCTGATTTCGGATAAAGGATCCATATTCTGGAAAAAACAAATCGACGGGGAGATTTTGGGAGAGATACAGCAAATCGATATCTATAAAAATGGAAGATATCAGCTTCTTTTCAATACGGCCAACACTTTGTATCTTGTTGACAGAGATGGAAATGATGTTGCTCCGTATCCAAAGAAGTTTGACACCCCTATTACGCAACCGCTATCTTTATTCGACTATGATAAAAGTAAACGATACCGAATCGTAATCACCCAGGGGAATCAGGTAAAAATGTTTAATGCCGAAGGAGATGTCGTGACTGGATTTGGTTTTAAAGGCACTGAAACCGATATTATTCTCCCTCCGAAGCATATTAGAATTGGCACCAAAGATTATTTACTCTTTGCAGAGAAAAGCGGAACGCTTTCTATATTAGATCGATTAGGAAGACCTAGGGTAACTGTAAAGGATAAAGTTGATTTCTCACAGAATCAATGGTATCAATATCAGGATAAATTTACTTCTACTACCAAGGATGGGAAATTGATTCAAATCCTAACGGATGGTAGTGCGGTCACCCAAAACTTGAAACTTACAGGTGAGAACAGTGGAATGGTGGCCACCAACAAGACACTAGTCACTTTTTCTGAAAACAAACTGTCTATCAAAGGGCGAACGATAGAATTGGAATACGGAGTATATACGAAACCACAATTATTCTATATCAATAATAAGATCTACGTGACCATTACCGACACTCAAGCGAAAAAGGTGTTTTTGTATGATAGTAATGCAGAATTACTACCTAATTTCCCTGTGTATGGAAACTCTGTTATCAGTATGGGGAATATGGATAAAGATCCTAATCTAGAATTTGTTGTACAAGGTGAAGACAATAGTATATTGATCTATCAGATTAATTAAATCAAAACACTTACAATATAGTACACCGAAGTTGACTTAGTTAGCTTCGGTTTTTTGTTGGATCCACTCCGCTTCAAAAAGAGTTTTGAAATGCTTAAGCAATTTTTCTTTTACCTCTTCTACAGAGATGCTTTCCTTGCCTAATTCTACGTTTAGAGAAGTAACTGCTTTCCCTTTGATACCACAAGGAATGATATTGTCAAAATAGCCAAGATCTGCATTTACATTGAACGCAAACCCATGCATGGTCACCCATCTGCTTGCTCGCACCCCCATAGCACATATTTTACGTGCAAAGGGAGTTCCTACGTCAAGCCAAACACCCGTTTCTCCCTCACTCCTTGTACCTACGATTCCATACTCTGCAAGAGTTAGGATAACCATCTCTTCCAGAAAACGAAGGTACTTATGAATATCGGTAAAAAAATTATCCAAATCCAAAATAGGGTATCCTACGATTTGTCCTGGTCCATGATAAGTAATATCTCCTCCTCTATTTATTTTATAGAAAGTGGCACCTTTTTGAGACAACTGCAACTCATTGAGCAAAAGATTACTCATATCCCCGCTTTTTCCTAAGGTATACACATGTGGATGCTCTACAAACAGGAAATAATTAGGTGTTTCCAAACCTGCATCTTCTCTTCGATTTTTAACTTTGACATCTAAAATCTCACGGAAAAGTTCTTCCTGATAATCCCAGGTCTCTTTGTAATCCTTATAACCTAGCTCCTGCAGTTGTATCTTCTTATTCATTATTGCAAAGATACAATGATGGCGTCGTATTCTTTATGGATTTTAACAAAATCTCATGATTTTGGGTTATTCAGTATCACTAATGCAGCGATTACCCCAGGAACCCAACCACAAATGGTAAGTAGTAAAACAATTATTACAGAACCACACCCTTTATCAAGAACCGAAAGGGGTGGAAAAAAAATGGCTAATAAAACCCTCCAAAAACTCATAAATAATAATAAAATTTGATTGATGTATACTTATAGGTAGTACAACTTCATATTCTGTTACAATGTTATAAAATTAATCTCTATATTTCTGTTTTGTTTTTGACAACAACCGATGAAATTTCAGAATTACCTTCTTATCGTCCTTTTATGCTTTCCCTTTATTGGGATTGGGCAGTATCAATTTACAGGAGAAGTAGACAAAGACAATTGGCCGGAAGCAGTCTATCTTTCTCTTATTGAAGATTACCGAAAACTATCTGGAGTTTATCCGGAGCAGATCATACAAAAAACACAACCTGACTCTTTGGGCACTTTTATTTTTGTTGGAGATCATTTACCCAAAGGGAATCATATCTATAAAATACAAACACATAATTGCTCGGGTACCGAGGAAGACAATGTTCATTTTGACGGTTTTTGCCCTAAGAGCAAAGAAATCCTATTCATTGCAAAGAATACAGATACTATAGCACTACCTTTTTCTTTTGATCAAGAAATGTTTTGCAAAGTAGTCTCGACCAATCAAAAAAGTGATGCCTTTATCAAAATCGATTCGCTGATTCATGAAATGCAATATGCTTTTGGAAAATATCGAAGTACTACGAGTCAAAAAATAAATGCCGCCAAGTGGTTGACGACCTTACAGGATTATGCACAAGAACAAAATGAACCGCTATTAGAGCTTTATGTGTATAGTTTTTTATCCAATAAGAGCAACGAGCTTCATAAGTACTATTTGGAGGATCTAAAGCAAAATGTTTATTACGATGAATTGCTCGATAGATTACAACAACAATATCCAGAGAGTCCGTACACCGAACAATATCGGATGGAATTAGCTTCAGACAGATTTTTGTCGAACCCAGAGGAGCATACTGCAAAAAAATCATGGTTACCTATTATTGCTATCCTTTTACTTCTTTCGGTAGTGCTCAATTTATTTCAACTTTATCATCATCGTAAGAAAAAAGCAGTATCCCATCTTCTAAAAGAACAAAATCTTACGCCCCAGGAGCAAAAAATTCTGGAACTCATCCTACAGGATAAAACGAATAAAGAGATTGCGACTACCATATTTGTGAGTGTTAGTACCGTAAAAACACACATTAACAACCTCTACAAGAAATTAAACGTTGCCTCCAGAGAAGAAGTTAAATCACTATATACCAGTAGCTAGCAAAATTTCCACCCCGGGTCTAGTCCCGATTTCGACCCCGGTTTTTTCATTTTTCCCTTTACAAAACGGCAATTTTGACATGTTCATTTCTATAGAATGTACTTGATCAATTTATGTATTAATCCAAAAAATTAAAAGATGAAAAAACTTATGTTACCTACTATGTTAGCACTATTTCTAATTTTTACTACTTCTTGTAAAGACAAAGCAACCGACAAAATACAAGCAGAAAATCTAGAAATAGCGGCTAACAACAATCTAAAAATTGCAGACTTGCCAGTAATGACATTTTCGAAGGTAAGTCATGATTTTGGAACCATAAACGAAGGAGAAATCGTAAAGCATCCGTTTACGTTTACTAATACTGGTAATGCTCCTCTTGTTATCATTAGTGCCAAAGGAAGTTGCGGATGTACGGTGAGTGATTGGCCAAAAGAACCTATTGCTCCAGGTGCCGTGGGGACACTTTTGGTTACTTTTAACTCAAACGGAAAGCCTAATCTACAAACCAAACAGGTTACGATAACGGCTAATACCGAAAAAGGAAAAGAGACCTTGAAAATCAAAGCCATGGTCACTCCAAAAAACAAATCTGGTCGTTAATTTTGACATCAAAAAACGAATCCTAATCCCGTCGGTTGACGGGATTTTTTGTTTTGAAATATTCCTTAAATTTTGAAAAGCAGAAATCTTTAAAATTGGGTTTCCCGAAATTGACAGATTACCACATAGTTCGTATCTTTGCCAGCTTAAAACGGCAGAATTATGCAATTATCAGAACAAGAACTTGTACGACGAGAAAAATTAAATGCGCTGCGTAATTTGGGAATCAACCCTTATCCAGCTGCTTTGTACCCAACTGATCACACTTCAGAAAAGATCAAACAGGAATTTACCGAAGGTAAAAAGGTGGTGATTGCAGGGCGACTAATGTCTAGACGTATACAAGGAAAAGCTTCTTTTGCAGAATTACAGGATGCCGACGGAAGAGTGCAAGTATATTTCAATAGAGATGAGATTTGTACTGGTGAGGATAAAACACAATACAATGAAGTTTATAAAAAACTTCTTGATATAGGTGATTTCATAGGTGTAGAAGGTGAACTATTTACCACAAAAGTTGGTGAAAAAACAGTAATGGTAAAAGATTTTACGCTATTGAGTAAAGCGTTACGACCATTACCACTGCCTAAAACAGATAAGGACGGAAATACTTTTGATGAGTTTAACGATCCTGAATTGAGATATCGCCAACGCTATGCAGATTTAGTGGTTAACCCACAGGTAAAAGATGTTTTTGTAAAGAGAACCAAGCTTTTTAATGCCATGCGGGACTTTTTTAATGACCGAGGGTATTTTGAAGTAGAAACTCCAATATTGCAACCGATCCCTGGAGGTGCAGCAGCACGCCCGTTTGTGACACATCACAATTCTTTGGACATCCCTTTGTATATGAGGATTGCCAACGAGTTGTATTTAAAAAGGCTTATAGTTGGAGGCTTTGACGGGGTATATGAGTTTTCGAAAAATTTCCGTAACGAAGGAATGGATCGCACCCACAACCCAGAGTTTACTGCTATGGAGATCTATGTTGCTTACAAAGATTACAACTGGATGATGGATTTTTGTGAGCAGTTATTAGAGTTCTGTGCGATTGCGGTAAACGGTACAACCAAAGTAACTTTTGGAGATCATGAAATTGATTTTAAAGCGCCTTATGCCCGTGTAACCATGACCGATGCTATCAAACATTTTACTGGTTTTGATATTACGGATAAAACTGAAGATGAGATTCGTAGTGCAGCCAAAGAAATGGGTGTAGAAGTGGACGATACTATGGGTAAAGGAAAGCTGATTGACGAGATTTTTGGAGAAAAGTGTGAAGGCAATTATATCCAGCCTACCTTTATCACAGATTATCCAAAGGAAATGAGCCCTCTGTGTAAGGAGCACCGAGATAACCCAGAGCTTACCGAGCGTTTTGAATTAATGGTGTGCGGAAAAGAGATCGCTAATGCATACTCTGAGTTAAATGATCCTATCGATCAACGAGAACGTTTTGAAGATCAATTAAAATTAAGCGAAAAAGGAGATGACGAGGCTATGTTTATTGATCATGATTTCTTACGAGCTTTAGAATATGGTATGCCTCCTACTTCTGGAATGGGAATTGGTATGGATCGTCTGATTATGTATCTTACCAATAATCAATCCATACAGGAAGTCTTGTTTTTCCCGCAAATGCGACCAGAGAAAAAAGCCGTAACCCTTACCGAAGAGGAAAAAGCAGTAGTATCTATTTTGAAAAGCGCTTCTCCTATTGATTTGAATGAATTAAAATCAAAATCAGGATTAAGTAATAAAAAATGGGACAAAACCATTAAGGGATTAACCAAAAACAAATTAGCTAAAGTAGACAAAACCGAAGAAGGATTACTTGTCGAGCTTTTGTAATTGATTAACCCCTTTTATAAAACAATTTGAGATATGGCTTTGGTACGATGTACCAAAGCTATTTTAGTTTTTACTCGCGACCAGAACATCAGCTTCCCATACACCTTCTTGTGTAAGGTTGCCTTCACTGTCATACGATTTTCCTTTACCATTCCTGGAGTTATTTTTCCATTTCCCACTATATTTGGTACCGTCTGACCAATACATGGTTCCTTTTCCGTGGCGTAAGTTATTTTTGAAAGATCCTTCATAACGATCTCCATTGGGCCAGGTATACGTACCTTTTCCAGAAATTTTATTGCTCCCGAAACTCCCAGAATAGGTAGCTTTGTCAAACCACACTACATTTCCTTTCACCAAATGCCCTTGAGAAATCTCTACATCATAATATGCTCCTGCATGGGTAAATTTATGCCATCCGTTTGGTAATTGGTTGATCCCGCTTGAAACTGGATAATTTAGTTCTTGTGCTTTAACTCCCAGCGCTCCGACAAGGAGTAACCCTATTAATATTAATTTCTTTCCCATAATATTTTTTTATAATGGGTCGATAAACACAAGCTCCTACTTACAGATAACCTGCTTAATTTTTGCAATTTAACCGTAACAAAAAAGGAAGTGCCATGATAAAAACACTTCCTTTTCCCCCTTTTAAAAACAAATCCTAACTATACGAAACTGTTTTCCCTACAGTTTCTGTATAATTTTCTTGAGCAATGGTATCTATAAACATCCATTGCGCTTCTGCCGTACCAGAAGTAAATATCACTTTGAGATATCCCCTCCTGGAGGTATCTGTATATTGTAAATCATCAATTAATGTTTGAAGTGAAAATTCAAATCCACCTACTTGGTCACTTTCTATACCCGCAAAACTTTCAAACCCTGGCGAAGTGACCGATGATGTAGCAAACTCCACCCCGACTTCATCTCCTCCTACGTTTTTAAGCACGTTGTGCCATGCATTATGGGTGTCTCCAGCCAAACAAACCATTTTCTTTCCGTTTAACATTTCAAAAAGCTGCTCTCTTTCGGTAAAATACCCATCCCAGGCATCAAGGTTGTACGGTAGTACAGTTCTAACTCTGGTAATTTCTTCAGTAGTAAGTGTAACATCTCCCGCTAATAATCTCCCTTTGATTTCGGTGAGTTGAGCTAAAGACCCTTGGAATCTCGCTGCCGTCTCTTCAGAAAGGGTACCTGCAGCTCCTATTTCTGCAACCACCTGACCTAGTAGAATCAATAATTCTGCTGGCATAAACATTTTACCCATCAAAACTTGCTGCCCCAAAACTTGCCACGAAGCACTACTAGCACTTATTGCTCCAGACAACCATTGCTTTTGATCTGCACCTAATAGTGTTCTCCCCGGATTCAATAAAGCAGTTTGGAAAGCTTCACCATCTAATGCTCCTGTAGTGAAATCAAAAAAGTCGTTGTATGAAATTTGTTTATCTCTTCCTATAATTCGAGTATCCAACATATGAAGGCTAAGAATAGCTCCAAAATCAAAAGTTCTATAGATTTTAGAAGGATCGGTAGTTCTTACCGGAAGAAACTCGCTATACACCTGAATAGCGGTTTGTTTCCTCACTTCGTATGAACCTTCAGACTCTTGATGGTTTTCTGCTCCATCTTTGTATGCATCGTTGGTTACCTCATGATCATCCCAAACACAAATGAAAGGTTTTTTCTGGTGAGCTAATTGCAATTGCTTATCGCTACGATATTGTCTGTATCGCTCTCGATAATCTTCTAAACTAAGAATTTCGTTTGCAGGTTCATGTACTCTATCCAGTGCTACCGTATTTTCGTTGGTACCATATTCTCCTTCTCCGTATTCGTAGATATAATCCCCCAAATGTACAATCACATCAACATCAGAATTTGCCATAGCACCATACGCATTAAATAATCCTGCGGCATAATTAGCACAAGAACACACCGCAAGCTTAATATTATTTACGGCGTCTCCAACGTCTGGTAATGTAATTGTCTCCCCTGTAACCGAAACTGTTTTGGTATCGATATTGAAGAATCTGTAGTAAAATTTAGCATTGGATGGCAAATCCTGCACATCTATAGCTACGGTATAATCATTTACTTCAAAAGTTCCAATCTCGCCACTTCTCACCACATTCTCAAATGCATTGTCGGTGGCTATCTGCCAATTCAATGTAATTCCATCTACTGGAGAAGTTTTTGTAAAGGCTTTGGAAACCGGAGTAAAACGCGTCCAAATAATTACACTTGTATTGGTAGGATCAAAACTACCCACACCTTCAAAAAAATTATCGGTTACCAAATCTGGAATGGGGGTGATCGGTAAATCATCATCATTATCACAACTTACATATATTGGTGCCAACATAAGACCTCCCGTGGCCAAAAGGGATTTTTCGAAAAACTTTCTTCTGTTCATAGTATGCTTTTTTTAATGGCATAAAGGTATTTTCACTCTTGTAGCTGAAGGTTATGCTTCAATTAAATAAACCTTAATTGTTAGGTCATCAAGTTTACCAGATTGTAAGGTCAAAAAAATACGTCGTATTGGTGTTTGATAAGAATCTGCTATATTTGAGTGATTTAAAACCAAATGACCATGCCTTTTATCACAGACGAAGAATTACAGGATCTTAAAACTCAAGTTGAACAAGCCGAAGAATCAAAACGCAGTTCAGAATATATGCGGGACAAAGCCGTGAAGGATGAAAAAGAAAATTCTCGTAAGTTCAAAATTGCAACGATTATCCTTGGCATTTTGGCGCTACTAGGAATTGCAGGTACTGTTTACTTTATGAACTTCAATACTCCGGCCAACATGATATCTCAAAAGGATCATAAAGAGAAAGTAGGAGTATTAGAAAATAAAATCACAGAATTAGAGGGCACACTTCAAAATCTTTCTATGAATCAAGAGTTACAGGCAGAAGATTCTGGAGACGCTGGTACGTTGGATGACAAAGTAGTATATGCAGTTCAAATAGGTGCCTTTGAGGAGAAAAACCTATCCCTATACTCTGACAACTTTGTTAATTTCAAAGAGATTAAAAGCGAAGGCTTTAATAAATATGCCCTAGGTAATTTCGAAACTCTTAATGAAGCAAAAAAATTCAGAAGAGAATTAGTAAAATTAGGATTCAGAAATGCCTTTATAGGTTCGTATCAAAACGGAAAACGGGTAAAAATAGAAGAAGCCTGGTAAAAACATAAAAACAAAAAGAGGTTGATAACACGGATATATCAACCTCTTTTTTTGCAATCAATCAACTCAATCAAAAGATCAGACTCTAACCACAACATATTGTCGACCTGTTCTTTTGTAATACACTCCTCGGTGTTTGTAATATTTCACCCCTCTTACTTTAACTACTTTATAACCTCTTGGCAATGCAGCCACTCTAACTCCTACTGGAGCAGTAACCACTCGATATCCTCGATTTCTTTTTACATACCACACTCCATTACTTCGATAGTATCGTACATTGTTATGTACCACCACCTTGGGATGATGCAATTTGGTCACTACAACAGTATTAGCCGGCTGCACCCTTACCGAAGTTGCACAAGAAGTTGATAAAAAAGAAATTAATAAAACAACAAGCCCCGTTTTTAGTACCATTTTCATATCCTTAGTTTTTATCATTTACTTCTTAGACAGAAAATTTGTACAAAGGTTTAATGCTATTGCTCTTTTTCTACATATTCTTTGATAGAAACACCATCAATAACTACATCACTAAGCACAGATTGCCCTTCTTTAATATGTACTTTACCATATACATCGTGATGCACATTCGTTCTATTTACTTTTCTATAAGCCTCTTCGGCATCGTATGCTTTGGATTCCTCCATATAATATCTATTAAACGGCAACTCAAAATTTACCACTCCATTATAATTACCAGTCACTTTGGCTAGCACAAAGTCTTTATCAATATCCAATTCGGTTTTGCTTATTTGTACTGTCTTTGCAAATCCATCTGCATCCTTATCAATATACACTTTGATTTCATCTCCATAAACAATGGTAGTATCCTTTATCTTAAAGGAGTTCATTTCATAATGAAGTGTAATGTATTTCCCTCTGAATGGATCTGAAGGATCGATAGGCATCGTTCTAAATTTGTATAACTCCCCTGATTTCAAAATATCCTCTTGCTCATAGATCATTTGAACCGGTATAAAAATTTGAATTAGTGCCAATACTATAAATCCTATGAATAAATGTATCGTCTTCATAATTGTAAATCTTTTAATTGTTTTTTAATTCGTTGTTGTTTTTTCAGCATCATATAATTGGTCACAAAAAAGCCAATCCCTACCAAAACAAACAACACTCCCCTTAACACGAAACTCATCCCCGTATCAAAAAAACGACAAGCAATAAGAATTGAAATAATTAGTAATCCATAATTAAGGATTCCGAAATTAAACTTATTCGCTCCTATTCTTATGGCAGATATTCCTAATGCAAAAGCCAAAGCATTCATTAAGACCACCGGTACCACTTCTAATGATGAAAGGAAAAAATACACAATCGTAAACAGCACAAATGTGATCTGAAACAAATTGATTTGGCGAATTCCTTTTTTTATGAAATGATAAATAACAAGCCCAAATGCTATCAAAAAGAGTACTGTGCTGATATACATCTCCTGTAAGCCATACTGAAATTTGAGTGGTAACTCCTCCCATAACCATCGAAATGTAAATGTCAATAAGAATGAAACAGTTCCTAATGACCCTATAATCAAATATCCATTTCTCAAGGTTCTTAAGGATTTGAATACCTCCAATCGACCTATATTATAAAGTAACCCATAGAATGTGATATAGGCTACTAGTATTAAATCTCCTTTATCACCAATAATAGTGGGTAGCGCAATCGCAAAACTTATTGGCAAAATCCAATTAAAAATGGTAACTACGTTACTTAAAAGCTTTTGTTTTAAAAGGATTACATAATGTGGAATCACCAAGAACATAAACAGCAGGTACAACCAAGGTGTTTGATGACTTCTGTAGTTCCAGAAACCAACTTCTGCCGCATAGTACGTACTCCAAATGACCACAAGTATTGCAATCATATGCGATCGCAACACATAAATTAATGGAAGACACAATGCTATCCACACCAAAAGGAATGAACTGATGTTTCCTGGTATGTTATAAATCTGACTTACCAAAGAAATACAGGCTCCAACGGCAAAAAACAAAAACGTACCCGAAGCCTCTCTCCAGGTTGCAGATTTATCTTTCAGAATCGAAAACCCTACAAAAAACTGCCCTATAAGTAAAGGTATAAAGGCTAATACTGTTTTTGTAATTCTCGAAAAATCATCCCAATTATGTGCTAACATTAGAATAATTCCTGATCCTATCAGTAGCGCTCCTAAAACCCCAAAAATGGTAAATAATCTATTCGGTTTACCCATATCTTTTGTGGCATAATATTGTTCTATCTTATCTGCGAGCTCTGGCGAAATGACCTTATCTTTTACCAAAGTTTTAAGCTCTTTATTAAATCTCGAACCCATGATATAAAATTGTTTAGTTATAAATGTAAGTAAAAAGACAGCTGCTGTTACACAGCTGTCTTTCAAATCATCAAAACAAGGAGTTGACCTCCCAATCTTATCTCACTTTTATTTTTTGATCCACGAGATAAGCACAACTCCTTCTTTTGATTTTAAGCATTTCCCTTGCTTTCGATGTATTTCTTATCTCTGGTATTTTTTTGCACTGCAATTGCCGCAAATAAACTTAAGGTAAAGGACATCCCGTAAAAACCTTTTTCACTCAATTCTAAATCTGCATTCCACAAACCTATAATCAACAACAGAATAGAAGTAAGTGTTGTGAACCAACTAATACCATAATAAATTTCGGTTACTGGGATGCCCTCTAATCTATCCCTTACACTTTTTTGCACGGAAACTGCCGAGAATAATCCAAATAATAAAATTGTAAAATAATATCCTTTCTCGTTCAGAAACATATCGGCGTTCCATAAACCAATACAATAGGATATCATACCGATGAACAACGCTGCCCATGATGCTGATATGAAAGCAGGCGTTGGTTTTTGATCGTAAACTTTAGACTCTTTATTTTCTGATGTTTGATTCATCGTATCCTCAGAAACATCACTACTAAATTTGTAATCCATAATAAATTGATTTTGATGATTTTTTCTGAGACAAAGGTGGGCCAATCTGATGGAGTACAAAACTCTATTTTGTAAAAAAACTTACGATATATAAATTATAATTTTTGTAATAAACTCTTATTATACTATATTTATAACAAATTTTACTTACGATATAATGAGCGTTATTTCTTCTATAATTCAAACCTTTTCTGAGGAAGAGAAGCGAAGTTTTGTTGCATTTCTCAAGAGAAAAAACAAAAGGAACGACACCAAAAACATCGAATTATTCAAGCTTTTGGATACTAATGAAGAAGTAAAAGATCTGGATATTTTGATTTATGGAAAGCGATCCAAAAACGCTTATCATGCATTAAGTAAAAGATTGCATGATAATTTAATAGATTTTGTCGCCTCTAAAAGTTTTGAAGGAGAAACTTCAGAAGAGATGGAGATTTTAAAACTATTGCTATCCAGCAGAATTTTCTTTGAACAAAAGCAAAACAAAATTGCTTTCAAAACCCTTCAAAAAGCAGAACAAAAGGCAAAAACATACGATCTGTATACAATTTTAAATGAAATATATTATACCAAAATTCAATACGCACATTTAAGTTCATCCCTGCATCTCCCCGATTTGATTCACGATTTTAGAAAAAATAAGGCTTCTATCCAGGAAGAGGAAAACCTTAATTTATTCTATGCCACTGTACAAAACCAACTGCATCAACAGCATGGGGATTTTAATACAGTGATCAAAAGCACTTTATCACAATTCGGAATTTCGGTTACTCAGGATCTAACGTTTAGATCACTGTTCAAAATTTTGGAAATCACAAACAAAGCAGCACAAGAAACCAGAGATTATTTTACCATCCTGCCTTTTGTAGAAGAGGCCTACAGTAAAATAATGGATAAAGAAGAATTGATTGACAAACACTTATTTTATCATATTCAGATTCTGTATTATGTGGCTAACGCTTATTTCAGGAATAAAGACTTTAACACATCGATGCATCATTTATCACAAATGAAAGAACAGATGCTAAAGCATCAGAAAAAATATCATCGCCGATTTTTTCCACAATACACACTACTACAAACCTTAAATCTAAATTATACTGGTGATGGCGAAAAGGCTATTGCTATTCTGGAAAACTTTGAAGAACATAAATACAAAGAACAAGTTACTTACTTGTTAGATCTTAAATTAAGTCTTATTGTATTTTATTTTCAACAACTTCGATTTAGAGATGCTTTGAATGTTTTTAACAGTCTATATCATAGTGATTCATGGTATACACAAAAAGCTGGGGCACTTTGGGTAATAAAAAAGAACTTAGTCGAAATCCTTTTACGCATCGAATTGGACCATATTGACCTTATAGAATCGCGAGTAAATAGTTTTCGGAAAAAACATGGCACCTACTTAAAACAGCACGGAGAAAAACGCGCCCTAGAATTCCTAAAACTTATTCTAGAATACTATAGAAAACCGGAAGTGATTACTACCGATTCTTTCCGATCAAAAATTAAACAAGCGCTTATTGATTCCCGACGGGAACAGGAGGATATTTTTGAAATGAGTTTTTACGCCTGGCTACAAGCAAAAGCACATAATAACAATTTGTATAGAATCACATTAAAGTTATTAGCGCAAACCTGATCACACGCTATTCATCGAATTAACAGCATTCTATCATGCTTTAACCAATATTTCACATAAGCGCTTATGCAATTTTATTACCTTCCGCCGTTCAAAAAAATCATTCTATGAAAAGAAATATACTTTGGCTTCTCATATTCACCGTAACATTTACTACCAGTGGACATGCGTTTCAAGCTAAAAAAAAGAGAAAAGGAAAAAAGACTGCGGTACAAAAGAAAGCTCCCGGTCAAAAAAAAGACACTGTAATGCCTTATACCAAAGTCATTACCAAACAAGCAAAAACAGACAATGGGTTATTTGATGTTCATTTTGTGAACGACAAATATTATTATGAAATCCCCGATTCACTGCTTAACCGAGAAATGTTGATGGTAACTAGAATTGCCAAAACTGCCACAGGCATAGGTTTTGGTGGAGGTAAGCAAAATACGCAGGTGCTACGCTGGCAAAAAAAGAACAAACAAATATTGCTACGTGTGGTCTCTCATCAAATCTTTGCGGCAGATTCATTACCCATTCACGAAGCGGTTGTAAATTCAAATTTTGAACCCGTATTGTATGCTTTCCCTATAAAAGCATTTCATAAGGACTCTATCCATAATGCCACGGTAATTGATGTTACTAACTTATACAAAAAGGATGTAAAAGCACTAGGCTTCCCCGCTGCTAGACGCAAAACTTACAAAATTAGTAAGTTGGATGATGCTCGATCCTACATCGATACCATAAGAAGTTATCCACTTAATATTGAAGCTCGACACATCAAAACGTATAATGCTGCAGAACCACCTTCGAATGCAAGCACAGGATCTATCTCGTTAGAAATGAGCAATTCTATGATCCTACTTCCGAAAACTCCTATGAAACGCCGTTATTTTGACCAACGCGTTGGATGGTTTGCTCGTGGTCAGGTAGATTATGGTTTAGAAGCACAAGAAAGTAAGACCGTTCGCTATCTTGATCGTTGGCGACTTGAAGTAAAAGAAGAAGACATTGCTAAATTTAATCGCGGTGAACTTGTAGTTCCCAAAAAGCAAATTGTGTATTATATTGATCGTGCTACACCAAAAAAATGGAGAAAGTACATCAAACAAGGTATCGAAGATTGGCAAGTCGCTTTTGAAGAAGCAGGGTTTAAAGAAGCAATTATTGCCAAAGACCCACCTAGCGTTGAAGAAGATCCCGATTGGAGCCCAGAGGATGTAAGATATTCTGTAGTTCGATATCTAGCATCTCCTATCCCTAATGCTAACGGTCCACACGTAAGTGACCCCAGATCAGGAGAAATATTAGAAAGTGACATTAACTGGTATCATAACGTAATGACGTTACTTAGGAATTGGTTTTTTGTGCAGACTGCAGCCATTAATCCCAATGCACAAAGTGTAGCTTTCAAAGATGAAGTAATGGGTAAACTTATTCGCTTTGTATCAGCACATGAGGTAGGGCATACCCTTGGACTACCACATAATATGGGTAGTAGCGTTGCTTATCCTGTTGAGTCATTGAGAGATCCAGAATTCACAAAAAAATATGGAACTGCTCCGTCGATTATGGATTATGCAAGATTTAATTATGTAGCACAACCCGGAGATGGTGATGTTGCTCTTATGCCAAAAATCGGAATCTATGACAAGCATGCTATACGTTGGGGTTATCGTCCAATCTTAGACAAAACCGCAGAAGAAGAAAAGAAAACCTTGGACCAATGGATTTTGAAACATCAAAACGATCCAATGTACAGATTCGGAAGACAGCAGTTTGGTGTTATAGATCCTAGTTCTCAGACTGAAGATTTGGGAGACGATGCAGTAAACGCAAGTACCTATGGAATAAAAAACCTAAAACGTATTGTTCCTAATCTAATACAGTGGACAGCAGAAGATGGTAAAAACTATGATGATCTTGAAACTATGTATGGACAGGTATTAGCGCAATACAACAGATATATGGGACACGTAAGCTCGAACATTGGAGGTGTATATGAATATTATAAGACCTACGACCAGGAAGGCGCTGTTTATACCCATGTCACCAAAGAAAACCAAAAGCGCGCTATGAAGTTTTTGCAAGAAGAATTATTTAGCACGCCGCAATGGCTATTGGATAACGCCATCTTTAACAAAATTGAATCTGCCGGAAGTGTAGAACGCATTCGTAACTTCCAATCCAGAACATTAAACCGCCTATTGGAGCATGGTCGTATGGCACGACTTATAGAAAACGAAGCATTAAATACCAATGAAGCCTATACGCTTCTTGATATGATGAGCGAATTACGTTCTGGGTTGTGGTCTGAGTTACGAAGCGGTAGAACTATCGATGTATATCGACGTAATTTGCAAAGAGCTTATGTAGACAGAATGGAGTTTTTGATGACCAAAGAACAGCCAAAAATACCAGCAAACATAAGACGTTTTGTAGTACGAACCAATGTAAACGTCTCTCAAAGTGATATTCGAGCTGTGGTAAGAGCAGAATTAACCACATTGCGAAGAGATGCGAGAAGTGCCGCTTCTAGAACAGCAGATAGAATGACTCGTTATCACCTTTTGGATATTGCAGAAAGAATCTCTAATATTCTAGAACCAAAAAAGTAAAGCTATTTTACCATAGCATTCATATTAAGATCCCTGCATAAAATGCAGGGATCTTTTTTTAATCATAATTCAATAAGGTTTAAAAAGAGCCTTTTCCAGAAATTTCCCCTGCCAAAAAGGGGTGTATTCCCGATGGCGCGATAAAGAGATTTCGACTAGGTTTGCCTTATCATATCATTTATACACTTTTAACATTCACACAAATGGCTCTAGAAAATCTAATACCTATTTCTTTTTCTGACCACGAATTGCAACAACTTAGTTTCGGAATTAATACCATAAACGAAGTATTGACCGGAAAAACTGTAACCCTATCCCCAGAACAGAGAAAGCAATACGGACGAATCGCAAATCAAAACAAACAAATTGTAGACTGCGCCAAAAAACACATGGAAAAACGGCCCAAATGGATTCCTAATTTTTTGGATAAGGAGGAATTTGATCGAGATTACCACACTCGAAAACAAATCGATTCTGAAGTAGAAAAACTAAAACAACTTACCCAACAACTCATAGACACTAAGATGTTATTGGATTATGATAACTATTCGAATGCGCTGAGTTTTTACAGAATGGTTCGTTACCTGGCAGGAGAAAACGAACCTAATGCAGAAGAGGTATATCAGGAAATGAAAATACTTTTTGGTAAAAACAAAACAGTTACCGACGAATCCGAAGAATAATTAGCCTATTATTTATTAACCACTTAGTGTTCTTAGCCTCATCATATTATTTTTAATCTATTAAAAAATATGATGAGGCATTTATTAATTCATTAATTTACAACAAAAGGCATCTTTAAAACGTTATTCGTAGTAACCAACTTATCGCTTCACATGAGTATACTTCCAAAATACGGCTTGCTTCAATATCGAAATTCGGCTAGATTTTATATCAAATCAGTAGAAGAAAGTCTGGCGCTTTTCAAACAGGAAACCAAAGATCATAAAATCCCTTTGTTTTTAATTCACAAACCAGATCAGCAAGAAGAATTAGATAGCGCGATCAACTTTTTAAACAATTTCAGAGTGATGCTCTATGTAGACTGGTTAGATAATGTAACCGAAGATGACAAGAGTGAAGAACTTACCCAAACTATTTTGCAAAAAATTACCGCCTGTGACAAGATCATTTTTTTGGCCACAGAGGAAGCGCTACAATCCAAATGGTGTAATTGGGTAATTCGTCTGGCAAAAACCAAAATTAAAACGGAAGACATCATTATACTTCCTGTGCGTAGTGATTTTGATGATTTTCAAGGAGAAGATATTCTTCAAAAGCATCCGTATATCTACGAAGTAGAAGAACATCTTTATCATATCCAATATCCAAACGGAGATAGTAAAGAACTAGCCGATTGGATGAAACGCTAAATTCTTTTTATAAGTGATTTGCGATACTCTCTACTGCCTTAATGGTTTCATCAAGATCTTCATAGGATAACGCATCTGTAATGAACCAGGTTTCAAAAGCACTTGGTGCAATATAAATTCCTCTCTCCAGCATACCGTGAAAGAACTTTTTAAAAGTCTCATTATTTCCATTTGCCGCAGTATCAAAATCCACCACCTTATCTTCTGCAAAATGCACAGAAATCATAGAACCTAATCTATTGATCGTATGCACTATACCTTTGGCCGTCAACACTTCTGCCATTCCCTTATGTAGATAGGCAGTTTTTTCTTCAATAGATTTAAAAATTTCAGGCTGTGTATGTAACTCCGATAGCATGGCCAGACCTGCCGCCATAGCCAGTGGATTACCACTCAGGGTCCCTGCTTGATATACTGGTCCTAAAGGCGCCAAATGATTCATTATTTCTTCTCTGGCGGCAAATGCTCCTACAGGTAATCCTCCTCCGATCACTTTACCAAAAGTGACAATATCTGCATCAACACCTAGCAACTCTTGTGCACCACCCTGAGCCAATCTAAAACCAGTCATCACCTCATCAAAAATCAGTAAAATATCATGGGCATCACAAAGCGTTCGTAAACCTTCTAAAAACCCTGGTACTGGAGGGATACACCCCATATTACCTGCTACAGGCTCTATAATTATACACGCAATTTCTCCTTTGTTAGAATTTACGATACTTTCCACCTGTTCAAGATCATTGTATCTGGCCAACAAAGTATCTTTGGCAGTTCCCTGTGTTACTCCAGGACTATTAGGACTTCCAAAAGTAACCGCTCCACTTCCCGCTTGAATGAGAAAAGAATCACTGTGCCCATGGTAGCATCCAGCAAACTTTATGATTTTATCACGTCCTGTATATCCTCTAGCCAATCGCACTGCACTCATACAAGCTTCGGTACCTGAATTTACAAATCGAATCTTATCGATATTTGGTACCATAGCAACAGCCAATTCTGCTATTTTGGTTTCTATCTCCGTAGGCATTCCAAAACTGGTCCCCTTTTTAGCTTTTTGCACAACAGCATCCACCACAGGAGGATAAGCATGTCCCAAAATCATTGGCCCCCAGGAATTGATGTAATCAATGAGACGGTTACCGTCTTCATCAAACAAATAAGCACCTTTGGCTTCTTTTACAAAAATCGGGTCTCCTCCTACAGCTTTAAATGCTCTAACTGGTGAATTTACACCTCCCGGGATTACTTTTTGCGCCTCAGCAAACAGAGCGCTACTTCTTTGGTAGATCATATTTAATTAAAATCTTCTTCCTCTTCTTCGGCAGTAACTCTTAGTACCTGTCCGATTTTGATATTATTATCTGCTAAATTATTATATGCCTTTAGCTCTTCTACGGTTATCTTGTACCTTTTGGAAATAGAATACAATGTATCTCCTTTTTGTACCAAATGCCCACTACTTTCAGTCATTCTAGACACCACCGCTACTTCTTCCTTTATAGACTTTCTATTCTTCTTGCGGCCTAATACCTGATCATCATATTTATCCAAATCGTAGCGTTCTATGATACTAATAAGTTTTTCGGGATATTTTTTGTCTGTAGCATATCCTGCTTCTCTCAGCCCTCTTGCCCAGGATTTATAATCCCTTTTGCTAAATGTAAACAATCGGGCGTATCGCTTTCTATTTTTTAAAAAGAGGGAATGATCTCGGAATGATTCGCTTGCATCATCGTATTTCCTAAAACACTCTTGCAATCGATCATCATCGTGATAAACTCTGGCGCCTTGCCAATCGTGACATTTAATCCCGAAGTGATTTTTTGCCCGCTGTGTAAGATCTCCATAACCAGCACCAGACTCCAAAATACCTTGAGCAAGCGTTATACTCGCAGGAATCCCATAAGATTTCATTTCTTGTTTGGCAATACCTGCATATTCAAAAATATATTGTTGTACACGTTCTTGATAGGAGAGTGTAGTTGCCGGTTTCTTCGGGCTTTCTTTTACAACCTTTTTTTCTGTAGGCTTTTTTGTTTTGGCAACAGTAGTTTTATGCGATGGAACAGGTCTTTTGGTTCTGGAAGTGGAGGTTACTTTTTTACTTCCTCCACAAGAAATTAGAAAAAAAGTACTCAATAACAATACAATCAGTTTCTTCATTTTTGCATCAAATTGTAATAAGGGGTAGCTTCTTTTTCATTAATTTTTTATTCATTCCTGCTATACCCTGTACCCCTCCGGTATGCACGGCTAAAATACGAGTATTTTTTTTAAAAACACCCTTTTCTACAAGATCAAAAATCCCATAAACCATCTTAGCTGTATAGATAGGATCTAATGATATTTTTTGCTCTTCGCTGAACATATTGATAAACTCAATAAGCTCCCGATTTATTTTACCATAACCTCCAAAATGATAATCAGTAATCAGCTTCCAGTTGGTCCTGGACGTGTATTTTTTTATTTCATCAGAAAGAAAATCACCTTTTAACGCAGGGAAACCTATTACCTCTTGATCTAAGGTAGTACCATTAATAATGCCAGAAATTGTCCCTCCGGTTCCTACGGGGCAACAAATCACGTCGTACATTCTATCCTGATGGGTCAAAATTTCTTCGCAACCTTTTACCGCCAAATCGTTAGTCCCTCCTTCAGGGATTAGATAAAAATTACCGAATTCATTGGTAAGCTCTTGCAAAACTTCTTTGGTGTCCTTGGATCTATAAGTAGTTCGATCCATAAACTTGAACTTCATCCCTTGTTTACAAGCAAACTGTAACGTGTCATTTTCTGACAACGTCTTAGGTAATTGCACTCCCAATTCTTCTCCCCGGATCACCCCAATCGTACGAAAACCCATTAATTTACCCGCGGCAGCGACCGCTGCGATATGATTACTATAAGCTCCACCAAAGGTAAGAATAGTAGTACGCCCAGAGGTCTTTGCTTCTATCAGATTATATTTCAATTTTCTGAACTTGTTCCCTGACACATGCTCATGCAATTGATCTTCACGTTTAATATGTAGAGTAACAGACGCAGTTTCTAGGATAGGATGCGTAATGAGTTGATTTTCTGAATGTACAGTTTCCGAAAAAAGCATGAAAAAACAGCGATTTTAGTTGATCAAAAACCTGTTTATTTATTTTTTACTATTTTTGGTCAACCAATTTAATGATTCTTGAGTTATGATTTTCAAAAATAGGCTTTTCGTATTAGTATTCCTTGGATTTGTTCTATGCCTTGTAAGTTGCAGTTCTTCTGAAGAACAAGAAGAACTTAATCCACCACCTGTATCTGAAGAGCCTGATCCAGAACCAGACCCAGAAACTGAGGATGACAATAATAACGAACAAGAACGCCAGGCAAATGTTATCTGGAAAAATTGGTATTTATCTGTCCCTATCGATAGAGGTAACGGTAAAGCAACTTCGATATATTACGAAGCAATTGAAAATGATGAATTGACCGAAGAACAACGTCAGTATTTTTACAAAAACAGCGACGGAAGCTATACGTTTTATACCAAATTTACTGGTTTCACTACTTCTGGAGGTTACGATTTGGACCAAAGAAAATACTGCCGAACAGAATTAAGAGAATACTGGAGAGGTAATCAAACCACAACCGATAACTGGTCTATGGCAACCGGAACTCATATTATGGAATCTACCTTACAGGTAAACTATTGTAAAGGAAATAAGCAAACTTATGTAGGGCAAATACACGGAATTAAAAACGAAGCTTTGGGGCTTCAGAATTCTCCTGCAACCGTAAAAGTACAGTGGTATGATGGTGATATTGTAATTGAGTATTATCAAAAACCAGAAAGTGGAGAATGGACTAGCGACGGAGATGCAAAAATCAATATTGGACGTGTAGAGCATGAAAAATTCACCATTTTTCTTAAGGTTGAAGGTGGTAAATTATTGTACAAACTGTACTGCGAAGCCAAAAATATCGATACTGAATACGTAACCGTTTATGACTATGTTGGAAATGGGTACCGTTATGAAAACTACTTCAAAACTGGAAATTATTTCAAATGGGATGATGATTATGAAGAAGATTCAGAAGTTGTGCTCTATGGTGTAAAAACCACTCATACTGAGTAGCACACTACCAATATTTCATAAAACTCCAGAGTTTTCTCTTTTTCAGATAGTCGAGATCGTCTTCATTTTCATAAGCTTCTCTCTCAAAAGAGATATTTCTGTACGCCAGTTGCGAGTTTCGATATTGTATTACTCTTACGATATATTCTAAAAGATAGATGATATAGAAGGGCAATACCAATAACTCGGCTTGCTGTCTCAAATGGATGCGTTCGTGATTGATGAAGCTTTCATCTTCCTTTAAGAATGAATCTTTGACCACAATAAATGGCCAGAGCGCAATCCCTACGAAATGTCTACCTATCAAATATTTGTTAACAACAACGCGCATATACCTGCAAGATACTTATTTTTGTATAATGAATGGTCCTAAAAAAATAATAACTCCAAAAGAGGGAGATTATTATATTACCCCAGAAGGGTATCGTTGTTTTACAGAACAATATCATCTAAGAAGAGGATATTGCTGTGAAAGTGGTTGCAGACACTGTCCATACGGATATGACAAGAAAACGAATAGTTACTCAAAAAAATAGTGTTGCATTCCCTTATATGGTATGATTATTGTGACTTATTTTTTTGCATAAGATGTTGTTAAACCTATAAAATCCAGGGATTATGAAATTTTTTTCACTTTTATCATTAATCCTTATCATAACATTGAGTTCTTGCACTACAGTAAGAGTTGCTTCAGATTATGATAAGAAGGCTAATTTTAATACATATAAGAGCTACGCTTTTTATAAACCGGGTATCGATAAGGCAGAAATTAGCGATCTCGACAAAAAACGAATTCTACGTGCTATTGAAGCAGATATGAACGCAAAAGGCTTCCAAAAGTCAGACAATCCAGATGTTTTGGTTAGTATTTTTACCAAAACCAGAGAAAATGTAAATGTATACCAAAATAACTGGGGCTGGGGTTGGGGCCCAGGATGGGGTTATGGATGGGGATGGAACCCATGGTTTTGGGGACCAAACTATAATTCTGTTTCTCGAGTTACTGAAGGCACCTTGTACATAGACCTTATAGACGCGTCTAAAAAGGAATTAATCTGGCAAGGTATGGGAACATCTGCTTTGACCAATAAAGTAGATAAAAAACAAGAAAAAATGAATGAAATTGTGGCGGCTATCCTAGAAAAATATCCTCCAGAATTGAATTAACAGATACAACAAAGTTAAACGCAACAGCCTTTCTTATACAGAAAGGCTGTTTTTTTATTGTACTTTTATAGAGAACTTGACAATACAACTATGCGAAACTTTCTACTAGGGGCAGTAATCATGGCTTTATTGGCTTTGGGAATTAAATACTTTATTGATTCCTCAAATACCCGAAAAACAGAATTGGCATCATCCGATCTTATTTTAAATCAGATCAAGAATGTTGGCAAACTTGTAGTTACCGAAGGTAATTTTGCCGAAGTAATTACATACAAAGATGCCAAAAAGTATTATTGGGATTTTTTTACAGCCAAAAAAGCCGCTGTTATTGTAGTTAATGCAACAGTACAAGTTTCTTACGATCTAAGTAAAATCGAGTATATTCTTAATCAAGAGAATAAAACCGTAACGCTAACTCATATTCCAGAACCAGAAATCAATATCAATCCAGATATCAAATATCATAATCTTGTTTCTGGATTCTTGAATCCATTTTCTGCAGAAGATCATAATGAAATACAAAAAAAGGTAATAAAAGAGTTAGATCATAAGGTCCGAAAATCCACCCTGATCACCAATTCTGAAAATCGTTTGATTAGCGAACTACAAAAAATTTACATTCTCACCAATTCCTTGGGATGGCGATTAAAATACAATCACACAGAAATCACTAACGAGTCTGAGATCAAGCAATTAATCGATTAATTTTGAACAAAAAAAAGAAGGAAAGAGAGCTCTCTTTCCTTCTTCATATAAAACCTGTTAAAAGAAATTTGCTTTGTCCCTCAAACTTCTCGTTTTGATACAGATTATTGTTTTGTACTTATTAAACGCATCACTTCTAATACACCCCACCCCCTATCACAAAAAAAATTAATTATTTATAATATTTGTAATGAAGGACGCTAACTGCTCCTTGTTTACTTTCTCTATTTGATGCGGAAAATCAGGAATTTCTTTCAATGTACTAGAAGGTAATAAATTGCTTACATGCTCTGATTCTTCTTTGGTCACCATGGTATCCAAACTTCCTAACAGTACAACCACTTCGGTTTGTATGGATCGCAACACTTGATCATCAAGAAGTGGTTGATTTCCTAAATTCCGCATTAAATTCCCCGTTTGAAGAACTACATTTTTCCAGTTTTCAGGACCGTGTAATTGTGCCAAATAATTGGCAAATTTTGGTACTTTTTCTTCAATCTTATCAGGATTAAGCATCTTTACCTCTTTGGCTGCAAATTCTGGAAACCAATCAAATTTTGTTCCTAAGGTGATAATTTTTTGGGCGCTTCCAGGATACTTATGCTCAAGGTTTAATGCTACGTACCCTCCCATACTATACCCAAAAATGTAAACCTCCTTAAGATTATGAGACCGAATAAACGAATGCACATTATCCGTAAAAAGATCAATACTAAAGTCTTTTGTCGCTGTTGTTCCTCCATGCCCATCAAAATTAAAGGCATGCACTTCAAACTGTTGAGATAAAATACTTTTCAATTCCTGGAATTGATCCACGCACCCTAAAGCTCCATGGAGTAAAAGAATATGTTTTTTCATCTTAATAGGATATAAATTTTATCGTGAAGAACTGTTTCATTTCCACATTATTTTTAAAACAGCACCTTGGTATTCGCCAACTCTTTTTTAATTCTGATTTTCTCTGCTTCGGAAAATTTATTTTGGCTCAAATCCAATACCGCAAGCGTTTTTAAAGATTCTAAATTTTGGGGTAAATTGTTCAAACCAGATTTTCTTATTAAAAGCACCTTTATGTTCTGTAGTTGTTTCAACTGTTTTGACAATAATTCCAGATTCATATTTGGATTTTCATCCAGCACCAAACCCTCTAAGTTTTGCATCAACGCTAATTCTTTAGGAAGATCTGTAAGCTGGTTCGCACTCAATACCAAAATTTTTAATGACGGTATTCGAGATAGTACTTTGAAACCTTTGGAAAGATTTAGTTTCGGGTTATGACTTAAATGAAGTTCTTGTAAACTTCCTAAATCCACCATTTGTTCAGGAAGTAGGGATATCCCATTTCCGGAGAGATATAAAAAATCAAGTTTCTTTATCTCTTTAAGAGTCTTCATACTTTCTGCCAAATCCAATTGATTATTGGCTAGATCAACTTCCCTAAGATTGGGGAAATGAATAAAAACTTCTGGAGTATGTTTGAAACTATTTTTCCTAAGGTTAATTACCCGCAATTCTTGTAGACTCATTAAATCATCTGGAAGCGTGTTCAAATTATTATCTTCTAGATTCAATAAGGTAAGTGCTTTTAATTGGTCGATTCCAGAAGGTAATTCTTCAAGATTGCATCCAGGAATATACAAACTAGATAGTTGTATAAGTTGATCAGCCTGTTTTTCCAGAACCGAAATATTTGAACAATTCAGGGTGAGTGTTTTTACTTTTCCCGGTGCTTCAAAAACACCCTCTACCAAATCGTTCGGGTTCTGCTTTTGAGCATATATTGTTGGCAACAATAAGCTGGTAGTTACCATGGCAACAATTACAGATCTCAACATCTAACTTTTATCTTTTATACTATTAATTTTATTTCCTTTAAATGTAAATTCCGAAACACCTTTAAGTTGCAAGGTATCCCCGCTTTTCATCCCATTTGGAAGATCTACCGCCAAAATTCCTTCATAGTCTATTGTAATACGGACTAGATCATTATCAAACTGCCAAGACGTAATGGTTTGTTGTCGTTCTTTAAAAAATGATGTAGCAGACTCTGCTTGTTTTATAAACCCATCCAATCCTTCTATCTTCAAATCCAGCGTATCTCCAGTATAATTTTCGAAGATAATATCCTGATCGAGATCTTGAATCATCCCTTCTATGTCAAAATTGTTGTAAGAATTGACATAGTTTTCTATCATTCGTTTTTGTTCATTTCGCATAGTATCATTTTTTTTACAGCTCATCAAAACTCCAAACACTATGAATATCCAAAGACACCTCATATTAGATCGTTTTTAATTTGGTCATCACCAGATGTACTTTATTTGGTAACTCCAAACTTCCATCTATTTTCAAAACAGGGCAGTCGAGTTTTTTCATCCAATTCTTGTGAATCTTAAGTGATCTTCCCTCAAAATCATCATTTTCGTACTGATTAGCCCATTGCAAAAATGCTTTTGAATTTTTCTGAATCTCTTGATCTGTTTCTAACAAATTCCCGTGTCGTTCATTTTCTCTTTTCCGAAGCCTATCCATCCTTTCCTCATTACCCAAATACAGAAAAATAGCCAAATCAAAGGCTACCTCCCATTCTTTTCCCCAGCTCACCATAGAACCACTCATCACCACATGATCATAATGTTCAAAATCTTGCTTCAAATGCTCATTTCGTTCTTGTAATGGCACTTTTTCGACAAACGGAGGTTCTGTTTTTCTCCAATAATAATCATCGACATCCAAATGCACAAAACCTGTTTCTTTTTCAATGGCCTTACCTAATGTTGTGGTTCCCGAACCGGAAGCTCCAAATATTAATATTTTCATCAAACTGATTTATAATTATGCATCAGAACATATATCATTATGCTTGCATCTAGCCATTTACATTCTAAAATTAACTAATTCCCAAATAAAAAACACCTACCCACCTCTATTTACAAAGCACTAATAATCAATATTATAAAAGTTTTCAAACGACTACAAACGATTACAAACGAAATTAAATGCTTCCTAACCGAATCCTGTTTGAACCCGATACTATGTTTGCATCGTCGAAACATCAGAACTCGATAGTATCAATTGTTTAACGAAAACTAAAAATTATGAACACGCTTAAAAACAAAGTACAGTTGATTGGAAACTTAGGACAAGAACCAGAAATCGTAAATTTAGAATCTGGAAAAAAATTGGCAAAATTCTCTATTGCTACCAATGATTACTATTACAACAAATCCGGAGATAAAGTTACGGATACACAATGGCATAATATTGTGGCATGGGGTAAGACCGCAGAAATCATTGAAAAATATGTAAACAAAGGACAAGAAGTCGCTATCGAAGGGAAGCTCACTTCGAGAAGTTATGAAGATAATGATGGGCAAAAACGGTATATTACAGAAGTTGTTTGCAACGAATTACTCATGCTTGGTAAATAACTGCGTAAGATCAATATCATAAATACGACTATTAAGGCTCCTGAACGGAGCCTTTTTTATTGGATTTTGGGTGACCAAATTATCCAAAACAGGCAGTTTGTCGTCTGAAGTAAGTTTTGAAAAATTAACACAGTCAGGGTGTTATCAAAATTCATTATTTTTAACAATACTAACTATATAAACCAATTTCTTTTTTGAACACGTATACCAAATATTGGTTTCTTGAAGGGTTTAATCTTTTTCAAAAACTCGGACGCATAACCATGATGCGTATGTGTGAAATTCTTGAAATGGAGAACATCAACAAAGGAGAAACCATTCACCTGATCAACAATGATGAAAAAAGTATTTTTTTTCTTAAAAAAGGAAGCGTAAAAATTGTTGAT
This sequence comes from Aquimarina sp., assembly GCA_965230845.1. Taxonomy (GTDB): domain Bacteria; phylum Bacteroidota; class Bacteroidia; order Flavobacteriales; family Flavobacteriaceae; genus Aquimarina. The sequence continues at coordinate 1,959,796 of OZ246021.1, forward strand.
ACTTCAAACGATACTACAAAGTACTTAGTAAAAAAAGGAAACATTTTTGGAGAACTATCTTTATATGACGACTTATCGCCAGCAGAAGAAAAAGCAATTGCCTTAGAAGACTGTATCATTTGCTATATAGAAGCCGATAGAATGGAAAAAATCATGCAAAAACACCAATCCTTAAAAAATGGTGTACTCAAAGTGTATGGTTTACGAATAAAAAAACTTGAACGCAGACTTCAAGACTTATTATATAAAGATAGCACTTCCCGAATCACTGATTTTATTACCGATTATATACAAGAATTCGGACAAGTAGAAAATAATAGAATGATAGCCAAAAACCTGCTATCACATAAAGATATTGCCCACTTAACCAACACCTCAAGACAAACGGTAAGTAATGTTTTAAGCATACTACGTAAAGACAACATCATTGATTATGATTCTCAATACGTTTCTATGCTCAAAAAACCTATACCGACATAAAACTAGCAAAAGACACCGTATATTAATTATGAAATTCACACAACCAAAAATCATCTCGACACTCTTCTTTGTATTTGCTTTTTCTGTCTTATACAGTCAAGAAAGCGAAATAGAGAATTCGATATACATTACTGCAAATACCAGTAATGATATTGATCTAGATGTACTACAACAGATCGTTAAAGCATCAGAACAACAAAAAAACAACACCTTATTGTTGGTTGGTAACATTGCTGATCCAGCCAGTATTAAAGAAAATTCTACAAAAACTACGATAGGAAAACAATTGGATGTTATCGAAGATTTTAATGGACAGATTATACTCACTCCCGGATACAACGAATGGAAAGTATCGGGTTACAAAAACGTAAAAAAAATCGAAAAATTTGTTCAGGATAACAGTGCAGCCAAGTACTACCCTGACGATGGTTGCCCTATCAAGAAAAAAGACCTCTCCGAAAACGTGGTCTTAATCGCTGTAGATTCTCAATGGTATCTCGAAAACTGGGATAAAAACATCTATATTAATGACAATTGTGAGATTCAAAACCGAACACAGTTCTACGATGAGTTTGAAAGTGTCCTGAAAAAGAATCAAGATAAAATTAAGATCGTTGCTATTCATCATCCGGTTTTTTCAAACTCTACTTCGGGTTTAATTGCCAGAACTGGAGGTACGTCTACTCAGGATTTTCAGAACAAACAATACACCGACTTACGAAATAAATTACTTACTCTAGCGCGCCAAAGAGAAAATGTCATCTTTGCTTCTGGAAAAGATCAAAACCTGCAATACATCAATAAATATAGCATTCCTCAAATCATTAGCGGTGCCGTGGGAAATACAAAAGGTGTACGATCGGTGATGAAAGGTGATTTTGGTGCTTCGCAAATGGGATATGCCAAATTAGATGTGTTTAAGAGTGGAAAGGTCACCGTTTCTTTTTTCTCCAGTACAGATGCGCCTATATTTTCTACAACTATCTTTTCAGGAGATGTTTCAGAGCTTTCCTATAATTTCAAATCCAAAAATAGTTTTGAAAAAACCACAACATCTTCTGTATACACTAAAGAAGAAACTACAAAAGGAAAATTGTATCGTGGACTTTGGGGAGACCATTATCGAAAATATTACAGCACCCAAGTGGAAGCTCCCATAGTATTCTTAGACACCTTATTTGGTGGACTACAACCAATACGCCGTGGAGGTGGACACCAATCTAAATCCCTTCGATTAGAAGACAAAGAAGGAAGACAGTTTGTAATGCGAGCTTTAAGAAAAAGTGCTACTAAATTCTTACAGGCGACAGCATTTCAGGATAAATACGTCGAGGAAGATTTACAAGATAGTTTTGCAGATCGATTTTTACTGGATTTCTATACCTCTGCTCATCCCTACACTCCGTTTGCTGTGGGTACACTTGCCGATGCTGCAAATGTATACCATACCAATCCTAAACTCTTTTATGTGCCTAAACAAGAAGCGTTAGGAGTATACAACGATGAATATGGGGATGAACTCTACATGATCGAAGAACGTGTTGCCTCGAATCAAAACGAGTTAGAAAGTTTTGGGAAACCGAAAGATATCCTAAGTACAAATGATGTATTGATGGAGATTCGAAAAACCGGAAAATCTATTGTCGACGAACCTTCTTACATACGTGCCCGATTATTTGATATGCTTATCGGAGATTGGGATAGACACGAAGATCAATGGCGTTGGGCGCGATTCGAAAATCCCGATGGAACCGAAATATGTAAACCGATCCCTAGGGATAGGGACCAGGCGTTTTCTGTATTTGATGGCAGTGTACTCTCGTTTTTGAGATTTGCAGTACCCTTTATACGAATGATGCAGTCTTTTGATGAAGAGTTACCCAATACCAAGTGGTTTAACTTTGAGCCTTACCCACTCGACCTTACCTTTATCAATAAATCCAATTGGGAAGATTGGCAACAGCAAATTCAATATATCCAGAACAACCTAACCGACGAGGTGATAGAAAAAGCGTTTAACGAGATTCCTGATGAAGTAAAAGGAGAAACTATTGAATCTCTTAAAAACAAACTAAAAGGAAGGAGAGCTAATCTTGAAAATATTGCCCGAGCCTATTATCTCTACATCAATAAGTTTGAAGTAGTGGTCGGGACTCAAAAAAATGATGATTTTGTCATCGAAAGACTTCCCAATGGACAGACTTCTGTGAACATTCAACGTAAAGATCTTGAGATTTTTAATCGTACCTTTTCTAAAGAAGAAACCAAAGAAATTTGGTTATACGGCCTAAATGGTAATGATTCTTTTAAGGTCCAGGGACAAGGTGATCATCCAATCATGGTTCGGATTATGGGTGGAAGAAAAAATGACACTTACGATTTTAGCAATAGAAGAAAGGTGAAACTTTATGACTACAAATCAAAAGATAACACCATTGTACACAAAAATTCAAGAAAGTGGCTTGTCGATTCTTATGAGATTAATAATTATGACTACAAAAAACGTCGCTATCATGTAAATCAGGTATTACCTTTGTTAGCCTTTAATCCCGACGACGGATTACGAATTGGAGTTCAAAACACCTTTACACAATATGGTCTTCAAAGAAATCCTTTTACGCATAAGCAATCCATTGGTGCATCATACTATACAGGATCGTCAGGGTTTGATGTATCGTACAATGGAGAGTTTTCAAATATTTTTTACAATTGGAATTTTGGCGTAGAAGCCAAGTACAACAGTCCTACTTTTGCGATTAACTTTTTTGGATTTGGTAATGATACCGAATACGACAGAGACGAAGTAGATCTGGACTTCAACCGAACTCGCATCGAAAAATTGAGTGCTGCGATTTCTCTGATATGGAGAGGTCGAGATGGAGGTAACTTTTACTTCAAACCGCTATTCGAATCTTTTGAGGTTGAAAACACGAATGGACGATTCATTAATATCGTACCCGCCACCAATGATGTTTTTGAAAGACAAAACTATCTGGGAGCCGAAGCACATTATCATTTTGCCAACAAAAATGACCTTGCTTTTCCTACCTATGCACTTAATACAGGGGTCACCGCAGGATATAAAACCAATATTGATGGTGGAGATAATGAAAATAGTTTTGCATACGTAAGACCGTATTTTTCTATAGATCATAGTCTTTCTAAAAGAGGCAACTTTGTGCTGGCTACAAAAGTTCAAGCCGAAGCGATACTTGGTGACGATTTTGAATTCTATCACGGGACTAAAATTGGAGGAAACAACGGACTACGTGGTTTCAGAAACGAACGCTTTAATGGTAAGTACTCCTTATACCAAAATATTGACTTGCGTTGGCAACTAGGAAAATTCAAAACCAGCTTTATCCCTTTAAAATACGGAGTAACCGGTGGGTTTGATCATGGTCGGGTTTGGGTAGAAGACGACGATTCAGATACCTGGCATACCTCAGTAGGAGGAACTTTTTGGATTAGTGGTTTAGACACTTTTTCCGCAAATGCAGGTTTATATGGCACCGAAGACGGAGCTCGATTTGTATTTACTGTTGGATTCGCTTTTTAGAACAAAAAATAAACTTTTAACATACGCTCACACTTATGAAAAAACCGGTTGTAATTGCACAGGTTAGCAAGTTGGAAACCAAAACACCAACACATGCCATCGTAAATGGCTTGGATTTAGTTATTGTTAAATACAAAGATGATATTTCTGTGCTCTATGGTCGATGCCTGCACAGAGGCGCTTTGATGGCAGATGGTCATATCGATGGACACAATCTAATTTGTGGTGTACACGGTTGGGACTATCGCTATGATACAGGAGTTTCAGAATATAATAACAAGGAAGTACTACATAAGTTTACAGCACAAATAAAAGGAGATGATTTATTGGTAGATGAAGAAGAAATCAACCAATACTTGGCTGAACACCCACAACCTTTCAATAGAGAAGAATATTTGGGGGCTTATGCTGATACTCATCCAGAAGATACAGAACCGTATACCAATTACATTAAACATCTGGCTCAATATGGTCTAAAAAAAGTAGGCCATCACGGGTTTTCAGAAGCAATGGGAGTGGATCGTAATACCCTTCCCAAATGGGAAAATATACAATTTCTACCTGCTCAATTGGCAAAGAAACCTCTATTAGATCACGAAGAAGTTGCCACCAAAGTCGTGATCGGTCCGAGAGCAAAAAAACCGTTAACCCTCAATATTCCTTTGTTTGTGAGTGATATGAGTTTCGGAGCTTTATCGAGAGAGGCAAAGATTGCGCTATCAGCTGGTGCAGAAATGGCTGGAACTGGAATCTGTTCTGGAGAAGGCGGAATGTTACCCGATGAGCAAGCCGAAAACTCAAGATATTTTATGGAATATGCTTCTGCCGGATTTGGTTTCTCCTGGGATCGCGTTCCCAAAGTGCAAGCATTTCATTTTAAAGGTGGACAAGGTGCCAAAACAGGAACCGGAGGGCATCTCCCTGGAGAAAAAGTAAAGGGAGAAATCGCAAAAGTTCGTGAGTTAAAAGAAGGTGAAGCAGCAATATCTCCAGCCACTTTTACAAACCTGGTTACCGTAAAAGATTTTAGAGATTGGGGAGATAAGGTCCGTGAAGTATCTGGAGGAATTCCAGTAGGATTCAAGTTGGCCGCAAGTCACATCGAAAAAGATATTGCCTTTGCACTTGAAGCCGATGCAGATTACATCATTTTGGATGGACGCGGAGGTGGAACCGGAGCCGCACCAACGGTTTTGCGAAATAACATCAACGTACCTACAATTCCCGCCCTGGCTAGAGCCAGAAAATTTTTGGATCAGCAAGGTGTAAAGGACGTTACCCTGGTCATTACTGGTGGGCTGCGTATAGCAGAGGATTTTGCCAAAGCCATGATGCTTGGAGCTGATGCTATTGCTGTTTCGAATGCGGCCATACAAGCGGTAGGTTGTGTCGGGATGAGAGCCTGTAACACTAATAATTGCCCAGTGGGAGTTGCCACTCAAAAAGAGCATCTAAGAGCACGATTAAAAATCCAATCCTCAGCCAGGCAATTGGCCAATTATTTTGAAGCCTCTACAGAATTGATGCAAGTTGTCGCGAGATCTTGTGGTCATAATGATATCCGACAATTCAATTTTGATGATCTGACCACTTTTGATTATGACATGCATCGACTAACGGGCATTAACTATGCGGGTGTGCTATAAAATACTGTTAGTCGTTATTTTGAGCTTTCCCTCAACGCTGTTAGGCCAACAAGGATGGATGCTAGGTTTTGCCCCATCCTTAGAACTTGAAGAAAATTTGATAGGATTTAATGCAAGAGGGTACTACGGAATTAACGAGCATTTTTGTTTTGGTCCTGAAGTAACCCTATTCCCAAAGCAAGAAGTAGAAAATAATTATGATCTAAAAATAACCGAACTCAACTTCAATGCACATTACATCTTTGAAGTGTCTCATAAAATTGGTGTGTATCCATTATCCGGTATTAATTATACCATTGAACAAGAGCGAGTTTCAAATACTTCGGAAGAAGAAAAAGAAGAGACTTTTGGAATCAATTATGGACTTGGAGTACACTATAATCTAGGAAAAACTTTTGCTTTTGCTGAGTTTAAAGGAGTTTCGGGAGCATTGAATGACGAATTTATTACGGTTGGAGTTGTTTTTGTTTTTCTAAAAAACGAAAAGCAAAAATCGCATAAAGAATAGGTAATAACACACAAATAAACCTTAACATGACAAATCAATTGCACTTGGCAGCACAATATCTGGCTGCAGCAGGAATCAGTTTTTTAGAGAAAAAAGATGATGACAGCCATACAAACCTTGGATTTTCAACAGAAAATGCCATTTTATCTACTCGTAAATTAGGAGATAAAGAGATCCGACTTTGTTTGAATTACAATCTTTTCACTTTAGAATGGAAGGGAACAGACATTTCTAATTTATTGAAGTTAGATGGCACTTCGCATGCCGAAATAGTGCAATGGATTCAACAAATGGCTCATCAATATGGGTTAGGGACCTATAGCTATGATCTACATTATGATCTACCCTACAAAATTCATGAGGATTACACGTTTACACTTCAGGATAAACATCAACTGGAGACATTAAAGAAGCATCGTATCTTGGCTAATACAGTCATCCAACGATTTCTTAATGATAACCATCTAAGTTCAGAAATACGCATATGGCCTCATCATTTCGATACTGGCGCATTTACCCCTCTGGAGGATGAATCTGGGTTGGCTATTGGACTAGGAATGGCAATCCCCGATACCATGATCGATGACTATTATTTCTACATCAGTGCCTATCAAGGACATGATGGTATCGACACTTCTAATTTTGCTGCTCTTACTGAGGGTGAATGGAAAAATGAAGGCTTTAAAGGAGCTGTATTGGCAATTAGTGATATCGATCATACAACCGGAGTGCGTTTTTTTAACGAAGCATTTCAAGCTTATAAAAACTAAACTCTATGGAAAACTGGTATATTCCTGCAACGATCATTCCCGGGATTGGATTATTGATCCTTTCTACCTCCAACCTCCTCATAAATCTAAGTACAGAGATTAAAGGACTAATAGAACAGGATGGAATGAATCAAAATCTTATTGAACAAAAATTAAAGCAATTAAAATTTCTAAACAGTGCGATGGTATTTCTATATATCGGAGTAGCAAGTTTAGTTATTTCAGCTTTAGTTTCAGGTCTATACAAAAGCGCTGACAGCAATTTCGAATTTTCCATTTATATCTCTATAGCGGGAATTGTTAGCGTACTTCTAGGGTTAATCATACTGATTATTTACTCATTTAGAGCAGTACGGATACGACAACAGCAATTTCATCAAAAAACAAATAACTAAACACACAAATTCATGGCATCAAACAAAAAAACAGTATGGTACAAAGTACTGGACAACAAAGATCGACTTCCAGAAGGCAGAGTACAAACCGTTACTGCGGGGCATCAAGGAATTTGCCTCACGCATTTTGAAGGAAAGTTCTCTGCACTAGATAATAGTTGTCCGCATCAGGGAGGACCACTGGGAGAAGGTTCTATAGAAAATGGAATGTTACGATGCCCATGGCATGGTTGGGATTTTCATCCTTGTACAGGATTACCCCCAGGTGGATTTGATGACGGTGTAACGACCTTTGATGTTAAGGAAGAAGAAAATGCAATATACGTAGGTATCCCAGAAGAAGGCGAGCATCAAGAAACTATCTCTGATGTTATGATCGAGACTATGGTCAATTGGGGTATAGATACGGTGTTTGGAATGGTGGGGCATAGTAATTTGGGAGTTGCAGACGCTATGAGAAGACAAGAACAAAAAGGAAAATTACGTTTCTTCGGAATTCGTCATGAAGGAGCAGCTGCCTTTGCAGCCTCTGGATATGCCAAACTAACAGGAAAACCAGCCGCTTGTTTTGGAATTGCAGGACCAGGAGCCACCAATATGTTTACAGGGATGTGGGATGCCAAAGTTGATCGTGTACCATTATTAGCGCTTTCAGGACAAGTACATACGCAGGTAGTGGGTACAGGTGCATTTCAAGAAGTGGATTTGACCAAAGCTTTTAACAGTGTAGCTGAATTTAATCATGCAGTACACCTCAACTCTAATCATAGTGAATTAATGTCTTTGGCATTAAAGCATGCTTTGATAAAAAGAGACGTTTCTCACCTCACTTTTCCTGATGAAGTTGCCTTTACCGCTAAGCCAGAAAAAGAACAAGCACAAACACCAGAAAATCGTATTACTCCCTTTAATATCTCTCCACCCAAAGAAATGCTTAGCAAAGCCATTGACATGATCAAATCTGCAAAAAGACCTGCAATAATCGTAGGACATGGAGCACGTTTTGAAATGGAAAGCATCATCAAATATGCAGGTACGCTTAACTGCCCCGTGATTACCACTTTCAAAGGAAAAGGTTTGATCCCAGATGATCACGAACTGGGTTGCGGTGTATTAGGAAGAAGTGGTACACCCATCGCCTCATGGTTTATGAATGAAAGTGATCTTTTGATTGTTTTTGGTGCCTCGTTCTCTAATCACACAGGGATCACTCCCAAAAAACCAATCATCCAGGTAGATTTTGATCCTATGGCCCTGAGCAAATTCCATAAAGTTGACTGCGCGTTGTGGGGTGAAATTTCTGAAACTTTAACCGTAATACGCAAAGAAACTGAAGGAGCTACACAGAGTATTGATCATCGTAAAGAAATTGCTTCTCGTTGGCAAATATGGAGAGATGAGAAACAAAGTAGGCTTCAGGACTCAAGTACTGCTGGCATTAGTTCTATTGCTGTATTTGATGCCATGAACAAGGTAACTCCAGATAATGCGGTTATTGCGGTAGATGTAGGTAACAACACCTATTCTTTTGGTCGCTATTTTGAGCCAAAACAACAATCCATTCTTATGTCTGGGTATTTAGGATCAATTGGGTTTTCATTACCAGCAGCTATGGGGGCATGGGCCGCACAAGGTGATCAAAGACCGATCTGGTCGGTATCTGGTGACGGAGGTCTAGGGCAATACCTGGCAGAAATTTCTACTTTGGTAAAATATCAAATGAATATTAAGCATATTGTACTTAACAATTCTGAACTGGGTAAAATTTCCAAAGAACAACGGGCCGCAGAACTCGATGTATGGCAAACCTCTCTACACAATCCAAGTTTTGCTGATTTTGCAAATAACTGCGGAGCCTTGGGTATCAAAGTAGAAAAATTAGAAGACTTGATTCCTGCAATGGAAACATTAAGAGATCACCAAGGTCCTGCACTATTAGAAATAATTACCGACGTAAACCTTATCTAACAATGGAAACTTTGATAAAAATAATCCCTATGCTCACACTCATATACTTTGGTATCGGGATTTTATTTGGCATCTACTTTTTTATTAAAGGAGCTGCCAAAATAGATTCGCTGATTTCGGAGAGCAAATGGACGGTACGGTTATTATTGGTTCCTGGTGCTATTGGATTGTGGCCTATTTTATTGATTAAAATCTTGAAAACTTCAAAATCTTAATTATGACTTCTGGACAACGAAAAGCACATAAACTCATCTGGATGTTCCTGGTTATTGCAATTCCTGTATTTGTGATTTTTGCTTTAAAAAGTATCAAAGAACCCTTTATTACTGACAGAGATCTTAACAGCAGAGAAGAAATCACCGGAAAATTGATCCTGGATGATGCACAATTTCAAATCCAATTATTGGATAAAAGCAACTTACAAATAGTTGTAAAACGTCCTCTTAAAAGTGCTTCCTCCTCAGTATATGGAATTTCATCGAATAACGAAAGTGAGATTTTTTTAGGAGTTCTGGATAAAAAAGGAATTCATCATTTTCAGATCGAAGCTGATTGCAAGAGCATCAAAATCCAAGATGACATCAAACATATCAACCTTTTTAATATTGAATTGTAATGGGAGTAAGTTATCAAACTGTTCTATGGAACAAGAATAAAAAAGTATATGATAAATGGATTGGTATTGGCATCCTGGTTTATCTGATATGCTTTATCTGTATCACGGTGGTTACAAATCCAGCTACTAGTGTCGAAACCTTGATCATAAGAGCATTCGGGACTTTGGCTATTGCTCTTTTACACATTATTTTGGTAATCGGGCCGCTAGCCAGACTGAACACTAATTTTCTTCCTTTGCTATACAACAGAAGACACCTTGGAGTAAGTATGTTTCTAGCCGCTTTGGTGCATGGGGGTTTTTCTATATTTCAATTTCATTCCTTGGGAAATGTAAATCCGATTTATGCTTTGTTCACCTCTAATATGGATTATGATTCACTGACTCATTTTCCATTTCAGGTGCTTGGTTTTTTTGCATTGATCATTTTGTTCTTGATGGCTTCTACCAGTCATGATTTTTGGTTAAAAAACCTTTCTCCGAAAACCTGGAAAAGACTTCATATGCTGGTGTATTTTGCCTATGCACTAATTATCATGCATGTTTTTCTTGGTGCTTTTCAACAACAGCCTTCTTTAGCATCCATAGGTATTTTGATTTTTGGATTTATCATAATTGCCTCGCTACATTTGATTGCTGCTTTTAAAGAAACCAGAATTGATGCTACAGTAACTCAAGATACTGAAGACGGATGGGAATATGTTTGTGATGTTAATGACATTCCTGAAGACCGAGCCAAAATATTTATCGTAGAAAAGGAACGTGTTGCTGTCTTCAAATACAACAACCAATTATCTGCGATTTCAAACGTATGTAAACACCAAGGTGGACCTTTGGGAGAAGGAAAAATAGTCGACGGTTGCGTGACCTGCCCGTGGCATGGATATCAGTATTTGCCACACAATGGACAGTCTCCTCCTCCATTTACAGAAAAAGTAGCGACTTACGAGCTTCGTATTCAGGATAAAAAAGTGTATATACTTCCTACCCCGCTGCCCGAAGGAACTGAAGTTACTCCTATACTCATTTAAAAAAACAGAACTCATGAAAAGAAGAGAAGACGAATTTTATATTGGTTATGTGGATGGTATAGGGCAACATACCAAAAAAACAGTACGGCAATTTGTGCTGTTTGGACTGCTAGCTGTCATCTTAATCGCTTCCATTTTTGCATTTACGCAAAATCGATTTAAGAATAGCACTTTTGAATTAGCAACAGCGACCAAAATTATGGGGGTTTATCACGAAAATCCATATCCAATGCTTAAAGTAAAAACCGGAGAAAACACGTTTAAAAATATCTTATTACTAGGCTTTGGGAAATTTAGTGCTAACCCTTATTTAAAAAAGATCCGGAATAAGTCAGGTTCCATCTCCGGAAGTATGATCAGTATCGAGGGTAATCTCATTTATTACAATGGCAAAACCCTATTGCAAATTACAAATGATGAAAAAGTAACATTACTAGAAAAAGGGCAAGCACATCAAGCTCCAATACCTTCTACTATTGCCAAAAATATGCAGTTAAAAGGGGAAATTGTAGATCCCAAATGCTATTTTGGTGTGATGAAACCAGGAAAAGGAAAGATACATCGCAGTTGTGCGGCCTTATGTATTTCTGGAGGTATCCCTCCTGTTCTGGTAACCAGTGATGACAATAATATCTCAGAATATTACCAAATTACAGATCAAAATGGTAAAGCCATACATAAGGATATTTTACCCTTTATTGGTAAGCCCTCACTACTTTCAGGACAGATAGTACAGCTAGAAGACTGGTATCAAATTAGGATTGATGTGAACACCATACAAGAATTGGATTTACCCTCCGGAATTTATTAAATCATATGTCGAAGACCTTAGAAATATTATCCAAATACAAATACCTTATTGCATTAATAAGTGTATTTAATTTTCTATTAACTCCTATTCATGCGAGTATTTCTTCTATACAACCTGCACACCCGGTAGTGATCAATTATACCTTAGTCATATTAGCGAGTTCTTTAATTGCTTCAGACTCCAGAACAAGGATTAGAACCTATGCTTTGGGAGCCATTACCTTAGTTTTTATCTGGATAGAATTTTCTTATCCCAATCACATGGGTATCTTAGCCTGTCGTCTTGCCTCTTCTTTGGTATTGTTCTCTCACTTTTGCTTACTGTTAATTCATCAACTAAGAAAGATTCGCACCATGAACCTTCAATTTATTTTGGGGCCGATTTTAGGTTTTATTTATCTAGGAATTATTGGAGGTATTTTTTTTGAAACTGTACACCTCATTGATCCTTCTTCCTTCCGGTTTCATAGCGACATCTCTGGATATGTATACTATTATTTCAGCTTTATTAGTATTACTACTGTGGGTTATGGAGATATTACCCCTATTACACCGCAAGCTCAAGCGATAACTCTTGTTCTCAATGTTATTGGGCAATTTTATCTCGCTATTGTTATTGCTCTTTTTGTTGGTAAATACATTAATGAAAAAAAATAACATCATGTTACAATCCTTCAGTATCATCTTTTCTATCGCTGCTCTTTATAGCTATATCAACTACAAGTGGTTAAAGCTACCCACAACTATTGCGTTGATGATTATGAGCCTCGTGACCATTCTTATCATCACGATAAGTAAAAGTATTTTTCCTGCCTTCTATCAGTTTTTTTGCGACATCATTGTCAATTCAGATTTTAAGACTTTGTTGTTGGATGGTATCCTAAGTTTCTTGCTCTTTGCTGGAGCATTGCATGTAAACATTGAAGATCTAAACAAAGAAAAATGGTCAATTATCTTATTTGCATCCTTGGGGGTTCTTATTTCTACCTTCGTTGTGGGAGGATTACTATACCTGGTTGCTAATCCAATGGGAGTATCTCTTCCCTTTTTGGATGCCTTACTATTTGGTGCCTTAATCTCTCCTACCGATCCTATTGCCGTTATGGCCATACTTAAGAAAGCAAATATTTCAAAAAGCCTTGGGATTAAAATAGAAGGAGAATCCCTTTTTAATGACGGGATTGGTGTTGTTGTATTTTCTGGCATCTTAATCTTGGCTGGAATGGGTGAACATGATATAGAAAGTTCTATCGGTTCTGAAATTGGAAAACTTTTCCTGGAAGAAGCTGTTGGAGGAATAGTATATGGTAGTGCTCTTGGGTTCCTAGGATATTATACGATCAAATCTATAAAAGAAAACCCTCAACTCGCCGTTATGATTAGTCTTGCTATTGTGATGGGAGGATATGCCATTGCTTCTATGATACATGTATCTGGTCCACTGGCCATGGTAGTTACCGGAATGGTTATCGGTAATAAATTGAATATTAAAAGTAATACTGGCCCCACTAGAAAACTAATTAATGAAATATGGGAAGTTTTGGATGACGTGTTTAATGGTATTTTGTTTGTGCTAATAGGATTGGCAATACATTTGCTCAAATACGACCCATTGCATCTTACACTAGGGATAATCACTATCCTAATAGTGCTTCTTTCGAGATTTGTTTCTGTATTGTTACCCTATTCTTTATTACGACATACTGAAGATAGTCCTATAAAAACAGTAAGCGTCCTTACCTGGGGAGGTTTACGAGGTGGGATTTCGGTAGCCTTGGCGTTAAGCCTTTCTGATAATGCTTCTTCCGAAGTTATATTGTATATTACCTATGTAGTTGTCATTTTTTCAATAATTGTTCAAGGGTTAAGTATCGGAAAACTAGTTAAAAGATTGTATCGATAGTATCCTTTATCTTTTTTTCACATAAAAATAACACTAACATCATGTATAATTTTGGCATCAAGAACTCTAGTGTCATTATATTTCAAAATTAAACCTTAAGAATATGGCGCTCATATCAAAGAAATACTATAACAGAGATCTATCGTGGTTACGTTTCAATCATAGAGTATTGCAAGAAGCTGCGGACCAAAACAACCTGTTATACGATCGTATTAAATTCTTGGCCATCTTTTCTTCTAATCTTGATGAGTTTTTTAAAGTACGAGTTTCTGATATTAGAAAGATTAAAGATCTTGATAAATCCCTTCGCAAAAAACTAATTACCAAACCCAATAAGCTATTAAAAAAAATAAAGAAGCAAGTGCATCTTCAACAAGAAGAATTCGGAGCCATTTTTGGTAATCAGATTCTCCCCGAATTGGAGAAAGAAGGCATCCATTTAATTGATCATAATGCATTTTCACCATCACAAAAAATAGTAGCAGAACGCTATTATAAAGAACATTTAGAGCATAAAACGCAGGTTCTTATTGATAGCGTGCAAAAAAATGAAAGTGTTTTTATAGAGAATGAGCAATTGTATCTTACTTCGCAATCCAATACTTCAGAAGTTGTTATCGTAAAAATCCCCAACGACACGAGTCGATTTGTGACGTTTCCATCAGAAGGCGAGAAACACTACATCACCTTTGTAGACGACATCCTGAAATACAATCTGGCTCAGGTTTATGAAGAAAAAGGGTGTTCTGATTTTTATGCTATCAAAATATCCAGAGATGCAGAATTATACATAGACAACGAATATTCTGGAGATCTTCTCAGCAAAATTAAAGATTCGCTAGGCAATCGAGATACAGGTCAGGTTACCCGATTGTTAATCGATCGATCGATGCCTGATGAATTACTAAGTCGTATTAAAGACATTTTAGATGCCAACGAAACTGATGTTTTATGGGGTGGAAGCTATCATAATTTTAAAGACTTTTTTGGTTTTCCTAATCCAACAAACAAAACCTTTACCGAAGATGCTGTAGCACCAATATATGACAGTCAACTTCAAAAGTTCGATACCATTTTTGAAGCGATTACCGAAAAAGACCGATTGCGTTATTATCCCTACGAATCTTTTGACGATGTCCTTCGTTTGGCAAAAGAAGCCGCTGAAGACGAAACCGTAAGTCGAATAAAAGTAACACTCTATCGGGTAGCGAAACAATCTGGAATAGCGGAGGCATTACTGAAGGCTGCAAAAAATGGGAAAGAAGTTTTTGTTTTTATTGAGACAAAGGCACGATTTGATGAAGAAAATAACATCAGGTGGGGTAAAATTTTGCAAGATAATGGGGCCAAAGTAATGTATAGCTACCCAGGCATAAAAGTACATTCAAAAATCCTATTAATAGAGCGTATGGAGAATGGTATCGCCAAAAATTATGGTTATATCAGCACAGGAAATTTTAATGAAAAGACCTCCAAAATATATACCGATTTTGGTTTGATGACCGCTAATCAAAAAATAACGGACGAACTGAATCAGGTTTTTCAACTATTAGAAGGAAACAGCATACTCCCAAAAACTAAAAAACTTCTAGTTTCTCCTTTTTCTACACGTAACACTTTCGAAAAATTAATTAGAAATGAAATCGAAAATGCGTTAACCGGTCAAGAAGCCTACATTATTTTGAAATTAAATAGTCTCCAGGATCAGGGGATGATCGATCTTTTATATCAGGCTAGTAATGCCGGAGTAAAAATTCGACTTGTAGTACGAGGCATTTGTTGTCTTGTTCCTGGTATCGAGGGACAAAGTAAAAATATCTATGTGACTAGTATTGTAGATCGATTTTTAGAACATGGTAGGGTATATATATTCGCTAATGGTGGAAAAGAGAAAATGTATATCGGATCGGCCGATTGGATGACACGTAATCTTGATCACAGGATCGAAGTGATTACTCCAATTCTAGATCAAGATGTATATGCTAAAATTAGAAAGGTAGTACAATTACAAATTGAGGACACTATAAAATCAAGAATCATCGACGAAGATCAAAGTAACGATTATGTGAGTGGTTCTAAAAAAATACGTGCTCAAATGGAAACTGTACAAGCTCTAACCCAATAGCTATGTGGTTTTCTTTACTTATCTAATGTTATAATTATCGCAGAATTTAAGTAGGTTTATAGAAATACTAATATCTACCGTATTTCCAAATAAAATATTGATGCTTTTTCTCCCAATGAGATGGACATCAAGGACACTAAGATTCCCGTAAGCATAATACAAAGACATCGTTAAGCAGGTTTTAGGTTATTATTAGTGCCATAGGTAATTATCGTTAATTTTCAATATTACGTAAAAATACGTACAAATTGTTAGGGGTAAAATATTTATCTTTAAGATAACACAACAACTTTTAAACCTAACCTGTCATGAGTACCAACCAAGCATTGACAACCGTATTCCAAAAAGATAAAATTTGGATCCTTATCGTTACTTCTATTTTGATCATTATTGGTTTCACCAATCTCCTTACCACTCCAGCTATTGACTTTTTGACTAATGTAAATAGTGATATGATGCTGAGTCTTGGGATTGCGATGGAATTAAAAAGTATAGCTTCTAGTATTGACAGTTCCAAAATCCCACTAATCGGTGGGTTAGCAACAGAGCTTGAAGATATTTTTACACGTGCTATCAATTATCTGGCATTTTCTAATATTGTTCTTGGTGTTCAAACCATTTTGGTAAATATGGGTAAATCCTTATTATTCAAAATACTGCCTATCTTTTTTCTTGCCGGAGTATTCTTTAAAAAATACAACCAAATTGCGTTGCGGTTATTGATTATATCTCTTTTGATTAATCCTGGATTAGCATTATACGTGAATGGTATTCACTATGTTTCAGACACTATGGAACTAAGTTTGGGGTCAGACCTACACAAGCAACTGTCTGAAATAAAAAACAAGTATGAGGCTAAAAAAGAAAAACTAAAGGCAAAACAAGAAAGTAAGAAGGAAAACCAACTAGAAAAAGCCAAAGAAAAAGGGCATAATGACATTAGCCTATTCAAAAAAGTGGAAGATGCTGTAGTTGACAAAGTCGAAGATGTTGGAGTCGATGTTAGCGAAGGAGTATCCGAAACTTTTCAGATTCTCAAAGAAGGTAAAAAAGAATTGATGAAGCTCATCCTTAATATGGTGAGTAATCTGGCCGTACTTTTCTTGATTTTGCCACTATTATACTTCTACATTATGGGGCTAGTACTGAAAAAATTCTTCCATTTTTCAGGATTAAATCTTATCGGTGCTCAAGAAATAGATAACCTTAAAAAACTTGGTAAAGATTTCGAATCCAGTAATCACTAACCAATACAACATACTCAAAAAACCTAATCTTATGAAAAAAGCAGCATTTTTCTTACTTACGCTATGTTTGATGATATCATGTAAAAAGGAACAGGAAAACATAGAAGTCCAACAACCAGAAGTTGAAAAAAAAGAAGTGATTAAAGACCCGTGTACCTCTGAGGAAGAGAGAATCCGAACGGAACCCAGTATACTGGGTATGGATATTTCGCATTTTCAGGGAGAAGTACAATGGAACAAAATAAAAGCAGATGGTGTCAACTTTGTATACATGAAAGCCACTCAGGGAACAACCTTTAAAGATCCCCGATTTGAAAAGAACCATGCGGCGACCAAGAAGAACTGTTTGTATAGAGGGGCATATCATTTCTATGAAACAGGAAAAGATCCCAAAAAACAAGCACAAAATTTTACCGAAACCGTAAAAGAACTAATTCCTGGTGATCTACCACCTGTGTTAGATTTGGAAGAATTAGGAATGAAAACTTCGGTCACCAAAGAAATGTACGAAACCAACACACTACTATGGCTCAAAATAGTTGAAGAAAAATTAGGGGTTCGCCCTATTATTTACAGTAATCCTACTTTTGCCAATGCGTATCTTAAACATCCAGAGTTTGCCAACTATAAACTTTGGATAGCAGATTATACCAAGGCAGCATCTCCTACAATGCCGTACACCTGGAGGGATAAAAGTTGGACATTTTGGCAACGTACCGATAGCAAAAAATTAGAAGGTGCCGAAGGAAAAATCGATTACGATCTGTTTCAAGGCGATGCCGACTCTTTTCTGAAAATGATAAAGAAATAGAGATCAAAATTCTATGGTATTCATTATCTTGGATCAATGAATGAACATCAATCTACCGAAAGCCGTTATTGGACAGAACGCTATGCAGAAAATCGAACAGGTTGGGATATTGGATATGTATCTACACCCTTAAAAACATATGTTGATCAACTAACAGACAAAACGATTAAAATACTCATCCCCGGAGCTGGAAATGCCTATGAAGCAGAATATCTGTTTCATAATGGATTTACCAACGTTTCTGTGTTAGACATCTCTCAAACACCTCTCGATGCCTTTGCTCAAAGGGTTCCTCAATTTCCCAAATCCAATCTGCTTCTCGATGATTTTTTTACACTCGAAGGGAAATACGATCTTATTTTGGAACAAACCTTTTTTTGTTCCTTTATCCCTACAGATGATAACAGAATGGCCTATGTAACACAAATGGCAAACCTCCTGAATCCAGAAGGAAAACTGGTCGGTCTTTGGTTTGATTTCCCATTAACGGGCGATATGGAAAAGCGTCCATTTGGGGGCGACAAGGATCTTTATTTATCGTACCTCAACTCTCATTTTAGGGCCAAAACATTTGAAAAAAGCTATAACTCGATTCCAGAACGACAAGGAAACGAGCTTTTTGGGATTTTTATAAAAAAATAGACCTCCTTGCAGAGGTCTTCTTTTTAATTTTCTTTTTCAAAGGACGGCTTAATACTTTAGTAACTCATCAATTTTTGCCTTTACTTTTTCGGTAGAAGGAATCATGGTTTGTTCTAAAGTACTATTAAGGGGAATAGCCGGCATATTTTCTGAACCTATTGTCATTACTGGTGCATCCAAAGACCTAAAACACTCTTCCTGAATTTTCCCAGCCAAGGCTCTTGCAAAAGAATTATTACTTGGTTCTTCGGTAACTACCAGACATTTTTTAGTCTTTCTCACCGATTCCATAATGGTTTCTTCATCAAGAGGATACAAGGTTCTTAAATCAATAATCTCTACTACATCTTTGATATCTTTTGTAGCATTTAGCGCCCAGTGCACTCCCATACCATAGGTCACCACGGTAAGCGTTTCTTGATCATCTTGTGGCCAGATACGCTGTACGATATTTGCTTTCCCAAAGGGTAATATATAATCTTCAGAAGGTTCTATTGTTCTGGCTCCATCTGTTCCTTTTACCTTAGACCAATACAATCCTTTATGTTCCAAAATCACCACTGGGTTTGGATCATGATAAGCGGCCTTCATTAATCCTTTTAGATCCGCTCCATTACTAGGATACGCTATTTTTATACCCCTGATATTGGTTACCACAGATTCTACGGATGAAGAATGATAAGGACCACCACTACCATAAGCTCCAATAGGAACCCTTAAAATCATCGATACAGGCCATTTCCCGTTTGACAAATAACAAGAACGACTCACTTCGGTAAACAATTGATTCAATCCTGGCCAAATGTAATCTGCAAACTGTACTTCTACGATTGGTTTTAACCCAACAGCAGACATCCCTACAGTTGATCCTACGATAAAAGCCTCTTGTATTGGGGTATTGAATACGCGTTCATCTCCAAATTTTTGAGCCAGCGTAGCAGCTTCTCTAAATACACCACCTAATCGACCTCCCACATCCTGTCCATACAATAAACATTCTTTATGCTCCCTCATCAATTCTTCTACAGCAAATAGAGCACAATCTACCA
The DNA here is from genome assembly GCA_965230845.1 of Aquimarina sp. Classification (GTDB taxonomy): domain Bacteria; phylum Bacteroidota; class Bacteroidia; order Flavobacteriales; family Flavobacteriaceae; genus Aquimarina. Next base: position 1,979,356 of record OZ246021.1, read on the forward strand.
TGACTACTTCTTCTTTGTCTGATGGTGCTCGTTCTCCAAGTTCTTGGGTTACTGGTGTTGGAGCAAAATCGTGTGTAAACAAGTCCTCCGGTTTTGGATCTTCGGCTTTCATTGCTTCCTCAAGATCTCTGGCTACGATATCTTTTGCTTTGTTTTCTATTTCTTGTATTTCTTTCTCTTCAAATCCGTTATCCAACAGCTGGTTACGAAGCACAGGATAGGGGTCTCGAGATCTTGCTTCATCAAGATCATCTCGATACCACTCCATACGTACTCCCGAGGTGTGGTGATTTAATAAAGGAACTTTGGCGTGAACCAGTATAGGTCGTCGCTCTTCTCTAATCGTTTGAATCACTTCCTGAATGGCTAAATAGCTTTCAGTAAAATTCGCTCCGTCTATAGATATGGCTTCCAAACCATTAAATCCTCGCGCGTATTCAAAAGCATTTTGTGCCCTTGTTTCAGCTTCGTTTGCCGAAATATCCCAACCATTATCCTGAACTAAATACAAGATCGGAAGTTGTTTTAAGGCCGCCATCTGAAAAGCCTCTGCGATTTCTCCTTCTGTCACCGATGCATCTCCCAAAGAACAAAGCACCAGAGGTGCCTCTTTTATCTCACTCTTGCCGGAATCGTTGTGTGGTATCCCTACAAGTTCTTTATACTGTAATCCTAATCCAACCCCGGTTGCCGGAATCGCTTGCATACCTGTTGCAGAAGATTGATGTGGTATTTTTGGCTTATCGGCATCTCGTAAACTCGGATGCGAATAATAGGTTCTACCCCCGGAAAAAGGATCGTCCTTTTTTGCCAACAGTTGCAACATTAGATCATAAGGTTTCATCCCGACCCCCAACAACATCGCATCATCTCTATAATACGGAAAAGCAAAATCCTGCGGCAATAATTGCATCGCTACAGCAATTTGTATGGCTTCATGACCTCGTGAGGTAGCGTGTACATATTTTGAAACTACTTTAAAATTCTCTTCGTATAATTCGGCCATTGATTTTGCCTTGCAAAGTGTCATAAATGCTTCTTGCAATACCTCTTTGGCGATGGTTTTTTCAGCTAACATACTCTTCATTTTTTTAAATACAGATTGCCCATCGGGCATTCATTATTTATCCAACTTTTTCTTCTACATCTACAGGGATAATCCATCCATGTTTATCTTCCTGCTTCTGGGTTTTGATATCATCCAGGGTTGTTTTCATATCCTGGCTCACTGGATTATCTGTAGGTAATGTAATTACCTCATCTTTATATCCAATAGCTTCTACCATGGCAATGGCTACCGCTGTACCTGTTCCAAAAGCTTCTTCCAACTTCTCTTCTTTAGAAAATTGAATCACCTCATCAATAGTGATAGGGCGTTCTTCTACTTCAAAACCTTTGTCTTTTAACAAGGTGATCACACTGTCTCTGGTAATTCCCTTCAGGATAGAACCACTAGTACTTGGTGTTATGAACTTGCCAGATACCTTAAAAAAGATATTCATTGTTCCTACCTCCTGAACGTATTTGTGTTCGTTGGCATCTAACCATAATACCTGGTCATATCCTTTTGCTTTTGCTTTTTCTGTTGGTAAAATTGCTGCAGCATAGTTTCCTGCAGCTTTTGCTTCACCTGTTCCTCCATCGGCCGCTCTTATAAACTCAGTTTCAGCATACAGCCGTATTTTCTTTGTAAAAAATGGACCTGCCGGAGAACAAATCACGATAAACTTATAGCTTGTAGCTGCTCTCATCCCAATAAAAGGCTCATCGGCATACATAAATGGTCTTAGATACAAGGCACTACCATCCTGTGGCGGAATCCAATTATGCTCTACACCTACAATTTGCTTTACTGCTTCTACAAACAAGGCTTCGGGAACGGTAGGCATGCCCATACGAACCGCACTATGATTAAAACGTTTCGCATTTTCTTCGGGTCTAAACAAAAGTGGGGTTTTATCCTGCCCAACAGTAGCTTTCATTCCTTCAAAAATGGCTTGCCCATAATGCAAAGCCATAGCAGCCGGATGGGTGGGTATCATCTGCAAAGGCTCGATACGTGGGTTTTGCCAGTTTCCATTTTGGTAATCACAAACAAACATATGATCAGTAAATACGGTTCCCAACGGGATATTATCAAAATCAATGTGTTGTAATCCCGAATTCGAAGTTCTTGTAATTTTGATCTGTTGTTCCATTTTTATTATGTTTTGGGCGCATCCCTTTGGGTCGGGCTATTCACGCTACACGGTAGCTTGTTTCTATCCCTTGCGCATATTTTTTAACTATATTTTTCTATTACTATCAAATGCTTCAAGCTCATCTCCCACCTTACGTAAAAAAGAGCCTCCTAAAAATCCATCTACTACCCGATGATCAAAAGACAACGACAAATACATCATGCTTCTAATCGCGATCTCATCACCTTTTTCTGTAGTAATCACCTCCGGTCTTTTCTTTATGATCCCTAATGCCAAAATCGCTACTTCAGGTTGATTGATTATTGGTGTTCCCATCAAGCTTCCAAAAGTTCCTACATTAGAAATGGTAAAAGTACTCCCGCCGATTTCATCGGGTTTCAAGGCATTATTACGCGCGTTGTTGGCTAAATGATTTACATTTTTTGCCAATCCCAAAAGATTCTTTTCATCTGCATTTCGTACTACCGGAACAATTAAATTACCGCTAGGTAACGCAGTAGCCATACCCACATTAATATCATCATGTACTACGATTTTATCTCCATCTACCGATACATTAATCATTGGGTACTCCTTAATCGCCTTTGCTACCGCTTCTACAAAAATTGGAGTGTAGGTTAATTTTTCACCATACTTTTCCAGAAACTCATTTTTTACTGCGTTTCTCCAATTCACAATATTGGTGACATCTATCTCGATATAACTGGTAACGTGTGGAGAAGTATGCTTGGAGTACACCATATGATCGGCGATCATTTTTCGCATACGATCCATCTCCACAATACGATCCTTACCTTCTGTAAATTGTATTGGTGGTGCATTGTAAGACGATTTTGGAGCAGTGGTTTGTGGACGACTTGGTAAAGGATATTTTCTATTTTTAAGATATAGTATGATATCACTTTTACGAATACGTCCCCCCTCGCCAGTTCCTTGTATACTCTGTACCTCTTCTATACTTAGATTTTCCTTTTTGGCAATGCTAATCACCAATGGAGATAAAAACCCATCGTTATCTCCAGTATTTAATGACCTAAACTCGCGTTCTGTTTCGGATTTTACCGCTGCAGTTTGAGCTTTGGGTTTTGGAGTCTCAGTTTTGGCAACCTCTATCTTTTCTGAAGGAGTTTTTGCCCTGGCCTCTCCATCTGCATCAATAACAGCGATCACAGTTCCTATTTCTACAACTTCATTAGGTTCAAATCGTATTTCTGAAAGTACTCCATTACACGGTGCTGGCACTTCAGAATCTACTTTATCTGTTGCCACCTCTAGTATGGTTTCATCTTCTTCTACAGGATCTCCAACCTTCTTCAACCAGTTTAAGATCGTCGCTTCTGAAATACTCTCGCCCATTTTGGGCATTTTTAACTCTACTATTGACATTTTGGTTAACTAATGTTCGTTAGTTTAATAATATACAAAATTCTTATGCGGGAACCGCACTACTTTTCAAAGCTTTACGTATCCCTGTCCACAAGGCTATACGTTTCTCCAACGCTTTTTTACTGTACTGTAAGGCCTCGTTCCATTCTTTCTCGTTAGTGCAAAGAACATCCACCATTTCCAAACTTAAAGGGCCATGTTCATCACCATCAAGTTCTATATGACGTTCCAGATAATATACCAGTTGTTTTAATTCTGATTCGGAGCCATTACCGATACTTTTTACCAATTCGATAAACATATCCGGGATCAAGTCTTCTCTTCCAAAAGTGAATACCGCAGCTATAATATGCGGTTTGTTGGTAGCAATAACCTGAAAGGTAAATGCTACAAAGTCCTTTACTTCATCTATAATGACTATCGACTCAAGACCTTCTTCAACCGTTTTATTATCACACAATTGCTGCAATAATCTATCTATTTGTAGGGTATCTGCACCCGCTTCCTGCATTGCGTTTAGGTACATTTCGAAATGACTTACAGACTTTCCGGCTTGATCCACATCACTTTCTTCACCTAATACGATTTCATTCACAAAACGTCTCACCTTAGCATTTGATGAAGGTATCCAAGGAATACTCGTTGTGGTTAGGTGAAACTGCAAACTTTTCAATAAAGACATAAAATCCCAAACCGCAAACACATGACTCTGCATAAAGACACGAACACCTTCAATATCCTTAATATCCTGATATAGTGGGTGCGTCTGCAATTGCAATCGTAATGGTTCTAGTTCTTTTATGATATGGTTTACATTCATATTTTACTCTTAAACTCTTCTAAAGTTTTATAAAAAGTTTCTTGTGTTGGTCTTTCTTTAGGAACTTCTCGTAAAGGCTCAACTTCTTCTAGAGATTCAAAACAATCTGTAGGAAGTTGTTGATATAATTGAGTGCCCTTAGTTTTCCAGGCAATCATTTCATCGCTCACTTCTTTAATAACTTTTGCCGGATTTCCAACGATCAAGCTACGCTTAGGGAACACCGTTTTTGCCTTTACAAAAGACATAGCTCCTACAATACACTCATCCCCTATCTCTGCATCATCCATGATCACGGTATTCATACCAATCAGGCAATTACGTCCCAGATTTGCACCGTGTATCACCGCTCCATGTCCCACATGAGCACTTTCTTTAAGCACAATCGATTTGCCAGGAAACATATGTACCGTACAATTCTCTTGTACATTTACGCCATCTTCAAGGATAATTTCGCCCCAATCTCCACGAATTGCCGCTCCAGGTCCTATGTAACAGTTTTTTCCGATAATTACATTACCAGTTACTGCTGCCAATGGATGCACAAAACTACTTTCGTGAACTACAGGTATATATCCTTTGAACGCGTATATCATTTAAATCGTTTTAATGTTTCTTTGGTAAAATCACTTAGCACTAGTCGACCACTAATCACTGCTCGTTCTGCCAAAAGTGTATCCCAATGCTCTGTACCTTCCCAGAATACCGTTTTCATTTCTCTCATTGCTTCAGGATTATAGGTGCAAAGATGTTCGGCAAAGGCTTTTACCTCTTGATCCAATGTTTCAACATCTTCAAATACATGGGTAAACAGTCCTTTATCTCTTGCCCATTCTGCACTATAAAAAGTATTGGCGTCTATTGCGATTTGAGACATAGCCGATAATCCTATTTTTCGCTCTACAGCAGGTCCAACCACAAAAGGTCCTATCCCAACATTGAGCTCACTTAGCTTAATCGATGCATATTTGGTAGCCATACAATAATCTGTTGCAGAGGCTACTCCTACGCCTCCTCCAACAGTTTTTCCTTGTACTCTACCAATAATGAACTTTGGGCATTTGCGCATGGCATTGATGACATTGGCAAAACCAGAAAAGAACACTTTTCCTGTCTCTGCATCATTAATGTTAATCAGTTCTTTAAAACTGGCACCGGCACAGAAAGTCCTGTCTTTACCGCTTTTTAGAACAATAACCTTTATCTCATCGTTATTACCGGCATCTGTAATCGTTTGCGCTAGCTTAGCCAAAATATCGCCAGGTAAAGAATTATGTGCAGGGTGGAAAAACTCTATAGTTCCTACTCCGTTTTCAATTTCAATATTTACGTATGGTGCTGTCAATGTTATATTCTTAAATTTTTATAATATGCCAAATTGTTCGAAGTGGTGGTTCATATGTTTTGTATTCAATAAATCCCACTCGAATTTATTCATCTCTCCAAAAACTGCATTTTTAGTGATTGCCTCAGGGTGCTCTTTGAAATAGGTCTCAAATGCATCGTAGGCCTCTATCAGCTTTGCTTTGGCCGTAGCTAAATCTTCATATTTTAAATCCTCCAGTTTCCCAGCTTTCATTAACGGATGCTGGTGTTCTCTAGGCATTGGTCTATGGTTGTACACCATTTCTTGAACACGCTCTAGTTTATCCTTCGGAGTGGCGATTTCGAAGTCCTGAATTTCTCCAGCACCTATCCTAATCGTATATTCTAAATGTTCGACCATATGCTGCGGAGTCATCATTCCCCATTTGGGTTTCATATCCTCGGTTAGCTTGACTAAATATCCTTCAATATTTGATCGATCAACTTGTACAAATGGTGTTTTTTTCTGTACCATTGTCAAAATTGTAGCAATAGCTGCTAATTCATCCTCTTGATCAAACACTTCTACAAACCATTTTACGATACCACTTGGCAATTCTTTACCTCTATGATCTCTATCTATTTTTTGTTTACATGTTAATCGTACATACACCGTATCATTATGATAGATCGGGCGTAAGAAACGACATTCCTCCAAACCATAATTCGCGGCAACCGGTCCTTTATTCGGATATACAAATAATCCAGCTGCTGCAGCCAGAATGAAATATCCATGAGCAGTTCTTTTCTCGAAAATACTTCCGTCTAAAGAGGTAATATCGGTATGCGCATAAAAATGATCCCAGGTAAGATTTGCAAAGTTGATAATATCGGTATCGGTAACTGTTCTTTTGTGAGTTTTGAGTGACATTCCTGGCTCAATATCTTCCCAGTGATACGCAAATGGATGCTTATCTGCAGCTTTGTATTTTGAATTTGCCTGATAGATTCCTGTAATCTCGGTTAATGTTGTTGGTGTTCCTTGTATGGCACATCGTTGCATATAATGCTTAATACCTCTCATACCGCCCATTTCTTCTCCTCCTCCTGCTCTACCAGGACCACCATGAGTAAGCATCGGTAACGGAGAACCATGCCCAGTACTTTGTCTGGCGTTTTCTCGATTTCCCACCAAAATACGTCCGTGATGAGAAGCTGCTCCTACTACAAACTCTTTGGCGATTTTATCATCATAGGTAAAAATAGAAGACACTAATGATCCTTTACCCATATGTGTTAATGAAATGGCATCATCTAGCGTATCGTAAGGCATAATTGTAGATACCGGACCAAAGGCTTCTATCCTATGTGCTTCTGTATTTTTGAATGGATTATCTTCTCTTAACAAGATTGGAGATACAAATGCACCTTTTTGGGCATCGGCTCCAACCGTTTCAATTTTATCCAGATCTCCATAAACGAGTTGTGCTGTTTTGGCGATTTCGGATACATTATTTCTAAAGCTCTCTACTTGCTGTTTGCTTGCCAGAGCCCCCATGCGTACTTCTTTCAATCTTGGATCACCAATAGTTACCTTATCCAATTGTTTACCTAAAGCAATCTGAACATCTTCCACCAGATTTTTAGGAACAATGATCCTACGAATTGCAGTACATTTTTGTCCGGACTTAACCGTCATTTCCTTTCTCACCTCTTTGATAAATAGATCAAACTCTGGTGTTCCCGGAACAGCATCTTGTCCTAATACCGAAGCATTCAAAGAATCTGCCTCCATAGTAAAAGGAACAGACTCTTCTATTAATCTTGGGTGTGCCTTTAAAATTCTACCTGTATGTGCAGAACCGGTAAAGGTTACTACATCTTGCGATTGTACGGTATCCAGAATATTTTTGGTCATCCCACTCAATAACTGTAGCGCTCCTTCTGGTAATATCCCAGAATCTACAATAACACGTACCACCGCTTCGGTCAAATAAGCCGTTTGCGGAGCTGGTAATACAACCGCTGGCACTCCTGCCATCCAGTTGACCGCACATTTTTCCAGCATTCCCCATATAGGGAAGTTAAATGCATTGATGTGTACAGCCACCCCTCTTTTGGGTACCAAGATGTGATGCGCCATAAATCTCCCTCCTCTGGAAAGATCTATAGGATCTCCCTCTACATGATAGGGCTGATTTGGAAAAAGTTTACGTAATGAAGCATTGGCAAATAAGTTTCCAAAACCTCCTTCTATATCAATCCAACTATCAACTCGCGTTGCTCCTGTGCGGTAACTTAATTCGTAAAACTGTTCTTTTCTTTTAGTCAGGTATAAAGCCAATTTCTTGAGCATATTTCCTCGCTCCTGAAAGGTCATTTTTCTCAACACCTCTCCACCTTTAGTTCTACCATATTGTAAAACTTCCGGGATATCCAGACCTTCAGTAGTAGAACGACCAATTACCTCTCCAGTAACAGCATCATGCATTACTAGTCCATCTCCAGAACCTGTAACCCATTTACCGTTGATATAACTTTCTAATATTTGCATAGATTAGAGATTTGTATTTTCGATTACACAAGCATATCCTTGTCCTACGCCAACACACATGGTGATTAAAGCATAACGTTTCTTTTGTTCTTGTAATTCTAAAGCTGCAGAATAGGCTATTCTGGCTCCAGTAACCCCTAGTGGGTGTCCTATGGCAATCGATCCTCCATTTGGATTTATTCTTGGGTCATCGTCTGCTAATCCCCATTCACGTATACATGCTAATGCCTGGGACGCAAATGCTTCGTTAAGCTCGATAACATCGATATCATCCATAGTAATTCCAGCTTTTTCTAATGCTTTATTAGAAGCCTGTACCGGGCCAATCCCCATAATTCTTGGTTCTACACCTACTACTGCTGAGCTTACTATTTTTGCTAGGGGAGTAAGGTTATATTTCTTTACAGCATCTTCTGAAGCTACAATAGTTGCAGCAGCCCCATCATTTAATCCAGAAGAATTCCCGGCAGTAACACTTCCATCTTTTTTGAAGGCAGGTCGTAATTTTGCCAGTACTTCTTTGCTTGTACTTGGCTTTATAAATTCATCATTTGCAAATACAATTGGATCTTTTTTGCGCTGCGGAATTTCTACCGTAGTAATTTCCTTGGCCAGTCTTCCGGACTCCTGAGCTTTGGTTGCTTTCATTTGACTCCAATAGGCAAATGCATCTTGATCTTCTCTTGAGATATTATATTTTTCTACCAGATTCTCTGCTGTATTACCCATTCCATCGGTACCATAAAGGTCATGCATTTTTTGGTTGACAAAGCGCCATCCAAAACTTGAGTCATACATTTTGGAATCATTACCAAATGCCGAAGAAGGTTTGGCAATAACATATGGACCACGAGTCATATTCTCTACTCCTCCGGAGATAAAAAGGTCTCCGTCTCCTGCTTTTATCGCACGACTGGCATGAATAATAGCAGATAGGCCCGAGCTACACAATCTATTTACTGTTTCTCCTGGAACCGTAAATGGAAGTCCAGCTAGTAACAATGCCATACGAGCTACATTACGATTATCTTCTCCTGCTTGGTTTGCACAACCCATAATCACATCATCGTAAGCTTCTTTGGGAATATTCGGATATTTTTCTACCAGTTTTTCGATTACCAGTGCTCCTAAATCATCAGTTCTAACTGCCGATAATGTCCCTTTGTAGTTTCCTATAGGAGTTCGGATTCCATCAATAATATATGCTTCTTTCATTAGCGTATGAATGTGGTGTTTTCGTATCTTTTTATTGTTCTAATTTTGCTGATAATACCGACTTTTCTATCAGTGGTACATATTTTTCTTGTTGATCAGCTGGAAAAAAGGAAGAAATCATCATCGTTTTTTCTCCTGCAGGAACTGCATGCATCATCATTATCATTTTATCACCTGCATCGTCTAGTGTCATTGATTTTTGAACCAGTACTTTCTTTCCTTCCAACTCTACTTCTTCAATTCCCAAAGAGGTCATCCCATTTTGATTTTCTGGTTCCTCTTCTAATCGTTTCTTTAAAAGGTCATATGGTTGTGGCGCTACCATCTTCATAATACCTGCAGACATATCTTCGGTCACCCGATTTGTTCCGTTATCGATCACAAATACGGTTTCATCAACCTCCATCTCAATATCTGCATTGAAAATATTATTCAACGCTGCCTTTTTCTCATCTTCTGGAGAAGTATGTGTCGTAGATTCTGTATCTACGTTAGGTAAAGATTCTTTTTCAGCAGTTTTGTTTTTGCCGCAAGAAATCACAGCAATTAAAACAAGTGCAAATAGTGTTTTTTTGATCATAGTTCGCGTTGTTATTCCCAATCTTTATTGGTTCGATATACTACTCCTTTGAAAAGCGCCACGATTTGGTCGCCTCTTTTAACCTCAACAATATTAAATCCCACTTTTGTTTTGGAAATATCTACTGTTGCTTGAGCAGTAAGGTAATCCCCTTCTTCCAAAGCTTCGATATGATTTATCGAAGTTTCGATAGAAACGGCATATTTACCATGTGTGTTTGCCGAAAATCCAAAAGCCGTATCCGCCAAACTATATGAAATACCTCCATGAGCTTTACCCATACTGTTCAGCATTTCCTTTCTAACCGTCATTCCTACTGTACAGCATCCTTTTTTCACATCCAGCACCTCTATCCCTAGCCATTGACTAAAAGGGTCTAAAGAGAGCATCTTATGTGGAATCGTTTCTGACTGTATCATACTATTATTCGTTTACCGTTTGGGCGGTATTAAAAAACGTCTGGTTTGATCTTTTCATTTTTCTAAGCATTGGACTACATCGGTATCGATCTTCACGATATTCATCATATAATGCATCCAACGTATCCACGCACCAATCCATTCCTCTTTCATCGGCCCAACTCAATAATCCTTTTGGATAATTTACTCCTTTGGTCATGGCATTGTCGATATCTTCAGCAGAAGCTATGTTCCAAAACAGCGCATCTGCTGCTTCGTTGATCAGCATCACTAATACTCTATCAAAAATATATTTAGCTAACTCTTCGTCTTTATTTGGTGAAGGAGCAGTACTTCCTTCTCCGTACTCATAGTATCCTTTTCCAGATTTTCTTCCTAAATATCCAGCCTCAGACAATCTTTTTTGAGTAAAAGCAGGCTTGTATCTTGGATCGTAATAGAACGCTTTAAAAACAGTTTCTGTAACTGTATAATTTACGTCATTCCCAATAAAATCCATCAGTTCGAAAGGTCCCATTCTAAATCCACCCAGTGTTTTGAGACTCCAATCTATAGTTGCTACATCTGCAATTCCTTCTTCCAAAATGCGAAGTGATTCTCCATAAAAAGGTCGCGCCACTCGATTGACGATAAAACCGGGAGTATCTTTGGCTATAGCCACCACTTTTTTCCAATCTCCAATGGTACTCACTACCTTTTCTGTCACCTCTTGCGAGGTTTGTATCGCTGGGATTACCTCTACCAGTTTCATCAACGGTGCTGGATTAAAAAAGTGAATTCCGATACATCGTTCCGGTTTTTCTAAAGAAGATGCAATTGATGCGATTGATAATGAGGATGTGTTTGAAGCAATAATCGTATGTTCTGACACATAACTTTCTAGCTCTGCAAATACCTTTTTCTTAATTTCGAGGTTTTCTATAATGGCTTCAATCGTCAAATCTGCATCCTTCAAGTCTTTTAGATCAGCGACATGAACTATATTTTCCTGGATACGATTTTTTTCTGAAGTATCAATTCTTCCTTTTTCTACCAAGCGAGAAAGAATTTTCTCTAAGGCACTTTTACTTTTCTCTAGTGCCTGCTCATTGGTATCAAACACTTTTACCTTGCAACCTGCCGTAGCGGCCACTTGTGCGATACCACTACCCATTGTTCCGGATCCTATAACGCCTACAATCATATTATTTTCCTTTAAAAACAGGTTTTCTTTTTTCTATAAACGCGTTTACTCCTTCTCGGTAGTCTTCGCTTTCTGCAGATTCAATTTGTAAAACCGATTCCATATCTAATTGCTCCTGTAACGAATTAGTCATGGATTGATTGAGTAGTCTTTTGGTTAATCCCAAAGCTTTAGTAGGCATTTGAGCTAAGTGAAGAGCTAATTTATGCACTTCCTCTTCAAAAGAATCTATCTCAAAAACTTTGTAGAGCATCCCTAGTTGCTCTGCCTCTTTGGCTCCCACTTTATCTCCTAACATCATTAAGGCCGAAGCTTTTTGAAAACCTATCAATCTTGGCAAGAAAAATGTCCCGGCACTATCCGGAATTAGTCCGATTTTGCTAAACGCCTGGATAAAACTTGCTTTTTCTGTAGCCACCACGATATCACAAGCCAAAGCGATATTGGCTCCAGCACCAGCTGCTACACCATTTACTGCGGCAAGAATAGGTTTCTCTATACTTCGGATTCGTTCTACTATTGGATTATAATGCTCTTCAAGTATTTTTTTAAACCCAGGGTTCAATTCTGGAGAGGTGACCTCATTCAAATCCTGACCCGCACAAAATGCTTTTCCGTTACCCGTAAGTACAATTGCTCTTACCTCATCATTGGTATTACAATGATCCAAAGTTTCTTGTAACAACAAAGCCATTTCACGATTAAAACTATTAAAAGTTTCCGGTCTATTTAAGGTTATCCTGGCAACACCGTTTTCTATTTCTATTTGTATTGAAGGCATTATTCTATTTTATTTTAAACATTTGAAGTAATCAAAAGGTTCTAAGCAATCCTGGCATTGAAACAATGCTTTGCAAGCTGTAGACCCAAACTGACTTACTAATTTTGTGTTATGTGAACCACAATTGGTACACTTAACGATTTTCTTATTTCCTAATAGTGCTTCTTTATCGGCATGCTCTGCAAGAGGAGCTGCAATACCATAATCCTCCAAAGCTTTTCTTCCTTTTGGAGTGATCCAATCTGTGGTCCAAGCAGGAGTTAATACCAAGGAAACTTCGGCTTTGATATTCTCATTTTCGAAGGCCTTGATGATATCATCGCCCATTACATCCATTGCCGGACAACCACTATAGGTTGGTGTAATTTTTACCTGCACCACATCATCAACTTTTTGTGCATAACGCACCACGCCCATGTCCATAATGGATAGCACAGGGATTTCGGGATCGTGAACTTTTTCGAGAACCGAAATTAAAGAGGGGTCGATATGTTGATCCAGATCAATGGTCATTGTTTTGATTTCTGAAAGCCATCAAATTGATGATTTGCTTACCATTTCATATCAGGATATGCCCTTTGCATATATTGCAAATCCGCCAACAGATATCCCATGTGCTCACTATGAATACCTTGTTTACCACCTTTTTGAAACCATTTTATTTCAGGAATCGCAAGAGTAGCTTCGGTTAAAACATCACTAACTTTTTGATGGTATAACGCTTTAAAACTAGCTACATCTACTCCTACTCCACCTTCAAAAGCTATACGATCATCTTCAGTCATGTGAAATAGCTCGTCCGTAAATTTCCATAAATCATTTACTGCGTCCTGTACTTTATCATGGCTTTCTGGAGTACCATCTCCTAATCGTTTCATCCAATCTGAAGAAAAGCGTTGATGATAACTCACTTCCTTAATTCCTTTTTTGGCAATTGCAGCCAGCATTTCATCTTTACTATTTTGTAGATTTTGCAATAGCAACAAGTGAAACATATCAAACAAGAACTGTCTGGTGATTACATAACCAAAATGTCTATTGGGTTGTTCTACCAACAATACATTTTTGTATTGTCTTTCTGTTCTTAAAAACGCAATATCATCTTCAGTCTTTCCTTCTCCGGATAATTGTGCTACGTATTGATAATAGCTACGTGTTTGCCCCAGAAGATCCAATGCCATATTTGTGATAGCTATATCCGTTTCAAGGCTTGGTCCGTGACCGCACAATTCTGATAATCTTTGCCCAAGAATAAGTGCATTATCAGCAATCCCGTATATATATTGTATTAAATTTTCGTTTTTCATCATTCAAAGTTTGCTTTAATAGCGCAGATATTATCCTTGGTAATTTCGAGGATAATGAGCTTTGCAAATCACATATGTTTTACCTCATCAGGTAAGGTATAAAAAGTAGGATGCCTGTATACCTTATCCTGAGCAGGTTCAAAAAGTTCCCCATTATTTTCAGGATTAGAAGCAGTAATATGCTTTGACTCTACCACCCATATGCTCACTCCTTCATTTCTTCGGGTATATACATCACGTGCGTTTTCTAATGCCATTTCTGCATCTGCAGCATGGAGACTTCCAAAATGACGGTGTTCGAGACCATTCTTACTTCTCACAAACACTTCCCAAAGTGGCCATTTTTTTTTCATCACTTATATTTTAAATTGCCTTTTTAAGCTTTTTATCTTCTTGTTTTTCGGCATATGCCATTGCTGCATCTCTTACCCATTCTCCATTCTCCCAGGCATTTACTCTTGCCGACATTCTTTCTTGATTACAAGGCCCATGTCCTTTTACTACTTGCCAGAACTCATCCCAATCGATCGTTCCAAAATCGTAACTTCCTCTTTCCTCATTCCATTTTAGGTCCGAATCAGGAATAGTCAGCCCAATGAGCTCAGCTTGAGGCACAGTTTGATCCACAAACTGCTGACGTAATTCATCATTAGTTTTTCGCTTCAATTTCCATTTCATGGATTGTGCAGTATGCACAGATTCTGCATCGGTAGGACCAAACATCATCAAAGATGGCCACCACCATCTATTTAATGCATCTTGAGCCATTGCTTTCTGCTCTTTGCTTCCTTTGGCCAGATTCATCATAATTTCAAAACCTTGCCTTTGGTGAAAACTCTCCTCTTTACATACTCTGATCATTGCTCTTGCGTAAGGGCCATAAGAGGTATTACACAATGGCACTTGATTAATGATAGCGGCACCATCAACCAACCATCCGATAGCTCCTATATCTGCCCAGGTAACCGTAGGGTAATTAAATATGCTTGAGTACTTTGCCTTTCCGGTATGTAACTGTTCATACAATTCATCTCTAGAAATCCCAAGCGTTTCGCAAGCACTGTACAAATACAATCCGTGCCCAGCTTCATCCTGAACTTTTGCCAACAAGGCCACTTTTCTTCGTAATGAAGGTGCTCTTGTGATCCAGTTCCCTTCGGGCAACATCCCAACGATTTCGGAATGTGCGTGTTGAGAAATCTGACGAATATGAGTTTGCCTGTATTTTTCAGGCATCCAATCTTTTGGCTCTATCTTTTCATCTCTAGCAATTCTCTCTTCGAATAGCCTTTCCAGATTTTTAACTTCTTTTTCACTCATAGCTTTGCGTTTTTAAACATCAAAATTAACTACTACTTTTTCTGTAGTTGGCACCGCCTGACAAGACAATACCAAACCTTTGGCCACTTCGTCTTCTTCAAGCGCATAGTTGATTTTCATTTCAACAGTACCTTCAACGATTTCACATTTACAGGTACTACATACTCCTCCTTTGCAGGCATAGGGTAAGTCTGCTCCTGCCGCCAAGGCTCCGTCTAAAATATTATCATAATCATCATCCATGGCAAAATGAAACTCTTTACCACCATCAATGATTGTTACTTCTGTTCCTTCGTATTTATGCTCTGCTACCTCTGCAGCACGCTTCTTATCTTCTTCGGTAGCTCCAGAGAAGAAAAGTTCATAATGAATCTTATCTTTGGCCATGCCAGCTTTTTCCAGCTCATCCCGAATCAAAAAGATCATTTCTTCCGGACCACAGATAAAGCATTCATCCACATCAGCAACATCAAAAACTTTTGAAGTAAGCTCTTCTATCTTTTCTGAAGTAAACCTACCATTAAGCAGAGGAATATCTCTTTGTTCTTTGGTCAGGAAATAAAATATTTCGAATCGCCCGAAATAGGTATTCCTTAATGCTTCTATCTCTTCTTTAAAGATAATTGATTTTGCGTTTCGATTCAAATAAAACAGCTTGAAAGTACTGTTAGGCTCTGATGCCAAGTGTGTTTTAATGATGGATAGAATTGGTGTAATACCACTACCTGCAGCAAAAACCACGTAATTTTTTGCTTTGGTCGTATCAACATCCACAAAAAAGCTCCCCGAAGGCTTCATGATATCTAACACATCACCAACTTTCAGGATATCGTTGGCGTAGTTAGAAAAAAGGCCTCCATGTATTCTTTTTACCGCTACCTGCCATTTATCTTCAAGAGGACTGGAACAAAGCGAATATGAACGCCTCACTTCATTGCCATCAATCATTGTTCTTAAGGTCAAGTATTGCCCTTGCGTATACGAGAATGTCTCTTTTAAATCTTGAGGAATATCAAAGGTGATAGCTGTACAATCCTTAGTTTCTCTAACTACTTCAGAAACTGATATGGGATAAAAATCTGTCATAAGTCTTGTTTAACTATAACGTTATAGCTACACAAAACTAACAATTGTTAGTTTTATACACAAATAAATGTATGTTAATTTTAAAAGCGCCTAAACCTTTACACCATCCCTTTAAGCAACACAGAAATCATATCATGCTTCAGTATTTCTGCATCAATGTTTTTTTGTTTGGGATACCACAAATACAATGTTCTTAATGTAGAAAGGGTAGAAAACACCATGATTTCGATGTTAAAGGACTTAATTTCTCCTCTGTCTACTCCGTTTTTCACGATCGCTCGGAAGTTTTCTTCATACTCCTGTCGCATCTTTTCAAAATACTGTAGATTCTTTTCTTCCAGATGCATCCAATCGTTGTTTAGAGAAGCCAAACCATCAGAATTGCGCAGGGTAACATCAATATGAAGATCTATAATGTTTTCAAGTTTTTTGATAGCATCTACTTTCGAATTTACAATTTGATTCATTCCCGTTGTAAATTCTTCAGCCAACTCAATAATAATGGTGGATAAAATTTCTTGTTTAGAATCGATATGGTTGTATAAACTTGCCGCTTTTATTCCCATTGCCTTGGCAAGGTCTCTCATGGTTACTGCACTGTATCCTTTTTCTTTGAAGAGTATGGATGCCGCTCTTATTATTTCTTCCTTTCTACTTTCGGATTTCATAAATACATTTGATAGTTTTCCCTATCAAAAATAAATTTTAATCCCTTATATCCTAGATTTTATAACCTAAAAACAAAGATTATGATACATTTGTATAGCTTTTACCAGCAAATAACCCTCAAAATGTAACTTAGATCATGAAACTCACATACTTTTTCCTTTTTATCTTTAGTGTCACTGCCACAAAAAACTGTAATAAGAACACACAAATTTCTGAAGCCAGTACACAGCAGCAGGAAACACAGATCCTAAGTAATAAAATTGCGATTACAGAACTCAAAGGAAAAGACGTATCCCAAGAAAAATTATTTATCGTTTTTAATAAGGAAAATCAAACTGCTTCTGGTTTTTCGGGTTGCAATACATTTTCGTGCAAGTATACCGAAGAAGGAAATACTATCTCCTTAGGCTTGGCAATGGCTTCAAAAATGTATTGCGCAGAAAAAGATCAATTGGAAAGAGATTTTTTTGCCGCCCTTTCTTCTATTAAGAAAAAGCGTGTTGAAAAAAACACGGTCTATCTTGAAGATGACAATAACAAGGTGGTATTTAAAGGCAATATGAGCCTAGACCAATAGCCGTTATCCCATTTATAAATTACGATTGATCACCACTTTTCTAGTAAAGGATTCTCCATTTACCATATTTCTAATTTTAATAAAATACATCCCAGAAGAACGATCACTCATATCGATTTGAGAGTCTCTTCCTGTTAATGCACCTGACCCTATGAAGCCGCCTGAAATATCATAAATTTTAAACTCAATAGCATCATCATTTTCTTTTGAAATAGAAACGAGTGCGGTCGAAGGCACAAAAGAAACTACAATTGCGTTTCCGGTAGGAGGTGGATTAGTACCTCCATTAGTTCCTTCTACTGAAAGCATGTCCAAAGTTGTTCTTCCTGTATTACTAGGATCTAACCAATTAGACAATCGAGCAGCATCGGTAGTTCCAAAATCCCAGGAAATACTAAACCTGCCATAAAAATCAGGCTCGTTGTTATCATCTGTACCACTACAAGCTGCGGTTCCTCCTGCTAACTGTCCAAAAATTCTACCACTAGGGTCAAAAATAGCAGACCCAGACGATCCTCCTTCGGTAACTCCAAGATCCCAGTCATTTATTCTCCACATTTTGGTTTGCGGATTCCCATTGAACGAAATTGCGGTTTCTACCGGAGACACATTTTCTCTACAAACCTTCATAATATCTCCTGCAGGATGATGGATCCCCACTGCAAAATCAGGAACATTTCCTGTTCTGTCCCATCCTGCCCACTCTAAATCCCAGGATTCATCTAAGCCTCCATCGAGATTTAACAACTTCATATCGGTTTCATCATTTAGGGCTAATAACGTAGCACCACTGGTGGTCTGATTTTCTGTTGCATCTGTACTATTTGTGGTGGTTGAACAAGAAGGATCAGGACTTATCCAATTAAATCGAAAAGCCCAAGTAGATGTAGATCCAGAATCACAATGATTTGCCGTCAAAAAGTACGGCGCCCTATCATTACTTGTATTGTTGATTAATGTACCCGAGCACACAAATCCATTTAAAATAATAAATCCTACAGACTTTTTTAGTTGATTTTTGATTGCTTCAAAATCATCTCCGACTGGACAGTCTACATCCTGATTACAATCCTCCGAACTGTTTAATGCTTTTTCACGTACCATTGCGTCGGTAACCGAACGATACCCATGTATTACTTTTGCAATAGTAAGGTCTCCTTGCCCTTTTACACTTGCTGGTTCATAATATTCTATCCAAACATTATCTCCAGCTACCATCCAGGTTCCTAGCAATTTATCTGGTCGATTAAAAATATTGGTATAGGCACCTAGAAGATCCTTCCTGTCATTACTATACAAATAGATCTTTGCTCCTCTAGGAACTTCGTAATTGCTAAACACAAAATTTAGAGATGTAGCACCTTCAGAAATAATATTTATACGCCATATTCTATCTCCATTTGCCAATTCATTCCAAACACCTGCATTTTCCAAACCAAGATTTACCTTAAGCTCATGACCAAACCTAAAAGGAACATCTCTCTTAGTATCATTAATGGCATCTTCTGCCTTAATTTTATTCAAGTCAAAAGGCTTCATTTTAACCGGAGATATGTTTTCTTTATTCAAGCTTTGCAAACTCCAACTTAGAGGCTCTCCTTCATTTGTAACTTGAGCTATTGCCAAATTACCAACACATAAAAACACAACAAGTAAAAATAACTTCTTCATCCTAAATTCATTTTATTATAGTGATTAATCAAAGAACACTTTTGACCTAACAACAGTGCTTCTTCCTATTATAACACCGCATGATGCATTTACCCTACCTTATTCTTTACAAATTTAAATAATTAATTCCCCATTTTTTAAAAAAGTAAAATTTCACCTTCAAATAAAACCAGAATGAAATCCAAAATCGGACACCTAATTAAAGGCATCCGATCTCTATCTGCCAGAATCAGATCTAACCTACTTGATCAGCACTCAAGTACATCAACTAACAACTAATTTTCTGTAAACTCCTCAGTCATGGTACAGAATCAATGTTATTTATCGTAAAAACTTTTCGAGTAAATCAGGGGTAGGAATTCTACAAGCGCTCTTTCCAAACCACCTATATCTGTTCTTAGCCACATAATCGTAGGCAATATCATTTATAAAAACAGGAAATATTTTAAACAATTTAATCAACCTCCAATACCCTCCAAAACCACCAATGATACTAATAGCGGCAAGAGACTTTCTTTCTATTCTTTTAGATTCTTTATCTATTAGTATAATAGAATCTATCTCTGAACTATACGTATTCAAACTCTTTAACAACTCTATACCTATTGAAGATTGTAAAGCAGCAAACACATAGATATTCTCCAAATCTCTATCAATAACAAAATTAATAAACCCATTACACAGGTTACACTCTCCATCAAATAAGATGATTTTTTGACCTTTTTCTATTTCCATAGTATTACTAGTTAAAGCTCATAAAACAGTTTGGGTTTAAAAACACCAAGCCATTTCTTAAGATATTTGTTGTAAAATGCCAGATATTCTTTGTCTGCAAAGAATATCGGATATATACTCAGCATTATGAAGGAGAAGTTGTCTATTCGCATCAACATCCAAATCCCAATATGAAGTGCTATTCCAGATAGCAAATACCAGTTTCTTAATTTTTTAAACCAAATCGCAATAGGAAAAGTAAGTTCCCAAAAAAGCGTAAACCAAGTTGAAGATTTCACAAAAAAACTACTCTTAGTAAGCCAGATATTAAGATCAGACGCTCTAAAATCTTCAATTCTCAATACGTAATACAAAGCTTCTCCATTTTGCCATATAGGCTGTAACAACTTTGATAAACCTGCTGCGAAATAAATCAAACAAAACTCAAAGATGATTCCATATAACGCTAACAAAGGAATCATTTTCAAAGTCTTGTTCTTAAAATCGTTATTTAACCTCCCAGTGATTAAATTAAATGAAGTTGCTAATAACAGTAAAGGAATCATTGTTCCTATTACATTATCAGCGCCATCTTGCGTAAATAATGCTCGTAATTTGATTGTGATTAAGCAAAAGAATACTACTAATCCGGATAATTTCATTTTGAATCCAAACAAAAAACAACTACTTGCTAACAACCCTATTAATAAAAAAGTATATACCGCATAGGTATTGCTAAAATCAATAAAAAAGTATTCTAAATTTAATACGTCCAAAGTTTGCATATAGGTAAATAATGGGACGATCCCTTTATCTCCTATCAATTGATCAGAAAACATTAGATAAAGCAAAAAGTCCTTTATAACGATTAAAGAGATGAGCACTCTAGCGATCGTTAATCCGATGGTTCTATTATTATTGAATTGTATCATAATTCTTATCGTTTTCAGAAGTTAGTTCAATTCGTAAGGAATTGTTGTATGCGTAGCATATTCGTAGTTTTTCTTGTCAAAATAATCCAGAGCTCTATCCTCGTATCTCGGAAAATGCTCTTCAACGATCTTGATTACAAATTTCACTCCTGTTGCACTAGGAGCATTGTCTGTACTATTTGCATAAATGATTCTTGCATAGTTCTTGAGCGAAAGAAAACCTGGTGAATATGCTATGCAGGCATCTGGCGTAGGATCTTTACATTTTTCTATATAAGAAAAAATATTATTTAAACACCCCGATTCATATTTGATCAAGCGTTGCGCAATGGAGAAAAAATGATCTTTATTGTAAGAGTATATGGTAGAATTGATATCATACCAATCTGATATTTCTATCTTATTATTCTGATCACTTGAAGGAGTATGGAATTGAAAATACACCCTTCTCGTTGTTGTCGGGGGATTGGAAAACATACCCCAATTCTGTTCAAAAAAAGGGATGGTATACATTTTTACAACATCAGTCATTAGGTTTTGGGGTAAAACATGAATATTATCTAATACCGAAATTGTTACCATACCGAAATGCAAAGCAAACAAGAATACCACCAACCTTTTCATATCTTTTATTTTTTTGGAAAGTTAATTTTTAGAAAGCTGAGCTTTTTCGCTCCGAATCAGCTCAGCATGCTTCTAATTAATTACAGAAACACAAACAAAATGTGCTTGCTATTTCTTAACCATCACATCCTAGTCTTTGACGGAAATACGGGCTAGTGATATAATCACAAATGTTAAAACCGCCTGATGTAGTGGTTGTACTAGACGAGGAGGAGGTTGTCGTCGAAGAAGTTGTAGAAGAACTTGTAAACGTTGGATTACCTGTGGTTCCTCCTCCTGTCGTTGTCGTAACCGATGCAGATCCTGTACCTCCTTCAGATGTTACTGAAATAGTTCCACTTCCAGAAATCGAAGAACTCGTGCCATTTACACTAATCGTAGCAGAGTTTCTTCCATCCATCGAAAGATCAGATTGCAAGGTTGGAGCCACTACTACTGCAACAGTGTCGGCAGTAAAGGCAGCATTGTCGAATGAATTACTCGTCAATGCTAAAGCAAAAAGTGCTAGCGCGCATAGTCCATAAATTGACTTTTTCATAATTGTTTAAATTTTAAAGTTAAAAATGGTTTATTCGAAAGGCGTGATTAAGATTTGTGTGATCATTCCTTTGCGTTGTAAACCTATTTAAAACCCTAAAAAAGAAATAGTCTGATATGACTTCTGGTAAATATAGTTTGATAAACGGTAGTTATTGTTTGATATTAAAAAACTACCTGATACTCAACAAATCAATAAGTTGATTCTTTCGATTTCGAGCAATGGGCAATTGCCTACCATCAATCATCTCTATAGTACCCCCATCCATTCGAAGTATTTTCTTTACCTGATTAAGATTAATCAAGCAAGATTGATGCGGTCTAAAAAAACTATAATCCAAAAGCAATTGCTCATAATGTTTCAAATGCCTGGATACAAAACGCTCTTCTTTATCCACAAGAAAAAAACGGGTATAACTCCCTTCTGCGATGCAATACAAAATATCATCCACTCTAACCAATTCATAACTATCGGTAGTAGCTAGTGCAATACGATGTTGTTTGTTATCTTTTTGTTGGAGATTATTCATCAGAGCATTTAATTGCGCTTGACTATTGCGCTTTGTATGATTGAGTTGTGCTCGATCTACCGCCTCCTTCAACTGAGTAATATTAATGGGTTTCAACAAATAATCGATGGCCATAAATTTGATAGCATTAATGGCATAGTTTTCATAGGCAGTAATAAAAATAATTTCAAAGTTGATCTCGTCTAACTCATTTAAAAGATTGAATACAGTTTGTGTTCCTAATTTAACATCCAAAAAAACTAATGATGGATGCTGCTTACTAATCAGATCTCTTGCTTCATTTATCGTAGCCGCCATACCCATTAATTCCAGTTGAGGGCAGTGTTGCTTTAGTAACATAGCAAGTGTTTCTTGACCGTTTAATTCATCTTCTACAATTATTGTCCTCATCATGCTTACTTTTTAAATTATGCTAAGATCCACTATCACTCGAGTTCCAAGGGCAACCCCATTTTCTTTAAGATCTTGAATAACAACCTTTCCTTTTGGGTAACCTGCTTTTTCCAAAATCTGTAATCTTCTGCTAGTATTATTCATCGCAATCGCATTTCCTTTTTCACTTTCAGGTTTGGATTCTGATATTTCTAATGCCTTTTCTCTACCAATACCATTATCCTCTACAATACATTGAATTTTATCTTCTCCTAAGCTTCTGAACTCTATTTTTAATTCTCCTCCAGGCATTGATCTATTTGACAGTCCATGCAAAATTGCATTCTCAATATAGGGCTGAATAATCATGGATGGAATCACTGGATTTATATCAAGTAATTGTTCTTCTATAGTGATATCATATTTAAATTTATCTCTAAATCTAAGGGCTTCCAGTTTGACGTACGATTTGATAATTTGTAACTCCTCTTTGAGATCAATTTTCATACTATGAGAGTTATCCAAAATTTTACGTATCAAATAAGCGATCTGTGTTAAGTATTCGTAAGCGGTATTTTTATCCGATTTCAGAATATAGTTTTGAACGGCATTAAAGCTATTAAATAAGAAATGAGGGTTCATTTGATTGCGCAGTGCTTCTAACTTATTTTCTGCCGCTTCCTTGCGCAACGCCAAACCTATCGACTTTTGTCTTAAGAAATAGATATACACTATAGTCGTAGAGAACAACAATGCTATAATTCCGATAGCAGCCCATTTTTTTATCGAACGATTTTCTTCTTCTCGAATAGAGTTATCTTCTTCCAACAGACTAATCTCTTTATCTTTTTGATTAAGTTCTGTTTGTTTCTCTTCTAGATTAAGTTTATGAATCAATTTATCTCTGGAAAGGCTATCCCTTATTGCCAAAGATTTTTTCAAATCATCATATGCCAAAGAAAAATATCCCTGTTCTTCCTCCAATTCGGCTTTTAAGAGATATATTTCTTCTAACCAAGTGGGGACTTTATTATCCACCGACAACTGTATAGCTTTGTTAAAATAGAACCTCGAACTATCATGTTGCTTTTTCCTTAAAAACGCTTCTCCCAAGTTAGCTTGCGCTACAATAACCGCTCCTAATGGAACAAAGGTAGAGTCTACCATATTTATGGTATTGGTGGCATTACGGATGGCATCATCAAAGCGTTTTTCCTTGAGATCTATATGAGAGATATTCGCCCAAATCATACCCAGCTCTCTATAATTCTTATTTTCTTTATGAATTGCCAGAGCTCTTTTATAATAGGATCTGGTTTTATCATATTCTTCAAGAGAAGAATAAATATTTCCGAAGTTGGTCAAAATGATCCCCAAATGCAGGCTGTCTTTTTCTTTTTCCGCAATACCCAGAGCTTCGCTGTAATATTTAACTGCTTGTGTATTACTTTTTACCGCCTTGTAACTTGCTCCCAGATTGATTAAATGAATTGTAGCCAACTCATTATTTTTTATCTCCTTTGCCAGAGTAAGACCAGCTTTAAAGGCTAATATGGATTCCTCGACATTACCCAAGTTACGCAATGAAAGTCCTTTGGTATTTAAAATGTTGATTAACGCAACAGTATCAGGTTCTTTTCTGTAGATATCTTCAGCCTTCTGCATGTACATCACAGCACTAGCAAAATCAAATTTCAAAAAATCAGACCTGCCTATATACCAATAAGCCTCTTGAGCAATATCTCTCCTACTTTCTTTTAAAGATCTTTGCAATGCTCTTTTTGCATAGTACTGACAACTATCCAAATTTCCTTGATTGATATGATATCTGGCTAAAGAAATTAGTATATCAGATTGTTGATTAATACCTAGCTCCTTTTTCAACCCTTTCAACCTGTTGTAAATTGAATCCTGTGTATCTTTCTGTGATTGGGCGTTTTGTGTAAAAAATAAAGAAAACGACAATAAAAACCAGATATAAAATCTTTTAATAGCCATTATAAAATCCAAAATTATCTATATTGACAAATCATCATTTTTAATCAAAAATCTGATGCTATTTTTAACTATTAACTCAAAAATAAGTGTTTTCTTACAGGATCTTTAAGATATCTTCTCTAAATCTTTGTTGGTTTTTCCTAAAGAAACGACAAAGCATTGTAGATTTGTATATATTTTAGAATCTTTGAATGCAATTATCAGATAACAATGAGTAACATGCCGGAAGCCATAGAATCCAATCCTCTTATTGATAGATTACCACCACATTTAAAGCAATTTATTAAACCGCAAAATTATGAGGATTACACCCCAATTAATCATGCGGTTTGGAGGTATGTTATGCGAAAAAACATTGCTTCTTTAAGCAAAGTGGCTCACAACTCTTATCTAAAAGGGATAGAGAAGACAGGAATTTCTATAGAAGCTATTCCTAGTATGTATGGCATGAATAGGATTCTAAAAGAAATCGGTTGGGCGGCTGTTGCCGTAGATGGTTTTATCCCTCCCAATGCATTTATGGAGTTTCAGGCGTACAATATTTTAGTGATAGCCTCGGATATCAGGCAGCTCGAAAATATTGAATATACTCCAGCTCCAGATATCATTCACGAAGCTGCGGGTCACGCTCCTATCATTGCTAATCCAGATTATGCAGAATACCTACGTCGTTTTGGAAAAATTGGTTGCAAAGCTATTTCTTCCAAAAAGGATTATGAAATGTATGAAGCCGTACGGGCCTTATCCATACTCAAAGAAGCACCTGATACGGCCCCAGAAGATATCACAAAGGCAGAACAAAAAGTGGAAACACTTCAAAATCAAAAAGAAGATCCTTCAGAAATGGCTTTGATTCGAAATCTACACTGGTGGACGGTAGAATATGGTTTGATAGGAACTACAGAAAACCCTAAAATCTATGGTGCTGGATTACTTTCGTCGATTGGTGAGAGCGAATGGTGCATGACGGATCAGGTAAAAAAAATGAATTATTCGCCAGATGCTGCTTTTCAAGATTTTGACATTACAAAACCGCAACCGCAGTTATTTGTCACTCCTGATTTTGCTTATCTGTGTCAAGTACTAGAAGAATTTGCGGATACCATGGCCTTGCGAAAAGGAGGACACAGAGGGTTAGCTAAACTGATTGAATCGAATAATCTAGGAACCATTGAGCTAAGCACGGGGTTACAAGTTTCGGGAGTGTTTACCCGAATGATAAAAAATGAGGACAACGAAGTTATCTATTTTGAAACCAAAGGGCCAACAGCGTTATCGTTTCGCGAGAAAGAGTTGATCGGCCATGGTATAGATGCCCACCCTGATGGTTTTAGATCTCCTTTGGGCAAATTGAAAGGGATCAATCTTGCCATAGAAAATATGTCCCCAAGAGATCTGAAAGCCTACAACTTTTATGATGGAGAGTATATCGAATTTGAGTTTGAAAGTGGGATTACCGTTGCTGGGAACAACATTACCGGAATGAGAAACATACAAGGGGAGTTGATCCTGATACAGTTTAGTGAGTGTACCATCAAATACAAGGGGGAATTTCTCTTTAGACCAGAATGGGGAACTTTTGATCTGGCCGTAGGAAAAGAGATCGTTTCGGCTTTTTCTGGCCCCGCAGATGATTACTCGTTTGATTTGGTAACTCATCAAAATACAACAACAACCCTTAAAAAAGAATACAGTGCCAAGCAACAGGAGCTTCATGATTTGTATCAGTCGGTTAGAAACATTCGCGAAGGTAAAAACACCAAATTTTCTCTTGAAGCCGTTTTTGACATCCTCACTCAAAACCATGAAGAAAATTGGTTATTAGCCCTAGAAATTTATGAGCTTACCCATGATAGCAATACAGATTTTGCAACTCGGGTTTTTGAATACCTTAAAAGTATTGAAAAACATCAACCGAAGATCAAACACCTTATCAGTAGTGGATTAGATATTATCTCAAATACACAAGCTGTGTAAAAGTGCTGCGGTAAGTGGTTCTAAAACTGTATAAAGGGAAAGTCCTTCTGAATACGACTCTTCTTCGTCTCTAATTTTTCAAGAAATTGCAGATGCTGTTCGCTTTTGGGGTAAAAAGGTTTATGCGCCATGCCTCGCTGAATTTCTTCGACCCGTTTCATAGTATCCGCAGTCTTTTCAGAAATCCAGGTATGATAAAATCGTTCCCAGATATAATCAATCGCAAGGGCACGAGGATGCACCATATCTTCTTTATAAAATCGGTAATCTCTAAGCTCGTCCATCACAATCTCATAAGAAGGAAAATAACTCACCTTTGCTGAAACATCTACCACTTGATGAACTGCGGTCAGTAAATGGGATTTACTTCTGTTGTTTGCTACAATACCATCTTTTATATGGCGAACAGGAGAGACGGTAAACAAAATATCTACATTAGTATTGATACTACGAATAAGATGAATGCAATTTTGCAGGCTTTCTACAATATCATTTACCGACAACAATTCTTTTGAGAACTCTTTTTGAGGAATTTTATGGCAATTAGCCACGATCAAATCCAGCGCTTTTAGGCGATATACCCAAGATGTTCCTAAGGTAATACTGATATGTGTTGCAGAAGAAATTGCCTTTCTTCCTAAACGTATTGCAGTGTTTAAATCAGTAAGCAACTGGCTTTTATTTGGATTGCTCAACGTAGAATGCGCATCAAAACAATGCCAGTTTTCATTATGAAAAAACAAATCCTCTTCGGTGTATTGATCGTTTTCTGCGATCATCCAAAGCAATGTCTCGATAGCCTTGGGATGAAACAATATACCAAAGGGATTGACTAGATTTTTAAACTTATAGTATTCAAATTTTGCTCCGATATTTTCCGCAAAACATGACCCCAACAGTAGCACCTCAGATGCATAGGTGATCTTAGGCTTTTGAGACACTAATGGTATTTTGGTCTGTAGGTTCATTTAGACCTTTTTATACTTTTAAAGTTAGAAAATTAGTATTCCAAACTTAATATTACTGTATATATTGTTTTGCATTTTGCAAAGCTTCATCTAATCCACCAGGATTCTTACCTCCTGCGGTAGCAAAAAACGGTTGGCCACCTCCACCTCCTTGAATAAATTTACCTAATTCTCTAACCACCTGGCCAGCGTTTAAACCTTTTTCTTCGACCAAATTTTTAGAAACATAGCAAGAAAGTAAAGCTTTACCATTTTGTTCTGATCCAAATAAGGCAACGATATCTTCTAATTCATTACCCAGTTCAAAAGACAGATCTTTTATTCCTGCAGCATCCAGGTCCACTTTCTTCGCCAGGAAGTTCACTCCATTGATTTGCTCAAATTCTGATTTAAGATCTCCTTTCAAATTTTTAGCCTTTTCTTTAAGCAACACCTCAATTTGTTTTTTGAGACTTGCATTTTCTTCTTGCAAAGAGGTAATTGCTTTTACCGGGTCTTTGGCATTCTTAAGCACTGTTTTTACACCTTGATAAGCTTCAGACTGATTTGTAAAATAGTCTTTTGCTGCATCACCGGTAATTGCCTCGATACGTCTTATACCTGCTGCAATAGCGCTTTCTGAAGTTATCTTAAAATGCCAGATATCTTGAGTGTTTTGTACATGAGTACCTCCACACAATTCCATAGATTCTCCAAATCGGATCGCTCTTACCTCGTCTCCGTACTTTTCACCAAACAATGCTATGGCTCCTTCAGAAATAGCCTGATCGTAGGTAATTCCTCGTTGTTCTTGCAATGGAAGATTTTCTCGAATTCTAGCATTTACAAAATCTTCGATTTCTTTCAACTCATCGCTATTCACTTTTGAGAAATGCGAGAAATCAAAACGCAAGTTACCGCTATGCACCATAGATCCTTTTTGCTCTACATGAGTGCCTAAAATAGCTCGCAAAGCCTGATGCAGCAAGTGCGTTGCGGTATGATTCGAAGCTGTTCTTGCACGTTGCTTTGTATCCACAACCGCTGTAAATACACCATCAACATTTTTGGGTAGGCTTTTTGCAAAATGAACAATCAAATTGTTCTCTTTTTTGGTATCAATGATATAGGAAACATCTCCATTGGCAGCTTCAAGATAACCTTTATCACCAACCTGTCCCCCACCTTCTGGATAGAACGGAGTTCGGTCAAAAACCAACTGATATAAATCTCCATCCTTTTTACTACTCACTTTGCGATAGCGAGTCACTTTTACCTCAGAAGACAACTCGTCATAGCCTACAAAAGTTTCAGAAGCATTATCTAATAACAGTTCCCAATCACCAGTAGACACCTGCGTTGCAGCGCGAGATCTTTCCTTCTGCTTTTGCAATTCTACTTCAAATGCTTTGTAATCCAATTGGTAACCTTGCTCGCTTAAAATCAATGCAGTAAGATCAATCGGAAAACCATAGGTATCATAAAGTTCAAATGCTTTTTCTCCTGAAACCATTTTACCTTTGGTTTCTTTAATCACATTATCCAATAAGCTAAGTCCTTGATCCAAGGTTCTCAAGAAAGATTGCTCTTCTTCTTTGATTACATTAACAATCAGGTTCTTTTGTGTTTTAAGTTCTGGAAAAGCATCACTCATTTGCTGACTTAAAGTCTCTACCAACTTAAACATAAAAGGTTCTTTGGTATTCAAGAAAGTGAACCCATAACGTATTGCTCTTCTTAAAATTCTTCGTATCACATATCCGGCACCAGTATTACTTGGCAACTGACCATCTGCAATAGAAAAGGCAACTGCTCTAACATGGTCTGCTATTACACGAATAGCTACGCTTACCTTACCGTTATCATCAGTTGGCAAACTATCTTTATCATATGTAGAATTGGTAATGGTTTCTATTTCTCTAATCAATGGCGTAAATACATCGGTATCATAATTTGATTTTACACCTTGCAACACCATACATAAGCGCTCAAACCCCATACCTGTATCTACATGTTGTGCTGGCAGTTTTTCTAGAGAACCATCTGCTTTTCTGTTGTATTGCATAAAAACCAGATTCCATATCTCTACCACCTGAGGATGATCTGCATTCACCAAATCACGACCAGGAACTTTTTTCTTCTCTTCTTTGGACCGGATATCTACATGAATTTCGGAACAAGGCCCACACGGTCCTTGGTCTCCCATCTCCCAGAAGTTATCACTTTTATTCCCCATAATGATCCGATCTTCGGGAACGATAGCTTTCCACAGATCATAAGCTTCCTGATCCATATCCAGGTTTTCATCTTTGGCTCCTTCGAATACCGAAACATACAACATGTCCTTGTTGATTCCATAAACCTCGGTAAGTAGCTCCCATGCCCAATGGATGGCTTCTTTCTTAAAATAATCACCAAAACTCCAATTCCCTAACATCTCGAACATGGTATGGTGATAGGTATCCATTCCTACCTCTTCCAAATCATTGTGCTTACCACTTACACGAAGGCATTTTTGAGTATCTGCAATACGATTATTTTTAGGGACACCATTTCCTAAAAAGAACTCTTTAAACTGATTCATCCCTGCATTGGTAAACATCAAAGTAGGATCATCCTTAATAACCATAGGTGCAGAAGGTACAATACCGTGTTTTTTGGATTTAAAAAACTCTAAAAACTTACTTCTTATTTCTTGGGATTTCATGCGTTCTATAATATTGCTATTCTTTGTCAAATAATATTCTCTAAATTCTAAAAAAATCAACCTTTTATCCAATCACTAACATCGATATTTCTGTTTACCTTTTGTCAGTTTTTTCTGGACTTTACAACATTTTATTATATTTGTTGCGTTGTCTTGTTATGAAACAGGACTTTTTTGGTTGATATCCTGCAAAAATAGCATATTTTAGATTATGTCAAAGGTTAAATATTACTATGATAGCGATACTCTTTCTTACCGCCGAATAGAGCAAAAGAAGGGACGCAAATTTGGTATCGCGGCTTTAAGTGTCATTGGCGCTTTTCTGGCTGGTTTTATTTTACTTCTTGTCTACCTAAACATCCCTCAATTAGAAACTCCAAAAGAAAAAGCATATCGACGAGAGTTAGAAAATATGCAACTTCAATACGAATTGATGAATAATAGATTAAAACGTAATGAAGATATCCTTGGAGAAATTGCAGAGCGAGATGACAACATTTACCGCTTATACTTTGGTGCTAACCCTATTCCTGAAGAAGTGAGAAGCGCAGGTTTTGGTGGGGTAAATCGATACAAGGATCTTGAAGGTTTCGACAATTCTGAAATCATTGTCGAAAGCAGTAAGCGAATTGATAAACTTACCAAACAAATAGTAGTGCAGTCCAAATCCTTGGACGAAATAGCTGCATTAGCCGAACAAAAAGAAGAATTACTAGCAACTATACCCGCTATACAACCTATACAAAACTCTGATTTAAAACGTATGGCTTCAGGATATGGATGGCGTAGTGATCCATTTACCAAAGCCAGAAAGTTTCATTATGGGATGGATTTTTCTGCTGCCACAGGAACTCCAGTATACGCTTCAGGTAATGGTGTGGTAACCAGAGCTGATGCAAATTCATCTGGTTACGGAAGACATATTCGAATTGATCATGGCTTTAACTATGTAAGCCTTTATGCCCATTTGAGCAGATACAATGTAAAAAAGGGACAAAAAGTAAAAAGAGGAGATGTTATTGGATACGTGGGTAGTACCGGACGTTCTGTAGCACCCCACTTACATTATGAGATTTTTAAAGATGGGGAACGTATCAATCCTCGTAATTTCTACTACGGAAGTTTAACTTCTGAGGAGTTCAGTGAAATGCTAAAGGCCTCCAACTTAATCAACGAAACTCTAGACTAATCATCAATGCGTAGGATACTTCTATTTGCCTTTATTTTTGTTTTCGCTAGTACTGTACGGGCTCAAAAATATTCAAAAGAGGCTATTGATTCTATGTTCACTATTGCACAGAAAACCCAAGAAGAACTAGCCAAACCCAAATTTATAAAGGTCATGGCTGTAGGGGATATCATGATGGGCACTAATTTTCCTAACGATAGCTATTTACCTCCCGAAGGCAAAGGACCTTTTGATGATGTAAACTCAATTTTGACGCAGGCAGACATTCTCTTTGGAAATCTGGAAGGGACTTTGACGGATGAAGGAGAAAATGCAAAAAGATGCTCAGATCCTTCTAAATGTTATTCTTTTAGATCTCCTGAGTCTTTTGGAAAATATCTGGAAGAAACTGGCTTTGATGTCATGAGTATTGCCAATAATCATATTGGTGATTTTGGAGAGATCGGTATTAAAAATACTTCCAAAACGCTCGAAAAACATAAAATAGCATATGCCGGTGTTTTTGCGAAACCCTCTACCATTTTTGAGAAAAACGGAATTACCTATGGATTTTGTGCCTTTGCACCTAACAAAGATTGCTTAAAAATTCATAACTTAACCAATGCAAAAAAAATTGTTGAGGAACTCAAACAAAAAGCAGATATCGTGATCGTTTCTTTTCATGGAGGTGCCGAAGGGTTTAAACACACCCACGTACCTAGAAAAACAGAACGTTTTTATGGAGAGGATCGCGGAGATGTTTTCCGATTTGCGCACTCTATGATAGACGCTGGTGCAGACATGGTTTTGGGGCATGGCCCTCATGTATCTCGAGCTTTTGAAGTTTATAACAATAAATTTATCGCTTACAGTTTAGGTAATTTTTGCACCTATTCCAGATTCAATTTGGATGGTATCAAAGGGTATGCCCCTATTGCTGAAGTACATATTGATCTGGATGGGAATTTTGTAAAAGGAAAACTGCATTCTGCCAAGCAAATTGATGAAGTTTATCCTTTTATGGACGAAAAGAAAAGGGCTCTAAAGGAAATTCAAAAGCTAACACAAGAAGATTTTCCTGAAAGCAAGCTGCTTTTTAACGAAGACGGAAGTTTTATACAACAAAAAGAGTAAACACATGTACGTAGACCTACCTAAGAAATTATACTATGGTATCGGCGAAGTTGCCGCTGCATTTGATGTGAATACTTCTTTGATTCGCTTTTGGGAAAAAGAATTTGACATTTTGAAGCCCAAGAAAAATGCCAAAGGCAATAGAAAATTTACTCCTGAAGACATTAAGAATCTTGAACTTATCTATCACCTCGTAAAAGAAAGAGGATTTACCCTAGAAGGAGCAAAAATCCATTTAAAAGAACAAAAACAGGAGACTCTCGACACTTTCGACATCATCAGAAAATTAGAATCCATCAAAGGGCAGTTGTTAAAAATCAAAGAGCATTTGTAACAAAATGTATTGATTCTACTACTTATAACAATAGAAACCACTTTTACCTTTACTAATTCTAAAGAGATAAGAAAATGATTCTTATCTACATCACCCCATACGATAAGGAGATAATGATCTTTTAAGAAATGTTACCACCTAAGTAACTAAATATATAGCGCGTTTATAAAAGGTTCATATGAAACAGTGGTTAACAAGATAACCAATATCACATTAATATGAAATCAAACAAAAAAATGATCTTAAGGAAAGAACTTTTACTATTAACCGTCTTACTATTTCAATATTCATTTTCGCAAGAGTACTCTTTAGAAAACAAAATATTCAACTGCATTAAAGAAAGGTTCAAAACTAAAAACATAGATATTGAAGAAGATATTTTAAAATATGAATCCTTTTTGGTCAAAAGCCAATACTTAAAAGATAATACAGGAATTAGTTACATAGAAGCTTATAAGAAAATGGCCGATGCAGGAACCTTGTTATTTCCTCCTGTTAGTCCGGAAATACAACTGGACAACTTGATAAATCATTCTGATTTATTTCAAATAAATCCTTGTGTTTCCGATAGTGAAGCTGGATTATTGAAGAATGCTAAAATATCCGATTTTGCTCAGTCCCGTGATGACGTTAGTCCAAAGGAAATTTTTAATTATATCCTTCAAACTTTTTCCGACAAGGATTTTGATAATTTGTACTACAAATACATATTCTTAACTGCAATAACCGCAACAAGGGAATATTTGAACATAGATGATAATACTTTGGAAATAAAAAAAAGAAACATTGTTGATATTTTTATTGACGACAATGACAAAATCTATATCAACAATGAACATGTCAAGAAAAGAAAATTTAAAAGTAAGCTCCTTGTTTACATTCGTGGAAGCAAAACAGATGAAAGATTACCTAAAATAGAAACTAAAACAATAGATTTATTAGGAGAAGCTCCTGTTTCTCAATGTGTAATCCAGCAGGAGCTTATAGTTAATAACGATAGGGAAATTTTTGAATTTGTTAGGATTAACATATTAGATGCATTTGATATCGTAAAACAGGAAAAAGCTCGAGAATTATTCGGAAAAAATCTTCAAAGCCTAGATGCACAAGAAAGGTTTATCATTGACCAGGTAGTACCTTATAATCAATTATTCAATCGCATCACATTTGAATAAGAATTCCTGAAGTATCATCTTCTTATGAAAGATCAAATTGACCTTTAATTAACCTTACATATATATTTATACCTTCCTCTTATTCATTTCAGATAGATTACAAAAAAAGGTATATAGTTTAAAGATTTTATCTCTTTTCTAGTATGTTCAGAGTTCTTTTAAGGATTGTTTTAGATTTCTAAACAGGTCGTGTTTATTTCTTGAAATGGGCACACTTACTGTAATTCATTCAACGAATTGGAAATATTTTGTTGCCCAACGTTTACCTAATCCAAACACGTTATCACTGCGAAACATTCTTTTGCGTAAAAACATAAATTTAAGCCACCCTAAATTGTACAAATTAAGGCAATCCACTTTTTTACACTCTGAAATATTATATAGTTTAGACTTCATCACTAGTGACAAGGTATCGCTGAAAACCTTTATAAAATGTAGGCACAAATAATCTTAATTATGAAAAAATATAGAAAGATCAAATTAAATCTAGACAAGCAAACTATTTCTAAGTTGGGTCAAAAAGCAATTAAAGGAGGGCAACACTATACGTGTACACCTACATGTACTCAAACGGCTTTACATAGCAGATGCGGAAATCTACAGTGCTATTAATAGCACTTAGATTGATCCTTTAAGATCTATAAAAT
Source organism: Aquimarina sp. (assembly GCA_965230845.1). GTDB lineage: Bacteria > Bacteroidota > Bacteroidia > Flavobacteriales > Flavobacteriaceae > Aquimarina. The sequence goes on from OZ246021.1 coordinate 2,014,226, forward strand.
GTGAATTCGGGATAAATGATCCAATACCTGTGGGTTAGGAATGCATGTTTATTCTATCTCCCGAATTCACAATACATATCGCTTTCATCTTCGATAATTAGGAATAGCGAGTTCGACCTATTACCAATATCTCTAAAAGAAAAAATTATCTTTTCCCGTTTCTCCTTTTTTTCCTAAATTATTAAACTTGTAGCTAAAACTAAGCATAAAATACTGTTGCAAAACAGTACTTTGAGTATCTTCAATATAATTAGCCGTCGCTGTACGTTGGGCATTGGTATTTTGATCCAACAAATCATATATTTTTAATGTTACTGTAGCTTTCTTTTTAAATAAGGAATACGCCACTGTAGTGTTCCAAAACCAGGAACTCCTCTGAAAGCCTGGAGTTACATCAGGATTATATCTGTATTTGATATCATTGATCCATTCCAATTTTTTAGGAACAAAAGTGGTTGTTCTAATTCCTAGATCATGACTCAAAAAACTTCGATCATCAAAAGATTCAATATCAAACCTATTATTCGTAAAGGAGACCCTATATTGAGGCCTCAACTCTACTATATCCTTCCAAGTAAACGTAAAATCAAGATTAGGAGTCAATGTTACTGTATTACTCTTGTACTGAATATCGTTATTAAAATTAACAGTCTGATTGACTTTTCCATTTAACCCGACTCTCACCTTAAGGGTTTTCAAAGAATTTATTTTATATGACTTACTCTTTGAAACATTTCCGTAGATCTGGTAATCTCCATTAACGTTTTCATAAGTAGTGTTTCTTACTAAATTTTCATCAATCGTTGTTCTGGGAACTACTTTATCATTAGTGATATTCATACTTAAATAGCCATAAAACCCAGATTTTTTCTGAAAGTCATAATCGTTAAGACCTAGGTACAAATTATGTATATTAGAAGGTTTGAGATTTGGATTCCCGGTAATCGTATTTAAAGGATCAGATACATCTTGAAATGGTTGAAGACGCGATATATCAGGTGGTTGATTATTCAAATAATATCCTGTAAATAGTGAAGCTTTTGAGCTAAACCGGTAATTGATTCGACCATTAAGTTCTACCGCATCAAAATACTGCTCAAAATCCACATCTCTAAGCTTATCCTGATTTCTTAATGTACGTGAAACATACCCCCCTGCTGCGCTTAAAGTAACCTTCTTCCCTTTATATGTTAGCTTTGCGCCTGGAGTTCTACGGGTATTTCTGTATTCGAAATCTGTACTCAACGCCTGATTAAAATCTACATAACTTTGAGCAGTCTCATCAAAATCAAAAGTGTTTTCTATATTCTCTCTTACATTTAGCCTATAAGCATAAGAGATATCCAAAAATAGTTTCTTGGAAGTAATCGGATATCTATAAGTAATTTTAGCATACCAACTCGTAAAATCACTTTCTAAATCGGTAAACTGATCTCGGGAGGTTATACCTGATGTATCTTCAAAGATCTGAGTATTTGATCTTAAAAACTTATCTCCTTCAGAGGCATTAAACTCATTAATCGTACTCACCTTAATAAACGACCCTCTGTCACCAAATTTTTTGGTAATATCCAAGGAGTTCTTAAATCTTTTGTCTAGACGTTTCTCATTTGTAGAAAGATCTGATCTATTCACCAATGTTTCGTTCTCGTCGATTGAGCTATCAACACTTCGAAAACGATTTTCGGATAGTAACACCTTAAATGAAGGCCGAATATCGATTAACAACGTAGAATCTATTTTGACACTGAAATTAACGTTCGCATTATGATTGTCTAGTTCACTAACACTACTGGAGGAAGCACTAGTGAAAAATCGAGAATCCGTAAGAATGTTTTCTCGCTCACTTTGCCTATCATTTTCAGAATCACTCCCTGAATAGAAATAATTAGCAGTCACGCTAATTTTGTCACTAAGGTCATCTGTATAATTTGCTCCAGCATTTCTGGAGCTAGTAATTCCTTCTCCAACCGCAAAAGACCGACCATCTACTGTAAAACCACCATTATTATCAAACGATATACTTCTGGCACTTCCAAACATTTTTCTAATCTCTCCAAAACTAAATCCTGGTGAGTTAATATTATTACCTCCGGAAAGAACACTAATTCGTTGATCATTATCAAAATAATTAACTATCCCGGCTGCTTCATAACGTTCATCAGTTCCTAATCCTGCAGCTACCCTACCAAACGTTCCTTTGTTTTTATCTTCTTGTATAGTAATATTAATCGTTTTATTCTCTCCATCACCTTCTTCTCCTACAAAAGCTTCAGCATCTGTTTTGGTATCAGTAACTTGAATCTTATCTATAATATCTTTACTTAAATTTCGTGTGGCAATTGTAGGGTCGTCTCCAAAAAACGGCTTACCATTGACTAAAACTTTGTTTACTGCTTTGCCATTGACCTTGATTTTTCCATTATCATCAACTTCAACTCCGGGTAATTCCTTCAATAAATCTTCTACCAGTGCATCTTTTTTTGTTTTAAATGATTGCACATTAAATTCTAAAGTATCTTTTTTTACGGTGATAGGTGCTCTTGATTTTATGAGGACTTCTTCTAAAGATTCAACTTCAACATCTAATTTAATTTCCCCTAAATCAATTTCATCCTCATTCAAGATTACCTTTTTTCGGTATAATTGATATCCTACAGAAGAAATCAAAACATTTACCTCCTTTACCCCCGTATTCCCATAAAGCTGAAACTTACCATTTGCATCGGTTATAGTATAGGTAATTAATGTACTGTCTTTGGTGGTTTCTGCATAAACTGTAGCCGCTTCAACAGGCATCTCTTTATCGAGGTCAGAGACTTTTCCTGTAATTACAAAATTTTGAGCTTTCGTAATACATGGAAACAAGAATACTAAAATGCCCAAAAAAGCAAATCGATTTAATTTCATTAATAACAACTTGAGCAATGAATAAGGGTTAACAACTTTTGAAATGATTCTCAATCAAACGGTAAGTACCTTGAAAAGCATAAATGTTACCATTAACTACTCAAATTTATTTATAATCGAGTTTTAGATTTTTTAACTCCCTTGAAAAACTAGTATAGTATTAAGGTAGTTTACTTCTTCCTGAAATATACCGAAACAGGCACCCCATGAAAATCAAATTCCTTACGCAATTGGTTCTCAATAAATCGCTTGTAAGGATCTCTGATATATTGTGGTAAATTACAAAAGAATGCAAACTGTGGTTGCGGAGTAGGTAATTGCGTGATGTATTTGATCTTGATATATTTTCCTTTGTATGCAGGAGGTGGATTATTTTCTATAATAGGCAATAATACATCATTAAGTTCGCTAGTCTTGATTTTCTTAGATCTATTTTTATAAACCTCAACAGCAGTTTCTATGGCCTTATAGATACGTTGCTTGGTCAAAGCCGAAATAAAAACAATCGGTACATCAGTAAAAGGCTCTATTTCTTTTCTGATGTACTTTTCGAAATCTTTGAGCGTATTGCTTTCCTTATTTTCGATAAGATCCCATTTGTTCACCAAAATAACCACTCCCTTTCTATTGCGCTCTGCCAGCCAAAAAATATTTTGCACTTGCCCATCAAAACCTCTGGTGGCATCCAAAACCAACAAACATACATCACAATGCTCTATGGCTCTTACCGATCGCATTACTGAGTAAAATTCCAGATCTTCTTTCACTTTTGATTTACGCCTTATCCCTGCCGTATCTACAAGATTAAACTCAAAACCAAAACGATTGTATTTGGTATCGATAGCATCTCTTGTGGTCCCTGCTATGTCTGTCACAATATAACGATCTTCACCAATCAGTGCATTGATGAATGATGATTTTCCTGCATTAGGTCTCCCCACTACTGCAAATCTTGGTAGCTCATCTTCTTCATCTTCTTCTTTCTCGGGTAATGCTTCTACCAAGGCATCCAAAAGTTCTCCTGTACCACTTCCATTGATACTTGCAATCGTATAGTATTCTCCTAATCCTAAACTATAAAACTCTACTGCGTCTGCAGCCCTCTTAGCATTATCTACTTTATTTACGGCAAGAAACACAGGTTTGTCTACTTTTCGCAGCAATTTAGCCACATCCTCATCCATTCCAGTAACTCCAGTTTCTACATCAACGATAAAGATAATCGCATCAGCCTCATCGATAGCCAATTCAACTTGCTTATCTATCTCTGCTTCAAAAATATCATCGCTACCTAGCACATATCCTCCTGTATCTATGAGAGAAAACTCAACCCCGTTCCAATCACTCTTACCGTAATGGCGATCTCGTGTCACACCACTTACAGCATCTACAATAGCTTCTCTTCTTTTTATCAAACGATTAAAAAAAGTTGATTTCCCTACATTAGGTCTCCCTACAATTGCTACAATATTACTCATTTCGAGATCTTTCTAAATTTTGTGCAAAATTAGACTTTTTATTTTAGCAGGCCATAGGATTTGTAATAGATTAAAAATGAAGTGAAGTTTGTAAAAAATAAAAAGCCCCACGGCCTGCGTTAAGGCCTATGGAACTTTTCATAATTGATAGTCAGTCAGTGAAATAATTACTTACTTCAAAGATAGTATGTATTGTAGTGAAGTCGGTTACTGTAAAACAACAAAGTTTTTATGGAAGTAATTTAACATAACATTTAACTATTTTAAAAACAATGACTTAACCTAACTTTTTTGAATTTAACAACACAACTATTTACTGATTTCGTAGATCGCAATAGTATTTGAAACTTCGTGAGTCGCTATCAAAAGATCTTTTCCTGTAGGACTATCCGATGCCTTCACTACAATTAATCCTTCTGGACTAATGTCGTTTGCATCTCTAAGCCACTCTATAAATCTTGGGTTATAAGGATTTGACATATCATATACCATTACTCCTCCGGTACGTTCTAACCCAACAAATAATAACGTTCTATTCCCCACTCTAAGGGTTACCACCGCTTCAGGTTCTGCTCCTTTGTCATCAGATCTTGCATCAGCTTCGCTTCCTTCGTTATTATTAAAAGCACTTGGGTCGATATCAAAAACAGTTTTTCCGATTTGATCTCCACTATCAAAAACTAATGATCCCGAAGTAGACCAAATACTAAAAGATCTTCCTCCATAGGCATAAATCTCATCAAAATCCCCATCTCCATCGGTATCACCATTTGCTGTAGTTGTTTTTAATCTTCCTAGATTCTCATCTAACTGTAATACGTCTGCATTAGGAAAAACGGTAGGATCTAGAACAAGATCTTTTACTCTTTCCTCCTCAGAATAACCGTCATAATCTCTGGCATCACCTTCATTTGCAGTTATTAAAAACCCAGCTCCTCTAATATTGGTATAGGTTATCGCATCTGGATGATAGAAACCATATACTGGCCAATTCTGGAAGTTTCCTACGATATCGTCTTTATCACTTGCGTCGATTTGATTTTCAGGAAGAGCATAATTTTTAACTCCCAGACCTACAATATCTCTAATCGATTTTGAATTCAGATCAACGATAGCGATTCCGTTATTTTCTTGCAAAGTAACATAGGCAGTTCTCGAATCCTTGGAGATAGCGATATACTCCGGCTCTACGTCTTGTGCAAATGTAGCTCCTGGTCCAAATACCCTGAAATGGTTTCCAGCACTAGAAGCGCTAAAGGCATTGAAACCAACATTAAAAACTTCGTCTGTAAGCGCGTTAATAATGGTAATTGACCCTTCTGGATCATTAGTATATAAATCATCTGGTTCTCCTTCGTTTGCAGCCACTATAAATTTTCCATTAGGGCTAAAGGTTACCATATCCGGAAGTGGTCCGGCAGGATATGTGTTTAGCAATTGCTGAGAATCTGAGTTATAAGTTGCAACAACTCCATTTGCTTGTTTGTTTGCCGCATTTTCTAAAGCTACTGCCACTACTCCATTATGAACCGCAACACTATTGGGTATTCCCGAAAGTGCTATGCTGGCTCCTTTTACAGGTGTAGAAGGATCTGTAATATCCCAAACAGAAAGTTCTGCTTCGTTAGGGTTTACTATAAATAATTTTCCAGTGCGAGTGTCGAATGCTGAGATTTCGGCGAATCCTTCGTCGCCACTACCATTGCTAAAGCCTCCTATTTTTGTAAAACTAAGATTTTGAGAGCCACCTCCACCTTGAAAATCATCAAGATCGCAGGAACTAAAAATTCCCACAGTGATGGCAGCAAAAAGAAATGATTTGTTAAAAAGTTTCATTGTCGATACGTTTTGTGTGATTAAAACCTCAAATGTTGGTATCTAATATTTCTTTAATGTTATCCAAAAGCTAAATAACATCAAGCCATCTTTGATCTAATATTACCTTTTTGTAACAAAAAAAGGCCCGCTTTAATAGCAGGCCTTATCTTTTATGGATTTAGTTTCCCTGGATATAATTAGTCTACGACAAATCGTTTCACCATATTAAATCCATTATCTCCTTTGATACTGATCATATAAATACCTGACGATAATTTTGGGAAATCGGTAAGACTCACCTCCATAGTTGCTTCTCCTTCTGTCATGTTTTTGGTGATTACTGGTCCCATTGCTCTTCCTGATAAATTATACACAGATACGCTTACAAATTGACTCTGTTCTAAGGAAAGATTTACCTTAAGGTTGTCAGTAGGTTTCAATAAAGTAGGAAACACACTAGCTGCTCTGAAGGTATCTCCTCCTCCACAAGCTTTAACAATAACCGCTACTTCGGCAGTGTCTTCGCACCCGGCTAATGTAATCGTAACAAAATAGCTTGTAGTTACTGTAGGAGCGACGGTAATAGACCTAGTCGTTTCTCCTGTGGACCAAAGGTAAGTATCTCCTTCGCTAGCAGTAAGTGTTACTGCATTTTTTGCAAAACTAGTAGTATCTCCTCCGCCATCAGTACAAATTACCTGATCTTCTCCGGCTGAAGCTTCTAATACATTAACCGCTACAAAAACTTCATCTGTAGCAGTACAATTACCTTTGCTTACGATAACCGAGTAATTAATATCTGTAGTTGGTGATACCGTGATAGACTGAGTGGTTTCTCCAGTTGACCATTCGTAGGTATCACCTTCTGTAGCAGTAAGTGTTATAGTATCTCCCAAGCATATGGATTGACTACCTTCTATAGTTACTTCAAGATCTTCTACAATTACTTTTACACTATCCGTACCCGAACAATCTCCAGTATTTACGATAACTGAGTACATCGTTGTTGCTCCCGGAGCCACTGTAATCGATTGTGTAGTCTCTCCATTAGACCATTCATAAGTATCACCTTCGGTGGCAGTAAGAGTTACCTCGTCACCAGCACAAATGGTTTGATCATCTCCTGCACTCACTACAGGTGAATCACCAAAAGTTACAGAAACCTCATCGGTAGCCTCGCAGTCTGCACAGTCTTTTACCGTAACTGTATAGGATCCAGACTCTGTAACTGATATGGTTGGTGTTGTTTCTCCTGTTGACCACAAATAGGTAACTTTGTTATCCCCAGAAGTAACACAATCACCAATGTTGATGTTAAAATCTCCTCTATTAAAATCACTGTCTGTAGTATTAAACCATCCTGAGGCTCCGTACCTTCCGAACTCCTCTTCGGTAACGTTGGCACCATTTCCTAACTGAAAAGCTGGTCCCATTCTAGAAATATCAAAAGACCAGGAACCATCTGTATTTGATATTGTTCCTGTTACTTCGGTATAATAAATCCATCCATCTGTATTTTCTGTATTACAAAAATGGTCTTTTGGGCTTCCTGCAGGAGTACTGGTTGTTCTTCCAGAATAGGTTACATCTACTATCAAAGTCATTTGAGCATCATCATTATCAGCAACAGATCCTTTTAAGGTTGCTGTTCCGTTATCCAACTCCTCCCATTTAAGATCGATATTACTATATCTTTTTACAATGTTGTTCCCATCATCTTTTAGCCATAACACATACTCGAAGTTTTTCCCACATCGTGCAGTATTTTCTATTTCGTACGTTCCTGTACAATCATTACAGGTAGAAGGATTTGAAACAGAGGCTGAAAGCACAACTTCGTCAACTCCACAAACTGACACATCCTCTCCTGCATCTACTGCAAGCAAACAGTTTGGGGTTTCCGGATCAATGCATGGTTCAAAAGGGTGGTGATGTAACTCTCCTTGATTGTGATAATAGTTATTGGCAATCACTTGCCCGTTAATATTTCCTGAAGAGTTTTTTATAACATCCGCCTCTGGAGCAAATAAGGTCCCTACCAAAGTTCCTCCTCCGTTCAAGGTCACCTTTCTCGCGTTGTAAAAATTCCATAGAATAAAGCGCCCATGCTGATCGCCAATATTGTTCATATTAAACACTGTCCATTCAAAATCTGATGGAGCATCTACATTGATTACCAATGGAGTTGTTGCATTTGGAGCATTTTCGAAAGTCATGTAGGGCAATCCTAAAAGCTCATTTGCTGAAAGATTTAAAACATTTACCTGATTAGCAGCAAGTGTAATTTTGTAGTCCGAAGTCACTGTAACATTAGCCTGTAATGTGCTCCAAGAAGTCGATTTGGTCTTGAAACTTTCGAAAGCTCCTGCAAAATCTATAAGATTACTTTTTCCAACAGTAACTCCGTTCTGCTTCCTTTGTACCTGAATTCTAGGTTTGGCATCATAACTCCCAGATGTGATTCGGGTGTTTACCGAAGCACTATTAAGATCTACATCATGAACTGAAGAACCATTAAGGTTTCCAACTTTTGCATAACCGTGATTTAAATGAATTCCCTCTCCGGATTCATAATGAATTACGCCTCCTACGATCAAAGAAGAAGGTTCGCTATCTCCATTAAAATAATTTTCACCTCCCGTATGTGCGGCTAAAGTAATAATACCTTTCATTGTTAGATCACCTCCTAGAGCGACAGGTCCCTCTGTATCTCCTCCTTTTACATGAGTTTCATTTCTTACAAAGGCATTAAATCCAAGACTAGCATGTATCGCATTCTGGCAATTCGTACCTGGATCAGGGGTGTTTTTTCCTTTTTTACCAGCATCCAGCGTATTGAATCCTGAAAAAAGAATAAAGATCATCAGTAAGCTACTAAAGCACATATAAGAAAATGCTCGCTTACTATATCCGTTAAGTGTTCTTGTAATTTTTGACATTGGTAGTTGTGTTTATACATTCAAAAATTTGAATCGTTAGTTTATTTTTGGGTTTGTTATTCTGAAAAGAAGTTCGTTAAGACCACAATACAATCATCCCAGGCTTTAGGCAAGGGTTATTTTTATTGCTACAAAAAGAATATTTGTTTAACTAGCTGACAGGTCCTATTGAAGAAGTGTTCACGTTTCATATTTTGGGGCTTTAATGTAAATTTGGACAGCTAATTTATGCATTACCGATTGAATGTCAACACTATCACAACCAAAAAACGTTAAAAACACTTTTTTCTGCTTTAAAAAGCAAATTAAAGCATTTTTAAGTAGTATTTAACCTACAATTTTTTATTCAATTCTATAAAAACCAACAGATTACAATCACCTATTGTACCCAAAACGTTTTAGTTGATTTTGGTTACTACGCCAATTTTTATTGATTTTTACATACAATTCAATATGAATTTTCTTACCAAAAAACTTTTCTAATTCTTTTCTGGATTCTACCCCAACTCTTTTTAGTGCACTACCTTTATGACCAATAATAATTCCTTTCTGTGAATCTCTTTCTACCATGATTACAGATCGGATTCTGATGATATCATCATCCTCGAAAAACTCTTCTGTTTCTACCTCGACGGCATACGGAATTTCCTTTTTGTAATGTAGAAGAATTTTCTCTCGTATAGTTTCATTCACGAAGAAACGTTCGGGCTTGTCGGTCAACTGATCTTTGGGATAAAAAGGAGGAGATTCTGGTAATAAGGCTACCAATCGATCAAACACCTCTTTTACATTAAAATTTTCTAAGGCCGATATGGGATATATTTCTGCATTAGGAACTTTTTGCGACCAAAATGCAACCTGCTCTTCTAATTTTTCCTGATCAGATCGATCTATTTTATTAATCAGTAATAAGACCGGAATCTTTGCATGGGTTATTTTTTTAAAAAAAGCTTCATCCTTGAGTTCTTTTTCTCCTATTTCAACCATATAGATCAATACATCCGCATCCTCAAAGGCAGATTTCACAAAATCCATCATGGATTCTTGCAATTCGTAAGCTGGTTTGATAATACCAGGCGTATCTGACAAAATAGCCTGAAAATCATCTCCGTTTACTATTCCTAAGATTCTATGTCTTGTCGTCTGTGCTTTAGAAGTTATGATCGATAACTTTTCTCCTACAAAAGCATTCATCAATGTGGATTTACCTACATTAGGATTACCAATAATATTTACAAATCCCGCCTTATGCGCCATGCTAAAATTAATTTTTGACAAAGGTATATGAATATTTATCAATAGTATAATTCTACTCTTACAATGTTAAGCAACTGGCATTTGTTAACATTTTTATTCTGAAAATCGTTAGCAAGTAATTAGCAATATGTTAATTTTTACTTCATTTTTTTATAATTTTAATATCAGTATGTTTTCAAAAACCCCGTGAAAACTAGTTTTAGAAACAAAATACTGGGATACTTTGAAAAATTGCGCAATACAAAGCTTATCGATTTTTACAAGCAAAAAACTTGTAACGATAGGGACTCTCTTTCTAATTCCGTTACTATTTTATGCACAAGGCGATGATAAATTGATCGAAAAGGCCGACGAACGTTTTGATGCATTTGCTTATATCGATGCCCGAGCTATATATCTAGACGTTGCACAAAAGGGATACGCATCTCAATTGCTATATCAAAAATTGGCCGACTCGTTCTACTTTACAGCAGATCTTGAAGAGTCTCTAGAATGGTATGAAAAATTAATCAGTACTTACCCCGAAGACATTGATCCCGAATATCTTTTTCGATACGCACAAAGTTTAAAAAGTGTAGAACGTTATGCCGAAGCAGATGAAATGATGGATCAATTTTATCAACTCACAGGAGGAGATAAAAGAGCAAAATCCTTTATCAACAAAAGAAATTATCTGGATTTCATAGAAATGCAATCTGGGAAATATGATCTCTTTACACTAAATATCAATACACGAAACTCTGAATACGCGCCTAGTTTTAATCATAACAATCAAGTTGTTTTTGCCTCCTCCAGAAGTAAGGAAACCAAAGATTCCAAGATCCATGCCTGGACCAAAACACCTTTCCTAGATTTATACTCGGCAACGATACAAGAAGATCAGATCAACTTGCAAAAACCGGTGAAATTAAAAGGTAAAATCAACACAAAATTTCATGAATCTTCTTCTTCGTTTAGCAAAGACGGGAAAACTGTTTATTTCTCCAGAAACAACTTCACCAATAATAAATTGGGAAAAAGTAGAAAAGGGGTGGTACTGCTCAAAATATACAGAGCTTCTTTAATTGATGGGAAATGGACAAACATCGTTGAGCTTCCATTTTCTAGTGATAACTATTCGGTGTCTCACCCCGCGCTAAGTGCGGATGGTAAAAAGTTATATTTTGCCAGTGACATGCCAGGTACTTTGGGGCAATCAGATCTTTATGTAGTGGATATTTTGGGGAATCAGAAATACGGAAATCCAAAAAATCTTGGGTCCAAAATTAATACCGAAGGACGAGAAACTTTTCCTTATATCAGTGACAGTGGAAGACTGTATTTTGCCAGCGATGGTCATGTAGGCCTGGGAGGGTTAGACATTTTTGTAGCAGTACCCTCAGAATCTGGTTTTTCTGGGGCTTTTAATGTGGGAAGACCAGTAAACAGTTCTAAAGACGATTTTACTTTTGTACTCAATGAAGAAACAAAAATCGGATATTTTGCAAGCAATCGAAGAGGAGGAAAAGGTAATGATGATATTTATAGTTTTAAACAAACCGAAGAGCTTATTACCACTTGCAAGCAATATATACAAGGTATTGTGAGTAATACTGCAACCAACGAAAGTATGCCTGGGGTTACCCTTGCTTTGCTTGACGCAACGGGAAATACAATTACTGAAACTACCACAAATAGTGTAGGGCAATACACCTTTGATATCGAATGCGAAAAACAATATACCGTGCATGTAGCCAAGGACTTTTTCATTCCTAAAGATATTCCTGTCACTTCCGACGATACTTACGAGTTTTTACATGATGTTCCTGTTCCTCTTACTCCAGAACAGCAACCTGAATTACTGCTCACGTCGGTAGCCGTAAATGTTGGGGATGATCTGGGAAAAATACTACAGTTAGAATCTATTTACTTTGGATTAGACGATGCCACCATAACCCCACAGGCCGAAGTAGAACTTCAAAAAGTAATTTCTGCCTTGCAGAAGTATCCAGAGTTAAAAATTGAAGTTCGTTCTCATACAGATAGCAGATCAAGTTACTGGTACAACAAAAAACTAAGTGTAAAACGTATGCGTGCTACCACAAAATACATCATAACTAATGGTTTAATCAATTGGAGAAGAGTGAGAGGAAAAGCCTACGGAGAGCGAAGACTCATCAACGACTGCACAGACGATGTGCCTTGTACCGAAGAAGAACATCAGCAAAACAGAAGAAGTGAGTTTATAGTCATCAAATAAACACTATCACTTCTTTAGTTTTTTAAAATACATTCTTGCCGACTTATTCACTCTAGGAGCCAAAATTAAGCCGGATAGTACTGTAGGAATCGCCATAAGTGCAAAAGCACTGTCAATTAAGTTAATTGCAAAATCAATCTTAACTACTGCAGCGATTACTATAGAACCTAGGTAAATATAGTTATAGAATTTCCCGTATTTAGGCTTTGTCAAAAACCCTAAACAGTTTGTACCATAATAGGAGTAGGAAAACAAGGTGGAGAGCGCAAAAACGAGTACCATGATTACAACTACACCATCTCCTATCCCGTAGGGTAGCACCTCATTAAAAGCAGACAAAGTTAAGGATATCCCGTTCTTATCACTATGCCGCCAACCCCCTGTAGAGAGTATCGCCAATGCAGTCAAGGTACAAACCAATAACGTATCAATGGCAGGTCCGATCATAGCCACCAAACCTTCTCGAATAGGTTCATTGGTTTTTGCAGTACCATGCATCATTGGTGCGGTTCCTATCCCTGCCTCGTTAGAAAAAGCTCCTCTTTTTATTCCTGTCTTTATCAGATACCCTAATACTCCTCCTGCAGCCGCTCTTCCAGAAAATGCATCTGTAAGAATCATCATAAACATATCAGGCACTACATCAATTTGTATGACCAAAATGGTGATGACGGTAATAAAATATAACCCTACCATAAATGGCACTAATCTACTGGCTACAACTCCTATACGCTGTATACCTCCTAGAATGACTACAGATGCCAGTCCCGCCAATGCAAATCCAATATGCCATTTGTATTCTTCTTCCCAATCCCATACATCAATTAATGTTTGCGTAAGCTGATTTGCTGTAAACGCAGGTAAAGTACCAATAAGACCAGCTAATGCGAACACAACAGCCAAAGGTTTCCAGCTTGCTCCCAATCCTTCGGTAATTACGTACATTGGGCCACTAAGCACATTCCCCTTTTCATCTTTGGATCGATACATCACCGCTAGAGAACATGTATAAAATTTGGTAGCCATCCCTATCAAAGCACTGATCCACATCCAGAAAACAGCCCCTGGACCACCCGTTGCAATGGCAACTGCAACTCCACTTATATTTCCCATCCCTACAGTTGCAGCTATTGCAGAAGACAACGCCTGAAAGTGACTCAGCTGTCCTGGTGTGTTTTGATCATCATATCGTCCTCGAAGAATATCGATGGCATGCTTAAAATAAAGGAAAGGCGTAAACCGTGAATAGATCAGGAAAAACATTCCCCCACCAATAAGTAATATTAATAAAGGCCAATCCCAGACCCAAGAACTGAACTTTGACACCAGGCCTTCAAGAATTTTAAACATATCTGTAGAATTCCTATAAATGTAGTGACAAAAAATGAAAATGAACTATTACAAACAATCTAAAACTCACATTTAGTGCTACTTTTAATCATTTCCCAGCACGTATAAATCGTGGTTTATCAATACCCCGATCATACATAATGATACTTCCTGCAACAGCAACGTTAATACTTAATTCTGATCTAAACTTTACTAGAAACTGAGATTTTTCGATAGCTTTTTTTGATAGGCCATGATCTTCGGCACCTAATAAATACACACATCTTTTAGGATGATTAAAGGTTTCTAAAGGTACTGCTTCTTCTGTTAATTCTACGCCCACCAACATCGCTCCTTTGGGTAGATGTTTGTAAAAATCCTCGAAGGTGTCATAATGAAAATAAGGCATAGCTTTTACAGCATTGTGGGTATCACTGGCTTGCTTAGCATATCTATTCCCTATGGTAAAAATAAAACTAGCTCCCATGTTTTGAGCAGATCTCCATAGTACACCCAAATTTTCTGGAGTTTTCCCATTCTGAATCCCTATTCCGAAAAACTCATTTTCAAAATTATCTATCATGAGGTAAAATTATAAAAGATCAAGGGATTCTCACACAATACCGTTCTAAACAATATCGGCAAAACAATTTATTGTTCGAAAAATGAGTATACTATCAATGGATTTAGATATTGATCTTTATCGTTTTCCCTTCTTTATTGTATTCTTTTTTCAAGCCTTCCAAAAGATAATTGAGTTGAAGTTCTTTCTTACCTGAGGCAATGGTTTTGAGGCATGCGTATTGCACTACATTTACAATATTAGCTCCTGTAATGGCATATTTACGGGATATTTCTTCTAGAGAAATGGTGCTCTCCAAGCCGATCTCTTCTGGCAGTATTCTTTGCCAGAGTTGGAGTCTTTCCTCTGGTCCAGGCACTTGAAATTCGATCATGGTCTGAAACCTTCGGGTAAAGGCCGAATCAATATTGGTTTTGAAATTGGATGCTAAAATCACTAAGCCTGGATGTGCTTCAATGCGTTGTAGAAGATAGGAGACTTCCTGATTGGCATATTTATCATGAGCATCTCTTACATTAGTTCTTTTTCCGAAGATAGAATCAGCTTCATCAAAGAAAAGAATCCAATCTTTATTTGCGGCTTTATCAAATAATGAAGATAGGTTTTTCTCGGTTTCACCAATATATTTTGAAATCACCATAGATAAATCAATACGATAAACATCTCTCTTGGTGTATTTTCCCAGCAGACTAGCTGTAAGTGTTTTTCCGGTACCGGGTGATCCGTAAAACAAGACACGATACCCCGGTTTTATTTTATTACCCATCTTCCAATCATTCATCAACACGTCATTGTGCTTCAGCCATATTTCAATTTCCTGAATCTGTTGCATTGTTTTTTCCTGAAGCACAAGATCATCCCATACCAAATCGGTATTGATCAACCTGGCTGGAAATTTTTGACTCAACTTTGGTCGTTGTATTCTTCCTGTGGTTAGAAATGATGAAAACTCTTCGTCTATCAGTAATTTACCACTCATTTTTGGCTCTCCTTTGGGAACATCATCAACATATAGAATCTGTTCTCTAAACAATCCAGAACCTGTATTCAGATAATCGATCAGTGCTGCTCTTTCCTCTAAATGATTCCCAGCCAATATATATAACGCAGTTTCGCCAGTTGGGATGATCCCGCGATGAAATTTTCCTTTTACCCCACCAAAATCAACAAACTCGTTCCCATTTGGAAAATAAGAAGAGATAATTGTATTCAGCAAAGAAGGTGTAAAATGAGGAGTAAGCGCTAGTAACAGCAATACCGTATCAACTTCAGACAACTGATTATCTTTGATAAATCTTGACAATGGAGATTGATTTCCTGTCAACTGAAATTGAGGTGCTGGCATTACCTCTTTTTTGAGCTCAATATGTAAGCGATACCGTATATATTGTTCTAAATACAGAAATAGTGATTGTACTTCTGACGTATAGCGAGTATCAGGCATTACTATATTTGACATAGGCATTCTTTAATTTGATATCGTATTTATTCTTTTTGTACCCTGGTCCATTGTACCCTTCGGCAAATTTGGCCCAGTTTTTCTCTTTTACCCAATCGATCAATTTTTTTCCTTTGAAATTGGTTTTTGAAATGAACTTCCCAAATGCCTTCAGGTGCTCTCGCTCATGTTCGTACATCTCCGAAACGAAATGATCTATAGATGCATACCCCAGATGTTTATAATGAAAACCCATAATCTGAAACGAACCCCAAGAAGCTGATGCATACGCTGCTTCATGAAAAGCAGCTTTATCTGATATTCCAGCTGCCTTTTCCAGACGGTCATACTCCCCTGCTCCTCCTTTGTAGTGCGTTTTTGTCCATTTTTTATAGAGCACATTTTTGGTTCTTTCAGAAACATATTGAGCGGGATTAACTCCTCTTTTTTCTAACTCTCTCCAAAAAATATGACCTTCAAACAAAATTCTTGGCCGACCGTGTAATAAAAAACCTTTACCACTGCTTTCTATCTCGTTCACCGCTTTTACCATGGCCAGTTCCAGGCCAAAATCCTTGGCAAAATCTTTAATATCTTTTTCCGACAAAAACTTATCATTAAAAGCCACCAGGTTCTTTTCAGCTTCAATGAGTTTGGACCATGTTTTTAAACCTACGATTCCGTCAACTACTAAATTGTTTTTTAGCTGAAAATCTTTTACAGCTTGGTCCGTGTCCTTTCCAAAAAAATTAGAAACAAACACTGTATATCCTAATTTAGTTAGGATCTGTTCCAAATGGTGTACATCTTCTCCTTGTGATCTATAACGTATGGTTCTCATCTATCTAATAATTTGAAATCCTAACCTAAAAATACTTGATCTATTTCTAATTGTATTGGATCTATTTCACATAAACTACCTTCTATGGTCAACGTTACCGTAACCCTGATACGTACATCTCGTACTCGATAACGGTGTGCTATTTCCTTTCCTTCAAAAGAACTGCCATCTCCAAAGTCCCAAATAAATTTGAAATCTGTATCATCTGCATCGCTTATGTTTTCTGCAACAAATGTAAATGTTATCGGGAACGCATTAGGTTGTGGACCATCAATGATTGGCCCTTCGGTAATGATCACATCTCCTTCTCCTCCTAGTGGTGGTCTATTGAGACGACTAAATTTAGCTTGATACACCGGTTTGTTCAAAACAGTGAGTGTAGCCGATACTGGCTGATCATTAACAGTAAACTCTATAGGCTCGTTATATCTTCTAAATGTTCCTGCTACCAATATCAATTGATTAGTTCCCACTCGTAATCCATTCGCTCTTCTCACTACCGCTACTTTTCCATCGGTAGGTGTAACCACAAATGGGACTGGTAGTTCATTGACTGTTTCTCCACTAGAATCCAAACAAACTCTAGGTCCAACGGTCAAGGAAACCTCTTCTACAGGAGGGTCAAAATTGATCTGCACCTCTTGGGATGCTGGTCCACAAGCTGGATCTTCGATGGTTAGTGTTACAATTACCGATCTGTTTTCTAATGCCGAAAGATCCTCATATTCATACTCTTGAGTTAGGGTCGAACCTTTAAAAACTGGACTTCCATCCCCAAAATCCCAGTTTAAGACAAACGGTTCTGGGATATAATCTCCAGTTACATTAAAGGTAACTATCGCTTTAGAATTATCCTCATTGTATTGTATATCCTCTGGTCTTACGGTAATGGTAAACTCTGGTGCTCGTCCTACTAATAACGTTGTTCCAGAATCAAATCCATCTACTGCTAGTCTTATCACCTGCCCATAGGCATCGAACTCTTTGGGGTTTACAGTAATTACTCGATCTTGAATTAGCAATCCATTGATAGGTGCAATACCCAAAGTGGTCACCTGACCTGTTGCAGGTTGAAGTTGGGTAATATTGATTCGCTCGATACAACCAATAGTATTGTCTAATATATTTTTCAGATTACCTAAAAACTGCCCTAATTGGGTAAAGTTGGTGAACGAAGAATAATCCGCACTATCAATATCCGAGAAGTCAGGATTACTTAAAATCGGTGGTCTACCGAGTAAAATTGGTAGTGTAGAAACAAGATTCCCAAATCCATTTCCATTAGCATAAAAACCATCACTTAATGCATAGTAGAAAATATGGGTGAGCCCGTCAACTATACTTATTCTACTTCTCAGTTCATCCAGATTTCTAGACTGTAATCCATCTGTGATAATGATTACAATATCCAAAGGAACTGAAATTGGATTGGGCGAAGAAATCTGGCCCGTTAAATATCCAAGAGCACTAGACCAATAATCTGCAGAATTCAGATTAGAGCCATCTGTTTTATAATTTGTAATCCAATTGGTAAATTGACCTTTGGTTTGTGCGGTTATTGCTGTTTCTGCGATAATTCGTGTTGGCAACAAATTATCTTCGACGTTCATATTACAAAGTGTAATAAGGTTACCTGAGCCTTCCTGATCATCTACAAAGACTGTCAATCCATTTTTAATTTCAGTAATCTCATTACCACTTATCGATCCCGATTCATCAATCAGTAATGCAATATGCACAGGAATATCGCAATCTGCAGGATTTACACAAAGTTCATTGCGATCTAATTCCAGCTCAATCACTATTGGATCTTCAAAAGTAATAGGGTCAATGATTATCGTATTTTCGCAAAACTCTGTATTTACTTTTAAGCTAGGTGTAATTGTATTGGGTGCAGTTTCCGGAAGATTATCATATTGTCGAACAACATTCCCCGACGTATCTGGCGAAACTTCGGCAATGGTACCCTCTCCAAAATCCCATTCATAACGAACAATTTCGTCGATATGAGGCCCGGATACATTATAAGTAACGGTAACTTCTGTTTTGAAAGGGTTATCATATACGACCGTTGTAGTAACGACCGGTTCTGGTTTTCTATGAATGGTAATTACCGCATCGGTATCTTGATTATTTACTTCAAATCGAATGGGTACACCAATCAGCTCAGGGCTTACCAACCTAGGATCAAAGAAGGATTCTCCTCTTTCATCCCTTATAATCCCAGCATTCAGACCTCTAGGCACTTGTGCAGTTACAAAACCATCTCTGGGAGTTACTTTGAAAGGGATAGGTTCTGTATCATTACCAAAACATAAGGTTTCCATAGGCAATTCTAACATTAATACACTCTCATCACAACATAGATAGGGAACCATAAAATCGGCTATTACCGGCTGGAAAACGGCTTCTAATTCAGTTTCTCCTTCTCCTCCATCTCCAATTGCTGGAGTATCTTCTAAAAACACCAACACCAATGTACCTCTTGGTGTTACTCCTGCTTTATGTTCTAAACCCTGACGTCTATTGATATAATAGGAAGTATAATTTTCTTCCAACACTTCAAAACTTGAAACTCCCAAGGCTACGATATTAAAACTAACTGCTTTTTTGCGTTTTATATCTTTAAGTTTTTCTATAACTTCTTTATAGTGTTTTCCTTGATGGCCTTCAATTCTGAAAAAGTTTTTATCTAAGCAGATATCCAGAGGAATTTTATTGTCGATTAAATTTGTATGGTAACTAATATTTGCTCCCTCCCTGCCTTTTGAAGATTTATCAAAATCCCAAAGTTTTAATAATGTTTTATCTACTTTATTATAGAACGGTATGGCTTTTTTACCTAAGTGTCCTTTGGTTATCGAGGGAGTTACTTTGATCAGTTTATAATCCGTAGTGAAGTTTTCAAGCTGCTGTACCGCACGTAAGACCAAACCGAATAGCCGTTGTTCGATTTTATGAGTATCGAAACAAACACTTATTTCTTCATTACTCACTTCTTCTGAACAATCACCACAGCGGTTCCCTGCTCCAGAAGTATGGATAGTCGATTTATAAAATCCATGCCTGCATTCGTAGCATGCCTCCCCGTCTTTAAAAATCTCTCCTAGCATCAAATGCTTAGGAAAATCATTCTGATTGGCGACACATTGACTATGAGAAAGTTCTAACAATAATCTTTTGATTTCATTATAAGTCTCCACCACATCTTTTAATACATCATAACGATATTGAAGATCGTTGGGTACTACTTCTGCTGGGAATTCGAACAACTCTGCTACTTTAGCTTCAAACTTGGATTGAAGACTTGGTGCTTTCAACACTTGAAAAATAGTAGCAAAACCTGTTTTTAAATCCTGAATCAATTGGGTATTCTCAAAAGGTGATAATAACAAATTGATTAACGTAAGAGCAGTTTGAAAATCTTCAATCACTGGAATTACCTTGGGAACCATTACCTCTGGTAACTGATAGTAGAGATTTTTATAGTTGGGTCTGCTTATGGTGGCATCCAGGCCATTGATATATTGCGCATTGGCCTTGGTGGTCATCAAAATCTTGTAGTTGGCAACCACATCAATCCCTTCTCCATCACAACTTAGACTGCTACAGCGATTAAGGTTTCTCTCGAAATGCTCTAGATAAATCAACACCACCATATCTCTAAAATCTTCTCCTTCATTAACTGCTAGCTGAGAAATCGGGAAGGTTTCGCTATCCTCTTTTACCGGAAGTAGTTCGAACAAATCCAGTTGTACATCATCTTGATAAAAAAACGGTGTATAATTGGCTTTACTATTATCATATTTCCGATAATGCGTATATGTGATCCTAGGAAAATCAATGATTTTATTTGCCCCACTATCCTTATACAAATGCAGTAAGTCCCCATCTGTAGTAATCCCAAGTCCCTGAGTAATGGTAACCGCGTTGGAAGCTCCTGTGATATCGAAACCACAGACGACTCCTACCCCGCTGAGATTAATTCTGGATAACCGGATCTGATCGTCAAAATGATCAACAATTTGATTCAGATGACTCTCTGTCAAAAATTGACTTTTAGAGAATCTTCTGAAGCCTGGTGATATTTCTGCTAGCTTGGTGATCATGATTTGTGTCTATTTTGTATTGTTTGTTATCTATTAAAATGCTACCAATCAACAAATACGAGTTTGTCTTTCCAGGGTAACTTTATCACACTTATATTCCATGGCAACCGATCCAAAAGAATATCTTGAGTTTTTCTTTCTATAACCACTTTGGGATTCTCTCCGTCTAAAAATAGTTTCCCAGGGCGTTGTAAAAATTCATGCTGTAAAAGATCGGTCGAAGCATTTTTCAATACTCCCCAATTATCTAAAGTAGCTTGCAGTAAATCTCCACAATGCTGTATTTGTTTTTCGGTTAGTTCAATATTTCTAGAAATAGGCGTATAAATGGGTATCCCACACAAGAATTTCTCAAAAATCATTTGGTGCTCCTGTTGCCCCTGTCTTTTGGTGGCTAGAAAATGCAGTAAATGCGCTGCTAGCTCTTTGTTTTTGAGCTCATCATTTTTATCCAAAAGCTCACAATGCTCAAAGAAGTGTTTTAAATATGGGTGTAATACAATTAATCCTGCGTTAGCGATATAATATGATGCTTCTTCGGTAGTTTGAATCTCGTTGTTTCTAAGGAAATCTGTATTCGATTCTATTTCAAACTCCTTTTCTGTAGCTGTTAACTCCTCCTCTTCAAGGTATTCTGACACCTCTCTTTTCTTATCCTGGTTTTGAAGAGGTTCCTGAAGATTATCTTCTTTTGGATCTCTTAAATTTTTAGCGTTCACAATAGCATCATCGATTTCAGATTTACTTCCCGAGCTATTTACATTTTGATTATCGCTATCTATTTCCAAGGGTTTTCCGGTTTCAGACAATCTTTTGATGGTATTTTCTATCCAAAATGATCGCGATCTTTCTTTTCGATTTTGTTGTTGCTGTAAGTTGGTTAACCTAGCATATAGTGCTTTGGATTCTCTTGTCATCAGGAAAATGATAATCTCTTCCCAGACCATATCTCTAGATGAAATTTCTTCTTTAAAAAAGGGCAGCATTTCTTGGCTAAACAATTCATCAAAAGTTATGACATACTTGGTAGTTGCAAAAGCCTTTTGCAGTATCTGAATCAATACTTTATCCGGAAATTGTTTGATCAGTCTTCGTCGAGTATTGGAGTGTTGAATACTATCAACCAGTCTATTCTCAAAACCAGAAACACCAATTACTTCTTCCATTTCAGAATCATTAAATAATGTCTCAGGATGTTGATGTTCCCACCAGGGGGTTGTTCCTTTTTCAAGAAAATAAAAGAATGATCTAAACTTGCTTGTTTCTTTACTTACAAAACCAGATTCTTCTTCTTTTTGAACTCCTTGCTGCTGACTGATTTTCTTTTTTACTTCTTTCTCTATGGTTTTGATTAGTGCCTTCTCTAATTCATCAAATGATAATTCTCCATCAAACTTTAGATCTACATCCAATTTTTCAATTTGTATGCTGTCTGAAGTAAAGGAATGATCCAAATCCTTGAAATACAATTCTAATTTGGGGAGTATCTTTTCTTTCAAAAACACATCAAGGTTATCTTTGATATCATACGCCTGCTCTCTGGATGTTGTATTCAACTCCAGATACATTTTATTGATGATATGTTTTTTTTCGATACTCATCTAGCAGATGTATTTCATGTTAAGCATTAAATTGGCAAACTCTTTTGGGTAATTTTTGAAAGCAAATTCTATAACATCCGTAGATACTTCCTTCATTCCTTTGTAGTGCATCAAATGCGTATATCCGGTTTTATCTATATGATTAATGTCTGAAGGAGCGATATAAAAACTCTCTTC
Organism: Aquimarina sp.; assembly: GCA_965230845.1. Classification (GTDB taxonomy): domain Bacteria; phylum Bacteroidota; class Bacteroidia; order Flavobacteriales; family Flavobacteriaceae; genus Aquimarina. Next base: position 2,036,945 of record OZ246021.1, read on the forward strand.
AAGATGTGTAGAGCGCCCTACGTAGCTTTTGATAATATGATCTAACTTATGATCACTCACCGAATACACATAATCATTGTGGGTAGGTTTATTTCTGGGATAATACTCATAAATCTGATCTGTTTTACCGTGCTCTTGAATGGTTTTGAAAACATAAGTCTGCTCCAAAAACATCGTAAGCTGAGCGGTATGATAATCATCAAACTGTAAATGCTGATTTTGATAAATGGTCGAGAAATACGCTTCGTAATAATCATAGATTATTTTTCTATCGGTACATCTAAACAATCCCATATTCAAAAACCTTAAATCCTCATTGGCATACTCATACTGAAATTTCACTCCTTTATCCAAAAAGTAGTGATACAAGCAATACGGGTGAGAGTTTAGTCCCTCGTCGCATTGCACGATAATCTCCTTATTTTTTATGGGCTTGGTAATAAACACATCATAATCCATATACAAATATCCTGGTAGCAAATCTGCCAACATTTTGTATCCCAAAATTTTAGCATCTACAAAACAAGAAAGCTCACTCATTTGCCCTAATTCGTTATAAATCACATCGTACGGAAGCTCCAGTTGCCGAACTAGTTCTCTACCATAATAATCTGTCATTATATGTACTTCGCCATATACCTTTTTGATCATCATAGCGCTCAAAAACATATGAATACACGATTGAAACTTATCGTTATTTTGATCAAATGGCTTAGTCCAAAGTAATTGTACTGGCGTCATGAACCTTTATTTTTGTTTTGTTATGATTTACTTTGAATAATTCGATATTGATTACCTTGTCTTTATTAGGATACAATTCGAAATTTATTTTTTTATTCTGGTGATCCGACTCATCATGCGAGTATTCTTCGGCTTCAGTTTCTGCATGCTTCCGTTCATTTACAGTTCTTAAGGCATCGTCATGTTCAATAACATCACTGCATAAATGACCTGGTGCTGCCAGTTGTCTCACTCCCATCTTTCTTAGCCTCAACGTAAACTCTGTATCTTCGTACCCATAGGTTTCTATCTTCAGGTTATATCCTCCGATTTTCTTAAAATCTTCGCGATGAACCATGATTCTACCAAAAGACCCTCCGGTACATAGAATAGAAGGACGTAAAAAGAAGTTTTTCTCTTTTCCAATAACTGAAAGGCAGTAATTGAGATAACTACTGCTCACAAAATTATCCGCATCAATATTGATTAAATACTCTCCCAAAGCCAGGTAATGAACCACATTTTTGGGAAGAGATCTATGATAGTATTCGGCAGTGTAATTTTTATAGTAAATAATTAATCCCTCTCTCACTCCTTCAATAAACCAATCCTGGCTAAACAGAAAATCTTCAAGTCCATCGGTAGAGTTGTAATCAATAACATTGATATCAACCTTACCTTTAAATTTTTTAACCACTTCCAGGTTGTGTTTCAAGGTGGTAATCAGATGATCAAAACGGTTCATTACCACAGTACACAAACTAATTTTGATTTTATTATCCGAAAGTGATTTAGCACCTATCAAGTGGCCATACTCTGGGAATTCGTTGGTGATAAGATGTTTGATTTGCTGCTGTACCGGTTTGGTGTATTTGCTTAAAAAGGTAAGATGAGTATATCCAATTCTTTTTGCTTCAATTTGAATTCGCTCGTTTTTGAGCAATAATGTTTCTACGGTTGCTTTTTGAGCCTTTGTTACACAGTACAACAGATATTGATCAATAATTTTAGACATATCTGCATTGAAAAATCGTATTTTGTTTGAGCTACGATTGATATGTAAACATTTCAGAGAATCTTTAACGTAGGCATCTCTAAATTTAAGATTGTTAAACCCAATTACTGCCGTATTGTATACTTTGTAATGGGTTCTATTCAGTTCTTCGATATAAAACGGACTATTGTCTACAATCCACTTAAAATTCTCTATTTGATCCCATCGAACTTCGTTTCCGCTAATTGCATTTTCATCAAAAGAAATATCATCCAAACTTTGAACAATCACATCTGACTGGCAGTTTTTGATCATTGCGGCTACTTCTTTTTTTCGTAGCATCACATCCCAATCCATATGCACAAAGGGTTTGGTTTGTTTGGAGATCGCCAACATTTTACCTTCGATCCATGAACTTCCCTCAAAGCTTAAAAAAGTAAGATCAGTAGACAAATCATCTATTGGCAGTTTTTCAAAATAGGGAGCACTATCCAGATCTGTAACAATTTCAACTTCGAATCCCCATTTTTTTGAATACAACACAGACAGGTACAAACATCGTAGAGACGATTGTATAATATCTTCGAGGTCTAGTCCCTCTCTATATTCCTTCCACCTTTTTGTGAGTGGAGCTGTCCAAAAACTGTATACAATTCTATTCATCAATTACAGATATCTTATTTTGGTTTATTATTTTTTCAAAAAAGAGCTGGTTCTGCAAAAGCCATTCTCTCTTCTATTTGCTTATATTCAGTAAAGAATTTATCCTTTAGTAATTCTTTGATTTTACTTACATTCTTGGGATGATATTTAGATGCTCCAAAAAGATGTGCATAACCAAGGTCGTTGGCATAAGAAGACTGTTCCTCATGTGATTCTCCATTAATTAGAACCGTTGGTTCAATTTTTTTGACGGCTAATAAACTAGCCAGATTATATTGTTCTAACAACAACCCAGGCTCTATGTACCATCCTTGCTGATCCCTGCTATTTTTAAAATTCTTAAATGCGGCTTTGTTAATGGTTAAAATGTGTTCAAGTTCATTGAAGCTTTGCACAAAATCATCTCTTATATCCAGGTCTTTAAATCCAAGAATACCACACCCCCAGGCATATCTTAATTCATTGTTCCAAAACCTCAGGCCTTTGCTATAGGCATCAAAAAAAAGAACCAGTTCCTTATAATTATGAAAACCTATGTCTTTGCGTTCTACTAAAACTTTATCAAATTCGAAGGCAATATTCTCTTTCAAAAAAATATCAGTATCTACGTGTACAAAAGGTTGATTTTGATTTTGGATAGCGTATACCTTGGGTTTCATCCACAACTCTGCATCCTCTTCAAAATTGACTAAGGTTACATCGCATGGTAAATCGCTTAACAAATCATACCCTATTTGATCTACATACAGTTCGATATGATCGTACCACAGACTACTATGCAAAATACTCGCAGCCGTCATATAAATGGTGTCCATAAGCTTATTTCCCATGTTCCATCTGTTATTGATGATAGGGTAAGTAGATAGACTGTATATGATTTTAAGTTGTTCCAAGCTATTATAATAAATCTCCTATAGACATAGATAAAATATCATCATCCCCGGCATTGAGCCTTCTTACATCACCAGTATACCCATAATAGTAGGGTACTCTATCAAAAGTGATGGATTCTATCGGGACATTTACATTGCAAAAACCTCTGGTAACAGTTAAAACTGGCGAAACCGTATTTGCCTGATTTACCGGAAGGCTGTATACTTTTACTACCTGACCCAGTACATTTGGTTGTGTATTGGAAATAGGAGAGCCATCTCCAAAATCCCATCTAAATTCATTTATAGTATTGATCTCTCCTCCGGTAACCGTAAAAGTTACGGTAGCCGTAGCTCCATTATTACTGTACGCGACAGTGTGAGTAACTCCTAGTTCAGGTTTTTCATAAACCTTTACCCCAAAATTGGCGTTTTGATTATTCACAATGAATCGTATACTAAATCCGTGTAGTTCTGGGCTTACTCTACGCGCATCAAAAGAATAAGTGCCGTCTGAATTTCTTATCACACCTCCATCAAGACCTGCTGGCACATCAGCTCTTACTACTGCATTTCTAGGAACCACATCGAATGGAATAGGTTGTGTATCGTCGTCAAAACAAATCACCTCATCCGGAAGACTCACTTCTACTTCATTTTCATCGCAACACAAGTATGGCAAACAAAAATCAGCAACTATAGGATTTACTGTTCTAGGGTCGATTTCGAAGGCTGCTGTTTCTAAAAATTCTCCCCCCTCTGAAAAAGCTACATCTGCTTCACTTACCAAAAACTGCGAATCTGATTGACTGTTTTGTAAATAAAACAGAACCAATGTTCCTCCTGGAGGCACACCTGCTTTATGCTCTAACCCAAAGTTGCGATTGAGATAGAACGATTTAAAATCTCCACCAATGATATCAACATTTTCTATTGGCAATGCCACCACATTAAATCCTAAACTATTTGCCTTTTTGATCGTATTGATTCGTTGCACCACTTCGGTATAGTTTCTCCCCAAATGTCCTTCAACTCGATAAAAATCGTGATCGATACAAAATTCTAAAGGCTTTTTGATAGCTAACAAATTATCGTGATAACTCAAATTCGTTTTTTGTGTACCTCGAATCGTCTTGTCAAAATCCCAGTATTCGATTAACTTTTCTCCTACATTATAATAAAATGGGATTGCTTTTTTACTCAATACCCCCAAATCCATAGTTGGAGTGATCTTTATAAAGTTATAATCTGCATTATAATTGGTCAATTGTTGCGCAGATCTTTTGATTAGCGTAAAAAGACGCTGCTCAGTTTTACTGCTACTATAACATATGGCCAGTTCCTGATTAAAACGGTCAATGACCACTTCGTCTTCTGTAGTTTCTGGACAAAAGATGTTAGAATTGATCAAAATCTCGTTCAAGTTTCTAATCTTAGCTTCCAAATCCCTAAAGTTCTGTGCCAAGAAATAATCTGCAGTATCCAAATCGGTTTCTCCATCTACACTAGGGACCGAAGTTGGAGGAATAATATTCCTGATATTAGTATTGATCTGCCCTACAGGATTGTTATCCAAGATATACAGGAATAGCTTGGTGTTTTCTGAAGCTGGAGTTAAAAGCACATTAAACGCACTGATAGGATCAATCTGTCGTTCCAGAAAACTAGTCTCGTCATTAATGGTAATTACAATATCTGGATTAGGAATGGTAGGATCATTCAAGATCGATTCCTGAACTTTTAACAAACCGGATTTCCAATCATCATTATCTCCTCCACGCGTAGCATATGTTTGTATCCACTGGGTAGTGGCTGGATCTGTTGCTCTTTTATAAATACTAAACAACGAATTATCATTTCTATTGGAAGACATTGGAATTAACGAGATAAATGTATTGGTATCTCGCACTGATTCGACATAAGCATTTAAGGCATTTCTCACATTTTCACGTTCCCGGCTGAAAGAGCCCGACTCGTCCATCACAAATACGATGTGATAACTTCGGTTCCCGTCAGAATCTACACTTCCTTCACAAATAGGATCATCACCGGCATCACCAATATCATAGTCCAATTCTATGGGAGCACAACTATCGCATGTTGTAGAGGTAAGACCTGCAAGTATCGGCGACTTGTAAAATCCATGTCTGCATTCGTAGCAAGGTCCAGATTTTTCTACTTCTCCCAACATCAAATGCTTAGGAAAGTCTTCGTACCCCGCACAACAATCTGATACATCGATGTCGAGTAGCAGCTGTTTGATCTCATTATAGGTATCAACCTGGTCTTTTAATGCGTCATACCGATACTGAAAATCATCTGGAATTTGAGCTGTCGAAAACACAAAAAGCTCCGCGAGTTTATCTTGTATAGCACTTAGTAATTGTGGTGCATCCAGTTCATTTAACAATGTAGTATAACCATCTATCAGTTTCTGAACTGTATTGTCTTCGGTTATGGCATCAAAAAAACTTTGTTTTAGGTCTGCATAGGTATCAAATATATCTGGGGTAGCTACTACTTTGTTCATGACTACTTCTGGTAGTTCATAATACAACTTACCATAGTTGGTTTTTTGTATGGTTGGGTCGTGACTAATGATATAAGCAGCATCCGTTTTGCTTACCAACAACACTCGATGGTTCACAACTCTGCTTTCTCCCTGATTATCACACCCCAGCGTAGTACATAAATCTGCATCTTCGATATAAGTCTCTCGATAGAGCAGAACCACCATATCTTTGAGCGTAGCCAAATTACTTAAAGGTCTTACCCCTTCTCCACTTGTTGTTGTGGTCAATTCCCGAAGTGTAATTTGATTTACCCCTCTGTAAAAAAATGGTCTGTATTGTGCCTGGGAGTTATCGTAGGTTTGATATCCTTTGTAAGTGATCGATTCCAGATCAATGGATAAGGTCCCATCTTCTTTGGTTTCAAAAAGATGCATCAAATCTCCATCGGTGGTTACACCTACTCCTTGCGTAATGGTAATTTCGCTAGTAGATTCATCACAGCTTACCTGAAAACCGCAGACAATACCAACACCACTAAGGCAGGTTCTGGACAATCGTATTTGATCATCAAAGTAGTCTACAATTTGGTTAAGATGCCCTTCGGTAAGCACCTGATTTTGAGTAAACCTTCTAAAATTGGTGGTTATTGCCTCTAATGTCGTTGTCATAACCTTATGTGTGTTTTGTTATTGTGTGTCTTTATTATTTATCAATTCGTAACGATTCGTATAACTCGATAAAAGCATCATAATCGAAATCTGGAAATAAGTTTGGCATTGTTTCCTTAAAGTTTTTTGTTTCAAAGCTTTCTGATCCACTTAAATAATCCAGAATTACTTTTTGCCAGTACAAAAAACCTTTTGTCTCACCAAGAAGCTTCATATATCCTTCAAAATCTAGATACAACGGATAGGTTTGATTTTCGAATTCAAAATAATGCATCCCTGATAACTCTGGATAGTTTTGATATACTCCAACACAAGCCTCATCAACAAAAAAGTCAATAATATAAAAATGCCGTAATGGCGAATCATTCGGTGTATGATCAAAATAAACTATATCCTTCCCATCTATAAATACCTTTTCTAAGGTTAGAATTTTTATAGCTCCATGTTGATCTTTATTTTTGAGTTTCCATTCAATTGTGAGCCTATCATAAAGAGAAAAATATTCCTTGAAGCCATTTAAAACTATTCCTTTATCCATAACTAGTTCCTCAATATCCTTTGGCCTAGGAGTAGCTGGTGACTCGTGATTTATTAAATCTACGTTGTCATTTTTATAAAGCTCTCGTTTTATATCTCTAACTAATTTGTAAAAAAGATTTTGATTCATATTTAAAAAATCTTATGTTCCAAAACTTAATAATCCTTGGTCATACCAATCGTTGACTGTCCCCAAACTTAGACTGGAAACCCTACTTACAAGGTTTGTTCTTGTTCTAAATACTCCATTGCTATCTCTTTCTTCAACTATTTGCTCTGCCAAATTCAATGAAATAGTAAGCTTATTAGATAATTCAAATTCATCTACAACATTTATCCTTACGGGATCTGGTCTGTCCTGATTTCCAATCTGATATGCATCAGCACTAGATTGATCAATTACATTTGTAATTGAGGCAGAGAGATTTTCTCCTCCTGCCATAGCTTCACCAGTCATAGGATCAAGCTCAACAGCTGTTGCAGTCAATCTGGTAGGTACAAACTGTTCTGCAAGTACAACTTCTCTTTTTACTTCCTTATCAACATCATTAGATCCCGCTAACTGAGAAAGTAATCCAGCATTTACACCTCTATCATAACTAGCAAATATTCTATAAAAGAATACCTGCCCTGATCCTGAAGCCTCGGTTACCTTGGATTTTAAGGCGTTTTCTATTTGCGCTTCGTGATTGCTATTACCACTTCTTGATAATGGAGTTAAATTTGGCCAAATTCCAGGGCCATGCAATCTCTCACTCAATAAGTGTCCTTTGATATAATAAGATCCATTTCCAGTTCTTCTCTTATTCAGCGATTCGTAAGTACTTGTATTTACACTGGTTGGGTTAGATCCTTGCACACCTGGATACGGTACTTTTGACAAGTATTCTATAGTCATAGAAACACCAAATCCTGCGGCATTAACCGCCTCAAATACAGGAACAGAAGATTGCCCTACTTCAAACAAGGTTCTTGTATGAGTCAGCATTTGATTAAATATTTCTCGGATTTGATCCTTAACACTCTCATCGTCCTGATCTACCAAAGTACTTAACTGTTGTACTAAACTTAATAATTGTGTTTTAGCATTAACTTTATCCGCATTCGAAGTATCAATTTGTAATCCATTAATAAATGCTTGGAAGGTCTTTTTCTCACTAGCGATCATTAACTCATATTCCTCTCCTTCTCTTTCAAAGAATAACGTATGCGTTTCATTTCCAGGCGCTTCAAACTGCTCTCTAAACTCTGATAAATCCAGCTCCTCATCTCCAAAAATTTCAAACAGTTGTTGCAGCGTAGACTTTAAAGTTTCCTGTGCATTTTCTGCTTCTTGATCGGCTTGTTCTGCTTGCTGTATTTCTTGCGCATCACTACTAGTTTCTGCCTCTTGTATTTCTCGATTTGCCTGCTCTCCTTCTGTCTTAGTTTGTATGTATTGTGATCTGGCAGTTCCTATCAACCCAGTAGCCCTTTGCTGATCGTCTTCTGGTAAAGTATTTACTCTGGACTCCCAACTATTTATCTTGTCTGAAACGGACATTGGCGTACTGGCAATCATGACCTCAACATTATTTCCCTCTACTTGCAGCCATGTTCTATGTTGTTGTTCATCTGCAGTAAAATTGATTGTCTTCCCAACCACCGAATCATCTAATTCCTCATCTCCCTGTGTCTCTCCACCTTCTCCTTCTTGACCTGATCCTCTACCTGTCAACCTTCTAAACAATCTTTTTGCCGCATTCTTAACACGATTCAGTAATCCTACAACTGCATCCTCTATCTTTTTACGAATTTTTTGAATGATCTCCTGTACTTTTTGCGTCAGCCCTGTTATTCCTAATAAAGAGGCTAAAAATCCTATCAATACCGGAATCGATTTCTTTAATGCGTTTTCGATCGCGCTGGCAATAGCACTTACGTTCCCCGAAGCCACTGCTTTGACTCCATCGATAAAGGCGCGTACCATCTCAAGAATCTGGCTCCCCCTCTGGATAAAGAACTTTACAATATCAATAATCAACATGGCAGCCTTGATAAATGCTCCCGCCGGATTAAGCAATCCTAGTATCCATTTGATTCCCGCTTCAACGACCTTAGAGATGATCATATCTCGTATGGCATCCATCACCATTTCTTTCAGGTTATTGAACTGCTCTTTGATATACTCCCAAAGTCCAGCAATACCATCGTTACGCAATATGGTAAAGATTTCGAATGCAGTTTCAACGACTCTTACCACAGGTTCACCAAGTACTCGAACGGCTATGCTGCGCACAAAATCCCATGAGATTCCTAAAATTTGAGCCACCAAATCGAAAATTCCCGAAAGGCTAAACAAATTATCTGGTATAGTGATCCCTACACCGCCCAAGGATCCTGTAAGCCAGGCAATCAGTCCTTCCTGCATGTGGGTAAGAATGTTGCTTACAAAATTATTTAACCCTTGTCCAACTCCCTCGATCAATAATCCTAAGAATCCTATTGGATCTTGGACAATAGTAGCAATAACACTTAGTGCAGAACTTAACAGCTCTGTCAACATATTTTTGATATTGATGATCGTTTGGATGACTCCTCCTATCGCATCTAGAGCCATATCGATCAATCCGCGGTTGGCCGCCTGCATCTCTTCGATACGAGCATCCACCTCTTGTAGACTCTCATTATACTGATTGGCCAAACTATCGATCAATTCATCTTGCTTATCATCAACTGATTGTTCCAGTTCATCAAAACGTTCCTGAATACCTTCTGCCGCTTCGCGACCTATATCTTGCAGGTTTTGAGGTAATGACGTTACATAATCCTGCACCTCTTGTTTACCTCTGGTAATTCTATCTTTGGCCGCAGTTAACTCTGTAGCTACAACATCAGCAATATTCGTAATTACCGAATCCATACGATCGATAAACACTTGTCTGCCATCCACAAAAAATTGATTCACCTCGTCGGGCAATCCGGTAAAGACATCACCAACCCGGTTTAAGAATCCACCAAACCCTCCATAACGCTCATCGAGATAGGCATCCATCTTACGCTCTACATAATCTTCAAAAGCTTGTTTAGCGCGTTCTGCTCCAGCCGTAAACAGATCATTTACTCTCGTATCCAGATCACTAAGGATCGTTTCTACATCGGTCTTGGTATTCTCATAAATGGTATTAATCTCGCCAGCAATACGCTCACGCTCTGCGGTATCTGTTGTACCTGTTTGTACTTGTTGCCCTTCTACCTGATTCAGTAACCCAGCACGATCCTGATGCATCCCTTCCAGGGTTTGCTGACTATTATTTTCAGCTGTATTTTGTGCTCCTTGCAATACGCCTTGTTCTTCGGTTCTGAACTGTCCGGGAGCTTGTGCGGTGTCTTCTCTGGCATCATTGGTAGCATCTAGTGCTCCTACAAATTCTGGCTCATTGGAGTTAGCTAACTGCTCATCGGTAATTTCATTTTCAGTCATCTGCTGATCCACCTCAGACATATTATCTTGTAGTGGTTGACTTACTTCTGTTTCACCTCGAGCTGGTGGCATTGCATTTTGCGCTCTTACACTGTTAGGAGCGCCACCTATAGGCGCTGGAGGTAGTGCTATAACCTCTCGTTCTGGTATTGCATCTGTATTAGGTTCTTGAGCTGTTGTAGCAGCAATATCTCCTGCTGCAGCTGCTTGTTCACTCTGTACATCTTGAGTAGCAGCTTCGCGAACCTCATCAATATTGTTGTTATTTTCAAAATCGGCAGCTTCCTCTTCGTTAGCTGGCAATTGCATACTCTCGATGCGCTGCATCAACTGCGCTTTGAATGCTTCTGCACTAAAAGTTCCAGCCTCCTGCTCTTCCATCGAATCCACCTGAGCTGCTTGTGCTCCACCAGTACGTTCGTTTGGTGGTGATACCGCTGCTGCTTGTGCACTACCGGCAGATGCAGTAGCAGGTTCATGCTCTTGCTGATCTTCAGCTCTATTTTCTACGCGCTGCTCTAACTGTTGGAAATTGGGATCTTCCTCTGGACTACGCGGCGTAGTAGGTTGCACTTCTTCGCCAGCAACTCCTGCTTCTTGAGTCCCTTGTTCCGCTGACACTTCTTCTTCTAATGGTGGTGCTTCAGTAAGTTCGGTAGCTTCGGCAACTGGAGTTGTAGAAGGTTCTTCGGTTGCTTCAGAAGGAACTTGACTTCCTCCACCATTATTTGTTGTTGTAGATTCATTTTGAGTCGCTGGACCAGATGCCCCTTGCTGAATGGTATGAGTTAGCTCGTGCGCTAATAAGGTTTGCCCTTCAGTCGTCGCGGGATTAAATCGATTTTGATTAAAATGAATATCGTTTCCATTGGTAAATGCCTGTGCTCCCAATGTTTGGTTCATAGCAACAGACTCGCTTCCGGTATGTATTCTTACTCCGCTAAAATCAGCTCCAAAACCAGATTCCATTTGAGTTTGTACTCCCCCAGGTAATGGAGATCCTTGTCCTCTGGTATTTCTAATGGCACGACCAATGTTAGACGTAGTATTTAAGCCTGTATTTCCGGGGTTTTCTCTTGCTTGTACCTCTTCCTCTTCTTGAAGTTGCACATCTTCTTCAGCCATCATCTGTACCTCCTCCTCTTGCATTTGTACATCCTCTTCTTCCTGCAACTGTACTGGCTCCTCTTCTTCCATACGCTGAAGAGGTGAAGTCCCTGACAAATGGGTTAACGGCTGGATACGTTCGGCAATGGGTTTTTCCTGAATTTGCTCGTCTTCGGACATGGTTTGCACCGAAGCTGGAGTGGCAGTAATGTTTGATGCAGCACCCTGTTGTTGTTTATTTACCACTTGATCAGCTACCTGATCTGCCTCTACTTCATATTTATCGCCTGGTTGCCCTACCTTTACCTTAGGTTGCACAAACAAGTCACCCCCGTTTTTTGGTTTAAAAACGGAAGGCGTGTTATTGTCCTTGACGGTATGTGCTGTTTTTGGCGAAAACATATTTTATCTACATCTGATCTTTAGCTCTATATTATAGCGTTCCTAATGTCGTTCTACCCAAAATGATCTGACCATCAATATCATCATCATTTTCGCAATCAATCAGGCGGCCTGCCGGATATAATGTTTGTAAACTGAATAAGCTATCTACAAAGGTTTCTAGCTTAGAGGTTTCCTCTCCTGTATCTTCATCGGTATATCTCATTTCTTCTTCTCCTGTATTTAATGTTTTGGCTTCCAAAAAGGCCTTATAAGCCTGTTCTAATCGGTATAATCCATTCTCCTCGTCAGGCACTTCATCTTTTCTATGTCCAACCCAGCAAATTCTAGCCACTACATGGGCTGGAATTTCTTGTTTGATTACATTTTCCATATAATTTCTGAAATCTGTATCTGCAAATCGATACGTGTATCCCGGAAGTATGATACTTACGCGATACGAATATGGATCTGCGGGTTCACAATTGTCGCAAGTATCTGCACAAACGGGAATGAAACTCTTTTCGTGAGCATCAAGCTGCTTTACGTCAGGTCTTAGTAGGATATGCTCCACCAAAAACAATCCCTCTTCGGTAAAATCGTTTTCGAAGAAACTAAGGGTCTCAAAAATCCCATCTCTAAACTCTTCTTGAGTATCATAAAATCTGGAATGTATCGCTGTGATTCTCTTAGTACTTGATGGCGGAAACTCAGGATTAATGACACTGAAGGAATACACTCCCGTGTTTTCTGATTTATTAAGTTTGATATGATCTACATCAGTATCATCCTTTATCGTTTTAGAAAAAGCTTCTTCCAAGTCGTATTTGCTGGTCTCAATAAGTAACAATACTGAAAAATGAAGCTCATTAATTGCTGCGGTTTTAGAATTATAGTTCTCGGTAGATCGCAATATTGGATTTCCTTTGGTGTCCAATATTTCCCATCGAAATACGGTGCAATCGTTATCATCTACATCAGTTTTAATATTGATATAGGAGTTGGAGATGTTTCTTCGGTTGTAGTCTTTGATTCCCAGTAAACGTGCCAATCGTTTTTGAGTTCCAGACACATTATCGGTATTCCACAGATTTGCTGCTGGTTGCTTGTAGTAATTAAATGCATTACCTCGCTCTTGACTGATCACTTTATAATCTCTCAAAAATGCTTCTTTATTTCGCAGTACAACCTCTCCTGTTGCATCTCCATAAAGTGTTTTCATTAAGAAGGTGTATTCGCTAAAGCGCTCTGCAAAACGTGCCAAAAGATGGTCGAGAATCTGATTTCTGCGTTCTACATTGTTGTCTATTTCTTTAAATAATGCATTGGTAAGTTCATCATCATTATTGGTGTTGTAGTTATTCACCAAATCTTCAAATCCAGCCACATCCTTTATCGCTTGAGTAAAATAGGTGTTTTCTGAAACTCCACTTACGGATAACAATTCCTTTACTTTTCCCAAATGCTGAAAGTAACTTGCTAATATCTTATCAAAAAACAACAAATATCCTTTAAGTTGTTTTGCTTGTGATTTTCGATCGGTGGTGGCTCTGGTTGGTAATCCATCTATCCCAATACCATAAGTGTCTGGAAAATCATTTTGTATGGTAGTATACGAAGCATTATCAAAATATTGTCCTTCTGGAAAGGATAACTCCTGGTCCAAAATCAGTGTTTCTTCGGGCTTAAGCTCGTCTAGATAAGCTGCTACCTGAGCCTGATTGAGATTAAGTGGTAAAAATCCTTTGTTGTAATTGATCACACTTTTATCACATAACACAGGTTTTTTTCCATCATCTACACAAATAATCCATTCGTTGGATTCGGCTGTGTTACCATCACAATTTCCTACAGAGATTTCTTTTACAAATTTTACACCTTCGATATTCATGATTAGTGTTATGATATCCGAAAGTCTTACCTCAGTTCTCAAATTAGCATCTTCAAGCTCTTTGGTATCAATAAATCCTTTATTAAGAACCGGACCTTCAAATATTTGATCTGTAGTATACCCTTTATCCAACATTTGCTGAATAGAGTAGAAGTTTAAGGTAGGAGAAAAATAGTTATCAATAGCCAATAAAACTTTGGCATGTATCAATTCTTCATCTGCTTCATTTTCCACTTCTATACTTGCGCATACCGAAATTGGATGCAATGCCACTTCAGAAAGATCAATCAAATCTTCGCATAGGTTTCGATTTTGATGATAGGTAGTTCTTACCTGCTCCATCAAAATTTCTTTTTTGGCCTGTATCCGTTCTTCTTTCTTTTGCTTAGACAGCTTCTCCGTGCCTTCTTCTAAGAAGTCATCATCATATTCTAGCGTAATATTGTATAATCCTTTCAGTGTAAACTCCTTGATAAATTCGGAAGTAGATCTGGCATCAATTCCTGTAAGATCAATATCTGCTTTGTTGTAGGTGAGTCTATCCTTTTTACAATCCAAAAACACCTGCTTCTCAAACTTACTAAGCCAGCAGTTTTTTATCCCTGGGATATCTATAAAAATCTTTCTGTAGTCTAGTGCTGTAACAGCTTTGGAAGGAAAAATATCTGCAGGTTTGAAAAATTGAGTTTCTAAACTTTTATCTTTTTCTTCATCTACCAACAAGTTTTCAATAGGCATATTAATCCGCATCCCAAGATCAGAAATGGCATATGACAACATTTCTAACATGGTAATCCCCGGATCATGAGAATTATAATCTGTCCATAATTTACCTCCGAGTTGCGAAATGTATTCTATTCCTTTTTCTCGAAGAAAATAGAAATCCAGATCGTCTTCTGAAGATACATTTTTTGGAATACTTATATTGAGATCTATACCTGACATGTGTCTATTGCTTTTTCTTCTTCTTGGTTACACTTGTTTATGTTGGTATCTACTGAATGCTCTTTGGCCGAAACCAAAATTGAAGCGGGATTCGAAGGTTCGATACTCGTTAGAAATACTTCCCCGTCCTTACGCATTACTACATCCTGCAAATAATCCACATAGAATAATTTTTCTAAGTAATCAATAAGTACACTGCGATGCAGTGTGACCCCAAAGTCTATACTTCTGGAAGTATCGAACGCCCAAGGGGATAAAAATTGAGTAATATCTTCACTAAGTTGTTTGATGTAAAAATTCTCATCAAACTGATCATAAAACTTGACCGAAAGCGAAATTCTAACCTCTTCATAACTTGGGTTAATGACTTCAGTGTTGACATGCATAGAATTGAGTTTATTGATGTAAGCACTTACTTTATTCAAAGTTGCTCTACTCACTCTAGGCTGAAAAATATCAAAGACATTCTTATTAATTGTATCCGGAATCACCACTAAAGTAACATCTCCCGGGGATAAAAAGGAAGAAGTACTAGAGTGATTTAAACACTTTACCTGATAGATTTCTGGAAACTCTTGCAATACCAAACTCTCATAATCCCATAAGGTTATGGCTCTGTTTTTATGGCGAAGTCGTTCACTAATCCTTCGGTAATACGCATCATCAGATTCTTCTGCTTTTCCATCAAAGGAATTATATGGTTGTGTGATCCCTTTAATCTGAGGAACTCTGGTTACTAACTTACTGATACTGCCATCTGGTAATCCCTGTTCCAAATGCGATAATTCATTCCCTCGATCTTCAAACTCGGCCAAAATTGCCTGTGTGTGTATCGATTTTACTTTGCTTACCGCGTCATAATTTTTATGAATTCGAGCTCGTAGCCAGATATATCCTCTAGGCAATCTCGTATTTTCTGTAGTTGCTTGTTTTGGAACTCCAAACCGAAGTATTCCCGAGTTCAATAAATTATCGGTGCTATTTTTAACGATATCGTTTTGCAGGTTTTTCCAGTGATTATCGCATAAAATCGACCATTCTACCTTCTCATTCCCTTCAAAAGAAATGGTTAATGGGTTTTCACTCCCTTCCAAAACCTGAATGAGTAATGAAATTTGTTGTCCGATCTCTACATTGTCTAGACCTATAAACAAGGATCCTCCCCTACAATGTTGCGGCACCAAATAATTGGTCAAAAAACCAGTATTATTTGCTGGATCTTGCCCGTTTTTCACTAAAACTTGCTGTTTTAGATATTCATGTTCTTCGAATTGCCCAAAGGGAGCTTCATGAAATAGGGTAATCAGGTTATTTTTGTACCCGTTTTGCTGAGTTTCCTCATCGATAACTTCACCAGGTCTGGTTGCTTCTATCAACTGTAGTGTTGTTTCTGTAGAAGCACTATACTTCATTGTTATCGTTTCAATCAATGGGATATATGGCTCTTTAGGAATAGGAGGCACATTTGGGCTAGTCGTTGGTGTAAGTACCTCTTTAGAAATTGCTAAAGCATATTTTGTTGGGTATATTTCTTGTAAAAAAGAAGTATTGAGTGATAATCGTAAAGGACCATTTCTGTCTAATTCATACCCTGTATTTGTAAAAGGTATATCAGCGACATACACTCCGCTTTGAGCGGTAAATAAATCTACCGAAGTTCCGATAGTTTTGTAGGCCCCTCTATCAAAAATTGCCTTAGTTGCAGTAAAATAATTGTCATCCACCGATACACCATAATTTGCATATTGATCAGTAAAACTGACTTCTGGAGTATCTTTCCATACGATGTTAAAATCAATGCTTGTCCATGGTTTTTTAAAGACTTCGGGGTAATCTATGGTAAAGTTCGATCTCTTGATTGGATCAGTGGTAAAAGGGTAAAAAGGCTTTTTTGCATTGATCACTCCAGTATCATTTTCTAATACTAGTGACGTAACTTCTTCTACAGCTATGTCTACTTTTATTTTGGTTAATGTATTAAGTGCCAGTCTACGATTGATATCATATCCCGCTTCGGTGGACTGATCAATCAAAAAACGAATTACTGGTCGATCTGTATGGTAATCTTCTAAATGAGTTTCTTTATGGTAGGCTACCACAGCAGGTTCATCCAAGGCTATTTGAAATTTCAAAATCATTTGATTTTGTAACAAAATCGACTCGCTGCTCAACTCATAAGGCCCCAGCCACCCCTTTTCTCCAGTACAATAGACTCTTATATTCTCATTTAAAGATTCAAAAGAAAAAGTTTCTGAAGGCAATTGTATAATAGGTTGTGGATCATCCGGTCCTGCAGCAGGCGGTCGTTGATAATCGACTGTTATAGTTAGATCACGAATCCCTTCTTGGAGCTCGAACAAGGTAGATGAAAGACTAAAGCCTGTTTTTGCATTGGGCAAAGGGGGATATGTATCTATGGTCGACGGATATCCGAATGGCCACCAATCAACCTGTCCTTCAGGAAAATCACCTCCTATCCCATCAAAAGAATTTGCTATATCTGCGGCTTTCAACTCTCTTAGATTGGTAACAGCTCCATTTTCGGGATTTGTTTGTGCTTCTTGATGGTTATAAATATTTTTCAGAAACGCGATACTTGCCTTATTCGCAACAAGCTCTTCTGAAGTTTTATAAATACGCTTAACCCCATTTTGATCCTTTCCACCATCTAATTCTGTGTTTTCTTTGATCCGCTCACTTGCACTTTTTTTGGCGATTTCAAAAAGCAAATGCACCTTATCTGCTTCAGGAGATAGTTTATCTACTTGTAGGATCTCTTGAAAATAAAAGTCTAAGTGCCTTTTGGTAAGACCATTGAATCTATCTTGTGAAAAAGTCAATAACCTTAAAAAACAGATAAACAAAGTGAAATGAGGAGTGACTCTACTATCCTTTTCCTGATCTGCAAGCGTATTGGTTATTTCTTCTTTTAGTTTTTGATAAGCACTCTCTCCTCGTCTTGGGATCGTATTTTCATTAAAATCGAAATAACGAAATAAATCCTGCCAATTCCCGGAAGGCACTTGATCGTTATCGAGGTTAAAATAGTTTACGTTTTTGGCAAAATTATAAGCAAACAAAATCCAATCTTCGATATCCAAATCATGAAGTTTCAAACTATCTGGACTCAAGGCTTTGTTGAAACGTTGTTGTTGATCTCTTCCGTTTCTTCTTAAAATACTATCTATATATTCACAGTTTTCTGACATTGTTTTGCTTTAATAATTAAATATCAGTTCCTTCTTCTAAGTAGAATGGGAACACCACATTATTTCTTGAATTGGTGGCTCTTACCGTATATTCTACTTTTATAAATAATTCGCCTTGCAGGACATCGCTTTCGGAAATATCAATTCGATTTACATCGATTCTAGGTTCGTGATAGAGAATAGCGCTTTTGATCAATTCGGAAACATAAGTGATCAATGTTCTACTTAGGTTTTCGAATAGGAGTTCATCCAAATTGCAGCCGTACTGCGGAACCATTATTCGTTCTCCTAAACGTGTAGTGAGCAAAATCTCAAGACTACTTTGGATATCCTCTTCGTCTGAGATCATTTTTACTGCAGCAGCATCTCTATTAAACTCTGGCGGAAAGCTCCAACCAATTCCTAAAAATGACTTTTTATTTTCCATATTATCCTATCAAAACTGTTGGTTCTCCTGCCACGATGGTACCTCCATGTGCGGTGGAGTCTCCCATTCTAGCAGCCGGCATACCTCCAATCAATACTGTTCCTGAACCGGCTACAATACTATCCGGGGGGCCGCTACATGTAGCCATATCTCCAACTCTGGCGGCTGGCATCCCTGCGATTAAAACAGTAGGTTCTCCCGGAGGAAGGATCGGACCTCCCACATGTGGGGCACCTCCTGGGTTGACCATTGGGCAAACATGCATATCATTTACTCTTGCAGCTGGTGGCATATTTTTAAATTTTTCTATTAATTAATTTGAACCAATGACCCTTTTAATACCGCAGTTGCGCCAGAGGACACTTCGGCTCCAGCAGAGCCTTCTGCCTTGAAAGAGGCACTTGCAGTAAGATTTACATTGGTTCCTTCAATATTTACATCTCCAGAGGCTTTAATTTCTATATTTCCAGCACTTTCCATCAAAATACCGGCGCTATCGATAGTAATCACATTCGAGTTTTCGTCTTCTACGATAATCGTACCTTCATCCTCATCGAGCGCGATTCTTTTTCCGGCAGGAGTGGTGATATTCAAGGTCTTTTTATCATCGTCAAAAAGTACTTTCATCTCACTACGTGTTACAAAGCCTTTTTCGTGATTGTCATCACTTGCAGTAATAGGAGCTGGTTTGGCGCTACTATGCAGCATTCCCAAAACAACAGCATCATTTGGATCCTGATTAATAAATCCAACAATTACTTCGTCTTCTATTTCTGGTCGAAAAAAGGCGCCTCTGCTATCTCCCGCATCCAGGGATGCTATTCGACACCAAATTCCTTGTTCTTCGTTATTTACAATCGGTAGTTGCACTAAAATTCTTTCTTCTCCATCGGGGTCGTCTTGTAATTGAGAAACCACACCTATTTGAAGTCCTTGTATAGCCGGTAATAATCCAGACGCTGGTTTCATATCGATCTCGTAGGTTTCAGAAAACCATTTGGGATCCAAACCAAATTGTGCATCTACGGTCCAGTTACCTTCGGTAATAGAATGGCGTACGCCGCTCACAAATATTTTACCATTAAAACGGTCTCCTACACCTTCCAGCTTTAGAATGGTATTAGGTTTTACAT
Source organism: Aquimarina sp. (assembly GCA_965230845.1). Taxonomy (GTDB): domain Bacteria; phylum Bacteroidota; class Bacteroidia; order Flavobacteriales; family Flavobacteriaceae; genus Aquimarina. The sequence goes on from OZ246021.1 coordinate 2,056,468, forward strand.
CTGGTATGCCTTGAAATTTGACGCGGCCTCTAATTTTGGCTAATTGTTGAAATAACCATTTGGCATCAGCCCAGTTTTGCAGCTCAGAATCCGTTACCGCACCCCCATGCCTAAGTTCTACATTTTCTACTCCTATGGTATCTGCAAGGTCTGAAGCACTCAAATTACCATTGAGAGAAACCGTGGGATCGTTGGCTTCTATTTCCAAGAGCTCCTGATCTGCATAATTCCAAGCGTAAGAAGATACTTTGCTTATTTGATGTCTCGCATCAATCTCGGCATCAAAATCCAACATACTTGCTCCAAAAGTTATGGTTTCAATTTCTTCCTGGCTAAGATCTGGTGCAGCAATCTTGATTTCGCCGTCATCCACAATACAGATTTTACCATTGGCTTGTGCTCTAGACATGATAAAATCCCAATCTGAGGCATTGTATTGCACTAATTCTGTATGTGTATGTGTTGTTGCTTCAACATCATTTCCAAGTCCATATGTCCCGATGATCTCTTCAAAAATATCGCTATCGGTACTATCGTAAAAATATTTGCTTTTTCTACCCACCGTAAGTTTAACAGCCTCATCTCTGCATTCTATGATGAGCTGATTGCTTTTAGGACGAATCCTTAGGTTATGTTTGATGATGATTCCTTTGAAAATCGTTGCTTCATCAGAATGGTACCCCGCTGTAATTTCCACTTCTTTACCTGGGATCAAAAAATCCTCGTTGCTCAGTGGAAAATCTCTTGCGGATGGGTCACCATCGTTAATCACCAGCTTTGCGGTTGGTATTCTATTTACCTCTTTATCAACAACAATACTTTGTACCTGATATTTCTTGGAAAGCTCTTGTCCATCCATCAATATCTTGAAAGTAACAAGATCTGCGCTTTGAGAAGTTTGTATGACACCGCTATTATTCATTTAAGACTGTTTTTGTAATGGAGGAAAAAACAATTCTTGTCCTACCTTCAATTTTCTAAAATTGCTAATATTGTTTACTCTTGCGACCTCGAGATAGTACTTTGGGTCCCCATAGATTCGATACGTCATCAAGGGAAGCGTATCTCCTGCTTTTACGACCCGATAGTGGGTAAGATCAGGAGAGTTGTTATTCTCTTCTGCTACTCGTTCTTCGGCTTCAATAAATCTTTTGAAAGTAGCTTTTACCATCGCTCTTAGCGGAGTACCGTCTGGCTTGAACAGTTTGTACTCTACATCCATCGAAGTGAGAAAACACCTAAATGACAAGGATCCCCAGGTTATAATTAGATAATTGGGTTTATGTTTATCTCCGTTGTAATCGTATACCGCTTTTTTGAACGCATCCAGATCATCGATAATCCCATTTCCCTGATCCTTATACACCGTATCTCCAGAGCTTGATAAAGGATCATCTCCATAGTGTATGATTACACCTGTACGGTCAAAAAGAAAGTCCAATGTAAGGTCTTCGGGCAGTGATCTCACAAATTTGGGATCATCACCACTGGTTCCTTGAGCCTGTTCTTCCTGATAATCGGCTTTAAAAGAAAACGAATAGGTTTCCGGATTTAAAAGTGCTGTATACTTTAGATCCAAAAGCTCTTCTTGAAAGCGTTCATCTTTGAAACAGCGTATCACTAATTTCTGTAATTTACCTTCACTCATTTGTTCACTGATTATCGTTCTTCACGCATTTCAAGAATATCCATCACTTGTTCTACACAAGATGCGATCAATGCGGATTTTTCTTCTTTTCCGAAAGTGGCAACTGATTTTTGCCCTTTGCTACTTTCATCAACATTGATTTTGATATGCAACTCTTTAATTTCTATTGGCATTAGGTAATGGTTTTAAAATAGTTATAGGAAAGCTCCAAAGACTCTATTGACAGTTTATTTTCTTCCGCATTAAAATCCTCGACAGTCCATTTTACCGGATAGGCATGTACCACATTCCATGTTAATAAGGGTTCATGCTTTTCGTTGAGCAATTTGATGGTGAGATTGATCGGTTGAATTTCAAAATCTTCAATCGCTTTTTTACACCATTCAATTAACCCAGAATCTATCAAAAGTCCTCTTTTTAGAACCAAATTGGGATATTTGGTTCGTACCGGAATTTTATGTTTAAACCTATTTTCTCCACCCTCAGCAATTTCTTCGGTTTCAAGATCTACAGAAAGACCCGAAACCGACTGAAACTGATGATCATTAGTCCTATTTTCAATGTCCTGAAATTCGACTTTGAAATGAAAACCAACCGGTGGATAGTAAGCCGCCATATTAAACTAGAGATAATTTCTCGTGAACAAATTCTGCCGTCTCGATAGCAATCTCGTTACCGTCCGCTTTTAAATCTGTGGATTGAATTTTTGTAATGTAAGCACGTTCGGCTTTCCAGGTTACTACGGGCTCGTGTTTTTCGTCAAGCAAACTGATCGTTAAGTCACCTCTGTACTGCTCTTCTCCTTCTTGAAAATACACGGTTTTTACCCACTGCTCATAAAACTCTTTGTTGGTTTCTACAAAGGTTCCTCTTTTGATAGTGATGTTACTATATTTTGAAAGCCCTGGTTGCTTCGTTTTATGATATTCGTTATCTGCCCCTGCTCTATATTCGATCATTTCTCTTTCAAAATCCAATCCAGAAACTTCGGTACAATTAAATTCTGAATCTCCGAAAGACACTCTAAAATGAAACTTTGGTAATGGATATGTTGTTGCCATGTTTATAAACTTTATAAATTATTAAGATGATTTGTTATTTATGCCTCTTGCATTTTGTGAGAGAACTTAAGGATTATGAATTCTGCAGGACGTACTACTGCCATTCCTATTTCTACGATCATATTCCCTTCAAGAATATCTTGAGCGGTCATCGTTTCACCTAATCCTACATTTACATAAAAAGCTTTATCTGGTGTTGGACCAGTTAAGGCTCCTGCTCTCCATTGTAAATTCAAGAAATTGGTGATCATCGCTTTTACCTTCACCCAGGTATTGGCATCATTAGGTTCAAAAACAAATTGTTCTGTCGCCTTTTTGATAGACTCTTCGGCCATATTGAAAAAACGACGTACAGATACATATCTCCATTCGTTATCATTTCCTGCTAAAGTTCTAGCTCCCCAAACCAAGGTTCCTTTACCAGTAAATGTTCTGATGGCATTAATTGATTTTCCTGTTCCATGAACATTCAAGTCTTCCTGGTCTTCATGAGAAATATGTATGGTAGGCTTAATCACATAGTTCATTCCTACATTTGCAGGTGCTTTCCAAACTCCTCTAGCATTATCTACTCTTGCATATACTCCAGCCATCCCACTACTTGGAGGAAGAATTACTGGTACTTGTCCGATTTCTGCTTTAATTCTATTGTATAAAGCGTTATCCGAAGCTTCTAGAGTATTCAATTTTACTGTAGTTGCAGGAATACTCGATGCTGGTAGCGCAGCGATAAGTAGCGATAGTTGCCCAGAAGCGATAAGTGTATCAATTTTAGCTTTTAAAGCATCTCCCGCAGCACTTGAAGAATGAATTCCTAAAGTATCATAAAGTCCTGGTTGATTTACAGAGATCTCATTGTTAATTTTAGATTGCGTATCATCCTCATTCAATCGATCAATACTTTTATTAAGATCAAGTACCGTTTGGTCTAACTCATCTGTTATCCAGGTATCCAAATCATTAGATTCTGCCGCGGCTCCAGCAGCTCTTCCTATTGCTAAAGCAGCATTCAAATTATTTTTTAGTCCGTTGATATAACTAATAACTTCATTGATTTTTGCCTGTAGACTTGGTACCAAAGCTACAGCAGCAGCGTCATCACCTGCGGCAGCAATATCTCCTTCTATAGTTCCTAAATCGGCAACCAGGGTATCTACAACCGTTGTATCTATATCATCAGAGATGTCTTGTGCAGCTTGTTGTACATCTGCAGGACCAGCAGCTGTTTGTGTCACATCTACCTGACTTTCATCATAGTTATAATCCAAAATGGTTTCTACGAATGGATAGTAAGCCGCACCGTATTTAATGAAATCTTTTTCCAGATTGATCCCATCTCTTAACCCTTGAATATTTGCATCTACAGGAGTACTATCATCATAAGCATAGGTATCTATGATTGCAAAACGATCCTGTAACTTGTTACACTGTGTAAGAGCGCTATTGTATAATCCGTAGAAATCACCACTACTAGAAAGTGAAGTAGCATCAGGAAAAACCAGTAATGTGGGCTCATCTTCTTTTTCTACCAATTTTAATCCTTTGGCCAAACCTGGAGTTGTTTCTGACCCCAAAGCAACAGCGGTAACCGGAGCAGAACCTTCTCCATATTGCCCTACGGACATGATATAACATGGTCCTCCACCATTAGCAAAGTACAACTGTAGTGAGTAATACATAAGGAAAGGCGATTTGGTAGTTAAAGGTGGTATCGAAATAACATCGTCTTTAACATCAACAGTAATACTGTTTTCCAATTGCGCAAAACCAAAATATGTTTCATACTCTAACATCGAAGTAATACGTGTTGGAATTTCGTGAAGATCCCCCTCTGCCTTATTTGTTGCTTTTTGAGTATACCCAATAAAAGCAGGGATAGCAGTTTCTACTTGAGCTACAGAAGGGGGAAACTTAGCGATTTCCTCAATGTAAACTCCTGGTGTGCTGTACGTTGCCATAATTGTGAATTTTAATTTGTATTAAATTTTTAAATAAATATTTCTGAATAAAAGTCATCGTTTTCTTCGCTTACCCCACTTTTCCCGGGATTGAGCAAAAAGACATTTCTTAATCTTGGTTGTAATTGATTGGGTCTAAGTTTTATAAACCCATTTTGTGTAAGTGGATATTCATTTTTTGTAACAAAAACTTCTTCTGTACTTACTCTGTTATATCTCCAAAAGGTCTTCCTGTTTTCGAATCGTACTATTGGCGATATTGAAGTCTCTGGTAAACATTTGCGAACTTGGTTTGCGCTATTAGGTATTTCTACAGTAGTATCTTCAAGAAGGTTAACATTTCCATCTCCTTGAACAGCTAATCGGATGTATCCGAGCAATCCATTTCTTTTTTGCGTTTCTATATAGGTATTTAAAACTGTAGCATTTTCGGGAACTTCGATATCTGTATCATCGATAGCCAGAATAATTTCTAATCCCAAATCGTCTACTGGAGCTATCTCTTTGGTAAGTACATCATGTATAATTTCTCTACTACCCTCCGGTTGTAATAAAAAATCTGTATGTACTTCCTGATCAATAAAAAAATTAGGAAATGCATTGGATTCGCTATCAGGCCGCTTATTAGAGAAAAAATACAATTGGTTTTCTGAAGTCTCGGCACTATTGGTATAATTATTAAAGTAGGTATCAGAAAATCGAAGCTCAAACGTAAATTCTAAATCATCGTCCATCTCAATCTTGGGGCAAAATGCAGTGGTACTCTCACCTGCCTTGTTGTATTCTTCTACATTTACATAAAGTAGTAATTCTGAACCTGTATTGCGTAAAACCACTTTATGATTTTGCAATAATCTTTGCGTTATAGGAGTTGGGGTAATCTTTAAAAAATTCAAAAAATCATAACTTGCTAATTGTGACTTCTTTTCTTCATCAGACAAGTCCACAAATTTATCTGCACCTTCATCCAAATAGAAATCATGATGAATTGTAATCCTAGCCAGAGGTTTGTATGCTATTTGGAAACTCATTAATTCTTATTTAAAGTTGCATTAATGTTGGTGATTACGGCTCCTTGTGATTGAAGCACATCTCTTTCTATTTCTAAAAGTCTTACCTTATATAGCACAGATGGATATTGTTTCCCTCCCAAAACACCCCAGATATAACTCAACTGTTCAAAAGAAGGTGTATATAATTCCGTAATAAACTTAAAATCTCCTAGGTCCTGCATATCCGCATCATCTCGATTAAAATTTGTATTTAGATGTGTGAAGACATTTTTACCTTGAAAAAACTCCATGATACTAGATACATTCTTTAATGATTCGGTATACAAATCGCTATTCGCACTGAATAGGATATACAGATTAACGTTTACTTTTGGGTTTTTATAGGAAACTGTCGAGCCCTCAATTTTATAATTAGGAACATTTTTCAAGGTGGGTTCTTCATCTATGTTAATTAGAGTTAATGCAATATCCGCATCCTCCTCACCATCTCCAGAAGAAATCGTTGCTATGTTAGCTAACTCCACAGGATCTTCATCTGTAAAATAGCCATTCAACTCTTCTTTAATTATTTGCAATACCTGAAAAATCATTTTATATCAGTTAATATTTGAGCATAGCACTATATGCTATATTTGGACTATAATAGCTACTTCACATAAGTGCATACGACACCTACGCTAAAAAATAATCTCTGACATATAGATTCATATAAGAACTATATAAATCTTCATCTTCTCTAAAATCGATAGGAAGTTGATTTATCTTAATAGGGAAAAAATAAATCAAGTAAATTACATGCGAAAAGCACATAATTTTTTAAGGGGTAACTTGTGTGAAGATACAAAAAAAAGCGTATTAAAAATGTTATCTAAAAATTAATTTTAAGTTTTGTGGTTTTAACGTAAAGTAAGTAATAATAAGCCATAACGGAGTTTTTATATTTAAATCTTTGCTCAAAATCTTTTTGTTTTCTAGAGAAAAACAAGGCTCTTTATTTACCCGTTATTACAGCGCAAACTAGCTTTTTCCTCACCTGCTCTTCTAACCAAAAACGTAAATCATACTTCATAAAGTTCAAACGAATTCTAATTCGATCATAACGAATACTAAAAGTACCTCTGAAGAGATGAATGAAGGTGCTACTTTTACATTAAATAGCCAACCTCAAAATAAAGCTGTTATGAAAAAGGTAGCCATAATAATTATCCTGTTTCAAAGTTTTCAATTCCTTCAAGCACAAAAGGGATTTGAAAAATCTGAAAAGTATTTGGTAACAACCGAAATTACTGATCAAGGACAGGAATATCCTACATACGTCGTTAATTTGGTGCGTTCTGATAATAGCTCCGAAAAAATATCTACGCTAACGATTAACGACACAGAGCTTTTTGAGGATATTTTTATTACCACTTTAGAGAACCCCGGCCTAAATGGGGTCTCTGAAGTGATAAAAATGGAAGTAGAATATCTGGCTTGCTGTGCGCATGTGGAATCCTTTTACTATATGGTACAAGAAAACGGAGAAGTAACAGCTTTGCCTAAGCTTAAAAATATATACTGTGAAGAATCTGATACTGATTTTCAATATATATTCCCGAATCAAGAATATGGAATTGATGGTAACATACTAAGTACTCAAACTTTTTATAAAAGTACATCCGATACTAAGTATGTAAGTCTAAAACAGAGTTTTACCTGGAACCAAAATGAAGGGATTACAGGAATCTCAAAAACGACAGCCATTACAGGATATTAGTAACCTTTACACAACTCAATCTGATAAACAAAAAGGGGGAAACTTTTGTTTATTATACCGACAGATCGTATGATCTGTCGGTTTTGTTTTTAATGATGCCAATGCCAAACTCAGTTTTAATTATATTTGTTACCAACCAGATCTATCTTTTATGACCCTTTTAAGACATATAAGTTTCTTTTCTTTAGTCCTAATTGCTTTTACTAAGAGCACTTTTGCTCAAAATAACCAATTACGAGCCTATACCCTTGAAGATGGATTACCGCAATCACAGGTTTATGATATCATTCAAGACGAGATGGGATATCTCTGGTTAGGAACCCAAGGAGGAGGATTATGCCGCTTTAATGGAGAAGAGTTCGAAATCTGGAACGAGACCGATGGTTTACAATCTAACTATATTCATGCACTACACTCTGCCAATGATAGCCTTTTCATAGGAACTAAAGGAGGTCTATCCATAAAAACCAAAAATAAATTCACCAATCTAGAAGGTCCTAGAATCAATAAAATATATAGAATTAATAACAAGACCTATCTAGCTACAAATATTGGTATCTATCGATATGACAGAAAACTAGGGTTAAAAAAGATCAACCTCAACGCCAAAATCAATACCAGTATCATTAGTGATATTGCCTTTGATGGTAAACTCTATTGGATAGCAACCAATAAGGGACTTTGGAAACTAAATAAAATTCAAAACAAAGCTACCATTATGGAGCGCCACAGTGCCCATGATTTTACTGCTGCTATCTATCATAAAAACAAAATATTTGCCGCGGCAGTTGATCAAGGGATTTTGATTCTTAATACAAACTCAAAATCTTATGGTAATTATTGGGTGTCTAAACCACTAAGAGTTACCAATGTTTCGGTTCATAATGATAGTGAACTATGGTTTGCCACCGACAATGAAGGGATCAGAATAATCGACGCGAATACTCATGCACAAAAAAGAGTGATTAATAGACGTAATGGTTTATCAATATCACATATTCGAAAAAGTATCGTGGATCGCCAATCTAATATTTGGATCGCTACTTCTGGTGGTGGGTTTTATAAATATTTTCAGAACAATTTTATACACTATGATCAGGATACCGGATTAAAAGGTAACCGGGTTTATGCAGTTCATCAAACCAAAGATGGTATATGGGCATCAAACTCTGAAGTAGGTTTGGTAAAAATTGATTCCTTGGGTATACACCATATACCACAGGATGATCGCCTATCCGAAGTAAAAATTAAAACGATTACAGAAGACCTAAATGGAAACATTTGGGCAGGAACGGACGGTAAAGGAATATTATTTAAGAAAACAAAACTGGTAGATAGTATCGTCATCGATTCTAGCAAAATTCAGGATTCCCAAACCGAATCTGTAGTGCAAATAGATACAATCAAGAAAGTGGTTTACGAAAACTTTATTATCGATAAAGATAATGGTATCCCATCAGAATGGATAAGGACTCTTCATATTGATAAAAACAAAATATGGGCAGCATCTTATTCTTCTGGAATTTTCAGATTCAAGTATGACTCGATAAGAAACCGAATTACACAACTCAAAAAATTTGAAAGGCGCAACGGAATTAAAGATCTACAAATCCGATACATGAAGCAGGATTCGTTGGGTAAAATTTGGTATGCTACCCAAAATGGTCACCTAGGTTACATCTACAAAGATCGTGTTACGCATCTCGGAAACGTACTTAACCAAAAGACTGCTATAAGCACATTGCTTTTTCACAAAAACAAATTGTTTATAGGTACTGCAGGTAGAGGAATTTGGTGGTCTGAACTGGAAGGCAAAAATATTACTGTCAAGAAACTAAAGGGTAGAAAAAGACCCTATTCTGATAATATCTATCAAATGATATTCGATGATCAGGACAACTTATGGGTTGGAAGTGAAAGAGGAGTAGATAAAATAGAACTCAATCAATCCAACGACATTGTAGATATTTTTCACTTTGGTAGAAATGACGGTTTTTTGGGTATCGAGACTCATCTTAATGCCGTAACCAAAGATAAAGATGGAAATTTATGGTTTGGTGCCATTTATGGGCTTACCAAATACGAACCTACAGAGACGACCAAAGTCACCGTAAAACCCAGGCTGTTTTTTGAAGATGTTGAAGTTGCCTATCAAAGTATTGATTCGATTAACTTGAATTCGTGGACTAATAGTCCCAAGGTACTAAAACTTAAACCACATCAAACCGAATTATCCTTTAGCTACAAAACGGTAGATTTGGATCACCCCAACGATATAGAATATCGATTTCGATTAAACAATTCAGAATGGAGCCCCTGGTCTTCTGAAAGCAAACAAAATCTAGCAGGATTAGCATATGGTGCCCACTCCTTTACTGCACAATCTCGCAATTATAGATGGGAAGAAAGTGATAATGCCAGCTTTAATTTTTTTATCGATAGTCCTATTTATGAAAAGACTTGGTTTCAATTATCTGTTTTGGCAGGAATTTTATTGGTTTTAGGAGGGTATGCGCTAACCTATATCAGACGTGTAAAGAGAAAGAATAAGGAAGAAAGAGAACGATTACAAATGCAAAATCATTTACTTTCTCTAGAACAGAAGGCTTTACGTCTGCAGATGAATCCTCATTTTATATTTAATGCTCTAAATGGTATAAAAGCTATGGGAACCAGTAACCCACAGCGTATGAATACTACCATTAACACCTTTGCTACTTTACTAAGAGAAACCTTGGATAACTCAAGAAAGGATTATATTACGTTGGATCAGGAAATACAGACCTTAAAACACTATATAGAAATAGAGCAGTTAATGGCTAATAAACCGTTTACTTATACTATTGACATAGACTCTGATCTTGATCCTGAAGAGATTTTAATTCCTCCTATGCTTATTCAACCTTTTGTTGAAAATGCGGTTAGGCATGGAATTCTAAAAGGAATACGGGATGGAGAACTGAAGATTCAGTTTCATACAACCGAAGAATTCTTACATTGCACTGTAATCGACAATGGACAAGGAATTTTTCAATCCCAAAAAATTAAAACAAATACCGACCATCAATCTATGGCATTGACAGTAACCAGAGAGCGATTGGAGTTCATATCGGGAAAAGATTCCTTGAATATTGAAGAAATAATGACCAACGGAAATACGGTAGCAGGAACACAAATTGCGTTCAAAATACCATTACAAACTGACTATTAAGACTATGCTAACAGCGATTATTGTAGATGATATGCCCGATGCTTTACAGCTTTTAAAAAGTGATATAGAGGCCAATCATCCAGAAATTAAAATCATTGATACTGCTCAAAGTGTTGTAGGGGCTGCAAAATCTCTTCGTAATAAAGAACCCGATATCCTTTTTTTGGATATCATGCTGGGTGACGGAACCGGTTTTGACGTTTTGGAAATTTTTCCCGAGCTGCAATCCAAAATCATTTTTGTGACCGCAAGTGATGAGTACGCGATACGGGCTTTTAAATTTGCTGCTATCGATTATGTATTAAAACCTTATTCTAACGAAGAGCTAGCGCAAGCTATCGCCAAAGCCAAAAAACAAATCCAACCCAACAAAGAGCGATTGAATATTTTGAAAGATACTTTGTCGGCACCAGAACAAAAACCCGATAAAATATCGCTTCATACACTAGACAAGATCATTATTGTAAATCTCGATGATATCATACGATGTGAATCGGATAGCAATAACACCATATTTTATTTACAGGATGGGCAAAAAATATTTGTGACCAAAACTCTTAAGTATTTTGCAGATATGCTCAAAAACTATCAGTTTTTGAGAGTACACCAGAGTCATTTGGTCAATTTACAGTGTATTAGTGCCTTTATCAAAACTGACGGAGGCTATTTGATGCTGAAAAATGGCGAAAACATCCCTGTTTCTGTTCGAAAAAAGAATGAGGTAATGGAAATTTTGGATAGACTTCATCGATAGCAAACAATAGCTATCTTCAATCATCTATTCAAATATGTCTTCGCAATTTTGTGATTCGCAATTATTGCCGCGTACTGATTCTCTGGGATTTGTAGTTAGACATGAAATATCAATGGATTCCCTAGTAAATGAATCACTACCACCCCTAATTGTTCTGTAGTCAGACAATCTAGCAATAGTCCATTTCTCAAGATCCAGTTTTCTTACTTTTTTCATGATTTTATTGTTTGTATTTCGCTAATTAAAAAAAATCAAAAATATCATCGCATTCTACAGACTCACAGTTATTTCCTTCTACAGATTCTCTTGGACGGGTGGTTAAATCACACTCCTTATCGTTGGTATAAGTAATTTCAATCCCTCCCTTTATGGTGTCCATATTAGAAATTTTGGCCACCGTTAATTTTTTCAATTGTAACCGCTTATTTTTTGCTTTCATGAGTTTGTATTTGATTGCGTCTTTCTAAAACTACTAATAATAAACTTTATAGCCTGTCTTATTGGCAAACTACCTCTACGTTTTCCGGAAAACCACTTTTTAAAACTTTGATTTTTAGAAATTTACAAAAACTAAATCAATAATTAAAAATGAGAACAATTATAACTATTCATCCTGTTTTTGAAGCTGTTTGATAAAGTAAGAAGGATGAATTCCATTTTTCTTGTAGAAAGATTTTGAAAATGCCTGGCTGGTATTAAATCCTATTTCCTTGGCGATAGCTGCCATGGTATATTGTTTAAATTTTTTATCCTCTTTTAACTTTGCAACCGAATAGTCAATTCTTAAATCATTAATATAGGTACTAAAACTCTTGTTTTTATATTTATTTACTACCTTGGAAAGGTACTTATAATTGGTATTGAAACGTTTGGACAGGGAATTCGTAGTAATATCTGGCTCCAAAAATCCTTTGTTTTCTTCAAATCGCGTAAGTTGATTCAAAATATCTGCTACGATATCTTCGGCGATACCAATTTCGGTATCCTGAGTATCCGCTATTGATTCTTTTTTCTTCTCTTTATCATTCAAGACCGAAGTAGTAGCGTTGTACAATTCATTAAATTTTTTCTTGTACGTTTTTCGTTTTATATAATTCTGAATCCAAAAAGCCAAAAAAAGAATACTGATAGAAATAAGTCCGATAGTAATATAAGAATAGGATTTCTTCTCATTCTCGAGAGCATCAATAATTTCTTGTTTTTCGGATAGTAATCTTGGGGTGTCGTATTTCTGAACCACGTTTTTGATCAAATACTTGTAATCACTATTCAAACTACTGTCGATGGCTAAGCGTCTTTCGATATATTTCAAATGTAGATCCTTATCCCCGCTTTTTTTATAATGTTCGATAAGTACATCATAACTATTTCGAATCTCTGGAATCGCCATATGATTCTTGCTGTATATTTCATCAACTTTTTTATGAGCTTCCAGAGCCGTTAATGGCTCTCCCAAAGCAGATAATGTCTTACCCAAGTAAAAATAACCCATACTCAAATTTGCCGTACTTACCGGATCATCTGTATCCGAAATCAAATCAATTGACTTTGTTAAGCTATCTTTTGCAGCCTGGTAATTCTCTTTATAAAACTGATTAATTCCTTCATTAAGAATGAAGTGAGATTTCCATTCATAAGTATCTTCCAGAATTGTAGAAAACGAATATCCCGCTTTATTAAACAAAGAAGCAGAATCCAATTTTCTGTGATGGATATATGCATCAGATAACGCAAATACTGTTGTAAAATAGTCCTGAGGTTTTTTTTCTTTGAATTCTGTAAAATAGGCAACACATTTTCTTAACGTAGGAAGACTGGTCTCGTGCTCTCCTACATGGGCCTTGATCAAAACCATATCCACAAGTGCCTGATGGTAGTAGAATTCTTTATTGTGTTTTTTGGCTTCTTCGGTGACTTTTAAATAATAATCAAACGCTTTTTTGAAATTGAAAGTATTATAATAAATAGTAGCTTTATCCTGATAGGCAAGTAATGGATAGCGAGCATTATTCAGAGGTTTACTTAAGGCAATAACACTATCATTGTATTGCTGTGCGAGATCGTAATCGCTAATCTTGGAATACAAATAGAACCCATCAGCAAGCACAAGACTATCGTTATTCTGTCTCGCTTTTTTGATATATTCCTTAAGGATTTCCTTGGCTAATTGTACAGAATCACTTCTGTGTTTGTAGTACGCTCTTCTTAATACTTTATAATCTTCCTTTGTTTCGTTATCCACTTGATAAGCATGTGAAGATAGGGAAACAGTAAACATCAAAAGGATTAGACCATACAAGCGTACGTTGTAATTCATGAGGATAGGATTTCGAATATCATCTAAAGGGGTAATCATAGTATTATCTAAAACTCTAAACGAATATTTATCATAAATATTTGGACGTTATAATCCTTACTTCAAAAACAAACCCAATCTCCTGGATAGAATTACAACTTCATAAATATACTTATTTATATTTAAGCAACAATCAAACACAAAAACCTTACAATCAATTGTTTATAGAAAAAATTTAACAATACGGATTCATGGAATTGGCAGCCTTTTTTCCGGAATCCGTAGAGTTATCACTTGGTATCAAGCCTATTGCACGTCTATATTTGAGTGTCAAGTGAACAAATTATGAATACAACTAAAAACACAAATACGTCTGTATTAAAAGCGGCAGCTTCATCCCCAATGAAAGTGGTACATCGTAGTGTTTCTTTTGGAGAAAAGGGAAGTATTAATCAAAACCCTATTTACAACAAAGTGTCAAGTATTGACACATTTTCTGAAAACAAAATATCGAAAACATCGATTATTAAATTAATCCCTCAACCCAAAAAAACAATAAGACACCAACCTTCTTTAGTTATCGCGGATGTTATAGTCCGTACAAGAGATGAAATATTTCTTCATACCATAACGCAATACATTATTAGCAACATTGCCAGTCCAGACCTTAATGTGAGTAGAATAATGAGAGTGGCACATATGAGCAGGACTCAATTACATCGCAAACTCAAGAGTTTATCCGGGCTTTCTACAACAGCTTTTATAAGATGCATCCGCCTGGAAAGAGCTGCTTATCTACTACAACAAAATGTGGATAATGTCACTCAAATTGCATATCGAACTGGGTTCTCCGATCATTCTTACTTTACAAAATGCTTTAAACGTAAGTATGGTGTTTCTCCTTCGGACTATATTCGAAATCACAAGGTATCTTACCTCCTTTAACCTCTTTTATTTGTGGTAAAAGTTACAGGTTAAGCCAATAAGTAACTTTCAGCACTATAGATCGGGTACGAACATCAAACGCAAAACGATCTAGGGGATCCACCTCACCAGTAAGGAAATTATCAGTATACACCAAAATTAAATCTGATACAGGAGCAAAACGCCATTGAATACGAGCATTTATATTGGTGTTATCGCTTTGAGAGTTGTATTGTACAAATAGTGAAGTGAATACACTTTTAGAAAACGTATAATCCACACGAGGACTAATCAAAAAAGTTTCCCTGCCTCCATCCAAATGAGGTAAATCGAAGTAGTTTACCGCATAATTCAAGGAGAATGAACCCCGGGGTTGATACCTGATGGTAAAGCTACCTCTTGTTCCGTAACGCCAACCATTAAAATACTCTCCGATATAAGGGCTTAAGCTCCAACTAAATGCTTTTCTTCGATCACTCCTAAAATTACCTGTAAAACTAAAATAGGAAAAGTCCTGATCCGCATCCAATTCTAAAGAATCAGTACCTGTAGGATCAAATGGATCAAACAAATACACATAATTATGATTAAGATTAAACTGAAAAGTAGCACGCTCTGCCAATTCTCCTCCCCACCCTACAGAAAAGAAATGATCTGTTTTACCAAACTCAGGTCTCCAAAATACATCCGCTTCAGCCCTATAGGTATGGTTATTCATAAATTCATTTTGAGGGTAATATCGAAGTTCTGTAACTGGATTAATCCTAAAATAATTGGTTCTTGGCACAAACCCTACTTCGGCATTATAATCTTCATCCACGTACTCATGACTCCAAAGCACACCAAATTTTCTGGTGTTGTAGTTTAAAGTACTTCCTTGAGCAATCGCTACATCGGTATCTGGCGTAAAGGTCCCATGCACAAAGGTCTTTCCTGACCAGGTATTATCCCTGGTGGCATAATTAAAATCTATTCCTGCCATCCTGTTATAACGATTAATATCCAGGGTGTCCAATCCATCAATATCAGCTACTTGTCTGTTTACTGCTATGAATCCAATATTCGATCTTGTCCACAATTTACGTTGTGCAACAGCTACCCCATAATTAACACTAGGAATCCCCTGTTCTTGGCTAGAAGCTGTTTGCATATTCAAAAATCCAATTCGGGTATTGGGGTCAAGCTTTCCACTTATTCGTAATCCGCCATATATCCTGTTCTGAACTAGTTCTTCGGTACGTACATCCTCTCCAACACCGATTCTTCTAGAGAAAAAAGGGTTAATATTTGCGAACCCAAACTGTCCAAAAAGATCTGCATTTTCCAGAAAGAACTGTCTGCGTTCTGGGAAAAAGATTTCAAAACGATCCAGGTTGGTAATTTGCTCATCTACTTCTACCTGAGAGAAATCAGGGTTCACCGTCAAATCCAAATTAAGTCCTGGCGAAAGTGCTATTTTGGCATCTCCTCCGGCTTCAAAAAAAGTATCAGAGGGTGTATCATCTTCGAAATCTTTATTTACCCCAGAAGATACGAAGGGAATTAACGAAACTGCACTACTTTTTGTTGTCAGTTCTTCTTCCCAAATCATTTCAGCAGGATACGCCAAAGTAAAAACAATCTGATTTCTTGGCACTCTGGAATGTGTACTAATCTCATTGGATTGGGAATCGAAACGGTAGCAAGAGAATCCCCATTTCTTGGATGGTGTGGGGTATCTGAGGGTGCTAAATGGGATTTCTAATTCGGCAGTGTAATATCCATCGTATTTTTGGGCTTCTCCTTTCCATTTGTTATCCCAAGAAGTAGAAAAATCTCGTAAAACGTTTCCTCCATTACTAATGATTCCTTCTCTGCGAACTCCCTCAGGGTTAATTCCAAAATAAAGTGCATTGGTACCATCATCAAAAGTATCGAAAAGCAATGTGATATTATCCGCGCCTCCCGCTCTGTAGTCCCTACGAAGAGAATTAACTATCCAATCATTCCCCGCTGCATAACATTTGATCCCTATATAAAGATTCTTTTGATCGGTGCACATATAGATTTCTGTCTGTGCTTTTGCAGGAATAGAATCTGATGGAAAATATTGCACAAAATCTTTTGCC
Source organism: Aquimarina sp. (assembly GCA_965230845.1). Lineage (GTDB taxonomy): Bacteria > Bacteroidota > Bacteroidia > Flavobacteriales > Flavobacteriaceae > Aquimarina. The sequence goes on from OZ246021.1 coordinate 2,073,197, forward strand.
GGAGTTAGTTTACTCCATACTCCCTCATCCAAAACACCATCGATCTGGATATCTTCATTGGCAGTACCTACTGTGAATGATTTCTTCTGAAAAATATCGGTTTGTGACCAGCTTATTGATACCGAAAGCAATAAAAGTAGAACGATTAATAATCTCATTTCAGGATCTTCGAATGGCTATTAGTTAGGTAATATCTTGTTACAATTCCCTAAAAATAGAATACCAAAATTTAGTTTCTGTTAAAATTATGACAAACTAGAATCTCGACAGTCCCTCACCCATTTTAATTAAGGATGTGTTAACCTTTATTCATAATTCTCATAAAGCTTTAGACATACCCAGTAGTAGGGTATTACTTCAACATAAATTAAAATTACATACCAATGAAAACAAAAATTAAGATGGTGATCTTAAAAAGAAACATGGTAATGGCATTCGTTTTAGGAATAGTCATGACCAATAATTTATGGTCACAGCAAATCCTTTTGGATAAACCGGTAAAGGCAGGGGAACTTACATTATTCCCAGATTTGAACGATCAAAATGTATACTATTATTTATCAGACAAACCCAGAATAGGGCTAGATGATAAAGGCAGGCCACAATTCTCTTTTCTACGATTTGTTGAGAACGTGGCCTCGGGAAGTGACGAGGAGGCGAGAAAAGAAGGAGAAGGAGGCGGAATTGTGCATGCCGTAATTCAATTAGGAGTAACCGAAGATCAATTACGAGAAGCAAGGACCGCCCTGCGTAGGATCAATAACCGGGGAAAAATTGAAGGCCCTATTGTGTACAAAGGCGGTACTATAGCCTTAATTTCTTCATTTACAGATACGGAAGGAGATTTGACGAAACAGGTGATCGGTTTGGGGAAAGCTCCTATTCTAGATGGGCAAAAAGCCGCCGTATCTATGGAACTGACCAAAAAGGGCGCTAAAATTTTATGGCAATCTTTCAAGACCCCTACTCCCGATATGAGTATTTCATTCGAAATGGAACTTTCCGGTTTTCGATCTCCGATACGAGCGTTACTAGAGGCTAACTTTGATCAAATTTATGAACACAAAAACTTTGAAGCTGCTGTAGCATCACCCATTCTAGCCGCCGAAATCAAAGCTTCTTTTGAAGATTTAACAAAAAATGGGGCCATCAAATTAACGCAGGTTGGAGAAGATGAAAACATGGATAAACTCATCGAGATGGCGTATAGTAAACTTACGCGTATGATGTTTGAGCCTGTAGAAGGTACAGGAACACCGAATTTGGGACAACTCTCTTCTACACTAGGTACAGGTGGTCAGACCAGTATGTTAGATCGGGCAACAAATATGCTGAATACAGCCAATAGACAATCTAATATCCAAAGTTACAATGTACCTGAAGAACAATTGAATCGGGATATTACGGAGGAAGAGGCAGCAGAAATACAAAGAAACCATAGAGAAGGAGAAACGGAAAGTAGTAACTCTCCTCAACAGGGGAGGAATCAAAACTCAGGAAGTAATGGTACTCCTTCTCTGGCAATAGCCGCAAGTTTTGAGATGAAAAGAGTCCGCCAACGAGGGACATTTACACTAGATTTCAACAAGTATTTAGCCGATAATCTTGTGGTTCGATTTGATGAAAATTTTGGTCAAATCAACTGCGATGCTTGCTTTAGGGAAATCAATTTAGACGATCCTTTATATAAACAACGTGAAATCGTTGCTTTTTTGGATGGGCTTAATTTCGAAGATTTCGGTAAATATATCAACTATGTAAATGTGATCATGAAGAAAAAGCACGAAGAAGGAGAAATCACCATAGACGAAGTACGGATTGACAGAAATAATTTTAATGCATCTGGTAATAATTTTAAAATGCTTTACGGATGGAAAGGCGATAACAATCGAAAGAACTGGGAAAAATATCAATTCAAGACCGAATGGAATTTCTTTGGCGGAGTAAAGGTCGAAAAAGATTGGGAAGAAACCATTACTAATACCATACCCATTGCTCCTCCTTTCAGAAGAACAATTATTGACCTGGAAGCCGATCCAGACATTATCAAGGATGCAGGAGTACGATTTATTGAGGTTGTTTTGCACTATGAAATAGCAGGTAAGAGACAATCCAAGCGTTTAAAACTTAATACAAGATCCCAACAATTTTCCGGTCAGCTAGAAATCATACAAGAGCCTGATAATTTAAACTATGACTACGAAATCACCTGGTATATCCCAGGAAAAGATGCCATCTCATCTGGTAAATCAACCAGTAATAGTTCTATTCTTTTTTTAGACAATTTATCTGATAAAATTTAAAACAAATACAATGAAAAACTCAATCATAACATACATATTCATTGGGATATTATATTTAAACATCCCAATGATTCAAGCACAGGTTACCGACTCATCGGTAACCGATAGAGAAGAACAACGATATCCTGGAGTCACTCCAGAGGACAGACAGGTTATATCAGAATACGCGCAATTGGTTACCGAAGCCAGAAGAAATATATTAGGGGTATACAGTAATGTAATGACTGACCTTATCGATAATGTATTGACCGGTACCGAAAGTAGTACAAGAGTGAATATGGGGCCTGTAATAGCTAATCAACTGACTCTAGAGTTAACCAGTCGATTAAATCAATTAACACAAGGGCTTCCTTTATTTTCAAGAAGTTACCAATTACTGAGAGCTATGCAACAAGAACGAGATCGTGCAGCGGCCGCTTCTCAACGTTTTGATATCATTTCGCATTTTAGACAAGAAAGGGCTAGAATTCAAGATGCTTTATCTCATACGATAGAAAGCGATGTAAGGGACCAAGTATTACGAGAATTTTCCAGTTTACCCCCGGATTCAGATCGCACCGTTTATTTAAGAAGATTACAGGATTTCAACCATCAACATAGCGGTAATCTATCTCGACTGATCCCTAATCAACATGTAGCTGAATTTAGAACCATAGTGAGATACCTCAATTCGTTTAGAGTGCGCACTAGCAGGCAAGGTGTAATTTATATCAATATTCATGTTGGTCCGTTTACCGTCTCTGGAAATGGGGACTACGATGGCTTGGAAGCAACTTTCCCTTGGTATCGCTATCAAAACCCTAAATCTGTTAAGTTTACTATACTTGCTCCCATGGGAGAATTACTACAAGAAGAATTAAATAGATTAAGAAATGCACACCGAGGTTTGTACAACTCTATCTTTGACATACAAGTAGTAAAAGTAGTTCGTTTTGAAGCTCGGGAAGAAGGCAGAGTGGACGCATTACCAGGAAGAACCGAGATCATAAGATATCCAAATGGGGTACTAGGAAGAAATAATCATTTTAGACAAGGGTTTCTTCATCCAAGGCAAAATTACACAGAAGCTTTTCGACGTTTTTATCAATTTGTAGAAACCAACGAAGCACAATATCAACAGTTAGGAAATGAATATCAAAACTCGAATTGGACTCCAGTAAGAGATGTTAGATTTGAAAGAAGACTCTAAATCCTGTACTTAACAAATAAAAAAGAGGCTTAAATAGCCTCTTTTTTTTACGAAGACAAATTACTAAATCCCTCTCTAATGTATATATAAGTAATTGTCTTCAATTGTTTTTATCTCTTCCTGTACCAATTGATTGTTCAACAACTTAGTAACTGAACAATAGATAGGCTTATTTTTGTCAAAACTTAGTTCCAATTCGTTAATAACAACATTCATCTTATCAGAAAACAAAATCTCTTTGTGGTGCTGAACTCCATTAAACCAATAAGAAAAAAGAACCTCGACACTATCAAAATCTTTACCGAAATTATCAGTGTCAATTTCGATCTCAATTCTTCTATTACCTATATATTGAGTATCAATAGGGGTAGTTATATCAATCTCTGAACTACATTCCGCTTTCTCTTTCCATTCCAAAACTGTTCTTTTACCTTCAATGTCGATTTCAGTAATTCGATATCGCATAGGCGTATCTACATAAATAGCATAAGGAAACGAAATATGATAGGTATGCAAATCCGTATTTTTCTTCAAAAATTTCACCTCTTGTTTCACGATTTCTACACCATCAACACTTTGTGCTTCAATCTCTATTATTTTCATGAACAAATCAGGACGGATATTCTCCTTGAAATCGTAACATTTGATTTCTAAACCCGCATAGGCTGGAGGGATTTCTTCATTAAGGTCAAGTTGTTTGACTACATCTGGATATTGTTCAATATCCACTTTGATCGGTAATGCATCGGATTGGACAATTCTATTTTCTATAATTTCTTTATCCTCCTCTTCTTTAGTATGCAAATGCTCTTCTACTTCTTTTGATCCCGCATATTCTATATCTGATTTTCCTAAAAAGTCAGCATAAAAAGAATACTGTAAGCTAAGGCCCAAAGTTTTCTTTTTGAGGCAATCCATAAGAATTTGAGATTCGTATTGGTTTAATCGAATGGCAAATACCCTGGTTTTCCAATATCCTCTAGTGGTCGACACACTTTCTTTGCCACTTGACTCCAACACTCCTTTTTTTACAACATCTTTTTTTGAAGGATTTGTACTAGTCGATGGTATAATTAATTGGGTGTGTATACCCGTAATAGGTAAAGGAATTACTTTTGACTTTGAAGGGAGTTTCATTTTCGCTCTTTTCAGTATTTCCTTGTCTAATTTCTTCATCTCCATCCCTAACTGTAATAGACTCATAAAACTCTTTTCGCCCTGATCATTATAGCATTTAGATCCGGTATATCGCATATCTAAAAACTGAAAATCAGGCGTTCCATCGGATAGTTTTTTAATTCGCAATTTACCCGGTTCGTAATAAAACACATGGGGATCGACTTGATCTTTATAGAGGGAAACTCCGTCAATCATTCTTTTTGAATCATAGACTGGTTGGCCATAAACCCAACCTGTTGTAAGAGCAATTACGACCCAATGAAAAAACCTCTTAAAAAGAATCTCGACCCCCATGATTTTACTATTAATACTATTGTTGCTCTTCATTTTTTTCTTCTTCAGGCTCCTCTTTTTTCTTCTTAAACAAGCCACCAATGATTTTGATGCCTTTATCAAGAATTTCTTCTTCACTTACATCACCTCCTAGAATCGAGTCTTTTACTTTTTTGAGCACACCGTCTTTTGCTTTATCCAATAGATCATCTTTTTTCTTATCTGGAAAAAGCCTTTTGATTTGACTTTCTCCTAATACCAGTAAGTTGGTGTTTCCTTTTTCCCATCTACTGGTCATTACATCCCCATTGTCCATTATTAAAATGACTTGATATTCGTACGACATTTCTTTTCCTTGTGGAACAAATAATTGTATCTCGTTAAAAGATTGACCGTCTTCGCTGACACTTAGCGATGGAAATTCGATTTCGTTGATTCCGTTTGGGTCACCTTGTAAAGATTTGAGATTTAATTTCATAGAATGAGCTCCAGAAAATTCTATTGCATTCAGTATTTGCACTTCGATATTGGCGATCTCACTGCCAGAAGTTCCTCCAATTATTTTTCTCTTTACTTTTTGATTACATTCTCTGCACTCATCGTTCAACACATAATCCAACCATATTTTGACTACAGTATTTTGTCCTGAAATCTTGTTTAGAATAGCGGGATCGTTTTCAACATACTTTGAACCAGATGCAATTTCCTGTCTTGGGATGTCTATGGTTTCAAAATATTGACTACGACCTCTTTTCTTAAGCACAATAAACTTCTTCGGAATAATCGGATAATCCAGATAATTAGTCCAACCTTCTTTTACCTCTTGCAATGAATTAAATTTGACTTTACCATAGGTAATAGGCGAATTCACCTTTAGGTTAATGGGTACTTGTACTACCTTCAAACTATCTCCATAAGGCTTAAAATTCAACATTACATTTCCGCTTCGATTGTTCAACATCGCTCCTACGAAATTATCTACATTGCTTTCCATCTTCCAATCCAGAATGATCGGTTTTTGATAATCTGAAGGGACACTGGTACTCACACTCTCTGGCTTCACATTGAAATTAGTAAGGGTTGCGCCAAAATCTACAGATGGATTCTCACGTAAGTCGATTGATTTTAATGTAATACGCTTCCCTAATCGTGAAGACAGATAATTTTCGGCCAAATCGATATCATCAGTTGTAATATTTGAAGTCAGCTCGACATTAAGGAGCACGTTCCCTTTTTTCCGATCTTCTGCAGACATATAGTAGACATTAAAATCGTACTTATTACTCTGCTTATCCCAATTGATAGAATAGTTTGCCGGAAAATAATACAGTACATCAGATCTTGGGTTCTGATCTTTGTATATGTCTTCAAAAAAATTAAAAGTATCTGTAAATAATTGATATTGCTCCCCATCTATACTCCTCGAAAAATCCAAAGGCACTGATTTGGTTTCAGGCCCCAAACGATCAGTACTTCCTGGGTTTGCAGGCTTTATAAAAGGTATTGTTCTTACGATCCCTATATTGCGAATTACGTTGGTTTGATTGGCAGGTTTGTTTTGTGCTACCCTTACACGACGTCCAGTATTTGTTGTTCCCGAAGCTACTCGTACACTACCATTAGAAGTAGATGTTCTAGGAGTCACTCTTACCGTATTACTTTGTCCTGTATTTGGTCTAGGTTTAACAATAACTCTTCCTGTAGTACTCACCCCTGGTTTTTTGGTCACTACCGCTATTCCTGGCTTGGTATTTTGTGTAGCACTATAGGATAATACATTATAGGCTTCATTACCTTGTAAGTATTTTTTGTTTTCATTGTAAATGTACCATTTATCACCAACAAGGTATATCCCAATCGCATTATCAAAATTTTTGATACTTCCTTGAGAATTAAAAGTCGTAAACACTAATGCTTGTTTTTTGCCATTTGTTCTCGGGTTGTTAATCCCAGTGGTATGATTACGACGATTATTACTATTGACTTGATGCTTAAAAATTCCAGAATTGATCAGTACATTAAATTGTGCTCCATTAGGCATCGGTTTTCCGTCTAGATTAAAGATATACCAAAACCCTCTGGAATATCGAACTCCCACATGATGGGGATTATAAGGCCCTCCTTTTCCATAATTTTGAGTGATCAAAAAAGTAGCATTTGGATTATTGTTTAATGCACGATGACTTATTTTGGTTGCAGCGCCTACTTTATTTGCCGTAGTAGTTTTATGTATAAAAGCGTTTGATGATTTACTAACCACCAGAACATTAAACTTTGATCCAGGTTTAATAGCGCTTCTATTTTGACTAAAGATGGTCCATTTTTTACCATTAAGCCATACTCCTAATGACTGTGTAACATACGGTCCTCGATTTCCATAATCGTGAGTAACAAAAAGTAATTTGTTCTCAATACCGGTCGTAGGTATATTACCCAGTGTTGTAATATGACCCGATGTGTTTGATGCACTGGCCACATGTTTAAAAGCTTTTTGAATCGTTGATGGCTTGGCTACAACTGCCCTTGCCGTTCGTTGCGAAAAAGTAAGCCCAACCCACAAAAACAGTATGCAGGTTATGCTTATTTTTATATATTTTGAAATAGTTCTCATCGTTTCCATTTTTTATTTGCTATCCGTCTTTACCACCTTCAAAACATCTTTGAATTTATCCAGAATCTTAGCCGTTTTACTTACTTTCCCATCTTTTCCTGGCTTAAGCAGTACTTCTCCTGCACCAATTATTTTTTCCAGGTAATCAGGATCTTCATCCTTTAGCTCCTGAGGGATAGTGGCGTAGACATAATCATCATTAATTTTTGTTTCCCAATCCAATACCATTTTACCTCGTTCTTTATGAGTAAGTATATATCGATAAGCATACCCCTGAGTATCTCTATCTGTAAAAATGGTGCGCTCTACGAGGGGTTCTCCTTTGGATACCGTAATTGGGATATTACTCTCGGTTTCGTTACCGAATTTCATATACCGAAGCTGAAGTGTAGCTCGAACTACTCCAAGTGCTTTAAGCTCTTCTAAATCTGATTCGAATTCTATGGTTCGTGGTACAATAGGAGGGGCTAAAGTAATATCATTATGCATCCAATCTCCTTCTACCCACTCGGGTTCTGCTGGGAATTTGTTACCGCCTTTCAGGCTCCATTGTGCCGAATATTTATAATTATCGGTATTCTCATCATCTCCTCTGGCATAAGAAATCACGGTTTTAAGCCCTTTATTCTTCATATAATCATAATCGATGATCACATTATCATTGAAGTCGTTACCCGAACTGCGTTCTTTTTTTACAGTGATAGTCGCATAATTGGCCTCTCCTTCTTCGAATAATAATTTGGATTCATTATCCAATAAAAAGTTGATATCTCGGTGTTGAAAGAACCGGTCATTAAGCAGTACAGAAGAGACACATTTTTTGTTGTTTTTTACCCCGTTATACCAACTGGCAAGGTTTGCCGTAACTGTAAACGGTTTCTCAATAGCTAATCTAAGATTCAGATAATAGGTTTCGCGTCCCTTCTTAACAGCAGTTTTAAGAAACTCCCTATTATAGGTATACTTTCTACTATATTTTATATCAGGCATTGCTTCTTTCTCTTTTTCGGTAGGAGGTGCTAATTGCTGAGATTCTACAGAGTTGGTCATTTTCTGTAAGAAAAAATCGAAAAACGCTTCTCTTACCTTTTCAATTCGATCATCTTTTACATTATCATCCCAATCGATTTTGATGTACTCTTTTTTATACATTTCATCTACCACACTGCGAACTTCATCATAGGTAATACTATCCGTAGAAGATCGTTTCCCGAAAAGTCCATCAACAAGACCTCCAAACAGTCCACCTCGCTTTTTTTTGCTTCTGTAATGTCTATATTGAGCGGAATCCTTTTCAAAATGCTTCATCATTTCTCTCCAACGTACTTCTACACGTCCTTTAGCTGCTGGTACTCTGGTTGTATATTTATAGCTTAATTCTACTGTAAGATCTGTAATAGCCATATCTTTTTCGAAAGTAGCTGCCAACAATTGCGCACCATTGGGCGTTAATGACGAGGCCACAGCTGCTCTCCCTCCTGGAAGAATAGGCGCATTAAACGATTGAACAACAGATCTTGCTAATTTGTCATCTCCAAGAGTAGCAGAAATGATTTTCAGAGATTTTTCTCCGTCTGGTTTAAGCTCCAAAGCTCCCATTAATCTACTTCCTTTTTTGGCTCCTTGCTCTCCATTTTTAAGAATCATTTCTAACTCAGCTTGTTGCTGTGGAGTTGGCCCCCAATGCATTAACATATGCAACAATGCTCCACCAATTCCTCCTTCTGCTTCTTTCTCTTCTGTAATATATTTTAGAAAGAGAAACTCGGGTGTATTTTCTGTATTTGTAGCCAATCGCAATGAAAATGGCAAGTAATAATAGTCCTTACTTTTTGCATCGGATAGACTAATCGCTTTACCCAGAAGGGTCACTGCAGTACCATCTCTCAATGTAACAGACAATCTATTTTCGTTGTCCACGATTTGGGCTTTGACAGCCATTATCCCTACCACAAAACAGCAGATTGCTGTCATGGCGTAATGTTTAATTTTTGTTTTCATAATGAATGATTTAAGAGTTCATAAAAATTTTTCTTCAGTTTATACGTTCGATACGATTCTGGGGGATAATTGAGGTAAAACACTAGTGTGAGGTATGTATTTTTTAAGTCTTTTTGGTTATTCGCTAAAGCACTGTCCAAAAACCAAGTATCTTCTTGATTAAGTTGAAAAGAGGCTGCTATTTTGGTATGAGCCATGGGAGTGGCTTTACCAATATGTACCATGGATCTATTGAGTATATCGACAAGTTTGGAGGTACCTTCGATTACAAATCCATCAACATCATTCTTTACATCAGGGATAACAGCCCCCATCAATTTTGCCTGTATTCCTTTTTTATCACGCAATTGTTCTTTCGCTTTCTGAAACTGCCAACTTGTTAATCCCCATGTGATTAGAAAATGTAGAATACTCCCCGAAGTCTCTTTGTCCTGAAACTTTATAAATGAAAAAGAGATCTCGTTCTGTTTAGTCTCTGCAAAACGGAGGTTGGTAGGCAAGTAATAATATTCGTTGTTCCCGATACTTTTACATGCGGTAACTTCTACATGGGCAGCGACAACAATAGATTCGCAATCGTCTGCATCCAGTCGTTGTGCTATCATATGATCCGAAAGGAATAGCAACTTTATGATTATTACCATATGTATTCTTAGAGAGATCATTGGTTTACAGTTTTGGTAACTCATCAATAAAAATGAGCCCATATTTGTCAACTCCTTCATATTTCTTTACCGATCCGTCTTTCAAAAACCAGGTAACACTATATTGTACTTCCTCTGTATCTTTGGGGAGGGTGATTTCAAAAAAATCACCGTTTGTTTTTCTATCCGGATATATGGTTTTCATATCGGTACGTTGATCTTCAAAAAAATCGTAGGCTATTTTTACCGATACAGCTCTTACCTGTTCCCTTACCAATACCGAATAGTCTCCAGAGAGCTCTATTTTTCTTCTTTTAAAAGGGGTATACAAATTGATCATTGCAGCAGATTCTTTCTTCCAGTTTTCTGAATACGAGCCTCCTCCTATAAATTTCCATATGGTTTGATATTCATAATCCAACCATTTTTCTCGTTCTGCATCATCGTGGTTGAGATACTTCATAGAGATTTTTCCGTTGGCATCTGCATAGGTATTTTTGGTAAGCAATACCTCTTTTGAAGTCTGATCTCCGTTTTGATGGTTTTTCCTGAGTTTTACCGTTACACTATTGAGCATTCTGTCGAACTCTTTCTCCAGATTTCCATCTACTCCTACATGCACATCTCGCTGCTGAAATACCGGGTCCCAAAGCGGAACATCTTTGAATACTCTTTTGTTCTTACCAAATTTTTTGTAGAGATCTCCGGCATTAAAGGTGATGTAGTGATTACGGCTTACTGCACTACGACCGTTAAAGGTCATATTGCTTTTTCCGGTAGTACGGTGTTCTTTATATTGATATCCAACATTGATTCCAAAACCTGTGGTGTTCGAACTCCCCATGGTTCCATTTTGCCCAATTAATGATCCCAGAGCGTCTTGTAATCCTCCCCTTTGATCTTCAGGTACTTCCGAAGCTTCTACCGGTTCAAACATTAATTCCAAAAGCTTAGAATACACAGTTTCTACCAGGCTTTCCATGGATTCATCGCTACCTGTAGATGTTAATTTTATGGCTTGGTCTTTTCTTAGTTTGTCAAACCCCAGACTCACATCTACCCCAACAAAATAGATCGATCCACCTGCATCAAAAGCGTGACTTTTTTTAACCTCGGACCAATCTACTTCTAACTCTGCTTCATAATTATCGGTAAGCCCAGAAAATGACAACTCAAACAACAATGAGATGTCTGGTGTAGCCATCTTAAAACTTTCTAACAGCAACTTTGACTTTACCGGATCTAACTGAAAGGATAGTGGGATTTTACTATTCTCCAAAATTGGTGCAGAACCACTCCCTATTATTTTCTTTTCATTTTTACCGGATTTTGAGTTTACAATAGAAGAAACCAAAGTATACTTCCCTCTTTCAAAAATCACAGGCCCTTGAAGCTTGATAGAATCATTCTCCATTTTCTGTTTCAGCACACGTTCTGCTTTACGAATGGCATCTTCTGGTGTATCATACAGCACCAAAAAATTTAAGATCCCTCCACCGTCAGCCTCGATGATGGATTTTGAAGAATTTTCTGTAGGTTTCTCTAAGACATACCTTAGGAATGAAAACTCAGGAATCGAGTCATTTTGTAAGGACAGTCTCGCCCTTTGGGGTAGATAGAGATACGTATTTTCTTTGTTGTGAATCGGAAAGCACATCAATCCATTGGCAGAAACTCCTTGATCAATCAATACTTGCTGAGCTTCTATATTGAGCACACCTACAGCCATTAGGATGTAGAACATTATGGTTTTTAAAGTTCTCATTTTTGTGAAGTTTTTAAGTTGTATTAAAGCTCTTGAGGTGGTAATAGAAATACGTAATCACTCTCTAGTGGTTTGGCTTCTAGCTCTACAGGACCATTGGTGCTATACCAACTTACTTGATAGATGATCGGTTCATCTTTGTCATGATACAAGTTGATCCTGGCGGTATTTTCTGTATCGTTTTTGCGCAGTACAACCGCTTTTTGCGGTGTCGGATTCCCATTAAGTATGGTAAAGAATCGAACAGAGCATGCCTGGATATTTTTCTCTTTGAAAAAAGTACGATCTGCATCGATCTGAACTACTCTTTTTTTGAAAGGAGGAGTAAGTGCAATAGAAGCATCATTGCCTGTCATCCATTTTCCTTTTCCTTTGGGGATGTAAATGGTTTTGTCATCTCCTTTTAAATTCCAACTGATCTTATAATCAAAATCCAGCCAACTGGCGTCTTCGATACCTAATCTGGGATAAAATACATTTTGATAATCCGCTCCTTTTTCGAGATCATTCCTGCTTATCACGATATCTCTTGTAACATCTTCCTGCCCCTCTCCATATGTTTTTTTGAAACTCACCGATACGGAGTTTAAAATCTCTTTGAAGGAATCTATATATTCTCCATCCAATTGAAATATCACCTGCCTTTTCAGAAAGTCTTTATCCTCAAGATTAACTACTCTGAAGTATTTATCCACACTCTTAGGGTCCTCGCTAAATGTTTGATACAAACCGCTAATATTCCCAGAAGAATATACAGGCACCTTGATGGTTGTAGATTTGCTTAGGTTTAGGTAAAATTTATTGGTCTTTACATCTTTTCTCTTCTTTAATACAAACTGATCATCGGTTACATATTTCTCGTTACGAGCCCCACCAAACACCTTGCTAAAAAATCCTCTTTTACGTCGCCCTTTGATTTGTCCTTGTTCTACTACAGTTTCTTTTTCAGGTTGCTTGGCCCATCCCATTTCGGCATCAAACATAAGTTCGATCAACTTGTCAGTAACAATACTTAGAATTCCATCAATATCATCAGTCTTGATCCCCAATCCTGCAGAGCGATCAAACACATCGATTTTCAGTACCTGATCCTGTAACATATCATCATTGATCTTTCGGATCTGTCTTTTTGTAAATTCCTTCTGTTGACTCAAAATCTTACTATAATGCTCATAGATATTTGACATCTCAGCAGAGACAACCGCATTATATCCTTTCACTTTTGCTTCGTAATAGCCATTTACGACTACCGATACATCAGATGTTTGCCCTTGTAGCGATTCCCACAACAGGGTTGCCCCTTCCTGATTGAGTTTGGCTGCTATAGCCGCCTTAGAATTTTTGTATAAAGGAGCATGACCAGAAGTAATGATATTGGCTGTAAAAGCCTCTTCTCCATCTGTATTATTGAGAATCGAAGAAACAATTTTAAAACTTGCCAAACCATCTTCTCCGTCCTTTATGGCTTGTTTCATGGGAACAACACCGGCTATTTCACCATTTCCTGTGCGGTTTTTCAGTTCTTTTTCCAAACCAGCAACTACTTCTTCAGGTAAATCAAACTGTATCAAAGCATGAAAAAGTCCTCCACTTGCTTTTCCTCCCTGGCCGATGTATTTCATACACATTAACTCAAAATCTCCATCATCTTTTAATGCTAACCTGGGATAATCAGGTAAATAATAATACTTACTACTGTCATTACTATCCTGTAAAAGTTGTACTCCATTAATGATCATCCTGCCCTCATCCAGATTTACCTGAGCAGACATGTCGGCGATTCCCAAAAGGAATAAGCTCCCTATTAATACTACTACTGTTTTCATTGGTTTTTATTTTTTGTTATTCAAATAATGTTAAATCCGATTGGTGGGGTTTAAAAATGTTATTACCTTGACTGCTACAAAGCGTTATTTGTTTTCTTAATACAGAAAATCAAAAAGGTTAACATTCTTTATACTTTTTTTGTGTTAACCTTTATCTTTAAAAAACAATAATGAATAGAAGCAAAGACGATATTCTACTCGAAGAGCTTAAAAAGGGGAATGATAAAGCCTTTAAACAGGTGTATCAGGACAACCGTAATAAGTTTTTAAGCTTTGCCAAAAAATATGGGTTAGAACAGCAGGATTTGCTTGATATTTATCAGGATTCGTACATCACCTTATTTGAAAATGTAGTAGAAGGGAAACTGGTCAAGTTGTCCAGTACCTTATCTACCTACCTCATCAGTATTGGTAAGTACAAAATTCTGGATCGATTAAGAAAGAACAAACAACACGTAAACAGTGAATTGGTTTTGGAGCTCACCAAACAAAAAGACGAGTATCTGGAATCTTTTGACTTAGAGACCCAAGAACTGACCCCCGAAGAGGTTTTGTTGGAGAAATACTTTGATCAATTAGGCGAAAAGTGCAAGAACATATTGATCTTATTTTACTACAAGAAATACAGCATCCGGGAGATCATGAAAGCTGGCAAATACAACTCAGAAAATGTAGTTAAGAGCCAGAAATCAAGGTGTTTAAAAACACTAAAGCAACTATTCAACAACACCCCAAAACGATTATGAAGAAGGAGGAATTGCTACATAAATATTTTTTAGAGGAGCTTTCCCAAGAAGAACACTCTGAATTTACAGCATTATTAGAAAAGGACGCTGAGTTCAAGGAGCAATTCGATTTTGAACGCAGTGTACAACGTGCAATCAAGAGTAAGAAACGGAAAGAATTACAGGAAAAAATTCAAGAATTTGAAAATGAATCGAATATCTCTCCTAAAGGTAAAGTGATTATCTGGAGACCCTTATTAATTGCAGCTTCAATTGCTCTTTTGTTCTCTTTAGGAATCTATGTTTTTAATCCTTTTAAAAATGATGATCCATCGCGCTTATATGCAGAAAGTTATCAGAAATATCCGAACACTGTCTTTCCTATCACCCGCGGAAGTGACCAAAACAAATCAACTGAATTCCAAGCTTTTGAAGCCTATGAAATGAATGATGACGCAAAAGCGATTGAATTGTTTAAGACACTTCAAAAAGAGCAAAGTGCTGATCATATCGATTTTTATTTGGGGCAATCGTATCTGAATAATGATCAAGCCCTGGAAGCGATCACTCAATTTCAAAAAATCATTTCAAACCAACAGCAATTCTCTGAAGAAGCGCAATGGTACTTAGCTCTTGCGTATCTCAAAAATGAAGATATAGAAAACGCCATCAAAACATTAGAATCGATTCGTTCTACAGAAGGATATAAAGTGGAAGAAGCTGAGAAATTGTTGGAACAGATCAATTAGTTCTTATTTTCTTACTGATCAGAAAAATAATAACTACCATAAAAATACCTAATCCAATCCATACCCAGATTGAAGTTTTAGTTGTGATAGCACTGGTATCACCTATAACTACAAATCCGGACCAATAATATGGATGAACATAATTGTTGTCATAATTCTTTTTCAGGAAAGCCAATTTCGCCAATCGCAAAGCTTCATCTTTTCTCTTTCCTTTTGACAATTCCTTATAGAAATCACCCATAATTTCTGCTGTAGGCAAATCATTTATTTGCCATTTGGAACTAGTTAAACTTGCAGCTCCTGCATAGAAAAAAGCTCTAGAAAGACTCAGCATTCCTTCTCCTCTTCTTAAACTACCAATTCCAGTTTCGCAAGCGCTTAATGATACTAAAGACGCATTGATTGGCATCGCATAAATATCTCTCACATATAACTTTTCTTCAGTAGATTGAGGGGTAAAAATCAAATGGGAGTTTTCAGATTGTTTATCATCCAAAATAGCGTGAGTAGCCAAATGCAAAACGCTATACGCTGCACTTTCCTTCGTAAATCGTTCCAAAGTAGCCTGTCCACCCAAATACTTTTTCCCGTTGAAGTAAGACAATATGTTGTTCACCTCCTTTTGAGTATGCGGTAAGGATGGATATGCCTCGGAAAAATCTGGAGCAAACGCCAAAATTTTGGTTGCATCTATTTCTTTTTCTCTTTGCTGTAGCCATAGAGTAGCAGAATTTGCGTAAGCGATGTTATAATTTTCTATTAGATATGTATTACCATCGTATAAACTTTCAAAAGGTATGTAATTTAATATCCCATCAGGAATGATTAACACATTTGTGTCATCATTGTCTTGTAATAAAGGGCTTATCAATTGATCATACAATAAAGTTGAAGATTGCTGTAAACTATCTATTGAAGATAATGGATTTGCAAGTTGTTGATGATAGCGCAAAATTTGTTCTCCCTGATCCTTTGATCCTTCTATTTTTATCAATCTCTTTTGGGTATCTAAAATAGTAACAGCGTATACCGTATTGTTTCCAAAAAAATAAGAAATCGCGGTTGTTTTTTCATCTAATCCTTTTTGAAAATCTTTTAGAGACAAAACTTCGGTATTGTATTTTAAATCATAATACGATGGAAAACGCGTCTCCAAATCTTGAATCAGAGCGTGATAATTTGATTTGGCTAACAATAACCGATCTTGTAAAGTTGGATCCTTTTTATTTTTTAATATACTTTTCTGCAAATAATGGATTGAAGCCTTTAATTGGCGTTCTTCTTCTAACAACTTTTCTGGAATATTGGAGAACGTATATGCTTTTGAATTAAGAATTGCTTGTAACAATATAGTGCTCTTACTTTTTTCGGACAAAAAGAAAGCTTCATCAATGTAACTGTCATCGCCTGTTTTCTGAAGCAAAGCATAAACAGCAGCTAGAGCATTATCAAAAATAGGATAAAAGGTCTCGATCAAAAATTGCTTATCCTCTTCATTTTCAAAAGTTAGTCTGATCTCATCCATAACTTTTATTCCTGTTTTTGCTGTTTGTAGAGCGTCTTCAAAGTTGGTTGCAGCATTCAATGTTTTGACTTTTTCTATCAATACTTTTAAGTATTCTACTTTATTTTGAACAGTCTCCGGAAGTGGATTATCAGAAAAACTATTACTATCAAAATTCGTAGCCAATGCCGACAAGGATTTTTGATAACTCTGTAAGGCCTGATCATATTTTTTGGCTTCGTTAAGCACAGTACCCTTCAATCTAAACAGTCTTGCTATATCAATTCTTTTAGAATCAGAATGCTCAGCGCTTAGCAGTCTAATAGCGGTGTTTAATTCTTCAATTGCTTTTTCAATATTACCCTGTAAAAAATAAGTTTTACCGGTTTTTTCATGATACTGAAATGTTAGCGGATCGTTTTCTAATAGTTGTTGATATGCAATATCCAGATAATAAAATGAGCTATCAGCTTGGTTCATTTTTACATGATTATCGGCGATGGCAAAACACGATTTTACAATTCTATTTTTGGAGGGAGAGCCTTTCTCAATCTCCTGATCCAGACGTTTTCTTAAATAGGTATTCGATTTTGAATACTCCTCTTTTTTCCTATATAAATCTCCTAATAATCGATATGTGGGTATAGCAAAACTCTCATCTAAATGTTCTGAGATTAACCGTAAACTTTTGTTATATAGCTCCTCTGCTTTTGTGTATTCTCCCTCATATTTGTATGATTCTGCCTCATATTCTAATGCAGTACATAATCTTCTAATATTGATAGCTGTAAGAATTGAATCAGGTATCTTTTCAATTATTCCTTGCAACTGAGTAGCATAAACTCTTGTGTTTTTATAATCACGAATTTTTGAGTAGTAGTTTGCTTTTTCAACGAGATTATGATTCTTGATTAATTTTATTCTTGAAATTGTATCAAAATGTTTAGACTTTGAATAAATAAGAGAGTCAATAGTTTGTAAGGTTTGTTTATAGATTTCTAAATCATAATGATAACTACTCGTAAAACTCACTCCCTTAAGAGCATATATACTGCTTAACCAATCTTTTTGTTTCACGAAAGATTTATAAGACTTTCTATAATAATAATAAGCAGAATCTTTGTTCTTAAATCTAAAAGATTTCCCTCTTGCAAAAAGATCCTCTGCCTTCTTTATTACATCTGTATTTTCTCCTTGCCCATAAGTACAAAATGTAAATACTGAATATATAATAACACATAAATAGCGCATAAAAAAAGCCTTAAAATTATTTAAGGCTAATATATTAATTATGAAATAATTAAACTCGTAATTTACTACACAAGAAGATCATATAATATCACTTAACTAAGATCTCTGCTGTATAACTTCTTTTAAACTTTGATCCAGATTTGGAAATATTTATTGAAACTCTTTCTCCAACATTTTTGACAAACACGGGGTAAGCAACATACTTTTTGATTCCTTCTATAGAAATTGGTTTACCTGTCTTTCCAATTTGCTTACCATTTTCATTGTGAAAACTCGCTTCAAATCTTTCAAAATCTCGAGACACCAAAATATATCTCAAATTAGCAACAAATGGTAGTGGTAAGCAATGACTACCATTATCATCTGGACATGGCCTAAGATCATCCAGCTCTTCATCGATTACCCTTGCAAGTTGAGCATCAATTATATCTCTTAATTTATTACACTGTTCTGTTGTAAAAACCCCTTTACACCCCTCTTCCTGATCTGAAACTTGTGTGTCTGTAGGTTTAATATCAGCCTTCTTCATCTCGGCCTTTACTTTCTTGATTTTAAGATCTATTTTCTTAATTTTTTTCAGCGGTTTGTTTGAAGTATTGATGTTCAACAAAACCTTTTTCCTGCTTTCTAAGGTAGTTAATTCACTTTTTAAGTAGCCCTTGTATAACTCAGATTCAAGCATAACATAACCACCTTTTTCTGGTTTAATTCTTAATTTCCATTCTTTCCCCTTCAATTTATCCTGGGAAATTTTACTATTCTTTATGTTTACTTTAGTAGTTATTTTATCATTTTTCACCTGTCCATTCATGTATCCATTACCTAAAAGGACAATTAAGAATGTAAGTAAACCTTGCTTTACTATTGTTTTCATTGTGTGCATGTTTATTATTGATGTTATTGTATTGCTTTAGGGTTATCTATGGTCTATAAAAGTAACCAATTGTAAATTAACTAAATCATTTCAAATCAATTATTTACGGATTACAACTTTACAAATTCTACCCTGCGGTTTTTGGCTTTACCTTCTAATAAAGAATTATCGGCTACAGGTTCTGTCTCTCCTCTGCCTTCGATACTCAACAAGGTTTCGTCAATATTGAACTGAGATACCAGTATATCTTTTACTGTCTCAGCTCTCTGTTCCGACAGTATTAGATTCGATTCCTCATCACCCTCATCATCGGTATGACCAATAATATGAATAGTAAAATTATCTTGCTGTAAAGCATTTGCGATCCTTTTTAAAATTCCAAAAGATTCTGGTTTGAGCACTGCAGATCCCGAATCAAACTGAATAGCATTGGTAGAAAATTTCCCTTCTTCGATGAGCTGTCCGCGTATATCTTGTCCTCCAACTGCAAATTTAAAGTCGGAGATCAAAAAATCATCTGCATACCCGTTCATATGCAATTTTATCTTCGATAATTGCACATTGGGAACTAGTCTCGGTACATCAACAATTTTTACTTTGTTTACCCACATTCTAAACCTGGTCTTATTTACCGCTATCGAAATATGGGCAGGTTGATAAAACTCTTCATGGATTACATGATCAATATTGTTCGCAATGAGATGTTTACCGTTAACTCTATTATTAATCCATATTTGGTTCTTTAAGGCTGTCCAAAAACCTACTGAAACCTCAACACGATTCTTCCCTCTAAATTTGTAAGATTCGTCCTCGTCTAAACAGACCCAGAAACGCGATCCTACCCCTCCATTATTTGCAGGGTAATTGGTTAGCATCATATCAAATTCAATCGTATATTCTTTGGGTAGTTTTTGATCCAAAAGTGGTAAATAGTTGGATTTATCACTCATTTTTAACCATTTTCTTCCCAATACTTCTACCAACTCGCCAGTACCATCGGTATCCCATTTTGAAGGAAAATCCCCCAAATTATCCAAGGTAAAATCATCATAAAACAGAATATCATTTCCTGCTACAAAATCAAACTTGGTATACATGGTAATGTTTCCATATTCCTTTTCTGAAACCGTTTCTGTTTCTGACTCCATAGTTTCCTGATTCTCATTCCCAGTAGTTGTATCTCTTGGGTGCTTATCCAAGGTTTTATCTATGGTTTTACTTGTTTTTTGAGCTACTTTTTCACCGGTTTTTTGGATGACTACTTCTTTGGCCTTTTCTTCAGCCTTTTTTGCTATTTTTTTCCAAAATTGTGCTTCTGCATTTTGTGATATACACAATGCTATTCCTACGAGTATTATTGTTAATCCCCTCATGATTTCTTGTTTTTATGTTTAATATGTATTTTGTGTTGATATGCTATTGATCTATAGCTTTATGTTTTGATAATCGTAATCAATCTTGTAAGTGACTATCCCTTCTGGATGATTTTGCAGTTTCACTTCAGCAATATTCCCATATTCATCATATTGATGTTCTGAAACGAGTTTGCGTCCATCATACAAGATTGAGGTGACTTCCCTTGTTTGATAGAACAACATCGCCACCGAATTCGCGGTTTGTAGTTGATCTTGTACCAATGTCAATGCTATTGGAATCGTTATATCTTTGCACAATCCCAAATTGGAATTAGTATTGATTTCTAAGGCTTTACTATCGTTAGCCAAAATGGTTTTCAGGTCATTATTCTCTCCCAGAAAGAAGTGCGATTTATTGGTATCATTGGTAACCAAATAACTATGATGCTGCAGATTATACTGAACCTGAATTTTGGAAAACTTCTCACCTTTATGCATCTGTATCTCAATAAGGTTTCCCTCGTCGTATACAAATCGAAAGTTTGATTTTGGAATTGCCGGATTCGTAGAAGTTTCCGTAATTTCTGCAATACGGTCCCGATCATTATACCTGATAAACGAAGTAGCTATATGATGATCATACGAATTGGATCTGATAATGGATAGTAAACGATAATGTTCATCATATCCAAAAGTTGTGGTCGTTTGTTGCTCTGGATGTTCCTCATTGATTTCGATTATTTTTTTGGGAAGCCAATAGGCAAAACCTGGTTTTGGTTTGCAAAAAGCTCCAAAAGAACAATTCAAAATGAATAAGAGTGTGAAAATTCTGGTCATAATTTTAGTCTTTACACCCCTTTATGTGGAATTCCACAAAAGGTTAACATGTAATGACTAATTGACCAAAGTTTAATTTTGTAAAAATTACATTTTCTCCCAGATTTTGTCGGCATTTAATCGAAAACTGCCCAGGTGATCAAAAGTACATTCATCTGGAGAAATGATGGATAAAAAAGGGTTCTGATCCTTATTACGATACAAGTGATACATCTCTCCTACAATGGGTTCAAAAGTAAATTTAGCACTATATACCAAATTGTTATACTCGTATTCTTCTAGCAAGGCATCATAAGCTGCTTTGAGCTCATCGTATCGAGCTTTAATTTGTTTATTTACCTTATGAATATTGGTGTTTTTCCAGGCAACAGTATCATTCGTAGTAATCACTGGCGCTCCCAAATCTGTTGCATAAGGCTTGAGGGCTGCATCATAACTTTCGCTTTCCTCGTTGTATACGATATGGTCTGGTTTTTTCTTTTTCATCTATCTTGGCTATATAATACTCGTTTGATTACAAAGTAATAATTATTGATTGTATGCACTAATTATCGCTTTGAAATCTTATTATGCGTTATTTGTTTTTGTCTTGTGCACTTAAAACGGCCTTCTTCAAAAGAGCGTTTTTTTAGATGTTTGGTTTTTCTGCCTTGTACACGTTTTCGCCACATTCTAAAACTCGAAGGTTTCATCTGTCGGCGCATTAATTGTATTACTTCTTGCTCTTTGAGCCCAAATTGTAATAAAATGGCATCAAAAGGAGTTCGGTCTTCCCATGCCATTTCTATAATTCTGTCAATATCACGTATGGATAACTCTTTCATCTATTCTATTTTTTTTCTTCCAGGAAGGGTATGTTTTTTCAAAATTCGTACTGCTTCTCGCTGTACCAAGGGATCATCTTTCATGTCCCATAAAGCTTTACTTGCCGTCTTTCGAGTTGAATGAATATCCACTATGGGAGATGGATAGTCTTCTCCCAACACAAAATTGTTAAATTTTTGATCCAAGGTGGTCATCTTATAAGGCTCATGGATAAATTCTACAGGAACATTGCGCAGTTCCGGCACCCATTTTTTGATGAATTCGCCTTCTGGATCATGTGTAATACTATTTTTTACCGGATTGTACACTCGTAGCATATTGATTCCGGTTTCTCCTGCTTGCATTTGTAGTTGCGGAAAATGAATTCCCGGCTCGAAGTCCAAAAATAAACTGGATAAATAGGCGCTTGCTTCCTGCCAGGGTTGCCATAGGTTATGTGTAAAAAAAGACACCACCATCGCCCGCATTCTAAAATTGAGATATCCGGTTTCCTTCAGACAGCGCATACAAGCATCGATCAAAGGATAGCCTGTTTTTCCTTCGCGCCAAGCTTTTTGATATTCTGCCGAAACTTTCTTTTTAAGTCTGTGATATCCCTTGTTTATACTTTCGAACTCCATCACATCTTCCATTTCGAATTTTTGTATGAAATGGACTTGCCAATGCAACCTAGAGGTAAAAGCATCAATTTGCTTTTTGTTTTCGGATACTTTTCGAAATTCCATCGCATATTGAAATACTTGACGTATCGATAGATTTCCCCATGCGAGATATGGGGATAAACGGCTACATCCTTTTCGGGATAATTTGGGCTTTGAAATATGAAAGCTATAGTTTTTATACCTTCCTTTATAGAAAAAAGATTTCAAATATCTCATAGCGGTTTCGGTACCTCCTCGTTGAAATTTGGAGGCTTCATCTACTTCCAAAGATTCAACATTAAATACTTTTTCCAGGTCTTTTATTTTATCTAATGAGATAAAATTAGCTTCAGTAGCCTTACATTCAAATTGGGGTTGTGTCAAGTACTTTTCAAAATCCTCTCTCCAGGTGCTTCTGTTTTTTAACCCTCTAATGATCCCATTATTACCATTTTCGTTCCAGGTGATCAAATTGTTTTTACAGAATATCCTGAACACTTTGTCTCGGTCATAGGTTTTCCGTATTCCCGTTTCCTGATGAGAAAACACGGTATCTATTTTCCAAAATTGCTGGAGTGTACTAAAAACCTGAATCACCTCAGAAGAAACCGCCAATACTTTGGTATTATAAGCCGTTAACTCGTGATTCAAATCGATTAGGGATTGTTTGATAAAGTTCCAGTGCCGCTCACTATAATGGTTATCTTCTTTTAATGATTTTTCGAAAACATACAATAGTAAAGTAGGTTTACCCGAAGATATTGCCTTAAAGATTGCTTCGTTATCCTCTAAACGCAAATCTCTTTTAAACCAAACTACATTCACCTGCTCTTTTACATTAGTACTCATCTGCATTCCGTATTATATCGTTTGCTCTTTTCTTTAAACTCATCAGTCGACCTTTGTCCATTTTGTCCAATAGATTCAACATCATTCGCATTCGTTGATTGGATGAAAAGTAGGCCCTTTTTTCATCCAAAAAATTCCAATACAAGGCATTAAAAGGACATGCATCATCTTCTACTTTTTTAGACACTTTGTAATGGCAATTTTTACAATAATTACTCATCTTATTGATGTAACTACCGCTAGATACATAGGGCTTTGTGGCCACCAATCCCCCATCCGCAAATTGACTCATACCTCTAGTATTCGTGATTTCTACCCACTCTATAGCGTCTATGTAAATCCCCAAATACCATTCGTCTACTGCATCGGGATGAATTTGTGTAAGCAATGCGTAATTACCTGTAATCATTAGCCGTTGGATGTGATGGGCATAAGCTTCATCCAAACTTTGTTTGATCGCATGGTGCATGCAATTCATCTTTGTATCGGCGGTCCAGAAAAAATCTGGGAGCGTATTGTGATTATCTAAAGCATTTAAACCTTTGTAATCCGGCATTTTCGCCCAATACATACCGCGCATGTATTCTCTCCATCCCAAAATTTGACGCACAAAACCTTCAACCTGAGAAATACTAGTATCATCTTGATGTGCTCTCCAATAGGTCACCACCGTACCAATTACTTCTTTTGGGCTCAACATCTTGCTATTCATCGCAAAGGAAAGTCGACTGTGAAAAAGAAACCTTTGCTCTTCGTGCATCGCATCTTGATAGTCCCCAAAAAAATGTAATAAATGCTTACAGAAGTAGTTCAATAGATCCAATGATTCTTCTCTACTTGTCGGCCAGTTAAACCTTTTAGTATCGATATTGCCTATGGTCTGTGCGCCATGATCTTTGATCAGACCGACTATAGCAGTCACATCATGGTTGTAGGTTTTCTCATTTGGAATTTCAGGAGTACCTGTCCATTTCTTTCTATTGCTTTGGTCAAAGTTCCATTTCCCTCCTTCCGGGTTTTTGGAGTCCAACATCATGATATCGTACCTTTTGCGCATATAGCGATAAAAGTATTCCATCACATATTGCTTCTTCCCATCAAAAAAGTTTTCAAAATCAGTACGAGATGTCAAAAAATGTTCAGTATCAAAGGTATCGGTATCTATATCAATAGTATCACAAAAACTTTTCAATTGTTGATCCAAACGGTATTCGTCTGGTAATTGATACTCGAATCTGGTAACGTTTTTTTCTTTGATAATTTGCGAAAGGTTCTTTACCAAATCTTGTTGATTTCTCGGATCATCAAGTGTATAATAGATGACATCGAATCCTTGATTTTTTAACCCTTCAGAAAAATTACGCATCGACAAAAAGAAAGCGGTTACTTTCTGGATATGATGCTTTACATAATCTGTTTCCTGACGCATCTCGGCCATGAAATAACATACTTCTTCATCAACATCCTGAAACCAGGAATGCTGCTGATTGAGTTGATCACCAAGAATTAATCGTAATACCATATTAAAATAATGTAGGTTGAAGCCAAATGCTCTGATATTTTTGTTGGGGGTCGTAGCGTTCTGCCTGTAACCTTATATTAAATTTTCGATCTCTGGGGTCGTTGCCTACTCCAGCTACATACATCCAGTTGCCGTAATTACTATGTACATCATAATCGATCAAAAGCGATTCAAAGTAAGCCGCGCCAATTCTCCAATCCAACTCTAGTTCTTTGGCAAAGAATGAGGCAACATTCTGACGGCCTCGATTACTCATCCATCCTGTATACTTCAACTCTAGCATATTGGCATTTACAAAAGGTTCAAACGTCTCTCCATCTATCCATTTTTGTATAGCTTCCTTGTTATTACTCCAATCATACGAACGTTCTAATATTCCTTTTTGCCAGAAAATTGCATTTCCATATTGTAGAGAGATGTATTTAAAGAAATCTCTCCATATTAATTCAAAAATTAACCAGTAGGTCGAATCATTTTTTGCAATTTTTTGCTCGTACTTTTTTACCTCATGGTAAATAGTTCGAGGTGAAATACATCCATTTGCCAGCCATGCAGATAATTTTGAGCTATAGTTAGTACCAATCAATCCGTTTCTTGTTTTTTTGTAGTACGATAGCTTTTTTGTTTCCCAGAAATACGAGGTGATTCGTTGTAAGGCTTCTTTCTCGCCTCCTTTGAAAGGAAATGCTGATCTATTGTCCGGTTGAAACGCTTCAAAACCCAAATCAACTAAGGAGGGAAGTGCTGTATCATTTGTAATCATATTAGACTCCGGAAGTCTTTCGATATCAACTTCGGGTCTCACCTTACTATATTTCTCACACTTCTTTCTGAAATTGGTAAACACTTTTGGGATATCTGTCATTCCAAAAGGAATATCTTCTGGATGAAACAAAAACTGATCGTAGTGCTCAAACCAATCAACAGTATAATGCTTCAATGAACTTTTGACTGCAACCAGGACGTCACTTTCTTCTTGAGTCCATTCTTTTTGCAGGTACACTGCAGCTATGTCTCTGTCTTCAAAAAACTGTGGCAATACATCCTCGGGAAATTGTCGATAAACAAACAATGGTATATTGAGTTGAGCTAAGTTCTCCTTTAACTCCGAAACAGATTCTAGAAGAAATTTGGCTCTAAACTTTCCAGTTTTCCTAAACCCAAATCTATCAGTTTCAAAAAGTCTAGGATCAAAAAAATAAATCCCGATCACATTCGTGTTCTCCGACACCGCTTTTTGTAACGAAGTATTATCTTTTGTGCGTAGATCATTTCTAAACCAAACCAGTCCCGTCTTACTCATACCGCCATTTTTTTGTTTCTTCTACACCTTTCACTACAATATTTTACCTCATCCCATACTTTTTCCCATTTTTTCCTCCAGGTAAAAGGCCTTTTACAAACAATGCAGGTTTTTTGGGGAAGGTTACTTTTTTTCATCAGCAAAACATTGTTTAACAAATTTAATAAATAGTTAAACAAAAAAGAAGTGATTAATTCACCTTTAACAGAATAAATAACTATTGTATACGTATTACCTCATCATCAGTAACTGCAAAAATTTGGTCCCCTTCTTCAACATCCATAATATGTTTGCCAGTAAAACTCCCAAAAGAAGGCAAGATCAATTGGTTGGGCTTCTTTACAAAACAAGATACGGTAAGGGACTGTTTTGCATTACCTCTTAAACGAATTCCGGGGTGGATATGTCCTGCGATATTGAATAACCCATCACGGATTTCGGGATGATGTGTAAGAAATAGGTTATTGAATAAAAGCTCATCAACAACATCGATATGCAACTCTTCATATTTCAAAGATGATATCACATCGTGATTTCCTTCAATCAATATGATTTTTGCCGACATAGACTTTACCCATTCTGAAAACAATATCCATTCATTATTCAAATAACTATGAAATAAATCTCCTAAAAAGCAAATTGTTTTGGGTTGAAAATAGGTGTTGACCTCATTTAATTGATCAAAATTCTCGGCTATCACAGATTGAGGTACTGCACTCCCGTGTTTTCTGAAATGAGTGACCTTACCTAAATGCACATCAGCAATTAAAAGCAAGTTTTGCTCACGCCAATACATAGCTCCACTGGGGTGAAGTTCAAAATTCTGGGTATCAATATGTAGGTTTGCAGTTTCCATCAGGTATCCAAAACTACTATTTTTCGAGTTGTACTCGCATTTTTTTGATACGATCTGCCAACTTCTCTGAAGACAACTTCTCACGCAGACGATCAGTAATAATTGGAAATGAAAAAGGAGTTGGCTTCTTGCAATCTTTCCAAATGATATTTTGAGTTGCAATGCGTTCCATCGCTTGTTGTAACCGTCCTTCTTCTAATTGATGGGCAAAGGTTTCTGTAAAAGCTTGTTGAAACAGCAAGTTATCCGGCTCATAATCTCTAAATACATTAAAAAACAACTGTGAACTGGATTGAAGGTGCTTGCTTTTCAGCATTTTATCAGGATAACCCGTAAATACCAATCCCGAAATCACCGCTATATCTCTGAATTTTCTTCTAGCCATCTCTGTCGAATTCAAACTCTTTCGCAAATCGCTATGCAAAAAACGGGTAGTAAAAAGATCATTATCCAACACTTGTTGCATGTCTATTTGCTGATCAGATAATAACTCGAAGCCATAATCATTAAATGCAATGGAAAAACTAATTGGGGATAATAAACTGATACGATAGGCCAACAAACTCCCCAGCGCTTCATGTACAAAACGCCCCTCAAAAGGATAGAAAATCGCATGGTAACCTTCTCTGGTTTTAAAGGTTTCGATCAAAAACTGATCTGGACCAGGGATAATACTTTCTCTTTGTTGCCTTTCAAAAATATGGGATAAGGCTCTTAGCTCTTTTGATTTCCTTGAGCTTGCGTTGGCCAGGTACAGCTCTTCTCTCAACAATTCACTCATTTCTGAAGAAAAACTCATTCGCCCTCCCATCCAACTAGGCACTTTGGCGGTCTTTTGGGTAGATTTTTTTACTAAAACCTGCATGTTTTTCACCTTAAAGAGCTCGAGATTACGACCCGCAAAGGTAAATACATCTCCTGGTTTTAATTTTGAGATAAACCATTCCTCGATGGATCCCAGATACCCTCCTTTTAAATATTTTACCGTCATAATTGCATCGCTCACAATAGTTCCTATCTGCAAACGATGTCTCATCGCAACTCCTCTGCTATTTACCTTAAATTTCCCATCAGCTTCGATCTCCACCTTCTTGTACTCATCATAGGCCTGTAGGCTCTGAGCACCTATTGTAATAAAATTGAGTACCCATTGATATTCTTCTTCGGTTAAGGTTTGGAAACAAAAAGTACTCTTTATTTCTGGAAATATATCTTTTGGGTAAAAGCCGTTGGATACGGCCAAAGTCGTAAGATACTGTACCAAAACATCAAAACAATTGAGATATGGAATACGATCTTCAATCTCTTTTTTCACAACTGCTTTTTGTAAGGCAGAGGCTTCGATAAGTTCGATCGCATGAGTAGGCAAAAAATAAATCACACTTTCTTTACCTGGTTGATGTCCACTACGCCCGGCTCTTTGCATAAATCTTGCTACTCCTTTGGGTCCTCCGATCTGGATAATGGTTTCTACCGGAGCAAAATCTACTCCCAAATCCAGACTTGAAGTGCATACCACTGCCTTCAATACTTCATCTCGAATCGCATGCTCTACCCAAATTCGAGTTTCTTTGTTGATACTCCCATGATGCATCGCGATCTCGCCTGCAAATTCGGGATACCGTTCCAGGATTTTTTGAAACCAAATCTCGCATTGGGCTCTTGTATTAGTAAAAAGCAAGGTCGTTCTGCTATTCTTAATAATTGGGACCACCTCATCCAGAAGGTGTAACCCCAAATGCCCTCGCCACGGAAAAGTTTCCATCTCTTTTGGGATAATGGATTTTACCTTGATTTTTTTGGCAATATTTGCCTTGATCAACACCGAATTCTTAAACGCTTCAGATTGAGGCCCCAAGAGCACTTCTTTGGCCTGATCCAAATTACCGATAGTCGCCGAAATTCCCCAAATACGAAGTTTTGATGCAACCGTCTTTAAGCGAGAAATTCCCAATTCCATTTGTACTCCTCGTTTGCTGCCTAATAACTCATGCCACTCATCCACCACAATGGCGGTTACCTCCTTAAACATTTTATCATAGTCTTTTGAGGCTAGTAAAAGGTGCAAACTTTCTGGAGTCGTAATCAATAAATCCGGCATGGACCTTTTCTGGGCGGCTCTAACTTTTTGTTCAGTATCCCCTGTGCGGATTCCTACAGTTAATGGGACATCAATTCCTTCTACAAAACGTTCTGCTGCCTGTTTGATCTCTATAGACAATGCTTTTAATGGAGTAATCCAGACCGCTTTCAGGCCTTTTTTATGCTTGGATGCATAATCTGGGTTTCTTTTGATATAATCCAATACAATACCTACCCAAAGTGCATAGGTTTTACCACTACCCGTAGGAGCATTGAGCAAACCATGTTTCCCTTGTAAAAAGGCAGTCCATGTTTGTTTTTGAAACGCAAAAGGAGTCCAACCTTGCGTCTCAAACCAATCTACTGCTATGTGCTGTAATTCTTTTCTATTCATGGTCTACTCCCTGGATGGGATCATTGCTTTTAAGTCCTCTAGGCTATTGGCTTCTTCTATCTTTTTGTCTTGCCTCCATCGTAGAATACGTGGAAACCGAGTTGCAATACCGCTTTTATGTCTTTTGGATAGTGCAATGCCTTCAAAAGCAATTTCAAAAACCAATTCTGGAGTAACACTACGTACTGGGCCAAAACGCTCTACTGTATTTTTTTTGATCCATGCATCTACTTGCCTGAATTCTGCATCGGTCAATCCAGAATAGGCCTTTGCAAAAGTGACCAACTCTTTCTGTTCCTGATCCCAAAGGGCAAATGTATAATCGGTAAATAGATTAGATCTTCGTCCATGACCTCTCATGGCGTAAGTAAGCACTGCATCTATGGTTAAAGGATCTACTTTCCATTTCCACCAATCTCCCTTTTTACGACCTACTTGATAGGGAGAATCTTTTCGTTTTAACATCAGCCCTTCACTATGTTTCTCTCTGGATTTGGCTCTTTCCTTTTCTACTGCTTCCCAGGAATCGAAATACATTTTTTCTGAAAGTTGAAAGGTAAGATTGTCAGCATTACTGTAATTGGAGGTATACTCCTTGTACAGCGTTTCTAATATCTCTCTACGTTGATCATATGGTTGTTGTCGGATATCCTTTCCATCCCATTCTAATAGATCATATGCTCTCAAGACCACCGGAGTTTTGGTCAACAGTGCTTTAGACACAGTTTTTCTCCCAATTCGGGTTTGTAGGTCATTAAAACTTCCTATCTGACCATTTGGGAATGGCAAAATTTCTCCATCTATTACCGTTCCATCAGGAATCTGATCTATAAATTGATGAAACTCGGGGTATTTGTCGGTAACGAGTTCTTCTCCTCGACTCCATACAAATAGGTGCCCATCTCGAATGATAAGCTGTGCTCGAATCCCATCCCATTTGTGCTCTACACTCCAATCTTGTACATCGCCCAATTCTGAAACTTCATTTTCTACTGCATAGGCCAGGTAAAACGGATAGGGTTTTGATAAATAGTCCTGAGCCCGTTCTGCTATCACCAAATCATGGAAAGAAATGGTATTAGGATCCCAATTCCCCATTAATTTATACGCCAAAATATCTTCGTCGATCTGTGTGGCTTTGGATAAGGCTCTGGTCATCAACTTTTGACTAACTCCTATCCTAAAACCACCTGTGATCAATTTGGTGAACACGAAACGTTCGTAATAATTGAGTTCTCTAAGGTTATCTTGTAAATACTCTTTCTTCTCAGGTTCTTCCTTCTTTTTAAGCGCTAAAATTTCTTGTAAAAACTGGGTCAGGCTTTTCTCTGTATGTTGTTCTGAAGAAGGAACGACCAGTGCTATGGTTTCTGCCAAATCTCCAACGATATGATAGGATTCTTCAAACAACCAAAGTGGAATACTTGATAATTCTGAAGCCCATGAACGCAATAAAGTAGTATTTACAGGTCTCGGCGGGCGCCTATGAGAGAGGATAGCAATCGTCCACACCTTATCTGGACCTTCTGCTTCTTTGAAATAAGAAGCTAGCGCATCCACTTTTACATTGGTTTTATTGGTACTATCCAGTTTTTTGATCAATTCGGCAAAACGTTTCATCCGTCCACCTCACTTTCTTTTTTTGTTTCCAGTTCATTGAGTTCTCCTTCATATTGCGTTCTTTCGGTTCTGGCATCGTATCCCAGCTCTCTCAAATACCTTGAAAAAATATCGGTATACCCATGGGTGCTTATTATTTTTTGTGCACCTGTGGCCTTTACAGCATCTAACAATCCCTGCCAATCGCAATGATCAGAAAGTACAAAGCCTTTATCAATAGCTCTTCTGCGACGTGCTCCCCTAAAGGTCATCCAGCCACTTGCCGAAGCGGTTTCATAAGGCACCATTTTTCGGATCCAGGTGCTCCCATGGGCACTTGGCGGAGCAACTACAATATTGCCTTTCAATTCTTCTTTGGAAACAGCTGCTGTAATTAATGTGGTTTCTGGTAAATCGACCATAGGCCGAATCACATTGGTCATATTTTCGACTGCCCCATGAGTGTATATCTTACCAATCGAAGTGTCCAGATGTTTGAGTAACCGTTGTGCCTTACCCAAAGTGTACCCAAACAATACCGAGGTTTTCCCTTCAGATTGATTGGATGCCCACCAGCTATTGATATCTGAGAAAACTTCCTTTTGCGGAACCCATCGAAATGCAGGTAATCCAAAGGTACATTCTGTAATGAAGGTATGACATTGTACAGGCTCAAAAGGAGTGGAAATACCATCGTCTTCAATTTTATAATCCCCGGTAAACACCCATACTTCTCCTTGGTGTTCTACTCGTACCTGCGAACTCCCAATAATATGGCCCGCTGGATGGAGAGAGAATTTCACATTGTTGATCATAAAAGATTCTCCATATCCGATCCCGGTAACCGAAATATTTCCTAACCGATGTTCGATAATAGGAACATTATCATGATGCGTAATATATTGCTTATGTCCCCAACGGCTATGATCGGCATGACCATGAGTAATAATTGCTTTATCTACTTTTCTCCAGGGATCAATATACACGTCTGCTGCTTCGCAATAAATACCATTTTCATTAAATATGAGCAGCGGTGTTTTCATTTGTATTAGAGTACGTTACTTTGATAAGGCGGTTTCATTTCAAAATACGATTTTTGATAAATGCACAAAAAACACTACCGTTAAAAGTATAGTGCGCCACCAGTTTTTTTGTATTATTCTTGCTACCGAATACTCATCTACTTCGCCAAAAGAAATCCTGTTATGCATCGGAACAAATTGAAAGAACGTCTGCATCCAGACCACAATAATGAGTATTAAGAGAAATAGGTGTATGATATCAAAATGAGTAATTACTTTTACAATTGCCAAACTTAACTGGCCAATCATAAGCGGCATTACGATATATGCAATTCTATTTACATATTGTTTATGCCATCGCATTAAATCAGGCCTTTGATAAAATGTAAGACCGGGGTAAATTACCAGTTGAACAATCCAGATTAAGACCAGCATACCGAAATCAAAAACTAATCCTGCAATTTCTGTATTCATATTATTCTTGCATTAAGGAATCAAGTCGTGCTCTTATCGGTTCATGACTTACTATGAAGTTCGAAAAATCTTTAGCCCATGTTTGATAGGTTAACTTTGAAGGATGAACTCCATCGCTAAAAAAATCTTTAGCGTCCTCATTAATATTCATTTTTTGCTTCCAGCTATCAATAGTGACGATCTGTTCCTGATAATACACATTATCGAACTTTGATACTAATACTGCCAATTCTTTTCCTAATATTTCTACAAGATTTCCTATCGTAAATTTTATTGCAGGGGTAAACGCTGGAAACTCTTTGATAGGAGGCATATTAGTAAAGACAATGATACTATCTTTATATCTAGTTTGTAAGATATGAATTAATTCCTGAATGTGACGTTTCCATTTATTCGGACGGTTGAGGGTAAATGCATCATTTCCTCCTAATCCTATAATGATTACGTCTGCATGCTGCTCTTTGATTTTAGGGATAAGTCTTTGGGAAACCATTTTGGCTGTGTATCCGCTTTTGGCATATACTTTCCAGGTGATATTTGCGTTCAAATGGGAGGCTAATTCGCGAGCCAGAGCTCCAGAAAAACCTTCCTTATGGGTTGCGACTCCAACCCCGGCCATTGTACTTTCTCCGATAATAAGAATATCTAGATGTTTACTTGTAGGTAAGGTAACTTTACCGTTATTTCCTTTTGCTTCAGGTAATGAAGGAACTTCTTTTCTTATGCGTTTCCCTTGAAAATACATGATCGGTAAAAGGGGGATTGATAAGATGACTCCTAATAGGTATTTAAAATTCATCTACTCCGTTTTCTTATGCCGATTGACTGTTTTTGAGTACATCTATTTTTTTCAGAATTTCTTCTGCTTCGGCATATTTTTTATCGCTTTCTGCTCTATTAATGCTAGATAGCTCATGCCACTGACTCATCAATTTCTCATACTTCTTCTGAAGCACATCTATTTCTGACTTCTTCTTAAATAATCCAAACATGTCTCTTATTTTAGATGTTACAGCGTGATTAATCCTTCAAATAATTTTGCAATTCAGCAATTTTAGCGGGTGTGTTGAATACCCCTCCATAATACGAAGTAACTGTAGCGGACGTATCATCTTTAATACCTCTGGAAGACACACACAAGTGCTTGGCATCTATAATGACAGCTATATCCTCGGTATTTAAAATTTCTTTCAAATCCAAAGCGATCTGATTGGTTAACCTTTCTTGCACTTGTGGACGTTTGGCATAATATTGTACAATCCGGTTTAGTTTGGACAAACCGATCACCTTTCCCGAAGAAATATAAGCCACATGCGCTTTCCCAATGATAGGAACAAAATGATGCTCACAGTTGGAATAAAAAGAAATATTCTTTTCTACTAGCATCTGGTTATACTGATACTTATTATCAAAGAGTGCAATCTTGGGTTTATTTTTGGGGTCTAAACCAGAAAAGATCTCATCAATATACATTTTGGCAACTCGTTTTGGAGTTCCTTTGAGTGAATCATCGGTAAGATCTAACCCCATAACATCCATTATTTCGCCGAATAAGGAAGCAATACGTTCTTTCTTTTCTTCATCCGAAATCTCAAAAGCATCTGGTTTCATTGGAGTTTTAATACCTGTATATAAATGGTCGTCTCCTATCTCTTCATGAGTAAAACCATTTAACACATAACCATTGGTGGGATCTAGCGTGGTATCTTCAAATTTCATAGCAATTTTTAATGTTTATGGTTAGAGGGGGGCCACAAGAAATACTTACATTTTTTTGTAGCCATTCTCTAAGTTAAGTCATTAATCAACAAATCGTCGATTTGTGTACTACTCAAAATTACAAAATTGTTTAACTAATAAACCAAAACATTAAACAATAATTAACATAGTACTATAAGATTTATTGATGGTACTTTTATCAAAAGGTATTACAACCATATGGTAATATTTCCTATAACCTTTACTCTATTTGTTCTAAAATTTTCGAAAGCAAGCACAATATCGAAAAGATGTGTTTTTTATCGATTTTCAACGCATCACACCATTACATATATGATTACCAAATGTTTACACTTTTTATTTTTGCTTTATCAAAAAAAACAGTCTACTAGAAATGTCTGTTTTTCTGTAATAGTTAAAATGTCAAGAAATATTTACAGATTTAATGTATAATCTTTAAAAACCTGGAATATGAAGTTTTTTTACGGTATGATTTTGTTTGATGTAAAAGCATTTAAAAAGTTTTTTAAGCAGTTACCTGCTGCTTGCAGTAATGCCATACATAGATAAAATTACCCCGAGCTGATTTGAGTACTAAAAAAGCATAAAGTTTAAATACACTTTATGCTTTTCTTTTTTTATCCCTGGATTGGATAAAACAAAATGAACTTAATTCACTATTCTACCACTAACATTTTAATAGAGAATCGCTTATTTTATCAATAGTACTATCGCTAAAATTCGTAATAATATGAGTGATGGTTTCCCGCGTAAGCATTTTACCTACACATCCTTTTACATTGGGAATGGTCTTGATCCATGCCTTTTTTTCGGGAGGCAACTCAGCTCCAATCATAATAATAATATTGCACTCTTTGTAGTCATGATCCATTTTTTGAAACTCTTCCAAAAAGGTCCATCCATCCATAACCGGCATATTAATATCCAAAAAAATTAAATCTGGAATGTATTGTGTATTTAGAACTTCTAGAGCTTCTTTTCCATTTTCTGCAATCCGCAATTCTTCGCAAATTGTGGATTTTTCTAGCATGATTTTATTAAAAAAATTAGTGGATCGACTATCATCAATAAGTAAGCAATTCAATCTTTTCATTAGTAGTGGGGGTTATATTTCATTATAAAAAAGTACTCATGTTGCTATTCGATACGAAAAATGTTTTTGTAACATTCTATTAATATCAAATTGTGTTAATGGCTTATTAATGAAATCATTTACATACTTGTTTTCTCCTGCTCTCTCTAAATCTCGAGGATCACTAGAAGTAGACAGCATTATGATTTTTATATTTTCTTTTATTTCATTTCCTAATCTTGCGAATTCTCTTAAAAAATCCCAACCACTCATAAACGGCATATTGATATCCAAAAAAATAAGGTCTGGCTTTATATTTAGTTTTTGGTCCAGATTTTTTAAGTAATCCAAAGCTTCCATCCCACCTTGTAAGGTTTTCACATTTTTAAAAGCCCCGTGTTTTAACAGTAAATATCTATTAAAAAAAGTGGTCGCCCTATCGTCATCAATTAATAAAGATGCATTAATAATATTGTTCATTAGTGTAACAGGTTTTAATAAAAAATAAATGTTCTGGGTATGTGATGTAATGGGGGGTGGCATTACATTGAATTTGAGAAAATGATGTTTTAATCATTTGCCATATCAATTCGAGCACGAAATTAGAACACTGTGCGAACAAGCTGATGTTATCAAGAAGAAATTAGAGTGTTTTTATCGATGAAATTCAATAAAAATCGACGAAAAGCATTTTTTGTAATGTTTTTATTCCCAACAAGTTAATTAGTATTTTCAATCTTACATAAATACCATAATCCAACAGTATTTTTACCATAAAATATAGTTGTAAAATGAGACTATTCCATTTTATACCATTTCGAGGTTATAGTTTTTGACCTTTGCTTTTTTGTATTTTCTACCGTACCAGAGTAAAATCCCACTTACTGGAAGCGAAGCACAAATCAAACTGGCTAAAAAAGCAATGATTTTTCCGACAATACCACCAATAGCTCCTATATGAATATCATAATTCATTCGTATTACTTTATCTGCAAAGCTGGCATTTTTATACTTCCCATAAATACTTGGGGTTTCAATTTCGGCAAGCGTATTTTGATCAAAAAAGAGGTAATCCATATTGTAATACAGCCCTTTGGAGTTACTTACTTCTACCAGAACCGAAGTAGAATCATTTTCTGGATAGTGTAATTCAAAACTCCTTGCTTCTTTATAAACATCGTACAACATTGGAATTAACTGGTCGTATTTTGGAGCTGCATCCTTTTCCACAACAAGTCTTGTTTCGCTTTCTGGAATTACAAATCTCGGATCATTACTACCTCCAGTGGCCTTGTATGCAATAAAGTAAAACCAATTAAAGGCCATCACACATCCGGTAAAAGCGAATATCAAACCAAAAGTCGAAACATAAAAACCTACTACGGTGTGCAAGTCAAAATTCTTACGTTTCCAACGGGTTTTTGCATTCCAATCGAACCTTAGGCGTTGTTTCCAGTTTTTATTATTTCTGGGCCACCATAGAAATAACCCGCTTATCAAAATGAATAAAAACAATAGAACTGAATAAGAGACAATTCTGGATCCTATTGCATCAGGTAGCCATAAACGTAAGTGTCCTTTCAGCACAAAACCAAAAAAACCAGCATCATTATCGATCTGCTTTATAAATGCTCCATTATAAGGGTTTAAATATACGCTGTGGTAAAAAACTTCGGGTTCAGCTTCGTAAAAAACTACTTCTATAGCTTCGTTAGGCTTACCATAGATCACTCCATGAATAGTTCTATTGGGTATAACCTGCTCTGCCAGATTTTTGATTGTTGAAGCGGGAAGAAATGCCTGTTCTTGAGGAGTTACGTACTTATAATCATCATAGAAACTTTCAATTTCTTCCTTAAAAACCCATAAACAACCGGTTATAGATACTACGAACACTACCAAACCTGTTACCAAACCCAATATTCTATGGATTTTAAGAATGGTTTTACGTGTATTTTTCTTCTTTGGCATGATAAGTAGATATAAAAAAGACACTCTCCTCTGCACAACGGCATCAGAGAGTGTTGGGGATATAATTGAGTTAGTTAGTTACTTTGAAAATTCCTTTAAGTCCTAATCCTAAAACTTTTGCTCCTTGTGTAGCTGTAGCTGTTTCGGGATCCACAATATATACATGGGTTTCTGTATCTGTTGAACTACTGATATATGCTTTACCATCCTCTACAAACATAGGCGAAGTGTATCGATGCCCGTGCACTGGGATTCCGGTTACATCTGTCACTGTTTTTGCCTCAAGATCAATTACCACTAATTTGAATACATCTTTTTTGAAGAAAGCTCCCCACTCTAAGGCACCATTAGTATCATCAACGATAATTCTTGCAATCGCTTTACCATTACCTACATAATCCATCCAGAACAACTTACCGCCATTGGTTGCTTCTTCGATATTAAAGAAATAATCGGTATCAAATTCTGTAGCGCCATTTCTAATTCTTAAAATTCCTGAAGGTTTGGTAGCTGCCGTAAATCCTGCACTTAGTGCCGAAGTAGAGAATGAATAAATATCACCATTCTCTGTCTTTTCTATACCTGTGCTATGTCCGTTCACTCCAATTGGACTAGTTCGAGTATCCTCAATAATTTTTTCTAGCTCCATTGAAGGATAATTAAAAACAGCCAAATAAGCACGATCTACATCTGGAGTTACAAAAGATCCATCGGCCAACCACTTGTGATAAGACACAAACAATTTACCATCTCTAAGCACCATCCCGGTCACCCAAGGAATAGATCCCGGATCTTCGGCAGTACCACTCCCCATATCAATATCGATAGGATGCTCCACAATTCTTTCTAACAATCCGGTTTCGGCATTGATAAAGTGAAAACGTTTATCCGAAAGCCCGCCGTAGGTTAACTCTACCGCAATTAAGGTTTGATCATCTACTGCCGCATAGTTATCTAATGTGGATTGAAAGGCGAAGTTGGCTACTTCATTTAGCGCTCCATTTTCATCCAATTGGTAAGCGATACACTTATCATCATCGGCATAACCCGCAGTAAACACCGTGTTTCCTGCTCCGTGAAAAAAGCGCCATCCTCGAAGTGGTGTTCCCTGACCTTCTACAGAGATTTCTCCGGTGGTTAACGATTCTAAAGAGGGTAACTCTAAAATATAGTCTACAGGACTTGCATCTCCTACAGGAAAGGCTTCAAATCCAACTACGTATTTAGCAACAGCAGTTGGTTCGGGTTCTACCGGACTTCCATCATCATCGCTTCCACATGAAATAGCAAACAGTGCTGTTGCAAGGAGTACCATTACATTTTTTATCCATTGTATTGTTTTCATTCTTGATATGATTTTAAATATTAGTGTTTATGTTAATTTGATATATAGTATCTCAGTTTGATATAAAAAGCTCTACCAGGTTGCTGTATCTCAAAATTGTCGTAGATCCTGGCATCGGTAATGTTTCTTGCCAAAAGAGATAG
Source organism: Aquimarina sp. (assembly GCA_965230845.1). Lineage (GTDB taxonomy): Bacteria > Bacteroidota > Bacteroidia > Flavobacteriales > Flavobacteriaceae > Aquimarina. Next base: position 2,112,121 of record OZ246021.1, read on the forward strand.
GTTGTATTTTCCTTGATCAAAAGAATATCCCAGTTGTAGATTATGAGAAAACTGCTCTGGGATGATATCTCTATCTTCGGGATTTCCTTCTACAAACGAGGTAAGCGGATATTCATGAACGTAGTAGCTGCCCCAGGAAATTGTAAATTGATCTTCTGGTGCGATCACACTATTAAATCTCCCTCCTATTCTTGCATTTCCAAACAGATACGGGATATTGGCAATACGCTGGTTCTTTAAGAAGTCTACCCCAGCATTTTCTCCTGCGTTTTGATCGATGATATTCTGATAGGTAGCATTGATATCCAAAAAGTACCGATTATGGAACAACGTTCTAATCTCACCTTCTACACCTGTACTTCTGGCATCTGCTGTATTGTAGTATCGAGAAAAAATACCTTCGGATCGAATGGCAATAAAATTCTCGGATTCCCGTAAAAAAACATTGGTATCTACCTGAAGTTTAACATTAGAAAAATCTTTATTAAACAGTGCACCCATATTGGCATTGTAGCTCATTTCGGGTAACAGCTCCGGGTTTGATTTTAGAAGGAATCCATCTCCAAAAACCTCATATCCTTCGGGAATTCTGAATGTTCTCTCAAAAGATCCTTTGATCTGCAGATTTTCTAAAATCTTATAAGTAGTAGCAAATCCATAGCCCAATTCTTCAAAGGTGTTTTCGAATCGAGTAAAACGGTCTTCTTCAACACCAGTAAACAAATCTTCTAGAATCCCTTCAGAATTGAGCAGATATCCTTTGGTAAATAAAGAGGTATTCCATCGGGCATCGAATGCCTTAATATCGTAAGACAATCCAAATATGTTCTTATTGACAATATGAGGGTCTTCAAATGCGATTCTTCCTGTCCTTGCCGGATCTTCTCCTTTTCTACGGATGTAATTTTTGGTATAGTTAACATGTAATGCGTGAGACTCATTGAAGGTATAGCTTGCCAGCGCATTGATTAAGTGCAGATTATCCTTAAACTCGAATAGCGTTTTACTGGCTTCAAACTCTCCCAAAGTTTGATCCCCTCGTTCTATAAAATTACCAAACCAGTCGTATTTACGAGAAGAAGTATCTACTACCTTCTCATTGTTCTGAGTAATCGATCCATAAATTTTCAATTTTAATTTCTCCTTCAACAAGTCATTCTTTTCATAAGAAATGGACCCCGAAATCACATCATTTTCGGTAAATACTTCTCCAAAAGGGTTTTGTGGATCGATAGGATGCTGTATTTCATTTTCGTTGGCAGAAACTGTGAACCCTATCAATAATTGATCTGCAAATGTTTGCTCGACCAAGCCTGTTTTTATGGTAAACATCTGAGAGTTATACGCATCATGAAATCGTTCTACATCATCTCTACGAATACCTGTATCATTACCCAGCTCATCTCGTACTTCAATCCCATCTATGGTATAGTTGTTATCTGAGTAGTTATAGAAGGATGAGAGTTGAATCATCCATCCTTTTTTGCCATAATACTGCCCATTTACTGTGGCACGATGGGTATTAAAAGAGCCCACATCGTAAGACACATCCAAAAAATCATTTTTACGTCTATTGGTGATGATATTTACCGCTCCTCCTAATGCATCTGCACCCAGATTTATAGGGACCACTCCTTTATACACCTCGGCTCTTTCTACCAAGGTCGCCGGAAAGTTATTTAGGGATAGTGAACTTCCAAAGTTCTCTAAGGGAATCCCATCGATAAAAAACTTCACTTGTTTCCCTGATAATCCATTAAGTGAAAAATCAAAAGAAGATCCCAGACCACCTCGCTGTCGTACATTAACCCCTGGAATGGTTGCCAATACCGAATTGATATCAACGCTTACATTTTTTAATCCTTTGGTTTGCACAACCTCTACTTCGAAAGCTTCTTCTCGTGTCTTTTGCGCCTGATTCTTACCTTTTACGAGGACATCGTTTAACTCTTCTACATCTTCCTTTAGAACTACTTGTAGCCGCTCTTGGGCTAAGGGTACGGTAATAGTAAGGTATTCGGTCTTAAAGCCTATATAGCTTACGATCAACGTATAATTCCCATCTGGGACCAAAAAGCTAAATCGCCCATCAAAATCACTACTGGCTCCTGTATTTTGTAGTTCATTTATATGTATAGATGCTCCGGGTATCGGTTTTGAACTTTGATCCAAAACGACTCCTTGTACGACTTCTTGACCGCTACACAAAAGCGTAGCTAAAAGCAGGAAAAAAATGCTGTTTTTTCTTTTTAAAATCTTCACTGACGATAACTAATTTTTGTTTACTTTAGCGACCTGAGAAAAACTATTTATAATTGGTCTAAATAAACTTAGTTGCAAAATTAATAGCTCTCTAAGAAGAAAAATGACGCATTATGGATAAAAAAAGACGTAAAAAGACGTCGCCTACAACCAACAAAATACTTGAGAAACCAATTAACAGTCTCTATTCTATTACAACCTTAAACCAAGTATCAGAGCAGTGTGGAATTACCTCCAAAAAACATACTTTTTTGGAAACCTACGGTTCTGGTACTTTTGAAATTCATCAATTTGATGGATTATCTATTATGATGTTTGATGTAGTTTTTAAAAGAGATATTGTAATTGAAGGATATCTCCCTGATCAATTTCTAGAACTTTCTTTTTTGATCGAGGGAGAACAAATCATCAAAATAGAAGGATTGCCACAAGATCTGATTTATGAAGGGCAAGAGTGTTATTTCTTATATCTATCTGCTATCAAAGGGACTATATCTTATCGCAAACGAAAGTCTTTTAAAGAGGTGAAAATTAGAATGACCATGGATTTCATCAAAAGACATCGGCTAGACGCTGCGTATAATATTCTTGAAAACTACTCTTTACTAAAAGTGAAAAATGACTTTTTGAGACCCTTATGCCCTAAAACTCAGGATATCCTTTCAGAAATTCTAACCGATCAACGAAAAGGGCTACTAAAACGACTATTTCTAGAATCTAAAACCCTAGAATTAATTGCTTTGAAGCTGGAAACTCCCGACACATCAAAAGCCAAAACAGCAACCCAATCGGATCATCTGATAAAAAAGTTATATCAAACTCAACACATCATCTCTTCTGACCTTTCGATTCAATATTCTATACAGCAATTATCTAAAAAGGTAGGGTTAAACGATTTTGTCCTTAAAAAAGAATTTAAACAGTTGTTTGGCAAAACTATTTTTGAGTATGCCACAGAACTTAGGATGAAAAAAGCAAAGCAATTGCTTCAACATAGTACAAAACCTATCTACGAAATCTCAGAATTAGTAGGCTACAAGAACTCTACCCATTTTACTGCAGCTTTTAAGAAAATAGAGAGTATAACACCTAAGGTGTATCGAAACAATACCAAAAAAAATGTATAGTACGTATTATCTTATCGGCACCTGTTTTAGTTTATTTTTTTCCGTCTTTTGTTGAGATAATTTATCTAAAATGAATTTTTGGAATCCTAAAGTCAATAATAGGTAGATAGGAATCAAACAAAGTACACCTATTACACCTAATTGTTGATACCCCAAAATGCCCATACCCCAGCAAATCAATACCCATTGAACAACATATATAGTGGTAACTCGTTTGCTGCAGTAATACAAAAATCGAATCACTCCATTTTCTTTGACTCTGGTAACGATCTGATGCATTATCCATAATCCTACCAAATTGAACCCTGCAAGATAGCAAACTCCCCCTGGCCCAAGGTGAAAATAATCGCCGAAGTGATACTCAAAATTATAAAAACATAATCCTCCACCTAAGAGCATCAAAAGGACTCCTGAGATCCCCATTCTAGAAAAAAGGTGATTCTCACTTCTATTCTTTTCCTTGTACCACATCCCAAAAAACATCCCAATCAAGATAAAAGAAGACCAAGGAAATACGGCAAAATACACATTCCATCCAGCTCCCCAGAGAAGATCCAACAGATAACTCACACCTGGAACCTCGATCTGAAAACCATGTATTTCCTTGGTCAATACAACAATACATCCGGCGATCAACAACGGCACATATTTGTTTCTTGAAAAATGATTAATCACCCCCATAAATAACAATGAAACTCCTGCCAATTGTAAAATATCTCCGGTTCCAAACATATAAATCATATTATCTACCGTTGCCGGAGCGGTCCATCCATAGGCTTCGATAAAATTATCCGGCATAAAACCTAACCAAACGGGAAAGATAAACTTCAAAAAGTTCATCAAATAACCTACAGCTAAAATGTATAAAGCTCTTTTGATAGACAACATAATACTTTGATTACGTGATAAGGTAAATGATACTCCCATCGCAATCAAAAAGATTGGTGTTCCTTTACCAATAAAGTGAATCACTGTCCCTAACCAAGTTTCGGATTGGGTAATGGAGTTGCCATAAATCCATAAAGTATGTACCAAAACAACCATGATCACCGCCAATCCTCGGGCCAGGTCTATTGCTAAAATTCTATTTTGATTACTCATGATTGCTTTCAATTTTTAATTCGCTATTTACTTTGTATATGGCTATTGGATTAGTGATTGTTCCCTTAAACTGTAGACTCTCCACTGGATCTGCCAAATCCAACATGTGTTTGGTATTTTTTAGTTGTAATCGATTAAGACAACATCGTTTAAATTCGGGAACGAATAGATCTATTTGCTTGAATTTTTCTGAAAGTTGGGGGTTTGCTGCCTGATATTTCAAAACACACTCAGCGACCTTTTTCCAAAAAATAGCTTCGTCATACCCTCCTGACTGTACTAAAATGTTTGATAAGAATCTGAAGAAACAGTCAAAGACATCCGTAAAAATAGCAAGTGCTTTTATTTCATCATCAGCTTCTACATATAAGCGTTTTGCTTTTTCAGGCAAATCAATCGTATGATCAAAAATGGCAATCTCTTCGGTAATATCTTTCATAATTGCCTTTACAGGAATATTATCTTCTAAGACCAAAATTAGATTCTCCCCATGAGGCATAAACACCAATTCATATTGATATAAACAATGTAAAAGTGGGGTAAGGTAGGCGTTAAGGTAGCGTTCTAACCAAATCGCTACAGATACCCCTGATTTCTTAATGGTTTCTACAACCAAAGATTGTCCATTATTGTCCAGATGCAATAGAGCAGCCATGGTGATCAATCTTTGGTTCTTGTTAATCTTTAGATATGGACTTTCCCTCCATAAAGCCGACAACATTTTGTTATGGGGTTTGGTTTTTCCCAAGGTCTCATAGTAGCGATTTCTGTACCCTACGGTAGCTATTTCTCCTAACATAGTAAAACCTGTTTCGCGCAAAAAATCATCATTTTCCAATAGATCCGAAATCCATTCGGTAATTACCGGAGTACTTCCCATATAATAAGGAGATAATCCTCTCATAAAGCCCATATTGAGAATAGATAATGCTGTTTTGGTATACAGTTTTTTGGGATTGGTAGTATTAAACAAAGTTCGAATGGATTGTTGTGCTGCATATTGGTCTGTGCCTTCACCAAGCAAGACAATGAACTTTTGGGCTATATCTTGGGCAAAAGTGGTACTGATCTTATTTTCCCATTGCCATGGGTGCACAGGCATAAAAATGTAATCCTGGGTGTCTAGTCCTTTTTTACTTAACTTTTGATTAAAAGTCTGTAATAGGTCTGCACCTAGTTCATTTTCTATTAAAGTTTCATATGGATATAGTGCTGTGCCATGAAAATCTGCTTTGGCTTTGTGAGCCGCGATCCAAACTAACGAAAATGTGGTCGATACTTCTGGAGCGAAATGATGATACTGTGAATTATTAAAACCTATGCGACCATTATTGGCTACAAAACATGGATGTCCCTCAGTCATTGCTTTTTCTACTTGCTGAAAATCGGCTTCGGTTAAAGCTACCGAATCAAATTTTTGGTGGGCATACTTATAAGCAGCTCCAAAAAGAGTACTGGTAATCTCTTCCATATAAGTAGGCAACATCGCATCCGGTATCTGCAAGGTGTCTTTTAGTTCCAAAATAAAATCCAATGCATTTAATTCTACTTCTTTCCCTTCCCTTGTTTTGGTAATCGATAAGAGATCTATATGTAAGTGATCTAAAGCCCGCTTTTGGGCTTTAAAAAAATATGCTATTTCTGGAGAATCTGTGTTTAATTTATAGATGGTCCACGGTCCTTCCTTTCCTATAATTTCAAGATCTAAAATTAGTTCATGCGCAAACTCGCTTATCGCTTTCCGTATTAAATTTCGGTTTACGATAGTCCAAATTTCTGGACTGAGATGGTCGATTTGCTCTGCTAATACTGAAGTATTTGATGTTGTGTTCATTGTTCTGTTTTTTGTGATGGCATTTTTGTAATCCTGTCGTGTACATACTGCCAATCCCGCTTTCTTATGAGGTAACTGAATAGTCTTGAGGTACTGAAATCCTGCTTTGGTATTCAAAACATGAATCTTATTATTTTCGATATCTGGTTCTACTACGATTCTCTTGGTAGTTGATTTGGAAAACAAAAAATCCATAACGGTGGTAAATACATTCCAGGTAAAATTTGAGATTTTTTGCTCTACTGGTGCTACCAAAATGTGCATCCCTACATCTCCTTCTATTACCGGATAATATGCTCCAACTACATCATTGCTTGGATCATAATATTCCATCAAAAAAATAGGAGTGCCATTCAGTATCCCCATACAAGCATGATGAGACGTATGCCCTACTATTTCTTCGTATTCCTTTGCTACCTGATCGATACCGTGCTCCTGCATCCCCCAGTATTTGGCATATGGGCGAGTCACCCAATCGTAAATCATTTTTGTATCCTTTTTGAGATCAAAAGATCGGAGTTGAATTTCACCTAAACCTTCTACATTTTTGGTGAATAACACCTCCTCTTGTTGCATTATCATATCCATATCAGGTAGTTTTCAGAATTAATTTTTTGATTGTTGTTTTGAAAAAGATTAGGAACAAACCCAAGGTGACCGCAAAACCAATCCAGGCAATGGTAAAGGGTATTTGCAATCCATAATGATCTACCAAAATTCCTACCGAAAAAGAAGCTATCAAGACACCCAGATTTTGAAAAAAATGGACTTTACTATAATCCAGCGCATAGCTTTCGGGTGTACTGTATTCAAAAAGCAATACATCAAAACGTACAATCGCCCGAAAGACAGCCCAGCCATATAGTATCCTACCTAGTATGACAATTCCTGACACAGGAACTCCTTGTATCCATAAACCAACAATCCCGATACACAAAGGGATTATGATTCCGCTATTGGCTTTTTTCTTTTTGGTTGCATCCCACCAAAGCACTAGAAGTGCTACTATGGCAGGTATGGCATAGATACTACCCGATATAAGCTTACTATCATAAATCGATACATACTCCCAATACGACGAAAAAAAAGGCCTTGTAATAAATCCACTGGCATAGAGTACTAATGTGGTAACGCCTATTTTGAGCACGAATCCTTTTGGAAAGAGTTTATCAGGGATGTTGTTTTCCTTTGGTTCCTCAATATTCCTGGAAGTCACATACTTCTTAGTTTTCAACAAATAAGCACTCATCGCCATTTGTACAAAATCACCAAGAGCCATAATGATAAAAATATAACTAGCATCAATAAAATCGACAGTTACTCCACCGATTACTGCGCCTAAAACACCTCCCAAATGCACCACTACAGAAAGTAGCGCTATGGTTTTGGGGTGTTCTTTTTTGGTGCTAATTTTTAGGATATACGGATATACCAACAAATAACTCCCTTTAAACAAGATCATGATTAATGAGATGATCCAAAAATTGATATACGAAGTTGTACTATAGCAGCATAGAGCCAATATTCCTGCAATGCATTGCGTATATACCAAAATATGAAGCTCTGCAACTTTTTTGGCGATATATGCCCAAAAAGGAAAAGACAACATCACCATAAAACAAATAGCTGCAAAATAATATCCCACTTTATCGGGATCTGTAATTCCGAAGCGAGCTTCAAAAAACTGAGGATAAAAAGGATGCAACAGATAATCGCTTACCACGGCTACCAAAGTCATTACGATTAGGAATCTCTTCATTCTACCCATTCTTTGTTTTGGACCTCTTCTTCTGCACTCACCCCAAACTGCTGAAAAGCTATTCGTTTTTCGATAGGGTAATAATCTGTTCCTGTAAGTTCCTTGATGATATATGAATTACGATAACATGCCATACCAAGATCCGGAGTCACAAATCCATGGGTATGTAATTCTGCATTTTGAACAAAAACATCCTTCCCCAGGTGATCTATAGCATAATTACGATGTACTTGATATCGTCCTTTTTCATCCCATCGAATTCGATCCTTGATCCCCTCAACAAATTCTGGTTTTCTATAGCCATAACCTGTAGCCAATATCAATCCATCAGTTTGATGCTGATAGTGCTTGTCCTCTTCTATTTGATGAAATTCTATGTAAAATCTATCTAATGCATCATCGTAGGTGACTTGTTTAAGCTCAGAATTTGTACGGAGGTTGATCTTTACAGTATTAGACAGTTGTTTAGTATAAATAAGATCAAAAATATCCCCAATCAGATCTTGATTAATCCCTTTGTATAAGTGTTTTTGATTTTTAATCAAGTGATCTCGCTTTGCCGAAGGAAGGTTGTAAAAATAGTCTACATACTCGGGTGAGGTCATTTCTAAAGTTAGTTTGGAATACTCTAATGGAAAAAATCGGTTGGATCGTGTTATCCAATTCAATGCATAACCTTTGCTATCTACTTCTTGTAACAAATCATAAAAAATCTCTGCAGCACTCTGTCCGCTTCCAACAACGGTGATTGATTTTTTGGATTGTAATTCCTCTTTTACTGAAAGATAAGTCGAAGAATGAGCTGCATGGTCCTGCAATCCTTTACAAGTATCAGGAATATAAGGGCTAGTTCCTGTTCCTAAAACCAGTTTTTTGGTTTTATATACCTTATGTTCTGCAGTTTTGCCACAATAGACAAAAACGGTATAATATTCTTTTTCTGGATCGTAGCTAACGTTAGTGACTTCAGTTTGAAAATGAATATTCGATAATTGTTGTATTACCCATTGACAATATCTGTTATACTCTTCTCGTAATACCAAAAAGTTTTCCCTAATATAAAAGGAGTAAATACGTCCTTTTTCCTTTAAATAGTTTAGAAAACTAAAAGGACTTGTTGGATCTGCAAGAGTGACCAAATCTGCCATAAAAGGAATCTGAAGGGTTGTTCCCTCCAGCATCATTCCACGATGCCAATCAAAAGATGCTCTTTTATCCAAAAAGACGCCTTCTAGCTCGGCTATAGGTTCGGTTAAACAGGCTAATCCCAAATTCATAGGGCCTACGCCTACGGCTACAAAGTCATATATATTTTCTTGTTGTATTGTCGTATCCATTTTAATTGTAATTTTTATAGGTTTTCGCAGTTTCTTTAATCATTTCGATGATACTTAACAAATCATCAATGGTACTTTTGGGATTGAGTAAAGTAAATTTGAGGTAGGTATTTCCATTAAATTTTGTACTTGCCACAGAGGCTTGACCCGACTTAAAAAGGGTATTTTTTATGTACAGGTTTACTGCATCGATATCTTCTTGGCCAGCATCATAACGAAATACCAAGGTGCTGAGTTCTGGTTTATGCACCAATTCGAAACATGGGTCATCCTTAAGGCTATGGTATAGATCTAATGCCAGATAATGTACTTTTTCAAGGAAAGAACCAATGGTCTTTGCCCCCGTCATCTTTAACGTGAACCATAATTTTAAGGCATCAAACCTACGGGTTGTTTGTATGGATTTTTCGATAAGATTTGGGTAATCTTCATTTCTATGCTCCAACGGATTAAGATAATCCGCATAATAAGAGACATATTTGAAGTTTTTGGTGTCCTTTACCAAAAAAGCACTGGAACAAACCGGTTGAAACATGGTTTTATGGAAATCAATAGTCACAGAATCTGCTTGTTCGATACCTTTAAGAAGATGTTGATGCGTTTCGGTTAGGACATAACTACCTCCATAGGCTCCATCGACATGAAACCAGATACCGTACTCTTTGGCAATTTTGGATATGGTTTGTATAGGATCAAAACTCCCAAAATCTGTTGTCCCTGCGGTTGCTACTATCCCGATAGGAAGATTCCCTGATTGTTTCTCCTTTTCTATCGCCTGCACCAAAGCGTCGGGCTTCATTTTCATGGTATCATCTGTTGCCACCGGAATGACAGAATGATACCCCATCCCTAACAATGCCGCATTCTTCTGAATACTGAAATGCGCTTTTTCTGAACAAAAAAATCGAAATTTAGATACCTCTTCTGACCATCCATTTTCTTTAAGGTTAAGTCCAAAGTGTTTGAACGCATAATCATCTCTGGCAAGCAGTAGCCCCATTAAATTGGATTGTGTTCCTCCGCTGGTGAATACTCCATCTGCAGTCTTAGGAAGTTTCATTACATCACAAATCCATCGAATCATTTCCTGTTCAATAAAAGTAGCCGAAGTGCTCTGATCCCAGGTTTCTACAGCAGTGTTTACCGACGAGGCTATCAAATCTCCTACCAATGCTGGCAATAATACGGGGCAATTGAGATGAGCTACATAATTGGGATGATGAAACGCAATGGTATGATCCAGAAAAAGTGTTTTAATCTCCTGTAACGCTTCGTCTATAGATAAATTCGCGTTTTTGTCTATAGCTATCAGGTCAGATTTTGATTCAAAATCACTTTGAAAATCACCACTATAAAATTGATCTCTATCCAAAAAGGATTTGATGTGTTGCGTAGCTTTATGAATGTATTCTTCGTAGGTATACTTGGATTTCGAATCAAATAATTGATCGATACCACCCTTGGTTGTAACTGTTGTTTGTGTGTCGAGGAGCATTTTTTTAATTTTATTTAATCTAAATAAGCTTTGCAAAACTACATGCACCTCCACAAAGATTGATGACGAATTTTGGATAAAAAAAGACGTGGATTATTCAAAACATCATCGAAATGAAAAAAAACTCACCGCATTAACACTTGATTATCAACAAACTATCGTTTTTAATGTCACTAGTATAAAAAAGGCCACCTAAAAATTTAGGTGGCCTTTTTTATACTATCATCTTGTTAACGAGAAATGGAAGGTATCATCAATTCACAAAAGGATCACTCCATTTTGTGTCCGTATATACATTGGTTCCTGATAAGGTTTTTATAAAAGCTTCTAACGCCAGAATATCTGTTTCGGTTAGATTCAGGTTTTGACCATTGGCTCCTGGTCCACCTCTTAATCGATTATCTAAATTTGTATTGCCTGTAGCATCTATTTCATTGTAATGTTCTATAACATTCACCATAGTTGCTGAACTAGCATCGTGCATTAAGGCTCCATTCAAGACTCCTTGATAGTTAAAAATATCTCTCAAGGTTGGAGCTCTGGTAACTATAAGATCGGTGGCAGTAGGATCTCCAAATACCCCGATAACCCCATTATTTAAGCTCATAGGATCAATATCGAACTCAGGAGCTCCATGACAAGTAATACAACCTGCACCGTTTTGATTGGGTGGTGTAAAAAACAAGGTCTTCCCTAGATTTTCCTGATCCGTAAAATTAGGAAAGGGTTGATTATCGTTTTGCACTTGTGCTCTTCCAATATCATATTTGGCATCAAATGATTGGATACTACGTATAAATTGTGCTAAACTTTCTTGCAGACGTTCTTCGGTAATCGTTGTATTTCCGTAGGCAAACTCAAACAATTCTTGATAATACTCCAAATCGGCTAACTTTACCAATAAATCAGACAAATCCGGTGCTCCATCTTGCCCACTAAATCCCATTTCGGCATGATCCTGTATAGGTTGTGTAGTTTGCTCTTCGAGTGTATTTGCTCTTTCATCCCAAAAGAAACGGGTTTCTCTTGCGAATCGAGAGTTGATTAAACGCATACTATGTCTTCCCGTAACTCCATTCACTCCTGTACTAACATTAGCATTATCGCCAAAAGCAAAAGCTTGTTGATGACAACTAGCACAAGCAATAGTATTATCTACAGATAAATTTTTATCATAGAATAAAACTCTACCTAATGTAGCCTTTGCATCTGTAATCACATTGGTATCTGTATTGTCCTTTGTAATATAAACAGGAATGTCTTGATTGGCATAATTATATAGATTGCTTAAATCGATATTATCTCCAAAGATTTGTTGAAGCACAGAAGATTCGGTTCCGTCATCCGGAACATCTACATTATTATCATCCCCAGAACAGGAGATTAACATTAAAAATACAGTAATACCAAGTAGTTTGTTTATAGTCATATTTTGGGTTTTTGTGGTTGTCCGTAGATGTAAGACTACTAAACCTAGAAAAGGTTTAATTTGTACCCAAAATATTTGATGAATGTGAAAAATCTAAGTTTTTGATTCAAGATGCTCCCTGAATCAAATTAATTGTAATAGGGTCTAAATATACAAGAATTTATGAAATCAGTTTTGTTTGTAAATTCCTTATAAAGGAACATACAAACAAAACCAATTGCAAATTACCTTGATAGTTCAATTTTACGCCTGTGCGTTTTGCGGAGCCCAGTGCGAACAAAGCATTCCTGGAGCTGCTTTTTCTGGATTTGCGCAACCACTTTCTTCATAACGAACACATGTCACACAATTTCTATTATCCTTTAAAGCTTCTTGCATCTTAAAACTATCACAAGTATAAATTCTGCTTACCATAACTTTATGGATGGCGCATACATTTTTGTCTAACAAATTTTCACAATTTGCACAAGTATTTCCTAATCGAATAGCCATTTTTAAAGGGTTTTAAGTTTCCTATAAAATTAGGAATACTAGTATGTAGAAACAATATAAACAGATGTATTTTATTGATTTATAGTTAGATTGATTAAAAATTATATCTCCTTTTTTCCCCTTAAGTCTAGTTGAAGTATATCTTACTTATTAAGATAATTTATATAGACTTGATGTACTCTTCTAAATTTACGTCTTCGGTAAGGTTCATCTTCTTGCGCAAACGACTTCTCGATTTTTTTACAGCATCCAAAGACGTAAATCGTAGTCTTGCAATTTCTTTTCTACCTAGTGACATTCGTAAATAGGTACAAATTTCAAGATCCGTTTTGGTTAAATTAGGATGCACCTTTGCCATTCGCTTGGCAAATTCATAATTCAAGGTTTCGATATCACTTTTGATCAAGTTGAGTTGCGAGTCTTCTATGAGTTCTGATTTTAACTCCGCAATAAGGTTTTGAATAGAGATGGTGTTGTCTTTGGAAGCTACCTTTTTAAGGTTTTCAACTAATTTTTCTTTTGATTTTAACTGCTGAAACGTCTCTGAGCGTAATTCTAATATCTCTTCTTCTTTTTCTACAATACGATCAGACATGGTTGCCATATCCGTTGACAATTTAATCAACTGTCTTTGCGCTTCCTTTTGCATTCTATTATTCAAAACAATCTGAAATCCGACATACAACAACAATCCATAATTGATCAAATATTGGGTTTGGATCACCAAAACAGCATTCAGCAAGTCATTTATCAATATTACTGATGTAATCGCAAGGCTTATAAACATTCCTCTGGCATATGGTCTTTTATCTTTTATAGCTCTGATCATTTGATAAAAACCAATTAAAATGACAATCAATCCAAACACCTGAAAAAACGGAGCACTGTATGTGGCATAAAAAACAGGCGCTACCATCACATACAAAATTCCAAATGCAGGAATCAAGGTACTTAAACGGACCCATTTTGAGGAAAAATATCCGGGAAACAAAGAAAAATGATACATCAACACAGCTCCTAAAGCTCCGTAGTACCCTATATACCTCATCTTTTGTACAATTTCGAATGAAATATCTGGAAAGAAGTAATAGATCAAAGCTTCTCCCACAAAGAGTTGCCTTGAGGCTCCAAACAAGCAAAACAATCCAAAATACAAGAAGTAAGAATACTTTGGGAAGCTCACAAAGTACAATAGTTGGTACACCCCAAAAATTAGGATCAAAAAGGTAATCACTCCTTCAATAAGTAGTTTGGTTTTATTTTTATTGATAAAATATTCAGCTTCCTGAATCTTGCTTCTCAGTGCAAAACCTCCTCCTGATCGATGTTTATGGTTAGAGACCAAAAGCATAATATCCAGGTTATTTTCATTGGGTAATTCCACCCTTAGCGGACGTCCATCGATGTGTTCCTGATGCGCTTTTTGAGAAATTTTCCCATGCTCTACAATCTTTTTACCATTAATCCATACCTGAGCAGCAGCAAAACATCTGGGCAATGTAAGTAGTAACGAATTTTGAGTATTTGGTCTTTTTACAAAAATTCGAAATGTCCCATATCCCTTAGCTTCATCAATTTTTTGTTTCCAGAGCGCGGTTGGCCAACTAATCGTATCTACCGATGTTAATAATGATAGATCATAGTTTTTGTCCTGATCTATTGGCCATTGTTTCCAATAAAAAAGACTCTCTCCACTTAAAATAATCTCGGGATATTGATCAAAATCCCAATCTGAAAGATCAATTGTAGCATTTTGCATTATCGAAGTTTCCTCAAATTTTGAGGTACAACTCACAAGAAATATGGAAAGAACACCCATCGTAAATATCAATAGTATCTTTTTACTTAATGATATTTTTAGGGATCTTAATCGCTTCATTGATGTATTGGGATAATGCAATATCAAAGATAACCCAAAATATTAGGAAGCCTCACATTTTTAAAAGTGCATTTCACAATTACGTATCCTTACGAATTCTGTAAAAAGAAAAAAGCTTCACTATAGATGAAGCTTTTTTATAATTTTCGTTTGCCCAATTATTCTATAACCATACGTTTAGTATCAATCTTTTGCCCATCTACATATAGTGTATAAAAATAGGTTCCTGATGCCAGTCCCTGGCTTGTGATATTTAACTCCCCATCACCTCGATCTTTTAACTCAACAGTAGAAACTACTTGCCCATTACTATTGCTAAATACTATAGAGGCCGAATTAACCGATTGCGGCAGGTAATATCGAATTGATGAAGTATTATTAAAAGGATTCGGAATATTTTGATATAGTATTGCCGTTTGCTCTTTATTAGTATTGTTGTCTGCAGCATCAATACGTTGCTCAATACTTTCAAGACGGGTAATTAAATCATCAATCAACTCCTGCTGAGCCGTATTTTCATTCTGTAATGCTACCATTTCTGATTGCATATCTGATAATAGTGGCGCTAGATCTACGGATACTGAAGTTCCGTTTTCGATATCGATCGTAAGATCTGTATTTGTTAATGTGGCAGCGGTAAGGTTTTGAGTATCGGTGTTCACGTAAGCAGAAAGATCGATTGTATTTCCATTACTAATGCTTAGCAGATTATTCGTCAATCCCAAGGTTTGACTATCTGTGCCTGTTCCATCCTGAAATGCAGAAAGATCCACTGTATTTGTTCCACCTGAAATACTTAAGGTGGTACCACTTAATGACAACTCTTGATTATCGGTGTTGTCTAGATAACCTGATAAATCTACTGAAGTAGCATCATTTGTAAGGCTTAAGGTATTTCCAATAAGATCCAGGTTTTGTGCATCCGTATTATCCAGGTAACCAGAAAGATCTACGGTATTGGTTCCTCCGGAAATACTCAAGCTATTGGTTGACAATGATAACTCTTGATTATCGGTTTGTGTAGTCCAGGTTAATGTACCGGCCCCATCTGTAGTTAATACTTGTGATACTGTACCATCTGTCGTTGGAAATTGATAATTCCCACCAATATTTAAATAACCTGCAATTTGGAAGTTCCCTCCAGAACTTAAAGCCGCAGTTGGAGCCTCTCCTTCAGGACCCCAGGTAAAACCCAGAGATGAAAAATCAGGAGCTGTAAATCGCAAGCTACCTCCGTATTCTGTAATAGGACCATAAACATTTTCGATTTCTGTAGTATACACCTCTTTTATTTGATACCTATTAATACTGGTCACTCCTCCTTGAAACGTTAGTATCTTGTTATCTTCGATATTTAAATTTCCGACATTATTAATGTTTTTTCCATTCAATTCTAAAGCTGTAGTAGCGGTATGATTTCCCAAATTATCTGAAAGTAAAGATGTCCAATCGCTCCCATTCCACATATAGACGGCATTGTCTTCAGTATCATATACGATCATACCTGCATTGGTAGTATCTAGATTTAATGAAGACCTCTGCGAGTTGGTCAATCTATTTAATAACAACCCTTTATCCGTATCTGCTAATTCTAAAGAAGCTTTACTACTTGGTGTATCGGTACCAATCCCTACGCTTAATGGATAGGTTGCCCCTCCTAATACCATGGTATTTGCAGAAGCTGCATTTGCTTCGTTTCCGATAGCATACGAATACTTTGCAGATGCTATTGCTCCTTTACCCAAAGCTACCGACAACGAATCTGTAGCCTGCGCCTGATAGCCTAGGGCTATGTTATAGTTCGCATTGGATCCTGCTCCCGTAGCATCAACTTTGGCTTCATATCCAATAGCAATTCCTCCATCGGTTTGTGCTATTGCATTAGCACCAATAGCAATAGCTTCGGTATTATCTACGTCTACAGCAGTTCCAATACCAATAGCATTAGACTGATCTATCGTATTTTGATATCCAATTCCAATGGAGTAATCCGCATTTGTACTCATATTGGTAGTATATCCCAATCCAATAGCACCAGTTCCGCTTATACTAGATTGTGACCCCATTCCCACAACTTGATGCGCATCTATAAAAAAATTATATCCTAGCGTAGCAACATCATTAGCTCCACTAGTATTACTTCCTCCATCTAGCTCAGAGTAGGCTCCTATAACTGTATTTCTTGCATTATTTGATTGTCCATCATTATTATCGCTTGAAGAAGCTGTGTTAGAAAAATCAGCATACGCCCCTATCATCACATTATCACTTCCTTGTCGATTGGTATACCCCGTTTTATATCCTAAATAGGTGTTATTATTTGAGCTATTTGTAAGGTTGGTTCGGTTATTATCCCAACCTGCTTCGGCACCTACAAATGTATTGTAACTCGAATGTTCTGTAGCAGCTCCAGCAGCGGCACCAATCATAGTATTATAAATCCCATTCCCTATATCAGTTCCTGTAGAATCTCCAATCGCGGTATTATGATGCCCTTCTTTAACATCTGCTAAAGATTTAGATCCTATTCCGGTATTTCTATATCCAGTCCCTTCACCTGATCCTATGACACCTGTATTAAGCCCCCCTGATTGATTACCAACAAAGGTGTTGTCGTTACCTGTCCGAATATTAGCTCCCGCATCTTCACCAATATAGGTATTCTCATATCCTGTTGTATTTGAGGCACCCGACTCTTCGCCAATAAAGGTATTATCATATCCAGTCGTATTCTTTGCTCCAGAATCTGTACCCATAAAAGTATTATCGGCACCTGTTGTATTTAATGTTCCTGAATACCCACCTACAAATGTATTATCTATTCCCGTAGTATTTGTATATCCAGATAAATATCCAACAAAAACATTTTCTGAAGCTGTATTGTATTTCCCAGCTCCAAATCCAACAAATACAGCGCCACTTCCTGATGTTAAGGAAGTACCGGTACTATCACCATACATCGCATTATAGCTTCCGGAAGTAATACTTTCTCCAGATGCTGTCCCTGATAGTTCATTTAAAGTCTGTGCTTGCGTAGTAAAAATCGCTCCGCAAAAAAGAGCAATTATCCATAGTAATTGTTTATCCATAGTATTAAGGGGTTAAAATTTGGTTGGCACAAAATAAACCCACATACTTCTTTACTCCCAATAAACAGGGGGGACAAATGGGGGGACAACTGTTCCAGACATACAATATTTAGTCAGAAATAAAAAAAACGGCTGTTATCCCCCAATAACAGCCGTGACCAATTTAAATCATTTAGGTATTATCCCTTAGCAATACCTCTCTTTTTTTCGAATGTGTTATGTAAGATTATCCACATCATCCAAGATATATCTACATTTTTTTTACACTTTCAAAAGACAACTTACTACATATTGCTCATAGTATGTGTTAGATTTCTTTATTGATTTGTATGAGATCAAATTTCGTAATTAACTCTTATCTAGACTAGTACAAATCGGCCAAAAACTATCTTTTTTCCGACATCATCAAATAAAGAATTTAATTATCCCGACACTATGCTATAAATCTGACCATCAATAACTAAAGCGTACCAAAAGGAATACTGTAAGCTATTGAATTCTGAAATACACCATGCCTCTAAATCGCTAGGAAAATAGATCACGGTCGGATAAGATCCGAAGGTTTGATCGCGAATTCTTTTTTAAAACATTTTGAAAAATAGGAAGGGTTTGTAAAACCAGCCTGAAAAGCAATTTCTGCAATACTATGCTGTTGCTTAAGCAGTAGTTCCTTAGCCCTATTTAAACGCACAGAACTAATGAGTTTATTTGGAGATTTATTGGTAATGGATTTTAGTTTTCTTTGTAACTGTCGTTCACTAATCCCAATCTCTTGACAAAGCATTTCTACCCCAAACTTCTCATTACTCATATGATGATCGATATTTTGAAGTACTTTACCCAAAAAAGAATCGTTTGCATGTATCTTATCCTGATCTACCTTATATTGTGAGGTGTTAGATTTTGGTTTTTCGGTAATTGTAAATAGTAATAGCGATTGACCAGATTCGGTTTTGAAGACAGACTTATATGGAGTGAAACTCACATTGGTACCGATCAACAGGTTTTTTACCGTTTGTGTTACTATGATCTGGTTAGGCATAGGATCTTTGAATATCGTAGCGGCAAAACCTTCGGTTTCTTCACAGATACAACGCCTGATATAGCATTCTTTGATATCAATACCTAACGACAACTTTGCATTGTGTTCTTGCATTAGATGTACCAGATCCGTACTACAATGCACTGCTTTGCTCGGGCCTTCAAAAGTAGCGGTAAATGCCTGTGATGTGTAGGAAGCTATTTGTCCCTGGTGTTGATTAACGCATTTACGGAGGAGTTGCTGATGTAACTTAATATCTTCAGAAACCTCCAGATGACCGATCATCACGGTATACAACTTTTTTTCATATACTGGTTCTGGTTCGATATTCAGGATAAAGCTCTTCATCTCTTCCAAAACAATATCTGTGTTTCCTACCCAGAACAAATGATCATTTCCTTCGAGTTCCACAAACTTCGCCCCTCGAATGTGTTTTGCAATAAACGCTCCTTCTTCAATTTTTACATCAATATCATCGGTTCTTTGTAATAACAAAGTAGGCACTTTTATAGAACTTAAAATATCTACAATATCTACCTGAGTATTCATTTTTGTCAACACCATGGCTGCTCTAGGACTTGCGCCCGAACGAAAATAATTTGCTAGCCACTCCATAAAAACGGGGTCATCGGTTTTTGAAGGCGCTAGAGACTCCAGATTCATTTCTCCGCTTCCCCAATTGCTCTCGATCATATCATAAACCTGCTGCCGTTCTTGATCTGTAGGCGCCCAGGGATAATCCTCAGCATATCTCCGTTTTGCAAAAATCCCGAAAGTGATCAACGAAATCACACGTTCTGGATAAGTCGCACTAAACAATGCCGAGACGCTACCTCCTTCAGAATGACCAAAAAGTATCGCTTGCTCTGATCCTACAGCATCCATTACCACTGTGATATCCTCCATTCGTTCTTCGAGTGTTGCAAAATCTACCACTCTATCCGAAAGTCCAGTTCCTCTTTTGTCAAACAAGATTACTCTTGCAAACTTGCCGAGTTCTTCAAAAAAATTCACCAATTCTGGGCAAGACCACATCAAATCGATATTGGATACCCATCCAGGAATATAAACCAGATCCACCGATCCGGAACCAAAAACCTGATAGGCTATATTAATATCTCCACTCTTGGCATATGCTGTTTTAGGTTTCATCATCGTACATCGTTAATTCATACATCGTAAAACTAGATAAAGTAACCCCTGGAACCTGATTAGTGGTATGCACAATATGTATACGTACTCCTAAAAGTTGTTAAAAAATGGGGTACATTATGTAGACAACAAAAAGCTAAATAATTGAAGATTAGTATGTTAAAATAAAAAATATGCTTCAAGAGTTTGTGATTATACTGCTTTTTCGCTTTCTAATTGAATCAAATACGATAGGATTTCTTGTTCTGGAGTCAGTTTCATCTTCTTCCGAAGTCGATATCTTGCAGTTCGCGCACTGTCTGGAGAGATGCCCAAAATACTAGCCATTTCCTTTACATTAAGGTTTAATCGTATCAGCGAACAAATTTTTAAATCATTGGTGCTTAGGTCAGGGTGGGTTGATTTTAACTGGGTGTAAAATCCTTGATGTGCATCTTCAAAAAATCGGCTAAAATCTTCCCAATCCTTATCGATACTCATATTCTTCCTAACGATCTTATTAAGATCTGCAATTAATTTGTTTTTTTCTACCGAAGACGATTTTCTAATGTGCTGTATGGTTTGTTGAATTTGCTGTACAATTTCATTCTTTTTGATGAAGTTAAGCGTATACGAACTCAATTCTTTGTTTTTGAAATCCAGTTGTTGTTTGAGCTCTTGTTGTTTTAACTCTGCATTTTCCAGTTTTTTCTGACTCAATTCAAAAGCAGATTCCAGAAGTTCCTGATTTTTTGCGACAAGTTGTTTACTTTTTTGAGCCCGTTGTTTATAGATTACAAAAATAAAACTCCCTCCTATTGCTAATATAATGGTCCCCATTAACAATAAATATTGAATCAACCGATCTTTCTTTTCTTGTGCCTTCAAACTTTCCAGAGCTTTATCCCTTTTCTCCAGTTCATTTTCAAATTCCAGATAGGCTATTTGTTTCGATTTCTCCAAATTAAAAAGAGAGTCTCTAAGGACGATATATTGTTCATAAAATTTATAGACTTCTTCGGGATTGCCTTGTTGTTTTTTTAGTTCTTTTAATTCTTCATAAGCCAATAGTTCGTACTTTTTTAAACCATTTTCTTTGGCCAATTGTAGTCCTTTGTTTAATTCTATCGCCGATTCTTCTAATCGACCAGATAACCTCAAAATTTTTCCATGAAGAATCAGGTTATTGGTCAAACCATCAATATCACTCACTATGCTTCCCAACTCCATTGATCTTTTTACATGATAGTACGCCTGTTCAATTTCATTTTTATGAAGATACAACATCCCTAATTTACTATGTGCTTCTGCAATACCATAGGTAAAATTAGAATCGGTATGCATTTGCAGCGCATCGGTAAGATATCGTAAGGCCTCTGTATCTTGTCCTTGCTCTATGAGCATTGTTCCGATTTTTGTAAACGTAGTTGCAATTCTGCTTTTTAATCCCAACGCCGTAAACTCATTAATCGCTTGCTTATAATAATACTTAGCTTTTTTATACTCTTTAAGATCTGCGTATACCATCCCTATATTGAGTCTTGTATTGGCAAGACCTGTCTTATCCTCAATTTCCTGATATATCTTGTGAGATGCATTCAAATATTGCAGCGCCATGTTGAGATCTCCTTGCGCCCAATAGGCAACTCCCACAACGCGATTCGCTCGGGCTTCGCCGTTTCTATACTTAAGTTGCTGAGATAATTGTAATGCTTTTGTACCAAAATTGATGGACTCATTAGCATCCATAATCCAATACTCGTAGCCAATTGTATTTAATAAATCTACTTTTTGGATATCTTCTTTTTCATGCACATTTAATTGATGCAAAAGACTATCTATTTTTTGAAGTTTTGCAAAAGATGATGTAGACCACAAACCAAAAAGGAATCCAAGAACTAGGTAAATACTAGTTTTTTTTGCAGGTATCAGTTTTTCAAATAGACAAAAATTCATCCAAAAATGACGGTTACAGGAATTAGTGGCTTTAGGTTTTTTTAAATTCCCATAAAACTACTTATCATTTTTTTAATCCAATCTGTAATAAATGTTAAATCCGAGAGAAGTTGTATCATTTTAAACACCTTATAACAAAGACTCGATTTATTTATTAAAAATTCAACAGAATGTTATCACTTTTCATAGGAAGCCAACTTTGAATCATTTTGCTCTTCTGTTTGGTATTTTTCTTTATACAAAATGATCAGATTGCAAAAGGAAATGATAAAACCTGCAGAAAACAGATAACACAGAAATAAAAGAATCATAAGTTGTATTCTATTGGATGTGATACTTTCTTTGGTCCAGGCTTTTTCGGGATCCCCTAAAATGATCATCATTCGCTCATTTCTGGCAGGTAAAAATCCATGAGTTACTTCAAATGCTTCAAAAGGATTATTACTTACAAACTCGTTACCTATAACAATATCTTTCTCCAGATACGGTAATGTTTTGGTTTCACGAGCATAATGATAGGTTGCATATACACCAACAAAAAGAACTATGAACTCTATAGAAAGGCGCATCCAGGTTCTTATCACCTTATTTCTTAAGGAATACAAAATCAAAAATCCTGCAAGCACTGTGGCAATGAATACTCCAAACTTTACAAAAAAAGAAGTGTTCTCGTCCGCCGCATACCAAGAGGGTAATGGTATGATAAAAGCACCCGTTATCGAAACTATCCAGGTACTAAGTAAGGTAATTTCTTTCCAAACCTCTTTTAATTTTGAAACTAACATGAACTTATTCTTTTGGAGTTGCTAGGACCAATGTTTTCTCTTCTTCACCATTATTACTCATGATTAGATGTAATTCTGGTTCACTAACACGGTTTTCTTTCTCTAACCAAAACAAATAATATCCAGGAACAAAATCCTGGGATGCATTCTGAGTGGGCTGATTAAACCGAAAACGCTTAATTTCCTGTTCTTTTTCAAAAGATAACTTTCCAAATACAAAAAAACCTTCTTCTTGTCCTGAGTTGACCACTACCTTAATTTTGGTAGTTGCGTCATTCTGGGCAGTATTCTTAATGGTTTGCAGTTTGGCTTCATAATCCTGAAAAATGGCATTCAGCATAAATATTTTGTCAGTTATCTGATCAAAATTTTGATCCATATTCGCCAAAATCTTTTGTGTTTCCCGTAGTGTGGATAGGTATTCTGTAGTAAGCGCATATTTTTCATTGCATTTCTCTAATAATGGAAATAATTCCCGATGTTTTTCATTTAATTGATTATAGGCATTGATCAATTCCTGGTCTGTTGAAGTTGATATCTTCTCCTCTAGTTGAGTAATCGCTTCATTTGTCTTTGCTAAAATTAGCGTTAGATCATTGGTTTTTGGGGCATAACTCGCACAACTGTGTATGAAAACTATGGCAAAAACCAGAATAATACTGTTATAAAGATGTTTCATGTGTAATCTCTTTCTGCTGTTGGTTGTAGTATGTTATACTTACCTATAAAATTAGATGAACATCCACTATTCTACTACTACAAAACCGACAAATCCATAAAGATTTACGACCACAACTCTTTCTGTTTAGGGCTCTTTTACTGTTCCTTTTTACAACTATAAAAAACCCGACATCTCTGTCGGGTTCTTGTTATGATACTATGGGTTCGATAGCACTATAATTAAAAAGCGAAATCAAGCTCTCAATTGCACCGATTCCAGGTTTTTAATCGGATCGTTAAGGTTTATTTTTTTTCCTTGCTCTGTTTTTGGAACAAACACGTTGATCGTTAAAAAATAAGGACTTTTGCCATATTGAAGTACATTCCCAAGAGAGTCCACATGTTTATTTCGGCTCTCCATCATGTTTTTGGCAAATCGGAAATCCATTTCTCCATCGACAGGAGATTGAGGAGGTACATTACATCTCGCTCTTGGACTGATCCCAATCATTTCTACGTCTCCCATCTGAAATCTAACCCCAACTCCTGGTTGTATATACAGCTGTTCTTCCCAAAATGCTTCGACTCCAGAGAGTTCGATATTAGAACGAAATCTAAGACGCATATTTTCCAGAGAGTATCGATCCAAATCCTTTTGCAAATACTGTAACGAAGCTTCGCTTACTACTGTTACGCTACTCTCAAAAGGAATGTCCATTAACCTCCCTTGCCCGTCTTGTATCAATCGAAGCTTGATATCAAAGAAATCGCTTAGATAGTTGTTCAAATCGGTATTCTCTTCTCTTAGCTCGAATCCAATAGGATCTTTGGCTGTTTTTTTCGTAAAATACACCATTCCTTCTTCAAGGTCGTAGGTAGTTTTCAGCTGATTCACAAGGCTGGTTCTTTTGCCGTTAACATATCGCCCATCTTCGTCAACCATGGCAAAAATTCTATCATTTTTTAACGAATGCATACCGATTTCGGCTTCTTCTACTTCTAAAAACCCCAAAGACTTGATAGGATATATCCTTAGTTTTGAAATAATTGGTTGATTCATACCATCTAGATTATGTTTATTTGAAAGACATCAACGCTTGACTAGATTAGTCGTAAGCGTTTATTTTACAGTAATAAGTTCTTAATATCCGACTGTGAATCTTTTCTTTAGAAATTTAGATGCATTCACCTCATCCAATATTGCCACGGCAAAATCCTCCATCGAAATGGCACTTTCCCCTTTTTCATTACTAATCAAAGTATCTTCGGCTATTCTAAAGTTTCCCGTGCGCTCTCCTTCAAAAATATATGCAGATGGAGATACATTGGTCCAATTCAGCTCAGTTTCTGGTCGATAAACTTCTTGCAAAGTAGTAAGATGTGCCTGCGCTATTGATTTATATTCTGATGGAAAATTGGGAGCATCGATCAGCAATAGATCTTCAGCTACATTCAAACTTCCCGCTCCTCCTACGACAATCAATCGTGTTCCTGCTTTCTTTGCGGCTTGAACCAGAGATTTTGAAGCCTCGATAAGTTGATCATTATTATCATGCGGAGGTGCGTAGGAACTAATCACAACATCACTACCACTAAAGGCTTGTGCCAAATCATCTGTATTAAAAATATCTACTTGACTTGTTTGTACGTTTTGGGTATCCTCTAGCTGAAAATCCGATACTTGTTTTGATGTGATCAAATTCAACTCGTGTGCTCTATTTGCTGCTTCTCTGGTGATTCTTTGGCCGATGTTTCCTCCGGCTCCAACGATTGTAATTTTCATTGTAAAATAATTTTAAGTTTATATATTATTTGATAAAATTCTTGATAAGCTTTGCTACTTCTTGCGGGTATTCTTCCAGCATAAAATGCCCTCCTTCGAAAAGATGGATCTGAGGATTTTCCAGATCTTTGGTATATGCTTCTGCACCTTCTTTACTAAAAAATTTGTCATGGATTCCCCAAACAATCAGTGTTTTGGGTTGATGTGTCTTGAAGTACGATTGCCAATCTGCATATTTTGGAAAGTTGGTTCCATAATTGGTAAACAATGCCGTTTGTTTTTCATGAATCCCGCTACGTTGCATAAAGGCAATATCTGTAAGATAAGACGTTGGATCTATCTTATCCTCTTCGATATGTTCGTGAAGGTATTGTTCTTTTATACCTTCTGGTGACATCAAATAATCTTTGAAGTTGGTAAGTCCCACTAAGTCATTTTCCTGCTGAAATTTCCCAATCTTCTGGGCCCATTCTCCCAAACCTTCCAGATAGGCATTTGCGTTTTGAATGATCAATCCTTTGATCCGATCAGGTCTTTTTGAAGCGATCCTTAACCCTATAGGCCCTCCATAATCCTGCATCATTATATAAAAAGAGGATAGTTCAAGTGCTTCAATAAACCTCTCTATCGTACTAGTGATATTATCAAAAGTATATTGGTAATCCTGTGTAGATGGAGCTTCACTTAACCCAAACCCTGGATAGTCCGGAGCAATCAGATGATAATCTTCTGTTAGTAAATCTATAACTTCTCTATACATATGTGAAGAAGAAGGAAAACCGTGCAGTAACAGAATGGTTTCGTTATTTGGATTACCTGCTTCTCGGTAAAACAGTGCTATCCCGTCAATGATAATGGTATTGTTTCTTGTTTTCATTATATTGTAACTTTTTTTATTACAGTTTAAGGTAAAATTTTTTAGAATTGATTCATAAACTCTTCCAAAGTTTGCTTCTCTAGTTCTTTACTAATTGCCGTATCGATATCTTCCAAGATCGTATCCATTTTCGAATTAATCTGTTTTCCTACTCTACAGTTTGGGTTCGGTTTATTTTTTAAAGGGGATAATACCGTATCGGTACCTTTAGCGATTTTGAATATATCAGATAGTCGTATCTTATTGGCATCTATCAACAATTTAACTCCTCCGTTCTTTCCTTCTTTACTTTCTACCAATCCACCTGCTTTTAGAGCTGCGATTTCTTTTCGCACTAACACTGGATTAATATTCAAACTTTCAGCAATCAATGTAGAGTTCATCCAATCTTCCTTGTACATGGCTAATAGGGTCATGATATGTATTGCTATGGAAAATTTGGTTTTAATCATTACTGTAATTTTTTTAATTACAGTATAAAAGTAGGTAAAAAAAAGTAAACCTTACAAGTTTTTGTCAAAAAAATAAGATTTTAGTGCGAACTACTAAATATATGGAATATATATCAAGCCAAATTCTCTAATCCAGATTAGGCTTTAGAACTTCATATTTTCGTTTTTATCCCAAATCCCCCAGTACGCGCCTACATCGCCTTCTGCACCTACTTTCCAGGATTCGTCAAAAGACGAAAAATAAAACAATTCGATTCCTTCTTCATTTGCCCATTTTTGGGTGTTGATAAAGTACTTTATTGCATTTTCGTATGATGGGAAGGCTCCCTCCAGATTTGTTCCTTTACTTGGCCAACCTGTTTCAGAAATGATTACTTTTTTTCCATTTCCTGCTCGTAGCGCTCTTTGGTACATATCTTTCATATACAATAATGAATAATCCAGATCACAGCCTTCCCAAAATGGGTAACAATTGGCCAAAATAACATCACAAGCTTCACTAATTCTAGGATGATCTACAAACTCATAATAGGCATCCACATACCCAACCGGGATATCTTTTATTTTTGATTTGGCCAGATTGATAAAATCTAGTAACTCTTGTTCGGTCAAATCACCTCGGTACAGTACTTCATTCCCCACTGCGGCAATATCAATACATCCTTCTTCATGCAATGCAATAAGATTCGCTACTTCTTTTTGGTTGATAGCATCATCGTCTCCTAACCATGCTCCCACCAGGGTTTTAATTCCATATTCTTTCGCAATTTTTGGAATCAGTTCATTTCCTTCTGTAGTAGAAAAAGACCGTACCCACTTGGTATGTGGGGCTATGATTTCCATACGACGTCTTATCTGCGCTTCAGACAACTGATCTCCTGGTTGTTGCCCCTCTACATAAGGGCTGAAACACAATCCATACATGCCTTCTGCCAAAAACTCTCTGAACATCTCTTGCAGGTCTTCTACACTCTTCCCTGCATAATCTATTGATGCTAATGCTAAAAATTTCTCAGTTCTAATTGACATGATTGTACATTTTCTATTTAAAATTATAACTCTCCTCTACGTTCTACCAATTCTGCTTTAATTGCCCTTGCTCTATCTTCAGTCAAACTATATTTCCACATTACCCAAATCGCCAACCCTGCGGTAATAGCGGGTAATGCGATATCTGTAATCCGCATTCCTGTTAACGCTTCTGCAGTTTGTGTCGATGCTGTTGGGTCATATCCCAAAAGACTAAGAATAATCCCTGAAAATACCAATGCCAACCCTTGCCCCACTTTTATCATCCACCAGTAGATAGCTCCAAAGGTTCCTTCTTTTCTAGGCATTCCATTTTCTAACTCATCCAAATCACATACATCGGCTGTCATGGACATCATTAGCGTAAACAAGCACCCCATACCAAATGCCATCAATGGGATCGGTAAGAAAATCATATAAGGGTTTTCGGGGTTGAAGCCCCACCATTTCAATAAGTATCCAATAATAGATATGGTTGTAGCAATGATAAATGCTTTGCGTTTCCCATATTTATTGGCCATCAAGTTAATTATGGGAATAGCGACAAAGGCAGTATATGCTGCAGTTACCGCCGGGAAAAGTGCTACCCACCATTTTGAAGCGCCCCAATCTCCGTCAAACATGTAGAAATTGATAATAAACACTCCAAATTCTGCTACAATTTGAAAACCATTAAACACTAAAAAGGTAGCCAAACACAATTTTACAAAAGGAGCATTTTTGAACACCAGTTTGATCCCTTTGAATATTTTTCCCATACTGCTCCAGATGCTTTTTAGGGTTATTTCTTCTCGTCCCTTCATTTTGCTGGCATCAATACCTCTGCAAAACAGTGCTGGCAAAATCCCAAGAACTACGATAACAATTCCAGATATCAATGCTATTTTTCGTACCCCTTCTGGTTGCGAATCGAACAGATTTTTATCAGGAATCAACACGTATAAAAAGGGAACCAGCATCCAGGCAATTTGCCCAATAGTATTGGCAAAACTCATGAGTCGGGTACGCTCATTGTAATCTGATGTCATTTCATATCCTAATGCTATTAATGGAGTGGAGAAAATAGTATTTCCAAAAATCAAAAGGATAGAGAAACACAGTAAATACCAAAAGTTATACATTTCTGGATTTACATCATGTACTTGCCACAAAACGGCAAAAATTATACCTGTAAATATTGCCCCCAAGAAAATATAAGGTCTTCTTCTACCATATTTTGAACTGGTATTATCAGAAATATACCCCATCACCGGATCGGTAATCGCATCGAACAAACGAGGAATTCCTACAATTAAACCTGCCAAAATCGTGTTCATGGCAAAACCCTCTGGGGATTTGAGAATAACAACAAAAACCCCAAGTATTCCTGGAATTAAATTATTAATAAGATGACCCGCTCCAAAAGCGGCTTTTTGACCTACAGGGACTTTATCTTTTGCGGCAGTTTTAATATTTGACATCGTTCTAAGTTTTAATTACTATTGTTTGAATAGCCTGTGCGTTAATAGAAATATCTTTTGATTTTTCATCGAGAATCAATGAAAACTGTTTTGATTTTGCTGTAGGATTGAACACTATTACAGCAATAGATCCATTAAGATTCTTGGCAGCGGTTACCATGATTTCTGTGTCTGAGTGATTGACCTCAATGATTTTGGCTTCAGGGCGAATATATTTGCTAAAATGCACCATCGTATAGTACAAAGGCGTAAAGTATACCTCATCGGTATCCGGGTCTACAATTATCGGAGCAACACACCAATTTTTGAACCAATTGGGTCCTCCTTGTCGGTCCAGTACCATATTCCAATCTACCCATCCATCTACCCAATTGTTTAAACAGCCAATAATATCTCTTGCATAGCGATACACAGGCACATATTTGGGGTGCAAATGCTTCTTATCTTCGGGAGCCCAATCCCAACCCCAATCGGTAGCTTCTTTGGACCAATACCATGCATCATCTCGCCAGTGGGGTACTTCGGCATCTACACAAGCCTCGGTTTGGATCAAATATTTATTTGGTGCTTTTTTATGTGCATATTGCAGCGCTTCTGGGAAATAATCATAAGTGCTCTCGTACCAATGAATCGCAGTACCGTGATAATATCTCGACGTGGCTTTGTTTTCATACATTACATCAACCCATTCTTTTAACCCTTCCCGATTTTGATCATATCCCAGGATTTTGATTTCCCCTTTACCTTCTTTTTCTAATTTTGGTCCTAAGTGATTTTGTACAAAATCCGTCATCTCTTCCGGAGTAAAATGCATGCTTTCCCAATTGTCTCCATTACCATGAGGTTCATTTTCTACGGTAAGTCCCCAAATAGGAATTCCTTGTTCGTGATACGCATCTATATATTTTGAAAAAAACAATGCCCAGGTATCATAATATTCTGGTAATAGTTTTCCTCCTACCCAATGTTTGTTGTCTTTCATCCAGGGAGGTGCTGTCCAGGGTGAGGCAAAAATTTTGAAACCCTCTTCAGAAACGGTCATTGCCTCTTTTATCATGGGAATCAAATCTTCCAAATCTTCATCGACTGAAAAATCTTTGAGTTCTTTATCTTCTGTTGGCGCATATGAGTATTGATTAAGTGAAAAATCACAAGAGTTGATATGTGTTCGCGTAAGCGAATAGTTTGCTCCCTCCTTTCCAAAATAAGCCTCCATAATTTTGGCTCTATTTTCTTTACTCAACTTATTGAGTAAATATGCCGAAGCTTCTGTAAAAGCACCTCCAAACCCTGTAATCGTCTGATAATTTTTTTCAGGATTTAATAGGATACGGTCTTTGGATACAGAAGATGGAAACTCCTCTATTTTCTTTAGTTGATTACCACTTGCAGAAGTTTCATACACTGCTACCTCAAGAATGTCTTTATCTGTACATGCGCTCATGATCAAAACAATTGCTAGTATGCTATAAATCTCTTTTCTCATTTTTTAAAAACCAACAGTCATTATCTCTTTTACCGCAGGTAACTCTACATCTTTCATCATTTCTTCAATATCTCCATCATAGGTTTTAGTGATTGGGTTTCCGCCTCTCGTTAACCCATCAAAAACGCCCTTGTCTACCTGTTCCCAAAGGGCGTATTTTGCTTTGCCATCTACAGTAATTAATCCAAAATGATTTTCAGAACCTTTATGATTTTGAGCATCTTTCCAGGGTTCATCAAAAGCTTCGAAGTAAAAACATGAGATTCCTGCTTTATTGGTCCATTCTCTCATATACCTATAGTACAAGGCTTCTTTAAACTCGTCGGTGGCTTTGGAACCATTGGGTCCGTAGTGACCGTTAGACACTGTTGCCCATCCGGTCTCTCCAATGTGAATAGGCTTTTCTACCCCTAGACTTTTTACATAATCTGAAACTGCTTGATATTGCTTTTGCGCAAATTTTAAGGCTCTTTGCATGCTAGCTTCTAATTTTTCTTCAGAAGAAAGGCCTTCCTCCTCTACATCAACTCCCCAAAAATCTGGGTTATAATGTGTATTGTGATAAGGATATGTGTGCATGGATATATAATCCACGGCTTTGATCAGGTCTTCTAAATCTTTTACATGATAGCTTTCTTCACCTCCTCCCCAGGAGGCAAAATCATCTGAAGAAGTAATCCAAAGGTCTTTATGTAGCTTACCTTCCTTTTTCAAGTTTTGTAAATAGTTTACCCATTTTAAAATCACTTTTGGTGGCACATAGTAGCTGGTCGCCCATCTAATCATAGCCTCATTACCCACAGCAATGACCTTTACAATATCTGGATATTGATTAGCCAAGGCTACTGCTCTTTGTATTTCACCTTCGTTATGTATGCTCTCTACAGTATGATCGGGTTTTTGATCTGTCCAGGCATTTTTGCAATCGATCCATGCTCCTAGCATCACATACATTTCAAAAGTTTTGTCTTCTTGCTTTAACTGCTGTATTGCTTTCAACAAATTTGAAGCCTGTGCCAATTGCACATTATACGTTCTTAGTACTTTTATATTCATCGCATGTAGGATCCTCAAATCTTCTTTCAATTGCAGTATGGTGGGTTGAAAAGCTCTCGATGATTTGCGATACCCTCCATAGGATATTGCCAGGTAATCTGGATTGCCTAAAATGTCTTTTGCGGTAATGCCTTTTGGGGAATGCATAGATTGTTTTGTTTTTTGTTCTTGGTTACAAGACAACATCAGTAACAGCAATACCAGTGATTGTACTATGTAATGTCTTTGTATCATGTATTATTATTTTAAAATCGTTTTCTCAAGATTTACTTTTACGCTTTCAATTTCTCCGGTTCTCTTAAACAATTTTTGTGTTGTTGTGGTGTCCAATTTTAGACCCGGAGTAGAAGAGATGGAACCATCGCGATAGGTGATATCCAAGCAATTTTCTGCAGCTAACGAATACACAATCGGTACCTGACAATAGGTGAATACCAGTTCATGCCGATACAATTGCAATGTTTTTTCTTTTTGGGTTACATCGACATAATGAAATGATTTTGGGTGTTTTAGAAATTCTTCTGCCCGTAACAAACATGGGTTAAATCGTAACCTCCCATTTTCAACAAACACACCTAGTTCTCCTAAACGACTTAAAATATCCTCTTTTACCTGGCCAGTCATTCCCGGTTGTTGTGCTCCTTTGCCTGCAGGGGTATGTGAGTATGGATCTGTTGGAAAAGCTCCATACAACTCTGGGGATTTATGAACACCAATCCCCTCATTAATTTCGTAATAATGCTCTAGTAATCTGCCTATAATTTCATCAGATTCTTGATTACGTATCGCTTTTAAGCAACATTCCTGTACTGCTAATAACAGTTTCGAAACCATATGCCAATAAATTGATCCTAATCCTTCATATCCATAAAAAGTTCCGGATCGACCTGTAAACGCTTTGTGATTAAATACTTCTTCAAAAATCTCCAGAACTAATTCTCGATCGTTTTGAGCCAGCTCTTTATATGTTGTTGAAAGACTATTCAATTCATTTTTTAAACTATCTGCATTATTAAAATTTCCATTGAAGTGATAGTTCCCCAGCATATCTTGTTCAATAATTTGGGTATTACCGTCAGCAAGCAAACGTTGAAGTAAAGACGAGCTTTCTACTTTCTCTTTTGGAATGATATTCTTTTCGGTAAATGTTGGTAGTTCTTTATCAGGATATAACAAATAACTGTACTGGTCTGATCTAAACAATTGACTATGCTTTAAACCGTCCAGCAGTTGAAGGGCTTCTACTGAAGATAAGTATCCCGAACTTAATACTGCTACTTGCCCCTCTAACATTTCGCTCAAATAAGAAATGGATATTTCTTCATCATTTTTAACGGTCATCAAATTGTAAGCATGATACATATTATCGTCTCTCTTATTTGCCACGATAGAATGCTCTATATACAAAAGACTTATATTGACAAAACCCTCTAAATCATCTCGTAAAATATTCTCTTTTCGACCTGAAAATGATTGCTCATAAATGCACAATCTGTAATCACTTGCAGCTGCACCAAGACCATCTAAAATAAGTTTTCGGTCTTTGTCGCTTATTTTTCCTGAAAGCACATTTTGGTGATCTTCTAATGTTCGAGTAACCTGAACAAAGAAAATCATCAGCTCTTCAGAAACGGCTGTCCCCTCAATTTTTGAATTGGATAATAGCTTTTTGAAAAAGACCAGGAAACGTCGTAAATAAAACAGTGTAACCATCGAAACTCCATTTCCTACCAAAGCATTATTAGCATCATTCCATTCCGGTCTTTGTGTATTTAACCAGATACCTGCCTCCGGAATAAAATTAGACAGCTTAGCCAAAATAGTAGCCAATAGTTTTTCTACAAAATTCACCTGATAAATTGTACCACTTTGATCTTTTAACAACGCTCCATCGGCTCCTAGCAGGTCTCTTTCCTCGCGTATTTTTTTATCAAGATCATAGTCAAAAACAATAGTATCCTTTGGATGTACTAAGAGGTCATCGTACGGTTTAATTTTATAAGGTACGTTGGCATACACAAATCTATCCTTGTTGAGAAACGGTTGTAATCGTTCTGGATAATGGTCCTGAAAAAATTCTAAAAACTTCAGTAAATAGATGATTTGATGATCTCCCCAATATCCGATATACGACCACGGATCATGCTCTTCGATCACCTCCCAATCGATCCCTCCTTTGGTAATTCTATAAGGATTATAGCCATCAAACGTACTAGCGTTTAGAAATTTGTGAATCATACTTTCTACAAATTCTGGATAGGCGTGCGCCAAGGCTTCCCAGTTTTGGAAAATATCTCTCCAATTCCCTTCGTAATCCAAAATTTTGGATCCATCTATCTCGCTTTGGGTATTTATTGAAAACTTGTTCCAAGGCCGGCTTGGGTCTCCATGTCGCCTACTAAACTTAAGTGGCATATACTCTAAAGCAAGTCTTCTGAAATTTTTATCTTCATTCTGATAAGCAGCTTCCCTGAGATCAAAAAGTGTAAACGTATCCGGGAAATTTTTCAACAGGTCCTCATTGTTTTGATAAGCCTTTTTGTTTGCTTGAGTGAGATAATTGGTAAAATCCCATTTTTCGATGACATAATTCGCATCAAAAATACCACCTCTCATAATATTAAATAAGGTATTAGCATAATGTCTGGCATTTCCTTTCTTATCTGCGGTTAATTGAAACCCATCTGATGCCGAGGTAAGTTGTATTAATCGCGATGTGCCCAATGCTATATCGTCATTCACTTTTTGGATGATCTCACTATCGGCGGCAGCAGTTTCTGAAATTTCGACAACCTGTGATGGCCCTTGATTTACATTAGCAACTACCATCCAATCTTTGCTACCTCCGGACGCTATGGTAATTTCAGCGTTTACAAAATAAGCTCCTTTTTCAGCCTTAACATCGACCTCTTGATCTATGTTCAATCCATTTCTATAGCGATCGAGCTGAAGTGATGAAAGTAAATATTTGCAATTCTCAAGACCTTTTGACCAGACGATATTTGCTTTTAAAGCCTCGCTAGGTTCAGCACGATCTACAATGATTGCACTAAGCGTATAAATTCCTAATCCACTTTGGTCTACGAGTTGATGTCTTTTATAAGCATCTACCAAATTACTTCGTATCGCCTGTATATCGGTATTCACACCATGTGGCATAATGTTTTGCAAGCCATCTAATATTTCTATTTGAATTTCAGAATCCGAATTGTTGATGATGCTGCTTTTTCTAACAAATCCATAGGTATTACTAGAATTCCACATATACCTATAAGTCAGTTTTAAATCGTGATTTATTTCTTCGAATAGAATCTTATTCCCATAGGTATTTTTATAGATATTTCTAGAATATTGATAGGTCCCTGAATAGCGCTCAGAAAATGGTTCCCATATTGATAATTTCCCTTCTTTTTTAATTCTAAAAATGCTTTTACTACCTGTCATATCATACGACTCGGTAATTTTATCATCGGTATAGTATGGAAAAATAGCATGGTCTGAATTTTTTCTCCCCGCAGATAATCCCCCATTGCTGGATATAAACATCCAGTGATTGGCATCACTCACGATACTCATAAAAAAGGGGCGCATAAGATCACTATTCGAAATTCTATAAAATTGTTCGTTTTGTATAGTGACCAATTCGAGCTTTATCTCTTTATCTTGCCTTATTCCCGGTGTTAATACGGAATCTTTTACCATTTTTAATTAAAGTTAGAAGGTTGTTATTTTGATTCAAACAGGGCCAAGTAACCTAATCCTCGACCCCGTAGATTTGATTGGTTAGAATATTAGTTTGGTGTGATATTGAAATCGTCTAAATAAAAGGTGACATCTGCCGGTGTGGTACCCGGATCGACGTTTCCAGGTTTTACCACCAACATCGTATATACCGTTTCGTCTGATGAATTAGGAAAGGGATTAGCAGACAAATCAAAAGACATTTCTACCCAATCATTTGCTGTTGCTAGTGTCTGAGTATAAGGTGCCGGATTACCAATGCCTCCTGGATTAGGAATAGCCACAATCTCTAAACGTACTTCTTGATTAGGTTGTGTAGAATAAATCTTGAAGGTAATCGTCGAATTGTTTGTAAAACTCCCGGTGTTGAAAATATTTTGAAAACCACCAAATCCATCAGCCCCAGTCAATTTTATAAACTGATACACTTTATCAGAGGTGTTAATTCCTCCTGAAACCGGGTTATCTACAATTTCTCTGGATTGATTAGACCCAAAAGAAACATTAAACCCTTCGCAGTTCTCAAAATCAACAGGGAAAGAAGTCACGTCCATTGTTGGTCCTCCTGTGCATCCAACTCCTGTTCCGCCAGCGCTAAAGAGTCTGAAATCATCTATAAAATAGGTTTCCTCGGTGTTGGTATTCAACTCAAAGAACAATATGATTTTATCGTATTTACCGCTTTCTCCACTATCAAAATTAAAGGTTAACTCCTCCCAGGCACTAGCTACACTCGTGGCAGCTGCTACCTCTACATTTATTGCAGCATTGGTTTTATCCTCTAATTTGACCAGTACATTGGTTCCTGCATTAGGAGACCATACTTTCATCTTAAATCCTCCATTCGCATTAAAATCAAACTTGGCATCAAAATCAATTTGATTGTTGGCAAATAGTGCTGCTCCTGATCTATCAATTTGCCCTACTTTACAAGAAGTATTCACTGCATTGTCAAAATCTGGATTATCGACAAAGGATAGACCTGCATCAAAAGAAGATATGCTAGCTGTTGGATCTGTTTGGAAGGTTAAATTAAAATCTGTAGCATCCAAAGATTGAGCGGTCTCTGGAGTACATGGATCTGGAACCATTACCGAAACCTGCTCGATATCGTCTACAAAGAATGTTCCTGCTGCCGTACCTGGACCATCTACAAAAATCACCATGTCATTATACGATCCCGAAGAATTAAGGGTGAAAGTCAATTCTTCCCATCCAGAACCACTATGGTTTTGTACATTTTCAACGGGAGCCTCGGTACCATCTTCAAATTTCAATAAAATAGGTAAGGCCTGATCTGAGTATAATTTCAGTCTTACCCCTTTATCCATAGCAAAGTCGATAGCCGTATCCAAATTAAAGAAAGCATTCTCCCAGTTTACTCCTGCATTTGTAATTTGCCCTACCATAGTAGGATCGCTGTTTATTCCTGATAACTGTGGATTGTCTACTACTGTAAATGATACATTACCTATGATCTTGGTTGCATATTCAATCCCTTCACAATCAAAATCTATTGGTATTTCTAATAAAGTGTCTGTACAAGGGATATCTTCGGTATTAATTTGTGAGATATCATCTATATAAAACGTGCCTGCTGTGGTACCCGGACCATCCACAAATAAGGTGAATCTTGAAAAAGCATCTGGAGAATCGAAAGTAAAGTAGATTACTTCCCAACCTGTTCCTCCGTGACTAGCAGTAACCTCTACATCGGCTCCGGTACCTTCCTCTAGTTTTAGTAAAACATCTACTGGAGTATCCGACCAAAAAAGCACTCGTACTGATTTTTGTTCTGCCAGATCTAACGGATCACCCAAATTAAAGAAGAAACCTTCAAAAGCAGCTCCGCTATTTGTGATTTGCCCCACATTTGAAGTACTGGCATTAGCTCCCGTAGGATCCGGGTTTTCTACAATCGCAAATGTAGCTCCATTAAATACACTTACTTCATAATTTACATTAGCATCATCAAAATTAACCGGAAACGTAATTGGAAGAGGAATGTTAATACGAATTTCATCTTCAAAAGTACCTTCTGCTCCTGCTCCATTTTTTGCAGTTAATATTACGGTGTAATTACCCGTAGGATATGTTTTTACAGGATTGATCTCTCTAGAAGTCGTACCATCTCCAAAATCCCAGGTATAACTATCTGCATTTTCTGAGAGGTTGATAAAAGATACTCTTCCTGTATCTTCATTTATAGTTTGCGCAAAGCTTGCTACAACTTGCGGTAAATTGTTATCATCATCATCTTCACACCCTAAAAAGGCAACTGTTATTACCAAAAGACAAATTATCCCGGTTCTTGTTATTAATTGTTTCATGAGTGATATTATTGTTTTAGAGGTTATATGAAACTTACCGCATACTCATTTCTTTGTGAGTCAACACAATACGCTATGGCTCGTTTCATCATTTCTTCTTAATTGGTTTAATTAGTTTCTATATTTTCATAAACGCGAACATAGTCGACGACCATGGTTTGAGGGAATACAGTTTCTGCATTGGGTGGACCTGGCAAGTTGCCCCCAACAGCCAGGTTTAAAATGATGTAAAATGGTCTATCGTTGAATACCCATTCTCCTTCCCCATTAGTCTCTTCTGCCAAAACTTCGGGAGTCATTTGGTAATACAACACATCATCTACATAATAATTGATATAGTCTGGTCCCCATTCTATCCCATAAATATGAAAATCGGTATCCACTCGACTATCCTGGAACGTATACGTCTTAGATATAGAATTTGCACCAGAGTATCCGGGTCCGTGAACAGTACCGAATATTTCTGTTGGGGCATCCCCCGTATTTTCCATGATATCTATCTCGCCTATCTGAGGCCAGATGTTGCCATCACTATCATCACCTAACAACCAAAAAGCTGGCCACATGCCTTTACCAAAAGGCAGGCGTATCCGTGCCTCAAAACGACCATACTGCTGTTGAATTTTTCCTTGGGTGTGTAATCTTGCAGAAGTGTATTGCGCTCCATTAAAATCTTCCTGGCGAGCAGTGATTAATAAAAAACCATTCTCTACAGTGACGTTTTCGGTTCTATCTGTATAGAATTGTAACTCATTATTTCCCCATCCTGGAATTCCTTGTTCTGAGCCATCGCCAATATCAAAATTCCAAAAAGAGGTATCGATTTGCCCATCTACATCAAAATTATCTTCTGCTACCAAACTAGTGAATGTAGCAACTGTTTGAGTATCATCGGTCCCACAGCCTGTAATACAAAGACTGGAAACAAATAGAAATCCAATTATTTTATTTAAACTCTTATTCATTTTTCAATTTTTTATTCTCTGTAGAAGTATATATTATCGATTATAAAAGAACTCCCATTTGATATAAAGGCAACTCTTGCGATGTTATTCAAATTAGGAGAGCCTGAAAACCCACCACCTGTTGCTTGGGTAAAAGCATTGATAGGTATGTCTATCCCAACCCATGTTCCTTCTGTTAAGTCTGAACTGGGTACAACAAATCCTCCTCCGGTATCGTCTCCTCCACCATCAGCGTTATCTGCACCAAAGTCGATTAATTCAACTGTAAGTGCTGGATTGGTAGAACTAGTCAGCTGTACATCTACATGCAGGTGAGTCATCCCAGATACGTCATTTGTACCATCCCAACCTAATCCTACAAAACCTAAATTATCATAAGTAACAATCTGATCCCCATTAAAGCTTTGGGTTTGGACCTGTACATTTGGATCATTGAATATTGCGAAGTTCAAATTAGTAACACTAGTATAGGCATCACTAAATATGGATATTACATCTCCCGGATCTCTAACCGGAGGTGTTTCTGCACCTACAAAACTGCCAAGTACTTCTAAGTTCAAAGATCCTTGGGCCAAAACCCCGTCGAGTTGCCCTGTAATGGTTGTGGTACCTTCGCCAACAATTTCAATCAACCCGAGTTCATTCACAAACGCTACGTTTGTATTGGATGACGAAAAATCAAAGTAACGAGGTGCTGGTATAACAGTAATATTTTCACCACTAGGTGCATTAAATGTGGCTTCTAAACCAACCACTGGTAAGATGGTTCCCGTAAAGCCCTGCTCTGTTAAATCTTCTCCAGAAAATATTGCAGGCCTTAATTGAGCTATTGTACTTAAGTTTTCAAACCGTAATTCATCCATCCAAAAGGTAAAACCAATCTCATTCCCGTTAGGTTCTGAATCGATGATATCTAAGCCTCCGGCAGAAAAAACAAACATTCCTTTCTCTTGCACCAATTTTGAAGGATCTGGAATTGGTACAATGTATTTCCGCCAATCTGTTGATAGTGGAATGTTTCGTCGTTCGACTGCAAATTTGTTTTCTTCAAAATCTGTCCCAAAGCCTACCAAACCTATACTAGCGGTGATAGAAGCTCGGGCCCAAAAGGTTAAGGCCGTGTATTCTGTTAAATTCCTTCCTTCTCCTCTATCCAGGAATATGCCTCCTACAAAATTTCCATTAGGATCATTTGGAGCTGGCACATCAATTCTTATGGAAGAATTCCCTTCAAAGGCTACATCATCATCTGTACCAAAGGCTTCAGGATTAGCGCCAAGTGCGGGATCAAATGATCTAAAAAATTCGTCTGTTAAACCTACCGGGCTATCTGTGTAAATTTCGGCCGTATTTGGAAAAGTTGCAAAAACTGCTTCGTCTGAGAGCCCTCTCTCGCAGCTCGATAATAGTATTAAAACCAATGTCAAAGAGAATATGGTTTTCACGTTTATATGTTTTCTATTCTTCATTTTCATTGTATTATTTTCCTATGTTAATGTGTAAATACGTTCTTATCTCCCATTCGTTACCATCATCAAATCCAACTGGACTTAATACGGGTACTGGTGGAAAAGTGCCTGGTGGAACCGCTGTTGGTGAATACCTGGGAGAAAATTCATCTAATGAACGCCATGTACCTCGAACCCCTATTCTGGTGTTTGGTAAAATAAACCAGTCTGGCTTGCCTATAGATGTAGATATATCCAACATTAATTGCACCGGATAGGTTAGGTTGAAATCCCTATGATAATCATATGGCCCCCAATCGTTTATTTGAAACGTATGTTGAAACTTCCATTTTTTGTAGATCACACGAATATCTCCCCCAATTCTATCAATGGCTCTGGGATCACTTCCGTTGGATTGCCCTTTACCAGCAAACAAGTTGGCTACTAACGCCAAGTCTGGATTCATTTTGGATACGATACGGGAATTTACTTCCCATAAATCTTTAGCAGGCACAGAATTAGGAAATGCAAATATGGTACGATCTGCTAAAAAACCAATATGTGCATCCATTGTTGTTGGCAGGTGCCAGTACACAAATCCTAAATTAAATGCAAGTTTGGCATCTTCGGACCTATCACTATCCCATTGATAAAACCATGAACCAGGGGTTGGGTCGTAGGTAAATAATATTTCTCCGGCTGTTGTTTTTCTGTTGGCTCTAACTACGAAAGGATCGACAAGTATATTTCTTAATCTTCCAGCCCCACCAACATCATTGGGTATGGCATCTACTAATGGTTCTTGCCATAAGAAGTTAGGCGCTATTTGCCAATCTCCAATGGTATAGGTAAACCCGGTTAAAAAACTATTCTGATTTCCACTCCCATTATCTTTCAGTTTCCATCCGGCAAATGATTGTGTTTGATCGACTCCCCCATTAGCGACCAATCCTGTGACACCCCCTAGCGCGTACCAATTAAATTTTCCTTTTGAATAGGTCACTCTCGCTTTAGCTCCCCAATTATCGTCACTATTTACCTTATCCTGATATACTACATAATTCCCAGGTTCGCCTCTTACATCTTGATATGTAATATCATTTAGTGGGCTACCTGCCCATATTCCTCCCAGTGTCACTCCAAATGCACCAAAGTCTTTCTCTACCACTAGTGTAGCTCGCTCTGTAGGCCAAGGCGGAATTACACCACTTCGTACCTGATTAGCATCCAGGATACGGCGACCATTTTCATCCAATTCTACATCGGTTTCAAAATCTCTGTGGTAAATACCTGTAATATCGAAATCTTTGATCTTGGTAGTATACTTAAGCAGTGCTGTAGGATTAGCTCCCCACCATATTTGAGGCCCAAATGCGGCTTTTAAACCGTTTAAATCTCCTTTACCATCGATCTCCATTCCCAAAATTTCACCATTATAGATATCTAGATTAGGGCCATAGTTAGCCTCGGGATATAATCCAAAAAAATCACCTTCATATCCCCAATGATAATGTCCCGTTCTGTAGAATCCCTTTATATCGGCAATTTTTGTGTTCCATTCGTATTCCGCATTATACACTCGAAGCCTGTTAAAATCTTCTATTTCAACATCCAGGTCATTCCCTCCTTCTACACCTTGTACGACAACTGGTCTACCTACACTTTCATAAAACAATTCATTGATAGGGTTCTCGGCAACATTCCCCAGGATATTAAAATTAACATTGGCTCGCATACTAGGAGAAGGTCTTCCTTCTACACCTATGTAATAGGATTCCATATGATCAAAACCCAATTGATTTGGAAATACATTTGCATTTGGATCTTCATTTTCTGGAGTTGTGATTAATGATCCCCCGGTATTAAACGTTGTGAATTCGGCTCGAAGCTGGCTCAACCTTATTTTCCCACCTCTTTTGGATTCGAGGGCGGCTTTATCGCCACGAGCCCTAAGCACAGCATCAGTAATTTGAATATTATTGAAATAATTAATTACAAAATCCAAGGTCATTCCATCATCGTATGGATTTAATCGATGCGCCTCTTTTAGTGCGTAATATGCTGCACGCGGATATAATTCGTAGAGTCCTCTTTCGTTGGTTGGTCCTTTGGCACAGATCCCAAACCATTCTTCATTCATATTATTATCGTCGCTTTTTTCCTGATCTCTGCTATATCCCCCATTAGACCACGAAGCGGCGTTGTCATGCACATCCAAATTTTCAGTTTGCTTATATTTCCACCATCCATCACTAAATTGAAAGGTGAACCCTCCTATGGAGTTTTCTGCTCTTCCGAGTCCGGCGGCGTTTTCATAAATTTCTTTCCAATTTCCCAGATTGTAGTATGCCTGAGAATATTGATCTTCTTGGTTATCCCTAGCATTGAAAGCATCTCCTCCAAACTCTGCAAAAAGAATAGGTAATCCAAGTTCGTCTTTCACCCGTTGAAAAGCATCTCCAAAAGATATCCCACGGTACATATTCGTACCATAAATATCAATATCCGTGCATTCTTCTTTTACAATATCCGCATATAATAGATCCCCATTACAAATTGCGATGGGATGTGATTGGTCTATTGCTTTTACTTCTTTTGCTGCATCATTAAATGCTTTGTACAATGCTCGGGCGGCCAATTTGATTCCTGCACTCGTATCATTGATAGGTATGTCTTCGGTTTCTGCTCCAGTCCACGATAAGTGATAATTATTTTCGTTTCCTATCATATAGAGTAACAACCCTGGCGTGTTTTTGTAAGTATTCGCCATAGTTCTGGCCTCTTCCATTAACACCTTTCTTGTATCGGGATCGGCATAGTCTGTTTGTGGTACCCAAGCACCGTTTATGGTAAGTCCATACGCTCCAAAAGTGATATTGAGCATGGTATAAATCCCATAATTTTCATAGATATACTTGATCCATTTGGGCTTAAGATTATACGTACGTATAGCATTAACCCCCATATTCTTCAAAAGGGTCATTTCGCCATCGATCGCAGCTTTAATAATGTCATCGGATTTTGCCCATATTCCTGGATCAGTAATGGTGGTACCAATGGGAACATAATCCCAATTTACCCCGTTGACCATGAAATCTTTTCCGTTGACTACCAACTTGATCCCACTATTATCGGTAACCACTGATACCCGATCAGCTTGTGCGCTTACAATTATGGTACCCAAAAACAGTATGATTTGTAGAAAATTAGTTCTCATAGAGTTTATTGACTTTAAGAATGACTTTAAAAAATGTGAAGAAATTTTGTTTAGTGATGGTAACTCAAATCATGCTTCAAGTGATGTTCAGCATATCAATTTTGTTATTGTTTGTTTTTCTGTTAAAAATTTCCCCGATAGAGTAAACTTATCCTAAAAAGGTAGGAGATCCACAAAATCCACCTCAACAAAAAACATACATCGCAACAAAAAAGGCGTTTTATTGCGTTATTCTCATTCTTAAGGCCATTGTTTAAAGGATCTCGCAACGGTGATTAAACAAGCGTTAAAAATTATCTCCCCACTCTTGTTGTATAGGTAATGTATAGGTGATTATTTGATCTGTATAGGTAGTCTACAACTCTAGAATGTAGTTAACCAGGTTTTCTTCATGCTGAAGATTTAGTTTTTTCCGAAGCCTGTAGCGTTTAATTTCTACACTTCGCGCAGAGATATTAAATAAGGGTGCGATTTCTTTTGAAGAAAGATTAAGACGTAAATACGCACAAAGTTTGAGATCGTTTGGGGTTAGGTCTGGATGAGTTTTTTTGAGTTTTTTCAAAAACTTTCGATCTACATTGTTAAATGCCTCTTTGAAAAATTCCCAATTATCATGATGATTTAGGTTTTCATCAATAATATCTACAACAGGTTTCACTGATTTCTGATCTGAAATCGCAACGAGATGATTCTTAATTTGGGTAAGTAGTTCATTCTTTTTGGCTACATCGATAGTGGACGCCGCTAGTTCTTTGCTCTTACTCTCAAACTCTTTTTTGAGTTGTTCATTCTTGATGCGAATGATTTCTTTTTCGTTTTGGATATTGGTTAGCTCTATTTCTCGCTGGTTGTTTTCAATTAATTCGGTTTGTTTTCTTTTATAGTATCGCTTGTACATGATATGCATAAACACAGAAAACAAAAGAACAGCCAACACATAAAAACCTAACACAAGATTCGTAACATACCAGGGTTTAGCTATTGTAAACGAATAACTACCTACATTGGCAGATACTTTATTCCCTATTCTGGACCTGACATTAAATGTGTATCCTCCTGGTGGTAAGTTTTGAAAAGATACCGAGGAGGTTTCTGACCATTCGCTCCAATCATCATAAATCCCCTGTAATTGAAACTGA
Organism: Aquimarina sp.; assembly: GCA_965230845.1. Classification (GTDB taxonomy): domain Bacteria; phylum Bacteroidota; class Bacteroidia; order Flavobacteriales; family Flavobacteriaceae; genus Aquimarina. The sequence continues at coordinate 2,156,482 of OZ246021.1, forward strand.
TATCTCGGTTTCAAATATCGATTGTACTCTGGAGCATAAAAGGAAATCCTGAAGTTATTCTCTGAACTCTTGAAATCTCCTTCTAAAGTATGATCCACCCTAGTTATCCATTCCTGCTGTTTTTTGCTGGATGTTTGAATAACACTTTCTAAATAGACCTTAAAATCTCTAACACTTAATTTATCGATATCAACAGTTATATACCCAGAACTGGTACCAAACAAATAAGTGCTTTTGTCACCCAAACTCATCGCACTTTCGTATCCGGTAACACTGTTTCTTTCTTCTGTGGTAAAAGGGATATTACTAATCTTTGGGGTTTTGCTCAAAGTCCCCTGAGTAACAAAACTAATATTGGATTTGGTAAAAACCCATAGATTATCTTGTTGATCCAGAACCAATTTCCCAGAAGTATAGTCTTGCTCTGTATATATAGAACTTAAAAGGCTATCTCTATTAAATCTTGTATTTTGGGAATCATATTTAAAGATTCCATCCTTGTAGGCATACAGCAGATCTCCCTGGTAAGTTACCAGTCCAGAATTAGATCCTATTATCGTAGTATCAATTGTGATGTTCTCTATTTCTGAAAAGTCGGGATTCACGGCGATCCTAAATACTCCTTTATATTCGTGATTCACATAAATATCCTTTTCAACAACTTCAAAATACCGTGAAGAGTTATTAAAACCTTCAATTTTGTTCTTAAACTGCCAATTCCCATTTACGTTTTCCAAAACATACAAACCGTCATAATTTCCTTGCAAGATGGTATTGGGATATTTTTCGAGAGCGCTGATTTTCCATGTTCCTGGCACATTAGATATTTTGGTTACCTCATCATTCTCAACCAAAAATGTTCCCGCATTATGCCCACAAAAAAGCACATCATTAATCTTTTGCAAACACCAGACTTGCCCTTGAGTTCCTTTTACAAATTCAAAATCCTCCTTGCTCTCAAGTCCTTTATAAAATAATCCTTGATTGGTACCTAGATATAAGTTATTGTTGTGGATAGCGGCTGCATAAACACTCCCCAAGATTCCTCTTTTATTACTATAAATTCTAAAAGGTGAATCTATATTGATATAACTGATACCGCTGTCGAGTCCTAACCAAATATTGTTATCCGTATCCTCAAAAACAGATAAGACAGTATTATTTATCAAGCCTTTATTCTGATCGATTTGATATACTACCTCTCCTTTACCATCCAGATAAATAAGCCCATGGGAAATCGTTCCTAAAACAAAACTTTTATCAGATAATCTAATCGCATTATAGATACTTATTTCCGACAACAAGGGATTATTGAATGTGTTCCAGGACGCAACTTCATCATTTTTTAAGCGATAAAAACCATTATCTCTTGTCAGGAACAATAGCTCATTATTTTCAGCAAAGAGAGCAACTACTTCATTATTTTTAACAATAGGATCATCGGTAACCAGAATAGCTTTGCCGTTCTCAATTCGAAATATCCCTTCTTTTAAGATTTGGAAATAAATATATCCGTTAACCTCTACCACTTTGGTAATGGTATTACTAGCATCAATAATGTTTACAGAACCATCATTTAGATCATAAATGTAGATTCTGTTTAGGGATTGAAACACGATCCAATTTTCGATATCTATAATATTCCAAAACTCTTCATCTTCTAACAGACCTTTATTGATCTTTTGAGATATCGAGGTATACTGCAACATCCTATCTCCTCCTCTTGTCCAATATCCAAACTCCATGTAGCAACCCGTATAGATTTTATCATTTACTACTTTGACTGACCTAAGAATGGATTCATTTGGTGAAGGATATAATTTCCAAATCGCTCCGTTGAATTCTAACAATCCTTTATTGTTAGCCACATACATGAGTTTATCTGAAGCTTGAGAAATGGACCAATTTTGGTTTTCGGCGTTGTATTCCTTTGGAGAAAAATTTTGTATAGGGGGTAACTCCTGTGCATTACCAAAAGTACAGAAGCAAATCAATAATAAGAGTACTATACGTTTATACGATCCCAATTAAGAAAAGAAATATATTGCTAATACAATAATACAAATTATTAATTCAACGACTATTTTACTCTTTTTAAGACAGTTGAAACACTTCATCCAGGAAGAAAAGGAGAATCTTTGTGCACACAACTATATTTTGTTTTCATGGTGAGTATTGAGAAAAATCTTTTTTACAGAATACTCCTCAAATCTTTCTTTTTTAATTTTTTGATGCAACAAAAACAGATACCAAAGTTCATCAACATTGCTCAAAAAGATAAAAGGAACTATTTTTCTTTACATCACTCTATTTTTTTTCATCTTTTTTCAAAAATAAATTTCAGTAAGAAAATTTATAGTTCAAAAAATTAAAAAAAAACAAATAAACAACTGATTACCAAATTACTAAATCATAATTCAGAATCATAATCCACTTCCTAAAAACTACTTTAACGCATTTCGCGAACAATCATTTTTTACATTTTTACAACATTTTAGCGAACGTTCGCTTTTTTTATCAAAAACTTTTTTTTAATATTGTCCTGTAATTAATTTACTGCGGTACAATAAGAATCGTATTTCAAAAAGAGAATCTCGGAGACGCTGTTAAGTATCTATTTGCATTCTAATTATTAATAAAAACAAAAATCTAAAGGATGAAATCTCAAGTAAAAACTAAAACACTGGTTACAAGTTGGGCTATTAATAATACTATTGATTACAACACAGAGAAAACCAACAATTCGAAATAAGCATTAACCCTTAAAATAAAATTTTAAAAAACTTAATTATGACTACTTATAATTCAGCTCTTGATACGGTTCGTAGATTAAAAGCAAAACATGGAAATACCTGGACTACTATAAGCCCAGAAAATGCAGCTCGTGTTGCTACGCAAAACCGATTTAAAACCGGATTGGATATCGCTAGATACACTGCCGCTATTATGCGCAAAGACATGGCAGAATACGATGCAAACCATGTAAACTACACACAATCTTTAGGTTGTTGGCATGGTTTTGTGGCCCAACAAAAAATGATCGCAGTAAAAAAGCATAGAGGGACCACAAACAAAACGTATTTATACCTTTCGGGTTGGATGGTTGCCGCATTACGTTCTGAGTTAGGACCTTTACCAGATCAGTCTATGCACGAAAAAACTGCTGTACCTAAGTTGATCGAAGAGATCTACACTTTTTTACGTCAGGCAGATGCAGTAGAACTAAATGACCTTTTCCGTCGTTTGGATGCAGGTGAAGATGTGCAAGATCAAATCGATAATTTTGAGACTCACGTAGTGCCAATTATTGCTGATATAGATGCTGGTTTTGGTAATGAAGAAGCTACCTACCTTTTGGCTAAGAAAATGATTGAAGCTGGTGCATGTGCACTGCAGATCGAAAATCAAGTATCTGATGCTAAGCAATGTGGTCACCAGGATGGAAAAGTAACCGTTCCACACGAAGATTTTATCGCTAAGCTAAATGCACTTCGATATGCATTTTTAGAACTAGGAGTAGATGATGGTGTAATTGTAGCCAGAACTGATTCTGAAGGTGCTGGTCTAACTCAAAAATTACCAGTTTCTGTAGAAGAGGGAGATTTGGCATCACAATACATGGATTTTATTGATGCTGAAGAAGTAAGCCTGGAAGAAGTAAATGAAAACGATGTACTTTTTAGACGTAATGGTAAATTGGTTCGCCCAGTAAGGTTACCAAACGGTTTATATAAATTTAAAGAAGGATCTAATATCGATCGTGTAGTATTAGATTGTATCACAAGTTTACAAAATGGTGCTGATCTATTATGGATCGAAACACCAACACCAAATGTGAAGCAAATCGCTCATATGGTAAATAGAGTGAAAGAAGTGGTACCAAACGCAAAGTTGGTGTATAACAACTCACCATCTTTTAACTGGACGATCAACTTCCGTCAGCAAGCATTTGATCTAATGGTAGAAAATGGTGAAGATACTACAGGATACGAACGAGCAGAATTAATGGATGCTAAATACGACGGAACAGAATTATCAGATAGAGCAGACGAAATGATCCGTATGTTCCAGGCAGAAGCATCTCGCGATGCAGGGGTATTCCACCACTTAATCACACTACCAACATATCACACTACTGCATTGCATATGAATGATTTGGTAGAAGGATATTTTGGAGATATGGGTATGCTAGCGTATGTTGGGTCTGTACAACGTCAAGAAATCCGTAAAGGAGTATCTTGTGTAAAACACCAACGAATGGCAGGTTCTGACCTTGGTGATGACCACAAAACGTTCTTTGCTGGTGACAAAGCCTTAAAAGCAGGCGGTGCCAAAAATACCAGTAATCAATTTGAATTAAAACCAGAATCGGTTCTTGATAAATAAGAACAAATTACATAACTACAACAAAAAAGCCAGCTTCGATGAAGCTGGCTTTTTTATTATATTTTGAAATGAAAACTACTTCTTTGACCTTCTTCTCATAAAGAGTCCAAATATTAACGAAAAAAATAGTGTAAAAACAAAATTCAATACGATATTCGCACTAAACGCAATCCAAAGGCTACCATTGGTACGCACATGACTATCCATATCGGATTGAGTATAGTCTCTTCCTAACTCCTGATGAGCTTCTAGCAGATACTTAAAAATCTCTTCTCTATTGATTTCATAAAACTTAGCGCTAAAGTCGGGTTCTATTAATAACCTAAAAATCAGATTATAACCCACAACCAACATAGAACCGATAAGAAAAATCCATAGTCCCAGTACAATGATTTCTTTTAAGGGTAAGGCTCCTGTGGTAGTTCTCCTGCGTTGGTATATCGCAATAAAAAGAAGAACTGGCAAAAGGTAAACTCTGGCTTTGGTATACGCCTCTCCCAAACCTTCTCCATAATAATTGTAATCCAAATGCAGATTCATAACTACCAGTCCGATATTGTAAATGGTAGGGATAGCTCCCAATATAATACCATATACTATCGCAAAGCCGAACGGTGATATCTTTTTAGTATTCATAGTTTTTTGAAGTTTTTATAGAACATGGTACATATAGTTTCAGCACCCATGTATTATTTGTAAAGAGTTGAAAAAACATTCTTATCATTCTACCTTTGTTCCCAAAATGTCTCGACCATTCTGATACAATGTCAGACTAACAACAACCTCTTTTTCATCTTTATGAAATACCACTTTTGCTTCTACGACTTTGAGGTAAAACTCGTTTGCTGACGAAGGGAAAATCTCGAATTTGGATTGCCCAGTTAATTGCACAAAGATTTGATCTTCATTTACAGTTACATCCAAAATTGCTCCTGGACCCAGTTCATATTTGCCTGCATATGATTGTAAGGTCTTTGCTGATACCGTTACATCAGTAGGTTCTTTATGTTCTTGAGCAAAAGACATTAAACTAAATAATAGTAGACCTACCAATAAGAGTGTTTTTTTCATGACATACTTGTTTTAATGTTATCGCTAAGTAAGCCCAGAATCTCTACGTTTTTGATAAGAAGTTACAGGGTGTTACTTTCTTGTTACAAAGACCCCGAAGTATGTGATTACTCCGTGTGTAGTTAGTTTTATCACAAAAAAGAGGGGTTTCATAACACCAGTATCCCATTAGCGCCTAAGAATACTATCTTTGACTTATGCGGTTCTCTAGAATAGAAATACTACTGAATATCTTATTTTGGTTAGGAATCACCTGGGTTTTTGTATATGGAAATGCCAGTATGGACCTTGAAGGTATCGAAATTATCAATGGAGAAAAACAAAAAATTCTAATTCGCAATTACACCAAAGTAACCATACTATTTGCAACCCAATTTCTTTTTGCTGCTTTTTTTTATAGTGAGCTATTTTTAATTCACAGGCTTAAACATCCAAAAGCGTTCAAAGGTTTTGTTGTAAAATCTATCGGATTAATCTTTTTGGTGGTTGTGATTTACCTGGTAATAATAGCACTGATCAACTCTCCAAACAAAAAGGATTTCCCAGACGGAAACACTATTCTTTTAATGCTTCTATTTTATGTTACTGTTGTGATTTGTTATGGATTTACAAAGAAGTGGATCCAACACGAGAGCGACAAAAAGGAGCTAGAGCTTGTTAAAAACCGGGCTGAACTGAATTTACTAAAACAACAATTGCAACCCCATTTTTTGTTCAATACCATGAACAATCTTTTGTCTATGGTTAATCAAACCGACAATCCCAAATTAGCAGAAAGTATTGATAAGCTATCTGGTCTGCTGCGTTATGTCGTGTACGACACTAAAAACGAAAAAGTAACCATCCAACAGGAAATACAGTTTATTCAGAACTTCGCAAAATTGCATGTATTGAGATTTGAAGACGATGAAATTGATTTTAAGATTGAAACTAGGGGGAACTTTGATTTACAGCCTGTAGAACCTGGTATTTTTTTATGTTATGTAGAGAATGCTTTTAAACATGGTGTACAACCCGAAGAAACGGCCTTTATACATATAAATTTTGATATTTCTGCACAGCATCAAGTGCGTTTTACCATAGAGAATTCTATCCCAAAACAGCCTTTTAAAGATAAAATGGGTGGTTTTGGACTGCAATCTAATCAAGAACGGTTGGATTTGGCCTACCCTAATCGCCATTCTATTGTTTTTGAAAACAAGGAAACTTATATCGTTCAATTAACTCTTGATACCTATGATTAAAGTACTTATAGTGGATGACGAACCCAAAGCGATATCACTTATTCGCTCCTATCTGATGCATTTTTCTGATTTTGAATTGGTAGGTACTTTTCGAAATGGAATCAAGGCATTAGAATTTATGAACACCAATCCTGTGGATGTTGTCTTTTTAGATATCAATATGCCACATTTAAGTGGTTTATCCTTATCCAAAATGCTCCCAAAAGAAATAGACGTTGTATTTACCACTGCTTATGCCGAACATGCTGTCGAAAGCTATTCGGTTGATGCTACGGATTATCTTTTAAAACCTATTAGTCTAGAGCGTTTTTCGAAAACCATTACTAAGCTCACCAGTAAATTTCACACTATTTCTAATGTTGAAACGAAACCAACCACTGCTCTTTTTATAAAAAGCGGGACAGAAATCCATAAAGTGATGCCAGAGGATATCAATTATTTACAAAAAGATGGCAACTATATGTATTATATGACCGACAATAAGAAAATCATGGCCAGAGAAACTATTGCTGAAGCACTACAACGTCTTGATGCTAATTTTATACAAATTCAAAAATCGTTTATTGTTAATTTCAGAAAAATAGATGCCATAAAAACGGATCATGTACTTGTTGGTGATACCAGGATACCCATTGGAAACCAATACAAGCAAATGCTTTTGACTAGAATAAAGTAATTTTAATGCAGAGGTGCGAAATAGAAAAATCATGTTTTTTACCAAACGTTTGGTAATTTTAATATATTTTGTATATTTGTCTCATGAGACCGCAAAAAGTTTTGGACATTGATATGATCACTAAGTTAACGGAAGTTTTCCGTGAACGAGGTTATGAAGGAACAAGCCTGGCCGAAATTGCTAAGGCTACCGGTCTTAAGAAAGCAAGTTTGTACCATAGATTTCCCAATGGCAAACAAGAAATGGCTGAAGCTGTGTTAACTCATGTTGATGAATGGGTAGAAACTCATATTTTCAAAGTTCTTTTAGACGAAAATCAATCTCCAGAAGAACGTTTGATAGCCGGATTGGATAGCATAAGAAATTTTTATAATAATGGTGAGCAGGTTTGCGTTTTTCGAGCGTTATCTATGAAATCAGGCTTAGAACTTTTTCAGACACAAATTGAAAATGGGATGAAAAGATGGATTGAAGTTTTTGAAATTGTTGGTAAGACATTTCAAATTTCTCCGTCTAAAGCTAAAGAAGAAGCCATTCAAACCTTAGTAGAAATTCAGGGAAGTCTGATACTGGTAAAAGGACTATCCGATTTAAAAATATTTGAAAACACCCTAAAAAAAATTAGAAACAGATATATAACCACATAAAAAATTTCATCAAATTATTTACCGTTCGTTCGGTAAAAAATAAATTATAATCATGGAACAAAAACATCCTTTACCTCCTTTTAACGAAGAGACCGCAAAACAAAAAATTCAGATGGCCGAAGATGCCTGGAATAGTCAAGATCCTGTAAAAGTATCCAAAGCATATACTTTGGACACAGAGTGGCGTAATCGAAATCAATTTATTAATGGTAGAGAAGAAGTACAAGCTTTTCTAGCCGATAAATGGAAAAACGAGTTAGACTATAAATTAAAAAAAGAATTGTGGGCATTTAAAGATAACAGAATAGCTGTAAGATTCGAATATGAGTATCGAAATAAAGACAACCAATGGTTTAGAGCCTACGGTAACGAAAACTGGGAATTCGATGAAAATGGACTTATGAAAAAAAGATATGCCAGCATCAATGATCTAGCCATCAACGCATCGGATCGAAAATTATAACCAAAAACTAAAAATCATTAAAAAAATAGAAAACATGAAAAACTTAATGCTAACTGCTCTAGTACTACTAGTCATAGTCGCCTGTAATCAACCTGTTAACAAAAGTGACGTTAACAAAGAAAACAAGACCGAAATAAGTACAGAACATTCAACTAATAAGTATAATAAGAAAACAAATGCCACAATCGCATATAAAAAAATGAATATTGATGGTGTAAACGTAGCCTATCGTGAAGCCGGTAATCCAAATAATCCAACCATTGTTTTACTACATGGGTTTCCCGCTTCTTCTCACCAATATCGTAAAGTATTAACACAGCTATCAGACGAATTTCATCTGGTTGCACCAGACTATCCAGGATTTGGAAACAGCGATTTCCCATCTAAAAAAGAATACACCTATACTTTTGATAATTTAGCCAAAACGATCAATACTTTCCTAGAGAAAAAGGGACTAACATCCTATGTACTTATGATCCAGGATTACGGAGCTCCAATAGGATTTAGAATAGCTACTGCTCATCCTGAACGAGTTATAGGAATAATTAATCAAAATGGTAATGCATACGAAGAAGGATTAGGTGAGGCATGGGCAGGTATAAGAGCACTTTGGGCAAATCGAAATGCTGAGACAGAAGCAGCTTGTTTACCAGCTTTTTCACTAGAAGGATTAGAATGGCAATATACGCATGGCACCCGTAATAAGGAAAATGTAAATCCAGACAATTGGAACTTAGATTATCTTAGACTTTCCAGACCCGGTGCTCACGAAGTAAACATCGATTTGTTTTATGACTATCAAAACAATCTTAAGCTATATCCAAAATGGCAAAAATACCTACGAGATAATCAACCACCTTTATTGATTGTATGGGGAAAAAATGACTTGTTTTTCCCTGAGAGTGGTGCAGTTGCCTTTAAAAAAGATGTCAAAAACATTGATTATAACATTTATAACACCGGACACTTTGCTCTAGAGGAGGATGGAAATGAAATTATTCAAAAGATGAGAACATTCGTAAGAAAATTATAAGCAAAATCATGAAAGAAGTCACAGCAAAAATAGGAAAAGACAAGTATCGAACTGTTTTTAACGATGGTACACATCAAATTATTGGAGACGAACCATTACCTTATGGTGCGGATCAAGGCCCAGACCCATATAGTTTTTTACTCATGGCATTGGGTGGTTGCGTAACGATGACCGTAAGGATGTATGCAGACCGAAAACAATGGGATTTGGATAGTATAGAAGTGAGTTTATCCCAGGAACGTATTCATTCATCAGATTGTGCTGATTGTTCTTCAGAAGATGGTTTTGTGCATATTATCAAAAAGAATGTAAAATTATCTGGTAACTTGTCAGAAGAACAACGTTCAAGATTAATGGAAATCGTAGATAAATGTCCTGTTCATAAAACGCTTCAGAATGAAATAAAAATTGAAACTGTAGCGCTATAATTAATCAAACGTAAGATTTTACCACTTAAAACTTAAGATTATGAGAAATGAGACTAAAAAAGTAGCCATTATAGGAGGTAGTAGAATTCCTTTTGCCAAATCTTTTAGCACGTATAGTAGGGTAAGTAATAGTGAGTTGATGTCGGCTGCCCTAAATGGTTTGGTAGACAAATATCAACTACAGGAAAAACAGTTGGGTGATGTTGCATTAGGTACATTAATCCATTATCCAGGAGAATGGAATTGGGCCAAGGAGAATGTACTAAATACTTCTTTAGACCCACATACACCTGCTCATTTCATTTCTCGGGCTTGTGGCACTAGTCTTGACGCTGCAAATACCATCGCTATGAAAATTGCGCTTGGACAAATCGAGGCCGGTATCGCTGGAGGAAGTGATACCAACAGTGATACCCCTCTTACTTTGAGTCGTAATTTTGCTCATGACTTAATAGACATTAACAATAGTCGTTCTTTTGGAAAAAGATTAGGAAAGGTGTTAAAAACAAATTGGGGAAAAATGTTTAAACCTATTTACCCTAACGTAAATGAACCTAGAACTAATCTAAGTATGGGAGATCACACAGAGGTAACCGTGAAAAATTGGAATATCTCTAGGAAAGAACAGGATGAATTGGCTTTAGTAAGTCATCAGCATGCAGAGGCAGCATACCAGGCAGGTTTTTATGACGATCTTGTAATCAATTTTAAGGGTAATAATAAAGATACTATTATTCGTGGCAATACTTCTTTAGAAAAACTGTCTAAGTTATCTCCTGCATTTGACAAAACCTCTACTGGAACACTTACTGCAGGGAATAGCTCGCCATTTACCGATGGGGCTTCTGCTATATTCTTAACTAATGAAGCTTATGCAAAAGCTAATGGTTATGAAATACAAGCTTATCTCACGGATATTCAAAATGCTGCTTTTGATTATGTATACGGAGAAGACTTACTAATGGCTCCTACCCTGGCTGTTGCCAAGTTACTGAAAAGAAACAACTTAACCTTACAAGACTTTGATTTTTATGAAATCCATGAAGCTTTTGCAGGGCAAGTACTAGCAACTCTTAAAGCTTGGGAAAGCGAAGAATTTTCCAAAAATCGATTAGGAGCTACAAAGGCATTAGGATCGATCGATAGAAATAAGTTAAATATCAAAGGCGGGAGCTTAGCTATTGGACACCCCTTTGCTGCCACGGGTGCAAGAGTATTAGCAGGTGCTGCAAAGATTTTACAAGAAAATGGAGGCGGAAGATGTTTGGTATCTATTTGTACCGCAGGGGGAATGGGAACTGCTGCCATCATAGAAGCATAAGATAGAATTAACGCATTAAGAACTATATCCATTAAACCATAAAAACATTAAAAATGGCTGAAAAATTTATCAGTGATATCGCTTTTAGTGAATCCGTAAAAAAACAGCAAGAAAAAATGGGATCTAGAGCGATTTACCAAAAAATGGCTGAAAAACGTGATTGGCAAGAGAAACTCACAATGATTATGCCTTTTATAAGAGATAGAGACTCTTTCTATATGGCTTCGGTTAATGCAGATGGACAACCTTATATTCAACATCGCGGAGGGCCAAAAGGGTTTTTAAAAATAATTGATGAGCACCATTTAGGATTTGCAGATTATCCGGGTAATAGACAATACATTTCTGTAGGAAATTTTGACGATAATAATAAAGTACATCTGTTCTTAATGGATTATCCTAATCGAACTAGAATTAAAATATGGGGAGAAGCAACAGTAATTGATAAAAATGACCCGGAATTACAGTTTCTATATGACGAAAAATACGGTTCTCAAATAGAACGGTTTATCAAAATTAAAGTAACCGCTTGGGATGCCAACTGCCCACAACATATTCAACAACGATATACTGTAGAAGAAATGAAACCGCATATTAATACTCTAAATCAAAAAATACAAGATTTAGAAAAAAAAGTAGAGGATTGTTGTCCTAAAGAAAACCAACTCTAATTCAAATAGATACCCCCCAAAAAAAAACAGGAATATCTTTTTACATGTTATAAGATTAAACCCTTCTTCGTAAAAACTGCATAAACCCCTTGTTTTAATGAGATAAATTGAAATTTCCATGAAAAACTTCAGAACTCATTTGCAACTTTCCTTGAATAATTAGAGAATAACTTGAACCTGCATTATTTAATTGATAAGGAATAAAAAACCATGAGTTTGGCTATTTGTTGATAGAGAAGTCATGTTTTAACTACAAAAACCGTAATTCTCTTACGGTCAATCTTTTATTTTAGTTGATTCTTTCTGTTGTCTACACAATGTCTACATCAAAATATGGTACTGTCTACGCATTGTTCTGCCAGAAAACCTATTGTTCACGTTATACACTGGTAATTGCGTCCATTCTTAAATTTAATTTATTTAAATTCGCCAAAATTGTGATAGGTATATTTGTTGCCAAAACCATGAATTTCTTGGTCCAACAAATAAAAGAACACAATATATATCCCCCTTTTCATATTAGTTAACCTCATAACAACCAAAATACTTAAAAGAGATTAGCGTTCTTTTTAAAAGTAAACTACTATTTCTAAAGAATGTATTTATACCTAAGAGATGAATAAACTACTATTTTTTTGTTATTTATTAATGGCATTGGTTAGCACTAGTGATGATACATCCAATAGATATATAACTCGGCAGGGGCAGGTCACTTTTTTTTCCTACACTAATGTAGAAAACATTGAAGCCAAGAATAATCAGGTGCTGAGTGTCATCGATTTTGATAAAAACGAAATAGCCATTAGTATGTTGATGAATGCATTTGTCTTCAAAAAGGCATTAATGCGTGAACATTTTAACGAGAGCTACATCGAATCTGATTTATTTCCTAAAGCTACCTTTGAAGGAAGTATTGTGGATTTTGATCCTACCAATACTACTTTCCAAACCAAATTGATCAAAGGCAAACTCACCATCCGGGATATCACAAAAGATATAGAGATTAAAACCAATATTGAATATGCGGATGGCAAATATATCTTAGCTGGAGAATTCGATCTTACTGTTAAAGATTTCGATATTAAAATTCCTCCTTTATTAGCTCCAAATATTGCTAAAACAATCTCAGTAACATTTAGACTTGAATACCAGGCTTATGAAATCTAATATATATATCTTCTTTATAGTCTTACTATGTTTTGGAAATGGTATTCAAGCCCAAAGCCTATTAGATGAACTCAATGAATCTTATACAGATCCTCCACAGTTTGAATCTGCAGTATTTAAATCATCAAGAATTTCTATTGGTCATTCTACAAAAACGTTACAAAAAGGAGTGCTGGAAATCGGAGCAAGGAATCGATTTTGGAATGTAGCAAACGCAGATATACAAAGCTTTGTAGCTGATAAGATGAGTACTCGTTTATCTCTGGAATACGGTATAAACGATCGTTTTACCTTTGGTGTAGGAGCTACAACACTTGATGGTATATTTGATAGTTTTCTAAAATACAAACTAGTACGACAACAAAAAAAGGGATTCCCTTTTAGTGTTACACTACTTCAAAATGGTTCTTATCAAAGCGAAGCATCTTCAATAAACGATGTGCATCAAGGAGATGCTTTTGAGGATAGACTTGCATTTACAAGTCAACTATTGATATCCCGAAAGATAAGTTCCGATTTTTCGATTCAATTTTCGCCTACTTTCTTGCATCGAGCTTCTTCCAACTTTGAAGAAGACCCTAACAATCATTTTGCATTAGGTATAGGAGGCAGATATAAAGTTGGTGGCCATATATCCATAGTTTCAGAATATTACCATCTATTCAACACATTAGAATCCAGAGATACTTACGATGCATTTGTTCTTGGAGTGAATTGGGAGCTTAGTGATGTTATGTTACAATTCCAGATGACTAATACTCAAGGTGTAGAAGAACATAGCTTCATCACTCAAACCCCTAATAATTTCAACTTTAACGACGGGAACTTTGTGTTTGGGTTTACAGCTATTTTTATTTTACATACTCGTAATGGTTTAAAGAAATAATACATTGGTGTTCCACTATTAACCAATAAGTTTGGCATGTAATACTTCTCTTTCATTCTAAAATATTGCTTCCAGAAATCGTCTTTACCAGTTTTTTGTGGTATACATATTAAGAAGGAATCTTGTTGTTGCCCATTTATTACCTCATTCGTACCATCTATTACTTTCCACTCTCCTAACGATGATTCCCTATGTACATTAGCAATATAAATAATGAATAAGGAGTCATATCTTATTATAATGCTTTTCAGAGCAGGTCTTGCGAAGCCGGCAAACCCAAAGAGCTGCTTATACAGTTAAAACATGTAAATAAGGATACTCAAAAAACTAAAACTTAAAAGTCATGAAAAAACTACGAGAAATATTTAACGCCATTTTTAGAAGAAGACAAAACAGAAATAATGCTCCGCAAAATCAACCTGATAATGTATCTCAAGCATCTACAAATCAAGATTCTGATCTTGAAAATACAGCCCCTACAAAACGGCAATTAGGACAAGGGAGGTATGACGAAACGCCAGAATTTGATAATGCAGAGGTAAACAATCAAGACATGCCATACAACAAAAGAGAATTAGGACAAGGTAGATATGATGAAATGCCAGAATTTGATAATGCAGAAGTAAACAATCAAGACATGCCATACAACAAACGGGATTTAGGACAAGGTAGATATGATGGGGTACAAGAGGGACTAGAAACAGAGGGAAACAGAGAGTCTTTTAACATTGACGATTTTATAAATCAACCATCAACAAGAAGAGCTTCCACTGGATTACCTTCTGTTCTTGACGACGGTGGTTCAACCTTATCCAGAGCTTCAATAACGAGTAAAAAATCGACGGGTTCTCAACCAAAGAAAAAGACCAAGCCAAGTTTGTAGCCAGAAAATTTCTCAGTCTACACATAGATATCATTTTTAAAATCATCAACCATCACTATTATCCAGTGGTGGTTTTTTGGAATAAAATCATATGCTACGCTGTAAAAACACTTCCTTTTTACAACTGTTTTTTTAATTCAAATAATAATTTTTACAAAAAGTCAACCCTTCTTTGATCCCTAAAACAATATACTTCACCATTTATTACTCAAATCCTACCGCTTATTACTTAGTCGTATTTTATCACTAGCATAAAAATTAATTTTAATCATCATTAAAACACACAGAGTAAAAGAAATTGTATAACGCTAAAAATTAAAAGTATGGCAAGTGAAAGAGAGCAGAATCAAGATCCTAAAAAAGGTAAGAGCAAATTCAATTTGAAAGAAAAGTTCAAAAAAATGTTGAAAAACGCTAAACCAAAAAGAAAGAAAAAGAGAAAAAACAACAGACCTGAATCTGTAAAAACCCAATTATCCGGACGCGCAGAGTCTGTGCAAGGATATGAAGTACCAGAACCTCCATTCAGAGAGATCGGCAATACTGATCCTGAAATAATTCGAGCCCCAAATCATGATCCAAATGGACCAATAGAAGGAAGGGTTTGGGAAATTGGAAACAAGAAAATTTTTGTAGAAAAATTTGAACTAAATCCGAAAACCAAAAAAGATAGCGAAACCAATACAGAAAAATTAGATAATTTTCTTAATGAAGCTGCTAGCCTTGACCTCAACTTCTCAGAAGCTGGTCACAGTATCTTAAACGAATTAGAAAGACCAGCAGGAGAACGAATGGAAACCGAATCAAATAAAAGCGAGAAAATAAATCCCGAAATTGAGAATGCTGATATGAATACCTTGGATAGAATACAACGTGAAAAAAGTGTTGATCTAAGTCAATTTTCAAAACCGTCAAACAAAACTCATTCACCCAAGACAAAAACAAATCGTACTAATGCATCCAAACCTTCGCAGAAAACCAAAAAAGGTTCTCCTCGCATATCCTTTTAAAAAATCATATAGTTTACCTATTTTAATAAAAACTTATTAAAGTTTTTGTAGAATAAGCAAGCAAAAAGATAAGATCCTACCTTCAATAAACCATCACATTTTCTTTGTGATGGTTTTGTCATAAAATATCCTTTATGGTTTAGCCAAAAACCTTCCCTTTCGCGCCTATTTTTTTCCCTCTTACACAAGTTGTTTTGAACCTAAGCCCATGTATAGCTTTACTTTGCGTCAGAAATAACAAACAACACAAATCATATAAACATGAATCCGACCACAAAACTTTTTCCGATAAACTATAAGAAAATAAAACAACTTATAAAGCGATTAGCTATCGCTAGCAGCTATGCTATTCATAGATAATTAACACTCGAAAAACAATCTTAAAAACAACCCACAACTCATAATAATTTTAGCCATGAAGGACAGTAAACTCTCTATAGATATGATCATTTTGGTAACGATGTTACTGTGCATAGTACTATTAGGAATTGATATTTATGCACATCATATAGATCAGCTTTATGGATTAGGTGCGACACATGCCTATATCAATAAAATGATCATCAAATTATATAGTGTTGCTCCTTTTTTAGAAAGCTCTATAATAATAAGAAGTTTGGTTTTAGGGATATTTTCTTTTGCTTCCTTCGGCTTTCATGTCAAAAAGAAACCTGAAGCAGATACCAAAAACAGCCTATACTACTTAGCCTTGGCTGTAGGGACTTTAGTCTTTGTTATCGTCGGGGAATTACCTGTTCCTATGTTTCCTAACTTAGGATTAACTACAGTAGCCCTGATAGCATTTATATGGGCCTTATTTAAGATCAGAAGACACTTTAATTACTTTGGGTCTAAAGATGAGTTTAACGATGAGAATCTCATTTTTAAACAGGAGCAAGGGGTAATGACCAACCCATATTCTGTAAACTTCAAAACGGATAAAGGGTTTATTAATGTGGTAAATCCCTTTAGAGCAACCATGGTTTTAGGGACACCTGGATCTGGTAAATCATATTCTGTAATCGAAGAGTATATCCGCCAACACATCCAGAAGCAGTTTACTATGTTGGTTTACGATTTTAAATTTCCTTCATTGGCCAAAGAAACTTATGCATTCTATCAATTTTATAAAGAGGTATATCAAATAGAACCTACTTTTAATGTGATTTCTTTGGATGATATTCAAAAATCAAACTTTGTAAATCCATTAAGTCCAGACCTTATTCGTAAAGCTGCAGATGCTATTGAAGCCTCGCAGACGGTATTGTACAATCTAAACAAAGAATGGATTACCAAAAAAGACTTTTTTGCACAATCCGCAATATCATACTTTGCATCGTGCATCTATTTTCTTAAGATTTATGAAGGTGGAAAGTATTGTACATTACCACATGCCATCACCTTGGCGTCTTGCCCAGATGAAAAGGTATTTAAAATTTTAGGCTCTTATCCAGAACTAAAATTCTTTATGACACCGTTTGCTGATGCTTTGGAAAAAGAAGCTTACGAGCAATTATCGGGACAAACTGCTTCGGCAAGGATTCCTTTATCGCAATTGGCTACCAAAGAGTTGTTTTGGGTGATGGGTAATAATATCTATCCAGAACTCAATGTATCGCTAAGCATTAATGATCCTGAAAAACCTTCTTTACTGGTTTTGGCCAATTCGCCTGCCACACAAACGACTAACTCACCTGCATTAGGTTTGATTTCGACTCAAATATTGAAGGAGATTAATACACAAGGACGCCAACCATGTTCTGTAATTATTGATGAGTTACCTACCATGTATTTTATGGGATTAGATAACCTCATCGCAACTGCTAGATCTAATAAAATATCGACCACTATCGGTATGCAAGATCTGGAGCAACTAAAACGAGATTACGGTAACGAAGTGGCCGCAACGATTTTTAATATCGTCGGTAACATTTTTAGCGGATCGGTACGTAGTGAGACCGCAACCAAGCTTCAGGAAATATTTGGTAAAAAGAAACAGAAACTAAAAAACATCTCGGTAGATACTAGCAGTACTTCGTACAGCATTAACGAAAACCTAGAATATGCCATCCCCGTCGCTACGATTTCACAACTATCGCAAGGAGAATTTGTGGGGGTAGTCGCAGATAATTTTGGAGAAGAAATCAATCGAAAAATATTCAGAGGAAAAATAAAAGTAGATCAACGTAATGATCAAATAAAAGAACCTATTCCGCTTACTATTGGAGAAGATAACGATATCGATAAATTATTGGATGGCAACTTCAACAGAATTGTAGCTGAAATTGATGTTCTAGTCGCCAACGAACTAGAGAAGCTAGAAGCAAATTACCACGAATACGAACAGGAGGAGCAAGATCAGCAAATGGATCCCTCAAACTGATTCATAAAACAATTCAACTCTTAAAAGCATCACACAATCATGAAAACAACATACATAAACATAAAAACGCTTATCTCTATTTTGTTGCTGGTTTGCTCTGCACTTACCTATGCACAAAAAGCTAAAAAAGAAAATGTGCTTGATCCTCTCAAAAATTTTCCGATCCATTTTCCTTTAGCAAAAGAAGATTTTAAAAATATCTCCTCTCCGTTTGGATTTAGAAGACACCCTATTCTACAAAAAAACAAATTACACGCAGGTATTGACCTTGTTGCTCCCAAAGGAGCCGCAGTACTTGCTTCTGCAAATGGAGTTGTACAAAAATCGATGTATCAAAAAGGTTATGGCAATCACATCGTGATCACCCATTACCCTACTCTAGAAACACTGTATGCGCATTTATGGATAACCCTAGTCAAAGAAGGAGACCTAGTTACTCAAGGACAACTTATAGGTTTTGTTGGAGATACCGGACTAGCCACAGGACCACATTTACATTACGAAATACATATAAACAATAAAAAACTGGATCCAATACTGGTATGGAAAAGTTTTTTAAGAACCAAAGCATAAAAACACATCACCTAATACATTAAAAGTTATGGACAAAAAAAAGAAAATCATTGTAGGAGCTGTCGGAGTTGGATGCTTCTTACTACTTATTATCATGATCAAAATGGTAGTATTTCCAGGGGACAAAAACAAACCGCAAAAAAGCCAACTGGTCATAAGCACTCCAGAGGTCATCAAAAAGAAAATAGAAAACAAATCAAAAATTGAACACTATGACAGAGAATCTCTGAAGAATATCGGGAAAAATGATATTGTCAAAGGATTAGGAAATGTCGGTAAGGAAAAAGAAGAATTATTTATTGAAGAGGCGCTTATCGTAGAAGATACCACCCTGCAAAATCCAAATCAATTGGGAGGTCTGGGGAAAGGCTCTATAAATCCTCAAAACACTTCTACATTAGCATATCAACAAAACTCCGAAGATGAAGAACTAAGACAACTCATGGCGTTGCAAGAACAGTTATTAGCACAGGCTAATGCTCCAACACCAACGTCAAATGATGATGCTGATATACAGGAGATTCAAAAACTTCTGGCCGCATATGATCAATATAGTGCTAATGGTGAAAATACAAATCAGTTAACGCCAGATAAAATTTCGGAAATAGGTACTAGTGTTAGTGAAAAATTGATCGGTCAAATCAACACACAATTTCAGTCGCAAAACTTTTTTCACGGAGCACAATCTTCAAATGATGACAACAAAGTACTGGGGTTAATTCCAGCAGAAACGATAGACGATCGATTCCTGGTTAACGGTAGTACTGTTGCTATACGAACCAAAAAAGAAATACGTCTTGCCAATCCCAGAGTTGTAATTCCAAAAGGAGCTGTCGTATACGGTAAAGTTTCCTTTGGCACCAACAGACTTTTGATTGATATCGATAGCTATAAAACAAAGAACACATTGTATAAACTAGATTTTACGCTGTTTGATTTTGATGGACTGGAAGGCATACACTTAGACAGTCGTACCTGGCCTAAAATTCCAGGGAAAGTAGCCAAAGATGTCTATGACTACGCTTACCAAAGAGGTACACAAGCTGCTGGTTTTGGAAGCGAAAATAACAGTGTCAATCTTGAAGAAGCAAAGGACATTGCAATTCTATCGGCGGCCAAGGAAATCGGTAATGAAGTGTTCGAGAAAAGAAAGGTTTTTATGCCTAAGAAATATCACTTATGGTTTAACATCAATACCCAATAACATGAAAAGCGAAGCGATACAAAAAATATTTCCAATCTATGCTGTAGAAAATGACATGATCATTTCTAAAAATGGAGATATCACCTTAGGATTTAAATTACAGTTACCACAGATCTATTCTTTAGATCGAGAAGGAATCAACAGAATCAATCAATTGTTTGATAAGATCATTCGTTCACTTCCTGAAAATACGATCATTCAAAAACAAGATTACTTTTTTGTGGACAAGATCAAAGAAGCGGTAACCGAAGGAGAATTGATGTTATCCAGAAGTGACAATAAATTTTTCTACGAAAAACCAACATTGAGTCATGAATGCTATCTGTTTATTACCAAAGACTCTAAAAACAAAATAAGCCTCACCAGCAATGCAAAATTATACGATAAGTATATGGAGGAGGTAAAAGATTTTATTCAGGTAGTCACTACAAGTATTTCATTTCTGTCTAAAGAAGATTTTTTTACAGTAGACTCTTTAGACTCTGAAGAAATTATACAGGTATTAGGAAAGTACATTTCTCTATCCCAAGAAGGGCAACAGTCCTTGCAGGATCTATTTTTTGACAAACAATTAAAAGTTGGAAACAAAGTAGCAGAGATGTATGCCATAAGCTCATATAATCAATTACCGTTGACTATACAGACTACGAAGAAAAACATTGATTTCTCGACGCAAAAAACTGATTTTCAGATTCCATTTATACAACCAATTTGTTTGGGCTTAGAATGCAATCACATCTATAATCAGGTGATCTATATCGAAAATTCTGAAAAGATATTTTCAAAACTAAAAACAAAGCTAAATCAGTTTAAAAGTTTGGCCATTTTATCCAAAGAAAATGAAGTCACCTACAATCAAATTGATCAATTGGTGAATGAGGTTATCGAAAATGAATTGCGATTTGTATACCAACACTTCAATATCATTTTGTGGGATATTAATGAGGAAAAACTCGAAAACCATAAAAACCAATTAGAGAATGCATTCAAGGAGCTATCCATAACTCCTTATCAAATCAAAAACTCGTTAAAAGACTTGTTTTTTTCTAATCTCCCCGGGGCATGTACGTCTGTTCCTGAATTGTACAAATTTATAGGCATTTCAGAACAAACCCCCATCTTACTCAATTTTGAAAGTTATTACGAGGGAAATAAAGATGGAATATTACTTACTGATCGTAAAAACGGTGCACCGGTACGATTAGATTTATGGATAGAGCCTGTAAAAAGAGGACTAATCGTAAACAGAAACCGTTTAATTTTTGGCCCATCAGGAACTGGAAAATCTTTTTTAATCAACCACATTGCCAGTCAGTATTATGAGCAAGGGCATCATATCGTAATGATCGATATTGGTAATTCGTACAAGAAATTATGTAACCTGGTAAAAGGACAATACTATGCCTATGATCCAGATGTTCCATTAGAATTCAATCCTTTTCACTTTCATCATATTGATGAGGTTAATAATGACAAAAAGATATTTCTAACCTCACTGATTATCTTTTTATGGAAAGGTGATGACCCTTTCAAAAGAGAAGAAAAACAGATTATTGGTCTATATCTCGATGCATACTATGAGTCTTTCGAGAAGGAACAAAGCGGCTACCCTTGTATGTCTTCCTTTTATGAATTTGTTGACCAAAATCAGGTAATGGAGGATGAAGAAAGGTATTTTGATAAAGTGAGTTTTCAATTATCACTTCGTGATTTTCATGATGGTAAATACAGTAAGATCCTAAACTCAGAAAAACCAATAGATCTGGTACAGGAACGATTTATCGTATTCGAAATGGACAATATTAAAGATCATCCTATTCTTTTCCCATTGGTTACCATGTTATGTATCGATGTGGTGATGAGTAAAATCCGAAAAATACCAGAAGCCAAAAAATCCATTTTCATCGACGAGTGTTGGAAACCGATTTCCAAAGGAGAAATGGCACAGTTCATCAAATACCTATACAAAACCGTGCGAAAGTTCTATGGAGAAGTAGCCATTGCTACGCAAGACGTTGAAGATATTTTGGACACTCCAGCAGGACCAGCAATGATCAACAACACAGATACCATGATCTTGTTGTCGCACAAAAAGAAAATGGCAACCAAAGATAAATTTGCACAGTATCTATCCTTTAGCGAATCTGATCTGGAAAAATTATTCTCTACCGATAAAAGAGAGGTTTTTATCAAAGTTGGGAACGTATCAAATGTATATAAAGTCACTGTTTCTCCCGAAAGATATGCCTGTTACTCTTCTAATGCAGACGAAAACAAGGTCATTTTTGACACCTATAGGGAGAAAAAAAATATGGAATTAGCACTAAAAGAATTTGTAGAAAAACTCTAAAAACAAAACCACAATGAAAAAGCAACTCATTCTATTACTTATACTACTTTTTGGGATAAGCAATACCATCAACAGTCAGAACCATTTGGTTCCTCTAGAACAACTGGATACTATAAGAGTATCAGACATAAAAACAACTCATTTAATATTTGATCAGCAAATTGAATATCTAGACGTAGGATCTCCATTTTTTGTGGCAGACACTACAAAACAAATGGTCAAACTAAAGCATATTGGTCAAGATTTGGTAGATGTAAGAACCCAACTTTCTAACCTAACGGTTATTACCAAAGACGGAGGATACTATTCTTTTATTCTGGGGTATCAAAGACTTTTACAGCACTTGACGTATAAAGTAAAAAGAACTGAAGAATTTGCTGATGCGGTACAGGATAAAATTCAAAAAGAAGAGGATGCCGCAAAGGCTTTGGAAGCGTTATGCAACAAGTTAGACAAAAATTACAATAACAAAATACACCTTAAAAATGGAAAATCGGGAGATATAAGAGTTCGGGTTACAGGTATTTTTTACGTAAATGAAAAAATCGGACTTCGTATCGAACTCAAAAACGAATCTACCATTGATTTTGATATTGATCACATCCTTTTCAGGACCAAATTAAAGAAACGGTTTGCTAAAGATTATTTATACCAAGAACGTGTCATTCACCCTTCAGGAATCTGTTCTGACAATTTTGAAGTCGCTGGTCAAGGACAGCAAACCATCACTTTGATATTCGACAAATTTATGCTTAACGAAAAGGAAAAATTGAGCATCGATATTTTCGAAACCAACGGAGGCCGATCGGCTACGATGATCATTCCTAGAGAAGAACTGTTGAACCCTAAAGTACTGTAGTCATGAAAAAGCAACAAATTATTTCAGTTCTAGTATTCCTCTTGGTCATTAACACCAATTGGGCGCAGATTCCATACTTTGATATTCCAGGATTGGCAATACGAAAAGCTGAAGAAAAATCAGTAAGAGATTTTCAGAAACAAAACCTAACGACAACAGGTGTTTATGCGACTACGGCTGCCTTATCAGGAACTGAAAGATTAACAAGAACCAAATTTCGGGTTAATCCAATAAACCTCGCATTTATTGACTATTCGAAGTATAGTAACATGTGCAGAAGCTATCTCAATCCATTTGAAAAAGCAAAGTGTACAAACAAATATAATTATCTGAAAAATGCACATCAGACCGTGTTGTTCTTCGTAAACACTCCAATTCAAAACGAAGTAAACAATGGAGTTAAAGAACAAATTTTGGCAAAATACACTGCTATTACCAACACCATTCTGAAAGAATTAGAACTACTAAAGCTAAAAGCTGAAAAAGATAATTTTTACACACGATTAATCATCAAATAAACGCTTAAAAACAAACACCCATGAAAACGATATGCACACTAGTACTATTATTTCTGTTGGTAGGACAGCAAACATTTGGGCAATTTGTTCATGTTCATACGCACATTAATAATACCGACGCAAATACTCAAGCAAAACTGACTGCTCTTATCACCATTTTGGGAGGAAGAAATGCTTCTTTGACCACATCAAATGATAAATTAAAGACTGCCTTAGATAATCATAAAGAACAATTAAGGCTTCAATACACCAAAAATCAGTTTGATCGAGGTACCGGTTATACTACAACCGCTGGAATTTCTGCGCTATTAAGCTTAGGAGCTTCTGGATTAGCAAGAATCCCTGGATTACCCTATATGACTTCAGAAAAACAAGCATACCTAGATGAAGTAACCATGGACAAAGCCCTATTACTGGCATTAAAATCTGTGAGTAAAACCAATATAAAGTCGGCCAAACGGCAGGAAATTTATCGATTGCGAAGCAAATTACTTAGAGAATTCGCCAAAAATGATACCGATGTACGGCAAACCTTATTTATATCGGCGGCTGGTGTAGCTGTACTTAATTACAAGCAGTTTGTCAATCTATACAGCCAATTAAATAGAAATGAGAATGATGATGATACAGGGCAAATGGACAGCGATCCTAATGAACTTGATCATAACCAGTTCATAGAGTTTTTTGACAAGTTGTAATGTATAGAAATAGCCTTGTTGATCCTTAAAGAAACCTATTTATCCATAAAAAACTAATACAGATGAAAACGAAAATATTGAGTTGCATACTCACACTTATCGGAGTATCCGTGCTAAATGCTCAGCAGTTCCCTTTTTTAACAGATCCGGGGTCATTGGCAGGGTCAGGAGCGGCATTGGCACTGTATAAACAACTGGATGATGAGGATAAGAAAAACAGGGATAAAATGAAGGCTTTTGGGGTTGATTATATAAAGCGTCAGGTATACTTTATGGGATTTTCTCTGGCAGTAGGAGAAAGAATCTCTAATGAGATTGAAGCTTCGGCTACACGCTATACTACATTAAAGAACAGAAACTCCTCCCTCAGCTTGCTCAACTATTCTAAAAAAAAGGAAAACACCAAAATGTTGGCATTTATAGAAACGATGCTAAATAATATACAACGAGAAGCAAGGAATCAAAAAGGTGTTTTTGTCATCTATGGAGAAAAGATGAATCTGCTGCAGAATATGATGGAATCCCTCGAAGAAATAAATCGAGTGTTAGATATCGTAGAAGATAACATAGAACAAACCAAGCTATATAATCGAATTTTTAATTAGAAAGAAGATGAAAAAAATACTGATACATATATGTTTCTCAATGATCATGTATTTGGGGAATGCGCAGGTAGTAATTAATCTAAATGTAAAAGGAAACTTAGAAGATCGCCTTTCACAATCGACTTATAACCAAATCAATACTTCGAACACAACGCTTGCAGGTCAAGAACTATTAAATAAAGGAAGTATTGAACTGCTAACACCAATTTTTAATGAGCAATTAAAAGAATTGACATCGTTTAACTCTAGGTTCGAATTCCAGAAAACTGCGATAAGAACCTTTATTAGCAGTCCTGTTTTTAGCAGTGCTGGAGGGTTTAATAGCTACGGGTATATACAAGAAAAATACCCAATCATCAACCCGTTGAGTCCCTCATCTGTTGTTCGGAATACAGTAACCCGAGCCCGTTTCAGAAAAAAACTAAATAAAGAAAGGGATAAGATGATGAAGTACCTTGATAAAAACAACCCTATCCCAGAAGGAGAAAGAGTTTTCCTGGTGCTATCAACCTTAGAAAGTGTAATCAATTTAACCTTAGAAAATGGAAAGTTTTAAATATTTATTCCTGTTCATGTGTGGTTTTGCTTTTGCGCAAACCCATTCGGAGAGTATTGCAGATCCTGTCGTAGCAACCCACAAGACTGCCATAAGCACAGCACTAGGTGTCGAGTTGAGCTTAAGAAAAAAGCAAGGAGATTTAATCAAAGATTTAGAAGATACCGAAGAGGATTACGATTCAAAACGAAATGTATTCGGCAACTTCAAAACAAATACAATAGTAGTAGCTGCAGTACAAGCTAAACTCGTATTTCTCAACCAAAAAGTAGCGAATATTGAATCTACAATAAATACGCTAAAAGTCGCCTCCTTTGGTTTTGGACAAGGACTCTCCAGATATCAAGATCAACTAGAAATCGAAAAAAGATATTTACAAAAATTACAAGAAGAGAGCGTATTAATAGGCGGAGGAGGAATGTTGGTGAGCGGAGGTACAGGTCATGTATATACCGCATACCTAAAATTACTAATCAGATTAATCCGGGTAAAAAACAACATCCTAAAAATTGACAAAGAAATAGCGGCAAAAAACAAAGTTGTCACAACATTAAAAAGATTAACATCAAACTGAAAACATCATGGATATTTTTGAAGTATTAGAAGTATTAGGAGATTTTATCTTCGACGGAGACGGAACGATTACCGCGTTAAACGGTTTTATTGATGCACTTATGCCCTACTGCTATCTATTGGCAAGCATTATCATGGTGATACTGGTAGCGACAAAGGTAATTACCTATTTTGCTAATCCCTCTAGCAACATGGATCCATACGTATTGGTGAAACCTATTTTGGTATTATCTGCACTGTTTTTATATCGACCTCTGGTTGATTTTCTAATTGTGCAGCCGGTTGATTTGGTAACTGATGCTGTAGAAGCTGCAAGTCTAAAAGCTACCAACACCAGAGATCTGGATAGTTTTAGAAATATTGTAGGGCAAGGACTTACGGCATTTGCGGATGGCGATAATAATGATGGAGTTAGTATTTATGATTTTCTACAAGTATCTGCTGCGCTAGAATTTATTCACCTACTTATCCAGATCGTCGCCTTGGTAATTATAGGGTTTATATTGCTAAAACAGCTGGTCATGAAGGCTATTTATCTCATACTAGGTGTCTTGGTACTGCCACTATCTTTAATCCCATCCAACTTTGAGATCCTTAAAAAATGGTTTTTCGGGTTTTTATCGGTGCTGTTATGGTTACCTGTATTAAGAATTTTCCAAACCATTATAGCACTTATTCATAATGCTCCTCTTGAAGGATTTGCGCAACCTCTATTTGCAGTAGTACTACAGGTAGTAATGATCTACTATATATGGAATGTTCCTAAATACGCCAACTTCTTGGTAAGCAGTGCAGGTGAAAGTGGAGGAAGCATTGTATCAGACGGAATAAATACAGTATCCACGATGTATCAGATCAAAGGGTTTAGCTCATTAGGAAAAAACCAAAATAAATAATCATGGAATACAAAACACCAAAAGTACTTGAAAAAAAACCGGTAATCGGCGGTTTTGATTTGATGACCATTGTGATCATAGCAGGATGTTTTTTAGCCTTTTTGTTTACAGTATTTGCTTCATTTTTAGGATCATTAGTATTTATCCTAATAGGAATGGCATATGTAAAGATTCAAAAAAAGTATCCTAAAAAAGGAGAGTTAAGCACCCTGTTAAAATACAATTCCAGCATTAAATGCATACAGGTAGATCAACCGATAACAACTTTAATAAAAACGAAATAAAATTTTAAATAATAAACACTTAAAACAAATTTAATCATGAAAACTAGAAAATTTAAAATCAGTAAGAACATCGATGTAAAATCATTAGCAACAAAAATGAGTAACTCTAAATGGATTTGCACCCTTCTATTAACGGTATTGTATATTGCACCAACCTTTGCGCAATCAGACGATATCAACGCACAA
Source organism: Aquimarina sp. (assembly GCA_965230845.1). Classification (GTDB taxonomy): domain Bacteria; phylum Bacteroidota; class Bacteroidia; order Flavobacteriales; family Flavobacteriaceae; genus Aquimarina. Next base: position 2,184,053 of record OZ246021.1, read on the forward strand.
ATAAGTACATGGGGAGATCAAATCAAAACGATACTTAATGCGGTAGTAGGGATTTTCTCTATTGCAGGAGGTTTCTTAATCTTTATTCAGTATATGCAGGGTAACGAACAAGCGCAAAAAAACTTTATTAGATTTATTATTGGTCTAGCCATTTTTGGGTTGGTAGCCTTAATCGCAAATGTTTTCTTGCCGGATGTAGGAGGAGATGCAATCTAAAACAATCAAATTAAGTATTGCTCTATAAAACACTTATGTTTTACCCATTAGAGTAAATTTCAGAAAAAGGGTCACCCATGTTCTAAGGCAGACCTGTTCAAAAATTAACAAGCTGTAAACCCTCATTTAGTGAGGTGCCTAACATTCCCTTATCCAGGGGAACAAGGAGCTTCTTGTCTAATTTTTAGGGTGGCCCGTATTAAAAAACATATTAAAAACACATTTTAAAAACATAAATCATGGATTTACAAACCTTAAAAAATATCCCAGCCAGCTTTGCCCTGGCAAAACGATCACTTCTTTATTGTTTACTGGTATCTACCATAATATCTGTAAGTAGTTTGGTTTGGGCTTTTGTAACTACCAATACCATAAAAAATACAGCTTTTGTATTAACCAAAGATGGACAAGCGGCTATGATGAAAGGCATCTCATTGACCGAAGTAGATGAGTTTAGAAAACCTGAAATCAGAAATCACATTAAAATGTTTCACGAAGGTTTTTGGGAAATTGATCAGTTCAATTACGAAAGACGTATTAATAAAGCCTTATATCTATCAGGTAGATCTGGTAAACAACTGTACCAAACGCTGCAGGCTAATGGACATTTGGCCAAAATAGTAAGTCAAAATCTAACGCAAAGCATAGAAATCGACTCGATTAAGATCAATGACAAGATAACGCCGTATCAAGCAAAATTATACGGTAAATTAAGAGTATCAAGGACTGATCAAAAGGCTGAAACAGTGAATGATTTCAAAGCTCAATTTGTATTGCATAATGTTTCTAGAACCGATCAAAATCCTCATGGGCTTTTGATTGAAAATTACTTACTGCAATCAAAGCCGGTTACCATTCCAAAATAAAACAACATGCAAACTGAAACTGAAAACAATATTTGGGAGGGATCTCCCTCCCAATGGATGCATTTTCCATTCTATATCGGTTGCAGCCTACTACTCGTCATCTACGGTTTAGGATTAGTATTAGCGTTTTATAAATATATAGAAACCAAATGCATTCGACTTCGGATTACCGATCAACGGGTGATTGAGAAACGAGGGATTTTGTCTGTAACTACGAACCAGTTAGAATTATACAGAGTAAAAGACATCAAGCTAGAACAACCGCTGATGCTACGCATTTTTGGATTAGCAACCATTGTTCTAATCACCTCAGATAGTACAAATCCCATCTATAAAATCAAAGGAATCGAAAACGGTCACAAACTCATCGAAAAAATCAGGATATCTATAGACAAAAGAAGAGATGCCAAGGGGGTTAAAGAATACGATTTTATCAACCTGTAATGACCTTTTTAAGATCAATTAAAACAATAGAGACATGAACACACAACATATAAATGCCATTATCATCGAAAATGATATCGCAGAGGCTCACCAAATAAAAGCGATTATAGAACAAGAGTGTCCAAACATTACCATAGCTGCAATAGGATGCAACCCAATTGAAACGCAAAATGTTATTCAAACTAAAACATATGATATGATTATTATGCGTCAAAAAACAGGAATAGCCTATGCTTTCAAAATGTTAGAAAACGCTGCTATTGATTTTGATGAAAAAGAGTTGATTTTAATTTCTACACAAGAAGAACATTATATTCAAAAATTCACCAAGGCTGCCGTGGGGAGTATTCTTCCATCCTTTGATTCTAAGGGAATTCAGCAAGTAATCCAAAAAGCAACACAAAGCATTACCCATCAAAAAGAGGCCACTTCATTTTTACAACAAACCAGCATACAACCAAAACCTTTAAATCTACTGGCAATTCCTTCTACCGACGATGTTAAAATCCTAAAAATAAGTGATATTCTTTATCTACAATCCGAAGGAAAATATACAGTGTTTCATACTACTCATGAGAAAAAAATTGTTTCGAGCACAAACCTGGGAGAATACGAAAAGAAGTTGGCGCATAACAACTTTTTTCGGATTCACAATTCCTTTTTGGTCAATATGGATAATATCGTTAATGTTCAAAAAAGAGACGGTGTATATATCGAAATGAATAATCGTGAAATGATCCCAGTAGCTAAACGCAAAAAAGATCCCCTTTTTCAGTTTTTGGGGATCAAATAAACTTTATTAAAATTTTACGCTGACTTATGGTAAATCATAAAAGAAAAAAAGTCTAAAAGCAATATTGTATTTTAGACTTTTCAATTATTTGTGGATTATCCAATACCTAATCTTTTACTTCTATTTACGGAGCTTGGTCTTTTTCCGGTCTTTTTCGTATTTCTTTTTGATTTTTTAAACGAGCCTGACTTTTCAATAAAATCTTTTGTAAGTTTCTGTTGCTTCTGAGTCCTTTTCTCATATTGATTAGATACTTTCTTTAGATCTTTGCCAATTTTTTTAAGATCCTTCCCAAAGTTTTCCAGGGTTTTCGTTTCAATGGCTATATCAATGGTCTGTTTAGCACGCTCGAGATTCCTAATCAGTTGCCTTTGCATATTAATTTCTTTTTGTAACATATTGATTTCTGGAGATACATCTTGTTGCAACCTTTTTCCCTTTCTTATCAGTCTTTTTTTCTTGCTTAGCAGTCTTTTTTCTTTTGCTTCTGCTTGTCTGATTTCAACTTTTCTTTTACTCAATTCTTTCTCCAAGCTTTTTAAACTTGGCCCTCTTTTCCCTGTAATGAACTCCAGGATTTTCTTTAAAAATTCTTTCATATCTGTATGTTTAATTTTTCATCCATTTGATTTTTAATGATGAAACCGGTTATCTTCTTTATCTATGGATAGCATAACTACATGCTGCTGGTAATTGCTTCAATAGTATTACTAGTCTTTGCCATCCCTGTACTGTAAATAATTTAGTGCTATTCATAATATGTTGTTTTAAGATTACTATTCTTTACTACAGCTAAATAACCTCTTTTATAACATCATCGCTAGAGTGAAGTAACAACCGGTTGATTTGGAGTAATAACTGCCCATACCTATTTATTTTCAAAGGTGAGATCAAGGAATATGAGTGAGAATGCCTATACTTCTCCCTTTTAAGAAGTACAATTGATTAAATAATCGGAAATCCTAAGGGTTTTAATGAATTTTCTTGCATAAATTTTATAGGTAGCTCCATATATTACTTTAATCATACCGCCTATTACTTCACGGTCGATCTTGTGGATAAAGCCTCTTAATTTAGCCTTGTGATTGAAAAACAATCCAGCTGATCTGAAGTATCATAGGGTCAATACAAGATCAGTTAAGAAAAAAATTAATAATCATAAAAATTCAAAAATCATGTTTAAAAAACTTAAAGATTTAATTAAAGGACTATTTGGAGGAAATGGAAGAACAAGAAATCCGCAGAGAGGTCGAGCCGGTACTCACGCTTCACCACAGTTTGATTCGGATGCGTTTGACATACCATCTCAGGTAAACGATAGAGATTCGAACGTTTCGGCAGAATTAGAAAAGTTTTTAGGCTCAGACAAATCACTTTCAAGCCAGGAAAAAAAGGGAATGAGGTATTCACAAGCTCCATCAGAATTGAAAAAGAACTTTAAAAAGCCTAGAAGAAAATCAACAAAAAGTACAATTTCAGTTTAATGTTTAAAAGTGTACCATGTTTATTTCAAAATATCAGAAGTAGCTACTTCTGATATTTTTTTTGTGATAATTGATTATCTTTTATCTAAATACTCAACCATTGTCTAAACTCGGCAGCTCTATTTTTACTAATGATGATTTCGACATTCTCATTACCTGTAATTAGAATTTTTAACTGACTATTTCCATATCGCACAATCTTTTCGATGGCACTGATACTAATAATAAATTGTCTATTGGCTCTAAAAAAAAGCGAGGCATCCAGGCTTTGATATAACTCATCTAAGCTCAAATTTGAAGTCGATTTTTTTCCATCAATTCTAAAAATATAGGTAATACTATTTTCGGTTTGCGCATAAGCTATTTGATCTATTGAGATGGGGACCAATTCATTTCTGATATAAGTAAGAATCCTTTGCTTATCAGCCTTTGCAGTAGTTTCTTCGGTTTGTGGTCGATTGGCTTGCTCTGCAATAATTTGTTGTTGATGTGCAATCAAATCTGTGTTTAACTTCGATAAATTAAACAATTCACTCTCTAGCGCACTATTTTTGGATTCCAGTTGTTTTTCGTAAAGTCCTCCTAGGATGCGTACTGCAAAAAAGGAAAGTAAAACAATAAACCCGCCCATCAAAAGGAGAATTCTATAGTAACGGTTTTTAAGTTGCTGGGTTTGGATAGTGATCTTATCCAGATTAAAATTGGCAGCTACCAATAAATCACTTTCTTTCACAGGAGAGATGTGAACTACTTCAGATTGATGTATTAACTCATCATCCTTTTTCTGACTTACCAATATATCGTATAATTGATCCGTTCTGTCTTCTTTCTCAAAAGCATCTAAAATATTTTGATTAGAATTTACCTTCTCTCCCACCTTGGTCATTTTGGGATGACAGATCAACTTTCCTGACCAATCCATTACCGAAATAAAAGAAGTCATCTCATCGGTATCATTAATGGCAGATTGTACATTTTCCCGTATCACCTTAAGTTCGACACCGCTGGTTAACTGGGTAAATATCAATTGAGCCATCTCGTCGGCTTCTCGGGTACTGGATTCTAGCTGAATGGTAATCAACTGATCAGAACTCTCCATAATAAAATGCTTCACACTAAAAGAGGCAACGATCAAAAAGATAACCGTAATAGCGATGAAGGTTAGTAAATGGAGTTGATCCTTTCTCATAAACAAAATATTTATGAGTAAAATTACTACATTTTTTATGCAAAAACCGAGCTAATGGAAAAGAATAAAGCTACTACCTGGAAATATTACTAATTCTTAAAATTTGGGCTTATTTGTTTTCTTTTGTCCATTTTGGTGCAAGTTTCTATGGTTTTTTTGAGGCAATGGCTTCTTTTCTGGAATTTTGGTGAAATCACTCCACCCTGGTTCTTGTGCATTGGTCTGTGTATGATGTTGTTCTTTATGTTGCTCAAGAGGTTGTTGAAGTTCATGAAATAACTTCTCTGTATGATACATTTTGACTGAAGTATCTTTTATAAATGTATCCAGAGCCACTTTCATGCCATCCAAATGTTGATGTTGTATTCCTTCCAGCAATTCTTTTTGATTGGCATTAGAAAATTCTGGCAGCGTTTGTTTGATGTCATTTTGTATCCTATATATTTGATCTACCAACTTGTCTCCAAAATGTTCTTTAAACTGATCGACCTGATTAAATATATCCTGATATTGCTTTGCGATTTGCTGCATTATTTCGTTTGGTCCTTTATGTTCAACTTTCTTGCTCATATTCTTTTATTCTGAAATCGACTTTTATAATTAAGATGATGGTACACTAAGATCTCTTTTTAATATTCCTGAATCTACAGTACGAATCTAAAGATTTGTTTATCTAGTATTACCCGGTAATTAATAAATGGAGTATTTGGGGTAATAGCTGGTCATATGGTATTAGCTTTATCACTAAAATGATATTCTACTTATTCGGTTACTGTTGCGGTTAAAGTTTTCTCTAGATTGCTCCAAAGCATTACTTTTGTTTTTCCTAGGAGGTAAAGGAGGAACAGGCTCTTTATATCCTTCTGGAACTTTTGAAAAGTTAGCAAAACTAATTTCTTTATCTTTTTTTGGTCCAGGATTCGAGAATAGCATTTCTTCCAACTCTTTGGAGAGTTTTGGTTCTTTACCTGCTTTAAGATCTTTAATCATCTCCTTAATCTCTTTGTAAAGTGGAGAGCTAGGATAAATGATATGTGCATACCTTCCATCTTTTAATTCTACCAGCTCTACTCCATTTTCCTTACCATAGCTTTCAGCGATATTTTTTTTAAAAGCAGCAAAATTTTTAACATCATGTAAGACAATATCTGCTTTTTTACCATCTTCGGATTCTAATCTATAGATCATCTCCAGATTTTTGACTCTTTTTTCTTCTTGATTGTTTTCTTCTAGTGCCATGTTACTGATAAATTTATATGTTTTTTATCTCTGTAATTCTTTAATCACCCTTTTGTGATACCAATATTTTTGCCAGATCAAGAAAAGACCTACCAAAGTGGTAATCGCATTACAAATAAGGATAGGAAGACTTTGGATCATAGTTCCATAACTTAACCAACATAACCCTGCCAAGGTATATAAGAGCAGCATTGGAAGCGATAAACCTGTTGTAGATTTGCATTTCCAGGTTTTGTATACCTGGGGCAAAAAGGTGGTAGTGCTTAATGCTGCCGCCAAAAAACCCATGATTTTTACTGTTTCCATAACTTTGTTTATTTATCGGTTGTTGAATCATTAACTGATCCCAAAACCTTTATTAGGTTTTAATTTTTGAATTTTCTTTTTTGTCTTTTTAAGTAAAGCCTGTTTTTTAACTTCTTTACCATTATTGACCGTTTTTTGTGCGTTATAAGGCAGCTCACTATTCAGTTTGATAAACTTTTCCAAAAGTCTCTTTTCTTTCAGTCGAGCTTCACTCAAATCATTGATTTTGATATTCTCGCGTTTCGCTATATTGGGTTGAACTGTTTGGCTTTTTACTTCCCGAACAGCAATACGCTCTTTCAAACGACTATGCTTTTCTTTTTGTGTTTTGGGATGTAGTTCTTCTTTTTTTACCAATCCTGCCATAAGTTGTATCAACTCTTTTTGAGTGACTTTCCTTTTTTCTGATGCTGTATTTGTTAAAGCTTTTTTCATCCCTTTTGTAATTCCGAAACAGTAATAATGTTTATAAATGCTATCACTCTAATTCAGGAATCAACATATCTAATTTGTCTCCAAGATATATACAGAAATAGAAATCTGTATGTCAGAAGTAATAAGTGGTAGGACTGAAGTAATATTCGATCATCAAAAATACAATCAACCAGTACATAAACAACGATAACCCATCTATTCCCGTAATTATCCCAGGTATTACTTTGTGATATGTATTAGAGGAAAGACCCCCTAATTTGGTTCCAGAATTTAAAATTATAATAACCTAAAAAATTAAGAAATTATGGGATATAGAGATGATTTTTATACAGCAGACAATATTATTGGATATACCGGTGATATCAATAACAATCCGACCGTATATTTTAGGTCAGAAAAGGACGGAGAGGTGACTTTCGGTCGTATTACACAAGAACATAAGGATGATTTTAATGTAGGACGAGAAGAAGTGAGAAAGGCAAAAGATTATGATTTAAAAGATGCTTGGGTCCATCACGAAGGAAAAGGAAATTATACCCTTGAAAGTGATCATGATATTGTCGCTCCAGGTAAAGATCTAGGTGGAGAAAAATTGAGTCGAAGAAGAGATGGGAAATTTATTATGTTTGAATACAAAGCAGTGGAGATTTGGGACGGAAAAGTACAACACGTGAGCCGAGGCACTTTAAATAGCGTATCCCCTAGAGAAAAAAAAATACTCGAAGCAGCCATTGGACAGAAAAAAGAACTCAAATTAAAATTTCAACCCAAAGAAAAACAACAAGCAAAACTTAAAGAAGATGCGCCTTGGCTTTATGAGGAAAACACGAAAATTGAACCAAAGACAAAACCAAAACCCTTAAAAATCATAAGTAAAAAAAAGGCACAGGAACTTCAACAAGCTAAACTTTCTGGTAAAGAGAAAATGGCGCCAAAAACAAAATCAACGCCAGACAAAGAAGTTGATGAAAATGTATTGAATGTTCTTTCATCAGGCAAAGCCAGAAAGCTTGCTCAAAAACAAGATCTATCCAAAGATCCAAAACTTAAGAAACCTCTTGTACAAAATCAAAAATTTGACGTCGAAGATTTGGCTTCTCCAGGGTTCAGAAAAAACAAAAGAGCAAAACAAAATACGAGGTCCACAAGTCCCAACAAAAGTGGAGATAATAAAACCAGACAAACTAGACAAAGACGAAGAAGTTCTATGGGTCCTTCTTAGAAGATAGGTTTTCTGGTAGTCAGGGAATCGGCCGGCCTGCAAAACTGCCTAAAGAGAGTGATATACTGTTTTTGACATGTAAAATTGAAAATTGGTAACTTTCTTTTAGTGGTGGAGCAGGATTTTCTTCGACTCGTACCTTCGTTACACTGAGCTAAGTCAAAAGACTCAGGGTAAACTTCCCGTCCTTCCAAGATTGATTAAAAGTTTCAAAAATCAAAAAAGCCTCAGAATTCATCTGGAGCTTTTTTTAGTAGCGGGAGCAGGACTCCCTTCGACTCGTACCTCGCTCAGGATAAACTTCTCGTCCTGCCAAGACCAATTAAAACTTAAACAATAAAAAAAGCTCCAGATGAATTCTGAAGCTTTCTTTTTAGTAGCGGGAGCAGGACTCGAACCTGCGACCTTCGGGTTATGAGCCCGACGAGCTGCCTACTGCTCTATCCCGCGCTATTGGACGGCAAATATACAACCATTTTTATTTTATACAACACTATTTTTGCTAAAAATTAATAAAAAATAATACAAGTAACTATCATTAGTCGTATAACACCTTACTGTTCAATACTTATCGCATCAAAACTGATCAATTCCTGGTCTTCAAACCTGGGGTGTAATTCTATAGGATTACAGCAGACTTCGCAATCCTCTACATACACTTGGTATGAAATTGAAGGATCCAGCAGCATCGAAATTTGCTCCCAGCAGTATGGACATTGAAAAAAATGTTCAAACATCTTTTAAAATTCTATATTCAATAGTTGCCCCGTAAGTTGTAGCAACTGTAGTTCTGCAATCTTAGCATCATACTTTGCAAGATTCTTATTGGTCTGTGCGTTAATCAAATTAATTTGAGCCAATCTAAACTCGATGGATGTAATCTGTCCTAGTTTAAAGCGTTCTTTGGATCTTTCAAAGTTATTTTGGTTGGTAATTACATTCTGCTGCTGAATTTCATACACCTGTAATCGGTTTTCATAATTACCTAGCGCATTTGCAATATCTCTTTTTACCTCCTGCTCTACTTGTCGCTGTTGAATCTCGGTGTTCTCTAAGGTGATCTTCGCGTTTTTAATTCGGGTTATTGTAGATCCTCCATCAAAAATATTCCAACTTAGATTCACCGATGCCGATAATCCATCAGATATCGAGGTAGCCAAGAAAGCCGCCGCATTGTTATTATTTTTGTTCCAGCCATATGTTCCGGTCAAGCCAACTGTGGGCAAATACCCAGATTTGCTCACTTTTACATCATACTCATTGATCTTGATCGCACTTTGATTACGCAGAATCCTCACGTTATTCTCCATAGCCTTTTCCATAAAACTACTGATCTGTAATTTATTGATAAAACTTACGGTGGTATCTACTTCAAACGACTGAGCCAACTCATTATCCAAAATCAAATTCAAGTCGCGTTTTGTATTCAACAACTGTTGTTTTGCATTGATAAGATTGATACTATCATTCGCCACGTCTACCTGAGCATTGAGCACATCTAGCTTGGTATTTTGCCCATAATCAAACTGATAATTCGCTCTGGTAATTCGTTCTTGGGAGATTCGAAGGGTTTCTTCCAAAATCTCATTGTTTTCGGTAAGCCTGGCAATTTCAAAATAGACAGTAAATAGTTGTAACAAGGTATTCTCGATAGTCTCGCGAGCTTGAAGCTCTGTAAGATTATATTGCTCTTTCAGCCGTTTATAATTGTAAAAACGCCCTAAACCATCAAACAGCGTATAGTTAAGATTCACCGACGCATTGTAGCGATCACTTTCTGCACCATTCAGTACATTTGTCTCGCCATTAGCAAATTGAGCTTCGATATTATCTCTATTGTATACCGCAGATGCATTCCCTGATAGCGTAGGTAAATAGCCTGAATTGAGAACACTTTTATTGTTTTCGGCAACTTCGATGTCATTGGTAGCCAAAATGATTCCAAAGTTGTTTTCTAATGCTAATCGTATTGCCTCCTGTTTGGTCAATTTTTGAGCAACCACTCCAGACCCCATCAACAGAAAGAAAACAAATTGTGCAACCGATCTAAGCTTCCTGTAATTCCTGGTGTTCTTCATGAGTTTCATTTTGTTCTTTAATCGCTCGTTCTACTTCTTCTTTGGTAATTTTATTTCCGGTAATCAACCATTTTGTAGATACTTTTACACTATTGTTGAATGACAAAAACAGTGGCAACACCAGCAGTGTAAGCACTGTAGCAAATCCAATTCCGTAGGCAATAGAAATCGCCATCGGAATCAAAAATTTTGCTTGTCGACTTTCTTCAAAAATCAAAGGTGCTAAACCGGCTATTGTAGTTAAGGATGTTAGGAAAATAGCTCTAAAACGAGATCTTCCTGCTTCATAAATGGCATGATCAAAGGTCATCCCCGCTCGCAGATTACTATTGAATTTACCTATGAGGACGAGGCCATCATTCACCATAATTCCGATCAATGCTACAATCCCCAACAACGATAAAATATTGATTGGAAAACCATGTATCCAGTGTCCTAATGCCACTGCAGGAAGACTTAAAGGAATCAATAACAGCAACAATAAAGGCTGGCTATAACTACGGAAAGTAAATGCGATGGTAATATAGATCAATACCAAAACAGTTAATCCTACCGGGCGTAACGATCCCAAGAATTTTCCTGCCTCTCGATTTTGGCCTTCGTACGATGGAGTTACTGTAGGGTATTTGGCTATAATTTCTGGCATAATATCATTTCTGATCTCCTCCAACACATCGGTAGAACTTGTCGCTTCCGGGTTTTTAAGATCTGCAGAAATTTGCACTTCTCGCCTTCCTTCGAGGTGATTTACAGCCACATCTCCTCGTTCTATACTATAATTAGCAATTTCGCTCAAAGGAATTTTTTCTCCAGAGTTTGTAGCGATTCTCATATTATCCAAATCCAGGATCGAAGAACGGTTTTCCCGATCATAACGTACCCAAACACGTATCTCGTCCTGCCCACGTTGAAAACGTTGCGCCTGTACTCCAAAGAATCCAGATCGCACTTGTGCCATCACATCTCTTAGATTTAAGCCCAGTGCATAGGCATTTTCTTTAAGTTCAAGACGTACCTCTTTGATACCTGCTGGGTCATTATCGGCCACATCTTTTAATCGATCATCATCTTCTAGCACCTTTTTGAGCTCTGTCTTGGCCGCTTTTAGTTCCTGAATATTATTTCCTAATAAGGAAACCGATACCGGACTCCCTCCAAAATTACCACCAGAACCAAATATCAATCGCTCGGCTCCAAATACAGGGCCAACTTTTTGACGAATGCGGTTGGCAACTAAACCAGAATTGATGGCATTTGGTCTTTCTTCTCCCGGTAATAGGTTGATTCGTAAAGAGGCATCTGAAGATGATGTTACTCTGCGGATCACATTTTCAAACAGTACTTTACCTTCGTATTCTTCATCTTGTAGATACTCTTCCGTCAATTCCTGGTTGACAATCCATGCTTTTTCTTCAATAATAGAAATGATGGAGTCCGTAATTTTCTCATTGGTACCATTGGGCATACCCAGATCTATCGATACGGCATCACTAGCAATACGTGGAAAAAATGCCGTTCGTACAATTCCACCTCCAATACTACCAATAGTCATGATCAATAAAACCAGAAATATAGAAAAGGTAAACAGTTTATTTTGCAGCGTAAATCGTATAGCTGGGCTGTATAAATTATCTCTAAGCCAACGCATAATACGATCCCCAAATGTGTTGATATAGCGAAGTTTGGCAAAAATCTGAGCAATCCCTTTCTTTGGACTATTATCTTGTGGTTTTAGTGCTTTTGAGTGCGCCAAGTGAGCAGGAAGAATAATCAATGCTTCGACCAGCGAAACCGTAAGTGTAAGTATCACAATAACTGAAACCTCTCCAAAGAAATCTCCGATCCGCCCATCCAGGAATAAAAATATCCCAAAGGCCAGAATGGTTGTGATAATGGCAGAAATAATTGGCGGAATCACTTCCATCGTACCATCAATCGCTGCCTGAATTGGACTTTTCCCCCGTTCATAATGCTGGTATATATTTTCTGCAATCACAATACCATCATCTACCAATATCCCGATCACGATAATCATCCCGAACAAAGACAATACATTGATGGTCACATCAAAAGAACCTGCAAAGACAAACATTCCCAAAAAGGCAATAGGCAATCCAAACGCTACCCAAAATGCTAATCTTGTGTTCAAAAACAACGACAAGAAGGTCAATACCAGTAGCATCCCGATAATTGCATTTTCGGTCAAAAGCTTGGTTCGTTGCACTAGTGTGATTGAACGATCACTAACCACATTCAACTCGACATTATTGTACTTTTGATTAAACTCTTCGATGTAGGCTTTTGTTTTCTCTGCCGACGAAATCAGATCTTCGGTATTGGTACTGGTAATCTCAATATTTACGGATAAATCTCCATTAAAATAAGTTGCATTCGGCGTTTCAGAAAAACGATCTCTGATTTGTGCTACGTCTTTTAAGCGTATGGTATTTCCTGAAGACTCGGCACGGATAATCAAATTCGAGAGCTCGTTCCCATAGTATGATCTATTATTGGCACGAATCAAATATTCTTCTGCATCGGTCTTGATGGTACCTCCGGTAGTTAAAATATTAGCTTGACTAACGGCTTGAGCTACTTGATTAAAACTTAGGTTATATGCTAGTAAACTATTTTCATTTACCGCTATCTCTATTTCTTCTGCCGGATATCCAGAAATAGTGATTTGAGAGATCCCATCGATCCCTCTAAGGTCGTTTTCTATTTGTCTGGCGATTTGTTTTAAGGTAATTAACGGAATATCCTTTCCGCTCACCACAAAATTGATAGTAGGTCGAACCGCTTCCTGTTTGGCCACCACGATAGGTTCCATCCCGGTAGGAAAAGTAGGTACACGATCTACAGCATTTTTGACTTCTAATAGCATGAAATCGATATCCTTACCTTTTTCGATTTCTACATTGATATTTCCGCTATTTTCTCGAGATGTCGAGGTCACTCGTTCCACCCCCTCAAGTCCTTTGAGGTTATCCTCGATCTTTAATACAATCCCTTCTTCTACTTCCAGAGGTGAAGCTCCCGGATAAGTAATGCTAATATTAATATTCTTAGAATCGGTAAGTGGGAAAAATGAAGATTTAAGTGACAGCGCACCAAAAACTCCAAAGATCAGAAAAGCAATCACAATGACATTTACCGCCACATGATATTTGATAAAATATGCGATGATTTTTCTCATTACTGGGCTGCTTTTCTATTGCTAATTGCTCGTCCTTGCCCTTTCTTTTCTGGGGTTTTACTGCCAAACACAGATACCAGCATTCCTGCATAGGCTCCCGGGACGGCCTTGGACACCATGATAGTCTGATCTGGAATTCCCTTAAGCACTACTTTTTTATCCGAAAAATATACAGGTTGTACATCTACCACATCCAAAATACTATCGCGAACTACAAATATTTTATTCCCTTCCTGAAGCAGACTTCTGTCTATTTCAATAGCGTTTTCTTCATTTTTCGCATCCAGATTGGCTTCAAGATACATTCCTTCTCGTAGTGAAGATTCTGATACCTGAATAAAGGCGGTGATCGTTTGCGTAGCCTGGTCCACTCTTCCGTTAATACGGATTACCTGACCACTATACGTTTTGGTTTTGTCCAAATTGGTAAGTGCTACTGATTTGCCTACTTGCAGTAGATCTCCATATTCTTTACCTACAGCAACTTCCATTTCGTATACATCGGTATTGATATATTCTCCCAACTTTTGTCCTTGGCGTATCAATGTCCCTTCGTTAACCAAGGCCTCGGTAAGCACACCATCAAAAGGCGCGGTTATGGTATACTTGGCCAATCGCTGCTCCAAGTTCTTCACATTATAATAAGTTGTGTAGATATTTCTTCCGGTAATAAAGTATTTTTCTTTTTCTGAAGAGGTTTCTGGTAATTCAGGAGTTACCTTATTCATATCTAACTGATTAAGGTATGCTTGCCATTTGTCGTATACTTCGGGGTAGTCCAATCTCAAATCCGGCATTATAGAAGTCACCAGATTGTATAGATTACTTTTGGCAGACTGAACGCTTGCATAATATTCTGAAGCATCTATTCGTATTAACGCCTGTCCTCTCTTGTAATTTTGTCCTGTTTTGAACAACTTGGATCCTCCTTTGAAGACTCCTTGAACCTCTGCATATAACTCTAATCTTCTTTTGGCCGTGAGATTACCATTGGCCTGGATTACAATAGGCACAGTCTTATTCTTAACCGTGTCTACAAAAACGGTTTTTACAACCTTTGGTGGTTTTGGTTTTTGTCGTTTGTTACTATCGATCAGCGTAGAGGCAAAAAACACTGCACCAATAACCAACAACACTCCCAATATAGCAAGTATTACGTTTCTCATAAGTAGTTTTGTTTAGGCTTTTCCCGAGAAAAACTGCACAAAGCTATCAACAACCTAATTAGGTTGCAGTTAAAGAACTCATAAAAATTACATGAGGAATTCTTTAACAAAAAAACATCTGTAAACAGATGCTTTTGAATGAGTTACTTATTTTTATAGACTATTATTCTTCTGCTATTTCAGCTATTTTGCCTTTTACTTTTTTCAAAACATTGATCAAAACTTCAATTTCTTCGTCGTTTAGGCTTTCCTGAACTGCTGGAATAAGATCGTACATTATTGGCTGTACTTTCTGAATTACCTGCTTTCCGTACTCCGTTAAAAAAATACGATTTACTCTTCTGTCGTTTTCATCGCTTTTTCTAACCACCAGGTCTTTACTCTCCATAGAATTTACCAGACGTGTCATTGATGTTTTGTCTCGATGCGTGATGAACGCCAAATCATTTTGGGGTTGCCCGTCATTTACATTCAATCTTTTTAGAACACTCCATTGCTCCTTAGACAGGTCCAATCCATTTTCTGTAAACGCTTTTTGTACTAGGAATCCAAAATCGTAGTGAATCTTACCAACCCAAGATAAGGCATGAGCATTCAAATCAATGGCTTTTGTATTATTCATAAATACTGTTGTTTAATTTTTGATACAAAAATATCCATAAAAATCTAGTTGCTACTGTCGCTAACCATAAAAATATCGTAAAAGTAACATTGGGTTTTTTCGGGAATTTCAAATTCTCCCTTATCTTTCTGTTTGATTCTCAAAAAAGAGAACGACTAGCTCAAAAAAAGAAAATTAATTGAGTAAATATTGAGAATTAGATAAAAATTAAAGCGTTCTATTGACTGGTCAACAAGTCAATTTCTTCTTGAAGAATTTCCCAATTATCCATTAATGCTGCCAACTCATCTTTTTTTGCCTGATAGGTATCGAAAAAGTTAGGTGCAGCAATGGTTTGGTCATAGTTAATCGCAAGCTCTACATCTATTTCTTTGATTTCTTTCTCCAGCTTATTAATTTTTGCTTCTACATTGCTTAGCTTGTTATTCAACGATTTCAGTTTCTTTTGATCCTGATAGGATTGTTTTGCGGTCTCTTTGGAATCAGCAACTTCTTTATGTTGAACTTTATCTTTCTTTTCTATTTCTCGTAAATCTGCCACCTTACGCTGGTCCAGATAAAAATCGATATCTCCCAGATATTCTTTTATGTTTTTATTTTTGAACTCATAAACGGTATTGGTAAGTCCCTGAAGAAAATCTCTATCGTGAGACACCAGGATCAAAGTTCCTTCAAAACTTTTTAAAGACTCTTTTAATACGTTTTTTGATTTAATATCCAGGTGGTTGGTAGGCTCATCCATCACAAGCACATTAAATGGCTGTAAAAGCAATTTACATAGCGCCAATCGATTTCGTTCTCCTCCAGATAACACCTTTACTTTTTTATCGACTTCATCTCCTCTAAACAAAAATGCTCCCAACATATCACGAACCTTACTACGATTTTTCTCGTTGGCCGCATTCACCATGGTTTCGTGAATAGTAAGCTCTCCGTCTAAATATTCTGACTGATTTTGAGCAAAATACCCTATTTGCACATTATGTCCTAGTTTGAGGGTACCTGTATACTCAATCTCATCGATAATGATCTTGGCCAGAGTTGTTTTTCCTTGACCATTCTGTCCTACAAAAGCAATCTTGGATCCTCGTTCGACCAAAAGATTAATGTCGTTCAAAATCTCTTTCTCTCCATAGGATTTCCCAACAGTTTCTGCTTCGATGACCACTTTCCCAGGTTGTACACTTACTGGGAAACGAACATTCATAACCGCATTATCGTCTTCATCGACTTCAATACGTTCTATCCTATCCAGTTTTTTGATCAGAGATTGCGCCATCGAGGCTTTTGAGGCTTTGGCACGAAACTTCTCAATGAGCTTCTCGGTTTGCTCAATCTGTTTGGATTGATTTTTCTGTGCCGCTAATTGTTGTTCTCTAATTTCATTGCGCTGCACTAAATATTTTGAGTATGGGGTATTGTAATCATAAATACGCCCCAAGGATATTTCGATTGTACGATTGGTTACATTATCCAAGAACATCTTATCGTGTGACACGATCACAACAGCTCCTGCATAACTCCTTAAGAAATTTTCTAACCATATGATAGATTCAATATCCAGGTGGTTGGTAGGCTCATCCAGTAATAAGATGTCGTTATTTTGTAATAACAACTTAGCCAGTTCTATACGCATTCTCCATCCACCAGAAAAAGTATCTGTTAACCTTTCAAAATCCTCACGAGCGAATCCCAATCCCTGGAGCACTCTCTCAGTATCTCCTTCATAATTATATCCTCCTATAATCTCGTAATGCTGTGTTAGATCACTTAATTCGGTGATCAGTTCGTTATAAGAATCACTTTCGTAATCGCTACGTTCAGCAAGTTGTGCATTGATTTTATCCATTTGCCGCTCCGCCTTCTTAATTTCGGTAAAGGCTTCATAAGCTTCCTCCAAAACGGTTCTCCCCTGCACAAAATCGATATCTTGCTTTAAGAATCCGATGTTTATCTCCTTGTCCAGAGCTATTTGACCAGAATCTGGTTCTTGTTCTTTAGACAAAATTCTGAGCATAGTGGATTTTCCAGCTCCATTCTTCCCTATCAAGCCAACACGGTCTCCCGCATTTAACCGAAAACTGATTTCTTCAAACAGATATTCTCCTCCAAATGATATTGATAGGTTATGTATGTTTAACATGAGCTTTTGAATATTTTGTGCAAAGATGATTATTTTTGTGTTAGCATAAAAGGAACATATGAACTTCTTAAAAGGCACAAAAATAAATAGTGTTGTAAATGGCAGTTGCCCTGTATGTCAACAGGAAAGCATGTACCAAAATTCAAATCCCTATAAACTAAGCGAAACCTTAAAAATGCGGGAGCGTTGTGGTCATTGCCATACTAAATACAAAATTGAACCTTCCTTTTTCTATGGAGCCATGTATGTAAGTTATGCAGTAGGAATCGCTTTCGCCGTAGCAGCGTTTGTGATCGCTAATTTGCTGTTGAAACTGAATTTGTTACATACATTTTTTGCAATTGTAGGCACCTTGGTAGTGTTTATGCCAGTAATCATGAGGTTATCCCGAAATATCTGGATCAATCTCTTTATGCATTATGATAAAGAAAAAAGCTGGTCTTAATTACCGAAGCGTTTGATATCCATTTCTATGGGCAAGGGGACGTCATTTTCTATAAATTGATATAGTTGGCCTGCTATTGTAGGACCAATAAGTATCCCTCTGCTTCCTAAACCATTCAGAATATACATATTTTGATGTATTGAGTGTCCCCCAACCAAAGGCCTTCTATCCTTTGTCGTAGGTCGAATTCCTGCTACTTGCCCAACAATTTGATACGGTGTTTTAAGGATTATGTCCAATTTTCTGATCAATTCCTCTCTTGCCGAAGATGTGGGCTCTGGTGTTTTATCCTGATTATTATAAGTAGCTCCAACTTTATACACATCATTTCCCTGAGGAATAATAAAAACCGATGATTTTATAGCAACATCCAATTCTAAAGACTCGCATTTGATCAGAAGATACTCTCCTTTATTACCTACCAAAGGCAAATCATTAAAAAAAGGATTGTTCTTTACGCCAAATCCTTCAGTAAATACAATATTCTTGGCTTTGTAATCTTTGTATACCACACAATCTTCTTCTACCACCAATTCTGAATACTCAAAAGAGTTCTGAACAAAACTATCCTTCTGAGTCAAGTAGTCTGCATAGGAAGTCAGCATTTTTTCAACTTCAATTTTCCCTGTCTGTTTTACCTTACCATACTGAAAAGGAACATCCAAAGCTTCATTGGTGTTGGGAATAAGATCTGGAGATAAAAAATGTTTTAGAATTGGCTTATCGCTCGCTTCAAACCATGAATTTTGCTCTTCTACCGAGTTGAATCTTCGTAGTACCGGAAGGTCATTCACAAGTTGTTCTCCCAGCTTGGCTTCAACGTTCTTATAAAACGGTACTGCTTTTTCCATTTGGTCCAAAACATTCCAAGCGGCCGTGAATCGCTTTAAAATTACTGGGTTGTAAATACCCCCCGCAACCCTGGAAGATCGTTGAGAAGCGTTTTCAAATACCACAAACGATTTATTATGATCTTCTAGTTGCTCAACAAAAGATAAGCCTGATAATCCGAAACCAACAATAATATAATCCAACATGCTGCAAAAATAAAAAAACGCCCGACTAATAGTCGAGCGTTTTTTATATATCTCTTAGATATTATGACTTTTAATAAGACCACATATCCAGTTCGAAATTTCGAATACTTTCCTTAATTCGCTCACTTTCCAGAAGCTGCATCAGGGCATTATCCACGATATAATCCTTAAT
Source organism: Aquimarina sp. (assembly GCA_965230845.1). Classification (GTDB taxonomy): domain Bacteria; phylum Bacteroidota; class Bacteroidia; order Flavobacteriales; family Flavobacteriaceae; genus Aquimarina. The sequence goes on from OZ246021.1 coordinate 2,203,106, forward strand.
CTCGCGGTCACCTTGTTCGTTGTCTTCCTTATATATAATCGAATTAAATCGTCTCGCATTTAAAATATGGTCCAGAGTAAATGGCATGGATGTGTTTCTTCTATTAAACGCAGATGTATTATGAAGAAGCTCTCTTACATCTGGGTACCACACCCAAAATAAAGCTACCATATCCGGCTCATCGTCATCGATAAAGTTTACGTCTGGAGCTACTGGAGCTAACCCAAGTAAACGATATCTCAACTCTCCCTGGCGCTTATCAAAATACCAATATCCTCTAATTTTATATTCTGCAATATCAGCTGAAGTAATATCCCTTCTATTAATATATTGAGGATCTACTTGCTCACCTGCATTATATTGCTCATATCCTAAATCCGTAGTATCAATCCTAGACATGGTAGATTCCAAGTCCTGGAATGTACGAGTTTCTGTAAAATATGAATCTGAATAAATATTCTTAATCTTACCGTTTTTAATATTGGTTACCAATACATCATACAATGAACGACGATTAACTCCAATATTATTGGTATCTATAGGATAATATAATGGGAAATTGATTCTCTCATCAAGGTCTATCTTTTCCCAAGTAGTCTTAGCCCATAACACATCACGTTTATCAACATAACCATACTCTAATGGATGGTCATTATCATAAAGGATCTGTTCTTGTGTTTTCTTTCCTATCTCCGCAGGCTCTGATGCATTCAAAACATTAGCCTGACCATACGAAAGATGACAAACAACCAAGCCAAGAACGGTTAATACTAAGTTTTTCAAATTCATAACTCTTAAGTTTATTTTAGTTAGTTAACTCAACAATTACTGGAGATATTTTCTTTAATCTATACCCCGCATTTGTGGTTAACCGCGCTTTTATATCAATAATCTGCACAGAAGATCCTCTTTTCGCCTTACGTAATGCAGACTTCGCTTTAGAATCTAATCTACCTCCACGTACACTTACTGTTGGCTGACCTTCTACCTTAAATTTAAATCCAGTTACTTTCAATTTGATATCAAAGTCAAAGTCTGGTAAGATCGCACCGATAGACGATATTTGTAACGCATTTCTAGCCATTTTTATTGCACCGTCTTCTCCACGTACAGTTCCAACTGGTCTAGGAATATCCTTTATTCTAAATTTCTTACTATCGCTTACAGTAGTACCGTTTGGTAATTTACCACTTACTTTAATGCTTACTTCACGTCCTTTAACCGCAGTTACATTCATCATGTATTTACCAGCTCCTCCAACTTTCTTCAATCCTGTAGCCGATGCATTTACATTAGGCACACCAGGAATAGAGATCGTCATTGGGTTGTTTACACCACGATATACAACGTTCATTTTATCTGCAGAAATTACCGCCGAATTTGGCTTTGGAATTACTGCATAAGAACTTTTAATAGGGATACTTACTACAGAATCTCCTTCTTTAAACTGAAGCTCTCCTTTTACGTCTCTTTCTCCTACGTTTCCTGCAGGGAAATCTAACATAATTTGTCCGTTCTCAACTTTAGTTTGTTCTCTTCCGTTTACTTCTACTTTTGTAGGTTTTAAAGTAGCATCAAAACGTCCTAAAACAATTCTTCCTTTGAAGTTCTCACCACTAAAGAAAGCCGTCTTGTCTGGAACAACAATTGCTTCGTAATTACTAAATGATAATTCTGACGCTTGCTGACCTGCTAATAATGCAGAAAGCACTTTACTTTCTGTAGTTTTAACATCAGCTTGCATTTGTGTAAGCTTTGTTAAAGAAGCTACTAATGGGAACCCTTCAAAGTTGTAGTTCAACCATTTTTTAGATACTCCTGATCTGTCTTTAACATCTCCTGTTGCAAATGTTTTCTCTACATCTGCCGCAACAGCAGCATCTACTTCTTTTACTTCTTTGATAGCTGCAGAAACACCGTCACGGTATTTAGATATGTTATCTATAAACTCTTGCGCTGCTGCAGTAGTTTTTCCTCCTTCAAAGAATTTTTGATCCAAAGTTAAAGACTTATCCATAGTCTCATAGTCTGTAGGATCGCTTAATCCCTCAGTAATTTCAGCTTTCAACTGATCAATATAAGTATTGAATTCGTTAGAAAGCGCACTAATTTGATCTGCTTTTTCTTTAAGAGGTGTATACTTTTCTGGTTGTTCCGAAACTTTTTCGGCCAAACCAGCCATAAATGCCGTATTACGCTCTGTAGCTATGGTATTAGATTCGGTTAACTTTTCGTTCATTAATCCGAATGCTGATAATACTTCTTTTGACATGTTTAGTGCCATCATTGCGATGAAAACCAAGTACATCAGGTTAATCATCTTTTGCCGTGGGGACAATTTTCCTCCTGCCATATTCTTCTTAGATTTTGGTAGTTATATAATTATACTCAACTATTTAATGTTAACCTCTGTTCATTGCAGTTAACATACCACCATATACTCCATTAAGAGAAGAAAGGTTCGTAGCAAGATTCTCCATTTGTTGCTTTAATTGCTGTGCATTTGCTGCAATTTGCTCGTTAGCTTCAGCTTGCTTCGCAGAAGATTCTAATTGTACCTTGTATAAGCTGTTTAATGACTCTAGGTGAGAAGCAGCAGCAGCCATCTCTTCACTATATTTCTTAGTTCCCTGGATAGCATCTACAGTAGGAGAGATATTTTTTGCAGCACCTTCGAAGTTACGGATACTTTCTCCTAAGCTATTCATCAAACTAGAATCTACTCTAGCTTCTTTAAGCATTTCGTCTAATTTCTTAGATAATAAACCTTCTGGAGTTTCCTCTTTTTGTTTCTTATCTTTCTTTTGTCCTCCAGCTAATTCTGGATATACAAGAGACCAGTCTAGTTCGTCGTCTACTGGTTCGAATGCAGAAACTGTAAATACGAATGCTTCTGTAATAAGACCAATGATAAGCATTTGGTTACCAAATGGCCAGTGCATAATCTTAAAAAGTGCACCAAGAATTACAACGGCCGCTCCTAGACCGTATACCATGTTCATTAACTTTTTGCTTGCTTTTGAATTTGCCATAATAAAATGTGTTTTGTTTTTTAAATCTAAATTTTAAAAAAAGGGTTAGTAATTAAGTTGATAGAAAATTTTGGGACTATTTCTGATTCACAGTGTTATCTTCTCCAGTCGCGTCAGTACCCATGTAGTCCTGAACGGTTCTGAATCCAATATAACTTCTTGCTGAATCCGCATATTCGTAATCTCTGGTACTTACCTGTAGGAAGTAAGCAACATCTTTCCACGAACCACCACGAACAACTTTACGTTTATTCTCTGAATCATTAACATTCGGGTTCATAGACGAAACAAACTCATATGCAGAAGGATCATAAGAAGACTGCACCCACTCAGAAACATTTCCTGCCATATTATACAGGTTGTAATCGTTTGGGTCAAACGTTTTGGCTTCTACAGTATATAAAAAGTTGTCGGCTGCATAATTTCCTCTAAGAGGCTTGAAATTAGCAAGGAAACAACCTCTGTCATTTAAAGCATAAGGACCACCCCAAGGGTAGGTTGCAGACTCTAAACCTCCACGAGCTGCATATTCCCATTCTGCTTCGGTAGGAAGTCTGAAGTAATTTACAAACTCCTTACCTTTTTTCTTTTGAAATGTATTTTTCTCGATAGTTCTCCATCTACAGAAGGCCTTTGCTTGTTCCCAAGAAACACCTACTACAGGGTAATCGTCGTAAGCACTATGCCAGAAATAATCATTGTGCATAGGCTCATTATATGAATACGTAAAATCCTTGATCCAAACTGTTGTATCTGGATATACTTTGATCACTTCTTCTTTTACGAACTCTTTTCGTCCACCTTGTCTAGCTCTTGCCGCAGCTTCGATATCCATCCAGGTAAATCTAAATTCGTATTTACTTACATCTAGTGTACGTCTTCCATTATAAGATTCTTCTAATGGGATGTACATGGTATCCATAACCTCAGCGTAAAACTCATCCGGATAATCTTCAATATCCCAAATAATATCTACGTCCTTGTTTAGTTTTCTTCCTTCGTAACCAGTTTCTCCGATACCGCTGTAGTTTTCGTACATATACTTTTCGTATGGAGTCATATCAGTAGTATCTGCATCCAAGAATGCAAATTCTCCGATACCTTCATCTTCTGGCACTTTACCAAGATCATCGGCCATAATTGCCAATCGTGTTCGGATAATAGAATCTCGAACCCAGTTCACAAATTGACGATACTCACTATTGGTAATTTCGGTCTCGTCCATGTAGAAGGAACGAACGGTAACCATCTTTGTTGGTGCGTTTGCCAACGCCGCTTTGTCATCATCTGACTTACCCATAATAAAAGAACCTCCTGGAATTAGGGCCATTCCGTAAGGCTTTTCTGGGTGCCATTTTTTCCCTTGCGCTCCAACCAGTTCTCCTCGGTTTCCTCGACCACAACTATAGAGCATTGCTACAATAGCAAAGAGTGATACAAATTTCTTCATAACGTGTTTTAGGTTAAGATCTTCTAGATTTAAGGACGTAAACCTATTTATTTATTTTCAGAAAAACAATTTTTTTCTAAAAAAAACCTTAAATCTGCCTAATAAAAATGTTAAACTTCGTTTTTTCGTTTTGCCTTATACCATCTTTCTGGTATTTCCTGATTACAAGCACGCTCATAATCGTTGTATGTGCAAGGTAATAACGTATGTCTTTTCAATTTATTATTACCAGATGAAATAAATGGTATTTCTATCCACCATCTTCCGGTTTTTGCACTCTTATAAAATGATAAAATTTCATCTTCTATAGGTACATTATAATGTAATGTACTTTTCAAATTTTTTACATCTAACTCGTTGGATCTATAGTTCACCCCTTCTACAAAATACCATATCATTTGAGCAATTAATAGAACAGCCGTCTCTTCATTTTTAAAGTTCTTGAATTCATAGATTCCAAAACTTTTTACTTTATCACTGATACCTGCATAACGCGCTATAGCACATATCTCTCTACCATCAAACCCATTTGGAGACGCAATACTCCCCTGTAGACTTGTTGAATTTAAAACTCCTAAATCTAACGCTACGATATCAGCATCCCTCATAATAGGTTCTACAATAGTAATGTCTGAAATTACTTCTCCTAATCGATATGCATCAAAATATAACTTTTCGATCAAGTCGATTTCTTCTTGCGGATTAAAATAGGTTTGGTATCCTATATTACTATAATTAAAAAGATTATAGGGTTGCTCTACTATAATTTTACCTACAAAAGATTTGTTTGAGATCGGTTGCGAAGAATTCCCCAGATCAAATCTACTATCTACGTTAACCAGATTTACCATACGCTCCAAAATATCAAAAGAACGATATTGTGCATATACCAAATCCTGGCTTCCTCCTATAATAATAGGAATGATGTTTTTTTGTAATAGCGCAGATAATACCTCCTGTACCAAATAATAAGTATCACTTACTTCGTTCCCCGGAGTTACATCTCCCAGATCCACAATATTGGCACTCCAATTTCCTGGATACAACTCATAAAAAGATTTACGGACAGTATCAAAATTTAGCTTCTCTCCTAAAAAATCAACATCGTTACGATTTTCTCTTACGCCCAATAATGCAATATCCACCTTTTTGAGATCGGGCACTCCTTGATCGACAGTATGAATTTTTATTTTTTTTCCTAAAGCATGTTCGGAGAGTAATTTGGTATGCGCAGCAACTAAATCACTAACAGGAGCAAGAAATTCGAAAGACATTATTTATTTCTTTTTGGTAGTCGTTTTCTTTTTGGCAGTTGTTTTCTTCTTGGTTGTCTTTTTCTTGGGAGCATTCTTCTCGATAAGATCTTTTACTTTATCCAAAGTCAATTTGGTAGCATCCACAGTCTTAGGTAATTCAATCTTGATTTTCCCTTGAATGATATTGCTTCTTCCCCATCTTGCTTTTTCTACACGAATACCTTCTTCTTCCCAATTATGAATGACTTTATCGATCTCCTTTTGTTTCTTTTCTTCGATAAGATGTACAATCTCTTCATCGGTAAGATTATCGAAATCATACTTTTTACTCACATTGATAAACATATTATTCCATTTCAGGAACGGGCCAAATCTTCCTTTCCCTTTTTGAACTGGTAGATTTTCATATGTATATATAGGAGCGTCTGCCTTTTCTTTCTCATCGATAAGCACGATAGCTCTATCCAGATTCACCTCTAGTGGATCCTCTCCTTTAGGCAAGGAAACAAACTTATCTCCAAAACGAACATAAGGTCCAAACCTACCATTATTGACAACGATAGTTTCGCCTTTATAATTACCCAACTCTTTTGGCAGTTGGAACAAGTCCATCGCTTCTTCAAAAGTAATGCTACTTAACGTTTGTCCTGGTGGTAAACTTGCAAATTTCGGTTTATCTTCATCATCGGCAGTTCCGATTTGCACCATAGGACCAAATTTTCCTAATCGTACACTCACCACCTTCCCTGAAGCCGGATCCTCACCAAGGATGCGCTCTCCTACTTCTCTTTCCGCATTTTGCGCAACATCTTCTACTCTGGGATGAAATTCTTCATAAAACTCTTTCATCACATGTGTCCAATCTTCCTGACCTTCAGCAATCTCATCAAAATCCTGCTCTACCTTTGCGGTAAAGTTATAATCCAGAATCGCAGAGAAATGATTTACCAAAAAGTCATTTACAACAACTCCTACATCGGTAGGGATCAATTTCCCTTTATCGCTTCCTACTTTTTCGGATAATTTATTCTCTTTTACAGTATCTCCAGACAACATGAGTTGCACATAGGGTCTTAATTCTCCTTCCTTGGCTCCTTTCTCTACATAATTCCTATTTTGAATAGTAGAAATCGTTGGAGCGTAAGTAGAAGGTCTTCCAATCCCAAGCTCTTCTAATTTTTTAACCAAAGATGCTTCGGTATATCGGCTTGGTGGACGCGTAAATCTTTCGGTCGCTGAGATGTATGCATTATACAAGGTCTCGTTTACTTTCATCTGAGGCAAAATTCCTTTTTGCTCTTCATCTTCATCATCATTACCTTCCAAATACACTTTCAGGAAACCTTCAAACTTGATCATCTCCCCGTTAGCCGTAAAATGCTCATTATGCGTATTCGCCTCGATTCTCACATTAGTTCTTTCCAATTGAGCATCGCTCATTTGCGAAGCAATCGCACGTTTCCAGATCAACTCGTACAATCGTTGTTGATCATAATCTACATTTACCGTATGTCTCGAAAAATCCGTAGGACGAATCGCCTCGTGAGCTTCTTGAGCTCCTTTGGCTTTTCCTTTATATTGTCTTGGTTTGCTATACTCCTCTCCATAAGCTGAAACGATCTCCGCTTTAGCTCCGTTTTGTGCCTCTACAGAAAGATTAACACTATCTGTTCTCATATAGGTAATCAAACCAGCCTCATACAATCGTTGCGCCATGGTCATGGTTCTACTTACCGAAAAATACAATTTACGAGAAGCTTCCTGTTGCAGTGTAGAAGTCGTAAAAGGGGGAGCTGGTGATTTTTTGGCTGGTTTTTTTGTCAGCTCACCAACCTTGAAAGCAGCTCCTATATTTTTTTGAAGAAACGCTTCTGCTTCTTCTTTAGTTTTAAAATTCTTAGGTAGTTTAGCTTTAAACGATTTTCCACTTTCATTAGAAAATTCTGCATCAATTCTGTAGGATGCCTCCGGATTAAAACTAGTAATTTCTCTTTCGCGCTCAACGATTAATCGTACAGATACTGATTGCACTCTACCTGCAGACAATCCTCCTTTTACCTTACGCCATAACACTGGAGATAATTCGTATCCCACCAATCGATCCAAAACACGTCTTGCCTGTTGGGCATTTACCAGATTATAATCAATGGTTCTAGGATTTTCTATAGCCTTTAAAATTGCATTTTTGGTAATCTCATGAAATACAATTCTACGCGTTTTTGCTTTGTCTAATTTTAGTGTTTCTGCAAGGTGCCATGCAATAGCCTCTCCTTCTCGGTCCTCATCACTTGCTAGCCAAACCATTTCAGCTTTCTTGGATAGATCTTTCAGTTTCTTTACGACATCTTTCTTGTCTTTAGATACTATATATTTAGGAGTAAAATCTCCATCAACATCGACCCCTAATTCTTTGGCAGGCAAATCCGCAATATGCCCAAAACTAGATTCGACAGTATAATCTTTTCCGAGAAATTTTTCTATAGTTTTGGCCTTGGCAGGCGACTCTACAATCACTAAATTCTTAGCCATAATCCTTTAATTTCAGACCACAAAAGTATATCAAAAAAATGATATCAAGATTGTTTATCAAAAAATTAGTTTAAAAATAACCTGTAAAAATAACAGGTGATCGCTTTTATTTTACAAACAGTGTGTTGTCTTGATCTTCCTCATCTTCATCAAAACCGATCGTATCTTTATACAAATAATACACAGGCATATAGACAAAGGAAGCTGTAAAAAACACTCCTACGAAACACAAGAGAAAACCAACAAATTGAGCCAAAATTGACGAAATGATAATAAGCCCAAATGCAATCAACCAAACTTTATTTCCTAATTTGAAACTGGCTTTGACCAAATCGGAAGTACTGATATCCGGACTAAATGCAAATACTACCCCTAGTAATTGCAAAGGCACAATCACATAAAAAAGAGGAAGGTAACATAATAAGGTAGCCAACAAAGCGATTCCGAATGAAGCAATGGCTAGTGTAAATATTTTGATCAAATACTTCCCCTTAAAAAACATAAAATATTTTGAGCTTTCCAGTTCACCTAAATCAGCTTGTTTACAAACCTTATAGAAGTGAGCGGTGATCCCTAGCTGAAAAGCTGATGCAATAATAGACACTACTAATACTAGAATAATAAACAAAATCATTATTCCAATAGATAGCTCTTCCTGACCATATCCAGGACCTCCATACTCCGAATAACCACCTTCATATCCTGCCAATCCCGCTAATGCAATGATAGGAATGTACATCACAAAAATTAAAGGCAGAACGATAACAGTAGAAATCAGCAAATGAATGAATCCTTGTAACCAGACTTTTTTGAATAGCTCGATACTCTTATTAAATATATCTCCAAAATCTGGGGATTTGCTGTTTTCTATTTTTTCGAAAAGTTTGTTGGCTTGCATAGTGTTTATTTTTGATTGGACTTCTCAAATATATATTTTTTAAAAATAAAACCCTGCCACTTTGTCATAAATCGTATTAAAAAGTATCTTTGCACATTATTTGCCTCAATTCGTTAAGGAATATTTGTATGGAGAAGATTATAGATGAAAATAAACAAGGACAACCTCTTGTTCTAGACCAGAAGAAAGAAAACCAGCGAAAGCTCTTTATCGAAAGCTATGGTTGTCAAATGAATTTTAGCGATAGCGAGATAGTGGCTTCTATTTTGGCTAAAGAAGGGTTTAATACCACACAAAACCTGGAAGATGCAGATCTGGTATTGGTAAACACTTGTTCTATTCGCGAAAAGGCAGAACAAACTGTAAGAAAGCGTCTTGAAAAATATAATGCCGTAAAAAAGATTAATCCAGGAATGAAAGTAGGAGTTCTTGGTTGTATGGCAGAGCGTCTTAAAAGTAAATTTCTTGAAGAAGAAAAAATAGTGGATCTTGTAGTAGGTCCGGATGCATACAAGGATCTACCTAACCTTATCGAAGAAGTAGATGCAGGTCGTAATGCGGTAAATGTTATTCTTTCTAAAGAAGAAACCTATGGAGATATTTCTCCCGTGAGATTACAGAGCAATGGGGTTTCTGCCTTTGTATCGATCACAAGAGGATGTGATAATATGTGTACCTTTTGTGTAGTTCCGTTTACCAGAGGTAGAGAGCGTAGTCGTGATCCACAAAGTATCATGGAAGAAATTGATGAATTGGCGGCTCAAAACTTTAAGGAAATTACCTTATTAGGACAAAACGTAGATAGCTACCTATGGTACGGTGGAGGATTGAAGAAAGACTTTGAAAAAGCCAGCGATTTTCAAAAAGCAACTGCCGTAAATTTTGCAAAGTTATTGGATATGGTTGCCGAAAAACATCCTAAACTAAGATTGCGTTTTACCACTTCTAATCCGCAAGACATGACACTGGATGTAATTGAAGTAATGGCAAAACACAAAAACATCTGTAAATATATTCACCTTCCTATTCAAAGTGGTAGTGATCGAATCCTGAAGGAAATGAATAGATTACATACCCGACAGGAGTATTTTGACCTTATTGATAATATTAAACGTATCATTCCGGATTGTGCGATCTCGCAGGATATCATTACCGGGTTCCCAACCGAGACGGAAGAAGACCATAAAGATACCTTATCTCTTATGGAATATGTGAAATACGATTATGGTTTCATGTTTGCTTATTCTGAACGACCTGGAACACTGGCTGCACGTAAAATGGAAGATGACATTCCCGAGCCGGTAAAGAAAAGACGTTTGGCAGAGATTATTGAGGTACAACGCAAACACAGTGAATACAGGCATCAAAGTTTTGTAGGACAAACCGTAGAAGTTTTAATTGAGAAAGCCTCAAAAAAATCGGATGCACATTGGAGTGGTAGAACTACTCAGAACACCGTAGCAGTATTCCCAAAAGGAGATTATAAAATAGGAGATTTTGTAATGGTCAAAATTAACGAATGCACAAGTGCCACCCTCTTAGGTGATGCGGTTGGGTATTCTGACAATAACTAAATAGATCTTAGAACCAAGTAGTCAAAAAATTATATGGAATCAGTTCAAGCCATAAAACAAAGATTTGGAATCATAGGCAACGATCCTAAACTAAATCGTGCAGTAGAAAAAGCCATTCAGGTGGCTCCTACTGATATTTCGGTATTGGTAACCGGAGAAAGTGGAGTGGGTAAAGAAAGTATTCCAAAAATCATACATTCATTATCGCATCGCAAACACGGTAAATATATCGCGGTAAACTGTGGAGCGATTCCCGAAGGAACTATCGACAGCGAATTGTTTGGTCACGAAAAAGGTGCTTTTACCGGGGCAACACAGACCAGAAATGGATATTTTGAAGTAGCCAGTGGAGGAACCATCTTCTTAGACGAAGTGGGAGAACTTCCGTTAACCACTCAAGTAAGACTTTTGAGAGTGCTTGAAAATGGAGAATTCATCAAAGTAGGGTCTTCAAAAGTACAAAAGACCGATGTTCGTATTGTGGCAGCAACCAATGTAAATATGTTTGAAGCCATCAAAAAAGGAAAATTTAGGGAAGATCTGTACTATCGTTTAAGTACGGTAGAAATTCTTCTCCCTCCTTTACGAGAAAGAAAAGATGACATCCATCTTCTGTTTAGAAAGTTTGCGTCAGACTTTGCCACCAAATACAAAATGCCAACCATTAGGCTTGCAGACGATGCGGTAGCTATGCTAGAAAAATATCACTGGAGCGGAAACATCAGGCAATTACGCAACATCGCAGAGCAAATTTCAGTCCTTGAACAAAACAGAACGATCTCGGCGGTAACTTTACACAGTTACCTACCTAATATTGGCAGTAATTTACCTGCTGTGATTTCTTCTGACAAAAAGGAAAGTGATTTTAGCAACGAACGAGAAATTTTGTACAAGGTTCTTTTTGATATGAAAGGAGATCTTAATGATCTGAAAAAGTTGACCATGGAGCTGATGCGGAGTGGCAACACCCAACAGGTACAAAAAGACAACGAAGGTTTGATTCGAAAAATTTATCGCGAAGACGAGGAAGAAAAGAACATTCATTTTGAAGAACCGGTTACTCCTGCCGCAGAAGTTTTGCAGATTTCTTCGCCAACGCAACCTATTATAAAGGAAGAAGACAAGTATCACTTTGCCGAAGAAATTGAAGAAGAAGAAACCTTATCGCTTCAGGACAAAGAATTGGAATTGATAAAAAAATCTTTGGAGCGCCATCGAGGGAAACGAAAAGCCGCTGCAGAAGAATTAGGGATTAGCGAGCGAACGCTGTATAGAAAAATCAAACAATACAACCTGTAAGTGATACAGGGATCTAAATAAAACAACTCATAATTTACAATTAATGAGCAAAGTAAAATACATTATCATTGCTATACTAGCAATCACATTGTGCCAGGGATGCGGGGTTTACTCGTTTACCGGCACCAACATCTCTCCAAACACCAAAACGTTTCAGGTCAATTTCTTTCAAAATCAATCCCCTAGGATTTTCCCTGGGGCCGACCAACGATTTACCAATCAGTTACAGGATCTGATCTTGAATCAAACCAATTTGGATTTGGTAACCTCTGGCGGAGATATTATTTACGAAGGAGAAATTGTACAGGATTATGTAGCTCCAAACACAGCTACCTCAAATATTACCGCAGCTCAAAACCGATTGACCATTGCGGTTAATATGCGATTTTATGACACCAAAGATTCTACTCAGGATCTAGAACAACGCTTTTCATTCTTTTTCGATTACCCGGCTTCGCAATCCGAAAACGCGGTTAGAGATGAAGCTTTGCAAATCATTTATGAAAGAATTACACAAGATATGTTTAACGCTACCTTAGCGAGGTGGTAATCTATCAAATTATACAAGTATCTATTGAACACCAAAGAGCTTACATATTTGCTTCAACATCCCGAAGAATTGAACAAAGGGCATATCTCGAATTTAGAAAAAATTTCTAGAGAGTTCCCTTATTTTCAAGCGGTAAGACCTTTGCTACTAAAAACACTGAAAGAACAAGGTAGTTTTACCTATAATCAGGAATTAAAAACTACCGCCGCCTACACTACAGATCGTACGGTACTTTTTGATTTTATTACTTCTGACGTTTTTCAGGAGAAAGAAGAAGAAACTACTACAGCAAAAAAGAGCAAATCTGATATTGAGGTTGTGGACCATGAAGAGGTAAAGACACTTCCTAGAATGGCGATGGATGATGCCATTAAAATGGATATCGAAGAAGCAGAAGACGTGCTTGATCCTGCGCTTTTCTCGACCAGAAAGGAAGAGAGTCTCTTACAACAGATTCATATTACAGAAGAGGAAGAAAAACAAGACTCAAAAGAAATAGCAAGCGACACCAAAGAAGATGAACTACAAATCGATAAGCCGCTTGATTTCAACAGAAAAGAAACACATTCGTTTGCAGAATGGCTAAAACTTACCTCGGTACAGCCTATAGAAAGATCAGAAGAGGATCAGGAGGAAAAACAACATACCGAAGAACAAGAAAGGAAATCAGACAATTCGCTAAAACAGAAAGAAAAGTTTGACCTTATCGACGAGTTTATTGCCAATAACCCCAAAATACAACCTGCAGCAAAAAATAGTCCGACCCGTAATCTGGCAAAGGAAAATCAAACCCCTACAGATGAGTTAATGACAGAAACTTTAGCCCGAGTATACCTGGCTCAAAAAAACTATAAAAAAGCAATTCAAGCTTATAACATATTAATTTTGAAAAATCCCGAAAAAAGTGGTTTCTTTGCAGACCAAATTCGAGCGATCAAGAAATTACAAGAAAATAAATAACAATATAATGACAACGTTTTCAATCTTTTTAATACTAATCGTTATTGTATCTTTTTTACTAGTTGTAGTAATTATGGTACAAAACCCTAAAGGAGGAGGTTTATCATCTTCTTTCGGAGGTGGTGGAACTCAGCAATTAGGTGGTGTAAAAAAGACTTCAGACTTTTTGGATAAAAGTACCTGGACTTTGGCCACACTATTATTGGTATTGATCTTACTATCAAATATCGATTTGATGAGCACCGGTACTGCTCAGGAGTCAAAAGTAAATACAGATGATGTACAAGTAGAAGCTCCTGTCACTCCGGCAACAGATAATGACGATCAAGAGTAACATGATCATAAAAACAACTACAAAAATGTCGACTTGTCATACAGTCGGCATTTTTTGTTTCAATTTGTCAGTATCCAACCACTGGCATAATTTCTGAAATAAGCAACGAAGATTTCAATTAATAATAAAAAAACGAATCATAAAATGGGAGTAAATATCAAACCTCTTTCAGACCGTGTGGTTGTTGAGCCACTTCCTGCAGAAACTCAAACTGCATCAGGACTATTTATTCCTGACTCTGCTCAGGAAAAACAACAGAAAGGTAAAGTTGCCGCTGTTGGTAATGGTAAAAAAGACCACGAAATGACTGTAAAAGTTGGAGACACCGTACTTTATGGAAAATATGCTGGTACAGAATTAAAATTAGATGGTAAAGATTATCTAATCATGCGTGAGGATGATATTCTAGCTATTGTTTAATTCGCAACAATTCTTTAAAAACAACAAATCAAAAGTTCCAGCCTTTGACCGTTGGAACAGACAATTTCAAAATACATTAAATCATTATGGCAAAAGATATAAAATTTGATATCGAAGCACGTGACGGTATAAAACGTGGTGTAGATGCATTGGCCAATGCAGTAAAAGTTACTTTAGGACCAAAAGGTCGTAATGTAATTATAAGCAAGTCTTTTGGAGCACCTACAGTAACCAAAGATGGTGTTTCTGTAGCCAAAGAAGTAGAATTAGAAGATGCTCTTGAAAATATGGGAGCGCAGATGGTAAAAGAAGTAGCTTCAAAAACTAATGATCTTGCCGGTGACGGAACTACGACAGCAACCGTTTTGGCGCAAGCTATCGTAAAAGAAGGACTTAAAAACGTTGCAGCGGGTGCAAACCCAATGGATCTGAAACGTGGTATCGACAAAGCAGTTGAAGCTATTACTGCTGATTTGGAAAAGCAAACTAAAGAAGTTGGTGATTCTTCAGATAAAATCAAACAAGTAGCTGCTATTTCTGCAAATAACGACGAAACTATCGGTGACCTAATTGCTCAAGCTTTTGAAAAAGTAGGTAAAGAAGGAGTGATCACTGTAGAAGAAGCTAAAGGTACAGAAACTCATGTTGACATCGTTGAAGGAATGCAATTTGATAGAGGATACCTTTCTCCTTACTTTGTGACCAACAGCGAAAAAATGACTACCGAGTTAGAAAGCCCATACATCTTATTGTTTGATAAGAAGATCTCCGCAATGAAGGATTTATTACCGATCCTTGAGCCAGTAGCTCAAACCGGAAAACCTTTATTAATTATCGCAGAAGATGTAGACGGAGAAGCTCTTGCAACGCTAGTAGTAAACAAACTTCGTGGTGCGTTAAAAATTGCTGCTGTAAAAGCTCCTGGTTTTGGAGACAGACGTAAAGCAATGCTTGAAGACATCGCTATCTTAACTGGTGGTACTGTAATTTCTGAAGAAAGAGGATTTACTTTAGAAAATGCAACTATCGATCACTTAGGAACAGCAGAAAAAGTAGCTATCGATAAAGATAACACTACTGTAGTAAACGGTGCTGGAGAAGAAGAATTGATCAAGAATAGAGTGAACCAAATCAAAGCTCAGATCGAGACTACTACGTCTGACTACGATAAAGAAAAACTACAAGAGCGTTTAGCTAAATTAGCCGGAGGTGTAGCTGTACTTTATGTTGGTGCTGCTTCTGAAGTAGAGATGAAAGAAAAGAAAGATCGTGTAGATGACGCACTTCATGCTACTCGTGCTGCCGTAGAAGAAGGAATTGTTGCCGGAGGTGGTGTTGCACTAGTAAGAGCTAAAGCGGTATTAGACAAGGTAAAAACTGAGAACGCAGACGAAGTAACTGGTGTACAAATCGTAAACCGTGCTATCGAAGCTCCTCTAAGAACGATTGTAGAAAATGCTGGAGGCGAAGGTTCTGTAGTGATTTCTAAAGTTTTGGAAGGTAAAGACGACTTTGGATACGATGCAAAATCTGAAGCGTATGTAGATATGCTAAAAGCAGGGATTATCGATCCTAAGAAAGTAACTCGTGTTGCTTTAGAAAATGCAGCTTCTGTATCAGGAATGATCCTTACTACCGAGTGTGCATTGACGGACATCAAAGAGGATGCTCCTGCTGGAGGCGGAATGCCTCCAATGGGCGGAGGTATGCCAGGAATGATGTAAGAAGTCGCCCAGCGAAAGCGAAATTATTTAGCGCTTGTGTGAAGTAAAGTTCCTGAGCCAGCTAATAAGATATAAAAACCCATTTTGAATGTTTCAAAATGGGTTTTGTTTTTTAAAAGATGAATATTACTTCATTAATCTTTTATATGAGAAATAGGAACTTTGACAACTACACGTCTTTTTATCCCTGAAATTTATAAATCCCATGCAGCTTCTTTTGTAAACCGTATAGCACACTAGTATCTTCAAGAGACTAATTTAAATATAGACATTATGAAAACAAGCATTTTAAATTTGGAGGGCGTAAAAATCATCCAGAAAAAAACACAAAAAGAAATCAATGGTGGATCCCGTTGCGGTTGCGGACCTACCTTTACTATTCCTGGAACCTGTTTATGTTATATTTCGGTATAACATATATACTATTGTGCCTGTTATGCCTATCAAAACCAGGATAACAGGCACAATATTGTTATTAGCATATCCATTTTATTCCTTTCTTCTTTTATATTAAAACACCTGCTTTTGGTAAATCAAAGCGTATTGATTTATCCTTGAAATTTATAAATCTCAAGAATCATCTTTTGCGAACGGCATAATACTAGACTACCTTTCTCAAAACAATCAATATTATAGTCATGAAAAAGAGTATTTTAGATTTGGATGGTGTAACCATCATCAAGAAAAAAGAGCAAAGTTTTGTAAACGGTCGCGGTCAGTGTTATTGTGGTGTTCTAGAGATGCCATTTTTCCACGAACGTTGCGATAGCTGTCTATAATTCATCAGCTCACAAACTAATAAAGCTCGTTACATCAAGAATACAAATGATAACGAGCTTAATTTATACTGTAAAAACACCTCTTTTCGTTATGAATATTTTTTAACGATATCCTCTACAAGAGTTGCTGTTTTTTTATATTTTTCTTTTGCTAATAGTCGTTTTGGTGGTGCCATACGGACATCGCAATCTTTTAGCGAACAAGATTCGCAAGTCACTCCTACTTTGACCTTTGGGATTTTGGCATCTCCTACAAACTTGATTTTTTTCTCTAATGCTGAAGAAATCAAAAACCCAATACCAATACTTCTGTAATAGCCCTTTCTAAAAGGATCTTTGGTAGCAGAAGTAAAAACCAAATATTGTTGATCGGTATCGGCATAATCTGAAATTTGAATATTAAAGGCATACTCCAAATCTTCGCTGGCCGTACGTTGCAGGGTTTTGATAGCCATCCACCGTCGGCAATAGTGCTCATTAATTTCGTTGGCATGAGGTTGCTGTTGGTGAGTAATATGCAGTTCTTTTACCAAATTAAATTTTTCAATACCTTTTTTATGGGTAAACCTAAGAAAGAATACGTTTTGCATTCCAAAATCTTTAGGCAATACATTAGTGAGACGTTGATAAAATGACTCGGGTGAGGCATTATATAGACGCATGATTTTATGAAAAGCCTTTTCTGAAAAGGTTTCTGAAGAAAACAATTCTTTAAGTTGCCCTGCTAAATGCTGTCTAGGCAAAATGAGAGCTCCTGCAAAATAAGAAGCATAAAAGTTATGCAATACCTCTTCAAAATGATTGTATCGTATCCAAGTAAAGGTATATGGACGTTCGGTAATTCCCAAATATTGATATCCCAGCTCTTTGGCAAAAATAAATGTCTTTTGAGCCTCGTCTACCCTATCCGAAAGCAATAAGGTTTTGGTCGAAGGTACAAATACCGATCTCAGGTTATCCAGCTCCTCCTGTTTGGGGATTCCGGATTCATTAATATTATACCCATATTCTTCTTTTAGAATCTCTTCTAATTCTGTAGATCCAATTTTACCAGTCAGATCTAACTGATAAGTATTCGCACAGCGTATTACTTTATCTTCTAAATCTTTAAAAAAGTTATTATGTGCTTCTTGATAGGATCGTAATGAAGCCAGGTAAAACCCTTCGCGACTCATATTATAGTGCTGAGCGATCTCTATGATCGTACTTATAAATGCATTTACCTTGGATGGCGCATTTGCAATGATATCGATCAAATCACTTTGCTGAATCCCAAATAGCTCCAACGGAATCTCATCCAAAATACCGGACTGCAAAATCTCACCAATAGGAGCCAGATTTTTATCTAATTTAAGAGAAACCAATTGGTCATAAGGCACCCCAAGTGTTTCTGCTAGTTTGATGATTTTATCCGTTTTTGGATATTTCTTTCCCTTTTCAATTTCGTTGAGATACGACTTTGACAATCCACTTAATTTGGATAATCCAAAAAGAGACAAATCCTTTTCTGTTCGTATCTGCTTGATTTTCAATCCGAAAATAAGCCTAATATATTCTTCTGCTATTGCCATAAAATCAAAAGTAAGAATTTTCGCGTAATTCAAGAAAAAAGAAAAAATTCACATTTAGCGAACGTTCGCTTGTTTTATAAAAAACTTTTTTTTAATATTGTTCACTCAAAACGATAATAGTTGTAAAAACCTAAATTTTTAAACTATGGAAACTCAGACAAACCTTAGTCAAAAAATTAGCTTCTCGAAGAATGTAAGAAATTACCATCCGGAAATTTTAACCGATGGTGCACTAACTTTCTTAGAAGCTTTGCAAGATCGCTTTAACGAAAGACGATTAGCATTATTAAAAAATCGCGAGTGCCAACAGCAGTTGTTTGATCTGGGAACGTATCCTTCATTTCCAGAAAACACCAAGGAAATTCGCAATGCAGAATGGTGTGCTGCTCCAATCCCTGCAGATCTTCAGGATCGTAGAGTCGAGATTACAGGGCCAGTAGACCGAAAAATGGTCATCAATGCCTTAAACTCTGGAGCCAAAACATTTATGGCGGACTTTGAAGACAGTAATGCCCCACTTTGGGAGAACTGTTTACAAGGGCAGAAAAACCTGAAGGATGCCGTCAACAAAACTATTTCGTTTTACAATCCAAAAAAAGATAAGACGTATCAACTTAAAGAAAAGATAGCCACTCTAATTGTTCGCCCAAGAGGTTTACACCTTGATGAAAAGCATTTGTTGATCAGAGGTCAGGAAATGAGCGCTTCTTTATTTGATTTTGCATTATACTTATTTCATAATAATGTACAACTGAAAGAAAATGGCACAGGAGCCTATTATTACCTGCCAAAACTAGAGCATTTTACAGAAGCTATCTGGTGGAATGATGTGATAGATTTTTCTGAAGAGTATCTAGGAATCGAACCAGGAAGCGTAAAGGTTACTGTTTTGGTAGAAACCATTACTGCAAGTTTTCAATTGGATGAAATCATTTATGCATTAAAAGATCATATTGTAGGTCTTAACTGTGGAAGATGGGATTATATCTTTAGTTATATCAAAAAGTTAAGAAACCACGAAGGTTTTGTAGTTCCCGATCGAGCACAGGTAACCATGACCAGCCCATTTATGGATGCTTATAGCAAGTTGGTAATCCAACGTTGCCACAAAAGAAATATCCTCGCTATTGGAGGAATGGCTGCGCAAATTCCGATCAAAGATGATGAGGAACGCAATGCTCAGGCATTTGCAAAAGTTAAAGCTGATAAGGAGCGTGAAGTACAAAATGGACATGACGGTACCTGGGTAGCGCACCCTGGCTTGGTAAAATTGGCAATGCAGGTTTTTGACACCCACATGCCAACTGCTAACCAACTGCATGTAAAACGAGAAGATATTACTATTACTGAAGACGATCTGCTAGCGATTCCACAAGGAACGATAACAGAAAAAGGAATCAGAGAAAATATTAACGTAGGTATTCATTACATCGCCAATTGGTTGAGTGGAAACGGAGCCGTAGCATTATACAATCTGATGGAAGATGCTGCAACCGCAGAAATTAGCAGAACCCAAGTTTGGCAATGGCTTAAAAATGAAGTTCGTCTGGAAGACGAAAGAACGTTTAACCAAGAATTATTTGATACACTTTATGAAGATGAGCTAAATATCATCAAAGGACAGGTAGGAGAGCAACTTTTTGATTCCGAAAATTATCAGAATGCTATTGCGACTTTCAAAAACCTGGTGATCTCTGATGATTTTGAAGAGTTCTTAACTACTTCGGCTTATCAGTATCTCTAAATAACGATAATTTATGTTTTATAGGTACACAACTATAAGCTGTATATTAATGGGAATGCAGTGAGTAAATCATCTATAAGTATATGGAGGGAAGTACAAAAGTTGAGCAATTGTAACTATTAGCATAATTTTTTTCCGATTTTTATTATTGTGCTCGAAAACGGCATTCATTACGATGGATGTCGTTTTCATTTTTCAAAAATCGCAATAATGAAGTAAAACGAATACAGCTTTAATAACTATCATTCATCGCAAAGAAAAAACTACTTACATTTCCAACGGAAATCAGATATTTTGAATTTTTTTCCTGTGCTGAAGTTATAGTGCCACCATTCGGTTCTTATAGTTTTGAAACCATGTTTCTCCATGGTGCTTCTCAACATTTTTCGATTAGCAATTACTTTTTCGGATAATTGTGTATAGGAATGGCTTGCTTCTTTACCAAAATGATCGAATGCTGTACCCATATCCAACTCGTTTCCTTTGAGGTCTGTCAGCGTAATATCTACTGCAGCTCCTCTATTATGAACGGATCCTCCTTTGGGGTCAGCTACATAACCTGGGTCCGGAACAATTTTCCACATCTTCTTTTGAACGCTGTGTGGACGATAACAGTCAAATAATTTGATACGATAACCTTGTCTCATAAAATCCTTATTAGCATTCAACAAAGCTTGTGCTACTTCGTTACGTACGTAACATTTGGCACAGGAATATACTTTTTCTTTCAGGAAGTTATCGGCAGTAGCATATTTCATATCTAGTACAAAATTCCCCGATAATTTTTCCACATCAACGAACTCATCATTTTTCTTAGCAGACTGATCCCGTTTCCCACCAAAAAGTCTTTCGATAGAATCCTTTTTCTGGAGCATACTTTGCTCTACCTTTTCTCCTCGTAATTTAAGTGCTTTTGATTTTTCTAAGAGAGATAATGTTTGTATCCCCGGGGCAACCTTAGCGTTATTACAAGAAAAAACCAATGCCGAAAAAATCAGCAAAATTAATTTTCTCTCAATCATATTTCTCTATTTTACTCCAATTACAAAAGATCAAAACGTATCATGTATCGACAATTCTTCCCTCAAAAAATTCAGATTCAAAACGTTCAATCTTTTTTAAAGATAATTAATATTTTCCTTATAAGGGCAATTTCATCGACAAACTACTCACTTACAGGCGATAAATTGCGTTTAATTAGTTTTAATGGTCTTTTTAACTTCTCCGCAGTTGAGCATGGCAACTCCATAGTATGGGTTCCGTATTTCCTTAGAATCAGAGAACCAATATCCTCCTTCTCCATCAAAAGCCATAGGACAAAACTGCTTATAAATTTCTCCTTCAGTTACAGTGGCATTTTCAATAATTTGCTCCATCTGAACCGTGAGTCCCACAAAAAAATCTCTTTGCTTTTTTATATCCTTGGTCAACGCTATCAATTTTGCAGTAGCGATAAGCTCATTATTATTTTTTGCCAATGATTGTAATTTTTCAGAATGAGCGCTAACAGTTTCCGAATCACCGTTCACCAATGCACCTTTAATCTTAAGATAGGTGTTATAAACTTGCTGCGTATGCTGATCAGAAAATGCAACGGTAGAATTTGTTTTAGTAGCATTCAGATCTCCTCTTTTGGTAATGGCTGTATCCACCTTGGTGTCGATTTGCTTATCTCTTTTGCAAGAAATATTCATCAAAACAACAAACGACAATAACATCAGAAATAAGTTTCGCATCAGCTTTCAGATTTTATAATTTGATTTCTTTATAAGTCTGCAAAAATACTTTATAAATAAAACATTCGCCAGTACATTTTTCCTTAGATGAGAAAAGTTTTAACAAAACTATACCATTTGGGATTATTCATTTTATTAAATATTTTAAATATTTTTACCCGATCAAAATTGCAAGAATGACGTTTGAAGATTTAAAGCCCGAAGTAGTTTCTATACTTCAAAACACAGGTCAATCGGTTACCGAAAGACTTCATGAAATTTGTCAATTATTAAAAGATCATATCACCTATTATGACTGGGTTGGCTTTTATTTTAAAAATGGAGACAAAGAAGAATTAAAGCTAAGAACCTATGTTGGAGCTGAGACTGACCATGATATTATTCCTTTTGGTAAAGGAATTTGCGGCCAGGTAGCCTTATCTAATGAAAACTTTGTAGTACCTGATGTACAGGCCCAAGATAATTATATCGCCTGTAGTTTTGCGGTGAAATCAGAAATTGTAATTCCTCTATTCAAGGACGGTGAGAATATCGGTCAAATTGATATTGATTCGGAAACTCCAGATCCTTTCAACGAAGAGGATGAACGTTTTCTTGAGTTCGTAAATCAAGAGGTAGCAAAAATCCTTTAGCATACCATTACTTTATTCCTAAAGTATAATGAACATCGCTCTGTTGGCGTATGGTCTTTGCTGCTTGTTCTGCAGTAATATCTCTTTGTGGATTTGCAAACATCTCGTAACCCACCATGAACTTTTTTACGGTTGCAGATCGCAATAAAGGGGGATAGAACGACATATGCATATGCCATTCGTCATACAACCCTCCATCCGTTGGTGCCTGATGGATCCCTGCCGAATAAGGAAACGACGTTTTGAAAATATTGTCATACTTGATAGTAAGACTTTTTATAATTTTTGCAAAACTAAGGGCTTCTTTATCATTTAATTCGGTAATGTGTTTTACTTTTCTTCGAGGAATA
This sequence comes from Aquimarina sp., assembly GCA_965230845.1. Taxonomy (GTDB): domain Bacteria; phylum Bacteroidota; class Bacteroidia; order Flavobacteriales; family Flavobacteriaceae; genus Aquimarina. The sequence goes on from OZ246021.1 coordinate 2,225,944, forward strand.
ATCATGGTTTCATAGGGCCATACTGCCCAATAGGGAACCAAAGCTACAAAGTGATCATTTTCTATTAATATTCGCTCTTGCAATTCTATTTCCTGACGAAGATATTCTTCTATCAATGATTTTTTGTGGGTATCCCAGTATTCTTTTTGATGCTGTGTTTTTTTCAGAATTTCTTCAGGAATAGAACGCTGTGCCCAAATTTGTCCATGGGGATGCGGGTTACTACAACCCATTACCTCTCCCTTGTTTTCAAAGATTTGTATGTAGCTAATTTCATTCTTGGCACTTAATTCTTGAAATTCCTTTTGCCATAAGTGGATCACCGCTGTTATATCTTCCTCTTCCATAATTGGTAGGGTTAGCGAATGGTTAGGAGAAAAACATACCACTCTACAAATTCCACTTTCTGTTTCAGCTCTCAAAAGACCATTACTAAAACTTTCTTTAGGAACATCCTTTAGCAATGCAGAAAAATCGTTGGTAAAAGCATGCGCTTTGGTATACTCGGGATTGGATTCTCCACTTGCTCTGGTATTTCCTGGGCACAAATAACAATTTTCATCATAAGTAATCTGAGAAAACTGCGAAGGTTCTTCATTCTTTCCTTGCCAGGGTCTTTTGGTTCTATGTGGAGAAACCAGGACCCATTCTCCGGTCAAAATGTTATATCTTCTATGCGGATTATCGTTAAAATCTTTTGTCATGACCCTAAAATTGATGTCCCTCCACTTGGAACGGTTATAAATGATGATAAATCAATGGAAAACATATCTTTATAGGCTTTCGTTACTTTCTCTACATAATTATCAATGCTATCTGGGTGAATTAAATGAATGGCACATCCGCCAAAACCTCCTCCCATCATTCTGCAACCAATAATCGACTCAAAGTTTTCAGAAAAATCGACCAGAAAATCCAGTTCTGGACAACTTACTTCATACGAATGCTGTAATCCTCTATGAGAAGCATACATCAATTCTCCAAATTTGCCTAGGTTACCTGATTCCAGATATTCTGCAGCCTCCAACACTCTATGATTTTCGTTAATTACATAACTTCCTCTACGATACAAAACGTCTCCTAATTTTGTTCGGTATTCTTCTAACATTGTTTTGGTGACATCTCGTAAAGAATGTACGGATGGATTAGTGATTGCTATTTGCCTAACGATTTCCTCACACTCTTCTCTTCGAGTATTGTATTCGCTCGAAGCCAGATTATGCGAAACGTTGGTATTTAAAAGCAATATCTTGTAGGGTTCAAAATTGGCATCAATAAGTCGATGTTCCTTAGTCTTACAGTCTAGTAAAATGACCTTATCTTCTTTACTCATTACCGAGGCAAATTGATCCATAATACCACATTTTGTACCCACATAATTATGTTCTGCTCTTTGCGACAATTCTACTAAGGTAATATCCGGCAAGCCCAGATCAAAAAGTGCATTAAGTCCATACGCAATTCCACACTCTAATGCCGCCGACGAGCTAATTCCCGCACCTATGGGTAATTCACTTTTGATTATGCAATCAAAACCTTTGACCTTGTTGGTGAGTTGAGTTAATTCGAACACCACTCCAAGAATATAATTCTCCCACTCGTTGGTACTTGGTTGTATTTGATGTAAATGGAACTCGAGCATTTTATCATAGGTAGCACTATACACCTTGCAATGTTTCTCTGATTCATTTTCTTTTAATAAAAAAACAATCTTCTTATCAATTGCTGTAGGCATTACAAATCCATTATTGTAATCCGTATGCTCTCCTATGAAATTAATTCGTCCGGGAGAGTATATCTCGAGTGCTTTATCAAACCCTTCCAAAAAAACGTTATGCTTTTGATTCATTTTAAAATTCTTGTGAAAATCATCACTTAGTTGTGTCAAATATAATAAATGTATTTTTTACATTTATTAATTTTTAATGTATTTTTGTTATTTTGACACCGAGATCTATTTTAACCATCCATTATCAACCTACAGAATGAATGCTTATCAGGAAAAAGACAAATTTTATGTAGCCGTAGATTGCATCGTATTCGGTTTTGATAATGGAAAACTCAAACTATTGGTTTTTAATCGGAAAATAGCTCCTTTTAAGGGACAACTATCACTAGTAGGCAGCTTCGTTAAGATTGGTGAAAGTATTTCTGATGCTGCCAATAGAATTCTTAATGAATTTACAGGACTACAAGACATCTATATGAAAGAGTTAAAAACTTATGGTTCTGTAGATCGAGATCCTGGCTATCGTTGTATATCAGTTGCACAGTATGCCCTACTCCGGCTTAACCCAGAAGTAGAACAAATTGTTGCCGAAAATGGTGCTCAATGGCATGAAATCAGTGAAATTCCTTCTTTAATTCTAGACCATAATCAAATGGTGTTTGATGCTTTGGAAAGGATCGTAGAAATTGCCCGTTACCAACCTATTGGGTTTGAATTATTACCAGAAAAATTCACCATACCTCAACTCCAAAAACTATACGAAGCCATTTATCAAAGAGCTTTGGATCCCAGAAACTTTAGAAAAAAAATACTTTCTTTTCAGGTCATCACCAAACTAGACGAAAAAGACAAATCTGGCTCAAAAAAAGGCGCCTACCTATACAAATTTGATCATACAGCATATCAAAAACTACTTAAATCGGGCTACCTTTTTGAAATTTAGTTATAAAGCTTAATTTTAGGCTAGATAAAACCATCATTGTATAATGTCGCCATTACTTCAAAAAATTCATGAACTTCGGGATGTAAACAGTTTATCCAAACACGAACAAATTGTTCATGGTATCATAGGAGCTATTGACTCTGGAGTACTTAAAGTTGGTGATAAGCTTCCTTCTATCAATGAGATGGTTGCCGAAGTTGGTTATGCCAGAAAGACTTTTGTAAAGGCATATAACGAGCTCAAAGAACGAGGACTGGTCGAATCCAAAAACTTAAAAGGCTACTATATCATCAGCCAAGAAACCAATGTAACCTTAAAAGTAGCATTGATCTTATTTGCTTTTCATAGTTTTCAGGAAGGGTTTTATAATACATTTAGAAAAGAACTGGGTAAACGATACCATATCGATATATTCTTTCATCACAATAACTTGGCTCTTTTCAAAACTATCATGGACAATATCTCCAAAAAGTATGGAATGTATGTGGTAGCTCCTATCCAGGAAGAAGAGGTTTCTAACCTACTACAGCAAATACCTTCGAACCGATTGCTTATTGTAGATCGGCAATTACAAATGCCTCAAGAATACTCTTACATCTCCCAAGAATTTGAAGAAGTTACTTACCAAAAATTAGTGGAGTTGATACCTCAAATCCAAAAATATGACAAGTTTGTCTTATTTTTCAAAAGGAACTCAGACTTCCCTCCCGAAATTCTTGTTGCATTTAATCGATTTATTAGAGATCATCATATCAAAGGCGAAGTGATGGATACCTACGAACCAGAAGCATTACACAAAAACACGGTATACTTTTGTATCAGCGACACTCAGCTATGGCAAGTTTTGAAAGATGCCCGTAAAATGGAATATAGAATTGGCTCAGACATCGGTATTATGGCACATAATGACAACATCGTGAGAGAAATTGCTTTTGGAGGAATAACTACTATATCTACTGACTTTAATCTAATGGCAAGAAAAGCTGCTCTTTTTGTAAAAGAAGGTAATCACGTTCACGAAATTGTTCCCACACATCTTTACCGCAGAAATTCTTTATAAGACTACCTATTTCCCTTTATAAAACGAATCAAACCTAAAAAACATTAGGCTATTGAGCGATTCTTTATACTTGGTGTCAATTATTATTTTCATTACTTTTTAAGTCTTTCTTTGTATAAATCTTAATATTATTTAAGTTTTTATTTTGATTTAATAAAAAATCACATACATTTGCATAGTAGCATAGAGTATCATAGCATTTAAACTCTTGCTCCATTTGATTTCCGATAGACTTTAAATTAATCACACAAATACAAATCATATGAGGCGAAAAACAATCAATCGTATTATGATGATGCTTATTGGGCTTCTCTCTACCGGGGTTCTTGCACAACAAACCATAACCGGTACGGTAACCGAACCTAACGGACCTTTACCAGGAGCCAACATCACTGTAAAAGGAACCAATTTAGGTACCACCACAGACTTTGATGGAAAATATACCCTAAATAATGTTGCAGAAGACGCTATTCTCGTGTTCTCGTACATAGGATTTGTGGTTCAGGAAGTTCCTGTGGACGGCAGAACTGTAATTGATGTCACTATGCAAGAAGACGCAGCATCTCTAGATGAGATCGTAATCGTAGGATACGGTTCAGAATCCAAAAGAGATTTAACAACAGCGATATCCACAATCAAAGGAGAAGCAGTTACGCAAACCGCTGTTGCCAGTAACCCTGTAACTGCATTACAAGGAAGAGTACCAGGAATACAAGTAGAAAGTTTTGGTGGACAACCCGGGGGTAGGGCCAATGTTTTTATCCGAGGGGTAAATTCTTTGAATAGCGCCGACCCTTTATTTTTGGTTGATGGTCTTTTTGTCGATAGCATGGAATTTATAAATCCTGCCGACATCGAAGACATCTCTGTGTTAAAGGATGCCGCTGCTGCAGCTATCTACGGGTCGCGAGCGGCAAATGGTGTAGTATTAATTAAAACTAATCACGGAAAAAAGAACCAAAACATTGAAGTAAAAGTAAACCTTAGAACAGGGGTGGATACACCTAGTAAAAAACTAGACTTCATTAATGGTCAACAATACACGGACTATATCAATCAGCGTTTTGCAAACGATGGTGTCAATACAGTAGTCCAATGGAATGGTGTAGATACAGACTGGCAAGATGAAAACATTTCCAGTGCTATCGTACAGGATTATGGTTTTTCGATATCTGGAGGTGGTGAAAATTCCTCTCATTTTGTATCTGCCAATTATTTCAATCAAGACGGTATTCTTGTAGGTTCAGGTTTTGAAAGAATAAACTTCAGGTTTAATAACCGATTTGACAAAGGGAGATTTCATGTTACTCAATCACTTGGTTTAACTCAAGGAAAACTACAAGAAAACAGGTGGTATGGATTTGATGGTACCACAGCGCCAACAGTTGCTTTGACCAACCCAAATAACGAAGGTGGTTTTGAAGCTCCGTCAACAGACGTACAAGGTCCAGGAGGGGTAAACCAATTTGCACAAGCTGTTTTGGAAGACAATTTGGTTACTACTCGAACCTTATTTGGGAGTACCAAATTTGATTTCGATGTCACCGATAATTTTACTGCATCCGTAAATTTTGGATTAGACTATACCAATCAGCGTAATTTTCAGTTTACGCCGACCTTCTTTATGAGTTCTGTAGATGCGGTGAGAAACGATAATCAAGAAAACGATTTAACCGATTTCAGATCCGAAGTACTCAATGTTCTGGTCGAGCCAACCATCAACTATAAACAGGAGTTTGGAGATCACAAGGTATCCGCAGTACTTGGATATACTTATTTTCTGGAAAACGAAGAAGGTAGCGGTGTTTTTGGGCAGGGTACACAATCCAACGACATACAGGTAATCAGCGATTTACCCGCTAGTAGTTCAATTGTATTATTAGGAACCGACAACACGGCTGGGTTAGAATCTTACTTTGGTAGAGTAAATTATAACTATGCTGGAAAATATCTATTTTCTGCAACTTTACGACGAGACTCTTCTTCTCGTTTTCAAGAAGGAAATAGAGAAGGATACTTCCCTTCATTTTCTGGAGCCTGGAATATCTCAAACGAATCTTTTTGGAACGTTCCCGAAATTAATTATTTCAAGATTAGAGCTTCCTATGGAGAGCTAGGATCCACCACTAGAGAATTTTACCCAACCGATGCCATTTTCCTAAGTGGACAATCCAATGTAACTTTTGGAAACTCTGCAGCACCAGGTCTGGCACAAACGGCATTAGCAGATCCTGATCTCACCTGGGAGACTACAAAAACATTTGATATTGGTTTTGACATGTCATTATTGGACAACAAAATAAACCTAACCTTTGACTACTATTCTAAAGATATCGAAGATGTATTGGTAGCTACCAATATTCCTTCTACTACAGGAGTAAGTCTACCTGTAATTCGTAATGCCGGAGATCTAGTGAATCGAGGTTTGGAATTTAATATCGATTATTCTAAAAACGATGGAGATTTCACCTACAGAATCGGGACGAATTTCTCCTTTAATGTAGAAAGCCGTGCAGGCGATATCCCAAATCCTATTCTGGGACCTACGATCGATGAGGATTTACGAATTGTAAATGCCACTAGACCTAATCAACCTATTGGAGCCTTTTATGGTTTTGTGGTAGAAGATCGAGTAAATCCAGCAACAGGAGATTTTGTAAGAAGAGATATTAACGGAGATGGAACCATAGATAACGATGATATCACACTTATTGGTGATCCCGTACCTGATTTTGTGTATGGTTTGACATTTGATGCTGCCTATAAAAACTTTGACTTTGCATTAAACTTTGCAGGAGTACAAGGAAATGAAATTTATAACCTGGGGCGATATTACAACATCTTGTGGCAGGATGGTGGGAAGCTAACCGAAGTATTAAATGCTTGGACTCCTACAAATACAGATACTAATATTCCAAGAGCTTCGGTAAGCGATCCCGCAGGAAACCAGGCACCTTCTTCATTTTTTGTTGAAGACGGATCGTATTTCAGGCTAAAAACATTAGAAGTAGGATATAACTTTGATGAAGATGTACTGGGATCTGCCTTATTAAAGGATCTCAGAGTATCTTTCAATATTCAAAATGTATTTGTAATTACCGACTACAGCGGTTATGACCCAGATGTCTCTTCAACAAACGGAGGACGCGCCAATCTTAATTCTGGAGTACCAGGACTACGAGACAATGTAAACCCTCTACTAGGAAGAGGGTTAGATGCCAGAGCCTACCCTAACGCAAGAACTTTCAGTTTTGGTGTTCAGGCAACTTTTTAATCACACAATATCAAAACAATAAAAAAAGAGCAGATGAAAACATTTAACAAATATGGGCTTACCTCCTTGTTTACCCTTGGATTGTTTAGCTTACTAATCATTGGATGTTCTGATGAATTATTGGATCAACAGAATAACAATGGTACTTCGCTTAGTAACTTCGGAACTTCTGCAGATCAGGTAGAGAGTGCTGTAAATGCAGCATTCCATCCGCTTACTACTGCATTTTTCTGGGGAAGAGTATTACACGTAGGTGCCTTACAAAGATCTGACGAATTTAATGTATTTCCTTTTGGTTCTAACACCGCTATGGCCGGACTTAGAGCAAACCCAGGAGATCGTTGGGCGCTAGAACCCTGGCAACAATTATACAAATCTATTGGGAGATGTAATACGATCATCCTAAATGTAAACGAAGAAGGAATTCCTGATGAAGCTACAAGAAACGGCTTATTAGGACAGGCATATTTCCTTAGAGCCTTCGACTATTGGTATTTACTAACGTTATATGGCAACATTCCATTAATCACCCAAGAGCCAGACCTAGACAATTTACTTGTTGAACAGGCCGATCCAGAATTGGTATGGCAGCAGATCATAGACGACCTAACGATGGCCGAGCAAATGCTACCCGATAGCTGGGGAGGTGATAATTTAGGAAGACCTACATCTGGTGCTGCCATTGCTTTAAAAGGCAAAAGTCACCTGTTTAGAAAAGAATGGGAACTTGCAGAAATCGAATTTAAAAAAGTAGTCAACTCAGGAATCTATAATTTACTTCCTTCTAACCGATACGGAGAGAATTTTGGATTTAGCAATGAAAATAACGAAGAGTCCGTCTTTGAGTTACAATTTCAAGGAGTTGCCAGTTTTGCCTGGGGACAGGATATACCAGGAACGGGTACTCAAGCCAACTTCTTGATCGACTATGCTTCTCCAGAAGTATCTCCGGATAGAGGACACCTTATTAATCCATGGTTAAGAGATCTGTTCGAAAACAACGGAGATGTCGTAAGACGCAATGAAACCCTGGTTTATGATTATCCAGGAGCAACAGGATATGGCGGAGTCGATTATCTAACAGATTTTGCAAACGATATTGCAACCGCTACCAACGAAGGTTTGGAACCTATCTTTTCTAAAAAATATGCCGGATTGGATCTGGGGACACGAGAAGAAGTAATTGCTGTACAATTAGGACATACTATGGAAAATAATTGGCGAATAATACGCTATTCTGATGTGTTACTAATGCTTGCTGAAGCTCTTAATGAAAATTCGAAAACTGGTGAAGCAGAAATGTACATTAACATGGTTAGAGAACGAGCTCAAATCACATTACTAAATGCGCTAAGTCAAGAAGATATGAGAAATGCTATTATTGACGAAAGAGCTATGGAGCTTGCAGGAGAAGGACATCGATTCCTGGATTTGGTGCGTTGGGAATTAGCGGATGATTTTCTTGGTTCTAATTCTCTTCACGGAACTCCACATCCTAAATCATTGGTGGGAGGATCGTTCCAATCAGGAAGAGATGAATTGATTTGGATTCCGTTAGGTGAGATCGCAACAAACCCTAATTTAAGACCCAACCCTGGATACTAAATAGAGATTAAACAGTTCTCATACTTTTCATTTACCAAGCAGAGAGTAAATCAATAATTGGATTTGCTCTCTGCTAACTATAACCAACATTCTTTTTTTCTTGAAAAACAGTGTGCCACATATCATTTTAAGCCTTGTTTTTATCTTTTCTTGTAAAAGAAAAAACAATGACTTCCTATTTTCTTATGTTCCGCACACTCGTACTCATATAGATTTCGAAAATACTATTCTCGAAAACGATACTATAAACGTATTAGATTTTCAGTACTGCTACAATGGTGGCGGTGTGGGCATTGGAGATTTTAATAATGACAATTTACCCGACATTGTTTTTACCGGTAATCAAACTTCCAGCAAACTTTATCTCAATCAAGGAAACTTGAAATTTAAAGACATCTCTGCATCTGCAAATTTCGAGACAAATGCCTGGGTAAACGGTGTGAGTATTGTCGATATCAACGGAGATGATCTGGATGATATTTACCTTAGTGTAGGTGGTCCAGACTGCCTAAAAAAACAATGTAATAATCTATTATTTGTAAATACAGGCATAGACGATAAGGGACAAATCACTTTTAAGGAACAAGCCAAGGTATACGGACTTGATGATGGTCATTACAGTCAGCAAACTTTATTTTTTGATTATGATCTGGATGGAGATCTCGATGCCTATATTGTCCATAATGGCAACACGAGAAGAGACAAAAATATCCCCATACCTCAAAAATATTTCCCAAATTATCTCCAGGACATACTATTAGAGCGTCAAAGTGATCCCGAAACCGGACAAGTATTCTACAAGAATGTTTCCGACGCTTTGGGAATACTTCATAAAGGGTTTGGCTTAGGCGTAGCCTTGGTAGATTACAATAACGATCTACTACCCGACATTTATGTGAGTAATGATTTTATTACCAACGACCTGATGTATATCAATAAAGGAAAAAATGCATCCGGCCAACATCTAGGTTTTGAAGAAATGCATAAAACTACTTTAACCAAACAAACCTACAATGCCATGGGTGTTGATATTGCCGATATCAATAATGATCTACTACCCGATATCATGGTACTGGATATGCTCCCCAAAGACTACGAGAGACAGAAAAAAATGCTTGGGTCAAACAATTATGATAAGTTTCTACTCTCTTTGCGAAATGAATACACCCCTCAATATGTGCATAACACCTTGCAAATTCACAATGGTATTTTGAACCATAAGGTACTCCCCGCTTCAGAAGTCTCTTTTGCTTCTGGAGTCGCAGACACCGATTGGAGTTGGGCTCCACTGATCATCGATTACGATAATGACGGAAACAAAGATGTATACGTAACCAATGGGTATGTTAAAGATATTACCGATCTGGATTTTATCAATTATTCGGATCAAAACAACATTTTCGGTTCTCCCCAAAGCCGTAAAGAAAAACTTCAAAAATTTGTAGAACAACTCCCCGGGATTTACCTTCCCAATGTAATATTCCACAACAGAGATGGGCTACATCTAGACGATGTATCTGAAAGCTGGATCCCAGAAAAGAACACCTATTCTAACGGTGCCGCCTATGCAGATTTAGATTTGGATGGAGATTTGGATTTGATCGTAAATAACATCAATAGCCCAGCTTCTATTCTTGAAAATCATAGTGATCAAAAATCACAAAATTTTATAAGAATACAACTCAAAGGGGCAAAATCAAACCCAAAAGGTATTGGAGCCAAAATAACGCTTTGGGAAAACCAAAGTACTCAATTTCATTATCAATCTGTGGTAAAAGGATACTTATCCTCAGTAGAACCAATTATACATTTTGGGTTAAAATCCAACAAAGCTGATTCCATACAAATTGTCTGGCCCGATGGGAAGATTAGTAGGTATAGAACTCTTGCTGCCAATCAGGCGATAACCGCGGAGTATGCCAATTTTCAATCTGAAATTAAACAAAAAAATTATAATCCCACATTCAAACTGAACTCCAAAAAACTGGTATTTAAGCATACAGAAAATACGTTTAACGACTATCTACAGCAACCCCTGCTTACACATCAATTCAATACTAATGGACCTTGTATTGCAAACGCTGATTTGGACAACAACCCGGGTGACGAACTGCTTATCGGAGGTAGCAAAGGGCATTCTGGGCAATTATTTTCAGAAAACGAAGAGGGCTCTTATGTATCCATTCGGCAGTTTGATGCCAAATATGAAGATACTGCTGTGCTATTTGTAGATATCAATAATGACGGAGAAAAGGATCTATACATTGGCAGTGGAGGAACAGATGCCATGGGAGACGATGCCTTGTTGTCTGACAGGATATATTTCAACACAGGAAACGGGAATTTCTCTGAAGCCACTGTTTTAGAAAAAGTTGCTACCAACACCTCCTGCCTAGCCGTAACCGATGTTAACGAGGATGGCTTTATAGATATTTTTGTTGGTGGTGGTGTTCGTTTTGGTCAATATCCATTAGCTAGCCCTAGTTATTTGATATTTAATCAAAATGGGGAGTTATCCGAAAGCAAGAAGATTACCTTTCAGGATTTAGGTATCGTTACCGACGCCACCTGGGCCAATATTGACGGCCCCAAAGAAAAAGAACTCATTGTAGTCGGACAATGGATGCCTATTAAAATATTTTCTATTCAAAAAGAACAGGCACGCGAAATCCCAATACAATGGACCTCTGTTGATGGAACTCCATTACAAATATCTGGGTGGTGGAACTGTATTCGTACTGCAGACATCGATAATGATGGGGACCTGGATATCATTGCTGGTAACCAAGGAATAAATGGGTTTATAAAACCATCCCATCAACAACCTGTATACGTATATAAAAAGGACCATGATCGTAACGGAAGTATTGATCCTATTTTGGCACAGTATTTTGGGAATGATGGGGAACAATCTCTAAAACCTGTGCATACCAGAGATGACGTAATGAAACAATTAGTTACCTTGAAAAAGAAATATCCGAGTTATGAGGAGTTTTCGAAAGCTACGTTTCAGGAATTACTTACGATTAAAGATCTGAAAAATGAAACTTTAAACGCTCATACTTTTGAATCCATCTATGCGGAAAATATAGGGAATCACACTTTTGTAATTCACTCGTTACCAAAAATATGTCAGCTCTCTCCTATTAATGATATCTTGATAGAGGATATCAATCAGGATGGATATAAAGATGTACTTCTTGTCGGAAATAATTACTCCTCTGAAGCTACTTACGGAAGACAAGATGCACTAATAGGGATATTTCTAAGAGGGACAAAAAAAGGATTGATTCCAGAAGAGACAAGAGACAGTGGTTTTTTTGTGCCAAAACAGTCAAATCACATTATCAATGCCACAGATAGATCAGGAAAAAAACTTGTATTAGCCACTCAAAATAATGATAGTATTAGGGTATTTACAGTAAACCCAAAACCAGATAGGCCTAAGATTTTACACAATTTGTAATTAGGCTTCAAATAATATAACCATATGAATAAAACCATTGCTCATAACATAGAAATACTAAAGGAGACTGACAATTTTGAAGTGAGTATTACTCCACTTCATGAGCATGATGGAGTAATGACTTACGAAATTAGTCTTAACTCTGAAACAGCATTTCGGCCACAACCCATAACGATAAAATGGAAAATCCCAGCCATCAACGTCAAAGGGGTCTGGAAGCCTACCACCGATTTTGCAAAACGGATCATGGATGATTGGGAATTAACACATATGGAATCCAGAATTTCATTAGATGCGCCAGTTATTTCCCTGTTTGGTCACGATGACCAAAACGTAATTACATTTGCTTGTTCTGATACCATTAATGCCAAAGAACTAAATGCATTATACCGAGAAGAGGATAACCATATTTATTGTCATATTACTTTTTTTACCGAAAGACACCATACCATATCCTCCTATAGTGCACAACTGAGAATAGATCAACACCCAAAACATTTCTCTACTGCTTTGGAGGAAGTATCCCAATGGTGGAGTTCTTTTGAAAATATGACCCCCACTCATGTGCCTGATTTGGCTAAAGTACCCGTATATTCTACCTGGTATCAGTTTCATCAAAAACTAGACACCACAAAACTGGTATCAGAGTGTAAACTGGCAGCATCGCTGGGGTACGAACTCATTATTTTGGATGATGGTTGGCAAACCAATGATGAGAACAGAGGATATGATTACACAGGGGATTGGTTCCCGGAAAGAATTCCTAATATGACTCAATTCGTAGAAGAAATTCATCAAACCGGGATGAAATTAGCGTTGTGGTATTCCGTTCCTTTTTGTGGTAAAAAATCAAAAGCATATCAAAAATTCAAAGGTAAATTTCTAACAGAAGAACATCGATGGGCTCCAGTCTTAGACCCAAGATATCCGGAAGTACGATCTTATCTGATTAGTCTTTATGTAAACGCATTAAAAGACTGGAACATCGATGGTTTCAAACTTGATTTTATTGACGAATTCAAAGTATATCCAGAAACCGTTCTTAATCGCGATAATGGGCGAGATTATTCTTCGGTAAATGAAGCGGTAGACCGATTAATGACCGATGTTATCAACTCTTTACACAAAATCAAACCAGATGTAGTGATCGAGTTTCGACAAAAATATACCGGACCTGCTATGCGTAAATACGGAAATATGTTTAGAGCCTTTGATTGTCCAGGGGATTCTGCAATGAACCGTGTGAGAATAACAGACATAAAAATGTTATGCGGAGAAACTGTTGTACATAGTGATATGTTTACCTATCATTCTGATGAACCTGTTGAATTAAAAGCTTTACAATTAGTGAATGCACTTTTTGGTGTTCCTCAACTTTCTATTTTGCTCGAAAACGCTTCTGAAGAGGAATTGGCTATGATTTATTTCTACACTCATTACTGGAAAAAAAATGCATCAATTTTCCTGGATGGTGATTTTGAGCCCTGTAAACCTTTGGCCAACTACCCTATTTTAAAATCTACCAAAGGAACAACAACTATTATCGGTGTGTATGATGATCATATTATAGATATAAAAAACCCAACGGACAATATCGATATCATCAATGGGAAACTAAAAAATCAAGTCGTGATTAGCAGTGAAGAAAATCATGGTGCATACCATTGTACTATTTATGACTGTACCGGAAAAAAAATAAAAGAATCTAATATCATGCTTTTGATCGGAGTGGTACAAATTCAGGTTCCTGCTTGCGGGCTTATTCGACTTAAAAAAAGTAAAACCTCGTAAAAATTTCCAGAAAAAATAAGATTTGAATGAAAGCAAATACCAAAACAAAGAATACAAACGATTACATTCCATTAAACTTGAATTTATCTTTTCTATTGACTTAATAATTCAGATATTTATGAATAACAGGGGGTTACAAATCTCTTTTTAACAATCAGAAAACCCCGCTTCACACATCAAAAAAACAGTATCAATGGATAAAAAATATATTGTAGCATTTGATCAGGGCACCACAAGCACCAGAGCTATTATTTTTGATCATCAAGGGACCATCTGTGGAATTTCACAAAAAGAACTCACTCAATATTACCCCCAACCGGGATGGGTAGAGCATGATCCTATGGAGATTTTTTTGCATCAAAAAGAAGTTTTTGAAGATGTGCTACAAACCTCTAATATCTCGGTAGAAGAAATTGCAGCCATAGGTATTACCAATCAACGGGAAACCACAGTGGTTTGGGATAAAAAAACAGGAGAACCTATCCACAATGCTATCGTTTGGTTAGATAAAAGAACCACCAAAATATGTGAAGCTCTAAAAGCCAAAAATTTAAGCCCATATGTATCCAAGAATACAGGATTGGTCATTGATTCTTATTTTTCTGGCACCAAATTGAAATGGATTCTGGATCATGTAGAAGGAGCAAGAGAAAAAGCAGATCGTGGTGATTTATTATTTGGAACCATCGACACCTGGCTTATTTGGAAATTTACTGAAGGGAAAATCCACGCTACAGATCATTCTAATGCTTCTCGTACCATGCTTTATAACATTATTAATCTAGAATGGGATGAAAAACTTTTACAAGCATTAGATATTCCGAAAAGCGTACTTCCAAAAGTGCAGTATTCCTCTTCCGATTTTGGCAGCATTGTACACAAAGGTCAAGAACTTCCTATTTATGGTGTAGCAGGAGATCAGCAGGCTTCTCTGTTTGGTCAAGGAGGATACAAATCAGGAATCGCAAAGAACACCTACGGGACCGGATGTTTTATGCTATTGAATACTGGAAAAAAACCATACGAATCCAAGAATGGGCTATTAACGACTTTATGCAGCAGTATCCCTGAAGATAACATCAAATATGCATTAGAAGGAAGTATTTTTGTTGGCGGAGCTTCTATTCAGTGGCTCAGAGACAAACTTCAAATCATAGACAAGGCTTCAGAAACTGAAGAAATCTGTATGTCTACCACATCATCGGAAGACCTATATGTAGTTCCCGCCTTTGCTGGACTAGGTGCTCCCTATTGGGATATGGATGCCAAGGGAGCCATCTACGGACTTACCTTAGATTCTGGCAAGAACGAAATCATTAAAGCCACTGTTGAAGCCTTAGCTTATCAAACAAGGGATGTCTTGGAAGCAATGATAGAAGATAGTGGCAAACAGATGAAGGAGCTAAAGGTAGATGGTGGCGCTTCTGCGAATAATTACTTGATGCAGTTTCAAGCCGACATTCTTAATGTAGATGTTGATCGCCCCAAAATGCTGGAAGTAACTGCTCTTGGAGCAGCCTTCCTGGCAGGAATAAAAGCAGGAATATGGAGCAAAAAGGATATCGCCAAGATACGTGACGTTGATCAGGTTTTTGCTCCGCAAATCACCGAGCATCAGCGTAACAGAAAATACACAGGTTGGAAACAAGCTGTAGAACGCACCAAAACTGTAAACACCAACATGCTATCCGTAAAAGAAGATGCTCCTATTCGCTTTTCGGTGTTAGATCGTAAAACACAGATACTGAAAGCTCAAAAAGAAAAACATGATCTGGTGATTATTGGTGGAGGCGTAACCGGAGCAGGCATCGCCTTGGATGCAGCATCGAGAGGGTTAAAAGTATGTTTGGTAGAAAAAAATGATTTTGCTTCTGGTACCAGTAACAAATCAACAAAACTTGTTCATGGCGGACTTCGATATCTAAAGCAAATGGAAATAGGCCTCGTCAAAGAATCCGGAACCGAAAGGGCCACAGTGCACAAACTGGCTCCGCACCTTGTAGTTCCTGAGAAAATGCTACTCCCGCTTGTGGAAGGTGGCACCTACGGAAAAGTTATGGCTTCTATAGGGTTAAAGGTATATGATTTTTTGGCCAATGTTGAAGGTGATGATAAACGTCAAATGCTAAATGCCGAAGAAACCAAAACCAAAGAACCATTACTTAATGACGAAGGACTTACAGGCGGAGGATATTATGCAGAATACAGAACAGACGACGCCCGATTAACCATAGAACTTCTTAAAAAGGCAGCTTCATATGGTGCCAACAGCATTAATTATTGTGAAATGGTGTCCTTCAATTACAACGAAGAAGGAAAAATCCAAAGTGTACAATGCTTGGATCATAATACGCAAGAGGAATTTGTGATCAAATCCAGAAACTTTGTTTCTGCTGCAGGACCTTGGGTAGATCTTTTAAGAACAAAGGATCAATCCATGAATAACAAACACTTGCATCTTACAAAAGGGGTACATCTGGTATTTTCCAGAGAACGTTTTCCTCTCACTCAATCCGTCTACTTTGATGTCCCCGATGGAAGAATGATTTTTGCCATTCCCAGAGGAAGAACTACCTATGTTGGCACTACAGACACCAATTACAGCGCAAATCTGAATCGAGTTGTCGCTACAGAATCTGATGCCTCCTATCTACTGGAAGCTGTAAATCATATGTTTCCATCATTACAATTAAAACAAGAAGATATCGAATCTAATTGGGCTGGACTTCGACCTTTGATTCACGAAGATGGAAAAGACCCTTCAGAATTATCTCGAAAGGACGAGATCTTTCACTCTGACACAGGACTAATATCTATTGCAGGAGGAAAACTTACTGGATATAGAAAAATGTCGCAACGCGTCATTGATGTGGTGCTAAAAACCATGAGTTCGAAAAGAAGAGAGCAATTTTCCAGATCCCATACGGATAAGATTCCGCTTACCAGTGATCCTCTTCATGACAATAACGAAGTACAGAAGTATTTAGAACAAATTGAGCTAGAGTTAAAAGAATTGAAGGTTAATGATCCTTATTATGGGCAATACCTGGTATCCAACTATGGAAAACAATCTGATATTATTATCGGTAAGGCGAGTTATTTTTTGAATGATGCGATCGAAGAGCAATTGATTAGAGCAGAGCTATGGTATTGTATACACCATGAAATGACGAATGGATTGTCGGATTTCTTTGTAAGAAGAACAGGCAGGCTTTATTTTGACATTCATAGTGTGCACCAATATCGATCTATTGTCGAAGAAGATTTGGTAAAATACCTGGGTTGGGACGAAGATAGATTGCAATCCGAAAATCAATATTTAGATATGCTGTTACGAGATGCAGCCACCTACTATAAACACGAAATCAACTAATTATGGGGAATGAAATTAGCACTATAGACATTACAGTAATTGTTATTTATTTTATCGCAGTTATGCTTATTGGTCTTTACGTAGCAAGAAGCACCAAAACTGGCGAAGATCTTTTTCTTGGTGGAAGATCTTTTGGATGGGGACTCATAGGATTATCACTTTTTGCATCAAACATCTCTACCTCTACCATCATCGGATTATCTGGAGCGGCGTATAGCTCAGGTATTGTACAGTCCGTATACGAATGGATGACAGGTATACCGCTTATCATAGCTGCACTAATCTTTATCCCGCTATATCTAAAATCCAAAATCACCACCATTCCCGAGTTTTTAGAACTGCGTTTTGACAATCGATCCAGAACATTTTTTTCTGCGATCACCATATTCACCAGTATTGTTGTAGATACTGCAGGAGGATTGTACGCCGGATCTATTGTACTACAAGCATTTTTCCCAGAATTAGTGATTTGGCAAACTTGTTTAATTCTAGCTTTGGTAGCTGGTCTATATACCGCTTTTGGAGGACTAAAAGCCGTAGTATACACAGATGCCATACAAGCGATTATATTGATTATAGGATGCTCTGTCTTATCCTATATGCTATTCGAAAAACTAGACTTCTCCTGGAGCAATGTAGTTTCCAACGCACCAGAAGGGCATTTATCTATTATTCGCCCGGCAGACGATGAATCTTTACCCTGGCCTGGTTTAATAATGGCCGTTCCGATTTTAGGTTTCTGGTATTGGACTACCAATCAATATATCGTACAACGAGTACTAGGAGCAAAAAACATACAGCATGCGCGTTGGGGTGTTATACTAGCAAGCTTCCTTAAAATTGTACCACTCTTTATTATGGTAATTCCAGGAGCCATGGCCATTGGATTATTTCCAGGTCTAGAAAACCCAGATCAGGTATTCCCGACTACGGTAATGAAAGTATTGCCTGTGGGACTAGTAGGTTTGGTATTGGCGGGATTGATCTCTGCTATTATGTCTAGCGTAGATTCTACATTAAACTCTGCCTCGACACTGGTAGTAATCGATTTCATAAAGACCAGAAAGAAAGATATTACAGAAAAACAAGTGCTCAACTATGGTAGAATAACTACTGTGGTCCTTATGATTATTGCTGCAGTGTGGGCACCTTTAATCGCAAATTTTGGTGGTATTTGGGCATATCTACAACAAATGTTTTCAATTATTGTGCCTCCTATTGCTGTTCTTTTTTTGGTAGGCGTTTTTTACAAAAGAGGAAATGGTACGGGGGCATTTTGGACTTTAATTTTAGGGACTTTGGGTGGTGTTATTTTGTTTATTCTGGGACAAAAAGACATCTGGATACTTCACTATACCTATAATGTAGGAATCATGGTAGTGATAAGTAGTATATTATTTATAGTTATCAGCCAGTTTTCGTCTCCTCCGGAAACTCAAAAGATCCAGCTATACACCTTCAACAAAGAACTATTGAAAACAGAAAAGGAAGTTTCCTGGTATCTGAATTACAGGTATCACATTGTCATCTTATTGGCAGCAATAGGTTTCTTAATGATTAAATTTTGGTAAAACGATCATTCTTTGGGAGTAATACTTTTTGATTCTTTTTCAAATGTATAAATTTGTCAACCCCCTTTGTAAAAAGAGAATCTTAATTAATTTAAAAGAATATGAAAATTTTAGTTACGGGAGGATTAGGTTTTATAGGTTCTCATACTGTAGTAGAATTGCAAAATGAAGGGTTCGATGTTGTTATCATTGACAATTGTTCTAATTCATCTCCTGATGTTTTGGACAGAATTACCAGAATTACCGGAAAAAAACCCGTTTTTGAAGAATTTGACCTTAGAGAAAAAGACAAGGTTCAAGATTTCTTCAATCGTCATCAGGATATCCAAGGTGTCATCCATTTTGCAGCTTCTAAAGCAGTTGGAGAAAGCGTAGAAAACCCATTGTTGTATTATGAAAACAATCTTTCTACATTGGTCTATCTGTTACAGGAGCTTACCGCAAAAGCCTCTTCGAATTTTATTTTTAGTTCTTCTTGTACCGTTTATGGTCAGGCAGACGAGTTACCGATAACGGAGAATGCTCCGGTAAAAACCGCAGAATCTCCATACGGAAACACAAAACAAATAGGTGAAGAGATCATCAGGGATACTTGCAAAGTAAACACCTCTTTAAAAGCCATTTCTCTTCGATATTTTAACCCTATTGGTGCGCATCTATCTGCAGAGATTGGAGAATTACCTATTGGTGTACCTCAAAATTTGGTGCCATATATTACGCAAACCGCAATAGGGCTAAGAGAACAACTCTCAGTTTTTGGAGACGATTATCCTACACAAGATGGTACATGTATCAGAGATTACATACATGTGGTAGATTTGGCAAAAGCTCATGTCGTAGCCTTACAACGCTTGATTAATAGCAAAAACGAATCGAATTACGAAGTTTTTAATGTAGGTACAGGAACTGGTAGTAGTGTGCTAGAAGTTATTCAATCCTTCGAAAAGGTTTCGGGGCAAAAGTTAAATTATAAAATTGTTGATCGAAGAGAAGGAGATATTACAGCTGCTTATGCTGATACTACAAAGGCTAATAACATTCTCGGCTGGAAAGCGCAAAGTAGTCTTGACGATTCATTAGGTTCTGCCTGGAAATGGGAACAAAAAGTGAGAAGTTAGCAAACATAAATTATACTGTCCTTATACAAATAATTAAGCAGCATAAAAAAAACCTGAGTAAAAATACTCAGGTTTTTTTATGCTTTATTTTGTTCTCTATCTACTAGTAGAACTTAGCTCTTTTATCTTCGATCTCTGCTGCTTCTTTAAGCGCATCAAATACAGAGGCATTAACCAATCCCGCACTTGATTTTGAAGCTTGAGAAGCGTAACTCATATATGTATCTAATCCACTCGCTGGCTCTTTCTTAGTCACCTCGATTACATATACTCCATTATTTCCAACAATTGGCTGAGAAACCGTTCCTTGCTCTAATGCAAATGCTGTTCCTACTACTAAAGGCTCAGTACCAGCTCCTCCAATGGTAGGAGTTTTCATAGTTAAAGCAGCAGCAGTTTTTACAGTCTGTCCTTGTGAACTAGCAATAGCATCCAAAGAACTACCCGAAATTTTATTCTTAAGCATTTCTGCTTTCTTTTCCTTTATTAATATTGGCTTTACTGTTGGGCTAGCGTCTGCAACAGTCATCGTTCCTTTATCTGCTTTTGCAGTTAATTGAACTACCGCATATCCATCAGGAATATCAAAACGCTTGATATCACCTACCTTAGACTCTTCGTTAAACGCCCATTGAACGATTGCTCTTTTGGCACCTAATCCAGGGATGTTTTCATCAAGTTCTTTAATCTTATTTACAGGACGTACTGCCAATTCATTTTCTTTAGAAACTTCTTCAAAATCCTTGTCTCTTGCAGCAATTTGAAACTTGGTAGTTTCGGTAAAAATCGCATTGATTGTTTTTTCGCTAGGCTCTACCTTTTGAGCAACTGTAGCAACTTTTACAGTTTTTTGTGGATTTTTCTGATCATCAATTCTAATGATGTGGTATCCAAACTGAGTTTCAACCACACCTTGATCACCTACAGCATTATCAAAGCAATAGTCATTAAACGCTGGTACCATAGCTCCTGGCACAAAATATCCTAAATCTCCTCCTTTATCTTTATTCGAGTTATCTGCAGAATATTGAGCTGCCAATTCCGTAAACTTATCTGCATTACCTTTTACCACATTGGCAATACTATCGGCTAATGCTTTTGCCTCTTCTTTAGTACGCTTTACTTCTCCAGCTGTACGTAGACCCTCCCAAGCCACTAAAATATGACTTGCCTGTACAGAATCTGGCATTTGTTTCTGTGCTATTACCTTAGATACTTTAAAGAAATCACCATCTTTATATGGTCCATATACTTGTCCGATCTCTAAGTTGTAGATCGTATCTGCTACAGCAGCAGGAAGATTCTTTTTGAACTTGAAGCTATCATCAAACTTCAATACAGAATACTGGTTTACAAATTCTTCTGCATTCTCTGCATTTCTAAATCCAGGAACAGTATCTGTCTTTTTTGTGTTTTCGTTAAATTCTGCTCTATCATCCAATAATAAAGCAACTCTTTCTTTTATTTCGTTTTCATCTTCTTCGCTTGGCTTTTCGTTAAAGATTACATAACGAATACTTCGAGAAGCTTCTGCTTCATACTGATCTACATTCTTATTGATATACTCTTTGATTTCAGCATCTGAAACCTGAACATCTGCATCCTGAATACCAGAATATGGAAGCTGAACGTATTTGATATCTACTTTGTCATTTTCCATTTTGTAAGAAAGCTCTCCTTCTTTTAAGGTAGCTCCCACTCCTGCCTTAATCATATTAAGATAGGTCTCTTCTCTAGCTCCTTTACTCACTGATGCTTCATAGTCTAACCACTGCTGATATGCTTGAGGTGATGTTGCTTTTACATTAGCAACATATTCTTGCATTTTTAATTTATCAAAAACACCAGCTTCGTTCTGAAAAGTAGGATTGTTTGCTAATCCTTCTGCCAATAATTCGTTTACCTGATCTTTTCCAACCTGGATTCCAAGTTCATCGAATTGCTCTTCAAAAACAGCTTCACGAATTTGTTGATTCCAAACATAATTCACAGCTTGAATGCTTGAAGATCCTCCTCCAAAACCTCTAGAAGCAGCCTCTACCTTTCTAGCAAAGTCAGTTCTATCAATATCTTTTCCATTGATTGTAGCGATAGTATTCTCAGCATTTTGAGAGATAGCTCCTCCATTACGTATTAAATCAGCAAGCACGAAAGAAAAAAGTGCCAGTGCGATTATAACGATCAAAAAAACTGAGCGCTGTCTAATTTTATTTAAAACTGCCATGTTACGTGTAATTTATTCAAATATAGTGGGCGAAAATACCATTTTATTAGAATAATACCAATTAAAACACTAAAGTCTTACGAAGTTTTTTTTCCTAAAATTTAGATCCCTTAATTAAAGCATTTTTATCCCTTGTTTTTTTCAGAATGCAAGGGTGGATTTTGATAGATAATTCCATATACAATTAGGAGCTGAGCCAGCGCATAGGTGCTCATAATCCATATATGGCTATAAGGTAAAGAGGCATAAAACATGTTTACCGCCAATAGACTATCCGAAAGCATAAAAACCAAGGCTCCCATAAGTACAAATAGATAACTTTTCTTACCCACCTCTTGAGACCTAAAATATGAACTATTTGCCATCCCCAAAATAACAATCATGTATACAATTACAGGAATCAACATCGTCTTTAAACCTGGGTACAAAACAAAGAACAATCCGAATCCGTACGCTGCAGTCAAAATAGGGAAGAACTTATTCTTTTGTCCAAAAGCTTTATCCTTCAAAAACAACAAAATATAACAGATGTGAGCCAATAAAAACATAGCCAACCCAAGCATAAAGAATAATTGCCCATGAAATAGTAGAAAAACATCCCCTGCTAGAGAAAAAACAAGCGCCACTAATAAATAACCGAATCTAAAAAAAGGGATTGCGGCCTTGCGAAGTATAAGGAAAACAAGTAACGAGCAAACAATAGCTGGTTTGGTTACATATCTAACTTCAGGGTTTGAAAACAGGTACACAAGAATAAGATCGCATAGTACTATTATTGCATACAATGCAGCAAAAAATTTAGCACTATTATTTTGTGTTTGGAATAAGGTCAAAACAAATCAATCCTCTTCAATAACGGTTAGTTCTACGATTTCTATTTTGGTATTTGATGTATCCACAACACTAATCTTAAAGGAATCGATCAATACCTCATCATCCTTTTCAGGAATTTCTTCGGTGTGATTAACGATCATACCTCCTAGCGTCTCGTAATTCTCGCTTTCAGGTAAATTAAGTTTATACGTTTCATTCAGATAATCCACCTCTAACCTGGCAGAAAAACGATATCGAGATTCGTCCAGTTGCTCTTCTATAAGCGCTAACGAATCATGCTCATCTTCAATTTCTCCAAAAAGCTCTTCCACAATATCTTCTACCGTAATAATCCCACTGGTACCGCCATACTCATCTATTACCACGGCAATACTTTTATGTTTTTTAGTCAAAAGATTAAGTACATCCTTTACAAACATGGTTTCAGGAACAAAAATCACAGGTAATAATATGGAACGTAAGGATTTTGGTTTTTTGAACAATTCGAAAGAATGCACATACCCTATAATATCATCTACAGTACCGTTGTAAATTATAATCTTGGAGAGACCTGTATCAATAAACAATTGACTGACTTCCTCTATAGATTGTGATTTTTCTACAGCCACAATTTCTGTTCTGGGCACCATTACTTCTCTGGATTTTACGTCTGAAAAATCCAATGCATTCTGAAAGATCTGAATTTCACTATCGATCTTATCATGTTCTTCTACGGTTTCCATCTGTTCATTAATGTAATCTCCCAATTCTGTCTTGCTGAATGCCAATTGCACCTGATCTCCGTCTGTTTTAAAAAATCGTTTCAATACTACATCTGAAACCCAGATTACGAACCAAGAAATTGGCGAAAAAAAGAGGTAAAAAACATACGCTGGCAACGAAAATATCTTGAGCAATTTGTTGGCATAAATCTGAAAAAAAACTTTTGGCAAAAATTCTGCAGTAAGCAAAATAATTAAAGTAGAAATCGCAGTTTGCACCAAAAGACTAATACTACCGGCCATATTGGGATAATATCCCTCGATATAATGCATAAGGACGTCTCCCATATAAAAACCATATACTACTAAAGCAATATTATTTCCGACCAACATGGTGGCAATAAACTTGGATGGTTTTTTGGTTAAACGGGTAAGTAGTACGGATAAGAATCCCGCTTGTTTCTTTTCAATTTCAATATGAATTTTATTAGAGGAGACATAGGCAATCTCCATTCCTGAAAAAAAAGCCGAGAGAATTAAGGAAATGACAATAACAACAAAATGTAATTCCATGAATTATTCTTTGTTATTGGCCTCAAATCGTTTACCAAAGTTTCTTTTAAAGAAGAACATAAAAATCGCGATTACGGCAAAGAAGAGGTACATCATGCTTTTGCCTCCTTCCTGGCCCCACTCTAAATACGCTTCATAAATAAAAAAGCATGCTATAGCTAGATAAGCATACTGAAAAAACTTAAATACTTTCATCATAACAATGGATTACTCCTCGATAAACATGACACCTTCATTGATTCTTGAATTCAAGATAGTAAAATCCTGATTAGCATCAAAACCATCTGCCTCATTGATGGTGCCATCGGGTAATAAACTTTTATAGGGTTGATCTGTAAATATCCAGCTTATATTTTGATCCCAGTACAATTGATTTGCTTGTAAATGCGTACTATCTGCCGTTTTGATATCTACATTACCTCTCATATCTATCAATCCTGTTTGTTGATAGGAGATGGCATAATCTGAAGTAATAACACTTACTTTTCCTTCTTTATCTATTACATCCAAAACAATGCCCTCGGGAAATTCATGATACCCAAAAGACTTGTTTGTAAAATCTAATACTCTGGGTGTTTTTAATACCGCGGTGAGTCTACCAGAATCTGTATACTTGAGATTAACATCAAAGGCTTCTGCTATAGGAGCCTCTTCTGATACGATATAATTTTGATTGCCCTGACTAGATTGGCATGAAAAAAACATTGTCACAGCAAATGCTGTGACAATGTATATAAGTGTATTATGATTTTTATTCTGCATTATAATTTTGGTACTCTTACCGTTTCACCAATCCAACATCCAATTTTAACAGAGGTAACACCTGGATTATTAAAGATGTCTGTTTTTGATGGTGCTTTTGCTTTATAGTTGGCTGCAGTTTTGTTAGCAGTAGATTTCAAACTTGGATCAACTTTCCCAGCTCTTCTTGCATAGTTTTCTGCTAACCAGTATACCGCTCTTTTGCTAAATACATCAGTACCACATGCGTTTGCACTGCTTGCAATCATACTCGCAATTCGTAAGTGACACACTCCCATAGAAGGCTTATACTTTAACGCTTTTCTGTAGTATGATCTCGCTTTTCCTTTGCTTCCTTTCTTTCTTAAAGTCTCTGCAATTTTGAAATATACTTTTGCTTTATCGCTAGACTTTGTTTCTAACTCTGCAGATTGGTTAAAGTAATCCAAAGCTGTAGTTGTCTTTTTGTCTTTTAATGCCAAAAGACCTAAATAATACGCTGACTTCGCAGATGGCTCTGCTTTATGTAATGCCTCTACCAACTTAAAGAATAACGGATCTTCTGTACATTCTTTGGCAGACATTCTTCCTGCAGCACCTTTCAACCAATTGATATCAGCCTTTTTATCTTCAAACTGTCCTGTATACAAAGGGATTAAGTTTTTACAATCAGCCAATTCTCCCAGCTTTTGATTTACTCCAGCCTTTACTTTACTATAATTAGATAAAATTATCGAAGATCTTTTCAAAGATTTCTTCTCCTTACTAGATAAAGCGGTACCAGCCTCTTCTTTATCAGTAAGCTCAGCAATCGTTTTTGCTTTTGCACTCTCTTCATCTTCTATTTTTTCAATTACTCCGTCATATAAATCAAAAACTTCCTGTAATTCTTTTTTTCCTTCACCATGAAGATCTACTAATAAAGAGAAATAGGTATAAACGTTCTTAGGGTTATCAACATTCTTCTTATCCTCTGTCCATGCTTTATGCAATTCTGCAAATTGCTCTTCCTTAGATCCTATTTTATTATCATACATTAATTGCCCAATGGTCGAATGCATATCACCTATTTTGGTTTTCGCAGGAAAATACTGAAAACGCTCTTTAAGTAATTGAATCATCTCCTTTGCAATCGCCACTTTATCTCCTCCTGTTGCTTTTTTAAGCTTTGCTTTTAACAATTTCTCTCCAAACTGATATGTAGCGACACTGTAGGTAGGGCATTCTTTTCTTACTTTCCATAGGGGCTCTTCTGCTGCTGCATAATTTTTCACCTTCGCATGTTCGTAAGCTATAGATGCTGTAGTAGCACAATCTGTAGCCTGAGCATTCACATTCGATGCACTTAAAACTAATCCTGTCGCTATAACAAATAAAAATTTAGTATTCATAGCTGTATTTATTGTGTTAATTAAATTTAATCTGTCTAAACCACTGATCATTCAGTGATAAACTTATAGATACATTAAAGAATTGTTCTTTAACCAATCCAAAATCTGTCGTTCCTCGTTGACCGTATTCAAAACCAATGTTTGCATTAGAGAACAATCGCCCAACTGGTAATCCAACTCCAAAAGACATGCCAAACTCATCAATTGTGGTACCGTCAATTGTTAAACCTGTTTCTTCATATCGGAAACCTGCTCTGTATACTACCCGACTAAAATAGCTTGTTAAGGAGTTATAATTAGGAATGTAATATCCTCCCAATCTATATTTTGAACCTCTTTCGTTATCCACATTGTCTTGCACAAATAGCTGGTTGGTATCACCTCCTGAATCCGTAAACACATACTCTCCTCCCACAAACCATTGTTTTGGCTTACCAATACCTGCACCAAATTTCAACTCTGCCGGAAGATCTATATCTCGTTCTGCCAGCTCGGTTTCCTGCCTGTCTATCACTCCTTCAGCTCCATTGTTACCCACAATAATTGTAGCCAGTTCTCTTGTTCCCTCTGCGGTTAACCCAAAAGAAGGCGTAGAAACCACAGAAGCCTGTAGTTCCAAGTTTTCGGTAATCATTTTCTTGAAATTCACCCCTAGAGACAAACTAAACGATGACAGATCAGTACTTGTAATTTCTCTAGTATCAAACTGAATATCAGGACGTCGCAGTATAGTTCTATTTTCAATGTTTCCAAAGTTATAATTAAAATCCAAACCAACACTTAGATTCTTGTTAACTTTAACACCTGCAGATAAAAAAACCTTATTTAAACCTCCGGTTCCTGTAAATTGTCTTTCGGCATCGTCTGCATCTATAGAATTAAGTCGATATCCTACTGATGTTACAGGGATAACTCCAAATCCAAATCCAAACTTCCCGGCAGGTATTCCTACAGCCAGATAATCCAAAGAAGCATTATCTCCCGAAGAAGATTCAGTTTCGTTGCTGATTTTAAAATTATCGTATGACGTTCCTACGGTGTATGTCGTAAGTCTTAACTCTCCAAATGCTGCTGGGTTTTGTAGATTCAAATGGATACTATCGGCTAAAATACTCAATCCTCCCATCGATCTATTCTCTACCGTTCCTTTGAATTTCTGGATCCCTATTCCATAAAAAGAATAAGGCGAAGCGGTTCCTTCCTGAGCATTGGAAACTATGGCCGTAAAAGCCACTATGATTACTAAAATCTTCTTTATCATCTACTATTATTAAAAGCTAAAATGTAGTTTAATCCCTCCAACAAAAAATTAGAAGTGGCAAATATGCCATTTTTTAATCTTTTAGACAAAAAATGTGCATCTCCTCCGGTTAAAATAACTGTTAAATCAGGATAAATGTTGCAATATTCTTCAATTACTCCCTGTATTTCGTATAAAATTCCTTGAACAACCCCAGAATGAATAGCTTCATTTGTTGTGTTTCCTATATGATTTTCAGGAAGTTTAGGTTCTAATAATGGCAATTTTGCGGTATAATTATTTAAGCTCTGATAACGTAAACGTATTCCGGGAGCGATGGCTCCACCCAAATATTCTTCTTTTTCGTTCTTAAAATCGTAGGTAATACAGGTTCCAGCATCTATCACTAACACATTCTTTTGTGGATATTGATCTACAGCCGCAGCTACCAAAGCCAATCGATCAATCCCAAGTGTTTCTGGAGTTTCGTATAAATTAGAAAAAGGCATTGCAATTTTATGGCTAACAATTAATGTTTCATAAAGTTCCTGTATCCGTTTTACGGTATCAGGATTTAAATGGGATACCGAAGAGATAATCGCTTTTTGAATTAATGGGTACTTTTTATGGATATCTTGAACCTCTTGATCAAAATCATCTTGAACAATGGTTTTTTTTGCTACAATTTTGGATTGATCAAACATCCCTATTTTTATGTATGTATTGCCTACATCAATGATAAGATTCATATGTCAAAAGCTAAGCGATAAAAATACAAAACGAAATTTTTAAATTTTTCTTTTGACTATTAAAAAAAGCGTTCTATATTTGCATCCGCTTACAGCGAGGTGCCTTAGCTCAGTTGGTAGAGCAAAGGACTGAAAATCCTTGTGTCCCTGGTTCGATTCCTGGAGGCACCACCTCAAAAAGCCCGAACAAATTGTTCGGGCTTTTTTTATGATAATCAATAGTTTATTGTTATTTCCAGTAGTTATTTGCAGCAGAAATTGTTTGAAAGTTGGTCGCGATTACTTGAGAAGCTGCGGTTAATCCAGAGGCATCATTAGCATAATCCTTTCTTAGCCTTTTTAACACCTCCATATCCGGTTGTGTCGATTTTACACCCATACGAGATAACTTTATCGCCAGTTCAAAACCTTCTTGAGGTGTAGGCGTAATTAAACTTGGCAACCATACTTCTTTTTGTTCCATGTCTTTGATTTTTATGATTCAATTTTTTTCTTTCTAATTTCTAGTTCAATTCTTTTAAAACCCCATCAAAACCA
Organism: Aquimarina sp.; assembly: GCA_965230845.1. Taxonomy (GTDB): domain Bacteria; phylum Bacteroidota; class Bacteroidia; order Flavobacteriales; family Flavobacteriaceae; genus Aquimarina. Next base: position 2,254,864 of record OZ246021.1, read on the forward strand.
TCATTCACTGATATTCTTTTGATGGGGAGTAGTAAAATAAACAGAATGATTCTTCTCTTCTAATTTGAAGGTATACGCCATATTGTTGCTAAGCTTTACAGGCTACAACAAATTAAAAACCACAAACACTGTACTAGATATAACACTAAGAATAAGGAGATTAAAACTCAACTTAGGTTTCTGTTGGGATAGGATGGCCCCATTATAAAACATACATAAAATGGTCACCACAAACAGTTGAATCATTTGGGTCACAGAATTACCATTCATTAAAATAAACATAGCTGCTACCGATCCCAAACAACTTTGACCTATAATGGCAATAGGTGAATATCCTATAATTCCTTTTTCATATTCTTCTAAATAACTTTGATAAATTTTCATAGTTCTTATTTTTAATGAAGTAAAGCGGCCAGTAGACGCTCTACCTTTATTATTGTTAATTCATATTTTGAGGCCTACTCTTCCAAATAGCGATGTATTGATTGGTTGCCATTTTTCTAGCCGCATCTTTTGCGCGTTGTGCAAGCTTTCCTTCATAAAGTGTATCTATGGTGCTAAACCACAGTTGCAACCATTTACCGAAGTGAAGCTGGGTGACCGTATGATTTAGATTTTTATCTACATCTTTGTGCGCTTTTACTGGGTTCCCCTTAAAACTAGCAACACCAAATAACGCAGTCATCCAAAAATCAGTGAGTTTCTGTATGTGTGCTGGCCATTGTTCTTCGGCCAGGTGATGATTAAAAATTGGGCCTAGTGTATCATCTTTTCGTATTCGTTTATAAAATGTAGACACCAACACAAACACATCTTCTCTATTATGTATTTCTTTCAAACGATTCATTTTAGTATGCTTTTTTTGTTTGCAGTTCTTTACTTTCAAATTGTACGTTTCGAACTGTTTGTCCTTTTTTAAAACAATAGAAAGTTTCATTGATCGTAAACCAACAGAAGTAAAATATTCCCACAGAGAATATGATATCTCCGACCATACGAAGCCATTTTAAGGTTTGTACCACCGGGGAATACAACAGTTCTGCATCTCTTGCAAACGAATATCCTTTGGTGATCGAAGTATACGCCTGGATAATACCAACAGGAAGTAAACTAAGCACCACCATGGCTATCAAACCAACATTCAAGCACCAGAAAGCAATCTTAAGTTTTGGGCTATCCCATGCTCTATCCGAAAAGAAGCGTAAACATATAATAATGAACCCCATACCTAACATACCATACACTCCAAATAGAGCGGTATGCGCGTGCACAGCTGTAGTATTAAGGCCTTGTATGTAGTACAATGCAATCGGAGGGTTAATCAAGAAGCCAAATACTCCTGCGCCCAACATGTTCCAAAAAGCAACTGCTATAAAAAAGAATATGGGCCATTTGTATTTCTGCATCCACTCCGTAGATTTCAAGAGGTTCCAATTCTCTCGAATTTCAAATCCCATCAAAGTAAGAGGTACCACCTCTAGCGCACTAAATGTAGCTCCCAAGGCAATGGCCTGTACAGGTATCCCAGAATAATACAAGTGATGTAGAGTTCCTATAATTCCTCCTGCCAAAAATATGGTGGCAGAGGCAATAGAAGCTTTACCGGCTGTTTTAGCAGATAAGATCTTCATGCGAAGGAAGATAAATGCAATAATTACGGTAGCAAAAACTTCAAAAAAACCTTCTACCCACAAATGCACCAACCACCATCTCCAGTAATTAATAACTGGTAAACTACTGTTCTCCCCATACATGAGACCCGAGAAGAAAAACATTCCTATAGCCATTACAGATATAAGCAAGATGATGAGTAGGTGTTTTGAGTCATCATTTCTTTTAATTCCATACAAAATATGTCTCCCAACCATAAACACCCACAGCACCAAACCAATGGCCAGGAAAAGTTGCCAGAACCTTCCCAGATCCATATATTCATATCCCTGATGACCAAAGAAAAAATTAGTCGTAAGGTCGAGAAATTGGTGTACCCCCAACCACTCGCCGATTAATGATCCCAGAACAATAATCAGTAAGGCAATAAATAGAAAGTTAATTCCAAAAACCTGGTATTTCATTTCTTTGCCACTAATCATCGGGGCTAAAAACAATCCAGTAGCTAGCCAGGTTGCCGCAATCCAAAACACCGCCAATTGTGTATGCCAGGTACGAGTAATCGAATATGGCAAAATGCTAGCCAGATCAAAGCCAAAAAACGCTTGTCCTTCTACCGTGTAGTGAACGGTCAAAATTCCCAGGATAATTTGTAAGCCGATAAGTAGTGAGATGACTATAAAATATTTCAATACTGACTTTTGAGACTTTACCAATTTTAATGTTTCTATGGGGTCTTCTTCTGGATGCTCTAGAGCTTCTCCTTTTTCATGATTTCGAACATAGTAATACACTAATATGCCTATAAACAAGAGTAGTAATATGATTGAAAATCCAGACCAAATTTGAGAATCTGGGGTGATTGTATTTTCGATCAACGGTTCATGAGGCCAATTAGAGGTATACGTATAATTTTGTTCGGGTCTATTGGTACTTGCAGCCCAGGAAGTCCAGAACAAAAATGCATTGAGTTGATGTAATTTATGAGGATAGGTTAATGCTCCCTTCTGAATCGCATATTGTTCATGACCTTCAGAAAAAATAGAGGCATAATACGCTGCATTTTCTTTGAAGGCCTTATACCTTTCCGTAGAAATCGTAATTGTTCTGTCTTCTGTTTCAAAAGTATTTGTTCTAATATCTTTTACCAATCTTGCTTTTAAAGCCGCTTTCTTTTCTTCATCAAGGTGCTCATAATTAGTTTCAAAGTCTTTTTGAGCCCAGGAATTCAGCATAAATACTGCCTCTCTATGAATCCAATCGGCGGTCCAATCGGGTGCTACATAACTCCCGTGCCCCCAAATAGATCCAACTTCCATTCCTCCTATAGATTCCCAAACGTTTTGCCCTGTTTGGATATCCTCTTTGGTCAATACGACTTCTTGAGTTTCGCCCACTATGACCTTATCAGGAATAGGGGGTTGCGTTTGATAAATTTCTGTTCCTACCCAGATTAATGCTACAAACGATAGTGTAACTACTGTTATAAATCCGATCCAAATCTTTTTCATGTCTTTATTATTTTGCGAAGAAACTAATCGATTAAACCTTTAATTCTGTTGGGTTTATCATGGACGGAGATAGATAATCGAATAATACAATCCTCTACACACGTCAAATCATGAGGCACATTTTCTGCAAGAGCTACCAAGTCTCCTTTTTGGAGAAGTGTTTTTTTACCATTGACTCCAAAATCTATGGCGCCCTCAAATAATTCTACCATGATTGGGTACGGAGCCGTGTGTTCTTTCATTTCTTGTCCTTTTTTCATTACAATTCTTATTTCTTTACTGGTTTTGGTTTTTAGTAAAACCGTGATAGTAGGTTTACCTTCGTTATATTGTATGTCCTTTGTAAGTGATACTTTTTCCATAATAGCAGGTGTTATCTTTTGAAAATTTTTCTTTATTCTTAATTTCTTGGCTATGTTCATTCTTTGGTTTCTTCAGCAACTTTCATCATTCTTAATAGTTTACTTCCATAGATAAAGAGGCTTGCCGTTTTGCCTATTTCGAGCAATACATACCACAGATGTATACTACTATCCGGCACCTCGACTCCGTTAATGATTTGCTCTGCTCTTTGATCTAAGACCGGAAGTAACCATAGCGTTTGTAGCAGTAAAATGATAAAAGGAAGGATGATATAAGGAGAAACAAACGGTAGTCGCGATACTGACGTTAATCGAAATATTGTAAACACCAATACCACAGCCAGGCCTATTTCTACTTTGTTTAAAGCCGCAAAAACGAGTTTCCCAATACTCAATCCTATTGCCGTTGTTACTCCGTCTGCCTGAAATTTCAACCAGGCTTCCATAAAGCTAATCGCGCATACAAATCCAATCCATATAAAGGTGATTGTAATATTAATGTTCAGGCTTTTTTTCATAACAGATTAAAAGATCTTTTTATCCTTTATATTTTTAAATTTTTTTATCGTTTTAATATAGCGAGATCTGCATTCAAGTCTTCTGCTAGTGATTGCAGTGATGTACTTTCCAACATGCTTCTTAAATCGTTTCTAATGGCTACAAATCTATGATGCAAAGGACAAGGAGATTTCGCATCACATTGTTTCAATCCTAATCCGCATCCCGTATAGATCGAATCTCCATCAAGTACACTTACTATTTCACTCAGCTTTGTATTCATTTTCTCCTCTTCAATGACAAAACCGCCGTAAGGCCCTTTTATGGATTTCACAATATTATTTCTTGTAAGTTGTTGAAGTACTTTTGCCGTAAAAGCCTGCGGAGAATCTATCTCTTCAGAAATAGTAGTCAAACTTACCTTATTATTTTTGGTAGTCTGCTGAGCGATAAAAATCACTGCCCTAAGTCCATATTCACAAGATTTTGAAAACATACTTCAACAATTATGGGTCAAAGATAGTATTTTTTTTATAAAGGATAAAAATATCCTTTATAAAAATTTAATACCGTTTATCGTCATTTTACCATTCGCCTACACTAAACTACCATTCGTCGACACTAAAAACACCCTTAAACGAAAGATCCCAGTAAAATACCTATAAAAGCCCAATCTTTGAAGTGTCAAAAAGAAACAATATTAATACCCCTAAAAACTGAAACGTGATGAGTTTAACATTTTTATTAATCGAAGATGATGAAATTGAAAGACTAAAATTTGCACGAGTAATGCAAAAAAACAATTTCAATCACAGACTACTTGAAGCCGAGAATGGAGAAGAAGCTTTAAAAATTTTAGAGAAAAAAGATTCTTTACCAGATATTATTTTTTTAGATTTGAATATGCCAAAGATGAATGGCCTAGAATTTCTAAAGATACTGAAGTCCGATACATCGTTAAATTATACCCCTGTAGTTATCCTTAGTACTTCTAATAATCATAATGATCTTAAAGATAGTTATGAGACTGGAGTAGCGGGATACATCGTCAAGCCACTTAAATATGAAGATTACGCGCACAAAATTAAGTGCATGATCGAATATTGGAGTGTCAATGAATTTGTGAACGCATAAATTTAAAACTACATAACGTATGAAAGGTATTGTTTTTACTGAGTTTTTGGAATTAGTAGAGGATAAATTCGGCCTGGAAATGGTCGATACTATTATCGAGAAGTCAAATTTACCGTCGCAAGGAGCTTACACCGCAATTGGTACTTATGATTTTTCTGAAATGCTAAGCCTCCTCAAAAACTTAAGTGAAAACAGCGGCCTAAGTATAGACGATCTCTTACTCACATATGCAGAACATTTTTTTGGGGTATTGGCAGAAAGCTATCCCGATCTGATAAAACGCTATAAGGATCCGTTAGACATGTTGTCCTCTATCGAGAATCACATACATGTAGAAGTACAAAAAATCTATCCAGATGCAGAACTACCTACTTTTGAGGTACAAGAAAAAACAGAAGACAAATTAGTACTGATCTATAAATCCAGTCGAGCCATGTATAGTTTTGGTCTTGGATTGATGCGCAAGACTTTTGAACACTTTGATACTAAAGCCAATATTACTTACGAAAAATTATCGTCAGATGGAACCGAAGTAAAATTTAGTATTGTAAAAACGAATGGGTAATGATCAAGAAATATTTAAAAGAGCTTTAGCGAGAGAAAAGGCAGCGAGAAAACAAGCAGAAAAAATTCTTGAGGACAAATCCAGAGAATTATATTTTATAACGCAGCAACTTAAAAAAGCTAACGAGCAACTAGAGGATCTGGTCGATGTAAAAGAATCAGAGCTTCAAGGTGTTTTCGACAATTTGGTAGACGCCTATGTGCTCATGGACCTACACGGAAATGTTCAGGAAATGAATCAGGCGGCCGTCGAATTGTTTGGATACGATGTACGTAATGAAAAACTGAATGTGGTTCAACTGATCTACAAAGAAGATTATGAGTATGCCATGACTTCCTTTTTTAAGCTTACTCAAGATGGTTTTTTCTCTGACTATCAAGCCAGGGTGTACACCAAACATAATGGTGTACGTACTGTACACATCAATGCCAGTATCATAAAAGATAAAAACAAAAAACCTATTGCCGCACAAGGCATTGTGCGAGATATCACCACTACCCTAGAACAGCAACGTATTTTTGAGAATCAACGACAACAATTATCAGTAATCGTTGAAAATTCTTCTTTGGGTATCGTACTTACCCAAATGGGTAAAATTCTTCAAACCAATAAAGCCTTTCAGGACCTATTGCAGTATTCTCAGGAAGAACTTCTGGAGATGGATGTCCAAGAAATTTCGATGCCGGACGAATACAAAGAATCCGAGGAGAATATGCAAAAGATGAACAATGGTGAAATTGGAGGATTCACGGTAAATAAAAGATACCGCAAAAAAAATGGAGGTATCTTTTGGGCAAAAACAAGCGTAGCTGCTGTTAGAAAACAAAATGGTGACATGCAGTATCAAGTAGCCTTAATAGAGGATATTACCGATCAGCGAGAGCATGAGAAACAACGGGATTTGCTACTCAAAAACTTAGAAAAGAGTAACAAAGAATTGAATGATTATGCGCATATCGTTTCGCATGATTTAAAATCTCCTTTAAGAAGTATGAATGCTTTGATTACCTGGTTAAAAGAAGATTATGAATCCGTTCTGGATGAAGGCGCACAACAATCTTTTGATATGTTGCTCAAAAAGGTAGACAAGATGGATCATTTAATCAATGGTATTCTTGAATATTCCAGCGTCGACAAAGGAGAGCACATACAAAAGACCATTGATCTTAATAGCACCGTAAAAGATATTATTGATATTATTTATATTCCTGATCATATTGAGGTTACCGTAACTTCAGATTTGCCCGTGGTACAAGGGGATAATTTTAGACTACAACAACTATTTCAGAATTTAATCAATAATGCTGTAAAATATAACGATAAAGAAAAGGGTTGGATCAAAGTATCCTGTATTCCACAAAAAACGCATTGGCAATTTGCAATAGAGGATAATGGGCCGGGAATCCCAAAAAAATATCACGAGAAAATATTTAGAGTATTTCAAACTCTTGACGACAATAAAGAATCTACGGGAGTTGGACTCTCTATTGTCAAAAAAATCATCGATTTGTACGATGGCAAAATTTGGGTAACTTCAGAAGAGGGAAAGGGTGCCACGTTTCACTTTACTTTAAAAAAATAACTTTTATGAAATTTCAACAGTTCGAAAAGAAAAAAGATCAGGATTGGACCCCAAAAGGATCAACAAACACGTCACTAAAAAACCCTTTAGTTTTAGTATTTGGCAATCGATATGCCTTGGATAATGACACCATTTATGAGGAGGTAAGGCAACTTTTCCCTGAAGGAGATATCATCTTTGGATCTACTGCCGGAGAAATTATTGGGGATAAAGTACTCGAAGACTCTATTACGCTCACCGCTATAGAATTTGAAAACAGTAGCTACATGATTTATCGAGAAAACAGCATGGATCATGAAAAGGATTCTTTAGAACTAGGGAAACGACTTATCCAAAAAGTACCAAAAGAAGGTCTGAAACATATTTTTGTCGTTTCTGAAGGTAGTTTTGTTAATGGTTCTGCATTGATCGATGGTTTGGAAACCGAAATTGATGGCATTGCAATAACAGGAGGCTTATGTGGTGATGATTCCAGATTTGAAAAGACCCTTGCTAGTTACAATGAAAATCCCAAAGAAGGAGAAGTAATTTTAATAGCGTTTTATGGGGAAACTCTTGAAATCAGCTTTGCACAATACGGTGGCTGGACTCCTTTTGGACCCGAACGTATCATCACTAAATCTGAACAAAACGTACTTTTCGAATTAGACAATCAACCTGCGTTGGATTTGTATAAAAAATATCTTGGGGATAAGGTAGAAGAACTCCCACAATCTGCACTCTTATATCCATTGAGTGTAAAATCAGAAAATAAAAAAGAAGCCATAGTACGTACGATATTAAATATCGATGAAGATCAAAATACGATGACCCTTGCGGGAGATGTGCCAGAAGGTTCTAAGGTTCAACTAATGATGGCCAATATTGACCATATTGTTGATGGTGCATTGCAAGCAGCTGATATTGGGATGGAAGCCCGAAAACATAAACCAGAACTAGCCATTCTTGTTAGTTGTATCGGTAGAAAACTGGTGATGGATCAAAGAGTAGAAGAAGAAATCGAAGAAGTGATGGAATCTATAGGAAACCAGGCAACAATCACTGGTTTTTACTCCTATGGCGAATTGGCTCCTTTTACTGGGTATTTAGCCTGTGAATTGCACAACCAAACCATGACATTAACATTGTTTAGTGAATAATATGCACTCATTGCTTAAAAGACAAATACGCAAGTTTTTGGACGCAGAAATTAAAGAGTCCGAAACCATTAACTCATTTCTGGAAGCCGTAAACAGTTCTTATCAAAATTATGAAGAACAATTTACTATGCTTCAAAGAGCGATGGCAATCAGCTCTCAGGAGTTATTTGACGCTAATAGAAAATTACAATTGGAAGCCGAGGAACAGAAAAAAGTAATCGCTAGTCTGACCGAAGCCACCAAAACGTTACGATCGGTTTCTTTCAAGAAGGATAAAGGTGATAATGAAAGTAAAGAATTAAGTGGAATCGAACTGGCCAATCTCATTGAAGAACAAGCCTTGCAGATTTCAAAAATTGAAAAACAAAGAGAGATTCTACTCAAAGATCTCGAAAAAAGTAACCGAGATCTTAATGATTATGCCCACGTGGTATCTCATGATTTAAAATCTCCGCTTCGCACGGTCAACACTCTGATCACCTGGATCAGAGAAGATAATGGTGATAATCTGGATAAATCCACTCAGGACCATCTTGAAAGAATCGATTCGAATATCGAAAAAATGGATAATCTGATTACCGGAATCCTGGAATATTCTGTAGTAGATGATAAAACTCAAAATCTAAAATCCGAAATAATTTTGGGTCCTTTGATCGATGAAATTATTGAGCTCACTCAAATACCAGATCATATTACGGTAGAAACTCCAAAAACACTTCCTGTAATACATGCAGATTCTTCAAGAATAAAACAACTATTTCAAAACCTAATTACTAATGCTATCAAAGCAATAGATAAAGAAAAGGGAGAAGTTTGTGTTCTTTTTGAAGAACTACCTGAGTTCTGGCAATTTGGAATCAAAGATAACGGGAAAGGGATTCCCAAGAAGTATCATAAAAAAGTATTTGAAATATTTCAAAAATTAGAATCCAAAGACAAATCCACAGGTATTGGATTGTCAATAGTCAAGAAAATTGTAGCTTTTTATGAAGGCAAGATATGGATAGAATCACAGGAAGGTATAGGGACTACGTTTTTTTTCACCTTAAAAAAATAAATACATGAACGAAACCCCTAACCTCAATTATATCAAAGAACTGGCGGCGGGTTCTGAAGAATTCGAGCAAAAGTTAATTGCCATCGTAAAACGAGAATTCCCAGAAGAAAAAAAGGAGTTCCTTAACAATTATGAAGGAAAACACTTTATAAAGGCTGCAGAAAATGTACACAAACTGAAACACAAAATCGGCATGTTGGGGTTTGAAGAAGGCTACCAATTAACGATCAATTTTGAAGAAGAACTCAAGGAAAAAGAATATACTTTGTTTTCAAAATTTATGTTAATTTTAGGTGCTATAGACAATTTTCTAGAAACCATATAAAGAATAGATCTTATGAATTGCATAATAATCGATGATGAAGAAACGGCAAGAGTAATTATTCAACAACTATGTTCACAAGTAGATGGACTTACGGTTATTGAAGAATTTCCGAATGCGATTCAAGCTATTAAATTTTTGAATAACAATACAGTCGACCTTATTTTCCTGGATATTCATATGCCAGATTTTACCGGTTTTGATTTTATTCAAACCCTGAAAAATCCCCCTCGAATAGTAGTTACTACCTCTGATAAAGATTTTGCCTTAACCGCTTTTGAATATGATTGTATTGTAGATTTCTTAGCAAAACCTATTACCTTACCACGTTTTCTAAAAGCTGTACAAAAAGCCGAAAGCAGTACAATTGCACCTGCAGAAACAACTTCCTCAGAAGAAAATACTTCCACTAGTTCTGGAGAGAATGATTTATATGTAAATATTGATAGACGACTAATTAAGATTGATATCCCAACCATCAATCTTATCGAAGCAAAAGGAGATTATATATTGATCAAAACCGAAAAGCAGAATTATACAGTGCACTCTACCCTAAAAAAGATTGAAGAAAAACTCCCCGATGATCTTTTCTTAAAAGTACATCGATCTTACATTATTAACTTCAAGAAAATTGTAGATATCGAAGATAATAGCGTACTGATCGAAAGAGATGTAATTCCCGTAAGCAGATCTAACAGACCTGAACTTATGAAACGATTAAACCTGTTGTAACGAGCTTATCTTCTAACTTTTACAACTCGTCTACAGTAAATTACCACTTATCGATTTACCGTCCTCATCATGGTAGGTATAGGTTAATTTTGAAGTATCGAAAAACCTAAATCGTACCATTATGAAAAGAATAACTACCCTACTAATAATCATTATCACTTTTTCTTTAAAGGCGCAACAAGCTTTTGATTGTAATGATGGAACCTTTTACCAGGTAATCTCTGGAGCCATGAAGGCGTATGATCCAATAACAGGGTCTTATTCTGAAGCCTTACATACTTATACAACTTACAATGCTGGTGGATACAATGTAGTTGATAATTATTTGTATGCCATCAAAAAGGGAGATAACCACCTTTTAAGAATCGCAAAAGATATGGTGATCGATCTTGGTGCTGTAGCTCCAAGTGGAACTGTAGTTTTTGGAGGAGGGTACGCTGCCGATGTAGATCCTGACGGAAACTTATGGGTATTTCAAAATAATAATAAAAGAACCTTTCACAAAATCACAAATTTGGCAAATTATGATGGGAGTACTTCCCCTGTCTTTGAAGTGATAGAAGCAGATGTTACCGCCCCTAGTACATGTGCAGATATTGTATACGTGAATGGTGCTTTTTACGGGGGTAGCAGAGGGAAGATCTTTAAGTGGGACTTGTCCTCTGGAACTCCTGTTTTTAGTAGTAAAAATGTAGCTAACTTACCTTCAAGTACGTTTGGAGCTGCATATGCTGATGCTAACAATAGATTGTATTTTTCTGATAATAGTGGAGGGTTGTATTTGATCAATGATTATGAAGGAGACAACCCTTCTGCTACCATGTTAAACCTTACTGAGACCACAAATTCTAACGATGGATTTAAATGTGCAAGCGGAGTATCTCCTCTTGACAGAGACAAAGATGGAATTTTGGACTCTATGGATGCAGATGTTGATGGTGATGGTATTTTGAATGTAGTAGAGTGCCAAGGAATGGATCCTTATGGTGACGATGATGATGATGGTATGTACAACTACCTTGATGGTGATGTGAGTGGTAATGGCGACAATGTAGTACAGGATGCTTTTGACAGAGATAGAGATGGAAATCCTGATTTTTTGGATATCGATTCTGATAACGATGGGATTTATGATATTGTAGAAGCAGGTCAAGGTGCTGCAGATACCAACAACGATGGAATATGTAATGGTCAGGATGCGAATTTTCAAGATGTAGATGCAGATGGTGTAGCTGATGCTTTTGATGCAGATCAAGGTGGTACAACGGTTACTCCATTAGATTTTGACGGAGATGGTATTTTTGATTGTTACGATATTGATTCAGATAATGACGGAATTGTAGATATCATCGAAGGACAGAACAGCGAAACGTATTTAGGAATTTCGGGGAATGACGAAGATAAAGATGGATTAGACGATAATTTTGATGCTGATTTTGGAGGCACAACCAACGGAACAGTAAATACAGATGGTACCGATGGATACGATCATTTGGATACCGACTCTGATAATGATGGTGTTTCTGACTTCTTAGAAGCATATGATAATGATGGAGACGGTGTTGCAGAAACTACACCTTCTGGAATCGATCAAGATGGAGATGGATTAGACAACAACTTTGACCAAAGAAAAACGAATTTCGATCCAGAAAATGGTGGTCAAAATCCAGAAAGTTTCCCTATCCCAGCTATCTGCGACAGATATAATTATTTAGGAGAATTCAACAGCAACGGAAAACCTTTATACTTAGATGGGCAAGATGTGGTAAGCCAGGAAACTTTGGACATGATCAATAATGCATTACCAGAAGGATACCCTGTACCAGATTTTAATCCGCACTATATTTCTTCAGGATATGATACCGATGTTGTAGTTCAAGAAGAAGCAGAGATCTGGGTGACTTTTGTTGGAGAAGGTGCTGGATATAGAAATACACTAGGATTCTATACCTATGATATCGACAACCCTTCGCAAACCATTCCACAACCAGAAGACATTACTATCATTTTTCCAAATGTGTCTGCTGTAGGTAGTGGAGGTGAATTAGAAGTAGGAGATAAAGTAAAAATCGGAAGCTTCCCTCCTAACACAGGTATCGGTTGGGTATTGTTGGCCAATGCATGGAGCAACGGTTGTGTCGACACAGGACACTGGCAATTGCACTCTAACCCAGATTACAATCCAGAAAATGAAGAAGATTTAAGATACCATAATGTATTGTTGAATGACCCTGATAGTGAGAGAATCATCCTTGGTTTCGAAGATATCAGAAGAGACTATGCTTCTTGTGATCAGGATTTTAATGACGCTTTGTTCTACATCACAGCTAGCCCAATTACAGCAATCAAAACAGACAACTATGCTGATATTGATAGCGCTACCGATGTAACTTCTGCAAATGATGGAGGGTTAGAAAGTAACGGAGATCTTGCCAGCCTAATCGCAAAACGTAACTTCAATAGAGTAAAAACGAATCAAATATTCAATACCAAAAAAAGACAACAACCATTTATGCCTGAATTTGTTTCGTACAAATCAGCAAACAATGAAGATTTAAGCGTTCATTTCCCTGCTACAGGAATTAAAGGAACAGAAACTACTTATGTGTCTAGTCCAGAAGATTTGGTTGGGATTACCAATGCAGCCGCTGTATTTTCTATCGATTATTATGAAGGAGAGTCCAGAGTAGCAGCTGCCCTGGCAACATCTACCAAAGGTTCGGTATATGATCATTCAAAAACCATTTGTGATCGATTAAACGGTTCAAAATTGTTAGACGTAAGAACTGTACAAATAAGAAAACATACGATCGTAAGCACAAAAATTGAAAGAGCTACAGGAGAAATCGAATATGCATTGACCTTCTCTGTAAGAAAAGCAGAATTCGAAAATGAAATCTATAGCCTATGGAATATAGGTGGCTACCCAGAAGGAGATTATATTAACTTCCAGGTATGGGGAGGAACTGTATCTCAAGTAGCGAATATCGCTAACCATATTATCGACTCTTTTGTAGCGACAAAGCCTTTGAGAAGTAATAAGTTGAAAGAAGTTGTACCTACAGTATTTGTAAAAGAAGGAGCATACGCAAATGGAAAACTAACACTTACGGTAGTTAACAAATCAAGATCAGCAAACATGCAATTTGTAGGTAACCTAAGAGCTACCGAGCAAGCCGAAGAAGTAAATACAACCAAGACCGTAGCGCTATCGGGGGCCTATAATCAGCTAGTAACCATCGATACAGGATACCTATTCGATATTGGTTTCTCAATCAAAGGTGCTGCATCATCTCAAATAGATGCCTTATATCTGGCAGACGGGCCATGGGGTATTGACTATGCCGAAAACGGTGTTGTAGTGAACGATTTTGTAATCGGAAAGAATGAGAATGCAAAAGAAGATAACAAACATATTGTAGAGCGAAATGCTACTGTGAGAGGAGAAGTAAAGGAAACATTAAACTTGTTCAGAAATGTAATGCCTGGTGATTTATCTCTTGATGTAACCACATACGAAGCTGTTCAATTCGAAATGTTCAACACCAGAGATATCGAGGTGATATTAGTGACAGAAGGATTGCAAGACTGGAACAACAGATTGCGATATACCATTCCTGCTACTGACCAAAAAGAAAGTCACAGCATCGCATTCGCAGACTTTGTAGATGGTAACGATCAGCCAGGAATCATAGAAAAGGTAAAAAGCGTGGTGTTCTCTGTGCAAGGTGATTATCAAAACTTCTACACTTTTGAACTTGAAGTATCTGCACTGGCCTTTGGTAAAGTTGGAAGCAACGAGGAAGAAGAGGAAGAAGATGATACAACAACCGAAGAAGAGGAGGAAGATGAAGAAGTTATCGCTGAAGAGGAAGATACTTTTGACCCAAATGCAGTGACACAGGTAAAGAACTATCCTAACCCATTCATCTCTGAAACTACTATCCAAATTCCTGGTGAACACCAAGAAGTACTGATCAAAGTAATCGATATGGTAGGAAGAACAGTACGAAAAGAATATGTAGCGGTAAACAGAAATACCATACGTTTTGAAACAAGAAATTTAACTCCAGGAATCTATCACTATATGATCAGAGGGCAGCAAATGAGAAGATTCAAAGGAAGGTTATTTATAAAAGAAACTAATTAGAGTGTTAAGTGTTTCAGATTTGGGTGAATAGCGGGAGCAGCATTAATTATCGCTCTCGCTATTCTTTTTTAATTTCATTATATTTTTGTCGAAAAGTGGTTTTTTAAGGAAATACCATTTCAATACAAACCCAAACTCTGTAAATTCAAATCCAGCGGCAGTAGCAGAAGCGATGTTACTGTATTTCCCATATAGATTTGCCTTAAAACGATCCGTAAATCGATATCCTAACTTCCCTTCGGCTCTAAAAGTCGTAGAGGCATCTTCGTCATCCACAAATTGCTTTCCTAGCGCAGCGCTTAAACTGTAAAACAAATCGTTTTCGGCATTGCTTACTAGCTCTGCAAATACTTCCCCCAGATGAAACGTTCCTGGGCTAAAGTAGATTTCAGGCACTTGATCTTTAAACGATATATATTGATAATTCGCTCCTACCTTTACCCCTGGTCTTTTTAATACGTTATAATACAATGAGGTAAATAATAAATTTCTAACATTATCATCGGTCTGCGTAGTATAGATATATTGTGTATACCAACCTAATCTGAAATTGGTTCCCAAATTATAATTGGCAAAATAATTATTCATTACAATTTCTCGATTGATTAGATCTGCGTTGAAATTTTGAAGCTCTCTTTTGTATCCCACATCCAAACTCTGTAATTTAAAAGGTTTTGTTTGCACTACAGCTTCAGCGGTTAATTGTGTAAAATCAGTAGTAATAGCTTCAGAGTTATTAATTCCTATATTTCCTAAAAAAGAAACTCTACCGCTCAATTTATACGACATCCCTAAGGATACATCATTAGAGGTCGCTTCTACCTCAGTTCTTGTATTTTCAGTCTTTCTATAGGTATATCGAAACATCGTTTTGAATCTGGCCGAGAAGGGCACTTCAACAGCTACTCCTGCACTAAATGCTTCGTTATCCCCATTATCAAACGTGTAGGCGGTTTTTTGCTCTACAAACGGGGTATGCGAAATTTTTAAGGTCTTGATCAGCTTTTCTGCATCCGGTTGCTTGGGATAATAATATAAAGTCTTAAAAGCATACTCATACGCTTTCATATCATTTCCAGAGGCACGATAGGCATTGGCAATCCCCAAATTACCATCAAAAGAGCTGGCTTCATTACTCAAAATAGCCGAATATCGATCCAGACTAATTCCAAAATTACTGGTATACATCCCATAAGTAGCCTCTAGAGAAGATACTTTATTATTATCAGGAAACCCTGATTTTAGATTGCTGAGTTCTCCTTTTGCCTTCTTATACTTTTGATTCCATAACAAAGCTTGTACGTAACGCTCTTGAGTAGCTAACCACAAGGGATCATCTTTTTTATACGATGCCACTTTTTCTCGAGACAGCTCTACCAAAGCTAGTGCTTTTTTGGGTTTATGCTGTTTATTAGCAACCAATGACAATCCATTAAAAGCAACAATACTATCTCTGGGCGTTGTTGCTATTTGCTGATATACCTGTTCTGCTTCTGTAAGTTGGTTAGTGATCAAAAATATATTCGCTTTATTAAGCAAGGTGTCTTTATCCTCTGGGAAATCCTTCAGGTTCTCGTCTAGTAATTGTAAAGCCTCGGTATATTGTTTATTTTGGGATAATGTAAATGCGTACCCCAGGCGCACAAATTTTCTTGAGGTAAGTGCGTTTGCGTTTCCTGGCGATAATTGTAATGCTTTATTAACCCACTCTAGAGCTTTTGTGTATTTTTTCAAGTTCGATAAGGTATTGGCATACCCCAGAACCCCGGCAAAGCTTTTTGGATTTTCTTGTACTAATCCCTCATAAAATGTTTCGGCGACCTCAAATTGTCGATCCCAAAGCAAAGATTCGGCATAATTTAGTTTAATTTCAAAGTCATCAGGGTATTTGGATCGCAAGTCTGTAAAGATTTGTATCGCTTCTTCCGAATCTCCTAATAAACCAACTGCCCGACCATAACATAATTTCGCGGTTTTATTCTCAGGATACTCCTGTAGTACTTTCTCAAAAAAAACTTTTGCATCCTTATAATTTCCGCTTTCCAGATACGCAAATCCTTGTTGCATATCCTGCGCCATAATCGAGTAAAAAGATGAAAAAAATAAAAGATATAGAGCAAATTGTTTTATGCGCATTGTGTAATATCCTGGTTAATATGTATGTTAAAATACACATTACTTCAAAAAGTCGCTATCAAAATGAAGAGAAGTTTTTTAACTCTAAAACGCACTTTGATCGAATTTGACTTTTTTTAACATTTTTTACTAAAAAGTGATCCAAAAAAGAGGGTAAAACCGCATTTTTTTAACTCATTTTTACTGAGGAAATCCGCATTATTGTTAACAAATGTAGTACAAAGACTACTTTTTTTGAAGAAAAAATGTTAAAATTTCAAGAAAAAACACCTTATTTTCGATGAAATACACAGTTTTTGGTACTTCCGTAGAAAAAATGAGGTTTTGCCGTAAATAAGTTTTACAAATACTTGTTAGTTTTACAATGTGCTGAGATACAAATCCTTATCACAAAACAACATTTACTTCGTCAAAATTGCTAAACCTTCTTCTAAACCCCAGAAGAATACAACTGAAAAAAAGTTTAGTAACCCTAATTAAATATATATACATAATAGTAAAGTAAGTTTTCGTCAAAATGTCAAATAGTCTTCAATCGCCCCAGAAGAATGTTTAACATAAAAAAAACTAAGAGAAATATAATGTAACAAGAATACTTCTACTTGTAATTGCCCCTGAAGTATTCCCCCAAAATCTTAATTATAATGACGAAAATTACTGGAATTATTATTCCATGCTATAATGAATATTATAGACTGGAAAAGGACAAATTTTGCCAATTTTTAACCAAAAACAACAATTATCACTTCTGTTTTGTAAACGATGGTAGCGCAGACAACACCTTAGGGCTACTACAACAACTAAGACAATTCGATCCCAAAAGAATATCGGTAATCGATCTGGAACAAAACCAAGGAAAAGCATCTGCAGTACAAGCAGGAGCCAATTACCTAAAAGAATTAGATCATATCGATAATATCGGATTCCTGGATGCTGATCTTTCTACTTCGTTAGAAGAAATGGACAATCTGGTAAAAAAACTAAATGCAAATCCAAACCTAACCATGGTATTTGGATCCAGAAAAGCAGAGGAAGCTAACAATATAGAGAGAAGCTTTATTAGAAACTTGTTATCAAACTTTGTAGGATTCTTTATCAGACACATCTTACAACTACCTATCAAAGACACACAATGTGGTGCCAAAGTATTTAAGAAAAGCATCATAGAGAATGTATACAGCCAAAGATTTATCAGCAGATGGCTATTTGATATCGAAATCTTCTTGAGATTGAAAAAGCATATCGGACTTAAAGATCTGTTGAACTGCATTAGCGAAGAACCACTAGATAGCTGGATCGAGGTAGAAGGATCTAAAATAACGCTTAAAGACTCCTTTCTGATCCCGATCAACCTGTTAGCAATATGGATAAGCTACCTTAAAATCAGTACAACTAGTAAAAAAATAACAGAAAACTTAAAATTTAAACTAACCACTATATGGTAAAAAACTACTATCAAAACCTTATATAAAGCATTAACACAGTACTACATACATGTAAAAGATACCTTATGAAAAAAACAACTACTTATACCTTTAAAAAAAATATTTACCGAGACTACGGTTTCCCATAACATCAGTATTCAATAATTTTTGATCTTAGGGAAGAACGGGAAAAACAAGAATTATGGACAATTTATTTAATGTATATCAGGAGATTAAATTAAAAGGAGAAATTGGAATTTTAAGACGGAACAATATCCAAAACAATTCAAAAAAAACATATCATATCCGCGGAAAACTAAAATACGGAAAATTAGTCGAGGATGAATTTTTCAACAAATCAGACGAGCTTTTGTATCGTGTAGAATACTTTATCTCTTACGACAGTAACTATCGATATATCAGAATTAAAGATGAAAAAAATTCTGCCTGCTACGAAACTGAAGATTTACCGTATTTAAACATATCCGAAGGCAATATAGTAACCCTTAAAACTGGTGGACCTAAAATGGAAATCATTGGGTTTAACAAAGACTATGTAAAATGCCAATGGAATGATCAATCTGGAGTTAAGTCGGTGTATTATCCTTATTACTCTCTTGAAAATGTCCCAGAATAATTTTCTATATCGTTCTCAGCGCCTTTACGAATAACTCTGTAAGTTATCGGACTCCCCCCATTACTATAAAGATATAACTGCCAATATTTACAAATGGCAAGATGAATGGCAAACATTGTCATTTACCCCAGAATAATTACGACTTGAATTAAAATTATACACCCCAATATTCTGTATAGTTTTAAAACAACTAACGTATCGCATACCTCATGATTTGTTTCATATCGTCAAAAACATGTATTTCAGTATAGTATGAAATACACAAACTTCATCACAATCACATTCTGAATGCTGGCTTAAAATTTTTGACGTTTAACCAATTTTATGAGATATGAAACAACACTACTCCAATGTATGGATCTACCTTAGTATTATCCTACTAACCATTCTTGCTTCTTGTGAGAAAGATGACATTACTACATATAACCAACCTCAAATACAAGAAGTGACCATAGCCAAACCAGTTCAAGACACCACCTATACTGACGAAGAACTATTAAAAGTTCTGGATGAGGAATTAGAATTTTTAGAAAATGACGAAAAAGCCGGAATTGTGGATATCTCGCATATGGATATTGTAAAAGAAAATCCAAAAAAAATCTATGTGCATTATCTACCCTGGTTTCAAAGTAAAGATTATGATGGATACTGGGGGCAACACTGGACGATGGCTAACCAAAACCCGGATCAGCTAGATGAAAACGGCAATGCGCAAATTGCTTCCTATTACAATCCAATGATTGGTCCGTACTCTTCAAACGATCCAGATCTGCATGAATATCATTTCCTTACCATGAAATTATCAGGAGTTGATGGAGTTATCTTTGATTGGTACGGAAGCAAAGATCTTCATGATTATGCATTAATCAAACAATCCACAGAAACTTTTATAGAGACCTTGGAGGATCTGGGACTTAATTTCTCTATAATGTACGAAGATCGAGTAGCGATGCAAGCTGCACAAGCTGGTCTATCCACTAGTACAGTTGCGGCTGCACAAGAAGATTTTTCATATATCAATGATACCTATTTTTCTAGCCCAGAATATATGGAATACGATGGAAAAAAATTATTATTCGTTTTTGGACCACATCATATCAATACCGAAAATGAATGGAATGAAGTATTCGAAGTACTCCCCGAAGAAAATCATCCCAACTATTTAACCTTATGGGCCGCTAGCAACCGTGTTGGAGCTAACTCTGCCGGTGAATTCTTATGGGTAGATAAAGATCATCTATTAGCGCATGAGTATTATTACGATACTTACCCCGCTTTGAATATGATTACCGTAGGATCTTCATACCCGGGATTCAAAAGTTTCTATAAAGATGGTGGATGGTCTGATGGAATTAACGAATGGAGCATTGACACTGATCAAGGCAATACTTTTGTAGAAACGCTTAATTATACCCATCATGAGCAATCTGATTTTATTCAAATTATCACATGGAATGATTTTGGCGAAGGAACGATGATAGAACCTACCGAAGAGTTTGGGTTTATGTATCTACAAATCCTGCAACAATATACAGGTGTTCCCTTTACACCAGATGATCTGCAGGTAGCGGCAGACTTATACAAAATCAGAAAAAAATTCAAAAACAACAGATTAGCACAACGTTTATTAGACAGAACATATGAATATGTCAAAAGATTGAAACTAGGTCGTGCCGATAAAGTAATAAAGGCAATTAACCGTTTTTTCTAATATGAAAATCAAAAGCTTAGAAATTATGAAGCATATATACCAGACCAATACCCCAAACTATTTTTTAGTCAAGCATTTGCATTTGACGTTTTTTGAAATTTTTAAGATTTTTTTATGTTAAAAAAGGGCAGAATCAGGTCTATTTTTAACTAAAAATTGTTGAGGAAACCCACATTATTGTTAACAAATGTAGTACAAAGACTACTTTTTTTGAGGAAAAAATGTTAAAATTTCAAGAAAAAACAACCTATTTTCGATGAAATACACAGTTTTTGGTACTTCCGTAGAAAAAATGAGGTTTTGCCGTAAATAAGTTTTACAAATACTTGTTAGTTTTACAATGTGCTGAGATACAAATCCTTATCACAAAACAACATTTACTTCGTCAAAATTGCTAAACCTTCTTCTAAACCCCAGAAGAATACAACTGAAAAAAAGTTTAGTAACCCTAATTAAATATATATACATAATAGTAAAGTAAGTTTTCGTCAAAATGTCAAATAGTCTTCAATCGCCCCAGAAGAATGTTTAACATAAAAAAACTAAGAGAAATATAATGTATCAAGAATACTTCTACTTGTAATTGCCCCTGAAGTATTCCCCCAAAATCTTAATTATAATGACGAAAATTACTGGAATTATTATTCCATGCTATAATGAATATTATAGACTGGAAAAGGAGAAATTTTGCCAATTTTTAACCAAAAACAACAATTATCACTTCTGTTTTGTAAACGATGGTAGCGCAGACAACACCTTAGAGCTACTACAACAACTAAGACAATTCGATCCCAAAAGAATATCGGTAATCGATCTGGAACAAAACCAAGGAAAAGCATCTGCAGTACAAGCAGGAGCCAATTACCTAAAAGAATTAGATCATATCGATAATATCGGATTCCTGGATGCTGACCTTTCTACTTCGTTGGAAGAAATGGACAATCTGGTAGAAAAACTAAATGCAAATCCAAACCTAACTATGGTATTTGGATCCAGAAAAGCAGAGGAAGCTAACAATATAGAGAGAAGCTTTATTAGAAACTTGTTATCAAACTTTGTAGGATTCTTTATCAGACACATCTTACAACTACCTATCAAAGACACACAATGTGGTGCCAAAGTATTTAAGAAAAGCATCATAGAGAATGTATACAGCCAAAGATTTATCAGCAGATGGCTATTTGATATCGAAATCTTCTTGAGATTGAAAAAGCATATCGGACTTAAAGATCTGTTGAACTGCATTAGCGAAGAACCACTAGATAGCTGGATCGAGGTAGAAGGATCTAAAATAACACTAAAAGACTCTTTTCTGATCCCTATCAACCTGTTAGCAATATGGATAAGCTACCTTAAAATCAGTACAACTAGTAAAAAAATAACAAAAACTGTAAAATTAAAACTGAATTACAATATGGTAAAATAACTACTATCAAAACTCTATATCAAGCATTAAAAAAATAATACCAAGTACGCATAAAATATACCTATGAAAAAAATAACTACTCTCTTTATATTGCTTTTTGCCTTAGCTTCATCAAGCTATGCACAGCAACCTTTTGATTGTAATGAAGGTAAGTTTTACCAGGTTATTTCTGGTGCTCTACGTTCTTACGATCCTATTACGGGGACCTATTCGAACCCTCTACATACCCATACCGCATACAATGCCGGTGGATATAACCCAGTAGATAATTTCCTGTATGCGATTAGAAATAGTGATAAACACTTATTACGAATCGGAGAAGACTTTATTTTAGATTTAGGAGCTGTAGCTCCCAATGGAGCTATCCAATTTGGAGGAGGTTATGCTGCAGATGTTGATAGCGAAGGAAACCTATGGGTGTTTCAAAACTCATTAGACAGACGTTCTTTTCATAAGATTCTGAATCTTCAGGATTACGATGGAACTTCTTCTCCTGTTTTTGAAATTGTAGTTTCTGATCAAGCCTCACCACAAACCTGTGCAGATGTTGTATTCATAAATGGTAATCTATACGGAGGTAGTCGAGGTAATGTTTACAAATGGGACCTTACTACAGCGACACCAGCTTTTAGCAGTAAATCGGTAACTGATTTACCTAGTCATACTTTTGGTGCAGCTTATACCGATACTAGTAATCGTTTGTATGTATCGAGTAATCAAGGAGGATTGTATTTGGTAAATGACTATGAAAATCCAGCGCCTTATGCAACGCTATTAAATAATACTGAAGTCACCAATTCTAATGATGGTTTTAAATGTGCTATTGCTATTTCTCCTGTAGATGCCGATCAGGATGAAGTCTTAGATCCTTTTGATAAAGATACCGATGGAGATGGGATACCAGATCTTGTAGAAGGTGGAGGAATAGACCCTTATGGAGATGATGATGGGGATGGTACCTTTAACTATCTTGATCCTGATTTTGGTGCTACATGTAATAGTGGTGTATCTCTTGCTTTTGATACCGATAGAGATGGTGTACCTAATGTTTTAGACCTAGATAGCGATAACGATGGTATTTTTGATATTGTTGAAGCAGGCTTAGGAAGCTACGATACCAACGGTGATGGGTATTTCAATTCTGAAGATGATAACTTTGTGGATTCTGATCTTGATGGAATTGCAGATATCGTTGATGTAGATCAGACCGGGGTTGCATTCTTCCCAGCAGATACTGATGGAGATTTAATCTACGATCCTTATGATATTGATGCCGATGGAGACGGAATTATAGATTTGATAGAAGGGCAAAACAGCGGTAGCTTTATAACATTATCCGGTAACGATACCGATAGAGATGGAATGGATGATGCCTTTGATCCTGACCAGGGAGGGACTCCACAAGGATATGTAAATACCGATGGTACCGACTCACCAGATTTTCTGGATACAGATTCTAATAACGATGGAAAGCTTGACCATGTAGATGCTTATGATACCAATGCCGATAATGTTGCTGATACTGTAGCTGCAGGAAGCGACTTTGATCAGGATGGACTTGATGATCATTTTGATGTAAAAGAAACCGTTTTTGATTCTGAAAACGGAAATCAAACACCAGCGAGCTTTCCTGTATTGAGTATAGGAGAACGCTATCAGTACCTTGGTACTTATACTGCAGAGGGCACTCCAAATTATCTGGATACCAACGAGATACTATCAACAGATTATATTAATAGAATTGACAGTGCATTACCTGAGGGGAATTCTATACCTAATAACAATCCTAATTATATTTACTCTGGATATGACACAGATGTTATTTTGGAGAGCACGGCTAATATCAAAGTGACCTTCATTAACGAAAATACCACTTACAAAAACACCTTAGGATATTACACTTATAATATCAATAGTCCATTACAACAAACTCCTAGTCCAGAAGATATTACCCTGGTGTTCCCTAACGGATCTAAAACCGGAAGTGATGGTGGATTAGTTGCTGGTAATACGGTAGATCTAGGGAGTTTCCCTGCAGACACCGGTATTGGTTGGGTACTTCTAGTTGACGGATGGAATGGGACTACTGTGGATTCGGGATTGTGGCAAATTTATACTAACCCTGATTTTAATCCAGAGTGTGATGAAGCATTACGCCCTCACAATATTTTATTGGCAGACACTGCAAATCAGACGATTGTTCTTGGATTTGAAGATGCCAGAAGAGATTATCCATCTGCTGATCATGATTTTAATGATATGCTATTTCATATCAGTGCAGATCAATATTCATCTCTGAAGACCACTAATATCCCAGAGCTTACTGAAGAAGGCGTAGTGACCTCTGGAAACGATGGTGGATTAGAAAGTAATGGAGATCTGGCGAATTTGATTGCCAAAAGAAACTTTTTGAGAGCAAAAACAAACAAAGTATTCAATCAAAAGCGTTTACAGGAGAAGTTTTCGCCAGGATCCAGAAAATATCGTACAAAAAATGGAACAGACCTTAGTGTTTACTTCCCACCTACTGGTGCTGCTGGAATTGAAACTTCGTATGTTTCTAGCCCAGACGATTTAATCGGAATCACCAATGCAACTGCTGTTTTTTCTATCGATTATTACAACCAGGAAAATCGAGTTGGTGCTGCTCTGGCAATGACCACCAAAGGAGGAGTTTATGATCACTCCAAAACTATTTGTGATCGACTTAACGGTTCTATCATCCAAGATATCCGAACATTAAGAGTAAGAAACTTCGATTTGGTAAACACCCGAATCAAAAGACCAGGAGGAGAAATCGAATATGCGCTACATTTTTCTGTACGACTTGACGAATTTCAGAATGAATTGTATAGTTTATGGAATATTGAAGCCTATCCAGAAGGAGATTATTTGAATTTCCAGATCTGGGGAGGATCCATACCTCAAGCCGTACATATAGCGAATACCATTATCGATCAGTTGGCTATAGAAAAATCATTAGGAAAAACATTTATTCCTAACAATATCCCAGAGATATTCATCCAAAAAGGATTTTATAGAAATGGACAATTGACACTGAGCATAGTGAATAAAGCACAAGCCAATCAAATTAATTTCAGAGGAAACAAAAGAGCTACTGAGCAAGATAATGAAGAATTAATTACTAAAAGTATTCCGTTATCTGGATCTTATTTTGAAACCATTAATGTGGATACTGGTTACTTATTTGATATTGGTTTTGCCATTACAGGTGATGATCCAACAAAAGCAGATATCTTGTATCTAGCCGATGGCCCTTGGGGTGTCGATTATCAAGAAGGAGGAGCAACAATCTCTGACTTCAGCATTGTGCAAAACAAAGCTTCAGAACAAGATACGGATGACTATCTGGTAGAAAGAGATGTAACTGTACAGGGATCTGTAAAAGAAACGATGAATCTATTCAGAAATATCCTTGGTGGAGATCTTACCTTAGATGTTTCAGAATTTATTGGAGTTACTTTCGAATTACAAGCCAATACCGATGTCGAAGTCATTTTGGTCTCCAAAGACCTCATCGATTGGAATGATCGCTTACGTTACAAAATAAAAGCTAATGACTCATTGCAAACATATACTATTGCATTTACAGATTTTGCCAATAAAGCAAAACAAAATATGACTATCAGTGATATCAGAAGTGTAGTATTTTCTATTCAGGGAGATTATAAGAACGCTTCTCCGTTTAAGATTGAAGTGAAAAACCTTGCTTTTACCAAGACACTTGGATCTGAAGATGAAGAAATCGTAACCGAAGAGGAAGACACCGAAGATGTGGCGCAAATCAGAACGTCGGTACGTAACTCCCCTAATCCATTTAGTAGTCAGACCACTATAGTAATGCCTACACCAAATGAAAAAATTACCATTTCGGTGGTCGATATGTTAGGAAGAATTGTACAGGAAGAAGAAATCACAAATGATGGTGCAATGTCTGACACCTTCCTGTTTACAGCCAAAAATCTAACGCAAGGTGTTTATAAATATATCATCAGAGGAGATAACTTTAAAGTAAGATACAAAGGAAGTTTCCTTATAAAATAATCAAAAGTATTTGTTTCAGGTTTGGGTAACATTGAAGCATCTTATTTAACTATAATTATTTGCTGTTGGCTGCTGTACTCTATGGGTAGAGTGCAGTAAGCTTAACAGGAAAAACACAAAACTTTAATTGTTTACCCACTTAATTAATAGCGTATAAAGTACTATCTTTAAGAATATGATCACGAGCCTCAAGGTCTTAAAACAAATCTCTCCAGAACAGAAGTTCATGGCCAGCGTAATTATCGTTAATGGCGGGAACTATCTGTACAATTTACTGTTGGGAAGAATCTTGGGTCCGGAACAATTTGCAGATGCTGCATTATTGATTACCTTTTTGCTAGTGCTGTCTTTTATTGCAATGACATTCCAATTGTCTACAGCAAAATTCTCGGTGTTATTCGAAAACTCCATTTTTAACAATTTCATCAATATCATTCATAAATATGCAGCGATAACTGGTATTGTATTTGGAGTTCTAATTATCATCTTTGCTGGCCAACTGCAGCAGTTGTTTAATACACAAACTTCCCTAATGTTTATCATCTTTGGTATAGGAGTTCCTTTATACTTCGTGATGAGTGTAAACCGAGGTTTTTTTCAAGGGATTAAGAAGTTTGACAAACTAGCCATCACTTATCAAGGAGAAATGATCAGCAGGCTCCTGCTAACCCTTGCATTGATATATACCGTAAATCTTCAATCCTCTATTCTGGTTGCTCTGGGTATTGCTTTATCTTTTGTATTTGGTTTACTCCCTTTCCATTCTGAAGGCGTACAACCTTTCAAAAAATATCAACTCCCCATTGCAGAGAACAAGTATATCCTTAAATTCTTTATCCTCACAGCATTTTACGAATTGAGTCAGATCATTATCAATAATAGTGATATCCTTTTGGTAAAGCATTATTTTGACACCTATAACGCAGGCTTATATGCTTCTTTGGCGTTGATTGGCAGGGTAGTGTATTTTGTGGCTTGGATGTTTGTTATGCTACTATTACCAAAAGTAGTACAACGGCAAAAAGACGGACTATCATCGGCTTCAATTCTTTTTAAATATGTCTTTTACATCACACTCTTATCAGCTGCTATAGTTATTGGCTGTTATCTTTTCCCAGAATTTGTAATCAATATCATGTTTGGGAAACAATATATAAGTATGGCTCCCCTACTCTGGAAATATGCTATTGCTACTTCACTCTTTGCAATATCAAACATATTTGCTTATTACTTTTTATCACTGGATCAATATATCCCTGTGATTATCTCTTCTCTGCTTGGTATACTTCAAGTAGTGCTCATCATCTTATTTCACGATTCTTTATTACAAGTCGTCATCATGCAAATCGTTGCAATGGGCATACTGCTCATTTTCCAACTTTTGTTTTTTGCAGGTTATCAAAAAATAGCCGCAAAACACTTAACGAAAGGTTAGCCCCTTTCGTCGAAGGAAAAATTCTTCTCAACGAAGGATGGCCTGTACTACCGAAGAAAAAACAGAAATTAGAAATAAATAACCTTTAAAAATTAGAAGTTATGGCACTGAAAATAACCCAAAATCAAGGAATCTATCAAGTAAAAGGAAGTATTGTTGCAGAGAATGTAAACTCTTTAAGACGTCATTGCGAGCAATTGCTATTTAGTACCGAAAAAGTGATTCTCTGTCTAGATAAGGTAAAAAGAATAGATGCTTCTGGTGTTCATGTGCTCAACTCTTTGTTTAAAAATGCCATGAAAGAAAACAAAATATTCTACATCATCGGCAGACAGAACGAGCAAGTAAAAAATGCTTTTGGAAAAGTAAACTACATGCTTAAGAACGATTACCTATAAATCACTAACCCCAAAATCTAGAAATCATGAATTTACAAATTGTACAAAACGCCAGAAAATTTGAAGTTATTGGAGATTTCACATTAAATAATACCATACATGTAAAAGAACATTTCAATTATTTACTTGATCACTATGATGAAGTTGTGATGTCTTTAAAAAAAGTACAAAAAATTGATCGTAAAGGCATACAGGTACTTAAAGATATTTATTCAAAAGCAAACCGAAGAAGTAAAGTACTATTTGTTTTTGGTAGAGATAACAATATTATTAGAAAAGCTTTCGAAAAAAACAAAGTGAATTATATTTTTAAGGAAAACTATTAATCGGTAAATAATCTATTCGTTACTGTTGTTTTTTTGAGATAGATCTTCTAAATTGTAAGTAATTAAAGACGTACCCCTATTCGTCCTAAAATCTTGAAATCAACTTACCCCTTCGTATTTCGGATAGATTTTAATTCGTCTTGGTCTATTTTTCCAATAAATTAAAACCTTTATGAAATTAGCTATTGTAACTGCTTATCCCCCAAGCAAGGTAACTTTAAATGAATACGCCTACCATTTAGTAAAACATTTTAGACAACAGGCAGATGTATCTGAGTTAATCATTTTAACCGACATTACGCCAGAAGAAGCTGATGTTAATTTTACAGAAGAAGGATGCAAGGTTACTGTAAAACAATGTTGGAAATTTAACAGCTATCGTAACATCTCTTCTGTGATGAAGGCTGTAAAACAGACCAAGCCCGATGCTATTTTGTTTAATCTTCAGTTTATGAAGTTTGGTGATAAAAAAGTGGCCGCAGCGCTAGGATTACTGCTACCTTTATTATGTAAAAGAAGAAAGATTCCAACCATTGTTTTGCTGCACAATATCATGGAGCAGGTGGACTTGAGCAGTGCTGGTTTCACAAAAAACAAGCTATTACAGAAGATCTATAATTTTATAGGGACGACACTTACCCGATTCATACTACAAGCAGATTACGTAGCAGTAACCATCAGTAAGTATGTAGATATTCTGGAGGAGAAATATAAAGCAAAGAATATAGTGCTTATTCCTCATGGCACCTTTGAGTTGCCAGAAGAACCTTCGTACCATCTCCCAGATGGCCCCTTAAAAATAATGACCTTCGGGAAATTTGGCACCTATAAAAAAGTAGAAATACTCATTGAGGCCGTACAAAAAATTAGAGGTCGTACCTCTGAAAATCTAGAGGTGGTCATAGCAGGGACAGATAATCCAAATGTTCCTGGATACCTTGATACTATGAAGAAAAAATACCACGACATCCCGCAACTAACCTTTACAGGTTATGTTGAAGAAGAAGATGTTCCCAAAATTTTTACAGAGAGTGCTATGGTGATTTTTCCATATACTTCTACTACGGGTAGTTCTGGGGTATTACATCAGGCAGGAAGTTATGGTAAAGCGGTAGTGATGCCTGATTTGGGGGACCTTTCCATTCTGGTTAAAGAAGAAGGGTATCGAGGTGAATTTTTTGATCCCAAGAGTGTAGACAGCCTATCTGATGCCATCGAGAAAATCGTTAAAAGTCCCTCATATAGAAATGAACTTGGCAAAGCCAATTATGACGCTGCCACTGCATTCCCAATGAGTAGAATTACCGGGATGTATCTTGAGAAATTTACTGAAATTAAATAGTTTCAGAGATATTTGTGCTTATTCTAATATCGTTAAAAGCTTAATGCGAAATGTATTGAAAAGCTTCCTTTTTGTTTCCTGAAGCATCGATAAACCCAAAGTGTTTTTGTTTGTGTTTACGCCAGGGCAATCTTCCAACAACGCTACTGGGAACATTCTGAAAATCATACAAAGTCCACGAGAGATAGTGAATATTCTTTTTCTTGATTATCTCTTGAAAGGTTTTATGGTAATCAGCTTGATTTCTCTCTGAAAATCCAAACGGACTCCATAAACCTCTGTTAGAGGACAAACCGAATTCCTGCAATACCAACGGTTTATCTACCTTAACATCCAAAAATGAAAAATCATTATCGAAATCATCGATGTCTTTGTAATAATGAAAAGATACTATATCTACTTCTTCATTTAATAAGGTAGCCGACTCCATATCAGACCACCCAATAGTCACCAAATGATTAGGATCGTGTTCTTTGATTTGATGGATCATTTCTTTTAACCATCCTGTAACATTCTCCTTTCCTCTGCTTTCAAAATCCAGATTGGGTTCATTTTTTACATCCCATGCCAATATAGCTTTATGATCTTTAAAACGACCAACGATTTGCTCGGCATGTCTATGAGTGAGCGTCCAATCTAACACCGAATAGTCTCCATAAAAATCGAAAAGAGTAGGCACCACCATCAGCCCTTTGGTTTGAGCCATGTTAAGTACCTTTTCTAACTTCTCAAGTTTTTCGGTATCCAATTGTTCTTTCCCAAATTCTTCATAGGGAATAAAGATTCGTATGGTATTCAACCCGGCTTCCTTAAGAATATCAAAGTCCTTGCCTATGACTTCGATATCAAAATCATCTCCGAACATATCCCATGGAGTTTTCTGCGGGTAGTAATTGATTCCTTTCATCTGATATTCCTTATCATCCACATAAATCTTATACCGAATCACCTTTGCAAAACCATTCGAAGATTGTTGGTTTTCCTGATGATTACTTTTTTCTTTTACCATATGCCGTATTCTCCAATAGCCATCTTCTAACAACAATAAAACCTTGTAATTGGATATCTCTTTAACTTGAAATAGTAATTGATTTTCTTGATATATATGTTGATATTCTTCTACCCCAGAATCACTAATTACTGCCAGCTGTCCATCTGCACTATAAAAATCCAGTGAGAGATTGTGTGTTATCGTTGTACCATGAATAGAAATCTGATTGGATTGATTGGCCTCTATCATACTCACAATATTCTGCATTGCACTTGTGGTATAATAATCATCGATAGCTTTTAACTCGTTATTTTGATAAGCCACATTACGTACATACCAGGCATTCAGATAGTCAGTTTGTATGTCATTCATGGTTTGCTTTTCAATAGGCCTTCCTGGATTGATCGTATCTTTCCAAACCAATTTTGGCAGATACACCTTTTCTTTATTCAATGCGACATGTAACATTGAGGAACGATCAGCACCTGTATTGAGATAAGCAAGGGTTTGGCTGATTATAAAAAGAATAGCAATCACTACTCCCAAAAAGGAAACAATAACAAAGCTTCGGTATAAATTTCTATTCATTTTTATCATTGCAATGTCACGTTTTTAAAAGTTTTTGTTACCCCAAGCGAGCTAATATCAAAATTATAGTCCCCAGGAGGGTAAAATCCTTCGGCCAATATAAATTTAACTTCTCCCTCGAACGAGGTTTTCACTTTGGTTTCAATACGTTTATTATCCTTATAAATCTCCAATTTCACCAAGGCTCCATCAGGAATAAGTTGTTCCATAAAACTACGAAGAGGCCCTACCACAATTTCTCTATTGCCGGCATCAAAACTGACTTCAAAATCCTCCAGCACTGCATCAAAAACAACGCTTATCGTATTACTTTTTGCAATCCCGTCTACAAAAGCTTGTATTTGCCAGGTATCCTTATAGCTTGGATGCAATACTTTTCCTAGTGCAATACCATTTACCGTAGTGCCTTGTGCTTTCAAAAGTGTCCCTCCCTGATTTTTGATCACAAAGTTTACCATAGTACCATCGGCTACGATATTGTCAAACTCATCTCTTACTATGCCAGTACTAAAGGTAATTATCTGATTTCCGTCTGCATATTTATGCTCCCGAAAACTATTGATCACAAAATCTTCGGGTAAAGCAGGGAATATTTCAACAGAAAATTCTTTTGAGTCCGTCCCTCCAATTTGTGAAGAAACCAATAGTTTCCCCTTTTTTTCGTAAGCAAATATATTTCTCCAACCGATCAGATCTTTTGTAAGTTCTTCATACGCTTTCTCTGTCCCCAAAAACTGATGCTTAAATATTACTTTCGTGCTATCTGGAAGAGGATTATCGTATCGATCCGTTGGTGCAATTACATGCATGGTATAATCCCTATCGCCGGCTACAATACTTGGCGGGCCGATATAGGTTTCAAGTTCCACCAACGTATCTAAATTTGTACCTATCGAAAGGTGTCCCTTATATACACATTTTGTATCCTGTATCAGAAAATAATCTAACCTTCCTCTTTTCCTGGCCAAATACTCTGGGATGGTGAACTGTCCAGAAGAAGATGATAATAGTGTACTTCCATAAGAGTTTTTCAAGAACAACTGAAACGTTAGGGTAGTATCGTATGCAAAATCCAGTACAATTTTTTCTCCGGCCTGGTATTTCTTTTGTGTTGTTTTAAGGGTTACCGATATCGGTTTTTCAACTTGTACGATGAGTGCAAATGAAATGCTAAACAACAGGCTAACACCCAGCAAAATGATATGTTGTATTCGTATTCTCATCAATTAGAAGCCCCTACATAATTATTAATTTCAATTTTAATATAGTTGAACCCTTTTCCAGGCACCGGTAGTAACTGTGATTGCATATATTCTGGCTTTCTATTGGGAACCATTTTATCGCTGATTTCTTCGTTGGATAACCCATTCACTAAAACGTTTTCCATACGCTCATCCACTCTTTCTATTTTGGTAAGATCCAGAAAATCAAACTCAAAATATAATTTTCTTTGAGGTCGAATCCCTTCTGGTAGATACTTTTGAGCAACCCATATCAATTTCTTGTTTTCATCATAGTATGAAATGATCAACTGGGGAATGGTTACCTCTTGTAACCCAGAATTAAACAACACTCCATCGACTCCATTCTTTCGAATCGAAATATCATTAACTACAACCCCTTTATAAAGATCAACGGTAGCTACATTTCCAGCGCATTGCAAGTTGAACTTTGTTGGCAGTCCATCCAAATTAGCAGCAGTAAACTGATCAGGATCAAAAGTTGTAGGTTTATTATCCTTAAGGCTTCTCCAGGCAACTCCTTCAAAGTCCATTCTGAAACTTGTGGTTTCTTTTGGCATCAATTTATGTTTCATTTGATGCTTTACATTATACGTCGCCAATTCTCTGTCATTTTGAGCATACAACGTACCAGTGACCACCACATCACTGGGAACATTGTCAACATTTTGCAATTCCCCTATGATGTAATATTGATCTTCATTTTTTACTATTCCTGCATTCAAAACTTCTAGCACTGGCTGTTTTAAAACATCTTCATGATGCGTTTGTTCAGAAGTGATCCTTCTACGTCCGTGATTGTAATAGGAAACCACATTTTCTGAAAACAATTGATCAGGAGGAATATCCAAATCATAATCCAAAGGCAGCACATACCATTTTCCTCCTTTTTTCAATATTTCATGGTAAAAGGTTTTCTCTATTTTCTCTAGTGGAGTAATCCAATTACCCTTTACTTTTGCTTTTGCCGAAGAGTCAGTTTGCGTTGTAATGGTAACTGCAAGTTCATCTAATTTTGCGTACGAGCTCAATAAACCATCGGTCACGGAAACTTCGAGCATAAATTGATCCAATGATTTATTGCTTTTGGGATGTAAGTAGGAATATGCTCTTTTAAATTCTTTAAAATCCAACGCATCATAATACGCTTTGATTACATTTTCTGGTCTAATTTGAGTAGCATTTTTTATATAAACGAAATAAACACCAATAGCAAATACAATGCACATAAGTATGGCCCACAGATACGAAATTCGAAATACACTTTTTCTAAAAGAAGTATACTCAACTCCAAACTTAAAATATACCGGAAATGCCTTATACTTTGTTTTTAGTCCATGAATCCAGATAAACTGAATATTGATTACAAATGCCATGATGACCGTTAGTATAGGAATTAAACCCCACATTAATTTCTGAAATAGTGGTATAGTATCCTTGGGCAATACATTGGATAATGGAGGGACATTTAGTTTTTCCCACACCATTATACCATTTTCTAATTGTCGTAAACGTTGCCAGCCACAGAAATATAAAATTGGATCGTAAAACTTATCATTAGAAAACACATACTTCAAGTTGTATTTTTCTGGCACAGTCAAAAACTGCTGTAATGATCCTATTCCTTCTACACCTCTAAATTTTGAATTCTCGAGACGTTCTACAGCTCTTGTTGTTAACTCCGGCAATCTCCTGGCCGAGTGATAATTACCATCTACGGTCATTGCATCGGTTTGAGCAGAAAGCCACGCCATTTGATCTCCAAAACCAAGGGGTAAAAATCGCCAATGATCGTGCTGATCCTGTTTTAAAAAGTTAAGGATGGGTAGCATTTTGATCTGGGCAGGTTGTAATGGTCTGAAATACCCTAAACAAATAGTAAAAAACGTCATTAAGATCAACATCCCTCCAACTAATCCTACAAGTACCCTATGCAGTACACCTCCATATTTTTCCTTTATTTTTTTTCTCAGGTCACCCTCTATAAAACGATAGATAAACTCTCCAAACATAGGCAGTGCCATCAGAGATGCCCAAAGTGTAAAACGATCCAGAGTCAAAATGTTAAATGCATTATCTCCCAGAATCATCTTAGGAATTGGAGTTGTCCCTCCTGTACCTAGTATGCTAAGTAAGGTAAATGACAATCCAAAAAACAAATATCGTTTGCTAAAAAAACGATACCAGAAATAAGGCATAAAAAACAGTAAAATTCCCCAGGGAATTAAAAAAAACACCAACCCAGACGAAGTGACCTCCAAAAAATTATCGCGAGAACCGTGAGGTATGGGTACCTGTGTAATAGGGTTATTTTTGGTGTTGATCCAGTATGGAAGGATACAGGTAATAATCAATATCAATGACCCAAACCCAAAACCTACAATTCGTTTTAGCAATGCAAAAAAAGTCTGAATAAAATGTTTTAAGCGTACTTCTTTATAGGAATTTACTTTTTCTCGAGCACCGTCCATAATTATCATTCCAATCAAAGGAAAGATAAAAAACACCATTCCAAATATAGGAGTTACATGATGTGAGGTAACAGTTACCGCAATCAAACTCAATGCATTGACCAGGTACTTGTACTTTCCTACTTTGATCCATAAATAAATCTCCGGTAGCGCATGCATCAATACCGAGATCCCAATAATACTGGGTAATTGCCCAAAAACATGCAAGGTTTCTATAAAAACAGAAGCAAAAACCGCTAATACCGCCGTATACCCTGCAACGGTTCGATTAGATGTCAATAATAATGCATATCGATATACCCCAGTGATAAAAAGTATAATGGCGATTAAAGCCACAGAAAACAATCCAAATTTTAATCCCCCGATATAAGACAGTAATCCAATGCTTTGATGTACTAACGGAGGGTATCCCATTACGGTAAATCCGGTATACCAACTATAACTCCAGGGTTCGAACCAGCTAGTTGCATAGTGATTTCCGAAAAACAAATGGATTAAGGCATCATACGTATACTCTAAAGTGAAGAAAATGGCAGTACCATGAAAGATTACTCCGATTAATAAAGCAATAATCAAATACTTGTTCGTGGATAAATTCATATGACTCGCCGTAGTTTCTGTTTAAATATACAACAAAGGTTTCGGATTCGACGAATAACCCATCTTTCGATAAAAACCTTTCGTCGACAGCAATTCTCCAGTGAACGAAATAAGGGGATTTTGGGCATTATTCCAGAGTACATTCGAGGTATAACCCAAAAAATTACCCCTATGAAAACCGGAATAATCGTGCCTTGCTATAATGAAGAAAACAGACTAAATGTATCTGCATTCAGAAATTTTATCAATAAAGAAAACCAATATCATCTTTGCTTTGTCAACGATGGGAGTAAGGATAATACCATTGTACTTTTAAAAGATATACAAGCATCTAACCCATCCAAGGTAAGTGTGATTGATATCAAAAAGAATTTAGGAAAAGCCGCTGCAGTGAGAGCAGGTGCAAGATATCTTCACAGTAGAGGAGACATCGGGTATGTAGGATTTATAGATGCTGATCTATCTACGGATTTCGACGATTTTGATGATCTTTTAAAAACACTAAAAACCAACAGAAAATTAAGTATGGTCTTCGGTTCTCGAGCTAAAAATGCTTCAGCGGGAATCCAAAAAGATAGCTTCAGGGCGGTATTTTCAAAAATCATAAAAATGTTGGTCTTCTTTATATTAAGATTACCCATAGAGGATACGCAATGCGGAGCTAAAGTTTTTAGGGCAGAATTGATCCCAATTTTGTTTAAAAGAAACTTCTTTAGCAGATGGTTATTTGATATCGAAATGTTTTTAAGAATGAAAAAATACTATGGCAAAGCCACTATACTCAAAAAAATATATGAACAACCACTACAACGATGGGTGCACATGGAAGATTCTAAACTGGGAATCAAGGATTCTTTAGAAATCCCTTATCGTCTGTTATCCATCTGGTTTAATTATAACGTTTTGCAAAACCTAAACTACGCAAGTACGGAAAATACATTAGAACCTACTGTAGAAATATTTGGTGTTCCTATGCAGACTTCCCTATCCCTATAATTCGTATTTACTAAACCCGAACGTACAGTTCGGGTTTTATTTTTTGTTAAAACATTAAGTGCCAATAGGAATAGTTTTATTAATGTCCGTATAACATTTAATGTTTTCCGTATTAGGAACTGTTGTAGTAGGAGTAATACCTCCTTTTATTCCTTCTAGTTTATCCAACTTGACAATATTAATCTTTTCTAATCTAAGTTTTTTGAAATTTGATTTGTGTGTTTTCATATTACTTATTTTTAAGAGTATAAGATGAGTGCAACTAAATAATTCCTTCGGTTTCTATTACAATGGTTTTACAATCAAGAAATGTTTTTGTTTCTGAAATAAAATCACAATCGGCTTCGCATTGGCTAACAGTAACAATTACTGATCCTTGTCCAATCAAGTATTGTTGTTTATTTGTTAAACGAGCAACGTTAATCTTATCCAGAGTGATGGCTTTTAAGTTTTTTTTACTTTTCATATCCTATTTTTGAAAAAAGGTACTTAACTATCCGTTACCATCGGTTTCTATAACCACAGTTTTTGTGATATCAAAGCAATCAAGACCGCATATAGTAAGTGTAATAATTGGGCATCCTTGTCCAATTACACATTGTTCCTTGCCCGTTAATTGTACAACTGTGGTTTTATCCAGTTTCAGTTTCCGCAATGACTTTTTGGATTTCATAGTTTGTTAATTTATGTTACTGTTTTTCTAA
The DNA here is from genome assembly GCA_965230845.1 of Aquimarina sp. Classification (GTDB taxonomy): domain Bacteria; phylum Bacteroidota; class Bacteroidia; order Flavobacteriales; family Flavobacteriaceae; genus Aquimarina. Next base: position 2,292,018 of record OZ246021.1, read on the forward strand.
GAACATCAGAGTTTAAGCGTTCAATTTTTTAATAAAATACGAAGGGTAGATCCCGGTCTTTTTATGAAACGCAGTAGAAAAAGACTGTGCTTTCTTAAACCCCATTTCTAAGGCAATGGCTTCTACCGTATAGGATCGTAGTGCCTTATTTTTGGTCAATTGATCAATAGCAAAATCGATCCTTAAGTTATTCATGTAATTCGCAAAATTCACATGCTTATAGGTATTGATAATCTTAGAAAGATACGTACTATTAGTATCTAGCTCTTTTGCTAGTTCATTTAAAGTATATTGTTTTTCTGAAAACCTGGCAGCTTTTTCGAACTCTTCGAGTTTGTGCAAAACACCACTTACAATATCTTCTGGCACATCGATTTCGGTCTTATTTTTCGCCTGAATCGCTTCTTTAGAAGTAACTGTAGCCCGTTCTTTATTTTTTTGATGCTCAAGCACTTCCAAAAAACGTTTTTTGTTGGTATGGCTTCTCCAAAATCCATATATCGCAATCAAAGTTATACATACCAAGAACAAAATAAGAATAACTATGGTTTCTTGTTTTAGAAACTTATCTTCTTCTAACTTTTTGATGAGTTTTTCTTTTTCTGAAATCAATTCGACCACATCATACTTCTCGTTGATATTTTTAGTAAGGTATAATTGATTGCCATGCAAAATACTATCAAACTTCAATAAGGTATTGATATGTTCTATCTGTGTATCTATTTTTCCCTCGGATTTGTAATGCGAAATCAAATAATCATAGGTGTCTATGAGCTCGGGGATCACATCTTCGGTTGCTTTTAATACACTATCTACTTTTTCGAAATATTGAACACTGCGCTTTGTATCCTTTTTTACCAAGTAGCATTTTGCCAGATAATAATACGGAATTGATGATCGTGTATTCAATTGATCAATTTCTAAAAGTTTTTGTTTCCCGTTTTCTAGATGATCAATAGCATTTTCAATATCCCCAGACAAATAGTCGTATACCCCAGAATATACGATCATTAACGAGTGCATTACATCATCATTGGTTTGCAAGGTTTCCTTAATTCCTTTATCCAAATATACCTTTGCAGAATCTAACTGATCACTATAGATATAAGAGTCTACCATAGCAAACAAAATACGGTTGTATACACTTGGTTTCTTATATTTTGGATGGGTATCCAAAAACAACAAGTGGTCCTTAAATATTTGCTGTGCTTCTAAACGTTCTCCTGCCGTATTTTTGAGCAATCCGATATTGAACCGCAGATTAAAATACAATAACTCATTCCCATTTTCTTTTGCAGTTACTGATCCTTTCAAATAATTATCCAACGCTTTTTTGTAATCTCCTAATTCGTATCCCAAATTACCTTTAATCATATATCCGAAGGCCGGATATCTCGTAGATGGATTACTCTTGGTAAGGTCTATTATGCTATCCGCATACGCTTCCTTTTGATCAGGGAAAGATTTTGATAAAAAATATAACCCATCCGCAATTTTTACAGTGTCCTTGTTTTTTTGTGCTAGTTGTAATGCTTTACGGATAACTGACAACTTTAAACTATCCGTTTTCTGATCCATAATCTCTTGCCTTAACATGTTGTAATGATCGACATTATCTGCCTCCTTATTTCCTTGCTGACCATATATACAGATTGCAAAAAAACAAAACAATACTACTTGTGCGAGAGAGGAGGGTATTTTTATCATGTAAAGGATCTTATACCTTATTAATCATACATTACTGACGAAGGTATAAATTTTATATCACCTATCGTATGAATCAATTCCCTAAGAATGTTAATTTTTTAAGAATTTAGTACGATACATTTGGCTTTGGCAAACGATTATTTTTGTAGACAATTTCTCACACGAAATCCATACTCTCAACGACAAATATTCTTTTTACAAATACGAATTGTACTTTTTAATCTATTTCTGCTTTGTTATCGAATTTAGAAGAAGAATTAAAGAGCTCTTCCAAATTTTGAAATAAGTTAAAATTTCCCCTGATTTCTTTTTTTTAATGTACCTTATCACTAAACTCTTAAACCTATAAAAATGAGCGCAAGCAAGTATTTAACATTTATTAAAGCAAACATCAATACATGGGATGAACTTAGAAACACTAGTATTTCTCTTAATTTTTTAACCTCTGGCTATGGTTTCACAATTTCATACGAAGATTATCAAAATTGGAATGTAACTAAACCTACAGCTCTCAATTGCTATTTTGGCGTTGATGAATTTGAGCTTAAATTCTATATCGTCGACAATGTAACGGACCAAAACCAATCCTACCAACTAGGAGTTAATCTTTTGGAAAAGGAATTTACTAGAAGTTTTAATACTGCTGCCACAAAAACAGATGCAGGCTTTAAGCCAGTCACTCTAGCCGACAATGATCAAATAACTAAAAGTGAAGCCGAACAACGATTATTGAACTGGATGCTAGGGTCAAAAAACTGGTTTAAGGACCAACAAAAGGCGGTTAAACTGGGTTCTCCCGGGATCTTGAGATTAATGACTATTCCTTTTAAAGATGTATCTACATTATTTAGTTCTAGTCAGGAAAATGTTTTTGCATTAACGGCTCTCAAAAACTTTGAAACTTTTGGATACAACATCGAGTTTATTCTTACCAGAGAGATGGAATTAAATGAAGGGCAACCCCCAAAGTCCGGTGACGATGAATTATTTATGGATGTCTCACAGCCTCACCCTCCGTTCAGTATAAGTAACGACTTCAATTTACTCTAATTACCGTAAAACATCTAATGGATATTACGATAGTAATCGAAAAAGTTATGGATGTTCTTTCCACGCTATGCGTATTGGTTCTTTTTATTGGACTAGGATATAGCGTGGTCAAGAAATATTCATTCATACCCATTCTCTATCTAGTATCCATTATGACTATAGAACTTATTGCTATTATTGGTAAAGTGAATTTATTCTTATTTTCTGTATCTTACTATATACATCTGCTGTATCTAGGATACTACATCCTTGTGCACCTTTTTAGGTGGGAAAAAAGAAAATTCTTGTACTTCTCCCTATTGTTCACCATCCCCATGCTATTAAGTTTGGGATTTAACAAAGACGTCAGCTCCTATCAATCTTATGATCGTTTACTATATATTCTTTGTATTATGATCTTATTGATCGCAGCATTATTTAGATATTTTGATGGTAAACTATTTTTATCAAATGCACACATAACTATATTCTTAATTATCCTATTCTATTTTGGAATTGACTTTATTATCGCCTTAACCACAAATTATCTTATCAATGAGCATTTGAATTTAGTAGGGTGGATATGGCTATTTAGAGCCTTTTGTCTCTTATTATTTTATACCGCTTTAGTGAACTTAACATGGAAGACTGGAAAAACCCTTTAACACCCATATTATGGATAGCGGGATCGTTAGTCTTATTTTCCCTGCTCCTCCTATTCATTATTGTACTTACCAAAAAGTATGTTGCTCGAATTAAAAAAGAAGAGCAACAAAAAACAAATCTAATCATCCTTCATAATGAAGAAATGTTACACAACAGTATTGAAATTCAGGAAAAAGAACGCACCCGTATTGCTGCAGATATTCATGATGAGCTTATCGGACAATTACGGCGAATTCAACTTATGAATGATGATGACAAACTAACCGAAGTATTAAAAAATAGTATCATTACAGCAAGAAGAATATCTCACGATCTCACTCCTCCTCTTCTAGAAGAAAGCAGTTTAGGTATACTATTTGAAAATGCATTACATCCTATGCATGCTATCTTTTCTATCGATTTTTATATGAACCCTGAATCGCATATTCAAATCCCTGATCGTATCAAGATACATCTATACAGAATTTTTCAGGAAGTGATTACAAATATTGAAAAACATGCCAGTGCTACACAAATTTTTGTTAGATTAAAGGTATCTCAGAAGATGATCTACTTTTCTGTACGAGATAACGGACGAGGACTTCCAGAAAATAAGGGAAAAGGGCTTGGAATGAAAAACATAGCATTAAGATCCAAACAACTTAATGCCACCTTTAAATTTGCGCAAAATAAGCCTACAGGCACAAAATTTGCCCTTTTACACCAAAGAAATGAATACTATAAAAATAGCTTTAGTAGAAGATGATAAGTTGGTTGCCAACCTATTAAAAGATTACTTAAACGATATTGATGGCTTTTTGGTAATCTCGGTATCCTATAGTGGGAATTCTTTTTTGGATACTCTTGATACCGAAAATTTACCGGATATTGTGCTTACCGACTTACGAATGAAAGATGGAACCGGTAAAGATGTTGTTGATGAATTAACAAAACAACACCCTAGCATCAAAACAATTGTTATCTCCTCTCATTACCAACCTAATTACATTGGCTATATGTTTAAATCTGGAGCTAACGCTTTTATTCCCAAAGAAATTGACAAAAAAGAGCTGGTAAACGTAATACGTAATGTAGCTACCAACGGTCATTATCTGGATACCGAACAAATGGAGATGATGCGGAAACAAATTGCATCAAACACACCTGTAATTCCTACCAACAATATAGATGAACTTACTCCAAGAGAGATTGATGTGCTTAAGTTATTGTGCTATCAGCTTACTGCAAAAGAAATCGGAGAAAAACTCTTTGTAAGCAGAAAAACGGTTGAAACCCATAAGTCTAACTTATTGTCAAAAACAGGAGCCAAAAACATCGCCGGCCTCATCATTTTTGCTGCACAAAATAAAATAATAGAACTCGATAAAATTATACTAACATAGCATCGTAGTATCCTCTCAAAATCGTTCTCTAACTTTTTATTTCTGCAAAAAACTCATGAGTCATATTCATCAGTTCTACATAAGTGTTCGGAAATTTATGACTGATTGGAATGCTAAAGTACACCGTAATCGCAGGGTTCTCTTCATGTAAACCGTCAAATCCTATATTTTTGCATCTCAAATTTGAATACGCCAGGGTATTTTCAAAATAATTGATGAATATATGATCTTTTAACAGATCAAAAATCCATTTTAATTTAGGTCTATTTGGAAAGGCCAGATACACTTCTTGTACTTTGTATCCCAGCTTTTGCAACCATATTCCTGATCTGTTTTTGGCTTCTTCCGTTTTCATCACATCTCTGAAAAAGCTATCTAATTCTGGATGAATAAAATCCTGAACCTCTATTTTTTTAAATCCCGTTTTAAAAATGTAATTCACTTTTTCATACGTCAATTCATTCTGCCATCGAAATGCATCAATTGTATTCTGATTTAATTTATGAATGTATAAGCATTTATAATCCTCTGTAAGTAGCGGTACTCTAATCCCATTATACATCGAAATACCAATGGAATTCTGCTGAAATTTCAGAACATCTACCGGACATCCTAACTTTTCCAACAGTACATTTAGTTTCTCATATACAGAAAGATCATCTGCCTTATGATAGACATAAAAGGTAGGTTTACATCTTGTCTCAACTTTGTCACTGGTGATTTTAAGAGACCACTCCAGAATTTGCAGACTATTATCCTCAAATAATGATCTAAACAGTCTTAATGGATCTCTTTCCAAATCAATTTTTGTATCAACTATCATTACTATTTCATTAAAATTATTGTATCCCTGATTATGATCTCCCAACAGCAAATCACTGGATAAAAAATAGTAAACTCACCCGCCCCCGAATTCTCTATCATACCCCCCAATAGAAAATAATAAGTTCAGATGAGTTTATTAAAATATTGTCCCCAATGATCCTTGCGGGATACTACACGCTATGTATCATAAGCTGCAGAAACAAATGCCTATTTGTTGGTTACTTCAAAAGTTGAGTTTGTGTAGGCTGCACTCATATCATTTGGTTTTAAGAGAAAAGAGAATGTTACCAGCTGGTATCATTCTCTTCAAAAATTAGTGTTCTGAATGTACAGGGACATTATTTATTTTTCCTCTTCCATAAGAGAATCCACCTTGACCATTCCATGAATCGTCTATATCCATATATGCGGTAAATTTCTCTAGGATAGAACCGATTGCTGGTGGCGGAAACGAGTAAATATATTCTCCTTCTAAATTTACAATTTTGGTGACTTTACCATATCCGGTAGATCGAATGCTTCCTTTTACCGAAAACACTCCCGTATTTCCGTTTTCGATAGCCTGTGTAATTTCTACAGACCCTGATACTGTATTCTTGGATGGGACTACAACCAGAGAAAAATGGACGATGGGTGCTCCTGGCATGCCCACATTCCCTATGGTCCCTTTTGCCAAATATGCTTCGGCAATTGCAGAATTTGATTCAAGTTGTGCAGTACTCATATTGTTGTTGTTTAGACTTTATTCCTACTCTGTTTAGGGTTTTCGGATGACCCCTTTGGGAAATAGTTCGTATTTTACATAAAGCCGAAAAGCGCTAATCTTGACTCTTATCAAATTTCCTTATCTCTTTCCTATTTTCCTTCAGTGTTTATATGGAAATTGGTGAAATCGGTAATAATACCCTATACAGTAATTTCAGGTCTTTGGTGATTTCAAAAGAAAAAACAAATCCAAAATGCACCCATTTTTTTAAGCGTAGTTTTAATTTCATTTTTTTAAAATAACACTGTATGTAGGTAATTATGAATAAGTTGTTATTTTTGTTGTGCAAACTTTTACTATGAATGTTATAAAAGCCCTATGGATAAGCATGTTACTGGTTGGTAGCACTTATTCTTCCTTTTCTCAAGATACACTTGCTACAAAAAACACTTCTGGAACTCCACGTTCTTCAGAACAAATGACTACTTGGCAGATTATCAAATATGATGGATTGTCTGTATATGGAGGTGTAAAACATGCATATACCCAACCCTTTAAATGGAAAGAAAAAGACTGGGCCCTCTTTGGAGGTGTTGTAGCTGGAACTATGACACTACTCGCTTTGGACGAACCAGCAAATGATTATTTTACGAATCAGGCAGAAGGAGTTCCTGACTTTGTACAGGAAACAGGATTCCGATTTGGAAAACCTTTGGTCAATTATGGATTAACGACAGGGATATATGCTATAGGCTTAATCACTAAAAACGAAAAAATAAGAAAGACAGGAGTACTGCTTATCGCGTCGGCAACTGCAGGAGGTGTATTTCAAACATTTACTAAAACGCTGGTAGGACGAGCAAGACCAAATACCGACGAGGGAAACCTCAGCTTTCGTTTATGGTCTAATGAAGCAGGGTACCACTCCTTCCCATCGGGACATACTATTCTTTCTATTAGTACTGCACACGCTTTGGCAAAGCAATTTAAAAATCCATATGTAAAAGGAGGTATCTATGCTATAGGTTTATTATCTCCTGTATCACGCCTATGGTCAGGAGCGCATTGGTTAACAGATGTTGTTCTTGGTGCTGCTATTAGTATCGCTGTGGTGGATAGCGTTGATAACTACCTTAAAAAAGAACAACGCTATGCTTACAATCCTAAAAAGACCAAAATACGATGGAATCTAAGCTTTGGTGCCGGACAAGTTGGAGTCGTTGGCAGATTCTAATCTATTTGAAGTAGTCTACCAAATTTCTTAGTTCTCCAAAATAGGAACAAAGATTTCGGCTTTCCATTCTAGCTGATTTCCGCCAGCCATGGGATTGTTATGAAATACCTCAAAAGGTTTGTTATCTAACTTGATGTTTTCTCTTTTTGCATAATCCAATAAGGCAAACCACGCTTCGTCACTGATGGCGTAATTACCATAAAAAGTAGCTTTTAACGCTTTTTGAGACTTTACGTTACCAAATACAATGTTAGGGATGGTATCAGGTAGTGTGTCTTTACGAGTAATAGGAATCCCAAAATCAAAAGCAATAGTATCCTCCTCGGTATCCCAGTTTTTTATATGAACAAAAGGAAGGCCATCTTGTGTAATACCATTTTCGGCAAGCTTAGGGTATAAATACGCATTTGCTTTCATCATAGCAGTTGCCTTATTATCACGTTTTACAGTAGCTTCTGTTGTCATAATATCCATTGCCGGCATTTCACTTTCTCCATCGATAGTCACCTTGAACATATTGGTATACTTACCAAATTGCCATCTAAACAAAATTAACTCATCCTTTACGGTTTTTACCAATGGTGATTTCTTGAATAACGCTTGCAAACGATGTTTTATCGTGTTCTCTGTGGTAATGATCCCTACATTTACCTTTGTAATAGTATCTGCAATAGCTTTGAATTTCCAATCCAAAATAACTTTTTGATTATCTACAAGCACTTCCTGTTTAAAGGATTCAAAGAGTACCTTATCGGTTATAATTGCATTATCTTGTATCGAAGTGGTATCAATAAATTTTGCATCCTTAACATGGTTATATACGCTACTTTGTGATGCATTTGCATTAAATGTGATTACATGGTCATGTTCTTTTACCATTAAAAACCATACTGCCACTCCTACTAAGATGACCAAAATACCAATTACAACTTTCTTCATTATTTTTTTCCTAAAAATTACTTTTCCATTTCAAGTTTTGCGATCACAAAACTACCTAAATTACGTCCTTGTTCCAAACCAAGATCTATCGCTGCCCGATAATGTATCCCTCCATACAATCTACTAATAGCTGCTTCTTCTGCCGCTTTATTAAAAGACAAGAAGGATCGGATAGGTAAACCATAAGGTATTTCGGTATCATCATTAAAAGCAAAATCATCTCCAAAAATCTCTGTAAGTACTGTAGAGGCAGCACCAGAAACTACTGAATGTCCACTAGTATATTCTGGAAACGGAGGCGTTTGTAAAACGGGCTCCCAATTCTCGTCAATATGCTGATTGATTAGCGTTTCTGGACGAATTAAATTACTTCGGTATTTTTCGTCCCAACAGCTTATAAAAGCATCGGCTATGGCTATCGAAGTTTTAGTGTACGCATATACTGTCTTTTCAAAATCCGAATTTGTTTTTCTGGTGGCAATCTTGCATATCCCAATCCAGTGTGCTCCCGGAGTTATCTTCTTAGTGGCAAACATCAAATGGCCTTTGTGCGTAGATACATACGGGTTACAATCCCAAAATCGAGCGATTTGAATTCTTTCTGAGCTTTCTCCTTCCTCTTTTATGGCTACACCCACCTCATAGGTTTCTAAAAGTTCTTTGTAAAAAGGTGATTCTTTTTCCAAGGAGAAATCCGGGTGTCTAGAAGGTGTAAATTGAGAAGCCGAATCAATGATTGAAGGTCTGATTTCTCTCCAATGCGGTTCGATCCCATCCATATAGTCAGGTGGTGTTGGCTGCCATCTGGATGGATCTTCAGTGTTTACAGAAAACTTAGGCATTGTTCTGGTCTGTGCATAATTATCCTTGGATAACCAATCTTTGATATGTGCTGCAACTTGTAATCCATAAGTTTTGGAAGCACTGTAACTTTTTGCATTTTTCTTTTCCCAAACACCATACAAACTATCCTGGTAAGATGCTATTCGGTGTTCAGAAAAAACCAATGTCTTTCCTACCTCCAGATAAGCGATTAATGCTGCCAGTCTAAAATTAATTCCGCTAGTGGTATCGGCAACCGGTATAGGTTTAAGATCATGTAACTGCCCAGATAAGGTGGTATATTCTTGATTTCCTTGCGCTATGATTTCATAGGCTGCTATATTAGGATAATTGTATATCCTACTAGCAACAGGAGGTGAAAATATATCATGAACCATCACTGCTGTTAAATTATCTATAGCCGTATGATAATGATCTGCAGAGATTTCAATTTCTTGGGGTTGCTGACAAGAGATGAAACTCAAAACTGTCCCTAAAACAGCTAGTAATCTATATGGTTTATTGATGAATCGCATAAATTTCTGCTTTTCCATTGTTTACTGTAATTATCAAATATTCCTTATTTGCAAAATTAATGATATTGCTCGCTACTACCGCCTTTTGAGCAAGGTTAATATTGAGCTCATTTGCTTCCAAAATCCTACCACCTTTTTGAAGTAACGCCCCTCCAAAACCGTCAAATCTTCCATGATATGGCGTAACTCCAAAATAGTTCCCGGCTAGCAGCACTTCTTCTTTACCATCTTTGTCAAAATCGTGCACTAACATCGATGTGATCGGTGCTATTTGTAATTTATTATCAAACGGCACGAATGTAAAGGTTCCTCCTTCATTTTTCAAATATCCCGAGGCCAATTGATGTACCTCAAACAAGGTAGCATCATTCAATTGTTCTTTATCAAAAACCTCATCAACTGTTTTTCCTGCAAACGATGCATAGGTAGTAAATTTTTTTCGTAAAAAATTAAGTTGGGCGGATAATTCGTCAAGTCCTAGAGCGGTATAATATTTCTCATCTCTTGGGATTGCAACGATGGTCTCTGTTTTTTGATTGTTATCAAAGTCGTCGTAATACATTCGTAATGGTGTATCTATAGAGGCTTTGAATTTTGTATTCAATCCCCAATTACCTAAAATATAATCCAAATCCCCATCATCATCGATATCAAAAGCTTCAATAGACTGCCACAACCCATTTAATCTTGTTTTGGATACCGATGTGGTAACATCTACCAGCTTTCCGTTATCATTTTTAAAAAATGTTGGTGACATCCACTCCCCCACCACAATTAAGTCTTTATGATTATCTCCATCAAAATCTGTCCAAATAGCATCTGTGACCATGCCTACACCCTCTAATGCTTCATTTTTCTGTATTATGAAGTTGTCATTCTCATTCTTGAGAATGTAAGAGCTTGGAATTTTACCAAAATCCCCCGGTATTACATATCCTCCAACAAAAAGGTCTTGATCTCCATCATTATCTATATCACCGGGTTGTATTACAGAGGTATGATGAAACAATTCAGGAAAATCAGTTTTCTGTATTCCTTTGTCGGTATAGAAATAACGCCGATCCAATACTCTTTTGGAAGGGCCAAAAATCTCTCCATCTGAAGAAGCTACCAAAAGATCATTCGTTTTAGTATCATTCAAATCTGTGATGACCGCTGCTACATCTTCAGTAATTTTATCAGTTTCAAAAGTTGTTGTTTGTACTTTTTCAAAGCCAGTGTTGGTTTGTATAAATAACTGAGACGGACTATTTCTAGAACTTCCGAAAAAAATATCTTCCTTACCATCATTATTGAGGTCTCCTACCGCAGTAGCTGGTCCTTTATCTGATAATTTGTAGGGAATCAGTTTCTGTCCATTGAAATCCACATAATTATTCTCTCTATGCTCAAAGTCAAACCCAGGGATACTATCCACCTTTGAAAACCAACCTTTAGTATCCGGAAAGATCGTCTTATAGTCAACCGTATTTCTTTTGTTTAATAACCGGATAGTAAGTGTTTGATTGGTTTTAATACGTTCCGCCATCTGTATCGTATGATCTGGCCAGATGATCTTCAGAGAATCCACATACTTTGTTTTTCCATATCCGAAGTGAATCATAGCTTCAGAAGAAGATTGAAACCCTTTGCCGGTATACATTTGTCGATATTGAGGAACCCCTTGATGATATGAAATGACCTTAGCCCCGATACCAAATAGGTTTGATTTTTTATATTGAAGTTTTAGTTTCAAATAATTGGATGTAGTATCCACGGTATTCTTATAAAAAGTGGCTTGAGTTCCGCTATTATTCGTTACGATATCCAGATCTCCATCATTATCAAAATCGGCATATGCACTCCCGTTGGAGATCATAGCATCATTTGGTAACCACCCTAAAGATTGATTTTTGAATTGAATATCTCCCATACCCTGAAACATCATATTTTGTACTATTCCTGGGGGCATAATATCTAATGCTTCCTGATCAATCAGCTTGGTTTTCGTTATTTTTTCTTTGATTTGATCATTGGATATGTATCGGATATAATCCAAATCATTAGGACGTTTCGGGATCCCATTTGAGATAAAAATATCTTGCTCTCCATCTTGATTATAATCCGCAAAGAGAGCAGACCAACTCCAATCACTTTCTGCCACTCCGCTTAACAAAGCAGTTTCAGAGAAAAACTCTCCTTTATGATTAATGTGCAACATATTACGTGCATACTGGTAATGATACCCCAATTGATTCGTTCTCATCTCCAACATGTCCACAGTTTCGTCCCCGGCAGAGGCTTTGAGTACTTTCTCGTCTTTGGGAATCATATCTAAGGTCATGATATCTATATATCCGTCGTGATTGATATCTGCTGCATCACTTCCCATCGAAAACCGACTGGTATGCCCCATCTTTTCTTTTAAGACTTCAGAAAAGGTCCCGTTCTGATTGTTCAGGTAATAATAATCATCCTCATGAAAATCGTTACTTATATAAATATCCGTGTATCCGTCATTATTAAAATCTGCCGTAGCAATTCCCAATCCATATCCGTTGGCTCCTCCATAAATTCCGGCACTTTCGCTTACATCTACAAAAACGTCGCCATCATTACGTAGTAATTTATCTCCACTACGATCATCTCTTTGGTTTCTGATAGCTGCTTTTCCAAAGGAATGTCGTGTATGCACCGCATGATTGAGCAAGTACATATCCAGATCTCCATCATTGTCGTAATCAAAAAATGCAGCGCTAGTACTGTAATTCTTAAAGTTTACTCGGTATTGTTCTCCCTTTTCGGTAAAAGTACCATCTCCATTATTAATAAATAATTCGTTACCTCCTTTTAACCCTTGAATACCGACCACGGCACACACATAAATATCCAAAAAACCATCTCCATTTACATCAGCCATTACCGTTCCAGTATTCCAATCGGATTGTCCTGCTACACCCGCCTGCTCGGTAATGTCTTCAAATTCAAAATTCCCCTGGTTTCTATATAGTTTATTTTCTCCCTGGTTTGCGGTAAAAAAAACATCAACCCAACCATCATTATCAATATCTCCAACAGCAACTCCTCCTCCGTTATAAAAATATAAGTAGTCCAGTATATTCAGGTTTTCCGTGTTTTGTAGTGTATTCTGAAAGGTAACTCCACTGATTTCTGAAGAAACTTTCTGAAATAAGGCATTGCTATTTTCTGTTTGCTTACAGGAAAACAAGCTTATTGTAATTAGTATTAAAACTCTTTTGATCATTACTAGTAAGATGAATGAACTAAACCACTATGCTCATTCTTTATTTTTGAGTTTAAACATTCTTGGAGTTTCATTATTAATCCCAGAAATTAAATATTTAGTTCCGGTTTTATTGGACATCCAATTCAGATTTTTGATCTCTCCTTCTACCAAAAAACCGGAAGATGAAATCGGTTTGTAACTTTGTTTTCCAGTACTTAACAAGACAATTCCTCTACTCGCATCTAGTCGGGAATATTGAGGTTTAAAATTATAGTTATTACCTCCTAACACCAGATCTAGAACTCCATCCTCATTAATATCTACGGTTTCAATAGCATTGATGCACGATAACTGGGCTACTTGGGGTAAATGTACAAATTCAAAATTGCCCTTACCATCGTTATAAGCGATAAGACTAGAAAAGGTATTCACTTCTTTAACGATAGTGTTTTCCAGGACTTCTTTCGGAAATAAATCTTTGATTGATTTTTTGGCGTATTCTGAAAACTTAATGTTCTGTTTTTTCAAGGAGTTGATTTGTGCCGTTATCTCCTTTTTGAGCTGTATAGGAACATCTCTAGAAGCAATATGTTGTGTCACTATTTGTTCTACTGTACCGTTGTTATCAAAATCGTTAACATATAACCTCATCGGATGTTGTTCGGTGGCCTGGTATTTGGCATTGAGACCGCGATTCCCCAACACCAAATCGATATCTCCATCATTATCCAGATCTTCTGCTTTGACAGTATTAAACCAACCCGAGATCTTATTCAGATTATTGTCCTGATACTTTAGTTTTCCTTTGGTGTTCTTAAAAATTTTGGGTGACATCCATTCTCCTACCAAAATCAAATCTTTTAGTTCATCACCGTCCACATCTTTCCAGATCGCCTCTGTGACCATCCCTATTTCTCTAATTTCTGGAGCATGGGTAAGCAATACATCCTTAAAATTACCGTTACCTACATTTTCTAATAGCAAACTCTGAGGAGAAACCCCATATACACCTACCACATTTAAGCATCCTACAAACAAATCTATATCACCATCCTGATCATAATCATACGAAGCAATAGTCGATACATTGGCATTCGTAGCGGCAACTATCTTTCCTCGAGAAAAATTCCCCTTCCCATCATTGGTATAAAACCGAACTCCGGTTCTTGCGCCTTTAAAATTTCCTCCAGACCCCAGAACCAAATCCAAATCCCCGTCAGTATCAATATCCAGAAATGCGGCAGCTGTATCCTCAAAAACTTCTTCTGTTTCAAAAGATGACGCTGCTACTTTTCCATTTCCTTGTTGCAGATACAATCTACCAGATTGTTTGAAGGCTCCTCCAACAAAAACATCTTCATTTCCATCTCCATTCACATCACCAATGGCTATAGCGGGGCCTTCTCGTGATTGCATTTTATAGATCAATCCCTCATAGTCAAAATCTACATAAGGATCTTCCTCATGTGGTTGTAAGTCTGAGGTAACCTCATCAAAATAAGTCACCTGGTTTTCTGAAAATGGCTTGTCTTTTTCCTTTCCCGCTTCCTGATCAAATTGTAATAGTGTATTAACATTAACACTACTGATACTTTGAGTTTTTTGATTGGGAAATATCACCTTTACTGAATCTATGTTATTGATCTTTCCGATTCCAATAGTCATGATATATTCTGTAGAAGATTGAAAGCCTCTGGTGGGTACGAGCTCCTGTCTGATAATCTCATGATTTGCATAAATCTCAACGACACTCCCAATGGCAAAGGTATTTTTATCTTTACCCTTAATTTGCACTCTCACAAAATTGTTCCCTAACCGCTCGCTTTTGTTTTGATATACCGAGACCGGCATATTAAAATTATTGACAACAAGATCCAGATCCCCATCATTATCCAAATCGCCATAAGCAGCACCGTTAGAAAATGTAGGTTCCTCAAAACCCCAAGCTGTAGTAGCATTGTCAAATGTTAAATCTCCATTATTCTTGAAAGCGTAATTCGAAATGGGAGTAGAAGGCATTCTATTAATGATGGAATCTACCTCTTCCTTTTTGCCGGTAAGTGTCATTTTTTGAATGATATCATTGGCAAAAAAGTTCATAAAATCCTGATCCGTTAAATCGTGATAAATACCATTACTCACATAAATATCCTTATAACCATCATTATCCATATCAAAGAGTAGCGCTCCCCAGCTCCAATCAGTTTCTGCTACACCACTGTAAAAGGAAATTTCAGAAAACGAACCATTTCCATTATTGAGTTGTAATGAATTCTGCATGTATTGGTTATAGAAGTCTCTATTTTTCTTGAGTTGATAGATATCATAATTCTCAAAAGAAGTCGTTTCTTTAAGGCGTTGATCCTTTTCTGGCAGCATATCGGTAACAAAAATCTCTGGAAGACCATCATTGTTGATATCCGCCATGTCTGCTCCCATAGAGGATAGACTTAAATGTTGAATCCACTTTTTTACTTCTTCCCGAAAAGTGCCGTCTCCATTGTTAATGTACAAGTAATCCCTCTCGTAAAAATCATTAGAAACATAGATATCAGGCAACAAATCTTGATTTACATCCCCAATAGTAACTCCTAATCCAAATCCAATTAGGCTTCCATAAATGCCAGCGTCTTCACTTACATCGGTAAAAACTCCATTATCATTACGTAACAATTTATCTCCACCTCCTTTAAGGATCTCGGGAATATTCCAGTCTTTTGCCCGTAAATCTCTTTTGTTGGTAAATCCCAAACTACTTACAGGGATAAAACTATTGTTCAAAATATAAGCATCCAGATCTCCATCCTGATCGTAGTCAAAAAATCCTGCATGTGTTGTAAAACCACTATCGGCTAGATTGTATTCTTCCGCCTTCTCAGTAAACGTAATGATTCCCGAATCTGCCGAAGGTCCATTATTGATAAAAAGTTCATTTTTTTGATCATCTCCTTTTACATTTCCCGCATTACAAACATAAATATCCAAAAACCCATCGGCATTGATATCTACCATAACTACTCCAGTAGACCATGAGTTCTTACCCGTAGTTTTTGAGGATTTGGAAATGTCTTCGAACTCAAAATTTCCTTTATTGAGATAGAGTTTGTTTTCTCCTTGATTTGCGGTAAGATATACATCTGGCAACCCATCGTTATTAATATCTCCGATGGCTACACCTCCTCCATTGAAATAGTTTCTGTAGGTGAAAATGTTGAAGTCTTTCTGACTTTCTACCGTATTCTCGAAATGAATATTAGATGTTGCAGCCGTCACTTTGGTAAACAAAGGCTCCTGATCTATTTTGGTTTCGGTGTTTACTTTTTCCTTTTTACAAGAGCCCAAAACCATAGATACTAACAGGCAGCTATATACTATTTTATTCATTGGTTGTCATTTTAATTAATTGAAGGCTATCGTTATTAATTCCAAACAAGAGATATTTTTCTTGGTTGATGTCGATAGATTGTATGGATCTTACAGCTCCTTTTATATTCAGACTTGGAGTATTACCGGCTTCAAAAGTTCCTTTTTGAGTATTCAATAGTACAGAACCGTAAGAGGCGTCTAACCGACTTAATTGAGTATTTACTTCATATGTATTACCTCCCAGTACAATATCAGGATATTCGTCATGATTTATATCCAAAACATGCATGGCATGCACCGAAGATATTTGGGCTTCCCATGGCAACTCTTGCGCTTCAAAATTGCGATTCCCCTTATTTTCAAAATAAGTTGTCGCCAGGGTAAAAACCTGCTTAACTTCAGCTTCTTCAATTGCCGAAGCCGAAAAATAATCTTTGAAATCTGCCTTTGCAAAAGTAGTATACGACAAGAATTTCTTGTTCAGAACTGGGATTTGTTTTGACAGTTCATCTTTGGTTGCTATTGGTGTTTCTTTTCCTTTATAAAAATAGGTAACAATAGGGTCTTTTTTTCCGTTTTTATCAAAATCATTCAAATACAAACGTAATGGCTCTTCTACCGAAGCAGTAAGCCGGGTATTAAGTCCCCAATTACCCACAATGATGTCGATATCCCCATCCTTATCCATATCTCGAGCTATCAGGCAATTCCACCAACCATTGGTATGTTTCAGCGAATGGTTCTCTTCTTTTTTGAAATTACCTTTTCCATCATTCATCAATATCGTAATTGGCATATAATGCCCAACTAAAACCAAGTCTTCAAAATCATCATTATTAAGATCTATAAAGGCCGCATCGGTCACCTGTCCTATGGCAAGTAATTCTGTGGCAACAGCAGCTGTTTGCTCCTCAAAAATCCCCTTACCATCATTCTTAAAAATATATTGTTTTGGAGTAACTCCATATTTACCAGGAACGTTATTGCTACCTACAAAGAGATCCAAATCTCCATCGTTATCTATGTCTGCGGATACCACCACAGATGCATTGATAGGATGATCCACAAATGAATTTTTACTTTTAGTAAAGATGCCTCTATTATTGATATACAAAGCTGGTGGACTTTGATACCCGGAATAGTTTTCGTTTCCTCCGAATACGGTAATTAGATCTTGATCTCCGTCTTGATCTGCATCCAAAAAGCACTGTTGTACATCTTCATACTGTTGATCCATCTCGAAGGCTGACAACCTACTTTTTGTAAAATCTCCGTCTACAGATTGTAAAAAGAGGGAGGTAGATTGTAGTTTTCCTCCCGAAACGACAAAATCCGAACGTCCATCTCTATCAACATCAGCTACTTCTATATGAGGCCCCTCGTTAGAAAACGCGTATGGCGCTAAAGGCTCTATGCTAAAATCCTTGGTTTCAAAATCTTGATGTTTGAATTTGACACCTCCCAAAATGTTTTCCTGTGCTACTGTATCACCGCTTTTGTTTGGGGAATCCACTGCAACGATATTCTTATCTATAACAAGTGTTTGGTTTGACGTTATCTTTTTAAGGATAGACCTATTACCCCCTGGCCAATGAATTTGTAAGGAATCTACCGTTGTATTTTGTCCCAACCCAAAATGCAAAATTGGAGATACTGATGATAAATAGCCTTTGGTTGTAAAAACTTCGGCATGTTGCATTTTTCCTTCAACAAACAAGATCACTTTGGTTCCTATAGCATCTAAATTATGCTTTGCCCCTTTGAGTTGGATTTTCAAATAATTGTGATTTGTTTTTTCTAAGGAGGTATTGGCATACACAAAAGCAGGTTCGTTGACATTATTAATTACCATATCCAAATCTCCATCATTATCCAAATCCGCATAAACCGCTCCATTACTGTATGAAGGAGGGTTTTCTGCCCAAACATCGGACGTGTTTTCGAAAGTCAGATCTCCTTTATTCTGATAAAAATAGTTGGAGGTTTTCTTACTGGGTAGCTCCTTGATCAACGATAGATCTTCTTTGCTCATTCCTTGATTGATCTTTTTTTGAATCTTCTCATTAGCAATAAAACTGATAAAATCCATATCATTGGTCGCTCCTTTGATTCCATTGGAAATGAAGATGTCTTTGTACCCGTCATTATCATAATCTGCAATAAGTGGAGCCCAACTCCATTCTGTGGCCGCAACTCCAGAAAAAAAAGCGACTTCGCTGAAATTAGCATCTCCTCGATTTAGTTGCAATGCATTTTGCATGTATTGTGGTTGATACCCATTTTTAAGATATTGATTGTAGGTAGTGTAATTGTATTCGGTACCTGAAGATTTATAGGTCTCTAGATTCTCGGGAAGCATATCCAATGATAAAATATCAGGAAGACCATCATTATTAATATCGCTTATATCTACACCCATAGAAAAGTGCGAAGTGTGCTGAAGTTGCTTTTGGTTTGAAGAAATTATTTCTTTAAAAGTTCCATCCTTCTGATTGATATATAAATAATCATTTTCAAAAAAATCATTACCTACGTATATATCTGGATAACCATCATTATTGACATCGCTTGTTGCTATACCTAGACCATAACCTATAGCTCCTTGAAAAATGCCTGTTTCTTGGGAAACATCTGTAAAAACACCTTGATTATTTCTATACAACCGATCTCCAGAGAGCGAATCTATCTGGTTTCGTTTACTACCTCTTCCATAGGTTCTATTGGGATGCACAGAATGGTTCAACAAGTACATATCCAGGTCTCCATCAAGATCATAATCAAAAAAACTAGCTTGCGTAGAAAACCCAACAATATCCAGGTTATATTTTTTTGCCTCCTCTTCAAAAATCACTTTACCCTCTGGATCAAGTCCTTTATTGACAAATAACTTATTTTTTCCTTTTATCGTTCTGTATTTCCCAACTTTACATAAATAAATATCTTTAAGCCCATCACTATTGATATCCACAACGGTAACCCCTGTAGACCAACCCTCATTGTCTTCTAATACTGTTGGAGTTGCATCTTTAAACTGAAAGTTTTGCTGATTAAGATATAGTTGGTTCTTGCCTTGATTAGCAACAAAGTATAGGTCTTCCCAACCATCGTTATTAAAATCTCCAACAGCAACACCCGCTCCATTGTAATAATAAAGATAGGTGAGAATATTCAAATCCTTGGAGTCTTTCAATGTATTCTGAAATGTAATTCCAGTGTCAGCGCTCGACATGTTTTTGAAGAGATAAGACTTTTTCTCCTTCTTACAACAAATCAAGGTGGCGAAGAGAAATACAAGAATAAGTATACGATATCTAAGGTTATAAATCACTTAAGTTCTTAAAACTATAAAAATACGAATTAACAGAGCCCCTCAAAACTGAAGGGCTCCGTTCCTAATTCATATAAATTCACTTAAAAATCTAATATCCAGGATTTTGAGGAAATGTTGACAATGCTCCTGCCGGAATTGAGAATAACACTCTTTCTGGTCCAGACTCGAATGATTTTAATTCTTTTGCATTCAAATACGTACCAAATCTGATCATATCATTACGTCTCCATCCTTCCCACCAAAGCTCTCTACCTCTTTCTGCATAAATATCATCTAGAGATCCTGTGATTGCTGCTTGAGATGCTCTTGCTCTAATAGCATTTACAATAGATTCTGCCGTATCTCCACCTGTTGGTGTTCCTCCCCTTGCAATTGCCTCTGCTTTCATTAATAACGCATCAGAGTATCTTGCTAATACATAATCATTATCAGGACTACCAATATTATCATAGTCTGGCTTATACTTTACTCCACGAACACCAGCTGTTTCTAATGTACTTCCCTCGGTAAGTAGAGAAATTTCTTTGGTAAATACCAAAGGGTTTCCATTTCTATCCTCTAGCGCTGTTCCTACGCCTGGTCCTCCAGGGCCATATTGCTGCCCAATCTGGAATCCTAAATTATACCCACTATTAGTTAATGCATCAGCATCTGGGTTGTTGATCCGGATATCATTTGGATCAAATCGATCGTAGTACTCTGCCAGGGTAGTAAAACCATTCCACCCATCAGGGCTTTGGTTATAGTGGTTCCCCATTCTCCATCTGGATTGTACATTTCCACCATCTCCACCTTGTATATTTCTAGATGCAAAAACGATTTCAGGAGAAATTTCAGAGTTATTAGGAACAAAATTATCCCAATAATCTGTTGCCAAAGTATTGGTCATTGCATCCACATTTTGAATAACCGCATTCATATCACCAGCATCAAAAGTGTAAGGACCAGCTGGATTATCAGCCATAAATACCGCTTTGTTTAAATATAGCTTTGCCAATAAAAACCGTGCTGCATCTTTGTTAGCTACTGTAGGATCCATACGATCCGGCAAATCGTTGATAATACTTTCTAATTCATCGATTACAAACTGTGTTCCTTCTGCTCTTTCAAAAAATGTAGGCTCCTGAGTAAGTGGACTCCCTAACTCTCTAAACGGCATAATCCCAAACATATCTAACACAAAATAGTAATGGTATGAACGAATCAATCTGGCCTCGGCAGCTTGTTGAGGAGATGGGTTGTTTTCTAATACTTGATTTGCATTAAAAACTCCAGATAAAATATCATTCCACGAATCTCTAATAAATCCATTCAAAGGGTTCCAGGTATGTACGTGTAATTGTCTCCACACCCCGTTATCATCCCAGTCACCTCCTCGGGTAGGCCCCACTATAGCATCAGATGTATGTTCTGAAACGATATGTGATCTTGCCTGATCCTGATACGTTCGTAAGCCCTGGTAGGCTGTCTGCAATTGGGAATCTACCGGAATAGAACTCCCACTTCCATCATTTGTGATTTCGACACCGTCCAAAATCTCGGCATCCAAATCCGTACAGCTACATATCATACCTGCCGATATGATCATAGCTATAAATAACAACTTTCTATTTTTCATGACAATCATTTTTTTAAAAAGAAACACTTAAACCTAAACTAAAGTTAGTCGACCTAGGATAGGATAAATAATCTACCCCAAATTGAGAAACTCTTCCAAATGCAGTGGCTGCATCAACTTCTGGATCAAACCCGGAATAGCTTGTAATTACGAATAAGTTAGAGCCTGTTGCGTAGATTCTAGCTGATTTCAATTTCAAGGTTTCCAGTATTGCATCATTAAAATTGTATCCTATAGTTACATTAGATAACCTTAAAAAATCACCTTTCTCCAAAAATCGGGTGGATGCTGCCAAAGGATCACCTACTGCCTGATCTGTGTTAGCAATATCTCCCGGAACGTTATTCCCTGCATTGAAAACTCCTCTAGAGAAAAGTGCATTGGTTGTATTGTTATAAATATAATTTCCTGCTACCCCGTACCATGTGGTATTAAAATCCCAATTTTTGTAAGAAAGATTAGTACTAAAACCAAAATTTACTGTGGGTAATGGTTGTGCATCAATAAGGACAGGTACTGCTGTACCATCTGATACCGGAGTACCATCTGGCCCTGTATATAAACTTACTCCATTCTCATCAAAACCTCTAAAATCTAACAAGAAATAATTATATAGATCTTCTCCTGTAGCGATCACCTGAGTAAAGGCCCCTGATAATCCCTGACCGTTTACAAAACCGGTTGGCTCAAAAATTCCTGGAATATTTACTTCGTTTCCTAAGAATGCGGCATTTGCACTAATATCAAAGCTTAAGTTTTCACTT
This sequence comes from Aquimarina sp., assembly GCA_965230845.1. GTDB lineage: Bacteria > Bacteroidota > Bacteroidia > Flavobacteriales > Flavobacteriaceae > Aquimarina. The sequence continues at coordinate 2,314,169 of OZ246021.1, forward strand.
TGGTATACATTATAATTCAAAGAAAGTTCGAGACCCGAATTATCTAGAGTACCATCAAGATTAATAAACTGTCGTACACTTGGCCCAGGTTGGTTAGCCTCGAGTGTTTTGATAAATAATAAATTTTCAGTTTCTCGGGTAAAATAATCTATCGAACCTGATAATTTATCCGAAAAAGCAGAGAAATCAACACCAATTCCAAAAGAAGTAGTTTCTTCCCATTTAAGATCTGGATTTGCTGCGGTTACCGTTGCGAAACCACCATTTCCTGTAAATTCTCCGATCTCTACAGCCGAGTTTACCGGGAATTCCTGGTTACCCGTGATACCCCAGCTACCTCTTACTTTCAGGTTATTCAACAATCCTTCTTCTCCTTCAAATACTTTATATCCTAAACCAACTGAAGGGAAAAATCCATATTGCTCGTTTTCACCAAATTTACTGGATCCATCAACCCTAAAGGTTGCTGTATATAGTAATCGCTTGTAATCTCCATTAATTCTACCAAAGAACGATTGAACGTCATAGGAATTTCTAAATACTTCATTAAACCTATTTCCATCATCGGGATCATCAATTCTAATTTCCGTTTGCACAGCTCCTTCTAAGTTATTGATCAAATCGGTCTGACTCTCAACAAAACCTCTAGCAATAACAGAGTTTCCGTCAAAATTATAATCATAAAAAGAATATCCCAGTATGGCGTTAAAATTCAGATCATTCCAAAACGTATTTCTGTAGGTAAGCGTGTTTTCAAAAATTCTCGAGAACGAATTTGTTGTACTCACATCTGCTCTACCTAATCTTTCTTCTCCCGAATCAGGATCTGTAACCGCTAAGTCCTGAAAGTCGAACGTTGGTAATAATTGACTCTTACGCTCAGAAGTGGTACGATCAACACCAAATAAGAATTTGTATTCGAGATGCTGCCCTAATTTTAAGGTAGCAGAAACATTTCCTAAGATTCGCAAAGTGTTTGTAAAATCCTTATAAGAATCCAATAGTTCCTGGGGATTCAAATTAGATTGGTTATCTACAAATGTATAACTCCCATCTGGCTGAAAAAGTGGTCTGGTTGGATTCCAACGCAAGGCTGCAGAAAATAAATCTCCAGTAAATCCAGCATCACTAGCAAAAGCTTCAGCTTCATCTTTAAGTGAAGTTACTAAGGCATTAACATCAATAGTAAGCTTATCATCGTAATATTTGGTATTAGAATTAAATGATACGGTGTACTTGTCTAAGCCGGTATCTTTAACAATACCTTCTTGAGATGTGGCACCCAAAGAAAGACGATAACTAGATCTTTCTGAATTTTGTGAAATAGAAATATCGTTATTTACCTGGATGGCATCTCTTAGGATCACATCTGTCCAATCATATGATCTACCTCCCAAATCGTTCACAGTGATGTTTGGATCGTTTTGTGCTGTAGAAACAAATGCCTCAGGACTTAATAAATCGATATCTCTAGCCAATGTACTTACTCCAAAAGAAGTATTAAAAGTAATCGAAGGTTCTATACTTCTACCTTTTTTTGTAGTAATCAAAATAACACCATTAGCACCTCTAGACCCGTAAATTGCAGTTGCAGAAGCATCTTTCAAGATGTTTATACTTTGGATATCATTTTGATTGATAAAGTTTAACGGGTTTCTTGGTGCTGTTCTACCAAATGGACTGGCACCTCCAGCACTTACGTTTCCACCATCAATAGGTACCCCATCAATTACAATCAAAGGATTATTCCCAGATCGGAGCGATGCACTACCACGTACCCGAATATTTACTCCGGCACCTGGCTCACCACTTGCGGTCGTTACCTGCACCCCGGATACCTTACCTCTAAGGAGCTGAGCTGGAGAGGCTGCCGCCACTTCTTTAAATTTCTCCGCCTGGATGGCATCTATGGCACCTGTTGCGTCGCTTTTCCGTACACTACCATATCCAACCACCACTACTTCATCTAATTCTGCTGCATTTTCAGACATGGTAACATTTATTGTCGTTTGTCCGTTAACAGCAACTTCCTGAGTTCGGAAACCAATGTAACTAAAGACTATAATTGCATCTTCGGCAACATTGTCGATAGTATATTTACCGTCAAAATCGGTACTGGCCCCCTGGTTAGTACCTTTAACGATAACATTAATTCCCGGAATTGGTCCATTGGCATCTGAAACCACCCCAGAAACTGTAATTTGTGCAGACATCATACCCCCGGATAAAAAAATCAGCAGAAATATGAGCCTTTTAAGTATCATACTTTTCATAATATAGAGTTTGATTTAAATTTGAAAGTTCCTAATAATTGATTTATGGTTAATATTACTATTTCTAAATAAGTTAAAGTAACAAGGGAGGCATCGTAGCCTCATTACCACATTCTGACTGATTTCTGCAATTATACTGTCTTAGGACACTATTAAGTTACAAAAAAAATTGATGCCTCCATTGTTACACCTTTAAGAAGTTCTCAATACTGAGACCTCTTCGCTAACAAACAAAAACTAATTTCACTTTCTACAGTATAGGTGTCTGTTTTTAGTTCATTTCCAAAATCACTCCCTGGTAAGGTTTTAGTGTCATTTGGTTATTTTCTATATTTAAATCTTCGTAATTACTAATCAATATTTCTGAAGTAACATCGCTTGTATCGAATTTAAATTCAATTTCCTCTTCACTAAAATTAAGTGCTACCAGAATTTCTTCATTTTCTCTTTTCTTTTTATAAGCATAAATATTGGGGTTGTTGAATTCCAGTTCTTCAAAATCCCCGTGAACAAATACATCATATTGTTTTCTTGTCCTCAGTACTTTTCGATAAAAATTTAATATTGAATCTTTATCCTTTTCTTGCTTTTCTACATTAATCACTGCATAATTTGGATTCGCCTTTAACCATGGTGTATGCGTAGAAAACCCTCCATTTATTTCATCACTCCATTGTATAGGTGTTCTAGCATTATCTCTTCCTTCTCGATTGATCATTTCCAAAGCATCTTGGGTAGAATACCGTTTTGTCTCCAGGTTTTCATTGTAAAAATTTAAAGACTGTACATCTCTCACATCTTCTATAGATTCTAAAACGATATTAGTCATCCCTATTTCATCACCTTGATAAATGTTTAAACTACCATTTTGCGTGGCTTGCATAAGGAGCAACATCTTGGCCGATTCTGACCAATACGAGGTATCGTTTCCAAAACGAGATACCATTCTTGCAAAATCATGATTTCCCATTGCGTTTGCCAACCAACCTTTTTCGTGAACCGCTTCTCTCCATTTTTTAAAGATGTTCTTCAGATTAACCAGGTTAAATACTGAAGATTCTTCAAACTTGCCGTTTACTATGGTACACTCTAAAACATCAAAATGATATAGCATATCCAGCTCTTTTCTATCCTTATTGATATACAATCCGGCATTCTCATGATTGATTCCAACTCCTTCGGCTAATGAAAATGCATCATATTGACTGACCACATTTGTATTCATCTCTTTCAAGTATTCATGCACTCTGGGTCCATTCGCATATACTTCTTCAATTATTTTTCTGAATCCTTTCTTCGGTGCATCAGGATACCCGTCTCTTTTTGATATTAGCGGAATCACATCCATTCTGAAACCATCTACACCTTTATCCAACCAAAATCGCATTGCATTATAAATCTCTTCTCTCACTTTGGGATTCTCCCAATTCAGATCCGGTTGTTTTTTGGTAAACAAATGCAAGTAGTACTCTCCAGATAAAGGATCTAACTCCCATGCACTTCCCCCAAAAAATGACTTCCAGTTGTTGGGTGGACCACCGTTGGTAGCAGGTTTTCTCCAATGAAAATAATCTCTATAAGGGTTGTCTTTCGACTTTTTTGCTTCCTGAAACCAACGGTGCTCGTCGGAACAGTGATTGGCCACCAAATCTAAAATCAATCGCATTCCACGATGATGCGTTTCTTTCAATAGTTCGTCAAAATCTTCCATTGTCCCAAATTCAGACATGATATCACAATAATCACTGATATCGTAACCATTATCATCATTGGGAGACTTGAAAATTGGACTTAACCATAAAATGTCGACTTCTAAACTTTTTAAATAATCTAGTTTTTCTATAATTCCTCTTAGATCTCCTATCCCATCATTGTTGCTATCGTTAAAACTCCTGGGATAGATTTGATAAATAGTTCCTTTTTTGAACCAAGTAAGCTCCATGCAATTCGGTTTTAAGATTCTAAAATCGTTGGTTTCAAAATATTTGATTTTCCTACTGCATTTTAAACAATGTTTAATTCGAATTAAGCATTATTTATCCTAAATTAGCATAGCCGCATGGCACCTTGAGCATAAGGTATTTTGGGGAAAGTTGATTAAAAAAATGACTTTTTTTAGTAGGTATTATTATGAATTGCTCAAAAAATCATAACGACTAATACAAATTACTAAACAATTCATATAACTGAGAAACAATCGATAGGTTTAAAAAAATGCAAACGTTTGTATTATCATATTTTTAGCGAAATTGATGTTTTAATAACAATTTTTTAACGTAATTTTAGATAAATTTGAAAAAAAGACGGGTAAAACTTGAGGATATCGCTAGAAAGCTTAACATTTCTATAGCTACAGTTTCTAGGGCCCTGGACAAAAATCCCAGAGTGAAACCGAGTACCCGTGAGAAAGTTTTCAAAACCGCAGAGGCCATGGGCTATATGCCCAATCAGATTGCAAAAAGTCTCAGTTCTGGTAAAACAAACATCATAGGAGTCATCATACCCAGATATGACGAACCTTTTTTCATTGAAGTTTGTCGCGGTATAGACCATTATGCCCGAGAACATAACTATAAAATCCTTATTAGTTCTTCTAGAAACTCTTTTGAATTTGAAAGAGAAAATCTTATTTCCTACGAAAGAGGTATTGTAGATGGTATTATTCTATCTCCTACTCATGAAACAGAAACATTTACCCATATCAGGAGCATCATTGGCAAAGGTATTCCTGTTGTTTTATTTGATAATATCAAGGAAGAAGTTTCGGGTGCAGACCATGTATTAATCCAGGACGATAAAGCCTCTTACGAAGCAGTAGAACATTTGATCAAAACCGGAAGGAAACGGATCGCTTTTATTGGAGGTATTAAAGAAAAAAAGGTTTTTCAAGATCGTTTCAAGGGATATCTCGATGCCATGCATGCAAATCAAATTGAAGTTCTTGACGAATTGATTCTACATTGTAAATCTTTGGATAGAGAATTTGAAGATACCGAAATCAACGAATTCTTAAGTAACCTACAAGAATTTCCGGATGCTATTTTTACCTGTACCGATAATTATGGGCTACTCACCATGAAAACATTGCTTAAAATGGGATATCGCATCCCCGATGATGTTGCAGTGATTGGCTTTGGAGATTTGGGATTAGGTGAAGTTTTTGTACCATCAATGACTTGTATTGCGCAGCCCAGCTTTGAAATGGGACAAAAGGTAGCCGAGTTACTTATTCAGCAATTTAATGAACCCATAGATAAAAATCATCGTAAAAAGGTAGTGAAATTAAAAACTGAATTGATTTTGAGGGATAGTACATAAATCCATATATTTATCTACCACAATACGCTAATAAACAATACTAACATAGTTCTAAAACAGGAGTTAATGCTATTAAAGCACCTTAAATAGCACACTACTATTAACTTAAATTGTTTATTGTTATGATCACACAAAAAATCAAAGGATTACTAGCATTTCTATTTCTCATCACCTTAAGTACCACTGCTGTTTCTCAAGAAAATGGATGGTCAATTTCTACTACAAATCAAGAAAATTATACCGGAATTGTAGCCGCCAACGGTAGAATCGGAATCCTTCCTTCTTCCGACATTTTCAAAACAAAACAGATTATCCTGAATAACGTTTACGACAAAGAATCTCCACTTGGAGTTAGTAGAATTTTACAAGGGATGAACTTTGGAAATTTAGAGGTAGAAATCAATGGACAACAACTTGATAATAGTGTTATTGACAATTGGACCCAAACACTACACATGAAAGAAGCTCGTTTTACAACCTCTTTCTCCTATAAAAACCTAGCGACCATTTCGTATAGCATCTATGCCCTTCAGAATGTTCCCTATGCAGGATATATTGATGTCGAGATACAAGCCTCGGAAGACATTGACCTAAAAGTAACTGCAAAAATTCAAACTCCAGAAGAGTACAACTCCCCAAATAGTACTTTTCGGATTCTGAAAGATCTTGAAACCACCATGCCCATACTACAAACTGTAGCAAAAAGTAGACTAAACCGACATACCGTAGCCTCTTCTGGAACCTTTATTTGGCATGCGATCAACTCTACAAGAGAGCATCAGCGACCAAAATTAATTCATGAAAAAGTATCTGAATATGACAACAGGCTATCGTTTGAAAAGAAAATAACAAAAGGAGAAAACTACCAATTTGCCTGGACTGGTGCACAATGTACGACGCAAGATTTTTATGATCCACAAACCGAAAGTGAGCGTTTTGTAATTTTTAATCTACTTACTCCTCAAAAAGATCTATTGGCACAACACAAAAACCGTTGGAAAGATCTATGGAAAGGAGATATTATTATTGAAGGTGACCTGCAATCGCAACTCGATGTGCGTTTGGCCTTATACCATCTATATGCATTCTCTAGAGAAGATTCGAATCTGAGTATTGCTCCAATGGGGTTAAGTTCACAAAACTATAACGGACATATTTTTTGGGACACCGAATTATGGATGTACCCACCATTATTGGTTCTAAACCAGGGAATCGCTAGATCGTTAGTGAATTATCGCTCGGATCGCCTGGAAATTGCCAAGAAAAAAGCCATTAATTTTGGGTATAAAGGAGCCATGTTTCCTTGGGAAAGCGATGATACAGGAGAAGAAGCAACTCCGGCGTGGGCACTTACCGGAACTTTTGAACATCATATAACTGCAGATGTAGGCATCGCCTTCTGGAACTATTATCGTGTTACTAAAGATAAAACCTGGTTAAAAGAACGTGGATATCCATTACTTAAAGAAGTTGCTGATTATTGGGTAAGTCGATCTTCGCCCAATGCAGATGGCTCATACACCATCAAAAATGTGGTAGGGGCCAATGAGTTTGCTCCAAACGTAGATGATAATGCATTTACTAATGGATCTGCTATCACTTGTTTGCAATATGCTCAAAAAGCCGCAACCGAATTAGGGTTGTCATCAAATCCAAAATGGAATACCGTAGCAAAGAACATAGTGATCCATAAATTTGAAGATGGCACGACCAAAGAACACAGCACTTATGATGGAGATCGTATAAAACAAGCTGACGTTAACTTATTGTCCTACCCATTGGATATCATTAATGATAAAGCAACCATTCTTAAAGATTTAAAATATTACGAACCCAAGCTTGCAGAAGAAGGTCCAGCAATGGCACAAAGTGTATTTGCAGTTATCTATGCTCGTTTGGGCGATGCTGATAATGCGTTTCGATTGTTTAAACGAAGTTACGAACCCAACAAAAGACCTCCGTTTGGTGCTTTGGCCGAAGCTGCAACTAGTAACAATCCTTACTTTGCAACCGGTGCAGGAGGAATGTTACAAACTGTCATTTTCGGGTTTGGAGGACTTCATTTGACCGATGAAGGAATCATTCAGAAAAATCCAATTTTACCAAAACAATGGAAAAAACTGACACTTACGGGTGTTGGTCCCGATAAGAAAACTTATGTTATCGACTAAATCTAACTTTATTTGGTAGATTCTCTTACAATCAAAGAAGTTTTTACGATCTCGGTTGCGGTTTTATAATTTTCATCAAAATCATCGATGAGATGGCCCAGTAAAATTTCGGCAGCTTTTGCCCCCAAATCCTCTGCATGTTGAGATACTGTGGTCAACTTGGGATACGAATGCTTAGACAATAATCCGTCTGTAAATCCAATCACAGAAATATCTTGGGGAATTTTATACCCTAACTTATGAGATATATTGATTGTAATAGCAGCAGCGGTTTCATCAAGACCTAATACGGCATCAAGATCATTCCCTTTAAGAAATTTCTCAATTTCGTTTTCTATGGCATTAGATTCTTTTTCTACTAAATCGATTATCGTGTCTTTTACTTCAAGATTTATTAATGAAACATCTTTATTAGCCTCTGCAGCTTCTCTAGCTCCTTCTAATCTCAATTTAGCAACACTAATATCTCCAATAGTAGTGACTATGGCAATTCGTTTACACCCTGTATCGATAAGGTATTGCATCGCATTTTTGGAAGCTACTTTGTCGTCTACAATCACTTTATCACAATCAATTTCGTCACTTACTCGATCAAACATTACTACAGGAACATTTTCTCTTTTCAATACCTTAAAATGGTCTAATTCGTTAAGCACTTGGGTTTCCTGACTCAACGCCACAATAAACCCATCAACACTACTATAGTTGAGCATCTCTACATATTCTACTTCTTTTTGGTAGGATTCGTTGGTAATACAGGTCACTATTTTATATCCATTTTTGGCCGCCTCTTTTTCTATTCCAAAAAGTGCTTTTGCAAAAAAGTGATTGAGTATTTCTGGTAAAATTACTCCTATGGTTTTGGTTTTGTTACTTTTTAAACTAACGGCTAATGCATTAGGTTTGTAATTGTAAAAACTTGCTAATTCGTGAACCCTATTGATTGTTTTTTGACTGATTTCGGGATCATTCTTTAAAGATTTCGAAACTGTGGATATCGATAAATTTAATTCTCGAGCAAGTTGTTTTAAAGTAACCTTTTTCCTCATGACCTATGTGTAATAAATTATAATTCTTATTTCAGAAATAAGAATATCTCGCAAATTGACTTTCGAGTCTAAATTAAGCTTTTTTCTTAACGTAATATTAAAACATCCGCACTTTGTGCTCTTATTCCTATGATGTTTAAGAAATAACCATTTTATTCGTTAAGGTTTTTTATATTACCTAAACTTTAATTTTTCAAAAAAAATAAAGTTAATTTTAGAAATATAGTGTAAGTGATACACTATAAACAACGACAAATAAATTTATTCCCAAATAAAACAACAGCATATGTCTAAAACATATTATGACCCGGCGGATCTTAGAAAGTTTGGTAAAATCACAGAATGGAGCGAAGAATTAGGTACTAAATTTTTCGATTACTACGGAAAAGTATTTGAAGAAGGCGCTTTGAGTGCCAGGGAAAAATCTTTGATTGCCCTTGCCGTATCTCATGTGGTAAAATGCCCATATTGTATAGATGCCTATACCAAAGATGGATTACAAAGAGGAATTACAAAAGAAGAGATGATGGAGGCAGTGCACGCAGGAGCAGCAATTGAAAGTGGTGCTACTCTGGTACATGGTGTACAAATGATGAATAAATACGAGAAACTCTCTATGTAGTTTCTAATCGTAAAAATATTAAAGGAAAAATGTCTGAAACAAAGAAAAAACAGTCGCTACATAAAAGAAATGACCAGTTAGCCAATACCCAAAGACAGCTGGAAATTTTAAACAACGGTATTTTTGCTAATGGCGAATTACCCAAGTTTGCCGACAAAATAGCTGAAATTAATCAGTTCCCGTTGCGTCCTCGTAAGCTTGAAATATTACAAATCAATGTGGGATACATGTGTAATCAGGTTTGTGAACACTGTCATGTTGATGCCGGACCGGACCGAAAAGAGATCATGACCAAAGAAACCATGATGCAATGTTTGGAAGTGATCAGAAATACAGGAGCGCATACGCTGGATTTAACTGGTGGTGCTCCCGAGATGAATCCTAATTTTAGATGGTTTGTTGAAGAGGCTAGTAAAGCTGGAATCAAAGATTTTATTGTAAGAAGTAACCTTACCATCATAAGAGCTAATAAGAAATATTACGATCTTCCGGACTTTTTCAAAAAGCACAATGTGCATGTGGTTTCTTCGATGCCGCACTGGACTCGTGGCAAAACCGACAAACAAAGAGGAGATGGTGTTTTTGACAAATCGATAAAAGCGCTTCAGGAACTCAATGAACGTGGGTATGGGATGCCGGATAGCGATTTGCGTTTGGATTTGGTCTATAACCCTTCTGGTGCTTTTTTACCCGGAGACCAAGCTTCCATGGAAAAAGATTTCAAAAAGGCATTACTTGAAGATTTCGGGATTCAATTCCATAATCTGTTTGCGATCACCAATCTACCTATTAGTAGATTTCTGGATTACTTAATTGCTTCAGAAAATTATGAAGATTATATGTATGCCTTGGTAGATGCCTACAATCCTTCAGCCGTTGCCAATGTAATGTGTACCAATACCATTTCTGTAAGCTGGGACGGTTGGTTATACGATTGTGATTTCAATCAAATGCTTGATCTTAAGGTAGCAAGCAAGGTAAAACATATCAGCGAATACAACGAAGATTTGCTAAATAATAGAAATATCGTAATTTCACAACACTGCTATGGTTGCACTGCAGGTGCAGGTAGTAGTTGTCAGGGAACAGTAGCATAATAGTAAAGCATGCATTCAAAAACAGCCATATTAGTTTTTGCAAATTCTGCCAAAGAAGAATTATTGCATAAGCCTATGAGAGGTGGTGAGCAGCTATTTGCTCAACTTAATGAATCCACCATCGCTGTTGTAAAAAGCACTCATATTCCTTACTATGTAATCTCCGAAGAACAACAATACGGAGTTGACTTTGGAGAACGTTTTGTAAATGCTGTTCAAAGTATCTTTAAGAAAGGATACGAAAAAGTAATTACTATTGGTAACGATACTCCGCTACTCAATAAAACACATTTGCTGCAAGCTGCCCAATTGCTAGAGGAAGATAAATTTGTAATTGGCCCTTCTGCTGATGGAGGATTTTATTTGATGGGATTATGTAATACCCATTTTGATCCTTCTTTGTTTTTAAATTTACCCTGGCAATCAAGAACACTTACTGTAAATCTCATTGCCACTCTTGAAGCTTGTGAAGTAGCTATCTCAAAGCTTCAGGTACTATATGACATCGATAGTGTTTCTGATTTAAAAATTATTCAAAAATTTAGCAGGAGATTATCACTTGGGGTTCTAAAAGCGTTGGAACTCATTCTTTCTCATTCTAAAAGTATTCAAAACGTAGTTTCTCTAGAAAACACTACCATATATCATACGATTGCCTATAACAAAGGGTCACCTGCTCTTTAACATTCCTTAATGGTCTTTTTTCGTGATTCAAAAGAAGTCTTGATTTGCGAATCAGTTATAAACTTATAAAGACCTAGATATTCTCAGAATACCACTGAGAATAGTTATCAAAACACCATAATGAATATTCAATAGCAAAATATTTCGCTAACTATATGCTTGTAAAAAAAGGTATCATTCTACTTTGTTTCTTATTCCCTTGGATTCATTCAGGTCAGGATTCTATTGAAGAATTATTGACGATGTACAATACCGAGAGCATCCCATATGTAACCATCGAAGACATCAAGGATGAAATCGACAACATTGTGGTCCTTGATTCTAGAGAAATAGGCGAATACAAGGTTAGCCATTTAAAAAATGCTATTCATGTAGGGTACGATCAATTTGATATCACTAAAATTTCTGAAATCCCGGAAATCGATAAAGACTCCAAAATTGTAGTGTATTGTAGCCTTGGGATTCGATCAGAAGTGACTTCAGAAAAATTAAAACTAGCAGGATATCACAATGTATATAATTTATACGGTGGAATTTTTGAATGGATCAATCATGGCTATCCTGTTTTCAATAGTAAAGAACAACGAACAGACCAAGTGCATCCCTTTTCTGAAGAATGGGAAAAATGGTTAGAAAAAGGCACTAAAAGATATCAGGAATGAATACAAAAAATTTGTTATTAATATTTACCCGTAACCCAGAACTGGGCAAGTGCAAAACACGACTAGCAGCCACCATTGGAGATCAGGCAGCTCTAGATGTATACAAAATGCTTTTGCAACATACAGTTTCTATTACTGAAGGGTTAACATGTGTAAAAGAGGTACACTACTCGGTATCTGTAAACCCAAATGATATTTGGGATCCAACCATATACCAAAAGAAAGAACAATTTGGAAAAGATCTAGGTGCCCGGATGAAATACGCATTTGCCGAAGGGTTTAAACAGGGTTTTGAAAAAATTATCATTATTGGTAGTGATATGTATGACCTTGAGCAAAGGGATCTAGAATTTGCTTTTGAGCAGCTAGAAAATCACGATTATGTAGTAGGACCAGCCCAAGATGGAGGATACTACTTGCTGGGAATGAAATCACTAAACAATGCTGTTTTTGAAAACAAAGCTTGGGGTGCCGACACTGTTTTTAGAGATACATTACATGACATAGAACAACATAGCCATAAATTATTAGACATACGAAATGATGTGGATTATTATGAGGATATCAAAGATATTCCTGCATTTCAAAAATTTTTAAAACAAACAGATGATCAAATACATTGAAGAAACTACGGATTATTTAAAAGATAAGGGGTTTGAAGCCCCTGAAATCGGAATTATCTTAGGAACCGGATTAGGTCAGTTATTGAATAATATCGAAGTGATCAAAGAGGTGAGCTACAATCACATTCCTAATTTCCCAACAGCCACAGTTGAATTTCATAAAGGAAAATTAATTTATGGAAACCTAGAAGGAAAAAAGGTGGTTGTTATGCAAGGGAGATTTCACCTGTATGAAGGGTATTCTCTTCAGGATGTGACATTCCCGGTACGTATTATGCATCAGCTTGGGATCAAAAAATTATTGGTTTCTAATGCTGCAGGTGCGATCAACTTGGATTTCAAAAAAGGAGAACTAATGCTAATTGACGATCATATCAATCTTCAGGGAGGATCCCCTCTGGCTTTTAAAGGAGTGGAACAACTTGGAAGTCGCTTTACCGATATGAGTGCTCCTTACCATCCAGAAATCAATTCAAAATTAGAGGCTATTGCGGCCAATCACAATATAACACTACACAAAGGTGTATATGCCTCTGTTGTAGGGCCACAGCTTGAAACCAGAGCAGAATATCGCTACTTGAAAATTATTGGTGCTGATGCTGTTGGTATGAGTACAGTGCCAGAAATCATTGTAGCCAATCATCTGGATCTTCCCGTTGCAGCGGTATCCGTTTTAACTGATGAGTGTGATCCAGACAACCTGAAACCTGTTAATATCGAAGAAATTATCCAAATGGCTGGAAAAGCAGAACCTAATTTGATTCTCCTTTTCAAAGAGCTAATAAAATCTATGTAAACAAAAAAAGAAAGAACTATGAGTTATTTAGATACAACACATGATGTATATAAAGAAGCAGCCATAACCCCAGATGTTGGGTTATGCTGTACCACAAATCCTATCTGGGAATTACCAGGCCTTAAAATTCCTAAAATCATGCAGGAGATGAATTATGGCTGTGGGAGTACAGTAAACGCAAGAGATTTGACTAATAATCCCAAAATCCTTTACGTTGGTGTAGGTGGTGGAATGGAATTATTACAGTTCTCGTATTTCTCTCGTCAAAAGCATGGTGTAATTGGTGTTGATGTGGTTCAGGAAATGTTGGATGCTTCCAAAAAGAACTTTAAAGAAGCCGAAGCACAAAATGACTGGTTCAACAGTGAATTTGTAGATCTTAGATATGGAGATGCACTTAATCTTCCTCTCGAAGATAACAGTGTGGATGTAGCTGCTCAAAACTGTCTTTTTAATATATTTAAAGAAGAAGATTTAAAGAAAGCTATCGAAGAAATGTACCGTGTATTGAAGCCACATGGTAGGTTGGTAATGAGTGATCCTACTTGTGAGCAGCCTATGAATGACAACCTTCGTAATGATGAGCGTTTACGAGCACTTTGTCTAAGTGGAAGCTTACCGATTGCTGATTATGTAAAAGCTTTGACGGATGTAGGGTTTGGTACTATCGAAATTAGAGCACGTAAACCGTATCGTATTTTGGATCCAAAGAATTATGATACCGACGAATTGATCTATATCGAGTCTATAGAAGTTGCTGCCATCAAAGATCCAATGCCAGAGGATGGGCCTTGTGTGTTTACGGGTAAAGCTGCCATCTATTATGGAGATCAAGACTATTTTGATGACAAAAAGGGACACGTTTTATTAAAAAACCAGCCTATCGCTGTATGCGATAAAACTGCCGGTGCACTAGCAGACCTTGGCAGAGATGATATTTTTATTAGCGAATCCACCTATCATTATGATGGAGGAGGATGCTGCTAAAATTCAAGGCTAATTAACTATAATCATGAAGCCGGGAGCAATTGTATTTGCTTTCGGCTTCTCTGTTATGCAAATTTCTTGGCCATCGCTTTTCTAAACTCGTAAATAATTAGAAACATAGAACACCAAAGCGGGCTCATATTACGTTTCAATCCCTTCCCTTTAGAAAATCGTATCAGTTGCCTGGCATAAAAACCACCCTCTGCAGCGTCTTCAAACTGTTTCATTCCGGTTCTTAACACCAAATTTTCAAGTACTTTAACCTCTCCTTTCAAAAATCCAGGAATATCGTCGTTGTTCGTAATAAACGGACGCCCCATACCAATGAGGTCTACCTCGCCATTTTGTAAGACTTCATTACAAAAATCATACGATCTGAAACCACCTGTGATCATCAAAGGTAGTGTTGTAATCGCTCTAACTTTTTTTGCAAAATCAATAAAATAAGCCTCTCTTCTTTTGGTGCTCTCTTTTACCTCTTTCCCTTCCTCATTTAAGATAAAAAAAGCGAGTTTCTCATAAGTCCCTCCAGAAATCTCTAACAAATCAATCTTTTCATTATCCAGCATTTTTACCACTTCAAGAGACTCTTCCTCTGTAAATCCTCCTTTTTGGAAATCTGCAGAATTCAATTTTACGGCTATCGGAAAATCCGGCCCTACCTCTTTACGAACTTCTTTTACGATAGTGATCAGTAATCTACTTCGATTCCTAATACTACCACCCCATTGATCTTTACGAATATTGGTTCGTGGCGATAAAAACTGACTTAACAAATACCCATGTGCCGCGTGGATCTGAACTCCTGTAAACCCAGCATTCTTTGCAATTCTTGCTGCTCTCACAAAACCAAGAATCACCTCTTGGATATCTGCTTCGGTCATTGCTTTGGGTTTTCCGAAGAGCCCCATTTTTTTAAGTTGTACCTCTGAAGGGGCTAAAGGTCTTCCTGTACTAAATTTGTTAGTTTGCCTACCAGAATGTGAAATCTGTACCCACACATGATTGTGATTTGCTTTTGCCGCATCTGCCCAAGCCTTTATTTTGGGTAACATGTCTTCGGTATCAAAGCATACATTACCGGCCGATTCCAAGTGTTTACGATCAATTACTACGTTTCCCGTAATCAATAAACCTGCGTCTGTATCAGCCCACATTTTATAGAGCCTGTTATGACCCTTGGTAGGTTCAAATTTTTTATCACTAATCCGCTCTGTCATTGCAGATTTAACCAGCCTGTTTTTGATAGTCGCTCCACAAGGAAGTTTCAATTCTGTACTAATCATATAAAAATAGTTCGATTACAATAATACATAATCCTGTAGGATATTACAATCACAATTTGTCAACAATTGTTAAAATTTTAACAATTAAAATAAGTTTTTACTTACAAATAATACGTTTAACCCGTAAAGTTTGCGTTTTATCGATAAATTTCGTTATTTTATGGATGTAAAAAATATAAACCAATTCATTTTTAGTTAATTGAACAAATCTTAAACCTAACAAAGATGAAAAGATATAGAATACTCACAATACTTGTTTTATTGTTAACCACTGCTCAGACTTTCTCTCAAAAAAGGCCTGATCATACGGTATGGGATCAAATACTTATCCTCAATGTGACCGAACAGGGTAAAGTAAATTACGAAGGTATTATGAAAATCAGTCCTTTGTTCTATAAATACTTTAGGTCTTTATCAGAAAATCCCCCTACAGATGAGTGGTCCAAAGACGAAAAACTTGCCTACTGGATTAATGCCTACAACTCAATTGCTGTAAAAATGATCATCGATAATTATCCGGTAAAAGATATCAATGAGTTACATGATCCTTGGAATCAAAAGTTTTTCAGAATAAAAGATAAACGATACAGTCTTGATGACATAGAACACACTATACTTAGAAAATTTAATGAACCTAGAATTCATTTTCTAATCAATTGTGCATCATTTTCTTCCCCTAAATTAATGAACAGAGCCTTCACTGCCGAAAATATAAACATGGCATTAGAAAAGTGTACCAAGGAGTTTATTAACGACCCTACAAGAAATATTATTACCCCTAGTAAAGTGCAAATTTCTCAGATTTTTGAGTGGTATAAAGATGATTTTAACCGAGGAGATGTGGTAAGCTTTATCAATAAATACTCTGATGTAAAAATTTCGGAAATACCTAAAGATGGTTACATCACTTATAATTGGGATTTAAATAATTAAATTCCTGAAAGGTTACCTAATCGAATTCGACCAAAAGAACTTCGCACGGGAACCGGAAAAATTGCATGTAGGAAACCACCAACGTTTGCCCCAAAATACTTGGACCCACCAAGTGTGGCCTGAATTTTGGTCTTAACTTCCTGCAAAAGAGATTGATTTATAGTATTACATCTATGTATAAGACATATGCATGGAAATACATACAATATTCGTCGAAATGTAGCCCAAAACCAGGTTTAACCCAATAAATAAACGAACTATGAACAGAGTACTTTTTATGCTATTGGTAGGGATGTCTTTTTCTTGTACTACAAGTAAAGCCGCAATCCAGACCACTCAAGAAACGCCTATTGCCGAAAACATAACTGCTGAAAAGGATACTGATTCTCCTGACATAGTTGTTATAGAAGAGAAAGCTTCGGACACCATCATTCCCGAAGAAATAAAAGAAGAAAAATCCGAGGACGTTATTCCTATAACTGACTCTATTCCCGAAACAACAAAAGAAAAACAAGAACCTATAAAGGCAGTAACAGAAAACACCTCTTTTGACCATAAACCATGGAACATATTATTGGGTAAGTATATTTCGAAAGATGGAATGGTAAACTATAAAGGGTTCAAACAAAACGGAAAAGCCTTTAGAGCTTATTTGACTTCTTTAAGCAATAATCCTCCAAATCAATCCTGGAGTAAAAATGAAAAACTAGCCTATTGGCTAAATGTGTATAATGCATTTACGGTAAAACTTATCGTAGATAACTATCCGGTAGCCAGTATAAAAGATATCAAAGACCCATGGGATCTTCGTTTCTTTAGGATCGGTAAAAAATGGTATACGCTTAATGATGTAGAGCATCGAATGCTGAGAAAAATGGGAGATCCAAGAATTCATTTTGGGATTAATTGTGCCTCATATTCTTGCCCAGCATTATCCAATAAAGCCTTTACCGCTCAAAATGTAAATCAAGAATTAGAAAGGTTGACCATTGCCTTTATTAATGATACCAGTCGAAATCGCATATCCAAAGACAAGATTGCGATATCCAAAATTTTCTCCTGGTTTGCGAAGGATTTTAAAAAGGAAGGTACTATTATCGATTTTTTAAATAAATACTCTAAGGTTAAAATTAGTAACACCGCCAAAAAGAGTTTCCTAAAGTATGATTGGGCATTAAATGAATAATAATTCATAGCTTTTTCTTATGCCATATAACTCGTTATAACCTTTTTAATACCTTTAAAATCAAAAAGTTAATTTTTTTATAAATCTTTAATGAGTAAAATTTGCCTGGTTTGATCTTAGCCAAAAAAGGCTGAAAACACAAATTGCTGTTTTTCAGACGTTTACCTTTTTTTATTTCGAGATTATTTGCATAAAACTCTCTGTTTCTTTATTTATCAAATTCCTACAACAAACAATAAAAACCTGCACTTTGTGTAAGGTTAATTCTTAATTCCCTACTAAATTCCCACAATAACTGATCAGGTTACGACAATAAAAAAACAATTAAGTATTAACCATTCAATTTTTAAAAACACAAAGAGATGAAAGCTCCAAAAAATATATTCGTTCTAATAGCAGTTTTATTTTTTACTCAAATCAACGCACAAGATAAATTTGACCATAGTGTTTGGGATCAAGCACTTTTACTAAACGTTTCTGAAGACGGAAAGGTAGATTATGACGGTTTTATGAGAGATAGTTCTCAATTATATAGATATTTCCAACAACTTTCTGAAAATCCGCCACAGGAAGACTGGTCTAGAGAAGAAAAACTAGCGTACTGGATCAATGCATATAATGCGTACACTATAAAATTAGTAATCGACAGTTATCCAGTAAAAAGTATTAAAGATATTGATAACCCATGGGGGAAGAAATTTTTCAAGATTGATGGGGTATGGCACAGTCTAGGAGAATTAGAGCATAAAATCCTAAGAAAGTATGGAGATCCAAGAATCCACTTTGCTATCAACTGTGCTTCTATTTCTTGTCCAGTAGTGTGGAATAGAGCATACACAGCAGAGAATTTACATACAGCTCTGGATCAGCAAACTGAAAAATTTATCAATGACCCAACACGCAATGTGATTACAGAAAAGGAGGTGAAAGTTTCTAAAATTTTCAGTTGGTACAAAAAGGACTTCAAAGTAAATGGTGGAGATGTAAAAGACTTTATCAACAGATATTCTGCAGTAAAAATCACGAATCAGCCAAACAAAGGATACAAAGATTACGATTGGGGATTAAATAAAGGAGCACAAGTAACACCAGCTTTTGTTGTTGACTAAAAATAGTACCTCAACAGATAAATTTGGGACTTAAATATGTAAATTTATAACCTAATTCTAAGACTCCAAAATTGAAAATATCGATTGTTATTCCTATACTTAACGAAGCAGCTACCATTGGTAAGCTGCTTTCTTACTTAATTCAAAATAGATCTAATAATAATCATGTACAAGAAATTCTTGTCGTAGA
The DNA here is from genome assembly GCA_965230845.1 of Aquimarina sp. Lineage (GTDB taxonomy): Bacteria > Bacteroidota > Bacteroidia > Flavobacteriales > Flavobacteriaceae > Aquimarina. Next base: position 2,333,155 of record OZ246021.1, read on the forward strand.
TGGAGGAAGTATCGACGGATCTCAGGATGTCGTCAATCAATACGCCAGCAACAGCGAAGTACAAGTTAGGTTGATCCCTTCAAAAAAAGGAAGAGCAGTACAACTAAATACCGGAGCGCAAAATGCTATGGGTGATATCTTGTATTTTCTTCATGCAGATTCTTATCCTCCAAAACATTTTGACCATGATATTGTCATCGAAGTTACTAACAACAATCCTGCTGGGTGTTTTAGAATGAAATTTGATTCTCATCATCCCTGGTTATTGTTTCTGGGTTGGCTTACACAATTCGAAAGTAAAAAATGTAGAGGCGGAGATCAAAGCCAGTTTATCACCAAAGAACTATTTGAAGAAATAGGTGGATATGATGAAGCTTATATCGTTTACGAGGACAATGATCTGGTAGATCGGCTTTTTGAAATCAACAAATTTGTGATCATCCCTAAAAATGTAATTACCTCAGCAAGAAGATATCGAGAAATTGGGGTATGGAGGCTACAGTATCATTTTTTGAATATCCATATGCGAAGATGGCTAGGTGCCTCTTCAGAAGATCTCTATCGATACTATAAAGAAAAAGTTGTTTCTTAAAACTTCTTCTTTATCTTTAAAGAAGTGAAAACATTTGATATCTTTTTGGTAGTACTACTTTGTATTGGTGCAATACAGGGGATTGTTTTTGGTATAATTTTATGGCAAAGACAAGGAGTACATTATATTGCTAACAGATTTCTTTCAACCATTCTCTTCTTTTTTTCTTATCGACTGCTGGTAGAAACTTTAAATCTGTTTGGATTGGGTAGATATGATTTATGGTACCATATTTTATTAGAATACAATTGGATTTATGGTACTCTAATTTACTTTTTTGTAAAAAGTTACGTCAATCCAAAATTCAAATTACTGAGGAGAGATTGGATTCATTTTTTACCTGTAATCATAGAATTCATTTGGAGTTTTTTTATCAAAGCCCAAAACTTCTTTTGGGATGGAACAAGAGAAAGCTTAACTTGGTTGGGATATTGGGGATATGTTGTTTGGATGCACTACCCAACAATGTTTGTCATTTCTGGAGCATTAATTATTTTCTATTGTATTAAAGCTGAAAAAATATTAAATAGAGATCTCCAGGTTGAAGGTTATCAAATTATCAAAGAAAAACTGATTTGGATTAAACGAGTAGTCACAGTTATGAAAGTATTTTCTATCATTTATGTGTTAGGAATACTAATTGACTTTTTCTTTTTCAATTTCGCTAGTAACTTTTTCTATGGTCACCCCGTATTTATTGGCATGGCTATTATCACGTATTGGTTGGGGTTAGAAGGGTTTTCTAGGAGAAAAGAAAGTGCTTTTAAAGAAGTAGCCACACTAACCGCAAAAGAAAAAACACAACTCGAAAATATAGCCAAAAGCTTGGAAGCAAAAATGAAAGAGGATCAACTGTATAAAGATCCAGAGCTTACCTTGTCATCCTTATCCAAAGCGCTTTCTGTAAAACCCTATTTGGTAACAAAATGTTTAAACTCCATCTATCAGAAAAAATTCAATGATTACATTAATGAATGCAGGATTGAAGAGGTAAAAAGATTAGTAAACGATCCCAAGAATGATAATTTCACCTTGCTTGCCCTAGCCTATGAGGCTGGTTTTAACTCCAAAGCTTCTTTTAATCGAGCAGTAAAGAAAATAACAGGAAATCCTCCTAGCGCTCTAAAACTAGCCAATTAGAGGTTTCAATTATTTAATTGAGCCCATCAACTTCTCTCAAAATAGTCTCATTTGTAGAATTGAAACGATTCTCTAATACTTCTGATTCATATTTGTACTCATAAACATTTAAAATCAAAAAAAATGAAACGATCAAATACAGTAGTACTTACAATTTTTATTATCATACTTAATGTTTCAGTTTGCTTATCTCAAACAGATACAGATAGATTGAATGTATTTCTTGGTGAATGGAAAATAGATCTCAGTCCGCAGGACACTACAGATACCAACTTTGCGATGATGCGAATTGATAAAATCAATAGTAAAACAGTAAAAGGCACATTTTATAGGGAAGGAGTAAAAATTACCGAGGGGAGAGTGAACACCCAATTAAATACTGTCTATGTTGCCTTGGTATCTGGCGACAACAGTGGTAGCTATAATACTGCATTTTATTATAAAGATGGAAAATTATATGGTTCTACACATTCTATCGACAAGGATTTTCTAGCCGTATGGATCGCAGAAAAGAAGAACTAATCATGAAAAACATTGTACTTATTATGTTTGCTTTCAACTTATTTGTTGGCTATGCTCAGAGAAATTATGGGACACCTATAAATGACGAACTACCTCAAGAGTTAAAAGAGCTTCGTAAAGTAATTGAGGTAACCAACTTTCCTAAGAAAATTGATCCTATACAAATAGATGATCAATACTACTGGAAACACAATACGGCTATTCTGTGTAAAGAAAGTCAGATACAAATTATAGAATACGGGGCCTACCTCTTCTACAACGATAAATGGAACTTGAGAAAAAAATACCAGTTGAAAGAGCTCAACAAAAAATTTGGAACGAAAAAACAAATAATGTTGCAAGCGCATCCGTATACATGGACAAATAATTGGAGGGTAGATAAAACACTATACGCTGGATGGGCCATGTGGTACTTTATCGGAATTACCAAAAGTGGAGAAAAAGTCTGCGGATACCAAAGGATCCAAACTACAGATCAACTTCTAAATTAACAACTCATGAAAAGCATAAAATTCATATTGATCTTGTTCATACTAATATTGTCAAAACACCAGTGTTGGTCTCAAGAATTTAAATTAGACATAAAGAACTCCAAAATATCCTGGACGGGTACCGCAGCCTTTAGCAGTTATTCACTTACCGGAACCTTAAAAGCAAAAAGTGGTATCCTAAAAATGGACCAGAAAATAGTAACCAATTTAAAGGTTGTAATTGATATGAAAAGTCTAAACCATGAAAATAAAGATCTGAGAAGGCATCTCAAAAGTGAAGATTTTTTTGAGGTAAATAAATACCCCACATCCGAATTTAGGTTAGAACAATCCACTTCGGTAGATAAAGGTACCTTGTCTGGATACCTTTTCATAAAAAACCAAAAACATCAAGAAGACATCCCAATAACGCTCCATATCGAAAAAAATCAAATTTCTTTTATTTTCGAATTTGATGTTGATCGTACCAAATATGGGATTAATCACAACTCGCCAAGTATCTTTAAGAAGCTAAAAGAAACTGCAATTGCCGATAATTTCAAATTAAAAGGACGATTAGTATTTAGCAAGTAATTCTTGTACTAAGAAACCTTTATTCTAATTAAAAGCCTTCCGAAATGCCAATGGTGATTGGTTGGTTTTATTTTTGAATAATTTGGTGAACGAAGCAGGTCGCTCAAAGCCCAGGTTATAAGCAATTTCACTCACAGAGAGTTGAGTAACCGAAAGCTGTTCTTTTGCTCTATCAATTATCGTATTCTGGATATGTTGTTGCGTACTCATTCCGGTTAAAGATTTCAGCATGCTACTCAAATAGTTGGGAGAAAGATTTAATGTATTAGCAACATATTCTACACTTGGTAGTCCTAATTCTACTAAATTATCTTGATCAAAATACTCAGACAGTACAATTTCTAATTGCTCCAAAACATGGTGATTCGATTTGTTTCGGGTAATAAATTGTCGCTCATAAAAACGTTCTGCATAATTAAGCAATAACTCCAACTGAGAAATAATGATTTTCTGACTGAATTTATCAATGTTCGCCTGGTATTCTAATTCAATATTCTTTAAAATACGTATCATCATTTGCTCTTCTCTTTCTGACAAAAACAAAGCTTCATGAACAGAATATCCAAAAAATCCGTAGGATTTAATCCTTTTAGCCAGGGATGTATTCCAAATAAAATCAGGATGGATAAAGAGTAACCATCCTGATGGTTTTTTGGATCCTATATTTGGATTTTTATCCATACTCATCACTTGATTTGGCGAAACGAACGTCATCAACCCTTCGTTAAAATCATACTTCTGCTGGCCGTAGAAAAACTTATAAGGCACATTGCGTTTCAAACCAATAGAATAATACTCTTGTACTAGTTTTATCCCTTTAACATCTTTTGGATATTGCACCCGACTATACTCCACCAAACTAATCAGTGGATGTTCTGGTGCGGGAAGATTTGCAAAATTATGATAGTCGCTTATGGTCGAAAGTCGATGTATTGCTGCCATTATAGTAAAGGTATGAATTCACAGTTGATTTTACACTAGACAAGCATCCCTCCAGAAACTTCAAGTCGCTGAGCATTTACCCAACTTGCTTTGTCCGAACATAAAAAGGCCACTACACCTCCAATATCTTCAGGTTCGCCGACTTTGCCCAAGGCAGTTATCTGCGAAATAATCGCCCTCTTTTCTTCATTATCGCGATTCACTCCTCCTCCAAAATCTGTAGCAATAGCACCCGGTGCTACTACATTTGCGGTGATTTTTCGATCTCCTAATTCCTTTGCCAGATACCTGGTAAACACCTCGATTCCACCTTTCATCATGGCATAGACAGAAGCTCCCGGGAAACTAAATCTGGCCAAACCACTCGAGATATTGATAATACGACCTCCTTCATTGATAAAAGGCAAAGCCGCTTGGGTTAAGAAAAATATACTTTTCAAGTGTATATTCATCATTTCATCAAACTGAGCTTCTGTAGTATCCTTTATCAAACTATGCAAGCCTGTACCTGCGTTGTTAATTAAGAAATCGAAATTCGTATCCCCATGTTTTTCTTGAAGGTAAGCGGTCACCTCATCTATGAACTCTTTTCCTGAAAGTGGTTTTGTTGCATCATATTGAAAAGCTTTGGCCTTTGTTCCTAAGGCTTCAATTTCAGAAATGACTTCGTTGGCTTTGGTTACATTTTGATGATATGAAAAGATAATATGTACTCCGTCTTTGGCTAAATTTAATGCCATGTCTCTTCCTAATCCACGGCTACCTCCTGTGATAATTGCTATTTTTTGACTCATCTTTATTGTTTTTAAAAATTACAATACAAAGTTGAGCTAATTCTAGCATCGTTTTTTATCCAAATCTTCGTTTGTATTGCCGATATCTACTATTTTGTTTGGCAAGTACACAATCGAAACATATTGGTAGTTGAAGTTAACTTATCACCAACTTTGGACAAGGTATGGGTTTGATATCCATCAAAATACTTGATCACGATCTTATCATCGATGACTTCATAGGTTCCTGCAACGTTGAGCTTATCACCCAAATTAGGAGATCGATCTACCCACTCTTGTTTGACTAAATCCAAAAATAACTTGCCTCCTTTTTTGAATTTCAAAACTGACCCAAATGTTCCATCGGGCATTTCGCAGGTATATTCGCCAGTAATATCATTACTACTACAAGCAGGGACTAATGCAAGGATTAAAATTGCCATCAAAAACTTTCTCATCGATACGTATAATTTTAAATTAACAATTGACTGTACTTAAATGTAATCGTTTTTAATAATCCGGCTGACCACAAAAGAAATAATCTACAAAATGCTTCTTGATATTTATAAATCCAAGGCAAAATCACTCAAATCCCATAACAAAAAGGGTTTTGTCTATAGACAAAACCCTTTATCATTGCGCCACCTATCTTATTGATTAAAAATACTGTCCAATACCAAACACAAAACCATTGGTAGCATCCTCGGTAACTCCGTACCCATAATCGATTCTAAAAGTGGCATTAAATATTCTTTTATGTATAAATCGTAGTCCTACCCCAGGATACAATCGAAAGTTTTGAGAATCTCCAAAATCTCCAAAATCTCCACCAGGATTTCGCCAACTTCCCCCATCGATAAACATATTACTTTGCAGTACAAACCAATCTTTTTCGTACAATGTATGCCTGTATTCTGTATTTAATACAATCACTCCGGTTCCTCGATCAATGGTATTTCCTACACCTCGAATATTTAAGTTATTATCTACTGCAAAAGGAGCAAAGGGAGAATCATCATTAGACGCCAGGCCAATACGAAGTCTCGAAGCCCAGTTTCCTTTTTTTCCTATACGAGCATAATACAAAAAGTCATTCCACCAAATGATAAAATCGGGGAGTACATTCTGCGTACTAATCACATATTGTGCATTAAACGTACTTTTAAAACCCGAAACATATTGATAATCATAATCCAAATTGTCATACTCATAAATAAGCTTGAACAAGAGTTTATTTACATCAAAATCCTGAGGAATCCCTTCTGCCGTCACTCCTCTTTTGTACTCATAGTCTTCATTAAAGTAATTTACCCCAAGTTCTATTCTATTCTGAAAGTTGAACTGATACAGACCCAATAATTCATATGAAGTATTGTTATACTTATAATCTGCAGTTCCATTCTCTAAAAAAACAGGTTCTTCGGTAGTGAGGTTACTATAATTTAAAGCCAATCCAAATTTCTTACTAAACAGAAATGGAGCTCTCAAATTGATTCCATAAGAACTATAAATGTCATATTGATACAATCCCCCCAAGGTAATATTACGTCCTAATAGATTAAATTCGTACAATCCTAATCTGAAGGCAAACTCATCGTCATTAGTCGTATAAAGATTAGCAGAAGGGATGATCGTAAAGTTTTCTTCAACTCCATAAACTACCTGATATCCTTCTTCTTTTTGATGCACTTGATAATAAGCATGGGCAATTGAGGGTAATCTTTTTAATCGTTTGATATCTTCTTCGATAAGCAGCGAATCCAGTGTAGCTCCTTTTTTTATCGAACTCAACTTGAGCAATGCCGAAGTCTTGGTCTTTTTATTCCCTTGAATAACAATTTCTGAGATGGTATTCTCCTGGGCTTGACCAAAAAAGCAATACAATAGGGTAAGTAAGACAAGAATTAGTCTTTTTCGCATTTAGTTCGATTTGTATGAAGCAATTTTATCACAAATGTAAGTCTTATTACACTCTAAATCAAAAATATTGGCCAATCCCAAAGGTAATTCCGTTGGTAGCATCATCACCAATACCATAACCATAATCCAATCTAAAAACAGCATTAAAAATACGTTTGTGAATCAAACGGATTCCTAAACCAGGATAAAATCGCAAGGTGCTGCCATCTACTAATTCTACCAGATCTCCTCCTGGATTACGCCATGTTCCTGTATCAATAAAAACATTACTCTGCACTACAAACCAACCTTTTTCGTAAAAGGTGTGGCGATATTCTGTATTCAAAACAATAGCCGCAGTACCTCTATCAATGGTGTTTCCTGCACCACGAATATTCAATTGGTTATCTACAGCAAAAGGAGCAAAAGGAGTATCGTCATTTGATGCATAAGCCAATCGCAGTCGGCTTGCCCAGTTCCCGAGTTTTCCGACTTTTTTGAAATATTCAAAATCATTTCTTCCGATAAAAAAGTCGTTGAGTAATCCTTCTCCACCAGTTACGAAACGTACATCCAACAAACTTCTAAAACCGGACACATACTGATAGTCGATATCAATATCATTATACTCGTATTCTCCTCTATATGTGATTTTATCTGCCGTAAGCCGAGTTGGAGTTCCCAAAGGCAGATCACCTTCCAGAAAATCATATTCTTCGCTGGCGATGTTAATCCCAACTTCTGCTCTATTGTGAAAATTAAATTCGTATAATAGATTTGCTTCAAAAGTCTTGGTATCAAATCGATAATTTACAGTGTTGTCATTTTCGAAGAAAACAGGTTCTTGAGAAACCAGGTTTTTGTAATTGATCCCAAATCCAAACTTATTGGTAAAAAGGTAAGGAGCCTCCCAATATCCCCCATACGAATCAAAAACATCCCGTTGGTAAAACCCTCCTAAAATCTGATTTCTTCCTAATAAATTAAATTCGAAAAGCGAAACCCGAAATGCAAACTCATCATTGTTATCGGTAGCAATATTGATCCCAGGAATTATGGTGAAGTTTTCTTCAATAGTATAGGTAATCACATAATCAGATCCTTCTTTTTGCAGCTCTGACTCGGCATTGGCGACTCCCGGAAGTCTTTTTAGACGTTCTATATCGGTAGCTACACGTAACGAATCATAGGCAGCACCCGGTTTTACCTTAACTAATTTTCTTATAAAAGATTCTTTGGTTCTTTTCAATCCATTAATGCGTAATTCTGCAACTACCGCATCTTGAGAAAAAGCACAACAAGACATCAAGAAAATCAGAGAAATTAGGATCTTCTTCATAGCAATTTTTTTGTACTGCTATAGACGAATGAGTATGGCTTAGCTTACAAGATTATGGGATAAATCAAGGCTGAAATTGCCTTTGAAGCAAAAGATTGACCCAATTATCCTCGCTCACTCCCATCAATGTATATCCATAGTCTTCTCCTACCTCTAAAGTAGGTGGAGTATCTCTGGTAATATTAAGGACAATATTATCTAATTTGTAGTATTGAAATTGCCTTTCGAAAGTATATGTACCTGATAATAATTCGTCATTACGATCAGAAACGACTTGAAAATAGATCTTATTGTCATCAAAAACCCCATCATTCCAACTAAATATTGGCATCCCCACAACACCGGTATCGACAGTTACTTGATCACTAAATTCTGTAGGTTTTGTAAGCTGTTTTAACCGAATGGGATTAGAAATATGTAGTACTCCATTTTCAAAAAAGGTAATGATCACCCATTTTTCATTATCTGAAATTCTATTGAATTTTTTGAGATATCCATTAAAAAAATCAGTAGGAGCTATAGCTACGCTGCGGTAGGCAGTAAAATCATTTTTATCCACATCTAAAGAAGGAGTTTCAAAATATCTGATATCTGTGGCTCCAGGTCTGGGATAGAGATAGGTAATGGTTTCATTTTGTTGGTCTGGAGATGAGCTGGCGCAAGCAATCACATTATCAATTTCTATAGTATTGACAGCTACCAGAGCAGCCAAAGTATTGTCCGCAACCTGATCATCATCATTTTTACACGAAAAGAAAAAGATGATTACCAAACCTATACTATATGACAGATATCTATTCAATTTTATATAAAGATCTAATTAATGCTTCTGCAGGTTTATTCTGAATGGTAAAACGATTATTATTATTCCCACCAACATCATCATGATTGTGATACCATTTCCATAAAAATCCTCCGGCAAACCATTTTTCTTGCCAAAATTCTTCATACAATGCTGATAATGCATTGTTTTGCGCTACCAGATTAGTTTGTCCCTGATTTCTACTCGAGTCCCAGGGTTCTTTGCCTGTATAATGGATACTTCGATATCCAAATTCTGTAAACAAAACAGGCTTTTTTATTTTATCTTTTAAAGCTACAATCTTTGCTTTATGTCTTTGCCAACCCGACTTTAGTTCTTCTATACTTGGCGTATGACTATCTGAGACAGGAAAGTATGCATCTATCCCGATATAATCCAACTGGCTCCAAAAAGGGACTTTTTCAAACTGATCCCAGTTCTCGGCATAGGTCAAATCGCCCTTATAAATACCTCTGATTTCTTTGATTAAATCGTTCCAATACTTTGGTCTGGTTTGCACGAACGTATGCAGCTCGGTACCGATACATAGGATAGGCACTTTCATTTCCTGAGCTAAGCTGGCGTATAAAAGAATAAAGTCCTTGTATGATTTCTCTAATTGTTTCCATTGTTCTTCAGATTTCATGTTAATATTACCAGTAAACTCGCCTCTCCAAACCCAGATTTGTGGTTTTAACATCACCTTTATACCTCGGGCGTTAAGTAGCTCTATGGTTTTTTTGGCACCATCCCTTCGTTCTCCCCACCATTGTCTGTCGATATTAAATACTACAGTTGGTGTTTCCAGATTTCTAAGAAATCCAAAGGGCATCACCGCAGCCCAATTGGCATTTAGTTGCACCACGGGATCGATAGTCTCTGGACCTATCTCTTGTGGAGAGCCAACAAAACTAATCCCATTAATTTTGTTTTGCTGACCCGAACATCCACTTACAATGATTGTAAAAAGCAGTAAAAAAACCTTTTTCATTCGTTTTTTTACTGCTGAAAATACAATTTTATTAGAATACGGCTCTTAAACCTATATTAAAAGTTTCACCCAATCCAGTGTTTCTTCCGTCTACAAAATTGGTATATAATGCCTCTATGTTTAATTCTTTGGTAAGCTGATACTTTGCTCCACCTCCTAGGGCCGTAAAACTCTGATCAAAGTCATTCCCCAGATCTACTAATTCTGAATGTTGAGCTAAAGCCAACACCGTAAATTTTGAGCTTGGGAAATAACTGAAAAATACTCCCGGAGTTAAACGCAAACTGTTGTTTGCAAAACTATCTTCTTCTTTTCCGAAGTTCAATTCAGAATTGAGCTCAGTAAATAATTGGAACTTATTTCCTGGAAACGTATAATCATAGAAGAAACGATTTTGCCAGATAAATCCATTTTGATCAAGAAATACTCCGTTCTCCGTTTCGTTATCCACTAATGGGATAAAAAATGAACTTTGGATCGAGAAGTTATTCACGTTTTTAAGGGGAACAAACTTCACCGAAGGAGCAAAAGATGTAAATCCAGATCTCGCTGTATTACTTTCTCCATCAAATTGAAAAACCTCTAGTGCATCTCTGTCTGCTACTACATTTGATCTAAACTCAAGGATAACTCCTAAATTCCATCGCTTGTTATTCCCAACACCAGTATATGCCTCTACCGTCGAAGTAAAGAATGTTTGTCTGGGTTCGTCACCATCGGTAAAAGTACTTTCTGTTTGCGTATATAGGTTATTGAACCATTTAATATCGTATTGACCTTTACCTATTAATTTTGAAGGTGTTAATGTTTGAATTACCGAACCTCCCTGATCATCTTCGTCTTGTGCAAATCCTACAGTGATCGCGAACAAAAGTAAAAAAGTGGTTACGATGTTTTTAGTTGATTTCATTTTTTGAGTATTTATCATATTACTAAAACACACAGGGCATATCACTCCCTAATTTTAACAACATGTAGTTAATTATTATGATTATTTATTTGATTGCATTTAAATTCCAGTTGTATGGGTAGTATGAGATCTTAGCTTTGGTAGGAATCTTTTCTTTTCTGAATTGATTTACATAATCAATTTCTGACCCGTTATGAGTAAAATCTTCTTTATACCACTCAAAGATTTGAGACAACTGTACTTTGTTTCCTTTTACCTTGATAAACCTTGGATTATTAAGCGCCTTGGTCGTTTGACGTTGTAATTGTTTATCTAAAGCTTCAGGGGTATATGCTTCAGAAATAATTGGGGGACATCCTAAACCGGCACATACCAGAGAAAAATGAAACCGAGCTTCTTTTGGAAAATTCTTACGAAGGATCTTATTCTCCAAATCATTAAGCGTAGTTTGCTTACCTCCTAGATTGTAAGTGGTTTTATCAAAAAAACCTTTAATGTTCAACGGTGATTTTACTGGATACTTATTCGTTACTCCTTTTATCACTGCCAAATTATAGGCATTAATATAAAAGGCTTGAAATGTTTTAGGCTGACTTTTCGAAACTCGAATTTTTGCGGCCTGATCGATCAGTTCATTTAATGAAGAGGGGTCTTTCTTGATCTCTGTATAGTTTACTCTACCGTTAACCACATAGGTCTTAAAAAATGCGTCTGCCTTTTTGAAAAACTCCGACGTACTTTGAGAAAACCCTAATTGGGAGATCAACAATATTGCGATAATGATTACTTTTTTCATGAGTATTTTTTTTGTCGATTTATCCTTTATAATGAAGATAAATCCTAATTTTCTACAATTCTTGATTACCTTGGCAACGGTCAATCAGTCGCACCCAAAATGTGCTGCTTACAAATAAATTTTGATTTTGTTCAATTTGTTTTCTACAATCAGAAACAAAGTGAACCATGTTCGATTTAGTTCTCGTTCCTTACAAACTCAATTGTTTTTAGACTGATTCTAAATTATTTGAAGCTCTTAAGTTCTTATATTTATGTACGACTTACTTTGGGAAGTTTTCACTTCTCATTAAAAATTGACAATCAACAACTATCACTTATGGAACACATCGTTATTATCGGAAATGGTATTTCGGGGGTCACTGCTGCTCGGCATATTCGTAAAATGTCTGACAAAAGAATCACCATCATTTCTGCCGAAACAGATTACTTCTTTTCCAGAACAGCGTTGATGTATGTATATATGGGGCATATGAAGTTTGAACATACACAACCCTATGAAAATTGGTTCTGGGAAAAGAACAATATCGAACTTAAACAAGGTTTTGTATCTCAAGTAAAGCATGAATCCAACGAATTAGTCTTTGATTCTGGAGAGACCATGAGCTACGATAAGCTTATTATCGCAGCAGGTTCAAAACCCAATAAGTTTGGATGGCCTGGTCAGGATTTGGATGGTGTCATGGGAATGTATCACAAACAAGATCTGGAAAACCTGGAGAATTACGCTCCTGATAATAAAACATGTAAAAGAGCTGTAGTAGTAGGTGGTGGATTGATCGGAATCGAATTAGCCGAAATGTTACATTCTAGAAGTATCCCAGTTACTTTTTTGGTAAGAGAAGATAGTTTCTGGAATGGTGTATTACCTGCTGGAGAAAGCGCAATGATCAATAGACATATCCTAAATCATCATATTGACTTACGATTAGGAGTTAACCTGAAAGAAATTTTGGCCGACGAAAATGGTAAAGCCAGAGCAGTAGTTGTACAAGAAACCGGAGAAGTAATTGATTGTGATGTTGTTGGATTAACTGCCGGAGTATCTCCAAATATTGATTTCTTAAAAGAATCTGGGATAGAACTAGGGCGCGGAATCAAGGTAAATCGGTTTTTAGAAACCAATATCCCTAATATATATGCTATCGGAGACTGCGCAGAACAACACGAATCCATTGGAATGCGAAGACCTATTGAAGCTGTTTGGTATACTGGACGTATGATGGGCGAAACGGTAGCACAAACAATCTGCGGAAATCGAATTGAATACAAACCTGGACATTGGTTTAATAGTGCAAAATTTATGGATATTGAATATCAAACTTATGGTTGGGTATTTGGTAGACCACAAGAATACGAACAACAATTTCATTGGAAACACGAAGACGATACCAAATGTATCACCGTATCCTTCCATAAGGACACCAAAGAATTTTTGGGGATCAACACCTTTGGGATACGAATGAGACACGAGGTTTTTGATCGTTGGCTGACCGAAAAAAGAGATGTGGATTACGTCATGACCAATCTGGCTGAAGCTAATTTCGATCCGGAATTCTACAAAAAACATGAATCCCAAATTCTTTCGGCTTATAACAGTCATCAATTTCAAACTGCATAATCTTCAAAAATCAAAACAATAAAAGTCTTTTGACTAAAAAATATTAGAAATGAGTAACAAATTAAATCATAGTATGTCTCTTGCAAGCCCAGATGCCAAGGGAATTACAACCAAACAAAAAGTAGCACTAGCTATTGGCTTTGTAGGAATGTTTATCATGATACTGGCTCTTGCCAATACCAATTTCCCTAACAAAGGAATATTTTTAACCGCTGCTTTGGGCTTGATTACCCTGGGTACAGTTTTATTTGCCAACAATGCCTATCTCACAAAACTTGAAGGAATCAAAAATGACGGTGTTTGGTTCAAGTCGATGTCTTCTCGAGGAGTTTTAGGATGGCTTACCGGAGTAGTGCTTACCGCATTTTATATTGTGTTGTACTTTTATCCAGAATTATTGGGAATGGGTACAAACGGAGAAGCCAATACAGGATTGATTTCGCTTTTTGATCCTTTGAGTAATTTATTAAGTGGTAGACCAGCAAGCCAGTGGTTCGTGTATGGAACCTTATACACTATAGCTATTCTTGCTTTTGGATATAAATTCATTCTGAAATACAGACATAATAGATACCAACAGTTGCGAACTGTTTCGGTAATGTTTTTTCAATTAGGTTTTGCCTTTTTGATACCCGAATTTATGTATGTTATGAATTCAGATGTGCCTTACTATGATCTTAAGAATATGTGGCCATTGAATTATTATAACTTTGATCAATACAGAATAGACGCCTTTATCAAGACTGAAACTATTGGTCTTAGTCTATTAGCACTTGGTATATTATCCATTTTTGTAATTTCTCCATTCCTTACCTATAAATATGGGAAAAGATGGTATTGCTCATGGGTCTGTGGTTGTGGTGGATTGGCTGAAACTGCGGGAGATGCGTTCAGGCAATTATCCAGCAAAAAAGTAAGCGCATGGAAATTAGAAAGATGGTTAATTCATACCGTACTTGTTTTTTCTGTGGTAATGACTACCGCCGTCGTGTATACCTATTTAGGATATGATCCCAAAAAGTATTGGCTAACAAAAGATGTATTCTTGATTAGCGTTGCTGTTTTCTTAACCCTTGTTTTTGCCGGAGTTTTATTATTCAAAAGAAAAGAATTAGGTAAAGATGCCAGATATGGTGCAATAGGGTATTTTGCAGTGATCATTGCTCTCGTAGTGATGCATTTTTCGGGTTCTACAAACGAAGTCTTTTTGATTAAGGCCGGAACGATGAGATCTGCTTACGGTTTATATATCGGTTCCATATTCTCTGGAGTAATCGGTACAGGATTTTATCCCATACTAGGTAACCGTGCATGGTGTAGATTTGGTTGTCCTATGGCGGCAATTCTAGGATTTCAACAACGATTATTCTCAAAATTCAGAATTACTACAAATGGAGGACAATGTATTTCTTGCGGAAACTGTTCTACCTATTGTGAGATGGGAATTGATGTACGATCATATGCTCAAAAAGGTGAGAATATTGTACGATCTAGTTGTGTAGGTTGTGGAATTTGCTCTGCAGTATGCCCAAGAGGAGTACTGAAATTAGAGAATGATAAGTTAGAAGGTAGAATCAATCCTACAGAAGTTTTATTAGGTAACGATGTGGATTTGATGAATTACGTAAACAATAAATAAGCATACATACTGGAATACTTTCTTCATACAAATGCCGCATCCAAAAATTAGGTGTGGCATTTTTAATTCATTAACTTTAAAAAAAATGTTAGTATCCCTATTAGCTTTCGTCTAATGCAGTGTTGTTAACTAATACATCATGATTCATAAATCGCTACTTCTCATCTTAGCCGTTGTATTTTCTGGCTTTACTGCGTTTTCGCAAAAAGAATATCATTACGATTTTTACGCAGATGGTACTGTAAAAGCCGAAGGTTGGTTAAAAGATGGAGTTAAAGTAGATTTTTGGCATTTTTACTATCCCAATGGTATTGTTTCTAAAGAAGGACACTTTAAGAATAACAAGAAACATGGCTATTGGTATTATTATTCTAAAACCAAAGAATTAGTAAAAGAAGGTCATTTTATTAATGACAAAGCCGAGAAATGGTGGATTATTTACGATATTGCAGCCGGAATAACGCGAAAATACCAATATAAAAACAATAAAAAAGAAGGATATTGTCTACTGTATAGAAACAACAAACTTTTCAAAGCAGAACGTTATGTAAATGATATTAAAACCGGTGAGTGGACCGACGTTTTCAGCTTTAAAAGAGACAACCCCAACGCTTCATTATAATGCCACCAATCATAAAAGTAATCATACCAGCTTTTAACGAAGAAGATTCTATTGCTCATGTTATTAAAGAAATCCCTGACATTGTTCAGGAGGTAATCGTAGTGAGTAATAATTCTACAGATCATACAGAAAGTGTGGCAAAAAATGCTGGAGCCACAGTGCTGAAAGAACCTCAAAAAGGATATGGTTTTGCTTGCTTGAAAGGGATGGAGCATATCGCAGCGCAAGAAGTTAAACCCGAAATAGTGGTGTTTTTGGATGGTGATTACAGCGATTATCCCGAAGAACTTACAAAAATTGTCAACCCCATAATAGAAAAGGATATAGACCTTGTGATCGGTGCCAGAGTAAAAAATCTGCGAGAATCTGGTTCTATGACTTTTCCGCAAATATTCGGTAATTGGCTAGCAACCAGTTTGATGAAACTTTTTTTTAATGCAAAATTTACCGATCTTGGTCCTTTCAGAGCTATTAAGTACGACAAACTTCTTGACTTAGAAATGGTAGATAAAACCTATGGCTGGACTGTAGAAATGCAACTAAAAGCATTAAAAAAGCATTATAGTTATACCGAAATCCCAGTTCGCTATAAAAAGAGAATTGGTGTCTCAAAAGTTTCAGGAACCATAAAAGGTGCTATATTTGCAGGCGTTAAGATTTTAAGTTGGATTTTTAAATATAGCTTTTCATAATGGATATTGCTATCATTATAACGTATACATTGGCCCTACTCATTATTTTTATGTATAGTTTGGCACAACTGAATCTGCTTTCTAATTATTTAAAAGCACGAAAGCAACCTGATAATGCTCCCACTTTTGATTTTTCCAATCCAGAAGAAATCCCTCATGTTACTGTACAGTTACCTGTTTTTAACGAATTGTATGTGATGGATCGTTTACTGGATAATATCGCAGAGTTAGAATACCCAAAAGACAAATTAGAAATTCAGGTACTTGATGATTCCACAGATGAATCTGTGGTTTCTACAGCTGCTCATATCGAAAAACTTCAGAAAACAGGATTAGACATAAAGCATATCCGAAGAGAAGATCGATCTGGGTTTAAAGCAGGAGCCTTGAAAGAAGGACTTAAAATTGCCAAAGGAGAGTTTATTGCCATATTTGATGCCGATTTTTTACCAGGTAAGAAATGGTTATTACAGACGATTCCTTATTTCAAAGATGAGAATATTGGAGTGGTACAAACTCGATGGGGACATATTAATCGAGATTATTCGATGTTGACCAAAATTCAGGCATTTGCTTTGGATTTCCACTTTACTATGGAACAGGTGGGAAGAAATTATAAAGACCACTTTATCAATTTTAATGGTACCGCAGGAGTTTGGAGAAAGAAATGTATAGAAGATGCTGGAAACTGGCAAGGAGATACACTTACCGAAGATCTTGATCTTAGCTACCGTGCACAGTTGAAGAAATGGAAATTTAAATATCTAGAAGAAGTAGAAACCCCTGCAGAATTACCGGTAGTGATAAGCGCTGCGCGTTCACAACAATTTAGATGGAATAAGGGTGCTGCAGAAAACTTCCAAAAATTATACTGGAAACTGCTTAAAGACAAGTCGGTTCCTTTCAAAACTAAGTTTCATAGCTTTTTCCACCTACTAAATAGTAGCATGTTTTTGTTAGTATTATTGGTAGCTGTCCTAAGCGTACCGGTAATGTATATCAAGAACAGCAACCCAATGTTTAGCTGGTATTTTAATGTGATCGCCTTCTTTGCGTTGAGCACCGTAATCTTTTTCTTTTGTTATTGGTTCACTTTCAAAAAAATACACGGAAAAGGATTCTGGAATTTTATGGAATACATCAAAATGTTCTTTACTTTTTTCTCTATTGCAATGGGATTTTCTGTTCATAATTCGATGGCTGTACTTGAAGGTCATTTTGGAAAGAAAAGTGAATTCGTACGTACTCCAAAGTTCAATGTAAAATCATTAAAGGACTCCTGGAAAGGAAATAAATATATCAACAAAAATATTTCAGGGAATACGATTATAGAAGCCGTGCTAATGGCCTATTTTGGCTTTGCATTGTATAGTGCATTCGAATTGCAGGATTTTGGTCTGTTTTTATTCCACATCATGTTATTCCTTGGTTTTGGTTTTGTATTCTTTAAGTCGGTAACTTCTAAGCTATAATGTTACAACAATGGAAATACCATAAGTTTTCCATACTTCTTGTTGTACTGGGGTTACTATTTTATTGGAGTTTTGCCTACCAACTGGTTCGCACTGATTTTGTAAAAATGATTTTCCTTTGGGGAGGCTTGTTTGTTATATACTATAAGCTCATCCAGGAAAACACTACTCAATGGAGATTTCTTGCCATTGCTGCTTTACTTTTTCGATTGGTGTTTTTGTTTGCTATCCCTAATCTATCGCAAGATTTTTATCGTTTCATCTGGGACGGAAGAATGCTATTAGAAGGATACAATCCATACCTATCCTTACCCGAGGTCTGGGTTGCGCAGGGCAATGCTCCTATCGATCAGGCTACAGAGCTCTATGCAGGTATGGGAACACTAAATGGAAGTCATTTCACCAATTATCCCCCCATTAGCCAATTAGGCTATTTGATTGCTGCAATTTTTGCCAATAAAAGTATTCTAGGCTCTGCTATGGTATTTAGAGCACTACTTATTTTGGCCGATGTTGGCACCTTTTTCTTTGGAAAAAAGCTATTAGCATCACTCAAAATACCAACACATCATATATTCTGGTATATCTTAAATCCATTTATCATCATCGAACTTACCGGAAACTTGCATTTTGAAGCCATTATGGTGTTTTTCTTGGTTTGGGCCTTATACCTTTTGCACAAGGGATATTGGTATTGGGCTGGAGTCATTTTTGCATTTTCTATTTCGGTGAAGTTAATTCCTATGCTTTTCTTGCCAATATTCTTTCAGAAGTTTGTTTTAGCGCAGAAAGAGAATCAAAAATCGAAACCTCTCCAGGGGCTATTGAAATTAACAGGGTTTTACGCTATAGTTTTAACAACGGTAGTCTTGACTTTTGCTCCCTTTTTATCCGAAGCTTTTGTACAAAACTTTACCAAAACCATTAGTCTTTGGTTTCAGAATTTTGAATTTAATGCCAGTATTTACTTTATCATACGCTGGATTGGTTATCAAATTGTAGGTTGGAACGTAATAGAAACTGCTGGTAAAATCCTTCCTTTGATAACTATAAGTATTCTTTTGATCCTCACATTTTTCAGAAAAAACAAATCCACACCACAAATGATCACAGCAATGGTGTTCGGTATTTGTGCATATTACTTTTTATCGACCACAGTACATCCATGGTATTTGGCCGTACCATTAGCATTATGTGTGTTTACCAAGTATAGATTTCCGGTAATATGGTCTTTCACCATTATATTTAGCTATACGGCTTATATTCATCCTGATTTCAAAGAAAACCTATGGATGGTAGCTTTAGAATATCTAATTGTTTTTGGATTTTTAACCTGGGAAATTTACAAGATGCGAGGAAACAAAACTCATGAGGCACTTACAACATCTTCAAATTGATCACTTCTTGTTCGGTTAGTTTTCTCCAATGACCACGAGGCAAGTCTTTCTTTGTTAGGCCACCAAAAATCACTCTATCCAATTTGATCACATCATATCTGAAATGCTCAAAAAGTTTGTGTATGATATTGTTTTTTGTAGAGTTTAATTGGATTCCTATTTCTTTTTTTGAAGCACCTTCGATATAAGAGATTTCTTCAACTTCGATATAACCCTCGTCTAGCTTCACACCATTTTGAATCTTCTCGATGTCTTCGAACTTAAGATTTCTATCCAACTCTACATGAAAAATCTTTCGCACATCGGTATTATGATGCGTTAGTTTTTTCTCAAGGTCAACATCATTGGTAAACAACAACAAACCTGTAGTATTGCGTTCTAATCTTCCCACAGGCTTAAGCTTAACTCTTGAAGCATTCGCCACAAGCTCCATAACCGTTCGGTTTTTCTCTGGGCTTGTTGTCGTAATAAAACCTTTGGGTTTGTTCAATAAGATATATTCTTTCTTCTCGGGTGTGATGAGACGACCATCAAACTTTACCTCATCGGTAAGTTTTACCTTATAACCCATCTCGGTCACTGGTTTTCCATTCACCCATACACTTCCTGTTTGGATATACAGATCTGCTTCTCTTCTGGAACACACTCCAGAGTTAGCTACAAATTTATTGAGTCGAATCTCATCAGATTCTTGTTTTACCACATTCTTTGGTTTCCTTGCAGGCGCACCACTTTTGGAAGATGGTCTTCTTTTTGAATTACTTCCAAATTTCCCTCTGTTATTTCCTTTGCCAAAATTACCTCCTCGACTCATGTATTTATTTTTGTGC
Organism: Aquimarina sp.; assembly: GCA_965230845.1. GTDB lineage: Bacteria > Bacteroidota > Bacteroidia > Flavobacteriales > Flavobacteriaceae > Aquimarina. Next base: position 2,353,197 of record OZ246021.1, read on the forward strand.
AAAGATAGTTCTTTAGAAACAAGGAAAACAACTATTCTTCATCAATCCACACCGTGCTTTGTCGTTCGCGATTTACACTTAGCTGCGTTACGTCTGGCCTTGAGTAATGCCCTACCGGGTCAAAGTTTTGTCTTTCCTGCAATACTCTGTTAAAATCGAGTGTTTCTATCAATAAGCCTTCTGTGTGTAATACAGGCTCCATCACCCATTCACCATCTGGTCCGGCAATACAAGATCCTCCGTTTCCTAAAATCTCCGGAGCATTCTTTAGAATTTCAGTAAGATGCGGAGTGTCTTTCGGGAAATCATCTTTTCGCATCAAGCTCGACACGGATATTACATATGATCGGGATTCTCTCGCAATAAAGCGCGTAATGTCTTTGGTATTATAATCACTTCCTGGCCAAACAGCAATATGCAGATTCTCTCCCTGACCATATAAAGCTGTTCTAGGTAAAGGCATCCAGTTTTCCCAACAATTCAACCCTCCAACAGTAAATGCTTTAAGAGGGTGTACTCTTAGGCCATTTCCGTCTCCTGGCGCCCAGGTTAATCGCTCTTCGTAGGTAGGCTGTAACTTTCTGTGCACCGACTTGATTTCTCCCTGTTGATTAATATAAACTAAAGAAGCATACAAACTATGGCCACCTCTATCCAAAGGGCGTTCTATGATCCCCAGATAGACCGCCAAACTATGTTCTTTGGCAATGGTACAGACGTTATCCAGATCTCCTTGTTCAATTACAACAGCGTTTTGAGCATAGTGCGCATGTATTTCTTTCTGTACGGCACTATCAAATTGAGCCCCATCGGTGAGAGAAACCCAAAAAGGATATCCTGGCAATAAAGCTTCTCCAAAAATGATTAATTCGGCTTTTTGAGCTGCAGCCTCTCGCATCGAGTTTTCAATTTTTTGCAGGGTCCCTTCTTTGTTTAACCACACTGGTGCTATTTGCGCCAAAGCGACTTTTAGTAATTGATTTTCCATTAACTAGTTTTAGCTTTTTTCATTAAACTTTGATCAAAAATCTACTGATCCTTTCTTCATGCATCATTAGAGAAACCCTAAGATTTCATTAACAATAAATTAACATGTAAAAAACTGATTTATAGTGGTTTAAATTCATTTTTAAGAAATTCAAAAAAAATACTTCTTAACATTAAGGAAACATTAGAAAGGTCTGAAAAACGAAAAATTCGCATCGTTTTGAATCCTTTACTAAGAATACAGCAACACTAAAATCTATTCTACTATTAACCTCGAAAAGTAAACATATAAAAAGTATGTTTTAATCAAAGTTTAATTTACGTTAAAACCCACACATTTTAACTTAAACGTAATCCTAATGACACGTTCTAATAAACTCCAAATCTCAAAAAACATCTACACTAGATCTAAATTTGTCTTGTAAAACAAAAACAACAATATTTATTTAATAATCTCAAATCTTAAAACCCAAAAACAATGAAAAAGTTAGCCGTAGTAGTATTAGCAATTGTATTAGGAACAAGTTCATTATTTGCTTCTAATGAGAATCCTTCTAAAAATGCTGAAAAAGATCTAAGAAATCAAATAGCAGTATTATTAGAGAGGCCAGAAATCAAAGTAGAAAAACAAGAACTAACAGCTGATATCGAATTTGTTTTGAATAACAAAGGAGAAATCGTAGTACTATCTGTAGATGCAGAAAAAGAAATCATTGAAGATTACGTAAAAGCAAGATTAAACTATAAGAAAGTGGATCTTGAAAATGTAAAAATCGGAAATAAGTTATTCCAATTAACTTTAAAAATCGTAAAGCCACAAGCGTAGTTTTCGATCAACAAAGAACAAGAAGAATTAAAGCAGCTGTGGTTTTTTACTACAGCTGTTTTATTTTACCAGAGAATTCGATCCAAAATCATATTGACATCGATAAGAACAATACTAAAAGTACCAGCGACAATAATTAATTTCAGGATATTATGTAACCAAACATAATGTGTTCTCCCTTTTGATATCCAAAGGGCAAGTAGCAAGATAAAAAGTAGTGCCACACAGAGATAAAAATACAAATACATATACCCAATCTCATAAGTGGTTAACAAGAGGTAGATAGGCCCACAAGAAATCAAAATAAGGACACTTATGATTCGTTTTGAAGTCAATTCTCCATAGGCTACAGGAATGGTTTTATAATTTTGTGCCATATCCCCTTTCAAGTTCCCCAAATCCTTTATCATTTCTCTAATCATGAGCATCAAAAACAAAAAGGTAGCATGAACAAAAATGACCTCATCAAAGTTTCCGTAATAGATAAAAACCGCAAAGAATGGAATAATGGCGAGTATAGATGCCACTGTATTTCCAACAATTGGAAATTTCTTTAGTTTATGAGAATAGAACCAAATGGCAAAGATGTAAAGCGAAAAGAAAGCCACCGCTCTAAAAGACACATAGCTTGCCAATACTACTGACAAAAAATTTAAAAGAAAATACCCAGTAAGTTTAGTCTGCTGACTTACCAAACGATCAAGCATGGTCTTTTGGGGTCTATTGATCAAATCTTTTTCCTTGTCGTAGAAGTTATTAATGATATATCCTCCTGCAATTACTCCAGCAGACGCTAATACAATCACAAAAAGATTAGGATCAAAAACAACATTTCTCAGCTTGATATGAGGAGCCAGAATAAAAATAGAGGTAAGATACTGAGCAATGATGATGATTAGAATGTTATAACCACGCACCACAGAAAACAAACTCAATAGTTTTAAAAAAAAGAGTTTATTTCTCCTACTCAACAACATGAGTTAATCCCTAAAAGTTGTAAACCACTTCTAACTTGTAGTCTTTAAGTGAAGCTTGAGCCTTTTCAAAATCCTGAGTAAAACCTAAGATGTAACCGCCACCACCAGAACCACAAAGTTTAAGATAGTAATCGTTGGTCTCAATTCCATTTTTCCACAAAGTATGGAACTGTTTTGGAATCATCGGCTTGAAATTATCCAAAACTACGTGTGAAAGTTGCTTGATGTTAGAAAACAAGGATTTTACGTCTCCTTTAAGAAAATCATCAACACAAGCATCAGTATATTTCACGAATTGATCCTTAAGCATGTTTCTGAAACCTTCTTGTTTCATGTTTTCCATAAAAATACTAACCATTGGTGCAGTTTCACCAACAATACCGCTATCTAACAAGAAAACCGCTCCTTTTTTGTGTTCTGTACTCTGAGAAGGGATGCCTGCAGGCTCAATATTATCTTTAGAATGTATTAAAATTGGTAGGCTTAAGTAACTATTTAACGGATCTAATCCAGAACTGCTACCATGGAAGAACGACTCCATCAATCCAAAAATCTCTTTTAGCTTTAATAGCTTATCTCTGGTTAGATTCTCAAGAACGGTAATTTTATCCTCGGCATATTTGTCATAAATCGCAGCTACCAATGCTCCGCTACTTCCTACTCCATAACCTTGAGGTATACTGCTATCAAAATGCATCCCGGCATCGATATCTTCTTGAAGCTTTTGCAAGTCAAACTTGACCACACCTTGCTCCTGAATCTCCGCCAGGTATTTTGCAAAATTTCTAAGATTCTGATTAGAATCTTTGGCTTCTTGATCCAAATCATCAGCAACTTTTAAGGCGCCTTTGAAAAAATTATAAGGTATAGAAAGCCCTTTGGAGTCTTTAATAATTCCGTATTCTCCAAACAATAATATCTTAGAATAAAATAGTGGTCCTTTCATTAGTTCTGGGTATATCTATATCTTATATGTCGCCTTACTAGGATAAAGTTACAATATTTTTGCTCCCCATCCTACTTTATCGCAAATATACTGCCCATTCTGGCAATACGCAACTAACTCGCTAGTAATGAACTCCAAAACCTGTTCTTTTTCCGAATTTGGGTACAAAACATGAACATTTGCACCTGCATCCAAAGTAAAACACAATTTGGATCCGGTTTTTTTACGGTATTCCCAAATTTTCTCAATTACCGACAGCGTATTAGGTTTCATCAAAATGAAGTACGGCAATGAAGTCATCATCATAGCGTGTAGCGTTAAGGCTTCACTCTCTACAATCTCAATAAAAGCATCAAGGTCCCCAGAAGTTAATACCTTTTTTAATTTTGTTATGTTTTCTGTTGCCTGCTCAAATCTCTTGGAGGCAAAAGGGTGTCCATGCATCAAATCATGACCTACAGTGCTACTCACTTGTTTTTCGCCTTTGTCTATCAACAAAATCGTATCCTGATAGTTATCGAAATGTTCGTGTATTGGATATGGAAATTTGACCGCAAAGGCATCACTACTTCCAGTTATCTCCTGGTGCTTTCCCCAAACTGTCATAGGTCCTTCTATACTACGACAGGCACTACCAGACCCTAATCGTGCTAAAAACGATGCTTTTTGCAAACATTCTTCGTTGGTCATTTCGGGATGTATCATTTGCTCTAACTGCATGATGCAGAATGCTAATGCACTCATACCGCTTGCCGAAGAAGCTATCCCGCTGCTATGCGGAAATGTATTACTCGTTTCAATGGTAAAAGCGTATTTTTTTAAAAAAGGAACATATTTTTCGATACGTTCGAAGAACTTCTTAATTTTCGGGCGGAATTCAGGTTTGGGTTGTCCTTCAAAAAGTAAGGTGAAGTTAAAATCCTCTGAAATTAGATCTTGATGTACATATTTAAGTGAAGTTGTTGTCTTACATGCATCCAGTGTAAAACTGATCGACGCATTTTCTGGCAACTGCACTGGGCGTTTCCCCCAATATTTCACTAATGCAATATTACTGGGAGAAGAACAGCTTATTATTCCTTCTTTTGGTAAATTTGCACCAACAGAAGAAGTAAACTCAAGATAATCGTTCATGGGATAAAATTTAAGCAAATATAAGTGCTGTATAGGACTTAAAAGTATAAGTAGTTAAAATAAATTGCTATTTTAGTATTGCACTAACTCATTTTAATGAAAATAAAGTTATTTCGTATTGGTATTGCCGTCGTATTATGCCTTTTAATAGGTTTTTTAAGTAGTATTGCTACTAAGACATCTATCGATACGTGGTATCAAACACTTAATAAGCCTTCATTTACCCCACCAAACTGGCTTTTTGGGCCGGTATGGGCGGTCTTATATATTATGATGGGTGTTGCAGCAGGAATTGTATGGAGCAAAGGTTTTTATCATAAATGGGTAAAAATTGCGTTATATCATTTTGGGTTTCAGTTATTACTGAATGCCGCATGGTCCATTTTTTTCTTTGGATTGCAAAACCCATTAATTGCATTACTGGATATTATTGCCCTTTTTATCCTGTTATTTTTTACCATTAGATGGTTTAAAGTTGTAAACAAAACTGCCGCTTACCTACTTATCCCTTATATTGCCTGGGTTGCTTTTGCGACTGCGTTAAATTTTGGCATATGGCGATTAAATTAAATGAAGAATAAGGAATAAGTTTTTGTATGAGCAAAAAAGCAATAGTCTTACAGACTACTCTAGAATTAATTACTAAACAAGGGATTAATGCAACCTCTCTTTCACAAATTATCAAAGAATCTGGCGTTGCAAATGGAACAGTATATCATCATTTTAAGAATAAAGAAGAAATTATAACCGAGTTATATTTAATGCTTACTCAGGATTTTGGTACCGTAGTTATGAGAAATGTACCCGAAGACGATTTAAAAAAGCAATTTACCGTGATGTGGCTCAATTTATTTTATTATTTCATAAATAACCCTTTGGCGTTTATATTTTCCGAACAAATTGCCCGTTCTCCAGAGATCCCACAATCTCTTAAAGATAGGGCACGTGATTATTACAATGAAATTCAGGAATATTTTAAGAAAGGGATCAAAAAGAAAATCTTTAAGGCGTACAACACCCTTGTTATGGAAGAATTGTTCTTTGGAAATGTGGTGTCTCTAGTGAAAATACACGAAAACGAACAGCTAAAACTTCAGGAAAAACATATTAATCAGGCGATAGAAATCTCGTGGAGAGGTTTTTTGAAGGATTCAACGATTATCAATTAAAAATAAAAACCCGCAAAATGCGGGTTTTCTTATACTATTTTTGATACTAGCTAATTAAACACAATATTTACGCAGGAATCTTTATACAAATTCTTTAAAACAAATTCTACAGCTTTTCTGGAATTTTCTGCTCTACCAATATTCCCTCCTTTAAACGTAAGTTTACCAGTATCTCTGCTCCAGTAAAATTCTTTATTATCAGATTTGATAATACGCTTATTATCCTTGGTGGTTACCTGAAACGCATCAAATTTCTGACTGTATTTTAACCCTGAAGGGAAATATACTTCGGTAACAAACTTAGTAGTACCTTTACCATATACATAGCAAACGCATTCTCCTATATCTTTGGCTTCAGAAACCCGAACCATATTATTTTGAACGATTTTCCATCCTCCATTAGCTCGAATAGCAACCATATCCATTAGCATTGTTCCTTTTTCTGCCAATCTCTTATCGATAAAAGATTCGAAATTAACTACTGCAGAAATGGTTCCTGCCCGTTCCTTTTGGGTTTTGAATACTACTTTATCCAGAGTCAGCCTGAACTTGTAGTTATTATCATCGATAATATCATCCAATTGCGACGATATATCTTTTTTACTGTAGTTTTTCCTTACTAATGCACCTGATAAGTTTACATATACGGTATTTCCACTATATTTCTCATCAAACAGCTCTAGTACATCCATTTTATTGGTTCCTTGTGTAAGGGCATTCATCTTATTGATATACTCAGATAACAATTTTTCAATCGGTTCCCCATTGTTGGCCCAGCTGGCCGATCCATCAAAAACAAAAAGAAGAACAAGGAAAAGGGTAATTTTTTTCATAGTTAACGAGGTATTGGTTAAACTCCTTTAATTTACGAAAAAAAGCTCAGAATAGCTAGTTAACACCCTATTAAAACCTACAACAAATTACTTAATTCCAACAATTTAACCACAGTTTTCAAATTACGAGTAGTAGCACTACAGTTTAGCTTTTTTTCAAAAAAATTGTTACTCAGTTTTGTTTTTCCATAGCCGTTGCCAGCATAGAAGTATATCACCTCGTCTCTAATCTCAATTTTCTCTTTTTCGTGCGAAGCTGCTGAAATTTCATGAATTCGAGATCTATCTGGAAGACTGTCTAAAAACGTAAAGAGCATTTTTTTCTCGTCCAGTTCTTCGTTCTCTAATTGTGTAAAAAAAGGATTAGCATGATAGATCGATAGCAGCAAATCGGTAGACAATACCAAAACAGGAACATCAAAATCAAATGTATCTTTAATTCCCTTTTTGATTGTTTCGGCAATGATATGTTGATCTGCTATTTCACTTTCAAAAACAACATTTCCACTCTGTATATAGGTAGTAACTGCATTAAACTTCAATTTCTCGAACATGGATGTAAGGTCAACCATCTTTATTTTCTTATGGCCACCTACGTTGATTCCTCTTAATAGCGCTATGTACTTTTGCATCTTGGTTATGATATATCTATTTTTTATTCTGTCGTAATCTCCAGACCGAAAGACACCTGTATTACGAATTTATAGCTTGCGCGGCAATAAAAGCACCAGTCCAAGCATTCTGAAAATTAAATCCTCCGGTAATAGCATCAATATTCAGCACCTCTCCAGCAAAATACAGGTTTTTATGTTTTTTGCTTTCGTAAGTCTTGAAATTAACCTCTTTCAAATCTACTCCTCCCGCAGTTACAAACTCTTCTTTAAAGGTGCTTTTTCCCTTTATGGTGAAAATACCTGCAGTTAACTCTCTGGCTAGTGCCTGAAGTTGGTTCTTATTGATATCAGCCCATTTTTGATCCGATTGAATTTGAGCTGCTGTAACCAGGCTTTGCCATAGTCTTTTCGGCAACTCAAACTGTGTATATTTTGAAACCTGTTGCTTTGCCATTTTTGTTTTAAAAATCTTCAGTTCTTCTAGAGTTTCATCAAAAGTGTAGTATTCCCTCCAATTTACCTTGATTTCGAAATTATAGTTTAGGGCATGCAGCTCTGCAGCTCCCCAGGCCGACAACTTCAAAATGGCGGGACCACTCATCCCCCAATGCGTAATCAATAATGGGCCTTCACTAGATAATTTGGAGTTCTGAATCTTTACGGATGCTTGAGTAACCACACCCATCAGCTCCTTAATCCTCGAATCTTTGCAGTTAAAGGTAAACAGCGACGGAACCGGTTCAACAATGCGATGACCCAAATCTTTAAGCATTTTCCATATCTTGGTGTTGCTACCTGTGGCAATCATCAATTTCTTGGCTTCAAAATCACTTGTATTCGTAGTTATCCTCCAACAATCATCTTTTGGTTGAATTTTTTTTACCGCTTGATTGGTCAACACCTCTATATTCAATCTTTTGGTTTCGCTCAAAAAGCAATTGATGATAGTTTCTGAAGAATCTGTAACCGGAAACATTCTACCATCTTCTTCTATCTTCAACTCAACACCTCTTTGTTCAAACCATTCGATAGTATCTCCTGTCATAAAGGTATGGAAAGGTCCTTTCAATTCTTTTTCTCCTCTGGGGTAGTTTTTTACCAGTTCGTTAGGAATAAATTCGGCATGAGTAACATTACATCGACCACCTCCAGAAACCCGTACTTTTGACAATACTTCTTTTCCTCGTTCCAGAATAGCAATTTTCAATTTTGGATTGTGTTCTGCGGCATTGATCGCGGTAAAAAAACCCGCGGCGCCACCACCCACAATAATCAAATCATAGTTCATAATGCAAAATTCGGAAAATCTGTGATGACTCCATCAACATTCCACGATTTTGATTTACGAATCAATGATATATCGTTTACCGTCCATACAAATACCTTAAAACCCTCGTCTTTTGCCAACGTAACTTCTTGTTCTGTAAGGTTGCGAATCGGCGGATGGACAGAAAAGGCTTCTAATTCCTTTGCAATCGGTAGAGCAACCGCAATACTTTCTTCAGTGAGCACACCAATTCTGTATTTTGAAGTAACTGTTCTAAGCTGTCTTAGTTGTTGATGATCAAAACTAGATAAGATAAAATCAGCGTTTTGCCAATTTGAATTTGGAATATACTCATCCAATAACTGTAAAGTGGGTAAGGCAGTGTGTTTCCCTTTCAACTCGATATTTAATTCAGATCTTCCATCAATGAGCGCTAATACTTCTTGTAAAGTCGGAATCAAAAAACCCTCTTCGGTACTGAATTGTCGTAATTCTTGTAGTGTAAAATCAGAAACCTCTCCTTTGCCATTGGTAGTTCTTTCTAAAGTTTCATCATGAATCACAACTAACTCTCCAGAACGGCACTGATGGATATCAATCTCGATACCATCTACTTTGAAACGCAAGGCTTCTTTTACTGATTCCAGCGTATTTTCTGCTACCAATCCGGCAGCTCCTCGATGACCAAATATTTTCATATCCATTTTCGAAAAAAAATCCTCAGTTTCAGAATTTGAAACTCTCCTGCTGTACTATTGCCTTGTAGATGAATTATAGGTTTATGAATAAGGTATAATGAGTACCTAAACAATTATTCTTCTATGGGAATATCAGCTTCAATATCCATGCAAGGGTAGGACGAGACATCGGATTTGAAGCTATACAGTCAATTTATTTGCTTTTGACGATTAACTGTTTTTTTGCAATTCCCTAAATTCTCCTACACCGAGGTGTAGGAGAATTTTATAATTATTATTTAAACGCCGGCATCCCGGTAATATCCATACCTGTGATCAACAAGTGAATATCGTGTGTCCCTTCGTACGTAATTACACTTTCCAAATTCATCATATGTCTCATGATACTGTACTCTCCTGTGATTCCCATACCTCCGAGCACTTGTCTTGCTTCTCTTGCTATTTTTATGGCCATTTCTACATTATTTCGTTTTGCCATAGAGATCTGGGCAGAAGTTGCTTTTCCTTCATTTCGAAGTACTCCTAAACGCCAGGCCATCAATTGTGCTTTGGTGATCTCGGTGATCATTTCGGCTAATTTCTTTTGTTGTAACTGGGTAGCGGCAATTGGCTTATCAAACTGAATACGTTCTTTGGCGTATCGCAATGCAGTATCATAACAATCCATAGCAGCTCCAATAGCTCCCCAAGCGATCCCATATCTAGCAGAATCTAAACATCCCAAAGGTGCTCCCAATCCACTTTTATTCGGTAACAGGTTTTCTTTGGGCACTTTTACATTATCAAAAATCAACTCTCCAGTGGCAGATGCACGTAGTGACCATTTATTATGGGTTTCAGGGGTTGAAAATCCTTCCATACCTCTTTCTACGACAAGCCCATGAATCCTTCCTTCTTCATTTTTGGCCCAAACCACCGCAATGTCAGCAAATGGCGCATTGGATATCCATAGTTTGGCTCCATTCAACAAATAATGATCTCCTTTATCTTTAAAATTGGTAGTCATCCCACCAGGGTTGGATCCATGATCGGGTTCAGTAAGACCAAAACATCCCATGAACTCTCCTGAAGCTAATTTGGGTAAATATTTTTTACGTTGTTCTTCATTTCCATATTTCCAGATCGGATACATTACCAATGAAGATTGTACCGACGAAGTAGAACGTACTCCAGAATCACCTCTTTCAATCTCTTGCATAATCAAACCATAACTAATTTGATCCAGCCCAGCTCCTCCATATTCTTCAGGAATATAAGGCCCAAAAGCACCAATTTCTGCTAAACCTTTGATAATCTGGTTAGGAAATTCTGCACGTTGTGCATATTCTTCTATAATTGGCGAAACTTCTCGTTTTACCCAGCTACGAGCTGCATCTCTTACTAATTTATGCTCGTCTGAGAGTAATTCATCGATTTGATAATAGTCTGGAGCTTCAAAAAGATCTGGCTTCATATACAACAATATTAATTTATGATATCTTCAAAAATAGTGAGATTCATTAACAAATAATCAAAATAGAACAGGTTTTATTTTCCTTTGCTTTAAAAAATGTTATTTCCCTTAAAAGAACCTTAAAACAAAACGAATTTGACTTTCCTCTATATCATTTTACAGTTCAAAAACCTCAACTTGAGACACCTCTTTATACTATAATTCAGAATAAAATTCGTGTACGAATTCCGCAGTCAATATTCTTTTTCTACACAAATAAGAATTCCTTAACAATTTTTATGAAAACGTTCATTTTATATTCAAAAAATTGAAAATCAAATAGATACACTGAAAACACACCTTTAAGCTTCTTATGGCATAATTCTTCTACTAGATAAAACGAATTAAATTTTTAAAACCTAAAAGAGATTAAACGATGAAAAAATTATTTGTATTGCCAGTATTAGCATTAGGATTATTAGTAGGAACACAAAGCATTAATGCTCAAGAAATTGCCTCAAACGATACAGAAACTGTAACTCCGATTCAGGATAAATATATCGATTTGGCTGTAGAAAATCTTCCACAAAAGGTCTTGGATGCGGTTGCAAAAGATTTTGCAGGAGCTTCTATCGAAAGTGCCGCAGCCAAGGAAGATGCTTCTGAGTTCAAATTGATCCTAAAACAAGGAGATAAAGAGATGGAGGTATATTGTGATGCTGATGGAAATTGGATCACGAAAAAATAATAGTGTACGATCTTAATTCACGCTGTTTTCACATTTAGCGAATTAAGCTTTGTAGAGTGATTGGATTTCGGGAAAGGAAGGCTTTTGTAGCTTTCCTTTTCTTATTTTACATTTTTAGATAGAAATCTTTTACAAGGTCAACGTATTCATCAGTATATAGATGTCTTGATTTTTCGATTACCAGCTCCTCTACTTCTACTTCCTTTCTATCTCTGGTAAACACTAATAGACTTCTTTTTATTTTGGTACTAGGAGCACCTTTGACCCTGGTATTTTTTTGCACAAACAATCCTACCTGCTCTGCTATACGTATCACTTTTTCTTCTTCCTGAAATGGGACAATGATTGCCAATCTACCACTTTCAGATAATAATTTTGACGCTCCGATCAACAAATGATCAAATGGGAGCGCATCCTGAAACCTTGCCAAATCTCTTTGATCACTATCGGTTTTGTAGTCTTCAGCAAAAAATGGAGGATTACTGATCAGTAGATCATATTGCTCATCGATTTCCTGCACGAACTCTTGAAAAGAAGCATGGTAACAAAACAATCGATCTCCCCAGGATGAAGCTTCAAAATTTTCTACCGCTTGCTCATAGGCATCAGCATCGATTTCCAGAGCATCTACAATTTGAGCCTGACTTCGTTGTGCCATCATCAAGGCGATTACACCAGTACCTGTACCAATATCTAAGATAGCGTTAACAGTGTCGTCTATTGGCACCCAGGCACCAAGCAATACCCCATCTGTACCAATTTTCATGGCACAGCGGTCTTGTTGAATCGTAAATTGTTTGAATTGAAAAGGCTTATCCATAGGTCTCCCGGATTCTATTGCAAGTATAAATCGATCAACCCTTCTGGAGTGGTTACATGTACTGTCTTAGTATCTCGATCTACGCTATCAATAAACTCATCGTTCATTGGGATCAGAATTTCTGTTCCTTTTCGATCTATCTCGAACAATGCCTGAGCTGTACTATCGTTGATCGCTTTGATAACACCCACCTCTCCAAACGAAGTGTCTATTATTGTAAAGCCAATTACCTCGTGGTAGTAGAACTGATTCCCTTCTAATTTGGGAAGTAAGGACAACGGAAGATATATTTCTGCTTTCATCAGATCATCGGCATCTTCTTCAGAATCTACATCTTCAAATTTTACACGTAGTAAATCACTTTTATGCAGTTTGCTTTTTTCAATAAAAAATGGAACCAAGTTATTGTTGTAATTAACAAAAACTGATTCCATTTTTACATAACTTTCGGGTTCATCGGTATCCAATTTGATCAATACCTCCCCCTTAAAACTGAATTTACTTACGATTTTACCTAGATAGAAGCAATCTTCTTTCTTCATCATAAATAAAGCAACTATTCTTCTTCGTTGCTAGCTTCTTCTTCGGTTACTTCTGCTGCAGCTTCTTCTGCATTAGCCTCTGCTTCAACTTGAGCAGCCTCGGCCGCACGCTTAGCATTAACTTCTTTCTCAGCTTCTAAAATTTTAGCTTTTGCATCAGCATCAGCTTTAGCAAGTGCATCTTTTTTAGAATTGATACTACCTTCTTTTTCTGCAACCCAAGCCTGGAATTTTTCCTCTGCTTGTTCTTCAGTCAAAGCTCCTTTTCTTACACCACCAAGTAAATGGTTTTTAAGCATCGCTCCTTTATAAGATAAGATTGCTCTAGCAGTATCGGTTGGTTGCGCTCCATTCTGCAACCACTGTACAGCTCCATCGATATTTAAATCGATACTCGCTGGATTTACGTTTGGATTGTAAGTTCCTAATTTTTCAAGAAATCTACCATCTCTTTTAGCTCGAGCATCTGCTGCTACGATCCAGTAAAAAGGCTTCCCTTTTTTACCATGTCTCTGTAATCTAATTTTAACAGGCATATAAATTAATTTTTGGGTACACGACCCGGTTCATAATTGAGGGCGCAAAGGTAAGTATTTTGAAACAAACAATATACAATTTAGCTATTTATTTGATTTATACTGATCTCCTTCTTCAAAATTCATAAAACCCTATAGCATTCAATCCTCTATAAAGCCACAAGAAAATTCGTATAAACAAAACAATATTTCTTTAAAAAGCATCATAATTGTGTATTTCATCGATAAAATGTGCTTTTTTTCGACCAAAAAATTGTTTTACTCAGATATTCATTATATGTTTGTATGGTAAACACGTGACTATGGTCCTACTGTAGTCTAAATTGCAAAGCCCCAAGCCTATGACTAAAATAACTACTCTATTTTATGTACTTCTATGCCTTTTAATTACGTCTTGTTCTAAAGACATTGTAATAAATGATCCTTCATTACAGGCAGAAATAGAAGGAGAAACATTTAGAACTTCCATAAAGAAGGCCGTTATTTATGATGATGGTACTTTAGTAATTTCTGGTAGTGAAGGTGAAAGAACGATAAGTTTTACTACTTCTTCTACCAAAATTGGAACTTATAAATTAGACCAGCAAACCTTAAGCAAGGTTAGTTATAAAAATTTTGAAAAGAAATTTATTCCGGTAGATGGAGAAACTGCAGGAGAAGTTGTAATTACTGAAATCTACAACAACGAAATCTCTGGTAACTTCTATTTTAAAAATCTTAAGGATGATAGCGGTGATATTGTAAACTTCAATCACGGATGGTTCTACAGATTACCGATAGAAAATGCAACTATCATTGAAGAGCCGGAAATAGAAATCAATCCTTGTCTATTAAATGCTTCCTTGACTGCGATGGTGGATGGCAATGAGATGATTACCGACGACCATACTGCAGATATCTTTGGTGTAAAAGATGCCTCTATATTAATAAGAGCCACCAACGAAAACAGTGAAATTGTAATTGTAATGCCTTCTGACACAACTCCAGGAACCTATTCTTTAACTGGATCTGGTGATTATAGTGCTACCTACTCATGGAGAGGAGATAAATCATCTGCTTCGTCTGGAACATTAATAATTAGTGAACATAATACAGATACACAATGTATCAGCGGAAGTTTCGAATTTGAAACCAGAAGTGGTACACAAGTAACTGAAGGTTTCTTTGATTTTGGTTATTAAACTCAATCTCAACTTGACCCGAAAAGCGCTTATCTTGACCGTAAGCGCTTTTTATTTTTTACCCTTCATAAATTTCGCATTCAAAAGGTCCAAAATTACCGCTTATAACTACGCAAACCTTCCGAAACCCCAGTAAAATAAGTTAGCTAGCTAACATTTGACTCTTTCAAGAGCACAAAAAAAAGAGCCGATTTATGTTAATTAACTCTTAATAAAATCATAAAACCATCACTTTAACATTCATTATTGTAAGCCACTTTTTGAGCCCTTACCCCTCATAAACACTCATATTTTTTACTTATTGAAAAAAAATTAACAATAAGTTTCTTCTATTATTTAAGTTTTTTTGCTGTAAGCCCTAATTCTTGTGGTCGTCTCAATTTATATCAAAATCGAATGGTTTTGATTTTTGAACCTCAAAAACGATTGGCCAGTTGTTTTTCATGAAATATAAACACACAAAAAAAACGAAAAATGAAAAATTTAAAGACCGTATTCTTAAGCCTATTAGTTACTTTTTTAGCTGCGTCTTGTAGTGATGATGATGCAGTGATCCCACCACCAAATCCAGATCCCTCTGAAGCAAGTTTACTACTAGAAAGTATCAGAGAGGATGGAGGTATCCCTTATGATGCAGATAATCCTGCACTAACTTTTACTGATGCACAGAATGTATTTTTACCAAGTGTATTGGGTATTGACTTTCGTGTAGATCGATCTGTTGTGCCAGCAGGACCTACAGCGCGTTTTCCTATGTTCCGTGGTTGGGAAACTACACCAAATGGACCAAGAGAACTATATTACGTAATTACTGAAGCTTCAGACAGAGAAATGGCCAGAGACTTGGGAGTAATTTTTGCCCCTAGAATGGCTGCTGCCGTTGGATCCGGAGGAGAGCAAAATGCGACTTTTACAGACGATGGAAGATTGGTGTTTGAAGGATCTGTTGATTTTTCACCAAAACGATCTCTAGTTGCCGGAGGACAAGATGGATTATTATTTGGGTTCCCTCCTGCAGAAGTTAACCCTGGTGCCATTGCAGATGCAGCATGGTCTTCGTATGTAGTATTACCAAGTGGTATTGTGATTAATGCACAACCTGTAGCAAACAGTACTGGAATTCATGATAGAATCCCTAATCCAGCAGGTAACGAGCAAGAGCAAGAAGATGACTTAAACAATCCTAATTTTGCTCCAGATCAAGCTTCTGTAGTATTGCAATTGTTAGACGGATGGCATGACGGAAGACCATATTACTTCCACATTGTAACAGATACTTCAGATCCTGCTCCAGCAACGATAGAATTAGGAGTTTTTGCACCAAGATTAGCACAATTACCAACTTTTGGATTGTTCCCAGGAGGATCTATGCTGCCATTTAGCCCAACTGCAAATGGAGTATTACCAGAAGCTAATAACCCAAATGGTTTCCAAGGTTTAAATACCGCTTCTCTAAGTAATCGTCAGCAAAATGATCCTACAAACACATTCCCAATTGACCCTAGCGACGAGAGATACGCTCCAATGTGGGATGCACATATTACAGAATTTACAATTCCAGCAGAAGATCGTCCAATCTTACAAAGTTTTGAGCAAATCAATGATCTTTTGGCAGATGGAACTTTAATTCCTTTTAGAGGAAACATAAATCCAAGCCCACTTGATAACTCATTATCAAACTTGCTTACTGCAACTGGAGCTATCATTAACTGTCCGGTTATTACACAACCAGATGCAAGTGTTATCGGAACTCAGATAGGATCACCTCGTAATAATTAATAATAGATATCATTGAAATAGAATTAGCAAAAAATATTTCTTGGAATATCTCAAAGCTTGGCTACAAATTAGCCAAGCTTTTTTTGTTTTTTATTCGGTTAATAATTCTGGATAACTTTTCAGAAATCCAACCTAATATTTTATGTATTTTTGAGAGTTAATTGTTAGGGATACTCTTTCTTGTAAATAAACTTCTATGTATTTAATTTTCGATACCGAAACTACTGGATTACCGAAACGCTGGGACGCACCTATTAGTGACACTGACAACTGGCCCAGGTGTATCCAGATCGCATGGCAACTACATGACGAATTAGGGAATTGTATCGAACATCAGGATTATTTGGTAAAACCCGAAGGGTTTAATATCCCTTATGATGCAGAAAAAATACACGGTATATCTACCGAGCTTGCAGAACAAGACGGAATAACGCTACAAGAAGTTCTGGAGAAATTTAATATCGCCCTTTCAAAAACAAAATTTGTCGTTGGTCAAAATGTTGGATTCGATGTGAATATCATGGGAGCCGAGTTTTACCGACTTGGTGTATCCAATAATCTTCAAGAATTACCAGTATTAGACACTTGTACAGAAACTACAGCCGAGCTTTGTAGAATCCCTGGAGGTCGTGGAGGTAAATTTAAACTCCCTACACTTACCGAATTGCACGAATACTTATTTGGTGTAGGTTTTAACGAAGCGCATAATGCAACTGCCGATGTAGAAGCCACAACGAGATGTTTTTTGGAATTGATTCGTAAAGAAGTCTTTACGATTGAAGAACTGGATGTACAACCAGACTATTTTCACAACTTTAAAGAAGTCAATGCAGAGCCTATACAATTAATTGGGCTTAAACATATTAATCTCAAGAAGGCTTCTCAAAAAATTCGTGAAGAAATTGCAGCGCAAGGTGCCACCTCGCTTTCTCAAGAAGAAATTAATGAAAATATAGCAGCTCTTGATGAAGTTGGTTTTGCACACCTGCATAATCATACTCAATTCTCGGTACTACAATCTACTACGAGTATCCCGGATTTGGTAAAAGCTGCTGCCAAGCACAAAATGAATGCCGTAGCCATGACCGATCATGCGAATATGATGGCTGCTTTTCACTTTGTACAAGCAGTTTCGAATCACAATAAAGCGGTAAAAGCTGCTAACGAAGAAGCAATAGAAAATGGAGAGGAACCGAATGGTGTAGAAATGAAACCTATCGTGGGATGTGAGTTTTTTGTTTGCGAAAATCACAAGGATAAATCCAGAAAAGATAATGGATATCAAATTGTAATGCTCGCCAAAAACAAAAGAGGATACCACAATCTGGCCAAAATGTCTTCAATTGCCTTTGTTGATGGGTTTTACTACGTACCTAGAATCGACAAAGAAGTTATCAAACAATATAAAGAAGATGTAATCACCCTTACAGGAAACTTGTATGGAGAAGTTCCTAGTAAAGTTTTAAACATCGGAGAAAAACAAGCTGAAGAAGCACTACTATGGTGGCACCAAGAGTTTGGAGATGATCTCTATATCGAAATTATGCGACATGATCAAGAGGATGAAAATCGTGTCAATCAAGTCCTTTTAGAGTTTGCAAAAAAACATCAAATAAAAACTATAGCTACAAACAACACTTATTATTGCGAGAAAGAAGATGCCAATGCGCACGATATTTTATTATGTGTAAAAGATGGCGAAAAACAAGCAACTCCTATAGGTCGGGGTCGAGGATATCGCTATGGATTACCTAATCAGGAATATTACTTCAAATCTCAAGAGGAAATGAAAAACCTCTTCAAAGATTTACCAGAAGCTATTATTAATATTCAGGAAATTATAGATAAAATCGAACCTTTCGTACTTGCGAGAGATGTACTTTTACCCGCTTTTGATATTCCCGATGAATTTTTATTTGAAGAAGATAAGTTGGATGGAGGAAAACGTGGAGAGAATAAATACTTAAGACATATCACCTATGAAGGTGCTAAAAAAAGATATGGAGAAATCACTCCAGAGATTGATGAGCGTCTAGATTTTGAACTCAAAGTAATCGAAAAAACAGGATACCCTGGGTATTTTTTGATTGTTGAAGATTTCATTCGTGCAGCACGTGACATGGATGTATCTGTGGGACCTGGACGAGGATCTGCAGCAGGTTCAGCAGTTGCTTACTGTTTATGGATTACAAATCTGGATCCGATTAAATACGACTTACTTTTTGAGCGTTTCCTGAATCCGGATCGTGTAAGTATGCCCGATATTGATATCGATTTTGATGACGAAGGACGAGGACGAGTAATGGATTATGTAATCGAGAAATATGGAGCTAATCAAGTAGCACAGATTATTACCTATGGTACCATGGCCGCCAAATCCTCGATACGGGATACCGCCAGGGTACTAGATCTTCCATTAGGAGATGCAGATCGCATTGCCAAGTTGATTCCAAACATGTCTAAACTAGGTAAAATTTTTGGTGTTGATGAAGCTACATTAAAGAAAAAATTCAGAAGTGACGAATTAGAAAAAGTAAACGAGTTACTTAACATCGCAGAAGGCAGCGATCTCGAAGCAGAAACTTTGAACCAAGCACGAGTTCTGGAAGGATCCGTTCGTAATACAGGAATTCATGCCTGTGGGGTAATTATTACTCCCGATGATATTACCAAATTCGTTCCTGTGGCTTTGGCCAAGGATTCTGATATGTACTGTACGCAATTCGACAACTCGGTTGTAGAAAGTGCAGGGCTACTAAAAATGGATTTCTTAGGTCTTAAAACCTTGACGCTGATCAAGGATACTGTTAAAATTGTGAAGGCCAAACATGGTGTCGAGTTGGACCCAGAGAATTTCCCTTTGGATGACGAAGAAACGTATGCACTTTTCCAGCGTGGTGAAACGGTAGGGATATTCCAATACGAATCTCCTGGGATGCAAAAATATTTAAAGGAGCTAAAACCAACGGTTTTTGCGGATCTTATTGCTATGAACGCACTGTACCGTCCGGGACCACTTGAATATATTCCTAGTTTTATCAACAGGAAACACGGTACCGAAGAAATCATTTATGACCTTGAAGCATGCGAAGAGTACCTACAAGAAACCTACGGAATCACAGTATATCAGGAGCAGGTGATGCTACTTTCTCAAAAGTTAGCAGATTTTACCAAAGGTGAAGCCGATGTATTGCGTAAAGCGATGGGTAAAAAACAGAAGGCGGTACTTGATAAAATGAAGCCTAAGTTCATTCAACAAGCAGCCGCAAAAGGACATCCTGAAGACAGACTTGAGAAAATCTGGAAAGACTGGGAAGCTTTTGCTGCATATGCATTCAACAAATCGCACTCTACTTGTTATGCATGGATCGCATACCAGACAGCATACCTCAAAGCACACTATCCTGCAGAGTATATGGCAGCAGTATTATCCAACAACATGAACGACATCAAGCAGGTCACTTTTTTTATGGAAGAGTGTAAGAGGATGAAATTAGAAGTGTTAGGGCCAGATGTAAATGAATCCTATCGTAAGTTTTCTGTAAACAAAGATGGGGCGGTTCGCTTTGGCATGGGAGCGATCAAAGGAGTAGGAACAGGTGCTGTAGCCACCATAGTCGAAAATCGTAAAGAAGATGGCCCATATAAGTCTATTTTTGATCTCGCCAAACGTATTGACCTTAGAGCTGCCAACAAAAAAGCTTTTGAAAGTTTGGCACTGGCAGGAGGGTTTGATTCATTTTCTGACACGCACAGAGGGCAATATTTTCATGAAGAAGGAGATGGAATCACCTTTCTCGAAAAAGCAATGAAATATGGATCCAAATACCAAGAAAGTGAAAATTCCTCGCAAGTAAGTTTATTTGGAGAATCTAGTGAAGTGCAAATCCCAGAACCTATTGTTCCTCCTTGCGAAGAATGGGGAACCATGGAGAAATTGGCAAGAGAGAAAGAGGTAGTAGGGATTTATTTATCTGGGCATCCGCTAGATGATTTTAAATATGAAATGAAATATTTCTGTAATGCCACGCTATTGAATTTTGCAGATTTAGAAAGCAATGTAAATCGAGAACTTTCTTTTGGTGGAGTAATCACCAATGTAGAGCATCGTACTTCAAAAAACGGTAAAGGGTGGGCTACGTTTACCATTGAGGATTATAACACTGCTCACGAATTCAGAATTTTTGGCGAAGAATATTTAAAACATCGACCCTTTTTGGTAAAGAGCACATTTGTATACTCCAAAGCATTTATTAAAGAAGGCTGGGTAAACCGAGATACCGGAAAAAAAGGAGATCCGAGAATCCAATTCAATAGCTTTCAGCTATTACATGATGTAATGGAAAGCTATGCCAGAAAACTAACAATTCAGCTGGATATCAACGAATTGTCAGATGGCAGAATCGATCAATTAAAAGAGTTGTTTACTGAACATTCTGGTAGCCATACACTCAACTTTGTGATTTACGAAATGGCTGAACAATTAAAATTGCATATGCCAAGTCGAAAACAGAAGGTAAATATATCGCAAGAGTTGTTGCGGGCTTTAGAGAATGAATCGGTGTATTATAAGTTGAATTAATCAAAAAAACTTAGCGCCCAGTTTTCTGCTTCATCCAATTCATTAAAGAAAGTAAACGCCTCATTCCATAAAGGTTGTTCCTGCATGGCTCGTTTGACCTCTTCTGGATTCTTGGAAACTATCGCGAAACCGATCATATTCTTTAGAATTCTACCTTTATACACATCTAGATCAATATCATGCGGATATTTACGATGAGTAATAAAAATAAAATTTCTTTCCTGGTAATATGATGCCAACAGATCGGTAATCTCTGCAGCTGTTTCGATGGTTATGGCAGATCCCTGGTGCATGACTAAAATCGCATGGGTTTGTTTGAACACCAGATTGCAATATGGTAATTGGATTTCTTTGGGCATGTTAGTGAATCTGATATAAAGATACCGTTATTTTTTTTCTTTCGTCATCACTTATTTCATAACACGATTTTGAGGTAATTATTTTTTTTAATTGTAAATTACAGTATATTCCCTCATTGAGGAAAAATTTGGTTTTGTATCAGAAAAACAAATGCCTCTATAGGCAAAACAAATATTACGTTTGTAAGCTTTGGCAGAATTATTGACTAATTTTGTGAATATTTAAAGTAAATAGAAATTTTTAAAACAATAAATAACTATGGCACTAGAAATAACAGACGCTACTTTTGATGAAGTAGTACTTAAAAGTGACAAACCAGTATTGGTTGATTTTTGGGCAGCGTGGTGTGGTCCATGTAGAATGGTAGGTCCTATCATCGAGCAAATTAGTGACGAATACGAAGGAAAAGCAGTAGTAGGAAAAGTAGATGTTGATGCGAATCAGGAATTTGCTGCTAAGTACGGAGTTAGAAACATCCCTACAGTGTTAGTTTTCCAAAATGGAGAAGTTGTTGGACGTCAAGTAGGAGTATCTCCAAAAAACGTATATGCTGACGCATTAGATTCATTGTTGTAACAGCATACTTAATAAAAAAAAGCAAAAGGTTTGACGAATTGTCAAACCTTTTTTATTTTCACAAAAATCAACACGCTTCCAATGGATATCCAGAAAGAAATTAACAAAACCGGAGGTTTTACCAATCTAGAACTACTCGCAAAACAGGTAGTAGAAGGTTTTATTTCTGGTATGCACAAAAGCCCGTTTCACGGATTTTCTGCAGAATTTGCAGAACACAAAGTGTACAACAACGGCGAGAGCACCAAACATATCGATTGGAAACTTTTTGCCAAAACGGATAAGCTTTTCACCAAACGCTACGAAGAAGAAACCAACTTGCGATGCCACATCATTTTGGACAACTCTTCTTCTATGCATTATCCAAAAATCAATGAGCACAATATAAGTTCCTTAAACAAAATTAGTTTTTCGGTTTTGGCTACTGCTTGCCTGATGAATATCCTGAAAAAACAACGGGATGCTATCGGATTGAGTATTTATAGTGATGAATATGATTATTACGCCCCAGAGAAAGGGAGTGAAAGACATCATCAAATGCTCTTAAACCGATTAAACCAGACCATCACTGATCCGCCCGTTGAGAAAAACACAGACACTTTTCGGTTTTTACATCAAATTGCCGAAAAGATTCACCGTAGATCTATGATTTTTTTGTTTACGGATATGCTTCAAGCCTCTTCCAGCCCAGAAAAGCTGTTTGAAGCGCTAAGACATTTGAAATACAATAAACATGAGGTTATTCTATTTCATACTATAGACAGCGAGAAAGAAATTAATTTTGACTTTAACAATAACCCTACTCGATTTGTCGATGTAGAAACCGGAGAATTTATCAATCTCTATGCAGATAATATCAAAGAGAATTATAAAGACGCAGTATCCTCTTATTTTTATGATCTCAAAATGAAATGTGCTCAATACGACATTAAATATGTTTTGGCAGATACTACAAAAGATTTCAATAAAATACTTACCACATACTTGGTTGAAAGACAGAAATTTGCTTAATCTATTTTTATGAAAGCAAAAAAAAACTAAAAAAACATTTGCGGGTAATAAAATGAGGTGTATATTTGCATCCGCAATAAGGCACTGGTCTGGTAGTTCAGTTGGTTAGAATACCTGCCTGTCACGCAGGTGGTCGCGGGTTCGAGTCCCGTCCAGACCGCAAAATTGTAAAAGCTTCAATCCTTATTGAAGCTTTTTTTAGCAATTAAAAATGTTGTGTTGTCTCACGCTTGTCGTGAGTGGTTTAGTAGTAAACCAATGAGAAGCTTTTCCATTTAAACTTGGAGAGGCTTTTTTTAATGCTACGCTATTCTTTTTTTAGAAAAAATTAGACCAATGATCCCAAACCTGTTGGATAAATAGTACCAAAAAGGCAACGGCTACTATAAATTTGATAAAGGTACCAGTCAAAAAGCCGATAAATGACCCAAACGCTGCTTTTAGCGCTTTTGAGGTTTCAGAACTATCTCTTATAAACTCACCTAAAAAAGCTCCCGCAAAAGGCCCTATAATGATTCCAAAAGGTCCTAAGAACAGAATCCCAACGATAAGCCCCAAAGAACTGCCAATCATCCCGTATTTGGTACCTCCAAACTTCTTGGTACCTAAGGCAGGTACAATATAATCCAGTATCCATACCAAAATAGCTACCCCAAGGGTAATGCCCAAAAATGTCCAGTTTTGTGGAATAGCATCCGAGAAACTAAGTGTAAGCAACCCAACCCACGAAGTAAACGGACCCGGCAATACCGGCAGAAAACTACCAATTAGCCCCAATAAACAAAGAAGAAAGCCAATTATTAATAAGGCAATATCCATATCTGTCTTTTTACCTATTTGACGACAACTGCATCAGTTTGTTACATTTTTTTAACTAAAAAATTAGTTTAAACTAAAAATTTAGTTATATTTGTTCCAAACGTTCTCAACAATTTTTAGATTTTTATGAAATGAGCCTGATCATTAAACTAATTCTCAGCAAGAATGATCAGCGGCGATTTCCATGTGACTTCTAAAACAATATTAAAAACACATGAAACAACTCACAAAAGCAGAAGAAGAAGTAATGCAACTATTGTGGCAACTGGAAGAAGCCAATGTAGCCACCATTATAGAACAGATGCCGGAACCCAAACCAGCATATAATACGATCTCTACTATTGTTAGAATTCTCGAAAACAAGTCCTTTGTATCCCATCGAAAAAAAGGCAAAGGATACATCTACTTTCCTTTGGTGATGAAAGAGGATTATAGCGATCAATCACTCAAAAAACTAATGAACAACTATTTCAATGGGTCTTTTAAAAATATGGTGTCCTTTTTTGTGAAAAAGAACGATATGGATATCAAGGATCTAGAGAAGATTTTGAATGAATTTGACAATAAAAAATGAAACCATGCTTCACTATATTTTACAAATCTTAGCTTTTCAAACCCTTTTCCTTCTCATTTATGACCTTTTTCATAAAGAAGATACATTTTTCAACTGGAATCGGTTTTACCTGCTCTTCACTCCGGTACTTTCTTTAGTATTGCCTTTTATCAAATTAGAGATATTTCGCAATCAACCCTCTCAGATAGTGGTTACTCAAGTAGAAGAAGTAATTACCTTATCTTCTGATAGCTTAGTGATTTTGGGTACCACAGGGCCTGAAGAAAATCCGATAAACTGGTGGGCATTTACCTACTTTATTGGTTTTGGTATCAGCCTGCTCATACTTGCTTTCAAATTATATAAGCTTAAGGTTCTTACTAGTTTTTCTTTCATCTCGAATATTAACAATAAAAAAGTAATTACACTTCCTAATAGTAATCAAGCATTTTCATTTTGGAACACTATATATATAGGGGATCAATTGCATGATCAAGAAAAGAAGCAAATTTTGATTCATGAACTGATCCACGTAGAACAGAAACATTCTTTGGATCAAATTTGGTTTGAGATTTTGAAAACTTTCTTTTGGTGGAATCCTTTGGTCTATATCTATCAATCCAGAATGACCGTATTACACGAATACATTGCTGATGAAGCCGTTACCAAAATGATCAATAAAAGAAGTTACATAGACCAATTGCTTAATTCGGTTTTCCAAACACAGGAAATCTCATTTGTGAATCAGTTTTTTAATCATTCATTAATTAAAAAAAGAATCCTCATGCTACAAAAACCTAAATCCAAATCCGTAATGAAATTTAAGTACCTTTTATTAGTCCCTTCTATTGTTGGAATATTAACGTATACCTCATGCAAAGCAGAAGCTAGTGATACTAATACCGTCGAAAACACAGATAATCCGAACTACGTTGGATTATTATCTACCAACGAGCCTGAATGCCCGAATAAGAATTCAGAGTACGACAAAGAGCTGGATAATTACTTGAAATTAACTTCTGGAGACAATGAAGAAGTGATTATCGATATGATATCAAAAGAGACTTCAAAGAAGATCCGAACCGTTCATCTTACTCGAAACCAAACGTATCGCGTACAAAACATTCCTGAAGGAGTCTACCAGTTACAGCTATCTTATGGCGATGGTTATGCTGAAAAGACAGTTAATGGTGAATGCGTTAGTTATTTTGAAAATCCAAAAGCCAATGAATTAAGTTATCAAATTTTGGATTTTAATGTTTTCATGACTGCTAATAGCAAACTGAATATTCCTTCATACTCTATGGACGTATATCTAAAAGACCCTCAATCGCCAGAGCAAGAATTACTGTCCAGAGTACGAGATACCGTAAAAAAAGATATCGCATTCGCAGTACTAGACAAAGTTCCTTCTTTTGAATCCTGTCAAGAATTTACCGACAATAGTGAGATCAAAAAATGCGTATCACAGAAGATTCAAAAAATTGTGGCTACCAACTTCAAAACTGAAGTTTTGGCAAAAAAAGGATTAATTGGGACTGTAAAAATGTATGTACGGTTCAAAATAGATACCACTGGAAACATTGTAGATATTAAAGCTCGTGGCCCACTACCCGAGGCAGAAGCGGAGGCCAAAAGGGCAATAACCAAAATTCCACAAATGATCCCTGGCGAGCAGAACGGAGAAAAAGTAGGTGTGCTATACTCTTTACCTATTGTTGTCAAGATAAAAAAAGAGGGAGTTGAACAACAAAAAGAAAAACAGACAGCCAGAGCAACTAGTCTTGCTAGCATGTCTGATAAGCAAATCCTAACAGAGAACTTAGGCGATTATAAAGATCATAATGTTAAACCGGGATATTATTTGGTTACTAATATTTTTAAGAGTACATCTTATGCTGAGAAAGGATTAAGTAATCTTAGAAAGATTGGTCTACCCGCCCAAGCATTTAATAACCCTAAAGACAAATATATTTATGTATATCTGGAACGCTATGACAATTTTGTCGACGCGAAAAAAGCATTAGGTAGTAATTTTAATGATCAATATTTTGGAGACATTTATATCTTAAAAGTAATTACCGAATAAATAGATGCTGTAACCCATGGATAACAAAATTGTATCGCTTTTCCTTTTTGTTCTTTTTGCTGGAATTGCAAAACATACCGCTCAACCCTCTGTAAAGGTTGCAGATAGTCTCTACACCATTGGAGACTACTCTGCAGCGATAAAAACCTATACAGAGATTACGCCCAAAAGTGATCATATATTGGCCCAAATGGCTCGATCACATAAGGCGAAAGGCACTTATGATGATGCCCTGGCATTTTACCAACAAGCTATCGAAACTAATCCAAAAGCATTAATTGCAAAAATGGAATATGGTAAATTGTTGATAACCACCAAAAATTTTCAAAAAGCGAACGGCATTTTTGAGGGATTGGTGGCCAAACATCCGGAAAATCCAGATTTTCAATATCAATTGGGGCTTACCAAAGAAACGCTAAAAGACAGTGCAGCGATCTATCATTACCAAAAGGCATTTGATCTTGATCAAACCCATCAAAAAAGTTGCTATAAAGTAGCCAAGCACTTTTTGGTACGTAGAGAATTTGATAGTGTAGTAAAATATGCCCAAACAGGATTGTCTTACTACAAAAACAATGTAGAATTGATCAGCATCCTGGGGCAGAACTATTATAAAATGGAAAGATTTGATAAGGCTATTCCCTACTTCTTACAACTGGTTGAGCTTAATTATGTCAATGAGTTCGTTTATCGCTACCTGGCAACATCATTTTACAAAGAGTATGAATATAAAGAGGCTTTACAGTATTATAAATTATTGCTTAATTATGATGATGAAAATCCAAGGTTGTACAATACGCTTGCTGAAGTAAGCAGTAAACTAAAAAACTATAAGGATGCAGAAAAATACTATCTCACCGCTATAGAGTTACTTGATTATAATCTGGATGGGGAGTATTACAAACTAGCAATGACCTACAGATTTCAAGAAAAATGGGAAGATGCCATAGCTTACATGAAAAAAGCAATAAAAGAAAACCCTGGTAATATTAATGCGCAGTATGAACTAGCCGCTTTTGCAGATGCCTATTACAAAGATCCTGAAATCAAGCTTTCATACTACAACAAATACTTAGATAAGTTTGGAGAAAAAGAGGATACCAATGATAAACCCACTAAGGTGGCCTTTAAACGTTTTATCCAGGAAAGAGTGCAAAAAAGAATAAGTCAGTTAGAACAGGAAATAGCTACAGATAGTCTTGGGGCAAAAAAGTAATTCTTGTTTTACAAAAAGAAAAGGGTCGCTTAAAACCGCGACCCTTTTTTGTAACATGATGTTTTGAATTATTGCTTGATTATTTTTTGGGTTGAAATAACCGTATTGGATTTATGTTGCTCCAAAACATTCAAAATATAATATCCCGAAGGTAGATCACTAACGTCAATGGTATTGTAACCATCTTTGATCACCATTTCTTTTTGCAAAATCCCGATAGAATTAAATATTTTAACTCTAGCGCCTTCTGCTGCTCCCGAAACCTGAATCATATTGGTCATTGGGTTAGGATAGGTTTTGATATTGCTATTATCTGCCTCAATTCCTCTCTGTACCACATTAGGCGAAGAAGAATAGGTAAGGATCAATTCTGGCTGTGCGATGTTCTTATTTTCTTTTGAACCAAACGCAAAATCATTCCCTGAGGTCATGTTTAATACCAAAGAAATTTGATCTCCGGTTATTGCTGCAGGATCCAGATCTATGATTTTCTCATTCCCTAATCCAAAAGTAGTGTTCAAACTACCCAACAATGCTCCTGTAGCAGGTTTATTGGCATTAGATAAATTAGTTTCGGTCCACGTATCAGAAGCTCCTTTATGGATGGTAAGATTACCGTTTCCTGGATCTGAAACCACTGTAAACTTCAATTTTGCATCAATTACAGTTCCGCTAATAGAAGACAAATCGAACATGAGGTATCCTGTTCTGTTGTTTTGCTCAATTCTAACGATAACCTCATTGTAATTGCTTGCCCCTTGAAGATACGCATCATGAACTGGCGATAATGTAGTCGTTTGTTCTACCGGCTCTATTTTTGAAGCCGCAACCTTATCTACATTAAACAAATAACCTGCACCACCTCGATAGGCTAATTTTAAGGTCTTGTCTCCTGCAGATAGTGAAACATTTACCGAATACTTTTGATAATTATGCCACTGTCCGTTTACAGGAATCGCAACGCTTCCGATAACACTATTACCTTCAACAATATCAATTGTTCCTCCTGCACCTGCACTAGATCCGTAGAAATCAAAGGTATATTCTCCTGCAGAAGCTACAGTAACTGCATACTCTGTATAATCTCCATCGTTAATAAACCCTAGGTTTTGGCCCGAAGTACCAGGAGTATTCTCAATACGTACACTTCCTGACTTGGCTGCAAAGCTTTCTGCTTCAAAACTACCAGGTATATTGATTGCTGGCGGTGGTGGTGGAGGCGTATTATCCTCTACAGTAATATCTACAGCTCCAGAAGTAGCAGTAGCTCCCTGATTATCGGTAGCTTTTGCTGTTACTGTATAGTTCCCTGGTGCAGCAATTGTTGTAGTTGTATCGTATGGAGCCTGATTCTCTGTTGCTACCAAGTTCCCGTTTACGAAAAATTCTACTTTTGCAATGGTACCATCACTATCCGAAGCCTCTGCGGTTAATGGTATCGTAGCTCCGGTTTGATAAGTACCTCCATTTGACGGAGAAGAAAGATTAACCTGTGGAGCAGTGTTATTTCCACCACAATCTACTAACACCTCAGCCGGTCCAGTTCCTGTAGGTTTGGTATACACTTTCGAAAGTACAAACTTATCCATCTCAAATCCATCTTCTCTCATCGAAAAAGATATGGTGTGTACCCCTGCTGTAGGCACATTGATGAATATCTTTTCTGGCTCTCCACAGTGATTTGCACTGGTACGTTGCTTACTCTCCCAAGTCCACTGGTTTTTACCAGAACACCATTGCATTCTTTGTCCGGAAGCGGGCCAGGTTCCATCGATACCAACGTGCACTCCATTATCCTCAGATCCGGTAGAATACGCTCGCACCCATACAAAGTATTTTCCTGGGTTTGTAAATTTCACCTTGTAGTTAATAATCGCAACTTGTCCAGGTGTGTTTGAGAAACTCACTCCATTTTCCAAAGGATCTGAATGTGTAACTCTGGTATCTGGTAAAATCTCTAAGTATCCGCCTTCACTAGCTCCGCTAGCGTGATTTGGATCTGGATCTGGTGTTGGTGTTCCTGTTGTGCTGGCATCAAAAGCATACCATTCTCTATTGGTAGTTTTGGTTTGGTCTACAAAATGCTCTGCTTCTACAGCAACTACTCCATTTTCTTCCAAAGCCACACAATCACCGCCAGAGCCATCTCCTCCGTCTCCACCGCCGTCGTTACACTCAAGCTCAAGGATTAACTTTGGAGCAACACTCCCTTCTTTTGACGAAAAAGAAACATCATTCCCTCCAGTTTGTTTTACAATAAGAGAAATGGTTTCTCCGGGAGTCACTCCTGATAGTGTCCATTGATAAGATTGACTCACTCCATAGCTAGTATTCAATGATCCTAATTTAGCTCCTTCTCCCGGCTTATTGCTGTTAGAAAGATTGGCCTCTGTCCAGTTGTTTGAAGTTCCTTTAAACACTTCAATCAATCCAGTTCCGCTATCCGAAGACACTGCTAATTCTAACTTTACTGCGGTAATTGTCTCTGTAGCCGAAGGCACGGTAAACTTAAGATATGAAACCCTGTTTCCACTCTCTACACGAAGGTCTCCGTTGTTAAAACGAGTGGTTCCTTGTAAATATGCATCATCTGAAGCAATAGCCACTTTGGTATTATCACATCCACCGCCGTTTCCGTTTCCATCTTTGCTAGTGATTAAAGCCACCCAGTCATTATTATCTGGAGCTACCAAATTACCACCTAAAGTTGTTTTGGCAGTAAGGTTTCCACCAGCTCTTGGGTTGTACCATTGCACATCATACTTATTGTTCCCTGCAGGCAAACTTAGTCCAGTAGATCCTCCATTTGGACGATATATGGCGTATACATTTCCTGCCTTAGCCAATACATAATCATTGTTATCCGAGGTAACACCATCTGCACTAACCATATCTACCATGGTGCTTTGCAAATGATCATTAAAGAATTTCAAGGCATAACCACCTTCTTTGTATTTCTTTCCTCTTTTTCTATGATCATTTCCATTGATATCACCATCGTCGTTGGTATATCCGCTATAGTATTCTACTCCGGTTCCTCCGGCCATAAGTGTTCCCCAAAGCACTCTATGTCTTACTTCTTTGTCAGATATTCTAACTCCTGTAGAAGCAGGACCTTGTTCATCATTGGCTACCACCCATTTTTTACCTGCATTTCTTGATTTCTCTAACCATCTTTTTACATCGTTATGTACATTGTTCTTTCCGGTTTGTATCGATGCTCCGGTTAGTTCAGAATTGTTTCCTAATAATGGATTGTAACGCTGATCTTGCTGGTTTGGATAAGTATGTATCACGATATTGTGATCATATGGATCTACATTTTTGATGTATGCTGCCGTAGCTTTGGCCACATTATCTGTCAATGTAGTCTCCTCAGTCAAATTCCAGTTCAATGCCAAGTGGTGCGCAAAACGTGCAATAAGTTCTCTGTAGTATAACTTTCGTTCTCTTCCAAAGTTATTCCCATCCATTTTATTGTCGTTCTCGGTCTCCATGGTTTTAAAATGCAGGTAAACTCCCTTTTTATCTGCATATTCCATGATCTTTTCCCACTGATCCGTTTTTGAAACATCAAAACGATCGTGATGTACTTTGTTCCACTGTTGACCTCTGGAGGTATTTCCATATTCCTGCTCAGACACTTTTAGCACATGAGGAAAAACTGCTCCTCCATCACCATCGGTGTTCCAGGTTAAGAAAGACATCACATTGGCTCCTTCGCCAGAAAGGTAATTGATCACCCCTAACATTTCGGTACCTTTACCATTACCCCAGGTATATGAGCTTGCATCTGCTGCTACATAATCTCGTTGGTGAGGCTGCCAGGTTTTGCTTCCTATTTTATTCAAATTGTTATTAAAACTTGGTGTAGCATCAAAATCCACATAGTTCAATGCATTTTCTGGAGAATCCGCTCCTGCCTTTACAAACCAAGGCCCGTTTGGATTTGCTGGATTGGTTCCTACGTGCTTTAAATAGTGTTGTCCTACATATTTCAGTCTTCCAAGTTCTTTACTTCTGAAATCTCTTCCAGACTTATCAGATTCTGCCACATTGAAAGACCCTGTAGCACCATTCATAAAGCCTGCTCCAGAACCTCCGCCGTTGATAGCAACGTTGGATCCCTGTTTAAAAGACACCGACCAGTTCCAGGCCCCTGTTTGATCTGGCGCAAAATGTACTCTCCATTTATTTCCTGAAGCACAACCATTATTTGCTGCATTCCCACAGGCAGCAAAATAACCAGGCACTTTGTAACTACGATTACTCGCCTGATGTGTAAAGGTTACTTCCAGATTATAATCTGAAAATGGATTGGGGTTGGCCGTTTCTGAGGTATTTGGCCCATTAAATGTCAAGGTAACTTTGTGCCACCTTTTTAATTCTCCTTCTGGGGTTTGGGCTTGAGCCAATAACCCCAAAACGAAGAATGCAATTAAGCAATTAAGTTTAGTAAGTTTCATAATTAAATTGATTCTAGTTAAACGTATTATTATTTGTGTGTAATTAATTTTAATGACTCTCGTCATCCGTGTAACTAGGGGTAGTGCTTGCGAGGTGCCCACACCTCATGTTTATGATCTATCGGTTAATTATTATTTTTTTTCTGATTTGTGTATTTGTCTTTTCTTCTGTGATTTCTAAGATGTACATCCCCTGTTTTAAGCCCTCCAATGCAAAAACAGTTTCAGTATCCTTTCTATTGATGTATTCTTGCCGAACTACATTCCCTTTGATATCAGTCATTTTAAGATATAGTTCGTATAAGTTTTTTGGGCTCGAGATTCTTAAATAGGTACTGGCAGGATTAGGGTATGTTTTAATATCTGCTATACTATTTTCAACAGTAGTTACTTTAACAGATGGTATTGGTTCTACTCCCCAAATCAAGTTTCCATTTTGATATAGGGTAATTTTATCATTAGCCATATAATCCAATGCTGTTGCATTAAATGAGTAGTCATCAGTCTCATCAAAAGGAGTCCAATTTGTTTTGGCAAAACGCCCTTGTATCGGACCAGAATTTTGCGATGCACTTATACTTCCAGCAGCTGGATCAAAGGATATTTCGAGATAATCCATTCCATTGGCCTCTCCAAAAACTCCATTTACAAAACCACTCCCTAACTGGGCCCAATCACACCAAAAATTAAGGTTGTTATTCTCTTCTGAAGTAAACCAATATCTAATCGTAAGATCGCTATAGGTTACAACCTGATTGCTGTTATTTACAATTCTCAAATGAGGATTGATCATATTATCGGCTGTATTTCCTCGCCCTCCATCTTTATACTCAATAGCTAAATCAGATACCACTGGCTCGTCAGTAACGGTAATTGTAACCGATGCTGTATCCGTTCCTCCTTGTCCGTTATCCACAGTTAATACAACGGTATATATTCCTGCCGAAGTAAATGTATGCGTTGCTAACTCTCCAACAGCGGTATTTGTATCTCCAAAATCCCAGATATAACTCAATACATTCCCCTGTGGATCCAAAGATCCTGTAGCATCAAAATTTACAATAAGTGGTGCTATACCAGAAGTTACATCTGTAGTAATACCGGCTATTGGGTTTCCGTCTGTAATCGTTATGGTTTTGGTTACCGAATCATCAAGTTTACCATCATTTACGGTAAGTTGTACCGTAAACGTACCTACCGTATTAAAT
The DNA here is from genome assembly GCA_965230845.1 of Aquimarina sp. GTDB lineage: Bacteria > Bacteroidota > Bacteroidia > Flavobacteriales > Flavobacteriaceae > Aquimarina. Next base: position 2,386,566 of record OZ246021.1, read on the forward strand.
AGGTAAGAAGTAGTTACTCCTGTCGCCGTATCTCCGTTTCCAAAATCCCAGGTATACGTTAAGGTATCATTATTGGGGTCTGTAGAAGATGAAGCATCAAAAGTAAGGGTAGCCGGTGCAATAGCAGTATCTGTATCTACTACAAAAGAAGCCACCGGAGGTTGATTAGGATCAGTAACGGTAATCGCAATGGTATCGGTATCGGTATTACCACTAGGATCACTAACTGTTAAGGTTACCAGCTGATCACCAAATTGGGTAAATTCGTGATCTATAGCAGCTCCTGTTTTGGTAACACCATTTCCTAAATCCCAAAGATAGGTCAACACATCTCCATTAGGATCCGTAGATCCAGAACCATCAAAAGAAATTAATAATGGTCCATTACCAGATGTGGTACTAGCTGTGATCAAAGCCGTTGGCGTATCTACGGTAGTTCCCGGTTCAATACCACTAATCAATCTCCCGTTAAGATACAGCGCTACTTTTTCCCATACGGCAAAGTCTTTTTTGGTGCCATCATATGAGTAATCGTTTGCCTGATTTGTTATAGACCAAGTGCTGTTTGCTATTTTCGGTTCCATTCTACCAGAGCCATCATTTCTTCCCAATAGCCCTGCAGCAGGATCAAAAGTAATTTCAAGGTAATGCATGTTCCCTTCGGTATTTACTATAGTGCCTTTGATATTTTCACTTCCGATCATGGCATAATCCACAAAAAAGTTAAGAGGTAAGTCTTCTTCGGTTTCAAACCAATATCTGATACTCAAATCGGCATAAGGAACATCGTCTGAAGAATTATTAAATATTCTGAAATGTGGTTTTATGATATTGCTTTCTACGGCAGTTGATGCATCTTTATATTCTAATGTTAAAACACCTTCTCCTCCTATCTGAATATTTCTCGCAGAAGAGGTTTTGGTCACCCCATTTACTCCGGTTGCCACTGCAGTAATCTGGTATTGACCATCTGGTAAATTATTCAAATCCAATTCGTAAGGAGCAAAAACATCTTCTCCTACCAACGTTCCGTTACTAAAGAATTCTACTTTGGCAATGGTATTGTTTTCGTTTAATAGATTGGCTTCAATATGTACCGGACTCCCTGACACAAACTTATCTCCTGATTTTGGAGAACGCAGAGAAAGGTAAATCGCTTCTCCTCCAGACATTTCTTCCATTCGGAGCGCATGTTCTTTGTAGATCGCAACCTCAACATCACCTTCAAAAACCGCGAACTTATCTCTTGGAGTATTATTATCCGGGAACCACCAAAAACCACTGGCTCCGATCTTATTTTCTTCGATAAAGCTATACATCTCCTCCCACCATTCGTAGCGCTCTTGTATTTCTACATTGAATTCACCGATGTATAAGGGTTTTTTGATGATATTATGGGATTCGTCTGCCCATTGTGCCATCAATTGCATGGTTTGCTCCAAAGTAAAGTTGGACCAGCTCTCGCGTATATACGGGTGAGCAGAAGTAAAATCAACATAAGGAGATTCATGTATTTTGATAAAATCATTCCCTTCATCTCCTCCAAATCCATATTTTAAACCGTGTGCCTCAAGACCTGTCCCTAGCAAATGGTTGGGATCTATGGTTTTAATAAAAGCACCCATTTCGTCTACCCAAGCCCTTAAGGTTTCTGATGCCAAATCGTCTCCAAATCCTTGATATCTGGGTTCATTCATAAGCTCCCAAGCTAGGATGGTAGGGTCATTTCGGTATTCGACTCCATCATAATGGTTTACCCTGGTGATGAAGTACTCTACATAATCCTTGTATCCTTCTATAGCGGATCGATTGGTAAAAAACTGTCCTTGATCATGTATCCCTGCTCCTTGTACATCAATCCCTTCCCATTTCAGGCGGTCTTTGATTCCCCCATAGTCATTCCAATAATTTTCGAGTGCGACGATTAACTTGATTCCGTTGGCCTCTGCGGATTTTACTACATAATCGAATAATGAGAATTGCCCTTCGCTGTACACTCCCTTTTGAGGTTCAAAACCATGCCAGTCTTCATGACTAAATCCCCATAATCGAACCACTCGTACTCCATTGACATACAAACGCCTCATATGCTCATCTATACGATCTTTATCCATAAATTGAGTTTCGATATCACCACTAGATGATCCGTAGGTGAAGAAATCATAAACGTTGGCTCCAGAAAAATAGAATGGTTTTCCGTCTAACATAAATTTATCTCCTTCGGTATAAACAAAACCTGCTGGAGGGGTCGTTTGTGCAGTCATAAAACTGACATTTATAATCAAAATAAAGCTCACTAAGAGTATCTTTCTAATTGCTGTTATTTTCATTTTTTTTGTGTTATAGTTAGTTGGTGTTCTTGTACTTTTTTATGCACTGATTTATCATCAGTAAGCATTATTTATATTTCAAAATTTGCTTCACTACAGTAGCTCCTGCATATTGTATTTGCATGAAATACATTCCTGATTCTATACCGTCTGTAGCCAAAGTAATTTGAGATGTATCTTGTTGTATTTGATGAGATTGTATGATTTTCCCGTTAAGATCAATGATGGTAATACGAGCTCCCTGAAGGGTCTTTGGGTTGCTAATAGTAATCTGATCGACAAAAGGATTTGGTGACGTTACTACCTGTAACTTTTTATCATTATTCGAGGCTTTTACAGCGTTTTCACAACTTGGTGCTGCAGCTGCATTACTGAAGTATATGGTAAAAGTTCCTGATTTGGATACCATCACAAAATTATCTCCATCTTTTGCCACATAATACGTTCCATCAAAGTTGGTGATACCGGTACCGGAAAAAGTAATTTCTGGTTGTGCCGAATTAAACGTTTGATTTGTACTATTGGCGATCAAATTCACCCACCAATCTGGCACACCATTATTAGTGTTGATTGATAATTGCCATAGCCCGTTATTTTCTAGACTCCAATTGATTGTAAAATTGGTCACATTACTTAAATCAGGCCCACCTGTACCCAATACATACATGTTTGAGTAGGTACTATTTTCGATCGTGGGTAATGGATTGGCCAATGGCGTTCCGAAGTCACAATCATTACCTCCAACCACAGGTTCTTTGATTACGATGTTCTGAGTAGTTGTATCTGAAATACCATCTGCATTAGATACCGTTAGGCTTACTACGTAGTTTCCAACAGCTGTATATTCATGAGATACCGTTGCTCCTGTATCAGAGGTTCCATCACCAAAATCCCAATCATAGGACAATACACTATTATCTGAAATTGTAGATCCAGACCCGTCAAAATTAATAATTGCAGGTGCTGTAGCTGTTGTCGCATCTGCTACAATATTGGCTGTAGCCGTTGGAATTGAAGGGTCAGTTACCGTAATGGTAATAGTTTCTGAAATATCAGAATTTGCTCCATCACTAATGGTAAGCACAACCGCATAAGATCCTGTTTGTGTATAGGTATGCGAAGGATTTTGTGCTGTACTTACATTTCCATCTCCAAAATCCCAAGAGTAGCTAATCACAGCATTACCAGGAAATACAGAAGATGAACTATCGAAATTGACTACCAATGGCACAGTTCCCTGGGTTGGTGTTGCCGTAAAATTAGCTTCCAAAACAGGTATGGGATTGGTTACAGTAATTCGTATGGTTTCAGTATCAGTACCTCCTTTGGAATCATCGACCGTGACAACCACATCGTAATCTCCTGCTTGTTGATAGGTATATGCTACTGCCGCTCCCGTGGCGGTATCTCCATTTCCAAAATCCCAGTTGTAGGTCAACACATCTCCATCGGGATCGCTAGACCCAGAAGCATCTAAGTTGAGCGCTAGCGGAGCAACACCAGAATTTGTATCTACTGTAATGGCCGCAGTTGGAATCCTATTAGGAGTTGGCACATTATTGCCATCTGGCTCCAGCCCCCAAACCAAAGTCCCCTTGTAGTATAAGGTTATCAATACATGGGGTTGTAGTGAGGTTTTCCCTGCATCATACGAGAAGTCATTACCTTGATTGTGCGTTTGGAAATTAGAGTGATGTAGTCTTGTTTGAATAATACCTGACTTTCCATTGGCTGGTAAATTTCCTGAAGATACATTAAAACCTAATTCAAGATAGTTTTCTGCTCCTCTAGTTCCAAAAGTCCCTGCCACTCCGGTCACTTGAGCATAATCTATATTGAAACTCATAGGTGTATTATGCTCGGGAGTAAACCAATACCTAATTTTAAAATCGCTTAGAGGTAAACTTTGTGTAGACTCACTCACAATCTGGAATATAGGTTTTAGCTCTGAAGTCGATACAGATGAGCTATTATCACTATATTCTACACTAAAATCAGTATCAGGCAGATTATTAAATCGTTCATCAACCGTTATTGAAATTTCGGCAGGGTCTCCTGTGATTTCTCCGTTGGCTTTGGCTAATACCAATTTGATGGTATGTTGCCCTTCCGGAAGATTGGATACTGCAATTGGTGCTATCGAAAATACTGATCCTTGCTCTACATCATCAATGAAGTATTTGACATGTTGCCCACCTGGAGCAATATCCCACAAAAATGTTGAGAATTCAATAGAAAAATCAGGACCTACCAATCCACCATTAGAAGGAGATTCGATGATCGCTGTCGGATTTTGAGGTAAAGGATCATTGGTTACAATTACGGTAATAGTTTCTCCAAGATCTGTTAGAGAATTATCACTTCGTTCCATCTGTAATGTTAACTCATGAGGTCCTTCTGATAGTGCAGTGGCATCTGTAAATTCTCCTTCTGCACCGATCAATCCACGATCACTACCATCGATTCTAAATCGAAGTTTGTATTGCTGCGACGGCAGATCCCAACCTTCAGTTTCAAAATTGATTTGTAAAGGTGTATTGACCAATTGCCCATCTGTTGGAGATTTGAAATACACATCGGGTAATGGTCCGATTGGAGTGGTTGCATCTCCCCCGTGTAACGTCCACAGCACAGCAGCATCAAACATTTTGAGCCCCTGATCGGTAAGCAAATGCATAAACTGATCTCGAAGTGGAAAAGCCACTCTACGAGAAGGAATTGAAATACTAGGTTCATACCCAAATAGTATCGGTTTTGTACCTGCTTTGGCAACCACTATAGCCTCATCTGAAGGGTTCCCAAATGGCAAACTTTGTGTGATCGAATATAAAGCCGTTTGTATACCAGCTCCAGCAGCCATAGGGTGATCTGTAGCAGTGATGGTTACATTAGCAAATCCTTCAGGAGTGATCCCATACCCCGTGTTTAACTCTCCACTGGTCATTCTTAGTTTCCCGTACATAAAAGGATTCCAGGTCATTAATGGGACTCTCGCCCCTTCTAGGTCGTTCCCTAATTCTCTAGGGTCTACCGTAGAGGATACCAAAACCAAATCAAATGGATTTGCAGATTGTGGACTTGTAGCTTCTTCATCAGAAAACAAGGTAATTACAAATCCTAATTTTTGCTCTAATCGAGATTTAATTCGCTGGTCTTCACCAGACAAATTATTCCTATCTCCAACCACAAACATGACCTTGATCGTGTTCTTGAATTTGGCATTGATCTCTGGTGTAATTGAGGCTGTCTTTCCATTATTATAAAACACTTTGGCCGCAATGGTATACGATTTCCATATAATCGGTTGCCAAGAAGATTCAAAAGGTGGAGTAGTTACCTCATCTACCAAATCATTATCTACATAATATTCAATCTTCGTAACTCCTTCAATATTGGTGTTTACACTTAGTTTTACCGGATCTGAAGTATCAATTTGGGCTCCATCTATTGGCGAAGCCATTTCTAATTCTTGCTCAGATGTCACTCCAATTTCAGACCCGTCTATTTGTTTTATATAGGCTTCAAGCTGATCAATTTGAGTTTGACTTAAAGAAGATATGTTACCATGTGCATCTCCAGTATTATAGGTGGTAAGAACATCCCTTATGGTTTTTGCCGAACCATTGTGTAGATATGGAGCTGTTGCCCATACATCTTTTAAGGTAGGTACATCTATCCCTAGCAATGGTTTTTGCAAACGGTTACCACTATTGGCTACAACCGTTCCTACATCATGCAATTTACCAGTGTTACTATCAGTAAAGCTGCTCCCTCCGTGACAGGAGTTACATTTCAGATCTTCGAACAAAGATTTTCCTGCTACCCCTTGTGTGGTAAGAGATCCATCAGGGTTTCGATATGGACTAGGGTCAAAGGTATTCAGTGATTCGATATAAGCGGTTAAGGCATCCAAATCTGCAGATTTCCCAGCCTTGGGATTCCCAAGAGATAAGGCAGTGGTTCCATCATTAAAATCAGCATTACTCATAAATCCTTGCCCCTTAAAATGGAATCGGATATCATTCTCAAAATCCTGAATTTCATCAAAATTGGCACTCCAATGCACTCGCCCATGCCCGGTACCCGCTCGTCCGATTAACGAAATTGTATTCCGTAAACCTTCTCCTCTATCTGTAAAATCCCAGGTTCTTCCATCTTGAGTACCATCGATATGACAACTAGCACAGCTTATATATCCATCTGTTCCCATTTTTAGGTCGGCAGCATCATAAAAAATTTGCTTTCCTTTGAGTACTGTAGCACTAAGCTCTTCTTGACTTACTGTAGTAATATCAGATACTTTTTCTAAGGTTGCAGTACCATTTTTGATCATTTGTTCTGCATCAAAAACGGTTACTGATCGATCCATAAAATTCTTTACAAAGAGTCGATTGGTTACAGGATCAACAACAAGTCCTTGAGGTGCTTTACCTGCATCCATTTTTAATAGTTCTATGCCTCGTTTTGGATCTATTACTACGATCCGATTATTCCCTTGCATGGTTACAAAAAGGTAGTTACCACTAGGGCTAAATAAAGCAGAAGACGGCTGCCCATGATTGTCAATATCCAACCTACTGGGGAGTATTTCGGTACTGGTGACCAAATTAATTGGAGATATTGCTGTTCGAACAACATTATCAAATGTTAGGGGCCGACCGTCTCTTGCCAAACCTCTTAAAATATTATCTTTTTTGGCTACAGACCAGGCCGTTTGATTATTAGGGTGTATTGTTACGCCGGAAATGTAGTTGGGTAATCCTCTTCCTGCATTTCCATTATCTTGTGTAAAATCATCAAGGGGCAAAGAAATGGTGTTTTTGAGGCTGCGAGTGTTGATATCCACTTCCCAAATTTGCCCTTCACTATCTGGAGATATAAATCGCGTAACTAACAAAGTTTCACCATCTCCTGTTATACCTAGTGCTCTTGGTGTATCCCCGATACTAAAGGATGTACTTACCGAATTGGTTTGCGAAGAAACTTCTATAATATTTCCGGATCCGAATCCAGAAACGAAGCCTTTTTCTCCATCAGGAGTAAAAACCATTCCGTATGGTCTGGTTCCTTTGTCCAGGGCTATTGTTTTTTGTACGGTTCCTTGTGTATTTAGAATATACAATTGATCAGAGTCTCTACAACTCACCCAGGCATTGCTATTCTTATCTATCGCAACACTAATAGGATCTTTACCTACGGTAACTTCTTTGATTATGGAAAGGTTATCTGCATTGATAAGGGTCACCGAATTATTATCCGGGTTTACAGACCATACGATTCTATTGATTTCATCTACAGCAATTGGACTGGATTGAGTAGGACGAAGAGCAGTTAGATTTCCTGTTACTACCAAAGATTGCGAAGCTACAGCAAATCCTCCATTGTTATCGCTTACCTGAACCTGAACCGTATAGTTACCTGAATCTGTATAGGTGTGCGTAACCGTATTACCTGCCCATTCGGTCTTTGGAGAGCCATCTCCAAAATCCCATCGATAATTAAGGGTATTTCCTTCTGGGTCTGAAGCCTCGGCAACAAACTGAAGCTGAGTTCCTGTGGTAACAGGCGAGGGTTGACCCAAGTTAATCCCAGTAATACTAGGCGACTGATTGGAAGCATCTCCTCCTGTGGTGAAATAGAAAATATATTCTTCCATCCCGTTACCCACTGCATCTTTGATTCCTCCTTCTACAAATTTTACTTCGTACGTAGTATTAGGTAGTAATTTTTCTTTTGGAGCGTAATTGATAACCTGATAAGAGGTTGTGGTTACATCTCCACGTATTGGGTCACCTCCCAAAGGACTTACCTGAATGGTTTGATCATTGAGTGTTAAATCATTTAGCGTTTCATTGATTACAAAACCTATGGTAGTGGTAATAGGTTGATTGATGGCTCCTGCTATAGGAAAGTGATGCCCTACCGTGGGCGGGTTGGTATCCAAACCATCTTGATGTGCAAAAATTGAAGTTTTATCATCTCCACTCGCTACCAAAATATGTCCAATAGGCATCCATTGATTATCGATAAACTGAAGGGTTTCATCACTAGACGGAGGAAAAAATTCCTGTTCGATCTCCATCGTTTCAAAATTGAATTTTACTCCTCTGTCAAATCTTCCGGAAAAACCAAATTCATCCTGAAAAATCATATAACGCCCTAGTGTAATTTGATCCGAATGCAGGCTGAATCCTCTTTTTACATCGGTAGGATCGCTAATATCAAATCCAACCAATGCATCTGGCCCCTGATTTCCACTCATAAACACCAGGTAGTTTCTCCAAAGTTGAATCCCAGTACTATACTGTTCGTGAGGAATATCTCCTCCAAATGAGCCCAAAAATTTGATATCATTTGGATCTCCAAAATCAAAAACAGTAATAGCTCCGGTTTGCGGAGCATAAAATACATAGTTCCCTACTCGGACCACAACATCGGGTACCGCAGCAGACACAGGAATATCATCTACTTGTACTCCAGATCTCATGTCAAAAACACGACTTCCAACAATCGTATGGGGGAAGGTTTCTAAATTATCGTAATTCGCTTGCCCGTCTTGTACCGTATACAAAATATCGGAAGCCGTTACGGGTTTACGATCCAACATGTCTGATAAATCGAGGTATTTATATCCTGTTCCTTGTACTTCGGGCACAGAATATTCGCGATAAAACAAATCCCCTTCCAGTTTCCACCAGCGATGTCCGTTATTGGCTGCATCACTAAACTGAACTCTTTTGGGTGCTGTAGGATTCGAAACATCCCAGATTCCGGTTCCAGCTTGACCGTTGATCATTAAATAGTTTCGGTGATAAGTATTAATTCTGTCTCCTTCAGGGAAATTGGCAAGAAAAGTCCCTGCTGGCCAGGTTTGTGTTGTCATTTCAGGCCCCTTGGTGCCATCGTACACTTGTCTTACTGACTTTACCACCAGACCGAAGGAAATAAACACGGCGATGGCTATCCACAAGCGATAGTTCGTTTTTTTAAAAAGCATAAGCCAGCTAGCTCGCTTTTTATATGCAGGCTTCATAGTTATGATGAGTTTGTGTTTGCATGGGTTCCTAAAAACCCATTAAGTCTTAAGAGAATGATTAGGTGTAAGGGAGGAAGCTTTAAGCTTCCTCCGCTTTGGTTTTCATTTCAGAATTGATCTATCTATTTTTTAATAAACTGTTTGGTTAAGGTTTGTTTGTTTTGATATGTTTTAATGAAATATAATCCTGAATTAAGTTCAGAAATATCCATGGTCATTTGTTTTGTGGCTGTATCTATAGTGGTTGATTTTATCACTTTTCCTGTCATATCGATAATAGTAATCACACTTCCTAGCATGGATTCGTTTCTAGAAATGCTGATTTGGTTGATCACTGGATTTGGAAAAAGTTTTATATCCGTAAATCCAATAGCTTTACTAGCACTTTGACAAACCGGAGGGGTACCACTATTACTAAAATAGATGGTAAAGTTTCCTGTTTTGGAAACCATAACGAAGTTAGTGCCATCCATAGTCACGTCGTATGCTCCATCAAGGTTTGCAAAACCGGTTCCAGAAAGCGTAATTGAAGGTTGCGCACTATTAAAAGTTTGACTGGTAGTGTTACTCAACAGATTATTCCACCAATCTGGCACACCATTACTGGTATTCATAGAAAATTGCCACAATCCATTGTTAGTCAGGTCCCAATTAATTGTAAAATTGGTTACGTTACTTAAATCCGGTCCTCCATTACCAAGTACATGTGCATTGGAGTATGAACTATTAGCAATCGTTGCTAATGGATCGGCTTGAGGAGCCCCAAAACTACAATCTCCACCTGGTGGATTTGATGTTGTAATTGTAACTGAAGTAGACGCGGTATCCGTCACTCCATCAGGGTTAGTAGCGGTTAAAGTTACCGTATAATTTCCTGCTGCTGTATATTCGTGAGCCACCGTAGCACCATTTCCTGTACTTCCGTCTCCAAACACCCAAGAATAGGTTAATGCACTACCATCTGAGCTTGAAGATGCAGATCCATCAAAAGAGATGGTCACTGGAGCAACTCCTCCTGTACTACTTGCTACTATATCAGCCACAACAGTTACCGGAGTTGTATTACCCACTGTAATGGTTGTGTTTTGCGTATCGTTTAGAGCTCCATCGCTTACGGTAAGTGTAACCGGATAAGTTCCTGATTGGGTAAACACATGAGAAATTCCCACTCCTGTAGCCGTGGTACCATCACCAAAATTCCAGGAATACGACAGCGTATCATTATCAGGATCTGAAGATCCTGAAGCATCGAATTGTACTGTTAAGGGAGCATCTCCCGAAGTAATATCTGTAGTAAAACTAGCTACTGGTGGTCGATTACCATTTCCTCCTACCACATTAGGAATAAAAGGGGCGAAATGCGGTCTTAATACATCCATTTTCCATTCGTTTACCGTAGACCAATCATCTGCCAGAATACCTCCGGTATCTCCAGAATTAGGATTCATGGTCCAAAAGGTCCAGGAATAGATATCTCCCATAAAATTAACCCACTCCGTAAACCAGGTAAACGCAATACCATTGAAAGCATCCTGATCTTTAATACCAAATTCTCCAACAAAAATGGGAGAAGTTTCGTTTTCGTATAAATAGTGGAAATGATCTCTCCATATCTGAGGCATATTTTGAGGGAAATTAGAAGCGGTAAACCAATCTTGTGTGGCTACTTCTGGCCCATACTCATGAGCAGAGTACATCAATTTACTTGGGTCTGATAATTGAACTGGGTACTGTTCAGCTCCCATCAATTGGCCTCCCCACCAGTAGGAATCTCCTTCAAATTCTCCTACACCTTCTACAATGATTAAAACGTTAGGATTCACCTCCAAAATGGCATTTCCACATCGTTCGGCCGCTTTGTTCCAGTCGGTAGCAGGGTTGCTATTTCCCCAGGAAGAACCATGAGGTTCATTGTTTAAATCCATACCCACTACAGCAGAGAAATTTTTATATCGTTCTGCCATAAATAACCAATCGTTGATCCAACGCTCTTCAGAATATTCATCGGTATACCAAAAAGCTTCATTCAAAAACCCATCGGCTGCACGAGAGTGATTATCCAGTACAATTTTTACGTCGTTGTCCTGACACCATTGTACAATGACGTCCATCAACTCTATCGGTGATGTGATATTGGTTTCAACTTCATTCATAGGAGAAATACCCGTGTAGGGATCACTTCCATATGAAGGTATATCAATAGTAGCCCCTGGATTTAGCATTTCATTACACCACGGTACTCGAATCGTATTAAATCCCAGATCTTTGATCTGCTGAAGGACACTTTTGGTATCTCTGGTCCATATTCCGTGAGGCATATAAAGTGAGGTCTCGAAACCAAACCAATTTACCCCGGTTAAGCGTACTTCTTTTCCTGTGCTATCATACAGCTTATTTCCTGAAACACTTAGGAAATTTTGTTGCTGTGCAAGTGTATTATTAGTAGAAAAACCTATACATAGTACTCCTAATACTATCAAGGCTTTCTTTAAAAATCTAGTAAAGTTTTTCATGATATAAATAGTTAAAAAGAGAGAGGCGAGCAAACACCTCTCTCTTATATTCATCCTATTATCGAGTTATAATGATTTTCTTTCTGGTTTTTTGATTTGTATTAAAATCAACGATTTCTAATACATACAATCCAGAAGGCAATCCATTTACATCCATGCGAGTTTGTTTCTGATAGTTTTCTACGTACTCCATTTTGATAACGTTTCCGGTAAGATCTACTAATCTCAAACGCACATTTTCAAGTCCTTTTTTGGTAGAAACATCGATAAAACTTTTTGCCGGGTTAGGGCTAGCAGTGACATCGATTTCTTTTACAACTTGTACAGATCCTGCAGAAGTATCATTGGCAAAGAAGAATCCATATTCTGCATTGGCAAGAGCTACTTCGATTTGCGCCCAACTTCTGTGATAACGTTGTGTATATTCCTGACCAGCATTGTAGGCTGTTTCTAGTCTTGCAAACTCAGGATCATTTCTTAAATCTGATCTGATATCTAAGAAAGACACTCCAGGCTTAATTTCATCTCCATTTGGCATCGTTCCTGTAAATCCGTTTGGAACGAATACTTCTTGTTCGAAGATTCTGGCAAAATCACCGCGATCTTCTACTGATGAAACTCCTTTTTCGTCACGATATGTCACCCACATTCTATCTAACACTTCTTTAGCCAAGTCTCTAGCTTCAGTATCCAAAGTAGCATATTTACGAGTTGCAGCAGCATAGTAAATCAAGGCTTTTGCCATAGAGGCAGCTACCCCCAGATCTTGTCCGTAATCAGTAACCGTAACACTTAAGTTATTATTAGCACCTGGACTTGCTGGATCCCAAGTATCAGGCTCTCCAGTCCATTCTAAAGTAGCAGGGATTTCAAAGTCATCACTTCCGATTAATCGAACTTCGCTTTTCACCCAAGTTGCCCATTTGTCCATTAGATTTTTGGCCATTGGATCGTTGGTGATGTAGTAGTACTCTGCCACTCGCTCCATAGACCAGGCTTGCCATCCAAACCAAGTACCACTACCTGGATCTTCGTATACTGGATTGTCATCATAGGCCATATCATAGAAAGTTGATTTACCAGCAGGATATGGACTGTAATCTCCATTCCAACTATTGGTTGCTCCACCGGCAATTGCTCCTTCTTTTGATTGTAACCAGGTATAAAACTCCATTTGTCTTTTCAAACTCTCTGTCCAGTCTCTAACTCCATTTTGTGAAGTTGGTTTTAACTCATCTACCTGAGTTAATGCATAAGCTGCAACTGGGTTTTGATATCCAAAGTGACAGTGGCTAGAACTAATTCTAAATGCCCATTGTGAAGCAGGATCGGCAGAACCACCCCAAGACATGTACCACGACATTAAATAGTGAGCACTGTCGTATCCAGATCCCGCTCCACTGGTTGCACTTTGCACACCTAGAGGCTTGAAATATTTATCAAACATTGAAATTCTTAAATAATCTCCCATTTTGGTAGCCTTATCAAGATCCAAAGCAGAAAGACTCGTTCCTTGTTCTTTGGCATATATTTGTGCCCAGTACATTGCTTGTACCGCTCTGGCATCTGCATCAGGAGCACTTGTATATCTCCATTGCTTTGCATAATTCTGATCTAGAACGAAAAGTGGTAAGTATCCACTTGGTCCTCCCCAATCAAAACTCTCCCAAGAAGGGTGTGGTACAGTTTCGTATACAGACTCTTGCTCTCCTCTTTGGAAAGTATTGATGTATGAAGGCGTACTCACACCATCACCTCTGTTTCCGTATCCATAGAAGTTATCATTATCTAACAACCAGTGCATCTGATATACATCTGGTCCGTAGGTTGCTGTTAGGTCTGAAGATACTGGATCCGCTCCTACTGGCGCACTAAATTCTAATGGAGCCGGATAATCGCTAGGTAATGGGAATTCACTTGCATATGCAGCCGGAGAAGACGGATTGTAAGCCGCGTTTGTTGGCTGATCTGCAGTAGTTGGAATAATAAATTGTTCTATTTTATTCCAAACATTGTTCAATGGAGTCCAGTCTCCTGTTACACGTCCATTCATTACCTCAAGCCATAACCAGTACGAATACAACTCACTTGTAGACTCGTGTCCATGGTCTGGTGCTTCTACAATTAATGTTTCTATTGAGTGGTGTGGAGAACCATCTGCGCTGAAATATCCATTGGCAGGATCATAGAACTCATTTCTCATTTCTATAAAACGATCAACATACTCATTATCTCCTGTTGGTGGATTGATAATGATATCCCCATCGGTAACGGTTATTGAAATTATGGCCTGATCTTGTCCATTATTACCGTCATCTACTGTTAAGGTAGCCTGGTAATTCCCCGGAGCAGTAAATGTATTATCTACTGTTACACCAGTTCCTGTGTTTCCATCTCCAAAATCCCAAGTGTATGTCAATGCATCTCCATCGGCATCAGAAGATCCGGAAGCATCAAAAGATACTAACAATGGCGCTTCTCCTGAAGTTGGCGTTGCAGAAATATCAGCAACTGGGTTTGTATTCCCTCCAGTATCACCACAAGTTGGTGCTGTAGCTGAAGTACTGAAATATAATGTAAATCCTCCCGTTTTGGATACCATTACAAAGTTTCCTTGATCTTCGGCAACCCAATAATCACCATCTAATCCTGCTATTCCTGTTCCAGAGAAAGAAGCTTCTGGACTTGCTGTATTAAAACTGTACGTAAGACTACTTCTTAAATCTACATACCAATTAGGTTGACCATTGTTAGTATTGATTGCAAAAACATACAATCCATTATTCGCCAAATCCCAGTTGATATTAAATTTGGTTACGTTATCTAAATTTGGTCCTCCATTTCCTAACACATAAATGTTTTCGAATTCTGCATTAATAGCTGGTAATGCATTTGCTATTGGAGTTCCAAAAGAACAATCTCCTCCTGTAGACACAGGATTTCTTACCACTTCGATACTGTTTGATAAATCGAAGTCTCCAGCTAAGCCAGCAAGAGTTCCATCGGCAGCAAGACCGGTAATGGTTCCATTATAACTTAGGTGATAAATAAAACAAGATCCAGCACCAGCACCATCAAAGTCAACAGCCTCTGGTGTAGGTGGTAATCCTAATATTTTTCCTTGATCATCGGTAACTACCCACTGGCTAGTTTCTCCAACATTACCTGCAAGTGTTATTCCTGAAACATTATCTGCAATGCCATCTCCTACAGTAAAAGTAAATGGTCCGCCTGTAATTGTTCCTCCATCAACTGTTGGCGTTGCCACAGGGTTTCTTACGACTTCAATACTGTTTGACAAATCGAAATCGCCTGCTAAACCAGCAAGAGTTCCATCGGCAGCAAGACCAGTAATGGTTCCATTATAACTCAGGTGATAGATAAAACAAGAGCCAGCACCAGCACCATCAAAATCAACAGCTTCCGGTGTAGGAGGCAATCCTAATATTTTTCCTTGATCATCAGTGATTACCCATTGGCTAGTTTCTCCAACATTACCTGCAAGTGTTACTCCTGAAACATTATCTGCAATGCCATCTCCTACGGTAAATGCAAATGGTCCACCTGCAATGGTTCCTCCGTCTACAGTTGGCGTTGCCACAGGATTTCTTACGACTTCGATACTGTTTGACAAATCGAAATCGCCTGCTAAACCAGCAAGAGTTCCATCGGCAGCAAGACCGGTAATGGTTCCATTATAACTTAGGTGATAGATAAAACAAGATCCAACTCCAGCACCATCAAAATCAACAGCTTCTGGTGTAGGAGGCAATCCTAATATTTTTCCTTGGTCATCAGTGATTACCCATTGGCTAGTTTCTCCAACATTACCTGTAAGGGTTACTCCTGAAACATTATCAGCAATGCCATCTCCTACGGTAAATGCAAATGGACCACCAGCAATAGTTCCTCCATTCACCGCAGGTGTTGTAACCCCACAATCTGGAGCTGAAGCTGCATTGGTGAAATACAATGTAAATCCACCTGTTTTGGATACCATTACAAAATTACCCTGATCCTGAGTAACCCAATATGCTCCATCTAATCCTGCTATACCACTTCCTGATAATACAGCATCTGGATTTGCACTATTAAAACTTTGCGTAAGACTGCTTCTTAGGTCTACATACCAATCAGGCTGCCCATTATTGGTATTGATTGCAAATACATATAAACCATTATTTGCCAAATCCCAATTGATTGAAAATTCTTGTAGGTTATCCAAGCTTGGCCCGCCGTTTCCTAAAACAAAAACATTACTAAATCTATCATTAATGTTTTGCAAAGGATCTGCTGTTGGTGTACCAAAAGCACAGCTTACACTACCATCGATTGCCGAAATCGTTTTCGTATCGGTATCAATTTGTCCTGCTTGATTGGTAACTGTTAAGGTAACCGTGTAATCTCCAATAGCAGCATACGTAGCGGTCGCAGTTACGCCCGTTGCAGTAGTGCCATTTCCGAGATCCCAGCTATAGGTAAGTGTGCCTCCAGCAGGATCTGAAGAACCTGAAGCATCAAAAGTAACATCAAGAGGTGCTGCACCAGCATCTGGAGTAGCAGTAAAAGCAGCTATCGGACTTCCATCGGTAACTGTTATTGTTTTATTAACCTCTGAAGAAATATTTTGCCCATCACTAACGGTAAGCGTCACCAAATAAGATCCTGGAGTAGAGAACGTAATCGTTGGATTTACCAAAGATGATGTTTGTCCGTTTCCAAAATTCCAATTGTAAGATAACGCATCTCCATTTGGATCTGAAGAAGCCGAAGCGTCAAAAGAAACATCTAATGGAGCAATCCCAGTTTCTGTAGAAGCTGTAAATGATGCCGTTGGCGTGTTTCCTCCATCAGGTTCATTTCCAAAAACAAGAACTCCATTATCATAAATTGGAATATTCTCACTTTCGATCTCAGTTCCACCAATCCCCTGAGCAGACCAATCATTTGTAGTATCATAAGGTACACCGTTGGCTACTCTAAAATTAAGTTGTGTTTCTCTTCTGAATTGAGGATCTCCTATTGGAGCTATTTGTTCTCCTGCTAAAGAAACCTCTGCATAATAGATATTTCTACTAGCATCCCAAGTCCCAATAGTTATAGTACTTGACCCCTGTACTGCATTTAATGTAGGTTGGTAATCTGCTATTGTCAACCCTTGGGCAACACCTTCAGAGATATCAAAGAAATATCGATAAGAAAGTTGATCCGTAACTCTTGCAGGCCAAGCCGTTCTGTTCTGAACACGAATTTGCACCGTGCTTCCTGAAGCGTTATTGCTATTAAACTTGGATACTGTTCTTACTTCTGCTCGCGTTGGTGTTCCTGCAGAAGCTGGTGGAAAATTAGCCAAAGGGGTTCCTCCAAAACTACCATACATCCATGCTAATACTCCTGTGATTCCTGCATTATAATCACATGCTACTTCATTGGCTATAAATTCACATCTATCATCCGCAAAACCGTCATTTGTAGGACTTTTAGGTCCTCCAACTACAGCTCCGTACAAAATGTGACTAGAAGTATCAGGAACACCTGAACAATTATTAGTCCATCCGCCGTGAGCTCCTCTGTGATGTGGTTTGTTTGCTGGGTTATTACCAAATCCTATCATAAAACTTCTATTGATAGGATTGTCCCCTAAGGTATAGTCAGCCATGAATTTTGCATAATTTCTATAGGCTGTCTGTTGTGCTGAGTTTGTGGATACTTTATCACTGTATACCAATGCTAAAAATGCTTCATTATTGGCATATCTAAGTGTTCCCCACTGTCTGATATGCGGAAGTCCTCCTGGAGTTGTAGGTACCACATCTCCATTTACTCCTACACCTGTCCACCAATCTAAGTTTCGCTCCGCATCCTGCTTATACTTATCTTTTCCTGTTAGGATAGAAAGAAGTACATAAGCCCCATATGCTTTATCATCCCAAGAAAAAGCTTCTTTATATTTGGCCGTGGCACTTTGTCCTTCTCTTTGCATATTGTCATATTCCGCCTCTGCTTTAACAAGATATTTGTTATCGTTGGTGGCTCTATATAACCAAGCCGCTCCCCATACGATTTCATCTTCAAAGTTGCTAAAGGAACGATAAAACCCTGCAGCATCAGTGATCGAGTTAGAATATGCTTCTCTTACACGATCCGCATAATCATATAGCTCTTCTGCACTTTGTAATAAACGAGCACTATATGCAGGATCATCATCTTTTAATAAGATACTTACTGCGGCAAGTGCTGCAGCCGTTTCTCCTGCTAAATCAGATCCTCCATTCGCGCCCGAAATCTTGAAGGACTCTCTAGGTTGAGGATTTACTTCTGCAGGTCCCCACCATGCATGATCTATTCCTCCTGCTGCTACCTGCCCCCAAAGTTCGTCAGGACCAGTATGACATTTAAGAAAGTAATCTGTTACAAATCTTAAATTTCTTTTTAGTATATCGTATTGACCGGCTTGAATGTAAGCATCCTTGAATTCTATTCCTCCCCAAGCAAGTGTGGTAACAGAATAAGCCATTGGGAAGTTAAACTTTACATGATCACCTGCGTCGTACCAACCTCCTGTGAGGTCTAATCCAACATCTGATCCATCGTTTAAAGCCGAATCTCCTCTCCATGGCACTCGATTCCAGGAAGGTAACTGCCCGGATTGTTGTGCTTCATAGAAAAAAATCGACTTCTGTAAAGCCTCTCCATAATTAAACTGTGCAGTCAATGTACTACACCATAAGTACAATAAGGCCATTGCACCTAGTTTCATAAAGTTTTTCATGAGTTGTGTTAGTTTTTAAGTTGATTTAAATTTTACGTCAAACCGCGTTATTTCTTATGTGTTAGGAAGTCGAAGAAACAACTGGGGCTTGGTGTGTGTTCTGTATAATAAAGAGCTGCAAATCAGTGCTTTATAGACATAATTTTCCCGCAAAATTTATACGTCTTTTCCTTATTTTAAATTGATGTTTATTCTTTGATTAATTGCAGTTTTGACTTACCTGCAATAGAAATAATGTAAACTCCAGTCTCCAGAGAGGAGATCGAAATCAATTCCCGGTCTGATTTTGCAATTGTTGATGAAACAATTTCTCCCAGCAAGTTGTACACGATAATTTCTTCTCCTTTATATTGCCCCATAATGGTAACAACATCTTTTGCCGGATTAGGAAAAAGCCCCACAATTCGCTCCAAAGTATCATTTGACTTACTGGCATCTGCCGGAACTATTTTCCATTTCTGATTGGGGTTTGTAGTATTAAAATCCCATATCTGTACATTGGCATTGTTAGCACCTCCAGATCTGTCTAGACCCGATTGTAAACAATGTAATGGTTGTAAGGAGTATGAATTATTACCGTTAGCTATCACTTTCCACTTTTTATGATTGTCATTAGCATCGGTCCAGGTGGCTACATTTTCACCATCTCCACAACGTGCATACGGTACTTCTAAAAACCTACCCGTACCTAAATTCTTGATGGTGTATACATTGTCCCCAAGATGGGCAAATGTCCATTTCTGATCGTTAAAATTACCTGGATCATGCATTCTTGCACTATGATTTTCTAAACCTCTGGCCAATACTCTTTGGTTGTTTACTGACGAAGCAATAAAATAGGTTCCATTTGCTATGAGTTGAGGATTGGCAGAAACTACGGTTACATTATTTACCTGATCGTTATCCAATGCCTGTTGCCAGTTCGTACCTGTTGGGCGTATATGTGCTTTGTAGGCATAACCACCGCCAATAGCTGGAGAAGATGGTAAGGTAACGGTGATGGGTTGCACCCCGTTTCCTTTGGCAACCTTTTCTACTTTACTAGCTACCCAAGTGTTGTTTTTCCAGAAGCTCACTGCTATTTCTCGTTCGGCAGAAGCACTGTATTCCATATCAAAAGTGTATGCATTGGTAGGATTAATCGTGGTAGGCGCATTCTTGAATGTTACTTTATCTTCAAAAACTACTTCATTTTCTACAGTAACATTATTAACCTGATCGCGATCCAAAGCTTCTCGCCATGTAGTACCTACCGGACGAATATGGGCTTTATACACATATCCAGATCCTGCTACGGGTGGAGAAGGTAAATTCACTGTTATTGCTCTTGTTCCCTGACCTTTTGCTACGGTTACTTGTTGTTGTGCTATCCAATTGTTTGCAGACCAAAACTCTACTACGATTTCTCGATCTGTAGATGCCTGATAATCCAGGTTGAACGTATAACTGGATTGTGGAGTGATAGTAGTTGGTGCATTATTAAAAGCCACTGTATTTTGTCCAGAGCCTCCATTATCATCTACAAGCTTGTAGGTACGTACCCAATCGTAATAGGTAGTTCTGTTTGCAGCAGTATCGTTCATTCCATCCTGACCTGCCTTTGGAGGATTCCAATCATAAGTTTCGGTTACCAATCTCAAATACATCGGTAAATCAAAATCTGCTGGTGGTTTTATCTTATAAACAAATTTTCCGTCCAGGTAAAATAATACCTCATCCTTGCTTTTCCACCAGGCACCATAAGTATGATATCCTTTCCACGAAGGTTCTCCTAAACTCGCTTTACCCCCTTCTTGTCCTACCGGTGTATTATTACAAGCCGTACCACGGCTATGCGTGTTTGAATTCATGTTTCTAATGGTGTTGTTTACCCAACTTGCACCATTAGAATTGACCCCTACAGTTTCTGTGATATCAAGTTCGGTTACCCGAACATCACATCCCGAACCTTCGTTACGTTTATTAATGAGCCAAAATGTGGAGGACATAAAAGTCTTATTGGCTTTCATCCTACATTCGTAATACCCATAAGTTTGGCTTTTTAGCGCTCTTACCAATGCGCCTGCATGAGTATATCGATTGCCATTTACAGTTTCTGGAGATGATAACTTGTATGCGGTAAATTGTAATGATCCATCTTTTACTTTTACAGCATTTTGCTTAAAGATTCCTGGTGGTCTTCCTATCCAGGTGGATACATTTATTGCCCATTTTGAGGTGTTTAAGTTGTTTCCGTTGAATTCGTCGGAGAGTGCTTCTACTTTTTCCCATTTTTTGCCGTTGGGAGGTGTTGGTTGTGCTTGAATTTGCAAAATACTTACGCAAAAGATAAGTGCTGCAAAAAAGATTTCAATGCGTTTCATGACTTTTGGTTTTAACAGTTAGTTTTGTTCTGTAACATATGTTATCCTATCTGTTTTTCAGCGGGTTACCAAAAAAACAGAATAGTGTTGGGATTCATATATAAAAAGCTGTAAATCAATATTTTATAGACAATTGATTTCCTCAAAAATTATACACTTTTCCCATATAAAGGATTATGGTAATACACTATGAACTGTAATTATTTATTCCTGTACAATTGCGGTGATCAATGCTCAAATTGATAGTAAAATGAGTAAGAATAATTTTGTAGATCACTAAGGAATATGCCGTTAATAATTCAGAATATGTATTAGATATTTTACCACTCACTTTTGAGTGAACAGAACGAAGAATTTTTGACGACTGACTGTGTTTTGGTATTGTTAATTTCATTTTAGAGTTTGCGTTAGATTGTGTGGTTTTCGAAAATTTTGATTTTGTGAGTTTTAAGAGTTCATATTTTAGATTTATTGAGTTAAACAGAATATTATCAAGTTTTTACCGTTAGTTTTTGTAACCAAACTGTGTTTTTAAAGAACGTCGGTTTTCTATTTTATGGAGGGTACATATGGGGTACATTCAATAAAAAAAGAATACATACGGCGTACTATTTTTTAAAAACAACGTTATTACACAATTCGTCTAAACTAACCACTCAAAAAGTGAAACGCTTAACCTACTACACACTCATCTTTTTATGGATGCATACCTATCATATGGTCCATTCTCAAGGAGCTACCAATCATGAGCTTCAGATCAAACAAATCGATAGCCTTTTCGAAATTGCCAATCAGGATCTTATTGGTAACGGAGATGTTTTAAAAGATTTAATCCAACGTTCTAAAGACGCCAACTACCCCAAGGGAGAGGTTCGCGGCTTGGTTAATCTTGGTGTCTATTACATGAACAATGCTATGAATGACAGTGCGAATGTGGTGTTTGAAAAGGGCCAAAAACTCATTCAAAAGCATCCGGATCTGGAGTTTGTACTCTCTTATATCTATAACAATAAAGCCACGATTTTAACCAATCAGGACTTGCATTACCAGGCACTAAAATATTATCACAAATCACATAAGATTAATTTGAAACGAGGTGATCGAAAAATGGCCATGATCATTAAAATGAATATTTTAACCTGTCATCTTGCTCTAGGCGAACCTGATAAGGTATTGGCCTATTCCAAAGAGTTAATACATGATTCTATTGTTGTTGCCCAGGAAGATTTGAAATACAAATTGTACACCAACATGGCTATGGCCCATTTTGATAAAAAGGAGTATCGAAACGCCATCAACTGGTGGGATGCCAACCTCGAAACGATAAAAGATACGGATCAGATCGGAGAGATCAGTTACCTCTTAACCTCTATTGCAGATGCACACCGAAGCTTAGGAGATTATGACATCGCTTTACAAAAAGCATTAGAAGCCAAAGACATCTTGGAATCCAAACCTGAATTAAGTTCTTATGCGGCGGTTAATGCATTGGTATTAGCCAAAATTTATAATTCTCTGGATAACCCGGATGAAGCTGTAGTATATTTTGAAAAAGCAGTGCTCAAAAACCCTGATGATCCTATGGATATCGCATTTGCTTACAAAAATCTGGCTGCGATCTATAAACGAATGGAATCTTGGGAAAAATCTATGCAGTTTTATGAAAAACACGGGGTACTTATTGATAGTTTATACAAAAACAGAAATGAAGATATTGCCAAAATCTCTGAGGGTAAGTTTCAACTTTTAGAAGAGGAGCACAAAAACGACTTGCTCACCAAAGATAACGAAATCTTATCCTATAAAAACGAAAAACAGGAGTGGTACATCATCTCACTTGCTGTAGGCTTGTTTAGTGTATTGGTTGTTTTCTTATCGGTAATACTTTATCAAAAATATGCTAAAAGCGAACAAGAAGTAGAACTACTAAAAGAAAACGAGAAAAAAATCCTTGAGCAACATTTACAGAGTCGAGAAGAAGAATTTTTGGCCACTATGATCTCTGTAAATGAGCGATTGAACAGGTTGGCCACTATCAAAAAAATCCTGTCTGCAGCAATACGGTATAACAACAGAGAAGAAATCATCGAAGCCGAAAAACGATTGGATAAGTTTATCTCTTCTACTTCAGATCTTACCGTTTTGAAAGATCGTATAGAATCACAGTATCCAGGTATCACGGCTCAGATCAATACGCGTTTCCCAGAGCTATCTTCAAACGATATTAGACACTGTTTGCTCATGAAATTAAACTTATCGATCAAAGAATCTGCTCAATTATTGAGTGTTTCTACACATGCTGTAAAAATGGCCAGAAAGCGACTGAAGAAAAAAATGAATATTCCAGAAGATATCTCACTAAAGGACCACTTACAAAATGAAATCCTTTAGACATTCTTTTTCAAAAAAATGAGTTTTTATACTCTTAAAAAATACGTAGTTTGGTCATCTGAAATTAGTATCAGGTTATGAATTGGAGAGTTATATGGATCGGTGTATTGTTTCTTGGATTAGTATCCTGCGATAATTTTGTTCTTAAAAAAGAGAACAAAGATGATATTGTAAAGGACGGACTCAATAAATTAAACTGGCACGATGTCGAGCAACCGCCTTTCTTTGATTCTTGCAAAAACAGAGCAGAGGAAGAATTGGAAATCTGTTTTCAAGAAACCATCACACAGCATATACAAGAACATTTGGCTAAACAATCTTTTTCGGTCAATACGGCTATAGAAGATACCATTTGGATACCACTATTAATCACCAAAAACAGTGAGATTCTACTACAAGATTTTGAACTGCCCGATGTTATTATTTCTGAGATTCCTAATCTGAAAGATATCTTAAAAGAAGGTATTTCTACCTTGCCTGTAGTAGCTCCGGCCCATACGCGTAGTACTCCTGTAACGGCACTATACAAGCTTCCTTTGGTAATTCGTATCAATTAACAGCTGTGCTACTTCCGAAATGCGTAGTTTTGTAGGAAACAAAAGCATTTCTGAATTTGAGTAGCGAAAAAATTATACTTGGTATTGATCCCGGTACCACGATCATGGGGTTTGGGCTGATTAAAGTTCAAAATAAAAAGATGTCCTTTTTACAATTGAACGAACTTCAACTAGGGAAGTATGACGATCATTACCTGAAGTTAAAACTTATTTTTGAGCGTACCGTAGAATTGATAGACACCTATCATCCCGATGAAATTGCAATTGAGGCCCCTTTCTTTGGTAAAAATGTACAATCTATGCTAAAATTAGGTAGAGCCCAAGGGGTGGCCATGGCGGCTGGATTGAGCCGAGAGGTTCCGATTACGGAGTATTCTCCTAAAAAGATCAAGATGGCGATTACAGGAAATGGTAATGCCAGTAAAGAACAGGTAGCCAAAATGCTTCAAAACCTGCTTCACATCAAAACATTACCCAAAAATCTAGATTCTACCGATGGATTGGCCGCTGCGGTTTGTCATTTCTACAATATGGGTAGAGCAGATATTGTAGGTAAAAGTTATACAGGGTGGGCTGCTTTTGTCAAGCAAAATGAAGGGCGAATCAAAAAATAAACAGTATCAGCGGTATCTACATACATATTCCCTTTTGTAAGCAAGCTTGTCATTATTGCGATTTTCATTTTTCCACTTCGCTAAAGAAAAAGGATGAAATGGTCGACGCCTTGATTCATGAGATTATTTTGCGAAAATCAGAAATAGAAGATGCCGAAATCCATACCATCTACTTTGGAGGAGGTACCCCTTCTATCCTTTCGGTAACCGAAATACAACGTATTATCGACTCGATCCATGCGAATTATACAGTTATCGAAGACCCTGAAATTACGTTGGAAGCAAATCCAGACGACCTTTCAAAAGAAAAAATACAGGAACTAGCCGATAGCGCAGTAAACCGACTTAGTATTGGTATACAGTCTTTTTTTGATGAAGACTTACAATTGATGAATCGAGCACATAATAGCCACGAAGCTCTGGATAGCCTAACCATGGCCTGCGATAAGTTTCAAAACATCTCCATCGATTTGATTTACGGCATTCCCAATATGTCTATCGAGCGCTGGCAACAAAATATTGATAAAGCTCTTGAATATAATATCGCTCATATCTCGTGCTATGCACTTACCGTAGAACCCAATACTGCACTACCCAAACTGATTGCCAAAGGAGAAATCCCGGCCGTAGATGATGATTTGGCCCAAGAACATTTTGAGTTTTTGATCACGCATCTGGAGCAGCATGGTTTTGTGCATTATGAACTATCAAACTTTGGAAAACCTGGATATTTCAGTAAAAATAATACCGCCTACTGGCAAGGCAAACCGTATTTGGGTATAGGTCCTTCCGCCCATTCGTATAATAAAAAACAACGAAGTTGGAATATTAATAACAACACCAAATACATACAGGCGCTACAGCAAAACACACTTCCGGCAGAAGTAGAAGAGCTAAGCATTACCGATCAATACAATGAATATGTAATGACTGGACTACGTACGATTTGGGGAGTCTCTCTTAAAAAAGTAGCATCCGAATTTGGTAAAAAGTATTGCGAATATTTACTGCTACAAGCTCAAAAACATATTGAAGAACATTTGCTGTTTTTGGATAATGACACCTTGTTAGTCACCAAAAAAGGAAAGTTTTTGAGTGACGGTATTGCAAGTGATCTTTTCTTAGTAAATTTAGGCTAACTTCCAAAGCATTGGGGCTATGACAGAAAAATATGATATCATCGGGGTAAACTATAACGCTACCCGAAAAGCAGATCCTTATCTTTTTAGCAGATTACATGCGCTACTTGATCCAAACCCAAATGACACTTATTTGGATATTGGATGTGGTACTGGAAATTACACTTCAGAATTTGCTAAAAAAGGATATCAGTTTATAGGGATAGATCCTTCTTCCGAAATGCTGGAAAAAGCAAAACGGCAAAACGCCCACATCTCCTGGAAAATGGGTAAAGCAGAGCATATCGAACTTCCGGATGTAAGTGTAGAAGGTATTGTAGCTAGCCTAACCCTGCATCACTGGCAGGATTTAATGCAAGGGTTTTCAGAACTGCATCGTGTGTTGCGACCCGAAGGACGAATCGTCATCTTTACAGCTACGCCCAAACAAATGGAAGGCTATTGGTTGAATCATTATTTTCCCAAAATGCTGGAAGATTCGATGGTGCAAATGCCAGCCTACGATCTGATTTCTTCTTGCGCTACCCATTCAAATTTAAAAATTGAAAGTACCGAAAAGTATTTTATCCAACCTGATCTGCAAGATCTGTTTTTGTACTCTGGAAAACACAATCCCAAATTGTATTTTGAACCTGGAGTACGATCGGGTATCTCTTCTTTTTCTTCGCTCTCTAATGCCAAAGAAGTAGAAGAAGGCCTAATTACATTGCAACAGGATATCACCTCTGGCAAAATAAAGGAGATCATACAAAAGTATCAAAATGAAGATGGAGATTATTTGTTTATGACTCTTACCAAATCTTAGTATGTATTTATGATTTCAACGATTACCTATAAGAACAAACTGTATACTATTGATCTTACACAACCCCTGGATATTTCGATTCCGATTAGAAATTCAGAAGAGAATGTAAACGCATGGTATATTGACGGACCTACAATTGCCCCGGTAACAGACAAGGATTGGGTAGGTAAAGTGTCTGAGGGGGCGTCAACCAATTTCAATACCATTACCTTTAATCCGCATAGTCATGGGACTCACACAGAGTGCGTGGGGCATATTTCTTCAGAATTTTATAGTATCAACAAAGCGCTTACCACCTTCTTTTTTAAGGCCGAAGTTATCTCTGTACAGCCTATATCACAAGGAGATGATCATGTGATCACTAAAGATATGATTCGGGCGGCAATAACTTCAGAAGATAATCAGGCGCTGGTGATAAGAACGCTTCCGAATACAAAAGACAAATTACAAAAGCATTATTCGCACACCAATTGGCCCTATTTTACCGAAGATGCTATTATTTACATACGAGAAAAAGGTATTACCCATTTATTAGTTGATTTACCTTCTATCGACAAAGAAAAAGATGAAGGGAAATTACTGGGACACAAAGCCTTCTGGAACTATCCCGAAGCGATCCGACATGATGCCACGATTACCGAATTTATATTTGTTCCGGATCCTATTGAAGATGGGGTCTACTTTCTGAATCTTCAGATCGCTGCCTTCGAAAATGATGCTACGCCTAGCAGACCGGTACTGTACAAAATACAAAACTTATGAAAACAACACTACAATTAGAAGAAATTGCTATGATGGGATTGGGTATTTATCTTTTTAGTCTGCTTCCCTATTCCTGGTGGATATTTTTGGTATTGTTTTTGGCACCGGATATTGGTATGATAGGATATTTGATCAATACTAAAGTTGGTGCTACTATGTACAATCTTTTTCATCACAAAGGTTTGGCAATTGCACTTTATTTAGCAGGTGTCTATCTATCCAATGATATACTTTGTTTGTCTGGGACTATACTTTTTTCGCATTCGGCTTTTGATAGGATTCTTGGATATGGTCTAAAATTGGAAAAAGGTTTTAAATTTACACACCTAGGAGAAATAGGTAAAAAAAATTAGTATGGAGTTATTGTTTATTGGGCTTTTGGGTGGTGCCATTCTCGCCTATTTTATTTTTTCCAGATTTAGTGCTGCCAGAAACAAATCTGCCATAAAAACGCAGTCCTTGGTATTGATGGAGAAGATCAAGAGCGTTTGCAAACTGGTTACTGTGGAAGGTGATTTTGCAGAGATTTATCATTATGAAAGCGTAAAAGAAAAATTCTTCAAACTCCTTACAGGTACAAAAAAAGCCTTGATTCTTATCGATGCCAAAGCCTATGTAGGCTTTGATTTATCTAAGGTTAAACTAGAAAGCGATACCAAAAACAAGCGGATTATTTTAACTCGATTTCCGCAGCCACAACTTCTTACGATTGAAACGGACTTTAAATATTACGATAAAAAAGAAGGATGGTTGAACCCCTTTACTTCGACCGATCTTACGGAGCTGAATCAGGAAGCTAAACAATTTATCAAAGATAAAATCCCAAATAGCGGATTGATGGAAACTGCCAGGAAAGAGGCACTTACTGCAATTTCGTTAATGGAGACTTTGGCAGAATCTATTGGTTGGTCGCTGGATTATTCTGCTTTGGAACTTGAAGATACGTATCCCGATAAAAAAACGTTAGAAGAATAATGGCAATAGAGATCTCTACTGATACCGATAAGCTGGATATCGATGTGATATATCAGTTTTTAACCAATTCGTATTGGGCCAAAGGCAGAACCAAAGCACAAATACAACAAAGTATAGAGTATTGTCTTAATTTTGGAGTATACCTTGAAGGACAACAAATTGGTTTTGCTAGGATACTAACAGATTATACCGTTTTTGCCTACGTAATGGATGTTTTTATTCTAGAAGAGCATCGCAAAAAAGGGTATTCCAAAATGTTGATAAAAGCCGTTGTAGAACATCCCGATTTACAAGGGGTAGGACGATGGATGTTGGCCACCAAAGATGCTCATGGTCTTTATCGACAATTTGGCTTTGAATCGGTGGAAGACCCATCGTTTTGGATGAACAAATTAACAACAAAATAATCATGAATAATGTAGAAGCATTTAGAGACTATTGTTTGTCTAAAAAAGGAGTTACAGAAGAGTTTCCGTTTGACGAAACCACCATGGTGTTTAAGGTGATGGGTAAAATATTTGCTATTACCGGTTTAGAGCGTATTCCTTTCAGTGTAAATCTGAAATGTGACCCAGACAAAGCCCTAGAACTGCGTGAATACCATTCTGAAATTATCCCTGGGTATCATATGAATAAAAAACATTGGAATACCGTAGATTTTACCGGTAGCTTATCTCCTCAACTACTATGCGAACTGATCGATCACTCCTACACCCTGGTAGTTAATAGTCTGACCAAAAAACTGAAAAACGAACTCGAAGCATTGTAACTCATAACAATAGGTTACATTTGTCGTTTATC
Source organism: Aquimarina sp. (assembly GCA_965230845.1). Taxonomy (GTDB): domain Bacteria; phylum Bacteroidota; class Bacteroidia; order Flavobacteriales; family Flavobacteriaceae; genus Aquimarina. The sequence goes on from OZ246021.1 coordinate 2,415,624, forward strand.
TATTGCATGCGGATTGTAACAAACTGCCCCAGTTGTTGTACTTATACAAACACGAATAGTTTTATAACACATAATGAGTATCCCAAAAGAATTTTATAGTGCTCAAATTGCACTACATCATACATCATTAAAAAAAGTAAAGAAACAGCTTGCGGTATCCAGCACGATCCGATTATTGGTTTTTCTGGCCATAGCGGCAACAATTTATCTGGGGTATCCCAATACGCAAATCATTTTGGGTACCATAGGGATTGGGATTGTTGTTTTTATCTTTTTGGTGAATCGACATACGGACTTGAGTTATACCAAAAGGAAACTTGAAAAACTTATCCAGATCAATCAATTAGAGCTGGATGTTTTTGATGGAGACGTAAGTCGACTTTCTTCTGGAAAAGAGTTTATTGATACTACACATCCTTTTAGTCATGATATTGACTTGTTTGGAGATCGCTCCTTCTTTCAGTATGCCAATAGAACCACTACCGAAGCTGGAAAATCTATGCTTGCCCAAAGTTTGACGGCAAATACTATAGATGCCATTCCAGAAAAGCAAAAAGCGATACAAAACGTATCAAAGTTGGCCGAATGGCGACAAGATTTTTGGGCAACTGCCTCTTTGGTCCAGGTCACGGTCCCTATTGCAAAAATCCAAAAATGGCTAGATGGGTTTACTCCTTTTCTACCCAAAATAATGCGGGTGTTGCCTGTTATTGTTTCTGCTATATCAGCAGTTTTGGTTGTCCTCCTCTTTTTGAATATCATCACCTTACAGGTATTGGTCTTCTGGTTTTTTATTGGTTTGGCGATTACAGGTACTCAAATCAAAAAAATCAATGCTTTATATAATGATGCGAACAAAGTAAAAGACACTTTTGAGCAATACTATAAGTTGGTCAGTAAAATCGAAAATACCGAATTTGAAGCTGCCCTACTCCAAGAAAAACAACAATTGGTGATCAGCGAAAAGGAAAAAGCTTCGCAGACTTTAAAATACTTTGCTAGTATCCTTAACGCTTTTGATCAACGCAACAATATGATGTTTGGGGTTTTGGCCAATGGATTATTGTTATGGGATATCATACAAAGCTATCGTATCGAACAATGGATTTCCAAAAATCGACATAACGTAAGCCAATGGTTTGAAGTAATTGCTTTTTTTGATGCCTATAATTCTTTGGGGAATTTTGCTTTTAACCATCCGGATTATGTATATCCAGAAATTACCGAAGGAGCACATATCATCAAGGCCCAACAGTTGGGACACCCTATGCTTGCTACTACAAAAAGAGTAGATAATGATATTACCATCCTAAAAGAGCAATTTTTTATCATTACCGGAGCCAATATGGCAGGGAAAAGTACTTTTTTGCGTACGGTGGCCCTACAAATCATGATGTCGAACATTGGATTACCAGTTTGCGCTGCTTCTTGCGAGTACAACCCTATCAAACTGATATCCAGTATGCGTACTGCAGATTCTCTGACAGATGATGCTTCGTACTTCTTTTCAGAATTGACGCAGCTCAAAAAGATAGTCGATGCCCTGGAGCAGGATGACTATTTTATCATTTTGGACGAGATCCTAAAAGGAACCAACAGCAAAGATAAGGCTGCGGGGTCTCGAAAGTTTGTCGAAAAATTAGTTGCAGCCAAGGCAACGGGTATTATTGCTACACATGATCTGAGTTTATGCGAAATTGCAGAAGAACTGGATCAGGTACAAAACCGATTTTTTGATGCCCAAATCGTGAATGATGAATTGTATTTTGATTACAGGTTTAAAGATGGTATCTGCCAAAATATGAATGCTTCCTTTTTATTAAAAAAAATGGGAATTGTAGCTTCTTGATTTGCTTTACTATTACTATGCTAGGGTAACATTTTGCCTTACTACGACACATATATGAAACGTTGTGTTTAATCATGAAAAAACTACTGATTTACTTCATATCCTTGAATTCTATCTTCGCTTATTCGCAAGCGGACAAAGCAAAGGCCAATCTCAAAGCGGATATTCAAAATTCAATCCAAGCATATAATGAATCTGATTATGAAAAGGTTTTAAATTATTTCCCTGATTTCGTTTTTGATAAAATTTCTAAAGAAGAGATGTTAAAAGAAATTTCTAAAAATCATGAATCTAAAGTTCAAGAAATTAATGAAATCAAAATCGACACTATTGTTCTGGTTAAATCAATAAAATATGCTAGGTTTTATATCAATTCGGAAATCCCAACATACGGAATCAAGGCTCCAAAAAATATAAATTGGACATTTATTGATTTAAATGAGCAAACAAAAAAATATATCCCCGTTGAAATCCGAAAACCAAATTGAAATAACCAAACACAACAACGTTATCTCATTTTAAATGAAAAAAGAAAATAGAAATTTAAGTCTACTCCTAATTCTCGGATTTATGGCAATTCCCGCGTTTTTTGATGACAATGAATATTTTAAAAAATTCGATGCAATTGTGGATCAATATGCAGTGTACTATCCCAGTTTAATCATAATATTAATGATTTGGTCGATATTTTCGAACCTAAAAGATCAAAAAGAAAAATCAATTCGAATACCCACTAAAAATGATGGTTATTACAATATTTTACCTTATATATTTGGTTCAATAACCATTGTTACCTCTCTAATTTTAATCTATTATTCAATTTTTGATATAAAAATGTTTATTCAAGTACTGGCTATTGGAATTTTGTTAATAATAACCGGTATTTTCTTTAAGTCGATGAGTTATATGGAACTTAAAAAAGAAAAATTAATCTTCGTAATAAATAATGAAAAACAGTGGATTAAGGCAGCTGAAGTAAAAAGTATTGAGATTCAATCTGACAAAATTATTGTTCTCGAAAAATCGAATAGAACCAACAGTATTGATTTCCTTAATTTAAGCACTTCTGATATTGAAAAAATAAAAAAATATTTAAATACTAATACTGAAATAAGTATTCAATAAAACATAGGGGTAACACCAGTATGTGATCCTAGCGGCTCAGTGATTAATAATTGAATAGTTGTTGTGTTTCTAATTTGTTGGAAGATTGAAAAATTGAAAAGCAAAGTAACATTTTGCCCTGCTACGACACATATATTAAACATTCCTCAACATTTGAAATGAACATAAGTTTTGACCTCGATAGCACGTTAATTCCAAATGGAAAAGAATTCGAAACCGAAAAAAGAAGCGGAGTCGCAAAATTTCTTGGAATTGAAGAAATACGAAAAGGAACAGCTGAATTGATTTCTGATTTGCAACGCCAAGGACATAAAGTTCATATCTATACAACATCATTTCGGACAAAAGGAAAAATAAGACGAACTTTAAAATACTATGGAATAAAAGTCAATCGAATTGTAAATCAGACAGAAAACCAAAGAGTTTTAAAATCTCGAAATATTAATTCGTCGAAATTTCCACCTGCATTTGATTTTGACTTACATATTGATGACTTAAAAGGTGTTGGAATTGAAAGTGAGAGATTTGGTTTCAAAGCAATAATTATTGAACCTTCTGATAAAAAATGGATTGAAAAAATAAAAAAAGGAATAGAGCAAACATATGAGTTAAGAACATTAAAAAGGCTCTTAAAAGAGTTATGGCTTCAATCAAATGATTGCACACAATATATTGAGAATATGTGGTTTTCCATTCAAGAAGTAGCCAAATCTACAGGGAATTCCACAAAGGAAGTAAGAAGACATTTAAATATGTTAGTTGATAATAAATATATCTGTATGACATCTGAAAAATCATTATTATATGAATTTACAGAAAAAGGAAAAGAGATTAAAACAGATTTGGCAATAGAAAAAATAATTAAAAAAGTTGGGTAACAAGGTGTATAAAATCATGGTGGCTTCGCTACAATGATTCATACATCCAACGTTGGCAATAATTACAAAATGAAAAAAATTACTACTCTATTATTATTTGTTTTATCATGCAACTCATTTAGTCAAAGTATAGCTACTGCACTAAGTCATGATAGACCTTTTGACATTAATTCTACCCCAAGTATTGAAAAAATCACTTCTTATACTACTTATTATAGAAAAAATGAATCAGAAAAGAAAAAAACAGTCTCGACTTTCAATGAGAAAAATAGATTGAGATCAGAAAGTAGGTATGATAAAAATGGAAAATTAGTTGCGCGACTCAATTTTATATATGATTCTACTCAAACCCTCAGTTTATCAAGAAAATTTGAGACTTGGAATAATCTAACTGGATATAATTCAGAAGTAGCTGAGTACGTTTATGATTCTAATTTTTTTCTTATAAAAACTATCGACAAAAATTCTTCTAACGAAATATTTAGGATTACTTCATTAGAGAATGATAAGAAAGGTAACCCAATAAAACTGTTACTTAAAGAAAATAACTTTATTGGTCATGAACGAGCAGTATATGATTATGACAAAAACATTGTGAAAATCTCTATCCTTGATGGTAGTGGAACAAAAGTGTTAAACGTTAATGAGATGAGAATTAATTTCTCAGAAAGAAAATTTGAAGATTTAACATATAATGAGTTTGGTGATTTAATAAAATCGGGCAAAAAAAAATACACTTATAAATACGACAAGAATAATAATTGGATTAAGAAAACTAACTATGAATTGGTAAATGGAAAATGGAAAAAATATCAAGTTATAACTAGGAACATTAAATATAAAAATTAACCCCTGCGCGGAAAACTAAATAGTAAGCAACATTTTAACCTGCTACGACACATATAGTAAACGTTGTAGGTAATTGAGAAAAATGATATTAGAGTTTGAAATTGATCATGTTTTTAAAAAAGTTACTAGGCATGGCCCTCACCTAATAGCTAGAATCTTAAACAAAGGAGACTTTCAATTGACAGAATCTTCCATGTTTGGAGGGTGTGAATTAAAAAGTATTTCAATGCCAAGAGCTATTGATGAAGAAGGAAAGCCAAGATTTGATATTTTCGCTATTAACTTAAAAGACAAATCGAAAAGAGAGAACTTTAAGAAAGGACAAATAGTTCAACTAATACCATAAATCATTACTAATAAATTTAACGAATGGAATCTCAACAGTGCAATCTGAATATAAGATATGACTTATCCAAAGAAATTTGGGATAAGGTCCCATTGATTTATAAAAAAATGAATGGTTGGATCGGGTTTGGAAAAGATGGAAATGGAGAAAACGGAATTCCATATTGGTTTAGTTATAACGAAGAAGAAAAATTCATTTTAGCGTCGGTTGAACCTAGTGGACTTCAATTTTCGGCGAATATGGAATTAAATGAGTGGATGGAATGGAAAACTGAATTCAAAAAAATCGCAACGGAAATTCTTGGATTTAAAGTTGGTGAAATAGAAGAAGGTGAAGTGGATCACGAAATTGAATGGATAAAAAAATGAAAACTACCTACAACAAAGTGTATAGCTCATTGCAATTGCATAAGAATTCATTGCAGATTTGCTACCTTGGAGACTCATCGGAATGTTTCCTTCGGATAATTCGGCAACAAGCCATACATTAAACGTTATCAGCAATTCAAAAACACTAAGATGGAGAATATAAAAGAATTTGACGGACTTTCCATTAGAGCAATGACCGCAATCGGAGTGTTTTGTCTTGACCACTATTCTAAGAAATATCAAATTAATAATTCTAACCTAAAAAAATTTGGTGACAAAATGCTGGAATTATTGACTATAAGCAACATTCCTAAATGGGATAATGAATGTAATCAGATTCAAATTACAGGTTTAGGGGATGAACTCCCAGAAGAATTGATCACCGAATACCCTAAATATCAAAGCACAATTAACGAAATAACTCAAAACATAAGAGAAATAAGTGCTTCCCAAATTTATGGTGAGTGGAATCCTGAATTATCTTATTCTATGCTTAATAGAATACAGAAATTATGTCAAATTCAAATCAGCACAGAATTTGACATAGAGCTATTTAAAATGCATAATGCTGGATCAAACGGTTGGGGTGCAATCCTATCGAATGAACTAATTGAAAAATGGAAAAAAGCTGGTAACATGGTCTATAATTAATTGCCATGGGATTTCCTTACTTCAGCAAGCCAGTCCTGAGCCTATCGATGGGCTCAGCACAAGAATGGAAATTCACACACTTTAATTATCTTTAGCAACAGCCGAAAGTACCTGCGTTCTTTCTCGCAACTAATCACACACAAACCGTTGGCAAACATTGAATACGATCTAAATAAATGAGAAATTTCACTTTAATAATAATTCTTTTTCTTGGTAAATGGGTTTTTGGACAAGTTGCTATTATAAAGGATAAAGATGGTTTTACTAACGTTCGTAAGCTTCCTGACTCCCAATCTGAAATTCTATTCAAAATAAAAGATTCCGAAGTATTCAGCTACGAAGAGTCAGAAAATGATTGGATAAAAGTTTATGTACCTAAAAACAAATATCACCTGAATTGTGATGAACAAGACAATCTAATTGGATATATTCATAAAAGTCGCTTGAATCCAATTGAAAAACTGAAAATATTTAAGGGAACGGAATTCTCATTCAAATACATACTCAAAGAGTTTAACGTTAAGGATAAAATTTCCGATTTTGACGGACAATGGCTAACCAAGATAAACGGACGAAGGATTTACGGAACAGATGGAAACCTACCAAAAACGGAAATAACTGGAATTGACGTTAAATTAAACGGAATAGAAATCGATGTAGCACAAATTTTTTACGAAGATCTATTTGAATGTGACAACAATGTTGTTATTAACAAAAACAAAAGTGATTACATTGTCCATCAATGGAACAGCGACGGAGCTGGAGCTTATTTATTAGTTTGGGTTTTCGGAAGCGAAAAGTTGAAACAGCGACTAATATTAATACCATAAAAAAACGATTTACCAACACGATATATGTGATCATGGCAACTAATTGATTAATCCAATAGTTGTTGTATTTTTTAGTATGACGTAATGCTTGCAGAATGGAATATCAAGAATGCAATCTGAATATAAGATATGACTTGCCCAAAGAGATTTGGGATAAGGTTCCATTGGTTTATGAAAAAATGAATGGTTGGATCGGATTCGGAAAAGATGGAAATGGAGAAAACGGAATTCCATATTGGTTTAGCTACAACGAAGAAGAAAAATTCATTTTAGCGTCGGTTGAACCCAGTGGACTTCAATTTTCGGCGAATATCGAATTAAATGAGTGGATGGAATGGAAAACTGAATTCAAAAAAATCGCAACGGAAATTCTTGGATTTAAGGTTGGTGAAATAGAAGAAGGTGAAGTGAATCACGAAATTGAATGGATAAAAAAATAAAAACCACATACAACAAAGGCTAAAATGTTCGTGGCGGCTATGCGTCGCTACAACATTTAGCCAGGCCGTTGGGGACAATTATGACAAAGACCATTTTTCATAGCGAAGAATTTGAAATAAATGGAATCTCCATACCTGAATTTGAATTAAAAAATGGGAATGTTATTCGCATTTATATTCCAAATTTTGACAGAAAGTACATGCCATTGGGTTTCGACCTCACTATTGAATTAATAAAACGTTTTCAAAATCAAGAACCTGATCTTCCATGGGCAAAAAACTATCGACAAGGAACATTCATGGAATTAATAAATCCTTTGACAGTAAATAAATACTTGATCAATAAAATGCGGATTGACAAGTTGAGAGCACAAAGAATAGCAGAAGAGATAGGTGTTAATTTAAATGACAAATTTGAACATTTGGGTTTTACCAATAGAAAAGCTCTAATAATAAAAGCGCTATTTCATAAAAACGATAGCATAATTTTGGATTATTATGGAGTCGATGCTACTGGAATTGGTTTTCTGGAAAGTTTAGTGAATTCAGAAATAGAAAATGGTAAATCGGCAATCGCATTTGACCGATTGGAATTTAAAGTTGACAAAGAACCGTTTCAACATATCACTCCAATAGAAATAAAAAACTGTAGCCAACATCATATTAGTGACCATAGCAAACAATTAGAATTTTAATCGAAAGGTCGTTGTATTTATTGTAAAGCACAATGCTTGTAGAATGGGGAAGTTAGCAACCAATGCGCAGATAAATCAAAAAGCAAGGTAACATTTTGCTCTGCTACTACACATATATTAAAGGTTATAAACAATTAAAAATTGACAGAAAGAGCTAGAATATGAAAACATTGCTGAAATGGATTTTGGGAATATGTTGCTCTCTATTTGGAATTTTATTTTTACAAATTTCAATAATTTCTGGAGTTTTATTTCTTGTAGCCAGTTTGTTTTTGATTCCTCCAACTTTTGATAAAATAAACGCAAGTGGAAAAATAAATCGGTCCATTAAAATAATAGTTCCAGTTATAGCAATTTTAGGAGCTATAATTATTGGAGGAAAAGCAAATTCAGCGCAAGTGGAACATGCTATGAAAAAAATTACGGAAAAACAAAACCAGTTAACGGATAAAGAAAAGAACGATTAAATTTAAATAAAAAACTTTTTATAACAACGTGTATAGCTCATTGCTGCTAAATTCCTTACTTCGACAAGCTCAGCACAGGTAACGGAATTCATAGCAATTTTGCTGCCTTAGTGATTTATCAGAATGTTTCCTTCGGAAAATTCCGCAACAAGCCATACACGCAACGTTGGGCACAATATGAACGAACATCGAATGAAACACATAATTATCGGAATTTTATTTATCTCAACTTCTGTTTTTGGACAGGAGTTTAATTTTGACATTCATAATACTTCACTCACTGAATATTTAAAAATGGAAGAAAGTTTAGGAAGTGAAAAAATTCCGACAACATCAAATCACGTTTCTTTTAGCGGAGAAGCACAACCCATTAAATATTTAAGAAAAGAGAAATTAATTCCAGATTTAACTACCTTCTACTTTTTCAAAAAAGCCGATTCGACAATGTCTTACGTTCTTTACGAATGGGACGTTTATAATTTCGAAAAACAAGACAATAATCAAAAATCAGAGAAGTTTCAAAAAGCTTTAATATCTAAATACAAAGGACTCAAATCAGATATTTCGAAAAGCTTTGGTCAACCTAAAGTAAAGAAAAATTATTCAAACATTAGTCGATTGGATTCCATAAATACCTTTGTAGAAAGTTCAACTTGGAAACCAAATGACAGTACAGAAATAAAAATGTATTCAACTGTTTCTAACTATTATGAGAAAAGAGGTGCAAGCACAATAAATCCAGTTCATCGAATAAGACTTTACATCAGAAATCAAGCAAAGGAAAAGGAAAAAGAAATCCCAAAACTTGACGAGAAAAAGTTAGCTGAATTGGAGAAAATAAAGATTGATTTTTTTACTGCTTTAAAAGCAAAAGATTTGCCAAAATCAAAAGAGTTTTTATCGGACTTAATACTTGAAAAAGTAACTGACGAACAGATTAATATTCTGATAGAAAATATCAACTTCGACAAACAAACGGAATTGATTTACAGCGGAGTTCAAATGGGATTTGGTGGAAGTATGTTTATACTACTTCAGTATAAATATTCAGACGACAATTCAAGTCCGCCAAATGAAATGATAAAATTGATTTTTGACGATAAAGATAAAGTTGTAGGAATACAGCCGATTAAAATGCAAAATAAAATAACTGATTAAAAATACTGTGCCCAACAATGGCTATAAGTAGTTGCTTGTCCTCGCCTACTTCTGAAAATCCTCGCGGATTTTCAGTTTGGTGTGTACTTGCAAAGTTTAGTGCTAACCCACGCAACTACTCATAGCCCAGACCGTTGTAGCACATTCTGACATAAATGATGAAAAAGAAAAAAATATTAATATGGACTGGAATAATAATAGTTATTCTTGCTTTGGCTTATTATTTTCTTTTACCAAAATTACTTTTCTATAGTTTATCGACTGAACCCAGAAATCCTAAAACCGAAATAGATGAAACACATTTAATCGGATGGTGGTCTAAACAAGAAGCCTTGAGTGTTGATACTTTTGAGGTTAAAATAATTGATAGCAAATTAAATCTGTTTAATAGCAAATCTCTCATAAGCTATAGAATTAAAGGAAGTTTAAATTATAAAAAAGGTTGGAAACCATTTATCAAAGAAATTCATTTATCCGAAAGATTTTTGACTCACTCAAATGATTCGATAGGTAATCCTGATGCAATTATTGAAATAACACCAGTAATTGGAGCTAAAAACGAAGAAAGTTATAATGGAGAAAAAATAGAATTTGACATCACAAATGAGAAAAAAATGAATTCTTTTCATTGGGGAAATAATCGAATAAGATTTAAATGTTTAGAAAACATTAATGATATTATGTTATCACAAAGGAAATAATAACGTGCTACAACACGGTGTATAAAACATAGTTAATAAGTGCTTAACCGAAAGGTTTATGTATATTTAGAAAGTCGGCCAAATTTTTAATTTGGCTTTTAAAAAATGGTAAATTAAAAACAAAATATAAAAATTCGGCTTTGTGTTTATCCATAAAGTTAGTGTCTTTTTGCACGCTACATTTCATACACAAGACCGTTGTAGCCAATTAAAACACATCTAATTGATTAAAAAGAAAACTCTAATTTGGATAATTGTAATTTGGATTTTAATCACGCTGATTAACTACTATTACACGAATTTTTTCATTCTTGTTTTCGTTTGGATCGGGATGAGTTTGTTTTTTGGAATTGGAACCATAGTCCAAATTGTTAAACTAATTCATGAAAGGAAAAGTTTGACAAAATTCCAAACTTTTAAAGTTATTACATTTTTTCTACTATTTATTCTGACTTTTCAAAGACAAATCCCAAACAAAATAATTGAAAAAGCGGATTGGAATATTTTAAAAAATAAACGGACGGAAATTGTCCATCGAATTAAACGAAATGAAATAAAAGGAAAAGGAACAAGCGGAAACGGAATTTTTGAATTGCCCTTTGGGTTTCCAACAGTTTCAAATGGAGGAAATGATGTTTGGGTATTTAGGAATAAAGAAAATAATTCGATTACAATACAATTTTGGGTTTTTCGAAATTTTATTGACTCACCTTCAACTCTTTTTGTTTATTCTGATGACGAAGAAAGAATTGCCGATCTTGAACAAAAGATAAAAGAGAATCCCAAAAACAATTGGAAACTTGACAAAAACTGGTATAGGATCTATGGAGGGTTTTGACAAAAACAACTGGCTACTACATAATATATGATGTCATAGCAGCTAAGTGATCAATCGAATGGTTGTTGTATTTTTGGTAAGGCGCAATGCTTGCAGAATGGAAAAGTTAGCAACCAATGCGCAAGAAAAACCGAAAAGTAAGGTAACATTTTGCCCCGCTACGACACATATATTAAACGTTGTAAGCAATTTAACGCAACTAAATAAAACCTTCATCATCTACAAACAAAAGCACTAATGAAAAAAACATTTTTAGGACTTTTGACGATTGGCTTTTTGGTATCGTGCAGTAGTGATGATAACAACGAAATTAATATCACCGAACAAAATTTTCTTGTTTTTGGGCATTTTTACGGAGAATGTTTTGGAGAAGGATGTGTAGAAACATTTAAACTTACTGACAAATCACTTTTCGAAGATATAATTGACGATTACAACGGACAAAATTTGGAATTTGTTAAATTAGAAAACGATTCGTTTGAACAAGTTAAAAACATAATAGATTTTTTTCCAAATCAACTTTTGAATCAGAATGAAACAGTTTTTGGATGCCCAGATTGTGCTGATGGTGGGGGAATTTTCATTCAGTATTCAGAGAATGGAAATGAAAAAAGTTGGAGGATTGACCAAGTGAAAAGAAACATTCCTGAATATCTTCACCAGTTTGTGGATAGGGTAAATGAAAAAATAGCTTTAATAAACGAATAAAAACGGATTCTTGAAATTTACACTTCCTTTTGACGAAAAAATATACTTACGACAAACGGAATTAGGTATTCCGATAATACAATCTAAATTAATTGAACGGAGAAGAAACTCTTTAATCTTCGGATCAATCCTTTCATTACTCGGAACCGTAATTCTACTTGAGAAAAGTGATATCGGAGTAATTTTTGTTCTTATCGGCATAATCTCTTTTTTTGACTCTTACCTAAAACACCAAAAGTATGTGGAGATCAAAAATAATATCATGTCTGCAACAAGAAATCAACTGAATAATAAATCAGTTCCTGAATTTGGTATTTTTGAATTCAATGATGAGTATGTAGTCTACGTGGACGAAACAATGTGTAGTAAAACTGGATGGCCTAATTTTGAAGGATATAAATTGGTCAAGTCAAATTTATTTTTGATCCGTAAAAAAGTGGATGGAGATATGTTAGTACTTGGGAAAGGTGAAATTGGCGAAATGAACTTTAACAAGTTAATTGAATTAATAAAAAGTAAAATAAGATAAGAACTACTTACAGCACGATATATGTGCTCATGGCAGCAAAACGACCAATCGATTGTTTCCTGTATTTTTAGAAAAGCGTAATGCTTACAGTTAGGAAATACTTGGTAACATTTTACCCTACTGAGACACCTATATTAAACGTTGAGCATAATATGAAAAAACCATTTTTGCCAATATTGACAATTTTATTTTTACTGATTTTAAATTCGTGTGGCACAAATTACTCAACAACTGAATTAGAATCGAATTTTACAAACGAACAAATTTCCGACTTAACTAAAATTGCTGAATTCTTCAAGGAAAATGTTTGTAGCGATAGAAATATTGACTTAAATTCTTGTTACAAACAAGTTAACCACGATTCTTTGCAAGCAAAAGGAACTGGAATTTGGACTAAAATAGATTTTAAAGAGCAAAAGAAGTTCTACGAACAAATTTCGCAATCAACTTTTAGTGAAATTTGGATGTATTGTGAATCGACTTATTCTCCAAGTGAAATAAAATCACAAGATATTTGTGCTGTCCCTACAGGTAAATACCAAAAATATTTATCTGATTTGGGAAAAACGAATCCAAGAATTGCTAAATATGCGGACAGAATTGAAGCTTCTGGCGATTTTAGTGGATTTGATATTCAATATCACGAAATCTTAAAAAAGGGTAGCGATTTTGACTTAAATGACCCCAATATACAATTGATTTTAGCTGTACATTGCTTATCGATGAATGACCAAGAAAAAAGGAATGCCCATTTGATTGAGCGAAAAGAACCAAAGTTTTAATAAAATACTATACACAACAATTTTCAATCAAATGAACAAAATAATCGAACAATATTCTTTAGTAGAGCTCCTCGAAATTTTGGTCGACGAAAATCATTATTATTATGCTCTGGCCAAAAATGAATTGGCGAAAAGAAATCCTTCGATTAGCGAGCTCAAAATCGCAAAAAAAAGGCCTAGAAATAAGAACTGTTGCAAAAAACAGATCTCTAAATGTAAAAGAAAGGCTATATGCATATGCAATACCTTTCTATATATCGATTGGAAGAAGATCAACTTTTTATAAAAGGCTGGATAAAGAATTTCAGGATCAAATTAAAGAATTTATGGAGTATGGGGAAGACAAAAAAGCTGAAGAATTCATAGATTTAAAAAAAAAAGATAATTAATGCTTTTCAAATTTTCACTTCCCTGATGATAATATTGGGAGCATTAATACTTTTAATAAGTATGTTGGAATAAACTTTACAGATAAAAATGAGTGTCATTACTAATCTAATTTTATCGTTTTCAATATCAGAAGATGAGCAAAGTCGAGTTGGAGAAATAAATACATTTTTTAACAATGGCCGAGGATTTAAATTAGTCTCCGCAGATTTTGAGAGAGAATTAGCCGATGATTATTATGAAGCTAAAACTTGGTACGGTGGAAGTAAATATCTAGAAACTCCCCTGTTTGTAGGAGCATACAACCATCTTGATATCGATGGGTTGATTGACCATTTAAAATCTGTAAACTGGGAAGAACCAGAGAATGTCCAACTCATACTGAAAACCCAAGATGCTGATAAGTTTGAAATAATCGAAATTAAATAAAACTGAAATGCCAACTTGGTCAATACAGAAAAAAAAGATGAAACAAATGGGAATCATCCTATTGGCGACCATATTTTCGTCTCAGTGTAAATTGGAGAAAAAATCAAATTTGAAGGAAAGCAAATTTGATACAATTGAAAATGTCGCTAACAAAACACCAAATCCAGTCATTACAGAGAAAATAACCAACCATACTGATCAGCCTATAAAAGAAGAGAGCACATATCTCTCTGAATATCCAGAAATGACTGATTTTAAAACTTATAACTTAAATGACACTATACGAATTGATTTGAATGGAAATGGAGAATTAGAAAAAGTATATTTTGCTCAAAATAAATGCAAATACATATTTATAGAACAAAAAAAGGGAGACACTTTAAAAATTGGTTGTCATCAAACAAAACCATTAAAATATCCCGAATTGGTAGACTGGATTGATGAATGGGGTGTGATTTCTGACAAAAAAACCTGGGAAGTATTGTTTAAAGAAAATGGAGATTTAGATAAAGATACTATTATTGAGCTCGAAAGGCCTAGCATTTATGTACAAAAACAGGATGTTGGTGGAGGGATCATTACTTTTAAAAAAGGTAAGCTATATTGGATTCATCAATCAGACTAAAAACTAACACACTATATGATATATAAAACTAAAGCAGTTTTTGGTTGGAGTGTGTTTGCCTTGCAATCATGCCAATATTCATCGTTTGCAACCCATCTTTAGAAAGAACTAAAACAGGGTAACATTTTGTCCTGCTATGACACATATATGAAACAATATGTTTAATCCAAGAACTATGACTGATAATACTTTTGATATCAAACTCGAAGATCATTTTAAGTTATATGTTTTACTTAAGGATAAAATCACTTTCGAATCTGAATTGCGGAATAATGGAATTCCATTTTACGCTAACTTAAATGAACAACCAAATATTAATGGTGGAATTAGATATTTCTTACTTAATTCTGACAGACCAAAAATTGATGAAATTGTTATAGACAATGAGATTATAGCAAATACAGAAACCATACCTAGTTCTGATTATCGTGATAGCAAAAAAGTAATTAAGTTATATTTCTATACCGTTGCTATAGTAATCGGAGTAATTTTCTTGATCACAATAATTGAAAAGTTGTTTTGAAAAACAAGTTACTCACAACAACGTGTATAGCTCATTGCGACTATATGTTCATCGCAATATAAATTTGGAGAAAAATTAAAAATATAAACTGTGAAACCTAATCAGTATTTGTTTGAAAAAATGAGCAACATCTTAAAAGAAGAATTCAAACAAGATGTTCTAGAATATCAGGAAGGAAGTTATATTACTCTCGGGAATACCGGATTCTGGATTTCTTCTGATGACAAAGAATTGACTATTGGATTAGGACTAAATCATTTACATTATGATTTTAACTTTGATTCTATGGAAGATGCTATTGACATATTCTTCCTGTTGTTAACTAAGAGGAAAAAAATAACTGATTACAAAAAAGGTTCGAGAGTGTTTAAAACCACCATAGAGATTGAACTAGAAAATGGAAAATCTATAGACCTTGGCACAACAATCACCATACCTCTACAATTCTGGAAGAAAACCGAAGCTGAAATATCTTACCAAAAAGAGTACCTAAGTACTGAGATAGTAGAAAAACAGTGGAAAGAATTAATAAACTATGCGCAGCAAGGTATAACAATACGTTAAAACCTATTTTACAAAGAGCGTTACCTAATATTTGAACAAAAATGTATACAAAACTGAAAACCTTAATTCTTACTTTGACTCTAATTGGAATTGGATTTGGAGTTTTCAGTTACAGTAAAATGTATGAGTTCTTTTATCAAGAGTTTTACTTCCCTGCAGTATTGGCGATTTTATTAATTGTATTTTTCTTCTTACCAAGGAGTTTAAAAATTAAAAACAAGCTCTTGACTTTGACAATGCTGGGAATTGGAATTGTGTTTGTCTCTCTTACAACTCAACTGACTTTGGATTATTTTGGATTGAAAAGAACCGAAAAAGTATTAACCGAATACCACGAGTTAGATTGTGAAAAAATAACTGAACGATTCAAAACTGATGTAGCAAATAATGAAGTTAAATATTTTTCAAGTGGACTAGTTGGTTCTAGAAATTTATCCGAAAACATAAAAAAATACGGAATAGAAAATTTTGACCTTGGATGTATGGTTTATAAAAATCTGAATTGTTACAATAAACTTGTTAGCGATTATCTGAAAGAAAAAAAGGACATAAACATTAATGAACTATATAAATAATAAGAATTCTAGGTTGCAAGATATATAGATCATTGCTACTGAACCCCTTACTTTGGTGAAATCAGCACGAGTAATAAAATTCATTTCAATTTTGTTACCTTGGAACTTTTAGGAAGTCCTCCAATGGAATTTCTAAAGATCTACTATACATTAAACACTACCGCAAACAAAAAAATATCTATGAATCAGGAATTCACAATTAGAAATGCAAAAGAAAAGGAGTTCAAGAATATTGGTGAATTAATGGTTCAAGTGTATTCGGCGCTCGAAGGATTTCCAAAAATTGATGATCAGCCAGAGTATTATGAAGTATTAAAGAACGTTGGGGATTTAACCCAGAATCCTAATACCGAGTTGATTGTAGCAGTGTCAAAACAAGGAAGAATTGGAGGTGCTGTAGTCTACTTCAAAGATTTGAAAGACTATGGTTCGGGAGGTTCAATATCGTTGGAAAATGAAAAAAATGCCTCTGGTTTCAGATTACTTGCTGTAGACCCCGAAACCCGTGGAATGGGAATAGGAAAGAAATTGATTTTAGAATGTATCAAAAGAAGCGAAGCTTCTAATTTTGAACAAATTATCATTCACTCTACAAAGACCATGCATACCGCCTGGAAAATGTATGAAAAATTAGGTTTTAAAAGGGCAGAAGAATTGGATTTTATGCTAGGCGATTTAGGGGTTTTTGGATTTAGATATACCCTTTGAAATTAAGATGTCTAAAAATCGAAAAACAGCAAAGAAATAAAAATGAACAAAACATTAAAAAGTATTTTAAAATACCTTGTCGAAGTTATCATTGTTGCTTTTGGGGTGTTTCTAGGAGTGAATTACAGCAACATCAATGCGGATAATAAAACGAAAAAAGAAAAAGAGAGGTCTTTAAATTTAATTATCAAAGAATTAGAACTCAACCAACAACTACTTGAGGATCAAATATCGTATCACAAAAAAATTAAAATCGAAATGGATAGCATAGTTCCTAGCCTGAGTAAAGAGAGAATGTTAGCCAGTTATACGGAAACTGAAGTTAAACGTTTAGAAATAAAAGGTTGGAAAGGTTTTATTTTTGCCAGGCTTCAAAGAACAGCTTTTGAAAGCACGAAAACCAGCGGATTAATGAAGGAATTTGATATAGAATTAGTACAAAAACTATCTGATATTTATTATTTTCAAGACATATATATAAATTTTGCAACATCTGTTTTAAATAAGGCTATCGAAATCAATTCTTCAATGAAAATGGTTGACCTAATTGGTACTATTAATTTAATGACCTCTGATGTACTTGGTTTGGAGAGACAGCTATCGGAGAAATTGGAAAAGACTCTAACAGAATTAAAAACATCACACAGTGATCAGGATCAGTAATTGTTTGTTCTCGCCTACCCTTCGACAAGCTCAGGGTGGCTTTTCTGAAAAACTCTTGAGGATTTTCAAGTTTGCTGGGGCCTTACGAAATTAATTACTAACCTGCTCCACTACTCATTGTAGAGAATGTTTTACGTTATTCTATAAATGCAAACTTTGAAATTGAAGAAAACCATACTGTCCGATTAAATGACTACTCCAAAATAAAAACGTCTTCAATTTTCAAATGGAATACCTTTGCAATATCATATGCTAATTTCAAAGAAGGGTTGTATTTTCCTTTCTCCAGAAAAACGATAGTCTCTCGCCGTACACCTACTTTTTCAGCAAGTTCTACTTGAGTTAAATTTTCTTTGAAGCGCAGTTCCTTAATCCTTGTTTTCATCTGAAATACCAACCTTTGAATAATACAACCAATGAAGAAGAAAAACAAGTGCCATTACCAACAAACCAAGCCCCATTATTATTTTAGCTTTAGGCTCTATATCCTTAACAAAAAGAATGATACTAAGCCATATATAGAAGGAGATGCTAAACGCTTTAGAACTAGCTCTCTCTTTGATTCTTTTTGAGAATTCGTCCTCAGAGGCCAAACCTAGTCTTTGATTTTTATAGGCTTGAATTTTAAAATACAACCCCAATACTATCATACTAAAACTTAGTCCAAAAATTAGGTAACCAGTAGCATTAAATGGTTTTTTGGCCATATATAGCCACAATACCAAAAGAACCAATCCCAAAACAGCCCCCATAAAAGAAATGAGCGTCTTATATCCTATTTTCATTTTAATTGCATTTACAGTGTTATATATTTCTAACACAAAGTTAAGTATTTCTAACATACATATCGAAGGTTTTATATAGAAATTTACGGTGACATAAACTTGCATATAGGAACTCGTAGTATGAATTGCTTCTGATTTTAACTTCAGAAAATCATACACATTAATTATCTTAGCCAATATTAGGAAATTGACTACTGTCTTTTTCTGCAACAAATCATAAACAAGGTTACACCCAATTAAATGAAGAAACACATGAAAAAAATAATATTGTTATTAGCATTTATATCCATAACTCTTAATGCTAATGCTCAAAAATCTGACTTAATTGTTGGCAATTGGGTGTTTACAGAAGCACTGAACGAAGGAATAGACGAAGAGGGATTAGCATACATAAAAGCAGAAGTGATTGGGAAATGGAAGTTTAATTTTAAATCAGACGGAAAATTCGACACCTCTATGAAAGGACAAAAAGCAAACGGAACCTGGAGTTTTGATGCCAACTCAAACGCTATAAAGATATCTAGTGCTGAAGGAAGTTCTCGGGAATTCAAAATTTTAAAATCTACTGAAAGTGAACTGGTCTTAAAACTTGGATTTGGAGAGTTCTTACTGACCAGGGTTGAATGATAGGACTAGGCAAAATAACACATATAACCATAGTGACTCAATGATCTAACCTCCTTAAGATCGAAAATAAAAGTTTATGAGTGAAATGATAAAACCTAACGAATCAACTACTAATAATCAAGGGCAAACAATTATTGTAACTCAAAGAAATGCATCTAACGGAACTGGAACAGCAGGTTTTGTTTTAGCCTTAATATCACTATTTCTGGGTTGGATCCCTATTTTGGGGTGGATTTTATGGTTTCTTGGATTGATTCTTTCTTTTGTCGGGATTTTCAAAAAACCTAGAGGTCTTGCTATTGCGGGACTTATAATCTCGCTGATAGGGATTATTTTATTGATTTTTATTTTTACCGGATTAGCAATATTGGGAAGTACAGCATCCATTTAATTTGTCTAAAAAACTGGCTGCAATAACAGCCATAAGTGACTATTTGAATATGCTAAATACCTAATCAGAATATGATCCAAATATTCCCTGATCTATGCATTTTTACTATCTTTAATATTTCGAGGAACTACTCATAGCCGCTATATTAGGTAAAATTTGAGATCATCAATGAAAATTACTGAATCTGAGTTTGAGCAACTATTCAAAGAAAATCAACCCAAACTGAAATCCTTCATATACAGACTCGTTACAAATACAGAAGATGTTGAAGATTTAAGTCAAGAAACGTTTATCAAAGCCTACAAAAACCTCCATAAATTCAAAGGCGAATCCACTTTTAAAACTTGGTTATTTGCCATAGCCAACAACCTAATAAAGGATCATTTCAAAGCGCAGAAAAGATGGACAAGAAATGCCCAGGACAATTGTAGTCAATCCATAAAAAATTCTTCGGCACTACAGGAACAAGTGATGAACGTTTATGCTAAAAATGCATTTGACATAAAAAATCACATTGATTATTGCTTTACTTGTGTGATGAAGTACCTTCCCCTTGAACGACATATTGCTATTATGCTAGCAGATATCTATGATTTTAAGATTGCTGAAATTTGTAAAATTATGGACAAAACAGAAGGAAGCATAAAACATTTGTTATTTAAAGGTAGAAAAACAATGAAAGAAGTTTTTGCAGAAGACTGTACACTTATTCATAAAACTGGAGCTTGCTGGAAATGTTCAGAATTAAGTAATACCGGTAATACCAAAGCCGAAACTCAAAAAAAAATCGCGCAACTAGAACTAGTAAAAGCAAACAAAAGAGGAAATACAACAAAATTATACAAGATGAGAACTGCCTTAATAAAGGGAATTGATCCTTTGCAAAGCAGTAATTTTCAACTACACGATTTTTTGTTGAATCAAACAAATGCTGCCAACGGAAAAACCTATCCCAAAGTGGATAAACCATGTGGTGATTTGTAAAAAATCATTTTTTCACAACCGTTTTGAACTGTACTGTCGTCTAAAGGGTAAATAGTACAAACATAAAACGTAAAAAAAATGAAAAAATTCATGGTATTTATTTACCCTCAAGGAGAATCAATTTTTAATCTTCCTCAAGAAACGCAACAACATCATATTCAGAAAGTAGGTGCATATCTAGGACAACTCAAAGAAGAAGGTTTTTTACTTGATGCACAACCCTTACAACCCACGGGAACTATGGTTTCTGGAAACAAAGCAACTCTCACCGTAAAAGCTTTGAATCAAACAAATATTGTAGGGTTTTATATGCTTCAAACAGAGGATCAACATAGTTTGATCTCAATTTTAAAACAAGATCCTCGTTTTGAAGATGCCAGCTGGCAGCTAGAAATCAGAGAAGTATTGGAAATGATGTAAAACAAACAAAAGATTAGAGAGAATGAATTTCAAAAAGAAAATTATAGTACAAACTACAAAAGAACAAGCCTTTGATGCGGTAACCATAGGTATTAAAAACTGGTGGGGTAATAGTAATGCTACAATCACCAAAATCGGTGACGAATTTTCCATATTTTTTGAAGAAGAAACCGAATGGCGCTTTAGGGCGACCGTTCTGGATAAGTCTAACGAAGTGCGTTGGAAATGTATCTATGCCAACCACAGTTTTTCCAACCTCAAAGGCATTAAAGAAGAGTGGCTAAACAGCGAAATAGTGTTCCTGTTTAAAGATGTAACCAAAAACAAAATCGAATTAATTTTTGAGCACCAAGGATTAACACCGGCGTTAAACTGCTACGAAATATGTGATGCAGGGTGGACTCATTTTATTGTTACAAGTTTAAAACAGCTGCTAGAAACAGGAAAAGGTATTCCCAATTTGGTTGAATAAAAACTTCGTAGATAGTATATAAAGGTCATAGAAGAGTTCCGAATTCTTCTATGGCTTTTTTCATTTAAGATTTATAAATCCTTCCTAATTATAAATGATAGATTTAAATTATTTGGTAAAAATCACCCTAATTCCCTCTTAGACCAGAAGATTGATTCCATTTTGCATTCGTGCTAAATCGTTTTTAATAATCAATCAGAAAAAGGCAATAGAGACAAACTTAGTGCTAACAGGTTGGTAAACATATGAAAAAGAAGTGGGTATTTGAATCCAAAAGAAATTCGAAGATATCCATACATCAAAGCACTTGTTAACTGCGGTAAGGTAAGAATTGGCAGCAAAAGTACATTGGTTAAATTCAACTCGTATTTTGTGATATGTCCCCAGGCAAAAAACAAACAGGACAAGTAATAAATAGCCCGAAAATTCGAACTCCAAAATCTGGTCAATTTATCTTTGATCAGTTTTATATTCACTAGTGGTAAAAGAGCTAATCCCACTATCATTGCTAACCCAACCCGAGTCATAAAGCTATCATCTACGGCACTAATTTTTGTAAAAAAGACAAATTTGGTCAGCAAATAATAAGTCAGTACAGTGGATGACACCACAAAATAGATAGGCTTGAATCTTAGCGAAAGTCTAAAGGTCAATTCTTCAAAAAACGGTAAGATGATTCCCCCAACTAACAACAGAACCAGTGGAGAAAACCGCTCTGACATACTTATACTTTGTACATTCTTGGGATCATATACAAAAGCAAAAAATAAAACTACCGGGATAAGTAATACCAACTTCAAAATATACAATCCAATAGCATCATAAATTTTGGTTTTTGTAGATTTTTCCTGGTTTTTTTCAAGGGTAGGGCTTTTAATAAAATTGAAAACCTCACTGAATAAAGAGAAGTAATATTTGGGTGTAATCAAGGGATATTTCATACTTGCATATATTTACTGGGAGACGATCAAAGTATGCATTTGTTACTTTTATATTAATATCATTAAAGAACATTTGGGTAACCTTTTGCCTCATTACGACACCTAATGGTAAACGTGATCAACAAGTAAAAAATCCAATGGGAACATTATTAGAAGACATAAAAAAGCAATCGGACTGGACTGTTAAGACATTTAAATCAGACGGAATTGAATTAGACTATTCAATGGGAAGTTTAATTGAAATTGATCGATTCATTCAGAAGTACACTAAAGATGGACAACCGATTAAAGGCGGACGACTCTCTAAAAACTTTGGAGGAATATTATTTTCAATAGGTGCTTATATAGGAGAAACCATCATAAAAAATGTTCCTGATTCAAAATGGGTTACAGACGACAATGATCCGAATGGAGAAGTGAATATCGAAGTGTGTTTAGTAGATGGAACTCGTTGCTGGCCTATCCAAAAATTAATAAAAAGAGTTCAAAACGGACTCGAGGATGGAATTTATCCATATGCAGTGAGCGTAACTAACAAAAAAGCGGACGAAAAATGGGATGGAGCTTTTTGGAAAATAGAAAGTGACGTTCAACCCATACAACCGAAAAAACCTTGGTGGAAATTTTAAAATAAACAAACTAGTTGTAAACACCTTATATTTGATCATTGCATGACACATTATGAAACAACTTTTAATCTATAGCATACTCATTTTTCTATTCTCTTGTAAAACTGATTTCAATAATTCAAAAGCAGTAGTATCCTTTAAAAAAGAACTAGAGGAAACGGAGAGAATCCATAAAGAACTGAACGAAAAAATGAAATACAGCGATAGTGTTATTGAAGAAATTCAAATGATTATCGGAAAAACAACCGATAGTATTGCTGGAGTTCAATTTTCTATAAAATCAAATTGTGATATAAAGACTCTTGCGAAGATTGATTCTCTCATCAAACAAAATATTGAATTAACCGATCAAAATTTTGTCATTTTCTTTGCGAATATGAGCCCTAAATGCTCTAATAATGTGGAATATAGTGAATTTAATAATGAACTGATTTTTAAAACGCTGGAGATAAACCCTAAGAAATTTGTTACCTTTTTAAGTCGAGTTTCAATGAAAAAAGGAATACTACCATTTGTTCTAACAGAATTAGAAAATCCAGTCAACGACGGAATTGATCTGAATACAATTTCCAAGAATCTGGGCAAAACAAAAACAGAAGATCCAAAAACTCAGGCGTTAGTTGCAGAATCCCTTAAACAAGCCATACGAAAGTATAATTAAACGTTGAACCTAAACTTGATACACAAAAACAAAAGCTAACCATAGCTTTTAAACCCTGATAAATGATAAAAAAATTGGCCAAAAAAATAGTCTTGATCATATGTGCGACTCTTTTAGGATATTTGCTGCATTGGTTATACGCCCCTCTTATAGAAAAACATGTTTCTGTATTGGCTTTGATTTTAGTTTTCTCATCTCTAATCATTACTGCTCTTAGCAAACTCTTTTCGTACGTAATGAAATCATTTAAAGTAGAAGAAAATAAAAATTCAACTGTTAAGATTGTTCATCTCTTAGAATTTTTTGTCGTCACATTATATGTAGCATTTGCTACAACTCTGGGCAATATTTTTTGGGCGGCAGGGCCACTATTTGGGATCTTGTTCTTATCGGCATTATCCACAGGAATTATGAACAAGTCAAGAAAAGTAGAAGAAACGTAAAATTACATATATCATCAATCACTCGAATATCTCCTTACTTCACCAAACCTATATAAAACCTTCTTAGAAAATCAAAACAACACTATTCACCATATTAATTCAGCTATTTTTATTCAGTAATCATACTAACGGCTTAATTGATTGCAATGATTGCAGCGCCAAAGAGCTTACGCTTAAAACAGAGGTCATTGAAAAGGATCGAAAGTTTTTGTTTTGGAAACTACCCCACCAAAAAGTCATTGTGATAGACAAAGCTATCGACTCAAATGGACAAATTATTTTGAAACGTAAATCTATTTATCTTCAATCTATGGACGCTTCTGAGGATAAAAGATTTAAGCGGATTAAAATTGAGAATGGGGAAATACGAGTCTTTCGACATAATAAAAATTATCAAAAACAATTTGTTGAAATTTATAATTTTTGTGGAAAGTATAAGGGTAAACGAATCTGGAAGGATGGAGATTTTTATAAAAAAACACCTTAAACAATTAAAATATAGATAATCCATAAGGGCTGAATTCTCGTTTTATCATCATCAAGATATACATCACCAGGATCCGGCACAAATAACAGGATTCATTGCAAATTTGCTACCTTAGTGATTTACTGGATTGTTTCTTTCAGAAAACTCAGCAACAGCTATGCGTAAAACGTTGTAGGCAATTTGAACAAAAATCAAACTATGAAGAAAAACCCAAAATTATTTTCAATCTTAATTACTTTAATTGTTGCTGCAATTTTGGGCTTTATCGAGATTGGAATTTTTAAAGAATATGGTTGGACGGTATTTCTAATCATTCCTTTTATAATAGGATTCCTTCCGGCGTTTATCCATGGTAGATTGACTGAAACTACAAAACGAGAAAGCTATAAATTGAGTTTTCTAACCCTTGGAATAGTTTTGATAGGGCTTTTGATTTTTGCAATCGAAGGAATGATTTGCATTGCGATGTCTTTACCCTTATTCGCTTTGCTGGTTTGGTTTGGTTCTTATGTTGGCTGTAAAGCAAATATGGGAAAATGGACAAATCCAACCAATACAACAATCGGACTGCTTATTATTTGTATTTCTTCGATGAGTTTTGATTATATCAATGAACCTGAAAATCTGATTCCTATAAGAACAAAAGTAATCGTCAATTCAAATATTGAGAATGTCTGGGAAAACGTCGTTACTTTTGATAAAATCGACGAACCAACCGATTGGATATTTAAAACCGGAATTTCTTATCCAACAGACGCCACGATTCAAGGAACTGGAGTGGGCGCAATACGATATTGTAATTTTACTACTGGTAGTTTCGTGGAGCCAATCACAACTTGGGATGCCCCAAACCTATTACAATTTGATGTAAAAGAACAACCCATCCCTATGAATGAGTTTAATCCTTTTTGGGAAATTCACCCACCACATTTGGATGGTTATTTCAGATCACACAAAGGTCAATTTAAACTTACTGCAATAGGAGCAAACCAAACAGAATTAGAAGGAACAACCTGGTATAAAATAAACATCACACCAGAAATTTATTGGAAAACCTGGTCTGATTTTATAGTTCACAAAATACACAAACGAGTTTTGAACCATATAAAAATAGAAGCCGAAAAAAATCGTGTTTTACAATAAGGTATATGAATCAAATTCTGTCTTATCTCATCCTTTTCTCTTGTTATCTGACCTATGGGCAGCAAAAGGAAATTTGTTGGAATAGAGATTTACCAAGATTAAAGTTAGCAACTTTGAAAGAAAGGTAACTTTTTGCTTTGCGTAGACATATATAAAATGTTGGTATCAATTGAATCAAAATGAAAAAAGAAATCACGTTATTTATAATCGGAATCTTTCAAATATTCTTCTTAAAAGCTCAAGATGGTTCGAATATTATATATTATGATCCTGAAAACCTTGATCATCATCTAATTGGAAAATTTTGTCATATAGACTTTGGAAAGGAATCCTTTGGAGGACTAAAAATTGATACTATTACAATTTCCATAGAAGGTCAACCTATGCGATTCTACGAACATAGAAAAGACAATAGATTTAATAACTGGTTTGAAGAACAATATTTGATTCGAGTGGAAGACACACATAATTCATCAACTCGACTTCAACATTCTAGAATTGATAGCCTTACTTCAGAAAAAGTTTACGTAACAAGTATCTTGAGTTATTATAACAACGAATCCCCAATTGATACCCTAACGGTATTTCAGCATTGGTATGATCGAAAAAGCATCTCAAAAGTTCTTATCAAAAACTAAGAATAATGGGCGAAAAACATGTGAAAATCATAAAAAAACAACAAACGCCAACGGTACGTATATTCCGTAGTCGACAACGGTAAGTAAGCGCAACATACGAGAAAAGTTACCGTATTTTAGATAAT
Organism: Aquimarina sp.; assembly: GCA_965230845.1. Taxonomy (GTDB): domain Bacteria; phylum Bacteroidota; class Bacteroidia; order Flavobacteriales; family Flavobacteriaceae; genus Aquimarina. The sequence goes on from OZ246021.1 coordinate 2,442,058, forward strand.
GAAAGAGTTCGAACTTATACATACAGCCCCAGAGGATATTGAGGATTTACTTTTGAAAACAGAAGATTCTTTTGATATCAAATTCACCATTAATGAGCTTGCTTATGTGCAAACATTTGGTGAATTGTGTGACCATATTAAGGGCAAAATACAACTTGATCACACAAATGATTGCACCACACAGCAAGCCTTTTATAAATTACGAAGCGCATTAAGTAGTACCTTACAAATTAAAAAGGAAAGCTTAGCCCCAGATACATTACTCTCTGATGTATTACCGAAGCTAAAAAGAAAAACCAAAATAAAGCGACTAGAACAAAAGCTGGGTTTTGAGTTATCCATTTTAAGGCCTCCTCATTTTGTTACCAATTTCCTGGCATTGCTTTTACTAATTTCATTACTAGGACTGATTTTTAATTGGCAGTTTGGGCTTTCAGGATTTACAATTGCTATAGTAGGATTTTGGCTTTCTTTTAAAACAGCCAATCAACTTGATCTAAAAACGGTAGGAGAACTTGTCGAAAAAATGACAAGGGAACACTATCTAAAATCCAGAAGAAATCCTGGCACATATAACAAAAATGAAATAGAAAAAGTCTTAATTGATTGGTTTAGTTACGATTTAGAAATTGATAAGTCCAAGTTAACTCGTGAGGCAAGAATGATGTAAAAGTAAAAATGAAACGCTAGATCACATTGAAAAAAACAATTTTTATCATCAAGCTTATTTTTAGCTCATTAGTTTTTGCTCAAAATTCAGAGTCATTAACTCCTCTTGAAAAAGAGTATAATATGTTAATGAACTATGTCCCCAAAAATTTCAAGCCCGACTCCATTTACCAACCCGAAAGTCCTCTTCTTAAAGAAGAATTAAACACGATTGTAAGTCTGCAAATTTATAACGGGTACAGAGAAGATTTTAAATTGTCTGAAACTGACAAAAAGTGGTTAGAGAATAGAATTGATCACATCGCAACAGCACTATTTCTTGATGGCAAAAAGATCTTGATTAACCCTGTTGGAGGGTATTCTGGCTGTTCAAATAAAATGATCGACACGCTTAAATTAAATAACAATAAGATCATCCTTTTAAAATTCTGCCATACGTGCACGGATGCCTATCGTGACAGAAATTTCATCCAAATATTTAATAACAGAATGTACTCTTTGATGCAAATTGAACCCCCAAATAGAAAAACTCAATCATTCTATGGCGAATTTAGAGGTAGTAATAAGGACAAAATGGAAATGAAATTGGTAATGAAAAGGGATAGAACATTCAAATTTTGGTTGCATAAAGAAGGGAATTCTGATTTTACCGAAGGGCTCTGGGAAAACAAAAATGACACACTGATTTTGAATTCCAAAACTTTGAGTAAAAACGATAGCTTGGCATCGGCTTCCTCAACCACGAAATGGATTGTTTTTAATAAATTAGAGTTCCTCTTAAAGAAAGAAAAGTTAACCGCAGTAAATGGGAAACAAAAACTAAAAAAGTTTAACCAGTAATAACATTGGCAAATAGTAAGGAATATGAAAATAGTAATTCATCTAATTTTAGTTCTTCTTTGGGGAAATATTTTTGCTCAAGAACTAAAAACAATAGATACCAAAGTTTCTAGAAAATTAGACTTTGGACCCGAAGTCCAAAAAGAATGGGCAATTCGAGATAAAGCGATGAAGGATCTTGAAGAAAACACAAGATCTTGGGACCAACTGACCGAAAACGAACATTCAATACTTCAAAAGTATGGCGAAGTTTATGACAGTATGTGGGACGTAATTGGAGGAGGATGTAGTTGGTATTGCGGTGCAGGAGCATATCAAGTTACTACCTCATCTCAATTATCCTCGCAGGGAAACAACAATTACGAATCGAATAACCTAAGAGATTTTAGTTTTAAAACAGCATGGGTCGAGGGAGTTGACGGTTATGGTATTGGAGAATATATTGAATACAGCTTCGAACCAACTCATCCAAGATTGACCAAAATAATCTTGGTAAATGGATATGTAAAGAGTAAAAAAGCCTGGAAAAATAACTCGAGAGTTAAAAAAATCAAACTCTATCTCAATGATATCCCCTATGCAATTGTTAACCTGAAAGACATGTATGCCGAGCAATACTTTGAAGTAGATCCCATTGGACATTCAGACAGAAAAGATGTTGAAAAATTAAAACAACAAAATAAATTCACTCTTAAATTTGAAATTCTAGAAGTTTACAAAGGAGAGAAATATGAGGATACTGCGATAACAGAAATATACTTCGATGGGCTTGATGTGCATTAAAAGCATTTACTGACATCGAGTATTACAAATGGCTACAGAATTCTATTACTCAACAAATGTATCTAGGCGCTTTTTGCGTAGGCATTATAAATTCACCCGTATTCATTATCTTTAACAATAAGGGAAAGAGTATATATTTTTTGATAACAGACAACTACCCTATACATGGCAATTAACCCTTAAAATCATATGATAAGAAATTTAACCATTCTAGTATTCTTTTTTGGTCTTTTTATCAAGACTCATGCAGAAACCAGAACAATCCATGTTTTTGTAGCGTTATGCGATAATGAATTTCAAGGTATTGTACCGGTACCTGAAAAAATCGGAAATGGCAAAGACCCAAAGTTGAATTTGTATTGGGGAGCTGGCTACGGAGTCAAATCTTTTTTCAAATTAAAAACTAAAGATTGGAAACTCGTAAGACAATCAAAACCTTCTAACCCTCTAATCCTAGACAGGTTGATATTTAAGCATTCTACTCAGGATGTTTACCTACTTGCAGATGCCTATGATGGAGAAAAAATAAAAACCTGTATAGAAGACTTTTTAAAAGCCTCAAATGCACAAAATGGAGTTACAACAAAAGAAAACAACTTGGAACTCAATTTTGGAGGAGGTGCTGATTTAATAGCCTACGTAGGACATGACGGGCTGATGGATTTTGAAGTAAATATCACCTATAACAAAACGACCGAAAAGAAAAAAGACGTCATTATCTTGGCATGTTTTAGCAGAAACTATTTCTCTCCCGAAATAAGAAAAGCAAATGCCAATCCTATTTTATGGACTACGCATTTGATGGCTCCAGAAGCATACACATTAAAAGCAGCGATTGATGGTTGGGTAAACAACGAAAATGGTCAACAAATAGATGAAAGAGCCGCTCAAACGTATAATAAATATCAAAAATGCGGGATACGGGGAGCTCGAAATCTATTCACTACTGGATATAAAAACTAATCACAAACCGTGTAAGAATGCATCAAACCGTATTTTACACTAAACGTAGTTCATCTAATTAAGTATATGGGAAAGAAATTGGATTTTATCACTCCTGAACTAAAAAGTTTTATCGAAAATCAGAAAATCTTTTTTGTCGGCACTGCAGCAACCAATGGCAGAGTCAATGTGTCTCCAAAAGGAACAGACTCTTTTAGGGTTATTGATAAAAACAAAATAGTTTGGTTAAATTTAACGGGTAGTGGAAATGAAACTGCTGCACATGTAAGAATCAACAATAGAATGACTATCATGTTTTGTGCTTTTGAAGGAAAACCTTTGATTTTAAGGCTCTATGGGATAGCACACATGTATCACAAAAGAGATCCTCAATTTCATCAATATTCCAACTTGTTCCCAGAAAATGTAGGGGCCAGGCAAATCATAGAAATGGAAGTAGATCTTGTCCAAACTTCTTGTGGCTTTGCTGTACCATTTATGGATTTTAAAGAAGAACGAACAACTTTAAATTCTTGGGCAGAAAAAAAAGGAAAGGACAAAATCGAAGACTATTGGAGAGACAAAAACACGACAAGTATCGATGGTTTTGAAACCAAAATTTTTGACGATTAAAAGCTAAATGAACAATAGGAAGCGTTAAAAAAGAGAAAAATCACAAATGAAAAAAGTAGTTAAAGTAGCTTTATTCACCCCATTAATTATGATTGTGTTGGTATTGGTATTTTTATCAATTACACATTCTCCAACGTATGTGTATCGGCTTATAACAATGCATGTAGCCGATGTTTATGACTATAAAAGCTTTGAAAACAGAGTCATCAAAGGCGCTAAAAACTTCTACAGTTTTGAAGAAAAATATGAAGAAACTTACGTAGAGTCTTTATTCGATGGTAGAGTTAAACAATCAGGCTTTACAAGCTTTGATGAATGGGTAGAAAAGTCGCAAACTACGGCACTAATTTTTATTCGAAAAGACACCATACTTTATGAAAAATACTTCAACGGATTCTCTAGAGATTCTTATTTTCATTCTCAATCGGTAGCAAAATCATTTATTTCTTTTTTAATAGGAGCTGCCATTGATGATGGTTTAATACAAAGTGTTGATGACTCGATGACCCAGTATATTCCAGAATTAATCAAACGAGATCCTCGTTTTGAAAAAATTACTATTAGAAACCTGCTCGAAATGCGTTCTGGACTCGAATACAACACAAGCTATCTCCCGGGAACAAACATTCATTCTCCCTGGCATGATGAAGCTGTTGGCTACTACCATCCTAATGTAAGGAAGTTACTGCTCAAAAAGCTAGACATTGAGTCCGAACCCGGTAAAACATTTGAGTACAACAACTATAACACAAGTTATCTGGGTCTAATTATAGAACGAGCTACAGAAAAAACGGTGTCCGAATACCTCGAAGAAAAGCTATGGTCACAAATTATGGAGTACAATGCCTTGTTTTCCATAGACAGTAAAGATTCTGGTTTTGAATACATGCCCAGTAGGCTAATTGCAAGAGCAATAGATTATGCACGATTTGGTCGGCTTTTCCTAAAAATGGGAGATTGGAATGGCAATCAAATCATTTCGAAGGATTGGGTAATACAATCAACTCGAGAAGACACCACAATTTCTCGCGACAATTATCCGGATTGGTTGGGTCGAGGATGCAAACACACCTATTATTCCTATCAATGGTGGGGAAACGCCAATTGTGATGGTACTTTTCAGTTTTTTGCCAACGGAAATCTAGGACAAAACATTTACGTCATCCCTGATAAAGAAATCATTATTGTACATTGTGGAAATTCATTACAACATTATAGTAGTGACTGGGATTTAATGAGAATTGCCGAAAAAATGAGATAAGGGTACTCAATATAGCCAGTAATACTTTTCATAAACAATACAGAGGAAATATACATATCAAAGCCATTCGTCATAAATGATACCTTTTAAAAGCAAAACCTAAAAACGAATGAATGAAAATTTAATAGCCATACTCATTCTGCTGATTTATTTTTCGCCGATTTTTTATCAGTTAAGAATAGTGATAAAAGAGAACAAAAAAGGAAATAAAATTCCTTTAAAAAAATTTAAAAAGTTTCTCAAGTATAGTGTTACTATAATGATCGTCTTAATTATTGGTTTTGGAATTTTAAGTCACACGAATTTTTTAAACTATGAAAAGCCTTTGACCTTTGACAAATATGATCAAATTACATTCGACAACTTCAGGGGCTTAGAATTTTTTAAAAAATCACTTTACGGTAACAAAAGATTCGCTTACGTCGTCACTTCCATTGAAAGCGAGATTCACGAAAACTCTGTTCTAGTTCAATCTCTTTTTTATCCTTCTCGATCATTTGTTTACAAAAAAAACACCAACAGTAAAGAATTACTCACTCATGAGAAATACCATATAAAAATAACTGAACTTTTTGCTCGTAAAGCAAAAGAAAAAATATCAAAACTCAATACGCTTGAAAAGGATAAAATCGAGCATATAATTCGACAAGCAGAAAAAGAAGAGCAAAAATTTCAAAAAGAATACGATTACCACACTTTCCATAGCTATGTTTTCAGTGAACAAAAGAGATATGAGAAAGAAATTGACAGTTTATTAAATTTGCTAACCGAATATAAAAACCCAAAAATTCACTTTAATGACAAAAATTAGACTTATCATCTTTGTTTTAATAAGTATAACCATGACAAACTGTAAATCAGAGAAACATGAATTCCCAGTTGATAAAAGATATTGGGATTTAGAAGATTATGACAAAGTAGTTTTGGAATTGAATTATGGTTATGAAGCAGATGAAAAGCTTCCAACTTTTGATGACCCAGAAACAAGGATTATTGTTGAAAAACTTACCGATCAGCAAAATTTTAAGGTGATACTTGATGATAGCGAGCTAGGGCTTAAACACAAAAATAGTATTGCCGAAAAATTCTTCAGTGAGTGGAAAAACATGAATAACATCTACAATGCGATAGACAGAAAAGACCAATATTTATATGACAAAGAAATGCTAGCCGTATGGCATTTCGGATTAGAACTCCAGCTAAAATACTTCAAATTAGGAAATGATGAAATAAAAGAAAGTGCAGATGACCCTAGTTCCTTGGTTGTTCAAAACAATATTAATTCGAACGTAAGAACTCTAATTAAGAATTATCTGATCTATTTGGATGAAATAAATAACGAGAAAGCTTTTACAGAAGAAGGCAAAACAAGACTGGCAGATGGTATTGATAAATATTTCACTGCGTTAGTAGAGCTTTATCCAGAAGCTAATTATAGTGGAATGAAAAATAAGGCCGAATTAATGATCAAAAAAAGTAAATCCGATAAAATAAAAACCTCACTAAATAAATTAATCAAACTAATTGACTCGAAAAAAGAAGTAGAAAAGAAATAACTGACTACAATAATCTACGCAAAACCAATGTTTCAAAACGAGAAATAAAGGTGAGCAGTCGATACTCGGTAAAATCAAAAAGATAAGTAACTTTTTGACTCGTAATAATACCTATAGTAAAACACTTGTTACAATTCCGATAGATGAAAACAGAAATCAAACTATATCTAGGGGTTAGCATCATTATTATTGTTGATTTAATTCTTTATTTGACATTGAGAATTTCATTTGCAGGAAGTATAATGGATAGAATTCTATTTTGGGTATGGTGTATTGGCACTTTCTACATTGTATTTAAGCATATTAGAAAAAAATGGGCGAAAATATATGGTTTTGTTCTAATCGGTTTGATTGGTCTAAGTTTATTACCAATGATGATTCCTATATTAACCGTTGCGTCATTTGCAGTCGGAGAAGAGAACTCTATAAAAATTGATACTGAAATACGCATTTTTGAAACCGCAAAAAGCGTAGTTGGAATGCCTTATGTAGCTGCTGTAAAAAAGTATTGGTTTTTAGAAAAAGAAATAGGAAAAACTGAATTCAATTTCGAGATTGAAGGTAAATTTTATAGGATCTACGATGCTAAATCTATACGCCGACTTTCCGAATCAGACTCTGGAAAAATAAGATTGGAATTTGAATTTGCGAACGGGAAAGTAACACGAGAAATGTAAATACCATTTCAAAACATATACATAAAGTACGACAATGACTCAACTCAGAATAATCTCTCTTTTGTTTTTGATCTTCGTTGGCTGCAAAGAAAAAGGAAAACCCTTAAACATCGCAGATCAATTCAGAGGAAAAACCTATGATATGATCGTAGCGTTTGAGAAGGACACCCTAACCATTGAGTTTAAGGATTCTACTTTCTCCGTTTTCGAATACAGTGATTATAACTTACCGTGGAGAATCTCTACTTATGAGAACAATGATTTTTTAGTTTTTGATAAAAAACGAGTAATTGCTATAAAACCAGATAAAAACGGAAGTTTTGAAGGGCTTTTGATTGCCAAAAAAGATTATAAAATTAAGTTTCAAGAAAGAACGATCCAACAAGATAAAAGCTTACTAAACGGCATTTGGATTGAGGAAAAATATCTTGATTACGTTGTAAATGACAGCATCCCTAAACTACCTCCGCCTCCGCCCCCACCAGGAATTGAAGAAGGTGATTTTCAGTGGCCTCCTTTTTATGAAATAAACGGGAATAAAATCATATCTAAATATCGTTCCCAAGCTTCTCAATCTAATATTGAAACAAGCAATTCTGGTGAATTTGTAATTATGGATTTACCAAGTTACAAGGCTGTCGAAAAATTATGGAAAATTAAGACCCTCAATGATAGTGTCATGATTTTGAACCGAACAATCAAAAAAGAAGATACGTATTCCAGTTTCTCGGAAAAAGTTGAAGAAGATATTAAGCTAGTCAAAAAACGATAACAATCCGAAAAATGAGATACAAAAAGAACAAAATAGAACTTGAAGAAGATGGATATTCCATTATCCCTAATCTGTATTCGGATGACGAATTACATCAAATTTTGGCTTGTATCGAAAACGCCGAACAAGACGGAAATTCCTTTATGAAAACAAAGGATTTGTTCGCCATTAGACAGCTAACAAAAAATGTTCCCGGGATAACCGAATTACTATTCCATCAAAAACTTACTGAGTTGCTCACTGATCTATCAGAATCAGAATACTTCATGACCAAAGCGATCTATTTTGACAAACCCAGCGAATCGAATTGGTTTGTTGCTTACCATCAAGATTTAAGCATTTCGGTAAATCAAAAAGCAGACCTAAACCACTATTCTAATTGGACTTTCAAAAAAGGGCAATACGGAGTTCAACCTCCAATTCAGATTTTGGAAGACACCATTACTATCAGAATTCATTTGGACAAAACAGGGAAAAATAATGGAGCTTTAAAAGTAATCCCGAAATCACACATAAACGGAATTATCCGAGCAGACTCCAAAGATTGGAACGTCGAAAATGAACATATCTGCGAAGTTGAAAAAGGTGGAGTCATGTTGATGAAACCATTAACTTTACATGCTTCCAATAGAACAACAGATGGACAAAAAAGACGAGTAATTCACTTAGAATTTAATAAACACAATCTTGCTAAACCATTAGATTGGTTGGAACGGACTAAAATGAGCAATTCATAGTATGATATTGCGAGTAATTTGATAAAGCTTAGAATTAATGAATATTATTCAAGAATTGACAGAAAAATATAGCGGACAATATTCAGAGGGCTTGACAAAAAAATTGAATAGCCCTCTGGGAAAATACATTTATCAACCCAAAAATGGGATCATAACTGTCGATGGTAGCATAATTAGCATTACCCTCGATGAAACTGGAGGGGCAATGCCTGTGACCGAACCGTTCCGGATGACGCTGCATTTGGACAAAGTCTATGACATCGAATTAAGCATATTTCCAAAAGATTTGTGGAACAAATTCACAGATCTTTTTGTATCAAAACAAAAGGAATTTATACCAAAGTCAATTTTACAGCAATTTCAATTAGATGGAGATAAAAGTTTACTTAAACAACTCGTGTCTGACAAAACTTTTATTGAAACGATAATAAACGAAAAGATTTACATACAAACCGGCAAGAAACCGACGGACCAAATTGTGTTAACACCCGAATATGGAATTAAGGATATGCAACAATTCGAAAAGTATGTTTTTATTCTTAAACGGATTGAAATGGAAATTCGAAATGGAATAAACACCGTATACACGTCTTTATCATAAATATGGAAAACCATCTCTTAATTTTTGAATCAAAAGGATATCCAACCATCAAGATTTATGATGACTATTTCGAGATTAAGGCAATTGATTTTTCAAAATTTAGAAAATTTGAGTACTCCAGTATTCAAAAAATTAAACACTGTGATCCAAATGATAATTGGTGGACAAAAATATATAGACTGGGCTCCATCGCGGCACATCTATTTGCAGACGATGACCCATGGATTTTGAAAATAAAAAAGAAAAATGGAGGAAGTTGGGATTATCAAACTTCACCAAAACCTAATCTTGAATTTGATCAAGTGATCAAATTACTCGAAACAAAGCTAAAAACAGAATTCAGATAAAAAATTGAAATCAATGACTTCAGAAAAGATAAAATCGTTTATCAATATAATTAGTTTGCTAACAATGGCAGCTGGACTATTTGGAATGTTATTTTGTTTTAAATTTTTGTGGTCGGCTTTGTTAGAAGATCTTGTGGGAGCTGGATTTCCTTTTGTTGCCGGAGCAATTCTATTTGGATGTGGACTAATAGCTCTGACTTTGAATAATAAAGCATAAAAACTGGTTACTACAACACAAACATCAAACATAAGGCATCATAAAAAAAGAGCATGAACTACATTTTGACAATTCTTATAGGACTCATACTGCTAACAAGTTGTACCAATAGGACAAACAGGGAGGAAAAAGAGAGTTGGTTCCAAATCCTGAGAAATATGTGCATGATGGATATTTTGAACAACCGGATACTCTAAAACCCAAATTCAAACCGGATACTTCTATAGGCCAAATAAGTCTGATCAATTCTGAAAATGTGGACACTTATCTTGGACAAAATGTGATGGAGAAACTTGCGGATGAAGTAATTCCCAGCTCAAATGTGATTTCAAGGGATTCAAAACAACAATTAACTTTTTATTTCTACCCTGGCGGAGTAAAAAAAGAATTTTCAGCATTCGAAGTGAGTTATCTTACTCGCAAAGACAGAAATGCTCGAGTGATCAAAGAGAAAGAGTTCATTACCGAAAGTGGGATAAAACTCGGTATGACTATGGGAGAATTTAGATCCATAAAAGGAGAACCAGATACTATAACCAATGGTAAAACAACCATCTTTCATTACCAGATTGATGACTTTGAAAATTCTGAGTTTTTAAAAAAACACAACATGCCAATTTATTATGCAGATTATAAATTTAAGAACGGCTATTTGAACGAATTTAGATTTGGATTTCAATATCCGTAAAAAACTATATACTGCAACCAATACGATATATACGTTACAAGTAATTAAATAAAATATGAAACCTATAATCACGACTTTATTACTGACTCTATTCTTTTTGAAGGTAAGTTTTGCTCAAGATTCAAAATCAAATCAGCTACCCGCTGATGGAAAGTATCGATATGATATTTCATTTGCAGAGTGGGGAGGCAAATCGATGGGAGAAAAAGTAACAGTAATTATTAATAAAGGAACGATAAAAGTCATTTATGAAGGTGATGGACAATTAACACTCACAAAAAAAGGTGAAATCTTAGATGAAGGTAAGTTATTACAACATAAATCTGGAGTATGGATAATAACTGCAGACGAAAACGATATTAATGCAGAGGAAGTTGGTGGATGTTCAGACGGGCCTAGCGTCATCGACTTTGAAAAAATGAAATTCTGGATGTGCTAGAAAAACTATTCACCATTGGAACAAAAGTGATGAAATTAAAAAGTATCCCATCAAAATATCAAAAATATTTACTTGTAATTGCTATTGTAATATCTTCTATAGCTGTTTCGATACGATCTAGTGAGGGGGAAGTTAAATTAGTCTTACGCGATTATCCTTTCCTCATTTTCTTGATGGTAGCAATAAGCTCATTCTTAGTGATCATCTATATTCAGATAACCAAAAGAAAAATCGAAACGCTTTCGGATCAAATTAGGAATCAGTCCAAAACTAAAAGTGAAGAAATTGAGGTACTTCTACATGAATTAACGGAAAGGCAGCGAGAAGTCTATAATTTAATTCTTTCCGGAAAGACCAATAAAGAAATAATGTCCGAACTATTTATCGAACAAAGCACGCTGAAATCACATATTAATCAGATATACAAGAAGCTAAACATTAAAAGCAGGAATGAATTAAAATCAAGATTAAAAGCTTAAAATTTTATCTCAGGGTATAAAATCAACCTTTTATCAACCCCGGATAATTTGTTCATATAGACACATATCATGAAATTGCCGACAACAATTTTAATCAAAACTATATCTATATGAAAAGTGGCTTGTTATACGTTTCCATGTTTCTAATCATCTTGTGTCTTCCTTTTAGTGGAGATGAAAATGAGATACGTTGGTTATGGTCAGACCTAATTGAGATCCCTGTAACATTACTTTGTACTTCATTGACCTGTATCGCATTGTATTTGTTTCAAAAAGAATCAACACAAAAACGCACTAAGAATGGCGCATAACCAAGTTTGAAAAGTAAACGACTGTAGTTATTTGTTTTTATAACTACTTAAGCTTGGTGGATCCAAATGCTAAATAAGGCCCTTAATAAGGTTTTTTTCATACGAATTCGTTATTTTTAAAGTTTAACTCCTGTTGTAACCCTAAATACACCTACTTTGAAAATTAAAAAATTCTGGAAACGAATTTTATTAGCACTACTCCTGATCCCCATAATAGTAGTGGGAGGGCTAATGCTATATATCCAGAGCAACCAATCCGAAATCATTAAAGGAGAGATCGCAAAGCTCAACCAGGAACATCAAGGTCTTATTCGTGTTGGTGAAAGTGAATTATCTCTTTTTGGCAATTTTCCGTATGTCTCTATCAAGGTTTATGATGTTGGCATTTTTGAAACTAAAGCAGACAATGCACCTGTTATCATGGATGTAAAAGACATCTACATTGGTTTTAACCTCATCGATATTGTAAAAGGAAACTACGACATTCAATCTTTAATTATAGAAGAGGGAGTATTAAATCTTGTGATCCACGAAAACAACACCACAAATATTCAGAACTCTTTGGCAAGTACCTCAGAAACAGAAACTCCTTCTACCAATATTCATCTGAAAAAAATAAAATTTAAAAACCTGGATATCCATACTCTGGATGAAGCCACCAACACAGATGTTGAAAAATTCATGTATGCCGGTACAGGTGGTTTTAGTCAAAAAGACAGCATCATTGCGGGGCATATTGACACTCATTTTGAATTAAATGTGATCAAAGATGGGGATACCACTTTTATCCATAATAAACACTTTGAAGTGCATACCGATGTTGTATTTAATGAATCTACCGGTATTCTCGACATACAACCCTCTGGTATTGCCATGGAAAATGGGGATTTTGAGTTAGAGGGATCTATCGACACCAAAAATGATGTAGACCTCGACCTTTCTATAAAAGGTACCAAGCCTAACTTTGATATGCTTATTGCCTTTGCTCCTACAGATGTAATCCCTGTTTTGGAAAAATATAGAAATGCTGGTGAGATCTATTTTAATGCTACTATCCAAGGACCTGCCAACAAAGGGAACCGACCTTTTATCAATGCTAATTTTGGAGCTGGAAAAGCCTATTTGGAAAATACTCAAAGAGCAAAAAAGATAGATCATATGGGCTTCAACGGTCATTTTACCAATGGTGTCAATAGAGATGCCAGTACCATGGAATTCTCGCTAACCGATATGACGGCATCTCTGGAAAAAGGAGAGTTTGAAGGGTCTATTTTGGTAAAGAATTTTGAGTCCCCAGAAGTGGATATGAAAATCAATTCGAATTTCAACCTGGATTTTATTGCTGAGTTTTTTGAACTAGAACAAGTACAGGAAGCCTCTGGAGAAGTGTCGCTGAAAATGAATTTTCATGATATTATCGATATTGACCATCCCGAAAAGGCATTGCAACAACTCAATCAAGCATACTTTACAGAATTGATTGTAAAAGACTTAAGTTTAATTTCTGAAGATCTTCCTGCTCCCCTTCACAATTTGAATATCAATTTGGTAATGAACGGCAAAGAAGCCACCCTGAATCAGTTTGAAATGTTGATGGGAAATTCGGATCTATCCATAAGTGGTTTTCTTTCAGACTTACCTGCAATAGTACATCATACTGCAATCCCAGTAGAAACTCATTTGGATATAGCTTCTAAAAACCTTGATATTGCAGAATTAACTGGTTTCTCAAAACAGGATTCGACGCAAACCGGTGTCGATGAACAAATAAAAGACCTTAGTTTGGGACTTTCTTTCAAAGCTTCTGCCAAAGATTTTACAGAATCTGAATACTTACCCAAAGGGGAATTTTTTATCGATAGTTTATATGCAGACCTGAAACATTATCCGCATAATCTGCATGATTTTCATGCCGACGTATTAATCGATGACAAAGACTTGAAAATTGTAGATTTTACCGGTTATATAGACGATAGTGATTTTCATTTTGATGGGCTCATCCATGATTATGCATTCTGGATGCAACCCGAATTGAATGGAGATGTAGATTTGGATATCAATCTCACTTCTAAAAAACTAAGACTAGAGGATGTCTTTTCGTATAAAGGAGAAAATTACGTCCCAAAAGAATACCGACATGAAGCTTTTGATGAATTGGCCTTACATTTTGCCTCCAGTATGCATTATAAAGACTCTGCATTACATTCTATCGACTTGGCTTTAGACAAGCTGGATACAAAAATGAAATTGCATCCCCTTCGTTTTCATGATTTTAGAGGAAACATCCATTACGAAGACGAACATTTGGTGATCAAAGACTTTCATGGGGAAATAGGAGCCACCAATTTCAATTTCGCGTTAAACTATTACCTTGGGAAAGACCCACAAATAAAGAAAAGAGACAATTACTTCGAGCTAAAGGCAAATTATATTGACTTTGATGCTTTGTTTAATTTCGATTTAAATCCACCAAAATCTACAGAGGCGGTGGCTTCAAAAACTGCAGATGTAAAAGAACATGCAGAGGCCTTCAACCTATACGAATTGCCATTTACTGATATGCAATTTAAAGCCGATATTGCACATTTTATTTATCATCGCATAGATCTCCAAAATATCAAAGCAGATTTAAGAACTACTCCAGATCATTACATCTATATTGATACTTTACATATGGATGCAGCGGGAGGAAATATTCGATTAAATGGGTATTTTAACGGTAGTGATCCTAAACATATCTACATGCAGCCAGATTTGGTAATGAACAATGTGGATTTGGATAAATTACTATTCAAATTCGAGAATTTTGGACAAGATCATCTCGTTTCAGAAAATTTACAAGGGAAACTCACCTCCAGAATCAAAGGAAAAATCAGAGTATACCCAGATATGGTACCAGATCTGGATCAATCTACTTTAGAAATGGATGTAAAAGTATTGAACGGAAGATTAAAAAATTACGACCCTATGCTAGCACTTTCGGACTATATGGGGGATCGAAACCTGCAAAACATTCGGTTCGACACCTTACAGAACAGCTTGGATATCAAGAAAGGAAAGATTACCATTCCTGCCATGACCATAGAATCTACCTTGGGTCATATGGAATTATCGGGCACTCATGACAACAATCAAAATATCGATTATTATTTGCGTATCCCCTGGAAAACAGTACGCAAAGCCGCCTGGCAAAAATTATTCGGAAACAAGAAAAATGATTCCATCAGTACCGGGCAAGAAGATGAGATTGTAGAAGTAGATCCTAACGAAAAAATAAAATACCTCAACCTTAAGATCAAAGGAAATATAGATGACTACAAGGTATCCTTAGGAAAGAAAAAAGAAAAGTAACGTTTTGCATTGCCCCTAAGCAAATATTTTGATGTTGTCTATCCGACAAAAAATCTGAAAAGAATCACTTTATATGAATAAAAGAAATTGCATTTGGATCGATAGCAAGGTGGTTAAGAAACGTAAAGAGGTTTCTGTTTTTCTATTAATCTTTCTTCTATTACTTTCTCTTCATCAAGCAGTAGCACAATCATCAGATTCGATCACGGCAACAGAAGTGACCTTCAAGAGTGAGGGAGTTACCCTGGCAGGTACCTTATATGCTCCCAAACAAGCTGATGCTGCTGTAGTGATTGTACACGGCTCTGATCGTGTTCCGAGAATGCCAAAGTTTGCCGAATTATTAGCAAAAAACAACTTGTTGGTACTCACTTATGATAAACGTGGGGTTGGAGCATCTGGCGGAGTGTATGCAGGTCCCGAAGTAGGCACTAACAATATCAGTACAGATAATTTAACGCTATTAGCAAAAGATGCAAACGCTGCTGCGCAAATCATTCATCAACATCACAACAACGTACCAATAGGTTTGCTAGGTTTTAGTCAGGCGGGATGGATCATCCCTATTGCTGCCCACAATAACCCGCTGATTGAATTCATGGTACTATTTAGTTGCCCAACCATTACCACTCTCGAACAACTTAGATTTCAGTTTTATACCAATGGCAGAACAGATTTTTGGGAAAATCATACCGAAAAAGATGCGCGCTATCATATCAAAAATGATCCCGATCAATATCAATTTACCGCTACGGATCCAAAAGAGATGTTGGGCAAACTTTCAATTCCGGGATTATGGTTGTTTGGTGAAAAAGACATCCAAATCCCTGTAAAGATGGGTATGGAACATTTAAACACCTTCAAAGCGCAAGGCAAACCTTTTGAATATGCACTTTTCCCAAAATTGGGACATAATTCTGCTTTTGCAGATACGACAGAACCGGTTGATATTTCTATTCATTGGATACAACAAAAAGCTTTAGAAATCAGGAAGAATAGAACAAAAAATGGGCAATAGCAGAAACATAAAGTTAATACTTACACAATGTGTTTCAATGATTTTTATGGTTTGGGGAACTCAGAGATTCTACGCTGCAGTTCAGGGATCTAAGTACCCAATGTTTTTGTCCGGATACTGGGACAAATTTGGCTCACTAACTTCAGAAGGTATTACGCAGTTTTTTACGAATAAAGCATTTTGGACTTTTGGTTTTTTTATTATGCTAATCTTAATAATAGGATTTGTAAATTGGCGAAACAAAATTCCAGTCAAAAATTCTTTACTGAATTTTGTAATCATTTTCCCGTTATTTCCCATTCGCTTTTTTAGTAATGGAATTATTCATAAATATATGAACGATTTTGGTGGATTGTTTGTGCAAAATTATAGCACTGTCTTTTTTGTAGGTGGGATACTATTTACCTGTATTGGACTACTCCTGCTAAGGAAAAGCATAAGGAATTATAAACAGAAACACGGCTAATTAATGTGCTCTTGAAAAAATATCTATCGTCATTTTACGAAGTAAGCGAACCCATTTTGGAATCATATATCTCCAATTGGTCGGCATATACTGTACCCAAAAAGACGATCATCACCGAATCTGGAAAAACGGAACGATATCTGTATTTTGTAGAAGAAGGAATTCAAAAATCATATTACCTAAATGATGGCAAACAGCATGTGATGTTTTTTGCGTATACACCTTCCTTTAGTGGTGTTGTCGAATCTTTTCTCACACAAACACCTTCAAAATACTACCTGGAAACCATCACAGATAGCAAGTTGCTACGCATACCTTTTGCCAAACATGCCGAATGGATACAGAAGCATAGAGAATTAGAGACACTTTTCAGAAAAATTACCGAATCTTTTTTATTAGGAATCATTGAACGACACCACGAATTAATGGCTTTTAATGTGGAGACTCGTTTTAGAAATTTTGCACAAAGAAGTCCTCATTTGCTCAATATGGTTCCGCAAAAAGATATCTCCTCTTACTTGCGAATAGATCCTACCAATTTCAGCAAATTAATCAACTCAATCAAAATCTAGAAATCTTGGTTTTTACCAAGATTTAGCTTGAGGACGTTTTAGAACTTTGTCATCATATCAATGATAAAAAAGAAAACTATGACAAATCAGGAAATAGTAATCCAATTCTTAAACGGTTTCAATGACCCGGAACGTATTCAAGAATCTTTGGCTTTACTAGCAGACAATTACCAATTCAAAAACCCAATGGTAACGCTCAATAATAAAACCGAATTTATCGCATTGGCTACTGAAATGAGTAAAGTACTAACAGCTGTAAAACTGATCAGTACCGCCCAAAACGGAGATTGGGTAGCTACGCATTACGAATTTCAATCCTCTATCCCAGGTTTGGAAAGTAATCTTGCTTCAGAATGGTTTCGATTAGATAATGGTTTGATTCAAGAGTCTATTTTGATATATGATGCCTCCAAATGGCGAAAAGTGTATGAGCAAATGAAAGCATAGAACTATTGTTAATCAATTACAAATGCTATAGCGGTTTGAGTTTATGATCAAACCGCTATTCTGTTTATTTAAGTATCTTGGCCAACCAGAAGTTAAATCGCATCTATCCAAACCTGTTATGTCCCATTCCAAAAATATACTGATCAAAAAAAACACAGCTGATTGGATTACAAATTTTATCGATTTAAAAAATGAAATTGAAAAAGGGTTAAGTGGGATAGCATATCAAATAGAACATGTGGGGAGTACCTCGGTTCCTAATTTGGATGCAAAAGATATCATCGATATGGATATCATCTATGAGCGTGAATCAGAGTTTGAGAAAATAAAGGCAGGATTTACTTAAAATTGGATATTACCATAACGGGAACCAAGGTATTGAACAGCGTGAGGTTTTTAAACGAAACGGAGCGTTCAAAAATGAAGTTTTGGATACAATAGCACACCACCTCTATGTTTGTCCCACAAATAGCAAAGCCTTAGAACGGCATATTTTATCCAGAAATTATCTAAGAAAAAATGAGTGGGCAAGATTGAAATATCAAGAGATGAAGTATGAACTCACAGAAAAAGCCGATCAAAATAAAACCATCTATGCCGAATTGAAAGAACGCTATGTAAATGAATTCATAGATTTCATCATTGAAAAGGAAAAAACAAATATGACACTAAACAACAAGTCATAACTAAATTTTCTTTTACAACTTTAGGCACTAACAAATAGAATGATATTAGAAGGAAAAAATATCAATGATAGAAAAATCAACCAACTATTGGGAAAACCGATTGCAGTGGATTTCAAAAATCCAAAAATCATTGGTGGGCCTGGCCTTTTCCTAAAATCATTTACAGACAAACATCAGAATTCGGATTTAATTAGAACTAACTCAAAGTGCAATCTTGAAAAACGACCCCACGGACTGTTATTACATACAAATTTTTCGAATAAACGAACTTTAGTACCAATCCCCGAGAATGACTTGTTAGAAATCAAAATCATTCGTGGAAAAGAGGATATTGATCCTTTTTTTCTCTCTCCAATGTGGATCTTATTACAACTTGGAGTTTCTATACTGTATGCACGATATTTTAGGTTATACTTTCGCGAATATTCTATCGATCAAATGGAACTGGTTGTTAAAACCACCGCCTATGAAATGAACTTTACAGCAAATGGCTATCTATTTGAACGACAACTAAAATTCCTAAAAAGTCTAGCGCCTGCAGAAAAACTTAGCGTAGAACAGAAATAAAGAGTGGCTAGAAAACTGGGTGACGGGTAACATTTTATCTTCTTACGATACTTATATATTAAACATTAGCACACGGACTAAGGGCTTGGCACAAGAAATGAAATTCGTAACGATTTGCTATCTTGGTGCTTGAATGATATATTTCCAATATACCTAACTTATACAACCGAAACAGACAACCATTATGAAATACGACGATCATTTTAAAACTTCTTGTGAAAAAAGAGACAACTATTGGAAAAGTATTGGAGAACCTTTTTCTGATGTTGTAGGGAACATGATTAATCCCTCCTTTATGGGAGGTCCCAGATGGCCGTCTATGAGACAAGCGCATATCGGAGTTCAAACTAATCAGGGAACAATTATCGCTACTGATGGGTTGAGCGATCCTTATGATGACTTCGATACCAACGCAGACAATCAAGGATATAATGGTATTGGAATTGAGTTGTATACCATAACGGACAATAAGTACACCAACATCCAAGAGATCATTGATTCCTGGGAGTTTAAAATTTTGAGGCAAGTAAGCAGTATGGCGGCTTCTAATCCAAATATCTCCTATATGTTGAATGACTATACCTACCTGTCTTCGGCTGTAAGCGGAGATGGTTTACCGAATACCTTCTTAGGAGAAAATGGAGAAGCTGGCGTTTTAATGGGATTAAAAACCAATGAAATTTCGGATAAAATTCAATTAAGTATTGAAGAGGTAATGTTGGTCAATGTAGTTCTTTTAACCAAGGAAGAGCTAGCATATATTATGCAAAATGGCGCTAAAGGCAGAATTGAAGTTGCAGAAAAATTGATGGAACAAGGCTATTACAAATTATTAAACGATAGGCCGTCGGTGGTATAAACTCGGTAACTAATAATTAATTATCAGAAGTAATTGTTTCTCGACTTGTTGGGATATGAATACTATAATATCTGGTACTCATTGTTATTTTTACCTTAATACTCATGGTGAAATTCTGTAAAGGAGTTTTAAACAACATACACTAGACTTTGTAAACCACTAAATAAAAAGTTTACATGAAAAATTTGATTTTGAGATTTGCGCTCCCATTAACCTTTATTTCATTTGCGCTCATAACAAAATGGTGGTACGGAGTCGTAATCGATGGACCAGATGTATTCTTGTATGGATTCCCGATGATTTATAAATGTTCGGCATTCCATACTTCATTGGCTACACAGTATTTTTTATTAGAACTAATCGTTAATCTAGCAACTTACTTTGCTTTTTGGTTAATCATCGGCGTATTCATCAATAAAATTTGGACGATTCACATTCCACATAAAATTTCTATCCTATTTTGGATAGGGTGTTCCCTGGTTATCACTGGAGCCTTGTTTATATCATATGAATTTAATGATGTGTATCTAACGAAACGTGACTTTGAAGTCAAAATATTTGATAGTGGTTGCTCCATACTCGAACAAACCCCTGACAGAGAAAAATACCTCAAGGAAGTACAAGAATGGTTTGAGAAATAAAACATAACAAATAGAAATCAAATACAAAATGCCTAATACTTTTCCAATTTTAGAATCCGAACGTGTAACCTTAAGACAATTTGTACCGTCAGATATAGAAAACGTTTTTAAAGGACTTTCTCATCCTGATATTATAAAATATTACGGAGTTAGTTTTGATAGTCTGGAAGCCACAAAAGAACAAATGATTTGGTTTGCTGACCTCGAAAAAAACGAAAAAGGTATTTGGTGGGCAGTTTGCTCAAAAGATGATGGAAAATTTCTGGGAGCAGGTGGTCTAAACGACCTGAGTACAACCAATAAAAAGGCAGAAATTGGATTTTGGTTATTACCAGAAAACTGGGGCAAAGGATTAATGACAGAAACTATGCCTCTCATCTTAAAATACGCTTTTGATACCCTTGGGCTACATAGAATTGAAGGTTTTGTTGAAACAGAAAACCAGAATTGTAAAAAAGCATTGGCAAAACTTCAATTCAATTTAGAAGGTACTATGCAAGACTGTGAGGTAAAGAACGGAGCATTTATCAGTATCGATATTTATGCAAAATTAGCAGATAAGCAAAGTGTATTGCTAGATATCGGTTAGTGTAAAACAGAAAATTTGAACTAATGGATATTTCAGAAAAAATCTTGATCACTAGAAAAGCAAAAGGCTTTACGCAACAAATCCTGGCAGACAAAACCAACTTATCCTTAAGCACCATCAAACGGATCGAAAATGGGAAAGTGATCCCTAGAGTTTATACCTTAACTGTCTTATCAGAAATATTGGAAGTAGAATTACCTCCTGTTTCCTTAAGCAACGAAAAAAGTGAAAATGAGGTAATCACTCTACTAATATCCACACTTCTAACTTTGCTTCCGCCTCTCCATATCTTGTTTCTTTTAAAACATCGATCAAAAAGCAATAAGAATTTGAACCAACTCTTGGTATTTCAAAGCTATTCTTTCATTCTATTTTTGGTATTGTTATTCCTTGTGCCTGGTATTACATATATCCTTACAGGACAAAAGATGTATGGCCAATATAATAGTCCGTTGATATTGTATATCTGTTTTATTGTGTTCAATACGATTTCATCAATATACTTGATAAAACCAGTCAATTCTGAAAAAGACACCTCAATGACACCGAAGTGATACTGATGGTTCCCCCCTTTTCTAATACCTTGTTTCAAATAATAGCAAAACAGTTCTTGGTATATGAAAAAACTAATTATTTCTATCGTTTTAACAGGAGTTATCACCACTTTAGCCATATTAACCATCTTCGAATTCAACGCTCAGAAAGCCCAGCTTAACGCTAGCAATATCGAAACTATAGATTCTTCTATTTTAGGAGAAGGGCGAAAATTACTGATTCACCTACCCAAAGATTATTCTTCAAACACCCAAAAAAGATTTCCTGTCATATATGCACTGGATGCCACATCACATGATCGGGATATTCTTAACGCAGCGACGATACTAAGTCTTGCCAAACACATTCCTGATATGATCATTGTTGGCATTGTAAATGAAGATAGAAATAGAGATTTAACTCCGCACTATATCTCCCAAAGCCAGGATGCTTCTGAACCAGGTAGTGGAGATGCATTCTTAAAATTTCTGGAGCGCGAAGTAGTTCCCTTGATTGACAACAACTATAGAACTACCGATTACAGAATGATCTCTGGTCATTCGAGAGCAGGTCTTTTTGTGTTGTATGCCATGCTAGAAAAACCTACTCTTTTTAACGGATACTTTTGCTATAGCCCTGCATTTTGGAGAGACGATACCATAATTGCTCAAAAATTAGAAGCAGCGATAGCCAAAAACACATTTCACAATTTTATATATCTTAGTCTCGGGCAAGACGAGAACGAGAAGATGAAAAATGGATTTGATAAAGTGATCGAGATTTTGGATCGAGATAATTCAACAGCATTGAAGATGCATTATGAATTTACCCAAAACGCCAATCACGGAACCAATGCTTTTTATTCTATCCCCAAAGCCTTAAGAATTTGGAATGAAAACCATTAGCTTACCATAGCTATCTAAATTCTGTCTCCTATCGGCCTTGCTTAACATGATTTACCTAAGCATAACTTATAGAAATGAACAAACTCAAAATTATAGTATTAGTCACCATTAGTTTTTTGAGTTGTAAAAATGATCCCGTAAATCTCAAAACGCGGTTCCTGTCTCAGGAGATTCCCAAAGATGTTCCAATGATTTTTAAGCAAGATATCGTTCCTGCGCATAGAATCATACATCGAGGTATATTTAGCCCAGACTTCGAAGCATATTATTATACCTTATCCGATAAGGATTTTCAAAATTTTGACATTTATGTCATCCGTAAAGTAAATAATACCTGGTCCGAACCTGAAAAAGTTTTTTTCAATACCACATACAACGAACATGGGATGAGTTTTTCTCCAGATGGAAATTCAATCTATTTCAGTTCTACACGACCTGTGGGTATCGATAGCCTACCTTCTACCTGGCATATATGGAAATCAGATAAAGTCAATGACCAATGGACCAAGCCTGAGTTTGTTGACATTCCAAATTTGAGAGACAAATTGGTATCCCACCCAACCATTACGAATTCTGGCACTTTATATTTTCATTCCAGTAATTTAGATTATAGCGAAATGGATATTTATCGTTCAAAACAAGTGAATGGTACATTTCAAAATGCAGAAAAAATCTCAATATCCTTACCTGAGGATACCGGAAAATGCACTCCCTATGTTGCTCCCAATGAGGATTTTCTCATTTTTGCTACGATCGGAAATCAACTAGATTTGCAAGTAAGTTTTAACGATGGACAAGGGAACTGGATTACAACCAAAAAATTAAATGATACTATCAATAACTTGGGGCAAGGAAATCCGTATGTAACTCCAGATCATCAATTTCTGTTTTTCGCAACCGGGGATCATCATGAGAAAAAATGGAACATAAAATGGGTGAATATTGCGTCTGAATTAAAAATAAATTAGTCCGTTTGATGTATTTCCGGTATTAAAACGTAATTTATACGAATCATTAGACCACCATTCCAAATGAACCAGAAATGACATTCTATCAAGAAAAACTGAATCATATCAAAAATGTCTGTTATTCGAATGATGCACAGATTAAAGCGATAATAGATACTCGTAATTTCATTGATAACAATTTTGAGAAAGACTTAAAGCTAGACGTTTTATCGCACATACGATTTACTTCCAAATATCATTTACAAAGGCTATTTAAAAGGTATTATGGACTTACACCTAGGCAATATTTAATTGATAAACGAATTGAGAAATCAAAAGAATATCTAAAAAGCGGAATGACTGTTACAGAAACCTGTTTTGCGGTAGGTTTTGAAAGTTTAGGCTCTTTCAGCAAATTATTTAAAACAAAAACAGGGAAATCACCCAGTAAATTTCAAAAAGAGCAAGTTTCGAGAAGCAAATTAGATACAGACTTCTAAACTTTGAAAAATAAACAAAAAATAGATCAAAGATGAAAGTAACACTAATTAGCATTCCGGTAAGAGATCAAGAAAAAGCATTACAATTTTATACTGAAAAATTAGGCTTTCTCATAAAAAAGGATGCACCGTTGGAGGGAGGAAACAGATGGATAACCTTGGTATCAAGGGAATGGCAAGACGGACCAGAATTATTATTAGAACCAGCTCCAAATCATTTTGAACCCTCCAAAGTGTTTCAAGACGCATTGATGGAAGCAGGAATTCCGTATACACAATTTGATGTTGATAATGTGGAAGCCGAATATGAAAGACTTTGCAAGCTTGATGTTGTTTTTAGTGTAAAACCAACAGAGATGGGAACTGTAAAATTTGCCGTTTTTAATGATACCTGCGGGAATAACATTCAAATTGTAGAAACACTTTAAATAATTTCATGAAAGAACAAAACGAAATCTCAAATCGTAGAGACTTTATCAAAAAGACCTCTTTGTTTGCCATAGGAACAGGTAGTTTACTCACTTTCCCACAAACAACAATGGCAAATACTCTTACTAATCCAGAAGACATTAACATTGTTGGGCCCAAAGAGGGATATAGCCCTCAAATCGGAACGCTTGTTTCTATGATGAACTGGATGCGCATGGTAATACTTTTCCCTGTAAAAGGAATGAGTACGGCAGATTTGGATTATCTGATAGATGATAAAGCAAATTCTATTGGTGCCATGTTATGGCATTTGGCTGCTACAGAAAGATTTTATCAGATCCATACTTTTGAAGGAAGAAAATGGGGAGATTGGGAGGAAGAAGACAAAAAAGACTGGAGTGTTGCTTCTGGACTTGGTGATGAAGCCCGTAAAAAAATAAAAGGGAACACGCTTGATTTTTACCTTGAGAAATTAGAGAAGGTTAGAGAGCATACGCTTAAGGAATTTGCTAAACGAGATGATGATTGGTTAATGGAAGTAGATAAAAAATGGCCTTGGGGACCAACCAATAACTACTGTAAATGGTTCCATGTATGCGAACATGAGTCAAATCACAACGGACAGTTCAAATTCATAAAAAGCCGACTTCCATCAGCTAACAAAGACTAAATCCTGCTTTGAACAAACCAGAGACATGGAAAATCAGTTTTATCCAACTTATTACTATGATTCATAAATTATGAAAGGATATTATATCATTCTATTTTTCTTAATATTTGGTTGTAAGGATTCTAATGAAAAAAAAGATAGTACTAAACCCTTAAATACAATTCCTACTGAAGAAAAAAGTCAAGAAAACACTACTGCTTATAGTGCAAAACATGCGCTATGGGAATATCAATTTGACGAAAAAAACAATGATTTCAAGATCAAAAAAATAAGACCGTTTAATGCTGATACACTGAACCCTAAAAAAGTGGAAAGTATTGTAAACAAAACATGGGCAAAGGTTCAAATCAAGTACATAAAAACCAATAAAGACACTATTTTCTTAGCGATACCAAACAGTACTGTTTTGACTCAACAAATGGGAACAACAGGAGCAGAACAATTTTTAATTTCTACAACTTTCTCTTTTACAGAATTGAAAGGAATACAATATGTTTCTTACAGTTTTGAGACTGGAGATCATGCTACACCAGGTGTTTATGAACGTAGTACTTGGAATAAATATTAAATCCATGCTGAAGTAACATTTTGTCCATTCAACACACCAATAGTAAATTGCTATTGACAAATGACATTTGAAGGATATTTATATCACAAAGATTCCAAGATGGATAAAGTATCCAAACAGGAACTGGTTTTTTGGTTTGCAATATTCACAGCAATAATTTCCAGTATGGTTTTGTGGTTCAATAAGGATTTATGGCAATTAAAAGTAGTAAACTATGTTTTTATCCCAACTACTATAATCTCCTATTTAATTGCTGCAATAACTAAATTTTTGGGATGGAATAAAAAAGATCCGATAAATGGAGTGATAAGAGGAGTGATAAGAATATCTCCAGAATCTATTGAAATAGAAAAAGACATTTATCAAATAGATACAATCCAAAACCTCAATATTGTATTACGAAGTTTTTCAGGAAAATTTTTGGGGAGATCAAATTACCCTGGACCACAACGCTCTAACGGAGTACAAAACCATATTTCGTTTTGTTACCACGGGAAAACAATACATAAAGACTTCTTGATTCAAAGTGAATTCGATTACGACAAACTGAAAGCAATTAAGAAGGAAATTAAAAAAACAGCGAACTATTGAAAGCAAAAAAAACATATCTAAGTGGTAAGTCGGTATTCTTTGTATCACTAATTGTAGTCATAATCACTGTGGTCACCGTGTATCTTACCGGAATAAATTACAATCGCAGTATAACTTCCAATTTATATATATCGCTATCTATTATTGCTACTACCCTATTTTCGTTTATGACATACGGCCTTTTTGTAGGAGTTGGGCTAAAAGACGATTTACCTCAGCTTACCGTCCTTGAAACTGGAAACTTAATTGATAAACCTGGATCCTTTTCGGATTTGCCAGATATCGATATTGGTGACGACATAGGAGGTATCGTCCTTTCGATAGTACTCTGGATCGGGTTAATGATTCTTTTCATTATCTTATTGCTATTATTAGAAGCTGTTTTCTGGA
This sequence comes from Aquimarina sp., assembly GCA_965230845.1. Lineage (GTDB taxonomy): Bacteria > Bacteroidota > Bacteroidia > Flavobacteriales > Flavobacteriaceae > Aquimarina. The sequence goes on from OZ246021.1 coordinate 2,468,740, forward strand.
TTTCAATTTCAATAATTGTTGGAATGATGTATTGGATCTTTTTCAGAGCACTAAAGCTTGTTTTTTCCAAATCCTTAGATACCAAAGGTGAAATTGGAATCTCAGCCTTCTATGCCCTGGGGTATACCACTTTATATACTGGATGGATATTTGGAATTGTATATCTCACCCAAATATTGAAATAGGATATGAGTAAAATTATAGTGAATCATTTACCACAGCATAAAATAAACCTAGGCGTCCTATGAATCCTGAAAAGATCGAATACCAAAGAGGTGATCAGAACCTTAAAAAGGATTTTGTAAAAGCGGGAAGACTTTTGCAAAAATTCAATACAGTGGATTACGAACAGGAAAGTATAAAAACAGAAATATTAACTCAACTTCTGGGTACTGTTGGCTCTGGAATTTTTGTAGAGCATAATTTCCATTGTGATTTAGGATATAATATACATGTGGGTAAGAATTTTTATGCAGGTTTTAACTGCACCATATTAGATATGGCAGCAGTACGAATAGGTGACAATTGTCTAATAGGGCCTAATGTTGGTATCTATACGTCGGGGCACAACATACATCCTGTCGATCGACACAAGTCTGGATTTGCGAAACCCATAACTATAGGAAATAATGTCTGGATCGGGGGACATTGTGTAATTGTAGGAGGGATAAGAATTGGGGATAACTCAATTATTGCAGCAGGTGCAGTATTGACCAAAGATGTTCCCGAAAACTCCATTTTTGGAGGAAATCCTGCCAAAAAGATAAAAGATATTACTCTTTGAAAAACAATTGGTAAAAAATTTACAAAAAAGCATGGTAACTTCTTGTGCTGTTCATACACGTACAATAAACATCTAAAAAATAACACCTTAAGTAATTACTATGAAAAATCTAAAATACCTATTCATTATTAGCTTATTTCTCGTTGTTGTATCCTGCAGCTCTGATGATGATGCTCCGAACAATACCCGAGTAACCAATTTCTTAAACAATTTGGTGGATCAGATGCAAGCCAATTCGATGAATCGAAAGATCATCGATTGGGATAATTTTCGAACTCAGGTTTTAAATGCAGCTGCAACCGCACAAACCTTTGACGAGGCTGATAATGCCGTTATTCTTGCCTTACAATTGCTTGGAGAAAACAGTAGTTTCATCGAAAAAGAAGATGGAACATTTCTTGCTGCCACTCCGTCAATTTGTAGCCTTTCGAATATCTCTCCCGTTACCTCCGTGCCTGATGGTATTGGATATGTACGTGTCAATGGGTTCCGAGGAACAGTAGCTGAAGCTGTAGCATTTGCCGAAAATATGCACGAAGATATTAGATCTCAGGATAACCAAAATATCAACGGTTGGATTGTTGACTTAAGAGATAACTTGGGCGGTAATATGTTTGCGATGATAGCCGGCATCGGACCAATTTTGGGAGAAGGAACCGCAGGCTTTTTTATAGATGCAGATGATAATATGCAAGCCTGGTCTTATGAAGACGGAGCGTCCAGGTTAGATCAGGGAAGAGTAATAGTAGTACCTAATCCTTATGAATTGATCAATCCCAACCCCAAAGTAGCCGTTTTAATTAATAATGGAGTTGCTTCTGGTGCAGAGGCAGTTGCTATATCTTTTATTGGTAGAGATAATACTCGAAGTTTTGGAAGCGGTTCCTGCGGTATTGCAGCCGACAATGCTCGATTTTCTTTGTTAGATGGTTCAACATTGTTTTTGGCGGTAGAATCTATGGCGGATAGGAATAAAGCGCTATATGGATCAATATCTATTACTCCTGATACACCTACTACAGACGAAAATGTTCTTCAAACGGCTATAGACTATATTAACAACTAAATCACAAAAATCGACTGTATTATATACGGTTGTGAAAATAAAATATCAATGGTTTGATGATCTCAAACCATTGATATTTGTATGTGAAGGACTTCAATTATCGTTAAAAGATCTTAAAATTCCTTGAAATGACCTAAATACGACATTTTTATCCGCTGGTAACCTCTATTTTTATGGAATGAGTTTTAACATCCCAAATCCATTTCAACCAGAGCAAACAGATGCGATTCTAAAGTTTGACAATCAAAACTTTATACAATTTCACAAAAAGGAAGAATGCTCCAAACGCCCTATAGAATTAGAACAACATGTAATCACTATAATTCTTAAAGGGAAAAAAGTATTGATTTCGACAGAACAGGAGATCATCGCTGAAAAAAATGAATTACTTTTTGTGCAAAAGGGGACGTATTTAACTTCAGAGAAAATACTGGAAGATGGAGCATTTTCTTCTCTTCTATTTTTTATTCATGAAGATTTCCTGAATAGCTTTAAGAAAAAATACCATAATTACCTGACAAAAGTAGTCGGCACTCCCATCTCAAAAATATTTAAAGTAGAGCGATCCGAAAATTTGGATATTTATATTAAATCTCTACTCCCTTATTTTGATCATCCTCAAAAGACCGCACAACCTCTTTTACAAATAAAACTAGAAGAATTACTGCTTAGCCTTTTATTGTCGGACACCAAAAATCAACTTCAAAACTATTTACTATCATTAGATAAGGTTGTTAACACATCTTTTAAAGAAACCATCGAGAATAGCATATTCAAAAACCTCACCATAGAAGAAAGAGCTTTTTTATCCAATCAAAGTGTATCAAGTTTTAAGCGAAAATTCAAAGAAGTCTTTCAGGATTCGCCTGCACATTGGTTGAGGGAACAAAGGCTTAAAAGAGCAAAGGTTTTGATTAATGCTACAGACAAAAGCATTGCTGATATTTCTTACGAAGTCGGTTTTGAAAGCCCTTCTCATTTTATACATATTTTTAAAAAGAAATACGGAGTCACTCCAAAAAAACTGTTGACCAAATAAGCTATTTTTTGAACTAAACGAGCTATCATAGAGGGCACTTCTCACCCCATCTTTGCAACATAAATTTTAAAAAAAAGATTATGAATGTTGTAAAATTAGTATCTCTTTGTTTCGGCATACTCATATTTGGATGTGACAAAGATGACGAAAGACCTAGAATTTCTATCCCAGACCAGATTTCTATAGAAGAAAACGGTTTATATCCAGAAGGTGTTGCTTTTGATGCTGAAGAAAATGTGTTTTATGTAAGTTCTGTAGCCAAAGGAAAAATAAGCAAGGTAACCCTCGATGGAAACATCGAAACTTTTGCTGATAGCCCTAATTTGGTTACTACATTGGGGATGGAAATTGACAAAGCTAACAATCGATTATTGGTATGTGTTACAGATCCGGGGTTTAACCAAGCCAGAAGCGATTCTACCACTTTGGCTCAGCTAGCAGCGATTGCCATCTATGATTTATCTAGCGGGAATCAAACAGATTTTATTCAATTAACCAACGGTGCTCCACATCTTGCTAATGATGTTGTCTTGGATAAAGCAGGAAATATTTATGTCAGCGATAGTTTCTCGCCAAGTGTACATAAAATAGATACCAATGGAAATGTAACCGCCTTAATTACGGATGCTGCATTTCAACCTCAACCCATGAATTTTGGTTTGAATGGATTAACGTATCACAATGATGATTTTTTAATCGTATCCAAATACGATGAAGGGAAATTATTCAAAATACCACTATCAAATCCGAGTAATTTTTCTGAAATAACCATTACCAATGGAAATATTCCTGCGATCGATGGTATTCTGCTTACGGATAATAATACACTTGCAGTTTCCAGTAACAATCTTACAGGTACTGCCCCAATTACCGAAGCACTCTATCAATTAAAATCGACGGATAACTGGGCCACAGCCTCCGTAGAAAAAACCGTTGAAGCTGGTACAAATTCATTTCCTACCACATTTACTATGGTCGATGATGCATTATTTGTTCAATACACTCGTATACAAGCATTGGTGGCTGGCAATAATCCTGCTGCAACAGATTTTCCAATTGTAAGGGTAAACTTTTAACCATTAAAAAATAATAACAATATGAATAACGAAAAAGTCATTATGATCGTTAGTGCTCAAATTAATCCAAACCAAAAAGAAGCATTAGATGGCTACCTTGAAGCTGCTGCTCCCATATTTAAAGCGGCAGGAGGTAACCCCATTAACAAATACAAAATTGAAGGTCAATTGGTAGGTAGCCACCCTACAAGTCTAGTCTCTATTATGGAGTTTCCAAGCCAAGAAAGTTTGCTGAAAGTTTTTGAAAGTGAAGATTATAAATTCATTTTACCGTTAAGAGACAAAGCATTTTTAAATTTAGATGTGTACATCAGTACACCATAAGCTTCAATAAAAAAGTAGAATTAGATATCAGCGGTGATAAGAGCTACATGTTCTTATCACCTCTTTTTGATATTTCTTCTCTACAAATTCAAGTTTTTAAAAAATTTATAGATAAAAAATTCACAGTTTCCATGTATGACTGTCTAATCAAATGTAACCGAAACAAATCGATTACATAAACTCTAAAAATTATGCAAAAGACAGCACTCATATTTATTGCATTGTTATTGGGAATCATCTCTAGCGGAAATGCACAGGTAAAGCAAAAAGAAAATCATTTAAAAACAAGTAAAAACATGGAACACAATTTTAATGAAGAACAAAAAAAAGTATTCGGCACTATTCAACAAATGGTAGCTGCCTTTGAGAAGAAAGATATTGACGGTGTATTAGAAACTTATGAAGAAAATGCCATAGTAATGTTTGAACCTCAACAACCGATTCAAGGTAAAGAGAACCTGAGAACATTGTTTACTCAATTTGTTTCGATGAATCCAAAATATACATTTGGGGAACACGAAGTCTATATTGCAGAAGATATTGCTACCCATATTGCTCCGTGGCACATGGTTGGCAGTATGCCGGATGGAACTAAAATCGAACAAAATGGATTGTCGGTGGCTACCTTAAGAAAACAGCCCGATGGCAAATGGTTGATGATACAAGATAATCCTCATGGACAATTTTCAATAAATAAGTAATAAAAGAAAAAAACGGGTTAAATTTAGGTTTAACCCGTTTCTAACACTAGATCATGACAGAAAAAGAACTTATAGCATCTTGCATAGCTGGCAATAAAAAGAGTTTTGAACAACTCATTACCGCTATACAACCTTTAGTATTCAATATATCATTACGGTTTTTATGGAATCGAGCAGATGCCGAAGATGCTACCCAAGAGATTTTAATAAAAATCATTACTAATCTTGCTAAGTTTAACTATCGTAGTAAGTTAAACACCTGGGTGTACCGAGTGGCAACCAATTATTTAATCAATCTGAAAAAAACCGCTATCGAGAAATCTCCTTTATCATTTGATTCCTTTTCGAAGGAATTGCAATCCATTAAAGAACCTGTAACCTATGATTTACCGGATAAAAATTTGTTAGAAAAAGAAATGAAAACCGGGTGCACCCTAGCAATGTTGCAATGTCTAAGTAGAGATTTACGTATGGCTTTTATACTGGGAAGCATTCTGAAAATAAAAAGTAATATTGCTTGCGAAATCGTAGATACTACCCCCGAAAATTTCAGAAAAAGATTGGAAAAATCAAGAAAGCTAATCGGTTCCTTTTTGGGTGCAAATTGTGGGGTTTATAACCCCAAAAACGGTTGCAGATGTAATAAAAGAGTACCTCCTGCCATGGCAATGGGTAGAATAGACAGAGATAATTTGAATTTTGTAAATCCTCTAGAAAGCTATAATAAAGAGATGGAAGAATTAAATTCAATGGCTGGGATCTACCAAAACCATGGAAATTTTAAAAATAAATCTGATTTTCTTGAACAAATACATAAAACGTTAGCTACCAAGAAAATCTTTAATGCCTAAGAGAAGTTGATAGTGCTCCTGGCTCACTAATGAGTTTGAGGCCTCCTCCAAAACAGGATATGAAATAATGAAATTCATTACTCATAGATGGGTAATTTTATTCCGGAAATCATGCACATTAATTATATTTGATGGAACAGAATATCTGTGGTAATTTCATCCCTCAATCAATTGTAAGTAATGGAAAAGTACAAGACCTTTGAAACAGAAAGATTATATCTTAGACCAACCACAGAAGAGGATGCTTCCTTTATTTTTGAATTGTTAAACACACCCAAATGGATCAAGTATATTGGAGATCGAAATGTTACTTCAATTGAGAGTGCTGGGGAGTATATTCGATCAAAAATGACCCCACAACTTATCAAACTTGGGTATTCAAGTTATACTGTAATTACAAAAGAAAGCAATCAAAAAGTAGGAACTTGTGGGCTATATGACAGAGAAGGTTTGGAAGGGATTGATATTGGATTTGCCTTTCTTCCTGCATTTGAAAAAAAGGGATTTGCTTTTGAAGCTGCAAGCCGGATAAAAAATGCAGCTTTTGAAGAATTTGGAGTTGACACCATTCATGCGATAACCACGCAGGACAATGTCTCTTCGCAAAAATTATTGGAAAAACTTGGACTAGAACTACAAGGCACCACCAAAATTCCTAATGATGATGAAGAGTTACTATTGTATACAATCAAAAAAGGAAATTAAAGAATCATAAACCTCTAAGCATTCTACCAAAAGCTTTTCACTTGTAAAACCTAGTCCTTATATCAGGTTTTATTCAGTTTTGGTATCTTAGTAGTGATAGGGGATCCTATTTAAAATCATATATCAAACTCCAATTGTTATGAAAGTAATAGTAATGTTTTTAAGCTTGTGTATAGTATCGATTCAGGGGTATGCGCAAGAAAAAAAAGTGCCAGATCTAGACCCTAATTTCACAGCAATTATCGTAACAGATATCGATATTTCCTCTGCATGGTATACAGAAATTTTGGGGTACGATGTTGTTGATAAGAGAGAAGTTTCAGAAATTGGGTTAAAACAATCAAACTTAAAACGGGGAAATGCTCATATAGAACTTATCGAACTAGATTCGGCTTTACTCCCTCATGAAGTAATTCCAAATCACAATCCCAAAACAAAACTGATCGGATTATTTAAGATTGGATTTCTAGTATCAGAATTTGATCGTTTTATAGACCATATCAACAAAAATAAAGTTAAACTTCACGGTAACATTGTAACTGACAAAGCAACCGGAAAAAGAATGGTAATTATTATGGATCCAGACCACAATAGAATTCAAATCTTTGAAAACTAGATATATAACATACAAAACTCTAAAAAAACACAAGTAGACGCCGCAAAAAAACGAATTGAACATTCATATTTTTAGAACATTCGAAGGTATGTTAAGCTATCCTTAAAACAGAAGCATACTTGACACAAAACCGCAAAACATTATTATATTACTTTCTAAAACAAAAAAATGAGCAGGAAAGTACAGATAATCAGGAGCGTATCTAAATTCATTTTCATTATTCTTTTTACTCTTTTAGGAGTGCATCAAGTAAGTGCTCAGGAAGCGTCAAAAGCTCATAAAGATTCACTTAACGCTATCGTTAAGCAATATTATGATCTAAACCTGAAGATATTTCAGGCAAATTCTACAGTAGAAGACATTGATAAGGTCTTTGAGATTTTTACAGAGGACTTTACCTATGTTCACCCAAAATACGGAGGAACGTATAGCAGAGAAGATTTGTATAACGGATATGTCAGAAATCAAAAAAACGGGGGTTATGATGGAACAGTTACTGATATCGAAATAGTAAATAAAATTAGTGGTTTAAATGCAGTGGTTACTCAAAAAAGATTTATCGAAACTAAAGATGGAAAAGTAGAAAAAGGAGAACCACAGATGGCTCTTTTTGAATTTAAAAAAGGAAAAATATCCCGGATTTTTGAGTATTGGTAATGACAAAAGCCAATCAAACACTATAGCCTGTTTTTCTTAATTACTAGTAGTACCTATATGAATGCTTTGATCAACTATATCATTGACCAACTTACAGAGATTCAACACGGAAAAATATGGATCGGAAGCTCTTATCAAAGTAAATTGAGTAAGATAGACGAACATCTATTTTTTACAAGACCTATTGAAGGTTTACATAGTATCGCGGAGATCTTTTCGCATGTCACCTTATGGAGACAGGAAGCCATTTTAAAAATACAAACTGGGAAAGGAAGTAAAACAGATGACTGCGAAGAAAATTGGTTGTCAAATGAAGTGCTAAAAACCAAAGGTTGGGAGCGCATAAAATCAGAATACGATACTAGCTTATCGCAGCTCATTAATCTTCTAAAAGAGAAAGAAGATAGTTTTCTGGATGAGAAATATTATGATACTGATTTTAAAGGAGAGTATACCTATAGTTTTTTAATCAACGGTATGTTACAGCATGATATTTATCATCTTGGCCAATTGGGAATCATCATTAAGTATTTACGTCAGTAATTTCTTTGATCTTGTGATCAACACACTAAATTTTAATAAGCCTTATACACCTAAAACCCATGATTTATTTAACCATGATGATTTTTGTAAAAGAAGGTAAAGAAGCTGTTTTTCATCAATTCGAAGAATTTGCCATCCCATTGCTCGAAGACTATAACGGAAAGTTAATATATCGTATCAGACCAACAAAAGACACCTGTATTACCCAGCAGGATGAACTTCCTTATGAAATTCATTTTTTATCATTTGAATCTGAAGATGATTTTTTGAATTTCACAAAAGATGAAAGACGTAAGGATTTTTTACATCTTAAAGAAGAATCAATCCGTTACAGTTATCTTATTAAAGGTGCTAAACTATGATCGTACACTTAACAATCTAATAATTAAAAAAAGAAACCATGAGACTTATTCTTGCACTATTTATCCTAAGCTTTACTTCTTTGTCCTATGGACAATTAGACCAAAGAATTTCAACAATGGATTTTGTTCAGATCTTGAACAATAACAAAAAAGAAGTAACCTACTATTATCAAAACAACTGGAAAGTACTACGGGATATGGCCATAAAGAAAGGGTATATCGAATCTTATCAAGTATTAGAAACCCCTTTTAACGAAGAACAGCCTTTTGAAATCATACTAATTACTACCTATGCCAACAAAGAGCAGTATGACCAGAGAGAAGATCATTTTCAAGAGCTAATCAAAGAGAAAGGGGCATTAGATCTGATGAATGAAAAAAAACCAGGAGATTTTAGGAAAACGCTATTCAATAGAGAAATGGTGCGACATTGGGAAACTCCACATAAAAACAAAAGGTAAATAGCTAAAAACACTGTACTTCAAAAATCAATAAATAATACATCGCACTTTAGTACCTTTGTAATACCTTATGAAAGTAATTGCAATCATATTAGCATTTCTCCTATTCTCACCTCCAGCAGTTCCCTGTTCTGATGAGAGTCCCACTGAAGATCTGTGTCAAAATGAAACAGGTGATGACCATAATCATCAGGATGAGAATGAGGATTCGTGTGCTATGACTTGCATTTGCAGTTGTTGTGGAACCACCATTACCTATCAACCCATCCCTAACTTTAATTTAGAGTTGAATGCGGACATTTCTTCCTCATTATTCTCTACCTATCAATCAATTTATCGATTTGGTTTTCTGGCCAATATCTGGCAACCCCCAAAGATGATTAGCTAAAATACACGGATTCAAAATCAATTTTTTAGTTAATCTACTTTACATTTTCAATGAATACATATCGATTGAGCGTTATGCTCACGCTTATTGCTTGCCTTTGTGTAAAGGCACAGACTTCTGAAATAACTATAACCGTAATTTCAGCATCTGAAGAAAAACCCATACCTGGAGCTACCATCTATTTTGAAGCACTGGATCAAGGAACAATCACCAATTTTGAAGGAGTCGCGACCTTTAATGAAATTCCCCACGGAAATCATGCTGTTAGTATTTCTTACTTAGGCTTTGAAACCCTAAATACCAGTCTTCAAGTATCTGCAAATTCGAACTTTGTTTTTAAACTAAAAACAGCACATGACGAATTAGACGAAGTCATTATTCAATCCTCAAGAAGTACCAGAACCATACAAAAAATCCCTACGAGAATTGAGTTTATAGGACCCGAAGAATTAGGAGAAAAGGTGACTATGAATCCCGTCAACATCTCGATGACCCTTCGAGAAAGCACGGGTATTCAGATGCAGCAAACCTCACTAAGTAGTGGAAATACCAATATTAGAATACAAGGATTAGATGGTCGATACACACAACTTCTTAGAGACGGATTTCCTCTCTATGGAGGATTCTCCAGTGGTTTGAGCATCCTGCAAATCCCACCGGTAGATTTACAGCAATTTGAAATCATCAAAGGAAGCTCATCCACGCTATATGGAGGTGGTGCCATTGCAGGTTTGGTCAATATGGTATCCAAAACTCCAAAAATGGAACCTACATTAGATATTATGCTGACTCAAACACATGCCTTAGGAAGCACCGTAAATACTTTTTACAGTAAAAGAAATGAAAAGTTTGGAGTCTCAATTTTTGGTTCGGGAAATTACCAAAAAGCATATGATCCCGAAGATGATGGCTTTAGCAACCTACCGGAAACAACATCCATAGTATTAAATCCTAAGTTTTTCTATTACCCTTCAGAAAAAACTACATTTTGGCTGGGTGTAAATGGAACATATGATGACCGTATTGGAGGGGATATCTCAAGAATTGAAAACGGTGATAACGGCACAGATCAATATACCGAAGAGAATCTATCCAAAAGGTTGAGTACTCAAGCGGTTTATACAACTCAAATTGGCTCGGTGGCTTCATTAAGTATTAAAAATAGTGTTTCATTTTTTGATCGAAATCTTGCTATCCCTAATTTCAACTTTGAAGGAAAGCAGATCAATACCTTTTCTGAAATCACCTATAAGCGAGAAACCACTAAAACCAATTGGATTTTTGGCGCAAACGTGTACTCTTCGGACTTTGATGAAAATGACAATGCACCACTACAACGCGATCAAAAAGACCTTACCTACGGAGCATTTATCAATAACATTTATGACTTTTCGGATCATTGGATACTCGAAACCGGATTAAGAACAGATTACGATACCGACTTTGGTTTTTTTCCACTACCAAGAGTATCATTATTGTATAAAAACGATAACGGATTTTCTAGTAGAATTGGTGGAGGACTAGGGTATCGAATTCCTGATATTTTTACTGATGAAGCAGAATCTATTAATTTCGAAAATGTTCTTGCCATAGACAAATCGATAGTAGATGCAGAGCGCTCCTACGGAGCGAATTTTGACGTAAATTATCAAACACAATTGTTCAATACTATTGGTTTTTCTATCAACCAATTGTTTTATGCCACAGTAATTGATAATGGTTTATTACTAAATCCTACAAACAATGGTCTTTTTGAATTCGAAAATGCCCCAGATCAAATTGTGAGTAAAGGAGCAGAAACCAATATTAAGTTTACCTACAAGGATTTTAGATGGTTTTTAAACTATGCCTTGATCGATACGCAACTAAACTACCTCCCAGGGAACCCTCAAAGACCATTAACTGCCAGACATAACGCAGGTAGCGTATGGATGTATGAAGGTGAAAAATGGCGATTGGGATTCGAAACCTACTACACCGGGAAACAATTATTGTCTAATGGTACCAAAACTACGGATTATGTAAGTATGGGATTGCTCATTATTCGAAATTTCAAATTTGCTAGTGCGTATATGAATTTTGAAAATTTTACAGATCGAAGACAAAGTAGATTTTCTCCTTTGGTGTTACCACCTGTAGAAGATCCCGTTTTTCCTGAAATATATGCTCCAACCGATGGATTTATTTTTAGTATTGGTGTTATTATCAAACCCTTCGGAAATCACCATGACCATTAAATATTGATCTTATATAATTTGATCTCTATTCCCAACACAATTGAGAATACGGTTTAAGTTTTTCTTAAACCGTTTTTTCTTTCTAATTCTGTAAATTTAAATCCCACACGAATAGAAAATAGGGAACCAATGAAAATTTGTATTGCTCAAATCCAATCTTTGAAGGGTAAGATTCAAGAGAATATTCAAAATCACTTGGAGATTATTCAACATGCCATTACATTAAACAGTGAAATGGTCGTATTTCCCGAGCTTTCCATTACAGGTTACGAACCAGAATTAGCAAAAGCACTTGCTCTGGAGGTTAATGATCCTATTTTTGACCCTTTTCAACAACTAGCGGATGATCATGATATAGTAATAGGGATAGGAATGCCAACGATAGCACCAAATGGAATACACATCAGCATGTTGATCTTTCAAGCCCAAAAGAACAGAAAGACGTATGCAAAACGAATACTACATCAAGACGAACTTCCCTACTTTGTAAGTGGTGATCATCCTCCATATTTGGATCTGAAAGGAGAGAAAATTGCCATAGGCATCTGTTATGAAACATTACAAAGAGAACACTTTATAAATGCTGTTCAGAATGAGGCAACAGTTTTTATAGCTAGCGTAGCCAAGCCAGAACGAGGGTTAGAAAAAGCATACGTTCACTTTCCATCGATGGCTAAAGAATTTGAAATCCCCATCCTTATGTCGAATAGCATTGGCTATTGCGATAATTTTTTAAGTAATGGGCAAAGCGCCGTTTGGAATGATAAGGGAGAATTATTATCACAACTTGACCAGGAAAGACCAGGTCTATTCATCTATGATACTCAAACCAATCAGGTTGACAGCTTCTATGTAGACCGTAAAAAAAATCAACTGTCCACAAATTTTGACAGGCTTTAACCTATCTAAACAAATCATTTTTACATCTTATGAAACAAAAAACAATACTCGCTTTTATGCTAATCCTCTTATTTGCAATGAGCGTCAAAGCACAATCCAAAGAGGATTCTTTGGCCATTAAACGGGCTGCACTAGATTATATCGAGTCACAACACCAGGTAAAACCAGAATTGTTCGAACGCTCGGCGCATCCCAGGATGGTAAAAAGGACGTTTTGGAGAAATAAAAAAACCAATACCGAATACTTGAGAGAAACCTTTACAGATGCTATGATCTTATTGGCCGAAACCTACAATCAAAAAGGAGATAAGTTTCCAGAAAATCCTAAAAAAGAAGTGATTATTCTAGATGTTTTTGACAAAACGGCTTCTGTAAAACTAATTGCCGACGATTGGATTGATTACATGCATATTGTAAAACTAAACGGCAAATGGCAAATCGTAAATGTGTTATGGCAGTTTAATGACTCCAAAGAGCATTAATATATACTGCGATCAAGATAGTAACTAAGCAATCTTCACTTTAAAGGAAATACAATGAAACAATCTATTATTCATATTGCATTGGTCGTAAAAGATTATGATGAGGCCATTCACTTCTATACCCAGGTATTAAACTTTGATCTTATTGAGGATACGTATCAGCCCGAACAAGATAAAAGATGGGTGGTTATTGCTCCTCCCAATTCGACAGGAACTACTATCTTATTGGCAAAAGCTTCAGCCCAAGAACAAGAACCTTTTATTGGAAATCAAGCAGGAGGAAGAGTCTTTCTATTCTTAAGTACGGATGATTTTTGGAGAGATTATAACGAAATGACTTCAAAAGGAGTCGAATTTGTACGAGATCCGGTAGAAGAACCCTATGGAACTGTAGCGGTGTTCAAAGATCTTTATGGAAACCTATGGGACCTGATACAATTAAGTCCAAATCATGCTATGGCAGACCGAATAAAATAATGTACTTATCTACTATTCAGTTCACTTTTATGGGCCTGTAGCGTAACAAACTATAAAAACATTCGTCCTCATATTAGGTTAGCCATCATTTTATGCAAAAAATCAAAACCTATATCTGGACACAAATCTTTATTATCTATATCCGATATCTTATTGGTGGGGCTTTTGTTTTTGCTAGCATCATAAAGATAAAAGGAAAACGATTTACTACAGATAGTGGTGCTTCAAACCCAATAGACAGTGCATGGCATTTTTTTGAAACCATGTATCAATCGGGGCTATACTGGAAATTTATAGGTGTTGGACAATTGATCGCTGGTATGTTGTTGATGACGCAACGCTATTCAAAACTTGGGGCTCTGATCAATCTGCCCATCATTGTAAATATCTTTGTGATTACACTATCCTATTACTTTGCTTACACTCCTGTAGTTACAGGTTTAATGTTGTTGGCTAACCTGATTCTTATTCTCTGGGAGTGGAACGAAATCAAAATTTTGTTCAACTTACCACCAGTTATAGATACCGATTATAGGCTAGAAAAAGATCGTTGGTGGCAACTCATCGGTTTGCTCTTGTTTTCTTTTACTTTCTTGTATAGACTTATCATTGATAAATACAATATTGGATTTTGGTTTGTGATTTGTTTTACCATTGGTTTTGTTGGTTTGGTTAATGGAATATTGAGAAATAAAAAAAGAAAGAAGTTGAGAGCGCATCTCTAACTTCTTCATCACAATTTGTAATTTCATAACATGAGAACATTCATATACATCTTTGCACTTATATTTTTAGGATTTATCTCCAATGCACAGTCTACCAAAGCAAGCTTTAATTTTGAGTTTGAAGGAGTCGTTTTGAATGGTGTATTAAATATTCCTGATACCACTACACCAAAAGGGATTGTTCTTATTGTTCATGGTTCTGGAAAAACAAATGCGGTAGCTCAAGATTGGTATGCTGATGTAAGAAATACCATGATTAATGCCGGTTATGCCACTTACATGTGGGATAAAATGGGATGTGGTGCCAGTCAAGGTACTTTTGACTATAATCAAACCGTTTCTAATAGCGCTTTAGAAGTAATCGCCGCAATTCATACTTTACAAAAAGAGAAAGTACCCGGAGCAAAAACTATTGGATTATGGGGGATTAGCAGAGCGGGTTGGATCAATCCGATTGTAATTAATCAATATAAAGATATTGCATTCTGGATTTCGGTAAGCGGTGTCGATGATAAAGAAAACTTCAACTATCTTTTTGAAGAAAACCTAAAAATACAAGGAGTTCCCAAAGACACCATTGCTCTTTTATCCAAAGAATTAAAAGAAGCTGCTCGCCTGTCTTATGAAGGAAAAAGTTTTGAAACCTATATGAAAGCCACACAAAACCTTAGAAAAAATGAATTTTTACAAAGGTTTAATAATCATACTGATGTTACAGAGAAAGGCTATTACGATTACCAGAAAAAATTTATGCAAGAAGAATTTGATCAGGAGACAGGACTGCAGATATACGTCAAAGACTTTGATACCATACTATCCAATGTAAATTGCCCCGTTTTGGCATTATTTGGAGAAAAAGACAAGAACGTAGATTGGCAAAAAACTAAGGTCCTATATCAAAAAACATTAGGGAAAAATACCGATCTTGCAGTAGTCTCGTTTCCTAATGCGAATCACAATCTATTTCAATGTGAAACAGGAGGGTTTTATGAGTTTCAGGATCACAATTTACCATGGATACGACCTGAAGGCTTTTTGGAAACAATGGCCCAATGGTTGAATGAAAAGTTATAACACAGATGCAGTATACACCCAAAGATGGATTTCCTTACTACTATAGTTTAGTAGAAGATAAAGAACTGCATGCGCTGTTTTCTTCAAATACTAATTTTTCCCTACTACGGTCAATTGATGATAGTAAAGGGAATTACCGATATGCTGTAGACAAATGGTCGATCAAACAAATTATTGGCCATATTACCGACCACGAGCGAATAAAAATGTTCAGAGCTTTTCAACTTAGCAGAAAAGAGGTTGTTGAACTATGGGGGTATGATCAGAATCTTCTTGTAAACAATGCCAGATTTGATGAACTCTCAGTAGAACAATTACTAAGCGACCTATCCAACGTTAGACAATCATCAATTAGTTTTATTGCAAGCTTATCTCCACAACAGCTACAGATCAAAGGCAACGCAAGAACGCATACAATTACTCTTCAGCAGTTCCTAAAGTCAATTATTGGTCACGAATGGCACCATATCAATATCATCAAACAGAAGTATTTATCTTTCGAATAAATAAAAACAGACCGTTAAATACTGCTTAAATTACTTCAAATAGGTTGATCAAAACCCAATAGTAATTTGACACATTTCTATGTATATTGTAGGAGCATATCTTACCTATTTTCAATGACCAGAATATATGCTTCAAAAATGTTATCATTATCAAATGAGAAGTAAAACCATATATCTATTATTTCTGTTGCTCATTTCTTGCCATAGCAGTCATCATACAAATCCAAAAGTGGTTGATGAATCTCAAAAAATCAAATCAGATACAGCAATCTCAACTTCAGAACAGAAAAAATCTGAGCAGTTACAGGAATACAACGATCATTTTTCCGGTTTTAATGCAGACGAGCAACTGATGTTGGTCTTACGAAGGGTATTTCAAGACAGTCATCAAAATATGTGGTTTGTTGGTGATGGCGTTTTTTGTTATACCGGGAAAACGCTTATCGATTTATCTAATCATCCTATTTTTAATAAAACAGTTGTACGACAAATTACAGAAGATCAAAAAGGAAATATCTGGTTTGGGACTTCAGGTGGGATCATAAAATATCAACTACAAGAAGATATCCATCCAGAAACTGGTACATTCACAAAGTTATCCAAACAACATGGACTGATTGACAATGATGTCTGGAGTATGACCATTGACCATAAGGGGATCATCTGGATCGGTACTCTAGAGGGGGTAAGTCAATTTGATGGTCAGGAATTTACTGCTTTCTCGATTCCAGAGGCAATTCCAGACAAAACAAGAGGAGTTACAAGCGCTAGAATCGTTCATGATATTACCGAGGATCATAAAGGAAACATCTGGTTTGGCACCAATGGGGGTGCTTATTTTTATGATGGAAAAACGTTACACCATATTTCCGAAAAAGATGGCCTTTGTAATAATACCGTAAATGATATTTTGGAGGATCGGCAAGGAAACATTTGGTTTGCTACTCATCATAACGGAATTTGTTTTTGGAACGGAAATTCAATTACTCATATCACCAAAGAATTAGGATCACAAGATCTAGAAGTGTGGAGTCTTTATGAAGATAAATCAGGTGCTGTTTGGTTTCCGGTAGAAAACAAAGGAGTATACCGCTATAAGGAAACTTCACTTACTAATTTTCATAAAAAAGAAGGACTCCCTATAAATGTACATTCGATTTTGGAAGATAATAGCGGAAATCTCTGGTTTGGAGGATTTAACGGATTATACCATTATGATGGTGAACGTTTTGTAGCCATGACCAGATATAGCTCCTGGTAAATTACTACCAAAAAACAACATGTATTTCTTCAAGAACAGACCGCAGTATATTTTAACTACTCAAAAAATATGGATACAACCAATTCATTGTTAACCAATTTTATCAAGAATGTAATCCCTATTCCAGAAGTTGATGCCAAGACAATTGCCGACTCATTTCATTTTGTAGCAATTAAAAAAGGTGATCTATTCCTGAAAGAAAATCAAATTAGTGATGATTACTTGTACCTACAGCAGGGAGTAATGCGTATTTTCCTATATGATTTGGAAGGAAATGAAATCACTACCGATATTTTTACTGAGAACAACATTGTTTTTGAAATCACTTCTTTTTTTAACCGGGTAAAATCTGAAGCTAATATTGAAGCCATCACGGATTGCATAGGGTATCGGATTTCTTATCAAGAATTAAATAAACTGTTTCATGACAAACCTGCGTTTAGAGATTTTGGAAGAGCTATTTTGGTGAAAGAATTTATTACTTCCAAGAAACGAAATTATTCGATGATCAATCAAACTGCAGAACAACGCTATCAAAACCTACTGACCAACAGACCTGATATTATAAAACACGTGCCTTTAAAATACGTCGCCTCCTACCTGGGGATTACAGATAGTACCCTAAGCAGAATCCGAAAGAAAATCTAGCTATTCATTTTCTTGCCTTTTGTCAAGTAGCCTCCATTTTTTACATCATACTTTTGGTTGTATACTTAAAAAATAAGGACATGGCAGAAGTTTCAATTTTCACATCTCTAGCACTAATTGCAACTACAATACTAACCGTTTGGTTATTTTTCAAAACTTCACATTATAAAAATATACTCTATGGTATTGGTATATGGATGGTTATTGTAGCTCTTCTGGGAATAACAGGGTTCTATCAAAAATCAGGAACACTTCCTCCTAGATTTGTCTTACTCATCGCACCTACCATCTTATTTGTACTTTTCCTTTTTACACAAAAGAAAGGCAAAAACTTTATCGATCAACTCCATCTAAAATGGTTGACCCTTCTCCATGTTATTCGCATTCCTGTAGAGTTCATATTGTATGCAGTTTTTCTAGAAGGGCTCATCCCCGATTTGATGACCTTTGACGGATACAACTATGATATCATATCTGGCATTACTGCTCCCATTATGTACTACTTGGTGTTTGTGAAGAAAAAGTTAGGCCGAAAAGGGCTTTTGGCCTGGAATTTTATTTGCCTTGCGTTATTGATTAATATTCTTACCATTGCAGCGCTAAGTGCAAAGAGCCCTTTTCAACAATTGGCATTTGATCAACCCAATGTCGGGGTAACTTATTTTCCATTTGTATGGCTTCCGGCTGTTATTGTACCTATCGTTTTGTTTTGTCACTTAGCTAGTATAAGACAACTAACTCGTAATAAACAACCCCTCATCCAACAACTGTAACAATTCTGTTTTTTACGGGTCTGTAAATCTATAACCAACCTGTAAACCCATGCAAAAAACATTGATAATTCTATTGGTCATTACCTTATGTATTTCTTGTGCTCAAAAAGAAGAAAAAACATACAACATAGGACAAAAATCTCTAACTCTCGTAGATGAATCCAGAGATAGACCGTTATTGACAGAAATATGGTATCCTACTTTTGATCAGCCTAAAGAAACAGTACCTAAAGAAAATCAAAAACAAATTTTCAAACCAATTACAACCATACAAGGTGCGGCCATTGCAGATCAAAAATTTCCTTTGTTATTGGTTTCTCATGGCACTGGGGGTAACAGATTTTCGTTAACCTGGTTTATCGAAAAAATGGTAAAAGAAGGGTATGTTGTAGTCTCTCTTGACCACTATGGAAACTCAACTTTCAATAAGATCCCTCGAGAATTTGTAAAATGGTGGGAACGACCAATTGATGTTCAATTTGTATTAACCTATATCTTAGAAGACCCCGAAATTGGAACAAAAATAGATCCTTCAAAAATAGGAGGGGTTGGTTTTTCATTAGGAGGGTATACCAATATTGCATTAGCGGGAGGCTACGTAGATAGAACTATACGAGAAAGTGAAAATCCAGACGATCGAGCCATGCCTGCAGAATTTCCAAAAACCGATGAGATCATCGATTTTGAAAACGACAGCCTTATTGTTTCCTCATATCATACCTACAAAGATCATGTAAAAGATGAAAGAATAAAGGCATTTTTTGTAATGGCTCCGGCAATCGGGTTTGGATTCCATTCAAAAGAACAAACCAATAAGATTACTGCACCGGTTTTTATTGTAGCGGGTAAAGGCGATACCAATACCAATGTAGAACGTAATGCGATCAACTATCACAATCTGATCGAAACCAGCAAACTCCACCTGTACAACGAACATGTAGATCATTATGTATTTCTAAATGAGGCTACTCCTTTTGGTAAAGAAATCATGCCAGCAATAACCATAGATCACCCCGAAGTGAATCGAAAAGAAATACATAAACAAACACTAACAATGGCTCTAGAATTTTTTGAAAAACATTTATAAAATAAGTGATATTACATGACTTAAAAAATCAAGATCCGTCATTTAATATGGTTAGGTAATGCCCTAAGAAAAACACTGATCGCAGCAATAAATATTGTAAATTCGTTTCTAAATAAGACCCTTACAGGAAGTTATTTTTATGTTGAAAAGGTAACCTTAGTTTAAAGAAATGAAATTAATAATTACAATAATCACCTTCGTATGGGTAGGAATGGTATTGGGGATTTCTTTTGTTGAAGCCCCACTCAAATTTCGTGCTCCAAACATTACCAGGCAATTGGGCTTGGGGATAGGTAAAATTGTTTTTGGAGCCTTAAACAAAATAGAGATTGTTTTTTCTCTAATCTTGATTGTTAGCTTTTTATTAGGTAAATTTTCATTGAAATACAATTTCGTTTATGGCCTTGTCCTTTTTTTACTTTGTATTCAAACTATTTGGTTAATCCCAGTATTACATCGAAGAGCCGATCGTATCATAGCGGGTCAAAAAGTGTCCAAAACCTATCATCATATCTTGTTTATCATACTCGAAATACTCAAAATAAGTTTACTTTTGATAGCAGGTATTCGTTTTTTGAAAGCATTTGGCCTTCCCACGATTTAAAATGAAGATGTATGCAATTGCATAAAAAAAGTAATTGGATATTATGAGAGACATCTCAAAATTGGCTCGAATTCAAATAGTCTTTATTCTACTGTTTGCGTTTTTTAAGTTCATAAGACCAACAGTTTTGGATAGTAATGCACCAGAAGTATTCAAAATCATTTTACTTTCATTACCTAATTTCTTTGAAGGGGTTATCGGTACTTTGGTACTTACCGCAATAGGGCTCTATCTTAACGCAAGAGTACTAACAAAGCAAATAAAAAGACAGTTAATCTATATAATGGCAACGATATTAGCTGCTATCTATGTAATCACTCAAGAACTAAAAATTCATAACTTAGGAGGGAATAATGTATTCGACATCAACGATATCATATTTTCAATTATCGGATTAGGAGTTGGTTTTACTATGATCATCATTATTAAACCTAAAATCGATGCTGTTGTCGATCAAAATAATGGTTCATCCAACTAAGTCCCTAGATTTTTAAATCGTAATTAATGAAAAAAATTATAGTACTCATCTTACCCTTAATGGCTGTTATCAGTTGTGGCCAGGAAACATCAAACAATTTATCTTCTTCTGCAAAACAACGGATTGACTCCTTATTTACCCAATTTAACAACCTTAATTCTCCCGGGTACGCGATTGGGATTTCAAAAAATGAAAACACATTTTATAAGAATGGATATGGTGCCGCAAATTTGGATTATAATATTCCTATTCAAACAAATTCGGCTTTCAGTATTGCTTCTGTTTCTAAGCAGTTTACCGCGGCTTGTATAGCTTTATTGATTCTTGAAAATAAAATTTCGCTAGAGACTCCAGTTTCAAAATACATCCCTGAACTAGAAAAATACCCAGATACCATTAGAATCAAACACCTTATTTACAACACCTCAGGTATCAAAGATTATCAGAGATTACCCCGTAAAAGTGGTAAATCCTGGGTAACTTTCAACTACTTTGACATCGATGAGTGTATCGCTACTTCTCTTTCAGAAGAAAATCTACAGTTCAAACCTGGAGATCAATGGGATTATTGCAATGTAAATTTTATGCTGCTTACCAAAATTGTAGAAAAAGTAAGTGGACAATCCTTTGGTACTTTTGCAAAGACACAACTGTTTGAACCACTTGGAATGGCCAATACATTAATTAACGATGATATTACTCAGATCATTAAAAATAGAGTCACACCATATAATCCAAGAACAAAAGAATATGTAAATGGGTACAAGGAATATGGTATTCAATTAAAAGAAGAAGGAGGATATATCCAACATCCTAGAAATTCTCCTCACTACGGAGGTAGCGGAGTGGTGACAACCATAGATGATTTATTAAAATGGAGCACCAATATGGTCAACAAACGTTTTGGTGGGCAGCAATTTTATGACCTCATGCACAAAACCATACGATTTAATCATGACAGAGATAACCAGGCATTTGGCTTGTATATTGGGGATTTTAATGGCAGAAAAATTGTAGCCTGGGATGGAGGCGACTGGGGGATTAGCTCGCAATTAGTTAGATTTCCCGATCAAGGCGTAGCTATAATTGTACTTTCGAATCTCGGCTCTGGAGAAGCTTTTCGCAAAGCCAATAGTATTGCAGAAATATTAATTGACGAAGGGATTATAGAATAAAATAAACCAAAAAAAGTTTGTGCTATTTGCTTAGATAATACCCAAAACTATGAATCATCTAAATCAATCAATATCTTCTACCAGCTCAATTCTTAGCTCTGAATTGAGCTTTAGTTTTGCTACCTTTACCATCTAAAAAAGTAACAAGACTTTATGCCAGAAATCATCGACTTGAGCCAGGAAATTTATGAAGGAATGCCTGTTTTTAAGGACCTCCCTCAAGTTAAAATGTCGATCCATAATTCGCACGAAGAATGGGATGGTATCAAAAACCCGAAAAAGAAAACTCCAGCTGTTCATAAGTTAGAACTCGGTGAACATACAGGAACACACGTAGATGCCATTAATCATATGGCCAAACAGTACGAAGGGCAATCTATTGATACGATGCCATTATCCATGTTCTATACCGAGGGGATTTGTCTGGATTTTTCGCATAAAAACCTCCGAGAATTGATTGAACCTGATGAGATCTCAGATGCTTGCAAGAAAGAAAAGCTTGAAATCAAACCAGGAGATACCGTTCTTATTTATACCGATCATTATAGAAACCATTTTAATACTGAAAACTGGGGAAATGGACCAGGATTATCGACAGCAGCTGCACGCTGGTTAGGTAACAAAAAAATTGCTGCGTTTGGTGTAGAAACGATGTCACCAGGAGTCCCAAAAGTATCCAACAAAGAAGTGCATCATATTTGTGGCGAATTGAACTTTACACATTACGAAAATATGATCAATCTACATTTACTTGTTGGTCGAGGACGGTTTCGATTTATTGGCTTACCTTTAAAAATAAGAGGGGGCACAGGCTCACCGGTAAGAGCCGTTGCCATATTCGAAGATTAATTGCGATACTAAACTGAGTTTACAAGCTTATTGTAATGATACAACTTGAAGAAATAACAACCATTCCTACATTTTCAAAACAGTTTGAAAACAAGATGTTGTATTCTAATCATGCCGATGATATCTCAGTGTCTTATCGGTCTACGTATACGCTAAAATATGTTATCACGGGCAGTAAGTGTTACCACTATGATCATCAGGATATCGAGGTTTCAAAAAATCAATATTTGATTTTAAACAAGGATCGCCAGATCACTACCGAAGCCAAAAAAGGTACCCAGGGACTGTCATTCTTCTTATCCAAAGATTTGATTAATGAGATTTATCATCATTATTCACCTAGTGACTCTTCAATAGAGTTCCTGGAAATAACACATAAAGATCCTAGCAGTGATGCGCATATCTTACTCCATAAAATTGCTTTTTTATACCAATACGACAAAACTGCTTTCACACAGCATATGGAAGATTTGTTTATCGAGGTTTCAGAACTCATTGTACAAGAACAAACCCATATTGATGCTAATTTCAGAAAATTAAATATCATAAAACACCATACCAAAAAGGAATTGTACCGATTAATTACTGATGCCAAAACTTATCTCAATGACAACTTAAAAGAACACGTCGATCTGGATAGTCTGAGCAAAACCATGGGCATCAGTAAATATTATTTGCATCGACTTTTTTCAGAAATCAATGGTTGTACCCCTCTAACCTATCTTACCAATCTTCGTATACAAAAGGCAAAAGATAAACTTAGGCATTCTAAAGACTCTATTTTTGAAATAGCCTTAGATTGTGGTTTCGACAACACTGCTTATTTTTCCAACACCTTTAAGAAGTATATTGGTGTTTCCCCGACTCAATTCAGGGTCAATTCATAAAATCTGCAAGATTTTATAAATCAAACCCAAAATGGAATACTATTTTTGGTTGTATAAGATCAAACAAAATGATACGAATAGCCCATATCACCGACTCACACCTGGATGAATCTTTCCCTTTTAAGGATTTGACTTCTGCAAGAAAACGATTTGATCGTATCCTAAAACATATAGAAGATCAAAACATTACTCAGATTGTATGCACAGGAGATATTGGAGAAAATGATGGTATCCCTTATTTTTTCCAACAGTTGGAGGGAAAAGATCTTTCAATTACCCTAGGCAATCACGATACCTTTTCAGAAACTGTAAAGTATCTGAATACTGGCGCAAGGCATGATACTCAACAAATCTACTACAGTACCGAAAGTATGAATACGAAATTCGTATACTTAGATTCTTCATCTGGTACTATTGACTCGAGACAACTCAATTGGTTAAAACAAGAGCTGAACACCACCAAATCTATTGTCATTTTTATTCATCATCCGATCATCGGACTTAACCTAATGGTAGACAGTGTGGGTAAGCTTCGAAACAGGCAAGAGGTTGCCGCTATACTCACCCAAGTCCCAAATCAAATCACTATTTTTTGTGGACATTATCATATAGAAAGTTCGGTAAGCCTTAAAAACGTAACACAACATATCACCCCAGCGATATCCTATCAAATAAAGAAACATCAGGACACTATCGAAATTGACACCACTTCTTCAGGTTATAGAATCATAGAAATCACAGATGACCAGATTTCTTCAACTGTTAATCGAATTTCTAATGCAGACTAAAAAGCAATCTCTTTTAGAAAGCCTAGCTAATGTGACTATAGGGTTTTTAATTACCATCATTTCGCTACACCTTATATTTCCCGTCCTGGGTATCGAAAATCATTCTGGAAAAAACACGATATTAACGGTATATTTAACTATTTTAAGCATTCTTAGAAATTATCTTTTAAGACGATATTTTAATAAAAAGTCGTTGAGATGATCGACTTGTGTTAAAACTCAAATAGGTAAAATATGGTTCCAAAATAGACTTAATCAAATTTATTTATCATCTAATATGTCCCTAGATCTCATTACAAAAAAAATGGTATCAAAACCCAAACAACTTTTTATAATTGATGGATTGGGTGCCTTATTATCTGCATTTTTATTAGGAATTGTATTGGTACAATTTGAAAGTGTTTTTGGAATTCCTGTTTTTACCCTATACATACTCGCAAGTCTACCTATACTTTTTGCTCTTTATGATATAAGTGCCTACTATAATCAAGCAAACAAGACTCCATCTCTTCTAAAAGGTATTGCCATTCTGAATCTGCTATATTGCTTTTTATCCATTGGGGTTGCTTTTTATCATTTACAAACCATTACTACTTGGGGTTGGATCTATTTTATGGCAGAAACGTTGATTGTCCTTACCTTGTCCCTAGTAGAATTTAAAGTTGCTCAAAGCTTAAAACAAAAAGTTCGTTAGTAATGGTTATCTTAGGCCTCTTATCTATCAAAAACATATAGAACAAAGAGAACCTGATACAATTTTATATGAATCCCGAAAATATTATTGGAGATCTTGGTAAGATTACCGTTTTTCTATTGGTTTTGTTAGCGCTGTATCTGTTTTCTGCACCAACAAAGCGTAAGCTCCCCAATTATTTATTTGCTAGCTTCCTATTAGTCACTGCATTCGACATGATGGGGTGGTTTATAGAGCCACCACAAAGTATTATACTAAGAGGCCTTAAAATTTCTAGTGTCCTGCTTCAGATGCCATTGTTCTATCTGTATGTAAAATCTGCTTGTTATTATAATTTCAAACTAAGCACGAAACACCTCTTACACGGTATTCTTTTTTTGGCGGTTTTTATCCTATTCATCTTGACGGATCTATCCGATCAAAGTCTTACCGTTTTTGAAATACTATCAAAAATCCAATATTACTATTATATCATTGCTATTTTTTATTCCCTTACTATATTCAAAAGGGTATATCAGAATAATTACTCAAGTAATCATAAGATCACGTATCAATGGTTGCTGCGTACTACCATTCTGTTCCTAATTGGAAACACTTTTGTTACCATTCGTGAATTAATGAACAGCAATCATCCAGTTTTGATCTACCTTAACCTATTTATTAGCTTATTTGCACTATTTGTGATTTGCTGGTTTGTCTTAAACGGATTGCGGAAACCTAATTTGTTTGTTGGTGTTGATCATAACTTAACACCTGTCCATTCGCATAAGCCCGAAACCGAAAAACCAGAAGATCTAAAAAAACTAATCGAGTATATCGAAACTGAAAAACCATATTTAGATGATAAACTCACCCTACAAAAATTGGCAGAACCATTAGACGTTCCAGAAAAACAACTATCTGCTTTAATCAATAAAAAGACCGGGATGCACTTTTTCGATTTTATCAATAGCTATCGAATAAAAGATGCACAAACTCTGCTTAAGGAACAACCTGATTTAACGGTGTTGGAAGTGTTGTATGATGTAGGTTTCAACTCAAAATCTTCTTTTTATACCGCATTCAAGAAAGCCACCGGGATCACTCCTACTGCCTATAGAAAATCAACTCTTTGAAGAAGTTCGACTTAAAGTCGGACTATTTTTTTATCAAAAAATGAGTTCGACATTCGGAACTCGGACCTTTTAACTATGATGATTACTCAATTTTGTTTCAAACTAAATTTTGAGACAAATGAAACATCTATTATCACTTACGTTTTTAACTATTCTTTGCAGTATCACATTTACCTGTACTGCACAATCCAGGGCAATAAAAGCAGATAGCCTATTTTATATTCATGAACAAGAAAACGGACCTGGGCTTTCGATTATCGTATCCAAAAATGGTGAAACCCTCTACAAAAATCATATGGGCTATGCCAATGTAGAACATCAAATCCCGATAAATGATGACACCCGTTTTTTGGTAGGTTCGATATCCAAACAATTTACAGTCTTTTCGATTTTCTTACTAGAACAACAAAACAAATTATCTATTGATGACCCCATCACAAAATACCTCCCCGAACTCAAAACGTTACCTCATCAAATTACAATTAGAATGTTGGCCAATCATACCAATGGTTTTCGCAATAATACAGACCTAAACGGACTAAGAGGTCGATCTGATCAATATTTGATTGGGCAAAAAGAAATGGTTACCCTTTTATTGAGACAACGCGGATTAAATTTCGAACCGGGAGAGCGATTTCAATATAACAATGCAGGGTATGTTTTGCTAGCAGAAATCGTTGCCAGAGTTTCCGGAATGCCATTTCAAGAATTTGTTCGTGAACATATTTTTAACCCCTTGAACATGACAAGCAGCCAGTTTATAAATGGATCAACATCGGTAATCACCAAAAAGGCAAATTCGTATTATAAAGATCAAAATCAATATCACTATTATCCCATGAACAGATCAATTGTAGGATCCACTGGGTTATATACCACAACACAAGATTTGATCAAGTGGACACAAAGTTTTGTTGATCCGAAACTAGGAAGCCCTGCTATCATTTCAAAAATGATCCAGTCTTCTACACTAAATTCGGGTAAAAAAATCCCATACGGTTTAGGCTTGGAAACCAAAAACTACAGAGGAATTAAGGTCATTTTTCACGGAGGTGGAGATGCTGCCTTTAGAGCATATCTATTACACATTCCTGAACATAATTTTACCGTTGCCGTTGCCGGAAACTACGAATCCTTTAATCCTCTTACCATCGCCTACGGAATGATAGATGTTTTTTTAGAACAATCCCTTACGCCAAAAACGACACCATCAAACCCTAAGCCCACTAAGATTCAGTTGGAAGCATATACTGGAACCTACCAGGTTTTTCCTGGTTTTTATATTCATATCAAATCAAGGAGAGATTCACTGTTTCTTCAACCGCATAATACTACAAACGAAGTCTTTCTTCCAGTAATTTCTGAAAACTCATTTCAGTTTACTCCTAGACAGCACAGTAAACTAGTTTTTGGTAAAGATGAATTATCATGGCACTTTTCAGATTTTTCATATCCGGCCAAAAAAGTAACGCTTACCCCGATTGACAATTCTCAAATCCAAATAGAAGAGTATCTAGGGACGTTCTATAACGACGAGCTACAAACCACATACACTTTTGTGAAAAAAGGAGAAAAGATAATTGCAAAACATCATTTCAATTCGGATGTAGAACTGGTCCCAATCGATAAGGATTCTTTCATCACAGATAGTTCTATTTTGGGGAGGGTTGATTTTGAACGAAATGAACAAAACATTATCATTTCCTGTAAAATAAGCGGACAAACTGCTTACAATATTCCATTTATAAAATATCGCGAATAAGGCTCTCTATAAAAAATACAATGAGTATCTTAACCTACTGCTTCTTGCATCTACAATACATCTTAAATCTACCAAAAAAGCAAATGGCAATACCAAAATTCTTGTATCATTATTATGAAATTAATAATGGCCCCTTTCGTAATATTACTGAATTGGGCTATCAAAAGGCCGCTCAAATTCAAAACCAAATCACCGAAGGGTGGAATAGTAAAAGACCCGATAACTATCTGGATTTAAGGTTCTCTTTGGAAAAAAGAATCAAAATGCAATTCGAGCAAAAGGGTGGACGACCCAATAGAAATGATCCTTTTTATTTTACCTTGGGACCATGTGATTGGGCAAAATCTTGGTACATAAACCCTGGAGTTATAAAAATACCATTGACTGATCTAAATCCAGAACATCTAAGCTTTACGTATCCCGATAGTATGGTATCATTTCAGTTTCATGACGAACCCAAACTTGATACGTACAGAAAAGACTGTAATGGTCAGGTTTTTTTGCTAAACGAACTCAACGATTTGATTGCAACTTATGGACTCCCCTCTGAAGAAAAAAGTGAAGCAGAAGAGCGATTTAAATATGACAAGTATATTGAAGTCCAATTATGGGATGATAAGGTGATTAAAAAGTACAAATCGTAGCAACTGTATAAGAATAATTTTCAAAATAAGAGATTCAAATACCAAAAGAACATATGAAAAGTTAATCATCCGATTATTCAGAATAACATCTCTTATGTGCACTTTTACTATATAATAAATTTAATAATCAATATTATAGTTTTCAATTAAATGGAATTCGACAGAACAGGAATAATACTATACACCATCAAATACCAAGAATGTGTAACTTTTTATGAGAATATCTTGGGGCTAAACAAAATGTTTGACACAGAAAATCTAACTTGCTTCGAATTTGGAGGTTCCTATTTGATGGTTGAAATTGATGATGAATATAAAGGACCAAACACAAATCAGGAAAGGATTCGAACCTGCCTCAGAATGAATGTCCCGGATGTAAAAGAGTTGGCTAACGCACTTATTGCAAAAGGGGTTCAAGTAAATTATCAGGAACATTCGTGGGGAACTATTGCAAAGTTTTACGATCCCGATGGAAATTTATGCGCCTTTAAAGATTCAGAAAAATTTGAAAAGCAAATTTTGGGAAATTCTAATTCGTAAAAACCAAAAACTTTAAACCAGTATTTAAACTCATACACAAATAGTTATCTAATATTTCTGGCTAACTATTATTTTTGATATTTTAGTACTATTAAACAAAGTAAACACTTTTTCAACTTTTAGAAGATAAGATTGATTTTCAAATTCTAAATTTTGAAATGATATACCCCTAATCTCTTTTTTCATGAAATATCAAATACCTGCCAGAATGTTTGTATTGTTGTTTATGTTCTTATCATTAAACTCATTTGCCTGTGATTGCGATTGCCAGGGTGACTGTAGTTTTAAGGGCATTGTTGATCAGGCAGAGTTCATTGCTTTGGTAAAGGTAATTGAGTATTCTGATTATTTATATTATAAAGACGATCGGGGCTATGATAAAAAAATGCCTTTCTCTACTACGGTAGAAATCGTTAAAATGTACCAGGGAAATGAATCCAGAAAAAGAATCAAAATATGGGGGGATGATGGCATGCTATGCAGACCCTATGCTTCTACTTTTCAATTGGACAGTTATTACATCATCGCTCCGCGTAAAATCAAACAAGATTCTGAATTAGGAAAAAAGGATGATTTCCATCTCTTTTCTTGCTGGAGCGACTATCTAGCTGTCGATCTTGATAAAAATAGGGTATTTGGAACCTATTCAAAGCAGGTAAAAAATATATCACTTACAGATTTTGAAAGTGATTTTAAAAACTAATAAAACCTCGAATTTACTTTCAAGATGAGGCATCTAATTAAAGTATTTATCATCATAACACTGCTAGGTTGCCAAAAAGCAGCGTTAAACATTGACGTTAGAGCGGTAGAAGAAAATGGTATAGTTGGAGAATATCTTTTTCAAAAAGAAAACATCCAAAATCCCATAATTGTTGTATTGCCAGGATCTGGTAAAGGGCTATTACATGCCAGAGAATTAGAAGGATTGGTACAAGAAGGATACGATGTTTTCTCTGTTGCCTATCAAGGTCAAAAACTACTCCCAAAAAGAATAAACAGAATACCTATCGAATATGTGAAAAAGTGTATCGATTGGGCACAAACAAAAAATGAAGGTACCAGGAAAATTATTCTATTGGGTATCTCTAGAGGTGCAGAATTGGCTTTATTATATGCGAGCAAATTTGATAATATTGATGGTTTAATAGGATATTCCCCATCTAACATTGTACTTCCTGATCATGTTGGAGTAGACGATACAATGCCATTACTATCTTCATGGACCTATCAGGGTAGGGACATACCGTTTGCTAACATCAGAAGATTTGATGACGAAGCAGGTAAAATTATATATAAAAAATACATCGATCCCATATTGAAAAATAGAGTGAACTCGTCAGAAGGATTTATTGATGTTTCAAAAATTAAATGCCCTACACTATTGTTATCTGGAAAAGCAGATTTGGTATGGCCATCGTATGAAATGTCTGAAATGATGGTAGGAGAAACCAAAGGGCCTAATACCATAAAATCAATTGGATACGAAAATGCGGGACATCAATTTTTATGGTTTTCTGAAGGAGAACCTACTCGAGCAGCTACCAGTCAGTCTTTGCGATTAACAGGCATCAAAAAACATCGGTTTTTGTACGGAGGAACAGAAGAAGGAACAAAAAAAGCAATGATCGAGTCCAGAAAAGAGGTATTGAAATTCATTGATTTCATCGACAATAACTAAACATCCTATACGCAAATGACTCTAGAATATTGGAATAGTCTTGCCAATCAAATGATCTTAATTAGTTCTTTATTAAGTGGTTTTTCTATAACCATTGTTGCTAATCTGATCATATCCGAAAAAGCTGATAAATTGACAAATCGCTTATTAAAAACAGCCACAATTTCTGCTGGTTGCTTTCTAGTTGCTCTATTTGCAATGACCAAAATTTCGATGACAACAACTCCTGGTGGATATCTACAAGATGTAACCGAAGATGATTTTTTACTCGCCAGAATCATAGGGATGTTCACCTTTATGATTGGGCTTTTTGCCTTGTCTTTTTTAATTGCGCTTTCTGGGTGGACAAAATCAAAAAAAATGGGAATTTTCACAACAGTGGTGGGAGTCATTAGTTTACTGTTGATATTGATTACGCTTACGGATTTGGGTTTTAACTAATGTGCCCTAAAAATACGTATTTCCACTTACGGAAAAACAGGTTTAATCTGATCTTGCAAGCCTTAAGAAACCACTAACTATTTATATATTGCACCGCATTTATCAGTACCATAAAATTTCGAACGTTGGATCAACAACCTACCAAAAACACCAAGCGAATTGAAGTATTAGATATTTTCCGTGGATTTGCAATCCTGGGAATTTTTGTTGTCAATATTGTCATCATGAATTCTACCTTTTTAAATCAGGATGAATTTGCAAAACAATGGACTTCTCAACTCGATTTAATTTCTCAAAAAATACTACAGCTATTTTTCTACACCAAATTTTTCCCTATTTTCTCATTGCTCTTTGGTTTAGGAATTTCTATGCAGGCGATCAAAATGCTGGAAAGAAATCAACTATCATTTTCATTTTTTGCTAGAAGAATGCTTATTTTATTCATTTTTGGGAGCATCCACATTCTATTTTTATGGTCTGGAGATGTCCTGCATCTGTATGCTGTTTTAGGTCTTATGACTACTTTACTGCTGAAAAAATCCAATAAATTCATTCTTATTCTTTCTGGTTTTTTTCTGTTTTTCCCCTTCTATGATCAGTGTTTTGGATATGTATTCGAACTACTTCATTTTCAACCAGAAATCTTTTTAAAAGGATATACAGGAGAAACCGTACATCAAATTATCCGGTACGGAACATATCTAGAGGGCATGCATTTACGGCTATTAGAATATCCATCTAATATCCCGATGTTGCTTGGTTTCCTGAGTCCGATCGCACTATCCATGTTTGTCTTAGGTTTGTATTTGGGTAAAAATAAAGTCTACCAATCTATGGACACTTTTATCCTGAGTATAAAAAAACCTATGATTCTAGTTGCTTTACTGACCAATCTCTATAGAATCCTATTCTTATTTGTTCTTACCGATTTAGAAATCTATAGCATAGAATTTGTAAGAACTCTTTTCATCAAAGGAATGGTCGTCTCCGATGTGGTTATGGGGTTGTTTTACCTTTGGGTAATAGGCTGGATATGGTATAATACCAAATGGAAAACGCTACTTGCTCCTCTCAAATATGCAGGAAGAATGGCCTTAACGAATTACATGGCTCAAAGCTTGATTGGGGTTTTGCTATTTTCTTCGATTGGATTAGGATGGTATGAAACATTGAGCCCATCTCAAACCTTACTCATAGCTCTGGTAGTCTTTGTATGCCAGGTAATACTAAGCAAAGTTTGGCTGACTTACTTTAAATTTGGTCCTCTGGAATGGATATGGAGATGTTTGACTTATAAAAAAGTATTTCCTATCAAAAGAGATACAAGAATAGAAATCAAATCCACATAGAAAAGTTTCCGGTTAAAGTTCAGTTTAATCAGTGAGTATCACCAAAGTTTTTTTCTAAACTCAGTAGGAGTGTTCTTCTTTATCTTCTTAAACTTCCGATTGAAATGAGATAAATTTTTAAACCCGCTTTTGTATGAAGCTTCTGCAATCGATATGTCCGGTTCCTTTGACAAAAGCAGACATGAATTTTCAATTCTAATTTCGGTCAAAAATTCAAAAAACGTTTTATTGGTTCTTTTTTTAAAGTACCTGCAAAAGGCATTTTTTGTCATATTTGCTTTTTTGGCAACCTCTTCCAGGGTAATATCTCTGTAAAATTCATTCATTACCAATTGAAAAACCTGAGCCATTCTCTTCCCTTCATTATCACTGTATTTTTTCTTCAATAAAGAGGAAGATATGGTCTCTTTACGGGTTTGAGAGAGTATTTTTAGCATTTGTAAAAAAATGAGCAATCTTTCTAGTTTATTAGGCTCATTCTTTACATCCAAAAACATCTTTTTTAAGTTTTCCTTTTCTGAAAGCACTCTTATTCCAAATGGAAACAAATCAAAAAAACTTCTCACCTCATCAAATTCAGACAGATCAAAAAAATCATCCCCAAAGGATGTTCTAGTAAAGAACAAAGAAATCATATGAGAATGCGATGCGATGCTACTGCTTTTTAGCACATGAGGTACATTACTTCCAAAAATAAATATATCGTTGGGTTGATAACTTGAAACCGTATCACCTACAATCAAACTCCCTTCTCCAGAAATGACCCATGAGATTTGAATTTCTTCATGTTGGTGAAAGGCATCATAAAATGTAGCTCCTCGATCCTCCTGCACAATAAGGGCATCAGTAGTAGTTTTGGGTATTTTAAAAGAAAGTGCTTTCATCTTGCTTCATCAATATTACTCAATAAAATCAAAAAAAACACAAATTAAGGTAATATAGTATCAATATCAGATAACTTATGCGTATTGCATGCTAAGTAGAGATTCTACTTTTGGTCAAAACATTTATCATGGCAATTCAATGGAAAGGGGTAATGCCCGCAGTGACTACAAAATTTACACCACAGGACACCTTAGACCTCAAGATGTTTGAGGTGAATATTAAAGCTCAGTTAGAGGCCGGGGTTCACGGAATTATTCTCGGAGGTACTCTTGGTGAGGCAAGTACATTAAGTGACCCTGAAAAAAGAACTTTGGTGCAAACAACGGTAGATATCGTAAATGGACAGGTTCCTGTTATTATCAATATTGCAGAACAAACTACCAAAGGTGGGATACAAGCAGTTAGAAACGCAAAAGAAGACGGTGCTAGTGGCTTGATGATGCTTCCTCCAATGCGATATAAAGCTAGTGATAAAGAAACGATCGCTTATTTTAAAGAAATAGCCAAAAATACTGATCTACCCATAATGATCTACAACAACCCTGTGGATTATGCAATCGAAGTAACTCTAGATATGTTTGAGGATTTACTGACCTTGGACAATATACAGGCGGTAAAGGAATCTACTCGAGATATTTCTAATGTAACCAGAATTAAAAATCGATTCGGAGATCGCTTAAAAATTTTGTGTGGTGTTGATACCCTGGCCCTGGAGAGTCTGATCATGGGCGCCGATGGATGGGTAGCAGGTCTGGTCGATGCATTTCCTAAAGAAACCGTAGCTATCTATGAGCTTCAAAAAGCAGGAAGAATCGAAGAAGCTATCGCCATCTACAGATGGTTTTTACCATTGCTAGAGTTAGACATAAACCCTAAATTAGTACAAAACATTAAACTGGCCGAAGTTGCTACAGGAATAGGGACCGAAAATGTGAGACCTCCCCGATTACCATTATCTGGAGAGGAGCGAAAACAGGTGCTCGAAATTATTGAAACGGGAATAAAAAATAGACCGAAATTACCAAATATAGCGGCCCTTCAAAATGCATAAGATCAAATAAAATCACACGTATCAATACACAATAAAAACATGATAACCGGTAAAAATTATATAGGCAATCATCTTTCTTCCCAAGGAGATAAAACCTACAAAACCTTTAATCCAAAGGTCAATATCGAAAATGAACCTTTGTATTCTGAAGCTTCCGAAACAGAAATTGACCAAGCAGTTGATCTGGCTTCTGAGGCATTTGCTGCGTATAAAAAGGTTTCTGGAAAAGATAAAGCTCAGTTCTTAAATACGATCGCCGAAGAAATTCTTGCTCTTGGTGATCTATTAATTCAGACCTATATTTCTGAAAGTGGACTCCCAGAAAAAAGAGCCGTTGGAGAACGAACAAGAACCATAGGTCAATTAAGAGCTTTTGCAAATTTGGTAGCCGACGGAACATGGGTCGAAGCTACTATAGATACAGCAGATTCTAATCGAATACCCATCCCAAAACCAGATCTTAGAAAAATGTTGACTCCATTAGGTCCGGTGGTGGTTTTTGGTGCCAGTAATTTTCCTTTAGCCTATTCTACCGCTGGTGGTGATACAGCTTCTGCTTTAGCTTCTGGATGTCCCGTGATTGTAAAATCGCACCCAATGCACGCTGGTACGGGAGAACTCATTGCATCTGCTATTATAGCCGCTGCAGAAAAAACGAAAATGCCCAACGGAGTGTTTTCAAACCTCAACAGTTCGGGTATCGAAGTAGGTGTGCAATTGGTCAAACATCCAAAAATAAAGGCAGTTGGTTTTACCGGAAGTATCAAAGGAGGGCGAGCATTATTTGATCTTGCAGCTCAACGGCCAGAACCCATACCAGTATTTGCAGAAATGGGAAGTATCAATCCCGTTGTAATCTTGCCGGAAGCTCTGCAAAAAAGAGGAGCATCTTTGGCAACTACTTATGCCAAATCTATCACTTTGGGTACCGGGCAATTCTGTACAAATCCAGGTTTGATTTTGGGGGTAAAAAGTGAAGCACTGGATCAATTTATTGATAAATTATCTAATGAAATCTTAACGATCACTCCTTCTTGTATGTTGCATCCCAATATTGTAAACAACTACAAGAACAACTCAGCAAATATGCTTCAAGAAGCGGGTATTTCTAAAACAGCCGATTATCAAGGTGATTTGGAACCAAACTTTGCAGGCCAAATGATTACCACAGTAGATGGAGATTCCTTTTTAAACAACACCAATCTGCACCAAGAGGTTTTTGGACCGTTCTCTATGGTAGTACAATGTAAAGATCTGGAGGAATTAACCACTATTATCGATCATCTCGAGGGGCAACTTACCGGTACTATTTTGGCAGAGCAAGAAGAGATAGCAGATCACCGTACTATTATAGAGGCACTGCAAGAC
Source organism: Aquimarina sp. (assembly GCA_965230845.1). Taxonomy (GTDB): domain Bacteria; phylum Bacteroidota; class Bacteroidia; order Flavobacteriales; family Flavobacteriaceae; genus Aquimarina. The sequence goes on from OZ246021.1 coordinate 2,504,794, forward strand.
AGGGTAGGTCGACTTATTTTTAATGGAGTACCTACAGGAGTAGAAGTATGTCCATCGATGCTTCATGGCGGACCGTATCCTGCATCTACTGACAGTAGATTTACTGCCGTAGGCATACATGCTATAAAGCGTTGGGTACGCCCTATGAGTTATCAAAACTGGCCTGATCATTTATTACCAGATGAGTTACAAAATCAAAACCCTCTTGGTATTTCCAGATTGGTGAATGGAGATTCCACACGAAACCCGCTGTAATATGAGTATCTCAGTATATCGATGCATAGACGCACATACCTGTGGTAATCCTGTACGAGTAGTGACTACCGGTCATCCTCCTCTGGTAGGAAATTCTATGAGCGAAAAACGGCAACACTTCTTAAAAGAGTATGACTGGATTCGGAAGGGATTAATGTTTGAACCCAGAGGTCATGATATGATGAGTGGTAGTTTTTTATTCGAACCTCATGATCCAGAGAATGATTTTGCAATTTTGTTTATTGAAACTTCGGGTTGTTTGCCCATGTGTGGTCATGGAACTATTGGTACCATCACTATAGCTATTGAAGAAGGCCTAGTTCAGCCTAAAACACCAGGAAAAATAAGAATGGAAGCCCCTGCTGGGTTGGTTGAAATCGAATATCAACAAACCGGGAAAAAAGTCGACTGGGTAAAACTCACTAATGTCCCATCGTATCTAGCTGCAGAAGGATTAGAAATAGATTGTCCCGAACTGGGAACACTTGTTTTTGATGTCGCCTACGGGGGAAATTTTTATGCCATTATCGATCCGCAATCCAATTTTGAAGGAATGCACGCTTTCGAAGCATCCAAACTAATTCAATACTCACAAGTATTACGCAAAAGCATCAACCAAAAGTATCCTGATACCTTTATTCATCCTGAGGATGAAACGATTAGGGACGTAAGTCATATGTTATGGACAGGAGATCCTATCGATCCAAAATCATCTGGGAGAAATGCTGTGTTTTATGGAGATAAAGCGATCGATCGCTCTCCTTGTGGCACTGGCACTTCTGCTAGAATGGCTCAGTTACATGCAAAAGGTAGATTAAAAAAAGGAGAGGATTTTATACATGAAAGCATCATTGGTAGTACATTTATAGGACGTATAGAACAAGAAACTATGTTGGGTGATCAAAAAGCAATTGTCCCAAGTATACAAGGTTGGGCCAAAATATATGGGTATAATACGATTACTATAGATGATGATGATCCTTATGCCCATGGATTTCAAGTAATTTAACCGATGTAGTTTTAAAAAAACAGAGCAATGAAAAACTGTATTGTGATTGGTGGAGGTATTATTGGTTTATGTACGGCATATTATCTTCATAAAGAAGGGCATCAAGTTACGGTTATCGATCAATCCTCGATGGATTTTGGAGCTTCTTATGTTAATGCAGGATATTTATCCCCTAGTCATATCATACCGCTAGCCGCTCCAGGAGTCATGAAAAAGGGATTGCAATGGATGTTTAATCCTTCAAGTCCTCTTTTTATAAAACCACGACTTAATTCTAATTTTCTGAAATGGACACTGGCGTTTAATGCTTCATGCTCTAACAAAAATGTACATAAAGGGATTCCCGCCATCAAAGAGATTGCAATTTTGGGGAGAGATCTGTATACAGATATCAAAAATAATGAAAACTTTTCCTTCCAGTTAGAAAAAAAAGGACTTCTGATGCTCTGTCAAACCGAAAAAATGCTGGAAGAAGAAATTCGGGTAGCAGAAACCGCCATAAAAGAAGGACTAGTCGCCAAAACGTTATCAAAACAAGAACTGCAAGAGTTACATCCTGATACTGCGGTACAGGCAATTGGTGCAACCTGGTATGAATGTGATGCACATACTACACCCAATACTTTTATGAAAGAAATGAAAATCCATTTGGAAGCTTCTGGAGTTCGATTTCATAAAAATGAAAAGATTGAAAATCTGTCTTTCAACAACGGAAAAATAGTTACCGTAGGCAATAGCACACATACTTATACCGCAGACGAATATATCTTAACTGCAGGCTCCTGGTCTAACCAGTTAAGCAAATTACTTGGTATCAACCTGCTGCTGGAGGCGGGAAAAGGGTACCGAATCAATTCTGATAGAAATTTGGGCATCACCATTCCCGCAATTCTTGCAGAAGCAAAAGTAGCAATCACCCCAATGGACGGTTTTACCCGGTTTGCCGGAACTATGGAAATTGCCGGAATTAATCATCGTATTAATCAAGTACGAGTAGAAGCTATTGCCAAAGCTACGCAACGCTATTTTCCTAATATCGAGTTAACCCCGGAAGAAAAAGGAAAAGCTGCTTGTGGATTACGACCAGTGACTCCAGATGGTCTGCCATACATAGGAAAATCATCAAAGTGTGATAACCTTACTATAGCAACAGGTCACGCCATGATGGGCTGGAGTATGGGTTCAGCTACTGGAAAACTAGTATCCGAACTAATTAGCGATAAAAAACCTTCTCTTGATCTGGACGTATATCATCCGGACAGAAAATTCTAGCTTCAGTTGTTTTTATAAAATTCCTGTTTGTTTTTTATAAAAAGCATCTTGCTGTTTTTTCATCATTTCTCTAGCCACTTTCTTTTTATAAGCATAAAGTTCTTCCTCTTCGGTAAGATCACCGTATACTCGATCATTGATATCAAAGTCTGTTTGTAATACCACAGCTCGCTGACCTTCCTTCTGCTCTACCCAGGTTCTTATTTCTCCTTCGGCATCTTGCAATTTAAAATCATATTCTCCCTTTGGAGATATCAGTTTGGCAAAAATCGGAGAGGTTTCGATAGCCAGGAACAATAAAAATATAAAGAATGAGGGCAACCACGGCAATTCATTAAGCGCGTTGATCCTTGCCATCAATCCATCAAAATTATCGATAATAGGTTGTGAGTTATCTACCTGAGTTTCGTACTCGGTAGCTAGCTGCACTTTTTGATTTTCTAGCGTAGCTATTTTCTCGGCGTTACTCTTTTTAAGTGCTACCAGTTCTTCTAGTGCAGCATCGTGCTTTTCTCTTTTTTCCTTATACACAGGACCTTTACCTACAATTTCAGTTCCTTTTCGACCTTCGGCTTCGGCAATATAGGTTTCGTATAAGTCATTAACTTCAGTTTCTTTGGTTGTAATTTCTTCTTTTAGGGCTCCAATTTCCTGATCAATTCCATTAATCACCGGAGTAAATTGAGTTGCGATTTGTTCTTTGTTGGCAAGAGTATAGTCATTCTTCTGCTCTAATAACACGCGATCTATTTCCTTCTCGAAGATTTTTAATTCCAATGGTTTTGAAATGACAATGGCGATGATTATTGCCAAAATTATTCTAGGGGATGCTTGTAGCAGTTCATCCAGAAAGTTGTCCTTTTTTTTGATAGTGGATACTATAAATCTGTCCAGATTGAAGATTAACAATCCCCAAATCAGCCCAAAAAAGGCAGCAGTAAAATAATTATCAAAAACGGTGTATAACGCATAACTTGCGGCAATGGAAGCCATTACTGCGGTAAAAAAAACCGTAGCTCCTATACCTGCATACTTGTTTTGTTCTCCATTACTACAACTTTCTAAAATAGCAGTATCTGCTCCCGAGCATAAAATAAAAAATCTCTTTAACATCATCTAAGGGTTTTTTGATTGATACTAGGTATAACGCTGATTTATAAGTAAATGTTGCACAAAAAAACTCCCAAAAGGGAGTTAAAAATTATATGCGGCTACAAAAATAAATCAAGTGTTTTAGCGGTTATTATCTTTTCTGGCTTTGGATTTAGCTCTCTTCAACTCTTTTCTTGCCTTTTTGCGAGCTTTTTCAGCCTCTTTACGCGCTTCCTCCAAATTTTTTCTAGCTTCGGCTCTTAATTGCTCTCGCTCTTTGGCTACCACTTCTCTATCTTTTCTTACTTGCTCCATAGCCATTACTCTTGCTTTTTCGGCTTCCTCTCTTGCCATCATAGCTTGTTTCATGGCTTGTTCTCTAGCCTTTTCTGCCTGGAACATGGCTTCTTTTCTAGACTCCATAGCTTGTTTCATGGCTCGCTCTCTTGCTCTTTCTGCATCTCGTTGTGCTTTCAACGCATGTTCCTGAGCAATCATAGCAGCTTTTCTTGCTTCTTCTTGAGCTTTCATCAAAATTTCTTGTTGCTGGGCTCTCTGCTCTCTAATTCTTTCTTTAGATCTTCTGCTTATTTCCAACACCGCAGCTCTAGCTTCTGCTGCTGCCTCTCTGCCTATTCTAGCTCTTTCTCGATCCCCCTCAATGCCGGCTGCGTACTGCTCTTCACTTACTCTACGTGCTACTTCTTGTGCTATTGCACTTACCCTTTCACGTGCTTCTCTAGCTTCTTCTTCATTAAAAGAAGCCGTGGCTTCTTTTATCTCTTCAGCTCTTCGTTCTTCTTCCTCTTCCGCTTCCGCTTCTTCAATTTCGGCCAACATCTCCTCTTCCTCACTACCTTCAAAAACCTGAGAATCTGAAGATGGAGTTGGAGCTGCTGAAGGTGTTGGTGGCTCTGGTGGTCCACTACGTTTTATCCTTTTAGCCTCTTTTGGAGGCGGCGGAATCGCACTTGCTTCCCCTTTGCGTACTATTGGTGCAGGAGGTAATGGTGGAGCTGGTGGGATTAAATCATGATCCGGATTGGATTGATATAACCTTGTTTTTTTATACTCTCTGTTTAATGCCACGATAAAATCATCATTAGCATTTTGTAATTTCACATCAAAATTAAACCCTTTCAACTCGTCATCTTTCCATTGTTTGGTGGTATTATCAATAACCGTAGCAAAATTGGAGATACTAGTAGCCTTCCCGTTTACCGTGATTTGGTTTCCTGTTACTTTTATCTTTATTTGTTTATCAGAATCACTATCCTGAACGGTTTTGGAATAATTGACATTTCTTTGCTGGGCTACAATTTCATTAGTAAATAACAGCATACACCCAAACAAAAGGGGAAAAAGCAGCAACAGCTTTGTCGCTGCTTTGGTTCTAGAAAATTGTTGTGACATCATAACGATTCGTTTTTTGGTTAATGAATAATTGATTGAACTCGCTAGTACAGTGTGATTAGGACTGCTATTATAGCCAACGAGTAGGTCGATATACTTTTTTATAGAATCTCCTTGATGCAGTACACTTTGGTCTGCTAGGAATTCATGATTTAACTTTATTGCTCTTTTGATCCAATACCACATTGGATTAAACCAAAATATAACTTGCATGATCTCAACGAATAAGATATCGAGCGTGTGCTTTTGTGCTACATGAGTTTGTTCATGTAGCAAAACCTCTTTAGGGATTTTGTTTTCTTTAAATGCTCTTCCTGGCACAAAAATGTAACTCCAAAAAGAATGCGGAACTACTGTATTACCCAATAAAACGTGTATAAACGAAGGTGTTTTTAGTTGTTCATTAGTGGTAATTTTTTTAACCATCCTCCTCAAATTCAATAGGAACCTGGTACCAAAAATAAGAACACCGATTCCGTACAATGTCCATAACACAATAGGCCAATAATTAATAGAAGGCGCTACTTCTTGTGGAACATCTTCCAGATAGATATACGATGCCGTAGGAGCGACTAGGGCTTCTTGATCGGCTACAACATCTACCGTATATGTAATTGTGATTAATGGGATCGTATATGCAAAAACCAAACTAAACAAAAGGTAAAAGCGTTTTAAAACGTGCATACTTTCTTTCTCCAGAAACCATCGGTAGAAAGCCCATAACAGCACTAAGCAAAGTGTAGATTTAAGGATGTATGCTATCATTTTTTCTGTTTTTGAAGTTGTTGGTCAACAATCTTTTTGAGCTCTTCTAATTCTGAAGTTGATAGGTTCGTCTCTTCAGTGAAAAAAGAGGCAAACTGAGAAGCAGAATTATTGAAAAAATTCTTAATCAATCCATTAACATGCTTCGAAAAGTAATCGGTTTTTTTTACCAAAGGATAGTATTCTCTTGATTTTCCGTAGAGCGTATAATCCACAAAACCTTTATCCTTCATTCTTTTAAGCAATGTTGCTACGGTAGTCGTTGCCGGTTTAGGTTCGGGAAAAGCATCCAGCAAATCTTTCATAAATGCCTTTTCTAACTTCCATAAGTATTTCATCAGTTGTTCTTCGGCTTTGGATAATTGCATTGCTCTACTAAATTAGAATTAACTCTACAAATGTAGAATAAAAAATTAAGTTTCCAAACCTTTAATCAAAAAAACCACTCAAAATGAGTGGTTTTATGTTGATGATATCCTTAAAAAGGTTACTATTTACTTAGTTCTGTAAAATATTTATAAAACAACGGAATCGTTTCTATTCCTTTTAAATAATTCCATACTCCAAAATGTTCGTTTGGAGAATGAATAGCATCACTATTCAAACCAAATCCCATCAAAATGGTTTTACTTTTTAGTTCTTTCTCGAATAGCGAAACGATTGGAATACTACCTCCACTTCTTTGCGGAATCGGAGTAGTCCCAAAAGTATCCTGATAGGCTTTACTTGCTGCTTGATATCCGATATTATCAATTGGGGTAACATATCCCTGGCCTCCATGGTGCGGTGTCACTTTTACGGTTACCGCTTCAGGAGCAATGCTTTCGAAATGTTTTGCAAATAACTCTGTAATCTCTTCCCAATCCTGATTAGGCACTAATCGCATCGAAATCTTGGCATAGGCTTTACTCGCAATAACCGTCTTGGCTCCTTCACCAGTGTATCCTCCCCAAATTCCATTTACATCAAGTGTAGGACGAATCGAGTTGCGCTCGTTTGTAGTATATCCCTCTTCGCCATATACATCATTAATCGCTAATGCATTTTTATAAGCTTCGATAGAAAACGGCGCTTTGGCCATTTCGGCTCTTTCTTCTTTTGATAACTCTTCTACCTTGTCGTAAAACCCTGGTATGGTAATATGATTATTTTCATCATGTAACGAAGCAATCATTTTGGTCAACACATTGATCGGGTTAGCCACAGCACCACCATACAATCCACTATGTAAATCTCGATTAGGTCCAGTAACCTCAACCTCAACATAACTTAATCCTCTTAAGCCAGTGGTTATCGACGGAACATCTTTTGCGATCATTCCTGTATCACTGATCAAAATAACATCATTGGCTAGTTTTTCTTGATTTCTCTCTACAAACCATCCCAAACTTTTACTACCTACTTCTTCTTCACCTTCGATCATGAACTTGACATTACAAGGTAATTGATCAGTTTTGGTCATCAACTCTAATGCTTTTACATGCATATACATTTGCCCTTTATCATCACAAGAACCACGAGCAAAAATTGCCCCTTCGGGATGAATATCTGTTGGTTTTATTACAGGTTCAAACGGAGGACTATCCCATAGATCTAATGGATCTGGTGGTTGCACATCATAATGACCATATACCAATACAGTTGGAAGGTTTTTATCGATTATTTTTTCTCCATATACGATAGGATATCCAGGGGTTTCACAAATCTCTACTTTATCACATCCTGCGTTTTCAAGACTATTTTTGATCTCCTGAGCAGTTTTTATCACATCCTTTTCGTAGGCAGAATCTGCGCTAATCGATGGAATTTTAAGCAAGGCTAAAAGTTCGTCTATAAATCGATCTTTATGCTCTTGAACGTATGAGTTTATATTTTGCATGGAATTGAGTTAATTAAGGCCTAAAAGTACTAAAACTTTATATTTTTTGAGAAGGTTGTTTTTATTTTAAAAGTATTGTTTATATTTGCACCCGCTTACTAATAAAAGTGAGACTTTTTGTACCGAGTTCTAAGGGGTACAAAATTAAAAATGCGGGCGTGGTGGAATTGGTAGACACGCTAGACTTAGGATCTAGTGCCGCGAGGTGTGAGAGTTCGAGTCTCTCCGCCCGCACCGAAGAAAAGCTTCTCAGAAATGGGAAGCTTTTTTTATACCTAAAAGTTAAATACTACTTAGGAGAGATGAGAAGTTTATCCTGAGCGCTTCGACTTTGCTCAGAGTGACACGAGGTACGAGCCGAAGAAAGTCTCTCCGCCCGCAACAACAGAAAAGCCGAATCAGTTGATTCGGCTTTTCTGTTTATATACATTCGACAAAAGTATGTATTCACCATTTTATCTCAAAAATACATTTATAGATTATAATAAACCACTTATCAACTCAATCGGACACTTACTCATTTTCACTACCTAGACCCTATACATCTGGATTAATTTTACACCGTAAAACACTGACAACTAATATAATAATATTACATCATGAAAGACGGTAAACTATCCATAGACATCATCATCATCTTTGCTTTCGTAGTGTGCTTGGCGATGCTATCAGCTGATATTTATGGTAGTTATCTGGATTTCTTTGTAGACAAAGGATTAGTGAATAGTTACCTAAATAATATTCTGATTAGTATTTATAGTAAGGTACCTGTTTTACAATCTTCTGTATTTACAAGGTTCGTTTGTATTTTATTATTCGCCTTCGCTTCACTAGGATTTCAAGTCAAAAAGAAACCAGAAGGCAATCATCAGATCAAATATTATATTATTGGTCTCGCAATTGGGGTTATCGTATTTGTTTTAACCTCTTCAATACCCACTCCAATTTTCCTAAACTTAGGACTTACCGTTGTTTCTTTTGTAGCGTTTATTTGGGGGTTTATCAATTTCCGGAGGCATTTTGATTTCTATGGCCAAAAGGATGAGTTTAATGAGAAGAACCTCATCTTCAAGCAAGAAAAAGATGTGATGGAGAACCCGTATTCTGTAAACTTTAAGACGAGTAACGGAGTGGTAAACGTGGTGAATCCTTTTAGAGCTACCATGGTACTAGGAACTCCAGGTTCAGGGAAATCATACTCTGTTATAGAAGAATACATCAGACAGCATATTCAAAAGAAATTTACCATGCTGGTATATGATTTCAAATTCCCATCATTAGCCAAAGAAACCTATGCTTTTTTTCAATACTATAAAGAACAATATGACATAGAACCCGATTTCAGTGTTATCTCACTGGATGATATTGAACGTTCTAACTTCGTAAACCCGATCAGTCCCGATTTGATCAATAAAGCGGCAGATGCGATTGAGGCAGCACAAACTGTATTATACAACCTCAACAAAGAGTGGATTACTCAAAAGGATTTCTTTGCACAATCCGCAATCTCTTACTTCGCTTCTTGTATCTATTTCTTAAAGATATATGAGGATGGTAAATACTGCACACTACCACATGCCATAACATTGGCTGCTTGTCCAGATGAAAAGGTCTTCAAAATATTTGGAGAGTATAAAGAGCTCAAATTCTTTATGACACCGTTTGCTGACGCGCTCGAAAAAGAAGCATTTGAGCAGTTATCCGGACAAACTGCATCTGCCAGAATTCCGCTATCACAACTAGCCACCAAAGAATTGTTCTGGGTAATGGGTAATAATGTGTATCCAGAACTAAATGTCCCTTTAGAAATCAACAATCCCAAGGAACCCTCGATCATGATTCTGGCGAATTCGCCAGCTACGCAAACCACAAATTCGCCAGCATTAGGTCTGATTGCTACACAGATATTAAAAAAGATCAATCAGCAAAATAGACAACCCTGTTCTGTGATCATTGATGAGTTGCCTACCATGTATTTTATGGGATTAGACAACTTGATCGCAACGGCAAGATCCAACAAAATATCTACGACTATTGGGATGCAGGATCTAGAGCAGTTAAAAAGAGACTATGGAGATAAAATCGCCGAAACCATCTTCAATATTGTAGGAAACATTTTTAGTGGATCGGTTCGAAGCGAAACAGCTACCAAACTACAAGAGGTATTTGGTAAGAAAAAGCAAAAAATGAAAAGTGTATCTGTAGATACCAGTGCTACCTCTTATAGCATTAGCGAAAACCTGGAATATGTAATGCCCGTGGCTACGCTTTCGCAATTATCCCAAGGAGAGTTTGTAGGTATAGTGGCCGACAACTTTGGAGAAGAGATTAATCGAAAAATATTCAGAGGGAAAATACAAATAGATAAACGTACTGATGCTATAAAAACAGCCATTCCAAAAGTATTGGATGAAGATGATGACGTGGATAGTTTAATGGATGGCAACTTCAACAGAATCGTGGAAGAGATTGATATCCTCGTCGCCACCGAACTATACAATATTGAGTTTGCTCAGGAAAACGAAACCAATACTGTATCTGAAACTGCATAAAAAAACAAAGGAGAAAAAAGATGAAAAATTGTAAAGCAACATATGGTGTTTGCCTATTGCTACTCATGTTCTGCGTAGCTACAATAGCCGCACAAACTGCTACAGTAAAAAAGTATGAGAACATTCCGGTTTATTTCCCATTGGATAAGAATGATTTTGTAACCGTTTCTTCCCCATATGGATTTCGAAACCATCCAATTCTTAAAGAAAACAGATTACATCAAGGCATCGATCTGGTAGCCACAAAGGGGAAGCCTGTATTTGCCGCTGCTAACGGAACCGTAGAAAAGGCTGATTTTGTGAAAGGTTATGGAAATCGAATTCTACTAGCTCACGGCGAAGAGATCAAAACACTATATGGTCACCTATGGATTAAAATGGTAAAGAAAGGGGATACTATAAAACAAGGGCAACTCATCGGTTTGGTTGGAGATACCGGAAGAGTAACCGGCCCACACCTGCACTACGAAATATGGCTCAAAGGGAAAAGAGTAGACCCACTGCTAGTTTGGAGAAGCTGGATCAAAAAAGAGGATAAGGAAATCGCAATGAATCAATAAAAAACAAAAATGGACAAAAACAAAAAAATAATAGCGACAGTTGTATTTGTAGCCTTTATGGCGCTGATAGGTGTTTTCATAAAAGTAGCTATCATGCCATCTGGTGAGTCAGATAAATCGGAAGCCAAAATCAATATTTTGACGCCAAAGGTTGATGACAAAAAAATTAAGAGAACTTCAAAAATTCAAAACTACGAAAAGGACAAATCCATTTTTGGACTCAACAAGGTAGTAAAAAACCTTAGCGATGTAGAAGATGCTGAAAAACAAGTTTACGTAGAAGAATCAATCATCAGAGGAATGGAAGATTCCCTGAATCCGCAAGAATTAGAACAACAACAAAAATTATATCAAAACAATGCTTATGCTAGCACTGCTAATCCGGCTTATAATCAAGCAACAAAATCTCGGAATACTCAAGAAGTTGAAGAGGTTTATATAGACGAAGAATTGCAAAGAATAATGGCTTTGCAAGATCAACTTATGGAGCAATCCAGAATGGCTGCACAATCCGATAATCCTGAAGAAAATCTAAGTGCTTTTGTGGATTCGTATAACCAAGTTGCTGCCGCTCACGGACAACCTTCTATGGAGATGAAATTTGAAAATGGCCAAACTGGCCTGGGAACCGGAGTTGGTGGAACTAACCCAGAAGATATTGCCAAAACTGCTCAAATGGCAAGTGAACGAATGTCTAATGCTATTAAAGATAAGTTCACGGCAAAAAATCACTTTCAGGGAGCGGGATCTGCCAGAGGGGATGATAAAATCGTAGGATTAGTACCCGCAGAAACAGTAGACCAAGGGGTATTGGTTAATGGAAGTACCATAGCGATAAGAACCAAGAAAGATGTACGATTAAAAGAACCCGCCTTATACATTCCAAAAGGGTCGGTAGTTTATGGGAAAGTTAATCTTTCAACAAGCCGATTAATGATTGACGTCAATAGCTACAAGGCCCATGATAAACTTTACCTATTGGATTTTAGTCTCTACGATTACGATGGACGAGAGGGGATTCATTTAGGCAATCGAACCTGGCCCAAAATTCCTTCCAAAGTAGCTAACGATGTATATGATTATGCTTACCAAAGAGGAACTCAAGCCGCAGCATTAGGAGGAAACAACAGCATTAATCTGGATGAGGCAAAAGACATCGCGATCCTATCTGCTGCCAAAGAAATAAGCACGGAGATATTCGATAAAAGAACAGTGTATATGCCCAAGAAATATCACTTATGGTTTAACATTAACACCCAGTAACATGAAGAACGACACACTAAATACCGTATTTCCGATATATGCTGTAGAGAACGATCTAATCGTATCCAAAAAGGGAGATATCAGCGTTGGGTACAAGCTAAAACTACCACAAATATATTCTCTGGATATGGCTGCTATCGAAAGGATCAATCAACTATTTGACAAAATCATCAGGTCCTTACCAGAAGATACGATCATTCAAAAACAAGATTACTTCTTTGTTGATACCGTAAAAGAAGCTATTGCAAAAGGAGAGCACATGCTATCCCGAAGTGATAATAAGTTTTTCTACGAGAAACCCACGCTAAGTCATGAGTGTTACTTGTTTATCACCAAGGATTCTAAAAAGAAAATGAGTATCACCAGTAGTCCAAAACAATACGAGAAGTATATGGAAGAAGTGGATACTTTTCTAAAAACAGTGACTACCAGTATTTCTTTCTTGATAAAAGAAGAATTTTTTGAAGTCGAAAAGATGAAAACCGATTGTATGCTGGAGGTTATCGGAAAGTACTTTTCCCTATCTCCAAAAGGGAATCAAGCACTACAAGATATCTTCTTTGACAAAAAGCTTCAGGTAGGGAATAAAGTAGGAGAAATGTATGCCATAACTTCATACGATCAATTACCGCTTACCATAGAGACGACAAAAAAGAATATCGATTTCTCTACGCAAAAGACAAATTTTCAGATTCCGTTTATACAACCAGTATGTTTGGGATTAGAATGCAATCATATTTATAATCAGGTGATCTACATCAGTAGCTCTGACAGTATTTTTTCAAAACTAAAAACCAAACTCAACCAGTTTAAAAGTTTAGCCATTTTATCCAAAGAAAATGAAGTTACCTATGATCAAATTGATGAATTGGTAAGTACGGTGATTGAGAAAGAGTTGAAATTCGTAAACCAACATTTCAATATCATCCTTTGGGATACTTCTGAAGAAAAACTAGAAAATCATAAAAACCAGTTAGAGAATTCCTTTAAAGAATTAGGGATTACTCCATACCAAATAAAATACGCCTTAAAAGATTTATACATCAATAATGCTCCTGGTGCATCGGTTTACATTCCAGAAAACTACAAATTCATTGGGATTTCTGAGCAAACCCCAGTATTCCTGAATTTCGAGAGCTATTATGAAGGAAATACCAACGGAATTTTATTAACCGACCGTAAAAACGGGGCTCCTGTACGATTGGATTTATGGGATGAGCCCTTAAAACGAGGACTTATCGTAAATCGTAATCGACTCATCTTTGGTCCTTCGGGTACAGGAAAATCATTCCTGATCAATCATATTGCCAGCCAGTACTATGAGCAAGGACATCATATCGTAATGATCGATATCGGTAACTCCTACAAGAAATTGTGTCAACTCGTAAACGGTCAATATTTTGCCTACGATTTGGATATGCCACTACAGTTTAATCCTTTTTATTTCCAGAGCTTAAGTGAAATAGATAACGAAAAAAAGGTATTCCTTACCTCTCTGATCTTGTTTTTATGGAAAGGTGATGATCCGCATATGAGAGAAGAAAAACAAATCATCGGGTTATACCTGGATGCTTACTACGAAAGTTTTGAATCTGATAAAGACAAGTTTCCTTGTATGTCTTCTTTCTACGAGTTTGTAGATCAACATTCGGTAATGGATAATGAGGAGAAGTACTTTGACAAAACAAGTTTCCAACTATCATTACGCGATTTTCATGATGGGAAATACAGTCAAATACTCAACTCCAAAGATCAGATCGATTTGGTACAGGAACGATTTATTGTATTTGAAATGGACAACATCAAAGATCATCCGGTTTTATTCCCACTGGTTACGATGCTGTGTATAGATGTGGTCATGGGAAAAATCAGAAAAATCCCTGAGATCAAGAAATCCATATTTATAGACGAGTGCTGGAAACCTATTTCTAAGGGAGAAATGGCACAATTCATCAAATACCTATACAAGACGGTAAGGAAATTTTACGGAGAAGTGGCTATTGCAACACAAGATGTAGAAGACATTTTGGACACTCCCGCAGGGCCAGCTATGATTAACAACACAGATACGATGATCCTTCTTTCTCACAAAAAGAAGATGGCCACCAAGGATAAGTTTGCACAATATCTATCCTTCAGTGAGTCTGATCTTGAAAAACTATTCTCTACCGATAAAAGAGAAGTTTTTATCAAAGTGGGTAGTGTATCCAATGTATACAAAGTAACCGTATCACCAGAGCGATATGCTTGCTACTCCTCTAACGCAGATGAAAACAAATTCATATACGATGTCTACAACAAGAAGAAAAATATGCAATTGGCATTACGAGAATTTGTAGAAAGATAATAAACAGTTTAAACGAACAGCATAAAAGACAACCAATTATGAAACGCATTTTTTTAATACTACTAACGATTATAGCAAATCACTGCTTAATTCACGGTCAGGATAACCTGGTACCTATCAATAAACAAGATACTTTGTTAGTCTCTGACGTAAAAACAACACATCTGTTATTTGATAAAAAAATCAAGTATGTAGATATAGGATCTCCATATTTTGTTGCAGACACTTTGCCACAAATGATTCGGTTAAAGCATATAGGAGAAGAACTTATCGATAGCCGAAGCCAACTCTCTAACCTTACTGTGATCACTGATGATGGAGGTTACTATTCCATCGCATTGGGATATGATCGTTTTGCTCCGTCTGTGACTTATAAAGTTAAAGCGTCAGATCATTTAGTATCTGTCTTTAAAAAAGAAGAGGAAGAAGAAAAAGAAAAAGAAGATCAGTTTGAATCCCTATGCACTCAATTGGCAAGGCATAGCCGAAATATCATGAACATAAAAGATGGTAAAAAAGGGGATTTGAGAATAGAGGTTGCAGGAATATACTACATCGAAGAGAAAATTGCCATTCGCATAGCGTTAAAAAACGAATCTACGCTAGACTTTGATATCGACAATATACTGTTTAGAACCAAGCTACGTAAACGAATGAGCAAGGATTATCTATATCAGGAACGTGTTATTTCTCCAATCTTTACCTGTACCGATAATTTTGAAATCATAGGTCATGGCGAACAATCGGTAACCTTACTGTTTAACAAGTTCATGTTGAATGAAAACGAGAAACTGGCCATAGACATTTTTGAAGAAAATGGCGGTAGATCAGTAAGTATCGATATCCCGAGAGAGCGATTATTACGCCCAAAGATTATCTAAAAACTAGAAAGCAAAAAAATGAGAGCACTTATTGTAATAGGAAGTCTTTTTATGACCATGACCTCATCGGCTCAATATCTGGATTTCCCAGGAATGTTCATGAGAGGAACCGAAAGAAATAAGGTAAGAGAATGGGGTCGTCAAATGACAAAAACGACTACAGCCTACACCAGTACTGTAGCACCCACCGCAACGATTATGGCTGCAAAAGAGCGCTACTTTTTTACTCCGGGAATTACTATCAAGTATGATGATTATAGTGATATCTGCAATGGATACATAGGGTTTAAATCAAGAGGTGCCTGCAACAATAAAAAAAACTATCTGATATACGCTCATAAAAGGGTACTGTACCTCTTATTGACAACCACCAAAAATAGGGTAAACGTAGGGGTTATGGAGCAAATTGAAGAGAAGTATGTGAGTATCACCAATACCATATATAAAGAGCTTGAAGCAATGAAACGAGAAGCAGAGCGGAAAATTCTGTATCGATTATTATCCAAAAGCTAACACACAGGGGATTAAAAAACAAAAATACAATATCATGAAAGGGACACTAAAATTAATCATCGGACTACTATTTATTAGTCAAACATGTTTCGGACAATTTGTTCATGTACATACACATTTCAACAATAACGACAAGAAAACACGTCAAAAGTTAGTAGAGCTTGGAGTCACTGTAGGAGCGAGAAACGGTATCATGGAATACCAGAATTCTTTGCTATCGCAATCCAACAGGAATATGGAAAAAATGTTGGACGAAAACTACAAGCGAAAACATAACTATGAAGAAAAGGATGGGGCATCACTAGCTGCTTCAATTGTATCCTCTTTGGCTAGTACTACCATATCTAAGTATGCTGTACTCCCCTATATGACAAGAACAAAGAGAGAATACTTTGAGAACCTCTCTAAAGACAGAGCTATTCTTCTTGCCTTAATGTATTTAGATAAATCGAAAATTAAATCCTCTAAGCGTCAAGAGATTTATCAACTGCGAAGTGAACTCATAAAGGAGTTTTCAAAATACGATAAAGATGCCAGAAGGATTCTATTCTTTTCTGCCCTTGGATTAGTGGTTATTAACTATGCTACTTTCTCTGAGCTATCCGGAACATTAAAGGTAGCAAACATCGTACTCTAAATATCAATGTAATCAACAAATCACAGCAGCAATGAAAGCTATACAAAAAATAACGATAGTGATCTGTCTTTTGAAAGGGGTAACCATTTCCGCACAGGAATATCCTTTCCTAACAGATCCAGGATCTATGGGAGGTTCTGTTGGTGCCTATTACTTATACAGATCATTACTGTCTGAGGAGAAGAAATTAACTTCTGAGATTAACAATTACAGAAACAAATACTATGAACGACTTGCTTACCTAACAGGTCCTACTGCAGCAGGTGCTCTTTATGTTAATGACAAGTTGGATGAGGAAATGTCTAATGCCAGAAAACGATACAATACGCTAACCAATAGAAATAGCACTATGGCTTTCTTTAATTACACTAAGAAAAAGAGAAACACCAAGAACCTGGCGACTGCAAAACAGATGATCGACAATCTTCAAAGAGAACTCGACAACAATAATTCGCTGATTATTCTATATGGAGACAGACTCAACTTATATCAGAATGCGATGGAATCTATTTTCAATATTCATCGACTTCTCGATATGATTGAGGATAGTGTAGAACAAAGTGCACTGACTGATTTTATTACAAGACGAAAATAACGCTGACACTGAATTAAAGAACTAAGACATGAAAAGAATTTTGATATATGCACTGTTTGCTATGCTAAGCTTTTCGGCAAAGTCACAAGCGGTTATTACACATACCGTGAATGTAAGCTGGACGGATAACCTTTCTCAGAGTCGATATAAAAGTATTAATAGCGAAAATCATAAGTTAACCGGTAAACTAACTGCAAACACTCCTTTCATCCTAGGGCTTAGCAGAGTGTATAAAGAACAGTACGATGAACTAAAAACATTAAATCGTTTGTTTGAGTTAAGAGCTAAAGGAAGTATAGCAAGGTTCGCAAATGGGACAACCTTTAGTAATAATGTTTATGACAGTATGGGATATATACATACGAAGTACCCTGTACTCAATCTAAATCCGGGAGATACTTTTAGAAATCTTATCATAAGAAGAAGATATAGCACCAAACTAAATAGGGAAAAGAAAAGGATTGAAAACTATGTAAATCCCGATAATCCAATTCCTGAAGGAGAACGTATTTATCTCATACTCTCAACCATAGAAAACGTACTAAATATCACTTTACACAATGAAGAATATTAGCATAGTTACAATCATCTGTTTGTGCTGGGGTATGAGCATTCAATCACAAACGCATTCCTCATCTATAGCCGATGTAGTCGTTGCTGCAGAAAAAGGAGTTATTGCAGGGCTTCTAGGAGTTGAATTAGACAATAAGAAGGATCAACGCAGACAGGTTAGAAACCTAAAAACCAAAGAAACTACTTATGCAAAAAACAGAAGAGTTACGGGTAATCTCAAAACTTCTCCTGTGTATGGAGCGGTGTATATCATGTCCAATAGTTTAAGTACTAAAATAGACAAAGTAAAATCAAATATAAAGACCAGAAAGTACGCCACCTTTGGTATCATGCATGGACTCAAACGTCACGAAGCTGATCTGGAAAAACAAGAAGAATACTATAAAAAATTAAAGTCGGAGTTAGAAGTTATTTCAAGTGGTTTGCTCCTTAGCGGAGGAACTGGATATAACTACACAGCCTTCTTAAAATTATTGATTCGAATGATGAGAGTTAGGGAAAAAGTACATCAGATAGATAAAGACGTATTAAATCTAATGGGGGTTTCCAGGATCCTGGCAAAGTAGAACACAATCCTATTTAGAGGACTCTGGAATAATAATCATGTCGTATTGGGAATAAACAAAAAACAAAAAAATGGATTTAACAGATATTATAAACAGTCTACAGACTGCTATTTTTGAAGGGAATGTTGGAGATAAAAACCTCTTTGGGTTATACCAATATATAGATCAAATCATAGATTATGCTTATGGCTTAGCTGCCGTACTAATGATCATCTTAGTAGGGTCTAAAGTAATCACTTATTTTGCCAACCCATCGGGGAATTTGGACCCATATACTCTGGTTAGGCCAATCTTAATCTTAGTAGCCTTAGTACTGTATAAACCACTAGTAGAGCTTCTTTTATTTAGCCCTACAGATATTATAGCCGATGTGACCGAAAATGCAGCTCACTACGTAACCAAAGTGGGTGACGCCAAAGAATTCGAAGACAGCTACAATGGAAGTATCACTCATATTCAGGATAGTAATGCCGACGGAAGTGGTGATGGTGTCTATGACGTGCTACAAATCAATCCGTTCTTAGAACTACTGCACCTTATCATCTTTTTTATTGCATCTGTAGTTGCAGGATACATAATGCTTAGGCAAATTATTTACAAAGCTATTTATTTTGTCATCGGGGTATTTGCCTTACCGTTAGCTTTAATCCCAGGCAATCAAGATGTATTGAAAAAATGGTTTTTCGGTTTTTTAGCTGTCCTGTTATGGATCCCTATTCTTACCATTCTCAAGACCATTTTAATATTAGTTCATAATAATACTGCATCGGGAGGTTTTACCCAGATACTCATGTCAATATGTTTACAAGTGGTGATGATCATTGCGGTACTTAGAGTTCCAAAATACGCGAACATTTTGGTGAGTGCTGGTAGTGACTCTGGAAGCAATTTTACCGCCAGCTTCATGACTGTACCTGCCATGGCGATGTATAAGAAATTAAGAGGAAAATAATCATTAAAAAAACAAATTATCATGGAATATAAAACACCAAAAGTATTAGAAAAAAAGCCAGTAATAGCGGGGTATGACCTTCAGACTATTGTTATCATAGTAGCATCTATACTCCTATTTGTATTTACCATATTCAAGTCCTTTTTGTTATCACTCATATTTCTTGCCATTGGCGCTATGTATGTCTATGTAAATAAGAAATTCCCACAAAAAGGAGAGTTAACCACTTTATTAAAATACAACTCAAGTACAAAGTGTATTAGGATCGATCAGCAAATCAGATCGATGGTCAAAAACAAGTAATCAAGAATTATAAAAATAACGAATAAAATAATTGTCAAACTTTAACCAAACAACAAAATGAAAACTTCAAAATTTAATATTAAAAATTTAAAATTAAACAACATGAAACTTGAAATTAAACATTCAAAACTATGGCTAACGGTATTGTTAATCGCCATTAACATAGCACCATTATTTGCCCAGACAGACGATGTAAACACCAAGCTAGCGTCTTGGGGAGAAGACATTAAAACCATTCTTAATGCAGTAGTAGGGATCTTCTCTTTTGCCGGAGGTTTCTTAATCTTCGTTCAATATATGCAAGGTAACGAACAGGCACAAAGAAACTTTATTCGATTTATTATCGGTTTAGCGATATTTGGATTAGTGGCTTTGATAGCAAATATTTTCTTACCAGACGCAACAGCAACGACTACCCCATAATTAATTAACACACTGAAATTTTAATAATCAACAGCCACTAAAATGTCTTATTAAAAGACCTTCAATGTCGCTGTAAAGAATGTATAGCTGAGCCCAGGGAGGTTATCGGCCGGGATAAACCATGTCCTTGAGCTCGGCACACATTCTTCAACTTAAAAAGAAAACACAATGGATTTAAAATCACTAAAGGATATTCCAGCTAGTTTTGCGTTGGCAAAAAAATCGCTACTCTTTGGACTCATCATTTCTACGTTAGTTTCTTTGGGTAGTCTTACTTGGGCCTTTTTTACAACACAGAGTATTAGAGATACGGCCTATGTACTTACCAAAGACGGAAAAGCAGCCTTAATGCAAGGCGTGAATGTAAGCGAAATAGACGCGTATAGAAAGCCCGAAATTCTTAATCATGTAAGGATGTTTCACACTGC
Source organism: Aquimarina sp. (assembly GCA_965230845.1). Lineage (GTDB taxonomy): Bacteria > Bacteroidota > Bacteroidia > Flavobacteriales > Flavobacteriaceae > Aquimarina. The sequence goes on from OZ246021.1 coordinate 2,525,072, forward strand.
ATTTTGGGAAATCGATGAGTTCAATTATAAAAGAAACATTGACAAGGCATTATACCTTGCAGGAACCTCAGGAAAACAACTCTATAAAACACTAGATGCTAATGGACATTTTGCCAAGATATCTACAGAAAATCTGAAACAAAAACTCATTATAGATTCTATACAAGTGAATGATCAGGTTAAGCCTTATCAGGGAATATTCTACGGAAAATTAAGAGTATTGAGAACAGATCAAAAGACAGAGTCGATAAATGAGCTAAGAGCCAAATTTGTTTTACACAATGTTTCCAGAACCGATAAGAATCCACATGGACTGCTTATAGAAAACTATCATTTGGATCTAAAGCCTATTGAATCCAAGAAATAGACAAAAAACACTAATTAGTTAAGGTTAAAAATTGAAGTATGGAAGAAAAAAAATTATGGGCAGGAGTTCCCTCGCAATGGATAAACTTCATGTTTTACCTTTGTTGTATACCATTAACCGCAGCTTTTGGATTGGGGTTGATACTTGCCTTATGGAAATATTATGACACAAAACTTCATAAGTTGCTAGTAACCGATCAACGCATTATTGAAGAACGAGGGATCTTCTCTAAAACCACTAACGAAATAGAACTATACAGAGTAAAAGACCTTACGTTTGAACAACCTTTTTTTCTCAGAATTTTCGGCTTATCCAATATTGTTCTGGTCACTGCAGACCACTCCAGTCCAACATTTGTTCTGAAAGCCATAAAAGGAGGAAAAAACCTAAAAGAACAATTGCGCATTGCCATTGATATTAGAAGAGACCTTAAACGGGTAAGAGAACTAGACTTTAATTGATACGTTGAATCAAATTACTCCCTGTTATCGGTACATGAACTAGAAATATTCTTGAGCAAAGCCATTATTGCCTTACCCCTGATTTTTGTGTAGATCCAGGCATCGTTGCTCCTTAAAATAGCAATTGCTATTCACAAATGAAAAACCCTTGAAGTTAGTATACTTTTTTAGGAGAGACTCCCTCTATCCTAATTTCTAGGCAACAACTAAAAAATAGTATTAATCATAAAACAAAGCATTATGCCGAAGAGAAGAAAAAATTACGCAGATGATCTTTATTCAAAGGAAAACATTGTAGCCTATACGGGTGATTTACATGACAATCCTACTGTTTATTTCGTACAGTACGGAAAAGATGGTCAAAAAACATATGGACATATCACTCAGGATCATCAGTACGATAAATTCAATATAGGAAGAGAGGCAATACAAACAAACGCAACTTATAAACTAGTTAATGAATGGTCTGAGGATGAGGGTTTGGTATCCAGAGAGTATGTTGACGGGAAATGCTTTCATGAAAGCCGTAGTGAACACAAATTAGTAGCTCCAGAAGACGAAGATGTAAGAAATATATTGGCCGAAGCCATTAATGATTATCCAGGTATCAAAAAAATGAATGTTAGCGATTATGTTACAGAACAGCTCGATTTTATTGATGATGAGGATCCGGAGGAACAACTAGATCTGTTGGCAGACCTATATGACGAAGTTGATGAGATAACCGCTCAAATGAAAGAAGCTTATCCCAAAAGTGCTGATGATCTAGAGGAGGTGAAAGAAACTCTACAAGAAATGATTGAAGAGCAATATAATGCAATTCGAGAAGAAATCCAGGAACAGCAACAAAACGAAAAGTCTCGCTTTACAGGTATGGATCAGCCTATGAATGCTGCTAATAAACCCAAAGATTCACAACAGCTTAAGACAAACACCAAACTGAATAAAAACAGCCAAAAAAACAATCAAATTAAACAAAGAAGAATGACCATTTGAGGGCATCAAAAGAACAAATGAGTATTAATTATTAAAAAACAGAAAACATGCCGAATGAAAGATTAGAATATGAAAGTGACTTTTATAAGCCTGAAAATATTGTAGCCTATACCGGGGATCTTACCAACAACCCAACGGTATATTTCAAACAAATCATGGAGGATGGGAATATCAAATTTGGACATATTACTCAGACTCATGAACGTGATAAAATTAATATTGGAAGGGAAATGGTAGAATCTGATCCTACCTATACTCTGGAAAACGAAACTATCGACAACGAATACATTTCTGTTGAAAGAGTAAACAAAGAAATCATTCACCCCAGTCGAGGCCCTCATACCAAAGTAGGTCCCAACGATAATCTGATAAGGGATGAGCTCGCACAATCTATCACAAAGCACAAGGGCTGCAAAAAAATGTATACCCGTGATTATATCCAGGAACAAATGGATTTTATCAAACAGGAACCTAAGATTGGAGATCAAATAGAGCAATTGGCCGATCTTAACCATGAGCTTGAAGAAATCATGGATCAATATGTTGACACCTATCCTGAGCACACCAAGGATTTGCTTCAAATGAAAAGCGAATTAAAAGGAAAAGTAGGAAATGAATACTTCAAGTTAGTTGAAGTACGAAAAGAACAAAAAGCCGCTCTGGAAGCATCCAAAAACTCGAAAAAAGAAAAGAAAGCTTCAAAACCTGGCAGAAAATGGTCTCTTTCCTCTTTTTCCAGGGCACAAAACAAAGACAAAAAACCTAAAGAAAAATCAAATAACGCATCAAAAGACAATCAAAAATCTAATAATAACAAGAAAAAGAGAAGTTTCAGTTTTAAGAGATAACTCCTCAACAATTCTAACACATTACATACAATCAAATTAAGTAATAACCTTTAAAATTTAAATATCATGCCAGACAAAAGAAAAAATTACGAAGAAGATTTTTACACCAAAGACAATATTGTAGCCTACACAGGAAATATTGATGACAACCCTACGGTTTACTTCCAAAAAGAACACAGTAACGGAGATATCACTTATGGGCATATCACTCAGGCTCATAAATACGATAAAGTGAACATTGGAAAGGAAAAAATCAGTACTAACAAAACCTATAAATTGGTTAACGAAGTAGTTGATGAAGATTTGGTATCCAAAGAATATGTAAATGGGAAATCATTTCATACCAGTAGAAATCCGCATAAAAAAGTATTACCGAATGATCACAAGATCAAGGACAAACTGGCCAAAGCTATTGAGAATAATCCTGGTATCAAGAAAATGTACACCAAAGATTATGTACAAGAGCAATTAGAATTCATCCAGCAAGAAGATCTTAAAAATCAGCAGAATCAATTAATCGAATTAAAAGACGAAATAAAAGAGATCAATCATCAGTTACAAGAGATTCGCAGACATAAACCGAAGACGATTGTTCGTCTCGAAAACGAACTGGAAGCTTTTGAAGACGATTTAATAGAAGAGTTTGAAAAGGTTCAGGACAACATTAACAAACAGAGCCAAAAAGACAAACCAAAATTAAACTTTAGTGAGCCTTTAAATAAATCGGCTAAGCTTAGTAGTGATCAAAAAGCACAACTAGATAGTTCTAGTAGTCAAAACAAAAGTCAGAAAACAAAAAAACCACTTAAAGTATAGGAATAAAGCCAAGGTTTTCATGTTCAACATGATTTCATTTTGGTTGGTTGAAGAGGAGGTATTCATTTGAGTTTATATCTATGGATACTTCCAAACTTCACCATCAATCAATAGTAACTTCAAAAAAAAAGTAAAATGCCAAAAATAGGAAAAGACTACGGAAACGAACTTTATAAACCAGAAAACATCGTAGCATATACCGGAGATATTGATAAAAATCCATCTGTGTATTTTCAAATCAACCATGATAATGGTGATATTACCTATGGACACATCACACAAGATCATAAGAACAAATTCAATATTGGTAAAGAAGAAGTAAGAACAAGTGATTCTTATGAATTTAAAAATGAAATGGTATATAACGAAGAGACCAAACTAAATGAGTTGAGATCTTTTGAATATGACCAGAATGTAAAGCAGGGCACTCACTTTCATAGGAGTCGTAATCCACACATAAAAGTAGACCCTAATGATCTTGAAACCATAGTAAAACTTGCTGAATCGATCGGATCCTGTAAGGATATTAAGCCTAAATATCTTGATCAATATGTACAAGACAAAATAAAAGAATATAAGGACACTCCTGATTTTGAAAAAAAATTAGATGAATTAAGTACGACCATTGAACAGGTAACCAAAAAATATGTAAAGAAAAAACCTGGTAACAAACTAAAGTATGAAGCAAGGGAGAAAAGGTGCAAGGATCTAATAGACATAGAGAAAACAGCATTACAAAAACATAAAATAGAAAAAGAGAAGGTAAACGAAAAACCGAATCTTAAGGAGCTGAGCAAGCCTGTAAATTTATCAAGCCAACTAAGTGATTCTCAAAAATCTCAATTGCAAAGTGCACAGTCGAAGAATGATCCAAAACAGAGCAAAGATAACAAGAAGACAGTACAACTGTAAGTGGTATCCGCCTTGGATATTCAAAAAAATGTGATAAAACCGAAGGATTCATGTTACACATGATTTCATTTTGGTTGGTTGAAGTGGAGGTATTCGTTTTGATGTTTCAAATATGAATACTTCCAAACTTCAAAAAAAATCAGAATAACTTCAAAAAGGAAATAACATGTCCAAAGACAAGAAACAACAACAAAAAGAAGGTCAGGAAGAGAAAGAAAAAAACAAACGTATCAGCTTTGAGGAAGCCATAGACGCTATGCCTCAGGAAGCACAACTTGCTTTACGTTTAATTATGGATGCTTTGAAACTCTCTTTTCAAATCATCAAGTCTCCTTATACAGCTAGAAAACTTTATAAAAAACACTTCCCAAAAGACGATACTTCTGAAGAGATTGAATCTGAAGTTGAATTAGCATCGGTGATAGAACAAATTGAAAAAAACATCATAGCCTTTGTAGAGAAACACCCAGATCCCAGTAAAGCTCAACTAGATGAAGTGCTCGAAGCATCTTTTAAAGATGTACCAGAGCATTTGCAGCCGGTGGTACAAATGACTACCGAAAATGTGATGCACCGGTTAGAAGCCGAGAAGAAAGAAAAAGCGGTCAAAATCCAAGAACAAAACCAAAAAGACCCCTTAAAAGAAAAGCATCAAAAAGAAGATGCTAACCAGAAGAAAGAAGAAAACATTGTACAAAAACCTGACCCAAATAAAGAAGTAGAAAAGCAGAAAAATATCAAGCAACAGCCTGAAATACCCCCAAATCCATTAAAAGCACAAGGTAAAAACAAAAAACGAAGCCATAGCGTTATTGAAAACAAAAAGGAGAAACAAGAAAAAAGCCGCCAGTATGAACCAAGAATGAGAGCTGCTTTTTGCCAACCTTTAAATCAAAAAAACAGCCCTATTAGAGATAAGTATAAACAGAAAAGTCAGCAAAAGAATAATCGTAAACTTGATCAACCAAAAAAGATAAACAGAAGATTTAGCGTCTAATCTAACACCCTATATGATACAAACAACATGCATCCCAAAACCTTAAAACCTTGTATAAAGAACTCGTCGATAAACGAAACTCCTTTATACAAGGTTTTTGATCCTTATTTTACAGAAAAAACAGCGTTTACTTTATCCTTAAGTATTGATAAAAGGAATCTATTCTTCTTTTTGATACCGGCAAAAACTGCTGATCCACAATTTCTAAATATACCCCATCCTTTTTCTGTACATTGGATACAAAATTCATGTTCACCAAATAAGAATGATGTGTTCTAAAAAAGTTGTTGTGCTGTAGTAAATTTTCGTAGCTACCCAGGTTCTTACTCGATAAGATCATCTCCCCATTACTGGTGTGAAAAACCGTGTAATTTCCATCTGATTTTAAATATAAAATCTCATCTACCTTAATAATCTTTACCTCGTTGAGACAAGAGATAGCTATAATTTTTAATGGATCTGCGACAGGTTTTTCATCTTTTCTTGTGTAAGACCTTTTAAGTTCTAAATTAGACTGTGCTTTTTCGACTGCTTTAATTACATCCTCGGCAACAATTGGTTTTAATATATAATCTGTTGCTGCGTAGCTAAACGCTTCTAATGCATAGTCTTTTTCTGAAGAAATAACTATTAACTCCTTTTCTTTCAGATGCTCAGGAAAATGTTCAAATAATTCGAAAGCGCAATCACCTCCCAAATTAACATCCAAAAAGATAATGTCGAATTTACCTTGCTTAAGGATTTTAAGAGCTCCTTTCTTACATTTTGCAACCGTCTTTACCGCCACATTCGGACAATTTCTTCGTATTACCTGTTTCAGTAACTCTACCTGACAGGAATCATCTTCAATAATAATTGCTTCTAATACATCTAACTTATTCATAATATATTTTTAATCAACAATTTGTAATGATTTTAATTCTATTCAATCTACCTTATTCATCAATATAAATAGTGCTAGTAGGTATTCACGAAAAGGGAATTTTGACGATTGAATTTACATCTAGTACGAAGGTGTTTTACTTCGTTGATTTAACCATTATTAATTTGGGATGTATTTTAAAAATCTGAAATAGTATTTGGGTAATATTACGATTCATTTTGTTTAAGCCCCAAAGTTTTTCAATAAGATCGTTGGTAAAAAAGTAATTTTTCATCTATAGAGTAGTTTTAAGATTATGTATCAAATGTAGTTTCAGAAATCTTAATATGAAATACGTATTCCCACCTAAATCTACTTCTATTTTATTCTTATTTACAACCTACAAATATGGATCTACCAGGGTATAACCTAGTTGTTTTCTAATTTTCGTTACATATTTGGAAATGTTTCCCGGTTCGATCATCTTATTTTTTGACGGTATGATGTAGCTATCCAAAACCTGATCATAAATCGTTCTATTGCCAAAAGTTCCCAAGTCTGCACATATTTTTATGTGTATAGCAATATGTTTATTTACTGTACTACAATTATACACTTCAATCCTTATATCGGGATCATCATTAAGTTGTGCAGTAATGTAGCTATTAACCGGGATCTCCATGTTTTCAATTTTCCCAGTCTTCATTTTATTAAACTGACTTGAGTAATGGATATCATAACAATTCTCTCCACGTTGTACCAACTGTAATGTTGTTTTTATACGTTTCCCAAATAGTCCACTTCCCAATTTGACTATTTGCGTTCTTGTATTGATAATAGGACACGACATACTTTTCAATTTTAAATTAATAATGAAGTAGTAAATTAATTATGGAATAAAATTATAGAATTATAGGGGCTAGAACTATTTCATGGTATTTCATTAGAAGCTTATTTTATTTTAGAAATCACCTTAAATGCCAAGGGCTGTAGAACCATACCCCCCAGATTCTACAGCACAATTATGTTAGATTGTAAACTTGGCTTTACGAATATCAAATCATTTTGTTTTCCTGCAATTTTCCCTTGCTCATTGATTTGATATAACTTTCTTTTTAATGTTGGCTAATTTTATTTTGTAAACACAAAAAATACCTTCAATATCCCGAACACTATACTTTTTCTATATGAGTTTTGTGTGTCTTGAGTTATCATTTTAAAAGATGTTTTTTAATTGTTATTGTTTGATGAAACAAATATATCTCGATCGCTCAGAAAATAATATTTCATCATATTTCACTGCTTATTTCACCTCCCCAAAATGCTATAAAAAAAAGCTGTAGCATCTACCCCCTGATCCTACAGCTTAGTCATCTAACATCGTCATCTTAACACTCATTGTACATCAAATCATTTCTCCCTATGTTCTCCCTAATTATAGATTGATCTGATGCAACTTTATTCTTTAATACGTTTAATTAGTTTGACAAGACAAATATATGTGAGGCTAGTAAAAAATAATATTTCATCATATTTCATTACTTATTTCATCATCCTCAAACACTATAAAAAAAGCTGTAGAATCTACCCCCTGATCCTACAGCTTAGTCATCTAACATCGTCTTCTTAACTCTCATCACACATCAAATCATTTCTCCCTATGTTCTCCCTAATTATAGATTGATCTGATGCGACTTTATTCTTTAATACGTTTAATTAGTTTGACAAGACAAATATATGTGAGGCTAGCAAAAAATAATATTTCATCATATTTCACTGCTTATTTCACCTTTCTAAAAAGCAATAAAAAAAGCTATAGAATCTACCCCCTGATCCTACAGCTTGGCCATCTAACATCGTCCTCTTGACATTCATTTAGCATCAAATCATTTCTCCCTATGTTCTCCCTGAATTATTGATTGATCTGATGCTGCTTTATTCTTTAATACGTTTAATTAGTTTGACAAGACAAATATATGTGGGGCTAGCAAAAAATAATATTTCATCATATTTCATTACAAAACAAAAGAGCAGTAATCGCTTGATTTACTGCTCTTTGACATTTGTTTTTATTTTTAGAAACTCTCTAAGTCACTAATGCATTTGCGCTAACGGCACCTTTTCTTCTTTGAATAACTCAAACAGATCACCGGCACTCTTGGTATGCTCGTCGTATGGAATCAATTTAATTTTTCCTTCTCCATCAGTTTCGGGAGGAGATTGAAGACTTTTAAGCACAAAATACTTTTCTCCGTTAAGCTCGGTTACTCCATCCAACAATACTCGATTAAGGTCATTCATAAAAACCGGACCTCTTACTGTTCTTGCCAGACCACTAGTTTCCTTTTGAGCTTCCTGAAAAACACGAAGTGCTTCTGCAAGAGGTACCCTAAAGCACGATTCTGGATTATGATCTGCTTCTACAAACAGATAGTAAGGCACTAAGCCATTCGCTATTTGATGTTTCCATAGCGCAATAAGATCCTCTGGAGTATCATTAATACCTTTTACCAGAGGTCCTTGACAACGTATCACGGCTCCTGTCTGTCGTATACGTTGGATAGCTTCTTTTACCACTTCATTTTCTAACTCTCTTGCGTGCGTAAAATGTGCACAAAAGTTCAAATGTTTTCCTTTGGATTGTATGTATTCAAAGAGCTCTAATAATGGCTCAGCATCTTTATCGGTAGTAAATCGGTATGGCCACCAGGCTAATGCCTTAGAATTAAAACGAATGACTTGTACCGATTCTATTTCTAAAACAGGGTCTATATATTCTTTAATTTTTGATGCTGTCAACACCAATGGATCTGCACCGGTAAATAACACATCGGTAATTTCTGAATTAGCTTTTAAATAAGGTATTGGATCGTATGGATCTCTATACGCGGTCTTTTTTTGAGCTTCTACATTATCAAACGCCACCCATCTGAAGCAATAAGAGCAATACGCATGGCAAGTCTTTACCATAGGATCAGGAAACAGATTTAATATTGTTGGAAAATTTCTATAAGCCCCCGTAATAATTTTTCCATCCATTTCGGGATACCCAGTATCGGCATGCTTTACTTCAGGATGCATTTTTTTTCTGACGGCTTGTACAAAAACATTCTTAGTTTTTTCGTCCATGCCCAATTGAAACAGTTGTTTTAAGTGTTCATAATCAAAAACACTTAACATTTCCTTTCTTGGGAAAATCAACTTATAAATTGGGTCTTCTGGAACCTCATCCCAGTTAATCAGATGTTCTAAAACATAATTATTTGCCTTAAAATGAAAAACACTAGACAAAATATCAAACACCTCTCTTTCTTCTTCTGGTAATCTATCGTAATATGGGGTGTTCTTAAAAGTTCTATTGTTGAATGATTTGAATATCATAAGATTAGTAGTTGATGATTAAATAAAGATACTTTTGGGATTGAGCTGGTTTTCAGACAATTTTTTATCTAACCATCCCATTTTGATAGGTACATCATATAGTCTTCCTGGCCCTGTCCTTCTCCAGAAATGACGGAGTCCAGGTGCTATTACTTTTACTACGGGTAAACCGACATCACCTTTTGTCAAATCGAGGAACAAAACCTCCAGGTCATTTCTTTTTGCGGAGTTAATGCAAAAATCTAACGCGCTTTCTATATCTGGATTACACAAAACAGGATAATCTGCTTGAAGATTTCTCTTTTTTGTAGCCGCTGGTTGTAAATATTGATCCGTTTCTAAAGTTGCGGTGTTTAACCAATCTATAAAAACAGGATCCTTTGTAAGATAGGTTTCTGATTGAACAATGGGCAATAATTGATTTAACTCTATTACCGCTCTCTCTATGGCAATATTAGCATCTACATGAGTCCCAAATGCGTAAATAATATCACTTTTGGGCTTAGAATTTATCAAGTACGAAATTGCCACAAATGTGGGTATATTCAAGTCTGAAGTAATATCCAAAACATAAATTGTACGGTCTAAAGATTTGTAATATTCGCTTACCGTTTGCAGATAAGGATTTTTTGTAGTCGACAAATCTACCTCAGGCCTTCTAATTCGATTATACCACCAAATAGCGGCAGCATCTCTTTCCACCAGTTCTAGAAAACCTTGTAAAATAGCTTCTTTTATAGTATTCCCCGCAGCACAACCATTAGAGTCTGGATACGAGTACAGTTTGTTTTCGTCTTCTGCCGGATATTGAGAATAACTAAAACAAGAAGGTAAGTGTTTATATTTTTGATGGGTCAAAGAATAAAATGATGTCCATTCCATTTTTTCTTTACCATCAAAGGGCTGTGGAACATATGCATAAAACTTGGAAGTATTCTTGTTAATTTCTTCTCTGTTCTCAAATTGCGCTTCACTAAAATTCATGCATTCATTTGGCAAAATAGCATCCTCTAGATCCTCATAAGACGCCATAAAGCTATATTCATCACCATGATACATCAAACTGTAGCGTTCGATAGCTTCGCAAAGTGCTCCTGTTTTTGCTTGACTACTATTTTTTCCTTTACCTCCATTTCCACTACGCAAATGATGGTTGAGCCAAAATAATGAAGTGCTTTGTAATGCTCTGTTTCGACCAGAAGCAAAATTAAATATTGGTGCGCCTTCCTTTTTATGATATGGTGATACCTTGGGCACTACTCCTGTGATATTACTTATGTGATGCTTGTATTTTTTAAATGTTTCTTCGGCTGGAACGGTTCTATAACCTCCCAAAGTATTGCTAATAGTTGTCGTAGCATCTATAGTAATGGAAGCCGTCTTTTTCTTAAAGATATGTTCATCACCACATACGTGACATTGTGGTCTTTTGGTAACTGTATGGAGTGTACTTTGCATCGTTTTTGTGTCAAACGAAACAATTTTTCCTTCCAGTTTATGATTTTTTTCTTCGTATAACCATTGTATGATTTCCATAGCTACCATATTACTGGTAATACGATTAGAAATAGGGTGTTCAGGACGTATTTGACGCTCCTCGTTATACCCTGTTGATTTATAAAACTGTTTAAACGGTTGGTTAATCATTAATCTATGATGCAAGCATTCCCAACATGCTGTTTGATCTGGAACAAAAATTGGGCCTATCATAGTTTCAACACCTGTGGGTTGTACAATCAACCATTTTTTCTTCTCTTTAATGAACTTGTGATTTAGTTCTTTTAATGATTCATGACTATAATCATCTGTTACCACGATAGTAATCGAAGGGTCATCCTCATTAATTCGTACTCCTGTTTCAATAAAGGCATTTTTCAAAACAGTATCTTCAATATTTCCAACGGCATGGATTTGAATTGATTTTTCTGAAAATACTTTTTTAAGCTTTTCAACATCAAACCCTAATTGTTCCCAATAAGCTGTTTGTTCATTTGAAAAAGAGGAATCTCCTTCTCGGATAAATCCTTTCCACTCAAAAGAGGATATAATTTTGAAAATTGAAATGAAATCTGACCGATCCAAAAAGTTTTGAGCAAGTTCTTGGGTAGAAAATTTACCCTTTCCTATTTCTTCTAAAACATCTATTTCTAATGGATCAGATAAGGTAATAATATCATGATCAGAAATTACATGAAGTAATTTCTGATCAATTTTGGTGATATTAAGATTAGATTTTAACCTAGGGTTATCAATCATAAATTCTATAATGATTACTATTTAGCAGCAAGTCATGATGATTTCTGCATCTGCTTTCTCATTAGCTTTGATGGTCAAAAGCATATCTGTATTTGGTATGTAATTTGGCATCACTAAGGTTTGATTGTAATGTTCAATATCAGCAACCCCTAGATCCATAGTAACAGCAAGATCATCTTTATCTACTTTTTCGACTACTTGACTTTCTCCTCTATCGCTCAACACAACTTTTTCTACCACCATAGGAGATTCTTTTATGGTAATTACTTTTTGATCTATTGCATCTTGTTTTGGAGTAATATATAGTGTTGGCCAGGCGATATGACGCTCAAGAACTATCGTTAATCCCTGTTTTGGCAAGGTCATACCAACTCCTTCAAAAGGTTTTGTGGGATCATTATCAAAATAAAATACATAGTCACTTTCTCCATGTAATTTCCCATCGGTTAAAAAAGCAACAGTGTTTTTGGGATTTATGAAGGAATCATGTAAATCACGATCTACAGCACATGCAAGACATAATTCAAAATATTTCTTACAAATGTCAAAGATCTTTTCTTGGTTATTGCCCCAACCTTCTATTTTTCGGGTATTTGGCTTATTAACAATTTCTTGTAATCGGTTAACTGAGGTAGTTTCAAGAGTTTCCATATTTAGATTATTTAAGAGGTTATATTTCTTGTTTGAAGATTTTACTTAATGAATAGAGGTCTACAAATTCAAGATGGTTGTTATACATAACAAGTTATGTAAAATTCTTCAAATTCTTATATTAAATTTCAATATAATTAATTAAAAATCAAACAATTACGTAATCACTCTAATTCGTTTACGGTAATCCCATTTTGTAATTTTATTTTAAATTCTTTGCTCAGAAAAGAACTAATTTTGATGTATATAAAGAGCAAATAGATTAAGTTGTTTTTAGAAAAACATTATCAATAATTTGATATTTGAATTCAAATTGATCGTTGTTCCTCTAGGATAAATGATCTTTATACTAGAGATGTTTGATTTTCTTTGTCGAATAAGGCTATCAAATCTCCAGCAGTTTTAGTATGTTCATTGTAAGGAATCAATTTGATAGTTCCTTCACCTTTAATATGTGGAGGAGCCTGCAAGGACTTTAGAACAAAAAATTGTTCATCATTAATTGTTATAACTCCATCAAGTAGTGTTCTATGTAGATCATTCATAAAAACTGGACCTCTTACAGTACGTGCCAAGCCCGTGGTCTTTTTCTGCGCTTCCTGAAAAATCCTTAAAGCCTTTGCCAACGGAACCCCGAAGCAAGATTCTGAATTATGATCCGCCTCAATAAACATATAATACGGCACCATTCCTAAAGCAATTTGCGCATTCCATAAAGCACTCCAGTCTTCCGGAGAGTCATTAATACCTTCAACCAGAGGTCCCTGACATCTAATCACAGTTCCAGTGTCTCTAATTCTTGCTATTGCTTTTTTCACCTCATCGTTTTCTAATTCTCTAACGTGGGTAAAATGAGCGCAAAAGTTCAAATGTTTTCCTCTGGATTGAATATATCTAAATAATTTTAAAAGTTCATCCGCATCCTCATCTGTGGTGAATCGAAACGGCCACCAACCTAATGACTTGGAACTAATTCGTATTACCTTTACAGATGCTATATCTAATATTGGATCTATGTATTTTCGTAATATTTTGGCTTTAAGCACCAAAGGATCGGCACCTGTAAATAATACGTCTGTAATCTCGGGATGTTCTCTTAAAAAGGCAACGGGTTCATTTGGATCTTTGTACGAAGAATTCTGTTGTGCTTCTTTATCATTAAACATAATCCATCTAAAACAGTAGGAACAATAGGAATGACAAGTTCTGGACATCGGATCTGGAAAAAGACTCACAATGGTTCCAAAATTGCTATACATCCCTCTGATACGTTCACCATTTATTTTTGGAAGACTTGTTTCCGCTTGCTTTACTTCAGGATACATTTTCCTTTTTACCTTCTGAATAAATGGTATTAATGTCTTATTATCAAGGCCACTCTGATACAACATCTTTAGTGTTTCATAGTCTATAGTTGATAACATTTCTTTTCTAGGAAAAATAAGCTTATAGATAGGGTCATCTGGAACAGCATTCCAATCTATCAAATTTTCTAATACATAATTATTCACTTTAAAATGAAAAACACTCGATAAAACATCAAATATATTTCTTTCCTCTTCCGGTAGCTGTTTGTAATAGTTAGTTTTCTTAAATGAACTATTACTATAAGATATGAATTTCATCAGTTATCATTTTAAATAAAAATACTTACAGGATTTAATTGTTTTTCTGTAAGCGGTTTTTTTAACTTGCCCATTTTTACAGGTACATCGTACAATCTCCCAGGAGCTGTTCGTCTCCAAAAATGACGCAATCCGGGGACAATCACTTTTGCAACAGGAAGTCCAACATCTGGCTGCGTTAAATCGACTACAAGGGTTTCCAATCCTTGTTTTTTTAATGTTTTAATACAAAATTGTAGACTATCGTATAGATTTGGTTTACACAATTCTGGATAATCAACTTTTAGATCTTTTTTTATAGCTCCTAAAGGTTCTAAATAGGCATTATCTTTTAGTTTGCCCTTTTCTAACCAATCCACAAATACTTTATCCGATGTAAGATATCCTTTATCATCATTCATCACTACTGGTAGTAACTGGTTGAGCTCTATAACTGCTCTTTCTAATGCAATATTAGCGTCAATATGTGCTCCAAATGCATATAAAATCTGATCATTTTCATCTTCTTTTGTATTATGACTCACCGCTACAAAAACGGGAATACTTAATTCTGTAGTAATATCCAAAACACATAAGCTTCTATCGATCGTTTTATAATACTCAGACATTTGATTGACATAAGTATTGTTTGCTGTATCTAAATCAATTTCGGGATACTGTATTCGATTGTACCACCAAATTGCTGCGGCATCCCGTTCTACCAACTCTAGAAAGCCTTGTAAAATAGCTTCTTCCAAAGTATTACCTGCAGCACATCCGTTGGAATCAGGATAGGCATATAGCTTTTTCTCATCTTCTGCTGGATATTGTGCATAGCAGTAGCAAGAAGGAAGGTATTTAAACTCATTTTCGGTAAGACTGTAAACCGGAGTCCAATCCATCATTTTATCAACATCAAAAGGAATGGGGATAAGCGAATAAAATTTAGTGCTTTTATCATTGATCCGTTCGCGGTTCTGGTATTGCTCGTTACTATACAGCATACAATCATTGGGATGAATTGCTTTTTCAAGGTTTTTATAAGAAGACTTTATAGTAAAAGTTTCTCCTTGATACATCAAACTATATCTTTCGATAGCTTCGCATAAAGCCCCCGTTTTTGCCTGGATTTCTGTTTTTCCCTTACCTCCGTTTGCGCTTCTAAGATGTAGATTTAACCAAAATAATGAAGAGCTTTGCAATGCCAAATTCTTCCCCGAACCAAAATTATATATAGGTGCGTCTTTTGTGGGGTGATAAGTTTTAAGATAAGGGACAATGCCAGTTATTGAACTGACATGATGTTGATAGCGTTTTAAAGTTTCTTCTGGAGTTACCGTTCTATATCCTCCTTGATGTTTTGACACAGTATCTTGTGCTTGCAACTGAATTGTAGAAGGATGCTGTTTCACTATAGATATATCCCCACAAGCAGGGCACTGTGGACGTTTTACTATTGTATGTAACGTTCTCTTACCTGTTTTTGCGTCAAGTGCGATAAGACTGTTTTCTAATGAAGAATTTTGTTCGTGATATAACCATGACACCAATTCTGAAACCCCTGTGCTGATTGCCCATTGTTCTGCCAAAGGATGATGTACACTTGGTCGAGCTATGGTGTGATTGGTTTTGGCCAGGACCTGATATAGCTTATTCTCTTGATCATGCAATAGCAAGCGATGTTCTAAACACTTCCAACAGGCACTAGTAATCTTATCAGGTATCATTAATGGTCCAATATATGGGGTGGTTCCTTGTAGCTTAATCAATAGCCAGGGCATTTGAGTTGCTAGCATTTCCTGATTGATGCTTTCCAGATTAGGATGTAGATAATTCGTTGTAAGTACTATGGTTACAGAAGGTGTATCAGAAAGTATTAAGCCGGTATCAACACAGGTCTTTCTAAAACTTATCTCCTCGGAAGAATCCAAAGAGATAATTTTTATTGTTTTATTCTTAAAAGTAGTAGCTAACTTCTGGCTGTCATACCCTAATTCTTCCCAATATGCGGCTTGCTCAGGAGTAAATAATGGTTTTGATTGGGTGATGTACCCCTCTGTTTCCAACTGATGTAATGCAATGAGAACTTCACTAAGATTCGCACTATATTGTTGATAATCCAAAACAATTGTCTCCTGTGTTACCTTATTATGGCTAATAGCTTCTAGGAGTCGAATTGCCAATGGAGATTGTAATAATACACTATCTTTTTCTGAAGTCATGATCGTATATTGGTCATTGACTCTTACTTTGGCATATTTTTCTTTGATTCTGTACAATATGTTAGGTATTATTTAATAGCTCTTGCTAATAGAAATATTAAAAGTATGTGTTACAGCTAAAAATACCGTCTGATATATCATTTCTTTATACCAAACGGCATCATATTAGTTTTACAATGTTGAAACCAATTTTTACGAAATATTTAGATTAAGAACAAGTTGCGATAAACTCTTCCACTTTTTTATTTGCATCAAAGATTTTCATGTTAGTTTTCACATCCAATCTCGGGCTAGCATAGGGCATGTATAATGTATAATCATACTCTTCCCCATTTTGTAACTCTAACTCAATTTCACTAAAATCCAAAGTTTTATACTGTTCTGAATCAGACTTATTGATAGTAAAAAAACCAGGGTTTAATTTTTGTTTGTTGTTTTCTGCCTTTTTATAGAAAAAATCGGTATCCATCAAAACTGAAAGTTCTAGCTGGTATGGTTTTTCCTCTAAAACAATTTGTTTGTTATTATATTCTATAGTTTTATTCTTTTCAGAAATCACAAATTTAGATTTGGCAATTGAAGTATCTAAAATGATATTAGTACTTGCGGGAATTTTCATTTCGCAACCTGGCCAGAAATACCATTTCTCTCCAGAGTCAGTGTTTACAAATCCTTCTAGCTCCCCTTTAATTTCATTAAGAATACCGCTATATAATTTTGGTTGTTCGTTATAAAGCTTTACCAATTCAGGAATAGTATAGCCTTTCTTAAGTTTTAATTCGCCATCTATCAACTCTGTTCTTAAAAGTACTCCATTAGTTAAAAACCCTCGTCTAAAATGATTATAATTGACATAAGCATCTCTAATAAAATCATTGATAGACTCAAAAAAGTGAAACGTATTAAAAAACTCTACGATTCTTAATATGTCGTTTTTTGTAACTTCTTCCTTTGTATCTAAATTGTCAAATTTTGAAGTTATTACTTTATCGATTGTATCATAAACCTGGTACAAAGGATCATTATTTGGTTTTTTGTCAAATAATGATTTAACATCATTTCTTACAAATTTCTCCAATTCAGAAGTTTTCAATTCTTTCGTGATCATGGTTTAAAGTTTTAAAAGTTAGTATTAAAAAAAGTTGATTTCTAGTTAAAAAACACTTTTGTATGCAAAACAACCATAACACCTCTACGGTCCTAACACTGTTTACCTACGGATTTAATCAACTAAAAATCAAACTTTTATATAATTTACATTAAACCAAACAACTTGACAAAGGAGAAAAGGCTTTTATCAAGGCTTTAACATTTTATTTCTTCTTATTAAGTACAAGTAGCAATAAACTCTTCTACCTTATCATCAGTACTGGAAATTTCCATATTAGTTAAAATATCTAGTCTCGGACTATTGTAAGGCACATACAAGGTATAATGATATTTCTCCCCTTTTTTCAACGCCAAATCTACTTCACTAAAATCTGAATCAACCACATTTTCAAACTCAGGTTTAGATCTATTAATAGAGAAAAAACCAGGTTTAAGCTTTTGTTCATCCGACTTTTCATTCTCCTTGTAATAAAACTCATTATCTCCTAATAAAGAAACCTCTAACTGGTATGGCTTTTCTTCCATCACGATTTGTGTAGCTTCATCAGAATTCTCAAGTTTATTAGTCACTACAAATTTCGATCTTTGTACAGAAGTATCCACTAATATTGTAGTACTTTCAGGCATTTTCATCTCACAACCCGGCCAGAAATACCATTTTTCTAATGACTTATCAACTTCACCAATTGTACCTCCAATATTATTTAATTGTACATCTATTTCATCAAGAATGCTTTGATATTCTTTATCATTTAGTAGACTAAGCTCATTGATATTGTATTTTCTATCAACCTCTACTTTCTCACCATTCTTTTTGGTGCTGAATAAAGCTCCATTGGTTAAAAATCCATATCGTAGATGATTATGTTCTAAATAAGCATCTCTTATAGCATCATTAACAGATTCTACGAAAGATAAGGTGTTAAAAAACTGTGTAATTCTTAAAATTTTATCCTTCGTTGTATCATCTGGTATATGTTGATCTACCATATGATATATGATATATGATGCATCATTTGTAGGTTTAGCATCAAACTTATCTTTAATTTCCTTTCTGATCTGATCAGCGCGCTGGCTTACCTTTTTGTCGGCGGTTAAATCTTGTGTACTCATTTTTGTGATTTTAATTATTTAGATTGTGATTACTTTAAGTTCTTGATTTGTATATAACGTTTAAAAACATCCAAATCTCTAATTTCGGACATCTGTTCGCAAAATTCTTCTACGGAAGCTAATAGTGTATGTGCTTTTTCACTTTGTCTTTCTTGTATCAGCAAATCACTATAATCTACAATAGCATTTAGTTTTAACAAGCCGAATTGCATGTCTTCGGCATATTGAATAGAAGTATTAAAAAAAGTATCTACTTCATCTGTTATATTTTTTTCTACATAGTATTTGGATACACCAAGTAGATTATAATAAACAGGTAATATGGAATTTTCTTTATGTTTTAGCTGACGTTCTAAGGAATCTTGGAGTAATTCTAAAGCTACTTCATATTTTTCATCTTTTAAATATGTCTTAACCATAGAAGGTTCATAATATGATAAAACAAGACTAAGCCCAGCCTGAATCATAGACTCTCTCTTGACTTCAGCAATATCTGTCTTATCATAAACCCAATCTTCAATAAGGCAAAAAAGATTAGAAACCCAAACTTTTTCAAATCTATCTCCTAATAATTCATGAAGTTCCAATACATACTCTTTACACAACTTCTTCTTATCTATTAGCGAAAGGAAACACCCCATAAAAAGGAAAGCTAAAACGATTAGTGCATCATTATAAGTAGTTTTTGCATAGCGCACGCCGTTTTCGTACAATTTTAGGGCTTTATCTGGATAACCTCTAAAACAGGTAATAAATCCTAATAACCCGTTAGCGAATATATAGGGATCTGAACCAAATTGCATAAAGATATCTTTATCTTTATCAGGATCAAAGTTATTAATCACGGCCATTAATAATTCCTCAGATCTCTCTATATTTCCCGAAATGAAATAAGATTGCCCTAAAAATGAAGATATAGCCATTTCCACCTTATGATTTTTAACAGCTCTGGCGTTTTCTAACAATCTAATTCCTACCTCTTTTGCTTCCTTATTTTGAGATCGGCCATGTAAATAGGAAAACATTACCCAATCATTCAATAATTCATATTCAATATTAGTATTGTTATTAACAAAACTTTTATTCTCCTTTAAGAAATTGATTAATTCAATATTTCTGGTAGCCATTTCATATTGATTTTGACTACCCCAACCTTCTTTTAAAGCTACGGCTGCCAAAACGGTTACATTTAATTCAAGCTCTCGACTACTTTCCAATATTTCGTCTTCAATATTAGTAACCCATTCTTTACTGATCTCGTGCAATCGAAGCGCCTCCTCATTGGCTGAGTTTTTTATATTCTTTTTAATAGCTTCCAGTCCTAAATGAGATGCCTTGTTGTAGTGCGTCGCTTCTGCATGGTGCCATGCCAATTCAAAAGGGTTATCTCTTACCATATCATCAAAATCATTCTCCATGGTTTCCGCAATTCTACCATGGACTTCTTGTTTTAGCAAAGACACCATACTATCATAGGCAGCATCTCGTATTAAGGCATGACGAAATACATACTTTTCATTTTGTACCCGGCGATGATGATAAATCAAATTGGCATCCATAAGTGCATTCAGATTGGTTTGTATCATCCCTTCATCGTGAAGGGAGGATTTTACCAACAAATCATAGGTAAATTCACGACCTATGGCAGCTGCCAATTGAGCTGTTTCTTTAGCAAAACCAATATGATCCAATCGGGCATTTAATAATCCTTTTAGTGTAACGGGAACCGATGTTGCATCAAAATTTTGTGCCAACGTATATGTTCCCTCTTCTTGAACTAAATACTTTTCTTCTAACAACATTCTTGTTAAATCCTCTACAAACAAGGGGATTCCATCTGCTTTATCTACAATATAGTTAAGTGCCTCTTCAGAAATTGATTGTTGCTGTAATATGTCTTTGATAAATGATTGCGTAGATCCTTCATTAAGGGTTTCGAGACCTATTTCACTAATATTCTCAGAATTCCAATCAAATTGAAACTCCGGACGGGTTGTAAGCAATAACAAATAACTTTTGTCATTCATTTTTGCTACCAGAGTACTTAAAAAATCTAAACTTGTTGGATCAATCCAATGTAAGTCTTCGATAATAAGAGTAAACTTTTTGTGGGTATCAATATGAAGTATTAACTTTTCTAACGCATCATAGAGAACTTCTTTTTGCTCTATGGGAGAAGCTTTAGACACTTGATAAGTATCATCCATAGGAATCGAAAACCAAGAACAGAGCACAGGGATGACTCTTTCGGGATCGATATCCGATTTTTTTAGGGCTTCTTCCAAATGAGGGATCACGGTTTCATTATCATGAATTCCCATATCCCTTTTTAACATTTCAAAAATAGGATGTAGCGCATTATTCTGATGTTCAGGGAGACAACGGCATTCTCGCACTGCAAAACCTTGATCGATCAGTTGTTTTTTTGCTTCGTAGATCAATTTAGACTTTCCTATTCCTGCCTGCCCTTTAACAACTAAAGCTTTTCCATCTTTTTCCTGTATAGCGTCCCATGCTTCAAATATTTTAGCTTGTTCTTTGTCGCGACCTATCATTTTTTGATCTGCGCTACGCGGACTTAGATTTGATAAAGCTTCAGTTTGACGTTCTCCTGTTAAAAGGTATACCCTTGAAGTATTAATCGTTCCGGAAAACTCTTGTGTCGTATTAAATTCTTCAAATTCTAAATGCGCTTCTAATAACCTTCTTGTATTTTCTGAAGCTAAAATATGCCCTGGTGGTGTTGAATACAACAGATTAAAGGCCATATTGGTTACTAATCCTTCTGGAGAACTATTATGTTTTACCAACACTGTACCAGAGTTCATCGCAATCCTTATTTCCAGTCCAACTCCATGCTTTGCAAAAAGTAAGGTACTTCTTTTTTGTAGTTGGCCAATCAACTCTAACGCTGTTCGACCCGCCCTTCTTGCATCATTATCGCTTCCTTGTGGATACCCAAAACACATCATAATGGTATCCGCAATGATTCCCGAAATATGAGCTCCAAAACGAACTCCAACGTCTTTACATAAATGTAATTGATCCTTTTGAATGGTCTCTACCGTTTCCATATCCATAATCGCACTATCCGATACCGATAGTGAAAGTTTTGCACACAGTACAGTAATTTGTCTTTTTTCGCTATGTGCGCTACGCCATACCAATTGATTTACTTCGGTAGCATCTTCTGACCGTAATGATGTTTCATTTTGCGGTTGTATCTGACCTACCAAGGTGTTAAAATTAACTTTAGAAAATTCTTCGTAAGCTAATGCCGCACTAGCAATACGTCTGGTATGATTTTTTTCTAAAACACGGTTGAGTACTTTACCCAAAGAATGCCCAAAAATTGAAGGAGGTAAAGGCACGTCTGCTGGATTTAATTGTCTCTGAAATACCTCTGCAACATTTGATCCTTGAATAGCGGGTTGACCTGTGAGACATTCCAACACAATTAATCCCCATGCATATAGATCTGATTTTACCGTGGGTGGTTCTCCTCTTAGCTGTTCGGGGGAACTATAGGCAGGGGTACCAATCACCTCGTGAGTAAGTGTAATGTCTTTATAATCGTCAGTTCTAAAATCATGGGTAAATATTCCTATTCCAAAATCTAATATCTTAATATGTGACCTTGTCCCGGTTTGGGTAACCATGATATTATGTGGTTTAAGATCACGATGGATAATTCCTTTGGCGTGTGCCGCAACCAAAGCGTCAAGGACTTGCCCCATAAGTACTCCTGTTTCATCTGCAGGCAATCCATTGTGTAATGTAATTAAGTCCTTTAAGGTTTGTCCAGAGATATATTCAAAAACAGCAAAAGGTTCTTGATTGGCCGTAAAACCCTTATCCAATAACTTTACAATATTGGGATGATTAATTTCTGCACAAAGCTTTGTCTCGCGATCAAAACGAGCAATTTGTTGCTTTATGGATTTTTGATCCAGTATTTCTTTAAACTTCAGTATTTTGATGGCTACGGTCTGGCCTGTACTAATTTGTTTGGCTTTATATACAATTCCGTAACCTCCTTCACCAATCTTTTCAAGTATGCTGTAGTTTTCAAGTTCAATATCGACATTGGGGGTATGCTTAGTCGAGGGATTTTCCATGATTTAGTTTTAAAATGTTGTCTTTTCCGTACTAATAAGTTTATAATTATTTTTAGTTTGCCGTTGCTAAAACTTCACCTATACATTGGTCTTCTTTTAGGATTTGAAAAAACTGATGAGCAAAGCGTATTTCGCCATATCGTCTTTCAATAATATTAGAGAAGAGGTAACCATATGGTTTTGTTTCCAGTAATAATTTTCTAATACGATAAATTTTTAGATTCAAATAGTAGGGATCTAGCTCTTTACCGAACTCTTTGCTCATGTCCTCCAGTAAATCTTCGATTGACATCCAACCCTGATCTCCTATAACTGCACCCATTTGTACGTCTTCCAGTCTTTTCCTAGCCAGTGCCAGAAGAATATAATTGTGAACACGCTCTCCCAAATCTAGTTCAAGATTTTGAGTAACGATCTTGATATTAATATGTTCTTCGTCGGAGCTTAAGATAAATTGGAAGTAGGCATTATTTACCACATATCCATTGTCCATGGTATCTTCTAAGACCTGATTTTCGACAAAAACATATTCTTCATTATCAATAAGGTAGCTGCTATTCTGGATCAAATCTATAATCGTTCCTTCTTTTTCTATTTTCCAGACAGCATCTTCAGGATAGATTAAAATTTCTGGTTTTTCTTCATTGGGAAATGCATGCCCCGAGGTCAGTTCTATTACTTTGTTTGGGTCTTTAACAGATCTAAGATAACTAGATGGAGGGTCTACATTTATGATATCCCACTGTGTTGATTCGTGCTCTCCAAACTGTATCTTATGTCCTTTCGAAAGCTTTACAGCTGTATTATTTATATACTCTCCGTTTACAATAGTACCATTTCTACTATGATCTTGAAGATACCAATTACTACCTCGCCAGGATACTAACGCATGTGATTGAGATATATCTTTTTCTGCAATATAGGTATTAGCAACGTTTCGATTTCTCCCAAACGTATGTTGAGTATTAAGGTATATTATTTCTCCGGTACTTTTATTTTTAATGATTGCCATTACGTAACTAGCCAATGAAGTTCATTAAAATTCTTATCAGAATACAATCGACCTTTTAAATTTCGGTTTTCATAATCTACAACAACTAAGCTTTCAACAAATAAGAAATTTAGTTTATGATCAATATATTTTCTAAGCAATTTTTCAAATATTTTCCTAGGTTTAAAATAGAACATCGCTTGTAATCCTATTAGATTCTGCGAGTTATATTCTGCTGTTAAATATTATCCCTAACCCCTATCAAAAATTATCTTTTGAAGATTGTAAAGTGTGTCTGTTTAACATGAGCCCTTTTCCCAAATATAAAAAAGAATCTCACTCTTTTTATCATTAAAACTAAATTATGTGATTAACAGATTATATTTTGCGGTTTACCCGTATTATTGCTGCGTTAACAGCGCATTTTTGAATTTAATTGACCGATCATTTTTGGCATTTTCCCGTAGTATTTGAACCTTGTGAGACCTGTAATTTTTAGAGCGTTTTTTTTGAATTTGGAAGGCAATTTTGCGCATGTAATTTGCTGATTACAAAGCAATAGACAAGATGTTTTTTATGAAGAGCCTGCGTCCATTTATACTTGTAAAAATTCAAATATTTTGAAGGTTCGAGTTGAATGATCACAACATAGAGGAGTAATTAAATTCTTGTTTTTTTTTAGATGAATATTTAATCTACTATTCTCTAACATTTCGGCAAACACGAAATCCCTGATCTGGTCCCAACCCATTCGCTTCAAAATAATCTCTATCACTATTTTTCATAAAGATTTCGACACCTATCCAACCTCCTCCTCGATGACTGCGAAAATGTCCTGAGGGTATCTCTTGGTTTTCAAACCAATCTTCGCACCATTCACGAACATTTCCCGTCATATCAAAAAGACCAAGTTCATTTGGTATTTTACTAGCCACTGGCCTTGTTCTTCCATGATTGTTCTCTAGGATTTGATAGTTCCAATTTTGGGTTAAAAATTGATCTCCACAATTCCTCCAATACCAGGCTATAATATTCATATCATTACCTCCGCTATACGTATAACTCTTACTGAGTTGTCCTCCTCCTGCCGCATACTCCCATTCTATCTCTTTTGGTAATCGATACCCATTAGAAAGTGGATATATACTAACCGCCCATTTCACAGTATCATACTTAGACTTGTTGAACTCATCAATAGTGTCTTTGAAGATCTTGTAATACGGTTCCAATCCTTCCTGTTTACTTCTTTGGATGCAATAAGCGATGCAATCATACCAACTCACCATTTCTACAGGAAGATCATCTCCTTTAAATTTAGAAGGATTAGTACCCATTACATTTATCCATTCTTTTTGAGTGATTTCGGTTTTACTCATATAAAAATCACTGACACGGACATTTCGTTTATAGAGATTTGATTTTTTATTGACAAAAAAACCTCCTTTTACCAGAACCAAATCATTGGAAACACTCTTATCATCTTTTATATATGTACAAGAATAAAAAATGAGCACACCCAAAAAAACAATTAGTCTTTTCATAATTACCCTACACAACAACTTAAGGCCGTTTGCAATAGCAACGACCTTTTTGATACTTTTTATGCTAGTTTTTACCAAACAGTGGCATTAATTTTTCCCCAGCCCTGGCTAAAAGACTCTATCCCAAATACTTGATAATCAAAATCTCTAAGATTACCCCATTGCTGTTGGTGTCCTCCGTGCTGATTCCAGTGATTAATATGAGTCTGCATACTTATTTTCTTATTGCTGCCAGTACCGACGTTTCCGTGTTGACTGATGTATTGATCAAATGTTTTGGTTCCCAAAATAGACGGTGCATTATATCTCGTGTTTTTCTTGAACTTGTAATTCCGACCATTGGCATTAAAATTTTTGTTTTGATCTTGCCCGGTAATATTTCCGCGTTCTACGATATAGTATTCTAACAAAGGCGTTCTTGTCCAACCATAAACACCAACAAAATCATAGGATCCTTGTAACAATCCTACGTTATAGTTGATTGTTCTGCCACTTCCTGTTCTCCAACCTTTTCCACCAACAATATCCTTATTGTCTTTGTACTCAATCTGAAAATTTCCTGCATATTGATTAGCATAGGGAAAGGTAAGTCTTCCCCATCCTCCTTCTTTGTAAATGGTCCAAAAATACCCTTGGTTATACCCATCGGTACGGTTATCACTAATATAACCATTAGCATCTATGAATTTTTCCTGTGCTTCTGTATCTTCTGGTAAATTATCAGTGTCCAAGGCATCTGAACAACTAAAAAACATAAGGGTAAAACATACGGCAATACTTGCTATTCTTTTCATAATTAGATGATTTAAGTTAGAATACTTCTACGATTTTGGATCAACAATCAGATTTCACCTTTCGGGAATACCTTGATTATCAATACCACTTAGTTTGTGTTAAAAAATTATAAGTATCCTAAAGTAAATCTTGAAAAAATAAATATTTGATAATTGAAGTGTTTTAAGAATTAATTCCACGAAATATTTTCGTAAAAACCTTAAAAACACAACCTACTGATTATCAAGTATGCAGCAATTCGCAAGGGTTATTTTCATCATGTTTCATCTTTTTGAAAAGAATCCGCGACTGAAAACAGAGATATATTGTTTATGAGAGCTTGTAGCAAATAGAATAACCTTAACAAACTTTATGATTTACCTACGGGATTGGGAATAGATTTTGATATAGGTCACGATACCTTAAAACCTGATTAAATAACCCCAAACTAAACGTAAAATGTTCTTTTTTAGAAAAAAAGTACCCAAGACCTTGTCTCAAGTAGACAAATTGTACGGAAGAGTGATCTCAAAGCTTCCTGATGCTAATCGTATTGACTATTGTGAATCATTAGTATACAGGACAGAGAAAGATGTGGCCGAAACCAGATGTAAAGTAAAAAAAAGGAAGCTTAAAAAATTACTACATGCCGCTCGGTTGGAACGAAAAAACCTGATGAGCTAGCTCATCAGGTTCTCCTTCTGGAATATAAAATAAAATAATTTGCCTACCCTTTTTATCGTATATCCAGCTAACTATTCCTTTATCTCTTTTCAAGGTGAAGAATTAGCAACAATTTGATTCACTATTTGCTTCATCCTTGTGTTCAGTTCTTTGATATCTCCGGATAATGCAGATGGGTAATATTTGTACTCTTCTCCATTAACTCTTAGCGTGGTGACGGGTCTATCCTTTCCTTTATTCAAAACCACTTTTTCAAAAGAACCTTGATCGATCATATTTTTTAAAGCATTGAACTCTTTTTTTTTCAATCTGCTTTTTATTTTTCCTTTTACTGAAACATAATCTATGCCAGAATACAAAAAGCTTCCGTCATGATACACCCAAAGATCATACACTGGGCATTTCCCTAAACACCTTCCTTTGGAGTAATACACCAAAACTTCCGGATCTTCAGTTACTGATTTTGAAGACTGACATGAAAAGTTCAGCAGGACCAAAAGCATCATCAAATATTTCATACTTTTCTTGTTTTAAAGTTTCACAATTTCCTACTCTCTTGCCTTATGACCATGACTACAATGAGATTTATGCTTATTCCCAAAAGTGTTAGCTCTTCTCCATGCTCCTGGTTCTGGTAAGAAACTTCTACCACTCTTGGCAATATTACCTCGGATATAATCTCTTAACTTCACCATTTCTGTACTATCATATAACAATTGGATTTTCTTTTCGGCTCCGCTTGTTCCATTTACCCCTCCGGCCCGGGTAACAAACGTGGCAAATACTTCAGCTATATCTTCTCCTGGATTTGTAGATGCGTACTGAGTAACAAAACGCTCCTGATACTTATTATAAAAGTTTTGTGCATCAGTTTCTGTATTTACATCTTGAAACTCATTCCAGATATCAGCCCAATGGTTTTGGTAAATTTTATTGATGTGCGATCCATCTTTTGCGCATCCCTCTCCCGTAAAATAGGTTTTACAATCTGTTGGTAACACTGCGGAATCTACTTGTTGTTTTTCTAAAGTGATGATGTGCCCAAATTCGTGTATGATGGTATACGCTAACTCACCGTCTGCATTAAAACCTCTTTCATAAGCATAATCGATTGCAATTCCCATTTGCCACTTAGAAAGATCGGATGTACGTTCGACTACATATCCCAATACACCGCTTTCTCCACCCAGATAAATCATGAATTCATTCATTTTGGATCTATAATCCAGTGGAATTATCTTTTTTGTTAGCTCCCAGATTTCCTGATGTTTCTGGGTATCTTTTTGAAATGCCAATGCTTGTCCAGTAACTTCAAAATCTTGGTCTTTTATGATATTTTCTCCATCTACCTTATAGCGTGTGATATTCTTGATATCTTCTCCATCTTCATCTCCCGGATCGGTTCCTACGACTGGTGTATCCGTGGGTCCAGTTGCATCATCATCTTTGCTACATGATTGTATGCTAAGCATTGCCATAGCTACAAAAATCACTAGTAAATAATTCCACCTCACTTTTTTCATAATTAATGATCTTTAAAAAATTAAACGCTTTTTTAATAGAACACAGAATTATGAACCCACCCTAAATTTTTTAGCTATTTTCTAATTAACAAACTATATAAACAAGGGAAATAAAAAAGCCAGATCTTTTACCAGATCTGGCTTTTTGGGTATAGAAACGGACCATTTGCAATCTTTATTCGCTGATCAAAAAAATCATTCACTTCTTAATGAATAGCGTGGGGCGAGTGTATCATTTTTTTGACCCAAAAACAAAGATTTAACGTAGGTAAATAGTGACTTGTAATAATTTTGATGCACACTTGTTAAAGCACACGCAAATACTTTGTTATCAGTTAATTAAAAATAAATTTCTATATTTATTCTACCAACTATTTATAGATTTTCTTCGAAAAACAAGCTGTTAGATTGATCAAAAATCAACCAAAAAAAGAGTTTATATGATAAATATTTAAAAGCTTCTTACTATATTGTGCATGAGGAATAAGAAAGACTCCATCGATACATACAAACATTTATAGTAAGATTTACTATAGCTATATTCAAAAAAGCATATCAAGATTTTTTTGAATATATCTATTTAATAAAATCCTTTAATGGTTGATTTTTTTAAAATCAATCGTTATTCAGACCCTGCTTTTGTTGGCTCGCCAAAGTTTTACAATTGCGGGGTTGTTTTTATTTATACAATATCCAAATTTCGCCACTATTGTACATAAATAGGGCGAAATTCAAAATTAAAATTAATAAATGACAATTCCTTACGGGAACCCGTAAGCTCCATATTTTGTTGCTATAAAAGACCTAAATCTTTGGTCATTGCTACCAAATGAATGGCATTTCTAGCTTTGAAATTAAATTTTAGCTTGTTCAATCGTTTTTCGATAGAACTAATACTGTTTGGAGAGATGTGATTTTTCTTAAAATATTCTCCAATCTGCTCTTGTGTAAGTCCATCAGACAAATGTTTCAATAACAAAAGGTCATAATCCTTAAGCTCAAAAACATTGTGCTTACTCATCATATTAGACAATCGTTGCGAAATAAATCGATTCTCGTTGTACACTTCGTATACAGATTGCACCAATTCATTCAGCCCATAACGACCTTTACATACATATCCGTTAATATTATGTTCATCAAAAAGAGATCTCACTTTTGCAGGTCGATCCTCCATAGAATAGACAATGACCTTAATATTGGGTTGTATAAGACGTACAGCCTCGATAAGTTCTACTCCTGAAACTAATTTTCGTTCTCTATGACTTTCTTTAAAAGACAAGTCAGTTACTAATAAGTCAAATGGGGTTTGATCTTTTAGTGCTCTTCTAAATTTAAGATAGGCATCATCACAATACTGTGCTTGCTGTATCTCCTTTATTCTCGTTCTTTCATGAAGGATGTTAGCTACTCCATGATTAATACTTCCGAGATCTTCGTTTACTAAAACTTTCTTAAACATAGCTCACTATTATTATTAATTCGGGAAATGTACTGTGGCCTTAAAACCTCTTTCCATTTCTGAATCAAATATAAATGATCCTCCGATCGTTTTTATACGGTTTTCCGCATTTCGCAATCCACTGCTGTAAATTATCTCATCTTTATCCACTCCTACACCATTATCGGCATACGTAATTTTTATAGTCTTTTGCTCTTTCTTGAACGTGATCGCTACCAAGCTTGCCTCACTGTGCTTTTTCATATTGATCATTAGCTCTTGCAATATTCGATACACAATGATCTTTTTTTCTGGAGTGATGGATTGCCAATTGATTTCTCCTACATCTTTAATGATGATCTTGGTGTAGTCGGCACTATAACTACTCAGCATATTACTCAACTCCAAGTGGAAATCTCTGACTTCATTAAAGCTACTATTTTCTCTGGAGATATCACGGGTACTATTATAAATATCTTCTAATTTATCCAATACTTCTTTGCGACTTTGATCATTTTGTATTTGGATCATCACGTTATACACATCATTGGCCAGCTCATCATGCAACTTTTTGGAAATCCTAGCCTCCGCATCATAGACATTACGGATAATTTGTCTTTTGTGTCGTTGTTGAACCATATAAAAAACAGAGCCTGCTATCAATACCAAAAGGATAGAACCAAACAGATAAATGATACGTTGTCTTTCTTTTTTGGCAGTCTCCGCTTTTAAAACCAGGTTCTCTGTGGTAAGCTTGTCGTTTTCGTATTTTGTCTCAACATAAATGGCTCTGTTACTTTGATTAATTTCTTCTAATTCTTTACTAGTTTTATGGTAAATCCTAGCTTCTTCAGGGCTATCTTTTAATTGAATTACATAACCTAATGCTTCTATAATAGATACTAAACTTTCCCTTTTTAAAGCATTTTGATAAGCAGAATTTGCAAAAAACAATGCTTTTCCCTTATCATTTTCTTGGTAAAATTTTGTTAAGTGTATATTACTAGCTATCAATCCTTCTGCATCATTTATTTCTTTTCGAATCCCTCGAGCTTGCAGTAATAATTCCTCAGAGGTAATATTTTGACTATCCTGAAGCCATAAAATATGTCCTAGATTACTTAAAACTCTTGCATACATTTCTTTATTGCCTATAACCGATGGTTCTTTTCTTAATGTATCTAGAATAGAAATTGCCTGATTAAAATCTTTCTTTCTACTTAAAATATTTGCCTTCGTATTTTGGTAGTTAAACATATGTTTTCTTCCAATTATTTTGGCATCCTCTTTATTTTCTCCTAGACTAAGGGCTGCAATATTGTATTTTAAAGCTTCATCAAAATTATTTTGTTCTAGGTTGGAAACAGAAATTATATGATATAACCCTGAAAGTCTTTTTATATCCCAAATCTTCTCTGCAAATTTTACTCCTTCAATTGCGGTTGCTTTGCTTCCTGAAAAATCTCCTAATATATTTTGAATATTTGCCATTTGTAGCAAGTATCTTCCTGATCTAGCACTATCTCCAACCCTTCTGGATACTCTGAAAGCTTCATTATAAAACTTAAAGGATTCTTTCAGTTGGTTATTTTTTTTATGATAAAGACCTAGCTTTGCCGATGCCCTAATAATATGTAAGGTATCATTATTACGATTCGATAAATCATATAGTTTTTCTGAATATGTTACAGCACTATCATACTGCTTTGCTAAATTTTGAAGTTTTGTCTTTCGCATCAAACCCATATAAACTAGAGTATCCTCTTGATATGGTTCAATTAGTTTTAAAAAAGTAGAAATGTAAAATAACCTTTTCGATATATCAATAGAATCCGCATCGCTTTTTCGGTAATAACTGAGTACCGTATCTAATTGTCTTTGAGCAATTAAATCCTGTTGTAAGTTAGTTTGACTATAAACCGAGATGTTAAAAAAGAATATAACTCCCAAGCATCCAATTAGGATATGGAAATTGACACGCCAAAGTTTCATATCCCAAAATTAGTAAATTAAATTGGGTGTATATTACTTAAAGTCAATATACACCCAATTTAACATTACAAACGAATTACAAAATTGTAGTAATAATACTATCCTTCATCATCTTCATCCATTTGTCCATTTTCTCCGGTGGTTGCATGAAACTCGAAAGAGATATCTTCATCAGCAACACTATCTGTTGTACAAGAGGTGAAACTTCCAATCATAAAAAGGGCTACTAGGGTATACAATATAGTTTTCATACGTTTTCATTTTTTAGGTTTATACATAGTGATCCCTGCCAGGGTTGACCCGGTATTTCTAGGCAGGGGGATTAATAAGGGAGTACTCCTATTTTATTTTTGGAAAGTTGAAAATCCGGGGTGATACATCATGGCTACTTTCCTGGTGCCATCGGTATCACTTTACGGATTCCCGTAACAAGTAAGTCCATACATTTACTATGTTAGCAATATGTAATCGGAACAAATTGTTAATGTGAATTTACTAAGAACCCAAATCTATGTGCATAAACAATTCCAGGGATTCCAAAGATTCCTTAGAAATCCTATAGATTCCAATAATTTAACACCATTATGGAGAGAAAAACGAGTGTTACTTACAAGAATGAAATTCTTGAGAAGTACAAAAGGGAAAAAGGCGGAGAGATGAGTAGCTATCTTCTCCAACCTACTAGAAAGCAGATTAAAGAGGCATGTATATGGCTATTGTCTCGAAGAAATGAAAAGTATGATGAGGGTATTCTCAATCGTTTCTTTAAGTTTAAAGAAGGAGAAAACAAACTTCATGCAATCGAAAGGGTTAAAGGTGACAAATTTAAGCCGATCGTAAATTTCTTAAACGGAGAAACAAAATCTACAACACCAGCAAATTTGGAATTAATAAGCTGGTTAATTGATTTTAATCCAAGGCCATTATCAGTGTATTTAAGGTCGGACTTTGTGAGAGAAGATCCTAAACCGGTTCAATTTATGAGTCAAACGGATACATTGTACAAGAGAGGAAGCCCTTTACAAATTAAAAGGGATAATGAAATGATCGATATTCCAGAGACCAAAGTGATTCAACAAACCGACAAGAGTATAACGATCATTTCTCAAATCAATCCTTCTCTAAAAATCACAACAATTGTGTCTCTATGATTTATTAAAGAAAATGCTATCAAAAACGAACAACTTATTAGATTAAAAAATTACATTCAACGAACGAAAAACGGTCAGGTCAAAAATCCTGACCGTTTTTTGTTTAAAAACCATAAAAACTGACATTAACAAATGCTAAATACTTGAACTATATGATAAGCTGGTTTGTGAGAATTCTGGTTTTTTTACAAGAAAGAGGGTTACAAAATTTACATTTTAGATAACCTCTTTCTTTTTCTCTCATCCCAATTCGTTGTACCTTTACCTCATTAGCAAATAAAATTATGATATCTGTACAGCAAGCCCTTCAATTCATAGAACAACATACCCAAAAGACCAGCAATACAATAACAATTTCGGTATCCGAAGCTTTAGGTTGTGTGTTAGCAAAAGATGTTTTTTCTCCTATCGATATGCCACCATTTCGGCAATCGGCTATGGATGGTTATGCACTAGGCTCTGTTCAGGAAACAATCTATACCTTGGTTAATGAAGTGAAAGCAGGAGATACCGAGGATCCCGAAATAAAGGAAGGACAAGCTATACGCATCTTTACCGGTGCTCCTGTCCCATCTGCTGCAAAATCGGTAGTTATTCAAGAAAAAGTAGAAGTGTCTAACCATCAAATAACGCTTCAGGAATCAACTGTACCCATGGCCAATATCCGAGAAGTAGGTGAGCAAATTAAGAAAGGAGACACTGCCTTATCAAAAGACACAAAAATTACCGCCGCTGGCATTGGATATCTTGCTACGCTTGGCATTACTGAAATTGAGGTATACAAAAAACCAACTATTGCTATAATCACTACAGGGAATGAACTTATAGCTCCGGGACAACCTTTATCATACGGGCAGATCTACGAAAGTAATTCTTTGATGTTAGTAAGTGCATTACAAAAGTCCGGTTTTTCTGAAGTAAACACCTACAAGGTATCTGATAATTATGAAGCTACTCAAGCCCTACTAGAAAAGGCCATTGCAGATCATGATGTTATTTTGATTTCTGGAGGAATCTCTGTTGGTGATTACGATTTTGTGGGTAAAGCCCTTCGAAATATCGGTATCGAAGAAATATTTTATAAAGTAAAACAAAAGCCGGGAAAACCTTTGTTTTATGGAAAACATAAAGACAAAACCATCTTTGCCCTACCCGGAAATCCAGCATCTTCATTATCCTGTTTCTACATTTATGTATTGCCTGCAATTCTTAAACTTTCAGGATATACCAACTATCATCTTGAACGCAGTAAAGGGATTGCTAATACTAATTTTACCAAAAAAGGAGAACGAGCTGCTTTCCTAAAAGCTCATAATGATCTTGGGCAAATTACCATTCTAGATGCTCAAGCCTCTTCCATGTTACGATCTTTTGCCTTGGCTAACGCTTTGGTATATCTTCCTGAAGATACTACAGAAGTAACCATTGGAGATACTGTAGAGATCATAAACTTGCCATAAAAAGGCCTTAAATCATAAGTAATTATTAAAAAAGTTCTCGCCTAAATCGTTTTTTGCTAAAATTTAGATAAAGAAAGTTTCGTCAGAAAAAATCGTTGTATCTTTAAAAACCAAACGGTTGTTTATGGACTACAAAATAAAAAGCAGAATCTGGATCGAGACTGAAGATGGAGTCTATCTTGGAGAAGGAAGAGTGCGGCTATTAAAAGCTATCGATCAAACGGGTTCGCTAAGCAAAGCGGCCAATGTTTTGTCTATGTCCTACAAAAAAGCCTGGAATCTCTTAGATAGCATGAATAAGACTGCCAAAGAGCCTTTGGTGATCACAACAACCGGAGGGAAAGGAGGTGGAGGCGCCCACCTTACTGAATACGGAAATAAAGCCATACAAGCTTTTGATAATATCAATCAGAAATGTTGGGATTTCCTCGATAAAGAGTTTGATCAAATTTCACTATGACTCAAAAAGAAGAGCATACAGGAATCATATTAGCCGGAGGCAAAAGTTCTAGAATGGGTGAGGAAAAAGGATTGCTTTTACTAGACGATAAGCCTTTTGTACTGCATATTGCAGAGGCGTTACAACCACTTGTAAGAGAAATTATTATTGTAAGTGATCAGGAGGAGTACGACCAATTTGGATACAAAAGAGTAGAAGATATCTTTAAAGATACTGGTCCGGTTGGAGGGTTGTACGCTGGTCTTTTGTGTTCTACAACCATTAGTAATTTTGTGATCAGCTGTGATGTTCCTTTGATTACCACAGCTTTGCTTTCAAAATTACAGGACTCAGACGAAGAGCATTTTGATGTGATTCAGTTTAAGCTTCAAGACAAATCGATGCCTTTGATCGCTCTGTATAAAAAAAGATGTGCTGCTATCTGTAAAAAACAGTTAGAAACAGGAGAAAGGCGATTGCGAAAACTAGTGGCTTCGCTATCAACCAAGTCCATTCCTGTAGACGAAAAAGAATATATTTTGGTGAGTAATATCAATACCCCAGAAGACCTAAAAAATGTTAGATATGCAATTAACGATTAAATATTTTGGCATGATTGCAGAGGCAACTACTATGCCCGAAGAGCAACTGCAAATAGCCCATTGTTCGGTATCAGAATTGCTGGAAAAATTAAAAATCGTCCATCCAAAGTTGAATCATATGGATTTTAAAGTAGCTGTTGATCAACAATTGGTTCAGGAAAATTATACAATTACCAAAGAAGCAGAAATCGCTTTACTACCCCCATTTGCCGGAGGTTAAAAATTGCTTATGGATTTTAATTCAAGATATCACCGCCAGATCATACTCCCAGAAATTGGTGAAGAAGGTCAAAAAAAACTCAACGCTGCCAAGGTATTGGTTATAGGAGCAGGAGGATTGGGATGCCCTGTGTTGCAATACCTATCTGGAGCAGGCATAGGAACTATTGGTATTATAGATTTTGATGTTGTAGAAACTTCTAATCTACACCGACAAGTACTCTATGGAAAGAAGGATGTGGGTACAAATAAAGCACTGGCCGCCAAAAAACATCTAAGTGATCTTAATCCAGATATCGTTATCAATGTTTATCCCGAAAAACTTACAGTAAAAAATGCATTGACACTTTTTGCTGATTATGATATCATAGTAGACGGATCCGATAACTTTTCTACACGATATTTGGTTAATGATGCATGTGTTATCACCAGCAAACCTTTGGTATATGGTGCTATTTTTAAGTATCAGGGGCAGGTATCTGTGTTCAATTACAACAATGGACCAAGTTATAGATGTCTATTTCCAGAACCGCCAAGTGCAGGTACCGTACCTTCATGTTCAGAAATTGGAGTGATTGGAGTTTTGCCAGGAATTATAGGTAGTTTTCAAGCGAATGAAGTATTAAAAATGATCTTAGGAATTGGTGATGTACTCGATGGAAAACTAATGATGTATGATAGTCTATCGACCCAATTTTCGACATTCTCAATTCAACGTGTTGCTTCTCAAATCGAAAGTGTATTAGCCACTGCTCCACGTTTTGAAGAAAATAACTATGATCTGTTTTGCGGAGTTGAGTATGTTCAGGAAATCTCTGCCGAAGAGGCTTATCAAAAAGAAGATGTACAGTATCTTGATATTCGCGAACCTCATGAACACCCAAAAATAGATAGCCTTTCTCCAACACTGATCTCATTAGGAACTTTGGAGAATGAATTACATCAATTAAGCAAAGAAAAGGAGTTGATTGTCTTTTGTCAATCAGGTATACGAAGTAAAAAGGCCTTGCAAATTTTATCACAATATGGATATACACGCATCGCTCATGTAAAAGGAGGGGCCATTGCTCTTAATGAATTTCAAACCACAAAAATTGAGTAGTCATACTATGGAAAAAACGAAACTTAAAAACGTCTTTGTTCAGGGAGCTATTTCTTCTGAGTTTATTGGCAACTCCATAGCCAAACATCAAACCAAAACTACAATCGGAGCTCATAATATATTCCTGGGCCAGGTACGAGCAGATGTTATTGATGGTAAAACAATCACAGGGATTGAATATACTGCCTATGAGGAAATGGCAAATCTAAAATTCCAAGAGATACGTGAACGTACGTTTGCCAAATTTGATCTTACTTGCATGCACATTTATCACAGTCTAGGTACTGTAAATGCTGGAGAGATCTGCCTGTTTGTCTTTGTGTCTTCACCAAGGCGCAGAGTCGTTTTTGAAGCTTTGGAATATGTGGTAGAGGCTATAAAAGCAGATGTTCCCGTTTTTGGTAAAGAAATTTTTGAAGATGAAACCCATCAGTGGAAACAAAACACCTAAAAACATAATAACCTCAATTCGAGTAATTACAACCCATATCAAAGAAATATTTCAACACAACACCTATCATGGTAGACATCACACATAAAACCTCAACATTACGAATTGCAACAGCTCAGGCAGTAGTAAAAGTAAGTACCCAAGAAACCATCGAAGCTATCAAAAATGGCACGGTTCCCAAAGGTGATGTGTTTGCTATGAGCAAAGCGGCAGGACTGCTCGGTGTTAAGAAAACTCCAGAGTTGCTACCTGATTGTCATCCACTACCCATAGAATATACAGGTGTTGATTATGAGATCAATGACCTGGAGATAACCGTTTTGGTTACTATCAAAACCATTTACAAAACAGGTGTAGAAGTAGAGGCTATGCATGGAGCAAGTATCGTTGCATTAAATATGTACGATATGCTGAAACCCATTGACAAAGGAGTTGAAATCCATCATATCAAATTACTGAACAAAAAAGGAGGGAAATCCGATTTTAAAGACCGTTTTAGAAAGGATCTAAAGGCAGCTGTTGTTGTTTGCTCAGATACGATTTCTGAAGGGAAGAAAGAGGACAAAGCAGGTAAAGCTATTATTAATAAACTTGAAAGTTGCGAAGTAGGAATAATGGATTATAGCATCATTCCTGATGAAATAGATAGCATTCAAAAGAAAGCTTCGCAATACAAAGAGCAAGGTGCCGACCTTATTATTTATACTGGAGGTACCGGTTTATCCAGCAGAGATGTAACTCCTGAAGCACTAAAACCTTTATTGGACAGAACTATTCCTGGTATAGAAGAGGCGATTAGAAAATATGGCCAAGATCGTATGCCCTATGCCATGTTATCCAGAAGTGTGGTCGGTACAATAGGTAACACCCTGGTTATGGCATTACCGGGATCTACCAATGGCGCAAAAGAATCTATGGATGCTATTTTTCCTGAAGTACTTCATGTTTTTCGAATCTTAAAAGGTGTGCGGCATGACTGATTTAAAAACATCCAACATACTTACCGATACCTTTGGTAGGACGCATAATTACCTGCGCATATCGCTTACCGAACGATGTAATCTTCGGTGTACCTATTGTATGCCTGCAGAAGGGATTCAACTCTCTCCAAAGGCAAATATCATGACCTATGAAGAGATTTTTACCATTGCCCAAGAATTTGTAAACAGAGGGGTAACCAAAATACGATTAACTGGTGGGGAACCTTTGGTACGAAAAGATGCTGCAAAGATTATGGAGCAGCTTTCCTCACTCCCTGTAGAACTTACCTTAACCACAAATGGAGTTATCGTAGACCGGTTTATTGACCTATTCAAAAAATGCGGAATACAATCGCTAAACATAAGCCTGGATTCTCTACACTCTTCAAAAAATCAGCAAATCACCAGAAGATCTTATTTCGAAAAAGTATATCAAAATATCCTTTTGCTAGTTGATGAAGGTTTTGAAGTAAAAATTAACTGTGTATTGATGAAGGGATTTAATGACGATGAAATTATTGATTTTATCAATCTGGCAAAGGATCTACCTGTACATATTCGTTTTATCGAATTTATGCCTTTTGATGGAAATCGTTGGAATATGGATAAATTAGTATCTCTAAAAGAAATATTGGATCATGTCCATACGCATTTTACAAAAGACGAGGTTCATAAATTACAGAACGCCCCCAACGATACTGCAAAAAGCTATCAGATTAAAGGATACAAAGGTACTTTTGCGATTATTAGTTCTGTTACCAATCCCTTTTGCGATGGGTGTAATCGAATTCGACTTACTGCCAACGGTAAAATCAAAAATTGTTTGTTCTCTTCAAAAGAGTCTGATCTATTAACTCCTTTACGAGACGGAAAACCAATCACTTCCGTTATCCAGAGTGCAATTCGATCAAAATTAAAGGTAAGAAACGGAATGGATACGCTGGATAAATTCAAAGATACAGATGGTCATAATAATCGAAGTATGATCCAGATAGGAGGATAGTTTCGATCACTTCACCATACAAACGGAATTTATATTTCCTTGATCATCATATTCTTTAACGGGATTGTCCGGATCCAAAATCCACGTATCATCAACAATAAACTTATAATGATGTTTCCCTCCAGAGAGCATGGTGCGATACACCCAGCCTTTTTGGGTACGTGTCATCTCGTACGCGCTCTCTGACCAGTCGTTAAATGAGCCCGCCAGAATTACTTTTTCTGCATCTGTATACCCATTCAATATAAATGATGCCGGAGCTTTAACATGTACTACGGAATTATAACCATGAAATTCGTTTCTCCTTTTATCAGGGTTAATAGGATCTTCGATCCATTCTCCGTCGATAATAAATTTATATTGATATTCTCCTGGTCGTATTTTTAAAGTAATGCTCCAACAATCCTCGGTGCGCTTCATTTTAAAAAGGTGCTCGTTCCACTTATTAAAACTACCACTTAGTATCACTTCACGAGCATTTTCATGACCTCCCAATGTAAAAGTTACATTACCACCATCATCTGGATACGCCGCATAAATCTTGAGATTATATGCAGGTAGTGCATGTCCGTTTCTGAAGGCCCTAACTACATTTGCATATTCTTTTGATGGTTCTGCCCATAGGGCATTATTGACCACAAATTTGAACTCCCACGAAAATTCGTCATCAAAGTCGTCCAGGTTCTTTCGTAGTTCGTATCGATTTTCATCGATCTTAGACATCTTCCAGTCGTATTTTGACCAATCGTTAAACGAACCTGCTACCACTACATTCTCTATCTCAAGATATTCAAAATCATATCGTCTATTTTGTTTATCGGCCATGGCAATGCTATAGTCTCTCTTGTCAAAAATAAATACGATCTCATCTCCTTCAATTTTATATCCTTTAAAGCTTTCGGTTTGTGCCAACACCACTTCCCCAGCAAAGGCAAGGAATAAAAAAATGATATGTAGTACTTTTTCTTTCAATTTCTAAGTATCGGATATTTTACAAAATAAAGCTTTTCTTTCTGATAATTGATGATTGTTCTTTTCTGCTGAAAAAACTCATAGCCCAAAACACCATCGAGTTGCGTACCAAAAGCTTCATTCATTTTATTCAAATTGGTGAGCACGGTATTCATCGGACCAAAATACACACTTTCGCTTAGTCGTACTCGAAACAACTTTCCTGCAATCACTTCAATTTTATGATCCCCGGCACCAGAAAGCAATAGTCTTTTCCCAGGATAAAAATATTTAAGTGCCTTTCTTCCTATCTTTTTATTGATTTGGTTGAACTCTGCAGCAGTGTCTAATCCAAAAATAACCGGTTTATCACCTATATACCCATTAAGTACAATGGTATGGTGTCTCAGTTTAAAATCAACACTATCTGTAATTTTCTCTGCATACACCTTTTCATCATATTTATCTCCATTTTCGTCCACCCTACTTAGGGTCATTTGATTAAGGTGCATATCAATAAAAACCTCGTAGTCTTTTAAGATATTGTATCCTATCACCCCGAGAAGGCGCATTTTTTTTGCTTTTTCGATATGTGATAGATTAACAATATCAGAAGTTTTATTCTTCAGATTAAAATTTTGAAGGATAAACTCTTTTACATCTTGCTCAAAGGTGTCATCCATGACCTCTATAACTCCCGATGTATTTCTTTTTCTGGATTGATGCTGATACTTTAACGGGAAGTGAACTTCATTCAATATCATCGTATCGGATCCGGTATCGATAATAAAATCTCCCCTTTTCCCCAGTAACTCGGCCTCTACTACGATAAGTCGATCAACCAATTTAAATGGAATACGAGCGGTATACTCGTTGAGAATTTCAGCTTTAGAAAACACTATATCCTCTGACGAGAAAAACGAATGCCTAGGTGGGTTTTCTTTAGCTAACCCTCCCATCATACAAGACAAACATAGCACTATGCATAGTAGCATCTTTCTCATACAAAATATGACATCACTAAGGCCAAAGATGTTACAATTTTGATGCCATATCTGAACAAGTTTAATATAATATTAAGAATTCTACCCCTGCTCCTAGTATGACTAATATCATTTTAATTAAATCCCATTGGGCATATCTTTATTCGTATAAAATAGGATGATCATGAAAAATATTTTGCTTCCCACCGATTTCTCAGATAATTCCAAAAATGCTATTGCTTATGCCTTGCAATTCTTCAAAAATGAGGTGTGCACGTTTTATATTCTTCACGTTCAAAAAGCATCTACCTATACCACAGATGATCTAATGGCAGCTCCTGCAAATACATCTATACATCAATCTGTAGTGGGAGGTACCAAAGAGAAACTTGAGATATTAGCACAACAACTAGAATCAGAATATTCAGAAGAAAATTACACATTTCATACCATTACCGATTACGACATCTTTACTGATGCCATCAAACAGGTTATAAAAACCAAAGCAATAGATCTTATCGTTATGGGCACAAATGGCGCTACCGGAACCAAAGAGGTGGTTTTTGGCAGTAATACCATTAATGTAATCCGAAAAGTAGATTGCCCTTTACTTGCCATCCCCGAGGGATTCTCTTTTACTCCCTTACAGAGTGTATTGTTTACAATTGATTTTTCTGAGAACTTTACAACAAAAGGCATTGAACCTTTGGTTCATCTTCTCAAAAAACACAAAGCTATTTTACGAATACTGAAAATTAAAGAAGATGATACAGTGACCAAAGCTGAGTTTGATGATAAAAATCGAATGAGTACATTTTTTAAAGAAATTAATCATACCTTTCATTCTATAATAGCGGTTCCAACGGCTTTAGCCATAAATAGTTTTGTGCAAATTATGGATGTTGACATGACAGCTATGTATATTAAACAAGATACCTTTATAGATCGATTTTTTAAAGGATCTAAGATGTCAAAAATAAGTTATGGCACCAGAGTTCCTTTATTGATCATGCATATGTAAACCCTGCTAAAACGTGAATCAACCGATCATATTCACCATTTTATCTGTTACGTATATCCTGGTAGGGGTATTTATTATAGTACGGTTACTTTTAAATGGTATGAGGCCCACCAAAACTCTTGCCTGGATGCTTGCCATTTTTACGATTCCTGTGGGAGGTATCCTCTTGTATTTAATGCTGGGTAGAAATCGCAGAAAAAATAAACTTTTCAAATTAAAACGTACGCCAAAAGTTAATGCATATATCCAAAGGGCATTACAACACTACGTTCCCATTTCTAGGCAAGAATATAAGGAACATCAAAAATTAATCTCATTAATCACCCAAAACTCGTATTTTGCACCGAGTTCTGGAAACCAATTAACCTTACTAAAAAACGGAGAGCCTACATTTCGCGCAATTTTTGAAGCCCTAAAAAATGCTAAGCATTTTATTCATCTGGAGTATTACATTTTCGAAGAAGGGGAATTGACAAAAGAGCTATTTCAGCTTTTTTCTGAAAAGGTAAAAAGTGGAGTCCAAATTCGAATCATTTATGATGGTATTGGCAGTCGATCGTTAAGCAAAAAATACATCAAAAAACTCAACGAAATAGGAGTAGAAACAAGTCGATTTCTTCCTATTCGATTCGGTAAACTTTTGAATTCTATAAACTATAGAAACCACCGTAAAATTATTGTTGTTGATGATGAAATTGCTTTTACCGGAGGCATTAATGTCTCTGACAAATATGTAAAAGGAGATCCTAATCTTGGGGTATGGCATGATACACATTTACAAATCCAAGGACCAGTGGTACATAGTCTACAAACCATATTTGCAATGGATTGGTTTTTAATAACTGAAGATGAAGATATTTTGGACACGGCCTACTTTGCGCCAGATCAAAAAACAGGAGAAGCCACTGTGCAAATCGTTCACTCTGGACCGGATTCGGATTTCTCGGCCGCCAGACAGCTTTTTTTTTCTATGATCAATGAAGCAAAAGACTACGTATACATTACCAATCCTTACATTATCCCAGGAGAAAGTATTTTGGAATCCCTAAAAGTAGCTTCTTTGAGCGGTGTAGATGTAAGGTTGTTACTCTCCAAGAAATCAGATAACCCAATTGTAAAATGGTGTGTACGATCTTATTTTGAAGATCTGCTCCAAGCGGGAGTAAAAATATATTTATTCCCAGAAGGTTTTGTGCACAGCAAGACTATTGTTGCCGACGATACTGTTTCTTCGATAGGAACTACGAATCTAGATATCCGAAGTTTTGAACAGAATTACGAGGTGAATGCCGTGGTTTATGAAGATTCGTTTTCTATTGCCTTGAAAAATGATTTTTTACAGGATTGTAATCATAGCATTGAACTAAAGTATGATACCTTTGTAAAAAGACCTTGGCATCACAAAATAAAAGAAGGAGTTGCTAAAATTTTTAGCCCTGTACTATAACACAATATGCTATGAAAGAGTC
The DNA here is from genome assembly GCA_965230845.1 of Aquimarina sp. Lineage (GTDB taxonomy): Bacteria > Bacteroidota > Bacteroidia > Flavobacteriales > Flavobacteriaceae > Aquimarina. The sequence goes on from OZ246021.1 coordinate 2,568,563, forward strand.
AAAAAACATAGGACTGGTTTTATCGGGAGGAGGATTTAAAGGAGTAGCCCATATTGGTGCAATACAAGCTATAGAAGAAGCTGGAATTGCTATCAAATATATTTCAGGATCAAGTGCTGGGGCTCTTGTTGGTGCTATGTATGCTGCAGGCCATTCTCCTGAAGTAATCAAACGTTTTTTTCAAAAAACCTCTTTGTTCAATTTCAATAGATTTACCCGCAAAAAAGCTGGTTTTCTGGATTCAGAGAAGTTCTATCATGATCTTATTTCCTTTTTTCCAGAAAATACATTCGAGTCACTGCAAAAAAATATGTTTGTCACTACTACCAACCTAGTAGAAGGAGTAACTGAGGTTTTTAGCAGCGGGCAACTCATCAAACCCTTATTAGCTTCAGCGGCTTTCCCGGGGGTGTTTACTCCTGTGATGATTGGTGATCAGCTGTATGCAGATGGTGGAATTTTGGATAATTTCCCAGTAGCCCCGCTACAGCAACATTGTGATTTCATCATTGGGGTCGATGTTTCCCCTATCAAGAAACCAAAAATTTCAGATTTTAAGCACTCCTATAATGTTATGCAAAGAGCCTATTATTTGAGAGCTGTACCTAATGCTGAAACCAGATTTTCGCAATGCGATATGATCATACAAGCCAAAGCATTAGCCAATTATGGTCTTTTTAACAGTAATAACCTGGACAAAGTATATGATCTGGGGTATAATGAAGCGAAAGCAAAAATCGAACAATTTCTAAGCAGCTAATAATGATTGACGGATTACAGCAAAACTATGGTGATTTTTTTGAACCAGCCCTTTTAAAAGAAATCACAAACGTTGGCACTTTTAAAGAAGTATCAGAAGGCGATGAACTTATCAGAGCAGGCAGTTATATCAAATCAATGCCATTGATCATTAATGGTGCTATTAAAATCCTAAGACAAGATACCGATGGCGATGAATTACTACTATATTTCCTGGAGCGTGGCGATACTTGCGCCATGACATTATCTTGTTGTTTGGGACATCATAAAAGTGAAGTTAAGGCGATTGCCGAAACTAATGCTTCATTAGTAATGATCCCTGTTGAAAAAATGGAAGAATGGACTACCACGTACAAGTCCTGGAGAAACTTTGTTTTTGATAGTTATCACAAAAGATTGATTGAAGCCATAGAAACTATCGACAGCATTGCCTTTTTAAAAATGGATGATCGCTTGTTGAAATACCTACATGACAAATCCAAAGTAACCAGTGATAATGTATTAAAAAATACACATCAGGAAATTGCATATGACCTTCATACATCTAGGGTAGTTATCTCCAGACTTCTCAAAAAGCTTGAAACCAAAGGAAAAGTAAAACTCAACAGAAACAGTATTGAGGTAATAGATCTTTGATGGTTCGGTAACAAATGTTACTGTACTCCCCTTTTGCCCAAGTTATTTTTGCTGAAAAAATGTAATGGAAATAACTGAAGTTATTGGGTTTATTGCTGCATTAATTATAGGTATTGTATTAGGTTTAATCGGTGGAGGAGGTTCCATCCTTACCGTACCCGTATTGGTATACGTATTACATATTAACCCTATAACAGCAACAGCATATTCTTTGTTTGTTGTAGGAGTTTCATCTACAGCTGGTGCTATCCAAAATTTAAAAAAAGGATTAATCGACTTTCAAACCGCCTTAATATTTGCTATACCGTCCCTTATTGCCGTATACGGGACCCGAAGATATATAGTACCTGCAATTCCCAACCAATTAATAAGCTACAAGAACATAATCATCACCAAAGAAATTGGACTGATGATCTTTTTTGCTCTTATCATGTTTATAGCATCAATATCCATAATTAGGAATGATAAAAGGAAAACAAAACCTCTTGTAAAATCCAACACATCATATACCTTGATCCTAATAGAAGGTATTGTGGTAGGGATTTTAACTGGGTTGGTTGGTGCCGGTGGTGGTTTTTTAATTATTCCAGCTCTGGTACTCATGGCAAAGTTACCCATGAAAAAAGCGGTAGCCACATCCCTACTCATTATCGCCGTTAAATCCCTTATTGGTTTTCTGGGCGATGTAGAAAATTTAGAGATCGAATGGCATTTTTTATTACCATTTACTCTTGTTGCCGTTTTAGGTATATTTTTGGGCACTTATTTTACCCGATATATCGAAGGAAAAAAACTCGAAAAAGGATTTGGATGGTTTGTTTTGCTAATGAGTATCTACATCCTCCTCAAAGAAGTTACCTAAAAAAAGCTTTGTAACAATAGTTACTGATTTCAAATAATAATTGGCTTATTTTTGCATAATACTCAATCAATAAACTATATTTCCATCCTGAGATGGATTATATTCAAAAGAAGAACAAAATGACGATAGAACAAATATATACAGGATGTTTGGCCCAGGGGGCATATTATATAGAAAGTAATGGTGAAGTTGCTATTATTGATCCTTTGAGAGAGGTAAAACCTTATATTGAAAAGGCGAATGAAAATAACGCCAAAATAAAATACATTTTTGAAACGCATTTTCATGCGGATTTCGTTAGCGGACACCTGACATTAGCAAAAGAAACAGGAGCTGAAATTATCTATGGACCACTAGCCAATCCATCTTTTGAAGCTACAATCGCCAAAGATAATCAAGAGTTTCAACTTGGGGGTATTACCATAATAGCATTGCATACTCCAGGTCATACTATAGAAAGTACCACCTACCTATTAAGAGATCCAAACGGAAAAGATCATGCTATATTTAGTGGAGACACCTTGTTTCTTGGAGATGTAGGTCGCCCGGATCTGGCGCAAAAGGCAGCAAATATGACGCAAGAGCAACTTGCAGAAACCTTGTATGATAGCTTGCGAAATAAGATCATGCCTCTGGCTGACGATGTTATTGTCTATCCTGCTCACGGAGCTGGTTCAGCCTGTGGTAAAAATATGATGAAAGAGACTGTGGATACCCTTGGCAATCAGAAAAAAATGAATTATGCGTTGCGTGAAGATATGACCAAAGCAGAATTTGTAAAAGAAGTTACCGAAGGTTTATTACCTCCTCCATTGTACTTTCCGCTGAATGTAAAAATGAATAAAGAAGGGTATAAGGATATTGATGAAGTAATAGAACAAGGCGCCAGACCATTATCTGCTTCAGCTTTTGAAGCTTTGGCTAACGAAACAGGGGCTGTAGTATTAGATGTAAGACATCAAAATGAATATGTGCAAGGACACGTCCCAAGGTCTATTTTTATTGGTATCGACGGAGGCTTTGCACCGTGGGTAGGAGCCTTAATTGCCGATGTACAACAACCCATTTTGCTGGTAGCTCCAGAAGGTCGCGTTGAGGAAACCATTACGCGTTTATCTCGTGTTGGTTTTGACAATACCCTGGGATATCTTGAAGGCGGATTCGAAGCCTGGAAAAAGGCCAACAAAGAGTTTGATACCATCACTTCAATATCAGCTTCTGTATTTAAAGAAAAACTCGATAAAGACGAAATCCCGGTCTTTGACGTAAGAAAGGAAAGTGAATTTGTGGCAGAACATATAGACAAGGCTAAAAACTCTCCTTTGGATTATTTGAATGACTACCTCCAGGATTTTCCTGAAAAAGAAACATTTTACATACACTGTGCTGGTGGGTATCGTTCGGTTATAGCTGCTTCAATATTAAAGAGTAGAGGTATTCATAACCTAGTGGATATTGCAGGAGGGTTTAAGGATATAAAAAATGTCGGTATTGCTACCACGGACTACGTGTGCCCTACTACACTCAAATAATTTGAACATAGCCCTTTGTAACATTTGTTACTGATATCTTTTTCAAATTTTGATTTCTTTATCCTCAAAATACAGAAATCATGGATTGGATATTTGAGCCTTGGCCTTGGTATGTTTCAGGGCCCCTACTTACACTGATAATGTTCTTGTTAATTATGACAGGCAAAAGGTTTGGAATGTCTTCAAACTTAAGAACATTGTGTACCATTTGTGGTGCAGGTAAAACTTCCGATTTTTTCAGATTCGATTGGAAAGCACAAAAATGGAACCTGATCGTAGTATTAGGAGTGATTATTGGTGGATATTTGGGTTCTAATTTCTTATCCACAGATCATGCAGTGCAACTTAATGATGTCGTAGTGTTAGACCTTAAACAAAAAGGTATAGACAGTGCTGGTAAGGCCTATATGCCCCATGAACTTTTTTCAAATGATATTCTTACCGATCCCAAAATACTCTCTCTACTGGTAATAGGCGGTATACTAGTGGGCTTTGGTGCTCGCTATGCAGGAGGGTGTACTTCGGGACATGCCATCTCGGGATTAAGTAATTTACAAATACCTTCACTAATCGCGGTCATTGGTTTTTTTATTGGTGGGTTAATTATGGTTCATCTTATTTTTCCTTTAATTTTTTAATAGTATGCGTTCAATTATATATTTAGTGATTGGTATCTTGTTTGGTATCGTTTTGATCAAGTCAGAAGCGGCATCTTGGTTCAGGATCTATGAGATGTTCCAGTTTGGATCTTTTCATATGTATGGTATTATTGGTAGTGCTGTTGTGCTAGGAATACTTTCAATTCAATTCCTTAAAAAATACAATGTAAAATCCTTTTACGGAGCTCCAATCCATATAGCTTCTAAAGAAAAAGGGGTAAAGCGTTACATATTAGGAGGGATTATTTTTGGTTTTGGATGGGCCCTTGCAGGAGCTTGCCCTGGTCCTATGTTTGTTTTATTAGGAGCTGGATATTTACCTATAATCATTGTGATTGCTTCGGCTATTTTAGGTACCTTCTTGTATGGTGTTCTAAAGAACAGACTACCCCACTAGTTCTACAGTAAGCTCATTTTCTGGAGTTTTATTTTCTACCCAACTATTGATATTGTAAAACGTAGTTTCGGCAATATTGGTTAATGCTTCATGTGTGGCAAAGGCTTGATGCGGTGTTATCAACACATTCGGAAAACTTAATAATTTTTGTAGCAATTCATCTTTGGAGGCATTTTGAGAGTGGTCGTAAAAAAACAATCCATTTTCGAACTCATACACGTCTGCTCCGTAGGCCTTCAGTCTTTTTGCACTCAAGGCTTCGATAAGCTCCTTGGTATGGACCACCGCTCCCCTGGCCACGTTGATCAAAACTACCTCTCTTTTCATTTGTTCTATCGCCTTTTGATCAATCAAATAATGGGTCTGGCTGGTAAGTGGAGTACTTAAAAAAATCATATCACTATGGTGATACACTTGTTCGAGGTCAAGATATTCTACATTGAATTGCTCTGCAAAATCTAAATCCTTATTGGGATCGAATGCGATAATCTGGCATCCGAAACCATTCATAATCTTGGCAATCGTTTTTCCTATTCGTCCCATACCTATAATCCCTACTGTTTTTTGATAAAGATCAAACCCCACCAGATTGCTCAAAGAAAAATTAAAGTTCTGTACCTGTGTATTAGAAAGTATCATTTTCCGATTTAAAGCTAACAATAATCCTACTGCATGTTCTGCAATAGCGTATGGCGAATATCCCGCGGCATTAGCCACTTTCATTCCGATTTTTTTGGCCTTGGCCAGATTTACATTGTCGTATCCCGTGGATCGCAATACAATAAATTTTATCCCGAAATCTTTTAATAATCCTAACACTTTGGAAGAAGCATCATCTGCCGAAAAAATCGATATTGCATCAAAACCTAATGCTAGTATCGCTGTTTGATCGGTAAGGCGATCAGGGATATATTTAACCTGATGTACCTCGTTGTTCGCTTTTTCCAAAAAAGGAATCTCAAAATCCTTGGCACTATAAATCAAAATCTTCATCGATAAACTCTTCTATAATTAATAATTGCTGTGCTTTTAATGCCCAAATCACCACTTTTACATAATCGCCAACTGCTTTTCTTGTGTTTTCAGGTTCGGTGACATCTATAGATCCTTTCCAGATCAGCTCTTTGTCTTTGTCTGGACATATACAATACAAAGACGACTCCGCATGAAAAATCTGGTACTCTTCGTAATATTCTTGATCATGAAAGATCTCCTGATTGTCGAAATAGTCATCCCTGAAGTTATTGAAGGTTCTATCCAAATTTCGATATGCTTTTACTACAGTAACCTTGTCTTCAACTCCTACTACTTTTGATAACAAAATAGCATCAAAACCCTGTTCGATCAATTGAGATTCCAAACCCATAATTTCAGCTTCAGTCTTTGGAGAAGTAGTAAAGTTTTTTTCAAAAAAATCAATACTTTTTACTCCATTCACGCCATTTCTACCCAATTCAGCAACCAATTTTCTTTCAAAAAACTTACGGTTATCTTCATTTGATGTAATCCCAATCACCAATACTTTTTGAGCTTCAAAAGTTTCTATATCTGGATTTTTCCAGTTCTCGACCAGCTCACTTGAGGAACATCCACTTAATAAAATGACTAACAATAGTAATATATAGTGTTTAAACTTATTCATGTTTTGAAGGTTTATGTATGATTTGATTTAATCGATTTACCACGATATCCGTGTATTGAGGTGTTTTTTCTATAATGGATTCTCCCGAGATCACATCAACGTCTTTCAATGTGATATGACTGCTTCCAACGGTAGACAGAATGATCAATTTATCCAATTCGTTTGGGTGATCCTTTATAAACCGCTTAACATTTCGCGGAGGGCTTCCATACTCCCAGGAGTTGATAATAACTAAGGCATCCCACTTACTAATGTTAACGGTAAATAAGGTATAGACATCGATTACTTTAAAGTAAATAGTATCCTTTTCATAATGCCTAATAATGCCCTGCACCAAAGAATCTTTAAATGGGCTTCCTTGAGAAGCCACCAATACTTTTGTATCATTTTTAGGGCTATTTACCTCAAAAGGGATGACAGCATCCATACTGTAGGTATACTCATACCACACCCAAAATCCAGCAAAACCAATCAAAATTAAAATCGAGATAATTTTTAGATTTCGTTTCATTCTGGATTTGGTTTTAGCTTACTAAAAAGGCAGAAAAAACTCCTCTTTCCTGCCTCTTGATCTGTTAATTAATATCAATTACCTTTTTGGCGGACTCTTTTGCTTCTTCTTTCTTCTTTAAAAGAAGTTTTAAAATTCCATCTTCATAGATTGCCTTTATTTTTTCGTCCTGATTAACTGTTGAAGGTAATTGTAACTTTCTATCAAAGGAGTTGTAGCTGAACTCTTTACGTGTGTAATTTTCATTTTCTTCTACTTCCTCTCTTTTCTGTTTTGCGCAGATATGAAGTACATCGTTTTCCATAGTAACTTCGATATCCTTTTTAGAGAACCCTGGAACGGCCAATTCAATTTCGAAATCGCCCTTGTTTTCTTTTACATTCATTGCCGGAAGATTTCTTTCTCGAATAAAAAAATCATCAGCAAAAAAATCATCGGTGTCCAACCAAGTTGGCACTTTGTCATTAAACCATGGGAATCGGTTTTTGTTAAATTTAATTAGTGACATAATCTTTGGTTTTTTAGAGTTATTAAATGATGTATCTCAAAACTAACTTGATAGCATGGTGTAAACAATGACAACTATCAGCTTCTCATTTTTCAAGGTTAGTTTTTGTTGCTTTTTAATATGGTACCTGCGTATGAAAAGACTTCAGATTTCAGCTTTCTAAAATTTCTATAGAACTTTTCAAAAGTCATATTCATCAATTCGTGCTCCTGATAATAGGAATGACTTTCAGAAATGGTATCACATTCTAGGATTCCTCCTAGTTCGCTTTCATGTTTTCGAATGCCATTTTTAAGTCCCTCTACTTCTTCAGTTACTTTTGAAAGTTGTGTTTTAAATTCTTGTAACCGTTCAAAAAGATTAGGTGTTTTGGGCTCGAACACATATGAGTTCAGTAACTGCTGTATAAACTGGATTTCACTTTCTACAAATTCGAGACTGGATTTCCAGGCTAGCGTATCCAAATGAATCGCCTTACATTCTTTTTGTGATAAGATTTTTGGTGAAGCTTTCATAATATTTGGTTTTATGAGGTTGACAACGAAAAATGATCTCTTATCAACGCTTTGGTTTGATTTTCTGTCATGCTATCTGCCTTAAAAACACCTTCTACCTTTACTGCGATATCCTTGTAGTTTTGATCCAGTTCTTTTTTAAATTTCTCGCCTGCTTCAGCGGGCCCAAAAACTACAATTTTATCTGCATCTTGTAGAAAAGTTACTAGTGTTTCAAAGTAGGTTCTAAACTGATGTTTTTCGCGTTCAAGATACTTTCTGTCTTGTACTACATCTTGTGGTCCTCCCTTGATTCGAGTTCCAGATCCTCCATGGATCCGAAAATCTTCAACATTAGAAGGTATTTTATCTATACGCTCTTTTTGATCTTCTATGGTGATGATAAACGCTTTTTGCTTATCCATCCAAATGCCTATGTTTTTCATAATCTGTTGATTTGGTTATACGTCATGCAATGCTAATACGGGTACTCGAGAATGGTACCCTAAATTTTTTACCATGGGTTTAGAGAATATGCTACCAAAGAAACTGTGCTTCCTGTTGATAAAAGTGACCATATCACTATCTCTACTTTCTACAAATGCGCTAAGCCCTCCTTGCACATCTACATTGCGCAGCGTATGAAAACTATGCTCTAAATTTTCAAAATTCTCTTCCAAAAGTCGTTTGTTATTTTGTTGATCCTCATCTAACCCGTCTGCATCTACAATATGCAGTACTCTAATGACCGCACCACTAATTTTGGCGATATCCATAAGATGTTGTAATTCTCGTCTTTTGAACGGTGTCTTGTAATCGGTGGGAAATACAATCTCCTTTGGTTTTTTGAAATCAGCTTCTTTTGGTATGGCCATTACCGGGCAATTTCGAATTTTCTCCATAACTAGTATAGTATTACTTCCGTATACGATACTTGCAGCATCAGTATCTCCCTTGGTACCCATAACTACCAGTTCAATATCTTTTTTGGCAATCACATCCTTAATTCCCTCTAGTAAGCTATTGAACTGAGAAACGGTGAAGAATTGGTGTTTCGGATTTTCATTTCTAAAAGAAAGTCCTTTTAGCATCTTTGCCAATCCCATTTCTGATTGTTTTTTTGCCTCTTCATAAAAACGTTCTCCTGGTTCTGGAACCATCATGCTTTCTAATGCATAGCCTGTGGCATTAAACGTATTCAGTATATAAAATTCACAAACTTCATCCTTGTAAAGTTCTATGGCATATGTCATCGCATTCCATGCGTTTTTAGAAAAATCAGTTGGTAATAATATCTTCCTTTTCATTACTTTGTTTTTTAATGGTTTATGGAATAAATGTATAAGGAAACACACCCAAAAACTATGATAATTGTCAGCTCTTCACCGGAATTACCAAGAAAGGAATGTCAATACGAAAGCCCATCTTTTTTACTACAGGCTCATGAGTTATACTTTCTGTAATGCTGTGCGGATATCGCAACATGGTGAGCATATCAATATTCATTTCTTCGAGAAACATCTGAATAACTTCTGCCTTTTGGTTATCCTTTGCCAGCCAATGCATACTTAGTTCTACGCCTTCAAAAAGTGTTCTCAGAATTTTGAAATTTTGCTCCTGTTCTTCGTTCAATAATTCATTTTCATGAATGTGCAACACCTTTATCGAGGCCTTAAACATCTTGGCCATCGTTATAATAGGTTGTAACTCTTCTTTGCTATACGATCGTCCAAACCCTGTAGCAAAAGCAATTTGTCTTGGTGGTTTAAAATCAAGTTCATCAGGGACCAAGAGTATCGGGCATTGCTTGACATTTTGAATGGCCTTGACTGTGTTACTGCCAATAAAAATCTCTTTCAAACCACTGGCGCCTTTGGTTCCCATAACTACCAAATCGATCTCCTTACTCTCTACGGTCTTATTGATCGTTTCTGTCAAATCTTTAGAAACGGATACCGTTTCAAAAGTATGCTCAAAATCTTCGGTATCTCTTACTATGCAATGAAGGGTTTCGGTAAGTTTATCTTTGGATGTAGCGCTTAATTGTCGGTATAATGCATCTCCTTTACTAGTATCGATTCTGCTGGTTAATACCGGAGTATTAACATCAAAAGTGTTTAGAATAAAAAAGTGACAGGGTTCATTTTGAAAAAACCGCGTCGCATAAAAGAGTGCACTATATGCATTATTAGAAAAATCTGTAGGAACTAATATTCTTCTCATGATGTGTGGTTTTTATGAATTATGACATAAAACTATACACCAGACCCGAAGAATACTATGACAATAATCAGTTATCCGCTGGGATTACCAAAAATGGAATTGTGGTATGAAACGTCATTTTTTTAATCACAGGTTCTCGAGTTAATCTTTCTATAAAACTATGCTTGTATTTGATCATCATCAACATATCAATCTCTAGTTCTTCTACAAATGCCTGAATTGCCTTTTCTATTGTAGAAAAATCAGAAATCACATGAAATTCATAGTTGATCTCTTTAAAATATTGTTCCAAAGCATTTGAATTGAACCGCTGCACATTCGATAATTTTGGGTCGTCATATACATGAATCATTCTTACGGTTGCATCCTGCGATTTTGCCAAATTCACTATAGGAACTATCTCTGATTTGAAATACACACGTTCAAAATCGGTAGCAAAAGCGATATCCGAAACTTCAGTAAAAGAAGATTCTTCTGGCACAGCCAAAACCGGACAATTGTCAACACTCCTGATTACGTCTTGTGTGTTGCTTCCCAAGAAAAACTCTTTGGCTCCGGTAGCACCTTTAGTTCCCATCACTATCAAATCTATATTTTCTCGTTTGATAATTTCTTTGATCTCGCTTGTCAACATACCAAAGATGGATAATCTTTCAAATTGATGTTTTGGATTATTAAACTCTGTTATAATACTGTCTTCAGTTTTGACAATATTCTTTTTTGAATTCATCATGGCTACCTCTTCCAAACCATAAAGAGTTGGATTTTCAATAAGAAAATCAGCACTATACGAAGCTGGGGTAAAGGTGTTTAATAAATAAAAAGTAGCACTATCTCCCTTAAATAAATGCATGGCATATCGTATGGCATTATATGCATTTTCTGAAAAATCCGTAGGTAACAAAATTCGTTTCATCTTTTCACATTTTAATATCGTTGCAAATTCTGCATGGTTAAAAAAGGGATTTTGATATGCAGCCCTATTTTATCTATTGTTGACTGATACAATATGTTTTCGAGATAAGAATGTCTGGAATTCACAAGGATTAAAAAATCAATTTTATGACTTTCTACAAAATTGTTGATGGCCTCGGTAAGTGTATCGGATGCAATCGTATGAGATTTAATGTCTGTATCGAACAAACATTCTTTCAGAAAAGCCTTATTATCTTCTTGTCGTATCGAAATCTTTTCATGTTTAGAAACATGAAGTAGATGAACAGTAGACCTGAAACTTTTGGTCAATGTACTCACCAATTTAAGCTCTCTTCTTTTATATGGCAAAAAATAATCCGTAGGGAACAATACATTTTTCGGTTGCTTCCAATTATAGCCACTAGGTATCGCTAACACAGGACATTTTACATATTTTAGTACCTGCAAGGTATTACTGCCAAATGTGAGATTTTGGTCATTTCTTTTTCCCTTGGTACCCATGATCAAAACATCGATGTTTTCACTATCTACAATAGCATTGGCTTCATCAATTAATGTCCCAAAAGCAGGAATTACTCTGTATTCGTGCCTGGGGTTTGGAGATATTTGATCAATAATTTTAAGAGTGTCTTTTAACTCTACGATACAACTATTCTTTACAATTTCTTTTAACTCCTCAAGAATTTCTCTCGAAACTAATGCGTCATGATCATACACCTCATCGGCATAGGCATGCATGATATAGAAAATGCTTTTCTCGTACTTAAAAAGTTCTAATGCATACCGAATGGCATTCATTGCATTTTCTGAAAAATCGGTTGGAATAAGTATCTTTCTCATAGGTTCTACTATTTGATATCTTACGTTCAAAAGTAGATAAGCACAAGATCAGAAAATATGATTTTTGTCAGTCTACACTTATGTTTTAGCGAATTCTTATGACAAACTGTTTCCAAAAAGAGGTATTTTGTAAATAAAAAGTCTCATGAAAATTTCAGCGATAGCTATGGTAGTACTCACCTCAATTATGCTCTTACTTGTTACTATTTTGGTGGTAATGAATATTCATTTTAGTTGGGTATTTTACCTCACTTGTTTAGGTCAAATCATGATCATTGTAATGGTTTATAAAGTACTTAGAGATAACTACACAACCGATAAAACTTTTAAAGATTTGTATGAGGATCATCCGATTGATAACCATCAGTAACATCCACTTATTTCCTGAAAAGGGTAAAACATGATAATTATCATATTCTTTCACCCTTATCTTTTCCATTTTTGCAGCAAAACAGTGAGTTTATGACACAATCAACTTGTTTTCACTGTGGAAATAATTGCGATAAAACAGTTATCAACTTCGACCACAAAACCTTTTGCTGTAATGGCTGCAAAACTGTATATGAAATTTTTTCAAGTCATGATTTATCCGATTATTATGACTTACAATCTGCTCCTGGAGCGATTCCTAAAGAAATTGAAGGAAAATACGATTATCTCGATAATCCTGATATTGCTGAAAAGCTAATAGAGTTCTCTGATCAGAATACTCAGATTATTACGCTCTACATCCCTCATATACATTGTAGCTCTTGTATCTGGATTTTAGAAAATCTACATAAATTGAAACCGGGAATTACTTCTTCTCAAGTGAATTTCCCAAAAAAAACAGTTAGGATCACCCTCAATTCAGAAAAAACAACACTCAAAGAAGTAGTGGTTTTAATGAATTCCATTGGATATGAACCATACATTAGTCTGGACGATTATACGAGTACTCCAAAAAACAACAATCATCAATTACTGTACAAATTAGGAATCGCTGGGTTCGCATTCGGTAATGTGATGTTTTTATCATTTCCAGAATACTTTGAAGTATCAGAATACTGGTTAGAAAAGTACAAACACCTTTTTCGATGGTTGATGTTTGCCTTCTCTTTACCTGTTGTATTTTATGCTGCACAGGAGTATTTCATTTCAGCATACAAAGGCCTTCGAAGTAAACTACTAAATATAGATATCCCCATTGCATTAGGGATTCTTGTACTATTCATAAGAAGTTCTGTAGAAATCATATTTGATCTGGGAACGGGTTTTTTTGATAGTCTTACCGGGTTAGTTTTCTTTTTACTGGTCGGAAAATTTTTCCAACAAAAAACCTACTCATTTTTGTCTTTTGAAAGGGATTATAAATCGTATTTCCCTATTGCAGTAACCCGAGTATCCAAAAAAAATGACAAGGAAGAAAGTATTCAGGTTTATCATATTAAAAAAGGAGATCGTTTATTAATCCGGAACGAAGAATTAATCCCGGTTGATGGTATCCTTATCGAAGGAGATGCACAAATCGATTATAGTTTTGTTACCGGAGAAAGCGATTTGGTGGCCAAACAATCCGGCGATAAACTTTTTGCAGGAGGAAAACAGCTGAACGGTGCTATATTGATTGAAGCCTTAAAATCTGTTGAGCAAAGTTATCTCACTCAATTATGGAGTAATGACGTTTTTAGTAAAAACAAAACATCATCCTTTACGAATCTTACAGATACCATTAGCAAATATTTTACGATCATTATTTTATGCATTGCTTTTATTGCGACCAGTTATTGGTTAATTGCGGATAGCTCAAAAGCGATGAACGTATTTACCGCAGTACTTATTATTGCTTGTCCCTGTGCACTAGCACTGGCCAGACCTTTTGCATTAGGAAACATGTTGAGGATTTTTGGAAAAAACCGTTTTTACCTAAAAAATGCAGATGTAATTGAACAGTTATCAAAAGTCAATACTCTTATTTTTGATAAAACAGGTACCATTACCTCAAACAGGAAAAATAAAATCGAATACCATGGCAAACCACTTTCCAAAAAAGAGGAAGCATTATTAAAAAGTACACTTCGCGCATCGAATCACCCGTTAAGTAGGTCGTTGTATCAAATTTTGGAAGATCATGATATTCTCACTTTGGACGAATATCAGGAGCACCTCGGTAAAGGTATCGAAGCTCGATCAGCGCAGGACAGTATTAAAATCGGTTCTCAAAATTTCATAAAAAATTCCAACGGAACTAATGCATTGAATACTACAGTACATGTTAATGCCAATGATCAATACAAAGGGCACTACGTTTTCTACAATCAATACAGAAAAGGAGTTAAAGAACTATTCGAGACCTTATCAAAAAACTATCGTCTATCTATTTTGTCGGGAGATAATGAAGGAGAAAAAAGGCATTTAGAACAGCTGTTACCTAAGAATACTAACTTACTCTTTAATCAAAAACCAGACGATAAACTCGAATATATCAAAAGCTTGCAAAACCATGATGCCAATGTAGTCATGATAGGTGATGGCCTCAACGATGCAGGAGCACTGGCACAAAGTGATGTTGGGATCGCCGTTTCTGAAAATGTAAACGTCTTTTCTCCTGCTTGCGATGCTATTTTGGATGCATCAGTCTTTGAAAATATCAACCATTATTTAACCATTTCCAAAAGGACAATGGGCATTATTAAATCCAGTTTCATACTATCTTTCTTCTACAACTGTATAGGATTGTATTTTGCGGTAACGGGTCAATTATCTCCTGTTATTGCCGCTATTTTAATGCCTTTAAGTTCTATTTCTGTGGTTATTTATGTAACTGTACTCACTAATATCCTCAGCAAAAAAGTAAGCGTAAAAACAAATGAGTGAAGCTACTGATCATAATCCTATGCAACACTTTCAACAGTGGTTTCATGAAGTAGACACTTCACATCCTGAAGAAGAGACTAATGCCATGCAATTAGCTACCATAGGCACGGATGAATTTCCAAAAAGTAGAATTGTTTTACTCAAGAAATTTACCTGGGAAGGGTTTGTGTTTTTTACCAATTTCGAAAGTGAAAAAGGGAAATCTATTGCGCATCATAACAAAGTTGCTTTACTTTTTAATTGGTCGTCGGCAAATCGAGAGGTTTTTATTTCAGGAACTGCAGAAAAGATCGCTACTAATCTTGCCGAAGGGTATTTTGAATCCCGCCCAAAAGGGAGCCAATTAGGAGCCTGGGTATCCAAACAAAGCACTGAGATTTCTTCGCGAAAAGTGCTGGATGAGCAACTAGAATTTTTCGAAAACAAATTTGAAAACGGTACTATTCCTATGCCGGAATATTGGGGAGGCTATATGGTAAAACCTAGCAAGATGATATTTACTCAAAAGTATCCTACGGAAGCCTTTAGTAAAGTTACGTCATACACCCTTAGATCAGATTTTATCTGGAATAAGAACATTCATTTTAATACGCACATAAATGAAGCATATTGAAAACCTGTATGTTATCACTTCTTTGTGTTTAATTGTCTACTTCTCAGGATAGGGAGAAAATAAATCCAAGACCATATCTACGATTCCCGTATTATAAAACAAATAAGCAACTATAATACCTATACCGATAATTAACAATCCAGTAGTGATTTTTCTTCTCAGATCAAGGGGGGTCGATTTAGATTTCATAACTAAAAGTTTTAAGGGTTATTGACTAATGAAAGTTCATAAATAAATAGCGATTAAAACCTGACAAATGTCATTTTTTAAGAAAAGTTGGGCTCCTACTTTTGATGCATAATAAAAAAAGTATGGGTGTTATCTATGTACTCTTAACAATAAGTATTGTCGTCGCGATCATCTTTTTTGTTGCGTTTATCTTTTCGATAAGAAACGGTCAATATGACGATGTGTATACGCCTTCGGTTCGAATGCTTTTTGAAGACGAGCTCATAAAGGAAAACAACGAACAATCTTCTGCAACCCCTAAAACTAAACAATCATAAAATGGAAATGGAACAATTCTATTACGATAACAAAATCGTAAAAAAATTCTTGTACGCTACAATGCTCTGGGGTATTGTGGGAATGTCTGTTGGTTTACTACTGGCATTCCTGTTTTTATTCCCAAACCTTACAGATGGTATTTCCTGGCTAAGTTTCGGTCGATTAAGACCACTACATACCAATGCTGTAATTTTTGCCTTTGTAGGTAACGCAATTTTTGCCGGGGTTTATTACTCTACCCAGCGTTTATTAAAAGCCCGAATGTTTAGTGATATTCTGAGTAATATCAATTTCTGGGGTTGGCAATTAATTATTGTAGGAGCCGCAATTACACTACCCCTTGGATTTACCACATCAAAAGAATATGCAGAACTAGAATGGCCTTTTGACATTGCCATTGCGGTCATCTGGGTAGTCTTTGGTTGGAATCTTATAGGGACTATTTTAAAAAGAAGACAACGACATCTTTATGTTGCCATATGGTTTTATATCGCAACCGTGGTTACCGTTGCGGTGCTTCATATTTTTAATAGTCTTGAGCTTCCTGTAAGCGCCTTAAAAAGTTATTCGGTATATGCCGGGGTACAAGACGCTTTGGTGCAATGGTGGTACGGACATAATGCGGTGGCGTTTTTCTTGACTACTCCATTCCTGGGATTGATGTATTACTTCATCCCAAAAGCGGCGAATAGACCTATTTATTCCTATCGATTATCTATCGTACACTTTTGGTCATTGATATTTATTTATATCTGGGCAGGACCACACCACTTACTCTATTCGGCTTTACCAGATTGGGCTCAAAACCTTGGAGTTGCCTTTTCGGTAATGCTTATTGCACCATCCTGGGGAGGTATGATCAATGGATTACTTACCCTACGAGGGGCCTGGGATAAAGTGCGTACCGATCCTGTTTTAAAATTCATGGTTGTTGCGATTACCGGATACGGTATGGCTACTTTTGAAGGGCCTATGCTATCCTTAAAAAACGTAAATGCCATCGCGCACTTCAGCGACTGGGTAATCGCACACGTTCATGTTGGAGCCTTGGCTTGGAACGGATTCTTAACCTTCGGAATGGCCTATTGGTTAATTCCTAAACTATTCAAAACCAAATTATGGTCTACAGGACTAGCAAACGTACATTTCTGGTTAGGTACTTTAGGAATCATTATGTACGCCCTGCCTATGTATGTTGCTGGGTTCGTACAGGCTTCTATGTGGAAACAATTTAACCCTGACGGAAGTTTGGTTTACGGTAATTTTTTGGAAACCGTAAATGAGATTATCCCGATGTACTGGATGCGTGCCATTGGAGGAAGTATTTACATTCTGGGAATCTTCATCATGCTCTACAACGTAGTAAAAACAGTAAAAAGTGGTAGCAGTGTGAAAGATGAGCTAGCTGAAGCCGCTCCTTTAACCAAGGTAACCAGACGCAGAACAGCAAAAGAAACTTTCCATACCTGGTTAGAAAGAAGACCAGTAAAACTGACCATTTTTGCTACTATCGCTATTCTGATTGGTGGAGCAGTACAAATCATTCCTACACTCATGATTGATTCGAATATTCCAACGATCACTAGCGTGAAACCATATACTCCTCTTGAGCTAGAAGGTAGAGATCTATACATCAGAGAAAGTTGTGTTTCCTGCCATTCGCAAATGATACGACCTTTCAGAAGTGAAGTAGAACGCTATGGCGAATACTCCAAAGCGGGAGAGTACGTATACGATCACCCATTCTTATGGGGTAGTAAACGTACCGGACCCGATCTGCACCGTGTTGGTGGCAAATACTCTGACAACTGGCATCTTAATCACTTTTATGATCCCCAAAGTACCTCATCGGGGTCTATCATGCCAAGCTATAAGTGGTTAATCCAAAACAAACTCGATCGTTCACAAACCGAGGCAAAAATGGAAGCCATGGTAGCACTAGGCGTGCCCTATACTACCGAAGAAATTGCCAAAGCACAACAATGGATGGATGAGCAAGCAACACAGATAGAAAAGAACCTATACACCGATCCGGATTTTGCAAAAACCTATGAAGCCGATAAGAAATATGCACAAGAGAATGGGTTAGACTTTGTAGAAATGAGACATCGTGAAGTAGTTGCCTTAATCGCTTATATCCAAAGATTAGGAACCGATATTAAGGTGAAAGATAATACTGAGGAAACTGTAGTACAAAATAAAGAATAAAGCCATGCTAAAATTTGTAAAAGGACATATGGAGAGTATTGAAGGTATAGAAATCTACCCAATGATTTCACTGCTCATTTTTTTCATCTTCTTTGCTGCGCTCTTCTGGTGGGTTTTTACCGCCAAAAAAGAACATATCAAAGAAGTGAGCAACATACCTCTAGAAACCAATAAAGATATCACATTATGAAAACCACCGCATCTTATATACGCGTACTTACATTTTTAATTCTAGCCTATATACTTATAGAATTAACTGTTACTACAGATTCTGGATCTGCTTTTATCGAGCAACCTTTAAGCTGGTTGGGGTTAGGAATAGTCGCTTTGTTTGCCATAGCTATAGAAATAAGTCTCGCGGCCTTACAAAACATACTATTTCAATCCTTAAAGCCAGATGCTCAAGAACGCTATTTACTAGCTCAAAAAGCTAAAAAAGAAAAGCAATTTAAATGGATTAAGGATATCTATCTAAAACTGCTTGATAGCAAACCGGTCGATCAGGAAGACGAGATTATTTTGGATCACAATTACGACGGTATCAAAGAGCTGGACAACAACCTTCCACCTTGGTGGGTGTATGGTTTTTATGCTACTATTCTTTTTGGAGTGATCTATATGGTACGCTTTCATGTGTTTAATGACTATACCCAGTCAGAAGAATATGAAACAGAAGTCGCCGAAGCAAAGATTGCTATCGAAAACTATAAAAGGACCGCCAAAGATCTGGTAGACGTAAACACGGTAACCTTGCTTACAGAAGCTGCTGATCTTGCTAAAGGAAAGGCCATTTTTGCTACCAATTGTGTGGCTTGTCATAAAGCTGATGGTGGTGGGGGTATAGGTCCCAATCTAACCGATCAATATTGGATCCTAGGTGGAGGTATCAAAAATATATTCCGTACGATTTCTGAAGGAGGACGAGACGGTAAAGGAATGGTAGCCTGGAAACAAACTTTGAAGCCCGCAGAAATGGCCCAGGTAGCCAGTTATATTATGACTCTAGAAGGCACCACTCCTGCAGAACCCAAAGAACCTCAGGGAGAGATTTGGATAGATCCAGATGCACCCAAAGAAGAAGTATCTACTGCAGTGTCTGATTCGATCCCGGAAGTAGTCAGTGAATAATTAAAAGAAACACTTTTGGAAACACCTACAAACGAAAAATTCAGAGATTCGATAGCCACTGTAAATGAAGAGGGAAAACGCGCGTGGGTGTATCCTAAAAAACCAAGTGGAAAATTCTATCGTTACCGAAAATGGGTAAGTTATGGGCTATTGATTTTTCTGTTTTCCGCGCCTTTTATCAAGGTCAATGGAAATCAGTTTTTGATGTTCAACGTCCTGGAGCGAAGATTCAATATTTTTGGGGCTCCTTTCTGGCCGCAAGATTTTCATCTGTTTGTGATTTCCATGATCATAGGAGTCATCTTTATCACATTATTTACAGTTGCTTTTGGGCGGTTGTTTTGTGGTTGGGTATGCCCTCAAACCATTTTTATGGAAATGGTTTTCAGAAGGATTGAATACTGGATTGAGGGAGATCGAGGAAAACAGATACGATTAGATAAGCAGCCCTGGAATGCAGAAAAAATTAGAAAACGAATCACCAAATGGAGTATATTCTTTTTGATTTCTTTTCTAATTGCCAATGTGTTTCTAGCCTATCTTATTAGTAGTGATCAACTGTTACAATATGTAATCGAAGGGCCATCAGCACACGTCAGCACCTTAATTTCGCTGCTGATTTTTACCGCAGTATTCTACTTTGTATTTGCCTGGTTTAGAGAACAAGTATGTATTATAGCATGCCCGTATGGTAGATTACAAGGGGTGCTTTTGGATTCAAAATCTATTGTTGTTGCCTACGACTATAAGCGCGGCGAAAAAGAAAAAGGTCGCGCCAAATTCAAGAAAAACGAAGACCGGATCGCTTCCGGAAAAGGAGATTGTATTGATTGTTTCCAATGTGTTCATGTTTGTCCCACTGGCATCGATATTCGCAACGGTACACAATTGGAGTGTGTAAACTGTACGGCGTGTATCGATGCCTGTGATCACATGATGGAAAGCGTAAATCTTCCAAAAGGATTGATTCGCTATGCCAGCGAAGAAAACATTGCCAAAAAAGCGAAATTCAAATTTAATCCTCGTTTAAAAGGATATAGTGGAGTGCTGTTGATTCTTACGGGAGTCTTGATCGGGATGCTTTTTCTACGAAACGATGTAGAAGCCACCATATTGAGATTGCCCGGACAACTGTATGAACGAAAAGAAAATAATGTGATCAGCAATGTATATACCTATAAGTTGGTAAACAAAACCACCGAGGATATTACGGATGTGCATTTTGAACTCCTATCCCATCACGGAAAAATTGAAGAAGTGACACATCAAAACTTTCAGGTCCCAAAACAAGGCATTGCCGAAGGCACTCTGTTTATAGAGATCAACGCTTCTGCCCTTAATGGGGATAAGGATAAAGTGAAGATTGGCGTGTATAGCAACGATCAACTCATCGAGACAACTATTAGCGCATTTTTAGGTCCACGAACCTATCGATAATTGTAAAACAAGGTATAACTCAAAAGTCAAAAAAAATGAAAATAAACTGGGGAACAGCGATCGTATTGGTATTTGCAGGGTTTATCTCTTTTATACTTTTTTTTGTTATAAAAATGAATACCAATGAAAAATATGAGCACGATCTGGTAACCGAAGAGTACTATAAAAAAGAGCTTGCTTTTCAGAAAGAAATTGATGCCGAACAAAATGCAAAAAACCTAAAAAAAGATATCAGTGTACGAAAAACGTCTGAGGGTTTGAGCATTCAATTTCCCGAGGATATCAACGCCGATAAAATTTCAGGAACTATTTTGATGTATAGACCGTCCAACAAAAAGCTTGATTTCGAAATTCCTATTCGTTTATCGAATACCGAGTTGAAAATACCTAACGATCAACTTATCGAAGGTCGGTGGAACATGACTATTGATTGGACATATGAGAATACCTCCTATCTATTTAAACACTCATTTACCTATTAAATGATAGCAACCGCATTCATATTAGGCCTTTTAGGAAGTTTTCATTGTATCGGAATGTGCGGCCCTATCGCTTTTATGCTACCTGTACATAAATCCAATGCAACTCAAAAACTATTTCAGATTTCTTTGTATCATCTGGGGAGATTACTGGCTTATGGTATGATTGGTTTTTTCTTCGGATTAGTGGGGCGAAGCTTGCATATTTTTGACATCCAACAAGGAATCTCTATTGCTATGGGAATATTAATGATTGCTGTTGTGGTACTTCCAATAAACCCATCGAGAAAATATTCGTTTGCAAAACCTATTTATAAAATCATCAGTAAAGTGAAAAGTGGATTAGGAAAAGCACTGCAAAAAAAGACTCCTGATACCTTCTTAACCATAGGATTCTTAAATGGTTTTTTACCTTGTGGATTAGTATACATGGCAGTTTTTGGGGCGATTGCTTCTACCCATGTTTTTGAATCCAGCTTGTATATGTTGATGTTTGGATTAGGGACTGTTCCGCTTATGACCATAACGGTGTATGCTGGGAATTTTACTTCAGAAAAACTGAACAGATACATTCAAAAAGCAATTCCAATAGTTATCGTTACCATTGGTGTACTCTTTATTCTTAGAGGTATGGGATTAGGTATTCCTTATCTTTCTCCAAAACCGATTACTGAAATCGTTTCGGCAAATTTGGAATGCCACAGGTAAAAAACTATCTGTTCCAGGCAACATAACCTCCTTGCAAGTCATACACTTTGGTAAAACCCATTTTTACAAGTCTTCTAGATGCCATTTTGCTTCTACCTCCAGAATGACAATAAATGTAAACAGGTTGCTCTTTATCCAATTGGTTAAAACTTTGATCAAATGCGATTTTCTTATAAAAATCAATGTTAATCGCTCCCTGGATATGGCTACCATTATATTCTCTGGGTGTGCGTACATCTACCAGTTGAACCTTACCTTGGCTAACAGCTTGTTTAAATGCGGTAACATCTAATACTTCAATTTTATTGGTGTCTTGGGCTTGAAATAGCGATAATAATCCTGAAAACAACATAAATAACCTCATAATAATGCATAAAGATTTTTCTCTCTACAAAAATATGAGGTTAGCTTCTTAATGTTTGTAACAAAAGTCACAATCAACTGGATTACAATTTTGAAAGCTATTTACACTGTCATAGAAAATAACTGTGTTTCTGGCTGATTACGTTGTAGTCTTAAATCAAAAGCCATGCAGATATTACGAACAAAAGGTCTTCCTTTATCTAATATTTTAATTCTTGAGCCTGAAATTTCGACCAGATCATCCTGCTCCATTTCGCTTAACTTACCCAGAACCTCTGGTAATTCTTCAAAATATAAATCCTCACTGCATTCCGTTTCAAAATGGCACATCAAATTCAATATATGCTGTCTAATAATCTGGTCTTCCTGATCCAGAATATGACCCCGAAACACTGGAATAATGCCTTCGCTTACCAAATGCTGATACTCTTCGATATTCTTTACATTTTGAGCAAAACCATACCAGCTATCGCTTATAGAAGACACTCCTAAACCAATCATTAGTTGTGTTTTTGAAGCGGTATACCCCATAAAATTTCGATGTAAAGTTTCATTCTCCATAGATTGATATAAGGAATCGCTTTGCACAGCAAAATGATCCATTCCAATCTCTACATATCCAGCATCGGATAACATCTCTTTTCCCATCTCATACTGCCTTCTTTTTTCTTCTCCTTTGGGTAAATCCTGATCATTATAGCCGCGTTGTCCATTTCCTTTTTGCCAGGGCACATGGGCATAACTGTAGAACGCCAATCGATCCGGAAGTAATTCTTTTGTTTTTGCAATGGTAGCTTTTACCGCTTCTTCCGTTTGAAAAGGCAATCCAAAAATAATATCGTGACTAACCGAAGTATACCCAATTTCTCGGGCGG
Source organism: Aquimarina sp. (assembly GCA_965230845.1). Lineage (GTDB taxonomy): Bacteria > Bacteroidota > Bacteroidia > Flavobacteriales > Flavobacteriaceae > Aquimarina. The sequence goes on from OZ246021.1 coordinate 2,591,736, forward strand.
CTTCGGTAACCTTTTTTACATCTGCAAAGGATTGTTGCCGATGAATTGCTTTTTGAACGGTTTCATTATAATCCTGAACTCCAAAACTCACTCTTCTGAAACCAACATCATAAAGCGCTTGTAGATGCTCCGAAGTTGTATTGTTGGGATGACCTTCAAAACTAAACTCGCAACCCTCTGCTTTTTCGGCATGCCAAAAAATCCCATTGATCAAGTACTGTAAGTTTTCAGGAGAAAAGAAGGTAGGTGTACCCCCTCCTAAATGTAGCTCTTTGATTTTAGGTTTCGAATCAAAAAGAGCAAGGTATAATTGCCATTCTTTCAAAACTGATCGAATATAGGGCACCTCTACTTCATGCCTTTTGGTGATCCGTTTATGACATCCACAAAATGTGCACATACTTTCGCAAAACGGTAAGTGAATGTATAGACTAATCCCTTCTGTACTATTGCTTTCTGTAAAAGCTTGTTGTACGGATTGTGTCCAACCCTTTAAAGAAAATGTATTCATATCCCAATAAGGAACCGTTGGGTAACTTGTATATCTAGGCCCCGGGATATTGTATTTGGTAACCAAACTTGTGCACATATTATTTTTGTTTGTATTATTCGTGAAGTACTAAAAACGGAACATCAGTGTGATAGCTGATCGTTTCGACAGTAGGATGAAATAGGATACGTTGAAAAAGATTGAGATTCTTTGCAATCATGGTGATCATATCTATATTCCTACTTTCTACAAAACATTGAACGGCTTCTTCAATTTTGGTGTTCGAAAGAAAATGAAAACTATGCTCAATCAAATCGTTAAGATGATCATCAAGCAAATCCTTATTTCGTCTTTGTAACTCCGAAAGCTCTTTTTCCTTTTTAGAAACATGCAATACTCTTAAAGCAGCATTATTTGTAGAAAGAATATTCGTAATCGTATTTAAGATTTTGCTTTTATATTGCTGGTTGTAGTCGGTAGGAAAAGCAATTTCTTTGGGTTTTTGATATCTCGCTTTTTCTGGAATAGCCAATACCGGGCATTTCACTTTGGTGATCACATCACCAGTATTACTCCCAACCGTCATTTCTTTGAGTCCAGAGGCTCCTTTGGTACCCATTACAATGTAATCGATTTCCTTATCGACGATCTGCTTTCGTATAGCATCAATAAAGAAATGATGTTCATACACAGTAAAGAAACGATGTTTTGTATTAAGTGGTAGTTTTTCAATACGCCCCAACAGTACCTGCATTTGTTGCTTATCGTTTTGGGTCACTTGATCTATCACTGTCTCTCCCGAATCTAAGAAACTACCTTGACCAATAATCTCATCATAGGGCGAAACATGTAATAAATAGAAACTACATGTGATCTTATTAAAAAATGATAATGCATACGCAATAGCATTCCACGAGTTTTCTGAAAAATCTGTAGGAATCAGGATATTTTTCATGTCTAATACGTTGTAATGAAAACAAATGTATCAGAACGAATAAACTAAAAGTATGACAAAAATCAGTTTAGGTGATTTTATTCTACCATTTGCAACCCGGATAAGTCGAGAATCCTAATATTCCGGCCTTCAATTTCGATGAGTCCGTCTTTCTTAAAACTGGACAATGTGCGGATTAGACTTTCTGTTGCAATACCAGCTACGCTGGCAAGATCATGTCTGGAAATCTTTATATTATCTTCTGCTTTTTTATTGAGAACTTCGGCAAACTGTAAAATGGTTTGCGCTGTTTTTTTGCGTACAGAACTATAAGCCATTTGCAGTAATTGCTCCTTAATTTCCGAAAGGTTATCAGTAAGAAGTTCCATCAACTCCAAAGAAATATTTTTACTTTTCTCGAGAATATCTTTTAGTTTACTTTTAGAAATTCCTGCCAATTCTACTTCTTCGACAGCAGTGGCCGACTCCTGATAAGGAACGTTCTCCACAAATGAGGTAAATCCTAAAAAGTCATCGGCTTTATACAATGCAGTAATCAACTCTTTACCGTTTTCATCCATTTTGTGAGATTTTATCACTCCTTTTAGGATCAAATAGATGGTATTGGAGTGCTCTCCTTCTTTATAAATACTCTCTCCCTTTTTGCAGGTCGAAATTTCCCCATAGTCATCAAAGAAGTTTTTGAGTTCATTCAAATTTCTTAATCCATCATCTTTCTGCTGTACCTCTTTGGGTGTGGAGTGCTCTTCGATAATATTCGCAATGATCTGAGCTTTTGCCAACCGACTTTCGATAGCGCTCAACAACTCCTCTTCTTCAAAAGGTTTCGTCAAATAATCATCGGCTCCCAAATCCATTCCCTTTCTGATCTCTTTGTGCTCAGTCTTGGCTGACAAAAAGATAAAAGGAATCTGGCTAGTACCCGAATCAAAAGATAATGCCTCCAAAACCCCATATCCATCTACCTCTGGCATCATAATATCACAAACAATAATGTCTGGTTTTTCCTTTTTTGCCTTTTCTATCCCTATTTTGCCATTAGGAGCACAAATCACATCATAATCAGAAAGCTCAAGGAGTTCTGCTGTGTTTTCCCTTAGTACTGTATCGTCTTCAATTAATAAAATCGTTTTCACTGATATCGATTTTGGTTGTTTATAAAATTGAGGCAATAAACATTGGTTTGGTTATGGTTGGATCGGTATTTCTACAGTAAAAGTAGAACCTACTCCCTCTTTACTCGTAAAAGTAAGAGTGCCTCCTAAGTTTTCTAAATGATTTTTTGCAATGTTTAGTCCAATCCCTGTACCTTGATTGAGCAACGCATTCTCTGCTCTGAAATATCGTTTAAAAATGAACTCCTGCTCTTTTTCTGGAATTCCGATACCCTGATCCGAAATTTTGAATACGATCTTATCATCTTCAAAACTAACTTCTACATCTATAATGGTATGTTCCCCAGAGTACTTTACTGCATTATGGATTAAGTTAGACAACACCAACTCAAGAATTTTCTCATCAAAATCAACGATATACTCATCAATATCTTTGGGATAGTTGATGCGTTGTCCATCTTTTAGTGACATATTGGCGTTATACACCACCTCATTTACAACTTTACTTAACGGAAACTTACTGAACCTGTAGGTTACCTTACCGGTTTCTAAACGTTCTATAGATAAGAAGTCACTGAGAATGTTATCCAGATACTTTACTTTATTCTTAATAGTTTTAAGGTGCTTTTCTCTTTTATCCTGTTGCTCTCCTTTGGTATACTTCCCCACAAGGGTAGCCGAGGTAAGAATACCACCTAAGGGTGTTTTAAATTCGTGTGATACTAATGACAGAAACTTTGTTTTTAACTCATTAAGATCTCGTTCTTTTTTCAAGGATTCTTTGGCCTTGGCTTCCGCTTCTTTTCGAAGTTTTACTTCTTCCTTTAGCTCTTGAATCGATTGGTGGAGTTCTTCGGTACGTTCTTCAATTTTTTGTTCCAGTTCACTGTTGAGTTCATGAATTCTACGTTCTTGTTCCTTACGCTCGGTAATATCTATTACCAAAGCCATGACATAATTATTGTCGTAGATAGAAAAAGGATTAAGTCCCGCTTCTAGAGGGAATTCACTTCCATCTTTCCGTACTCCATGGATATCTCTCCCTCTACCCATATGCCTCTTTTCGGCATTATTCACAAAGCTTTTAAAATAAGCCCCATGATTATGGTGATAGTTCTGAGGGATGAGCACATTAAGGGATTTTCCTATAAGTTCTCCTTGATCATATCCAAATATTTCATTGGCAGAACCATTGGTAGCTACTATAATTTGTTCTTTATTAACAACAATTATTCCTTCTGAAACTGCTTCGGAGAGAATTTTAAAAACATTATCCTGTTTTTCAAATACCTTCATAATTCAAATGTACGCATTTATACTATTTCCAATTACTGACGGATGTCATAAAAAAATCCCAAAGCGCCTTGTAATTTTATCAAATAACTCATAAAAACAACATACCATGGATACTACTCAAAATATAGGATTAGCATTTTATCAAAATCTCGGAAAACTATTCTATGCCATTGCAGCTTCAGACAAAGTAGTTCGAAAATCTGAATATAATTCTTTGCGAAAAATTGTAAAATCAAAATGGTTGCAAGTAGATGACATAGTGGACGAATTTGGCGCAGATGCTGCGTTTCAGATTGAAATTGTTTTTGACTGGATGGACTATGAAACTCCTTCTGCCGAACCTTGCTTTCAGGAATTTGAGTCTTTTTATACAGATCATAAATCTCATTTTACCAAAAGTATCAAAGGATTGATCTGGGAAACGGCCAATAGTATTGCCGACGCTTTTTCTGGCAAAAACAAATCCGAACTCATGATGCTAGGAAGATTGAAACTAATACTGGAAAACTGACATTTATCATATTTTAAGAATCCACTACACTATAATTTTACCTCATCATTAAAAAGCTAATATTATGACACTATATGCAAAAATAAACGCCGATTTTACCGAAAACTACACAGGATATTCTGCTTTGGCTATTATTGTTTCTACCTGTTTAGGTTCTATCGCTATTATGACTACATTAATGAATGGTAACGCTCCCCTACAAATGTTTCTGGTCTTTCTAAGTGTTGTTGTTTGTAGTGCACATAATGCAGCTATTCTTACGGTTCAAAAACCTAAATTGGTTCTGGATCTTTTGATCACAAGTCTGGTGGTTAATAGTTTAATCATCATAGGAAACGGGCTTTTTTAACTATACTACATATTATGTTCGTCAAAGGTGAGTTCTTTAAAAAGGCTCACCTTTTCTTTTATCCCTTACACCTATTGATGAACTGATCAATATCATATTTTTTTGGTTCATTCTCATTTATATTTATATCCATATAAACCGTTAAGAATGCCCAGACCAAAAACCAAAGAAGAATTAATTACCCTAAGTAATGGCAACTACAAAAAACTGTTGACGTATATCCGTTCGATGTCTACCGATGAATTACATGCCGAATTCCCTGAAAGATATCTAAACAGAAATGTTCGAGATGTATTGGCTCATCTCCATCATTGGCATTTGATGATGTTGGAATGGTACAAGGTAGGAATGACTGGAAAAAAACCGGATATGCCCGCAAAGGGATATACCTGGAAAATGACTCCAGACTTGAATCGGGAAATTTGGAAAAAATATCGAGATGAAGATCTGGAAATAGTCATTTCAATGCTAGAAAAATCCTTTGCCGATTTGCAAAAAGTAATACATAACCACACCGAAGAAGAGTTATTCGAAAAGCGAAAATATAAATGGACAGGAACCACCTCGTTGGCTTCATATCTTATTTCAGCTACATCCAGTCATTATGACTGGGCATACAAACTCATCAAAAAATGTAAAAAATAAAGATCTTATGAAAACTCTAATTGCTTGCCTTATTGTACTCAGTGTTTTGGCCTGTAAAAAAAATACATCTCCAGAACAGGTGGTGAATACGAACACCGAAAGTGAATCACAACACAAAAGTGAAGATCAAAAAGCGGAGGATTCTTTGGTCGTTTTTTCAGAAAAAAACCTGGAAAAAAATCAAGAAAACACAACATCTATCAAAAGAGAACAACTGATCAAAGCCAAAGATGATAAATCTCAACTACAGGAATTGGTAGTCTCCAAAAAGTTGTACAAAGAAGATGATTTGTATATTATCGACTATCAATACCCTTATCTCAATGAAACTATAGATCCTGGTTACTCAGCGTTCAATAGTTACATAAAAGAGAATTATCTGGATATCGAAAAAACCCAAAATCAAATCCTTGAAGATAAAGAGCTCCTATGCGACACTTTAAAAATTAAAAAATTCAGGGATAAAAGGATTATTGACTATAAAATATACAATGCCAAAAATGACCTGATCAGTGTTGTTTTATACAAGGAAAACTATTACTCTGGGATGAAGCATTCTACTTACCTTTTTGATTGTATTAATTTTGATCTCAACAATCATAACTTTGTTTATTTCGATACTTTTTTTGAAACCGGGTCTGAAGAAGAAGTATATAGGACCATCAACACTATAATCAAAGAAAGTATTAATTCTGGAGAGCTATACTACGACTGTTGGGAATTATCCAAAGGGGATTTTCAGGTGTATAAAAATAACTTTGTGGTTGATGACGATATGATCAAATTCTATTTTGACGATTGTATCATCTGTCCCTCTTATACCGGCACCTATTTCATAGAAATCCCTACAATCAAAATCATGCATTTACTTAAAAAATACAATGCCCCTCCAGAAGTGAGTTAATCACGGTATCGTTGATCATTTATCAAATCAATATACTACCTTAGCCATAAAATACAGCTTATGAAAAGCAGCTTTAGCAATATCATCAATTCAGAAAAACCCGTATTAGTAGACTTTTTTGCCGATTGGTGCGGCCCGTGTAAAATGCTGGCTCCAATCTTAAAAGAAGTAAAAGATGAATTGGGTGATCAGGTTAAAATTGTAAAGATCGATGTAGATAAAAATCAACCACTGGCAGCCAAATATCAAGTTCGTGGGGTGCCTACCATGATTTTATTTAAAGACGGGAAGCAACTGTGGAGACAATCTGGAGTGTTGCAAAAAAATGATATCATCACTACTATTCAATCTCATCAATAGTTTTGGAATTGAATCCATACATAGATCATACGGTATTAAAAGCATCTGCTACTGTAGATGACATTAAACACCTATGCTCTGAAGCCAAAGAATATGATTTCTTTGCAGTTTGTGTAAGTAGTTATTATGTCGCTCTGGCGCATAGTGAACTAATGCAAACAGATATTAAAGTGGCAGCTGTAGTGGGGTTTCCTTTGGGCTCAATGACTACTCGTATTAAAGTTCTTGAAGCGCAGCAATGTGTAGATCAAGGTGCTACAGAAATTGATATGGTTTTAAACATTGGCCTATTAAAGTCTGGATATCACAAAATTGTCGAAGACGAAATCAGATCCATCAAAAAAGCCATCGGTAGTCACAAATTAAAAGTCATTTTTGAGAACTGTTACCTTACCACGGCAGAAAAGAAAATGGCCTGTAAGTTATCGTTGAATGCCGGTGCAGATTTTATCAAAACATCTACCGGTTTTGGTTCTGGAGGAGCAACTCTAGAAGATGTACAACTTATGAAGAACGAAGTTGGCAATCATCTACAAATAAAAGCATCTGGTGGAATTCGAGATAGAAAAACTGCATTGCAATATCTGGATTTGGGAGTATCGAGAATTGGTACTTCTTCGGGAATAGCAATCGTATCGGCTACTTAGTTAGTATTTACTTTTAATCAAAAAAACTAGGGTTACTAACTTAGTAGCAACCCCAGAATTGGCATGATCCTTTTTATTAAATCCTAAAGGTCATCACAGGCCTGTTGGCGTGATTGGCAACATCTTCACCAATGCTTCCGCTAAAGAAATGCGCTAATCCTCTTCGTCCATGGGTGGGTATGGCGATAAGGTCTGCATCAATTTTATTACTGTAGTTGAATATTCCTTTCTCTACGGTATAATCATAATAATGTACTACATCATTAAATCTATCCAGATTACCTTCGTCTGCTTTGAAAAGAAATTCCTTTACGATTTCTTCCATTTGCCCTGAGCTTTTAAATCGTTCTCCAGGAAGGTTAACATACAATAGGTCTACGCTAGCTCCAAAAGATTCGAATATCTGCATAGCATTATGATAGGCACGCAGATTTTCGATTTTAAAATCGCAGGCAAAAACTACTTTATTAAGCTCAAAACTATCTACGGGATTTTTGATCACCAGTACAGGAACATCACAGGTACGAACTACTTTTTCTGTATTAGATCCAATAAAAACCTCCTCTCGTAATCCACTCACTCCATGTGATCCCATCACAACAAGGTCAACGTTGTTTTCGTGAACTACCTCATTAATTTCACTGAATATTCTATAATTCTTAACCAATTGGGTAACCGTAATACCCTCCAAATATTTCTGATCCAAGAAGGTATCAAATCGTGTTTCGGCCAATTTCATATAATACATGGCTTCTTCGACTTCCTGACTTTCATTTTTGGTTAAAATCGCTTCTGAAAGACCCAACATATGCAACACCAAGACTTCAGCTTGTTGTTGTTTTGCAATTGTTGCAGCGGCTTGTAGTGCATATTCTGAATATTCGGAAAAATCAACAGGGACAAGAATTTTTTTCATCTTTTCAGTTTTTAAAGTTTCATATATCAAATGTACCCTGTGTGCTGATCTTTAAATATGATAATTATCATGCTTATCACAATTTTGTAGTATCTTCCATTATCACAGATTTTCACTTTCTCGATATGACAAAACATTATAACATTACTGTAAAAGGAATTGTACAAGGCGTTTGGTACCGCAAAAACGCTCAGGATAAAGCACGAGAGCTAGGGATCAAAGGATTTGTAAAAAACTTGCCCAATGGGGATGTCTATCTTGAGGCCGAAGGAAACGAACAACTATTAAAATTACTATTGGATTGGTGTGCGGTAGGTCCAGAATATGCTCGGGTAGAACAAGTATCTTTTGAAGAAGCTGGCTTAAAATCATTTTGCCATTTTGAGATTAAACGATAGATTATAATAAAAAAACAGATGATTTGTTATACCATCTGTTTTGTTCCTCGAATTAAATATGAGATCGTCATCAAGCTGATCATCTACATATAAGGTTTCATTTCCTGTTTACGTTTTTGTAGCTGCTTTTCTACATCGCTCAAAGATTCTTTAAATGCAAGCTCAAAGTTCTTTTCGTTGGAGGTAGCAAAGATTTTTGGACCGGGTAAACTAAGCTGTAGGTCACAAATTTTCCCTTCACCCTTTGGATCATTCTCTTTCTTGAAAAAAACATCTGATTTGATGACCCATTCGTATTTTTTATAGAGTTTATTTAATTTTTGATGTACATATTCTTCCATACTTTCACTAGTTGGCATTTGTACAAATTGAATATTGGTTTTCATAGATATTAATTTAAATTTTTGATGTATTGCTTGTCTTTTATAATACCCAAATATAGAAGCAGTACCAATCAATAACTATGATATATATCAGATCTCTATATACATCGCATTGACATTTGTCATAGTTTACCGTATAGTTTTTATATAGGTTTAGCTCAAAATTAGAAACCATGAGAACTACAGTAACGATACAAAACTTAAAATGCGGGGGATGCAAAAGCGCAATTGCGAAAAAACTACATCAACTCCCAGGGATACAAGATATCAATGTCGATACAGATAATTGTACTGTTTCTTTTTGCTATCAGACCGATAACGGGATAGAAACGGTCGAAAAAGAACTATCCAAATTAGGGTATCCCATTGAAGGAGAAATCAACACAATAGAAAAAAAAGCAAAGTCTTATATTAGCTGTGCATTGGGTAGATTCAATACGTAAACCACCACTTTTAAACCTAAATAATATCATCATGAAAGAAACTGCAAAAAAAGAAGCGTCATCCAGCAAGGTATATGGCCTTGGCTTTATCGGTTCTGCTATCTATTTTATAAGTACTGCAACCAGTTTTTGGATGGGTGTACTTGGAGTTTTAAAAGCTATTGTTTGGCCAGCCATTTTGGTATACGAAGCGTTAAAATATCTCAAAGCCTGATCGTTTTTTAGTAAATTTTTCCTTTCTTGTTTTGAAATGAAGATCTCTCTTAACTTATAAGTAAAGGGAATAGTTTATATTTACTAAAAAACATACCCAATGTCGTCTCAATCCCGACTAGATCGCGCATATAAAAATGCCAAAGTTATTGAGTTTAATGATAGTTCAAAGTTTGTCTTATTTAGTGATTGTCATCGTGGGGATAATAGCTTTGCAGATGATTTTGCAAACAATCGAAACATCTACTTTCATGCACTAAAACACTATTACAATCAAGGCTTTACGTATTGTGAACTAGGAGATGGGGACGAATTATGGGAAAATCTTACGTTCGAAACCATTTTCAGAGCGCACAAAAATGTTTATGAACTCCTTCAATTATTTTTTCAGGAAAATCGACTAGAAATGATTTGGGGCAATCACGATATGGTTTACCGGGATCCTAGTTACGTAAAGAAACATCTGAGCTCTTATTTTGATCAAAAAACAGATTCTACCGTTCCCCTTTTTCCAGATATAAAGTACCATGAAGCGATCATTTTAAAACATCAAGACACTAATCAGGAGATCTTTTTACTGCATGGACATCAGGCCGATTTTATGAATTACATAGGCTGGCGTATCAATAGATTTTTGGTACGGGTACTATGGAAACCGCTTCAGGTAGTGGGTATTGCAGATCCTACAAGCCCTGCCAAAAACTATAAAGAAACCATTAAAGTAGAGCGTAGAATAAAAAAATGGATCGCTTCAAAAGGCAATCTATTTACAGTGATAGGGCATACCCATCGACCACGTTTCCCCGAGGCTGGCGAATTGGCCTTGTTTAATGATGGGAGTTGTGTACATCCCAGATCGATCACCGGAATGGAAATTGAAAACGGATGTATCACATTGATCAAATGGCAAATCGCAACTACAGACGATGGAGTATTACAAATCATCAGAGTTCCTTTAGAAGGCCCACAAAAGCTTACTGAATTTATAACAGAATAATCTGTTGAGATGCGAACAGACAATATTCAAGATATTTTAGACCAAATCCCTATCCGTCATGATATAGCCTCCTATATCATGTTTTTGGGAATCGTATTAGGATTGTTGGTAGGAATACTCATCCTAATAAAAACCAACAAAAAAAACATAGCGTTCAAATTCTTAGGTGTTTTTCTGATCGCGCAAGCCATTATATCACTAGATAATTTTTCATGCTATACTGGGTTAATGAAATATGCTATAGCGTTTAATGACTCCACAGAGCCTCTCGTACTTATTCTAGGGCCTAGTATGTACTTATTCGTGTATAGCTTGCTCACAAGAAAACCAATTACCTTAAAGAATATTGGGGTTCATTTGGCACCAGCCATTTTTTATGGCTTGACCCAAATCGGGTATTACTTACATCCCACTCCTGTTAAAATCAATGCGTATTTGGGAGCCTATCACGATCACTTAACAAAGGCAACAATCCCAGATGGTACAACTTATAATTATTTATGGATCAAGGATGAGTTTCGTTGGGTAATTTTAGGGAGTTTGATCATTTATATTATACTGTCATTTCGTGTTCTATATCATTATCTACGTCAAAAAAACATCCATCTTACCCGAAGCACACTTCATAATAAATACTCATTTACACGAAATTTAGTCCTCTCGTTTCTAACTGTTTTCGTAATCATTTTTGCAGTGTATTGGAATTTTGAAGACGATTCTGGAGATCACTATATTACCACTTTTGTGAATCTATCCGTGGTAGCAATTACATTAATTATGGTATCCGAATCCAGATTTTTTCAGAATTCATGGATTTCGGATAAATATGAAACGCTGAGCTATACCCATCAAGAAATTTCTATTGAAAAAATTAAAGAATTTGTAGAAACCAATGGTTTTTATCTTTTGGAATCTGCATCACTAAAAACGCTGGCTCAAGAATTGAATTCTAGTGCTAATTATATCTCACAAATCATCAATACTTCGACAGGGCTTAATTTTAATGATTTTATCAATCAATATCGAATTGATTTGTGCAAACAACGTTTAGTAGATCCAGAGTATAATCATCTTACCATAGAAGCTATCGGAAACTCTGCGGGGTTTAAATCCAAATCCTCTTTTTATAATGCTTTCAAAAAACATGTACAGATGTCTCCAAAAGCATTTGTGACTCTTCAAAAATCTTCTTTCTAAATATTTGAAAACGTCCAGAATTACAATTCTGTACCTAATTACCGCGGATTTTGACCAAATCAACCCAGAATTATTTCAATTTTGGACCTCATCAATCTTGTAAAATATGGAACAGAAAATTCGACGTTACGACATTGACTGGTTACGGGTCATTGTTTTTGGATTATTAATTTTTTATCATGTAGGGATGTTTTTTGTGCCCTGGGGATGGCACATTAAAAACAATGTCATTTATGATTGGCTACGTTGGCCTATGCTTTTTTTAAACCAATGGCGCTTACCTATTTTATTCGTCATCTCCGGAATGGGAACGTATTACGCACTGTCCTCCCGCAATCTTTGGCAATTTAATCTGGAGCGATATCTGCGTCTGGGAATACCTCTGGCGGTAGGAATGTTGCTTATTGTTCCGCCTCAAGTATATGTAGAACGTTTGGCGAATCATGAGTTTACAGGCTCTTTTTGGACTTATCTTCGAGGACCTGCTTATGTTGGTATCTATCCCCAAGGAAACATCAGTTGGCACCATCTCTGGTTTTTACCCTACTTGTTTGTGTATTCTTTTTTGTTATCTTCTCTTTTAATTTTTCTGAAGAGAAGAAAGACTAAACTAGTGAGTTGGATTACTACCGTATTACAAAAACCGTTAGGATTTTACCTATTTGTAATCCCTCTTTATTTTGTTGAAGTCTTGATAGAACCTTTCTTCCCGGTAACACATGCGCTGGTAGACGATTGGTTTGCCTTTATCAATTTCCTCATCTTGTTTTTCTATGGATTCGTTTTACTGGCTACCGGGAATGTATTTTGGGAACACATAGATCGAATCAAGAAAAAGGCACTTTGGATCGGGATTATTGCTTTTTCATTACAAACCACTATTTGGGTAATAGGGAAAGACAGTATCCTTATTCATTTTACCGAAGGGATGGTTAAAGTAGTCAACTTGTGGTCCTGGATTTTGGTCATATTTGGATATGCCGCAAAATATTTAAATCACAAAAGTAAAACTATAGCATACTGCAATAGAGCGGTGTACCCTTTCTATATACTACATCAAACGATAACTGTTATTATTGGGTATTTTATCATGGAGTTGCACTGGGGTTTTATTGCCAAATTTGCAATTATGGTGATAGGGACTTTTCTGGCAAGTTGGATACTATATCACTTTATAATACTCAAAATCCCTTTTCTACATCCATTATTTGGATTAAAAAAGGGATATCGTAATACAAATAAAGGTTCTTTTTAAGAACCTTTATTTATTATCCTATATTTAATACTTCTTCTATTTGAGGAGCGTATTTTTTGATCGTCATTTCTACTCCAGACTTCAAAGTCATCTGGTTAACGCTACATCCTACACAGGCACCTTCTAGCTGTACCATAACCCTCTTGTCGTCTTCAATAGAAACCAAAGAAATATTACCTCCATCACTCTCTAAAAAGGGTCTAATCTCATCCAACGCCTTTTCTACATTTGCTCTTAATTCTTCTGAAGTCATTTCTTATTTTTTTACAGCAGAACATCCTGCCATTGTTGTTATTTTAATCGCTTCAGTAGGAGGTAAATTTTCATTTCTGTTTACCACTTCCTGAACCACACTTTTTGTTATTTCTTCGAAAGCTTTCTCGATAGGAGTAGCCGTTTGCAATGCTGCTGGTCTACCCACATCTCCCGCTTCTCGTATGCTTTGTACTAATGGAATTTCTCCTAAAAAAGGAACCTCTAAGTCCTCTGCTAAATACTTAGCCCCTTCTTTTCCAAATATATAATATTTATTATTAGGAAGCTCTTCAGGAGTAAAATACGCCATATTCTCGATAATTCCTAAAACCGGAACATTGATACTCTCTTGCTGGAACATTGCTACTCCTTTTCTAGCATCTGCTAGTGCCACATTTTGAGGAGTACTTACTACTACAGCACCAGTAATTGGTAAGGATTGCATTATAGATAAGTGAATATCTCCTGTTCCTGGAGGTAGATCTAAAAGTAGAAAATCTAATTCTCCCCAGGCAGCATCAAAAATCATCTGATTCAATGCTTTGGCAGCCATTGGGCCTCTCCAAACTACAGCCTGATTAGGCTGTGTAAAAAATCCTATCGACAGTATTTTTACTCCATAATTCTCGATAGGCTTCATTTTGGATTGATTACCTACTTTTACCGAAAGTGGTCGTTCTCTTTCTACATCAAACATAATTGGCGCAGAAGGACCATATATGTCTGCATCTAGTAATCCAACATTGAATCCCATTTTGGCCAACGTAACCGCCAGGTTTGAAGTAACTGTAGATTTCCCCACACCTCCTTTACCAGAAGCTACTGCAATGATGTTGGTAATCCCAGGAATTGGTTTCCCTTTGATTTCATTTTTTTGAGGCTGGGCAGCTGGTGCTTCTATTTTGATATTGACTTTTACTTTTGCCTTTTCATAAACATGCTCATGAATCGCTTTCAGTATATCCACCTCAGCACGTTTCTTGATATGCAATGCTGGTGTTCCTAAAACCAAATCGACGATGACCTCATCTCCAAAAGTGATTACGTTTTTTACGGCACCACTCTCTACCATATTTTTTCCTTCTCCTGCAACCGTAATAGTCTCCAGCGCTTTTAGGATCTCAGATTTTTCCAATTTCATGCGTTTCTCTTTTTCCTTTTATGAACAAAACTATCTAGATTCATTCTAAACGCAAAGATAGGTCGAAAAGTTAACATTATAAAGCCTAAAAATCGAAATGATTTATAGTGCGATCGTCTTTGATAATATTATGTTTTTGAGTATGGTATGATTTATGTGCCTTAGGCTTTTTAAATTTTCACAGCAAACCACAATGAAAAAAACAGCACAAGTTTTAGCTCTCCTAATGATATTCTGTATACCCAATATTATGGGGCAAGGAAAACTCGAAAAAGCAGAAAAAAGTATTTCCAAAAAGGAACAACGAGAAAGTCGGGGTTCAAGATCTCAAAGTACAACTGCGGATTACGATGATTATCAAAATAGTTTTATCGAAGAAACCTTTGCTGCCTTATTCGTAGATGTGGTTTTATTTGGCTCCTATTATGCCATGATCGAGACCCCAATCGAGAGAGAATACTCAGCTAGTATGGCATCGATTACCAAGTATCCTTATCTCGATGGAAATAAGGGCAATTATGCGTATCAGCAGGGAGATGATACCAAGGGGTTTCGTACTACTCTGTCTAGTCGTTTTGTTGCCGAAAACAGTAAACTTTATGGAAACCACCTTAATTTGAATATGCGATTTTTACAGAGAGTTGGTATTGAAATTGACTACCTGCAACTCTGGGAAGAAAACACCAATTTTGGTAGTAATGCGTTAGCGTTGTATACAGCATTAGCAAAATATCACAGAGTACGCACACAACGCTTTGATGCCTGGTGGGGATTAGGAGCTACCTATATTGATGGCGCTATAGACGAATGGGGATTTACCTATGGCGTAGGAATAGAGTGGTTCTTTGTCAAACCCTTCAGCCTGGAATCTAATTTCAACCAGACGTTTATCAACGATGAAACTATCAATAAACTTAATGGACTAGTAAATTATCACATCGGACGTTATAAGCTTTCTGGAGGAATGGAACATTTAAAAATTGGAAACACCGATTTTACCATGTTCTCTGCAGGATTAGGTATTTCTTTTTAGAGTTCCTTCATAGGATCCCAAAATATTTTATCAAACTCCTGTATTTGGTTATCGATAACTTCTACCCCTTCGCTTTCTAAAAGTTGTTGCATCAGATTGGTGCCTTGAAAATGATGTTTTCCGGTAAGGATTCCTTTTCGGTTCACTACTCTGTGTGCAGGAACATCGTCCCTACCATCGCAGGCGTTCATCGCCCATCCTACCATTCGGGCACTTCTGGCCGCTCCTAATGTTTTTGCAATCGCTCCATACGAAGTTACTCTCCCATACGGAATTAACTTTGCTACTTCATAAACTCTTTCAAAGAAGTTGCCCTCTGATTCCGAATTGTTGTTCTTTTCTTTTACTCCCATGTATAAATAATTCGTGCCAAAGTAATCACTACCAGAATTAACATCAAAATCCCCATAAAATAATTGGAGTATTTGGTGATCGTTGCGGTCTTTTTTTCAATTTTCAGAAAGGAGAACACATAAAAATAAAGGGTTACAAAAGTTCCCGATCCCGCAGCAATAATAAAAGCAATAATTCTTGGTGCGTCGTATTCTATTTTACCACTAACACTCATTCCTGCGGCAATAGCCACAAAGTAGGGTATAGGCAAGACATTAATAGTAGACATCATTACTCCCTTAAAAAAACTCCGAGTGTTATTATGTCTGTATACCTTTATCTTGGTTTCTCTTTGTTTTGCTTTGGCAAAGAAATAAATCGCCATCAAAAAAAAGATTACTGCTCCGGTACGAAGTAGTATGTTTTTTACAAATGGGCTGAAAAAGATATATTTTGCCAATAGAATAGCTACCAATGCTTGAAATACAACAATCACAGAAGCTCCTATAGCCACCAAAACCCCATTCTTTTTACCTCGCTCAAGACAAGTGCGAGCAACCGTCATATTCACCAATCCTGGAGGTATTACCCCAATCAATGACGCAAAAAAAGTGACAAGAAATAGTTTGGTTGTTTCCAAGATGGTAAGGCCGATTAAGTAATTTTAAATTGAATGTAAGTTATGGGTTTATTTTCTTCTAAATATTGTTTTTCATAAAAAGTTTGTATAGCTGTCACCACCTCTGGAGCACCCGAATTATGGTACACATTATGATTGGCATAAAGCACTTCGTGCCCCTCTCCATGAAGCAATCCCAAAGTGTATCCATGCATAAATTCACTATCTGTTTTTAAGTGCACCAAACCTTCAGCTTTCAATATTTTCTTATACCGATTTAAAAAATCATGATTAGTCAAACGATGCTTGGTTCGCTTATATTTTATCTGCGGATCAGGGAAGGTAATCCAGATCTCATCGACCTCTCCTTCTTCAAAAATATATTCGATCAATTCTATTTGGGTTCGTATAAAACCCACATTATTCATTTCATTTTCTATGGCCGTTTTAGCGCCTCTCCAGAACCTGGCGCCTTTGATGTCTATCCCGATAAAATTTTTGTCAGGATATCGTTCTGCCAATCCAACGGTATATTCACCCTTACCACACCCCAATTCTAATACAATTGGGTTTTGATTTTTAAAAAATTTCTCCTTCCATTTTCCCTTATATCCCAAGGAATTGTTAAGCACCTCGTCTCGAGTAGGCTCTATTACATTTTGAAAGGTTTTATTCTCGTTAAAGCGTTTTAGTTTATTCTTACTTCCCACGTATCAACTATTTCTTTTCTACTAGTCTCAATTACTAAATATTCGTTACAATCTCGATAATCTACAAAAAGTGTGCAATTATGAGTGTCGAATTATATTAAACATAATTTTTTGGTAAAATTAAGGAAATATACGCATAAGGAAATAGGATTACTTTTATTCTTTAGAACAAATAGTTAGTCGGTCTAACAAACTAAAAACTAAGACATTTGGACAAAAAAGTACTTGTAGCTCCTCTAAATTGGGGATTAGGCCATGCAACGCGATGCATACCTATTATCAATGCATTAATCGAAGAAGGATTAGAACCTGTAATTGCTTCAGATGGAGCGGCGCTTGCGCTATTGAAAAAAGAGTTTCCTTCTTTACAAACCAAAGAACTTCCTTCGTACAATATTGAATACGCAAAAAAGGGAAGTAACTTTAAGTTAAAGATGCTCTTGAATAGCCCAAAAATTGCGCATGCGATTAGTGCCGAGAAAAAGGCCATAAAAAAACTAATGGAGCAGGAGGAATTTTGTGGGATCATCTCCGATAATCGTATGGGGGTTAGACACAAAAAAATCCCTTCGGTTTTTATTACGCATCAGCTAACAGTACTTAGTGGAAATACCACTTCGTTCAGTACCAAGTTACACAACAAATACATCAAAAAATTTGACTTGTGCTGGGTACCAGATATGGCAGATGATCCTAATTTGAGTGGTGAGCTGGGACATCCTAAAAAGAGCAATGTACCTGTAACCTATTTGGGTCCGTTAAGTCGATTTGAGTATAAAGCAATGCCAAAAAAGTATGATATTATGGTACTGCTTTCGGGGCCGGAACCACAGCGTACCTTGCTCGAACAAAAACTATTTAGAGAATTTGAACAAAGCGATAAAAGTATAGTCTTTGTGCAAGGTATTATAGAAGATACGCATAAGACCTATGTAAAGAATAATATTACCATCCATAACTACCTGATGGGAAAAGAGCTTGAAGATACCATCAATAGCAGTAGCTTAATCATTTCTAGATCGGGATATACCACGGTAATGGATCTTGCCAAATTAAAGAAGAAGGCATTTTTCATCCCTACTCCAGGACAGTTTGAACAGGAGTATCTTGCACAACGATTAACCCTTAATAAGTTAGTGCCCAGCTGTAATCAACATGAGTTTACATTGAAAAAATTACACGATTTGAATATGTATAGAGGACTAAGCAGTTTTAGCACCGACATCGATTACCGGGAACTTTTTCACTTTTTCCAAAGTAAATGAAAACTCGCTTCCTACTCTGTAGTCACTTTCTACATAAATACGTTCGTGATGCGCTTCGATAATGTGCTTTACAATGGCTAGTCCTAGTCCCGAACCACCTTCTTTTCGGGATCCACTCTTGTCTACTCTGTAAAAACGTTCGAACAATCGAGGAATATGTGCTTGTGCGATACCTTCGCCATTATCGGTTACCCGAACAATAACTTTATTGCGGATCAGATCTTCGATACTTACCTCTGTAGTACCGTCTTCTTTTCCGTATTTTATAGAATTGACCACCAGATTTGATAACACTTGTTGTATTCGCTCCTTATCAGCGTGGACCATTATCGGATCTTGATAATTCATATCAAAAGCCAATGCTATGTTCTTTTTGGAAGCTTTCATTTCGTACAAATCGAATACACTCTGTACCAATTCTACAATATCAAAATTTACATAGTTTAAGTTCAAATCACCCGTTTCTAACTTGGTAATCATATCCAGGTCATTCACGATATAAATCAGACGTTCTACTCCTTTGCTGGCACGATTCAGGTACTTCTCCAAAATTTTGCGCTCGTTCATAGCACCATCCAACAAGGTTAGGATATATCCCTGTACCGTAAAAAGAGGAGTTTTAAGTTCGTGAGATACATTTCCCATAAACTCTTTACGATAGGCTTCTCGAATTTTTAAGGTCTCAATTTCTGTTTTTCGTTGTTGAGCAAACTTCTCTACTTCTTTAATAAGTGTTCTCATGTCTGTAGTTACCGGACCGTCACTTACCTTATCTACTTCGAGCATTTCGATATCGTCATAAATACGTCGAACTCTACGATAAATAAAACGCTCTACCCGATACTGCACCACAATAAAACACACTGCATAGCAACCCACAGCAAATGCCAAAAGAAATAAGAAATTCAGCTGTGATTGTATGAATAAAAAAACGCTCAGTGCGAGCGTTAATACTATCGTTATGTATAAAGACGACAGGTATGCAAACCTATACGACTTCCTGAAGTTTTCTGCCATTTATACTACAAACTTATATCCGACACCTTTGATCGTTTTAAAGCTATTGTCTCCTATCTTTTCTCTTAGTTTCCTAATATGTACATCAATAGTACGTCCACCTACAATAACTTCATTTCCCCAAACCTTATCAAGGATATCTTCTCGCTTAAAAACCTTACCTGGCTTGGAGGCCAATAAAGATAGCAATTCAAACTCTTTTCTGGGTAAAATGATCTCTTTTTTGTCTTTTATGATCTTATATTCATCCCGGTTAATTACTAGATTTCCTATTTTCACTACGTTATCTGAAGAATCATCTTCTTTAAGTCTTCTTAGCAAAGCTTTTACTTTACTAATCAATACTTTTGGTCGAATCGGCTTTGTAATATAGTCGTCTGCACCAGCATCAAAACCTGCTACCTGAGAATAATCTTCTCCTCTTGCGGTCAAAAATGTAATGATAGTGTTTTGCAAATCCGGAACCTTACGTATTTGTTCACAGGCTTCGATACCATCCATTTCGGGCATCATAACATCCAGAATAATCAAATGTGGTTTCTTTTTCTTTGCAATTTTTACAGCCTCTACACCATTTTCTGCAGTAAGTACATTATAGCCCTCGGCAGTTAGGTTGTACCCAACGATCTCTAGAATATCAGGTTCGTCGTCTACTAATAGAATGGTAATATCCTTTTTATTCATCTTTTTATTGAATTAGATCACTACGGGTAAATATACTATGTTCGTTTGAAAGTTTTGCCTCTAAGCTATTAGGAAACACTAAACTAACACAAAAATCTCATAAGGATAACAATTCCTTAACCTTACGGGGTGTGCCCTAATCCTGATGATCCCTATACGCTGCTAATAAATTCATGGTTGCCGTAATCAGATCTTTGGTCTCTGTGAGCAATCCAAAATACAGGGTTGTATTTTTAGGGCTACTTTCTTCCGTTCGGGTTCTGGCAATTTGTTTTGAGATTTTGGTGCTTACCAATGTGTATAACTCTTGTTTTTCTTCGATAATACCATTGAGCTTACTGAACTCTTTTTCGTCAAACACCTTTTTTATGTTATCAAAGAAATTGCCGAGTTGGTTCTCGATTTCTTTAAGGTCTTTAATTTGATTAAATCGTAAACGCTTGTGATTATTGTTCACATGTTTGTGACTTACTTTGGCGATATATTCTAAAGATTGTGTGATATCTTCTAAATACCCTAAAATTGAAATATAGAAATCACTGGCGCCAACGCTAGACTCATCTAGATTTTTAATAAAATAGAAAATACTATCTCGTAGTCCTTCAACTTCGTTTTCCAGCTTTGCAATTCCTTTTCTACTTTTTTTCAGTGCTGCTAAATCATATTTCGCAAGGCTTTCGATCGTATTTCCATAAATCTTATTACTTCTATTGATAAAAGATCTTACATTATCAGAACTTTCTTCGATCACTCCTTGTATAGAGCTACTTTCAGATTTCTTTAATCGATCTTCGGCGCGCTCTGCTCTAGCCTTATTACGATACTTGATGGTACTTCTGATAATTAGCAATAAAGCAACCAACAGCAATACACCTGTCATTATAGGTTGATGTATATTGATCAGAAATGCAATCAAAGCCGCTGCCAAAAATGCACTAATTGCGGTAAAGAACCATCCTCCAATTACATTAAGCACTCCCGCCACACGATACACAGCACTTTCACTTCCCCATGCACGATCTGCCAGGGAAGTACCCATGGCTACCATAAACGTAACATAGGTAGTAGACAATGGTAATTTCATAGAAGTAGCAATCGATATCAAAATACCCGCTACCATTAAGTTTACGGCGGCTCTTACTAAATCGAAAGCAGGCTTATCTTCTTTTTTTGAAGCAAAAAAATGAGACTTTGTCGCTTCTTCATCAAATTGTTTTTCTACAAACCCTTTAAAAGAACCAGGTGTAATTGCAGAAATCCATTCGGATATTGATATGGTAGTACGCACTATACCTCGAGACAAAAAGTTAGGTTTAAATTTTTCGTCCCCTTCTCCTTGTCGAGATAAATCGATAGATGTTTTTACAACGTTCTGCGCTTTTGCCGAAAACCATAAGGTGAGTACCATAATCAACCCTGCGGCTAACAACAAAAACGTTGGTGTCGCTACCTTTGATGCTAACACCTCCATAGTGAATGAATCTGCAGAAACTCCAGAGGCAGACCACGCTTCATAGGATTGCCATGCTGCAATAGGCACCCCAATAAAGTTCACCAAATCATTACCTGCAAAAGCTAATGCCAATGCAAAGGTTCCAACGATAATAATAATTTTATAAATACTGGTTTTGAAAACAGAAATGATCAAATAAGAAAGTACCGACCAAAAAACAAACCCAACAGCAACAATCAACAATACGTTAGTTTCCAAAAACCCTCTTAGCGTTATCGCTACAGTTCCTGCGTTAGCATCAATAGCAAAAAGGTCCTTTTTGGCTTTTATCAATTCCTTTACAGATTCGTATGAACTATTAAAGTAAGCATTTGCCCAATCCAAAAGTCCTTCGGCACCACCATTGTAGACAACATCAATTACAGATTTTGCATAATTGGTTCCCTTGATTCCTTTGATAAAAATAAAGTATAATATTGCCGTTAGCGCTACTCCACCAAATAAAGCACCTACCCATTTGGCTTTCTTTTCAAAATTAAATGATAGTAGTAATCTGGATATATACTGTACAATTGCTCCTACCGAAAAAGCCACTACAACTGATAGTAGTATCCCGGCAATAATTTCTCCGGCTTTCTTTGTATTGATATAACTTCCAAGATCAGCAATAGATAACGAAGAATCAGCAAATATCTTAAGTAAAGCCACACAAACCGCAGCTCCGAGTAATTCAAATACAATAGACACTGTAGTAGAAGTAGGCATCCCAAGTGTATTGAAAAAATCCAGCAGTAAGATATCTGTAATCATTACTGCCATAAAGATGATCATGATTTCATCAAAATAGAACTCTCCAGGGACAAAGATTCCTTTTCTGGCGACCTCCATCAATCCACTAGAAAAGATAGCTCCAGCTGCTATTCCCACACTCGCAACAATCATAATCGTTCTAAAAGAAATAGCCTTAGAACCAATAGCAGAATTCAAAAAATTCACTGCGTCGTTGCTCACCCCAACAATCAGATCCGCAATAGCCAAAACTGCTAAAGCAACGATCATGAATATGTAAATATCACTCATATATATTGTACCTACTTATAAACCACAAAAATGTTATTTAAAATCAAGTCATATGTTATTGAAACGTTATCTTTTTGACGCTTTTAGCACCTAAAATATGATGTAAACACCTATGATTTTTTCCAGCCTATATGATCGTTCTTAAGACCGGAATAAAAGCCAGATAAACCATAACAAATTGGTTTTACTGTTGTACACAAAAAACAAGATGTTGTATTTCAAGTGATTAAATATATAACAGTTATCGGATTCATAAAACACCAACTCTTTTTTTACCGAAGTAATTCCTCAATCTGAGCGTATATCACTCTAAAACCTACCGATTTATCATTTTTAATGTTATCAAAATTAACATTGCAATTAATTGTTTATCAATTTGTTACGGGTTTAATGTTAATTTAATGTTACTTGAATGTTGTTTAAAAGTAAAATTAATGTTACTTTTGTAATATAATTATTAAGAACCCCGAACAAAAACATCAAGATATGAGAAATTTAGTAACAGTAATAGCATTGATCTTTTCGGTAACTATCTATGCTCAGGAAGTGAAACCTACTTTTGAAAAACAAGGAGACTTAATTAAAGGTACGTATTTTTATGAAGACGGTACTGTAAGTCAACAAGGATTTTATAATAAGGAAGGTAAACTTCATGGTGAATGGAAAGCTTATGATGTTACAGGAAAGAAAATCGCTATGGGACAGTATGTTAATGGAACAAAAGCTGGAAAATGGTTTTTTTGGAGCGATGACAAATTATCAGAAGTAAATTATTCTGACAATCAAATCGCAGACGTAACCACTTGGACTGGTAAAGACAATGTAGTGGTCAACTACAAAAATTAAATACTACCTAAAAAAGTACAAAAAACCGCTTCAATAACTTGAAGCGGTTTTTTGTTTTTACTCATCAAAAAATCTTTTAAGCTGCCACTTATTTGCATTCATATTAGCCTTCAGAATTTAAATTAATTTTACATTTTAACACTTTTCCTGCATTTCTTTACAAATTATTATCACACACCGCGTACTACTATCAGCGTATTATTCACTTTAGTTATAATCTTTTAAATACTCGCATAACATATTTCTAATGTTAAGAAAACCTTCGATAAACATAGCCACATAACAATTATCTAACATTATAATCATACATACTTAATTTTTGAATAACCCTGATTTAACAAACGCTGTCGTTCTTTGCCCGGAATTTCAGAACAAGTTAAATGAGAAAAATTGTTACCCTTTGCGCATTGCTATTTGTAGGAATAATCTCTGCGCAGGAAACCGGATCTGTAACTGGAACTTTGTTAGACAAAGAATCCAACGATCAACCCCTTCCTTTTGCCAATGTTATCATCAAAGGCACTACCAAAGGAACTACTACAGATTTTGATGGTTTATATACTATCGAAAATCTAGAACCAGGGGTACATATATTAGAATTTAGTTTTGTTGGTTATCAAACTGAAGAAAAGGAGATCACCATCACAGCTGGACGGACCCTTACTGTAAATGTTACATTAGGCGCTAGTGCAGCAGCACTGGAAGAAGTAATTGTAAAAGGAACTAGTGTCAAGAAAGAAAGTGTTCAGGCACTACTTCTAGAACAACAAAATGCTGTGGTTCAAAAACAAAGTATTGGAGCGCAAGAACTTTCAAACAAGGCAGTAAGTAATGCAGCTGCCGCTGTTACAAAGATCTCTGGAATCTCAAAACAAGAAGGCGGAGGTAATGTATACGTACGAGGTCTTGGAGACAGATACTTAAACACCACTTTTAATGGTTTATCACTTCCAGCAAATAATGTAGACAAGAAAAACATCGACCTTAGTCTTTTCGCTTCTGACGTGATTCAAAATATTGGTGTAAGTAAAACCTATGCAGCTAATTTTTATGGAGATTTTGCAGCAGGTAATGTAGACATCAAGGCAAAAGAACATAGTGGAGATGCATTTATTGATGCAGACCTGGGAAGCAATATCAACACCGCTTCTGTTGGAAAAAACTTCTTGAAGAGTGAAGGAACCGGACTATTTGGTTTCTATAACAGATACAGTAATGATCCATTTGCTGTGATTTTATCTCATGGTGTAGACCCTGTTTCTTCTGAAGGTCCTGTTGGTCTTTCTGGATCTATTACAGGAGGTAAGTCCTGGGATATCGGAGAAGAATCAAAATTAAGCGTATTTGCAACGGCTTCTTTTGGGAGTAACTACGAATATAAAAGAGGACAAGCAGCAAACGTAACCGCTGCAGAGAATCAAATATTTAGAGATTCTGAAATCTTTGAATACAGTCGTACGACCACAGCAATGGCAAATATCTCATATCGTATCAATCCAGATCATAAAGTAAAATTCACTTCCTTATTTATTAATGATGCTACAGACGAAGTAGGACGTTTTGGGATAGATGGAAATGGTTTTAACAGAAATACCATTGCTGATATCGATGACTTTGGGTTTTTTACGCAAAACGTGCAGTTTGAGCAAGATATGATCTTTGTGAACCAAATATCTGGTAACAGCAAAATCAATGACAAATTAAAGTTGGATTACGGAGTTGGATTTAATAAAGTACTAGCTCGTCAACCAGACAGAAAGCGTATTGCAATAGAGCAGTTTGATCTTGCTTTGGATAATGATCCAAGTACAAACCCTGTTCTTTTCCGAAATGTAGATTTTGACAACCAACGTTATTTCCAAAATATCGAAGATGAAGAATTGAATGCTAGAATCAACCTGGCCTATGAGAATTCAGAAAATCTTTCTTTCAATTTTGGGTACAACGGACGTATCAAAAAACGTGAATTCGACAATCAACGTTTTGGGTTAAGTATTATAGAGCCAAGAACAGAAGTTACCGACGTAAATAATCTCAATAATATTTTTAATAGAGAAAACCTGGGTGTTGTATACAATACAGTAGTGATCAATCCTATTGATCCTTCTATCGGATTAGGAGACACCAATCTTCCTGGACTTCCTGAAAACACCTATACTGGTGAACTTGATATCCACGCGGTATACGCCAATGCGATTTACAAAGTTGGAGAAAAGTGGACTTTTGTACCTGGACTACGTGTAGAATCTTTTAATCAAAGTATTGAATACGACGTAATCAACCTAGTTTTCAATAATCCTGGACGTAATGAGGCTACAGAAACATTTTTCTTACCGAGTTTAAATATCAAATACGCATTAAACGACGATCAAAATATCCGTTTTTCTGCTAGTAGAACGGTTTCGAATCCAGAATTTAAAGAAGTTGCCCCTTTCGTTTATGAAAATGTAACTGATCGTATCGGAGGTAACCCAGATCTATTAAATGATCCGGCTTTCTCTTCGATTATCAATTTGGATTTGAAATATGAATGGTTCTTCGAAAGAGGTCAGGTATTCTCTATCGCTGCTTTTGCAAAGCAAATTAACGATCCTGTAAACTTAGTATCTGCAAATGATGCTACAGGAACACAACGTTTCTTCAGAACTGGTGATAAAGCAGAAGTATTTGGTATCGAATTAGAAGCACGTAAAGCACTTTTATTAGATGCTGAAAACGAAAGTTTACTTTCAGCAGGTCTGAATGTAACCTATACTTCTACAAAGCAGGATTTAAAAACGGTTTCAGGAACCTTTAATACTAACTTTAACAGAGACTCTGATGAGTTGCAAGGTGCATCGCCATTCTTGGTAAATGCAGATGTAAGCTATACGCCAACCTTTGGAAAATATAAGCCTGTAGCTAACCTTGTGTTCTCTTACTTCTCTGATAGAATCGATGCTTTAGGAGCTGGACAATTAGGAAACATTGTAGAAAAAGGAGTACCAACACTTGATTTTGTTTGGAAGAATAAAGTACATGATAACTTCGAAATTAATGTAAGCGTCAAAAACTTGTTAAACCCTACTATCGAGAGAGTACGAGAAGATGCTACCATTTCAGAAGATGTACTTACAACCTATAACATCCCTTTCACAAGAGATCAAAATAATGAAATCAATCCATTAGATGAGTTTGCACTTTCTAGCTATAAAAGAGGTGTGAATATCGGATTACAATTTAAATACACATTTTAACCCAATTAGAAACGTACAAAATTCATTAAAACTAAAACACATGAAAGCAAACATATTCATTTTAAACTTATTTGCGATTGCACTGCTTTTTGTAGGATGCGCAAATGACGATACAGCAGATATCACCATTAACATCGGTGAAGGTGGATCAGTTGTAGATCCTTCAGATTTGGTAATCGGAGGTACGCTAACAGAAGATCTTACTCTGGTAACGGGAACTGAGTATTCTTTGAATAGTGCATTAATTGTACCAGAAGGTTTCACACTTACTGTAGAGCCAGGTGTAGTAGTAAGAGCAGCTACTGGATCTGATGTCTATATTGCAGTATTACAAGGAGGAACTATCAATGCCGAAGGAACTTCATCTAACCCTATCGTATTCACATCTGCTTCCACTACTCCTAATCCCGGAGACTGGGGAGGTTTGATTATCCTAGGAAGAGCGCCGATCAACTCTGTTGTAGGTGGAGATGCAACTTCTACTTCTGAAATTGGAGGATTACCATACGGAGGAAGCGTTGTAAATGACGACTCTGGTATCCTTAGATATGTGCGTATAGAGTATTCTGGTGGTGCAGCAGATGCAGCTTCAGAAAATAATGGATTCTCTTTTTATGCTGTTGGAAACGGAACTACTATCGAATTTATCCAAGCTTTTGAAGGAGCTGATGATGGAGTAGAGTTCTTTGGAGGAACTGTTGATGCTTCATTTATATCTGTAGTTGGAGCTCAAGATGATTCTGTAGACTGGACAGAAGGATTTACAGGAACATTAACCAATGTATACATTGAGCACAGACAATCTCATGACAAAGGAATAGAAGGTGACGGGTTTAACACGGATATAGGAAACAACTCTAACCCAGTATTCTGGTCTGCTCCAACAGTAAGAAACCTTACTATTAACGGAATCGGATCTTCAAACGAAAATGAAGCAATCAGATTGCGTGCTGGAACAAGAGCTACTTTTGTTAACGTTTCTCTACAAGGATTTGCAGAAGGTTTTGACCTTGATGACACTGAAACAGGAAACGGTGTTTTGGCAGGAGAAACTACTATTACTGATATTACTTTTGACGATATCACACTTAACCTTAAAAATGATACAGGAGCTGCTTTCGTTGAAGGCGATGTCATCTCTGGTGTAGGTAATGGTACCGGCGCAGATTACAACTCATGGAATTCTGGATGGACTCGTAACTAATTTCATCCCATAATAGATTAGTCAAAATAGGCTTTAGACTGTCTAAAAAGTATTTCAGTAAGGAAATCAAAATCTTTACTACTTTTTAGACAGTTTTTTTATATCCTCTTTTTCAAAACCTTTTCTTTCATTCTTCCCATTTTGATGGTGTCTCAATAATTGCAGCACAGAAAATTGTTTCTTTTTGATTTACAACCCATTAAACCACCCACTGAAAATTCAGAAAACAATTTTATGGCGAATTTGTTCATTAGTGAACTATGAAATTCAGGAAAACAACTAGAAATTTCAAAAAAACAAAAGCAAATTCATAATACTACATTACGTTAGTATTAAGAGCATTTTGGTTAATTGATCGAATTTAACGCTCAGGTAACAATTCTGTAATCTTTTGTAAAAAAAGATAAAACACTATCAACCCTATTTAAACAATGTTGATAAAAGTGCAATTTCTTTTATTTTAAAACAGTACTAAATCCTTGTTTTTTATGACCTTATAAAAAAATCAAGGCAACTTCAAAAAGGATATTAATTCCCCAAAAAATCCTACAAACAACATCGTTTTTCTCATTTTTCCTACATCACAATCCCTTAAACTAAGCATAATAGTGGCATAAAATCGATTACTGGAAAACCGTATTTATTTGTAAAAGTTTTTAAACTCAAAATAAGAACAAAATCTTAAATTCTTTAAACTTTTAATTATGAAAAAATTATTGATTGCAGGTTTTGCAATGTCAATCTTAGCTTTTACAGGTTGTGGTAGTGACGACGACGGTGGAGAACCAACAACCCCACCAACAGAAAGTACTACTCTTTCAGGACAAATTACTGAAAACAGAACTTTAACTGCTAACAACATTTATACATTAGATGGACGTGTTACAGTAACTAACGGTGCTACTTTAACTATCGAAGCTGGTACTATCATCAAAGCGCAAGGGGGTACAGGTGCAAACGCATCTACTTTGATCATTGCTAGAGGAGCTAAAATTGAAGCTAACGGAACTGCTGCTAGTCCTATCATCTTTACTTCTATTGCAGATGATATCCAAGTTGGACAAACAGAAGGAACCAACCTTGACGAAAACCAAAGAGGACTTTGGGGAGGACTTATCATTCTTGGTAACGCTCCTGTATCTTTAAATGGTGATGCTGATGCTGCACAGATTGAAGGTATTCCTGCAAGTGATACCAACGGATTATATGGAGGTAGCAATGCTGCTGACGATTCTGGTTCTGTAAGATATGTATCTATCCGTCATGGTGGAGCATTAATTGGAGAAGGAAACGAGATCAACGGATTAACTCTTGGAGGAGTTGGTACTGGTACTACTATAGAGTTTATTGAAGTAGTAGGTAACGTTGATGATGGTGTTGAATTCTTTGGAGGAACTGTAAATGCTTCTAACTTATTAGTATGGGCACAAGGAGATGACGCTATCGACATCGACCAGGCTTATTCTGGAACTATCGATAACGTAGTAGTTGTACAGGGAGCTATTTCTGACCACGGTCTGGAAATCGACGGACCTGAAGGATCTGCTACTGGTTCTTTCACACTTCAAAATGTAACTTTATTCGGATCTGATTCTGGTGAGGTTGCTGACTACAGAAGTGGTGCTACCGGGACTACAAGCAACGTATTGGTAACTGGATTCACAGCTTCTGCTGATGTTGAATTAGATAACAATGGTGTTTCTCAAAATTTCCTTGATGGTGCATTAACTTTCGCAAACTGGGAGGTAGTATTACCAACAGGTGTTGCTGCTGCAGAAGACATCTTCGTAGAAAAAGTAGGATGTGCAATGAACTGTGATGACGCTGATGATGCTAACGATGTTCCTGAAGATCCAATCATCTTAATGCCTACTTTCACTGAAAGAGCTGCTAATTTCTCTACTGCTGTAGCTGATGCTGCTTCTGCTACTGTAGGTGCAACGACTTCAGCATTTAGCTGGACGTTTGCAAACTCTAAAGCTAATTTAGGTTTCTAATATAATTTGAATATAGTCAAAACTAGTTAGTACAAGGTATTGCTCGTCTCCGATTAGGGACGAGCAATACTTATAATAAACACAAGGAAAATGCATATTACAATATCGATTAAAAAACTACTTTGTGCACTTCTAATTTTAGGAGGAAGTATTGCATCTTTTGCGCAAGGAAAGGTTACAGGTAAAGTTATTGATGGGGAGACAAATGACGTCCTGCCTTTTGCCAATATTGCCGTTAAAGGTACAACTATTGGTTCTACTTCAGACTTTGATGGTTTGTATGAGCTCTCATTAGATCCTGGTACCTATACCATTGTATTCTCATTTGTTGGATACGAAACCAAAGAAGTAAGCGGAGTAGAAATCAAATCTTCTGGAGACGTAGTAGATCTTAATGTTACCATTAATGCTACTGCTGCTACCCTTGAAGATGTAGTGATTACAACCACGGTGCGTAAAAATACCGAAGCAGCAGTATTAACGCTGCAAAAAAACTCTGTAAAATTACTTGATGGGCTTTCTATCGAAAGTATCAAAACCACAGGAGCAAGCAATATTGCAAGTGCGGTAAAAAATGTACCGGGAGTATCCGTACAAGGCGGAAAGTTTGTGTACGTACGAGGGTTAGGAGATCGATATACAAAATCGATATTAAACGGTGTAGATGTTCCTGGATTAGATCCAGACAGAAACACGCTACAGTTAGACATTTTCCCTACAAATATCCTAGAAAACATCTTGGTGATTAAGTCTTCTACTGCAGATCAACCTGCTGATTTTACAGGGGGTGTAGTAGATATCATTACCAAAGATTTACCATCAAGAGAAGAATACAGCATCTCTATTGGAGCATCGTACAACTCTTCAATGCACTTTAATGACAATTACCTTCAATATGATGGAGGAAATACAGATTTCTTAGGGTTTGACGATGGTACAAGAGACAATCCTCTAGAAAATACTCCCGGTGTATTACCATTTCCTCAGGTTGATCCTAATGCTGCCATTCAAAATACGCAAGCATTTGAGCGTACATTGGCCGCTCAAAGAGATCAAAGTTTTACCGATTACAGCTTTGGATTTACCGCTGGGAAGCAATTTGAAGTAGGCGACAATCGATTAGGATTTTTGGCTTCAGCATCATATCGTAACGAAACCACCTACTACGAAGACTACATCGAAGGACAGGTATTTAGAAAAAATGCAGATCCGTCTATTTTCGAATTAGGTGTGGATCGAAGCCAACAAGGAGAAGTTGGAGTGAATAATGTATTACTGAATGGATTAGTTGGTTTGTCCTACAAGACTGAAAAATCAAAATACAAATTCAACGTTCTTCATATTCAAAACGGAGAATCTGAAGCCTCTATTTTTGATCAAAGAAACTTAATCATCAACTCTAACCAGATCAAACAAGATAACTTGATCTACACGCAACGCTCGATTACCAACGTATTACTATCGGGTAGACACAGTAGTGAAAGCACCAACTGGTTAGTAGAATGGAAATTATCGCCAACACTCTCTAGAGTATACGACAAGGATTTAAGGTCGACCAACTTTATTGTAAGCGAAAGTGATCCAAACCTATTCACTATTAGTCCTAGTGAAGGTGGAGATCCAAGAAGAATCTGGAGAGATCTAGAAGAAATTAACTTAGCAGGAAAACTAGATATTACCAAAAAGCACAAACTTTTTGGAAGAGATGCTAAAACCAAATTTGGTGGTGCTTACACCTATAAGCAACGTGATTTTACTGTAGATCAATTCTCGCTTCCTTTTGCAGGGAGTTTTGATACTTCTGTATTAGGCGGAGATCCGGATCAGATTCTTGCTCCTCAAAATATCTTTAACCCAGGTACAGGTCAAGGATTCTTTGCACGTAGAGACTCTAATATTTCAGACACTTTTGATTCTACGATCTCAATTGCCGCAGGTTATATTTCTGAAGAATTCAAACTATCGGATCGTTTTAATGCCATTCTTGGGGTACGTTTCGAAAAATTTGACTTGATCTATACAGGAGAAAGTCAAAGTGGACTTCGATTTGATGAAGAATCTATCTTAGACGAGGCCGATTTCTTCCCTTCGGCAAACTTAATCTACGATCTTAACGAAGACGCTAACCAAAAAATTAGAGCGTCGTATAGTAGAACTACCGCAAGACCTTCGTTTAAAGAAGCATCTATAGCAGAGATTTTTGATCCAACATCAAACACCTTTTTTATCGGTAATATCAATATCCAACCTACTTATATCGACAACTTTGATTTACGTTATGAAATCTATGGAGAAGGCGCCAACTTCTTTGCTGTAAGTGCATTCTACAAATCATTTGATGATCCGATCGAATTGAGTTTTATTAGAGAAGCTACAGGTCAGTTTACACCTTTAAACCTTGGTGATGCTACCGTATATGGGGCTGAAATCGAGTTCAGAAGAAACTTGGATTTTATAGGATTTGAAAACTTTAATATAACTACGAACTTCTCTATTATCGAGTCTGAGCAAAACTTCAGTGATGATGAAAGAGATGCAAGGCTAGACAACCTTAGAGTAGGTGAAGAGCTGGAAGATGGTAGAACGCTACAAGGACAATCTCCATTCTTGTTAAACTTTGGATTGAACTACAACGGTCAAAACAATGGTTGGCAAGGAGGTGTTTTCTACAATGTACAAGGTAGAACTCTTCAAATTGTAGGTAATGGTAACATCCCTGATGTATTTACATTGCCATTTCATAGTTTAAACTTCAATATTGGTAAAACTTTTGGAGAGAAGAGAAACTCTTCTATCTCTTTGAAGTTTAGCAATCTATTAGACGACGATATCGAAAGCGTTTACGAATCTTTTGGTTCTGAAGACAGAGTATATTCTAGATGGAGTCCAGGTCAGGAAATCTCTTTAGGATACACCTATAAGTTCTAAGAAACATTTCATTTTTAAAAGTATATAAAATAAGGCTACCTCTTCAGGTAGCCTTATCACTATTATATAGGTTGCAGTTTTATTACACTTTTATACTTTTCCAACTACCTTTTCTAAACCAAATGATCCCAATAACCGCGATCAAGATTTCTGCAAAAGTGATCGCTAGGAATACTCCCATAGCACCCCATTCAAAAACCAAAGCTGCTAGATAAGCGAAGGGCAATTGAAACACCCAGAAACAGAAAAAATTAATAATTGTAGGTGTTTTGGTATCTCCTGCTCCATTAAAAGAT
Organism: Aquimarina sp.; assembly: GCA_965230845.1. GTDB lineage: Bacteria > Bacteroidota > Bacteroidia > Flavobacteriales > Flavobacteriaceae > Aquimarina. The sequence goes on from OZ246021.1 coordinate 2,624,907, forward strand.
TGTATAATTACCATTCCGTAGGCATAGAACACGTAACCTGCTGCAATCACTCTTAAGCTCAAAGCACCATACTCTACTACCAAAGCTTCAGCACTAAAAATTCGAATAATTGCCTCGGCAAAAAGCAGATAAAAGAGCGAAACTCCCAACATAAAATACGCATTGTATTTCCCGGTTTTCCAAACGGATTGCTCAGCTCGTTCCGGTTTTTGAGCTCCCAGGTTTTGTCCTACCAGTGTGGCTGCAGCGTTACTCATCCCCCAAGAAGGCATCAGTGTAAACATCAGTACACGAATCGCAATGGTATACCCAGCAAGTACCTCGCTGCCAAACTCTGCCATAATACGCATTAGAAATACCCAGCTAGAAGTACCTATGATAAACTGACCAATTCCTCCTAGAGATACTTTGATCAAATTCATCATGATTTCAGCTCGTAAAACCAGATCCTTAAAGGTAACTTTGATTTTACTCCATCCATAAAAGAGAATTAACAGCTGAAAAATCACCGCACTCCCTCTACCAATAGTAGTGGCAATGGCAGCTCCTTGTACTCCAAAAGCTGGAATAGGACCAAAACCAAAAATCAGCATTGGGTCCAGAATGATATTTAGAAGGTTAGAAAAAATCAATACCCGCATGGCTACAGAAGCATCCCCTGCACCTCGGAATACAGCATTAATCAAAAACAATAACATAATGGTTACATTACCCCCAAGAAGCACTTGAGTATATTTGTAACCTTCTGCGATCAATTCTGGTTCTCCTCCCATTAATCCAAGGATTTCCTTTGGGAAAAGAATACCGATAATGCTAACCAAAATTGCCACTGCAATTCCAAGGAATATAGATTGTACCGCTGCTTGAGAAGCGCCAGGCACATCTTTTTCTCCGATTCTACGCGCTACAATAGCCGTAACACCCATGCTTAATCCTATGGCAATTGCGTAAACCAAAGTAAGCACAGATTCGGTAAGCCCAACAGTGGCAATCGCATTGGCTCCCAAACTGGAAACAAAATACGCGTCTACCAAAAAGAAAATGGATTCCATCATCATTTCAAGCACCATAGGTACCGAAAGCATAAAAATCGCACGGCGAATACTACCAGAAGTAAATTCCTGTTCCTTACCAGAAACTGCAGTTTTAAAATATGAAAATATACGTTGTAATGTGAGTCTATTTTGAGTCATGATGTAAAAGAATTATAAGTTGAATAAAGAATAGGAAGCTGTAGAAAGGAAGGTCCTTAGCTTCTAAATCGCGGTGTGACTATGTGCACAATTATGTACATAAATTCTTATAACTTCATGATGACACAAAGATGCGGCATTATTTTTGAACTACAAAATTTAATTTAGGGTAAAACCGTAAAACCAATGACGGTCAGCCGTCTATATTCAGGTTTAACATAAAAGAGTGCAAAATTAATAGCGGAATTTAAATTTTAATATTGTATCTTTATTGCCCCAAAATAATTTTGTATGAAAAAAATCTACTTGCTACTCATATTTGTCGGTTTGATATGCTTGTCCTTTACTTCGGGAATTCAAGCGCAGTCAAACACATCTGAAAGACAAGAAAGAACGACCAAACAAAGTATCCAAGGACTTCGCGTTTTTATTAGCCCTGCTAACAAAGATATCTTATACATTACTTCTGATTTACAACTCACTAAAACCGTAAAGATTTTTAACGTTTTGGGTAAACAAGTGGATTATGAAGTACTTACTGGAAGAGAATTACACATTGGAGATCTACCTTCTGGAGTTTATATCCTGAAGATCACGGAAGGAGAGAATAAAACTACTGTGAAGTTTATCAAACCATAGTTGTAATTACGCCTGCTGTATTTTAATTTCACATTAGACCTGCTTATTTAACACACAAAAACACGGTTTTTCATACCTTTGTTCTACACTAATTTGTTGAACAATACCTATGCTCTTCGAATCCATTTTTTCTATTCAAAACCATACCGATTTTGAGGAGACTGCATTAAAAATATTTCATCATCAATACATTAATAATTTAGTGTATCAAAGATTCTGTAATCTTTTGGGAATTACACGATCTTCTGTAACTTCTATTGATCAGATACCCTATTTACCTATTGAGTTCTTTAAAAAAGAAAAGGTAGTAAGTACAACCAAAATCCCTCAAAAAGTATTCACAAGTAGTGGGACTACTGGAAGCATTACCAGCAAACATTATGTGAGTGATCTTTCGATTTACGAAGATAGTTTCAGAAAAGGGTTTCAATATTTCTATGGCGACATTACTGAATATGTGGTATTGGCACTGTTACCTTCATACCTAGAAAGAGAAGGGTCTTCTTTGGTCTACATGGCAGAAAAACTAATCGAAGACAGCCAACATCCGGAAAGCGGTTTTTATCTCTATGAAACCGAAAAATTAATCGATACTTTACAAACGTTGTTAACTGGTGATAAGAAAATTTTACTTCTTGGGGTATCATTTGCGCTACTGGACCTTATTGAACAACATAAAATCCATCTTACTAATCAGGTAGTGGTAATGGAAACAGGAGGTATGAAAGGTAGACGAAAGGAACTGATAAGAGAGGAACTACATCAAAAATTATCCGAAGGGTTTGGGATACAAAAAATCCATAGTGAATACGGGATGACAGAGTTGTTATCACAAGCTTATTCCAAAGGTGATGGAATCTTTGAATGCCCTCCGTGGATGAAAATGTCTGTTAGAAATCCAGAAGATCCCCTATCCACTATTGGATATAACAGAACTGGAGGAATTAATATTATTGATCTGGCAAATATAAATTCATGTTCATTTATCGCCACTCAGGACTTAGGCAAAGTATCCCAAGATGGTAGTTTTCAAATTTTAGGTAGATTTGATCACAGCGATATAAGAGGATGTAATCTAATGGCATTGTAACATGACAAAAAACAAAGGAGCAGGCTGTTTTACTTTTCCCGCAATTGTATTAACCGCAATTGTAGGAAGCAGTTTTGTTAAGTCTTTTTTGTCGATTTCCACTTTTTCCGCTTTTCTGCTATTATTGTTTTTGGTCTCTTTCATTTACGGAAGACTCCTTTATAAACAACATCAAACCTCTCCCTGGAAATATGTAATATATAGTGCATTGTTTACCGTTATTCTAGTGGGTATTGGATATGTTTTTAAGGACATAACCGCAGACATAACAACAGGCAAAAAAGACATTTCAGAAGAGATTTACCGGGAAAAAATACTTGAGGATGGAGATTCTATCGTGCTTCTCAGTCAACACAGAACCTGGAAAAACAATTATGGAGATGCATTTGAAGGTTATTTCTCGGTTCGAGAAAAGGATTATGTAGTATCCAAAAGAAGGTACGCTAATCATAGTAATACTCATAAAAGATTTTCCTGGGGTGACCTGTATGAGCATCTTGCCAAAACTGATGGCCCTAAACTGGATTTGATACTACACCGTCTGTTAGAAATAAAAACAAATCACAAACTCAATCAACTTGAGTTTGCCGACGTAGTGGTAACTTTTATTCAAGACATTCCTTATGCATTGGTCTTTGAAACCGCCTGTGAAGCACCAGAAAAATACGAACCTTCTATTCGGGATATTTTGGTAAAATGTCCCGACTGTTGTATTGGCGACATTCCTTTTGGGGTACAAAATCCTGTTGGGTTTATGGGGAATCTAAAAGGAGATTGTGATACACGAACAGTCATCATTTATACAATTCTTAGTCATTTTGGATATGATGTAGCCATTTTGAACAGCGATTATTACAGGCATTCTATTCTGGGATTAAACGTTCCCACAAAAGGAGTTTACAAATTACATCAGGGAAAACGCTATTATGTTTGGGAAACCACCAGTAAATATTTTACTCTTGGCACATTACCCAGCAATTTTAAAAATATCAATCATTGGTATGTAATGCTTACAAATACACAACAACATGCAAACTAAACTATTAACCCTAGCTTTTATAGAAATAGCACTAGCTATATTGATATCGGTACTCATTCTTTTTATCTCTTTCAAAATATTACAAAGAGTATTTTTTAAAGATGTAGCTCTGGGAGAGAATAACATGGCATTTTCTGTATTCACCGCAGGAATTATTTTATCTATCGGCATTATTTTGAGTGAGATCATCCCTTCGATCACCAATATCGTTCGTTTGTCTATGTCCGCCGAAGACGAAATCTCATTTGGCAAGATCATACAATACTCTGGTCTATATCTTTTGATTGGTTTTGGTTTTGCAGTGGTCATAAACACTTCGGTATTTCTACTCTTTTCCGCACTCACCAAAGGTGTTAATGAATTTAAAGATATACAACGCAATAATCTTTCGACTGCCATAGTGGTAAGTGCTACTTTACTTTCGATTACTTTAATTGCCAAAGACAGTATAAGTTTATTGATAAGCGCCTTGGTTCCCTATCCCGAAGCCTCTAATTTCCTGATGTAACTCCCTAAAAATCTTATAAGTATGTTAAAATTGTAATGAACCATTTTTTTTACGACTCAATAGGTGTAACCAAATGAGACAACAAAAAATGAGACAATATTTAACCACAATATTATTAATTTTTGCGACCGTAGTAAGCGCTCAGCAAATTGATTATAACACCAAGAAAAGTTTTATTGCAGAAGGATATGATGTAACGGAATATTTTAATAATAAAGCCGTAAAAGGAGAAAGTAAATATACCGCTACACACGACAATGTAAAATACAAGTTTGCAAGTCAACAAAATCTGGACAAGTTCAAAAGTAACCCAGATAAATATGTTCCTCAGTACGGTGGTTATTGCGCCTATGCTGTAGCAGTAAATAGCGAAAAAGTAGATATCAACCCCAAAACCTTCGAAATACGAGACGGAAAACTGTATTTATTCTATAACTCGTGGGGCATTAACACCCTGGACAAATGGAATGATGAAGGTGCAGATAAATTAAAAGTAAAAGCAGATACGAATTGGCAAAACATAAAAGTCAAGAAGTAATAAAAATCTTTTAAATCAGTTGCGTCGAACTGTTTTAATTGCTAAGTTTTTTTCAATAATTGATTGGTTAGTTGACAAAGCCTACCTCACTTAAGGGTAGGCTTTGTTTTTTTATACGTCTTGATCTATACTGCTCTAATTACAAAGTAGTTTTTCTTTCCTCTTTGTAATAAAACGAACTGATCATTGATTAAATCTTTTTCTGAGATAGAAAAACTATCATTCACTTTTTCCTTATTCACAGAGATGGAGTTTTCTTTCAAAGCTCTTCGGGCCTCTCCATTAGATTTCAGAAAACCAGTTTTTTCTGCCAAGGCTCCAATAATATCCAAACCTTCTGAAATTTCATTTTTTGATACTTCAGCTTTTGGCACTCCATCAAAAACATCTAAGAACGTAGCCTCATCCAACTCTTTTAGATCTGAAGAAGTAGATTTTCCAAATAAAATACTAGACGCTTTTATCGCATTATCCAAATCCTCTTGAGAATGCACAATTACGGTCACCTCATCTGCCAATTTCTTTTGTAAAATTCGCATGTGTGGAGCTTCTTTATGCTCTTCAATCAACTTTTCTATTTCTTCTTTACTCAAAAACGTGAAGATCTTGATATACTTTTCAGCATCTTCATCACTAGTATTGAGCCAGTACTGATAGAATTTATAAGGAGAAGTTCTATTGGCATCCAACCACACATTACCTCCTTCTGATTTTCCAAATTTGGATCCGTCAGATTTGGTGATTAACGGGCACGTTAATGCATATCCTTTACCTCCAGCGATTCTTCGTATCAACTCGGTTCCGGTGGTGATATTACCCCATTGATCGCTTCCTCCCATTTGCAAGGTACACTCGTGTTCTCTATACAAATGCAAAAAGTCATATCCTTGTACCAACTGATACGTAAACTCTGTAAAAGACATTCCTTCTGACGATTCTGAAGAGATTCTGTTTTTTACAGAATCCTTAGCCATCATATAATTTACAGTGATATGCTTACCAACGTCTCTAATAAAACCTAGAAACGAAAACTCTTTCATCCAATCGTAGTTGTTCACCAACATCGCAGCGTTTGGCGCATTACTTTCGAAATCAAGAAACCTACCTAGTTGCTTTTTGATAGCTTCCTGGTTATGACGTAGTGTTTTTTCATCAAGAAGATTACGTTCTGCAGATTTCCCAGAAGGATCACCGATCATACCTGTTGCTCCACCAACCAGTGCAAAAGGTTTATGTCCTGCTCTTTGATAGTGAGCCAGTAACATAATGGGCACCAGATTACCAATATGCAAAGAATCTGCTGTTGGATCAAAACCTACATATGCAGATCGCATTTGTTCGTTCAGGTATTCTTCGGTACCAGGCATAGCATCATGCAACATCCCTCGCCATTGTAATTCTTCGATAAAATTCTTGATCATTTTGTAATGTTCTTTTTAAGAGCGACAAAGATAAAAATAAGGACGAGATGATGCTATAGGAATTGTAGAGAAAATAATCTCTGCAAAAAGTACAATTTTGCTTACTTTGTTGTGAACTACAGAAGGACACATGTAAATCATAATGATTCATCTACGATTATCTTTTTTGATCAAAACACTTTGTTTTTTGCTTTTTATGCTTTCGAGCACTACAGCAAAAGCTCAGCTTGAACATGAAACCTTATTAACCTCAAAACACTTCAAAAAAGCGCAGTCCCTACTTACTATCAAAAAGCTAGACAGTTCACTTATTTACCTGAAAAAAGGATTAGATTTTGAATTACAACTACCAGATCAGAGTCCCGAGAAGATTTTAATTTATTACTACTACATAGGATTAATTCACAAAAACCTTGGAGAGTATCAAACTGCACTTAATTACTTTAGAAAATTCTTACGATTAGCTATCAAAGAACACGGAAAATACCATTCTTATGTTGGATATGGCATACTCAATATTGGTGTCATCTATGAAAATTTACTAAAACACAATATAGCGCTAGATAAGTACAAACAATCCTTAACCGTATTTCGATATTGCGAAAAGAATGATATGGTTGCTCTTATCTATAACAACATAGGTGATATTTACACCAAAAAAGGTGAGATTAACACTGCGATCGAATACTACAATAAGAGTATCAATCTGGGCACCGAATTATTTGGTGAAAATCATATCGAAAATGGTAAAAGCTATAAAAACATTGGGTTCCTTTACACCAACAAAAAAGAGTTTGAAAAAGCACTCCAGTTTTATCAAAAAAGCTTAGCGGTAATGACTAATGCGTTTGGAGAAAACAATGCCGAAGTTGGAGATATTTATATAGGTATTGGCGATGTATATCAATATAAAAAGGAATTCACCACTTCCTTAACTCATTATCAAAAAGCACTTGAGATATATGCTAACGTGCTAATTGCTAAGGACCCTAAAATTGCAAAATTAAATTTGAGAATAGCAAAAACCCGGATGAAACAAAAGGGGTTTTCGGAGTTTGAAAGAATCATTGCTTTCTTCGACAAAGCTATAATTGCCAATAAAAAAATTCAAAATTCCAACATAGAAAAAAACGCTTTCACTCCCAGTGAATATTATGACCCAAAACTTCTTTTGGAGATTCTTCACGGAAAGGCCAAAATACTGTATAAACGATACCGTAAACAAAAGGATGTAAAAGATTTACATCATAGTTTAGAGTTATATGAGCAAACTGATATTCTCATCGACTATATTAGAAAATCATATCATGATCATCAAGACAAAATTTTGTTTGCCGAAAATGCCAGAGAGGTCTATGCGGATGCCATAAAAACTCAATTTGCACAATACAAACTCACAAAAGCCAAACCGCTCTTGGAAAAAGTAATTTACTATATAGAAAAGAGCAAAGCCAATACATTGAAGGATCTCATCAATAATAACAAAGAGTTTTTTGGATTACCCAACGAGTTGGTAAACTTAGAAAGAATACAAAAAATCAATCGAACCTTCTATCAATCTCGAATTATCGAAGAAAGGTCAAACAAAGACATAGACTATTCAAAAATTGAAACTTATGAAAATCAACTCCTTCATATCAGCAAAACAGAAGACTCCTTAGAAAGTGTTTTAAAAAATAACTATCCCAAATATTATCAGCTAAAACATGAAAACACAATTATTTCGGTAAATGAAATTCAAAAAACATTAAAAGAGACTACCAATTTACTTGAGTTTTTTACATATGACACTCACACTTACGTCTTTGTAATTACAAAAAATAAAATTGTAGTAAAAGAGCTCGATATTCAAAACCTAGAAGAAAAAATAAAACAATTCAGATCTGCAACCACAAATAAGCACACCAAAGATTATAAAACAATTGCGCATACCTTATACCTTGATCTTATTGCTCCCGTAAATGATCACTTAACAGGAACAAAAGTAACCATTATCCCAGATGGAGTCTTGTGGCATCTTAATTTTGATTTACTACTAAGTTCTAATGACATTTCAAATAACCCAAAGGAGCTACCATATCTACTAAAAAAGTATGCCATATCCTATGGTAACTCTGCAAATCTATTATTCGCGGATAAAAAAAAGAGTGTTTTTAGTTTTTCTCCAATCAAAGAGGAATGTTTGGCATTCTCTTTCTCAAATACTGTGAGTTCTAAAAATTCTAACACGATTAGTTTATCGAATCTAACCAAATTTAAAAATGATCTACCAGGAACACGTCGAGAGATCAATGCAATTGCTAATATTATTAAAGGCAACTATTTTTATGGGGCTGACGCCATAGAGACTAATTTTAAGAAAAATGTCAGTCAATATTATATATTACACTTAGCATTACACGGAGAGGTAGATCATGAAAGGCCGGAAAATTCTAAGCTCTATTTTACCAAGGGAAAAAATAATGTGGATGATGATCTACTGTATAGCCACGAATTATTTGCACTCGAGATCCCTGCAGATTTGACCGTATTAAGTGCCTGTAATACCGGTGCCGGAAAAATTGCCAAAGGCGAAGGAATTATGAGTTTAGGAACAGCTTTTCAATACGCCGGAACTAAAAGCCTATTGTTAACCAGTTGGGAAGTATCGGATCAAACCACTCCCGATTTGATGAAATATTTCTACGTTAATCTTAAACAAGGAATGTCCAAAAGCAAGGCCTTACAACAGGCCAAACTCACTTATTTACAATCTGCCAATGTAAATCGCTCCCATCCTTTCTATTGGGGAGGCTTTTATCTGGTTGGAGAAGATACACCCATCACTTTTGTCAATAATTCGATATGGTACTGGGGGGTTGGAATTGGTGTTTTAGCTCTTCTTTTAGGGATTTATTTTATCTATCAAAGAAAGGTGAAAAAGCCTCATATGCAAGCTTAATTCATTACTTTAGCACTGCAGAATATACATCATGATTTTAGTAACAGGAGCAACAGGCCTGGTAGGCACACACTTATTAGTTAAACTTGTAAAGGAGAAGTTACCTGTACGAGCCCTATACCGCTCTGATCGTAAAAAGGAATATTCGCGAAAAATCTTTTTATACTATTTACCAAATCAAGAGGCCGCATTCGATGCTATCGAGTGGGTACAAACGGACATTAACAATATCCCTGAGCTATCCGAGGCTTTTGTTGGAATAACCAAAGTTTATCATTGCGCTGCAAAAATTAGCTTTAACCCTTCTCATTTCAAAAAACTACGCAAGGTAAATATCGATGGTACAGCAAACATCATCAATCTTAGCTTAACGTACGGCATCAAAAAGGTATGCCATGTAAGTTCGATTGCTGCTCTTGGAGAAAACACTTCAGGCAATCCTGCTGACGAGACTTCTGAATGGAATCCAGAAGCTTTAAATTCGGTGTACGCCATTACCAAGTACGGAGCTGAAATGGAAGTTTGGAGAGGTGTTCAAGAAGGTTTGGATGCTGTAATCGTAAATCCTGGTATTATTATTGGCCCAGGGTTTTATGATGGAGGTAGTGGATTTCTATTTAAAAGAATTTACGCAGGCATGAAATATTACACTTTAGGAACATCAGGTTATGTAAGCGTAAATGACGTGATTACTTGTATGTATAGATTGATGGAAGAAGATCATAAAAATGAACGATATGTGTTAGTAGGAGAACACCTGAGCTATCAGGAAGCGTTCTCAAAGATTGCTTTGGCTTTACAAAAACCCGCACCTACCAAACTAGCTACTCCTTTCCTCTTGAATTTTGCCTATCAACTACAACGAATAAGCCATTTCCTATTCAGAACAAAGCGATCGATTTTTAAATCTTCGATACGAAGTGCACAATCCACCTCGTATTACAAAAATGACAAGATCAAAAAAACATTAGATTACAAATTCGAACCTATTCAACAAGCTATTGAAGAAACTGCTACTCTTTTCCTGAAAGATTATTGAATCGTTTTACTCGAGCTTTTTCCATTTCTTCTTCGATAGCTCGGTTTTTGGCATCATCAATCTCAAGTTCTTCCTCATTTTCTTTATCCTTTTCATCATCTTTCTTATCACCCTTAGCCTTCTTGATCGAATCTTGCACCTTTTTGATCGAATCTTCCTCTTTTTTCAGTTTTTCATACTTTATTTTAGAAACTTCTATATTGCTTTTTACTTTGGTAAACATTGCTTTATAGCGCTCTAATTGCCCTCCATACCAGGCATTGTTTTCGGCAAAGACGATACTATCCACTCCATACTTTCGTAAGATGTAGGATTCAGGATTGATCCCTTTTTCATCAAATACCTTTCTACTAGAAGTTTTTGCCGCTCGGATAAAAGCGATATCCGTAAGGATATTGATCATCAGCTCCTCCTCCAAAACAGTTTCCGGTTCTTCAGGGGTAGTAATACTCTGGCAAGAGAGTATGCATAGGATGAATACTAATAATAACTTTTTCATTACCTCGTAAACGTTAATCGCTTTCCATTCTTTACATCATACCATTTAAAGTTCTTGTAAACTAAGCTTCCATTGATAAAGGTATGTGTAACTCTCGACTTAAAGGTGGTTCCCTCAAAAGGAGACCAACCACATTTGTAGGCTACATTTTCTTTATTCACTGTCCATGGCGCATTAAGATCCACCAAAACGGCATCAGCAAAGTATCCTTCTTTGATATACCCCCGTTTTTCTACCTGAAACAATCTTGCGGGGCTATGACACATTTTTTCTACAATCTTCTCCAGACTAATTTTCCCTTGATGATAAAACTCTAACATCGCCGGTAATGCGTGCTGTACTAATGGTCCTCCCGAAGGTGCCTTGGTATACACATTGTCTTTTTCCTCCTTGGTATGTGGTGCGTGATCGGTTGCAATCACATCAATAGTATCATTCAATAAAGCTTCGAACAGGGCATCTCGATCCTCGGCTGTTTTTACTGCAGGATTCCACTTGATCAAAGTACCTTTTTCCTTATAATCCTCTTCAGAAAACCACAAGTGATGAATACATACTTCGGCTGTAATTTTTTTCTCTTCTAATGGTATTTTGTTGGTAAACAACTCCATTTCTTTGGCGGTAGACAAATGGAACACATGAAGTCGAGCTCCTGTTTTCTTTGCCAATTCGATAGCTCTGGAAGAAGACAGATAACATGCTTCTTCGCTTCGTATTTTTGGATGAAATTCGATGGGAATATCATCTCCATATTTCTCTTTATATGCTGCAGTATTATCTCTGATCGTTTGTTCATCTTCGCAATGCACAGCAATTAATAAATCTGTAGAAGAAAATATCTTTTCTAATACTTCGGGATTATCGACCAACATATTTCCAGTAGAAGAACCTAAAAACAACTTCAGACCTGCTACATTTTTCGGATTTACTTTTAAAATCTCTTCGAGGTTATCGTTGGTTCCTCCAAACATAAACGAATAGTTCGCATAACTGGTTTTGGAAGCTATAGTATACTTTTCTTCTAGCCGCTCTATTGTAGTTGCTTGAGGTACCGTATTCGGCTGTTCTATAAATGAAGTGATTCCTCCGGCGACAGCAGCTCTCGATTCTGTTTCGATCGTTGCTTTATGGGTCAGTCCTGGTTCTCTAAAATGAACCTGATCATCTATCACTCCAGGGATTAGATATTTACCTTCGGCGTCAAAAATATGTACATCGGGAGATTTAGCACTAATCTGAGGTGCAATTTCTTTAAACACCCCTTTTTCTATATATACATCCCCATTAGTAATTTTTCCTTCGTTTACGATATTGGCATTCTTGATAAGCACACTATCCATAATCATATTTCGTAACTTTTAAATAAGCTTTTCAATTTCATTGTTATCACCCCAAATACAGCTTCAGAAATAATTCCTTTACTCATTTTGGAATTTCCTCTGGTTCTATCGGTAAAAATTACCGGAACCTCTTTTATTTTAAATTTTAGTAAATAGGCTTTGAATTTCATTTCAATCTGAAAAGCATATCCCATAAATTTAATCTTGTCGAGATTAATGCGTTGCAATACCTCTCTTTTATAACAGATAAATCCGGCAGTTGTGTCATGAATATCCATTCCTGTTATAAAACGTACGTATCTAGAGGCAAACCACGACAGCAAAACTCTGCTCATTGGCCAGTTTACCACATTAACACCTGTAACATATCTGGAACCAATAGCAACATCAGAACTACCTTTGGCACAAGCATTATACAATCGAATCAAATCGTTGGGATTATGTGAAAAATCTGCGTCCATTTCAAAAATGAATTCGTAAGATCGTTCTAAGGCCCATTTGAAACCAGTTATGTAAGCAGTGCCCAAACCCAGTTTCCCCTCTCGTTCTAACAAAAACAAACGTTCTGGAAACTCGGATTGCATCTTTTTTACTTCGGCAGCCGTTCCATCAGGAGAATTATCATCGACAATCAAAATATGAAAATCTCTTTGCAGAGAAAACACATTTTTGACGATACGTTCTACATTTTCAATCTCGTTATAGGTAGGGATTATGACTACAGCATCTACCATCTAGGCTATTTTTCACGCAAATATAGGCAAATAATTACTAGATATTTTTTTGTTTTTATAAGTTAATTGATTGTAATTTTGACCCTGCATACCTTATGGAATTCATCACTAGAGAAATACTATCCACCAATTGGCTCACCATTTTGATTATGGTATGTCTTTCTTTGTTGGTTGCTGCAAAGCGTATTAATGCATTACGATTTAATGAGTTTATTATGCTTTTTAGCACCAATAAATACATTTTATCGAGTCAAAAAGCAAATCGTCTTTCTACTGTTTTTAACAGCCTTTTATTACTCATGCAAATTGTTTCGGTATCCCTATTTTTATACCTTGGGATAGAGGTATTTGAATGGGAAGTACAATCATTTGAGCTTAATTTATTTTTCAAAATTGCTATTGTATATACCTTTATTGTGATTTGTAAATTATTGATAGAAAAAATAGTAGCGACCATTTTTTCTATCGATACCGTGATCGACGAATATCTATTTTATAAAGTTTCCTATCGTAATTTCATGGGGTTGATATTACTTCCCATAAATATTGTATTTATATATACATTTCAGGCCTCCCAAATTGCCTTCTTAATCATATTTATTCTATTGACTATTTTGAATATGATCGTGATGATTTCTTTTTACAAGAAAAATGAAAATATCATTTTAAACCACTTGTTTTATTTTATTTTGTATCTTTGCGCACTTGAAATCGCACCTTATTTTATACTATACAAGCTGGTAAGTTAAATAGGATTTAGGAACGTTAGAAAAGAATAATATATGAAAGTGAAAACAATTTTGGTCTCACAACCAGAGCCTAAAGTAGAAAATTCACCTTATTTTGACTTAGAAGAAAGGGAAAAAGTAAAAATCGACTTTATTCCTTTTATTCATGTAGAAGGAGTAGATGCAAAGGAAGTAAGGCTGCAGAAAGTGGATTTATCACAATACTCTGCCATTATTCTTACAAGCCGGAACTCTGTAGACCATTTTTTCAGAATTGCTGAAGAAATGCGTTACAAAGTACCTGATACTATGAAGTACTTCTGCCAAAGTGAGGCGGTAGCATATTACTTACAGAAATATGTAGTATACAGAAAAAGAAAGATATATGTAGGTAAGCGTACTTTCCAGGAATTATCTCCATTGATTAAGAAGTATAAAAACGAAAAATTCTTATTACCGTCTTCCGATAAATTAAAGCCAGAGATTCCTAATACTTTAGACACACTTAAAGTAGATTGGAAGCAAGGGATTTTTTACAGAACTGTGGTAAGCGACCTTTCGGACCTAAGAGATGTATTTTATGATGTTCTTGTATTCTTTAGTCCATCAGGTATAAAATCATTGTTCGAAAACTTCCCTGATTTCAAACAAAACAACACTCGCATTGCTGTATTCGGAAACTCTACCGTAAAAGCTGCAGAAGAGCATGGTTTAGTGGTAAACATTCAGGCTCCAACTCCTGAAACTCCATCAATGACTATGGCACTTCAGAAATACATTAAAGAAGTAAACAAAAAATAAATAACCAGTAATCATCTGGTTATCCAACAACTAACTAAAACAAAAAAGGGTTTGAATAATTTCAAACCCTTTTTTAATACATTATCTATAGTTCTTAGAATCCATATCGCTGTGGCCCTCCTCTTCGGATTTCCTCATTGGCATAAGATTCAAACTTTTTGAAATTCTCTCTGAACGCATTCGTTAATTTGAATGCTGTTGTATAGTACGCCTCATCATCATTCCAGGTTGCTCTAGGGCTTAAAACTGTATCAGGAATTCCTGGGCAAGTTCTAGGCTGCGCCACTCCAAATACCGAGTGAATATGATAATCATCATAAGAATACAGTCCTAAATCACCATTCAATACTGCTTGAATCATTGCACGTGTATACTTCAACTTGATACGTGTTCCTACTCCATAAGGTCCACCAGTCCATCCTGTGTTCACCAACCATACATTAACTCCGGTTTCCTGCATCTTCTCTATCAGCATCTCTGCGTACTTTGTAGGATGCAAAGGCATAAATGGAGCTCCAAAACACGCAGAAAAAGAAGGCTGTGGCTCTACCACTCCTGCTTCTGTACCCGCCACCTTTGCTGTATATCCTGATATGAAGTGATATGCCGCCTGACTAGGTGTTAACTTTGAAATCGGAGGCAATACTCCAAAGGCATCTGCCGTAAGGAAAAATATATTTTTGGTATCCTTCCCGATAGAAGGCACCTGAATATTTTCAATATGATGGATAGGGTAACTTACTCTGGTATTCTGCGTAATAGAAGTATCAGCAAAATCAACCTCGCCATTGTCATCTATGATTACATTTTCAAGAATAGCTCCTTTTTTGATTGCTCCATAGATCTCTGGCTCTTTCTCTGAAGATAGATCAATTACTTTTGCATAGCAACCTCCTTCAAAATTGAATATGGTGTTCTCATTGGTCCATCCGTGCTCATCATCACCGATCAACTTGCGGTTAGGATCTGTAGAAAGTGTAGTTTTACCTGTTCCCGAAAGCCCAAAGAAGATTGCAGTATCTCCTTCATTACCAATATTTGCAGAACAGTGCATTGGTAATACATCACGTTCTACAGGAAGAATAAAGTTTAAAGCAGAGAAAATACCTTTTTTGATCTCGCCGGTATATCCTGTTCCTCCAATAAGTGCAATTTTTCTTCCGAAATTTAAGATCGCAAAGTTATGCTGTCTGGTTCCGTCAACACCTGCATCTGCCATAAAACCAGGCGCATTGATTACTGTCCACTCAGGGTCAAAATCTTTTAACTCCTCTGCAGTAGGTCTCAAAAACATATTATAAGCAAACATGTTCGACCACGGATATTCGTTGATCACACGAATATTTAATCTATATTCTGGATCAGCACAAGCGTAACTATCTCTTACATAAATTTCTTTTCCAGACAAATACTTAGTTACCTTGTCATAAAGTTTATCAAATGCTTCTGGCTCAAAAGGAATATTAATATCACCCCACCAAATCTTGTCTTTGGTGATATCATCTTTCACAATAAAACGGTCCATAGGAGATCGTCCTGTAAACTCTCCTGTTTTGATCGCTAATGCTCCTGATTTAGTGATTTCTCCCTGGCCCTTTTTTACTACCTCCTGTTCTAATTCTTCAGCAGACAATTGGTAGTGCATAGTAGCATCTTCAATACCGTAATTCTTTAACGAAAACGTTTTCGTAGTTGGATACAGTGTTCCCATAAAAATATGTTGTGTATGTTATGTACATGCAAAATTATAAATAATAATTACACTAACCTTCAAAAATTTGACTTAATCTTAACAAGGGATATAATAAAGAAAATCCATCCAAAAATTAACAAAAAACCTCCCAAAGGTGTAATAAAACCAATACTTGACAAAGAAATCCCTAATACTTCATCCAATACCAAAAGGTATATTGATCCTGAAAAAAGAGCAATTCCAGCCACAAAAAGATAAAAGATTCGTTTTTTGGAAGAAGATTCCAAAACATTCATATTCCCTAAAATAATACAAACTATAGCGTGATACATTTGATATCGCACTCCTGTATTAAATGAAGCGATATTCTTGGCATCCACTAGTTTTTCTAAACCATGCGCCCCAAAAGCACCAAAAAGTACTGCGGTTAAGGCCAGAGATACGCCGGTAATCAAAATTGTTTTGTTCATTATGGTTTCTATTCAATTTGACTATTGATTGAGATAAAAAAGAAATTTTAAACACAAATTTACCAGAAACATAACGAATGTAATAGGATAGCATTCTTATTTTTTTAGGTATTTACTACATTCGTATTAAAGTTATCAAAATAATCGGGTATGCGTAACATTTTAGTTATTGGCGCGGGAAAATCTACTGCGGTGTTAATCAAGTATTTTCAGGATAAATCTACGAGTGAAAACCTATGTATCACTATAGGAGATATTTCGTTGCAAAATGCAGAAAAGCTGGCTGGTGATCACCCCAATACCAAAGCCATTGTGTTAGATGTTTTTGATGAAGATTCAAGACAAAAAGCAATTTCAGAAGCAGATATTGTTATTTCTATGTTGCCTGCACGATTTCATATTGAAGTAGCCAAAGATTGTCTGAAATTTGACAAAAACATGGTCACTGCCTCGTATGTAAGTCCTGAAATGCAAGAATTACATGAGGATGTGAAGCGCAAGGGGCTCTTATTTATGAATGAAATAGGTGTTGACCCGGGTATTGATCATATGAGCGCCATGCAAGTGATCGATCGCATTAGAAACAAAGGAGGAAAAATGATTCTTTTTGAATCCTTTACCGGTGGTTTGGTAGCTCCGGAAAGCGATTCTAATCTATGGAACTACAAGTTTACCTGGAACCCCCGTAATGTTGTTGTTGCTGGACAAGGTGGAGCAGCGAAGTTCCTACAGGAAGGTGCTTACAAATACATCCCTTATCATAAACTGTTTCGACGAACTGAGTTTTTGGAAGTAGAAGGATATGGCAAATTTGAAGCTTATGCCAATCGGAATTCTCTGAAGTATCAAAGCATTTATGGTCTTGATGATATACTTACGTTGTATCGAGGAACGATCAGACGCGTTGGATTCTCCAGAGCGTGGAATACTTTTGTTCAATTAGGGATGACCGCAGATGACTATACTATCGAAAATTCTGAAAACATGAGTTATCGGGATTTTATCAACTCTTTCTTAGCCTATTCTCCCACAGATTCTGCGGAGCTAAAACTACGCCATTACCTAAAGATCGATCAAGACGATATTATGTGGGAAAAACTACAAGAGCTTGATCTCTTTAACCCAAATAAGAAAGTCGGAATTGCCAATGCCACTCCTGCTCAAATTCTTCAAAAAATACTTACCGAAAAATGGAGCCTGGATCCTGAAGACAAAGATATGATTGTAATGTATCATAAATTTGGTTACGAACTTGACGGAAAAAGACAACAAATCGATGCCACCATGGTTTGCCTTGGAGAAAATCAGACTTATACTGCAATGGCCAGAACCGTTGGTCTACCCGTAGCAATGGTCGCTTTAAAGATCTTAAATAATGAAGTTTCACTAACAGGAGTACAAATTCCTATCCACAAAGAGGTATACGATCCTATTCTTCAGGAACTAGAAGATTATGATATCATTTTTAAAGAAAAAGAACGGGACTATTTGGGTTATAATCCAGATGGAGTAAAAGGATAACACTCTTAATTACAACTTACAAATTTCTTCATTTGTAAGTTTTTAACTTTCTTTTCTACTATAGAATTGTATTTTTGATTAAAAATTGCAATCTCAATTCTATGAAAAACCAAAATACTACCTTAAAAATTGATGGTATTGATAAAGAAATTTTGCGTAATCTTATGGAAGATGCCCGCAGACCTATCCTGGAAATAGCACGAAAAGTAGGCATCTCTGGAGCAGCAATCCATCAAAGGCTACGTAAAATTGAAGCTTCAGGACTTATTGCGGGTTCTAAATTCATTATAGATCCAAAAATCTTAGGATATAAAACCATGGCGTTTGTGGGTGTGTTTTTAGACAAGGCCGTAAGCAATCCCAAAGCTGTAAAAGAACTAAAAGAAATCCCAGAAGTTATCGAGTGCCATTATACAACAGGAAATTGGTCGATATTCATTAAGATACTATGTAAAGACAATGAGCATCTGATGAATGTTTTGAATAAAAACATACAAGCTATTGAAGGTGTTTCACGCACAGAAACTTTCATTTCTCTCGACCAACAAATTGATAGACAAATTAATATCTAAAAAAACCTCTCGCATATCACACAAGAGGTCTTTTAATATTCAAATAAAGTATTTTTTAATCTCTTCTACCCATAAATATGGATATAAAATAGAGCAAGGTCGCTAAAGAACCAAGTGCAGCTACTACATAAGTTCTGGCAGCCCACTTCAACGCATCTTTTGCACCAGCGTGCTCTTCTGAGGTAAGCATTCTATTATTCTCTAACCAAGCCAAAGCTCTATTACTAGCATCATATTCTACAGGAAGAGTGATAAACGCAAATAAGGTAGTTACCGCAAACAGTAGTATTCCTACCAAAAAAATGGTGTTACCAAGCAACATTCCTGAAGCCGAAAGCACTAAACCAGCCATAATAACGATATTCGATAATTTACTGGCCATACCAACAGCCGGAACAATCTTAGATCGCATAGTCAACCAACTATAAGCAGTAGCATGTTGTACCGCGTGCCCAACTTCGTGCGCCGCAACTGCTGCTGCTGCAGCATTGCGCTGATGATACACTCCTTCACTTAGATTAACAGTCTTTTTTAGAGGGTTATAGTGATCGGTAAGCATTCCTGGTGTAGAAATTACCTGTACATCGTTAATACCATTATCCTGTAACATTTTGGTAGCGATCTCTGCACCACTCATTCCGTTACGAAGATGAATTTTAGAATATTCTTTAAACTTGCTTTTGAGTCTATTACTTACAAAAGAACTCACCAAAAAGATGATTCCTGCAATGACATAATATCCCATCATAACTTTTACTTTTTATTATATTAAATGTACAATAAAAAAAGCAAAAACCTCGCCAAAATGACGAGGTCTAAGGTTAAATAAACTTGAGTTAGCCAATAAGTCGAGTTTAACTTATATAATCGTTCACGTCGTGTAATGGAAGCTCAAACGCCTCTGAAATAGCGGGATACACTACATCTCCATTAATGACATTTAATCCTTTTTTAAGTGGTTCATTCTCTGCACATGCCTTCTTCCAACCTTTATTCGCTAATTGCACAGCATATGGCAAAGTGACATTCGTAAGTGCCAAAGTAGAAGTATATGGCACTGCTCCTGGCATGTTTGCCACAGAATAATGTACTACATCATCAATAATATATACTGGGTCCTGATGCGTTGTAGGTTTGGTGGTTTCAAAACACCCTCCCTGATCTACAGCAACATCTACCAAGACAGTTCCTGGGCGCATTTCTTTCAGCATATCACGAGTGATTAATTTTGGTGCTTTGGCACCGGGAATCAATACTCCTCCTACGATCAAATCTGATGTCTTGATATGCTTACGGATGGTATACTCGTTTGAATATTCTGTATTAATATTGGCAGGCATTACATCATCCAGATATTTCAATCGTTTTGGACTGATATCAAGAATGGTTACATCTGCTCCCATACCTGCAGCCATTTTTGCAGCTTGAGTTCCTACTACACCACCACCAAGAATCAATACTTTTGCAGGAGCTACTCCAGGTACACCTCCTAATAGAATACCTCTTCCTTTTAAAGGTTTTTCTAAATATTTAGCTCCTTGTTGGATAGACATTCTCCCAGCAACCTCGCTCATAGGAGTCAATAACGGTAAACTACGATCAGGATCTTCAACAGTTTCATAAGAAACACAAACTGATCCACTATCAATCATTGCTTTGGTTAACACCTCGCTAGAAGCAAAATGAAAATAAGTAAATAACAATTGATCTTTCTTGATCAACTTATATTCTGGTTCAATAGGTTCTTTTACCTTGATGATCATTTCAGCTGTTTGATAAACATCTTCAATAGTCGGTAAAATTTTTCCTCCTGCACTTATGTACTCTTCATCACTAAATCCACTCTGAAGACCAGCATCCTTTTGAATATAAACAGTATGACCATGTCTAACCAATTCCATAGTCCCAGCAGGCGTTACACCTACTCTGTTTTCGTTATTCTTGATTTCCTTAGGAACACCAATTATCATATTCTTATTTTTTGGTCGAAAATAGCTGTTTTTATGAAATAAAACAATAAATACCCCTTCAAAAATATTTTATTGATAATTTTGATAGGTTTTAATCTAAATTGTTAAAAATCAGCAAACCTTCTAATTTTTATTAATTTTTATATCGAATTTTAAAATAAAGAAGAAGTATTCCGGAAATTGCCGTAACAAAGTTAGCCAGAATGATAGGAAAACTATCTATCAAAAAACCATAAACTAACCAGCTGAGCACACCCGAGACAAAAATAAGCAACATCGATAGTGATAAACTATCGGTAGATTTTGTTTTCCAGGTTTTATACACCTGTGGTAAAAATGCCGCAGTGGTTAAGATGGCCGCAATCAACCCTAATAGCTCTACAAAATCAAACCCTAGCAATAACAGATGCGTAAAATAAACAGTCAACATATACTCCATTCCCCTAAACCATTGAAAAATTGTTGCTTCCCAAGCAAAAAAATAATATCTTAATCAAATATAATTTTTTTCTAAAACAGAAAACCAATGAAACACAGAAATAACAATTCGTTAAAAAAATGGGGCGCAAAAGAATTGAACAAAAGTGCTTTGGCAATGGTATTTGGAGGAACTGCTACCACTCCACCAAAGGAAGATGAAATTGTTGAATTTAAACAAGGAAATGACAGAGTAGTACGTAAAAAACCAGGAAGAACAACCTACTAATTCGATATATTTAAAAAAGAAGACCGCTTTACATCTATAAAGCGGTCTTCTTTTTTATTTCATGTAGAGAGTTGTATTACCCCACCACATTCACAATCTTACCCGGAACCACTATTACCTTTTTAGGTGCTCTTCCGGCAAGTTGCTGTTGTGTTTTTTCGTGAGCCATTACTGCAGCTTCTATATCCTCTTTACTCATATCTAATGGCAACTCTAATTCGAATCGTTTTTTCCCGTTAAAAGAAATAGGATACACCTTTGCACTTTCAACCAAGTGTGAAGCATCAAATTGTGGAAAAGAAGCCGTTGAAATCGAATTTTCATGCCCTAATTTACTCCATAATTCTTCTGCAATGTGTGGTGCATATGGTGAAATCAATACCAACAGCGGTTCTAAAATCTGTTTACTATTACACTTTTGAGCAGTTAATTCATTAACAGCAATCATAAACGTACTTACTGAAGTATTGAAAGAGAAGTTTTCTATATCCTCTTCAACCTTTTTGATCGTTTTGTGTAGCGTTTTCAAATTCTCTTTGGTGGGCTCGGTATCCGTAACTTCAAAAGTATCTCCGTTATGGTATAATTTCCATAATTTTTTAAGGAAAGAATGCACTCCCGTGATCCCAGCCGTGTTCCAAGGTTTTGCCTGCTCTAATGGTCCCAAAAACATCTCGTACAAACGTAAGGTATCCGCCCCATAATCATTACATATATCATCTGGATTAACTACGTTAAACCATCGCTTGGACATTTTCTCGACCTCTCTCCCTACAACATATGTATCATCTTCTAGCAAGAACTCTGCGTCTTTAAATTGAGGCTGCCAATTTCTCAAAGCCTCAACATCCAACTCGTCAGAACTATTGATCAAATTCACATCTACACGTAGCTCTTCGGTCTCATGTTGGTCCTTTAATCCTTTACTTACATAAGTATTTGTTCCACTCACACGATACACTATCGCGCTCGTTCCTAAAATCATTCCTTGGTTGATCAACTTTTTGGCAAACTCATCTACAGGTACATATCCACGATCAAACAAGAATTTTTGCCAAAAACGAGCATATAACAAATGCCCTGTAGCGTGCTCGCTACCTCCAATATATAGATCAACCTCCTTCCAATAGGTAATTGCTTCTTTAGAAAAAACTTCTTCTTCATTATGAGCATCCATATATCTATTAAAGTAATATGAACTACCTGCCCAACCTGGCATGGTATTCAATTCTAAAGGAAATACAGTTTTATGATCAATTTGATCATTGGATACTACCTCATTGGTATCGGTATCCCATGCCCAAACCGTTGCTCTTCCTAACGGAGGTTCTCCAGTCTCGGTTGGCAAATATTTTTCTACTTCTGGTAATTGTATCGGTAAATGTTCCTTAGCAATCATTTGAGGCATTCCGTCTACATAATACACCGGGAATGGCTCTCCCCAGTAACGCTGTCTACTAAATACCGCATCACGTAACCTATAATTGATCTTTCCTTCTCCCTGACCTAACTTTTCTAATTCCTCGATCGCTTTTTTGGTAGCTTCCTTATAGTTCAATCCATTTAAGAAATCTGAATTTGCGATTACCGTAGTATCTTTGTCAGCAAAAGCTTCTTCAGAAATATCAACTCCATCAAAAATATTAGGAATTGCTATATCAAAATGCTTGGCAAAATCATAATCTCTTTGATCTCCACATGGTACGGCCATCACAGCACCGGTACCATACCCCGCCAAAACATAATCTCCGATCCAAACCGGGATAGGTTCTTTGGTAAAAGGATGTTCTGCATAAGCCCCTGTAAACACCCCGCTAATTGTTTTTACATCTGCCATACGCTCACGCTCACTTCGTTTGGCTGTAGCTTCTATATAGGCTTCAACTTCTTGCTTTTGATCAGCAGTTGTGATTTTTTGCACCAATTCGTGTTCTGGAGCCAAAGTCATAAAACTAACACCATAAATAGTATCAGGACGTGTAGTAAATACTTCAATTACCTCATCGTGATCCTTTACATTAAAAACTACACTTGCTCCTTGCGATCTACCGATCCAATTGGTTTGCGAATCTTTTAATGGCTGCGGCCAATCGATGGCTTGCAATCCATCTAATAAACGTTGTGCATATGCCGAAATTCGCATACTCCACTGCGTCATTTTTTTGCGAATCACCGGGTAACTCCCGCGTTCTGAAACGCCATTTACGATTTCGTCATTGGCTAATACCGTTCCTAATTGAGGACACCAATTTACCTCTGTCTCTGCCAAATAAGTAAGTCTGTACTTTAATAATACTTCCTGCTTTTCTTTTGAAGAAAAGGCATTCCACTGATCTGCAGTAAAAACCGCAACATCTTCATCACAACTAGCATTTACCTCTGCATTTCCTTTTTCAGAAAAAATAGTTTCCAAATCAGCGATAGCTCTGGCCTTATCGCTATCAAAATCATACCAGGAATCAAAAAGTTGGATAAAGATCCATTGTGTCCATTTATAAAAAGAAGGATCACTGGTCCTTACTTCACGACTCCAGTCAAAAGAAAATCCAATTTTATCCAATTGTTCGCGATATCTGGTGATATTTTCTTTGGTGGTAATAGCCGGATGCTGACCCGTTTGTATGGCATATTGCTCTGCAGGTAATCCAAAAGAATCATACCCTTGTGGATGCAGTACGTTAAATCCTTTATGTCTCTTATAACGAGCATAAATATCGCTAGCGATATATCCCAGAGGGTGCCCTACATGCAAACCTGCTCCAGATGGATATGGAAACATATCCAGAACATAATATTTTGGTTTAGAACTGTTATTCTCTGCTTTGAACGTTTGGTTCTCTGCCCAATATTTTTGCCATTTGGCTTCTAGGGAATTAAAATCGTAGCTCATCAATCTAAAATTAAGATCGCAAATTTACGATTTTATGCGAGTTAAACAGACTTATCCTATTAAGTAATTATCATTTCACTACGCTTTCATTTCTTTTGCTTGTCCAAAAGAAATAAAACAAAGAAAAAGACACCTTTTAAATGCTATGTTTTTTGGAAACCTCCTAACTTCTTGCTTTAGCCTCCATAGGCTGTAAACAACTGTAAATAAAAGAATTTACCGGTGTTGCAATTCCTAGTTTTTCTCCTTCTTTCACTATAAATCCATTAAAATTATCCAATTCTGAAGGGCGCCCTTCCAAAATATCACGTTGGGTAGAGGCCGTAGAATCATAAGGTTGTTTACCGATAAAATTCATAATACGAGAAACCAAATCATCTGGCAATTGCACACCTTTGGCCATTCCCACTTTAAAAATTTCTGTAGCTGTTTGTTCTAAAATGGATTTTGTCCCGATGTTTTCATACATTTCTCCTATAGTGATGCGAGTAAGTGCGCCCAATCCACTTACCGTAGCAATGAACATAAACTTACTCCAGATATCTACATAAATATCTTCAGAAATGGTATTTCGAAAACCTGCAGTATCAAACAACTGTTTTATCTTTTGTATTCTCTCGGTTTTGTTTTTGTCAATCTCCCCAAAAACAACCTCGGGATCATGTCCAAAATGCGAAATCACCCCATAGTCTTCAATCTTGCTATAGATCTTACACAATCCTCCTACCACATGTTTTGGGGGCAAAACCGAAAGCAATTTTTCGATATTATCTGCTCCATTTTGTAATGGCATTACTACGGTATCCTCTTTAAGTAAAGGAATTATCATTTTTGCGGCGGCTATTAACTGCCAGGATTTGGTACAGATCAAAATAAGATCTGCCTTTTCAACTTCAGTGATATCATCGGTTACCTTGTATGGGTGGGTTACAAAATCACCTTGTACGCTTTTTACCTGTAGTCCCTTATTTTTTATAGCTTCCAGATGTTGCCCTCTGGCTACAAGCGTTACTTTTTGATTTGAATTAGAAATCTTTCCCCCAAAATATCCCCCAACACCGCCAACTCCAATAATAACTGTGTGCATTATCTATGGTTTTGTATGATTAAAACTGTTTGTTGACTAAAAAATAGCTTTCTTCTACTCCTTTATACAAAAAAGGAAAGCGCTTTTCTGTCCTTATAAAAATATCGTAAATAAGAATGCGTTATTCACTTATCAAAGTTAGTTAAGTTTACTATTTTTACTGCAAAATATTTCTTTATGAGTTCTTCTTTCGAAAAATATCAAAAACGACGGCTAATCTCTTCCTATTTTTCGGTGGTTATTAGTATATCGTTAGTGCTATTTTTATTAGGGCTCTTAGGTCTTTTGGTACTTAATACTAAAAAAGTAGCCGATCACTTCAAAGAAAAAATTGCATTAACCATCTATCTAAAAGATACCGCAAAAGAAATTGAAGTAAAACAACTGGAGAAAACACTGGCTTTGGCAGAATATACAAAATCCACTCAGTTTATATCCAAAGATGTGGCTGCCGAAGAACACAGCAAAGATATTGGAGAGAATTTTATGGAATTTCTTGGGTACAACCCGTTGCAAAACTCTATCGATGTCTATCTAAAAGCCGATTTTGTTGATCCGGCCAAAATAGAGGAGATTTCAAAATCTATTACCAAAAAGAATTTTGTAGATGAAGTGATTTATGACAAGCCTCTGATTTCTTTATTAAACGACAATATTAAACGAATAAGTTTTTGGGTATTGCTAGTCAGTGCTATTTTTACTTTTATCGCGGTATTGTTAATCAACAGTTCTATTCGATTATCGGTGTACTCCAAACGTTTTATCATAAAAACCATGCAGATGGTAGGAGCGACCAAAAAATTTATCCGGAAACCATTTGTTTGGAAAAGCGTTCGCCTGGGTATGATCGGTGCTATTGTAGCACTAATTGGAGTAGGTGTCGTGTTGTATTACCTAAATAAAACATTCCCTGAATTAGCCCTTCTGGAAGACAAAATTCTGCTGGTCATTTTGTTTGCAGGTGTTTTTGGAGTTGGAGTAGTTATTACCTGGATCAGTACTTTCTTTGCTACCCAACGTTTTCTTAATCTTAGAACAGACGAATTATATTACTAGCCATGATAGGACCTATAGAATGGAATGTTGATCCCGAAATCATAAAATTATTCGGCATTTTTCCTTTAAAATATTACGGCCTTCTGTTTTTGACAGGGATTATATTATCCTATACCCTTGTTAAATACATGTATCAGACCGAAAAAGTTCCTGTAAAGGATCTAGAAAAACTTTCTACCTATCTTTTTGTTGGGATTTTTGCGGGAATGCGCCTTGGTCATTGTCTGTTTTATGACTTTGAGTATTTCTCTCAACATCCTCTAGAGATATTTTTGCCTTTCCAAATTGTTGATGGTACCTGGTATTTTACCGGATTTACGGGTCTAGCCAGTCATGGAGGTAGTATAGGAGCGATAATCGCAGTGTTTTTATACGTTTATAAATACAAAGCTCCTCTATTCTGGATTTTGGACCGAATTGCAATGGTTGCTCCTGTAACCGGAGCTTTTATCCGCTTTGGAAATTTTATGAATTCTGAAATTTATGGAAAACCCACCGATGGTGATTACGGAGTTATTTTTGTACGAGATGATTTGATTGCCAGACACCCAACCCAGTTGTATGAGGCTTTTTCATATCTGATTATCTTCGGAATTGTTTGGTATTTGTATCAAAAAACGAATCTTAAAAACCGAAAAGGTGTACTATTTGGACTAGTAATCGCTTTGGTATTTATCATGCGATTTATTATTGAATTCTACAAAGAGAATCAGGTTGCTTTTGAAGATGCAATGGCACTAAATATGGGGCAATGGCTGAGTATTCCTTTTATCCTATGCGGACTCGTTTTACTTGCTTTCGGACTACGTAAAAACAAAGTAACTGCTTAGCCCATGAGAAAAGCGGGAAAAATATGGTTTTCGATTGTTTTTGTCTTATTCATTGGATTTATGTGGATGATGGTACAAACCTTTAAACCGGTAAGAAACGTGCAACCGGATGACGTACTTAAGGTGAGTGGTACAGTGATAGAGGTTAAAGAAAGTCCGGGTTTTGATATTGTCCTGACCTTACAATCTGATGCTCACTACTATTATATCAATAGAGGATTACAGACAGGGCTAAGCATCGAAGGACTTCAAAAAGAAATCCTAAACAAAACTGTTACTTTGTATCCTATCAAAAGATGGACTATATTTACCCGCGACAGCAATATGGGGCACATTTCTAAATTGATGATAGGTGACCGAGTTCTATATAATGAGATAAATAACGACACGCATGAAAAAACAGTCCAATAAAAACACTCCTTCGAAACCTGGTTTTGTTTTCGGTAAGAAAAATTATGTTGTAATGGCCATAGGTCTTGCTGTTATTGCACTTGGTTTTATCCTTATGGCAGGAGGAGGAAGTGATGATCCTAATGTGTTTAACCCAGAGATTTACAACTTCAGAAGAATTAGACTAGCTCCTACTATCGTACTGCTTGGTTTTGGGATCGAGATATACGCTATTTTACTGGATCCAAATAAGAAGAAAAAAGAATAATCCTCATTTTATTACAGGAGTACACCTATATTTGCCACAAATTTAAAAGCCTGAATCCTTTATGGAAATTTTTGATGCGGTCATTTTAGGTATTATACAAGGACTAACCGAGTTTTTACCAGTCTCTTCTAGTGGTCACTTAGAATTAGGAAAAGCCATTTTGGGAGATAACAGCGTCCCCGAAGAATCTCTACTTTTTACTGTTGTTTTGCACTTTGCCACAGCGCTAAGTACTATTATAGTGTTTAGAAAAGATATTATAGAGATTATCAAAGGGTTGTTGCAATTCAAAAAAAATGAAGAAACCTTATTTGCCTTAAAAATTATCATTTCAATGATTCCGGCCGTTTTGGTAGGACTTTTTTTTGAAGAACAACTAGAACAACTATTTGGAGGGAATATTATGTTTGTCGGTTTTATGCTCATCATTACTGCTATATTATTATGGTTGGCCGACAAAGCAAAAGACACTCAAAAATCTGTAAGCAACTCCAACGCATTTGTAATTGGTGTTGCTCAGGCCATAGCAATGTTACCTGGTATTTCTAGAAGTGGTGCTACCATTTCTACTTCAGTGTTGTTAGGAAATGATAAAACCAAGGCGGCACGTTTTTCATTTTTAATGGTTATCCCATTGATTTTCGGAAAAATAGCAAAAGATATCATGGGGGGTGAGCTTACTTTCTCTTCAGAGAATAGTGCTGCTATGGGTATTGGCTTTTTGGCTGCTTTTATTTCTGGCCTTTTCGCTTGTACATGGATGATTTCCCTGGTGAAAAAGAGCAAGTTAACTTATTTTGCCGTATATTGTATTATTGTTGGCCTTGTTGCCATCAGTTTTGGTTTTATTAAATAGCCCCCAATGTTAACCGAACTCGACTATAAAGAAGGTCAAATCCTTTTGATCGATAAACCATTACAATGGACTTCTTTCCAGGTTGTAAACAAACTGCGTTGGCATATCCGAAAAAGTTTTGGTATCAAAAAAATTAAAGTTGGGCATGCAGGAACTTTAGATCCGTTGGCTACTGGCCTTTTGGTAATCTGTACTGGCAAATTTACCAAGCGTATCCAGGAGTTTCAGGGGCAAATCAAGGAATACACCGGCACTATTACTTTAGGAGGCACTACACCATCCTATGACCTAGAAACCGAAATCGATCAAACATTTCCTATTGACCATATCACAGAAGAAGATATCAAAACTGCCACTTCTCAGTTTATTGGAGAAATAGAACAGTATCCACCCGTATTTTCCGCTCTTAAAAAAGATGGAAAACGGTTATATGAATATGCAAGAGAAGGACAAGAAGTAGCAGTCGAACCAAGAAAAATAACAATTACCGAATTTGAAATCACAAGAATTGCTTTACCAGAAGTTGACTTTAGAGTAGTATGCAGTAAAGGTACCTATATCCGGTCCTTAGCTCATGACTTTGGAAAAGCATTAGATAGTGGGGGGCACTTGACCGTTCTTAGAAGAACTAAAATTGGAGCATTTTCTGTAGACGATGCAATGAGCATTCAATCTTTTGAAAATCAGTTACCGATAAAAGTTGAAACTAATTAAAATATTGTATAAAAAAATTAGTTATAGTTACCTATGGAATTTATAGAAAAACATAAAGCCCTTATAATCACGTCATTATTGATGGGGATTTTTGTTCTTAGTCTTTACAACATCAACATGTTTAGAAAACAAAAAGAACAATCTGAAATTCTTATGGAAATTCCTGAAGAGTTCATTGCCGAAGAAGAACAAGCTGAAGAAGAAGAACCTCAACAAGAGGAAGCCAGAGATCTTATTGCTTCAAAAAGAACACATGCTGCCTACAACGAGGATTTTGAAGATCATGATGAAATCGAAGAGCGAATCAAATCTTTGATGAAATCTGATGAAACCGCAGCACAAAATGAAGAAACACTAACCAACGAAAACGGTGAAGTTCCTTTGGAGGCTGAAAAGAGCGAAGAATTGAATAAAGAAGAGGCTACCAAGGAGGATGATAAAGAAACGAATAACAGAAATAGTTCTCTTACCTATACACTAAAAGGAAGAAAATCTATCGATTTACCGAACCCGGTATACACTTGTAATGCTAGTGGTAAGGTAGTTGTAAAAATTGAAGTGAATAAGAATGGGTACGTGATCGATACCAAAGTCGATAAAAAACGATCTACAACGCGAAACGAATGCTTATTTGATAATGCTATGAATTATGCAAGAAAAGCACTGTTTTCGCGTTCTACAATCGAAGAGCAAGAAGGCTCTATTACTTATTATTTTAATTACTCAAATTAGACGATTTACTTAGGCAATAATTGCAAAAGATCCTGTGCAATGTTCACTCCTTTGTTTTTGTTGTACCACACTTGAAGATCTTGTTTGAATTCTGGATCTAATCCTCCGTGTTTCTCTTTGTAATCATTCACCATTTGGGTTGCTATAGAAGGCCTTGGCCCCCAAGTACTAATAACTTCTTTGTTTTGGGTATCGTAGGCAATTAATTTTGGAATTGACTTACCACCGTTGGTTAAAAAGTTATTCATCAACTCGTCATTATTATCTCGCGAAACGATTTTTAAATCAATCCCATTATTAAGCTCAGCCAATTTGTTGATTACTGGTATAGAATGCGCAGCATCCCCACACCAACCTTCGGTCAATACTACCCAGGTAATATGGTCTACTTTGGCATCAGAAAAAGCTTCTGTAACAGCTTCATCCAGTTTTAAGGTTTTATCCAATCTTTTCATTCGGCGGTCATTAAGCATACTATAATTTGTTAATGCTTCAGACTGCTCATTACCCGTAGATTTACCTTCGGCCAATAAATCACTTACTAATGTTCTGTATTCTTGATAGGAATATGAATTTTCAATTCCTTTTTCGATTAATTCATTTACTGTCATTGTCGTTGTTTCCATGTTATCTTCTCCTAAATTTGGTTAAGAGATAAGACGATACAAATCTTTAAAACTTACAAACCTCAAAATTGAGTACGAAAGTAATATATTTAACTTTCAAAACGAGAACTATGACAAAATACAGATGCAGATGGTGTATTGGAGATTCACTTTATGAATCTTATCACGATAACGAGTGGGGTGTGCCATTGCACGATGATCGATTACTTTTTGAGTTTTTGGTATTAGAAACATTTCAAGCAGGATTAAGCTGGATCACAATTTTACGAAAGCGAGAAAATTTTAGATTAGCATTCGATAATTTCGACTATCACAAAATAGCGCAATATACGGATCAAAAAAAGGAGGAACTGCTACAAAACTCAGGGATCATCAGAAATAAACTAAAAGTCAACTCTGCGATTACTAATGCACAGAACTTTATAAAAATCCAGGAGGAATTTGGAAGTTTTGATAGCTATATCTGGGGATTTGTGGATGGAAAAACAATTAAAAACGCATGGAAATCTCAAGAAGAAATCCCGGCTACTACCCCAATATCCGACCAGATGAGTAAAGACCTTAAAAAGAGAGGTTTTAAGTTTGTAGGTTCTACAGTAATGTATGCTTTTATGCAGGCAACGGGTATGGTTAATGACCATACGGTAGATTGTTTCCGGTATAATGAGGTTTAAAGTTTACCTCCATACGATAAATCTCCCGCATCACCCAATCCTGGAACGATATAACTTTTGGAATTCATCTCTTCATCTATAGCAGCAATCCAAAGATGGGTATTATTATCAAAAACCTCATCGATATAAGATATCCCTTGTTCTGAACCGATTACAGAAATGATATGAATCGCTTTTGGCACACCATGTCCTTTTAACGCTTCAAAAGTAGTTTCTAAAGTCTTTCCCGTAGCCAACATAGGATCAATCAATACCAGGGTTTTATTATCTATAGTGGGGGATGCCAAATAGTTCACTACGATCTCAAAAGCATTTTCATCCTCTTGATTAGGATCATGACTACGATAGGCTGATATAAAAGCATTCTCTGCCTTGTCAAAATAGTTGAGCAGCCCTTGATGCAAAGGTAAGCCCGCTCTTAAAATAGCACACAACACCAAATCATTGGCTGGTACAGAAACCTCTTTGGTTCCTAATGGAGTTTGCACCTTTTGGGTTTCAAAATCTAGCGTTTTACTCATTTCATAACCCAAGATTTCTCCAATTCGTTCAATATTCCTCCTAAAACGCATGGCATCTTTCTGGATCATATTATCCCGAAGTTCTAATACAAACTGATTTAAAACGGTCTGTTCTTTTCCTAAATTATGAATTTTCATAAAAGCTATTTATGTGAGTTTATTTCAGATAATGTAAAAAATCCTTCCTTTCAATTTCTCTAGCCCCTAGGCTAGCTAAATGATCTGTATATACCTGGCAATCGATAAGCTTCACTTCTTTTTGTTGTAACCAATCTACCAAATGAATAAAACCGTATTTGGAGGCATTACTTACTTTAGCAAACATGCTTTCGCCACAAAACACTTTTTTTTCTTTCAGCAAGATTCCATACAATCCCCCGACCAAATCGTTGTCTTTCCACACCTCAACAGAAATAGCATATCCAATTTTATGTAATTTCTTATACGCTTCTTGCATATCACTGGTAATCCAAGTTCCGTATTGATCAGGGCGATTAACCGTTGCGCAATTCTCGATGACTCCATCAAAATCGGTATTGAAAGTAACGGTAAAAGCATTTCTTCTTAATAACTGGCGCATGCTTTTGCTTATTCTCAACTCATCGGGAAATAAGACCATTCTGGGATCAGGACAAAACCACAAAATAGGCTCTCCTTCATTATACCAAGGAAATATCCCACTATGATATGCCTTGATCAATCGATCTACAGATAAGTCTCCTCCCAACGCCAAAAGGCCGTCAGCATTGGCATAACCTACTGGAGGAAAGTCTATAGAATCACTGAGAATAAACAAAACAAAATTATAAAGGTTTCTACAACGTTAAATATCAATCAGTTGTTTGAATTGACCAAAAAAATCGCAATATTTGTTAAGACCTTTTAAGATAAATTTTGTTCATCATTGCTTTTTTGAGTTTTATTAAAAGGTTAACCTAAACCACAATATGAAAAGTCCGATACAGCTGTATCGGACTTTTTACTTTTATACTTAATAACACAACAAGTGTGCTATTTATGCAGTTCTTTATTTCTTAGAATGGTAGATCATCATGATCTTCTTCATTCAAATCACTTACTGGTTCGAAAGCATCAGCTGGTGGTGTTGGAGGCATAGCATTTGCCGGAGCAGCTGGTTGTAAACTTTCGATTCTCCATCCTTGAATAGAATTGAAGTATTTGGTTTCTCCCTGAGGATTTACCCACTCTCTTCCTCTCAGGTTAATGCTTATTTTTACATCTTGCCCTACTTGAAAACTATTCAAAAGGTCACATTTATCCTGAACAAACTCCACCATAATGTGTTGCGGATATTGCTCTTCTGTTGTCACTACAATCTCTCTCTTTCTAAAACCATTGCTACCAAAGGTTTGAGTTTCACCGATCATCTTTACTTTACCTTGTACTTCCATCTTTCTTAAGTATTATTTTGCTGCTAAAATATTCCATGCTGTATCCGTATCATCCTGATCCAGATATTGCTTAGCAAATTTATGAATTTCTATTTGGTTAGACTGCTGAATTTTATCCATAATGTCCCCTATCTTATTAACAATTTCAACAGCCTCTGTTTTAGTAGGGATTTGCTCTACATTAGCCAGCTTTCCTAAATCATTACCTGTAAAAATCGTACTATTTCTAATCTCTTCGGGCAAGGCATCTACGCCAATCCCCATAGTACTTAATGGTTTTGGCACTTCAAACATTCCCTCTTTTGCTCTAGTGTACCAATTGCCACCCATACGAGCGACCTGATCAATCTTTCCCTGATCAATTCTACCATCTTCATCCAGGATATCCTCATTGATATGCATCAAGACTACTTCACAAATCACCAAATTCCCGGCTCCACCTTCTTTTCCCATCGGGATGATCTCATTCACCTTACACTCAAACTGAACAGGAGACTCTCCCACACGAAATGGTTTTACTTTTTCTGAAGCTACCATAGTAAGACCCGATTTTACAAATTCATTTACTCCATCGGGATATTCGGTACTAGATAACGACATTTGTTGTACAATATCATAGTTTACGATATTGATCACGACTTCTTTGGTAAGCTCGGCATTCTCGAGAGTATGTTTGGTAGTATTGTTTCTCACTCTCCTGGCAGGAGAAAAAATAAAAATAGGAGGATTAGCACTAAACACATTAAAAAAGCTAAAAGGAGATAAGTTGGGATTTCCATCATTATCTACTGTACTGGCAAATGCTATTGGCCTTGGACCTACTGCTCCCAGCAAAAACCCGTGTAACTTTCCTGTTGCAACCTGAGAAGGATCTATTGTTATCATTATTTCGTTTTATCTGCAGCAAAGATAACCAAAGTTTGGTCCTTAAAAGGTAAACTCTGGCTTTTGTATCTTGAGAAAAATAGACAATAAAATCGTTAAAAAACGTTTATATTTAAGTTTTGGTTAACAACTCTCTATGAATTTCTCTGACGAACGTAATTTTTCGAGCTATTTCATTATCATTGCTGTTTTGGTGATTACCGCACTTGTTCTATGGAATACTTCTCTTTTCCTGCAACGTTTTAAAGATGATGAACGAACCAAAATAGAAATCTGGACACAATCCCGAAAGGCTTTTAACAGTGATCAATCTGATGATTATTTGGATTTGGTTCTTTTGATAGGAGGAACCAATCAATCCATGCCTATTATCATCACAGATTCTAAAGGAAACTTTATCAGAGACTCTTTGGGAAAACCAGATCCTCGATATATTCAAAATGTTTCCCAAAGCACTATCGAGAGTGAACGAAAACTACAATCCTTTTTACAAAAGATTAAATCTGAAAATGAACCTATAGAACTCGATTTACGGGATACGGTGCAATACATTCATTACGGTCACTCAGATGTTTTGAATAAGTTGAAATACTATCCTATAGCCATTGCGCTTATTTTATTTTTATTGATAGGAGTGATTTATTTCTTTTTTACCACCTCTAAAGTTAGCGAGCAAAATAAGCTCTGGGCTGGTATGGCAAAAGAAACAGCTCACCAAATAGGGACCCCATTATCTTCGTTAGTGGGATGGAATGAAATTCTAAAAAGCGAGAACGTAAATCCTGAGTATATTACCGAAATTGAAAAAGACATTTCACGCCTGAAAGTGATTACAGAGCGTTTCTCCAAAATTGGATCTATCCCTGATTTTGCAGAAACTGATATCGTAAAAGAAACGCAAGATGCCTACACCTATCTGCAATCTCGAAGCTCTAAACTAATTAACTTTTCTATAGATCTGCCTGAAAAGCCCATTCCTGTATATTTGAATTCTCAATTATATGGATGGACCATAGAAAACCTGGTAAAAAATGCTATTGATGCTATGAAAGGAAAAGGAGATTTGAACATACACCTTACCGATGATGCCAAACGTGTTTTTATTAGAATTAAAGATTCTGGAAAAGGTATCCCGAAAGGAAAATTCACCAAGATATTCGAACCTGGTTACACTTCAAAAGCAAGAGGATGGGGGTTAGGATTATCTCTTGCCAAACGAATTATAGAAGAATATCATTCGGGTCGGATCAAGGTATTAAGATCTGATATCGGAAAAGGAACTACTTTTCAGATTACCCTCCGTAAAATTGGTGCTAACGTATAACAATATAAATTCTAAAACGTTATATAGTTCCAAAATCCAAACAAGGTGAAAACAGAATATATTATTCTAAAAGAAGCGCGACTTACCAACAATTGCCCTGAATGTTATGCCACCGACGGGATGGTCCTTTCTTTTAAACAAGAGAAAAAAATATCCAGCCTTTTTATAAAAACCAAAAAGGACACCATAGAGAATATTCATTGTAACAAGTGTGGAAGTCATATTTTTCCTGGTCAATGGACCAAGGACATAGAGCGTGTTTATGAATATCATAAAAAAACCATCAACACCCAACCTGCTTCTATTCAATTTACTGGTCTTTTTTACTTACTCTCGTTTTTAATACTTATAATCGCTTTGGGAGGATATTTATATCTATTTCACCCTGATCTTTTGGGTCTGGCTTAGTCCTATTCATATTTTGACATTACCAATCGCAACTCATCTGTGATTGCAAATGTTTTGTCAATATTAAAATCAAAACATACAGCCACATCATGCCCTTCGGCGCAAAGCGTACCTTCATCATTATACAGTTTATGATGTAATCCAAAGCTGGAATTCTTAATAAATTCAACTTTCGTTTTGATAATGACATTCCCAGGGAAAAACAAAGGATGTTTGAAATCACATTTGGTAGAAACCAACATAGGTCCTTTTTTGGTTTCGGCGTACATTTGAGCTAATCCACTTACTTCCCAAAACTGCACTCTGGCACTTTGCATGTATTTCATAAAATTTACATTATTTACATGCTGATACGTATCCATCTCACTCCAATCAATTCGCAGAGTAAGGGATAATTTAAATTCTGAATCTTGCATCATTGCGCTATAAATTCGATTGGATCTCTGCAGCCAAGGTTTCAAACTCTTGGGTAGTCATAGAAATTTTATGTTGAAATGTCATCTCTTTCATTTCATTAATAGGAATAAGATGCACATGCACATGCGGCACTTCTAATCCTACAACAGCGATTCCAACTCTCTTGCAAGGAACTGTTTTTTCCAGAGCTTTGGCAACTTTGCGCGAAAAACGCATCAACTCCAGATATTCATCTTCCCCAAGATCGAATATTTTATCTTCTTCTTTTTTCGGGATACACAAAGTATGCCCTTTTGCATTTGGACTTATGTCCAAAAAAGCGTAGAAATTCTCGTCCTCGGCAACCTTGTACGACGGAATTTCACCATTAATAATTTTAGTGAATAGGGTAGGCATTAATTAAATTTTAGTCGGTTTATGATATTCGAAATATAGGTTATTTATTTGTAAGTCGAAACCATAAAAAAGCCTTTTTTAAAAAGATAAAAAAGGCTTTCTGGGTTAGTTGTTAAATTTAATTCTCATTCTCTGGTAATCTCAACGACATCAAACTTCATTGTCCCATTAGGAACCTGAATCTCGGCAACTTCTCCTACACTCTTTCCTAAAAGGCCTTTGCCAATAGGAGAATCTACAGAAATTTTGCCTGTTTTAAGATCCGCTTCACTTTGAGCTACAAGTTTGTATGTCATCTCAGCTCCGTTAGTCTGGTTTTTAATTTTTACCGTAGAATGAATCAACACTTTAGAAGTGTCTAATTGCGACTCATCTATAAGACGGGCTCCAGCCAGGGTTTCCTCTAATTTAGCGATTCTCATCTCTAGCAGACCTTGTGCTTCTTTGGCAGCATCATACTCGGCATTTTCACTAAGGTCACCTTTATCACGTGCTTCAGCAATAGCTTGCGAAGCCTTCGGGCGTTCTATATCTTTAAGATTATTTAATTCGTCTCGTAATTTTTTTAGCCCTTCTGCAGTGTAATAAGATACTTTGCTCATAACTTCATCGTTTATATAAATACAAAAAATCCCATAGCTATGGGATTCGTTATCCAAAGATAACAAAAATTTTACGGAAGACCACAAATTTACGTAATTTGGCAACAGAATAATAGTGTTATGAAAAAGATAGTGTTTTTGTTAGGTATACTTTTAATTGCCTCGTGCAGCAGTGATGATGACAATAGAAACAATCCTAATTTACCGAATGTTGGTTTTACAGCCCAAATCAATCTCAATTTACCTCAATTCGTGAATCTAAGATTTCCTGGCGGAATTGTAGTTGATCGAACTGAAGGAAGAGGTATTCGAGGATTAATTCTATACAATCAAAACGATCAGCAGTTTTTTGCTTACGAACTAAGTGATCCCAATATTCCCCTCATGGATTGTTCTGCTTTGGATGTTCAAGCTACTAGAGCGGTTTCTAATTGTGGTAATGATAATGTATATGAAATTACTTCTTTTGGGCAACAAGTACAGGGCGAAGGCGGCCAACCTCTTCTTCCGTATAGAGTAGAAAAAAATGGCAACACGCTTACCGTTTCTAATTAGGAGATTACCAGCTTTGATCCCAATCTTTCCAAACGGCTTCTAATCCACGATTTTGAAGCATTGTTACGACATCTTCGGTAGCCCGTTCGTCTGATATTTCGAATTGCTCCAAAGATTGCGGTGCTACCACATATCCTCCAGGATTGGTTTTGGATTCTGCACTTATTGAGGTAATTCCCAAATTAACGATATGTTCCCTAAAAATCTCACTTTCTCGGGTAGACATTGATAATTCGACATCCTCATCAAGCATGCGGTACGCACAAATCAACTGTACTAAATCCGCATCCGTCATCTCTACTTTAGGCTCTAATCCACCACTATGCGGACGTAATCTTGGAAACGAAATGGAATATTTTGTTTTCCAATAGGTTTTCTGAAGGTATTTGAGATGTAAAGCTGTAAAAAAACTATCAGCTCTCCAGTCTTCCAATCCGAAAAGAGCCCCCAAGCCAATTTTATGTATGCCAGCACGACCTAATCGATCTGGTGTTTCTAAACGGTATTCGAAATTTGATTTTCGACCTTTGGGATGATGATTTTTATATTCTTCTTTATGATAGGTTTCCTGATATACCAATACCGCATACAAACCGCTCTCGATCAAGGTTTCGTAATCATTTTGATCCAACGGTTGTACTTCGATACTAATATTTGAAAATTTTGAACGAATCAATTGGATAGCATGATTAATGTAGTCTACACCCACCGTCTTATTAGCTTCACCCGTTACCAATAGAATATGGTC
This sequence comes from Aquimarina sp., assembly GCA_965230845.1. Classification (GTDB taxonomy): domain Bacteria; phylum Bacteroidota; class Bacteroidia; order Flavobacteriales; family Flavobacteriaceae; genus Aquimarina. Next base: position 2,663,740 of record OZ246021.1, read on the forward strand.
GTATCCTTTACTTTTCAAATAACCCGCTTCCCTAAGAATTTCCTCGTCGGTTAATGTTCTTCTTGGGATTTTGTTGGTCATACTAAACCCGCAGTAAGTACAAATATTTTGGCACTCATTACTCAAATACATGGGTGCATACATCTGCATTGTATTTCCAAAGCGCTTTTTGGTAATTTGACTACTCATCTGAGCCATTTGCTCCAAATACGGTTTTGCAGCCGGTGAAATTAATGCTTTAAAATCTTCAGTGGTTCTTTTGGTAGCGTGAATTGCCCGTAGCACATCTGCCTCGGTTTTGGTCAAAATATCATTCAAAACCGTATCCCAGTCATACTGATCAAATATGTCTTTGAAGCTATTATTCATTTAGAAAACTTGTTAACGGGCTACTTGCCTCTGCGTGTTTTTTTATAGGGGCTAACTTTGCATTATATGCCATTCTTCCGGCTTCTACAGCCATTCTAAAAGCATTTGCCATGGCAACCGGATCTTGCGAAACTGCTATTGCTGTATTTACCAAAACGGCATCCGCTCCAAGCTCCATCGCTTGAGCCGCATGAGATGGACTACCAATACCCGCATCTACAATTACAGGAACATTACTTTGATCAATAATAATCTCTAAAAAATCTAGAGTTTTGAGGCCTTTATTACTCCCGATGGGAGCTCCCAGAGGCATTACACATTGTGTTCCTACTTCTTCTAGTCTTTTGCACAAAACAGGATCTGCATGGATATAAGGCATCACCACAAATCCTAGTTTCACCAATTCTTCTGCTGCAGTTAATGTTTCTATAGGATCGGGCAACAAATATTTTGGATCCGGGTGAATTTCGAGTTTTATCCAGTTGGTTTCCAAAGCTTCTCTTGCCAATTGAGCCGCAAAAACAGCTTCTTTTGCATTGCGAACACCAGAGGTATTTGGTAATAAATTAATGCGCTGATGATTTAAATGATTTAAAATATCATCATTTTCATTTTGCACATCGACACGCTTTAAGGCTACGGTAACCAACTCACTTTCTGAAGCTAGTAATGCATCCCTCATCAACACGGAGGAACTAAATTTTCCGGTTCCTGTAAATAAGCGCGAAGAAAATTCTTTGTCTGCTATTCTTAATGTATCCATTGCTTTAATCTAAACGTGTTTTTAATATTTTCAATTTTTTCTTTGATATCATCGTCTCGTTGATTGGTCAACATTCCTGAAACCGCTATACCTGTAATTCCTGTCTCCAAAAGATTAGGAATATCTTTTTCCAAAATTCCTCCGATAGCGACTACCGGAGTTTCAATATGTCGTTGTTGAAGCTCTGACAGTATCTCCGTATATCCTTCTGTTCCTAAAACTGGGCTTAATTTCTCTTTGGTTATCGTAAAACGAAATGGCCCCAAGCCTATATAATCCACTCCATTTTTTGAGTGTTGTATACAATCTTCCATGGTATTTGCAGTACCCCCGATGATATAATTATCACCAAGGATGGCTCTTGCTTCTGTTGGATTCATATCTTCCAATCCCAAATGCACACCATCGGCCTTTGCTGCCTGGGCAATACTCACCTGATCATTTACAATCATAATGGCTTCGTATTGATCACAGATTTCTCGACATTTGATAGCGGTAGCCAAAGAGGTGCCCATATCGGTATTTTTCAACCGTAGTTGTATCCACCTACCTCCAGCCTGGCATACCTTAGTAATATTTTCAAGGTGCTTTTCTGGCGTATCTCCTTGAGAGATATATTGTAAACTTATTTCTTTCATAGGTGCATTCTGATTTCTATATACTATGATATCCTAAAAGACTTTTATTAGAGCTTAGCACTCGTTCTATATATCGTTTGGCTCTGAAACAGGCTTTCTGCAATGAAAATCCCTGTGCCAAATACGCTACTACTGCAGAAGAAAAAACACAACCACTTCCATGTTTTTCTGAAACACTATCTGCTTTCGGTTTAAACACGAAGTGTTTTCCTTCTACGGTAAATAACTCATCGACTCCCAATGCATCTTTTCTGTGACCTCCTTTTAATAAGACATTGGTTTTACCGCTTATATGTTGTATCGTCTCTTCAATAGTTTTATTAGGAAATAACTCTTCAATCTCCTTATAATTAGGTGTTAACAGGTATATTTTACTCAAAATAGTATTAAAAAGCTGTTCTGCGCTCTCCAAAATTGATGTATCCGTATGATGAAAATCAAAGCCTGAGCTGGATTTTAATACAGGATCTAACACAATCTTTATATCCGGGTTTTTACCTTGTAATACCTCTATAATTTCTAATAGCCTACTCCAATCTGGAACAATCCCTATTTTGGCATATTTGATAGTGAAACGATCAAACAAAATATCTATTTGATGTTTAATCACCTCTAAATCTACCCAATGCGACGAGATAAAGTCCACATCATTTTGAATAGTATTGGCAGTACAGACCGACAAACCATACACCTTTAATGCTTCAAAAGTTTTGATATCGGCGGTTAGACCTGCTCCATTTGATGGATCAAACCCTGCCACAGTCAATACATTTGGTCGTGTCTTCATCGATTACGATGCTATTACTTCTTTACACTTGTTATGAATAGCACCAAAGCTAGACAAAGGGTCATCTGTATTCCATACACCACCTAACACTCCAACGCCTTTAAAACCTAAATCAAATGTTGCTTGAAGTGTATCTTCGTTAATTCCGCCCATACCCACAACAAACTCGTCGAGATGATTTACATCAAAACCTTTCCCTTCATAACCTGCCTTGGATATCGAGCTAAAAACCGGACTTAAAAGCACATACTCAAAATCTCCTGAGCTATCAACAATATCCTCGATGCTATGAAAAGAACTCGAAACTTTTAATCCCTTATTTTTATAAACCTTCAAAGTAGCTCGTAGTGCATCTTCCAGGTTTAGTCTTGCTTGTTCCTGCAGATGGATGCCTCTAAGAGCATATTCTTGCGTCAATTCATGGTGTTCGTGCAGCATAATTCGATTATAGAATTTTGGATCTATCTGATCCAAAAGTGCTCGATAACCATCAATACTGAAACTAGGTTTTCTGAGATGTAATCGCTCTAAACCAGAATCAAACAACGCGTTGATTTTGTCGGCTTCATTTTCGATAGCTCTCTCGGAAGTAAGTACAATTAGCATGTTCTTTTTTTATCGGAATTGGCAAAAGATTCGATATCTATTACGAATCTTTTACCGATCACCATTTATATAAGATTATAGATATACTTCGCTACCTTTTTCTTTAAACTCTTCGGCCTTCTCTTTCATTCCTTCTTCGATGGCTTTTTGATCATCAATCTCTTTTTTGGCTGCATAATCACGTACCTCTTGAGATATTTTCATCGAACAGAATTTAGGCCCACACATACTACAGAAATGTGCAATTTTTGCTCCTTCAGCAGGTAGTGTTTCATCATGATATTCTCTAGCTAATTCTGGATCCAGAGATAGATTAAACTGATCTTCCCAACGGAACTCGAACCTTGCTTTACTCAACGCATCATCTCTATGCTGTGCTCCCGGATGTCCTTTGGCCAAATCTGCCGCGTGAGCTGCAAGCTTATACGTAATCACTCCAGTACGAACATCGTCCTTATTTGGTAATCCTAAATGTTCTTTTGGAGTTACATAACATAACATTGCCGTACCGTACCATCCAATCATCGCAGCACCAATTCCTGAAGTAATATGATCGTATCCTGGTGCAATATCTGTAGTTAAAGGCCCTAGCGTATAGAAAGGAGCTTCTCCACAAGCTTCAAGTTGTTTGTCCATATTCGCTTTGATCATGTGCATAGGTACGTGACCTGGCCCTTCGATAAACGTTTGCACATCGTGTTTCCAAGCAATCTTGGTCAGTTCACCTAAGGTTTCTAACTCTGCGAATTGCGCTTCATCGTTAGCATCGGCAATACAACCTGGTCGTAATCCATCTCCAAGAGAAAAAGCTACATCGTAGGCTTTCATGATTTCACAAATCTCCTCAAAATGGGTATACAAAAAGCTCTCTTTATGATGAGCCAAGCACCATTTTGCCATGATGGAACCTCCACGAGATACGATCCCTGTAATTCTCTTGGCAGTCATAGGAACATATGCCAAACGAACCCCAGCATGAATTGTAAAGTAATCCACACCTTGTTCTGCTTGTTCTATAAGTGTATCCTTAAAGATTTCCCAGGTCAAATCTTCGGCTTTACCGTTTACTTTTTCTAAGGCTTGATAAATAGGCACTGTACCCACAGGAACCGGAGAGTTACGGATGATCCATTCTCTGGTTTCATGAATATTTTTACCGGTAGACAGATCCATAATATTATCTGCTCCCCAACGACATGCCCAAACCGCTTTCTCCACCTCTTCTTCGATACTAGAAGTCGTAGCAGAATTACCAATATTAGCATTGATTTTTACCAGGAAGTTTCTTCCCAAAATCATCGGTTCACTTTCTGGGTGGTTAATATTTGAAGGAATAACCGCTCTACCTCTCGCCACCTCATCTCTTACAAACTCGGGAGTAATTACATCAGGAATACTAGCTCCAAAATCCTGTCCCGGATGTTGTTTTGACAATCGTTTTGCTTCCTGTAATTTTTGATTTTCTCTTATCGCAACGTATTCCATCTCGGGAGTGATAATCCCCTGTTTGGCATAATACATTTGAGATACATTTTTTCCTTTTTTGGCTCTCTTAGGCTTACGGATATGATTAAATCTTAAGTGATCCAAACTCTCATCATTTAACCGCTCATTACAATATACAGAGGTAAAACTATCTAATTCTTCTACATCACCTCTATCCATCACCCACTGTTCTCTGATAGGTTCTATACCGTTATGAACATCAATCGTTTTGGAAGGATCAGTATATGGTCCGCTAGTATCATAAACCGTTACCGGTTGATTTGGTGTCTTTTTTCCAGTAAAACTATCTGTGGTATCTGAAAGTGAAATTTCCCGCATAGCCACATTGATTTGCGGATGAATTTTTCCTGGCACATAAATTTTTTGTGAGTTAGGAAATGGTTTAGTTGTAATGATGTTCTCCTTGGGAGCAGTATCTTTTTTCTTCATCGGTATAAATTTTGAGTTTTGTGGTTTAGCAATAATTGATATAGTAGCAATCTTATCCGCCTTGAGTAGCCTGGATAATAGTAACTTCGTCTTTTTCTTTTAGTGTTAATTGTCTCCAGTTTTCTTTTGAAATCACCTCATTATTAACTGCAACAGCAATTCCGTTTGTAGAAATCTGTAACTGCGCTAGTAGCTTTTCAATAGAACTATCTTCTGAAATAGATTGAGACTGATTGTTTACGTTTATGGTCATATCATTTTTTGGATTAATCCATAAACTTTAGAAAGTATCTATACAACCAGGTTGATAAGAAAAATCACAACATACTGAAGTGATCATAACTTTTCCCTTCGTCGGTACTAACCGCATCAGGTTCAAAGGGTATTTCTCAGACCAAAACCAATGTTAAGGACACCCCTAAAGCTTATTTATGATAAAAATACTTAATCTTCTAGTAACAAAGCCGCTAAAATTAATTTTTTAACGTTCTATTACTGAATTTATTCGAGTTTTAGATCAAAGATCGCCGTACTCTTTAAATTTGAATACAAAAATACAAGGTTATATTGATTTATTGTAACTTTAATACACTTAAAACAATGGTTTTGTATTTTTTAAGTTAGTAGTATTAGGTGAACAAGACAACATGAAGAACACTAAAAGATCGGTTACTTATAAAATTATAGCGGGTTACCTACTTGCCGGGCTACTTGCCGTCACTGCTTTTTGGGTTATTTATCAGCAGTTAAATAATTATACCCAGACGGCAGAGATGGAAAACTATAATAATGAAAAATTATTCTTAGTAGGTGAAGCGATCACTGGTCTGTATGAAGCAGAAAGCTTAACAAGAAATATTGTTCAAACTTATGACACCAATAAGTTCAAAACCTATAAGATCAAAATTGACACCATTCTAAATACCATTGATAAGGTATCACAAATCTCAGATGATACATTACAGACCCAAAAAATTGATAGTATAGAATCCTTAATTGATCGCAAGAATAAAAACCTCGAAGAGCTTATTAAAATCTATAAGCAACGCAAACAGAAAGGCTTATATGAAACCGCGATTGATGAGCTGAAAAAAGTAAATAAAAGTTTTGGGGGATACGAAGACTATGACGAAAGATTTAAAATCTATGACGACCGTACCAAAAGAGCATTGATTGATCTTCTGGAATACACAAAAAAAGATAATGCAAAACGGCTAACCAATCAAACCGTCGACTCTTTGGCAACTTCTGTAAAACAGGTACTTGTCGAGTTGGAAAAGAGAGACCAAAGGTACAAACGAGAAATCTCTGTTAAAGAGAATAATTTGCTTAAAAACGACCAGGTCATTACCAAACAACTTAGGGATTTGCTGGCAGCAATAGAACGCAATGAAAGAAATCAATATAGAGCAAGATTAGAGGCTTCTAATCGAATTTTAAACAACACCTCGAATATCATTATGATTATTGCGGTAATCAGTGTATTGATCGCCATCATCTTTCTGTTTTTGATTACCAAAGATATTTCTAAAAGTCAAAAATACCGGAACGAATTAGAATCCGAAAAAGCATATACCGAATCTCTTCTAAAAACAAGAGAATCCTTGATTAACACCGTTACTCATGATCTTCGCTCTCCACTTAATACCGTAATAGGGTATTCTGATCTTTTGGAGAGAACAGGTTTAAGCAATAAACAAAAGCACTATTTGGGACACCTCAAAAAGTCTTCTGATTATATTCTTCATTTGGTGAATGACCTTTTGGACTTATCAAAACTGGAAGCGGGCAAAATGATTATCGAAGAACTGCCTTTTTCTCCCAAAAAATTAATAGAAAATACCATTTCTAGTGTTATTCCTGTTAACGATAAAAAGAATCTGGATATTCAGATCATTACCGATGACTTATTAAAAAAGCAATACATCAGTGATCCTTTTCGGATTAAGCAGGTTCTTACCAATCTACTTCACAATGCATATAAGTTTACTGATGAAGGATCTATTATAGTAGAAAGCACAGTAATTGAAAATGGCCTTTCTGAAAAACAATTGGTCATTGCAGTAAAAGATACAGGAATAGGAATTACCGCAGAGCAACAGCAAGTTATTTTTGAAGAATTCTCTCAGGGAGATGATGATACCGAAAAGAAATTTGGTGGCTTTGGATTAGGGCTGTCGATTACCAAGAAAATTATACAATTGCTAAACGGTAAAATCACCTTAAAAAGTGAGCCGGAAGAGGGGAGTATTTTTACCATATATATCCCAATAAAACTATCTAACTCTTTGGTTCCTGAAGAAGAAACTGAAGTGCTTGAAATACAAAACTTTTCTAATAAAAAGGTATTAATTGTTGATGACGACCCTAGTCAACTATCCCTAACAAGTGAGGTAGCTACACTAGCTGGTCTGGCGTATGACGTTTGCGGAAACGGACTTGAAGCTGTTGCTTTGCTAGAGAAAAACGACTATGATTTGGTTTTGACCGATATACAAATGCCTAAAATGGATGGTTTTGTACTCATTAAAACCATAAAAGAAGAGTTGAAAAAAGAGAATTTACCCGTGATTGCCTTATCTGGAAGAACAGATACTTCTGTCTCTGAATATCAGGATGCAGGATTCTCGGGAAATTTAAGAAAACCATATGCTCCCAAAGAATTGATCGACCTTATTGCCAGGATATTAAATGTTGATCTTATCGAATATGAAAACGAGATGCCTAGTCTTTCGGATTCAGAAGAATATTCTCTGAATGATCTAATGCTTTTCGCCCACGGTGATTCTGACTCTTTATACGCTATTCTGGATACTTTTTATGAGAGCACTGTCGATAATATTGAAGATCTAAAGGCTATGGTATCCAAAAAGAATATCAACCAGATCAAGAAGATTGCTCACAAAATGCTTCCGATGTTTAAGCAAATAAAAGCTAAAGAAGTAGTTCCTGTTTTGACTCGACTAGAACATCCTGAGCAGTATGACATGAACGATTCGGAAGTTCTTGAGCTTGCCAAAAAAGCAATAAGCAGTATAGAAAGTCTAATCGACAAGCTTAAAGTAGAAAACTAAAGACTGATATCGTATTGCTTCAGCTTATTGTACAACGTTTTCCTATCAATAGATAACATTCGAGCAGCCTTTGCCTTGTTTCCATTTGCCTTTTCTAAAGCATCCAGTATTAATTCTTGCTCATTTTGATTCTTAAACAATCCATAGGTTTGCTTAGAATTATAAGTAGCATATGCAATATCGTGAGGCAAAATACTTAAGGTGATCATTTCGTCCTGAGACAGAAGCACAGAACGTTTAACAATATTCTTTAGCTCCCTAAGGTTTCCTGGCCAAGTATAATTTTTGAATGCTTCTAGCACCTCATCTGCAAACCCTACAACATGTTTGTCCAGTTCTGCATTCGACTCTTCCAAAAAGTGATTCGCAAAAAGCATCAAATCTTCAATTCTATCTTTTAACGGAGGTACTTTGATGGAAAACTCATTCAATCTATGATATAGATCTTCTCTAAACTCTCCTTCTTTTACGGCAAGGCTTAAGTCTTCGTTGGTTGCTGCAATTACTCTTATATCTACTTCAATTTCCTTATTGCTTCCAACAGGTTTTATTCTTCTTTCTTGAAGTGCTCTAAGCAGCTGCACTTGTAATTCGTAACTTAAATTTCCAATTTCGTCCAAGAATAATGTTCCTCCATTAGCGGCTTCAAAATGTCCGACTTTATCGTTTACCGCACCGGTAAAAGAGCCTTTGATATGACCAAAAAATTCGCTTGAGGCAATCTCTTTTGGTATAGCCCCACAATCTACAGCAACAAAGGGTTTTTCTGATCTTTTACTAGCCTTATGAATACTACTAGCCACATATTCTTTTCCTGTTCCACTATCTCCAACCACAAGAACTGACATGCGGGTAGGAGCTACCAAAGCCACATATTCATTCAATTTTTTTGAAGCATCACTTACCCCACGTACAAAACTATCACTAGAAGATGCTGGCACCTCTTTGGTCTGCATTTCCTTTTTTTGAGGTTTAGTCTCTACGGCACCTCTGCTATTCAAAGCTTTTTCAATGGTTTGTAAAATCGTATCCGGATTAAATGGTTTTGACACATAGTCAAAAGCTCCTTGTTTGATCGCATTAACCGCCATATTGATTTCGGCATATCCGGTCATTATAATCACTTGTGTGTTTTGGTTACTCGTCAAAATTTCTTCAAGCAACGTAATACCGTCACGATCTGGAAGTCTCACATCTGCTAAAACAACATCAAAAGTATCCTCTTTAATTTTGGCCACAGCCTCATTACCAGAAAATGCAGTAACGACCTGGTATTCCTTTTTTTCTAAGAAGGTCTTAAGCATTGTACAAAAAGCAACATCATCCTCTACAATAAGTATTTTTGACATATTCGGTAATTTATTAAGCAAATCTGTGTTATAAAAGTACAATTTAATACAGTTCGTTCGAATAAAAACATAAAAAAAGAGACCCTTGGGAATGAGTCTCTTTTTTAGCACTAAACAACTTTATATCGTCCTTTGGTTGCAAAACGATATCCTTTTTCTACCCCTAGATTTAAGATTTATTGTCGTTTGGCGTTATCCATTCGCCCGTAGCGCTTGCAAATACAACTTTGTTGTTGTTATCGTTATCATGCAAAAGCATCTTATACGTGTTGTCTTTTGACAAATATGCTCTTACAATTCTAAATTCTTTATAATCTCTTACTGCTGCTTGTTGCACCAGTAGTGACATCTCTGATGTTGTAATTTCAGTATACTCTTGATGCTCTTGTTCATACTCTCTAAACTCAAATCCATCATTTACAGCTAATTCATCCTGAGCTAAAACACCCTGTGCTGAAAAAATACTTACTACAATTGCTACTATCATTGGTAACTTTTTCATGGGTTTTATAAAAGTCATTTCTACAATATGTATATAGTAATAATTGTTCCAATTCTTTAAAACAAGCACAAAAACACATAAATAATTAACATTCAGTGTTTTATATATTTTTAAAAATAGAAAAAATGCTAAAAAAACTGTAGAATACACACAAAAGTGTAGAAATATTACACACTTTTTGTGTGATACACTTCTAAAACAAAGGTTTTCTACGGTTGGTTTTCTTCAAAGACTGTTTGCGTTTGGCATCCAATCTCTTCTTTACTGATAGTTTAGAAGGCTTGGTAGGTTTTCTTTTTTTAGAAACTTTTACATTTATTTTCAAAAGCTCAACCAATCTTTTGATCGCTAATTCTTTATTCCTATGTTGGCTCCTGCTATCGCTACAAAACAAGATCAAATCTCCTGTCTTGGTTAATCTGGATGATAATTTTTGTTGCAGCATTAACTTTTCTGCATCTGTGAGTCCAAGAGAAGATTCAATATTGAAACTCAATGCTATTTTAGAAGACACTTTATTAACGTGTTGCCCACCCGCTCCAGAGCTCCGTACAGCTTTAAAATTTAATTCGCCTATGATTACACCAATATTCACGAAAAAAGTGTTGCCTGATGTGCAGATTTCAGCAAATCATTCACGGTTTTTACCGGATTAAACGTAGTCAAAGGAACTTCTACAAAAACACTAATCCAATTTGACATAGCGCCATTCCATAACCCTGGCAACTCTAAGGCCTTAAGCATTTTGCCATTCATCGTTTTTTTGGTAATAAATCCCGCTTCAGGATCCACAAAATCTAATAAATTGAACTTGTTTCCTTTATAATCTCTCACCCCGCATACCAAATCTACCGGATTAAAATGTGTAGCACTATTTAAAATCTCAAACTGTCGATGATCATCTTTATCGATTTGAGCAGTTTCTATAATCTGTAATACCAATCTTCCATTTTCCTTTTTGACCCAAAATGGTCCCCCACCAGGTTCTCCTTCGTTGATTACCATACCACAAACTCGTATAGGTCGATTGAGGGATTCTCTTAGAAATTGGAGTTTGTATTTTTCAGAGAATTTATCAAAGTCCAATGGCAATCTTACATTTAATTGCTGAACCAGGAATTTTTTAATATCCGTGAGCTCCGCTTCAGTTGGAGTCTTTTCATCTAGCGCTTGCAAAATTCTAAAAACTTCGTCTTGGATTTCTAGCAATTTACCTGCTAATACTTTTTTGAAACCAGTTACCTCATCCTGATACTTACGAACAACTACATTATCAATATTTTTAATATAGATGATATCAGCATCCAGGTCATCCAGGTTTTCGATTAAAGCACCGTGTCCTCCTGGTCTAAAAAACAGACAACCATTATCGGTTCTGAAAGGTTCATTATTTTCATCTACCGCTATAGTGTCTGTATCTGGTTTCTGAAAAGAATATGAAATTTGAAAATTGGTATTCGTTTTTTCTTCTACCTTCTTTTTAATTCTTTCAAACTCTCCCTTAAACGCCTTTAAATGCTCCTTAGAAATCGTAAAATGTAATTTTGAGTCTCCATTTTCATTGGTGTTATATCCTGCTGCTTCATACAAATGCTCTTCAAAAGCTGTAGCAATGCTCTCGTCGTATTTATGAAAAGGAAGCAATCCTTTGGGATAAACTCCAAAGTTTAGCCCTTTTTCCTTTAACATCATTTCTACAAAAATATGAAGTTGCCTACCTTCTGATAGTGATTCAAATTTTGGGTAAGCATTTTTCACCTTTTCCATTACTGTATGGTAAAAAGGGAACTTCTCTAGTCCTATCAAAAACAGTCGAATTGCATTTGCTTTTTCGTGATTGGTATAGGAGTTTAAGCTTTCTTTTTTGAAATCATAATTATCGAGGAAACGAAATAGTTCCTTAAACATACGAGATGCCGCACCAGACGCAGGAACAAATTTTATAGTCTCAAGATGTGAAGATCTCGAGTTATATAACTTGGTCAGCTCGGATTGATAATGATCTGAAAATTTAAGTATTCCATTTTCAAGTGTAGCCGCATGTCTTAAGGAAACAAAAGGGATCTCATTTTTAAACGTTTCAATTTGTGATAAAACCTTATCTACTGTTAAGCCTTTAGATTTTATGAGTTTAATGTCTTTATCTGTAATGTTCACTTTGTTACGTTATTAATTGGTCAATAATTTGAAAAGGCATTAATATCAGTGTTTACATGTATCAAGATAAGTTAAAAGATATAAAACTTAACTATTTCTCGATGAAATTTGATTTAAATACTTTATTTCTAAGTGTTATAAAGCAAAACTTTGTTACCGTTCTACAAGGGCTTTTTATCTATTCAAAATGGAACCACATAAACACATGTAAACCCTTCAAATTCGTTATAAATAAGATCAAAGTCATTGGTTTGATTATCGTAGTTTACTTTTCCGTTGATGAGAGGAGAACTAAAATCGAAAGGATCTACTTCTATATGTTGTTCAAAACTTAAGCCCGGTGTTGCATACAACTTATAAAGAGCTTCTTTGACTCCCCAAAGAATGGTAAATGCTCTGGTATGATCCAATTGTTGATCCTGAATAAAAGATTGTTCGGTTTCAGAAACAAATTTGTGGGATATTCTATTAATTTTTTCGCGTTGTTTTTCAATATCTATCCCAACAGGTTTATTACTAACAATAATTCCTGAAAAATTATAGGAGTGTGTAATTGAAATGAAATTTTCATCTTTCAAATGCGGTTTCCCCAAATCATCATAAAACAAATCAAAATCACTGTAATTTGCTTCTGCCAAAAGGTGACGTATACTCATAAAACCTCTGCGATGCATTTCAGATTTCATCCCGTTCACTCTTTCTCTGCAATGTGGAGTTAATACTATTCCTTCCGCCAGTGTTTCATAAGATTCTTCAATCTTCCAAATCAACACTTTAGTACTTTGATCTACTGTTATAGTTTTGTAAAGAGGCATTTAAAGTATTAAAGTTATTATGTACCTTTGCAAACTGAAAATCGAAAGAACGCTTCTCAGATTTTCTGACAACGAATTTAGAACAATTTAGTGCTAAATACCAAAAAGCACTGGACATACATAAAAACAAATATTATGAGTACTAAAACAGCACCTTATGTTCCTTATAAAGTAAAAGATATTTCTCTTGCAGGATGGGGAAGAAAAGAAATTGAATTGGCAGAAGCAGAAATGCCAGGATTAATGTCTTTACGTGAAGAATATAAAGACGAACAACCACTTAAAGGAGCTAGAATTGCAGGGTGTTTACACATGACAATACAGACTGCGGTATTAATAGAAACGCTAGTAGCTTTAGGAGCAGAGGTTACCTGGAGTTCTTGTAATATCTTTTCTACACAGGATCAGGCAGCAGCTGCTATTGCCGATGCAGGAATTCCTGTTTACGCCTGGAAAGGAATGAATGAAGAAGAATTTGACTGGTGTATTGAACAAACCCTTTTCTTTGGAGAAGATCGTAAACCTCTTAATATGATTCTTGATGATGGAGGCGATCTTACCAATATGGTATTAGACAAATACCCTGAACTAGTAGATGATATCAAAGGATTATCTGAAGAAACCACTACTGGTGTTCATCGTTTATACGAAAGAATGAAAAACGGAACATTGCCGATGCCTGCTATAAACGTTAATGACTCTGTGACTAAGTCCAAATTCGATAACAAGTATGGATGTCGCGAAAGTGCTGTTGATGCTATCCGTCGTGCTACCGATACTATGCTTGCTGGTAAGCGTGTTGTAGTTTGTGGATATGGAGATGTAGGTAAAGGTACTGCTGCATCATTTAGAGGAGCTGGTTCTATCGTTACCGTAACAGAAATCGATCCTATCTGTGCTTTGCAAGCTGCGATGGATGGATATGAAGTAAAGAAACTGGATACTGTTATTGGTAAAGCAGATGTGGTAATTACTACTACTGGAAATAAAGATATCGTTCAAGGACAACACTTCAAAGCGTTAAAAGACAAAGCAATTGTTTGTAACATTGGTCACTTTGATAATGAAATCGATATGGCATGGTTAAATGACAATTATGGAAACACCAAAGACGAGATCAAACCTCAGGTAGATAAATATACTATTGACGGAAAAGATGTGATCATCCTGGCAGAAGGTCGTTTGGTAAATCTTGGTTGTGCTACAGGACACCCTAGTTTTGTAATGAGTAATTCTTTTACCAACCAGACTTTGGCACAAATAGAGCTTTGGAATAACTCTGAGAACTACAAGAATGAAGTCTATATGCTACCTAAACACCTTGACGAAAAGGTTGCAAAATTACATTTAGCGCGTTTAGGAGTTGAATTAGAAACATTGAGACCAGAGCAAGCTGAGTATATTGGGGTAACGGTTGAAGGGCCATTTAAACCAGAATACTACAGATACTAGAATAATATTGTTTATCACAATAATTCAAAATGACCCTCAGTAGAGGGTTATTTTTTTATAACCAAGTTTTAACTACATTTAGAAAGCATAATTAAAACGCTATGAGGCTTTTTTTTAGTTTTTGGTTAGTAAGTATTACTGTTTTTTCACAAAACAACGAGGAAGTATTTCAAACGATTAAAACACAATTTGAGACCATTACCAACCTAAAGGAGGAAGGATTGCTACAAGAAAAAACTAATTCTTATTCTTGTCCTGATCAAAGTTTACAAGGGATTTTATCATATTTCTATCAAGGTTCAAAGCTTCAACTAATAACGCATACACTTGATCAAGGACATCATTCTGTAACTTATCATTATTACATCAATAACGACTTGCTTTTTTTCTGTTTTATCGAAGAAGGTTTTGATAACGATCAATCGACATATGACAGTACGAATCAAAATTTGATAGCAACCAATGAAAACTGGAACGTTATTCAAAAAAGAATTTATTTTTTTAAGGAAACCCCCATTAAATGCCTACTAAAAGAATACGGAAGTAAAGATATAACAGAGCAGATGCAATCCTACGATTTGCCTATTGCAAATTATTTTAAAAACAAGCAAGTCGACTGTGCTGAAGAGGAAATACAAAAAATCAAACAAACATATCTTGAACTTACCAACCCCATTAAAAACCTATGTTTGCTCGAGTATTAAAAAAATCCCTTTTTTAATTAAAAAAGGGATTCTCTTTTGTATGATATAATCATTTAATCTAACTCTGCTACCAGGCAATCTTCATAAGAAGCAATTTTGTTTTGAATCATTGCTAAACCTTCGCTTCTGGAAGCCATAGGATCTATTTTTACAGTATCTCCATTTGGCAAATGCATTACATAAAATCCGTCTTTAAAAGAAGAAAGTTTGATCACCTCGCCATTAGGCTTTATTGCACTCCATGACTTATGTGTAGGGCTATATACCAAATCCAGTTTATCCCCTTTTCTTTCGCCCTCTATAACCTTTATTTGCATTCTGTTTTTTGTCGCGATCATCTCAAAAGTATTTCCATCTTTTTCAACAACTTGCATCTCCATCTCTCCTTCATTCATTGCTAAAGGATTAGAACCGCTCCAAAATTCAATTACGTTAAAGATTAATACATCCCCAACAAAGAACAATCCATAAACAGGTATGATATTAAACACCCAAAAAATAAGGTTATCCAAGAACTTGCTATCAGTTAATCCATCATTCCAATCTCTAAGACCATTGAATGCCGAGAAAGAACCCAAACAACTAGAAAATAGAATCGAAGCCGACAATAAAGTACACACAGTTAGTTTTTTCATAATTAAGAATTTTAATGATTTATGTAATTAAAGTTAAACTAACTTTTTCGAATACCCTATTTTTTATTCGCCAATTCAAAATATGTAGGAACTAAAAAACCCTTTTCATTTTCATGAAAAGGGTTCCTATATATTACAAAGGAAAGTCCTTATGCTTCAAATGGAACTATAGAAACATAAGATTTATTATCTTTCTTTTTAGTAAACTTTACGATACCATCTACTTTGGCATGTAAGGTGTGATCTTTACCAGCATAAACATTTTCTCCTGGCTTGTGGGCTGTACCTCTTTGTCTTACAATGATGTTACCAGCCACGGCAGCTTGTCCACCAAATATCTTTACACCTAAGCGTTTCGATTCTGATTCTCTACCGTTCTTCGAACTACCAACTCCTTTTTTATGAGCCATTTTCTTTAGGTTTTATATTGTTAATACTAAACAGGGTGTACCTGCTATTTATTTATTTTCCTTGTAAAGCTTCTATTAATTCAGCTTTCTTCATAGAAGAAATTCCTGAAATTCCTTGAGCTTTAGCCATCTCCTTCAATTCAGCTACAGTTTTAGAGCTTAAATCTTCTGCTCCTGTTGCTTTAGGTTTAGCTTCTGCTTTTGGAGCAGCTTCTTTTACTGCTTTTTCAGCTTTCGCTTTAGGTTCTGCTTTTTTAGTCTCTTTCTTAGGAGCAGCTTTCTTAGCTCCAGAAGTTACGATGTCTTCAATAACGATCTCTGTTAGAGATTGACGGTGACCATTCTTAACACGGTAACCTTTACGTCTCTTTTTCTTGAAAACAATAACTTTATCACCTTTTAGGTGTCTTGTAATCTTGGCTCCTACTTGAGCTCCTTCTATAACTGGGGCGCCTAGAGTAACCTTGTCTCCGTCTGCTGCAAGAAGAACTTTATCGAAAGCAACTTTATCACCTTCTTCTCCTGCTAAACGATGTACAAATACTTTTTGGTCTTTCGCAACTTTAAATTGCTGCCCTGCTATCTCTACAATTGCGTACATAGCGTAACGTTTAATTAATTATGTTAAATATAAGAACATGCCTATTCGATAGGCGGGTGCAAATATACTGCTAATTAATTAAATGCCAAATATTTTTATGCCTCAACCGGGGAAGAATGATGATTTTTTCTGGGATTCCAACTTTCTTTAAATAATTGCATAAAGGAAAGCGTCAAAACGAAGGTAGTAGCGAATCCCATTATTGCAGCTATAAATACCACTATACCTACACCAACGTGGTAATGAGAACTCCAATTGGCAAGCATTTCTGGCAAGAAGTCGGTTTGGATATTGGTTACATATACCGCAAAAAACGCAGTAAATATAAGAGTAGCATTAAACCCTGTAAGAAGACCTGTCATAAATCCTTTCTGGTAGTCAAACTCTTTTCGCTTTTCTTCTTTATATATTTTCATTGCCCTATATAGTCCAAAAGCAACGATCACCCCATTTCCAAGACTAAACACAGGGTTGGTTTGCACTCCAAATAAGGACAAAATTAAAAAGTAAGCAATAAGTCCAATTGCTATATAAACACCATACTTAACAGGGATCGCTAACATTTTCATCTCTTCATTTTTTAGGATTTGTAATTTAAAATTAAGAAATTTAAGAGTTTTTTAACCTTAAAAGCTTGTTAATTTATTGTTTTTGAACCTTTTAAGTCAAAGCACTTTTTTTACACACAAACTGTAACAAAATCACATTTTTAAACACAAATCCTTAAAACAAAATTATTACTAATGAAAAAGAAATTTTACGCAATTGCATGTGGGCTTATGATTACTGCATTCGCATTTGCACAAGAAGTGGAGTTTACAGAGTATGACCTAGACAACGGTCTTCATGTAATTCTACACCAAGAAAACAAAGCTCCGGTAGTAACCGTGGGTGTCATGTATCATGTTGGGGCAAAAGATGAGGAAAAAGGAAGAACAGGATTTGCTCATTTCTTTGAGCACTTATTATTTGAAGGAACCAAAAATATCGAAAGAGGTAAGTGGTTTGATATTGTTTCTGCAAACGGAGGAAGAAATAATGCAAATACTACACAAGATAGAACGTATTATTACGAAACATTACCTTCTAACAATTTAGAACTAGCTTTATGGATGGAATCTGAAAGAATGTTACATCCTGTGATCAACAAAATTGGTGTAGACACACAAAACGAAGTTGTAAAGGAAGAAAAGAGACAACGTATTGATAATGCACCTTACGGAAAAATCATTTATCAAACTGGTACCAGCAAATATCTTTTCAAAAAACACCCATATGGACAGTCTGTGATTGGTAGCATGGAGGATTTGGATGCAGCTAAGTTGGATGAGTTTATCGCTTTTAATCAAAAATTTTATAACCCAAACAATGCCACCCTTGTTGTCGCTGGTGATATCCAAATCGAGAATGCGAAAAAAATGATTGCTGATTATTTTGGGGACATCAAAAACAACGGTGAAAAAATCACAAGAACGGTAATAAAAGAAGATCCTATTACTACAGAAATAAAGGCTACAGAAACCGATGCCAACATTCAGCTTCCTGCAAAAGTATTGGTATATAGAACTCCAAAGCAGACAGACAGAGATACTTATGTTTTAAACTACATTTCTACCATACTTACAGGAGGTAATAGTTCTAGGATGTACAAAAACATGGTGGAAGACAAAAAAGTGGCTTTGCAAGTATTTGCTTTTGCCAACGCACAAGAAGATTATGGTACATACACTATGGTTGCGTTACCTTTAGGACAAGTAGGTTTGGACAAGTTACAGGCTGAAATGGATGCTGAAATCGAGAAATTACAAAACGAATTAATCACCGAAAGAGAGTTTCAGAAATTACAAAATCAGTTCGAGAATAACTTTGTAAACTCCAATTCAAGCATAGAAGGTATTGCAAGTTCTTTGGCTACCTATAATGTACTTTATGGTAATACCGATCTTATTAATAAGGAAATTGAAATTTACAGATCTATTACACGAGAGGATATTCAAAAGGTGGCTAAGAAATATCTTAACAAAAACCAACGTCTTAATCTTGATTACGTTTCAGAGTCAAGTAAATAATACAAAGCATCATCGAAATGAAAAAAAATATCATATACTTAGTCGCATTTTTATTGACTGTTATCAGTGCAAATGCGCAGATCGACAGAACTAAAATGCCTAAATCAGGACCTACTCCTACTATTAATTTGGGAGAGCCTTTTACTTTTAAAATGGGTAATGGTCTTACCGTTTTGGTTGTAGAGAATCATAAGTTACCAAGAGTAAGTGTAAGCTTATCTCTAGACAATCCTCCTAACGCTGAAGGTGAAAAAGCAGGAATCAGTGCGATCACTTCCGGAATGATGGGAAAAGGAACAAAAAGCATCGATAAGGATACATTTAACGAAGAAGTAGATTTTCTTGGAGCATCCTTAGATATCGGTACTCAAGGTGGGTTTGCCCAATCACTTTCAAAGTACACGGATCGAATTATCGAACTATTCGCTGACGCCACCCTTCATCCAAAATTCACGCAAGAAGAGTTGGATCTTGAAAAGAAAAAACTCATTGAAGGAATCAAAACAGGAGAAAACAGTGCAGAAGCTGTTGCTCAAAGAGTAAGAGCAGTTTTGGCCTATGGTAAAAACCATCCGGCCGGAGAATACATTACAGAAAAGACCGTAAATAACATTAGCCTAGGTGATATAGAAACGTATTACAGAATGAACTTTGTTCCTTCTTCTGCCTATATGGTCATTAGTGGGGACATTACTACAGATAAAGCTAAAAAATTAGTTGAAAAACACTTTACTTCCTGGACAGCAGGAAAAGCACCTTCTTTTACCTTGCCAGAGGTAAGAGATGCTCAATATCGACAAATCAATTTTGTAGATATGCCAAATGCTGTACAGACCGAGGTAGCTGTGATGAATATCACTGATCTCAAAATAGCAGACGAAGATCACCATGCTGCATTGGTTGCCAACTACATTCTTGGTGGTTCTTTTGGAAGCTATATCAATATGAACCTAAGAGAAGAGCATGGATATACCTACGGAGCCAGAACCAGGTTTCCAAGAGAGAAGTATCACAATTCTGCTTTCAGTGCTACTACAAAGGTTAGAAATATGGTTACCGATAGCTCTGTTGTTGAGATTCTAAAAGAAATCAAAAGAATCAGAACAGAAGATGTAGATGACGAGATCCTTAAAAATGCCAAAGCGAAATTCTTAGGAGAGTTCATTTTAGCTTCAGAAAGCGATAGAACCATAGCCCGAAGAAGTATTAACATTAAAACTCAAGACCTTCCAAAAGATTTTTACGAAACTTTTATTGCTAAGATTAATGCGGTAAGTAAAGCAGATGTAAAAAGAGTAGCTAACAAATACTTCAATGTAGACAAGGCAAGAATTGTTTTGGTAGGTAAAGGAAGTGATGTGCTAGAAAACCTTGAAAAAGTAACTTTTGATGGTAAAAAGGTACCTATTTTATACTTTGATAAATACGGAAGTAAAACAGAAAAGCCTGATTATAATGCAGCATTACCAGAAGGTGTTACTGGCCAATCTGTGTTAGATACCTATTTTAAAAATATCGGTGGTAAAGAAAAACTAGAAGCAGTGCAATCTGTTTTCACAACTGCAGAAGCTGCATTTAATGGAAACACACTTGGGCTAGTTGCAAAAACTACGGCAAAAAATCAATCTTTAATCGAGGTAAAGTTTGGTGCAATAACTGCTCAAAAAGTAGTTTTTGATGGTACTACTGGATATGTAATGGCTCAAGGACAGCGTATTGATTACACCGAAGACCAAATAAAAGAAGCCAAAGCAGATTCTTATCCTTTTTCAGAGCTTAAAAATGCTTCTGCAAAACTAGAGGGCACACAACCTTATGATGGTGGCAAAGCCTATGCTGTAAAATTAAGCGATAAGAAAACAGCATTCTTTGATACCGAAACTGGTTTAAAAGTAAAAGAAGTAACTATACAAGAACAAGGCGGACAAAAAATACCTGTTACGGTAATGTATAGCGATTATAAAGAAGTAAATGGGATTAAATTTCCGTTTACTATATCACAAGCTTTAGGGCCTCAAAAAATTGATTTTGTAGTAAAAGAAATCAAAATCAACGAAGGAGTAACCGACGAGGATTTTAAATAAAATTCCAATAGCATAAATATGATAAAGGTTCGTTTGCAAAAACGGACCTTTATTTATTTCTATTAGTCAAATACACCCCAAAAATTATCACTCCCGAAGCCAATAATTGATATAAAGAAAATTTTTCATTGTCCCATAATCCCCACACCAAAGCAATAATAGGCATCGTATAGGTTACCGAACTTGCAAATACAGGTGTACTTATTTGTACTAATTTATTAAACATTAACTTAGCTATCCCAGTACCTATCACCGCCAATACTGCCATATAACCAATACTCATTTGTATATCACGGTTCGAAAACATTTCACTCCTGAAGAAATCAGCAAAGAAAAGTACAATTAGCGCTGGAAAAAATAGAACTACAAAATTACCATTGGCAATCGCCATCGGAGAAACATGTTGCAAGTACCGTTTGATGATATTTACATTTAGTCCATATCCAAAAGTCGCTATGATCACCAAAAGTGCATACTCATAATTTTGATCGGGATTAATAATTGCCCCCTCCCATATCAAACCAACACAACCAATAAAACCAATGATAACCCCTACCAATTGATTTTTATAAAATCGTGTGGCAAAAAACAATATTCCCAGTACAAAGGTGATCAAAGGAGTTAGCGAGTTCAATATTGAGGTGATCCCGCTATCGATTTCAGTTTCGGCAAAAGCAAACAAAAATGCCGGAATAAATGTTCCTACAAGTGCAGAAATAGCAATCCATTTCCATTCTTTGGCTTGAATGGTTTTGATACTTCTAAAACCGATAGAAAATAAAAATAATGCAGCAAATACCGTTCTTAGAGCCCCCAGTTGCATTGGAGTAAGACCGATTAAGGCTTTTTTGATTAGGATAAATGAACTACCCCAAATAAGAGATAGAACAGCAAGGTAAATCCATTTTACTTTTGTGGTTGGCATGTATTTTCCCCTTAATGTTAAGCAGCAAAAATGGTAAAAATCCTGACGACCAGAAGGGGTTTAAAGAGAAAATTAACTTACATTTAGCTTTCATTTATATTCTTCATCCCAACGAAGACTCTCAATCAAATGTTTCATATCGTTTCGCAAGTAATCTGCAGCAGGTAGAATTGAGTCGTAGTTTGGTTTCGCTCTGAAATAAATAGATCCCACAACAAAGTGTTGAACACTATCGGTTAAATAAAACTGAGATTGAGAAGCTGCATCTCCTGTAACCTCATAAAACATACCATACACTTTGTTTTCGGCATCGATATAAGGTTCTTGAGTGATCCCATCAGCTTTGATAAAGTGCTCCTGAGTAAGATTCTGAGCATCTCTTAACAAAGAATCAAGGTTGTTTCCCACCGGGAAATAAGAGATATACAACGTAGCTCGTAGTTTTTTATAATCCAGATCATACCAGCAATTCTTATTTCTTCTGGCTTTACGCAATTCTGAAAATTCATTTTTTTCAAATGTATACGGACAAGGAAGCTCCACCTTTTTATATATAGGTTCTGGATAACTCAATCGTAACATTCCCTTTGGCTTTGGGATTACTTCTCCTCCACAAGACATCATCAATAACGATGCAATCACAAATAGTAAGATTCTAAATTCTCGATTCATTCAGTTATAGTTAACTTCACTTGTTTAATTCGTTTTCTATCCAAAGATTCTACTTTGAAAACATAAGCTCCTAAAGTAATTTGCTCACCTCGTTTTGGGAAACTCCCGGATATTTCCAAAAGTAAGCCTGCAATGGTCTCGGCATCTCCTTTCCTTTCTTCAAAAATCTTATTGTCTTCTAACTTCAATACTCTGTAAAAATCTTTGAGCGCTGTTCTTCCCTCAAATACATAATTCTGATCATCTAGTTTAGAATACACCAGGTCCTCATCATCAAACTCGTCACTAATATCCCCCACAATTTCTTCAATGATATCTTCTAATGAAATAAGCCCACTAGTCCCACCATATTCGTCTACTACAATCGCCAAATGATTCTTCTTATTTTTAAAATCATTGAGAAGGTCATCCAATTTTTTATTTTCCGGAACAAAATACGGATCTCTAATTAAACTCACCCAATCAAAGTCCGTTTTACCAATATGTGGCAAAAGATCTTTTGCATAAAGAATTCCCACAACTTTATCTATACTTTCTTCATAAACCGGAATACGAGAATATCCATTTTGAACGATCTCAGGAAGTATTTCTTTATATTTTGCTTCCGCATTAAGCGCAAAAATATCTATCCTAGGACGCATTACTTGTTTGGTATCTGTGTTTCCAAAAGAAACGATTCCTTCTAGAATTTTTTTCTCTTCCACAGTAGTATCCTGATCCGAAGTAAGTTCTAAAGCCTGAGATAATTGATCTACACTGATGTTTGATTTTTGTTTCCCCAATCGATTATGAATCCGAACTGTAAATCGACTCATAGGAACACTAATCGGGGTTAATACCCAATCCAATACACCTAAAGGTCTGGACATAAATTTAGCAAACTTCACTTTGTTTCTGCTGGCGTATATTTTTGGTAAAATCTCACCAAAAAGTAAAATCAAAAAGGTAACCACTCCAACCTCAACAAAAAATCGCAATTTGAACCAATCCAAATCGAAGAGCACAATATTGTCTAAACTCTTAAAATAGATTTTCCCTAGGGAATCAAACAACAGTACTATGGCTATGTTGATAAAATTATTCGCTACCAATATGGTTGCCAAAAGTTTTTTCGGCTTATTAAGCAGCTTGGATACTATACTAAGGTTTTTAGAATTCGACGCTTCCCCTTCTTCTTTGATATCTGAAGACGTTAATGAGAATAAGGCAACCTCGCTACCAGAAATTAACGCCGAAAAAACAAGCAGAATTAGTAATGCCACCACATTTAGGGTGTGCATCGCATCAAAAAAGAATAAAAAGGTAAAGAAGGATTCGGGATCAGGGTCCAAATTATATTGGTTTAGTTAAACTTGCTTAGAATGGAAGATCGTCTTCTTCCATATCTGGTGTACTAGATGAACCTTGCTGTGGTGCAGCAACAGGAGCATTCATATTTGTTGTTTGCTGAGGAGTAGTCCCAACAGATTGCGCTTCGTTCTTAGGGGTTAGAAAAGTAAAATCTGTACATTGTATTTCTGTACTATATCTATCTTTACCCTGTTCGTCTTGCCATTTTCTAGTTTTCAAACGGCCTTCTATATATATTTTATCTCCTTTATTGAGATATTTTTCGCAAATTTCGGCAGCCTTATTTCGAACTACGATATTGTGCCATTCGGTAGAGGTCACTCTTTCGCCTGTCGTTTTATTTACATACGAATCATTTGTAGCCAAAGGAAATCTACCAATGCAGCCCCCTCCTTCAAAATAATGCATCTTTACTTCATCTCCTGTATGCCCAATGAGCATTACTTTATTTAGTGTACCTGACATTTTCTGTTTGTTATTAATAGTAAATGTAATAAAAAAGGATCATACCTTAAAAAACGAATCTATAAAATTACCTAACAATATAGGAACCGGATAATTGTGTATTTCTTGACGATTTACATTTTTTTGTATTCCTTGAAGCACCGGGTTTGTATCCGTTTTAATAATAAAAAAACGGGTATAAATATGTTGATGCGATAATTTGTGAACGATTGGTTCTTCTTTGAAGGGAGTAATGATATACTCGCCACCATTTACCATTTCTTTAAATGTTTGTTCGGCTCGAATGGTATCGACAGTACATTTTTCATCTTCTATCAAGGGGAACTCATATAAACCTTCCCATATTCCTTTCCCCAAACGTTGTTGTAACACGGTTTGGTTACCATTATCATAAACCAGGTAGTTGAAATACCTTTTTTTTACTTTTATCTTCTTTAGCTTAACAGGCAATTCTCCAGTAGTCCCTTTATCTAAGCTCACACAACTATCATTAAGTGGGCAAACAATGCAATACGGATTTTTTGGTTTGCATTGCAAGGCACCAAATTCCATGATGGCCTGGTTATACGTTGCCGGTTCCTCGTGATCCATTAATTGAACGGCTAACTCTTTAAACTCTTTGATACCTGCAGTTGTATTAATAGGAGTAGCGATCCCAAAATATCTGGACAATACTCTATAGACATTCCCATCGACAACCGGTGTCGGCTCATCATAACAGATAGAAGCAATTGCACTTGCGGTATAATCCCCAACACCTTTAAGTTCGAGTAGTCCTTTATAAGTATCGGGAAACACACCTTCTAATTCGTTGACGATATATTTGGCAGTTGCATGCAAATTTCTTGCTCTGGAATAATACCCTAAACCCTGCCATAATTTTAGTACCTGTTCTTCGGTTGCAGAAGCGAGTTCGAACACCGTTGGAAAAGCCTCTGTAAATGACAAATAATAAGGTAATCCTTGTGCAACTCGAGTTTGTTGAAGAATAATTTCACTCAACCAAATTCGATATGGGTCTTTGGTTTCGCGCCATGGCATTGTTCTTTTATTTTGTAAATACCACGTAATGAGTTTTTTAGAAAATTTCATAGCAAAATTATAGGTTTTGCAAAATTAAAGCATTAAAGATGATAATTTAATCTTAAGTATTGATTTTTTGGAATTTAAATTCTTATATTTGCCCCCTTGAAAATTTAGAAAAACCCCTTAAATAGGAATTATAATGACTAAAGCAGATATCGTAGCAAAAATTTCAGAAAAGCTAGGAATTGAAAAAGGAGATGTACAAGCAACAGTTGAAACTTTCATGGAAGAAGTAAAAAGTTCTTTAGAAAGTGGAGACAATGTTTACCTAAGAGGATTTGGTAGCTTTATCATCAAAACAAGAGCAGAAAAAACTGGACGTAATATTTCTAAAAATACTACCATCAAAATTCCTGCACACAACATCCCTGCATTTAAGCCTGCTAAAGTATTCGTAGAAGGTGTAAAGACGAATGTAGAAGTAAAGTAATAAAGAATAGTAATAAATAAACAATAGTACACTATGCCAAGTGGTAAAAAACGTAAAAGACACAAGGTAGCGACGCACAAGCGTAAAAAAAGAAGAAGAGCTAATCGCCACAAGAAAAAGTAGTTTCTAACTACTTTTTTCGTTTAAAAGTTCTTTGAAATCGAAATAAAGACACTACACTTCGGCTACCAAAATGTAGGCTTTGTTTCAACGGAATTCTAAAAAATTCCTGTGAAAAAATTGTTTAATCCATTCCGATAACCATCGGGATAAAAATCTAATTAAGAGTGAACAAAGAATTGATCATTAGATCTGGTTCCTCTACAGATTTTGCCTTATTAAAGGATGGAAAACTAATTGAATTACACAAGGAAGAAGATGACAGTAATTTTTCGGTTGGTGATATTTTTATTGCCAAAATCCGTAAGTCTGTCCCTGGGTTAAATGCGGCATTTGTAAATGTTGGTTATGAAAAAGATGCCTTTCTGCATTATCACGACCTGGGTCCTCAAGTATCTTCTTTGCTTAAATTCATTAAACGTGTAAGCACAGGTAAATTAAAAAACTATTCTCTTAAGGATTTCCCTTTTGAGAACGATATTGATAAGCACGGTATTATTACCAATGTGCTTAAATCAAATCAGTCGCTATTAGTACAAATAGTAAAAGAACCTATATCTACCAAAGGCCCAAGAATAAGCTCTGAGCTGTCTATAGCCGGAAGATATATAGTCTTAGTTCCTTTTTCGAACCGGATTTCTATTTCTCAGAAAATAGAATCTTCAGAAGAGAAAGAACGCTTAAAAAGACTTGTAAAAAGCATTAAGCCCAAAGGTTTTGGTATTATTGTTCGTACTGTAGCGGAAGGCAAGAAAGTAGCAGAACTAGATAAAGATTTGCAAAATCTGATGGATCGCTGGAAAGCGATGTGTAAAAAATTATACAAAGCCCACCATCCATCAAAAGTATTGGGTGAAATGAACAGAGCATCCTCGATTTTGAGAGATGTATTCAACGATACCTTTACTTCGATAGTTGTAGATGACGAAGAGCTCTACAATCGAATAAAAGAGTATCTGCAAGAAATTGCACCCAAAAAAGAATCAATAGTCAAACTTCACAATGCAAGAGTACCTATTTTTGAAAAATACGGTATCGAAAGACAGATAAAAACTAGTTTTGGCAAAACCGTATCGATGAGCAAAGGAGCTTATTTGGTAATAGAACATACCGAAGCCATGCACGTTATCGATGTAAATAGCGGTAACCGATCAAATAAAGCCAAAAATCAAGAAGACACTGCTCTCGAAGTTAATCTAATCAGCGCAGCCGAAGTTGCACGGCAATTACGCCTTAGAGACATGGGTGGTATTATAGTCGTCGATTTTATCGATATGAATAATGCTGAAAATCGTAGAACCCTTTTTAATCATCTTCGGGAAGAGATGAAAGATGATAGGGCAAAGCATAAGATTTTACCCCCTAGTAAATTTGGACTGATTCAAATTACGCGACAACGCGTACGACCAGAAATGAACATTAAAACTCGCGAGGTAGATCCTAGCGGTATCAATGGCGAAATTGAGGCGCCAATTGTTCTAGTTGATAAAATAAAGGTCGAATTAGAAAAATTAATTAAAAAAGAGCATAAAAAGATTACGCTGAGTGCGCATCCTTTTATTGCCGCTTTTTTAACAAAAGGATTTCCATCTACCCGTTCTAAATGGTTTTTTGACCATAAAAGATGGGTTAAGATTGTACCTAGAGACGCTTACACGTATTTAGAATATCATTTTCACGATAAAAATGGTGATGTGATAAAATAACAGAAACCCAGTTCATATACGAACTGGGTTTTTTGTTTCAAATCAACTAGCTATACAATAGCTAATCAAGTTTAATTCTCTTATCCTATAAGGGTCAACTTATGCTCATCTGGATCACCAGAATCTTCACAACCAATAACAAAAGAAATATTTCCTCTTGGACATCCAGGCCTTGTACTTCTAGTAAACTCAGAACCTCCTTTAACCTGCGACATATCGTTTAATCTACTTATTTGTAACTTTCCTAAACTAAGCTTATCAATTTTAACTTTTTTCATTTTGTGTGGTTTTTGATTACATGGCTAAAGTACATTTAACTTTTATAGAACCCTAATTTTGCACCCCACTGCCTGTCTGGATTCAAGAATACAGACCTTCAATTTTCTCAAAACCAAACACTTAAATATTATCCTGGCTGTCTAGCCTTTTTATGAAATACGATGGATAAATCCCAGTTTTTTTATGAAAAGACTTTGAAAATGCTTCTGTAGTATTGAATCCTATCTCTCTAGAAATTGCTTTTATCGTATAATTTCTCATCTTTCTATCTTCCTTCAACTTTTCAACAACAAAATCTATTCTTAAATCATTAATATATTGAATGAAGCTTTTCTTTTTATAAGTATTTATAATTCTTGATAAGTACTTACTATTTGTTTCAAACTTTGTTGCCAGTTTACCTGTGGTTATATTAGATTCTAAAAACCCCAGATCCTCTTCAAATTTGTCAATTTTTTGTAGCACCTTTTCAATGATTTCTTCTGATATACCAATATTCTCTTTCGATTGGTCATCTTTGGTTTCTTGCTTCGACGTTTTATTTGGTGCTTGATTTTTCTCATTAATAAGAACTTCAAATCGCTTAGCATACAATCTCCTCTTTTTATATTGATAGTATACAAGTCCTACGGTGATTACAACTACAATAATTAATAAGGTATTAAAGCCCTTGTATTTTAAATTTGCTCCATTAATGGACTGTATTAATTTATCTTTTTCTTCTAATAACTCTGGAGTATCATATTCTTTAACTAGTTTTTCATTTAAAAAGGCGTAATTATTTCGCAATATTTCGTCAAACTTTAATAATCGCTCTACATAAAACAGCTGGTTTTCCAAATCCCCCTTTGACTTATATCTATCTATCAAAAGCAGATAACTTTCTCTAACCTCTGGTGTAACAAAATTCGTAGACTGAAAAATAGAATCAATTTTCTTGTAATACATAAAAGCTTCGTCATCCTTTTCTAAAGCCTCCCCAATTTTTCCGAGATATAAATACGCATTCAAAAAGTCCGCCTTATCCTCCAATTTAGCCAAAAAAGGCAGTGACTTTTCTATACTATCTGTGGCCTGAGTATATTTTGCATTATGATATAAATTAACCCCTTCATTGAAAACGAACTCGTAGTATATTTTATCATTTATTTTATTGGCTAGATTTAATCCCTTTTCGGTATAATAAGAAGAAGAATCAATACGTTGATTATATACATATGTCTTGGCCAAATCCAAATAGACATAAAGATAATCTACTGTGTCTTTAATAGTTTCCTTCTGATCTTCATATTGCAAGCATTCTTTAAAAATACTAAGGGCTTCTTGATGTTTTCCTAATTTATTTTTTATCGTCCCTATATTGTGCTTCGCGAAATAGATGTAATCTTTGCTGTCGGTTTTCTTTGCGTATTCTAAACACAACAAGTAATTATCTAAAGCATTCTGATAATCCCACTTTCTAAAATAATAATACCCTTTAACAGAATATGGATAGGATGGGAAGAACTTGTTGTTCAAACCTTTGCTTAACTGAATAGAGTTGTTAAGATATGCGAGCCTTAAACTATCATCTTTCTCATAAAAATTTAGCAAACAATAGCTCTCAGACATTTTAAGGCTGTCTTTTTTTTCTATAGCCTTTTGTAAACTTGCATTTAGGTAAATTAAAGATTTTATGGTGTCATTTGGGCTTTTATCATATGCTCTAATTATTTCCTCATACTCCTTGGTTTTTAAGGAATCTGGAATTTCATATTTACTATTCCCAACTTGAGCGTATACCCCCAGATTCAATAAAAAAAACAATACTATTATTATTCGACCCATTAAAAAGAACACTATTACACCATTTGACTACAATGAAAGGAAGTCTATTAAAATTAGAATACATCCATTCAAATATAATAGATAATACTTTTTTTATATAGTTAAATCTTTCTTCTCGTAAAATATTACAGGTTTTAATAAAACATGCATAACCCTTTATAAAAAAGCGTTTTAGGTCTTTTTTTCGAGATCTGAATTCTGGGAATCCAGACTCTGAATTCTGGGAATCCAGAGCTATCACGCTTGTTTTGAGGGTTTTAACCATTCTATATTTGTCCTGTTCGCAAACGAATCATATTCATCAATTCTTGATATCACTTTTAGAAAAATGAATACCACTTGCGAAAATCATTAAACAATTTGACAAGTATATAATCAAAATTATTTATTCCGTGAAATCCATACAAACATACAAACCACTTGAAGAATACGTGCTTAGAACACACAATCTTTCATCTTCAAAAGTTTCAGACTTAACGGTTGAGAAAATCAAGGAACTATGTTCGTCTGATTTAGTATCGGAAGCCATTTTTCTGGCATCACCAGAGCTGCATCAAGAAATGATCAAATATCTAAGTGGAAAAAAGGTGCGAGATGAAGAAAAATTAATTCATTCTTTACTGAAATACCTTCTTAGAATGGGACACCGTTGTACTCCATTTGGACTGTTTAGCGGTTGTAGTATCGGAAATATTGATCAAACAACTTCAATAGAACTCGAAGAGCCAACAAAACACCAAAGATTTACTCGTATCGATATGAGTTACCTGTGTTCCTTGGTTCAAAAATTGGAAAAAGCTGAAGAAATTCGCAAAGAGCTTGTTTATTTTCCTAATAACAGTCTATACCCCATTGGAAACAAGCTGAGATATATCGAGTACAAATACAAAAATGTCGAAAGAAGTCATTATACAGTTTCAATAGATAACTCTATTTACGTAGAGCGCATTCTAAAAAAGGCAAAGAAAGGTGCGACCATTGATTCACTTGCTCAACTTTTGGTAGAACCCGAAATATCATTGCAAGATGCAAAAACATTTGTTAATCAATTAATCGATAATCAGATATTGATCAGTTCGATATCCCCTTCAATAACCGGGAAAAACTATTTATCAGAATTGATAACCAAAATTCCATCGAAGGATATTAAATCCAGATTACTTGCCATTGAACAACTACTTACTAAACTTGATAAAAGTTGTAAAGGAAGTAATCTAAAATATTACGATGAGCTTTCTAAGCTACTGGATTCTTTTGAAATAAATCACAATAAGAAATTCATATTTCAAACCGATCTAACTATCACTACCAAGAGAAATACTATTTCTAAAGAAACGGTTAAGGACATCGAAACCGCTATTGGATTACTAAATAAACTATCT
Organism: Aquimarina sp.; assembly: GCA_965230845.1. Taxonomy (GTDB): domain Bacteria; phylum Bacteroidota; class Bacteroidia; order Flavobacteriales; family Flavobacteriaceae; genus Aquimarina. The sequence goes on from OZ246021.1 coordinate 2,694,932, forward strand.
CCTATACGAGAGGATGAAAAATTAACAAATTTCAAAAGACAATTCTACAAAAAGTTTGAGGATGAAAGAGTTCCACTGACCCTAGCCTTGGATGTAGAAACAGGAGTTGGTTATGGATTCTTGAGTAAGGATGACTATGATATTTCACCTTTAATTAATGGATTAGATCTTTCATCCAGTAACCATATTCAAAAACAAAAAAATATTAAATGGACTTATATAGATGAATATCTAAACAAGAAGTTGATCGAATCGGATATTAAGGGCGCTTCTGAAATATGTATTGATGAAGCAGATTTAGAACTTTTCGACGAAGACTGGGACAATCTTCCGTTATCTTTCAGTGTTATTGCTCATTTGTTAAATAACAATCCTAAAAACCCTTTATTGAGTGTATCCTTTGCCGGTGGACCTTCTGCCAGCTATATCTTGGGGAGATATACACAGTCTAACTCGAAAATCTGTGAACATGTAAGAGCAATTACAAGAAGTGAAGAAGAACATGCAGATGCCATTTTTGCCGAAATCGCACATCTTCCTGAAAACAGAACAGGTAATATATTAAACCGAAGTCATCTAAGACCCTATGAAATCCCATATTTAACCAAAAGCTCTTTGCCAGATGAGCAACAAATTACAGTAGATGACATCTTGATTTCGATAGAAAATGATAAAATCATATTGTTTTCAAAGAAACATCAAAAGGAGGTCAAACCGAGGATGGCTACAGCCCATAATTATGCTAATAACCCTTTACCGATTTATCAATTTTTATGCGACCTGCAAACTGAAAATCTAAGGTTTAGTCTAAGTTTTAATTGGAGAAATGCTCGACAAGGAAGGAGTTTTTTACCTCGACTACGTTTCAAAAATATCATCTTATCACCAGCAGAGTGGGTTATAGACCGTGAAGAGATTAAAAAGATTTCTAAACTAGACAACTTATCCGAATGGAGAAAGGAAAAAAAACTACCACAAAAAATACTTCTGGTCGAGTCCGATAATGAATTACTTATTGATCTTGAACACCATCTTAGTGTAAGTATGTTTTTATCGACCATCAAGAATCGATTCCAAATAAAACTAAAAGAACATCTATTTGATGAACAACACGCTACAGTTGTAAAAAACGAAGAAACTTTTACCAACGAGGTCATCTTCTCTTTCATCAAAAATCATAAAAAAGGAGGAAGTCATGAATAAACAACGCTATTTTTTCGTAGGAAGCGAGTGGTTATACTATAAGCTATACATGGGTTCTCAAACCTCTGATATTTTCTTAACCCAAGTACTAAAACCTGTCGCAGATGAATTACTGGAACAAAAAGTAATTGACAAATGGTTCTTCATTAACTATAAAGATCCTGATAGACATATAAGAATACGATTTAGAGTACTTAATCCTGAAAATCTAAACTATGTAATTAAAATTTTGCACAGGGTTATCACGCCTTTTGTTGAAGACAAAACGATCAACAAAGTACTCATCGACACCTATAAAAGAGAATTAGAACGGTATGGAACTGAAACTATTGAAGAATCCGAATCTGTTTTCTTCTCCAATAGCAAACTAATCACCTATATAATTTCTGAATCTGGTGATGATCAAAATAGATGGTTGTGGGGGCTCAAATCAATAGATATCTTCTTAGATGCCTGGAACTTAAGCCTTATCCAAAAAAGAGAACTATTCAAAAGTTTAAAAATGGCTTTTGATGAAGAAATGGGAGCTACCACCCCTATTAACCAACAACTTTCGAAAAGATTTAGAGCAAATAGAGCAGCGATTAATCAAATCCTAGAAAAGAACAGTAACGTTGGATACGATATTGTACTGGATCAATACCTGGTAGAAAACAAACCAATAGCATCAAAAATTATCAAAAAACTAGAAGGTCAAAATGCTCCGATCCCAGTTCAAAGTTTGCTAAAGAGTTACATCCACATGCATTGTAATCGCTTATTTAAATCCAAACAACGATTAAACGAATGGGTACTCTACAATTTTCTCTTCCAGTATTACAGAAGCAAAGTAGCCCAAATAGAAAGTAATAAACAAAAAGTATTGATAAAATAGGAGTAAGCCGAAAATCCTTTCAAGAGTAGGCAAATTTTAAACATTAAATATTATGAACAAGTTAAAGTTAAACAAAGAAACAATTTCTCAAATGGACAGAAATGAAATGGCAAGTGTAAACGGTGGTATCGATATCTGTATCATTAGCTGTAAGAATGGATCAGGAAAGGAAAAGCCTTGTTGTGATCAAACTTCTATAGAAATTAAAATCGACTTAAGTATTGGAAGAGGTGACCAACATGGATCATAACGCCTTTGATCATTCATCAATCTGAGTTACTAGGCGTTTTGCCAACGATCTGATGATCGTTGGCAAAACTCTATAAAAGTTTTTTCCTCTAAAGCACTTGTTAAACATAAAGAATATAACATGATCGCAGATTCCAATACGCTTACATTACAGGATACCTCTACATCAAAAAGGTTAGAAAGAAGCATAGAAAAAATAGAATCTATTCTTTTTGAAAAAGCTAGATATATGAACAAACCGATAATCGCTGAGGATTTGGGCGCTATGATCTTTGAGGCGACATTGTACAAGTACTCAAAACAAGAGGCCTACAAACAAAGAGCAAAAGAACTACTTACGAATTTAAAACAACGGCTTCATCAACATAATTTGGGCTCTGGATTTCATGAGGGCTTTGAAGGAATTTTATATACCATTCAATACCTGAAAAAATGTAATGTTATAGACACTAATGATCTGACTGATGATCTTGAAAAGCATCTGCTTAAGTCGTTACATATAGATTTCAATGCCAATTACTTTGATACTTTACACGGGAGTATAGGCAAACTATTGTTTTATATCGATCCAGAATATAAGGACCAACAAAGAACAAAGACTTTGATCGATCAATTCCTTACATCGCTATACAAAAACAAAAACGAAGGTTTTAATGGTTTTTTTTGGTATGATTCTAATGAGTCAGAAAAGGGGTTAATTAACCTGGGTATGGCTCATGGTATCTCTGGGGTTCTAGCTTTCTTAGTAAGGCTAAAGGAACTAAAATATGATCACTCACTACTCGACCCTCTTATTGAAGGCATTATAAACAGTCTTTTTAGTTTTAGAAATAAAATTACAACTGTTAGTGGTTTTCCTGATCATTATGCCGAAGATATTAATAGCAGAAATATTAACAGTAGACTAGGATGGTGTTATGGTGATCTAGGAATTACGCATACCTTGGTATACGCATACAGTGTGTTAAAACGCAATGATCTTTTGCAAGCAGCTATCCCAATACTTGAAAAATTAATTCTAAGAACGATTAGTAATTCTGGACTTACTCATTTTGAACGCTACTCCTTCTTCGACAATGGTTTTTGTCATGGAATAAGCGGAATTGCCTATATGTTACAAAAAATTAACAACCATCTAGAAAGTCCTCAAATCAACAAAAGAGTTATGTATTGGAAAAATCAATTACTGCATAATCTAGAAACTCAACTAAGCATTGAGGGAGATATATATTACCCCTGGTACAGACAAAACAAAGAGTATTCATATACCCTTGATAAGGAGTGTATGTTAGATGGTTTATGTGGAACCGGCTTGGTTTTACTTTCTATGAATTACAACAAATTCGATTGGAGTGACATGTTTCTGTTATTCTAAAAATACTTCCAATTCAATTGTTAACTATTAAAAATTCGTCTATGGATACCAATCATATTATCGAGTCGCTTTTAAAATACTTCAGAAAAGAAAATATTTCGGTAAATAAAGAGATGTTTGTTTTACAATTAACTTCTCATCCTAGTTATCCAAATTTGTTATCCATAGTAGATACATTGGAGTATTTCGACATACAACACAGTGTTTATAATACTACTTTTGAAGAAGTTGATCGCGAACATGATAAATACCTAACCCTTCTAAAAGGAGATTCCAGAATACACAATTTTAAATATCTCGAGAAAAAAAAAGGTAGTTATTTCCTTAATTCTCAAAAAGTCTCAGTTGATTCTATTAAAAAACTTTGGAGAGGAATCGTTTTGATTTTAGAAGATGATCAACCAGCCAAAAAAAAAACAACCTTAAAAAAATCCGTGTACTTAGCATTGCTGATCCTAATTCCAACCAGTGTTTATCTAAGTTACGATAGTCCATGGCATGCCCTATTTTATATATTTCCTATTATTGGTATTTTATTATCTCTAACAGCTGTGAAAGATTTATGGCTTGATGATCCGGACCATGCGCTACATAAATTTTGCATCAAGAGTACTACAACAGATTGCCAATCTGTAATACATTCAAAAGGAATCTCACTATTTTCTAAAATAAACTTTTCTGACCTAAGTCTTATTTTCTTTTCCTCACAATTAATTTCTTATCTAATCCTTAGTTTTTCTGGATTGATCAATGAATACTTCATTTATCAAAAGCTGTTATTATATCTCGGGTTACCGGTTGTTCTGCTTGCTCTGTATTTCCAAAAATTCGTAATCAAAAAATGGTGTTTTATATGCCTAATGATTATTACCCTATTACTAAATGAATACATTTATCTAGAATTTACTCTGGAACAGGCAAATACGTACACGATACAATCATTTGGTCTTTTATTCTTCATTTATGTTATGATTTCTATTTCATGGGTAGCAATCAAAAGAAATCTTATCAAAATAAAGGAACTGAAAGAATTTAAAATCAAAGCCATTCGGTTTATAAGAAACTATCCTCGATTTAAAGAAGAAATCCTAAAACAAAAACCTTTTCATCTTCCTCAGGATTTGGTTGATTACAACAACAATAACAAACTCAATATCACCATAGTATCCGATCCTTTCTGTGATTTCTGTAAAAGAGTCCACCTTACTACAGAAAAAATCTTAGCACGATATCCCGAAAAAATAAATTTCAGCACTGTTCTAAATGTAGGTCTCCTTGACGAATATGATGACGATAGACTATTTTGTCAAAACCTATTTAGTTTACAAATACAAGAAGACCAGAACACGTTCAACCTGGCACTTGCTGATTGGTTTGAAAACCAAAACATTCAGGACTGGCTTTCCAAATATAAGCACGATTTTGACCATGAGGCCATCCAAAAAACATCCCTAAATCATAAAAAATGGTACGCTCAAAATAATCTGGATTTTACTCCTATTGTATTTATCAATGGATACCTATTCCCAAAAACATATGATATAGAGCACTTGGATTACTTCATTCAAGATTTAATAAATGACGAAGATCTTAAGTATCATCCTAGTTCTGAATTCTTAGATATTGATCACGAACAATCTATAATTAAACAAATGTAAAACACTATTAAAATCTGAAAGCTTTGAAAAATTTCCCTTTTTACAAACAGCCAGGAGCAAAGGATTGTGGACCCACTTGTTTGCGAATAATAAGCAAGCACAATGGTAAAACTATCCCGCTCGAAACGATAAGAAACCTTACTCAAACTACAAGAATAGGAAGTTCTTTTCTTGGCCTTGCTGAAGGAGCAGAAAATCTTGGTTTCAAAGCAGTTGGTGTTAAAACAGATTATGACACTTTTAAACAAGACGTGCCTTTTCCTTGTATTGTACACTGGAAAAAACGTCATTTTGTAGTGGTTTATAAAATCAAGGATGACATTATATATGTTTCTGATCCCTCTTATGGGTTAATAGAATATAACAAAGAAGAGTTTATAGAATCATGGATAGGCAAAAATGCAGATCAAAAAACTCAAGAAGGACTCACTCTTCTATTAGATACCACCCCAAAATTCTATGACACAGATTGGGACAATTTTGATCATAAATCAGGTTTCTCCTTTTTATTTAGATACTTATCAAAGTATAAAAAGCTAATCCTTCAACTAGTTGTTGGATTACTCGCAGGAAGTTTACTTCAATTATTATTTCCTTTTCTTACTCAAAGCGTTGTAGATATAGGTATTCAAAATCAAGACATTAACTTCATTTACCTGATTCTAGGGGCGCAGATAATGTTATTTGTTGGTCAAATAAGCATTGAAGCCATTCGAGGCTGGATTCTATTGCACTTAAGTTCTCGTGTAAATATTTCTTTGGTATCGGATTTCTTTATCAAGCTAATGAATTTACCCATTTCTTATTTCGACACAAGAATGACCGGAGATCTGATGCAACGGATAAATGATCATCAGAGAATTGAAAGATTACTTACTAATTCTTCCTTGAATACACTGTTCTCTTTTTTTAATATTATCATTTTTAGTGTAGTTCTTATATACTATAACCTTAAAATCTTCGGGATTTTTGCTGCCGGAAGTGCTTTTATGATCTTATGGATTCTCTTTTTTATGAAAAGAAGAAAAGAATTAGATTATAAACGTTTTTCGCAGATGAGTGATGATCAAAGTAAAACGATAGAGCTCATTGAAGGAATGCAAGAAATTAAATTACACAATGCCGAAAGACAAAAACGATGGGGATGGGAATTTATTCAAATTCGTCTCTTTAAAGTTGCTACACAAGGGCTGTCTCTTGAGCAAATGCAGACCATAGGATCGTCATCGATCAATCAATTCAAAAACATCTTAATTACATTCGTTTCAGCTTCTTTGGTCTTAAATGGTCAAATTACTCTGGGTATGATGTTGTCGATTCAATATATAATAGGTCAACTTAATAGTCCCATTTCTCAATTACTACAATTCATACAAGAAACCCAGGATGCAAAAATAAGCCTAGAAAGACTGAAAGAAATCCATGACAGAAAAAACGAAGAGGATTTTAAAGACATTACCATTCACGAAATCCCTAAAGAAAATGATATCATTATAGAAGCCCTTAATTTTAGGTATACTGGTGCCGAAGAATCTGTTATTGAGAACATGAATCTTACAATTCCCAGAAATAAAACCACTGCCATAGTAGGAGCTTCAGGAAGCGGAAAGACTACATTAATGAAAATGCTAATGCGTTTTTACAATCCAAGCAAAGGAAGCATAAAACTTGGTGAGCAAAATTTTCAAAACATCTCGCAAAAATCATGGAGAGATGTATGTGGAGTAGTAATGCAAGATGGGTACATATTTAATGATACTATCGCGAACAATATTGCCCTGGGAGAAAGTCATATTGATAAGAAAAGATTATCAAATGCAGTCAAGCTGGCCAATATCAAAAACTTCATAGAAAGTCTTCCTCTAAGCTACAATACTCAAATTGGTAACGAAGGTATTGGATTAAGTGGAGGAGAAAAACAGCGTTTGTTAATTGCCAGGGCGGTCTACAAAAACCCAAATTTTATCTTCTTCGACGAAGCCACAAGCGCATTGGATGCCAATAATGAAAAAATCATTATGGAAAATCTAGATACTTTTTTTAAAGGAAGAACAGCAGTAGTAATTGCACATCGACTAAGCACAGTTAAAAATGCAGATCAAATTGTGGTTTTGGACCAGGGTAAAATTGTAGAAAAAGGAACACATCATGAATTAGTAGATCTAGGCGGGAAATACTATCAACTTGTAAAAAATCAATTGGACTTGGAGAAACTTAATGATTCCACCACACAAAATTCAAAGTTATTATCATCAGATCCATCTATCCTTATAAACGCTTAAATACTATGTCTGAACAAAAAAACAAAACCTTAGAACAATTAGAGTTACGCTCTGAAGAAGTAGAAGAAATATTAAGCACTCCTCCCAATTGGATGACAAGATGGGGTATTACCGTTGTTTTCTTTGTAATACTCATGGTTTTGGCAGCAAGTTGTGTGATCTCATACCCAGATGTCATTACTTCGAAAATAAAAATCACAACAGAAATACCCGTCGAAAAAATTGAAGCTAAGTCTAGCGGACGCATTGTTAAACTTCTTGTTGAAGATCAGCAAGAAGTAAAACAAGGGCAAATTTTGGCTGTGATCGAAAACACCGCTAATTTTGAGGATTTCTTATTATTAAAATCCTTAACAGATACCTTAACTACGGATTATCAAAATTTTAATTTCCCTACGCATATAACAGAATTTTTATCATTAGGTGAACTAGAGCAAGATTATGCACTTTTTGAAAAATCATATAGCGATTTCTTACTCAATAAAGACCTGAATCCATTTTCTCTAGAAACACTTTCTGGACAGCAGGTTCTTTCTGAATTGAATAGTAGAATAAATGTTTTAGAAGTACAAAGGACGATAGAAAAAAAAGAGCTTGAAGTAAGAAAAACGGACATGGAAAGAACGCAAACACTCTATGAAAAAGGAGTTATTTCCAAAGTTGAACTCGAAAACAAAGAATTAGAATACTTACAAGCACAACGAAACTACGAAAACACCAAAATTAATATCTCACAAGTCCAGGAATCCAAAAACAATGCTCAACGCGGAATCAAAGGATCAAATATCAATAGAATCCAAAATGATACCAAATACCTAAAAGAAGTCATATCATCCTACAAACAACTAAAGAGATCCATTACCCAATGGGAGCAAAATTACTTATTAATTGCCTCTATTGATGGTAAAGTAAGTTTTCAAAAGTATTGGGGGAAGAATCAATTTGTAAAAGCCGGAGAAAACGTACTTACCATTCTTCCGACCAACTCTCCCCTTGTTGGAAAAATAACAGCTGCTGCCAGTAAAACCGGAAAAATCAAATCCAATCAAGACGTATTGGTTAAGTTAGAAAACTACCCATATCAAGAATTTGGTATGCTGAAAGGTCAGGTTATTAGCATGTCATTATCCCCAGACGAACAGGGCAATTACTATGTTGAAGTAAACCTTCCTAAAGATTTAAAAACTACTTATGGAAAAACACTACTGTTTAATCGTGAGATGACAGGATCTGCAGGTATTATTACTGAAGATTTGAAAATAATAGAACGTGTGTTTTATCAATTCAGAAATATCTTTAAATACGATTAACGCTATAAACTACTCATATCATAATATCTAAAACAACACCAATACATTATGAAAGATCAATCTCAAAAATTGATGGCTATATTAAAACATTTTCAAGGCATGAATAAGATAGATGCCTTTGCTATCATTCACAAGTTAGAAGTACTTTTATACTATATCCCTAACCCTGTAAATACAACTAACCTGAAACCAGACGCTATTCTTTCAGAAATTAATGAAAAAGACATAGACCCTTTTCACTTTAGTACCCTGCCAAATGGAAATCCATGTGAATTTATTGCTCAAAACGAGTGGATGCAGATTTACAAAGAGACCACTAAATTTCGTATAGGTTTGAAGCTCTTTAATCCATACTATTTCAAAACCAAATACACCCCATTACAACTTAAAAAACTAACCAAAAAAAACATAATTAATGATCTAAAAGGAAAACCTGAAGAAATTAAATTGATAAAGTTTTTGGAAACAAATAGCATCACAAAAAAAGACGCTATCTCTAATGAATTTTTAGTTTTATCTTTATAGGCATTTTTACCTTATCATTATTGAATGAATCAAAAAGCCCCTGAGTCTATCACTGTTGCCGAAGCTCTCAATAAAATGGAGCGATATTGCGCTTACCAAGAACGTTGCCATAAAGAAGTAATGGAAAAACTAGGCGGGATGAGACTTATCCCAGAGGCCAAAGAACAGATCATTCTACACCTGCTGGAACATAATTTCTTAAACGAAGAACGATTTGCCAAAAGCTTTGCCAGAGGAAAATTTCGTATTAAAAAATGGGGTAAACAAAGAATCGTAAGAGAACTAAAATTCAGAAATATATCAGCGTACAATATTAAAACTGCACTAAAAGAAATTCCAGAATCTAGTTATCTCGAGACATTTCATGAACTTGCCGATAAAAAATACGCTTCCCTGACCGAAAAAGATCGCTATAAGAAAAAAAAGAAACTAATAGATTACCTGATCTACAGAGGGTGGGAAAACCAATTGGTCTTTGAGAAAGTAAATGAACTTGATCTCTAACCGATTATCGTTTTACATGCTTGTAAGATGCACGTCCTTCTACAAATTAAGATTGGAATGTGTCTTTCGGATGGCCATTTCATTTTTGTAATCGATCCACTGCTGCCCCCTTCGTTTTCTCATAAAATTATCAAAATAACGCATAAAAAACACATTATACGTAGCTTCTGCAAAGTTTCTAAGGTTTTTGGGGACAGAACGTATACTCATTGAAAAACCTGGAGTCAAATACGTCATTTGATGCCAATATCCTTCTGGCATATATAATGTTTCTCCATGTTTCAGATTAGTAACATATCCCTTGGCTTTTTTTAGGGCAGGCCACTTCTCCACATCTGGATTCGTAAAATCTATATCGTTGTGAGAAATAAGCGCATGTGGCACCTTGTAAAGGTATTTCGTTTCAGAAGGAGGAAACAAAATGCATTGCTTTTCTCCATGAAAATGGAAATGAAATATATTAGCTAGGTCGATATCATAATGCATGAAGACTTTGGATCCACTGCCTCCAAAAAATAGGAAAGGCAGCTTTTTCATAAACTTCAAACCAATATCTGGATACCTAAAATCTTGTTGAAGCTCTGGCACTTCTTTGAGTAAGTTGTACAGAAAGATTCGATAACTGGTAGGCCCTTGTTTAAGCAAGTCGATATACTCGCTCATTTTCATTTTGGCATGAGCTTCATTAAACTTAAACTTTGAAGAAATAGGTCGATCATCATAAATCGGCACTTCTTTTTCTCCAGCTATCTTACCAATATAATCAAGGTCCCATTTCTTAAATGCGGGCCAATCCACAATCAATCGCTCGATAACTACAGGCTTTTGTAATGCGACATATTGTGAAAGGAACTCCTCTTTGGTAATTGATGTTACCCTTGGTATTTGCTCTAAATTTAATTTCACTTAGGATGAAAATAATTTTAAAACGAAAAAATTGTTTATTTATCTGCTACGGCCTTTTTGGCGTTGTTTTTAGCGCTTTCATTTCTTTCGATCGTATGGCCTGGTCTTGACCACTTTGGTTTTTCGCCCATTGATTCGAACTTAGAATCTGCAGATTCTACAGTTTCAGGCTGTGCTTTCTTAACAAATGGCTTTTGCGGGATCAAACCTAGTAATGAAAACATTTCCATATCCTCATTAACATCAGGGTTAGGTGTGGTCAACAATTTATCTCCGGCAAAAATAGAATTAGCTCCAGCAAAGAAACACATCGCTTGTCCTTCTCTACTCATTTCGGTTCTTCCAGCAGATAAACGTACCTGAGTTTTTGGCATTACAATTCGAGTGGTTGCTACCATTCTAATCATATCCCAAATAGCTACTGGTTTCTCATCTTCCATGGGAGTTCCTTCTACCGCTACTAATGCATTAATAGGAACTGACTCTGGTTGCGGACTTAGTTTTGATAAGGCTACAAGCATTCCTGCACGATCCTCAACATTTTCTCCCATCCCGATAATACCACCGCTACAAACGGTAACATTTGTTTTTCGAACATTATCAATCGTTTTTAAACGATCTTCATATCCTCTTGTAGAGATGACTTCTTTGTAGTACTCTTCAGAAGTATCTAAATTATGGTTATACGCATACAAACCAGCTTCAGCCAATCGTTGCGCTTGATTTTCGGTAATCATCCCTAAAGTACAACATACCTCCATATCCAATTTGTTGATAGTGCGTACCATTTCTAATACACTTTCAAACTCAGGACCATCTTTTACATTACGCCAAGCAGCACCCATACAAACTCTGGAACTTCCTGAAGCTTTTGCTCGAAGTGCCTGTGCTTTTACCTGCGGTACACTCATTAGATCATTTCCTTCGATATCTGTATGATACCTTGCAGCTTGCGGACAATACCCGCAATCTTCTGGGCAACCTCCTGTTTTTATAGATAAAAGAGTAGATACCTGTACTGTATTAGGATCGTGATGTTCTCTATGAATACTAGCCGCTTCATAAAGCAAATCCATCATTGGTTTATTATAAATATCAAGGATTTCTTCCTTTGTCCAATCGTGTCTAATAACGCTCATAAATAAGATATGTAAGTGTTCAAAAGTAATTGTTTAAAATCAAAAAACACAACTTCAAAACATCAAATTCGTTGTTTTTACCAACAGTAAGACGATTTAAAGCCTTAATACGTTAGGGTGCTTCTAATAATATACTTACCGCATTTCCTCCAAAACCTACGGCATTCACTATAATTCTTCGTATTTGATCGGGGTTTGTAGTATTCTGTACAAACGGCACCGATATAAATCTTTGATGTTTTAGCATCAATATAGCCATTTCTATGCTCAAAATCCCACTAGCGCCAAAAGTATGTCCAATCTTCCATTTGTTTGTTGTGAGTGCTGGTAATTTTTTATCCCTAAAAACCTCTTGAATCGCATTGTATTCTGCCAGATCTCCTTTGGTCGTTCCAGGAGCATGCATAATCACACAATCGACTTCCTGATCTTCATTCCCTTGCAAAGCCATTCTCATCGATTTTTGAAAACAATCGGCATTGGTGGATATCGAAATATTGTGCTTTAACGTTTCTGTAGCATATCCAATACCTTTTACCAAGGCAATCGCATTTTCTTGTCGCCCTTTTTCTAAACAGGCTACAGCCGCACCTTCGCCCAAAAACATCGAATTTCTCTTTTTATCCAACTGTAGTGCCTGACAAGGATATACCGAATCGGTATCTGAAGCATAGATTTTTAAAGCTTTCATCTGGGCAATCGTAAAATCAGTAAGCGGTGCCTCGCTACCACCAACCAAAAACTTATCAGTTAACCCTGATTGAATCCAGGCTACACCATTTAACAGCGCATGTAATGCAGTAGAACATGTAATGGAATGGCTAATGTCTGGACCTACGCTTTGCAAGTCATGGGCAATCCAGGAAGATATATTACCAAGAGTAGTCGTAGGAGAACTCAAAGTGGACGAATTTCCGGTTTCCAAAAATTCTTGGTGATACTTCTCAAATAACTTAGTAGCGCCTCTTGAAGAACCTATGTTGATTCCAAAATTCTTGTTCTCTCCCCAACCTGCACAAGCAATTGCTTTTCTAGCCGAATAGATTCCAAAAAGCACCGAATCATCCAGATTTTCATAATGGTGATTCTCCTCTCTTAATTCAGAAATAAATTGCTTCGCCTGTTTGGTGAGTTCTGCTACTACGGTAGGTTGTTTACCAAAATCCCGAATAGAAATACAATGATTCTGATTCTTATAATTCTCCCAGATTTCATCCTCAGAAACTCCTAGAGGAGAAATAGATGCGATCCCAGTAATAGATATTGATTGTTGCAATTCTTAAGTTTTGGCAAATGTAGGGGTTTGTTCAATTTTGTTCAACACTTATGCGCTATTTTTACTACAGTAAATCGTTAAAATTAGTAACAAAATAGAGATCTCAACTACCAATAGTTAAACACTAATATTCATCACCCTATGGCACATCAAGAGCGACAAAAAAGTTGGTTTGCAAGAAACTGGGGTTGGGCAGTTCCGGTGGGAGGCTGTTTGACCATTATCATTTTATTTTTTGTATTTCTAGGATCTGTAATTTTTGGAGTAAGTGAACTTATGACCAATTCTGATCCCTACAAAGATGCTCTTGCCAAGGTAAAACAAGATGATTATGTCATAGAAATACTTGGTGAGCCTATAGAAACTAACGGAATCATGCAAGGGAAGCTTTCTTATGAAAACAACGTGGGAAATGCCAATATTTCTGTACCCATAAAAGGACCAAAAGGTGAAGCAAGAGTTTATGTTGTCGGCACCAAAACAAATGATCAGTGGGAATATTCTGAAATGTATGTGATCATTTCTGAAACCGATGAACAAATTGACTTATTAGGATACGAACAAAAAATCGATGATGACAAAGACTTTGAATAAGATCAATATCGCTACGATTGGAATACCTTTATTATTTATTGGTATCCTAATTTGGCTAGCTTCTTCAAAATTATTTGATCAAAACCCAATTTTACTGGCTAAGGGTATTACCATCGATTTACTCTTTACGATACCGATCATTTATCTTTTGTTGATCAAAAAGAAAAACATTCCTAAAATTACGATTGTTCCTGTTTTTGTGCTAGGAATGATCATTGCTTCTAATGTTCTACCTAAAGAACATCAAACCTTATTGCAATGGGTAAAAACCTGGATCTTTCCTATTGTAGAATTAGGAGTGGTTACCTTTATCTTGTATAAAGTAAAACAGACCTTTGCCCTATATCGTGACCGAGCTCAATCTATTCCGGACTTTTTTTCGGCGCTCAAAAATGCTTGCGAAGAAATATTTCCTAGTAAAGTAGGGACTTTATTAGCTATGGAAATAGCTGTTTTCTATTATGGCTTTTTGTATTGGAGCAAACGTGTTATATCCAAAAATGAATTTACTTATCACAAAAATAGCGGAACAATTTCATTATTAATTGCACTCATCCCTATCATCGGCATAGAAACTTATGCATTACACGTACTTCTGGAAAAATGGAGTACAATGGCTGCCTGGATCGTTTCTGGGATCAGTGTATATTCAGGAATTCAAATTTTTGGCTTTCTAAAATCTCTGATGAAAAGACCTATCTCTATAGACAATAATCAACTACACTTAAGATATGGAATCTTGAGTGAAACCAGTATCGATTTGCATCATATTGAATCTGTTGAAATAAGCAGCAAAGATTTGGAATGGAATACAACTACTCGTAAATTATCCCCTCTTGGAGAGTTAGAATCTCATAATGTGATCATTACACTAAAGGAGGAGCAAGTGCTCTATGGACTTTATGGAATGAAAAAAACCTTCACCACACTGGCATTTTTTGTGGATCATAAAGAGCAATTCAAAAGTTGTTTGGAAGAACAATTACAAGAAGATACCCTCTTTGATTTATAAGAATTTACGCACAAGATTTATGGTGATTCTTAACATTGGATTCATTTCTTTTTGTTAAAAAAAAGTTACTTTTGTGTTAAGCAAACCGTACCCCTAATGTTTCAAAAATTACCAAGTAAACATCATTCAAAGGATTTTGAGTCATTCTCAGAGATCTTAGAAAGTGATGGAATCATCGTTTTTGAGGGGATATCTGATAGCTTTTTAAAATTCAAAGAATCCTTTGATGACTATCAAAAAGAAAAGTTTGAAAATGAGATCAAATACTTATCGGATTGCTATCAAATAGATCAAACCAGCTTTAATTACTACCGAAATCCAGAAAAACTATCCAAAAACTATGCTAAGCGACTCTTAGCCTCTTTATAGTTTTTTATTTGCGAATATCTTACTAAACATTTTCCAATAGCTCAAGTATAGCTTCATACATTTTGTCCAGCTGTTCTGTACTTACAACATAGGGTGCAAGAATATAAATAGTGCTCCCCAGAGGTCTTAAAAAGATTCCCTTTTGCATAAAATGATCAAAAATCTTATACCTCTTTTTTCCATATCGATCCATCTCAATCTGTAAATCCAACGCATAGATCACTCCTTGTTGTCTGGTCGTTTTTATTTTGGGATGATTCTTAATTTTTTGATCAAACTCTTGATGCGAAGCCGTTATTCTTTCAATATGATTTTGATACTCCTCGCTTTGTAATAATTCTATACCTGCCAATGCTGCTGCACATGCTATAGGATTAGCAGAGTAAGTATGCGCATGAAAAAACGCTTTACCTACAGAATCGTCAAGAAAAGCATCATAAATATTCTGAGTGCAGCTCGTCACAGCCATGGGAACAAATCCTGCTGTGAGTGCTTTGGACATTGAAATGATATCGGGTTTGGTCTCTATGATATCTGAGGCAAACATGCTCCCCGTTTTACCAAAACCTGTCATCACCTCATCTGCTATAGTGATCACCTCACTTTCTTTACAGATCTTAAGAATTTGGTTGATATACTTTGCATCAAACATATGCATAGCATTGGCCCCTTGAACCAAAGGTTCATAAATAAAAGCTGCAACAGAATTTGAATCGATGATATTATGTAATTTCTCAATTACCTCATCAATATTCTTGGCATTTGGAGTTGGAATACGTTGTACATCAATAAAAAAATCTTCAAATGGCCCATTATATACTGATAAACCCGATGCAGACATCGCTCCAAAGGTATCCCCATGAAAACCATCTTCAAAAGCAATAATCGTATTCCTCTTTTCTCCTCGATTAAAATGGTATTGTAGTGCCATCTTGATCCCAACCTCATTTGCTGTTGAACCATTATCCGAAAAGAATATTTTTTCCTGATTTTCCGGAAGTATTTCAATTAATGCTTCAGAAAGTTGAATAGCAGGTTCGTGGGTAAATCCTGCAAATACAATTTGATCGAGTTGTTGCATTTGTTTTCCAACCTTTGCCAATATATACTCATTACAATGTCCATACATTGCAGTATACCACGATGCGATCCCATCGATATATTCTTTCCCCGATTCATCATACAACAAAGCTCCTTTTGCTTTTACAATAGGCAATGCTTCGGGATGAATTTTGTGTTGCGTAAGCGGATGCCAAATGTGTTTTTGATCACGTGCTCTCAGTCCATTCTCCTCAATCATCAAATCGCTTACTTTATTGTCTTGTCCTACCTTCATAACTTCTCCAATTTTTCCTGAAACAGCTCTGCATATTCTTTGATTACGCTAGTATCAAAAAAAGGCTCATTTTCGATTCTCCCGATCACGGGAACATCTGCCATTTTTTTAATGATTTCTTCGGTTGTTTTGTGTTCATCTCCGCTAAAAATGATAGAAACATCAAAACCTTGCTCTTTTAGAATATTAACCGTCATTAGGGTATGATTTATGCTTCCTAAATAATGTCTTGATACCACGATTACTTTATAATCTGGTGCTATCAAATCCATTATCGTATCGGTATCATTAAGCGGTACCAACAATCCTCCCGCACCTTCAATCACCAGATGATTATCGGTATCTGGAAGTGTAATGTTACTTTTTTCGATAACAAGATCATCTATTGCTGCCGCGGCATGAGGACTCATAGGCGTATGCAAAGCATAGCTGTTTTTATGAAATACCGATTTTGAATTAGACACCAGTTTTTTCACCTTATCGGTATCCGAAAAATCCAGATCTCCGGCCTGCACAGGTTTAAAGTAATCTGCTTGTAATGCTTCTACAACAATTGCTGAAGTAATAGTTTTACCAACTTCTGTGCTTATCCCGGTTATGAATACTTTTTTAGGAGTTGCCTTTGATTTGCCAGGCATAATTATGTCTTTAAAGTTTTAAACAAAGGTAGCCAACAGCTTTAAAACTTCATCAATTTCTTCTTTAGAATTATAGCTGTGTAAACAAAAACGCAAACGTTCTTTTCCGAGAGGTACCGTAGGAGACATAATGGGTTTTACATCAAAGCCTTTCTCCTGTAATCCTTGTGCAATTTTTTTTACTTTTTCATTACCCGAAATAATGCAGCACTGTATTGCCGAGTTACAATCAATACATAGGGATGCTATTTGATAGTCTCTTAGCTTTTGTCTAAAATACCTGATGTTTTCCATCAGTTTTTTGGTTTGATCTGTACGCTCTAATTCCTCATACGCCGCTTGAATTGTCGCTATTGCGTGCACCGGTAGCCCAGTGGTATAAATAAAGCTTCTTGCAAAATTAACCAAGTACTGTTGTAATGTCTTTGATCCTAAGACTGCAGCTCCATGACATCCCATAGCTTTACCAAAAGTTATTATGCGTGCAAACACTTCTTGCGCTATCCCTAATTGTTGTAGCAAACCGACTCCATTTGCCCCAAATACTCCTGTAGCATGAGCTTCATCAATGATTAGAAAAAACCCATATGTTTTGCTCAAATTGACGAGCTCCTTCAGATCTGGGCTGTCACCATCCATCGAAAAAACAGATTCGGTAACGACATATACATCTCCCGAGTGCTGATGTTCTTCATTCTTTGAAGTTAGTTGCTCCAATTTTTTGCTCAAATCTTCCAGATCATTGTGTTTAAACTTATAAGATTTGGCATGACTAATTTGGATACCATCTCGAATAGAAGCATGAATCAATTCATCAAAAAAGATCACATCCCCACGTTGCGGTACGCTAGAAAAGAAACCAATATTAGCATCATATCCAGAGTTAAAGATCAGAGCAGATTCAGCATTATGATATCTCGCCAAAAAGTTTTCGGTTTCTGTATACAATTTGTGATTTCCTGTGAGTAAACGAGAACCCGTTGCTCCGTTGTGATGAAGGTTGTTGTGAGCAAGAATTTGATGGGCCTTATCAAAAATAGACGAAGACATTGCAAATCCCAAATAATCATTGGATGCAAAATCAACCAAATCGCTTTGGGTTTTTAAGGTTCGTAGTGCATTCTTGGCACTGCGTTCATTTAGTCGTTTAATAAGTTTTTTAGGTAACACGGTTCAAAGGTACAAAGACCATTAGATTTCAGAAACCTACTACAAAAATTATGCTCCTAATTCTACCAAAAGATATAGATTGACCGTATTTTTATCCTATGAAAGATATTACCTATACCATTACTTCTTCTACAAAAGAGTTACAACAAATTCTTCAACTTCAAAAAACGAATTTACCGGTTTCAATTTCTAAAACAGAAAAAGAACGAGAGGGTTTTGTAACCGTTGAGCATGATCTTGATATTTTAAAAAAAATGCATGATAGACAACCTCATATCATTGCAAAACATGAAGATCATGTGATTGGTTATGCATTATCTATGGTTAAAGACTTTAAAGATCAGATCCCAGTATTACAACCTATGTTTTTAAAAATAGATGAGGAATTACAAGGAAAGTCTTCATATCTAGTAATGGGACAAATCTGTATAGATAAAGCCTATAGGAAACAAGGTATTTTCAGAGGTTTATATACCAAAATGCGTGATGAATTGAACACCAAGTACGATCTATTAATTACAGAAGTCGCTGCAAGTAATGCCCGGTCACTCAATGCTCATTATGCTATTGGTTTTAAAGACCTAATGATCTACGAAGATAATACTACCAAATGGCATCTTATCTATTGGAACTGGGAATAGTGGTTTTTGGAGCAGCTGAACCATTTTGTTCCAGATCATAACCAAAATATTTTCCTTTATCTACCCTAGAAACACCTTTTGTCATCCATACTGGAGCAGGCTTACCCTGCAAATAATGGTCAAAAAACTGCATCATTCTTATAGATAAGTCTTGTCTGTTTTTTTCTTTTCTCAGGTTGTGTTGTTCATCATTGTAAACCAAAAGCCAAACTGGTTTTTGCAGTCTTCGCATCCCCATAAACATCTCAATCCCCTGATAGTAAGGCACCGCACCATCACTATCGTTATGCATCATCAATAATGGGGTTTCAATTTTTGGAATTCCAAATAATGGAGAATTCTCTATATACAAATCAAAACCATCCCATAAATTCTTCCCTATTCTACTTTGAGATCGTTCGTATTGAAATGCTCTACTCAGACCAGATTGCCAACGAATCCCTCCATAGGCCGATGTCATATTACTCACGGGAGCACCAGCCATAGCCGCTTTAAACTTGTTGGTTACCGTGATCAAATAGGCTACCTGATATCCACCCCAGCTTTGCCCCTGAAGTGCCATATTTGCGCTATCAACATATCCTAACTTTTCTAAAGCCTCTACCCCAGAAACTATACAATTGTAAGCACTAGGTCCAGGTTTCCCATCTTCATAAACAATATCTGGGACAAACATGATATACCCATTACTTACCAAATAAGAAGGATTTACAACAGATGCGCTGGGTCTTGGTGTATAATAGGTGTGATAGCTATCCGATCTTTTCTCATAAAAATAAGTGATCAATGGATATTTTTTTGAAGGGTCAAAATCTTCGGGTTTATAAATAATCCCCTCTAGTTTTTTTCCATCGTAACTTTTCCAGGTAAATAGCTCGGCAGTTCCCCATTTAAAATCTTTTTTCTGAGGATTTACATCAGTTAGTTGCGTATTCTTCTGAAAATTAGAATCCGTATAATGCAAATCTTGAAAGGTGTCGAAGTTTTGTTGCTGAAAGGTAAAAACATCTGCTTCTTTTGCCTTTTTATATCGATTGATAAAATACGTTGTCGATTTTATTTTCTCTTTCATACCTGTATCTGTCAAAGTATATAATCCTGATGACTTAGTAGTTTTATCGAAACTGGTAATCAGCAACTCATTATTACAGTAGGAAGCAAGGTTCGAATTTTCTTCATCCAATCTTAAGGTTCTATATTCAATGTTCTTTTTTCTTCCGTTACCTGTGATATTTACAGGTTTTGTATTTCCCGATAAAGACACCTTCCAAACATCAAACTTATCATAAATCAATCCATTACCAAATTTATCAAACCCTCCGAAGCCATACATAAAAGGCAATGCAGGATGATCATCATCCTCATCATAAAAAGCCACTTTTAATTTTTGGGTAAGGTTCTTTTTTTCTAAAGTCTCCAGATTCAGAGAAAACCAATGTTTTTGTTCCATATCGTAATACAATGCATACTTCCCATCAGGCGATAAAAAAGGTTGCAATGCCGTTTTGGTAAGAGACAAACGCTTCTTACCTGTATAAGTGTCGATTACATAAAAATCTCTGGTCCAGGGGAAATTCCAAGACCGTTCCACATCATAAGGTGCTCCGGTAGCTCCCAAAATAAATCTTTGCTCTCTGTTTTTATCAAAAAGGACATCCTTAAAGGTTTCGTCTTGAATCTCAACCACTGATTTTTTTTCAAGGTCGTAGTAAGATATGTACGCTTCATTTTTTAAGTCCTTGATCCTTGCTTTTTGTTCGGGTTGTATCATTTTATCGTTCCAATTCCAAACATCTACCTGAGGGATTTCATCATCCAAAAATGTCGTATCCTTTTTATACGTCACTTTTGGCTTTGAATAAAAATATAGTCGATTACTATTCTCAGAAAAGAATGACGCTTTCCCATTTCCTAATTCCCAATTATTTCTAATATTTTTTCCCTTGGTATCCACCAGGTTTGCTAGTTGTTTATCCCCATAATAAAACAACTCATATCGAATTGAATCCAAATGTGTGGAGTCTTTTGCGGCCATAAACGAAAAGTGTTCTCCAGTTTTATCTACAGCTAATTTATCATACAAATATCTTGTAGAATCTATTACCGCTTTTGTTCCGGAAGGTATATCGTATGCAAAGATCCCTACATCTCTTTTCCTTACCTGATTTCCTTTTTTCTTTTTCCCACCTATATGATTGGTTGTGGTATAGTAAAATGCATCCCCCTTTTCAGGAACTACAAAATCTTTAATCTGAAAAATGGTGTCTGTTCCTTTGGATTTTAAATCGTAAACCAATGCATAAGATTGTTTGTATCCTTTTCCTAGTTTTGGTTTTACCGTATCTTTTTTAGCGTCTTTTTTAGTTTCGTCTTTAGCCTTAGGTTTTTGTTTCTTAAAATTCTCAATCACTAACCAACCATTAGAAACTTCGGGAACCTTATACCCACTCACTCTGGCTATAGAATCATATATTTTGTTCGTTTTTACATCATATATAAATAGCTTATCCTTTGCTTTTTCGTCCTCTTTAACCTCTTTCTTCTTTTCTTGTCTAACACTGTTGTACGATGGTTTTCTTTTGAAGATTACAAAATGTTCGTCTGCGGTTATCGAAGCATCATACCCATTGAAAGCTGTGAACTTTTCTTTTGTTTCCGTATTGTATATCTGCAGATATCCATCACCTCGCTTTGTAGTGGTTTCGATAGTCGAAACGATTAATTTTCCAGTATTGGATATTTTGGTGTCCGTTATATTTTTCCAGAGATCATAGTCTTCATGAGTTAATGCTCGTTTCTGAGCAAAAATGGACACTGCGAAACATAAAAAAACGAGGGTAATACTATTCTTAATCATTTTGTTGAGCTATATCTTCTCCGAAAAGTATAAAACCTTTTATCCACTGATTATCGTTTAACATAACTTTAGGGAAAAAACACGTTAATTTTTAAGGTCAAAAGTATTTCTATATGAGTGAGGGGTTAAAACATTCTTTTAACCCCTCTGCTAATTAGTTATTTATCTATTACTATTCTATCCCCAAATAAGGATTATAGGTATAGGTTTTACTGAAATTTCCTAGTCCGTTAAAATACTCATCTACCAAGTGAGCAGGATAATAAGCCATCCCTCCGGCAAGTAACCCTTGATTACCTCCATCGTTTTTGTCGTCCCAATTCCATGGTGCATTTGCAGAACCATTTCCATAGGATTTTTGAAATGACTTGGCATTGCTGAACAAGCTAGTAGTAAAACGTTGATCCCACATCCCACCGTTCTCAAAAATATTTACCAATTTATACTTCACATTTCTATCATAAATGTCTGAAGGATATTCGCTGCTCGTTTTACTTGGATAATACACCACATAGTCACTACCCCCCGGTTTTTGTTTTGAATGGGCCTTGATCCCATGTCCTTTTGCTTCGGCAGAGGTTTTAAAGCGATTGATGCCATTGTGATTTTGCAAGGTTAGGGTGCCATCGATATCCTCATTTCCGTCGGTAAGGCCCGAATTTGATGTTTTATAGGAGTAAAAGTCAGAGTGAAAAACAGTAACTGCGCCAAGTGCAGCACCATAAGTCGTATTGTCCTTTTTTACGATGGTTAGCACTCCCTCGAGGTCATTTTCGTGCTCATCAAGTCGATACAAAAACCAAATGTCTGTCCAATCTCTTGGATGAAAAAAGGCATAAATAATAAAATAATGGGTTGATGTTTCTACCACAGAATAATACCCTACGGCATTTCCTTTTCTGGATGAATTGGCAATATTGTTCCAATTGTTCTTAGCATTTAGATCTCCGTCAAAATCATATCGAGTGATATAATCTGCTTTGCCGCTTAATCCATGCGAGCCAGTTCGATCCACATCCTGGTAATGAACAGGTGCGTGGTGATACGCAAGATCGAGATAAAAGTTTTGGTTTTTTTGATTTACTTTTTGATTTTCTTCTGAAGGTAGATCGTAATTGTTTTCGCAACTAAAAAGGCTTAGCACAACCAGCGCAGCCAGAATACATTTTTTCATCGTTGAAGTGTGTTAGGTTATTGATTTCTAAAATTAACAACCTATGACTTTGACTACTTTAGTTTAATTTTAAGCCTGGATTATGCTACTATTCCTAAAAAGTTAAGAGTGTTATGTGTATTTAAAGTTACTTCAGAAAAGTCTTTTCTTCACTATAGCCTTATAGGACTGCCCAATGGGAATAACACTTCCTTCTATCTTTATTTGATTACCCGCAATACTTTTAATCGATTTGATGCTTACCATAAAAGAACGATGTACTCTAATAAATTTATCTGCTGGTAATTGCGCCTCAAAGTAAGATATCGATTCATGAATAAGTAACATGTTATTTTCCAGATATACCTTTACATAGCTTCCATAACTTTCCAGATATGTAATTGTATCGAGTTGCACATGATGTGTTTCTTTGTCTCCTTTAAGAAAAATACTGGTGTTAGTAGCTTCAGCAACTGTTGTGCTTTTTTTTGAAGAGTTCTCTGCATGTTTGACTACCTTGGTATATGCCTTCAAAAACCGTTCAAAAGAAAAAGGTTTCAGGAGGTAATCACACACTTCTAACTCATAACTATCCACCGCAAATTCTGAATAGGCCGATGTAATAACAATTAAGGGCGGATCAGTAAGCATTCGAAGAAAGTCTAACCCTTTCAATTTTGGCATCTCGATATCCAAAAAGATAAGATCCACTTTTTCCTTTTGAAGAAAAGTCATAGCTTCTATTGCATTATAACAGTTTCCTGCTAATGTTAGATCATTGAGCGATGCTGCATAATCTTCAATTATGGTGTGAGCTATGGGTTCATCATCTATAATGAGATAATTCATAATTAGAAAGTAATGGTTAATTGTGCACTATACATATCTTCTTCTGTTTTAAAATCCAATGCATATGAATCACCATATACAATTTCTAATCGTTTCTTTAAGTTTTCTATTCCTATTCCTTTGGTTTCATTCAGAACGGAAGTATCATAATTATTTACTACTTCAAACAGAATCTTGCCATTGGCAACCTCTAGTTTAATATGTACAAAAGCATCGTACATCAAACTATCCACTCCATGTTTAAACGCATTTTCTAACAAGATAATAAACAAAAGCGGAGGAATCATGACGTCATCCTTTTCTATTCGTTTTATAAATTGAATATCCACCTTTTTATGTTGTCGGATCTCCTGAATTTCAATATAGTTTTCAAGATATTCGATCTCCTCTTCCAGCTTTACTTCATTTTCTTTGCCTTTGTAAATTACATAACGCATAATTTCTGACAATTTGAGTATGAGATCGGGAGTTTGGTCAGATTTTCGTTTTGCCAATCCGTAGAGGTTATTCAAGGTATTGAAAAAGAAGTGTGGATTTACCTGTTGTTTTAATAACGCTAATTCTGCTTTG
The DNA here is from genome assembly GCA_965230845.1 of Aquimarina sp. Taxonomy (GTDB): domain Bacteria; phylum Bacteroidota; class Bacteroidia; order Flavobacteriales; family Flavobacteriaceae; genus Aquimarina. The sequence goes on from OZ246021.1 coordinate 2,719,422, forward strand.
GCTTTGTCAGCTTTTAAGTTTTGAAACCATTTCCATTGATCATAGGTCCACAACAAAGCAAATAAGGGTATAGGAAACAAAAACACAAAGAATAAGTCCAGGTTTTCCTCATGTGTTCTTGAACCAAAAAAGAGGATAAATGAAAAGAAAAGAATCAACAGCGATCCGTAAAGCGCTAAGATCAGCACTTTATATTTTTGAAAGAACTTGGGTGCTAAAATATTAAATACGCCTAACCAAAATAAGGTAAGTAATGCAAAGGTAATTGGGTTATCCGGTACTTTCATATAGTCATCCACCCAAAACATTACAACAAAAACTATCGATAACGATACCAGCTTTATTAAAAAAAGCTTACGCTCTTTCAAAAAGACAAACGCTTTTCTTTTGCGATATCGCTGCATATACCAGGACCAAATAATATAACAGCTAGTGATAAAAAAAAGGAACAAACAACTAAGCGACACTACTTTGTATTCAAAAAACCTTCCCAACATAAAACCGATGAGTGAGAGCACCCAACTTCCAATCATCCAATAAAAAACACCTTCTTTTTGATGAAAAAGCATGGCATGAATAATTACAGAAACAACGATTCCCCAAAACAAAAAGCCAAGAATATTGACCAATGTTTCCTGAGGATCTATACGGACAAAATCAACAAAAGTCAGCCCCTGGATTATGATAAAAAGAATGACAAACCCATATACAACTGCTCTATATTTCTTTAAGAATCTGATCATACCCCAAAAATAACAATCCTTTGTGCTTTGCAGTAATTATATAAACAGACACTATAAAAATTAGTATGAACACTTCATTTTTTACAACGAATCCTATTGGTTTCTTTTTTTAAGGTATCTGCACTGTTATCGAAGTGTTGGTTAATATTATTCTGCTTTTATGTGGAGCTCATGTAGGTTCGTGTCATAATCAAAAATAAGTCTTATGAATACACTACAGATAACCAATGTATCCAAAACCTATCCTAATCAAGTAAAAGCATTGAGTGATATCTCCTTAACCATAAAAAATGGTTTGTTTGGTTTATTAGGTCCTAATGGCGCAGGGAAATCATCTTTGATGCGAACGATAGCCACTCTGCAAGAACCTTCTATGGGTACTATTTTGTTTAATGGCATTGATATCCTTGAACAACCTCAGGAACTCAGAACTCAATTAGGATATCTCCCACAGGAATTTGGTGTCTACCCTAAAATGTCTGCTCAGGAGCTATTGGATCATATGGCTATACTAAAAGGTATTATCCACAAAAAAGAACGTAAAGAACAAGTCGAAGCCCTATTGCAACAAACCAATCTATATCAACATCGCAAAAAAGCCGTTCATACCTTTTCGGGAGGGATGCGACAACGTTTCGGCATCGCCCAGGCATTGCTGGGAAATCCAAGGCTGATTATTGTAGACGAACCCACTGCTGGATTGGACCCTGAAGAACGAAATCGCTTTTTGAATTTATTGAGTGAAATAGGGGAACATATCATTATCATTTTATCAACTCATATTGTCGAGGACGTAAAAGACCTATGCACTCATATGGCTATTATGAATCAGGGAAAAATTATCGCTCGAGGTATTCCTGCAGATTTAACTCAAAAATTAGAAGGAAAAGTCTGGTGCAAGATCATCAAGAAACAAGATTTGAGGAGTTACCAATCTACTTTTAATGTCATTTCTACGCGCCTTTTTTCGGGAAAAACACAACTTCATGTATTAGCAGATCAACAACCAGAAGCCGGATTTGAACCTATTCATCCAGGATTGGACGATGTATACTTCAGCACATTACGTAGATAAAATAACCACAAAATTTACACCATATGTTTACGCTACTTTTTAAGTTCGAATGGCGATATCACACTAAACAATTGTCATTTTATATATTCTCATTCATTTTCTTTCTTCTCGGGTTTTATATGTCTTCTGGCGGTAGGCTAGGAGCATCCGAATTGATAAAAAACAACTCCCCTTATCAAATTAATTTTTTTATTGGAGTATTTAGTTTGGTATCAGTTTTTGCCATCATGTTCTATTGCATTAATGCCATGCTCAGAGATCGACAATATCAAACCGAGGGCATGATCTATTGCACCCCAGTAAAGAAACATCATTTTTATTGGAGCCGTTTTTTAGGAACGTTCCTAATTAGCTTATTAGTGTACTCACTTATGCTAGTAGGTTTTGCAATTGGCACTTTTTTTTCGATCGATCCAGACAGTATCGCTCCCTTTGTATTATATCATTATTTGTACATATGGACCACTATCGTATTGCCTAATCTATTCATTCTAACAGCCCTGTTATTCTGTTTTGCCACACTCTCCAGAAAAGCATTAGTCGTATATATTGGAGCAGTTCTTATCTATGCGCTATACTGGGGATGTTCAATATTTCTGAATTCTCCTATGTTGGCTCAAGCAGTTCCTCCTTCCCCAGAGAACATGATTATTGCGGCCATAGCAGATCCCTTTGGATTATCCGCTTTTTTTGAGCAAACCATGTATTGGACTCCCTTTCAAAAAAACAATCAGCTTTTATCCTTTTCGGGGTATTTTCTTTGGAACAGAATCATATGGATTTCAGCATCATTACTATTACTTGGGGTGACCTTCAAATTATTCTCTTTCAGAAAAGGAAATCAAAACATTAAAAAAAGTAACGATGCAGTAGAACCTGTAATCAATAAAAAAAGCTATTCACCAGTATTAACTTTCCCTCGAACCAGGAAGTCACGATTTTTAACCCTGTTTTCATTAGTAAAACTAGAACTCATTGCCGTCATCAAAAGCCTACCATTTATAGCAGTATCTCTTATTTGGATTCTGATAGCAACAACCGAGATCTACAGTAGGATTTTTGAAGGAGGTACTTATTATGATAGCCTATATCCCGTACCATATCTCTTAATAGAACAGCTCACTGATGCATTACCTCTTTTAGGGTTAATTCTCATTATATTTTATAGTGGAGAGTTAGTATGGAAAGAGAGAAATCTGAACTTTAATGGTATCATTGATGTTACTCCTACACCCAACAGCTTATTCTTTTTATCAAAGTATGCGGTATTATTTACGTTGCCTATGGTTTTGATTTTAATCAGCATTGTTATTTGTATAGGTTTTCAAATCATCGGAAATTATCCAGACTTTGCCTTGGGACAATACATCAATCTGCTCTTTTTTCAGGGTATCGAGATGATATTCTATGGAATTTTGGCATTATTTATTCAAAATGTAGTATCCAATAAATACTTGGGAATGCTTGTTTCGGGAATTTTAATTTTTGGATTAGGAAGCTCTATAAGTAGTTATATCGGAATAGAACACCCTTTATTGAAACTGGGAAATACCCCAGCTGTGGTATACAACGATCTTGCCGGATATGGCTACTACCCAAAAAGGTTTTATTGGTACTCGGCATATTGGTTAGCTCTGGGAGGAATACTAACTCTATTAGCTTTCAAATTGTGGAGAAGAGGTGTCATTTCAAGTTTTAAATTTAGAATAGCTCAGTTGTTTTCTAATTGGAAACAACGTGAAGCTATTTTTATCATTAGTTTTCTTGTCCTCTTTGTAAGTGCCGGCAGCATCATTTATTATAATACCAATATCGTAAATGAATATTTCTCTTCCGATACACGGTTGGATTTTGCTGAAATGTATGAACGAAAATTCAAACAATACGATTCGTTAGAAGAATTATATCCTGTAGCAATAAAAACCAAGGTTGACATTTATCCCGATGATCAAAAATATACAGTGTACTCAGATTACATATTGAAAAACAAAAGCGATATCCCTGTAGATACTGTTTTCATCTCTCCAAGAATACCTTTGACGTCGGTTTATTTAGAAAATGCAACATTGATTGAGTATGATACCATTTATAAGACGCACCTTTTCAAACTAAAAAAACCATTGCAACCTAAAGAACAAATTAGGTTTAAGTATGAGTTGACAGCAGAAAACAAAGGTTTAGCAACCAATATTGATATTGTCAATAATGGAAGTTATATTCTACACTCTTCTTTGACGCCTTCATTAGGATATCGCCCTAGCCGTGAGATTAAAAGTGCAAAAGAACGTGAAAAGCGAGGTTTGCCTAAAAGAGAAGAAAAAGTTAGTCATGCACATGATTTACATAATAAACCAAGCAACCTGATTGGCAGGGTATCTTTTGAAACTGTAGTATCTACCCAATCGGATCAAATAGCAATTGCTCCAGGAAATCTGATCAAAAAATGGACCGATAATGACAGGAATTATTACCATTACAAAACCCTGCATAAAGTATCACCTCTATTAGGATACTTCTCGGCCAGCTACAAAGTTCAAAAAGAGAATTATAATGGGGTTAGTATTGAACAATATTTTCACCCAAGTCATGACATGAATATCTCCTCGGTGATGAAAGCAAGTAAGGAAACTCTAGATTATTGCACTCAAAATTTTGGCAATTACTCTTTTGATCATCTTCGTATTGCAGAGATCCCAGCATATTGGCCATTTGGCGGTCAGGCCATGCCAGGAACAATTAGTATGATAGAAGATCGGTTTTATTTATTAGACCAGCGTAATACTGAAGTATTCAATCTGGTTGCCAAACGAACCATACACGAAATAGCACACCAATGGTGGGGGCATATATTAACTCCAAAAATGACCGCCGGTGGTGGTTTCTTTATCGAAGGATTAGCCAAATACACCGAAGGTGTAGTCATGGAAAAACACTACGGCAAAGGTGCTTTGTGGAATTTATCCGAATACGCCAACAACAGATATTTTACCGGCCGATCCTATGCTTCAGAAAAAGAGTCACCAGCCTACTTATCCGATGGCGAAAACCACATCCTTTATGGCAAAGATTACACAATTATGCTTGCGTTAAAGGAACTAATAGGCGCTCAAAAAATTGATGCCATTTTACAAAAAATAGTTGCTGAGTATGGGAATAAAGAAGAATTTGAAGTCATTACTCTTGATTTTTTGAAGGAAGTGTATCTAGTCACCCCATTAGCATATCACACCCTGATCGATGATTGGTTTAAACGAATCATTACCTATGATTTGCGGCTCAAAAACGTCTCATACAAGAAGCTCTCCAATGGAAAATATGAAATCACGCTGGATGTGGTTACTAAGAGATTCGAAACCAAAGATCTCGGAGAAGAAATACCCATAGCAATAGACGAACCCATACAAATAGGTTTATTTAATAAGCATCCCAAAAGAATAGGGATAGACGAACCGATCTTATATCTTCAACCACACCATTTCGATAAAGAAAACACTCAAATTAGCATTATCGTAGATGAAATCCCAAAGTACGTATCCATAGATCCTTATGGTACCCGATTGGATAAAAACAGAGTGAACAACATGCAGCAATTATAGAAACTGTACCAAAAAAAATCCCAAATTCTGCAATCAGAATTTGGGATTCATTATTTTCAAAAGTAATTCGTATTAGTCAGCTAACACAATTACTTTATTGTCTTTCATTTCAATAGTTCCAGAAGTAATCGGAAGCAAAGTAACACCGTTTTCTTTCACAAACTTTTCTGCTACTTCCTCTTCTAAATTCATATCTCCATACACCTTTACATTTCCTTTTCCTAACAAAGAAATAATGGGTGCGTGATTATCTAACATCTGAAACTCTCCATTCACACCTGGTACTGCAACAGAGGTTACTTCACCACTAAATAATACTGCTTCTGGAGTTACTATTTCTAAATACATATTTTTCTAGTTTATGCTTCAGCTAACATTTTCTCACCAGCTTCAATCGCTTCTTCGATTGTCCCTTTCAAGTTAAATGCTGCTTCAGGAAGGTGGTCTAACTCACCGTCCATAATCATTGTAAATCCTTTTATAGTATCCTTGATATCTACTAAACATCCTGGGATTCCTGTAAACTGCTCTGCTACGTGGAATGGCTGAGATAAGAAACGTTGTACACGACGAGCGCGTCCTACCGCTAATTTATCATCTTCAGATAATTCTTCCATACCAAGAATCGCGATAATATCTTGTAATTCTTTATAACGTTGTAATAACTCCTTAACTCTTTGTGCACAGTTATAGTGCTCATCACCAAGGATATCAGCAGTAAGAATTCTCGATGTAGAATCTAATGGATCTACCGCTGGGTAAATACCAAGCTCTGCAATCTTACGAGACAATACTGTTGTTGCATCCAAGTGAGCAAAGGTTGTTGCTGGTGCAGGATCCGTCAAGTCATCCGCAGGTACATATACCGCCTGTACCGATGTAATCGATCCTTTCTTGGTAGAAGTAATACGCTCCTGCATCACACCCATCTCTGTTGCCAATGTTGGTTGGTATCCTACCGCAGAAGGCATACGACCAAGTAGTGCAGATACCTCAGATCCAGCTTGTGTAAAACGGAAGATGTTATCTACGAAGAAAAGTACATCTTTTCCTTGTCCGTCTCCAGCTCCATCACGGAAATATTCTGCAATAGTAAGACCAGAAAGTGCTACACGAGCACGTGCTCCTGGTGGTTCATTCATCTGTCCGAATACGAAAGTAGCTTTCGAATCTTTCATTGCTTGTTTATCTACTTTTGAAAGATCCCATCCTCCTTCTTCCATAGAATGCAAGAAATCATCACCGTACTTGATAATTCCAGATTCTAACATCTCACGAAGCAAGTCATTTCCTTCACGAGTTCTTTCTCCTACTCCTGCGAATACAGAAAGACCACCGTGTCCTTTTGCAATATTGTTAATCAACTCCTGGATCAATACTGTTTTACCTACTCCAGCACCACCAAATAATCCAATTTTACCTCCTTTTGCGTAAGGCTCGATAAGGTCGATTACTTTGATCCCTGTAAATAAAACTTCAGTCGAAGTTGATAAATCTTCAAATTTTGGTGCCTGACGGTGAATTGGAAGACCATCTTCTCCTGCTTTAGGAAGATCTCCAAGTCCGTCGATTGCATCTCCAATTACATTAAATAGACGTCCATATACATCCTCACCGATTGGCATTTGGATAGGAGCTCCAGATCCTACAACTTCCATCCCTCTGCTTAATCCATCACTGGAATCCATCGCAATAGTACGAACAGTATCCTCACCAATGTGAGACTGAACTTCTAATACTAGTTTACTACCGTCTGTTTTATTAATTTCTAATGAATCGTAAATTTTTGGTAATTCAGTCCCTGCAGCGAATTCTACATCGATAACCGGACCTACAATTTGAGATACTTTACCCGTAACTTTAGACATTATCTAACTATTTAATGTTTAGTATTTAACTATGGAAAAAAGATACTTTACAAACAACGCTACAATAGCACCTTTTTTCAGGCTGCAAATATAGTCTTTTAAAATGAAAAAATAATGCCTTTTATTTTGTTTTTTTAAAGGTGGCTTTTATCCCATTTTTTAACGGAAATTATCTCATTAAAAACCTTTTAGGATTTACTGTATCGTCCATACACTATTATAACAAAAGCAGCCGCATACATCACCAGTGTATATATGGCTCCAGCTATGGCAAATGAGGTGTTTTGAAGGGTCACCACTGCTATGGTAATTGCCAATCCCGAGTTTTGGATCCCTGACTCTACTGCAATACTAATCGCCTGAGGTTTTCGCAGTTTAAAACCTACAGCAGTCATATATCCCAGAATCATACTGCTTACATTTAACAAAACCGTTGGTAATCCTGCCTGCTGAAAATAAGGGATGATATTGTGTTTTTCTTTCAGAATAATCCCTGTGGTGATTAATGCTAATAAAAGTACCGAAGCTACCTGAACTGGCTTTCCCATTTTTAAGGCAAAACTGGTAGCTTTGGCACGTATCAGCATTCCTAAAAAAACCGGGACAATTACTATACCCAACAACTGACCGATCATTTGCAAAATATTTAATTGCACCTCTCCTTCTTGTCCAGAAAAATTCAAAAGTGAAAATTGTACAATGAAGGGTATAGTACCAATCGTAATGATACTCGATATTGCGGTTAATGTTACAGAGAGTGCGGTATCTCCTTTGGCCAAATGAGCAATCACATTTGAGGTTGCCCCGCCTGGGCATGCCGCCAAGATCATGATTCCGATAGCAATTTCTGGGGGCAGTTGAAGTAAAGAAACCAAGGCATAACCAATAATGGGCAAAAAGAGTAATTGATTGATTAACCCCAACAAAACTGCCTTAGGGTTTCTGGCTACTCTTTTGAAATCATCACTGGTAAGCGAAAGCCCCATACCAAACATAATAATCATTAAGGATATGGCGACAATCAGGGTTCCTGTACTATTCATAGTTATGTATTTTGATTATGAATTCTAAAAATCAAATGTTGCACTTATATCTTGCCACATCGGTTGAAATTGAAAATATCCTGCAAGCGGAAAACCAAGCTCTGCTCTTGTCTTCATAGCGATATTATGATCTATTTCGATCAGTTTTTCTCCCGTTTGCATGGCTAGCAATTGTGCCTGGCAACTTCTTTCCATGGTAATAAACCACCACGCTGCCTCGTCTACAGAATGTCCAACGGTGATTAACCCATGGTTTTGTAAAATTGCTGCCTTATTATCTCCCAAAGCTTTGGCAATCCTCTTTCCTTCTTCTAGTTCATTAACAATACCTGCATAATCATTAAAAACTGCATGATCTTTATAAAATGCACACGCATCTTGAGTAATCGGAGCTAGCTCCAGGCCTAAGGCAGAAAACGATTTCCCATAAACCGTATGCGCATGTGCCGCAGCAACAACATCAGGTCTAGCAGTATGGATTTGAGAATGGATCGCAAAAGCAGCTGCATTTACAGGAAATTTACCTTCTACCACTTCTCCCTTATGATTCACCAACAATAGATCAGAAGGCGTAATTCGATTAAAAGAAAGTCCAAATGGATTTACCCAAAAATGATCTTGATGCTCTGGGTCTCGTACCGTAATATGCCCTGCAACACCTTCTGAAAAACCAAATTTACCGAATATTCTGAACGCCCCGGCAAGTTTTGTTTTGAGATAGGCTCTTTCTTCGGCTACATTGTCAAATTTTGGGGGCATGGGAATGTTTGCCGGTAACATTTCTAACGGTGGATTTTGTACTGCCATAATTATATTTTTTTTAAGTTCTTATTTGTTTTTGTTTTGCATTTTGGGTGATTTCTAAATACTCATTGTATCCTTTATCTGTCAAATAAGGTTTCAACACCTCCCACAATGTCTGCAAAGGTGAATCTTCAACCAAAGACGTATTCTTTTTATCTAATAAAGTAGTTCCTGCACTCCAAAAAGTGCTTGTCATCCAAAGCGTACGAATAATCAGATCATAATTCACCCGCTCTTTTTCAGAAACTAAACGATCACTATCCACATAATAATTGATCAAACTTCTCGCATCTTGGAACCGCTTTGAAGTAGCTAGCCTGTATTCGTTCATGATATCAGGGTATTCCTCTATCAGATAAAGGATATCCATAAAGAAGAATCTGTATTTTTTTTGAATACCATAAAACTGAGTAAACAACTCCTGAAAATGAAAAAGGGTTACATACTTATCCTTTGGGAATACCTCTATGGCATTATCCAATACTTCCTCCTGAATTGCAGCTAATAAATGCTCCTTTCTTTTGAAATGATAGGTAAAGTTTCCTGGGCTTATACCCGTAGCCTGTGCGATATCATTAATACTAACATTAAAAAAGCCCTTTTTATTAAAAAGATAAACCGCTTGCTCGATAATTGAAGATTTGGTATTCATTTTCACAATTTAGTATAAATATACTAATTATTTTTTAATATTAGTATAATCATACTAATTTAAGATTAATCCCATAAAATTGCTTTTATGGGATTGATACCGGGGCTTCAGGACGGCTTCAGATTCCAAAATTTTGACTATTTTGTAGATTGAAAATTCTTACATTTTATTGAATGGAAACATATGCTATCGCCTTAAGTTATGCTATTCCTGGCTTTATCGTTCTGATCCTTATAGAATATCTCATAAGCAGATGGAAAGGAATACCGGTTAATGAAGCTATGGACACAATTTCTAGCTTAAGTTCTGGTATTACCGATACTTTAAGAAGTCTAACAGGTCTTGCCATAATCATTATCAGTTATGATTGGATGGTGGATCATATTGCTTTGGTGAGTATCAAATCTTCTGTTTGGTTATACATTCTTACCTTTATAGGGCTTGACTTTGCTGGCTATTGGTCTCATCGTTTTAATCATACTATAAATTTATTTTGGAATCGACATATTATCCATCATAGTAGCGAAGAGTTCAACCTTGCATGTGCACTAAGACAGAGTATCTCTGCTATTATTTCCATTTATTTCTTTTTATATATTCCGCTTGCTCTTTTAGGAATACCTTCGCACATCGTGGCACTAGTTGCCCCAATTCACTTGTTTGCTCAATTTTGGTATCATACCCGATTGGTAAACAAAATGGGGATTCTGGAACATGTTATCGTAACGCCTTCACATCATAGAGTGCATCATGCTATTAATGACGAATATCTAGATAAAAACTATTCTCAAATATTCATTTTTTGGGACAAGCTATTTGGTACTTTTCAAGAAGAGTTACCTGATAAACCTCCAGTGTATGGGGTAAAAAAACCTGTAAACACATGGAATCCTTTCTTTATCAACTTTATGCATGCCTGGGGGATTCTGAAAGACGCCTGGAGAACCAAAAACTGGTGGGACAAAATACGGATATGGTATATGCCAACCGGATGGAGGCCAGATGATGTAAAAGAAAAATACCCTATACAAATCATCACCGACCCTTATACACGAAAGAAGTACAAGACTGAAAGTTCGCTCTCCTTAAAATTATGGTCCTGGTCTCAACTCCTTATCACTTTGGCGCTTTTGTATTATTTATTGGTTAGTTTTGGAGATTTTGAATTACCTCAAATTATCAACTATGCACTGTTTATTGCCATTTCTATTTTCGCTTACACTTCGCTGATGGATAGACATATTATATCGATATATGCTGAAATTGTTAAGATTACTTTTGCGGCTTATTTGATCTTTAAAGAAGGAGGGTGGTTCGAAATGGATGCGGTATTTACAGGAGCTACGATGATGGTAATTATTTATCTTATCATATCCTTACTACTATCTTTCTATTTTCAATTGTTAGAACGCAAATTCATTATCGCTTCATAAAAAAACCCACTAAATAGCTTTAGTGGGTCCTTTTTATATGTTATTAATGTCCTAAACTACGGTAACATAGGACTGTAGAACGTAGGATAGTCTACTGCTTTTACCAGTGGTAAGTTAGAACCATAGGTTTCATTAATTGCCGTAGCTGCAGAATTTGCCAAAAATGCATATCCTCTTGCCGTTGGATGTACACCATCCAAAGAGAACAATCCTCCAAATACTAAATTTCCTTGAATCAAAAATTCATCAAACTGAATTCCTCCATCAGAAACTTGATCCAATAGTGCATTTGCATCTACAAAGGCTAAACCTGCTTGTTGAACTGCAGATGAAATCACCCCATTAAACGCTTCTGTTGCTGTTGCTATTTCTGCCTGCTCTTCTGGGGTTAACACCCATTTATCAGCCAAAGGAACCGCTACTCCGTTTACAGTAAGTGGATTTCCCGGTACAGCTTCTGTACCAATAAAGCTACTCGCAGGTAGTACTAATAGATCATCTGCTGTTGCTTGTCGTATACTTACCAAGGCAGAGTTAATCATGGTCAGATCTGTTAGACTTTCGTCTTCAATAACTACAGCATTATTCGCTGCTTCTGCAAAAGTTATCGTTCTTCTTGCGATCTCAGCATCGGCATCTGCTTGTGAAATTGCTCCATTACCCACTAGGAAAGCAAACGCTGATACGATTCCAGCATTATAAGCCGCGTATGCTTCATTAACAGCTCCTGCAGTTGCTGCATCTAGCGGAACCGGATTATGAGGTACAGTAGTAAAATGTGCAATAGCTGTTACATCTGGAATATTAAAAACTACTCCTCTTGCTCCTCCAGAGGTTAATGTACCTACCAAGGTATTATATACTTGAGTAAACAATGCAGTATCCGTTATTGGGTTTGTACCATCACCTCCGCTAAGGGCATATCCTAACACATCATTATTACCGATCCATAAAGAGAAAAATGTTGGATTTTGTGCCATCGCATCTGCCAAAACAGTTGTTGTTGGACTAGAAGCCATTCTCACAAAATAAGGGTTTGCAGTAGCTGGCATAGCGCCTAATCCTGCGATATCTCCATATCCGGGAGCTACGAGATGAAAGCTTTTTGCACCTGGCACTCCCATATTATTAAATGAACCCGAAAGTATTGCCGAAATTTCAGTCGTTGGTGTCGCGTCTAGCGGTGCTGGACCAGCGCCATTAAAAAATAATCTAGGCCCTAATATAGGTGTACCACCAAGTAATGCTCCACCAATATTATCATTCATTAAAGGTTGAACAAAATTCCCTCCTCCTGCTAAAGCAAATTGCTGTGCTAAAATATTAGGAATAGAGTTTTCTTGACCAGCAATAAACAAAGCATTATCAGTAAAACCTGCTGTCAAGGAATTCCCTAGGGATACGAATGTTGAAAAATCAGCTTCACCAGAGGTAATGACTACCTCCTCCATTACTTGGCCATCATCATCATCCTCACAGGCAATAAAACCAAAGATGAATAAAATAAGTAGCCATTTATATTGAGTATTCATTTGTCTTTTCTTTTTTATAGTTATCTATTATAAATTGTTTATGGTAAGACCGATATAGTATTGAGATCCTATAAGTCCAGTACCAAAGGCCGTAAAGTACTCGTCACCACCTATATTTGTAGCACCTGCTTTTAATGTCGATTTCAAAGACGGAATGGTGTAATTGATCTGCGCATCTATAACAGAGAATGAAGGCACATCTCCATCTCCAAAGGATGCTTGCCAGAAATAATCATCACTCCAACGATAGCTAGTATTAAACCCAAAATTTTTAAATAGATTAGGATGACCAAAAGTTGCTTTTACTTTATGTTTTGGCGTATTGAATTCTGTTCTAAAGTCCGGATCACTTTCTTGGTCTAAATCCTGCTCAGCAAATGTATAATTTACACCTAGTTCAAAATCACCGGGTAATTTGGTGTTTACTCCAGCCGTAAAACCTAGAGATCTAATATCAACATCAGAGTTTGTATAAGCTTGATACACCGCAAAATCATCATTTTGCAAAGCAAGAAGCGATAGCGCTCCATCACCAACCTGACCATAAAAAGGAACAATCACATTTTGCGTAGAAATAAAGTCTTTGTATTGATTATAATACGCACTGATGTCTATTACAAACCGATCAACTTTTCCTCTATACCCTACTTCAAAAGCAGTCACTTTTTCTGGTTCTACTGGTGCCGCTGAAGATCGTACAGGATTACCTTCAAGTACAGAAGAGGCCGAAAAAGAGTTTTCGTAAGCAGCTCGACCAACGATATCTACACTGTCAGAATTCAAAATTCCCTGACCTTCTCCACTAATATCAGTACCACTAAAAGTTCTCACATCTCGATCTAAGTTATCCTGTGCAGAACCTACCAAAATAGCACGCCCAACATCTAATCCGATATATAAATCTTGAGTGGTTGGATTTCTAAAACCTGTTTGAACCGATGCACGGATGTTGTGGTTTCTTTCTTCCCCGAGTGTATATCCTATCGATAATCTTGGAGAGAAGTTACCATCGAATAATTCTGACTTATCATAACGTACAGAACCTGTTACTTTAGCTCTTTCGTCAGCAAACTTCTTTTGTAATTGTGTATAAATACCAAATTCAGAATATCGAATTGGCCCATCAAAATCTGTAAAAATAGTTCCTGAAGAGTTTAGTTTGTATTCTCTAAAAGATCCTCCTACCTGAATATCAGCGAAATTACTTGTCAAGTGACTGAAGTTATAATTTACATCTACGTGCCTTAATTGCGTATTATCCTGAAATCTAGATCCTGTAGATAAATCTGGATCACTAATTACCTGATTAAAAGCTTGTTGGAATTCTGGTGTTCCAGGAATAAGTCTTCCTGTATCTGCTGTTTGTCTTGCAAGGGCATGAGCTTGTTCTGGAAGCACTCCTGCTAATGTAGCCTGCACAAACGCTCCCGCATACTCTCCAAACCAAGTTGAATCATCTTTCCAGAAACGGTTGATATTGATTCCTGTAAATCGAGTATCATAAGAATCTCCTGCATCTTCATCGGTGATATAACCTCTAATAAAGAAATTACTATTCTTGATTTCTAATTTATGTTGTTGTAAAAAGAAGTTTCGTATAGAGTATCTGTTAGCTCCTTGATAGATTGTAGTACCTCTACCAACTTTACCAACATATATAAGCTCTAAATCATCAGCAAAAGGTCTGTAGTGTAGTGCTGCATCAAACTTTATACTTTCCGCCGGATAATCATTCAAATCACTCTCAAGGTATCCCGTACGACTTACATTTGTGTCAGGAAGTAAATTTTCGGCACCTGGAGGCAGTAATGGCTGTCCAGTAAGAGGATTAATCGTATTTGTCAAGATTTCTCCAACACCTCTTATGTTGGTACTTACCTCATCCCCATACACATTAAGACCATCATAATTGATGTCTGATCTATCCGTATTAGGATTCAATACGTTAACCTCACTTACAGCAAACCAGTCTGTACCTCGTAAATATGAAAAATTAACTTTTGCAGCAAATTTATCAGAAAACGCATGTGCAATACGAATTCCGTAATCGTAATATTCATTATCCCCGGCAGCTTCCTGAGAGGTTATACCTCCTTTAAAATAAGCACTAATCCCTTGATGATCGAAAGGATTTTTACTAGTCATGAACAAAATACCATTAAAGGCATTTGCTCCATATAGTGCAGAAGATGCTCCAGGCAGTAATTCAATACTATTCACATCAAGCTCCGTCATACCAATCAAGTTACCCAAAACAAAGTTTAAGGCAGGAGCAGTATTATCCATACCATCTACCAACTGTACAAAACGAGTATTCGCAAAAGTGGCAAAACCTCTCGTGTTTATAGATTTAAATGTTAAACTATTGGTATTAATGTCTACTCCTTTCAGAGTTTCTAATCCATCATAAAAATCTGCTGAAGGGGTATTTTTTATCTTCTTTACATCAAAGCGTTCGACACTTACAGGAGATTCAAAAATACGTTCTGGCGTTCTCGATGCCGAAACGATTACTTCATCTAATTCTGTTCCTTCCTTAAGTGTAATGTTTAAGTCAGACGATGCCGAAGAAACAACAACCGAACTGGATTCGAATCCAACGCTACTTACCGTAATTGTAAAAGGAGGTGATTGTTCGACAGTAAGTGAAAAGAGACCATCAAAATCGGTAACTGTACCCACGGATGCGCCATCCAAAATCACATTTGCTCCCGGAATCGGTTGATCATTATTATCCACCACCTTTCCTTTGATTGTTGTTTGTGCAGAAGTGACAATACTCATCAATAACAGCATTACCACTAATGTAGTTGTTCTCATACCCTCAAATTTTTTAAAGTTATGACAACAATATACGTTTTTTTAGGAATTTTTTAATAAAGTTGTTAAACCTTTGTTTATTAACTATGAAAAAAAACCGATTGCTTCAGTTTTGATAATTCGGTTTTTTTGATGAAATACATGAATTTCTTTACTTCAATCCCATAAAAAAACCCATCTGAAAATATCAGATGGGTTTTTACATTTATTTTTAAAATCTATTACAGATTGTTGATCGATAGTCCTACATAATATTGAGATCCTATGAATCCGGATCCAACGGCTGTAAAGTACTCATCACCTCCTATATTGTTAGCTCCGATTTTTAATCTAGCTTTTAGTACAGGAATCGCATAATTAACCTGTGCATTGATTACGGTGTACGAAGGAATAGCACCTACACCAAAATCAGATTCCCAGAAATAATCATCACTCCATATAACATTGGCATTAAATCCAAAGTTTTTAAACAGCTCGTCATTACCAATAGATGCTTTTACCTTATGCTTTGGCGTGTTAAAGTTACTTCTAAAGTCTGGATCTCTTTCCTGATCGAAGTCTTGCTCAGCGAAAGTATAACTAGCATTAAAATCAAATCCATTCAATTTATAAGTAAATCCTGCAATTGCTCCATAAGAATTGATATCTACTTCAGAGTTGGTAGAAGCGGTGAATGTTCTTCTTGTTCCAGCACTAGCTAATGACTGAACCGCTAATAACTGCTCTCCCGCAGTACCATTTACAACACCTTGACCTGGTACAATAACATTTTCGTTTGCAATAAAGTCTTCAAACTGGTTGTAATATACACTACCATCAAAGATGAAAGCTCCAAACTGTGCTCTATATCCAACCTCGTATGCTGTTACTCTTTCTGGTTTTACAATATCGATACTAGCAACCTCAAGATCATTAACATCTCCTGTTTCTGCAAATCTTTGTACAGAACTAGCAGAATAAGAGTTCTCATAAGCGTCTCTTGCTGTATATACGTTGTTAAAATCATCAACTGTAGTAAATCTATCCAAGTTTTCTTCAGCAGAACCCACAAGAAGAGTACGTCCAATATCAAGACCGATAAATAAATCTTGAGTAGTAGGGTTTCTGAAACCTGTTTGTACCGAAGCACGTAGGTTACGAGTCTTATTTGCTCCAAAGGTATAACTCACAGAGAATCGAGGAGAGAAATTTCCATCGAATAACTGAGACTTATCATAACGCACAGAACCTGTTAATTTTAATCTTTCATCTAATAACTTTCTTTGGAACTGCGTATACAAACCATACTCTGAATATCTGATAGGTCCATCTATATCTGTAAATACGGTTCCTTCAGAATCCAATTTGTATTCTCTAAAAGATCCACCTATTTGGATGTCTGCAAAATTACTAGTCAAATGACTAAAGTTATAATTACCATCTGCATGTCTAAACGATGATTTCTCCAAGAACTTAGATCCACTAGCAAGATCCGGATCACTAGTCACATCTTCAAATGCTTGTTGGAACTCTGGTGTTCCTGGAATAAGACGTCCTGTATCTGCTACTTGTCTCGCTGCTGCGTGAGCCGCTTCTTGAGCTGCAGGATCATTAGGATTAGCACCAATAGTAGCTAAATAAGTTCCGATATACTCTGTAAACCATTGTGTATCTGATTTCCATCTGTTATTGATGTTAAGACCAGTAAAACGAATATCGTATGAATCTCCAGCGTCTTCTGCAGTTACATAACCTCTCAAGAAGAAGTTATCATTTTTAATTTCTAATTTATGTTGTTGTAAAAAGAAATTACGAAGCAATGTTCTGTTAGCATCCTGAGTTACTGTTGTACCTCTACCTAACTTACTTGCCAAAATCACTTCAAAATCATCTGCAAACGGTCTGAAATGTAACGCTCCATCAAATTTTAAACTTTCTACATCATTATCATTAAGATCAGCCTCATCATAACCTGTTCTACTTACCACTGTATCTGGTAAGAAAGGTAAAACTGCTGGATTTACTGCTGGGTTTTGTGCTGCAAGTCCTCTTAAAGAACCTTTAGCCTCATCTCCGTACACGTTTAATCCATCATATCCTGGAGTATTCTCTCTAGTTGCCCCTGGGTTATCCAAATCTCTTTTGTCTGCTGCAAGCCAGTCAGTACCATTCAAAAGGGAGAAACTCACTTTTGCTGCAAACTTATCAGAAAATGCATGAGCTATTCTAACTCCTACGTCATAAAACTCGTTATCTCCTGCAGCTTCTTGAGAAGTAATTCCTCCTTTGGCGTAAGCACTGATTCCCTGATGATCAAACGGGTTCTTACTATTCATAAATAGGATACCGTTAAAAGCATTCGCTCCATATAGAGCAGAAGATGCTCCTGGAAGTAATTCGACACTTGCTACATCAAGCTCACTTAAACCAACCAAGTTACCAAGTACAAAGTTCAATGCGGGAGCGGTATTATCCATTCCATCAATCAACTGTACAAAACGTGTGTTTGTAAACGTTGCAAAACCTCTGGTGTTAATAGATTTTAATGCCAAACTATTGGTATTGATATCTACACCTTTGATGTTTTCTAAATCTCCATAAAAATCTGCAGAAGCTGCATTCTTAATCTCCTTAATACCATAACGTTCGATAGTTACGGGAGATTCAAATAAACGTTCCGGAGCACGAGATGCCGAGATTACCAACTCATCCAAAAAGGTAATGTCCTCTAATACAATAGTAACTTCCCCGGTTTGTGACGTAACCACTAGGGTAGCATCATCAAATCCAATACTACTTGCTACTAAGGTAAAAGGATAATCTTTGTCTGTAGTCAGCGTAAAGTTTCCGTCGAAATCTGTAATTGTAGAAACATCAGTTCCTTTAACAGAAACACTAACTCCTGGTATAGGTTGATCGAAACCATCGATAACCCTACCTTGAACCACATTTTGTGCGGTACCTACTATGCTCATTAAGAGCACGACCATTAATGTAATTGTTCTCATAAGTAGATTTGTAATTATAATTAAGTTGTTTTTTTCTTATGCACGCATAAGGATTCAAACATTGGGATGCAAAACTACACTTTTTTCATTAAAAACAAAGAAAATATTGCATTTTATCGTAAAAAAATGCTGTTTGACGATCTGTAACGTTAAGGAATCTTTAAAAAATGATCATAAAATGGGGTGAGTGAGCACTATTAATGCTGATGTAGTATGAATTCATTTTTCACGGCAAATGTAATTAATTGTTTTGTACCTGTACAATTCTTTTATCATATTTTTACCTAATCTTAATATAGGAATAAAAAAGGCTATCCCATAGGATAGCCTTTGAAAGTATATCAATAAAAGTATTTACTCTACAGTAACGGATTTTGCCAAATTTCGAGGCTGATCCACATTCTTATCAAGCATCACAGCAATATGGTATGATAACAACTGCAATGGTATCGTAGTAAGAAGAGGTGTTAAGAATTCTATAGTCTCCGGAATTTCAATAACGTGATCTGCTAATTCTTTCACAGTTACATCTCCTTCTGTAACAATACCAATAATCTTACCTTTTCTGGATTTAATTTCCTGGATGTTACTCACCACCTTCTCATAATGTCCTTTTTTGGTAGCTATAACCACAACTGGCATTTGCTCATCGATAAGTGCAATAGGACCGTGTTTCATTTCCGCCGCAGGATAACCCTCTGCATGGATATATGAAATTTCCTTAAGCTTTAACGCTCCTTCTAAAGCCACAGGGAAGTTGTAACCCCTTCCTAAATACAAGAAATTCTTTGCATCCTTATAAGTATCTGCAATAAGCTTTATATGATCATTTGACTCTAACGCCTTCTTCACTTTTTCCGGAACTCTTTCTAGCTCTTGTAAATAGTAATGGAAATCACTATTTGATATAGTCCCTTTACGCTCTGCTAATTTTAAAGCGATCAAGGATAAAATAGTAATCTGCGTTGTGAATGCTTTGGTAGAAGCAACTCCTATTTCTGGACCGGCATGTGTATAAGCTCCAGCATGTGTTTCTCGAGAAATCGAAGATCCCACTACATTACATACTCCGAAAACAAATGCTCCTCTTTCTTTAGCCAATTTTATGGCAGCCATGGTATCTGCAGTTTCTCCACTCTGAGAAATAGCGATCACCACATCATCTTGATGGATGACAGGATTACGATATCTGAACTCTGAAGCGTACTCTACTTCTACAGGAATACGTACCAAATCTTCAAAAATGTACTCTGCAACCAATCCTGCGTGCCATGATGTACCACAAGCAACAATCAGAATTCGTTTTGCATTAAGAAGCTTAGCCAAATTATCATCGATCCCCGCCATTTTTATAATCCCATCGGCAACCAGCATTCTTCCCCTATAGGTATCACTAATAGCACTCGGTTGCTCATAGATTTCTTTAAGCATGAAATGATCATACCCTCCTTTTTCTATTTGCTCCAGATTGATTTGTAATTCTTGCAAATAAGGATCTACAAGACTGTCATCGTGTATTTTTCTAACTTTAACACCCTTGTTTCTTCTTACAATCGCCATCTCTCCGTCTTCCAGATAGATCGCATTATTGGTATATTCTATAAAAGGAGAAGCATCTGAGGCAATAAAAAACTCATCTTCACCTACACCTATAGCGAGTGGACTACCCAGTCTAGCTACTACTATCTCGTCTGGTTTTTGTTTATCAAAAACTGCAATAGCATAAGCACCAATGGTTTGATTTAATGCAATTTGAACTGCTTTTCCAAGCTTTACATTTTCTTTGGTTTTTACATCTTCTATTAGATTAACCAAGACTTCAGTATCTGTTTCAGACTGAAATTCATAGCCTCTATTTAGCAATTCTTTTCTTAGTGATTCATAATTTTCGATAATTCCATTATGAATAATCACCAGATCACCAGAGTTAGAGTAATGCGGATGCGAATTAACATCATTAGGAACCCCATGAGTTGCCCATCGAGTATGTCCTATTCCGATAGTTCCATTTGTTGAAATCTCCTTCTCTAAACGCTCTTCTAAATCTACTACTTTACCTTTAGTTTTTGATAATTTAAGGTCATTACCATCATAAAGAGCAATACCGGCAGAATCATATCCCCGGTATTCTAATCTTTTTAATCCTTTTAAAACAATTGGATAGGCCTCCCTATGACCTATATACCCCACTATTCCACACATGATTTAATTTTTTTAGTTGTCTATTGATTCGGTATAAAAAATATTAAGCTTTAATTGTTTCGCCTCAGGAACACCTGGTCCATTTCCATATAGAACGGTTCCTTCGTGCGATATTACAGAGGCAAAGGGGGTTGTTTTTTCTGTAACTTCAATATCGCTATTAGGGTCGGTTTCATCACTTCTTACACGTGCAAAACCATCTGCATTATTAATTATATTTACGTTTTGCGAAACTGAAAGCCCAAGTCTTACATTCTCAGTATCACCATCTAATATATTGTTAATATGCTGTGTCATCCTAACTTTAAAGAATTCTCCATCATCATTAGAATCTCTTGAGATTCTTCCCAGGTGATTGGTGATCGAAACAACAGGGTTATCATTATTGATCGTATTATCAAAACGATAATCCAGTAAAACTTCGTCAGTTTCCATATTAAAAATATATATTCTTTCAGGTTCTGTATCACCACCAGTTACTCGATCTTGGTCAATATAGAACGTCATAGATGCATCATTGATTAACCAGTTCTGTCTTCGAAGAAAATCAAGTTCATTTTCCTCTTCTCCATTTTCATTAACAATCATACCACCAAACAAGTCAATTACAGCAATTGCTCCATCTCCGCCTTTCAAATATAAGGTTTCTTCTCCATTTACTACATCCTGATTCTCAGTCAATAACTCGTTGGCAATAGTAGTATCAAATTGGGCATCAATACCATTAACAATATTATTGGCAAAGGCCAAAGCAAGTGTTCCTTGATCTTCAACAATATCTGTAGTACTTCCGTCCTCATCTTCATCAGCCGTATCTACCTTATCAAAGGTATAATGCAATGTAATATCTCCATTCACCATATTTAAAAACGTCAGATTGCCTGCATTGTTCACAGCTTCTGCTTCAAAAAATATACCCCTGAAAAAATTTCTAAAATTATTGGCATTACTCAATTCTGATGACCCCTCCATATCCAGGAAAGCAGCCGTAAAGACATCAACCGGAAGCTTTACACGAAAAGCTGGAGGCAATCTTGTTACATCCGGATCATCATTTTCATCTTCTCCATCCGGACTTAGTAAAATCAATTCCTCTGCAGAAGGCACAAAACCTTCGTCTGTATATAATAATTGCTGTTTTAATTCTGTACCAAAATTAGTTTCTATATCATTAAGGTCATTTGAGAAATACAATTGCCTTTGATTAGAATTTGGATCAAAATCTCTCAAGAAATAATTGGACTTATAAATTGACAATCTAATAGGCTGGTTTCCATAAACAGAATCCAACTCAAACGTATTTATGATTACTCCATCATCATTTGCCTCGGTATTGGTGGTAGTGCTGAAATAAGGAATGTTTAAAACTACGCTATCTAATCTAGCATTATCTCCAAAAACAGGATCGAAACGTTCAGGCTGTAATTCGGATAACACTCCATACGCCGACTGGCCATATACTGGATCATTATAGACCCCTAATAGATAACCAGGTAACGCCGAGGTTTGCACTCTTTCAAACCTTGCACTGTAGGCTACAGGAGTAGCCTCATAAAGCCTATCTTCAAAATTAACATCACCAATTACTTCACTACCAACTGTATTGAATTCATCATCACAAGAAAATAAAGTAACCAATACAGTAACTACTGCCGTAGATCTAATCAAAAAATTCTTCAAAGTCATAAATAAATCATTTTGCTTACACTAGCACTTCCGACTGATAGAAAGCTTCGTAAGCATCTGCAAATTCATCTGGGTTTTTATAGTCTAAAACAGGTTGGTCAACATTTTCTAGGTGCTTTGACAATTCTTCTGGTATTTCTGCCGAACCGACAATTACAGCATCAGAATTATCAATAGCAACTTTCATTAAATTGCTATATGTTGGAGTAGCTAGATCTTTTACTTTTTCTTCACCAATTCCATCAAACTTCACCTTTTCCATCATATTCATATCTAGTGTACCTTCATATCCTCTCTCGTAAACCGAGGTAACGATTTTACTTTGGCCAAAAAGAGGTTCATTAGCATAATAATGTTTGAGATACAAAGGTAAAAGAGAAGCCAGCCAGCCATGTACGTGTATTACGTCTGGCGACCAATTCAACTTCTTAACCGTTTCTATAACGCCTTTTGCAAAAAATATTGCTCTCTCGTCGTTATCCGGAAACAAGTTCCCATCTTCGTCGGTCAAAGTTGCTTTTCTTTTAAAATAGTCTTCGTTATCTATGAAGTAAACCTGCATACGCTCTTTTGGTATAGACGCCACCTTAATAATAAGAGGCATATCTAAATCATTTATTACAAGATTCATTCCTGAAAGTCGGATCACTTCGTGAAGCTGATGACGTCTTTCATTAATGTTTCCATACCTAGGCATAAAAATTCTAATTTGGCCTCCTTTGCTATTCACCATTCTAGGTGCTTCAAAAGACATGGATGAAATTTCGGTCTCTGGCAGGTAAGGTATTACTTCTGATGATACATACAATATCCTCTTATCTTTCATATAATCGATACTTTTATCGTCCTCCGTTTTGGAATTAATTTTGCAAAATTACGAAAATTTATGCAGTCTGCTAGTAATATCTTATTTTTGCACGCCTTTAAGTTTCAGCCCAATGCAGGTATACGAAAAAAGACTGGACATTATGTCGCGTGTTGCAACTTTTTCAACACAGAAAAAATCAATAGGATTTGTCCCTACAATGGGAGCTTTGCACAGGGGTCATTTAGCTCTTGTTCAACGAGCTCTTGATGAAAACGACGTAGTAGTGGTCAGTATTTTTGTCAATCCAACTCAGTTCAATAATACCGAGGATTTGGTGAATTACCCAAGAACACTGGATAGCGATGTCGAATTACTATCTAGCATTTCGAAAGACATTGTAGTATTCGCTCCCTCTCCAAAAGAGATTTACGGAGAAGAAACAATTGCTACGAATTACAATTTTGGAGGATTAGAAAACGAAATGGAAGGTAAGTTTAGACCTGGCCATTTTGATGGTGTTGGCACTGTTCTTAAGCATTTTTTTACTATTGTTTCTCCAACCAGGGCATATTTTGGAGAAAAAGATTTTCAGCAGCTTCAGATCGTCAGGAAATTGGTTGACATTGAAAAAATGTCAGTTAAAATAGTAGGGTGTCCAATTTTCAGAGAAGAAAACGGTTTAGCGTTGAGTTCCAGAAACAAAAGGCTAAACCCGCAACAACTTGAGGCTTCTCCACTGATTTATAAGACATTAAAACAAGTAAAAAAAGATTTTGGCACAAAAAGTGTTAGTAAGTTAAATGAATGGATATCGACTCAGTTCGAAAATCATAACGAGCTTAGATTAGAGTATTTTGAGATTGCCAAAGCATCTGATCTTAAAACGATAAAGAGGAAACAAAAAAACAAAAAGTATCGAGCATTTATTGCAGTCTTTGCTGGAGAAATAAGACTTATTGATAACATTGCCCTAAATTAAAAATAACTAACTTTGTAACATGCTAGTACACGTAGTAAAATCAAAAATTCATCGCGTTAAAGTTACCGGTGCAGACCTAAACTACATCGGGAGTATCACTATTGACCAGGATCTTATGGATGCTGCCAATATCATTGAAGGAGAAAAAGTACAGATTGTGAATAACAACAACGGGGAACGCTTAGAAACATATGCTATCCCTGGCCCTAGAAATAGTGGCGAAATCACATTAAATGGTGCTGCAGCCAGAAAAGTGGCCAAAGGTGATGTGCTTATATTAATAACATACGCTATGATGGATATTGAAGAAGCTAAAAACTTCAAGCCTAAGCTTCTTTTCCCTAATGAAGAGAACAATTTGTTAAAGTAAAAGCGTGAATCCAAGACTCACAAAAATTCTTAAAATAACACTCCCATTACTATTGGGAGTTTTTTTAATCTGGTATTCTATCACCTCTGCCACTCCAGAAGAGCGGCAAAAAACACTGCAATACATTCTAGGAGCCGATCCGAAATGGATTATCCTGTCGATCGTAATGGGGATTTGTTCTCATCTTTCAAGAGCTTACCGATGGAAGTTTTTGCTGGAACCAATAGGATACAATCTAAAGTTATCTAATAGCTTTATGGCAATAATGGCTGGATATTTGGCAAATCTTGGTATTCCTAGATCTGGAGAAGTACTTCGGGGAGGGATTGTATCTACCTATGAAGATATTCCTTTCAAAAAAGCATTTGGAACTATTATTTCTGAAAGAGTTGTGGATTCTATCATGCTGCTGATCATTATCGCAATCACCCTTCTTTTTCAATCCAAAGATCTATTCAACTACCTTCAAGAAACATTCACCAATACCATGTTAATACTAGTTGTGATGGTAGTGGGTATCTTATTAGGCATTCTATTCTTAAGAATGATCAAAAAATCAAATCACCCAATTCTTTTAAAAATAAAAAACTTTGGAGAAGGCATTTTGGAAGGGGTAAAAAGCATATTCCAATTACAAAAGAAAAGAGCGTTTATCTTTCACACCTTACTTATCTGGATATTATATGTGGCTATGTTTTACGTGATCAAGTATACCGTTCCTGAAACTGCTGCTCTTTCTATTGGTCCGGTTCTAGCCACTTTTGTAGCGGGATCTATTGCCATGACTACAACCAACGGAGGTATTGGTGCTTTTCCTATTGCTACAGCTGCTATTTTAGTCTTGTTTGGAGTTAATCGACCTGCTGGAGAAGCCTTTGGATGGATATTATGGGGGTCTCAAACTGCAATAAATATCGTCGTTGGTGCGTTATCGTTTTTATTGCTACCTATTGTAAATCAGAAGAAATAGGGAAATAATTTATATATTGTCACCTGCTTAACCTAAATCACGCATTACTTATGAAGAAAAGTATACTTCTTATTATGGCCTGTTGTCTTACCATCTCAGGGTATACCCAAGCTATATATGAATCCTTTAGATCTATAAAATTAGATCAAAGCCGAGAATTGAAAATTCAATTACCCAGAAATTACAAAAAGAATGTAGACAAAACCTATCCTGTGATTTTGGTATTGGATGGAGATTATTTGTTTGAACCCGTTGCTGGAAATGTTGATTATTTTTCCTATTGGGAAGATATGCCAGAATCAATAGTAGTGGGCGTTAATCAAAGAAAAACAAGAACTGATGATTGCCGATATGATCTTGCAGAATATTTACCCGATCAAAAAGGAGCGCAGTTTTTTGAGTTTATCGGACAAGAATTGATGCCTTATCTGGATCAGACCTATAGGACTGCTCAATTAAAGATTATTGTTGGTCATGATTTTACGGCTAACTTTATCAATTATTTCTTATTTAAAGACAACCCTATTTTTCAAGGATATATATGCCTTAGTCCAGAATTTGCTCCTCCAATGAAAGAGCGTATTGCGAATGTATTATCCAGCGCTACGGATGTATGGTATTATGCAGCTACAGCAACCAATGATGCCGATAACATCAAAAAAGATGCAATTGCTTTTAGTGAGCAAATCGAGGCACTGGAAGAAAACCCTGACATGCATTTTTTCTTTGACAACTTTGATGAGTCTTCGCATTATACACTAGTAGGAAGAGGAATTCCAAGAGCATTGGAAGGTATCTTTGAAATGTATCGTCCTATAAGTAAAAAAACGTATAAAGAAGTCTTACTTCCATTGGAGACTTCTACCTATGACTATTTGGTAGACATGTATAGAACCACCGAGAAACTCTATGGTATCAAACGCCAAATTCGAGTAAATGATTTTATTGCAGTTTCAACAGCGATAGAAAAAAATGAAAAGTGGGAAGAACTAGAACCTCTTGGTAAATTAGCCATAAAAGAACATCCAGATGTGATGCTTGGACACTATTATCTTGGAATGTTCTATGAGCAAACCGGAGAACCTAAAAAGGCAATGAGAGCTTATGAAAATGGTTTCCAATTGGCTGAAATTGCTTTCTTGACAAAAGATTATATGCTAGACAAAGTAAATAAGATCAAAGATGACTTTGGCTGGTAAAAACACATATATAACTTATTTAAAAGATCTCGAATTTCGGGATCTTTTTTTATTTTATATCTGTATCTATTAAACTACAAATAATAGTATTTTTACAGCTGATAGATAAGTAATATGGCTAAAACCAAAACCGTATTTTTTTGCCAAAATTGTGGAGCCCAGTATGCCAAATGGCAAGGACAATGTACTTCTTGCAAAGAATGGAACACTATTGTAGAAGAGGTGGTACAAAAAGCAACCACTAAGGATTGGAAAGCTGCTACTACCAATCAGCCTCACAAGAAAATGGCTAAGCCTTTGCGTATTTCTGAAATTGATACCGCAAAAGAGGCACGTTATAATACTGATGATGGAGAACTAAACCGTGTTTTGGGAGGAGGATTAGTACCCGGCTCTTTAACATTACTTGGAGGAGAACCTGGTATCGGAAAAAGTACCTTACTACTACAAATTTGCCTGAAATTACCCTACAAAACATTGTATGTATCGGGTGAAGAAAGCCAAAAGCAAATCAAAATGCGGGCAGAACGTATTACATCCAAAACTGATAATTGCCTGATACTTACCGAAACAAAAACGCAGAACATATTTAGACAAATTGAAGCTACAGAACCTGATATCGTAGTTATCGATTCGATCCAAACACTGCACAGCGATTATATCGAAAGTAGCGCGGGAAGCATTTCTCAAATTCGGGAATGCACTACAGAACTGATCAAATTTGCTAAAGAAACCGCTACTCCTGTAATCCTTATCGGTCACATTACCAAAGACGGAAATATTGCTGGTCCAAAAATTTTGGAGCATATGGTGGATACCGTATTGCAATTTGAAGGAGATCGAAACCATGTATATCGCATTTTACGTGCCCTAAAAAATCGTTTTGGGTCTACATCAGAACTAGGGATCTATGAAATGTTAGGCAATGGTTTGCGAGAAGTAAATAATCCCAGTGAAATTTTAATTTCAAAAAAAGACGAAGACCTTAGCGGTACTTCTATAGCCGCTACACTCGAAGGAATGCGTCCTTTAATGATCGAAATACAGGCACTAGTCAGCACCGCAGTTTATGGTACTCCACAGCGCAGTGCTACCGGATATAACCTGAAACGTCTCAATATGATTCTTGCTGTACTCGAAAAAAGAGCTGGATTTCGTTTGGGAGCAAAAGATGTCTTTCTGAACATTACCGGAGGAATATCGGTAGACGATCCAGCTATTGATCTTGCCGTGGTAGCATCCATATTGTCCTCTAGTGAAGATATTCCTATCCCAAAAGAATATTGCTTTGCCGCAGAAGTTGGACTGGCCGGAGAAATACGCCCGGTAACACGAGTAGAGCAACGTATACAAGAGGCAGAAAAACTAGGTTTTTCTACCATCTTTGTTTCCAAGTACAACAAAATTGCAATACAAAACCCTCGAATAAAGGTTCAGTTGGTTGCCAAAATCGAAGATGTTGTAGAATATCTTTTTGGTTAACGCTCTATGGTGCAGGATTAGGAATACTATTGTGTACCTCTTCTATTTCTTTTAAAATTTCTTCAGACAAAGTAATATCAATACTACCTATATTCTCTTTGAGTTGTGTAAGACTTGTTGCACCAATAATATTACTCGTTACAAAAGGTCGTTCATTTACAAAAGCTAACGCCATCTGAGTCAAACTAACATTATGTTTTTTTGCTATTTCGTTATATGCCCGAGTAGCCTTATAGCTATTCTCATTCATATATCTATTATAGTTCGGAAACAGATCTACTCTTGAGTTTTTTGGGATTTCTTCCAGGTATTTACCGGTAAGCATTCCAAAACCAAGAGGAGAATAGGGAAGGTGTCCCATACGTTCTCTATGCAAAACTTCTGTCAACCCAATTTCGTCTTTTCTATTCAGTAAATTATACGGGTTTTGAATGGTAATCATTTTTGGCATTCCTTTCTTTGCCTCTTCGGCATAACGCATTGCTCCGTATGCTGTCTCATTAGATATCCCTATTTGTCTAATTTTACCTTCTTTGATAAAACCGTCCAAATGACCTAATATCTCAGCAAAATTATCAGTCCAAGCCTCATTTTCATCATGAGTATATCCTAGTTTACCAAAAAAGTTAGTTTGTCTTTCTGGCCAATGCAACTGATACAGATCGATATAATCTGTTTGCAATCGCTCCAGACTTTTGTGGATTGCATCTTCAATTTCACTTTTTGTAAAACCACCACTTCTAATATGCTTACTAAACTCTGCTGGACCCGTAATTTTTGAAGCAATAACTACCTCATTTCTTTTACCGGTTTTCTTCAACCAGGATCCTATAATCCGTTCGGTACTTCCTTGGGTTTCTTTTCTGGCAGGAACTGAATATAACTCTGCTGTATCTATAAAATTAACACCTTGCTCTATAGCGTAGTCCAACTGTTGATGACCTTCTTCTTCTGTATTCTGTTCTCCCCAAGTCATACTACCTAGGCATATCTTACTTACTTTAATATCTGTATTGGGTAAAGTAGTGTACTTCATTCTTAAAACACTCGTATTTTGGTTGATTAATGTCGTCAAAAGTAGAAACTCTTGCGCTAAACTATTCCAAAAATTATCATAATAAATAACGGTTGCAAGGCTTAAATCTGTGCAATAATTCCACAATAATTCTGAATTCTCTACATATTTTGAAAGTCAGCAAAAATCCAAAATTAACTTAACCACTTGACATGTAAATATTTACAAAATAAACACGGTAATGGAATAGTTGTTTCTACACTTAATTATGAAAGCAAAAACTTTTTCTGATCTATTTGATCAGGAGGAGACATTAACCAAAATATATTATAGATACCAACCAAAATTTTAGATTAATTATAAGCATGAATAACCCAACCAAAATTGTGTATTCAAATGCCAGGGGAGAGTGGTTTGACCCGAGCAAAGAGGGATGATGACTGACTATACCCCCTCTTTTAACCTGAAAAAGAGCTTCGATATGAAGCTCTTTTTTTTGCTCAAACAGACACAACTATACCCCCAGAGTTGTATCTATTTGCACCAACTAACCAACCTAAACACTAATTATATTTCTTATTTATATCCTAAAAGTAGATCAAAACGTGTTATTGTGAAATC
Organism: Aquimarina sp.; assembly: GCA_965230845.1. Lineage (GTDB taxonomy): Bacteria > Bacteroidota > Bacteroidia > Flavobacteriales > Flavobacteriaceae > Aquimarina. The sequence continues at coordinate 2,749,307 of OZ246021.1, forward strand.
CAAAATGAGGGAATGCTATCGTTCGTTGAGGGAAGTGATCAAGAAACCTCTACAATACATTTTTTGGCGATTTTATTTTCGAGAAGATACTCCACCAAATTAAAATTACTTTCTGCTCTATCTAATATCCAGGCGTCAGAACTCACTACTACCTCCAAAGAATCTGCCAATACTTTGTCTGGATCATTGACCAAGTCGATATGCCATGGCAAATCTTGTTGCTCGGCCATTTCTCTAAGATGTGTTTTAAGTCGGCCGCTATTGGATACCGGAGCATCAAAATACCAATATACCGACAGCACGCCTAATTCTTGAAGGGCATCGGCTACCATTTGAAGCACCTGTTGTGTTTTTTGCACTCTTTTGTAAGTACCATGAACTCCAGAAATATCCCTGTAATATCCATCAAGCCCTTTAAAAATATACGCCTCAGACAACGCACTTTCTAGAGTAATCAACAGATTAAAACCATCTATAGCAACGGTCATTCCTTTAAGTTCTTCAGGAAGTAACGCTCGTTCTTTTCGTAATGAGATTTGTTGTTTACTTGCACTGATACCGCGTAATGCTTTTTGTTGTCTGGCATTGAGTCGATATCTATTCCCTACCAATTGTATTGAAGACTTTTCGGCAAACCCTCTAGAGAGTAAATAACACATATCCTCTACTGCCTCTTTTAGTTTTTCAAGCATTAAAGAGCTTCCGAACAAGCGATCGTCACTAGCTTCTTTTCCTCGGTTACGTGTTGTCATTTTGTCTTAAAGACTTTATTCATTGAGTAACTTACACAAACAAAAAAAGCGCCTAAAGCGCTACATCTATGACATTGGTAATATTTCTACTACCTTACCATATACTTTTTTGGTCCATCCGTTAAGATGACCTCGGTTATTACCGATTAGTAATCCTCGTTTCGCATTTTTTCCTTTTACCAAATGCGTAAAACAGTTTCCTCTCACTTTACAAAACACAATATCGCCCGTATCACAATCCTCCCAATTAACAGGAGCTAACACTACGGGTTGTTTTGATTTTAGAATAGGTAACATCGAATTACCGGGTTCTTTAGAGACAATAGTCTCTCCATTCAATAGTTTTTGAATTTTCCAATTCATCATTTTTCATTTTTAAATTAAACTTCAATTCAAAAACTATGGAGTATGGATATTCAAAGAACGAGTACCTTTACGTACACCACAAAGGTAATTATTTTTGAATAATGAGAATATTTGAATGAAAACAGCCGGATTAATCCGGCTGTTTTCATTCAAATATTTTTAAAAGTACTAGTTCAACTGCCCTTCTTTGAGCTTGGATATGTCTTTTTGTTTTAATTTATCAATTAGTGTTTGATACATTTCTTTAGGCAATCCACATGCGATCAAGTACTCTTTCATCAGCGTTTCTTCTTCCTCTTCAATAGAACCATCGGCCAATAAGACCACAGCAGCCTGTGCTAATACATTGATCAACGCTTCAGAAGACAAGGCGTTTCTAGCTTCATTCAAATAATTAAAAACTTTATTATCCTTGTTCGCATTCACTTTCACATCTTCATGTATCGCCATGAGTTCTTCTCTCATTTCTGCAAAACCTTCAATCGCATCCATAATTTCGCGCTCTTCTTCTTTAGCAAAATCTCCATCGATGATCGACATATGAGTCATAGAAGCCACCAGAGCTTTTGCAAAAATTTGCTTTGCGCGTTTTTGATTTTCATCAATCTCTTGTTTTGATTGTTGTAAAACGGTTTTGATGTTTTCATTATATGCACTTTTGCAACGGTCACATTGATAAAAGCGATCCACTACATCTAGTGGAATTACAGGAATAAAAAACAAGGTAAACCATCTGCGATACAATTTATGTACAAGGTTTCCATCGTTACAATTTGGACAAGAATTGGATAAAACAGGACTGTCATTGACAGTGTGTTTTATTCCTCGGGTTCCGAAGATAATAAACATAATAGGGTAGAATTTTATAGATTTAGTTACTGTTAAAGATAACATAATAATCCAAACCACCTAATAATTATGTAGTTAACCCTGTATTACGGCTTCTTTTTACCCTATAAGTACAATATGCGCTACTCCTGGTTATTCGCCTTTTTGGTAATCCCGCATTTTCTCCTCACAGTTCTTTCTGCAAGGGCTGCAACATTTCTGGCCTGACCTTCGGATCCTCCGTCTTTAATGACCTCATTATAAACCGATTTGTTTTCCAAAAGACCTCGTAGCACACACATAAACCCAGGGCTGTCCTTACCCTTATAAAGTTTCTTTTTTTTGGGTTTAACGGCCAACTCGCCAAATAAGCGATCTTTTAATACTTTATCTTTTTGGACTTCTAATACAAATGCATAAAAAACATTTTGATCCGCCGGATCCAGATCATTCACCTTATCCAAGGCGTTGTTATACTCGTCATTAGTAAAGCTAAAATAATCATAGATGTCTATGTAGTTGACTTCTACCTCTTCCTCCTGTGGTACCTCTTCTTCATTCGGGTATTCGTCTTCGTTTTGATACTCTTCTTCATAGTACTCTTCGCTTTCCTGGCTCACTCCCTTGATCACGGATAGCAGTACTAGTATAAAAATAGGTAGCCTCTTCATGGTGCTGTAGTTTTAAATTGATTTTGGGTATAATAAACGTTTGGCAACATCCTTTTGTTGTTTGCCTTCGGTATCTTTAAGCTTGTATATAAACACAATATGCTGTTACAATATATGCATAATTAAGTATTTTATTTTGGTTTCCTAAATCCGTGGCACACTTTTTGGTTTTTGTGAAATAAATTGAGTAATTTAACCCTGTTTTTAAGGTTATTTTAACAATAAAAAATAAATTATTCCGTTTGCTACAAGCGGAGTTAACTTTAAAACTAAATACATTTTTTAACACCCAAACATTATGAAAAAATTATTTCTACTTGCATTTGTGCTATGCGCAGGATTATCAGTTCAGGCTCAACAATATTCATGGCAGGAACTTCATGAATTACATAGAGATGAATTATATCCGTTAGCTAAGGATGTTTCTGAAATTACAGATAAAGTAATTGCCAACGGAAATGTTATATCTATTGTAAAAAGCACAGGAACTACTTCGTTAGTAAAAGAATTAGACAAGTCTGTGCCAATTGAGTTTTACAACTACAAGTTGCTTACTTCAACAGGAAGAGAACTTAAGTTAACAGACCCTTTAATGGCCAATAAGGTAGTAGACAAGTTCTTTGATGTACTCAGACGAGTTAAAGACAATGCTGAAACCAGTAATGAAGCTGAAATTCGCGCAATTCTTGATGGTCTATAGAATAAGAAAATATCAATAAAAAAGCGACCCAAGTGTGGTCGCTTTTTTTATGCTTTTACTGCACTACTAGATATCGTTAAGCAACTTGGTAATCTCATCCAATTTAGGGGTCAAAATCACCTCAATTCTTCGGTTTCTGCTTTTACCCTCACTACTCTCGTTACTAGCCACAGGAGCAAACTCTCCTCTACCCGCAGCAGTAAGATTTTGCGGATCGATCTCGTTATTCTCTAACAGGATATTTACAATGGCAGTAGCGCGCTTGGTCGACAAATCCCAATTACCCGATAACTGGCTATTACCCGTATAAGGCACATTATCGGTATGCCCCTCGATCAGTACGGCTATATCCTGATTCTCTCCCAATACATTTCCTAATTGCTTTACCGCTTTTCTTCCTTGACCACCTACGGCCCAGCTACCGGATTCAAACAACAATTTATTCTCCATAGAAATGTACACCTTGCCATTACGTTCCTCTACGGTTAATCCTTTCCCTTCAAAATTGCGCAATGCTTTGGATATGGCATCTTTAAGCGATTGCATCTTGGCGTCTTTGGCAGCAATTAATCCTTCTAACTCATCAATGCGTTGCGATCTGGCATCCAGATCACGTTGCAATTGATCCAATCGTGTACGTTCTTGCGCCAATGCTCGTTCTTTGTCTTCTAATTGAGCTAACAATTCCCGATTGCGTTTGCTATTGGCAGCAATGGCAGCAGAACTGTTTTTCTCGAGAGCATCATAAGAGTTTTTTAAGTTCTCATAATTAGCTAAAGCAGCATCGTATTTTGCTTGCAAAGCTTCTTTTTCGGCAAGCGTTTTTTGATATTGCTCATCCAATTGTGCCAAAGCTTTCTCATTAGCCTTATTTGATTGTTCTAAGGCAGAAAACTCATCTTGCATCCTTCGATTTGCTCTTTTCAAATCGGCATATTTGCTTTCTAAATCCTTATACACTTTTGAGGAAACGCAAGAAGACATTACCGTTCCGACTATTAGTACGCATACAATTCTTTTGATCATATTATTGTTTTTTTACACTTCTAATTCTACTACGATAGGGCAGTGATCACTATGTTTTGCCTCTGATAATATAACGGCTCTTTTTAGTTTATCTTGTAAAGGTTGTGCTACCATTCCGTAATCCAAACGCCATCCTTTGTTATTGGCTCTTGCATTGGCCCTGTAACTCCACCAGGAGTAATTATGAGGCTCTTTATTAAAATGCCTGAAAGAATCGATAAATCCGCTCTCCATAAAGTTTCCAATCCATTCTCTTTCTACTGGTAAAAAACCAGATACATTTTTATTGCGTACAGGATCGTGAATATCGATGGCTTCATGACAAATATTATAATCTCCAAGAATCACCAAATTCGGATATGTGCTTTTTAATTCATTGATATAGGTTTGAAAATCTGCCATATATTTTAGCTTGTGTTCCAAACGATCCATATTGGTTCCACTTGGCAAATACAAACTCATTACCGATACTCCATTAAAATCTGCTCTCAAATTACGACCTTCAAAATCCATGTAATCTATCCCAGTACCGTATTCAACATGATCGGGTTCGGTTTTAGACAAAATAGCTACCCCACTATAGCCTTTTTTTTGAGCACTATACCAATAATTATAGCCATATCCGGCATCAGCAAATATGGATAAATCTAATTGCTCTTTATTGGCTTTAATTTCTTGTAAGCAGATTACATCTGGATCCGCTTGAGTAAGCCAATCAATAAATCCTTTATTGATGGCTGCTCGAATCCCATTTACATTATAAGAGATGATTTTCATGAACTACGATTTAAATTTTTGTAAAAATAAAACTTAGTTTATTTCAATATTCTAAATACCTCTTAAACTTTATACCGTTGCAAGTAATCTTTTATGTCATACAGCAATTCTGAGATTTTTTTAGGATATTTATATAGAAAACATCCACAAATCATGATAAACACACTCAAATTAGCCAGTTTCTTATTACTACTTAGCGTTTTTAACTGTGGTCCTGCAAAAGGTGTTGCCGCAAAAGATACCACCGAAACCTCGGCCCCAACTCAACAAATAAGTGCTACTGAAATGAAAGAAAAAGGATTTAGCAAGGGAACCCTACAAGTAAGTAAAACACAAGGTTGTGCTTATATTCTAAATGTCGAAGAATATAAAGACAACCTTGATCCTATAAATATTGAGCAGTTTTTTAAAAGCGATATCCCTGAAAAAGTATGGGTAAAATTTGCCAGTCTACGAATGAACAGTCGTTGCGACAATGCAAGGCCAGTATCAATCCAAGAAATTAGCAAACGGGAAGAATAAGGGTAGCATACCCTTACCTTACCACAAATCCAGCGACATCGCTGCTGCTTTTACTATCTCCAAATCTTGCAAAGTATATACCAGATCTTGCAAAAGACATGTCTAATGTATATTCGAATCTGTTATTAACATCTCTCTTTACCAAGTTTGAAGCCACTACTTGTCCTGTAATACTAAAGATATATATCCTTAACTCCTCAGGAGCGTTGGCATCTACTTTGCTAATCAAAAATTGATTATCTGGTTGTGTTACCACAATAAGATTTGTATTTGCTGAAGGATCCGGGTTTGGATTAGTCACATCTCCTTCGATAATTTCGGCAATGTAATCATGTGTACTACCAAACTGCATTGACCCACAAGCATCATTAAGATCCGCACCATTGTTTACATTTACATCTCCAGCTCGTATTCTAAACAAATGTCTTCCTAAAGGAGCATCCTCGGCAATAGCGATATCAAATTCGATATTTGTATTTGCAGCAGTTATGAATCCATTGCTCAGGATTAACTCACTATCTTCAAATATATTATTGTCGTTAAAATCTATCCATATCGAACAACGTTCTGCTCCATCCGGATCTCCAAATCCAGATTGTACTGAAACGGTATAGGTACTTACCGATCGACTAAGTTGTATTGTAAAGTCTGCTGTAAAATCTTCATATCCCGTATTACAAGCGATAGGAGAGTTGGTCACATTCGACAGTACAAAAGAGGTAATCCCGTCTCCAAATTGACTACAATTGGCAGTTGGCGCACAAAGTTGGTGCACTACAGTTCTGTTAATCACATCATTTGTGGTTTGTTGATCTGTAGTAAGTGCTGTTCCTAACTCAAAAGTGTAGGTATCAAACTGCTGTAGATCTACTGTAGCGGTAAAAGTATATTGCGCCGATTCTTGTGGAGCTATCGTACCCGTAAATACTTCGTTTACTGCTGCTCCTCCGTTGAATGTATAAAACACCGGGATATTAGATTGAGGCGTTCCTCCAAAATTAGATATTGTAATCGTCACTTGCTCGGTTGCCGTAAATTGGCCTGTAGCCGCAGGGGCATTCAAACTAGAAACTCCAACATCGTTGGCTAGTAAATTTTCTACGCTTTTGGTAGCACAGTCATTATCAGGAAAACTATCTCCTGCAAGATTGGTTTCCGCATTAATAAAAAACTCATCTCCAGTAGAAAAGTCGGCTTGTGTAGCAAAAGAAAAAGATGCCGTTTCTCCTGGCGCTAATGGACCTGCAAACAATTCTGTTTGATCTGCTCCTCCATTTACTGAGTATACTACCGGAATATCACTTTGAGCGGTTGTCCCAAAGTTTTTGATCGATACAGTAATGGTTTCTAAACCTGTAAAAGTAGCATCATTTGGTGCATCTACACGAACAACACCAACATCATTGGCTACATCATTAGCTACAGTAAATACTCCAACGACATTTCTTGAGTTATCACCTGTAGCTTCAAAATATTCACCAATATGCCAAAACGTTCTATCATCTACGGGGTCCACAGTAATCTGCGCATAATCTCCATAACGATTTCCTCCATTTCTTTGTATATCGGTTCCTATAGCAATATCTTGCTCAGCAATGGTCATTGTTCCCGGAGGATCTGTTGCCAATCTTCCTGTATATCGAATAGACACAAAACTATCTGCTGTCGCTCCTGCTCCTGTAGTACCCATGGTGGTATACCCCATTCCGATATTTCCAAAAATATCCATTGCCATACTCGCACACCATGCACTTTTCCCATCTGGTGAAGTATAGGTTCCTTCCTGAAAAACAGTCCAAGGTTGTCCATCTCCATTTTGACGTAATTCGTACCATCTGATTCCAGCAACATCATCTAGGTTTGCTCTGTCGTCAATATCGACTGCAAAATTTAGTACTACCGAATTATAGTCACAAAATCTTCTATAGTTAGTCGCATACATGACTGCCCCTTGCAATACATCTATGTCCTGACTTCCTGTTCCTGGTTGTGGTAGGTTACTAAATGATCCTCCATCAAAAGTAGTATCAAAAGCTGAAATAGCTCCGCTACTAACGGTAAGTTCTTCAGCTTCTGCTATGGTTGATTGTGCTGGATCCACCCAGTTTACATTGATCTCCCATAATTTGAGCTCATCCTCAGTTACTCCTGCCCACTCATCATCCTGAAAGAAAATAACTCTTGCGCCTCCTTCTGGTGGTAATTCAGTTCCAATGGCATTAAAGGATGCCGGGCTATAAAATCCAAAATCTCTGGCGCCTGGAAGTGGGAATCCCACTATTCTAGCATCATCGCGACCTTCTAACATTCGGTCTCTTTCGATCACATATACTACCTCACTAGTATCCTGGGCACCTTGATCTTTATTAGCGGTGATATAATATCCATCTGACCAAATAGAAAACTTGGTATAATCTGGAAAAGTTCCTGTAAAGAAACGATATGTAAACCATCCATCATTGACAGGATCAGGCCCTTGACTTACTGCTACCAAAAATCCATTTTGAGGATCGCTATCATTTTGAGGATCTCCATCAAATTGAGTAATCACAAAACGATCAGCAAAACTATCATAAAACACAATGGGATCTCCCAATGTTTCTCCAGGAAAAATCGTAGCCAAAGATGTAGAGGGTACCAACACATTTCCTGATCGGTCATGAATGGCAAAAGAAGAGTTTCTTGCACTTACATAATGATTCGGTCCTATTGCTCCCGTAGGGTCCGAAGGAGAACGACTCGTCGAAGTAGCTTCGAAAGTTAACGAAGGTGCTTTTCCTGCCCTTGTACTTTGCATACTTTTTTGCTTAAAAAGAAGTGGATCTTTACCATTTCTTGGTCTTCCTTTTCCAGGAACAATTTGATTTGCTCCCATTCTTTTGGGATTCACTTCTCCTGTTCTTGGCGTTTCGGGGATCAGTTTTTTTCCTGACAAAGGGCCAACTTCTATCATAGAGGCTGCCTCACCAAAAAATGTTGCATTAGCAGTTTCCTTTTTTTGAGAAAACCCAATGGCTACAACAAACAGAAAAGCAACACAAGCAATTTTTTTTAATAGCATACTAACTAACGTTTTATGAGTGTCTTAACTCTTTAGTTGCGGCTAAAATACAATTTAACTTCTATATATGATAATGAACAAATGGTATTTCTAAAATATCATTCAAAAACCATACTAACTTCAAAGCCTAAAACCTAATTACCAATATCATCTAAAAACAAATAAAGCTGTCCTTGGTGAATATTAGACAGCTTTATTATAAAAACGTTTGATTCGATATATTATTTTAACCAATACTCCGCATCAGTTTTTTCAGAAATAATGGTTTTAAGATCAGCAATAGCTACTCTTTTTTGCTCCATAGTATCTCGATCACGAATGGTTACGGTCTGATCATTCAAGGTATCATGATCTATGGTAATACATAGAGGAGTACCGTTAGCATCTTGTCTTCTATAACGCCTACCAATCGCATCTTTCTCGTCGTAGATTACATTAAATTTCCATTTTAAATCTTCTACTATTTTATGCGCTACTTCGGGTAAACCGTCCTTTTTTACCAATGGCAAGATCGCCGCTTTTACTGGTGCTACTACAGCAGGAAGTTTTAAAACCACACGACTTGATCCATCTTCTAAACTTTCTTCTTGTAAAGCCGAAGAGAATACTGCCAGGAACATTCTATCCAACCCAACAGATGTTTCTACTACATATGGCACATAGCTTTCTTGCAATTCTGGATCAAAAAACTGTAATTTTTTACCAGAATATTCTTCATGTGCTTTAAGGTCGAAATCGGTTCGGGAATGGATTCCTTCCAATTCCTTAAATCCAAACGGGAAGTTGAACTCTATATCTGCAGCGGCATTAGCATAATGGGCTAACTTGTCGTGATCATGAAAACGATAATTTTCTTCTCCTAATCCAAGAGACAAATGCCATTTTAGTCTGGTTTCTTTCCAGTATTCATACCATTTCATCTCTTCTCCTGGGCGAACAAAGAATTGCATTTCCATTTGTTCGAACTCCCGCATTCTGAAGATAAACTGTCGCGCCACGATTTCATTCCTAAACGCCTTACCGGTTTGTGCAATCCCAAAAGGAATTTTCATTCTTCCGGTTTTCTGAACGTTAAGGAAGTTCACAAATATCCCTTGTGCCGTCTCTGGCCTAAGGTAAAGATCTGTAGCACTTTCTGCAGAAGCTCCTAGTTTAGTTCCAAACATGAGATTAAACTGTCTCACCTCGGTCCAATTTTTGGATCCACTTTCGGGACAACCTATTCCTAAGTCTTCAATTAACTGTTTAAAGCCAACAAGATCATTTTCCTCCTGAACTCTGGTGAGCTCAGCGGTAATTTTATCCATTTCTTTTTGACGACGTAGCACATTAGGATTTGTGCTTCTGAACTCATCTTCATTAAAAGCATCCCCAAAACGTTTTTTGGCTTTGGTAATGTCTTTTTCAATTTTCTGATTGATTTTTTCTCTAAAATCCTCTACCAAAACATCAGCACGGTAGCGTTTTTTTGAGTCTTTATTATCGATGAGTGGATCATTAAAAGCATCCACATGTCCAGAAGCTTTCCAAGTAGTTGGGTGCATAAATATAGCCGCATCAAGACCTACAATATTCTGATGCATATATACCATACTTTTCCACCAATATTCTCTGATGTTTTTTTTCAGCTCTGCTCCATTCTGCCCATAATCATATACTGCACTTAATCCGTCATAGATTTCACTAGAACCAAAAATATACCCATACTCCTTGGCATGGGCTATTACCTTCTTAAATTTATCTTCTTGCTTTGCCATTGCGCAAAAATAGTTGAATTTGTATGAATTGAAAACGAATTTATTGAGTTTAATGGGATCTCCCAAAAATTTCTAAAAAATGCATAAAAAAACCGCCATATCAATCTCAATATGGCGGTGATGTATATGATTATGAAAAATTATTTCAATTCAAATTGTGTATTAGATATTAATCTAGGTCCAGAGAATAAGTTTACTACGTAATTTCCTTTTACTAACTCTCCTTCTGCGGCGTCTACAAGAATACATACATCTAATGCATCATTCTCATAGAAGATTTTGTTACGACCACTGTAAGTTAATACTCCGTCATCAAAATTAACTGATACTTTATCTCCGATTAGATTATTTTCAGGATTTACTACTTGAACAAAAAGTTCTTTATCTCCTTTTTCAGTTAACTTATTTGGAGAAAGTGTGAAACATACTCTTACTTTCTCTGCTCTACTAGCTTTTGAAGTAGTAGAAATTTTACCACTATTACGAACACGTACTCCTTCTGCCTTGATATTAGCAGCAGTTAATGCAGAACCTCTTTCTACGATATCCGCCAACTTATCATTTTGCATTTGTAGCGAGTCTGAGAAGATAATTCTCTTGTTCAAGGCTACCGATGTACTGTCTAAGTCTTTCCCTAATTGTGCATTGGCAGTAGTTAAACTATCAGCAAGCTTAAATAATCTATCACGCTCCTTTTTAAGTTTACTTACCTCTCTTCTGTATTTTGAAATCAATGCCAGATTCGCTTCGTTATCCTTTACACTATCCAACAATACAACGATACGCTCTTTGGCTTTTAATAAATGGTCATCCATCACTTCATTAAGTGCAATAGCATTATCGTACTTTGTAATTAATTCTCCTAATTCGCTTTCAATAAGATCCTTTTCCTGTTGCAAAATCGCTTGATTTTGCTTCTCCTCGTTATAAAACTTATACGTAAATATCCCCAGAATTAGCAATAAAGCACCAAGAACACCGATAAGAATTTTAAGGGTTAAGTTATTGTTTTGAGTTGTCATAATTAATTTCTAATTTTTGATGGTTATTTCTATAGCTAAAATATAATAATAAATGGTAATCGCCCTATAAAATGCTAAGAGACTTAGTCTATTTATTCTTTCCTGTACACTGTGCAGCTTGTAACAGCACTTTACACAAAAACGAAAGGACACTCTGTACTTCTTGCCGACATGAGCTTCCTTTGGGAGATTTCCATAACGTAAACGCAAAAAAAATTGAAAAAGTATTTTATGGAAGAGTCAAAGTAGAAAATACCGCCTCTTTATTCCTATTCCATAAGGACAGTTTGGTTCAAAACCTGATACATAATTTAAAGTATAGAGGGCAGCAAAAAGTAGGAGAAGAGCTTGGCAAATGGCTCGGCCAAAATTTATCAGAAATATCTGGTTTTCAGAATATTAATGCAGTTGTCCCTGTGCCCCTACACCCTAAAAGACTCAAAGAAAGGGGGTATAATCAAGTGGCTAAGTTTGGAATTGAAATTTCCAAAAAATTAAATGCCGATTACATCGATTTTGTTTTGAAAAAAAATTCTTACAATTCTAAACAATCGAAGCGGAAAAAACAGTCCAGATGGAAAAATGCTGCTGAAACATTTGAGGTACAAAATCCGTCTTTACTAGAAAACAAACATATTTTGTTGGTAGATGATATTATTACTACCGGGGCGACCATAGAAGCATGTGCACAAGCATTGAAATCCATACCAGGAATCAAAATAAGTGTGGCTTGTATGGCAATAACAGAATAGTTTTTTTGTTTTTCAAGATAGTTGTTTCTTTGTGTCTTAAAATCAATGTTGGAGAAATGAATAAAAGATTAAATTGGTTATTGGCCCTTGTGTCGCTATTTATCCTAATCTTGGGTTGTGCAAAAAAGGGCACCATAAATGGTGGTGAGAAAGACGAAACTCCACCAGTCTTTGTAAAGGCATTTCCTCCTAATTTTTCTACCAACTTTAAAGATTCTGAAATCCGAATCTATTTTGATGAGTACATCAAATTAAAGGACGCACAAAAACAGATCATCATATCACCTCCTATGGATCCCAAACCCACAATTAGTCCATTGGGTGGTGCTAGTAAGTTTGTTAAGATTAAGTTCCTGGACACTTTGTTACAAAATACAACTTACAGCATCAATTTTGGAGAGAGTATAGAAGACAATAACGAAGGAAATACACTTCCTTTTTTTAGATATGTTTTTTCTACAGGAGACTTTTTGGATTCTTTATCAGTAAAGGGAACCATTAAAGATGCCATAAAAAAGGATGTAGAATCCAACGTTACGGTTGCGCTTTACGAAATTGACAGTACCTATACAGATTCTAGTGTATACAAAACCGTTCCGAGATATGTAACCAACACTTTGGATAGCGTTTCTTTTAATTTCTTTAATTTGAAAGAAGGGAAATTTAAACTGATTGCTCTAAAAGACAATGCAGGTAATTACTTATACGAACCCAAACAAGACAAAATAGGGTTCTATGAAGAGACCATTTCTTTACCAGAGGACACTGCCAAAGTATTCAACATAAGTGTTTTTAAAGAGGTTCTAGACTTCAAAGCGTTGCTTCCCAAACAGATATCCAAAAATGAATTTGTTTTTCCTTATGAAGGAGAATTAGATAGTATGAAGATCAAACTGTTAAGTGATGCTCCAGATTCTTTGCAGACTCGTATTATCCCCGACAGAGAAAAAGACTCTTTACATTATTGGTTTAAGCCCTTTTTTGAAGTAGACTCATTAGTATTTGAAGTTACCAACACAAATTATAACGACACACTAATCCCAAGATTTAAAGATCAATATAAAGACTCATTGCAACTCTCTTCTTCTGGCACTTCTCTAAAACCAGATAAGAACTTTATGTTGTATGCTAATACTCCTATGGAAAGTATCAATCAAGAATTGATATCGCTTACCGATAAGGACACTATAGATATTCCCTTTTCAATTGGGTTAGATAAAGCACTTAACGAGGCCAAACTGATTTTTGAAAAAGGAGAAAATAATACGTACACTCTGGAAATGCTACCAGAGGCGATAACCGATTTTGTTGGCAATGCAAACGATTCGCTTAGTTTTACCTTCAGAACCAAAAAAATAACAGATTACGGCACTATTTTCTTGACCTTAGAAAATGTGGATCAATATCCTGTTTTGGTGCAGCTAACCAACGAAAAAGGAGATGTGGTTGTCGAAAAAACTGCCGTAGACCCCAAAACATTAGTCTTTAACTATCTCGATCCAGCCAAATTTTTGATTCGAGTTATTTTTGACAACAATGCCAACGGGAAGTGGGATCCAGGAAATTTCCTGAAAGGATTACAGCCAGAACGGGTAAGTCATTTTCCTGAAGTGATCGAAGTAAGAGCCAACTGGGAGATCAAACAGACCTTTATTCTTGAATAATCTGGAAACGATCTGCATCTTCAAGAAAAGGAAGTTTTTTTCTCGTCGTTTCGATATGTACTTTATCCAGATTAGCGTATAGAATAGTTTCTTTTTCTACAGGATTTTCTTTGAGTATCGAATGGCCTAATACATCATACACTGCAGTGTGTCCATTATATTCGTAACCTTTTCCATCTAATCCTACTCGGTTTACTCCCGCACAATAACACATATTTTCTATAGCTCTTGCTTTTAGTAACGCATCCCAAGCATTGATTCTCGGTTTTGGCCAACTGGCTACGTACAGCAAAAGATCATAATCACTGGTATTTCTAGCCCACACCGGAAACCGAAGATCATAGCAAATTTGTGGTTTGATTTTCCATCCTTTATATGAAATAATTATTTCTTCTGACCCTGCGGTAAACACCTCATCCTCTTTTGCCAGAGTAAATAATTGATGCTTGTCATACGTTTGTAGTTTTCCATCTGGAAACGCAAAAACAAAGCGATTATAATAGCTATTATCCTCAACAATAATGATACTTCCTGCAATCGCACATTTTTTTTGAGTTGCCATTTCCCGAAGCCATTTCACCGTTTCTCCATCCATAGATTCTGCTACATCGACAGCATTCATTGTAAACCCTGTGGTAAACATTTCGGGTAAAACAATAAGATCAACATGATCCTCTATAGTGCTGATTTTTTCAGCAAATGCCGTTCGATTCTGAATTGGGTTTTCCCAAGAAAGATGGGCTTGTATAAGTGCAAGATGTAGATATTGATTCATGGTTTAAAATTAGTAAAATCAAACTACAATATGTATTGATCACAGCGTTAAACTCCTGTAAAAAAACCCTTGCAACAGGCATTACAAGGGTTCATACTCACTAAATCATAGATAATTTCACACTTAAATAACCTATGGTTACTTTTATAACTGTTTTTATCAATGATTATTTTGTAATATGTCCAAAAATATTACAATATCTTACGACCTATACGTATCTACATCTACCAAAACCATCAGATTCTCCTCTGGCACAATAAAAATCCCCATTAGGATAGATGTCATCAAAGAAACAACAACATGTGTTTCTATCTCTTAGGTAGCAGAATCCAGGTCCAAATCCCCCGTTAAGTGATTCTTGTTCGTCTTTGTTTAATCGCTTTACACCGTTTACGTTTAAAATGTTTTTTAGCATGATTTTTAATTTTAAAAGTTTCTAGAATAAGCCCAAACTTTTAAAGACACTTGGGCACTGTGTCTTCAGTCAAAGTACTTTGCTCTTTTATATATTGTCATGAATGCTAGCCAATACATGCGATCCCTTGGTTACATTTCGCTACCCGGCAAACCTCTCTCCCAAATGCTGTGGGCACACAACATAAATCCCCTTGTTGGTAACATCCTTCATCATCTGCCCAGCCACCTTTGAGCATGCGTTGTTCATATTTGCTCAATTGCATTGCTCCCTGTATTCTTAATATATTTTTTAGCATTCTTTTTGTGTAAAACATGTATTTGTGCCACTATAAAAGTGATAGATCAAAGAAAATTCTTTGCCAGAACAAGATGTATAACACATGTTCCAATTTTAGGTACAGATGTTTCTAGATAAAGTGAATTACTTCTGGGATAAAAAGTATGAAGGGATTTAAGGATAAAGATCATCCTGCTTTTACATACTCAAAAAGATTCGAGGTAGCATAGCGATAAAAACTACGATTTTTGCAAAAAAGATTACCGCAGTGTTAAAAATCAGTAATACCGCTGTATTTATTGCATTTCCATAGCTGATTTCTGTCTTGAATTTCCAGAAAATCCTTATTTTCGCAAACTTAATAGAAAGAACGACAAAATGAGCACTAAGTTTCCTGAGTATAAAGGACTTGACTTACCTGAAATAGCTGACCAAATACTAGATTTCTGGCAACAGAATAATATTTTTGATAAAAGTATTAGTGAGCGTGAAGGAGCCGAACCATATGTATTTTTTGAAGGTCCACCTTCTGCCAATGGTCTACCTGGTATACACCATGTAATGGCGCGTGCTATTAAAGATATTTTTTGTCGTTATAAAACGCAAAAAGGATACCAGGTAAAACGTAAAGCCGGTTGGGATACACATGGACTACCTGTAGAACTTGGTGTTGAAAAAGAACTTGGAATTACCAAAGAAGATATCGGAACCAAAATATCTGTAGAAGAGTATAATGAAGCCTGTAAAAAGGCAGTAATGCGATATACGGATATATGGAATGATCTTACTCAAAAAATAGGATATTGGGTGGATATGGATGATCCTTATATCACCTATAAACCTAAATACATGGAAAGTGTATGGTGGTTGCTTTCACAGATTTATAAAAAAGGATTACTTTATAAAGGATATACGATCCAACCGTATTCTCCTAAAGCAGGTACGGGATTAAGTTCTCATGAGCTGAATCAACCAGGGACGTATCAAGATGTAACTGATACCACGGTTACCGCCCAATTTAAGGCTAAAGAAGAGACGCTTCCTGATTTCTTAAAAGATATAGAAGGGAATATATTTTTCCTTGCCTGGACGACAACCCCATGGACACTTCCTTCGAACACCGCATTAACGGTTGGGCCAAAAATAGATTATGTAGTTGTAAAAACATTCAATCAGTATACGTTTGAACCGATCAATGTGATCCTGGCCAAAAACCTGGTTGGCAAACAATTTGGAGGCAAATTCGTTGCCGTTGAAAATGAAGAAGACGTTAACGCTTTCAAACAAGAGGACAAAAAAATACCTTACTTTATACTAAAAGAATTTAAAGGAATTGATCTGGCCGAAACTCGATATGAGCAACTATTGGATTTTGTACAGCCTTATCACAACCCTGAAAATGCTTTCAGAATAATTACTGGAGATTTTGTAACTACAGAAGATGGTACTGGTATTGTACACACTGCGCCAACATTTGGTGCTGATGATGCTTTTGTGGCAAAACAAGCCCAACCAGAAGTACCTGCTATGTTGGTTGAGGATGACAATAACAATCTGGTTCCTTTGGTTGATCTTCAAGGTAGATTTACCAAGCATGTGGGTGAATTTGGAGGTAAGTATGTAAAGAATGAATATTATGATGACGGTGAGGCACCAGAAAAATCTATCGATGTAGAAATTGCCATCAAACTTAAAACAGAGAATAAAGCATTCAAAGTTGAAAAGTACTTGCACAGTTACCCAAACTGTTGGCGTACCGACAAACCAATATTATACTATCCGTTAGACTCTTGGTTTATTAGAGTTCCTGACTTCAAAGATCGTATGCACGAACTTAATTTAGGGATCAATTGGAAACCAAAAGCGACTGGAGAAGGTCGTTTTGGAAACTGGCTGGCAAACGCTAATGACTGGAATTTGTCTCGCTCGCGTTTCTGGGGAATCCCATTACCTATCTGGAGAACAGAGGATGGAAAAGAAGAAATGATCATAGGTTCTGTAGAGGAGCTTAAAAATGAAATGGACAAAGCCGTAACTGCTGGCGTATTGGAAGCTAATGCTTTTCCTGATTTTGTGATTGGGGATATGAGCGAAGCTAACTATGACAAGATCGACCTTCATAAAAACGTAATCGATAGAATCACCTTGGTTTCACCATCAGGAAAACCAATGAGAAGAGAAAGTGATCTTATCGACGTATGGTTTGATTCTGGCTCGATGCCATATGCACAATGGCACTATCCTTTTGAAAACAAAGAAAAAGTAGAGCAAGGAGAACGAAAGGCAGATTTTATTGCAGAAGGAGTGGATCAAACCCGAGGGTGGTTCTACACACTACATGCTATAGCGACAATGATATTTGATGATGTTGCCTACAAAAATGTAGTATCAAATGGGCTTGTTCTGGATAAAAACGGACAAAAAATGTCCAAACGTCTAGGAAATGCTGTAGATCCATTTGAAACCTTAAAAACTTATGGGCCAGATGCCACAAGATGGTACATGATTAGTAATGCTAATCCTTGGGATAATCTGAAATTTGATATTGAAGGAATCGCGGAAGTACGAAGAAAATTCTTCGGAACCTTATACAATACCTATTCTTTCTTTACACTTTATGCCAATATCGATAATTTCACCTATGCTGAAGCCGATATCCCTCTAGCCGATCGACCAGAGATAGATCGATGGATTTTGAGCGAGTTACATACGCTTATCAAAAATGTAGACGCTTACTATAATGATTACGAGCCTACAAAAGCTACTAGAGCTATATCAGATTTTGTACAGGAAAACCTAAGTAACTGGTTTGTTCGCTTGAGTCGAAGAAGATATTGGAAAGGAGATTATCAACAAGATAAAATTTCTGCATACCAGACTTTGTATACCTGTATGATCACAGTAGCCAAGCTAGGGGCTCCTGTTGCACCATTTTTTATGGATAGACTATATAAAGATCTTATTGCAGGTACAGCACAAGAAAGTTATGAAAGTGTGCACTTGGCACATTTCCCAGAATATAAGGAAGCATATGTTGATAAGGCGCTTGAGCATAAAATGCAAAAAGCACAGGCTATATCTTCTTTAACTTTATCGTTACGCCAAAAGGAAAAGATAAAAGTACGTCAACCCTTACAACGAATTATGATTCCGGTATTGAATGATGCAGAAAGAAATGAGATAAACGATATCGCCGGATTGATAAAAAGTGAGGTAAATGTAAAAGAAATTGAGCTTATTGATGACGCTTCAGGCATCTTAGTGAAGCAAATCAAGCCAAATTTCAAAACTTTAGGCCCTCGTTTTGGGAAAGATATGAAATTGATTGCCAATGAGATACGCTCTTTTGATCAGGAAACAATCAAAATTCTTGAACAAACTGGCAGTTTTGATATAGAAATTAATGATAAAATTATTACATTAGGAACAGACGATGTAGACATAAGCTCTCAAGATATCGAGGGCTGGTTGGTTGCTAATTCTGGTTCTTTAACTGTTGCTCTTGATGTAACAATCACTCCTGAACTTAAAAAAGAAGGAATTGCAAGGGAGCTTGTTAACAGAATCCAGAATATCCGTAAGGATAGCGGTTTTGAAGTGACTGATAAGATAGAAATCGTATTTCAGGAGAATGAAGCGGTTCAAGAAGCGATAACCACCAACGAGGCTTACATCAAAAACGAAACCTTAACCGAGACAATTGAGTTTGCGACCGACGTAATAAATGGTACAGAAATTGCGTTTGATGACATTGCAACCCAATTGATAATAAAAAAACATTAAGAGTATGGCAGAAGACATCAAAGTAAGGTACAGCGATAAAGATTTAGCAATGTTCAAAGAAATTATCGTTGACAAAATGGAGAAAGCACAGAAGGATTTGGAATTGTTGAGAAGTGCTTATAAGAATGATGGAAACAATGGTACAGATGACACCTCTCCTACCTTTAAAGCTTTTGAAGAAGGAAGTGAGACCATGTCTAAAGAGGCAAATACACAGCTGGCAATACGACAAGAAAAATTTGTACGTGACCTTAAAAATGCATTGTTACGTATAGAAAACAAAACCTATGGTATTTGCCGTGTTACAGGAAAACTTATCAATCCTGAACGATTAAAATTAGTACCTCACGCTACATTAAGTATAGAAGCCAAAAACATGCAGAGTTAATTGCTTTGCAAAAGCATATGCTTCTGGCAAATTTTAAACAGCATAAAACTACTTAGGTAAAGTCAGTATAATTCTCTTAAGTAGCCAAAGTATCAGTGCCCTTTTGTAATGAAATACAGAAGGGCATTTTCTTTTATATCATCTTACATTTTTTGACCTTTCAGAAAAAAAGTGAATCTTTTTTTATCTTATGTGTAACCTTTTTAAAAAACGGAGGTATTACAAATAGAAACCGATCAAAAAGAGTAACATCTTGAAACAACTAACTGACGAAGAAATAATGATTAAGGTATCTAAAGGGGACCTCGACATGATGAGGATGCTATTTGATAGATACCACCTCAAAGTCTTTAATTTTTTGTTGAAGATGACAAGAGATCGGGTAATTAGCCAGGATATTACACAAGAGGTATTTTATAAAGCCATTAAATATCGAACCTCTTATAAGAATGGAAAGTTTTCTTCCTGGATTTTTACCATAGCACGGAATGTGTTTTCAGATCATTATCAAAAAAGTAAATCATCACCAAAACGATTAGATGATTTTGAATATAAGACCATGAGTGAAGAAACGGATCATATTGAACAAAATGAAGTCAAGCAGCAGCTCGACCAGGCATTAAATCAGTTAAGCGATAGTGATCGAGAACTGGTCATTATGAATCGTTATCAA
Organism: Aquimarina sp.; assembly: GCA_965230845.1. GTDB lineage: Bacteria > Bacteroidota > Bacteroidia > Flavobacteriales > Flavobacteriaceae > Aquimarina. Next base: position 2,769,518 of record OZ246021.1, read on the forward strand.
GGAATAAAATATAACGAAATAGCCGAAATCGTTGGTTCTACTGAAGGTGCCGTAAAAACCAAAGTTCATCGAGCTATACATAAACTAAAAGGATATTACCTCCAAAATGCATAAAGCTATGAATTGCAAACAAATAGAAGAATTACTGATCGATTATATAGATCATAATTTAGACGAGGATGTACATAAAGAAGTTGAAACCCATATTGCACAATGTGAAGATTGTAGTGCTTCTCTACAAGAACTCAAAGCGTTATTTGGAGCGATTGATAGCGAACCCTTAGAAACACCTGATGCTAGTTTAGCATTGAACTTTGAAGAAATGCTACAAAAAGAAAAGGAAACTTTTAGCGATCCCAAAGTAGTAAAATTGAACACTACATCCGGTTCGCATTGGAAAACAGCATTGCAGATAGCAGCTACTATAGCACTGGTATTTACAGCATATTTCTTTGGGAAATCTCAGAACAATGAAACCCTATCTCAAGAAGTAGCGGTTTTGGAAAAAGAAAAAATAGAATTAAAGCAAACGATGACCATTTCGATGATCGAAAATCAATCGGCTAGTAAAAGGCTTCAGGCGGTAAATTATGCTGAAGAGTTTGAAAAACCAGGAAATGAAATTCTAAAAGCTTTAATCAACAAAATGCAATACGATGATCATATCAATGTGCGTCTCGCTGCAGCAGAAGCACTTGCAAAATTTGCAGATTCAGAAATGGTACGTAAAGCACTAATCCATGCTCTGGAAACAGAAGAAGATCCTAGCATGCAAATCGAATTAATTCAAATATTAGTTTCTATCGAAGAAAAGCGCGCAATCCCTTCTATGGAAATGTTACTTCAAAAAGAAGAAACACCAGATTACGTGAGAGATCAGGTTAAAATAGGTCTCCCAAGTTTAATTTAAAAGCAGTCAAACAGTCAAAAAAAGAACAGATGAAAAAAATAGCACTTATAGCAGTATTACTTATCACTGCATGTAGCCTAACCGCTCAGGATTTTAATCAATCACTTCAAGGAGTAAAAAAAGTAAAAATCAGTTCCCCTTCTGGAGTAGTGATAAAGGCTCATAATCAAAATGAAATAAAAATCAATGGCGAAGGAAGAGAGATGCCCGAAAAAGCAAGAGGTTTAAAAGCCGTTTATGCGGGAGGTAGCGATAATACCGGATTAGGAATCTACGTTCAAAAAGAAGGAGAAACCCTAGTGGTAAGAAACCTAAAAGGTATGCATAGCGAGGTACTTCAAATTTTTCTACCAAAAACTGTAAACATCACTATTGAGAAGAGCAACCTGGGTGATGTAGAAGTCAAAGGATTCTCTTCAGAAATAGAAGCGATGACCAATGTGGGTAATATGACATTTAGAGATGTCACCGGACCTATCGTAGCCAAAACCGCCACAGGAGAAATCAATATCATTTTTACCAAAGTAAGTCAGAACTCTCCAATATCTTTGGTTTCGGCTACAGGAGCTATCGATGTAAGCCTACCATCAAGCACACCGGCAAACCTGGAGTTAAAAACCACGATGGGAGAAATCTATACCGACTTTGATATCAAATTTCCTTCAGACGACGAAAACATGAAAATCGTTGCTGGGAAAAGAGCTATCAAAACACAATTAAATAGCGGAGGTGTAGAAATCAGCCTTAGATCATCAACAGGTAACATTTACCTCAGAAAACAGTAAACGAGGTCATTATTCAATCAAAAACAACAAACAACATGAAAAATCTAGTAACTCTAGCGATACTATCCTTGTTCGTAGGTCAAGTATTCGCACAAAAAGTAATCGAAAAAGAGATCAATACTTCAGCAGATCGTGTAAAAGTAGAGTTCAAATTTGCTGACGATATTAATATCAAAACCTGGGATAAAAACCAAGTATACCTCAAAGCAGAAGTACAAATAAACGGTGGTGAATTTGATGAGTATTTTGATCTGGAAATCAACAATTCCTCTTCGGTTTTGGATATCAAATCAAGCTACGGTGATCTATTTGATAAATGGAAAAAAGAAAAAAAATCCAAAAACAACTGGGGGCCTTGCAACAATATGGATATAGATGCCAATTATACCTTGTATCTACCAAAAAGCTATAAGCTTACTGTAAAAAGTATCTCTGGCAGCGTGGCTTCTGAAAATTATCGAGGAGAACTCGAGGTAGACATTATAAGCGGAAATATCGACATCAAAAATTACAATGGGACCATGGATCTTAAAACCATTAGCGGAGATATCGATATCAATATTGCAAAATCAAAACTAAAAGCAGAAACCATCTCTGGGATGATTTACTCTGATAAAGACCTCAATTTTGATCAAGGTAAAAATCGAATTGTAGGTAGTAAAGTAACAGGTACCTTTGGGGATCCTCAAAGTGATTTGCACTTAAAAACGATAAGCGGAAACATTTTTATCCGTAAACAGTAAGAACTCGTATATCTTTTTTATAATTCTAGAGAATTTAGTTACCTTGAAAAACATGAGGTGGCTAAATTCTTTGCTTTTATTCTTATTGTTTTGCTTCCAGGCACATGCTCAATCCTCTTTTGATCGTACCATTGCCTCCAATGGGTTTGAAGAAGTTGTGATTACTTTACACAACACTTTCCAGATTGAAATTACTAGTGCGGAAACATCTGATATTACCTACAATGCAATTTCTGAAGGAGAGTATCAAGACCACTTACTTATTAGAAGCACTATAAAAGAAAAAAAGCTGTATCTACAGGATGATGTTCAGCCATTTTCACAACATCACAATGATAAGCTTAGCGCTCACAAAGTATATGCTGTAAAAGTAGTATTGCAAATCCCTTCACATCTTAAAGTAACGGTAAAATCCAATACGGCTTCCTTAAAGATCGATGGTGGATTCAAAAATTTATTTGCAGAGTTTAGTGCTGGCAATTGCATCTTAGAGGCTTATCAAGGTCATGCAACCATAAATACTATTGCAGGAGATATTACGCTAACTACAAAAAATGCAACTGTTAAGGCCGCCACAAAAACGGGGAAAATTCGTTCTCAGAATATCTATGGCCCCTACAAAATCAATTTAACCTCCATAAGTGGAGACATAAGTGTTTATAAAACAAAATAAAACACTATTTTTGTCCGTCACTTTTATTACCTGTAATAAACGGTATATCTATGTCCTTGAAGAAATCTATTTTAGTTATCGTTCTGGTTCTGCTTATCGACCAAATTTCCAAATTTTATATAAAAACACATTTCGCATTACATGAAGAGGTAAGAGTCTTTGATTGGTTTAGAATTGTTTTTGTTGAAAATAAAGGTATGGCATGGGGGTTCGAACTACCAGGTAGCTATGGTAAGTTGGTACTTACTCTCTTCCGATTGGTTGCCATTACAGGGATTGGATATTGGCTATATGATTCTGTTCGAAAAAACAGTCCGATGATACTTACTTTTTGTATTGCGCTGATCTTTGCTGGTGCTTTTGGTAATATCATTGATTCTATCTTTTATGGAATCCTTTTTGAAGAAAGTACCGTGAGTAATGTCGCGACCTTTTTACCAGAAAGCGGTGGATATGAAAGTGTTTTTTACGGAAAAGTGGTAGATATGATTCAGTTTACCTTTTATGATGATATCTTACCTGATTGGATTCCTGTTTGGGGCGGAAAACACTTTTCGTTTTTTGATCCGGTTTTCAATATTGCTGATTCTGCAATAAGTGTTGGGGTGTTCTTATTGATCATTTTTAACAAAAAGGCATTCCCAAAAAAATAATCTTTTTAGTTCCTTATTATTTATTTTCTTTCTTGAATTTGAATATCTCGGATGGGGTAACGCAAAAATCTAAGGGCACATCCTCTGAAGTGTTATCTTCGATCTTATCTTCTGGCGGGAAAAATGAAAGTCCGACTTTCAGTGTATTTGGATGACAACTCTCTAGAAACCTATCATAAAATCCTTTTCCGTATCCTACTCTGTTTCCATTTCGATCATACGCCAACAGTGGAATAAAAACAACTTCTATTTGACTGTTCGCAATCGGTATTCCATCCACAGGTTCGGGAATTCCCAAAGAATTTACTTTTAAAGGGGTAGTATCCGTAAGTAAAAAATTCTCCATGGTATAGGTTTCAAAATTGCTTTTTGAAACGACCACATGTTTATCTTTTCCTTGTAAAATATGTAATACAAATTCTGTATTTAACTCCTTTTGCTTTTGTATGGGTAAGAAGATATGATAAAAGCTACGTTCCCATATCGGAAGCTCTAATACCTTGTTGGCGATATCCATACTCATTGTATCGATCTCATCGGTACTCAATTGGGATCTTAGCGTTTTATATTTTGACCTCAACGCCTTTTTATTCATCTTCTAGGGCTTTGGTAATTCTAAATATCGCATCTCCTTTGTACACAATCGGAGCTTCATTTACATTAATTACATACCCATCATTACTTGCCTTTACCACATGTCTCATTTTTCCGTAGGGATCTGTAATAGTCGCTAGAATCTCCCCTTTTTCAACATGCTTGCAAATCGGTATTTTAATATGCAACAATCCGCTGTATTTGGCTCGTATCCAAAAACTCTTATTAATCACAATACTTTCGGCATGTGCCTCTGGCACTTCAAAAGTAGGCTTTAGCATTTCTAGGTGATTAAGAATACGCATCACTCCTTTTACACCTTCTACCGCAATATCCTTGCTGCTGTTTTGAGATTTCCCTCCTTCAAATAACAAAATGTCTATACCTTTTTTGGCACAAGTTGATCGATAAGAACCTTCCAGATTTTTGGAATACAGAATAAAAGGGGCATTGAAAACTTTGGCCAAAGCTACCAATCGTTGATTCTTTTGGTCTACCCGGATATGTGGTGCATTAAATCGACTCGCTCCTCCAGTATGAAAGTCCAAACAAAAATCTGCCGAAGGAAGAATCTCATTTACGAATTGATAGGCAAATCGACTTGCCAGCGAACCATTTTTGGTCCCCGGAAATACCCGGTTTAAATCTCTTCCATCAGGAAAAAACCGATCCATATTCAAAAACCCAAATACATTAAGTACCGGGATACATATAATGCTTCCTCTGTCTGGCTTATTGATTTTCTTGGCTATAATTTGCCGCACAACTTCAACTCCGTTAATCTCATCTCCATGAATTCCTGCTGTGATCAAAACCGTTGGACCTGGCTTTTTTGAGCGTTCTATAATAATCGGAATTTCTACTTTGGTCGATGTATATAATTTGGCAATATTGAAGTTGATCGTAGTACTTGTTCCTAGCGGTACCTCATTTCCTAAAATGCGTAAAATATCTTTTTCCTTGCTTTGTGTCATGTATCTTATACGCTTCTTTCTATATATTTAATGATCGCCTTTGCGATATCTTTACCCGTTGCCCCTTCAATTCCTTCGAGACCTGGAGAAGAATTTACCTCCAGAATCAATGGCCCTCGGTTACTTTGCAGCAAATCTACTCCAGCAACTCCCATTTTCAAAGCTTTGGCCGCCATAATAGCCGCTTGTTCTTCATGTCGACTCAATTTGATCAATTGAGCGGTGCCTCCTCGATGCAAATTGGATCTGAACTCTCCTTCCTTGCTTTGTCGTTTCATTGCACCAACTACTTCTCCATCTACAACAAACGCGCGGATATCTGCTCCTTTGGCTTCTTTTATAAATTCCTGAACAATTACCCGTGCTTGTAATCCATTAAAAGCTTCTAGTACAGACTCTGCTGCCGTGGTTGTTTCAGCCAGGACCACTCCTAATCCTTGAGTCCCTTCAAGAAGCTTAATGATCAAAGGAGCTCCCCCAACATGAGATATCACTTCAGAAATATCTTTGGAGTAGTTGGTAAATACCGTTTTAGGAAGCCCAAGACCTGCCTTTGACAGTATCTGCAAGCTTCTTAGTTTATCTCTGGATTGAACCAGCGCCTGTGATTTCAAAGTGGTAAACACATTCATCATTTCAAACTGCCGCACTACCGCAGTACCGTAAAAGGTAATCGAGGATCCAATTCTTGGGATTACTGCATCCACATGATCGAGACGACGACCGCGATAATAAATCTCTGGCTTTTGCCGCTCTATAACAATATCACAATTAAGTGGATCGATAACCTGAACATTGTGTTTTCTTTTTACCGCTGCTTGAACAAGTGCATTGGTCGAATACAAACTCGCACTACGCGACAAGATCTTGATATTCATTACAGTTTTTGATTATAGGACTGATTTTCTAATTGAGGATCTACCAAAAATTTTCCGCTCAAGAACCTACGCCCAATAAGCAATGGAAAACGCATATCGTCTCTGGGAGAGAGGTTTAAAGTTATCGGATAGGTTTTTTCGAATACTGTAATTTGGGTTCTGATCGCGTACCGCATTTCTACCCTACCGGTACTACTTTTTACCGCAGAGATATCATAATTTTTAAATGTAAATTTCTTACCATTATACTCAGGATGTGTAGCATCCAGAAAACTACATTGTAATGTTTGGTCAATCTCTTTTATAGCAACGCAATGAATAGAAGAAGTATACGCTCCTGTATCGACTTTGGCATCGATATCATTTAATTCGAGTAGCGGGAAATCCACCTTATCCGTCCTGCCAATTATTTTCTTTTCTTTTTTCAAAAAAACTGAATTGGAATAATAGGACTACTAATGTAATAAAAATCGGGTTGTATTGTACAGAATTAAGTATTTTTAATAAAAACCCTTGTGATTCGATAGGATTTAACAAAAATTAAACCTTAAAGATATAGGTACCAATCTAGGTAAACTATTAAATTTACCCTTCGGAATATGCAACAACCCTCACTAGACATACAGATCAAAACCTTACCTAATTTACCAGGGGTATATCAATACTACGATAAAGATGATAAACTGTTGTATGTAGGCAAGGCCAAAAATCTTAAGAAAAGAGTCTCCTCGTATTTTACCAAAAATCACGACAACTACAAGACCAAAGTATTAGTTAAAAAAATTCAGACTATCAAACACATTGTGGTCGATACCGAAACAGATGCTTTACTTCTTGAAAACAATCTGATCAAAAAGTATCAGCCCAGGTTTAATGTGATGCTCAAGGATGATAAGACCTATCCATGGATTTGCATAAAAAAAGAGCGATTCCCTAGGGTATTTCAAACTCGCAATCTGATCAAAGACGGTTCTGAGTATTACGGGCCTTATACCTCAGTAAAGACGGTACAAACCTTATTAGAATTGATCCGTGGGTTATACCCTATAAGAACCTGCAACTATGATTTGTCTCAGGATAAAATCGATGCTGGCAAGTACAAAGTATGTCTCGAATATCATTTAGGAAACTGTAAAGGACCTTGTGAAGGGTTACAAGAAGAAAAAGAATACAACGACAACCTCAATGCCATACGACAGATTATCAAAGGAAACTTTAAAGAGTCCTTGTCTGGCTTTAAACAACAAATGGTTGATCACGCCGCCAAAATGGAATTTGAAGACGCCCAAAGCATCAAAGAGAAAATTGACGTTTTGGAAAAATATCAGGTAAAATCTACCGTGGTAAATCCAAAGATCAGTAATGTTGATGTGTTTTCGATCCTGTCTGATGAATCGTATGCTTATATCAACTTTCTTCAATTATCTTATGGTGCCATAATTCGATCTCACACTACCGAAATCAAGAAAAAATTAGAAGAATCAGACAAAGAACTTTTGGAACTTGCTATTATCGAGATTAGACAGCGCTTTGGTTCTACATCCAAGGAAATATTTGTGCCTTTTGATGTTAATGTGGGAGAAGAAATTAAAATCACTATCCCTCAGCTAGGTGACAAGAAGAAAATTGTAGATCTGTCTTTAAGGAATGCCAAGTACTATCGTCAGGAGCGGTTCAAGCAAATAAAAATCATTGATCCCGATCGTCATGTAAAACGATTGATGGCCCAGATGAAGAAAGATCTTAGATTGCCAGGAGAACCCAGGCATATCGAATGTTTTGACAACTCCAATATTCAGGGAACCAATCCTGTAGCCGCTTGTGTGGTTTTTAAGAATGGCAAACCCAGCAAGAAAGAATATCGAAAATTCAATATCAAAACTGTAGAAGGACCCAATGATTTTGCTTCTATGGAAGAAGTGGTGTATAGACGATACAAACGATTATTAGACGAAGAGCAACCACTACCGCAATTAGTCATCGTAGATGGTGGTAAAGGACAGCTATCCTCGGGATTAAAGGCCCTTGACACTTTGGGTTTACGTGGTAAAATTACCATTATCGGAATTGCCAAACGACTTGAAGAAATTTATTATCCTGGGGATTCGATACCACTCTATCTGGATAAGAAATCAGAATCGCTTAAGGTCATACAGCACTTACGTAATGAGGCACACCGATTTGGGATTACTTTTCACCGACAAAAAAGAAGCAAAGCTGCATTGAATACCGAGTTAGACGATATCCCAGGAATCGGAGAAAAAACAGTAGTCGAATTACTAAAGCATTTTAGATCGGTTAAACGAATACAGGAAGCCACAAAGGATGAACTTGCTCAAGTAGTAGGAGATTCTAAAGCAACCAAAATATATAATTACTATCTTTCTAAAAAAGAATAATGGTGACCCATACCCACACCCCTTCCCATTTTCTGCTTAGCGTACTGTTTTTTATAGTGCTCTTTACAGAAACATTGTGGTCCCAAACTACAGAAGTACAGGACACCCTAAGCCTTACAGACCAAGAGGACGTAAAAGTGGGATTGGTTTTAAGCGGTGGAGGTGCCAAGGGATTGGCTCATATCGGTGCACTCAAGATTATAGAAGATGCGGGTGTACGTATTGATTATATTGGTGGTACCAGTATGGGAGCTATTGTAGGAGCACTTTATGCGTCGGGATACCGAGCCAAAGAATTGGACTCTATATTTAGATCTGTAGATTTTGATGCTTTTATTCAAGATCAACTCCCCAGGGATGCCAAAACGTTTTACGAAAAAGAAGATTCTGAAAAATACGCGGTCACCCTTCCTTTTGATAAGTTTAAAATTGGCCTTCCCAAAGGGCTGTCAAAAGGGCAAAATTTTTACAACCAATTTTCGCAATTTACGGCCCATGTGAATGATGTTCATGACTTTGATAAATTACCTATTCCCTTTTTCTGTATGTCGACAAATATCGAAACGGGAGAACAGGTTATACTCGATAAGGGATATCTGCCAGAGGCCGTAGCAGCTAGTGGAGCGTTGCCTTCCATTTTTAGCCCTATTGAGGTGAACGGAATATTAATGACAGATGGTGGTGTTTCTAACAATTATCCCGTTAGAGAAATTAAAGAAAAAGGGGCGGAAATCGTGATCGGTATAGACGTACAGGATTCATTGATGCCAAGGGATCAGCTCAATTCGGTAACCAATATCATGCTTCAGATTAGCAATTTCAGAACGATCAATGCTATGAAAGATAAAGTGGATGAAACCGAAATCTACATAAAACCTTCTATCATGGATTTTTCGGTGATGTCTTTTGATAGAGCCGACGAAATTATGGCTAGTGGTGAGAAAGCCGCTTTTTCCAATTATGAAACCCTGAAAGCTATTGCCGGAAGACAGAAAACTCCGAGACCAGATATTGAAATTCCCAAGAATGCTGAAACTTTACTAATCAATAGCTTGTCTATTACTGGAAACGAAAGATACACTCGTGCGTATATCAGGGGAAAACTAAAATTAAAAACACCATCTGTAATTTCTTACGACAAACTCAACGAAGGTATCAATAACCTTTCGGGAACCGGAAACTTTGATCGAGTAAGTCATCGATTAATTGATCATGAAGAAGGAAAAGAGCTTGCTCTTAATGTGAGAGAAACCGAGAATAAAATGTTACTGCGTTTTGCATTGCATTATGACGACTTATACCAAACCGCTGCTCTTGTGAATGTGACCCGCAAAAGTTTGTTATTTAATAACGATGTCCTCTCTTTGGATGTAGCTTTGGGAGATAATATCCGATATAATCTTGATTATTATATCGATAAAGGATTTTATTGGAGTACTGGGCTTAAATACAGCTACACCAATTTCACCAAGGCGTTTGACTTTAGTTTTATCGGACAGTTTGGCGAAATCCCAAACCTCGGGATTAATACCATCGATATTGATTATACCGATTTTAATCTTCAATTCTATGCAGAAACCCTGTTGAATCAAACTTTCTCTGTTGGATTGGGTGCAGAATATAAACGCCTACGGATCATTTCTGAAACTTTTGGCGAAGATGAAAACCAAATTCCTAGAACCGTTTTTGATGATAGTGATTACTGGAGTGCTTTTGGTTACTTTAAATTTGATACTTACGACAATAAATATTTTCCCTCCAAAGGAATCTTGTTTGAAGGAGATATCCATACCTATTTATTCTCTTCAGATTTTACCGACAGTTTCGACGAGTTCTCCATCGCAAAAGCACAATTGGGGTATGCTCGCCCTATTACCGATAAGATTTCGATGAATATTGCTTTTGAGGCAGGAACCAAAATTGGAAACAACGCGATTAATTCATTGGATTTTCTCTTAGGAGGTTTTGGTGCTAAAACCATTAATAATTTTATTCCTTTTTATGGCTATGATTTTTTGGGAATAACGGGAAGGAGTTTTATGAAAGGACTTGTTGCTGTAGATTATGAGATATTCAAAAAAAACCATGTGAATGTTGGAGCCAATTTCGCCAACGTAGGTAACAAACTATTTAGCACAGGTAGATGGTTTGAAGAACCTGAATTTACTGGTTACGCTCTTGGATATGGTCTGGATACCTTTGCAGGACCCATTCAGGTAAAATACACCTACTCCCCAGAAGTGAAAGAAAGCGAGTGGTTCTTTAGTGTAGGTTTTTGGTTTTAAGAGATTCTCACGTAAAAGAATAGAAATATTTCCGATATTTGTACTATTATGAGTTTGTTTTGGCAGGATTTATTACTACTGTTACATTACCTTATTAAACGTAATCCGGAATAAGGCCTACACTCTTTTTGTTTTAAAAAAAGTAGTGTTAATACCTTAAATAAAATCATCATGCCTTTTTATCATTCTTTAGGAACAATTCCACCTAAACGCCATACGATCTTCAAAAAGCCCGATGGCAATCTTTATTACGAACAATTATTTGGAACCATCGGTTTTGATGGCATGTCTACAAACATGTACCATTGTCATCGACCTACGCAAGTAAAGGAAATCAAAGGGAGTTATAGTGTTACTCCAAAAATCGCAATAGCCAACAATATCAAATCATATCGATTTCATGGTTTCAAAGTACAACCAGAAAAAGATTATTTGCAGAGCAGAAAAAATGTATTGACCAATTCTGATGTAAGCATCATTTTGGCTGCTCCTCAAAATGCTACAACGGATTATTTTTATAAAAATACAGATGCCGACGAGCTTATATTTATCCACAAAGGAAGTGGGAAATTTAGAAGCCACCTGGGTAACATCGATTTCAAATACGGAGATTATATTTTAATACCAAGAGGAACCATCTATAAACTGGATTTTGACACTACAGATAACCGTTTATTTATTGTAGAATCAAGACGACCTATTTATACTCCAAAAAGATATCGCAACTGGTTTGGTCAATTGTTAGAACATTCTCCTTTTTGTGAGCGGGATCTTAGAGCCCCCTATGAATTAGAAACCAATGACGAAAAGGGAGATTTTTTGATCAAAGTAAAAAAACAGGATGAAATTTTTGATATGATCTATGCCACACATCCATTCGATGTTGTAGGTTATGATGGTTTCAATTTCCCTTATGCTTTTTCTATACACGATTTTGAACCAATAACTGGTAGAGTACATCAACCACCACCAGTACATCAAACTTTTGAGACAGATGCTTTTGTGGTGTGTTCTTTTGTACCAAGATTATACGATTATCATCCGCAAGCGATCCCTGCACCATACAATCACAGCAACATCGATAGTGACGAAGTGCTCTACTATGTAGACGGTGATTTTATGAGTAGAAACGATATTGATGCTGGACATATTTCTTTGCATCCCGCTGGAATACCTCATGGACCACATCCAGGAGCCGTAGAACGCAGTATTGGACAGACCAAAACCGATGAATTAGCAGTAATGGTAGATACTTTTAAACCATTAATGGTTACTCAAGAAGCTATGGAAATTGCCGATGAAAGTTATCATAAATCATGGTTAGAGTAAAACCACAGAATAGTAAAACCATGCTTAATAATAGAATTGATATTACACCACATTTGCGAGCCATGTGGTAAGTTGTTTCTCATTTTTTTAATCCTTATTGATTTGGAAATTATATTTCCGAATCTCATCATAACTATTAATTACGAAATAACAATATTATGTCGACCAATATAACACCTCAGAATTTAGAAAAAGTAGTTCCCCAAGCAGAAGATTTTTTGCCTTTGTTAGGAACAGATTATGTAGAACTTTATGTAGGTAATGCCAAACAGGCCGCCTACTATTATCAAACCGCTTGGGGTTTTGAACCCATTGCATATGCTGGACTAGAAACAGGAAAAAAGGATAGAGTTTCCTATGTCTTACAGCAAGACAAAATACGATTGGTTTTAACTTCTCCTTTGCAACCAGACGGTGAAATCAATAAACATATCAATGCTCATGGAGATGGGGTAAAAGTTGTAGCGCTTTGGGTAGATGATGCTACCAAAAGTTATAACGAAACTGTAAAACGTGGTGCCAAATCATACATGGAACCCAGAACTGAAGAAGACGAGCATGGAAAAGTTGTATTTTCAGGAATCCACACTTATGGAGAAACAGTTCACATTTTTGTAGAGCGCAAAAATTACAAAGGCGCATTTTTACCGGGATATATGGCTTGGAACAAACCTTACAAAACAAAATCAGTAGGTTTGAAGTACATCGATCATATGGTAGGAAACGTGGGATGGAACGAGATGAACAAATGGTGTGAGTTTTATGCCAAAGTAATGGGCTTTGCTCAATTAGTTTCTTTTGACGACAAAGACATCTCTACCGAATACACCGCGCTTATGAGTAAGGTAATGAGTAATGGTAACGGACGAATTAAGTTTCCAATCAATGAACCTGCAGAAGGAAGAAAAAAGTCTCAAATCGAAGAATATATCGAGTTTTATAATGGTGCAGGAGTACAACATATTGCTGTCGCTACTGATAATATCATAGAAACGGTTTCTGAACTTCAAAACCGTGGAGTGGAGTTCTTGACCGTTCCAGCAACGTATTATGATACTGTATTAGATAGAGTGGGTGAAATCGATGAAGATCTACAACCATTAAAAGACCTTGGTATTTTGATTGATCGTGATGATGAAGGATATTTACTTCAGATTTTTACAAAACCTGTATTAGATCGACCTACCATGTTTTTTGAAATTATTCAAAGAAAAGGTGCTCAATCCTTTGGAAAAGGAAATTTCAAAGCACTTTTTGAGGCCATTGAAAGAGAACAAGCCGAACGAGGAACCTTATAATTATAGCTGATTTTTAACATTTCGAATATTCTAATAAAGAATGTTAATATCTTGAGAAAATTGAAAAATTATGGATTTTCATCTAAATTTTTGTTAAAATTCATAATAAAAAAACGTTTTCGTTTGATAATTATTCAAAAAAAGTTGATTTTTGTAATATGAGTGGAGTGGTTACCACTTATATCTAAAACAATAATTATTCTCATAATTTAAGTTTTTAGTTGGTTAATAAAAGTAAAAAAGAGAGCTGTGGTGGCTCTCTTTTTTGTTCTTTTTTATATTTTGATAACAATATTCATTTTTAAGTAATTACTTTTAATACTACTTTTGGAATATTTATTGCAAACACCTAAGCGTATAATACATTTTAGGTGAATCAATTATAATACCCAAAACTATGAAAAAGCTTATCCTACTATTCATTGCCGTTTTAGCATTTTCTTCTGCTACAGCACAAGAGAACCATCAAGCTTTTGAATCTGGAGAATGGTTTAAATTCAGAATCCACTACGGTTGGTTTACGGCAAGCTATGCTACGCTACAAGTAAAAGATGAGACACTAAACGGTGTGCCCGTTCATCATATCATTGGAGAAGGAAAATCATCAGGGGTTCTAAGTCTGTTTTTCAAAGTTGAAGATCTATATGAGACTTATATTGACAAAACCGAGGTAAAGCCCTATCGGTTTATTAGAAAAATCAATGAAGGAGGGCATACCAAGGATATTGAAATCAACTTTGACCACAGTCAGAAAAAAGCACTTGTTTTTAATAAAAAGTACAATACCAAAGAAACTTTCCCTGTAAAATCCAATGTACAGGATATGATGTCTTCGTTCTACTACCTGAGAAACAGCATCAACACTACTTCGCTGAAAAAGGGTGATGAACAATTTGTAAACATGTTTTTTGACAATGAAAACTACCTTTTTAAGTTAAAGTTCTTAGGAAGAGAGGTTATTCGAACGAAAATGGGTAAAATTGCATGTTTAAAATTTAGACCTTTTGTACAAGCCGATAGGATTTTTAAAGAAGAAGAAAGTATGACGGTATGGGTAAGCGATGATGACAATCGCATGCCAGTAAGAATTAAAGCAGACATCCTAGTAGGGTCTATTAAAGCAGATCTGGATGGCTTCAAAGGTCTAAAACATCCTTTTAAAGTTGTTGTAGATTAAATGAGTCAATCCATTAAGCCAGAAATTGCTGAAAAAATTAAGCAGTTAGAAACTAAATTCAAGAACTCAGGTCAAGATCTGGGATCTTATCTAGATGGTTTACTTCATGATCGATATTTAACATATTGGGATTACATCCATCTGGACACATTACTTAGTCTGCAAATCCCCAGAACTCATTTCCCTGACGAGGAAATTTTTATCACCTATCATCAAATCACTGAGCTTTACTTCAAGCTTATCATCCATGAACTAAAGCAAATCATAGACGATAAATTACAGAATGCAGCTTTTTTTACCGCCAAACTCGATCGTGTAAACCGATACTTTAGAGTACTGATCAATTCTTTCGACGTGATGATCAAAGGGATGGATCGAGATCAATTTCTAAAATACCGAATGTCCTTACTGCCTGCCAGTGGGTTTCAATCGGTTCAATTTCGATTGATTGAAATTTACTCCACTCCTCTTGCGAATTTGGTAAATACCAAAGAAAGGGATCAGTTTTCTGAACAAGATCCGCTAGGAGAGGTTTTTGAACATCTCTACTGGAAATCTGGAGCTACCGATGCCGAAACTGGTGAAAAAACACTTACTTTAAAGCAATTCGAATATCGATATACTCCCAGGATGATGCGTATTGCTAAACAAGTACAACGCTCAACAATTTTCCATAAATACCACGAACTACCAGAAAAAGAGCAAAATAATGTGCACCTTATCGAAGCATTGCGTACTTTTGACACCAATGTAAATATTAATTGGTTATTAATGCATATGGGTGCTGCCTATAGGTATCTTAACAGAGATAAAGGTGAAGTACTTGCTACTGGAGGAACAAACTGGAAAAGTTTTTTACCTCCTAGTTTTCAAAGAATTATGTTTTTCCCGAATTTGTGGAGTGACGAAGAGAAAGAAAACTGGGGTCAACAATGGGTAACCCATCAATTTAATACCAAACAATAAAATAGTCATCAGTTGAAGCATATAGGTTACTTGCTACTCCTTATAGTGGTAGTGTTTTCATGTCAAAAAGAAAAGAAAGAAGAAAAAGCAGCTGTTCCTGAAGTAAAAGAAGAAAAAAAAGAAGCTCCTGTTGTTCGTGAGTTTGGGTATATACTTCAAAATTTTAATGTAGTAAAAGATACCGTAAAGCCCGGTGATAGCTTTGGTGCAATTATGGATGCTCATGGGGTAACCAGAGCCAAAGTATTCGAAATCACTAATACGATCAAAGATACCTTCAATGTAGCCAGAATACAAGCTGGTAAGCCCTACATGTTACTCAAATCCAAAGACACTTCAGCAAATGCTCAGGTATTTGTATATCAAAACAATAAGATAGATTACACGGTTATCGATTTTAGAGACTCGATTATTGCGCAAAAAAGAAAAAAACCTGTAAAACTAGTTGAAAAATCTGCATCGGGTACCATATCCAGCAGTTTGATGCAAACTTTTGACGATTTGGATCTCAACTTTTTAGTGGCATATAATATGGCAGATATCTATGCCTGGACTATCGATTTTACAAGATTGCAAGCTGGAGATCGTTTCAAAGTAATTTATACCGAAAAATTTATAGACGATACTATCCCAGCGGGAATTGACCAAATCAAAGCTTCATATTTTGAACATCGTAGCAAACCTATTTACGCATTCAGGTTTCAGGACGACTCTATTAACGGGGGCATTGATTATTTTGATCACGAAGCCAATAATTTACGAAGAGCTTTTTTAAGAGCTCCAGTAAAATTTAGCAGGATATCATCGCGGTATAACTTGAAACGAAGAATCAAATATTACGGAAATAAAATAAGACCGCATCGAGGAACCGATTTTGCCGCTCCTATAGGTACTCCTATTCTGGCCACAGCAGATGGAATCGTTACCAAGTCCGAGCGTAGAGGAGGTAACGGTAAATATGTAAAAATAAGACATAACGCAACCTATGACACTCAATATCTACACATGAGCCGACAAGCCGTAAAAGTAGGTGAATATGTGCGACAAGGGGATGTTATCGGATATATCGGTATGACTGGGAACACTAGCGGTCCTCATGTATGCTACCGATTCTGGAAAAATGGAAAAGAAGTCGATCCTTTTAAACAAGATTTACCTTCATCAAAACCACTAGCCGACAGTTTGCGACCTGCTTTTTTTAACCACATAGCACCCATAAAAACTGAGCTAGACAGTATACTATTTAAACCAAAAGAAATTTTATAAAATGGCATTACCAACTATTAATCCCACCACCACAAAAGCCTGGGAAGCACTACAATCGCATTATGAGAATATAAAAGGAAAGCATTTAAAAGAGCTTTTTGCTACACACCCACAACGTGCTGATCTTTTTACCATAGCATGGGAAGATTTTTATGTGGATTATTCGAAGAACCGAATTGATCAAACTACCAAAAACCTTTTAATTGATCTTGCCAAAGAAGTAAAATTGGATGAAGCGATCACGCATTATTTTACAGGAAGCACTATCAATGAAACCGAAGATAGAGCAGTATTGCACACTGCCCTTAGAACACCTGCAGACAAGAACATAGAAGTTGACGGTAAAAATGTACTGCCCGAGGTTAATGAGGTAAAACAAAAAATTAAGGAGTTTAGCAACAAAGTTATATCTGGAACGCTAAAGGGATATACCGGAAAAGCCTTTACAGATATTGTGAATATTGGTATCGGTGGCTCTGACCTAGGTCCGGTAATGATTACTGAATCCCTTGAATACTATAAAAACCATCTGAACGTACATTTTATTTCTAATGTTGATGGAGATCATACTCATCAAAATTTAAAAGGTTTAGATCCCGAAACAACACTTTTTGTAGTCGTTTCAAAAACATTCTCTACCCAGGAAACACTTTCTAATGCTACTACCGCCAGAAAGTGGTTTACACAACATGCTCCTCAAGAAGCTGTAGGCAAGCATTTCGTAGCCGTATCCAGCAACATTGCAAACGTGACCAAATTTGGAATTGACGAAGACAATATCTTCCCACTATGGGATTGGGTTGGTGGTCGTTTTTCTCTTTGGAGCGCAGTTGGTTTATCGATAAGCCTTTCTTTGGGATATGACAATTTTGAAGCATTGTTAGAAGGAGCCTACGAGATGGATCAACATTTCAAAAACACTCCTTTTGAAGAAAATATTCCAGTTATACTTGGGCTATTAAGCGTCTGGTACAACAACTTTTTTGGTGCCGAAAGTGAAGCGATTATTCCTTATTCTCAATATCTTCATCGATTACCTGCATATCTGCAACAAGGGATCATGGAGAGTAATGGAAAAAGTGTAGATCGAAACGGAAATCCGATTACCTATCAAACCGGAACTATTATTTGGGGAGAACCAGGCACCAATGCGCAACATGCTTTCTTTCAATTAATTCATCAGGGAACAAAATTGATCCCAGCCGAGTTTATTGGATTCAAACATAGTTTATATGGAGATCAGGATCATCAAGACAAATTGATGGCTAATTTCTTTGCACAAACCGAAGCTTTGATGAACGGTAAAACCAAAGAAGAAGTAGCCCAAGAGTTATCTTCTAAAAACCTTTCAGAAACTAAAATCAATCAACTTACTCCTTTCAAAATATTTGAAGGCAATAAACCTACTACCACGGTTTTGATCGACAGACTTACTCCCAAAAATTTAGGCGCACTGGTATCGATGTATGAGCAAAAAATTTTTGTGCAAGGGATTGTATGGAATATATTCAGTTATGATCAATGGGGTGTAGAACTAGGTAAGCAATTGGCTACAAAAATATTATCTGAAATTAACAATTCTGAAAGTTATCAACATGACTCTTCTACATCGAGTCTATTAAAAAAATATATGACCAAATAAAATAAAGGCCTTGAAAGTGAATATTTCAGGGCCTTTTTTCTATTGTTTGACTTCGAAAAAATGTTAAAGTTGCAAATTCGAAAAGAAAATTAATTAACATAATTTTAGTTAATAACTTTTGAAAATTTTCAACTCACTGACAACCAACGTCATCCATATTTATAGTTACTTTAATACCATAAAATTTTTGTGAAAAAGTCTTAACGTTAAGATAAAGTAGATTTCCACAAAGATTTGTTCATTTGCACGGATTAATTAACTCAATTATTTATAATGAAAAAGATTACATTTTTACTTGCTGTAATCCTGTTAGCATTCGTTGGGGAAACGTATGCACAAGGGGTAACTACATCATCGATGAATGGTAAAGTTGTTGACAACACTGGTGAGCCTTTACCAGGTGCAACAGTACTAGCTGTTCATGGTCCAACCGGGACTAAGTACGGTGTAACTACAGATTTTGATGGATTTTATCGCATTAATAACATGCGTGTAGGAGGACCATACCGTGTAACAATTACATATGTTGGTTTTCAAGGTTTTGTGAAAGACGGTGTTTTTCTTCAATTAGGACAAGCCGAAAAGATCAACACACAACTTCAAGAAGCTTCTAACGTGTTAGAAGAGGTGGTAATTACCGCGACTCGAGATGGTGTTTTCGATTCTGGAAAAACTGGAGCCGAAACTACGGTAACGCAGCGTGAAATTAACACATTACCTAACACATCTAGGGCGATTGCAGAATTTGTGAGAGTAACTCCTCAAGCTCAGTTGACTGAAGGAAATGACGGTTTCTCTGTTTCTATTGCTGGTCAAAACAACCGTTTCAACGGTATCTACATTGATGGTGCTGTAAACAATGACGTTTTTGGTCTTGCAGGATCAGGAACCAACGGAGGACAAACGGGAATTAACCCTTTCTCTATCGATGCAATCGAAACTTTCCAGATTAATGTTGCTCCATTTGATGTAAGACAATCAGGTTTTGCTGGGGGTGCGATCAACGCGATTACTCGTTCTGGATCTAACCAGTGGCAAGCTTCTGCTTATACGTTCTTCAAAAATGAAGACTTAGTAGGTAAAACTCCTGTTGATTTAGTGGATGAAGGTGAAGAAAGAGAAAAAACTGATGAGTTTACTGCACTTACTTATGGTATGAGAGTTGGTGGACCGATCATCAAGGATAAGTTATTCTTCTTTGCAAACTACGAAAGAATTGATAACGAAACTCCTGCTCCTTTCAACATCTCGAACTATAGAGGTAACTCTTCAGCTCAGGATCTTGCTAACTTAAGACAAACGATCTTAAGTCGTTATAACTACGATATCGGAACATTTGACAACAATGCTTCTACATTATTAGGTAATACATTTACTATTCGTTTAGACTGGAATATTGATGATAACAACCAAATCTTCATCAAAAACAACTACGTGAAGTCTGAAAATTTAGAAGGAAGAGGATCTAGTAACGGTACTATTAACTTTACTAACGGATCTGAATTATTCGAAAGTGTTGCTAATACAACTACTTTAGAGTGGAACTCTACTATCGGAGATAAATTCTCTAACAACTTAATCTTAGGATACTCTTTGGTAAGAGATGACCGTGATCCTGATGGTAGTCCATTCCCTACTGTTTTCTTAGATGATGGAGACGGAGGAATCAACTTTGGTGCTGAGCGTTTCAGTACTGCAAACCTTCTTGATCAGGATGTATTTACATTCGCAAACAACTTTAGTATCTTCTCAGGAAGACATACGATTACTATTGGTACTCAAAACGAATTTGCTTCTACAAAGAACTTATTCTTCAGAAATAACTTTGGACGTTACAGATACTTCGACAATAGTGGTGCAGGAACTACAGGTGTTGATGCATTCTTAAATAACGAAGCGGCTAGCCGTTACGATTACAACTACTCATTACTTCCTGGTGGTGGTGTAGGTGATGAGTCTACTGGAGCTGCAGAATTTGATCGTCTTGTTCTTGGATTCTACGTTCAGGATGAAGTACAAATGACAGACAACTTCAAATTAACTGCTGGTTTACGTGTTGATATTCCAATGTGGGATGACGGATTAGTAAACGAAGACTTTAATACAAGAACTGTAGCACTTCTTGAAGCTGCTGGAAAAGATCTTCAAGGTGCAAGAGTAGGAAAAGCGATCCAATCAAGAGCGCACATCGCTCCTAGAATTGGTTTCAACTGGGATGTAAATGGAGACAGAACTACACAGCTTCGTGGTGGTTTAGGTATCTTTACTTCTCGAGTACCATTAGTATGGGCTGGTGGAACATATAACAACAATGGTATTACTCAAGGGGTAAGTGATGCAAGAGATTTTAACGATCCTATCTTCTTTAACCCAGATGTAAATACACAGCCAAGACACTTAACTCCTGGTTCTGGTGATGTAGGTGGACAAATTGACTTATTTGCTCCTGATACTAAGTTACCACAGATCATGAAGTACAACATCGCGGTAGACCAAAAATTACCTTGGTGGGGACTTATTGCTTCAGCAGATCTTCTTTACCAGGATAACATTACTCAGTTACAGTACGAAAACTTAAACATCAGAGAAGCTTCAGAAACACTTAATAATGGTCCTGACAACAGACCAAGATACAACCTGTTTGATCGTATCGATCCTACTTACGGTTCTGGAATCTATTTAGCTTCTAACACTGGAGAAGGATATTCTTGGAATGCTTCTTTCACCTTAACTAAGCCATTCGATAATGGTTTCCAAGGAAGTTTCTCTTACTCTTACGGTGATTCTGAAAACATCTTTGATGCTACTTCATCTCAGAACAGTTCTCAGTGGAACAACCAGGTAACTGTAAATGGTAAAAACGCTAGACAACCGTTAACTCGTTCTGATTTCTCTGCTGGACACAGAATCATTAGTAATATTTCTTATGAGTTCAAATGGACAGAAAATATCAAAACTACTCTTGGTTTAGTATATGAAGCAACTCAATCTCGTCCATTCTCTTACACTTACGGAAATGAGAACAACGAATTAGTGCTTAACGACGATTTTGATGATGGTGCATTAATCTACGTACCAAGAGACGCTAGCGAAATCCAATTTGACGGTACAGCTGCAGAGCAAGCTGCACAGTGGGAAGCGTTTAACAACTACATCGAAAACGATGATTACCTAAGCGAAAGAAGAGGAGATTATGCTGAAAGAAATGGTGACAGAGGACCATGGAACCACATCTTCGACTTGAGATTCGTACAGGATTTCTCTATTCAAGTTGGAGAAAACAGACATGGTTTACAATTAACTGCTGATATCTTAAACTTTGGAAACTTCTTGAACAAGGAGTGGGGAGTTAGAAAGTTTATCTCTAGTGAAGTAAACTTATTAGATATCGTTGATATCGATAGTAACAATGTGCCTACTTTCCAATTAAACGAAAACGTAATTGACGACGTAGAGCAAATTGATGACTTCGGAAATCAATCTTCTAGATGGCAAATGCAAATCGGATTACGTTACTTGTTTAACTAATCTGTAACTCATACCAACCAAAAACCTCATTCTGTTAGAATGAGGTTTTTTTATTCTTTATAGTTACCTTTGAAAAAACGAAACACATAAACACTTCACTATGTACGAAGCTATTCAAATTGTTCACTCTTATTGGGCGTATCTGGTATTATTAATCGTTACTTTGGCTACTATAAATGCTTTGATCGGTTTTTTTACCAAGAGAGAGTATGCTCCCAAAGATTTTAGAGTTTCTTTATTTGCTCTTATTGTGTCACACATCCAACTACTGATCGGAATTGTGATTTTCTTTTTATCTCCTCTTGTTGTGTGGTTTTCAGGAACACATGGTATGGGAGAAATCATGAAAGACTCTACCCTAAGGTTATATAATGTAGAGCATCCACTAACCATGATTCTTATGATTACCTTTATTACAGTAGGGTATTCTAAGCACAAAAAGAAATTAACCTCTACTCCAAAGTTCAAAATGCTAGCCATTTTTTATACCCTGGCTTGGATTCTAATGTTATCCAGAATTCCATGGGCACAATGGTTTGATTAATATATAGAAATTAGGCTTATCGGATGATAAAGTTTATCATCCGATAAGCCTAATATTCTAATTTCTTTTAGGACCCAAACACGGTCAACACCAACTTTCTGGCACCTCCATAATCTCGATGTTCACATAAGTAAATACCTTGCCAGGTTCCCAAATTTAACCTTCCCTTAGTAACAGGTATTTGTACCGAAGTTCCCATTAGCGAAGCTTTAATATGCGCAGGCATATCATCAGGGCCTTCGTAGGTATGAATGTAATACGGAGCATTCTCAGGTACCATCACATTCATATGACTTTCAAAATCTTGTCGTACTGTAGGATCTGCATTCTCATTGATTGTAAGACTCGCTGAAGTATGCTTTATAAATACCTGTAATTGCCCAATCTGTATTTGTTTCAACTCAGGAAACAAAGCTTCTATTTCTCGAGTGATTAAGTGAAACCCTCTGGGATATGGTTGTAGTCGTATTTCTTTTTGGAAGAATTTCATATTTCTTTGTTGTTGGTCCCTTGCAGCTTACCAAACTGTTCTAAAATACCGCTTTTCGGCTAAATTAATATTATCTTCACATAAATAGCCCTAGTTTTAGCACAAACTCTTATACCTTTAACCTAGGAAACTACAATTGTTATGGATTTATCACAAATTAAATTGGTCGCTACCGACATGGACGGAACACTACTCAATTCTAAAGGGGAAGTAAGTCGTCATTTCTTCGAACTTTTTGAAGAGCTTAATGCACTCGGAGTAACCTTTGTTGCCGCAAGCGGAAGACAATATTATAGTATTATCGATAAGCTAAAACCTATCAAAGATGATATCTATGTTATTGCAGAGAATGGGGCACTTACTATGAGGCAAAACAAGGAGCTTCAAACCACCGAAATTGATCGAGAAACCTATTTGGAGTTACTGGAAATTGCCAGAACTTTGAAAGGCTCTCAGGTGATTCTTTGCGGTCGAAAAAAAGGATACATCGAAGATTACGGGCAAGATTTTGTAGATATGTTTTCAGAATATTATGGCCGTTATGAAATTGTAGAAAACCTGGCAGAAGTTACCGATGATAAATACCTTAAAATTGCAATTTGTAATCAAAAAGGATCCGAAAAATATCTGTATCCAGCCTTAAAACATCTAGAAGACAAACTAAAAGTAAAAGTGTCAGGGGAAATTTGGTTGGATCTGTCTCATAATTTGGCAAACAAAGGTCATGCGCTACAGCAATTGCAGGAAAAATATCAGATTTCTACCCAAGAAACACTGGTTTTTGGAGATTATAATAATGATCTAGAGATGATGACCCGTGCACAATATAGCTTCGCTATGGAAAACGCACATCCAAACGTAAAAGAAGTTGCTAATTACACCACAAAGAGTAATAATGATAATGGGGTTGAATACATCTTATCAAAAATGATCAACGACAAAAAACTTGCAGCCCAAGTATAAGCTGTTGGATTATTGATGGATAAAAGCAGAATTCTGCTGAACTAAAAGATGTTATATTTTCTTTACGACAAACAAGCTAGTACTACAGCAATCGCAAAAAAATATACATAAATAGGGATACGGGTAGGCGAAAAATTTTGCATAGTTGTTAGTTTAGTGCAATAGTGATAACGTACAAATGGCTACTTTATGATATAGCAGTAAATCATACGCATCGCTACAAATTACTTAGGTCTAGGGGTTTACCGACCGCAAGATACAAATTTTTTACAGAAAATGAGTATTTCAGCGAATAAAATTGCACTTAAACCTATTTTATCGCAAATAAAAAGAAGTCTGTTTCTTACAAGTATATTTCTAGTTTAGGTCGATGACTGGTTAGTCATTCAACTTCAGTACGGCCATAAATGCTTCCTGAGGAATTTCTACGTTACCTACCTGACGCATACGCTTTTTACCTTTCTTCTGTTTTTCAAGTAATTTTCTTTTACGAGAAATATCACCACCATAACATTTGGCAGTAACATCTTTACGAAGGGCTTTCACCGTTTCTCGAGCAATAATTTTGGCTCCAATAGCCGCTTGGATAGGAATATCAAACTGTTGTCTAGGAATAAGTTCCTTCAGTTTTTCGCACATTTTCTTACCAATATCGTATGCATTATCCTGGTGTAACAAGGCAGAAAGCGCGTCTACAGTATTAGCATTTAAAAGCACATCTACTTTCACCAGTTTTGATGCTCTCATACCGATAGGGGCATAATCAAAAGAAGCATACCCTTTGGAAACAGTTTTTAAACGATCGTAAAAATCAAAAACGATCTCTGCCAAAGGCATATCAAAAGTCAGCTCAACACGTTCTGGTGTAAGATAGGTTTGATTGGTAATTTGTCCTCTTTTTTCGATACACAATGACATTACGGGACCAACAAAGTCTGCTTTGGTAATAATCGAAGCTTTAATAAAAGGCTCCTCTACCCGATTCATTTTTGAAGGGTCGGGTAAGTCCGAAGGGTTATTTACAATAATTACCTCATCTGGTTCTTTATTGGTAAACGCATGATAAGATACGTTAGGAACCGTAGTAATTACAGTCATATTAAATTCTCGCTCCAATCGTTCCTGGATAATTTCCATGTGTAACATCCCCAGGAATCCACATCGAAAACCAAAGCCCAAAGCCGCAGAACTCTCTGGTGTAAATACCAGCGACGCATCGTTAAGCTGTAGTTTCTCCATAGAAGCGCGAAGTTCTTCATAATCCTCAGTATCTACCGGGTAAATCCCTGCAAATACCATGGGTTTTACATCCTCAAATCCCTCAATCGCATTTTGAGTAGGTACTTTGGCATCGGTAACTGTATCTCCTACTTTTACCTCCCTTGCATCTTTAATTCCCGTAATTAAATATCCTACATCTCCGGTTTTTATAACTTGTTTAGGAACCTGATTCAACTTTAACGTTCCTATTTCATCAGCAAAATAGTTCTTGCCCGTTGCAACAAATTTAATCTGTTGCCCTTTCTTGATTTCTCCGTTAACTACCCTAAAATAAGTTTCCACTCCTCTAAAAGGATTGTATACCGAATCAAAAATTAGTGCTTGCAATGGCTCTTCAGGATTTCCTTCTGGTGCAGGTATGCGTTCTATTACCGCTTCCAAAATCTCTTCGATCCCAATACCGGTTTTTGCACTGGCAGGGATTACTTCTTCGGCATCACATCCTAACAAATCCACAATATCATCGGTTACCTCTTCTGGATTGGCACTAGGTAAATCTACTTTATTAAGTACAGGTATAATTTCCAGATCATTCTCTAGAGCCAAATACAGGTTAGAAATGGTCTGAGCCTGTATACTTTGTGCAGCATCTACAACCAACAATGCTCCTTCGCAGGCAGCAATAGATCGAGAAACTTCATAAGAGAAATCCACGTGCCCAGGAGTATCAATAAGATTCAACACATATTGTTCTCCTTTGTACGTATACTCCATTTGTATCGCATGACTCTTGATAGTGATCCCACGCTCGCGTTCCAGATCCATATTATCCAATAGCTGAGCCTGTGCCTCACGAGCAGTTACCGAACCGGTATAATCCAATAGCCGATCTGCCAATGTACTTTTACCATGGTCGATATGCGCTATAATACAAAAGTTTCTAATATGCTTCATTCTTCTTTCTCAAATAGGTTTTGGGCGTGCCCTTCCATTTCATTACAGGTCAGGCTATCCGCGCTACAGGGTAGCTTGCTACTATCCCTCACGCAATTTTCACACTGTTAATGACTTGCAAATATAATTGATTTTAGAAGGTTTATGTCATCTCTCACGGTATTTTTACCCCAGATATTCCTAGCTTCAATTCTTAGGTCTATTATAATTCGTATTTTTGCCAAAAATTAATAGTTGCTGTGGCTAAGATTGGAGACATAGATGTAGGAGAATTTCCTTTGTTATTAGCGCCGATGGAAGACGTGAGCGATCCTCCATTTCGTGCTTTGTGTAAAGAACAAGGGGCTGATGTGGTATATACCGAATTTATTTCGAGCGAAGGGCTCATTCGGGATGCTGCAAAGAGTGTCATGAAATTAGATATCTACGAAAAAGAACGACCTGTTGGCATTCAAATCTTTGGAGCCAATCTAGATTCGATGCTGAAGTCTGTAGAGATCGTAGAAGCCTCAGGACCCGATATTATCGATATCAATTTTGGTTGCCCTGTAAAGAAAGTAGTGAGTAAAGGCGCTGGAGCAGGAATTTTAAAAGACATTGATCTTATGGTATCGCTTACCAAAGCTATGGTAGAGCATACCAAACTACCCGTAACCGTAAAAACAAGGTTAGGTTGGGATCACGATTCTATCCGAATAGTAGAAGTAGCAGAACGTCTACAAGATGTGGGTTGTAAAGCCATTTCCATACACGGTCGTACTCGTGCCCAAATGTATAAAGGTAATGCCGATTGGAAACCCATTGCCGAGGTAAAAAACAATCCCAGAATGCATATTCCTGTATTTGGAAATGGGGATGTAGACTCGCCCGAACGTGCCGTAGAAATGCGGGATCAATATGGCCTGGATGGCGCTATGATCGGTAGAGCCAGTATTGGATATCCCTGGTTTTTTAAAGAAGTAAAGCACTTTTTTAAGACAGGAGAACATCTAGCTCCTCCTACTATTGAAGAGCGAGTTGAAGCAGCACGTAGACACTTACAAATGTCTATCGATTGGAAAGGGGAAAAATTAGGCGTTTTTGAGACTCGAAGACACTACACCAACTATTTCAAAGGTATTCCTCACTTCAAAGAATATCGCACCAAAATGGTAACCAGCGATCATCCTGATGATGTTTTTGCTGCTTTTGACGAAGTTTTGGAAAAATTTGCCGGATATCAGTTTGTATAATCTGAACAAGGTTTGATCTTCCTTTTGCTCCAATAGCTACCATAAAGGTGGCCAAATATTATTTTGTTCTACATTTTCAGGATTGAAGACTACCCACAAATGCTCTCCGATAGGACGTTCTAGATTAGCTCTGTCCCAAACTATAACCTGTCCTTCTTGATCACCTTTTGTCGTATGAAAAACGTATTCTATCTTGACAGGATGCACATTATTAATCTGTTGTGAAGTATCTAGATACACCTTTTGAATCTCACCTCTGGTTGGTACACCGTCCTTTAACGCCACCACCTTGGCATTCCCTACTCTAATTCCATGCCTTAACAAAAAGAAGCCAATTATCGGAAAAATAATTGTAAAGAAAAATAGCATAAATGCTGCTCCGATGATAAAATGAACATTTTTCCAATATCGAACTCTATTTTCATAGCCTCCCGGCAAATTTCTAGGAGAGGTCGGGGGTTCAGGAAGCCTGGGCGTTCCCGGAATATGTGGTAACTCACCACCGCAACTTGTACAATTTGCCGTAAGGTCTCTCCGATTAGAATTAGAACACCAACCACATTGAAGAACCCAAGGCTCTAAAACCGAAATAGGGCCAGCACATTTGGGACATTTTAAATCTTCATTATTACATTCGGTTAAACACCATTCGCATTTGGTAATCCCCTGTTGCATAGATATCCATATTTAAACCCCTTAAAACTAAATAAAAATACGTTGGTTATAGTCACTGGAGGTTATAAAAAAAGATAGTCTAATTTTCTATTGCAATACTATTTAACTCACTAACTCGTAGTTAATT
The DNA here is from genome assembly GCA_965230845.1 of Aquimarina sp. Lineage (GTDB taxonomy): Bacteria > Bacteroidota > Bacteroidia > Flavobacteriales > Flavobacteriaceae > Aquimarina. The sequence continues at coordinate 2,797,824 of OZ246021.1, forward strand.
CTACTAGATGCTAGCAAGGAGGCTATAAATCCTATGACCGTTATGGTAAGAAATACTACCACAAAACTCATTACTGTAATTTTTGTGGGATAGGCCAACGATGGTGTTATCATTAGTAAACCAAATTGCTGTTGTAATACGATAAGGATATATCCTAAAAGTAATCCCAAAATGGCTCCAAGTACCGTCATTAATGATCCCTGAAATAAAAATATTTTTCGAATCATCGGTACCGTAGCTCCAATGTTGTAAAGCGTTTTGGCATTCCCTTTTTTGTCGATAATCATCATAATAATAGCCCCTGCAACATTAAATAAAGCAATGATCGCAATAAGAGTAATCACCAGATAAGAGACCAGATTCTCAGTATTCAACATCTTATATAGGGTATCATTAAGTTGTACTCTATTTTTTACAATCGCATCATGACCAAAAATCGAAGAAAGTTTTTCTCTAAGTGACGCCTCGTCTGTCCCTGGAGCTAGTTTTAGTTCTATATGCGTAACTTTATCTTTTGGAAGATCTAACAAGGCTCTGGCAAGGCCTGTAGTTGCAAAAATGTATTTTTTATCCAGTTCTTCATTTACACTATAAATCCCAATATTTACCACCTTTTCTACTCGAAACGCTTTGGAAGGGTCATTAGGGATTCCTTTACCAGGTTTGGGAGCATAGATACTCAACAAATTGGTATAGGTTGGCTCGACGGTCATGCTTAATTCACGGCTAATGCCGTTACCTGCAACTACCTGAAAATCATTGTTGGTCAACCATTCTCCATACACGATAATACTATCGGTTTGGATCACATTGCTGTAATTTTGGTCGACTCCTTTTATGAAGGCTGCTTTCTGCTTATCCCTAAATTCTAAAAAAACCCGCTCTTCTATTATTTCAGAAAAATAAGCGACTTCCTCAAGACCTTTTAATTTTTCTTTTTGGGTAGCGTCAAAAGTGAATGTTTTTCCACTGGCGGGAAAAATCTTAAGATCGGGATCAAAATAAGACGAAAACTGAAGGCTAAAATCTTTGAGCCCGGCAAAACCTGACAATACCAAAAACAACGCCATCGCTCCTATAACTACTCCGGTTGCTGCAATGATCGTAATAATATTGATCGCATTACTGCTCCCTGGAGAGAATAGATATCGCTTGGCGATGTAGTATGAAAAATTCACTTCTTTTTACGCCTTTCCAATAAATCTGGATTATGAATAGGGTTTTCTTCTCCCTTTACCGCTTTTTCTATATTAGAGATATATTCTAAAGAATCATCAATAAAAAAGTACATCTCTGGCATACGACGCAGTTGATTTTTGGTACGTAATGCCACCTGATGTTTGATTTGTGATTTTACAGCATTTACTTCCTTTAGTACATTTTCTCCCTCTTCATGCGGAAAGATACTCATATATACTTTTGCGATAGAAAGATCTGTAGTAACACTTACCTTGGTCACGGAAACCAAAATCCCCTTCACCCCAGCATCACGCAGTGCTTGCTGTATTACATCGGCTACGTCGCGTTGCAATACTCCAGCAATTTTTTTCTGTCTGTTTGTTTCCATAGGTGCAAAAATACATATTAATATTATTTAAGACTAAGACACTTTATCTTTTAGATAACTTAAACAGTACTTTTCCATAATTCATTCATTTTCTTTGCTTGCCCAAAGAAAAGAATCAAAAGAAAAGGCACTTTTTCTTAGGCATTTTTCAACTAGGTTGAAAACCATATTTATTTTCCTAAAATCTTTCCAAGGCTTCAAGATTTTCCACGAAAAATAAATAGCTACGCTTACAGAAAAAGATTTGAAAGCGCTGCTTTTAAACGTATCGGTTTGTGATATGTTTATTCTTAAAACCATTAAAATTATTTTAATTTTATCCCATCGTATAATAAAAAGGTAAAATGAATCACATTAATAAAATAGAACATTTAGGTATTGCCGTAAAGGATATCGACAAAGCCAATGCGTTGTATGAGCAGCTTTTGGGTGTAGCTCCTTATAAACAGGAAGAAGTGGCAAGCGAAGCCGTAATCACCTCTTTTTTTAAAGTAGGAGAGAGTAAAATCGAATTACTGGCCAGCACAGATGAAGAAGGTCCGATAGGAAAATTTATCTCCAAAAAAGGAGAAGGTATTCACCATATCGCTTTTGATGTAGATGATATCGAAAAAGAACTGGAAAGATTAGAAAAAGAAGGGTTTCAGATCATTAACAAAGCCCCCAAACGTGGAGCAGACAACAAGCTGGTTGCTTTTCTGCATCCCAAAAGCACCAATGGGGTTTTAATAGAGCTTTGTCAGGATATAAATTAAAATAAAAAATGTTTGGCGTGTATTGGTCAAATCCTTAAATTTGCCGTCCGTTTTAGGTCCCATAGCTCAGCTGGTTAGAGCACCTGACTCATAATCAGGGGGTCCTTGGTTCGAGCCCAAGTGGGACCACATTATAACAAAGCCTTAGCGAAAGCTAAGGTTTTTTTATTCAATGTAATAAAACAATTCTTGGGCGAGAAGTTTACTCTGAGTGAGGCACGAATCGAAGAGAGCCCAAGTGGGACCACCTAAGTTGAATTAAGCTGTTTCTTTTATAGAAGCAGCTTTTTTTATTTGGACAAACTTAATTCGGACAAAAAGTTCAGCCTGAGCGAGGCAACGAGCCGAAGGAAGCCCAAGTGGGACCACCTGCTTAAAATAAGGTTGTTTCTTTTATTCAAGGCATGTAACAAAGCCTAATGGATCTAAAGTGTTTTCAAAATAATTTGATTATTGCCTTGACCTCATTGCCATTGCTGGTCTTCTTTAAATTCTCATCATAAAAATCATAAAACAACTTGTCAAGTCGGGCGTCTGGCCAATGTTCCTTTAAATTTTCAAAAGTTTCCGTAACAGACCATGCAGGTAAATCAGGTTTTTCATCTTCCTCGGAACCAAACCAAACTGAATTCACTTTGTATAAGGGCCCATCGAACAAAGGATATTGATTAATAGAATTAATTATAGTAGTCATTTTATCATTTTTACTCGGTTGTGCTGCATTATAATGGGCGGCTACTTTGTGCCTCCATCTATGTACTGGCTCAGGTATGTACCTTGTGATATATCTATTACAATGATCTCTAGTAATTTTTGGATTGCGTTTAATATAATTATAATCTTTTCCTTCATCAAAAAAATCCTTTAACGCTATCAAGTAAAATAAGTTATATAATTTTAGACTGAAATAGTCAAATAGAGCTGTCCCATAATCCAAGTTTAATTCATTATTTGGATCTGCCAAGATTTGGAAGTAACTAAATTTGGCACTTAACTCGATAGCTTCTCCACTATATATTCGATTCAATATAGAAAGTTTTTTTTCTTTATCTAGGATAAAACAATAATAACCTAGAAAAGCAAAATTTTCGTATTTTCTTATTCTATTTGCAAGATCTAAAAGATTTTTTTTGGTTATCTGTATTTGAAAATCTATCACTTTGAATATAATTGTTTGGCTTTTGAAGTTTTGAGATGATGTATGTGCCGATAGGCATATTCCCAAATAACATCATGGAGTATACTTTTACTACGTGAATATATAGTTAAAAATTATAGCAATAAAATATACTTATTCAGAATTATCAACTATGAATCTAAAAGAGCATAGGTAAGAGGTCATCACTTCAATCAATCATAAGATCTTATTCATCAAACTATTCCAAACACCTGTTTTATCCCTAAATTAACTTTCAAATCTTCATCTCATAAATGCTTTTAATCTGGTTTTTAGAGTTTAACATCATAATAATCTCCAATCTATAGTTCAAAAATTTATCCTTTTGATTCTTTTTGGTTTGATAGTCTAACTCTATTCTTACTTGTTTTTTACCTCTTTCCAATTCCTTTACTACCAAAGTTTCTTTCCTTAGATTTATTCTTTGAAACCTCCATATACTATAATATTTCAATTGTTGATTTCTTACATCTGATTCACTTGCTTGGGTTAAATCGTAAAATCTATCCAAAGGAAAATCGAAATAGATATCTAGATTCGATAAATCCTGTCTCATCAACATGTCAAAATAATCGATTACAAACTCCTCTATTTCTTTGTTAGGTTCATTCCTTCCAGAATTAGATTTCCATTGATTAATACCAAAAATAATTCCTGTTATCACACCAATTATTCCCAAAATCTGTGCTATTGTTGATAATGTTATTTTACGGTTTCCAGAAACACTTATTTTTTGCTTGTCCATTATTTTAACAATAATAAGTTTTTAGATTTTACTTTTTACTTTTTGGACACCAACGGTAAATTTATAACCGAATTGAAACTGAAAGAAATTAGAACCTTCTTCGGAATCCAAATCATCGAATATTTTCAATCTTACAAAAATGGCATTGTTTTTTGAGCTTGCTGGGTAATAAGAAACTTCAGCTTCATTTCTAAATACCCAAAAATCATCGGGCTCAATTATACCTTCTATATTGTTATACGAATCTTGATTGTATCTAGAGAACTCCATTGAATAACTGAAATCAAAATTATCAAATCGCCTAAATTCGAAATTAACACCGGCTCCAGCCCCCAGTGTTTTATAGTTAAACGTATTGAGAGTATCCGTTTTGATTCTTGCGACTTGATATCTGGCTACACTGTATAGGCTTACTTCAAAAGGATATTCTTTTCCTAAGGTGAAATTGACAACATCAAATTTTACCCCCATGTCTAAATACGATTTTTGAATATGGTCTAGCCTATTAGAAATCATTCTGGTATTTGTGGTAGTATCTATTTCTGAAAGTTCTAAAAATCGATCATCATCATCCAATCGAGCATAGGCAACATATGGTTTGACTTTTTTGAAGAAAAAGAAAGGTGTTCCAGCAGTACGAAAAGGGTTAACAAAAAAATCAGCTTGTCCTTCAAAAAGCGCAATTCCATTAGGTGTTTCATCAAAAAGACCTAAAAAATCCGTATAAGCTCGAAGATCTAATACATTTTCTAAGCTTGTAGATTGACGTAATTCGTAAACGTTAGGAGCATCTTTATTCGTTTTTCCATCTTTATTTGTAATAGGAAATGTGAAACTCTGATCATCTGGGATAAAATTCCGCCCTGGTTTTGAAAAGTATCTAAGAACATCTGAAAGTCTCAACTCGTATTTGTTATATTTTCTTCTTTGGTCTCTATAAGTTTGTTGCGCCTTATTCTTTAAATAAAACTTTTGAGAAGTAGAAGTATAATGAAGAAGAGAAATAGATCTTCTATTTTCAAACAAATGTATACTCCCTTTTTTATCTTTAAGATAGATTTTAATATCAATTAGACTACCTTCGTATAAATCAATTTCGACTTTATCAAAACCAAGGTATTTGATATCAATTTTATCTTCGCAAGTAGTATCCTTTTTCTGTCCTACTAAATTTTTTTCACATTTTTTGATTAATCGAGTTATTGGAATTTGTTGGCCATTTTTTGGAAACCAAAAGTCTCCCAAATGTGACTCAGAATCACTTTTTAGAACATTTCTAAATATATCGCTAACAAGGGAATCTTTGATTACCTTTTCTTTTAAAACTAATCGATCATCACCAAATAACAAGAAAACCTCGTTTTCAGGTTTCTTCTCTTTTTTCACTTCTATACTTGTATAATTCTCTGGTATTTCGAAAAAAGAATTTAAGCTATCTTTATTTACTCCCTTCTGAGCATAGAATGCCCAAATCACTTTTGATGCTTTATAGAGAGAATCTGTTTTTCCTTTTTTCTTGACTACTTCACCGTAAAAAGTATTCAAAGAGGGCGAAAGAGAACTGCTTAATTTGTTTAAAGAATCTTTGGCTTTCTCAAGATTTTGCTCTGCTAGCTCAAATTCTTTTTTAATTTTTCCCAGATCACTTTTTGCATTTTTCTTGTAATCTATTTGAGCAAAACCTATTAGTGAAAAAAATGTCAAAAGAATAGTAAATAAAGTTTTCATATCAAGTTGTATTAAGGAATAATAAAAACTGCTCGTAGCCAAAACGATAAAAAAATACCCCATAACTCGAATATAAATTCGAATATGGGGACATTCATATACCTTTTCAACATCTAAATTACCAAACTTAACTTGAAAAAAATTATGGTTTTCCTCATGTGTTTTGTTTTTGAAAATCAACGAACTAAGTATATGATTTCATTTTTAAATCTTGGGTGAGATAACGAGCCGAAGGGAGCTCAAGCGGGATTATCTTGTAAAAAAGGCATGTTGCAAATATTTGTGATATCTTTTATGTTTGTAAAAGTACTTGGTCTTCAGAGGGAAATTCTACGTTTTGACCATATTGCACTTATAAGATAATATTAGTATAACGATATAATCTAAAGACATGAACTCAAGCGAATTTATTGTTGTGTTATGGTAAGATATTGCTTCTTAGGGGTTCTTTTTATACTATTTCTTTATGCTTGTTCTAATAATAAGCAAAAATCTAATCAGGAAACCATTGATCAAATTATACAGATTCATCAGGATTCTTCCGAAAGCTACAATGCTTTACAACAAGCCTCTAATTTGCTCAAACATACCAATGCTCCCGATTCGTTAATTGAACGAAACATCTATCTAACTGGTAAGTATTTTCTTAATGAAAAGAAATTGGATAGCGCGGAACATTACCTTTTTAAGACGATCGATTTTGCCAAAAAAGGAGCCGTAGGAAATAATCAGGCAGCCTATTTTTATCAACTCTGGAATCTATTATTATCCCAAGGTAGATATGGAGATTGCATAGCATTAACAGACACCTTTGAATCCTTGATCAATTCTACTCAAAAGGAAAACTTAGGGTTATTATATTTTTTTAGAGAAAATAATCAAAAGAAGGTTGGAGCTTATCACAAAGCTTTACAACACAATGAATCACGAATACAAATTCTTTCAGAATTAAATAGACAATCAAGTGTGATTAAGGCGGTAATCGCACAAGCTGAACTTAAATATTACAGCTTAGGAGATAAAAAAGGAACCTTTGAAACATTAGATCATTATTTGGGAGCATCAGAGCGACTAACTCATGATCATTTAAGACAATTGTATGGAGAGTATGGGGTATATCTTTTTTATGAAAAGCAATATAGAAAATCCATTGAACATTATAAAAAAGGAGTATTTCATACCAAAAAGTTAAAAAAAGACAACTACACTGCAAATTCTTTGGCTACTGGATATGCTAATATTTCTGAAGCTTTTATTGAGTTGGGAGAATATGAAAATGCTAAGACATATTTGGATTCTGTTGCACAATTAGCAGTATTTGCTACCAATTCTTCTCTTCAAAAAAGTGTCTTGAAATATCGAGCTAGATTGGCTTTAGCTTCTAAAAACGATAAAGAAGTACTTAATAGTATTGATTCGATTTTTAGCTTTCAGGAAAAGCAATACAAAACTAAGTTTGAAAATGAATTAGTAGCGTTAGAAAAAGCAAACGAAAACGAAAAGCAATTGCTTGAAGAAAAGCAAGAAGCGGTTTTAAAAAGCATCGCCTTGGAATCCAGGCAAATCTCTATCGCAATTGCAGTTGTTTTATTATTGGTTATCCTATCTTTTTTATATGTACGAAGAAAATTAAAGTTCGAGAAAGAGCAGCTTTTAATGCAGCAACGTTTGTTACGATCACAAATGAATCCACATTTTACTTCTAATACCTTATACGCTATTCAAAACTTAGTTAAAGACAGCCCCAACAAAGCCGTACAATATCTATTGACGTTTTCTCGTGTATTACGTATTACCCTTGAAAACTCGATGACAAATTACGTGAAATTACAAAAAGAGCTGGATTCACTACAACAATACCTGGATCTTCAATTATTGCGTTTTCCTGAAAAATTTGAATATTCTATTCACTTAGAAGAAATTGAAGAAGATGAACATATTTTTATCCCTCCAATGCTTTTACAACCTATATTAGAGAACAGTATTGAACACGGATTTCGAACCATTGATTATTTGGGAGAACTAAGCATCACACTTTCCCGAAAAAACAAGTTTGTTCTTTGCAGAATAGAAGATAATGGCCAAGGTATTGCACCCAAAACGAACAGCTCAAATCCATCTGTTTCTATTCAATTGATTTCGGAATTTGTGGAAAAAATGACTAAAGAAAAATTAGTCATCACGAATAAATCTGATATTGACAAAAACGATACAGGCGTAATTGTAGCCTTTAAAATGCCGTATAAAAACCACTGAAAATGATAAAAGCCATTGTAATCGATGACGAGGCTCATGTGCGCCAAGATATTCAAGAATTAGTAACCACTCATTTTAAGGATTCGATCCATATACAAGCCGAAGCTTCTGATGTTTCTGAAGGACTTAAAGCTATAAATCAGGTACAGCCTGACTTGTTATTTCTTGATGTACATCTGGGAGAGAAAACTGGTTTTGATTTGATTGCAGAAAGCGTTTACAAAGATTTTGAGGTTATTTTTGTGACCGGGTTTGATCAACATGCCATCAAAGCAATCAAAGTTGGAGCACTGGATTATATTTTAAAACCTATTGATCCTTCAGAGTTTAAAGAAGCGGTTCAAAAAGCCATCATTAAAAACACAAAAAGCGATTATCTCAAAAAGTTTGCAGAGGTGTCTCAGGAGTATTTTAGAGGAGCAGAAAAGAAACGGATTATTCTCAAAACCATGGACAATGTATATGCTATTTATGAAGACGATATTGTATACTGCAACTCCGAAGGAAATTACACTACTTTTTATACTCAACAAACCGAAAAGATTGTTGTTTCCAAATCGATGAAAAAGATAGAAGAACTTCTTTCTGAAGATACCTTTGTGAGATGTCATCAATCCTATATCGTTAACAAAAAACATGTGCTTCGGTACAATAAGCGAGGATACCTTATTGTCAATTTTGACACCAGCATTCCAGTTTCTGGAAGAAGAAAAGATTATGCGCTAAAGAGAATTTTTGACAACTAATAGTCAAATCATAGATCTAAGAAGAAAGAATAAACGGATTTTAAAAGCAGCACTACGGATATGAAAATTAAGCTAGCGTTTTTATAAAGTACTTTGCTTTTCAAATAAGTAAACCCTATCATTACGCAAACACTTGTACACCATGAAAACCATATTTCAATTCTTAATATTCATTTTTTTGATCACCTCTTGTCAAACCGAGGATATCAGTCAGGAAGGACCTCAAAATGTATTCGATACTTCTGAAAAAAGAAAAACAATTGCTAAGCAAGATGATCCTCAGAAAGTTTTTGAAAACAGAATGCAGTGGGCTTCATTTATTACTGCAGAGGTTTTAATATTTGATGAAGCCTCTAGAGAACAGATAGAAGCGTTACTCAATACCTCTTCAGGAAGGAGTATAGCTTTTGAGGATCTCGTGGGCCCTAAAACAAAAACAAGTGGTTTTCATAAAAAGTTTGTTGATCGTTTACAATATTATGTAACAAGCCCTGCCTGGGGACCAGATCATCAACAAGAACATCCCGATTATCCGGTGGTTAGAAACATCAACCCTAATCTCTTGGATTCAGAGATCTTGGTAGAAGAATATTTGGATTATATGCTTAATCAAAGATGTGTTGAATTGTATTTCCCCAAGGATTTACAGTTTTATAACCGATTATACCGATTAGGTATAGCTTCTACTGCCGATCCGCTTAATGGTGCGCAAGAAAATACAGGATACATAGTATATTTCGATGTTGTTAATAATGTATGGTCAGAACAAGTAACCGTTAATTTGCAGTTTATGTTACAATATCCTAATATCATTATCGCAAGACCGAAACACGTTTCTGGCGTATCAAATTGTCAGTATTAAAGATAAATACCTTCATAAATTGTTGGTTAGTATCTTGAATTAATTACTTCAAAAGTTAACCCCATTTGACATCTTATCAAATGGGGTTTTTAGTTCCTGAAAATCACTAAAAGTTATATTTCAGAATTTCTTCAACGAATTTGAAAAATAAGACGACGCATCTGAAATCTATATTGCATCCACCATTCTTTTCTGACAATTTTGAGATCTAGAAACTAATCTAATACTTAAAGAAATGTCAACAATTAAAAAAGGAACAATATCTCTACTCATGAGTTTGATTTTAATAATAAATCTCGGTTGTGAAAAAGATGATATTGTAAGTACAGAAGAAAAACAAAACATCAATGAACACAAAACCACCGCATATGCTTGTAATGGGATTACGGTCTCTACGGTTGCAGGAAGTACCAAAGGTTTTAATGATGGGATAGCTAATGAAGCAAAATTTGACTTTCCAGAAGATGTGGCTATGGATAGCCAAGGGAATATATATGTCGCAGATGGTTACAATAATCGAATCAGAAAAATAAGCCCCAAAGGTATTGTCACCACCCTTACAGGAGGAGCACAAGGCGATGTTGATGGAGACTTGGCTAGTGCAAGATTCAACTATCCCGCTGCAATAGCTATCGACAATATTGGAAATCTTTATGTAGCTGATGCAAAGAATCATAAAATAAAGAAAATCACAACCAGCGGCCAAGTCATCACCGTAGCCGGAAGTGTTGCCGGATTTGCAGATGGTCCAGGTAGTAATGCCAGATTTAATTTCCCAAGTGGGCTTGCCGTTGATCATACAGGTACAGTAATATATGTTGCCGATTCCAAAAATCACAAGATTCGTAGAATAGCGCATAGTATTAATAATGGTGTCACAACGATAGCAGGAGACGGTCCAGGGTTTGCAGATACAAGTGATGGTCAAGCATTATTTCGTTTTCCTAGTGCTATCGAAGTAGATGAAAACCAAAACCTATTCATAACCGATGCCAGTAATCATAGCGTAAGAAAAATTAGCAGTATAGGTGTAGTCACAACCATAGCAGGAAACGGGACAGCAGGATCTGCCAATGGGATTGGTGCACAGGCTAGGTTTACTAGCCCCAGAGGGATTGCACTCGACGAAAAAGGCAATCTATTTGTGGCAGATACCCAAAATAACAGAATTCGCATGATCTCTCCAAAAGGTCAAGTTACTACTGTAGCAGGAAGCACTTCTGGGAGTATTGACGGTTGTGTAAGTCAAGCTAAGTTTTACCATCCCCACGGATTGATATTTAATGACAACACAGAACAAATGATCATAGCCGATCATATCAACCACCGAATAAGAATGATAACCAGCGGGTATCTGGGAAATTAATACTCTTCTCAACAGAACACAAAAGATTTCTTAAAGCATTCCATTCAGAATGAGGCGCATACCGAAAAGCCTTAACAGAGTAGGTATCACACAAATAAACCCTAACGAAATGAAAAGAATAATTAATGCAATCTTTTTGATCAGCATCTTAGTGATGGTAAGCTGTCAAAACGAAGATGACCTATTCGAAGAGCAGCTTTCAGTTGAAAATACAGAAGACATCAAAGTTATAGAAGATCTTGATGAACTGGATCTCAACAAATCCACTCAGTTTTTGCATTGTGCGAATACTCCTGTCCCACCGGGATTCAGAATTGTATCTTACTTAAATCATCCCAGCTGTTCCAGTATTGTTTTGTATTTAGGATTGTATAATGCAGCGATCATAGAATCAGAAGCAGCAGTACTTACTCCTAGCATCTCTAGTGCGGGAGCTGGATGTGATGATTACAATTGCATTTGGATTGTTGGAGACAATTTTGAACCAAACGCTTATGTGGATATCAGAACTACTACAGGATCAGCAATCATTGGCACCTACAGAGGTCCCGATAGAACACAATATGTAAACGCCCAGGGACAGGATGTAATCACTTTGCGTCTACGATCAGCATATGAAATCAATCAGTTTGCCACCAACGGGCTAAGAATTTGGGTGGTAAATCCAGAGGCCAGAACCTGGGCAGATGGACGTACGGTTAACAGACCCAATTTCCCATTTCCGCTTTAGTCTAAACATTTAAATAGGGGAATTCTTACGTTCCCTTTAAAATCAATACATCAAAGTTTTATTAATTTTTAATTTCTCTCACTATGTTAAACAACATTTTAAAATTAGACGGCGTACAACAATTAAACAAAGAACAAAAGGTATCTTTAACAGGAGGTGAAAACCCAGATTATACGGGAGATGATAGCACTCAGATCCCAACTGACCCAGCAGAAAGGTTTCGACTTTGCTTGGCAAATTGTGCTGGAGTTTGTAGCTATAATGGTACTTGCTACCAGTTTGAACGATAAATTTCAAAAAGGGTTTCTCGAGTTGTTGAGAAATCCTTTTTTTCTTATTTGTAGTAGTGGTTTAGTTCTAAGGATTATACAACCTAGAAGCAAGGATGTAAAATAAAGAAAGTTCTTACCTAACAACTAGCTAATGACGTATAAAGCTACTTTTCATAAAGCGTCTTGGCTGCATCAATGATTTGTCCCGTCGCATATTCTCCTTTATAGCTAATATAGCAGCCATCAGTACCTAGCACAACAAAACTCCCACATGGATAGTGATACTTAAAAAACTTTTGCTCAATAACTTGATATGGATCCATATACCATGTCACGATTCCTCTATACTTTTCTAATCCGGTATACTCCTTATATATATAAATGGGTTGAGTGTTGGCTTTTTTCTTCAGACCCTTGACCAATTCTATATGTTTGGCTTTTAACCATTGTGCTGTATTATTACCACCTTTATTACATTGGTCCAAGCCCGGATAATAAATGATCACTGTAGGCACCTCTCGATCGATCGATTGGCCTATTGCCTTTTCTAGTAAATCTAATAGGATTTCTCTTTTTTCAATTTTTCCTTTTACTAATCTAGGTGTAAGTATTTTATGGGGTATAGAATCATGAGGAACTGCAAAGTAATCCAGAGTTAATAGTTGTTTTTTAAATTTTCTCTTGCTAATTAACGTACCTGATTCATCAAAATATTTAACATCTTGACTATAAAAACTTACAGAACAACTGAAGGTAATAAGTAGGATTAAGAGTTTTTTTGTGATCATGATTAATAAGTTAATCAGGTAAAGATAAAACCTATCAGTCTCATTTTTTGACACTGCCTATTTTTTTTGAAAAACAATATTTCTCTAAACAAAAAAAGCTGCTTCTTAAAAGAAACAGCTTGCATATAATTTATAATTCATTAATTACACCAATTTGATATCTTCCTTAAATAACATATGGATATATTCCCCATGTATTTTAGCGTGATGTTCACTCTCCAAGCAGTGAAATAATAAATGGATCAGTCCGTAATCTCCTAAAGTATCTCGGTACTCGTGCTTTTCTTTGTTTTTGACCCATAGAATAAAAGAACACAAATGACCAATCTCACCCAATTTCTTAGGATCCATCAAACACTTCTGAAACTTATTCAAGTCCATAGAAGCATACTCGTTATACTTTCGCTTACAAAAGTTATAGTCAAACGTATGTTTATACGATTGCAATTTTCTGTTTTGTATTTCATAATTAATACCACTCATAGCCTAAAATCATTTTCATTAGGTACTTCTATTATCATAGTCATACGATTTGGTTACTATTAATTTTGCAAATCGCATGCCATCAGGTCCAAAAAATAACTTAATAAAAGGTGAAAATCTCTTAAAATTATAAATGAGGTCTACCTAGAGGTAATTGGAATAATTCCAAAACAAAGATATAAAATTTGGAATAATTCCAAAAATTAAATTCGCTCTATATTTCCGTTCTAGACCTTAAATCAACTGTAAGACAAACACTTACACTCAAAATCTTTGAAATGTTGTTAATAAAACCTAATAAGTTTTTTTTTGATTCCCAACATTGCCTATTACATTTACTCCACGAATTTGATATTATCTGGTATGTTTTTTGGGGAAAGAACGACTAGAATAAAGAAATTGGGAAATACGAATCAAATTGTAAGTTATGCAGTATAAAGTAATTGATACAAAAAGCCAGTATTTTGGTAAAGTATTGGATTTTCAATCCTGCTCAAATTTAAGTGATCTGGGAGGTGTACTCCTAAAGATCGGAAGGGACAAAGTGTCACTATTTAAATTTAATGAAGTAGAATTGATGTAACATCTTTTCTACTTCTGCCTACCCCAGTACACTACACTTCTAATTTTAAAACCAAAATACCGTATATGACATTGATATGACTAAACAATGGCACATATATGTATTTGTCTTGTTCTGGATAAACAGTAGTTGCCAGAACAAAGTTCCTATTGATAATATTGAAACTCAACCAAAGGTCACTATCACAGACCAAGAGCATCAAAATGTCTATAAAATCCTTGATGGTACCTGGAAAGGTGAGTTCCTGATTTTTGAGGACCAGCAACAAGTACCTAAAGACCAAATAGACTTAAAAAACATTAGCAAAGCCAGCCTTCAAAAAGAAGGATTAACACAAGTAAATAGTATCGATGTATTGCAAGTATATCAATCAGATACTCCATATTTTCAGAAAGTAACCATTACTGATTACTACCCAGATACCGACAAAAAAATCGTAAGCCATGGAGTCAATAAGATTCAGGATGGAAAGTTATGGTGCGTGGTTAGAAAACCAGACGAGACCGTGATTCATAGCGGTAGCACCGAGGGAAAAAACACCATTATTTGGCAACGCAACGAACAAAATCCTCAAAAAATCGAATACTTCAAAGAAACCGTATCTCAAGAATATTACGAGATTATTGGATGGGGCTATTATTCGGGTGACGACCCTAATCTTTCTCCCAAACTATGGTTTTACTCAAAGTACGAACGTCAATAACCCTATTGCAATTCGGTAATGCGTTTTACATATTTTCCGATCACATCAAACTCCAGGTTGACCACCGTACCCTCAGTAAACGTATTAAAGTTGGTATGCTCATAAGTATATGGAATAATTGCTACGCTAAACTCACTTTTTTGAGAGTTCACCACCGTGAGACTTACTCCATTTACCGTTATAGATCCTTTTTCTATGGTGATATTATTTAGACCCGGATCATATTCAAAAGTAAAATACCAGCTCCCATCAGCTTCAGTTACTGATTTGCAAACTGCGGTCTGATCTACATGCCCTTGCACGATATGTCCGTCCAGTCGATCACCCAGTTTCATTCCTCTTTCCAGATTTACAATAGCTCCTTCTTTCAAGTCGTTTAAATTAGTTTTATCCAAAGTTTCTTTAATCGCTGTAACCGTATAATGATCTCCATCGATAGCAACCACGGTAAGACAAACTCCATTGTGTGCCACGCTTTGATCGATTTTCAACTCTGATGTAAAGTTGGCTTGTACAGTAATATCCAGATTTTCCTGATCGCTCTTCAAGGAAGTAATCGTTCCTAATTCTTCAATGATCCCAGTAAACATAAATGCGAATTATTTAATTAAATTTGTGACCTTACTATTTGAGGTTTGATTTTGGACTTCAAAAATACAGATTAAGTACTTTATATAATGAAGAAAGAAAAAAAAATAAGATTAGGAATTTCTATAGGTGATTTAAATGGTATTGGAAGCGAAGTGGTCCTTAAAACTTTTCAGGATACTCGAATGCTGGATTTTTGCACTCCTGTAATTTTCGCATCGGTAAAGATTCTTTCTTTTCTTAAGAAAAAGTACCAAACCAATATCAATCTTCACGGTATCGATAAAACTTCTCAAATCTTAGATGGAAAAATCAATGTGCTTAATGTATGGAAAGAGCCGTTGGACATCAAATTTGGAGAAGAAGATGAAAAAGTTGGAAGTTACGCTATCAAATCTTTGAAAGCTGCAACCCAAGCCTTAAAAAATGATGAAATCGATGTATTGGTCACCGCTCCTATTAATAAGAGTAGCATCCAATCCGACGAATTCAAATTCCCTGGTCATACCGATTATCTGGATCAGGAATTGCAAGGCAATAGTTTGATGTTTATGATTACAGACGATCTCAAAGTTGGTTTGCTTACGGATCATGTTGCTGTAAAAGATGTAGCAGAAACCATAACTCCAGAGCTTATCGAGCAAAAAATCAATACAATACACCACACCCTAAAACAGGATTTTGCTATAGCCAAACCCAAAATTGCTGTGCTGGGTATTAATCCCCACAGTGGAGATAATGGTGTTATTGGTAAAGAAGATGAAGAAGTTTTAAAACCAACTATTCAAAAGATTATAGATTCTGGTAAGTTGGTGTTTGGTCCTTATGCAGCCGACAGCTTTTTTGGTTCGGATAATTATAAAGCTTTTGATGCTATTGTTGCCGCTTATCACGATCAGGGATTGATTCCTTTCAAAACCTTATCGTTTGGCAAAGGGGTAAACTATACGGCTGGATTGAACAAGGTACGGACCTCTCCAGATCACGGGACAGCCTTTGAGATAGCGGGACAAAACAAAGCTGACAATAGCTCTTTTAAAGAAGCAGTATTTGCCGCTTTAAAAATTTATAAGAATAGAAACGAATATCAGGACTTGACTAAGAATCCTTTAAAAAAACAACCTCGTAAACCACAAAACAAAAACAATCAACAACAAGCTTAACATGCAAAGAAGTGAGTGAATCTTAAATTACTTTTGTGAGCAACCTATCAATTCACTAACTTTCTGATATAATTTTGTTTACAAAAATACTTTCATAACGAATTTTTGTTATCTTTGCACCCGCCTTAATTAAATTGGCGACGCTTGAAACTGGTGATAGAATGATACAACTAAAAGAGTATACTATTCCTTTTGTTGGATTGAAGCAAGGATTACATCGCTTCAAGTATGAGATTGACAATACGTTCTTTGAACATTTTGAGTATGATGAGTTCAATGCTGCTGCAATAACCATTGATCTTGAGTTTAACAAAAAAGCAACGCTTTTAGAACTTGAGTTTAAAGCTAGCGGTACGGTAAATGTAAATTGCGACGTGACTAATGAACCTTTTGATTTACCTGTTGAAGATGATTTCTTTTTGGTAATTAAATTTGGTCAGGAGTTTAACGATGAAAATGAAGAGCTTCTTATTATTCCACATGGAGAATATGAAGTGAATGTACAACAATATATTTACGAACTTATTGTATTAGGTGTACCTTCAAAAAGAGTACACCCAGGTGTTGAAGATGGTACTTTACAGTCTGACATACTCGAAAAGTTGGAAGAGCTAAGTCCAAAGGAAAAAAATAAAGAGACTAATGATAATGAGGAGATAGATCCTCGTTGGGATAAATTAAAAAACTTATTAAACGATAAATAATAGCTGAGCAATGGCACATCCTAAGAGAAAAATATCGAAAACTAGAAGAGATAAAAGAAGAACACATTATAAAGCTTCTGTACCACAAATTGCTACGGATCCTACTACTGGTGAAGCACATTTATATCACAGAGCACACTGGTTCGAAGGTAAATTATATTACCGTGGGCAGGTAGTAATCGATAATACCGAAGAGGAAGTAGCATAAGGCTACTGTTAAAATTTTAAAGTAAGCTCTCACTTTTGTGAGAGTTTTTTTGTTTTTAGTTGAATATGTGTCAAAATCCAATTATTTTGCGCCATATTTGTATATAATTTAGTAATTTCAACGACTTTTTAGCTCATTTTTGTGCTATGATTCATGAGATGAACTAAATATTTTTTTAAGGTAAACCCTTGCTTTACAGAAGTGTAAAGCATCAATTGGTGAATTCCATCTGAAGCAAAATTGCTCAGATGAAACTAAAATCAAGATATGAGTAAAATCACAGCCGCTATCACAGCTGTAGGCGCGTATGTGCCAGATTATGTGTTAACAAATCAGATTTTGGAAACAATGGTTGACACAAACGATGAATGGATCACCACCCGTACAGGTATTAAAGAACGCAGATTATTAAAAGATACTGATAAAGGGAGCTCTTACTTAGGCATTAAAGCAGCCGAAGATCTTATCGCCAAAAGGAACCTGGATCCCAAAGAGATCGATATGGTTATTTTTGCAACCGCAACACCAGATCTTCCGGTAGCTGCAACTGCAGCCTTTGCAGCTTCTGCAATTGGAGCAGTGAATGCTTTTTCTTACGATTTACAAGCAGCTTGTTCCAGCTTTTTATATGGAATGTCTACCGCAGCAAGCTATATCGAATCAGGAAGATATAAAAAGATATTACTTATCGGTGCCGATAAGATGTCTTCTATTATAGACTATACTGATCGTGCTACTTGCATCATTTTTGGTGATGGTGGAGGTGCTGTTCTTTTCGAACCTAACGAAGAAGGTTATGGATTTCAGGATGAGTACCTGCGCACCGATGGTGTAGGGCGAGAATTCCTAAAAATCGAAGCTGGTGGTTCTATCCTACCTGCATCCGCAGAAACCGTAGCCAACAAGCAGCACTTTGTGCAACAGGACGGTAAAACAGTATTTAAATATGCTGTGTCTAATATGGCAGATGCCAGTACCAAAATCTTAGAACGTAACAATCTAACAGGAGATGACGTAGATTGGTTGGTTGCTCACCAGGCTAATAAACGAATTATTGACGCAACTGCTAATCGAATGGGACTTGACGAAAATAAAGTCCTTATGAATATACAGCGATATGGTAATACCACCTCGGCCACCTTACCATTATTGTTGCATGATTATGAAAAACAACTCAAAAAAGGAGATAATATCGTGTTTGCCTCTTTCGGAGGAGGCTTTACATGGGGTTCTATTTATCTGAAATGGGCCTATAATTCCTAAACAACTAAACACACAATACCCAATATTATGGATTTAAAAGAAATTCAGAATTTGATTAAATTCGTAGCCAAGTCAGGGGCCAGCGAAGTAAAATTAGAGATGGATGACGTTAAAATCACCATCAAAACTGCATCAGACGACAGCAAGGAAACGACAATTGTTCAACAGATTCCTGTTGGTAGCGCAGTTCCTGCCCAACCTGCACCAGTACCAGTACAAGCTGCTCCAACACCAGCCGCTCCGGCAGCACCCGCAGCAACTGAAAAACCTGCAGAAGACGATTCAAAATATATTACAATCAAATCTCCTATCATTGGAACTTTCTATAGAAAACCTTCTCCAGACAAACCTACTTTTGTAGAAGTTGGAGACAGCGTAAAAGAAGGAGATGTACTTTGTATTATTGAAGCGATGAAGCTTTTCAACGAAATCGAAAGTGAAGTTTCTGGTACTGTAGTAAAAGTTCTTGTTGATGATTCTTCTCCTGTAGAGTTTGATCAACCTCTTTTCTTAGTAGACCCATCATAAGTAATCCCAAAATTCAAACACCAAATTCCAAAAGGTGAACAACCCTGGAATTTGTTTTTTGGACAATTGTAATTTTTAAGAAGTTATGTTTAAAAAAATTCTAATTGCAAATAGAGGTGAGATTGCCATGAGGGTAATCAGAACCTGTAAGGAAATGGGAATCAAAACTGTTGCGGTTTATTCTACAGCAGATGCCGAAAGTTTACACGTTCGATTTGCAGACGAAGCCGTTTGTATTGGACCTGCACCCAGTACCGAATCATATTTAAAAATGTCAAATATTATTGCTGCTGCAGAAATTACAAATGCAGATGCAATACACCCTGGTTATGGATTCTTATCAGAGAATGCCAAATTCTCTAAAATCTGTGAGGAACACCAAATCAAATTTATTGGGGCCAGCGCAGAAATGATTGACAAAATGGGAGATAAAGCTTCTGCAAAGTCAACTATGATCAAAGCAGGAGTTCCTTGTGTACCAGGAAGTGAAGGCGTTATTCCTGACTTCGAAACTTGTATAAAAGTAGCTAAAGAAACAGGATATCCTGTGATGCTAAAAGCAAGTGCAGGTGGTGGTGGAAAAGGAATGCGTGCTATATGGAAAGAAGAAGACCTACAAGCCGCATGGGAGTCTGCTAAACAAGAAAGTAAAGCTGCCTTTGGAAACGATGATATGTATATGGAAAAGCTTATCGAAGAGCCAAGACATATCGAGATCCAGGTAGTTGGTGATAGTAACGGGCGTGCTTGTCATTTATCCGAAAGAGATTGTTCGGTACAACGTAGACACCAAAAACTTACCGAAGAAACTCCTTCTCCATTCATGACCGACGAATTGAGAGACAGAATGGGAGAAGCAGCTATCAAAGCAGCCGAGTTTATCAAATATGAAGGTGCAGGAACGGTAGAATTTCTTGTAGATAAACACAGAAACTTCTACTTTATGGAAATGAATACTCGTATTCAGGTAGAGCACCCTATTACAGAACAAGTTGTAGATTATGACTTGATCCGTGAGCAAATATTAGTTGCTGCAGGAGTGCCAATTTCAGGAAAGAACTACTATCCGCAATTGCACTCTATCGAATGTAGAATTAATGCTGAAGATCCTTATAAGGACTTTAGACCTTCGCCAGGAAAAATTACCAATTTACATATTCCAGGAGGACATGGTGTTCGAGTAGACACCCATGTATATAGTGGATACATTATTCCTCCTAATTATGACTCTATGATCGCCAAATTGATTACTACGGCTCAAACACGAGAAGAAGCAATCAATAAAATGAAAAGAGCATTAGATGAATTCATTATCGAAGGGATAAAAACTACTGTTCCTTTCCACAGACAACTTATGGATCATCCAGATTATGTTGCTGGTAATTATACAACAAAGTTTATGGAGGACTTTGAAATGAAAGAACCAAAACAACAATAATATTATCCAAAGCCTCTTAATAGAGGCTTTTTTTATGAATCTAAGCTATTGGGAATACAAAACATGGTTGTCTAATATCGACTTCACCATTATAGGTAGTGGGATCGTAGGACTTTCTTGTGCACTAAGGGTACGAGAAAAATTTCCTAATGCCAAAATTGTAATTCTAGAACGAGGCATACTGCCCAACGGCGCTAGCACCAAAAATGCGGGCTTTGCCTGTTTTGGGAGCTTATCTGAAATCTTGGATGACCTCAACAGCCACTCTGAAGAGGAGCTATTACAACTTGTTCAAAAAAGATATCATGGTTTAAGTTTGCTGCGAGAAACTTTAGGAGATCAAGCCATCGATTTTCAAGCCCATCAAGGGTACGAATTATTTGCCCAAAAAGACATAGCATTGTTTGAAGAATGTTTGTCTAGAAAAGAGGAAATTAACCAGTTGTTACATCCTATTTTTAAAAAAGACACCTTCTTCCTTTCAGAAAATCACTTTGATTTCAAGAATATTCATTCGCAGTATATTGTAAATCAGTTCGAAGGTCAAATTGATACCGGCAAGATGATGGATGCCTTGATACAGAAAGTGCATCAGCAAAATATCAAAATCCTAAGCGCTTGCCAAGTGACTCAAATTGAAGACCTTAACACTGCTGTAGAAATAAAAACCGAACATTTTACGTTCTATACCAACAAAGCACTTATTGCAACCAATGGTTTTGCCTCACAATTGGGCATTACCAAGGTGAAACCTGCCAGAGCTCAGGTACTGATTACCCAACCAATCAAAAATTTACATATCAAAGGCACTTTCCACCTGGATAAGGGGTATTACTATTTCAGAAATATTGATAACCGAATCCTGTTGGGGGGAGGCCGAAATCTTGATTTTAAAACTGAAGAAACAACCCTATTAGAACAAACACCATTAATACAGAACAAATTAGAACAGCTTTTACATGAAGTGATTTTACCAGATACTAATTTTGAAATTGAGCATCGCTGGAGCGGCATAATGGGCGTGGGCAATCATAAAAAGGCTATTGTTCAACCCATCTCTGATCATGTCTATTGTGGCGTGCGCCTGGGAGGAATGGGAGTTGCCATCGGCACTCAAGTTGGCACAGAATTAGCAGATCTTTTGTAATAATTGATGGTGTTATGAAAAAGTTTTTTCGGTTTATAGTAAAAAGTACGGTTGGATTTATTGTTATTAGTTTTGTATGGGTACTGGCCTACAAATGGATTGATGTACCTGCTACCCCTCTAATGGGTATACGCAAACTACAATCCGAAAAACAACACACCATTCAGCACAAATGGGTACCCTTATCCAAAATTTCTAAATCCCTACAGCTTGCTGTAATCTGCAGCGAAGATCAACGATTTATGGAGCACAACGGTTTTGACCAAGAAGCTATAGAAAAAGCACTCGCCGAACATAAGGCTGGCAAACGATTGCGCGGTGCAAGCACGATCTCACAACAAACTGCAAAAAATGTATTTCTTTGGCCTCAACGAAGCTGGGTGCGCAAGGGTTTTGAAGTTTATTTTACATTTCTGATCGAAAAGCTGTGGACCAAAGAGCGTATTCTTGAAATATATCTTAACAGCATCGAGATGGGAAACGGGATATATGGTGCCGAAGCAGCAGCAAAATTTTGGTATAACACCACCGCTGCTAATCTTAACCGAGAAGAAGCTGTTGCCATAGCTGCCATATTACCCAATCCTCGTAAATATCTTGCCAACCCTCCATCTTCTTACACCCAAAAAAGAGCGGAATGGATCTTTATTCAAATGCGTAATTATGGTACCTTAGTATTTGATAAGCCACAACAAAATGAATACAGAGGACATTAAACTTGAGCTATTCAACCAATGCAAGCAATATGTAGCTCAACGGTTAGAACGCATCCAACATACCATTAGTGATATCCAGGAATCCTTAACTTCTGAAACAAAAAGTACTGCGGGGGATAAGCATGAAACTGGTCGTGCCATGTTACAACTAGAACGTGAAAAAGCTGGAAAACAGCTTGCCGAAGTACAAAAGTTACAAGAAATACTAGCCAAAATTGATATTGCTGTATCCTCTCAACCTGCACATTTAGGAAGTTTGGTTGCCACATCAAAAGGGAACTACTTTATAAGTATTTCTGCTGGTCAACTACTGGTAAACGACACTTCCTATTTTGCTATTGCTGCTAATTCTCCTATTGGGCGTCTGTTATTAGGTAAAGTTCCTGAAGATTGTTTTATGTTCAACACTGCAGAAATTACTATACAATCAGTATCCTGATACTTTTTTGAATAGTAATTATATTCAAAAATAAAGATCCGTACTTTAAAATTTTATCAGTTATGGCATACCAAAATGATTTTAAGTAAATTGCTACCTCATAAATCATCATTGCTATGCGAAAGTTTTTTCTTTTCACCCTATTGGGATTGCTCCTATTTTCCTGCAAGCCCTATGAAACTACTAAAATTAGAAAAAATCAGATTACCTACGAGGATTTCAGAGCAGAACAACGATTATATCCTACCCAAGATGGTTTGATCAAATATATCGACAAAGGTGAAGGGCCTGCTATTTTGCTACTTCATGGTGTTCCTGCATCAGGCTGGTTATATCGTAAGATGATTGATCCATTAGCCAAAAAAGGATATCGTGTTATTGTACCGGATATGTTGGGTTATGGTTCTAGTGATTCTCCGGAAGGTTTTGAAATTTACAATAATGAAAACCATGCCAAGCGAATTCTGGAACTTATGGAATCTTTGGGTATCGAAAGCTGGACCCATGTTATGCATGATGCCGGTGGTTTATGGACTTGGGAATTGATCAAGCAAGACCCTGATAAAATTGAAAAGTTAGTAGTACTCAACACCATTATCTATGAAGAAGGTTTCTATCCTCCAGTTCGTATGAAACCTGGTGGCTTTGCCAAAACAGCAATGTGGGCCTATCGTAATGGAGTTACCACCAATACGCTATTAAAAAAATTGTTCAAAGAAGGTTTAAAAGAAAATACTCTTAACCCAGTGGATGTCGAAGGGTACAAAACACCTTTGCTGGAAGGTAAAACTGATGCGATGTACTACTTCTTCAGTCAAACGTGTAATGACCTTCCGGATTATAGTGAAGTATTTGAGAATGTAAAAGTTCCTGTTTCGGTAATCTGGGGAATACACGATACTATGCTACAGTGGCCTCCACAAGAAAACAGAGCGGCAAATGCCCTGGGTGTTAGGCCCGAAGATATTCATTTTGTAGACGAAAAACATTTTATTCAGGAAACCAAGGCACAGGAAATTACCTATAAAATCCTGGATTTTATGAAAAAATAATGGGTTAATTAAAACTTAATCCATTAATCCAACTTTTCAGCTCCATTTTAAAAATGGTCCCGTTAATCAATTCTTGAATCTGGTGAATTTCTTGTCGGTTAACCGCAAGATCAATTTTATCTGATGGTGTTCTTAATAATAAGGATCGACAATGTTCTGGATCCATACACTCACTACAACATTGCGATTGAATGGTGTTGGTGCAAGAATCCGAAAAGTCTTTTAACTCATTAAGCGTAAGTAAAAATCCAATATCTCTAAAGACCAATTGTACTTTGGGTGTATTGGTCTGCGTTTCTTTCTTCCAGAAGAAGGAAATACCAATTTCGTTGCTGAATATTTTATCAATAGGGCTCATTCTGAATCTATTTTGATTCAAAAATACATATTATTTATAATCAATCTAAATAAAAATAAGTTAATTTATATCTTTTAACTTCAGTTGTAAAGATACCTGCCCGTTCCATTCATTTTCGTCAATCGAATATGCGGCTTTAAACGAATTATTTCCTGTAATCAAGTTTTGCTTTGCTCCCAAACCAAAACCTATGGCACCCACGGCAATTTTATTTTTTTGCACAGCACATTTTAGATGCTTGTCATCTGCACCCACACATTTTCCGTACCCTGTATCTTTTACACCTTCGGTCATAAACACCGGAGTCATATTACCTGGACCAAATGGAGCAAACTGTTTTAGAATTCGATAAAACTTTGGGGTAATTTGAGTGAGCTCGATCGGCATATCCACCGTGATTTCAGGAGTTAATAATTTTTTATCTATAGTAGATGCCACCACAGATTCAAACTTCTCTTTGAAAGCCTCATAATTTTCTTCCAGCAAAGTAAGTCCGGCAGCATATTTATGGCCGCCAAACTGTTCGATATAATCCGTGCAAGCGTTTAAGGCTTCGTATACATCATACCCTCTTACCGATCGTGCCGAGGCCGCCAATTTATCCCCACTTTTGGTGAAAACTAATGTTGGTCGGTAATAGGTTTCTGTGAGCCTAGACGCAACAATGCCAATAACTCCCTTATGCCAGTTTTCCTGATAAACAACCGTGGTATATCGTTCTTCTTCCTGATTGTCTTTGATCTGCTGTAAAGCCTCCTCAGTGATTTTCTTATCTGCCTCTTTACGATCGCTATTATACAATTCAATTTCTGAAGCAAATTGTAAAGCAGTCTGCAGATCTGTCTCTGTGAGTAGGTTAACTGCGTGCAAACCGTGTTTCATTCGCCCGGCAGCATTGATTCTAGGTGCAACAAGAAATACCAGGTCAGTAATGGTTAGGGTAGTTTTGTTTGCCTTAGACAACATCGCTTTAAATCCAGTCCTTGGATGAGCATTGATTACCTTTAATCCAAAATGTGCCAGGGCTCTATTTTCTCCTGTGATAGGGACAATATCAGCTCCAATTGCTGTAGCCACCAAATCCAAATAAGGCAGTAGGTCTTCTATAGTTTGATCGTATCTTGAAGCCAGCGCCTGAATTAACTTAAACCCCACACCACAACCGCATAACTCTTTATACGGATACTCACAATCACTACGTTTTGGATCCAAAACTGCTACGGCGTTAGGTATTTGCTCTCCTGGTCGGTGGTGATCACATATCACAAAATCAATTCCTTTCTCCTTGGCATAGGCCACTTTTTCAATGGCTTTTATCCCACAATCCAAAGCTATAATTAATGAAATATTATTATCATGTGCATAATCTATCCCCTGATAAGAAACCCCGTATCCTTCTTGATATCGATCGGGGATATAGGTGGCCACTTGGGGCGTTAAAGTAGAAAGATAAGATGACATCAAGGCTACCGAGGTAGTACCGTCTACATCATAATCCCCATACACTAAAATATTCTCCTCATTGCGAATTGCGGATTCGATTCTATCTACTGCACGATCCATATCTTTCATCAAAAAAGGATCATGTAAATCATCGAGAGATGGTCTAAAAAATTTCTTTGCCTCATCAAAAGTTTCTATACCTCTTTGCACAAGCAAAGTAGCAATTATGGCATCTACATTAAGACGTTCTGCCAAAGCATTTACAATCGAAGTATCAGGGGTGGGTTTTAGTGTCCATCTCATGGGTGTAATCTATTCCAAACAATTAAAAATACAAAGTACAAAAAACATCTTCATCATCATGTATTTGGGTATTAGTTTTGTATTTTGCCTTTCTAAAATTTTAGATTAAACTCAAAAAAATATACACATGCCATTAGTAACTCCATTATCTCCAGAACACGATCTGGAAACCAAAAAACTAGCAGAATTTTTTAACGAAACTCTTGGTTTTTGCCCTAACTCTGTGCTTACCATGCAGAGAAGACCTGCTATTTCAAAGGCATTTATCAACCTTAATAAAGCGGTAATGGCTAATGAGGGCCGAGTGACCTCTGCTTTAAAACGTATGATTGCCTGGGTAAGCAGTAATGCTACAGGATGTAGATATTGCCAGGCTCATGCTATTCGTGCTGCAGAGCGATATGGTGCCGAGCAAGAACAATTAGATAATATTTGGGAATACAAAACGCATCCAGCATTTAGCGATGCGGAGCGTGCTGCACTAGATTTTTCTCTAGCTGCATCAGTAATCCCTAATGCTGTTGATGCCAAAATCAAAGAAGAATTATACAAGTATTGGGACGAAGGTGAGATTGTAGAAATGCTTGGTGTAATTTCTTTATTCGGGTATTTGAATAGATGGAACGACTCTATGGGAACCATTGTTGAAGAAGGTGCAATAGAATCGGGTGAACAATACCTTGGTAAACACGGCTGGGAAAAAGGAAAACACGTGTAGACGTCACTCCTGATCAACATATAAAAATTAGGCTGTATGAGTTACTCACTTATATGGCCTAATTTTATTTCTGAAGATAATATCGATAACTACGATAGAGTAAAAAAATGGTCGTTATAAGAATACATACCGCCCATAGCCAATAGGTGCCTGATAGATGAGCAGCTATCATTTGTGTATCCGAATAGTGTATCTTTCCACTTCTTTCAAACTGTTTGGTAAACAAATATCCCGTTTGCAAATAGGTGCTCAATACACATTGTGTACCCAAAAACAATAGGGTAAACGCTTCAAGATTTCGAATTCTTAGTATAGCCACAAAAAACAAAATAGCGGCAAATACACTTAAAATAACCAGTGCCAGTAGGTCATGAATCCAAATGCACAAGGACAATACCATAATCAGCAGCAATACCCATAAAGTAATTTTGGAGGCTATTCGGTTTTTTGCTGCAGTAATCATAATGGCACCGGAAATAGCAGGTCCCAGCAATCCTCCTGCAGCGGTAAGGGCTCTAGCCAGATCATAGTTTACATAGCTATGCTCAACATTAGAATAAGCTACTCCACCTCCGTTTTCGTAAATCTCCAGATAATAAAATTTACCTCCTAATAGTATAGCAGTAAGACCATGCCCCATTTCATGAAACCAGGTACCTAATAGCAAAAAAGGGTATTGTACTACTCCAAAATAGGGTAATTGCCACAATAAGAAAACCAATAGGCTAATACCTATGATGGTAAACAACGATTTACGTTTCAATGACTTTTGCTTTAAGGATTACTTTAATATCAATAACGCTTAGACTAATGTATTATTGAAAGTAATTCTTTTGTAACGTATGTTTGGTTAGTCTTTTTATAAACCCTATCGCTTACTTTTTAACCAGTGGGTCTTGATCAAAAGAAACCCCATCCCATCCCGTTTTCATAAAATTACGGATATTTTGATGGTCATCACCTGCTGGGGTTTGTAGTACATCTCTATAGTACTGCCCAAAACAATGTAAAGTCTCTTCTTTACTTAATTGTTGAAGTTGTGCAAAGCTCAATAATTTACAGGACCCAGAATTTTCTCCCTCTTTGTTAACCACTTCTCCATTTTTGAAAGCACTTGGTGTAAAATCAAAATGCTCTTCAATAACGTTCATGGTATCCTCAAAGGATAGTTGTTGAGGTTGTTCTTTTACTTTGGATATGAATTGAGATATTGTCATTTCTAGAATTTAAACAGGTTTTTTTATGTTATTGCCTTCTTAACCATACTTTGAAGTACAGGAAGTACATCCATGGCAAACCAAGGGTTTTTTGTAAACCAAAAACGATTTCTTGGTGACGGGTGAGGCAAAGTAAAATACTTGGGTAAATATTCATGATACGCCCGAACCGTTTCGGTAAGATTGTTTTTTACATTTTTTTGGAGATAGTGCTTTTGAGCATATTGTCCGATAAGGATGATTAATTCGATATTGGGCATATGATCGAATAATTTTTGATGCCAAAGCGGTGCACATTCTGGTCGTGGAGGCAAATCTCCACTTTTTCCTTTTCCGGGATAACAAAATCCCATAGGGACAATGGCGATCTTGGTTTCATCATAAAACACCTCATCAGAAACATCAAGCCATTTTCGGAGTTGCTTTCCACTTTGATCATCCCAGGGCACACCAGAGGCATGTACTTTGGTTCCAGGTGCCTGACCAATAATTACAATTTTAGCTTCGGGGCGACCAGTGACTACTGGTCTGGGGCCTAAAGCCAAATGTTCGGCGCAAACATCGCACGATCTAATATCTGAAAGTAATTGATCCACTATTTCTTTTTTCCTTCTACAACGATAACAATTTCCCCTTTTGGAGGTTTGGTTTCAAAATGAGATAATACTTCTTTGGCAGTACCACGAATGGTTTCTTCATGTAATTTACTAAGCTCACGAGATACAGTAACCAATCGTTCGGCTCCAAAATATTCAACAAAATTCCCTAAGGTTTTGATCAGTTTATGTGGAGATTCATAAAAAATCATGGTCCTGGTTTCTTCTGCCAGAAATTTTAGTCGGGTTTGTCGTCCTTTCTTAACAGGCAAAAAACCTTCAAAAACAAATTTATCATTGGGCAAGCCACTATTCACCAAAGCAGGCACAAATGCCGTTGCTCCCGGCAAACATTCAACCGGAATTCCCTGCTCTACACAAGCTCGAGTAAGTAAAAAACCGGGGTCACTTATAGCAGGAGTACCAGCATCACTAATAAGAGCAATAGTATCCCCTCTTTGTAATCGCTGTACAATGTTATTTATCGATTTATGCTCATTATGCATATGATGACTCTGCATAGGAGTGGCGATTTCAAAATGTTTGAGAAGTTTGCCACTAGTGCGGGTATCTTCTGCCAAAATAAGATCAACTTCCTTTAGCACTTTGATCGCTCTAAAGGTCATATCTTCTAAATTACCAATTGGAGTAGGAACAATATATAACTTTGACATTAAGGTCTCACTTTTTTACCAACCGCATAAGATACAATCAAAATAACAATTGCATATACCGACAATCCTACTGGATGCCCAGCATAATGATGTGCAAGACTTGCCAATACCAGATCAAAAAAGAAACCAGCATACGCCCATTCTTTTATCCATTTAATTTGATTGGTCAAAATGGCTACTATCCCTAAAATCTTGGCTATTGCCAAAGGAATAACGATATATGTTGGATAATTGAAACTTTCAAAAAAACCTTTGATCATTTCAGTCTTAAAAAAATACATCTGTGCAGAATACAACATAATGGCACACAGGGCAACCGTAGTTATCCAATAAACTATCTTCATAAATATTAGATTTGTGTTTAGTTTTCGTATTTACTGAGTACAACATCCATAAAGCGATCTTCATACTCTTCTTTTCCTTCCCAATTGTTATAATCAGGCTTTACCATCGAGCTGATAAACTCTTCGGCTCCTTTTTTATCGCTTATCGTATTCAACTGAGAAAGCACACGATTATAATCTGGCGTACTCCCTTCAAAAAGATGTTTGATAAAGGCCAAACGATCGTTCAATCCGATATGGATATCTTTCCGCAATTGCTCATTCAGAGATTTTGGTTTTTCGCGATCTTCAGGTTTGTCTAACTGTGGAGTAACATCATCCATATCATTTTTTTTATACTCTGGTGTAGACGTCAAAGTATCTGAAAGTGTTTTTACTTCTTCACTGGTATCTGAAGCTGGTACAAATAAATCCTCACTTACTCTGGCATTAATTTCCTCGATCACTAATTCTGGTTTCTGATCCAAAGAAACTGGCTCTTGTTCCTTTACTTCCTGATGAGCATTTTGAGAAGAGGGCTCTGAAGTACTTTTTTCAATTTCTGAAGGTGGTGCAACAGGCACCGGAGTAATTGATTCTTTTTCCTTAAAAGTATTAGGCGCTTGTTCCTCAATTATCCTATGTATTTGTCCAATAGTGGGTTGTGGCCCAGCAAAATGATCTTCGGCAAAATTTAAAATGGTTAGTTTTTCATACAACTGTCTTGCCTCTTCTTGCAACTGTGGTAATGTGGATCTATCTTTTAATTGTAATATTCGGTGAGCAATACTTATCAATTCAGCTTCCAATTTCTTCTTCATAACTTTCTTATACGTTTGCGATACTGCTTTTGGTTTTTTAATAAATTTACCTCATCTTTTAGGTAAGGAAAAAGGGATTTCTTTAATTGATTCTGAAAAGTACAAAATGTTTCTCGAAAATACGGTAAATCATAAAGAGCAATTTGGGTGGATAGAAGTAATATGTGGTTCGATGTTTTCTGGGAAAACGGAAGAATTGATCCGCCGATTGAAACGTGCTCAATTTGCGAAACAAAAGGTTGAAATATTTAAGCCTGCCATAGATGTTCGTTATGATGATGAAATGGTGGTTTCGCA
Source organism: Aquimarina sp. (assembly GCA_965230845.1). Taxonomy (GTDB): domain Bacteria; phylum Bacteroidota; class Bacteroidia; order Flavobacteriales; family Flavobacteriaceae; genus Aquimarina. The sequence goes on from OZ246021.1 coordinate 2,828,581, forward strand.
TGATGCCAATGAGATTCGATCAACTCCTGTTCCCGCAGCTGCCAATATTCGCATTCTAGCAGATACTTGTGATGTAGTAGGGATAGATGAGGCTCAATTTTTTGATGATGAAATTGTAGCCGTTTGCAATGATCTGGCCAATAAAGGAATCCGAGTAATTGTTGCAGGATTGGATATGGATTTTAAAGGCAATCCTTTTGGCCCTATGCCTGCACTTATGGCAACAGCAGAATATGTGACCAAAGTACATGCGGTATGTACTCGTACAGGAAATCTGGCACAGTACAGTTATCGAAAATCCAGAAAAGACGATTTGGTCCTGTTAGGAGAAACTGAAGAATATGAGCCTCTAAGTAGAGCAGCCTATTACAAAGCTATGCTTAAGGAAAAGGTGAAAGGTATGGAAGTAAAGGACCCAAAGGAAATATCAAAAAACTCAGAAAACACGAATGAGTAGTACCCAAGAAACTGTTTTAGAAATTCATCTATCTCACCTTACTCATAATTTTAATTATCTAAAAAGTAAGGTAGCTTCTGATGTTAAAATGCTTGCTGTGGTGAAGGCCTCTGGTTATGGAAGTGATGCTACTGTTATTGCCAAACATCTTGAAACGTTGGGAGCTGATTATTTTGCAGTAGCCTATGTTTCTGAAGGTATTCTTTTGAGAGAAGCCGGAATCACAACGCCTATATTGGTATTGCATCCGCAGCCTATTAACTTCAAAAAGTTGATCAATCATCAACTAGAGCCAAGTTTATACAGTCCCAGAACACTTAGAGAATTTATTAAAGTTGCCGATTCGTTAGATCAACAAGAATATCCTGTTCATATTAAATTCAATACCGGTCTCAATCGAATAGGCTTTTGGGAAAACGATATTGATTACATTTTTGAACAACTTAACAACACCCAGGCTATAAAAATTAAAGCCTTACTTTCTCATCTGGCTGCTAGTGAGGATCATGAAGAAAGAACTTTTACCTTGGATCAAATACATACATTTCAAAAAATAGCTGAGAATATCAGTAATCGACTAGGGTACCAACCTATATTACATCAATCTAATACCTCGGGCATATTGAACTATCCCGAAGCACATTTTGATATGGTAAGAACCGGTATCGGTCTGTACGGATATGGTAATGAAGCCAAATTTGATACGCAGTTAAAACCAGTTGCTTCTTTAAAATCAGTCATTTCCCAAATTCATACGTTAGAACCCGGAGAAAGTGTAGGGTACAATCGTGCCTATAAAGCTCCAGGATATGTAAAAACCGCTACTATCCCTATTGGACATGCAGATGGTATAGGTAGATTCTTCGGGAACAAAAAAGGATTTGTAACGATCAATAATAAGATAGCCTACATCATTGGGAATGTTTGTATGGATATGATTATGGTCGACATTACCGACATTGATTGCAGAGAAGGTGACGAGGTTATTGTTTTTGATCATACTTCGAATGCAGCAAAAATTGCAGAGCACTCAGGCACCATCTCTTATGAGTTGTTAACTGCCATCTCACCCCGGGTAAAACGTGTAGTTGTCGACAATTCTTGACGTTTATCGAAAAAGCGTTTTTTAAATTATTTCTCCTATTTAAAGTGTAAATTAATTTTTGTTAAATTAGACCTATACTAACTACATTAATCTAAACATATGGGATTCTTTAAAGATTTTAAGTCCTTTCTTTTGAAAGGTGATATCGTAAATCTTGCTACTGCAGTAATCGTAGGGGGAGCATTTGGAAAAATAGTGACATCTTTTACGAATGATGTATTAATGCCACCTATTGGATTGCTATTAGGCAAAGTGAATTTTACAGATCTTAAATTTCAACTTACCGAGGCTTCTGTTAATGAAGCTGGCGAAGCTATTGCTCCTGTAACTATTAATTATGGTTCTTTTGTTCAAACGGTGATTGATTTCATCATTATTGGCTTTTGTATTTTTATGGTATTGAAAGCCTATGAAAGATCACAGAAAAAAGAAGAAGAAGCTCCAGCACCACCAGCAGGACCAACTCAAGAAGAGTTGTTAGCAGAAATCAGAGATTTGTTGAAGAAACAATAATCTCGACCATTTTTAGAATGAATTATCTATAGCGACCGCTATACTACATATTCTAACTAAACCACCCATACCAGGGTGGTTCTTTTTTACAATTTGTTTATTATGTAACAAATAATCTTATTTTTTATATTTTTTGTGTAATTTCTTGTGGTCTTCAAAATATTCCTCACATTTGCTGGAATTTAAAAGAGTTTATACGACTTTTGTATTTCTAAAAAGAATAAAATTCATGAAAGTAGCTGTAGTAGGTGCTACCGGACTGGTAGGAACCGTAATGTTAAAAGTATTAGAGGAAAGACAATTTCCTGTAACCGAGTTAATCCCTGTAGCATCAGAGCGATCTGTAGGTAAAAAGATTTCTTACAAAGGTGATGAATACACTGTAGTAGGGCTTTCTACTGCTATCGAAATGAAACCGGATGTTGCCTTATTCTCCGCCGGAGGAAGTACTTCTTTGGAGTGGGCTCCAAAATTTGCAGATGCCGGTATAACAGTAATCGACAATTCATCGGCTTGGAGAATGGATCCTACCAAAAAGTTGGTAGTTCCTGAAATTAATGCCAAAGCTTTGTCTGCAGATGACAAAATTATTGCCAACCCTAATTGCTCAACCATACAAATGGTGATGGCATTAGGACCTTTGCATGATCAATATAAAATTAAACGAGTTGTAGTTTCTACTTATCAATCGATTACAGGAACTGGGGTTAAAGCCGTGCAACAGTTAGAGAATGAATATGCAGGTCAAAATGGTGAAATGGCGTATCCCTATCCAATACACCGCAACGCAATACCACATTGCGATGTATTTCAGGACAACGGTTATACCAAAGAAGAAATGAAATTGGTAAACGAAACTCAAAAAATTCTTGATGATCGCACTATCGCCGTGACCGCTACCGCTATTAGAATCCCTGTGGTTGGAGGGCATAGTGAGAGTGTAAATCTTGAGTTTGAAAATGAATATGTTGAAGGTGATGTAAGAACCTTACTAAATGAAACTCCGGGAGTAACTGTACAAGACAACCCAGATACAAACACTTATCCTATGCCAATTTATGCTGAAGGTAAAAATGATGTGTTTGTAGGTAGAATACGTAGAGATCACTCTCGAGAAAATGCATTAAATATGTGGATCGTTTCTGATAATTTGCGCAAAGGAGCTGCCACAAACGCAGTACAGATTGCAGAATATTTAACCGAAAATAATCTTATTGGTTAAACACCATTATACAATTTCTCAAAGTCCCTTGTTATTGAAAAAATAGCAAGGGATTTTCTTTTTATATCCACTTGTACAAAAAGTAAGATTTGTAAGGTTGCTAACATTTCCTCCTCTAATACAGTAATTTAATCACAAAAAAATAACATAATGAATAAGTTAATTTTAATTTTAAGAATACTGTTGGGAGCGATGCTGGTCGTTTTCGGAATCAATAAATTTATAGGCTTTCTGCCTGACTTCGAATTTGCAAATCCAGAAGCCGGAGTGTTTTTTGGAGCATTAGCTAGTAGCTATGTTTTAAAAACTGTTGGTCTAATCGAGATCATTGTTGGTTTTTTACTTCTTATTGGTAAAGCAGTTCCTTTTGCCTTGATATTATTGGCACCTATCTCTGTAAATATCATCTTATTTCACGGTACCCTCGACCCTCCAAATATTGGTCCCGCCATATTTGTATTTCTTGTCAACACTTTCTTAATATTTAAATTTTGGGATAAGTATAAACCTCTTTTCTAAAACCAAAATTTTTTGTTTCTTACAGAAATTTCCGACTGCCTTTGTATACTAATCCTACAGGTTGCTAAACCCCAAAGCATCCTGGAAGAAAAAACATTTTTCTTCGTAGATTCGTGTACGGGCAGTCTTTTTTATATTTTCTTTAGCATTTAGCCACGCTTCTTTTGATAGATTTGTGTATTATTCTAACGAATTCTCATCATGAAAAACACACTCTTTGTGCTATCTGTTCTAATTTTTATGGTAGCCTGCAAAAACGAATCAAAAGAACAACCCAGTAAAAACCAAATTGCATTGAATTATCCTGAAACCAAAAAAGTTGATACCGTAGATACTTATTTTGGAACTGAAGTGAAAGACCCTTACCGATGGTTAGAAGATGATCAAAGTGAAGAAACCGGGAAGTGGGTAGAAACACAAAACAAAACTACTTTTGGGTATTTAGAAAATATTCCTTTTAGAGAAGACCTCAAAAAACGTCTTTCTGACCTATGGAATTATGAAAAAGTCGGATCTCCTTTTAAAGAAGGTGACTACACTTACTTCTATAAAAATGATGGTCTTCAAAATCAATATGTAATCTACAGGTTTAAAAATGATGGTGATGAGCCTGAAGTATTCTTAGATCCTAATACGTTTAGCGAAGATGGTACTACATCATTAGGTAGTGTAAGTTTTTCTAAAGATGGAAAACTAGTTGCTTATGCCATTTCTGAAGGAGGTAGTGACTGGAGAAAAATAATTATCAAAAATGCTGAAACCAAAGAAGTCATAGAAGACACTCTTATTGATGTTAAATTTTCGGGTATGTCCTGGAAAGGTAATGAAGGATTTTATTATTCTAGCTACGATAAGCCAAAAGGAAGTGAACTTTCTGCCAAAACTGATCAGCACAAAGTGTACTATCACAAATTAGGCACCAAACAAAAAGAAGATGAATTAATTTTTGGAGGTACACCAGAACAAAAACATAGATATATTGGAGGAGGTGTAACTGAAGATGATCGATACCTTATTATTTCTGCAAGTGTCTCGACTTCTGGAAATAAATTATTCATCAAAGATCTAACAAAGCCCAATAGCGAATTAGTAACCATTCTGGATCATACCGATAGTGATACCTATATCATCGAAAATGTAGGATCAAAACTATACCTGGTTACCAACCTAGATGCACCAAATCAAAAAATAGTTACTGTAGATGCAGCAAACCCAACCCCAGAAAATTGGAAGGATTTCATTCCAGAAACTGAAAATGTACTAAGTCCAGGTACTGGTGGAGGATATTTCTTTGCAGAATATATGGTGGATGCCGTTTCTAAAGTATTACAATATGATTATGACGGAAAAATGATTAGAGAAGTAAAGCTTCCTGGAGTAGGAAGTGCAAACGGGTTTGGAGCCAAAAAAGAGGATAAGGAACTATACTATTCGTTCACTAATTATAAGACGCCTTCGAGTATTTACAAATACAACATCACCGACGGAACATCTGAATTATATCGCAAACCTAAAATCGATTTTAATCCAGACAATTACGAAAGTAAGCAGGTATTTTATACTTCAAAAGATGGTACCAAAGTACCAATGATAATAACGTACAAAAAAGGTATCGAACTTAATGGTAAAAACCCAACATTACTTTATGGGTATGGTGGTTTTAATATCAGCCTAACTCCTTCTTTCAGTATTGGTAATGCCGTATGGATGGAGCAAGGAGGAATTTTTGCGGTACCTAACCTAAGAGGTGGGGGGGAATATGGTAAAAAATGGCATGTAGCTGGGACCAAAATGCAAAAACAAAATGTTTTTGACGACTTTATTGCAGCTGCAGAATATTTAATAGAAAACAAATATACTTCTAGTGATTATCTGGCAATAAGAGGAGGTTCGAATGGAGGATTACTGGTTGGTGCAACAATGACACAAAGACCTGATCTTATGAAAGTAGCACTTCCTGCGGTAGGTGTACTAGACATGCTACGTTATCACACGTTTACCGCTGGTGCAGGATGGGCATATGATTATGGTACCGCCGAGGACGATAAAGAAATGTTCGACTATTTGAAAGGATACTCTCCTGTACACAATGTAAAAGAAGGAGTAGCATATCCTGCTACCTTGGTTACCACCGGAGATCATGATGATCGTGTGGTACCTGCACACTCTTTCAAGTTTGCTGCAGAATTGCAAGACAAACAAACTGGGAACAATCCTACATTAATCCGTATTGAAACCAATGCAGGACATGGAGCGGGGACTCCAGTTAGTAAAACTATCGAGCAATTCGCAGATGTTTTTGGATTCACATTGTACAATATGGGATATGAGGTATTGCCTGAAAAAGTGACTGACGATATCAAAGGATAAATTCAAAAAACACTCCCTATACTTAAAAAATCCATTTCTTTAAAAAGAAGTGGATTTTTTTCTTCAAAAACTTCATCAAAGTTCAATATCTTTGAATATGCTTGCAATTCACAATCTTTCTTTTGCTTATAACACCATCCCTGTTCTAAAAAATATCAACTTTACGATTGAACCAGGCCAACACATCGCCCTTATTGGTGCTAGTGGTTGTGGTAAGAGCACCTTGTTGAAAGTCATCTATGGATTGTTACAACCCAATGAGGGAGAATTATTCTGGAAAGATAAAAAGTTACTTGGCCCTCTTTATAATCTGGTCCCAGGTGAAGAAAACATGAAATATCTTTCGCAAGGATTCGAATTACAACCCTTCAGAACTGTTGCAGAAAATATAGGACAATATTTATCCAATTTCGAGCTTGAGTTAAAACAAGGAAGAGTAAATGAATTACTCGAAATTGTTGAAATGACAGATTTTGCAGCGACCAAAGTAGAAAATCTAAGTGGCGGGCAAAAACAACGCGTGGCACTTGCCAAAGCCCTAGCAAAAAAACCAGAAGTACTGCTTTTGGACGAGCCTTTTCATAACATAGATAATTTCAGAAGAAATTCTTTACGCAGAAATCTTTTTAGGTATCTCAACAGAAACAATATTACCAGTATTACTGCTACACACGACAAAACCGACATCCTTTCATTTACCAACGAAACCATTGTCATCCGTCAAGGAGAAATTGTAGTCAAAAAACCAACTCAAGAATTGTATCAAAACCCACAAGATTACTATATCGCATCTCTTTTTGGCGAAGTAAATCAAGTGGCACTTTCTTCGTTAGGTCATGATAGTCAGAAGAATATTCTAGTATACCCTCATGAAATATCCATTGATCAAAACTCCTCTACAAAAGTAAGAGTAAAGAATTCTTATTTTAATGGAAGTCATTATTTGGTGGAAGCTGTTCTTAATCAATCCATATTTTTCTTTACCCATACCTCAGCGCTCAAAGCACCAGAATCTGTTGGTATTCATATTGATGAAAAAGCACTTCATCGTACAATATCTCTTTAATAAGATCCTCTAGAGACTTTCCTTTTTACCACATCATACGACAAGTATGCTTTATGTATTCTTTTACCCCATATATGTACTCCAAAAGTACTCTTTCCACACATAATTAACTACGTTTACAGAATAACCAATATAAATATTCACGCAAAAAAATTAAACATGAGACGTAAACTTTACATGCTTACCCTACTCGCCATTTTTTCTACGGCGATTACCGTACAATCCCAACAGTGGAATCCCAGACCAGGTTGGAAAGACAGTTTTGAGGCCAATGGATTTTGTTGGTGTGATTCTAATTTGGATCATGGAATTGCCAATAAAACCGTTACTATTAACAATACCGCGTACAGCGTGGTTGATATCTGTGACGAACTTAAAAAACACCCCAATTATCGTGCTTACCAAAATGGAGATCCCATTTATAATGACATACAATGTGGTAATGGACCATTTAACGACGCACCAGACGAACCTGGCTGCCCAGGGAGAGTAGATCTGGGTCCAGAAGGATGTGATCAAATCGGACCCAAATGGGATATGGCTTGGTTATCGAGTAGACCGAGGTTTAATGGAGACGGCGGAACCGATGGAGGTGACGGTGGAGATGATTTGGGCGAAATAGGAATGGCAGGAACCGGTGGCAGTGGACAAGGAGAAGGCCCAAAACTACGAGTGCTTTTCCCCACCTTGAATAAACGATTAGTAGCTCCTGCAACTTTTACCGTAGAAGCAGAGGCTACAGACGCAGACGGGGTGAAAGAAATACAACTAATTATCGATGGACAATTGGTGAGAGTGGAACGATTTGCTCCCTATTTATGGAATGACCGCGGACAGGACAATGCATTAACTAATCTACCTGTAAAGAATTATCTTCTTGAAGTAAAAGCCTATGACAACAAAGGGAATGTCTCTGTAGTTGATATTTTGGTTTATGTAATTCCTGAAGGCACAGATAGTTCGCCTAATACTAATATTGCGATTTTGGGGCAATCTAATAATAAATATGTAAGTGCCGAAAATGGTTCTCGATCGATGAGAGCAAATCGCAATACCGCAGGGGTAGAAGAACGATTTACTTTCGAATCTCTTGGTAATAACCAATATGCGATCAAAGGCAACAATGGTAAATATGTAAGTTCTGAGAACGGAGCCAAAGCTATGAATTGTAACCGTAATGCGGTGGGAGCCTGGGAAAAATTCGTTTTGGAACCCTTAGGAAATGATCTCTATGCAATCAAAGGTAATAATGGTAAATATGTGAGCCATGAAAACGGAAAAGACAAAGGTGTTTTCTGTAATAGAACCAACATTGGTTCCTGGGAAAAATTCGTGATCCAGGGGTTAAATAATACTACAAGCAGAGCAAATCAAAACTTGATATCGGATTCAAAAAATATACGGCTGTTTCCTAATCCTTCTACTTTAGACAATCTCAAACTTCAGATTTCTGATGCTACCCACGAAACGTGCACTGTAGAAATTATAGATCTTAATGGAAAAAGGATTGCTTCCAAATCCATAGCAATAGAAGAAAAGGGAAATCAAGTAATCACTCTTAACGATTTAAAAAGTAATATAACAACTCAAGGATTATATTTGGTAAAAGTTACCCTTGGCGAAGCTGTTTTTGTAGAACAAATGCTCTTGAAATAAACCATCCTGGCAATCCACACTCTACAGGGCTGTATGCGCATGCAGCCCTACTTTTTTATTTACTCTGAAAGACGTTTTAGCGCTAATTTTTCTCCATCAAAAACGGCATAGGTGTAATGGGTAATCCAGTCTCCAAGATTTGTATATCTCGATGTTTCATTTAATTGAATTTCCATAGGTAAATGCCGATGTCCAAATACAAAATGATCTCGGTGTTTTTCTTCTAGTTTTCTTTTGCAATACTGCACCAACCACTCGTTATCCTCTCCTAAAAAGGTCACATCTTCATCTCCGGAAATCAGCTTATTTTTTACCGACAAATATTGCGCTAGTTTCACTCCAAGATCTGGGTGCAACCATCTAAAAAACCATTTTGCTACCGGATTGGTAAACACTTTTTTCATCCGTTTGTATCCTTTATCGCCAGGGCCAAGACCATCTCCATGGCCTATAAAAAAAGATACTCCATTATATTCGAACTCTTTGGGTTTGTGGTATACAGGAATATTGAGTTCTTCCTCAAAATAACCATTCATCCAGAGGTCGTGATTCCCAACAAAATAATATATCGGAATTCCCGAATCGGTAATTTCTGCAAGTTTTCCCAATGTTCTTGTAAAACCTTTGGGGACAACAGTTTTGTACTCAAACCAAAAATCAAAAAGATCCCCCAATAAAAAAATGGCAGCTGCATCTTCCTTTACTTCGTCCAACCATTTTACGAATTTTTGTTCTCTTGGAAAGCTTTTCTCTGATGTTGGAGCTCCCAAATGATTGTCACTAGCAAAATAAATCTTTTTCCCCTTCGGAAGGTTCATAATCTGTGTTTATAAAATAAATATAGGCATTTATTAGAGCAGTGCAAGTTATTCATTATCTGACGCGTACCATTCGGCATACGATGTTTCAGTTTCCTGAAGCTTTAAAGAATGTAACTCGATAGTATCCGGTAACTTTTTCTTTATTTTTTGTACAAAATCAAGTACCATATTTTCGCTAGTAGGTTGATAATCTACCAAAATCACATTATGCCCTCTTTTTTTCAACTCTCTGGCCAACTCTACATGAGGGGTGTTTTTATTAAATACTGTGGCATGATCGAAAACATCTTCAATATCTTCCTTTACAATTTTTTTCAGGTCTCCAAAATCAATTACCATTCCTAATTTAACATGCGAGGTATCCGCAATAGGAGTTCCTATTACAGTAACACTCAACTTATAACTGTGTCCGTGTACATTTCTACACTTCCCGTCATAGCCATAAAGCGCATGACCTGTTTCAAAAGAAAATTCCTTCGTAATCCGAATTTTACTCATTCCTTGTATTAATTTGTGCAAAGTTACGGAAGATTACCTTCTTTTTCGCTTGTTTACAAAGTAAACTACGACCAATACTATTCCTAAAATAAGAAACAGTCCGTTTCCTCCTAAAAAGTTTAAAATATCCATTTTTATTTTTTGAATTTTTCAAGGGCTTTTCTGGTTGCATCGGATAATACCAATTCTCCAGAAATTGCCGCCCTTTTGGCTAATAAATCATCCCAATGTTCTGTACCTTCCCAAACTACTTTTTTCATTTGTTCAAGAGCTTGAGCGTTATAACTCGCTAATTTTTCAGCCAACAATTGTACTTCTTTATCCAGTTCGTTAATCTCTGAAAAAACTCTTGAATACAGTCCTTTTTCTTTAGCCCAATATGCATTTTTCCATTGTGAAGCCTCCCATGCTAAAGTCTCAAAAGCGGCTATTCCGATTTTTCTGGATACTGCCGGCTCGATCACAAAAGGACCAATACCTATAGTAAGTTCACTTAATTTTATAGACGCTGCTTCAGTTGCCAAACAATAGTTACATGCTGACGCCAGTCCGACACCTCCACCAACAGTTTTACCTTGCACTCTTCCAATAATTGGTTTTTGACACTTTCTCATCGCATTGATCACATTGGCAAAACCAGAAAAGAATTTTTTTCCTTCTTCCAAATTGGTAATCGCAACCAACTCGTCAAAAGAAGCCCCTGCACAAAACGCTCTATCTCCTTCAGATTTCAAAATGATGACTCTGCTATTTTGATCATCTGATATTTTAATAAAGGCTTGGGTCAATCTTTGTAATAATTCTGATGGGAACGAATTACTTGCAGGGTGACCAAATTCAATAGTGGTAATATAATTCTCGGTATGTACATATAAACTCCCATTGGTTCTATCGGTGGTACTCATCGTATCTGTTTTTGATAAAAGTATATAAAGTTTTGAAATTTTATAGTTCCAAAGAAGTAAGAAAACTTCTACTCAGGCACCTCACAAAAAAAATTTAAAAAAAGTGGGTAACATATCATTTGATTGTAACACTATCTAATAAAGCAACATTTTTTTACTTAAGTGTAGTTGAAATACCGGGCAGCAATGGGGTTAGGCGTTGTCCGGTATATTTTTATACAAAGTGACGTTTTTAAATACGTATCACTACGTATTTCATTGTATATCAACATATTCTATTTTTGAACCATGATAAAAAAGTATCTTGAAAAATACCGTTTAGAGCTTATAATGCTATCTACTTATCTGGTAACACTCTGGTTTGTGATCAAAGTAATCTTATCCCACCGCTAGTGGGATGTACTTTTTCTTAAATTTCATAACCAGAGATACTCCTCTTACCAGCATCCAAACAGAGATTGCTATCCACACTCCGTGCAGTTGTAAGTCAAAATATCGGGTAATCAACAACGCAGGTACAAAGCCAAGGAATGTAGAGCCTACCAATACATTTCGAAGATATCCTGTTTCTCCCATACCCTTAAAAATACCATCTCCCACAAATGCTAATGCATTGATTGGAAGCATAATGACCACGATATAGAAAAAATCGGTAAAAATGGATAATACTTCTGGATCTTTAGAAAAAATCAAGCCAAGTTGTTTAGGGATTAATACAGCTATTCCTCCTAAAAGACAAGCTACAATTACGCCATAAACGGTTACTTTTTTTGACATTGCAAAAAGCGTTTTGTAATCTTTGGCTCCCAATAATCTACCTCCCAAAATATTTCCTGCACCGCCATAACCATCAATAAAAAATGCGAAAAACAGCCATAACTGTATAGCAATACTATGTGCGGCGATAAAATTGGTTCCTAGACTAGTTGCTTCGCGTACTGCCAACATCAAAGTGGCATTCAAGGCTAAAGATCGAATAAAAAGATTACCACTCATCACTAAGAAACGTTTCATTTCTGGATGCCAAAGTCCTTCCAATTTTAGAGAAACCTCTGTCTTTTTAAGCAGCAATATTAAAGATAAAACAGCCATCAAGACTTGAGATATCAAACTAGCCCAGGCTGCTCCTTCCAGATTCATAGGATCCAATATACCTTCGATCCCATATACAAAAGCAAAATCCAGCGCTATATTAGCTACTACACCAATTAAGGCAATGATCATGGGCCAAAAGGTATTTTGTAGTCCTCGGAAAATACCAAAAATAGCAAAAACAAAAAGGGACAATGGAAATCCCCAAACTCGTATTCTGTAATAAGAAATACAGTATTCTAAAACCTTTCCTTTGGCTTCTAACAATTCGAAAATCTCTCTTATAAAAGGTACGGTTGCAATCAGTATGGTTATACTAAGCCCTATATTGAAAAGAATAGCTTGTGCAGGTAGTGTCTTTACTTCATCTAATTTTCCTGCACCCAGGTATTGAGAAATAATAGCCGAAATAACAGCTCTCGTTTGTGCCAAAACCCATATCAACATCGAAAGAAATGACCCTACAATACCAACAGCAGCCAAAGACTCTGTTCCGTATACGGGAATGTTACCTACTACAGCTGTGTCTGTAGCCGATAAAATAGGTTCTGCTATTCCTGAAACAATAGCCGGAATTGCAAGTCTATTGATATTTTTAAAACTGATTAATGCACTCATAGTATGAGCTCGTAACAATAAAAAGGATACTCGCTTTGTTTTGGAAAATATATATTTCCTAAACGTTGATATCCACGGGTTTCATAAAATTTTTGATTTCGCGTATTCTGACTAAAGGTATCTAATCGTACCGATTCATAGTTGTTCTTACGTGCATAATCCTCGGCAAAATCCATAAGCTGTTGCGCATACCCTTTACCCCAATACTCTGGATCAACAGCTAATCTATGGATGTATAGGTTATTGTTGTTTTTGGTAAGCCATTGTATCGGGATGTACTCTTCATCCATGATTTCAGTCAATACTATGGTCCCAATAATGACTGCATCTTTTTCAAAAACATACAGCTCTTGTAATTGGATATCTTTTTCAAAACGCTCACGTTTTGGGTAATGCTCATTCCATTGATAGATCCCTTTGGCTATCATAGCTTGAGCACATGATTGTGTGAGTTTATGGATGACATCCAAATCAGATAATATCGCTTTACGAATCATATTTTTTAGGAAAGTGCCAAAAGTACTAACTTTATATCTGCAATGATAGTTCCATCATTGGTTTACAGGGATTTTTAAAAAAACTTTAAGAAAACCACCTGATATCTTTATAGTTATCTCTACAACCAATCACTTTAAAGTTGTAATTTTGTCACCTTAATCACAAATCAAATTATAGGGATGAAGAACATTCTTGTTCCAGTGGGCTTGTCTGAAAGTTCAATTAGTAATTCATTACTTCAATATGCGGTGGATCTAGCCAAAGAGCTTGGTGGAACGGTGTATGCAGTAGAAGTATTTAAAGAGCTACCCAGATCAGGTAGTTTGCCTTCGGTAAATGAAACTTTAAAAGAAATCAGTACATCTTCTATTGAAGAAAAGTTGAGTGCTCTTGACAAAAAAGGAGTAGAAGTTATCCCACTTCCTTTGGAAGGAGAGTTACTGGAAGCCATTCCACAATTTAATCTGGAACACGCGATTGATTTGATTGTTTTGGGTTCTGAAAGTAGTGACCTTAATAATCCCTATTTTCTTGGTGAAACTTCTGGTAGTTTGGTTAAAAAAACCGAAATACCTGTCCTGATTATACCCTCACAACACAAATTTACACCCATCAAAACTGTACTCATGGCTGTAAAATCTGGTGTAGTAAAAAAGAAAAATGCTTTAACTCCTATCAAAGAAATTTTAACTACATTTGGCGCTGAGCTAAAGTTACTTCAAGTAAAAACTTCGGATTTTTTACCTGAAGACTCAGAATTTCAAAAAGAACTAGGTGAGATTGTATCTACCTACAAATCTTCTGAAAATGCTACACTTTTTCAAGGTGTTTTGGAACATTTGAATGAGACCCATCCAGATCTTATTTGTGTTTTCAGAAGAAAGCGAGGTTTTTTCTCTAAGCTTTGGGAAGAAAACACCGTTCTTAAGAAAGATTTTGAAAGTAGGCTCCCATTATTGGTGCTTCGTGGTGCCGATTAATTCAAAAAGGGGATGTAGCTCAGCTGGCTAGAGCGTTTGACTGGCAGTCAAAAGGTCGTGGGTTCGAGTCCCATCTTCTCCACTTTTATCAAAACTTTAATCAAAGAGTTGCAAAAATCATTGCAACTCTTTCTTTTTTGATACCTGTTTAAAGGAAATCTTCTAGTTGAATATAAATCGTTTTGTAACCCTAGTAAAATCAACGCAATTGTGTATTAATTACCTGTTATATTTTTATAAATCTTGGTCTATACTTAAGGTATTTATAGCTGAAAAATAAGGCGTTGCGCCCATTAAGCCATATCTTTACACAAGAATTGAAAGTGCTCTTTGAACATGTTACTTAATAGTTAATTTATAGGTATTAATCATTTGAATTCCCCCCATCTTAAAACCGTATTCTTTTATGAAAAACTACATTCGTCATAGTATCATAGTAACCCTAATATCTTATCTATCTTTGTTGCCTTCAATATCCCAAACACTTGAAAAAAACAAAGAAGTATTAGTTAAAGGAAATGAAAAATATGCCTTCGAAGTTCCTTTAAAACAAGGAGAGTTTTTACAACTACATGTCGCACAAAAAGATGTCGATATTCAAGTTTTAGCATTATCACCACAAAAAGATACTTTAGAAACTTTTAATGACAACTCGAACGAATTGGAAGTCGTTGAGCAGTTGGCTTCAACCGACGGGACTTATATTTTCGAAATCTCTCCATATATCCCCAAACGCCTTACCGATTCAACCAGACAAAACTATATCAACAATATAGAAGGCTCTTATAAAATCACAGATTATATGATCCTTTCAGAAAAAGAATACAACGATAAACTCATCTTTGAAAAGGCACAACAAGACAGTGTGATTTCATGGATCAAAAAGGAATCTATCACTTTAAAAGGGGTTAAGGCCGAAACGGGTTTACAGGATTTTTCTGATTTAAAGGAAATTCTAAAAGATAAAAAAGTAATTGGCCTGGGAGAAACCAGCCATGGTACCAAAGAAATTTTTCAGATGAAACATCGCTTTCTGGAGTTTTTGGTGAAAGAATTGGACTTTAGGATTTTTGCCATCGAAGCCAGTAACATAGGATGCAGACCCATAAACGACTATGTATTGTATGGAAAAGGGACCAGTAGAGAAGCCTTATCCTCTCAAGGATTTTGGGTATGGGATACCGAAGAGGTGATCGATATGATCGAGTGGATGAGAACATACAACGCTTCGGTTTCTAGTGATAAAAAAATACAATTTTTGGGTATAGACACTCAGATGAACGCTTTGGATGCGGCTTATCAAAATGTCCAAGCTTATACTGATAAAATAAATACAGAATTAATCGGAGTGCAAATTGACTCCTTATTTAAAAAATTAAACACAAACGAGTATATACCGGATTTCAAACCAGAGCGAGAAAAGTTGTACTCATTATTATCCTATTTGATTTTGAACGAACAGAGATTAACTAACATTATGACAACTAAAGAATATAATGATGTTATTTATGATCTCAAAAAAATCATTCAAGGGGTAGAATCCAACGATGATGAACTACAAGCCAATACATCTTTTAATATAAGAGACGAATATATGGCACAGACTATTCTTGAGATATTACAAAATAAAGCATCTAATAACAAGGTAATGGTTTGGGCTCATAACGGCCATATCTCTAAAGATCCAAAAGAAAAGGCCAACGGTTATGTAAGACCATTGGGGAGCGTATTGAAAGAATATCTTGGCGATCAATATTATGCAATTGGCTTTTCTACCTATAAGGGAAGTTTTCAAGGATTGAATTATGTCGTAAAAGATCAAAATTACTCTGGGATTGAGTCATTTACCTTGGCGCCAGCAGATGTGGGTAGCATAGATTGGTATTTTGCACAATCGCAAAAAAACATATTATTTATAGACCTTAATAGGAGTACAATACCGTATGCAATAACTCATACTTTCCTAAACAAAGACCTCTATTGCTACAGTGCTGGGGCAGGATGGAGTTTGGACTACACCACAAAACCAATCCGCAAAAGAAAAGTTGGTAAAGCATTTGATGGTGTTATTTTTATCAAAGAAACTTCGAGTGCACACCTTACGCCAAACGGGACAAATAAAATCCAAAAACGATTGCAAGCAATAGCAAATGAATAGTCCATTTCTCTTACTAAAATAATTGTTTAACTCCCTTTCCAAAGAATTCATTTCCGAGTTTAAAACTTGATCATTGATAAAGGGAAAATAACTTGTCTAAAAACAGTTAAATCGCTATTGACTGATTTAGCCATCGTTAATACCTTTACTAATAACGAATACCATAACTATTTTGAATTGCATTCGAAATCATTGGTAACATTTCAACAGATGTTGACACATATGGTTAAAATGCATTTTGAAATTCAAAATGTACATAATGATCTAAGTTAAAAGATAGATCAATATCGGTTTTAACCAACAACTTAACTATTTTTTAATTTTGCGAGATCCATGGTCCAGAGTCTGCAGTATTAATAAAGTTAATTGAATTTTATTCGCATTCGCCGTAAAGAAGATTTAAGTTACTGATTGGCTAATAAATATATAGATGTTTTTACATTTTAAAACCATATCTTTACAAGGGATGGGAATCATTACAAGAAAAAAAGGGGAAACCGTAAAATCATAAATTTATAACAGAAGATTTGTAAATTTTGCGTAGTTTGTCGACTGTTAATTTTTTTAACGTAAACGGATTATTTAACAAGATAAACGAACGCCATTTATTATAGAATAGCAATTAATTACCCATGCGATTTATTTTATCCCTTATATTTATCCTGTTTCTATTCCAAGCTTCTCTCTTTTCTTTTGGCAAAAATAGTTTAGATCTCAATACCCTAAAGATTGCACAAACCAATGATTCTATACAAAAGGCATTAGCAGGTAAATCTTATACAGAATTAACGGAAAAGTATAACCAAAAAAGACATATAGATACCTCTATCGCACGCCATATTGCTCATTCTTATTTACGTAAAGCAAAAAATGATCAAGATACAATCGAGCTTGCCAATGGATATTATATGTTCCTCCGACTTAGTTGGGACCATAGTCCAACAGCGTTAAAGTATTGTGATACCATAATTAATCTTACCAAGGATGTTAAAGATCAGTACTATCCTGCCAGAGGATACATAGGAAAAGGATTGGTTTTTCTTGATCAAAAACAGTACAGCAAAGCGCTGGAGTATTATTTGGTAGCACTTGAATATGCGGAGTCTAATCAAAATATTGACCATATTATAGCTTGTAAACACAATATTGCAGAGCTAAAAAACACGCTAGGTAAAAATCGAGAGGCCTTGGGAACCTTTCAAAAAAACCTAGAAATTATTCGAACAAAAGACACCATAAATCAATTTTTAGACTACTATATTATAACTTATTTTAATCTTGGTGATAGTTATAATAGACTTTCTGTGCTCGATTCTGCTAAATTTTATTTTGAAAAAGGAATTAATAAAAGTCTTACTAGTGATAATCAAATAATGTATGCTGACTTACTATCAGGATATGGCACTAACAGCTATCTAAGGAAAGAATATACCATCGCCATCGATAGCCTAAGTAAAGCCTCTACCTTACTTAATAAAAGCCAGAACAACACTAATTACTATATCAATCAACTATTTCTGGCTAAAACTTATTTGGCCCTGAAGCAACCAGAAAAAGCCTTTACACATCTTAAGAAAATAGACGGTGAAATTAATGAATCCAACTATACCAACTCACTTCGGGATACGTATACAATGCTTATCGATCATTATAAATCCAACGATGATCAAACCAATCAGTTGGAAATTATGGAGAAGCTTATTAAATATGATAGTATAAGCCAGGAAAAAGAACGTACTCTTAACGCCAGTATCATTAAGAATTATGATACCGCTCAACTTATTAAAGACAAGGATGAACTAATTTTAGGCATACAAGAACGAAGTAAAACACTACAATATCGTTTGTTAATTGCGGCTATACTTTTGATTTCCTTGGTGTCTTTTGCCTACTTCTATTATTTTAAGAGAGAGAAAAAGGTATACGAACAAAAGTTTGAGGAGAAGTATACCGATTTATTGAGCAAAGCCACCAAAAGAAAATCGTCTAAACAAATTGAAATCGCTCCAGAAATCGTAGAGAACATTATCTACCGCCTTCAGAAGTTTGAAGAAGAGCAGGAGTTTCTAAAAAATGATCTTACCATGGCCAAGGTTGCCAAAAAATTTAAAACCAACTCCTCTTACTTATCCAAAGTGATCAATTCTCACAAAAAACAGAATTTTGCAAACTACGTTAACGACCTACGTATTGAATTTTGTATCGAAAAGCTAAAAACCGATAGTAAATTTAGACGATATTCTATCAAATCGATCGCTCAGGAGATTGGATTCAATAACATACAGTCATTCTCATCAGCTTTCCAAAAAAGAATGGATCAAAACCCATCGGACTACATACAAAATATTGATAATCAATAATTTATATCTTTCTTCTTTGTATTAATCGCTTTACGTAAAATTTATAAATCTTGATTGTAAATTTTTAAATCTTGGGTGCTACCCCCGAAAATATACCCCTGTTTTTTAAGGCATTAGGTACTTTTACCATGTAAATCTTTTAAAACACTCACACAATGAAATCTAAAAAAGTAAACAAGCTTTCTTTAAACAAAATTAATGTTACACGTTTAACAGAAGATCAACAAAATATGATCAACGGAAAAAGGGGATCAGTAGTAAATTGTGACAGCCATAACGGAATGACTAGAAAAGGAATTTGTATAATTGCTCCTCCTCCATTTATGTAAGAGTAATTCCAACAGATCGGCATCTATTGCTTGCTATTTATGCATCGCAAATAAATAAAAAAAGACAACCCCTGGATAACTAATCCGGGGGTTTTTAATTAAAACTTAGTGTTAGTATTTAGCACAAGCTCAACTTATACTAATTATGATAGTTTTAATTGTTTTCTTTGTTGCTAATATGCAGTAATTTAATGTCGTTTCTTTAAATGCAACTGGATGTTTTTGGGTATACCGCTATAAGAGGGGGAAAGAAGTAGATCAACAAAAGTTTTAAAAAGTGTATGCGTCTTTAAAAAATGATCTTACTATGGCCAAGGTTCCCCAAAAATTTACAATAAAGCCTTCTTAATTATCCAAAGTGATCAATTCTCACAAAAAACAAAATTTTGCAAACTACGTTAATGATTTACGTATTGAATTTTGTATCGAAAAGCTAAAAACCGATAGTAAATTTAGACGATATTCTATAAAATCAATCACTCAGGAGATTGGGTTGAATAATATACAGTCATTCTCACCAGCTTCCCAGAAAAGGATGGATCCAAACTAATCAACATATTTACAAAAAAACTGATAATCAATAATTTAAGATTGATTTTTATGTGTTAATTACCACGCTTAAAATTTATAAATCTTGGTTATAAATTTTTAAATCTTGGGTGCAACCCCCAAAAACATAGCCCTGTTTTTTAAGGTATTAGGTACTTTTACCATGTAAATCTTTTAAAACACTCACACAATGAAATCTAAAAATCTAAACAAGCTTTCTTTAAACAAAATCAATGTTACACGTTTAACTAATGATCAACAAAATATGATCAACGGAAAAGGGGGAACTAGTGGACAAGGCGAAGGTAATAGTGGAATGACTAGAAAAGGAATTTGTAATTTAATTGCACCTCCACCATTCGTATAGAAAACCAGTACAATGGATAAAAAATATTTCTTTTTATCCAATTATAAAATACTAAAAAAGACAACCCCCGGGTAACTAATCCGGGGGTTTTTAATTGAAACTTAGTAGTAGTATTTAACACAAACTCAACTTATACTAATTATGATAGTTTCAATTGTTTTCTTTGTTGCTAATTATGCCGCGAATATAATGTCATTTCCTCAATTATAACAGGTCTTTTTTGATGATAAATAATATTTAACGATGCCGTAATGTCTTCGTAAAATCATTGCATTTAACCCATTGAATATCACATTTCATAACATTTTACAATGTGGTTTTTCATCTTTTATTAGCATATTCTCAATGGTTTTTGAGCCAAATCGAAAACCACGATGTTATCTTATCGTAAATTCATCAAAATGTATACCAATTTTTGCTTTTTGGTGATAAAAAAACCCTCAAGGGTAACTACTTCCTCGAGGGTTTAACATTGAAACAAATTATTATCTGCGAAAGAAATCTACAAACTCAACTTATAACATATAATTACTATTGTTTCAAATTATTTAAAGTCGTTTTATTCAATTGTAATAGGGAAAGCCTGCGCAATATCAGTATCTCCTCCAGCACCTGCTAACGTACCGTCATTTGGCTTTGTAGGCTCATGTCTTAGCGTAACAGTAAATGTACCTGTACTAGCATCACCCGTTTCTAACTGAAATTCAAGACCAACTGGATTAGTTCCTGTTAATGGAGGATAATCAGCTTCTGTATCAGAATAAGTCGCCACCACATTCAAACCACCAGCAGCTTCAAAAAAGAATTGGTGCTCATCTGCTTCTGGCTCAACATCATCTTCTCTTACATTATCCGCAGGGTTTACACTTTCATTTAGCAAACCTATTGAACCAGTGTACGTAGTGTTTGCTGCTAAATTTCCAGAAACAGTTGCTACTGGAGCTATTGGCCCATCTTGACCATCTTCATCAAATACTCTTAAAGTAACCACATCTGTTCCTGCAGTTAAAGTAACTGTCATAGTCGTGATTAATTCTTCTGGGTTTACTGGCGCTGGATTATCATCATCATCAGAACATGACACAAACAAAGTACCTGCAATAGCTAAGATTGATAAAAATTTTCTTGAGTTCATAATTTTAGTAAAATTTAATAGTTAAATGTTAGTCTTAGTATAAAATTTCTACCCACCTCGTCTGCAAAAAAACGCTGACGGTTAAGGTAATTTCTATAATTTTTATTTAAAATATTCGATACCGTGGCACCTATTTTCATTGTACTGTTTTTCCAAGCGGATACTTCTATATCTGCATTGGCATGTAACAAATGATACGCATCAGGTGGTGTATTGATTTCTAATATTACATCTTGACCTGCTTGCGGCGAAAAAACACTAATGTTAGGTGGAAATTCATTCTGTCTAAACACATATTGGCTTTCTAAAGACATTTCTAGCCCTAACCAATCCTGCTTGGTAAAAGTTACCTTATTGGATAAATTTGCCGCTGGTAAATTAATGAGCGGGGTATCATTTTCAGTTTCAATCCCTTTTACAATAGAGAAACTATGATCCGTTCTCCAATTGTTGTGCAATTGGGTATACAACTTAGCATCAGTTCCTAATAGGCGCACATTTGTTTGTCTATATTCCCAAACCGGAAAGGCACCTCTTATGGACAACTCCACATTTGTGGGCTCCAATAAGATGTAATCATTGACAAAATTGGCATATGGTGCTATTTCCCAGCCCCAACGTTCACTATTTTTTTGTACCGATAACGACACTTTATGCGAGGTCTCTTGTTCAATTCTAAGATCTCCTAATTCTATACGAGCTGCGGAATGATGTAATCCATCACTAAACAATTCTGCGGGATTTGGTGCTCTCTGCGCCAACGCATAATTGAAGCGTAATTCATAATCATCTTTAAACTGATAATTAAGACCTGTAGTTGCAGAAAAACTGTGGTAATCAAACTTTGGATTGGTTAAGTATTGTGTGCCAAAATCCCCTATGATCAGGTCAGAAAACTCTTGATCGTATCCTCGTTCTTCCCATCGTGTTTTTAAATAAAATTTCTTGGCATTGATTTGATTGTAATCATATCGTATACCAGCATCTACTACCAAATCTTCATTAAGGACATATTCTCCCGTAATGAATGCTCCAGCATCATACTTATCATAATCCGGGATCAACCTTCTTACTCCAGTAGAGGGATCAGCAAAATTTTCCTGATATCTTAATAAAATTCCTGTATCTAGAGTAATATCCGATTTTGAATCGAATTTAAAATCAGAACTAAACGTATGTGTGGTCAACTCCAAATCCAGGCTAGGTATTTCTCGTAACGCCGCGGTTTGTCGTATATCAAACTCCAATCGTTGATTGAGCTGAAAATCGTATTGTACTGTTAACTTACCCAATTCTTCGAATCTTTTAAAATAACGTAAGCGCCCTAAATGATGTTTTACTTCTTGTTTTGGATTAATAATATCATAAGTAAAATCTCTGATTACATTGGGCTCATTGCTATTGATCGATACGATAAGGTCATCAACATTACCAATATGAGAAGCTGTTAGCACTCCTATCTCAGTATCAAAATATGAGTAGAAAGCATCCCAACCATGCGTAAACTTATTCACTCCAAATGCAAGAGAAGCAGCTATTTCTGAAACACCTGTGTTAGAAAGCACATAATCCGGTGCTTCGACATCTCCAAAGCGTTTGAAAGTACCTTGTCCTTTGACAAACCATCCGCTTTCGTACCCTTTTATAAGTTCAGAGGTAATCGCACCTCCTCTACCATTGGATGAACCTGTTACAGATGTCTTACCCATTAAGGTATCTTTTGCAGGGGCGTTCTTGGGTTCCATAACTATGACACCTCCAATAGCATCACCTCCATAACGCAATGCTGCCGCACCCTTAACTACGGTAACTTTTCCAGCACTATTAATATCTACATTGGGTGCATGCTCATCTCCCCATTCCATATCCTGCATACGCACTCCATTGTTCATGATCAACACTCTACTTCCCGATAACCCTTGAATTATTGGTTTAACGATCGTAGAACCTGTATTCAAAGAAGACACACCTGTGATTTCCCTAAGGGCATCTCCCAAAGAACCACTACTATATTTTTCGAGAATGTTTTCACTAATCGTTTCTTCTTGCGAAGATGACGTTTTACTAGGAGCTTCACCCGAAACCTCTACTTCCTGAAGCTCATTCAAATGATGTTCCAGATAAAAAGTTTTAGCAGAAACTTTCTCAATGTCAATGGTTACCACTTGTGAATTACAATCCTTGTGTGATATCGTAAACGCATACGAAGTAGGACATAGCGAACTAATGCTATAGTTTCCTTCATCGTCAGTTACGATAGTTTGATTATTATATGTGATTGTAGCTCCTTTCAATGGTACTCCATCATGAAAATCTATTACTTTACCAGTAAGGGTCTTATTGCACTCTTGGGCAATTGAGATCAAAGTTCCTGAAAGTAACACTACGATAGTAAGTGTTAATCTTTTCATTAAAATAAAATTGTAGCTAGCCTATAGGACTAGTTAAAAAAGTTGAAATAAAATAAATAAGAAAATTAGGCTGTTGGTGGAGCCTTGTTAAGAAAAGTATTCTTAACTGTAGAAGTAAAATAACGCTGTTCGTAAGTAGATCGAACAACATCTGTCGGGATTACGATAATACAAGGCACATTAACCTCTTCTGTATTTAGAAATCCGTCATTTATCTTTTCTGCAGAAATCAGACATAACTGACAATCGCCGTCATCACCATCGTGACTAAACACATGAACCTCTGCCAACTGCATTAAACAGAATAAGGCAAGGAATATGGCCGCTATTATCCTTCTTTCTGGCTTCATTGTGACAAATAAACAAAAAAAAATGAAAAATATTACATTATTTGCCTATAACAGCTGTTAAAGTCTTGCAAATCCAATGGATTTTTCAATGATTTTCTCTAAATCTTTCGGTAAATCGCTGTTTTCCCATGGATGTCTTCCTCCAAACACATGATCTGCTCCTTCTACCAAAAAGAGCGACGCATCGGAATTATACTTGCTTATATCATATGCTTCTTGCACATCCACAGTAGGATCTTCTGTGCCATGTACAATTAAGTATGGTATCTTGATTTGTGAAACCGCTCTAGAAATCGTCAAACGCTCTTCATTCTCTTCAAAAGAACTATAAAAATCAAAATAATGAGGCATCTGTTGTTTAGTTCTTCCATTTTCGACATAAAAGACACCGTCTTTTTCCCACTGGTTAAAAGCTTCTCCCTTTGGGAATCGATTTTTGTAATCCGACACTCCTGCCCAGGTAATTAATTTTGTAACCCTTGGATCTTCTGCTGCCTTAATGGTAACAATTCCTCCTCCTCTAGAATGTCCTATAAGCGTAATGTCTTGGGTATTTGCATTAGACAGCACTTCATTATCTGGATTTGTAATCCAGTCCAATACTGTTTCCAAATCATCCAATTCCTTGATAAATGTATTGTTGGCAAAAGCCTCTAAGTCTGGAAAATCAATAGGTTGCTCAACAGTACCTCCATTATGCGAAAAATTAAACTTCACCAAAACAAATCCAGCACTCGCAAAAGCTTCAGCCATTAGATCCCACGCGCCCCAATCTTTAAAACCTTTGTATCCATGACAAAAAACTATAACCGATTTGTTGTTGAGCTCATTAGCATAGAAGACATCTGTTACAATAGGTTTGCCATGACTACCTTCTAAAACAATATTTTTTTTACTTGTGATCATAGTTATACTTCTTTTTCGGTAAAGGGAATTGTGTTGTCAAAAATCTCGATGATTACTTTTTTCAATTGTATCAAAAATGTATCCATTACTTCGGCTGCGACTTCGTGATCTACTTTACCTCGTACACTTTGTTTCGTTCCAAATCTTAGAAACCCTTCCTGAAGGTTTTTGAACGAAATCACCCCCGCATAAAACGGACTTTCCATAACATTAGCACTTTGCATATATGCGTAAGCCAACACCTGAAAAGCTTTACTGTATTTATATTCTTCACTAATCAGATCCCAATCCATTAGCACAACATCGTTTCGGGTTACTTTTCCGGTTTTGTAATCAATTACCCGAAGCTTACCGTCTAATTCATCAATGCGATCCACCTTACCTTTAATATATACGGGAAAATTAAGTTCTGGTACGTTTAATTCGGTTTTGAGATTACTTTCTATCGCTACAATTTTGAGTTGACTTCCACTATTGAGCAGCTTCTCTTCAGACCTCAAAAAATTATAAATGTACTTTTTAGCTACTTCAAAAATCAAGAGGTTTTTACCTTGTGTGATATCTAATTCTGAATAAGCTTCTTTAAATTGAATCTGAATCTCTTTGGCTACATTTTGTTTCATCTGCTTTAGGTGGTCTAAAGTCAAAACAGCACCTTCTAGCGGCTTATAAAACACTTCCAAAGTATTGTGAATCACTGTTCCCAAGGTATTGGCAGCAATAGTTTCTTCTACTTCTTGCATTTCCTGAACTCCTAATACATACTTGTAGTAAAAATCTATTGGATTTCTAATATATGTGGTAAGGGCAGAAGGAGATAGACCATGATTTGCGAGCGCCTTTAGCGAGGTTAAAATCTCATCATTCTTATCGATACATAATGGAGCACTAGTCAACTTGGGTACATCAGACGAAACCAAAAGCTGTTCTATATTATGTTTTGGACGTTTATCGATAGCCAATTGGTGCAAAAACCTGCTTTTTTCGCCTCCACCTACACCTTCAGATTCTGTATTATACAACAAATACACTTTTTTTGCACGCTGAATCAATCGATAAAAATGATAGGTATAAATTGCGTCCTTTTCTCTATAAGTAGGTAAATTATATGCTCTTTTTAGATCATAGGGAATAAAGGAATTTGCACTTTTACCAGCAGGCAAAATTCCTTCATTAACCGAAGTAATAATCACAGTTTCAAAATCCAAACATCTGGATTCGAGCATTCCCATAAACTGCAAACCACTAAATGGCTCTCCCGAGAAATCTAGATTTTCGGTCAATAAAATATCCCGATATAAAGAATGCAGCCCAGCAATGGTTTTTAAATAATCATAGTTATCGATTAGCGCCGACAGTTTATTGAATACAATATAAAATCGATAAACATATTCTAGCTCAATTTGATGATCCTCTTGCTCAATATGGTCCCTGAGCTCCGTAATTAGCGTTCGACAATTTTCTACCGCTACAGCAACATTTCCCCAGGGTTTAAATAACAATTCTAATAGTTCTTGCTCCTTAGCACTACAACCCTCTTTTAATTGTTCTAGGCTAATAAATACCAAATTGTTCCTGGAAATGGTTTCTATTAGCTTTCTGGATGTTCCTTTCAGCAATCGAAACGCAGGAAGGGTACTTAAAACTTGTACTACCGATTTATAGTACAAACCTTTTGTATTCGAGTGTTTATGTAAATCAAATAATTGCTCAAAAAAACCAGAAATTGGGACCTCTCTAAGCGGGAGTCCCATGGTAATATTTATGGACCTAACCGTATCTGGTAAGACATTAAGCAATGGCTGCAACAATCCCTCGTCTGCCAATACCAAAGCCGTATTTTCCATTTCCTTTTCTGGGATTGTAGCCACTATTTCTCCTACATATTTTGCCTGACCAACGTGTTTTGGCGCTCCAATAATTTGGATATCCTTCTCTTCAGAAAAATGATCTCCTATCCATCGAAAAGGATGTTTTTGATAGTACTCCCATTGCTGCTTATAGTTTCTAAGAAACAAAGATGCTTCATGATAGGTATTGTTAAAAAAGAATTCATCTCCGTCCCAATACACCTCAGCCATATTTGCTCCTAACAATTCCTGAAAAATAAGCTGCTCGGCATTATTTAATGCGTTAAATCCAACCAAGATATGAGTCCTCTTTTCCTCGTCAATATAGTTTACGACATCTTCTGAGGCCTTTCGATATAGCAATCCCTGATATCCAATTTTTTGAGATAATAGTCTACTTTTGAATGCATCGTAGTACTCCTTTAAGCTTTCCCAAAATCTAATATAATTTTGTACCAGCTCGGTTTTCTCTTTTTGTAGATACCAATGATTCAAATCTTGAATACCAGATAAATAAGAGAAGAAGCTTTTATGATCGATACAGTAGCGATCTATTTCGTTAAAGTCACTGATTAAAGTTTGTGCCCAATTGCTAAAGGTTTCAAAATCCTCTTTATCCTGCTGTGGGAATGTTTGTAAATAGGATTCATAAAATTCGAATAATGCCTGAATACTATCTATTTGCTGTAACCCTGATAGTTTGGATATAAATTCTTCGATGCTGTAAATTTCGGGGAGTAGGATCGTATAGTCCCCAAAAGTGTTTAAGAGTTCTTTTTTTAGAAAAAGCCCGGCTCTTTTACTGGGTACCAAAAAAATTACGTTACTAATTTCTTCGGGAGAGTAGTTTAAATCTTGTAATACTTCTTGTAAAAAACTTTTCAAATCCTTTTCATTTTACACTACTCATAGCAACGTATGGTATAGTTGTATTAGGATTTAAAAATAAAAAAACGCCCCGATAACTCGGGACGTTTTCTTTATTATTCTTGGGAGACTTTCTTAGTTTTTCACTAAGTTGATCTCTACACGTCTGTTTTTAGCTCTACCAGCTCTAGTGTTGTTAGAAGCGATTGGCTTATCTTCACCGTATCCAACAGCAGATAATCTGAACTGATCAACTCCGTTTTCTACTAAGAAGTTCTTAACAGCGTTCGCTCTAGAGTCAGATAATCTTTGGTTAAGCTTAGCGCTACCTGCACTATCAGTGTGTCCTTCTACTGTAAACTTAGCAGTAGGATACTCTTTTAAGATAGCGATGATATCGTTAAGTACTTTTGTAGACTCGTCTTTGATAGTTGACTTACCAGAGTCGAATAATACCTGAGCAGCGTACTGGTTAAGAGTCTTTTGGATCTCTTCAGTTACTTCAGGACATCCGTTGTTTGCTACAGTACCTGCAACATCTGGACAGTTATCGTCTTTGTCAAGAACACCGTCACCGTCTTTATCTTGGTAAGGACATCCGTTGTTTTCAGCAGGACCTGCTTCGTTTGGACAACCGTCTTTTGCGTCAGTGATTCCGTCACCGTCAGCATCAGGGCATCCGTTTAAGTTAGCAAGACCAGCAACAGTAGGACACTCATCTTTTGGATCAGCGATTCCGTCACCGTCAGTATCAGGACATCCGTTGAATTCTGCAGTACCTGCAGTATCAGGACAGTCATCTTTTGCGTCAGTGATTCCGTCACCATCAGTATCAGGACATCCGTTGAATTCTTCTAGACCTGGTACGTCTGGACACTCATCGTCTTTGTCGTATACACCGTCACCGTCTGTATCTTTACCTCCAAAAGCGAAAGTAAGACCAGCAGAGTGTTGGAAGTGAGTAGGAGTAACACCAGTTTCTGCATAATCTTCGAATACATGTTTGTAAGTAGTTTGAAGATTAAGTGCTAAGTTTTCAGTTAACCAGAAGTTCATTCCTAAAGATCCGTTTAGGGTTCCAGCTCCTAGCTCGTCAACCCAAGTATAACCTCCACCTACACCTAAGTAAGGATCGAACCAACCTGTGTTTAATACATTTTGAAGACTATAGCTAATTCTACCATCTACTGCGTAGTAAGATAAATCATCTACGTCTACAAGAGTTCCATCAGGAAGCTCACCTGCATTGTCGATTTTATTAACAGAACCAGCCACAGTAAATGTGAAACCGTCTCCTATATATCTACCAACAGATATTTTAGAAACAGAAGGAAGGAGATTCCAATGGTCACTAGCATTAAAAAATTCGTCGAAAATTTCCCCCTGGCTGATAAGGTCACCTCCCGTAGGGAAAATATCAACTGCATTGATACCTATAGAAACCGCCCAAGGATTGTCTTCATTTTGTGCATTCGCAGTACTAAGTCCAAGTACAAAAATCGAAGCCACTAAAAATCTGCTAAGATGTTTCATATTCAATAATTTAATTTTTAAGTGTTAATTAGAGCAAATGTAATATGTTAAACATAACTGTCAAAGATAAATCTAATAAAATTTTCATAACAGGCCAGTAAATATAACCGTTTTCAAGGTTTTTATCCTTCTTGTTTTCGATTAATTCACTGTGAAAAAAGTGTGAATTTTAACCTATTTTGAGAAAAATTATCGTGTTTATCTCGAAAATTACGCTACAAGTATAAGATAAAATTACGTTTTATCCTTAAATTTCTTTTAGTAATTATAAAATAGTGTCCTTATTTATATATATTTTAAAGTGATTTTTTTATCAAAGTATATTAGAATTTTCTTTTCAATACTATACCCCATTTTTTGCATAATTCCGGCATATTCATCCACTTGTTTGGCATGAGAAACATCATAACTTCCTGTTTTATAATCCATAACCGTGGCATTTCTATTAGAATCTATAACTACCCGATCTGGTCTAAATAATCGTCCTTTATATATAATGTCCCTTTCATTGTATATGATATTCCCTTCTGAAAAATATGAAGCTAGTTCTGGATGACGAACCACATTTTCTAACTCTACTGATAATATTTCTTTTTCTGAAGTATTGATTTCCCCCTTGATAAAGGCTTCTTGCACCACTCTTTTTACGTCATCTTGTACGTAGACCGAAGCCATAAGGTCATGGATTAAATTCCCTTTCTCTATTGCAGTTTCCTGGATGGTATTCCATAATTTGCTGGCGTGGGTTACGATATGTACCTTATAGTTTTTTCCTGTATCTCCAAATCGGGTCAATTTAACCACCTTGACTTTACCTGATGTTTCCTGTGCTGTTGATAAAGGTCGTTCCGGCATCCCAAATTCGTACTCCAATTGTTCCTTATTCCAAGTTCCTATACTGTTTAAATATGAGATCAGTTTCCCCGAAAATTTGTTGGGATTACTTTCTCCTTTTTGAGTGATTTCTAATTTTGAAATAATATAAAGTTGCTCTTTTGCACGTGTGAGTACTACATACAATAGGTTAAAAGCATCCAACTCTAGTTGCGCTCTTCGTTTAGCAACCATTTCCTGAGCTTCTTCGGTATAGTCCCCAATACTTTTGGAATAATCAATAAAAACCTCATCAAAACCTAAGTAGTGATCGGGGTTAACAGGAAACCAAGTCTTGGGCTCTATCTCTCTGTAGATATCTACATTGGCATAAGGATAAATAACACAAGAAAACTCCAAACCCTTAGCTTTGTGAATAGTCATAATCTTTATGGCATCTTCTGCTTCTGGAGCCACAATACTTAATTTGTCTTTTCTTTCATTCCAATACGAAAGGAATCCCATCATATCACCAACATCTTTTTGAGTATAGGAAAACACTACATCTAGAAAGAATTGAAGATAGGCAGGTGCAACAGTACTTAACTTGAAAGAACTAATTATATACTCTACTGCTTCATACAAGGGTTTCAGAGCTAAAAGGTTGGCATTAAAATCAATTCCTATTGCTTGTAATGCTGTCGTAAAATCTCTCGTTTTCAAGAATATCATTTTCTGCAGGAAGCCATGCTTTTCCTTAACCTGCAAATGTTCCGAAATAAAATGGAGTACGTTAATCTTGGCCAAAAGATTGTCGGGTTGCATGTGCCATGTCATCATATCAATAATAAAAGATACTTCTGGAGCATTATTAATGAGCAAGGTTTCTGAAGATATAATAGCAACTCCTTTCTCTGTTAGAAAATCTGCAATAGCAGTTCCTTCTTTCTGCTTTCTTACGATAATACATATCTCGTTGGCCTTGTATCCTTTTTCCAGTAGCTCAGCAATCTGCTCATATACCCTTTGAGGATAAATTTCATTTTCTTCGGCGATATTAGCTGCTTCAATAAATGAAATGTTTACATACCCTCCTTTTTTGGTATTCACTTCCTGCTTGTTTCCTAGCTCATATAATTTTTGGTGTTTTGGATTACTGAAATCCTTTGCCAATTCGGTAAAAAAGTTATTGTTAAAACGTATCACTTCTTCATGACTACGATAATTCTTAGGCAGGTTGAGTACTTCTTTTTCCTTTACCGAAAAAGGATTATGATCGGCTGATAAATTAATAAATTGCTCTGCTTTTCCTCCTCGCCAACGGTAAATAGCTTGTTTCGCATCGCCAACGATGGTAATCTGGCCTTTTTTACCTGAAAGCGTTTCAGCAGACACCGCATTATCTACCAGAGGTACTAGATTATTCCATTGTAATTCTGAAGTATCCTGAAACTCATCTATAAAATAATCACGATACCGCTCTCCTAAACGTTCATAAATAAAAGGTGCTGGCTGATCCTGAATAGTAGTACTAATAATGGTATTAAATTCTGAAATCAGTAAAATCTTTCGTTCCTTCTTAATATCCATCAACTCTTTATGAATTGCATTGAGCACCGATAACGGAGTTAAATTCTTGATTACATTCTGAAATAAATGGATCTGCTGTAATTGCTTTTTGGTTTCGACAAAAACAGCTTCTATTTCTGGCCGAATAGCATCGATACTTTCTTTTTTGCTGCTTTCTAGTTTGGCACCATAAAAAGAAGCATTGTAGATATCCTGTTTCCAGGCTGCCTTAAAGTCAATAGGTTTTTCTTTGTTAGCTATCTTCTGAAAATGAGTAGGTACAGATTTTCTGGTAAAGTCTTCAAACGCTATACCTGAATGGTCTATCCTATTTAGAATCCCAAGAGCTTTTGAACTTACATCATTCTCGATTTGGTCAATTCTTTGTATCAGTTCTTGTTTTAAAACCTCAAAATCCTTCGTCTTTTTATGAGCAAAGGCCGAAATATGCTTTCTATCATTTTCACTAAATAACAACTTTGCTACTTTTCGTAATTCTATGCTAACATCCCAACTTTTGTCCTCATCTAGCTTGCCCATTGCAAAGTCGATAATGAGCTTCGTTAACTCTTGATCTACCCCAATCTTCGAAATCAATGCATCTACTGCCTCGTCAATTAACATTTCTGTATCCATTTCGATCTCAAAATTGAGTGGGATACCCAAATCATAAGCAAAGGTTCTAATTACGCGATGTGTAAACGTATCTATAGTTACAATATCAAAAGCTGCATAATTATGAAGAATACTTTTTAAGATACGATCTGCCTTTTTCTTTAGCTTTTCTTGATCGATACCAGTTTCAATGACAAGATCATTGACTAAATCTTGATATTTGGGGGGTGTAACCGGCTGGCTAATGGCAATTAGATTTTCAAGAACTCTTATTTTCATTTCGGCTACGGCCTTATTGGTAAAAGTAATTGCCAAAATATTCTTGTAGCCATCTTTAAATTCCCCTTTTAAAAGCGTAATTAAATACGCTTTTACCAGAGTATAGGTTTTTCCTGCACCTGCGGCTGCATTATAGACGGTAAAAGCAGTATGAGAATTCAATTGTTTTTTGTTAAAATATGAATACGGTAAAACTTCTTGTGCTGATCAAGTCAAATATCAAAAGTTTTGCAGAGGAAACCTAGTTATGCTTTTAATTATTTTATAACAAATATTAATTTTTATTCATCGTGCTAATTGTTAAATTTGGTGTCATTTTCACATTTTATTAATCAAAATAATAACATATGTCATTCGAATTACCAAAATTAAACTACGCCTTTGATGCGTTAGAACCCCATATAGATGCACGCACCATGGAAATCCATCATGACAAACACCATGCAGGATATACCAGTAAACTAAACGCGGCTATCGAAGGGACTGACCTAGAAGGTAAAACCATTGATAACATCTTAATCAACCTAGATATGTCTAACACTGCTGTTAGAAACAATGGTGGTGGTTATTACAATCATAACTTATTCTGGGAAATCATGTCTCCAAACGGAGGAGGAAAGCCGTCTGGTGATTTGGCAGATGCAATCAACGATGCCTTTGGTTCTTTTGAAGCGTTTAAAGATGCTTTTTCTAAGGCTGCAGGTACTCGATTTGGTTCTGGATGGGCATGGTTATGTGTTCAGGAAGGTGGTAAAGTAGAAGTTTGCTCTACACCTAATCAAGATAATCCATTGATGCCAGGTGTTGGTTGCGGAGGCACCCCTATTTTGGCACTTGATGTTTGGGAACATGCTTACTACCTAAATTATCAAAATCGTCGTCCAGATTACGTTTCTGCGTTTTTTAATGTTATCGACTGGAACGAGGTATCAAGCAGATACGCTCAAGGCAAATAATAACATATTATTTAAAAAAAGAAAACCACGTGCAATACGTGGTTTTTTTATGTTTAATTTTTGTGAATTTTCCTAAAAATAAAAAAAGGTGGAAGATCCACCTTTTTTTGCCCCAAATCTACCATGAACTTAACCTACTTATGCTATGGCTCTGCTAATATAAGACGGAAATTCATTGTGAAAAAATGTTTTAGATGAAAGGTCAAAATACTTGTTGAACTACACAATTTAACCATTTTTAACAACGATCTTTTTTCAAATTTTAATATGCCCTTTCGTTTTTGCCTTCATAAAAGTTTATGAACGCTTTGTTTACCACCCTGTTTCCTCCCGCTGTGGGGTAATCTCCGGTAAAATACCAGTCTCCAAGGTTCTTAGGGCAGGCTACATGTAAATTATCTACGGTCTGATATATGATTTTTACTTCGGCATTTACCGTAGCATCACTTAATAATTCTGCTATTTTGTCGCTAATTTCCTGATCTGTAAATCCGGCATAGATCTCTTTTACGAAATTTTGAACCTCGGCATCTTCAAGATGCTCCTGAGCTTTACACTTATCGTATACTTTTTCTACGAGATCGTAGTTCCCGTTCTCCTTCAAAAGTTCTAATGATGCCTGGAAAGCAATTAACCCTTCCAATCTGGCCATATCA
Source organism: Aquimarina sp. (assembly GCA_965230845.1). GTDB lineage: Bacteria > Bacteroidota > Bacteroidia > Flavobacteriales > Flavobacteriaceae > Aquimarina. The sequence goes on from OZ246021.1 coordinate 2,862,604, forward strand.
ATTCCGTAACAATCTGGATAACGAATTTGTGGCGCCGAAGAAACAATCAATATTTTCTTTGGTCCTAATCTATCCATCATTTTAATGATGCTCTTCTTCAGCGTAGTCCCTCTTACGATACTGTCATCAATAATTACCAGATTATCATCAGACTTTACCACTCCATAGGTTACGTCGTATACGTGAGCAACCAGATCATCTCTACTACTATCTTCTGTAATAAAGGTACGAAGCTTGGCATCCTTGATCGCGATTTTCTCCGTTCGTAGACGGTGCGACAGAATTTCGGCCAAACGATCATCGGTTAGTGTTTCTTTTTCGGCAAGAATAGTTTCATTTTTTTGTTTGTTCAACTCATCCTGAGCCGCCTCGACCATTCCGTAAAATGAAGTTTCTGCAGTATTCGGAATAAATGAAAAAACGGTGTTTACCGTATCGTGATCAATTTCTTCCAAAACCTGTGGCATGATCAATTTTCCGAGTTTCTTTCGCTCTTCATAGATCTCAGCATCACTTCCTCTTGAAAAATAAATCCTTTCGAATGAACAGGCTTTACGTTCCAAAGGTTCGATGATTTCCTTTACCGAAGTATCTCCGTTTTTCTTAACGATAATTGCATTTCCAGGATCCAATTCTACCACCTGGTCAAAAGGAACATTAAATACGGTTTGGATTACTGGTCTTTCTGAAGCTACCACTACAACTTCTTCATCCTTATAGTAGTACGCCGGCCTAATTCCTGCAGGATCTCTAAGCACAAAAGCATCTCCATGACCAAGCATTCCAGCCATAGCGTATCCTCCATCCCAGTCTCTAGAAGATTTCTTAAGGATCTTTGCAATATTGAGTCGCTCTACAATTTGAGGAGACGCATCAATTTTATTAAATCCTTCCTTCTTCAATTTCTTATATAACTTGGCCACCTCTGAATCCAAAAAATGACCAATCTTCTCCATTACGGTAATTGTATCCACCTTATCCTTTGGATGCTGACCTAGACGAACCAGATTTTTAAAAAGAACATCATTGTTGGTCATATTAAAGTTACCGGCAACAATAAGATTGCGATGCATCCAATTGTTTTGGCGTAAGAAAGGGTGAACACTTTCTACACTATTTTTACCAAAAGTTCCGTAGCGCACATGTCCCAACAAAACTTCTCCTATATAAGGGACGTTCTTTTTTTGTAATTGAACATCATCGGTATATTCTGGATGTTCTTCTAGCTCACGGTTAATCCTTTCGTTTATTTGCGAAAAAATATCCTGAATGGGCTGTGGTTTACTGGAGCGAACACGGCTAATGTATCTTTCTCCTGGAGGAGTGTCTAGTTTGACACTGGCAAAACCGGCACCATCCTGGCCTCGGTTATGCTGCTTCTCCATCATCAAGTACATTTTGTTAACGCCATAAAAAGCGCTACCATACTTTTCTTTGTAATATTCTAATGGTTTTAGTAATCGGATAAATGCTATCCCGCATTCGTGTTTTAATGCATCACTCATTGTATTCCAAAAATTCTAAGTTGTTGTGTTGAGTAAACCATAATTACTTAGGACTAAATCCTTATAATTTGGGGCTTTGTATTTAAGACAATTCTATTTCAAATTGTGTTAATTCTTTAAATTGCTGCAATCTTTGCTGAACTTCTTCTCTATTCAAATTTTCCATACGTTCTGTACCAAATTTCTCGACACAAAACGAGGCCAAGTTCGAAGCATGAATGATCGCATTCTTCATGTTCTCAAAAGAAATATCTCCAGTTTTAGTCAAATACCCTGCAAAACCTCCTGCAAAAGTATCTCCCGCTCCCGTTGGATCAAAAACTTCTTCTAACGGAAGTGCTGGCGCAAAGAAAATTTGGTCTTTATGAAACAACAATGCTCCATGCTCACCTTTTTTGATCACCACATAGGCAGGTCCCATTTTTTCAATCACTCTTGCTGCTTTTACCAAAGAATACTCTCCACTTAATTGTCGAGCTTCTTCATCGTTTATGGTAATGACATCTACTCTGGATATAACTTCACGTAAACCTTCAATAAAAGCATCTTCCATCCAGAAGTTCATGGTGTCCAGAATAGCTAACTTTGGTTTTACCGAAAATTGCTCCAGAACACTAAGCTGTACAGATGGATTCAAATTTCCAAGCACTACAATCTCTGCATCCTTATAATTATCAGGAACTACAGGTTGGAAATCTGCAAGTACATTAAGTTGTGTTTCTAAGGTGTCTCTAGAATTTAGATCGTTGTGATATTTTCCGCTCCAGAAAAAAGTTTTCCCTCCTTTTACAATTTCTATCGCTGAAGTATCAATATTTCTCTCTTCTAATGTTTTGAAGTAATCCTGAGGAAAATCCTCTCCAACAACAGAAACAATTGCCGAAGGGATATTAAAATTAGAGGCTGACAACGCAATATATGGTGCTGCTCCTCCTAAAATTTTATCAGTTTTTCCGAATGGGGTTTCTATAGCATCAAAAGCAACAGAACCTACAATTAACAATTTGCTCATAAATAGCTTATAATTTTTTTGCAAATATACACTTTCCTTTTCAAGGGATACCTAAAAAAGGAGTCTTCTTGGTTCTGTGTTAAGAATCCATATTTTGAAGCTTGTCTCTAAGTTCCATAAAGGTTCTGAATGGTCCGGTTACCAGTAGCGAGTTTGTGATGAATGGAGGCAATGTCCCTTCTGGGTCGATATACAGTTGTTGCGTTACTTTTACCCCATTTTGATCCTCTTCCAAAAGCCAAAAGCCAATTAAATCCTGTATTCTAAGCGTACTTTTAAGGGTAGGTATTTCGTTGGGCGCAGCATTAATAGAAAGTTTAACTTTGTTGGGCGCGATTCGCTCCACACGTATTTTTGATACTACATCTCTGTCTTTGATTGGCCAGGGAAACTCATTTCTCGCATAAAAAATATGTTCGTTATTCTGATTAACTTTTACGAGATGACTTACTCCTTCTTCACAATTTGCAGTATACATAGGTGCATCTAATAACTCCTTTACCACCGCATCAATTGACACCTTTATTTTTGTAACCGCCTTGAACTCTTTGTATTTACTGTTTTCAAAATTTCTTGTCCAGATTTGAATGTTTTTGTCTTTCTTGGCGAGTTTCCACGAGTCTTGAGCATAGGTCAGAAAAGGTAATAAAAACAGAAGGAGGTAGTATATTTTTTTCATCCTAAATGGCTTTTGATTTGGTTTTTCAGAATATGATACAGCCATTTAGTAGCAGAATACTACTGTGAATTACGAATTTAATCTGTTAAAATGCGTTAAATCTTTGGTTATTAATTACTTTCTTCCAAAATCAGCGGGAATTTCACCCCATGCTTTGGTTTCCCATTTTACAATTTTGGTGGTGTAACTATTTTCTTTAAGCCATTGGATAGCGCGATCCACCAAATCAAACATTTCTGCATTTTTAGGTGTTCGTTTCAATTTGGTTTTACACGTTTTTTGTTTAACCCAACCGATGGCAATTTTAGAGTCTGAATAAATGATACGGTCGCTATTTTTCTTTTTTAGATAGGCCAGTCCGTGAACAAGAGCTAGAAACTCACCTATATTATTGGTGCCTTGTCGAAAAGGTCCTTGATGAAAAAGTTGTTTTTCGGTTTGCGTATCCACTCCTCGATACTCCATTTTTCCTGGATTACCACTTGAGGCGGCGTCTACCGCGATAGAATATAGATTGGGTTCTCCTATTTTTGCAAGCTCCTGCGGAGATAAGGTTTTTTTAGGTTTGCTTTTACCCTTATAATCTTCATAGTCCCCATTGTATGCCTTTTTTGCAACATCGAATGACTCAAAAGATTTATATTTTGCATTGGCATATCCTTTTACAGCGGCTTTACAATCATCCCATTTGGTATAAATCCCAGGGCGATGACCTTCCCAAACCACATAAAACTTTTCCTTTTTAGCCATTTGTATCCAAAAAATTGATTTGTACTATATAATATAATCCTACTATTTGTTCTGAAGAAACGGTTATTCTTCATTGAGACCTAACACCTTTTCTATAACGACAGGGAAGTGTTTATATTCTAATTGATGAATGGCATTAGCCACATCTTCTGGAGTGTCCTCTTCTTTGATCGCCGTTTTGGCCTGAAAGATAATGGCGCCTTCATCGTAGTGCTCGTTTACATAATGGATGGTAATTCCGCTTTCTTTTTCTTGATTTCTTACCACGGCTTCATGCACATGGTGACCATACATTCCTTTTCCTCCGTATTTTGGAAGCAACGCTGGATGAATATTGATCACCTGATCCGGAAATACGTCGATAATCTTCTTTGGGAAAATCCATAGAAATCCAGCTAGTACGATGAGATCTGGCTGCGCATCCTTTAAAATATCGAGTACTTCGTTGGTGTCATAAAATGAGGCTCTATCAAAGTGTAAAGCCTTTACTTTTAGGTCATGAGCTCTACGTAAAACTTTGGCACGCTGGTTGTTAGAGAACACATGTGTGACCTCGGCAGTTTTTAGCTTTTGAAAATATTTGATGATGTTTTCGGCATTGGTACCAGAGCCCGAAGCAAAAATTATAATACGCTTCATAAGTCCTAAAGTTGTTGATTAATAAAGCACAAAAAAAACAATTATTATTAACATAATAGGCGGCAAAACCTAATAGTTTCCCTATATTTGATAAAAAGGCAAATACATTTTTACGGGATTATGGGGTTTTAAAATAAAGTTTTTTATTTTTGCCTCCTAAATTAAAAATTAAAATTAAACATTATGTCAGACATTGCATCAAGAGTAAAAGCGATAATCGTTGACAAATTAGGTGTAGACGAAAATGAGGTAGTTAATGAAGCTAGCTTCACAAACGACCTAGGCGCAGATTCGCTAGACACTGTAGAATTGATTATGGAATTCGAAAAAGAATTCGATATTCAAATTCCAGATGATCAAGCAGAAAATATTGCTACCGTTGGACAAGCAATATCTTATATCGAAGACGCAAAGTAATAACTTCACAACAGAGTATGAGTCTTAAGCGAGTTGTAGTCACTGGACTTGGTGCATTGACACCAATCGGTAACAATATTGAATCATATTGGGAGGGGTTAGTAAACGGGAAAAGCGGTTGCGCCCCTATTACTTATTTCGACACCGAAAATTTCAAGACTAAATTTGCTTGCGAAGTCAAGGACTACAATCCCACAGATTTTTTTGACAGAAAACAAGTTCGCAAACTGGATAAATTTGCGCAGTATGCTATAGTTTCTTCTGAAGAAGCTATCAAAGATGCTGCTATAGATCTTGAAAAGGTTGACAAATTTAGAGTTGGTGTAATTTGGGGTGCCGGAATTGGAGGTTTAGAGACTTTTCAGGAAGAAGTAATTGGCTACGCCAATGGAAACGGGACTCCCCGTTTTAATCCTTTCTTTATTCCTAAAATGATCGCCGACATTGCTCCTGGTCATATTTCTATTCGAAATGGTTTTATGGGACCTAACTATACCACAGTTTCTGCCTGTGCTTCGTCCGCAAACGCAATGATCGATGCCTTAAACTATATTCGTTTAGGACATTGTGATATTATTGTTACTGGAGGAAGTGAAGCTGCAGTTACCATTGCTGGTATGGGTGGTTTTAATGCAATGCATGCGTTATCAACAAGAAACGAAAGTCCTGAAACTGCTTCAAGGCCATTCGACGCTACCAGAGATGGTTTTGTTCTTGGCGAAGGAGCTGGAGCTTTAATTCTTGAAGAATACGAACACGCCAAAGCACGAGGTGCAAAAATCTATGCCGAAATCGTAGGAGGTGGAATGTCTAGTGATGCTTATCACATGACCGCTCCTCATCCTGACGGAATTGGAGTAGAGCGTGTAATGCTAAATTGTTTGAGAGATGCTGGTGTCTCTCCAGAAGAAGTAGATGCTATAAATACGCATGGTACATCAACTCCATTAGGAGATGTAGCAGAGTTAAAAGCAATTACTAAGGTATTTGGAGAACATGCATCAAACATCAATATCAACTCAACAAAATCTATGACAGGTCACCTACTGGGTGCTGCAGGTGCTATAGAAGCTATTGCCTCTATACTTGCTATGAAAAATAGTATTGTACCTCCTACCATCAATCATTCTACAGTAGATGAGAACATAGATCCAAGTTTGAACTTGACCTTGAACAAGTCACAAAAACGTGACATTACGTATGCAATGAGCAATACATTTGGCTTCGGAGGTCATAATGCATGTGTGTTATTTAAGAAATTAGACGAATAATAGCATGAATGTTATTCGAAACATATTAAGTTCCCGATCTGAAAAGAACGGGAATTTTTTTGTTAGAATCCAAAAGATACTTGGATTCAAACCCAAAAATATTGAGCCTTACGAAAAGGCTTTCACCCATAGATCCCTAAACTTAAAAGATAAACAGGGGAATGCTATCAACTACGAAAGGTTGGAGTTTTTGGGTGATGCAATGTTAAGTAGCGTTATCGCTGCGCATCTTTTTAAAGAAGTTCCTGAAGGGAACGAAGGATATCTTACCAAAATGAGAGCGAAAGTGGTAAGTAGAAAGCACTTAAACGAACTAGGTAAAGATCTAAAACTCATTGAGCTGGTAAGAACCAATATCCCCAAAACACAGTTCGGAATCAATATCCACGGAAATCTTTTTGAAGCGCTTATTGGTGCCATTTACCTGGATAGGGGATTCTTGTATTGTGAACGATTTATCAAAGAAGCCGTTATAGATCCTTATGTAGACATTGAAAGCCTTGAAGGGCAGGTGATTAGTTATAAAAGTTTACTGATAGAATGGTGTCAAAAAGAAAAAAATGCCTTCAACTACGAAATCTACGAAGATACCGGTCGTGATGAAATGAAGCATTTTGCAGTCAAATTGTGGATCGATGAAAAAGTAGTCGCCAAAGCACGGGCTACTTCAAAAAAGAAAGCTGAAGAAAAAGCTTCAAAAAGAGCATATTTTGCATTACAAAGTAAGATAAGCCCTAGGTAAATATAACAATACCATACTTTTAAGTCGTTTATTATGAACGATTCCTAATCAAAAACAGATTTTTTTGTAAAAGATACTAACTCAATCGTTTTCGTATAATAACTTTAGATTTAATTAAAGTTCCTGCTTAAAATTATTTGTATATTTCGCGTTAATTCTGATAAAAAAGTAAATAAAAGTGGCTGTTCAGCGGTTAGTATTGGATGCAATTACCGACGATGAGTATGAACTGATTGCCATTCACTGTTCATTAGCTTCATATCGTTTAGCATTTTTATTAAATAAGCATTTGGGGCTACAGCTATTCAGAAAAAAAGAAGATGTCAATTTTGAATATGACAATCTGGTAGCCAGTTTTCCTATTTATCAATATGAAGATCATTTTAAATACAATACATATCATCTGTTTGCAAATCAATTCCGAACGAATATAGTTTCACAAAACCCTGCCAATACAGGACTTTTTGAGACTGCTGAAGAGACCTATGTAACGAAGTATTTAATACCAGAATTGAAAAATGTAGATTATTTTCTAAAGATAGAAACAGAGGCGACTACATTTTTGAGCAAACCCATGCTATCAGATATGCTAGGTATATCACAAATTGTTACCGCATATCCAGTAGAACATAAAGAACTTAAATCAAAAAACAACTTAATATTTGAGTAATGCCAAAACGTAAAAGAACCAAAATAGTTGCTACCCTTGGTCCTGCGACTAGCACAAAGCAAATTCTTAAGAAAATGCTTGATGCTGGTGTAAATGTATTCAGGATCAATTTTTCTCATGCCAACTATGATGATGTAAAAGAAAAAATAAAAATCATCCGTGAACTTAGTGACACGCATAACTATACCCCATCAATATTAGCAGATTTACAAGGCCCTAAATTGAGGGTTGGTGTTATGAAGGGGGATATTATAGTAAATAAAGGAGATACTATAAATTTTGTAACAGGAAAACCTTTTGAAGGTACTTCGGAAAAGGTTTTTATGAATTACGAGAATTTTCCAAAGGATGTAAAAAAGGGGGAACGAATCTTATTAGACGACGGGAAACTGATTTTTGAAGTAGTTTCTTCTAATAGTAAGGATACTGTTACTGCCAAAGTTATTCAAGGTGGACCTTTAAAATCTAAAAAAGGAGTTAACCTGCCTAATACTAATATTTCTTTACCTGCCCTAACTGAAAAAGACATCAAAGATGCCATTTTTGCTTGCCAGCAAGAAGTAGACTGGATTGCTTTATCTTTTGTAAGACATGCGCAGGACTTGATGGAACTTCAGGATTTAATAAAGGAGCATAGCGAACATAAGATCCCAATTGTTGCCAAAATAGAGAAACCAGAAGGTGTAGAAAATATAGATAAGATCGTAGCCTATTGCGATGGTCTTATGGTAGCCAGAGGAGATCTTGGTGTAGAGATTCCTGCTCAAGAAGTTCCTTTGATCCAGAAAAAACTGGTGTTGAAGGCAAAGACGGCTAGAATACCTGTAATTATTGCCACGCAAATGATGGAGACCATGATCGATAGCCTTACTCCTACAAGAGCAGAGGTGAACGATGTAGCCAACTCGGTAATGGATGGTGCGGATGCAGTGATGTTATCCGGTGAAACCTCTGTAGGGAAGTATCCTGTTCAGGTTATAGAAACTATGTCTAAGGTAATCAAAAGTGTAGAAAAATCAGAGTTGATTTCTGTACCGCAAAAGCCACCTCATATCAGAACCAATAGATTTATTACCAAGTCTATTTGTTATCATGCTGCCACGATGGCCAACGAAATTGAAGCAAAAGCGATCTGTACATTGACCAATAGTGGGTATACTGCTTTTCAGATCTCTGCCTGGAGACCTGATGCACATATTTTGGTGTTTACCAGTAATAAGCGAATTCTATCTCAATTAAGTTTGCTTTGGGGAGTAAAAGCCTTTTTCTATGATAAGTTTGTCAGTACAGATGAAACCGTAGAGGACATCAATAAAATGGCTGAAGAACGCGGATTTGTACAATCCGGAGATATGCTAATCAATCTGGCAGCTATGCCTATTACCGCTAAAGGAATGGTAAATACTTTAAGAGTATCTCAGATCTAAAAAATATAATTCTAACAAATACCCAGGCCTCTTTTATGAGGCCTTTTTTTATGATGCTGGATTCAAAAAAATAGCTTCAAGATCATGTATTGTTACGGGTTTGATCAAATAATCTTTCACCGTATTCGATTGTTTGGCTCTTTCAATATCCACGGGATTTATAGATGAGCTCACAATGTATAAAGTAATGGTTTTTCCTAATTTGTTTTCTATCTTGGTAAAGTTCTCAAGAAATTCCCATCCGTCCATAATTGGCATATTCAGGTCCAGGAAAATAATTTCAGGAATACACTTCTTCTCGAGGTTGTTAAGTAATGCTTCAAAATACTCCAGGGCTTCCATACCGTTTTGAAATATCATAAGATTCTTACACAGTTTTTTGGCTTCGACAATCCGCTTTACCAGATTGACGTACATGTTATCGTCATCTATAATACAAGCTAATCCTATTTGGCTCATAATAATGGGGTGTTAGTTTTAAAATTCGATCAAAAATGTGGTTCCTTTATCTACTTCGCTTTCTACAGATATACTTCCGTCTAACGATTCTATTTGATTTTTGGTTAAGAACAAGCCTATACCAACAGCATCTTTATTGTAATGAAAGGTTTTGTACATCCCGAATATTTTGTCTTTGAAAAGTTTCATATCGATACCTCTACCATTATCTGATACTTTTAAATATTTCGAACCCTCTTCTTCGTAGGCCTTTATGGCAATAATAGGATCTCGGTCAAGGTGTTTATACTTTATCGCATTCGTTATTAGATTTAATAATATGCTCTCAAGGTATGCAGGTATATAACTAATCTCGTTGAGTCTGGTAAAGTCGGTAATAATCTGAGTATTGCTTAAAGAGATCATTTGACCTATACCATTGGTCACAATGTTCAACGCATCCTGAAACTTCACTATTTTCTTTTCTTGATCCTTGTTGGTATGGATTGCAACAATCTCATTAAGGTGTTCTATGGTGGTATTTAGACTTGAGGAGATTTCCTTGATTTCATTAATCAATCCTATTTTCTCCTCCGGGTTTTCTACATCTTCAATTAATTGAACGAGTAATGACAAATTACTGGTATGAGATCTTAAATTATGGGATACGATATGAGCAAAATTAAAAAGCCTTGAGTTTTGCGAAGCAATGATGTCCAAAGATCGCTCCAATCTCAATTCTTTACTTTTCACCTCATCGATATCCTGAAAAACCCCTCGAATACCAATAATTTCTTTATTGTCATTATAAACAGGTTTGCCAATTGCCTTTACCCAAAAAACCCGACCGTTGGCTGTGACCATTTTAATTTCAGTATTAAAAGGCGTTCCAGCCATTGCACAATTAAAAAATAGATCTGCAGCTTGTTGTCTACAATCTTCGGTATAATAACTGGCAGAATCTTTTAAAGAAGGAATATAATCATCGGGGTATTCTAGTATACGTCTTGTTTCAAAGTCCCAATAACTCTTTCTATTATGAAAATCTACATACCAGCTCCCTGTAGCGGTCATCTGGGCCGTTTCTTTGTAGTAGAAATTATCTTTCGAAATATCCTGTTCAGGTTCCAGTTTTATTTCAATGAAGAAAATCAGTAGCACCTCGGATTTGATATTTACGGGTAGTTCTTCATTCGTAGCACATCTAAATAATTTATAACTTCCATCTTTGGTGAGGATCTTAATATGCTGCTTAAAATCAATGCTATTTTTTCTATAATTGAGAAAGTTATCTCGAAAGAGATCGATATCTTCTTTATGAATTAAATGGCTAAGGAAATAGTCAATATTTTCTTCTACTTCGACTCTATCAAAACCAATATTTGTGTAGAACTTTTCTGACCAAATTTCACGATCGGGATCTACATATAACTCCCAATACCCGGCATTAAGGTCTTGAATAACATTGTTAAAAAGTTCATTTTGAAGCATTAAGAAATTCTTGATAGCAATTAGTACTTACAAGATAACGATTTCTTACTTATTTTCTTCTATTCGATCCAATCGGATTGACAAGGCTTTGGTAGAAATTTGAACCTCAACAAAGGATAAAAAAAGTGAAATCATCAAACAAAGTAAACTCATACTAAATACGACATTGGCCCACTCATTTTTTTCTACATACAGTAAAAACATGGTGATTACACTTGTTAGAAAACTAATAATAGCTATCGCCTGCATGTTTCTGATTAACCAAAGCCGTTTTCTTAAGTTCTTAATTTGTAAGACTGTATTTTTGGATTGTGTACTTAAATACTCACTATGCAATTGTCTTATCAGTGCAGCTATGGCCAAATACCTTGCATTATATGCCAGCATAGTTAAGGAAATTGCAGGAAACAAAAGTGCCGGGATGCTCATGTTTAATGTCATAACCAGATGATTTTTGACACTAAGGTAATTCAATTTCTCTAGAGAGTATTCAAAAAAATATCAGTCATTCTCAAAACCAAATATTCCCATTACATTTTCAACAGTGTTGTCTTGATTCAATCCGGTTCCCCATCGACCACTAAATCCTCCATCAGAGGCATACATGTATCCTACCATCACAATTTCTTTTGGAGGAGTTTCATTGGTAGAAAAATTAACTGTTACTATAGAACCATCGGCGGTCCAGGTTCCAACACCTTCAAAATCCGATCCGTCTGTAGCGATTAATTCTGCGATTCCACCTTCAGACAACATCAATTGAGTATCGTTAATTATTGCTGAAAAATCAGGCTCATCTGATATATCTGTATTGAATCCCCCTATAAAAAAACCACTCTTAAACGTGTTTCTAAATGTAATTCTGGTAGTCGCTGTCTCTACAGTATTTACTGCAGTCACAACGATTTCCTTTTCTCCTAGTGGAACTCTATTATCCCAAGAAATAACTCCAGTTGCTTCATCAATAAAAATCACTCTTCCTATCAGATCATCGTCTTCGGGAGAGGTTAGAGTTGTGGCCGAAAAGGTACCTGTGTCTCCCATCCAATTTACTGTTGGGGGATTGGTCTGCCCTTCTTGGCGGAATGTATTTTCGATCACACTTTGATCATAGGTAACTCTTAATTCATTTGATGAATCATCATCACTACCACAAGAAAACTGTAGTAGAATGAACAGAAAACTATATGCTATTCTTTTCATTTGTTCCTTGATTTAAAAATTACGAGTAGAGATGAATGCCCAAATTATTATAATTATAAGCATCCCCAACCCTGTAAATTGCCAAATTGGACCTTTGGCTTTATTTTTTAAAACATCATACTCCTTTCTTACGGATACTGGCATCTCTTTGGTGTGCAGAACATTTTTACAATGTTGACACTGTGACATTCCTTTTTTACCAATTGGAAACATAGGAATCCAAAATATATGAGCATGCCTTCTGAACACGAATAATTTTAATGACCCTTGAGTTCCACAACTTGGACAAATAGAAGTTGTAGACTGTTTTGAGGATATATAAACTGCTTTGCTACTGTAGATGATCATAATGCGCTTATTTCTCTTTTGTTTTTCATAACCCCAAACAGTAAACTTTGTCTCCAAAGTTTACTGTTTTTGCATGTGGGGAATCTTAAAACCAATTCATTTATTTAATATCAAATAGTGCTGCAATCTCTTTATAAGACATATTCTTGTAGTCTATTGCCGATTTTGCTCCCGCTTGTCCTGCTGCTTGTCCTCCTGGAATAATCACATATCGATAGTCTTCAAAAAAATCGAAATCATTATCTCCTCCACCAATCACAACACCCAAGGCTCTTATTCGGCCATCACTTATGTCATAGGTATATAGTTGATTCTCTGATCGGTTTTCATAAGGCAAAGGCACTACTTCTAATCCTACTGCAGCTAAAACACCTTCTCCTCTGGCATATACCATAACCACACTAGTGTCGAGGTTGATACCCATATCGGTAATTTCTTGTTGGCTCGCCAAAGTGAAAATCTTTTGATTGAGACCTCCTCCTGTGGCAAACCCATTTGGAATCCAATCCGAATAAATCACATTTGCAGTTCCTGTTTCTCCCTGCTCCCCTTGATCACCCTGCGGTCCTTGTTCTCCCTGTATTCCTGGTTCTCCCTGTATTCCTGGTTCACCTTGTGGCCCTACAGCGCCATCTTCTCCCTCGCAAGAGAAAATCAATACAGATACAAAAAGGATGGCTGTGTACTTAATTACATTTTTCATTGCATTTACTATTTTTAAAGTTTTTAACATCATGTAGCAAACTTATGTACAGCTGCAGTTTTCAATGTCCGAAATGTTTGATAGTCAAAAAATCCGGACGCATATTTGCCTTTGTCATTCTTCCATATTTATTGTAAAACAAAAACCCCGAGATAGTATCTCGGGGAATTCCTTAAATCAAAGGGGTTAGGCTAATTATTTGATGTTAAAAAGCTTTACAATTTCTTCATAGGACATTGCACTATAATCTATAGAAGATCTGGCAACACCACCTGGGATGATGACATATCTGAAATCATCGAAATAAGTAAATGTACTAGCGCTACCATCTAAGGTTGTCACTCGAATTCTAATCGTTGAACCCGTGAGAAAATTAGCTACCTCAAAGCCATAATATTCATTGTCGGCAACAAAAATATAAGGCAATGCATTTACTTCTGAAACCAGAGCATTCACTCCTCGTCTACCATATACCAGTAATACATCTTGAGCAAGATCAAAATCGCCTATGCCAAGGGTGGCCAAAATTTGCTCATTGGTATCAGTTGCCAACCCTCCTGTATTTTCATAACTTCTTGCAATCCACTCTGAGTAAATCACATTTGCCGTTCCTGTTTCTCCTTGTTCGCCTTGCTCACCCTGTTCTCCTTGTTGTCCCTGAGGGCCTTGTTCCCCTTGTATTCCTGGTTCGCCTTGTGGGCCAATAGCACCGTCTTCCCCTTCACATGAGAATATAAATACAGATAGTACCATTATTGCCGCATACTTAATTACATTTTTCATCGCTTTCATAATTTTAATGTTATTTAAAAATCTTGTAGCAAACTTAGGTAGTGCAATCCCCGCAAACGTCCGAAATAGTTGATAGTCAAAAAATTCGGACACTTTGGATACTATTCGTTTCTAATAAGAATCCATCTCTTCTTTACAGGTGATAATTTGCTTGAGATCATAACCCAATTGTGCTTCTTCCCATAGGTTGATATCACCCTTAATGAACCGCGGGTCCTGGCCGGATTGTATATAGGTTATCAGCGATTTTACTTTGGGATCATGTATTCCTTCTATTTTTAATATCGACTTACCCCCGGGATGCACATAATTACCTTCGTAGGCATAACAACACACCAAAATTTGATCACCTTCTTCAATATTTGCCTGGTAAAAGGCATCTGTACTTATCAGCTTTTGGTTCTGATAGGTTTTTTCCTGAAGTTTTTTTGAAAAAAGAACACTATCTACTTTAATCATTCCTTTTTGTGCCACATAATGCTCCTCAATCCGCTCTTCCTGAAGTGCTACCACCGTACCCAAAAACACCAAACTATAGGGCTCTCCACAATATCCCAAAAAAGGCCCCGATTGAGGCCACCAATAGGTATACCCCAGTTTGAAAGTGTCTTGATTTTGAAGTTGAACCGATTCTTTCTGTACCGTAGGAAAAGATTCTTTTGCGTCTCCTTTCTTACGGTCACTACAATCTATTACCCCTATAAGGCATATCACAAGACAAGACAACTTAAACTGAAGTAATTTCATTTTTCTGGGATTTTATTCTAGAGCGAACACCACTTTTACATAATATTTTGAAGGCTCTTTGACTTCTGCGGTGTTATAATATTTGTATTTGTTACTTTGCGGTACTTCAATTTGAATAATTTTTCCTATTGTTCTTCCAACATTTTCAGCAATTAGAGTGGCTGTATTTCTAGCATCATCGATCGCATCTGCATTCAATTTTCCAATTTGTTCATAGGTCAATTCTTTAGCAATAATGTCGACCTTTATATTAGTAGCCCCTTCCATTCTTTGAGTTAAGATTCGTTCTACTTCTTCTTTGGAAGTCGTCTTATAAAAATAAAGTCTGGAGGAGAAATAACCATAAGACATGCGATATGTTTCATCCTGCTCAAAACGGCTAAAATCAATATTTACTTTACTTAATGCTGCGGCAAACTCCTTGACTATTTCATTTGCTGTTTTTGCCTTAATATTTCTATAGGTATCTCCTACAACTTCACTAAACTCGACATTTACAATATACCTCTCGATTTCACTTTTGGTATCGGTCTCTCCAATTACTGTAATCGAATTCGTCTCTTGTGCTTGCACTAAGCTTTGACATAAAATTAGGACCAATATTGTCATTTTAATAGATTTCATAGTTTTTATTTTTAAATTTTTCTTCTAATGTTAGGTCTATGGTATTACTGTTTCTGCGATACACCATTCTTCAGAGAAATCGATATGTTCTTGCACAAAATCAGGTGTTCCGAAGCCTAAAGGACAATGTGCTAGATTTTGGTCGTCATTAATTTGAAGTTCTGTTCTACCTCCAACACCAATACTTCCTAAATGCTGTCCTGCATTTACCTGATCTCCAATAGTAATTTCGGGATCAATAATATGATCATAAATAATAAGCCACTTGGAATCTGGTGTAGGTCGTATCCATACCTCAAGATCATCTACATTTGTATTCATTCTAATATCCACTACAACTCCACTTGAAGCTGATCTTATCTGGGCATCTGCCTGATCAGAAAAATACTCGATAGCTGGGTTGAGTTGAGTTGGAGTTAGTACTTCTCCAAAAGCTATAAACGAAGTAATCTGATCAAATGCTACAGGGGTTACCGAAAATACCGGAGGACTAGGATCCAACAACCGATCATCATCGGAGCATGAGACCCCTATCAAAACCAAGATTATAAACGCCATCCATTTCATAACTGCGTGTATTGTCTTATTGATATCCCCAAACATCTTGAAAGTAAGTTGCGGGTCCCTCCAGGCTAAAACCATTAATTACCCATAGTCTATCATCAAAAAATAAAGAAGTATGATAGCCACGAGGTTCGAAATTCTTTTTAACATGTACAAACTCCCATGCGATTCCATCTTCACTAAACCAGATGTCGTCAAAATAATCATGATTAGGACCTATCCCAGCAGTTAACCACATACCTTTTTCATTGACAGTAACCGCATGATTCCTTCTTGGATCAAACTGTGCATTTGGTGTAGCTAGATTCCATTGAAATCCATTTGCAGAATACCACACATCATTGAGATAGTTCCCGTTTTGATCAATTCCTCCTATCACCCAGATAGTATTCCTGAAAACTACCGTTTGATGCCCATATCTTCTTCCAAATGGTGCGAAATTAGTGGCCAAATTCCAATTCACACCATCACTAGTTACCCAAACATCTGCCAAAGCATTGGATCCAGTGGTCAAACCACCTATTAAGAACATTCTACCGTTTAGATTGGTAAATGAGTGATATCTACGTGCAGCAAAAGGTCCATTTTCTATGGCTTGCACCCATTCTTTTCCATTTTCACTATGCCAAACATCATTAAAAAAGTTAATCCCTTGTGTACCTCCTACTAGCCACATTCTCTTGTGGCCTACCGTCATGGCATGTCCGAAGCGTTCGGTAAATTTAGACGTCTCACTGATCTGCTCCCATATCTTTCCGTTCTTGCTACACCATACATCATTATAATATTGCTGGTTTTGAATACCTGCAACTACCCACATTTTATGATCAAAAACTACCGAAGCATGTGCCGCTCTACCTCCATAAGGCGTGGCTTCGTTCACTACTATATCAGAAAAACTAATTGCTCCCGCAGGTGCCATTTTCTCTGAAGTAGTCTGGTTAATCTCATCGACAGTAAGCTCCTCGTTAATTTCGCATCCGCTAATTATCACTAGCAACAACAGTACGTTACATACAAATGGTATCTTATATTTGGTATCCATAACCCTGGTTTTTAGAATTTTAATGCTAAGCTAATGAGGGTGGATGCTTTAGGTATCCGAAAAGTTTGAATTTCAAAAAATTCGGATACTTTGTATAGGTATTCTTTTCAAAAAGAAAGTGTTTATGGCTTGGTTTTTCTTTTGTATAGCAAAACTAAAAGCACAAACAATATCCCGATACACGGGAATAATATTTTATAAATGATCGTATTTCTATCCTCCCCATCTGGATGTGATGATGCTTGATCAACGACTTTTTTCTCTTTTACTTGGAAAGTATCTATTGCTCTTCCTGATGAGTTATTGGGCATTTCTATAAACACTCTATTGGGAGTGTTTTCTGGTCGATAATCAACAATGTCTTTATACGTCTTTTCAATCTCTCGGCCCTTTACCGTAGTTTTCTGAATGGTTTTATCCAGAGTAGGCTCTCGATAATATTTTTTGGCAAATTCAACATCAGGATCTTGTCCATTTTGTATCCATCGTATCTCATCATTTCTAATATTTTGGTAAAATGAAGTCCCTTTTTCGATCTCATCTTTTAGTGATTTCTCGAGATCTTCCAATGTAAACCGTTCTCCTTTTCGATCGGTAAATTGGTGGTAGAGCAAATACCCTACTTTTTTGTCATAAAGATATTTTACTTCAGAAACACTAGGATGGTACGATGCCTTGAGATAGGCTCTTGCTGCTAATTGTCTTGCTCCTTCTGCCCAACCAGAACCGACTAACAGATCACCAAGTGCTTCAAGAAGAATAGGAGAGTCGTAGTTTCCAAACTTCATCATTCCCATGATTCCTTTTACCGCACGTTTTATTTCTTCATCGGGTAACCTCTTTATCGATGCGGATTTCTTATCATGTTTTTTGCGATAGATCTGTAATAAAAATGAATAGAAGTTATCCTGTTCCCCTCTCGGAGGGCAGGGCAAACACTTTCTAAATGTTGTGGATAAGGGTAAAGGAACCTTTCCATCTTCCTTCTTACTAACCACATATTGGGCCAGGTATTTCTGATAAATCTCTCTCCCAAAATGTGCATTGGGATTGATCTGTATCGCTTTATCAATGTATTCGATCCCTTTTTCTAATTGTCCATTGTGAATATAAAAAGTTCCCAGGTTTGCATAGGTCTTATAATTTTGGGGAGAAATGCTATCTTTTTTCAGGATGATCTGGATGGCTTTGTTGTCATTCCCTATTTTGGAATAGGCTACAGCCAGATCGTCGTATAGATCAAGGGAATCAGGATGTTTTTTTAATTTTTCTTCTCGATCCTGTATTCTCCAATCATAAAATTCTGGCGAGTGCCGTAGAAAGTTTCCGGAGATTAATTCTATCACACTCGGAAACTGTTGTCTTTCCATTTCGATAGTATCATAATCCCAAAAACAGAATGTGATCGATAAAAAACTAATCATTAATACATAGAAAGAGTTCATATTTTGTGATGTGTATGTTTGATAAAAAAAGGATCCTCATTACTTTCGTTTAGGTTAGCAAATGAGGACCCGCGAGTAATGAAAAGCATACGGACAAAAAACCTCATCATTACGCAAAATTATAGGAATAGGGGTAAAATATTATTCTAACTTAATAACCCAATAGTTAAAATCTCCTGTAGTACCTTCTCCATTACCCATAATATTCGTATACCACGTTCCGGCCGTTATAAAACCTCCATCACTTGTCTCTTGAATGGAAAATGCATAATCGTCTCCCTGTCCTCCCAGGTTTTGCTGCCATACCATATCTCCATTGACTTGCAATCGTAAAATCCAGAAATCTGCGGCTCCATTGTTGTTTTCTACATCAAAATCATCAGAACTCGAGCTTCCTATGGCAATGTATCCTCCATTATTGGTTTGTTTTATATCCGTAATCCAATCAGAGCTTGAACCACCATATGATTTTGTCCAAACAATATTTCCTACTACATCAGTTTTTATGATAAAAGCATCAGATCCTCCTTTGTTCTCCAAAACATTCCCATTTTCAGACTGTGATGCACCTCCAATGATATACCCTCCATCTGATGTTTGTTGTATAGAATTGGCGGTATCATTCTCTGATCCTCCATATTTTCTATCCCACTCAACAAGACCATCCTGATCTAGTTTTACGACCCACACATCCCTCTTGTCTGCTACTGTCTCTGTAGATCCCGTAAAAGCATACCCAAGATCAGCGGTTTCTACTACTGACATCGCCACATCTCGTTGCGCATCCCCGAGATTGGTTTCCCATACCAACTCACCGTTCTCATCTAGTTTTACCACCCAGGCATCAGATTGTCCCAATACCTCAAAGGTGTCGGAGCTTGTAAACCCTACGGCCACAATTGCACCGTCTGAAGTTTCTATGATCGCTTCCAAAATATCGTCTTCTCCTCCACCTGCTCCAGTTCTCCAAACGATGTTTCCTGAAGCATCCAGTTTTACAATCCAAAAATCACGCATTCCGTTGTTTCCAACCACATCACCGTCGCTTGAGGTTGAAAATGCTCCAACAATGTAACCTCCATCTGCGGTTTGTTGAATATCATGAATGGTTTCGTTTGCTGTTCCTCCTAAGCTTGTTTCCCATTGTATATTTCCTTCGGCATCCAATTTCACGATCCAGCCGTCTTTTCCTCCATTGTTCTCAGTTACATCCCCATCTTCAGATTCGGTTACTCCAGCCACAATATATCCCATATCCGTAGTTTGTAAAATGGCATAGGCCTCATCATCAAAGCTTCCTCCCAATGATTTTTGCCAGGCCACCATCACTTCGTTTGATGATCCTAAGGTGGTAAAATTAAATTCGCTTTCAGAAGAACCATTGTTTCCATCACTGGCCACTATCATTCCCGTGTACATGGTTTGCTCGGTAAGATTGTCCAGCAAGAATTGTGTAGCTTCTAATTGTGATTGAATTTCATTTCCATTCAAAAACACCGAATAAGTAACCGTATCTCCGTTTGGGTCAATAGCTGGATCCCAGGTTAACAAACTACTAGAATTTGTTGTTTCTGTTACAGTAACCGTAAAATCGCCAGGGTTTTGATTTTCAATTTGTAGTACCTCATCGTCGTCATCTGAGCATCCTGATATAGCTAACGATATCAAAAGGATTGCAAAATATACTTTGTTCATCTTGTTTGTTTTCCCGAAAAGTACTCCGGTAGCTAAGAATCACTATCCAGAAAGTTTGAATTTCAAAGAATCTGGACACTTTCAAGCGGCCGTTTTGCGATAAATACTAGGAGAGATGCCTACCATTTTCTTGAAGGCACTATAAAAAGTAGATTTCGAATTGAAACCAGACTCTAAACCAATACCAACTATAGTGTAATTTGTAAAATCCATATTGGTGAGTTTCAATTTGGCATCTTCTACTCTGAAGCTATTAATATAATCGGCAAAGTTTTTTCCTGTTAATTTATTGACCACTTGGGATAAATAATTACTGCTAATCTTAAGTTGATGCGCCACACTGGTAAGCCCCAAATTAGGGTCCCTATATATTTTGGATTCTCTCATCAATGATTCGAGTTCTTTGAAATAAACATTGTCATCGGTGATATTACAGGTACTGCTATTATTGCAGATTTGTTTTAGTTTTTGCTCTGTAAGTTTGGCAATTAATCGAAACAAAAACACATGATTTTCTTTAAAAAAGTCTTCCTTAGAATGTTCAGAATCCAATACTCCCATTACCATGTCTCCTATATAAATAGGAACGGCTAATTCTGACTTCCTTCTGGCGTCATCTACGATATATGAAGAGTGAGTGGATAAGTCTCCTATTCTTTGATATGCTCCGGTTTTTGCAACATTACCAACGATACCCTCTCCAACCTTAATTTTGATAGGGCTAACGATCTTCTTTTCACCATTGTTCTTATTGCCATAGGCCGCTTTCTGAATGAGATGCTCTTTGTCTTTATCAAGCATATAGATCACACAGTCCTCGAGATGTAAGTGGGCTATACAATTTTCTACAATATCCCATAACACATCATGAACACTATTTTTATCGAACAGTGAAGTAGCAAAATAACTTAATACCGAGATAGTTTGCAGCGGTGCTTTTTGTAGATAATTACGATCAAATCCAGTAAATACTTCTTCTAAATAATGAGTTGAAGGAGATCTAAAAGATTGACGATATTCCTCTTTTTTTATAAGATCAGTTCTTTGTCTTTTTCGAATTGGGTTCAAAGAACTTGTGTAACAAGATCGCTTCTGAATGTCCATTTTTTTGTTTTTTGTCCTGATCAAATATACCTTCAGAATATGCTGTAAAACAAACTATATCTCTCGAAATTCCGAGAATTTCGAAGTTTAAAAACAATCATAATGTATTGATTATCAAGAATTTTTGTGATTTTTACTTTGTTTTTATCTAACTACATAAAATAGTATCTTTAAAGCGCGTAAACCTATTAAATTCCCTGTTGCTTTTGAAAATTAAAGAAGCATACTCTCTTGTTATTTCCTTTTATCCTAAGGTCATATTAGCTTTTTTATTTTTGAGCATTCAGTCTATTATTGCTCAAGAAAAAGAATTTAAAGTTCCTGATTCTTTAAAAGGGTTAGATTACAAAGAATTATACCGTACATATATAAAAACCTGGCCAGATACCTTAACATCAACTGTTTATTTAAATAGTTATCTAAAAAAAGCGGTTAGCGAAAACAATAAGATACAAATGGCTAGGGGTTATTGTTTACTTTCCTATTATGCCAAAGAAGAATCTGAGAAATTAAGATTACTGGATCGATCGATACTGTTGAGTGCTGGTTCTGGAGATAAAACCTATCCCATTGAGGCTTATTCTTTTAAGGGAGGGTATTTCTTAAAAAAAGGAGATATTGTTGCCGCTCTCGATAATTATTTAAAAATAATACCTATTGCCGAACAGGTACAAAATGACGAATACCTTTATATAACCCGGCATAATATTGCTCGTATAAAAACGGAGATTGGAAAACATGAGGAGGCGCTCCCTTTATTCAGAGAAAATTTTATCCATAATAGCACAAAAACATCAATTGATACTACCCGATATTTAAAATCTTCTATTGCATTGGCAGAATCTTATCGATACAATAACAAGTTAGATTCTGCATCGATAACTAACGAAAAAGCTCTTGAAAAACTTCAAGACTCGGAATATCATTACAATAGGTTTTATGGTAAAATCATGATTAACAAGGGGATTACTGATTTCTTTAAAAGGAACTACAAAGCCGCAGAAAAAAGTATTCTTGAGGGGATTACAATCCTTGACAGACAAAATGCTGAAAATAAAAAAGTCTACATTTTGGGTTCATTTTACCTAGGTAAGTTGAAACGTATACAGAAGGATCTTGACATAGCAAAAAAACAATTCTTGGTTGTGGATTCTGTTTTTCAAAAAGAGAAAAAAGCACCACTCGAAGTAAGAGAGAGTTACGAATTCTTAATTCAATTTTTTAAAGATAAAAAACAAAAAGGAATGCAGTTGGACTACATTAACAAACTCATTTCTTTTGATAGTATCACGAATAGCGAGGCTTCATTTGTTTCTTCAAGACTTTTTAAGGAGTTTGATACTCCTATATTATTAAAAGAGAAAGAAAAACTTATTGATGAGCTAAAAGGAACTAACAAAAACCTATATCTGTTAGTGGCTTTTCTTGCGGTACTTACACTAATTGTAACCATTTTCTTTTACAAACTCTACAAAAAGAAAAAAGAGTATCAATCAAAATTTGAGCAGCTCATTACAAAAAACAATAGCTCATCTACTGTAGAAAAAACCACAAAAGCCGATATTGGTGTGCCTGAAGAGATTGTTTTAGATATTTTGAAAAAACTCGAAGCCTTTGAAAAAAAGCAGCTTTTCCTGAAAAAAAACATCAGTATTACTTCTTTGGCAAAAGATAACAAAACCAATACCAAATACCTTTCTAAAATTATTAATCATTATAAAGAAAAGAACTTTGCCAACTATATCAATGATCTTAGAATTGCCTACGCTGTAGACCGATTAAAAACCGATAAGGTGTTAAAAAACTATACGATTCAGGGTATTGCAGAAGAAATGGGATTTAATACTGCAGAGTCTTTTTCTTCGGCTTTCAAAAAGACCACCGGTATTAAAACCTCGTATTTTATTAAAAAATTACATGAGTTAGATACACAAGAACGTTAACGAAATTCCCGGAATTTCGACTAATAATTCCCTCATTTTGAGTCTTTTTACCTTTTTTATCCTATTTTTAGAACCGGAAAACATTTATATAAACTAAGTAAAGATGAAAAAAGTAAAGGACAAAAAACTGGAATTGAAAAAACTTAGTGTTGCTAAGTTGAGCGATCGTAATATGTATAATCTTAAAGGAGGAAGAAAAAGTTATGAACCTGATTGCAAGGGAGAAGATAGTATTATCTTCAATTCTAAGGCTGACAGATGTGAAACACGTCGTGCCGATTGTACATCTCCTACAGTAATTGGATTTTAAATTAGACTTCTTGATATTTTAAAAACCCTTCAATATGATATTGAAGGGTTTTATATTTTTTATGAAACGAATTTTTCTTTGTATTCTGTAGGTGTCATCCTGGTGTGCTTTTTGAAAGTACGGTAAAACACGGATTTAGAGTTAAAACCAGCTTCCAGACCAATAGATAATAAAGTATACTTATCATATTGTGTGTTATCCAGCATCTTTTTTATTTCTTCTACTCTAAGTTTACCGATAATGTCACAAAATGTTCTGCCTGTATTTTTATTGATAATTTGTGACAAATAATTTGAGCTTATCTCCAGCTTTTCTGCTACTACATCCAAGTTCAACAAAGGGTCCAAATGTATTTTTTCAGTCTTTATAAGGTGAACAAAATTTTCAAAATGAGGGTTTTCTATATACATACGATTACAACTTTTTGATATTCTTATTCCATAAGAATTCCATTACTTCGTAAAAGTATTGTGATCGCTAATTGTTGTATATGAACATTGTTCCAAAAACTATGACATACGTTTCATCACAAAACGCAGTCCATCATTATTTGATTTCAAAAATCTTCTTTTCTGTCTCTTTTCCTATAGAAATTTGAGCGTAATACTTTCCTACCGGTAAATAGTAAGCTCCATTTTTTCTCTTTGCCACTTCTTCATCAGGAAATTCTTTTTCTAGAACGCCTTTACCCTTTTCTGTCATCGTAACATCGTATTCAACTTGATTAAATCCTTTTTCTGCTTTAGCTGAAAACTCTTGTAATACACTACCTTCTAGAGTCATTATTTGTACAGATACATCGGCTCCTTGTGCGGTATAAAACTCAATGGTCGCTGATGGTTGTCTAGCCTCCAGCCATTTGCTCCAGGAAACACCCCATTGTTCTGACCAGGTGATGTCTTGAATATCAAAAATGTGTAATGATTTATTTTTTACTTCATCATCAAACGCTTGTAATGCACCAATATCCGTTTTGTAAATACTTCTTCCATGTGTTCCTAACAACAAATCGCTTTCCTCGGGTTGAATGACTAAATCGTGAATGGCTACATTGGGTAATCCTTTTGAGAATACTTGCCATGATTTTCCTCTATCCAGAGAAACATAAGCTCCGTTGTCTGTACCCAGATACAGTACATTCTCGTTTCTAGGATCTTCCTGAATAACATTTACAGAAGATAATGGAATTTTTTGTCCTATATTTTGCCAGGTAGCTCCATAGTTTTCACTTACAAATACGTAAGGAGTAAAATCATCGTTTCTATACCCGTTTAAAGTGACATATACCCGTTCTTTTTTGTGAGCAGAGGCTACCACTCTCGATACCCAAAGATCTTTTGGGAGTGAACTAGATACATTGCTCCAATTTCCTCCAGAATTTTTGGTAACCTGGATCAATCCATCATCACTACCTGTATAAATCAATCCAAACTGAAATGGAGATTCAGAAATAGTGGTAATGGTGCCATACGCTACATTCCCTTTTTTGCCTCCTTGCGTTAAATCTCCTGAAATCGCTGTCCAATCATCTCCCTGATTCATGGATCTCATTAATTTATTCCCTCCCAGATATAAAATATCCTGATTATGAGAAGAAATTAGAATCGGTGTTTGCCAATTAAAGCGATACGGAGACTCTCCAAGTTCGTGCTTTGGTTGGATATAGGTTTGTTGTTGATTGGCTCGATCTAATCTAAAATAATTACCAAACTGAAAACCGGTGTATACAATATTAGCATCTCTCTTATCGATCTGTACCTGCATACCGTCTCCTCCAAGAATACTCTCCCAATTATAATGACCACTTTGGTGCCATTCTGAACTTTCTTCGGCATCATTAGGACCTACCCAAACGCCATTATCCTGCAGACCTCCGTACACATTATAGGGTGTTTCATGATCGATATTAATAGCATAAAATTGTCCTACATTGGGCTGATTAGCCTTGATCCAATGTTTACCATCATCGTAGGAGATATTTATCCCACCATCATTTCCATTAATTAGGTGATTGGGATTATTGGGGTCAATCCATAAAGCGTGATGATCGGCATGTACGTTTTTTCCTTGTATGCTAGAAAATGTTTTACCTCCGTCTTTTGATTTCAGAATGGGAACACCGCTAATATAAATATGCTCTTTGTTTTTTGGGTTGACCTGAATTTGTCCGAAGTAATATCCATAACTAAAGTAAATATCATCCAGATAATCTGTATGTGTTTTTTTCCATGATTTCCCACCGTCATCACTTCGATATACTTCGGCACCAACTACTGGGGTGTCAAACAACATCGAATTTGCATCTTCCAAGTATTTGGCCAAGTCCTTAGGTTGGGCGTTACCGCTTCGAACCATTTGCTTTACATTATCAGCTCTGTATTTTTCCTGAAATCCATTGGTCTTCAGAAAAACATTCAATTTTTTGTTATCGATTTTCAAAAAATCGTCTTTAGACATTGTTTTGAAATCTTCTTTGGTTAACCTGCTTGTATTGCCTTTTGTTTGGTTTTTCTTTCTTCTAAACTGATTGTCATGTACTACATAGACTGTATTTTCGTCAAAAACGGCAACTCCAATTCTTCCCACTCCATCGCCAGTGGGAAACCCACTATTTTCTAATGAGATTTTATTCCAGGTTTCCCCAGCATCCGTACTTTTATAAATACCAGATCCTGCTCCGTTTCCTCTAAAATTCCATGCCTTCCGATCTTTATCCCAAGCAGTGGCATACATCGTATTAAAACTATTAGGGGCATACTCTACATCAATGATTCCCGTTTGATCATTGATAAATAGGGTTTGTTTCCATGTCGCACCCCCATCAGTTGTTTTATAGATTCCTCGTTCTTGATTTGTAGAATACAAATGACCCGTTATCCCAATGACCACTTCATCAGGGTTGTTTGGATTAATCACAATCCGACCGACGTGATGAGAATCTGACAAACCTACATTTTTCCAGGTCTTTCCTTTATCTGTAGATTTCAAAATTCCTATTCCCGCATACGAAGATCGCGATGCATTGTTTTCTCCAGTTCCTACCCAGATCGTTCCGTTTTTCCAATCTATGGCAATATCACCAATGTTAATCGTCTCTGCACCGTCCATCACCGGAGTAAAAGTGGTACCATTATTTGCAGTATACCATAATCCTCCAGAGGCATAGGCCACATAAAATTCAGAAGTGTTTCCTGGATTAACATCTACATCTACTACTCTTCCGCTCATTACAGAAGGGCCGATGTTTGTAAAAGGAACATTTTTGACTATAGAGGTAGCTTCCATTTCCTTTTTCTGCGACAATCCGCCGATCATATCTTCAGCACTGGTTACTGGTTGTTGCGCAAAAAGAGAACAGGAAAAAATAAAGTAAGCTAAGGTGAGTGTTTGTGTTTTCATTTTGACCGTCATTTAGTGGCCTGAAAGTAGATATTGTTAAAACAATCTCAAAATTTTTAGTTATTGTTTAACTACTTCACAAATATGACTTTACTTTCTGAGGTCACTCCTTCTTTTAAGAAAACTCATAGTTCCAAAACCTATAATTAAAACAGATACATATAGAATTTGAGTTGTATCTGGAGAAATCCCACCGAAATAATCGAAAACCGGAATCTTATTGATGTTTGCATAAGTAATGAAGAAAAAGATACTTCGAAAACCATTTTTGTAAAAAGTGATAAAAAGATCATTAAACTAAATACCGATGATATTTCTTATATCGAAGCCTACGGTAATTATATAAAAATTTATACGGATCAAATGATTCTTACCCCCCAAACACTTACCGATTTTATGGCAAAACTGCCGCCATCTTTTTTGAGAATTCATAAGTCTTTTGTGGTCAATTTTGATCAGCTCAAATTTATAGATGGAAATCAATTTGTGTTACAAAATGACAGTAAACTACCCATTGGTAAATCGTATCGAAAAAATGTGATTGACAAAATCGATTATTCATAAATACCGAATCGCAAAAAGCAAGATTTTTAGTAAAAAGGGTGTAATTATTTATGCTGGTTTGATATCGAAAACAATATAGTGTTTTTGCGAATACCGTATTTTTTTAGTTAATTTATTAATAACTAATTAATTAAATACACAGATCATGGAAGAATACTTACCGTTAATCATTCAATTAATCAGTGGTGCAATTGGAGGAAATATCGCAGGTTCTCTACTCAAAAATGCATCTTTTGGTAGAATTGGAAACTCTTTTTTAGGAATACTAGGAGGTGGTATAGGTGGCTACTTACTGGGGCTTTTAGGTATTGATACTAGTGGTGGTATGGATATCGCCGGGATTTTAGGAAGCATAGCCAGCGGTGGTGTTGGAGGTGGTGTTTTGATGGCTATTATAGGATTAATCAAAAAATCCTTTAAGTAATAAAAATAGCATTTAGGAGATTAACTTATACAGGAACTCAAAATTGTTTGGGTTCCTTTTTTATTAGAATCTATAATAACACTATTTTTGAAAACACATTTCAAAATAGCAACTCATGAAATATCATCCTATAGACAAAAACCTATTCATCAAAAACAGGAAGAATTTTACTGCACAGATGAAGCCTAATAGTATAGCTGTATTCAATAGTAACGATATCTACCCGATTAGTGCGGATAGTATGATGCCCTTTGAACAACATCGCGATATTTTTTATCTCAGTGGTGTGGATCAGGAAGAAAGTGTTTTACTGCTTTTTCCTGATGCGCCAAAAGAAAAACATAGAGAGGTATTGTTTCTGAAAGAAACCAGCGAATTGATTGCCATTTGGGAAGGTGAAAAATTGACTAAGGAGAAAGCATTTGAAGTTTCGGGGATCAAAACCGTATACTGGCTTTCGGATCTTGAAAAAATCTTTTTTGAAATCATGACCCAATGCGATACAGTTTATGTAAACACTAATGAGCATTATCGATCTCATGTAGAAACCGAAACAAGAGAAGATCGATTTACCAAATGGTGGAAAAACAAATATCCCGCGCACTCGGTTGCCAAGAGTAATCCTATCCTACAACGCCTACGTTCTGTAAAAGATCAAATAGAATTGGATTTGATGCAAATTGCTTGTAATATCACCGAAAAAGGATTTAGAAGGCTACTAGATTTTGTAAAACCTGATGTATGGGAGTATAATATTGAAGCCGAGCTTTTACACGAGTTCATTAATAACAGATCCAAAGGATTTGCTTATACTCCAATTATAGCAAGTGGACCTAATGCCAATGTTCTTCATTATATAGAAAATAACCAACAGTGTAAAGCAGGAGATCTTATCTTGATGGATGTTGCCGCAGAGTATGCGAACTACTCTAGTGATCTCTCTAGAACAATACCTGTTTCTGGAACCTATACCAAAAGACAACGTGAGGTATACGACGCTGTTTTACGAGTAAAAAACGAAGCTACTAAGATGCTAGTGCCTGGTACTATTTGGGCAGACTATCATGTTGAGGTAGGTAAACTAATGACTTCAGAATTATTGGGTCTAGGTCTATTGGATAAAGCGGATGTACAAAATGAAGATCCAGACTGGCCAGCCTACAAAAAGTACTTCATGCATGGAACTTCTCATCATATTGGTTTGGATACGCATGATTACGGAATCCTAACCGAACCCATGCAAGCCAACATGGTATTTACTGTAGAGCCGGGGATTTATATTCCTGATGAAGGGTTTGGAATTCGACTAGAAGATGATGTAGTGATTCAAGAAAAGGGAGCCCCTTTTAATCTGATGGCCAACATCCCAATCGAAGCTGAAGAAATTGAAGAATTAATGAACCGATCCTAGATCGGTTTTTTTATTGCTTCTATAGAATATTTATCGGTACTCGTTCGTTACCAATAAAAAACTCTCTTTTATTTTATGCAACGAATGAAGATTACAGCAGGTCACCAACAGGCTATGCCCTATCTAGTGGTGAAAAAAGCCGAAGATTTTATTGATTTCATTCGTAAAATATTCAATGCACAGGAGATGATCAGGAGCACAGATGCGCAACACCGTATTCAGCACTCTGAGATTAAAATCGGTGACAGTACTATTCTTCTTTCAGAAGCTTCTGCAGACTATCCTGCTCAACCTGGATCCATGTATGTGTATGTTCGCGATACCGATCAAACCTACTACAACGCCTTAGATTCCGGAGCCGTCTCACTCATGCAACCTATGGATGAGGATAGCGGAGCAAGAGGCGCCGGTTTTAAAGACCCTTTTGGAAATACGTGGTGGATCGCCACATTGTATTAATTACATCCTAAATCTGATCTCGATTGCTCGTCGTTATTAGGAAAGCATAATCCTGAATTTATGGTTTCTGGAACGTAACGGGTTAAATTAGGATCTCGCAGACTGCTTTCGATAAAAACAGTAAGATCATCAATTTCCTGATCAGTTAAATCCGTAGCACCAAATTGTGTTGCTAGATTCTCTCCGGGAACTTCGTTGGATTGTGGTACCCCATCGTTTTTGTAACGAATCACCTCTTTTACCGAAGTAAAAGTAGACCCATGACCATAAAATCCGTTATCTGCAATATTGTATAACGTTGGTGTTTTAAACTTATAGTCGTCATCTGGATTTTTGGTGAATCCTCCTCTTCCTTTTTTTACATTTTGAAATCCATTTTCATCCAAAACAATGGCTGAATTCGAATTATCAAAGTCGCCCATTCCAAAGGCATGAAATCCTTTATCGTTTAATGCAGGACCTGTATGACATTCATAACATTTTCCGTTACCAAAAAAAGCAATGGCTCCCCTTTTCTCGGCATCAGTCATTGCATCGCTTTGTCCTTTCAGCCATTCCTGCCAAGGTGCTTGATTCGCCAATAACGTTCTTTCGTAAGCTGCCATAGCCAAAGCTGCGTTCAAGGTAGTATACCGGTCCTCTTCGGCAACATCACCAAAAGCTGCATCAAACATTGCTTTGTATCCTGCTTGATTTACAAAGTCTTCGTCTACTAATAATCGATGAACACCTTGTCCTTTGATCGCTTGTACTTCGACTCCCTGAAGTCCTAGAAAGTTTTCCTGAATATTTTCCCAATTGGCTTCAGTTCCCTGATTGGTTCCTGTACCCCCAAATTGTCCATTCCAAAGCATCACATCCTGGTAGGCTACATTGAGTATAGTAGGAGATCGAAGTGGTTGGATATCTACAGAATCTACAGGTACGTTTTGGTTGATAGTTCTTTCTTCTCCACGAATACCAAAACCTACTCCGCATTCACCGATTCCTTGTCGTATCCCAGCGCTAAACCCAGCTCCAACCTGATGGCAAGATGCACAAGAATAGGTCCCTCTCATTTCTTCTATTTTAGGGTTTCTACCTAAGGCCGTTTCATGTAATAGTAGTTTTCCTAAATCAACTTTGGCTTTGGTAATCGGATTTTGGGGGTCCTGCGGGATGTTGGTGTAATCATCACTTTCCGGAAACATGAAATACGAAAGCCCTTTTCCCTCGGAAGCTTCGGTAAGCAATGTTTTTAATTGATCATCTAAATTGAATTCGATAGGTACATAATTGTCGTCATTACCGCAAGAAACTATTAGACATAATAGACTTGCAGCTAGAAATAGTCTTTTCATAAGATAAATCTATGCTTTTAAAGGTTTGTTTATTGAAATGTGGTCGTTTTCCTAGCCGCGAATGTACTAAAAAACAAATAACAGAAAAAGGGGAAATTACCCTTAAAAACAATTATGTTATGACTTTCTTTTTATTAATGAAAATAGATTGATTATAATCCAGGTAGTGATAGCTGGAAGCAACCAGGCAAGGCTATACTTTCCAAGGGGAAGCGCCTCTAACAACGGTTGTACAGATTCTCCCATACCTATGGATGCCAGAAGATCAGGAATACTAAAAATGATGGTAACAATAACCACTATTTTGAAAGTGAGATCCGAAGTGAAATTGTCGGGTATGGCATTAAGCAGAATTAACACAATAGTAATTGGATAGATAAGCATCAAAGCAGGCACTGCAACATCAATAATATAATGCACATCAAACTGCCCCATTACCACTCCTAGAATACATCCTACAATAGCAGTGATTACATATGCTTTTTTGGATTCTCCCAAGATACCTTTCATAAAATCGGCTGTACCTGTTACAATACCAACGGCAGTTGTAAAACAAGCTAAACCAACCAAAACACTTAAGCAGGATCTACCAATATTACCCAAGGTTTTTAAACTTAATTCGGAAAGCAAACCGATTCGGGAAATGTTCGGATCCACTTCGGCACCAAAAAGTGCTCCATTATAGATCATCCCTGCATAAATGATAAAGAGGCCAAAACCGGCAACAATTCCAGAACTAATGATTAGACTGCGTATCCTTTCAAAATTTTCCTCTCCTTTGATTTTGAGTGAAATAATAATCACTCCGCCAACAACTACCGCCCCAATAGCATCAAATGTTTGATAGCCTTCTAATAATCCTGTAACTACTGGTGTCTCAAAAGTTGAAGGATTCAGAGTTGGATCCAAAGTTCCAAAAACACCTAGTGCTACAATAGATAGTATTACAATGAATAATATAGGAGATAAGAATTTCCCCAGTAGGCTTAATATTCTTGACCGATTGAGTACAAATAGGAGTACCAATGCGAAATAAATTCCGCTGGTTAGCCAAGCGCTAGTGCCAAAAAATGGTTGAATAGCCATCTCATGAGTTACCGATGCCGTTCTTGGAGAAGGTAAAGTAATCGAAATCAAATACACCAAAACACAATATACAAGACTAAATCCCGGAGAAACTCTTTTGGCAAAATCCAGCATTGTTCCTTGTAATCGAGCATGAGCTACAATACCTAATATAGGGATAAGCACTGCAGAAATAACAAAACCCAAAGTAACCATCGACCAGGATTCTCCGGCTTTAAGTCCTAATAGTGGGGGTAGCATTAGATTTCCCGCACCAAAAAACATAGAAAAAAGAGCAAATCCTGCAACGAAAGTTTCTTTATTAAATCGCATTTAATTAGGTTTATGTGCCTAAAAATAAAATTTCAAAATGACTTTGACGTACAAAGAGATCAAAATAAATTATAAGAGCACCGGAAAAGGGAGACCGATCGTTTTTTTACATGGATTTCTAGAGAATATAACCATGTGGGAACAAACCATCGCCTTACTCGAAAACTCCTATCATTGCATTGCAATTGATTTATTGGGCCATGGGGATACTGAGTCTTTGGGATATATCCATACCATGGAAAACATGGCATTAGCCGTTAATACGGTATTAGACGAATTACAAATAACCGATCTTACCCTAATCGGACACTCTATGGGTGGATATGTTTCGCTTGCTTTTGTAGATCTTTTCCCTAAAAAGGCAATTTCTTTAATACTGCTTAACTCTACATCTTATCCAGACAGTGAAGAACGTAAAATTAGCAGGACCCGAGCCATCGATATTGTTAAGAAAAATCCTAATGCCTATACCAGTATGGCCATCGCTAATCTTTTTGCTGAAAAAAATAGGATTGCTTACGAACCACAGATCAAACAAATAAAAGAACAAGCGTCTAAAACGTCATTGCAAGGAATCATTTCTGCATTAGAAGGCATGAAAATCAGAAAAGATCGATCTAATATCCTTAAAGAATTTAATGGGTCTAAAGTAATCTTTGCTGGAGAAAAAGATCCTGTTTTATCGTTTTCTCAAAATGAGAAAGAAGCCAATTATGCCAAGGTAGATCTCATTTCTTTTGACGGTGGCCATATGACCTATATTGAAAACCAAAAAGAGTTTATGGCTGCTTTACAAAATCATCTACAGAACCCTACATAGGTAACGGCTTAGTTCCAAAATTATCAGATGAAATACATTTTTTTTAGCCAAAAAACCTATTTTTTGGCTTTTTTTAGTTAAAAAACAACATTTGAAGACAATTTTTTCTTACAAAATTTAGTTTATGTCAAAAAAAATATTATTATTGTATTGATAATGAACCCATAACGCCCTTCTATGCACTTATAACCCCTAGAAAATATGAAAAAGTCTACCCCTAGTTCCACGTTCTCCTTTTCCAAAATCTACTGTTCCCTATTTGGTCATGACTACGTTCTTTCTAAACATGTTACCCATCATATAAAAGAATATACTTGTTCGCATTGTGGAGAGCAGGCAACAACAAATAGCAGAGGTCGTTTGGAAGTGTTAACCCCCAAATTAAAAGAGATTAATAATGCCCTAGAACAAGTGCATGCGAAAAAAGCGGCCAGGAAAGAAACAAAAACTACTCCTTTTCAAGCAGCATCATAGTATAATTCTACTCTTCTTTTTTAATAGGATTCCACCCTTGAGCTTGTAACTCTATTTTCTCATTGGCTCGAGTAACCAATCCCATTCCGTCATTCTTATCAGTCATGTGTCCGATCACCGTTAAATTGGGATTTGCTTTTATTTTTGGATAATCCTCTTGTTTTATCGTGAACAATAACTCATAATCCTCACCACCGTTGAGGGCTACTGTAGTACTGTTTAAATTAAACTCTTCACAAATTGAGATTACTGCCGGGTCCAACGGTATTTTTTCTTCGTAAAGATGTACTCCTACTTCAGACTTTGTACACAAGTGTATCGTTTCCGAAGACAAACCATCACTAATATCGATCATACTTGTCGGCTGTACTTCAAGTGCTCTAAGCAATTCCGGAATATCTTTACGAGCCTCAGGTTTAAGTTGTCTTTCGATTAAGTAGGTATATTGATCCAAGTCTGGTTGTGCATTTGGGTTTACATTAAAAACCTGTTTTTCTCGCTCCAAAACTTGAAGCCCCATATACGCAGCACCCAAATCTCCAGATACGACCAAGAGGTCGTTGTTTTTTGCTCCGCTTCTATAGGTAATTTCTTCTTGCTTGGCATATCCCAAAGCAGTAATGCTTATAATTAATCCTGAAGTGGAAGAAGTGGTATCTCCACCAACCACATCAACGTTATATAAATTGGCTGCTGTTTGAATACCTGCATATAATTCTTCCAATGCTTCTAACGGAAATCTATTAGATACAGCTATAGATACTGTGATCTGACTTGCAGTAGCATTCATCGCATAAATGTCTGAAAGGTTAACCATCACCGATTTATATCCCAGATGCTTTAAAGGAACGTAAGAAAGGTCAAAGTGTACTCCTTCAATTAGCAAATCTGTACTGATCACACATTTTTGGTCTCCAAAGTCCAAAATTGCTGCATCATCTCCTATACCAACATCTGTTGTAGGTTGTTTGATCTCAAAATTCTTTGTGAGATGGTCTATTAATCCAAATTCACCTAATTCAGACAAAGGGGTTCTAGCGCTATTTTTATCTTCTATCATGCTGCAAAGGTAGCCAACATTGTGATTCTATCTCATAAAAAAATCCCGAAAAATCGGGATTTTTAAGGATTATAATATGAATTTATAAGCATTCTCTTTCATAGTTCTGTGCATCGACATCATCAATTGGAGCTACACCTTCTGTAAATGGAGTATCTGAAATTATGGCTAAGGTGTAAGTACCTTCAGCTCCAGCACTTAATCCCCAATCTCTTGCCACAGACAAATTGTATGTGCCTGCTTCTGAAACAGTAATGTTTGTAATGGAAACGTCTTCATCCTGACCTGTACATCCATAATAAGTAAGACTTCCTTCATTTAATAAATTAGGTCCTCCAAACTGTCCAAATTCTACAGATAAATCAAGTGATACTGCCGACATTCCTGTTACATCATTTATACTAATCGATATTTTAGAATCTTTTTTGAATTCAAACTGATAAATATCCTCACAATTTTCACCTAGTTCACAATTCCATTGTCCTTCTATTTCAAAAGAAGTTACTCCTACTACTTCTGGAGTAGCATCATCATCATTTGAACAGCTCGCAAAAGTTATTCCTGCAATGATTAAAATGGTTTTTAAAATTTGATTTTTCATGACTTTACTATTTTGTTTTTTTATACTTTATTCTTCTTTTTATTGACAGTTAGATTTCCAGGCATTATCATAGCTATCCCTCAAAGTACTCCCCAAGGTGGTATTATTACCATTGGTTAATAACACAGCCTCAACACCATTTGGAAAAATCATGATGCGTGATCGCAATGCTCGACTACAACAATCATCTGCACCTCTTAATCCTCCTTTTGACAGATAATTACCATGAGTGCCATCTATGGATTCAGTCAATCCTAACTCCGAATTCAGAATACTTTCTCTTTGTTTTTTAGAAATAATGGTTTCGCTTTGATCATGTTTAAAAAAGGCTAAGATTTTTGCCAGATCCATCGAAGACAATAACAGTCCGCCAGATCCTCCATTACGGTAGGGATTGCTGCTATGTTTCCAACCCAAGGTGCCATCAGAAGCATTTTGAAAATCAGGGTTGAATGGCCATTGATACCCCCAAGGATAAATCCCATCATAATGACTCTCTACTTCGTTTGCAGACGATGGAGGGTTGATATTTAATGGATCAAAGATCTTTTCTTTGACATACTCAAAATATTTATCCGTACATGCGGTTGAATACTCATTAGCTGTCTCATCAAGTTCATAAACGATTTGACCGATCAATACTCTGATCAACGTAAAGTTTCCGTTTTGATAATCTCCGATACGGTCCATCGCAGGAGTAGCGGCTAACCCAGCCAACATTTGAGCTTCGGTAGGCATAATACCAGGAAAAGGATCATCCCCAGGAAAATTGATGGCCGTATTCATTTGTAACAATTTGCGAAATGTCAAATACGCATCAGAATCCACATCAGAATGTGTAGAATGTACCTGTGATTTCCAGGTTTCTGGAAGATAATTAACTACGTTAAACTCCAGGCTTACATTATGCTCCTCCATCGCTTTTAGCAGGGCAACAGTGCCTATAAATTTTGAAACAGAAGCCACATTCATTCGTGTGTCCACAGACATGGCTACAGGTCCGTCGCTATCATTTTCATGAATGGCAAATCCTTCTGCTTCTGAATGATATAAGTTTCCATCTTTATTAACTACCAATTGATAACCCACATTAGGGTTGTCTTCATTATTTAATCTTTCTTGTAGTCCTTCTACAAATGCATCAATATCAAACTTGGGTGCAGGATCACAAAACTGCTGTGGATCATCTTTTTCGCATGCGCTAAAAACAAGTACATAGATCAATAAACTAAGTGTACTCTTAATAGATGTAATCAACGTTTTCTTTAAAATTGAAGTTTCCATACTTAAAATTTTTAGTGGTTTTTTGTTTTACATCCCTATATCAGATGGGTAAAAATATTGTTACCCTCTTTTGAAAAATTTCCAGCAAAAAATTCAATTATAAATTCATAAGTATTTGTTTTTCAGATATTTAAATGAAATGAAAAAAGTTTGGTATCTTTAGTAAAATGATAGTCTCATGAAAAAGTTAAATAGTGTCATCGGCTGTCTCCTTCTTTTACTCATTTTGAGTTGTAGTGGAGATGACGATGCAGGTGCTCCTGTGGATCCAGGTCCAGACCCTGATGCCTCCAACGAATGTATTAATGGTACTGCTGCAGGTTTTTATCCTTGTAACGGTCTTGATTTGGTTTCCTCAATTAATCTGGGAGTCATGGAAGCAGCAAGAGGAAACGATAGCTGGGGATGGACAGATCCTCAAGACGGAAAAGAATATGCTATTATTGGATTGGATAATGGTACCGCATTTATAGACATCTCTACACCCGAAAATCCAATATATCTAGGAAAATTACCAACGGCAACGGTTAGTAGCAACTGGAGAGATGTAAAAGTATATCAAAATCACGCCTTTATAGTAAGTGAAGCCCAAGGTCACGGTATGCAGGTTTTTGATCTTACTCGACTTAGAAGCATAACAAACCCTCCACAAAATTTTACTGCCGATACCCGATTTACAGAATTTGGTAGTGCTCATAATATTGTGATTAATGAGGCTTCAGGCTATGCCTATCCGGTTGGAGCAAGAAACACCACCGGAACCGCATTGATTTTTGGTGGAGGTCCTATTTTCGTGAATATCCAGGACCCTAAAAACCCTGTGGGAGAAGGTGGGTTTACCTCGGTGGGTACGGATCCTTATTCTCATGATGCACAGGTAGTAACGTATAATGGGCCTGATCCAGATTATCAAGGCAGGGAAATATTAATTGGAAGCAATCAGGTAGAGATTGTAATTGCTGATATCACAGACAAAAACAACCCAGTTAATATTTCCAAAATCAGCTATTCTCAGGTAGGATATACTCATCAAGGTTGGTTTACCGAAGATATGCGATATTTTCTTCTAGGGGATGAATTAGACGAAACCAATGCCGGGTTTAATACTCGAACCATTATATTCGATTTTCAGGATTTAGACAATCCCGCTTTCCACATGACTTATACTGGACCAACCAGAGCTATTGATCATAATGGATATGTAAAAGACAATAAATTTTATATGGCAAACTATCAAGCCGGATTGCGAGTAATTGACCTTACTGATATTGCCAGCGGAAATCTAACCGAAATAGGGTTTTTCGATTCTTTCCCAACCGCAAACAGTGCAAATTTTAGTGGAGCCTGGAACGTCTATCCTTTTTTTGCAAGCGGAAACATAATAATCAGTGATATCAATGCCGGATTCCTTTTGGTCAAAGAACAATAAAATGCATATGAGAAGAAATATAAAAATTAGCCTGGTGGCTCTTTTAAGCATACTATTGTGTAGTTGCTCGAATGATGATGATAACGATAATTCTGATGTCATTAATTTCCAGGGAGAAATTGATTGGATAAAAACCTTTGGTGGATCCGACGAGGAGTCTGCACGCTCTGTTATTGAAACTTCTGATGGAGGATATGCAGTTTTTGGGTTTACCAAAAGTACAGATGGGGATATTACCGACAAAACCTTAAATGTAAACGACTATTGGTTATTAAAATTAGATGCCGAAGGTACGTTACAATGGAACAAGACTATTGGAGGAAGTGGCGATGATCAGGGTCAGGAAGTCATTCAAACCCGGGATAATGGTTTTCTTATCACTGGATACAGTATGAGCAGTGATGGTGATGCCAGTAACAATGAAGGTTTTCATGACAATTGGTTTGTAAAATTGGATAGCAGTGGTAATATCGAATGGGAAAAGAGCTATGGCTTTGCAGGGCATGATCATAGTTATGCTATAATTCAGACACAGGATGGTGGATATTTTAGTGCTGGATTTTTGGATATTACGGCTTCTGGAGGAGAAGGAGGCTTGACCAAACATGGTGTTGGAGAGTTTTGGGGTCAAAAAATAAATGCACAAGGAGAATTAGAGTGGCGTAACTTTTTTGGCGGCACCAATAATGATAGAAGTTACAGTGTGCTTCAGTCTGCAGATGGAGGTTTTGTTATGTTTGGTGCTACAGAGAGCACCGATTTTGATATCACCAGCCATAATGGAAGTTATGATTTTTGGATCGTAAAAATAAATGCTTCAGGTGAAATGGTATGGCAGAAAACATATGGCGGTAGCGGAATTGATATTGCGTACGAAGCTGTTCTTGCTGCGGATAACTCTTATGTGGTCGTGGGTCAAACAATAAGTAATGATGGCGATGTAACGGATAATCATGGAGATTCTGATTTTTGGGTGATCAAAATAGATGATGACGGAAACTTAATCTGGAAAAAATCCTTTGGAGGATTACAGTTTGATGTGGCAAGATCTATTGATACCACCTTTGATGGTGGGTTTGTTATTTCGGGGGCATCAAAAAGTAGTAGTGGCGATCTTAGTGCTAACCATGGAGATAACGATTTTTGGGTGATCAAAATAGACAATTCCGGAAACTTGCAATGGCAAAAGAACTTTGGTGGCGCCGGTTTCGATTTTTCGTATGATGTTATTGAAACCTCAACAGGTCACCTTTTGGCAGTTGGAGAAACAAACAGCAATGATCTTGATGAGGCTGAAAACAAAGGGCTTCTGGACTTGATGGTGATCAAAATAAAGTAAGGACAATAAGAACTAAGGCATCTTGTAATCTATGTAAAACCAAATGAATAGATTTTATCAATATAGATATATGTTAGATAAATGTTAGGTTTTATGAATAAGATGCACTTATGTAGTATATTTGCAACTCATTTAGAATTAATCTATTTAATAAGAAGATGATTAAGGTATCAGACATAGCAAAAAATAAAGTCATCCAATTGATGAGCGAAGACGGGTACAATATCACTACTGATTACATCCGAGTAGGTGTAAAAAGTGGCGGTTGCTCTGGTTTGTCTTATGATCTGAAGTTCGACAAATCACAGCAAGATGGAGATAAAGTTTTTGAAGACAACGGTGTAAAAATCATTGTAGACAAAAAGAGCTTTCTCTACCTTGTAGGAACCACTTTGGAATATTCTGGTGGTTTAAACGGAACTGGCTTTGTATTTAATAACCCCAATGCAACAAGAACTTGTGGCTGTGGAGAGAGTTTTTCTCTTTAATTTGGACATGAAAAAAGTCCTGAATAAAATTTAGGATCAAGAAGATGGCATATACAGAAGACGACTTAAAGAAAGAATTAGAAACCAAGGAATACGAGTACGGATTCTATACAGATATAGAGTCTGATACATTCCCTGTTGGTTTGAATGAAGATATTGTTCGAGCAATTTCGAAGAAAAAAGAAGAGCCCGAGTGGATGACCGAATGGCGACTGGAAGCTTTCAGAATCTGGGAGCAGATGGAAGAGCCAGAATGGGCAAACGTAAACTACGAGAAACCTGATTTTCAGAATATCTCTTATTACTCAGCTCCCAATAAAAAACCAAAATACAATAGTATTGATGAGGTAGATCCAGAGTTATTGGAAACTTTTGAAAAACTGGGAATTTCTCTAGAAGAGCAAAAGAAATTAGCAGGCGTTGCGGTGGATATCGTAATGGACTCCGTTTCTGTTGCGACTACTTTTAAAGAGACTCTGGCCGAAAAAGGAATTATATTCTGTTCTATTTCTGAAGCCATTCAGGAACATCCAGAATTAGTAAAGAAATATATCGGTAGTGTAGTGCCGCAAAAAGATAATTTTTACGCTGCATTAAATTCTGCAGTGTTTAGTGATGGTTCTTTTTGTTACATTCCAAAGGGAGTTCGATGCCCAATGGAATTGTCTACGTATTTCCGAATAAATCAAGCAGGAACTGGACAGTTTGAAAGAACACTGGTTATTGCTGACGAAGGTAGTTATGTAAGTTACCTAGAGGGTTGTACTGCTCCTATGCGTGATGAAAATCAATTGCATGCGGCTGTAGTAGAACTTATCGCTTTAGATGATGCCGAGATCAAATATTCTACGGTACAAAACTGGTATCCTGGTAATGCCGAAGGTAAAGGAGGAGTATTCAACTTCGTTACCAAAAGAGGACTTTGCGAGACTAATGCTAAAATCTCATGGACTCAGGTAGAAACTGGATCTGCGGTTACCTGGAAATATCCTTCTTGTGTACTTAAGGGAGATTATTCTGTAGGTGAGTTTTACTCTATTGCTGTGACTAACAATTTTCAGCAAGCCGATACAGGTACCAAAATGATTCATTTGGGTAAGAATACCAAAAGTACTATCATTTCAAAAGGGATTTCTGCCGGAAAATCTCAAAACAGTTACAGAGGACTGGTTCAAATTAATAGTAGAGCTGAGAATGCCCGTAATTTTTCACAATGTGATTCTTTACTGATGGGCAATGAATGTGGTGCTCATACGTTTCCTTATATAGAAGCAAAAAATAAAACTGCTCAAATAGAACATGAAGCTACAACTAGCAAGATTGGAGAAGATCAAATTTTTTACTGTAATCAAAGAGGTATAGATACCGAAAAAGCGATAGCCCTGATCGTAAATGGATTTAGTAAAGAAGTATTGAACAAACTTCCGATGGAATTTGCTGTTGAAGCTCAAAAACTTCTTGAGATTTCTCTTGAAGGTTCTGTAGGATAAATGTAAAATCATCTAAACGACCTCAATGAAACCATCAACTTTACTCATTGCCGTACTGCTCATTATTTCTTCCTGTAAAAAAAACAACTCCGAAAATCAAAATGGCGAAGTTACTTTGATTAGGGGAGAATTTATTCTAATTGAAGATGCTGCGGTAATTAAAGGGAATGATTTTATTTATGGTGTCGTGATCGATGAAGCGGCTTTAGAATTAGCAGAAAAAATAAAGCCTCTGCAAAGAGAAGAATATGATATGGTTCCTGTAGTAATCAAAGGAATTATAAAATCCAATCCCAATCAAGGTTGGGGAGAGGTTGTAGAAATAAAAGAAATTGTAGGTGTTAGTGCGCCAACATCAGAATTGCCAACAAAAATTAAGGCTTCTGAAACGCAAAACACCTCTGAAGGAAATTAAATAGAAAACAAACAGAATAACACATCTCTTTATAGATTAAAGAATTATAAGCAATGTTAGAAATAAAGGATTTACACGCTAGTGTTGAAGGAAAGGAAATTTTAAAAGGTCTTAATTTAAAGGTTAATGCCGGAGAAATTCATGCAGTAATGGGACCTAATGGTGCCGGAAAAAGTACACTTGCCAATATCGTTGCCGGTAAGGAAGATTATGAAGTTACCAAAGGAGAAATTCTTTTGGAAGGTGAAGATATCGAAGAGCTAGCTCCAGAAGAGCGTGCTCACAAAGGAGTGTTTATGTCTTTTCAGTATCCCGTAGAGATTCCAGGAGTTACGGTAACTAACTTTATGAAAACGGCAATCAATGAAACTCGCAAGGCACAAGGTCTTGAAGAGATGCCAGCCAAAGACATGCTCAAAAAAATCAGAGAGAAATCTGAGTTGTTAGAAATCGATCGTAAATTCTTATCTAGATCTTTGAATGAAGGGTTTTCTGGAGGTGAGAAAAAGAGAAATGAGATTTTCCAAATGGCAATGATGGAACCCAAATTAGCCATTCTGGATGAAACCGATTCTGGATTAGATATCGATGCCTTACGTATTGTAGCTAATGGTGTAAACAGACTAAAAAGTGAAGACAATGCTATTGTCGTGATTACACACTATCAAAGATTGTTGGATCATATCGTTCCAGATTATGTTCACGTATTATACGATGGGAAAATCGTAAAATCAGGAACAAAAGAACTCGCTCTAGAATTAGAAGAAAAAGGATACGATTGGATTAAAGAAGAGATAAACGCATAAGACCATGGGATTAAAAGATAAATTAGTATCCTCTTTTTTGGCCTTTGAAAATACTGTGAATGTCGATGCGCCAATTCATGATATACGAAGCCAAGCCATAAAGGTTTTTGAAGAAAAAGGGTTTCCTACAAAGAAAGAAGAGGCTTGGAAATACACTTCCTTGAATGCTGTTTTGAAACATGACTACAGTATTTTTCCTAAGGAAGAAAATGCTTTAGAATTTAAAGACATAAAGAAATATTTTCTTTACGATCTAGATACCTACAAAATCGTTTTTATCGATGGTAAGTATTCGTCTCACCTATCAGAGACTACTCACGATAAAATTGACGTTTGTTTGATGTCTTCTGCATTGTCGCATGACAAGTATAAGCCCGTAATTGATAACTATTTTAATAAAATAGCACGTCAGGATGGACTTACTTCTTTAAATACTGCATTTTCTAAAGAAGGAGCGTATATCTATATTCCGAAAAACAAACTTGCAGATAAGCCTATACAGATTATTCACCTCTCTACAGGCA
Source organism: Aquimarina sp. (assembly GCA_965230845.1). Classification (GTDB taxonomy): domain Bacteria; phylum Bacteroidota; class Bacteroidia; order Flavobacteriales; family Flavobacteriaceae; genus Aquimarina. Next base: position 2,905,893 of record OZ246021.1, read on the forward strand.
AAGAATCTGCTCAAATGCTACAGCCTCGTAATTTGATCGTGGTAGAAGAAAATTCTCATGTACAAATCATTGAGCGTCATCAAAGTTTGACTGATAATCCGGTATTGACCAATTCGGTAACCGAAATATTTGTCGACAAACGAGGAATTGTTGATTACTACAAAATACAGAATGACAACGAGCACGCTTCGTTAATCGATAATACTTTTATAGAGCAGCAGGCTCAAAGTGTAGCTTCGGTGCATACTTTTGCTTTTGGAGGAAATTTAACCAGAAATAACCTCAATTTTTATCAGAAAGGCGAAGGCATAGACTCTATTCTTAACGGAGTGACGATTATAGAAGGTAAACAGCATGTAGATCACAATACGTTGGTACACCACACCGAACCTAATTGCGAGAGCCATCAGGATTACAAAGGTATCTTTGACGAAAAAGCTACTGGAGTATTTAACGGTAAGATTATCGTTGATAAAATTGCTCAAAAAACCAATGCTTTCCAGTCTAACAATAACATCTTATTAAGTGATAAAGCTACCATCAACTCAAAACCTCAGCTTGAGATTTTTGCTGATGATGTAAAATGTTCTCACGGTTGTACTATTGGTCAGTTGGATGAAAATGCATTGTTCTACATGAGAGCTAGAGGAATTGGAGAGAAAGAAGCCAAAGCATTATTGATGTATGCTTTTGCCAACAATGTATTAGAAAGCGTAAAAATACCTCAACTCAAAACCAGAATCAACAAATTAATCGCCAATAAACTTGGTGTAAATATTGGTTTTGATCTATAGATAGAACGCATTTAAAAACACGATACGAAAACCAGGTTCTTAACGGCCTGGTTTTTTTATTGTACAGCTTCGGTAACTTCCTGCAAGAACGTATTGAAATCTACTCCAGCATCACCAATCAGTCCAAACCGAACAATAACCAAGTCCTTGGACGGAATTATAAATACGCGCTGTCCCTGGTATCCATTTGCCGAAAACATATCTTTGGGTGCATCGGGATAAAAACCTCCCGCATTTAGCCAAAAATGGGCTCCATAATCTCCTTCAGAAGTTGGTGTTGGAGTAGTTACATAATCCACCCACTCTGGATTAAAAATCTGCGTTCCATTCCAATTTCCTTTATGTAGATATAGCAATCCAAACTTCCCCCAGTCTCTGGCTGTAGCCCAGGCATAAGAGGATCCAACATAATTGCCAGCAATATCGGTTTCAATAAGCATAGAGTTCATCCCAATTTTGTCGATAAACTCCCGATACGGAAAATCTAAATACTCCTGATAGCTGTTCATTTTTTTGCGTAAAATTCCGGATAACAGATTGGATACTCCAGAAGAGTAGTACCAATATTCGCCAGGTTTTGCAATAGCCTTCTTATCAATTTGCGCTTTGGTCATATCGGTATCCAGATATAACATCTTTGTTGCATCAGAAATAGAACCGTAATCTTCTTCCCATTCTAACCCACAATTCATTTGCAACAAATCATCGATGGTAATTTCTTTTCTTTCATCATTCTGCCATTCCTCAACAGGTGCTTTATCATGGATAGATATCTCTCCCTGTTTTTGTAGTACACCATAGGCTGTGGCCAAAATACTTTTGGTCATCGACCAACCAGGTAGTTTAGAGGTTTGATCCAAACCTTCAATATATTTTTCTGCAACGATCTGATCTTTATAGATCACCAAAACAGCTCTTGTTTTTTTCACATATTCATCATTGCTATCAAATATCGAGTGTACAGCTTCCTTTATTTTTGGGTAATCCAGATTAGCAAAAACAGTATCTTTCTGTGGTAAATCGCCATAAGGGTAAGACAAGCCCGTATTCGCTTTGCTTCTATTGGGAGTCAAAACGGGGGCATTTTCATCAAAATCATCATTAATCAGAACACTACCTACGCCTTTACGATACACTGCCTTTCTTTCTTGTAGACCAAATACCGATGCGATAGACATTTTTTCTTCAAAATTTACCTCGTCATCAGCAAGATGTACCGGTGCAAAATTATTGTCTTCGGTATCAGTAAATTCTACCGATCTTTCACCAATAAAAACAGAAGAATTCATATGCTTTGCAGAATACCCTGTTAGGATCGTAAGCTTAGGGTAATTAACCACTCCAGCAATACAAATCACAATAATTAAAAACAGTAAGACAAGCCCTATACGCTTTATTAATCGCCTCATAAGAAAAAACATTAAACCATTCTAAAAATAAACAATCCTTATTAGAAATACTTCTTATTTTTGCAGAAAGAAATTGCAATGTTTGATGTACAAAAAGTAAGAGAAGATTTTCCTATTTTGAAGAGAACTGTAAACGGGAAACCTCTTGTATATTTTGATAATGCTGCTACCTCGCAGACTCCTCAAGTTGTTATTGACGCTATAGTAGATTATTATAGCACGTACAATGCCAATATCCATCGTGGAGTGCATACCTTGTCTCAAGAGGCTACTGATGCGTACGAAATAGCACGTAAAAAAGTACAACAACATTTTAATGCTAAGCATTCTTACGAAATCATCTTGACCTCTGGTACTACACACAGTATCAATATTATCGCTACCGGATTTACTAATCTTTTAACCAAAGGAGATGAGATTATTGTTTCTGCTTTAGAGCACCATTCTAATATTGTACCCTGGCAAATGTTATGCGAACGAACAGGTGCTATTCTAAAGGTTATCCCAATGAACGAAGAGGGAGAGTTGGTGATGAGCGTATATGATGAATTACTTACCGAACGAACCAAGCTCGTTTTTACCAATCATATTTCAAATGCTTTAGGAACCATTAATCCGATAGAGGAAATTATAGAAAAAGCGCATAAAGTAGGTGCTGCCGTACTTATTGACGGAGCTCAATCCTGTCCGCATATCAAGCCTGATGTACAAGAATTGGATGTAGATTTCTATGTTGCCTCGGCGCATAAGCTTTGTGGCCCTACGGGAGTGGGTATGCTATACGGAAAAGAAGAATGGTTGGAGAAGTTACCTCCTTATCAAGGTGGTGGTGAAATGATCGATCAGGTTACTTTTGAAAAGACCACTTATGCCGGTTTGCCACACAAATTCGAAGCAGGTACACCTAATATCTGTGGGGGTATTGCATTTGGAGTAGCCCTTGATTATATGAATAGTATCGGTTTTGACGATATAGCCGCCTACGAAAATGATCTACTGGAATATGGAACTCAAAAGCTTTTGGAAATCGAAGGGCTTAAGATTTATGGTACTTCCAAAAATAAAACCTCAGTTATTTCCTTTAACATCAAAAACATCCACCCTTACGACATAGGTACTATTGTAGATAAGTTAGGTATTGCGGTGCGAACCGGTCATCATTGCGCACAACCTATCATGGATTTCTATAAAATTCCTGGTACAGTAAGAGCTTCTTTTTCATTTTATAACACCAAAGAAGAAATTGATGCTTTAGTAGCAGCTGTTCAAAAAGCTAAAACCATGCTTTCTTAAAAATTATTCTTAATTCTTAGAAATTTTCGGGGAAAATTCCACTTTTTAAAAATTATTTTTTGCTGGTATTTTATTCTTTGTTTTTTGTGTAAAACTTAGAATAAAAATCTGCGCTCATCCCAACAATACTGTTAAAATTACAAAATAACAAACTATATTTCAGCATCTTACAAATAAGTCAATAATGACTAAATATCTAGATTAAATGTTAAAAAAAATTAGATTAAACTTGCAAAAATCTAATTTTAAAAATACCTTTAACCAACAACATTAACCAAAAATAAATATATTATGAAAAAAGTACTGCTAAGTATTTTATCAATGCTTTTTGTAGTCTGTAGTGGCGTTGCCCAAGACTACGACGTAAGTTCAAGCTCTAAAACTTTCAGAGATGCAAGTAGAAGAAACCGAAGGGTAAACACACGTATTTATTATCCTAAAATCACACGAGAAAACAAAACCAATCGGACCCAAGGACCCTTTCCTGTGGTTGTCCTTGGTCATGGTTTTGTAATGGGATCCGACGCTTATCAAAACTTTTACGACAATCTTGTTCCCAAAGGGTATATAGTAGTTTTCGTAAATACTGAAGGGTCATTTTTTGCCAATCACGATGCGTACTCCAAGGATTTAGCTTTCATAGTAGGAGCGATCCAGGCAGAAAACAACAATTCGAGTTCTGTTTTATCCGGCATCGTAGCCGACAAAACAGCACTTATTGGTCATTCAATGGGTGGTGGAGCTGCTACAGTAGCTGCTTCTTTGGTAGAGGTAGAGACATTAGTCACTTTTGCACCAGCTTTACTTCGATTTGACACCCTAACCCCTGCTTCCAATGTTTCAGAAGATGCCATTGTTTTTTCGGGAACCGAAGATGGGGTGACTCCACCCGAGGAGCATCATATTCCTATCTACAATAACCTTGGGTCTGACTGCAAGTATTTGATAAATATTACAGGAGGAGCTCATTGCTACTACGCTAACAGTAATTTTTTCTGTGATTTTGGAGAAAACAGTTCTTCAGGAAATATCCAAATCACAAGAGATCAGCAACAAGCAATCACTTTTCAGTTTTTGAATTCGTGGTTAGCTTATAAATTAAAAGGGGATTCTGGTGCGCAACAATCATTTCTGCTGGACCTAGCAACTTCTTCCGATGTCACCTCAGAGGATACTTGCGATAATCCACAGGTGATTTACGAACCAGAAATGGTGGAACTACAAACATTTCCAAATCCAACCAATAAACTTCTAAATATCAAGATATTAAACAATAAAAAGTTGAGTAAAGTTGAGTTTTTTAATCAGACTGGGAGACTTGTACATTCTTCAAGCACTAATCAAGTCAATGTATCTCATTTACATCCTGGTCACTATTTGGCAAAAATATATGTTGGTGAAATGAGCATTACCAAGAAGGTCGTTATTCAAAGGTAATTTCATCAAATATATATTTTCGTACGTAAGAATGAGGGGGCTTGTCTCCCTCTTTTTTATTGGATTTCACTTCATAATTTAGTAAATTACATAAGAACCGACTTCGTATTAACAAATTGTAATTCAGATTGTTAAATATTGTTTTGTTTCTGTTAATACCGAAAACAAAACACTGATTTTTTCGTTATAAAATCACAATACTCTTAACCATGAAAAAGCTAATGATGCTCGGCTTCTTTGCAGCAATACTATTGTTTCTAGGATGCCCCCGAGAAAAAAAAGAGGATACTGATCCACAATGTATGGATGCGGAAAACACAAAAATTTCTTCTTCCCTTGCCAGTACCCAAATGAATACAAGGTGTGGCACCATGCAAGTACTGCGGAATCATATTACTACCAACCCTGGTTTAACTTCTAGAATGGATACTATAGAAAAGCAGTGTCAGGCTTTTATCGAGCTTCGGAAAAGTGGTTTGTTCAAAACACTAGACACAATAACCATACCCGTAATCGTGCATGTGGTATATAACAAACCGGAAGAAAATATCTGTAATGATCAAATTCTTTCTCAGATCACTGTGCTAAATCAAGATTTTTCGAAATCCAATACTGACATCAACCAAATCCCAGAGGAGTTTTCGAATCTTGCAGCTGATATTAATATTCATTTTAAGCTAGACAGCATTATTCGAGTATCTTCTGCCCGAGAAGAATGGGGTATAGACGACCAAGTGAAGTTTACTGCTAATGGCGGATCAGATGTTGTTTCACCCGATAAAAAATTAAACATTTGGGTATGTACTATTGGTGGAGGTATTTTGGGATATGCTCAGTTTCCTGGAGATAACTTAACAACCGATGGTATTGTCGTTTCTCCGCAATTTTTTGGTACCACCGGGTTTGTTACCGATCCTTTCAACAAAGGGCGTACTACCACCCATGAAGTTGGACATTGGTTAAATTTACGCCATATTTGGGGTGATGGAGATTGTAGTCAGGATGATTTTGTAGCCGATACTCCTCTATCTGATGGGCCTAATTTTGCATGCCCCACATACCCTACTATTCGATGTAACTCGAATGATATGACCATGAATTATATGGATTATGTTAACGATGCCTGTATGCACATGTTTACAAAAGGTCAAAAAGATAGAATGAGAGCAGTTTTTGCCAATGATGGACCAAGAGCCAGCTTTGTTCAAAACCCTTAAGAAAATGAGAAGACTAATTATATACTTTGGTTTGACATTCCTGATCATGTCCTGCAAAGACACTCAAACTTTGTATGTTGCGAATCATCTTGTAGATTGCGAAGGGGTAGCACCTCAACAATGCCTTTTGATAAAAGAAAATGTAAACGACGAGTGGACCTATTTTTATGATCACATCAAAGGATTTGATTATGAACAAGGCTATAATTATATGCTTGAAGTGGTAGTCTCCAAAATTGAAAACCCTCCGGCTGATGGCTCTTCTTTGCAATACACTTTGGTTAAGGTGCTTTCAAAAGAAAAAAATCAACCTTTGAGCCAACATACCATCTCTTCAACTCCTCCCTCTCAGGAAAACCTGTCTAAAATCATTTACGAAGCAAGCACGCGGGGCGCTTATTTCAAAGTAATTATTGATAAAGAATTTATACAAAGAACTAAAGACAGAAGAACAACGCAATTGGATTCAAAAGCGTGTTCTAGTAATGATTGGAAAACCTTAAGCACAACCATTAAAACTATAGACCTGAAGGCTTTGGATAAGCTTGTATCACCAACAGATAAAAGAACAACTGATGCTGCTTTGCACGCTACTCTAAAAATTATAACTACTTCACATACGTATACTTCAAAGAGTTTTGATCATGGTAATCCTCCAGAAGAGATCAAACCATTAGTTAATACTATCTTATCATTAGCAGAAAGTATTGAATAGCAACGAATCTTGTTGTACTTTTGTTGAAAATTTGCGTATAATGACGATAAAAGAAATTCAGGAAGAAATTGTTGATGAGTTTAGTATGTTTGATGATTGGATGCAGCGTTATGAGTATATGATCGAATTGGGAAAATCGCTTCCGTTAATTAATGAAAAGTATAAAACCGAAGATAATATCATAAAAGGGTGCCAAAGTAAGGTGTGGGTTCATGCCGAAATGGAAGATGATAAAATAAACTTCACAGCAGATAGTGATGCTATTATTACCAAAGGGATTATTGCAATTCTTGTTCGTGCGTTTTCTGGACAACATCCCAAGGATATTATAGATGCGGATACAGACTTTATCGACGAGATTGGGTTAAAAGAACATTTGTCTCCAACACGTGCCAATGGACTGGTAAGTATGATCAAGCAACTAAAAATGTACGCTATCGCCTACCAAACCCAATTGAATTAATTTTTTGTTAGGTATATCCTTTCAAAATCGACTTAAAAGAAAGCTATGAGTGAAACGGTTATAAATACAAATGAACTAGGAGAAAAGATTGTAAGAGTTCTTAAAACAATTTACGATCCTGAAATTCCTGTAGACATCTATGAGCTGGGATTAATTTATGATGTATTCGTTAATGAGGATTATGATGTAAAAATTCTTATGACACTTACTTCTCCTAATTGCCCTGTTGCAGAGTCCTTACCACAGGAAGTGCAAGAAAAAGTAAAGTCTTTGGATGCGGTGAATGATGTAGAAATGGAACTTACTTTTGATCCGCCTTGGTCACAGGATTTAATGAGCGAAGAAGCAAAGCTCGAGTTGGGAATGCTATAACAACACCTCGCATTCAAATTCTTAATCGTAATCAATGAATAAAGAACACTATCGCAAATTAGAAAGGATGTATTTGGAGTCAAATGTCAACACCAAGATATTTGATACCACTACGGCAAAAATTGGCGATGGGATTGCTGAAATAGGACTAGATATAGGTGATAAGTATTTTCATGCTTTGGGAGCCATACACGGCTCGGTGTATTTTAAATTACTGGATGATGCTGCCTTTTTTGCTGTAAATTCGATAGTAGAAGATGCTTTTGTACTCACCACATCGTTTAATATAAATATCACTCGACCTGCAAGCAAAGGAACCTTGAAAGCTGTGGGGAAAGTGAAATTTAAATCCAGAAATCTGTTTGTAGCAGAATCTGTTTTGTATAACGAAGATGGAAAAGAAATAGCATTTGGCACCGGTAATTTTGCGAAAAGTAAAATAGAACTGTCTGAAAAAATAGGATATCAATAATGGCTGAAGAAATTGTAAATAGAGTTGCGAATAACCAAAAACTGGTTACAGTAGATCTTGAGGATTTTTATCCAGAAGGGAAACGAGTTCTTTTTGATATCAAAGACTGGTTGTTTGAAGGTTTATTGCTCAGAGAGCAAGACTTCAGAAAACAAGTAGCCGATTACGATTGGAGTCAGCACAAAGACCAATATATCGCTTTAACCTGCTCTACAGATGCTATCATCCCCGGTTGGGCCTATCTTTTATTAACTAGCTCCCTGGTTCCTTATACAAAAAAAGTGGCTGTAGGTTCTCTGGAAACTCTGGAAACCATTCTTTACAACGATATCATTACTGAACTTGATCTTAGCCCATATCAGGATAAATTTCTCATCATTAAAGGCTGCGCTAATAAGCCCGTTCCAGAAGGTGCCTATATTGCACTAATACAAAAACTACAACCGGTTGCAAAGAGCGTAATGTACGGCGAAGCTTGCTCTTCAGTGCCTCTATACAAGCGTAAGTAACTCACTTTATCGGTTAATTAGGTTTTTTGTCGAAAAACCGCTTTTAGACTTCATACATCCGAAACAAAAAACGTTTCATAAAATATATTTGCCCCAGATTAGATCTCTTTTTGGTTTATCTTGCATTAGATATTAACCACAATTATCATGAAAAATCAAAACTTAAACCTATTTACAATGATTAAAAAGTTAATTTTAGTTACTGCCGTATTTTTCGGAATCAGTTCATTATCTGCGCAGACGGCAGAAGAACTAAAAGCAGAACAAGCTAAGAAAAAAGACTCTATTGCCGCGATTCAGGGAAGAGTAGATGCAATTCAGGCGCAATTAGATGCGATGCCAGGATGGAGAATAGGAGCTTTTGGTACCATTGGTGGAAGCATTTCGCAATTCAACAATTGGTTTGCTCAAGGAATTCCTAACAACTCATCAGGAAATATCGGTATTACGATCAACCCATATGCGAATCTTATTCAAGAAAAATATTTCTGGAGAAACAGTGCTAATATCAATCTCTCTTGGGTAAAGTTGGATAATGAAGACGACCCTACGGATAGCGATGAATTTAGAGAAGCAGTAGATGTGTTTACAGTAACTTCTTTGTTTGGGTACAAATTAACCGAAACCCTTGCTGTATCAACATTGGGTGAATATAGAACCACACTTCTTAATAACTTTAATAATCCTGGATATTTGGATCTTGGTGTCGGTGCTACCTGGACACCAATCAAAGATTTAGTTGTGGTAGTACACCCACTTAACTACAATTTTGTGTTTAGTGATGGTGCTACACAATACGAATCTTCTTTGGGTGCCAAAGTGGTTGCAGATTACACCCGTAAAATTGGAGCTATCAATTTCAAAACCAATTTATCCGCTTTCTTAAGTTATGAAGATGCTGATTACTCTAACTGGACATGGACCAACTCATTCTCGTACACTTTATGGAAAGCTATTGGAGTAGGATTTGATTTTGGTTTAAGAAGCAACAAACAAGAGGCATTTAACTTTGCTCTGGCTCAAGCAGAAGCCGCAGTGCCTCCTCCTGCGGTTTTACCTACTCTTGAGACTACAGATAACGATTTACAATCTTTCTGGAATATTGGTTTAAGCTATTCTTTCTAATAACTTATCCTAGATTCCTTTACAATACTGCCCGGTTTGATTTGATCAAATCGGGTTTTTGATGCTATAATTCAACTTTCTTTTCCATATGGTATTCGTGCTCATCCTCTCCCACGGTGATAAAACCTAATCTTACATAGAGGTTTTTTGCAGGATTGTCTTTAAGTACCTTTAACTGTACGACTTTTTTCTTTTCAAACAATCGTTGCAGCACTTGCTTTCCTATTCCTTTATTTTGATACTCGGGCAATATTTGTATTTGAAGGACTTCCAACATCACTTCATTTTCTTCATACTTTACTAGGCCTACTTGATGCTCCTGGTGCAAAACCACAAAAGAGTTTTCAAAGCTTTTGTCAACCCGCTTTCTATGTTCTTCATCAGATAAAAACAGTCCTGACTTTTCTAAATGTTCGACCATGGTTTGTTTCCGCAAATCAAGCAAAAAATCCTTGTCTTCGATTTTGGCTTTTACCAATTTTATATCTGATTTACTGGACATGCTTTTCATTTATATCAACGAATATAATTCAATTCCCTTTATATTTTGTTGATTACCATTGGATAAAGGTTTGATAAAGCCGTTAGCTTCCTGTATATTTGCCTTTCTACCCTGCAACAAAGGAATATATGAACCGATTTTTGGTAGTTTTTTTTCTTGTCTTTTACACCATAGAATCCGCAGCTCAAGAGGAGGGAGAAAAAAAAGTATATCTGGACTCTATTCAGGTAGAACTAAAACGGTCCTTAGACAGTTTGCTTAAAAACACTCCTAACACACTCAATATTATTGTTTTAGAACAAAAACTAAAGGAGATCAAACCAAAAAAAACCAAACCACCAGAACAGATAGGCTGGAAAACCAAAGCAAAATTCTCTTTACTGTTTAACCAATCGGCATTTAATTTTGATTGGCAAGGTGGGGGAACCTCCAATGTTGCCGGAAATACGGTGCTGAACTATGAATTTAATTACAAGAAAAAGAGTTTTACCTGGGATAACAAGATTTTGGCAGATTACGGGCTCACTTTTTTAAGAGGAGAGAACTTTGCACGCAAAACCAATGACCGAATAGAGTTCAATTCCCGTATTGGTCAGCGTATTGGAGAAGGGTTTTGGAATTACTCACTCTTTGTGAACTTTAGATCGCAATTTGCCAAAGGATATCGATTTAGCAAAGACCCAGATACCGATGAGACGATCCGTACCGAAGAGACTCACTTTTTCTCCCCTGCTTTTATACAGATCGGTCCCGGTTTGCTGTGGAAAAAAAGTGACGATCTTAACCTCAACATCGCTCCTGTTACCGTTCGTATGATTTTTGTGGATGATCAATTTACCAGTGGTCCAGATTATGTAGATGGGGATTATTTTGGTGTGGATGCTGGAGAGAGTTCCAGATTCGAATTTGGGGGATCTTTGGCTGCTTACGCCAAATTTAAGTTATTCAAAAATGTAACCATGGAAAACTTGCTGAATCTCTACTCGAATTATATCGAAGATCCTGCCAATATTGATATTGATTATACCCTCAATCTAAACCTAGTGGTGAATAAATATATCACTGGTAGTTTTGCTTTTCAGGCGATCTATGATGATAATGCCACTAGTGCTTTTCAGATCAGAGAGGTTATTGGGTTGGGGTTGAATTATGAGTTTTAATTACTCCTCTACGATCTCTGGATACAAGAAATTATTATACGGAAATCGGGTAACATGAATATCTCTTACTTCCTTATATACTCGTTTTCTGAACTCCTCAATATTCCCTTTATGAATCGCAGAAATAAATAGCGCATTGTCCCCTATTTTATTCATCCAGGTTTGTTTCCACTCATCCAAGGTGTAATGAGCCTTAGTCCTTTCGGTAGTAAGATCGTCACTAGCAATCGTTTCATACTCATACGCATCGATCTTGTTAAATACCATGATAGTGGGCTTTTCTGTACAATCAATTTCTCCCAGAATCTTATTTACGGATTCGATATGATCTTCAAATTGCGGGTGAGAAATATCTACAACATGTAGTAATAGATCTGCTTCTCGTACCTCATCCAACGTACTTTTAAAACTTTCTACTAGTTGGGTAGGTAATTTTCTTATAAATCCAACCGTATCACTCAACAAAAACGGAAGATTACCAATCACTACCTTTCGCACTGTGGTATCCAGCGTAGCAAACAATTTATTTTCTGCAAACACTTCACTTTTGGCAACCACATTCATCAAGGTAGACTTTCCTACATTGGTATATCCTACCAAAGCAACGCGAACCAATTTTCCTCGATTCCCTCTTTGCGTAGCCATTTGCTTGTCTATGGTTTGCAATTTCTTTTTTAGCAAAGAAATGCGATCTCTTACGATACGACGGTCAGTTTCAATCTCGGTTTCCCCAGGACCACGCATACCAATACCCCCTCGTTGTCTCTCTAAGTGCGTCCATAAACCAGTAAGTCTTGGTAATAAATATTGATATTGAGCTAGTTCTACTTGTGTACGGGCATAACTGGTTTGAGCACGTTGCGCAAAAATATCCAAGATCAGATTGGTTCTATCTATGATCTTTGCTTTTAGGATACGCTCGATATTACGTAATTGCGCAGGGGTTAATTCATCATCAAAAACCACCGTGCCAATTTCATTTTCTTCTACATAGGCCTTTACCTCATCCATCTTCCCTGTACCAATAAAGGTTTTAGAATTAGGTATATCCATTTTCTGGGTAAATCTTTTTACCACTTCTCCTCCGGCAGTATAGGTAAGAAACTCCAGTTCATCTAAAAACTCATTGAGTTTATCCTCATCCTGACTTTTGGTAACAATTCCTATTAAAACCGTTTTCTCGTATGCAATTTCCTTACGCTCTAACATTTACTAAAAATGATCTCTTTCTCTTTATTTACTATATTGTGCTTTTGATAAGGCTACAAAAATACGACTTTTATATACTTGGAGTCCTAAGTCTTGATCAGTTTGTTAAAAAATAACCGCTATGAGTAGAAAAAACTACTTTCAAAAAAAAGAAACCAACCATTATACTGTTGCTTTTTATAACTTAGAAAATCTCTTTGACGTAACAGACGATCCCAACACATTGGATGAGGATTTTTTGCCAGATTCTGAAAAGGGCTGGAACCGCAAACGATACGAGAAGAAAATTTTTAAGCTCGGAAATGTAATTTCTAATATAGGGTTTTCAAAAACCAGAAGACCTCCGGTTTTGGTGGGTGTCGCAGAGGTCGAGAATAAAAAGGTTCTCGAAGATTTGATACAAACCAAACACCTCAAGAATAAAAACTATGGCATTGTACATTACAACTCCCCAGATGAGCGAGGAATCGATGTAGCCTTTCTATATCTAAAAGACTATTTTGAAGTATTAGATTCTGAAACCATTCCTGTAATGGTGAATAACCAAAAAGGCGAACGGGATTATACACGCGATATTCTTTGGGTCACTGGCCTTTTGAATAATGAAAAAATTCATGTGTTAGTGAATCACTGGCCTTCACGTAGAGATGGGGCAGCACTTACCTCATATAAACGTATTACTGCTGCGGATAAAAACCGGGAATTAATCGCTAAAATAAGTGCAGAGGATCCTGAGGCAAAAATCATCATTATGGGCGACTTCAACGACGATCCTTACAGTGAAAGTATAAAAGAACATTTGGTGCAAGAGGATTTGTTTAACCCTATGGAACGTTTGCTAACTCGATATCAAGGTAGTTTAAACTATCGCAGTCAATGGAACTTATTCGACCAAATCATTTTTAGTCATAATTTCCATAGGTATGAAAAAGGAAAACACTGTTTTTCTGATGCCGCTATCTTTGATAAGGATTTTCTAAAAATCTACAAAGGGCGATATAAGGGAAACCCCTTTAGAACCTATATCGGAAGAAAATACATGGGGGGATATAGCGATCATTTTCCTGTGTACATTCAACTAAAAATGAACTAATTCTTCCCTTTATTTTAAAGAAAGAGTGTCTTGTTCCTTTTGTAAAACCATAGAAGTTGTGTTTTCTGTTTTACTGGTTTCTTCATTAGTGTTAATAAACTCATTAACCCCATCCGGTTGTTCGCAGGAGGTAAAAAACCCAGCACCAATCATCATTCCTATACCTATTATAATTCCCTTTACTGCTTTCATCTTACATTTTCTTTATTTGTTAATTCCCCTTTACTGAGTTGTAAATTTAACCTATTGAAAATCAACACAAAAGAGTACTATATCCCATTTTATACGGGGTATTTTACCCTAAAGAGTTGCGTACCAATAAATAGTTATCAACAGATCAATTATCAAACCCTTGATGAATACTGGGTTAATAGGCGAAAACCATAATTTGTTAATGTTTTTTTAACCTAACTAGGGTGATGGAATGATTCTAATGCTATACCTTGCGCTACGCAAAAAATCACACAAACAGTTAATTGTCATGAAATTAAAATTACTTTTAATTCCATTGGTTATGTCATTTGTTTTGGGGGCACACCATGGAATTGCACAATCCGTATTTATTAACGAAATACATTATGATAATGCCAGTACCGATGTAGACGAGGCTATCGAAATTGCAGGTGCTGCTGGAACAGATCTTACCGGTTGGTCTTTGGTTTTATATAATGGATCCAATGGAACTGCTTATAACACTATTGCGCTTTCGGGAACAATAGCTGATCAACAGAATGGTTTTGGAACCGTTGTAGAAATACTACCTACCAATGGGCTTCAAAATGGAGCGCCAGATGGAATCGCTTTAGTAGACAACGCGAATATCGTTATTCAATTCTTAAGCTACGAAGGTGCACTTACCGCGACCGATGGTCCTGCTGCCGGACAAACGAGTACAGATATAGGAGTTTCAGAATCTAGTAGTACGCAAGTTGGAGCTTCATTACAGCTTTCAGGTTCAGGAACTATGGCTTCGGATTTTGTTTGGGAAGCGACTACAGCAAATACCTATGGAGCTGTAAATACCAATCAAACTTTTGGAACGCCTGTTATCATTCCTGTAATCAATGAGTTTGTATTTAATCACACTAGTTCTGATACCGACGAGTTTGTAGAAATTCTAGCAGGTATAGAAACAGATCTAAGCGAATATTGGATTCTTGAAATCGAAGGTGATAGCAATGGTCTTGGAACCATAGATGAAGTCATCCAATTAGGAACTACCGATATCAATGGATACTTTACTACTCCTTTTGGAAGCAATGTTTTTGAAAATGGAACACTTGCTATTCTTTTGGTAAAAAACTTTACCGGTACATTGGGGCAAGATTTGGATACCAATGATGATGGTGCTTTTGATGTAACCCCTTGGGAAGAAATCACTGATGACATTGGAGTAAACGACGGAGGTGCTTCTGACCTTAACTATGCTTCTGTAACCTTACTACAATCATTTGATGGAATTTCATTTACTGTAGGTGGAGCTTCAAGATTTCCTAATGGTCAGGATACCGATGCTGCAATCGATTGGACTAGAAATGATTTTGACGGAAGTGGATTGCCTAGTTTCCCAGCTGTAGCAGCGGATCCGGGAGAGGCAGTAAATACCCCAAACCGAGAAAATGTAGTAATCGAAGATGGTGGAGGAAACGATCCGGTAATCGTAATTAATGAAATTGACGCAGATACCGAAGGTTCTGATGTTTTAGAATTTGTAGAATTATACGATGGTGGTGAAGGAAATACCTCTTTAGATGGTCATATTCTAGTATTCTATAATGGGTCCAACAATCAAAGCTATGCAACTTATGACCTTGCTGGATTGACTACAAATGCTAATGGGTATTTTGTAATCGGTAATCCAGATGTAGCGAACGTTTCTGTTACTTTTCCAGGGAATGGTTTACAAAATGGAGCAGATGCAGTAGCACTTTATAAAACAGGTGTGGCAAGTTTCCCTAACGGAACTGCTGTGACTACAGACAACTTGATCGATGCTATTGTATATGATACCAATGATGGGGATGATGCCGAGCTTCTAGTTCTTTTGAACGCCGGTGAACCACAAATTAATGAAGATGGTAATGGAGATAAGGATTTCCATTCTTTACAACGTTTCCCTAACGGATCTGGAGGGTTACGAAATACATCTACCTATACACAAGCTATACCTACTCCTGGAAGTGCCAATACCAATGCTACCGAAGTAGTTAATTTGATCATTAATGAAATTGATGCAGATACTCAAGGTTCTGATGCTTTAGAGTTTGTAGAATTATATGATGGAGGTTCAGGAAACACACCACTAGATGGTTTTGTTTTGGTAAACTATAACGGAAGCAATAACACCAGTTATAATGCTTTTGATTTGGATGGATTTTCTACAAATGCCGAAGGGTATTTTGTAATTGGTAATGCCGATGTAGCAAACGTAAACTTAGTAGTGCCTGGAAACTCTTTCCAAAATGGGGCTGATGCGGTAGTACTTTATTTTGGAGATGCTACTAGTTTCCCAAATGGAACTGCTGTAGTCACAGAAAACATTATCGATGCCGTTGTATATGACACCAACGATGCTGATGATGCAGAATTATTGGTTTTATTAAATGCTGGTCAACCTCAGCTTAACGAGGATGTTAACGGAAACAAAGACGCAGAGTCTTTACAAAGAACACCTAACGGACAAGGTGGTGCAAGAAATACTGAAGGTTATGTTGCCAAAGCTCCAACACCGGGTACAGATAATGATGGAGTTGTAGTAACTCCGGGAGAACCAATTTCTATTGCAGAAGCCAGAGCTACTGCAGAAGGAACTCCGGTAACTATTAGCGGAGTATTAACAGTTACAGACAGTTTTAATGGTCCGGCATTTGTACAGGATGCGACAGGTGGTATTGCTGTTTTTGACGAATTGGTGCATGCAAACATTGCCTTAAAAGTAGGAGACTCTATCACCTTAACTGGGCTTAGAGCCGCATTCAACGATCAGGTACAAATTAGTGGAGTCGTTGAAGTGATCAACAATGGAGCTCCGCAAAATCCAATCGTTGCTCAACAGGTTACTTTGGCTGAGCTTGGAAATCACCCAGGAGAATTGGTAAAAGTGGTAAACACTACTTTCCCTAACCCTGGCGATCTTTTATTCGGTAATTCCAACTTTACTCTTACAGATGCTAGCGGTTCTGGAGAGCTTAGAATAGAGAATGATGTAGAATCTATCGTAGGTAAAGTACAACCTGTAACTTGTCCAGAGATTACTGGTGTCGTAGGTCGTTTTAGAGAATTTTTCCAACTGCTACCAAGACAAGAAGCAGATATCCCATGTGCGTTAGAGTTTATTCCTCCTGGTGATACTGTTGGGTTCCCAAAAGAGGATACCTTTGATGTGGTTGCATGGAATATCGAGTGGTTTGGAGACGAAAACAACTCGCCTGTAGGACAAAACCCAATGTCTGATGCCATCCAAAGAGATAGTACGGCTACTGTGTTGAGACGATTAAATGCAGATGTTTTTGCGGTAGAAGAAATTGCAGATGACGCTCTTTTTGCAGAATTGGTAGCACAATTGCCGGGATACGACTATATCCTTTCAGATGCTACATCCAACCCTGGTGGATCTCCTCCTTTCCAGAAAGTTGGGTTTATCTATAATACCGAAACCGTATCCGTAGTAAACACTAGAGCTATGTTCACCTCTATTCACCCATTGTACAATGGTGGAGATGATTCAGCAATAGCAGACTATCCTAACGATACCTCACGTTTCTTTGCAAGTGGTAGACTACCGTTCTTAATGACAGCTGATGTTACCATTAACGGAGTTACAGAGCGCATAGATCTTATTGCACTGCACGCAAGAGCCAACAGTGGTAACGATGCCCAAGGGAGATATGATATGCGTCGTTATGATGTAGAAGTACTGAAAGATTCTCTTGATGTGAACTTTGCCAACAATAAAGTAATTCTTTTAGGAGATTATAATGACGATGTAGATGAAACCGTTGCTGATATTCCTTCTACGGTATCAAGTTTCCAAGAATATGTTGATGATACCGAAAATTACACCATTGTTTCTTCAGCTTTAAGTGAAGCTGGATTGCGTTCTTTCGTATTTAGAGAAAATATGATCGATCATATAGCCATTACCAATGAGCTTGATGATGCTTATATCGAAAACTCAGTAACTGTGCATTATGAAGTTTACGATAATGACTATGCTTTCACCACCTCAGATCACTTCCCGGTATCTGCAAGGTTCTTATTAGAGCCAGAATTTGTAGATAACGAATGTGTAGGGGGATCTGTTATAGCTTTCGAACAAGGAAGAAGAAGAGATGGAAGAAGAATTCCAAGATTAAGAAGTCAGCCTAAACGTGCTCTAGGGTACCCTAGAGAAAGAAGGTATCTTAACTTTGTAAGTTTAGGTTTTGGTGGATCAATCACTATCGAACTTAACAATGAAATCTTTGACAATGCAGATACCAACGAATTTGCAGTTTTTGAATCTACTGGTTTCTTTGATAATATACCTTGTCGTTATTTCCCAGAATCTGCAGAGGTATTTGCTTCTCAAGACGGAGTAGAGTTCGTTTCTTTAGGAACTACATGTCAGGATGGAGAATTCGATTTGGCAACTGGTAATTTAGCTTCTGCAAAATACATCAAGGTTGTTGATATTAGTGATAAATACTTGTTCCCTTGGTTTGCGGATGGATATGATCTTGACGCTATCGTATGCTTAGAAAACGGAGAGCGTTTAGTAAATAAGCAAAACGTAGCTTTGGCTGAAAATCCAACGGCATTAGAAAGTGAATTAATGAATGAAGATTTTGAAGCTGAAGACTTGCAAGTTGCGTTGACACCAAATCCGGTTGTTGACCAACTGTCGGTTAGTTTCAATACTTTCTTTGAAAGTGATGTGAACATTTCGATTACCGATGTAACTGGAAAAACTGTATACCTTCAAACGATTCGACTTAATGCCGGAGAGTCTAAATTATCTCTAGACATGGATCGTTATCCAAAAGGTTTCTATGTGGTTAAGGTTTCTGATGTAAAAGGCAACTTTAGCAACACACAAAAGATAATTAAGCAATAGTAATATACTAACTGTTAAACACGAAAGAGCCGGGCAAATAACCCGGCTCTTTTTTTATTGTGATAAACCTCATTAAGGGTTACTTTAGTATTTCGTCGTATTTGCTTTTGTTGTTTAGGATCTCCCTACTCTTTGCGATCTCCGGATTGTGAGAAACATAATAATTGTACAATCCTTCTCTATAGAAATAGCGCTTAATGATCTCGTCAGTAAGCAAATTCATGATTTCTTTCTTGTGCGTATCTAATCCCTTTTCTTTTGAAGTAGCTATCGCTGCAATCAACGCATCATAGCTTGCTGAAATATCCTGGTCCAGTTTTTCTCTTTTGGCAACTTTCAAAGCGTCCTCAAGAGACTTCTCAGTTTCGGTCTCAAACTTAAAATCACTATCCTTTACAAACTTCTTAAAATCTTCGTAGTCCTTGTCTGTAAATTTGAAATCACCAGGCTTTTGTAATTGGTGAGAATAGTAATATTTGGTTCCATAACTGAAGATGGCATCAGACTTTAGCAATGCAGTAGTAATTTTACTGAATTTAGACGTCTCTAATTCGATATCTGGTTGTATTCCTCCTCCATCATACACCGTTCTTCCGTTTTTGGTTTTAAACGCTTTAAAATCCTTCTCATCGATACGAACGGCTTTGTTGTCTTGATCTCGATTCCAATAA
The DNA here is from genome assembly GCA_965230845.1 of Aquimarina sp. Lineage (GTDB taxonomy): Bacteria > Bacteroidota > Bacteroidia > Flavobacteriales > Flavobacteriaceae > Aquimarina. The sequence goes on from OZ246021.1 coordinate 2,925,429, forward strand.
TCCAGTGCTTGTATACATCTTCCGCTTGGTGTGTAGTATCTCGAAATAGTAATCTTTAACTGTGTCCCATAAGTAAGTTTTTTAGGACGTTGTACCAATCCCTTTCCAAAGCTTCTTGCCCCTATCACTATTCCTCTATCCAAATCCTGAATACTACCTGCTACAATCTCACTAGCCGAAGCGCTTCTTCCGTTTACCAATACTACCAACGGAATTTCAGTATCTATAGGAGTTCTTTTTGTAGAGTACTCTTTATTGTACTTTTTTACTATCGACTTGGTAGTAGTAATTAGCTCTCCTTTTGGGACAAAAATGTTGGTTACATTGATAGCTTCGCTTAACAATCCTCCAGGATTTCCTCTTAGATCCAGGATCACTTTGTTGGCACCTTGTGCTTTTAGTTCTTCCAAAGCATCTTTGGTTTCTGAAGAAGCTTTGCTATTAAACTTCGATAATACAATATATGCTGTGTTATCTTCTAGCAAAGTATAAAAAGGTACTGCATCTACCTCAATTTCTTCACGCGTAAGTACAGTTGTATTTACTTTTCCTTGTCTTTTGTAGGTAATATCTACTGTGGTTCCGCTAGCACCTTTCAGTAGCTCTCCAGCATCATCTTTGAAATCAGAAACCTTGACATCTCCAATCTGAATGATTTCATCTCCAGCCTTAAGACCTGCTTTATCGGCAGGATATCCCTTATAAGGCTCCATGATGATAATTTTGTCCTTAATCGTTTTTACAGATGCTCCAATGCCTGTGTACTCACCTGCATTACGAATCTTGGAAGCTTCTACATCTTGCTCATTCCAATATTTGGTATAAGGATCCAAATCATCCAGCATTGCTTTTATAGCGGTATCCATGAGCTCTGCAGGATTGGTTTCATCTACGTAGTTCATGTTTAACTCCTTAAACATGGTTGTAAAAATTTCGATTTGCTTTGCGATTTCAAAAAAATCAGATTTGAAACTTACTGTTGATAACAGAATCACAACAGCAATAGCGGGATAGAAAATTCTCTTTTTCATGAGCATATATTTAAAGTACATCCAACGATGTATTACTTCGATTTTGGTTCTATTTCTTGCTTAACAAATTTTAGTAATATTCCTTTTATTTTTGATTCAATCAGATCATATGCTGGCATTTCTTTGCCAGTATATAAAAACATAAAAGTGAATTGATGAGTAGTGTTGGCTACAATATACTTATTTTTTCTATAACTTTCTCGCATTAATCGCTTTATCCTATTACGATCCACCGCTTTTTTGAAATAACGCTTACTTACCGATGTGCCAACTTTGAAAGCTACATCTTCTTCAAAAGAAGCCTTTTTAAAAACTAATCTTACCGGGTATTTGGCAATAGATTCCCCCTCGGCAAATAGTAATTCTATTTCCTTTTTACTCTTTAATTTTTCTTTTTTTCCGAAGGACTCACTCATCATATCAACATGACCATCAAATTTGATCACTAGAAATTATAAAAAATCCGGCCATAAACAACGTTTTATAGCCGGAAAATTATCTTAAGAACTAGACGAACTAGTTCATATATGTGTTATTACTTGGATTTACATCCGCCATAAGCTTAGTGATATCCAATTTCACCGATTTTATTTCTGACATCGGTTTTTCGATCGTAATGGTATACGTTGGATTCGTCCAAGGCCAATCTGGCATTACCTTTCTTGGCATCGAATCGATAGGATTTCCTTTCTGTCCTCTCATCATTCTTATAGGCATATAAAATGACTCTATAGATCCATCTCCATATTCTACATACAAATCTGTTGGCATTGGCATTTGCCCAACACGCTCCAAAGTAATTAATGTTTTACCATTCTCTTCTGTAACTTCCTTAATACCATAATCAATGGTATTTGTCGTTTGTGTCCAATCATTTAAATACCAATCCAACTGAATTCCAGAGACTTTTTCTGCAATCCTTTTGAAATCATTTGGAGTAGGGTGTTTAAACTTCCATTCCTTATAGTATCTTTTGATGGTTTTCTTCAAGTTATCTTCTCCTATGATATATCCCAATTGAGATAAGAAAACAGCTCCCTTGGCATAAGCAGATGCTCCATATGCAGAATTGTGCGCATATCGATCAGCCTGTGTCGTTTGCGGTTGTTCTATTCCCGAAAGTGCCAATTGCATATATCCCTGATACAACCCTTTTAATGAATTTGGATTGTTTTGTTTCATCACTTCATTCATGGCCAAGGTAGAAATATAGCTTGTAAACCCTTCGTCCATCCATTCGTGTTTGGCTTCGTTGGTTGCCAAAATATGTTGAAACCATGCATGAGCCATTTCATGAGCGGTTACACCCACCAAACTTCCAAACTTTCTTTCTCCGGTTATTAACGTACACATCGCATACTCCATTCCACCGTCTCCTCCTTGTATGATCGAATATTGATCATAAGGATATTTACCGATATGCTCACTGAAGTAATTCATCAAATCTACAGACTTAGGCTGTAAATCTTTCCAGTTATCAATAATGTCTTTGTTGTTTTTATACAAAAAATGAAGCTTTGGTCCATCGGGTATTTGTACCGAATCATGAATGTATTCTGGATCTGCAGCCCAAGTAAAATCATGAACATTAGGAGCCACAAAATGCCATGCTATTTTTTTTCCTTTCACTTTTACTTTGGTTCCTGGCTCTTCATATCCATGTCCTACCTCATTTGGGTTCTGAAGATATCCCGATCCTCCTAAAACATATGTTTTATCTATAGAGATTGTGACATCAAAATCTCCCCATACCCCATGAAATTCTCTTGCGATGTAGGGGTCTGTATGCCATCCTTCAAAATCATATTCTGCCATCTTTGGATACCACTGTGTCATAGAAAGTGCAACACCTTCTTTGTTGTTTCTTCCAGAACGACGAATCTGAACAGGTACTTGCCCTGTAAACTCCATGTCGAATGTGGCTTTCTCTCCAGGAAGAATCGGTTTGTCCAGGTTTACTTCCAAAACAGTACCCGCAACCTCATACTTTGTAGGTTGTCCATTCTGGTTTAAACTAGCAACTTTAATGTATCCTATTTCTTCTGGACTTAATTTGCTAATTCTGTCTCCCACTCTCGGATCAGGATCCGGAAGATTGCGAGAACGAACATCCATTTCACTACCAGGTTGAAATGCATTAAAATACAAATGATAAAATACCTGGCTTAACGTATCTGGAGAGTTGTTCGTATAGGTTAATTCTTGTGTTCCTGAATATTGGTAGTTTTCAACATTCATATCTATATTCATCTTGTACGCTACACGTTGTTGCCAATATGAGCCATTGTTTTGTGCCCATACGCCGCACGCCACAAAAAGAAAAATTAGAATTACATTATTACGCATCATAATACTTTTATTTAGACATTTTATCCGCAAGGATTAATGCATTGTATAAATTTACCATTTTTCCAGATTTTGAAATATCTGAAAATGGCTTAGAATTTGTTTGCTCACCACCAAGGATTACTGAAGTCGTGGTGTTTAATCCACTATCCATAAGGATGTTTTTTACTTGAGCTGCCTTTAACTTAGGATAATAAGACCTGATCAAAGCTGCTACTCCAGCAACTGCAGGAGCAGCCATCGAAGTTCCTTGAAGGTATTCGTATTTGTTATTTGGAGTTGTAGCCCAAATTTTTACTCCAGGAGCAAAGGCGTCTACATTGTTTTTTCCATAGTTAGAAAAATTGGCAACCAAATTAGATCCATACTCATAATTTAAGGCACCGATAGTGATAAAGTTATCAGCTATTTCTTCTGAATTGGCAACCTGATCGTTTGGATATACTGGTTTTTCATCCAGATCTATACCTTCATTTCCTGCTGCATTTACGATAAGCACATCTTTTGAAGCCGCATATTTTATAGCGTCCCATACCCATTCTGGGTGTGTACTGTAATACTTACCAAAACTAGTGTTGATCACTTTTGCTCCGTTATCTACCGCATATCGTATTGCTAGAGCAATATCCTTATCATACTCATCACCATCAGGTACAGCACGGATTGCCATGATTTCAACATTTTTGGCAACACCATTCATTCCTTTACCATTATTTCTTTCAGCAGCAATAATTCCCGCAACATGAGTTCCATGCTTGATTCCTTTTTTATCTGCATTAGGTCCCATCACTTTATTGTTACCATAATCTCTATCGTCGAAATTATCAACATCATCACCCACTACTGATCTTCCGTCAAATTCTGGATTAAGGTTATAATTTAATTGATTGGTGAAATGCTCAACACCCTCTTTTAGGTTCTCGATAAAATCTGGAATGGTATCTCCTGGATCCAAAAACCCAAACATTTGAGACAGAAAAGCAACATGTTGCTGCATTTCTGGTGTTTTTGCTTCTACCTTTAGCAATTCTTCGCTTGAATAATCCTCTTTACCAATTGCAGCTGCAATGGCTTTGTGAGATATTTTTGACTGCTGCAAGATTTGCTCATACTGCATTTTGTTTTGAGAAGCCTCTTGATACTCTTTTTCAAATTCGGCCTTGGCTTCTATATACTGTTGGTATTCTTCTTTTTCATTATCTGCAACCGAAGAAAGGTTCTTACCCTCGTACTTTGGTTTTAATTTTTTGATAATTCTTACGTATTCCAGATTTTCATCATTAGAATCTCCTAAGAAATTCCACCCGTAGATATCATCTACATATCCGTTGTTATCGTCATCTTTTCCGTTTCCTGCAATCTCATTAGGGTTTTTCCAAACCACACCTTCAAGGTCTTCATGCTCAATGTCGACACCACTATCTATAACTCCTACTATTACCGTTTGCCCTTTTTTACCTTTTAACAATTCATCATACGCTTTAATAACGCTCATCCCAGGTATAGTATCGGTCACCAAATCGTAAGAATTCCAATTCTTCAGCTGTTTTTCTGTAAGCTGATCGTGTTTTAAAGGAACTGCATCAATATTCTCTATGGGTGTAGAAACTATGGTTGGGGCACCTCCACATCCTACTAAGATCAAAGAAGAGGTTACCACCGAAAAAATCGTATTTGTGGAAAATTTCATTTTCAATTTTTTTTTTTTAATTAAATATATCTTCACAGCTAAAAACTTCTTTAAGTCGAACGCCTTTTTCTGTGTGTTTTACTGTTATTATTTCGTTGTGCGCATCGTGTTCCAAAAACAAATACCATCCGTTGTCTGCCGCTGTTTCTAAAAACAACTTTTTTTCATCCAAGGTTAACAAAGGCCTGGTATCATATCCCATTACATAGGGCAAGGGAATATGACCCACTGTAGGCAGCAAGTCGGCCATAAAAACTATGGTCTTATCCTTGTGTGTAATATGTGGAATCATTTGTTTTTCTGTATGACCATCAGCAAATAGTACGCCAAAACCTAATTCTGTTTGTTCTTGAAAAGCAGTTGCTGTTCTCGAAACAAAGTTAAGATGCCCACTTTCCTCAATAGGTAAAATATTTTCTTTTAAGAATGATGCTTTCTCTCTGGCATTAGGTTGTACCGCCCAATCCCAATGTTCTTTGTTGCTCCATACTTTAGCATTCTTAAATGCTAATTCGTATCCTGTACGGTCTTTATTCCACTGTACTACTCCACCGCAATGGTCAAAATGTAAATGGGTAATAAAAACGTCGGTAATATCATCTCTATGAAATCCTTTTTCTTTTAGGGATTTATCCAAATCATCATCTCCCCAAGGCGAGTAATACCCAAAAAATTTCTCTGATTGTTTGTCTCCCATCCCAGAATCGATAAGAGTTAATCGTTCTCCATCTTCGATAAGCAAGCATCTTGCTGCAATATCAATTAGATTGTTAGCATCTGCCGGATTTGTTTTATTCCAAAGCACCTTAGGGACGACGCCAAACATTGCGCCTCCATCTAGTTTAAAATTTCCAGCTTTGATAGGATATAAGTTCATGTATCAATAAAAATCTTTGCAAAATAGAAAAAATGGCAAGGATGAGGATTTATTTTTTAGACTTTTTAACAATATTTCATTAGATATAGCGTCAAAAACTGCAAATCATTTATGAATCCATATTTCTACTGCGGTGATTTCCTATCCAAACGCTCTATTGATAGGATATATAATACCATGAAATAAAGTCATCTTTTGTTTCGTAAAATCCCCTTTATTTCAACTATATTTAAAAAAATTACGATATTTCTACACAAAATTGAATCTATAAATTACTCATGTTAGCACTAGCAGGAATCATTATATTGGGAATTTTGGCACAATGGGTGGCCTGGAAATTTAAAATTCCCGCAATCTTACCTCTAATCCTAATAGGGCTCCTGGTGGGTCCTCTTGCCACATTATACACAGGTGATGGCACAAAACTCATTCAACCTATCTGGAACGGAACCGAAGGGCTTTTTCCTGGTGAAAGTTTGTTTTATTTTGTTTCTCTGGCCATTAGTATCATTCTATTTGAAGGCGGATTAACGCTAAGGCGTAGTGAAATTTTGAATGTAGGTCCGGTGATCATTAAACTTATTACCCTAGCGGTAGTGGTTACCTTTTTTGGAGCTGGCTTGGCGGCCCATTTTATTTTTGACCTAAGCTGGCCTATTTCTTTTCTTTTTTCGTCATTAATTATTGTTACGGGACCAACAGTAATCACACCAATTTTAAGAAATATACCACTCAAAAAAGATGTATCGGCAGTACTCAAATGGGAAGGTATCCTTATCGATCCTATTGGGGCTTTGGTGGCCGTTTTGGTCTTTGAGTTTATACGCGTTGGTGGGGGTGAAGAGTTTACTTTTACCGCACTTGTCGAATTTAGTAAAATTGTTCTGGTAGGTTTTACGTTTGGTTTTACGTTTGCCTACGGTCTTGCTTTTTCATTGAAAAGAAAAATTGTTCCGCACTATTTATTGAATGTAGTAACACTAGCCACGGTACTTGGAGTATTTGTGCTTTCTGATATTTTTGCTCACGAATCTGGTCTGTTGTCTGTTGTAGTAATGGGCATGGTTTTGGGGAACATTAACTTACCTTATCTGGATGAAATTTTATATTTCAAAGAATCTCTGAGTGTTCTTCTAATCTCGATTCTTTTTATTCTTTTGGCGGCAAATATTAACCTCGAAGACTTACAATTGGTATACAACTGGAAAGCGGGATTGCTTTTTGCTGTTGTTGTATTTATCGTTCGACCTCTTGGGGTTTTTCTTAGTTCTTCGAAATCTGGTCTAAAAACCAATGAAAAACTCTTTATTAGTTGGGTAGGACCCAGAGGAATTGTAGCAGCGGGAATTGCTTCTTTATTTGGCCTAAAGTTGTACAAAGAAGGAGTGCCTGGAGCCGAATATATTACTCCATTGGTATTTATGATCGTATTAGGGACAGTATTATTAAACGCTACTACCGCCAGATATGTGGCCAAATTGGCTGGCGTATTTTTGAACAAATCTGAAGGAATCTTAATTATTGGTGCCTCAAAAATTTCCAGGCTTATCGCTCTATACATCAAAAACAACAATAAGCATGTTGTGCTCGTCGATAGCAATAGAGATAATATTAACAAAGCCAAAGATTTGGGATTGGATGCTATCGAAGCAAACATTTATGGTGAGCAATTAAAAGATAACATCGAGCTAAATGACGTTGGATATCTTATGGCACTTACTGCTAACAGTGATATCAATAAATATGCGATTAATAAGTTTAAGGATCAATTTGGGGAGAACGGTTCGTTTCGATTAATCACTTCGGACGAAATGAATAACCCTAATAACAATCCACAAGAAGGATTATTTTCTCATACCGATGATTACTACAAACTTATTGCACTTGCCGAAAAGTATCCTAGTATCCAGGAAATAAAAATTAAAGACAAAAAGCATTACAAAACCCTTATTGAGATTACTAAAGAAGATGCAGATATCATTCCTCTGTTCATAAAAAACAGCACTAAAAACCTTCGTATTATATCTTCCTACAGCAGAGAAATAGAACAGATACAGGAAGACAGTTACTTAGCCTACATTGGTAAACCTTTTGATATTGAAGAGGTATAAAAATAGTCGTCAAAAAACATTTTTTATCGATAAAACGCATTTTTTTAACTTAATTTTTTGTTAATCAGCGTATAACTTCTATATTTGGGCTCATAAATTTACATTAAACACCCAAATACTATGAAAAAACTTATGTTATCTGCCGTATGTGCATTCGCTTTAGTTATGACCTCTTGTGGAAGTGATGATGATGGAGGAGGAAACTGTAGAGAGTGTGAAATTATTGGTATCGCAACTTCTATCTGTGATAACGGTGATGGTACAGTAACTGTTACTGCATTAGGACAGTCTGCTACTGAGACACTTCCAGAAGGAACAACTTTTGAAGCATTTGCTGAAGCCACTTGTAATGCTGGAATAACAATCGGTCAATAATCGGCCTAGCTAACTAAATCTTACGAAGGTGACTCCAAATAGAGTCACCTTTTTTCTTTAATCAAATACATGTATACCGGTAAGTGGTCACTATAGCCCCCTACATAGTTTTGACCACTAAAACTTCGGAAAGGATATCCTTTATACCTCCCAGTGGTAGTTATTAAAAATGCTTCACTAAATATTCCTACTTTGAAATACCTGTAGGAACTATAATCCTTTTGAAGTAACTCTTTCGACACTATGATTTGATCAAAAATAGTCCAACCGTCGTTCCAGGCATGCGTACCAACACCTTTGTTCTTCATTTTGGCCAAAGGATTATATAACTCTTTTAAATCTGTATCCTTGCGTTTAGAGGTTGTTCCCAATACCTTTTTTAGGCTAGGGCTATTAGGATCATCGTTAAAATCTCCCAGCGTAATTATTTTTGAATAAGGATCTAAAACAAAAATGGAATCTATTATTCTTTTATTCAGTTTTGCTGCTTTTTTCCTTTTATATGCGCTTCTTGTCTCACCTCCTCTTCTCGATGGCCAATGGTTGACAATCAAATGGATCAAATCACCATCCAAATACCCGCTTACTACTAGTTGATCTCTTGTATATACTCTTTTTTGTGTTACCTCATCATAAAGGTACAACTCATAGGTTTTAAAGTGTTTCGGTTTGAACCGGTCTTTTTGATACAATAAACCCACGTCTATTCCTCTTCGGTCTGGAGAGTCCTCGTGTATAATCCCATATTTGTTTTGGATAAGAATAGGTTCTCTAATCAAATCTTCTAATACCTTTCTATTTTCTATTTCAGCTACTCCTAGTATAGTCGGAGCACTTCCTGTCTGTTCTTTTCCAATTTTCGAAATCACCAATGCCATGTTTTGTAATTTCTCTTTATACAATTTATCCGTCCAATGATATCGGCCTTTTGGAGTTCTATCGTTATCAAATGTCAAAGGATCATCTATGGTATCAAAAAGGTTTTCTAGATTATAAAAAGCGACGGTCTGAATGTTATAGGTTCTTTGTTGTTGTGAGAGAAGTATCGCAGGCACAAAAAACAAAAAGATCATCAGTACTCTTTTAATCACAACCATAATACAAATCGTTTAATCGTTCTCACAAATATTAATGTTCTGAGTTTCAGATTTTGAAACTGATGTAATTTAATATTGCCTCTCACAACGTCGTCCTACTCATAATTTTTTATCACCAAAAAGAATTAGGTAAAGGACATGATAAATCGAATATCTATATTAAAACTCGCTCTGGTATTTGAGTTTTGTGTTTCCTTCTTAAATGCTCAGGAAACTAATATAAAAGGTAGAGTTATTGACACTTTTAGCAATGAAAATATTGTTGATGCTTTGGTGTCAATTGAAAAAACCAATATCTCTTGTCGAACCAATACTTTTGGTGCCTTTAGCTTTAATGATGAGCAACTTCCTCTTGGAGAGCAGATTCTTGTCATTTCAAAACGTGGATACCTTTCGAAACGATTTCCTATTGTAATTAATAAGGCCCAAACACTTGATCTTAAAATCCTCCGATTAGATTATGATTTTAGTGAAGAGGATCAACAAATTGCTACTATCGAAATCAGCGACCTGGAACTGGAAGAAGAGAACGATGTTTCCTTTAATATTCCAGCACTCTTACAAGCTAGAAAAGACATCTTTCTGAATGCCGCAGCATATGATTTTAGCGCAGCATTTTTTCGCCCAAGAGGCATAAGTAATGAAAATAGTCAACTTTTGATTAACGGAATTGCTTTCAACAAAATCTACAATGGAAGACCACAATGGAGCAATTGGGGAGGGTTAAATGATGTACAACGCAACCAGGAATTTTCTATGGGGATTTCAGAAAATAGCTATTCCTTTGGTGATCTCCTGGGGACATCAAATATCATTATGAGAGCCTCCCAATACAGAAAAGGAGGGAGAGTCTCTTATGCCACTTCAAACCGCACATACCAAGGAAGGGTAATGGCGACCTATAATTCTGGAGTTTCACAAAACGGATGGGCATATTCATTATCGTTTTCTAAAAGATTTGGTGAGGAAGGAATTTTTGAAGGCACAGGATACAATGCGCACTCCTTTTTTGCATCGGTAGAGAAAAAAATAAATGAGAAACACAGTCTTAATTTTACCGGGTTTTACACACCCAATCAAAGAGGTCGATCTACTGCAATTACCGAAGAGGTAGCTCGTATCAAAGGACCTAATTACAATCCAAATTGGGGATATCAAAATGGTAAAATAAGAAATGCTCGACAACGAAGAATAGAAGAACCTATCTTTATGCTAAATCATTATTGGCAACTTTCAGAAAATACCCTAATCAATACCAATTTAGCGTATCAAACCGGACAGGTAGGGAACAGTCGTATTGATAACACGGGAGGAGATCTTTTTATAACTTCAAGTGGACAACAGCTATTTACCGGGGGAGGAAGAAGTACACAAACCAACCCTGTTCATCAAAGTAACTTACCTAGTTTTTTTCTTGGTAACCCTAACCCAACTAACCTAGATTTTCAGAATGCTTTTTTAGCCCGAGAAAACCTAATCAACAATGGACAGATCGATTGGGACTCTCTTGTAGCTACAAATCTTAACAATGCTGCGTTAGGAAATAATGCCACTTACATTGTATATGAAGATCGTACTGATGACACTCAGTTGGTGGGTAATGTGATTGTAAGTAGTGAGATATCCAAACATATCAATTTAAATGCTTCCATGTCTTATCGCTCCTTATCTAGTGAAAACTTTGCAGAAGTGATCGATTTACTAGGGGGTAACGGTTTTTTGGATGTTGATCTCTTTGCTATATCCTTTTCTTCTTTAGACCACGACACACAGCTTAATCAAGCGCAAAGTGATCTACGCAACCCAAATAGAATAGTATCTAAAGGTGATAGATATGATTACAACTATATACTAGAAGCAGCTACTCTAGATGGGTTTTTACAAACATCTTTTAAATTTAATACCATTGATTTTTTTATCGGTGGTAAGATATCTCAATCTTCCTTTCAAAGAGACGGGCTGTATGAAAATGGTTATTTTCTCGGCGATCAATCCTTTGGAAAAAGTACCGTACAGCAATTTCTAAATTATGGCATAAAAGCAGGATCTACGTTACGAATCGATGGCTTACAAACTTTGCAGGTCAATGCAGGATATTTTAGTAAAGCCCCTACCCTTCAAAATGTTTTTGTAAACCCAAGACAAAATAACATGACCGTTTCTGAGCTTACCGGAACAGAACAACCAAATGAAATCATTCAAACCGTAGATGCCAGCTATTTATTCCGTTCCAAACACATCAAAGCACGTTTGAGCGGGTATTATACCAAAATAGAAGACGCAACAGATATTTCCTTTTTTTACACTCAAGCTATCTCAGGATCAGGAGCTGGTTTTGTACAAGAGATTGTAACCGATATCGATAAGCTTTACTATGGAGGTGAACTAGGAATTGAATTTCAGATTACCCCAACCTTAAAACTCAAATCAGCGGCAGCGATTGGAGAATTTAGATACAATAACAACCCAGAACTAGCACTAGCCAGTACAAGTGATGTTTTTGCAGAGGTACAAGGTGTTCGTTCTTTCGGCAAATCCTATATCAAGGGATATTATTTGCCTGTGGGTCCACAAAACGTGGCTCAATTGGGATTCGAATACCGTGATCCTGATTTCTGGTGGTTTGGAACCACTGTTAACTATTTTTCTAATGCCTTTATCAATGTGAGTCCATTTGCAAGAACCTCTAATTTTTATCAAGATCGTGATGGTTTGCCTTTTAATGATATTGATGAAACTGTAGCTCAATCTTTGTTACAGCAAGAACAATTGGAAGATTACTTTCTTGTAAATGCTATTGGTGGAAAATCATGGAGAATTAACAACTATACTTTAGGTTTTTTTGCTTCCATTACTAACATCCTCGACCAGAAATACAGAACCGGTGGTTTTGAACAAACCAGAAATGCCAATTATAGACTAGCATTAGAAGAATCCAGAAGGGATACGCCCATTTTTGGCCCAAAGTACTTTTATGGCTTCAGCACCTCATACTACCTTAATTTTTATGTACGATTTTAAACACAGATCAAATGATATTCACAAAAAAAACCAGCAGATCAATTTGCTATATGTTCCTAGCTTCAATTCTTTTATACTGCACTCCAGAACAAAATTTTGACACCCCATCCATATCGACTCAAGAACCAGAAATTACAGGAACTTCTATTGATATACAATCCTTATTAGGCATGCTTGGTCAGGAACTAGAAAAAGAAGGAGAAAATGCGAAATTGATCTTTGAGGATACTGATAATTTTATCAGTGGATATGTGGTTTCAAGTGACCGTGCTAGCAATTTTTTTAAAGAGCTCATCATTCAAAACAAAAAGGATAATCCTACTGCAGGGATTAGAGTATTGGTAGATGTTAACCCTCTGTTTACCTTTTACGATTTTGGAAGAAACGTATTTATTCCTCTCAATGGTTTATCTATAGGCATAGAAAATGGGGTTCCTACATTAGGAGTTCTTGATGGAAATACGATTGCTCCAATACCCTCATTTCAAATTGAAAACACAATAATAAGAGGTTCAGAAATAGGAGAAATTATCCCTTTAGAACTAAGTATCTCAGATTTTTCTGATCAGTATCTCCATCTTTTTATAAAGATCAATAATCTTCAATTTCATAAAAACTTTGTGCAAAATGATAATGTTTTTTCTTTTGCATCAGAACCGAATGATACCTTTGATGGAGAACGAATCATAGAAGATTGTGATACTCAAAGAAACACCATCCTAAGCACTAGTACTTTTTCTGATTTTAAAGGGTTAAAACTGCCTCAAAACAGGGGAAGCTTTCAGGGAATTCTTACCAAGAATTTCCTTGGAGATCGATATAATCTGATACTCAATGATCCCGATGGACTTTTATTTGATACCGAAGAACGGTGTGATCCTCAAGTGTTTGTTTGTACACAAAACCAGGAGGGAAATCAGCTTATTTTTGAGCAAGATTTTACCGATTTTAAAACCTCAGATTTGGGAAAAGAAGGTTGGTTGAATATCAATCAAACTCAAGGTAAATTGAAGTACAAAATAGGAGAGTTTGCCAATAACAAATATGCTCAAATCACAGGGTTTAGATCAAATGAAGGTTTGTACGAAGTTTGGTTGATTACTCCTGAAATTGACTTAAGTACCACCAATTCAGAAGTTTTGAACTTTGATGTCCAAGCCGGGTTTGATAATGGTAATATTCTAGAGGTGTTTATCAGTACTGATTTTGTTGATGATATCTCGACTGCCAACTGGTCTAAATTAGACGTAACCGTACCACGCGGACCATTAAATGCTTTTGGAGACCTTTTCCCCTCTGGCCCTATTGGTTTGGATTGTGTAGAAGGTACAGTGAAAATAGGATTTAGATATTTGGGCGGTGATCCAAAGGTCACTACACGCTATCACATTGATAACATCAAAATAACCGGTAACTAACTTTTACCCTAGTATCATTCCAATATGGGGGATACCATCCTCGAGGTACTCCTCTCCTACCATAACAAACCCATGGGATTCGTAAAATCGTTGTAAATAGGTTTGTGCAGAAATTTTGATGGTCATTGTTTTAAAATGATTCTCGACGGCAGTAATGCTTTCTTTGATCAGATCATGCCCATATCCGTATTGCCTTTCTTTTTCGGCAACCACCACTCTGCCAATACTGGCGTGTTCAAAATAATCGCCTGCTTTAAATATTCTAGTATAAGCGACTACTTGATCATCTTTATAGCCAATTACATGCAGTGCTTTTTGATCTTTGTTGTCGATATCCTGATATACACAATCCTGTTCAACAACGAAGACTTCTGCGCGTAAGCGCAAAATTTTGTAGAGCTCTGATGCTGTAAACTCATCAAAGCTTTTTACCATAAATTTAAGGCTCATAAATCCGTAGTATTAGCACATCGGTATTTTGTTTACCCGATTTAAGTGTCTACCTCCTTCAAAAGCAGTGTTTAAAAATGTTTTTACCATTTCTAAAGCTTGTGGTGCAGAAGTAAATCTTGCAGGGATACATATAATGTTTGCATTATTATGTTGTCTGGTAAGTTCTGTTATTTCTTTTGTCCAACACAGACCAGCCCGAATATTTTTGTATTTGTTAGCAGTCATCGCAACACCATTACCACTACCACAAATTAAAATTCCAAAATCTGCATTCTCACTATCCACATCTTTTGCTACAGGATGCACAAAATCTGGATAATCTACACTAGAATCTTCGTTGGTACCATGATTAATTACTTCAATTCCTTGAGAGGTAAGATATTCTACTATCGCAAACTTATATTCTGTTCCTGCGTGGTCGTTTCCTATAGCTATTTTCATTTGTTTTTGATGTCTGTTTGAGTTACACTACAAAGATAATTTAATCCAAAAAAGTAACCTTCAAAAAGTCAAATATTTACGTAAATATTACCTTAATGTTAATAACTCATAACCTTGTGTTAACATTGTATGTGAATAAATGGTTCCTAAAATTTATAACATTTTTTTGCTTGTTTAATTTTTTATTAGAATACAAGAGGCATCTGCAATTTTCAAAACAATAAATTCATTTTTTTTGGTTGAGTTTTCAAACATTAAATTAATGTTATGAACTCCCATTTTTTTGAAAAACTATCAAATATTATACCTGTGAATATGCTATTAACAACTGTTGATTATTTTTTATTTCTGTTACATTTTCAAGCAATTATCATATTGATATCTTGTTTATATGTTTCTGAAAATTTCAAGAAACTAAAAAAGCAAAAAAAACTTCGAAAAGTTATACCGCTATTCACACTACATCATAAGTATCATTATTAATTTTAAATTTCAAAAAAAGAAAAAAGATATATTAAATATATGTTGAAAAGTATCTTTGAATTTAAAAATTGAAAATAAAGAATGTTCTTATACAATTCGTAGATGTGAATTGGTATTTAAGTCGTCTATGATTTGTAGTACTCTTTCTTTGTCTCTTTGATGAACTTTAAGATTGATTCCTCCCAGAGCGTTGGAGTAAAAAGGAAAAACGCCGATCATTGTTTCATTCTCGAAGAAATAGGATATCCCTTCTCTATCTAGAAGAAGCTTCAATATAGCGTATTCATAGGGGTAAGTAAAGGTTTTTACAATAACAAAGTCTTTCATTAAAAGAAAATCAATAGCTAAATATACGAAATAAGAAAAAGGGATCAGTAAAGTAGTGATAAAATGAGATAAACTACTGATCATTAATTGATCTCTAGAGTCTCTTCTCCAAATGTTGCAGAACCATTTATCTCTGATTCGTTGATTGTTTCATTTTTTTTATCCAGGGTATTACTGATATACAAACTAAAAGAATACACTCCTAATAAGAATATTAGAACGAAAAGGAATATTACTTTATGTACTTTTTTGATTTTAGCCATCGTTATATAGAAACAGCAATCTATGACTGTTTAGTATAGTAAAATAAAATTAAGTAATTTTTAAGATAAAAGCAGGAAATTGTTTAGAAAATATAAATATAAACTACTGATTTACAGATAATACATTTTTTTAAGGTTAAACATAAAGAGAATGCAATGATTAATAAAAAGTTTAAACCTAAAATTATAGATCTTTAACAATAAACAGTACTTTTATCAGATATAACATAATTGACATTAATGAAAAGAAAGAGTAGAAGAAGAAAAAAGTCTCCCAAAATAGAGAATATCACCCAAGGAATACTCAAAATACTTAAATCAGAACCTCATAAAACTTTTAATTACAAACAAATAGCTGCTAAATTCGGTGTAAATGATGCCAGTAGTAGAAATCAGATTATCAAGAAGTTAGCCCAATTAGCGGCAAAGAAACAAATTGAAGAAGTAGAGCGAGGTAAGTTTAAGATCATTCCTAATATAAATACATTTACCGGTAGGTTAGAGATCACTGCAAAAGGAACTGGATATGTAGTGGTAGAGGATCTTGAAGACGATATTTTTATTCCAAATAATAATTTAAACAAAGCATTAGACGGAGACGAAGTAGAGGTATATGTGTACCGTAGAAAGAGAAGAGGGAAAAGCGAAGGAGAAATTACAAGAATTATTAATCGTAAAAGAAATGAGTTTGTAGGAGTTATTGAGCTACAAAAAAACTACGGTTTTGTAAATGTTCAGGATGGTAAAATGTATACCGATATTTTTGTGCCGAAGAATAAAATAGGCAAGTCTGAACATGGGGATAAGGTATTGGCAAAGTTAGAAGATTGGCCTGATAATGCAGAATCACCTTTTGGTAAAGTAGTAAAAGTTCTGGGTAAACCAGGAGAACATCATACCGAAATCCATGCAATTTTAGCTCAGTATGGGTTACCTTATGAATTTCCCGAGGAAGTGGAAGAATTTGCCAATCAATTAGATACGAGTATTCAGGAATCTGAAATCAAGAAACGAAGAGATATGAGAGATATCTTAACGTTTACCATTGACCCGAAAGATGCCAAAGATTTTGATGATGCTTTATCTTTTGAAATTCTGGAGAATGGAAATTACGAAATCGGTATCCACATTGCTGATGTATCTCACTACGTAAAACCAGGATCAATTCTTGATGATGAAGCCTACGAAAGAGCAACTTCTGTATATCTGGTAGATAGAGTAGTACCGATGTTACCAGAGATTTTATCCAATAACGCATGTTCTTTACGACCTCATGAAGAAAAGTATACATTTTCTGCAGTTTTTGAGCTTAACGATAAGGCAGAAATCAAAAATCAATGGTTTGGTAGAACAGTCACCTACTCTGATGCACGTTTTGCTTACGAGGAAGCGCAACATATCATAGAGACCAAAGAAAGTGGTATTCCCGAGGAAATTTCACTTACCGGAAAAAGCTATGCAGCGGATGATAAGATAAAAGAAGCGATTCTTAAATTAGATGAATTGGCCAAAATCATGCGCTCCAAACGAATGAAACATGGAGCCATTTCTTTTGATAAGGTAGAAGTACGGTTCTCTTTAAACAACGATAACGAACCTACAGGAGTCTTTTTTAAGGCTTCTAAGGACGCTAATAAGTTAATCGAGGAGTTTATGTTACTTGCTAATAAAAAAGTCGCAGAATTCATCGGAAAACAAAATCCAAAGAAAACTTTCGTGTATAGAGTACATGACGAACCCGACGACGAAAAGCTAGCAGCACTACAAAATATCATCGGACGATTTGGATATAAATTAGATTTAAGAGACCGAAAAACTACCACAAAATCTTTAAATGGTTTATTAAAAGATGTGCAAGGTAGAAAAGAACAAAACCTTGTAGATACGCTTGCTATTAGAAGTATGAGCAAAGCGGAATATACTACCCGTAATATTGGGCATTATGGATTAGCATTTGACTATTATTCGCATTTTACATCACCGATTAGAAGATATCCTGATGTTATGGCACATCGTTTGCTGCAACATTATCTGGATAATGGAAAATCTGTTGCTGAAGAAGAATACGAAGAAAAGTGTAATCACAGCAGTAGTATGGAAAACCTTGCTGCAAATGCAGAAAGAGATTCTATTAAATACATGCAGATCAAATTCATGAAAGATCATGAAGACGAGCATTTTTTGGGTGTAATTTCAGGAGTAACCGAGTGGGGTATTTATGTAGAAATTATCAGCAATAAATGCGAAGGAATGATCAGATTACGCGATATGAATGATGATCATTATGTATTCGATCAGGACGAATATGCTGTGGTAGGTCAGACTTCGAAGAAAGTTTACCAGCTAGGTGATGAAGTTTATGTGAAAGTAAAAAGTGCTGATTTGGTCAAAAGGCATCTGGATTTTACACTTATCGGAAGTAAAGAAGATGTAGAATAAAATTCTATAGATAATAACACACAAATCTTAAAATATTTTTGATATGAAAAAGATTCTTTTTTTATGGGTATGGTTGCCATTACTCTCGATAAATGCTCAGGATGTAGTGACCAAAAACATTGGAGATTTTACTGAACTAAAGGTATTTGATAAAATCAGTGTAACCTTGGTGGAAAGTGATGAAAATAAGGTTGAAATAACCGGAATAAAAAGACGTGAAGTAGACGTGATTCTGAAAGATGATCTGTTGAAAATACGAATGTTTGTAGATAATATTTGGGATAATAACAACACCAAAGTAACCGTGTATTATAAACAAATTGAAAAGATTGATGCCAACGAAGGTGCCAGGGTTATCGCCCAGAACGTTATCAAATCAAGAGATCTTGATATCCGTGCACAAGAAGGAGGAAAGGTGATAGGAAAAATCGATGCCAATTTTGTGTACGGTAAAGCGATTACAGGTGGAGAAATTGATCTAGAAGGTGAGGCAAAAGAACAGGAAATCGTAATTAACTCTGGTGGACAATATTATGCTAGCGAGCTTGAAAGTAACGAAGTACAGGTAAGAGTAAGTGCCGGAGGAACTGCCGAAGTATTTGCCAGAAAGTACATCAAAGCCAATACTAATGCTGGAGGTACCATAAGAATTTTTGGAAATCCTACAGAAATGGACACTCAAAAATTATTGGGAGGTAAAATCATAGAAGTTAACTAAGTAGTTTTTTTACCTTTGTAGTATAGACACACTTATCATATGCTTCAAGATGCTCAGGCCGCAATACCATTAGGATTTTTATTAGCCTTTTTGATTGGGCCTGTTTTTTTTGTGCTTTTAGAAACAGCGGCTATTAAAGGTTTTCGAGCTGCATTAGCCTTGGATCTGGGTGTAATTTTTGCTGATATTGTCTTTATTCTTATCGCATATTTTAGTACCAATCAAATTCTTGAAAAAATTAAAGATGATCCTGCGTTATTTATTTTTGGTGGGATGTTGTTGGCTACCTATGGAGTAATTTCTTTTATTCAGGAGCGTAAAAACTATAATAAACTTCGAGATACTTCGGTAGAAATAATCAATAAACAGAATTACTTGATGCTCTTTGTAAAAGGGTTTTTGCTCAATTTTATCAATATCGGAGTATTAGGTTTTTGGCTAAGTATTATCATTGTTATTGGACCACAATTGGATATGAATACCAATAGAATATTGTATTTCTTCAGTATTGTTCTAGGTACATATTTGTTTATTGATGTGTTTAAAATGTTATTGGCCAAACGCTTAAAAAGAAAATTAACTCCAAAAAGAACATATATGACCAAAAGAGTAATTAGTATTTTGATGGTTGTTTTTGGGGTGTTTTTGATACTAAAAGGAGTCTTACCAGATACCATGGAGGAGAGAATACAGAATGAAATAGAAAAAATAACTCCAGAAGCTCCTGCTTTTAACTAAAAAATCCCGTACAAAATGTACAGGATTTTTGAGGTGTCGAGCGGATTCGAACCGCTGTAGATGGTGTTGCAGACCACTGCCTAGCCACTCGGCCACGACACCAGTTTTTGGTTGGAAGGCAAATGTAAAAAAATTTATTATTTCTTAGTAAGAAATTGCATTAAAACTGCATTCCAATGTAACGAAAGTACAAAGTTAACGATTTTTACTTCTGGTTATAGTAACCATTTCAACATTTCCTCCGATAGGTGGGTTAATTTTTGAAACATCTACTGTTGCTTTTTCAACCAGGGGTAATTCTTTGAGTATTCTGACTAATATTCGTTCTGCGGCATGTTCTAAGAGCTTAGATCGTATACCCATTTCTTCTTTTACAATATGATTTAAATGCACATAATCTACAGTATCCACCAAACGGTCTGACGCTGCGGATTGAGTTAAATCTGCTTTAATTTTAAGATCAACCCTATAGTCAGATCCTATTTTTTTTTCCTCAACAAGACATCCATGATAGGCATATATCTTGATGTTTTTCAGTTTAATTATTCCCACAGATGTTTTTGACAAAGGTAAAGGAATCTTTATTAATATTCGAGTCAAAAATTCTGGTTATCGCATGGATGTGATCATATTTAAAATAATGTAATTAAAGGTTTTTTGATGTAGTGAAGCAGGATAAGAATTTGTAGTTTTGTGGTTTATTTACTTTGTAATGACTGAAGAGAAGAAATCGCTCAATTTTATAGAGCATATTATAGAAGAGGATCTTGAAAATGGAATGGATACCAACAATTTGCGTTTCCGTTTTCCACCAGAACCTAACGGATATCTGCATATAGGACATACCAAAGCTATAGGAATAAGTTTTGGTTTGGGATTAAAATATAATGCTCCTGTCAATCTTAGGTTTGACGATACCAATCCTGCAAAAGAAGAGCAGGAATATGTAGATGCAATTAAAGAAGATATTGCCTGGTTGGGCTATACATGGGATAGAGAATGCTATTCTTCTGATTATTTTCAACAGTTGTATGACTGGACGGTTCAGTTAATTAAAGAGGGTAAGGCATATGTGGATTCTCAAACTGCAGAAGCTATTGCAGAGCAAAAAGGTACAACGACAGAACCTGGAACAAATAGTCCTTATAGAGACCGGTCTGTAGCCGAAAATTTGGATCTTTTTGAACGGATGAAAAATGGAGAATTTGATGAAGGAGAACATGTAGTTCGTGCCAAAATTGACATGGCTGATCCAAACATGTTAATGAGGGATCCATTAATGTATCGTATCCTTAAAAAATCACATCACAGAACAGGTGATGAGTGGTGTATCTATCCTATGTACGATTGGACACATGGAGAGAGCGATTATATTGAGAATATATCTCATTCCCTATGTTCTTTGGAGTTTAAACCTCATAGAAAACTATATGACTGGTTTCTGGATCAAGTGTATAGTGAGAATATAAGACCCAAACAGCGGGAGTTTGCTAGGCTTAATTTGAGTTATACCATTATGAGTAAGCGAAAGCTCCTTAAACTGGTAGAAGAGGGTATTGTCAAAGGATGGGATGATCCAAGAATGCCTACGATTTCTGGTCTTAGAAGACGTGGATATACTCCAGCTTCGATACGTAAATTTGTAGAAACAGTAGGAGTGGCCAAGCGAGAAAATGTTATCGATGTTTCTTTGTTAGAATTTTGTGTAAGAGAAGATCTTAATAAAATAGCGCCAAGAGTAATGGCGGTTATGAATCCAGTAAAACTGGTAATCACGAATTATCCTGAAGGACAAGAGGAGTGGTTAGAAGCCGAAAATAACCCTGAAGATGATAGTGCAGGATCTAGAAAAGTTCCGTTTTCTAGAGAGTTATATATAGAAAAAGAGGACTTCAAAGAAGAAGCAAGTCGAAAGTTTTTTAGACTTACTTTAGGTAAGGAAGTTCGCTTAAAAAATGCATATATCATTAAGGGAGAAAGTGTGGTAAAAGATGATCAAGGAAACATCATCGAAATTCATTGTACATATGATCCAGAAAGCAAATCGGGTAGTGGTACAGAAGCGTCTAAGCGCAATGTGAAGGGAACTTTACATTGGGTATCTATGGCACATGCGGTACCTGCAGAAATAAGGGTATATGATCGATTATTTAATGATGAAGCACCTGCAGGACATAAGGATAAAGACTTTATGGAGTTCCTTAATCCTGAGTCCCTTAAGATCATAACAGGGTATGTAGAACCTAGCTTGAAAGAGGTTCAACCGTTGGAGCAATTTCAATTTCAAAGACTAGGATATTTTAATGTTGATCCTGATAGTTCTGATGATCTTTTGGTATTTAATAAGACTGTAGGATTAAGAGATACTTGGGCAAAGGCTAAACCTGTACCATCCCAAAATAGCACCAATAAACCAGCTCAAAATCAGCAGAGAGAGGTTCCTGCTGTAGAAGAGGTAAAGAGAGCAGGGAAGAAGTACACTAATTTACCCGAAGAGAAGAGAGTAGTGCTAAAAAATAAGATCATTGAGGCAGCAAAAAAAGTTGAAATTGAGGAGTTGATTCCGCTATATAACACAGCGGCAAAAAAGGTTGGAACCCGCATTGCTACTACAATTGCGTTAGGTATAGTGCTTGAAACAAAGAATATGGAGCCAGATGAATTGGCAATAGCATTTATTCAGAAAGGAGTAGAAGATGGCAACGAATTACTACAAATGGAAGCTAAAGAAATTGCCAAAAAATATAGTATTAACTAAAAAAGAAAAGCCCTCAAATAGAGGGCTTTTTTATTAGTTTTCTGCAATATGTTCATCCAGTGGTATATCAATATCTGTTTTGAAATTTGGAAACAATTTTTGAGTATCCGGATCATCTATTAATTTATTCGATTCTACAAAGTACCATTGCGATTTTTTGGAATCATAAAACCCGAATAAAGAACCTTTTATCACTACAGATCTACCACTAAAGTCCATTTCTACGGTATTCTTTATCAGACATCTATATTCTTTTCCTTCTTTTTTAAGTTCTGCAATTTCGTCGATTTTGGATTTTTTGACTTTGATGTTCTGAGCATCCATGGTTCTGAAATTGTCATTCATGGTTTCCATCAGTTGCTCTTCGCCAAAAGCTTTAAAAATATTTGGATGGGTATATTTAAGCATTTGACTTAAATTTCTATCAACAGATGCTTTTGATGTTGCTTTGGCATCTCTTAGTGCAGTTTTTTTAAGAGTGTTTACGTTTTGCGAAAAAACACTCCCTGTAATTAAAAGTAACAGTAAAAAGTAATTTTTCATGGGACTATGTTTTATAAAAATTGTTAAGTTTACGACTATAAATTTTATTTATAAATTTACAATATTTATCACTTTTTCTTATTAAAAACAACGCTAAATAAAGCTTTCTAAACGATTAAAAAAATAATAGCATGTAAATCTATATAGGAAAATCAAAAACTGTGCTAAAAACGCTGTAATTGATTTTTTAACAAAAATAAACCCGTTTTCAGAAGTTTGCAACAAAAAAATAAAAAACCCGACTTACAAACATAAGTCGGGTTGATTTTTATGACAAAAAAATGTTATTCATCGGTTCCAGGTTTTTTCTTTCTGGTAATTCCTTTAGCCGCATTTTGTCTTTTCATTTCTTCACCAATTTGATTCGAAGCCGTAAAAGAAGCAATCATGTTATTTAACATATCACTTCCTGCTTGAGGAGAATTTGGAAGTAATATTAAATTACTGTTGGTTTCTTCTCCTATAGATTGTAAAGTATCATAATGTTGAGTAACTACAATTAGAGCTGAAGCTTCTTGAGAATTGATACCTACATTGTTTAGAACGTCTACACTTTCTTCCAATCCTCTTGCAATTTCTCTACGCTGATCGGCGATACCTTGTCCTTGTAATCGTTTACTTTCAGCTTCAGCACGTGCTTTTGCTACAATTTTGATTCGCTCAGCTTCGGCTTCATATTCTGCAGCAATCTTTTCACGTTCCGCAGCATTAATACGGTTCATAGCTTCTTTAACTTGTAAATCAGGATCAATATCAGTTACAAGAGTTTTTATGATATCGTATCCATAATTGATCATCGCTTCATTTAATTCTGCTTTTACAGCAATAGCGATGTCATCTTTTCTTTCAAAAACATCATCCAATTTCATTTTTGGAACTTCTGCACGTACAACATCAAAAACATATGAGGTAATTTGATCATGTGGGTTTTCTAGTTTATAGAAAGCATCATATACTTTTTCTTTAATAACTTGAAACTGTACAGAAATTTTTAAACGTACAAACACATCATCTTTTGTCTTCGTTTCAACGATTACATCAAGCTGTTGAATTCTTAAATTGATTCTACCAGCGATACGATCGACTATTGGAATTTTCATTTGGAGTCCTGAATTACGGAAGCTCAAAAACTTTCCAAAACGTTCTACCACGGCAGAGGTTTGTTGTTTCACCACAAAGAATGAGGAGAACAAAACAATAAAACCAAAAATTAGTACCGGAATTAATAATATACCCATTGTTTTTTCAGATTAAAGTTAATAGTTATGTAAATGAATGTACAAAATAAATGTATAGCAATACACTATTTTGAAATGGTAATCATAGCAGTGGCAATTTGTGCATTACTTGAACCAAATGCTACCGAAACTACTTCCCAACCATCTTTTGAAACACGATTAAGGGTATCTTCAACCTCTTTCCTTAGCTTTTCGGTCGACCATACATTGGATAGTTTTAGTACTCTAAATGTTTTTGCCATTGCTGTAATTTTTGTTGATTCTAGTATTATATATGTGTAAGTTTTTTACAAAACGTTACATATGTTCACTGTGGAACTACAAAAATGGCATCGCTAAACTTAGCGTTTTAAAGCTGTTCTATGGCGCTTTCAATTCGGTATATAGTCTGTTTTTTACCAATTACAGAAGCGATTAAAAATAGATCTGCTCCTTGCAATGATCCGACTAGAGCTACCCGTAAAGGCATCATTATTTTTCCAAAACCTATTTCCTTTCCAGTAATCCATGCTTTTACGATTTGAGAAACATTGTCCTGAGTAAAGTCATCAATATCGCTAAGTATCCGAGTTAGTTCGTGCATGAGGTCAGCCGTATCTTCTTTCCATGCCTTCTTCGTTGCTTTTTCATCGTATTGAGTAGGTGGTAAAAAGAAGTAGGAGGACAGTTCCCAGAGATCATTGACAAATACCGCTCTTTCTTTTACTGCTTCAATTACAGTTTCAATAGGAGCATTGGTGGTGATCTTTTTGTGCGCTAATATGGTTTTGAATGCATCTACCAGTTCAGAATTATCTAGTCTTTGTAAGTGTTGTTGTTGAAACCATTTGGTTTTTTCTGGATCAAATTTGGCCCCGGCTTTGTTCACTCTTGAAAGATCAAATTGTTGAATCAATTCATCTAGGGAGAAAAGTTCTTGCTCGGTTCCAGGATTCCAACCCAAAAAGGCAAGCATGTTTACTACGGCTTCAGGAAGATAACCATCTTCACGATATCCAGCAGAAAGATCGTTGGTTTTGGGATCGGTCCATTGTAATGGGAATACAGGGAATCCTAATTTGTCACCATCTCTTTTGCTTAGTTTTCCTTTACCAACGGGTTTTAGAATTAAAGGTAGGTGAGCAAAAACAGGAGCTTCCCATTCTAATGCTTCATATAGCATAAAGTGAAGCGCTAATGATGGTAACCATTCTTCACCTCTAATCACATGGGTAATCTCCATCAAATGATCATCTACGATGTTGGCAAGATGATAGGTGGGCATACCATCACTTTTGAATAAAATTTTGTCATCCAAAGTGTTAGTATCTATTTTGATATCTCCTCTTATTTCATCTTTGAGATGTAATGTTTCGTCTTGTGGAGATTTAAATCGAATTACATACGGTACTCCGGATTCTAATTTGTTGTTAACCTCTTCTGCGGATAAGTTTAAAGAATTATCAAGTTCGTTTCTATTATGCCAATTGTAAATAAAAGTTTTCTTATTGGCTTCGTGTTCTTTTCTTAGTTGATCAAGACTATTGGGGGTATCAAATGCATAGTATGCTTTTCCATTTTCCAATAGACGATCTGCGTATTGTTTATAAAGATCTTTTCTTTCACTTTGACGATAGGGACCAAAGGAACCTTCTTTATCTGGACCTTCTTCATACGGTATGTTGCACCAGTTTAAGGCATCTTTTATGTATTGTTCTGCTCCAGGTACATATCTATTTTGATCGGTATCTTCAATACGTAAGATAAATGTACCGTTGTTTTTTTTTGCGAATAAATAATTAAATAAAGCGGTTCTTACTCCACCAATGTGTAAAGGACCTGTGGGACTGGGAGCAAATCGTACCCTAACTTGTTTTGTCATGATCGTGTAATTTTATGCGCTTTATGATGGTCGTCCTATCATAAAATAATCGTGCACAAAGATACAATCTTCCGTAGGGAAATAAAGAGTTTTTTGAAGGATATGTGTATCCGTTTGATTATGAAATTATGAGGTTTTCATTTCACGTGGAACCCTTTTGTTCATTATCATAAACCAAATGGGAGGTAGTAGAGAAAGTACCATGGATGTAGGATAACCAAATGGTAGTTGTGGACTTTGATCATGATGATCTAATAATTGATATTTTTTGGAGGCACGATGGTGATGATCGCTGTGTCTTGTTAATTCGTAGAGTATAATTCTTCCCAGAGAATGATTAGAATTCCAGGAATGAATCTCTCTTACTCTTTCATATCTGCCAGAAGAAGTTTTGTTACGTCTTAATCCATAGTGTTCGATGTAATTGATGGTTTCAAGAAGCAAGAAACCAACAATCCCACTAAAGAAAGCAATTTTTAATCCTTGAAAATCAAATAATATAAAAGCTAGTGAGAGGTATGATGCTTGTATAAGAAGGTACCAAAGCATATCATTTTTTATAGATAAAAAAGATTGATTCTTTTGTTTCAATAAATTGAGCTGTATACGCCATGCGCTCAGATATTGTCCAAAAGTAGAAGAGAACCAAAAGAAGTAAACGGGTTGGTTATATTTGGCGGTGGCTGGATCTTCTTTTGTAGCTACTTTAAGATGGTGGCCAAAGTTATGTTCAATATAGAAATGCATATACAATGAAGGAAGTAGGAGTGCTTTTCCGATAAAGCGTTCTTTGGTGAATCTATGGCCTAATTCATGGCCAACATTTATACCATTGGTACCTAGAACGATTCCGGTAGAAAGTATGATACCAACAATTTCAAAGGTTTCAAGATTGGTATTATGACATACGTAAAGTGTTGCAAATAGGATTCCGTAAACTATAGGTAAATTAAGATAGAGCATCCAGTCAAAAAGTTTGTTTTTGGACTTTTCTTCTTTTAGATGTTGATCATCATTACGTGTAGAAGCAGCTGTAAATAACTCTAAAATTGGTATGAAACCAAAGGCATAGATTAGGGTTAAATAGGTAAAATATCCTTGTAGTAAAAGACCAATAATAGCCATCAAAGGAATGGTGTAGGCGGTGATATATTTTAGATCTTTCATAAGTTATTAGGAGCTAATGGGTTGAATTATCATAAATATAACAATTCTATTAAAAATAAAGTTGTAGTTTTAAAAGTTACTGGCATAAGAACAAAGGTTTTATGGAGAATTTTGATATTATAAGGAATAAGTTAGAGGGATTTGTAAGGAAGTATTACATCAATGATTTGATAAAAGGAGTGATTCTTTTCTTTGCAATAGGAGTGTTGTATTTCTTTTTAACGATGTTGATAGAATACTTTCTTTGGTTAAGTCCGTTAGGTCGAACAATTCTGTTTTGGTTATTTGTGGCGGTAGAGTTTGGTTTGTTTGTTAAGTTTATTTTGATACCTATTGCTAAGTTATTTCGTCTAGCAAAAGGAATAGATTATAAAGATGCTTCTACAATTATAGGAAATCATTTTCCTGAAGTGGATGATAAATTGTTGAATCTTCTACAGCTTAAAGATAGCAATGAGGGATCTTCATTATTGCTTGCAAGTATAGATCAAAGATCAAAGGAGTTACGTCCGGTTCCGTTTTCGTTAGCGATCAATTTTAAAGGAAATATCAAGTTCCTTAAATATGCGGCAATTCCTATAACTATATTTTTAGTTCTATTGGCTATCAACAGAATAAGTTGGATTTCTGATAGCTACGATCGGGTGGTAAATTACAATGTCGCTTACGAACCACCGGCGCCGTTTAGTTTCTTTATTGTGAATGAAGAATTAAATGCTTTTGAACACAAGGATTATATACTTAAGGTGAGAACTACGGGTGAGATTGTACCAGAAACTGCTACCTTGACCCATAATGATGAAGTGTATTTTATGAAGAATACGGGCGTAGGTGAGTTCGAATATGTTTTTGTACAACCTAAGGAATCGATTGATTTTGTGATAAGTGCTAATAATATTAGCACAAATTCATATACATTAAATGTGGTTCCTATTCCTGCGCTTTTGGATTTTACGATGTTTTTAGATTATCCAGGGTATACTAAGAAGGTGGATGAAAGTTTAAAAAGTTCTGGTAATGCAACTATACCAGAAGGAACAAAAGTGAAGTGGACAGTGTTCACTAGAAATACCGAGATGGTGGATATCAAAACTAGAGATAGTATCATTTCCTTGAATGGAGATGAAGATGAGTTTAATCATGAAATGAAGGTTTTCTCTAATCTGGATTATGAGATAACCACTTCTAATGATAATGTAAAAAACTATGATAATCTATCCTTTACTTTGAACGTGGTAAAAGATCAATATCCAGAACTTAATTTGAGATCAGAGAAAGATACTTTAGATAATAGAACAATGTATTTTTCTGGAAGGATAAGTGATGATTATGGGTTGAGTAGTTTACGTTTGGTGTATTATAATACTGAAGAATTGGACAATATAAAAACAGTAAATCTTCCTATACAAGGTTCGGTTTTTGACGAGTTCATTTATGCTTTTCCAGGAGATTTGCAATTGGTTGATGGTGCCAATTACGAATTCTATTTTGAAGTTTTCGATAACGATGTAATACATAATTACAAAAGTTCAAAAAGTCAGGTTTTTGATTTTCGAAAGTTAACTGAGATAGAGAAAGAAGAAGAATTATTACAGAAACAGAATGAAGCGATTTCGGGATTAAATAAGTCGTTGGATAAATTTAAAAAACAAGAAGAGGAGTTAAAGAGTATTAGTAAACTTCAGAAGGAAAAGAAAGAATTGGATTTTAATGATAAGAGAAAGTTGGAAGATTTTCTAAAGAGGCAGAAGCAACAGGAAAAGATGATGCAGGATTTTTCAAAACAGTTAAAGGATAATTTGGAAGAATTTAACAAGGAAAAAGAAGAGCCTTTTAAAGATGCATTAAAGGAAAGATTAGAAAGAAATGAAGAACGATTGAGGAAGAATGAAAAGTTGCTAGAGGAAATAGAAAAGTTATCTGATAAAATTCAGAAGGAGGAGTTGACTAAAAAACTAGATGAGCTAGGGAAGGAAAACAAGAATCTGAAGAAGAATTTAGAACAGTTACTGGAGTTAACAAAGAGATATTATGTAACAGAAAAACACGAAAAAATGGTGGAGAAATTATCAGAGTTATCTGATAAGCAAGAGAAATTGTCTGAGAAAAATGAGGAGGAAAACACCAAGGAAGAACAAGAGAAATTAAATGATGAATTCAAGGATGTTCAAAAAGAATTAGAGGAACTGAGAAAGGCCAATAAGGATTTGAAAAAACCAATGGATCTAAAAATGGATCAAAAAGATGAACAGGATATAGAAAAAGATCAGAATGAGGCCAAGGAGAATTTAGGGAATAAAAAGAATAACGAAGCAAAGAAGAATCAAAAAAGTGCTGCTCAAAAGATGAAGCAGATGAGTAACAATATGAAGATGCAGATGAACATGGCAGGAGGAGAACAGCAGATGGAGGACATGGAAATGCTAAGACAAATATTGGATAATCTGGTTGACTTTTCTTTAGGGCAGGAAGACTTAATGAAGGACTTCAAAGGTATAGATAGAGACAACCCAATCTATTCAACAAAGCTAAGAAGGCAAAGTGTATTAAGGGAAAATTTTATTCATATAGATGACAGTTTGTATGCTTTGGCGTTGAGGACTCCTCAGATTACAGAAAGCGTTACACAGAAGTTGACCGATATAGAATTTAATATCGATAAATCCTTAGAACGTTTAGCCGAAAATCAAATAGTGCAGGGTACGGCTAACCAACAGTACACAATTACAGGTTCTAATGATCTGGCGTATTTGTTAAGTAGAACTTTGGACCAAATGCAAAATAGTATGTCTGCTGCAGGTAAAGGACAGAGTGGTCAGAACGAATTCCAACTCCCAGATATCATTAAACAACAAGGGGAGTTGAATGAACAAATGCAGAAGGGTATGAAGAAAGGAGATAAGAAGAACGGTGAACAAGAAGGGCAACAAAATGAAGGAAGTCAAGGGGATCAGAAAGAGGGGGAACAAGGAAAAGGAAAGGAAGGAAAAAGAGGAAATAGGAATAGCGATGGCGAACAGAACAATGGACAGGGTCAACAGGATAAGTTGCAGGAAGATTTGAATGGAGAGCTATACGAAATCTACAAGAAACAACAAGAATTAAGAAATGCATTATCTGATCGAATAGAAAAGTTAGGAAAAGGTAATGGTGAAGGAAGTGAGTTGTTGCGTAGAATGGAACAGGTCGAGCAGGAGTTGTTGGACAAAGGTTTTAATGAAAGAACATTAAGCAAGATGTTGAATTTAAAACATGAGCTATTGAAACTTAAAGACGCTACCTTTGAGCAAGGTGAGGAAGAGCGAAGAGAAAGTGAAACTAATGAAAGGTTGTTTGAAAATACCGGAAAGACCCAATTAGAAAATGCTAAACAATATTTCAATACTACAGAGATATTAAACAGACAAGTATTACCTTTGCGGCAAAATTACAAGAAAAAAGTACAAGAGTATTTCAAGAAAGATAATGATTAACTTTTATTACGAGACAGACATAGAGCATTTGAACGAACCTAAATTAATGGATTGGTTAAACGTTGTTGCTCGTTCTGAAGATAAAAATATAGGAGAAATCAGTTATATCTTTTGTGATGATAAATACCTGCTTGAGATTAATAAGAAGTTTCTGGATCATGATACTTATACGGATATCATAAGTTTTGATGATACCATAGGAAATCTATTAAATGGAGATATTTTTATCTCTCATGAGAGGGTTGCGGATAATGCAAAAAACTATGATGTTTCGATAGAAGAGGAATTAAGAAGAGTGATGGTTCATGGGCTGTTGCATTTTTGTGGTTTCAAGGATAAGACAGACAAGGAAGCTTCTCTTATGAGACAAAAAGAAGATGAAAAACTTAGGATGTTCCACGTGGAACATCCTAAGTTGTAATATAAATTTGTTCCACGTGGAACAAATTTTTTCAGTAAAACGAGTAACGTTCCACGTGGAACAATGAGATAAAATTATGTTTGATACAGAGTATGATGTTGTAGTAGTTGGAGGAGGACATGCAGGAAGTGAAGCAGCGGCGTCAGCCGCGAATTTGGGTTGTAAAACATTGTTGATTACAATGAATTTGCAAAACATTGCACAGATGAGTTGCAATCCGGCTATGGGAGGAATTGCAAAAGGACAAATTGTTCGAGAGATTGATGCGCTCGGAGGGTATAGTGGAATCGTGAGTGATAGAACGGCGATTCAGTTCAAGATGTTGAACAAATCAAAAGGTCCTGCGATGTGGAGTCCAAGAGTTCAAAGTGACCGAATGCGATTTGCAGAAGAGTGGAGATTGCTTTTGGAACAGACCGAGAATTTAGATTTTTATCAGGAAATGGTGAGTGGTCTGTTGATAGAAAATGGAGAGATCAAAGGAGTAAAAACATCTTTGGGAATTGAGGTAAAAGCGAAGACAGTTGTTTTAACCAATGGTACCTTTTTGAATGGATTAATACATATAGGAGAAAAACAATTTGGAGGTGGCCGTGCAGGTGAAAGAGCTGCAACAGGAATTACCGAAGAGTTGATCGATTTAGGTTTTGATGCCGGTAGAATGAAAACAGGAACACCTCCTAGAGTGGATGGAAGATCTTTGGATTATTCAAAAATGGTAGAGCAACCTGGAGATCAACTTCCAGAGAAATTTAGTTATAGTGACAAAACAAAACCGCTTACCGAACAGCGATCTTGTTTTATGACATACACTTCTCCGTTAGTTCATGATTTGTTGAAAGAAGGTTTTGATCGTTCTCCAATGTTTAATGGAAGAATCAAAAGTATAGGACCTAGATATTGTCCATCGATAGAAGATAAAATTAATCGCTTTTCAGAAAAAGATAGACATCAGATTTTTGTAGAACCGGAGGGATGGAATACTGTAGAGATGTATGTAAATGGTTTTTCTACTTCCTTGCCAGAAGATGTTCAATTTAAAGCATTGCGTTCTGTTGCTGGTTTTGAAAACGTCAAGTTTTTTAGACCGGGTTATGCGATAGAATACGATTATTTTCCGCCTACGCAACTAACACATACACTAGAAACAAAATTGGTTTCTGGTTTGTTTTTTGCTGGTCAGATTAATGGAACTACAGGATATGAGGAGGCAGCATCTCAAGGTTTGATGGCAGGAATAAATGCAGCTTTAAAAGTTAAGGAAAAGGATGCTTTCATTTTGAAAAGAAGTGAAGCTTATATAGGAGTGTTGATTGATGATCTAATCACTAAGGGGACAGAAGAGCCTTATCGAATGTTTACGTCAAGAGCAGAGTATAGAACTTTGTTAAGACAGGATAATGCAGATTTTAGATTAACGCCAAAATCTTTTGAAATTGGTTTAGCGACAGAAGAGCGAATGAAAAGGATGGAGGATAAGGAAAAGAAATCTTCAGCCTTTGTTCAGTTCTTTAAGGATACAAGTGTAACCCCAGAAGAAGCAAATCCGGTTTTAGAATCAAAAAATTCTGCTCCAGTAAAACAGAGCGGAAAGATGTTTAAATTATTTGCTAGACCTCAAATTACTTTAGAAGATATTCAAAAGTTCAAAAAGGTTCAGGAATACATCAAGGATCATAATTTGGACAAAGAAGTTTTGGAGCAAACAGAGATTCAAGTAAAATACTCAGGATATATTGAAAAGGAGAAAAATAATGCCGATAAATTGAACCGATTAGAGGATATTAAAATTCCGGAGAATTTCGATTACTCCAAACTGAAATCTTTGTCTTATGAAGCTAAAGAGAAGATGTCAAAGATAAAACCAGCAACGGTTTCTCAGGCATCTCGTATTAGTGGAGTATCACCAAGTGATATTTCTGTGCTATTAGTTTATATGGGAAGATAATGAAAAGTGTAATTTGCAAACAAGATAGAGCACTAAAAGGAAAAATACTTTCTGTACTTATTTTGTGTTTCGCCATGTTTTATGCATTTCAAAATTCAGAGCCGTTAGTAAGCAGAATTCTTTTTTCGATTGGGAGTTTACTATTGTTTGGTTTTTCGGTTTCTTATAAGATTACAGAGAATTTTCAGAACAGAAAATTGTACTCAATCTTTGGCGTTGTAATTTTTAGTTCAAAACTTGAATTAGATTTTCCAGATTATATTTCAGTTTTCTCCGGATCATTTTCTGTGGATAACGAATGGGGAGCGGTAAGTGCAATTGGAACCAAAGAGCGACATGAAAAATTAGTAGTACGTTTTTTCACGGGAAACAAATATGTTTCTTTGTTTAAGACGGAGAATTATAAAAAAGCATTACAAAAAGCAGAAGAGTTAAGTAAATTGTTGGAGGTAGAAATTTACGACACCACCAAAGAATAGTTCCACGTGGAACACAAAATGAAAAGTATCCCGTAGTAGATACTTTTTTGCGTTTTATCATGAGAGTTGTATTTAGTGTAAAACAAAATACCAGTACTAAATTGTGAATGTTTTGGAAGAGAAAAAACAAAAAGAACAACAACCCATTTTTATGAGCTGTAAAGATCATACAGTTTCTGGAGAAACTTTTCATTTGATTTCTGATACGAACTATGATATGTTGGTGACTATTCCAAAGCCCAAAGAAGAGGATTTAGGGAAATACTATGAGAGTGAAGATTATATTTCTCATACCGATCATAAAAGATCTCTTTTTGAAAAAATGTACCATTTGGTAAAGTCTTATGCATTACGCAAAAAAGTTAGATTGATTACTAAACTAAACAATGGATCGGGTGCTATTTTGGATATTGGAGCGGGTACTGGTGATTTTTTGTCAAAAGCAAAAAAAGAAGGTTGGACAGTGTCTGGAGTAGAACCAAACGAACAGGCAAAACAATTAGCCCAACAAAAAGAGGTTTTACTATACACAAATACTGATGATTTTGAAGATCATTCTTTTGATATAATTACACTTTGGCATGTACTAGAACATGTTCCCGATTTGCAACGTCAAATACAAGAAATAAAACGACTACTGAAACCAGGAGGATATGTTATTGTAGCTGTACCTAATTTTAAATCTTATGATGCTACCTACTACAAATCTTTTTGGGCTGCTTTTGATGTTCCTAGACATTTGTGGCATTTCTCGAAAAATGCAATTCAAAAGTTATTTGCAGAACAAGGGCTGAATTTGACACAAACCTTGCCCATGCATTTTGATGCATATTATGTGTCACTATTATCCGAAAAATATAAAACAAGTAAAATGAATTTTTTGAGCGCTTTTTGGATTGGTTTTCGTTCTAATATAAAAGCAATACGTTCAAAAGAGTATTCGTCTCATATTTACGTGCTCAAAAATTCTTAATTCCTATTTTGAGGCATTTTTTATCTAATTCTTGACCCTTTCTAGTAAAACTCCATCACTTTTTTTAAAAAAGGGCTTAAATCGGCTTATTTTAGCTCTATTTTAATAGGATTTATAAATGATACGTTAAATAAGTATTGTTTTTACTTATATATTGTTTTTTTAAACTCAATAATCAATTTTATGAGATGAACTTTGATATTTTTGCCCAGAACTAATTTTTTGAAACATGAGAAAATTTTTATGGATTGCAAGCATCGCTTTTGTTTTGGGATCATGTAATCAACAAGTAGAAAAAACAGCTTACGTAAATAATACAAAAGTAGTTTCTGATTTTACAGAAATGAAAACTGCTCAAGAAAAATGGACAAAACGTAACAATGAGGTTAGAGCCGAACTTGAAGCAAAAGCCAAGCAGTTTCAGATTGAAGTACAAGGGTTCCAAAATATCATGAACCAAATGTCTAAATCCAATAGAGAGAAGAAACAACAGGAATTGGTAGTAAAGCAACAAGAGCTTCAAAGAGAACAGCAAGCTAGAATGCAAGAAATTCAACAAGGAAGCCAGAAAGAGATCGATTCTATTATCAATAAAGTAAAGAATTTTATCAAAGACTACGGTAAGAAAAATGGATATACGTATATCTATGGAGACACCGAAGTAAGTAATATTCTGTACGGAAAAGAAGAGTTAGATATTACCGAAAAAATTCTAAAAGAATTGAACGGTGAAGAAGCCAAAACGGAAGAATAACGTATAATTTTTTATACGTTATATAAGCTCCATCAACATGCATTGATGGAGTTTTTTTATGTCTTTTTTACAGAAAAAAATTGTTAATAAACCATTCTTTTTTTGGCATGTTTTAGCAACAAAATGAGGGAGATTTTAACTTTACTATTTTACACTTTATCGAAAAAAAGTGCCTTTTTCTGAATTTATAACGTTTAAAATGTGGGTAAAATCCAGCTTTTTTTAATGATTTTCTATGCTTTTCTGCAATTTTATGATCCTTTTTGAGGGAGATTTTAGCCTTTTCTTGGGGTCCATTTGTTTTTTTTAACGTAATACAATTGCTTGATTAACAAAAATTTATGTATATTATTCAATTATAAGGAGATATCTTATGAATGAGTCCAATAGGACTCTAAAAAATAAGTCAGAAAATTATTACAAAAAAAATTAAAATTTTCGTTTGATATAAATATTTAATTTATAATTTTATGACTTGGTAAAAAATATATTAACAATATTATTAACAAGCGCCCCAAATCGCTTCGTTGATAATTAGTATATCCACCCCTTTAAAAGTGTGATATCATGAAAAGTAAACTTAACCTCATAATGCTCGTCTGTGCGCTATCGTTCATTAATAGCAGTGAACTTTGGTCGCAAAGAACTATTGGGGCTCCTGAACTTCAAGATTTTGCGGCTTGTGCCGATAGCTTTTTCAACTCCTTTACCGTCATTGCAACACTCTCTCCTGGGGATGCACTTCCTTCTAATAATGAGTTCGTACTAGAACTTTCTGATCCCAATGGTAGTTTTGACGATGCAGGTGCAATAACAGTGCTCGCAACAGTATCAGGTCCAAACAATGGTTCGGCTTCAGAGTCGGAAATTCGTTTTGAGAATTTTTCGATTCCGGAGAATACCAATAGCGATAATTACAGGTTAAGAGTACGTACAACTACGGATCCTCCGATTTTTAGTACGTTGTCCGATCCAACAGCGTTTCATTTTTTTAGAAACGATATCGATTTATTTCTTAATGAAAGACAGGATGTTATCTTCTGTAACGTAAGTTCTTTCTCCAAAACATTATCCATACGACTCGAAGATCTGGATGGCAATGCTGTCCCCGCCGATTCTTTTGAGTGGGAATGGTTTAGGAACGGGTCTCTCATTGTAGGAGAGACGATGCCAAATCTGGTCGTCACCGAGGTCGGCACCTATTTTGCCAGGATCCCGCTGGGTAACTGTCAAAACTTTTTTACATTCGAAGAAACCAACCGAGTAGACGTATCTCTAATAGATGTGTCTACGGCGTTTATAGAAAATGCAGATCCAATGGGTGATTTTGCATTTTGTCCAAACGACACCAAAGTATTACAATCCAGTCTGCAAGACACCAGATTTACCTATCAGTGGTTCAAGGATGGTGTGGCAATAGACGGAGAAGTGGGACCAACAATAACCCTACCTACTAATGAGTTTGCAGGAGACTATACCCTTACCATTAATTTGAGTGATGATTGTGTGATTTCCACAGACCCAGTTACTATAGTTAATGAAGGTTCTTCGATTACACAACCGTTACCAGAAAATTTAATTCTTCTTCCAACGCAGATAATTAACCTGGAAATTATGACAGATGCTCCGGATGGGAGTACCTTCAGATGGTTTGTAGAAACCAATCCGCAGAGTCAAGGTGTTTTGTCGGGTGGAACGACCTCGTTAGAAGCCCCGTTTGTTGGTTTATATCGAGTGGAAATAGATGCGTTAGATGCTTGTAATAGTTTCTTGTTTTCAGAATCAAATATCCTTGCACCAACCGGTTTTGATATAGTAATTGGCCCCCAAGGAGAAAATGTCTGTGATTCTGATTCTTTTGTGCTTGAACTCAAAGAGATCATAGGTCAAACTACGGTAGATGGGCTAGAAGTACCGTTAACCGAAGAACAATTAGGGTTCTTTGATTATGAATGGCGCCGAAACGGCATCCCTACAGGAGATACCACTACATCGATAACCGTATCAAGTTCGGATGTAGGAGATGTATACACTTTAATTGCTAACCTAAGAACGGGAGAGTTTCTAAATCTGAGATCAAACGAGTTAACCGTTGCACCAATACCACCAGGAACAGTAATTACTGCGGATCCTTTGGTGCTTACAGAAGGAGGTTCGGTAACCTTGTCTGTGCCATCCGATCCAGGATATACCTATCAGTGGTTCCGTGTTGTTGATGGAGAAGATGTACCGATCGATGGAGAAACCAATAACACGTTGGTAGTTACAGAACAAGGCGAATATGGAGTAAACATTGTTTCTGCTATTTGTGAGGTACGATTAGGTCCAATTACTATTGGGTCGCAAGGTGTAACTGAGATTATTCCAAATATCATTACACCAAATGGTGATAATATCAATGATAATTGGTTTTTGCCGGACTCTTTGTTCAATCAGGCAGATGTAGAAGTAACAATTTATGATATCAATGGTCAAGTTGATTTTTCAGGGGTAAGTTATCAGAATAACTGGCCCTTTGAGAATTCTAAATCGTCGGGTCAAAATCCGATATATTATTACATAATAACTAAAAACAACTCCGTCGTCAGAAAAGGTTCGATAACGGTAATGAGATAATTTTATGGTCAGAAAATTACTTGTATTAATAATATGTTTTTCTCTTAACATGGTTAGAGGGCAAGAAGAAGACGCTACAGTTTTTGGGGTGCTTCCTACGGACATACCTACCCATAACTTAGTAAAATACAATCGTTTTTACTTCAACCCCACCTTTTCTTTAGTTCGCGAAAACAAAAAATCAATCAATGCCTATAACAAAACACAATGGGCAGGTTTCAATGATAATCCACAAACCTATTTGATCAACTATACTGCCAATTTTGATGAAAAAACAGGGGTTGGTATAGGTCTTCATCAACAAAATGAAGGGATTTACAGATATTTTGGAGGTATTGCCAATTTTGCATACAATCTGGAGTTCGATAGAGATATGAATTTTACGTTTGGGTTAAACCTGGCGTTCTCTCAAAGTGGTCTTAAATCAAATATCGATTCTGCCACCAGTATTGTGTTGAATAATGGAGTTGAAGTAAGTGATCCAACGATATTAAATTTTGAAAACAGTTCAGTATTTACCCTATCACCTGGGGTTAACTTTAATTATGCAGAGTTTGATGTGGGTGTATCTGTATCCAATCTTGCAGCATATAACCTAAGTGGTAGCGAATTACTAACCGATAACATGGCATTTACAGGCCATGTAATGTATACTACGAGCTTACAAAGAAGGTCTGACAAAACTATACGAGGTATGGCATATGCCAATATGCTAACCAGCGCCGATGAAGCTGAAAGCGATTCAAGTTTACGATATGGTGGAAATGTAATTGTAGAGTTTCCAGAATTAGGTTGGGCACAAGCTGGTTATAACAGTTTTTATGGTGCTTCTCTGGGTATTGGTGGTAATATCACCGAAAATGTATCTGTTGGGTATACCTACGAGATGGGTCTTGGTGATACCAGTAATTTTGGTTCAACGCACGAGGTTGGACTGGCCTATAATTTCCAGAAAGAAAAACCTAGACGAAGAAGAGGAGGACCAAAATCTAGTACTCAAAAAGCATATGAAGAAAGAGATTCTGAAATCAGAAGATTGAAGAAAGAAATTCTTGAACAGAATAAGATTATTAGAGAACTTCAAGATGAACAAGGAACCACTCAAAGTAATGAGCAACGAGCAATGAGTGAACTTGAAAGATCTATTGCTGAAGCTAAAGAAAAAGAAGCAAAAGCAGCAAGAGAACTGGAGTTACAACGAGAAGAAGAAGTAAAATTACTTAATAAACAAGC
This sequence comes from Aquimarina sp., assembly GCA_965230845.1. Lineage (GTDB taxonomy): Bacteria > Bacteroidota > Bacteroidia > Flavobacteriales > Flavobacteriaceae > Aquimarina. The sequence continues at coordinate 2,964,721 of OZ246021.1, forward strand.
CGAAGAAGAGCGTCTAGCCGCACAAAGAGAGCTTGAAAGAGAATTAGAAGAGCAACGAGAAGAAGAGCAACGACTGGCTTCTCAGAAACAAATAGAAAAAGAAGTAACGGTAGAAGAGTCTGAAGAGCAACGTATAGCTGCCGAAGAAGCAGAAAGAGAGGCAGAAGCTGCAAGAGAACAAGCTGCGGAAGAAGCTCGTATTGCCCAAGAAGAAGCTGCTAGAGAGGCAGAGGCTGCCGAACAGCAAGCTGCTGAAGATGCACGTGTTGCCCAAGAAGAAGCTGCCAGAGAAGCAGAAGCTGCAAAACAACAAGCTGAAGAAGAAGAGAGACTGGCAGAACAACAAAGAGTAGAGCAAGAGCAGGAAGCTGCACGTATAGCAGCAGAAGAACAACGCAGAGAAGAAGCCGCTAGAAGTTTAAGAGAATTAGAAAGAACGACACAACAAGTTATAGATGATGGAAACTCTGATGCTTTACGAAGTCAAGCAGACTTAGTACGATCTAATCAGTTTATTCCAGATCCAGAAAAAGAAAGATTATTAGCGGATATCGATGCTAAGATTGCGGAGCAACAGGCTAATGATATTCAGGAATTGATTGCACAAACAAGATCAGTAATTAGTGACGGTGATTTAGCAGCGCTACGATCTCAGCTAGGAATAGTACAAGGAAGCCCTATTTTACCACAGGCTGATATTGATGGTCTAGTAGGTGAGCTTAATGCTAAGATTGCTGAGAAAGAAGCAGAAGCTGCTACTGCTGCAGAAGAAGAAAGAAATATTCAGGAATTGATTACACAAACAAGATCAGTAATTAGCGACGGTGATTTAGCAGCGCTACGATCTCAGTTAGGAATAATACAAGGAAGTTCTATTTTACCGCAGGCTGATATTGATGGTCTTGTTGCCGAGCTTAATGCCAAGATCGCTGAGAAAGAAGCAGAAGCTGCCCAATTGGCTGAAGAAGCACGTAGTATCAAAGCATTAATTGATGAGACGAGATTAGTACTTAACGATGGAGACTTAAATGCTTTACGATCACAACTTGACATTGTACAAGGAAGTACAATTTTACCTCAAGCAGATGTAGATGGTCTTGTAGGAGAGCTTAATGCTAAGATCGCTGAGAAAGAAGCAGAAGCTGCTCGATTGGCTGAAGAAGAAAGATTACGTCAGGAAGCTGCAGAAGCTGCTCGTATAGCAGAGGAGCAACGTCAAGCAGAAGAGGCACGTAGTATTAAAGCATTAATTGATGAGACACGATTAGTACTTAACGATGGAGACTTGAATGCTTTACGATCACAACTTGACATCGTACAAGGAAGTACGATCTTACCGCAAGCAGACTTAGATGGTCTTGTAGGAGAGCTTAATGCTAAGATCGCTGAGAAAGAAGCAGAAGCTGCTCGATTGGCTGAAGAAGAAAGATTACGTCAGGAAGCTGCAGAAGCTGCTCGTATAGCAGAGGAGCAACGTCAGGCTGAAGAGGCGCGTAGAGTTCAGGAGTTAATTGATCAGACCAGAACAGTTATCGCAAATGGTGATCTGGAAGCTTTAAAAGCACAATTAGGTATTGTGCAGGGAAGTGACATTTTACCACAGGCGGATGTAGATGGTCTGGTAGGAGAGTTGAATGCTAAGATCGCCGAGAAAGAAGCAGAAGCTGCTCGATTAGCCGAAGAAGAAAGACAACGACAAGAAGCAGAAGCCGCTGCCGCTGCTGCCGCTGCTGAAGAGGAAAGACAGAGACAAGAAGCTGCCGCCGCTGCCGCTGCCGCTGAAGAAAATGAAGAGGGTCTTGATGAAATTAAGAAAGAACTTGATGACAATACACGTATCTCTAGTAAGCTATTTGCGCGAAGAGACTCATTATTAACAACAAGCTTAAACGTAGATAAGCGAGGATTTAACAAGTTATTAGAATCGTTAGTAAGCATGAATGATGATGCCGAAGAAGCTAAAGATTCTGATCCAACAAGCTCTAAGAGACTTTCTGCAAATAACAGGTTTATCAAATTTGCCGATGCCACTCGACCTGAAGCACAGTATGCAACCAAGTATATTCCTGGATATCCAGAAGGTTATTACCTGATCGGTAATGTGTTCAAGGGTGGAACGTATGCGCAAAAGTTTACGGAAACATTAAGTGATCTTGGATTTAATAATTCTAAGATCATCTTAAACCCAGAAAACCAATTCCAATACGTAGCAATCGAATACTATGAAGATAAGGATGAGGCGGCCGAGAAATATCTAAACAGTATCGATAATAGATACTATGGAGATATGTGGATCCTGCATATAGCGAAAAGTAGAGTTGCATCCTACAAGAAACTGCTACAAGAGACGAGATTGATCACTGATACAGTAAAAGACGATACGGTATTGACTGAGAGTCTATCTTATATCGGAGGACATAATATTGAAAATGGATATTATTTGATTACTAATATTTTCAAAAGAGAGAACTATTTCGAAAGAGGTATGGAGAAATTGAGATCACAAGGACTTGAGCCACAATATTTCAGAAATCCAAAAGATAACTATATCTATGTGTATCTGAAACGATTTGATGATCTGGATAGTGCGAAACAGAGTTTATTCTCGAATGTAGAAGGATCGTTTAGTGGAGACTTGTACATCCTGAAAATACAGTAAATGAATGCCTAACGTAAACACCATAATGACCCAAAATAAAACACTAAATACTCAGCTTATGAAAACCAAAATAGCCCTCAAAATAGTTTTGGTGATGTTGTTGATGATCGCCAGTAACATAAGCACTTTATATGCGCAGGAAATCATCCCCCTTTCTACAAGGGAGACGCAAAACAGGATTAATGGTAACCTAATCATGAATGGTAATGCCATTGTTGGTTTGATCGACAGTGACGAAGACAATGTGGTTTATGATCCGAATGCTGCATACAATGGTAATTTCAATAATGGTAACAGTACATCCGGCTATATCGATATCGATGGTGATCCAACGACATTTAGTTCGAGTAGTGCGGATATCAATACCCCAAGACCAGAGTGTACAGAGATCGTATATGCAGGTCTGTATTGGAGTGCCACGTATTATCTAGAGAGGATTCCTATTACTAGGTCCACGCTTAGGGTGAATAATACTGGTTTGGCTGGTGACTATGATATTCAGGATAATGCTTTTTTCCCAGGTAATGTTCCACCACCAAATCCAGGGATAACGTCTAATTTGGTGTTAGTAAATGATGGGTTAGGAGACACTACAAATGGATGTTCTGCATTGGTAAATGCAGCTGCTATTAGTGGTAACATTGCGGTAATACGAAGAGGGTTTTGTGGATTTACAACCAAAGTAATTAATGCTCAAAATGCTGGGGCAATAGGAGTTATTGTAGTAAACAACGTAGCAGGAGGAACATTTGCTATGGGTGGAGGTGATGGTGCAATTACCATTCCTGCGGTAATGATCAACCAAGCAGATGGTGAAGCATTGATTACCCAAATGGCTAGCAGTACAGTTAATGCTACTTTAGGAGGTATAACAGATACTACAACTGGTGATGAGTTATTAACGGGATTACCTTTGGCAGATGCCAGAAAAGTAGGTGATGCAGATTTTAGAAATATTAAATTCAGAGTACCAGGCGGATCATATGTAGATATCACTGCTCAAAATGTAATTTATGACGGGTACAGAAATACACCAACAAACCTTTTGCCTGATGGTTCACAAAATCCAAATGCAACTGATGATGTACCTTATGTATGTTATGCTAATGTCACTAATTTAATAGATCAAAACAATACAAATGGTACCTATACCGTAGCAAATATGAACGCTACGATCGGACGAACTTCTGGAGCTTCTGGAGCTTCTGGAGGATGGGTACTTGTAGTCATTTATGAAGATCCGCTCGAAAGTAGTAAGTTTATTAGTACTAATGATGGGTTCGTACAAATACGAAATAGTGATCCTGATGTGGATTTTACCTATACAGGATTTACTTCTTTACCAGCACCACTACCGGTAGAAGTACGTTATGGTGTGGCAGCTCTTGAAGGTGACCGTAGTTTGGGTGCTACGACCTTTAGACCTAATGGAGATCAGTTATTAATTGAAGATACCAACACACCTTCAAACTTTGTGCCGCTTGGAGAAGATAATACCGCTCCGGCTAACAATTTCGATATTAATCCAACGATCAACTTTTTTAATAGTTCGATTACTTTTAATCATCAATACCTAACAGGTCGTAATCCTAATTCTGAGAATACTTTAGGATTTGATATTGACCTCTTTGATCTGGACAATACAGGTAATCAATTGATCGGGAATGATCAAACCGATGCAACTTTCCGATTATCTACCGACCAGGATACCTATCGGGTATTCTTAAATACATTTGCTATTGAAATCATTGAACCCGAATTACGTATTATTAAAAGGGTTTTTGATACTGACGGTACTACCGAAATCACCAATGCTACTGTAGAGCTTGGTGATGAGTTGTTTTATGATTTAGAGATCGAAAACGTTGGTAACGAAGATTTGGTAGATGGTTCAGTTACTATTCGAGATGTGCTTCCTGCCAATGTAAATTTGGTAAGTATACAAACATCTACCTTACCTACAGGTGTTACTTTTGATGATTCGGTTCCGGGAATTATCGACTTTGATATCCCTGCGGGTATTGTTGAAGAAAATGATGCCCCTATCTTTATACGATTTAGAGTGCAGCTGGTCAACAGTTGTGAGGAGTTGAGAGATGCATGTTCTGATGTAATCCAAAACTCGGCTTTGGCTACTTTTACAGGAGCTATATCAGGAGTTACTGCAACCAATAACAGTAGTAGTGTGATTGGAGCCTGTGGTAATACTGATGGAGAGGCTACTAACTTCTTGGTAAATGTACCTTCGTGTGAGTTTGATGTAACGTTTTGTAACAACAACTTGCAATTGGTTGCAGGTGGTGGATATGATAGATATACCTGGTCTGGACCAGGAATTGCACCACCAGTAGTTCAAACAGGGCCAAACGCAAATATATTTACACCTACTAATCCACAAGCAGGTACGTATACCGTAATCAAGGAAGATACAGATCCTTCTGATGGTACTTGTATGACACTTACCGAAGAGTTTGAGGTAGAAGATTTTAGAACCATAGAAAACCCAGTTCTGGATTATGTGGATGGTACTAGTGTGATTACTGCAAATTGTAGTGGGTTACAACTTCCACAAATCTTATTATGTGGTGATCAGGATTTCTTGTTAGAAACAGACTTTGATCCATCTTTAAACTTACAATCCATCTCATGGCAACGTTTAACCCCAAGTGGTTCTTGTGTACTAGATTCAAACGACCCATGTTCGTTATTATCAGGTGCATGTACAGATGCAAACTGGGTAGAAGAGCCAGGAGGAAATACACCTAACTTTACCGTTTCTGATGCAGGAGATTATCGAATCCTTGCAGAGTTTGATGGTGGATGTTTTATTCCATTCTTCTTTAGTGTATTTAAGAATGATTTCCAACCTACCTTATCGATGCAACCGATAGAGTGTGGTAACCCAGGTAGTGTAAGTGTAACTAATGCTCCTACAAATTTCGAGTTTAGTTTAACATCAGGGGGACCATATAGCAATACAACAGTATTCCCAATTGCACCAGGTGCAGGAGGAGACATTACTGTGTACGGTATTGATACTACGTTCCCTGGTTGTGAGTATACAGCAACAATCAACGTTCCTGAAATTAACCCTACGTTTAACATAACAGGATCGAACCCATCATGTACCAATGACGATAACGGGACAGGTACAGGTAGTATTCAAATTCAGGTAACAGGAGGTTCTCCAGAGTATCAATATACCATTTCTGGAGGTGGACTTACTTCGCCAATTATTATTCCAAATAGTAGTGCCAATAATGGTAACTACACACAAGATAACTTGAACCCAGGAACCTATACTGTAGAAGTAATCTCAAACAGACCAGACCCTGAGTGTATCGAGACACAAACAGTAACGATTGATCCAGCTACTCCGTTTACGGCAAATGTAGTGCTGGTTGCTCCAGAAACTTGTGATAGTGGAGCAATTGTTGAAGTTAATGTGACTTCAGGATCCGGTAGTTATGAATTTGATGATGGTACTGGTTCTTTTGGACCAAGCAACAGGTTTGAAATTCCTAGACCTGCAGATCCTTCAACAACCTATACATTCTTCGTAAGTGATACGAGTTTACCAGCAGGAACTCCTCCTTGTATTATTGAGGCAAGCATTACTGGTATTTCTCCTTACGAACCTATTGTTCTGGATAATGTAACTGTAACACAACCTCCATGTCCTGGAGATGGTGGACAAGTACGAGTAGAAGTATCTCCAGAAGTAGCTGGTAGAGAATACACCTATCAGTTGTTAAATACTACTGATATGGATCCGGTAAGTCCTGTGTATACGGTAGTACAGGAGATTGTATCTACCTCTAGAGACATTACATTTGTAAACGTACCAGATTTAACATCGTATAGAGTTCGAGTATTCCACAACAATACTACGGATCCAACGGCAGGACCTATTTGCCCTGTAGATGGTACGGATTTCGCAATTGCCAGCCCGGTAGACATTACAGCAACAGTTGCGGTGACTAGAGAACTAAGTTGTAATCCAGCACCAAACGATACTGCTATTATAACAATATCAGGATTATCAGGTGGGTCTTCTACTTTTGAGTGGAGTTTTAGCCCTACTACTGGATTTGCGAACATTACTTCAGATCCTTTTGATATTCCAGTAAGTGTTGCAGGAAATTATACGGTGTACATTCGAAATCAAGGTACAGGAACATGTACAGTTGATTTCCCTGCTAATGTAGCACCTCTAGAACCTGTAACAGACATCAACTTTACTGAGGGAGCGACGGATTGTACTGCACAAACGATTGTGGTAACTCCAGTGGCTGTTCCAGTGGGACCTGCATACACATTTAATGTAGTACCTGCACCAGTATCAGGAGATGCAACTTCAGGATTTGTATTAAACAGAGGAACCACATATACATTCACAGCTACAAGAGGAGATAATGCATGTGATTATAGCGAAGATTATAGAGTAGATCCATTACCAGAAGTTATGGTAAGTGCGGTAGAAACTGAACCTGTAAGTTGCGTTGGATTTGCAGATGGAGAGTTCTCTTTTACAGTTACTAATAGTACCTCTTTTGATTATACAGTGACAGGACCTACAGCGGTTCCTGCGGGATCAGGAGTTGATGCAACACCAATATTTAGTGGGCCAGTTTTGGCAGGTACATATACAATTAATGTAACCGACACATCAATTCCTTCAGGTTGTACGGCTTCTACAACGGTAGTTGTAACAGAACCAGCTAATGCGCTAACACTTTCTACCTCTTCAACACCATCAAATTGTGGTGCTGATACAGGTACTATAACTGCTACAGCCAACGGAGGTAGCGGAACGTATCAATTCCAATTAGTAGATAACGGAACCGGTTTACCGGTTACTGGATTTGCATATCCTAATACGAATAATTCATTTACGGGTCTTGCCGCTGGTGATTACACCGTATTTGTAAGAGACGGAAACTCTACCGATGCTTGTGAAATCTCAGAAGTACGTGTAGTAGATCAGTTTGTACCACCAACGATTGCAGCAGTGGCAGGAGGAGATGCTTGTGTAGATACGGACCCTGCAACACAGTGGATTACGATTACTCCAAGTACAACGCCAGCACCACCTGTCTTAGGACCATTCGAATATACCTTAACAGGGCCAGTTACGGCAAATAATGTTGCGGTTACATTCTTAGCAACAACACCTCCGGTATCGGCTCCAGCAAATACCTTTGAGATCCCAGGATTAATTCCAGGTGCATATACAGTTACAGTAACCAATACAACTACCAACTGTGTAACTGCGGTAGAAAACTTCACAATTAATCCAGAGTTAACGATAACAGCAACTTTAACCCAAGATATAGATTGTAACAACCCTGAAGCAACGATAGAATTTACCGCGGCAGATGGAAGTGGAACATATACACAATTCGATTTATATGCAGCAGGTTCTTTAGGAGCACCTATCGCAGGAGGAAGTAATATTACTTCTCCATTTACCAGTGCCATATTGGTACCAGGAGATTATGTGGTTGGAGTACTTGACGATGCAGGTTGTACTGCGTTCTCTAATACAGTAACAGTGACTCCATTTGATGCTGTTACCGCCACTTTAACACCTACTAACCCTTCATGTCCAGGAGAGACTGATGGATCGATAGCAGTAGAGGTTACTGCAGGTCAGGGACCATTCACTTATATACTTAATGGAGACCCAACTACGCAGATTGGACCTACAGGAGATACCACAGTAACGTTTAACAATGTTGATAATACTCCAGCCCCACATACAGTTACTATTACTGATGGTTCTGGAGCTACACCAGCGTGTACGTTTGATTTCACAACAACACTTACTGATCCAGATCCGATTGTTCCTACAATCATTATACAAAGAGATTTAAGTTGTGTGGCTCCTATGGACGCGATCATTCGTATCACAGGAGTTACCGGTGGTTCAGGAAGTTGGGCATTTACTTTAGACCCATCTGCTGGATATACAAACATTGGGGCATTCCCTGTAGATATTCCAATTACAACAGATGGAGTGTATACCGTATACGTTGCGAATCAAGGTTCTCCAGAAACTTGTCCGGTAACAACAAATATCACCATTGATCCAGTTACCGAAGTAACGGATATCGACTTTAGTGCTACTGCAGTTCAATGTCCTGCACTGACTTCTGATGTTTCAGTGATCAATCCAGTGATAACTGGAGGGGGTAGTATTGTAGAATATGAAATTACAGCGCCTATCGCAGTAGGACCGCAAGCATCTAATGTATTCCCAGGCTTAGCTCCGGGAACATACACGTTCTTGGTAAGAACTGACGATGGTTGTGAGTATAGTGAAAACTTTGTCGTTGAAAATATTGATCAAATAGTGGTGAATGCAACACCAGTAAATGAACCAACTTGTAACGGAGATAGTGATGCAGAGTTGTCATTTACTGTAACAGGTATCGATATTCCTGCAACTGCGACATATGAGTATGAAATCACTGGAGGAACTCCAGCAATTATACCGATTACAGCTACCGGTCAAACTGCTGCTACAATCACAACTGGTGATGTATTGCCTGCAGGTACTTACACCATTACGGTTACAGATGAAGCTACGCTTTGTGATGCTACAGCTACAGTAACAATTGACCAACCGGATGTAGTTGACTTCGATATTGATCCAGTAATTCAGGATTGTGCTACCAATACAAATACTGTAACGATTAGTAATTCAAGAGGAGGTAGTGGTACAGGGTATACTTACGTATTAAATGATTCAGGAGGCACCCCTGTTGGTCCAAGTAGACCGGTTGCTGATCCTTATTTGAATGTGCCGAATGGTACAGGATATGAAATCATCGTTACCGATAGTAATGGATGTACTTCTCTTCCGCAAACATTTGATATCAATCAGTTACCACAGCTTGTCGCTACATTAGATGCTGCTAGTTCTGATTTCTGTTTAGATGATGGAGCAATTAATTTCACGGTAGATATCGATGGTACTAACAGTGGTACTCCACCTTATACTTACAATGTAACTTTAGGAGGTATTGTGGTGATTCCAGATACCAATATTGGAGCGTTAACGACGTTTACGACTTCTCCTAATTTGACAGCTCCTGGAGATTATATAATTAACATTTTTGATAGTAATGGATGTCCTACATCTATCAACGTTCCTACAGTAGAAGAACCTGTAGAGTTGATCGCTACACCGGTTTCAGATATTACGTGTGATGCTTTAGGAAACCCGGTAGATGCAGAGTTTTCATTTGTAGTGAATGATGGATATTCTCCGTATGATATAGATGTTTCGTTTAACGCAGCACCTTTTACAAACCATTTAACAGGAGCTACTGCACCGTTTGCTAATTTTACAGCTACTTCTGGAGCTGGAACGTATACGTTTAGAGTAACTGATGCTAGAGGATGTACTTTTACCACAAGTCCTTTTACAGTAACAGATCCAGTTGCTCCAACGATAACAGATCCTGATGTGAATCTACTTTGTGCTGGAGACACAGGTACAGTTACGATTACAGTGACAGGTACTGAAACTCCGTATGAAATTGATTTTGACGGAGCAGGATTTGTAACGATTACAGGAACACAGATTTCATTCCCTAATTTGGCTGGAGATGCAGGAGATGCAGATCCAACTACAAATACATCTACATATAATTACACGGTTAGAAGTAGTAGAGGATGTTTGTACCCGGGAAGTGTTGATGTAACTCAACCGCCATTAATCACAGAGGTAAGTAGAACAGAAACACCTGTAACTTGTGGTGGTTCTGGAACAATAACTGATTTAGGAGCTATTGATCTTGAGATAGCTGGAGGAACAGCTAATTATACCTATACTTTGGTAACTGCAGCTAATTTTGCTGTTAGACCATTAGTTCCCGCTACAACAGCAGTCTCAACTCCGAATCCTACAACCACAGGAACAACAGTTCGTTTCGAAGGTTTGGATTTTGGACAATATTTCATCTTCGTAACAGATGCTAATGGTTGTACCGATAATGCACCTTTTGGACCCTTTGATATTTTCTCTCCACCTAACGATTTAGTTCAAAATATAACCGTTTCAGCTACTTGTCCGGGAGGAGTTACTTTTGAGATAGATGTTCAGGGAGGTTCTGGTATCACTCCACCGGCAAATCCACCACCAGGATTCGATATTCGTATTGTTGGAGAGCCTTCTCCAGGTCTTGGAGATTTTGTCCCACTTGATGACAGTGTAGGAGGACCAACTTTGGTTGATGCCAATACTCCTATTAGAGATCACACATACACAGGTTTGGATTTTAACAGGACTTATATCTTAGAAGTGCGTGATAATGCTACTGGATGTTTGTATCAGGAAATAGTACCTGCTGAACTTCCTCCTTCTGAGCCAAATATTGTGAATGATGTTGTTACAGACGTGACCTGTAACGAAACACCAGCGTTAGATGACGGAAGCGTTTCATTTGAAGTTAATGGATATGATCCTACTGTAACTGAAATATCTTGGGAGGTGTTTAATGCATTTACAAATGTTAGTCTAGGTGCTGCATTTGCAGGATCTGATAATACAACGCCAAGTCCTGCAATACCAAACGTACCGGTAGCGATCAATAATATACCACCGGGACAGTATTATGTAACTGTACGAGAAGTAGATGGTACGCAGTGTCCAACAAGATATGACTTCACCATTGATCTTCCGGATCCATTAACTTCGACGGCTACCAATCAGACACCAGCCAATGGCTGTGGTACAAATGCTCAAGTGATTATGGCTACCTCAGGAGGAACTCAATTTGGTATTCCTCCAACAGCTGATGGATATCAATATGCTCTTATTGAAGACGATGGTTTGGGTAATCCAATTACAACACCAGCGGTGTTAGCTGATTTCCCATTAACCAGCAATGTTATTGACCTAGGGAATACCGCCAGAAGAGTATTTATCTTTGTAATTGATGATAACGGATGTATTTTCGGCCCAGTTCCGGTTGATGTTGTTGTTAACCCTCTTCCGGTTATAGTTTCAGCTGCTTTTGTGGATGATTGTGCTTATGATAATAGCAATGTGATCCGTATCGAAGCGACAGGAACCGGAACATTAACCTACCAATTAGATGGTGGTACTGGCGTTGTTGGAAGTATCGATAACAATAATCATGAGTTTACGGTTTCTACACCAGGTACTTATACAATCGCGGTTACTGATGAAACTGGCTGTACGGTGACAACACCAGTTGATGTGTATGGACCATTACAAATTAGTGCTGAATTTACAGTAGCACCTGATTGTGCGACTGCAACAGGAACGATTACAACGACTATCACTTCTGGAGCAGCAATAGGAACGCTAACTTTTGAATTACAGGATTCAGGAGGAACTCCTACGGGTAATACTTCTGGAGATGCATCAGGAATTTATACCAATGTAGCACCTGGAAGTTATATTGTTGAAGTAACCGACGATGGTAGAGGAGTAGCACCTGGATGTACATTTACGGCACCAGTAAGTATAGAAGCTCCGGTAGAACCTGTATTGGTTCCAGCAACTACTACGGTTACCTGTATAGGTGATACCGACGGTGTAGTAACAGCTGCAATAACACCAGCGTCTACAGATTCGGATCCAACAGTAATTTATGAATATAGAATTACAGCTAGTACTTCTGCCACACCGGCAGTAGTGCCAACTCCTTATCAAACAAGTCCAGTATTCTCTGGTTTAGATAACGGAACATACACGGTTGAAGTTAGAGTGACCAAGCCAAATGGAGCATTAAATGTATTCTGTTTTGATACAGACGACTATATTATCAATGATCCAAGTGCAGTTTCATCTACAATTACATCTACAAATTATAGTTGTCCGGCGGGAACTGAAAGCTTACCAGTGATTACGATTGATAATATTTCTGGAGGAACAGGATCAACATATTCCATTTCTTATACAGTTGATGGTACTCCAGTTGTAGCTTCACCTGTAGATCCTGCTACTTTAGATACTGATGCTGTTACAGCAGGTATTCAGATTGTTGCAGTGATACCGGGAGACTACATATTTACCATATTTGATAGTAACAATTGTCCTACAGCACAACCAACAGAAACTATAGCTCCTTTCCCTGTAATCACAGATCCAACGGTAGTTAGAGATACCTCAGCTGCTAACAATGGAGAAATCTCTTGTGATAACGGAGAAACCGTTACGGTAACCATTACTGGAGGAGTAGGACCATTTAATTTTGTAGAAACAAGTGGTGCTGTGCCTGCACAGAATGGTATTGTGGCAGGAACAGGCGATACCGCCGCTCCAGGAGTACAAACCGTAGCAACTTTTGTTTTACCTGCAGTAGGGACATATCAATTTACGATCACTGATACAGACGCTAATGGAGCTTGTCCGGTAGATTCGCCTACTTATACGGTAGATCCATTTGACTTTATCGAAGCTAGTGCTGTAGAAGCTACTCCGGTAGATTGTAATGGAGCTTCTACAGGAGAATTGGATTTAACCGTATTGAATTATACAGGAGAGTTCAACTATATTGTAAGAAACACGGTAACAACCCTACCAGAAACTACAGGTAACATTGCTGCAGGGTTTGCAAATCCTGTGCGTATTGGTGGACTTACAAATAGTGTGCCAGCAGGAACCTATGTTGTAGAGATCGAGGCGCTAGACGCACCATTCTGTGATACTGTAACAGATCCAGTTGTGGTTACGCAACCAGACCCATTAACATTGGCAATTGACGAGAATATCAATGCAAATTGTAATGAAGATGCAAGAGTAACTGTATCTGTAACTGGAGGAACAGGACCATATACGTTTAGAGCAGATGATGATGGTTTAGCACCATTCTTGTTTGAAACGACTACTGCAAATACTACAGAAACATTCTTGTTGCCAGCGGTGGTTGCAGGAACTACATATGTTATCAGTGTAATTGATAATAATTCATGTACATCAACTCCGGTTTCTATTAATGAAACCGTGTTTAGAACAGCAGATCCAACCGTGGATGCGGTAACTTGGACAGATCCTTGTGTGTTTGATGATAATTATACGATACGAGTAGTAGGTACTAGTAATGTGCCTGTTGTTGCACCGGCTACCAATGCACTTACCTTTGAAATAGGACCAGCAGGTAGCGGACAAGTAGTAGGTAACGTAAATGGTACTACTCACGACTTTACAGTAACTACGCCTGGAACATATACAGTAAGAGTATATGACGAAAATGGTTGTGTCTCTGCAGATGAAACCATTACCATTGTACCAGAATTGACTATTACTGCAACATTTACCGGTGATCCACAATGTAGAACAGATGTTGGAGGAGAGATCACAGCAACGGTAACAGGAGGTTCTGATTTTGCTGCGAATCCTACTAACTTTACGTTTACTTTAAGCGGTACGGATAGTGGTGGAACACCAATCGTACCAATCGTACAAAATGGTGTAGGAGCAAACGTATTCACGCCTGTTACTGCAGGATCATATACGGTAACTGTAGTTGATAGTAATACACCACCGGCTACTGGTTCTGGATGTTCTGTAAACACAGCAGTTTCTTTACCTATACCAGTTGATCCAGTACCTGCAGCTGCTTCGCCAGTTGGAGTATCTTGTATTGGTGATAGCGACGGAAGTGTTGTAATCACCCTACAAGCAGGAACTGATGGAGACGGTCCTTATTCTTATCAGTTATATGAAAATAATGGAGGAACTCTTGCCATTACTGGAGCAGCAATAGGAGCACCACAAATAGATAACCCAACATTTACAGGTTTATCTTTTGATGCGCTTCCTGCACCACATCCTACAGCAGGTGAGTACCTGGTAGAGGTAACTTCGGCTAGCGGATGTGCTGGTTTAGTTGCTTTTGTAATACCAAACGCAACTCAGGTGACTGCCGTTGCTAATGTTGGAAACTATACCTGTACTGGAACAACAGAAAACTTCCCAACAGTTACAGTGACTATCGAGAATGGTACACCACCATATAGTATTACCTATACAACACCATCTGCTGTTGCAGTAACCGATACTAACATTACAGATGCTGATGCAGTAGCTGTAGGAGTACAGTATGAATTTACAGCTACCGAAGAGGGTACTTATGATATTGAAGTAACCGACAGTAATGGTTGTCAAACCGTACCAACAGTAATTCAAGAAACTATTGATCTACCAATTATGGAGGATCCTACGGTAACTCAAGTTACAGCTATTACTTGTCCAGCAGGAGAAGAAGTAACTGTAAGTGTTACCGATGGAGCGGGTCCATTCAACTTTGAAGTTATCAGTGGCCCAGTTGCAGTGGCACCACAAAATAATGTGCCTGCCGGAGCTGCAGATAACCCAGGAACTCCAGCTGTAGAGACCAATGCTACGAATGTAAACTTTACACTTACGGATGTAGGATTATATGTGTTCAGAATCACGGATCAAACCACAGGATGTTTCGTTGAGGTAGATTACACAATCGATCCATTTGATCTGGTTGAGATTGTAGCTACACAACAAACACCAGAAACGTGTTTCGGAGATGCTGATGGTTCTATCCAGATTGCAGTTTCTCAATATGTAGGAGCCTTTGGATATACAATCGTTGATGTGGGTGTAACACCAGAAGTACCAGTCTTCAATAGTTTAATTGATTTGAATACCGACGTAGATCCAAATACAGCAGACATCTTTGTGATCCCACCGCCACCAGCTGGTTTAGGGGTAGGTAACTATAGAGTAGATATCATAGAGCGTAATGCACCATTATGTACAGGAAGCTCTAATATAGTAACGATAGATGGGCCTGCAACTCCGTTTGAGATTACAATAGTGCCAATCAACGATCAGGAAAGTTGTGATCCTGCTAGTGATATCTCATTCCAGACAAGCGTAAGTGGAGCAAGAGGAAATGTAACCTATACACTTGTAGAAACTGGAGTTAGTAACACTACAGGATTGTTTGAGGGATTATCAATTACTCAGGCTACGAATACTGCAGGGGTATTTACCTTTACAGTAACAGCTGTAGATGATAATGGAACATTTACATGTACCGATGATGATACGATAACAGTAACACCACCAGCGGACGATGTGGCGATTACGCCAATCCCTGATAGTAGTATTAGCTGTTTCGGAGAAACGGATGGAGTAATTACGGTACTTGCAACAGCAACGGATACCCCATTACGTTATACAATTACACCAACTGGAGGACCAGAAAGTGTACAACAAACAGTGAACAGATTCGAGAACCTTGGTCCTGATACGTATACCATTACGGTATATGACCAATTAGGATGTACTGCGCAAACTACAGCTGTGATCAACGATGTACCACAAGTACTAATTGATATTGTAGATATAGACCCAGTAACATGTAGTGATAATACTGCTACAGTAACACTAAGTGCTACTAATGCGGTTGGTACGCCTCAGTTTGTTCAGATTAATGTAACAGATCCTCTTAATCCAGTGGAATCTGCACCAACAACATCTAACATATTTAACCTGGCTCAAGGTGAGTATGTGTTCTATGTGATAGATGCTAATGGATGTAGATCACCACAATCTGATCCAGTACCAGTTGTACCAATCAATCCAATCACATTCCAATTGGATCTAAGTGCAGCTATGATCAACTGTCGTGATGAAGCAACAGGAATCATTAACATTACTGATCTGGGTGGTGGTATAGGAGATTATGAGTTTATACTTGATAATCTTACTGCTGGAACAACTTTAGGACCTCAGTCTACAACAGAATTTAGAGATCTACCACCAGGTGACTATACATATACAGCCAGATCTGTAAGCGATAATAGTTGTATCCTGAGTAGAGACTTTACGATAATCAATCCTCCATTATTCGAACCAGAGGCATTCTTTACGAATGTAACTTGTAACGGAGAAGATGATGGTACGATTAGAATCGTGGCTGCAGGAGGTACACCACCGTACTCGTTTGCTATAGACTCTATGCCTGGAACATTCTTTAATGATGCTTCAGATGGTATTCCTAATGAGCATACCTTCGAGAACTTAGCACCAGGTATTTATCTGGTATTAGCTCAGGATGCTAATGGTTGTGATGTAACATTTACAAGAGAAATCTTAGAGCCAAACACGTTGATGGCTACAGAAACCTTCAATATGCCAGAAACATGTTTCGGAGATAATGATGGAGCATTCACGATAGAAATCACAGGAGGTACACCTCCGTATGAGACGAATATCACGAATAATGATGGTGACTTTGTTGTAGATCTGTTTACATACACGGATTTACCTGCAGGAGTTACCGAAGTATTCATTAGAGATGCCAATAACTGTCGTATTAGTTTACCGATCACAATCGATCCGGGTGTAATGCTTGATGCGGATCTTGCGCCTAGATTAGAGTGTCCTGTTAGAGATCCAAACAATCCGGCGAATATTACTACAGGACCAAGATATTTCATCGACTTTGAATTATCTCCTGATTCAGTGAACACAGATATCATCTTTACGCTTACTGGTATTAATGGTACTGCTGATCCTGCACCAAATAGTAATTTAACAGGAGAGTTTGAAGTGGCACCAGGAGAATACCAAGGTACGATGGAACATGCAGGAGGATGTACCGTAGATGTTGGAACGATTATTATCGAAGAGTACGTTCCATTGTCTGTGCCAGTAGCACAAATGACCAATAACCCTCAAGACCCTAATGAGTATGAGATTATTGTGACAGATGGTGTGCCACCGTATACATATTTTGTGACCTTCAACGGAAATGAAATAGAGTTGGAAGACAATATTTTTGCAATCCGAGAGACAGGAGACTACATCATACGTGTAGTAGACTCAAGCGGTTGTGAGGTGATTGTAACGCAGTTCTTAACCTATATCAATATCCGTATACCAAACTACTTTACTCCGGATGATCCAAACGCGACAACCGAAGAAAGGTTCTGGTATCCAAGACAGATAACTCCAAATGCCGATGATCCATTCTTCTTCGAAAATATGGAAGTAACCATATTTGATAGATACGGTAGAATGTTGGCAGAGTATAGAGGAGATCAACAAGGATGGAAAGGAACATACCAAGGTAAAGAACTTCCTTCGGGAGATTACTGGTATACGATTATCCTTAATGATATAGACAATAGAGAGTTTACCGGTCACTTCACCTTGTATAGATAATATATAGATTAGAAGTGAGTTATAAAACAAAGTGGATATAGCCAAACGACCGAAAAGTCAGTGGTCAGTAATTAAAAATAGTAGATGAAGAAGTATATTGTAATATTAAGTCTGTTTGCAAGCTATTGCACCTTTGCTCAAGAGTTTTTTGCTCCTGTGCAGAATCAATACATCGCAGATAACCCTTACTTGATATCCTCGGCATATGCGGGAATCGGAGATTGTTGGCAGATCAGAGCTTCTGGTTTTGAACAATGGGTAAGTATTGAAGACTCTCCGGGAACGCAATCCCTTTCGATAGATGGTAGGATATCAGATCGTTCGGGAGTAGGTGCTATTCTGTTTAATGACCAGAATGGTTTTACTACCCAAAGAGGTATTCAGTTGTCATTTGCGCACCATTTAACACTGAGCGAATATAATAATCAATACCTATCTTTTGGGATAAGCTATAAGTTTACTCAGTTTGGTATTGATACTTCAGAGTTTAACAATGGTGATCCCGACAATCCGGTAATTCCTGGATTGGCAGATATCAGCGTGAATGATTCTAATTTCGATATAGCGTTGTTATATCGTTTAGGACGATTCTTTTTGAGTGCCAATGCGGTAAACTTATTACAAAAGGAAATAGACGACTTTAATCCAACAGAACCTTCTACCATCCAGAATTATTACATCTATACCGGATATACGTTCTATCATCGTTTTAGTGATATAGAAATAGAACCTTCGGTATTGTATCAGAATTTTGCAGGAGATGGCCGTTCTACTACCGATTTGAACCTAAAGGTGCGTAAACTGCATCGAGGAGACTATTATTGGGCAGGAATTAGCGTTAGATCGCTAGTAGATCAGGATTTCAAGCCTTTATCAGTTTCTCCAATGATAGGAATCAAAAAAGCGAATTTTTATGTAGCCTATGGATATCAGGTAAATGTAAATGAAGTATTACAGCCAACCACTGCAGCAGGATCACATTTGATTACATTAGGACTTGACTTTGGTTGTAGGCAGAGTAAATGTGGATGTACTTACTAAAGAAAATATATACAAGCAAAAACCACCCAATTTGGGTGGTTTTTTTACGCCCAAATATTACTTATTTATCCATTCAATTTTTTTTCACTTTTTAGGGTAATGTTTTTCGAAAACAGACACTTATAGAAACAGAACCTAAATTAATTTTATTAACTAACCTATAAATGAATGAAAAAACCATTACACCTTAAATTATTGGTATTAGGAGTACTATTAATTTTTAATGGCCTAAAGAGTTATGCTCAAGAGATTGTTCCTCTGGCAGAAAGGGTAAAACTAAATCAGGTCCAAGGAGATCTAACCATGATCGGAAATTCTATCGTTGGATTAGAGGATAGTTTTACAGATAATATGGTGTATGACCCAAATGCAGCTTACAATGGAAATTTGAACAATGGAAATAGCATTTCGGCTTATATCGATATCGATGGTGATGCAACTACATTTAGTTCTAGTAGTGCAGACTTGGTAACACCAAACCCAAGTTGTACTACCATTGCCTATGCGGGACTGTATTGGTCTGCTACGTATTACCTTGAAAGAATTCCGCAAACCGAATTGACATTTAGTATCAATAACACTTCTCTGGCGGGTAATTATGCTGTAGTCGACAATGAATTTTCTCCCGGAAATGTCGAAATTCCAGCAGATCCTGGAATTACCGCTAATTTGGTATTGGTAGATGATAATACGGATACCACTGAAGATGGATGCACCGCTTTGGTAAATGGAGCCGAATTAACAGGGAATATTGCCGTATTGCGACGCGGAAGTTGTTCTTTTACACAAAAGGTCATGAATGCGCAAAATGCAGGCGCAATTGCCGTTATTATAGTAAATAACCAAAGTGGAACTGTAGCCCCGGCAGGAGGAGATGCAGCAATCACCATTCCCACCGTAGGACTTAGCCAGCAAGACGGAGATCTTATTATTGCAGAAATGGCTTTAAATACAGTTAATGCAACTTTGGCCAATGTAGTCAATACTACCACTGGAGATGAACAGTTAACTGATTTACCACTGCTTGATGCCAGAAAAGTGGGGGATGCAGATTTTAGAAATATCAAAGTAAAGGTGCCTGGAGGTTCCTATGTAGATGTTACCGCTACTTCTGTAATTTACGACGGATATCGAAATACACCTACGAATCCTTCTAACGTTGCGCAAGATGATGTGCCGTATGTGTGTTACGCAGATATTACGAATCTTATTGATCAAAATAACACCAATGGTACGTTTACTATTGCTAATATGAATGCTACAATTGGTCAAACTTCTGGGGTTTCTGGAGCTGTAGGGGGATGGACATTGGTTGTAGTGTATGAAGATCCACAAGCAACACCAAAGTTTATTAGTACCAACGATGGTTTCGTACAAATTGTAAGTAGCAATCCAGATGTAGATTTTACCTATACAGGGGTGCCTTCACTTCCTGCACCACTACCAATTGAAGCCAAGTTTGGAATTTCTTCTCTTGAAGGAGATCAAGGTTTGGATGGGGATAGCGTAAGTATTTTAAACGCTTCAAACATATATGTGCCATTAGGAGAGGTTAGTGGAAATAATCCATCTTCAAATTTTTTCAATAGTTCAATTACAAACAATGGTGCCTTTGTCACCAGTAGAAACCCAAACTCTCAAAATACCCTTGGGTTTGATATCGATATTTTAGATTTACCAAATGCTGGAAATACATTGATTGGAAATGATCAAGAGGAGGTAAGTTTTAGACTAAGTACAGATCGAGAGAGCTACAGAGTATTTCTAACGGCTTTTGCGACAGAAATTGTCGAACCCGAGCTAAGAGTACTTAAAAGAGGAATAAGCGCAACAGATGGCACAACAGACATCACTGGATCCGCTTTAGAGTTGGGTGATGAGTTGTTTTATGAGTTAGAGATAAAAAATACCGGGAATGAAAATTTATTGGATGGTACAATAGTCGTTTCTGCACAAATCCCTGCAAATATGGACTTGGTAAATGTAGTAGATGCAACTTTACCAGCAGGCGTGGTGTATGATCAATCGATACCCGGTAAAATAGATTTTTCTATTCCTGCAGGGATTGTCGAGACATCAGATGCTCCCATCTTTATTCGATACAGAACACAATTGGTAAGTGATTGTGCATCTCTTCGAGATACTTGCTCAGAGAATATCCAAAGTTCTGCAATCTCTTCGTATGTGGGAGAATTGTCGGGGATTTCGGTAACTGGAACTCCAAGTAGCACTGCTTCTGATAGCTGTGGGGTTGGAAATGGGCAATCAACAAGCTTTTTGCTAAACATCCCTGCTTGTAGTACCGATGTTACGATATGTTCGAATAGCTTACAATTGGTTGCAGGATTAGGATACGATCAATATACATGGTCGGGGCCGGGAATAATATCGCCAATAGTTCAAACAGGAGCTAATGCCAATATTCTTGATTTGGCCAATGCTCAAGAAGGAACGTATACCGTAATTAAAGAGGATACAAATCCAGCTGATGGAACCTGTGTAGCGCTTACAGAAGAATTTAATGTTTCAAGTTTTAGAGCCATTTCTAATCCGATTTTGGATTATGTAAACGGAACCAATGTCATTTCTGAAAATTGTAGTGGTATAGAAATTCCACAAATTCTATTATGTGGAGATCAGGACTTTCTATTAGAAACTAATTTTGATCCAACGCTTAATTTAGTATCCATCTCGTGGCAACGATTAGCACCAAGTGGTGCATGTGTATCAGATGTAAATGATCCTTGTTCTCTATTATCGGGAGACTGTACGGATACAAATTGGGTAGAGGAACCAGGAGGGAATACGCCTAGTTTTACAGTTTCTGATGCAGGAGACTATAGAATCCTGGCAGAGTTTGACGGGGGTTGTTTCAATCCATTTTATTTTAGTGTATCCAAAACCGATTATCAGCCCGAACTCACAATGCAACCTATAGAGTGTGGCAATGCTGGAAGCGTTGAGGTAACCAATGCGCCTTTAAATTTTGAGTTTAGTTTGAATTCTGGTGGTCCGTATAGCAATACAACAGTATTCCCCATTCCTGCTGGGGGTGGAGGAGACATTACTGTGTATGCCATAGATACCACATTCCCAGGATGTGAGTATACAGCAACCATCAATGTTCCTGAAATTAATCCAACAGTACAGATTACAGCTACCGATCCCACTTGTATCAATGATGCCAATGGTGATGGTTTTGGAAGAATCAACATAGAAGTAATTGGCGGTTTACCAGAATATCAATACACTATTTCTGGAGGGAATTTGAGCTCACCAATTGTTGTTCTCAATAGTGATGCTAATAATGGAGTTTATACCCAAACTGGTCTTGCGCCAGGAACTTATACGGTTGAAGTAATTACTAATCTTCCAGCGTCAGATTGTGTGTTTACCGAAACAGTAACCATTAATAGCGCACCAAACTTTACGGCAGAGGCCGTGTTAATAGCTCCGGAAACATGTGATACAGGGGCTTTGGTTCAGGTAAATGTAACTTCGGGAGCGGGAGACTATTTGTATGATGATGGTACAGACAATTTCCAAACCAATAATGTGTTTGAAATTCCTATCTCAGCAGATCCAAATGCGACATACACTTTCTTTGTGACAGATACTAATGTTCCTGCGGGAACCCCTCCTTGTATTATTGAAGCCAGTATTACTGGGATCGTTCCTTATAGTGCGATAAACATCGATAACGTAGAGACCGTCAATGCTGCTTGTGCAACAGATAGCGGTGAGATCAGTATTCAGGTATCTCCAGCAGTTGCAGGAAGAACGTATACCTATCGATTGGTAGATTCCTCTACAGATGCAGAAATAGAAAAACTAATCAGTACAGAGAGAAATATAACGTTTGACAATGTTGCTGGGGGATCTTATTATATCGAAGTATTACATAACAATACTTCCGATCCGTCAGGAGATCTTATATGTGCTGTTACATCGGCTGTGCAAACGGTAACAGTACCTTCACCAATAAATGCAACGGTATCCGTAACACGTGAATTAAGTTGTAGTCCAGGAACCGAAGATGCAATTATTAACGTTAATGCCATTTCTGGAGGTTCAGGAAGCTACGAATGGAGCTTTAGTCCAACAGGAGGATTTACCACAGTTGCAGCAGACCCTTTTGATATTCCTGTGAGCATTGCAGGTAATTATTCCTTGTATTTACGAAATCAAGGGACAAGTGATTGTACAACATCTTTTGCTATCACCGTTAATCCATTACAAGAAATAGATGATATTAGTGCTGCTATTATTGATACAGATTGTTTTACGCAGGATGTTAGAGTAACTGTTTCTGCTGAGCCAGCAGGACCAACGTATCTGTATTCGGTTATACCAGCTCCTATCTCTGGAGATGCGAATTCAGGAATTTTTGTTTTGGATGGTGGAGTGAACTATACATTTACAGCACAAAGATCTGATAATTCTTGTACATTAAGTAAAGGCTTTACTTTTGATGCTACGTCTCCGATTAATAATCCAACAGTGGTTAGAGATGCTACTGCAATAAATGGAGGACAAATTTCATGTAATAACCCAGAAACGGTAATTGTTTCTATTACCGAAGGTGTTGGTCCTTTTCTTTTTGAGGAGCTTAATGGAGCTGTTACAAGTCAAACCGTTGCCCAGGGCACTGGTGATAACGGAGCGACTGCGGGAATAGAAACAACTGCAGTATTCCCATTATCGAATGTAGGATCGTATACGTTTAGAATTACAGATTTAGCGACAGGATGTAATTTTGATACACCATCGTATTCAATTGATCCTTTTGACAGTATTGAAATACAGGCATTGGTCGCTTCAGACATTACTTGTTTTGGAGATAGTGATGGCTCAATTACAATTGAAGTTTCAGGATATACAGGATCGTATGACTATAATGTAACCAATGTTACCACCATTTCAGGAACAGGAAATACCAATGCGGGACCTTTTGTAGTTACTAATTTGTTGGCCGGAGTGTATACCGTGGAAATAACTGCTACCGAAGCACCATTTTGTAACGTTGCTGCAAACGTAGTAGTTTCAGAACCACAACCCATAACAGCCAGTTTTACAGTAACTGATCCAACCGCGCAAACCGGAGGGCAAATTGAGATAGATACAGCGGGAGGAACACCGCCTTATTTCTATACATTAACCGGTGATGGCATTGGGCCAATTACTGCTACGTCCAATTTATTTGTTGATTTGGATCCTGGAGATTATGTAGTTAGCATCGATGATAGTAATTCTTGCCGTGTAGAATTTCCAGTAACTTTACAAGAGCCTGTAATAGAGAACCTTGAGGTAACTTTGGATCTTGGATCCACCTTTGTCAATTGTTATGCACAAAGCACAGCTGTGGTAAGTGCTGATGTAACAGGAGGCACAGGAAGTTATCAATATACACTTACTGGAACTAATTTCTTTGGAAGCACCATTACTGTTGGACCACAATCCAATAGTGAGTTTAGAGATTTGGCTGCAGGAAATTATAATTACACGGTGGCTAGCGATGGAGTTAGTTCGTCTACCATTCCTTTTGTGATTACGCAGCCTCAAGAGTTGGTTGGGGCAGCGGATATAACAACTTCGATTTTATGTGTAGGAGATAATGATGGGACCATAAGAGTACAAGTAACAGGGGGGACACCACCATATTCGTATGCTTTGGCTTCAAATCCAGGTCTGTTTTTTAGTGATGAATCCGATGGAGTGTTAAACGCTCATACTTTTGAAGGACTAATTGCTGGTAATTATGAAGTGTTAGTTCAGGATGCCAATGGTTGTAGTCAGATAATTAGTGTTGTGATTCCTGAGCCCACACCAATTGTAGCAAATGTGATCAATATAATCCCTGAGACCTGTTCAGGAAATAGTGATGGGGAATTTACTATTGCCATTTCAGGGGGAACGCCACCATATTTGACAAATATCACTAATAATGATGCTGATTTTGTAATCGATAAATTCAGTTATTCAAATTTACCTGCCGGTATTACTATCGTTTTTGTTAGCGATGCCAATGGTTGCAGAGTTACGCTTCCGATAGAAATTTCAGAAGGAATTGATCTTAGGGGAACACTAATCGCTAATTCAGCATGTGCTTCGGATAGTGGTACACCAACACCGGTTTATGAAGTTCGTATAGAATTGGACAGTAATACACCAAACACAGATGTGATTTACTCGCTAGCGGGAATTAATGGAACTCCAAATCCTTCAGAAACGAGTAATACATCAGGAATATTTGCTGTGGCGCCTGGTGAGTACGAAGGAAGCATTCTAAGTGCAGGTGGGTGTGAGGTTTCCGTAGGGACTGTGCTAGTTGAAGAATATGAAGAAGTGAATATCGTTGTTGAAGGCACCAATCCTACCAACCCAGGAGAAAATGGAGAAATCCTGGTTAATATTATCGCAGGAAACGGGCCGTTCAGTATTGCTTTAGATGATGAGGCTCCAATTATTGTAGAGGACAACAATTACGTCTTTACCCAGGTAGCAGCTGGAGACCATCAAATAGTAGTTTCGGATAATGGAGGGTGTAGTGTACAAACCGCAACAGTAACTATTATTGAAGAAGATAAAAATCCAATTGTTACTTATGCCGAAGAGATTTTAGTTTGTGCCATTACTGGTCAAAGTTATCCGGTAGTTACCATACAGGACGAACAAGGAGAAGTAGTAGATCTTCCTTTACTCAATGTACTTTCAATAGTATGGCAGAAGTTGGATGAGATTACTTGTGATATCGAATTAGAAGATAACTGCCCAACCTCAGACTCTGTATGTACTTCAGATTGGTTTGACATAGGAAATGGAACGAGCAATACCTTTACTGAAGCAGGAGAATATCGAGTAGTAGTTAACTTTATCACACGTTCTGGGAACAACGAAAAAATCTATTATTTCAGAGTAGAAAGTGAAGTAGCTACTATAGATAAAGAGATTGTAGCGTTTCCTAATCCTTCAAAAGATAGGGTTCGATTAAATACAGAAGTAGAAGAAGTATTGATCTATGATGTAATGGGGAAACTGGTGATGAAAACCAATCAAAACTCATATAGCATCGCTGGTTTGCGTAACGGAATCTATTTCGCAAAAATCAAAACTACGAATCGCAGAGAAGTGATTGTAAAACTCATTAAAGAATAGTGAGTCAACATATAAGAAGAAAAAAGGAGCATCATTTATCGATGCTCCTTTTTTTATGGTGTGATTACATACAATCCAAAAATAGCAACAATAAAGTAACAGGTAATAGTGAGTGCTCCCTGGTAGTCTTTGGCTACACGTTGACCAAAAAGAAGGAGCAAGAGTGTAATACATCCCAAAAACATAGCAAGCGTACCAAAATAAGTGTTACCATCTGTAATGAGATGATAAATACCTATGATACTGCATACAGCGGTTACAACCTCTATCACCAAAACAACCAATAGTAAAAGTGGTACCATTTTACCCATAAAAGTGGCTGCGAAATGTTCTTTTAACCAAGAAAGATTTCCTTTCCAATCTACTAATTTGTCAATCCCAGATTGTAAAAAGGTGATTAAAAGAAATAATAGAATAGTAATTGAGACGATATGCGTCATAAAATTATCCATAGTTGAGCGATTTTGTAAAGCTCAAATATAGAGGTAAGATTTAAGAAGATAAAATAATGGACTTAAACACTTTTGCGATGCAACAATCGTGTGAGTTTAATTGAGAGATCCGTGAGTATGATCTTTGCATTCCCATTACGTTCGATATGATAAGCAGCATCTTGCAATTCATTACAAATATCCATGATGTTTGCTCCATGTATAAAAGGTGCAAATTTTTCGAGTTGAAATCCACTAGTTTGAGGTTCCAAAAACACCAATTGTTCGGCTCCGTAATTGAGTAAGAGTGCTTGTCTGAAGAAATCCAGACAATAGTTCAAAAAACGTTTTTGGGTTTCTCTACCTGTTTTGGCAATCGATTCACTCCAGGTGATCAAATCATTTACAGCAGATTTGTTACCCTTGGCTCTAAAAGCTGTTCGTACCCATTGTATAAACCATTCTTCAAATTGTTCATCACCACCATCGTGGTGCAATAAGTGTAAGGCCTTGCTGTAATCACCATTGGCCTGGTGGGCGATTTTTAATGCTTGAGTATCGGATAGATTTTCGTTTTTTTGAAGCGCTTCCTGAATTACTTGCTCACCCAAAGGAGGGAAATGTAAAACCTGGCATCTGGATCTGATCGTTTGAATAAGCTGTTCCTGATCCTCGGTAATCAAAATAAATATGGTTTTTTCTGGTGGTTCTTCAATAAGTTTCAACAACTTGTTGGAAGCCGCAATATTCATTTTGTCTGCCATCCAGATCAACATCACCTTGTACCCACCTTCATAACTTTTGAGCGAAAGCTTTTTTACAATTTCCAAGGCTTCATCAACTCCTATTTGCCCTTGCTTGTTTTCGATTCCCAAAGAGAGATACCAATCAAAGATACTTCCGTAGGGATTCTCCTTAACGAATGTTCTCCATTCCTCAGCAAATTGATCTGATGTAGGATGCTTTTTCACTTTATCATTGATAGCTACGGGATATACAAAATGTAAATCCGGATGTGCCAGATGATCAAATTTGATATTACAGGCGTGATTCCCTTCTGTGTTTTCTGCGTTTTTATTTTGACATAAAATATATTGTGCATAGGCAATTGCCATTGGGAGTGTACCGCTCCCATTAGGACCTACAAAAAGTTGTGCATGCGGAATACGTTGTCGATCTGCACTTGTAGTGAGATAACTTTTGATATGTTGCAGTCCTAAAATTTCGGAAAAAAGCATAGGCAAATATAAAAAGAAGTATGAGGTACCCCATAAAATGAAGCACTATTAATTAGGATTGTGACAAGTTTATGGAATATCATTTTTCCATCAAAAAAGCGGTTTTTGTAAAAAATCAATAAAACTTAAAATTTACTATCGTTTTCGTAGATTTTTTTCTTGATAATTCAGAGGTTTTTAATGAAATAAAATTATTTTCGTTTGCTCAATCCAATACCAGTAAAATGAAGACAATCAGTGACTATAATTTCGAAAATAAAAAAGCCCTAATACGAGTTGATTTTAATGTGCCTTTGAATGAAGCATTCGAGGTGACCGATGATACAAGAATTCAGGCAGCCAAGCCTACCATTATCAAAGTTCTTGAAGATGGAGGTAGTGCGGTTTTGATGTCGCATTTAGGAAGACCAAAAGGGGTTCAGGATGAGTTTTCGTTACGTCATATTGTAGAAAAAGTATCCGAAGTATTGGGCGTGCAGGTAAAATTTGTGCCAAATTGCGTTGGTCAGGAAGCCGAAGACGCCGTAGAAGCACTCAACCCAGGAGAGGTATTGTTGTTAGAAAACTTACGATTCCATCCTAGTGAAACAGCAGGAGATGAAGCGTTTGCCGAGCAATTATCCAAACTAGGAGATATTTATGTAAACGACGCCTTTGGAACTGCGCATAGAGCTCATGCTTCTACAACGGTTGTGGCTCAATTTTTTCCGGATCAGAAATGTTTTGGAAGCCTATTGGCCAAAGAGATCGAAAGTATTGATAAGGTATTGCGTAGCGGAGAGAAACCTGTTACTGCAGTATTAGGAGGATCAAAAGTGTCCTCAAAAATTACTATTATCGAAAACATTTTGGATAAGGTAGACCATTTGATCGTTGGTGGAGGAATGACCTATACCTTTGTAAAAGCTCAAGGCGGACAAATCGGGGATTCGATCTGCGAAGATGATAAACAAGAATTGGCACTAGAAATTTTAAAGAAAGCTGCAGAAAAAGGAGTTCAGATACATTTACCTGTAGATGTTTTGGGAGCAGATGCTTTTGATAACAATGCCAATACTGAAATCATGAAGGTAGATGCCATAAAAGAAGGATGGCAGGGATTGGATGCAGGACCTGAAACATTAACGAATTTTCATGACGTTATTTTGCAATCAAAAACCATTCTTTGGAATGGTCCATTAGGTGTTTTTGAGATGGAAAATTTTGCCAAAGGAACGATAGCACTTGGACATTCGATTGCAGAGGCTACACAAAATGGAGCATTTTCGCTAGTAGGTGGAGGAGATTCGGTAGCTGCAGTAAAACAGTTCGGTTTTGGAGATAAAGTGAGTTATGTATCTACCGGTGGAGGAGCGATGTTGGAAAGTTTAGAAGGAAAAACACTTCCTGGAATTGCAGCAATAGAAAACTAATAAATAGCAGATTTTAGTAGGAAAATCAACATTTTTTGTAAGAATTAAGATAAAACCGGTCATTTGAACCGGTTTTTTAATGTTTTTAACGTCTTGATCTTTTGGATTTTAGAAAAAAAATGCGATTTTCGCTGATGTATTGTTGATAACATGTTGACAGCAATGCTTTTTACCCCAGAATTCCCTAAATAGTTGTAAAAAGAATTAAACCGTATCGTAAGATGATTGGAATGAAAAATAAGTATGCATTATTTTTTTGTTTTTTGGCAATACTAACTACAGTTTCGGCTCAGGAACCTACACCTGAAATGGATCCAGAGAACACCAAGGAAATTGTACTGGAAAAAAATGTGGGCCTTCAACAAGATACAGTAACGGTCATAGATACCACCAAGATCATCAAAACGGGAATCGAATTACAGACAACAACGGTTACTTCTACCAGTGTTAAGGATACCGTAATTTATGCCGCAAAGGATCACCCAAAGTTATCACGACTGGATTCTCTTTGGAAACAAGAATTATACAATTCTAGTTTATTTGATAGCATCTATAAATCAGTAACCGAACTCGAATACGAACCGGTAGAATATGTGGACTTACCCACAGATACACTAAAGGCCCGATTGGCAGAACTTAATGCACGTACGCCTTTTAACGTAGAATACAACCCTTCTCTGGAAAGTGTGATCAAAAGATACCTCAAAAATAGACATGAGCATCTGGAGCGACTTATGGCACTAAGTCATTTTTACTTCCCTCTTTTTGAGCAAGAGTTAGACAATCAAAATATTCCTTTAGAGATTAAATACTTAGCCATTGTAGAGTCTGCGCTGAAGCCTAGAGCAAAATCTAGAGTAGGAGCTACAGGATTATGGCAGTTTATGTACGGAACAGGAAAAATGTATGGATTAGAAGTAAGTTCGTATGTAGATGAGCGTATGGATCCCATCATGGCTACCAAAGCGGCGTGTAAGTATTTGGCAAAGCTGTATGAAATATTTGGAGACTGGGATTTGGCTTTGGCCTCTTATAATTCTGGACCAGGTAATGTAACCAAAGCCATAAGACGCAGTGGAGGATATACCAATTATTGGAATATACGACACAACCTACCTCGAGAAACTGCAGGGTATTTACCAGCATTTCTAGCTACGATGTACATTTTTGAGTATGCCGACAAGCATGGTTTCAAACCCAAAAGACCAGAGTTTGGATATTTTGAAACCGATACGATCAAGGTAAAACAAATGATCACTTTGGATCAGGTTTCAGAATACATGAATATCGATGTTGAAGAATTACAATTCTTAAACCCTTCTTACAAGCTAGATATCATTCCATACATCAAGGATGAGGACTATGTCCTTCGATTGCCTTTGAATGAGGTGGGAGCCTTTGTAGCCAACGAGGATACAATCTATGCAAGAGCTAAGGCAGAATTCGATAAGCGCGAAAAACCGTTACCAAAATATTTTGAAGCTAATGATAGAATCAGATATCGCGTTCGCAGTGGAGATTACCTGGGGAAAATAGCAAGAAAATACGGAGTACGAGTAAGCCAGATTAAGCGATGGAATGGTTTACGAAGCAACAATTTAAGAATAGGACAACGACTTACTATCTATCCAAGAAGACCTGTTGTAGACGCTCCTGTAAAAAAGAAGACACCCGTAAAAAGTAAGCCTATTGACCCCAATATAGAGACTTACGTTGTCAAGTCTGGAGACACCTTATGGAGTATTTCGCAAAAATTTAAGGGGATAAGCGTCGAAAATCTTAAAAATTGGAACGATATTAGCGGTAGTGGTATAAAGCCAGGTATGAAACTGAAGCTTTCGAAGTCATAACCGCAAACAATATCTTATGAAAAAAATAGCACTCACCATTATTGGTGCACTGTGTTTACTTGCATGCACAGAAACCAAAACTGAAAAAAAGAAGTCTTCTCAAGGAGCGATGGCCCACTCTGTTGGAAAGATCAACGAGCTTTCGGTCGTTATTGATAATGATTTATGGAAAGGAAAACTAGGGGATACTATACGTAAATATTTTGGAGCCGAAGTTCCAGGACTTCCACAGGAAGAGCCTTTGTTTTCGATGCGTCAAATGCCAAAAACAGCCTTTTCTGGGTTAGCTCGAAAAAACAGAACGTTTTTGCAAATCAATAAAGGAGGAGAAAGTAATTTTCAGGTACTTACCAACAAATTTGCTACTCCGCAGGTAGGATATGTCATTTCAGGAAAAACAGAAGAAGATGTTGCAAATGAGTTGATCAAAAATTACGAAACCATCGTTGCCAAATTCAAACTGGTCGAAACCAAAGAAAAACAAACAAGAATCAGAAAATCATTAGAAAAGATACCTCAATTAGCAGAAAAATTAGGAATCAATCTCGATATACCCAGTGCGTATCGTATTGCACTAGAGGAAGAAGATTTTTTCTGGATTCGTAAAGATATTCAACACGGTAGCATGAATTTGATGATATACGAGCTTCCGATGAATACCATCAGTAAAGATTCAAATACGGTAGCGAGTATTGTAA
Organism: Aquimarina sp.; assembly: GCA_965230845.1. GTDB lineage: Bacteria > Bacteroidota > Bacteroidia > Flavobacteriales > Flavobacteriaceae > Aquimarina. The sequence continues at coordinate 2,996,395 of OZ246021.1, forward strand.
AGATGAGAGATTCTATCGGTGCTGTAAAAATCCCAACCGAAGAGGTAGGAAAATTTGTTACAGAACAAGCATATGCACCCTATTTGTACGAAACAAATCTTGATGGAAGGTTTGCTTTCGAAACCAAAGGAACTTGGGAAGTCAAAAATAGATTTATGGCGGGTCCTTTTGTAAACTATGCTATAGAAGATAAGCCTAATAATAGACTACTAGTGCTAGAAGGTTTTGTATTTGCCCCATCGGTAAACAAACGAGATAATATGTTTGAATTAGAGGCTATTATGAAAACTATAACATTTAATTAGAAGTATTAGCAAAAAATTAACCTAAATCCCTTAAGGTCGGTACAATATTTGTGAATTTATAAACAGAATTCACCCCATTTATTGAGTATTTTTAAAATATTCATAATGGGGTGTCTTTGTCTAGTAATCAACTCAATAATTCACAAAGCTTATGAAAAACCATCTATTTCGATTTCTGGCCTTACTGTTTATTTCACTTCCCGTTTTTGCGCAAGACGGAGATATTGTTACTGTAGAAGAAGCCAATGCTTCTTATTTTGAAGTTCCTCGAGAGACCTTATATCTTCATGTTAATAAGAGTGCTTATGTCACTGGAGAAGAGATCTGGTTTAAGGGATATGCATATGATCGACAAAATAATCTTCCCTCGATCAATTCTACCAATTTTGAAGTTGAAATTTTTGATGAACAGGGTAAAGAAATCTACGATGGGGTCTTTATGGGCAACAATGGTAGTTTTCAAGGAAATATAAAAGTGGACTCTACCTGGAGTAGTGGCACCTATTTTATGAGAGCTTCTACCCATTGGATGCATAATTTTGCAGAGGACGAGACCTATACCAAAAGGATACGTATTATCAAGGACGAGTTACCAGAAGTAGTAACTTCAGAAAATGTACAATATGATTTTCAGTTACTTCCAGAAGGGGGACACGTGGTATCAAATACCTTCAACACAATTGGTTTCAAATTGATTAATGACCAGGGATATGGTGTAGCCTTTGATCGAGGTGTGATCCAGGATGAGTTGGGTAACGAAGTAACTACATTTTCTTCAAATGCTTTAGGATTGGGTAAGTTCAATATTACACCAACCTTGGGTAAGACGTATCGAGCATTAATCAAACTCAATGACGGTCGTGAGATTGAAGGTAAATTTCCACAAATTGAAAGAAAAGGAATTAGTATAAGTATCAATAATCTGATCGAAGATGAGTTGGCTATAGAGCTTAATACGAATGCATATACGATAAAAGAATTGCTAAAAGATGATTATACCATACTCATCAGAAATGATCATCTTTCCAAAAAAGTAAAAGTCCGTTTTAGAGGGAAAGAGTTAAAAAAGAAACTATCCATAAAGCGGTCAGACCTATATGCTGGAATGAACATATTGACCCTTTTCAAAGAAGACATGCCTGTTTTGGAGCGTCTGGTATTTAATCCAATAAATATACAAGATGATGGGATCAAAGTAAGTGCTTATGGTGCAACCAAGGATTCTTTGTCAATTGCCGTGGCATTATCCAATTGGGATAGCGCATATGATCTAAGTGTATCGGTATTACCGTCGGAGACAAAAGCCTATTCGCATTCAGACAATATTCATTCGGCGATGTTGTTACGACCCTACATCAAAGGATTTATAGAAGATGAGAAGCGTTATTTTACCAATATTGATCGAGATAACATTTACGATTTGGATTTGTTACTGATCACTCAAGGATGGAGTAAGTTTAAATGGGAGCATATTTTCAATAACAGCCCAGAAGTTAAATATGACTTTAATCAAGGGTTCAGAATTACAGGCAAAATCCAGGACAAGAAAAGAGAAGCCGTGGATAAAGTATATCTATATCCAACCATCAACAATGGTGCAAAGCTTGTACAGGTAAATCAAGACAATACTTTTGAAATCGATAACTTTTTCCCACAAAAAGGAGAGAAATTAAGAATCTCTGGGATAGCAGCCCAAGGGGATTTTAATAAGTCCGGACTATACCTTCAGGTACAATCCAACCGAATACATCGACCATTTTTTAATACGTTCCCAATAGGGGAAAAACAGTACACCCAAAAGATTCAGAATAAGGTAGTAGTACCTTATAACTTTTTGAGTGATATACAAGAATTAGAAACGGTAGAATTAGAAGGAGATGCTGAAGAAGAAATAGGGAGAACAAGCAGAATACAAATCCCTAAATTCTTTGAGTTGAATTCTAAAAAAATCACATTAGAAAAAGCAGAGCAGTATTATTCTGTTTTGGACTACATTCAATCAACTCGAAAGTTCAAAGTACTACGCGATAATGCATCGTTCGTGCGTATTTTACCTCCCTGGGCTCCTGAATATAGTCTTCCTGTAGGACAAGATCCAACCCAGGAAATATTGGATCAATTGTCGGAAGGAACAGATGTAGCTGTCTATCTGGATGAGGTATTGCTTTCAGAATTGAGTATTTTATGGGATTTAAGAACCGCCGATGTAGATCGTATTTATATGGATCGAATCAGCTATGGAGGAGGTGCCAGAGCTGGAGCTTTTGGATCCATAAGAATATATACCAGAAAATATCCGTTGGTAAGAGGAGATAATAAGGATAAGGAGTATCTGGAATATGAGTTTACCAAAGGTTTTGAGCCTACCAAAGAGTTTTACAATCCTGGATATACCAATTATAAAGATCCGTTTTTTGTGAATTATGGAGCCATATATTGGCAGCCTAGATTACGTTTTGATAAAACAGGTACCGCTGTGTTTAAAATCCCGAATACGGGGTTAGACAATGTAACCTTACACATCGAAGGAATGATGAGTGATGGGAGTTTAGTATCTAAAACACAAAAAGTAAAGTAATCAAACAACAAAGTAGTTCTAAGCGAAGTAACTAACTTATCTAATTCATAAAAAACATATGAAAAACCATCTATTTCAATTTTTGGCCTTACTGTTTATTTCACTCCCCGTTTTTGCACAAGACGGAGATATTGTGACTGTAGAAGAAGCCAATGCTTCTTATTTTGAAGTTCCCCGAGAGACCTTATACCTTCATGTTAACAAGAGCACCTATGTTACTGGCGAGGAGATTTGGTTTAAAGGATATGCCTATGATCGGCAAAATAACCTTCCTTCTATCAATACCACCAATTTTGAAGTCGAGATTTTTGATGAACAAGGCAACGAACTCTACGACGGTGTTTTTATGGGGAACAATGGTAGTTTTCAAGGGAATATAAAAGTAGATTCTACCTGGAGTAGCGGTACGTATTTTATGAGAACCTCTACCCATTGGATGCACAATTTTGCCGAGGATGAGACCTACGTCAAAAAAATACGCATCATCAAGGACGAGCTTCCAGAGGTGGTACCTTCAGAAAAAACTCAATATGACTTTCAATTACTTCCAGAAGGAGGGCATGTAGTTGCGAATACCTTTAACACCATCGGTTTCAAACTCATCAATGACCAGGGATATGGTGTTGCTTTTGATCGTGGTGTGATCCAGGATGAGTTGGGTAACGAAGTGACCACATTTTCTTCGAATGCTTTGGGATTGGGTAAGTTTAACATTACTCCTGCATTAGGCAAGACCTATCAAGCGCTGATTAAGCTCAAGGATGGTCGTGAGATTGAAGGTAAATTTCCGCAAATCGAAAACAAAGGAGTTAGTATAAGCATTAATAATTTAATTGATGAGGAACTCGCCATAGAGTTCAACACCAATGCTAATACGATAAAAGAACTCATAAAGGACAACTACGCAATACTTATTAGAAATGATCATCTCTCTAAAAAGATAAAAGTTCGCTTTAAGTCAAAAGAATTGAAAAAGAAACTATCGATAAGGCGTTCAGATCTATATGCAGGAATAAATGTAATTACTCTGTTTAAAGAAGACACTCCCGTTTTGGAACGTCTGGTATTTAACCCTATCACTATACAAGAGGATGGGATTAAAGTAAGTTCGTACAGCACGGCAAAGGATTCTTTAATGGTAGAAGTAGCAGTACCTAATTGGGATAGTGCATATGATATTAGTGTTTCAGTATTACCATCAGAGACCAAAGCCTATGCGCATGCAGACAACATTCATTCGGCAATGTTATTAAGACCGTATATAAAAGGTTTTATAGAAAACGAGAAACGCTATTTTACCAATGTTGACAGAGATAAAATATACGATTTGGATTTGTTATTAATTACCCAAGGATGGAGTAAATACAAATGGGAAAACATCTTTAATAACAGTCGAGAGGTGAAATATAACTTTAATCAAGGCTTCAGGATTACGGGTAAGATTCAGGACAAGAAAAGAGAAGAAGTAGATAATGTATATCTATATCCAACGATCAATAATGGAGCAAAGCTGGTTGAGGTAAATCAAGATAATACCTTTGAGGTTGATAATTTTTTCCCACAAAAAGGAGAAAAACTAAGAATCTCTGGAATTAAAACCAAAGGAGATTTTAAGAAATCAGGACTATATCTGCAGGTGCAATCCAATCGGATACACCGACCATTTTTGAATACGTTCCCAATAGCGGAAAAGCAGTACACCCGAAAGATCCAGAATAAGGTAGTAGTGCCTTATAACTTTTTAAGTGATGTACAACAATTGGAGACTGTAGAACTAAAAGGAAGTGGTGAAAAGGAATTGGAAAGGACGAGTAGGATACAGATCCCTAAGTATTTTGAGTTGAATTCTAAGAAGATTACGCTAGAGAAAGCGGAGCGGTATTATTCGATATTAGATTACATTCAGTCCACAGGAAAATTTAATGTGCAAAGAGACAATGCAGCTTATGTTGTTATTACAAGCCGTGCAGGTAGTACTGTTAGTTTGCCTGTTGGTCAGGCTCCACCTGTTGGAAGAAGAACTGGTGTAAACGTTTATCTGGATGATTTTCTGCTTTCTGATTTAGGGATTTTATGGGATTTAAGAACCGCAGATATTGATAGGATATACACTGATACTATTGGATACGGCGCAGGCGCAAGGGGAGCAGGAAGAACGATAAGGTTGTATACTCGAAGATATCCATTGGTGCGAACTCATGATGGAGATAAGAGCTATTTAGAATATGAGTTTACCAAAGGCTTTGAGCCTACCCAAGAGTTTTACAATCCTGGATATTCCAATTATAAAGATCCGTTTTTTGTGAATTATGGAGCCATACACTGGCAACCTAGATTGCATTTTGATAATACAGGCACTGCCGTGTTTAAAATCCCGAATACAGGCTTAGAAAATGTAACCTTGCACCTAGAGGGAATGATGAGTGACGGGAGTCTGATTTCTAAAACACACAAAATAAAATAATCCTGTAAGCAACATTTATAATCTAAGTAACTAACTACATCTAATTCATAGAAAACATATGAAAAACCATCTATTTGGGTTATTAACCCTATTACTCTCTGTATTCCCTGTTTTTTCACAAGAAAAAGACACCAATGTAGTGGAAGCCAATGCGTCTTATTTTAATATCCCTAGAGAAACCCTATATCTTCATGTGAACAAAAGCATCTATATCACTGGAGAGGAAATCTGGTTCAAAGGCTATGCCTATGACCGCCAAAACAATTTACCTTCGTTAAATACCACCAATTTTGAAATTGAAATTTTTGATGAACAAGGTAATGAAGTGTATGATGGGGTATTTATGGGTAATAACGGCAGTTTTCAAGGGAATATTCTGGTAGATAACAGCTGGAGTAGTGGTACGTATTTTATAAGAGCTGCTACCCATTGGATGCATAACTTTATAGAAGATGAGACGTACACCCAAAAGATACAAATCATCAAAGATGAACTTCCTGCGCAAACTTCAAGGAAAATAGAAAACTATGATTTTCAGTTGCTTCCAGAAGGAGGACACATAGTCGCGAATACCTTCAACACCATTGGTTTCAAATTAATTAATGATCAAGGGTATGGCGTTGCGTTTGATCAAGGTGTAGTACAGGATGAATTGGGTAATGAAGTGACTACCTTTTCTTCGAACACTTTAGGATTGGGTAAATTCAATATAACCCCAGTACCTGGAAAGCAATATCGAGCTTTGATACAACTTAAAAATGGTGATGAAGTTGAAGCCGAATTCCCTAAGATTCATGATAAAGGGGTAAGCCTGAGTATAAATAACCTTATGGAAGATGAGGTGGTTATGCAATTTAATACCAATGAAGCAACCATAAAGGAATTGGTATTTAGTGACTATATGGTGCTGATCCGGAAGAACCATCTTTCAAAAAAGATGAAAATATATTTTAAGTCAAAAGAACTAAAGAAAACGATTTCCATTCCACGTTCTGATCTGTATGCAGGAATAAATACCATAACCCTTTTCAAAGAGAACACACCTGTTTTGGAACGATTGATCTTTAATCCTGTTGAAACCACAGAAGATGAGATTACAATCCTGAGAAATACTACTTCTTCGGATTCTGTATCGATTGCAGTGCAAGCACCCAATAAAACTATTGCCTATGATCTCAGTGTTTCTGTATTACCATCAGAAACCAAAGCGTATGCACATCAAGATAATATACGGTCGGCAATGCTATTGCAGCCCTACCTTAAGGGGTATATAGAAAATGCGAAGCATTATTTTACCAATATTGATCGTGACAAAATATATGATCTGGATTTGCTACTGATCTCTCAAGGGTGGAGTAAGTTTACCTGGGAGCATATTTTTAAGCATACCCCAGAAGTTCGCTATAATTTCAATCAAGGTTTTAAGATTACGGGCAAGATTCAAAATAAGAAAAAGATCAAGGTCGATAAAGTATATTTTTACCCATCGATTAATAACGGAGCTAAATTGGTCGAGGTAAATCAAGACAACACTTTTGAGGTAGAGAATTTTTTCCCACAAAAAGGAGAGAAACTTAAAATTTCTGGGGTTATGGCTAAGGGAAGTTTTAAAAAATCTGGAGCTTATCTTCAGGTACAATCCGAAAGAATCAACCGCCCATTTGAAAGTATAATTCCTCCTCTTGAGAAAAAGTATATTCTAAATGAAAGAAACAAGGTAGTTGTACCCTATAATTTTGCTGATAATGTTCAGGAATTAGAGGCAGTACAACTAAAGGGAAGTAGCCAAAAGGAATTAAAGAAAACTAGTCGGATAAGAATCCCAAAGTATTTTGAGTTGAATTCGAAGAAAATCACTTTAGAGAAAGCCGAACAGTACTTTTCGATATTGGACTATATTGCTTCAACAGGAAGATTTAGAGTACTTAACCAAAGTCCGATTAATGTACAAATACTTCCTCAAAGTTCTGTTCCTCTGGGGTTACCACAAGTCAGTGTTAATGATGGACAACTAGAGGCTGCTGTTCCTAAGGTAGTAGAACAACCCAAACCAGTTGCCGTTTATTTGGATGATGTTTTATTATCGGATTATGGTATTCTGTGGGATTACAGAACTGCTGATGTAGATCGGATTTATATGGATCGTGTAAATTATGGAGGCGGTGCTAGAGGAGGAGGAAGCGGTTCGATACGAATTTATTCCAGACGATTCCCATTGGTAAGGACTAGAACACCTGATCAGGATTATCTAGAATACGAGTTTAAAAAAGGTTTTGAACCTGTAAAAGAATTCTATAACCCCGGATATATCACTTATAATGATCCGTTTTTCGTGAATTATGGAACTATTTTCTGGAAGCCCAAGTTAGCATTCGACGAGAATGGATTAGCCATATTTAAAATCCCCAATACGAGCCTTGATAACGTAACCCTGCACATCGAAGGAATGATGGGCAATGGTACTTTGATTTCTAAAACCCATGTTATAAATAACGCCAAGGGTAACTAAGTATATAACATATATACCTCATGTTTGGATATTTGATAGTATTCATTCTGAGATAATTATTGGTAACTAACTTTATATTCACAACATATGAAACATCTTTTACGACTTTTCATTTTATTACTTATCATGAATAGTGTGCTCGCTCAAAACAAAGAAGAAATCACACCGGAGCAAGCCATTACTTCTTATTTTGAAATTCCCAGAGAAACGCTCTATTTACACCTCAATAAAGACACCTATCTTTCTGGAGAAGAAATCTGGTTCAAGGGATATGCGTATGATCAGCAAAGCCAACTACCTTCTTTTAACACTACAAACTTCAATGTAGAACTCTTTGATGAACAAGGAAAAGAGGTGTATAATGGACTTTTTTTAGGATATGAAGGAAGCATGAAAGGAAATATTAAAGTAGATTCTACATTGGTGAGCGGAACCTATTATGTAAGGGTTTCTACCAATTGGATGAATAATTTTCTGGAAGATGAATCCTATATCAAAAGGATAAAGATCATTAATGAAGTTATTAAGGATGATACTGCACGAAAAGAGATAGCTTACGATTTTCAATTACTTCCAGAAGGAGGACACTTGGTAACCAACACCAAAAATACAGTTGGTTTTAAATTGATCAATTCTGCAGGGAAAGGGATTGCCTTTACAGAAGGAAGCATTGTTGATGATCGAGGAAAAATTATCACCACATTTAGTTCTAATCAGCTGGGTATGGGTAAATTTTGTATCCAACCACAACCAGGGGTTGGGTATAAAGCACAAATAGTATTCAACAAACAAGAGATAGAAACACGACTTCCCAAAGCGAGGAACAAAGGAGTTGTAATGACGATAAATAACCTTTTTGAAGAGTATTTGGCAATCGAGTTCAATACAAATCAAAATACACTGAGAGAAATTGCGAATAAAGAATATGAACTAATGATTCGACAAAATCACCAGTCTAAAAAAGTAAAGGTGAAATTCTTACCCAATCAAACCAAGAAAGAAGTAGCAATAGATCGTACAAAATTATACACAGGGGTAAATACCATTACGCTGTTTCAGGACAACCAGCCAATACTGGAACGATTGGTTTATAATGAATTAAAGGCTAAAGACCATAGTAATGTATTGGATCTTGTTATTGAATCTAGAGAAAATGACTCACTCACTATTGCTGTAAAATCATTGGCGGATTCAAAGCCTGATTTTGACATGAGTGTTTCAGTGTTACCTACAGATACAAAATCGTATAATCCAGAAGACGATATTCGGTCTGCACTGTGGTTAAAGCCCTATGTAAAAGGACATGTGGATAATCCTAAGTACTACTTTCATCAAGTAGATAGAAAGAAAAGGTACGACCTGGATTTGTTGTTAATCACGCAAGGTTGGAGCAAATACAGCTGGAAAAACATATTCAATCATAATCCATCTCCACAATTCGAATTCAATCAAGGATTTAAGGCTGTGGGGAAATTTCAGAATACCAAAGAGAATATCAATCAAGCCTATGTTTTTCCAACAAAAAATAGCGGGTCAAGACTTCTGGATTTGGATGACAATAATAGTTTCAAGATTGATAATTTCTTTCCAGAAAAAAATGAAAAAATCAGAATTGCAGGAGTAGCTCCTGATGGAGGTTTTGTCAAAAGTGGAATGTACCTGCAATTGCAGTCTAATAGGTTCAAGAAACCTTTTTTGAAGGATAGGTCTACCGGGACCCATATCGAAAATCTTGGCTTGCCCGATGTCAAAATCCCAGAACAATTTTTTAGCGATGAAGTAGAAATTTTGGATGAGGTGGTGATCCAGGGAAAAGCAAAACAACACATTCGAGAGCGAAGCCGAATCCCAAAATACTTTTTGCAGAACTCTGTAGAAATTACGAAAGAGTTGGTATTCATGCATTTTAGTGTTTTGGATTATATCGAATCCACAAATAAGTTTATTGTATTTCGTGATAACCCCTCAAATGTGTTCATAAGAGCAAGAAGACCAGTAAGTCTGCGAGGACCAGTTTCTCCTATTCTATTTATCGATGATATCCCTTATGAAGATTTCGGGATTTTATGGGGATACAGTCTAATCGATGTAGAAAGAATTTATATGGATCAAATCGGATACGGTGTTGGAGGAAGAGGATTGGCAGGATCCATACGAATATATACAAGAAGAGAGCCTTTAGAATATTTCAAGAAACCCGAGGGAGTCGATAAAGTATCCTCATTGTATGTCGCCAAAAGGGGTTTTGAACCCACAAAAGAATATTATAACCCTGGGTATTCAAATTTTTTGGATCCGCTCTTTGTCGATTATGGGGCTATACATTGGCAACCAACTATACAATTTGATGCTTCGGGAACCGGAAGATTTAAAATTCCTGATACTGGATTAGAGAACATTCAGTTTTTTATAGAGGGGATGGCGGCAGACGGAAGTTTAATCTCGAAACAGCATATCTTAAAAAACATAAATCCGAATTAGACATTTTGTAATATATTTAGCGATTCAAAAAAACACAAATTGATGAACACAGTTTCTTATATCGCTAAACATATTCCTGTTTCCGAAAAGCAAATTGCCAATACGGTTAAACTTTTGGATGAAGGAGCTACTGTTCCTTTCATTTCTAGATATCGTAAAGAAATGACAGGTGATTTGGATGAGGTAGCCATTGGTGAGATTGTAAAATATAAAACAGCTTTCGAAGCTTTAGAAAAAAGAAAAGAAAGCGTACTGAGCACGATCAAAGAACAAGGAGCATTGACTCCAGAGCTTGAGAAAAAAATTCAAGCAGCTGATACCCTTACGCAGGTAGAAGATTTGTATCTGCCTTATAAGAAAAAGCGAAAAACCAAAGCTACCGTTGCCAAAGAACAGGGACTGGAACCTTTGGCCAAAGTAATCCTGCAACAAAAGGAAGAAGAACTCCTTTTTGTGGCTTCTCAATATCTTAATGATACGATTACTACCGAGGAAGAAGCCCTACAAGGTGCGAGAGATATTATTGCAGAATGGATTAATGAAGACGAGAAAGTAAGGAATAGATTACGTAGATTATATCAAAGAAAAGCAAGTATAAAGTCAACAGTAATCAAAGCCAAAACAGAAGATCAAGAAGCACAAAAATATCAGCAGTATTTTGATTGGCAAGAACCGCTGCACAAATGTCCTTCGCATCGATTGTTGGCTATTTTGCGAGCAGAAAATGAGAAAGTGGTACGCGTAAAAATCGAAGTACCCGAAGATGATGCCTTAGATATCATTGACGGGGTGATGATCAAAACCAATGTTGAGGCATGTACCGACCAAATGTTTCTTGCCATTTCTGATGCGTATAAAAGGTTATTGACTCCAGCGCTCTCTACCGAAGTGCTTAATCAAGCCAAAGAAAAAGCAGATGATAATGCCATCAAAGTGTTTGCTCAAAACCTAAAACAACTATTGTTGGCCTCACCCTTGGGTCAAAAGAGGATTTTGGCTATCGATCCCGGATTCAAATCTGGTTGTAAAGTAGTTTGCCTGGATGAGCAAGGTGATTTATTACATAACGAAAACATATACCCACACCCACCGCAGCGAGATATCACAGGAGGGATTAAGAAAATAAAATCGTTGGCAAACGCCTACAAAGTAGAAGCTATAGGTATTGGAAATGGTACTGCGGCTCGAGAAACCGAAGCGTTTATCAAAAAAATACCTTTTGATCAATCAATGCAGGTGTTTATGGTAAATGAAAGTGGAGCATCGGTATATTCGGCTTCAAAAATTGCCAGGGCAGAATTCCCAAATTATGATGTTACCGTTCGGGGAGCAGTATCCATAGGTAGACGTTTGGCCGATCCTCTGGCAGAATTGGTAAAGATCGATCCCAAGGCCATTGGAGTAGGGCAGTATCAACATGATGTAGACCAAACCAAGCTAAAAAATGAGTTGGATACCGTGGTGATGAGTTGTGTAAACAGCGTTGGAATTAATGTAAATACGGCAAGTGTTCCTTTGCTAAGCTATGTTTCAGGAATTGGAGAAAAATTGGCTGAGAACATTGTATCTTATCGTTCAGAAAATGGAGCACTGCAATCTAGAGAAGAATTGAAAAAGGTACCGAGATTAGGAGGTAAAGCATTCGAACAGGCTGCGGCGTTTCTTAGGATTACCAATCCTACACATCCGCTTGATAATTCTGCGGTGCACCCAGAGCGATATCAATTGGTGTCAAAAATGGCAAAAGAGGCAGGAGTACCACTCACAGAATTGATTGGAAACAAACCTGCTATCGCCAAGATCAGGTTGCAAAACTATATCACTGATCAGGTGGGCTTACCTACACTCAATGATATTGTAAAAGAACTAGAAAAGCCTGGGGTAGACCCAAGAAAGAAAGCAGCCGTCTTTGAGTTTGATCCCAATGTAAAAACGATAGAAGACCTGAAAAGCGGGATGAAACTACCTGGTATTGTAAACAATATTACCAACTTTGGTTGTTTTGTAGATATAGGAATCAAAGAAAGTGGTTTGATTCACATCTCAAAGCTGGCCAACGAATATATCAGTGATGTCAATAGCGTTGTGCAATTAAATCAGCACTTGATGGTAACCGTAATGGATATCGACTTGCAGCGCAAAAGAATACAATTATCGCTTATCGATTAGTTGGAAAAGTATACAAATAAATAAAGCCCGGTATCTACCGGGCTTTATTTATATATTGACTTAAAAATTAATTTTTCTCATCAATTTTAGGGTCCTCATCTTCTTTTGAAGCGTCCTTAAATTCTTTAATTCCACTTCCTAATCCTCTCATCAATTCTGGAATTTTCTTTCCTCCAAATAATAACAACACAATCACTACAATTAAAGCGATTTGCCAGGGACCAATCATTCCTAAAAATATACTTGATGTCATCATGATCTTAATAAATTAGAATACAAAGTTAGCAAGAAATGATGAATCCGTCATCATTTATATAATCTTTAACGAACGATCTTAAAGATTCATATATCACTTTATAAAAACCGATAAATGATCGTGATCTTCAAAAATTCAATTTTAGCATAAAATTAATGGTGTGTGTAGACTATAAATATCCCTTTAAACGTTGTATTTTTGGTATTCGTAGAATATGTATATTTGCTTTTCACTTATGGCAAAAAAGAAAAAGGAACAAAAACGAATTACGAAGAAGCTGCTTAACAAGTATCGCTTGGTAATTCTTAATGAAGATACTTTTGAAGAGCGCATATCTTTTAAGCTGAACAGGCTTAATGTTTTTGTTATGGTAACGATTACCGGCATTCTCTTGGTATCGGGAACTACATTCTTGATTGCTTTTACTCCTTTAAGAGAATATATTCCTGGATATTCGTCTACTTCGTTAAACCTGAAAGCTACTCGATTGGTAGCAACAACGGATTCGCTGGAATCCCGAATAGTCGTAAATCAGCAATACTATAATTCTATAAAAAAGGTACTTACCGGGGATGTAAAAACGGTAGAGTTTGATTTAGATTCTGCAGTACAGTCTCAGAAGGTAAATCTAGAAGAAATAGACTTAAGTCCCTCGGATCAAGACATGAGACTTCGTGAAGAAGTGTCCAAAGAAGATAAATACAGCTTGTTCGAAAATGAAAAATCAAATTCTGATTTTTCTTTGTTTTCTCCTGTAAAAGGAAATATAACTTCCGAGTATGATGTTACCCAAAAGCACTACGGAGTAGATGTGGCTGTTCCCAAGGATACTCCAATACAAGCAGCTTCTGCCGGTACGGTAATCTTCTCAGAATGGACAGCAGAAACAGGATATGTAATTATTCTGAAACATGCTAATAATCTACTTACCGTATATAAGCACAATGCTTCTTTGACCAAACAACAAGGAGAACAGGTAAAAGCGGGAGAAGTAATTGCAACAGCAGGTTCTACAGGAGAACTTTCTACTGGACCTCATCTACATTTTGAATTGTGGAGGGATGGATACCCAACAGATCCTACAAACTTTGTCGATTTTGAATAATAAGTATGTCGTTAAAAGCATTAGGCGCTAAGATTTTCGCAAAACGTATTCGTAAAAAAATTAATAAGTGGGCTTCAGATCCGGTAGGTACGCAGGAACGTGTATTTCGGGATTTGATAAAAACAGCTCAAAATACTGCTTTTGGTCAAGATCATGATTTCAAGAACATTAATACCTATGCCGATTTTGCAAAGCAAGTTCCAATTCGAGATTATGAAGCATTACGACCGTATGTGGATCGGGTAGTAGAAGGTGAATCCGATATTTTATGGCCCGGAAAACCATTGTATTTCGCAAAGACTTCGGGAACCACAAGTGGAGCCAAATATATTCCACTAACCAAAGCCTCAATGCCAACACATATTAATGCCGCTCGAAATGCGATTTTGTGCTATATCGAAGAAAGTGGAAAGGCAGGCTTTGTAGATGGTAAAATGATCTTTCTGCAGGGAAGTCCAGAACTCAGCGAAAAAAACGGAGTAAAATTAGGACGACTTTCAGGTATCGTTGCACACTACGTTCCACAGTATCTTCAGAAAAACAGAATGCCGAGTTGGGAAACCAACTGTATCGAAGATTGGGAACAAAAAGTAGAAGCCATCGTAGATGAGACTATAGACCAAAACATGAGTATCATTAGTGGGATACCACCTTGGGTACAGATGTATTTTGAAAGACTACAACAACGAACCAACAAAACTATTGGTGAGCTTTTCAAGGGCTTTGAATTATTTATATACGGTGGGGTAAACTTTGAGCCCTATCGTAAAACCTTTGAAAATTTAATAGGGAGAAAGGTTGCCGGGATTGAATTATATCCTGCTTCTGAAGGATTTTTTGCGTTTCAGGATCGTCAAGATGAAAAAGGTATGCTTTTGCAATTGGATTCTGGGATGTTTTATGAATTTGTAAAAGCGGATGAGTTTTTTGATGAAAACCCTAGGAGGTTAACTATTGGCGAAGTTGAAATAGGAGTAAACTATGTGATGTTGGTTTCTACAAGCGCGGGATTGTGGGCATATAATATCGGGGATACGGTGATGTTTACCAATACTAGCCCTTATCGAGTTGTCGTATCGGGTAGGATTAAACATTTTATCTCGGCCTTTGGAGAACATGTGATTGGTAAAGAAGTGGATCAGGCGTTGAGAGAAGGCGTTGAAGAAGTAGGTGCCATGATCAATGACTTTACAGTAGCTCCACAGGTTAATCCTGAAGACAACGAATTGCCCTATCACGAATGGTTTATTGAGTTCAAAGAGCCTCCAAAGGATATAAATGCACTTGCACAGGCAATAGATAAGTCTCTAAGAAATCAAAACACCTACTACGACGATTTGATAGAAGGAAAAATCCTGAAAACCCTAAAAATTACGGTGGTTCCTAACGAAGGATTTAAAAACTATATGAAATCGATAGGAAAGTTAGGGGGGCAAAATAAACTTCCGAGATTGTCGAATGATAGAAATATTGCGGATGCCCTTTCTGTTATGATTGACAAATAGACTATATTTGTTGCGAAAAACATATGGCAAACTTAATATTACAAGGAAGAACAAGAGCACAAGAAAGCTCTAGTGCAATAGAACGCATGTATATTACTATGCGTCATTTGTTTAACAGAGGGTTTTACAAACCTATGGGAGTATCGGGAGACACCCTAAGAGAAGCGCTACTTACCTTACGTCCTGAGATTTATGGATCTGTAGCCGAAGAAAAAGTGGAGCTCAATGGATTACTGTATGTGATCGATCGATTACCAATAGGGATAGAAGAGTGTCGCTACATCAATCTTACCAGTGACGAAGGGTATAAAAACTCTCATTTCAAAGTTATTGTCCCTCCCAAGAGAAGAAGAAATTGCTATCGCATAGACGAAGAGCAAATGAACATTGAGATTACTCGTGGTCGATCTGAAATCTATGATATCCTAACGCATCTTACCTTTTTATTTATCGAGTCCCATAAGATCATGAATCGCGTGGTGATTAATGAAGAGGGGAATGTAACCAGGGATTGGCAAAAACTAGAAAATGCAGTACTGTCCAAGAAAGAATTGACCAAAGCTCAAAAGGAAGTTGCGTTAACACATACAGCAAACATTTTGGGTAGAACTTTTGAAGAGGCCAATTCTATTTATGATAGCTTTTCCTGTCCAGAGAATAAAGAACGTTTTCTACACATTATCTATTGGTTAGGGAAACTTGCCATAGAAGAATATGTAGAGGATAAGAAAAGAATTGTGACTTTTAGTCCGGTACTTAGAGAACGTTTAGGACACCACATTCATGGAGAGATCTGGGCAAATACAATCAAAAGCAAGCTAGAAGAGCTAGATCTATTTGATCGCCCGATTCATATTATTAGTGCCAATATGCATAGTGTAATGAATACATTGTATGCACCTTTGGCCTTAAAAACCGAACTAAAAAATAAGACCACTTTTGATATTTATGAGTCATTGAGTGATGATGCCAACGATAAACTTAGAAAAAGAGTAGAGAAGTTAGCCTTGCAAAAGGGAATGACTTTTATTGATGATCAAAGTGGTGCAAATATCAACGTACAGGTCTTCGATACGGCAAAGTATGGAAATGAAGCGTATGGAGATCTTATAGTTAACAAGGAGGATAAAGAAAAACCGGTAATTATAGTTATGGATTATGCGTTTGGAGAGCAAGCGTATGAAACGATGGACGAATTACTGAAACCCTATACCAATGCCGAAGGGAATAAGATTCGAATAGATGTGAAGTCGATTTCCATCATGGGGAAAGCAGGGATCTTGGAAGGCGAAAAAGGAGATATCATGATTCCTTCTGCTCATGTATTTGAAGGGACCGCTGATAATTATCCATTCAAGAATCAACTGAACAAAAAAGATCTGGAAGGGCATGGAATCGATATTTATGATGGTGCAATGATTACTGTTTTGGGTACTTCCTTACAGAATAGAGATATCTTGAAGTTTTTCCACGATTCTACCTGGAATGTAATTGGTCTTGAAATGGAAGGTGCACATTATCAAAAAGCTATTCAATCTGCTTCTAGATTGCGAGGGAGTATTAGTCCAAAGGTAAAGGTGCGATATGCGTATTACGCTTCAGATAATCCTTTAGAGACAGGAAGCACATTAGCTTCAGGAGGATTAGGAACTACAGGAGTAAAACCTACTTACTTAATCACCGAAAAAATTATAGAACAAATTTTTAACGAACGATAAAAAAATGAATCAAGCAAACCAAAATGAAGAAATAGATTTAATGCAACTTTTTGAAATGATCAAAGAGTTTTTTAGAAATGTATTACGTCTATTGGTTGATGCAGTTTTGTTTATTAAGAGAAAAATTATTCTTTTCCTTATATTAGGATTATTAGGTGGGGGATTAGGGTATTTTATGGATCAATATAAAGACAAAAAAAATAATTTTGTACAAGAAGTAATCATTGAACCCAAATATGATTCTGTTGAATATATCTATAACTTCGTTGAAGATCTTCAGGATAATTTTAAAGATGATGAATATGTAGTAAAGTTTGGGTTAGATGTAGAACAAGTTAAGAATATCAAAAGCATAAGCTTAACTCCTATAATTAAGCCCGAAGAAATCTTAGTTAGATTACAAGATAACAAGTCCTTTACAGAAGATTATGATGAAAACCTACTGAAAGAAAAAAAATACCGCAATTTGTATAAACAACATAAACTGACTGTTTTATTCAATAGCGGAGATAAGATGAATAGCAAGATGACTGATGTCATTTTGAAACGTATGAAATCTAATGAATATTTCAAGAACATTGTTAGTTTAGAATTACAACAAACTCAAACTGAAATAGAACAGAATAAAAAAACCTTGGCTTTTATCAATGATTATTTAGCCAATTTAAGTCAAAATCCAAAAAGTAATGAAGGTAAGATTGTTTTTGCTTCTGAATCTGAAACCCCAACCATTGCTTCATTAATAAAACGGAAAGAAGAATTAATAAATAAAATAAGTTCTCAAGAAAAATTATTAGAATTAGATAGAGAAGTATACACCGTAGTTCAAAATAGTGGAATAATAGCAAAACGGAAGATTTTAGCTAGAAGAATGCTTTTTACAACGCCGCTGATTTTTGTAGGAATAATGATAGTGTTTTACTTTTTGAGATTTGTACTTAAAGCAATAGTAAATTTTGTAAACCAACAATAAAGTCTTTATGTAATTACCCCATGAAACGAAAATAATTATATAATCATTATTATGTTATATCCGCTAAAATTTCATCCTATTTTAAAGGAAAAAATATGGGGAGGAGAGAAGTTAAGTACAATTCTTAAGAAACAACTTTCTAACAAGAAAACAGGAGAAAGTTGGGAAATTTCAACTGTTGGTAATGATATCTCTGTGGTATCTAATGGTGTTTTTAAGGGAGAAAAATTGTCCTATCTTATCAACAAGCATAAAGGTAATTTGTTGGGAAACAAGGTGTATAATTCTTTTGGGAATCAATTCCCTTTATTGATTAAATTCATTGATGCCAATAGAGACCTTTCTATTCAATTACACCCTGGAGACTCACTGGCAAAGGAACGACACAATTCCTTCGGAAAAACAGAAATGTGGTATGTTGTTCAGGCAGATAAAGATGCAAAATTAATCGTAGATTTTAACAAGGCAACTAATAAAGAAGAATATCAGCATTATTTAAATGAAAATCGACTTGTTGATTTGTTGAACATTGAACGTATTACAAAAGGAGATAGTTATATCATCAATGCAGGCATTATTCATGCTATTGGTGAAGGTACATTGATAGCAGAAATACAACAAACATCTGATATTACCTATAGAGTATATGATTGGGATCGTGTAGATGACCAAGGAAATAGACGAGATTTGCACACCGAATTAGCACTTGATGCTTTAGCGTTCGAAAACAAAGAACAGTTTAGAATTAGTTATCAAAAAAAAGAAAACCAGGCTAATGAGATGGTTTCTAATCAATATTTTACAACAAATTACATTAGTGTAGAAAGGGTTTTCGAAAGAAATTATGTGGAGATTGATTCGTTTGTAGTTTTTTTATGTTTAGAAGGTGAAGGGGAACTAGTAACAGAAAATGATAGAATGAGAATTTCAATGGGAGAAACTATTTTGGTTCCAGCCGAAATCAAAACTATAGAGCTGGAAAGTAAAGACAATAATTTGAAATTATTGGAAGTATACATTAGATAAAATAGATAATTGATCTATTTTTGCAACGTTAAAGACGAGTTTTCTTTAAAAGATTCTCGTATCATTTAAATATAGATCACTTAGATAAAATGAAAAACATATTAGTAACAGGAGGGGCTGGTTTTATAGGATCTAACTTTATTCCATTATTTATAAAAAACAATCCTGATTATTGTATTATTAATTTAGATTTATTGACCTATGCTGGAGAAACAAGTAATCTCCAGGAGGTTGCAGATAACAGTCAATATGTCTTTGTGAAAGGTGATATTTGCGATCGAACCTTAGTAGAATCACTTTTTGAAAAATACGACTTCCAGGGAATAATACATTTTGCAGCAGAATCTCATGTAGATAATTCGATAGAGAACCCAGACCAATTTATCAAAACTAATGTTTTTGGAACGTTTACATTGTTAGATGTAGCTCGAAATCGCTGGATGGATGGACCACATCAATATAAAGAACCATATCAAAACTGTCGCTTCCACCACGTGTCTACGGATGAAGTATATGGAACACTAGGAGAAACGGGACTTTTTAAGGAAACAACACCATATGCGCCTAACAGCCCATACAGTGCTTCGAAAGCATCTTCTGATTTTATTGTTAGAAGTTATTTCCACACCTATGGACTTGATGTGGTAACAACAAATTGCTCGAATAATTACGGACCAAAGCAACATAATGAGAAGTTAATACCAACAATTATTAGAAAAGCTCTTGCAGAAGAAGATATACCTATTTATGGGGATGGAAAGAATGTTAGAGACTGGCTATATGTTTTGGATCATTGTAAAGGAATAGATCTAGTTTTTAAAAAGGGTATTTCTGGAGAAACCTATAATATTGGAGGCAAGAATGAAAGAGATAACAATTATATCGCTTCAAAAATCTGTGATTTGTTGGATAGGATTACTCCTAGACAGGAAGGTAAAAAATATGGCGAACTTATAAAATATGTAAAAGATAGACCAGGACATGATTTAAGATATGCTATTGATGCCTCAAAAATTGAAAATGAATTGGGATGGAAAGCAGAAGAAAATTTTGAAACAGGTGTAGAAAAAACCATTGAATGGTATTTAGAAAAAAATAAACAAGTAACATGAAAGGAATAATTCTAGCCGGGGGTTCGGGGACTCGTTTACATCCAATTACATTAGCTATTAGTAAACAACTAATGCCGGTGTATGATAAGCCAATGATATACTACCCATTATCTACGTTAATGTGGGCAGGGATAAGAGAAATTCTTATAATTTCTACTCCTCATGATGCTCAGTTGTTTGAAAAGTTACTCGGTGATGGAACCAAATATGGTTGTAAGTTTGAATATGCTGTTCAGGAAGCTCCAAATGGTTTAGCAGAAGCCTTTATTATTGGAGAGGAATTCATTGGAAATGATAAGGTAGCACTTATACTGGGAGATAATATCTTTTATGGAACAGGTTTGGCAAAGTTATTACAAGCGAATAATGATCCGGATGGAGGAATCATTTATGCGTATCACGTTCATGATCCGGAAAGGTATGGTGTGGTGGAGTTCGACAGTAAAGACACAGTAATTTCTATAGAGGAAAAACCAAAGGTTCCAAAATCAAACTATGCAGTTCCCGGAATATATTTTTATGATAATGAAGTGGTTAATATTGCGAAAGAAATAAAACCAAGTAATAGAGGTGAGTTAGAAATTACAGATGTAAATAGAGTCTATTTAGAAAGAGGTAAACTTAAGGTTAGTATTTTGGATAGAGGAACGGCATGGCTGGATACAGGTACTTTCAATTCATTAATGCAAGCTTCTCAATTTGTTCAGGTAATTGAAGAAAGACAAGGACTTAAAATTGGAGCAATTGAAGAGGTTGCTTATAAGATGAATTATATAAATGAATCAGAGTTTAAAGCATTAGCCAATTCCTTAGTTAAA
Organism: Aquimarina sp.; assembly: GCA_965230845.1. GTDB lineage: Bacteria > Bacteroidota > Bacteroidia > Flavobacteriales > Flavobacteriaceae > Aquimarina. The sequence continues at coordinate 3,017,414 of OZ246021.1, forward strand.
AGTGGTTATGGTAAACACCTAATAAGCATTTTGGAAAATTAGTATGAAATTAATTAAAACGAAATTAGAAGGTTGTTTTATTATAGAACCTACTCTTTTTGAAGATAAAAGAGGCTATTTTTTTGAAAGTTTTAATCAAAAAAAATTTAATGAATTAGTACAGGAAGAAGTCAATTTCGTTCAGGACAATCAGTCTTTTTCGACAAGGGGGGTAATAAGAGCACTTCATTATCAACGAGGAGATCACGCCCAAGCAAAATTGGTTAGGGTACTACAAGGAAAGGTTCTGGATGTTGCTGTTGATTTACGTAAAAATTCGCCTACTTTTAAACAACACGTAGCCATTGAATTGTCTGAAACCAATAAAAAACAATTGTTTATTCCAAGAGGTTTTGCTCATGGTTTTTTAGTATTAAGTGATACAGCAACTTTTTTCTATAAGTGTGATAACTTTTATAATAAAGAATCTGAAGGAGGAATTATCTATAACGATCCGGATTTAGAAATAGACTGGAAGCTCAGTGATTCCGAAATAATAGTTTCGGAAAAGGATGCGGTGCTACCGAATTTTATAAACGCAAAACTATGATCTCGGTATTAGTAACAGGAGGAAATGGACAACTAGGGACAAGTTTACAAGAATTGTCAAATTTTTATGCAGAAATTAAATTTGTTTTTAAAGATGTTGATGAATTAGATATCACTAGTAACGAAAGTCTTGAAAAGTGCTTTAAAGATCATGAATTTGATTATTTGATTAATTGTGCAGCCTACACAGCAGTTGATAAGGCAGAAGAGGAAAAAGAAAAGGCATACTTGATAAATGCCGAAGCGGTTAAGAACCTCTGCGAAATTTGTAAGAGCAGTGGCGTTACTATGATACATATTTCTACTGATTTTATTTTTGATGGGTCTAATACTGCTCCCTATCATGAGAAAGATGTAGCTGACCCGATAAATGTTTATGGAGCATCTAAGCTTAAAGGAGAAAACTATATTGTAGATTCCTTATCCAAATATTTCATAATTAGAACATCTTGGGTATACTCGCAATATGGTAATAATTTTGTTAAAACTATGCTCCGATTAGGGAAGAGCAAACAGGAAATAAGCGTAGTTAGTGATCAAATAGGATGTCCTACATCTGCAATCGATTTAGCAAATGTAATTATTAGATTGATAACATCTAAATCTCAAAAATTTGGAATCTATCATTATAGTGGTTTTGGAGAAACAAATTGGTTTGAGTTTGCCACCAAGATTTTCGAGGAAAAAGGTGTTAATATAAAGGTTAATCCAATAAAGACAGAAGAATATCCTACTTTGGCGAGACGACCAAAGTACAGTGTGCTGAATACTTCTAAAATTAAAGAAGTATTAGAAATTGATATACCATCCTGGAAAGATAGTTTAAAACATATTTTGGAAGAATTAAATGAATAAAATAAAGGTATTAGTAACGGGTTCTGCAGGTTTTATAGGCTTTCATTTGGTTAAATCATTGATTACCAACGACACTTACGAAATCGTGGGTATTGATAATCTTAATGACTATTATGATGTTAATCTTAAATTATCCAGATTAAAAGAATTGGGTATAAATTATGATGAATTGCTAGCAGAAAAAGGTCAAGCTTTTACAAGCGATATACATCAACAGTATAAATTTGTAAAGTTAGACATTACCAATGAGTCAGGCCTAAAGTCATTGTTTGAACAAGAACAATTCAAGTACATAGTTCATTTGGCTGCACAGGCAGGTGTAAGATATTCTATAGAAAACCCTTCTGCTTATATTCAATCAAATTTAGTCGGATTTTTCAATATTCTTGAAAATTGTCGACACCACAAAATCGAGCACTTAATATATGCATCAAGTTCTTCAGTTTATGGCGGTAATACAAAGATTCCGTTTTCTGAAGAAGATAAAGTGGACAATCCAGTAAGTCTTTATGCTGCTACCAAGAAAGGGAATGAATTGATGGCATATACGTATAGTCATTTATTTGGGTTTAAGACAACGGGCCTTCGTTTTTTTACAGTATATGGGCCTTGGGGTAGACCAGATATGGCTCCAATGCTATTTGCTAAGGCGATATATGATAACAAAGCCATTAATGTGTTCAATAACGGAGACATGCTTCGAGATTTTACCTATATAGATGATATCATTGATGGTGTTATAAGGTGTATGGATTTCCAAAGTGTAAAAATGCCCCCTGCAGAAATATTTAATATAGGAAACTCAGAACCTATAAATCTAATGGAATTTATAGAAACACTTGAAACGGAAATAGGGATTAAGGCAAAAAGAAATATGATGCCCATTCAACCAGGTGATGTAAAGGTAACTTATGCTGATACAGCTAAATTGAATGAGAGCATAAACTATCAACCTAAAACGCATATAAAAGAAGGTGTTTCTCACTTTGTGAAGTGGTACAAAAAAAATTATTTAAATGATGTTTAAGAACAATAAGTTATTGATCACTGGAGGTACAGGATCTTTTGGTAATGCAGTTTTGAATCGTTTTATCGACTCTGATTTTGAGGAAATACGAATTTTTTCCAGAGATGAAAAGAAGCAGGATGAGTTAAGAAGACGTCTGAAGAATCCTAAAGTTAAGTTCTATATAGGTGATGTTCGAGATTATCGTTCTGTAGAAACTGCGGTTAGAGGTGTTGATTATATTTTTCATGCAGCTGCATTAAAACAAGTTCCCTCGTGCGAATTTTTTCCATTAGAAGCAATAAAAACAAATGCTTTGGGAACAGAGAATGTATTGGAAGCCGCAATAAAAAATGACGTAAAAAATGTGGTTGTTCTAAGTACAGATAAGGCAGTGTATCCCATAAATGCGATGGGTATTTCTAAGGCAATGATGGAAAAAGTAATGATAGCCAAATCTAGAAATGCAGGAAACACCATTATTTGCGGAACTAGGTATGGAAATGTAATGGCATCAAGAGGTTCGGTAATTCCCTTATTTGTAGATCAAATCAAAGGTAGCACAGATCTTACGCTTACAGATCCAAGTATGACCCGGTTTATGATGACACTGGAGGATGCTGTAGATTTAGTACTTTTTGCTTTTAAAAATGCAAACCCGGGAGATATGTTTGTTCAAAAGGCACCTGCGGCTACTGTAGAGACTTTGGCCAAAGCACTTTTGGAAATGTATAAAAGTGATAGCAAGTTGAAAGTGATAGGGACACGTCACGGAGAAAAACTATACGAATCATTGCTTACCAGAGAAGAAAAGGTAAAGGCTGAAGACATGGGTGGTTATTACCGAGTGCCAGCAGATAATAGAGACCTCAATTATGCTAACTATTTTTCTGAAGGAGAAGTTGACATGAATAAAGTTGAAGACTATCATTCACATAATACAGAAAGATTAGATATAGAGGGGATGAAAAAACTGCTTTTAAAGTTGGATTTTATTAAAACAGATACAGATGCTTTAAATGAAGAATAAAACCCCTAAACTAATTACCGGCGGGAATTATTCAGATGATCGGGGAAAGTTAGATTTCTTTAATGATTTTGATATGACTCCGGTAAAGCGAATATATTTTACTACTCATTTGAATACAAAAACAATAAGAGCTTGGCAAGGACATAAAATAGAAAGCCGGTGGTTTGTTTGTTCAGAAGGTAGTTTTACCGTAAAGGTAATTTCAATTGATGATTGGGATAATCCTTCCGAGGACTTAGAAATATACAGTTATGTATTATCCTCCGATAATCCGGCAGTTCTTTATATTCCAAATGGATTTGTAAATGGATTTAAAGCTAATCAAGATAATTCAAAACTTATGGTTATGTCTGATTTTGGGTATAACGAAATAGAAAATGACGAAGTTCGATTCGATAATAAAAAATGGAATGCATGGAACGATTAATTAAGGTGGGAATAACAGGTCAAAATGGGTTCATGGGACGTCATTTATACAATTTTCTTGGGATTAAAACTGATAGCATAGAACGTATTGATTTTGACCGAAATTTTTTTGAAAACCCTTTGGCACTAGAAAGTTTTGTAAAATCCTGTGATGTTATTGTGCATATAGCAGCTATGAACCGACATGAAGATCAACAGGTAATTTATGATACTAATGTTAACTTGGTTCAAGTTTTAATCGATGCTTGTATAGCTACAGAATCTACGCCAAAAATTATTTTTTCTTCTTCAACCCAAGAAGAAAAAGATAATTTATACGGTAAATCCAAACGAGATGGCAGAGCACTTTTAGAAAAATGGGCAGAAAAACATAATGGCTCGGTATCATCATTAATTATTCCAAATGTGTTTGGACCTTTCGGAAAACCATTTTATAATTCATTTATAGCTACATTTTGCCATCAACTAATTCAAGGGGACTCACCAAATATTATTAATGACAGTGTTGTAAACTTGATCTATATAAATGAATTATCAGAAACCTTTTATAATGAAATTGTTGAAGAAAAAGAGGGTGCGATAAAATCTCATGTAGTTCCCCATACTTCTGCTAAGAAGGTATCTGAAATATTAAAACTTCTTGAAACTTATAAAAATGAATATTTTGATAATGGAAAAGTTCCTAAAGTAGATTTACAATCATTTGAGCTTAACCTTTTTAATACCTTCACTAGTTTTATTCCTAAGAATTACTTTCCAAGAGCTTTCGTAAAGCATACAGATAATAGAGGTGCTTTTGTTGAGATAATGCGTGCGGATACAGCCGGACAATCTTCTTATTCAACTACGGTGCCCGGTATTACCAGAGGAAACCATTATCATACCAGAAAAGTAGAGCGCTTCGCGGTTATTAGCGGAAAAGCATCAATAAAATTGAGAAAAATAGACTCTGATGAGACGATTGAGTATTTGCTAGATGGGAATACGCCAGCATATGTAGACATGCCAATATGGTATACTCATAATATAACTAATATTGGAGATACCGAATTAATAACACTATTCTGGATTAACGAACCGTATGACCCAGAAGACGCCGATACATATTTTGTTGAGGTTTAATTAAACATAAAATGAAAAAATTAAAAGTACTAACGGTAGTCGGTACGCGACCAGAAATTATAAGATTATCTTGTACCTTAATAGCATTAGATAATAATGATGCAATTGAACATATATTAGTTCATACAGGCCAAAATTATGATTACGAGCTGAATGAGATCTTTTTTGAGGATTTAGGGTTGAGAAAACCAGACTTCTTTTTGGAAGCAGCTGGGAAAAATGCAACGGAAACAGTTGGGAATATACTCATAAAAATAGACCCATTACTGGAAAGAGAAAATCCTGATGCCTTTTTAGTTCTGGGAGATACTAATTCTTGTTTATGCGCGATACCGGCCAAAAAACGCAAAATCCCTGTCTTTCATATGGAAGCTGGAAACCGATGTTTTGACCAAAGAGTGCCCGAGGAAACCAATAGAAAAATTGTGGATCATGTGGCTGATATTAATCTTACATATAGTGATATAGCAAGAGAGTATCTTTTAAGAGAAGGCCTATCACCAGATAGAGTCATCAAAACAGGAAGCCCAATGTATGAGGTTTTAGGGAAATTTAAAGGTAAAATAGAGGATTCAAATGTTTTAGAAAAACTTGGACTTGAAAAACATAAGTTCTTTGTAGTTTCATCTCATCGAGAAGAAAATATAAATAACCCTAACAATTTTAAAGGCCTGATCGATTCTTTGAATCAAATTGCCGAAATGTACGACTATCCAATTATAGTTTCTACACACCCAAGAACAAGAAAAATGTTGGATAGTAAAGAGTATGTAACTCATGAAAATATAAAGTTTTTAAAGCCATTAGGTTTTTCAGATTATAACGCATTACAAATGCATTCTTTTGCGGTACTTTCAGATTCGGGAACTATTTCCGAAGAGTCGTCAATTTTGAATTTTCCAGCACTTAATATCAGAGAGGCTCATGAAAGACCAGAAGCAATGGAGGAAGCTTCTGTTATGATGGTAGGGCTTAATCCAGAACGAGTTTTGCAAGGATTGGCTGCACTAAAAGTTCAGCATAGGAACCCAAATAGAAATTTTAGAGAAGTTTATGATTATTCGATGCCTAACGTAAGTGAAAAAATGGTGAGAATCATAATCTCTTATACGGATTATATCAATAGAACTGTTTGGTCTAAAGGATGAAAATATACTTTATAACGGAAGAAAAATATCCAGACATTAGTGCCTCGGCAAATAGGTTAAAAATGATTACCAAAGGGATAGATTACTCGGGGGTGGATTATCAGGTATTGGTTATTGGTTGGTTCAAAAAAATGCCGTTTAAGATTCACTTTATTCTTTCGATATTTTATAAGCTTTTTTCATCGATTACATTGATGATTAAAGTTCGCAAAGAGGATATTGCTTTTTTCTATGGACCATTTGTAATGCCATGGATCCCATGGTTACTCAAACTTAAAGGAGTTTCTATGTACACTGAAAGGACGGAATTTCCTCACAGTTTGATTTTAGAAAACCCAAATGCAATTCACAGAATAAAAAGCCGATTGGCATTAAAAAGTATGGGGTTTTGTAAGGGACTTATCACATGTTCGGATACGCTTGCCAAGTTCTATGCAGAGAAGACCAAAATCAAAAAGTTTCTCGTAATTCCTCTGATCATCGATAAAGAGACTTATGGAGGATTTGAAAACTTGTATAAGAAAGAGATTACCTATTGCGGATATATGGGTAACAATAAAGATGGTATTTACAATTTATTAAATGCTTTTAGCCAGGTTTACAAGGTGTTTCCAGAATGGAAATTGAAACTAATTGGTTCTGCAGAAGAAAGTGTATTTGAAGCGCTTAAAAATGAAGTAAGATCTAAAAACCTTGAAAAGGTTGTATTGTTTACAGGAAAAATTCCGCATAAAGAGGTGTTAAAGCTAATTAATCAATCTTCTATACTAGCCTTAGCTAGACCAAATAACAAACAGGCCCAAGGAGGGTTTCCTTCTAAATTAGGAGAGTATCTATCTACTGGATTACCTGTTGTTGTAACAAAAGTTGGAGAGATACCTAATTATATAAAGAATAATGTTAATGGGTTTTTAGTAGAACCTGATGATATCGACGCGTTTGCAAACAAATTGATTCATGTAATTAAGGATTATTCTAATAGTCGTGCAATCGGAATGGAAGGAAAAAAAGTATCTGAAAGCTTTGATTATAAAATTCAAGGTTTACAAATAGTGGACTTTATTAAAAATTAATTATTGATTACTTTTTTATTTAAATGAATATATCTTCTGTCATAAACTCAATTAAAAACCCTAAAATCAAGCAGGCTATTGTATTATATAGCTCAACTATTGGAGCGATGCTAATAGGATTTTTAATTAGCGTAGTAAACACGAAGTATTTAGGAAAAGATGATTTTGGAAACTTTAAATTTATCGAAGTTTTATTTTCGCTAATAATTCTATTTTCTTCATTTGGTTTTTTTTATAGTTGCACTTACTTGACAGCAAAAGAACAAAGCGAACAAAAAAGAAATAGTTTGTTTGGAGCGCATATTGTGCTTGCATTATTTGTAGCTCTTTTCTTGGTGATTATTCTTGTTGTATATACTTCTTTTTTTTATCAAGGAGAGTTGGCAAAATATATTTATATGCTTTTACCTTTTGCTATTGTGTTAGTTTTTAATAATAGCCTCGAGAATTTATTGCAGGGTAACAACAAAATAAATTTATTATCATTTCTTAAAATTGGACCAAAGATGCTTTACGTATTAATGCTATGTGGTCTTATCTTTTTTTATGATACGATTACTTTAAAAGAAGCACTTATTTTCTTTTACGCATCCATCGGGTTAGTAATTATTATAATTATTGTAAAAACTAATTTTTCATTTGCCAACTTGATTCCAAATATAAAAGAGATCATTAAAGCCAATAGAAATGTAGGGTTGCCAATTTATGTAGGAGGAATTTTTGGAGTTGCAACTACTCACTTAAGTTCCTTGTTAATCAGTTATTTTAATAATAATACTGATTTTGGGTTTTACACGCTAGCACTAACTATTTCGTCTCCAATGGGTGTGTTACCAGCTATTGTTGGTACTACATTAATGAGAGATTTTGCTGCTATTAAAAAGATCCCCACGAGGTTTTTAAGAGCTATTGTTTTTGTAGCGGTTGTGTTTTTTGTAGTCTTTCTTTTGGTACTTAAACCTGTCTTTAATTATTTCTATTCAGAGGATTACAGTCCTGCTATCTCTTTGGCAGTGATTACTTCAATTGGATTTTTGATTCATGGTTTTGGGGATTTATTTAATAAATTTTTATATGCTAAAGGAGAAGGTAGAAAAATGAGATTATCAAGTATTAATATTGGGATAAGTAATTTGATTTTCTCCTTGAGCTTGATCCCGGTTTTTGGAGCAGCGGGGGCGGCTTATGTCAAAATAATAAGTGCAACGGTTTACCTAGGAACAGTTTATTATTTTTATTCAAGAAAAATGAATTAAGTTCGTGTTTTAGTAATTACTTAATGCTTAAATCCTTTAATTTGTGTAATAAAATAATAAAAATGGGTGCAGATACTTTAATTCAATGTCCGTTATGTAAAGAAACAGATAACTCTTCTAAATCTATAGTTAAAAGCAAAGATGTTGTTAGGCATGCTTTTCCTAATGGAGCCAATGACGAATTGCGATTTATGGCTAAGGTAGAAGAGATATGGGAAAAAAGTACTGCCGAAATTAAAAAATGCAATAACTGCAAATTAATGTTTGCATGGCCTTTTGTAGCTGGTGATCTCGAGTTTTACAGTATGTTGTACCACGATAGTAGTGAGTATTCAGTTGATAAATGGGAGTACGATGCAAGTCTTAATAAACTTTCAGAGGTAAATAAATCCGATGATTTTAATCTGTTGGAATTAGGCGCTGGAAATGGAAATTTCGTAAAAAAAGCAGTGGATCAAAATATCGTGAAGATAGATAATCTTTTATGTACTGAATATTCGAATTATTCGATAAACGAAATTAATAATAGAGGTATAAAGTGTATAAACAATGATTTAATATTTGAACAGAAATTTATTGAAGAAAACAAATTTTCTGCTATATGTTTATTTCAATTGTTAGAACATAAAGATGATTTGCATGAATTTTTTGATAGTTTAACGGCTTTACTCAAGAGTAATGGGCTTATCTTTATTGCTGTTCCAAATTATGGATATAGAGAAGTTTTTTCAAATTCTGGATTAGAGAAAGATCTTCCCCCTATTCATCTTACGAGATGGAATTCGAAAAGCTTTACGTATTTGGCAGATAAATATAATTTAGAGCTTGTTGATCATAAGATCGAAAAAGCGAACTTTATTTTTAATATGAAGACTTTTTTGATAAGTAAGATTTGTAAAACCAAAGACAAATTTTGGAATGATCTTAAAAAAAATAAGCTATCTCTTTCTTTTCTTTTAATAAAGACAATGGTTCTAAATTTTGGTACTATTTTGAAATTGGCTTACAAAAAAAATGGAATCTCTCAATTAGTAGTGCTTAGAAAACGAGATTAGCACAGGATGATATTAGATTTGGAATTGAGTATTAAAAAGATTTAAAAGTTTTATATGAATATTGCTTTTACAGGGGATCTAGTTCTTCAGGAAATTAATAAATCTCCGAGTGAAATTTTCCAGAGTTTTATAGAAGTGTTGAGGGAGAAGGATGCAGAATTATGTGTGAATCTGGAATCTCCGTTTATTACAAATGGGATGAAGCCAATCAAGGATAAAATCACTCTTTTTGCCACCGGGGACAAAATAGCACACTTAAAATACCTTTCACCCTTCCTCATAAATCTTGCTAATAACCATATTAACGATTTTGGAAATCTATCCTGCGAACTTACAATAAACGAATTAAAGCAAGCGCAATTCACTTTTTTCGGAGTTGGTCTTGAAGAGAACAAGGAAAATGTTGTCATTGATTCTGATAAAGAAATAATATATTTGGCCTATGCAACAAGGTCTACAGATTTTACTGGCTCTAGACTGTTTGCTGAAAAAGATTTTTTTGGCCCCTATGCTCCAGATTTTGAGCAGATTTCTAGTTTAAAAAAACAATATCCTTCCTATAGAGTCATAATAAATATTCATTGGGGAATTGAGGATATCACATATCCCGAACCGGATAAAAGGAATTTAGCTTATGATTTGATTGACCATGGAGCAGATTTAATAATTGGTCACCATCCTCATATTGTTCAACCAGTAGAAAAATATAAAGATAAATATATTGTGTATTCGGTAGGAAACTTCTACTTTCCTGATTTATATCATCCTAATAAAGACCAAATACTTAAAAAAGCACTTCCTCATCAAAAAAAAGGTATTGTGCCTATTTTTAAAATTGGTGACCAAGTAGAACTTGTCTCTGTTTTAGAAGTACAAATCGATAATAATAACTGTCTCAAGGTTAAAAAAGGGAAGTTCAAACTCCTTGGTGCTCAAAATAGAATTTATAAGATTTTTCATCCATTATATCTTTTTATTTTGTTCAATACAAGACGAGTACATAGAGTATTAAAAAACCCAGGATTAATTATTAAAAAGTTGACATAAATGTTGCGTGGTTATATCGAAAATTTAAATAGAAATAATTCTTGGATAAAGAAATTACTTTATCCCTTTAAAATGATCTATGATTATTACAGATTTAATATTTTATCTGAAGAGAAATATATAAAAAATCGATTTAAAAGAATATTTGGTCAAGAATTAAACCTTGATAATCCAACTACGTTAAATGAAAAAATCCAATGGTTAAAGCTTAATGATAGAACAGATTTGCATACTACTTGTTCTGATAAATATGCTGTTAGGAATTATGTTAAAGAAAAAATAGGAGAAGAATTTCTTATACCCTTATTGTTTCACACTCTTGACTATAATGAGCTTACCCCAGAGAACCTTCCGGAACCTCCTTTTATTATAAAAACCACACACGATAGTGGCGGGTACGAAATAGTTAAAGATAAAACGAGGGTGGATTGGGAAAAGGTTAGAAAGAAGTTTAAGAAACTCTTGAAAAGGGATTACTATAGAATTTCAAAAGAATGGCAATATAAGAACATTACACCTAGAATTGTCGTAGAAAAACTATTAACAGATGATGATGGACAGATACCAATAGATTATAAATTCCATTGTTTCCACGGAAACGTGGAACTAATTTCTGTTGATCTTGACCGGGGAATTGATCATAAAAGGAATATCTATTCCAAAGAATGGGAATTATTACCGTTTACCTGGAGTATACAGGTAAATAACAAGGTTTTGTGGGATAATGGAAGAGATATATCTGCACCAGAAAATTTGGATCAAATTTTACCGGTAATTGAAAAGCTTTCTAGCGATTTTGAATACGTAAGAATTGATTTTTATCAAATTAATGGGAAGTACTATTTTGGCGAGATAACGTTTCATCATGGAGGAGGGTTTGAATTAATATCTCCTAGAAAATGGGATGCAGAATTAGGGAAAAAATTGAACCTGAAATTAAGCTAAACATGAAAAACATCTGCTACTTCATTTCGTCTTTAGCGCGAACAGGACCAACAAATCAATTGTCATATATTATTAAAAATTTAGACAGAGATAAGTACAAACCAATAATCGTAACTCTTTTTGAGGAGAACGAAAAAACATTAATTTCTCATTTTAAACAAAATTTATCGGTAGAAATAATCTGTATAAAAACCTCAAAAAAAAGAGCCTTATTTGAAGCAAAGAAAAGTCTAAAAGAGATTTTGATAAGAGAAAATATTGACGTTATACAGACCCAAGGTGTACTAGCAGACTTTATTTCCTTTAATCAATTGGATAAAAACTATAAGAAAATTTCTACAATTAGAAACTTTCCGTTAGATGATTATAAAAATATCTTTGGTAAAGTGTTAGGGGACTTCATCGCGAATGCACATATACGTCTGATACGAAATAATAATAGCAGTTTTGTTGCTTGTTCAAAAACTATTCATGAAACCTTTAAATCGAAAAAGAATATTCAAATTGATTATATTCAAAATGGTGTGGATCTTACAAAGTTTTTTCCTCTCGGAGACAAGGTTGAGAACAAAAAACAATTGAACTTACCAACCAATAAAACAGTTTTTATTTCTGTAGGAGGGCTTATTCCAAGAAAAGATTTTAAAACATTGATCAAAGGTTTTAAAAAGTATAATAAAAATAAGGATTCGGTACTGGTAATAGCTGGAGAAGGGCCTGAAAGGGCAACACTTATGTCGATGGCAGATGAATCAATTATTTTTCTGGGTAATGTAGGTAATGTTTTGGAGTATTTAAGGGCAAGTGATTGCTTTATTTCTTCATCTTTATCTGAAGGATTACCAAATGCCGTAATGGAAGCTATGGCAGTAGGAGTACCTTGTTTGCTTTCGGATATAGCTTCACATCTTGAATTGTCGCATGGGAAACTGAAAAATATGTTTTTTAGAACAGGAGAGTATGAAGATCTAGCTTTAAAGATAAAAGACATAAACGATGATCTAAGTACCTACTCGGACTATGCTGTGAAAATTATTAATGAAAACTTTTCGGCTAAACGGATGAGCTTAGAATATCAAAAAAGATATTCTTGATTTTTTAAGACAAAGGAATTATGCTTTTATACATAGCGATTATTGTTATAACTTTTTTTGCTGCACTATTTAATCTAGATAAAAGAGTAGTAGAGACTAGAAGTTTGGTAATGTATAGCAGTTATCTTTTATGTATGATTCTGGCACTTGTGGCAGGATTAAGGTACGATGTAGGATTTGATTATAACAACTATATTGAGATGTTTAATGACACCCCTTCTTTATTTACATCGGGATCATTATCGTCAGTACCAATGGAATTAGGCTATGTTGTTTTCATCTCTATTATGAAATCTATCGTAAATAGTTTTCAGTTCCAATTGTTGGTTTTTTCCATTGTTTCAATGTATTTGCTTTATAAAAGTATACTTAAAAGCTCTCCTTATCCATTAATAAGCATCTTTTTATACGTTTGCTTTTTCTTCTTTTTTTCTCTTATGGGACAAATGAGACAAGCAATTGCAATGATTATTATTTACTTTGCTTATCTGTCATTGGTTAAAGAAGAAAAGATAAAGTTTTTTTTGTTAGTCTTTCTTGCGGCTTCCTTTCATTTTGGAGCTATTTTATTTCTTCCTATGTATTTTCTTGCAAGAAAAACCTACAAAAAATCTACGCTAGCACTTATTATTCTTATCGCGTTTCTGATTAATTTCTTACTTATAGATTTTATCGTTTTATTAATCGAAAAATTATATTTAGCTAATAGTGGAAATTATTATCTCTATAAGCTATATACATATTCTAAACATTATATAGGAGAGTTTTCAATATTAGCGTATTACGAGAAAATAGTTATTGCAATCTTAATTATTTCATTTTATAACAATAAAAATATACTAAACTACACTAAAGACTTTAAGGTTTATGCCAATATTATGATTTTTGGAACAGCTTTTTATTTAGTATTTGTAGAAACTTTTACTGTTATTGGTGCGCGAGGGGCAAACTACTTTTTGTCCTTTTCAATATTTCTATATCCAATGCTCATAAGAGGTGCGATAAGCACTTTTAATAGATACGCACTTTTTTTTGTTCTGACTATGTATCCATTAATTAGATGCGTAATGAAACTATTATCAGAGGACTCATATCATACATATAAAACCTTTTTGGTACAATACTTTTAATATGCTAGTTACAATTTCATTGGTTACTTATCATAATTCATTTTCTGACCTAAGAAAGGTTATTGAAAGTGTTAAATTGATTAAAGAAAAATACGTCTTATTTGTGGTAGATAACTCTAGCAATAGAGATATTGAAAGTCTATGTACTTTAGAAAATCATATTTACATTAAAAATGCAGAGAATATTGGTTTTGGTAGTGCACATAATGTTGCTATTAAAAAATCAATTGAATTAAAGTCTGATTATCATATAATTTTGAATCCCGATATTTATTTTGAGGAAAATACGGTCGAAAAATTAGTTGAATATGCCGAAACAGACCGTGAAATAGGTATGATAATGCCAAAGGTTTTATTTCCAAATGAAGAAATCCAATATTTATGTAAACTTTTACCAACCCCAATGGATTTATTGTTCCGAAGATTTTTACCGTTCAAGGGGATCAAAGAAAAACTTAATGATAGATATGAGTTAAGATTTTCTAATTACAATAAGATTATGAATGTTCCTTATCTATCAGGATGTTTTATGTTTTGTAGAACGAATACGTTGATTCAGGTCGGAGGGTTTGACGAACGATTTTTTATGTATCTGGAAGACACGGATTTATCAAGACGAATACATTCAAAATATAAAACCATTTTTTATCCAAATGTAGTTATACATCATAAATTTGAAAAAGGATCTTATAAGAATAAAAAACTCTTAAAATACCATATTGTTTCTGCAATTAAATACTTCAATAAATGGGGTTGGATCTTTGATAGAGAAAGAAGAAAATACAATAGTGATATTATGAATAGAATTAAGAAAAATGCTTTTAAGTAAAGAAAAATTAAAAACATACATCAACTGGTTAGTTCTATTGCTGTCGTTTTCTATTCCATTTATTGGTTTTAATATTCCAAAATATGTTTTAGGAGTATCGATCATATTAAAGATTATCGATATCATCTCCGATTTTTCAGGGTATAAATTTTATATCAAGAAAAACAAAACACTGGTTCTTATTAGTGGTAGCCTATTCTTTTTTTACTTACTAACATTGATATACTCCATTGATTACAACAGAGGGATAGAGTTGGTTTTGAGAAATATATACATTATTGTATTTCCTATACTGTTTTTGAATTTGAAAAATGGAGATAAAATTGCTTCTTATGAAAATGTTCTAAAGGCATTTTTGTATGGAGTGATCGGAGTAATGAGTTTGACTTTTGTATTATGGCTGTTTAAAAATGCAGGAGAGGTTATTATATCTTCAGCAGAATTTAAAGAAATAGTATATAGTCTTTCTTATGAAAGGTTAGCAAATCTGGTTAAACTACATCCAGGATACTTTTCACTAATGATTTTTACTGGATACAGTATCAATTATTACTACCTGGAAAATAAAACAAAAGTGATAATAGGTATAGTAATGATCCTATTTCTGTTTTTGCTTGCCACAAGGATTATCATTTTACTAAGTGTTTTCATTACCTTTTATTTTCTTATTTCACTTTTAAGAAGTAAAGATTATCGGTTCTCTAAACAAAAGATGATATTTCTTGGCTCAATTGTTTTATTGTTTGCTTGGGGTTTATCGTCTTTTGATTTTGAAGATGTTTATAGAGTTTCTAATTTCCAAAATGCAAAGGAATTAATAAGTAAAGAATTTAATTCTGGTTTGGAAATAAGTACCAAGGGTATCACCAATGATTTGATAGCAAGAGTATATCAAGTTAAATGTTCAATGCAAGTAATATTTAGGGATACCGTTTCAACACTTTTTGGATATGGTCTAGGAGATTTTGAATACGAGTTAATTGAATCGTACAAGAGGAATAACTTTGAATGGGGAATACAGGAAAAATTCAATTCTCATAATCAGTATTTGAGCATGATGCTTATAGGTGGAATATTTGGATTAATTTCCTTATTACTTTATCTATTAACCCCAATTTTTGTATCAGTAGGGAGAAAGAAAAGATTTTATTTTTCAATCCTTTCAGTTTTTATTGTATATGCGGTTACTGAGAGTTATCTCCTAAGGGAAAATGGAATTATAATACTTACTTTTTTTATAGCCAGCACAAATTTAATTTCCACGCAAAATCAAAACAATCATTAATAATTGTTAGTTTTGCACAATGTACTAAGTAAAGTCATATTAAGGTGTTTGATAGAATTGCCTTGTATGAAATGTAAAATTTAAACTAGTAATTTAATTTGTCAGTTTTTCATCCTATACTTTTTTTTCTAGGAGCGTTTCTTTTAACATACATTACGATTCCAAAAATCATTGGTTTAGTAGAGTATAAAAATTTAATGGATGAACCTAATAAAAGAAGCTCTCATATAAAAATTACTCCAACGCTTGGTGGAGTTTCATTTTTTTATTCCTTGATTTTTGCTTTGTTTTTTCTAAGATCAATGGATGCTTATGGAGAGGCTATTTTTTTTATTCCAGGACTTACTATTTTATTTATAATTGGTTTGAAGGATGATCTAGTGGTTTTATCACCCTACACTAAACTTTGCGGGCAATTGTTGGCTATTTTATTCATCCTTAACAATGAGGGTTTTATGATTCACTCCCTCAATGGGTTTTTGGGGATATATGAAATTCCAGAATACATTTACTATGTAGTAGCTGGGTTTTTAATGTTAACTATAATTAATGCCTATAATTTGATTGATGGTATAGATGGGTTGGCTGCTATTGTAGGAATTGTAATATTGATCATTTACACTTCTATTTTTTATATCACTGAAGAATACTTTTATGTATTATTATGTTTAACTCTGAACGGCTGTCTTATAGCTTTTTTGAGTTTCAATCTTTCATCAAATAAAAAAATATTTATGGGAGATACGGGCTCGCTGATAGTTGGTTTTATAATAAGTGCCCTTACTTTAAAATTCTTAGCACTCTCTCCAGCAAAATATGACAGTTTACCTTTTTTATTAGAGAATATTCCTCTGATAGCGATCAGTATTCTTATCGTTCCTTTATTTGATACTGCTAGAGTTTTTACTATTAGATTAGCAAATAAGAAAAGCCCGTTTTCTCCAGATAGAAATCATACCCATCATATTTTAATTGACTATTTTAAAATGTCCCATGAAAGAGCAAGTTTTATTATTGGAGGGTTCAATTTATTATTTGTTATTCTTTTTGTAATTCTTGGAAGTCAATCTTATAATTTTCACCTTGTAATTGTACTTATAATGACCGTGGTAATACTGGGTTATCTTTTTTATCGATTTGATTATAGTTTTGCAAATATCAAGAGAAAAATTGTATTCAAAAGAAAAGTTGATATTCTTAAAAAAGAAATGAAAAGAGGTGGAAAAAAAATAGTCCCCAAAAAGAACAACAAGATTAAGCAAAAATAATATGTATAGTACTATGAAAGAAAAGAATATTTAAGTTCTTTTAAATACCACATATTGACAAAAATAAGAAGTAGAATAGGAATTAAATAAACAGAATAACAATAGTTTTTAATATGCAAATTAAATCTATTTGCTGTATCGGTGCAGGATATGTAGGAGGACCTACAATGACGGTTATAGCACAGCAATGCCCAGAGATAAAAGTAACAGTAGTAGATATCAACCAAGCACGTATAGATGATTGGAACGACGACGATTTAAATAATCTTCCAGTTTTTGAGCCTGGATTAGCAGAGATCGTTGAGGAGGTAAGAGGTAAGAATTTATTCTTTTCAACGGATGTTGATAAGGCGATTGAAGAGGCAGATATGATATTTATTTCTGTGAATACTCCAACCAAAACCTATGGTAAGGGAAAAGGGATGGCTGCAGACTTAAAATATATAGAACTTTGTGCGCGTCAAATAGGGAGAGTTGCTACATCAGATAAAATAGTAGTGGAGAAATCAACATTACCGGTACGAACAGCATCTGCTATAAAAAGCATTTTGGATAATACAGGGAATGGGGTACAATTTCAAATTTTATCGAACCCTGAATTTTTAGCAGAAGGAACTGCTATTCAAGATTTACTCAACCCCGATCGAGTTTTGATAGGTGGAGATTCTTCGACTATTGAAGGGGAGAAAGCAATACAAGCCTTGGTCGATATATATGCTCACTGGGTGACAAACGAGCGGATTTTGACAACCAATGTATGGTCTTCTGAGCTTTCGAAACTAACAGCCAATGCTTTTTTAGCGCAACGGGTATCTTCAATCAATGCAATGTCCGAAATTTGCGAAAAAACAGGAGCAGATGTTCAAGAAGTTTCCAAAGCAATAGGAATGGACTCCAGAATAGGATCTAAGTTTTTAAATGCTTCAGTGGGTTTTGGAGGATCTTGTTTTCAAAAAGATATTTTGAACCTGGTTTATATTGCCAAGAGCTATGGTTTGAATGAGGTTGCTGATTATTGGGAACAGGTAATTAAAATGAATAATCACCAAAAGGATCGTTTTTCTGATAATATTGTCAATACTTTGTATAATACGGTTTCCGGAAAAAAAATCACATTTTTGGGTTGGGCGTTTAAGAAAAATACTAATGATACCAGAGAATCTGCTGCTATTAGAGTTGCAGATAATCTACTGAATGAACAAGCATATGTTGCAGTGTTTGATCCGAAGGTAAAAGAAAATCAGATTTATCGAGATCTAGATTATGTTGGGTCCAGATCACCTGAAGAGAATAGAGAGTTTTTGGAAGTTTTTGAAGATCCTTATGAAGCGATGAAAGACACACATGGGATAGCGGTACTTACAGAATGGGACGAGTTTAAAGAATATGACTGGAAGAAAGTGTACGAACAAATGAAAAAGCCTGCTTTTTTGTTTGACGGAAGAGGTATTTTGAATAAAGAAGAAATAGAAGAAATAGGTTTTATATATTATAAAATTGGATTAGGAAACTAAATTTTCCTATGCTAATTAGGTTCAAATAACAACCGCCTCATTTAGGTAAATATTTATTCGAGTTGAAAAAAGTTTTAATCACAGGAGCAGCAGGTTTTTTAGGGTCACATTTATGTGATAGATTTGTTAATGAAGGGTTTTATGTGATTGGAATGGATAATTTAATTACAGGAGATCTTAAAAACATAGAACATCTTTTTAAACTAAAAAACTTTGAGTTTTATCACCACGATGTAACCAAATTTGTTCATGTTCCAGGTAAATTGGATTACATTTTGCACTTTGCCTCTCCTGCCAGTCCAATAGATTATCTTAAAATTCCGATTCAAACCCTTAAAGTAGGATCTCTGGGAACTCATAACCTATTAGGTTTGGCCAAAGAAAAAAAGGCCAGAATATTGATCGCATCTACAAGCGAGGTTTATGGAGATCCATTAGTACACCCTCAAAATGAAGATTATTATGGGAATGTAAACACTATTGGTCCAAGAGGGGTATATGACGAAGCCAAACGTTTTCAGGAATCGATTACTATGGCGTATCACACGTATCATGGTCTTGAAACAAGAATCGCTCGTATATTTAATACCTATGGCCCAAGAATGCGTTTAAACGATGGGAGAGTCGTTCCTGCATTTATAGGTCAATCCTTAAGAAATGAAGATTTAACCATCTTTGGAGATGGAATGCAGACAAGATCTTTTTGTTATATTGATGATCAAGTAGAAGGAATTTATAGGCTATTGTTTAGTGATTACGTTTTTCCTGTTAATATTGGGAACCCAGATGAAATAACAATAAAAGAGTTTGCAGAAGAAATAATTAAATTGACCGAAACAGACCAAAAAGTAATTTATAAACCATTACCAATTAACGATCCTCTTCAAAGGCAACCCGATATTACCAAAGCTAAAGAAATATTAAACTGGGAACCAAAAGTAGATCGTCAAGAAGGAATGAAAAAAACATTAAAATATTTTAAAAGTCTTCCCGAAGAAGAGCTTAATAAAAGTGAACATCGGAATTTTACATAATTATTCTAATAAATAACGAACTTCTTTTAAAATTGGCCAAAACACGATAAGACCTAATGATACCCAAATTTATCAACATGTTTTACCGAGATGAAGATGATTTGATTGTAACCATCTTTTGGAACAGTTTGTATTTTGCCTTTTTTCTATTACCGTTGGGTATCAATTTACCCACTCCATTTTTCATTGTTTCCATCGTATTGGGCTTGATTAATATATTTCGAACGAATAGAAACTTTTTTTCAGATAATAAACCATTGTGGCTTTTTCCCTTCTATTTCATAATAATTTCTGTAAGTATGATATACACAGAAAATATTCAAGATGGGGTAAATTTGCTTCAAAGGTCTTTATCTCTATTATTTTTTCCAATCATTTTTTTATTCGTAAAAGAAGACGCTTCATCGGTAAGAAAACTATTTGACTTTTTACTTCTAGGAATACTCGCTTCCTTTGTCATCAATTTTGGTATTGGATTACATGATATTTTGGGATATGTTGAGCGAACCGGATTTTTCTTTGAGGCTTCATTCGAAGGGTTTTCTAGCTTCTTGGATGCTATTATAAAAGGGTGGAGTTATTTTATCAGAACAGATTTCTCCAAATTGATTAATTCCAATTATGTTTCCTTATACATACTATTAGTACTTAGTTATTATTTGAAAAATAGACTGCAATCAAGAATGCAGTTAATCATTGTTTTTATACTGTTTTTCTATCTGTTTCTACTTGCGTCTATTGCAGCATATCTCATCCTGTTGATCATGTGTCTTTTATTGATATTTAATATCGCAGATAAGAGTAAAAAGTATACAATGTCGCTGCTGTTTTTTTTGGGAGTGATCGTGTTTTTAAATAACCCAAGGGTGTTCAGTTTTTACAAAAATGTTACCGGCATTTCTGATGATTTTGGAATTACCACTACTACTGTTGAAAAATCAAGATTACTAACCTGGAATGCGAGTTTACAATCAATAAAAGAAGCTCCAATTTTTGGATATGGAATTGGAGATACCAACGATGTGTTGACACAGAAATACAAGGAACTCAACTATTTTCATAATTATGAGAACAAGTACAATGCGCATAATCAGTTTCTGCAAACTTTTTTACAAACAGGGATAATAGGTTTTGGTGTATTGATTACCATATTTGTGCTATTAGCAATTCGAATGTGGCGAAGCAAAAATGAGTTTTCTGTTTTTTTAATCCTTTTTATTTCGTTGTTTTTTGAGTCGATGCTGGTACGATTTAATGGAATTGTATTCTTCTCAATTATTATTCCCTTATTACTTAAAAAGAGAAGTATTTTGAGTAGTAGAATTATTCGAAACTA
Organism: Aquimarina sp.; assembly: GCA_965230845.1. GTDB lineage: Bacteria > Bacteroidota > Bacteroidia > Flavobacteriales > Flavobacteriaceae > Aquimarina. The sequence continues at coordinate 3,038,455 of OZ246021.1, forward strand.
ACTGTTTTTCTGCGAAAAAAAGAGATCACTATTAAATCCATAAAATTGATGGTAAATAATTAGTTCGAAAAGCGGTAATACCCTATTTTTGAAGCTTTAAATTTAAGCTACCTAATCATGAATATCTTAATACTTGGATCCGGTGGGAGAGAACATACCTTTGCCTATAAAATTGCAAAGAGCGAAAGATGTAGCCGTCTTTTTGTTGCTCCCGGAAATGCCGGTACCGATTCAATTGCAACTAATGTTCCTATTGCTGTAACCGATTTCGAAAGCATAAAGGAGTTAGTGCTCAAAGAGGAAATTGCAATGGTTGTAGTAGGCCCAGAAGACCCGTTGGTTAGCGGTATAAGTGATTTCTTTGCCCAAGATTCTGAATTGGCCAATGTTGTAGTTATTGGACCTTCAAAAGAAGGAGCTAGATTAGAAGGAAGTAAAGAGTACGCCAAAGAGTTTTTATTCAGACATGATATCCCAACAGCGGCATATCAGAGTTTTACTGCAGCAACCGTAGATGAAGGGAAAAAGTTTCTGGAAACCCTTAGTCCTCCATATGTATTAAAAGCAGATGGTTTGGCAGCAGGAAAAGGAGTATTGATTCTTAAAGATCTTGAAGAAGCCAAATCCGAACTCGATAATATGTTAACCAATCAAAAGTTTGGTGCAGCGAGTCAAACGGTTGTGATCGAGGAGTTCTTGGATGGGATAGAGCTTAGTGTTTTTGTACTTACCGATGGGAAGAACTATGTTACCCTACCTACCGCCAAAGATTATAAGCGTATCGGTGAAGGAGACACAGGTTTAAATACCGGAGGAATGGGAGCGATCTCTCCAGTACCTTTTGCAGACGACGTATTTATGGGCAAAATAGAAGAACAAATCATCAAGCCTACAGTACAGGGACTCTCTAAAGAAAATATCGATTACAAAGGGTTTATTTTTATTGGCCTGATTAAAGTAGGAGATGATCCAAAAGTTATAGAATACAATGTGCGTATGGGGGATCCTGAGACAGAAGTGGTCCTTCCAAGATTACAAACCGATTTGGTAGAGTTGCTCTCTCACGTGGGAGCGGGGTCTTTAGATCAGATCGATCTACAAATTGATGGTAGAAGCGCAACTACGGTAATGACTGTTTCTGGTGGATATCCAGAGGCCTATGAAAAAGGAAAAGAAATTACAGGAATAGAAAACATCGATGATTCGATTGTTTTTCATGCCGGAACCAAAATTGAAAATGGTAAAGTAGTAACCAATGGAGGTAGAGTAATTGCTATTACTTCTTTTGATGATGATTTCAAACAAGCCTTGAAGAAATCTTACTCAAGTATAGAGAAACTACACTTTGATAAAATGTATTATAGAAAAGATCTTGGGTTCGATCTATAATAATACCAAATAGTACTACATAAGAAAAGCGCTTGTAACTACAAGCGCTTTTCTTATGTATATCAAGTACAATATCTTTAATTCAAGAAAGAGTGAGCCGTAGGGTCTCTGTTTTCTTCATTGTTGTCATTAAATTTTTTCAGTTCTTTCATCCAGTAGAAAAAAGCGACAAATCCAATTAGCATGAACAACCAGTTTACAATATTAGCAGCAGTCCAACTTTCCAATTCAAGGGCTCTTAAAGCATCAAGTGGTGCAAATAATACATTGACAAAAAGAGATTCAATAGCTTCAAAAAATTCTTTCATAACGTGTTTTATATAGGCTTTATAAAAAGTAAAAAGTACCGAACTGAAAACTTTTTATAAATTCGTTCAACTTTATTAAAAATAATTAGTTTCTTATTCCTGGCAAAAATATAAAAAATAGTAGTGTTATCAAGTTTTTTTAGCAAATCAAAACCCATTAATTATGTTGTAGTGGCATTGTACATGTTTCTTTTGTATGGAATTGCACATTACAAAAAGGGAATAGTACTAGAATCCAAAGAGATATTCCTGTTGATCATAGGTCTGGCCTTCTATATTTTACCTATGTTATTGCTAAATTTTATTCTTCAAAGAAACGATATTACCGAAAAAGGATCATACACCATTTTGCTTTATGGCTTCCTTACGGGAGTGTTGCCCAATGCGCTTACGGATATCAATGTATTACTGGCAAGCGGTTTTATTTTGGTGGGATTTAGAAATGTGATTCGGTTGCGAAATGAAAAGGAGATTAAGGCCAAGATTTTGAATGCTTCCCTTTGCATAGGTCTGGCATCCCTCGCCTATTTCTGGAGCATTGCATTTATTGTTTTGGTCTATCTGGGAATCCTGTATTTTGATTCAAAAAATTATAGAAATTGGATTATCCCAATAATTGGAATTCTTACCATTTATTTGTTCGCAAATTGTTTTACGCTATTGTTTTATGATTCCTTTTATAGCTATTCGGAGTACTTAGATGCGGCTTCCTTGTCTTTTCAGAATTATTTGATCAAGGATCAATTATTTTCATTAGGAACATTATCTATTTGTATTCTGTTCTTTTTGGCGCTTTATCTTATTAAATACAGTAGAAAAGCCGCAAATATTAAACCAGTACTCAGGTTGATCATTGCTTATCTTGTTATAGCCGTTGGAATCGCTGTAATTGCTCCAGCCAAAAATACTTCCGAAGTGTTTTTCTTATGTATTCCTTTAGCCATAATGGGGACTACGTATCTTGAGATGAATTACAATATGCTGGCCAAAGAAATTAATATTTGGGTGTTTTTACTGATTCCTTTTACGATGTTATTGTTCTAAGATGATAATTCTAATATAAATTATAATACCTTTGTACACATTTTCAGAAATACAAAGATTCAATGTTTACGGACAAGGCAAATAAAATTTTTAAGGAAGTTATCGATCAATATCACATTATCGATAGCGTAGATCAAGAATTCAGCAACCCTTATGATAGCAAATCACAAGTTATAGAGCATCTGCTATATCGTAAATGTTGGATTGATACTGTACAATGGCATTATGAGGATATCATTCGTGATCCTGAAATTGAACCGGTTGCAGCTTTGAAACTAAAGCGACAAATTGATGCTTCAAATCAGGACAGAACAGATATGGTAGAATATATCGACAGTTACTTTTTGGAAAAGTACAAAGCGGTGACTCCCAAAGCAGATGCTACTATCAATACAGAAAGTCCAGCATGGGGCGTGGATCGCTTATCGATATTGGCATTGAAGGTATACCATATGCATGAGGAAACGGTGAGGACTGATGCCTCTGATGCACACAAAGCTGCTTGTCAAAAAAAATTAGACGTCTTATTAGAGCAACAGGTAGATTTATCTACTGCAATAGATACATTACTGAAGGATATTGAGCAAGGAGATAAGTACATGAAAGTCTACAAACAGATGAAAATGTACAATGACGATGAGCTAAATCCTGTGTTACGTGGCGAAAAATAAGGTAGATATACGTAATACTCCTGAAACAAACATCTTGGTAATACGGTTGTCTGCTATGGGAGACATAGCCATGACGATACCCGTATTACGAACCTTTAGAGCTACATATCCCAACGTTAAGCTTACTGTACTTACCCGTAAGTTCTTCGAACCTCTTTTTAGTGATATTGACAATCTCGAGGTCTATCCCGCAGAAGTGGATCGAAAACATAAGGGGATTTTGGGATTAACCCGATTGCATAAAGAGTTACGTAGATTAGGGATTACTGCGGTTGCCGATTTACACAATGTGCTTCGCTCTAATGTATTAAAAACACTGTTTTCATTGGGTAGAATACCAGTAGTGCAAATAGACAAGGGAAGGGCAGATAAAAAGGCTTTAACCAGGGCCAAAAACAAAGTGTTTAAACCCTTAAAAACAACCCATCAACGTTATGCAGAGGTTTTTGGAAAATTAGGTTTCCCTATAAATCTTGACGATCACAGTTTTCCTCAAAAAATATCACTGTCACCCAATATCGTTGCGTTAAGCTTAAATTCTTCAAAAAAATGGTTAGGCATTGCTCCCTTTGCTCAATACGAGAGTAAGACATATCCTTTGGAGCTTATGGTGGAGCTTATCGAAACCTTGGATCGAGAAAACCAATTCGAGATTTTCTTATTTGGGGGAGGAAAACGCGAAAAGGACATATTAAACAATATTGCATCCAAATACAACAATGTGATTAATGTAGTAGGTAAATTACCATTTGAGGATGAACTAAAGCTTATTGGTAATCTAGATGTAATGTTGTCTATGGATAGTGGTAATGCACACATAGCTGCTATGTATAATGTGCCTACGATTACGCTATGGGGGGTTACGCATCCTTTTGCTGGTTTTATGCCATTTGGACAACCGGCAGAAAATGCCATACTACCCAATTTAGCAAAGTATGACCAGATACCTACCTCTATTTATGGCAATAAAGTACCAGAGGGTTACGAAAAAGTAATGTATTCTATTCCTCCAGAGACGGTGATAGAAAAACTAAATTCGTTTGTATAAATCAGAAATTAATTACACATCATCAAAGTCAACTTTGATTGATGCTGTAGTAGGATGAGCCTGGCAGGCCAAAACTAATCCTTCTTCAATTTCACCATCGGTAAGGATACTATTTTTTTCCATCACAGCTTTACCTTCGGTTATTTTACAAACGCATGAGCTACAAACCCCTCCCTGACAAGAGTATGGAGCATCTATATCCTGGTCAAGAGCCGCATCTAATAAGGTCTTTTTTTGATCCATTACAAAAGTAAACTCCTCATCGTCTACAATCACAGTGATCGAAGTTTTACCATCTAGATCGGCGTCGATTTCTGCCGCTTCAGAACTGCTGGTAAAAAGTTCAAAATGAATTTGATTTTTGGCAATTCCGTTTTCTTCCAAAACATTGGTTACGGTATTGATCATTTCCTCGGGTCCGCACAGATAAAAGTTGGCAAAGGTAGTTTCCTTAAACTTGTTCTTAAGTACGAAGTTAACTATGGGCTTCTCAATTCTTCCAAAATGAGCGTTATCTTCTCTGGTTTGGCTAAAAACAAATTCTATAAAGAAACGATCAGAATGAGCATCTCGAAGCGCTAATAGTTCGTTATAAAATATGGTTTCCTCAGGACTTTTATTTCCATAAACCAATACAAATTGACTGTTTGGCTCCTCTTCTAATACCGATTTGATCATACTCATCACAGGAGTAATTCCACTACCCGCTGCAAAAGCCGCATAAGTATTGCTAGATGCAGGATTCGTTTTCAGCACAAAATTTCCTTCTGGAGGATGAACTTCCAAAACATCATCTTTAGATAGTTCGGCATTGGCCAATACCGAAAAAGTACCGCCTTCTATCGCTTTTATAGCAACTTTAAGCTCTTTACTTTTTGAGGAACTACAGATAGAATAAGCTCTTCGTACTTCTTTACCCTCAATCTCTTTTTTGAGTGTAAGATATTGTCCTGGCACAAAAGAGTAGGTGTCTTCGAGATGAGAAGGCACTTCAAAAGCAATAGAAACTGCATTTGGAGTCTCTTTGATGACTTGTTTTATAGTGAGTTGATGAAAATCTGACATTACAATAATTTTCCGCAAAAATAACAAATGGTTTAAGAGGAGATCGCTTTTAAGATAAATTTATCTAAATGGATTTTGTAACAAAATTCAAGTTGCGGTTACTAAATAATTAAAGAAGTATATCCTTCTTTCCAAAAACCCTTTCAACAATGGTTAAACATTTTGTCTCTTTACAATGGAAATCCTTTTGGAGATCAGCATCCATGTCTTCGGGATTATTCATGAAAATTTTTATGGCATTTTGGGCGTGTTGGTTAGCCCTTATGTCTGCCCTTGGTGGTATCGCATTCTACAAATTGGTAAAAGAAAAATTGGAGCTCGATCCCTTAGAAACCTTAAATCGATTTTTGATTTATTGGTGGGTTGGAGACTTGCTATTTCGTTACGCCTTGCAAAAAATGCCAGTGATTAATATCAAACCATTGCTATTACTCCCGTTTAACAAAAACAAAATAGTTTCTTTTGCTTTTGGGAAAACCGTATTCTCATTTTTCAATGTGATTCATGCGTTCTTTTTTATTCCATTTTCACTGGTTTTGATCAAAAACGGACATCCAGTAACCAATGTATTGTTATGGCATTTGGGACTAATCGCCTTGGTATATGCCAATAACTTTCTAAACATCCTTTTGAATAAAAAAGATAACCTGATTTTTATTATTGGTGGAATCTTGGCAGTTTTCGGAGGACTTCATTATTTTGGATATTTTGATGTTACGGTATACACAGCTCCGTTTTTTCAGGGACTATATGATCTGGGATGGATGGTGCTTATTCCTGTAGTGACATTAATAGTTTTGATTGTCCTATCGTTCAGATCCTTTACTTCAGACTTATATCTCGATGCAGGTTTGGCTACCAAATCAAAGGATATAAAAACAGAGAATCTGGATTGGTTAAATAGATTTGGTAGAACGGCTACTTTTCTTAAAAACGATATCAAACTGATCAAAAGAAATAAACGTGCAAAATCAACAGTACTAGTAAGTGTGTTATTCTTGTTCTATGGATTATTGTTCTTTACGGGTGCTGTAGAAGCCTACGACGGACCAGTATGGAAGATCTTTGCGGCCATATTTGTTACCGGAGGATTCTTATTGAGCTTTGGGCAATTTGTTCCTAGTTGGGATAGTGCGTATTATCCCTTGATGATGAGTCAAAATATCAAGTACAAAGAATACCTGTCATCAAAGTGGTGGTTGATGGTAATTGCCACATTGATCTCTACCGTTTTGGCTTCAGGATATTTGTATTTTGGATGGGATGTCTACCTGGCCATTATAGTCGCATCAATTTATAATATTGGAGTAAATTCTCATGTTGTGCTATGGGCAGGAGCCTATGTAAAAACCCCTATTGATTTGACTAGTAACAAAAAAGCTTTTGGGGATAAACAGGCCTTTAATACCAAAACACTATTGTTGTCCTTACCCAAAATGGCATTACCCATGGTGTTATATGCCATAGGGCACTATGCCTATAGTCCAAATGCCGGGTATGCACTAGTCACTATAGCTGGGATAGCAGGTTTTGCGTTTAAAGATGCCGTTTTTACCAAAATCGAAAAAATCTACAAAACAGAGAAGTATAAAACCTTATCGGCATACAAACAAAAAAATTAAGAACATGATTGCAGTACATAACCTTAGTAAAACTTATACGGGGAACACCGTTTTAAATATAGAACACCTTGAGATTGAAAAAGGAAAAAGCTTTGGGCTGGTGGGGAATAATGGAGCTGGTAAAACCACTTTATTTAGTGCTTTGTTGGATTTGATACAACCCACAACTGGGTATATCGAAAACAATGGAATCAAGGTCAATAGTAGCGAGGATTGGAAATCAATTACTGCTGCATTTATCGACGAAAGCTTTTTGATTGGGTACTTGACCGCCGAGGAGTATTTCTATTTTATCGGAGAGTTGCGTGGTCAGAACAAAGCAGATGTAGATGCCTTACTTTCAAAGTTTGAGGACTTTTTTCACGGAGAAATTCTAGGAAAGAAGAAATACTTAAGAGATTTGTCTAAAGGAAATCAGAAAAAGGTAGGGATTGTAGCTACTCTAATCGGTAATCCCGAAGTAGTTATTCTGGATGAACCTTTTGCTAATCTGGATCCTACTACACAAATACGCTTAAAGCAGATTATCAAAGAATTATCTGCAGATCCAAACGTTACGGTTTTAGTTTCTAGTCACGATTTGATGCATGTTACCGAAGTGTGTGAACGCATTGTAGTATTGGACAAAGGTATCGTAGTTAAAGATATTGTTACCTCTGCAGAAACATTAAAAGAGCTAGAAGAGCACTTTGGGAAAAATGCCGTTCCAAATACAGTAGAGGAAGCGAATCAATAATTACATTCTTTTCGCGATAATATTATTGTTCTACATACCAACGAATGGATAACGGGAAGGGATCATGACCAAGTATTTCTCCAGTAGTTACATTTCTGGTCATAGATTCCGATTTGCCATTGCTGGCTGCAATTAATGTCCACTCGATATTTTCTTTCAGAGATATGGTTTGTTCATCGTATTTTGGAGTTTGTCCAATGATGGGATCGATTTGTGCAAAAACTAAAGTGTCACTCATAATGGTCAGGAATTTAGCTTCAGCAAAGTGTTCCACCTTTTTGGTCTTATCATTTTTTCTTGCGCCATACCAATAGATCCGAATTCTATTTCCTTTTCGTACGGCATCGATTAGGTTTTGAATATCTCCTTTAGATTCTCCTTTACCGTTGTTGGTGTAGGTAAGTTTCCAACGATCATTTTCTTGAGAAAAGAGGAATGTACAAGAAAATAAAACAAGCAAGAGTGTAATACTTTTTTTCATAACTGACGAATTTGTTGATTGAAGAACCACTAATTTAAATAGATAATTAGTTAAGACAGTAATTTTCTAGACATAAATCTTTTCAGAAGAATAGGCCAGAAACATTGGTTTTTAAAAACCGAAGGGCTTTGCTAATATGGGATTCTACGGTTTTGGTAGATATACCCAATATCTCGGCAATCTCTTTATGCTTCTTTTGCTCCAATCGACTTAGTTTGAAGACTTCCTTACATTTCTGAGGAAGCTGATCCAGCATTTTTTCGAGCTTGTTCCAATCGGCTTCTCGTTGATCTTCTTTTTCATCATACATGTCAAACAGGGTTTGCCACTTGATTTCATCCAGAATATCATGTTCTTTTTTCTGAGCTCGTAAATGCATTAAAAACTCGTTATGACAGGATCGAAAAAGATAATTCTTTAGAGAAGATGAGATTTTTAAAGAAGATCTTTTTTCCCAAAGACGAAGCATTACATTTTGAACTAGATCTTCAGACAAGGTACTATCATGAGAAAGTTTATAAACGTAGTTGCATAACCATTCATAGTACAGATCAAAAAGAAGTCGATAGCTCTTTTCGTCTCCTTGGGTTAATCCCGTAATAAGTGCTTTTTCTATGTCGGCGGAACTGTTTTTCATGACTAAAACGTCAACTAAATTAAAAAAATTAAAATAAAGTAGGGGATTCTTTTGATTTCTGCATCATATAGGTAGAAAAGGAATAAAATGGATAATTATTTAACAATAATTAGAAAATATCTTAAAGGCGATTGCTCTTCAGAAGAAAAAGAATGGCTTAAACAGTGGGTAAATGCTAATGAGGAAAACAAAGCGCTTTTTAAGAAGGAAATAAAAGAGTCGTATGCTGCAAAAGAGCATTTGGAAGTAGATGTAGAGGGGGCTTTTGAGCGTTTTGTAAAAGGAATACAACAAAAAGAAACCAAAGTAATTTCCTTAAAACCCGTTTTAAGGGTTGTCGGATATGCAGCAGCGGTCGCCGCGGTTGTTTTTGGGATATATACGTATAGGAGTGGTAATTCATCTTTTGAGATCACTACACCAGAAGTGGTACAAGCGGAAGATACTTCTTCAGACAAAATCAAAATTGTACAGGCCGATGGTACCATTAGTTATTTAGGATTGGATGATACGGCAAGCATTAAAGATGCTGAGGGTAATCTTGTGGTCGAAAAAAACGAAGATCAATTAGTCATTCAAGGCGAAAACTACAGCACCAAAACAGAGTATCTTCAAATCTCAATCCCAAAAGGAAAGTTGTTTCAATTGGCTTTATCCGATGGAACCAAAGTATGGTTAAATGCGGCTAGTGCGCTTAAATTTCCTAGACATTTCAACTCAGAGGATAAGAATCGATTGGTATATCTAGAAGGAGAAGGATTTTTTGACGTGGTTACTAATACAAAACAACCTTTTATCGTAAGAACCGGATCAGTAGATGTAGAAGTGTTGGGAACACAGTTCAATGTATCATCTTATGATGACGATGCTACAATCAAAACAACCCTTGTAGAAGGATCAGTCGCTATTAATGATCCAGAGCAGGAAGATGTAAGACTGAAGCTTACTCCAAATTACCAGGCTATTTTCAGTAAAAACAACAAGGCTTTAGAACGTAAAAAAGTGGATCCTGCATTGTTTACTTCCTGGATGCATAAGAAAATTATATTACAAAATGAATCTTTTGCCGAAGTATACAAAAGAATCGAAAGAACGTATGACGTAGAAATAACAAGCCTGAATCAAAAGTTGAATGACACCAGATTTACCGGAGAATTTGATATCGAGAATGTGGAGCAGATTCTAAAGGTATTTTCAGAAACGATAGCATTTACATATGAAATAAAAGATAAGAAGATTACAATCAATCCGTAAGAAAAATAAGAAAGGAAGTGCTGCCACACTTCCCCTTACGGTTTGATTACTATTTAATTGAGTACTAACCAAACTTTTCAAAATTATGAAAAAAAAGGGTAATCGTACGCTATTTTCACACTTAGCGCACAAATCGAATGTATTAAAAATGAGGCTTACACTGGTTTTATTCTGTTTTTCCATTTTTCAGGTAATGGGAACTTCGGGCTTTTCGCAAGGCAAAATAAAACTTGATTTTAAACAAACTCCTATTGTAGAGGTACTAGACGAAATCAAAAATCAAACTTCGTATAAATTCTTTTACATCAGTGATGAGGTTAATCTTAATCAAAAAACATCTATCAAAGTAAATAAAGAAAGTATTGATAGAGTATTGGGGTTACTTTTTGATCCAACCGATATTTCTTATACGATTATGGGCAAGCAGGTGATCTTAAAAAAATCGCCTTTGGTTAAAGAGAAACCGGTAATCCAAAGAGAGATCAATGGTAATGTAAAAGATTCAAACGGGAGCCCTCTGCCAGGGGCCAATGTTTTAGTAAAAGGAACTACCATAGGGGCGCAAACTGATTTTGAGGGAAATTTTACGATCAATATCCCCGAAGAGAATAACGTACTGGTGATTTCTTACCTGGGTTTTGAAACCCAGGAAATCAATGTTGAAGGGATGGACTTCATCTCGGTAACCTTACAAGATGCATCTGCGCAATTGGATGATGTTGTGATTGTAGGGTCTAGAAATCCTAGCCGTACCGCTGTTGAAACGGCCGTTCCAATTGATGTGATAGACATTACGGAAATTGCAACACAAGGACCTCAAACAACTGTAAACGAAATACTTAACTACGTAGCACCTTCTTTTACATCTCAAACGCAAACAGTTTCAGATGGTACCGACCATATCGATCCAGCGTCTTTGAGAGGTCTGGGTCCTGATCAGGTATTGGTGTTGATTAATGGAAAAAGACGACACAATACGGCATTGGTCAATGTAAATGGAACTGTAGGGGCAGGTAGTGTTGGAACAGATATGAATGCAATTCCAACCGCAGCAATCCAAAGAATTGAGGTGTTACGAGATGGTGCAGCTGCGCAATATGGATCCGATGCCATTGCTGGGGTAATCAATATTGTATTGAAGAAAGCCACCAACAAATTGGATGTTACCATCAATACAGGAGCTAATTTCAGTAAAAACTCGAATCAATTTGACGGCGGTAGCGATGGTGAAAAGGTAAAAGTCGATGTCAATTATGGACTACCGATTGGAGACAAAGGTGGATTTATCAATTTCACCGGGTCATTATCAACCCGAGCTCCTGCATTAAGAAATAGAGATTATCAAGGAGATATTTTTAGAGGATATCATGGTGCCGAGCGTGTTTTTGCAGCTGGTGGAGGTAATGTTGCAGAAATGACATTGGCGGATTATCAAACAGCAGCCCAAGGGATCACCTATCTAGATCAGGCAACCCGTGATCAAATTGCAGCTCTAGATGTTACCAACGATGCGGATATTGAAACTTTTAGAACATTACTAGATATCGACGTAGACGAAGATGAACTTGCTGCCAGAGGATTGACCAGGACAGATTTTAGATTTAGAGTAGGTACCTCAAGATTAAGAGAGGGAAAGTTCTTTGCTAATATGGCCATTCCATTGGGTGAAGATGCAGAATTCTACAGTTTTGGAGGAATTAGCTATCGCGAAGGTCTGGCATCTGGTTTTTATCGTAGACCAGCTCAAGGTGATGGGCGTGCCAATACCCCCGCTTTCCCTAATGGTTTCTTACCTAATATAGGTACCGATATTGTAGATAGATCGATAGCGGTTGGGATCAGAGGTGTGGTAAATAATTGGAATGTTGACTTTTCTAATACCTATGGAACCAACACTTTCGATTTTACAGTAACGAACTCTAGTAATGGTACCCTTGGGGTTGCTACACCCAGAGATTTTGATGCAGGATCATTAAGCTTTATGCAAAACACTACCAACTTGGATATCAGTAGATTCTACGAGGATATTTTTAGTGGATTGAATGTGGCAATGGGGGCAGAATACAAAGTAGAAAACTATGCCATTGTCGCTGGCGAAGAAGCTTCGTATGTAAGCTATGATGTAAACGGAAATATAGTTACAGGTACTACGCCAGATGCCGATTTGGTTCGTAATAATTTTACAGGCGCCGTTTTAGGTGGCGGATCTCAGGTGTTTAGAGGTTTTGATCCCAATAACGAAACCGACGAATATAGAAATAGTATTGCTGGATATATTGATCTGGAAGCCGATTTTACAGAGCAATGGTTAGTAAGTTTAGCGGGTAGGTATGAGAACTTCTCCGACTTTGGGGACACCTTTAATTATAAATTAGCTACACGATATAAAATCACCGAAAACTTCTCGATAAGAGGAGCCAATAGTACAGGATTTAGAGCGCCTTCATTACACCAGCAGTTTTTTAGCAGAACCAGCACCGTTTTTGTAGATAATCAACCGTTTGAACAAGGAACATTTACGAACAACAGTAGAGCCGCGGATTTAATCGGTATTGCCCAACTAAAAGAAGAAACTTCGGATAGTTACAGCGTAGGGCTTACTGCCAAAATTCAAAATTTTACGGTTACGGCAGATGCATACCTGATCAATATTGATGATCGAATCGTATATAGCGGAAGTTTTGGTAATGGAGGCGATCCTGAATTAACTCAGATATTTGAAGCTGCCGGAGCAACCAGTGCACGATTTTTTGTAAATGCCATTGATACCAAATCGCAAGGAGTAGACGTCGTGGTTTCGCATAAAATGAATTTTGGAGAAGAAACTACTTTAAAAAATGATCTTTCTGCCACATTTGCCAAAACCGAGGTCGAAGAAATTCGAGTACCAGAAAGAATCGCGAATGCCGGTCAAAGCGGTAGCTTTTTTGATGGGCAAGAGGAAGCTTTCTTAACTCTGGCTCAACCCAGAACCAAAATAAGCCTTAGTAACGCCTTGTCTTTTGGAAAATATAATGTGTTACTACGTAATGTGTTTTTTGGAGAAGTAACAGATCCCGATGATTTTAATGGAGACCCTAGAGTAGATGGTACTGTTGTGAGCGATGATGCAGTATACGGAGGAAAAGTGGTGACCGATCTTTCATTCTCGGCAGAACTTCTGGAAAATTTAAATATCACCATTGGAGCAAACAACTTATTAGATGTCTATCCCGACGAAAATAGAGAAGGAGGTACAGCTGGAGACCAATTTGTATTCTCAAGAAGAACATCTCAATTTGGATATACCGGTAGATTCCTGTTTGCAAGAGTAAATTTCAAACTATAATGTTTCACTAATTCAGTTTTTGTTTGTTAAAAGGCGAGAAGTTTTCTTCTCGCTTTTTTTGTGGGAAAATCTTGGAAATGAGATACACGCCATTAGTAATCATCAGAAAAACAACATAAATAGGATATAGAAGCCAGAAAAACGCACTAACCCCCTGTTTTTTAACGAAAGAAATGTATTTTTACCTCAGGCGTACTATTTTTGTATATTACAACACACTAAAAAGCAAGTTTTTTAGTTATCACACTTATAAATTATCTCGTTTGGGACGAAAAATTTCACAAATAGGGCTAGTATTGCTTTTGGCAATTGTTGGGTTTGCATGTTCTCGTAAAAAAGACAAGTTTGTAAACCGAACTTGGCATGATGTTACTACAAAGAACAATACCTTATACAACGGTAGATTGGCTTATGATAAGGGCCAGGAAGAATTAATCCAAACATATAATGATAATTTTTGGGAACTACTGCCAATAGAGCGTATGATTGTTAGCGAAGATGTTCGACTCCCTAATGAAGTCCTGAATCAGAATTTTGATCGGGCCGAAGAGAAGGCGGTAAAAGCCATTCAAAAACATAGCATGCTCATCGACGGTAAGGAGCGCAATCCAAAGATTGATGAAGCTTTTCTTTTGTTAGGTAAGGCTAGATATTTTGAGCAAAGGTTTATCCCTGCGCTAGAAGCTTTCAATTATATCCTTTACAAATACCCTACCAGTAACACGATCAATCATGCCAAAGTATGGAGGGCAAAGACGAATGTACGTCTGGATAATAATGAAAAGGCGATAGAGGATTTGATCCGAATGATTGAGCAAGAGTATATGAAGCCACAGGATTATGCAGATGCGGTTGCAATGATTGCTCAGGCGTATGTGAATCTAAAACAAAAAGACTCGGCACTGGCATATATCAATAAAGCGAGTATTCACACCCAAAAGTTCGAAGAAAAAGGAAGGTATTATTACATCAAAGGACAATTATTAAATGAATTGGGTTTTAAAGATAGTGCCAACTATGCATTTGATCAGGTAATAGATCTGAACAGAAGAACACCACGCAGATATATGCTTAATGCCTATATGGCAAAAGCAAGAAACTTTGACTACGAAACAGGAAATCGTGAAGAGTTTTTAGAATTGCTTACGGATCTGGAAGAAAATCGTGAAAATCGTCCTTTTTTAGACAAGATCTATAATCAAAAGGCCGAGTATTTTAAGACCCTGGATTCCATAGATTTGGCGATCGCATATTATAACAAATCGTTGCGAACCAACTCACCAGATAAATACTTAGAATCTCTTAATTATTATACCTTAGGTGATATTAGTTTTGATAGAAAAAGGTATGCGGCTTCTGGGAAATATTATGATAGTACCCTGCAACGCATGATTGTGGATTCTAAGCGATATCGTGTGCTTAAGAAAAAGAGAGACAATCTGGATGATGTTATTTTGTACGAAGGGATTGCACAGACTAACGATAGTATTTTACGTGTATCTGCAATGTCTGATGATGAGCGATTGGCCTATTATAAAACTTACACCGATAGTTTAAAAGCAAAGGCAATTGCGTTGCAGGAAGCAGCGGAGTTAGAAGACTATAAAAATCAATTGCCGGCAGAACGTAGATTCCAACAACCACAGAGTAGTATCATAGGTCCAAAAACCAACAATGGTGCAGAAGCTGGGAAATTTTATTTCTACAACCAGACTACAGTAGCGTATGGTAAAACAGCATTTAAACGTACTTTTGGAAATAGAGAATTACAAGACAATTGGAGAGTATCAAGCATTTCTAATCCTTCGGCAGTAGCTGCAGAAGTTCCAGAAAAAGAAAATGAATATTCTATAGATACAGATCCTGCTTTTGATCCGTTAACGTATATAGCTCAGGTTCCTACCGATGCTAAGATTTTGGACAGTTTAAAAACCGAAAGGAACTTTGCATATTATCAACTAGGAGTAATTTATAAGGAGAAATTTCAGGAATATCAATTGTCAATTGACAAGTTTGAAAACCTGTTGCAAAATGATCCTGAGGAGCGTTTGATCGTTCCTTCAAAGTATAATTTGTATAAAATTTACCTGGCGCAGGGAGATATTCCAAATTCTAATACCTACAAACAGGATATTATTAATAATTATGGAGATTCCAGATACGCTAAGATTCTTCAGAATCCAAATCAGGAATTAGAAGATAAGGATAGCCCAGAATCAATGTACAATAAGTTGTATAAGATTTTTGAAGAGCAACGATATGCAGATGTAATACGAGAGAGTGATGTGCTGATTACCAAATTTGGAGCTGATGAAGATTTTCTTCCAAAGTTTGAATTGTTAAAAGCGCAAGCTATTGGTCGTTATCGAGGGTTTGAAGCTTATAAATTAGCTTTGAATTTTGTGGCGCTTAATTACCCACAAAGCCCTGAGGGTAAGAAAGCCCAGATAATGTATCAGGTTACGATACCACAGATCGAAAATAATGTGTTTGCGGTTGGAACAGATAATAAGGAGAATCACAAATTGATTTATCCTTTCTCGACCTTTGGAGATAATCAAGCAGCTGCTTTAAAAGAACTTATTACCCAAATCCTAAAAGAGCTGAAATACGATAAAATGAAAGTGTCTTTGGATGTGTATACCAAAGATCAGCAGTTTGTCGTTGTACATACCCGAAGAAGTAGGGTAGAAGCCGAAGGTTTGGCTGAGTTATTATCCATTGGTAGAACCGAAGACACTAGAGGAGTAGACCTTACCAAATGGAATCGTAGAAAAAAATATTATAAGAAAATTGAAGATAGTTATTTTACAATTGCATCAGACAATTATAGAATAATGCAGATTCATAAAAACCTACAGGATTATGATCAAGAATATGCTGTAGAAGAAGAAACAGAATAATAACTTAATTCCCCTTATATAATTATGTTTTCAGATAATAAAAAAGGCAGAGATCAGGGCGGTATGACCGATTTCTCACGTAACCAAAACAAAATTTCTGAAGGAACCAAAATCGTAGGTGATATTGTTTCTGAAGGAGGTTTTAGAATTGAAGGAACTATCGAAGGAACCTTTAAAACTACAGGAAAAGTTGTAGTAGGAAAGTCTGGTTTTATTCAAGGTACACTAGAGTGCTCTGATGCGGACTTTGAAGGTAAGTTTTCAGGAACGTTATTGGTTTCTAATACCTTATCATTAAAACCTACCGCGCATATCGAAGGCGAAGTATCTGTAGGTAAGTTAGCGGTAGAGCCTGGTGCAAACTTTAATGCTTCATGTTCTATGAAGGGTGGTGTAAAATCGTTAAGCAAACCAACTGCCAGCAGTGACTCAAAACAACCGCAAACCCAAGGACAAGGGAAATCAGCTTAGAAAATATGCGGCCCTCACCGGAATAGCTTTTCAAATGGGGGCTACGATATTTATCTGTGCATATATCGGAAAAAAGCTTGATGCTCATTATGAACTTCAAAAGCAGTGGTTCACTATGGGCTTTGTGCTTTTTGGGGTTACGGCCTCGGTATATTTAGTGATTAAACAATTAAATCGGATCAATAAGTCAGACGAATAACATTAACCGATCCGTTATCCTTCCTAAATTGTACTAATGTTCAAAGAATTACTTCGTTTCTTATTTGTTTTTTTAGTGGTTGTAGTAGGAGGTTATTTCATTCATTTGGGAATAGTCACCTCTTTTTCTCTGGACCGAAATCTGGAAATCATTAACTTTTCATATGTGTTTAATGGAATATTTACACTGTTGTTTGTGGTAGGTATTTTAGTGTTCAGTAACAAATTCAAAGACCAAATCGGTTTTATCTTTATGGGGGGTAGTTTGGTCAAAATAGGATTGTTTATTGGGATTAGTAAGTTAAATGATATGGATATCGATAAAAATGTCTTTCTTGATTTTTTTGTAGCTTATGTAATTTGCCTCATCCTCGAGGTGTATTTTGTTTCCCGAATATTGAAATCAGTTAATTAACTGATTATTAGTGTTTTAAAAATCTTAAAATATTCTCAAACTTATTTGCTCAAAATAGTTTAAGAATCTAACATATTTATGTACATTTGCACCGAAATTTAGGAACCGAAATTTTACGCGTAATGCAAAAACGTACTGTAGTTAGAATTTTATTGATTTTTACCCTGGTTTTTACCGCTTCAAATCTATTTGCAAAAGAAACTGAGAAAGAGGGGAAAGGAGATTTAAAAACAGAGATAAAAGAGTTTATTGATCATCACCTTCAAGACTCTCATGATTTTACCTTGTTTTCTGATAAAGCTACGAACAAGCACTACGGATTTCCACTTCCGGTAATTCTTTGGGATGGTGGTTTAAAAGTGTTTTCTTCTTCAAAATTTCATCACGGAGAAACAGTTGCCGAAGTAGATGGTAACTACTACAAGTTATATCACGGAAAAGTATACAAAACAGATGCTGATGGTACGATCAACTATGACGAAGATCACCATGCAACCAATGCAAAGCCATTAAACTTTTCGATTACTAAAAACGTAGTAAGCATGCTTCTTGTGAGTTTACTAATGTTCTTTATGTTTAGAGGATTGGCAAAATCGTATAAGAAGAATAATGGAATTCCAACGGGTCTTGGTCGTTTCTTAGAGCCACTAGTGATTTTTGTTAGGGACGAAATTGCAATTCCTAATATTGGTGAAAAGAAATACAAAAAGTACATGAGCTTTTTGTTAACCATATTTTTCTTTATCTGGATACTGAACCTTTTAGGTATGACACCACTGGGTGTTAATGTAACCGGAAATATTGCGGTAACTTTTGGGCTGGCGTTGCTTACGTTTTTGATCACCAACTTTACGGCTAACAAAAATTATTGGGGACATATATTCTGGATGCCAGGAGTTCCTACTTTCATGAAAATTGTTTTGGCACCAATTGAATTACTTGGTGTATTTATCAAGCCTTTCTCACTAATGATTCGTTTGTATGCGAACATGACTGCAGGTCACGTAGTATTAATGAGTATTGTGGGGATGATGTTTTTGTTCAAAAGTTGGATTGGTAGTCCATTATCATTTGGTTTAGCATTTGCGTTATCAATATTAGAATTATTGGTAGCAGCATTACAAGCATATATATTTACGATGTTGTCTGCACTATACTTCGGTATGGCAAATGAGGAGGCACATCACTAAACGATAATTGTTTAATTTTTTTAATTCTTTACTATGGAAGGTTTAAATTATGTAGGAGCTGGTTTGATTGTTATCGGTGCTGGTTTAGGTATTGGTAGAATCGGTGGACAGGCAATGGAAGCTATTGCTCGTCAACCAGAAGCTTCAGGAAAAATCCAAACTGCAATGCTTATCGCAGCTGCACTTATCGAAGGTATTGGATTTGCTGCTTTATTCGCAGCTTAATTTACAAACAACGGCTGTAACGGTTGGTTACAGCTGTTGTTACAATTTTTAAAATTAGACAATAAAAGAACATAATATAATTACTGATGGAGAAGTTAATAAATGATTTTTCGTTCGGCCTTTTTTTCTGGCAGATTTTACTTTTTGTAGGTTTAGTGCTATTGCTTAGAAAGTTTGCATGGAAACCAATAATGGAAGCGATTAACAATCGTGAAGAAGGAATCAAAGATGCCTTAGAATCTGCAGAAGCTGCAAGAAAAGAAATGCAAAATCTTCAGGCAGATAACGAGCGTATTCTTAACGAAGCCAGAGCAGAGCGTGATAGTATGTTGAAAGAAGCTAGACAGCTTAAGGAAAATATGATCTCTGATGCAAAAGCAGAAGCTCAGGCAGAAGCAGATAAGATTGTAGCTCAGGCACAAGCAACAATTGCTAGCGAAAAGAAAGCGGCAATTGCTGATTTGAAAAATCAAGTAGCTGGACTTTCTGTAGAGATTGCAGAAAAAGTAGTAAGACAAGAATTATCCGACAAAAAGAAGCAATTAGAATTGGTTGATTCTATGTTGGGAGATGTTACTTTAAATTAAGAAAATAGATGAGTAGAGCAGCAATACGATATGCAAAAGCAGTTTTGAGCATCGCTCAAGATAAAAACGCGACTTCGGCTATTCAAAAAGATATGCAGAATATCATCGCTACTATCGATGAGAGTGCAGATCTTAGAATGGTACTGAACAGCCCATTGATCAAAAGCGAAGTAAAACTAGCTTCTCTACGTGAGATTTTTAAAGGTACAGAAGAGATCACTCAAAAGTTATTCGAAACTTTGGTTCAGAATAAAAGAGTAAACCTATTAGGGGATGTTGCAAAACAATACATTGTACTTTTAGATCAATTAAACAATACACAAGTTGCTAAAGTGACTACTGCGGTTCCTTTGGATAAAGCATTGAGTGCAAAAGTACTTGATAAAGTAAAGGAACTAACAGGAAATGAAGCAACTATAGAGAATATTGTCGATGAAAGTATTATTGGAGGGTTTATTTTGAGAGTGGGAGATATGCAGTATAATGCTAGTATCGCACACAAACTAACAGCACTAAGAAGAGAGCTTAGTAACTAATCCAAATAACTATGAGAAATATTGTAACCATCGTACTACTTACTTTTAGTCTTACCCTTTGCGCACAAAAGGTTAAGGTAAAAAAAGGTGTAGTTTTAGTAGATAAACAGGAAACTCCTATACGAGTGACTACATCAGAAGGTGGCGAATATATTTTCACAGATTCATCTTCGGATAAAGTGTTTATCACTGCAAAACGAGAGGCTTACAAAGTAGACGAAACAAAAAGTTTTGAATGGCTCATATTAAAAAATGAGAATAGCGAGTTCGAGAATGAAGTAGATATGAAATACATGTCTTTCACTTTGAACATGAAAAAAGCTATTGCCGAGTTCTTAATGAAAGAACTTGGATTTTTTGATGCTGCTGGTGCGGTAAACAATGATAAGATTACTGCCTTTTTCAGCGAGAAAAGAGAACGAGCTAGTAAAGCAGAATATGATCAACTGGTAACTGCTGCAAAAGAGAGTGCAGCTGCTTATGCTGCTACCGAAAGTATTGGGATTTATGTGGATCCTGAACTTAAAGAAATTACTAGGAAAGGTGAGAAAATCGGTTCGTACCGATTTGCAGATGCAAGTACTATGATCATTCGTGATTTAGATACGTATAAGATCGGAGTAGTAACTCAGGATCTAAGCGGAAATGTAAACATAGAATCACAATTGCTTACAAGTCCATTGACTTATAATACCAAAAATAGATATAGCGCTACAGATAAGTATGCCACCAAAGAGTTTGTAATAGAGGCGGTACGTCGCATGCATACTCGCGGATTGGAACTAGGACATAGTGCCAATGAGACTTTGGAAAAAGTTAACGAAGAAGCAAAAGCTGAGGCAATCAAAAGCTACGAAGAAGCAAAAGCAAATTCGTCTAACATTTACGGTCAGTTAGGATACGGAATAGACGATAAAGGAGAACGTTTCGAAGGAAAAGTAACTATGCTTTTTGAAGATATTAAAGATCCTACAGATCCACTATCGGGAGGAACGATTGTAAATGTAGGAGGTAGTGATATTGGTAAAAAAGTAAGTATTATCTACTTAAACGAGAAAGAAAAGAAAAGAACCAAAACTTTATCGGCAAAGAAAGCAACTCGCTTTTGTATATTCGACAAGGAAGGTAACGAAACTTGTTACCAGGGGATAAAAGTAAAAAGTAACGGAATGCTTGCGGGTGGAGGAGATGCTTTATCTATCGGTGGTTCTGGCGCACTCTTTATGCAAGAAGTATTCAAAGATGGAAAAGGAACTATCTATCAGGAGTTCCCAAGCAAAAAATATTATCTAAGAGTAGAGGGTCAGGAAAAAGCATTTGATTTTGCTTTTGGGCCGTTGATTAAAGAAGAAAAGAAGATCGCTAAGTTAAAAGAATATCTTGGTGGATGTGACTATGGAAATGGGTCTTATGACGAAGCAGGTCTTCAAAAAATAGAAACGATAAAAGAACTTATTAATTTTTATAACAACTCTTGTAAGTAATCAAGAGAAATAATAGTAATTATGGCAGAAGTGAATCCTGCTGAAGTATCAGCAATTTTAAAACAACAATTATCCGGATTTGAGGCGACAGCTTCATTGGAAGAAGTAGGAACGGTACTACAAGTTGGTGATGGTATCGCACGTGTATATGGATTATCTAATGCACAGTACGGAGAATTAGTGCAGTTCGAATCAGGGTTAGAAGGTATCGTACTTAACCTTGAAGAGGATAATGTTGGTGTAGTACTTTTAGGTTCTTCTACAGAGGTAAAAGAAGGTGCAACAGTAAAACGTACTCAGCGTATTGCGTCGATTAATGTTGGAGAGGGAATCGTAGGACGTGTTGTAGACACACTAGGTAACCCAATTGATGGTAAAGGAGCAATCGAAGGTGAAACTTTTGAAATGCCATTAGAGCGTAAGGCACCTGGGGTAGTTTTCCGTCAGCCGGTAAACGAACCACTTCAAACAGGGATCAAGTCTATCGATGCCATGGTACCGATCGGAAGAGGACAGCGTGAGTTGGTAATCGGTGACCGTCAGACTGGTAAGACTACGGTTTGTATCGATACGATCCTTAATCAAAAAGAATTTTATGATGCTGGTGAGCCAGTATACTGTATATATGTTGCTATCGGGCAAAAAGCTTCTACTGTGGCAGGAATTGCTAAAGTATTAGAAGACAAAGGAGCTTTAGCTTATACGACTATCGTTGCAGCAAATGCTTCTGATCCTGCACCGATGCAGGTATATGCTCCTTTTGCTGGAGCGGCTATCGGAGAATATTTCCGTGATACAGGTCGTCCTGCATTAATCATCTATGATGATTTATCAAAGCAAGCGGTAGCATATCGTGAGGTATCTTTGTTATTACGTCGTCCACCAGGACGTGAGGCATACCCTGGAGACGTTTTCTATTTGCACTCAAGATTATTAGAGCGTTCTGCAAAGGTGATTGCTGATGATAACATTGCAAAAGACATGAATGACTTACCAGATTCATTAAAAGATAAAGTAAAAGGTGGTGGTTCATTAACCGCTCTTCCAATTATCGAAACACAAGCTGGTGACGTTTCTGCATACATTCCAACCAACGTAATTTCGATTACTGATGGTCAGATTTTCTTAACATCAGACTTATTTAACTCTGGTGTACGTCCTGCAATTAACGTAGGTATTTCGGTATCTCGTGTAGGGGGATCTGCTCAGATCAAATCGATGAAGAAGGTAGCAGGTACATTAAAACTGGATCAAGCACAGTTCCGTGAATTAGAAGCATTTGCTAAGTTCGGATCAGACCTTGATGCTGCTACATTAAACGTAATCGAAAAAGGAAAGCGTAACGTAGAAATCCTTAAGCAGGCACAAAATGATCCTTATACCGTAGAAGATCAAATTGCGATCATCTATGCAGGTTCTAAAAACTTGTTGAAGGATGTTCCTGTGGATAAAGTAAAAGAATTTGAAAGCGATTATATCGAATATCTTAATGCAAAGCATAGAGATGCGTTAGATACTCTTAAATCAGGGAAATTAACAGACGAAGTTACAGATGTATTGATGTCTGCCTGTAAAGAGATCTCAGCAAAGTATAAAGCTTAATTAAATTCATAATTCTGAATTTCAGAATTCATAAGTATTAAAAATGGCAAACTTAAAAGAATTACGTAGTAGAATTACATCGGTATCTTCGACAATGCAGATTACCAGTGCCATGAAAATGGTATCGGCGGCAAAGTTGAATAAGGCACAGATGGCTATTACAGCAATGCGTCCGTATGCAGATAAACTGACCGAGCTTTTACAAAGCTTAAGTGCTTCTCTAGAAGGAGATAGTGCCAGTGCATATGCAGAACAACGTGAGGTAAACAAAGTATTAATTGTTGCGGTTGCCTCAAACCGTGGTTTGGCCGGTGCTTTTAATTCTAATATCATTAAGGCTGTAAGAGGCTTATACGAGAATGAGTATGCAGGGAAGCAAGTTGACTTTTATACCATTGGTAAAAAAGTAAACGATGTGGTTTCCAAAACGCATACAGTAGTAGCCAACAAAAATGAGGTTTTTGATGATCTTACTTTTGCAAATGTGGCTGCAATCGCAGAAGAGTTAATGGAGAAGTTTACAAACGGTTCTTATGATAAGATTGTTATTGTATACAATAAGTTTAGAAATGCTGCTTCTCAAGATGTAACCACAGAGCAATTTCTACCAATTCTGCCGGTAGAAAATGCAACGGCTACTAATTCAGATTACATTTTTGAACCTTCAAAAGAAGAGATCGTTGAGCAACTAATTCCTAAGTCCTTAAAGACACAATTGTACAAGGCAATTAGAGATTCTTTTGCTTCTGAGCATGGTGCACGTATGACTGCAATGCACAAAGCAACAGATAATGCAACAGAGCTTAGAGATTCGCTTAAATTATCATACAACAAAGCTAGACAAGCTGCAATTACTAATGAGATCCTAGAGATCGTTGGTGGAGCGGAAGCGTTAAATAGCTAATTAGATAATATCAACATAAAAAAGCCTTATAGACATCCGTTTATAAGGCTTTTTTTTATATCTATTTTCGATGTCAAGGCTATTTTATTTAAACAGCTCCTTCAGCGTTTTGTATTTGGTTCTTCCAATAGGAAGTACTTCACCATTCTTAAGTTCTGCCAGATATTTACTGCCAGAACTTACTTTGATGGTTTTAATCTCCTCAATTTTGGTGATATACGATTTATGAATTCTAACAAACCTATCCGGTAGAAGTTGTTCTAATTTCTCAAGGGATTTATCATGAAGAAAGGTGCTATTGTTATTCAGTACTAACTCTGAATATACTCCTGCTCCTTTGATATAAATGATATGTTCAATATCAATGAGTTTTACCTCTCCGCGTTTTTTGACGGCCAGAAACTTGATGTTTTTGTGATTGGCATCTTCTTTATGTAGTACCCGATCAAAAGCCTTATGTAACCTTTCCTTGTTAAATGGTTTAGGGACAAAATCGAGGACTCCAAATTCAAAAGCTTGTATAGCTTGGTCTTTATAGGCGGATATAATGATGGTATGAAAGGATTGTGAAACCGCTTCCTTAAGGAGATCAAAACCGCTTTCTCCGTTCAAATTGAGATCCAAAAGAACAAGATCAACTTTATGGGCTGCAACAAATTCAAGTCCCTTAGCCAATGATTCTATATGCGTAATCTCGGATAGCGTATTCAGGAAAAACTCTTTGGTCATTCTCATGATGCGCTTTGCGATTCTTGATTCGTCTTCAATAACTAGGATATGCATAAACTTAAGAATAAATGGTTATGATATTTTTCCATCCTTCTGGGGTTTTATAAGATTCAAAATCCCATTTTCGACCATAACTTTCAGTTAGACGAGCTTTGATGTAGGTGTTTCCGGTACCATCTTCAATGGGTTTTTCAGGGTTTCGTAAGCTAGCTATGGTTCGTAACCTATAGCTTCTGTAGGACGATGGAGATTCTTGAGATAGGTGGAAATGAATCTCATTCTGATCATCAGGAATACAATGGGTGATTCCGTTTTCGACTAGGGTATGTAATATAGCCGGAGGAATACTTTGGGTTGGGTCAATGCCTTCATCACTCCAGGAATAGGTAATCTCTTTTCGATACCTCATAATATTGAGAAAGCTTTTGCAAAGCTGTATTTCCTGATCAATAGGGATGAGTTTCTTATCTTCAACCTGGTTTAGTAAATCGAACTCTTCGGCCAAGGCTTCAATAAAGTCAACACCTTTACTTGGGGATTCCTCTACCCAATCTATCAAAGAGGTAAGGGTGTTCATTAAGAAATGAGGCTGTATTTTTTTCTTCAATAATTCATTTTTTAATCGGGAGGTTTCTACCAAAGAATGTTCAAAAGCCTCGCGTTGTTTTCGGATGTGTTGGGCAAGAACATAAAACATACTCAACAATAAGATGGTAAAACTAATGATAAGGCTAAAATCGTAGGTAATCATATAATACAGTAAAATATTGATCAGTAATGAGCCTAATACTACAATTGCATTTTCTGTTTTTTTGTAGGCTGCAATACCTACGATGATTAGAGAAAAAATCCACATACAGATAATAAGAAGTTCTGTGGTATAATCGTATCTCCCTCTAAAATAAAAGAATATAAAAAGCAAGAGTGCGAAATAGCCGGATAACAGGAACTTTCTTTTGGGAAGTGAAAACTGTATCGAGAAATATACTGGAATCAAAAAAGCGATCAAAAATGTCAATACACCAATGATTTCTAACCGAATGTAAAAATCACTGTAGTGAATTGGCAGGAAAAATTTGATATACTCTATAATGATAAGTACCGAAAACAGAAAGGAGCATATGCTGAATAGCAGTACTGGAATAAACCTTTTGTTGTAAAAATAGAGCATGAAAAAATAAACGGCTGTAAGTAAAAAGGCACCTGCAAAAATGTAGGTAATAGCGGTTAAAACTACGGGGGACAGGATAAGGTTTTTATAGCTGCTTACTACAAAAGCAAAACCTCTTTTTTTATCTGGGTAATACTGTTGCGAAATGCGTAGCGCCAAAAGATGTTCTCCTTTTTTTGCCAGGGAATCAGGAATAATAAAGGATCGATCCACTTCTCCTTTTTTAAGGTGTTCCTTGCCTGGGATACCATTACTGCCTATCAAAACTTCATCCCAATACACTTCATAAGCGCCAAAACCATAGACAAGCAAACCTTGAGGGGTGTCTTCCTGAAGCTGTTGATCTATGCGAATAGTAGTTCTCGCCCAAAAAATAGTGTCCTTACTATTCTCTCTTTGCAATGACCAAGAAGTGTCATCAATGTTTTTTAATCGCCAATTTAAGTTGTCCCCTGTCTTGTATCTTATTTGGGGAGCTTGCACCTTAAAATCATTTTCGCAAGAGATAAAACAAGCAATACTAGTGATAAAGACAACAATTTTGAATATACCGAATCGGTTCATGAGCAAAGAGATCTTGATAAGGCTAAGATAGGACAAAAAGAAAGTCAAAAAATGTCGTTCAAATAACTATAGAGCAGTTGGTAAAGAAAACCTTTTATAATGGTGAATAAAAGAAGAATTTAGATCCAGATAATCAAAATACGAACGAATACTTTATGGATATGAGAACGATAAAAATAAAAATTGGGATACTGAGTATCCTTTTTGGTTGCGCTTTGATGGGGAATATAATTTATGGTCAATCAAAGCAATCACAACGTTTAGAAGCGTTGACAGAACAGATCAATCAGAAAATGCAGAAACACCAACTTCACGGATTGAGTGTTGCTGTATTCGACAATTATAAGATGATATGGTCACATCAATGGGGGATCAAAGCTTCTGGCACAACAGATAAAATTGACGAGAACACCGCTTTTTCTACCGCCTCTACTTCCAAAGCGATCATTAGTATGCTTTGTGGGATTTTGGAAGAAAAAGGACATATTAACCTTGACGATCCGATTTCAAAATATTTAAAACGATGGCAATTGCCATCCAGTACGTTTGAAAATAGCAAGAATATTACCTGGATGCAACTCTTATCTCATACTGCAGGTACAAGTCAAGGTGGATTTGCGGATTTTTATGAAGGAGATAAAATCCCTACCATTTTGCAAAGTTTAAAAGGAGAATTGCTGCCAAGATACGATAGGGAAATAGAATTTTTATTTGAACCCGGCACCCATTGGAAATACAGTGGAGGAGGATACGTGATTATCCAGATGGCCCTAGAAGATCATTTGAATACCCCATTGGCAGATTTGGTAAAAACATATGTTTTTGATCCGCTTGGACTTAAAAACACAACCATGAAACAACCTAATGAAGAAGGTTTTCTGAACAATGTAGCAAAAGTACATAACATGAAAGGAGAAATTATAAAAACGGGACTTCCGATCACTCCGCAGGTAGCTCCATCGGGAATGTGGTCTACACCTTCGGATTTGGCAATTATAGGGATAGAAATGCAAAACGCACTGCGTAATCAAAACAACAAAATGATATCCCATAATGTGGCAAAACGAATCACCAAAGTACTATCCTTGGATGATGTTGGCGGTTGGAGTGCGGGTTGGAATAGGTCTTTTGGGATAGGAAATCGCGAATGGTTCTCTCATGGTGGATCGAATACGGGTGTTGGGGGAGAATTTATGGCTACCCTAGAGGGAGGAAGCGGCCTTGCAATCCTTGCCAATGGAGATAAGCCTAATCGATTTCCAGTGATGAATTTTTTGAGAAACGAAATTGTAGAGAGATGTAACTGGAAACAATCTATCGATCAAAGACTATTAAAAGAAATACCAGAGAACGTAAAAAATATGGTGGTTGGGTCCTATCTGGATTTCTTGTATCACACGCCTGGAGTAAATAAGATTTTTGAAGAAGATGGTAACTTGTTTATTAGCTCGCCGATGTTTGAGTTTATGTTACAGAAGAAGAAAAACCAGATGTATTACGTGGGTAACAATACATTCAAAATTGAGGATTATCCCAATGATATACAATTCGTGACTAATAGTAACTCTGAATTAGAGGAGATTGTGATTTTCAGAAATCAGACCAAAGAAAACAAAGTGGTGATTCAAAAAGAAGAAGTAAAAAATCATAAGACTCAGCTTATTGATGCCTTTTCGAATCTTGAAATTGTAGCCGCAAAACAAGAATATAAGAAGATCAAAGAATTAGCACCTGATCTTGAGTTTGAAGCTATTCTTAATGAGTTCGGATATATTTTCTATATGGAGAATAATATGAAAAGGGCGATTGCGGTATTAGAGTTTAATCGTGAAGAGCATCCAGATTCATGGAATACGTATGATAGCCTCGGGGAGATCTATGAAGTAAATGGGCAATTTCAAAAATCAGTTAAAAACTATAAAAAAGCCCAAGAATTGAATCCTTCCCAAGAATACAAAGAAAGAGTTTCGTTAAAAATTAAGGAATTAGAAAAGAAGTCTGGATAAGAATTTTAGACATTCTTATTTTTGAAATTGACCTCATAAGGAAACTTATGAGGTTTTTTTGGTAAGAAATAAATTTTTCTTCTTTTTTACGTTTGATTTTCTATATTGAAGTACATTTAATCAATAATAGCCATGAAATTAATGAAATCGCTTACTATAGCAATTACGTTTTTAGTAATATGCCCTCTATGTATACAATGCGCAAGTAGTCAGAAAATGGATAAGATCGCACCTATAAAAGTTGAAAACCCATATTTCGAGAGATGGAGTACTGACGATGAAAAAGGATTAACTATTTATATCCCTGTAGAAGAATCTTCAGAACTTGTGCTGGAACATGCGTATTTTAAGTTCAAAAAAATAGCACTTAGTAAAGAAGAAGGAACCTCCGTTTACGTCGGTAAATATACCTTTCCAAAGGGAAGTGACGAAAGGGTGATGAGTTCTGATCCGAAAGAAGAATTTAATAATACACCACCACCAGGTATAGAAAGAATTCCTTTTCAGCTTAAGGGTAACGAGTGTGTGATTAGTTATACCAAAAACGGTGTGCAAAGTCATTTTAAAATAGAGAACATTCAAGAGAAATAGCAGTACCACACATTGAGTATCTTTCAGAAATTATTTAAGCAAACCTTTATCTATGGATTGGCAACAGTTCTGCCCAGAATGTTGTCTTTTCTTTTGGTTATTGTTCATACCAAATATCTAGACGGCCCAATTGCCTACGGCCGTGTTACTATTTTGTTTTCCTGGATTATTGTTTTTAATGTGGTGCTTGCTTATGGTATGGAAACCTCGTTTTTTAGATTTTTGAATCTCGATAAATTCAAAAGTAAGGTTACAAGTACTTCAGCGATATCTATTGTATTTTCTACTGCCATTTTTGTAGTTATCACCAGTTTGGCTCAAGATCAAATAGCATCCTTGATAGGTGTAGAAACAGAATTTTTGAGATATGTGATATGGATTTTGGCATTAGACGCTTTAGTGATCATTCCTTTTGCGCATTTAAGGGCTATGGATAAACCTATGCGTTATGCAATCATTAAGATTATTAATGTGGTCATTTATGCTTCTTTGAACGTGTTTTTCCTGATCTTTCTTAAAGATCTTGCTTCTCAATCTGAGATGTTTCAGGAAATGTATATTGAAGATTTCCAGGTACAGTACATATTCCTTTCCAATGTAATTGCTAGTGGGGTTACCCTGCTATTGATGTTGCCTTTCTATCTTAAAATCAAGTATCGTTTTGACAAAGAATTATGGCAAAAGATGTTGGGTTACGGTTTTCCGATACTGATCTCGGGATTGGCATTTGCGATCAACGAACATTTTGACAAAATCCTGTTAGAATGGATATTGGGAGAGGAAGAAGGATTGTTTGATTCTGGCGCCTATGCGGCATGTTATAAGCTGGCTTTGTTTATGACTTTGTTTGCAACCGCCTTTAGAATGGGAATAGAACCCTTCTTTTTTAGCCATGCCAAAGAGAAGAACGCTCCCAAAACCTATGCTCAGATCACACAGTATTTCGTGATTTTTGGATGTGTAATTCTGATAGGAGTTATCACATTTTCTGATCTGCTGAAAGCGTTTATGATCAAAAATCCAGAGTATTGGGAAGCTATGGTTGTAGTACCTATTATTTTGTTGGCTAATCTTTGCCTTGGGATCTATCATAATCTTTCGGTATGGTATAAAATTACGGATAGAACCAAATTTGGAGCTTACATTTCTATTGTGGGAGCTTTAGTAACCCTTGTTCTTAATTTTGCTTTGATTCCAAAATATAGTTATCTCGGTTCTGCGATCGCTACCTTGGCAGCATACGGAACGATGATGATCCTATCCTGGTATTTTGGTCGAAAATATTACCCAATTCCGTATAATCTTAGAAAGATTGGATTGTATCTTCTTTTATCTATAAGTTTTTCGGTAGTATCCTTTTATATTTTCGATAGCAATTATTTGATTTCTATCCCGTTGTTCGTACTGTTTTTAGTAATTTTGTACGCCTCTGAAAGAAGGGAATTGAAACAAATTTTAAAAAAGTAAGGCCCACTAAAGGCTAATAGCAATTTTACCGATACCTATGCAAATTAAAATTATTAATAGATCATCCCATGATCTTCCTAATTATGAAACTATTGCGTCCGCAGGAATGGACCTAAGAGCAAATATAGAAGAGCCTATTACATTAGCACCTTTGGATCGGGCTATTATCAAAACAGGATTGTTTATCGAATTGCCTGTAGGGTATGAGGCGCAAGTAAGGCCAAGAAGTGGTTTGGCTGCAAAAAAGGGAATCACGGTACTTAACGCTCCAGGAACTATTGATGCGGATTATAGAGGAGAGATAGGAGTAATATTAGTAAACTTATCTCACGATAACTTTACTATTGAAAATGGAGAGCGAATTGCTCAGTTAGTAATTGCAAAGCACGAACGTGCAGAATGGGTAGAAGTAACCGAATTATCTGAAACCTCTAGAGGTGAAGGAGGTTTTGGAAGCACCGGAGTAAAATAAAATGAAAACAAAAAATTAACCAGTATCAATCAAAAGAATAACACATGAAGATCATCGTACCTATGGCAGGAAGAGGTTCAAGACTAAGACCTCATACATTAACTGTTCCTAAACCTTTAATCCCTGTTGCAGGAAAGCCTATCGTCCATCGATTGGTGTCCGATATTGCCAAAGTTTTGGGAGAACCTGTAGAAGAGATTGCTTTTGTTTTAGGAGATCCAGCCTTTTTTGGAGATGATGTAGTGGCTAGTTTGACAGAATTGGCAGAAAGTCTGGGGGCAAAAGCCTCTATTTACAGACAGGATCAACCTTTGGGTACAGGTCATGCGATTATGTGTGCCAAAGACTCTTTATCAGGACCCGCAGTTATTGCTTATGCAGATACGTTAATTCGTGCAGATTTTAATTTGGATAAAGATGCAGATTCTGTGATTTGGGTAAAGCAGGTAGATCAACCAGAAGCCTATGGGGTAGTGAAACTAAATGAGCAAAGTCATATTACAGAATTGGTAGAAAAACCAAAAGAGTTTGTATCTGATTTGGCTGTGATAGGAATCTATTATTTCAAGGATGTTGGGGTGCTAAAAAATGAATTGCAATATGTATTAGACAACAACATTATTCATGGAGGGGAATATCAGATAAACGACGGTATCAAAAGAATGATGGCTGATGGGAAAGTTTTTGTTACCGGAAAAGTTGACGAATGGATGGACTGTGGTAACAAAAATGTCACTGTAGAAACCAATTCTAGAATGCTAGGTTTTTTACAAAAAGATGGCGAAAATCTGGTGAGTGATTCGGTTACTCAGGAAAACGCGACAATTATCGAACCTTGTTACATAGGAGAAAATGTAACCTTAAGAAATACAACAGTTGGGCCTAACGTATCTATAGGAGATGACTGTACAGTAGAGAATACTACGATTAAAAATAGCTTGGTACAAACGAAAACTACAATAAAAAATGCTAACTTAGACAATGCTATGGTTGGTAATCACGTAGTTTACGACGGGAAATTCTCGACCATTAGTATAGGAGATTATTCCGTTTTGGAATAATTTATGATGCGTTAATAGTTTAAGATGGATTTGTGATGAAACGAAGGATCTGTATTTACTTATTTTGTTTGTCCTTTGGATGGGGCAACGCTGTTGTTTTGGCTCAGGAAATTGAACCTAAACAAGAAGTAAATATTGATGATTTGGGAAATGTTTCCGATGAGTTTCAGGAGAATTTCTTCGAAGCGCTGAAACAAAAAGCAATCACTAATCATGATAAAGCGATAAAAGCTTTAGAAAAATGTATAGAAATAGATCCTACGCCTAACTTTTTATATCTCGAATTAGGCAAAAATTATCTTGAACTTAAACTCTACGAACAAGCAGAATCCAATTTTAAAAAGGTATTAGAAGAAAAACCGGAAGATCGATTTGTTCTCGAACTTTTGTATGAAGTTTATTTCAAAGAACAGAAATATAAAGAGTCGGTGGAAATTGTAGAAAAATTGGTGGCTTATAATAGTTTGTTCAAAGAACAACTGGCCAATCTTTACTACATCGAAAAACGTTATGATGACGCGCTTAGGGTGCTAGATGAATTGAATGAAGAGTATGGGATCGATACGTATCGGCTTCAACTACGGAAACGGATTGCTTTAAAGATTACCGATCCTTCAAATCAGATTAGTAGACTTGAACAACAAATCAAAGAAAAGCCTAAAGTAGAGCAGAACTATTTGAATCTGATCTATATGTATAGTCAGGATAATCAAAAGGAAAAAGCATTCGAAACCGCTAAACGTCTTTTGAAAAAAGTACCGAAGTCAGATTTGGTGCACCTGTCTTTGTACAAGTTTTATCTGGAAAAAGGACAAACCAAAGAGGCCATTCGCTCTATGGAAATTACACTGAAGAGTAGTAAAGTAGATACTGAAGCAAAGTATAAGGTAGTAAGTGACTTTTTACAGTTTATCAACACCAATCCAGAATATGAAAGTGAGTTGACTACGGTAATGAATGCACTTTCTGGAGATGGTAATGGTGCCAAGGTATTTACAGAATTAGGACACTTTTACTATAAAAAAGATCAGAAGGAACAAGCGCTTAATTTCTACGAAAGAGGAATCAAAGCGAATGCTAATGACTTTGGATTGCTAAAACGGATATTACTGTTACAATTAGATTTAAAGCGGTATCAAAAAGCGGAAAGCGGAAGCGAATTAGCCTTAGAAATGTATCCGGCACAACCGATCTTTTATTTGGTAAATGGAGTGTCTTTATTGCAATTAGAAAAGGCGGATGCTGCAATTGAAATTTTGACTACCGGAATCGATTACGTTATCGATGATTCGAAGATGGAATCCGATTTTTATAAACAAATTAGTGAAGCTTATCAAAAACTCGGAGACGAAAATAAGGCTTCAGAATATATGCAAAAGGCTATTCAGCTTCAGAAAAAATCATAATAGTTGATGAACAAAGTAGGTTATCTTTTATGTATCTCGTTATTCTTTCTGTATTCGTGTAAAGGAACAAAAACTGCAAATACTACCAAGGTTAAAAAATTGAGTGCAGAGAAGGTGATCGCCAATCACTATAACCGCTCTTTCAACTTCGAGACTCTTAACGCCAGGATCAAAGTAAAATACGACGATGGTAAACGTGGTGTAAGCCCAACAGCGACCTTAAGAATTGAAAAGGATAAGGTAATATGGGTAAGCGTTAAAATGTTGGGAATTACCTTGGCAAAAGCACTAATTACTCCAGATAAAGTAAGTTACTACGAAAAAATCGAAAACTCCCATTTCGAAGGAGATTTCCAATTGCTAAGCGAATGGTTGGGCACCGATCTGGATTTTGATAAGGTGCAACAACTCTTATTGGGGCAAGCATTATTTAATCTTAGAGAAGACAAATATAAAACCAGTATAGACGAAGGATCTTATCTACTAAAACCTAAAACTGATTTCGTGCTTTTTAAGCGGTTATTTCTTGTTGACCCAGGTAATTTTAAGATGGCAGAGCAAAAGTTGAAACAACCCGCTGAAAATCGAGATCTATCCATCAAATATCAGGGATATCAAAAGATAGGAAATCAGGATTTCCCCAAAAGAATCATCATCGAAGCAGTAGAAGGCGACGATACTACCATCATCGATGTAGAATATAGAGCAGTAGATTACAATGCTCGCGTAAGTTTTCCGTTTAAAATACCATCAGGGTCCAAGGAAATCAGTATTTAATGAAAGTATTGCGATTTATAAGTGTTGTTGTATTGCTATTGTGTGTGGCACCTATGTACGCCCAAAGTACCAAACAGCAGAAACTCGAAGAAGAACGGCAACGTTTGCGTCAGGAAATTGAGCAAATGAGACGTTTACGAGAAGAGAATAAAGTAAAAGAGTTATCCGTTCTGGATGAGGTAGAATCGATTTCTGCACAGATAAGCACGCGCCAAAACCTGATCAAGATTACCAATAAGCAGACTAACTTATTGACCAGAGAAATCAATAGTAATCTAAATAAAATTGATACCTATCGCAACGAATTAAAGGTGCTGAAAGAAGACTATGCCAATATGGTCAAGAAATCTTACAAAAGTAAGTCGCATCAAAGCAGGATTATGTTTTTGTTGTCGTCCTCCAATTTTACGCAAGCCTATAAGCGATTGCAATACATGAAGCAGTACAATGAACATCGAAAAGAGCAGGCAGATCGTATCGAAAAAAATACTATGGAGCTTCAGCAATTAAATCGAAATCTATCTAGGCAAAAAGAGGATAAAGAAACCTTGATTAGTGAGAATCGAGAGGCACAAGAAAAATTAAAGGAAGAGAAGAAAGAACAACAGGTGCTCATGGCTTCTATCAAAAAGAAGCAAGGTGTCTATACGAAACAAATCAAAAAGAAACAGGAGCGTGCCAGTGCGATCGATAAACAAATCGAAAAATTAATTCGTGAGGCCATTGCTCGGGCCAATAAAAAAGCTGGGAATAAGGTAGCCAAAAAAGGTACAGCTACCACTTTTGCGATGACCGCCGAAGCCAAAATACTAGCCGATAATTTTACATCCAACAAAGGAAAACTGCCCTGGCCCGTAGGCACAGGGAGATTGACCAAAAAATATGGTCGACAACCGCACCCTACCTTACCCAATATTCAAATCAATAGTAGTGGTGTGGAAATTGAAACAAGGTCAGGAGAACGTGCTAGAGCAATTTTTGAGGGAGAAGTAATAGCCATTCAAAAATTGAAGGGAGCTAGTCGATTAGTGCAAATCCGACACGGTAACTACATTACTACCTATTATAATCTACATAATATTTCTGTAAAGGAAGGCCAGAAGGTTACCACAAAACAGTCTATAGGCGAAGTTAGAACAAATCCAACAACAGGAAGGGCAATCATGAAGTTCTTAATTTATCAAAATGCTAAGCGATTAAATCCTCACCAATGGATTTATCGAATGTAATCTTTTCCTCAACTAGCAAGAGGGCGAAAGTGTTTCAGTAAGCGAAGTAAACACCAGGGAAAGATAACTGTATACATCTTCGGCTCCAAAATATCGATATCGTATAAATAGCGCAAGCATCAGGATAAACCCAACCAAAGTGATGTATACCGATATGGTTATTTTGTGTTGTTTCTTCATCTAGAAGTTCCTATTGTCTTTATCAAGATAGATAAAAATGGTCAAAAGGAAATGCTATTTTCTCGACTTTAAGATAGATTTAAGTAATCTGATAATGAGGTGCTAAATGAATAGTGCTTTAAGTTCTGTAGCATCGTCTGGTTTCATCTTTCCGGCCAATACCAAGCTCAATTGCTTGCGACGTAACGCTGCTTCATAACGTTGCTTTTCCAGATCAGTTTGTGGTTGTATGGGAGGTACAGGAAC
Organism: Aquimarina sp.; assembly: GCA_965230845.1. Lineage (GTDB taxonomy): Bacteria > Bacteroidota > Bacteroidia > Flavobacteriales > Flavobacteriaceae > Aquimarina. Next base: position 3,074,452 of record OZ246021.1, read on the forward strand.
CGGGCTCCCTGTTTCGTTTACTGCTACAAAGGTATAAATGGCTTCGTTCACCTTGGTACGATCACCACTTTGTCGGTCTTCTACCCATACATCGATAATCACTTCCATAGAGGAGGTAAAAGCTCTGGATACTTTTGCTTCCACAGTAACCACACTACCCAAAGGGATCGCTTGATTAAATGCTACATGGTTTACAGAAGCGGTTACTACAATTCTTCTAGAGTGTCTTCCGGCTGCAATTCCAGCTGCACGGTCCATACGGGCAAGTAATTCTCCTCCAAATAAATTATTCAAAGGATTGGTCTCTCCTGGTAAAACTAAATCCGTAAGTGTAGTTAACGATTCTGAAGGATATCGAGCTTCCATAAACAATAAAATTTTTGGCAAAGATAATCACGTAAAAAGAACTTACACTATTTCGCTGGCCAAAAGTGATTTACACCACTTAAGCAAGGTTTGAGATTTTGAAAAACTTTTAGGGTTTAGAAAAGAAGATTCGTAAACAAACAGCAACAGTCATTAGGAGAATAATGATGATGCGAAGCTTATGTTGAAAAGAATGTTTTTTAAAATTTTAGTTCTGAACCAATAACCAAGCCTTAGGACTTTGTTCATTCTTGATTTTTCGAAGCGCTTTTAGGGCGTCTAATCTGTTGGAGTAACTTGCATATGCCACCTGATGGAGTCCGTATTTATTAACCCCAATAAGACGGGCATCAAACCCTTGTTCTTTTAGTCGTTGTACCTTTTTATCTGCATTTGAAGCAATTCTAAACGCTCCTGCAACAATATGAAATTTTCCTACAGTTACATCTTCAGAAACAGGTATAGGTGTATCGGAAGCACTTTCTTCAGTGCTATTCTCTTCTTTAGTTAGATTCAGGCTAATGGCAGGTAGCGGATTTGAAATCTCGAAGGTTGCTTCCTGAATGGTGTTCTCAATTTCTTGATTTGCTTTTACCCATTCCTGATTGTTATGGCTAATGGTGTTATTGCTAATTTGTTTTAATCCAAAAAAACCACCAAGACCGATAACAATTGCTGCAACTGCTGCATACTGTAAATAAGGACGTTCTTGTCTTTTCTCAGGAGTAAATGCAATAGGAGTCGTTTCTTCTATAGCTTCCACCTCTTCTTTATACACTTCCCTTTGAATCGGGATTTCTCTTTCTATATTTGGAGAAACAAAGCTTTGCATACCAAAAGCTTCAGTAAGGTAATTTACATCTCGAGTAGGCTCAAACTGGATAGTATTTTCTACAGAAGTAAAGAAAGCACCAATACCTTCTAGCTCAACACGTTTTCCCAGCGCCATTTTATCTCTGAGTGATAACGCATAGCGTTGCAACTTGGCAACCGCATCTGTATATGATATATCTTCTGCAGCAGCGATATAATTCGCTAATAATCCATCATTATTCTGCAACTGGCGATTAAAAGAAATGCTCTTTTTAGGAGGGTAAAATGAATGGGTAGTTTCCTGAATTGAAGCAGACTCTCGTCTGGTCAAAAATGCTCCAAAACCAGGTAGGATTACACATTCGTAACGATATAATAATTCACTGATGTATTTTGCCGTGTTGTTCATTTGCCCCCTTCTAAAAATGCTGCATGTACAGCCAATGGTTAGTTAACTCAAAGGTAAAAAAAAATGAAAATCGTGAGCGCTAGAGCGAATGAATTTATCAACAGTTTTAATTTTTTTCGTTTCTTGCATTGATATACAAATCATTAGATGTCCAACGAAAAACTCTTAGCACTACTAGCGCTTAAAAAAGTACCCAATCTGGGAGATAGTTCTATCAAAAAATTGATTAGAGAAATCGGAACTCCGGAAGAGATATTCACAGAGAAAGTGGATAACTTGTTAAAAATTGACGGTATCGGAAAGGCGAAAATCAAAAATTTAAAGGACCCTAAACATCAACGGGATGCCGAAAATGAATTGAAGTTTATTCAAGATCAACGTATTAATTATGTGATGTATGATCAGGAAGGATATCCGGATCGATTAAAACATTGCATAGATGGTCCAGTGGTTTTGTTTAGTCGAGGCAATATCGATATCAAGCAAAAAAAGATGTTAAGTATCGTTGGTACCCGTAAAGTAACAAGATATGGGGTGCAATTTTGCGAAGAATTGATAGAAAGCTTAGCACCAATAGATCCGGTAATCGTCTCTGGCTTTGCCTACGGTGTGGATATTACTGCACAACGAGCTGCCGTAAAGCATGGGTTACAGACCATTGGTTGTTTGGCGCACGGTCTAAATCAAATTTATCCCAAAGCACACAAAAAATACATGGCTCAAATCGAAGAGAATGGAGGTTTTTTTACTGATTTTTGGAGTACAGATACTTTTGATCGTAAAAACTTTTTGGGCCGTAATCGAATTATTGCTGGGCTAAGCGAAGCCACTGTGGTCATAGAAAGTGCTGGCAAAGGAGGTTCTTTGGTAACTGCAGACATTGCCAACTCCTACAACAGAGAGGTGTTTGCAGTGCCTGGTCGCGCAAGCGATCCTCAAAGTACGGGTTGTAATATGTTGATCAAAACACAACAAGCGCATATGCTCACTAGCGCTGCAGATTTGATTTACATACTCAATTGGGAACTCGAAGAAAAGACACAACCTGCTGTTCAGAAACAATTATTTGTAGAGCTGGAAGGGGAGGAGCAAAAAATTTATAATTACTTGCATCAACATGGAAAGGAGCTGCTGGATGTTATTGCACTAGAATGTCAGATTCCTACCTCTCAATTAGCTTCAATGTTGTTGAATATGGAACTAAAAGGAGTAGTAAAACCATTGCCAGGTAAACTATTTGAAGTGGTTTGATCAGTATTATAAAAAAACAAAGAAGAGCAGTATAAAATGCTCTTCTCTATTTTATGCTGTTTATCTTAAAAGATTATGCTAATACTCTCTGATAAAAGTGCTACCATTAGAACGACCGTAGTACACAACCCTACTTCCTGGGCGGTAACATAAAATGTCTGATCTTCCATCCTTATTATAATCCAAACTAATTATTTTGTCTAGACCCGAAGCCAAATCGTATCCCATGATTCCACTATGACTTCGTATTACACTAGTAAATGAGCCATTGCTATTTGCTCTATTCAGATAAAAAACTCTGCTCCCTGGTCGATATGCCACAATATCCTCATAACCATCATTATTATAGTCCAGGGTTACCAAGCGATCATTGCTTCTAGCTAAATCAAAACTGGCAATACCATTAAAACTTTTGATAGGAGTAGAAAAAGTAGTATTTCCATTAGATTTTAATAAGAAGAATACTTTTGAGCCGGGTCTGTAAAATCCAATATCATCTTTTCCATCTTTATTGTAGTCCAAGGCAATAGCGTTGTCATTTGCACTCTTAAGATCAAAACCACCAAAACCAGATCTGGCATCGATCATTTTTTGAAAGGTTGCAGTTCCGTTTGAACGGTATAAGAAAAATACACTTTTTCCTGGTCGGAAACACATCACTTCATCTTTTCCATCTCCGTTATAATCCAAAGCAACCATTTTATCGGTAGTTACTGCCAGATCATATCCCTGAAATCCGTTCCAACTTTTATAAACTGCTGTAAATGTTCCGTTACCATTGGATCGAAGTAAGAATGCAATTTTGTTTCCAGGGCGATAAATAATGATATCATCTTTATTATCTCCATTATAGTCCAAGGCTATGATTCGATCTCTGGAGCTTGCAAGGTCATATCCGCCGACACCATTATGACTTCGCACAACAGAGGTAAATTTTCCATTTTTATCATTTCGTTGTAGATAAAATACCTTGTTTCCCGGGCGATAATTAATTATGTCTTCATAACCATCCCCATTATAATCCAGTGATACGGATAGATCTTTAGAACTTGCCATATCAAAACTACCCAGTCCTATGTTTGGATACATTCTCAAAACCCCTAGTTTGTCATCTGCAGACAAAGCATTTCTTTGGATAGAATAAGTACTACCATCTTTTTTGGTAATTGTGGGCTGATTATTGCTTGAGAAAAAATAAGGTCCGTACATCATGATACTGCCAAAATCTAAAGTAGAAGTATACTCTGCTCCATCTTGACCCTGCTGTACGTAGGTTCTGAAATTATGTTCTCTTCCTGCCTGAATGTTACCAAAATTGATAGTGATATAACTATCTCTGTCTTTTCTACTTTGTTCGTGCCAAAGACCAATAGCATGACCAATCTCATGAATAGTATTTCCCGTAGAACAGCCATCAGCCAGGTTAATATCTTGTCGACCTCCAACTCGCCCAACAAAGGAAGAACAACCAGAACCTTTTTTAAAATAGATATAATCAGGCTGATTAGTACGAGCAACAAATCGCAGAGGTGTGTTGTTTTGCCAATGTGCAATGGCATTAGTCACTCTGGCCTGATTGGGTAAGCCCGTTTCGATCGCATAATAGACTGTGTTGTTTGGCCATCTTCTTGCTAGATTACTTCTACCTACACTTTTTGTTTCTAATTGGTTGTCAGAGATCAAAATATCTCCTTCGAAAACAAGATGATTCTCAATTTGCTCTACGTGCAAGGTTTGTTTTCCGATTCGAATTTCCTTTTGTATTCCAGAAGCATTTGGAAATGCCAATTCCGGTTTTTCAAGGCTTTCTGTAATCAATGGTTCGTTTGATTCTTTTTCGAAATCTGTTTCATTTTCGCAACTGGCGCAAACTGAGAGAAGTAAGAATATTGCGCATACCCGTGTAAAAAGACATATGTCTTTTTTGATCCTTTTGTGATTCATTTATCTAAGTTTATTGGTTAATAGTATTTAGGTTGTATTCCTAAACTAATCACAAAATAGTTAAAAAAAGTTTGAATGGGTTAAAGAAAATGTTATGATTTGCTTCCCAAAAATTCACCCATTTTTTGATGCACAATTTGAATTGCTTTTAGAGGGCGGATCATCACTTTGATATCTTTTAATTTACCCTCATCATCAAAAGTTAACATGTCTACTCCTTCTACAGTAATGCCATCGATTTCGGTGACAAACTCCAAAATAGCATGTTCGTTATTGGTGACTTCTCTTACATATTTAAAATGAGGTGTAGCAATAATCGTAGCCGCGGCAGTAAGGTAGAGGCTTACGATCATCTTACCTTTTTGAGGTGTCCAAACCACTGGGGAATGTAAAATAGCATCATCGGCTATAAGTTGATCCAACCCAGCCGTATTTCTTTCTTCTACAAATTGATGCCATAAAGCCAGTCCTTGTGATGTTGCCATGATGTTGAGTTTTTAAATGATACCTGCACAGATTTTTAATCGTAGAATTTTTCTTACCGATTCCATAACCTGTTGTTGATATGTAGCATCCTTTTTGATTTCGGCTAGAATTGAATCCATAGTCTTTCTTTCGTCTTGAGGCATGAGAATCATATCGCACCCAGCTTTTGAAGCTTGAAGTGGAGCATTATCCAGAATGGTTACTGCTTTCATAATATTCAAGGCATCAGAAACAATAATCCCTTCAAAGCACATCCCGTCTTTAAGAAGATCGGTTACAATTCTTCGGGAACAACTCGACGGAAGCCCATCGGTACCAAAAAGGTCATTATTCACTACGGTGATATGTGCAATCATTATCGACAATACTCCATCGGCAATAATAGGCTTGTAGTTATCAATTTCTTGCAATGAGCCATCAATATATACACTTTGTTTGTGCGTATCTCCTTTGACTAATCCATGGCCAGGAAAGTGCTTCGCTGTAGCGATAATACCACCCTCCTGAGTACATTTGATAAAGCGATTCGCCAAATTAATTACAGAATCCTTATTGCTACCATAACTACGGGATTTGATCGCTTCATTATTCGGGCTGATATCCAATACGGGTGCAAAATTATGATGCACTCCTATTGCTTTCAGTTCGTTGTTAATGATAGCCACTACAGAATCCGATTTGGTATCGGTCTTGATCTCAATAGTTTTTCCTACTTTTTTGGCACCTTTTATCCTGCTGGCAAACAAACTAGGCTCCGCATCCATACTAAAGATAAGAGGTAATGTTTTGTTTTTTTCTGAAATGGTGTTCAGTTCGTCTATGGTAGTAGTATGTTCTTTTTTACTTCCTTTTAGAAATACGACTCCTCCGATAATATCATCTTGAGCTAGTTTTTTTACAGTGGTTTCAGACTTTCCTAATTCTCCGGTACAGCTAATGATCATTTGCGCCACTTTTTGTTTTTCAGAAAGCGAATTGAAAATAGAATCTACCTCTTTATCCAAATCAGCATTTTCGGTATAAAAATCGGCTAAGGTAAATTGTGTTTCCTGGGAGGTGCCAACAAAAGATCCTAATAGTAAAAAAATGAAAAACGCAAAAAAATGTTTCATAGGTAATTAAGTAGGTATTGTATTCGATAATTAAACTGAAATAGGCACGCCATCCAGCTGTCCCCATTCGCTCCAGGATCCATCATAAACAGATAGATTAGAATATCCAGCCATTTCTGCTGCCATCATAAGGATGCAAGCCGTAATCCCGGATCCACAGGTAAAGATCAGTTTTTTATTGTCAATATTAAAATCTGAAAAAATCTTTTCTAATTCTGGGGTGGATTTCATTATGCCTTTTTCCAAAAGCTGTTTATAAGGTAAGCTCTTCGAATTAGGAATATGTCCTCCCTTTAAGCTTGCCCTGGGTTCGGGTTCGGTAGCGTTAAATCGTCCAGAAGATCGTGCATCAAGAATAAGGGTTTGTTCATTATTCATCTCTTCCAAAACTTCACTTGCAGCGGTTACCAATTTAGGGTTAAAATGAGCCTCAAAATTTCCTAGCGCATACTCCTTTTGTAATGCATCTTCTGGTTCACAAGGCAAATCTTTTTCTTGCCAGGCAGGTAGACCTCCGTTAAGAACCGCTATTTGTGAGTGCCCCATAATTTTAAACATCCACCAAACTCTTGGGCTGGAATACATCCCAATTTTATCGTATACTACAATCTTGTGGTGAGAACTGATGCCCAATTGTTGGCAAGCATCTGCAAATTTTTCTGGAGATAGGAGCATATTTGGGATATCCGAAATGGTATCCGAAAACGTCTTTTTGATATCAAAAAAACGACTGTTTTTGATTTTAACTTCTGGGTATTGTTCTGTAGTATCACTAGCAACTTTTTTGATGGTAGCATCCAGAATAATGAGGTCTTTATGATCCAAATGTTCTGCTAGCCAATCAACAGATGCCAGAGGAGAAGTGAGTTCTAACGTATTCATTGTATGTTTAATAGAATATCAGGAATTCATAAATTTATCCAGTAATCGATTGGTTTGCTGGATGAGTTTTTTCTGAAAAAACCCTGTTCCACCCAATAGTTTCCCTTTCCATCCAATGGCTTGCGAAGCCCATCGGTGCAGGTTAAAATGATCCGTATGTTTTATAATTTTTCCGTCTTTAAACTCAAATTGGGCATCAATACTGTTATGAACTGATCTTCCTGTTTTGCTAAAGGTATACCAGGCTTCCCAATGTGCGGATCCCTTCTCTTCGTCGGCTTCGACTTTTGAGAATTCTACCTTTAGATCGGTTCCATTCTTGCAGAGCATTTGCCACATTCCTTTGGCACGATCTCCATATAATTTTCCGAATCCGGGATCTTCAAATTCTACATCATCATGATAACAGGAAATCATGGTATCTGCATCACGATTATTAAGCGCCGTGTAAAAAGTTTCGATAAGATGCTTCATAGGTCAAAGACTAAAATAGCTGAGCAATGAAGATAAGCATAATTAATCTAGCTTTTCAGCTAATTTCTTAAATACTTTTTTTGGATTTTTGTTTTCGTACAAAACATCGTGAACGGCATCAATGATTGGGGTTCTCGTCTTTTTGGTGGCATCCAATTCGTATGCGGTTTTTGCAGCATAGTATCCTTCGGCGACCATATTCATCTCCATTTGTGCGCTTTTTACGGTATATCCTTTACCAATCATGTTCCCAAACATTCGATTACGTGAAAAAATAGAATATCCGGTCACCAATAAGTCTCCCAGATAAGCCGAATTGTTAATATTACGTTTCATTTTATGGACTTTTTTAATGAAACGTTTCATCTCACGAATGGCGTTACTCATCAATACACTCTGAAAATTATCCCCATAACCTAGTCCATGTGCGATCCCTGCAGCTACCGAATAGATATTTTTTAATACAGCGGCATACTCAGTACCGATGATATCGTCGCTTGTTTTGCACTTGATATAATAACTACTTAGGTGATTGGCCATGATGGTAGCTTTTTCTTCGTCATTACTCGCAATAGTAAGATAAGAAAGACGTTCTAGTGCCACCTCTTCGGCATGGCAAGGTCCAGTAATTACACCGATATTGTTAAAAGGGATGTTATAGATATCATGAAAATGCTCTCCTACAATCAATCCAGTCTCGGGAACAATACCTTTGATAGCCGAAAAGATCACTTTGTTTTCTAGCGAGGCGGTAAGTTTTTCTAATTCACTATGCAAAAAAGCAGAGGGAATAGCAAAGATTACATAATCTGCGTAAGCTACCGCTTCGTTAATATCGTTGGTTAGTTTTAGTTGCTCCATTTTAAACTCGACCGAGCTTAAGTAATTTGGATTGTGTTGTTGTCTTTTTAGATGCTCCAAAGCATATGCACTACGCATATACCAACCGATCTCATCCAGGTTTTCGGTTAACATTTTTACAATAGCGGTTGCCCAACTACCACCACCAATAACTGCAAATTTCGGACTGCTTTCCATAAATTAAGATTGTTGGGTCAAAAATAAGTAAAATAGAATTCAAATTAAAAGATTGATAATCAGAAGAATATAAGTTTGGCACACGTTTTGGTTTTCGAATTAGTGAAATTCAAAATTCACAGCTTATGAAGACGTTAAAATTACTTTCGGTTCTTATTTTAGGTTCAATATTGTTTACATCATGTGTAGCAGAGGTGGTGATTGAAGAAGATGTTTTTATCGAGGAACCTGTAATCAGCTTGTATGACCTTTTAGGAGATTATGAAATTTGGTATGTTGATATCGAACGTACTCAAGGTACCGGTGAAATTCCTTTCCTGCAAAAAGCATTTACCGTTTCTTTCCGTGGAGGTACGTTTTATGCAAATAACAATTTGGTAGGAATAGGAGACAATGGAGGTGGATTTGGATTGGATGTTGGATATTATGATACTTTCCGTATGGAAGTAGATATTACTCATGATATCGATGGAAGATACGAGTTGGTCGTGAGTCAATTATCTAGCAATGAAATTGAATTGTATGATAGAGTGTCAAACACACGATACTATTTGATAGGTCATCAAAGAAGCACTTTTGATTATGATCGAGTGTTTTATGACAACATTCACTATTTCCTACAAGAGTATGAGGTTTGGGAAAAAGTATACACTAGTGAATATGGGGTGTTAAACGAATTTGATGAAGAGAATTACCTTCAGTTTTTGTACTACGGTGCGGGAGATAATTTTAACAGTTCAAGGGATCATGTAGGGATTCCGATCGATGATATCTATTACGATTATACGGGGTATTATGAAGTGAATGATATCGCTAATAATTTTTATAGGAAAATTTTAACACTTGATTACGACTATCTGGGCAATGAATACTTCGAATTATCCGTTATCAATGATAGTAAAATAGAATTGTATCATCCAAATTCTGGAACTGTATATCATTTTAAAGGTAGAGGTCATTTACTTTTCAAAAATTCGACTACAGGTAAGAAGATACAAAACGAAACGAAGAGATTAAAAAAAGCCGATCTTAAATTAAGAAAGCTTGTAAAATAAAAGTAAGGATCGCGCTAAACAATATAAACTTTTTGGTTGGTTATTTAGTTGGAAATCGCTCTACAGGAGAAATCTTGTTTGGGCGATTTCTTTTTTGTGGAAAGCTCTTTGTAAACAGAAGAAAAAATAGATGTAAACCATAAATGACTAAGACTCATTTTTATAAAAATGAGGAAGTATTTGTCTGATTTTAAGGTAAAATAGGATTAAATGAGGGTTACATTTTTTATTTTTAATGTATTCACAAATCAATTTTATATTATGCTGAAAAAAATCTTAAACATCGAGAACACCAAGAAGTTAAACAAGAATGAGCAACAATTAATACAGGGAGGTAGCTTTCCATTTTTTGAGGAATGCTGTGCTTGTGTTTTTACACCAGCAGGAAGACCTTTCCCGATTTTGATTACTCAACCGTGCTCGATTCCATGTCCGGTAGACGGAAGTTTGGAATATGAAGATACAGGATGCTAAAATGGTAAAAGCGAACTTCGGTTCGCTTTTCTTTTTTAGAATGTAGTAAGATCCTATATGTCTTAATATAAGGCAGAAGCAGAATGTCAATTTGATGTATGGACTTTCTGCTTTTTTACATTTTTGATTTTTTGAAAGGCATTTTGTTGCAAAATCTATTAAAACTAACTTTAAGAACAATCAGAATTTAATATATCTGCAAAACACATTATCTTTATACTTTCAAAAAGTTACAAATAACATGGCAACAGCAATCGTGGATTTCGGGATTCAGGAAGCATTACAACAATTAGGTGTTTCGGATCATAATAAAGGAACTTCAACAGGTACAGAATGGTTCTCTTCGGGAGATGCTATCTCTTCGTATTCTCCAGTAGATGGAGAATTAATCGGTAAGGTAGAAACAACAAGCAAGGAGGACTACGAAAAAGTAATTCAAAAGGCGCAAGAAGCCTTTAAAACTTGGAGAGTGATGCCTGCTCCTCAACGAGGAGAAATCGTAAGACAGTTTGGTGAAGAGCTTCGTAAGTTAAAAGAACCTCTAGGTAAATTAGTTTCTTACGAAATGGGAAAATCCTATCAGGAAGGATTAGGAGAAGTACAAGAGATGATTGATATCTGTGATTTTGCAGTGGGTCTTTCGAGACAATTGCACGGTCTGACTATGCATTCAGAACGTCCTGGACATAGAATGTACGAACAGTATCATCCCCTTGGGATTGTTGGGATTATTTCTGCTTTTAATTTCCCTGTAGCGGTATGGTCTTGGAATACTGCACTAGCATGGATATGTGGAGATGTTTGTGTTTGGAAACCAAGTGAAAAAACTCCGCTTTGTGGGGTAGCTTGCCAGAACATAATAGCCAAAGTATTAAAGGCAAATGACTTACCAGAAGGTATTTCTTGCTTGATCAATGGAGATTACAAAGTGGGAGAGATGATGACCACCGATGGTCGTGTGCCTCTTGTTTCAGCTACTGGATCAACCAGAATGGGTAAAATCGTTGCGGCAAAAGTTGGTGAACGTTTAGGAAAGTCTTTGCTTGAACTTGGAGGTAATAATGCGATTATCGTTACACCAGATGCAGATATCAAAATGACGGTGATTGGTGCTGTTTTTGGAGCGGTAGGAACTGCTGGACAGCGATGTACGTCAACCCGTAGATTAATTATTCATGATTCTATATACGATCAGGTTAAAAATGCGTTGGTAGATGCCTATGGTCAATTACGAATAGGGAATCCACTTGATGAAAACAATCATGTTGGACCTCTTATTGATACTGATGCTGTAAAAGGGTATCAAAATGCTTTGGAAAAAGTAGTTGCAGAAGGAGGAAACATCGTTGTTGAAGGTGGAGTGCTATCTGGAGAAGGGTATGAAAGTGGTTGTTACGTAAAACCTGCTATCGCCGAAGCTAATAATTCATTTGAAATCGTACAGCACGAAACTTTCGCTCCTGTATTATATCTACTGAAGTATAGTGGCGAGATAGAAAATGCAATCGAAGTTCAAAATGGAGTAGCTCAGGGATTATCGTCGGCTATTATGACCAACAACTTAAGAGAAGCAGAACGATTTTTATCGCATGCCGGATCAGATTGTGGAATCGCCAATGTAAATATCGGAACTTCTGGAGCCGAAATCGGTGGAGCTTTTGGAGGAGAGAAAGAAACTGGTGGAGGTCGAGAGTCTGGATCAGATGCCTGGAAGGTATACATGCGAAGACAAACCAATACGATCAATTATACCACCGAGTTGCCACTGGCACAAGGAATCAAATTTGATTTATAAAGAGTATTGAACATAAAGTATATGCTTAAAAGCATCTCATTTGATTGAGGTGCTTTTTTAGTATCCGTCTACTAGAGGAATTCACGATAAATTCAAGATAATGAGACCTTTACTTTTTTTAAATTAAAAGAGATACAATTAATATTGTGGGATTAATAAATCCTTACACAATGAAAAAACTTATCGTTTTATTTTTTGTAATCACTAAATTACATGCGCAAGAGTCTGATCAGTTAGTCAAAAATAAGATAGTTGCCAATGGGGCGAATACCAATCTTGGTTATAATGCTGGTAATAGTGGTTTTGGTAATACTTCTATCGGTTATGAAGCAGGAAATGTGGTCACTGCTAATGCTAATACGTTTTTAGGGTTTGAAGCAGGCGCAAGAAATACGATAGGTTCTGATAACGTGTTTTTGGGACTCCAAAGTGGAGCATTTACGACTAGTGGAAGACAGAATGTTTTTATCGGAAGAGCATCTGGAGTGAATAATGCAAACGGTGCTCAAAATGTTTTTATAGGAAACCGGTCAGGTTCTGGCAGTAACGCTTTCTTTAATGTATTTATCGGTAATGAATCTGGTAGAGAGAACTACGATGGTAACGAAAATGTATTTTTGGGAAATAGGTCGGGTAGTATGAACTTTAGGGGTAATCTTAACACATTTATTGGTAATGCTGCCGGCGAACAAAATAGATTTGGTGAGGAGAATACTTTTTTAGGTGCTGCTTCCGGGGTCGATAACCAGGCCGATTACAACACTTTTTTAGGGGCCTATACGGGATTAGCAAATCAATCGGGAGAAAGAAATACATTTATTGGTTACAGAACCGGATCATTTAATACAACCGGAAGTTATAATGTGTTCTTGGGTAGTGGTGCTGGTAATGGGATTATTACGGGCAGTCATAATGTGATGATCGGGAATGTAGCTACCTGGACCGGAGATGTAAGTAATAAGTTAGTAATCCAGGACGGTGACGTAAACAGAACACCTTTGATCTATGGAGATTTCGGCACTGGTAATGTTTCTATTAATAGTACTTCTAGTTTTGGCTACAGGTTATATATAAACGGAGATGCGTATACCACAGGAGTTTGGGTAAGTAATCAAGGCGGTAGTGTTTTCAGAACCAAAAACAATGTTAGTGCATTAAAAGATCCAATTGGTAAGCTTCAAATGATTAATAGCATAGAACAAACAGTCACAGTAGAAAGAAATCATCAAAAATCCAGACAGGAAAGGCAATATGTTTTGGATGCCAATGAGTTACGAAATGTGTTCCCTGCTTTGGTAAAATCCAATGAAGAACATACGGCCATAAACTATCAAGGTCTGATTCCTGTGCTTATTGAGGCAGTTAAAGAATTGAAGAAAGAAAATGAAGAGCTGAAAGAACAGTTATCGGCAATAGTTCATTTAACAATCGGAAATACTAGTAATAAAAATGAAGATCAGAGTTTTTTTTCAAAAGGATTTGCACTGTCTCAAAATATCCCTAATCCGTTTACTACTTCTGCTATAATTTCTTATACCATCCCAAAAGGGTATGAGCATCGTGCGAGCATCAAAATTTTTGATTTAAATGGTAGACAAATAAAGGTGTATAAAAAATTAAAATCTGGAATCAATACTATTAAATTAGAAGATCGTTCTATATCCTCGGGGACATATATTTATACAATGTTTCTTAATGATCAAGTCGTTCTTTCAAAAAGAATGATGGTTAAGTAATTTTCGTATCTGCGACTTCTAGAAATTGTATCATAACGCAACCATTCGATTAAGGCAACATCTAATTAACGATAGTAGAAACGAGAATAATTAATTAAGATGAAAAAACTTTTTGTAATCCTGTTGACCGTTGCTTTTTTTGGATGTAATGATGACGATTCCACTGATGATCCTATTTTTTGTACAGAAGACTTACGTCCTGGGCTAGAGGTGACCGTAACAGATGGAATAAATGGAGATCCTATTACCGAAGGAGTAAATGTTGTGGTTGTTGATGGTCAATATACCGAAACATTGATCAATATCGAAGGAACCGGAACTTTTGTAGGCGCCTACGAACGTGTTGGTACTTACATAATTACGGCCACAAAGGAAGGGTATAATGATAGTACTACTGCTGAACCTACCATCGTAGAAGAAGATGCTTGCCATGTAATCACCGAAAAAGTAAGCGTAATTTTGCAGAAAAAGTAATATTCTGTTAATTTTTCTAAAATTTTAAGAAAAAATCTCGAAAATTTAGGTTAGATTTGAGAATTACTCACAAATCAGCTTAATAAAATGAAAACTATTTTACTCTGTCTCAAACGTTCGGTTTGGGCTTTATCCCTATTCGGGATGGTAGCTTCAGTACAAGCTCAACAAGTTAAAGGTCTGAAAACACAAGCGGATCAACTAGTAAAAGGTCACGAGCTCTACAAACAATCCAAAATTTACGATAGTAAGCATGGAGCAAAGGAAACAAAAATTCCTGCTGTAGGTGATCGTGCGGTTGATCGAATGAATTATGAGTTAAGTCGACTCAAAGATCCTAGCACAGGCGCAATACCTCTGGGGATAAGAGATTTGGAAATCAGTTATTCCAAAAATCTTCCTGTAGGTACAGAACTCAAACAATCTGTAAATGCAAAGTCTTCTGGTAAATTTAGAAGATTTCAGTATTGGGAAAATCGAGGTCCTTTTAATGTAGGTGGTAGAACACGTGCATTGGCAATTGACCGTACTAACGAGAATATCATCTTTGCCGGTGGTGTATCTGGTGGTTTATGGCGTTCTTCAAACGGTGGTGAAACCTGGAACAGAGTTTCCAGCCGTAGAGAATCTCCAAGTATAACTGACATTATTCAGGATCCAAGACCAGGAAAACATAGAATCTGGTATTACGCTACTGGTGAGCGTTTGGGTAACTCTGCAGGAGCAGGAGGAGCATTCTTTCAAGGAACAGGGATTTACAGATCTGTAAACAGTGGAAGAAGCTGGAGATTACTAGAAGCTTCTAGCGATGGTGATGTTCGAGCTTTTGGACCATTGGATTTGATCAACTCTATTACAATTGACCCTACCAACGGAGATTTGTATGCAGGTACAATTACCGGTGTGCAAAGATCTCAGGATGATGGTAGAACTTTTGAAGAAGTATTATCAGGTGGATTCGACGTTAAGGCCGAAGTAATGGCAACTGCAAGTGGTCGATTATACGCTACCTTGGATTCTGGAAGTGACCCAAATGAAGGATTCTTTACTTCAACCGACGGTGGAGATACTTGGGAAAGTATTACTCCAGAATTCCTTCCTGCAACTATAGGAAGAACAATTATGAAAGCAGATCCGGCAAATGAGAATGCCGTGTATTTCTTTGCTGAAAATGTTGGACCAGGAGGTGCAGCGTTCTTATTGAGATATGATGCAGCGGCGGCTTCTCCAGAAGAAGCTTGGGTAGACCTAACTGCAAACCTTCCAGGAAACTTTGGAACCGGAGGAGGAGTGTTTAATCTTCAAGGAGGGTATAACATGGTCCTAGAAATAAGTCCTGCAGACTCTAACTTTATGTTTGTTGGTGGAACTAATTTATATCGTTCTACAGACGGATTCACTACACCTGTAGGAATAGGAAGCTGGATCGCTGGATATAGCGCAACAAATCCAAATGGTTTCCCACAGTATACCAATCAACATCCAGATCAACATGCATTAGTTTTTTACCCTTCTAATCCAAATCGAGTATTATCAGGAAATGATGGAGGAGTTTATGTTGTAGAAGATATTACTACACAAAACCCAGGGCCAGAGCCTATAGAATGGATCGATCTGAATAATGGATATCTAACGACACAGCCATATCACGTTGCTTTTGACCCAAGTGGTAATAGCGATGATTTAATAGCTGGATTCCAGGATAACGGTACATGGTTTACCAACTCTACCGATGGGACTGCTCCTTGGATAGAAGATTTTGGAGGAGATGGTTGTTTCTCAGCTATTGCCAACGAAGGTAGAACCAGATATGTTTCTGCACAAAGAGGAACACTGTTTAGATTGAATTTTGATGAAGAAGGAGCCTTTGAATCATTTACAAGAGTTACTCCTGCAGGAGCAACTGGGTTTCCTTTTGTAACACAGTTTCTGTTGGATCCAAATGACGAAAGAATCATGTATTTACCAGCAGGTAATAGAGTTTGGAGAAACAACAACCTGGATGAAATTCCTCTATTCTCAACGGCAAATGCTTCAGTAAATTGGGTAGGTTTAACCAATTCTGATACTCCGGCAGGAACTACAGTAAGTTCTTTGGCACTTTCAAAATTCCCAGTGGCAAACAGATTGTATTACGGTACTAATGCAGGGCAAATATTCAGAATGGATAATGCTAACTTAGATAACCAGCCGGTTGTTAATATTTCTGAAGGTAAAGGATTACCAGAAGGAGGATTTGTTAATGATATCAACGTTGATCCTTCAAATTCTGATCGTGTAATCGTTACTTTTTCTAACTATAGAGTGATTAGTTTATTCCTTACCGAAGATGGTGGAGATACATGGACAAATATTAGTGGTAACCTGGAAGAAAATGCAGATGGATCTGGAAATGGTCCTTCGGTAAGAAGTACTGCATTCTTTGGAAGTAGTCAAGGATTCTTTGGTTCTCGTTTACAACGCGTATTTGCAGCTACCAGTACAGGTTTATATTATACAAATAGATTAAATGGTGAAAATACAAGATGGATCAAAGAGCCTTTTGCTATTGGTAATGCCGTAGCAGACGAGGTGGTAACTCGTGATGATGGATTTATCGCATTAGCAGTACATGGAAACGGATTGTTTAGTGCAAGATTCCCAATCTTTAATGAGCAACCAGAATCTACACTAAGCGTAGCTTATTTGTTGGATGATCTACGTCTTCCAGAAAATAGCGAAGATGTGCAGGTAAATGTTGCCGATCTTTTTGTAAGTTCTACAGGAGCACCTATTAATATAGAGTTGACCAACACAAACCCAGAGTTAGTAACAGTAACGCAAGAAGGAGATGTTCTTAATCTTTCTTTTGCGCCTGATAGTTTAGGGCAGGCAACGATTGGATTGATTGCTACATCTGGTGGAGAACAAGTGGCAGAAGGATTTACAGTAAATGTATTAGAATTTGCTATTTACGAGCAAATTGCGGGTCAGGTTAGAACTTTCCCATCTCAAAACTTCTTAGATTTTGGAGCATTGGCACAATCATCAGATGATTTTACAGTACCAGAACAAGCTTCGTGGACTGTAGAAAGAATACTGGCATTTGGTGCGGCAAATAACTCTCCTATTTTGGATAATGCTACAGTGGTTATCTACGAAAATAATGGAGGAGTTCCTGGTGCTGAAGTATACAATAGTGGAGTACTTACTCCGATTTCTGATCCTTCAGATACGAATATGAACCTATTGCTTCCAGAGCCTGTTGAGTTAGCAAGCGGAGACTACTGGTTAACGGTATATGCTAATTTGGCATTTTCGCCAAACAATACACAATGGTTCTGGGCTGCTCAGACCGGAGGTATCGGTCAGGAAACACACTTTAGAGATGAGCTGAACTTATTTGGAGTAGGAGCTACCGATTGGACTCCAGCTTCTACAGCTTTTGGTGCGGCTTCACTAGATCAGATTTTCCAAATTTTTGGAGATCTTAATGATCTTTCTGGACCAGTAGGCCCAGAAACTAAAGATCCAGAGCCATTAACTACGCTAGAAAGTGAGTTTAATGCACTGGTTTGGCCGAATCCGTCGCAAGGTGATTTTACATTTAATCTGAAGAGTCTTAGCGCTAACGGTAGGATCTCAATAAACATCTTTGATATTACTGGTAATCTAGTATATCAACAAAGGGATTTGGATCCAAATTCTAGATTCTCGTGGGATGCATCAAGTCTTAGGTCAGGGTTCTATTTTGCACAAGTTTCAGGTGGTCTGAATACCATGTTCAAACTTGTAAAAAGATAAGTTAATTAAGCATATTAAAACAAAAAGGAGTTGATATTCTCAGCTCCTTTTTTTATTTTACCAAACATGAAAAGGATAGTATATATTTTGGTTGTGATTGCAATTGTATCTTGTAAGACTAATACCGTTGCACAAGAACAAGAACCGACCAAAAAAGAAAAGCCTACTGTAGTGGAAAAACCAAAGTTTGAGGATGTAGTAGTTTATGATCGAATAGATCCAAGTACTGTACATATTGTGGCGACTGTTATGGCAGTGGGCGAAGAAAAGACCATTTGTAGCAGAAATTATAAAGATGTAGTCAAGATTAAAATTGATGCTATTAATGGATCAGGGCAAGCTATAGTAAACTTGTTATCTATAGGGCAGGAGATTGAATTAGGTTTTGTAAATAAAACGCTGAGTAGAAAAGTGATACAGAAAGATTTGACGAAAGACAAACAATTCTCCATGGTTGTAATAGAGACTTTGTGCCAGGATTTTAATCAAACAACCTACGAAATTGTTAGTTACGGTAGTAAAAAATAATGAAATGGAGTACCTTAAGGTTTGATTCTTCTCTTCAACAAAAGGTCTTCATAAAAAAATAAAAGGTCAGAACAATTTTTCTTAAACTTTAAGAAAAATTTTGAAAAAATTAAGTTAGATTTGGCGCTTACTCACAAATCAGCTTAATAAAATGAAAAAATTGCTATTCTCGCTCAAACATTCGGTTTGGGCTGTAGCTTTGTTGGGAGCTACAACGATTACCTATGCCCAACAACCAAGCCTCAAGTCTCAGGCAAAACCATCAGCAAACACACAAACATTAAAAAACCAACAGGTTTTTAGTAGTGATGCTGGTCCAATAGATTATCGTGAAGCGCTTAAACGCGAAGATGCTATTGAAAGAGCGAAATTCGAATTCGAGCGTTTAAAAGATCCATCTGGTAAAATTCCTAATGGAATCAGACAAGCGGAAATTGAGTTTTCTAGCAAGATTGCGATTGGAGATGATTCTCAAAAATCATTGCAGCAAATCTCAAAATCTTCTAAAAGAGCACGCTTTTCAAATTGGAAAAACAGAGGACCAGCTAACGTAGGTGGTAGAACTAGAGCTGTGGCTGTTGATCGTAACAATGAAAATGTGATCTTAGCTGGGGGTGTTTCTGGTGGTCTTTGGAGATCACAAAATGGAGGTCGTACATGGAGAAAAGTGACTAGACGATTTCAGAACCCTAGTGTTACTGCCATTGTACAGGATCCACGACCAGGTAGAGGATTTACCTGGTATTACGCCGGAGGAGAGCGTAGAGGAAGTGGTGTTAGTGCAGGAGGTGCTTTCTTTCAAGGGAACGGAATTTTCAAATCTCAAGATGGAGGACGTACCTGGGAGCAATTAAGAGCTACCCTTAACGAAAATGTAGGTGCTTTTGAATCTCCTTTTGATCTTATCAATGACCTGGTAATGAACCCAATTAATGGAGATTTATTTGTAGCTACTTTCAACGGAATTTTCAGATCACAGGATGGTGGAAATTCTTTTGAAGAGGTACTGGAAACGGGATTTGATAGTTTTGCAGAAATGAGCATCAGCCCCACAGGTATTATTTATGCTTCAACATCATCCAATGCTGCTCCTAATACTGGGTTTTTGACCTCTAGTGATAATGGAGAGACATGGACAAACATCACGCCTCCAAATTTTATTCCTGCTTACGGAAGAAGTAAAATCGGAATAGATCACTCTAACGAGAGTACGGTTTATTTCTTTACACAAGACAGAAACCCAGCAAATCAAGCGGTGTTATTTAGATATGATGCATTGGCTCCTACACTAGAAGAAGCTTGGGTAGATCTTACGGCGAATTTACCGGTTACAATACCGATAAACTTTGGTATTGGAGATTTAAATCTTCAAGGTGGATATAATATGGTTTGTGAGGTGCACCCTACACAATCCAATATTGTATTTGTTGGAGGTACATGTTTATACAGATCGAATACAGGGTTTACCACTCCTGCAGGAGCAGAAACCTGGATAGGAGGAAACGGACCGGGTGAATTAGATATTTTATTAAATACTATTGGTAGAGGAGCATCATATACCAATCAGCATGCAGATCAACACGTTTTAGTGTTTTTTCCGTCAAATCCAAATAAAGCCATTGCTGGTCATGATGGAGGTTTGTCATTAACAGAAGATATTACTGTTGTTAATGATGATGCAGAACAGGTAACCTGGGAATCGTTAAATAATAATTATGTAACAACGCACCCATATCATGTTGCTTTTGATCCACAGTCTGAGGATGAAAATCTTTTAGCTGGATTCCAGGATAACGGTTCTTGGTTTACTAATTCTTCAAACCCTACCGATGATTGGGACGAACAACTAGGAGCTGACGGTGGTTATAATGCTATCGCAGACAATGGAAGAACACATTATGTTTCCGTTCAAAATGGAATTATTCGTCGTCTTAACTTAGATGAAGAAGGAAATAGAGTGTCTTTTGCAACTGTACATCCTGCAGGTGCAACTGGATTTGCGTTCATTAATCCTTTTGCATTAGATCCAATCAAAGATAATGTAATGTATGTTCCTGGCGGAAATACAATATGGAGAAATAATAACCTGGATGAAATTCCATTATCATCAACAGGTCCAACACCAGTTAATTGGGTAAACATAGAAACTTCTGCTACACCAGTAGGAACTAGAGTAACTGCTTTGGAAGTATCAAAATTCCCAGTAGCAAACAGGTTATACTACGGTACCAATGCAGGTCAGGTGTTTAGAATGGACAATGCTAATATAGACGGGCAACAAGCAGTCGATATTACTACAGGAAAAGGATTACCAACAGGGTTTGTTAATGATATCAATATAGATGCCTCAAATTCTGACCGCGTTATTGTTACTTTTTCAAATTATGGAATCCCAAGTGTATTTATTACCGAAGATGGGGGGGATACTTGGACTAATATCAGTGGTAATCTTGAAGAAAATCCTGACGGATCTGGTAATGGTCCTTCAGTAAGAAGTACTGCTTTCTTTGGAGGAAGTCAAGGATTTTTCGGATCTAGAAGACAAAGAATTTACGCTGCAACTAGTACGGGGTTATATTACACGACCAGATTGAATGGAGAGAACACAGTTTGGAGAAAAGAAAATGTAAGAATTGGAAGTGCAGTTACCGATGAGGTGGTAGCCAGAAAAGATGGATTTATCGCTATAGCATCAGGAGGTAGTGGTATGTTTAGTGCGCGTTTCCCTGTTTTCAATGAGGTACCAGAACCAACCTTAAGTGTAGCATTTCCTCTAGATGACTTTACAGTAAATGAAAACAGTGAAGACACAGAAATAGATGTTACTGGGTTATTCGTTCAATCTCAAGGGCGCCCTATCGATATTGAAGTTACAAATACAAATCCAGAATTAGTGACAGCAACTTTAGTAGGAGATGTTTTAACGGTATCGTATACTTCAGATGCTATAGGAGTTGCATCTATTGGTTTGATAGCAACTTCAGGAGAAGAGCAAGTTTCTGAAGGATTTACAATCACTGTAGCAGAACCTTCTATTTATGAGCAAACGAATGCAATTGTAAGCTCTTTACCTTCACAGAATTTCTTAGATTTTGGTGGTTTAGCACAATCTGCTGATGATTTTACAGTACCAGCTGGAGATACTTGGAGTATAAACAGAGTATTAGCATTTGGAAGTTTTGGTGGAACCGGTGCACTTAACAATGTCACGGTAGTAATTTATGAAGATAATGCCGGACTTCCTGGAGATGAGGTATATAATAGCGGAGAGATTGTTCCGTTATCAGAAGCTGATGATGCAAATCTTAATATAGCTCTTCCTGAA
Organism: Aquimarina sp.; assembly: GCA_965230845.1. Classification (GTDB taxonomy): domain Bacteria; phylum Bacteroidota; class Bacteroidia; order Flavobacteriales; family Flavobacteriaceae; genus Aquimarina. Next base: position 3,096,397 of record OZ246021.1, read on the forward strand.
GCTGTGACTTTAGAAAGTGGTAATTATTGGATATCCGTATATGTGAATCTTGCTTTTGCCGGATCTAATATTTGGAGTTGGCTATCACAAGACAATTTGGTAGGTGAACAAAGCCATTTTAGAGATGTCCTTAATCTTTTCGGAACAGGAGCAGTAGATTGGACGAGTGGATCTGAAATATTCGGTGAAGTTTCAGCTGATCAAAGATTTCAAATTTTTGGAGACATTACTGGTTCAGGGGGTGATGAGACTGAAGGAGCAGAAACAGAACTGGCAACTATAGAAGCCTTCACAAGTGCAGGGGTTCATCCTAACCCTTCTAACGGTGAATTTATTTTCAACTTTGGAGATAAATTATCAAAATCAGGAGGAAAAACTACAGTTAGAATTTACAATAGTATAGGAAGATTGGTACAGGTTAATTCTGATATTAGTCTGGGTGGAGCTTTTGTTTGGAACGCTTCAAACTTTGCTCCTGGATTGTATTTTGCAAAATTCTCTGGAGATATACAAGGAACATTTAAACTAGTTAAAAACTAATTAGTTTTAGAACATGATAGAGAAAAGGAGTTGAATATTCAACTCCTTTTTTATTTTAATGGTAAAGTATAATCTATGTTTATTGTTTGGCTTCAAACAAAAACGCAATACTGCATTAATTACTGATTAGATAACACCAAAATGATTCCAATTACTGCTATAATGAATAGTACAAAAAAGAAAATTTTCCAGAAGGAGTAAGGACGTTTTCCAGAAATGGCTCCAGTTTGGCCGTTGATGTAAAAATTGTAGGTTTTACTGTTGAATCGGTATGCACTAATATAAACAGGAAGTAAAATATGTTTGAAGGTTTCTTCTGAAAGTGTCATATCAATCGAAGAAACACGTTGAGTGTCCCCTCCTATATCTCTACGTGCCCAAGTAGTTGCGATACGCTCTGCTTCTTGGGTAGAAGCAAGATGACCGTCTTTTAACGGAATAGTATATTTCTCGGTTACAAAGCCAGCCAAATAACTCGTATTGAAACTTTCTAAAGCCTCCAAATTCCAATTAGAAATCTTTGAAGGGATTGGGTTTTTATGCTGATGAGAGGCTTGGATAAGCGTATCATCCACAAAACCACTGATAGAGCCTCGTACTGGCGTCCATCTGGTTCTTCGTTCCTGGCGGGTTCGTTGTACTCGTTTCCCATTTACGGTTGCCGTATAGGGCACAGTAACATAATAATAATCTCCCCTTTGCCCAGAATAATTGGCATATAACTGCGCGTCAAAGGTCCAATATGGTAAATATAATCCCTTAGTATTTTGCGGGTCTAATGCGGCTTTCTTAAGCTTATTGGGGGCAAACCACAATCCTTTTACCCATTTTGAAAATATTTGATGTGATTTTTTTTGATCAAATTGAAACGGAAGTACTGCACCTGGTAAAATCCAATCTTCTTTATAGGCATCTTCAATGATTAGTGGTGTGGTGCAATACACACAGTGCAAGGACTTATAATTTTCTTCAACATGTTGATTCGCTCCACAGTTTGTGCATTGCAACATCACAATCTTTTCTGAATGTGATTGCGACCCCATTTCGTTTAAATAAGGTTTGAGTTCCAATTCTTGAAACCCATTAGGATCTTGAACGATTTCCTCTACATTTCCACAGTACTCACAAGTAATAGAGGTCGTACCGGGTTTATATTTAAGTTCTGCTCCGCAATTGGAACAGGACTTTTTTTGTTCTGAAACAGCTCTCTTTTCTTCTTCCATAAATCCAATATCCCGATCATTGCACTATTGGATAATGATCGGGTTTGATGATTTCTATATTATCTCTCTTTTCTTAGTTCCCTGGTAGTGGAGGTGGTGTACTACCTCCTAAAAATGATTTTAGCTCTTCGACATCCTTCAAGGCAGTCCAATTGGCCATTCCTTGTTTCCAAACCAAAGAATCTTTATTTACCGTTCTGTTAGCAAATAGAGCTTTTAATTGATCAAATGAAACAGGGCCTGCTTGTTGTCCGTTATGAGCATAAAAATACTGTACTTGTACTGGCATCGGTGGAGGAGCTGTAGGAGAGGTAGGTTGTACCTGAGCTTGTTGCTGCCCGGCCATTGGGTTCATCATTCCACCCATCTGTTGAGCTAGAACGAATCCCATTCCCATTCCCATTCCTGCGCCTGCTGTGCCGCCTTCGTTAGCCGCTGCAGCTTCGATAGCTTTGGCGGTTTTGAATTTGGTCAACTTGTCCAAATCTAACTTATCGATTCGGCTGTACTCAAAAATTTCTTTCTTCAATTCTTCTGGCATCGATACATTTTCGATAAAGAATTTTTCTAAAGAAATTCCGACAGAATTAAATTCAGGTTGCATCACCTCCAGACAGGTTTCAGAAAGTTCGGTGGTATTGGCAGCATATAATTCGATAGGCAAATTGGCTTCCCCAATAGTATCTGTAAAACGAGTGGATATTAAGCTTTTTAAATGCTCGTTAATTTCAAAATTTGTAAAGTTGGCATCAGTACCCACTACATCGATAATAAACTTACCAGGATCATTAATTTTGAAAGCATAGGTTCCAAAAGCTCTTATCTCTACTAATCCGAAACGATCATCATTGAGTGTAATTGGGTTTTTTGTTCCCCATTTTTCGTCGGTAAACAAATGTGTGTTTACAAAATATACTTCGGCTTTAAATGGACTATTAAAACCGTATTTCCATCCTTTTAAGGTTGCCAAAATTGGCAGGTTTTGTGTATTTAGTGTGTAGGTGCCGGGTGTAAACACATCTGCTAATTGGCCTTCATTAATAAATACAGCAGTTTGCCCTTCTCTTACGATGAGTTGAGCACCGTTTTTTATCTCATTTTGATAGCGTTCAAATCGATGAACAATAGTGTCATCGGTATTATCTAACCACTCAATTATATCAATAAATTCGTGGCTGAGCTTTTTCTTTATTTCGTCAAAAATTCCCATGGATTGTCTATTTTATGAATTCGTGTCCTAAATCTACAAAATAGAAATGTCGAAGAAAAATTAATTTTAGATCAATAGAGATCATATCAATACAACAAGCTTCAAAGGTTTTATTTCTTTGAAGCTTGTAAATTAAGGACAAACACTCTCTAATAAATGAAAATTAGGAGTTGAAACAAAAGCATTGACCACCGTTGTATATACCACCAGCAAGTCCGCATTTACCGCGACCACTACCACAGCAAATTTGATCTCCTTTTCGACAAGCAATTCCTATAGGAAGATGGAGAGCAAACCCCTGACCAGAAATATGTTTTTGTTGGTCCCGGTCGATTTTTTCAACGTTTTCAAGATGTAAGATGTTTTTAAGCATGATAGTAAATTTTAATATGGTTAATGATTAATGACAACTTCTTTATATTGAAACCAGGGGCCAACCCCTCCATAGATTCCATATCCTATAAGCCATTTAGTTCTTTTTGCGCCATCAAATTGAGCAGGAAAACGAAGTAATGTTCCATTTGACGGAACATCTGTGTTTAAGGCCGGTGCCCAAAAGTGTTCACCCGTAGACCAATTATATGCTTGATAAGAGATGTTAAGCTGGTATTTATGGCTTGCCTCCGGAGCTTGATTTAATATTTCCTGTGGGACAACTAGAGTATAGTTTATATTGGTAAACGGGGTTGTCTCATTTGGGCCGTATAACCCCGGTGCTAAAGTGAAAATTTTACCATTATCGTTTTCAATGGTTTCAATTTTGAAAGGATTGGTGTCAAGGTCGTGGTTGATGATCTCATCTGCTTCTTCCTTCTCACAAGATGTGAAAACCAAAAGTGCAAGGATTGGTAAAAAATAAAATACTTTTTTCATTTGTTTTAATTTTAAAGATTAATTTGTTATCTGAAAGTGGACAAATATAGATTTGCTATTTACTTGAAAACAAATGACTTATATCGGAATTCATGAAATCAATGTCGAAATTCATGAATTCCGTTATTTTTGTTTTGGGGGGGTATTTGTTTTTTAATGAAGTGCCATTTTTTGGGGTGTAGTTACATTTTTTATGAAACCTGTTATTGGTTCAAAATCTTATATTTGTAGCACTTGCAACTCCTTTTTCGTAAGCAAATGATAGTCTTAATACCCAAAAAAACAAATGGTTTTTTTAGCTTAATTAGTCTGTTTAGACTATTCACAGTTTTTGTTTTGGGGGTGTATACTACAGTTGGGCAAGAGTCGATTACTAAGGATTCGTTGCAGAAACTCTCTTACGACGAGTTGTACACTGCCTACAGAAATGCAAATGGGGATACGCTTGTATCCAAATTGTATTTATCGACATATCTCGAAAAAGCAATGGCGGATAAGGATACCATAAAAATGGCAGAAGCCTATAGTTCTTTATCCTATTATGCAGCCGAGGAATCTGAAAAAATTGCACTCCTGGATTTGGCTATTGCCATTACCAAAAGATTGGATAATGATAGATATCCTATAAAGGCGTACTCTTTTAAGGGGGGGTATTATTTTACAAAAGGGGATTATCAACGTGCCTTAGATAATTATATTCTTGCCTTAGCATTATCAGAACAAGTACAAAATACCGAATACATACAAAGTACCAATCATAATATCGCCTGCATAAAAACCAAGATTGATAAGCATGAAGAAGCGCTTACTTTGTTTAAAGAGAATTTTGAATATGAGAGTGATAAGGAGGTATTAAATGCGATGTCTTATTTGTTGTCATTGATTCCTATGGCAGAATCCTATAGATATAACAAATTGTTAGATTCAGCTTCTTTCTATAATCATAAAGGGATTGTGATGTCCTTGAAAAGCAAAAAACTTAAACATCATTTTTATGGGAAGCTGGTACTAAATGAAGGAGTTAATTTATTCTTTAAAGAGCATTTTGACGGTGCATACGATAGCATCAACAAGGGAATACGATTGCTGAAAGAAGAACAGATAAAAGATACTGAGAGTTATGTGCTGGGATCTTTTTATTTGGGTCAGCTTTATCTTAAAAAGGAAGACACACTGCGAGCAGAAAAGGAGTTTTTACGTATGGATGCTCTAATTCAAAAGGATAACATTATTCTTCCTGAAACCAGAAAAGGATATGAGTTTTTGATTGCATGGTATAAGGCCAATTCAGAACAAGAAAAGCAATTGACCTATATCAATAGATTGCTTCAATTTGACCGTGTGATTGGAAGTCAAAGAGCATCCGTTTCTACCAAGTTATTCAAAGAGTTTGACACCCCACTATTGCTAAAAGAAAAAGAAGATGTAATCACTGAACTAGAAAAGAACGCAAGTACCCTTAGTTTTTGGGTAATCATCCTGATTTTATTGTCATTAATGGCTACCGGTTTTACCTATTATCAATTTGTAAAAAGAAAGAAGTACCAACAAAAATTTAATGAATTACTGACCCAAGGAAATAAAAGAGAAGAATCATCTAAAAAAATGACAGATGATGATATAGGGATTGCAGACGATGTAGTTAATGATATTCTTAGTAAACTTGATCAGTTTGAAGGAGAGCGTCAATTTCTTCAGAAGAATATTAGCATTTCATCTCTTGCAAAAGAAATTAATACGAATACGAAGTATTTATCGAAGGTTATTAATTATCATAAAAATAAGAGTTTCACCAATTACGTAAATGAATTAAGGGTGCAGTATAGTGTAGAACAATTAAAAGAAAATGCATCCCTAAAAAATTATACGATACAAGGTATTGCCGAAGAAATGGGTTTTAATAGTGCAGAATCATTTTCGGCTGCTTTTAAAAAGAGCACAGGTATTAAGCCATCTTATTTTATGCGTAAACTCACATCTTTGCCCATTGAATAATTTATCGAAATTCATGAAATCCATGTAATGTGGCCTTATTAAATGGCTGATTTTACTATTCTTATTATACATTTGAGCAGACAACGTAAACCACTATAAGGCAAGGACATGAAAAAAGTAAAAGCAAAAAAATTAGAGCTTAAAAAGCTAAATGTTGCTCAATTAGATCGACTGGATACGATCAAAGGAGCGGGCACTTCTATTTTAACTATTTTAATACAAACGGAGAACCCTCGGGTATGTCCAAAAGACACCGATAAATGTTACACCCATGATTGTCCGGGAACAACAATAATCCGTATATGAGGATATGATAAAAGAAAGAGGACTATCAAAGTCCTCTTTTCTATTTAATTTCTTCCTCTTTCTTCAGGATAAAGTAGATGTACAGGATCACTTTGCCAGTATTCTTTGGTATCTATATCCATAATGGTTAGAGGTCCTTTAAAAGCTGCTCCAGTATCCATATTCCAAACACATGCCGCTTTAATAGGTACGGTTTTATTAATTCGGGTAACAGGAGTATGCCCTATGTATATTTCGTCAAAAATCAATAGCCTTTTAGGATACCTACAGTCCGTTTTCTCTAGTTGAGCATCTAGGCCAAGAGCAGTTTCCCAAAGGGTTCTGTCCCAGTAAAACAATTTTTCAAAATATTCTCGGTGGGGACCATTCAAATTGGTAAAACCAGCATGCAAAAACAATCGATTACGGTTATCGATATGATAGTTAATTAATCTTTCAAAAAATTGTAAGTGACTTTCTATTTCCTCTTTAGACTTTTTTGCGTACGAATTCATGGTAGCTTGACCCCCGTGTTTAACCCAATCAGAATTATAGGAGTTTTGGGTCAACCAAGTATAACATAATTCGTCGTGATTTCCTCTTAGAAATGTGCAATTATGAGTGGTGTTCAATTCTATTAAAAAGGAGATTAACTCTGCACTTTCACTCCACCCATCTACGTAATCTCCAAGGAAAATAAGATGATCATCGGGAGTTATATTTACTTTTTGTATTAATTGTTTCAGGGCTTTTAGTGCGCCATGAATATCACCTATTACCAAATTTCTGCTCATGTTTTTTTACTAGGTATTAACTGTATCTGACTTTTCTTAAAATTCTTATGCTTTCTTTATAAAGGGAGTATACTTTACCATTGTACGTTTTTAGATGGGGTTTGGCGTCTTCAAGTTTTTCTTTTGCTTCTTTAAAATCATTAAAATAACAGATCAGATAAGTTGCGGGGAGGTTTAACAAATCATTCTCTTCATTTTTTGATAAAGGAATTTTGTTTTTTAACTTATCAATTAGTGCATTATTACTGTTGTACAGGTGATACAATGTTTTTCGATCAAACTGCGGAGGGTCAAAAAGTAATTTGCTTTCAATATCATAACTCGCATTGTCCTTGAAAGTGATAACGACTTCTTCAAGCGGATAATATTTGTAAGTTTCTTGCAATCCAAGTTGTACGTATTCTACAATTTTAAACTGATCTTCAGATAAGGATATACTCACCTCATCAAGTTCTGAATAAAACAGTTTAACCTGTTCATTGATCAATGCAATATCGACTCTAGAGTAATAAGTGTCTCCGTTTTGTCTTTTTTCTTTACCTGCCCAGCAAACCACAAAATACTCTTTAAAAACCTTGTATGTCGGGTTGTAATCTTTTCTGGAATTCATAAAATCAAAAACACCGTCCAGAGTAAGCTCGATATTGTTTTGTGCATGGCTTTCAATGGCACTTACAATTTCAGAATTGACATCTTTGATTTCGATATCAAAAACTTTGGGCATGCTAATACTACCGTCTCTGAAAAAGACCGTTCCACCATAATATTTCCAGATGTTCTTGCGTAGTGCACATATTTTATTGGATTGTGATCGGATGGATACCAATCCAACTACTTTGTCTCCAGGTAAATGCGGGAAAGGGATATTTTCGTAAGCTACCAAAGGCGGATTTTCAAGATATGCATTAACCAGATTTTGGATTTTGCTATCGTCAAAAAAATCTACACCAACGATCTGATTATCTTCGTCTTCAACACCTATCACGATATAAGAGTTGTTTTCGGGATTAGAATTGGATAAAGCACAGATATGTTTCAAAAACTTGGCTTTACCCTCCTTTTCGCCAATATTAAGCTTCCTCTTTTTGTCATAAAAACTATTTTCGTCATTATGAGCGAGTAGGTTCTTGATAAGTAGGCGTTTATTAATCATTCCTTTTACAAATTGCAATCGACATTTTTCCCAACATAAACTTAGCTATTTTTATTCGGGAGACAATGATGTGAAAATAAAGAAATCATAAACTTTTGTTAACCATAGTACTCGTAGCCTGGGCTGTAGGCAATACAATCAAGTCTGAAATATTGACGTGATAGGGTCTGGTAACAACAAAAGCAATGATATCCGCAATGTCATCTGGGGTAAGTGGGTCAAAACCTTTGTATACATTATCTGCTCGATCATCATCTCCTTTAAATCGTACATTGCTGAATTCGGTTTCTACCAAACCAGGATGAACAGCTCCCACCTTTATGCCATATTGATTAAGATCAATAAGCATGGCTTTGTTTACGGCATCTACTGCATGCTTACTAGCACAATAGACATTACCATTGGGGTATACCTCTTTGGCAGCTATAGAACCTATGTTGATGATATGACCCGATTTTTGATTAACCATCTTTGGGATGATCGCTTTTGATACATACAACAACCCTTTTACATTAATATCCATCATAGCATCCCAATCCTCTAGACTTCCGGTTTGTATAGGATCCAATCCATGAGCGTTACCCGCGTTATTGATTAAGATATCGATAGTGTCGAAATCGGAAGGAAGACTTTCTATGGCATCAAATACGGCTTGCTTATCTCTTACATCAAAAGACAAGGTGTGTACTTGGGTGTGTTCTCCTAATTCCTGTTGTAGTTGATCAAGTCGATCTGCTCTTCTTCCGCATAGAATTAATTTGTAGTGTAATTTGGCAAATGCAATGGCAGTGGATTTTCCGATGCCACTGGTAGCGCCTGTAATTAAGGCTGTTTTCATAGGTGAATACTTATTCTTTTTATTTTAGAAATTCTGATTACTAAAAATGGTCATACCAACCTTAGGTATAGCAACATATTGGGAGTATATACTTTCTTTAAAATCGTCTGTTGTAGCCAAAAAATAAAATATAGCTACAGCACAGACAAAAAAGAAAAGCTTTTGATTATGTTGGCTGCTTGAAATGCAACATCTATATCTAGGTTTCGTCTTTGAAATACTCATCGTAAAAACGATGTGTATCAGTATGTCCTGTTTTTTCTGAAACGAGCGTTAAATATACTGTAAAATTTGGGCTTTTGCTTAGTTATATAGGATATATTTAACCTAGAATTAACAGGGTGTCGAAAATTATTTTAACAATTTGCAATGTTGAATTAGTAATGTTAAATTCACGCTTTTAAAATTAAAAATAGATGGAAGAGAACAATTCTATTGATATAGCTTCAATCAACCAAAAAATAGAAAAGGAATCTGCGTTTGTGGATTTATTGACCTTGGAGATGAACAAGGTGATTGTGGGTCAAAAGCACATGGTAGAACGATTGTTGATCGGATTATTGGGTCAAGGGCATATTCTGTTAGAAGGAGTGCCGGGATTGGCAAAGACCTTAGCGATTAATACCTTGTCGAGAGCGGTTCATGGTAGTTTCAGTCGTATTCAGTTTACGCCAGACTTACTTCCTGCCGATGTAGTAGGAACCTTGATATATAACATAAAAGAGAACGATTTCTCTATCAAAAAAGGACCTATTTTTGCCAACTTCGTATTAGCAGATGAGATCAACCGTGCTCCAGCAAAGGTACAAAGTGCATTGCTAGAGGCCATGCAGGAAAAGCAAGTAACCATTGGTGATGAGACTTTTATTCTAGACAAACCATTTTTGGTAATGGCTACACAAAACCCGGTAGAGCAAGAAGGAACGTATCCACTACCAGAAGCACAGGTAGACCGTTTTATGCTAAAAACCGTGATCGATTATCCAAAACTAGATGAGGAGCAGTTGATCATTCGTGCCAACCTGAAAGGATCTTTTGAAAAAGTAAATCCAGTAGTCTCTCTAGAGCAAATTTTGAATGCTCAACAAGCAGTGAGAGAAGTATATATGGATGAGAAGATTGAAAAATATATTCTGGATATCATTTTTGCTACTCGTTATCCTGAAAAGTACGGTTTAGAAGATTTAAAACCATTGATTAACTTCGGAGCTTCTCCTCGTGGTAGTATCAATCTGGCAACAGCAGCAAAATGCTATGCTTTTATCAAAAGAAGAGGATATGTAATTCCAGAAGATGTACGAGCAGTAATACATGATGTATTGCGTCATCGTATCGGAATTACGTACGAAGCTGAAGCCGAAAATGTAACTTCTGAAGATATTATCAATAAGATCGTTAACGAGATCGAAGTACCATAGGGTTTTTAGGTTTTCGAAGAATGATTACACAGATAGTTAATTCAATCATTCGTCAAAAAATCAGAATCGTAAAGAAATGCAATGGATACTAAGGAGTTACTAAAGAAAGTTCGAAAAATTGAGATCAAAACACGTCGGTTAAGTGATCATATCTTTGGAGGAGAATATCATTCTACCTTCAAAGGAAGAGGTATGACCTTTAGCGAGGTACGGCAATATCAGTTTGGAGATGATGTACGTAATATAGATTGGAATGTTACCGCGCGTTATAATGAACCTTATGTAAAGGTTTTTGAAGAAGAACGAGAGCTTACCATGATGTTGATGGTAGACGTTTCGGGATCTCAGTTATTTGGTACTCAGCAACAATTTAAAAAAGAAATCATTACCGAAATAGCAGCTACTTTGGCGTTTTCGGCTACGCAAAATAACGACAAAATAGGATTGATTTTGTTTACCGATGAGATCGAACTGTTTATTCCACCAAAAAAGGGAAGGTCTCATGTTTTGCGAATCATTAGAGAGCTTTTGGAGTTTGAACCCAAGAGTAAAAAGACCAATATTACCGAGGCACTGAAGTTTCTTTCGAACGTAATGAAGAAGAAAGCCATCGTTTTTATACTGTCTGATTTTGTTGCAGACGAATATCAGCAAACGCTCAAAATTGTTTCTGGAAAACACGATGTAACCGGAATACGAGTTTATGATCGGTACGAAGAAGAGATTCCTAATCTGGGAATGGTGCAGATGGAAGACGAAGAAACCGGAGAGTTGCTTTTGGTCAATACAGGTTCTAAAAAAATACGCCAGAATTATAGCAAGTACTATAACGAGCAAATCAACTATTTCAAAGATAGCTTTAATCGAAGTGGAGCGGGATCGCTAAGTAGCAGGATCGATGAAAGTTATGTAAAAAAATTACTAGGATATTTTAAAAGAAGAGGATAGTAGCACTATTAATGAAGAATAATCGATTACCACATACAAAAAAACAAAACCTAAAAGTAGTTCCGTTCTTTCTATGGGTAGTTTTTTCTTTATTGACTACCGCAGGTTATGCGCAGGTAAAGGGAACTATTGATTCCACTTCTATCAAAATCGGGGAAGAGATTCGATATAAGATGGAAGTGCAAGCAGATTCTACACAGATTGTAGTTTTTCCAGAAGGGCAGACATTCATGCCACTAGAGGTTATCGATTCGTATACTATCGATACGGCCAGAAATGATAACCGATACAGTCTTATTAAAGAGTACGCACTGACACAGTTTGATTCGGGACAATATACCATACCGCGACAAAAAGTAATGGTTGGGGATCAAGTATTTTTTACCGATTCATTAAAGGTAGAGGTACGAGATGTTTTGGTAGATACCACCAAACAAAAAATGTATGAGATCAAACCTCTGGTCGAGGTTGATGCTTCTTTTTTTAATTTGAAAAAATACATTTGGTGGATTTTGATTCCGTTGGTATTGCTGGGAGCAATTGCATTTTTTGTCTTCCGAAGAAAAAAGAAGAAACAGGCCAAAGAAGAAGAATTGCCAGCCTACGAAAGAGCTATGCTTGCGTTGCGAAGAATAGACGAATCTCATTTACTTGAAGAAGATTCTCATAAAGAATATTACTCACAACTTAGTGACACCGCAAGAAAATATATTGATGAAGAGGTGTATGATCATGCTATGGAGAGTACTACCGACGAGTTGATCGCCAAGTTGGACGAAGAAATTAAATCCGGAGCGCTAGATTTAGACAAGCAAACAGTAGAAGAGCTAAAGAGTGTTCTGAAAACTGCCGATATGGCCAAATTCGCTAAATCAAAACCAGATATTGGGACGGCAAAAGCGGATCGAAATGTGATCGAACGAGTGATTACCGAAACCAAAGAGGCAATTCCGGAGCCAACCGAAGAAGAACTTTTGGCGGATGAGGAATACAGAAAGACAGTTGCAGAGAAAAAGAGGAAGAAGAAGATTATTCTAGGGAGTTTGGCAGGAGTAGGAGTTGTTGCTATTACACTTATTGCTTTTATCCTAATCAAAGGGTATGATGTGGTAAAAGATTCGCTATTAGGTCATCCCACCAAAGAGCTGGCAGAAAGCCAATGGATATCTAGTGCGTACGGATCTCCACCCGTTACAATCTCTACTCCAAAAGTATTGATCAGAAATGAGTATCAACTAACTGAGGAGCAAAAGCAAATCCTTAAAGGAAACGAAACCTTTGCCTACGGAAGCATACTTGGTAATTTTTATGTAGTAGTAAGCACCTTATCTTACCAACAACAAACTCAGGTAGATCTTAAAAAAGCAGTAGAAGGTAGTGTAGGGTATCTCGAAGGGAATGGAGCCAAAAATATTTCGGTAAAAAATGAAGAATACCAAACCCTGGGTGGCGCAAAAGGAGTAAAAGTGTTTGGAAATTTTGAGATTACCAACCAAGTAAAACAAACGACACAAAAGAATGAATATGTGATGCTTAATTTTGCCGAACAAGGAGGATTTCAGCAAATCACAGTCGTGTATGATATAGAAGATCGTTATGCCAGAGACGTGGCCCAACGTATTATTAATTCTGTAGAACTAAGAAATCCCAAATAGCAATGTTTGAAAACTTTACATTCGAAAATCCACAGTTTTTCTGGTTGTTTTTGTTGCTACCATTGGCGATAGCTTGGTTCATATGGAAACGAAACAAACAACAAGCAGAGCTCAAAATATCTAGTATCAAAGGTTTTAAGGTAACTGGTAGTTGGTTAACAAAGCTAAAACCACTTTTGTTTGCACTACGATTAATTGCAATGGCTTTAATCATAACAGCACTGGCAAGGCCAAGAACGGTAGATGTATCTACAAAAACCAAAACGACCAAGGGTATTGATATTGTGATGGCTATCGATGTTTCTGCCAGTATGCTAGCCAAAGATTTACGACCAAATCGCCTTGAAGCCTTAAAAGATGTAGCAGCAGAATTTATCAAAGATAGACCTAATGATCGAATCGGGTTAGTAGTATATGCGGGAGAAAGCTTTACCAAGACGCCAATTACCAGTGATAAATCTATAGTCTTGAATAGCATGAAAGATGTGCGCTATGACAATGTTTTGGAAAACGGAACAGCCATAGGGATGGGATTAGCAACCTCGGTAAACAGGCTTAAGGATAGCAAAGCAAAGAGCAAGGTGATCATATTACTTACCGATGGATCTAATAATGCCGGGTTTATCGATCCAAAAATTGCTTCAGAACTGGCGGTAGAATATGGTGTTAAAACCTATACGATTGGCTTAGGAACCAATGGAATGGCTCTGGCACCTGTTGCTATTTTGCCCAACGGTTCTTTCCAGTACGGAAGGGTGCAGGTAGAAATTGATGAAGAATTGTTGAAAGAAATTGCCAAAGCAACCGGAGGAAAATATTTTAGAGCAACTAATAACAAAAAATTAGAAGAAATCTATCAGGAAATTGATAAATTAGAAAAAACGGATATCGAAGAGTTTAAGTTTTATAACTACGAAGAAAAATTCAGGTCCCTGGTGCTATTAGCCGGATTGTTGATTTTTGTCGAGTTTTTGCTTCGATATACCGTATTTAGAAGTTTTGTGTAAAAATTGATGAATAAAGGAATAATACTAGTTGGTAGTTCACGTAGTAATGGAGATACATCCAAAGTGGTAACGTATCTTCAGGAGATTACTGGTTTTGAAGCTGTAGATCTTAGTCAAAAAGACATTGGTTATTTTGATTATGAATTTAAAAATAAGGATGATGATTTTAATTATCTCTTTAAAGGGATAGTGCAAAATTACCAAACGATTATTTTTGCTACTCCTGTATATTGGTATACAATGAGTGCAACGATGAAGACATTTTTGGATCGAATTTCAGATTTTTTATATCAGGAAAAGGACTTTGGTCGTATGCTTCGAGGAATGAATATGGGTATGTTGAGCTGTAGTAACAGTGATGATCGCCCAGAAGAGTTTCATTTGCCATTTTCAAGAAGTGCTTCTTATTTGGGCATGAATTATTTGGGAGATGTGCATTCATGGATAAAAGATGATGAAATTCCTGCCGATGTAAAAGAAAAGATTAATGCTTTTGCATTGCAGATAAAAAGTTGAGTTAATAATTGTAACAATACGTGAGATCCAAGGTTGTAATAATAGAGGATAACACAGATAACATATGTATCTACTAGAAGAAAAAATATACTTTTGGTTATTACTGGGGATTCCGGTGCTTGTACTCATGTTTTTAGGAGTGTTGGTATGGAAAAAGACGATGCAAAAAAAGTTCGCCAACCCAGAATTGCTGAAGAAATTAAGTCCTAATCGCTCTGTTTTCAAATCGATACTGAAGATTGCAGTAATTAGTCTGGCTTTAGCCTGCCTGGTGATGGCTTTGGTCAACCCAAAAATCGGAACCAAGCTGGAAACTGTAAAACGAGAAGGAGTTGATGTTGTTTTTGCTATTGATGTTTCCAAGAGTATGTTGGCAGAGGATATTGCACCTAATCGATTAGAGAAATCGAAACAATTGGTGACTCAGATTATCAATAATCTGGCAAGTGACCGCATAGGAATCATCGCATATGCGGCTAGTGCATTTCCACAGTTGCCAATTACAACAGATTATGCTTCGGGTAAAATGTTCCTTCAATCCATGAATACTGATATGTTGTCCTCACAAGGAACGGCAATCTATGAGGCAATAGAATTGGCAAAAACCTATTACAATGACGAAGAGCAAACCAATAGAGTATTGTTTATTGTAAGCGATGGTGAAGATCACGAAGGAAATGTACAAGCCATTGCTGAAGAAGCAGCAGAAGAAGGGATCAAAATTTTCACCATTGGTGTAGGATCCCAAAAAGGAGGACCAATCCCCATAAAAAGAAATGGAATCGTACAGTCTTACAAAAAGAATAGCCAGGGCGAAACGGTAATTACAAAATTGAATGCGTCAATTTTGCAGGAAATTGCCAACGAAGCGGATGGCACATATATTGAAGGGAGAAATACCAGTAATGTGGTAGAAGAAGTAACGACCATATTACAAAATATGGATAAGAAAGAGTTTGAAGCAAAGCAGTTCGCAGATTTCAAAGATCAGTTTCAGTGGTTTTTGGCAGCAGGGCTTTTATTGTTGTTCTTAGATATTTTCTTGCTAGAGAGAAAGACATCCTGGTTAAAAAAGTTAAACCTTTTTAATGAGCAATAAAATGAAATATTATAGCATTATCATATCGTTGTTTGTATTTGGATTGAGTTTTGCGCAAGAGCAGAACCTCGAGGAGTTGGCTAATGAAGCGAGACAATTTGTAGCAACAGGTAATGAGGTACTTACCAGAGATGGTAATTTTCCAAAAGCTGAAGGAGAGTACAGAAAGGCAATTGCCAAAAACCCTGTAGATCCTACAGCAAAATATAATCTTGCCAATGCCTATTACAATTCAGAAAAATATGACGAGGCACATCTGCGTTATAAGGAGGCAGCAAAAATAGAAACGGCGACCAAATCCGAAAAACATAAGGCATTTCATAATCAAGGAAATACCTATATGGAACAAAAGAAGTATAAAGAAGCGGTCGAAGCCTATAAAAATGCACTTCGCAATAATCCCAAGGATGATGAAACCCGTTATAACCTAGCTTTGGCCAAAAAGATGCTGGAAGAAGAGCAACAGCAAAATGATCAAAACCAGGATGATCAGGATCAGGACCAGGATCAAAACGAAGATCAGCAAAATCAGGATAATCAGGATCAGAAAGAGGGAGATGATAAGCAGGATCAAAAAGGAGATGATGGTGACAATGAACAGGATCAGCAGAATGATAAGGAAGAGGGCGAAGATGATAAAGATAAAGGCGATCGGGAGAAAGATGATAAAGGAGAACCTAAGGATGAAGAAAAGGATCAGGGACAAGGTGAAAATGAAAAACAAGAACAACCCCAGAATCAAAAACCACAACAGGCACAAGGACAACTATCTCCTCAACAGGTAAAAAGTCTCTTGGAGGCCATGAATAATGAAGAAAAGAAAGTTCAGGATAAGATAAATGCCAAAAAAGCGCAGGGGCAAAAGGTACGCACCGATAAAGACTGGTAAGTATATCGACTTCCCTAAAGCTTTTGACGAAGTGAAAGAGAAAAAATAAAACGAATGAAACTAAAACTAATTTTTCTAACCCTAGTACTCGCAGTAACTCAATTTACCGTTGCACAGGTAAAATTTGAAGCTAAGGTGAGTAAGAAAAAGTTGGGCGTGAACGAAAGATTACGCGTGGATTTCGAGATGAATAAGGATGGAGATAACTTTACACCTCCTTCTTTTTCGGGATTTACGGTTGTAGGTGGTCCTAATCAATCCATTAGTAATTCTTGGATCAACGGTAAAAGATCCTATTCAAAAACGTTTAGCTATTTTCTAGAACCCACCCGAAGAGGTAGAATCACCATCAAACAAGCGACCATAGAGATTGATGGGCAAACCTATAAAACTTTACCAGTACAAGTAGAAATAACAGCAGCTGTCGATAAGCCAAAAGATGGAAATAACTCTGATTTTGTAGCCAGCGAGAATTTACATTTGGTTGCCGAAGTCTCAAAAGGAAATCCTTATCTCAATGAAGCGATTACAGTAGTGTATAAACTGTATGTAAGCCCAAGAATTAGTGTGAGCAATTGGCGCGAATTAGATAGTCCAACCTATAGTGATTTTTGGAGTCAGGCCATTGACATGAAACAACTGAAGATCGAAAATGGAGAATATAAAGGAGAACCTTATCGATTTGTAGTACTGCGCAAAACCGTATTGTATCCTCAAAAAACGGGGAAATTAAATATAGAACCTTTAACTCTTACAGTCTCTGTTGATGTGCCTACCAAACGAAGAGATATCTTTGGAGGTAGACTATATTCTACAGTAAACAAGACTGTGGCCGCCGGTAATAGAACGATTAATGTAAAACCTTTGCCACAACAAGGTAGGCCTGATGATTTTTCGGGGGCAGTGGGATCTTTTGATTTTAAGGTAACCACCAACAAACGAGAATTGGATGCTACAGAGTCACTAGAAGCCAAAGTATCGGTAACAGGTAATGGTAACCTGAAGTTGTTCGATTTACCAAAATTGAGTGTTCCCAACGGATTAGAGCAGTACGAACCGGAACATAATGAGCGTGTAAGAACTAACCTTACCGGAATGGCAGGAAATATTGGGGACACCTATACCTTGGTACCGCAGTATAAAGGTAAATATCCTTTACCATCGATTTCTTTCTCTTATTTTGATCTGAAAACAGAGAGTTACAAGCGCATTACTTCTGATGAGATCATAATTAATGTAAAAACAGGACCAGATGGTGGTGATGTGGTAAGCACAACAGAAGCTACCAATAGTGGCAAAAAGCTGGTAACACAAACAGGTACGCAATTCAGATTTTTGAAGCTGGATGCTAATCTCGAACCCATCCAAAAAGAACATTTCTTCAAGTCTACTGCATATTGGGTAGCACTAACTGCACCTTTGTTAGCAATTCCTCTATTCTTATTCTTTGGTAAGAAAAGAGAAGAACGTCTTAATGATGTCAGTGGGAATAGAGTTAGAAAAGCAGATAAACTAGCACGTAAATACCTTTCTGAGGCAAAGAAGAATTTAGGAAATCAGAAAGAGTTTTATATCGCTATGGAGAGAGCACTTCATAACTATCTTAAAGCGAAGTTGCAAATCCAAACCAGTGAGATGAGCAAAGATCGAATACAACGATTGCTCAAAGAAAGAGATGTTGATGATACTACTGCAATAGAATTTATAGGATTGTTAGAAAGTTGTGAGTTTGCCAGATATACTCCTTCATCTACTTCGGCGATGCAGCAAGATTATGATAAAGCTTCTAGAGTGATTGCTAGTATCGATAAACAATTATAAAAATATACCGTGAAACAAATAGTTAACATACTAGTTTTTATAGCATGCTTCTCTGGTTTTTCGCAGCATACAGAAAAGTTTCAAAGAGCTAATGCATTATATAATCAGGAAAAGTACCAGGAGGCTATAGACGCCTATAAATCTATTTTGGATGCTGGCCAGGAGTCAGCAGCATTATATTATAATCTTGGAAACGCGCATTATAAGCTCAGTAATGTAGGGCCTAGTATTTATTACTTCGAAAAGGGGTTAGAACTGGCTCCAAACGACGAAGATATCCAAAACAACCTGGTTTTTGCTCAAAATGCTACAATAGATGCCATTGATGCGATACCAGAAGGGTTCATCTCGGGTACCTTAAATCGATTTACCTCATTGTTTTCGTTTGACGGTTGGGCATGGGCTTCTGTATTGTGTATTATAAGCTTTGTAGTGCTGTTTATTTTGTACTACGTGGCTAGAACTTCCTCAAAAAAGCGTTTGTTTTTTGTGGCTAGTTGGGCAATCGTTTTGATTGGATTATTCTCGATATTTTTTGCTTTCAGACAGTTTGATAACGCACAAAACAATCAGTTTGCGATCATTTTTGCACAGGAAACAACCATCAAGAGTGAACCAAATCTTCGAAGTGAAGATATTTTTCAATTGCATGAAGGGACAAAAGTAGAAGTTACCGAGACTGTAAATAATTGGAAAAAGATAAAACTTACCGACGGAAAAATAGGCTGGATTCCTTCTGAAGACCTGAAAGAATTGTAATATTCGGGCAAATTTACGATTGATTTAACAGAATTTGAAAGTAATACTGTTATTTTAGCTTCTCAAAATTTAGTATAGTCGATGTTCAAGCCTCAAATAGCTCGTTTGTTAATCATGTTAGGATTCCTTCTACATTTATCCTACTATGGGGCTGGATTAATTGATTTTTACGTTTGTGAAGATAAATCCTCTATCGTCTTAGAGGAAACAGAGAGTTCTGAACAGCAGGAAAAAGAAAATTCAGAAAAAGAAGACGTAAAAGAGAAAGATAAAATTTCACAAGACTTCGATCAAAGACTTACAAGATGGGTGGATAATAGTATCAATACATATCCTGACCTGTTTACCTCAAATATTTCGGTATATCTGGAACATAAGACACCTCCTCCAGAATTCGCTTAGTTTTTACTGTAACCAATCAATGATGTCTACTTGAGCATATGCGCTTAGGTAGCGGTTGATATTGTTTTTTTACCGAAACAAGACATTTTTTTATTCGATTGTACTTTTTAAAACTCAGATAAAAGCACAAACAACCAAATAGATTTATATTATGAGCGTTTTTAAAACATTAAAAAATGATTTACCGGCAAGTATTGTCGTGTTTTTTGTAGCATTACCATTATGTTTGGGTATTGCACTTGCCAGTGGAGCTCCATTATTTTCTGGATTGATAGCAGGGATAGTAGGAGGTATAGTTGTAGGTATTCTTAGTGGTTCTCAAATTGGAGTAAGTGGTCCGGCAGCGGGTCTTGCGGCTATTGTATTATCCGCTATTGGTGCACTGGGAGGTTTCGAAAATTTCTTGGTAGCTGTAGTACTAGGAGGAGCAATTCAAATAGCTTTTGGACTTCTTAAAGCCGGAATTATTGGATATTACTTTCCGTCATCAGTAATCAAAGGAATGCTAACAGGTATTGGAATTATTATCATTCTAAAACAAATACCCTACTTTTTTGGTTTGGACAAAAATCCAGAAGGTAATTTTGCCTTTTTACAATTGGATGGAGAAAACACTTTAACAGAACTATTAAAGACTATAAATGCCGTAATTAGCGGAAATGTGAGTGTAGGAGCAACAGTGATTGCTTTGATCGCATTGGGGATATTAATCCTTTGGAATAAAGTTTTATCAAAAAAGGGTAAAATTTTCCAACTTATTCAAGGTCCTTTGGTAGCTGTGGTCGTTGGTATATTGTTTTATGTTTTTACCAAGGATGGTGCGTTAAATATTACTAAAGATCATTTGGTAGCCGTTCCTATTCCGGATGGTATTGATAGCTTTCTAGGGCAATTTAGCTTTCCTAATTTTGCTGTAATTACAAATACAGATATTTGGATCACTGCATTTACTATTGCATTAGTAGCAAGTTTAGAAACACTATTATGTGTTGAAGCAACCGATAAGCTAGATCCTGAAAAAAGAGTTACACCTACCAACCGAGAATTATTGGCTCAAGGAGCAGGAAATATGATTTCAGGATTTATTGGTGGACTACCGATCACACAGGTAATTGTTCGTAGTTCTGCAAATATTCAATCTGGAGGACGTAGCAAAATGTCTGCTATTATTCATGGTTTCTTTTTGTTGATTTCAGTTATCTTGATTCCAACATTATTAACGAAAATTCCATTATCTGTTCTTGCCGCTATCTTATTTATTGTAGGATATAAATTGGCAAAACCGTCATTGTTTAAAACCATGTATAACTTAGGCTGGAAACAGTTTATTCCGTTTGTAGTTACTGTATTAGGTATTGTGTTTATAGATCTTTTATGGGGTATTGGTTTAGGACTAATGGTAGGAATTGTTGTCATCCTTATCAAGAGTTATCAAAATTCGCACTTCCTGCATATGGAAGATGTTAGTAATGGTAAGCATCGCGTAAATATGACATTGGCCGAAGAAGTAACTTTTTTCAATAAAGGAGCAATTCTTAAAGAATTGGATCGATTACCAGAAGAAACTTACTTAACCTTGGATGTTAGAAAGACTAGATATCTGGATAATGATATCATAGAAATTTTAGAAGACTTCTCTGAAAAGGCAAAGAATAGAAGAATAGATATCAAATTGATTTCTGAAAGAGGTGAGATTGAAAATCCTGATAGTTATATCCAGTTTTTTAAATTAAGACCTCGAACCACATAAAATTAATAATATTAGTAACTACACACATGAAAGCACTTACAAAAGAAACACAAGCAGCAATTACTCCACAAAAGGCAGTAGAGTTGCTTAAAGAAGGAAACGAAAGATTTCAAAAAAGCTTAAAAGCGGATAGAGATCTTTTGGAACAAGTAACAGATACAAAATCTGGTCAGTATCCTTTTGCTACGATATTGAGTTGTATAGATTCTCGAGTATCTTCAGAATTGATTTTTGATCAAGGGATAGGAGATATTTTTAGCGCAAGAGTAGCTGGTAATTTCGTAAATGAAGATATCCTGGGAAGCATGGAATTTGCTTGCAAATTGGCAGGTACAAAGTTGGTATTGGTATTAGGACACACAAGTTGTGGAGCTGTAAAAGGAGCTTGTGATGATGCAAAATTAGGAAACCTTACTGCATTGATCAGTAAAATAAAACCAGCTGTAGCAGCGGTTACCGAACCTGCTGACGCTGCAGAACGTACTTCAAAAAATATTGATTTTGTAAACGAAGTCGCTGTTAAGAATGTACACATGACTATCGATAATATCAGAACCCAAAGTACCGTGCTCAAAGAGATGGAAGACAATGGGGAGATCCTGATTCTAGGAGGAATGTATGATATTAATGACGGAAAAGTGACCTTCTTTGAAGCATAAGACATTTATAATTTTTTAGAAAAAGAGCTGTTGCGTGTGTGCGACAGCTCTTTTTTTATTGGTATTTTTGATTTTGAAATAAGGAAAACAAACACAAACTATAGCCAATATGAAGGGTTTTTTCAAACATTTAAAAGGGGACGCCTTTGGTGGGTTAACCGCCGGTATCGTTGCATTACCATTAGCACTTGCATTTGGAGTATCTTCAGGATTAGGACCTAGCGCAGGTTTATATGGAGCTATCTTCATTAGCTTCTTTGCCGCACTTTTTGGAGGTACAAATACTCAGATTTCTGGTCCTACTGCACCAATGACTGCAGTAAGTATGTTAATCATTGCAGGTTTAATTGGTGCACACAACGGAGATGTTAATGCTGCATTGCCAGCCATATTAACTGTTTTTTTACTTGCAGGTATCATCCAAATTGGACTGGGTGCTGTTGGTGTAGGAAAGTATATTCGATACATCCCTTATCCTGTGGTTTCTGGATTTATGACTGCAATTGGGGTAATGATTCTTATTACGCAGTTCTTGCCGGCCTTGGGGTACTACCCAAAGGAGGATAAAGCTTTTGTAAGCAAGTTTATGCCTGAGGCAGAAGAAGTAATTTTGAATAAGATCCTTAAAGATGAGGCCGGTGAAGGGATTTTGGTATTAGGAGATTTTAAAGAAACGATCAAAAGAGCAGAAAAAATTACTCCGGGAGAAGTTGAATTAGAAGCTACTGCTTTGGCCGGGAATTACTCTTCGGGAGTGGTAGGTTCTTTAAAAAGTTTGCCAAATGCATTACGTAACATCAACTATTTAGAGCTCATACTATGCCTGGCCACCATACTGGTCATTTATGGATTCAAACGAATAACAAGAGCTATACCGAGCACCCTGGTTGCTTTACTGTTGGTGTCTGGTATCGCTTATGGGTTTAATTTGGATTATCGACCTATACAGGAAATCCCAAGTGGGTTCCCAAAATTCAATCTTTCTATATTTTCGGATTTTAGTTTAGGTTCTGTGGCACCCTATATTTTTTCGGCACTAACGCTTTCCATATTGGGAGCTATAGACTCTCTTTTAACTTCTGTGGTAGCAGATAATATGACCAAGACCAAACACAATCCCAATAGAGAATTAGTGGGGCAGGGAATAGGGAATAGTATTGCTGCACTATTTGGTGGAATACCTGGTGCCGGAGCTACTATTCGTACTGTAGTAAATATCAATGCCGGAGGGAAATCAAAACTATCCGGAATGATTGCAGGAGTACTGTTGTTGATTGTTTTACTAGCCCTGGGTCCTGTTGCTTCGCAAATTCCGGCCGCTGTACTAGCTGGAATTCTAATTACCGTAGGAATCGGAGTAATGGATTACAAAGGATTAAGAGCCATCCCGCATATGCCAAAAATAGAGGTCGTGATCATGCTTATCGTATTGGTATTATCCGTTACCTGGAATTTGATCTATGCTGTTGGGATTGGATTGATCATCGCATCTTTGATCTTTATGAAAAAAATGGGAGATGTTACTGCTCGACAATCTAAGTTAGTATCTCTGGATGGAGTAGAACATACTCCAAAAATTGAAAAGCTATGGAAGGATGAAACTAATTTCCCAAAAGAGCTACAAGAAGAGATTTTTATCAAGCACCTTAGCGGACCGGTGTTTTTTGGAGCTACAAGCGAATTACAGGAGCTTGCTAGCCAGATCCCCGAAACAGCAGCCCATGTGATCATACGAATGGATAAAGTGCCTTATATGGATCAATCCGGGGTATATGTTCTTGAGGAGATTTTACTAGGTCTGGATCAAAAAGGTATAGATTCTTCTATTGTAGGGATACAGCAACAACCTTTGTATCTCACCAAAAAGATGAATATTATCCCAGATTTGGTGCCTGAGCATTTTGTATTCAGAGATTTTGATTCTTGTATTGGTGCAGTGCGTCAAATTGTAATCGAAAAGATAGGAAAGGGATAAATTTCCTTATCAATATGATGTAATAAGATATGCAAAAAGGCCTTTTTAGGCCTTTTTGTGTTCTGAGTCTTTTCTTAACAAATTAGGGAGAACTGCAGGTGCAATTTTACGTACCGGTTCATACAGTATGGACGAATTTAAGGTCTCTTGTTTGATCAATGTAATATTTCGATTTATGGCATCTACAAAGATCAAGATAACACTGGCGATAAAAGCCATTTTTAATATGCCAAAAGCGCCTCCTAATATTTTGTTGAGTATACCAAGTGCCGCATAATCTGCAATTTTGGTCAATAATTTTCCTGCCAAAGAGACCAGGATTACAACCAATATAAATGTGAGTGCAAAAGCAACCAATTTCATAGCCCCTTCAGACCAGTCTACATATTCCTGCAAATACCCTCCAACAATATCAGAAAAATGGACTGCTATATAGATCCCTACAATCAAAGCTACCAGAGAAGCTAGTGAAGCAAATAAACCCTTGCTAAGGCCTTTTATCATTCCCCATAACAAAAGAATCCCCAAAATAATATCTATGTAATTCATTCATGCTCAATTATGCATTCAAATATAGTTGATTTTATCCCTTCCCTTATTCTGTTACCTGTATAATTCGAAAAACTGGATGATGGATTTCTTCCTTTGAAGTAAAAATATATGTATATTTAGCATATAATATATACAATATATGCAATGAGAAAGATAATTGATATTGATGATCAAATAATTCCTAAACTCAAACTATTAGCGGCTTTAGAGGATTCTAGTGTAAAGAAAGTAATGGAAGATGCGATTTCCTGGTATATTGATCATAAGCAAAATGAGCAGTTAAAAAAGATGTCTGCAGCTCAAAAAGAAGATCTTGGTTTGTTATTACTTTTACAGCAGGCCAATATGGATACCACAATATCAGAAAAGGATTTGTTTACAGAATAGCAGCGTATGGAACTTTTGATATCCTCACAATTTGCGGCCGACTACAAGGAGACTCAAGATCCTTCTTTGCAGGAAAAACTAAAGAGTGTTTTTACCGCTATTAAAAGTGCGAATACTATCGCCGAGCTGCCTAAGTTTAGAAAAGTCACAGGTACGACAAAAGCTTATAAAATGGGTGTTGGGTTTTATTTCGTTTTAGGATCCATCACCAAAGAAAATGAAATCACATTGATTCGATTTTTACATCGTGATAGGGTTATTGCAGTTACAAATCAAAATAAGTAGGCCCGTTAAAAGTACATTCTAAAAATGAGATTAGGTGTAAACCCTAGAGATTCTTGTCGTAGTACCTCCAGTTCAATATCTCCGGTGTTTGGGTTTTCGTCAACCTGATAACTCACGGCTATAGGTACTTGTCTTCTATACAGGTTTTGGATAGATGCTCCTAGTTGGCCTCTCCAACTTCCTGTGGTATTAAAATTAAATCGATATATAGCAGATACATCCATTCTGTGATAGGCGGGAAGGCGTAAAGCATTTGCCGATCCAAATACAATTTCATCTCCCACAAGGTCGGCGTCGGTAAATGGTGCTCCAGAACGCCATAACCACCCTAAAGAAAACTCCCAATCATTCACTTTTAAGGTATTCGAAATTTGAAAATTGTGGGTAATATCATTGTTCCCAGGAAAGGGATTGACCTGAATTTCTGGGAATGTATATTCGATATCATTAAAGGTGTATCCCAGCCAGGTTCTAAAATTCTTAAATCGCTTCTTAATCAATACATCCAATCCAAAAACCCTACTTTCTCCAGTAGATAGATCTGTTGCTATGGCATTAAAGCCATTGGTGGCAGAAGTCAATCCTTCTATGTTTTTATAGTACCCATCTAGTTCAATATTCCAACCATTATTGGAAAACAGGAATCCTCCAGAAAACTGCGTGCTCTCTACTACAGGAATTTCTTCATTATTCGCATGAACCCAGAGGTCATTGTTTAAGCGAAGCTGAGTGTCTTCAAATTCTATAAGTTGACTGATAGGTTGAAATCTAAGCTCTCCAGTTGCTTTTAAACGCAGGTGTTTAGCAATAGGATATTCTATATTCACTCTTGGTTCGATATAGAAATCATTCACCACCGAATAATGAGAAGCTCGTACTCCCAGGTTAATGAGTCCTTTATTTTTGGGTAAAAACTTATAGTTGGCATAAATCGTATTCGCTGTGTTTTTAACCAAGTCTGTTTCATTCACTGGGTTCTCAAATTCACCATCGATGGTAATGGCATAAAAAACTTCATTGTTAGAAAATTGATATCCCAAGGTCAATAGGTGCTTAGGATCAAAATGATAAGTGATATTTGCATCCATACCAATATCCTCTACGCGATTTTGTCTTATCGATTGTTCTTCCAAAATGTTTTCTTCTCGAATGGTAAACAAATAATCAGAATCAAATTTTGAGTAGTATGCTTTTAACTCATGATCCAAACGTTTGGATCGAGATCCTACCCAAGAAAAACTAGCGCCCTCATTGCTGATCTCCAAATCATCGGTAATCAGATCTTCTTCGTTGTCAATTTCAAAAGTGAGATCATTTTTGGTATAAATACCACTTACCATAATCTTATCTTTTTTTGAAGGTGCAATGATTAGTTTTGCACTGGTATCATAAAAGAAGAAGTCGTTGAATCCAATGTCTTCTTCAATTTCTTCGTCCTCTTCTTCATCAACAGGACCTGCGGTATCTACAATTTTTGTATTCTGAAATACTTTTTCAGAAAAAGCATCGTAGGTAGGTGTTTCAACCAAATCAGTATAAGAACGTCGACCAGAAACTACTAATCCTACTTTGTTTCCTAGCGGAGCCTTTAGAAAAAGATCAGCATGAGTGCCGTTAATTCCTACTCCTCCGTTGAATTTTTCAGGAACTTCCCGATCACTAGAAATAGCAATAACTCCAGACACTCGATCTCCGTATTTGGGATCTGCACCGCCTTTAAAAATTTTTGCATCTTGAACGATATAGGGATTAAATGCAGATAACATCCCGAATAAATGCCCCGTATTGTACATTTTAATATCGTCCCAAAGGATGAGGTTTTGATCCGGAGATCCCCCTCGTATCTGGATTCCGGTCACAGTTTCACTGGGGCTACTAATCCCGGGGATAAGTTGTATGCTTTGTAAAATATCAGGTTCACTTTGCCCAGGTAAAATCCCTAAATTTTCGTTGGTGACCAAGAAAGAACCATCAATGCTTTTATCAATTCCTGTAGTAAGATATTCTACAATCAGTACTTCTTCTAGAGCAGTAGTGGTAACAAACATGGGTATTCTTGGGCAACTTCCTGTCTTAAAATCTGATGCTTTTATACGTTTATCCAGATAGCCAACATATTCGATTTGTATCATTTCATCCTGAGAAATCATTCCCAGTTGGAAAAAACCATCATCTGCTGCTATAGTTCCAGTTTTTGAGCTTTCAATACTAATAGAGGCAAAGGATAACGGCTCATTAGTACTTTCATCAAAAAGATATCCGCATACTTCGACCTTGTTATCTGGAGCACTAACAATCACTTGCCGATCTGATATTTTTTTGAAATTAAGATTGGTTAAGGATCTAAGAATAACAAGCAGTTCATCTATTGGCGTATCTTGTATGGCTACGGTTATGATCTTGTTTTTAACGATATCATCACTAAATGAAAAAATAAGATCATAGGATTCAGATAACTCCGATAGAACTTGTTGTAGTGGAGTCTGTTTGTATTCTTTAACGATTTGTGCCTGTGTAGTGTAGGTGATTACCAAAAACAGAAATAGCATCTTTCTCATAGTAGGCAATTTTGAACTATTTTTAAATTTTTGGTCATCTGATATTTTGATAATTTATTTTGTTGATAGCGAAATGGTT
The DNA here is from genome assembly GCA_965230845.1 of Aquimarina sp. GTDB lineage: Bacteria > Bacteroidota > Bacteroidia > Flavobacteriales > Flavobacteriaceae > Aquimarina. The sequence goes on from OZ246021.1 coordinate 3,124,067, forward strand.
TTGCCATTAATGACGTATTCGATGCCCATAGGCACCAACACAGATTCTAAGGCAATAGTAAGATCATCGTACACAAATCCACCCGTAAACAATTGCTCTTGATCAATAGCGGTACGAGTGATTTTGATATCAAATTGCCGTTCGAGTTCATCCAACACTTCAGAAAGAGGAACACTGTCAAAAAGACTTTCTCCTTTGGTCCATAGCGGTTGATTTTGGGTAACCTGAATATCCAGCAGTTTTTTGTTTTCCAAAACTACACCTTGTCCTTTTTGAAGTACCTTTTGCTGATTACCTTGTGCTGAAACACGAACTTTTCCTTCATAACAACCTACCAGAAATTGTGTATTTCTGCTTCTTACATTAAACTGAGTCCCTAATACCTCTATTTTCCCGGTTTCCGTTTCAACGGTAAAATTAGTACCCGAAGTCACCTTAAAAAAAGCTTCTCCGGTAAGATTAACTTTTCTATCCTGAGACCAGAAAAAACGAGAATGAGATAATGTAGAGGCAGCATTAAGATCTACCGAGCTTCCATCGGGCAAAACAACTGCGAGCTGCTCACCTGGCAAAGCAGTATAAGTAACTTTATTGAAGAAAATTCCTATGATTAATGCAATCGATGCTGCTACTGCCAATGCATACCACAATGGTTTGAGCGGGATTACTCTGGTTTTTGATTCTGGCTTGTCCAGTCCTTCCAAAGTAGTGTTTAAAGACTTTTTAGCATCAAAATCCGGAGCTTTAAAATAGGTCAATCCAGTTATGATTTTGTCATAATCTTCATATTCCGGAAGGTTCTTTAACTCCTCCAGATCTTCTGCATTCAGCTCATTATTCAGCCATTTTGCTAAGTATGTATTTTCATTATCCTTAAGCATAATTTTTCTCTCATATCACCATCATAACAGTTAAGTAAAAAAATACCCTACCTAACTTAGATGTTTTTTACCAATTTTCTTAAATGTTTTAGCGCGTTGTGCATCCGCTTTTCTACCGCTTTTACAGAAATATCAAGCATTTCTGCAATTTGAGCATATGTTTTTTTATCGATACGATTTAGTAAAAAAACCTCTCGTTGTCCTTCAGGGAGTTCCGCTAAAGCTTGTTGTAGTTTGTCCATAAACTCCTTTTCTTCCATTACAAAATCCGGGGCCTCAATATTCTTATTTCTGTGAGGGAGTTTGGAGTATTCTAATCGAACCTTTTGGTGAGCAACTTGATTTAAAAACAAATTGTTGGCTACAGTACATAAAAAACCTTTTGCTTTTTCGTAGATGACCTTTTTGCAGTTATGCCATAGCTTGATAAAAGCTTCTTGCATCACATCCTCTGCTTGTTCTTTATTTCCGCATTTGTAGTAGATAAAATTTCGAACAGTTTCTGCATGCGTTTCGAACAGCGATGTAAAAACCGGACGATCACATACAGACTTTGAGGATTGCTCCATAAAAATTTTTTTTCGATTTCAGGTAGGGTGATTTTGAATTCACCTGTTATTAACCCAAAAATAACGGATTATGAATTCCCAAACAAATCTCAAAATCGTACTGATTCTTATTTCAGCAATGGCATTACTATCCATAGCTTTCAAGGTGAAACCTGTATTTGATAACTATGACACTTTTGATGCTCAAACTGCCTTTAAGGTCAAGTATAACTACTTTTTTAAAAGTGAAGATCAAAGTATTACAGTAAAAACCTTTATCCCTAAGAGTAATGATCGGCAGCGAATTTCAAAAAGCAAAAATGTAAGTGATAGCACTTTGTATTTTGAAGAACGTGCCCTGATAAATGGTAATAAAAAGGCAATTTGGAATACCAAAAAAGCAAATACCTACCATGCTTCGAACTACGAGTTCATCTTTGAAGGAAAAGAAAAGCGATACCAGATTCCTATAGATTTTAAAAAGCAACCTCAAGTGGATGAAAAGTATCTGATGCCTTCAAAAAATATTCAGGTTGAAGATGATAGGATAAGTACTCTGGCCGAGCAGTTAGCCCAAGGAACACAAAATGATAAAGAACGTATCAAAAGACTTTTTGATCATGTGGTAAGCATCCCGTCTGCACCAATTATTACCCTTACCGATGCGGTAACCACTTTGGAACAAAATCGGGCTTCTTGTAATGGTAAAAGCAGGTTGTTTGTGGCTTTGTGCCGAAACTTGGGATATCCGGCGAGAATAAAGGGAGGAATAATTTTGGAAAATATCAACAAAAGAACCTCTCATGTTTGGGCAGAGGTATTGATGGACACCACTTGGGTTCCATTTGATGCACTCAACAATCATTATGCATATATCCCATCCAACTATTTGGAAATCTACCAGGGAGACGAGTTCTTGATTACTCATTCTCCTGGGATACAATTCGATTATGCATATCAGATTGACGCGTTGAATCATATTCCATTTCTGAAATTAAATTCTGAAGAGATCCGTGAATTATCCAGCATTTCGTTATGGCGACTGGTAGAAGGAAATGTGATTCCGCAAGGAGCACTAAACCTTCTTTTATTGTTACCAGTAGGAGGATTACTGATTGCCTTTTTACGAAACGTGGTTGGGGTGAAGACTTTTGGAGTGTTCTTGCCGGTGTTGATTGCCTTTTCACTATTGCATACAGGTTTTGTATCCGGATTACTACTTTTTATTGGTCTGATTTTACTGGTAGGGCTAGTGTCATATCCATTTGACAAAATTGGATTGCTCTACACACCAAAACTGGTAATTTCTCTAAGCATCATGGTCGGAATTATGATTTTGGCCACGATGATCGGGATACGATATAACATCACCTGGTTAACGACACTCACATTCTTCCCAACGATCATATTAACCATTGCGGCAGAACGATTTTCTAGAGCTACCATCGAAGATGGGTACAAACTGGCTTTGGATAAACTATTCCAAACACTTTTGGCAACAACAGTATGTTATGGTCTTTTGTCCTGGCAGGCACTACCCGCGATTCTAATCATTTTTCCAGAATGTATACTGCTTATTATCGCAATGGCGATGCTGTTAGGACGATACATCGGAATTCGATGGGTAGAGTTCTATCGATTCAAACCATTACTCAGATAAAAAAACAAATAAACAAACTATGCTTTCTACCATTATACCCATGAAATCACACAAAAAAACAAAAAAGGTTGTCGGCCTGAACGAAAGAAATATTAAGCTGATTTATCCTAATAATCCAAAAAGATATTACCCTCTGGCGGATGATAAGGTGCTTACCAAAGAAATTTTGCATCAGTATGATATCCCCTGTGCAGAAACCTATGCGGTGATCGAATATAATAGTGATATCAAATCTGCTTGGGAGCAATGTAAAAACTATGATGCTTTGGCGATCAAACCCGCACGAGGCAGAGGAGGTGGGGGGATTAAAATCCTTAAAAAGGATGCCGAAGGAAACTGGACCAGTAGTGGTAAAATAGTAACCGAGCGTCAGGTTTTTCAGCATATGGCGGCAACCATTATGGGGTTTTATTCATTAGGGTCTCACGATAGAGTGTTGATCGAAGAATGTATAGAACCAGACCCTTTTTTTGATAAAATTTATCCATCTGGAGTGCCTGATTTTAGAATCATTACGCTTAATCAAACTCCACTAATGGGAATGTTACGAATGCCAACAGATCGCTCTGATGGAAAAGCCAATCTGCATCAAAATGGAGTAGGAATAGGGATAGACATGGAAAAAGGGACATTGACCCAAGTGTACGACGGTACTTCGTACTACAATTATCATCCAGATAGCAAATTTGTAGTAAAAGATCTTCCAATACCTTATTGGGAAGAGATCATCAAAATATCTGTGGATACTGCAAGTGCTTTCCCACTCAACTATCTGGGAGTCGATATTGTAATCGACAAGAACAAAGGACCTCAGATCATGGAAATCAATGTGCGACCGGGACTAGGCATCCAACTAGTAAATCAACAAGGATTAAAGGAAACAATAGAGAAAACAAACTATTTAAGAGAAAAATAATACGCTATGCAAATACGAAAAGTAATCACGAAACTCTTCATACTATTCATAACCACAATGGGAATGGCCCAGAGTAAAACCTCATTAAAATTGGAAACACAAGGAGGCTATGAGTATAATTATTTTAGAAGCCCCGAGGAAATAAGATCTGATGGACAACTCCTCACCAAAGAAGACCTCATTTCCAGTAGTATGTACCAAGATGTTTCGGCTATCTTTAGATATCGTTATAAGTGGGGGAAGAACAGGTTGCGATTTTTGGGGAATCCATTTTCCCGGATTTTTTATGAAAATATTGATGACAGTTACTGGAGTCTTAATACTACGGTAAAATATGATCATAAAATTAGCAAAAGTTTGATTTTATTGGCCGAAGCCCGATTTAAAAGAATGAATCGAGAAGGGTTAGGAGGAGATCAAAATGTATTGATTAACCCATTGGGGTATACCAATTATGGAGCATCTGGCGGGGTAGAATTTGTGCCTTTTACCGCCAACGAAATGACCATAAAAGGGTTTTATAATTTCAAAGACTTTGATGCTTTTGGGGTTCGGGATTTACAATTTAATGAGTTCGGAATACAATTCTCGACCGTACAATCTTTTACCGTAGATAGACAAGAACATCAAATAGGGTTGACCGCCTATGTTAAAAAACGAAAGTATGACACTTTTAATGCCAGCGAGATCGATACCGATGGAGAGAGAGATTGGGATTATGTAAAAGCAACCCTTTTTTATGAGCTACCTATTGGAAATCGTTTTAAAATAAGCCCTAACCTGATGTACTATAAACGTATAGATAATTCTACAGATAGATCAGGATTTAATCAGTATGGTCCAGGAGTTACCATGGCATTCAAAAGTAAATTAACTAGAATTCGTTCTTCATTTTCCTTCATAACCAGAAACTACGATGTGATCGAAGCAAGAAATACCGAAGAACTAATAGGCGAAAAGTTGAAATATGAGTATGCGAATTTTGGGTTAGACATTACACATAAAATTGGCAATGGGTTTTCTATATCTGGGACTGTATTTTCTAGAATACGAAGTACAAATTATACAGATATTGATGCACGTTCTTTTAGGAATTATAGAAATCAGTACGCCGGGATTGGGATTTTATGGGAATTGTGATTTTTCCCGGATTTTTATAGTTTGTTTTTTTAGGCTAAGCGTTACTTTTGTAGCGCTTAGCTTTTATAGCAATGAATTATGGCGAGAGACGAAAAACTTAAAGAACGTTGGGAACATTTGGTAAACAAACTTTCTACTCAATTTGCTGATGGAGAGGATCTGGATCTGGATGGCATTATATATTTGATCGGAGTTCAGGAATTAGGGCAGCTGCATCGTAGATTTAAAAAGGATGAGAAGCTTGATTTGATGCATATTGCGATATGCAGACTATTAGAACCTTATGGATATTATGAGTTTGATTATTATGATGATGATGGATGGCCGCATTATAAGGTAAAAGAAGAACTACCACATCTTAAAGCAGGAGAACAATCAGTATTGATGAAAGAGGCGATCGTAAATTACTTTCTGGTAAGCCAGTATATCGAGTAAAATACTACAACTGGGGAAGAGTTATTTTTTTAGATTTTAATTAACAACTTAGAATGCAGTATTGTAAATGGTGTTGATATTTTTGTGATGGATGATTTTTAATCATACATACAACCACACTAATCAAACCAATACCATAACCAATGAAAAAAACTATTCTACTGTATGTAATCTTCAATGTTTTATTTTTTACTTCATGTAGCTCCGACGACGATAATACTGCTGATCCTATTATTGGGAAATGGACATTGTCTGAAAGATTCCACAACGGAGAAGTATTTGCCTTAGACAACTGTTTTAAATCTGATGAAGTAATTTTTATGGAAAATGGAACACTAACATCTACTTTTCATAAACTTACAGGCAACACCTGCGAAGTGTCTCATACTGTAGAAGGTACCTGGAAAAATTTAGGGAATAATCAGTATACCATGGTCGAAAATGGAGAAGAACCTTATACATGTGTTATCAGTGAAAATGGAGCTGTTTTTACTATCGAGACTCAATTTGAATTTCAGGGAGAAGAGATATTGCAAAGGGATATTTTGATAAAGAACTAATCACTCCTTTAGCATTGTAGGACATAGATTAGAAGTCAACCTATAAAAATGCTGGTAGATTCAGTTTAGTTTGTCTAAATTTATAGTAAAATAAACTATGATATTAGGTTTACTTTTTTCTGATATTCCTAATGATTCCGGACCTATTTATAGGGAAACTTTGATGGGAAGGTTGCCGGTAGAGCCTTTCAATACGTTTAGCAATCTTGTCTTTCTTTTCATCATCATTTATTTTTCGATTCGTATTTATAAGGATTTGAAAAGACATGCTTTTTTAGCATTCTGTATGCCTGTATTAACCATAGGGTTTATTGGTGGAACTGTATTTCATGGCACTCGTAGTCATGATATTTGGTTGCTGATGGATTGGGTTCCGATTATGGTGTTATGCATGTCGGCCGTATTTTACTTTATATTCAAACTATATACAAACTGGTGGAAAAGGTTGATTGCAATTGTACTCATTTTTACTGTGTCATTTGTGATAAGGAGGTTGCCAATGCCTGATCTGATAAGAATATCTTTGGGATATGTCATTACAGCGATTACTGTACTTCTTCCAATTGCTTTGTACCTTGTAAAAACCAGAGGGAGATACAAAGAGTTGGTAATTGTAGGTGTCGTCAGTTTTGTAATTGCAGTAAGTTTCAGAAGTGCAGATAAACTCTTGCAAATCGATTGGTTGTATATGGGAACCCATTGGTTATGGCATTTGTTTGGAGGAATATCCGTTTTCTTTTTGATGCTATATGTATATAGGGACGGTTTATACAGAAAGGTGGTTTACCCATCCAAATAAAAAGGGCCTAATATTCTTTACCATAAAGAATAATAGACCCCTACATGTTTTGCAATGGATGTTTAGCTTATGTACGCTTCTAACTTGGAGAACGCTTTTTCGCGATATGGTAATAATTCCTGGTAGGCAGCCCCTTCAAAGACCGCTTGCAACGAATCCATATCATTAAATTCCATTACTGAAACCAAACTAGGCGTGTTTTCGCCAATAAGTGATTTGGAAACCTTGTATTTTCCTACATTTTTGGCACTTACCTCTTGATATAGCTCGCCTACTTTTTCTACATAATAGGATAAGGCTTCCTTTTCGCTGGGATTAATAGTCCCAACGATGACTAAATTTACTTTGTTCATAACATTATTTTTATGGATTAAACTCTTTTGCCCATTTTCTTGCCCATTTTTCCAGAGGATGGAGCAATTGAAAAATTTCTTCTCCTTTGTCTGTTAAGCCGTACCCTTCTACAGTTCTTTCGATAAGAGCAGCTGTGGTTAATTCTTTCAGTCTTTTGTTCAGCGTCGAAGGAGATATAGACTCACATCGTTCCTGAAGTGCCCTGAAAGTACAAGGGCCCTCATTCAATCTCCAAATGATACCCATGGCCCAGCTGCGTCCTAACAGATCGAAGAGCGCCATCAAATGGTTACCAGATTTGGATCCTCTTACGGGTTTTCCTGGTGTTGGGAATGACATATGATTTTTATTTGCTATTAAAAACATAGCAAAGCTACAAAAAGTGTAGCAATGCTACAAAAAAGATAGCAATTTTTTGAAAGGGCTCTTTGGTAGGAATTTAGTGATAAATTATACCTACTAACTTTACAAGTAGTGAATATCCTTTTAAAAACGTTTATAATTTAGGCTAAAAGCTATAAATTTGCCTTCTTACTAAGAGGATAATCGATGATTGACAAGATTAAAGAATACATCGCTGAGGTTGAAGGTTTCAAGGCCAAAACCAAAGAAGAAGTAGAAGCATTCAGAATTAAATTTTCTGGTAAAAAAGGATTGGTTAATGATCTTTTTTCAGAATTTAAAAATATAGCCAATGATCAAAAGAAAGAATTTGGTCAGGCGATCAATGCACTTAAAACAGCTGCAGAAAGTAAAGTAAAGTCTTTAAAGGATGAGTTAGAATCCAAAGATGAAGAAAAAGGAATTTATGGAGATCTTTCTAGACCAGCAGAGCCCATTCAGCTGGGATCAAGACATCCTATATCTTTGGTAAAAAACCAAATCATTGAAATTTTCTCTCGTATTGGGTTTAATGTCAGTGAGGGGCCTGAAATTGAGGACGATTGGCATAACTTTACCGCATTAAATTTACCAGAGTACCATCCGGCAAGAGATATGCAGGATACGTTTTTCATTCAGACTGACCCTGATATTTTATTGCGTACACATACATCCTCTGTACAAGTGCGTTATATGGAAAACAATCAACCACCGATCCGTACGATTTCTCCGGGAAGAGTATATAGAAATGAAGCAATTTCTGCAAGATCTCATTGTTTCTTTCATCAGGTAGAAGGTTTGTACATTGATAAAAATGTATCCTTTGCAGATTTAAAGCAGACATTACAATATTTCACTACCGAGATGTTCGGAAAATCTAAGATTAGATTACGTCCATCTTATTTCCCTTTTACAGAGCCTAGTGCAGAGGTAGATGTATATTGGGGACTAGAAACCGAAACCGATTATAAAATGACCAAAGGAACAGGTTGGTTAGAAATTATGGGTTGTGGGATGGTAGATCCCAACGTGCTTAAAAACTGTAATATCGATCCAGAAGAGTACAGTGGTTTTGCTTTCGGAATGGGAATCGATCGCATCGCATTGTTGCTTTATGGAATTTCTGATATCAGAATGCTGAGTGAAAATGACGTTCGATTTTTGGAACAATTCAAATCTACTTTATAGATCTTCTCCTAATCAAGATACCGAAGAATGAAGAAAGATATCGAAATACCTGTCGTAGAACATGTATATGTTGCCGTGGTTAAGGAATGGAACGAAGAGTTTCTTGCCCAAGACTGGAATTCGTATATCATTAATGACAGAGATACTGCTATAGAAATGGTATTGGTGGTAACCAAAGGATATGATGGTGATCGGAAGACATCGTTGCTGCGACATGGTATTGGCACCATAGCTCCAAAATCTTCTGCAAAAATTGAGATGATTCAGGAAGAATTACTCAGTATGAATAATGAATTTACAGTAACCTTTTTTGCAGATGGTAAACTGTATGACAAAAAATATGTCTTCAGAAAAAATACCATCAACGAAAATGCCTTTCAAGAACTTCCGGTAATGGATCAACGTGGTGTTTTGGTAAAATAATTCCTTAATAAGGATCAACACTTTCAATTCTATCGATAGCAAAAACAGCTTCTGCTTTTATAAGCTGGTCATTGATTTTGACTCTCTCATAAAGGTATAAGGTCTTATAGCTTCCAGTAATATTGATTAAATCTTGTTTGGCAACAGTTACCTTCTTTTTTAGAACGACTTTGTCCCAATGGTAGTCGTGTTTAGATAGTTGAAGTACTACACTATCTTCTGAGGAACTAGATAAAGTATAGGTTAACTCTGCTCTTTCTCCCCGTTTAAATCCTTCTCTTCTTCCTGCAACATTGATCTTAGGTATCATTTCGATCATTTTGATATGATAGATATCTTTGTTTGCTGCAGACTTGATTAATGCAACGGTTTCTTCATTGAGTTTGTCATTTTCTTTTCTTTTTTCAACCGATTCAAAGCCCCTACCTACCGATCTCGAAACTTCTTTGGTCATGTTAGTTACCAATAGACCAATTAGCAGTAGTACTGGGATCATAAGAATAATAAAACCTGTATATGCCCAATACGGAGTTTTGATCCGGGCTTCAGCCTTGTTGAGTAAGGTTCTTAATTGAGCATCAGTGCCTACTTCCTTGTGGGTAGTATTGTTTTTTACTTTCCAGAATTTGGTAATAGGGAATACCGGGATAAAAAATAAAAAGAAAAAGTTCTGGTATAATTGAAACTTGAGATGACTATACTCGGCAGGTAAATTGAGTTCTTGATGAGTATATGTCTTTGTTCGTATTGAGTATCTACCGTAAAAAATTACCATATCTAGGGGTTTTTGGTTAGTGCTAATTTCATTAGGTTAGTCATTCCGTGTAATACTGATGTATAGATAATCAGTCCGACGATTTGTCCAAAAAAGAAAAACAACTCAGAGTCAGTAATTAACATTCCTAGATTCCGAAACAGAATTCCAAAAAAGTTTGAGGGTAGTATCAAAATTAAATCCAAACCATCGGAAATGGAATCGACATATTCTGTCAATTTTAAATCTGATAAATAATCATAAGTACCTAGCGAGATGTAAACTAAGGAAATTATAAATGACGTGACCGTTGTTCGTTTCAATTTAGGTTGATTTGTCAAACTTGTTGCTTATAGCAAATATATTGATTGAAATTTAAACGTATTGTAAAGTTCCTTTTTTGCTATACTGCTTGACATGCCTAAAAAAAAGTATAAAACAAGTTTTTCAAATTAATAGTGATTTGAAAGAGGAAACGCTTTTTATCCTTTTTTTTATGCCAAAACATAACAATATGATATGATTTTAATAGGATTAATAAGAGTTATTCATTTAAAGTGAGTCACGATAAAATGCAATAATTGACGATGAAATACACATTTTGACGTTAATTTTTTGTTAATTTGAATTTTTTTTCTGATTTTTGCATGGTAACTGGAAATAGAATAGATGCAAAAACTTTTACTCTCTTATGTAGCGAGATTAACTATGCTAGGCGTATTGTTCTTTTCCTGTGGTAGTGGTGGTACTAAAACACAAAACATTACTATTGTAGGAACATGGAAACTAAAGCAAGAGTATAGTAATGAAGGAGGAGATACCCCTTTGAAGGAGTTTCCTTTGTCGACATGTGACAAGGCAACGACTTTGGAGATCATGAAAAGTGGAAGGTTTGTAGAGAAAAGTTACTACGAGAATTCCAGTATCGCTGGCGAATGTGCAAAAAACAGTAGTGATACCAGAGGCGACTGGAAAAAAGGACCAGGAGGAATGTTTCTTTTTGTTTATGATAAAGATAATGCACTTTCGCTTGTAGGTTCTAAAGTAACCCTAGAAAATGGAGAACTGATTATCTCGGCAGTATATACAGATCGGGATATGGGACCTAGAACGAAGCTTAAATTTATTTATTCAAAAGTTTAATTTTTAATTGTTTTTAGTGTTTAATTTAAAAGCCTGTGCACGTTACACAGGCTTTTTCGTCTTTTCAATGATTTGCTTTTACACTAATAAAAAATGAGTAGGGCTCATGTACAAATCAAATAAAGACGCAACCACTACTAAAAATATCTTAGTTTGGGGAAACTAATTTGGATTGGTTTTTTCAGGTATATCGACTACGTCCAAAAGAACTTTGACTCGTTTTTCTACCAAAGCATTGTATTTTTTGGTCAGCATATTTATTTCATGAATTACTTTACTAAAGATTTTTTGAGGTTCAAGAATAGATTGCGCTGTAAGATGATTAATCAGTTCCGTGAAGCTTTCTTTGGCGGTATGAATCAATGCAATGGTATTTATCTTACTCGTATTTGTAAACTGAGTGTTATGTGCGATATATAAATCTTCAAAAGAAATATTGCTTTGTTTTAGCTCCTGTGCCCATACAGTGATTTGCAAAGTGTCTAATCCCTCTCGTAGTACCGTTATTTTTTCCCAATCCTCGGTGAGTTTGTGAATGAGGTTCGTTTTATCATAATAATTTTGTTGATGGATCACATCGACATACTGATCTATACTTTGCAATAATACCCGGGCAGCAGCACGTTTTACTGGTTCAAAGTGATTGGTAAATCCTTCGGTCACTATGCGTATTCCTATAATAGCAAGATCTCTGCGTTTGTCCAAAAATTCATGTGTAGCAGTAACCGAGCTTCCGAGTTGCTTTTTGTACACTTCTTCTAAGCGAACTAAATGATCATGTAATCCAATTAGTTGAGGTACAACTTGCAATGTTTTGGGGTCGTTTATGGTAATAATGTGTTGTATTTCCGAAAGGTATTCTATAAACTCACTATTTCTGAATCTATAAAAAGTGGGCGTGATAAACATAAGTTGAGCTAGATTTTAGGGCTGCTAATTCTCAAATTGAGTCAGTGTCTTTTAAAATTTGGAGGCCAAGCTATTATAAAAAAACAGAAAATTCTTACGGCTTTCCGCAATACCCAGAAAATAAAGTAATTAATAGCTTCAATAATTTCTAAGTCTCAGGATTTCAGCCGAATAAAAAACAACTTTTTTTGAATTTGTGTTAACCTTTTTCAAAATCACACATTAACCTACCAGATCACTTTGTTCTTTTTGTGCAAAGTGTGATTCATACAGTATTAACTTAAAACCGTTTTAATTATGAAAAAAGTAGTATTGGGGCTGATCATTATTTTTTGTTGGTCATGTCAAAATGAGAATGATCCAATCGTTCAGGAAACTAACAAGGAAGTATTTGTTGCCTATTCTGGCGGTGAATCTATTTCAAAAGGACCTTCTGGGAGATTATGCAGATTTATTTTTGAGTATGGTGACAAGATTTGTGATCCAACTGGTAACAATTGTTATTGTGACGATACCAATGGATTGTTATGTGAAATCAGTATGGAATGTTATGCAGATCCAACTATTGAAATCAATGTACCACCTGTACTTTGGGATCCTTGTAAGATCATTCCTTGTGGATGGAACTATAATGACCCATGGATTATTTATGACAAGATCGATCCTCGGAAATTTGGATCGATTAGGGATTATTTGCAAGTTGAAGTTCAACAACCTAGTGCAACCGCCTTTCCATTTGTAATGAACAAAGAAATTCTGGGCTTGCAGTTTTATCAACCCAACAATTTAATGAGTATAAATGCTGTAGGTTTAGGAGATCCTTCTCCGCAACCAAGCATTTATCACTTAAAAAACACAATAAAGCTGGACCAAAAATTGTCTCAGGAACTAGGCTTACAGAGTAATATCATCAAACCTGGTGAATACCCGGTAGTTCTTAATCCAAAAAACAACACTTACAATGTGCTTCTAAAAGTACAGTAATTAGTGTGTCAACTGTGATTTGTTGTCCCGGATACAGTCAACAAATAAGAACATTAGGCTGTATTCGGGTCTTTTATTAATTAACCAAAGTTTATCTTTTACTGAAATATGCCTTTCTAATTAGGGCAAAATAGATACAGATCGGAATAAATATACATACAATTACCGAAGAAGTTTTGTAGCTACTACCTATGTCGTTAAACAGATTTAAGAAATCTACCGAAGAGTTAAATAACCATAAAGCAAATAACTCAAAATCTGGGATGAATATCAGAAACAGAGTTAATAGCAGTAAAAATGCTATTTTGAGGTAATGGTTGTCTAAAATCTTATCGAACAAAAATATCCATGTAAATGGAATAAGGATATACCAAATAATGATATTAATTTCTTCATAAGTGAACCCTGTTAGTTTCTCAAGGAATTTTAAAAAATCATAAACTACTTTGAACAGAGCTTCCACCGCATTATGAACGCTAAAGGTTAAAAGAAATTAGTATCCAATTTTTTCACGTACTCTGGCAAGAACTTCATTGGCAATAGCAGTTGCTTTTTTGGCTCCTATAGCTAAAGCTTCATCAACCTCGTTCAAGTTTTCCATATAATACGTATAGCGTTCACGCTCTTTGGCAAACTTCTCGATCAGTAATTCGAATAGTGCTTGCTTGGCATGACCATACCCATAATTTCCTCCCAAATAGTTTTGTCGCATTTCTTCCTGTTGGTCAGGAGATGCAATTAATTTATACAAACCAAAAACATTACAAGTATCAGGATCTTTCGGATCTTCAAGAGGAGTACTATCGGTTTCGATAGACATGATTTGTTTTCTGAGTTTTTTGTCTGGTAAAAATAAGTTGATGATGTTTCCTTTAGACTTACTCATTTTGGTACCATCGGTACCAGGTACATACATGGTATCTTTTTTGAGTTGTATTTGTGGTAATACAAACACTTCGCCAACTTTATTATGAACCCTACTGGCTACATCTCTGGTAAATTCCAAATGTTGTTCCTGATCCTTTCCTACGGGAACTATTTCGGCATCATACAACAGTATATCTGCGGCCATAAGCATTGGGTATGTAAAAATCCCGGCATTTACGTCATCTAATCGATCGGCTTTATCCTTAAAAGAATGAGCTAATTTTAATCGTTGATACGGAAAAAAGCAATTTAGGTACCAAGCAAGTTCTGTTACTTGAGGAATATCGCTTTGTCTATAAAAAACACTTTTTTCTATGTCCAGACCACAAGCCAGCCATGTGGCAGCAGTAGAGTAGGTGTTTTCTCTTAGCGTTTTAGCATCTTTAATTTGTGTCAAAGAATGCATGTCCGCAATAAACAGAAAAGACTCATTTTCTGGCTGATTGGCCATTTCAATAGCAGGGAGTATCGCTCCTAATAAGTTTCCTAAATGTGGAGTTCCGGTACTTTGAACGCCAGTTAGAATTCTAGACATAGTATTTTTTAGTTTGTGGCAAAGGTAATTTTTTTTGTGAACCGAAGATCGTTTTTTGTTGGCTAAAGAGATATTTTTTATCATCAAAGTATGGGGGTCTGCAAAAAGTATTATACTAGCTCGAAGCAATTATGTATTTTTGAGAAATGACTTTGATTCGAAACATACTCATACTGCTTTGGCGTATTTGGTTTTACATACTTGTGGGCGTTCCTATCATCATTATGTTTCCGATTTTATTGATATTCACCTCTAGAGAAGAATGGTATCCTCAGTTTTTTGTAGTGGCTCGATTTTGGGCAAAAATCGTTTTATATGGTAGTGGATTTATTCCCAAAGTTACCAAGGAAACCGAAGTAGATCGCAAAAAAAGTTACATGTTTGTGGCTAATCATGGTTCGATGACAGATATTATGTTTATGCTCTACTGCGTAAAAAACCCATTTGTGTTTGTTGGGAAAAAGGAGCTGGCAAAGATCCCGATTTTTGGATTTTTCTATAAACGCACTTGTATTTTGGTGGATCGCAATAGTCAAAAAAGCAGAAAAGAGGTTTTTGATAAAGCTCATGCGAGATTACATAACGGAACCAGTATCTGTATTTTTCCCGAGGGAGGTGTTCCCGATGATCAAACTATTATACTTGATGAATTTAAGGATGGAGCTTTTCGACTGGCAATAGATCATCAAATCCCTATTTTACCATTGACCTTTTTTGATAACAAAAAGCGTTTTTCGTATACTTTTTTTAGTGGTAGCCCAGGAGAAATGAGAGGGTTTATTCATAAAGAAATCCCAACCCAGGGATTGGCTCAATCCGACAAAAAAGAACTGAAAGAAAAAGTACGTGGCATCATTCTTGAAAAGCTGGAAGCAGATTTGAAAGATTAAATACAAAAGCCGCTCCTATATAGGAACGGCTTTGTTCATCATTGCCATTTAAAGCAATAACTACCTAACCAACTAAACCATTTGATTTCTTATTTAAAATTTTATGCTCATCCCAGTGTAGACTCCAAAATAGAACGGCCTAAAATCTCCGGCATCATTAAAGGCATTAAACTGATATTTAAAAATAGGTTCTAGATTGATCTGGAATTGATCTGACAATTCATAATCAATTCCGATACCAATATTACCACTGAAACTTACCTCGTTCAGATTATTGGCTTGCCCGATTTCAGTTTCAAAATCTCCGGCTTCCAACGAAATTTCATTGTCTTCCAGAAAAAGAGTACTTATTCCACCAATCATATTTACTCCAACTTTCTTGTCCACAATAGCATACTTCATTTCCAAAGGCACTTCGATATATCCAATTCGCTGATTTAATAAACCAGCGTTTTGTCGTTGATTAATGGCATCACGATTCACCTCCGAAGCATTAAAACCAGGGACATCTTGAGTTCCGATATCTGATACCAAAATAGCTTGTGCACTAGGCGCATAATCAATGCTTGAAATATTTTGACCTGTTGCAGAGGGAGAAAACCCCACATCAAGTGTATTGTAGCTTAAATCTACTTTGTGTACACCAGAGCGGATACTAAATCGCTTATTGATCTCATAGGCTACTTGTACCCCATAGCTTAAATTCACCTGGCCACTCTTTTCATTGTCTGCAAATTGCCTATCAATAGAAGAACCATTACCAACAGAGTTATAATATACAGGAGCTACATTAGGAGCTACAGTCCATTTTTTACCAGATTCTTCAGTTGCTTCTATATCTTCTTCTTCATTTTCTGTAATAGCGTCAAAAATGGACTTTTTAACGGGTTCTTCAGTAGTAGTGTTGCTGTCTTCAGCTATGGATTTCTCAGTGCTATCCTCACCGTTATCAATGGCGATATGATCTGCAATACGTTTCGAATCCTGACCAGAGTTAGTATCCAATGGTTTTGCATTGGAATCCTTGGTTGTAGTCTTAGGATCTGTATTCTGATTTTTGGCTAAACCAGTGGTCGCTTTTGAATGATCTTGTGGAGTAATTAATGAGCTTTCTTCTTTTTCTGAAATCGCAGTATTCGTTTTCTGATCAGAAGTTTGTTCTACAATTGCATTTTGGGTTTGTGAGTAGGATGATCCTTTAGGTGTTGTATATCTATTTTCTTTGGGGAGTTTAGCATCTACTGCTTTTCTTTTTTGAGGAGTGGCTATTGTATTTGGAGAAGAAGTGAGTGCTTCATCTTCTTGTGGTGTTTTTGACTCGGACGAATTTTCGTCGATTTGTTCTGTAGAAACTACTGTAGTGTTTGGGATACTATGATTTGTTGTAGAGTCTATAGGATTTGAAGGGGTTTCCTTGGTTTCGGATTCTACAAGAGTAGGGTTTTCGGTACCAGTACTTTTTGTTAAAGAAAAGTACCCAATAGCAATCAAAATAGCAGCTACTGCCGCTGCGCCTCCAACTTTATACCAAAGAGGAAGTATAAATGCCCGCCTACGATCATTGTCTTTTCTGGCTTTTATTTTTTCCCATACCGATTCATCCGGAGTAACATCAAAATCCTTGAATTTCTCCTGAAATAAACGGTCTATATTCTTTTTATCGCTCATTATCTATCGTCAATTGCCCGCACATACGGTTCTTGATTAGTTTCTATTTTTGTTTTTAAAATGTTCCTGGCTCTTGCCAGATTTGATTTTGAGGTGCCTACAGATATGCTAAGCATTTCGGCAATTTCTTTATGAGCATATCCATCCAAAACATAAAGATTAAACACTAGCCGGTATCGGTCGGGTAGTTGTTGGATAATACTCAAAAGATAGTCTAGTGATACCTCTTCATTTTCTATTTCTACTTCAACTTCTTCAATTTGTTCTTCGTTAACAATATCAAAAACTTTCTGTTTTCTATACTTCTGTAAGGCGGTATTAATCGTAATTCGTTTCATCCAACCTTCAAAAGAGCCTTTGTTTTTGTATTGTGTGATTTTATCAAAAATAGTTATAAAAGCATCTTGCAAAGTATCTTCGGCACTAGAGTAATCGGTAGAGTACTTCAAGCAAATAGAGAATAATTTACTACTGTACAATCGATATAATTGCTCCTGAGCCGCAGCGTTTTTTTTCTTGCATTTTTTTATGAGTTGATCCAACCCCACTAACTACCTTTTTGATTTTGCGTTTAATTTTCTACGGGTACTTCTATTGTAAGATATTGATTGTTTCCTTGGTCATCTCTTCCTTGCCAGAACCTGAAAACATAAGATTCTTCATTTCCTACAAAAAACTCTAGGGATTCTTCTACGCTGGCGGTATCTTCCAGGTCTCTACAGTTATCTGGATTTACTACTAGATTAACAACAGCTACTGTACGTTCATTGTCGTTGGGTGTGTAATCAAATCCTGCAAAAGCATGACAAGAAGTAGGTCTGAAAAAAGTGACACTTATGGTGTACGTTTCTCCTCTTACAAAGCTATCAGGGACTGTAGCTGTTTCTATAGGGACTAACTCATAGAAAAAACCAGTATTGTCATCAACACCACATCCCGAAGTCATTGCGATGATAAAAAAAGCCAAAATGATCTTAATCGTCTTCATAAACATTATGGGGTTAGAATAATAAACATATATAATCTAATATATAGATGAACGTAAATGGATAAGGTTGCTTTAAGGTATAAAAAAATCCTGTCGGGATCATGATCACAACAGGATTTTAATATGATGATTAAAAGTATTTATTGCTCTTTAATAATCTTTATCGCCTCTTTAATCTTTTCTTCCAGCTCTTCCATTAGTTCTGGATTGTCATTTAGTAATGCTTTTACAGCATCTCGACCTTGGCCAAGTTTAGTATCTGCGTAGCTAAACCATGATCCGCTTTTCTTTACGATCTCATAGTCAACACCGATATCGATGATCTCTCCTGTTTTTGAGATACCTTCACCATACATGATATCAAATTCTGCTGTTCTAAAAGGAGGTGCTACTTTGTTTTTTACAACTTTCACACGGGTTTTATTTCCTTTTACTTCACTATTACTATCTTTAATCTGCGTAGAACGACGAATATCCAATCGTACCGAAGCATAAAATTTCAGCGCATTACCTCCTGTTGTAGTTTCAGGATTTCCAAACATAACACCAATTTTTTCACGAAGCTGATTAATAAAAATCACCGTACAATTGGTTTTGCTGATAGAACTGGTTAACTTTCTTAATGCCTGAGACATTAATCGTGCATGAAGCCCCATTTTGGAGTCTCCCATTTCACCTTCAATTTCACTTTTTGGAGTTAATGCCGCTACCGAGTCGATAACGATGATATCAATAGCTCCAGATCTGATCAGGTTATCAGCAATTTCTAGTGCTTGCTCTCCATGATCCGGTTGTGATATGATAAGATCTTCGATATCTACACCTAATTTTTCTGCATAAAAACGATCAAAAGCATGCTCCGCATCGATAAAAGCAGCAATCCCTCCTGCCTTTTGTGCTTGTGCAATCGCATGTAATGTAAGCGTTGTTTTACCCGAAGATTCTGGTCCGTAAATCTCTACAATTCGCCCTCGTGGATACCCTCCAACACCTAGTGCCAAATCCAAACCAAGAGATCCGGTTGGGATGACATCTACTTCCTGAACAGAACTGTCACTCATTTTCATTACAGTTCCTTTTCCGTAGGCTTTGTCTAATTTATCTAAGGTTAATTTGAGGGCTTTTAATTTTGCATCTTTCTCTGTACTCATTTGTTGTTCAAATATATCGGGATTTGACATTGGAATTAACTTTTTGCTAAAGTACTATTTCTTTTTGTAGTTGGTCTATAGATTTCCAAATGGTTATTAACAACAAAATTAGAGGATAAGAGTACCAAAAAATGAAACTCAATAAATAATTTTTTTGTCGCCACGCAACCCTTCAGGAAATATTGCATCTAAACTAAAAAGCAAAGAGAACAAAACCGTAGAACGACTTAATAGTAGATGAAATTTCTTAAAAAGGTCACAAGACATAACCATGCGGGCTATGTGATTACAAAAATCAGTAATTGCATAGTAGAAGGTGGCTAGCTTCGTTATTGAATTATTTTATCGTTAATAGATTAGAAAGAATCAATAACGAATTAGCCAAAAAAAAGCCTTGAAGATATCTTTAAGGCTTTTTTTGTTTTCCTAATAGGATTTGTACTTTTGCGCAAAATATCTTTTTAACTTAAAACATTAGTATAGCATGCAACTGTACAATAAATTAAGTGCAAAAGAAAGAGCAGCTCTTATCGACGAAGCCGGTACGGATCGGCTTACGCTTTCTTTCTACCAATATGCACATATCGGAAATCCGGAAATTTTCAGAAACCACCTTTTTATTCGTTGGAACGAACTCGATGTACTAGGACGTATCTATGTAGCCAAAGAAGGAATCAATGGACAGCTTTCTGTACCAGCTCCTAATTTTTTGACTTTCAAAGAACACCTGGATAGTATCTCTTTTCTTGAAAATGTTCGATTAAATATTGCTCGCGAACAGGATTCAAAATCTTTCTTGAAATTGAAGGTGAAAGTGAGGCATAAAATTGTAGCCGATGGCTTGAATGATGACACTTTTGATGTTACCAACAAAGGAGTGCATGTTGATGCCAAGCAATTTAATGAGCTTATCGAAAACCCGGATACTGTGTTGGTAGACATGCGTAACCATTATGAAAGTGAAATCGGTCATTTTAAAGGTGCCGTAACACCAGATGTGGACACGTTTAGAGATTCTCTGGATATTATCGAAGAAGATCTGAAGGAACATAAAGAAGATAAAAACCTTGTGATGTATTGTACGGGTGGGATTCGTTGCGAAAAGGCAAGTGCCTATTACAAACATAAAGGATTCAAAAATGTATATCAGTTAGAAGGTGGTATTATCGAATATGCCCGACAAGTTGAAGAAAAAGGGTTAGAAAATAAGTTTTTGGGTAAAAACTTTGTTTTTGATCATCGTCGAGCCGAACGTATTACAGAGGATGTAATTGCTAATTGCCATCAGTGTGGAAAGCCATGTGATACTCATGTAAACTGTGCAAATGAAGCTTGTCATTTGTTGTTTATCCAGTGCGAGGATTGCGCAGCAGCTATGGAAAACTGTTGCTCTGATGCTTGTAAAGAGGTAAATCGTTTACCATACGAAGAACAAAAAGCTTTAAGAAGAGGAAAAGGAAATAGCAACCAAATCTTCAAAAAAGGTCGTTCTGAAGCATTGATTTACAAGAAGTAATGCTAAAATACAAAAGATACTATGGTTGATAATTTTTTTCATAGTATCTTTAACGATTGAGATGCCGGAAATCCAGTGTTTTCTGGCTTTAGTAAGAACCATATTTGTAGTGATGTAAATCATCATGTACAAATTTCAATATAGTAGGAACATATGGGGTGTAGTAGTTGTTCTTCCGGAAAAGACGGACAACCGAAAGGATGTAAGAATAACGGTACCTGTGGTGCCGATGGATGTAATAAATTAACAGTTTTTGACTGGTTGTCAAATATGTCGCTTCCCAACGGAGCAGCACAATTTCCTTTTGCCGAAATACGATTCAAAAATGGTAGAAAAGGCTATTTCAAAAATACAGAAAATCTTTCCTTAAGCATTGGAGATATTGTAGCTACCGAAGCTTCTCCTGGTCATGATGTAGGTATCGTTTCCTTAACCGGAGAATTGGTGCGTATCCAAATGAAGAAGAAGAAAGTAGAAGCAGAAGGAGATGACATCAAAAAAGTGTACCGCAAAGCTTCTCAGAAAGATATAGATATCTGGCAAAAGTCTCGGGATCGCGAAGAAAAGATGAAGGTGAGAGCAAGAGAAATAGCGATACGACTAGAACTGCAAATGAAAATTTCGGATATCGAATTTCAGGGAGATGGGTCTAAAGCTACTTTTTACTACACCGCAGAAGAACGTGTGGATTTTAGGCAATTGATCAAAGAATTTGCACACGAATTCAACACCCGTATCGAAATGCGTCAGGTTGGTTTTAGACAGGAGGCCGCTCGATTAGGAGGGGTAGGGTCTTGTGGTAGAGAATTGTGTTGTTCTACCTGGCTTACGGATTTTAGATCGGTAAATACCAGTGCGGCTAGATATCAGCAATTGTCATTAAATCCTCAAAAACTTGCGGGGCAATGTGGTAAGTTGAAGTGCTGTTTGAATTATGAGTTAGATGCTTATATCGAAGCCTTAAACAGTTTCCCAAAACCAGAAACAAAACTGAAAACTGAAAAGGGAACTGCAGTATGCCAAAAAATAGATATTTTTAAAGGACTATTGTGGTATGCGTATGAAGGTGAATGGATGAACTGGCATAAAATATCTGCCGAGGATGCTAGAGAGATTATCGCAGCAAATAACAACGATGAAAAAGTAGCTAGTCTTGAAGAATTTGCATCAGAATTGATCGAAAACACTAAAACCGATTTTGAAAACGTTGTAGGACAAGATAGTTTAACCAGATTCGATCAGCCAAAACGAAGCAAGAGAAGAAGAAAAAATCGAAATAGAAAGAAAAACTCAGGAAAAGCTTCTTCACAAAAGCAAGTGGCTACATCGAATGCATCAAAAGGAGGGAACCCTGAAAAGAAAAACACCAATAAGTCAAAGAACCAACGTAACAAAAGACATCGTTCACGTAATAAAAACAATGATAAATCTTAAAGGTATAGGTTGGATTTGCGTGATGCTGCTATTGTTTTCATGTGATGATCAGCAAGTATTTGATCAATACCAAACGGTGGCAGAATCATGGGAACAGGATGAAAAAGTAAACTTTTCATTACCTTCACTCGATCCCAAAAAAGAATACAATTTGTTTATCAATGTACGTAATACCAATGATTACAAATACAGCAATTTGTTCTTGATAAGCGAGATGAAATTTCCTAATGGGAAGGTGGTGACTGACACCTTAGAATATGATATGGCAGCACCCAATGGGGAATGGCTGGGAACTGGTTTTTCGGATGTAAAGGAAAATAAACTTTGGTATAAAGAAAAAGTAAAGTTTATTGAAGATGGGACTTACCAGATTACCTTACAGCATGCAATGCGTAAAAATGGAACTGTAGACGGGATTTACGCTTTGGAAGGAATAACCGATATTGGATTTAGAATAGAAGACGCTCAAAACCTTAAATAAATGGCAAAGGCAACACCCAAATCAAAAAAAAGAACACCAAAAAAAAAGGCAGGAACTAGTACGCTAAAGTTTATTAAGGCGTTTTGGATTGCATTTGGAACCGGGATCCTTTTGGTGGTATTATTATTCTTATTAGCAAGTTGGGGAGCATTTGGAGAAATGCCCACTTTTGAGGAGTTAGAAAACCCGCAAAACGATCTTGCTACGCAAATCATCTCGTCTGATGGTGCTCAGATCGGTACATTTTTCAAGGAGAATCGTACTCCGGTGAGTTATAATGAACTTTCTGAAAACTTGGTACATGCATTAGTGGCTACCGAAGATGCCAGATATTATGACCATTCTGGGATTGACGCACGAGGAACCATTAGGGCTTTTGCCTTTTTAGGAAAAAAAGGAGGAGCGAGTACGATTACACAGCAATTGGCAAGGCAGTTGTTTGTAGGAGTAAGATCAAGAAATATATTCGCCGCGATTACTCAAAAAGCAAAAGAATGGGTGATTGCAACCAGATTAGAAAGACAATATACCAAAGAAGAAATCATGACCATGTATCTCAACAAATATGATTTCTTAAATCAGGCGATTGGGATTAGTTCTGCGTCCAGAATTTATTTTAATAGAGATACCCCAAAAGATCTTAAGATCGAAGAGGCAGCTGTGTTAGTAGGGATGCTTAAAAATTCATCTCTTTTTAATCCACTTAGAAGACCAGAATTAGTTAAGAATAGAAGAGATGTTGTATTAAGCCAGATGGCAAAATACGGATACATCAGCACTGTACAAAAAGATAGCTTACAACAATTACCGCTTAAGTTAGATTATGCACCAGAGGGTCACTCTGACGGAACAGCTACTTATTTTAGAGAATATGTAAGAAGTTGGATGGGTGACTGGGTAAAGAAAAATCCAAAAGGGGTAAACGAAGAAGGAGAGGAAGTGTATTTTAATATCTATAGAGACGGTCTAAAGATCAATGTAACCATCGATTCTAGAATGCAGAAATATGCCGAAGAAGCTACTCGAGAGCACATGGCAAATCTTCAAAAAGAATTTGATAAACAAGAAACAAAGAATAAAACCACTCCATTTAGAGATATTACCAAGGCTGAAACAAAAGGTATTATTAATAGAGCGATGAAAAGTTCTGCCCGATGGAAATCCATGGCAGCTAATGGAAAAAGCGATAAGGAAATTCGTAAGTCGTTTGAGGAAAAAACAGAGATGAAGATCTTCAGCTGGAAGGGAGAAATAGATACCATTATGACTCCCAAAGATTCCATCTTGTATTATAAGAAGTTCTTGCGCTCTGGTTTGATGTCAATGGAGCCACAAACAGGTCATGTAAAAGCCTGGGTGGGAGGTATCAACTATAAACATTTTCAATACGATCATGTAGATCAGGGAGCGCGACAGGTAGGATCTACGTTTAAGCCTTTTGTATATGCCACGGCTATCGATCAATTAAAACTATCACCCTGTGATACTTTGCCAAGATCACAAATTACTATTCCAGTAGATTCCCATGGAGTAGTAGATAAAGACTGGACTCCTAAAAACAGTGACGGAGAATATAGTGGCTATCTGAGTCTAAAAGATGCATTAGCAAAGTCGGTAAATACCATTTCTGCACGTTTGATGGATAGAATTGGCCCAGACCCTATTGTTCGTCTTGCTCAAAATACAGGAGTTAAATCAGAAATACTTCCGGTAGCATCTATATGTTTAGGATCAGTAGATTTAAAATTGTCTGAAATGGTAGGAGCTTACAGTACTTTTGCTAATCAGGGAATCTATACCAAGCCTGTAATGATCACCAGTATCGAAGATAAAAACGGAACGCTACTCTATCAATTTGTGCCAGAAACCAGAGATGTGATCAGTAAAGAAGCAGCTTATGTTACCATCAATTTGATGGAAGGGGTAACCCAATCCGGATCCGGGGTTCGACTTAGAACGGGACCTTCTACGAGATACGACATCAAGAATGTAGTAACAGGGCATCCATACGAGTTTAATAACCCAATTGCAGGAAAAACAGGAACTACACAGAACCAAAGTGATGGTTGGTTTATGGGGATTGTCCCTAACCTTTGTACAGGGGTTTGGGTAGGTGCAGACGATCGTGCTACACACTTCGAAACTACAACCTTTGGGCAGGGTGCTACTATGGCTTTGCCAATATGGGCGCTGTATATGAGAAAATGTTACCAAGACAAGGATTTGAATGTGTCAAAAGATGCATTTCCAAAACCCGAAGGTCTTACGATCGAAGTGGATTGCGAAGAATTTAAAAAGAGCATTACTCCAGAGGAAAATATCGACGACGAATTCTCTCTGTAACTGTATTTTTCAGACCTTTAAATTATTCATAAAACTCTCATTGTTCAAACGATTTAGTACTATTTTTTTAGTACTTTTAGTTCGCTAAAATTTGAACAATATGATTCGTAAAACGGTACCCAATGTTGCCGAAGCTTTATCGGGTGTAAAGGACGGAATGACCTTTATGCTTGGAGGATTTGGATTGTGCGGTATTCCCGAAAATGCAATTGCCGAACTGGTTAAATTAAACGTTACCGATGTAACCTGTATTTCTAACAATGCCGGAGTTGACGACTTTGGATTAGGGCTTTTACTTCAGAAGAAACAAATCAAAAAAATGATCTCCTCTTATGTGGGAGAGAATGATGAGTTCGAACGCCAGATGTTGAGTGGCGAATTGGATGTCGAATTGATTCCTCAAGGAACCCTTGCAGAGCGTTGTAGAGCTGCTCAGGGTGGTTTTCCTGCCTTTTATACTCCAGCAGGTTACGGTACCGAAGTAGCCGAAGGAAAAGAAACAAGAGAATTTAATGGCAAAATGTATGTGTTAGAACATGCGTTTCAAGCGGATTTTGCTTTTGTAAAAGCCTGGAAAGGAGATGAAGCTGGAAATCTGATTTTCAAAGGAACTGCAAGAAATTTTAATCCTTGTATGTGCGGAGCAGCAAAAATAACCGTTGCCGAAGTAGAAGAACTAGTTCCTGCGGGAACCTTGGATCCGAATCAGATTCATATTCCTGGAATATTTGTACAGCGTATTTTTCAGGGAGAAAAATATGAAAAGCGAATAGAACAACGAACTGTACGCCAAAAAGCATAAAAAGATACTTTTAATACCTTAAAAACACATAAATCATGTCAGCATTACGATTAGGAGACGAAGCACCAAACTTTACAGCGCAAACTACAGAAGGAGAAATAAATTTTTATGATTGGCTAGGGGATAGCTGGGGAGTACTTTTTTCGCACCCTGCAGATTACACCCCTGTATGTACTACAGAATTAGGAACTGTGGCAAAGTATACCGATGCATTTAATGCAAGAAATGTAAAAGTAGCTGCGTTGAGTGTAGATGGATTAGACTCTCACCACGGTTGGATCAAAGATATTAATGAAACCCAGGAAACTACAGTAAACTTTCCTATTATAGCAGACGAGGACAGAAAGGTATCAGAGTTGTATGATATGATTCATCCTAATGCAGATAGCCAACTTACGGTTCGTTCTGTTTTTGTTATTGGTCCTGATAAGAAAATAAAATTAACCATAACCTATCCAGCCTCTACAGGAAGAAACTTTGATGAGTTGATACGTGTTATCGATTCTCTCCAATTAACGGCATATCACAAAGTAGCTACTCCTGCTAACTGGAACCAAGGAGACGATTGCGTAGTGGTGCCTTCTGTGGCTACAGAAGAAATTCCAAACTTGTTTCCAAAGGGGCATAAGGTGATTAAACCATATTTAAGAACTACACCACAACCAAATTTGAATTAATACATTATTGAATGAAATTGGAATACACCTGTTCAGGCTGTAAGAAACAAAATAATTACAGACCTGTCGCCGCTACTAGGGGAGAACTACAAATGAAGGTAGGAGATGAGGTAGATGTGCATTGTGCTCATTGTGGGAAAAGAGATAAGAAGCATATCAATAGAATTGATGCTGTTGTTGATCATAGAAAAATCCTTATTGCTTTAGGAATTAGTGCAGCAGTTACTTTGGTATTGTGGAGTCTATACGGAGCTATAGGTACAGTAACAGGACTAATTCCAGTGATGATGTGGGCACAAGAAGGGAGATCCACTAGTCATTTTAATTCTTATAAAATTAGAAGAAGATAGGTATGCTAGATAAAAACGGAATAGCAAGGCGCATTGCCAAAGAACTACAGGACGGGTATTTTGTAAATCTTGGGATAGGAATACCCACCTTGGTGGCTAATTATATCCCTCAGGGAATAGAAGTAGAGTTCCAAAGTGAAAATGGGGTATTAGGTATGGGCCCTTTTCCTTTTGAAGGAGAAGAAGATGCAGATATTATCAATGCAGGGAAACAAACCATAACAACGATGCCAGGAGCATCTTTTTTTGATTCTGCAATGAGTTTCGGGATGATTAGAGGGCAACATGTAGACCTAACCATACTTGGGGCTATGGAAGTTTCGGAAAACGGTGATATCGCCAATTGGAAAATACCAGGAAGAATGGTCAAAGGAATGGGTGGAGCTATGGACCTGGTGGCTAGCGCAGAAAACATCATTGTGGCAATGATGCATACCAATAAGGCGGGGAAATCCAAATTACTGAAGGCTTGCAGCTTACCACTTACAGGAGTGAATTGCGTAAAGAAGATTGTTACCAACCTTGCACTCTTGGAAGTTGTAGACGGAGGTTTTAAATTATTAGAAAGAGCTCCGGGAGTAAGCATTGAGGATATCCAGAAAGCAACCGAAGGAAATTTGATCGTTGAGGGAGAAATCCCCGAAATGATACTTGACTAATTCTTTATACAGGTTTACGAATAATAATTGAGGTACTACGAATAATAATTTTAAAAGTGCATCGTTGTAGTGATATACATCTCGCAAACTCAATTTTGAAAGAAAAATACTACAATTTCTTCAGAAACTCTATTGTCTTAAACCTTTGCTTTAACCTGTAAAAACAAGCTTTCAAAAGTTAAATGTTAAAGTTTTGTGTTTTTTGTCGATTTATTAGGCATTTAAACGTAATTATTGAAAATATTTTGCATATTAGTGTCCCCTTAGAAAATCGTGTCCCCTTTACACATTATTTTTTAAGATTAAACAAAGTATTAACCCACACATATTGTCCCTATTATGAAAAAACGTATAAATCGCTTACAGAAGTCAGTTAAACCAACTATGGAATTACTTTCTAACTGTGTGTATTTAGCGAAAAAAGTATTTTTGTTGATGTGATTTTTTGTTGTTAATCAATCGCAACCTCCCCAAGTCGCGATGAATTAAACCTGTTAATCTACTAAGCTTAACAGGTTTTTTCGTGTTTTATACGGATAGGAAATAAGATCCCAATTTAAAATAAAAGTGTGTTACATTCCTTTCGGGATGGCCTGGATTAGTTTTTTGGTATACGTTTTTTCAGGATGGTTATAAATCTGGTCTGCATCTCCACTTTCTTCAATTTTACCTTCGTTCATTACTAGCAATTGATCAGACATGTATTTTACCACTGCTAGATCATGTGATATGAAAATATAAGTAAATCCAAAATTCTCTTTGAGCTCATTCAGAAGATTTAATACTTGTGCTTGTACAGAAATATCAAGGGCGCTTACCGATTCATCACAAATAATCAATTTAGGTTGTAGTGCGATGGTTCTGGCAATCCCGATACGTTGGCGTTGTCCACCACTGAATTCATGAGGGTACCGATCAAAATGGCTGGCTTCTAATCCTACACGTTCTAATAATTCGATCACCTTTTCCTTACGCTCTGTATCTGACGCGTACAACCCGTGGACTTTCATGGGTTCCATAATTGCTTTACCTATAGGCAGTCGAGGATTTAACGAAGCAAAAGGATCTTGGAAAATAAGTTGTATTTCTTTTCGAAGGGATCTGATTTCAGTATCAGATAACTGCGTCAAATCTTGCCCTTTGTATAAAATCTGCCCTTTGCTGGCTTGATCAAGTCTAAGAATGGTGTTTCCCAAGGTCGATTTACCACATCCTGATTCTCCTACCAACCCTAGGGTCTCTCCTTCAAATAATTGAAAACTCACATCATTTACCGCCTTAAATTCAGTTTTCCCAAACCAACCGACATTAGAGAAGTACGTTTTCTCGACATTTACAACTTCTAACAATGGGGGCTTGCTATATAACTCCTTATGTTGTTGCTCACGCTGTGCTGTTGTAATCACTTCTCGATCGCCATGAGTGTCTTTCAAATAGTCGGATATGGTAGGTAATGTTTTGAATCTTACATCTAGCGTCGGTCTTGCATTGATGAGTGCTTTGGTGTAATCTTCTTGAGGGCTATTAAAAATGGCATTGGTTTCTCCGTATTCAATCATTCGCCCCTGATACATCACCAACACATGATCTGCGATTTCCGAAACAAGTGATAGGTCATGAGAAATGAACAACACGCTCATTTTATATTCTTGTTGCAATGCTTTTAATAGACTGATGATCTCTTTTTGTACAGTAACATCCAAAGCCGTCGTAGGCTCGTCGGCAATCAAAAGTTTGGGTTTACAAGCAATTGCCATGGCAATCATAATACGTTGTTTTTGCCCACCACTCAATTGATGCGGATAAGATGTATAGGCTCTTTCTGGATCGGGTAATTTCACCTTTTCAAAAAGGGAAAGTACTTCGGTTTTAATTTCATTCTTTGAAAGTGTAGTATGCAACGCTAATATTTCTGCGACTTGTTTTCCACATTTCATAGAGGGATTAAGAGAGCTCATCGGTTCCTGAAAGATCATTGCAATTTCGTTTCCACGAATCTTACGGTATGCTTTTTCAGAAAGTGACGATAGAGAAGTACCGTTATAAAGAATATTCCCTTGAGATATTCTGGCAATTTTTTGAGGTAAGAGTCCTAATATGGCAAGTGAAGCAACCGATTTTCCACTTCCGGATTCTCCAACAACACCTAATATCTCATTGCTATAGATGTCGAACGAAATGTTATGAAGTACCTTATTTTCTTCTTTTTTTGAAAAGAAGGAAACACAAAGATCTTGTACAGAAAGCAGTATTTCTTGACTCATTTTGTAAAGCTAAATAAAATTAGGGAATGGTCTGTGCCTTGGGATTTGTTTTTAGCACTATTTTTTGGTGCGATATTTGTTATATTTACCTATCAAAATAGGATATGAAGCTATACAAACTCTCTCTCCGTACACGGATTTTTATTTCGATGACCGTTTTGGTCTTGTTGGCTTCGATACTAATTGCGGCGGTTACCATATATCAATACAAAGAAGAAGCCGAAGATTATCATAGAGAGCGTTTAGAACGAAAAGAAACTCGAATCCAAATCGCAATCAATAATGCATTGCGTAGTACAACCTATCCGGTAGATGAAGAACACCTTTCCAAAATCTTTGGGTATAAACAAAAGATCTATCAAATTTCCGAAGAACATTCTTTGCCTATTAACATCTACGGATTGTCTGGAGAACTATTAATTAAGTCTGAAGGAATTTTTGCCAAAGATACCACAGATAAACAGCTAAGTCCTAAAATATTGGATACCCTGGCTTCTTTATATGACAAGAAGTATTTGGTGAAATCCGAAAAAAATGGAGTTCGTATTCTGTCTTCTTATACGTTTATTACTGATTTTAAGTCCAAACCTCTGGGAATTTTAAATTTACCATATCTGGAGGACGACGATTTGATTACCCGAGAGTTGTTTGAATTTTTACAGCGATTGGGGCAAGTTTATTTGTTAATGTTGCTGATTGCTATTGCCTTGGCGTATTTTTTATCCAAGTACATTACTCGATCTTTAAAAACGATTTCAGAAACCATTGATCAAACCCGACTGGACAAGCGTAATAAGCGAATAGGTATTATTGATGCGAGTGAAGAGATATATTCGTTAGTGAGTGCGTATAACAGTATGATCGACGAGCTTGAAGAAAGTGCTGCTATGCTTGCCAAAAGTGAACGGGAAGCCGCTTGGCGGGAAATGGCAAAACAGGTAGCGCACGAGATCAAAAATCCTTTGACACCTATGCGACTTACGGTACAGAGTTTTCAAAGAAAGTTTGATCCCGAAGATCCTAAAATTCAACAAAAAGTACAGGAGTACAGTAATACTCTTATCCAACAAATCGATACCATGAGTTCGATCGCTTCTGCATTTTCAAATTTTGCACAAATGCCAGCGCAAAAAAGTGAAACTTTGGATGTGGTGAAAATTGTGGGATTGGCGTTGGATATTTTTAACGAAGACTACATTATTTCCCCTTCTGAAAAAGGAGAGATTATTGCCAAGTTTGATAGAACACAGTTGATACGGGTGGTTACCAATCTGGTCAAAAATGCAATACAAGCTATCCCAACAGATCGTACTCCAAAAGTGATTGTAAATGTATTTACCGAGGATGGAAATGTAGTTATCACGGTAGCAGATAATGGTATAGGTATTACTGAAGAAAATAAAAAGAAGATTTTTGAACCTAAATTTACTACAAAGTCGAGTGGAATGGGGCTTGGTTTAGGAATGGTGAAAAATATAGTGGAAACCTATAAAGGAAGTATTACCTTTACCTCCCAAGAAGGAAAAGGAACCATCTTTAAAGTTTCTTTTCCCAGAGAATCAAAAATAGAAACTACTGCGTGAAATGAGCCATGATTTTGGTGAATACTATCCGACAGTTGAAAAGTACTTAATGTAAAAACAGATGAAAGAATACAAACTAGAATCTCTGGTCTATTACTCCAAACTAACGTTGGACAAAGAACATATCTTAAAATCTTCTTCCAAAGACATTCAAGCTAAATTAGATGAATACTCTAGTGAAGGCTGGCGTTTGGTTTCTACAGATGTTGAAGATTTTGGACTGGGAATGTATTTCTATTTATATTTTGAAAGAGATAAAAATTAATAGCTCACATAAAATAATACCAACATAATGTATAATAACATTCTTACATCTCAAGAAGGTGGAATAACCAAAATAACGATCAATCGTCCTTCAAAATTAAATGCACTCAATAAAGAGACGATTCAAGAACTTCATGCCGCTTTTAGAGTAGCAGATTTGGACGCTGCAACCAAAGCAATTATTGTTACAGGTAGTGGAGAGAAAGCTTTTGTAGCAGGAGCAGACATTAGCGAATTTGCCGATTTTTCCGTTTCTGAAGGAGGAAAACTAGCTGAAAAAGGTCAAGAACTGCTTTTTGATTTTGTTGCGAATCTATCAACACCAGTAATTGCTGCTGTAAACGGTTTTGCCTTAGGAGGAGGACTAGAATTGGCAATGGCAGCTCATTTTAGAATCGCCAGCGATAATGCCAAAATGGGACTACCTGAGGTATCTCTAGGAGTGATTCCTGGATATGGAGGGACCCAGCGTTTGCCACAATTAGTAGGAAAAGGAAGAGCCATGGAAATGATTATGACTGCAGGAATGATAGATGCTAATCAGGCGATGCAGTATGGTTTGGTAAATCATGTGACTTCACAAGAGGAACTATTACCATTGGCCGAAAAGTTGGCAGGAAAAATCATGAGAAACTCTTCTGTAGCAATCGCAGCAGCTATAAAATCTGTTAATGCTGCTTTTGAAGATGGAGTAAACGGATTTAAGGTAGAAATAGAACAATTTGGTAATTGTTTCGGTACCGAAGATTTTAAAGAAGGAACTACTGCGTTTTTAGAAAAACGCAAGGCAGATTTCCCTGGAAAATAAAATAAGTATATACAGATAGAAGATCCCAAGGGCCAATAGCTTTTGGGATTTTTATTTGCTTCTTATCTCAAGAATAGGAGTAATCCATAATAGTTTTGTATTTTTACTAAACACTCTTATTCCTTACTTCATGAAAGCTCTGTACAAAAACCCTATAGCCATTATTCTCATTGTTTTTGCGGTGGTGGGTTTTGTATTGCTAGAAGGGCAATTGCCAGCTATAAATCTTTCACACCTTACTCCGGGAAATGTAGTGGCTGTATTGGGATATACCTCTGTAATTATGTTTGTGGTAGAGCAGTTTATAGAAATTTTTGTTCATGATTACAATCAGAGACTTAAGAGGGAATGTAAAGAGCGTATAGACGAGATTAATCGCAAGTTAGAGAGTATGAATAGCCCAATTGAGGAGGAAGTTGCACCAGAAACCGAAGAAGTTTCGGTTCCAGAAGTGGCAAACATGATGAAGGAGAAAAGAAGGCTGGAAAATACCCTAACCAAAGAAGGTATGAAACGTAAACAGCGAACCATTGTGATTGCTTTTATTATCGGACTTATTTTATCCTTTTCGGGTTTTAGATTGATGTCTGGTATATTGTTTAATGAAACCAGTGATAACTTATCCGAGATACAATCTACTATTATCCAATCGATAGATATTATCCTTACCGCTGGGATAATTGCGGGAGGAAGTGATCGTATGCATAGGTTAATAAAAAGGGTGAAAGAAGCTTTTCAACCTGAGAATAGTTATAATGAGTACTAAATTCCGTTATCGATAAAAATTCATCTGATCGATATACTCCCATACTTCTTTAGAGAGCAATGGACGTACGTTTTTGCCTTCATTAATAGTATTGCGAATAAAGGTTGAAGAAATTTCCATAATGGGGGCGCTTACCCTTTGAATTTTTGGGTGATCCTTAAATTGATGTTCAATATTCCCCTCAGAAATACGTGGGTACACATAGATATGGTGATTTTCGAGAATCACCTCATAGTTTTTCCATTTATGAAAGCTTTTCAAGTTGTCCTCTCCCATAATCAAATTAAATTGATACTCGGGATAGTGTTCTTGTAAGTGTGCTAACGTATGTACTGTATAATTGGGTTGTGGTAGTTTGAATTCGATATCGCTTGGCTTCAACTTAGGATACGATTCTGTGGCTCTGTAGACCATTTCATAACGATGATGATTGTCTAATAACGAGCTTTTCTTTTTGAAAGGATTATGAGGGGTGACAACCATCCATATCTCGTCAAGATCCGAAAATTCCGCCATATGATTGGCAATTGCCAAATGACCAACATGAATAGGATTAAATGTCCCGAAGTATAATCCAATTTTTTTCATTGTACTATCCTAAAAGAAACTTCTTTACTAGTTGATAAACCTCGGCTTTTGCCTTTTCCAGGTCATCATTGGTAACTATAGCATCAAATTGTGGGGCTGTTGCCATTTCGGTTGATGCTTTGGCGACACGCATATTGATTTTATCTTCAGACTCGGTTTTGCGTTTTTTAAGTCTGATTTTTAGTTCTTCTATACTAGGAGGTTTTACAAAGATCGCAAGGGTACGATCGGGATAAATTCGTTTAATATCCAACCCGCCCACAACATCAATATCAAAAATAACATGTTTGCCATTGTCCCAAAGGCGTTGTACTTCAGTTTTTAAAGTGCCGTAAAAATTATCCCTATACACTTCTTCCCACTCCAAAAACTCGTCGTTCTTGATCTTGTCCTTAAACTCACGTAAGGATAAAAAGTAATAATCTTTACCATGCACTTCGGCTCCTCTAGGCTCTCGAGAGGCTGCAGAAATAGAAAAACCAAGATTGAGTTCTTGGAGATCTAATAAATATTTTACCAATGTAGTTTTTCCACTACCCGATGGGGCAGAAAGTACAATTAGCTTTCCTTGCTTCATTTACAATACGTTTAGTAAT
This sequence comes from Aquimarina sp., assembly GCA_965230845.1. GTDB lineage: Bacteria > Bacteroidota > Bacteroidia > Flavobacteriales > Flavobacteriaceae > Aquimarina. The sequence goes on from OZ246021.1 coordinate 3,158,432, forward strand.
TGCTCTTTTATTTTTTCAAGCTCATCTTTCATTTGCACCACTAACTTTTGCATTGGAGCATAGTTAGATTTGCTTCCTATAGTGTTGATTTCCCGACCAATTTCCTGAGTAATGAATCCAAGCTTCTTTCCGTTAGATTCTGGAGTGTTTAGTGTAGTGGTAAAGTACTCAAGGTGATTAGAAAGACGAACTTTTTCTTCGGTAATGTCGAATTTTTCCAGATAATAGATAAGCTCTTGTTCAAATCGATTTTGATCCACTTCTTCTTTAATATCTGATACTGCCTTTTGTAGTCGCTCGCGAACCCCTTCGATACGTTCTGGATCCATTTCGATCACATCGGCTAGCAATTTTCCTATATTTTGTATGCGAATAACAAAGTCTTTCTCCAGTGCTTTTCCTTCATCCACTCTATAGGTATCAATAGCATTCAAAGCGTTGAGTAGTCCTTCATTAATGGCTTTAAATTCTTCTTCATTGATTTCTTCTCTCACTGTTTTTAAAGCATCTGGCATACGAACTGCCATTTTCAGATATTCTCCAATTTCTCCGCTGTTGTGTATGCCCTGTAATTGTTTCATATAATCCTTAACCACTGCGTCGTTGATTTTGGTCGAAGTCTCTTCTGCAGTGATTTCAACATACAACCCAAAATCTACTTTTCCTCGTACCAATGATTTTGCAATGGTATTTCGCATGGGTAACTCTTTTTCTCGGTATTGAGATGGAATTCTAGCGTTGATGTCTAAGTTCTTGCTATTGAGCGATTTTACCTCGATAGTGACTTTTTTTGTAGGTAGTTGTAATACAGACTTCCCAAAGCCGGTCATGGATTTGATCATAGAGTCAATTTAATAAGTGGCACGAAGATACGGAAAAGTATAAAGTTGAAATGACTAGATATCAGGAAACATCAATTGTCATCATAATTTTGTCTATACAAGTTCTCTTTTTTATAAAAAAATAAAAATAGGGTTATTAAAATGTTGCTTATCTAACAGTATTGAAAATCAACAAATTATTATATTTACAATACACAAATTCAAAACATATATTTATTATGAAAACTTTCAAATTAGGTATGCTGATTGTTATAGCAATCGGCATGGTAAGATGTTCCAACGATGTTGAAAATGATATTCAACAGGAGTCAACAATTACTCAACAAGATGTTTCTTCCGAAATCCTTTCTAAATTACAACAGATGGGGTTTGACATGGATAAAACATCAGTTATCCCCTCTAAAGGAGGATATATTGTAGATGGTGATATTTTTATCACTCAAGAAACACTTAAAGCAGATAACTTTCAGAAACAAGCTTTTTTTGGTATTGTCGATTGTGACAGGGCAGGAAATATTCGTATTCAAAATGCCTTGGGTAATAATGCTGCAGGAAATGGATTTCAAAGAGGGATCGATTTATGGAATAGGGTAAATCGTACGACCCTTCAATTAGTTGAGGTTAATTCTAATCCTGATATTCTAGTTCGTTTGGCTGCCCCTGGAGAAATTGGAGGTTGGGGCCTAGGAGAATTTCCTACTAATGGAGTAGAAGGAGGGTTAATTATATTGAACCTTAATGAACCTAGTATTGATGGAGACCCGGTAACGCCTAGAGAATGGGGTAATATATTGGCCCATGAAATTGGACATAATATAGGGTTCCTTCATGTCGAACAAGAATTTTTGGGAACAGCAGTTCCTGGGACACCAGTTGGTAGTGATCCAAATTCAATTATGACTTCTGGATCAAATCCAAGTGTAGTATTTAATGCGAGAAGAGTTTCTAGAAATGATGCAAGAGCGGTAAGACGGATGTATAGTGATAGAAATAATAGGTTATGCGGTAGATAAAAGCAGATCAAGCAATCTAAAATAATAGAGGCTGCTCACAAATGTTGGGCAGTCTTTTTTTGTTCTTTTGCTATAAAACTATCAGTTAGAATGTTCTCTAAGATTAATGGACATGGTTATTTTATCAATGTACTTTTTGTCTTCAAGGAAAAAACTATCAATGCGGCCACACTCTTGAAAATTCATTTTTCGGTATAGTGCGATACCCGCTTTGTTGCTAGCATATACTTCTAACCAGATTATTTTTAGTGTCTCATTTTTTCTCGACCAATCCAATACATTTTGAATAAGAAAAGTACCTACTCCCTGATTTTGCCAACTTGTATGTATCCCCATCCCAATCATAGCTGTATGAACCATTTTTTCTCTCGAACTTCCGGTAAGATCAATGTTGCCTATAAGCTTTCCGTCATGTTCGGCTACTAAAAGGAGACTATTGGTTTCTTTTTGATAGCGTTTGATGAGTTGGTTTTCTTCGGTAATATTATTAGAGTACTCATAATCAAACAACGGAATGGTATTCGTATTTTTTAGATACTGTAATTTGAGTTCAAGCAATTGTTTGGCATCGTCGGGATGTGCTTCTCTAATGATTACCCCATAATCCGATTTGGTTTGATATGTTTTTGGTAAAAAATGCAATGAATTTAGGCATTAGGATTTTTATCTCTAATTCTCTTGTACAATTTGATTCCGAACATTAAGGCCACAGATAAGGAGACAATTCCGATGACTCCATAAATCCAATTTACGGCATCTCGTACAATGACCAAAAATATAACGGCAAATAAAATGAGCGTAGAGCCTTCGTTCCACATTCTCATCTGGTTTGATGACCATTTGACGATGTCTTGTTGTAGTTGCTTATAAATTTGATGGCATTTCAAGTGATACATGAATAGCAATACTACAAACCCAAGTTTGACATGCATCCACGATTGTACTAACCAACCAGGCATTAGGATAAGCAACCATATCGCAAATAAGGTGGCCAATATAGCCGAAGGCCAGGAAATAATAAACCAAAGACGCTTGGCCATAAGCTTTAATTGTGTGCCCAAAATTTCTTTTTCAGGCGAAGGTTTTTGGTTGGCTTCGATCTGATAGACAAATAATCTTGGGATATAAAATAACCCTGCAAACCATGTGATTACAAAAATGAGATGCAGGGATTTTATGTAATTATAATATTCTAGCATTAGATTAGTCTTCGACAAAAAGATAATTAAGCTGCAAGGTATTGAATTCGGCATTAAAGCCCTTAATTTCTTGAGAAATTAATTGATCAAAAGTATTCAATTGTTGTTCGATCTTTTTGGTTAATTCATTTTTTACAGCAATATCTTGAGCTGTTGGTCCAAAATCTCCCATACCCACCAAAGAGTTCAAGTGCCCTAGTTTATTGGTAAGTTTGATTGGGAAATTAAGAGGATCCTGATTACTCTTATTTTTGGTTTGATAGAGTGCTTTTTCTATATCGCTAAACTTTTCTTGTAAATCTTTTGCTTTTTGTACAAGCTCTTTGGTTTTTTCATTGTTTTTATACTGAGTTTCAAAACCTTTGAGTTGTTTATTGATTTTTCGAATTTTTTTGATCGATTGATGCGCTCTGTCTACAATGGCATTCACATCGGTAATAAAATCAAATTGTTGTTGCATATCCTGTTGAGTGGATTCAGCTCTGGGATCAGCAACAATGGTAAAAGTTTGTTTTCCTACATCAGTTCCATTTACATTTAAGCTTACTTGATATGATCCAGGAACCGCTTTAGGACCATCGAGATTTGCCCACCATAAGATCATACCTTTTAGTTTTTCGGCACCATCGCCTCTCAAGTTCCAATTAAACTGATTTCCTCCGGCTTTTAGATCTTTTAATTGATCCTTTTTTTCTTTGGCTCCAGTACTGAAGGATTTGATGGTATCGTTTTTCTGATTGAAATAGGTGAGTTGTACCGTGTCTTTTTCCTTGTCAAAATTTTTGAGGTAAAAATAGGTGGATACTCCAGCCGGATGATTTTTACCCTCTGTTTTAGAATCTTTTGCCTGGGTCCCTGGCATGCGATATGCATCTTTGGGTTTGTACAAAATGTGATTCTGCGATTTTAGACTGCTATTAAGCTGGTGCAATACGGTAAGATCATCAATGATCCAAAGACTTCTTCCTTGCGTAGCTACGATAAGGTTGTTGTTTTTGATAGTCAGATCGGTGATAGGAACAATAGGCAGATTAAGCTGAAAAGGCTGCCAGCTTTTACCATCATCAAAAGAGATGTACATCCCAGTTTCGGTTCCCGCATACAGAAGCCCTTTTCTTTTAGGATCTTCTCGTAGGACTCTGGTAAAATGTTCTGATGGGATACCGGTAGTAATTTTTGTCCAGGATTTGCCATAATCAGTAGTTTTATACAAATAAGGAGCAAAATCTCCAGATTTGTATTTGGTACCAGCGATATAGCAGGTACCTGCATCAAAAGCACTAGGTTCTATACTGTTGATCATCATCCACTCGGGCATTCCCTTTGGAGTAACATTGTTCCAGGTAGCACCTCCATCTTGACTTACATGCACCAATCCATCATCACTACCTACCCACAAAAGACCTTCTTTTAGAGGGCTTTCTGCTGCAGCAAAAATGGTACAATAATATTCTACAGAGGTATTATCCTGAGTGATAGGGCCTCCTGATGATTTCAGCTTTTCAGGGTCGTTTCTGGTGAGATCCGGACTGATCACCTCCCAGCTTTGTCCTTCATTTTCGGTGACATGAACATGGTTAGAAAAGGTATACAGTCGATTTGGATTATGTTTAGAAAATATAATAGGGAAATTCCACTGAAAACGGTATTTCATATCTTCTGCACCATGTCCCATTGGGTTATCAGGCCATACACTTATCGATCTAATGGTTTCCGTTTTGTGATTCACTCTGGTTAAGAAACCATCGTAGCTTCCGCCATAAACAATATCATTATTTTTTGGATCTACAGCAATGTGCGCAGATTCTCCACCAGCAGTTCTTTCCCAATCATCTTCCGAGATTGAACTTCCAGAACTTCTATGACTAATACGTATTGTAGAGTTATCTTGTTGCGCTACATAGATTCGGTATGGGAAATGATTGTCAGTAGTAACTCTATAAAATTGTGAGGTGGGTTGGTTATGGTAGGTACTCCAGGTTTCTCCACCATCGTAGGTGATTTGTGCGCCCCCGTCATCTCCCATAATCATGCGTTTTGGATTTTCGGGAGCGATCCATAGATCGTGATGATCCCCATGAGGAGCTCTGGCACTGGTAAAGTTTTTACCTCCGTCTTTACTTTTATGATAAGATACATTTACCACATACACTACATCTTTATCCTTGGTATCGGCATAAATACGCGTATAATACCAAGCTCTTTGTCGAAGACTTCTCTCACTGTTCAAAAGCGTCCAGGTGTCACCACCATCGTCACTTCGGTAAACCCCTCCTTTTTCTTTATTTTCTACTATGGCCCAAACGCGTTCGCTATCCACCGGAGAAACAGTAACCCCTATTATTCCTAGCGTGTCCTTTGGGAATCCTCTATTGGTAGAAATTTCTTTCCAACTTTTTCCACTATCGGTACTTTTCCAAAGTGCAGATCCTTTACCGCCAGAACTTAGACTGTAAGGAGTTCTTCGGGCATTCCAGGTAGAAGCATATATAATTCTGGGATTATTGGGATCCAGAGTAAGATCTACGGCTCCAGCATCTGCATTGGCAAAAAGTACTTTGTTCCAGGTTTTACCTCCATCGGTACTTTTATAAACCCCACGATCTTGTGTTGGTTTGTAAATATTTCCTAATACTCCGGCATACACAATATCTGGATTCGTAGGGTGAATAGCAATTCTAGGGATATGTCTACTCTTGGGTAAACCAGATTGGATCCATGTTTTACCAGCATCTACACTTTTCCAAACACCATATCCTGAAGATACATTACCTCGTAGTGTTTTTTCACCTCCTCCTACATATATCACATTAGGATCGCTTTTGGATACTGAAATGGCACCTACAGAACCTCCAAAGAAACCATCAGAGATATTTTCCCAGGTTCTTCCTCCATCCACAGTTTTCCAGATACCTCCTCCGGTAGCTCCAAAATAAAATAAATTAGGTTTTCCGGGTACGCCGGTTACTGCTGCGCTACGCCCTCCTCGAAAAGGACCAATTAGCCGATATTCTAGCGCATCATATAAGGCTGGATCGTAGTTTTGTGATTGAAGCGGGAGATTGATAATAAAAACAAAAAGAATAGAAATAACTTTAATAAATCTTGAGTACATGGATGTTGAGTTTTGTGTTGAAAAGACCAAAATAGAATAGGTAAAGGTCAAACGATAGAATTGATGGCCTACTAAAGTCTATAAATAAAAATTGTTGCGAAAGATTTTCACGTAATTTTAACCTTGTATACAATAAGATCCTTTTTAACTTTGACACCATGATATTAGAAGGAGTAGTATTGGTATTAAGTTGTCTGGGGGTAATCCAGGCAATGTTTTTATGCTTTTATTTGTTTACCGTAAAAAAGGGAAACAGAAAAGCGAATCAGTTTCTGGCTTTTGTTTTATTGGGATTAACCATTCGGATAGGGAAATCAATTTTTCATAATTATATCGAAGTTGATCCAAGAATAAGAAATATGGCTATTGCAGCTATTTTGGCTGTGGGTCCTTTTCTATGGTTCTACGGAAAAGCACTTTTCGAAAAACAACCTATTTCAAAAAAACACTATTGGCACTTACTTCCGTTTGGTCTGTTTTTGGTGTTTAGCCCAATTATTCCCAATAGAGGAGACGTGGCTTCTTATATAGCATATTCCCTTGTTTTTGTGCATTTAGGGGTTTATCTAGGGGTCTGTTGGAAATATATTTCTGAAATAAAGGAAGAAACAGAGGTAAAACTCCTGAAATGGTATCGTAACATTACCATTGGAGTGAGTGTTACCTGGGCGTTGTATGTTGGTATTTTGTTACGGTGGATTCCTTTTTACATTTTGGGAGCCATCTCGTTTTCATTTTTAATGTATTTATTCACTTTTTTGTTGCTGAAAAAGCATGTCTTTGCATTAGAAAAATATAGCAGCTCAACAATGGATAGGGCTACTTCTAGAAATACCTTGGAACGACTTAAAAATATGCTTGAAGAAGAAGAGCTATTCTTAAAAAGTGAAACCTCATTACAAAGTGTTGCCAAACTACTTGAAATCACACCAAGAGCATTATCACAAGTGATTAATGAGAACGAACACAAAAATTTTTCAGAATTTATAAATCACTATCGCATTAAAAAAGCAAAATCCTTGTTGACCGATGTGCAATATGCTAATGAGAAAATAGCAACCATTGCCTATGATTGTGGGTTTGGTAATGTTACTTCATTTAACCTGGCTTTTAAATCTGAAACTCAAATTACACCCTCTCAATATCGAAATCAGTACAAAGTGGCTTGACGTAAATCTCTTTTTTCGTTTTAAAAATCATGTTTTTTAAAGGGTTTTGACACAAACCTTTTCATTTTGCAATCCAAATCACACCAAAATTGCAGTAATGAAAAAAACATTTGTATTGATGATTCTTATCGCTATGGGATGTGCCCAAGTAGAACAACCCATTGCAAAACCCACCCAAACCAAACCTATTAAGGAAATGGTAATTGATAGTCTCAAGCATCCGTGGAGTATCGCATTTATATCTGAAGAAGAAGCGCTGGTTTCAGAAAAAGATGGAGACCTGTTGCGAGTCAACTTGCAGTCCAAAAAGAAAACGATCATCAAAGGCTTTCCGAGAGATTTAACCGATAGTATCCGAGTAGTATACCGAGGAGATAATTCAGGAACTTTTGAAGTGCGTTTACATCCCGAATTTCAGAGTAACAAATTTATTTACGTTTCGTATGCTGCCAAGAAAATAGGAGAGGGAAAGACGACAAAAGTCATACGCGCAAGGCTAGAAAAAGACTCTTTGCAAGATATCAAAACCATACTCGAAGCCGGACCATATACACCAGGGTACTATCACTATGGTGGAGGGATGACTTTTGGGCCGGACGAGAAATTATATATAACCATTGGGGAACGATTATTCAGAGAAATCGATGAGCCCGAAATGCCTATTGCACAGGACTTAACGGACAAACGAGGGAAGATTTACCGATTAAACCACGATGGAAGTATCCCGGATGATAATCCAGATTTAGGTCCTGATGCACAGCCTGGTATTTACGCTATTGGTATCAGAGCAGCACAAGGCATTGCAATGGATCCCAAAAGTGGTAACATATGGTTTAGTGAACACGGTACCCGACAAGGGGATGAGGTTAATTTATTAAGAGCCGGGGCAAACTATGGATGGCCAGTGATTACCACTGGTGGATATCGAAGTAGGGAATATGTGCCCCCAACAATAGAAGGAGCTACGTTTACCGATCCCAAATGGTACTGGCAACACACTGTTGCGCCTACAGGATTGACGTTTTATACCGGAGATGAGTTTCCCGAGTGGAAAGGAGATTTGTTGGTTCCAGGATTGTCGAGAGGAAGTCTTTGGCGATTTCGGATAGCAAATGATACCATACAAAGTGCCGAAGAACTTTTTGTGAATGATAGAGTTCGATCTCGAAAAGTTGTGCAAAGTCCAGAAGGAAAATTATACATGCTTACCGACGAGCCCAACGGAAAAATTGTAAGAATCAAAAACAAAACAATATAGAAACACATGAAAACTTATTTTTTATCAATTGCGATATGCATTGCATTCAACGTAACATTTGCACAATCTGAAGAGGATCAAATCAAATCTACCTTACAAACCTATATCAAAGGAACTTCGTATAACCAACCCGAGGTCATCAAAGAAGCATTTTATAAAGAAGCCAATTTATTCCTTTCCCATAAAGAAAAAGAACTATGGATTGTGCCCATAGCAGAGTATGCTTCCTGGTTTGAAAAAAAGGAGAAAGGAAAGTTTAATGGCAGAATAGGAAATGTACTTTCAATCGATCAGGAAAATGATATTGCTATTGCCAAAGTTGAGATACTTTCCGAAGGAAAAGAGACGAGATACATTGATCTCTTTTTACTGAAAAGAATAAAAGGAAAATGGCAGATCATCAGTAAAGCGGCTACACGAACTAAGTAGTTTTGGGAGCAAGGAGTTGTGTTCGTACTTCCCGATTCAAAAAGTAACCAGTAACAATGGTTGCCAATACATCCGCGATAGGAAACGATATCCAAACACCAAGCTCTCCATAAAATTTAGGCAAGATCAAGACTAGAGGGATAAAGAAAAATCCTTGTCGAGATAGGGTAAGCAATAGGGCAGGAATAGCCTTCCCAACAGCCTGAAAATAAGCTGCTCCTATCAGCTGCAATGCTATGATAGGGGTAGCTGCAAATACCCATCGCATAGGTTCTGTAGCATGAGAAAGCACAAACTGATTTACCGCTAATTCTTTTGCAGGAATATCAGGATTGTCACTCAAAAACAGAGAAGCGATTTCTGCAGGGAAAATCATTAACCCAATAAATACTAAAGAGGCAACTATAGCCGCGTATTTGATGGCTGTATTTATAGATTCTCTAACACGATCGTATTGTTTTGCGCCATAGTTATATCCGGCAATTGGCAAAAAGCCTTGAGTAACTCCAAAAACTGGAAACAATGCAAACATCAACATTCGACCAATAATCGCATAGACTGCTACTAATCCTTCTTGACCCAAATCAAATAGGATGTTATTCATTAGTAAATAGGTGATACTTACAACGGCTTGTCTTGCTAATGTTACTCCTCCCAAAGAGCCTATTTCAGTTACGATATCCTTTTGTAATACGAGATGCTTAAAACGAATTTTGAGTTCAGAGTTTTTTGAGGTAAAAAACCAAAAGATATATAAAAAACATGCCAAATAAGATCCTGTAGTAGCCCAAGCGGCGCCATGCATGCCCATATCCAGCACATTAATAAAAATGTAATCCATTACTAAGTTACCTATGGTAGGAATAATCATGGCAGTCATGGCAAATTTTGGTTTCCCTTCGGCACGAATCACCGTATTTCCCATCATCGCAAATCCAAGGATAGGAACTCCATACAATACAATTACATAATAGATCTTGGCAGGGTCGAAAATATCGCCTTTACCACCAAATCTTGGGATAATATCATCTACAAAAGCCAATCCAAGAATGACCAAAGAAACGGTACAAAGTAAAGTGAGGGTGATCTGATTCCCAAAAGTGTGTAAAGCCCTTTGTTTGTTATCTGCTCCCAGAGCTCTTGATATGATGCTGGAACCACCAATACCAATAGCCATACCCAAAGCAGCAATAAAAAAAGAAACCGGTAATACGACATTGATCGCAGCAATAGCAATAGAGCCGATCCAATTACCAACAAAAATAGAGTCGATAAGAATATTGAGAGACATTACAAGAATCCCTATCGAAGCTGGGACTGCCTGTTTAATCAATAACTTACCTATGGGCTCAATGCCAAGGGCTTCAGAGCTTACTTTTGCCATTACACCATTTCGGTTTTAACGGCAGACCATTCATTGATCCAATTAGCCAGTACCTGAGCCCAATCATCTCTATCGTTGAGACAAGGAATGGTAGTAAATTCTTTACCACCAACTTCGTGGAATATTTCTTCTCCTTCCATGGCAATTTCTTCCAGAGTTTCCAGACAGTCTGATACAAAGGCTGGTGTTACGATAGCCATTTTTTTGGTGCCTTCTTTTCCCATTCGCTCTATAGTACGATCTGTATAAGGCTGTAACCATGGATCAAAACCTAATCTGGATTGATAAGAAGTTGAGTAAGTGCCATTTTTAAGTCCTAGCTTTTTGGCTACTTGTACTGTGGTCATTTCGCACTGATGACGATAGCAGAACTCGTGTTGTACAGATCCTTTTTTGAAACAACATTTCCCATCCATTTTACAATTTCCTTTACTGATATCGCTTTTACGGATATGCCTTTCGGGTACCCCGTGATAACTGAAAAGGATATGTTCATAATCCACACCTTCCAGATGTTCTGCAATGCTATTCGATAGTACTTCGATGTATTCGGGTTTGTTGTAAAAGGCAGGAACATCGGTAATTTTCATATCAGGAAAATGTTCTGCTCGTAGTTCTTCTGCCAGTACCAAAATAGTTTCGGTGGTAGCCATTGCAAATTGTGGATACAAGGGTACGATCATCACCTCATTAACTCCTTGATCATGTAGTTCCTGTAATCCTTTCTTGATCGTCATAGAACCATATCGCATAGCCAGACCGATGGGGATGTTGGTTTTTTCGGCAACCTTATTTTGTAAACGCTCTGAAATAACAATTAGTGGTGATCCTTCTTCCCACCATATCTTTTGATAAGCAGCTGCAGATTTTTTTGGACGTGTATTTAAAATAATTCCTTTAACCAATAATGTTCTTGCCCATAGGGGGAGATCAATAACACGTGGGTCCATTAAAAACTCACCAAGATATTTTTTTACATCTTTTGGATTGGTACTATCAGGAGATCCTAGATTTACCAGAAGAACGCCTTTGCTCATAATTTTTCTTTTTGCAAAGCAAAAATACGAACTAAATATCGGTTTGCATTAACAAAAACCATAAGACTTTTTGATAGCGAGATTTGAAAAAATGAACTGAAAAAGAGATTATTAAATAGTTATAAATAAAACATAACTTAGAAATACGTTAAATTCTGACAAACTGAAAGTTGGGTAGTTTTATTTTAGTATTTTTAAATAGTGAAAAAGCAAAGATGAATCTTGTATGGTCAAAAATAGTATTTGATTGTGCTTGGTTGCATGTGAACGTTAACAAACATTATTAGAACACATGAAACGTATTATCGTAGATGTCGAAAAAGATAAGCTACCTTTTGTCCTGGAACTATTAGAGCAATTTGACTTCGTATCTGTTTTGGCAGATCCAACTGAAGAAGATCAAGGGATGTATGACTCTATTGTTTCTCTGCAAAAGGGTGTGGGAATTCCACGAGTAGAATCTCTAGATTAGTTTGCCTTTAATTCAGGCGCATCACATATTTTTTGGGAGTAGTTCCAAATTTCTTTTTAAATGCTGCAATAAAGTGGCTCGAAGTGCTATAGCCTACTCTTAACGCTATTTCCTTCACCATATATTTTTTTGAAATTAATAATTCTTGAGACACGATCATTCTACGATTGATCAAGTAGTCTTGGATACTAATTCCATATACCTTTTTGAATCCTTTGTTCAATTTCTGAAGAGATAGATGTACCTGTTCTGATAATTCTGAAGTTAAAGGAGGCTCTACAATATTGTTTTCAAGGATGTTTTTTGCCTGCTCCAATTTTTTTATAGCATCCTGATCTAGGAAATAAGGACATGCTGTTCCAGAATTCTTTGTGAGGAAATGAGTTAACATGCTTACTAATTCATAGGTCTTGGCTTTTAAATACACTAGTTCACTTTTTGAGTGCAGACTTTGCGTGATTTGCTTTGCAATCGAACAATGTAAAAAATACGTTCGTGCTACTTTGAAGATAGGTTTTTTGATCTCGTCAGACTTAAATAAAAAGTCCAGCAAATCACTTTGATTTAAAATCATTCGATGAAACTTTTTGAGTTCAATTTGAAGCACAAATAGTTGGGTGTTTTCTTGGGTGAAAATTATTGATGGAGTGTTATAAGTAATAATAAATTGATCACTACCAAATGTCAAATGGTGTTCTGATCCTATTTGTAATTCGAAAGTCCCAGAAGAACAAAGAATAAAATGAATCAGCTTTTCGCTATTCTTTTTTCGAGGGATATAGATAAGGGGCCCTATTGTAGGTTTATAAACTAACAGATCAAAATTCTCTTCTATTTTGATTGTTGTTTGAATCATATCCTCGAAACAAATATCTAAATTATGGGATTTCATGATCGAAAACTTGTGATTACTTAGTAAAGAAAGGAGAAAGCGCGATATACTTTATATGATCGTGAAGTATAGTTGAGTTTGTGTTTGCCTTTCTCCTTATGACTTTACCGAAGTTTCTTAAAGGGTTTTTAAGAATTTAATAAGTTTGGTTTTATCCGAAGCGCTAAGCGCATTGTATCTAGATCTAGAGTCACTAGCTTCTCCACCATGGGCTTGTATAGCGCCTTCAAGTGAGGTTGCTCTACCGTCATGCATCAAGATTAGAGCTTTGCCATTTCTCTCAAGAAGATCTATGTTTCTTCCTAATCCCCATAAAGGAGGTGTTCTGTAGGGTTCATCAGTAACAGTATGCATTTTCATATCAGTATAAGGTCTGATAATGAGGTTTCTAAATTCTGCAGGTGCAGAACTGCTAGTCTTTTGCGTTGGTTGATGGCATGAAGTACAAGAGACTTCTCTAAAAATACGATCCCCATCCTCCACATCAGGGTCCAGATATGCAGCTGCATTTCTATTCGGCACTGTTAGAAATTCGGTATAAGCTACCAATAAATCAAAATCGTTACCCAGGCTGGATGATTGAACACCGTGGTCTTGAAGCAATGCATTACTAACCTGTTGTCTCACAGTACTTACATCTCCATTCCAGGTCAACCCAGCTTCAGCACCTTCTATGTATTGTAATAAACCAGTTCCGTAAACAGGAGGTGGAACTCTTTGCTCTCCATCTCTGGTAAGCTCAACCTGAGAACCTCTACCGTCTCTAAAATGGCAGTCTTGACAAGCCCTTGTTCCTATTTTTGCAGACCCGAAGTTAGGTCTTGCTTGTATCACTTCAAATTGATCTTGTAGACCGTGGAATAAATGGTGACCTTCTAAGAAATCATCAACATCTTGAGCAGAGGTAAGTGTGGTTAGATGTTGTGTAAAAATGGCATCCATTTCCAGATCAACATGAGATCCTGAGGTAGAGAACTCCATTGTAGTAGAAGCTTTGCCTGCCATTGTTAATCTAGGATCTCCCAAAGAACTATCAAAACCTTTACCTACTACCACATGTTGGAATGTATTGTAGATTTGAGAACTGATTTGAGCACCAGAACCAATGGTGATTTCGTAGGTAATCACATTTCCGTAATCGAAATTGGTACCACAGCAGGTATTGGTATTATACACATATGCAGGATTAGAGTTTCTGATCAAACCATTATCCAAAGCTTCAATTCTAAGAATGTTAGGCAAATCTGCATTTATTGTAGTTCCGCTACCTCCGGTGGTAACGGTTGTAGAATATCTGTCCAATGCACGAACTCTACCAGCATTGTTTTGAGAGTTAAAAATCAACTCGGTATTTCCATCATGCGCTCTTGGATGTCTAAAACGCATCCAATTGGCAGAGTTACTGGTAATCTGTCCTTGATCAGCAGGGTCTATTCTATCATTTGGATTGCGTTCATCATATTCAAATAGGGTAGAGTAAACCATTTGGGTACCAAGATCATCTGTTGGTAGACCTGCTTTTTTATACCGGAAGAAATAATAGAATTTATCATAACAGTTACCAGGTATTTCAACAGTCATTCGGCCATAGTCAGTAATCGTCATTTCGGCTTCATAAAATTCTACTTGATTACAGGAGCAAACAAAAGTCCAATCAGGGTCTCCAAAACCGGTAAGTACGGATCCTACACCGCCTACAAATTGAGAGGCATGAAATTGTAACTGTAAAGCAGAACCTGCTCTAACCGCTACGTTTCTACCGTTAATATCATGAACCCATCCAAAATTACCTGGAGTACGGCCATTGATGGGTGTTTTAAGAGCACTCATTAAGTGTTTGGCGTCTGGTGCTTTTGGTAGCCTATTTACACTGGCTATTCTCCATGGTCCTAGATTATGTCCGTTGGTATCTCCAGATGCATTATCGCCGCTGTAGAAATACAATTTTTGATCATCTAAAGTTACATGGAATTTTGGAGTACAATTGACATCTCCAAATGGAACGGCATCTACTGTATTGGTAATTCCTCCAGGGTTGTTTACCAAATCTGGATCATCTACAAGTACTGGAGGCCAGTTGTCAAGACAATCTCCGGTACAATTTCCAGAAGTAGTGTACATAGAAAAGCCAGGTTGTTCTGATCCTGAGGCTCCAATTAGAAATGCACCCAGTTGAGTGTTACTCCCTACTGCCAAAACAGGATCAGGTAAAGTAACCGGTGGATTACCACCACCATCATTACTCGTAGTACAAGGGGTGCTATCGACTCCTTGTCCTAACTGTACCTGAATACTATGAATACATTGTCCAGTACTATAATTATCACCTTGGATTCTTACTTCAAGAGTATAGGTTTGTCCAGCAACAAGATTACTGAATTGAGCTTCTCTTCTTCCTTTTTCATTATTGATGGTCACATTACCTCCCTGACCATTGAGATTTATCACAAAGAAACTAGGGTTGTGTGATACATTTTGATGATAAGCAACACCATCAGAATTTAATCCCATGATAAAGTTATCTCCTTCTACTCCTGGATCTGGATTTGGATCGTTACACGGATCAGTGTCATCACCCTGATTTATTGTAATATTTTGCAGGAATGTTGGACATTCGTTATTACCCCATCTGGCATAGATTTGGTAGGTTCCTGGAGCCAAGTTATTCACCGTGGTTGATCCACTGTTATCGGGTACATTGTAAGGATAGGTGTTGCCCCCATCAATACTAAATTCGATATTGGTTCTTGTTCCTCCATTATTGGCATCATCCTCAAAATTGAAAGTGATACTACCGTCATTGGCATTAGGAGTAGTTTCATTAGTTTTGGTGACATTGGCGGTAGGAGTATCTATACCTGTACAAGGTTCAGGATCTGTTTGATTGGCCACCAAGTGCCATACTCCATTTACATTATCTCCATTGGTGTCTCCGGCAGTATTGTCATTTGCGAAATAGTATAGGGGTTTGTTATCATAGGTAACTTGTAGAGATCCATCACATCTTGCAGAGAGTCCAAATCCATTGGTAAATGTATTATTTACTTGATTGGTAATGATAAGGTCTTCTGGGTTTTGTACGGTTACTGGAGGCCATGTTGTTTCACAGCCATTGTAACAATCACTAAATGGCAAAGAGTTATTGTCATTATCGAAGGTATACAAGCTAAAGCCTGGTTGATTGGCATCTTGTCCACCAACCAAGAATGTTCCTTTTTCATTATTACTAGTAAGTGCAATTACTGGTCCTGACACAGGAGGGTTATCACAAGGGTCGCAATTAGGTCCTCCACAGTCAATTTCGGTTTCTCCGTTATTAAGGATACCGTCGTCACAGGTTGGATCAGGATCTTGTCCTTGGCCGATAAATGTAAGTTCATCTACATTCATGGCAGCATCTCCACTTTGATATATAATTTCGAAAGTAGCTCCTTGAGGAACATTTACTTCTAACGTTGCTGTAGTGTAGTTGCCTACCCAACTTCCGTTGGAAGAGAAATTGATGTTTCCAGCATCGTTTCCATTTACAAATACAGACAGTGTACCAGATTGTTGGGATGCGTATTTTAGTTGTACTGAGCTTGCAGAGGGAACGTTTTGTAATGCAAATCCTGCACCTGGACTACTTATGTAGGCTACCCCTTGTCCGTTTGTAGCGGCACCATCATTATAATATTGAGCACTACCGAGAAGAGATCCTGATTCTGCTTGAATCACGGTTTCCTCTTCTGGATTAGGATTAGGGTTGTCGCAAGGAGTACAAGGTCCTCCACAATCAATACCGGTTTCACCTTGGTTTTGTATACCATCGTTACAGCTAGGTTGTGGATCTGGATTATTGCTTCCTGCTTGTTGTGCGGTCACCGTGATTTGATCCGAGATGTATTGCCCTCCTACCGAGGAGCTTATTTTTATTTGAATTTGATAGGTTTGACCCACGGTGGCATTAACTTGTCTTTCCCATCGATTGGTAGCTGTGTTTAATGTTCCCGATACGCAGGCATCATTCAAACAGAGAAAGTTAAAGTTATCGGTCCATTCGGGTTGATTTTCGAAATAGAGTGTAGCAATTCCTTCATCTACTTCAATACCACTATTTGTGTTGTTGCTTTGCGCTACAAGCGAGAAAGAAATTAATAGAAAGAAAAGGAATATATTAAGTTTTGCTATACAATTGGATGTACCATAACAAAAGTCTTTGTTTATGGATGAAATATAGCTATGAGTTTGATTAATAACAGACATACTCATGATATTAAATTGTTGGTTAAGAGTGAAAAACCCTTTAGTAAAAGGATAGTAAATACTACCTTTTATAAAAACATTCATAAAAGGTAGTATGTGAAAGGTCAAATACGTTTTATCGAAGTATTACTTCGTAAATACTAGCTTCTTGGTGATTTTTTGTTGGCGATCGTAATCGTAATATATCATAAAGTAAAGTCCGGACTCTAGATTAAGATTAAGCACCAAATGATTCGATTTTCTATTCTTCAAATCGATGGTTTTTACCGTAGCACCCAATTGATCTAGAATCACAATTTTACCTGATAAGATAAATGAACCTGTTAGTGATAAGTTACCATCGGATATTGGGTTCGATCTAACGATAAGTTCCATTTTCTCTTCTGCAACGTTATTGTTTATTCGGTTTTGTTCACATTGGTTTGCTTGTTGTTGATTTTCCCAGCAGACTCCGCAGCCTTCAACTGGCCTACAAGGAGGACATGAAACGGTTGCATTTATAGTTACTTGCGCGGTCACACTAACCGAAAAGAGAGCGAATAAAATTGCGATTATATGTAGCTTTTTCATGATTTATATGTTTTAGAAAACACTAGGTATTGGGATGTATGAGATATAAATACCTAGTGTTCATGTTGGTTAAAGAGTTTTTAAGAATTTGATAAGATTGTCTTTTTGTTGCTGGCTTAAATTATTATAAGCAGCTCTTGATCCATTTGCTTCGCCACCATGAGCTTGAATTGCTCCATCCAGGGTAGTTGCTCTACCATCATGCATCAAGATCAGGGCTTTGCCATTTCTTTCAAGAAGATCTATATTTCTTCCTAATCCCCATAGTGGCGGAGTCCTATAAGGCTCATCTGTAACTGTATGCAGTTTCATATCTGTATAAGGTCTTATGGTAAGATTTCTGAATTCAGCCGGTGCAGAGCTACTCGTTCTTTGTGTAGGAGAGTGGCAACTTGTACATCCTATTCGGTGGAACGTTTTGTCTCCTTCTTCCACACCTGGTATATCATAAGCGCCAGGGCTTCTGGTCGGTACTGTTAAGAATTCTGTGTAAGCTACCAATTGTCTTAAATCTTTTGACGAAATATCTGTTTCAGGATCGATACCATGGTCATTGATTAAAGCATTTTTTACTTGTTGTTCTACCGTAGGTACATCTCCTTTCCAGGCAAGTTTTGACTGGGCTCCAGCAATATATTGAAGAATTCCTACTCCGTATACTGGAGGTGGTACTCTCATATCTCCATCTCTAGTTCTCTCTAATTTAGAACCTCTACCATCTCTAAAATGACATTCCTGACAGTTGGTAGATCCTATATTGATTTCTCCTAAAATGTTTCCTGGATCATTTCCATTACGTCTGTGTCTTACCCCGTGGAATAGGTGATGTCCTTCTAAGAAATCATCCACATCGTCTTCACTGGTTAAGGTAATGATGTGTTGTGTAAATATGGCATCTGCTTCCAGATCTACATGTGATCCAAATCCCGGTAGTACCATATAGGTACTTGCTCTACCTGCCAACGATAATCTAGGATCCCCCAGCGTATTCAATCCTTCACCAACTACATAGTTTTGGAAGGTGTTATAGGTCTGCGCACCACTACCTCCTGTAACTGCAGTGATTTCATAGGTTACAATATTACCATATCCCCATTTACCAGCATCTTGTCCAGCACTCTTTGCGTAGGTTGGAGGTGAAGAATCTCCCTTTTCCATATAATCAATACGAACTACTTCGGCATTGTCTACATTGCCATGAGGGTGTACAGAATTGGCATCACCTCTGGTTAATCTAGGGTCTATAATTAGTCCACTGGCAGCATCAGTAAAAATGGTGTTGTAACGATCCATATTTCTGAGTAAATCTGAATTATGTTGCGCATCAAAAACAGCTTCAGTAATACCATCTTGTGCATGTGGGTGTCTAAAACGCATCCAGTTGGCTCCTTCTCTTGTGATTGTAGGTCTATTGTCTGGATCAATTCTTTGACCAGCGGTGGTAAATAGACCAGAGTATACATAAATGTCTCCTGGATCGTTGGTAGTATTTCCTTGTTTTTTATATCTAAAGAAGTAATAGAAATTACCAGCATTTCTGCATGCTTCAGGAACAGTTACTGTACCATTCACTGGTACACTGCTAAAAGTAACCTGATTACAAGAACAGTGGAATTCGAAATCGGGATTTCCTCCAGATTGAATTTGGACTACAGGTCCAACACGTACGCTAACTGTACTTAGATCGTTAGCTAGATCAAAAGCAAACCCTTGAGCAGCATCCGACCCAATAATTGGAGTAGGAAGGGCTGGTCGTGGGTAATTTACTAGTGCTATTTCGCCGCAAGGATCATCTGGACAAGGGTCACAATTTGGTCCCCCGCAATCTACTCTTTCTTCGCCTTGATTCAGAATTCCATCATTACAAGTAGGAGCTGGTCCTCCTTCAAGAAGCACAAATTCACCCAAAAAGATAGGGCATTCATTATTCCCCCATCGTACCCAAATGTTATACGTAGCGGGCGAAAGGTTGTCTATAGTAAAGGATCCTGCGTTATCTGGAGTGGCATATGGGTAACTACTTCCGTTATTAATGCTGAATTCTAAATTATCTCTTGAAGCTACATTGTCAAAAGTAAATCGAATGGTTCCATCATTTTCATTTTCTACAGTTTCATTGGTTACAGAAACTACAGCATTTGGATTAGGAGTACCATTACATACTTCGTCACAACCTATAGTACAATTGCTTCCTCCACAATCTACTCCTTCTTCGTCTCCATTTTGTATACCATCATCACAGGTAGGGCAGACGTTGCAATCTGGTCCTCCGCAGTCGATTCCCGTTTCGTTTCCGTTTTGTACTCCATCACTACAAGTTGCCACAAAATAACAACGATCTTCTCCGGCGGTTACTGTAAATGTTGTATTTGGTCCACCTTGTATACCAAGTTCATAAGTTTCACCTACGGTAATATTGATCGTTCTTTGGTAATATCCATTTTCTAATTTGTCTGGAGCTACGCAACCATTAAATCCTGGGCCAGTACACATGTAAAGTACTTGACCTAAATCCTCTCTTGAATAAATAACACCTTGGCCATCTACAATAGTAAGTCCATAGTCACCACATGTTCCACCATCTATAGGAGGATTGGTAGTACAAGGATCACAGTTTGGACCGCCACAGTCGATTTCGGTTTCACCGTTGTTAAGAATTCCATCATTACAAGTGGGTACTGGATCTGTTTGATTAGTCACCAAGTGCCATACTCCATTTACGTTATCTCCATTGGTATCTCCAGTGGCATTGTCGTTTGCGAAGTAGTATAGGGGTTTGTTGTCATAGGTAACCTGTAGAGATCCATCACATCTTGCAGAGAGTCCAAATCCACTAGTGAATGTATTGTTTACTTGATTGGTAATGATAAGATCTTCTGGGTTTTGCACGGTTACTGGAGGCCATGTTGTTTCGCAGCCATCATAACAATCGCTAAAAGGCAAAGAGTCGTTATCGTTATCAAAGGTATATAGACTGAAACCTGGTTGATTGGCATCTTGTCCACCAACCAAGAATGCTCCTTTTTCATTATTACTAGTAAGTGCAATTACTGGTCCTGACACAGGAGGGTTATCACAAGGGTCGCAATTAGGTCCTCCACAGTCAATTTCGGTTTCTCCGTTATTAAGGATACCGTCGTCACAGGTTGGATCAGGATCTTGTCCTTGGCCGATAAATGTAAGTTCATCTACATTCATGGCAGCATCTCCACTTTGATATATAATTTCGAAAGTAGCTCCTTGAGGAACATTTACTTCTATCGTTGCTGTAGTGTAGTTGCCCACCCAACTTCCGTTGGAAGAGAAATTGATGTTTCCAGCATCGTTTCCATTTATAAATATGGATAATGTTCCTGATTGTTGGGATGCATATTTTAGTTGTACTGAGCTTGCAGAGGGAACGTTCTGTAATGCAAATCCGGCACCTGGACTGCTTATGTAGGCTACTCCTTGTCCGTTTGTAGCGGCACCATCGTTGTAATATTGAGCACTACCAAGTAGAGATCCTGATTCTGCTTGAATCACGGTTTCTTCTTCTGGATTAGGATCAGGATTGTCGCAAGGAGCACAAGGTCCGCCACAATCAATACCAGTTTCTCCTTGGTTTTGTATACCATCGTTACAGGTGGGTTGTGGGTCTGGATTATTGTTTCCTGCTTGTTGTGCAGTGACTGTGATTTGATCCGAGATGTATTGCCCTCCTACCGAGGAGCTTATCTTTATTTGAATTTGATAGGTTTGACCTGCAGTGGCATTGACTTGTCTTTCCCATCGATTGGTAGCTGCGTTTAATGTTCCCGATACGCAGGCATCATTGAGACAGAGAAAGTTAAAGTTATCGGTCCATTCGGGTTGATTTTCGAAATAGAGTATAGCAATTCCCCCATCTACTTCAATACCACTATTCGTATTGCTAGTCTGAGAAAAAAGACTACTGAAAGTGAATACATGAATACAGATTAGAATAAATAGAGGTTTAAGTTCTAACCGTCTATAAGGTAATTTACCTTTTCTTCGGGTTGAAGACTTTGTTTGGGTTTTGTGCCTCATGATTTTGTTGGTTTGTGTGAAAAATTCAGATTTTTAAGAGTCTGAATATGTACTATTTAAATTTTTGATAAAATTAATGTGACATTAATAATTGCTGAAAAATATGAGCACGATTAAAACTCTTATAATCTACGTTTTTACCACTCAAAACATATAGAAATGGGCAAAACCGTATGAAACCGAAGAATTTGGATTTCATAATCGAAGACTACTTAGTAAATTGAAGTTTAAAACAGTAGATATAGGCATCAAATGATGTTTTCTTTGATGGTGACAAATATTTGTAAATCAGTGTTATGAGATTTTATGGTATTATATTAAGTTTAGTCTTTTTTTATAGTTGTAAAACCGATAAAAATTATCAGGTTTTGGGTGATGAGCGATCAAAAATCAATATCAGTACGAATGATTTTTTAACTAGTTATGGCGTGTACGCACTTGATCAAGAATTGTTACCTTCTGAGAAGGAGTTTGACAGTTTGATCAGGATAATACTCCCCAACTACAAAGAATATACACTACGAAATGCTAGACGCTCTGAACCTGGATATTATAAAGAGGTGATCGAAGAATTGAGTGGTGTTCTAAAACCTCCAAGCCTGGATTATTTGCAAGTCTTTGGGAAAAACTTATCTCCTAAAGAAAAAATAGCGTTACAGAGTTGTAAACGTATTTTGGCGATTACTTTCTACGGAGGTAATCAAAATATCAATACAGAACAACGTAAGATCCATAAGTTTCTAGCAGCATTAAATAAAGACAGTGATCATATCATTGCTGATTTTGTGACGCTGGAGTATTTTAATAGTCATACCTGGAACAAAAGAAGAATAAGATATTTTGATGATACCAAAGCGAATGTTGCAGATCAAATCCTCATTAAGATGAGGAAAATAGATAGTTCAAGATGCAGAGCAGTTACTTTTGGAATGGAGAAATTTTGTCTGCCAGATATTTCTATACGTCAGTTTTCCTGTCAGGAATCCAAAAAACATACAGACGTATTGTTGCTAGTCGCTCAAACTTTGTCAGAACAAAGGGCTGTAAGTCAAGATTCAATGCTATCCATACAACCTAATGAGCTTAAGAACGAAAAGTGGAATCACTATTTTTCTGAAATAAATCCGGCAAAGGAATTTAGTATTCAGCTTAAAAAAACTAATCCGCAAATAGGCGATAAAAACAACCTGCAATTAGAAATTAGGTCCGATTCAATTACCAAATTAGTGCATACTATTTTTGATACTAAAAGGCGTTTGCAGTATGTACAGCATGATGATAAGATTATGGAAATTAGTGCTTTGGCCAAAAAAGAACTGCCAACATTAAAACAAGCATTCAATACCGATAGGTTAGTGGATGATTATCTACTTATAAAAGCACCAATAATTACCAAGGACTCGAATAAAGAATGGATGTGGGTGAAAGTACAGCGGTGGGAAAAACAGCTCATAGAAGGAAGTTTATACAATACGTCTTCTAGAAATGCACATCTCAAGGAAGGTGTGGTCGTATCAGTTGACGAAAAAGATGTTTTCGATTTTATTATCAAAAACGAAAAAGGGGAATTTATCGGCAATGAGACCGAAAAGTACTTGTTATCTCAAAAAGAAAGATAGTAAACTTAAGATAAGGCCATTACATATTTTTTGGGAGTGGTCCCAAACTTCTTTTTAAATGCTGCAATAAAATGACTCGCGGTGCTATAGCCAACTTTTAATCCTACTTCGTTTACATTATGACTTCCTGAAGCCAGTAATTGTCTGGCAACTTCCATTTTGTAATCAAACAAGAACGCATACACCGGCTCCCCATAGATTTGCTTGAACCCGTCTTTCAACTTTTTTAGAGGTAGTCCAATTTCTTTAGAAAGTTCTTGTAGTGTAGGGGGTTCCGCCATGCGAGCGATGATGATTTCTTTGGCTTTTCTGATCTTTAAAACATTTTCTTCGTCCACTAAAAAAGGACACTGTTCGATATTGGCGTCTTCGGGTCGATTAAAATAAAGACTGAGCAGCTCATAAGCTTTTCCTTTATAATACAATTGTTTTATAGAAGGATGTAGTCCATAATTCATAATCTGATTGAGAACTACTGCCATTGATGGTGTAATAATCGCATCAGTATAATATTTTTTATCTCTGTTACCTTCTCCCAAAAACGGAATGTAATCTGCTTCTTTTGAAAACAAGGAGTGGAATTTTTTTATTGAAATCAATATGGTAATCAACCAGGAATCTTTTTCCATATCGATATTCATGGGTAAGTCACGTTGCGGGTTATAGAGCAACAAAGAATTTTCTTCAGCTAGGTTAATGGAGTAACTTCCGTTGTTAAAATTGAACTTGACTGAGCCTTTGATACAAAAGTGAAATTGAATAAGACTACTGTCGATTTCGCGGATAACATTCTGATTATCATCGATTTCATTTTGGAAAGCAAGAATGCGAAAACCATCCTCTATTTGGGTTTCTTCCAAAATTCCTGGAGCGTTATTTTTTAGTTCAATTTTCATACCTCGAAACGTATTTTATTTAGAAAGAGTCTAAACTGTCGCAAAAAGATTCTTGACTTACCCTACAAAAATAGTGGTTTCCGATGAGTATTGACCTAAAAACTAACGATAATACCGCATTTCGTTACTTATTGTTCCTCTAGCGTTATTTTATAACCCGTTTGTGGAATATTTTTGTGCGGTAAAAGGAAAAGACAGTACATGGAGCCCCATTTGAGCGCTAAAGGAAAACATTTTTATGCTATTGGACTCAGTTATAAAAAAGCTGATGCAGAAGTAAGAGGACATTTTAGCATTAATGACGAAGCCAAGAATACCATCCTCCTTCAGGCTAAGGAAGAAGGGATACCTTCTCTTGTAGTCATTTCTACCTGCAACCGAACTGAGCTTTACGGTTTTGCAGAACATCCTTTCCAATTGATTAAATTATTATGTGAACATACTGAAGGTACCGTCGAAGAATTTGAGAAGGTAGCTTATGTACATAAAAACAGCATGGCGGTTTCTCACCTTTTTAAGGTAGGAACAGGTTTGGATAGTCAAATCCTAGGAGATTTTGAAATTATTAGTCAGATAAAAATAAGTTTCAAGCAATCCAAGAAAGATAACATGCTTAATCCTTTTATGGAGCGTTTGGTAAATGCGGTTATCCAAGCTAGCAAGCGTATTAAGAATGAAACTGAAATTTCAAGCGGTGCTACATCAGTAAGTTTTGCAGCTGTGCAATACATTATGGCGAGAGTTCCTTATGTTTCTGAAAAGAATTTGTTGCTTTTTGGAACTGGAAAAATAGGCCGAAATACTTGCGAGAATCTGGTTAAACATACCAAAAATGATCATATTGTTTTGATCAATAGAACAAAAACCAAGGCTGAAGAAATTGCAGGCAAATTCAATTTGGTAGTTAAAGATTACGCTAACATTCAATCAGAGATCACCAAATCTGATGTGCTTATTGTAGCAACAGGAGCACAAAAACCAACCATCTCCAAAGCACTTATTCATTCAGACAAACCTTTATTAATCCTTGATTTATCAATACCTAGAAATGTTTCGTTAGATGTTACAGAACATCCTAATGTTACCTTGGTACATTTGGATGATTTATCAAGAATGACGGACCAAACTTTGAAAAAGAGAAAGGAACATGTACCACATGCTGAAGGGATCATAGCAGAGGTACAAACAGAGTTTGATAGTTGGTTGGATACCAGAAAATTTGCGCCCACCATTAAGGCGCTGAAGCATAAATTAGCTTCGTTTAAGGAAGCCGAAATCAACTTGCAACGCAAGAAATATGATGGTTTTGATGAAGAACAGGCGGAGTTGATTAGTGATCGTATTATTCAAAAAATTACGAATCATTTTGCAAACCATTTAAAAGATGCTACTACTTCTGCAGACGAGAGCATCGAACTGATTCAAAAAGTTTTTCAATTACAAAATAAATAATCTTGGGTAAGACAATCCGTATAGGTACCAGAGATAGTGAGTTGGCCCTTTGGCAGGCAAAAACCGTTCAAAAGTTGCTACAGGAAGCTGGATATAACAGTGAGTTACTTCCTGTAAAATCTACAGGTGACATCGTTTTGGATAAACCTTTGTATGAGTTAGGGATTACAGGAATTTTTACAAAGACTTTGGATGTTGCTATGCTAAATAATGACATCGATATTGCTGTACATTCGATGAAAGATGTTCCTACACGATTACCACAAGGTATTGTTGAAGCTGCAGTGCTAAAAAGAGCTAATGTAAATGACATTTTAGTTCATAAAGGGCTGGATTTTTTAGATACACAAGGGGTTATCGCTACCGGGAGTCTACGTCGCAAAGCACAATGGTTGCATAAGTTTCCCGAGCATACCGTTGTTGATTTACGCGGAAATGTAAACACAAGGATGCAAAAGTTAACCGATAATGCCTGGAACGGAGCCATCTTTGCAGCCGCGGGATTAGAGCGTATCAATTTAAAACCCGAAAATTACATTGACCTTGATTGGATGACACCAGCACCTGCACAAGGCGCAATGCTGGTAGTAGCAAAAGAAGAAGATACCTATTGTAAAGAAGCTTTGCAACATCTTAATGATCCTACTACCGCTTTATGCGTACACATAGAAAGAGAATTTTTAAGAGTGTTAGAAGGAGGATGTACTGCACCTATAGGAGCATTGGCAAGAGTCATAGATGAAGACATCATTGATTTCAAAGGAGTGTTGTTTAGTCTGGATGGTAAACAAAAGATAGAGGTAGAGAAAAAGAGCAAGATCGGGAATGAGCAACAGCTAGGAGAACAATGTGCAAAAGAGATATTGAACAATGGAGGGACAGCATTGATGAAGGAGATTAAATCCATGATGAAGTAATGAGCTTGGCTACCGTATTGTCTACCAAAAAGCTATCTGTTGCTCAAAGAGAGTTGTTATTAAACGCAGGATTAGGTTTTGTAGATTATGATGCAATTACCATCGAGCCAATTCATTTTGAGTATAGTGGAGCTGTAGCGAATGCGATTTTCACAAGCAAAAATGCAGTAAAGGCAGTTTTACAAGCTGGAATTAGCGTTTCAAATTGTTTTTGTGTAGGACAAAACACAAAAAGACTATTGGAAGAAAATGGAAAAAAAGTAGCAGAAACTGCTCAAAACGCTTCGGATTTGGCCAAAATCATTGCAAAAATGTACAAAAATGACGCTTTTGTGTTTTTTTGTGGAGATAAAAGAAGGGAAGAATTACCTCAGATTTTGAAAGAAAATGGAATTCAATTTTCGGAAGAGGTGGTATACAAAACGGTATTAGCTCCAAAGAAATTTGATCGGGTTTTTGATGGAATACTGTTTTTTAGTCCTTCGGGTGTGCAGAGCTATACATCTCAAAACGATGTTGCTCAAAGTGTAGCTTTTTGTATAGGAAACACTACGGCATCATCGATCAAAAAACATACCGATCAAATACAAATAGCCAACAAACCTACTGTCGAGAATGTAATTGTTCAGGCGGTAAAATATTTTAAAAACAACTAACATTCCTTTATTGGAGTGAAAGAAAGAACATATGACAACACTAAAAAATGATCTTTTCCTAAAGGCATTAAAAGGAGAAACTGTAGAACGCCCACCTGTATGGATGATGCGTCAAGCCGGAAGATATTTGCCAGAATTTATGGCGCTCAAGAAGAAGTATGATTTCTTTACGAGATGTAGAACTCCAGAGCTAGCTGCAGAAATTACGGTACAGCCAATTGATATTATCGGTCCTGATGCAGCTATTTTGTTTAGCGATATCCTAGTGATTCCACAGGCCATGAATATTGAGGTAGAAATGAAAGATGGTATAGGTCCGTGGTTACCAAATCCAGTTCGATCTTTAAAAGATGTAGAACAAGTTGTTGTTCCTGATGTATATGAGGAGTTAGGATATGTGTTTGATGCGATCAAGCTTACCAAAGAAATGCTGGATAATCGTGTGCCACTTATTGGTT
Source organism: Aquimarina sp. (assembly GCA_965230845.1). Taxonomy (GTDB): domain Bacteria; phylum Bacteroidota; class Bacteroidia; order Flavobacteriales; family Flavobacteriaceae; genus Aquimarina. The sequence continues at coordinate 3,186,105 of OZ246021.1, forward strand.
TTGCGGGATCTCCTTGGACTATTTTATGTTATGCAGTACAAGGTCAGGGATCCAAAAATTTTGATAAGGCCAAGGAGCTTTGCTTTGCTCATCCCAAAGCTGCACATGCACTTTTACAAAAGATAACAGATACTACGATCGCTTATCTAAAAGCAAAAGTCGCTAGTGGTGTCAATGCCGTTCAGGTGTTTGATAGCTGGGGAGGGATGTTATCTCCAACAGATTATCAAGAGTTTTCCTGGAAGTACATTCAGCAAATCGTGGATGCCTTAAAAGAAGAAACAGAAGTTATCGTTTTTGGTAAAGGGTGTTGGTTTGCCTTACAGGAAATGGCAAAATCGGGAGCTGCTGCACTAGGTGTAGATTGGACCTGTTCTGCTCGTAATGCACGTTACCTTACCGGAGGGAATATTACATTACAAGGAAATTTTGATCCTTCGAGATTGCTTTCTCCACCAGATCAGATCAAAAAAATGGTAACGCAAATGATCGATGAGTTTGGAAAAGATCGTTATGTGGCAAATCTAGGGCATGGGATTTTACCAAATATCCCTGTAGAAAATGCACGAGCTTTTGTAGATGCGGTAAAGAACTACGGTAAATAATGAATTGGATTGCGGTGATAAGGCGGCTAAGTATCAAAGAGATATTTTCATTAGTCCTTTTATCACTGCAATATCCATTATACATTTTCCCTACACTAAAAGCGACAAAACAGACACTTACAATCTGTAATCAAGAATATAAGGATACCCATCACTTACATGGTAAAGGAAATGCCTTTAGGCATGCGTTGTGGAATATCTTGATTGCTTTATACACATTTCAGATCCATAAGAATGAACAAAAATCGGTACAATGGGCAGAAAAGATAACTGATTTACACGAAGAATTAGCACCCAATAGACCTTTGGAGAAAGCTATGGATTTACATAACAATGCGGTTGGGCGGGCTGTTTTTGAGAAATTAAAGAACAATACAATTAATGAGATTGTAGCCGAGGTGAAAAAAAGAGCAGAAAGAGGAGGAGTAATTCGCATAGTCTCTGATATTGAACAATACAAGAAGGATTTAGTATATCTTGCAGAAGAAAATTAAATTGCAGTTGAAACAAAAGTTGGTATTGCACTACTAATTAGAAGCTAATCAATCAAAATCACAACATATGTTCAAGAATATCATTAATGGAATAAAAGCGTATCTAGGAACTTTTGGGTTAATTTCAAAATTGGGACTTTGGAAATACTTTGCCATACCTATACTCATTAGTATTGTAACAGGATTGACCTTTATAACACTAGCCTATTTTTTTGCGGATAACCTGGGAGGTCTAATCGCCAAAGTCTGGGTTTGGGAATGGGGATCTGAAACTTTTGGGACTATTAGTAATTTTATAGGAGGCGCTTTGATATTGGTTTTGGGATTAGTCCTGTACAAGCATATTGTTATGGCCTTATCTGCTCCATTTATGAGTCCAGTTTCAGAACGAGTAGAAGCTCATTTATTAGGAGAAACCACACACGAACATCGCAACACTTCGTTCCGTCAACAGTTATCAAGAGGTATCCGAATTAATGGTAGAAATTTAATTCGCGAATTGCTATTTATGATTCCTTTGATTATCCTAAGTTTTATCCCGGTGGTAGGGATTATTGCGACGATTCTTATATTTCTGATTCAGGCGTATTATGTTGGATTTGGAAATATGGATTATACCATGGAACGTCATTTTGGATATAAAGAAAGCATACAGTTTGTAAGAAAACATAGAGGACTAGCTATTGGTAACGGGGCAATATTTGTGCTGATGCTTTTTATCCCTATAATTGGCTTTATCATTACATTACCAATTTCGGTAGTAGCGGCATCTACGGAAACCGTAAAGATTTTGGAAGAAAAGAAACTGATAGCAAAATCAAATACGCCAAAAACAACTGAAGCTATTACTGAATAGATTTCACTTTGAAAAAATAGAAGAGACGGATGAAAGACACATTTTATAAGTATATACAAAACTTACAGGATAGGATCACTACCAAATTAGAAGAAGTTGATGGTAAGGCGAAGTTCCAGGAAGATATTTGGAAACGTCCGGGAGGAGGGGGAGGAAGAACTCGTGTGATTGAAGATGGTGCTGTTTTTGAAAAAGGTGGAGTCAATATTTCTGCGGTACATGGACCATTACCAAAGGCTATGCAGAGTTATTTTAATGTGGGAGATGTCGATTTTTTTGCCTGTGGTTTATCATTGGTACTACATCCTATAAATCCTATGGTGCCTACCGTCCATGCTAATTGGCGCTATTTTGAAATGTATGATAAATCAGGAGAAATTGTAGATAGTTGGTTTGGCGGCGGACAGGATTTAACTCCGTATTACTTATTTGAAGAAGACGCTAGACATTTTCATAGTGTTTGCAAGAATGCTTGTGATAGACACCATCCTGATTTTTATAAAACGTATAAGAAAAAGTGCGATGAGTACTTCTATAATGCGCATCGAGAAGAAGCCAGAGGAATCGGAGGATTGTTTTTTGATTATTGTAAGAAAAAGGATGACATGACTATGCAAGATTGGTATGATTTTGTTACCGATGTAGGAGACAGTTTTTTGGATGCCTATGTGCCGATTGTTGAACGAAGAAAAGACCTTTTATTTGACGAAAATCATCGCAATTGGCAAGAAATTCGACGCGGTAGATACGTAGAATTCAACCTGGTACACGATAAAGGGACACTTTTTGGGTTAAGAACAAATGGACGTATCGAAAGTATCCTGATGAGCCTGCCACCAAGGGTTCAGTGGCGATATGACCATCATCCAAAAACCGGAACTGAAGAGGAAAAACTAGTTGAAGTGCTCAAAAAACCCGTTGAATGGCAATAATTTGATTTTTTTTTATTATCTTGCGGCGTAATTATTTAAGTTTTACCTATTTGCGATGTAAACTTTTTAACACAAATGCCCATGAAAAAATTTCTACTATTGCTTACTTCAATCCTACTTGTTAGTTGCCAGATGTTTGAGCCTAAAAAGGAAGGATTTGCTAAATTTTCAAAAAATAAAATTGAATTCAAAAACAATACGATTGTTCTTACAAGTGACTACGTAAAATCTAACCCCGAAGACTTCAAAACTAAGATCGAAATGATCGAAGGGAAACCAAAATTTCAAAATGTTGCCCTTGCTGAGTTAAAAAAGATTCAGGACAAGAAAGTAGACTTCGAAATCTTTGTTGACGAGAATAATGTAGAGAACTACGTATTTATCTACAATTGTGATTACTACAAATTTGATGAACACCGTGCCGCTCGAGTAGTGCAGGCTTTAAGTGAACAAATCAAGGATGAAGCGAACAGTCAAGATGTTCGTTACAAAAGGATTCATGGTAGATATTTCTTTACGCCAACTTCAAAAGTAGTGAAGTTAAAGTATCTAAAAGCGTATAAGAAAGAAAAGAAATTTCAAACAGAATATATTGTAGCTTCAAAAACCGGAGGTGTTGGTATCTCTATCAGTAACCTAGAGGATATTGATTTTGAAAGCTCAGTGAAACGTTTAGCCTCAAAATAAAATTGATTAGACTTATTTGATAGGTCTGCTAACAATTTTAAATGCCGTATCTTAGAATTCTATATAGAATTTTGAGTACGGCATTTTTGTTTTCGTTAGTTTTTTTGAATCGCTTATGAGGTATACGATAATAGGCATATTAGTGTCTTTGGTTCTTTTGGGTTGTGCCCGTTCTGTAGAACCTACTGTAGAAAATATCAATAAGATTTTTGAATCCAAAGATTTTACTTTCGAGTTCCATCAACCAGATGGCACTTGCCGATCGCTAAGTTTTCGAAATGATTATGTAGTGTATAAAAGTGACCTACCTACCTATCGTCGGGGTATTGAGTATGAAGAAGTAGTGCTTATCAATGATTATATCCAAAAAATCGTTAATCTTCATTCCGCAGCCCTGGATCAGGAAACCCATCCGCACTATGTGATAAAAAATACGGCGTATAAGGTTATTATCGTTCCGGATCAGGAAGATTTTTACTTCGATGCTTTACTAAAAACGTTGAAACTGGATTCTGCAAAATTAAAAGAGTAACGCTACCAGGATCATTCAAACAAAAGCGTAAAAATGGTCTCTTTATTCAGAATAGAATGAACGGTCAAATTTCCACCATGTAAGTGCATGATTTGTTTGGATAGACTAAGGCCAACACCCGTTCCATCACTTTTGGTAGTATAAAAAGGAACAAAAATCTGTTGTAGGATTTCTGGAGGTATTCCTGGTCCATTATCTTTTACGGTAATATACTTCTTTCCGCTTTCGGTAACGCCAGCAATGAGTTCAAGTTTTGCGTTTTCTACACCGTTTAGAGCCTGTATTGCATTCTTACTTAGGTTGACCAAAACCTGAGTAATCAATTTTTCGTCGGCATAGATTTCCATACTTTCTTCGGGGCTGGTTATAGTAATATCGACTACATGTTCATTTTGATTTTGGGTCATAAGAACCAGTACTTTTTCGAGCAGCTTGTCTACATTGATCAGAATTTTATCCGGAGCAGGAACATTGAGGAAGCTTCTATAGGATTGCACAAAACTCATTAGATCGTTACCTTGATCTTTAATCACTTCTAATCCTTTTGCGGTCATTCGTATTTTACTTTCATCTAGTTGCTCCAGTGCCACAATCTCGTCTTTATCTTTATAGTAATTCAGAATAGAGGCAGAGATAGAAGTAATAGGGGTTACGGTATTCATAATTTCATGTGTAAGTACACGAATCAGTTTTATCCAGGAATCCGTTTCTTTTTTATCCAATTCATTTTTAATGTCTTGAACGGTTATTAAATTCAGCACTTCTTTATTAGAAATAATTTCACTGGACTTAATAGCAAGTTGTATACTTTCGCGCTCATTAGAAAGTTGAAAAAGTTTACGCTCAAAGGGTTTGATATTCTTAAAAATATCAAACAAGCCCTGATCAACCAATTGAATCTGTTTGATATGATTGAGAGGTTTATAATTCAATAGCTTTTCCATCTTCGGATTTGAAAAAAGAATATGCCCTCTATTGTTAAAAGTGAGAATACCTATTTCAGCCTGATTAAGAATCTCCTTATAATATTGTTCCTGAGCCTGATTTTGCAAATATATTTTTTGAATTCCACTATTAAGGGTATTTAAACTTGTGTTAAGTTCATTAAAAGAAGGATCATTACCTTCTTCTGGAAACCGAAGTGTAAAATCTTCGTTTTTAATGGCATTAAAGAAGAAGGCTATTTTTTTATTATTCTGGTTCACATATCTAATAAGTAAAACCGTTTGTACGATGAGAAATATAAAAAGGATTACAGAGATGGCATAATTTGCTCTTGAAATAAGAAAAGCCATGAGAAGGGCAGTTACTGTGATAACCAGTACTTTAGTAACTACTCGTATGTAGAATTTTTTGCTTAACATTAAAGATCAAATTTTTTGATTTTGTTATATAAGGTTTGCCTTGATATACCTAATTGATTTGCCGCAGCACTATAATTCCCATTATGTTGTTGTAACGCTTTGTCTATCATTACTTTTTCCATTTCATCTAGGGTTTCTGGAACATTTTCAAAAGAGAGTTCATTTCTCGCGTTCAATAGAAAATCTACGGGTTTTAGCACATTGCCTTCGGCTAGGATCACGGCTCTTTCCATAGTATGCTGCAATTCTCTTACATTTCCCGGCCAGGTATATCCCAACAATTTCTCTTGAGCGGCATCATTTATCCTAAGGGTAGGTTTTCCATACTTTGTGGTGAATTTTTTTAGATAAAAATCTGCCAAAATCAGGATGTCATTTTCTCGTTCACGCAAAGCAGGAACTTCAAGATGAATGGTGTTGATTCGGTATAACAAATCTTCTCTAAAAATCCCGTCGGCAACCATTTGAGAAAGATTACAATTGGTGGCACAAACCAATCGAATATCCACCGAAATAGGTTTATTAGACCCTACACGTACAATGGTTCTGTTTTGTATCGCAGATAATAGTTTAGCCTGGGTTTGCAAAGACAAATTCCCTATTTCATCCAAAAACAGCGTACCTCCATTTGCAGCTTCAAACTTTCCTGCCCGATCTTCTTTGGCATCCGTAAAAGCACCCTTGGTATGTCCAAAAAGTTCACTTTCAAACAAGGTTTCGGATATAGAGCCCATATCTACCCCAATAAATACTTCATCTTTGCGAGAAGATAATCGGTGTAATTCTCTTGCAATAAGTTCTTTACCAGTACCGTTTTCACCGGTGATCAATACATTAACATCGGTTTTGGCCACTTTGTGTACCAGATTTAACACTCCGGATAACGCCGCAGAGTTTCCTATAATGTAGTTACTATCCTGATTGATAACTTGTTTGAGATTGCTTTCTTTCTGTTTTAATTCCTGTACTTCTTTTTGAGATTTACGTAGTAAAAGAGAAGACTTTATGGTGGCCATTAGCTTTTCGTTATTCCAGGGTTTTAGAATAAAATCTGATGCTCCAAGTTTTAATGCCCTTACCGCAAGATCAACTGCACCATAGGCAGTCATCATAATCACCGATATGGAAGGCGCTTTCTTTTTAATTTCTTTGAGCCAAAAAAGACCTTCGTTACCCGTATTGACCCCAGCAGAAAAATTCATGTCCAAAAGAACGATGTCATAATCCGGAAGATTGGGAAAAGAGGATATTTGATTAGGATTCGATATGGTTTTAATGTGTTTGAACTCGAATTGCAATAAGATTTCTAAGGCACTAAGTACACTTTTGTTGTCATCGATAACCAGAATTTTTCCTTCTTGCATGGTGTATGAAATTAATAGCATAAAGCTACAAATTGAGAATCAGAATATGCTCCTTGTGTAAAATTATTAGACACTATTTGTATAAATATTTTACAGTATCAATTCTATGGTGATATTTTGTTTTTTGTAATCAGCTGATAATCAAAATATTGTGTTTTTGGCACGTAGTTAGACTATAGTTTGGCATCGAAAAATAATTTTATACACAAAATGAAATATTTGACCACAGTAGTATTCTTTTTTTGTTGCTTGCTTTCAGGAGCGATTCAGGGGCAACAAACCTGGACATTGGATGAGTGTGTATCTTATGCCATTCAAAACAATCTTCAGGTTAAGGATTTTGAATACTCTGAACAAGCCAATAAAGAGGAGTACAGACAATCGATTAGAAACTTACTGCCTAGTGTAAGTGCGTTTTCTAACTACCGTATCAATTTTGGTCGATCTGTAGATCCAAATACCAATAGCTTTGTGAATACAGAATTTGTTTCTAACAATTACAGCCTGGATGCACAAATTGATTTGTTTCAAGGTTTTCAAAAGGTAAATACGATCAAAGCCACCAAGTTTTTATATCAAGCTTCTTACGAAGAAACTTTACATCAAAAATACTTACTAGCATTTCGAGTAATGTCGGCTTTTTATGATATCCAGTTTATGAAAGGATTACTTGCTATTTCTAAAGAGCAGGTTCAGGTTTCTGAAGAAAACTATAACCTGGTTAAAAGACAGGTAGAATTAGGGCAAAAAGCAAAGGCAGATTTGTATGAAGCAGAATCTGCATGGTTGGCTGATCAACTTTTGGTGACGCAAAGTGAGAACAATCTGCAAGCTGCAAAGCTAGCGCTAATGCAAGAAATGAATTTAAATGAAGATCGTACCATTACCGTAGTTGACTTGGGGATGGAGAAAAGATCATCGGTAGAGGTGGTAGAAAAGAGTGAAGACTCAATTTTTAGTGCTGCTCAAACCGTAGTGCCGATTATCAAAGCGCAAGAGCTTAGAATTCAAGCTGCCAAAAAGCAATTGGCCGCAACGCGTGGAGCTTTGTATCCTTCTTTTGTCTTCTCTGCGGGATATTCTTCTCGATATGTAGATAATAACCTGGATAGTGATACTGGAGAATTGATTCCTTTTAATACGCAAATCAAGGACAATGCCGCTCAGTTTGTGGGAGTCTCATTGCGAATTCCTATCAGTAATGGCTGGTCTAGCCGTTCACGGGTAAAGCAACAAAAAGTTGCCATGATGAGAGCCGAAAATAATTACAATATTCAAAAGCAGGAAACATATCAAATCATACAACAATTGGTACAGGACGGAAATGCGTTGCAAAGAGAATATGAACAAAGTAATTTGAGAAGAGACTCACAACAAGTCGCTTTCGATATCGCACAAAAAAGATATGAGAAAGGACTGATCAGTATCATAGAACTCAACCAATCCAAAAACTTGTTGGCCAATGCTCAAAATGAGTTTTTGCAGGTGCGGTTGCGATCAAAAATAAATAAAAGTACACTGGACTTTTACAAAGGATTGCCAGTTTTTAACATCAAAAGAGTACAATAAAATGGACATAAAAATTGAAAAGAAAAAAGGATTAAAACCTAAACATTATGGGTATATTGTTGGGGGCGTAGTGTTACTTTTTATGGGTTGGAAAATGGCTTTTGGTAATACGGCATCTACCTTTCGAACAGATCGGGAAAAGCTTTCTATTGCAAAAGTATCCTTCGGAAAATTTGATGATTACATCACTATCAATGGTAATGTTGCTCCTATAAGTACCATTTATATGGACGCTTATGAAGGAGGAAGGGTAACCGAAAAGTTGATTGAAGAAGGAGCCATGGTAAAGAAAGGAGATATCATTTTGAAATTAGAAAACAGAGGATTGTACGAGCAAATATTAGCAAGTGAAAATAATCTGGCTTTAAAACAGAATGACCTACGATCCACCAAACTTACTTTTGATGCTAGACAGGTAGAAGGAAGAAAGGATTTGGTGAATTCTAAATACGAATTGCAGAAAGTAAAAAGAGCCTACGAGCAAAACGAGGCCCTGTATAAAGATGAGCTTATCTCTAAAGAAGAGTATTTAACTGCAAAAGAAAATTATGAGTTAGCCGCTAAACAGTTCGAAATCATAAAAATCCAAACGGATCAGGATAATGTACTTCGTAATACTTCTTTGAAAGAACTGGATGGAGATTTGGCGAGAATGAAAAAAACACTATCCATGGTGTATGAGCGTATCGATCACCTTAATGTACGTGCTCCTGCAGATGGTCAGTTAGGGTTTTTGGATGCCGAAATAGGGCAGAGTATTCAGCAAGGACAACGTATAGGACAGGTAAATGTACTTACCGATTATAAAATTGAAGCCTCAATCGATGAGCATTATATCGATAGGGTAAAAAGGAACTTAACCGCTGTTCTGGAACGAAATGGTACTGAGTACGAATTGCGAATCCGTAAGGTATACCCTGAGGTAAGAAATGGAAGATTTAACGTAGATTTAGTCTTCGTGAATGAAAAGCCAGAAACCATCCGCTCAGGACAGAGCTATAACCTGAAGCTGCAATTGGGAGCATCAAATGATGCATTACTATTGCCAAAAGGAAGTTTCTTTCAGAGTACCGGTGGGCAATGGATTTTTGTATTGGATGAGTCTGGAAATGTAGCATGGAGAAGACCCATACGTATAGGAAAACAAAACTCTAGATACTATGAGTTGCTAGAAGGACTCGAAACCGGAGAACAGGTAATTACATCAAACTATGATAATTTTGGTGATGCCGAAAAAATCATACTTAAATAAACATAAAATAAACAATCAAGAAATGATACAGATCAAGAATTTAAAAAAGAGCTTTAGAACTGAAGAAGTTGAAACTCTGGCCTTAAATAGTGTGAACCTTACTGTAGAAGAAGGTGAGTTTGTAGCCATAATGGGACCCTCTGGTTGCGGAAAATCAACTCTTCTTAATATCCTGGGGATGCTCGACAACCCGACCGAAGGAAGTTATCATTTTGGTGGTCAGGAAGTAGGTGGATTAAAAGAAAATCAACGTACCAAGATCAGAAAAGGGAACCTTGGGTTTGTATTTCAGAGTTTTAACCTGATCGACGAACTTACCGTTTTTGAAAACGTAGAGTTGCCGCTTATTTATTTAAATATGAAAAAGAGCGAGCGCGAGCAAAAAGTAAAAGCGGTTTTGGAACGTATGAAAATCGCACATCGAGAAAAGCATTTTCCACAACAATTATCAGGAGGACAGCAACAAAGAGTTGCGATCGCCAGAGCGGTAGTTACCAATGCCAAATTGATACTAGCCGATGAGCCAACGGGTAATTTGGATTCTAAAAATGGGATCGAGGTGATGAATTTACTTACCGAACTCAACCAAGAAGGAACTACTATTATTATGGTTACTCACTCTGATCGAGACTCACATTACGCACATCGAATCATTAATCTATTTGACGGACAGATTGTAACCGAAAGTCAAAATAAACCTTTCGAGGTAAAAGCATAAAGTATAAACACAAAAAATTAGACTCATGACAAAATTAATTATTCAAATCGTTACGCTTACCACTGCGCTTATTGTAACTACAGTGGGTTATGCTCAAAAAAACATTACCGTTGATCATTTTGAAAAAGCAATCATTAGCCCACATGTTGAAGTGGTATTTAAGCAAGGAGACACCGAGAGTGTGGTTATCGAAAATTCAAAAGTAGAAGATCATAAAATCAACGTAGAAGTAGAAGGAAAAACACTAAGAATCTATTTAGATGGAGCAAAAATGGTGACCAAACAAAAGAAAGTGTATCACCAAAATGGTTGGAAAATGAAAAAACCAATTTATCCGGGGACTATGATTACAGCTACCGTTACCTACAAAGATCTTAAGGAACTTTCTATCCGAGGAGAAGAAGTGATTAAGTGTGAAAGCCCAATCCAAACCGAAGATTTCAGATTAAAACTATATGGAGAACCTAAAGTTACATTTGAAGACATCAGTGTAGATAAACTAGGAGTAACCATGTATGGAGAAGGGTATTTAGAATTTAAAGGTGGAGCTGTAAATCGCCAAAAGTACACGGTCTACGGTGAGGGAGAAATAAATGCTGTAGGTTTAAATACCGAAAGCACAAAAATCACTGCCTATGGAGAAGGTAATTTCAGAGTTAATGTTAAAGATGATCTCAAAGTAACTGCCTATGGTGAAGCTACCGTAGCTTATGATGGTGACCCTTCTGTAAATAAAGGAATCATTATAGGGGATGCAAAAATTCGAAAAATGAATTAGGACTTAAAACCTTATCAATTTACAACATCAAAAAACGAACAGTCATGTTTAAAATGCATTTCAAAATAGCCTGGAGAAACCTCATCAAGAATAAAGTATATTCTGGAATCAATATCATAGGTTTGGCAATAGGGCTAACCGCTGGGTTTCTTATTTTGCAGTATGTGAACTTTGAGCATAGTTATGACAAGTTTCATAGTAAGAAAAATTCCATTTACCGGGTTGTAGCAGATTTGGATACGCCTTCTTCAGGAAAAATGGAAAGTAGCAGACCAGCTTGTGCAGTACCTCCGCATATGGAAGAAGAGTTTCCCGAAGTGATTTCGGCAGTGCGTTTTATGCGATTAGAATTGGCTGTTCGAAAAGATGAGGTAAAACTTGTTGAAGACAAAGCTGCTGCTGCTGATAAAGCTTTTTTTGAAGTGTTTGACTTTGATTTGCTTCAAGGAGATAAGAAGTCTGTGCTACAAGAACCATATAGTGTGGTTCTTACTCAAGAAACGGCAAATAGATACTTTGGTAATGAATCTGCAATTGGTAAGACGATACTTCTCAAAGATGAAGATATCAATGACTTACCCTTTACCGTAACTGGTATTATGGCTGAAATCCCCGAGAATTCTCATATCAAAGCGAATATGATTATTTCTATGACTACCTATAGCAAGGGGGTATTACCAAGGATTGATGATGCCTGGGGATTGTATGACCCTGCTGCGTATATTCTTGTACATCCTAATACAAATCCTAAACAATTAGAAGCAAAATTTCCAGACTTTCTGGAACGCAATTCTGGAGAGACGATGAGACGTGACAAAATGTTTGTGTCTCTATCCTTAGAACCGCTGGAAGATGTGTATTTGCGTTCTGAAAGAGGAGGAGAGTATAGTGGTGATTTAGGAACCATCTATATCTTTTCTATCATTGCAATTTTTATACTCTTGATCGCATGCATCAACTTTGTGAACCTGACCACTGCCAGATCCGTAGAGCGGGCCAAAGAGGTTGGGGTACGAAAGGTAATCGGAGCCGAAAAGCGACAATTATCTTTACAATTTGTTGGGGAGTCGGTTATTATCAGTTTAATCGCTTTTGTGATTGCTTCGGTATTGACGGCTTTGGTTTTACCAGCATTCAATGAAATTGCAGGGAAAGTAATTAGTGATGGGATTTTTACCAATCCTATAAACATCATCTATCTATTTTTAATCGCCTTATCCATTGGTGCATTTGCTGGAATATACCCTGCGTTTGTGTTGTCTTCTTTTAAACCTGTAAACGTACTAAAAGGTAATTTTTCTACAGGTACCAGAGGGATCATCTTAAGAAAAGGATTAGTAATTACCCAGTTTACCATTTCGATTACCCTGATTATCGGTACGATTATTATTTATAATCAGATGAATTATATGCGTAGTCAAGAATTAGGATTTGATAAAGAACATACTGTTCTTTTACCGGTGACTGTATCTTCGGCTCAAAAAGAGCTAAAAGATAATATTGATAATATTTCGGGTGTGGTGTCGACAACTTTGGCTTCTACAGTTCCTGGGGCATATAATAATTCGGCATATTCTGTAATCCAAAATAGTCAGGGAGAAGGTCAAGTTGCAAATATAAATGCCTATTTCGTTGATCATGATTTCATTTCTCAATTCGGACTTAAAGTGATTGCAGGGCGCGGTTTTTCAAGAGATTTTGTTACAGATTCTGCTCAGGGGATGATCATTAATGAAAAAGCAGTAAAATTCTTGGGTTATTCTTCTCCAAAAGATGCGTTGGGTGCCACCTTTTCGCAATGGGGGAAAGAGGGTCAGATCATTGGGGTGATTCAAGATTTTCATTTCAAATCATTACAAGAAAATATACAACCACTCACCATGACCATAAAGCCAGATGAGACTGATCTATTAGCAATCAAAATTACTGGAAACAATATCAAACAGACACTAGCAGATATTCAGAACAAATGGGAAACCATCTTGCCAAACGATTCTTTTAATTATCAATTCCTGGACGAAAACTTTGATAAGCAATATCGTTCTCAGGAACGCTTTGGAAGTTTGTTTCTCAATTTCGCAGTCTTGGCAATTTTAATCTCTTGTCTTGGTTTGCTAGGCCTTGCTGCGTACTCTATGCTCCAACGCAAAAGAGAAATTGGAGTTCGTAAAGTACTTGGAGCTTCGGTAACCCAAGTAGTAAAATTACTATCTACTGATTTTCTAAAGTTGGTAACAACGGCGTTTTTAATCGCTTCACCGTTGGCTTGGTATGTTATGAACGATTGGTTATCTCGTTTTGCCTACAGAATCTCTATAGAATGGTGGATGTTTTTACTGGCGGGAACAAGTGCGATAATCATTGCATTAGCAACCGTAAGTTTTCATGCGCTGAAAGCCTCTTTGGCCAATCCGGTAAAGAGTCTTAGAACCGAATAAAATCATCAAAAAACGAACAGTCATGTTTAAGAATCATTTAAAAATAGCTTGGAGAAACATTAGCAAAGACAGGATGTTTACCACTATCAAGATTGGAGGTTTTGCTATTGGTATTGCAGCGTGTATCCTTATCTTCTTGTTCATCAGAGATGAGGTAAGTTATGATACACACAATACGCAAAAGGATCAAGTGTATCGAGTAATTGGTGAAATCATGTATAATGGAGAAAAAACACAGCATGTATTTTTTCCGTCACCTTTTGCAGAGGCACTCACCAACGATTATCCTGAAATTGTAAAATCTGGAAGATTCCTTAAACATGAACTATTAAGTCCGGTTGGGAAAGAACTGAGAACCCTGGATCAAACACAAAGCAATTTTGAAGAAGAGTTTGTCTTTGTAGATCCTAGCTTATTAGAGATCTTGGATATTCCTTTCGTTTTGGGAGCTAGAGAAAATGCCTTGTCTGCTCCTAATTCGATTGTACTTTCTAAAGAAAAGGCGGACAAATATTTTCCTGAAGGGAATGCACTGGGCAAACAAGTTATATTAGACAATGATGTCGAAAACCCATATACTATTGGAGGGGTTATGGGTACCATTTCTTCAAATACGCATTTTAAATATGATTTTTTGGTGACCAAAGCACATCATGAGTTTTGGGAGGGAGAAAGCACAGATTGGTTGTCAAGTAATTATGCAAATTATGTGTTGGTAAAACCAGGAACAAATATCCCTGCTCTGGAAGAAAAGCTAATGCAAACCTTTGATAAATATGCAGTACCAGCTCTGCAAGGAAACGCATCTGAAGAGGAAATACGCGAAATGCGCAATAGCTCACGATTTATTTTACAACCTGTAACAGATATCCACCTGCGTTCTGTAGATATCCATGATAATCTATCACATAGTGATATTCGTTTTGTATGGTTATTTGGTGGGATTGCTATTTTTATTCTGCTTCTGGCGTGCATCAACTTTATTAATCTTTCTACTGCAAAATCAGCCAATCGTGCAAAAGAGGTAGGACTGCGCAAAACCGTTGGAGCTTTCAGACAAAATCTGGTTACTCAATTTTTGATAGAGTCCGTAATCTTTAGTTGTATTTCATTTGGTTTGGGGGTACTCCTTGCCTGGATTTTACTGCCTTATTTTAATGAAATTGCATCCAAACAGATCATTATCCCATGGGGAGCATTTTGGTTCTTACCGCTTATCATTTTAGCATCGATTCTGGTTGGGATAATAGCAGGATTATATCCATCATTTTATTTATCCTCGTTTAAACCTGTTGATGTATTGAAAGGTAGCTTGAGTTTGGGGAGTAAGAGTGGAAACCTGCGCAGTGGACTAGTGATTTTTCAGTTTTCGGTATCTGTAATCCTTCTCATAGGAACTTTGGTGATCTACAAACAAATGGATTACATATTAAATAAAGAATTAGGGTTTAACAAAGATCAGGTCCTGATCATAAAAGGAACGAATACCTTGGGAGATAAGGTAACTACCCTTAAAAAAGAGTTACTCTCCCTATCTGGAGTTAATCAAGTTTCAGTTAGTGATTACTTGCCTATCACAGAAACCAAGAGAAATGGAAATGCTTTCTGGAAAGAAGGTCGTGTTGGTGAAAATAAAGGGATAGCCGGACAGATGTGGCGTGTTGATGAAGACTATATCAAAACTATGGGGATGAAACTCTCGGAGGGTAGGGATTTTTCTATAGATAGAAGTAGTGATTTAGAGAATGGGGCTATTATTAATGAAAAGATGGTCGAACAATTAGGGTTAACAGACCCTGTAGGTAAAAAAATCACCAATGGCGGGCAAATTTTTGAAGTGATTGGAGTAGTAGAGGACTTTCATTTTGATTCCTTGAGAGAAGCGATACTCCCTCTTTGTATGGCCATAGGAAACAATTCTTCTATCGTTGCGGCTAGAATAAATGGAGACAGCCCTAAGGATTTGATTACATCTATTCAAACGATTTGGGATGGTTTATCTCCTAATCAAAGCCTCAGGTATACTTTCCTGGATCAGCGATTCGAAATAATGCACAGAGATATACGTAGACTAGGTATCATCTTTAACAGCTTTGCCCTTTTTGCCTTGTTTGTGGCTTGTTTAGGATTATTTGCATTATCTGCTTTTATGGTAGAACAACGAAATAAAGAAATAAGTATCCGTATCGTTCTTGGAGCTTCACATTTTACTATTTACAAATTATTGAGTAAGGACTTTTTGAAACTGGTAGTTATATCCATTGTGATTGCCTCACCGATTGCATGGTTTGTAATGAAACGATGGTTAGAAGATTTTGAATACAAAGTCCCTCTTAATTGGCAGGTATTTGTTTGGTGTGCTATACTAGTAACCATCATTGCCATCCTTACCGTTAGTTACCAATCCATAAGTGCCACATTTATTAAGCCTTTAAAGAGCTTAAGAACCGAATAAATCATCAAAAAACGTTAGTTATGTTTAAAACTCATTTACTGATTGCCTGGAGAAACCTTAGAAAGAAAAAGGTATTTGCTTTGATCAACATCTTAGGTTTGGCATTAGGATTTGCATGCGGGATACTCATCTTTTTATTTGTAAATCACCATCTGCAATTTGATAATTTTCATAAGAAAGAAGATCGAATCTACCGAGTTGTTACTGAAGAACATCAGGATGGTATAGGATATGAATCTGCTGTACCGCCAGGTTTTGCAAAAGCGTTTCAATCTGATTATGATTTTACCGAAGAAGTAGCTAGTTATTACTACCGAGAAGATTGGCAAATTGACGGCGCAGACGAAAAAAATACGAAACGATTTAAAGAGGACATTGCCTTTTCAGAATCTTCATTTTTCAGAATCTTTGATTTTCCTTTGGTAGATCAACTTAGCGGACGAACACTAGAAGAACCAAACACAGCTTATATTACCCAAAGTTTTGCAACCAAAATGTTTGGAGAACAGAACCCGTTGGGGCAAAACTTTGTATTAGAGAATCAGGAAACTATTGAGGTAATAGGGGTTCTTAAAGATTTACCGGCAAATTCAATGATCTCCACGGCTATTTTTATATCCTATCCATCGATCAAAGCCTATGATGATTTTATATATAGCGGGAGTTGGGGAGGTATTAATGGTTCATTACGATGTTTTACGTTGTTACGTCCAAATCAGGATATCACTCATATAGAGAAGACACTGATTGAATTGGTAAACAAACATAGACCTAGAAGCAAAAATGTACATCGATATAAGCTTCAATCCTTATCTAATATTCACTTCGATGGTAGATACGATGGTATTAATGTTAGCTTACTTTGGATATTTGGCTTGGTAGGCATATTCTTAATAGCAGTAGCGTGTATCAATTTTATTAACATTTCAACAGCGCAAGCCTTTACCCGTTCAAAAGAAATTGGAATTAAAAAGGTCTTGGGTAGTAATAAAGCACATTTGTTTTGGCAGTTCATTTCAGAGACTTTTATCATCAGTCTTTTTGGAATGCTAATAGGGCTTTTTATCACTGTACTGGTATTGCCTTCATTTAATGCGCTATTCGAATTGGATCTTTCGCTGCAATCATTATTCGATATTAAGGTTGTAGGGTTAGTGCTTGTTTTACTGATATCTGTTTCACTATTTGCAGGAAGCTATCCTGGTATTTTGTTGGCAAGAATTCTACCCACACTTGCTCTAAAAGGAAAACTGAGCCAGAGAGATGCAGGTGGTCAATTTACCCGAAAGATTCTGGTCACTGCACAATTTGTTATTTCTATTCTTTTAATCGTAGGGACCGTGGTAGTTGGTAAACAAATCAACTATGCGGTAAACGCGGATTTGGGGTTTGATAAAGATGCCATCTTAATGCTTAGTGTACCCGAAGATATAGAGCATATTAAGCTGGAAGGTCTTAAAGAACGCATTTTTCAATTACCAGGAGTAGAAAATGTTACTGCTTGTTTGGCAAGTCCTGGAGCTGGGTATAACAATTGGGGAACAAGCATAAAATACAACAACAAACCAGAATTTGAAGAGTTTTCGATATCAGCAAAAATGGCCGATGACGATTACATCAATACGTTTGATTTACAATTGGTGGCTGGAAGAAATTTTAGAATGTCGGATTCTGTTACCGAAGTAGTAGTCAACGAGAAATTAGCTCAGAAACTGGGATTAAGTTCACCAGAGGAGTTATTGGGCAAACAACTGGAACTTAATGGAGGGTTGATTAAGGCCAGCATTTCTGGAGTGATTGCCAATTTCCATGACCAAAATTTCCATCTGGATATTAGTCCAATTTTTATCGCTCCGCAAACCAATGCTTTTTATGAGATTGCTGTAAAAATTAATGATCACAATGTAACAAGTACACTCACAGAAATTGAACAAAAATGGAAAGAAGTTTTTCCAAAGTTCATCTACGAGTTTAGTTTTCTGGATGAACGTGTTCAAGATCAATATGAAGAAGAACAACGCCTATTATCTCTTTCAAAATTATTCTCTGGTTTAGCCATTTTTATCAGCTGCTTGGGACTTTACGGACTGATTTCATTTTTCGTTGCGCAAAGAACAAAAGAGGTTGGAATTCGTAAAGTCTTGGGTAGTGGAGTTTCTGGAATATTAATTCTTTTTGCCAAGGACTTTTGTAAACTAATTCTAATTGCGGGGGCAATCGCCACACCAATCGCCTGGTTTTTTATGAAACGATGGTTGGAAAACTATACCTACCATACCGAAATAAGCTGGTGGGTTTTTGTAATGTCTATTTCGGGATTATTACTGATCACATTGGTAACCATAAGTTATCAAACCATTAAGGCAGCAACTGCAAACCCAACCAAAAGTCTAAGAAGTGAATAATTGTAAATAGGAAACAACATGTTTAAAAATTATATCAAAATAGCGTGGCGTACCCTTTGGAAAAACAGAGGGTTTACTATCCTAAATATTATTGGGCTTTCTGTAGCTTTTGGAGTGGCCATTTTGTTGAGCATGGCAGCTTTTTTTGAGCTTTCTTACGATAATTTTCATGAAAACAAAGGAGAAATCCATCAGTTATATACCCAATGGCAGATTCCCGAAGGATCAGACATTTATATTTCTCAACCTATGCCTTTGGCCAATGCGCTAAAACAGGCGGTGCCAGGAGTACATAAAATTTCAAGATATCAAGATGGAAAAATATTGTTACTGAAAGATGAGAAGGAAATAACCGCAGATATCAATTGGGTAGATCCAGATTTTTTGGAGATTTTCTCTTTTCCCATGGAAAAAGGAAATCAAGGGACATGGTTACAAGAAAAAAATACGATTGGCATAACCCATAAAATGGCAAATACCATTTTTGGTACTACAGATGTTATAGGAGAAACGGTGGATCTTTTGATTAGAGGAAGAAAGAAACCTTTTCAGGTTGCTGCGGTTTTACAGGATATTCCGGATAACAGTAGCATGGAGTTCGAGGTAGTTACCAATTTCCAAAATTCTCCTCAGTATCAAGACTATAAAGATGAATGGGATCATTCGAATCACGAAGTGTACGTCCAGTTAAGTGAAAGTGTTTCGGTTGCTCAATTTGAAGAAAACACAAGAGCATTTATGAATCTTCATTTTTCTGAAGAAATAGAAAATGCAAAAAGAGATGGATCACCTTTGAACGCAAATGGAGGGTATGTTCAAATGAAATTACACCCGTTTGAAGATCTGTATTTTACAAGTTATAGCGATGGCGAGTTGATAGTGAGTCGAGCATTACCCTATGTTGTCTTGAGTATCGCAATACTCTTGCTGTTTATTGCTTGCGTAAACTTTGTGAACATGAGCATTGCCAAAAGTACATCAAGATTGCAAGAAATCGGAATGCGCAAAACACTGGGTGCGGCAAAAAAGCATGTGTTTATGCAGTTTTGGAGTGAGAGTGTTTTGATTTTTATCACCACTTTAATTTTTGGAGGCATCCTAAGCGTGGTTTTTATTGATGAGTTCAAATCCCTATTCAACACAGGAGCTACATTTACAAACACTTTAAGTTTGATTACCGTAATCGTGTTGGTTGTGGTATTTTTTATTTTGACTACAGTGGCAGGAGGGTATCCCGCGCTTTTACTAAGTAAACTGGGTACACTACAAGCGCTAAAAGGGAAAATACAAATCAATGGCCGTGATCGAGTAAGAGATATATTGATGATTGTTCAATTCGCTATTGTGATTTTATTAATCAGCGGAAGTTTTGTACTTCGAGGACAATTGCGATATATGCAAACCAAAGACTTGGGGTTTAATAAGACACAAGTGATTTCGGTACCTCTTAATGGTAAGCAAGGAGGCAATAAAGTAGTGAATCTCCTTAGAGAAGAATTGAAAAATGAACCCAATATTCTTGGAATCACCGCGTCTGATGATAATTTGGGTAGAGGTAGAGATGGAAGCCGATATTCTAGCTCATTGGGGTTTGATTACAAAAATAGACAGGTAGGAACGCATATGTTGGTAGTGGATTATGATTATCTCAACACTTTGGATATTTCTTTAGTTTCCGGAAGGACATTTGACCGTGATTTTACTTCAGATAGTTTATCCGTTGTCATCAATGAATCCATGATCGAAGAGCTTCAGGAACCTGATCCCTTAGGAAAAAGACTGAATATCATAAGCGATAGCATTCAACATACGATTGTAGGTGTGGTCAAAGATTTTAATTTCAAAGATTTGGATAGAGAAATTGAGCCCCTTACCATATTTCTATCAACGCAAAAACAAGTGCGGTATGCTTACCTTAAAGTGGCACCATCGGATATCGCACAGACCTATGATATTATAGAAAAGGCATGGTTAAAACTAGAACCGAATTCAGAGTTTCTAGGATCTTTTGTTGATGAAAATATCAATAGAACCTTCAGACGTGAGAGAATTATGATCACCATCATCACCAGTGGAGCTATCATATCTATACTGCTAAGTTGTATTGGTCTTTTGGCCATTTCTTTGCTTGTCGTAAACAAACGAACCAAGGAAATCGGAATCCGAAAAGTAGTAGGCGCCAATGTGCCTTCATTGGTGATACTACTAGCCAAGGATTTTATGAAGTTGGTGGTGGTTGCCTTTATTATTGTAGTACCTGTAGCCTGGTGGTATGCGAATCAATGGTTAGAACACTATTCCTATCGAATGGACTTAAATATTGGGCTATTTGCGGGAGCTGGAATCGTAGCACTATTAATCGCATTGACCACAATATCCTTTGGAACTATAAAAGCAGCATTGCAAAACCCGGTAAAGAGCCTTAGGACAGAATAAATCATCAAAAAACGATCAGAATGTTTAAGAACTATATCAAAATAGCGTGGAGAAACCTAAAGAGAGATAAGGGATACTCTTTGGTCAATATTGGGGGACTTACCATAGGTCTGTCGGCTGTGATTTTTATGCTCTTTTATATTAATTATGAAAGTAATTACGATAGTTTTCATGCAAATTATGATACACTTTTTAGAGTAGAGAGAGCGTATATCAGTAGTAACCAAAATTCTATTTGGGATAACACTCCTTATCGTTTATCAGAGGAACTTCCAAATGCAATTCCAGAGATCACTAACGCCACGAGTATTCAAAATACATCGAATTATTTAGGTTTTAATGATGCGATGTATCACGAGAGAAACGGGTTATTTGTAGATGACAATTTTTCGGAATTATTTACCTTAAATTTCACCGAAGGAGATAAGAATAGCGCATTAGTAAGCCCTATGAGTATTGTACTGTCGGAGTCATTGGCTCAAAAACTATCTCCGGTACAAAGCATGGTCGGCAAAACAGTACGCATCGATAAAAAACATGACTATATAGTTACAGGAATATTTACCGATTATCCCGATAATTCTCATTTAAGATTCGACTATTTATTATCCTTTAGTTCTTACGAAACGCAAACCGGAAATATTAAAAATGCGGGTTGGGGAGAACCTAATGCCACAGCTTATGTATTATTAGATGATAAAATTTCGGCGACTACGGTGTCTGGAAAAATAAAAGATTTTTTGACCAATCATACTTCTGATGAAGATGGAATTCGAGAAGAATTGATGTTACGACCAATAGGTGATATCTACATGAAGACTTCAAAGGTAAGAGGTGGAGGTGGAAATCGAAGTGATATGATTATTTTATATCTCTTTCTTTCTGTAGTTATTTTTACTGCGATAATTACCCTATTCAATTATATCAATTCGACTACCGCTCAGATGATGAATCGAGAGCTTGAAATCGGAGTTAAAAAGGTTTTAGGGAGCACAAAAAGACACTTGAGGCATCAATTTGTGGTCGAATCCCTTTTTATGGTTTCTATTTCATTTATACTGTCTATTGGATTAGTATTCCTATTTCTACCTGTGTTTAATACGATTGTCGGCAAGAACCTATCGATTGTTATTACTCAAGATTGGCCTTTTTTCTTGTATGCAGGTCTTGGGTCAATTTTGGCTGGTATTTTGGCGGGTCTATATCCGGTAGTGTTTTTATCATCATTGAAAATTTCATCTTTCCTTCAAGGGAATGCTTCTATAAAAAGGCGTTCTGGCCTTAGAAAAGCTTTGGTTGTTTTTCAATTGGTACTAGTAATGCCGATGGTCTTTGTTTCTATATTAATCATTCAACAGTTTAAATATATAGAAACGCGTGATATTGGTTTTGACAAAAAAGATTTGTTGGTATCCAGTCTGCATGTAACTACCGAAGAGGGTAGAGAAAAATTGAAAACTCTAGGAGAACAATTGTTAGAAAACCCAAATGTAACGAGCTATTCTATATCGGATTCTGCTCCGTTTACAGGAGGTAGTCAGTATCAAATGAATTGGGAAGAAGGTCAACCTAACGAAAAAATAGTGCTAAGGGCGCATAACGTAGATCATGATTTTTTGAAAACCTATCAAATGCAACTACTAGAAGGAAGAGATTTTTCTGAAGAATACCCAACGGATATGCAACATGCATGCATTATAAATGAAACTGCATTGGAGTTGTTTGGTTGGAAAAATCCTATTGGAAAAGGAATAGCCAATGATCAATTCAAAGTAATAGGAGTGGTCAAGGACTTTAATGATTATACCGCATTTAAGAAGATTCCGCCTATGATCCTTCTTATGGATAATCATTTGGGAAACAAGACAATTAGTATAAAAGTCACTCCAGATAAAAGAGCAGAGACCCAAGCATTTATTAATCATGCCTTTAATGATAGTTTTCCGGATAGCCCAATCGAATTTAGATTTTTGGATACCGAGTTAGATGGTATTTTCCTGAATGCAATGAAAGGAATGATCAATATCTTTATTTTCTTTTCCATTCTTGCCATTTTATTAGCAGTACTTGGGTTGTATAGTTTGGTTTCATTCTCTACAAAGTCCCAGCAAAAAATGATTGCAATTCGTAAGGTGTTAGGGGCAAACATTCAAAGTATATTCTTAATCATGGTAAAAGAATACCTCTTTTTATTCTGTATTGCAGCTGTTTTGGGGCTTTTTACGGTCTACGTCATTGCAAACAGGGCGATTGGTATTTTTCCATACCATGAGGATGTCAAATTTACGTATGTAATTATTTCGGGGGTATTGGCCTTGTTCATTGTTCTGATTTCTGTAAGCGGAAAAATATGTGCTGCCATTTTACAAAACCCTATTAAAAGCTTAAAGACAGAATAAGTCATTAAAAAAACAAAGATCATGTATACCTTATATTTTAAAATAGCACTAAGATATCTTCTGAAGAATAAGCTGTATTCATTTATCAATATAGCGGGTTTAGCCATTGGGGTTGCTTCATTTATTCTTTTGATGGTCTATATAAGATATGAGCATAGTTATGACCGTTTCGATGGTTCTGAAAATGTTTATCGGGCCTATATGGATTATCTTGAAGGAGATACCTATGTGGCTGGGGATGCACAAACTTATAATCAGGTAGGCCCTACATTAAAAAAGGAGTTTCAAGAGGTTGAAGATTACGTTCGGTTTTATCGATTAGGAAAAACAACCTTAAAAAATGAACATCATATTCTTGAAATAAGTGATGGCTGTGTGGCGGACCCTTCTTATTTCGATATTTTTAGTCAGCACCTCAAGTATGGGGATGTTCGTACCGCTTTGTCGGAGCCAAACACCATTGTACTCACGGCGTCATTAGCGCAAACACTTTTTGGAGATCAGAATCCTATTGGGAAGACCCTACAGTTTTTTCAAGGATCTTCGGCTTTGGTAAAGGTTACTGGTGTACTTCCAGATTTGGATCAAAACTCGCATTTTAAAATTGGATATTTAATTTCATACAACACCTTACCCAATCTGGAGGCTGTTGGAGATAACATTAAACAGCCCAATTGGAATAACAATACGTTCTTTACGTATCTAAAAATTGATGAAAAAGCCGATGCTGCACTTTTACAGAAAAAGATTGTGGATCGAGGCATGACCGAGGTACAGGATGAGCGTATGAATATAGAGCCTATTGAAGATATTCATTTATACTCAAATAAACCATACGAAGCAGAGGCAAATGGCAGTATTACACGTATCAAATTTCTAACGGCCATTGCATTTATCATATTAATCCTTTCCTGGCTCAACTACATCAATCTGTCGACCACCAAGTCTTTGGAAAGAGCCAAAGAAATAGGAATTAGAAAAGTAGCAGGAGCGCAAAAACAACAGCTTATCGTGCAGTCATTGTTGGAGTCTTTTATGCTCAATATGGCAGCAATTATTATTGCCATAATCATAGCGGCACTCATATTACCGATCTACAACGAATTTACAGGAAAAGCACTGCATTTTGAGATGGATATTGTTCAAAAGTTGCTTCCTATTTTGGGGATTATTTTACTGGGTATGATGTTGGCAGGATTATATCCCGCTATTGTGCTTAGTCGCTATACACCTTCAAAAGCATTAAAAGGAAAGGTGCGCACTTCTGCTCAAGGATTACACGTAAGAAAAGCACTGATTATTACTCAGTTTTTGGCGACCATCATACTGCTTATAGGAACTATAGTAGTTACCAAGCAGATTAATTTTATTAATGATCAACCTATTGGTTCTGATTTGAATAATGTATTGGCCATACAAGGCGAAATTCTTACCAACAAATCCGATTCTTTATTGCGAACTGATTTTTCGGTGCTATCTCAGGAGCTTAAACAAAATCCCATAGTACTCAGTACAGGTTTATCAAATACATACCCTGGTGACGGATATGACAATTTATCGTCATTTATGGGGATGACCTATCCCGATGGTACCATAAATGAGCAAAAGGTATGGTATACCTATGAAGCAAATACGGATTATTTTGAGGTTATGGGCATCGAATTTTTGGCTGGGAAAACGTTCAAGGAAACTCCAAAAGGATATAGCAAAGATATTATTGTTAATGCTGAGTTTGTAAAAGAAGTAGGGATTACCAATGTAGAGGAAGCATTGCATAAAAAAGTAAAGTTTTGGGGTCGTGACTGGAATATTGTAGGGATTATCAAAGATTATCATCATTTTGGAGTAAAAAATCCGGTAGAACCCATGGTATTGCGATATACACCAACACGGGATGTGCTATTGGTAAAATTAGACCCAAGTGTTACTTCAGTTTCGGGATACAATACTGCGCTGAATGAATTACAAAATACATGGTCTTCAGTATTCCCTTCGAGTACATTTAATTATACGTTTTTGGATAAGAAATTTCAAAAACAGTACGAAGAAGACAATAAGTTTCGGGATGCTTTTAAAATTTTTACAGCACTGGCCATATTTATCGCAGCATTGGGATTATTTGGTTTGACTTCGTATACATGTATCCAACGAAAGAAAGAAATAGGTATCCGTAAAGTTAATGGAGCTAGTATTTTCAAAATATTAAAACTACTCAATATCGATTTTGTGAAATGGGTAGGTGTAGCCTTTTTTATAGCTGTGCCCATAGCATGGTATGCAATGAATGCCTGGTTACAAAACTTTGCCATCAGAACCAGTTTGAGCTGGTGGATCTTTGCGTTAGCAGGAATTATAGCATTGGGAATCACATTGCTTACCGTAAGCTGGCAAAGTTTTACCGCGGCAAGTGCAAATCCTGTAGAAGCGCTACGAGATGAATAAAAAAATCAATCAAAAAACGTAAATCATGCTTAAAAATTATTTCAAGATTATCTGGAGGAATTTGATTAGAGAAAAGCAATTTACTTTTCTAAATATACTAGGCCTTACCATTGGTATTACCAGTTGCTTTATGATTGGTCTGTATGTATATAACGAGTCCACCTATGATACTTTTCATGAAAATGGAGATCGTATCTACAGAGTAAATCAATCCTATATATGGGGAGATTGGAACAAGCAGTATGCATCTACGGGACCTAATGTGGCAGAAGCATTAAAAGCAGATGCTCCAGAGTTTGAAAAGATAACTCGTATGCTCGATGCCGGTGCTCAAACCATGAGACGAAAAAGCGAAAATCAGGATCGAGATCTCTTTAAGGAAGAGAAAGCCTTTTTAGCCGAAGAAAATTTCTTTGAGGTGTTTTCTTTTCAGTTTAAAGAAGGAGATGTTCAGACTGCGCTCAAGGAACCTATGAGTATGGTTATTACCGAAAAAATGGCGCAACGCTATTTTGGAAATGAAGATCCGCTGGGGAAGCAACTCGAGGTAAGAGAATCCAATGATCAATGGAGTACATTTACGGTAACTGCAGTGTTAGAGAATCTACCAAAAAATTCTCATTTAGAGTTTGATGTATTAATGTCATTATCAACTATCCAAAATAGATTGGATCGACAAAATTGGTTGTGGGCCTGGACAGGTTTTGCTACCTATGGATTGGTAAAAGAAGGAACTAATGTTGAGGTGCTAGAAGATAAGATTCAGGCGATTCCTCCAAAATGGGCAGCGCTTACTACGCAACGATTATTTGATCAGTCTTACGAAGCGTTTACCGCTGAGAATGAATGGAAATTATATCTTCAGCCTTTACGCAGCGTTTATTTGTCAAACGATCCCAAGAGTCATCTTTTTGGACCTACTGGGAATCCACAGTTTGTAAAATTGTTTATTGCGATTGGGATTTTGATCCTTTTCTTGTCCAGCATCAATTTTATGAACTTATCTACAGCTCGATCTTCCAAAAGAGCAAAAGAAGTAGGGATTCGAAAAGTACTTGGTTCTGAAAGAGCAAGATTAATCAAACAATTTATTCTAGAATCTACCCTTTTTGTAGCGGTGAGCACTCTTTTTGCTATTGTGCTGGTACAACTTTTTCTAGGGGTGTTTAATTCGATAGCTGATAAGAACTTATCCATGCTACCGCTGTTGAGTAATCCTATTTGCATAGGGATTATTCTATTATTTATACTTGTGTTGGGATTGTTATCCGGGAGTTATCCTGCATTTTATCTTTCGGCATTTCGACCTATCGAAACCTTAAAAGGGAAAGTGTCTTCAGTATTCAAAGGAAAGAACTTAAGAAATGGATTGGTCGTATTTCAATTTACGGTTTCGATCGCGTTGATCATTTTTGCCTTCTTTGTACAAAAGCAATTGTCGTATACCTCGTCTTTGGATCTTGGGTTGCTAAAAGATAATGTATTACAGATTCATAATTTTGAGCAGTTAGAAGGGAAAGGAGAGACACTGAAAGAAAAACTACAAGCAAATCCTGCATTTACACACGTCGGAATGTCTTATGGCATCCCTCCTAATGTAACTTCTGGCGATAAATACAGAGCGTTTGGACCAGAAAATCCAGCCTTGCATTTTGACGATGTACGAACCGAAGGAGACTTTTTGGAGCTCCTGGGAGTGGAGTTTTTGGCAGGTAGAAACTTTGATCCTTTGAGAGAAGCCGATAAATACGGAGTTGTTTTGAATGAGGAGGCCGTAAAGATGTTTGGTTGGGGGAATAAAGAAAACTACCATAATGATTCTCCAGTTGGGAAATATGTCGCTATGACTAATGAAAACGCCAGTAAGATGGAGGTGTTGGGTGTGGTTAAGGATTTTAACTTCAGTTCTACCAAAGAAAAAATTGGGCCACTGGTGATCCTTCATAAGGATAATGATTGGGTATGGAACTATGGTCGAGGTCGCACATATTTGGCGGCACGAATCAACCCACAGACGGTTAGCAATACCGGAGAACTACAAAGTATTATAGATGAGATCCAGCAAGAAATGAAAAAAATGGATGCTTCGGTCTTGTTTGAATACAGCTTTTTGGATCAGGAATTCGAAAATACATTTAGGGCAGAGCAGCAGATGGGTACGGTACTTAATATTTTTACCATATTGGCATTGATTATCGCTTGTTTAGGACTATTTGGCCTTTCGGCATTCTCCGCAGAACAACGTGTTAAAGAATTAGGAATCCGAAAAGTACTAGGAGCCAAAGTATCAGAGTTGGCGATGTTATTTTCTTCAGAGTTTACCAAGCTGATTATAATTTCGGTGGTGTTGGCTTCACCTTTGGCCTATTTTCTGGTCAAAGAATGGCTCAAAGACTTCGCATATAGCACACCTATAGAATTTTGGGTGTTTGCAACCGCGGCATTAAGTGCAATTGTGATTACCATAGTTACCGTAAGTTTTCAAACCATGAAAATTGCAATGGCAAATCCTGTAGATAGTTTACGAACCGAATAATCAAATTGAAGTAGCGTAATTATGATTAAGAATTATTTCAAAATAGCGTGGAGAAACTTATTAAAGCATAAGTTGTTTTCTTTCATCAATATCTTTGGGCTTGCCGTAGGATTAGCAACTTGTCTTTTACTCACCTTGTACATTATGGACGAGATGAGTTATGATACACACCACAAAGATGCGGATCAGGTATATCGTATTTTTATGGAATCTGCAGATACCGAATTGGCAACTACCGCCGGTCCAATGGCACAGACCTTACAAGATGATTTTCCAGAAATAGCGTTGGCAACCAGGGTGCTTAAATTCCCTAATATCGATAAGTTTCTTCTGAAAAACAATAAGGAGAATATCAATCTATACGAAACGAATGGATACTACGTAGATTCTACTTTTTTCGAGGTGTTGACCTATGATTTTAAGTATGGTAGTGCGAGTACGGCATTAAATCAACCTAATATGGTAGCGCTTTCTGAAGATGTAGCTCTTAAACTGTTTGGTGATAAAAACCCAATCAACGAGGTCATTGAGATTGAAATACCTTATGGGGTAACCAAATATACGGTGGGAGGAGTATTTCGAAAAGACACGTATAAATCTCATATTAGTGCCAACCTATTATTATCGATGAAGAATAATGATGTTGGTACCTGGGTGGATAGTCAAGAAGGAATATTAGGGAACAACCTGTTTTACACCTATATTAAACTTAAAAAAGGCAGTGCTGTAGCCAATTTTGAAGCAAAACTTCCGGATTTTACACAAAGACATCTAGGAGCACAATTAGCTGAAAGTAATTTTGAAAGAAGCTACTTTACACAACCTTTGAAAGACATTTACTTAAAATCAAATATGCAGTGGGAGCTTTCGGCAAATGGGAGTATGACGTATATCTATATTTTTAGTGCCATTGCTGCATTTTTACTGTTGATTGCATGCGTTAACTTTATGAATCTATCTACCGCAAGGTCCGAAAAGAGAGCCCGGGAAGTAGGCGTGAGAAAAGTATTGGGAGCTAAGAAAAAAGTATTGATTTTTCAGTTTTTCGGAGAGTCTTTATTACTGTGTTTGTTAGCACTGTTGATTGCATTGACATTGGTATGGACGCTGTTGCCAATTTTTAATACACTTACCAATAAAGAACTAGATCTTTTTGCACATCCAGGTATTTTGTTCATTATTTTCGGATTAACGATACTCACTAGTGTGCTGTCTGGTCTGTATCCGGCATTATATCTATCTTCCTTTGCTCCGGTTACGGTGCTGAAAGGCGCTTTGGTGAATTCCATCTCGGCAAAAACGATAAGAAAGGGATTAGTTATTTTTCAGTTTACCGTATCAGCAGCGTTGATATTGGTTTCTGGAATGATTTGGCAGCAAATGAACTTTTTAAAAGATAAAGATTTAGGGTTCAAAAAAGAACATCAATTGCTCATACCACTTCGAAGCCCAGAAGCGGCACAAAGCTATACCACCTTTAAGACAGAACTTCTAAAAAGTCCTAATGTGGTTTCTGCCAGTGCGGGAGATTCTTATCCAGGATTACATGTTATTAGTGATAATGCTTTTTATGCAGAGGGTAAGACGATTCAGGATAATGTGTATACTCGATATGGGCAAGTGGCAGAGGGTTATATAGAAACGTTAGGATATAAGTTATTATACGGTAGAGCATTCTCAAAAAATAGTGCTAATGATTCACTTTCGATTATTCTTAATAAAACTGCGGTCGAACAAATTGGATATACTCCAGAAACAGCAGTGGGTCGCAAAGTGTTTTATGGAAATGCAGAGAATAAGAATTACTTAGAGATTATCGGGGTGATCGAAGATTTCAACTTCAAAAGTCTTCATGAACCCATAGCGCCTTATGCGCTGCTCACTCTGGGTCAGGCAAATCCAAATTATTTTGTGGTTACCCTAAATCAAACCAATTTTGCTTCAGGCATAAAAGAGGTACAAACACTATGGGAACGATTACATCCAAATGTTCCATTCGAGTATTCATTTTTGGATGAGGATTTCTATCGTAATTATGCAGCAGAGCAACGAGTTTCTAAAGTAGTTTTTTGGTTTATGTTTATAGCGATCTTTATCGCTTGTATAGGTTTGTTTGGGTTGGCTTCTTTTACTACCGAACAACGTAAAAAAGAAGTAGGTATACGAAGAGTACTGGGAGCCTCAGTTTTGGGGATTACCTCATTACATCTCAAAGACTTTCTGAAATTAGTATTTACGGCCATGTTGGTTGCAAGCCCGTTGGCGTATTACATCGGAAATAGGTGGTTAGAAAACTTCGCCTACAAAATTGAAATCAGCTGGGTACACTTTGTAGTGGCAACTTTATTGGCGGTGTGCATCGCCATTTCTACAGTTGGATTTCATGTGATAAAGGCAGCTTTATCTAACCCAACAAAGAGTTTACGAACAGAATAAAATAGAATATAAAATTTTACAAATATGCTTTTACAACTAAATAATATATCAAAATGGGTACATTCTGGAGGTCAAAAAGTTTATCTACTAAAAGATGTTAGCTTTTGGGTAAACGAAGGTGATTTTATCTCGATTATGGGACCATCAGGATCAGGAAAATCCACATTACTTAATGTGATGGGAATGTTGGACGATTTTAATGAAGGAGAGTATACTTTCCTGGAGGAATCTGTACATAATTTAAAAGAAAAACATCGCGCCAACCTCTACAAGCAATATATCGGATTTGTGTTTCAATCCTATCATTTGATAGATGAACTTACGGTAAAAGAAAACCTGGAAATGCCATTGCTTTACAAAAAGTATAGTGGCTCAGAGCGCAAAGCCATGGTAGCTGATATGTTGGATCGTTTTAATATTGTCGGTAAAAAAGATCTTTTTCCTACCCAGTTAAGTGGTGGGCAACAGCAATTGGTGGGGATTGCCAGGGCGTTGATTGCAAGTCCGAAGTTGATATTGGCAGACGAACCTACCGGTAACTTAAACTCAAAACAAGGAGAGGAGATTATGGATATCTTTACCCAACTTAACAAAGAGGGTGTAACCATTATTCAGGTGACTCATTCTGAAAAAAATATGGCTTACGGATCGAGGGTAATCAACTTATTAGATGGTAGTATCGAATAACATCAAGAAGTTCCTTCCTGAACGAAGCAGGAAGGAACTATAAAATGATGATTATTCACTATCTGGTGAAGCAGTAAACTGTTTGATCGCAGAATTGGGCTCAATGATATTATAGCCTTTCCAAAATTCTGGATCGTAGCTTGATAGGTATTGCGGTTTTATCTTGTTATTTTCTTTACTATTCTTGTAATCAGCTTCACTTAGTTTTTCAGAATCAAACACTACAATTTCATACTTACGTTTATAGGTATTTACGGCATCGATACCAAGTGAGAGCTCATTTTGCTTACGTCTTCCTTTTACGTGTTTGTTTTTTTCGATTACTTTAAGCGGTCTGTCGAATCCAAAGAAACCACCACGATACATTTCCATATATTTCAGATCGTATTTGTTATTGGCTCCTTTGGTGAATCCCATTTTTGCACGATATAGGTTATCCTGATACTGAACCCCAAATAGCTTGAAGTTTTTAAGATTTCTGGCATTTTGGTAATCCGCTCGAACAATGGCAAAGTCTTCGGTATTTACGTAGAGAGTTCCTTTAAAATCTTCGTTACGTTTGGGCTCGAATTTAATGATGTATACACTATGATCATCAATATAGGTATAGTCTACCAATTCAAATTCGTATCTCCCTGATTTATTAATGAAGTTAGACATTACTCCATCGTTAAAAAATAGACTCGACATCAAACTCTCCAAACCTTGTTTTCTGTATTTCAGGAATTTGCTTTTGTCCTCTTTTTTGTCTTGTTTGTCCATTTCATCTTTTACCGCCTGGGCATCCTCGGTTTGTTCTAAGATAGAATCTACCTGTACTTTGGTTCCAAACAATCCAGACTTAATCTTTAAGTAAGAATCTCGTTTTACATTTTCTTTAAAAATGGTTTCCATACGTTTGGTCATGGCATCTAGCGATACGGTTTTGTTCTTATCATATAGCTCTGCCGCTTTAGCGATATGTAATTTTTGCTTGTCGAAATCTCCGTATAGATCACATAGGATTTCGGTGTAGTAAGACGATTGTCTCGGAATGAGAGAGACTACACTATCGATCAATTTTTTATTTAACTCTTTGATGGTAGATTTTTTAAAATCTACATTCATTTTTTTAAGCGTATTAAACTCAGATTCTCTAAAGAATAACCTTTTTTTGGATAGCTCAGTGTTGTAGTTTTCACTGATCTTATCCTTTACATTATCCATGATTTCGTCTATGGTAAGGTTTTTATTTGAAATAAAGACACTTTTTAACTCAATAGCTTTTGGAGGAAGATAAATGATACTATCGGTATCTTTTGAAATTGAGATGGCTAATTTTTCATATCCCATTGAAGAGATATAAATAGAATCTACATCCTTTAGTGTTTCATCAATAGTAAGGCTAAAACGTCCTTCTTCGTTGGTGATGATTCCTTGATTTTCGGAAAGCTGTACAGTAGCAAAAGGTACAGGTTCATTCGTTTTTTGATCCAAAACTTTAGAACTAATCGTTTGTCCCATAACCAAATGGGAACCGAAAAATAAAAAGCAAGAAAGTAAAATTGGTTGACGAAATATCATAGTGTCAAAATTTGTTGATTAAAAGTCTTTTTAGCTAAGACGTAATTTCTATCAAAAAGGTTGCCAGAACCATAAAGAAGACTTTTTTGAAAGGAAATTGTTACATGCTTTTTGCCAAAAAAGAAACAGCCACTATCTAGTGACTGTTTTTAGGGGTATGACGATATGTAATCTTGGGGCTCAATATGTTAGGGCTAGTCTTATGTTTCTTTTTAGAGGCAACTCTCGGTTACTTACTTTATGTTTCACAAAACAAAACCGTTTTTTTTATTTCTATGGTATAAAAGTAGTCCATCCATTGTTGATAAACCGTTGATTTGGGGTGAGGTCCGGTTTGCTGTCGACGAATGGTAGGATTGCTGTCGATGAAGCAAAACACTCCAGATACAGATATCTGTAAGGATATCAAAAAGGGAACTTCTAGTTTTGCTTTGGGATTTTGATGAGTAAGGGAAAAATCATCAAAACTTTAACACTCTAATGCGGTAGAGTTTCAAAATATGAAACTGGCGTGTAGTACTATTGCATCAAAAGATATAAAGATCTATTACAATTATTTGTGTTTAGATTGTGAATCACAAGGGATAAGTTTTATTAGGAGTAGGCACCAAAAGAGAAAAAATCTCTTCTTATCCCTTTTTGATTCAATTACTATTGGAGAAAACAAATTGTAAGGAATTTTAAAAGACATGCAAAGCAAGATATTTTTGATTGTATTTCTATTTTTTATGGGATACAGTGTAGAAGCGCAATTAACCGATGGTCCTATTGATGGGGGCGGAGGTACCACCAAGTATTATTACGATGGGGATAGAGATGGCTATGGTAATCCTAATTCAGCCTATGTCACTACTCCTACGACCAACTATGTAGCTAATAATACGGATTGTAATGATGGTAATGCAGCGATCAATCCTACTACCAGGTGGTATTATGATGGCGATGGCGATGGTAGAGGGCGTACCAGTCCTATGAAGATTCAGTGTACCAAGCCTACCAATTACGTATTGTATAATGATGATCGGGACGATAATAATGAGTATATCACTCATATCGCTCCACGGTACTTTTATAGAGATGGGGATAACGATACCTTTGGTAATCCCAACAACAGGGTATACCGCAGTGTTCGTCCTGGGGGTTATGTGACTAACAATCTGGATTGTAATGATGGCAATGCATCGATCAACCCAAATCGAGTTTGGTATAGAGATAGCGATGGAGATGGTAGAGGGAATTCCAGTGTTACCACACAGAGCTGTACCCAGCCCACGGGTTATGTAAGCAACAATGATGATATCAATGATGGGAACAAATGGATCACCAACATCCCACCACGTTATTTTTATAGAGATGTCGATAAGGACACTTATGGATCTCCTGCAGTAGCAGATCGTTTGTATCGCAGTGTACAGCCTAGTGGTTATGTAACCAATAACCTGGATTGTAGAGATGATGTAAAAGCGATCAATCCTACCACCAAGTGGTATAAAGATGGAGATGGAGACCAGAGAGGAAACGCATCGATTAGTGTTACCCAATGTGATCAACCTTTGGGATATGTACTAACCAGTGATGATATTGATGATGGTGATGAGTTTATCACTCATATTCCACCTAAGAATTTCTATAGAGATGCAGACAATGATACCTATGGTAATCCTGTGTTTCACTATTATCGTAGTGCACCCCCAGTAGATCAGTATACCTATGTGACCAATGATGATGATTATAACGATAGTGATGAGTACATTACCAATATCGCTCCTCAGAACTTTTACAGAGATGCGGATAATGACAGCTATGGAAATCCAAACATCAGATATACTCGTAGTGCACCACCACAAGATGGATATAGCTATGTGACCAACCTGAATGACTATGATGATAGCACCGAGTTTATTACCAATATTGCTCCGAAGCATTTTTACAGAGATGTCGATACCGACACTTTTGGAGATCCAAGCGCTCATTTTTATTACAGTGCTGCTCCCAGTGATGGATATAGTTATGTTCTTAATGGAGATGATTGTAATGATAACAATCCCAATATCCATCCCAATACAGTTTGGTATAGAGATGGGGACAATGATGGTTTTGGTGATCCTGGTGATACACAAACTGGATGTGTTCCACCTACAGGCTATGTCACTGATAATACAGATCAGTGTCCTGGGGTATATGGAGAAGAGATGGGATGTACAGGTATCCCACACAGTCTTAGCTTATCAGATACGGAGAGTTATGTCTTTACCCGCACTTACCAAACCCCAATGAGTTCTCCTAGTGAGATACAGGTAAATAAGGATGTGATAGAGACAGTCACGTATTTTGACGGACTGGGAAGACCTAAACAACAAACGGCGATCAAAGGTTCTCCTACCCAAAAGGATATCATCACTCATATGGAGTATGATGAGGTGGGTAGACAAGCCAAGGAGTATTTACCTTTTGCTAAGGCAAACCAAGGTAGCTATACTACAGTAGATATCACAGCAGATATCAATCAGTATTATCTAGACACCTATGCAACAGACTTTGCAGGGATCACTAACCCAACACAGGTAAATGCCTATAGTGAGACGATCTTTGAGGATTCTCCATTAAACAGAGCACTAGAACAAGGCGCACCAGGGAAGGACTGGAAGGTAGATCCAAATAGTGATACTGATCATACCATCAAGTTTGATTGGAGACACAACACAGCAAACGAAGTAGTACGTTTTGATGTGGACTTTACCAATAGCGATACTGAAAAGCCGGTATTATCACAAAACGGATACTACGCAGCCAATGAGTTGTATGTAACCATCACCAAAGATGAGAACTGGACACAGGCGGATGGAGATAACCATACCACTAGAGAATATAAAGACAAACAAGGAAGAGTAGTATTAAAACGGACCTTTGCTTCAACAAGCTCAGCTAGCGCAGAAGCACATGATACCTATTACGTCTATGATGATTTTGGGAATCTTTCATATGTATTACCTCCAAAAGTGACGATTACCGATGGTGTTTCTAACACCGAGCTTGTCGAACTCTGTTATCAATACAAATACGATTACAGAAACCGATTGGTTGAAAAGAAAATCCCTGGTAAAGGGATAGAATCTATAGTGTATGACAAACAAGATCGTCCTATTTTAAATCAGGATGCTTTACTAGCTGCAGACAATACCTGGCTGTTTACCAAATACGATGCTCATGGTAGAGTAGCCTATACAGGGAAGTATACCGATACCAGATCAAGAGCTATGATACAAACAGAAATCAATACGGCTACCACTCCTGTAACTACAGAAAAACGAGAAGCAGAAACTACTATAAATGGAGCAAAGATTTCGTATAGTACCAATGCGTTTCCAACCAATAACATAGAACTATTAACGATCAACTATTATGATGATTACAATTTTGATCGTCATGGTATGGACAAGCCCACAAGTGTATATGGTGTAGCGACTACAGATCAAGTAAGAAGCTTACCCACAGGAACCAAGGTGAGAGTATTGGATACCAATAACTGGATTACTACAGTTACGGCTTATGACAATAAAGGAAGAGCGATTTGGATCGGGAGTAGAAACCATTACTTGAGTACGATCGATAAGACTTCGATGAAACTGGACTTTACTGGTAGAGTAGAAGAGACGACTACCTCACATGTTAAAAACGGAAGTACTCCATTGATCACAGTAGATACTTTTACCTATGATCATACCGGAAGACTGCTTACCCAAACTCAAAAGATCAATGATCAGGATGTAGAATTGATTGTCAATAACACTTATGATGAATTAGGGCAATTGGTAAGCAAGAAGGTGGGTGGTCTACCGAGCACTGAGGTTACTCGAAGTGCGGGACTACAAACAGTAGATTATACCTACAACATCAGAGG
This sequence comes from Aquimarina sp., assembly GCA_965230845.1. Taxonomy (GTDB): domain Bacteria; phylum Bacteroidota; class Bacteroidia; order Flavobacteriales; family Flavobacteriaceae; genus Aquimarina. The sequence continues at coordinate 3,222,954 of OZ246021.1, forward strand.
ATGGTTAAAAACAATCAATGATCCGAACAATCTAGGAGATGATCTGTTTAGTTTTAAGATTGCCTATAATGATACAGACCATGGAGCGACACCATTATATAATGGAAATATTAGTGAAACCAATTGGAAAACAGCCAATGATGGAGCACTACGATGGTATAAGTATAATTATGATGCATTAAACCGATTGAGATCTACAGCAGATAATGCAAATCGTTACAGTGTATTTGGTATTACTTATGATAAGATGGGGAACATTACCCGCTTAAGAAGACATGGGTTTACAAACAGTAGTGATTATTACTATATGGACGATCTGTATTACACCTATGATAGCGGAAACAAACTCATAAAAGTATCAGATACCGGTAACAAAGACTATGGATTTAAAGACGGTACCAATACCAACGATGATTTTGGGTATGATACCAATGGGAACATGATCATAGACAGAAACAAAGGGATCTCATCGATTACCTATAATCACCTAAACTTACCCAAAACTGTTTCGATAAGCAATAGTGAAGGTACAGGAACAATTGCTTATATTTACGACGCCACTGGAGCGAAGCAAAAAAAGATCGTGACAGAGGGAGGTTCTATCACAACAGAGTATGCAGGTAATTATGTATACAAAAACGGGAATTTGGAATTCTTTAACCAAGTCGAAGGTATTGTAGAAAAAGAAGCCGATGGGTATAAATATGTGTATCAATTTAAGGATCATCTGGATAATATCAGATTATCTTATAAAGATGCTAACAAAGATGGTAGCATTACCCAGAATGAGATCGTACAAGAGAAGAATTACTATCCTTTTGGGTTAACACATAAGGGGTATAACAATACTATTTTAGGTACTGAAAATAATTATAAAACATTTCAAGGGCAGGAGGATGAAAAAGAGTTAGGAAAGAATACATATGCTTATCAATGGAGAGATTATGACCCTGCTATTGCAAGATTTAATAAGATAGATAGGTTTGCTATTCAATATGAAAGCCATACACCTTATGGCTTTACTAAAAATAACCCGATTAGATATAGAGAAGTGGCAGGTGACAGTATATGGACTACTAGTACCGTAAATAAAAGAGGTCAAACAGTTATTACTACCCATGTTACAGGTAAGGTCTTAAATACTTCTGATAGAAATATTGATGTGAAGAAATATGCAAAACAATTATCTTCTAAACTCTCTACAGCATTGTATGGTTCTGATAAAGAAAACAATACACTTTACAGGGCAGATGTACAAATTGAAGGAGTGGATGATATATCTGAAGTAGACAGTTCTGACCACTTACAAGTTATAGTAGATGATGTTGAAGGTAAAAATGCAAAAGGTGGCGAAGCTGGTGGTATTGCACCATATGATGGAAAAGTTTCTTATGTCGAAGCAGGTAGTTTATTCAATCCCGTAAGTGGAGAATTCATGACTGATACAGGGGTTCACGAATTAGGTCATAATTTTGGTTTAGAACATTCTTGGGTAGATTTTCTGCCTGATACTAATACAGGACATAATTATATGGATTATTCTAGTGAAAGATGGGGTGGATTTTCTATAAAGCAATTACAACTAATAACAAGGAATATCGAGAGTTTAAATCAAGGAAGTCCTACTCAAAAGGCGCCGAGTTCAAGTAACAATTGGATATATCATAACTCTACAAATTCCGAACCATATGATTTTAATGTTAAAAGAGGAGACATTGTACCAACAATTATAAACAACAACTAATATGATAAATAGATTGATTATTTTGCTTTTAGCATTGACTCTTTTTAGCTGTAGTAAAGATGAATTTATCTTTCTTATTGAAAGACCTCATTATGAAGAACTAAATAACTCTACATTAATTTTATATGTTAATGACAACCAAGTTTATCAAAATAAACTTGAAACCACTAATATAGCTTCGATATACGATGAAACGTATTTTAATGCAGAGGATATAGAATATAATTTAAAAGTGAAGATTAATGATACTATATTCGAATATTCTATCAGTTATCCTAAAGATAAGTACATAATTATATCCCCTACTTTTAAAGAGGGAAAAGTACTAAATGGTATTTTGAAGAGTGATAAAAAGTATAATTTGCAATAGAACTAAATAAGTAGAAAACCCCCTGCTAGCGCTATTCTGTGACTAGTACCGAGAAAGAGTAAGATATAACGTAACAAGCCAGTTTCATTTTTTGAAACTGGCTTGTTATATTTTCGGGTGGTTTGATTAGTTTTATGTAGTTGCTAGTTACAAACTAGCGCCAGCAGAGGGAAATTAAGTAGAAGTTCAAAAATTGCTCGTTCATATATTCGAAGATTAAAAGGAGATAAAAAGCACGATGTTACAATAAAAGTAACGAATCGTCCAAGAGGTGGTAATAGATTTACTTCTAAAAATGCAAAAGCATCTTCAACAAAAGGAGAAGGTAGCGGTGGTATAATAATCTGGAATTCTAACGATACTGAATTTAAATCTGACAAGAATGTTGATGGAACGAATACAGCTTCTTCTTCACGTGCTCTTTTGGAAGAAGTGATACATGCCTCTAGATCAGTTGCGGGAGAAACGGCAGAAGGAGACTCTAAAGCAAATTTAGGCAGTGAATGGCAAACATCATTTAAAAACGCAAATGAGGAAATTGAAACTAATGGAATTGTTAATGAATCATTAGTTGAAATGGGAGAGGATAAAAAACAAAGAACAACTTATACTATGACTTTTCTAAAAAAGGATGAAGACGGAAGCATTGTGGATAAAAAGAAAGTTTCATTACCTATTCCTGTGACTAAAAAAGAAGACGAAAAACAATAATTATGAAGAATAATTTATTTATTATTTTTTGCTTGCTTACCTTTTCCTGCAAGGCTCAAGATAAAAAACAAAATGACTTATCAGAAAGCTGTTTCATTCTGGAAGAATCATTTGAGAACAATTCAATGAGGAAGTTTTTAAATACAACATCTTTTAGAAGAGATATTATTGATAAATTCATAGAAGATGAATCAGAATGTTCTTATCTTTCAATTACTGACGATGATATTATCATTGCTTCTTTAGAAAATAAAAACTGGTTTGTTATTCAAAATGAAACAGAGTACGTTTTAAATAAAACTAATTTAAATTTTGATCTAAAGAGTTTTACTAATCTTGAAACAGTTTATAAATTAGAATGTCCTGAGAATTTTGTGGTTTTTGATACAGATATAGATTTTCAGGCGATATGGATTAAGGAAGCTGGGGAATTAAAATTTTTATATTATTCTACCAAATGTGATCAATTTTGTTTGCCTGAAAAAGAAAAAGAAAAAGTTTCTTTATTAATGGAAATTGATGATTTTTTTAAATCAAATACTAGTTCAGAATGAATTATACCTTCTATACTGATCATCTTTGACAGTGTCAGATAACAATAAGGAAGAATATAACAAGCCAGTTTCGTTTTTTGAAACTGGCTTGTTATATTTCTATATGGTTTGACCAGTTTTATGCGAGACAATAGTTGGAAACTATTCCTAGCAGAGTGCATTAATACAGGGAAATAATGAATAATTAGAGCAATATGAAAATGGAAGATAAGAGGATTAATTTTTTAACAATAGGATTTATAGTTTTAAATATAGCTTCTTATTTGATAAGTAATAATTTCTCCCATAGATATGTTAGTGTTAATAATTATGCTTCTGTTTTAGGAGGAGAGTTTCTTGATTTAAAAGGAGGTTTATACGAATTCGTTTTTATACTGATAATCTCTACTTTGTTTTATTTTGGCATTAAGTCTGTGAAGAACAAAGTTTTTAGAATAGTACTTCTCGCACTTGCATTTATTATATCTGTACCAATAATAAGTCTATATGGATTATAAACCAAACAGCCACTATCCAGCGGCTGTTTTTTATGACGATATGCGATCTTGGGGATCAATATGTTGAGGCTGGACTTATGTTTCACAAAACCAAACCGTTTTTTCGTTTCTATGGTATAAAAGTAGGTGATCCATTGTTCGTAAACGGTTGATTTTGGGTCAAACCCGATTTGCTATAGACGAACGGTGGGGTTGCTGTCGATAAAACAAAAAATAGCGTGGAGTATGCATCCACGCTATTTATTTCACCAACTCTATTTAAAAACAAAACTCGCCACCTTATCGATGAATCGAATGCGAACAAGCAGCGGGCAGTTCTTTTATAAACTTAATAATCGAAGGAAGGTGTACTCTAAATACATTTTTTAAAATCATCATTGCTTTTTTATATATAACGCTTCATTGCTTGTTGCACCTACCCCCAAACATCAAAAAAAGTAATAAACGATTATATGACAAATAGTTAACGATTTGGTAAAGTGGATAAGTCCTGTAATGATGTAATTTTACCCGCCCCAAAATAACGGTTATGAAAAAGAAAATGCTGCGGCCTTTGCCCTATAGGTCACGTTTGGATACCATGATAGAAATGAGCTATAGAGATAGCAATGCCTTGATCGCAAAAGACCTTGATGACAATGTCTTCTTTTTGTGTAATGGCATATATCTGATAAATGGCCAATTACAATCTCAATCCCTAACCGCATTAAAAAATACCTTTACCAAAGTGATCAATCAATCCAAATGGTGCGAGTTTGATGGTAAAATCTATGATTTTACAACTTCAACGACTTCCTCAGATTTTTAGTTGTGTAATTAACGCAACTCCCTATCAAAAACAGCCATAACGCTATCGCATTGTGTAATCCCTTTTTCGGTGGCATCCATTTGTATCTTATAGCTACCCGCCAGACTTTGTACGATTCTTTTTAGGAGTTTTTCATCTTCAAAAGGAAACTCATTACTTCTCATTTTATCAAAATCAGCATGGTAGATATAATACTTGCCCAGATATTCTTTATGGATAATTTCTTGTCGCTCATAGGCTTTTAGGATAGTATGCAAATCGGCAGAATAGTATTTTTGGATGGCCGATTTGAGCTCCAGATCCTCAAAAAGGGTAAGATCTCCAGAATTTATCAAGGTATTGTAGGTAACATCCTGGGGTACAAACTCCACCAAATTAGAAATTTGAAATACCTTCCTTAAGATGCTCATTTTTTGTGGAGAATCAGTATTGAGGTGTGGTATGATCTCGTTGGTACTTTTTTGAAAATCCGCGAGGGTTTGCAGGTTGTTTTCTAGTACCTTTTTATCGGTTTGGATATCGTTCTTTAGGTTGGTGAGATAGGCAGTTCTTAAATCCCGATCTTTTAATCGTTCAGAATATTTGTTAAGACTAAAAGCAATAGTAATCCCTATGATCACGATTAGGGTTTCCCCCAACGCGTATCTCCAATTGATTTTTTTCATATTCCCAAAGATAATTTACTGCTTTAAGGTAGTAATTTATCATGACATGCATATAACAAAAAACACGATCAAAGCAGCGCTCTTTGATCGTGTTTTGGTTCCCTAGGGTAATATAAGATTACTCAGATACTACTTTCAAATTATCGTCAGAGTTTCTGTCGATAAGTTTGTTATAAGGGTCTATCCCTGCTTTTACAGGTTTTTCTTTGGTGGTAATCGTAAAGGTATTTTCACCCGGTTGCAACCACTTACGTTCCAAATAATATGGGTTCTTTAAAGGAACTTCCTGTTCGTCTACAATGTCCTCCCCAAACAATCCAATCTCGATATAATTGGATTTTTCTCCCACTTTTTTCTCTTTACCTTCATCATCATAATAGGTCTTTTTACTATCTACAGTAAACGTAGTTTCATAAGATCCATTGTCTAGTTTTTTGGTTTTAGCATCAGAAATACGATTCTCATACAATACAATTTCTTTAAACCCATCATCTACAGCATATTTTAAAGAATCTGGAGCTACATCATAAATCGCCTGATAGAAATTTTCTGAAGTAGGATATACACCTTTTTCAAAGTTTTTGTACTCTTCCAGGAAACCTTTTAGTGCATTATTTATTTTAGTCTCTCCGATAAGATCTTGTAGGTTGTACATAATCATCGACCCTTTCTGATACCAAATATGCTGTCCAAATTCCACATTCATAAGAGATCGCTCAGGTTTAAAACTAAAGGCCCTACTTCTTAAATATTGATCAAGAGAATATTTTAGGAAATTTTTGATTCCATTTTCACCATACTCCTTTTTCATGGCCATTAGCGAGGTGTATTCCGCCAGAGTTTCAGCAATGATATTAGCACCTCTGGTCTTACTTGGAGCAACCATATGCCCCCACCATTGGTGAGCTACTTCGTGGGCTGTAACTGTAAAGGCATAATTGTAATTTTCAGCCTTGTCAAAATCAGCAACAAAACCAACATCTTCGGAATATGGAATTGTAGTAACAAAGGATTGTGCAAATGATGTATGTCCAGGAAATTCAACAATACGCAATACCGAGTTAGGGTATTCGATAAAGTTTTTTGAACAATAGTCTAAAGCGACTTTAGCTCCACGAATAAAATGTTCTAGATTACGTTTATGTTTCGGTGAATGATACACTTCAATATCCACTTTTTTACCGCTAGGCGTCGTCCAACTGGATTGTTCTACATCATATTCTGCTGATACTATATTAAAAAATAGTAATGTCTTTGACTCTAGTGTATAATGATAATAAGCTCGATCATTTTCTTCCCATTCTTTTACCAATTTACCAGGTGCCAGTGCCGTTTGATCTTTCGCGGTACTTATAACGGTTTCAAAGTTGATATAATGACCATCTTCATTAAATAAACTCTTTTTTAATCCGGTAGAATCAGTTCTTGCGGCAAACAGATAATCCATTTTTTCTAAGTCATACTTCTTACGGACACCATTATCCCAAAGACTTTGCTGGTAATGGAACCTAGGAAAAATGTCACTATTAAAAAATGTTCCATTGTGCAATACTTGTGTTTCCATCGCATTAGCAAACCCCTTGGTTTCTGAGGACACGTTTAATGTGAGTTTTGCTGTTTCCTGTGGTTGCATGGGTTGTGGTAGCTTATAAAAGTACATACGATATATCGTGTCAGACACCACAGGAGTCAATTCACTTCCATTATAGATCACCTTATTCAGCTTTGCATATTTACCGGGAAACTGCATTTCTAACATCAAGGTATCAATGGTTACATTAAAGTTGTTGATGATTTTAAAATCTCCTTTAGCATTAACTCTTCTTTCTTTTGGAAATACATCAATATAGGCTTTAAGATCGGTAACCTGCGGATGTGCCGCATTAATATATTTGGCATATTGCTTTTCGGCATCTGCTTGAATCTTTTCAGATTCATTACCAGTAGACATACTGTTTAGTACATTAAGATTGTAATAGCTATACCCGCCTACAGAGATAAACGCAATTACTACACCTACTAAGGCCATGATGTTTTTGGCGGTAAATCGTTGCTTGGCCAATGATAGTCTTTCTTTGGCGGAAGAAAAGAATCCTCGTGTCCAAAACACCAAACCAACAAGCATTAGTATAGCAGTAAATAAAATCCAATACAAATTCAACCAACTTGCTCCTGTAAGGTAATGTCCAAACCCATTTAAATCACTTAAGAAAAATGGAGTTGTACCTCCATAAATGAGCATAGGGTTGGTAGATTTAAAACCTAGTGTAATCACTAATGGTAATCCTAGATATAGCACGATTACTATAAAGTGCCCTAGGAACTTATTGTTGACCATTACATGAATAAAAAATGCAAGTAATATAGTGGTGATAAGACCAGGAAATACAAATCCAAAATTGTAAATCAAATACATATCCAACTCGTAGGCAAAATATCCATTAACGGTCTGGTAAATGACTCCTACAACTACATTAGCCAGTGTCAAAATAACGGCTACTCCTAATAAGGCGATGATTTTAGAAAAATATAAACTGGTATTGTTAATTGGCAACGCATCATAAAAAACAAAGGTTTTGTTTTTACGGGTACGATGTACTGCTTCTCCTGAAAATAAAACCAGGATCACAGCAGATAGCAAAGAAATACCAGCTCCCACAAATAGTGCAATATATCGGGTTAGTGGTAAATTAGGCGTCCCATAGGTTTCATTTGCCAGGTATACAATAAATACGGCAACTACGATCCCAATGATCAATAGGATGGCAAATACAGGATCTTTTACAATGGATAAAAATTCGATCTTGCTTAAAGACCATAAATTTTGTCTTTCCGTCTTTTTGGTAAACACCTGCGTAATCGAACCTACCGGTGAAGGTTGATACGTGCTATTATCGGTTTTCTTGGCCTTTTTTCCAGAAAGTAAAAACTTTTTATAATCAAATCGGAAGAGTGTCACCAAAAACAAGATTAATCCAATCGCTAACCATAACATACGATTCAATAAGAATTTGCCGTATATCGGAAGTTGCAAAGTATTCAACTCATTAATTGACCAGTATTTTTTGATGTAGCTAAAGGCTTCACCTCCAAAAGGATCCAAATAAATACTTAACCATTGGTTGTCGATGTCGCCCAATAAATTTTCTGATAAAGCACTAAGAATAAACAAACAAATCCCACCCAGGTATACGATAGGCATTTTCTTGAAAAACGCCATCAAACAAAAAAACAAAGACCCTACTAATAGAGAATTGATTTGTAGTAAGAAGATAAAAGGTAAGATATAGGATGTAAAATTAAACCCATCATAAGTCCCATAATCAGGACGATCCAAAAAAGCACCAATACCAAATCCCAGGATGATCCCAAATAATATGGATAAGTTCACTAGAGTTACAATCGTATAACTTCCCAAAAATCGACCTAATACATACGACTTCTCAGGTATGGGAAATGTAAAATACGTCTGTGCCGTTTTATGATCCTGATCTCTAAAAATAGGCACTCCCATAATGGCAGCATAAAAGAAAATAGAAATCACCGATAGTCCGCTGGTGATACCCGCAATACTACTTGGGCTGTTTACCAACTCAGCGGTAGCAGATCGTTGCAAAATCGAAATCAAAAGTGCGATTGCCATACCAAGGGCCATATAGATCCAGGTAGCTGGTCGCTTTAAACGGTATTTTAGCTCAAAAGAAAATATTTCCATCATAGGGCAACCTCCTGTTCTTCTTTTTTGTTGATACAATAGAAATAGAAATCTTCCAGATCATTGTTTACGGTTTCAAAGCCATCTCCAGGATTGATTTCGTTGTAGATATTCACATAGAATTGCCCTCCTCGTAAATAATTAGACAAGACCGTAAATTCATTCTCGATGGATTCGAGTTCTGATTTTTCAATACGTTTTCTAAATACTTTTCCGTCTAATCTACTAGATAACTCTTGTGGGTTTCCTTGTTCCAGGATTTTCCCTTCGTTAAACACGGCCATATTCTGGCAAAGGTTGGTCACATCATCTACGATATGCGTACTCAAAATCACCACAGCATCTTCACCCAATTCACTCAATAAGTTATGAAAACGGTTACGTTCCAAAGGATCTAATCCAGCTGTTGGTTCATCCACAATGATCAGTTTTGGATTTCCGATTAAAGCCTGTGCAATACCAAAACGTTGGCGCATCCCTCCTGAGAAATCTCCAAGATTACGACTTCTAAATTTGTATAAGTTTACCTTGTTCAACAAATCTGCTACATATCCCTTGCGTTCTGTCTTGTTGGTAATCCCTTTTACTTTTGCGATATGATTGAGCATCATCTCGGCAGATACTTTGGGATATACCCCAAAATCCTGTGGTAAATATCCTAACACTTTGCGAAGCTCCTCTGGATTTTTGAAAACATCAATGCCGTCAAACGCTATACTTCCTGTGTCCGCCAATTGCAAGGTAGCAATGGTTCTCATCAGGGTAGATTTTCCGGCTCCGTTGGGTCCTAGCAAACCAAACATTCCTTTATCAAGTGTAAGCGTTACATCATTTAATGCTTGGGTACCATTGGGATAGGTTTTATTCAGATTTTTTATGTTGAGCATGTGATTAAAATTTATTCTTTGTGGATTAGTATAAAGTATTGGGGTTTTGTTACAGATTTGGGATCTAAAAATACATTGGGGTTTGTTAAAAAGCTGCTTCCCCTAATGAGGGGAAGGTGGCCTGCATTCTGCAGGGCGGAAGGGGTGCTTATTCTTGTTTAAAATGATCTTTTATTTCTTTAAGAACCGAAGGTAGGTGGTCAAAAACCATATAATTTTCAAATCGAATCACAGTAAAACCCAAAGATTCAAGTTTTTTACTTCTAATTTGGTCATTCTCTTGTGCATTTAAACTCATGTGTACTTCTCCGTCTAGTTCGATGACCAATTTTTCTTTGGCACAGTAAAAATCAACAATGTAATTTTCAATACTATGTTGTCTTCTAAATTTTCTTCCGTCTAACTTTTTTTGTTGTAAATGACTCCATAAAAATGCCTCTGCCGAAGTGAGATTTTTGCGCAAGTTTTTTCTATTGGCTTTTAGTTCAGGCTTGTTATGTATTTTTCTTTTCATGTTTGAGTGGTGTTACCCTTTCCGTCTACCTTAGGTAGACACCTTTCCCTTCAAGGGAAAGGAACTGTTTTCAGAAACTAAACAAGTAACAATATATAACTTATCATATGATGTAAGAACTTCTATGACTTAATCATATATTAAAATTATATTCCATACCAAGATATATGAGTATCTTTACGACGTTAAATTTGATAACATATAATGCAACAACTTCGCAGAAACAGAAGACTAAGAACCAATGATGCCATTCGTTCGTTGGTTAGAGAACATACAATTACTCCTAATGATTTTTTGGTTCCCCTTTTTGTAGTAGAAGGAAAAGGTGTAAAAGAAGAAATAGCTTCGATGCCAGGATATTACCGCTATAGTTTGGATCTCTTGGTAGACGAGGTAAAAGGACTTTGGGCCATGGGCCTAAAATCGGTACTATTGTTTGTAAAAGTGCCCGATGCACTCAAAGACAACAAAGGAACCGAAGCCATTAATCCTGATGGGCTAATGCAACGTGCGATTAAAACTGTAAAAGAGGCTACTCCAGAGATGTTGGTGATGACCGATGTGGCTCTGGATCCGTATTCTTCATATGGCCATGACGGTATTGTAGAAGATGGGTATATCGTTAATGACGATACCTGCAAGGTACTAGCTGATATGGCCTTATCACATGCACAGACAGGAGCAGACTTTGTTGCGCCCAGCGATATGATGGACGGTCGTATTTTGGCAATTCGGGAGTTGTTGGAGCAAGAGAATTTTAAGAATACTGGGATCATGAGTTATAGCGCCAAGTATGCTTCGGCATTTTACGGTCCGTTTAGAGATGCTTTGGATTCTGCACCTGGATTTGGAGATAAGAAAACTTATCAAATGGATTTTGCTAATCGTGATGAAGCCATCAAAGAGACCTTGATGGATATTGAAGAGGGAGCAGATATCGTGATGGTGAAACCAGGATTGGCCTATTTGGATCTGGTGAGAGATGTACGAGATGTTGTAGACGTACCTGTGGCAGTATATCAGGTAAGTGGTGAATATGCCATGTTAAAAGCTGCAGCCGAAAAAGGATGGTTGGATCACGATGCTGTGATGTTGGAGCAGATCATGGCGTTTAAAAGAGCAGGAGCGCATATCATTGCCAGTTACTTTGCCAAAGATGTGGTAAAGCTGCTGGGTTAGTATAACCTAAAATTAGTAGTTATGGTAAGCAGAGAACGTTTGTATCAAACTTTTGGTGAGTTATTGTATGTCATTGCGATGAGCGATGGCGTGATTCAGAAAGAGGAAGTAGAAACCCTGGAAGATATCCTAAAAGGGCATCCCAAAGGAAAAGATATCAAATGGTCTTTTGATTACGAAAGTGAACAACAAAGTGATATCGATACCTTGTACAAAAAGGTGATCGAAGTGTTTTCAGACAATGGACCAGATCAAGAATACGACTTTATGATTTATGCCTTAACCAAAATTGCTGAAGCCAGTCAAGGGGTAACTCGTCAGGAAGAAAAGGTCATCAATAATTTTTCAAAAGATCTGCTGGAAAGATTTATTAAAGATATCGAAAACATCAAAGAAAAATATAGATAAACACACACAAATTCATGCAAAAAATTGCGTTACTACTTGCCTCTATACTGCTATTGGCAAGCTGTCAATCTGAGAAAAAAGAAAAAGAAAACACCATTGTCATCGGTAAAAAACCTGTCAAAGAAACTCCTTTTGATACCGGGAAAGCTATTTTTAATGGTAAAGGAAAATGCTATACCTGTCACAAGATTGATAAAAAATCCATTGGCCCTGGAGTAGCAGAAATCATGAAGATATACGAAGAACAAGATGGGGATTTGATCGCCTTTTTGAAGCAAGAGGCAGGACCTATTGTAGATCCGGAAACCTATACCGTGATGAAAACCAATTTTGCGATTATCAAAAACTTCTCTGACCAGGAGTTAGAAGCTTTGGAGGTGTATATGCAAGAAATAAGTAAGAAGTAATGATCAAACAGTTTACATTTTTGGGGATGTTTCTCCTAATATCAAGTGCTGCTATGGCTCAACAATTTTCACCCAAAACTGCTTTTTTAGAAAAGTGGGAAAACTCCAAAAACTACCTTTTAGAAATTGCAGAATCCATGCCCGAAGAACAATATGGATTTCAACCTACAGAGCGGGAGATGGATTTTAAAAGTCAGTTGCTACACATTCGTGGTAATATGCTATGGTTAGGAACCACACATTTTTCTCAGGAGAAATTTGATCGTAAAGCACTTCAGGAAAATATACCGCAAACCAAAGCAGCAACCATCAAAGTATTAAGCGAAGCTTTTGACTATGTTTTAGAACGTATCAAAGCTACAGACGAAGATGATTTTACGCAAGAAGTCGATTTTTTTGCTGGAAGGAAATCGAAACTACAAATCCTAAATTTATTGCAGGATCACGTAACTCACCACCGGGGACAACTAGTGGTTTATCTTAACCTTAATAACATCAAACCACCTCAATACGTGGGCTGGTAATCTTTTTATTCGCGATAAATACCTAAAATCCGTACTTTAGCTACATAACTATACAACGACCATGACCTTATTACTTATTTACGCCGTATTATCTATTTTCTTTTCGTTTTTATGTTCGATACTAGAAGCGGTACTATTGAGTGTAACACCAACCTTTATTAATGTAAAAAAGAAAGAGGGGAAGCCATACGCGACCACTTTAGAAAATCTAAAGAAAGATGTAGATCAACCGCTTATTGCTATTCTTACTTTAAATACGATTGCGCATACCGTTGGTGCTATTTTGGTAGGGGTGCAGGCAGAGCAGTTACCATATAAATTTGAAATATGGGGTATAAATGTGGTAGGTATTGTATCTGCGATTATGACCATATTGATTTTGGTAGTTTCTGAAATTATACCAAAAACGATTGGAGCAACCTTCTGGAAACAACTAGCCAACTTTACTTCAAAGGCTTTGTTGATATTGATAGCACCGCTGAAGTATACAGGGATTTTATGGTTATTACAGTTAACCACTAAGGTAATTGGGGGTAAAGGACATCATGGATCAGTGCTGAGCAGAGAAGATTTTTCTGCGATGGCAGATATCGCTGAAGAAGAAGGTGTTTTTGAAGAGTCAGAATCGAAAGTGATCCGAAACTTACTTAATTTTAAATCTATTCCGGCCAAAAGCATCATGACACCCCGCACGGTAATGAAAACTGCGTCAGAGGATACCAATATTCGAGAGTTTTTTGAAGCGAATAAAAACTTACGTTTCTCCAGAGTACCCATTTTTAAAGCTAATGCAGATAATATTACCGGATATGTACTTAAGGATGATGTATTCAAATCTGTAGCCGAAGGTAAAGATCATCAAACACTTGCAGATCTTAATCGAAAGATTTTTGTAGTGGATCGTAATATCCCTGTTCCTACCTTGTTTGAAAAGTTAGTTGAAGAAAAGGAACACTTAGCCTTGGTAGTTGATGAATATGGTTCGGTGAGTGGTCTGGTAAGTATGGAAGACGTGATAGAAACGCTTCTTGGTCTTGAAATTATGGACGAGAGTGATACCGATGCCAATATGCAGGAGCTTGCTCGCAAGAATTGGGAAATGCGTGCTAGAAGACTTGGTATTTTAGAAGACAAACCCGAGGATCAATAATGGATATCGCATATATAGAAACCCCATTGGGAGTGGCTTCTATATCGGGAGATGAACATGGTATTGCCAGCATTTCAGTAACTCAAGAAAATCAAGACTTACTTAGTGAAGAGGTTCCTATGCACTTAAAGGGCGCTGTACAGCAGCTTCAAGAGTATTTTGAGGGGAAACGTACTACTTTTGATTTGAACTTAAATCCTTCTGGTACCGAATTTCAGAAAAGAGTTTGGAAAGAATTACTTAGGATTCCCTTTGGGAAAACAGTGTCTTATCTGGATATCGCCAAAAAGTTGGGAGATCCAAAAACCATACGAGCAGCAGCAAGTGCCAATGGTAAAAACCCTTTATGGATTGTAGTACCCTGCCATAGGGTAATTGGTAGCGATGGGTCTCTTACCGGATACGCTGGGGGTTTATGGCGCAAAAAATGGCTATTAGAACATGAGAGTCCGGTAAAACAACAATCTCTATTTTGATCCCATTATCCTTCTAGATTCATTTTATACATAGTTTTGTGCATTTTATACAGTGATTTGTGCTTTTAATGTAATGAAATGATGCAATTCCTGAGATTAGCGGTACTTTAGTTTTCATAATCCCCTTTAGTGAAGATCTAAAATTTGCTTGTTTTTGAATTATAAAAATGGGTTAAAGAATTAGTAAGAATTAGACTCTCACAAATCATTTCAATATATGTGGCTGGTTATTGCTTTTTTGCAGTAGCCAGTTTTTTTGTGACTTTCCAAAAAAAAATGAAAAAAAAGTAGGGTAAAACCGATTCAGTGTGTTTTAGGTATGGCCGACGTCTATTTTTGGATAAAAACAGTTTTGTTTTAATCTGAAAATGAGTTAATTAACATAAATTGATCTTTTGATTACAGGGAGTTCACTTGGTGATAGTAAACGAGGTGTTCTGATTGCTATGACAAAAATTCGCATCATAGCGGTCAGTTACATGCTATTGGTATGTAATTTTGTAATCGGACAAGGTGTTATTGATCGGGAATTAAAAAAATCGATTACTCTTCAAAATGATTCTATAAAACTTTTAATTAGAAGAGGAGATAGCCTACAAAGGACCAAAGAGGTCGCTCTTGCCGAGACAAGTTATAAGAAAGCCTTTCGATTAGCTAGAAAAATAGGAGATAAAAAATTTATTGTCTCTTCTGGATTACGGTTAGAACGATTCTTATCTGCTATTGAAGGAAAACACAATGAGTCCAAAGATATAATTGATTTTGTTAAGGATTTTTGTATCAAAATAGATGATCAGGATTGTGTAACGATCACTACGATTCGTTATGGAGAGTTGCATAATAGGCAATCGCAATTTATGAAAGCCCTCCAGTACTTTAATGAGGCACTGCAACAAGCAGAAAAAGCAGAAAACCCAACTAATCAATGGGAAGCACTTACCGCCAGAGGGTTATTCTTTATGGATATCGGAGATCTGGATCAAAGTAAAATTGATTTTAAAAAAGCCATTGCGCATCTCGATGAAGATGCAGCTTATAGAAGAAGCCTTTCCAACATTAATATTTCTGCATCCTTTTGGGATAACCAACCAGATTCTACCATTTATTATTCTCAACGTGCATTGAAGACCTGTATGAGTGACAATACGTCGAGAACATGTAATCTCGCTTATAACAATATGGCATGGTCCTATTTTAAGAAAGGGATGCCCGAAGAAGCCTTAAAAATAATCAACGAAAATATCGACTTTGACCATGTTGAATATAATGATCGAGATAGTTTGTATCCAGCGTTAATGCATACCCTTGGCTCTATTTATCACGAATTGGGCGATTACATAAAGGCGATCAACTATTTCAAAATAGCCGAGGAGTTTTTTATTAAAAAGAATGATATCGCTAATACGATAATCACAAAAGAAGATCTGTCTAAATCTTATGAACAAACCGGAGAGCTATCAAAAAGCTTACAGCTTTTACGAGAAGTAAAGCCTTTAATGGCCATGTTGGATAATATAAGAATCAGTAAAGAGATTGCCAAAGTAGAAAGCAGGAAGTTACTAAAGCTAAGAGAAGCTCAGATTTCGGATTTGGAGCAGGAAAACCTGGAAATAGGGAAAGCAATGAGTAAAAGTAGATTGTTTAGCTACTTTTTAGGGTTGTTTTTGCTAGTGTCTTTATTCTTTCTATTGTATAGAGGTCATACCAATAAGGTACGTTTTCACCAACTTAATGAAGAGTTGAGTTTAAGTCGATTAAAATCATTACGATCGATGATGAATCCTCATTTTCTGTTCAATTCTTTTAGTACGCTTCAGAATTTTATTTTGAAAAAGGATAACCTAAAAGCAAACGAGTATATGACAGAGCTTTCTGGGCTAATCAGAAATGTACTGTCTAGTTCAGACAGTATTTATATTACATTCAACGAAGAACTACAGATTTTAAAATCTTATATCAATATAGAGCAAGGACGCTTTAGTGAAAGTTTTGACGTGGTGTACGATATTGATGAAACTTTAATATACACCAATCCGGTAATTCCTTCGATGGTCATACAACCCTATATCGAAAATGCAGTGATTCATGGATTTTCACACGCTGATCAAAAGGGGGAACTAGTGGTGTCTTTCAAAAAGGAAGATAATGCGGTGATATGTAAAGTACAAGATAACGGCATCGGAAGGGACGAAGCCGAAAGATTACAAAAAGAAGGGAACGATACTATACATTTGTCAATTGCAACCAGGAATACAAACGAGCGATTACGAATATTAAGTCGAATTGGTAATGATAAGGCCAAGGTAGTAATCAATGATCTTTTTGATGATGCCGGCAAAGCCAAAGGTACCGAGGTCATCATCACATTACCCATAATAAAACAAAGGAAATGACAGAAACTGTGAAATGCATCATAATAGATGATGAGCAAAAGGACAGAGAGAATATTAGAATGCTCCTGGATTCGTATTGTCCACAAGTTGAGATCATAGGAGAGGCCAATGATAGATCTTCTGTTTTAAGTGTACTTACCGAAATGAAACCTGATTTGGTGTTTATGGATATTCAATTGGGAGCGATATCGGTTTTTGATGTGCTTAATGAATTAAGTGGTTTCGATTTTAAGATCGTTTTTGTAACTGCATTTGATAAGTATGCGATCCAAGGATATCAGTATGACGCTATCGACTATTTGCTAAAACCGGTAGATCCAAAACGATTGATTCAGGTGGTAGATAAAACTTCTAGATTGAAGGATCAATTCAAATCCAAAGAAAGTATTGTCAATGACTTTAAAGAGTTGTACTCCAAAATAACTGAAACACCTAAAATTTCGATTACCGATGCAAAAGGAGTGCATGTAGTAAAAGCGATCGATGTTTTGTACTGTGTTAGCGATGGAAATTACACCACCTTTGTCATGACAGACGAAACCGAAATTGTGATTTCAAAAAATCTGAAACATTTCGAAACCAAACTACAGAATTATAATTTCTTGCGGATTCATAAATCGTATTTGGTGAATCTGGATCATATCGATTTTTTAATCAAAGAACAAGGAGGCTCTGTAATCATGAAGAACGGAAAATCATTGCCTATTTCCAGAAAAAGCAAAAAGGACTTATACGATAAAATGAATGTCCTGTAAAAACAAGTGTTTTACAGCTAATTAATTTTGAATGAGGGTGTTTGGGCTACGCTTTAATGTATAAAGAACAGTCATTTATACAGTAAAAAGCACCGTTAAAACATCAAAGAGAGATATACTGACCCAAGTATTTACCTTTAAACTCTCTATAAACTCACAAAATTAATTTACTATGAAATTGAATTATTTGAAAGTCAGTGCGCTAGTGTTAACTACACTATTGTTATTGACTACTTCTTGTTCCAAAGATGATGTGAACAATGAAGCTGCGCCGGAGGTAAGTTCACTTCCAAAGGATGTTTTAAACAAAGTAAGAGAACTCGATCTCAACCCAGAAGCTTTTGAGGTGAAACATGCAGTGTATCCCGATGGTACAAAAGTACCTGTTGTATTGACAGACGATATCGCTATGGAAAAAAGTAGATTCTTGAAAATACCAAGCGATAATGGCGGTATTGCAAAACAGTATCAAACAGAGTTTTTGATTGATACCAATGTGCATGAAGAGGTAAACATTATTGTGTATACAGGGCCTACTATTTTTGATGGAGATACTCCAATTGTTACTGGGTTATCTGAAGCTGCACAACAAGGTGTAAGGGATGCTGTAGAGAACTGGAACTCGGTTTGGGGGTCACGTTTAGTTCTCAGAGCAGAGTTTACAACAGCTACAACTTTTGATCCTGATTTCTTTGAAACGTTTATCGTGGTGAATTCATCCTTAGAAGGATTTGGAGGTTTTGCGGATTTCCCAGACGAAAATGGTAACCCAGGAAACTTTGTACAAATCAGTCCAAACTCAAGCACTTTTGCAGACCGCGTGCCCGATGCTATAGAGCATTTGATCACTCACGAATTGGGGCATGCTATCGGTTTTCGTCATACGGACTGGAATAGTAGACAAAGTTGTGTAGATCTTGGTCTGGAGCCAGAACCATCTGTAGAAGAGAACCCTCCTGCAAGGATTTTTGGAACCTTACCTAGTATTCCTGGGATCATAGAACAAGAAGACTCGATTATGAATGCGTGTTTTAACGCAGATACCACCACTGGAGAACTTAATTTTTTCGACGAGAATGGATTAAGATCGCTATATCGTGGTTTTTAAATACGTTAGTATTTGTTTAGGTGTAAAAAGGTGTCTACAAGAGACACCTTTTTTTATGAGTTTCATTTTTTGAAACTCCTTTGGATTACTATTGTATAAGTATTGGTAGAATAAAGTTACTCTTTTACAAAATTTGTGTTGACCCCTTTTCCAAATCTATTCTTCCTACTTATGCATATGTGGCATTATGGTGAGATTTATTTTCTTACATTAGTAGGGCTAATGTTGAGCAACTAAATAGCATTGTTTTTACCAATTCGATATTACTATGAAAATCATTAAGAAATTTCTCAAAGGTCTTTTGTTTTTAATCTTGCTATGTGTAGTCTTACTATACATTTTTGATTATGATTACATCCTAAAAGGAGTTAGGGTGGTTTATATGACAGGTCATACTACAGCATATCTTGATGATTATGAATATTTCGATAACCGAACTATTGAAAAAGGAAATGGAACCACCCCCTGGGCAATTCACGATGATTATAACAAAGCGAAGAGTACCGAACGTTTGGATAAAACCAATGCCGAGTTAGGAACGGTAGCATACATGATTATCAAAAATGATAGTATTTGGTACGAAAACTATGCTGAAGGATTTGGAAAAGATTCTAAAACCAATTCGTTTTCTATGGCCAAAAGTATTGTAACCGCATTATTGGGTAAAGCGATTATGGATGGTTATATAAAAAACCTCGATCAACCTGTGGGAGATTTTTTACCAAAGTTTTCTGAAGGACTGGCGGCAAAAACAACGGTTGGAGATTTATCATCCATGTCTTCTGGATTGAACTGGACAGAGCACTACACCAGTCCGTTTTCGATCACAGCAAGAGCTTATTATGACCCCGATATAAGAGAGGTGATGCTGGGCCTGGATGTAGTTGATGAACCTGGGCAAGAGTTTAGATATTTGAGTGGAAATACGCAATTGTTAGGGATGGTCATCGAGAAAGCAACAGGAAAAAGTTTATCGACATATCTGAGTGAGAGTTTTTGGAAACCCATGGGTATGGCCAACGAAGCAATCTGGCAATTGGATAGTGAAGATAGTGGTATGGAAAAAGCGTATTGCTGTATAGCGAGTAATGCAAGGGATTTTGCTCGTTTTGGAATGATGTTTAAAAATAAGGGGGTGTACGCCAACAAACAATTACTTCCCGAAAGCTTTACCGAATTAGCCACCAAACCAAGATTTCCAGCAGATGATATGTATGGATATGGTTTTTGGATCTCAGACCATATGGATAAGCACATTTTTGCTATGAGAGGAATACTTGGGCAGTATGTAATTTGCATCCCTGAAGATAATATTATGATTGTGAGATTAGGACATCAACGTGGCACTTTTATGCCTGGAGAGTCTTTTACACACGATTTCTTTGTCTATATCGAAGAGGCTTATAAAATGTTAGAGAATGCTTCATAAACTGAATCTGGAACATATTCTATTTTTAGATATTGAAACCGTTCCTGAACATCAAAGTTTTGAGGAATTGGATGAAGAGATGAAAGGATTATGGGCGGATAAAACTAAATACCAGCGTAAAGAAGAATATTCTCCCGAAGAATTCTATGAGCGTGCAGGCATTTGGGCAGAGTTTGGTAAGATTGTTTGTATTTCAGTAGGGTATTTTCGATTTCAGGGAGAACAACGAATGTTTAGAACAACCTCATTTCATGGTGAAGAGAAACAACTTTTGATCGACTTCAAGAATTTACTAGAAACTCATTACAATAGTTCACGACATTTGTTATGCGCACATAATGGTAAAGAGTTTGATTTTCCCTATATCGCACGTAGAATGATTGTGCATCAAATTGCATTACCGTATAAGTTGAATTTATTTGGGAAAAAGCCTTGGGAGGTACCACATTTGGACACTTTGGATCTATGGAAATTTGGAGATTACAAGCACTACACTTCGCTCAAATTACTTACACATATCCTGGGAATTCCTTCTCCAAAAGATGATATCGACGGAAGTCAAGTGAGAAATGTATATTACGAAGAAGATGATATCGATCGCATTATCGATTACTGTGAAAAAGACACAGTAGCAGTGGCTCAAATATTACTTCGTTTACGACAAGAAGAGCTTTTGCATGATAATGAAGTGATTTCCGTATAAAATAGCTGTAGAATTTAATTCATTCTGTTTTTTCGATCCTGATCGGTAGGAAAATACAAATTAGAACTGCTGTAGGTTGTACCAAAAGTCTTTACGGCAGAATACACCTGTTGTATCGCATCTTCTACTTGACTTACGGACAATTCTTGTAAGGGGTGAATAAAAGCGGCCCAAATGACATCGCCAGAAATCGCATATTTGATATCCAATGCAGAATGAAAATTAGCTTCCAGGCATTGATGATATTCTTCTCTGGTCATACCAGCATGTTCTTTGATAGGAGAGATGATACGCATGCGATTATGGAGCGCATCAGACAAACAAACGAATTGAACGTCCTTAATTACAAAATGCCAGTTTCCTAACGAACCTTCAATTTGATCTGCAAATAACTTAAGAATTTTGTCTAATTTTTGGTTGTCCATAAACTACACTATTGTTTCATCTTCAAGGTAGAAATTAATGCTTCAAAATCCTCGATCACGGCACTGGATTTTTCCTTTAAAAACCCTTCAAATACCACAGCATTGTTTCCGTGTGTCACCGTTTGAACCAATAATTTACTTGGGTTTCCATTCATAATACCTTCAATTTTAATTTGATAGGCAGAGTAGTCGTTTAGTGCGTCATCCGAAGTGCTTATAATTTTGGCATCGCTCAGCCCGTTACTTTCTAATGATCCAACCATTTGTTCAGAAATACTTTTGGCAGTCATGGACGAATCTGTAGGCACAGGAAGCACCAACATAATAGAATCCCGATTGGTGTCTGGATTGTCGATTCCATTTACAGAATAGATAAACATATTGGCGGCCGATTTGGCAAATTTGAACTTGGTGTTCGAATCATCAAGTTCAAAAGCAGCGGCGGCAAAAGGGTCTATCGGTAAATCTTTTTGATAGGTGGCAGATAGTAGTGATTTTTTAATCTGTTCTTCGGTGCGGCCATCTTTTTGCGTATATAAAGCCATGATCATCACCGAAAATGATTCATCTCCAAAAACCAAACTGTACGCTTTTTTGTCTGGATCTGCTTGCATATGAATATATTTGGCAGGGAATCCATTAATTGTCATTTCCTGATAATCAAAAACGGTAGCTCCGCTTTGTTGAAAACGCTCTTTAGAAAATTTACCAGCATTCGAATAGAAATTACCACCCACCAGATCATACACCTGAATCAAGGCATTTTGCCCTTTTTCTAGTCCCGTAAATGCCGTAGCAACCGAAAAATCGTCAGGAGGGATCATAAAAAGCTTCGTGCCAGGGATATTAATGTGTTTTGCCGTTTTTTGATTAGAAATAATCAGGTTATCCTTTGATGAGGTCTGACTAGCTGTTGGGAGCACAGTAAACAAAAGGATGGCAATTAAGAGATATTTCATAAATTTTTTTTAGGGCGCTATCTTATCAAAAATAGCGTTTTATTTCGTTATCAAACAGTGCTTTAACGAATTAAGATAAATAACCCCCTCCAGCAGGAGGGGGAATTCGGTAATTATATGTCCGTTGTGTCCCCCCAACAGACTCGAATTATTGTTTCTTTTGTTCGTAAACAGGTAGATTCGAGTAAGTCCTTCGATATAATTACCAGCAAGCAGGGCAGAACATGGTTCTGCGCCTTCAAATATGGTTGGTATTGTACGTTAACATAAAGAGTCAGAACATGAAATCCGTGTCGTTGCCCTACAAATAAATAGTTCAACAATGAAGTTTCATTCTGAAGTTAGCCCGAAATATAATTATGTTATTGAGTGTGAAGATATTTCGATTGCGAATATAAAGATTTATTTTAACATATGGGTGTTTTTGTTAACGTTTCTTTAGGAGAATTTTTTATTGTGCTTTTTGATAAGCTTCTTTTAGCCAAACAATCAATTCGTCGTCGATTTGATCTACCGAAGAAATTTTGACTCTATGTGTACACATAGTACCAAACGGTCCTGAATTTTCGAGACGTTCTGTATAGGGTTTGTCTTTTAATTTTAATCCAAGATCTATTCTCGTTTTAGTAGCAGGTTTGATAAGTGCAAATTGTCGTTTTCTGATAATGCTCACACTGGTTTTTTTGGGTGTTTTAATCACGTCTATTCCAAATGCAGTAACGGTGTCGATAAGTTTTTCATAGATAGGGATCAATGCTTCTTTTCCCTCATATTGTTTGGTAACCAGATCATCGGGACTATCTTGGTTTTCTTTAGAAAGAGTGACAATGGTATTGGCAAAACCATGAGTAACCCCATGCTCCGTTTTAAGAAATTTAACCGCTTCTCCATGTTTAGCAAAAGCTTTGGTGTTTAAAATTTTGATCCATTCTTCAAGAGACTTTCCCGTTTTTTCAGGCATATTATTGATCATGGTTTGTAAAGCGTCATTCATATGTTTTGATTTTAAAGTGAATGCTACAAATTAGGTAAACCTTGTTATACGGGTATAGTAAAAAATTAACCTTTTCGATCCAAAGGGAAGAAGTTGGGTTCGTCATTATTGAATTCTAAAGAGATAAATTCTTTGGGATTGAATCCCGAAAACTCTTTGAATTCCTTAATAAAATGGGATTGATCGGTATAACCACATTGATAGGCAATTTGCGACCATCGAATTTTTTGCTGGGTATGGATAAGCTGAAGAATTTCATTGAAACGTACAATGCGATGAAATACTTTGGGAGTGAGGCCGCAGAACTTTTTGAATTGGCTAATCAGGTGTTTTTGTGTCTTGGGGTAGGTTTCGACAATAGTGTTGTGTTCGGATAAAGGGTTATTGGTAAACTTTGAGATGATCTCGAGCAATGTGTTTGGTGGTGTTTTATTTTCTTGATACTGTTGCAATAACCATTGCTCTGCTAGTTCAAATTTTTCGGAAGAAGAAGCTTTGTGAAAAAGTTGTTCCCTTAGCTCTAAGATATCGTTTCCAAAGATGGTTTCTGCATCGACAACTTGATTGTTGAGTTCATTGATGGCGATATGCAAAAATGGATATGCTCCAAAAGGTTTAAACTGCATGACAAACATTTCTGAATCCTGATGGGCAGAAATCGATAAGTAATTTTTATGCATTCCAGATATCCATACTTTGGTATAGGTACGGTTGGGTTGTAGGGTTTTATTGTCAAATGTTTGACGAGGTATTCCGTCCAATTCAAAAATAAGAAACAGATGTCCGGTAGGAACTACACGTTCTATAGAATGGTCTGGAGTAAAGTGCTTAAAATGAAATACCGATTCGAGATAGCGGTCCAGTGGTTGCTTGAGAGTATGTGTTTCGAAGATCATGAGTTGGATGATTGATTCCTCTAAGATAAGCAATGGTGATAAGTATTACCAGCTTCAACAAAATAGTAATCTTTGACATTAAAAAAACCCTAAAGTCATAAACTTTAGGGTCTTTCATTGTTTGATTGTTTATTCGTTCTATTCTTTGATAAAACGTTTCATCATATTTGCGTCCACTGTTAACAAATACGTTCCAGCTTCTAATTTTTGAATATCAATAGTGTTGGTAAAAGTACCTTGATCTACCACTTGCCCTAAGATGTTTAGGATTTGGTAGTCATGAGAACTAGCTTTGCTACTCATGGTAATATTCAATACAGAACGTGCAGGGTTTGGTGCCAACACAAACTGATCGATATTGATTACAGGAGGTCCAGATACATCGTTGAAAGTTGTATACAATGAAGTAGTCGCTCCACATGGTCCAAGATTGTTCCATCCCGTAGCTGTTCTTTCGTATAGACTTCCTTGATAAGTAACTCTATCACCTAGTTGATAACTTTGAGTGCTGCTCCATTCTGGAACACCAGCACACTGATCAACAGATCCACCACCTGCAGTATTCGTAAGTTCTACATTATCGATAGCAATATCAGCTTGCCAAGTGCTTCCTGTTATTCTGTTGAAACGAAGTTGTACACCTCCACCAACATAAGCAGCAAGATCTATATCGGCAGACTGCCAAGAGTTTCCTTTGTTTCCAGTTTCACTCCAGATGCTAGTCCAAGTAGCACCTTCATCTGTACTAGCTTCTAATGCGATGCTTCCCATATCGCTAGCACCATACATATGGTAGTTGAAAGAGAATCCAGCTTCAGTAAGTCCAGAAAGATCAAAACAAGGTGATGTAATGATCGCTTGCTTGTTAGGATATCCAGTTCCGTTTCCAGAAGCTTCTACAAAGATGTAATAAGACCCTTGTACAGCACTAGATGGTCCTGTATTTCTAGATGGTGTTCCACTTGCATCTACAGTCCAGTTGATGTCATCTGAAGTAGATTGTGTCCACGCACCAATAGTATTTTCAAATCCTTCAGCATAAGGGAATGTACTGATTCCATTAGTACATCCAGAACCACTTCCTCCACCAGCTGTAGTTACGTTTACAGTATTACTTGCTGTAGATTCGTTTCCAGCAGCATCTTTTGCTACAACATAGAAACTATAAGCAGTATTAGCAGTTAATCCAGAGATATTTGCTGTAGTTGCAGTAACGTTTGTTACAACAGTACTTCCCTGATATACATCGTATCCAGTTACCCCTACATTATCCGTAGATGCAGTCCATGCCAGTGTTAAGGCAGTTTCAGTAACGTTAGACGCAGCTAGCGCAGATGGAGCCGTAGGCGCCTGAGTATCTGGTGTTGCTCCTCCAATAGTTACCGTGTAATCTTCAACCTCTCCATATTGGAAAGATTCACAAGAAGTTGGAACTCCATTGTATTTCATAGATACACGCATTCTTGTATTTCCATCCAAAGCAGATGTTGGTACCGTGAATGATCCACTTACTGGTGTCGTTTGTGTAGCAGACTGAGTCCATACTTGCTCTCCAGCATCTGTAAATACTCCATTTTGGTTGTAATCAATCCAAACGCTGTATCCTTCACTATAGGTAGTTCCGCTCCAGGTTGGTGTTACTGTAATCGTATAGGTATCTCCTTTTGCAAGTCCAGTAGATACTGAAGTAAAGTCAGTATAACCACCATTTCCTGCTCCAGAGGTATTGTCGATACCTTCTAATTGTACGCGACCAATATATTCGTCAGCTACACTTTGTCCATTAGAATCACAATATACCAATTGGAACTCTGGAGTACTAAAGCTTACTGTGCTGCTGTAGTTAGAAGTAGTTCCGTCAGAACATTTACTTCTTACTTGTACTTCGTATGAAGTTAATTCTGTTAATCCAGATAATGCAGTAGAAGTTCCACCAACATCCTGAACTGTAGTCCATGCAGAAGTTCCTGCAACTCTATATCTTACATCATATGTAGCAGCTGGTACAGCAGTCCAGCCAATAGTAGCAGAATCATAAGACACATTTGAAGCAGCTACTCCAGTAGGAACAGTTGCACTACAAACTACAGGAGTTCCAGTCAATCCAGTTACAACAAGTGAGAAGTTTTGGCTACCCCCTGTTAATGATCCTTTGTGAGTTACTGTAATTGTATAAGTTCCAGAAGCGCTAGCAATATCGATTCTTTCATAAGGGTCAACATTGTTATCTCCTGTACCATTGGTAGTAATACTAGTTAGTTTATAAGGCTCGTAAGTAGTAGATCCTTTAGAAACTCTGATATCCAAGTCATTTACAAGAACAGGAGTATTAGAGTTGGTAGCCGTAGTAGCAGTACCTGGACGATCTGTCCAAGAAATAGAAGCTAATAGTGGGCTTACACCATCAGAATCAACCGTGATGCTATAACTTTGTCCACTATTTAATGTCAATTCTTCTATTCTAGATTCTCCGCTTCCTGCATTGGTAACAACCTCTGCAGCTGCTTTAGCATTTAATAATCCCCAACCGTAAACGGCATCTGGTCCAGAAGGACCTGCATCGTCTGCTGTATGTAGCGCTATCCCTTTTAAGGTTGCAGCTCTCATAAAGTTTCCGTTTAGGTTGTTGTAGTGTTGTTGTAATAATAGTAACGATCCTGTTACGTTTGGTGAAGCCATAGAGGTTCCTGTAATACTGTTATAAGCCGTATCACTATTTTGATAGGTAGAGTATACACCTGTACCATTACCAGTAATATCTGGCTTGATTCGATAATCATCGGTAGGACCTTCACTACTAGAACTGTTGATAGATACACTTACCAAAGATCCGTTGCTGCTTACGTTTGCATCTTGAGCATTGGCAACAACCAAGTTGTTTTTTGATGTTGAATGCCCAGTTAGTTTGTCGTAAGAAGAGTTTCCATCTAGTGGAGAACCATTGTAACTATTTTGATTACCGTCGTTACCAGCAGCAACTACCATTAGATAGAAAGGTGCATTAAACATAATCTCATCCCAATTTCTGGATTCATCGATATATGCTCCAAAATACTGATCAGGAACTAGGTCACTTCTAAAACCATAAGAGTGGTTAGAGATTAACATCCCGTTCGCAGCAGCAGTAGTGGCTTCTGCGGCATCATTATTCCACATATATCCATCTACTTTGGCATGAGGAGCCATTCCTTTTGCATTAGCCTGTACACCAGAAGCCATTACGGTTCCGGTTACGTGAGCTGCATGGAAATTCAATTGTGTACCTCCTTCAGAGGCAGCATCCCGAATAGTAACACGATTGTTTCCTCCAGGACCATCATACTCCTGGTGGCTGGCACGAGCATGACCACCATCCCAAACGTGAGCAGTCATATTTTGACCATCAAGATTTAGCCCTAGGGATCCTCCAGAGTTTAGGTGATTTGTTCTTGTAGATCTAGCAGCATCTACATTTTCAGTAGTATAATAGATGGCATAATCTTCATTTCCTACAGTAACGACTTTTTGAAGCTCAGAATAGCTTTTGTCTTTTACCTGTATTTTGGTTTGCCAACCATTACGTTGTGCCATTTGGATGGCTTTCTTTTTGTCCAAAGCCGCCTTTTCTGAAAAATCGGTTTGAAGTTGGTTCAATTTCGCTAAGTTGGTTTGTTGTGCAATTTTGGCTTTTTCTGCAGTGGTTTGCGCTAAAAGCCCGGTTGTTAGGAAGAGCATTACAAAAAATGCAAGTACGCCCGACTTGGTTTGTGTGAAGTTTAAAGCTAAGCTAAAACTTCCGTAGCTTTTTTTCATTTTTTTTGAGTTTGAGTTAGTATTGGTTAGAATTCTCTGAAAAAAATTCAGAAAACAGCCAAAACTCTTAAAATATTCTTAATTAAAAAAAGATTTTCGACCAAGTGAAAAAAAAATCTTCATACTACTTTAACATCCCCTTAACGTTCGTTTAAAATAAAAAACACGTAGGAAAAAACTTCTTTTTTTAATTAGCTATAACGTATGTTTGGAGAAGAATTCTAAAGCTCTTTTTTCATTATAATACACTGATTCAGAGCTGTAAAAACCAACATGTCCACCGTAAACAGGGACTTCAAGAAACACGTGATCGTTCTTTTTTGCCTCGGTGTAGGGATAGCATTGATCTCCCAAAAAGGAATCATTTTTTGCGTTGAGAATTAGGGTAGGAATGGCAATGTTTTTCAAAAACTGTTTACTACTACATTGGGTATAGTAATCAATAGCATCTTTGTATCCATGCGCTTTGCTGGTATATAGATTATCGATGTCTATTAGCGATTTGCATTGTTTTATTTGTGATCTACTAATGTGCTCAGGAAAAACAACTTGTCGTTCATATAGTTTTGCTTTCAGGTGTTTGATAAAGCGTTGTTCATATACAAAGTTTTTGGGTTTATTAATTTCCTGTAGAGAATTATACAAATCGCAAGGGGCGGATATGGCCATAGCCGCTTTCAGTTCTGTAGGTAAAGTTCGGTTTTCACCTATGTATTTTAATACTAGATTTCCGCCAAGACTAAAACCACAGAGCGTAATAGCGCTGTATTGTTGAGTAGCTAAAATATGATGAAGAATACGGGCTACGTCTTCGGTAACTCCAGCATTATAGGATCTATAGAGTCGATTTACTTCACCACTGCAGTTTCTTAAGTTCACCAAAGCGGTGTCCCATCCATTTTGATTAAGATGCCTGGCAAGACCCACCATATATTGACGCTGGGCATTACCCTCAAGGCCATGAATAATAACACTTAATTTTTGAGTGTTTTTACCGGGGGCATAACTCCAATCCAAATCAATAAAATCTCCATCATCCAATTCTACACGTTCTCTGGTTTGTTGTACTCCATTTACTTTTCTGAAAAGATTAGGATAGATGGTAGAAAAATGACCATTCTTAAACAGATGCGGAGGGGTATACGAAGAATCTAATACTGGCATTAATACAAGATATTGTCTTTGGGTTTTACTTTTTCTGGTAACTCTTTTTCATCCAGCATGTCTCGAAGATCAATTTCAATGGTTCTGCATAATGCTGTCATGGGTACATCATTGACACGTCCTTCAAAAGGATCTTCGCTATTGCTTCCGATTTTTTCCATAGTGGTAAACACCCAGGAGACTAAAACAGACAAAGGAATCATCAAGAAGATAAACCAACGTTGTATATCGTCTGGCATTGTGGCCAATTCAGATTCAAAAACATTGAGCATTCCAAAAGGAAGTAAGAGTACAAAAATCCAGGTAAACACCGTACTGAAATAAGCATATTGTCTAGGGAAGGGCGTATTTTTAATACGCTCGCATTTTCCCTGAAGGTTATATAATTCTTCAAGAACTCCATGAAACAATTGCTTGTCAAATTCTGTTATTTTCCCTTCTTTACATAACTTTTTGATATGAAGTCCTTGGTTTTTTACAATATGAGTGGCTGTATTTTTTCTATTTAATAGATCTTCATATTCCTCTTGCGAAACAAACAGTTTGGTTGCATCACAAGCAGGTTGTTGTTCTCCATGTTTTTTGAAAAGGCTCTCTACCGATGAGTGCTCCTTGATCGAGAAGGAGGTAGGTTGTCGCAATTGTATGCGCAGCGCATTGATCCAGGCAATATGGCGATGAATCAGAACACTTTTGGTTTGATGATCATCTTCTACCAAACAAAGTACCTGATTTGCCCAGGTTCTGGAGTAATTCACGATACCACCCCAAATTTTTCGACCTTCCCAAAAACGATCGTAACTCTGACTATTTTTAAAACCGATATAAAAGGCAACCGCGATCCCAATTACTGTTAGTGGTTGGAAAGGGATGTCAATAAAGGTCCAATTCAAAAAATAATAGGCAGAGAAGACCACACCAGAATAGAGAATAAAGAACAGGATGTTTTTCCATCCAAATCGTAAGATAAGTCCCCAACCAATATTTCTTTTGATATACATGTGTGAATTTTTGTTCTAAAATAAGAATACCAAGTGCCTTTTCAAAGTGTTGCTTTGATTTGAAGAGAACTCATCTTCTTTTATTATGCGCGCATAATAAAATGTTTCGTATTTTTGTAAAGCAAAAAACAAAGATATGTACATAAAAGATTTTGAAATCCGTTGGAATGATATTGATGCTAATCGTCATCTGGCAAACAAGGCATATATAGAATTTGCTGCACATACTCGTATGTCCTTCTTGTCAGAACAGGGGTTTGACAGAAGATTATTAGGGAAGTTCAATGTGGGTCCTGTGGTTTTTTATGAACATATCTATTACTTCAAAGAGGTTTTTTATGGACCTCCGGTACGAGTTTCTCTAGAAGTCTCTGGCCTTAGTGAAGATGGAATGTTTTTTGAATTTAGGCACAACTTCTACGACTATAAAGGAAGGAATTTTGCGCAATGCGAAATGATGGGAGCGTGGATGGATCTGGGGAGTAGAAAACTAATCCCATTACCAGAAGAGATGATGAAATTTATGGATAAGATAGAGCGTCCGTCTGATTTTAAAATTCTTACCAAAGAAGATACCAGAAGATTTAATAAAAAGCCTGTAGATTTAGGGTAAAGCCTTAGGTTTTTTGGTAACCAGGTAGACACCGATAAACACCAAAACTGCCGAAATCACTTTAATCAGATTCAAAGAGTCTGCTCCCATAGCCATGGCAAAACTAATGGCGAGCAAAGGTTGCAAATAGATAAATGCTCCAATGGTAGAGGCTTTTAGTGTTTTTAATGCAAAAACATTTAGTAAATAGGTAAAGAAGGTAGTACCCACGACTACAAAAGCCATTTTCAAAATCACATCGAATGGAAGAGATGTCCATGCTACCTCATTAAATTCTGAGATAGTCACTGGAAAATTGATCACTATGGCGAGTAGAAAAAACCATTTCATCAATGTAAAAGAATGGTACTTGGCGGTAAGTGGTTTTACCATTACCAAATAAATCGCATAAGAGGCTGCGTTAATAATAAAAAGCGCATTTCCTAAAGGAATATTTGGAGCGTCTTGACGCACTTCGGCACCAAAAAGAATAAGTCCTAGTGCTCCAGAAAACCCTAGTAATATTCCTATGGTTCTTAGAATGGTGATTTTTTCTTTTATAAAGATGGCCGAAAGGATAAATACCATAATCGGAGATATGGTAATCATTACCGAGCTATTAATAGGGGTAGAGAGCTGTAACCCTTTAAAAAACATCAACATGTTGATGACCATTCCAAAAACGGTACATCCTAGTATTCTGGGCCAATCTTTACGATCAATTTTTTCTTTAGGCGCCCAGATTGCGGCAATCCAAAACAACGCAGCAGCACCAACTACCCGTAGCAAAATAAACCCAAAGGGTTTAATATACGTAGGCATGATTCCTTTGGCAACAGTATGATTTACTGCATAAATCAAACTAGCACCAAAGGCAGCAAGTAATGCTGCAGTTCTTTTATCCATGTATGGCTTCTTTTGCTTCGGCTACCACTTTTTTACTATTTCCAACAAAAATTTGCTGATCGTGGATAAACACCGGGCGTTTTAGGAATGTATAGTGCTCAAGGATTAGATTTTTATAATCCTCTTCGGTAAGGTTTTGATTTTTGAGATCACGCTCTTTATACAATCTGGCCCGTTTACTGAATAAAGCTTCGTAGCTTCCAGCCAGCTGATGCATTTCCTGGATTTGTTCGTTGGTGATCGCTTCTGTTTTGATATCCTGCAATACAACTTCTGAAGGAAGTTCTAATTCGTTGATGATGCGTTTGCAAGTATCACAAGTAGAGAGATGGTAAAATTTTTTCACAGCTGAAATTATTTAATGTCAAAATCATCACAAAGGAAATTCATTTAAGAATTAAAACTTATATTTTTGGCTAAAAATTAAGAACTTCATGCAACATCTTTTAGAAATTACACGCACGAATCGCCGTTTACTAGAAAAAATTCTTAACGCTCATTCACTAGAGCAACTCAATACCGTTCCAGAAGGATTTCAAAACAATTTAATCTGGAACATTGCCCACGTTATCGTTACACAGCAACTGTTAGCCTACAAATTAAGTGGACTACCAATGATGGTGAGTGATGAAATGGTGGCTAAATTTAAAAAAGGGACAAAGACTGAAGGTGCGGTATCTCAAGAAGAAGTAGATCAGGTACGTTCGCTTTTATTTACAACTTTGGATCAAACCGAAAAAGATATCGAAGCGGGAGTTTTTAAGAACTTCCAGGAGTATCCTACCAGTACCGGTTTTGTGTTAAAATCTATAGAAGATGCCATGAATTTCAATAATTTTCATGAAGGAATTCACTTTGGATATGTATTGGCATTGAAAAAGGCCTTGTAAGCCATTTTTTGGTGAAGAAAGAAGGTTCATTAAATCAAAAATCATGATGAAACACTATGGGTATCTTTTCCTTTTAGGACTGTTGTTTATTAGTTGTGCCAAAGAAGAACCACCAAAATTTGATGCAGCCAAGAATTTTGAGCAGGAACTCCTTCAACTACAAGATTTTTTTAAAATTCCTGGCTTGGCTGTAGTTGTTCAGGAAGGTGAAGAAATCGTACAAGAAACCTATTTTGGGGTTTCGGATGTAGAGCGTAAGACTGCCCTTGATGCTCAAGTAGTATTTCCTATAGCTTCAATAACCAAGGTCTTTTCGGGAGTGGTATTGATGAAACTCGTCGAGCAAGGGAAATTGTCTTTGGACGATTCTTTAAAAACCTATTTCCCTAACCTACCCATTAAAGAACCTATATTAGTCAAACATGTTTTATCCCATACTTCTCAAGGTGATGAGGTAGGAAAACATTTTTATTATAGTTCTCGTTTTGGAGCGCTTACCAAGATCATCGAAGAAGCGTCTGGAGATACTTTTGAGGTGTATATGAAGGCTGAGATATTTGATCCTTTGGGCTTGAAAAACACCTTTTTACTCAAAGATTCTTTGCAACTGGCAGAAAGTAATTTTACGATAGCACAGCCATACATTCTGGAAGAAGGTACTATTACAAAAGGTTTTGTGGATTATGGATATTCTTCTTCGGCGGGGATTGTATCTAATTTGAGGGACTTAAGTGTTTTTAATAATGCCTTGGATCAGGATATACTGATTTCCAAAGAATCCAAAGAGTTGTTATTCAAAGGTATTGAAGAAGATCTGCCCTATGGATATGGCATTTTTAGTCAGAAATTTCAAGGTGAACCTTTGATTTGGGGCTACGGGCAGTATGATTGTTATTCAGGGTTGTGGTTGAAAGTTCCCTCAAAAAATTTGTCTCTTATTTTGTTAGCCAACAATAACTTAATGAGCGATCCGGCAAGATTGATCTATGGCGATGTTACATCTTCACTTTTTGCGTTAAGTTTTTTGAAGAACTATGTCTACCAAATTTCAGATATGCCACTTCTGGAGACCGGCGAATCTATTGCAACAGAACAAGCATATACAAATCAAGAATTTTATCGAAAAAAACTGCTGTCGCAAGCGTTAGCTTCTTCTTTTATGGCTCGGTTTGATGTGAAACATATGGAAACCAGTAAATTACTTCTCAGTAAAGTGTTTTCCGAGTTCCCTAACTATCTGGATTATGCAGATATCAATCTTATGCACACCCTTTCTTTTTTGAAAGACGTTGCATTTTACAGGGATATGGAGCCTTTTAATGATTTTGATCAACAAATAGAGAAAATAGGGGTGCATTTACTGAAACAAGATCCACAAAATCCTTATCTACATATGTATATGGGAACATATTTTGATAGGAAAGGGGATGTCGAAAAAGCATTCTTTCATTTTCGTCAAATTGTTGAAGCAAATAACTTTTCTAGAAATTGGTATATCGTTGAAGCCGAAAACTGGTTAAAAGAGACAAAACCGGATTACAAAATATCAAAGGCAAAATAAGAAGCAACGTCTTCTTTATTCATTTTGATTTCTATCGGTCCTTCGGCATACGAACTGATTTCGTAGGTATTGTAATACAAAATTACTGCCGTATCCGTGAATCCTATATTTTCTGGAAGTGCAAATGCATCATTTTCAAAAAAGAAACCAGTGCTATTAATGGATTCACTCTGCAGGATTTCATAAGTGGATCTAAACACACGTTCAGCATAATCTTTGAAAGCGCTATAATCCCTAAACAACTTTTTGTTTTTAATAGGTAATCCGGTTTTGCGATCTATATTAATAAATGAAACCGCTCCGTAGCCATGTGCTCCACCGGTAAAGACATAAGAGTCCATCAATATAGAGAGCATACTTTGGCATTGAAAACTCACCTCAGAGTCTATGGATACTTCGTACGGAGGAATTTCTTCTGGGAATTCTTGACGCGCCTCCTGATAAGATCGGTTAAATCGTTTGATCGCTTGTTTTATTTCTGTCGAAGATGAGTTTTCCTCCAGGTTCAATACTGCGCAAGCGGCTTTTTCAATTTCCTTATTTATGTTTTTACAAATAGGACTGTCATTTACAATATTAACGAGATGAATATCTACTGAAGGACAAGCTTCTCCTTCACAAATAGAGTGTGTTTTGTTGGTGATATTTTGTTTTTCAAAAGAGAAAGATTCATTGGTATTACAGGCTTGAAGCAACAATACAAATGAGACAAAAAATAATGAAAAAAGTCGGCTGTTAGGTTTTGTGTTAATCATCTACTAAAGATATTCATTGATATATGATTAGAACGAATTAAATCATACATTTGTTCAGTTTTTTAGCAAAAAAAGCAAGTTATTTTTTCTCGTAAAAATGTACAAATAAATGTAAAGAGTTATAGCAAAGTTTTTGACCAGAATCGAAAACAATGAGTTAGCGAGTTCCATTTGACATTTGAAACGATACTTAAGCATATGAAATTTAATACCAAAACTATACACGGGGGACAGCAACACGATCCAGCATATGGAGCAGTGATGCCACCAATTTACCAAACCTCAACATATGCACAAACCACACCAGGAGGGCATAAAGGGTTTGAATATAGTAGGACACATAACCCAACACGACAAGCCTTAGAAAATGCATTAGCCAGTATTGAAAATGGAAAACATGGATTGGCATTTGGATCAGGATTGGCGGCAATTGATGCAGTTATTAAATTATTAAAGCCTGGTGATGAGGTGATTTCTACCAACGATTTGTACGGAGGGACCTACCGTTTGTTTACCAGGATTTTTGAAGATTTTGGCATTAAGTTCCATTTCGTTGGCATGAACAATGCTGATAAGGTAGAGCGTTATGTAAATGACCATACAAAACTGATCTGGGTAGAGACGCCAACAAACCCAATGATGAATATCATTAATATCAAAGCAATTGCTGGTGTTGCCAAAAAACACAATATTTTGTTGGCTGTAGATAATACCTTTGCTACACCATATTTGCAAAGGCCACTGGATTTGGGGGCTGATATCGTAATGCACAGTGCTACCAAATACATAGGAGGACATAGCGACCTGGTCATGGGAGCGCTTATTGTAAAAGATGATGCTGTTGCAGAGAAATTATATTTCATACAAAACGCCAGCGGTGCAGTTTGTGGTCCACAAGATAGTTTCCTCGCGCTCCGCGGTATCAAAACATTACACATTCGTATGCAACGCCATTGCGAAAACGGTGAGGCGATTGCAAAATACTTAAAGAATCACCCAAAAATCGAAAAAGTATATTGGCCAGGTTTTGAGGATCATCCAAATCATGATATTGCCAAAGAGCAAATGGATGGTTTTGGAGGAATGATTTCTTTTGTACCAAAAGGCAGCGATTATGAAAGTGCAATCAAAATTGTAGAAAACTTAAAGATTTTCACACTAGCAGAGTCATTAGGAGGAGTAGAAAGCCTTGCAGGACATCCTGCAAGTATGACACATGCTTCTATACCGAAAGAAGAAAGAGAAAAAACCGGGGTTGTTGATTCGTTAATTCGATTGAGTGTAGGGATAGAAGATGTAGATGATCTTATTGCAGATTTAGAACAAGCGATAGGGTAAGTTATTAAATTCAAAAAAACAGACATGGTTTTTTAAGAATATCATATCTTTGAGACCAAATTTTACTTATCAAATAAGAATCCATTAATTCTTTAACATATGCAAGCAAAAATCGATGCATTTATGGAAGAAGTAAGAGCTCGTAATCAATATGAGCCAGAGTTCTTACAAGCTGTGCAAGAGGTAGCAGAAACTGTGATCCCTTACATTGCCAAAAATGAAATTTATAATGGCAAAAACATTCTGTTACGAATGGTAGAGCCAGAAAGGGTGATCATGTTCCGTGTGCCTTGGGTAGATGACCAGGGAGAAATTCATGTCAATAGAGGATATAGAATCCAGATGAATTCTGCTATCGGACCATACAAAGGAGGACTTCGTTTTCATCCATCGGTGAATTTGAGTATTCTAAAATTCTTGGCTTTCGAACAAGTATTCAAAAATAGCTTAACGACACTTCCTATGGGAGGTGGTAAAGGAGGTTCGGATTTCGATCCTAAAGGAAAATCTGATGCCGAAGTTATGCGTTTTTGTCATAGTTTCATGAGTGAATTGTACAGACATATCGGTCCAAATACCGATGTACCTGCTGGAGATATAGGTGTAGGTACTCGCGAAATCGGATTCCTATTCGGGAAATACAGAAGAATGAAGAATGAGTTTACCGGAGTACTTACAGGAAAAGGAATTACATGGGGAGGATCATTGATTCGACCTGAAGCAACTGGTTATGGTGCGGTTTATTTTGCTCAAAATATGCTAGAGACCAAAGGGGATTCTTTTGCAGGAAAAACAGTTACCGTTTCTGGATCAGGTAATGTGGCACAATATGCTACAGAAAAAGCGACTCAACTGGGAGCAAAAGTAGTTACGCTTTCTGATTCTTCAGGATATATTTACGACAAAGATGGTATCGACGAAGAAAAGCTTACTTTTGTTATGGAGCTTAAAAATGTAAGAAGAGGTCGTATTCATGAGTATGTGGAGAAATACCCTTCTGCTGTTTTCCACAAAGGAAAAACTCCATGGGGAGAGAAATGTGATATCGCATTACCATGTGCTACACAAAATGAATTAAATGGAGATGATGCAAAAACACTTATTGCTAACGGATGTGTATGTGTAAGTGAAGGAGCTAATATGCCAAGTACTCCAGAAGCGATTGCTGCATTCCACGAGGCTAAGATATTCTTTGCACCAGGTAAAGCATCTAACGCAGGTGGAGTAGCGACTTCGGGATTAGAGATGACGCAGAACTCTTTGCGTTTTAACTGGACTAGAGAAGAAGTGGATGAAAAACTGAAGCAAATTATGGGTGATATCCATAAAGCTTGTTTAGAATACGGGACAGATAGCAATGGTTATGTGGATTATGTAAAAGGAGCCAATATTGCTGGATTTGTAAAAGTGGCAGACGCTATGCTTGCGCAAGGAGTGATCTAAATAAAATAACATAGTTTGATAAAAGCCGTTCGGGATTCCTGAGCGGCTTTTGTTTTTTCTGTTTTAGCGGTACTTTTTTGTCACTTTTTATATCCTGAAATTTTTTTCAAAAAAATCAAAATTCATAGGTAACAACTACTATCATTTGGTCACTTAAGGATAGCACATAAACAAATTTTAAAACCAAATTTAGGACAAATGACAAAAACATTATTACGATTAGGAAGCGCCATTCTTCTTGCAATTTTATTGATCAATACTTCATGTAATGATGGCGAGATTACCTTGAGCGATGATAATTTTATCATCTCATTTAAAGTGATTAGTGGCGATTACGAACAGAATTTTGACGTTATTGATAATCAGATCGAAGGGGTGTTACCGTTTCAGGTAGATGAAAACAATGTGAAATTGGATGTACTAATTTCGGAAAAAGCTATCATAAGCCCAGATCCAGCTTCGATAACTGCTTTAACCGGGCCAATTGAATTTATTGTTACAGCAGAAAACGGGGACGAAAACAAATATGTAGTTGCTATTGATGGAGAACTAAGCCCAGAGAATTCAATGATATCTTTTGAGCTTACAACAAACATTTTTGAGACAATGGTTGATATCAATGAAGAAACAGGAGCTATTAACCAAAGAGTGTTGCCTGATACCGACTTGACTTCAGTTTCAAGTACTATTGTAATTTCTGAAAAGGCAACGATAAGCCCTGATCCGGAAAGTATCTCAGATTTTACAAATCCAGTGGCTTTTACCATAACTGCCGAAAACGGAGAAACTAGAGAGTATGTAGTTACTTTAGAATTAATGGATGAAGATTATGAGGCTAAATGTGAAATCAGGAACGCAAGTAAATGGTTTGGAGGTGATGATCGGGAAGGAGATGCTAACCCAGGAGGGATAGCGCCAAGAAATGTAGGTACTGGACAAACGGTGCTATTGCAAAATGATACGTATCCAACTCGTTTTAGTTTTTATTTAAATGATGCTTTCAGAGGGAACGGAACAAGTACAGAAAACGGAGATCTTGACTTAGACTTAAAACTGAATATCAGAGATATCGATGGAAATATTCTGGCATCTACAATTACAAGATTAACAGGTGTTTTTAATGGAGGGTGGATTGATTTTGATTTGTCTTCATTGAATCTGTTCATGAAAAAGAACACTCCTTATGTTTTCACCTATTATTTGGTAGATGGAGAAGAACTTAAGATAAATTCGGGATCTACAGGAAATGCAAATGCAGATTCTGGAGTGTGTGGTGCTACAGGATATAGTGGTCAATCTAGAAAAATAGACAATACCTCTTTAGAAGATTGGCACGTTTGGTTTGATCATCCATGGCATTTTAACTTCAGATTTGACGGGAAGCAATAAAAAAATATGATCTACCACCTAAGAAATCCGTTTGAGACTAGTTTCAGACGGATTTTTTAATATATCGCATATAAATAGCTAGCACGTAACAATTTGTTGTGTATTTTTATAAAAAAGTAAAGATGAAAAAGGTTATTTTATTGTGGTTATCCTTAGGGCTTATTTCTTGTGGTAGTAGTTATGTGAACTATGATTATGATGAACAACAGGACTTTTCGAAATATAAAACGTATGCTTTTTATCCCGAAATGAATTCTGGATTAAACGAGTTAGATGAAAAAAGGTTGATTCGTAGTACAGAAGCAGTGCTACAGTCCATTGGTTTTACTCCGTCAAACACGCCTGACATTTACATTAACTTTAAGACCAGATTGTTTGAACAGGCATCTAATAATAACATAGGTGTGGGTATAGGAGGAGGAAATCGTGGGATTGGAGTAGGAGTTGGTGGATCAATCCCAATCGGTGGCCCGCAAACATTTCTTGGGATTACTACCGATTTTGTAGATGTAGGAAGTAACAATCTAGTATGGCAAGCGATTTCTGAAGGAAGATTTAATATGAACGCCAAACCCGAGAATAGAGAAAATTTCTTTTTGAAAATTATGCAAAAAACATTTTCAAAATATCCACCTAAAAAGAAATGATGACATAAATATCTTGTTTCAAAAACAAAGAGAATACCCCTATTTTTGATTACATTTGATTGCAACACCAATTACTTCATATAACTTATAAAGAGAAAGGTATGGATCACCTTACAAAACTGGAAGAAATGCTTCATCGAGCTAATGATGATATCAAGAATGGATATTATGACGAAGCGACCAATAAACTAGAAAAGATTATTGATATGGATCCCAATTTTGGAAAGGCATATAATCATCTTGGGTATCTCTACGAAGTAAAGTTTAAGGAATACGAAAAAGGAGAAACTCTCTATAAGCTGTGCCTTGAAAAAAGTCCGATGTACCCTAGTGTCTATTATAACTATGCGATTTTGCTATCTACACTTGGTAAATGGGAAGAGTTAAAGAGTTTACTGGATACAGCAATGAATATTCCCGGAATTACAAAATCTACTATTTATAACGAATATGCAATTATGTATGAACAACAAGGGGAATTGGATAAAGCAATCGAACACTATAAGAAATGCGCATTGAACACTCTGGATAAAAATACATTAACCAGGGCTAAGGAGTCATTAGAAAGATGTAAAATGAAAAAGGAATTCTTGTAATAGCTTAATGATTCTGATTGCAACATGATTGTAAATACACCTGCAATAGTACTACACGCTATTCGATATGGAGAAGCAGATTTGATAGCGACATTGTTTACAAGAAAAGATGGTTTACGATCATACATGCTTAGAGGAGTTTTGAAATCCAAAAAAGGCAAAATCAGATCCTCTTTTTTTCAGCCTTTGATGCTTCTGGATATAGAAGCTTCGCACAAAAACAAAGGTACTTTAGAACGACTACGAGACGTACGAGTTTTATCTCATTATACCAGCCTACATACAGACCATATAAAAAGTGCTCTGGTATTCTTTATTGCCGATATTCTCAAAAGTTCGATTCAGGAACAAGAATCTAATGTAGATCTGTTTGACTATCTTCAAACGACAATCCTTTGGCTCGATGCTCATGATAAAATCGCGAATTTCCATATCACATTTCTAATTAAGTTAACGCAGTATCTGGGTTTTTTCCCGGATTTGTCTCAAATCGACGCCCCTTATTTTAATATGCAAGAAGGAGTATTTCAATCTGTGGATACTAATGTTTATTGCGTCGAGGGACAGCATATATCCAAGTTCAAAGAGTTTTTAGGCACAACATTTGAGGGGAGTATGGATATTAGTTTGTCGAAGAAGACACGAAGTGAGGTTCTTGCTATGCTATTATTATATTTTGAACTACATTTGCACGGCTTTAAGAAACCTAAATCACTTTCGGTTTTAAATGAAATTTTCAAATAGGTAATGCGTTTAATACTTACTGTTTTATTATTCTTTATTCTCGCTCCTATTGTAAATGCTCAACAAATATCGGTACTTAGTAAAGCTTCGAAAACACCGATACCTAATGTAGCTATTTACAACAAGGATAAATCAAAAAGTGCGCTTACCGATTTTGATGGTGTTGCTGATATATCTTCATTTGCAGATAGGGAACTTTTATTTTTTGATCATGTTTCTCATGTAAATGTACATCTACGAAAATCCGAAATAGTTAGGAAAGGAAATAAGGTGTATATGGTTGTTGATGAAAATCAACTTTCTGAAGTGGTGATATCAGTTTCTAAATGGGAACAGGATAAAGATGACATCACTCATAAGGTGTTAAGTATTACTTCAGAAGACATATCGCAATCCACACCACAAACCTCAGCAGATCTGTTACAGAATAGCGGGCAGGTGTTTGTTCAAAAAAGTCAGTTGGGTGGGGGTAGCCCCATCATTAGAGGTTTTTCTACAAACCGTCTTCTAATTACGGTGGATGGAGTACGTATGAATACCGCTATTTTTAGAGGGGGAAATGTGCAAAATGTAATATCTATAGATCCTTTTACTATAGGTCGAACCGAAGTTATTTTGGGACCAGGCTCTGTGGTATATGGTAGTGATGCCATAGGAGGAGTTATGAATTTTTATACCGAGAAGCCTAAGTTTTCGGTAACCGGAGAGCATGTAATCACCGGGAATGTATTAGCCAGATATGCAAGTGCAAGTAATGAAAAGACAGGTCATATAGACTTAAATATAGGATTGAATAAATGGGCTTTTTTAACTAGTGTAAGTTATACCGATTTTGATGATCTACGAATGGGGAGTAATGGACCGGATGATTATTTGAGAACAGAGTTTGTTGAACGAATTAATGGCCAGGATGTAGTTCTTCAAAATCCGGATCCAGAAGAACAAGTGTTTACCGGATACGACCAAGTAAATTTTTTGCAAAAAATCCATTTTACACCCAACGAAACTTGGGACTTTAATGCGGATTTGATCTACACTACTTCTTCAGACTATCCCAGGTATGATCGATTAATCAGACGTAGGGATGGGAATTTGCAGTCGGCAGAATGGTTTTACGGTCCACAACGCTGGTTTATGGGAAACTTACAAGTAGCTCAAAAATCGAGAAGCAGACTATATGATAAAATGAAGATCACAGCGGCCTATCAGTTTTTTGAAGAAAGTCGAAACGATCGAAATTTTGGAAGTACCGTATTAGAGAGGACACAAGAACAAGTTGATGTATACTCTTTAAATGTAGATTTCGAGAAAAAATATAGCTCAAAGACCTCATTTTACTATGGGTTAGAATACATACTGAATAATGTCTTTTCTGATGGATCACGTAGAGATATCGAAACAGGAGTAGTAGAAAATGCGCCTTCACGATACCCAGATGGATCTACCTGGCAATCGATTGCTGCTTATTTGAGTATTCAGAATAATTTTAGCGAAAAACTAAGATTTCAAGGAGGATTGCGATACAACAGAATCATTTTGTTTTCGCAATATGATGATGAGTTTTTTGACTTCCCTTTTGATGAAGCTAATCTGGATACTGATGCATTAACTGGTACAGCTGGGTTAAGTTGGTTGCCAAATGATATCCTTCATTGGAAATTAAACTTTTCTACGGCGTTTAGAGCTCCAAATATTGATGATGTTGGTAAAATATTTGATTCAGAACCTGGTTCTGTAGTGGTGCCGAATCCAGATTTAAGACCAGAATATGCTTACAATGGAGAATTAGGGGTGAGCGCTAAATTTGGGAATCGTTTTACATTGGATTTGGCTACATATTATACCTATTTGGATAATGCCTTGGTGCGAAGTGATTTTGATCTGAATGGAGAAACTGAAATCCTGTTTGGAGGCGAATTAAGTAACGTACAGGCTATTCAAAATGCGGCCAGAGCAAGAATTTATGGTTTTGAAGCTGGTCTGAAATATAACTTTGCTAAAAACTTTGAGTTTGCTTCGCAATATACCTTTGTGGGCGGAGAAGAAGAGTTAGAAGGTGGTTTAATCACCCCATCAAGACATGTGTCTCCGCAGTTTGGAAATTCTAGTCTTACCTTTCGCAATGATAAGTTGATGTTAAGCACCTTTGTGC
The DNA here is from genome assembly GCA_965230845.1 of Aquimarina sp. Classification (GTDB taxonomy): domain Bacteria; phylum Bacteroidota; class Bacteroidia; order Flavobacteriales; family Flavobacteriaceae; genus Aquimarina. The sequence continues at coordinate 3,266,195 of OZ246021.1, forward strand.
AATATAATGGTACGTTTGATTTTGAAGACCTTGCTCCTTCGCAACAAAATAATCCATCCTTGTATGCAAGTGATGAAAATGGGAATCCGTATTCTCCTTCCTGGTATACTTTAAATTTTAGATCTCAGTATAATGTGACCAAAAATATTACCGGGATCTTTTCTGTAGAGAATATCACAGATCAACGTTATCGACCATATTCCTCTGGAATTGCAGGTGCGGGAAGAAATTTTATCGCATCGTTGAAATATTCATTTTAATACCATAATCGTTCTGAAAAACAAGCTTTTCATATTTGACATTGATGGTACTTTAACTGATAGTGTGCCTATGTATTTGATTTCGGTTACCAAATCGTTACAAGCACTAGGGATTAAAGATATCGATACCGATTACAATAACTACAAGCATCATACAGATAGTTATGCACTGCGATACAATTATGAGCGTAATTTTGAGTCAAAAATGCCAGAGGGGTTATTGCATGATTTTGAAGAGGATTTGGTGCTGCAGATGAACAAATTTGATCCTGTTGTAGAAATTAACGGAGCAAAAAGATTACTTAACTTCCTTAGAGATCAAAAAATACCGTTTTGTTTTGCCACTGGCGCTCTACCTAAGCCAGCAATACTAAAATTAGAACAATGTAACCTTTGGTATGATGAACAATTGCTAGCTACCTCAAAAACGCATGAGGCTAGAGAAGGATTTGTATTAGACGCCATTGATCGGGCAAAGCAGTTCTATCAGAAATCCGAATTTGATCAGGTGATATCTGTTGGAGATGGAATATGGGACTTGAAAACTGCACAGAATTTATCCCTGGATTTTGTGGGGATAGGAGAGCGAAACAAAAACAAACTTCTTGCTGCCGGAGCAGCGCATTGTTTTGATGATCTTAGTGCATTTCAAGCTACGTTGGACTAGTTCTTACCAGCTCTTAATTGCTGCATAAGCGTAGTGTCAAAGTTTTGTTTCATTTTGGTGATTTCAGCTACATTTTCGTTGGGAATAGCGATCGATAACACATAGTGTTTCACCTTCCATCCATCAGTTGTTTTTTCTACTACACCACTTCCTCTGCAAATACCCATTTGGGTGTCCAACAATTCGTCAAACCAAGCTAAAGTATCACCTTCTTTAACAAAAATATTTCGTTCCAAAGTCGAGAAACTCCAGGCTTTACCTTTGTCAAAATAGGGTTTTGCAAAAGATTTAAACGCGTCATACGACCAATTTTCTGTCGGATCTGTACCTATAAAAATGGCATCATTAGTCATACGGCCAAAATAGGCTTCAAAATCGGCATCTGCTGCTGCTTTATGCCAGGATACAAGCAGTTGATCAATGTCGGTTTTTGCTTGGCCAAAACAAACACTGCAATAAACTACGGATAAAATGAGGAGGATATTTTTCATATTATTTATTCATCTTTATTTTCTTCATCCAAATCACGCAAAAGCTCTTTTTCAATATTTTCTGGTATGGCCAAAGACAATTCATTAAGTTGAACGATCAAACTATTGTAGGCTGTAAGCAAACGCGTATTTTGCTCAAGAATTTTCTCCGGTTTGGGATTTTTGCTTTCCGTTACTTGCTTGAGTAGACCAGATTCGGTCATAAGCACAGAAATTCGAGAATTGATTGTGTTTACATTCAAATCTTCTGAAAGATTTTCGTCAAAAACCTGAATCAGTATTTGTATACTATCAGCATACTTTTTTACATAGTAAGGGTTAGCGGTTTTTAGTGTTTGGCTTAAATTTCGTAGGTTTTGAAAATCCTCAAAAGTTTCAAGGTCTTTTTCTCCTTGCGAAGAGAGCTTCAACAGATCTAGTCGTATATGGTCTTTAGAAAGGCTATCCAGTGGTTTCTCTGTAGGAACTACTTGTGCTTCTGTTTTGATTTCCTTTTTACAAGAAAAACAAAAACAAATCATCACCATAAAAAGAAGAATTCGCATTACAATACTATATTAATTTATTGGTAAGGACTCAAAAATAGGGGATTTATGGCAAGCATTCTAATTCTGGCAATAGATAGTGCGGTTTTTTTGAATTTGCTGGTGGATCACTCTTCAAAAAAGAACCTCGAATGAAGATTTCACTCGAGGTTCAGCGATCACATAAGTATCAAGTTAAGATTCAGGTGGTAGCTTTAAATGCGGTATCAAAAATGTTGAGTTTGTGTTAAGATAGATACCACGATTTGAAACGCAAATATGCGATAATAGTATTCTTTTATGTAAAAATTAACATTCATTTAGTACATGAAAATGCCTGTGGAGACTTATGAAATAGGTAGGGTTGTTTTTTCTTAAACATTTAATAATCATGAAGAGGCTGCTCAAAAATAGATGAGTAAAGTGTCTTTTTGAAAGAATTTATCAAATCGAAAATGTTAATAATAGTTTAAAATAATTCCTATATATTTAATCTCAAAACACAATCATTATGGGTTTACTTTCCTTTTTAGGCTTCACTTTATTAGTGGGAATAATCTCTTATATCGCCTCGCGTAAAACAAATGAAAACACTTCAGATGGCTATTTCTTAGGAGGTCGAAGTCTTACAGGAGTTGTCATAGCAGGTTCATTATTACTTACCAATTTATCTACAGAACAGATCGTAGGGCTTAATGGGCAAGCATTTACCGAAGGAGTTTTGGTAATGGCCTGGGAGACGTTGGCTGCTATTGCCATGGTGATTACCGCTGTGTTTTTGTTACCGAGATACCTTAAAGGAGGGATTACCACAGTACCTCAGTTTTTAGAAAAACGATATGATACGGTGACCAAAACCATTGCATCCGGACTATTTCTATCGGGGTATGCAATTGTATTATTACCAATCGTATTATATACCGGTTCGTTGGCGTTAAGCACCATGTTTGATGTACCAGGGTTATTAGGAGTTTCCAAAAATGCAGCTATTTGGATTTGTGTTTTTGGGATTGGTATTATCGGTTCGATTTATGCAATTTTTGGAGGACTAAAAGCGGTGGCCGTTTCTGATACGATTAATGCAATAGGATTATTGATCGGTGGGATTATGATTCCCGTATTTGGATTGCTGGAAATAGGAGATGGAAGCATCGGAGAAGGATTGACCACTTTGTTTAGAGATAATCCGGAGAAATTCGACTCTATTGGTGATAGTGAGGCTTCTGTGCCGTTTGCTACTATTTTTACTGGGATGATGTTGGTGCAATTGTTTTATTGGGGAACAAATCAAGCGATAATCCAAAGAGCGTTGGGAGCAAAAAACCTGAAAGAAGGACAAAAAGGATTAATGTTGGCAGCCTTTATCAAGATATTAGGTCCATTGATTGTAGTGCTTCCTGGGGTAATTGCATTTCATATGTTTGGAGATACACTAGAAAAAGCGGATGAAGCTTATCCTACTTTGGTGAGTAGAGTATTACCATTATCTCTGGTTGGTTTCTTTGCCGCGGTGTTATTTGGTGCCATATTGAGTTCTTTTAATAGTGCATTGAATAGTTCGGTTACCCTGTTTGGAATAGATATTTATAAGCAATACGTAAATAAGGAAGCGACAGAGCGCCAAACGGTATTTGCAGGAAAACTGTTTGGAGTAGGTCTGGCCTTGTTTGCTATGATTATTGCTCCGCTCTTACAAAGTGCAGAGAGTATTTTTGGATACTTGCAGCAGGTTAATGGATGCTATAGTATCCCTATTCTTACGATTATAGTTGTAGGGTATCTTACCAAAAATGTTCCAGCTATTGCGGCAAAAATTGCCATTATTTCTGGTGCAGTGCTGTACATAATTTATGTAGTGCTGGATGGTACGATAATGGAGGATCAATTTCCGCATTTCTTGCACGTCATGGCGATACTTTTTGTTTTCAATGTAGGAGTTATGCTAATTATTGGTAAATTGTATCCAAGAGCAGTTCCGTTCGAGTTAGAGTACACCAAAAAAGTGGATATCGTTCCATGGAAAGCTGTCAAAGTTGTGGGTGTATTGATTTGTGCGATTGTAATTGCAACATATATCTACTTTTCATAAAACATAAAAACCGTTAATGCGTATTGATTTTTGGTCGGCATTATTACTTATAGTCATTTTTCAAGGGATTTTCCTGATTTCAGTACTATTGTTTTCGCCCAAAAAACGCATCCGAAAGGAGAATACCTACCTTGTAGGCATACTTCTGGTATTGATTTGGTTCATGCTGGAGTTTTTCTCCATCCGACAACGATTGCACATCCCATTTAGCATTTTTTATGGAACCCGATATGGATCTTGGTTTCTATTGGGGCCATTGTCGTTGTTTTATTTCAAATCAATGGTGGATCAACAATGGAAACCTAGATTCAAAGAAATACTACATTTCTTACCCTTTCTAATCTTTGTAGTCGTTCTTCCTCTTTTTGTTGATGATATTATCAACAAAAGACAAGTCGATTATGGAATGCTTTCGGTTTTTGATCATAGAAAAAAAGTGATCAGTCCTATCCAATATGTATATGCTGTGGTGTTTATTGCTCAATTTATTCACCTAGGGTTTTACCTCTTCAGAAACTTATACATCATTCGAAATTATAGTAGAGCATTGAGATTTGAATATGCACACATAGAGCCAGCACTTCGATGGGCGAAGCTTTTTAACAGAATACTTCTGGTCGTTGTTGTATTTTCATCATTGTTTTTATATCTCCTTTTGGTGACAGATATTTATAGAAGACATCTGGATTACATATACGTGCTCCCCACGGGAGTTTTATTCTATGTAATAGGATACTATTTGATGAACGCAGAATGGCAACCCATTCAACTTAAGAAAGAAAAGTATGCAAAAAGCACTTTAAAATTACAAGAAGTAGCAACCTACGTTCAGCAGTTGAAGGATTTAATCGAAAACGAAAAAATCTATTTGAATAGTAAGATTCGGTTAGATGATGTAGCCAAAATGATGGATATCCCTTCTCATCATGTTTCTCAGATTATTAACGAACATTTTAATTCTTCTTTTTTTGATTTGATTAATAGCTATCGGATAGAAGAAGCTAAAAAAAGAATACAACTACATCCTGAATATACGCTGTTGCGGATTGCATTTGATGCTGGATTTAATAATAAAACCTCTTTTGTCAACGCTTTCAAAAAGTTTGATGGGAATACGCCTTCAGCTTTCAGAAAAGCGGTGGTACATGCAAATTAATTATAAAGTTTGGCAATACTTATAAAGATTGTCGCCTGGGATACCAGATAGTTTTATCATTGAGGTATAATCAAAAAACACCTTATGATGAAAACAAAAATCTTGCTACCGTTACTATTATTTTTCTCATTTCTCAATCTCGGATTTTACTCAGTAAATGATCAGTACCTATTGGATGTTGGGCATACTTATATTGGTTTTGACGTAGAACGTTTTCTGGTAGGTGAAGTCACGGGTAGGTTTAATGAATTTGCTGGCGACATCTCATTGCAAAATGAAAATATAGAGAGCTTGCAAGCAAATATTAAGATTCAAACCAATAGTTTGGATACTAATAATGAAATAAGAGATGGCCACCTTAAAGGAAAAATGTGGTTGGATACGGCGTCATACCCAGAAATTAATTTTGTGTCTACAGTAGTGACCAAAAACCATGAAAATCAATACGTCATGGAAGGGGATTTAACCATTCGGGGAATCACAAAACGCATTCAGTTTCCTATAACTGTTTCCGGTCCGTTCAAGGATCCTACAAAGAAAATAGCTATAGGAATTAAAGCCGATTTGGTCATTGATCGATTCGATTTCGGAATTATGTTCAACAAAAAGATGGATAACGGGTCCTTTTTTATAGGAAATGAGGTTAAAATCAAGATAAGAACATTGGCGTATAAAAAGTAATTGGATAATGTGTAAAAAGTGGGTTCCAGAACCCACTTTTTATATTTTTTCTTTGCTGTAATATTCAGATCCAGTAACAAAGGAATCTTTGATTTCCAGAAAATGATATCCTATCCAAATCCCAAGAATAAGACCACTACCACCTACAACCGTATACCAAATAGGATCGTTAGTATTACCAAAGAAAATTAAGAATACTGTTTCCATTATAATGAGGTTGCTAATCATCCAGGGAATAACAAATGTATAGGTTTTGCCTAGTATTCTGCTTACATGACCGGCAGCAATAGCCGCTAGAAAAGTAAAAAAACCACTAAAGATCACAATCGATGTGCTGGCATTGGTATAGTGTGCACCATTGAACAGTATTTCTTGTACAAAAGAGGTAAACATTGCAAGGGCGATTGTGCCCAAAATAATACCCAGGAAACAAAATAGGGTAGCTTTTATATTCATATTAGTAAAGTTGAATTTTGGTTTCTGTGGCTCCAAGTGAGATGAGGTAATCCTTAACTTCTTTGGCCTCGTCTCCCCCACGTTCTGCGTGATGTAGTAGGGTAAACCCATGCGGGCCTTTGGCATGAAGTGCATTTGGGAAAAAGCTTAGCGTAGGTTTTATAATATCGATCCTGCCAAAAAGAGCTGCCGTAAAAATATTGGCTTGAGCGCCTTTATCGATAAGAAATGTTGCTAATTCTTTATACCCGACATGACTAGCAGCTCCCAAGGCAGTTTCAAAATCACCATTTTTCCAGTCATGAGCAGCATTGAGAAGTGTTGGATATTCTTCAAGAAGTTCCTTAACCTTATCAAATTTGCCATGGCCAGCGCCCACAAATTCGGCGACTATTTTTTTGTCTAATTGTGCTTTTTCTGAAAAAGGTTGCGAAAAAACCGATGTAATAGGGAACATAAGAGTACCCGCTGAGCCAATTCCGGTTTTTATGAATTGTGATCTGTTCATGATGTTCGTTTTTTGATTGATGATTGATGCTCCTTTGCAGGAGTTGTATGAAAGTACTTCAGAATGAGTTACATTGAATGAATTTTATACAAGTTTCACAAAGAATTCTGCATACCTTTATGTTCTTTATGTCAACTGCCTAAATAGGGTGTTTACATAAATTCAACCGATATAGGCATAAAAATTTCAGAAGTTGAAAAGATATCCCATAGTTTTGAAGGTCATCAGTATATGCAGTTAAGGATAAAACATATTACCTATCATATTTTGTTCTGGGTGGTGGTAACCGCATCTTTTACCATCTCAGAATGGGGATATATGCATTCGTTTAAAGGAGCATTGATCTATGAACTTTTAGTGCTACCATCAAGGTTCATTGCGGTGTACATCAATTGGTTTATTCTGATTCCGATGTTTTTGTATAAGAATAAATTACTACCCTATTTTACCATTCTGATCTTGTTGTTGTTGGTTATCGCGGTAGGTCATAGATATTTTGTATTGTATTGGGGGTTTCCCAAGTTTTTCCCACAATGGTTGGTGGGTCAGAAAATAGAGCCTTTGGCGTTTTCCAAAATAATTCAGGTAGTGCTTATCATTATCTCACCAGTGGCATTTACTACAGGGTTTAAGCTTTTTATGGATTGGTATAAACAGCGACGAGAAACCGAAGTGCTCAAACAAGAAAAAACCAATGCCGAATTAAAGTTTTTACGATCACAGACTAACCCTCACTTTTTGTTCAATACCCTGAATAGTATTTATGGTTTGGCTCTTGAGAAATCTGAAAAAACACCAAGCTTGATTCTTAAATTGTCTGATATTTTGAGCTATACCTTGTATGAATCCAACACCAAACTGGTTTTGCTGACCAAAGAATTAAAACTGATCGAGAATATTATTGCGCTTGAAAAAGAGCGATACGAAAAAAGGGTAGTGATCGATTTTGAAGTGAGCGGCGAAACTGAAGGAATTAAAATTCCGCCCCTGATTCTTGTGCCTTTTATAGAGAATGCGTTTAAGCATGGTCTTAAAAACGAAGTAAAAAAAGGATGGATCAAGGTGAATATCGAGGTTAACAACAATGAGTTGTCTTTTAAAGCTGAAAATAGCATTTCTACTCAGGAAGAAGAGAATGCCTGTGGAGGGCTGGGACTTCAAAATATTTGTCGCCGATTGGATTTATTATATGGAGAGAACAAAAAGTTGATCATTGACAAAACCAATGATGCTTTTCGAGTAGATTTAACCATAAAACTACAGCAAGATGAAGCTTAAGTGTGTTATCGTAGATGATGAGCCTATTGCACAAAATATAGTAAAGGGGTTTGTAGAAGACGTTCCTGATTTGGAGGTATTCGCTATTTGTGACAATGCTATGGATGCCCTAAAAATCTTGCAACAAGACACGATCGATATATTGTTTCTGGATATAGAAATGCCTAAAATTAGCGGTTTAAGTTTTTTAAAAACCTTAAATCATCCTCCTACAACCATTATTACTACTGCCTATAGAGAGTTTGCTCTAGAAGGATATGAGCTCGATGTTGCCGATTACTTACTAAAACCTTTTTCTTTTGAGCGGTTCCTGAAGGCAGTAAATAAGGTAACTCGATCGGTAGAGACACCAGTAGTAGAAGCTACAGCTTGTAAAAAGACCTATGAGTATTTTAAGGTAGACCGGAAAAATATCCGCATAGACTATGATGATATTATTTATATCGAGGGATTAAGTAATTATGTAAAAATTCATCTCAAAGACAAACACTTTGTGGTTTATCACAAGCTTATAGATTTACAAAAATTGTTGCCAAAAGAGGATTTTGTTCGGATTCACAAATCATATATTGTTGCATTTGATAAGATCAAAGCATATGGCAATGATTATGTAGATGTGTTAGACACCCAACTCTCTATTGGAAATACCTATAAAGAAAACTTTATGAGAATGTTGTCTCAAAGACACTCCTGAGATTTAATGTTTTCTATGGATTGCCCAATCCTCAAAATCGATATAACCTAAAACATCTTCTGGAATCGGGTTGGCAATTAGCTCTTCTTTTAGTGTAATAAATGCCTTTCTTTTTTCTTGTGACGTGTATTCTACTGTTTTTGATAAAAATTTCAGTAGAATCTTTTGGTAAGAAACTATGTTTTCTTGCTTTTTTAGATGTTTTTTGAAATTGTCGATTAAATACCGTAACGTGAATCCGTTGCCGAGTTCATAATGTACCAAAAGATTCAGCCAATGTGTATAGGTGATCAAATCTTTTCGATCTTTTTTGGTTTGACGATTTAGAATGGCATTGATCCAATGCAGGGATGTTTTGTAGTCGTTTTTGGTAAAATAAATAGCGGCAAATTGATAACTGAATGAAAGTCTGTAATTATTGGGAATAAGCGTAGCGTGTTGCGTCATAAATCCCTGTATTTCTTGAAGGACTTCATGAGTAGTGTGTAGTTCTTTTAGGTTTCGATGAATTTCTAGTTCTATGTTGTATAGTCGTAATTTTTCTTTAATCAATGCTGCGGAAGTCGTAGAAACTTGGGATGCTTTTTGTTTGATTAACAAGATGCGTACAAAGGCTTTTTTATATTCCTTTCTGAATACTAAAAAACCGAGTAAATTATTACAAACTGAAAAATACATCGGGAAAAACTCATGAAGCATTTCTGGGTATTGCTCCCATTCTTTGATCAGATCTTCTAGAGTGCGTCTCGCTTTTTCCGGATCTTTGGATAGCAAGAGTTTCCTGTATTTATGAAGGGTTTTGAGTGTTTTATTCTGTAGAGAGCCACTTTTTTTGTGTGAAAGCGAAAATTGAGTAGGATCAATATTGGCGAGCAACAGATCAATATATTCGTTGGTGGATTTCAGTGTTGTTTTTTGTTCTAGTATAATAGTACGAAGTGTTTCGAAATCCTGGGGATTAAGTGCTTGGTATACTTTTCTTTTCCAATCCTGGATATGAAATAATAAGGTGTCTTGCTGAAAACTTTTTGCTTTTTTTTCTGCTCGTTTTAGTTCACTGTTGCAAATAGTGTATTGTCCTTTGTGAAATAAAATTTCCACATTGCGAAGAATATCCAAAAGCTCTGTGTTTTTTGAAATTTTAGCATGGTAATTCCGGAGTGATTGTAAAATACGATGTTTTAAATAGTTTTTTATAGTGGTAAGTTGATTGACAAAAGCTTTGTCCTTAAAAATGGTTTTTATTTCTTGTTCGTCGTATTCTTTTTGTGCTTCTATGGCATCAAATAAAACCAAATATTCTGCAGAGTCACTTCCTTGAGCACTGAGCTTAAAATAACGCTTTTCACTCTTAGATAAGGATTGGATAAGATAGAACAATTCTTCGCTTTTCTTCATTTTAGAAACCTATGTTTTTTCAAAAATATACTTTTTTTGAAACTTGTTATCCAATATCTTTGAGTAGTTATTAATCAAAAATCAACAATACTATGTCTAGTGCAATTAGCTGGTTTGAAATACCAAGCACCAATTTTGAAAGAGCGGTAAAGTTTTACAATGAACTTCTTAATGTAGAGTTACAACCCTTTGAAACTGAATTTAAAATGGCATTTTTTCCATATAAAGATGGAGGAGTAGGAGGTTGTGTTACCCACGGTAACGGGAACAAACCATCTCAAGAAGGAACCTTTGCTTATCTTAATGGAGGAGAAGATCTATCGGTTCCATTGGCCAGAGTAGAAAAAGCTGGAGGTAAGGTCTTGATGCCAAAAACTTCACTTGGGGAGAATGGTTTTATGGCTATATTTCTGGATACGGAAGGAAATCGAGTAGCTTTTCATTCAATGAAATAATAAAGTTATTAGGTCTACCGATCTTTACGTTCAAGGGTCGGTAGAGCTTTAGCATGTAAACCGTATATTATGCAGTATTTCACAGAAGATTTTATAAACTTTTTCAAGGAGTTGGCGGCCAACAACCATAAAGAGTGGTTTCATGAAAATAAAAAGAGGTACGAATCAAGTGTCAAAAGGCCATTTACTGTGTTTGTGGGTAAAATGATCGAAGAAATACAGAAAGTGGATGCAGATCTTATGATTGAACCCAAAGATTGTATCCTTAGAATTAATAGAGATATTCGATTCTCTAAAGACAAAACTCCTTATAATTTACATTATACCGCATTTATTTCTAGAGGGGGCAAGAAGGACAAAAGTATTCCAGGTTTTTTTGTTCGATTTTCGCCAGAAATGGTTGGCATTATGGGAGGATGTTTTGGTCCGGATAAGGAGCAGCTTCTTAAGATTAGAACAAAAATCAAGAAGGATCCAAAAACGTTCAGAAAGCTTATCGAAGAGCAACAATTTACAGAACACTTTGGAGAGCTAAAAGGTGAGGCAATGAAACGTATTCCTAAAGAATGGCAACAAGCGATAGAGAAGGAACCGTATATTGCGAATAAACAGTTTTATTTTGTGACTGAAAAACCATCGGATTTGATCTTGAGTGAGCAGTTAATTGGAGAGCTGATGAGGTATTGGAAAATCATGCAACCGCTAAATGACTATTTAACCAAAGCAATACAATAATTATGGCATACAACGAATTTTTGGCTGACCGAATTCGACAGATATTTAGGGAAGAACGTATTGGTTTCTTCGAGAAAAAAATGATGGGCGGTTTATGTTTTATGGTGGATGATAAGATGTGTTGCGGGATACATTATGATAAAAAGAAGGAAATGGATTTGCTAATGGCAAGGATCGGACCCGATGCCATGAACGAAGCCATGCAAAAAGAAGGGTGTCTTCCTATGGATTTTACAGGAAGACCCATGAAAGGTTTTGTCTTTGTCTCTCCAGATGGTTTTGATCTGGATGAAGATCTTGAGTATTGGGTACAATTATGTCTTGCCTTCAACCCCTTGGCAAAGAGTAGCAAAAGCAAAAAGAAATCATAAATCTTCTAGTTTCTTACCAATTTTCTAATTGTAGTGCCCTCCGAAGTTTCGATTTTCATAAAGTATACCCCAGACTTCAATGTAGAGATATCTATGGAAGTATTGGTGGTTTCAAATACTTTTCTTCCGTGGTTATTATAAATGATAATATCGATTACCGAGGGAAGGGTAACATGAATCATTCCTTCCGAAGGATTTGGATATAACTTAAAATCAGACAGACTGTTTGCGATATTGATGGTTACACATTCAGATCTGTTTGTACAACCATTTATGGTGATGTCTAAGGCATAAGATCCACTTTCTGAAATAGTAAACGAAGCGTTGGTCTCGCTAGGTACTGGAGAGTCGGTATCACAATTTATCCATTGATACGTTGCTCCTTCCAAACTATTCACTGAAATGGTTGACGAATCATTTTCAATAGCCACATTTGGGAGTGGATGGATCGTAATTTCTACCGAACTACTATTTGGACAACTACCAACAGTGGTGTATGTAATCGAGTACGTGTCCGGAGTACTATTAGCAAGGTCGATTACTCCTGTATTGGGATCAATGCTCAACCTTGAGTCAGCACTAAAGGTTCCTCCTGTGGTTCCTGTAACTGCAGGTACAGGATTAGACTCATTACTACAATAGCTATTGGCTGTATAACTGAATGTAGCATCTTCCTGTTGGAGAATAGTGATCTCCTGATTGCTACTGTTTGGGCATATACCAGATGTAGTATATGTTACTGTATACGTACCTGGTGTACTATTAGTAATATCGATCACCCCAGTGTCCGGATCAATACTCAATCCTAATGTCGTAATAAAGGTTCCTCCAGAAGTTCCTGTAATTGTAGGTGCGGGATTTGCATCGTTACTACAATAGCTACTGTCTGTATAACTGAATGTGGCATTATCCTGTTGGATAATAGTAATGTCCTGATCACTACTGTTTGTGCATGTACCGTTGGTAGTGTAAGTGACTGTGTATGTTGCAGGGATACTGGTTGTAAGATCAATTATCCCAGTATCCGGATCAATACTCAATCCTGTAGCAGCACTAAAGATTCCTCCTGAGGCTCCTGTAATTGTAGGTGCTGGATTGCTATCATCACTACAATAGCTACTGTCTGTATAGCTAAACGTAGCATCATCTTGTTGGATGATGGTGATTTCCTGATCACTGTTATTTGGACATGTACCAGAGGTAGTATAGGTTACTGTATACACATTAGGTGTACTATTGGCAAGGTCAATCACTCCAGTATCTGGATCAATACTCAATCCAGAAGTAGAGCTGAATGTTCCACCTGTAGTTCCTGTAATCGTTGGTGTTGGATTTGCATCGTTACTACAATAGCTACTGTTTGTATAGTTGAACGTAGGGTCATCTTGCTGGATAATGGTGATTTCCTGATCACTACTGTCTGGGCAAGTACCATTGGTAGTATAGGTAACGGTATATGTATTTGGAGTACTGTTTGCAATATCAATAACTCCAGTATCTGGATCAATGCTTAATCCAGAGGTAGAGCTGAATGTTCCACCTGTTGTTCCTGTAATAGTAGGAGATGGGTTGGAGTCGTTTGAACAATAATCAGTATCAGGATAGCTAAACGTAGGGTCATCTATTGCATTAACCGGAATCGTAATTTCTACACAAACGGCTGTGCTTTCATCAATACAGGTCAAATCTCCATCTTCTCCTCTAATGTAATAGGTAGTTCCGGGTGCGGTAGGCGTTACTTCAAAAGTAGAAGTGTTTGTAGTCGTTGTTCCCAAAAGAGTACCTCCGCAAGAATCTGTGTAAATCGACCAGGTAGAAGCAATATTAAGGTCTCCAGAAATAGTAATGGTAGAAGTTTCTCCTTCGCAAGTTACTGGTGTAGCAGTTACCACCGGAGTGCTGGGTGCAACGCAAACAGGTACTTGTCTGAACCATGCAAATCGCGCAACATTAAAACTTCCAAGAATAGCATCTTTTAGACCGTCCCCATTTACATCTCCAAAGTCTATGGTTGCAAAGCTTCCTATTTCTCCTCGAGTCAATTCACCGTTAAAAAGTAGTTGTGGGTCATCAAATTGTGGTTCCGTTGCGGTTCCTATGTTTTCAATCCATCTCACAAAACCGGTATCGATCATAAAAAACATATCAAAATCCCCGTCTTTGTCAAAATCTTCAAAAACAGGCACGGGAACGTCCATATTGGTATAGGCATCCTCATCATTCCATGGACTATCTAATTCAGACTGGCGTTCGAAAACAGGATTTTCAGGATCACCCGTATTCAGGAAATAGGTAAGTTTATCACTTCCTAGTGCCACCAAGTCCAGATCGGTGTCATTATCCAGGTCTACAAAACCTAAACCAGGGAATTCTGCCACTTCAATATCGTTTAATCCAGGTATCCCATCAGGAACATATTCAAAAACTGGAGTTTCAGGAGTACCTACATTTCGATAAAACAAAATATCATTATCCCGATCACCTTCATAATCATAATCGGTACCAATAAACAGGTCTAAATCTTCGTCATTATCAATATCTACTAGCTGAGGTCTATTTTGATTTCTAAAGGGGTTATCTCGATCAATCCAAAGCGTATCCAAGGTCGGTATCGAAGCCGCTACCCAATTAGGCGCAGTTGGCGTCCCATCGTTTTCATAATAATGTACGGTACCTCCCTGGCTTCCAGAAATGAAATCCAAATCATCATCTCCATCCAAGTCTCCTAGTACCGCTGATTGCAAACGACCAAAAGTAATTGGTGTGCTGGGGATATCAGCCACGTCCAGTCCGGCAGGTTCTGGTCCTGGTCCGGTAGAAGTACCGTCTGGATTGTTTAGTAAATTTCCTCCCCTAAACTCCCAGCTGATATAATCGGCTTGTGCAGACAGGAATTGCCCACCAATAAGAAAAATTAAAAAACAGCGTAATAGTTTATCCATAACTATAGATTTAATTTTCAAAATAATTCTGATTAACAACGGGGGGAAGAAATAATTAACGCATCAATATTACGTGATAACCGTAGTGCAAAAGTAATAATTTGATTATTCCTAACAATATAAAATCAAAGTTAATGTATATTTATTAGCGACATAGAAATTAATTGTATTTAAATAGCATAGAAATGTAACTGTAATCTATAGAAAACTTACCCGACCTAACAGATATGTCTACACCTATATATTCTAAAACCAACTTGTTTATCGCATGGCAATATTTGTCTGCGCGTAAGAAGCAAAGTTTTTTGGCGATGTTGGGAGTCATGCTGGGGGTAACAACTTTTATTGTCATGATCAACTTTATGACTGGGGTGAATGATTTTTTGGATGATGCTGTTTTTAATGGAAGTCCAGATATTATTGTTTCTTCAAAAACTAAAGCGGAGTCATCAAAACAAGTTTTTGGAAATCAACTGAAAACTATTGCTGATGTACCGAGTATAGACAATCTCCTTTCAAAAAATGAAAATGTACGGTCTTTTGCACATCAGTTGATTACTCCAGCCATTTTGGTGAGTAGCACTACACAATTACCAGGGAGTATTAATGGAGTGTTCCCGAATCAGGAACAACATATGGTTGATCTGGAGCGACGATTGATAGAAGGGAATGGGTTTCAGAGTCTATTGGAAGAAAATTCTATCCTATTAGGCATAAGTTTAGCGAATCGTTTGAAGGTATCTGTTGGAGACGAGCTTAAAATGATTCTTCCCAATGGTAAAAACGTGAAGCTTAAAGTATCTGGGATTTTTAGTTTTGGGATTACTACGATAGACAATGTACGAACGTATTTTTCTGCTTCGACCTTACAAAAGTTATTGAATCAGGATCAAAAAACAACCCATGTACATGTCAAATTAAAAGACCGGGACGATGTAAGTTTAAAACATCAAATAATCGAACAAATAGCATCAGTAGCTGCCGAAGATTGGAAAGACAGTAATAAAACCATTGTTATCGGTAACAAAGTTCGAGATATTCTAACCTGGTCGGTTTCTTTTGCTTTGTTGTTGGTTGCAGGTTTTGGGATTTTTAATATCCTGAACATTACGGTGATTCAGAAAAGAAAAGACATCGCGGTATTAAAAACCATGGGATATTCTAGTAAGGATATTGTTTTTATCTTTTTGGTACAATCCCTAATCATAGGACTGATAGGCGCGATACTAGGATTGTTGTTTGCCTATGTCATTTGCTATATGATTTCTACAACACCATTAGACACATCAGATTTTATCATTGTAGAAACATACCCCATCAACTTTAAGCCTGTTTATTTCTGTATGGGATTTGCCTTTGGGGTGTTGACCACGATTTTGGCAGGATATATCCCTTCAAAAAAAGCGAGTAAAGTGGATCCGGTAACCATTATCAGAGGATTATGATCATTAAAGCATCACATATCGACAAATATTTTGATCAGCCAAAACAGCATCAGGTATTGCATGGAGTTTCTCTGGAAATAGCTCAAGGAGAATTGGTTTCGATCTATGGAGAATCAGGAAGTGGTAAATCGACTTTGTTGTATATACTTTCGACTTTGGACACCGATTTTGAAGGAATACTACAGATAAAGGATCAAAACATCAAAGACTTATTGGCGGGAGATCTTACCGATTTTAGAAATCAACATATCGGTTTTGTATACCAGTTTCATTATTTGTTGCCAGAGTTTGATGTACTGCAAAACATCATACTACCTGCCATGAAGATGGGTGCCAAAACCAAAGAAGAAATCAAAGAAGATGCACTGTTACTTCTAGAAGAAGTAGGCATGCGGGAGTTTGCCAAGCGTCCTTCGTATCAATTATCTGGAGGGCAGCAACAACGCGTAGCTATAGCAAGAGCATTAATTAATAATCCAGATTTGATTGTTGCCGACGAGCCTACTGGGAATTTAGATCAAAAAAACACGGAAATGGTCTTTGATTTGCTTAAAAAAATCACCGAAGAAAAAGGGAAAACGGTGATCATGGCGACTCATAATTCAAAAATTTATCAAAATTCTCACCTTGCCATTGAAATGATTGACGGATCTGTTCGACTATAGATGCATAACAAGTTAAAAACCAATGTTATGGAAAATCTAGCAAATAGAAGTGTAATTATATTCGACGGCGAGTGCAACCTATGTAATGGGGTTGTAGGGTGGTTATTAAAATTTGCCCCAGAAGAGATTTTTCAGTTTATACCTTTTCAATCTCCACAGGGCCAAGCTTACCTAAAACAGTATGGATACCCATTAGAGCAATTAGAAACGGTAATTCTTATCGATCAAAATGGAGCACATACCCATTCTGACGGGTTTTTAAAAATTGTTTCCAAAATCCCAAGATGGAAATTGGCTGCTGCATTATTGGCTTTTGTACCTAGAATGATTAGAGATGGGATTTACAAAATAGCTTCCAGAAATAGAGTACGATGGTTTGGACAATCCAGCAGTTGTACGATTACTTTTAGATAAACTTCAAGCCCAGAAACACGTTTTATCATCAAAAAGTAAATTCTTACTTTTGAGTATTCACATCAACACAACATCATGCTGGGCTCCTCTATACGGTTTGTATACCTCTTTTCTTACCTTTTATTCCTGATTTTGGGAATACACCAAACCGCTGCACAAACCCAAACTCTGGAATTAGCAGAACAGTATTATCAAAAGGGTGGAGATCTATTCTATGAGGAAAAGTACGAAAGCAGTATAGAATACTTAAGCAAAGCAATTACTATTGCTAAAGAACTAAATGATTACACTCTTTTTTGCAAAGCAATGACGGTTAAAGGTCATTCATATTTAATGAATGATCAAAATCAAAAAGCGCTCGATGCCTATTATGCTAGTATAGAAATGGCTAAGACAAATAACGATCTGGATCGGGAAATGTCTGCTAATACGGGACTCGTACTTGTTTTTAAAAAGACAGGACAATATGAAAAGGCCTTGGAACTTTCGAAAAAGATGATAAGATCTATAAGCAAAACTTCTTTTGAGGGTACAAAAACCCACGTCAATATAATTACTACTGCTAGCGAAGTATATCTAGATACTGAACAATATGATTCGTTACTTCACCATGTAGAACAGGGGATTGATCTTAGTGAATCACTTGACTATAAAGAAGGTTTGGTGGATTTGTACATCAAAAAAGGAGTGGTTTTTTATCATCAAGGCCAATATGAGGATGCCTTAGGTCTTTTATTTAAGGCGGAAGAAATATTACAAACTAACGAGGTTAAAAATAGTTTCTATCCTACGATCAACTGTGCCTATTTTATTGCCAGTTGTTATTATAAAGAAGGATTACATAATCAAGCGATCAAAAGGTTGCAGGATAACATCAATGCTTCAGAACAAAAAGATTTATATAAACTCCCTGTATTACAATCTCATTTATTACTTGCCAATTGCTATGCCGCTCAAGAGGATTTTGAAAATGCGTTATTGTGGAATACCAAATATGTAGAACTCAATGAAGCCAACCAAAAGCGGAAAACAGCTACCATTAATAGGATCTACCAAAAAGAGGCTGAGGTATTACAAAAAGGCATGGTTGATTTACAAGATGCACATCGCAAAAACGAACGGATCAAGACCTATGGGTATATCCTTGCGATATTATTGTTAATCGTACTTTCTGTTGGAGCTGTACTTTATTTCAAAAAACAAAAAACCTATAAATCCAGATTTGATAGTCTACTACAAAAAATCAATGATCTTGAAACCAAGGAGCAAGAGGTTGGAGACAAAAAGGACACCACAAAACCGATTATTATCGATGATGAAAAAATCACTCATATCCTAAAAGGATTAGAACGTTTAGAAGCGCAGGAATACTATTTGCGATTGGATTGTAATTTACGTTCTGTAGCTAAAAAAGTAAAAACAAACTCCACCTATTTATCAAAGATTGTAAACATACATCAGCAAAAGAATTTTAATGAGTACATCCGAGATCTACGGATCGATTATGTATTGAAGAGATTGAAAAATGACAAAAAATTCAGATCCTTCTCTATCAAATCCATTGCCAACGAGATTGGGTATAAAAGTGATTATTCATTTGCCAAACACTTTAAAGCCAAAACCGGTTTAAATCCGTCCTACTATATCAAGAATCTGCAAAAGCAGGAAAAAAGTATAGAAAACATGGTGTCGTAGGTTAAAAGAAACAGGGTAATATCGAATGATTTTCACTTGAATTTATAAGCACTATTTATACCCCCTATTTTAAACAAATTAGGGCAATCTAATTACTATTAATGGGTATAAAAAATTATATTCAGACCATTGTAGTACTACATTAGTGCTACAGTAAAACACTCATAGTATAACTAATTTTTAATCAAAGTAAAACTAGTATGAAAACTCAAAACCAAAACAAGATGACGCTCAAAAAGCTTACTATAGCAAGCATTAACACCCAAAAATTGCAAGTCATAAAAGGAGGAAGTAGCGTTGTAGGAACAGATTCAGATATATGTGGCACTGCCCGATTTCCAGGTGGGCCATGTGTTCATATCCCATAGACAGATAACGAACTAAAAAAGACCTGCATTACTGCAGGTTTTTTTATACCCACATTTGTTTAAACTAGGGTAGTGGTGCTTTTATAGGGTCGCCTAAGCTAATACCTTTATAACAAGATCGATATGTAGCTATTTGTACTAGATCTTGTATAGGGGAAGCCGAAAACCTTAAACAGAGTAGGTATACTTATAAAACTTTATTCACATGAAAAAATCGCTAAAAGGTCTTGGACTAAAAAAGGAAGTGATTAGCAAATTACAACAAGACAGTGTAAAAGGAGGATGGCATCCAACGGCCATGTGTAATCCTGGAGAGACTGTTTTTTGTATTACTAATGGAGCTTTAAATACATGCCCTCCTCCGGGAGCACAATGCTTCTAGTTGAGCATAATCATATGAGAGTTTGAGTGATTTTCTATACCAGGAGATCATTTGGTTTTCAACTATGAGTGGAAGCTGCCTTGATCAGGCAGCTTTTTTGTCTGTACGCTGTAAAACATACCCATGCACAAAGAATCAATTGTATACGATAAACTGGCTCAAATACATAGGGCTTTAAAAAAAAATGAAAGTCAAAAAGAAGACATTGGGGTGCTATCTGGGGATGCGGGGATTGCCCTTTTTCATTTCTATTATTCCCGATTGATGAATGATGCCTCGATTGCAGATGAAGGGGTAAAGATATTAACCTCTATTGTTGAAAAGATCAATAATGGGTATAACTTCTATACGTATTGTTCGGGGATTGCTGGAGCTGCATGGGCGATTCAGTTACTGGAGCAAGAGGATTTTGTAGATCTGGATTGCGATGTCTTATTAGGAGAGCTGGATTTATTTTTATTCCCATCCGTACAAGGACTGCAGCATGATCCTAATTTTTACGATTTTTTGCATGGTATTCTGGGGATTGCCTATTATTTTTTGAAACGCTACGAGTGCACGACCTCATCATTATTAAAAGAACAATACAAAACTATTTTGTTGGATATCCTAAGGCTACTGGAGCAAAAAGGCATTATCAAAGGGAATACGATCAAATGGGAATCGTATTTGGATCGTGATAAAGGCATAAAAGGATATAATATGGGACTGTCTCATGGGATTCCCAGTATCATTAATTTTTTATCGCGATTGGTCGTTCATAAAGATTTTGAAACACCTGCTAGCAAACTACTGAATAGTGCCCTAAACTTTGTGTTGGAATTTAAAAATAAGGATAAGGAGGCTAATACAACATTTCCCAGTTGGGTGACTAGTAATGGCGAAAAGAATGAACACTCCAGGTTAGCCTGGTGTTATGGAGATTTGGGGGTTGGTATCACTTTATGGAACGCAGGTGTAGTATTACAAAATGAAAAATATAAAGAAGAAGCCATTGCAGTGCTTACCAAATCTACGAATCGTCGCGATCTTGAAGAAGCGGGTATCGAGGATGCAGGCCTATGTCATGGGGCTTATGGTGTGATGCATATGTATCATCATATGTACAAAGAAACCGGAGTAAAAGTATTTCAAGAGACAGCTGATTTTTGGTTGGATCAAGGGTTGAAAATGGGAATACATACTGATGGTCTTGCCGGATATATGAAATGGCAAGGCGGCGATCAGGCAGGTTGGAAACCAGAGATTAACCTATTAGGAGGAGTCTCTGGTATTGGTTTGGCTATGATCTCTTACCTGGCACCTTTTGATACCAAATGGAATGAGTGTTTGTTGATTGGGTGATGATGAAACAAAGCGCTAAAATAATTCGTTTTTGTTTCCCAGCCCTAATGTATGATTAGCGTAAGTTTTTAGAGCTATTTTTACCTCCCTATTTTATTCAAAATACGGTTTTTGTGTTTTTAATCTACCGGATAACTGTCTACCTTGAGATCAAGGGGAAGCCGAAAACCTTAAGACAGAGTAGGTAAATTTTAAACCAATATTACATGAAAACAGAAACAAAAAAATTAGACCTAAAAAAGATGCAGATCAGCAAATTCACAATGGATAAGGTAAAAGGAGGATCAGTAACACTAATGTGTAATAGTGTTCCTGAAGAATTAGGAGGAATTGGATGTCATTTAAAATAACAGATCGTTGTTTTTAGTATAAAGCGCTGTAAACACAGCGCTTTCTTGTTTTGTAAAGTGATCTATAGAAAGGGGTTACGTGATTGATCAAGTAAATCATTACTTTTGAGAAAATTGATTCACACAAAAAGTAATGGCTGTTCTTCTAAATTCGAACTTTTGTAAAATAGTTCTTCTTTCTTTATTTCTTCTTAATGGTGTTTCCTTCGTATTTGCACAAAATACTACTACGTCAATAAAAGATAATAAGCAGAATACATTGGAGGAGTTGGTTCATAACATACAAACAGATACTGCCGTTGCGAATACTCAGGAATATGCAGAAGCAATACTAAACTATCCTATCTTAGATAAAAACACCATTGATCAATGGGTAATTGTTGCCATATTTTTCTACCAAAAGGGACAACTTGATAGAAGTTTAAGATTCTTGAATAAGGCGATTGAATTGGCTAATCAACTACAAATCAACGAGGTGCTAAGTAGGGCATATAGCATTAAAGGACATATTTATCTTAGAAAAACCGATGATCAAAAGGCATTGGACGCTTATTACAAAGCGATTGCAATTGCAAAACAACAGAACAATGTTGAGCATGAAATTTTGGCCAAATCCGGGATGATTATCGTGTATCAAAGGACCAAAAGATGGGAAAAAGGACAGGAATTGGTATCCTATATGCTAAAGAATATTGATAAAACCTCTTATGTCAACAAAGAAAATAATGCTAGAATATATACTACGATCAATGATTTTTTTCTAGCTCAAGAGGCCTATGATACGGTTTTGCATTTTTCAAATAAGGGGATAGCGTTAAGTGAAAAACTGGATTTTAAAGAAGGACTTGTAGATCATAATATCAAAAAAGGAATCGTTTATTATCATAAAGGGAAATATAACGAAGCATTCGAATTTTTGAAAAAAGCTCAGCAACTGATAGAAACAAATGATGTCGGTGTTAATTCTTATGACATATTTAATACCAACTATTTTATAGCTAGCTGCTACTACAAATTGAAGGACTATAATGAAGCAATTCGTTATGCTGTAGACAACATTCAGGTTTCTGGAGAAGAAGATCTTGATAAGATGGTGGTTATACAAACACATTTGTTGTTAGCCAATTGCTATCGTGAAAAGAGAGATTATGAAACGGCCCTACATTGGAATGAACAATATGTAAAACTGAAAGCTAGGCACGATGAAAAAAAGGGAAAAACCCTGGACATCATTTACGATACATCTGCCAACGAACTGGAAACCGAAATTGCAGAACTAAAACAAGAAATACAAGCGGAAAAGACAAACAAGAACATATACAGTTTTGTATCCATTTTTATCTCGATAATACTGGTGCTCTTAGCTATTCAATATTTCAGAAGACAGCGATCAAACAGAAAAAAGTTCAATGATCTGATGAATCAAATTACTGTATTGGAGGCACAGGAAAATTTAACTAAGGAAAATATGCCTGATGCTAAAGAAGTTAGTATAGATGATGAAAAAGTGGCAAAGATTCTTAAAAAACTCAATGAACTAGAAGAGAAAGAATATTTTTTAAGGCCCGATTGTAACTTGAATACTATTGCCAAAAAGATCAAAACTAATACAACATATTTGTCTAAAATAATTCATACCTATAAAAATAAAAGTGTGAAGGATTATTTTAACGATTTGCGTATTGAATACGTCCTTAAGAGAATAAAAGATGACAGAAAATTCAGGTCGTTTTCTATAAAATCTATTGCCAACGAAATTGGATATAAGAGTGATAATTCTTTTACCAAGCATTTTAAATCCAAGACAGGGATTAACCCTTCTTACTACATTAAAAACATCGAAAAATTAGAAGAACAATTGCAACGTCAAAACACCTAGTAATTTGGTGCCTCATTTTTTGAAAAATGCGGTTAAGCTTTTATGATATACAGTGCTTTAAAATTATATTTAGAATACAACTTTCTCGAAGTACAATGAGAAGGTGAATTACACATTGTTTAATTGAATTTTCTTTAAATATGATGAAAAAAGAACATAACAAGATGACCCTTAAAAAGCTCTCTATCGCTAGAATTAATCAGTATGGGATGACCAAAATCGTAGGTGGTGAAGTTAATCACAAGAGCAGTCATCCTACGGTAGAAGATGTGTCTACAGAGTTCCAGGACTCAAATATTCATTGCAATGACGGAACTACTCCTTAAAAGCATGTAATCTTTTGATAAGAAAGCGTTTGTACAAACGCTTTTTTTTATACCTCAATTTACTAAAAATAAGGATCAAACGTTTTTCACATGATGGTTTCCGTTCTACTTTAGTGCAAGAATCAAACAAAAGTGCACAATTGATTTTGATTAGGGGATACCGAAAACCTTACAGAGTAGGTAATTCAATTAAAATTAATATCATGAAAAAATCATTAAAGAGCTTAAAGCTAAAAAAAGAAACTATTAGTGTTTTGAGTAGTAGTCATATTCGAGGAGGTTCAAATCTGACGGGAACTGGGGCTTTAACACTTGGTTGCAATTCTAATGGTTGTCAAACGCAAATATGTGGAAACTCGGTGCCCATACATCAAGGAGGCATAGGCTGTGTAGCTAAATAATTAGATAGAGATAAAAAACCTCTGATTTTTTTCAGAGGTTTTTTTATACCCCAAATTAAAAAGGAATAAATCACCCTATTTTCATGAATTTCGTGTGGTTTTGTTTTTCATTTACAAGATAGTCTAGTACTTTGTGAAGCAAATTGACACAAATCGGATTTTGTTTAGTAACAAATCCGTATTTAATGACATATAATAGTATATGAGCACAAAAAAAGCATTAGAACAAAAGCTTGATGAAATCTACGGGGTCTTACAGAATTATCAAAGCGAAAATCAAAATTTAGGAGTGTTAGCAGGAGTTTCTGGCGTTTCCTTATTTCAGTTTTATTATGCCAGATATAAAGATTCTGAGGAAGCAGCAGACAAGGGAGCCGAGATCATATCTCAGGCAGTAGAGTCGATTAGTGCGGGGTATACCTATCCTACCTTTTGTTCGGGAATAGCAGGTGCCGCCTGGGTGCTGGATTTTTTAAGTGAACAAGAGTTTGTAGATATAGACAATGATGAGCTGTTGGCTGATCTGGATCCGTTTTTATTAGAAGCTATGAAAGGGGATCTTGAACGCAACTATTTCGATTTTTTACATGGTGCTACGGGGTACGGATTTTATTTTTTGAAACGCTATCAAAATACCCAATCGCCAGAACTTAAAGAGCGATACCGGAATAATGTAAATATATTGATACAAGCCCTTTGGGAGGCTGCCCAAAAAGAAGAAGGTGGAGCCATATGGTGGGTTTTTGATCTCAATGTAGAAGAAGGTACCAAAGGGGGGAACCTAAGTCTTTCTCATGGAATGTCAAGTATCATTAACTTTTTGAGTAGAACCTATGTTCATGAAGACTTTAAGGAAGCAACAGGTAAGATGCTAAATGGTGCACTTCAATATATGTTAAGTCACAAAAAGGAAGACACGAGTCAATCGTCCTGGTATCCAAGTTGGGTGCATAAAGATGTATCCAAAGAAGGTAATTCAAGATTGGCTTGGTGTTATGGAGATTTAGGTATTGGTCTTTCGATGTGGCGAGCGGGATCTGTACTCGATAATGAAACTTATAAAAATGAGGCCTTGGCTATAGTAAAAAATTCTACCAAAAGAAGAGACCTTAAAGAAGCCGTCGTATTAGATTCTGGACATTGTCATGGTGCTTGCGGCGTTGCCAATATTTATAATCACATGTTTCTGGAAACAAAAGAAACCGCATTTCAAGAAGCAGCTGATTTCTGGTTAGATGAATTACTGAAAATGGCTGTACATGAAGATGGAGATGCTGGATTTAAGCAATGGAGAGGAGATAAAAAAGAATGGATGAATGAATTAAATCTTTTGGAAGGAATCGCTGGAATTGGCCTTACCATTATTTCTTTTTTAGCCAATTTTGAGACCAAGTGGGACGAATGTCTACTCATTAGCTAATACACATTGCAAAACAGTATTATGATTTACAAAAATTTCCCTAAATACGTATTGCGCGTTCCTTTATTTTCTTTTTCTTTTTATCAGGAACTAACCAAAGATGTAACATTGTCGGATGAGACTTTGCAAACTATATGTAAGGATCCTATTATAAAAGAAGCTATTTTCCTGGCTTCTCCTTCTCTTTATACAGAATTTGAGAAGTGGTTAGAAGGGAATATCAAGGACCGTGAAAAGTCAGACCGGATGAAATATTCGGTACTCAAATACATCAGCCGGATGTCTTCTCGTTGTACACCCTTTGGTTTGTTTGCAGGAACTGCTGTGGGGACGTTTTCAGATGAAACCCTCTTGGATCTACAACATAAATCCAAAAATAAACGACATACCCGACTGGATATGAACTATCTGGTGGCTTTGTCACAACATATTGTTAAAGATCAACAAATACGATCGCAATTGTTGTTTTATCCTAATACCAGTATTTATGAAACAGGGCATCAATTACGTTATGTAGAGTACAATTATGTAAACAGTAGAAGAATACACCATATCGTAGCGGTAGAACATTCTGAATACCTGCAAAAAGTGCTAGAAAAAGCTAAAGCAGGCGCTTTACTCAAAGATCTGGCGGAGCTGTTGGTAGATGATGAAATTACTATAGAAGATGCAACAGAGTTTATAGGAGAATTGGTAAATAGTCAATTGCTGATTAGTGAGCTCGAACCTTCGGTGTCTGGACCAGAATTTCTAGATCAAATCTTACCGGTTTTAAAGAGAATTGAAGGCACAGAAAATTTGATCACTACGCTAGAAAATGCACAACGAATCTTAAAAGAATTGGATGGCGAAATAGGGAATGATCCTAAAAAATATATCGAACTCAGTGAGTACTTAAAGGAACTCGAAGTAGGTTTTGAACTCAAATATATGTTCCAGACCGATATGGTAATCACCCCACAAGCGAATACCTTGGATCAAAAGTTACTGCATCGGGTTAGAAAAGCAATTACATTATTAAACAAAATGTCTATTCCGCCAAAGGAAACCTTGATGACGAGATTTCAAAAGGCATTTTATGAGCGATACGAAAATAGAGAAGTTCCTCTTTCTAAAGCGTTGGATGTAGAATTGGGAATTGGTTTTGTGCAAAACCAAGGAACAGGAGATATCAGTAAAATTGTGGACGATTTGATTTTACCTCAACAAAATAATGGGGTGCAAACCAAAGAACTGCAGTGGTCTCCCGTACATGCTATTCTTCAGAAAAAAATGATGTCAGCCTTACAAAAAGACGAACGCATTATCCAACTTACCGACAAGGATTTTGAAGCTTTTGAAACTCGTTGGGACGACTTGCCGGATACCATGTCTTCGATGGTGGAAATGACTACCATTGATGGGGAAGAAAAAATTATAATGTCGAATATAGGAGGGTCTAGTGCAGCCAATTTGTTAGGACGTTTTTGCCATGGTGACAAAGAACTCCATCAATATACCCAGGAGATTATAGATATCGAAACCCAGGAAAATCCGGATAAGATTTTGGCAGAGATCGTACACCTTCCCGAATCTCGAGTAGGAAATATACTGATGCGCCCTGCCTTTAGACAGTACGAAATCCCTTATTTGGCCAAATCTATAGTTGCTCCAGAACATCAGCTAACTTTGGACGATTTGATGATTTCAACCAATCACGATAGTAAGGTATTGTTGCGATCAAAAAAACATAACAAAGAAGTGATACCACATCTTACCAATGCGCATAATTATTCTGGAGATCCATTACCGATTTATCAGTTTTTGGCAAATATGCAAACCCAAAGGATGCGATCGGGATTAGGGTTTTATTGGGGGCCTCTGGCGGATGAATCTGAATTTTTACCAAGAGTAGAATATAATGGAGTAATCCTATCTGAAGCAACTTGGCATATCAAAACCAAGGATATCAAAAAATTGACAGAAACGGATCCGACTTCAGATCAATTTATTGCTCTTTTGGAAGAGTGGGTAAATCAACAACAACTACCTAACTACGTTTTGTTGGTAGATGGTGATAACGAGTTGTTGATTAATACAAAAAACACAACTTCGGCAGCGATGCTATTGCATACCATCAAAAAGAGATCTACATTTAAATTGAAAGAATTTTTACATGGTCAAAACGGGGTTGTGAATGAAGGTGATCAAGCATATACCAACCAGATTGTACTAGCATTCTATAACGAACAAAAGCTAAAAAATACAACAACTACAAATGAGTAATACACAACGATCTTTTATCATTGGGGACGAATGGTTATACTACAAACTCTATACAGGTCCTAAAACTGCAGATTTGGTGCTTACTCAGATCATCAAACCTGTTACTGATGATTTGTTGGCCAGAGGAGTGATTGATAAATGGTTTTTTATTCGTTATGCAGACCCTAAACACCATATTAGAGTCCGATTTCATTATACAGATGCTAGCAAAGTAGGCGAAATTATAAATGCGTTGCAGCCCTCTTTGGCAACCTATATCCAGCAGGATTTGATCTGGAAAATACAAATTGATACCTATCAACGGGAAATAGAACGCTACGGAGAAGAGACCATGGAAGCATCAGAGAATTTATTCTTTTACGATAGTAAAATGATGGTGGATTTTCTGGATATGATCGATGAAGAAGAGGGAGAAGAGCTACGTTGGTTGTTTAGTATACGAGCAATGGATACCTTACTTGCTGATTTTGGATATGACGAAGATCAAAAGTTAGCATTGATGGAACGCTTAAAAACCGGGTTTGGAAAAGAATTTGGAATGAATAAGTTTCTGAAGAAGCAAATGGATAAAAAATTCAGGGAAGAGCATGAAAAGATTAAAGAATTTATGGTGTTTACCCGAGATAATAATCCCGATTATGCTCCTATTATTGATGTGCTGGAAGCTCGTAGTGAACAAAATAATACTGTCGTTAATGCCATTGTACAACAGGTAGATAAAAATCGATTAGATAATTTGATGAGTAGTTATATTCATATGCTGATGAACCGTTTGTTTCGATCCAAAAACCGATTGCACGAAATGGTACTTTATGATCTGCTATTCAGAACCTATAAAGTGGCCTGGGGGATCCGAAAATTTAAGCAAAAGGCTAAAACTTCATAATTTTTATCGATTCTTTCGTTTCCTCTTTTTTCTAAAAATGAAACAATCCCAAAATCCTTTTCTGGTATTTATCCTTCATTATTAATAGCAAAGAACGTAAAAATGTTACTTTTATAGTTTGAAATATGTAGCATGGATCTCGCAAGATAGACCTATGTACGAATTAAGAACACGATAAGCTTAAAAGTAACGTTTTACTGCTATAGCACATAAATATATGAGCGTACAAGACGAGCGCAACATTTTGGAAGGTATTTCTAGGGGGGATGAAGCGGTGATAAAAACGTTTTATCGAACAAATATTGGCCATATAAAAAAGTATGTTTTACAAAACTCAGGTAACGAAGCCGATGTAGAAGATGTATTTCAGGATGCAATGGTGTTGTTGTATCAAAAGTTGAAATCAAATTCGCTAGTGGTCACTGCTTCGATACATACCTATTTTTATGCGGTTTGTAAAAATATCTGGAGAAACCGATTACGGAAAAATAGCAAAATGATTCGCAAAGCTGAGGTGCTTGACCATCCTGAGGACAAACTAAGTGAGGATATTAGTAAAGATATCGAACAAAAAGAAAGGGAACATGTATACCGAAAATATTTTAGTAAATTAAATGATACTTGCAAAAAGGTATTAGGTTTGGTATTTGCTGGGAAAAGTATGAAAGAAATAGCAAGTGAAATGGAGTACTCTGAAGGATATGCCCGAAGGAAGAAGTTTGACTGCAAAAAATCATTGATCGAAATGATCGAAAAAGATCCTATGTATCAAGAATTAAAAACGGAACCTGAAAACTAAGCCATATGGAGAGAAATCAGGAATTGTTTGAAAAAATAGAAGGGTATCTTAACAAGACCTTGCCTCAAGAGGAATTAGCAGCTTTTGAAAAAGAGCTATTGGCTAGTGCTGCCTTGCAAGAAGAGGTCGAAAAGCATAGAGTGTTACATGAAACGCTAAGTGATACGGAGACCTTGGCATTTCGTGAAAAACTAATACGAATCAGTGAAGAGATCAAGGCTGAAGAACAAGCAACTTCATCGGGTTCTTCACATTACTGGAAAATAGCAGCTTCAATAGCAATAGTACTAGGGGTTGCAACGTTGTTATGGTTCTTCTTTTTTGGAAACAACCCATACGAAGATTTATATGCTTCTTATTACACTCCTTTTCCTGTAGAAGATACTACTAGAGGCGAAACCGATACCGATTATAAGGAAGTATTGTCGAATTATGCCAAAGGAGAATATAAGATAGCAATTACAGCACTAGAAAAAGCGGTGACTGAGGAAGAGTCAAATCAATTCAACCTGTATTTGGGGAATAGCTATATGAATACTAATCAGGAAAAGAAAGCAATTCCCATTTTTGAAGAAATTGCCAAAAGCAACAAGTACTATGAAAATGCACAGTGGTATTTGGCCTTGACCTATCTAAAATTAGGAGATACCAAACAGGTAATAGCTATTTTGAAAGAACTTATTCAATACAATGGTATTTACAAAAAGAACGCTATAAAACTACTTGAAGATCTGGAGTAATACCAGATAAGTTCAATACCATGCCCTTCTTTTTCTACCTCTTAATTCCTTAAGAGATTACTCGTTATTTTTCAAAAACTTTAGGGTTAAAATACCCAATATCTGCTTCTTTGATAAAAAAACCTTTCAAAAAAGGGGTAATAAAAGTGAGTAGGATGACACTTACTAATATACCTCAAAATTTAAAATTGATTGGGAAAGATTTGTCAAACTAAAGAAGTAATTATGAATGGAATTTTTGAACACATCGAACTTATTCAAAGAATTGATCAACTTATTCGTTTAGAAGCTACAGGAACACCAGCACTTTTGGCTGATCGTTTAGGAATGTCGAAATCCAAATTGTATAGATTAATCAATACTATGAAATCCCTTGGTGCACCGATAGAATATGATATGTTTTTGCAAAGTTACGTGTATTCAGAGGCGGTGGGATTTAGATTTGGATTTTATCACAAGCACGAAATCTTAGATCAACCTTGCACTAGTATTCACTGAAAAAACGAATTTCAAAAAACAATTTGGCGAACCTTGTCAATTCGTTGTTTTATTCTATTTTTGAATCTTCATAACGTAAAGAGAATCAGGATCAATTGAAAATCAGAATTCTCGTCACACACTTCGCCTACTCAACTTTTATAACAAATATGAAAAAAACATTGCTTTACAGTACGCTTTTTGCGTTTACATTTTTGCACGCTCAGGAAAAGGTTGAATTTATTGATTATGACGAAATGTCCATTAAGTTGGGTGAGTTTACACAAAAAGAGGAATACGATAATATCATAAATTATTTGGATAAGATCAATAAGAATGATTCCATTTACGAATCCTCCCTGGTTACAAAATCATACTATTTACTTCAACAAAAGAAATACGAAGAAGTCATTGAAGCTACCAATGAGGGATTGAAGATTCGAAATGGGAAGAACAGATATTCTTTTATTGTGAATAAAGGAATAGCACTATTACAATCCAAACAATTACAGGAAGCCCTGGATTTATATACCAATGCAGTAAAAGATTATCCCAAAAACAATGTGCTTTTTCATAACATAGGTGTTGTACAGCAAGAATTAGGGAATCGCGAAGAGGCTGCAAAGAATTACATGCAATCTATTTATTTAGATCCGTTTTATGAAAAAAGTCACTTGCAATTAGGGAAGATTTGCTTTGTTGAAGGAAAGATCAGTCAGGCACTAATGGCATTTGATATGTATTTGTTGCTAAATCCGGATGGAGCAGATTCCTTTTCAGTTTTGAATTCGTTGAATGTTTCTGTTTCTAAAAGCAGTGACTTAGAGCCTATGGGAATTACAATATCTGAAGATGATGACGCTTTTGAAGAAATCGATCTAGTCATCAACAGTAGAATGGCCCTTAGCTCGAATTACACAATCGATAATAAGATCAATGTTGGACTTACCAGACAAAATCACGCACTTTTTGAACAACTAGACGATTTTGAAGGGAATAGTGGTTTTTGGGACAAAAAATATGTTCCATTTTATAAATGGGTTTTTGAGAATGAGCATTTCGATGCTTTTACCTATACCATTAGCTATTCTATCAAAAACGAATCCTTCAAGAAAATTGTCGATAAAAAAGTACCTGAGATCAAAGAATTTATCAATTTGTTTTATGCCAAGTGGTTGGAGATTATGGAAAAAAATAATACCCAGACTTTTGAAGGTAAAACACAACAACTAACCCATGTTTTTAATGATTACGAATTACAGGCAGTAGGACTGAGTAAAGGAAGTAATAAGATAGGGAATTGGAACATGTATAATACCAAGGGCCAATTAAACGGAATTGGGAAATTTGATGAAGAAGGTAGAAGAGACGGAGAATGGAAATGGTATAATGATTTTGGGCAAGTTACAGATATCGAGACCTACAAAAACGGAAAGTTACAGGGGAAATATGCTGCTTTTCACGATAATGGAAATCCAAAAATAGCTAGCAATTATGAAAATGGAGAATTAGAAGGAGAATATAAATTTTATAATTATAACGGAGCATTAATCGAGAAAAAGCAATTCACTAAGGGGAAATTAAATGGAAAGTATAAGTCCTATCACAGTATTGGAGAATCTGCAATCGAATACGATGTAAATTATAAAAATGACCTTCTTGATGGCACCTTAGTATTGTACCATGTAAATGGAGAAATTGCCAAAAAAGTGAATTACACAGAAGGAAAACTATCTGGATCGGGGGAAGAGTATTTCAATACCGGACAGAAAAAAGAGACTTATCAATATCAGGAAGGTTTGTTAGATGGCCCTTATACAACTTACTATCCTAACGGTAACGTATCCGAAACCGGAAATGTTAAAGAAGGGTATTATGTGGGGGATTGGAAATCTTTTTATCCTGATAATACAGTAAAGCTCGAATTCGCATACGACGAAAAAGGGCAACTGGACGGGCTCTACAAGGAGTATGATGTGGATGGCAAATTGCACTATGAATTTGTGTATAGAAATGGTGAGTTCATAGAGTACCGTTATTTCAATAAAAATGGTGATGTTGTATATGAAAACAAAAAGAAAAAAGGAGAATTCTACTACAAAGGATACTCTCCATTGGGAGATCTGTTAACCGAAGGACTTTATGACGTAAAAGGTGGGAAAAAAGGAGAATG
Source organism: Aquimarina sp. (assembly GCA_965230845.1). Lineage (GTDB taxonomy): Bacteria > Bacteroidota > Bacteroidia > Flavobacteriales > Flavobacteriaceae > Aquimarina. The sequence continues at coordinate 3,298,929 of OZ246021.1, forward strand.
GAAATACTACGAAGAGGGCACGCTTACCAGTAAAGTAAATTATGAAAACGATCAGGTTCAAGGTGATTATTACGACTATTACAGATCAGGAAAAGAACAGTCCATTGCTACTTATCGTAATGATTCTTTGATAGGATACTATCAGGAATTTCACAAAAATGGCAATCTGTCCAGACAAGGGTGGAACAAAAAAGGTAGAGCACAAGGAGAATGGATTTCATATTATCCAAATGGGCAAATAAAAGATGATAACTATTATCATCGTGGTCAAAGTCATGGTCTACAAAAATCCTATAGCCCAGAAGGAAAACTATATCAGGAAATGCTCTTTGACAATGGCGAGTTATTATCGGAAACTTACTACAATACGGATGGTAGTGTTTTACAAGAGATCCCTTATGATCGTAAAAAAGAAAAGCATACTTTGATAATCAAGCACCCTAATGGCAAAGTAAATAGTTCTGCAGAATATCTCTATGAAGTAAAACAAGGTGATTATGTGGCCTATGATCCTGACGGAACAAAAGTAGTCGAAGGTAAGTTTCTAAATGGGAAACCCCATGGTGTCTGGACCTGGTATCACGATAATACCCAAATTAGCACACAAGGAAATTACTTTTATGGAGAATATACTGGCGATTGGAAATATTATCACAAGAATGGAAAACTAGAGCGAGAATATACATACGAAAATGGCCAACGACAAGGAGAATACAAATACTACAGTGAAGAGGGTGTTGTTTCTCAAATAGCAGTTTATAAAAATGATAATTTACATGGAGCGCGAAAGTTCTACAGCCCAGAAGGAAAGTTGAAACTAGTACGATATTATCACAATAATATGATCATTGGATATAGCTATAATGATGCAAATGGGAAACTTAAACCGATGATCCCTTTGGATAATTTCTCAGGTACTATAGAAGCTTTTTATGATAATGGGAATCCTTCTGCAACGATGGAGTTTAAGAACGGTTATTTTGTGAATGAGTATGTGAGTTATTATTACTCAGGAGAAAAGGAAAAAGTAACACAGCATAAAGACGGTGATTATCACGGTACAATGATTAGTTACTACAAAGATGGTTCAGTAAAGGAAGAAAGAAATTATCAGCATGATGAGTTACATGGTATTGTTAAGAAGTATTATTCTAATGGAAATCTAAAGGAAGAACAACATTATCAATTTGGTAAACAAACTGGTAAAGCCAAGTATTTTGACGAAAAGGGAGAGCTTACCAAGGAAAAAGAATTTTTTAACGACGTACAAATGAAGTAGATGATCATTATGAAGAGAGTAATTTTTTTGCTGGGATGCACACTTTTGATCCCCATCGGACTAAAAGCACAAAAATCCGCAGACTATGAAAGTTTTAAATCAAAGTATCCAAATGCACATATGGTTAGGCTTTTGGAAGAAAAGAAAATAGACATTAGTCTAAATGACAATGAGATAGATATTACTCAAGAGATTATTGAGGAAGATTTATATCTGGATGCCACAGCTACCTATGGATCAAAAAAATCCATTAGTTACTCTTCATTTTTGGATATAGAATCCATTGAAGCCTACTCCCTTCTGTACAAAGACGGAAAATATAATTCGGTAGAAGTAAAAGATTTTGTAGAAAAAGATGAATTAAGTAGTTCGTTTTATGATGATATAAAATCAATTAACTTCATCTATCCAAGTTTGGAAGCCGGAGCCAAGTCAAAGCTCAAGGTTACCAAAAGAGTGAAAAACCCAAGATTCTTAAGCTCTTTCTACTTTGCAGATTTCAAACCCGTAATTAGAAATAAAGTAGTTATAAAAGTAGACAAGGAGATCTCTCTAAAATTCAAAGAATTTAATACGGATGGTATACCAATTCGATTTACAGAGAAAGAAAAAAGAGGCAAAAAAATTTATACCTGGGAACTTGATGAAATTGATGAGTATAAACTAGATCCAGGTGCTCCCGATTACAGGAATACTTTACCGCATATTATTCCAATTATTACAGGCTACCAGACATCCGATAAAAACATAAAGCTTTCTGAAGATGTAAGTGATTTGTATGACTGGTATTATACGTTGGTAAAGGATATCAATGTTGACGAAGCAGATACAGAATTAAAGAAAATAGTAAACATTCTTACCAAAGACAAAAAGACAAATCTGGAAAAGGTGAAAGCCATATATTACTGGGTACAGGAGAACATTAAATATATTGCTTTTGAATATGCTTTGGGAGGATTTGTCCCGCGGGAAGCCAATGATGTATTTAATAAAAAATATGGGGATTGTAAAGATAATTCAAGCATCCTTTTTAAAATGTTGGAAGTAGCTGGATTAAAGGGGAATCTTACTTGGATCGGTACAAGAAGTATCCCTTACAAATATAGTGATGTGCCCACGCCAGTAGTTGATAATCATATGATATTATCCTATATAGAGGGAGATGATGTGTATTTTTTAGACGCCACAGGAAGATATATTCCTATCGATATGCCGTCTACATTTATTCAGGGGAAAGAGGCGTTGATCTCCTTTGGAGAAAAAGATTTTGTGATCAAAGAAGTGCCGGTAATAGACTCCAAAAGAAATAGTATTATAGATTCTACATCCATCAAATTGGTTGATAATACCATCGTAGGTTCTGGTAAATTTTCTGTTTCAGGGTATCCCAAAATGGATTTCTTTAATTCCTTAGAAAAAGAAAAAAATGACAATAAACTCAAAGAAATATATACACGGGAATTGCAAAAAGGAAACAATAAGTTTTTGATTGATGATTTCAAGGAAACGAACAAATATGATTATGACAAGGACTTTGAGTTAGCGTATCAATTTAATATTAAAGATTATGTCAATAGCTTCGATGAAGAAGTATATGTAAACCTTAACTTGAACAGGGAACTCAGAGATTTTAAAGAGGAAAAGGACCGTAAGAGCGATAGAGAATATCGTTATAAGTCGAATGAAAGGCATGTTAATGTGCTAGAAATACCAGAAAATAAAGTCGTAGAGTACATTCCCGAAAACTTTAGCGTTTCTAATGATTTTTTTAGTTGCGAAATCAATTACACCCACACGCATTCAAAAATTATTTATGAGTTGATCATTGATTTGGATTTTATCTTGCTCACAGCAGATCAACAAAAGGAATTGACGAAACTCATCAAAAAAGTAGAGAAAAACTTTAAGGAAGTTATCATTCTTAAAAACAAAAAATAACCAATGAAAAAACTGAATTCACTTATCCTAATCATAATCGGTACCCTAAGTTTAAACCCGGTTTTAGGGCAGGAAAAACCTTTTTACGAAAGTTATGAATGGGACAAAAATCCTATGGCTTCGATCAATATAGATGAGGTTAAAGAAAAAGACATCGTTGCGTTTAAGGATAAAAGAGTAAATGAATTCTATTTTATCGAGGACAACAACCTAGTAGAATATAGCTTGGTTCATAAACTATTTTGGTTAAACTCTAACGATAAGATTGAAGAATACAACAAGGTCTATCTTCCTTATTCTAGTGGATCCGAAATGGTAAGAAATAAGGCTAGAGTATTTACCAAAGAAGGAAAGATTATCGAATTAGACGATTCCAAAATCCTAACGGCAAAAGATGACGAAACCCAACGAACGTATAAGTATTATGCTTTTGAAGGTATCCAGAAAGGAAGTTTTATAGAGTATTATTATGTGGTTCGTAAGTATCCTAGTTATACCGGGAATAGGATTATTTTACAATCTGATTTTGATAAAAAGAATGTAGAGTTCGATCTGTTTTCACCAAGCAATTTGATTTTCAAAACAAAGAGTTATAACGGTTTAAGCAGTATGGTTAAGGATACATTGAATAAAGAAAAAAATCATTGGAAATTACGTCTGAAGACGTTGGACAAACTGGAGGATGAAGAACAAGCTGCTTACAGTGCAATGAGCAAGTACGTTATGTATAGACTAAAAAGTAACACATTTTCTCCTTCCAAAGATTTGGTGTCATTTAGCATTGCTTCCCAAAACATTTACAATGCGATTTATTCTGAATTGGATAATAAAACCAAAACAAAATTAAAAGCATTTATTACTTCCATTCCAAATTCGAATAATGAGGATACTGCCACGCAAATTAGAGCAATTGAAAACTTTATAAAGACTAATGTGTACGTTACCGATGTAAAGCGAAAGGATCTCGAAGATTTACCTAGTATTATTGGTAATAAAGTAGCAAACGAGACGGGTATCATGAAGTTGTATGGAGCAATTTTTAATATGCTTAAGATTAAACATCAGGTGGTATTGACTACAGATAGAACTGAAGTAAAATTTGATAAGAATTTTCAAGGATATCACTTGTTACAGAAGTATTTGATATACTTCCCAAAATCTAAATTATATATGGCTCCATCCAGACAAGAATCTCGCCTTGGGTTTCCTCCAGGTAATTTGACTGATAATTATGGATTATTCATCAAACCAGTCACTTTGGGAGAATACACCTCTGGGGTTGGAGTAGTGAAATATATCAAGCCGGTAAATTATGATAAGACCAATTACGATTTGGTGATGAATGTAAAGTTTGATGATGAAGATATTACTACGACTCAGTTAAAAATGGATCGTAAAATGGACGGGTATTATGCGGTGTATGTTCAACCCTTTATGAGCATGGCCAAAGAGGAGGAGAAAGATGAGTTAGTTGATGGAATCATTAAGTCTATTAATGAAAATTTAGAGATTTTGAGTAAAGAGGTGTATAACGACCGACCCGAAGATTTTGGAGTAAAACCTTTACACATCATTGCAGATTTGGAATCAGATGTCTTTGTTGAAAAGGCAGGAAATAAATATCTGTTTAAAGTAGGAGAATTATTGGGACCTCAACAAGAGATGTATCAGGAAACAGAGCGTAAACTACCTGCCGAAAACGAATTTGAACGTAGTTACAAAAGAAAAATAATCGTAGAAATACCAGAAGGATATCAATTCAAGAATTTGGACAATATCAATATAGAAGAGGCTTACTCAAAAGATGACAAAGAGTTATTCTTTTTTAAATCCGGTTATGTAGTAAAGGATAACCAATTAGAAATCGAAATAACAGAGTTTTACAATCAAAATATTATTGATCTTTCGATGTTCGAATCCTATAGAAAAGTGATCAACAGTGCGGCAAATTTTAATAAAGTAACTTTAATCCTTGAAAAGTCAAATTAGAGCAAAGCAGCAAATCGCATAATGGACACATCAAAAGATAGTATTGAAAATCTAATCAATTACTGGCTTCGACACAATCCCGATGATGGAGGGATTGTTTTAGACGAATATGGTTGGGTAAAGATCGAGGATTTATTATCGGCATTGGCAAAAAGGGATATTCATCTGGAAAAAGAAGATCTGATCGAAATGAATGCCAATTTTGATCCGGTAAAATGGAAAATAGATCTTACCCAAAATACCATCAAATCTTCGCACGGTCATTCGATTGCTATTCTACATGAAGATGCCACTTTTGTACCTTCTACATTATATCATGGTACAGGAGCACAATATATAGATAGTATAAAAAAGGAAGGTTTGAAATCAATGAAACGGCAGTATGTGCATCTTACCGATGATGTAGATCTTGCTACCGAGGTAGGTAGCAGACATGGGGTACCCGTTATTATTACAATAAGTACGGCTCAATTATTAGACAACGGTTGGAAATTTTACAAAACCGAAAAAGATGTATGGCTTACCAGGGATATCCCTGCTGATTATTTAGAGTTCGTAGATTCCTGATATTGGTAAGCTGCTTTTTCCAGCTTTTTTCGAATTCTCTTACGCAGTGTTTTGGGTTCCAGTACTTCAATACTTTCTCCAAAGCCAAGAATCAAACGCTCTAACTCAAAATTTAGATGCACATATAGTTTAATTGTCACACTGCCATCTTCATGTTTCTCAATCAACTCTTGAGAGTGATGAAAAGGTTTAGTGATCACATAGGGTGCATTATTGCGATCCACTTTGAGCAATACTTCTTGTAATTGCTCATCGTTAAGTACAGTTACCCCGATAGTGTTTTTGAAATAAAAATCTCCATTAAAATTTTCATTTAGATAGGGTAGAGAAGTATCATAATCAATTTGTATGATACGATCCAACGCCAAAGTAAGTATGGGTTTATTGGCTGTTATTTTACCCACCAAAAACCATCGATTATTAAACTCTTTCAGGATAAAAGGGTGAAATATAAACTCATTGGCTTGTCGAGCGGTAAAGGATTGGTAGGTGATTTTTAATACTATTTTTTTGAGGATGGCTTGATACAGCGTATCCAAATGCTCCAGACCTTTTAATTTTTCGTTTTTATCCAGATGAATGATTGCAGATTGATGGGTCTTTTCGGTATATACTTTATCCTCTAATCGTTGGATGATCCCACCCAGTTCAGAGAATAAAGAGAAATCTTTAAACTGCTTCAGCATCTCTACGGTTTCCGACAGGACATTCATATCATTTTCAGTCAGAGGGATATCGGTAATCGAGTACTCTGGATCCGAATAGTGATAGTACTTTCGATCATACACGGCAATAGGAGCGTTGTACCCCAATTTATCACTTCGCATCATTTGGATGTCGAGTTGCACTGTGCGTTTGCTCACATTGACATCTCTACCCTCATATTCGTACAAGGCGTCAGAACAAGCCTCGATCAAAAGATCCAATGTCCATTGTCGATTGTTGTTTTGCAGACACTTATCAATGGTCTTGTAACGGATTAACGCATTTTTAGTTTGTGCCATAGCCTGTTGTTTTCCACAAAATTAACTCATATTTCTTACTGCGCAAAAAGATTGCGTAGGTGGGCGAGAGATTTGTGGTATCAAAATCAAAAAACTCTTAAAACAAACAGCTTAGTGGAAAAACAAAATCAAAAAATTAGTAAGGGAATTGTAAATGGAGACACCAAAACGATTAAAGCTTTTTATCGGCATAACTATCAAGGCGTACGAAAAATGATTCTTCAACATTCGGGTAGAGAAGAAGATGTTGATGATATCTTTCAGGAAGCTTTGGTGTTTTTGTTTCAGAAGTTACAACAGGAACATTTTGTATTAGAAAGCTCTATACACGCTTACTTCTATGGAGTATGTAAGAATATGTGGAGAAACCAACTACGTAAGAAAAGAAGATTTGCAACAGCATATCCTCTCGAACGAAAACTGGCCGATACTGCTGATATTATGGAAGCTTTCGAACAACAAGAACGACAGCGTCTGTACCAAAAGTATGTTTTGAAATTAAACCCCTCACAAAAGAAAGTGCTCGATCATTTTTTAGAAGGGAAATCCATGCAAGAAATCGCAAACCTGATGGGATATACCGAAGCCTACGCACGCAAAAAGAAATTCAAAACCAAGGAACAACTTATGGCAATGATCGAGAGAGACCCTTTGTATCGAGAAATAGCTAATCGGGATTCCAAACGCTATTTTCAAAAAGTTAAACCACTACGCAAATTAATTGCGTAGCTATGTCAAACATTTGTAGTAACATTATAACGGGCAATGTAAGATTGCCAAACAGAAATAAGATGGAAAACAAGAAAAACATCAACGGAAAAACATTAATCGATTTAGGATTCAGATCAGGAAAGTGGTTTCCTGAGGCGATCGATCATATCAATACGCATCAATTACAAGGAGAACAAATGATGAGCTATCTGGAACAGTTCAAATCACCTCCTTTGGTAGATTTGCATGCAGACACGGTTCCGTTTTCGGTGAACATCAAAGCCGAAAATGAGTTAGAAGTAAGCAATGTAAACTCGGTTGTAAAATCGATGCAAACCTTGATGAAAACACCAACCCTGGTAGATGGTGCGATTATGCCGGATGCGTGTCCTACGGGACCAGAAGGTACCATCCCTGTGGGTGGAGTGGCTGTGGCCAAAAATGCCATTCATCCGGGGATGCATAGTGCTGATATTTGTTGCTCTGTGATGCTTACCGATTTTGGTAAAATGGATCCTAAAAAAGTATTGGATGCCGCGCACCAACAAACACATTTTGGTCCTGGAGGTAGAGATCGAGATACACAATATCGATTTCCAGAAGCTTTACTGAAGGATTTTGAAGGTAACTTTATGTTGAATAACGAAAAGATGATCCAGGCCGCAAGAACTCACTTGGGAACCCAGGGTGATGGTAACCATTTTTTGTTCGTAGGGACTTCTAAAAAGACGGGTAATACTATGATGATCACGCACCATGGATCCAGAGGAGTTGGAGCCAACTTGTATAAAACCGGGATGAAAATTGCCGAACGTTATAGAAGAGAAATGTCTCCAAAAACCTTGAAGCAAAATGCCTGGATTCCTTTTGAGACCGAAGAAGGACAAACCTATTGGGAAGCTTTGAAAATCATCAGAAAATGGACCAAGACCAATCACGAAGTGATTCATAATGCCACTTTGCAAGCTTTGCATGTGGATGGATGGGACCGATACTGGAACGAGCATAATTTTGTGTTCAAAGACGAGGATCGGTTTTATCATGCCAAGGGAGCTACACCATTGGACCCTAAGTTTATGCCGGATATCACCGGACCAAGATTAATCCCGTTGAATATGGCAGAACCAGTATTGATCGTCAACGGAGCTACTACTGCGACCAACCTTGGTTTTGCACCACATGGTGCTGGGCGTAACACCAGTAGAACCCAGCATAGAAAAAGCAAGGAAGGTAAAACCTTTGACGCCATTTTTGCTGAAGAGACTCAAGGGTTGGATGTACGTTTCTTTTCAAAAGAGATCGATATTACCGAACTCCCAAGTGCCTACAAGAATGCCGAAACGGTGAGAAGCCAGATGGAAGAATTTGGTTTGGGTACAGTAGAGGATGAGGTAATGCCATATGGTAGTATCATGGCAGGTGATTGGCAAAAAAACGCTCCGTGGAGAAGGAAAAAAAGAAGAAGATAATGTAGCTTTACATGGATAATGCTTAAAACCTAATCATGCATACCATAGAAAACGATTTGCTACGTGTACAAATAGATCCTGTAGGAGCCGAACTGTCCAGTGTTTTTAAAAAAAGCACACAACAGGAGTATATGTGGCAAGGAGATCCAAATATCTGGGGCAGTCAGGCCCCAGTACTTTTTCCGATCATCGGGGGATTAAAGGAAGGAACTTATTTTTTTAGCGATAGCGCTTATCAATTGCCCAAACATGGTTTTATTCGATACAATCAAGGACTAAAAGTGGATCAACAATCACCCACCAAGGTATGTTTTTCACTAGAGAGTAATGCCGAGACATTAGCCATGTATCCCTTTCGGTTTTATTTTGAAGTTGCTTTCGAATTGATCGAAAACAAGATTCAGGTATCTCATGTCGTAAAAAATGAGGATACTCAACGGTTGTATTTTAGTGTGGGTGGGCATCCGGCATTTAATTGCCCTTTGAAAGAAGACGAAAACTATGAAGAGTATTACATCACTTTAGCAGATGGTAAAGAACAGCAAAGTCACCTATTGTCTAACGAAGGATTGATACAACAGGATAGCATTACCGTTTTTGAAGAAGGGAAAATCCAATTGACAGATACCTTGTTTGCTCATGATGCGCTCATCTTTAAAGGAATTCATGCCAAGGAAGCTACGCTACATCATCAAACAAAAGGAGCTATCCTAAAGATGAATTTTGAAGATTTCCCAGATTTGGGGATCTGGGCAAAGCCCAAGGCACCTTTTGTATGTATCGAGCCCTGGTTAGGTCATGCCGATGTAGTAGATACCACTCAAAAATTGGAGGAAAAAGCTGGGATACAAACCTTGGATCAAGGGCAGATGCATATCAGTACATATAGCATTACAATCTTTTAATTTTGCTTGAAATGATTCTAAATACCATGATTTATGACTAAAAATCATCAAATTTATTTTCAGAATCGAGGATTAATTACATATTTGTACCAGATTTGAAAACCAAAAAACACGTTTTATAACGAATGACTGAAGTTTATATACATAAAAAGAGCGCTAAAAAGCGGTTTATGCAACCTGGGTTATAGGTATAAAACTGTAAAACGACTATAAAAAAGAAAGCGCTCAAGAAATTGAGCGCTTTTTTTATAAAAAAATGATATGATGTTTTGTAAATCTAAAATAAACCCGCTTGAAGGATAAGTCTAAGACCTACAGAGACTTGCATGTATGATTACTATCTGTTGAAAAACGGACAAGAACTCTATTGCTTAATTTTTAGTATAACTAACTGATAATCAATAAAATAATTTAAAATTTTATTTGCGTAATTCAAAAACTCATTTCATATTTGCACCGTCAAAACGATTAATGTTCATGACATGATTATACTGAGACGGACACTGAACTCGTCGAAGTGTAAGCAAGAGAATAAATAATAATCTATAAAACCGAAGTACAATGATTGTTGAAATATCAAAAACTTTAGCTGCAGGAGAACCAGGTTCTTTTCAGCTACCGCTTCGGGACTTCACTATACAATAGTTGCTATATGATAGTACAAGAAGTCCGAAGCCCAAAAGTTTCGGATTTTTTTGTTGCTACACTATCACCCAGAGCCAAAAACTCAGGAAAACACTGAAGCTGAACACTGAGACTGTCGAAGTGTGCCGAGTGCGTCGAGTGTGTCCAAGTGAGTGTGTCAAAACCGTCCGAGATTTTATCAAAACAATACCTAAAGCGTTAGGGATTACGGCGGCATCCTTTTATGTAGAATCCTGAGGTTCTCGAAGGGATCTGCATAAAAGATACAGCCAAAAGCCCGACCCACTGTCACGATAGTGCAGTAGGGGAACGCCCAAATTTTTGAAATCATGGGAAAGAAACTAAGCGGAAAAGACCTGATTAAACTGGGTTTTCCGAAAAACAATAGCATTAATGTGACTTTGGGTCATATCAATAGATATCATAAACGAATAAAAAAAGAACAAATATTAACAGAAGCCAAAAAAGTGCTGCTCAATCCCGAAAATTATAAAGGGGATGGAGTTTGGGGTAAGGTAGCCGAAAGTTTGCTAAGCCCGGTCGAGGTAAAAAGACACGCTTTGAAAACGACACGATCTCCTTTTGCCATATATGGCGAAAATGAAATCGATGATCAGGCAAAATACCAACTGTATGATGCATTAAAATTACCGGTAGCCGTTGCAGGAGCATTAATGCCCGATGCACATACAGGATATGGATTGCCAATTGGTGGAGTGTTGGCCACCCAAGAAGCGGTGATCCCTTATGGAGTAGGAGTGGATATAGGATGTAGAATGTGTTTAACGATATATCCGATACCCGTTTCTTTTTTGAAAGGAAAGAAACACCAACTCGAAAACATACTGGCAGAGCATACCAAATTCGGGATGTACGAAACCCATAAGATCAAACATGATCATGAGGTGTTTGAACGAGATGAGTTTACAACCATTCCATTTGTAAAGCGATTAAAAGACAAAGCCTATAAGCAATTGGGAACCTCTGGAGGAGGAAACCATTTTGTAGAATTTGGCGAGGTAACCATTACCGATGTCGACAACGCTTGGGATTTGCCGGTAGGATCTTATATAGGATTGTTATCACATAGCGGATCTCGCGGATTGGGGGCCAATATTGCCAAACATTATACCTATCTGGCCACAAAGCAATGTCCGTTGCCCAAACATGTGCAACAACTGGCTTGGTTGGATATCAATACGCACGATGGGCAGGAATATTGGCTGGCCATGAATCTGGCAGGAGATTATGCAAAGGCATGTCACGATGATATTCATAAGAGAATTGGAAAATTATTGGGATCAAGACCAGTAGCCAAGATTGAAAATCATCACAATTTTGCCTGGAAACAAGAGGTAAATGGTGTGGAGTGTATTGTACACAGAAAGGGAGCTACCCCAGCTGCCAAAGGCGAGTTGGGAATCATCCCGGGATCGATGACGGCGCCAGGCTTTATTGTAAGAGGACTGGGGAATGAGGCAAGTTTGCAATCGGCATCGCACGGAGCGGGACGAGTCTTATCCAGACGAAAATGTAAGGAAACCTTAACGCGTAGCGAAGTAAAAAAAGAATTGAAAGCGCACGAGGTAACCTTGATTGGAGGAGGGATAGACGAAGCACCCATGGCGTACAAGGACATCCATAAGGTGATGGCCAATCAACAAGAACTGGTGGAAGTGCTGGGGACATTTACACCAAAAATTGTAAGAATGGATACATAGAAGGAGGAAAGAGCATTACCGTACACTTCGACAGGCTCAGTGTGCGGTGAGGGCTCAACCTTTAACGAGAAATCTGTGATAGGCCTAGATTTTTTTGGTTCGTTCTTTCATCAATGGAAAAAATGAACATAAGTAAAAAGAAAATTATGAATCAAAAGATAATACAAATAACCGCGGGTAGAGGTCCGGCAGAATGTTGCTGGGTAGTGGCCCAGGTACTTAAATTTTTTTTGGAAGAAGTACAACAACAAGGTTTAGAATATACGATCATCCAAAGAATAGCCGGAGTAGAAAACGGCACGGTACAATCGGCGACGATTCAGTTAGAAGGTAAAGAGTTGGATGCCTTTGTAAAATCATGGATCGGCACTATACAATGGATCGGTACCTCGAGGTTTAGGAAATATCATAAACGAAAAAATTGGTTTATCGGATTGTATGAATTGGAGCAAATCGCAAATCAACACATACATCAAAAGGATATCACTTTTGAAACCATGCGAAGCACTGGCCCTGGAGGGCAACATGTCAACAAGGTAAACTCGGCAGTACGGGCAACCCATCTGCCAACAAAAACCAGTGTGGTAGTGATGGATAGCAGATCACAGCATCAAAATAAAAAAGTAGCGATCCAAAGATTACAAGAAAAGCTGATTGCGATTGGCTTAGAAAAATTAAAACAATCGATCACCGATCAGTGGGAAAATCATCTCTCGGTACAACGGGGAAATCCCATACGGGTGTACAAGGGATCGGATTTTAAAAAACAGAAGAAGGTAAAAACCTTCAAAACAAAAAGAAATCAACTCAAAAAAGAGTTGCGTAACGAATTAAAGAATTAGAACGATGAATACTATATTAGATAAGTATTTGCTTCAGGCGCTGGATGCATACCCATACAATCTCGATGAGGTGGTGGAGTCTTTGAACTATGCACTATCGTATAACGAAAAGAATCCAATGGCGTTGTGCTTACTGGGGCAGATCCATGCCGAGAGCCTTAGAAATTATGAAGTAGCCAAAGAATATTTTCAGCAAGCTTTGGCAGAAGATATGTATACGTTGGAGGTGTACCCAAAATACATCAATGTATTACTATGGAATGAAGATTACAAAGAAGCCGAAAAATTGATTGATTTCGCACTAACGGTAAAAGGAACGGATAAAGCGATGTTATATCTTAAAAAAGCCATTCTTTTTGAACATAAAAGAAAGTATAAAAAAGCTTTAAAATGTTTGAAGTTGGCCAAAACCAATGCCTATAACAATCAATTTATTCACGATTTGAAAGAGGAGAAGAACAGAATCAAAGGTAAAATGCCTAAGAAAAAAACTGAGAATCCGCCCTCTGGAGAAGCGAAAAAGGACAATTAGGAAAATCTTGTAAGATTTCGTATATTAATACTATCAATGAACCAACATAATATACATATCGAAAAATTACAAGTACTGCTTGGGCAGTGTGATAGCAGATGGATTTTAATCAAATCCGTCGGCGGGACGTATGTAGATTATGGTGATTCTTTTACATAAGGAATACCAGAAAAATCAATATATCGAAAGCGTCCAAGAAATTGGGCGCTTTTTTTGTGGTATACAAATAGATAAATACATAAATCAACAAACACCTAAGTAAATTAAGCAATTTTAGAATTGCAACTATTGAATGATTTGAACGTAGTTTAATTGTAAAAACGAATACAAAGTAAAAACACCTGAAAAGTGATTGTAAAAAAACAAATCGCTGATCTGTAAATGATTGCCTAAACCCCAAAAAATTCGCTAAGTAGCGAATAGGGAGATCTTTGCTTTTGTTTATTGTAACTATTTGATAATCAACAAAATAAGTGTTAAAAAATTTGTGGATTTAAGAAAATATTTAGATATTTGGTACTCATTAAAAGAATAAATAGTATCTGTAATATTCACTACGCAAAATGAATGCGTAGTACTCGCAGAGATTTGTAGAACATATAATTTAAAAACAACTAAAATGTAAACAATGAAGTATAGTAAATTTTATAACAAGGATCAGGAGCTATTAGCCTTCCTGTTGGCCGATACTTTTGGAGGCATTCTTGGCGTAGGATTAGATACTTCGGTTGTTGATCCTCTTCCAGCCAACATGCACCAACCAAAAAGCATAAAAAAACTGAAAAGAGTAGTTGCAACTATATGTAAGAACTCTGGCGAGGTAGGAATTAGAGATAATTATACTTCCCGCAAGGCTTTAATTTCATAAAGCTGGTTTTTAGTAAAAGGAGTCACATAGGCTGGTTTTGATAACCCGCCGGTTTGATTGCCCTTAGTATCGGTTACTTGTTTCCTAGACGATAAGCGTATCGTATCGCAATAGGTGTTCTTTGGTGTGTTGATTCGCGCAAAAGAACTTAGTCAAACATCGATTGCCACAGATAGTGCTTAGGACTAAGGATCGACTAGGAATTGGTAATACACTGATCCATTATAAATAATCCAACTGCAGTTGTTGGTTACCCAAAGGGGGAAAGTAGGGTGCCGCAACTGTACAGGATGTCTCTTTCCCAAAACCAAATGACCATTTCCCATGGGTATCAGGTAGGCAATACATGCCAATCTGGGGGTAGATACCTATGGCGTATCCCAAACACGGAAAACAAAAAAACAACAAACAACATGAAAACTTTGAAATACATATTATTAGCAATACTCCTAGGAATCAACTTAGTCTCTTGTGAGGCTCCTCCAATCCAGGATGAGGTTGGAATCGAAGAAGTAATCGCATTTGATACTGGAGAAGATTCTGGTGGTTCAGGAGAATCTGAGGAAGATAATTCTTCCGACTAACTTAAAAAGAAGAGGTTGTATACAAATTGTTGCAACCTCTTTCTTATTTTTGAAGAGATAAATAAAGTTTATGAGAAGTAGTCTCTTAATTATATTATTATCTTTTCTTTTCTTCGTTAATTGTTCAGAGGATAAAGCAATTTCTAATAATTCAGAAAATAAGAAATTAGAAAAAGTAGATGAACTTATCGATATAGCACAAGATACCCAGAAGGAAATTTCAGATAGGATAAGCAATGCAGATGAAGCTTATAATTTATTAGAAGGAGATATTGATGACCTTGTAAAAAGAAAAAGACTTACAAAACTTTCTAGGGTTTATAAGGATTTGCAATATGATAAAAGGTTCAGAAAAACTATAAACCATGCAATAGATCTGGCAGAAAACATTTCTGACTCATCAGGTTTAGCTTTTAATTATATCAGATTAGGGCTTTATTATGAAAGAAATAAACCAGACAGCGCTTATATATATTACTCAAAAGCTAGTAAAATTTATTCAGAAATAGAGAAGAAACGTCCGTTTCATCATGGCAGAGCTCTTGTAGGAATGGCTATTGCGCAAAGAAAGGTGAAAAACTATGCTGAAAGCGCATCTTCGACCATTGCAGCTATAAGACAATTTGAAAAATTGGATAATGTTGGACTCAACTTATCCGTTGCTTACAGTAATTTAGGGATTGTTTCTAACAACTTAGAAGATTATGATAATGCGATCAAATATCACATGAAATCAATTGATCATGCTTCTGGTATTAAAAACCAAGAAGAAAGAGAGGTTTTAGCTTACAATAACATGGGGATTGTTTATAAAAATCAAAGAAAGTATGATAAAGCTATAAAATCATACTTGAAAGGTTTAGAATATAAGAATTACTTAGACGAAGATACTAGAAGAAGGGCTCTCTTGATAGATAATTTAGCATACTCAAGATTTTTGTCGGGTAAAAAGGATAGTGTAAAAGAACTGTTTTTTAAAGCGCTAAAAATAAGAGAAAGTATTGATGATAAATATGGAATTAGTATCAACAATCTTCATTTAGCAGAATATTATCAAAGTTATGGAAATGATAGTTTAGCTATTAAATATTCTTTAAAAGCTAAAGAGGTCTCAAAACAAATTGATATTAATGCTAACCTTTTAGATTCATATAAAATTTTATCAGAAGTTAATAGAGGAGATAGAGGTTTAGCATATTCCAAAGCTTATATCCAATTAAATGATAGTTTGGTAAAAGAGGAACGACAATTCCGAGATAAAATCGCACGTATCCAGTTTGAAACTGAAGAAAAAGAACAAGAAATTGAAGAAAAGAAAGAACAAATCGCAGCTGTAGAAAATCAAAATACAATTTATCTTTTAGGAATGTTATTGTTGGTCATGGGAATCACTTTTGCCATCTACTTTTTTAGACAGCGTACCAAATACCTGGCCCAGCAAAACCAGATGGTACAGTTTCAAGCCAGTTATGAAACAGAGACGCGAATCTCCAAGCGCTTGCATGATGAGCTGGGGAATGATATTTTTCAAGTCATGCTGCAATATCAAAACGATCCTCATGATTCGCAGATCCTGGAAAAACTAAATACTACTTATGCCAGGGCAAGAGATATTTCCAGAGAAAATAATGAGTTCGATATCGATGAGTCGTTCCCAGAAGAACTGAGCGATATGCTTAAAAACTATACCAAAAATGGGATACAATTGTTGGTTCGTGGATTAGACAAAATCAATTGGCAGGGGTTTGAGGCACCAGTAAAAATAACCGTGTATAGAGTGCTGCAAGAATTGATGACCAATATGCAAAAACACAGTCAGGCGAGTATGGTCGTTTTGGTATTTAACCAGGATAATAATACCCTGCATATCAAGTATACCGACAACGGGGTGGGGATTGATAAAACACAGCTACAATCCAAGAATGGATTACACAATACAGAAAAGCGTATTCGTGCTATAGATGGAACCCTTATCTTTGAATCCGAAAAAGAAAAAGGGTTTAAAGCTGATATCAAGATTCCTGCCTAGTTAATTTATTTCTTGTGGACTTATGCTTATTTTTATAAGGTTAATCGTCATTGTATGCTTCAAAGACTTGCCTGTTTATTCCTAATTGTATGTGTTTTCTTTTCTTGTAAGGATACTGACCCAACTCCTACGGTGGATACTGCTATTACTCAGTTAGATGTAATAGATAAACTTATCGAACAGACAGTGGATAAAAACAAATCTAAAGAAGAAAAGAAAAAGCTTCTTAGAGAGGTAGATCGTCTTGTTTCTAAGTTGCCAGATAATTCTAACAAGATTCATAAACATCGTGAGTTGGCTTTAATTTATTATTATTTGGAAGATTATGTAAATTTTAAAGCTATTTCTGAGAGAGCCTTAGATCTTTCAATTTCTATCGGTGATTCATTGGGAATCGCAAAATCATATTTAAGTTTAGGTATTTACTATAGAAATTTTCAAAATAATACGATTGCCTACAAGAATTTTTACCAAGCCGAAAAAATATGTTCCTTGATCAAAAAAAGCAATGACGTTCGTTTTACTCATGGTAATATCTTGGTTAATCTCGCTCAAATTAAGAGGAGAGCAAAAGATTACAGTAAAAGTGAAACCTATACTATAGCTGCTATCAAACAATTTCATTTATCCGGAAATAAAGAATATATCCCAATTTGTTATTCAAACCTTGGTTCAATTGCCAAATATTTAGGAAGATATGAGGAAGCTATAGCATATCAAAAAAAAGCGATGGAATTTGATGGAAGCTCTGAGAAAAAAATACAACGAATTTTAATTTCTCTAAATAATATTGGGGTAACCTATAAGTCTGAACAAAAATATGATCAAGCTAAAGAAGCATTTCATAAAGCATTATCCTATAAGGGTTTTTTAAAAAAAGATCGCAAAAGATACGCTTTACTAACAGATAATTTGGCTTACGTAAAGTTTCTTTCTAATGATTTAGAAAATATACCTGAACTTTTTTATCAAGCATTAAATATAAGAGATAGTATTGGAGATAAAAATGGTTTGACTACTAATAATTTGCATTTAGCAGAGTATTTTCAATCAATCGGTAAGAATGGGATTTCAAAGAAGTATGCAAATCAGGCGATGTATTTAGCAAAAGAATTGAATCATAATGAAGAACTTCTACAAGCCTATCAAATCCTTTCCAAAGTAAGCAATGCTAAAGAAGGCCTACAATATGCAGAAGCTTATATCCAACTAAATGATAGCTTGGTGAGAGAAGAACGGCTGTTTCGAGACAAAATCGCTCGTATTCAGTTTGAAACCGAAGAAAAAGAACAACAGATTGTAGAGAAGGAGGCGGAAATCGTTCAAAAAGAGGAGCAAATTGCTACAGTAGAAAACCGAAATACTATTTATCTGTTAGGTATCTTGTTGCTATTAATGGGAATTAGCTTTGCCATTTACTTTTTTAGACAACGTACCAAATACCTGGCCCAACAAAACCAGATGGTGCAGTTTCAAGCCAGTTATGAGACCGAGACCAGGATTTCTAAACGCTTGCATGATGATTTGGGGAATGATATTTTTCAGGTAATGTTACAGTATCAAAACGATCCTCATGATTCCAAAATCTTAGAACGACTGAATGCAACTTATGCTAAAGCAAGAGATATTTCCAGAGAAAATAATGAGTTCGATATCGATGAATCCTTCCCAGAAGAGTTGAGCGATATGCTAAAAAATTATACCAAAAACGGGATACAACTCTTGGTTCGTGGATTGGATAAAATCAATTGGCAAGGGTTTGAAGCTCCTGTAAAAATCACAGTCTATCGGGTACTGCAAGAATTGATGACCAATATGCAAAAACACAGTCAGGCGAGTATGGTGGTATTGGTATTTAACCAGGACAATGATACGCTACATATCAAGTATTCCGACAATGGGGTGGGGATTGACAAAACACAGCTACAATCCAAAAATGGACTACACAATACAGAAAAGCGTATTCGTGCTATAGATGGAACCCTTATCTTTGAATCCGAAAAAGAAAAAGGGTTTAAGGCCGACATTAAGATTCCTGCCTAATTCATTTATTTCTTCAGGACATATGCTTATTTTTATAAGGTTAATCGTCATTGTATGCTTCCGAGGCTCACCTGTTTACTACTAATCATATGTGTTTTCTTTTCCTGTAAGGATACAGACTCAATTCCTGTGGTCGATACTGGTATTACTCAACTTGATATGGTAGATAAGCTTATTGAACAAGCTAAGGACAAGAATAAACTCAATGAGGAAAGGATAAAGCTTTTAGAAAAAGCCTACAATGATGGTTTTACATCAAAAGTGGACGATAAAATAAGAAGGCTTCAAGAAATCTCTTATGTTTATTTTATTTTGAAAGACTTGGAGAGTTATAAATCTATGAATGAAGAGATTTTGAATATTGCGAATGCAATTGATGATTCAATTAATATTGCAAAGTCATATTTTAATTTGGGAATTTACTATAGAAATTCTCAATTGGACATTGCGTACAAATATTTTTACGATGCACAGAAATTATATGCAAAATTAGAAAAAACACAAAACATAACTTTTGAATATGGTAAAACTCTAATTGATTTAGCCAGAATAAAACAAAGAACAAAAGAATACATCGAAAGTGAATCGATAACAATAAAGGCTATTGAGCAGTTTAAATTATCCGGGAACAATAGCTATTTACCATTGTGTTATACAAATTTAGGGATAAATGCTAAATATCTTGAGAGGTATGAGGAATCCATTGAATATCACAAAAAGGCTATTAAATATGCTAGAGGCGCAAATAAAGATACGCTATATTTCATATTAGGACACAATAATATTGGGACCACCTATAAATCACAAAAAAAATATTTGAAGGCGCAAGAAACTTATCGGGAGGCGTTAAAATATAAAGATTTTTTGAAGAAAGACCGCAGAAGATATGCTTTATTAATAGATAACTTGGCTTATGTAAAGTTTCTTTCTAATGACTTAGAGAATATCCCGGAACTTTTCTATCAAGCATTAAAAATAAGGGATAGTATACAAGACAAAACCGGCTTAAGTACTAATAATTTACATCTAGCAGAATATTATCAATCAACAGGAAATTTCAAACGGGCAAAATCATTTGCATTAACAACTAAAAAATTGGCAAAACAATTAGGGAATAACGACGAACTTTTAAAGTCTTATCAAATCCTTTCCAAAGTAAGTAATCCTAAAGAAGGCTTGCAATATGCAGAGGCCTACATTAAGTTAAATGACAGTCTGGTAAAAGAAGAACGGCTGTTTCGGGATAAAATCGCACGGATTCAGTTTGAAACAGAGGAAAAAGAACAACAAATTGTAGAGAAAGAAGCTCAAATTGTTCAAAAGGAAGCACAAATCGCTACAGTAGAAAACCGAAATACAATTTATCTACTAGGGATTTTATTACTATTAATGGGGATTGGTTTTGCTATCTACTTTTTTAAACAGCGCACCAAATACCTGGCGCAGCAAAATCAGATGGTACAGTTTCAAGCCAGTTATGAGACGGAGACCAGGATTTCCAAACGTTTGCATGATGATTTGGGGAATGATATTTTTCAGGTGATGTTGCAATATCAAAATGATCCTCATGATTCGCAGATCCTGGAAAAGCTAAATACTACCTATGCCAGGGCAAGAGATATTTCCCGAGAAAACAATGAGTTTGATATTGATGAATCCTTCCCAGAAGAACTGAGCGACATGCTAAAAAACTATACCAAAAATGGCATACAACTCTTGGTTCGTGGATTAGACAAAATCAATTGGCAAGGATTTGAAGCACCAGTAAAAATCACAGTCTATCGAGTATTGCAAGAGTTGATGACCAATATGCAAAAACACAGTCAGGCGAGTATGGTGGTTTTGGTATTTAATCAGGATAATAATACACTGCATATCAAGTATACCGACAATGGGGTGGGGATCGATAAAAAACAACTACAATCCAAAAATGGACTACACAATACAGAAAAGCGTATTCATGCTATAGATGGAACCCTTATCTTTGAATCCGAAAAAGAAAAAGGGTTTAAAGCCGATATCAAGATTCCTGCCTAGTTCGTTTATTTCTTCATAGGATCTCCTTATTTTTATAAGGTTAATTATCATTGTATGTATCAAAGACTTGCCTGTTTACTACTAATTGTATGTGCGATCTTTTCTTGTAAGGATACGGATCCTACTCCTATCGTAGATACTACTATTACCCAATTAGATGTAATAGATGAGCTTATTGAACGAGCTAAAGACAAGAATAGATCCAATGAAGAAAGGATGATGCTTTTGGAAAAAGCTTACAATGATAACCTTACAGTAAAAGAGAATGATAAAATAAGAAGGCTACAAGAAATCTCTTATGTTTATTACGAATTAAAAGACTTAGATAATTATCGATTGATGAATAAGAAGGCTTTGCAAGTTGCTAATGTAATTAAAGATTCCATTAATATAGCAAAGTCATATTTTAATTTGGGAATTTATTATAGGGAATTAGAATTAGGTGCTGCTTATAGTAATTTTTATCAAGCGCAAAAAATTTATGCTTCAATTAAGACATTTGGTAATGAAAAACAAATTGCATTTGACCATGGTAAGGTATTGGTAGATTTAGCTCAAATATTAAGAAGGGCTAGAAATTATACCGAAAGTGAAGCTTTAACAATTAAAGCTATCAAGAGATTTGAATTATCTCAAAATCTTAAGTATTTACCTTTGTGCTATCACAATTTAGGAACAATTTTGAAGTATCAGGAGCGGTACGAATCATCAATCAGATACTATAAAAAAGCCATTGAATATGCAAAAGGAACCGAAAGTGAAACATCCACATTATTGATATCATTAAATAACATAGGAACGGTTCGCAAAACTCAAAAGAAATATGATGAAGCAAAAGTTGTTTTTAATAAGGCTTTGTCTTATCAGGAATTTTTAAAAAAAAGACCTAGAAGATATGCTAGATTAATAGATAACTTGTCTTATGTAAAATTTCTCTCTAATGACTTAGAAAATATACCCGAACTTTTTTTTCAAGCCTTAACAATACGTGATAGTATAGGGGATAAGGATGGTTTAACTACTAGTAATTTACATTTAGCAGAATATTTTCAATCAATCGGTAAGAATGGAATTTCAAAGAAGTATGCAAATTATGCAAAGCAATTAGCTAAAGAATTAAATCATAATGAAGAAGTTCTACAAGCCTATCAAATCCTTTCTAAAGTAAGTAATCCTAAAGAAGGACTACAATATGCTGAAGCTTATATCCAATTAAACGATAGCTTGGTAAAAGAAGAACGATTGTTTCGAGATAAAATCGCACGTATTCAATTTGAAACCGAAGAAAAAGAACAGCAGATTGTTGAGAAGGAGGCGCAAATTGTTCAAAAGGAAGCACAAATCGCTACAGTAGAAAACCGAAATACGATTTATCTACTAGGGATTTTATTACTATTAATGGGGATTGGCTTTGCCATCTATTTCTTTAGACAACGTACCAAATACCTGGCGCAACAAAACCAGATGGTACAGTTTCAGGCTAGTTATGAAACTGAAACCCGGATCTCTAAACGGTTGCACGATGAGCTGGGGAATGATATTTTTCAGGTGATGTTGCAATATCAAAATGATCCTCATGATTCGCAGATCCTGGAAAAACTCAATACTACCTATGCCAGGGCACGAGATATTTCCAGAGAAAATAATGAGTTTGATATCGATGAATCCTTCCCAGAAGAACTAAGCGATATGCTAAAAAACTATACCAAAAATGGGATACAACTCTTGGTTCGTGGGTTAGATAAGATCAACTGGCAAGGTTTTGAGGCACCAGTAAAAATAACCGTGTATAGAGTGCTGCAAGAGTTGATGACCAATATGCAAAAACACAGTCAGGCGAGTATGGTGGTTTTGGTATTTAATCAGGATAATAATACACTACACATCAAGTATTCCGATAATGGGGTGGGGATTGACAAAACACAGCTACAATCCAAAAATGGATTACACAATACAGAAAAGCGTATTCGTGCTATAGATGGAACCCTTATCTTTGAATCCGAAAAAGAAAAAGGGTTTAAAGCCGATATTAAAATCCCTAATTAAAAAGGTTTATAAAATGTTTACGAAAGTATTGGTGGCAGAGGATTACGAAATTGCCAATCAAGGAATCATAAAAGTATTGAATGATAATATTGGTATTGCCGAAATTGAGGAAGCCAAATATTGTGATGACGCCTATCTTAAATTTAGAAAAGCATTTCAGGATGATGCCCCGTTTCAGTTGCTTATTACCGATCTTTCTTTTCGGGAAGATCACAAAATACAAGTTAGAACCTCGGGTATCGATTTGATCAGAGATGTACGATTGATACAACCTGATATCAAGGTAATTGTGTACTCTCAAGAAGATCGCCCAGACAAGATCAATATGTTGTTTGAGAAATATCAAATCAATGGCTATGTGTGTAAGGGACAACATGCCATCAAAGAATTGATCCATTGTGTAGGTGGAGTGTTTGAGGGGCAAACCGTGCTACCGCCAGAACTTACCGAGATGGCGGATAACGATGGTTTTATACAGCTGGATGATCTGGATATGATCTTGCTAGAAGAACTGGCCAAAGGCTTTACCAAAAAGGAAATAAGATTGAAACTGATTGCCGAAAATATCACACCCAATGGAGAAAGCTCTATCGACAAAAGAGTAAGTAAGCTGTTTGATAATTTTCAAGCCAAAAATACGACGCATTTAGTCGCGATTGTAAAAGATATGGGGTTGTTGTAAGAGTGGAGAAGAGCATTTATTCATTTTAAGATGAAACTAAAAGAAAAAATAACCGTTGACTTTGAGGAGTTTTTTGCTACTGGAAGGTTTGATTTTTTGAAATTAGGAAAGACCAAAGAATGGATACTAAATAACTTTCCTGATCCCGATGGATATGAGAAACATCCAGAGATTTTCAAGAACGATATTTGGACCTACGGTAATATTGAACTCCATTTTAGTAATGATAAGTTATTTTTGATTTTTTCGGATTACATAGATGAATTGAATGGAGGAGATTCTCTAACCTTGAAAAAATGGTTTTTGGAAAACAAGGAACCATTAAAACTGTCTAATGTAATTTCGGAATTGAACAATAAGCATATTGATTTCCGAAAAAGAACAAATAGGACTGGCCAGTTAACCGTTATTCTTGAATTAGAAAGTGGAGTTCATCTTGGGTTTCTTTTGGAAGAAAATACCAATGAGAATTATGAAGATTTTATAGAAAGATGTAAAAAAACGAATCAAGATGAATATATGCTGGTTTCCTTTAGTTTGATGACAGGATAAAGTGTATTATCTTGATATACAATTATCCACATCACCTATTTTTTCGTTTGAGGTTTAATTCTGGTTACGCTTAACTTTCCGTAAGGATATCACTATCCTCCACCCAATCCAATATTACCAAATCGTAAAATTTTCTAAAAAAAATCACCCATTTTACAGAAATCTGTAAGGAGATGTTGTGCTGTCGATTTAAGTTTGTATCAACTTAGCAATGGGGAATATACGGAGCAGTAAATTACTGATCCATAATTAGAAACAGTACAAACTAACACAATGATGAATCAAGACCAAACCATCATCACAGGCATCATTCAAGGGGACGAAAGAATTTTAAACTGTTTTTACAAAGAGAATATACGATACGTACAAGGGTATATTCTTCGCAACTATGGAAACGCAGAAGATGTAGAGGACATCTTTCAGGATGCGTTGGTCGTGTTGTACCAAAAACTAAAAGCGGGTCTGCTGGAGATCAGAGTGCCTGTACGCACGTATTTCTATGGCATCTGCAAGAATCTTTGGCGTAACCGTTTGCGTAAAAAAATGAGATCGGTAGTCAATCATGCACATCATCGCTTTGATGAAGAAGTAGATGAGATCGGGTATGAGGATATCGAAAACCAGGAGCGAGAATTGTTGTACCGAAAACACTTTCAGAACCTAAGCGCCGATCACAGAGAATTATTAGGATTGGTATTCGAAGGGAAATCCATGAAAGAGATTTCGCAGATCAAAGGATATTCGGTGGGGTACACCCGAAAAAAGAAGTTCCTGGCCAAAAAGAAATTGTTGAGCATGATCGAAGAGGATCCAATGTACAACGAACTAAGAGCAGTTTGCTAAGCAGAATAAGCAAACAAAAAAGTGAATCGGATTGATGGCTTTCAAAAATAAATTTGGAAGTCTGGATTAAATCGCAAATATTTGTATAACAGAATGGTACAAAAAATCAAAAATATCACAACGATCTCACTGCATATGCAGTGTAATTACCGTTGGATCCAGAACAGGTCTTTACGGGATTGGGCGTTGCATAGCTATTTTTGATTGTTTTATGAGATAAGATATATACAAAAAGTAGATATAACCAGAAGCGTCCAATAGATTGGACGCTTTTTTTTATGAATTTTTTTCATCCAATGTACATACGCTAATACATACATAAAAATCACATTTGGAAGGTAAGCATCAGAGAGATAGTAGTATGCGATAACGATCCAATATCTGCATAAAGCGGACAGGAATTCTTATGTTTAAAATTAATCATAACTATTTGATAGTCAATAAATTAAATCAAATTTTTCTTGTGTATTTCAAATATAGTTTTCATCTTTGCCTTGTGATTGAAACAAATCAAAACGAACAGCTCACATAACAATAGATAGAAAAGAAAATATATTTAAAAACAGAAAATCATGACACCAATTTGCACACTACATAGACTAAATCGCCAGGGAGCTAAGCAGGTGATTTACTGGTCTAATGTATACATAAAGGGTGTCTGTAGTATAACAAAAAATAGGAAGTATATGTAGCAGTTGCATAGCATCCTAAGATCTAGAAGACGCCCGAACACGGCGTCTTTTTTTGTGCCCAAGTTTTTCGGGCAACACACCAAGGAATATAGTTCAATCGGAGAGAACGTTGGGTTACGACCCCAGAGATGCGAGTTCGAGTCTTGCTATTCCTGTCAGAATACAAACCATGTCTAATCCATAAATGATAAAACGATGGAAACTCACGTTACTAGCCAAAAAACAAGAACCAAGGGTTGGAAGCAGTTGATCACCGCAACCATGAGGAAGTGGGCTGCAAGTTATATCCAATCTATGAGCAAAGCCTTGTACCCTCCCGAAACCCAAGGGGTACAAAGTAAAAACGATAGGCATCGTAGTTTTTATAAATAATAAGAACTATACATGATTGAGTTCTTTTTTGAACGGAAGAATAATCATAGGATACTTGCAATTATGAATAAACCTTCTGTTCATTTCTTTTGCTTGTCCAAAAGAAAGAACCAAAGAAAAGGACACTTTTTCATAGGAATTTTTTAGCGATGGCTAAAAACCATCCAGCAAACTCCGCGGTGCTGGGCACCTGAATCTCGGAGCTTTGCAGGATTATTCTGGTGAAAAAGAAAAAATCAATATGTCTATTAGTATACAAAACAACAATATGTTGTGTGTTGATAGAACCCTGATCCAGTGGGGCAGGATTGGGGTTCGACGTAGCGCCCTGCTATGGCATGGGATACATAGCGGGGCTTAATGAAAGGTGTTTTATAAGTACAACATGCTTATTCAAAAAAACTGCTCAAACTAAAAGTTCAAGCAGTTGTATAATGATTAGTTGATCAAAAAGGTATTGATCTCTAGGCAAAATTTAGATTTCCTCCTAGCTGTAAGGGGCCGTTAAGCCCGCAACTTTCTAAGGTATACTCAGAGCCGCTTGACCATTGTATGGGATTAGAAACATTAAATTTCAACAGATCTATAGAGGGAGAGTCGTCCGTGTTGACCAATCCTACAATTTCTGGAGTTGCTGCTGCCAATCCTGCCAGAGCACCAATAATTAACGCACCAATAAAAAAGGCAGCTCCATCGGTTAATATTCCCAAAATGATAAGGGCAACCGCCGCAATAATACCAATCATCCACTCTGCAATTTCTACTCCGGGACTTTTATAGGTACCGTGCTGTTCATCTCCAGAACCAATTTCTTTGTATACCAGTGTCTGTCCGTTCTTACTGTTTCCTAAATTGATACTATAGGTCTTGGTAGATTGACACCATGCAGTAATTCCCGGGAAAACCTCGGTTTCTGTATACGAAGTTACGATCATATGTTGATCTTGAATCTGAATACTAAAGGTCTTCAAATAGGGTGTATACGAACTGCCACTATGATGAACATCCGGCAATTGAATGGATTTTCCTTCTTTCAATTTGATATAGTGATTATCCGAAGTAACCTCAAAATCATCTACAGAGGCATGTGGCCATTGCAACGGAAATGTAGGTAGCAAAAGATCCTTCAAAAAGCGTTGTCTCGAAATCAGAAAACCAGATTCATCACCATCAGGAATAGTATAAGGGCTTATTTGCTGAATATTTGTTGTAGTCGTTCTTCCGCCGGTCATACACAAAACGCCCAATAAACTGTCTTCTTGATTGGTTCTGTCTAAATACGCATAACTGGTTTCCGAAGGATTACAAAACGAAAATGCACCCTTATCAATGATGCGATTCAAGTTTACGGTGGCAAAAATATGGGCAAATTCAGCGATATTTCCATTACACCATCCGGTAATGGCATTTTCTGCGGCATATTTACCGATTCCCGGAGTAATTTCGGATTTCCCCATTTCTAGTGCTATAAAAGAAGCCACCGGATCCTCAGGATTCCCAGACTCACTGCGCACCACTAATTTGTGGTAGGTTCCGTCATTTGGGTCGTTAGACTTACTGTCATGAGGTAAATATTTTAGTTTTACCTGGATGATTGCATTTACTGGCCCCGAACTAGAAAATTGAACCTTATCATCTCCATTATAATAATATCCCGAAAGATTCGTAATGGGTAAATTCATTCGTATTAAAGAACCGCTTCCTCCCATTACAATTTGCCAATCGCCAAAATCACCTTGACAGTATATTTTGTCGGCTGTGTTTTCAAATTCGAAACTCTTGGGAGAGCTTTTTTTATTAATGATCGCTTTATTCACATCCTGAATCGGGATGGCAAAAACCGTATCCCAATTTAAGGTATCTGTAGTGTGCGGGGTATCTGTAACTGTAGAAGTTATACTCATGGTTTTAATTTTTTAAAAGATGAAACACAATTGTTTTTTGGGATACAAAGTCGTTTGCAGACTTCGTACCCCAAAACAATACATTATACCGCGCTAGCTGTTTCTTCAACAACAGATTGTTTGTCAGTATCGGCTGCTTTCAAATCTCCGGTAATCACCAGTGGTCCATTAAGACCAGCAGATTTTAAATCCCAACCTGTAGAGCCTGGAAAAGTGGTAGACCCTATACAATTGGATGCAAAATCATTGAACGTAGGAATATTTTCTAAGTCTCCTTTTGCAACTAACTCCATAAAGGTAGAAATCATCCCTACCGGAGAAGTTAAAATACCTCCCATGGCTCCTCCAAATATCTTCCATTTGTTGGCCGAAATTGCATTTTTAAATCGAGTGGCGTAACCTGGTTTGGCTGCATTTTCTACGGAATTTGCCGCACTATCCGCCGCATCTTTTTCGGCGTTTTCTATGGCATCTTTACCGGCTTGTTCTGCGGCGTCATTAATTCCATCTTCGGTGATGGTGATCACACCTTGCTCTGCAGATTCGGTAGCTACAGAACCTGCAGCATCAAATAATCCACCAATAGCGCCTCCTACTACCGCACCAACAATCGAAACGGCTATTCCCAAACAGATTTCAAAAATCTCTACTCCTTTGGATACGGTTACATTGGTAGTGATCGCTTTTACCGAAGTACCATCTGTATCTGGTTTAGGAATAAAAACATACCCTCCCGATGAGTTTTGCTTTAGTTCAAACTCAAAATGTTGGGTGATGTTCATATGTACATCGATCTCTCCCGGACCTTTCCAGTCGGGCCATTTTGCAGTGGCATCTATGATCTGCAATTGTGCCGTTTGATCGACTAGTCCTAATTGGAAATTACCAGCCTTAATCGTAGGTGTAATTTCCTTACCATTGTCTAATGTAAAATTACCCCAGGTCACATCGTTCTTGTTGGTAATCCACATATTATCGTTATCGATTTTGAAATCATCTGTAGAAGATCCTTGAATCGTATATACCGCACCCGGTAAAAAGATATGTTCCAAGACTTTGGTCGCGCTCAGGGCCAAAGCCGAGTTTGCTCCATCTGGTAATGATTGAAGAATACGATTATCAACCTCATGACTTAGTTGTGTGGGTTGATCTTTGTCTGTCATGCTTAAGACGGCAAATACCCCATCATTTAATTTACCACTCACCGAATCTGCACAAGCATAGGTAGTGTATGATGGTTTTAGCCATTGGTAATCTCCTTTGTCTGCGATTACATTCAAGTCTACAGCCGCAAAAATTTGATTAAACTGGGCGATATTGGCACAAAAATAGTTTTGAAATATCCCTGGTAAGGCTTCTTTGAGCAACCCTGCAGGAACATTTGGAAAACTGGAACTAATGATAGAAACCGCTGGATTAGTTGTGGTTCCTGTTGAGTTAACACTCATGGTATTTACTGTACCTCCTGTTCCTGTTTTATCCTTTGCGGGATAATCTGGATTAGGAATTGTAGACAAATTTACCTGAATTTTTAACCAGGAATCTTTTAAATCTGATCCCATAGACGTAGTACCGCTCACCAATTTGCACATCATCTGCAGATTTTGTCCAGCACCACCAGTGGTAACCTGAAAATAGGACCAGGATCCAGTGATTTTAACTTGTGAAGTGGCATCTAACCAGTCTTTAAAATCGGGTAGTTTTGCATTATCTTTTTGAAAAGCCGTATTAAGGTGATCATAATGGATACCAAAAACAGTATCCCAACCGAAAGTATCTATTGCACTTGCCATTGTTTATATTTTTTAATTGTGATTAATTTTAATGTGTGCGTTTTGATAAAAAAACGCTTTGGAAACTCAACAAAAGTTAAGTCATCATACCCCTGTATTATACCAGGGTGCCTTCTAGAGATTGCTCAGGTTTTTCCTGAACATCAGCATCTAGTAAATCTCCAGTGATTAAAAGTGGGCCGTTTAAACTTACGGCTTTTAGGTCCCAACCGGTATTGCCAGGAAATGTAGTAGTACCTACACAATTTGCTGCAAAGTTGTTGAACGTCGGGATGCTATCCAGGTCTCCATCGGCAGCCATTTTCATGTACTTGGCGATCAAACCAATTTGAGCTCCCATAGCAGATCCCAAAATTCCTGCAAAGACTTTCCATTTGTTGGCATTGAGCGCTGATGCAAAAGATTGTACAAATCCTTTGCTCCCTGCGTTTTCTACAGATTCTGCTGCGGCCTGGAACGACGCTTGTTCCATCTCTTGAATCTCTCCTTCAGAGTCTCTTACAATCAAAGGCACCCACTCTACAGTAGACATTTCTATAGCCGCTTCGGTAGTGGTTTTTACCGTCACTGTTCCGGCGGCATCCACTGCAGCACCCAGTACGGCTCCCAAAATACTTCCTACGATGGCTGCTGCGATTCCTGTACAGATTTCAAAAATCTGAACCCCTTCAGAAACAGAAACATTACAGTTGATATTTACGCTACCATTAGACACAATTTTGTCTCCGTTTTTATCAAACAATGGTTTTGGCATGAGCACATATCCCTTAGAGGTTTTCTTGAGTTCCAACTCAAAATATTGCGTCATGTTTAAATGAAGGTTAATGTCTCCGGGTCCGTGCCAACCAGTCCATTCGCAAGTAGCATCGATCACTTTGATCACTACAAAATTATTCTCGATACCCATCTGGAAGTTACCAGCTTTGATCACCGGAGAGATTTTATGCCCGTTGTCCAGCTCAAAATTACCCCAGGTAAGATCCTTGTTGGTAGCGATCCAATTGTTGTCATTGATGATATGGAAATCTTCTGCTTTTGATCCCTGGATGTTATATACGGCACCCGGTAGCAAAATATGCTCCAGCATTTTGTTTTCGCTAATACAAAAAGCAGAGTTGGTTCCGGTGGGTAGATTTTCGAGAATTCGAGCATCTATGGCATTTTCAAGTAGTCCCGATAGACTGTCGTCTGTAGTGCATAATACTCCAAAAACACTGTTATCCAAAGTTTGGTCCCTTGCCGGAGCACAGGCATAAGAGGTAGACGTAGGCATCAGCCACTGGTAGTCTCCTTTGTCTGCCTTCAGGTTAATATCTACCGCAGCAAATACGTGATTAAAACTGGCAATATTATCAATAAAGTACTCCTGGAATATCTGCGGTAATGCCGTTTTCAGCAATTGATCCGAAATATTCGGGAAGGTACTAGTGATAATACTTACCGAAGGATTTTCTATACTCCCATCGGCATTTACTTTGAATAGATGAGGTGTGCCCCCCGTCCCTGGAACTTGTTTTCCAGGATCGTACTTAGGATCAGGGATAGCAGATAACTTCACTTGGATCTCTATAATCCCTCCGGTTAGGTCACCTGTTTTTCCGTCGCTCACTACAGAACCCGATGCTATCGGGCAAGTCATCTGAAGATTCTGACCATCGCCTCCAATAGACAATTGCCAATCACTCCAATCCCCAGAAATAGTGATTTTAGAACCACTATTTTCATAATTAAAATCGCTTGGTGTTCCCTTGCTTTTTACAATCGCTTGGTTCACCGATTTGTAACTAATACCAAAGACGGTGTCCCATCCCAGTAAATCAATTTGATCTGACATAGTTTTAGGTTTTAAAAGTGTTAATAAATCAATTATTGAGCTGCTTCTGCTAGTTCTGGGGGGGTGTTTTCTGACGTAGATAAAGCTGAATCTCCTCTCATATAAAATGCTCCTGATAATCCGGCATTTTTAACATCGAAATTGGTTAAACCACTCCAATTCACATTGAATGAAGCAATTTTTGCGATGGATAAATTCCCTCCGGAGTTGATCGAATCGCTTACAGACGATGCAACGGCACCACAGATGGCGTACATCACTCCTGAAACAATTCCTAAAATCACAACTCCTCCGATGGCGGCTCCTACCCAGTCGTACCATGGGATGTGTTTGCTATAATCTTTTGTAGGGTTGGGATCGGCATCAAAGCTAATGGTCTTTTGATCTGGATGGAAGACGCATTTATTTACGGATCCAATATTAAAAGTGACATAAGCGTTGGCCAAACCTGTAATATCGAATCTACCACCAGCGCTGGTTTTTAAAGAATCGCTTTGTACACTAATGTTTAAGCTATTAAGGCTTGGGTAATAAGTGATCAATCCCCATTTGTGAGAATCACAACCGATGTTACCCGTATTTACGATCGAGTTACCAGACATTTTAAAGCTACCGCTATTGGTACCATGGCCATAGGCCGCGGGTAACCCTGGCATCACCACATGCTCTAAAAACAGATTAGAAGACATGGCAAAATAGTAGTTGTACTGACCGTTAAGCAGGGAAGAATCTACATTTTTTTGCAATCCAGAAATATCTCTGTCGGTCACCACGCCTAGTACGGCAAGAGAACCTTCGGATCCGGATACCGGCTGTGTATAGATATAGGCAAATCTTTTGGGTGTTAGCCAATTCTCTGCACTTGGATTTCCGATACTGGCAAAGATATAGGCCAGTTTACTTTTGTTGGCGATAAGACATTTTGGAAGGTTATCATGCAACATATCTTTTGCAATACCGGTTAGTTTGTTGCTCGTATCGGTATTAACCACAGTTACGGCTCCCGGAGTAGTATCCCCAGGGTGGGTTCCTACCACTTTACAATTAAACTTTAGATTGTCTTCCCCTTTTACGGAGGTGTTTTCGATAAAATCGAGTTGCAGTTCTAATATAGGCGTTACCCCTGCCAGATCATAGGTTTGCCCCATAGCGGTAAGGCTTCCCGATTTAATGGGGGTTTGAAAATGTAGCAGGGTGTCTGATCCCCCCTGTACAATGCTCCAGGCATCAAATTCTCCTGTAATTTTGATCCCACTTTCTTCATAGTCAAAAGAGACTATAAGTTGGCTCATGTTGGCTTTCAACTGTTCGTTGACTCTTGAGTTTGAACACGCAAAGACCGTGTCCCATCCGAATAATTCCATAGGTTTTAAGTTTTGATTATTTATCCTTGTTTATGATTACATAATGATAAACATGTCCAATAATATGGGGGTATGATTAACTTGTAGTAATTCCAGGATCAATTTTCCTTACTTAAAATCACCTACCTTAAAGATAACGAATGTTTCTGATAGTTCTTTACGGGTTCCCATAGGGATGGTAAATTTTAAAGGTATGATAGCAAAAAGTTATCATACTTTTAAAATAGGATCAAGACTTTTGGCACCGCACTGGATATAAGATTGATAGGAGGTGGTAAAAAAACTGTTTTGTTAATGAGGTAGAAGGATAGTGCCGAATAGGTAAATTACAAAAGAGAGGGAAATTTCCCTCTCTTTTGTA
This sequence comes from Aquimarina sp., assembly GCA_965230845.1. Classification (GTDB taxonomy): domain Bacteria; phylum Bacteroidota; class Bacteroidia; order Flavobacteriales; family Flavobacteriaceae; genus Aquimarina. The sequence continues at coordinate 3,332,535 of OZ246021.1, forward strand.
ATTGTTACTTCTCATTTTTAATTCGCCTTTCAATTTCTTTTTCACCTCCTGGAGTAAGTAATGCACTGGAGGTGTTTTAGTGAAATCATCCTGTTGAAACAGAATGGTTTTCAAGGAAAACTTCTTATGTTATTCAGGTTGATAATCTGGGTGTCCCATTTGCCAAAGAGCAAAAGAAAAAGCATTAGCATATAATTTATAGCGAAACATCTCACTAGTATTGATTCCTGAATGCCCAGTATCAAACCTTACTTCAAATAAGGTAGGCGTATCTGCTGCGTTCGATGCCTGTAAACGAGCAACGAATTTAGCAGGGTCCCAAATCACTACGCGTCCGTCTTTCATTCCTCCAGTAACTAAGGTTGCAGGGTATTTTACTCCTTTTTTGATATGATGGTAAGCATCCATTTCTAGTAATGCTTCAAACTCTTCTTTAATCTCAACGGTTCCAAATTCCTTAATACTGTTTTGACCATTGGGTTGGACTTCTGATCGTAGCATATTAGTTGCAGGAGAGGTAAGGATTACGGCCTTGTATAGGTCAGGTCTTTCGGTCATGGCTCTACCTGCTAAAATACCCCCAGCACTTGATCCCCAAATGGCTGATTTTTGTGGGCTGCTATACCCTTCCTTGTTTAGGTATTCTGTAACGGCAATCATGTCTTTCCATGTGTTGGGTTTGGTAGTTTTTTGCCCGGCTTTATGCCATTTTTCTCCTTTTTGTCCACTACCTCTTACATGAGGAAAAACCAATGTCCCTCCTTCTGCAACCCAGGTTAAAAAGTTAGGATTAAAACGAGGCTTCGCTACAGAACCATATGCTCCATATCCAAAAAATAGGGTAGGAGTATTACCATCCTTTTTCAAATTCTTGTTTCGTAAGATGGATACTGGAACCAAAACATCATCGTGAGACGGGATATCAAGATGTTCTACAATGATATCGTTGAAATCTGGATATTCTTGAGAATAAGTAAATATATCTTCAATTTCAAAACTGTTATCGGTGATATCATAAAAATAACTGGTTTGTTGCGTTAGATAGCCTAAAACACCTATTCTAAGAAATTTATGAGCGGGGCCTTTTGAGTTGATAAGAATACTCTCTCCTATTTTTGGAGGTTTAATTTCAGTACTTTTCCCGTTATCATCAAGATGATAAAGTTGAGTTTTAATTCCATCTTTTTGAATAGTATAAAAAATACCATCTTTCGTAATCTCAAACCTTGTGATCAAACGATCTTTGCTTTCGGGCACTAGAATTTCAGGATTGTCGAAATCTGGAGAGGATAAGGAAGTTCTGCACAATTTGAAGTTAGATGCGTTTTTGGCTGATATAAAAAGGATATTTCCTTTTTGATCCAGCATAAATTGCTTGATTTTATCAGATTTTTTGTACAAAGGTTTCCATTGATGATTAGGCAAACGTATTTTGGACTCTTCGGTATAATACATATCATAGTATGAGGCAGCTCCACCAGCAACTCCAAATAAATAACCATCTTCTGGATAATAGTTGGTAATAATAGGAAAATCTGCAGGCTCTAATTGTAATTCGGGATTCCCTTCCATCGAAAAAACATCGTGTAACCTATCTGGATCACTATCCAAAGTGTATAATACAGACTTTGTGCGTGTCCAATAGTCTTTATCCGTAGGGTCTGTAATTGGTGAATGTAAATATATAAATCCCGAATCATCAGATAACCAGTTGATGTTACCTAGAGATGGAAGACAATTTTTAATTACTCCGGGTAAGATTTTTTGTGTTGCCACATCCATCACAAACATTTCTGAAGCTTCTTCTCCTTTTCTGGAAACACTGATAACAATTTTATCTCCTTTTCTATTGGCTTTGATATAATTGATTAAATATTGCTCTTCTGAAGAGTATGAAGAAGGATCATAAAGAAATTTTTCTTCACCGTTCATACTTTCACGATAGTACAGTTTTGCAATTTGATCATCTCCTTTGGCTTCGGTATAGAAGTATTTGCCACCTAAGGTTGTACTTACAGATCGAAATACATGTTTCTTTTTGGCATCAAAAGACTGTTGTTTTTTGATCAAAGCATCTCTTCTTGAAATCTTTTCTAAGATATTGGTAGCATAATCTCCTTGTTGTTTTAACCAGTGTACAACGGTAGAATCTTCCAGGTTTTCAAGATTTCTATAGGGATCTTCCACTTTTTGCTCGTGATACTCATCAATAGCGGGTATAGATGCTGCCAATGGAGGTTTTTGTGAGGTCTCTTGAGTACACGAATACATTAGTATACAAAGAGATAATAGAAGAAGCTTTTTCATGGATGATAGATATTGCATGGTGTAAAAATCAGATTGTGTAACCGTATTAGGTTATTAGGGATAAAATTAAAGGTTTTCAGTTTCAAAAAATGAAACTAGGAAAAAGTATTTTTATTTAATTTCGAAACTTTATTAGGAATACTATGGATTTAAAAATACGATTACGTAAAAAACTGGATGAAATAGCACAGGTTTTGTTTAATGAAGAGGTTAAAAATACTGAAATTGGAGTTTTAGGTGGGTTATCAGGAATTGCATTGTTTCAGTTTTATTATTCAAAATTCATAGACAATGATAAGTACGCTATTCAGGGCGCAGAAACAATATCTGAAGTATTTAATCGAATAGAAAAAGGATATTCTTATCCAACATTCTGTGATGGTATTGCAGGAGCTTGTTGGGCGTTGGAATTATTAAAAGAAGAAGGTTTTATTGAGCTTGAAAAAGATATTATTACTGAGAGCTTAGATAGATTTTTATTGGAACAGATGAGAAAAGACATGGCAAATAACCATTATGATTTTTTGCATGGTGCTTTAGGGTACGGATATTATTTTTTGAAAAGGTATAAAAACGTAATGTCCGAAGATTTAAAATTAAAATATCAAGATTACATTTATGAATTAATAGCCTTTCTTAAAAACTCATTTATTAAAAATGAAGTAGGTGTTTTTTGGAAATCTATTATAAGAGTAGGTACTAAAAGTTTTGAAGGCTTTAATCTAGGGTTATCACATGGGATACCTAGTATTATCAATTTTCTTTCTATTTTGGCAAAAGAGCCTATTTTTTACAATGAAGTATATGACATGATACATCATGCTTCTATGTTTGTCTTAAGTTCAAAGCATACAAGTAAAAAGTATACTTCTTCTTTTCCGAATTGGATTTCGTTAGAGAGTTCACAGGTTTTTAATTCAAGATTAGCATGGTGTTATGGAGACCTGGGTGTTGGAATCTCTTTGTTGAAAGCAGGTGAGATCCTAAAAAATGATCAATTGATAAGAGAAACGATTTTAATGTTAAAAGAATCGACCAAAAGAAGAAGTATTAGAGAAACTATGGTGGAAGATTCAGGAATGTGTCACGGAGCATTTGGGATTATGCATATTTATGAGTTCTTATTTAGGAAAACCCATGATAGTAAATTTAGTGAAGCGTCAAATTTTTGGGCAACAGTTGGGATTAACATGGCTGTTCACGAAGACGGTTATGCGGGTTACCTATTTGGGGGTAAGAACTCTTTAAGACTGGAGAACTGTTTGTTAGATGGGATAGCGGGAGTAGGTTTAGCTATAATTTCATTTCTCGCTAATTTTCCTTTGATATGGGATCAATCAATGCTAATTAAATAAAATTATAAAAATTTAGAAGATAGGTCAATAACTAAATATTTTTACCCGAATTTTAGAACAAAATTAAGAGATTATTTAATAGAAACTCTATTTTGTTTTTCGTCAACTTAGAAGTGCCGGTTTGATTGTTTAAGAAAACTTGCTCTTATTTTAGTTGATATTCTGGATGCCCTAACTGCCACAACGCAAATGCATAAGCATTAGCATACCTTTCATACTTATCAACCTTTGTTGTGTTAATTCCAGCGTGTCCTTGATCGAATTTTACTTCAAATAAAATTGGATTTTCTGTTTCGTTATACATTTGTAATTTAGCAACAAATTTAGCAGGGTCCCATAAAACTACACGGCCATCTTTCATTCCAGCGGTTACGTATGTTGAAGGGTATTTTACACCCTTTTTTATTTGATGATATGAGTCCATTTCGAGTAATGCCTCAAACTCTTTCTTAATTTCAACGGTTCCAAACTCTTTAATACTATTTTGACCATTAGGTTGTACTTCAGATCTTAACATATTCGTAGCAGGAGACCAAAGAATTGTTGCACTATATAAATCTGGTCGTTCTAGCATAGCACGAGCCGCTAGAATACCTCCAGCACTTGTACCCCAGATTGCAGATTTTTTGGGAGATGTATATTTTTTTTTGATCATATATTCAGTTACGGCAATCATATCTTTCCAAGTATTTGGTTTTTTGGTTTTTTTACCATCGAGATGCCATTGTACTCCTTTTTGCCCGCCACCTCTAACATGAGCATAAACAAGAATTCCACCTTCTACAGCCCAAGTTAAAAAGTTAGGATTAAAAGTTGCTTTATTTACATTTCCGTAAGAGCCATAACCAAAGAATAATGCAGGATTTTCACCATTTTTCACCATTTTTTTGGAACGAATAATTGACACGGGAACCAATACTCCGTCATGAGAAGGGATTTCTATTTCTTCTACAGTTAGCTTATCAAAATCAGGATAATCGGTAGCTGGAGTAAGATTTTCAATTTCAAAACTTTTACTAATTGGATCATAAAAATAATTGATAGGAGGATTTAAATATCCTTTAGCAATTACTCTTAATAACTTTGATGAAGGGCCTTTTGAACCAATAAAAATATCTCCAGAAGCTTTAGGAAGAACAATCTCTTCTTCAACTTTATCTTTTAAATGGTATAGCTTCGCTTCTATACCATTTTTCTTAGTGGTAAAGAATAAACCATGCTTTGTGATTTCAAAATTTGTAATGATTCTATCTTTTTTCTCGTATACTAAAATTTCCGGATTTTCAAAATCTGGATTCAATATAGATGTTCTACAAATGCGAAATTTTGGAGAGTTTTTGGCAGAAGAAAAGATTAAATCATTTCCATCTAGAACAAACTTCTTTACTTTATCTATTTGATTAAATAACTTTTTCCACTTGACTTTTTTTTCAAACAGGTCAGATTCTTTTTTGAAATATACATCGAAAAAAGAGGAAGAGCCACCTACAATACCGAAAAGGTATCCATCTTCGTTTTGATAATTCTTAACGACAGGAAAATCTTCTGGACGCAAATTTAATTCAGGATCATGCTGCATTGAGAAAATATCTGTAAGTGAAGTATTTGAATTTCCAACTTTATGAAATACAGATCTGGTTCTTGTCCAATAATTTTTTTCTGTCGGATTGATGAATGGCGATGTCAAACAAACAAATCCAGAATTGTCTGAAAGCCATTGAATACCAGAAATTCCAGGAAAGCAATTTTTTATAATATCTGGAAGCAATTTTTTAGTTTGGACATCTAAAACTATTATTTTCGAGACTTCTTCTCCTTTTTTTGTTAAACTAATAGCAATCTTGTTACCTTTCCAATCAGGTTGAATGTAATTAATAAAATAGTTGTCGTTACTGGAATAAGAAACAGGATCAAATAACAATATTTCTGGATCATTTAAACTCTTTTTAAGGTAAAGCTTTGATACTCCTTCTTTTTTTCTAATTTTCGTGTAGAAATATTTACCGTCAATTGTAGTTTTAGCTAATTTCAAAACAAAATCCTTTTGATTATCATAAGATTTTTGTTTTTCAATTAACTTTTGTCTCCCAGATATTTTATTTAAAATATTTGAAGAATATTCTTCTTGTTGTCTTAACCAACTAATGACTAACGAGTCGTCCATTTTTTCCAGATTCCTATGGTGATCGATTATTTCTTTTCCGTGATAGGTTTCTTTGACTGGAACTGATACAATTGACGGCGGTTTTGCAATCTTATTTGTGCAAGAGGTAATTATCAAGCAAAGTATAAGAGTTTTTTTTATCATATTGAAAGTAATTTCTTAATTACAATCCTCTGTAATTTCATTTTGTCCTTGACAATCATCTTCTAAAGGGTTTTCTGTTTTTCCACAGCCGTCTTGACCAACTGTTCCGCCAACAATTTTCGAAGCGTGATTATTTGATAGAACTGCAACGTTAATTTTACCTAAACTTAATTTTTGTATTTTTCTCATTGTTTGGATTTTTTCTCAGTGGCAAAAATAGAACTAATAGTTTTAAGTTTGCTGGTTTTACTGAGTTTATTGGTCTTGTTTCTAGAATTAAGACTTAAAATTTATTGTATAAACACTTAGTTTTTATTGCTTTGCAGTTGTTTGATGAAATAAGAAGGATAAATCCCAGTTTTTTTGAAAAAAGACTTGGAGAATACCTCAGGGGAGTTAAAACCTGCTTCTTCAGCTATTGCTTTGATGGTAAACTTTTGAAGTTTATCATCTTTTTTTAAAGCTTTTATGATATATTCTATTCTTAGATCATTTATGTATTGAGTAAAACTTTTATTTCGATAAAACTTTATAACACTAGTTAAATATTTAGAGTTGGTTTTTATTTGCTTCGCAATCATTGGAGAAGTAATATTTGGTTTCAAAAATCCCCTATTTCTTTCAAATTTATCAAGATCTTGAAGTATTATTTCAACAATATTATCAGAAATGTTAAGTTCGATCTGTTTAGAATCCTTAATTGTTTTTACTCCCTTTGTATTTCTAGAATTCATCAACTCATTAAATCGCTTTTTGTATTTTTTGTTTTTTCGATAATGAAATAAGAGAAGAGAAGAAATTACAATAACGAGTATAAAAGAAATGATAACAATATTATTTGATCTATTTTTTTTCAAAGTTAAATCCGTAATTAGCTTTTCTTTTTGTTGTAAAAGAATTGGGGTATCATAGTCCTTAAACAGTTTGTTATTTACATTTCTATAATTATGATCTAATATACTATCGTTATATAGAAGTCTGTTTATGTAGTAGAGTTGATTATTTTTATCATCAAGAGACTTATAATAATTGATAATTATTTCATATGCTGGACGAGTTTCAGAGGTTAAAAAATTTGTCTTCTTAGTAATAGAGTCAATCTTTTTTAAATAAGAGATACCCTCTTCTTTTTTTGAAATAGCTAAAAATGACTTTCCTAAAAAAAGATAATTATCAATAAGATTATAGTATTCGGAATACGATATATTTTTAGTATCTAGAAAATAGGACAAGGAATTTTCCAGATTTTTTATTGCGTTTTCGTAATCTCTGTTATAAAATTGTAAAATACCTTTGTTTAAAATAAACAATGATTTATTTGGCTGATTTTTGGACATTTCTAACCCAATTTTGTTATACGTTAAAGCCGAATCAACTTCATTGTTTCTTCTATAAGTGGTAACTAATTCAGCTAATGTGGTTAAATATCCAATTGTATCACTTTTAGATAAATTTAATCTAGATTCTTCATATTCAAGACATGTTTTAAGAAGTAATTTAGCCTCTTCGTACTTTCCGATTCGTCTTTTAAGTAAAGCTATATTATGACTGATTATTGCTTCGTGATACCTATCCCCGTACTTTTTTGAAAATTCTAATCCATCTACATAATTTTCTAGAGCTTTAGTAAAAAATCCATTATCATCATAGGCCTTACCCTTGTATATATGTAATCTGCTAGCTAGATACTTATGATCAACGCTTTTACTTAATGCAATGGCACTATCAAGATATTTTATTTTTAAATTAAAATCATTCTCATATGCAAATGCCATTAAGCTATAACCATTTGAAATTCTAAGCTGATGATTAATTTTTTTAGCTTTACTTAAATAAACATATGCATAAGGGTATGCTTTAACGGGATCTAATTTTAAAGTTTGATAATATTTTTTTTGCAATTCACTAGGTGTTAAATTAAAAAGTGAATCTAAATAGGAATTGGTTTTACTTTGAGAAGCAATAAAATTAGTTACCAGTAGTATATGTAGTAAGAATAATTTAATACGTTTATTCTTAAATAAAAATCTTGTTGTTTTTCTAAAAGTCGAGAATTGCATAATACATTCGAGGATTACTAATAACAGCTATCTATTAATGTGTGAATTAGCAAAATGTTACCTTGTTTGATAACGAAACAAAGATACATTTAATATTTTCTTTTAGTAATTGGAATAATGTGTTGATTTTTAGATGTTTGAATTTTGTTGTTCTTGCTCTTAATTCTAGAAATAAGACCCCAAATTTCTAGAATCAAGACTTTCTTTACTTGCATAACATGTTGTTCTCCCCCTACTTTTGATGGCAACAAAACGCAAGGTCCTATCCTTATCTCGAGAAAGTGAGTGACATTATGATTGCGATAAAACAAATACAAACTCAATAAAGGGAAAAACATGAATGTCATTATCAAACAAATAGAATTAATAGCACGAATCGATCAATTGATCCGTCTGGAAGCCACAGGTTGCCCGGTTAGCTTATCCAAACGATTAGGGGTTTCAAAAACCACTCTGTATCGCATCATTAATACCATGAAAGATCTAAACGCCCCAGTAGTATACGATCCGTATGTAGAAAGTTTTGTATACGAAGAAGCAGTAGGCTTTCAGTTTGGGTTTTACACTTCGGCTACGCTCAGTGCAAACGCACAAGGAGTTAAGAAATATGCCTGAGCACTATGCTATTGAGATCGATCGAGAACACCAGAAACAAAATTTTGATCAATATACGTTACGTAACCCAGGCGAAAACCGAAAAGCCTTGAATAGAGTAGGATATTTATTTAAATCATTTTAATTATGGAAAGTTTTAAAGAATTTGAAATTAAAGCAATTGGGTTGACCAAAATCTATGGAGGAGTACAATATATTGAAACCAATTTTGATGGTTATTGTGATTGTTTGGAAGACTCGAATGATAATGGGAAGAAGGATCCAGGTGAATGTATGGAGATTGTTTCTTGTAGTGTATAATCGTTTAATCATAAAAACAAACAACAATGAAAACAATTGAAAGTGTTTTGGATTATAAAATCAATAAAGACAAACTACATATCATTACAGGAGGTGATGGTCCTACCGGAATTAATTCGGATGGTAAAGCAACCGATGGCTGGATTGACAGCAATGGAGATGGACATTTTGGAGAAGGAGATATGATTTGTTTTATGGAACCTTATGATGTAAATTAAATCATTAATTACAAGAAGAGATGAGTTTTATTGATACTTTAATAGAACTTATCTCTTCAAAAAAACTTTTAAAACCTTAAGAAAAATGCTTAGATACTTATTATGTTGTCTTTTGTCGCTCCTTGTAAGTTGCTCCGAACCTAGTGATAAAGATATCGAAGAGGCGTTTCAACAAGTTAACAATGAAGAATTATGGCAAAAACTTGAAGAAATGTTTTATAATGATCAATATTACAGAGGTATGATAAGAGGATTGGATCAAACAGCAGATGATTATCAAAAAAAGAGAGATTCGCTATGGTCCTTACAAGCAAAAATTGATAAGGATAATACGAAATGGATCATCGACTTTACCAAAAGGAACGGATTCCCCTCTCCCGATCGCACAGGAAAGCCAATTGCCGTTTGGGTACTATTGCATCACGCTCCTTCACAATATCATAAAAAGATAAAACCGCTATTAGAGCGAGAATATAAAGCAGGTAGAATTAGTCAAGCCACCTATGGGTTGGTAAAATGGCATATTCATGGTCGAAAAGGATTACCAGAAGGTACAGGATTACAAATCATTGATAATCGATAACAATACTTAATTAAAACTACCATGAAAAATTCAATGTTCCTTCTCATACTATGCTGTTTTATAGGGTGTACGAGTTCACAAAGAACAGATGAAGAAATAGAAAAAGCTTTTGTAGAAATTAATAAGGAACCTTTTTGGCAAGAGTTAAGACAAATGGAAATTAACGATCAAAAGTATCGAAAACCCTTAGATTCTGCCTATCGTGTGGATAAGACGAAACCGAAAGGATGGGATTCTTTATGGGCTTTACAAAAGCAAATTGATGATAGCAATACAGAACGTTTGATAGAAATAACAGAAAAGTATGGATTTCCTTATCCCAATAGGATCAATCAGCCTATTGCGGCTTGGATGATTTTTCATCATTCTTCTAAAAAATACCATAAAAAAATTGGACCACTATTAGAACGAGAATGCGAAGCGGGTAGAATAGGGTCATTAGAGTATGCTATGATACAATGGCATCTAGGGGAGAGAAAAGAACTTCCTTTTAAAGTGGTAAAATAGTTGAATCCAAAATAAAAATTGATATGGTTTTGCTAATTAGTGAAACAAATGATATAACCACTAATGAGGTAGTAGCTTGGCTCAATGCCTATGGAGCAACTTATCAAAGAATGAATAATGATGAATACACTCGATTACATCATATGGAATTATCCACTACCCAGTGTAACATACAAGTAGCAGGGATTGATCCATCTCACCTCAAAAAAATATGGCATCGCAGAGGGAGTCTTCGATTTTTGCCTCAACCATTACGAAATGTTGCAAATCTCTATCCTTACCTCAAAAAAGAAGAAGATAGTATATTAAAATCCACAGAGGATATTTTAAGAGGACAACATGATTATGTGGGAAGCTATCATAAAGAAATTGAAAATTACAAGATTGATCATTTAATAAATGCAAAGCACGCTGGTTTACATATCCCAGACACCCTGATCACCACTTCAAAAAAAGATTTGATCCGGTTTTTTGATCATCATAAGGCTATCATTACTAAAGATATTCGATATGGGATCAAACTTCATCTTGAAGATGGAAAATTGTTTTCGTCAGGAACGTTTGTAGTCACTCAAGAAATGATAGATACAATGGATACTGATTTTGGGCCGACATTGGTTCAGGAAAAAATAGAGAAGGAGTATGAAATTAGAATCTTCTTTTTCAAAAATCGCCTTTATCCCATGGCTATATTATCTCAAAATGACACCAAAACTGCTGTGGATTATCGCAATTATAATAGAGAAAAACCCAATCGAAATATCCCCGTGCTACTACCAGACGAGGTCAAAGAAAAAGTGTTACGATTTATTGAATTATCCGAATTGTCTACAGGATCTATTGATGTCGTTGTAAGTAAAAAAGGGGAGTATGTCTTTTTGGAAGTTAATCCCCAGGGACAACTGGATTGGGTCTCCAAAAATTGCAATTATTATATAGAAAAAGACATTGCCGAATATTTAATCGCTAACTAATGAAAACACTAGATGACTTCAAACCCATATTACCGTTAACTTTTCAGAAGGTAGAGAGGACTCCATACGGCGTAAAAAGGAATACACATTTCATTTCAGTAAAGGCAATAGGTACTACTGCTATGCAGCCGTATAATTTTTACAGACCGATTTCAAAAATGGTATCTATATGACAATAAATCCAGATTTACCATTTGTATTAATTAGCAATTGTATTCCTGTAAAAGGAGCAAAACGTAGTGCTATTTGTGACCTAACACGTAGTGAAATTCGTTTGATACCTAATGATTTGTACGATATTTTAGATTTCCATGAAGGAAAAAGAGTAAGCGAGATCAAGGAGAGCTATCAAAATAAACATGATGCCATCATTGATGAGTATTTTGATTTTTTGGTAAAAGAGGAGTTTATTTTGTTTACCCAAACACCAGAGTTGTTTCCAAAAATGGATTTGCAATGGCATGAACCCAGTGACATTACTAATGCGATTTTGGATATTTCAGAACATTCGATTTTTGATCCTATTGAAGTATTAAAAGATCTAAATGAAATTGGTTGCAAACATGTTGAGATTCGATTTTTTAGAAATACCAATGTAGATGAGCTTCAAACCATGGTTAGGATGTTGAATGATATCCAAGCTTCAATTATATCTATAGATTTTGTAGTACCCCAAAGTCGTGATTTTTGTAAAGAAAATATCATCCAATTGCTATTGCAGTACCCCAGGATTGCCTCTTTTAAAATATATAATGCTTTGGCTAATGAATTTATTCCACCCGTAGACAAACAACGAGGATACATTATCTATAGTGATACCATTTTAAAAGATCAACGATGTTGTGGAGTGATAGATCCCAGTTTGTTTTCAGTAAACATTAAAACATTTACAGAGTCATTACAATATAATTCATGTTTACATAGAAAAGTGTCTATTGATCATTTAGGCAATATTAAAAACTGTCCTTCTATGCCCGAAGCATTTGGTAATGTTAGCGATACTCATATCAAAGAAAGTATCATTCAAAAAGGATTTAAAAAATATTGGAACCTGGGGAAAGATCAAATAAAAAGTTGTAAAGACTGCGAATTCAGATATGTATGCACAGATTGTAGAGCGTACCTAGAAAATCCAGAAGACCTATATTCAAAACCATTAAAATGTGGATATGATCCATATACCAATACCTGGGAGCCTTGGGATAATAATCCATTAAAAGATAAGGCGAAAGCATATTATAACATGTTATGATTCACCTAGAACTTTCAAAACCAAAACAAATGAGAAAAGTAGTATTTCTAGTAGTAATTTTAACATTTTTTTCCTGTAAAGAGCAAAAAACCGAAGATATAGCAACCACCGTTGCCGCTTTAGACAGTCAGAATAAGAAGGAAGTATACTTACTTTCTATATTTCAAGATGATCAAAAGGTTCGTGATGATAAAAAAGAACATGAAACACTTAAACGAAACAATTTTGACCATAATTCTAGGGAATATAAAGAGCGTTTGAAGAAAATTCACATCACTGACTCGTTGAACTTTATTAAAATAAAAACCTACTTAGAGCGATTTGGATTTCCGGATTTTAAACCCACAAACGAATTAGCATTGCATGCTTTTAATACAGTCTTAATGCATCAACCTACGTATGAGAAACAGCTACAGTTGTTCCCATATCTTTACCAAGTTTATAAAGAAGGGAAAATTCCAAAAGAGAAGTTTTCCTTTTTACTCAATAATATGTATCGACATAAATACGGCAAGAGCTATCCTCATGCAAAAACAGATGAGGAAAATATCAAACAACTGTTGATGAAGCTGGAGCTGATTTCAAAATCTAGATAACCTATTATTCCATTCAAAACCCTATATTGGTAACGTATTGGAATAAAACAAACGCGATCCATGGCTAAAAAAAGTAAGATCAATTATCGGCAGCTTCTTATCGAAACCTTTTTTATCGTTTTTGCTGTTTTATTGGCGTTGGTGCTTAATGAGTGGCGTACCGCGGTAAAAGAACAAAACACCGTGGATAAAGTGCTCGAAAACATTGTAAATGAAATAGAAGCCAACAAAAAAGATCTGGAAGTAAAACACAAATACCACCTCAAAACGTCTCAAGAGATCGGGAGATATTTGGCCAATGATAGTTTGTGGGGGACGTTACAATACAATTCAGGAGTAGAAGCGGTAACACATCTAATGCCTAAAGGGATTTATAACCCCAATATGCAATCGGGTGCCTGGGATAGTGCTGTGCTAAGTGGAGTGGTCAATTCTTTTGATTATGAGGTGTTGTATACGCTTTCTAATCTGTATCAGGTTCAGGAAAGTGGTCCCAATAGCACCTGGAAAATTATTGCCGGTTTCTATTCTGAGGGCGATTCCTTCAATCGGGAGAATGCCAGACAATTGGCATTACGATTTCAACTGGCTTTTGGAGAACTCTACAATCAAGAACGAAGTTTATTGAATAATTATGAAGATGCGTTGAAAACGCTTCAACAATAGGAGTTGATTGTAATTAGAACGGGTAACATTTCAATAGATTAGAACATATAAAGATACATTAGTCTTGCTCACTTTGTTTTGGGCATATAAAATCATACCATCATGAAATACCTACTACTACTTTGTCTTTTCGCCATGTTGATTTCCTGTCAGAATAAGGAAACAGCTATTGCAACGCCAACCGATCCTGATAGTTATCAAATACAGCTGCAAGAACAGCAAGCAGAACAAGTACTGAATCAAAAATTTGGTACCGCAAAACCGGCGGCATGGTTGGATGAAAGGCCTTCTTTTCTCAAGGATTTTCCAGAAGCAGATACTTTGGAAGTTCGGTTAACTCGATTTTTGGGTGCACGAAAAATAAAGGAATTATATGCCAATGGAAGCTTGGATAGTATCAAACATCCAATGGATAGTATAAAAAGAGGAGTATATGTAGTGAATGGGTATCGAGATGGGCAGCAGTTTGTGGTTATCGATGCCAATAACAATTATACTTTTAAAGATGATACTGTTTTTTACTTTAAAAACGATTTTAAACATCGCATTCCCAAAGATCCTTTGCTTAGAGATAGCATTCCTTTTGTAACCATTGTTTATCAGGATTTTGATGGGGAACAACTCATCGAGAAAACCATGAAAGTAAAGCCGTTACCAGAAAAACTGCCATATGAAGAGTTTTTAAACAAAGAGCAACTGAAACAACTTCCGCCAAGACAGCTAAAGGATAGTTTTGCTGTAAAACTATTTTACCAGCAAGATTGGGAAGGACAATTACAACTAGAGGACAAAGACTATGTAGTTAATGTCATGAAGTGGTTCCAAGGTTCAAAAGTGCAATTTTATGAAGGTCCCAGAGAAGCGATTACAATCGATCCTCAAAATCAAGGATATACCATAAAGGATAGTATCAAATTAGGAAACGCCTATTATATATTGGATAGCCTTACCCCAAAGAAGGATCAATTGTTTATCCGAAAACTGGATATCGAAGCTCCAAAATGGGGATACCGCACAGGAGAAACTACGGTAGATTTTGCATTCGAAAATATCGATGCAGAACAGAAAAAGGTAAGTGAGCTGTTTGACGGGAAAGAATATGTATTGATTGACTTTTGGGGAACCTGGTGTGGACCTTGTACAGCACTTACTCCAGATCTGGTACGAATGTCTCAGGAATATGAAAATAAGATGGCATTGTTGAGTATCGCTTTCGATCAAAAGAAAGAACCTCTGGTAGCGTACATTGCCAAAAACAATATGGCATGGGAACATGTTTTTGTTGAAGGGTATGCCAAAGCGAATATGAAAGAAAAACCAAGGCTCATCAAAAACTTTGCTGTAGAGGGATATCCCACTTTTATCTTACTGAATTCAAAACTGGAAATAGTACATCGTGGTACAGGAAAACCTGCTTTAGATAAGATAGAAGGGATGATTAAATCTTAACAGGCACTAACCGATTTTTTATGAAACGGTTGCTTTATTTGCTTTTTGCTGCTGCTATAATTTCTTGCCAACAAAAGTTGGATAAAGATCATGTGGTGTTGTCAGGTAAGATTAAAGACCCGATACCTTCTAAAAATATCACCATTAGCAGTTCGGACATCGACCAGGAGTATAAAGGTTTGAATTATAGAGAAACTATTGAAGTATTGGAGGATGGAACTTTTTTGGATACTTTGAAGCTTCCCGACAATGAATATGATTTTTCTTATAATAGAGAGAATCTGTCCATTGATATCAAAAAGGGATATGATTTAAAAATTAACTTCGATGCAAAAGCATTGGTAACATCTATAAATTTTGAAGGTGCAGGCTATGCTTTTAATCAGTTTAATGCAGATAAAAAGAGGTTAAAAGCTAGTGTAGAAAAGGAATATGTTAAAAATAACATTTCTGATATAGATAGTTTTATACGATCTTTTTCAGATAAACAATATCAGTTGATTCAGGATTATAATGATTTGCTGCAGGACTCAATTCTGAAAAAAGAAAAACAAAAGATCACTGATTTTTTTTCGAATGAAAAGTATGTTCAATTATACGTTAAACAATTAAAGACGATAAAAGCTAAGAAAAAGATGATGGGGACACATGCCTTGAATTTCTCTTTCGAGGATAGGCAAGGGTCGATAGTGTCTTTATCAGATTTTAAAGGAAAATATGTCTTTTTGGATATTTGGGCAACATGGTGTGGCCCGTGTAAGTTTCAACTTCCCTTTTTAGAGAAGATATATCAAGAATTCAAGGAAGAAAATATTGTTTTTGTAGGTATTTCTATAGACAGCCCTCAAGATAAAATGAAATGGTTGGATATTTTAGAAATAGAAAATCATGTAGGAGTGCAGTTATTCGAAAACCAAGGAGGGGAATCTAATTTTATCTCTTCTCTAAAAATCAATACCATACCTAGATATCTTATTATAGATCCTAATGGTCGAATTGTAGATACAGATGCGCCAAGACCATCTTCTGAAAATGAATTAGCGAGAGCCTTACATGATTTATTAGATACAAAATAAAACTATTGCAAGCGTTTCAAATAATGAAACTAGGTATAACTACTTTTGAAGCATCTGAATAATATTTATGTTGTTTTTTAGGTAACGATACCTCTTAGTACAACATAAACAGGTGAAATAACGATACAATATCATGAAAAAAATAGTATTTGTCACCTTACTGTTTAGTGCCCTAATGCATGGACAGTCTAAGTTTATTGAAATAGAGGTTCGAGATTCGATACGGATACAACCTTTAAGTTTTGAATATCATATAGTGGTAGATGACTCCAGGATTGTAAGATACGAAGAAGATGGTACCAGAAATGATAAAGAGGCAAGAGTAAAACTCATCGAAAAATATAAAGAGCTCGGCGAATTTTTGAAAACCAAAGGGTATCAATTTAGGAACCTAAATAGGGACAATTACGAAATTATGAGCTATGTTGGCTTTGCAAAAATGGGATATGCAGTTATTCTGAAGAATGCCAATGAACTTGATCAATTATCTCAAGAACTAAAATATTTAGATTACATAAGAGCGTCCTTGGGGGAGTTTGAACTGCCCGACGAAGATGAACTTGAAAAACGATTATTTAAAAAGCTATTAGACAAAGCCCAACGCAAAGCAGAAACCATAGCAGAGCTATCTCAAATGAAGCTTGGCCGAATCCTTGAATTCAGAGAAGTACCAGAGATTGATAATCTAAGTTTTAATATTATGGATATCTACGTAGCTAATAAGATGAGAGGGGAATTTGATAGCCAAAATGGAGATCTTTTGGCGCAAAGATGGAAAGCTATAATGGTGAAATATGAGGCCAATTAGCTTTTGATAAATTGAATTTGAATAACAATGAACTACATTATATTAGATCTGGAAGCCACCTGTTGGAAAGATAGAAATACAGAAAAACAAAACGAAATCATAGAAATAGGGGCAGTAAAAGTAAATACTGAAGGTAAAATTACAGATGAGTTTAATGACTTCGTAAAACCGAAGCTACATCCTGTATTATCAGATTTCTGTAAAGAACTAACCACTATTGAGCAGAGCGATATCGATAGTGCAGATACCTATGATAAGGTAATAGAACGATTTAAGAACTGGATCAACCTTAGTGAACCCTATTTGCTATGCAGCTGGGGGTTCTATGACAAAAAACAATTTCAACAGGATGGTGAGTTGTATGGTCTTGAAACAAGGTGGTTAGAGCAACATATCAGCTTAAAACATCAATATGCCAAGATTAAACAACTAAAAAGACCCATAGGCATGGGTGGTGCTTTAAAAATGGAAAAGTTATCCTTAGATGGTACTCATCATAGAGGGATCGATGATGCTCGAAACATTGCGAAGATTTTTATCAATAATTTAGAGCTTTGGAAGGTGAATCTTTAATATGGTTGAATAAGATCATAAAAACAGTTTTTTAAACAGGTTTTACAATTTTAAATTGCTCCTTTTTAGGAATTAAAGGAGTAACCGAAGTCTGTATAAGTCTCGTTAATTCTTCGCAAAGTACTTTCTTTACGAAAAAATTGTGAGTTACCAGTCCAATGGATCGTGCAGGAACAGGGTCTTTAAACTCAGTAATCCGGGACTTTTCGGTATGATTTAGCATGCTGTTGGCCAAAAAGGGCAAAATGGTAATCCCTTTTCTGGATTCTGTGATGCGGATAAGGCTTTCCATAGATCCGCTTTCAAATTTAAAATTACCATGGGTTTTCATGTACTTGGCAGATAATTCGCAGATATCATATACTTGCGTTCTTAGGCAATGTCCTTCTTCTAATAAACACATTTTTGAGAATTTTAAATCTGGAGGAGAAACTTTGGATTTTGTATGTTCATCGGTGCAATCATAGATTAAAAAGGGTTCTTCAAATAGTGGATATTCTGTTAATTCCTTGTGTTTTAAAGGGAGGGCCAAAATTCCAATGTCGAGATTTCTTTTTAGTAGTTGTTCTTGTATCTGACTTGTATTTAATTCTCGAACACTAATATTGACTTTTGGAAAACGCTCTACAAAATCAGTGATAAAAAGAGGAAGCAAGTATGGGGCAAGGGTAGGAATGATCCCTATTTTTAGAGTACCGATCATCTCTCCTTTGATTTCTTGAATGACATTGGTAAGCAAGTCGATTTCGTTGACAATAATCTGTAGTCGTTCAATTATTTTTTCTCCTTCTTTAGTGACCGTTACCGGTTTGGTTTTACGATTGAAGATTTTAATCCCTATTTCATTTTCAAACTTGTTGATCATTGTGCTCAATGTAGATTGTGTCACAAAGCACTTTTCGGCTGCCAATTCAAAATTTTTGGAATTCACAACGGCTAATACGTATTGGTATTGTTGAATGTTCATATGTAAAGATAATAATTATTTATATCATCAATAATTGTATTTATATATTAGTTTTTATCAATGATAAATATTTAAGAATTTTACAATCCAACTATTAATTTATCACACAATGAAAAAAACACTTTCCAGAATTTTGATGGCTGTAGGCGCCTTGGCGATCACAGCGACGATTGTTCTATTCTCCTCATTTAGTAGTAATGAAGGAAAAGTAACTAGTGAATCCGAGAAGGGCGGTTGTCCTTTTGGTTTTGATAAGCTCGCTAAATCTACAGGAACGGTAACTAATGGCAAGCCTAAATCTAATAGAGATTGGTGGCCTAATTCACTTGATCTTACTGTACTACGTAAAAATGCCGTGTTATCAAATCCGCTAGGAGAAGATTTTGATTACAAAAAAGAGTTTGAGAGTTTAGATTATTTTGCGCTCAAAGAAGATCTAAAAACTTTAATGACCGACTCTCAAGAATGGTGGCCTGCCGATTTTGGGCATTATGGAGGATTGTTCATACGAATGGCCTGGCACAGTGCAGGAACCTACAGATCTGGTGACGGTAGAGGTGGAACAAGAGAAGGAAAACAGCGTTTTGCACCGCAAAATAGCTGGCCAGATAATGCCAACCTTGACAAAGCAAGAAGATTATTATGGCCGATTAAGCAAAAGTACGGCCAATCAATTTCTTGGGCAGACTTGTTTATTTTGGCAGGTAACGTGGCCTATGAGTCTATGGGCTTCGAAACCTATGGTTTTGCGGCAGGTCGTGTAGATACCTGGGAGCCTCAAACCGATGTGTACTGGGGATCTGAAAAAAAGTGGTTAGACGATGAGCGATTTTCTGAAGATAGAGAGTTAGAAAAACCGCTGGCAGCAGTACAAATGGGATTGATTTATGTAAATCCTGAAGGTCCTAATGGAAACCCTGATCCAGCAGCAGCGGCAAAAGATATTCGGATTTCTTTTGGTCGCATGGGAATGAATGACGAAGAAACCGTAGCCCTTATTGCAGGGGGACATACAGTAGGTAAAACTCATGGTAAAGCTTCTGAAGAACATATCGGTCCAGCTCCCGAAGCTGCAGGGATTACAGATATGGGATTGGGTTGGAAAAGCAATTACAAATCCGGAAAAGGTCCAGACGCTACGACTTCTAACCTGGAGGTAATTTGGACAGAAACACCAGATAAATGGAGTCACGGTTTTTTTGAAGGATTATTTGAAAATGAATGGGAACTGGTTAAAAGTCCAGCAGGAGGACATCAGTTTCAGGCCGTAAATCCTAAAAAAATGTATCCAGATGCTTTTGACCCTAATAAGAAGCACAAACCTACCATGTTGGTCACAGATGTTGCCTTACTTCATGACCCATCCTACAGAAAAATATCCGAGAGATTTTACAAAAATCCAAAGGAGTTTGAAAAGGCTTTTGCCAAAGCTTGGTTTAAACTGACGCATAGAGATATGGGGCCTAGTACAACATACCTAGGACCTGAAGTACCAAAGGAAAGTTTTGTTTGGCAGGATCCTATTCCTAAAGTAGATCACACATTGGTAAATGCAAAAGATATTGCATCGTTGAAAACCAAGATTGCAGCATCCGGTTTAAGCAATAGTGAATTGGTAAGTACTGCCTGGAATTCTGCAGCTACCTACAGAGATTCGGATCGTAGAGGAGGTGCAAACGGAGCCAGAATTAGATTAGAACCAATGGTGAATTGGGAATCTAATAATCCTAAACAATTAAAACGTGTTCTAGCCTATTATGAAAAAGTAAAAGCAGATTTTGATGCTAATAATGGAGATAAGAAAATCTCTATGGCAGATCTAATTGTTTTGGGAGGATGTGTAGGTGTTGAAGAAGCAGCAAAAAAAGCAGGATATGAAACAAAGGTTCCTTTTACACCGGGTAGAATGGATGCCTCGCAGGAGCAAACGAGTATCGAAGGAATGGAACTGCTAAAACCAATGGCTGATGGATTTAGTAACTATCAACAAACGGAGTATACACTTACCACAGAGCAGTTGTTGGTGGACAAGGCGCAATTACTTACACTTTCTGCTCCGGAAATGACGGTTTTGGTAGGAGGGATGCGTGCGATTGGCGCAAATTATGATGCCTCTGAAACTGGTATATTAACCAGTAAAGCAGGAACGCTAACCAATGAGTATTTCAAAAATTTATTAAGTATGGAGTATGAGTGGGAAGCTGTAGATGATAAACAATATTTGTTTAATGGGTTTAAAAGAGGAACAAAGGATAAAGTATGGACCGCAACACGGGCCGATTTGATTTTTGGTTCCAATTCTGAACTAAGAGCCTTATCTGAAGTATACGCAAGTGATGATGCCAAGGAGCGCTTTGTAAAAGATTTTGTAGCCGCTTGGAACAAAGTAATGATGTTAGATCGATTTGATATCTAGATCTATTCTCTTAAAACAACAATTAAATGGCTTAAGAATACTATTCTTAAGCCATTTTTTATGTTCAGGATGTACTTTTGAAAGATATACCACTCCTAATTTTTGATAAACTTCTTGATGATAGGTTTATTTCCAAAATCGAAAAATGAGATTTCTAGCATATATATCCCAGAAGGCAATGTGGCTATGTTGATGACTTCTTCTTCAGAATAATTTACTATTCTTTTTACCAATCTTCCGTTCACATTATAAATCGATAAACGATTGTTTTGTGGGATATCTGCAATTTGAATTTGGTTTACGGCAGGATTAGGGTATAGTTTAACCAATCCAAGGCTTGGAGCTACCACAATAGCTTTAGTGATCTCAAAATCGTTGGATATAAAAGTAATGTCATAATTAGCATTGTCTAATGTTCCCTGGTTGATGGTGTAACGTCCTACATCTTCACCTGGAGTTCTTTCCAAACTTCCGTTCAGGATATCATCTGCAACTAGATTTCCTGTGGTTATGCTGTAGGTCAGTACCGGATCAGCTGTGCCGGATACTTTACTCTGACCTGCATCTGCGGTTACCGTTATAGGTCTGGAAAACACAGTCAATGTCTGAAATACTAAAGCAGCAGCATTATGGTTTGTGTTGCCTGCTTGGCTCGCCGTGATCGTTGTACTTCCCGCTCCAACAATGGTTATGATATTTCCTGAAATGGTCGCAACCGAAGTATTAGAACTTCTATAAGCAATAGCTAATCCAGAATTGGTAGTAGCATTTACCTCAAAATCCTGGTCTCCATAGATTACGTCAGTCAACGGATTAAAGGTAATGATTTGATCTGCTTTGGTAATTTCAAAATCAGCAGATACCAATGTAATGTCATAATTAGCATTATCTAATGTTCCCTGGTTGATAGGGTAGAGCCCTGCATCTTCACCAGCCATTCTTACTAAGCTTCCATTAAGAACATCGCCAGCGACTAAATTTCCAGAAGTGATAGTATATGTTAGTAGAGGATCAGTTTCACCAAATACTTTGCTTTGACCAGCATCTGTAGTTAGGGTGATTGGTCTAGGGATTACGGTTAAAGGTTGAGATACCTCCAACGCAGGAAGGTATGCTACATTTCCAGCTTGACTGGCAGTAATTGTAGTTGTTCCAGCTCCAACGATCGTTACCGTATTTCCTGAGACAGTAGCTACCGAAGGATCAGAACTTGAATACGTAATAGCTAATCCAGAATCGCTTGTTGCGGTTACATTAAAATCTGCATCGCCATAGGTAACGTTTGCCAAAGTATTGAAAGTAATAGTTTGTGGTACTCTAAAATATTCATAAGCACCAATATCGATGGTATTGGTAGCGTCTAAATCTCCATCCACCATACGCTCATTTCCTCCGAGATCTTTAGTTTCGGTATTTGCAGTATTATTTCCTGCATCTATCAAAGGAGAGGTTCCTTGTAAGGTGAAATCTCCATTGGCAGCATCTTTAAAAAGTACATCTGTAATCGTTGTTCCGTTAATATTTCCGGTTCCGGTTGGGTTTTCTCCTTTTAGGTAACTGTAATTGGTTGTTAAACTACCAGTTCCTGTAGAATTAAAGTTTAATATATGACTACCATCAAGAATACTATTGGTAAATGTGATTGTACCGTCTTTTGTTCCTAAAATTCCATTCCCTGTTGTAGCTGTGTTATTTACTATGGTACAGTTGGTAAAACTTGTTGTGCCAGCTTCCACAAAAATTGGACTGGTTTGTTGTGCCTCATTACCATAAAATAGACAGTTGATAAATTGCGTGTTGCTACTAGAGTTTTGATAAACTGCGGCACCTTCTTGTCCAGAATTACTTCTAAAAATACAATTGATAAAACTGTTACTATTTGCATTTCTTAAATACATACCACCTCCTTTAGTGTCTCTTAGATCATCAGCATCATTATCAAATTCAGCATTCGCTTCTTCAATAATAAATCCATCTAAAAGTACATTATCTGTGTTTTCGAAGTTCAATAAGGTGGATGTATTTCCTGAAATGACATTTGGAATTCCAATATCTCCGGTTAAAATCGTTTTATTGTTGCTCCAATCTCTTTCCGAAAGCTGTGTTTCGGTCCCTGAAAACCCTCCATAAATTTTAATATTATCAGGAATAGAAAAGGTATCGTATCGATTAATCCCTGGAGTATAGTTTCCTTGTTGTACCCATATTTCTTCAATTGACGGACACGTTTTGGCTAGTTTTAGCGCATTGTTTAACGTAGTTGTTTCTCCCCAATGTAAACCACTGTTAGTATCTGTTCCAGTGGTACTTACATACAGGATATTTGAAGATAGTGTGCTACAATCAAATGGTTCGAAAGCCCAAACTTCTTCTTGAAAAATTCCGTCGTCTGCATTAAAAAACAATCTATTTCCAACAACTACCATATCATCTAAAGAAGAACCACCTGGACCAGGTCTCATATCTGCGATCAAAGAAGTTCCTTCTGGTGTACCATCACTTTCCCAAAGTTCTGTTCCAAAAACTCCATCATCAGCTCTTAAATACATTCGGTTATTAAATACGGTAATTTCCCTCACACTAGAACCGCTAGTGCCTCCTCTAATTTCAACTGCTAATTTTGTTCCAGCTTCTGTACCATCACTTTCCCACAATTCATTACCATGTACTCCATCATTAGCTCCAAAATAAAGTTTGTTTTGGTATACTTCTAACCATCGGACTTGAGATCCAAAACTTCCAGGATAAATATCTTTCACCAATTTGGTTCCGATGGTGGTGCCATCTGTTTCCCATAGTTCGTTACCGTGTGTAGGATCCCAAGCGTTAAAATATAGTTTGTTATTATATACTTTAAAATATCGTGGAGAAGAACCATAAGAACCTGGTATGATATCGGCTAATAATTGTGTACCTGCTTCTGTACCGTCACTTATCCATAATTCTGTACCAAGAACTCCATCATTGGCTCCAAAATAGAGCTTATTGTTAAATACAACTATTTCTGTAATAGAACTATATCCAGTTCCGGGATTAATGTCCTTTATTAGTTGTGTGCCTGTTTCGGTACCATCGCTAACCCATAATTCACTACTGTGAGTAGGATCTTCTGCTATAAAATAGAGTTTATTATTCCATACTACAGGATTATAAGGACTTGAACCATCACTTCCTACATTAATATCTTTAACCAATTTCGTTCCTGCTGCAGTTCCGTCGGTTTCCCATAATTCACTTCCATGAATACCATCATTTCCTTGATAATATAGTTTGCCATTCATCACTCCAAGCATTCTATTGGCTCCACTTCCACTTCCAGGGTTATTATCCAAAACCATGTATGTTCCTGCTTCGGTACCATCACTTCTCCATAGTTCACTACCATGCGAATTATCTCTTGCTCTGAAGTAAGCTAAGTCATTATAATTAATAAAATAACTCGCATTAGAAGAAGTTGAGCCCTGACCTATTTTTAAAAATTGATTTGTTCCGGCGGCTGTCCCATCACTTACCCATAATTGATCGTCACCTTCAGGGCTAGATGCTTTAAAAAAAAGTCTATTATCAAAAGCATAGAATTCTCCTATATTGGAATTTCTAGTTCCAGGATATATATCTTTGAATAGCTGTGTTCCTGCTTCAGTTCCATCACTCACCCATAATTCACTTCCTTCTGGTCCTCCATCACTTGCACTGAAATATAATTTATTTTGAAATGCATACAAATTATAGGGTCCCGAGCCATTGGTTCCTGGATAGATGTCTTTAACTAGTCGTGTACCTGCCTCAGTACCATCAGTTTCCCATAGTTCCCATCCATATGCATCAAGCAGCGCTCGAAAATAAAGTTTACCATTCATTACTGTTAATTGGGAAACAAATGAATACCCTGAAGGAGTTAGATCTATTACTAATTTAGTACCCGCTTCTGTACCATCACTTTCCCATAACTCTTTATTATTAGTAGTAGCTTCTGCTGCGAAATACAATTTGTTATTAAAAACTACTAGTTCTGATGGGTTACCTCCTCTATACATTTGTGGATTAATATCGGCTACTAGTTTAGTGCCTATTTCTGTACCGTCGCTTTCCCATAATTCTGTACCATGAATACCATCATCCGCTGAGAAGTAGAGTTTATTGTTAAATACTATCAGGGAAAAGATGTAAGAACTTCCTGATCCTGATTGGATATCTTTAACAAGTCTAGTTCCTGCTGCAGTTCCATCACTTTCCCATAATTCTGCTCCATGTACGCCATTGTCTGCAGAGAAATAAAGTTTATTATTAAATACGGTGATATTTGAAATCCGTGAATAGTTTGTTCCTGGGTTTACATCTGTAATTCGTCTAGTTCCAGAAGGCGTACCATCCGTTGTCCAAAGCTCGTCTCCATAAATATCATCACTTGCTCGAAAATACATTTGATCACCAAGTACCGTTAAATAACGTGGCGAAGAACTATTTCTTCCTGATTCGATATCTACAAATAAATGAGTTCCTTCAGGTGTTCCATCACTGACCCAGAGTTCATCTCCATGAACATTGTCATCTGCGGTAAAATATAAACGGCCTTTAAATTCAATTAAATTTTCGACATCTGCCCCAAAGCTTGATTCTGCATTGATATCTTTTACCAAATAGGCTTGTTGGGCAGTTAAGTAGGTACTGAAAAATAAAATGAAAAGAAGTAAAAATGGTCTCATAGGCTAATACTATTTTTTGGTGTATTTGTGGCTATTTTATGCATATATGCATAACTGATACAGGTATAAACCTGAATACCCTAGTTTTTTAATGCTATTTTTTGATAAAAAGTAATGACGATGGCGATCAAAGGCGCCGATTCGGTATGAGAGGTTCATGTAGTATGCAGTTATAGATTTGGGAGAGTAAAATTAGTTGTAGGAAACTCATTTAGCTAATAAATTACCCCTACAAACATCCCTACAAAATTGATTGCAGGTATGTATTAATCGTTATTTGATGGGATATGGAATGACGTTGGTGTAAAGCTCGGCTATAGCGTATTTTAATTTTGGAGTATAGAGAAGCAATTAGGAGGTTGGGTATCATCTCGAAAGGGTAATTAACCAAAACAAAAAAACTCCATCTTTACAGATGACGTTTCTTGTTTTAAGCTCCCCCTCTTGGGCTTCCTTCAACAAGTTCAGGGTTAACTTCTCGGACCAAGATTGGGAAAATAAAAAAAGCTGCACTTTCGTACAGCTCTTTCATTTTTGCTCCCCCTCTTGGGCTTCCTTCGATTACTCTCAGGATAAACTTCTCGCCCAACAGGGTACAATAAAAAAACGCCATCTTTTCAGGTGACGTTTCTCATTTAAGCTCCCCCTCTTGGGCTCGAACCAAGGACCCTTTGATTAACAGTTAATAGACAAATGATTTTAATAAATCTCAAATAAACTATAATTATTTGATAATAAAATGATTATAAATAAATTGAATCTAAATGGAATTTTATAAAACCATATAAAACCAGAATATGCAAGCAAAATGCAAGCAAATTTGCTTGCGTGTCGAGAACCTATGACCTACTTTAGACATGTAAAAATATTCATATGGCTACGTTAACTTTAATGTTGGATAAACGAAATAAAAAGGCGGTTAAATTTCCTCTAGTTATTAGAGTTTATCATAAAAGAATTCCAAAGAATATTGCTCTAGGATATAAGTTAAATCCAGCGGAATGGAATGCAGAAAAGAGACAAATAAAATCAACATTTAAAAATTCTGCCAGAGCAAATCATTTCATTAGCTCTAGAATGGTAGTTGCTACAAAAGTAATTGCAGACTACCATACTAATTTGAAAAACATGACTGTTTATGAAGTTGCAGATCTAATAGTAAGAGCTATAAAAAATGAAGAAGAACAGAAGTCGATGAATACCGATATAGTTTCTCTGAAAAGAGGGACATATTTAAAAGAATATGGTAGAAAAGTAATGACAAGATATTATGGAGCTAAGCGATTTGGGACTGCAGATGCTATTCATAATGCAATCGTTTTTCTGATGAAATACAATCATGGTAAAGATATATTAATGTCAGATATCAATGAGCTGTTTTTAGAAGATTTAGAAGCTTATTATTTAGGCCAGGGTAATAGTCTTAATGGCTTAGGAGTTCATTTAAGGTCTATTCGAAGGATATATAATCTGGCGATTAAGGATTCGCAAACGGAACTTACTATGGAACATTATCCATTCGGGAGAAACGGGTATTCAATAAAACAACAAAGAACCAAAAAGCGAGCAGTATCACTTGATGTGATAAACAAGATAGTTGAACAGGAATACCCTGTGGCTTCTCCATTATGGCATCATAAGAATTACTTTTTAGTGAGTTTCTATATGAGAGGAATGAATTTTATGGATTTAGCCTACTTAAAAGTTAGCGCTGTAGATAAAGGAAGACTTCAATATAAAAGAAGAAAAACTCAAAGAGGCAGTAATGTAAAAGAATTTGATATTCTGATCCCAGAAAATGTAGCTCCCATTTTTGAGTATTATCTACGAGAAAAATCGAACAATGATTTAATCTTTCCTATACTGGAAGACGTTTTTCGCGAAGAATCTGATGATAGAATATTTGAAGTTTATAAGAATCGTCGTAGAAATCATCTAAGAAGATTGATTACAATAGGAAAACAAATAGGACTCAAAGAAAAACTAACTACCTATGTGGCTAGACACACCTTTGCTACAGCAGGTTTACATAAGGGAGTTTCAAAAGCACAGGTGGGAGATATGCTTGGTCATACCAATTATTATACAACTGAAGCTTATTTTGCAGACTTTGAAAATCAAGTTTTGGATGAAGCTGCAGAAAAGATTTTTGGATAATTTTCATTTATTGATCTGCAATCTTATTCGAATTTGACAAAGCCAAATAGGAATAAAGTTTTAAGAGTATTTCAAGACCAGTTATCAGGAAATAACCCAAAACTGTTTTGATAAACTCAGTAAAAATGTTTCGATATGTTTATTTAATTTTGATTTGTATGCTAATGTTTAGAAAAAAATACGAGGTAAACCCGTAATAAGAATTTGTTACTTTTTATTTACTTTGCTTAAGTAACTAATATGACTAGCTTTACCCCAATTTTGATAATCCAGAAAGATATGTTTAGATTTTAAATCTTTGTTTCAATTATATTTTAACTAATCTATAATTGGTATTTTTAGTTAATAACCATATAGATTATTCGAATGAACAAAGTATTTTATTTTTTAACAGTAATGTTTTTTGGTTTGATTTTGAGCAGTTGTGAACAAACAGATTTAAGTGATGAAACCGGAATCAAACTCGCCATTGACAAAGAAGATGTCGAACCACCTGGGGGACAAGGTAGTGAATCAAATTCAGAAGAGACATACCTTCAGAAAATCGACAAAGAAAACGTGGAGCCACCAGGAGGACAAGGAGGCAAATGATATTGATTATAGCAAAAAAGTTGATAAGCTTTATCTTATAGAACGAACAGGGTATTTCTTGATCTTAGCTAGTGGGCTACTCCCATTTTTACATTCATTTGTGAAATTTGAAAAGCTAGAAGAAAGATTATTTGGTTTTACTAGTGTACAATCTTTTTTATACTCATTTGGGGTGCATCTTAGTATTTTATTTTTAACTATAGGTGTGCTCCTTGTGATCTCTCCTGTTTCAAGTCCTCAAAAATATAAAGCAGTACAGCATCATTTAAAATACTCTTTAATTTCTCCATTTATTTCAGCAATTTTCTACGCTTCTTGGGTGTTTATTCCAAATGTAAATTATGACTTGCTAGCTTATATCTTCTTGTCTTTATTCTTATGTGTCATTTCTGTACTGATCTATAAAAAAATCAGCAATTACATTGAAGCTCTTAAGGTGCTGAGTAAACACAAAGAAACGGTACTAAACAACGGGCTAAGTTATCTGAAAACTAAGCTCAAAAATTAAACCGCTTGGAAAGAAAGGACTTTATACAATACAAAGGCGAGCCCAAAAATGTTAGACAGAATAATAAAAAGAGTAAGGGACCACAATGATTTTGTGTCCAGACATAAGAAAGGCGAGATTAGTAATGAGGAATTTGAAAGCTTTTTGATTGATGAAATCGAATATCTAGAACGAGATCTTGAAGAAAAATTAAATAAGAAACTTCTAGAAGAAGAAAAAAGGCTTTTGAGGACTATTACTATAATTCGTAAAATTATTGAAGAAAACGATATTGAAAAATCTGAACTGATAAATTTGATTCACTCCGAGTTTAATTCCTTATACCTGAAAAAGTACATCTTGTAGATTCCATTTTTAAGACTTGGATTTAGTGCTATAAATTCTGTCTATTAATTCCGGAAGTTTATCGTTGAGCATTATAAGTGCATGTCGCTCAATCATTTTTCTGATTTTTGGTATTGCCATGAGTTCATCTTCATATTCAAGTACAGCATTAGCAAGATCATTTAGTTGATTTTGAGGTGTAAAACTATTCTTTTTGTCACTATCAAAATCCTCAACAAAAGGCTCTCCAATTCCTTTAAGTAGCCAATTATAATCTACATAAGGAACTACTTCACATATCTCTTTTGCAAAATCCGGAGTAATATCATTTCTACCTTTAATGATATGATCCACTTTAGTACTGGCGGAAAGTCCCAACATTTTAGTAGAAAATTTGTTTTTCGAAACTTTTAAATGATCAATAACAAATAAAATTCTTTCCCCAGGAGTCATAATTAGTGTGCGTATGATAAGATTTTAAAAATCTTTAGATTTATTTTGAAATGTTTAGATTTGTTTTGTATATTTGGATATGTTTAGGTTTATTTGGTATATCGACCTGCAAATTTACCAAATAAAATTACAAAAAATTGATCAATTAAATGAAGTTACCAGAATTGGCTCATGCGATACGAAAAGAACTTAACACCAATGAAATTAAAGAGGCGGCAAAAGAATTTGGGTTATCTCATTTTTACTTTACGCAAAAAATAAAATCAGTTGATACTAGCAAACAGGAATTATTAAGAGCAGTAGAGTGTTTACTTAAGATTCATAACGATAAAAATGAAAGAGTTCAGATGCTTTATCAGCAATTTTTGAATGCATACGACAATGAATAAAATAGAAAATACATTAACCTTAAAAATCAACTTTCTAATATGGAGACTTTTGCTTTAGAAAAAAGCAAAACAGAAAACGTTTTGTTTGCCACAAATTTTACAGCTACCAGCATTAAAGATAATCAAAAGGCAATAAGAAAATATAACAAAATAATTGCCGAGCTGGAATCAAAAAGTGTGTATGAAACCTTGGAGATCAGCGAAAAATTAAGGATACAAAATACGATTATTGCCTTTCTACAAACAAGACTCTACCCGTACCCCCAAATTGTTGCCTTCGTTGTTAAACTGATAAACAATAAAAAACATCAAAACAAGGATATCAGAACAAGTTAAAACCCCTTGAGATCCAATTCCTTTATTGATTTAAAATAGAATAGAATAATAGAAAACATACCCAAAATGAAATTACTTTATAACAATACAGTTTAGTTTGTGTACCCCATTAGTAAAGAGATATCTGGCATTTTTTAAGGAGATAAACCATACTTTGAAATCGCTATTTTGGCTCGTCAAGTTTCTGCCTGTTTTTAGTGAACACCCCATTTGTTATTATTTCAGAGTATAGAAGAAAAGTGCCAGTATATCTTCTCTTAATACTATCGTCATATCCTATGCATATTACTAATCTATAACCCTTTTAGTATATGACTACTTATCAGGATAAAATTTTAAAGAAATGCGTGAAGCAATTTGATGGCATGACTAAGATCGATGCCTATGATATTCTCTATAAAATAGAATCATTACTTATCGAAGAGAGTTCTCCCATTGAATATAAAAGTATAGAAAGGACTATTGAAAAGGCGTATGACATTAAAAATGTATTACCAGTGGGTAGTCATTCGTATTGTTATTTGGAGGATCAATGTCATTATATGCAGATCTACACCTTTAGATCTGAGTACCCAACTTTTCTTGGAGGAGAGCGCACCTACTTTACCATTTATAATAATTATCAGATGATGCCTTTTGATAACAAAGCAGTTAAAGAAGCATTTAAGGACACTAATATTGGTTATATCCTTGATGATTTTCTAAGAGACAATCATGTAAAGAAGCGAAATACGAAAACAAATCGATTTGTTTTGTTAGAGTTATTTGATCAGATCGATCTGCCTTATAAAACGGCAGATGCCAAATAAATACAGTAGAACATAATATCACTAAAGTACGTCTTAAGAAAAGTATACTTCAATACCTATTAGTTCCACATTAAAACCCTGTTTCTATGATTACAGATTTTTTATATGACGATATCGTCCCTTTTCGGGATTCCCCGATCCCGGATCCATAACTCCATATTATGCTTTTTGTAATGCTGGGTGTTTGAGTATTTTTTTACTAGTTGTAGTTTGATGAGATCTATTAAAGAAGCTAGGTTATCGATCTAAAAAACAAGACTTACTATGTCCCTGATCTAGTAGATTGTTCCTTTTGTCGAAAAGGGTATTTTTCCCCTAATGTAATCAAAGAGAATCCATTAGGTTTGCACGCGAAAACAAAAAAGAAATCCAAAATAAAATTTAAGATTACGATGCAAGGACTATCCCCTTTTATAAGGACTACTCTATCTGCACCAGTGATTGATAAGCTAATTTCCAGCACTTTGACCAAAACTTATAACAATACATTTTATAAAAAAACACTCACAATACAGATTTCTGTATTGCGAAAAGAAGGTAAGATGATAGTTTTGCCCTTGTCTTTGATAGCAAGGGGAAAATTATCAAAAACTTTAACATTTTGGAGATGCACAGTTTCAAATTTTGAAACTGACGGATAGTAATATTGCATTACAAAAAGGAAAAATTGAATTACAATTATTTGTGTTTAGATAATGAATCATAAGGGATAAGTTTAATTAGGAGTAGGCACCAAAAGAGAAGATTTCTCTGCTTATCCCTTCCCGGTTCATTGGTACATGGTAATTGGTTTAAATATTATGGGATTAATACAGTAAAACAAAAATTAAGTAACTAAATCAAATGAACATTTCAACAATGAAACAATCAATCATACTGTTTCTGATGGTGGTGTGCTCCATAGCTACTGCTCAGGAATTACCAGATGTTACTCCAGTCTCACCAGAGGCTGCTTCTATTGCCCGTTATGGTCAAATACCAGTTGGGTTATTTACAGGAACCGCACAGGTTAGTGTTCCGATATACACATTTACTTCAGGACCATTATCCATTCCTGTGAGTTTGGATTATAGTTCGAATGGAATCCGAGTAGATGAATATTCGTCTTCAGCTGGGTTGGGCTGGAATCTATCTGCAGGAGGAGCCATTACACGATCGGTATATGGCAAAAAAGATGAAAATCAGTATCGACCTGCGAAAGATGTCGATTTAAATGATCCTGTGGCTCGGTTTTTCTATGCTTCAGCCGCTGCTGATCCCGGACCCGAAGGGATCGATATCCAACCGGATATTTTTTCTTTTAGTTTTAATGGTTTTAGTGGTAAGTTTTATTTAGATGACAATGCGCCTTTTATAACGGACCGCAATGTTATTTTCTTAGAGCCTTCTCCGGTAAAAGTGGAAATATTAAACGTAGGTATAGAGAACCATTTCAGAATTACTGATCCTAGTGGGATTGTCTATTATTTTGGAGGTGCTAATGCGATTGAAAAATCCAGATATTCTTCTACAAATCAGGCTGTTTCTGGTGATGTAAGGCCGCTTGTGCCCTCTGCATGGTATTTAACCAAAATTACACATCCATCAGGAGAAGAAATCACTTTTTCTTATACTTCTACATCAAGTACTTATAAACAAAGTATTTCGCAAAGTGTAACTCGAGTAGATGGTTTTTATCGGGATTCTGATGCTTGTATTTCAAGTGGCAGTGATAGTGCATTTTTAAATATTGCACAAGGGAATACTTCTTACCTTTCACAAATTAGTTCTACAGAATCAGGAACCATTACTTTTAATTATAGCCCCAAAGCGAATATGCCTACTGGTTTTAATAAACTGGAAGAAATCGTAATTAAAAACCAGCATGATACCACCATTAAAAGCTTTTCTTTGGAGTATGATGTGGTATCTAGTACAAAAGCTAATTTAGATTTTACGCAAGAACCTTATTTTAATACAAGATTTTATCTATCCAAGGTAACCGAAATTTCTTCTAGCGGGACACTATTATCACCATATACTTTTGAATATAATAACCCGGAAGGATTACCTGCACGTTTTGTATATGCTCAGGATCATTGGGGATTTTATAATGGTAAAGATGACAATCGTAATTTGATCCCTACTGAGGCGATAGATAGGATAGCAGCAAACTTTGTGCTCTATAACGCATTGAGTGGTTTGGAAGCTGCAGATCGCAGTCCTAGTTCTACGCATGCAAACTTTGGAATGATAAAAGAGATCACCTATCCTACCAAAGGAAAGAATGAGTTTAGTTACGAAGGACATGGATATTACGGAGAAGTGACTACAAATCCACCTTACGTAGATCAAATCGCAAATGTCACCAACACCAATCCAAACGGTAGTTTTGATACACCAGTTATACCCCACACTCATAAAGGATGGTTGAGTTTTGGTGCTAATCTGGATGATTTTAGCCAGGGTATTGGAGATACAACAAATCCGTTGAATTTTAATATTGCACTAATCGATGTATTTGATATCACTACAGGTACAGAAGTGGGGGTTTCTATTTTTGATGAGTCTGATGTTCATGGTAATAGCCCTATACCGGGAGTAGCCTACGGAATTACCAATCAAAACTTTTCAAAGAGAAAATACGTGCAATTGCAAAAAGATCATCGCTATCGATTCAAGATCAGATTGAATAATGGCTATACACTTTCTAATATCAAGCTCACTTACTTTGATCAATTACCTATTGTGACTACACAAAAAATTCCAGTTGGTGGGATGCGTATTGCTGAAGTAAAAACATTGGATGGTAATGGAAAGGTTGAAACCAAAAAATACCATTATGGGAATATGGATTGTCTGGATTGTGATTCTGGGGTGGCTATTGCCAGAAACATAGAACCACATATCAATACCAATACTGTACTGTTTAATGATGCTGATAATAAAGCGACTTTATGTGGTTCTACTACCATATCCTCAAACACCGCTTTTCCTTTGTATGGAGTACAAGGATACCATATTGGATATAATAAAGTAATCGAGGAATTAGGAGAAGATTTTAAAGGAGGGTTAAAACTACATGAGTTTGAGAGTGATTTTTTGCTTGTTCCTAACGTCGCTGTTTTCGGAGAAGAATATATTGCTGGATTGCCATACAGCAATTTCTTTGGATTTGGTCGTAAGCTTTCAGAAAAGACCTATAAAAAAGAAAACAATGGTTTTAAAATCGTACAGGAACAAACCAATGAGTATACCCATAAAACAAGCCTAGATAAAGAAACAATAGTGTATTCGGTACGAAAAGCAAGGAGTATTACAGTGGGATTTGCAGATGATCCAGGATATACCCTACAAAATACTCAATATCATATTGGTCAATATTCATTATTGCGCCAATGGCATACCATGAGTAAGCGCACGACCAAACAGTACAATAGTAATGGAGAAAATCCATTAACTACCACAGAGAAGTTTTTCTATGATAATTCGGATCACTTACAACAAACCCGAACAGAGGTAACGGATAGTAAAGGTAGAATCATCAAAACCCAAACGATTTATCCTCAAGATATTGCGGCAGCGAATCGTAC
Source organism: Aquimarina sp. (assembly GCA_965230845.1). Taxonomy (GTDB): domain Bacteria; phylum Bacteroidota; class Bacteroidia; order Flavobacteriales; family Flavobacteriaceae; genus Aquimarina. The sequence goes on from OZ246021.1 coordinate 3,367,410, forward strand.
AGCTACTGAACAAAAACTAATCGATCAACATCAAATTGCAGCAGCTATCGATGTGATTACTATAGAACAGGTGGGAGGTGCTGAAGAAGTACTTTCTAAAGTACATAACGAATATAAAGATTGGGGGAATAATGTATTACTTCCAGAAGAAGTGCTAACTGCCAAAGGAAGTAACGATTTAGAGCTTAGAGTAAAATATACATCTTACGATAACTTTGGAAATCCAACTGAGGTAGCCAAGGCCGATGGGACACCTATGGCCTATATCTGGGCATATGATCATCAATATCCGGTAGCTAAAATCGAAAACATGACCTATAGTGGAGTAGCAGCATATGTTGGTGAGATTCAAAATAAATCCAACTCAGATACTGATCATAAGATGGGTAGTCAAGGTACTGAGGGTGCATTGCGTACTGAGCTCAATAAGCTACATGTAGAATTACCTGCAGATGCTATGGTCACTACCTATACTTATGACCCAATGGTAGGAGTCACTAGTATGACCGATCCCAGAGGATATACGGTCTACTATGAGTATGATGATTTTAATCGTCTGCAGTATGTACGAGATGCCGATGGTAATCTGATTTCAGAGAACAAATACCACTACAAAAACTAATCCTAAAAAGTAAGAAGATATGCAAAACAAGTTATATTTAATTGTATTCCTATTACTTATGGGATACACTGCGCAAGCACAATTAACCGATGGCCCTATTGGAGGGGGCGGTACGACCAAATATTATTATGATGGAGATAGAGATGGGTATGGAAGTCCAACGGCTCCTTATGTTTCTTCACCAACTACTGGTTATGTTACCAATAATACCGATTGTAATGATGGTAATGCAGCGATCAATCCAACTACACGTTGGTATCGGGATGTTGATGGCGATGGTAGAGGACGTACCAGTCCCATGAAAATCCAATGCACTAAGCCTTCGGGATATGTATTGTATAATGACGATCGGGATGATAATAATGAGTATATCACTCATATTGCTCCACGTTATTTTTATAGAGATGGGGATAACGATACTTTTGGTAATCCCAACAACAGGGTATACCGCAGTGTTCGTCCTGGGGGGTATGTGACCAACAATCTGGATTGTAATGATGGTAATGCTTCGATTAATCCCAACAAGGTTTGGTATCGCGATTGGGATAAAGATGGTCGTGGTAATCCGACTGTTACCACAAAGAGCTGTACACAACCATCAGGTTATGTAAGTAACAATGATGATATTAATGATGGAGACAAATGGATTACTAATATCCCACCCCGTTATTTTTATAAAGATGGAGATACCGATACTTATGGTTCTCCTGCAGCGGCTACGCGAGTATACCGTAGTGTTCGTCCAAGTGGTTATGTAACCAATAATAGCGATTGTGATGATGGAAATATCAATATCAACCCCAATACGGTTTGGTATAAAGATGGTGATGGAGACCAGAGAGGAAATCCCTCAATTACCAAAACCCAATGTGGCAGGCCTCTAGGTTATGTGCTGACCAATGATGATATTAATGATGGTAATGAGTTTATTACCAATATCCCACCTAAGAATTTCTACAGGGATGCGGATAATGATACTTTTGGGAACCCTAGCATCAAGTATTACCGTAGTTTCCCACCTAATGATGGATATACTTATGTGACCAATGGAAATGATCGTAATGATAGTACCAAGTTTATCACGAACATTGCACCCAAGAACTTCTATAGAGATGTAGATACGGACACCTATGGAGATCCCAATGCTCGATTTTATTATAGTGCAGCCCCAACAGATGGGTATGCCTATGTACTTAATGGAGATGACCATAATGATAATGATGAGTATATCACCAATGTAGCTCCCAAGAATTTTTATAGGGATGCAGATACAGATACTTATGGAAATCCAAATGTCAAGTATTATCGTAGTGCTGCACCAGTAGATCAGTACACTTATGTGTTAAACGGGGATGATCACGATGATGGTGATCAGTATATTACCAACATTGCTCCTAAGAATTTCTACAGAGATGGAGACAATGATACTTTTGGGAATCCTAACATTAGCTATTATCGTAGTGTACCGCCACAAGATACATATACTTATGTGCTTAATGGAGATGATTGTAATGACGACAATCCTAATATCAATCCAAATACCAAGTGGTATAAAGATGGAGATAATGATGGTTTTGGAGATCCTGCCGATATCCAAACCAGTTGTACAGCTCCTACAGGGTATGTAGCAAACAATACCGATAACTGTCCCGGAGTATTTGGAGAAAATCAAGGATGTGAATATTCTCCTTATACGTTAAACTTATCGGATACAGAGACCTATGTATTTACACGTACTTACCAAACAGCCATGGAATCTCCAAGTGAGATACAGTACAACAAGGATGTTACCGAGACAGTGACTTACTTTGATGGGTTAGGAAGGCCTAAACAACAAACTTCTATTAAAGCTTCACCAACAGAAGCAGATATCATCACCCATATGGAGTATGATGAGATCGGTAGACAAGCCAAGGAGTATTTACCTTTTGCTAAGACAAATAATGGAGGCTACACTTCAGTAAATGTTACTAACGACATCAACCAGTATTATTTGGATACCTATGCAGCAGACTTTGCAGGGATTACGAATCCAGCACAAGTAAATGCCTATAGTGAAAGTATCTTTGAGGATTCACCTTTAAGTAGAGTACTTGAACAAGGAGCTCCAGGTAAAGATTGGAAGGCAGACCCTAATAGTGATACTGATCATACCATCAAATTTGATTGGAGACACAATACGGCAAATGAAGTAGTACGTTTTGATGTTACTTTTACAAATAATGATACCGAGAAACCAGAATTATATCAAAATGGATATTATGCTGCTAATGAGTTGTATGTAAGCATCAACAAAGATGAAAACTGGGCACCAGCCGACGGAGATAATCATACTACCAGAGAATACAAAGACAAACAAGATCAGGTAGTATTAAAAAGAAACTATAATAACGGAGAAGCCCATGATACGTATTATGTCTATGACAAATACAATAATTTAAGCTTTGTAATCTCTCCAAAGGCGACTATTACAGATGGTGTCTCTGACACCGAGCTTGCCGAATTGTGTTACCAATACAAATACGATTACAGAAATCGACTGATCGAAAAGAAGATCCCAGGTAAAGGATTAGAATCTATAGTCTATGATAAACAAGATCGTCCTATTTTAACTCAGGATGCCTTATTGGCAACCGAAGATACTTGGCTGTTTACCAAATACGATGCCCATGGTAGAGTAGCTTATACCGGAAAGTATACTGATACTAGATCCAGAAAAACCATACAAACAGCAATCAATACCACTTCGGATCCAGTAACCATAGAAAAACGAGGAGCGGAAACTACTGTAAATGGAGCTAAGATTTCGTATAGTAGCGATGCTTTCCCAACAAATAACTTAGAACTATTAACGATCAACTATTATGATGATTATAGTTTTGATAAGACTGGGATTACAACGCCACCAGCAAATGTATTTGGTCAGGCAGTAACTAGCAATATAAGATCGCTAGCTACTGGAAGCAAAGTAAGAGTATTGGGGACTGATGATTGGATCACTACAGTAACCTGGTATGACGGTAAAGGAAGACCAATCTATGTAGTAAACAAAAATGACTATCTGGATGCTATCGATATTGTAGAGACTAGGTTGGACTTTACAGGTAGAGTGGTACAAAGTAAAACCACACATACCAAAGGTAGTAATGCAGCCATTGTAACGATCGATACTTTTACCTATGATCATACAGGGAGAGTGATCAAACAGACACAGTCCATAGGTAGTCAAGAAGAAACCATTACAGAAAACAGCTATGATGCCCTTGGGCAATTGATCACCAAAAAAGTAGGTGGTGGATTACAAGATGTGGATTATAAATACAATATAAGAGGATGGCTTAAAAGTATTAATGAGGGTACAACCAGCAATGGAGATATTTTTGGTTTTGCTATTGATTATAATGCGGGTACCAATCCTTTATATAATGGAAATATCACAAAAACATCCTGGAGAACAGCTAATGATAACATTACCAGAAGTTACAACTACAACTATGATCATTTAAATCGTATTCTTAGTGCTACAAGTAATGATGGTAAATATGATCTAAGTAGTGTTTCTTATGATAAAATAGGAAACATCCTAGCATTAAATAGAAAAGGACATACAAATGATGCGGCCTCCACATTTGGGAACATGGATATGTTGGCTTATACATATAATGGAGGTAATAAACTTCGAAAGGTTATAGATACGGGCAATGATGATTTTGGGTTTAAAGATGGAATTAATACCAATGATGATTTTGAGTATGATACTAATGGGAATATGATTGTAGATCGTAACAAAGGGATCACTGCAATTACATATAATCATTTAAACTTACCTGAAACAGTTTCGATAAGCAATAGTTATGGAACAGGAACAATTGCTTATATTTACAATGCCACTGGAGCGAAACAAAAAAAGATCGTAACAGAAGGAAGTTCTATTACAAGTACGGAATATTTAGGTAACTATGTCTATAAAAATGGAAACTTAGAGTTCTTTAACCAAACCGAAGGTATTGTAGAAAAAGAAGCTGACGGATATTCTTATGTGTATCAATTTAAGGATCATCTAGATAACATTAGATTATCCTATAAAGATGCTAATAAAGATGGTAGTATTATACAAAATGAAATTGTAGAAGAAAGTAATTACTACCCGTTTGGACTTAAGCATAAAGGTTATAATAGTGTAAACAGAGGAAGACATCATAACTGGGATTATTTGGGTCAAGAAAGACAAGAAGAGTTTGGGTTAAACTGGGTAACCTTTAGACATAGAAATGGAGACCCTGCCTTAGGAAGATTTTTTGGAGTAGATCCAGTATCTGCTGATTATGTTTCCATCTCAACTTATCAGTTTGCACATAATAGTCCGGTATGGAAAATTGAGTTAGAAGGTTTAGAAGGGATGCCCACCTCAGGAGAAGATATACCAAATAATGAACCAGGGAATAACCCTGCTGCTCATATGCCTTTGCCAGTTGGTGATGGTACAGGGAATCATGGTAGTGCACCTTTACCAACTGCAGAATTCGTATCCTATAGTTCTGAAGAAAACCATCAATATGGTGAAATTAGACCTTCTCCTAAAGGAGCATATTCCCATGACCCAGGAATGGCTCTAGCAATGGATATGTCGTATGCAGCTTTATCTTTCTTAGGGGTCAATATGGTTGATGATTTATTAACTATGTGGGTTGCTGAAGATGACATCCCAACATCTACTAAGGTTCAAATGACAGCCAAGGCTGTGATAACTCCAGGAGGAGGAAAAGGAGGAAAAGGATCAGCTCGAAATTTTGGTTCTGGTAAAGGCCAACATAAAGCTAACTATAGAGTTACTAATTCTCAAGGTAAAACTGTTCAAAAAGGGAAGCAGGTTAGTGGAAATATGACTGCTGAAGAAAAAGCTCTTGGGTTTCCTCAGAGTACATTAGCGACTCATACAGAAGCTAGAATAACTAGAGATATTCAACCATCTAAGGGGGAGACTTTAACAATAACTGGGCAGTACCCTCCTTGTCCATCTTGTAAAGGAAAAATGAATAAAGCAGCTAAACAGAATGGAGGTTCTGTAATTTATCAATGGAGAGAAAATAATAAAACAAACGTATGGCAAGCGAAAAATTAAATCATGATGTTAATAAGATCATTTTAACTCAGGAAGAAAGCAATATATACATATTATATCTTGTGAATGAGATGAATGAGGAAGACTCCTTTATGCTTCAATTTCAATCTGATCTATCCAATGAAGAGAAAGAACTAGGCTGGACTAAATATTATTTGGGATATGCAGATGGTTCAAGGGGCAATTACAATTGCATTGAGTCTATAGATTTAAGTAAAAAACAAATGGATATTAAACTTAATTCTATAGGGAAATCAACCTTTGAATATTCTACTCTTTCCTTTAACTTCAATCAAATTTTGGATGATAATATTTTATCTTTTATAAAAGATAGGTTCAGTGAAGAAGATGTTATATTAAATGTTTAGAATTGTGCATCCAAAACAAATAGAAAATTTATTAAAACTATCTAATGAAGAAAGAATCGAATATTTCATTAGATATTGTGCAGATTTCGAGGAGGTATGGGGTCTTTGCGCAGAAAAAGATAGCTGGATAATATTTAAAGATAATGAAGGAGATGAGATCTTTCCTTTATGGCCTCACAAAGATTTAGCAGATTTTTGTGCTTTTGATGAACATAAAGAAATGGGAACTAAGCCATGTTCAATTTCTGTTTACTCATTTATTGAAGAGTTTATTGGTGATCCAAGTTTAAAAGATGTTTATTTTGGTATCTTTTATAACAAAGATAGAGAAGCCCTAGTCTTAAAAGGAGAAACTTTAAAAGAAGAATTGGAAGCAGAATTAGATGAACATGAGTAAGAGTACTTACAGGGATAATTCTCGTTCCTTCTAATCTGTGACTTGTGTGGGATAAGACACTTCTGATCCCATTGGTCTTATATTAATGGGGTAAGAGCAAGAAAAAATAACAAGCCAGTTTCATTTTTTGAAACTGGCTTGTTATAATTTTAGCCGATTGACTTGACCTTAGACATCAAACTGTAAAATAAAAGAGAGATTAACTAAAAACTGTAAATATGAGCAAATAACTACTTAAAGAAGGGAAAACAAACTTAAAACCAAATTGTCTATGGAGCATATGAATGTATTCCACAGGATATTTCATGAGGATCTACATCCATTGACCAACCAAAAAAGTAGGGAATACTATGTTAACTATTTTAAATCAAAAAGTAAAGATGAATATATCAATTCACATTTGAGACAGAAAAGCCTGGAAAACTTTGATGATCAAGAGTTGAAGTTTTTTTACTACGAGGATCTTTTGAAGAATTCACTAACGAATTTTAAACGAGACTTAACAGGGAAGCTGTTTTTATTTTTAGAACAGAACAAGAGTATCGAAAACCTGGTAAAGAGCTATCAAATGTTTGTGTTGGGTTATATGAATATTATTGATCAGGATTACTTATTTGGAGAAGATAAGCAATCGGTATTTCAAATCTCTGAGTTACGATCAAATGCCGATATTTTTAAGATTATATACCGAACCTTGGATGCTATACTATTGTACATCGAACAGATATTTCCAAGATATCTGGATCAATCTTTATCTATCCCTTACCAACAACGATTATGGTTTGTAAATAGATATCAAGAAACAATATCTGGTTTGCTAAGGGAACTAAATAAGCTGGAGGCTCCGGAGATTATAGTGAAGGAAATTTCTAAAGTGTTATCTCAAATAAGTAGTAATACACTGCCTGATTTGACCTATGAATCCAGAGACTATTATAAGATATTGATCAAAGTACTGGATCATTTATTTACAAAAGAGAATCAACCTACACTAGATAAATTATACTCGGTTTTGATTAGCTTGGATTATAATACTTTTAAAGTGTTTTTCTTTATGACAAAGCAGGTTAAAGATAGTATGAAGGACTACTATACCAATGAAGAAAAACTTCAGATCTACCAGCAATATCTAAAAAAAGTAAAGACTACAGCTGTTACTGTTTCCTTTCGTTTGAATCCGGACCTTCCTTCATTAAAGGAGAAATTAATAGAATGGGTTAACGAAGAAATACTATTCTATAAACAACTAACAGTCTTAGAAAATGATATCGAAAAAGAAAATTCTTTCAAACGGAAATTATTAAAAATGTCTGTTCCGGAAATGTCATTGTGGACTAAGCTTTTATATGAATGTAGGTTGATAGATGGACCTAAAACAGAAGTGTTTACTTTTCTTTCATCAGTATTTAGAACTCCAAAATCAAGCTTGATTTCTACAGAGAGTCTTAGTAATAACTATTACTCCGTGAGTGAGAGCTCTAAGAGATCTGTAAGGAGTAAATTAAATGGAATGTTATTGCAATTAGATCAGATGAAAGGAGATTTATAATCATTGTTCTTTAAAAAGGTGTAGTGCGTTTTGATCATTCAAATAGTCTAACAGACTTTGGAGCATTCGATAAGAAAACCCTTTCATGTTTACTAATTCTGAGCCTTTGATTTGCAAAAGTTGATCAAGAGTTTGAATATGATGCATTTCTGCGAATTGTTTGATTTCTTGTGATAATTCTGATTTAAGTATAGCTATTTCTAATATAGAAGAATGCATTAAAAAAATAAGTTAAATATGTGTTTGTGCTTTGCAGCAAGATACTAATATTTCCCTCAAAAATAGAATTTTTTTAATTTTTAAACCGTTGACATACAATGCGTTAATTTAAATATACCAGGGTTGTAAATCCCTTTACCACTGTTTTTGTATTATCAAAATGCTTCTCTTTGTTCCCATAAATTTTAATCAAGGGACTATGTCAACAGAGCAACAAATAAAATGGTATAAATTGGAAAGAAATAAACTACCATTTGGGGATTGGATTCAGATTAATAGTAATGATCAATACCCATCCATTTTGATCTCTCGAAACAAATTCCTTGAACAGTTAGAAATACATGTAAACAATTAATTTTATGGAAATTATCGTATTTGAATCGGAAGCCTATCATCATTTACAACGAGAGATGTTACAAATGGTAAGAACCACTATCCGCGAGGCCAAAGAAGAAGCTCTAGCAAATATGGATCCTGCAAATGATTGGCTTTCTACAGAAGAAGCCAAGAAATTATTAGGAGTGAAAAGTAAAACTAAAATGCAGGAACTAAGAGATTTTGATGAGATCCGATATTCTAAAGCAGGAAAGGTAATCCGGTATTCCAAGAAGAGTATTTTAGAGTATCTAGAGAGAAATATACCAATGTAAACCGATGTAAACATTACCTTTTATGCTAACCCTAGAAGAACAATTGGTATTTTTAAAGCAAGAACGACAAGATATGATCCAAACCTTAGAAAATTTGAGGAGTCAATTTGGAGAACGCAACAGTGAAATCTTCAATGAAAAGATAAGTCATACGATCTTTTGTTATGATTCTGTGTTAACTTCTTTGAAAGAATTACAACACCTTAAAAACAGATCTCATGGCCGATAAGGAAGTCCTAGGATATATTGATTTCTCCAAAGTTTTTCAAAAGACAAAGGCATTTATTGATACCCACAATGATAAGCATTTTGATTTAAAAGTAAAACTAAATGCAAGTCATAGAGCGACTGCAGAACTGATCATTAGAATGTATGTTAAACAGCTAAATCAAGCTATTAGTTTAGGAGATACTTTTAAGAAGGGGCTTCCAGGATTTAGAACCTATAATTCTAGCCTTGCCAGTTGTAAAGGATGCACAGTGAAAACGATCTTAAATCATAAGAGAAGATTGAAGCAAGCAGGGTTTATAAGTTATGAACAAAACAGAGGTAAATCAGGTATCGAATTATGGGTCAATATGGATGTTTTTGGTCAAAGAGTGAAAAATTTACACCCATTAGTTCATGTACAACAAGAACAAGTAAATAATAATAGGGGTGTTGATAAGTTGATAACTTCAAAAAAAGGAGTTCACCTACCGGTTCACAAAACAGATGATAACTACGTTACAGGAACTGAACAAGAACAAGACATGAACACGGAGGAAAGCCGGATTTTTGATTCGAAAAAACAAATAAAGGATTTGGAAAAAGAATCAGATTCGGCTTTTTCTTTACAATTGGTTCGGGACTTCTGGAGATATACCAGAGTTGTTTTGTATACTCACAAATTGTATAGTGAACCAGAGGAGACAGAGATTCTTAATCACATTTGGGCTTCGGTATATCTAAAATTTAAGATAGAAGGAAGCAAAGAAGATTGGAAGGAGTATCAGGATATTCTCTACAAGCGCATTGATATGGTATCGAGATGGCTAGAACGAGATTCAAATCGATGGATTCCGCCAGCACATGTATACTTTCATCCAGAAAACCATAAGAACAGTTTTAAAGAAACTTATAAATGGTTTGTAAAGCAAGAAGCTTTAAAAAAAGAGATCAGAAATCAATTATTGATTCAGCAAACAGAACAAGAATGGAAAGATCACGATAAAGGAGTAGGTAAACACAAAAGCAAAACTCGCTTTGAGCTTTTTTGTTTACACCATAAAAGGTTGTCAGAATATAATGATGAAGCCTTAATTAAGGCTTATAAAGAAAGTTTACAAAGAAATTTTATCAAACTGTTTACATGACGATTTTAAAAGATTTACCTTTTAGGTCTCTTACCAAATGCATAGTATATTTTAAGGATGGAAACTCTCGAACTTTTTATTCTTACGATAAAAGTAATAGAAACTCGAAACCTAACAAAGCTTTAGGTATGAGAAGGCTAGAGAAAATGCTGATGCGACATTTTAAGGATCGATGGGAAACTGCTATTATTTATGAGAATTTTACTAAAGGAAGAGAGCTGGCTAAATATAAAAATGGGGTAAGAGTATATTAATGTATAATGGGTATATTTATTTTTTAAAGAGTAAATCAAGGTAACATATTACTTTATTACAACATAAATGAAAAACACTATCAATGAGCAAGTGAACCTATGAGAAAAATTATATTCTTTCTTTGTACAACTTTAATAGTTCTTACTTCTTGTAAACAGGCAGTAAGAAACGAAGGATATGAAATTAAGGGACTGATCAAGAATGTTCCAGATAGTACAATTGTGTATTTAGGAACTTTTTTTAAACCCGTCGATTCAACTTTTATTATTCAGGAGAGATTTCAATTTACTGGAAAGGTAGAAAACCCTAAAACGATTACCTTAAAAATAAAAGATACCCGAGATTATGCTGAATTCTGGTTAGAGAATAGGAAAATAAATTTTACAGCTGATAAAGGTAGATTTATGGATCGAATTATTACCGGATCAGAAATTCAAAAACAAGCAGATGTTCATTTTAATATGATCAAACCTCTTAAGAAAGAGTTTGAGAGTTTATACCAAAAATCTATGGATCCAAAATTAGATCAAAAAGAAAGAGATTCTGCGATTATGAAATATAGCAAACTGATACCACAAATAGCCAAAATAAGTGAGAAGTTTGTTAATAATAACCCAAGCTACTTAGAGAGTGTTAGATTATTGAACCTGAACAAAAGAAAATGGGGAAAAGAAAAATGTGATAAATACTTTTCAAAGATGCCTAAAGAAGTACAGGAGTCTGCTTCGGGCAAAGAAATAGCCTATTATTTGAATTTACCAAAAACACCAAAGGTTGGTGAAAAATTTATTGATTTTTCACTTCCAAATTCAGAAAATAAAGAACTTAAAGTTTCAGACATTAAAGGGAAATATACCTTAGTTGAATTTTGGTCTTCTTGGTGTGGACCATGTCGTAAATCAAATCCGGATCTTGTAAAAGAGTATTTAAAATATAATGAAAAGGGTTTTGAAATCATAGGTGTTTCATTTGACCAAGACAGAAGTAGTTGGATCAAAGCTTTGAAACAAGATAGTTTGATTTGGCCAAATGTAATTGATCCTAAAGGTTTTAAAGGAGATGTAAGTTTAATCTATGACCTTAATGGAATACCTGATAATTTTTTAATGGATGAAAATGGTATTATCTTAGAAAGAAGATTAAGAGGAGATAGACTTAAAAATAAATTGAAAGATATATTTCAAGTAAGTACTAATCCGTAATGCCCAGAAGCATTATTTCGCATTATTAGAACAGAAATGAGGAAAGGAGAATATGATTGGAATTAAAGAAATTAATGAGGGAAGAGCAATCCTGTATGGCTTTCCTAAGCAACCATATGGAATAATTGCAAAATGAATAATACATTGGGAATAACGAATACTACCAACAAATAAAGATAAGGTAAAGTATTAATAATGCAACTCCAAAACCTAGAATCTGTCTTTAACTAACAAATGAACAATATCTATGACCTAAATATCGAAAAGGAAATACTCCCTTTATTTGACAATACCTTAAATAAGTTCTCACAAATGAAGGTAGTTGAAATCTTAAACAATCCTTTAAAAAGTGTAGAAGAGATTCAGTTGAGACAGAATATTTTTCTTGGATTTTCTGATAATACGCTTGTTCTAAAGGATTATTCATATTCCGTTTCTTATTTAATAGAAGTACATACCTTCTTGAATAACGTTGATTTAGAAGAACTATCAGAAAAAAGATTAAGCTATAAGTTTTTGACACCGAAAAAAGCGAAAGTGGAGCATAAAGCTAGGCTTTCACAAATGATTTTACTATTTAATCGTTTGCATAGTTTTTGCTTTTCTAGGCTAAAACTAGATGTTTTTCCCAAAGAATATGCAAAAAAACTTCGTGAAATTATTAATTTCTTATCCGTATTTAACTTAGAGTATTATGATGATTTAATTAGAGAGTACAAATTTAAAGATGCTCAGGTCATTGAAATTTTTACTATTATAAATGAGCTTAAATTAAAAAACAAGATTGCCTTATTTTGGGAAAATTTATTTTATTTTGAAGCTCTTTTTTCGATAAATCAGACTTTAGTCCGAAGAGGTTTTATATTTCCTGAATTTGATCAAAAAATTGTATTAAAAGAGTTTTATCATCCATTGTTGGAAAACCCCGTAAAAAACGATTTTAGCACTACAAGTAACGTTATCCTATTAAACGGAGCCAATATGTCTGGAAAGTCAACATTTCTAAAAGCTATTGGTTTATCAATTTATTTAGGACATATAGGAATCGGCATACCTGCTTCTTATGGACAAATTCCCTTTTTCAAGAATTTTTCAATAGGAATAAATCACAGAGATGATTTGTTAAATGGGTATAGTCATTTTATGACTGAAATACGAAACCTTAAAGAGGTGGTTATAAAATCAAATCAAGAAAGCTGTCTAGCTATTTTTGACGAACTTTTTAGTGGGACAAACGTAGAAGATGCTTTGGAAATTTGTAAAACTACGATTAATGGATTGGTGAAATTTCGTAATTCCTTATTTTTTATTTCTACCCATATTCAACAGCTTAAGGAAATTAAACTAGATGGAGTTTCTACCTATCATATTGATTGCAAATTAATCGATGATAAACCTACTTTCACTTATAAACTCAATCACGGTTGGTCTGACATAAAAGTGGGTAGAATTCTTTTTGAAAAAGAGGGGTTAAATAAATTATTGAAATAAGAAAAATATACACCGATATAAGATATGATAGGTTTATATGAGTTATTAGAAAAAGTAGATTCAAAAGAGTCTTTCTTTACGTTTGTTAAGGCATTAAAAGAAGACAAAATGGATGAAGATGAAAAAGAAAAAACAAAACCTTCATCTCCATATGACCCTGGTGCAAACGGTTGGGAGAATGCAACAATTGCTTCCTTTTTAGATGCCATGGAATCCTATGGAGAAGATAGCGAGTCAATAGATGAAAAAGCGAGTTGGAAGAACTTTGCTCTGCTACTATATGCCGGGAAGTTTTATGAATAAATAACTACAGATTTGGTGTCAGACTATAGGGTATAATACAATAACATGTAGAGTTTCAAAAAATGAAACCAGATCTTTTTATTTTTATTCTTGCAATTAATATACTATACAAAAGGTAACACATATGGTATTAATTACACATACCTACATAAATGAAACAGAATGATTAATATATTTCATTCATTAAATTCTAGAGAATGAATTTGTTCAAAAAAGATATTGAACTGGAAAATCGGAAAAGACTAAGAACAATATTTGATAAAATAAAAATTCAAAATTGCCCTGTTGGATGGAAGTATGAACACTTTGCTGTAGGAGGGTTGACCGAAATCGGCTTTTCTGAATCCAAACCAAATTTGTTATTGGTAATTTCAAGTAGTGGTAGAGGTTTATTTGATTGTTCGAGCCTAAAGAAAATAGAAAGAGATTATAATGAGGATTTTGAGATAGATTATTCAAGCCTTATCTGTTCTGGAATTGGAGAATTAAAAAATGAACAAATAAAAATTTGCGGTTTACATGGCGGAGGTTTACCATTAGGAAATTCTAAAGGAGATTTTTTAGAAATTATGGCATTGGATTGGCCAAATGTTGACGTCATTTTTCAACCCAATTGGACTTCAATCTACACAGAAGAGGATTTGAATCAATGTACAAGAATTTTTAGAGCAGGTGTTTTACGAGCATATGGGTTCTCCCAAAGTGGAAAATATTTTGTTATAGCAACAAGTAGTGACTTATTGATATTTAAAAATGAGTCCCATTAATTGAAATATATCAAAGTTTTAAAGAGTGGGTCAATAAAAGATTAATTCTTGATCAAGAGGATTGGTGTTATTAAAAATTTGGAATTCAGAATAATAGCGCTAATTTTTTTTGTAATTTAGAAAAGAATTATTAACCCCATACTCCAGGTTTCTGGATATGGGGTTATTCTTTGCAAATTGTTTTTTTTTAAGTAGATCAAGGCTTAACTTTTATATGACTTATAATTCTTTTATTTTCTATTCAGGGATCTTATTTTGGATACTAATCATAGCGTATATTGTTTTAAGAATTGTGTATGGACCGCATTGGTTGAGGAAACTAGGGGTTAGTTTGTTTCTTGGGAATGATTTAGAATACTCGGTTAAGAAATTAAGTGTAGAAATTCAAAACAAGGATGTAAAAGTCGAAACCCTTTCCGATTTATCCGTTTCTATTTTCAAAAGACTTACTAGAACTAGATTTTTAGGTATTTTGATTTCAATTATTCCTATTTGGTTATTGTGGCAACAAAATAATCTGATAAGATCTCAAAACAAACTCTTTGATTATCAGAATCAAAGAATAAATGAACAAACTGATTTATTCAAAAAACAAAATGAAAAAATTGATTTGCAGAACATTTATTTTTCAAGACAAACTGATTTGTTTCAAAATCAAGTAGGACAAATTGATCAACAAAATGAACTTGTAAGAGACCAAAATCAACTAGTTAAAGTTCAAACAGAAAAACTTCAACAGCAAACAATTCTATCGGAATCTACTAGAAGAAGTTCTCTGATCTTTTTGATGAGTAATATTCTCGATAAACTGGATGAAGAATTAAAAAGTAGTGATAATAAAGAGATAAGTAAGGAACTTGTTGCGAGAATAATAGCATTAAGTAACTCTTTTAGACCCTATTATTATTTTGAAGAAAATAAAATAATTGATAAAAAGCTGAGCCCCGAAAGAGGTCAATTGTTTTTAGCACTTGTAAAAAGCGGTATTGATTCTGATTTTTTATTCAATAATATCTTGATCGAATCAAATTTCTCATATGCAGATTTAAGAGGAGCAAATCTTATTGGATTGAACCTGACAGGTGTAAAATTAAATTTTGCAGATTTCTCTGAAGCTAACCTTAGTAATTCAAGTTTTTTAGGAACCAACCTTACTAAATGCAATTTCAAAAATGCAATTCTTAGAAAAACAAACTTTAATAATTCAATTCTAATTGGCTCTAATTTTGATGGAACCGATCTTCGCGGAGCTAATTTTAAAGACAGTTTTATAGATATAAAAGATTTTAAAAATTCTATAACGGATGATAATACTAAATTTAAAAAGAATGACTAGTTCAAAAACAATTATTACTTTTCTCTTATTCATTTTGCTCTTAGACAGTTCTTTCGGACAAGAGAGTAAGGATTTGATAAGTTTTGATGAGTTTATAAAAGAGGCTAATCTAGCTCGGGAAATAGGAGAAAAAAAGATTTCGGACTCTAAGTTAATAGGGAGCTATGATTTGGAACTAGATAGTCGAATTGGTAAAAATATATTTTTAGTTATTGCTTTTACGTTTAGTAAGGGAAAACTTAAGAAGAGTAAAGTTGAGGAAATCTTAGATTATGAAGATAAATTGGAAAGTGTAATTGGATCCTTTTTAGGCGGAATGGAACAGGTTTCTGAAATAAGTTTTAATTTACATAATAGTATGGTAATACTCCCAGATAACTTATTAGACAAAAATTGTTGTGATTGGCGTAAATATTCTAAAACGGTTGTAGGACTATATAAGAAAAACTTGTCAGGAGATAATGAGGAACCAAGTTATTATTTAGAAAAGAAGACGGATGATATTTACATTGGTTATAAAAAATTTAATAATGGAGATTTTAAAGAACTAAATAATTATTACATCCCGATGTTTGTTCTAAGAAAGCAAAATTGATTGATCACTCTTGGTTTACCCCAAACGCCTTAAAAACCATTTTTACCTCATAGGGATATAGTAACTGTCTACGTCCTGTATCCAGCCCTTCAATTTCCTTTAATTTTAATCGTAGTGTTTCACGGCTAATTCCAAACCGTTGAGCAAGTTCAGCTTTGCTCCAAAATCTCATTTCCATCGTTTTACATTTAAGGTTGTATAGGTCTTTTTCAGATCAAAGAACCAAGTATATACTTAGGATATAAACATAGCTCAGAGACCTCACTAAACTACCATAGTTTTTGTAATAAACCATAGCCAAAACAGGCTTGTACAACCTCATTTGTTACCTATCGATTGATCGCTTTCCTTTGATTAAAAATCAGTAGATCATGTTCAAATGGATTGCCGGAGGATTGGCCGCTTTTTTCTCGATTAGGTATTTGTCCCGTTTACAAAGGGCAAGTACCAATATTACATCCAGGATACGCGTACAGATCCATAAAGTTAACCTAACTGGTATCGAATTAAAAGCAGAGGTACAGTTACAAAATCCAAATCCTGTGAATTTGAGAATTCAACATCCTTTTATAAAGATTTTATTCAAAGATAAAGTGTTGGGCACTTCTACAATCGAGAATCGAGTCATCAAACTGGAAGAGAACAGTGAAAAGCGATTTGACCTAAATATTCAATCTGCTGGATGGTTGACGTTGATCCAAATTCTCGGGACTAAAATTGCCAGTGATATCCGAACAGGAAATCCGGTGCAGCTACCCATACAAACCCAGATTACTACCCGAGTAAATGGGCTCCCTTACGAAAAGACAGATAACATTATAGTACAATTGTAATGCAGGCGCAACAGGCAAGACATATTCATCCCGGTAAGCAATACGAAGCTTTAATTCCAAAAAGCATACGACAAGATACCGTGGTCAAAGGATCAGGAAAGGCCGAGCTTAAGGATACTCTTGAACTTATGAAGCGGATGATTTTAGAAACCGTAACTGATACCACGTTACTTGCTCAAAAATTGAGAAGTACTACAGTTTTAAATACCTGTAAAAATATCTGGCATTTTGTGTATCAGCATATCCAATACAAAATGGATAAAAGAGGGATAGAGCAAGTACGTAGACCTTCCCGAACCTGGGCAGATCGAAAAACAGGTGTGGATTGTGATTGTTATACCGTGTTTATCGGAAGCATTTTGATGAACCTGGATATTCCATTTAAGATCCGGATTACCAAATATGGAGGAAAGTCTCATTTTCAGCATGTATATCCAGTGGTGTTTACAAAGGGTAAACCAATTATTATGGATTGTGTTACAGATCGCTTTGATCATGAAGTCCCTTATTCACAAAAAAAAGATATCGAGATGACTACTTCTGGTTTAAGCGGTGTAGATACAATTGATATTAGTTTAGATGCTTTGGAGCAACCCAGGATCCCTTTACATCAAATCATAAGGCCCAAGATTTTCCCTTATGTTCGTTGTACTTCTAAGATTACCCCGAGACCTATCTCAAAGGCTACAAAAACAGGAAGATCTGTATCTCCTTTTCGATTGGAAACAGGAAATGTGATGGATTCAGGAACCAATAAAGAAGGTTTTGATCTCCTGGATTTTTTGATCAAAGCAGGAATTTCTGTAGGACTAGGAATAGGAGTGATACGATTATTAACCAAAAGACAAACATCAAGAACCAGGATTAAGACTTGATCTTTAAGGATTAGAAAAATGAAACAATTATGGAATTACACCGATTAGATGGATTAGATGCCACAGGGATAGATCATATGGAAATAGAGGATACTACATCTTTTATGGGTAGCATTGAAGAACCCCCTGAGATCGCTTATGAAATTTTGGATGAAGAAGGTAATGTAGTGCTGTATGCCGATGCCGAAGAAAATATCTATGTGATTGATGGTTTGAATGGCTTTTTTAGAAAGATAGGAAGAGGGCTTAAAAAATTTGTAAAGAATGTTGGTAAAAAAGTAGTCAAACCTGTAGTTCGAACCTTTAATCGTTTTTTGAACCCTGCCACCATTCTATTGCGAAATGGATTTTTACTAGCGATGAAAGCAGATATGATGAAAGTAGCCAGTCGATTGCGGTTTGGATATCTTAGTGAAGCCCAAGCGAAGAACATGGGTATTGATATTGGGAAACATCGAAAATTAAAGAAGGCTATTGCCAAGGCAGAAAAGATCTATCGTTTGGCTGGTGGTAGAGGTAGAAACCTTAGAAAAGCAATTTTAAAAGGTAAAGGAAATAAAGACAGGAAGGTACCTCTTAGTGGTTTTAGCTTGGGGACTATTGATAACGAACCTGAAATCTTTAATGATCCATTTGAAAAATTTGTGGTAGAATCTGATCTAGATACTTTTGAAGCCTTTCTAAATAATGAGGTAGCAATTGATGGACTAGGTGCAGTAGCCACCGGAACTGCTATGGCTACAGCTAGTGGAGCAGTAGCAAGCGTGGCGACCATATTAAATAAGATTGGAAACATCTTTGGTCAGGCAAATAAGGTAAAGGATCAGGCTAATGAGATTAGACGACAAGCACAAACCTTATTTCGTAAACCAAGATCTCTGCCCAGACTTCCTTCAAGAACACCTATTCGCAACGGAGTACCTAGATCTATTCCTTCTAGGTCTGTGATACGCCCTTCTCCTTTTTCAAGAAGAACAATACCACGGGTACAGACGATTTCTCAAAATCAATCCTTAACCAAAACAAATAATACTGAGGATAGACGAGGTTTTTTTGCAAAGAACAAAACTGCGCTTCTAGTAGGAGCTGGAGTTTTGGTAGCTGGATCTGCAATAGCAATTGCTGTAAAATCCAACAAACCCAAACGCTCAAAACCAGTATCAGGGACTCCTAAAAAGAAAAACACAGGAAGGGATTATTTAGGAAGATTTACCAAAGGGCATTCGATTAAAAGAAAGAAAAGAGTACAACAAAAAGCCTCGGAGAAACTGGTGCCAAAAGCACTGCTGTAAACCAAGGCCTTGTTATGATTTTGGTTCTGGAACGTTAATGTTTGGCTAATTCCAATTCAAAATCTCCCTAACTAAACACATCCAAAAATAAAACTACTCTGCGGAGTAAGCATGAACTAAAGATTAAATTATTATGAAGACAAAAACAAACGTAAAAGATAGTCTACTTGATGTAGGCAAGCATTTAAGTTCCGGGGTATTAGGCATGGTATCCGGATCTTATGTAGGCAGGCATTCCCTCATTCTTGGTGCGCTGACCATTTTTGGGGGAGCCTACTATCAAAAAGATTGGATCGTAACTGCTGGAGCTACCATGGCATTTTCGGGAATGGCAAAGTCAGGGGATCCTCAAACCACTCAGGGTATGGATGGGGTTAAGGATGATTTAGAAGAGGCAAAAGATAGAGCTGTAACTTCGCTCAAAGCCATTGGTAAGAAGTTATATCTGGATAAGTTATCTCCATCATTAGCACAAAAACTCTCCCTTGGAAATCTAGAAGATAGACCTTTGGTTTTTATGGGTTCTGAGGTAGTGGATGAAGGTGATTTTGATACTTCAGAAGTTGATGATATCATCCAGCGTATTGAAGCTGGAGATCCTCTCCCTACTGCTGATATTCAAAATGTCATTGAAGGAGTAGATGGAGATATGACAAGCGAAGATTTTGGAAATATCGATATGGATGCCCTTGATGGAGCTGAAGATATCAGAGAACTCAACGCTATCGCATAACAGACGAATGATTTCAAACAAACTAATAATTCTTAACAAACATAATAGACTATGAAACCCATGATAAAAAGCTCAAGAAGTCAATTTCTAGAGATTGTAAATGCACATATTTCGCTTAGAGATCAGGCTAAGAAATTTGATCCGGCAATGGTAAAAGTTGCTACGGATATCAAAGAAGGACGGTTACAATTGGCAGATGCTGCCTATTACTCGATCAAGTTTGCGGGTAACAGAGCAAATATAGACATGTTCGAAACCCAGGATGCCAAGGAAATCGGTATCACGAATGTCACCCAATCCAAACTACAAAAAGACCGATTGTTTTTGTGTAATCGGATCATTCTTTTGGGCGCAGAGATAGAAGGAGATCTTCCTGATAGTGATCTGCAACTTAAAAAATTAATGAAGCAAACAGACTTTGATAGTATCAAAAAAGTAGCAGGATTACAGAATGGTGTATTCTCTCTTGTAGCTAATAAGAAAACAATTATCGATGAGCGTCCTATGCAGGAGTTTATCACAGACAATAACCAGATGACCAATTTAGGAACCTATTATCTGGAGAGTCCAAGATTCATACGAGATGATGAAGAGTTTGAATTCAATATTGAATTGGGAGAAGATGCTCCGGAGAAAACATTGCTTAAGGTAGTACTTGCTGGTACCGTAACTATTCCTGCATAATTCAAGAGGTAATGGAGCAAAAAGTAAAAGAAACCCGTATTGCCTTTCCCTTTACTGTAAAAGAAGCAAATAAACTAGTATCGGTAGATAATTTGGAGCTTCCTAAACATACGAAAATAGTAAAGGGAATACAGTTGCTATCGGACAGGCCGGATAAGTTGTATTACAGAGGAAGTCAACGTATTGAAATTGGAGGAGAAGAACTCTTCCCAGATGGATTTGATAGTAAGATTCTAATGGCCTCTGTAAGCGTTGCTCCAAGAGAACGGTTCTTTGACTTGGGAGAAGTATTGCCAGGAGATCTACTGGTAAAGGTTCGATTTGAAGATAAAGACCATACGCAAGCTCCTTTTGAAGATGGATACAGGGTGACTTTGGTGCTGCTCATTGATGAACATATTTAGAACTGATAATAAAAGGCTAATATGAAATGTTTTAGTAGATTATACAATAAAGAGGGCAGTAATCCTGTTATTGTGCGCAGGAAGTTTGTGCCTATACGATTTCAAATAACAAGGGAAAATCAATATGTTAACGCAACTGCCAAACTTCCTTTTACTTTCAATACCCTTATAGGGCTATTGACTACGAGTAAAGCAGAACCTTGCAACGAAACATCATATCCACCCACCTATTATTTTGGTATCTCTGATACCGAGATGGTAGACGATCAGTTTTTAAATACGGATTCGGGAAATACATATGATAGCCCATATCCTCCTGATATACGAATAGAAAGCACCGAAGGTAAATGGTGGTATTTTGTACACCCTTTACTGGATAGAAATCCTTACCAGTTAGGTCCACAAGGGTTTAGACCATTAGAAAACCCAAAGCAATTGGAGATACATCACCAAGGACAATGTCTACCAGAGTACTATGCCTTATGGAGTAGACCAGTATCAGCATCAGGAACTATATTTCTATCCTTTTTCCCTGAATCTTAAATAAGAAAGAACAATGGTATTAGGAACCTTACAATTACAACAACCAAGGGGATTGTTTTATCATGAAGATCAGTTACATGTGGGTGATAGTTTTACTAATCTGGAGATGGAGGAACTAACTACAATGTCGAAGGTGTTTTCCAAGCTTGAAAAATTACCAGAACAATACCAGCTTACTCCGATAGATGAGTCTGAAAATATAGATTATATCACTGTCACTTTTGAAGATAATGGACAAGCCAGCTATCCTTACGAAGTCACTGTATGGCTCCTGATAGAAGAGGCCACATAGTGGCCATTTGAAATAATAATACGACATCTTACCCATTTGAGTGAGATGTCAAAATTGACGATGTCAATGAGAGAAGAATTTGCAGTTACATATGCCGATAGAAGAGCAAAAGAACGAGGATATGAGAACTATCGAATCGTATATAGAGAATTTGTTATTCCACCTGAAGGAGCTTTAAAGTTTCAGGGGTATAATGAAATTTGGTTGGTCACCTACATCTCCTGGGGACTTATTGTAAAATCTCCTTATGGGAGATACACCAATTGGTATACCCAGGGGATTGTAGAAAACACTCATGAGCATGCAGATCGTATAGAAATTATCAATACCCGGAAGTATCAAAGAAAGATTCGGTTTTTACAGGTAATTCTTAAAAAGGAAGAAGATGGAAGTACGCAAGAAAAAACCGGGATCGGTGAGGCTAACAGATGAGCAATACCAAGAGATGTATCAATTGGGTATAAGCAGTGAAAGCGCCTTTGTAAAGTACAAACTGGATCAGGCCCAGGAAAAACTCGAAGTGTTGAAAGCTTCAAAAGAAGAACCAGCGATAAAAACACTTCCTGTGGCTCAGGGAAAAATAGCTCAAAACACTATGGTTGAAGACAAGCTCACTATACAGCGGTTGGCCCTTGAAAACCAGAGTTTAAAAAACAAACTAGAGGAGATCTCAGAGAATAATCAGCAGACCTTAAGTGGAGTAAACCATAAGGTGCATGCGATGCTGCAGGAGGAATTAATGAAACGAGACTTCGAAGCACTAAAAACCACTAAATCAAAACAGGAAGAGCAAATAGAAAAACTAGAAGAGGAGCTAAAAAAATCGAGAAAAGAAACTGAGACCAAACAGGAGGAGATAGAAGCTTTGGTCAAGAAATTAGGACTAGTAGAATTAGGTAAGGCCCTGCTTCCTGGTGCGATATCTGGATTAGCCAAACAATATCCACAACAAATGAAAGGTATAGCAACCACACTGGGGAGTTTGGGTCTAAAAGAAGCAAATGTAAATACTGACCAAGACCAGGATTATCTCCTTGAAGTACTAAATCACTTGAGCGAGATATTTACCGAAGAGCAGTTTGTACAAGTAGTGCAGCTAATGATGAAGTTAGGAGAGCAGATGGAAGAAGATCAACAGCTTATGCAAAAGATAAGTTACTACATAGATCAACTTAAAGAAAAAAGAAACAATCAAGAATAGGATATGAGAACACCAATAACCATAACCATAGAGGTAAAAGACAAGACTGAAGCGCATCAAGTAAGAAAGGCTTTTGAGACTATGAACAGACATTTTAAAGCTAGAGGGATTATCAAAATGGAGCAGCTTTTTTTGAATGATGCCTTTATTAGAAATCTGGTTAAAATGAAAATCAATAAACGATAATGGCAGCACCATTGATGGCATTGGCAAAGGAAGGAATTCAAAGAAAGCCACAATTACATTTCAATTCCAAGGTGACGACAGTCCTTTTAACCACAGGTTTAGGACTTGGGATGTTCTTTGGTGTACGATCACTGGTTCGAAAATTAAAAAGAAACCATAGAGAGCGACAAGCATTGAATGATGGGAACCCTTCTAGCTATGCCACCCGATTGAAGATGGCCTTTGAGAATGATAATGCTTTTGGATGGGGAACAGATGAGGAAGCTGTATACAGAACTCTGGAGCAGATACCATCTGCATCTATGATGCGAAGAGTATTAAGAGCATATAAAGACCTATACAATCAAAACCTATCAGCAGATTTAAAAAATGAACTGACTAGTCAAGAATATGCTATTGCGCTGGATATCATCAACTCAAAGCGATAAGCAAGAGCAATTTCTTTTGACTTTTAAAAAACCAATAGATGAAAAAAAGAACAATTTCCAAATCAAAATCTAAGCCTAAAAGAGATTCAGGGAGTAAACCTCCAAAGAAATATGTAATGTATGGTTTAGGTATTGCAGCCTTGCTGGGGGGAGGATATTTGGCCTTTCAGTTTTTTAGAAATAGAGCTGCCAGACAAAGGGGAATAGAAGAACCTATAGCAGTGCCCAAACCTAGAGATATTGTTACTACACCTATATTACCAGTTGCCACTTCCAGAGATTTTCCATTACGAAAAGGAAGCAGAGGATCTTTGGTACAATTACTACAAAAAGCATTGCTAGGTAAAGGAGGGCAAGCCGCGTTGATCATTAAAGAAACCAGTCTAAAATCAGGACAACCTGATGGCATATTTGGCAGAGGGACAGAGCGGGCGTTACGAGCCGCTGGATTCCCTTCGGTGATTACACAAACCATATTTACATCACTGGTTGGAAATAGTAAAGGTAGTTCCACCTTTAATCCTGGAATGATCGCTAATGAGATTATTGCAGCTGCCAATACTCGAAATTTGTTTGGAGTTCTGGGTGGGCTAAAGAAAATCGGTACCACAAAACAGTATAGCCAGGTCAGCAACTTTTTTCAAAGCATTAGAATCTTGGGAGTAAGAGTTAGCTCATTAGTTAATGCACTTTTGAGCGTGGCATTTGCAAGAAAGGAACTAGAGAAGGTAAAAATCCGTGCCGAGTTTAGACGAATGGGATTAAAACAGAACAGTCGAGGAATTTGGTTTATACCGACATTAGGTGGAGTTGAAGATTTTATGGATGTCGATGACCAAATAACATACGAATGGAATTTAGCAGTAGCCAATACACCCACTATACTTCGATCTGAGGATGGAACTTTTATTGTTCCAGAGGTGTTGCCAAAGACGGTAGTTGGATACATTACAGGGATGAAGGATGGAGTAACACGAATACTTACACAATCTGGAGAAACCGTTTTTGCTCCAACACAGAATTTAAGTACAGTATAGCTATCATAATGGATGTTGACCAAAAGTTTACAAATACTAAAAAGCAAACAATACAAGGTTTACCATGAACCTTATCAATTAAATATTGTTGGGTATAGAAGTCGCAAGGTTCGAAGCAATACGTTTGATGATGAGATCCATGTGTTTTATACAACAGACAAAGGGAAATGGGTTTATCACATATTTAAAGCAACAACAGATCCTGGACAATATTGGTTAGAAAATCCTATACATCCAAAAGGAACGGCATTTTTAAAGAAAGGACAATATATTGACTCTCATAGTTTGGGATTGCATAGAGGAGTATATGAGGCATTAGTACAGACAAAACCAGTAAGAATAGTAAGAAACTATAACAGAAAAGGATTATTTAAATGGTTTGAAAGTGGAACTCAACACACAGGTAGATTTGGTATCAATATACATAGAGCTAGAAAACAAGGAACAACCAAAGTAATTGATGGATTCTCTGCAGGCTGTTTGGTATTTGCAAATGCAGAAGATTTTGACCGCTTCATAGGGATTACTAAAGAACATCAAAAACGATACGGAAATGCTTTTACGTTAACTCTTGTAGATTTTAGGGATGAGAGAAGAAGACGATTACAAAAGATCGCTTGGGGATCTGTATTAGCTGGAGTAGCAATGCTACTTATTAATCGATTAAACTGACAATGAGGTTATCAAAAACTACAAAGAAAGCTGGACTGGCTCTTATGGGGAGTTTGCTGGGATTTATCATTGCCAAAAGATACTCTCCAAAAGAAACCTATCCCTTTATTTTAATAGGAGGATTTATTGGGAATTGTTTGGGAGAAGAATTAGTGGAAGAAGAGCGATCTGAACTATAATATTACCAAAAACGAAAACAATGAAAATCAATCTTAAAAAACTATATGTCGTATACAAACCAGTAAAGCATGCTGAAAAAGTAGATGTGTTCAATAATAGACCAACTTCATTACATGATCTGTATTTACAGTTTAGAGGAGGTTTACAACCTAAGAGAATTTATGGGATCTATACTACAATTTTAGAGGCTAAAAAAGTTGCTAATGGTATTTACAAAAGATACAATATCAAAAGATGACAGTATGAGTGTAACAAAAACGAATACTACCTATTTTGAGGGTGAACAACCAGTAAAAATAAAAGCCTATTACAAATATGAATTGGCGGCATTATATAATGTATGTACAAAAACCTTCTCCTCCTGGATGCATATATACGCTGAAGAACTAGAACAATATGGATATAAAAAAAGTACGAAACTTCTTAGACCGGAAGTGGTGCGTTTTTTGTTTGAGCGTTTGGGGGAGCCCTGATTTTTTTCTAAAGACTTTGCGGCAAACAATGGTTTTAACAGCTAAAGAATGTGGATATTCCGTATTCAAAAGCACCTATTTTTGAATTAATTTCACAATAGTGGTTTAGAATTTTAGCAGACCTGCTTTTGGTCGTTTTTTATTGTTTTTTATCGACAATTCACAAATGTATAGCTGAGTAGAATCAGGATTGTGGTTTTCTAAGCTTTATTTTTAATCTCTTAAAACCATTTATTTCCCCCTTGCCATGAGAAAAAAATACTTAGTTTTTTTAATTATTCTATTCCTAATTAACTATTCGTATTCACAATTAAGTAATGAGCATTATTTACCACCTCTAAAACAAATCATCAATAATCAGGCAATACGACAACAAGCATTTTATCTTTCTACTCCTGAAACAACAGCTTTTAATGTATTAGTTTATCAAGGAATAAACCCTGCACCGGTCGCTACGCTGATTGGTTTGTCTAATACTAACCCTATTCAATATAATATCGCTAATGGTGATAACAATATTACACTAGTAACGAATGCAAATACTGGAATAGTTTTATCGAATAGTGGTTTAAGGTTTGAATCTGTTGGAGGAGAAGACTTCTATGTTAATTATAGAGGTAGATCAAGTGCTCAGGCCACTTCTCTTACATCAAAAGGAAGACAGGCATTAGGAACATCTTTTAAATGGGGTGGAATTCCTAATAGAGCGACCAACACTAATTTAACATCTACTTTGGGGATTATGGCAACTGAGGATGGAACAACTGTCAATATTTTTGGTTATGATCCTGATTGCGAATTTAGGTTAGCAGGAGATCCTGATGGAATAACTGATGATACCATTCAAATCATGTTGAATGCTGGTCAAACCTTTGTACTTGAAGCAAGAAAGAATGAAACCCTAGCTAACATTGATGGTTGGTTAGGAGCTTCCATTCAATCTGATAAAAAAATTGCAATTAGTAATGGGGGATTAAATACAGGAGTTCGTAATGGAGCGCAGAGCAGAGATGCAGCTATTGATCAACCGGTTCCGGAAAACGTTTTAGGCCGGGAATATGTCTTTGTAAGGGGTAATGGAACTAATGAAACAGAGTTTCCAATAATAATCGGAACTCAAAATGGAACCGATATTTTTGTAAATGGCTCTGCCACACCAATAGCAACTATTAATAATGGAGAATATTTTGAAATACCAGGAGCGAATTATTCCAATGGTTCGGCGGGAGCAAATATGTATGTAACTACTTCTAAGGAAACATACGCTTATCAATCTCTTGCAGGTTCCTCGGGAATTCAGACTATAGGATTGAACTTTATAGCTCCAGTAAATTGTTTATTACCAAACAATCTTGAAAGTATATCAGATATTAGAGATGTAGATGGTCTCGATTTTAATGGAGGAGTAACAATTATTGCTTCTACAACTACTCCGGACGGAAATATTACAGTTACAGATGGCACGGGACCAGTAACCATTCCGGCTTCAACACCGGTTGCAGGAACAACAGAATGGAAAACTTTTTATGTACCGGGACTTACAGGAAATGTATCTGTTCAATCTACAGGTCCTATTGCTGTCGGATTTCTCGGTGTAAATAGTAATGCCGGTATAGCAGGTTATTTTTCTGGTTTCGATTCAGTGCCTGTTGTAGAGTTAGATGTAACCGGTGGAGGTTGTCTACCTGGATCGGATGTTTTTGAAATTTCAGGGACTTTTGACGCTTATCAATGGTTTCAGAATGGATTATCCGTTCCCGGAGCTACGACGAGTACTTTTGCTCCAACAGAACCTGGTGATTTCTTTGTAAGGGTAACCAGAGGAAGTTGTACTTATGATTCTGCAATTCTATCTGTTTATAATTGTGACCCGGAAATTGTAATTTCTAAAACTGTAGATAACTCCTCGGTTTTAGAAGGGGATAACGTTACTTTTACAATAACTGTTGAACATTTAGGAATAGATCCTGTAACGAATCTAGTCATTAATGATGTTCTTCCTCCTGAACTCTCTTTTGTAAGTGGAACCCCAAGTTTTGGTGCTTGGTCAGCGCCAGATTGGACTATTGGAAATATGTTTAGTGGAGAGGTTCATACCTTAGAAGTTGTGGCTTCAGTAAACGAAGTCAATGCCACAGTTACTGTAACAAATACTATTAATAATACTCAAACAGAAGTTGAAGCAGATGTACTTCCTGACGATCCTACAGAAGATATTACGATAACCAATAGTGATATTACTATCACTAAACAAGACCAAGCTCCTCCGGATGGTAGTTACGACACAGTAGGCGAAGTAATCACCTATAATTTTGTAGTAGAAAATACTGGGGATGTTCCTCTTTCGAATGTAACTATTACCGATTCCAATATTGATTTAGGAAGCCTTTCACCTATATCTGTAGCAACACTTGCTGTTGGAGCAACTACAAATTTTACAGCTACTCATACGATTACCCAGGCTGACATTGAAGCGGATCAAGTGATTAACTCTGCAACCGTTACTGCAGAATTATCAAATGGTTTCGTTATTTCTGATATCTCTGACGATCCCGATGACCCGACAACAAATATTGATGACCCAACTATTACACCGATTGATCAGAAAGGTGAGTTGATATTAGAAAAAATCGCGCAACCTGCATCGGATGGATTATACGATGCAATTGGAGAAGTTATTCAATATGAATTAACGGTATTTAATACAGGTAATGTCAGTTTAAACAACGTTTCAATTACTGACCCTTTTGCGGACCCAGGGAGTATTTCTCCTGTTTCTATTGCAAATTTACCAGCAGGCACCTCGGCTGTATTTACAGCACAACACACATTAGTAGTTGACGATTTTAACGCAGGAAATGCAACAAACATGGCTACTGTTTCCGGTACTGAAGTAGTTGAAGGAACTGTTATAACAGACACTTCAGATGACCCTACGACTACTGCACCAAATGATGCTACTGTTGTAACAATTCCACAATTTGGTCAATTAAATGTAACTAAGGTAGATGATGCTCCTGCAGATGGGTCATTTGATACCGTTGGTGAAACAATAACATATACTATTGTTGTAGAAAGTGTAGGAACTGTTACAGTAACAAATATAAATATTGTAGACCCTAATGCAGATACAATAACTCTGCAAAGTACGACTGGAACTGATGCAGGAGGTGATGATATTGTAGATAGTATGGATCCTGGAGATACAGCAACATTTATCGTTACACATGTTTTAACTCAAGATGATTTGGATGCGGGGCAAGTAATAAATACAGCCACTGCTGGAGGACAGGATCCTGCTGGAGGTAGTGTTACTGATTTATCTGATGATCCTGATAATCCCAATAATAATGTAGATGATCCAACCGTAACAATTTTGGGCTCCTCCCCTTCTATGCAAGTTACTAAGTTGGCAGATGATGATACAGATGTTGTTTTAAACCAAACCATAACGTATACATATCAAATATCAAACAACGGGAATGTTACTTTTGATAATGTTAGTCTTAGTGATGTACATTTAGGTTCTGGAACATTAAGTGCTATTTTGTTGCAAAGTACGACAGGAACTGATTCTGGAGGAGATAATATCGTTGATGCATTGGCCCCTGG
Source organism: Aquimarina sp. (assembly GCA_965230845.1). Lineage (GTDB taxonomy): Bacteria > Bacteroidota > Bacteroidia > Flavobacteriales > Flavobacteriaceae > Aquimarina. Next base: position 3,397,086 of record OZ246021.1, read on the forward strand.
TCAGGTTGCGATATTCGAATCAACCTATTTAGTTACCCAAATTGATATCGATAATCAAGCAGATATTGTTAACACTGCTACAGCTACAGGTACTCCCAGGACCGGTTCTTTAACGGATCCATCTGTACAGGAAATTGTTACTGTAATTACTGAGGCTCCGAGTATGGAGGCTACTAAGACACAAGTTTTGGTAGATGATGGAGATGGTGATGATGGAGTTGGAGACACGATCAACTATACCATTAGGGTAGAGAACACGGGTAATGTAACTCTTACTGGGGTTGCTCTTACCGATACTTTTGTTGATGGCAATGGGAATCCACTGACTTTAGATAGTGGTCCTGATTTTGATAATGGCTCTTTGGGTAGTTTAGAGGGTACACTACAGGTTGGCGAGACGGCGACGTACTTGGCGAGTTATGTGATTACTCAGGCTGCTGTAGATGCAGGAGGAGTTAGTAACAGTGTGCTTGCAGAAGGGACATCTCCTCAGGGCACAGGTATTAATGATACCAGTGATGATGGTGATGATACCGATGGGAATACTGTTGATGATACTACAGACTTTACGATTACTGAGGCTCCGAGTATGGAGGCTACTAAGACACAAGTTTTGGTAGATGATGGAGATGGTGATGATGGAGTTGGAGACACGATCAACTATACCATTAGGGTAGAGAACACGGGTAATGTAACTCTTACTGGGGTTGCTCTTACCGATACTTTTGTTGATGGCAATGGGAATCCACTGACTTTAGATAGTGGTCCTGATTTTGATAATGGCTCTTTGGGTAGTTTAGAGGGTACACTACAGGTTGGCGAGACGGCGACGTACTTGGCGAGTTATGTGATTACTCAGGCTGCTGTAGATGCAGGAGGAGTTAGTAACAGTGTGCTTGCAGAAGGGACATCTCCTCAGGGCACAGGTATTAATGATACCAGTGATGATGGTGATGATACCGATGGGAATACTGTTGATGATACTACAGACTTTACGATTACTGAGGCTCCGAGTATGGAGGCTACTAAGACACAAGTTTTGGTAGATGATGGAGATGGTGATGATGGAGTTGGAGACACGATCAACTATACCATTAGGGTAGAGAACACGGGTAATGTAACTCTTACTGGGGTTGCTCTTACCGATACTTTTGTTGATGGCAATGGGAATCCACTGACTTTAGATAGTGGTCCTGATTTTGATAATGGCTCTTTGGGTAGTTTAGAGGGTACACTACAGGTTGGCGAGACGGCGACGTACTTGGCGAGTTATGTGATTACTCAGGCTGCTGTAGATGCAGGAGGAGTTAGTAACAGTGTGCTTGCAGAAGGGACATCTCCTCAGGGCACAGGTATTAATGATACCAGTGATGATGGTGATGATACCGATGGGAATACTGTTGATGATACTACAGACTTTACGATTACTGAGGCTCCGAGTATGGAGGCTACTAAGACACAAGTTTTGGTAGATGATGGAGATGGTGATGATGGAGTTGGAGACACGATCAACTATACCATTAGGGTAGAGAACACGGGTAATGTAACTCTTACTGGGGTTGCTCTTACCGATACTTTTGTTGATGGCAATGGGAATCCACTGACTTTAGATAGTGGTCCTGATTTTGATAATGGCTCTTTGGGTAGTTTAGAGGGTACACTACAGGTTGGCGAGACGGCGACGTACTTGGCGAGTTATGTGATTACTCAGGCTGCTGTAGATGCAGGAGGAGTTAGTAACAGTGTGCTTGCAGAAGGGACATCTCCTCAGGGCACAGGTATTAATGATACCAGTGATGATGGTGATGATACCGATGGGAATACTGTTGATGATACTACAGACTTTACGATTACTGAGGCTCCGAGTATGGAGGCTACTAAGACACAAGTTTTGGTAGATGATGGAGATGGTGATGATGGAGTTGGAGACACGATCAACTATACCATTAGGGTAGAGAACACGGGTAATGTAACTCTTACTGGGGTTGCTCTTACCGATACTTTTGTTGATGGCAATGGGAATCCACTGACTTTAGATAGTGGTCCTGATTTTGATAATGGCTCTTTGGGTAGTTTAGAGGGTACACTACAGGTTGGCGAGACGGCGACGTACTTGGCGAGTTATGTGATTACTCAGGCTGCTGTAGATGCAGGAGGAGTTAGTAACAGTGTGCTTGCAGAAGGGACATCTCCTCAGGGCACAGGTATTAATGATACCAGTGATGATGGTGATGATACCGATGGGAATACTGTTGATGATACTACAGACTTTACGATTACTGAGGCTCCGAGTATGGAGGCTACTAAGACACAAGTTTTGGTAGATGATGGAGATGGTGATGATGGAGTTGGAGACACGATCAACTATACCATTAGGGTAGAGAACACGGGTAATGTAACTCTTACTGGGGTTGCTCTTACCGATACTTTTGTTGATGGCAATGGGAATCCACTGACTTTAGATAGTGGTCCTGATTTTGATAATGGCTCTTTGGGTAGTTTAGAGGGTACACTACAGGTTGGCGAGACGGCGACGTACTTGGCGAGTTATGTGATTACTCAGGCTGCTGTAGATGCAGGAGGAGTTAGTAACAGTGTGCTTGCAGAAGGGACATCTCCTCAGGGCACAGGTATTAATGATACCAGTGATGATGGTGATGATACCGATGGGAATACTGTTGATGATACTACAGACTTTACGATTACTGAGGCTCCGAGTATGGAGGCTACTAAGACACAAGTTTTGGTAGATGATGGAGATGGTGATGATGGAGTTGGAGACACGATCAACTATACCATTAGGGTAGAGAACACGGGTAATGTAACTCTTACTGGGGTTGCTCTTACCGATACTTTTGTTGATGGCAATGGGAATCCACTGACTTTAGATAGTGGTCCTGATTTTGATAATGGCTCTTTGGGTAGTTTAGAGGGTACACTACAGGTTGGCGAGACGGCGACGTACTTGGCGAGTTATGTGATTACTCAGGCTGCTGTAGATGCAGGAGGAGTTAGTAACAGTGTGCTTGCAGAAGGGACATCTCCTCAGGGCACAGGTATTAATGATACCAGTGATGATGGTGATGATACCGATGGGAATACTGTTGATGATACTACAGACTTTACGATTACTGAGGCTCCGAGTATGGAGGCTACTAAGACACAAGTTTTGGTAGATGATGGAGATGGTGATGATGGAGTTGGAGACACGATCAACTATACCATTAGGGTAGAGAACACGGGTAATGTAACTCTTACTGGGGTTGCTCTTACCGATACTTTTGTTGATGGCAATGGGAATCCACTGACTTTAGATAGTGGTCCTGATTTTGATAATGGCTCTTTGGGTAGTTTAGAGGGTACACTACAGGTTGGCGAGACGGCGACGTACTTGGCGAGTTATGTGATTACTCAGGCTGCTGTAGATGCAGGAGGAGTTAGTAACAGTGTGCTTGCAGAAGGGACATCTCCTCAGGGCACAGGTATTAATGATACCAGTGATGATGGTGATGATACCGATGGGAATACTGTTGATGATACTACAGACTTTACGATTACTGAGGCTCCGAGTATGGAGGCTACTAAGACACAAGTTTTGGTAGATGATGGAGATGGTGATGATGGAGTTGGAGACACGATCAACTATACCATTAGGGTAGAGAACACGGGTAATGTAACTCTTACTGGGGTTGCTCTTACCGATACTTTTGTTGATGGCAATGGGAATCCACTGACTTTAGATAGTGGTCCTGATTTTGATAATGGCTCTTTGGGTAGTTTAGAGGGTACACTACAGGTTGGCGAGACGGCGACGTACTTGGCGAGTTATGTGATTACTCAGGCTGCTGTAGATGCAGGAGGAGTTAGTAACAGTGTGCTTGCAGAAGGGACATCTCCTCAGGGCACAGGTATTAATGATACCAGTGATGATGGTGATGATACCGATGGGAATACTGTTGATGATACTACAGACTTTACGATTACTGAGGCTCCGAGTATGGAGGCTACTAAGACACAAGTTTTGGTAGATGATGGAGATGGTGATGATGGAGTTGGAGACACGATCAACTATACCATTAGGGTAGAGAACACGGGTAATGTAACTCTTACTGGGGTTGCTCTTACCGATACTTTTGTTGATGGCAATGGGAATCCACTGACTTTAGATAGTGGTCCTGATTTTGATAATGGCTCTTTGGGTAGTTTAGAGGGTACACTACAGGTTGGCGAGACGGCGACGTACTTGGCGAGTTATGTGATTACTCAGGCTGCTGTAGATGCAGGAGGAGTTAGTAACAGTGTGCTTGCAGAAGGGACATCTCCTCAGGGCACAGGTATTAATGATACCAGTGATGATGGTGATGATACCGATGGGAATACTGTTGATGATACTACAGACTTTACGATTACTGAGGCTCCGAGTATGGAGGCTACTAAGACACAAGTTTTGGTAGATGATGGAGATGGTGATGATGGAGTTGGAGACACGATCAACTATACCATTAGGGTAGAGAACACGGGTAATGTAACTCTTACTGGGGTTGCTCTTACCGATACTTTTGTTGATGGCAATGGGAATCCACTGACTTTAGATAGTGGTCCTGATTTTGATAATGGCTCTTTGGGTAGTTTAGAGGGTACACTACAGGTTGGCGAGACGGCGACGTACTTGGCGAGTTATGTGATTACTCAGGCTGCTGTAGATGCAGGAGGAGTTAGTAACAGTGTGCTTGCAGAAGGGACATCTCCTCAGGGCACAGGTATTAATGATACCAGTGATGATGGTGATGATACCGATGGGAATACTGTTGATGATACTACAGACTTTACGATTACTGAGGCTCCGAGTATGGAGGCTACTAAGACACAAGTTTTGGTAGATGATGGAGATGGTGATGATGGAGTTGGAGACACGATCAACTATACCATTAGGGTAGAGAACACGGGTAATGTAACTCTTACTGGGGTTGCTCTTACCGATACTTTTGTTGATGGCAATGGGAATCCACTGACTTTAGATAGTGGTCCTGATTTTGATAATGGCTCTTTGGGTAGTTTAGAGGGTACACTACAGGTTGGCGAGACGGCGACGTACTTGGCGAGTTATGTGATTACTCAGGCTGCTGTAGATGCAGGAGGAGTTAGTAACAGTGTGCTTGCAGAAGGGACATCTCCTCAGGGCACAGGTATTAATGATACCAGTGATGATGGTGATGATACCGATGGGAATACTGTTGATGATACTACAGACTTTACGATTACTGAGGCTCCGAGTATGGAGGCTACTAAGACACAAGTTTTGGTAGATGATGGAGATGGTGATGATGGAGTTGGAGACACGATCAACTATACCATTAGGGTAGAGAACACGGGTAATGTAACTCTTACTGGGGTTGCTCTTACCGATACTTTTGTTGATGGCAATGGGAATCCACTGACTTTAGATAGTGGTCCTGATTTTGATAATGGCTCTTTGGGTAGTTTAGAGGGTACACTACAGGTTGGCGAGACGGCGACGTACTTGGCGAGTTATGTGATTACTCAGGCTGCTGTAGATGCAGGAGGAGTTAGTAACAGTGTGCTTGCAGAAGGGACATCTCCTCAGGGCACAGGTATTAATGATACCAGTGATGATGGTGATGATACCGATGGGAATACTGTTGATGATACTACAGACTTTACGATTACGCCAAATCCAGATCTTACTTTCATTAAAACTAGTGAGCTTGAAGGAGCTATGCCTGGAGATATAATTACATACACTTTCTCCATAACAAATACGGGTAATCTAACAATAAACAATATTACCATTGATGACCCATTAACTGGAAGTGTAAATTTAGTTGTTAATCCATCAACATTAGCTCCAGGAGAAGAGGGTACAGCTTCTGCTACATATACGCTTACGCAAGCTGATATCAATCTTGGAGAAGTGATGAACAGTGCAACAGTTATTGGCCAGGATCCATTAGGGAATGATGTAATTGATATTTCTGATAGTGGAGATGAATTAGTAGATGAAGATGGAAATGGTGATCCAACAAACGACCCTACAATTACACAAATAGAACAATTACCTAATTTGGCATTAATAAAGATAGGGGTATTTGTGGATACAAATAATGATGGATTGTCTAATGTAGGAGACGAGATTCAGTATACATTTACGGTCACCAATACAGGTAATGTTGATATTAGCAACATTACCTTATCAGACCCATTACCTGGTGTAGTGATAAATGGAGGATCCATAGATCTGGCAGTAGGAGAGACTGATGAAAGTAGTTTTACCGCAGTGTATACTATTACGGCTAATGATTTGATTTCAGGAAATGTGACGAATCAGGCATTAGTTACGGGACAAGATCCTAACGGAGAAGATGTGACCGATCTTTCTGATGATCCATTAAACGATACCGATGTGGATATTGATAATGATGGAGATTTTGAAGATGAAACCGTAACAGATATTCTTACAGATGACATCACTATCTATACAGGATTAAGTCCAAATGGAGATGGAATCAATGATGAATTCAGAATTGTTGGATTGCAAAGTTTCCCAAGAAATAACCTCCAGATATTTAACCGTTGGGGAGTAAAAGTTTTTGATCTAGATGGATATGAACAACCAGGGGTTAGATTCTTTGTTGGAATTAGTGAAGGTAGAACCACAATAAGTAAGAATAGAGAGTTACCAGTGGGAACATATTACTATGTTTTGAGGTTCGAAGATTCCGAAGGTATTACCAGATCAAGAGCAGGGTATTTATATATTAATAGATAATCATAAAATCACGGCCTATAATCGAAAAATAGAATATGTGTATGAAAAAAATACTAACATTATTTGTACTACTTCTAACAATTTTTATTCAAAATACTCAAGCACAGCAGGATGCACAGTATACGCAGTATATGTACAATACGATTAGTGTAAATCCGGCCTATGCTGGTAGTCGAGGCGTTTTGAGTATTATGGGTCTTCACCGTAGCCAGTGGGTTGGTTTGGATGGAGCTCCTCGTACTCAGACCTTAACCTTGAATACTCCTATTGGAGATTCAGAGCGTTTGGGATTGGGACTCTCTATTGTCAACGATGAGATAGGTCCTACCGATGAGACCTTTATAGGAGTTGATTTTTCATATACGATTCCCACTTCTGAGTATGGAAAGTTGAGTTTTGGATTGAAAGGAGGTGCTCATTTGTTGAATGTTGATTTTCAGGAATTGACTCAGTTCAATCAAAACGATGCCTTGTTTGAGAATAATATTGATAATAAATTTAGTCCTCAGGTAGGAATTGGAGTGTATTATCACACCGATAAGTTTTATTTGGGACTTAGTGCTCCCAATTTGTTAGAGACGGATCATTTTGATGAGAGTACTACGAGTAGCTCTAGTGAAGCGGTTAGTTTTTTGGCCGAGGAGCGTATCAATTACTATTTGATAGCGGGACATGTTTTTAATATTACGGATGACCTCAAATTTAAACCAGCATTATTGAGTAAATTAGTTTTTGGAGCACCATTACAGGTTGATGTTTCGGCGAACTTTTTGTTGTATGAGCGTTTAACTTTGGGGGTTGCTTATCGTTGGAGTGCTGCGGTGACGGGTCAGGTTGCTTTCCAGATTTCGGATTCGATGATGATTGGTTTTGCCTATGATAGAGAGACGACCGAGTTGGGGCAATCGCAGTTTAATGATGGGAGTTATGAGGTGATGTTACGCTTTGAGTTGTTTAAGAAATACAATAGAATGCTGACTCCAAGATTCTTTTAATAATAGAGATATTATAACCTAACCATTGATATGAAGAGAGATTTACTTTCAGTTGTTTTAGTTTCCTTAGTTATGCTATCGGTTTCTTTTGGTCAAGAGAAGAAACTAGCCAAGGCCCAGGGTCAATATGATCGATATGAGTATATCGACGCCCAAGAGACCTATCTAAAGATCATAAAGAAAGGCTACAAGGATGCCGATTTGTTAAAGAAGTTGGCCAATAGTTATTATTTCAACAGTGAATATGCAGAGGCACAGAAATGGTATAAGGAGTTAATTGATGATTACAGTAGTGAGGCCGAGGCGGAATATTATTTTCGATATGCTCAGACCTTAAAAGCTGCCGAGCAATATGATCAGGCCGATGTATACATGAAGAAGTTTACCGAACTGGCCAATGATGATAATCGAGTTAAACTATTCGGGGATCAACCCAATTATTTAGAAAGGATCGATTTTCAATCAGGTAGATTTGATATAGAGAACTCTTCTATCAATTCTTCGTTTACGGATTTTGGGACTGCCTTTTATGATCGTTTTGTAGTTTTTGCTTCCTCCAGAGATACCTTGATATTTAAAAAAACAGTACATCAATGGAATAATGAGGCCTTTTTGGATTTGTTTCAGGCCGAATATGATCCTACCAATGGAGAGTTATCCGAGATCAAGAAGTTTAACGGTACGATCAACTCAGAGTTTCATGAGTCGACTCCGATCTTTACCAAGGATGGGAGTACAGTATATTTTACCAGAAACAACTACGTAAAACGTAAGTACGGTAAGGATAAGAAAGGAACCAATAAGTTAAAGATCTACCGATCGTATAAGAACAGTCAGGGGGGATGGACTACTCCACAGAGTTTATCCTTTAATAGTGATGAATACTCTACAGCCCATCCGGCTTTGAGTATAGATGAGCAGACTTTGTATTTTTCATCCGATATGCCAGGAGGTAAAGGATTGTCTGATATCTATAGTGTAGCCATCAATGGAGATGGTAGTTTTGGAGAGCCAACGAACTTAGGGGATACGATCAATACCGAAGGAAAGGAGACTTTTCCATTTATAAGTAAGAACAATGATCTTTATTTTGCATCAAATGGACATTTAGGATTAGGAGGGTTAGATGTTTTTGTAACTCGTTTAAACCCACAAACCGAAGAAGAAGCTTTGGTGGTTAATATCGGTAAGCCAGTAAATAGCCCCAAGGATGATTTTGCTTTTATCGTAGATGATGAATCCAAGCGAGGTTATTTTTCTTCGAACCGAGTAGGGGGGATAGGTAGTGATGATATCTACAGTTTTTTACAGTTAGAAGACTTACGTAAGTTTTGTAAGATTGTTATAGCAGGATTAGTGACAGACAAAGATACCAACGAGCCACTTACAGGAGTAAAGGTATCGGTTTACGACAGTGCCAACAACTTGATCGAAAGTGTAGAAGTAGGTGAAGACGGGAAGTATACTACCGATGAGTTGGAATGTAGTACCAAATACTTTGTAAGAGCCGAGAAAGAAGAATACACCACTACAGAAAAGCTGGTGACTACTCCAGATACCAAACAGACCCTTGATGTTCCTTTAGCATTAGAGAAGAAGATCAAATCAGCAGGAGTTGGGGATGATCTGGCTAAAGTATTATCCTTAAAACCGATCTATTTTGATTTTGATCAATCATACATCAGAGAAGAGGCTAAGATAGAATTGGCCAAAGTGATCGAGGTGATGGCTCAATATCCACAAATGAAGATAGAGGTACGCTCACATACGGATAGTCATGGTAATGATGATTATAACTTGTACTTATCCGAGAAGAGAGCCAAGTCTACGGTTGATTATATGATCGGCAAAGGTATTTCAGCAGATCGTTTGAGTGGCAAAGGATATGGAGAAACCGAACCGGTTAATGACTGCGGTAATGATAGCAACTGTACCAAAGATCAATATCAACTCAACAGAAGAAGTGAGTTTATAATTATAAACTAACTAAAATTGGACAATATATTAAACAAAATCATTTATTGGGGATGTAAGCGTTTTTCCAAACATTCAAAAATGATAGGTATGATTATTTCCAGATTAATTTAGTTTTAAAATTATTTAACATCGATGCTAGAGGAAACCGTAGTCTCGGTAAATATTTTTTTTAAAGGTATAAGTAGTTGTTTTTTTCATAAGGTATCTTTTACATGTATGTAGTACTGTTTTAATGCTTTATATAAGGTTTTGATAGTAGTTTTTTACCATATAGTGGTTAGTTTAAATTTTAAGTTTTCTGTTATTTTTTTACTAGTTGTACTGATTTTAAGGTAGCTTATCCATATTGCTAACAGGTTGATCGGGATTAGAAAAGAGTCTTTAAGCGTTATTTTCGATCCTTCTACCTCGATCCAGCTATCTAGTGGTTCTTCGCTAATGCAGTTCAACAGATCTTTAAGACCGATATGTTTTTTCAATCTCAAGAAGATTTCGATATCAAATAGCCATCTGCTGATAAATCTTTGGCTGTATACATTCTCTATGATGCTTTTCTTAAATACTTTGGCACCACATTGTGTGTCTTTGATAGGTAGTTGTAAGATGTGTCTGATAAAGAATCCTACAAAGTTTGATAACAAGTTTCTAATAAAGCTTCTCTCTATATTGTTAGCTTCCTCTGCTTTTCTGGATCCAAACACCATGGTTAGGTTTGGATTTGCATTTAGTTTTTTTACCAGATTGTCCATTTCTTCTAACGAAGTAGAAAGGTCAGCATCCAGGAATCCGATATTATCGATATGATCTAATTCTTTTAGGTAATTGGCTCCTGCTTGTACTGCAGATGCTTTTCCTTGGTTTTGTTCTAGATCGATTACCGATATTCTTTTGGGATCGAATTGTCTTAGTTGTTGTAGTAGCTCTAAGGTGTTGTCTGCGCTACCATCGTTTACAAAACAGAAGTGATAATTGTTGTTTTTGGTTAAAAATTGGCAAAATTTGTCCTTTTCCAGTCTATAATATTCATTATAGCATGGAATAATAATTCCAGTAATTTTCGTCATTATAATTAAGATTTTGGGGGAATACTTCAGGGGCAATTACAAGTAGAAGTATTCTTGATACATTATATTTCTATTTCTCTTAGTTTTTTTATGTTAAACATTCTTCTGGGGCGATTGAAGACTATTTGACATTTTGACGAAAACTTACTTTACTATTATGTATATATATTTAATTAGGGTTACTAAACTTTTTTCAGTTGTATTCTTCTGGGGTGTAGAAGAAGGTTTAGCAATTTTGACGAAGTAAATGTTGTTTTGTGATAAGGATTTGTATCTCAGCACATTGTAAAACTAACAAGTATTTGCAAAACTTATTTACGGCAAAACCTCATTTTTTCTACGGAAGTACCAAAAACTGTGTATTTCATCGAAAATAGGTTGTTTTTCCTTGAAATTTTAACATTTTTTCTTCAAAAAAAGTAGTCTTTGTACTACATATGTTAACAATAATGTGGATTTCCTCAACAATTTTTAGTTAAAAATAGACCTGATTCTGCCCTTTTTTAACATAAAAAAATCTTAAAAATTTCAAAAAACGTCAAATTTAGATCGGCGTAATATCTTTTTTACCAAAAATTATCAGGTTAAGATAATCATCCAATTCTACATTATTAGAATTAACAAAAAAACCCACTAAGTGTTTGTTTTTTAATATTTTGGTCAATAATTTTCTAGTGATGTCATCAGCAAGTGATGAAAGTTCTTCCAGTTTCATATGCTTTTTTTGGTTAATTGTAGAACCATGAACAATTAATGATCTAATGGAATAAATACTTTTAATTTTTTTATATAATTCTAACCTTTTTTCTGGCTTTGACTCTAAGAAACAAGCTATTCTTTCGGATAGTTTATGAGTTATTTCATGTGAATTGGTTGAAAACATTGCTTCGAATAATGAACAAAAATTACTAATCTTAATTCCCAGACTATGTTGAGGCCTAATCTCAGATAAGAAGGATAATGCTAACCCAATACGATTCTGTTCATTATATATAGATACATTATTGGTCAAATCAAAAGTTTCGTCATAACTTCTAAATTTGAATTCAGAGAAGATTTCGATGGTTTTTTCTAATTCTTTAATGGAGTATTTAGTTTTTTCTATTTTCCCATTAGCATAGGTATTAATGCTACCTAAATAATTCGAGCTTCCAAAAAAGGATATTATTTTTTTTGAAGATATGATCTCAAATAACTCTATGAACCCTTTATCTATACAGCAAGAATGATCTTTTATAATCCATATTTTTAAAAGTAGAGCTTCGCAGATGTATAAGAAATTTAATAAGGCTACATTATAATTATTCAACATTGCCTCTACTTTTTTTTCATCTTTTGTTATTCCTGAAGAATAAAAAAAAGCTTGACAGCTTTCTAATGAAGATACTTCAATATCTCCTATTTTTGCTTTTAACGAATCCGTGAGTAAAGCCTTTTTACATTCTATATTATTGCTCAAGTATACTTTGGGAGCTACCTGAAATCCTTCTCCTAAATCTTCAATTATCTCGAGATGATAAATGGGGGCGATAAAATTCTGTATGAATTGACGCATTTTTTAATAGTTTTTGAAGTAAAATTAGAGAAATTACAAGCTAAATGAGTAAGTAAATCTGTAAAAGAAAGATATTTTTTGGCGATAATAAAAATTCAGGAATGATCAAGAAATTGCTAGTACTTAGTTTTTTATCATTACTAAAATCTTTCAAAAATGATAGGATCTCCATTACACGGATTGACCAAAACCCCAATCACCTATTATGGAGGTAAACAAATTATGTCCAAACTAATAATCTCATTAATTCCAAAACATAATTTGTATTGTGAACCTTTTGTAGGTGGTGGGGCAGTATTCTTTGCTAAAGAACCGAGTTCTGTAGAAGTGATTAACGATTTAAATGGTGATGTGGTCAATTTTTATCAAGTATGCAGGCAAGAATTTTTTAAACTAAATAAACTAATCCAAGCCACACCGCATAGTAGGAAGTTACATTCAGAAGCTGCAGCGATACTTAAAAATGCAAAGGGAAAAGATAATATAATGAGAGCCTGGGCATTCTGGGTACAAACCAATATGAGTTTTTCGGCAAGAATATTTGGTGGTTATGCTTTTGAGCGAAAAACCAATGGGGTCTCAAAAGCTATTTTTAATAAAAAACAAGTGTTCACTAAAGAAATTTGCAAACGTTTGGATATGGTAGATATCGAATGCAACGAGGCCTTAAAAGTGATTCAAAGTAGAGATACAAAAGGTAGTTTCTTTTATGTGGACCCTCCTTATTTTAATTCAGACATGGGACATTATGGAGGGTATACAGAAAATGATTTTAAGGATTTGCTAGAAGTTCTAAGTAAGGTCAAAGGAAAGTTTTTGTTAAGTAGTTATCCTTCAAAGATTTTAAACCAATACAAAAGTAAAAACAACTGGTTTCAACATTCCTTGCAAAAGAAGATAGCAGTCACAAAACAAACGAACAAAAAGAAAACTGAAGTGCTTACTGCAAATTATAATATCAAAAGAAAAATAAGTAACCTCTCCGGCATTCCTAATCTAGAGAACATTCAACTACAATCCAAGGCTCTAAAATTTAGATTACTAAATCATAACTAATCAAGAACAAAACGGAGGTAATTAGAAACCGATAGATCTTTGCTTTCTAGTATTGTTTTATGAAAAAACAAGTTATTTCGTTCCAGAACTATCAAAAAGAAGTCAACTCTACAACAATCACTAATCTTCCTAAAACTTTACAAGAAGGCCATCAATTTCTTTTGGATGCAAAAGATTTTTATCATGATGAACCTTTAGTGAAGGAAACTATTGACTTATATCTTGATAAATTAAATACACATTTATCTATAAAGAGGGATGAAAGCCTTCTGGGAGAGATTTCATTGATCGAATTGGATTTTATAAAACGGTTCCTGGAGATGCATAGAAAAATTATATCTCGAGAAGAATTGAAACACTATATTTTTGATCTCCAAAGGGCAATTTTAGAAAAGCAAATTACCAAGGATTCCCAAGTAGCGGATCACCTTACTCAAATACAGGAAAAACTCATTAAACAGCATAACAATCTAATTTTAAAAGAACAGATAAGGCTTGTTATCAATAGAAAATGGTTAAGACAATTAAGAAAGATACTTAAAGATCCTTCAAAACTTGATAACATTATTAATGGGTTGGAAGGGGATCAAGAAAAGAATAGGTCTTTAAATTTATTCCTGCCGATCAATGCACAACCCATAGCGAAATCAAAAAATACGTTTAGACTCAATGGAGCTCTTGGAGAACTTTTAGGGGACCTGGAGAAGTTCGAATTAGCAGTTACCATAGAGGGGGATCAAGGAGGTGGTAAAACCAGGTTTACTTATCAATTAACAGATGCTTTTGCAGAGATCGGGAATCGAATTGCTATTTTTTCCTTAGAGATTGGTAGTAGATCTGATCTAATAAATCGCATGAAAGAAGAATATCTGCAACCTGAGAACCAGAGCAACATATATATTACAGATCAATTACCCAAAGGGTATAGAACAATCTCAAAAGCAGCAAAAGATTTTGATGTGATCATTATGGATAGCTGGAATAAAACTGGATTACCTTCTCAAGATTTTGATAGGCTGCGAAAAGAAAATCCTAACACTATTTTTATCGTAATATTCCAGCGTACTACGCAAAGAACTATAAGAGGAGGAACGGCGCCATTATTTGATGCAGGAATCAACATTGAAGTAGTGAAAGTTGATGATACTTTTGAGAATAATTATGCAGTGACTACAAAGAATCGGTATGGAATTACAGGTGTTAAATACAATATCTATACTCAAAAAATAGTCTCTGAATTGGGTTAGTTAGAGGTTAATAAGAAACGGTGGTTTTAGTGAACTTTTAGCTAGAAATCGGAAAAATCTGGATTTACTCTTAAGTAAATTGAGAGAAGATATAGTTATCGTTTGGAAGATGAATCGAGTCGCTAGAAGTGTTTCACACATGCTTAAACTCGTTGATGAATTTGAACAATTGGAAGTTGGTTTAGAAGTTTACAAGAACCTTTTATTGATACAACCTCTGCTCACTGAAAATCAGGTTAATCACCAGTTTTTTTGTGTTTAATCGAAAAGTATTTATTTCTGAGGAAAACCGTAAAAATCGTATGGTTTTTTTGTTGAATTTAGTCATTAGCAATAAAATTATAATAAAGGGATAATTGAAGATTTAATTAACAAATAAAAATACAAGGAAAATAAAGGGCATGTTCTTTATCATATTGTTATGTATAATACTATTCCAAATGATTGATTCTTACATAAAGGAAATTGACGCTGTTTACGGTACTTATCTTGACTCGACAATAGGGTTTAAAATGTTGTCAGAAAAATTCAAAGCTCTGAAACCGGACTTTACCAAAAGTTTACATATAGGAAATGGTGATCCAAATTTAAAGGAGTCCTATGCCCTTCACTCTGTAAGGTTTGACACTTTTTTCGCAAGAAATGATCTGAATGGAGATAATCATAGATTGATGTCTAATATGGCCTTGACAACAATTTACCAATTATGGGAAGATCACTATAGAGAGCCCATTGCGAATCATTTTGGATTGAAAAAAAATGAATTGAAAAATGATCTTTTTGGTGATTTAAGAATTATTCGACAAGGAATTATTCACAACAATGGTTGCGCTATTTCTGATTTTAAGAAACTAAAAATTTTCGATTTTTTAAAAGAAAGTAAGGGGCAGATAAATATTTCTGCTAAACAACTAGAGATAATCATTAATGAATTAAAAATGGAATTGATTAAGCTAGAAACTTTAAAAAAATATACATAACATAAAATAAAGCTAATGCCTCTTTTATGTAACATGGGTTGCAGCTGGGGCACTATTTTTATTCCCAACGTTATAAAAGTTCAATCAACCGATAAACCTTAAAACCTATTTAAATTGTATGAATACAGATACATGGACTTACTTACAAACAGCAATTCCTTGGATAATAACACTAGTATCTATTTTAGTTTCGAGTTTTTTATCCTGGAAAGCCACTAAAGTGGCAAAGTATTCTATTGAGAAAACTATTACTACTAATTCTACTGAAAGATGGATTAATGAATTTAGAAACGCTATCTGTGATTTATTAGCAATACTAAATAAACCAGATATTGCTTATAATAATTTAAAATCTAATGAATTGAATGAAGAGTTTCATAAGCTTACTTTTTTAATTTCCAAGATTACTATATATCTAGACTTAAAAGATAAACGTGAGCTGGAATTGATGGAGGTAATAAAAGATTTAAATAGTAAAAAAGATATAAACAAAAATCCTGTTTATTCATCAAAAATTGTCTCTTTAACTTCGGAAATAATTAATAAAAAAAATAAAGAAGCTAATAATATCAAAGTTCAATAAATCTATGAAATACATAAGAATATCAGCTTCAGTTTTGTTTGAAGGATCAATAACCAATGAAAAAGGTTTCATAAAGTTTTCTCAATCAATGCGCGATAAAATATATGACAAAGAAGAAGGTTTCAGAGAACGGTTGATTTTAAGAATTAATGAAGAGACAAATGGTAAATGGCATTTGCACTTTAACGAATATCCTTCTGGTAATTTTGATGCCGATGTTTTTGTAGAGACTAAAGAGGATTTTAATATGATTAAAAGTATTCTAAATGAAATTTTTAAAGAAAACCCCTTGGAGTCAATATGGATGAAAACCTTTGATATTAAATTATTTAAAGTTCAATAAAACGATTAAAAAGACTGAAAAAATGACTTGGGAAGTTAGTTCGGAAAACTATTCGCTTCTTGTAAATATTCTGGATGAGGATATTGAAAAATATACTCCTAAGCATAATTACGGCGAAAATGGAAATCTTGAAAGTATTTCCCTTCATATTGAAAAAGATCAATTGACTCATTTAAGAGAAGAATTAAAATTACGTTTTTAATAAAGTCTAAATAAACGATAAGAATTGACTAAGAATAGCGAATTAGATTTTGAAGTATGGCAGTTAGCAATTGGAAAGCTGATAATGGCTTGCTCAAGAGTCGAATATGAACTTTTAAAATTCTATGAGTTAAGATTGCCCGAAAGATCTTATTTGAATGATTCCTATCTGGATCGATTTGACAAAGCGATTGGTATTTCAAAAAGAATATTTGATCCAAAAACGGGAATGGTAGAGGGGCTCATCCAAATGCGAAAAATTGCAAAGTACAGGCATATTGTAGCACATAATCCCGTCCATTACTCTAATGACACAGGTAATTGGCATATTTTTGATCTTAAAACGGAAGAAGATTCAGTAACTCTCAATGATTTAGTTTTTATTTCGGAAGAAGCCGAATTAACCTCAATTAGAGTTGCAGCTGGCCTAAGAATTTATTCTTAAAAATGGATAAACAAATATCGGAAAGTTCAATAAAACGATTGTTAGAATTAATTAGGAAGATTAATGAAAAAAGCATTATGTATCGGAATCAAAGATTATGATTTTGTTCCAAGTTTAAAAAATCCAATAAATGATGCTAGATCAGTATCATCTAAACTTCAACAATTGGGCTTCGAAACGACTTTGTTAGAAAACCCAGATCGAGTAAGTTTTCTTAAAGAATATAAAAATTTCAAAAAAGAAACTGACTCTAGTGATGTTTCACTTATATATTATGCTGGCCATGGAATACAAAGTGGAGGTATAAACTATCTTATCCCTAAAGATGCTAATCCAACAACCGAAGATGAACTTGATATATTTTGTGTAAAGCTTGATCAAATAATAGATCAAAGCGAACCAAATATAGACCGTGTATCTCTTATAATTTTAGATGCGTGCCGAGACAACCCTTTTTCAAGGAATTGGTCTCGATCAATTAGAGATGTTGGCTTTGCTCCAACCTTAGCTCCTTCAGGAACCTTAATATCCTTTTCTACCTCACCTGGAAAAACTGCTTCGGACGGATTAGGTCAAAACGGTTTATTCACAAAAATATTTGTTGCTGAAATAACCAAACCAGATCTTTCCATAATTCAAATATTTCAAAATGTTAGGCAAAAAGTTTTATTCGAATCTAACAACAAACAATTACCGTGGGAATCAACTTCACTGTTAGGGGATTTTTACTTTAGTTCTAGTTTATTTAACCCAACAGATTTGAGAGTTTTAAGATTAAGAAAAAGAATAGCTAAATTAAATGAAAAAATGCATACTTATAAGATTTCCGAAATTGAAGCTATGGATGAATCAACTGAAGGTGGAACAATTTATAAATATGAAACAAAGAATGGGCTTGTTAAAATAGAGAAACGACTTTATGGAGAAGGGGGAAGGTTTTTTCAGGACATTTATTTAACGGAAAATAATCCTGTATACTATCAAATATCAAATCATAAATATAATGTCCCAATTTACATTGATGAAAAGAAGGCTAAAGAATTAAATTGTGATTTTTTTGACGACAGTAAAACACAAATCGAAATTGAAGAGTTTTTCTTTGAAAACAATGTTTTAATTGGATATAATTCAATAAAAGATAATGAGAAGAAAATGGAAACGGAAGACTTTAAAGATAGAGCTAACACAGATATAGCTTATATTTTAGAACAAATAAAGGATTCTAACACTCTATAGTAAAACATAACTACTCCATAGGGTAGGCAACGTTTGTTATATCCTACTGTTAAAAGTTCAAATAAACGATAAATTGGAAGTTAAATACACTCATATTAGGTTGGGTTCTAAAAGAAAAGATTCTTTCAAAGAGAGGGAATTAAGTAGAAGTGTAAAATCTCTTAAGGAAGAGATTACTGAAACATTGAATGAGGAATACCATGGAGAGATCAAAAAAATTCAACTTACCATTATTAAACTAAGTTGTGGATTAAAGGCAAAATTTAATATGGACAATATCAAAAACTCAGAAATAAGGAAAATTTTGAGTTCAAATTTTGGCGCAAGCATAAGAAAACTGTCAGAAGAAGAAATACTACTAAATAACCTTTAAGAATTCAATGTTTAAAGTTCAATAAGCCATAGCTGTACTAAACGATAAAAAATGAAGGAAGTTCAAAGAGAAATAGAAAAAGGAATTAGTGAGTTAAAAAATGCTTACCAGCAGTATGAAAAAGTTAGTGCTTTTAATGAAAGTGAAAAAACGAAAATCCCATCAGGCGCATACCCTCAGCTTAAAAATAGAGCAATCAACATTGAAGCAACAAAGTTACAGTACAAATCCTCTATAGCTCAAATATTATTGTCTCAACAACTCTCAAAGGAATTGAGTTCTCTCGAAAAAGAAATAATTAGACAAACAGATGCTAATATGAGATCTGCTAAACAACAAAGATTTCTTACTGCGGCTATAATTTTTATAGGTTGTGTTTCTCTTTTTGTTACATTATACCAAATACTAAAAGTTCAATAAAACGATGATTCGATTAATATGATTTGTATTTGGTGCTTAAAGAAAGATCCAGAAGTTACTTTTATCAAAAAGGCCCATACTATCCCTAAATCTTTAGGTGGACAAAATTACTATAGAAATATTTGTGATGGATGTAATGAATATTTTGGAAGTAAATCTGATCATAATTATTCAATAGAAGAAGCATTAAAAGAAGCCTTCAACATATCGAGAAGAAGATTGCTTGATTCAGGAAAACCCAAAAGAAAGGTTGGTAAATTCAAATCACGCTTTTTTGATATTAGAGTAAGAAATGGAAAGAAAAGATTAATTATAAAACCTTCTTTTCGTATGAATGTATCATTTCAAGAAGAATTAGGTAGGTCTTTTAAAAGAGGGTTATATAAGCTGTTTTTTGAAGAGATAAACCGACAGAATAAATTAGGGTCTGAAAGTGAATATGAATTGATTAGGTTGTATTCAAGATATAATCAAGGAGATTTACCTGTGTTATACTTTAATAGATCAATCGGCGCATTTATTACCTTTGGCACGGAGGCAGAAACTCCAGAGCTTATTTTTGACAGAATGGACTATCTTTTCAGTAACCAAAAGTTTGCAGAGATTGAATTTTTAGGACACGTTTTTGGGTTTCCAATTTCCAATTTCGATGAACAGGATTTCAAGGAATATCTAGATAATTCGATTAAAGTAAAGAAAGGATTATTCAACAATTGGAAGTATATTAATAAAATGACAGATATGGATATTCTAATGTCTATTATGAATTAATAACCAAATATTAAAGTTCAAATAACCGATAATAAAATGAATCAATACTTTAGAGTTTTCATGATAATTGGATTGCAAAGGCGAATGCTATTTCTTCCAACGAGCTATCGGGTATTTTTGATAAGTATATTACTTTATTTGTTATTTATAATAACTTATACAATCAGGTTCCGAGCAAGTTAATAAATTCGGGAATCCCAGTTCCAAATAAAATATTTGACAATAAGGCAGCTACGGAATTAGTCGTTAAGTTTTTAGGGTCGGAAGATTTGCTTCTTGAATTTTCAAATAATAACTTAGATAATGATATTGAATCTATCATCCACTTGATTGACCAAGAAAGATTTCATATCAAGATTAATTATGGAGAGTATAATAGAAACGAGGATCTGAAAATTCTCAACGAACTTAAATCTGATAATAAGAGTAAAAAGGCAACTGGAATTTTAAAAGTTATTTATTATGTGCGATGTAATATTTTTCATGGTAATAAAGACTTTGTTGAATATCAAAGAATATTAATGGGGCCTCTAATTAAAATTCTTTCCGTAACAAACGATTTGCTTTTTAGAAAATTAACAGAATAAAAAGTCTAAATAAACGATGAATTTTATCAAAAAAACCTTTTTCTTTCTTGTAAGTTTAATCTCGCTGTTATTTTTTTACTATCTGTTGGGTTTTGTATTTATATTTTTTGAATCACTATCTGATTTATGGATAATTATTTTATCTATTATAGGAGGAGGGGGTATAGGTTTTGCTACTATATCATATAGCATGCTATTAGATAAGCTTATTCCTTCAAGTAAATTTTTAAATTGGATTTTTATAATATTTAATCTTGTCTTAGGTGTTTTTAACATACTATTACATTGGCAAATAAATACTAGTCTTGTGGCTAGAGTCTTTTATGCTCTAATTATTGGAGGAGCATGTTTAATGCTAATTCGTTCAAGACTATTGGTAACAGATAATTAAAAATAAGTTCAATGAAACGATGAATATCACAGAAAATCATATAAAACTATATAAAAAAGTAGGAGGAGATGTAGATCATTTACAACGTATAGGAACTTCGGAGGAGAAAAGTTTTAAAAATCAAGATGCATTGTAACGATTGGAGAAATTGTTAAGGATTTGGAACTTGTTAAAAAAGGACTGGTGTCATTTGAGTATACTGAAAAACTAAATGCTAAATTGACGAGATTATGCGCTAATGAAAATGTGATTAATAGAATAAAACAATTAAAACCATTTAGCTAGAAGTATCTGTGTTTTTAGAATTAATAATTGAATAAGTAAAATAGTTCAAACTACTATTTTATAACTTCAAAACGCAACCTAATCCAAATTCTGATCAAATGAGGTCATAATTATTCATATAAAACCTCAAAGTGCAAGCAAAATGCAAGCAAACTTTGGTAAAAACACCCTAAGAACAAAAAAGAGTCACGAATTTATTTCGTAACTCTTTGAGTGTTAAGCTCCCCCTCTTGGGCTCGAACCAAGGACCCTTTGATTAACAGTCAAATGCTCTAACCAACTGAGCTAAGGAGGAATTTATGTTTGCAAAGATACTTAGTATTTCTCTTTTGCGAGTGCAAATATATACTAATTTTTGATTCTCAAAAAGATTTTTTTAATTTTTATTATTTTCCTGTGATCGCTCTATAGATATCATTTCCGTTTGCAAATAATAATAAGGCGATAAGAATAATAAAACCAACAAGTTGGGCGTACTCCATAAATTTATCATTTGGTTTTCTTCCTGCAATAATTTCATACAGTAAAAACATCACATGTCCACCATCCAGTGCAGGAATCGGTAAGATATTCATAAAAGCCAAAATAATAGAAATAAAAGCAGTAGTACCCCAAAAGGCTTTCCAGTTCCAGGCATCAGGGAAAAGATTTCCTATGGCTCCAAAACCACCTACCTGGCTAGCTCCTTTTTTCGTAAATACATATTTAAACTGGGCAATGTAATCATGAAGTGTCCAATATCCAAAATCAAAACCTGCAGAGATACTTTCGGTAAAGGAGTATTGTCTTTTCTGGATTTCAAAGTTTGCTTTAGGATATACCCCAACCACACCATCTTCATTTGGAGTCACCATTACGGTTTGTTCTGCTCCATTTCTTAAATACGTGATTTTCAAAGCCGAATTGGTAGTGTCCGCTCTTTTCAATCGATTAAAATCGTTCCAATAGACTACGTTTTGATCATTTAGGCTTAGGATGCGATCTCCTTTTAATAATCCAGCTTTATCTGCGGGAGTATCTGCTACCACACTATCCAATACAGGTTCAGCAATAGGGGAGAATGGGCGTAGTACTCCAGATTCAAACATGGTTGTCCCGATATCTTCCGGAATAGACAATGTTTCTTTTTGTCCATTTTGGTGCATTACGGTGATGTTTTGTACATCCCTCATAAACAGATAATGGTTGATTTGGATCACATCTTCCAGCGTCTTGCCATTTACTTCCATCACACGATCCCCATCTTTGAATCCTAATTCTTTAAACGAATCTGCTACAGCAAACCCTTGTGGTAAGTCATCAAATCCTACATGATTGGTACCCCATGTAAAAATGATAGCCATATAGATCAAAAATCCAAGAATGATATTTACGGTAACCCCACCTAGCATGATGATCAATCGCTGCCAAGCCGGTTTGGATCGAAACTCCCAAGGTTGAGGTGGTCCAGCCATTTGCTCTTTGTCCATACTCTCATCGATCATCCCGGCTATCTTTACATAACCTCCCAAAGGCAACCAACCGATACCATAAACGGTTTCACCAATTTTTTTCTTGAAGAGCGCAAATTTCACATCAAAAAAGAGGAAAAACTTCTCTACTCGGGTTTTAAATAATTTGGCAGGTATAAAGTGCCCTAGCTCGTGCAAAACGATTAGGATCGATAAACTCAGTAGTAACTGAATGGCTTTTACAAAAAATGGACTCATTAGGTCGTATTCAAAATTTAATCACGCAAAAGTAACCTTTTAAGAGGTATATAAAAAAAATCTACCCTCGATATCACCAGATTTAGTATTTTTTTAATGAAAAAGAGCACACAAATACAGGATAATCCTCGTATTTTTGCAGCCAGAAAAATGAGTATGCTTCAGTTTTTTTCAAAGTATAAGTTTTTTGCCGTAGTACTCTTCATACTATCTGCAATTATCATTAGTATCATTTATACCATTCTTAAACCCAAAAGAACGCTACAGGTATATGCTCCAGAAATGGTGAATACCGAGTTAGTAGATAGTACAGTGCAATATGTGCGTAAATATCATAAGATTGCCGATTTCAAATTGACCAATCAAAACGGCAAAACCATTACTCAAGAGGATTATAAAGATCGCATTTATGTCGCTGATTTTTTCTTTACGACTTGTCAAACCATTTGTCCAATTATGACCGGGCATATGAAAGAGATTCAGGATCGACTAAAAGATGATCATGAGGTATTGTTATTATCGCACAGTGTCACTCCCAAAATTGACAGCGTAGCTCGATTAAAAAAATACGCTATAGAAAAGGGAGTAGACGATAGCAAATGGAATCTGGTAACAGGAGACAAAAAACAGATTTATGATCTGGCGCGCAAATCCTATCTGGCAGCCAAATCAGATGGCGATGGTGGCCCCTATGATATGGTACATACCGAGAACTTTGTATTAGTAGATAAAAAGAAACGCATACGAGGATTTTATGATGGTACCAATCCTGAAGAAATTGATCGTCTGATCGAAGATATTGAGGTATTAAAGCAAGAAAACCCTTCAAAATAGGCCACTTTCTCCCTTTTATTTTGAAGAATTTAGCATTTGCACTAGGTTTTTTTCCGTACTTTTGCCTAGTTTAAAATTAATCTAAATAAGCTTTTGAAGACTACTATTGCCCATCTTAAGAAAGGTCAGCGAGCCTTGATTAAGGAGATTCCCACCGATGTGATACCGTTAAAATTATTAGAAATGGGATGTCTTCCGGGTAACGAGGTACAGTTACTACAAACAGCTCCTTTTAGTTGTCCAATGTATCTCAACATCAATGGCAGCCATCTTGCAATCCGTAGAGAAGTGGCGGCAGAAATCGAAGTTCAAATTTTATAAAGGTAGTTTCTTTTTATGGCTAAGCAGATTAAAGTTTCATTAATAGGAAACCCAAATACAGGAAAAACTTCGGTTTTTAATTTACTTACAGGACTCAATCAACAAGTAGGGAATTATCCCGGGATAACAGTAGAAAAAAAAGAAGGGATTTGCAAACTTTCCATAGGAGTAAAAGCGCATATCCTGGATTTGCCAGGTACTTATAGCTTGAATGCATCTTCACTAGATGAAAATGTAGTGATCGAGTTGTTGCTCAACAAAAAAGATAAAGATTTTCCAGATGTGGCTGTGGTGGTTACTGACGTTGAAAATCTAAAAAGAAACTTATTGCTGTTTACACAGATCAAAGATTTGGAGATTCCCACCATTTTGGTAATCAATATGGCCGATCGTATGCAGCGAAGAGGGATTTCTCTGGATATCCCAAAGCTGGAAAAAGAATTGAATACCAAAATAGCTTTGGTAAGTGCCAGAAAAAAGCAAGGAATCGATGAGCTCAAAAAAATGATCGAATCCCATGCCTCTTTGCCCAAGTCTCCTTGTGTCGATGCACTTTCTTTTGCGCCTGATTATTTTGAAAGATTACAACAGGCGTTCCCTAACCAATCCTTGTACAAACTTTGGTTGGTGATTACTCAGGATGTCAATTTCAGAAAAGTAGATAAACAAGAGTTGGATATCTCTCCGGATTTTCAGATTAAATCGGAAAGTGAACTCAAACGACTACAACAAAAAGAAACGATCAAACGCTACCAGTTTATCAATAATGTGCTCAAACAAGGAGTTACTGTAGACGAAAAAGCTGCTACTGGACTTAGAGAACGATTAGACAGAGTGCTAACCCATAAGTTTTGGGGCTATTTTATTTTCTTCGGAATTCTATTATTGATTTTTCAAGCCATTTATGACTGGTCGTCCTATCCCATGGATTTGATCGATGAAGCTTTTGCATGGCTTAGTGAAGCCACCAAATCGGTATTACCCGCAGGACCATTTGTGGATTTGATTACCGATGGGATCATACCTGGTTTAGGAGGTATCGTGATTTTTATCCCGCAGATTGCATTTTTGTTTCTATTTATTTCTATTCTCGAAGAAAGCGGATATATGAGCCGTGTGGTATTTTTGATGGATCGAGGAATGCGCAGATTTGGATTAAGTGGAAAAAGTGTAGTGCCTTTGGTATCGGGAACAGCATGTGCAATTCCTGCAGTAATGGCTACTCGAAATATAGAAAGTTGGAAAGAACGACTTATAACGATCTTGGTAGTACCGTTTACTACTTGTTCTGCCAGATTACCTGTGTATTTGATTATTATTGCGTTGGTGATCCCAGACGAAAAGGTAGGATGGATTTTTGGATATCAAAGCCTTACCTTGATGTTCCTTTATTTTTTAGGTTTTGGTTCTGCTGTAGGAGCGGCCTGGATACTCAATAAAGTACTTAAAATAAAAAGCAAATCGTATTTCGTTATCGAAATGCCAGGATACAAAGTGCCACTGTTTAAAAATGTAATTTTTAACGTGATCGAAAAAACCAAAGCATTTGTATTTGGTGCAGGAAAAATCATCTTGGCGATCTCGATTATTTTATGGGTATTGGCAAGCTTTGGCCCTAATGAGAAATTTAATAAAGCCGAAGAGATTGTTACTGCTGCGCATAATGATCTTTCTGGTGAAGAACTTGAAAACGAAATCGTGTCTTATAAATTAGAGCATTCGTTTATTGGGTATGCTGGTAAAGGGATAGAACCTTTGGTGGCTCCTTTAGGATATGACTGGAGAATAGGAATAGGGATCATCAGTTCTTTTGCGGCCAGAGAAGTGTTTGTAGGGACATTGGCTACGATCTACAGTGTAGGGAGCGATGAAGAAGAAACCATCAAAAATCGAATGGCTGCCGAAGTACATGAAAAAACAGGAAGACCAGTATTTAATTTTGCTAGTGGAATATCTCTGTTGTTGTTTTATGCTTTTGCGATGCAATGTATGAGTACGTTGGCGATCGTAAAAAGGGAAACCAACGGTTGGAGATGGCCTACTATTCAGCTGTTTTTTATGAGTGGATTGGCCTATGTTGTAGCGTTGATTGCGTATCAAATTTTAAAATAAATCACTTAAGGTTTCGTATCTTTATACGACCTATTTTATATGAATGTTATAATTCAAAACATATTAGTACTTCTGGTATTTGCGGTTGCAGTAGGGTTTTTGATCAAAAAGTTCTTTTGGAAGCCTTCCTGGTCTTCAGCTAAGAAAAAGAACAAAGGTACTTGTGGTGATGGCGGTTGCGGCTGCCATTAATTTTTAGACTTTCTTTTCCAAGGTAAAGGGCCACTGCTAATCAAGTAGACTCCCATAAAAATTAGGATACAACAAAGTAATTTTGAGATGGTAATATCTCCTTGGTACTGGCTATCTACTACTAAATACGAAACCAGTGCGACCAAAATCATAGCCACTGCAGGTTGCACATAGATATAACTGCTAGATACCGTTGGTTTTACGTACTGCAATGCAAACATGTTGAGCAGGTAAGCAAGAAAGGTGGGCCCAACGACAACATAGATTAGCGATATCCAATTGGTAAATTCAAATGCAGCAAAGTTAGTGTTTAGTAAGGGAGAAATGCACAACGGGAACATGAATATAAACCCAAACAAAAAGGTCCAAATGATCACGGTAACCGGTTTGTATTTGGACATCATGGGTTTTACAATAACCAGATAAAAAGCAAATGCCAGGGCGTTGATAGCAATAAAAATATTTCCTTTAATCGATCCTGTACCCAACCCAGAATTTCCTAAGTAGATAAGCAATATGGCTCCTAGTCCTCCAATAGTAATCCCGAGTACTCGTCTCGAGGTAAAAGGCTCTTTTAGTAAAAAACGACTTATGATCACTGTATAAATGGGCATGGCAGTAATGATGATGGCAGCATCTACCGGAGAGGTAAGGCTTAAACCATTCATCGAGAAGTACTGATTGGTAGCTACTCCCAAAAAACCACATAGCGCAAGTCTAGGAATATCTTTTCGATCTACAGATTCTTTGATAAATGCTTTCAGAATAAAAAATAAAAGTCCAGCTCCCGCTATACGAAGAAATACCAATGCAGAGGCTTCCATTTTATTAGGCATCAACCCTTTGGCGATTAAATAATTGGCACCATAAACAATATTTACACTTAATAAGGCAATATGAGCCTTTCCAGTATTAGAAATCATACAGTGCGAATAATAAAAGGGTTGGCAACATTATTGTTTAGCTGTTTATTTGATGATCAATTCTAGATAATAGTTTTCTTTTGGGATGGGTTGTTGATTGGCAGGGTATGGATTAATTGTATATGCATAAACCGTTTTATCTTCATGGGTCATAACTACCTCTTGTTTTTTGGGATTAATGTTTGTCTTACCAAAAATCAATTCCTTCGTTTCTAGTAGCTTTCCATTTTCATAGATTTCAATCTGCACTTTTGCCTGCCCTTCCCACATACAAGATACTCCTGTTGGGCATCTTGAATACTCCATAACTTCTACAAATTTGATGCTCTTTGAGTCGAATTCAATCAAGGATCCTAACTTCAGTTTACTAATGATTTTTGGAGACTCAGTGTTAATCGAATCTTGTGCGGATAACGATACCTGAAATAGTAGGATTATTAACGGAAAAACAATGGATTTGATCATAACAGCTACAACACGTGTTAAAGATATATAAAAAATGAAATGCCTATGCGGTAAAAGACCCTAATATTACGGAATTTTGAGTGATCGTCATAAATTTATGGAAAGAGAAAAAGCGATAATAATAGGTGCTGGCATTGCTGGTTTGGCAACAGCAATTCGACTACAAAGTGCAAATTTTGATGTTGAGGTTTTCGAAACCAATCCAAGTGCAGGAGGTAAATTGGCAGAAATTCGAGAAAAAGGTTATCGTTTTGATTGTGGACCTTCTTTGTTTACAATGCCTCAGTTTATAGAAGAATTATTTACGGTATCTAGCAAACCCATGTCGGCATATTTCTCTTATGTAAAAAAAGAGATAGTTTGTAACTATTTCTATGAGGATGATACCCGATTTACGGCACATGCCGATATTGATAAATTTGCAACGTCTGCCGCCGAAGCTTTTGAGGTCGAAGCTCAAACTATCAAAGATTATTTTGATCGTAGTAAAAAGAAATTTGATTTAACGTCTTCTTTATTTCTTGAGAAATCCCTCCATAAATTAAACACTTATTTGTCAGCAGATACGATAAAGGCAATAACTCATGTTGGACAGCTGGATATAGGTGCAACGTTGCATAAAGTGAATTCAAAAAAATTTATGGATCCCCGATTGGTTCAGTTTTTTGATCGTTTTGCCACCTACAATGGGTCTAATCCATATAAAACTCCTGGTATCATGTCTATGATCCCGCATT
Organism: Aquimarina sp.; assembly: GCA_965230845.1. Classification (GTDB taxonomy): domain Bacteria; phylum Bacteroidota; class Bacteroidia; order Flavobacteriales; family Flavobacteriaceae; genus Aquimarina. The sequence goes on from OZ246021.1 coordinate 3,425,675, forward strand.
TGGAACAATACTATGGTACCTTTTTTCCAGAAGGAGGAATGTATAGCATAGCTCATAGTCTATATCGTCTGGCTCAAGACTTGGGAGTGGTGTTTAATTTCAATGCAAAGGTTACACAAATAGCTGTTGCAAATAATAGTGCAGAAGGAGTTTTTGTTGGGGAGAAACGTATTGATGCTGATGTGGTAGTTTCTAATATGGATATAGTTCCCACATATCGAAAGTTACTTCCTGATTGTAAAGCTCCAGAAAAAACATTACAACAACCACGATCGAGTTCGGCATTAATATTTTATTGGGGAATCAAAGGGAAATTCCCAGAATTGGATCTTCACAATATATTTTTTAGCGAAAATTACAAAGAAGAGTTCGATTGTATTTTTACCAGGAAAGAAGTTGGTAACGACCCAACTATATACATTAATATTACCTCAAAAAATGAGCCCAATGATGCACCAGAGGGGTGCGAAAATTGGTTTGTAATGATTAATGTTCCTGGCAATGAGGGACAAGATTGGGATGGTATCATCAAGACAGCTAAACAGAACATTTTGCAGAAACTCTCCAGAATTTTACAGAGAGATATTGAGCAAATCATCGAGACCGAGTCTATTTTGGATCCGCGTGCTATCGAAGAAAGAACACAATCCTATCAAGGGTCTTTGTACGGCTCGTCTAGTAATAACAAATACGCAGCTTTTTTAAGGCATCCTAACTTTTCTCAACAGATCAAGAAACTGTACTTCTGTGGTGGGAGTGTACACCCAGGTGGAGGAATCCCCTTATGCTTGTTATCCGGAAAGATAGTTGCAGAACTCATTTCAAAAGACACTAAAAAATGATAAGAATAGCCCCAAATAGAAAACTTAGATATTCCATCGTTGTTGTTTGGTTATTTACTATCTCCGGGATTTTAGGAATTCTTATGGGGTATGAAACATGGTTTTTATCGCTGACCTGGCTGCATTTGTCGATATACCTTTTTTTAATTCTTTGGAATGCTGATTTTAATCTGAAATTGATATATGCGTTGTGCATTCCTTTTGGTATTGGTATGATTGCCGAAATTATTGGTGTCAATACCGGATTGATTTTTGGAGTTTATGAGTATGGTAAGAACCTAGGCCCAAAAGTGTATGGTGTACCTTGGATGATAGGGGTGAATTGGGCTATCTTAACGTATTGTTGTGCCGCTTTAGCAAAGAAAATTGTTGATCCTATTTTGGTTTCGTCAGCATTGGGAGCAATAATTATGGTATTGCTGGATGTGGTTATGGAGTTCTCAGCGCCTAGATTTGATTTTTGGGAATTTGAAGGAGGAATCGTTCCATTTCAAAATTATGTGGGTTGGTTGGTAACGGCATGTATTGTTCAGTTCTTATTTCAAAAAATGATGAACATGTTTCGTTTCACGATCTCGGTACATATTTTTATTGCTATATTGGTCTTCTTTTCCATTTTCATATTGTTCTGAATGCAAAAATATGATTACATCATCACGGGTATGGGAGCGTCTGGCCTTATGTTTGCCTATAGGTTAGTGTCTGATCCTTACTTCGATGATCATTCCATATTACTGATCGATAAAGTTTCCAAAGATCAAAATGATCGTACCTGGTGTTATTGGGACCTCAAGGATGGAGATTGGGATGCTATATTGCACAAAAGGTGGGATAATATCTATTTCGGAAGTACTACCTACAAAGAACACACAGCTATTTTGCCATATCAATACAAGATGATCCAAGGGAAGGATTTCTATGATTTTATCTTAAAAAAAATAGCTTCAAAAACCAATGTAAGTATTGTCAAAGAGACCCTTGTTGCATTAAATGAAAAAGGATCTTGTGCAGAAGTTGTTACAGATCAGACCACCTATCAGGCAGGTAAAGTATTCAATAGCGTTATTCTATCCGATGCGTATAAAAAGCAACAGCAGTTTCCCTTATTGAATCAACATTTTTTGGGTTGGTTTATTAAAACCGAAACCGATATTTTTGATGATCAGGAAGCCACTTTTATGGACTTTACAGTGGATCAAAAAGGGAATACCCGGTTTATGTATGTGCTGCCCACTTCAAAACGAGAAGCCTTGTTTGAGTATACCTTGTTTTCTGAAGATTTATTGGAAGAAAAAGAGTACGAAGAAGCTATTGTAAACTATTTAGATAGCAAAGGAATCAATAACTATCAAATTGTAGAAAAAGAAAAGGGATGCATCCCGATGACTTCGTATGAATTCAAAAAATCCAATAGTATCAATATCATCCACATGGGTACTGCAGGAGGATGGACCAAAGCAAGTACTGGATACACCTTTGCGATTTCTTCAAAAAAGACGAAACGATTGGTAGCCTATATCAAAAGCAATACAGACCTATCAAAATTTGAAAGAAGAACTCGATTTTGGTATTACGATCTGTTGTTTTTGGACGTGTTGTACAAAAATAACGGGTTCGGACACCGATTGTTCTCCATATTATTTAAGAAAAATGACAGTCGTAAAATTCTAAAATTTCTGGATGAGGAAACTACCCTTTGGGAAGAGATCAAAATTACGACCAGTTTGCCAAATCTATTGTTTTTGAAAGCCTTATGGAGGAGGTTGTTTTAACATCTAACTAATACCACGTTCTTTTTTGATGGCGTCATACGCTTTTTGAACCTCTCTAAATTTTTCTTCAGCCCCTTTCTTATATACTTCATCCATATGCTGTAATTTGTCGGGATGATACTTTTTGGCCATGGTTCTGTAGGCCTTTTTCACTTCAGAATCAGTAGCTGTTTTTTCGATTTCAAGAATCTTATACGCATGATCTCCTGTTTTGAAAAACATAGCTTTAATACTTTCAAAATCCCGAACATTGATTCTTAAGAAACCAGCTATTTTCTGTATTTCTGAAGCTTCAGACGAACTGATGCTACCATCGGCATTGGCAATCCCAAATAAAAAATGAAGAATTTGTAATCGCGAAGGATAGCGAGTATGCTGATTAATATACATGCATATTCGTGGAGCAGACACCTCCCTTTTTTTAATGATTTCATTAAATGTTCTAAAGGTGGCATTGGCTCGTTCTTTTCCATAGGCACTCACAAAATAGCGGCGCACATAATCCAATTCGGTTTGATTGACTCTTCCGTCTGCCTTGATCACGATAGAGGACAGTGATAAAAGATTCAACTCAAAATCAGCGGGTGTGACTTTAGGTTGATCAGAAAAAACTGTTTTGAAATCACCTTTACCAATAGAGGTTGTATCCAAAAGGCTTCCTAATATAAATCCAAGAACGGCTCCAGGAAACCTAAAAAATATATACCCTAATAAGGTGGCAAGCCATTTGATCATTCCGTTGCAATTTTTGAGCGGTAAAGATAATCCTAATTATCTAAAACCTGATTTATTCCATTACAATATTGGTCCACACTTATGATTTTTTGTTACTCATTATCAAGGAATATTGTTGGGGAATTGATCAATTACCGACTACATGTCAGGTAACCGTATGTGGTACATAATTTGTACCTTTGTATAGAAATGTAAACAAAAAAATAAAAAGAAATATGTATCCAGCAGATTTAGTAAAACCAATGCGCGAAGATTTGACCAATATTGGTTTTGAAGAATTACACACAGTAGAAGCGGTAGAGACAGCAATGGCAAAAGAAGGGACAACATTGGTAGTTGTAAATTCTGTTTGTGGTTGTGCTGCAGCAAATGCGCGTCCGGGAGCAAAAGCATCTTTAAATAATGATAAAAAACCAGATAATCTGGTAACCGTATTTGCCGGTGTAGATAGAGAGGCAACAGACAAAGCTAGAGGGTTTATGGTTCCGTTTCCACCATCTTCTCCTTCTATGGCATTATTTAAAAATGGAGAATTGGTGCACATGTTAGAGCGTCACCATATCGAAGGAAGACCTGCAGAAATGATTGCAGAAAACCTAATGGACGCTTACAACGAACATTGCTAAAAAGATACCCATTAATAGATAAATTAAAAGCCACCTGAATAAGGTGGCTTTTGCTTTTAGAAATTAGACCATTTCGTAAATACAGTAGAACCCATTACACCATCCACGACCAAAATCGCAATCTTGATCCGAATAGCAGTTATTGGGTGCTCCACCACCATTAATGGTTTTCAATTCGTTGCTTTTTAAGCTTTTACCTAATTCTGAAATTTGTTTAAGCATCATAATATTGTTATTAAAATTTTGTGTAATTCCTGAACATTTAAAGACACTCAGGCGGTATGTCTAAAGATTTATGTAACAAGAAAGCTAAATGTTACCCTATTTGAAAAAATGTAAGTAAGATTACCGTCCAAAATAATTCTAGTTTTGTCTGTTAAACAGTTGCTCAACTAAAAATAATATCAGACATTGCACCGTCCTAAAGGATGTTAAAAACAATCTTTTGGGTATTCACACAATAATAAAAATGGAATTGATCAAAAAGATACTGTCTTATCCGTTAAGCGTATTGTTTTACCTATTTTTTGGGCTTACTTTGGTGGTGTTTCATCCACTACAATGGATTGCTGTTCGTATTGGTCCTAGAGCTCACCGAAGAATGGTAAACCTTATGAATTTATGCCTTTTGGGTTGTTTGATGATTTTGGGAGTTAGATTTAGTTATCGCAACAAGCAAAACTTGCCCAAAGACAAAGAAAAAATCATTGTTTCGAATCATCAAAGCATGTTTGATATTCCTTTGATCATTTGGTTTATGCGGGCGCACAAAACCAAGTTCATTTCTAAGATAGAATTAGGCAAAAGAATCCCTAGTATTTCATTTAACCTTCGTCATGGAGGTAATGCGTTGATCGATAGAAAAAATCCAAAACAATCGATTCCAGAGTTAACAAGATTTGCCAAGTTTGTGGCAGAAAATAAGTTTGCTGCGGTTATTTTTCCTGAAGGAACCCGCAGTAGGACAGGAAAACCAAAGAAATTTGCGGAGACCGGACTCAAGATATTATTCAAACACGCACCCGAGGCTTTGGTAGTTCCTGTAACGATCAATAACAGCTGGAAATTAGTACGATTTGGAAATTTCCCTATGGGAGTTGGCATTCACCTAACCCTGGATGTTCATGAACCCCTGCCTGTAGATCGCAAAAATATTGCAGAAGTGATTGCAACTGCAGAAGAACGAGTAACCCAAGGAGTAAGAACATAATACACTTAATGTAATGGCTTTAGACAATATTAGATTAGAAGTAATGCAACTGTTGGAAAAGAAGATAGATGCATTTATCGAAAAATTCCTGATTCCGATAGATCAGGTGTGGCAACCCACCGATTTTTTACCAGACTCTCAAAATGAAGACACTTTTTTTGATGAGGTAAAAGAACTAAGAGAGTTGGCCAAGGAACTTCCTTATGATTTTTGGGTGGTATTGGTAGGAGATACCATTACCGAAGAAGCATTACCTACCTACGAATCCTGGTTGATGGATGTCGAAGGCATCAATCAGCAAGAAGGAGGAAACGGATGGTCGAGATGGACACGCTTTTGGACCAGCGAAGAGAATCGTCATGGGGATACCTTAAACAAATATTTGTATCTATCAGGACGAGTGAACATGAGAGAAGTAGAACGCACCACACAACATTTGATCAATGATGGTTTTGATATCGGAACCGATCAGGATCCCTATAAGAATTTTGTGTATACCAGTTTTCAGGAATTGGCAACATATGTTTCTCACAACCGTGTAGCAAAAATGGCTAAACAATATTCCAACAAGTCTTTGGCAAAAATGTGTAAGATTATTGCTGGAGATGAAATGAGACATTTTAATGCGTATAGCGAGTTTGTAAAGAATATTTTTGAAGTAGATCCGAGTCAGATGATGCTTGCTTTTAGTGACATGATGAAAAAGAAGATTGTCATGCCAGCGCATTTTCTTAGAGAGTCAGGAGAAAGTATAGGATCTGCTTTTGAAGAGTTTTCATATGCGGCTCAGCGATTGGGAGTGTACACCTCGCAAGATTACATAGATATCATGCAACGACTCATTGATAAATGGGAGATCGATAAGTTATTAGATCTTACCGACGAGGCAGAAAGAGCTCGTGATTTTGTAATGAAATTACCAGCCAGAATGCAGCGAATTAATGAGCGATTGGTAATCCCACAAGATGTCTTTCAATTCAAATGGGTGGAACCTGCAGTGGTGAAGTAAATACCGGTCACAATGACTAATGAAGAAATTGTTTCAAAAACTATCATTTTTGTAAAAGATACGCTTGCAGGAGCAGAAGGAGGGCATGATTGGTTTCATATAGATCGAGTGTATAAAAATGCGCTGTTGATTTCTAAAGAAGAAGATGTTGATACTTTTGTAGTTGCTTTAGGAGCGTTACTGCATGATATTGCCGATTCTAAGTTTTATAATGGAGATGAAACTGTTGGGCCCAAAGTTGCAAGTGAGTTTCTTTTTGAATTAGGAGTTGCCCAAGATGTGGTAAACCATGTTGTAGCGATCATCGAAAACATTTCTTTTAAAGGTGGAAATACAACGCAAAAGTTCACTTCTCCAGAGTTAGCGGTTGTGCAAGATGCAGACCGATTAGATGCCATTGGAGCGGTAGGAATTGCAAGGTGTTTTAATTACGGCGGATTCAAGAACAGGGCGCTTTATGATCCAGAAATCGAGCCTAATTTGAATATGACCAAAGAAGAGTATAAAAACTCTACAGCACCCACGATCAATCATTTTTATGAAAAATTACTTCTGCTTAAAGATCGAATGAATACCAGGGCAGGAAAAAGAATAGCAGAGCAACGCCACGCTTTTATGGAGCAATACCTTACTCAGTTCTACCAAGAATGGGAAGGCAAAGCCTAAAATACATTTCAAATACAAAAGCCGGAAGATATTGGTTCTTCCGGCTTTTTGCTTCAGTCTAATATAGCGAAGTTGGTTAAGTTTATTGTTTAAAGACTTTTACACTTTTTTCTACTCCGTCTTTTTGAATTCTTAGAATATAGAACCCTTTAGAGAGTGCGTGTGCGTCTAGTTGTATGCCTTGTGATGTGACCTCTACTTTAATCGGTTGTACAACTCCATTGCTTCCGATCAGTTGTATGGAACGCACTTCTTTTTTTGACGTAATTCCTTTCACAGTAAGGTGATCCCTGAAAGGAACAGGATATACTATGATCCCATCGAAATCCTGCAGGTCAACAACAGGAGGAGTGCTTTCAGATTGCTTGTTGGTGATAGAGTTTCTGGCTGAAGGTGCTAGGTATTTGAAACTTAGTTCTGCCACTGAGGCCCATCGTTTCCCATCGACTTCAGAAAGTGCTCTAAAGTATACATAACGACAACTGAAATTATTGAGCTCTACGCTTTGTTTCAACGTAGATTTTTGAAAAGAACCCGTAGAGAGTTGTTGCCAGCTGGAACCATCCCATCCAAATAAGATATAGTCTTTGACCATACCGGTGGTACCTTCTTGTCGGCCTAAGTAAGAAAATCCTACCAGTTCTCTTTGTTCTCCAAAATCAATGGCAATAAAGTGAGGATGTGAGCTGTTATCGTCATACCAGTTGGTGTGCCAATAGGTGTTAGGATCACCATCGGCAGCTCTTTGTTTGGCGTGATCCGCATTTCCTGTTTCTTCACTATTGGTATCGTATACAGTACACCCTGTGCAATTATCCAGAACATTGGGAGGATTGGTATCGCCCATTACCACTTCGGTAGTATTGGAAAAATCAGAATAGCTATCACTGTCATAGGCTCTAACCCGGTAAGAATAATTTCCGTTTTCAAGGTTTTTATCCTCATAGGTTTGTACCCCTCTACCCACAAAATCTATACGCTCAAAACCAGATCCATCATTTCTTTGGATAGTAAATCCATTTTCGTTGGTAGAATTGTCTTTCCAGGTCAAGGTAACGTCCTTTTCAGCAATTTCTGCAGTTAGATCACTTGGTGGGTTGATGTCATCGGGATTGGTTTGCTCATCATATAGATCAGACTCCCATATTCCACGACCGTAGGTTGCTAAACGTAATTTTCTAGTTGGATAGTGGATTTCAAGATCGGTCGTTTGCACTCCTGGTAAATTGGTTGAGAAAGGTACCCAAGAGCTCAGATTATCATTAGTATAATACACACCAGATTGCATACCTACATACAACCCATTGGCAGAAGTGTCATCAAACACCAGGCATTGGGCAGAAATGTTAGGCAGATTTCCTCGGATATTGGTCCAGGAATTTCCTGCATTATTGGATACATATACTCTTGATCCTGTTGCGGCAATAGCTACGTGTTCAGGGTTATTGGGATCTACTGTGATAAAATTAACATCTCCTCTGAAATTACTTACTTCTGTCCATGTTGGTGTGTTGCTTTGACCGTTTTTGGTTCTCCATACGCGCCCTTCTTCGGCTATATAGATGTAGTTGTTGTTTGAAGCAGCGATAGCCATTTCGTCCAAATTGCCTGGTAGATTAATATTACCGGTTATATTTCTCCAACTGCCTCTTCTTCCTCCATCATTACTTCGGTACAAATTTCGATAACCAACATAAATCATTTTATTGTCAATGGGGTCGTTCATAAAAGGAGTAACCCATTCTCCACTAAAGTCTCCCGGCTTACTGATGCTTCCGATGCTGTTCCCTTTGTCGGTACTCTTGTATAAGTTTCCGAATTGGGTAGTACCATACACCACATTACTGTTTTTATGATCGACAAAGCATTCCATACCATCTGCACCTAACCATTCTTTAAATCGACGATTAGATCCGCTCATGATATTGGTACCATTGTCCTGGGCTCCTCCAACAATCATGTTGGGATCAGTAACCGAATTTCCGATTCGGTAGTATTGTCTCACAGCTAGTCCTCCTTGGGTTAAATCTGTAGTATTATCCCCTCGATCCCGACTTCTAAAAATTCCACCATCAGTTCCTATGTATAGGGTTCCGTTGATATAGTCGATGACTTCAATATCTGCATGTACATAAGATCTGTCATTTGGCTGATTCCAGGCAGCAAGGGTAGTGAAGCTAGAACCTCCATTCAATGATCGGGAATAGTTCATACCACCCACATGTACTTCGTTTGCATTGGTATCTGATACCGCAATCGCCATATCTCTGGATGCCTGTGTGAAGTATACCTGATTTGTAGAAACTGTATTATAACTCGATCGTATACTAAAATTAGATCCTCCGTCCAAGGATCTGTACAAATACCCAAAGCTACTTCTTCTTTTTTGTACCAAATAGATGGCATTAGGATTGGCAGGAGTGACCGCCATTTTCATTCGTTCTGAAGAAACGATTCCACTCGTTATTCTGCTGAAAGAACCTCCTCCATTAGTAGATCGATAAAAACTGGTTCCGCAGGAGTATACAACATTAGTATTTCCTGGTTTGAACTTTACATCTTCTGCCCGGTCATTCAGTACTCGGCTAAAGGAACTTCCCCCATTAGTTGAGCGGTATAAAGATTTGGTCGTTCCAATAAAAATACGACTACTAGCAGGACTGATAAGAATCGTACGTGGCACCCCGTTTACCCGATAAATCTCGGACCAGGAGTTTCCGGCATTTGTAGATTTCATAATTTGTCCGGCTCCGTTACCCAGGTAGACCACATCGGTATTATTGGGATCAATAGCAATGGCCCAGATAGACATATTGACCATTTGATCACCTTTGGGTTCCCAACTTTGTCCTGCGTCTACCGATTTCCAGATACCCCCACCAGGAGATCCAGCATAAATGATTTGTTGGTTAGTAGGTTCGACAGCTATCGATACGATTCTTCCTAATCCGGGTGACCAACTTCTTGTACGTGTCCAGCTGAAAGGACCAAGTTCTTGCCATCCATTGTTTTTGGTGTTGTTTTTTAGATTAGGATTGGCATTTTGACTCCAGAGTTTTCGAAATTTATTAGACTCGTCTACCACTTTTCGATTGCTAATGATACGGCCATTGGCATTTTGATTTCTCTTGGCCCAATATAAGTTTCGCATATAAAGTTTATAACCGCTACCTTTTCCTTTGTCCCGGTTTTTGTAATATTTATTTCCTAAGCGTTCAAGTCTATTCACTTTGATATCTTCCTCCTGCATGAGTTCAAATAATTCTTGAGAATACCCTTGATAGTTGATCGAATTGATCAAAAAAATGATCAGCAGCAGCACTTTTCTGTGCTCTAGAATTGGTTTTTTGAGTTGTGTCATGTTGATGTGTGTTTGAAAGCAATACAAAGGGCATGTATTACCAAACATGCCCTTGTAGTGCAATTATTGGTGATTTAGTTTACGGTAATTTTCTTGGTAAATTGGTTATTGCCGTACATCACTTTTACGAAGTAAATTCCGCTGGAAAGTGATTGTAACGACAGGGTTTCTTTAATTCCTTTAACAGGAAAAACAGTGTTTATTTTTTTGTGAAGGACATCGTTACCCTGAAGGTTTTTGATGATTACCAGCGCATTGGGATGGTTTACATTTTGTAGTTCTATATGAATGTATTCCTTGGCAGGATTCGGATAAATGATAATGTCATCCTGATCTTCGATGAAGGATACTGCTCCGGGTGATGATGCCAAAGATCCCGCACATGCAGCAAGTTCTATCCATTCGCTTCCGTTCCATTCAAAAAGGTTACCTTGATAAACGACCTGGTCCCCTGCACCGTAGTTAGTGCCCTCAGACCATGGGACTACCCCAAAACAAGGATCGTTGTTATTCTCACAAGAACCTAAGCTATCCCAACCGTTGTTATTGTTTCTTCTAAACAGATTACCTTGATAGACCACCAAATCTCCTGGGTTATATGCGGTATTCGAGGACCACTGTGGTACTTCAAAACAGGGATCATCACTACATTGCCCTAAGTCATTCCAGCTGTTGTTTGCTGTTCTCTCAAATAGTCGACCTTGGTATGTTACTTTATCTCCGGCAGTGTAATTGACATTGCCAGACCATTCTTCGACCCCAGCACAGCTTACTTCATCACTACCTCCACCTTCGCAAGTCCCTACACAACTGGCTCTGCTTATGGTTCTACGAATAACATTACCAGGTTGTGATCCAAAGCCTTTGTTGAGGTTAGTACCAACACTCGTTAAATGACAATAACTCATGATTGTTCCTCCGTTCGAAGGCACCCCAGGTCGACTACAACTTCCTTCGGTGTTGTAACAACCATCGATAGCGGTGTTATTACCATTCCATACACAAGAGTGCGTGTGATTTGACCCAAAATTATGCCCTAGTTCGTGTGCGATTACAGATACGGTCCAGGAATATCTAGGGACGTTATCATAGCTCCGATTAATCCCAGATAACCCGTAGCGATACGATCCGCATAAAGCATTTAACCAAGCTACTCCTCCAGAGTAGTTGTAGGTTACGAAATGGCCTAGATCGCCGTTAAATCCATTTTGGTTGCGATAACTGCGGTAATTATCAAGATTATTGAAAGGTGCTGCAGAAGTCCAAGCTCTGATCCCCGAGATTTTTAGGTTGACGTCCTCATTGTTATACAGAATGGCTACTTGATTAAAAATAGACTGAATGTAATTAGAGGCCCCTTGGGACCCTCCTTTATCCCGAACAATATCATTGGCAATATCGAAGAAAATCTCTGGACATTTAGTGCGATTGGCCGATGGTTCTTGTTTTGTGTGATCATCCTCTGGGGATTTGTGTTGAACATCTTTAGTTTGACAAGCAAAGTCATTCAAATGATTAATGTCCTTGTCTTCATAAAGAATATGCATTTTACTATGATCCAATTTTCCAAGAACTAAATTCCCAACTTCATCTTCTAAACTAATGATTCCAGAAATTTCACCATTACTAATGGTTATTGCGGCAATAGAATTTGGACTGTTCTTTACAATACCTCGGTAATGAACAAGTGTTGTATTAGGTTTAATGACTTTACCAGATGGCATTTCAATGATAGAAAAATCATCTGTAGTTAGTTCTACCTTCACCAATTCTAGAAGCATAGAAGAATGTTTGCTGGGTAAGGAAAAGTGAATAGCATCTGGTGTTGATTTTTCAAAGCTTTTCATGGTCTCAGACTTCAACGTAAGGATGGAGAAATTTTTGAAGTCTTTGGGTAGGTTGGTTTTCGTTTTTCCTGTAATCACTTCAAAAAGAGAAATTTCTTTGAACTCCTTACCAAGAGCTTTGGCGTGCAGGACTTGTTGATTTGGTTTGTGTTTTTGTGTTTGGGCAAAAAAGGGAGGTGTCAAAAGTAGAATGACAAGAAATGTAAAAATACGTTTCATCTGTTTAGGTTTTAAGATTATTTAGTTATTGGTTGTTGGTAGTTTACACCAACAGGGGTTATTGCTCAAGAATCAGTGCGAACTGATTCTTAAATCAATACTTTTTGGGTAAAAACAAGGTCTTTACCTATTTGTAGGGGAAGAAATAGCTATTGAAATTCTACGGAAAAAATCCGTGAGTATAGATCGTAAATTCAAGTAATAGTGTTAGTGTATAACAATTACCTGGTGCATGAATGCAATAAGAATTCGAAATATCGAGTGCTTAAGAAGTCATTTTTTGGGGTACTGAATTCCTTTTCATTGTTGTTGTTTTGGTTGGGAAATGAATTATTTGTGTTTTGTTAAATTGGTTACCCAAAAATACAAAAATTTCATACTATCGTCCAATAGAAAATAAAGAAAATATAAAATGAATACTCTATATATTTATAAATCAAAAACATAGGCAAACAATTGTTCTAGAACAATTTTAGTTGCCCATCTTTATGATGAGCGTGCAATTCACAATTCAATTGAATTCTTTCATTTTTTGGGAAATACTTTTTTCGTGCTAATGTAAAAAGTTGATGGATTTGATCTGCTATTTTACCGCTGCCAGACATCCTTCTTCCAAATTGACTGTCGTTTAAATTCCCTTCATGACACTGCATGATTTGATGCAAAATCTTGTCTTTTCGATCGGGCAAGGTGTTCTCCAGCCATGAGGTAAATATCTGACCAATGGCTCCATTGAGCCGAACAACCGTATATCCAACGCTCCTTGCACCTCTTTTTGCAATTTCGTGAGTAAGTGGTAAAATTTCATGACTGTTGATCGAAGGAATGATAGGAGCCATCATTACGTTGGTAGGAACGCCGATAGCAGTTAGTTTTTCAAGGGTTTCTAATCGTTTTTTTATGCTAGCTGTACGAGGTTCTAATATTCTTCGGGTTTCTTCTTGTAGTGAAGTGATGGATAAAAATACAACCACTAGATTGTCTTTAGCAAGTTCAGACAAGATATCCATATCCCTTTGGATGAGTGCATTTTTGGTGATGATACCCACAGGGTGTTTGTATTTCAGAAATAGTTGTAGTAGTTGCCTAGTTATTTTTAATTTTTTCTCAACGGGTTGATAGCAATCGGTGTTTCCAGAAAGGGAGATAGGGCAAGCCTGCCAGCGTTTGCTTTTTAATTTTTGCTCTAGAAGCTCTGGAGCGTTTTTCTTGATCAGAATTTTGCTTTCAAAATCAATTCCGGCGCCATATCCCCAATATTCATGACTGTTTCGTGCATAGCAATAAACACACCCATGCTCACATCCTTGATAAGGATTCAATGAATAGGCCATGCTAACATCGGGACTGGTTACTTTGTTCACGATTGTTTTTGGGAAGGTTTCGATATACGAAGTGGTAAACTTATCTATGGGATCACCTTGCGCCATACAATAATTAAGAAAGTCATCTCGTATTTCATAGTGATTTTCAGAAAATCGATTGTGTACTTTTTCTTGAGCACCTCGTCCTTTGATATGTTTTTTTGGTTTCATGAGTATGGTTTTTTTACGGTTTAAAAGTAAAACTTTTATTGGAATTTTTCCTAGTAAAATTGGAAATATTCCAAATAAAGAAAGTAATTTTGTATAGAAGGTTTTTGATAGAAAAACGGATAGGTTTAGGTTTAAAAAAATAGTCAGTGATGAAGAATAAAAGCTATGAGTATGATGTGGCGCTCTCTTTTGCGGGAGAGAATAGGGTATATGTAGATGAAGTTGCAAATAGCCTGAAAGAGAAAGGAATCAAAGTGTTTTATGATGCTTTTGAAGAGGCAAGTCTGTGGGGTAAAAATCTATATGAGTACCTCTCAGATATTTATCAAAATAAAGCGAGATATACGGTGATGTTTATTTCCAATTTTTATAACGAAAAACTATGGACCAATCATGAGAGGGTTTCGATGCAAGCACGTGCGTTTCAAGAGAGTCGAGAATACATCTTACCGGCTAGGTTTGATGATACCGAAATTCCCGGCATTCTGAAAACGGTGGGTTATGTAAGTCTTCAGTCCAAAACTCCGGAGGAATTAGCCATTCTTATCGAAAAAAAAATAAAAAAGGATCAAACTTTTTTTAGGAGAAGATGGTCGAAACTCTCTACCATGATTAGTCCAAAGCCTTTTATCTTTTCGATAAAGATCGCCGACAAGTCAGGAATCCCGGTCAAGAATGCAAAAGTGGTATTGGTGGCGGGTAATTCCACTTATTTGGAGGGCAACTCAGACGAGAACGGAATTGCACATGTATTGGTTAGAACCCGAAAACTATATACGGTTTTGATTGCGCATCCAGAGTATCCCGCTGTGCTGTTCCCGAATATGAATCCCAAAGAGGATATCGAGGTTACTATTGAGAAAACAGAAGGATTTGGATCCTTAGTGATCAATAAATCCGGCCAACTGCCAATGATGGCCGGAAAAATAGAACCTATTTTAACCAGCGATAAAAAGTATGCGTTATATGCAGACAACATTGCCATCGAAGGGGGAATACCACAGCCCTGTGATTTTGAGTTAAATAAATCCTTAAGCCTTGAGGATAATGCAGGAAATATTATACATTTAACCTTTAGATTTTTTCAAGGAAGAATCGCTTTAGTAGATTACTGTGTACACAAACTATTCTAACATTTAACTCATTATGAAAAAGATCATCGTCTTATTAAGTTTGGCTATGCTTTGGGCTTGTAAAGAACAGCCTAAGGAAACTGCCGAAACGTTAGTAGCTAATACTTCAGAAGTGAATACTAAGACCCCGGAAGAATCTTTTGGGCTTGTTATTCATGGAGGTGCGGGTACTATTCTGAAAAAAAATATGACCCCAGAAAAAGAAGCAGCGTACAAAGCCAAATTAGAAGAGGCTATAAAAGTTGGGCACACCATTCTTAAAAATGGGGGTACTAGTCTGGAAGCTGTAGAAAAGACCATTAATGTTTTGGAAGATTCTCCGCTGTTTAATGCAGGAAAAGGAGCTGTGTTTACGGCTGACGCAACTAACGAATTGGATGCATCAATTATGGATGGAAGCACGCTCAATGCAGGTGCTGTTGCTGGGGTAAAGACGGTAAAAAATCCTATCAACCTAGCCAGAGAAGTAATGCAAAACTCACCGCATGTATTACTATCGGGTGCTGGTGCTGAAGTCTTTGCCAAAGAAAGAGATTTAGAGATTGTGGACCCTTCTTATTTCTTTACGGAAAGTCGTATGAAAGCTTTGGAGCGTGTAAAGGAAAAAATGAAAGAAAAGGAAGCTAGTAAAACGACTGCTTTTTATGATCCGGTCATCAAAAATTCAAAATATGGAACAGTAGGATGCGCTGCATTGGATAAACATGGGAATCTGGCCGCAGGGACGTCTACGGGAGGTATGACCAACAAGAAATGGAATCGTATAGGAGATTCTCCTATTATTGGAGCTGGAACTTACGCCAACAATGCGACTTGTGCAGTGTCTAGTACAGGTTGGGGAGAATACTTTATTCGGGCTATGGTGGCTCATGATATCTCTGCATTGATGGAATATAAAGGATTATCTCTTGAAGAAGCCTCTAAAGAGGTGATTCAAAAGAAGCTTGCAGAGCTTGGAGGAACCGGAGGTATCGTTGCTATTGATCATAAAGGTAATGTGTCTATGGAGTTTAATACCGAAGGAATGTATAGAGCTACAATGAATGCAAAAGGTGAACTCACTATAGGTATTTATAAAAAGTAATACGTATACAAACAAAATTATAAAGCCTCCAGAAATGGAGGCTTTTTTGTATTCTTAACGATACATTTATGCCTTATAATCACTGTTTTCAGGGTAAAACGGGTAAAAAAATCCTAGTACTTTTGAATAACAATTTAGAAGTAATTTGGGGACTAAAATTTGTTTTGTGAAAACAGTGTTGAACGGATTGATGTGCTTTTTGTTTATCGTTACCACTACCAATATGATAGCACAAGATATTACAGGAATGTATAGGATGCCGTCGGGTAACCCAGAGGGAGGAAGTACCTTGGTTGCCTTAGAAAATGGTAAATACATTATTTTCTATTTTGGAGGAGCACAGATAGGACGTTGGAAAAATGTTGGAGATCATAACGTGGTGTTTACTCCTTATGAGGAAAAAAGCAGTTTTCAAGTGTATGGTAGAAAAGATAATGACTTAAACAACAAAATTAGGATTGCTTTTTTCGGTTTTGAAAATGGTTCTACGCTCCTGGGGATAGATACATCAAGAAAGGATTCATTCAAAAAAGTTTTTAATGATGACGCCAATTGTTTTGGCCCACTTCATGTCGAAGTTTTTGATACAAATACCAAGGAAATTCGTTTTGCAGCGCAACAGGAGTTAGGAGGTATAGAAACTGTAGCTTTTGATATCAAAGCATACAATGATTTTATTGCTTACTACGTTGGGTCACAACCAGTCGATTCTTTCTATGCGGTGTTTAAGGAAAACAAATTGTTTTTTGATGAAAACAAAGGTATAACCCAGAGTGATTTACCTGAGGAAGGAGAAGATATACAATATGCCAGGGAATTGGCAAATACTATAGATCACATTGAAAAAGTGAAATATTGTAATCCGCAATACCATCTTTTTCAAGATCCAATCCCATCGTTTTATGTGTATGACAAAAGGAAAGGAGCATATGTTGATCCCGATAGATATCAAGAAGATCAGGAGTTTATCCCAGATGAATATGATTATGATGATATGTCCATAATTTATGCTTACAATAGATGTAGTCCAAATATTGTAAACATATCTAGGATAGAAATGGATCAGGGATCCGTTTTTATCGAAAAATGTGATTAGGATATTAGTTCTTAATTATAAAGATTGGGATACCATATAGAAAAACAAAAAACACTACATTTATAAAGTCAACTAAATCCAATCTGTATGCAGTATTCTAGAATTCTTTGGGGATTACTATTCGTAACACTTATTTTTTCCTGTAAGAAAAAGGATGAGGCCGAAATGGCAAGATCCAACGCCTCAGAACTTAGTAAGTATCATGAGTATATTTCAGACATCTCTTCTGGAGTAATTTCGGTGTATGATCAGGTGTATGTGGTCTTACAAACCCCGATAGAAGGATGGAGTGATAATCAAGAGTTGCCAAGTGATTTATTGTCAGTATCTCCCAGAGTAAAAGGTAAAGTAATTGCTGTGAACAACAGAACAATATCTTTTCAGCCTGAAACTCAATTTAAAGAGGATACTCAATATACATTTACCTTGGATCTGGAAGATTTGGTTGAGGATCTCAAAGATGGTCTTGATGATGAGTTTGTATTTGGAGTTAAAACCCTGAAACAGCAATTTTCTGTGTTGACCAACAACTTACAGTCGTATAGTAAGGATTGGCAATATATTGACGGTACGTTGTCTTCTAGCGATCAAATGACTTTTGAGATTGCGAAGCAATTGGTAACGGCAACACAAAAAGGAAAAAAGGTATCCGTAAAATTTAGTGAATCCGGGAGTAAAAGTAGACAATTCAGTTTCAGAATTGATAGTATACAGCGTTTTGAAGACGATTCTGAAGTAGAAATAAAGTGGTCTGGCAAATCTTTGGATATTGATACCGAGGGAGAGGGAGTGCTGTCTATACCCGGTAAGAACAATTTTTCGGTAATCAGTGTATCGGTAGCTAACGTAGATGATCAATATATCGAGGTTAACTTCTCTGACCCGTTACGTAAAAATCAGGATTTTAGAGGATTGGTAACCGTAGGGAATGAAGGCAATTTACGATATGTAGTAAACGGAAATGTATTAAAAGCATATCCTAAAAAAGAATTGAAAGGTACACAATTGGTTACCATTCATGAAGGAATTAAAAGTACAGATGATTATCGTCTAAAAAACACCTACACAGAGAACATTTCATTTCAGCAACCCAAACCAGAAATTCGGTTGTTACAGAGTGGAGTGATTCTGCCAACTTCAGACAATCTGAAATTCAATTTCGAAGCAATTAACCTTCGCGCGGTAGAAGTACAGGTGATCAAAGTATTTGAAGATAATGTATTGCAATTCCTGCAGAACAATAATCTATCAGGCTCAAGTAACTTGAGAAGTGTAGCAAGGCCAATAGCAAAAAAACTAATCAACCTTCAGGAAAATGCTTCTTTGAATCTTAGTAAATGGAATGCCTTTGCTATAGACCTTAAAGACTTAATCACTCCAGATCCTGGAGCTATTTACCGGGTAGAGTTAAATTACAAAAAAGCATACTCGCTATATCGTTGTGATGGAGAAGCAGGGGATGAAACTCCTATCGAAGAGCTTGCCGATAATTATGATGAAGAAGAAGCAGAATCGAGCTTCTGGGATACGTCTCAATATTATTATGAAAGTTACTACGGGTACAATTGGAATGAGAGAGACAACCCTTGCGACAATTCGTACTATAGGGACAGAAAGCTAAGCGCTAATATTCTGGCGTCCAATTTGGGAGTTGTGGTCAAAAAGGGATTGAACCATTCCTATATGGTTAGTGTAAATGATATCGTAACCACCAACCCAGTATCCAATGCCAAGGTCACTTTCTATAACTATCAGCAGCAAGAGATGGGTGAGGCGACTACCGATGCCGAAGGGATTACAGGTTTTGATGCTGACCGACCAGCATACTTTGCAATTGCCAAATCAGGAAAACAACAAACCTATGTAAAGCTGAACGATGGTAATGCATTATCAGTAAGTAAATTCGATGTGGCTGGTGTTCGACTGCAAAAAGGAATCAAAGGGTATTTGTATGGTGAACGAGGTGTTTGGCGACCAGGAGATACCTTGTTCTTATCCTTTATGCTTAATGATAATGCGAATAGACTCCCACAGGGACATCCTGTAAAATTCGAGTTGAAGGACCCTTACGGCAAGGTAACGTATCAAGAAACCAAAACTCAAGGAGTAAATAATTTCTATCGATTTACGGTAGCAACTTCAGACGAGGCGCCTACAGGAAATTGGCAGGCAAAAGTAAATGTTGGTGGAGCCAGCTTTAGCAAAACCTTGAAAATCGAAACGATCAAACCTAATCGATTAAAAATAAAAACAACCTTTGAGGATGAAATCTTAGGAGCGAATAAAGCCATAAAAGGTGATCTGGAAGTACTATGGTTGCACGGGGCTATTGCCAAAAATCTGCAGGCTGATATCAATACTCGATTCAGTCCAACGAAAACGAGTTTTACAACATTCCCAGGCTATATTTTTGATGATCCTACCAGAAGATTTGGAACCGAAGAGCAAGAGGTCTTTAATGGCAAAATTTCTGACCAAGGGAAAGCAAGTTTTAACCTTACACCTAATTTAGAGAATAAGGCTCCCGGAATGCTAAGAGCAGCATTTATTACCAAAGTATATGAAAACGGAGGGGATTTTAGTACCGATGTAATGTCCAAAACCTATTCTCCGTATCAAACTTATGTGGGGCTCAATACTCCAAAAGGAGATAAAGCCAGAGGGATGTTACTCACAGATACCCAACACAATTTTGAAGTGGTTACGGTAGACGAAAAAGGAAAACCGAAATCAGTCAATAACCTGGAGGTCTTTGTGTATAAAGTAAATTGGAGATGGTGGTGGGACACCTCTGAAGATAACCTGTCGTCGTATAACCGAGGTTCATACCGGGACGAAGTATTTAAAACCAAAGTGAGTACTGGGAGCAATGGAAAAGCCGATTTCAATTTTGAACTCAAATATCCAGAATGGGGGAGATATCTGGTAAGAGTAGTAGATCCTTCAGGAGGACATGCTACCGGAAAAACCATTTATATCGACTGGCCAGGTTGGGCAGGAAAATCAAGAAAAAATGACCCTTCGGCAGCTACGATGTTATTGTTTTCTACCGATAAGAATACGTACAACGTAGGAGAAAAAGCCACAGTTACCTTCCCATCTAGCGAAGGAGGTCGTGCGTTGGTTACTGTAGAGAATGGTACAGAGGTGTTATTATCCCAGTGGGTGACTCCTCAAAAGAACGAGACCAAGTTCGAAATTCCAATAGAAGAATTGTACACACCCAATGTATATATCCATATTACCTTATTACAGCCTCATTCTTCAACCAAAAACGATCTGCCTATACGATTGTATGGGGTGGTGCCGATATCTGTAGAAGATCCTAATACGAAGATCGAACCAAAACTGACCATGCCAGATGTGTTGCGACCTGAAGAGACGATCACGGTAAAAGTGGGCGAAACCAAAGGGAAGGCAATGACTTATTCTATTGCTATAGTAGATGAAGGGCTTTTGGATCTTACCCGTTTTAAAACACCAAATCCGTGGACTAGTTTTTATGCACGAGAAGCATTAGGAGTAAAAACCTGGGATATTTATGATGAGGTGATCGGTGCATATGGTGGTAGTATCAATCAGGTGTTTAGTATTGGTGGGGATGCCGAAGCAGGAGGAAGCAAATCCAAGAAAGCGAACCGCTTTAAGCCCATGGTGGTTTATGAGGGGCCGTTTGAATTGAAACAAGGAGAAACCAGAGCACATAAAATTAAAATTCCGAAGTATGTAGGCTCTGTACGTACAATGGTTGTGGCGTCGGATGCAGAAAAAGCCGCCTACGGAAGCACAGATAAAACAACACCAGTTCGCAAGCCATTAATGGTACTGACTTCGATTCCTAGAAAAATTACTCCGGGAGAAAAAGTGACCATACCCGTTACTGTTTTTGCGATGGAAAAGAAAGTGAAAAATGTGACCGTTAGTTTGAAGCCAAACAAAGGGTTTACTGTTGTTGGAGAAGCTCAACAACAACTCACATTTGCACAACCGGATGAGAAAATGGCTTATTTTGATATTGAGGTATTAGAAGGTGCGTCGATTACCGATATTGAAGTTGTAGCTAGTGGTAATGGTGAGAAAGCCTCATATAGTGTACCTATCGATATTCTCAATCCAAATCCGATGACTACCGAAATCACTTCGGTGGTACTTGAGCCGAATAGTGAACAAACGATCAATTTTGAGGCTTTTGGGATTGATGGAAGCAATGGTGCTACAATCGAGTTTTCTTCGTTGCCACCGATGAATTTTGAAGGTCGATTAAGCTATTTGATACGCTATCCGCATGGATGTGTTGAGCAAACTACCTCGGCTGCATTTCCACAGTTGTATTTGGGAGATGTATTTAACCTTTCTTCAGAAAAGAAAGATAAAATTCAGAAAAACATTGAAGCGGCTATTCGAAGATTAAAACGTTTTATACAACCCAATGGAGGGATGTCCTATTGGCCAGGATATACGAATCCTAACGATTGGGGAACGACCTATGCAGGTCATTTCTTGTTAGAGGCGAATAAGAAAGGGTATGTGCTGCCAATAGGTTTCAAGAGTAACTGGATTAATTATCAGCAACAGCAAGCCAAACGATGGAGGGGTGGAAACAATGATTTGGCTCAGGCGTACAGATTATATACTTTGGCGTTGGCCGGAAGTCCTGATTTGTCATCCATGAATAGATTGAGAGAGTCCTCGAATTTGTCTAACAATGCCAAACTTAGATTAGCTGCGGCTTATGGATTGGCAGGACAAAAGAGCGCAGCCAACCAATTGTTGAATTCGGCTAATATCGATTATAGCGTAACAAAAAATAGCTATTACACTTATGGTTCTACCAATCGAAATAGAGCCATGGCTATCGAAACTTATGTGTCGCTAGATCGTAAAGAAAAAGCACAAGAAGTAGCCGTTGCCCTGGCAAAGGAACTATCTTCTAATAGCTGGATGAGTACACAAACCACGGCTTATGCCTTGGTAGCTATGGCCAAATATGCGGATTATGTAGGGGGTAAAGGAGTAAACGTGGGATACAGTCTCAATGGAAGATCAACAACAGCAAATACAGAGAAAACATTGGCGACCTCAGGAGAGTTGAGCATTACCAAAAACAATACGCTGGTTCTGAAAAACAATAAAGACAATACCATCTTTGTGCAAATTGCAACTAGTGGGATTTTACCGGTTGGAGAAGAGAAAGTAATTCAGAGTAATTTTAAGGCGATCGTAGATTATAAAAATAGAGATGGTAGAATCATTGATCCTACAAAATTAACCCAAGGAACCGATTTTGTTGCCGAAGTTACCATTACCAATACTACAGGATCTAAAGTGAAGGATATTGCGCTTACAGAACTATTCCCATCAGGCTGGGAAGTGGTGAATACCCGATTTACTGATTTTGGTTCTTTTAAAGCCAATAAAGTGACCCATACCGATATCAGAGATGATCGTGTTGATTTCTATTTTGATCTGAAACCGAGAGAGAGCAAAAAAGTGACCTTATTGCTTAACGCTTCTTACTTAGGGAAATATTATTTGCCAGGTATCCAGTGTGAAGCGATGTATGATAATGACTATTTGGTAAGAACAAAAGGAAGGTGGATTGAAGTAGTAAAATAGTTCGAGAAGGAAAAGGATAAAATGTAACTGATGAATTTTAAGTTTATATTTTTTTTGTTACTTATAACTACTACTTCGTCAGCTCAAGAATTTGTTGGTCCATCTATTCATTTTGAGGATTCGTACTTATCTTGGAAAAATTTTCCTGCAATCTCAGAGGATGGTTCACATTATTTAATTGTTTATAATCAATATTCATGTTGTGTGGATCTTGGAAATATTTTACAAAAGCGCAACACTAGTAACGGAGAAATTATTAAAGAAATTGTTTTGTCACCTGATGAAACTGAGAACGTACAATTCTCTACAAAAAAGAAAATGATGATTTTTAAAGAAGTAGAGAACATGTTGAATGAAACAAAGTATTACTCTTTAACAAAAATAGAGAAACCCGAACTAATTGAGGATGAAGAGACCAACGCATTAGTTGTAATGGCTAAACTACAAGGCCAATCTTTTATAAGCGAGAGTTTTAATTTACCACAATCGAAACTTCACGGATTTTGCTGCACTGGAGATTATGATAGCCAAGAAAATTGTACTATTGATCAAGGTTTGCATAATGTTTGGTTAAGTAAAAAGCACAGCGTATTATTAGCGGAATCTGGTTTATGGCATCTCGCTGATGGTTGTGATGATGGTCCATACTACAGGATAGTACCTCTTTTAAAGAAAGAAGGGCAGAATAGTAATACTTTTAATGAAAGATTAAATGATCGGCTTACCATATTCGGAAATCGTATTTGGGTTCGATCAGAACCTATCTCAGGAGAGGTAGTGTTCACTCTTAACGAAGGAGATGTTTGTCGCGTTATAAAAAGAGGGGTACAACAAACTATAGGCTTAACTACCGATTATTGGTATCAAATTGTTTTTGAAAATAAAAAAGGTTGGGTTTTTGGGTCTCAAACATCGATTAGACAAGAAAGCACTATTGCAAGATTTGAAACCTACTTAACAGAAGTGTTAGATACATACTTTTTTGGGAAGAGCTTTGACGTAAGCATGCATAATTCAGCGGTAAAACCATTAAAACATAAGGATATTGGCTATTTCCGTTTATACAATTCTGGTACGACATGTAACATAGAATCCTATGAAAATTCAAGTAGTTATCGTAAGAAGAAATACCCTAAAATACCGGAGGTTACTTACTTCGAAAATAAAATGCCAGTAAACGGATTTTGTGAAGAAAGTAAAAGTTCTGATGGAGTTTACTTCACTGTAGTAAATGAGTTTCCTTCTTATGTTTTTTTTGATGGAGAATACGCTAGCAAGAAAATTGAGATATCTAACAAATATAATAGAGGAATGAAAATGAAAGCCGTTGTATTATATAATAGGAGGATCATTAAAACACTTTATTTTATTGCAGCGGATAATCATTGGTGGCTAGTAGTTATTGATGACTGTGATTGCAGTGCATAGTAAAAATTCTAGGGTTAGAATTTTATTTTTTATCACAATTACTGTTGGTTGTTTTAACCCTTACAGCGAATATGATTTTTTAACCAAAACATAAACTCAGTTGTGCTATTTTTTTAGTACCATTGTAAAAAAGGTAATTTATCAATAGTATGAAGTATTTTATCCACTTTTTTGTAGTCATTTTTTTGATGTTATGCGCTTCCTGCAAACAACAACCATTTACAGTAGAAAAGATAACCTCGAGTCCGCAAAAAATCGATGCGTCGATTGCTGATGATAAAGAAGTAGATGATTTTATCGCACCATTTCGCAAGCATTTAAATGAAACACTGGATGCTCCACTTAGTTTTGCAACAAAGAACCTTACCAAAGGAGATGGTGAATTAGAAAGTACCTTAGGAAATCTGGTAGCGGATATATCTTTAGAACAAACGGCTTCAATTTTTACCAAAAGACACAATAAGAATATCGATTTGGTATTGCTAAATCATGGCGGATTAAGAGCTCCAGTCCTAAAAGGAAACGTAACAGCAAGGACTGCTTTCGAAGTAATGCCCTTTGAAAATGAACTGGTAGTTGCCGAATTGACT
Organism: Aquimarina sp.; assembly: GCA_965230845.1. Classification (GTDB taxonomy): domain Bacteria; phylum Bacteroidota; class Bacteroidia; order Flavobacteriales; family Flavobacteriaceae; genus Aquimarina. The sequence continues at coordinate 3,450,444 of OZ246021.1, forward strand.
TCTGAAAAGACAAAAGAATTAATTTCCTATTTGACCGCAAGACTTCGTGCACATCCGATAAGCAATCTGGAATTGAGTATTAATAAGGAAACCAAACAAGCAGAAAAAGTACTAATTGATGGTCAACCTTTGGAAGAAGGAAGAACCTACTTGGTGTTGACTACAGATTATTTGCAACAGGGAGGCGATCGTATGGATTTCTTTAAGGATCCAGTACATCTTTATAAAACAGATTATAAGCTTAGGAATGCTTTGATTGATTATTTCAAAAAGACAGATACACTTCATGTTTCACTAGATAAAAGAATGAGTTATGCAAAGTAGAAGAGTGTTTATTCAGCAGATGGCTTCGGCTACAGCCTTTGCAAGCCTGGGAGGGTTAAGTTTAACTTCGTGTACACAACCCTTATCCAAAAAGATTACAGTATTGCACACCAATGATGTACATAGTCAAATAGATCCACTTCCCGAGAACCATTACCGATATCCGGGATTAGGAGGTTTTGCACGACGAGCTTCAATTATCGAAGCAGTTCGAAAAGAGAATCCTAATACGATTTTGCTAGATGCTGGCGATATATTTCAAGGAACACCATACTTCAATTATTATGGGGGCGAAATTGAATTTAAACTCATGTCGAAGCTGAATTATGACCTGGCTACGATCGGAAATCACGATTTTGATAACGGAATTGATGGATTATTTGGACAGTTGCCTAATGCTACTTTTGATTTTGTGTCGGCTAATTATGATTTCAAAAATACCGTTTTGGACACTCATGTAAAGCCTTATAAAGTATTGGTACGAGATGGCATCCGGATTGGAGTTTTTGGACTTGGAGTTCAACTAGAAGGACTGGTAAACAAAAACCTATACAAAGAAACAAAGTATTTGGATCCTGTAGAGATTGCCCAGGATATGACACAGGCCCTAAAACAAGAAGAAAAATGCGATATCATTATCTGTTTATCGCATATTGGATATGATTACAAAAAATCACCTGATCGAATATCAGACCTTAATTTGGCCAAAAAGACCAAGGATATTGATTTAATTATCGGAGGGCATACCCATACCTTATTACCAAAACCTACCATAGTTGACAATGCGGCAGGTGAAAAAGTTTTAATCAATCAATGTGGTAACAGTGGTGTTTATATGGGGCAAATTGATTTTTATCTAGATAATAAGGGTAACAAAACATCAAAAGGAAGATCTATTGCGGTGTAGTTCATAGCAATCTTAAGAGCCAGGTTGATGTTTTCTTTTTACGAGATGCTTGAATATAGCATTGCGTAAATCCATTTTAAGTAGCGGTTTATTGAGTAAATCATTCATACCCGCTTTCCTGCATTCTTCCTCTACTTCGCTTAATTCTGATGCAGTAAGGGCGATAATAGGTATAATAGTATCAAACTCGCGAATTTTCAAAGTGGCTTGCATACCGTCCAGTACAGGCATATTAATATCCATTAAGACCAGGTCGAAATTTTCTTTTTTCAAAATTTCGAGCACTTCTTCTCCGTTTTCTACAATAGTTGATTTGCAACCAATTTGAGTAAGCAATTTTTTGGTTACCATCTGATTGATTTTGTTGTCTTCGGCAATCAAGATGTGAGCAGAAATGGTGTGACTCACTTCCATATCTGCAGGCAGTCCAGAAGTACCGTTTAGTTGATCTGCAATTTGTAAATCGAGATCAAAATAAAATCGGGTTCCTTGTTTTTTATTGCTTTCAAATTGAATCCTGCTGTTCATCAATCCTAACAATCGTTTTACGATAGCCAATCCTAACCCTGTTCCTTGTTTGTTGCTATAAATACTTCCGATTTGAGAGAATTCTTCAAAAATATATTCTTTCTGATCTTCTGGAATTCCTATTCCAGTATCTTCCACTTCAAATCGTAGAGTGACCCTATCGGCAGAGGTGGTAATTGGTTTGACCCGAAGCCAAATCTTTCCGTCAGACGTAAATTTTATCGCGTTGTTGATCAAATTGATTAGGATCTCGGAAATTCGTAAAGGATCAATCAGCAGTGAATTAGGGATGGAGTGATTGTATTCAAAAATTAACTCATTTCCTTTTTCTCCAACTTGAAATTCGAAGGACTGCAATATGTTTTTTGTCAGTGAAGCCAGATTGGTAGGGGTTTGTGTAAGATCTGTCTTTTCTGAATCGATTTTGCTAATTTTTAAGACCTTGTTGACCAGGTTTAACAAATGGTCTGCAGAAAACTTTAAGGAATTGAGTAGTTTTTTGTCGTTGTCAGACTGTTTGTTGTTTTCTATCAAAAGAGACGAAATACCAATCACCCCATATAGCGGAGTTCTAAGTTCATGACTTACCGTAGAAATAAACTGGGATTTGATATTGCTCAATTTCTCGGCCTGAAGCTTAGCTTGATTCAGTTCGGCATTTTTAGCTTCAAGAATTTCACTTGCTTTCTTCTTTGATATATATCCCCGGTAATAAAAGAAAACTACAAAAATGAGTAAAACAAGTGCTGCCAAAGAAATAGTAATAATAGTTTTATTACTTCTATCGATGTTTTGTAATAGTTCTTTTTCTCTTTCTGAAGCGCTTAATTTTCGTTCATATTCATCTACTTTGAACCGGATTTTTGCAATTTCTTCATTTTTATTACGGGCGTTTTTAAAAACTTCAAACTCATTCCTCTGCATACTATTTAGATCTTGTATGGCTTTGGGATAATCACCCATAGCCTGATACATCTCTGATCGATATTGATAAAAATAGCTTTTACCTTTCAGCCAGTATTTGTCTTCGGTCTCCAACAGGTTGAAGGTTTTATCATAGTTTTCTTCTGCACTTTCGAAATCTTTCTGATGTGCATAGTTTCTTGCGCGTATTAGGTACAGGGTGCTTCTACCGAGTTGAATACTATCTGGGATGATAAGATCCAAACTATCAGCTTCCTTAAGATAAGGAGCGGCTTCTTCGTACCTATCCAAATCCATAAAAGTCCAAATAAGGTTATGTAAGGGGATTTGATAGTTATTAGCTGGATTGATTTTTTTACTGAGCTTAACCCCCTTTTTGTAGTAAATTAATGCGTTTTCATAATCTTCGTTATCATCGTAGTAAATGTTTCCTAAGCTATGCAGTATATAAGGTAATAGTATTTTTGAAGTGGTTTTCTCACTATGATCTAATGCTTTTAAGAGATTAATTTTGGCATTGTCATAATCAATAATTTCATATTGAATAGTACCCATCATAAAATAAGAATGGGACAAGTAATGATTGTGATTGAGCTCGTTAGCATAGGTGACCGCCTTGAAGGCAAGTTCTAAGGCTTCATACATATTATTCTCCAATCTTAGTTCTTGAGATTGCTGGATAAGCACATCAAGACTATCTATTTTCTCATAACCTTTATCGTTTTGAGAAAGCAGAACCGCGGGCATAAGCCAGAGGAGAATGACGATGGTAACTTTTTTCAACACACAACAATTTTAATAAAAATACACGGATTGCGTAGGGGTATACCCATTATATCAATGACCGACCAATTGTATTTTTACGTTTGAGTCCCTTAATTTTCTCAACCGAACTGAAGAAAAAAAAGCATTTTCTTGTTTTAAGAGGTTCTTAAATTTAATGAAAATCTGGGATTTATTCGAATAATGATAGTGGTACTTTAATGAATTCTAATAGTTTTGAAGAATAAATACCTGCATTTACGCTAATTTTAATTTCTAAACTTGAGAGCTTAGAAAGCGATTACCATAAACAAAGCATATTTGTGTTTCAGAGAATAAAGACATACATCAAAAAGCATCCTAAACGTATTATAACGATAGCCGTTTTGTTGATATGGTATTATTTTTCTCTTCCTACTACACTATTTAAAGATCCAACAGCAACAGTGGTAGAATCTGTAGATGGTGAGTTAATTGGAGCCAAAATAGCTAAGGACGGACAATGGCGTTTTCCGGAAACAGACAGTGTACCCACGAAGTTTGCAAAGTGTATTATTGCGTTTGAAGATCAGCAGTTTTACAACCATCCCGGATTCAATCCTATTGCTATTGTAGATGCTATGATTGATAATAGTAAAGCAGGTAAAATTGTAAGAGGAGGAAGTACCTTAACACAACAGGTGATTCGACTATCCAGAAAGGGAAAAAAAAGAACATACTTTGAAAAACTAAAGGAACTCATTTTAGCTACACGATTGGAATTCCGTAAATCAAAGTCCGATATCCTCAAACTATATGCTTCTCATGCTCCTTTTGGAGGAAACGTTGTTGGGGTCGATATGGCAGCATGGCGTTACTTTGGATTGCCTGCGCATCAGCTTTCCTGGGCAGAAAGTGCAACCTTGGCTGTTTTACCCAATGCACCTTCATTGATTTATCCCGGAAAAAATCAAGAGCGATTGCTGAAGAAAAGGAATCGATTATTAAAAACATTACTAGAAGAACAAGCTATTGATTCACTGACCTATACGCTTTCCATTCAAGAAACTTTACCGCAAAGGCCATACAGGTTGCCACAAATTGCTCCGCATTTGGTGGATAACATCGCAAAAAAACATAAAGGAGAAAGAGTGCAAACTACACTCCAATTGGCACTTCAAAAACAAGTCAATGACATTGTAAAAAAACATTATGATCAGCTTCGTCAAAATGAGGTGTACAACATGGCGGTTTTGGTCTTGGATGTAGAAACCAGAAATGTATTGAGTTATGTAGGGAACACTCCCACAGACAAGACGCATCAAAAAGATGTGGATATTATACAGGCTCCTCGAAGTACAGGGAGTACTTTAAAACCATTGTTGTACGCGGCAATGATGGATAAAGGAGAATTATTGCCAGAACAATTGGTATCTGATATCCCAACGGTAATAGCAGGGTATAATCCCAAAAACTTTGATGAAACCTATAGTGGCGCTGTTCCTGCAAACAGGGCATTAGCAAGATCTCTTAATGTGCCTGCCGTACGATTATTGCAGCAATATGGATTACAGCGTTTTCGGGATGAATTGAATGCATTTCAGATCAAAGATATTCTGTATAGTGCAGATCATTATGGATTGTCTCTGATAGTAGGAGGTGCAGAGGCTAACCTATGGGACCTGTGTAAAACCTACGCCGGTATGACAGGAACGCTGAACCATTTTTTGGAGTCTTCGAGTGAGTATTTTACCAATGAATTTGCAGAACCCGTTCTTGAAAAGAATAAGAAGGTTGATTTTGGAAAGCCCATCAAAGAAAAATTGATTTTTGGGGCAGGAAGTATTTGGCTCACTTTTGAAGCCATGAAACAAGTAAACCGCCCCGAAGGAGATGATGCCTGGGAGTTCTATGATTCCTCCAAGGAAATTGCTTGGAAAACAGGAACCAGTTATGGTAATCGTGACGCCTGGGCAATAGGTGCTACTTCAAAATATGTGGTTGGAGTATGGATCGGAAATGCCGATGGAGAAGGTCGCCCACAAGTTACGGGATTAACTGCTGCAGCACCTGTGCTCTTTGATGTGTTTAATATTGTTCCGGATACAAAATGGTTTGCAACTCCATACGACGATTTGGTTACGACAAAAGTATGTGCTCAAAGCGGTCATATAGCTGGTGAGTATTGTCCTAAAAAAACTATTAATATTTCGCTTTCTGGAACCAAAACAGAACCTTGTACTTATCATCGATTAATTCATTTGGACAAAGAAAGAAGATATCAGGTAAATTCCTCTTGCGAGTCTGTAGATAATATGATTCATGAGTCCTGGTTTGTATTACCATCATTGCAAGCATACTATTTCAAGAATAACAATGCTGATTATCATGAATTGCCTTCGTTTCGTCCTGGTTGTAGTACTGCAGATGAAGATCGAATGGATTTTATTTTTCCCAAAGCCAATAGTAGTGTCTACTTGCCTAAAGGTTTTGATGGTAAAACCAACGAAGTTGTTCTTAAAATTGCACATACCAATCCAGAGGTACAAGTATTCTGGTACGTCGATGAGCAGTTTGTTGGGGCAACCCGGCAATTTCATGAAATGCCAATCCTACCCGAACCAGGGAAACATCTGATTACCATTCTGGATGAAAATGGAAATGAATTAAAACGCGTTATGGAAGTGAAGGAATAGTATTCTTTTGCTGTTTTGGTGCTTTCATTTTCTTAAATTAGTCATAAACGACTAAAAATATTGTTAATTATATAAAATTTATTTCTATATTTGAGTAAAAAGGAATACGTGGAAACGAAACAAAGGATACTCAGTCAGGCGCTTAAGGCTTTCAATAAATCGGGATACGGTGCAGTAAATCTATTCGAACTTGCAAAATCTTTGGAAATGAGCAGAGGTAATATGACCTATCACTTCAAAGATAAAGAAGCTCTATTGAAAGCACTGATGGACCAATTGTGGGAAAAACTAACCAGCGGACGAGTAGCCAAAGGGATTCCCTCTTTCCAGAACTTGCATCATGACGCACAATTGTATTACAAGCTGCAAAAAGAATACTCTTTTATATTTCATGATAATCAGGTGTTGAAACACAAACTAATCGCACCGAAAATGAAATCCCTTTGTGATAAAACGATAAAGGATATCGAAACAGCAATTGCATTTTCTATTCAATTAGGAAATATGCAAACAGAACCAGTACCTGGGATGTATAAAAATCTGGCATTAACATCCTGGATGATGATGTTTTTTTGGTCATCACAGCAAATGATTCGAGGAGATAAAACAAAGGAAGATGGAGAGAAGGTAATTTGGAGTTTATTACTACCTCATCTTACGGAAAAGGGATTGGCTTCCTTCAAAAAATTCTTCGGAGATACTTATTTGGATAGCTTGGGCGAAGGATTTGATCAAACTATGGAATCGTATATCAACTTTTAAACTTCAGATATGGCTAGCATCGGTATTCCAGATCATGATTCACTCCCAGAGTACTTTTATCATTGGGTGCAGGAAAAACCTGATGCTACCTTCTTAAAACAACCAAAAGGAACACATTGGAAAATAATAACTTTTGGTGAAGCCTACGAGCAGGCTTCAAAAATGGCAAATGCTTTGATTTCTATGGGTTTAAAAAAAGGAGATCATGTGGCCATTTATTCCAAAAACTGTTACCATTGGATTCTGGCAGATTTGGCCATCATGATGGGTGGGATGGTTTCGGTACCCTTATATCACAACCTTTCTGCAAACCAACTTTCGACGGTATTGCAGTTGGCTGATGCAAAAGCAGTTTTTGTAGGTAAACTTGATCAATGGACGTCTCATCCGGAGCATATGCCGGAGGATGTTCAAACTATTCGTTTTCCACATTATGAGGGCAATGCAGAAGTAACCCAAGGTGTTTTGTGGGATGATTTGGTGAATAGTAATGAACTATTGCCAGAAGTTCATGTTCCGGATCCAGAAGAATTATGGACGATTTTATTTACCTCTGGTACCACAGGTACACCAAAAGGAGTAATGCATATCCATAATACTCCGGTGCAGATTATTAAGGACGACAGTAAGAATGATTGGGTAGGGATCGCCAAACATCCAACACCAAATTTATTATCATATTTACCGCTAAATCATGTTGCTGAAAAAATAGGGGTATATGCTGTAGCACTCATGCTTGGTGGGACTGTTTCTTTTGGAGAGAGCATCGATACCTTTGCCAAAAATTTACAAGATACACAACCCACAATCTTTTTTGCAGTACCCAGAATTTGGACCAAATTTTATCTGGCGGTTGCCAACAAAATATCATTAAAAAAACAAAAACTGCTGTTTAGCATTCCGATTGTTTCTGGAATTCTGAAAAAGAAAATACGATACGGTTTAGGATTGTCGAAAGCCAAAATAGTAGCTACAGGATCTGCGATTACACCTACCTATCTCAAAGAATGGTATGCCGATCTGGGGATTCATCTTATCGAAGCCTATGGGATGACCGAAGTTTGTGGTTCGATTACCAATACCCCCATGCTAGATGCACCAAAAGATTCCGTAGGAAAACCCATTCCCGGTTGTGAGATCAAAATCGCAAAGGATACACAAGAGGTGTTAATGAAATCCCCCTATATGATGAAAGGGTACTACAAAGATCCAGAAATGACAGCAAAAGTCCTAAAGAATGGATGGCTCCATAGCGGTGATAAAGGGAGTTTTGATGAGAATGGTTTCCTGAAAATTATAGGTAGGGTTTCTGATGCTTTTAAAACAAGCAAAGGAAAATACATTACACCCAATCCTCTTGAAGAAGAAATAGAGAAAAATGTATTGATAGAACAGGTATGTATTGCTGGTTTAGGCATTCCCCAACCCATTGCGATTGTGAATCTTTCTGAAGTTGCACATGATACTCCAAAAGAAGAAGTTGAGGTAGCACTGGATCAAACACTTTCCAAATTGAATCATACTTTGGCGAATTATACAAGAGTATCCACCATTGTTATCGATCAGAATACCTGGAATATGGAAAATGCATTCCTTACTCCAACATTAAAAATCAGAAGAGGAGAGATCGATCGGCGATATAGCAAATACTTTTTGGAGTGGCATGATCGTAATGAAAATATAGTTTGGTATGAGTAAAATGGCGCTGATATCAGGAGGTTCTAGTGGTATTGGGTATTCCCTATCCAGATATTTTGCAAAAGCGGGGTACACCCTTCTTTGGGTTTCTCTTTTGAAAGAGGAAATTGAAGCGTCGAAGAAAAAACTATTACAAGAAATCGAAGGATGCACGATACATGCTCTTATTGAAGATTTGTCAATAACAAATGCAGCACATAAAGTGCATCAATGGGTTACTAAAAACGAATGGGATATTGATGTTCTGGTGAATAATGCAGGATTTGGTACCTATGGATATTTGAACAATACACCTCCAGGAAAAGAACTAAAGATGGTTCATCTCCATGTGGTATGTGTGTATGAAATGACCAAGTTGTTTTTGAAAGATATGACTAACAAAAACAAGGGGACTATTATCAACATTAGTTCGAATAGCTCTTTTCAACCTACTCCCAAATTAAGCACTTATGGAGCCACAAAGGCATTTGTTACCCATTTCAGCCGTAGTGTAAACGAAGAATTGAAAATGCAGCAATCGAAGGTAAAAGTAATTTGCGTATGTCCGGCGGCCATCGAGAATACCAATTTCAAGAAATCGGGAAATATGGAAAAGGTAAGAACATTTCAGGGTATCGCAGCAACAACGGTTGAAGAGGTGGCCAGTGATATCTGGAAAGGGTTTAACAGCGGAAAAGATTTTATCATAAGCGGTAGAAAGATGAGAATGTTATACCGAATCTCAGGATTACTTCCCTATAGATTTCAACAGTTTTTAGTCAGAAAAGAAATTAAAGAAATAGCATAATGAGGCCCTTATCATCTACAATTAATACGACAAGCGAAGCTTTCCAAAAGAATAAGAAAGCCATGCTCGATTTGGTTGCCAAATTAGAGGAACATCTTGAAGAAAGTCGATTTCAAGGGAAGGAAAAATCTATTGATAAAGCCAGAAGCAGAGGCAAGTTACTCGCACGAGAACGCATCGAGTTGCTTTTGGATAAAGATAGTCCCTTTCTCGAATTATTACCACTAGCGGGTATGCAGAATAAGAATGGTTTTGGTGCAGGTGGAACCAACGTTTCAGGAATCGGGTTGGTACAAGGTAAATTGTGTATGATCAATGCCAATGTAGGCACACGTAAAGGAGGATCTGTAGACTATGCAACTGTTTTTAAAGGTTTCCGTATTGCAAAAATTACCAGAGAATGTAGATTGCCTTCGATTAATCTGGTAGAAAGTGGTGGGGCCAACCTCCCGGACCAGGCCAAAATATTCAATTATGGAGGTGAAGCCTTTAGGGAGATTACAAGACGATCTGAAATGGGCATTCCAACAATATCTGTAGTATTTGGTAACGCTACGGCAGGGGGAGCGTATGTGCCAGGGATGTCCGACTATGCCATTTTCCAAAAGCAAGCAGCAAAAGTATTCTTGGCGGGACCTCCACTAGTAAAAATGGCAACCAATGAGATTGCAACTGACGAAGAACTAGGTGGGGCCGAAATGCACAGTAGAGTATCTGGAGTTTCAGATTATCTGGCCGAAGATGAAAAAGATGCTATCCGAATCGCCAGAGAGATTATGGAATTTATACCAGCATCCAATCCTCATATGATCCCAGAATTGCCCGTCAAAGCACCGCTTTTTGATGCCGATGAGATTTTGGGTGTAGTGCCTGAAGATAGTAAAACACCATTTGATGTAAGAGAATTGATCATGCGAATTACAGATGGATCCGAATTTGCAGAGTTCAAATCTGAGTACGGAAATACAATGGTCTGTGGGTGGACAAAAATTCATGGATACCCCGTGGGGATTTTAGGCAATAACGGTGTTATTTTTTCAGAGTCGGCCAACAAAGCGGCACAATTTATACAACTATCCAACCAAAAAAACATACCCTTATTGTTCTTGCAGAATACCACTGGATATATGGTGGGTAAAGCTTATGAAGAAGGAGGAATCATTAAAAATGGGGCTAAGCTGATTAATGCAGTTTCTAATAGCAAAGTACCATCTATAACCTTAATGATCGGGTCTTCATTTGGAGCAGGTAATTATGGGATGAACGGAAGATCCTATGAGCCTAATTTTCTCTTTTCTTATCCCAATGCAAAAATAGGAGTCATGGGTTCGCAACAATTAGCTGGGGTAATGCGGATCATTCAAAAAGCATCGGCAAAAGCCAAAGGAATACCCTATGACGAAGAGCAAGCTAAAATGATCGAAAATATGTTAATCGCAGAAGCCGAAGCCAAATCTTCTGCATGGCATTCTACTTCAGAATTATGGGATGATGGGATTATTAATCCTAAAGAAACCCGCAACTATTTAGGGTTTACACTAGCGGTTTTATACAACCAAGAAATAAAGGGGGCAAATAGTTATGGTGTCTGGAGACATTAAGAAAAAAGGAACGTATTATATATGAAAAGTATAAACACCATATTGATTGCTAATCGGGGAGAAATCGCTTCAAGAGTGATACGTACCTGCAAAAAAATGGGAATTACTAGTGTAGCGGTCTATGCTGATGCCGATAAAAATGCCCCATTCGTTAGACAAGCAGATTTAGCAGTACATATCGGAGCTTCAGAACCGTTACAATCCTATCTCGATCAAAATAAAATAATTACTGCTGCAAAACGTACTGGTGCCGATGCCATCCATCCGGGTTACGGTTTTTTATCTGAAAATGCAGATTTTGCTAGGTTATGTAAAACCGAAGGAATCATTTTTATCGGTCCCAACCCAGAGGCTATAGCAGCAATGGGATCAAAATCCAAGGCCAAAATCATGATGAAACAGGCAGGAGTGCCTGTTGTACCTGGTTATGATGGTGAAGATCAATCAGAAGCTACATTAAAGGCCGAAGCTTTAAAAATAGGATTCCCGGTATTACTGAAAGCCACGGCAGGAGGTGGAGGTAAAGGGATGAGAATTGTTCATGAAGAAAAAGAAATAGCAGTAGCCATTGCTTCGGCAAAAAGAGAAGCCAAAAATGCCTTTGGAGATGATGAATTACTCATCGAAAAATACATTGCCTCTGGAAGACATATCGAATTTCAGATTTTTGGAGATCAGCATAAGAATGTCATTCATCTGTTGGAAAGAGAATGTTCTATCCAAAGGCGTTATCAAAAAGTGATCGAAGAAAGCCCTTCTCCGATAATGACAGAAGCTCTGCGGAAGTCTATGGGTGATGCTGCTGTACTTGCAGCCCAAGCTATGGATTATGATAATGCAGGAACTGTAGAATTTATTTATGATGATACCTCTGGAGCATTCTACTTTTTAGAGGTCAATACCAGATTACAAGTAGAACACCCCGTTACTGAGGCTATAACCGGACTGGATTTAGTACAAATGCAAGTTCAATCTGCACAGGGCATTCCACTACAAATCAATCAAGAAGAAGTGATAGGAAATGGCTATGCCATTGAAGCGCGGTTGTATGCAGAAGATGCAGCAAATAATTATGCCCCTGTAATCGGGAAAATTCACAATTACCAATTCCCAGATGTAGATGGATTACGGGTAGAATCTGCTATTGAGTCAGGTTCAGAAATATCAATATTCTATGATCCAATGATCGCAAAGATCATTGTAAAAGATACCAATAGGATCAATGCACATACTAAGTTGTTGTATGTGCTTCAGCAACTTATATGTCAAGGTATTGTAACCAATTTACCTTTCTTGAAAACACTGTTGCAACACGAAGATTTTCAGAAGGGAAACTACAATACGCATTTCGTTCAGGAAAAGATAGACCTTTCTCAGATCAATAAAATATCAGATCAACATATACAGGAAGTAGCTATAGTCGCAACGTTATATGATTGGAATAAGCGAGAACAATCCAGGAAGACACTTCGAAGCCTTCCTTCTGGATGGAGAAATAATTGCTACCAATATCAAAGGGAAGTTTTTCATAATGGTGAACAGGCTGTTCAATTGCAGTATCAGTATGTAGAAGATGGTTTTGTATTTCTTTTTGAAGAGAAGGAAAGAAAGGTATCAATGATAAGTATTGATAAAACCACCTTGTGCATAGATATAGATGGATTGCGAAAGACATATACTGTGGTGCAAGCTGGTGAGGATTATTTTGTGCATTCACCTACCATAGGTAATGTGAAAATTACTCAAGAAGATCGATTTCCGATCAAAGAAAAGGAAAAGGTAAGTGGTGGGTATGAATCCCCAATTCCTTCTCAAGTGGTTAAAATTAATATCCAATCAGGAGATGTTATCAAAGAAGGTGATCCACTTATCATATTGTCTTCGATGAAGATGGAAAATGTTTTGGTAGCTAATCAGGATGGTAAAGTAGAAAAGATATATGTAGCCGAAGGACAGAATGTAGAAGCTGGATTTTTATTACTGAAAATTAATGAAGAATAATCATGGATTTTTTTGAAAAGGAACTCGTAGAAAAGGCATTAGCGCAAAAATTTGCATTTATCCTGGTAACGGTTGAAGATCATGTAATGACGTTAACACTGAATCGACCGGAAAAGAAGAATGCGTTGCATCCACATATGATTCACGAAATTGCCTTTGCGCTGCAATATGCCAACCAAACCAAAGAGATATGGGTGGTTATGATTCGTGCTGCTGGTGATGTCTTTTGTTCCGGAGCAGATTTGAAGGCTTTTATGGGCATGGTGGGGGATTTTGATTCCTCAATCCCCGAAGCCAAGGGAGAAGTGCTCTTGGGAGAACTTTTTGCCAAAACTCATAAACCCATAATTACTATGGTAGAAGGTAGGGTAATGGCCGGAGGTTTCTTTTTTCTTACCGGGGCACACTATGTAGTATGTAACCCAGAAGTCACATTGGGTTTACCAGAAGTAAAGAGAGGATTATTTCCCTTCCAAGTAATGGCTTCCTTGCTAGAGGTCATGCCAAAGCGCATCGTCATGGATTGGTGTATAAGAGGGTATAATCTAGGTGTACAGGATGCCAAAAACTATGGTTTGATCACTCATATAGCAAATCAAGAATCTGCAGTTCAGATTGCGAATAGCATCATTAATGATATCAAAGAAAATTCTCCAACTGCGATTCGGCATGGTTTGGAAGCCTTGGATACTATTACACAACACGAATCCAAGCATCAGTATTTGATGGAAATGCTACAGAAAACTATAGGTTCCAAAGATGGTCAGGAAGGTTTATTGGCCTTTAGACAAAAAAGAAAACCCGAATGGACCGGAGAATAATGTAAAACGAAATGAAAAAGATATGGCTTTAAAGAAAATGATTCTTTCTGCGGCACTAACAGGTGCAGCAACCAACAGGTCTCATTGTCCTCACATTCCTTATACCCCCGAAGAATTAGGGTTGGAGGCCAAAAGAGCAGTTGATGCTGGAGCAGCGATAGTACACATCCATGCAAGAGAAGATAATGGACTACCTAGTTGGAGAACAGAAGTATTTGAAGAAATCACTGCCGAAGTACGCAAACATTGCCCAGATGTAATTATCAATTACTCTACTGGGGCTATTGGATTGTCTATCGAAGATCGTTTAAAACATTTGCCTGCTACTCAGCCCGATATGGCGGCGTTTAATATGGGTAGTATGAACTACGCTATATTCTCCAAACGAAATAAGCAGTTTATCTGGAATGGTGTGTTCGAAAATTCATTCGATGATATGATCAAAGTGGTCACTACTATGAACGAGCATAATATCTGTCCGGAGATGGAGTGTTTTGATACTGGGCATATTAGAAATGCAGAGCCGCTTCGCGAAATGGGTTTGTTGCCAGATAATGCATGCTATAGTTTGGTTATGGGAGTTATGGGAGGAATTCCTGCAACCCCAGAGAATTTAATACATCAAATCAAGCAAATCCCTGAAGGTGCTTTTTGGCAATCTATTGTGATTAGCTGCAAGCAATGGCAACTCTCTGCGATTGCAGCTGCAATGGGAGGGAATTTCAGAGTAGGATTAGAGGATAATTTTTATTTACCCAATGGAGAGATGGCCAAATCAAATGGAGAATTGGTAGAAGCAGGAGCTAAGTTGGCCCAAATGATCGGTCGGGAGATCGCCAGTATTGAAGAGGCCAGAGAACTATTGAACATTCCGAAAAAAATCAACTCATAATTATGCTTAGATCAGACACATTCAACAATAAAATCGTATTGGTAACCGGAGGAAGATCAGGCATTGGTTATCAGATCGCAAAGGACTTTTTACAACTGGGTGCTAAGGTGATCATTTGTTCTCGTAAAGAAGAACAGCTACAAAAGGCAGCCGAAGAATTATCAAACTTTGGAGAAGTTTCTTATCAAGCTTGTGATATTCGAAAAACCGAAGAGATACAACAATTGGCTCAAATGATTAAAGAAAAATATGGGCGATTGGATATCCTGATCAATAATGCGGGAGGGCAGTTTCCAGCACTGGCAGAATATATTAATGACAAAGGGTGGAATGCAGTCATTAACAATAACCTGAATGGAACGTTCTCTATGATTCGAGAAATGGCGAATGCATTTTTTATTCCTCAAAAAAGTGGAGTGATCATTAATATTATCGTAGATGTGTTTCGTGGATTTCCGGGAATGGCGCATACAGGAGCAGCTAGAGCCGGAGTTGAGAATTTGACCAAAACGCTAGCTATGGAATGGAGCGATTTCAATATCAGAATCAATTGTGTGGCTCCAGGAATTATAGAATCCAGTGGTTTAGATACGTATCCAAAACAAATACAAGATATGTTTGAAGAGGCGCAAAAAGCCATCCCTTTAAAACGTTTCGGAAAGGTGAAGGACGTGTCGAATGCCGTGACCTTTTTATCAAGCCCTATGGCCGAATATATTACCGGAATCTCATTATATGTAGATGGCGCGCAGCATCTCAATTTTGATAAGATGGGATTAGCAAATGTCTTAAAATCATTTATCTCATAACCGATGGAATCAAAAGTAACCATGATTAAAGGGGGAGAGTTTTTAATCAAGGGAGCCGAACCTGAAACTGTTTTTACTCCGGAGGAGTATTCTGAAGAACATCAGATGCTACGAGAAGCGATTCGTGACTTCATAAATAAGGAAATAGAGCCTTTAAAAGAAGCATTCGATAGCAAAGAAGGAACAAAATTAGCTCCAGAAAAGCTGGAGAAATTAGGTGAATTGGGGTTTTTGGCCATTTCGGTGCCTGAAGAATCCGGAGGTATGGGATGTGATATCAAAACAGACCTAGCGGCTTCAGAAGTAATGTCTGATAGCTATTCTTTTTCTCAAACACTTGGTGTACAAAGAGGATTAGGGGTCAATACCATTTTGTTTTATGGTACAGATCAACAAAAAGCTAAATATCTAGACGGTATTCTAACCGGAAAATTAAAGTGCTCGTATTGCTTAACCGAGCCTAATGCCGGGTCTGATGCGAACTCCGGAAAAACACATGCCACACTTAGTGATGACCAAAAACATTACATCATAAATGGACAGAAGATGTGGATCACGAATGCTGGTTTTGCGGATGTGTTTTCGGTATTCTGTAAAATCGAAGATGACGAAAACCTATCTTGCTTATTGGTAGAAAAAGATTGGGGAATACAATTGGGAGTCGAAGAAAACAAGTTAGGAATTCATGGATCTTCTACGAGGCAGGTCTTCTTTGAAAATGTAAAAGTGCCCGTAGAGAATTTATTAGGAGAACGCAATAAAGGTTTCAAAATAGCCATGAATGCTCTTAATATGGGGCGATTGATGATTGGGGTGGCAGGATCAGCTATATCCAAAAGAGCATTTCATCTCGGGGTGCAGTATGCCAATCAACGTGTTCAGTTTAAACAAACCATCGCTTCGTTTGGTGCTATTCAGGAAAAAATAGCCAAAATGGGGATCAATATCTATGCATTAGAATCGGGTTGGAATCGATTGGGAGGAGATATGGATGTGCTCTATAATCAGTTTATAGATACGGGAACACCACCACTAAAAGCTAAACAACAAGTTTCGCAGGAGTTTGCAGCAGAATGTGCCATTATAAAAGTCTTTGGATCCGAAATCGAACAGTTTGTGGTAGACGAAGCACTGCAAATTCATGGAGGAATGGGCTTTTCTGGAGAAAGTGAAATCTCTATGCATTATAGAAATATACGAGGTAATCGGATTTATGAAGGGACCAATGAGATCAATCGGTTAGTGATTCCGGGAACGATACTTAAATATGCTTTAAAAGGAAAGTTGCCATTGATGCAAGCAGCCATGCAGGCATTTCAAGAGGTGCAATCAGGAAACAATACTCCTATTGATCCAGACTTACCATTGAAAGAATTTGCCATCGGTTTTCTCGAACATTGTAAAAAATCAATCTTACTGCTCAGTGGATTGGCGATGCAAAAGTTTCAGCAAGAAATTCAGGAAGAACAAGAAGTGCTGTCCCGACTTGCCGATATGATTATTCAGATTTATATGATGGAGGCGGTGTTACTCAGAACACTTAAAGGTAATGGACAACATCAGGAAATTAAAGAAGCAATATCTGTTGTTTTTATGAACGAAGCTGCGGATAAGATTAAGATAGCGCTCAAAGAAGTTGCCTATAAAGCTGCAGATAAAGAAATGGTGCAAAAAACAATAGCAGCGACAGATCAATTACTGCAGTTACCGGTTGTTGATATTATAGCCCTACGTAGAAAAATTGCATCTCATTTTATTCGGGAAAATCAATATAAAATCTAAACCATTACGTCATGAACAGTTATTATTTTGATGAAGGACATACTTTGTTTCGGGAGAGTCTGAAAGCGTTTCTACAGAAAGAAGTAGTGCCAAATATCGATCAATGGGAAAAGGATCGTCGTATTCCCAGAGAAGTATGGCAAAAAATGGGAGACATGGGATTTTTAGGATTATCCTACCCCGAAGAGTTTGGAGGTGCAAATCTTGATTTCTTTTATGATGTGATCTTTTGTGAAGAGATTGCAAAAGTATTTTCAGGAGGATTTGCGATTACCCAGGCCGTGGTACAATACATGTCGGGACCTTATATTTTGAAGTACGGGTCACAACGATTAAAAGAAAAATACCTTCCTGGAATCATTTCAGGAGAAAGAATTAGTTGTATCGGTATTTCAGAACCTACTGCAGGCTCTGATGTTGCTAATATTAAAACCACTGCAATTTTGCAAGGAGATCACTATGTAGTGAATGGTTCTAAAACCTTTATTACAAATGCTGTATATGGAGATTTTGTGGTTTGTGTAGTTAAAACAGATCCCAAAGCTGGTCCAGAAGGGGTAAGTTTATTGATTGTAGATTTGGATAGAGAAGGGGTGAGTAGAACAAAACTCAAAAAACTGGGATGGCATGCCTCTGATACCGCAGAATTAGCCTTTGATAATGTAAAAATTCCTAAAGAAAACCTGATTGGTGAAGAGGGACAAGGATTTTATTATCTGATGGGTGGCTTACAGGTTGAACGACTGGTAGGTGCGATAATGGGGTATGGTGCTTGTGAGGCTGCAATGCAATATACCTTGCAATATATGTCTGAAAGGTCTGCTTTTGGAAGGCCGATTAATAAGTTTCAGGTACTGCGGCATCGAATGGCACAATTGGCTTCGGAAATCGAATCCTGTAAGCAGTTTGTGTTGTACTGTTCGCGGTTAAATAACGACAAGAAATACGCCGTAAAAGAATGTTCCATGGCTAAGCTTTTGGCTACTGAGTTATCTGATAAAACCATGACCCAATGTTTGCAATCTTTTGGGGGTTACGGATATATGGAAGAGTTTAAGATTGCAAGAATGTTTCGGGATAGTAGAATCGGAACAATTGGCGGAGGGACCTCAGAGATTATGCGGGAGATTATTGCAAAAATGGTGATCGACGACGTATCTTACAAACAAGCAGAAAAGAATGATTCAATTAATAATACCAATACTAATATTATGAGTAATATAGACAGTATCCTGCAAACGATTCAGGAAAGAGCAGCAAAGGCAGATAGCCTAAATAATACCTTAAAATTCAACTTTGGTGATGAACAGTTATATATCGATGGTACGGGAGATACCAATGTGGTAACTGCAGAAGATAAAGATGCAGATTGCCAGGTAGATGTCGGATTTGATGATTTTATGTCGTTGATCAAAGGAGAACTTAACCCGATGGCGGCTGTTATGGGTGGAAAAATAAAAATTAAAGGTGACATGGGAGTGGCCATGAAACTCCAATCCTTATTCTCATAATGTTTTAGCACCCCAAATCATGGTTACTTCATTTAAAGAAACCGAAATCGCTGTAATTCATGCTATTTATGATCAACAAAAAGCAAATTACAGGCAAGTAGGAAAGACAACAGCACGAGAGCGAATTCGAAAGCTAAAAGCGTTTGAAAAGACCATTTTACGTTTTCGAGTGGACTTACAAGAGGCTATGAAAAAAGATTTTCATAAGCCTGCTGCTGAGGTGGATCTTACTGAGATTTATCCAGTACTTTCTGAAATACGATTTGCGATCAAACATCTAAAAGATTGGATGCGTCCCAAAAAAGTTCCGCATCCAATACCTATGATAGGCTCATCCTCCTGGGTGCGGTATGAACCTAAGGGAATGAGCCTGATTATAGCACCCTGGAACTACCCGATGCAATTGCTCTTTGCTCCTTTGGTCTCCGCTATTGCGGCAGGGAATGTGGTGATGCTTAAACCTTCAGAGTTTACCTCAAACACTGTAGAGGTAATGAAACAAATCATTGCAGATTGTTTTGAAGAACATGAAATAGCCATTGTAGAAGGAGGTGTTGAAGTATCAAAAGCTTTGTTAGCCAAAAAGTTCCATCATATTTTCTTTACCGGAGCACCCGAAATTGGTAAAATTGTAATGGCTGCCGCTTCCAAACATCTCTGTAGCGTTACATTGGAGTTAGGGGGCAAATCTCCTACTATTATTGATGAAACGGCTAATATTAAAACGATCGTTTCAAGAATTGCTTGGGCAAAATATGTGAATGCAGGGCAGGTATGCATCGCTCCAGATTATGTGTTGATACATGAAAGCAAGAAAGCAGAATTTATACAGCATCTTAGTGCCCAAATTCAAAAGCAATATGGAAAAGACCCCATAGATTCTCCAGATTATTTACGTATCATTAATCAAAAGCATTTTTTAAGATTGAAAGGATATCTCGAAAATGCAGTACTTGGTGGTGCAAAAGTAATTTACGGAGGAACAATGGATGAAACCCAAAATTATATGGAACCGACTATTATTACTGATATGTCTGTGGATTCTGATGTGTTGAAGCACGAAATTTTTGGCCCGATTCTTCCTGTACTTTCTTATCGTGATAAGGAAGAAGTAATTGATTTTATAAACCATAAAGAGAAGCCTTTGGCCCTTTACATTTATAGCAGTAATAAAAAGAATATCAACTATTTTATAGAGAATACTACTGCAGGAGCTACTTGTATCAATATGTCTTCGGTACATGTGGGTAATCCTAATTTACCATTTGGGGGTGTAAATAATAGTGGTATTGGTAAATCCAGGGGGCATTACGGATTTATCGAATTTACCAACGAACGTGCGATGTTTAAACAACGATTACCTAGTGCAATCGAGTTGATGACACCTCCTTATACAGCGTTCAAACAAAAATTGATTGATTTGACGATTAAGTATTTCTAAGCGTACGACGTTTGAAAGTAACTTTGGGTCATCTTAATGGGAATCCTTTTGCAGCCCACCAGGGATGTATTTCAATCACCAATCGACCTGCTTTGACCATTGGATCCATATTGGCAAGACTATCCGCCATTTTTTGAGTAGGTGTGTTATAGATGGTGATTCCTCTAATGTCCCCATCATCTCCAAAGGGTCCAGAAATATCTGCATAGCCTTCTTTATACATTCTTCCCAAATGTTGTAAATGTAATTTTTGTAAACTATCGGCGGCTTCTTTGGTTTGGGAACGGTTTGGACCTCTTTTTAAGAAAGCAATGAAGTATTGTTGCATAATAGTAGTATCACCTGTTTCCTGATCCACATAATCAAAGAGTTGATATCCTTGTTTTTCTAACTTTTCTTTGATGGATTTTACAGAAGGTTTTTCTACAATTTCTTCAGTGGTTTTGACCGGATCAGAAATAGCTTCCTTTTGTTTTTGACACCCTGTGGTAACAAGCAAAAGCAAAAGACAGATAATTAAGGCAATGTTGGATGGTTGTTTATTGGATTTCATAAGGTGGATAATATAAAATGCACTTCCAAAGATAAACATTTGAAAGTGCATTGCTTAAATCTACCTTAACCAATTTAACGTCAGATCAATTGGTTTTGTAAACAAGTCCTAATGAAAAGGACGATGCTTTATTGTAATTCTGGCCTTCCATAGTTACTGCATAACCAGTAGAGATTCCAAAATTGTTCTTGTATACGGGTACATAGAGATCCAAATATAAGTTTGCAAAATCTACCTCAGTTTCTGGTAAAGCTGCTGCACCACCAGCTGCAATAAATTCTGGCGATCCGATATCAAAACCACTTAAGGAATTTTGTACTCCGACTTTGGCATGCGCATAAAACCATTTGTTATAGTATCCTAATTTTGCACTATAGATCATAGCGTTAGGGACTTCAAAGTCCGAACTGTTTCTTAAACTATATGCGGCTTGTAATTCTACAAACACATTAGCAGACGCTGTAAATTGCACAAAGCCACATCCCTCGTAGGCAGTTGCACCATTACCCAGCGCTAATACTCCCGCAGCTTCATATCCACCAACAGGCAATGTTACTCCCGTTGCTCCACCAACAGCTAGTTTTGACGCATTATTAAATTTGGTTTCCAAGATTTTAGCTTTCAAAAATACACTGAGGTCCTGTACACCTTCTACCTGGCTCTCACCAATGATAGGATCATCTACACCCATCTCATTACTGGTAGATACATAGGGTACAGTTACTGTAGTCGAAAGCCAATTTGAAAAACCATATTCTCCATAGATACTTATGATCGAAGAAGTGATTTCTCCCATATTCATAGGATTGGCTTCAGTCAAGGTTTCTCCTCTATAGAAATTATCAAATGTTTTATAGGAATAGGAAGAAGCAATGGTTAGGTCATTTTGTTTCGGAAAAAAACCATTAATAAGGGTTTGTGCCGATAGTGATGATATCGATAAATATAATATCAGCATCATCATTTTGGGGTTTTTAATAGTAATTGTCATATCATAGGCAGTTGTTTATTTACGTTGGTAGGATTGAGGTAATATTGTTAAAAATTTTAAGATTGGGGGTAGGTAAATTAGAAAATAATTCTATAAAAAGCAAATATCACCGACAAAATGCATTTTTGTATTGAAAAATACTCAATTGTAAGAGAGGTTGGTTTTTGAGCTGTTTTTGTAATACGAGGACAAAAAAATCGCCTTCAGAAATACCCTGAAGGCGATCAAATATATGATTGAGATATCTTACCTGGCCGTATATACTAATCCAAAGGCTAGCCCCGATTCTTTACTGTGGTTTCTGCCACTTATAGTAGCTCCATAACTTGCAGATACGCCAAGAGTCTGTTGGTATACGGGCACATAAAAATCGAAAGATAGATTGGTGAAATCTACTTCAGTTTCAGGCAGAATTGCAGCACCACCCGCTTCTCCAAACTCTGCAGTTCCTATATCCAGGCCAGACATAGAGTCTTGTATATCCAATTTGGCATGTACATACAAGAGCTCATTATGAAAACCAATTTTTGCGCTATACATCATAGCGTTTGGGATGTCGAAATCATCACTGCTTCTTTGGCTGTACCCCAATTGCACTTCACTGAATATGTTGAAGGGTAATGAGTATTGAACAATTGCCGAACCATTGATGGTAGTGGCTTGATTTCCTAAGGAAAGTACTCCAGCACCTTCGTAATCTCCAACAGGAAGAGTTACTCCGGTAGCACCACCCAAAGTTATTCTAGAATTGTTTTGAAATTGCTTTTCCAAAATCCTTGCTTTCATAAAAACTCCCAGATCTTGAATACCATCTACTTTTGCAACTTGCTGAACAGGGTCCAGAGCTCCATCTTCACTTTCTACCTGTATGTAGGGTAAGGTAATGGTTGATGATAACCAGTTTGAAATGGCGTATTGTCCATAAAAGGCAACGATTGATGAGGAAATCTCACCCAGTCCGGCCGGATTTCCATCAGATAATGAAGAACCTCTGTAAAACTGATCATAGCTTTTGTAAGAATAACTTGGAGCAACGGTAATGGTGTTTTTTTCGGGATAAAAACCGTTGACAGGGATCTGTGCAGAAACATTACAAAAAAAGCATAAGAGGGTCGTGATCCCAATTAGGGATCTTGTGAAATTGTGTAACATAATTTTCAATTTTGGTTAATAATTGGCCTGCTTAGACGACGGGCAATTACTTACCTTACACGATCATATGTTATCTTTTGGTTAACCAAATTAAAAGGAGAATTAAGCCGTTTTTGAGTTACGATTTTACCATAAAATGAATGGATTTTTGCTTAATTGTGAGTTGTAGTATCTGTTTTCTCCTGTTACTTCTTTTCCCAGCCAATTGGGTTTTAAAAAAGGTTGATTTTCTTCTTCTAATTCGATTTCTGCAAGAATCAATCCCTGGTTTTGTCCAAAAAACTCGTCTACTTCAATAATGTGTTTGCCTGATTTTATTTCGTAGCGGGTTTTTTCGATCATTCCCGGTTCGCAAAGGGGTAGAAGTGCTTCTGCATCTTCTATAGAAATGGGTTTTTCCCATTCAAACCGGGAAGTACCTGTTGCGTTTCCAATACCTTTTACGGTAATGAATGCCTGTTGCCCTTTAATGCGAATTCGTACTGTTCGTTCGGGATGAGTATTCAGAAATGCCTGTACGATTCGGTATTGTGTGGTTGATTCTTTTTTGAATGCTTCAGAGGTTACCAGGAATTTTCGTTCTATTTCTGTCATGTTGTTGTAATAAACAATCCCTGAATCGATAATCGATCCAGGGAAATTTACTCTAATGTATTACATTTTGGGATATTTTCGTAGGAATTACTTCGACCATTCTTCAATCAATTTTTGGTTCAGTCGGATAAGATCTTCGTTTTTCGCCTTTTCCGAAAGTACTAAGGATCTTTTGGCAGCGGCCAGAGCTTCTTTTTTTCTTCCCAGATCTCCTAATATTAAGGCTTCCCGATATACCTGAAAGAATAGTGCTTTCTCACTTTTAGTGACTTTTTGGATATACTGCAGAGCTTGTTCCAGATCTGTATTTGCTTCATGCAAATATAATGCAGCAAGAAAGTAATCGAAATCCGAAGGTCCTGATAGTACTTTTTTGATATTGGCCATAGTTTTTTCATGCACTTCTACTTTGATTGGTAAGGAAGCTCTTACATTCCCCCAGGCAAATACCAAATCTGCACTATCCAGCTCAATCTGATCCAGATACGTCAAGAATGATTCTACGGTATTTTGTTGGTTGGTTACGTTTGCCTTCAATTGTAATACAGGGGTTCTAGAGGTATAGGTATTCCAGTTTCCAGTATCATAATTGTACAAATAGATATCCCAGTAGGTGCTGTTTGGTTTGGAGAGTATGGCATACGTTCCTTTTTTTAATGCGTTTCCTTGTATGGTAATATCATCACTCACCGTGATCTTTGTAGCAGCATTGGCGCCTGTTCTCCAAAAAGTACCATAAGGAAGTAAGCCTTCTGGACCAAAAAGAGCTCTTCCTCTTTGACTAGGTCTGGAATATTCTAACTCTATATCGGTGATCCCGATAGTCTGTATGGTTTTTGAAGACGGACTTAATGCGGGAATAGTAAGCTGTGCTTGAACGGCACATACCGACAGCATACAAATTATGAATGTTTTGAACATGATGTTTTGATTTTGAAAGATTATAAGTTTGAGAAATACTCTTTGGGAGTAGCTCCCATAAGATCCTTAAAGGATTTGTTGAATGTGGTTTTGGAATTAAAACCGGCCTCTTGCGCAAGCCCAAAAAAGGTCATATGCTTGGCTTTTTCGGTTTGGGATAAAGCGATAAATTCTTTGATTCGATAGTAGTTAATGTATTCAAAGAAATTCATGCCAATACGCTCATTGAGCAGACGTGCCATTTCGGGATTACTCACCCCAAGCATTTCTGCTAATTCTGATTTTAGTAGTTTTCTGTTCAAATAGGGTTTTTTGTCTTCCATGAGTTGTTCTAATTGCTTTTTTAGCGTATCCAACTGTTGGTTAGAAAACTTGGATTGTGCATATTTCTTGGAAGAGACAAAAGCGTCGATTTTAAACAGCTGTGGTTCTTTTATACTGTAAAAAGCAATAAAAAGAGTCATGATGGCAATGCTTATCCATATTATTTGCCAGTTTACTTTGGTGAAAAAAGAATATCCTACTGCCCAGTTCAGGAACATAGTAAACCAAAATAGTAAACATATCCCTATAGCTACTAAAAAGCTGAAAAAGAATCTGGATTGAACACTATAACTTAATTCTTGTTGAATATCTTTTTTAAACTGTAAAAAGATCCGAAGGCTGAGTACCCAATAGGTAATATTAAAGGATAACCCAATTGCTATAAATGCTAAGGTAACCTTTGAGGTAAGTCCGCTGGCGGCTCTTTCTTGTAGTACCTCGTCTGAAGGTAAAATAAAATAGATCGTTGCCAAGGTATTATAGACCAGTGCAGGCACGTAATGGATAAGTTCTTTCTTTGAAAATGGTTTTTTAATCAAGCTGGACCGGGTAAACAGATAGATCGTGGCTCCAAATAATAAGGTGGCAAATTCTGAAAAAATCACCCAGCGATAGTTATCAGTAAAGAAGCCTGAGATATAGGATACCCTACCTGTTAACCCGATGGCTAAAACGAAGACTAATATCACGATGTACTTATTTATATTCCTATTTTTTTTGGAAAAGAAATAAATAAAGATCAGAAACAAACTCTGAAAATACGCGAAATATACCAGCTGATTAAGTAGTGCTTGCATGGGTCTACTATCGAATTTTTGATTGAATATACTAGTTTATCACAAATTGATTTACATGCAATACACTTTCATTTTTATGAATACCCTTATCCTTCATAAAGGATTCGAATTCTTTTTTGCTTTCCCATTCTGTTACTACTAACAAATCAGGATTATAATAATATCCTGCAGGTGATTTCCCGTTGGTAAGCTTTAAAACCGTTTTTCCTCCCGTGGCAGCAGATTTTTGAAACCATTGTTTGGTAAAGGTATCAAAAGAAGAGTTGTCTTTTTTCCAATAGGCAGTTACTACATTATACTTGTTTTTATCCATGCTAAACGAAAGATCTTCGGGCATTTCATAATACACCAAATTAAAAATAGACCAAATCGTTCTTCGTTGCTCATGAAAATCAGGAACAGCCGTTTCAATTTCTGAGATAAACTTTTCTCGGTTGTTTAGATCGCTCCATTGCCCGAATATAAAACTGGTAGGTTGGATGTTTCCTTGTGTGGTTTCTATAATTCTAAAGCCAGGTAGAGGTTTGTAGGATCGTTTGAAGGCCACCGGGAAAGCTGTTTTTCTATATTTTTCAAAAGCTTTTTCGGTTTCCGGTTTTGTAGTTAACATAAGAATATCCAATATTTCTCCTTTCTTAAGGTTGACAGACTTAATATTGGCCTGAGCAAAAAGAGAAGTGTTACCTATAAAGATAACTAGTAATGTGATAATTTTTAACAGTTTCATGATTTTTGATTTTTGAGATTATTAATTTCAAACAAATGTAGAAACTGCTTTCAGATTCCATTAAATAAAGGCGCTCCAAAAGATACGGATACGGTAAACGCACTACTTTTACTCTTATTTTTGTGCGATTTCTTTGATATGATCAGAAATAATGATGGGATCGGCAAATTCATGATTAGCCAACCAAATCATCGCTAGAACGATCGTTTCAGGAACGATAGTTTGGTACTTCTTAAGTCCTCCAATCAGTAGGGGATTGATCACCTTCATGAGTTGTTTGAAAAAATATTCTCCAGGACGTTTTTCAGTTCTTTGACCTCCAATAAGTGAGGGTTGTAAGAGATGCGTTTTAGGAATTTGACATTGCAACACGTCTCTTTCCATTTCTCCTTTTGTCCGATTATAAAATACATTACTGTTTGGGTTCGCACCCAATGCAGATACCACAATATAGGTAGGGATGTTGTTCGCTTTGCAAAGTTGAGCGGCATTTACCGGGATGCCATAGTCAATTTTATGATAGAGATTTTTATCCGGAGTTTTGGCCTTGGTGGTCCCGATACAGCAAAACACTTCGTCGGCTATAAATTTATCCTGATGATCAGCTAGGGCGAGTAGATCTATAATATGCTCTTCCACTTTTGGATGTGAATTCCCAGTTGTTTTCCTGGAGAAAAGAATAATTTTGGAGTACCTCGTATCTTCGATGAGGTGTTTGAGTAAAATTCCTCCCGTAAGTCCTGTAGCTCCCAATATTATTGCTGTTTTCATAAGTAACAGGTTGAAAATCTTCTAAAATTAGTATATTTAAACGTCAAAATGTAAAACGATAATAGTAAAAATGAAATAAAAATACTTTGGCTTTAAAAAGTCTATAAAATATTCCCCCTGCTATGAAAAAACTGCTACAAAATGCGAATTGCTTTTTGCCAATTCGTGTATTCTTCTTGGTGATATTTTTCATTGTTTTTTATGAAATCAGCTTTGCCCAAATCGACGCTAATGCGCTACAAGGATTACCTACGGCTACTACTACAGAACGAAATGCAATTACTGGAGTGCAGATTGGTTCATTGGTCTATGATACCGATGCGAATAGCGTATTTGTATATACCAATACAGGTTGGCAAGAATTACGACAGACAGGTAATGTTT
The DNA here is from genome assembly GCA_965230845.1 of Aquimarina sp. Lineage (GTDB taxonomy): Bacteria > Bacteroidota > Bacteroidia > Flavobacteriales > Flavobacteriaceae > Aquimarina. The sequence goes on from OZ246021.1 coordinate 3,477,883, forward strand.
TTGTAGGGGCTTTCCAAATATCGGCCGCAGGTACTGTAAATGTAATCGATGTGCCATTTCAACCTACTTCAGTTACTTTTGTTGCCCATGCAAATGTGGAAAGTTTTAATCTGAATAGTGATAATGGTACCGCCAATAATGATAGGGGAATCCGAAATTCTTTTGGTAGTATGAACGGCTTTGCCAGGCAAAACGGAGCAACGATTAACCAGCAGGTGATTTATATTGGAGCTCATGGGAACTCGATTAATGATATTGCTCGATTTGCATCTAATACCAATGCCATAGGACTACGATATGGAGATCAAAATGGCAATTTTTTGGGGAGTATTACAGGAAATGTGACTACATTCACTTCCAACGGTTTTACCATTGACGTTACCTATACTAATGGAGATATTACTAATGCTGGGCAAAATGTACTTCCGACCGATATTAATAACGAAGGCATCATTGTGATCTACACCGCATATCGTTAATTATAATAGTAGACGTTAGAATAACCACTATTTTTGTATTGTGGAAGAATTGGATGCACATAGAAAAATTATTCATGTAGATATGGATGCGTTTTATGCTTCGGTAGAGCAGATGGATAACCCTGAGTTAAAAGGGAAACCGTTGGCTGTAGGAGGTGGCTCAAAACGAGGAGTAGTTAGTGCGGCCAGTTACGAAGCCCGAGTCTTTGGTGTGCGTTCTGCCATGGCTGGATTTAAAGCCCGAAAATTATGTCCTGATCTCATTTTTGTAAAACCCAGATTTGATCGTTACAAAGAAATATCTGTCCAAATTCGAAAGATATTTTTTGACTATACAGACTTGGTTGAGCCACTATCTTTGGATGAGGCCTATCTCGATGTGACCCAAAACAAAAAAGGAAATCCAAGTGCCTCATTGCTGGCGCAAGAAATACGACAGCGAATTTTTGATGAGGTGGGTCTTACCGCATCTGCGGGTATCTCTATTAATAAGTTTATAGCCAAAGTAGCAAGTGACTATAATAAGCCCAATGGTCAAAAGACAGTAAATCCAGAAGAAGTTATAGAATTTTTGGAAAACCTGGATGTCAAAAAGTTCTACGGAGTAGGAAAGGTTACCCAAGCCAAGATGTACCAAATGGGAATTTATACCGGGAAAGACTTGAAATCAAAATCAGAGGAATTTCTTACCCAACATTTTGGCAAATCTGGACGCCATTATTACCGTATCGTAAGAGGAATTCATCTTAGTGAAGTAAAACCTAATAGGGAGCGTAAATCCCTGGCAGCCGAAAGGACTTTTAGCGAAAATATATCTTCTGAAATTTATATGTTGGAGCGCTTAGAGAGCATCGCCGAGGAGTTGCAGCGACGATTGCAACGAAGTAAGGTAGCAGGTAGAACCGTGACCTTAAAAATCAAGTACAGCGATTTCACCCTGCAAACCCGAAGTAAAACCTTGCCGTATTATGTAAGTGACGCTGCCATTTTACTTGAAACAGCAAAGGAACTACTGTATCAGGAAAAAATGAAAAACTCTGTCCGTCTGCTCGGGATTTCTTTATCTAATTTGAATACTGGAAAAGACAAACCCAAAAAGAAAGAAGAAAAGGAATTTGAAGTGATTCAGTTGAAGTTTGATTTTTAGTTTAAACCTTGCATAGAATCTCCGCAGCCCTTTTCAAAGTATCCTCAGTCTTCGCAAAACAAAAACGAAGCACATGATCGTCTTTTTGGTCTAGATTAAATACAGAAACGGGTATGGAAGCGATACCATGTTCTTTGGTAAGTCGTTCTGCAAAACCCACATCAGCTTCGTTGGTGATTTCAGAATAATCCAATAGCTGAAAATAAGTGCCAGAAGCTGGAGTATATGAAAATCGTGAATCCTTGACGAGTGATAAAAATAAATCTCGTTTTTGTTGATAAAAATCGGATAAAGACAAGTAGTTCTCTGGCGTCTTTAAATACTCTGCAAGCGCATATTGTATCGGATGATTGCTACAAAATACATTGAATTGATGTACTTTTCTGAACTCTTGCATCAAAGCAGCGGGAGCCAGGCAATAGCCCATTTTCCAACCGGTGGTATGAAAGGTTTTTCCAAAAGAAGCGGTAATAAATGCTCGCTCTGCCAATCCGGGATATTTGCATGCGCTTTCGTGTTCTTGTTGGTCGAATATGATATGTTCGTAAACCTCGTCGCTCAGCAAAATAATATCAGTTTCTTTCAATAACTTCTCTAGTTGTAACATATCATTTTTGGAGAGTATGGTACCACTTGGATTATGAGGAGTGTTGATAATCACCATTTTTGTTCTCTTCGATATTTTTGAAGCCACTTCCTTCCAGTTTACTGTAAAATTGGGAGCTGACAGCTGAACTGGAATGGCCGTTCCTCCAAATAATTCGATAGAAGGTTCGTAAGAATCATAGGCAGGTTTAAAGATAATTACTTCGTCTCCAGGGGCAACAAAAGCAGAGATGATGGTGAAAATCGCCTGGGTAGCACCAGAGGTGATGGTAACTTCACTTTCTGGATGATAATCGTAACCGTATAAGGCGCTTGTTTTTTCAGCAATGATCGATCTCAAAGATGGTAAACCCGGCATGGGAGCATATTGGTTGTATCCTTTTTGCATGGCCTGAGATACGAGTTCGATTAATTTGGGATGGGCCTCAAAATTGGGAAAACCTTGAGAAAGATTAATGGCGTTATAAGAATTTGCCATCTGACTCATCACCGTAAAAATTGTTGTGGAAACGTTTGGAAGTTTGGAATTGATATTTTGCATGCCCTAAAATTATAATATTTACAAAAAACAGCTTCTTTTTTGTTTAAAGTTTAGTATAAATTTCAAACGATTTCGTTGGAAAGCGTAAACAAAGAAAAAAAGCTACTTTATATTCATTATAAATAAGCAAATACCCTTGGCAAAGCTTGGCTAAAATAAGCCTGAGCCCTATTTTTGTTGCTCAACTATTTAAACGTTATACATAATGGGTGGATTGATAAAATCTTCAATAGCTAGAAAAGTTGCCATGGCACTTTCGGGACTTTTCTTAGTTTTCTTTTTATTACAGCACTTTACTATCAATTTTACTTCAATTTTTAGCGCAGATACATTCAACGAATTATCACATTTCATGGGAACAAATCCGGTGGTACAATTCGCATTGCAACCTGTTTTGATTTTTGGAGTGGTTTTTCACTTTGTGATGGGATTTGTGTTAGAAATCAAAAATAAAAACGCAAGAGCGGTAAAGTATGCAAAATATAATGGAGGCGCTAATGCTTCCTGGATGTCTAGAAATATGATTTATTCTGGATTGGTAATCTTAGCATTTTTGGGATTGCACTTCTACGATTTTTGGATTCCTGAAATGGTTCATAAATATGTAGAATTTGCTCCTGAAGATCCAACAAGGTACTATCATGAGTTAACCGCAAAATTTGTAAGCCCGGTTAGAACGGGATTGTATGTAGTTTCGTTTGTGTTTTTAGCATTGCACTTATGGCATGGATTTGCTTCGTCTTTCCAATCTGTTGGGTTTAACAACAAATATTCTGTTGGGTTGACCAAATTTGCCAAAGCTTTTGCGATAGTGATTCCATTAGGATTTATCATTATTTCATTAGTACTTCATTTAAATCAAAACCATTAAAAACACCACGAGTATGTCAATTTTAGATTCTAAAATACCTGAAGGGCCACTGGCAGATAAGTGGACAAAACATAAAAATACGATCAACCTGGTTAACCCTGCTAATAAACGTAATATCGATGTTATTGTAGTAGGTACAGGATTAGCAGGAGGTAGTGCTGCTGCTACCTTAGCAGAACTAGGATATAATGTAAAGACTTTTTGTTATCAGGATTCTCCTCGTAGAGCACACTCTATTGCTGCGCAAGGAGGAATAAATGCATCAAAGAATTATCAAGGAGACGGAGATTCTGATTACCGTTTATTCTACGATACCATTAAAGGAGGAGATTACCGATCTCGAGAGGCTAACGTATATCGATTAGCCGAAGTTTCAGGAAATATTATCGACCAATGTGTGGCACAAGGAGTACCTTTTGCTCGTGAATATGGTGGATTACTAGATAACCGTTCATTTGGAGGGGTATTGGTATCACGTACCTTTTATGCCAAAGGACAAACTGGGCAACAGCTACTTTTAGGTGCGTACTCTGCAATGAATCGCCAAATCAATAGAGGAAAAATACAGCCATTCAATCGTCATGAGATGTTGGATTTGGTTAAGGTAGACGGAAAAGCAAGAGGAATTATTGCTCGTAATCTGGTTACCGGAGAAATAGAACGTCATTCTGCTCACGCAGTAGTATTAGCGACAGGAGGGTACGGAAATGTATTTTTCTTGAGTACGAATGCCATGGGTAGTAATGTGATGGCAGCCTGGAGAGCGCACCGAAGAGGAGCTTTCTTCGCAAATCCATGTTATACACAGATTCACCCAACCTGTATTCCTGTTTCTGGAGATCATCAATCGAAGCTTACCTTAATGTCTGAGTCATTGCGTAATGATGGACGTATTTGGGTACCAAAGAGAAAAGAAGATGCAGAAGCAATACGTGCTGGTAAATTAAAACCAACACAATTGGCAGAAGACGAAAGAGATTATTACCTGGAGCGTCGTTACCCGGCATTTGGTAACCTGGTTCCTCGTGATGTAGCTTCTAGAGCTGCCAAAGAACGTTGTGATGCTGGTTTTGGAGTGAATAAAACAGGAGAAGCTGTGTATCTTGACTTCGCTTCGGCGATACAACGATACGGTAGTGAGAAAGCTTTAACTTCTGGTATGGAAAATCCTTCAAAAGAAGAGATCACAAAACTAGGAGAAGAAGTTATCGAAAATAAATACGGTAACCTTTTCCAGATGTATGAAAAGATTGTAGACGAAAATCCATACAAAACTCCAATGATGATATACCCAGCAGTACATTATACTATGGGAGGTCTTTGGGTAGATTATAACTTACAAACTACTGTTCCTGGTTGTTACGCAGCGGGAGAGGCGAACTTCTCTGATCACGGAGCTAACCGATTGGGAGCATCTGCATTGATGCAAGGTTTGGCAGATGGATATTTTGTGTTACCATACACTATCGGAGATTATCTGTCTCATGATATCAGAACTGGTGAAATACCAACAGATACTCCAGAGTTTGACCAGGCAGAAAAGGATGTTAAGGATCGTATCCAAAAGCTAATGGGAGGATCTGGAACACACTCTGTAGATTATTACCATAAGAAGCTTGGTAAAATCATGTGGAACAAATGCGGAATGTCTCGTAATGAGCAAGGCCTTAAGGAAGCAATAGAAGAAATTGCTGCCCTACGTGAGGATTTCTGGAAAAACGTAAAAGTTCCAGGTACTGCAGATAGTATGAATCCAGAGCTAGAAAAAGCAGGTCGGGTAGCAGATTTCTTAGAATTAGGAGAATTGTTTGCAAAGGATGCGTTGAATAGAAATGAATCTTGTGGAGGACACTTTAGAGAAGAGTCGGTAGAACAAGAAGGAGAACAAAAAGGAGAAGCGCTTAGAGATGACAAGAACTTTAAGTACGTTGCTGCCTGGGAGTACAAAGGTGAACCAAAAGACGCCGAATTACATAAGGAAGAATTAACCTTCGAAAACATTGAATTAAAAACACGTTCTTATAAATAAAAAGCTATGAATCTTACACTAAAAATATGGCGTCAAAAGGATGCTAAATCACAAGGAAAGATAGTAGATTATCAAATATCTGGTATCGAAGGAGACATGTCTTTTTTAGAAATGCTAGACGTGTTGAATGAAGATTTGATCAACAAAGGTGAGGAGCCTGTGGTATTTGATCACGATTGTAGAGAAGGAATTTGTGGTGCATGTTCGCTACAGATTAATGGAGAACCACATGGACCAGATCGTTTGATCACTACTTGCCAGTTACACATGCGTAAGTTTAACGATGGGGATACCATTTACATAGAGCCTTTTAGAGCTAAGGCGTTCCCGGTGGTTAAAGATCTTATGGTAGATCGTAGTGCATTTGATAGAATCCAACAAGCAGGAGGGTATGTATCTGTCAATACTTCTGGTAATACGATTGACGCTAATGCAATTCCAATCGAAAAAGAAAATGCAGATGATGCTTTCGCGGCAGCTACTTGTATTGGATGTGGAGCTTGTGTGGCAGCATGTAAAAACGCTTCTGCAATGTTGTTTACTTCTGCAAAAGTATCGCAATTTGCATTGTTGCCGCAAGGACAGGTCGAAGCTACAGAACGCGTATTGGCTATGGTAAATCAAATGGATGAAGAAGGTTTTGGTAACTGTACCAATACTGGTGCCTGCGAGATTGAATGTCCTAAAGGAATCTCTCTAGAGAATATCGCACGAATGAATCGTGAGTATTTGAAAGCTAGTTTGAAAGGGTAATTATTTACCTAATATATAAAACAAAAAGCCGAAGTATAACTTCGGCTTTTTGCGTAACTAAAAAAATATAATATGAAATTAAGGGTATTGCTATTATTTAATGAAATACCTCTAATTTATTAATAGCCACACTGCCATAATCTGAGCTGTTGTAGCTTTTGCCTTTCATAGATTGTAGATAACATCCTGCTTTAAAATAGTTTTCTTTGGCAGGTGCACTTTGAGAGGTGTATATGGTTCTTACACGACTTCCACTAGTATTTAATTCGTATAATTTTACCACGCTGTTTTGATAAGTCAATTCAAAGTATAGTTCTTCACCAAGATTGAAATTACCCACGGTTTTTCCGCCGCCTTCTAATACTTCTGTAACATAACCGTTGATTCGTAGTTTTACAGAACCGCTAGTTTGATTTGCACTACCCTGGCATTGTACACGGATTACATCATCAAAGAAGTCGGTTTTATCATGTATTTGGCCAAAGCATACCTTACCAGAACTAGGTAAGCGATCTACTCGCACCTTCCAGCGCATACGATGTTCTTTACTCGTCGTACCATCCCAATAGATAAGACCATTTCCATTTGCAGTAAGTTCTCTTAATTCCATTCTTGGATTACCAGATCCGGAGGAGGTGTCGCTACCTGCCCATACCTGAAATTTTGCCCAACCATCTTGTACAAAAAACCAATCAGGATTTGTGTAGGAAGGTAGGTTTGGAATTTCGTCTACATATTGATTGTTGGATTTGGTTCCAGAAAGACCGTTAAGCTTCCAGTTAACTAACCCAAGGAGATCAAAAGGAGTATTACTTCCTGGATTGGGATTGCTACCGCAGAGTTCTTCTACTGTAAATCGTTCCCAGGAAAGGGCACTGGTTCGGTTACAAGTCATAGGCTTGCTTCCATTTTCTGAGCTAATGTATTTTCCGTTATTCCCTTTAATAGCATAGTTACCATTACCGAGATTTTCGAAAGTAAATTTTTCCCAGGATCCAATTTGTGTACGATTACAAGTAATAGGTTTGGTTCCGTTTTCAGAACTTACATATTTTCCATTATTGCCTTGTAAAGCAAATTGCCCGTTGCCTACATCGACCAATGTGTATTTTTCCCATGCACCTTGTGCAGTCCGATTACAGTTCATAGGTTGCAGGCCGTTTTCAGAACTTACATATTTTCCGTTGTTACCTTTTAAAGCAATAGAAGTACAATCACCTATGGCTTTGGAGAGATCAATGTTGGTTTCAATACTTTCATCTGAGAATTCTTCATGAGAGCACCCGGCTAAAAAGAAGAGTGTAAATGAAATGCAGATCACCAAAAGTAAGGACAGAGGTTGATCGTTCAACCGCTTGTAATTTGTGTGATTCATTAGTAATAGGTTTGTGTTAATATCTCATAATATTAAATTGGTCGACCAATTTAATATTTACAAATATATAAGTAAATTGTTAAAAAACGATGATTTTTTAAATTTTTAAGCCTTTTGTTTAGTGTATTGATATTTTGATAAAGAGGAAAATTAAAATACCAAGATAAAGAGAAGGGTTACGTGGTTTCCAGATCTTTCTGAAAAGAATATCCTAAATCTTGTTGGATTTCATCCGAAACTATGATTTTACCTTTGGACGTTGATTCAAAATCATAATCTGGTTGGGGTAGTCCCAGTTGTTCACAAACCTTGGAGTAGTATATTGCTTTTTCGGGATGATTGGGGTAAGAAGCATTAAAAACAGTATTCCACTGATCCGTTTTTATTATATTAGAAATAACACCTATACAATCCTCCAGGTGAATCAAATTTACCGGTGCTTCTGGATTTTTGATGTTCGATCTACGCGATAACATATTAGCCGGATGTCGTTCAGGACCAAATAAACCGGCAAATCTTAGTATTGTAGTGTGGAAGCGTTTGTTATTTTGTAGCAATTGCTCAGTCTTTATTAGCTGTTTTCCAGCATTTGAAGTAGCATTTGGAAGAGTTTCTTGAGAAATTAAAGGAAATCCTTCAATATCGGCAAAAACTGACGTAGAGCTTATAAAAAGCACGTTTTGCACTGTTGATTTTTCAATAAAAGGAAGGACACTTTCGATCTTAGCTACAAAATTGACTTCTGGATTTCTTCGCAACCCGGGAGGAACATTAATTAATAGTATTTCGCTACCTTCCAAAAAACCAGTCATGTTACCCACTGGCCCTTCTTCGGTTAATTCAATTTGGTAGGTGTCAATCCCTTTGTCTTGTAGTTTTTCAATCTTATGAGCCGAGGTGGTGGAACCTTTTATTAGATAATCATGTTCAAGTAATTTGCATGCGGTAGGCAGTCCTAACCAGCCCAGTCCAAGGATACTAATCTGTTGCTTCATTTAGAGTCGACGTTTCTTCAGGTATTGTTGAAATAGAGTCTTTTGGTTTTTCTTGATATTGCGTAATAGCATAGTTCTTTTTTACAATTACTGCGTCATTCAATATGAAAGGTTTAGGCATCATATCTTTGGTTCTTGGCGGAATTGTAAAATGTTTATTTTGCAATAAATCATAAGAAGACTCATAGATCACAAATTTAGGCAAAGAATCTCTATGAAAACTCATTTTTAACTCCAAAGGTTTGTTGTTGCTTACAAAGTAAGTAAGCAAACGATTTCTCCAGCGTTTGGTTAGGGCATTATATATTTTACCATCAGAATGTTCAAAATCGATAGCAGTTTCGCCGTTTACTGTCAATGTATCAAAATTGAATATAGTTTGAGTATACAGATCTATTCTTTGGATATCTCTTTGAGGAGCAATACACAGATCCAAATGTCTAAGACCATTAATTATAGTGTCTTTACTGATGTCAATTCTCGGATTAGGAATGGTTTTGATTGGAGCTTGATTTGCAAAAGTAAACGCTCTTCCGTATTTGCTCTGTATGGCATTTTTATTATAAGTATCTGCAATATTTGAGGTTTTGTCGATGTAATTTTGGGTCCAGGGATCTAGTAAATTGTCATAGGTGGCCCAAACTGCTTTGTTTTGATCTGTATCCAACAAATACACCAAGCTATTTGGTTTTTGCCGTTCTTCGGTGAAGTCTGATTTCAAGTGGGCGGTGATCAACAGAATTAATGAAAGCACCAAAGCCATATTACCTACCAGATTTTTTCTTTTATAGAAGCCAATTACTGGTAAAAGAATACCAAACAACAACACCGATAGTACCGAGGATACGAATAGAATTTTGAGTCCGAGTGCTACTGGGAACATCGCGATAAATTGTGCCAGGATAAAAATTGAGGGTAAGGATAAAAGGACCATCAAATAAGGATTGGGTCTTTTTTGTCGGATAAGTACAAATAAAGAAACCAAACCAAATATTGCAATAAAGATAAAATAACTAGCGCCTTTCAAATACATAGCGGCCAAAGTCGATATAACCAGCCATATACATATTGGGGCAATCATCATACTTGGCAAATTTTGTGGCTTCTTGAATCGAGCATAGATTTTAAAACAAATTGCTATAGATAGAAAGACAAAAAACGCAATGTAATAGTATCCATTATAGGTAAACCCATGTTGGATCTCGTTGTATTGCGGATAGATGATGTTCAGTAACTGCCAAAATCCAAAAGTAAATAACCCCGACAGGAGCATAGACGACAAAAGAGCACCAAAACCTAGGAGTACATCTTTTAAGTTGATGCGATACGCTGCCTTGCCATAAAACAGTAATAGGACAAAGACGATAATAGTGGTAATTAATATCCCATATATCCAACTAAAAGGATATTTAATCAATTTAAAAATAGGAGTGCTGAAATAAATATAATCTTTGTCGGATTTTAGATTGCTGAGATCAGATTCAGAAAAATAGGATAGAAGTGGCATCAGGTAACTTCCTTGATGTTGCAAAGTACTGAGGTCAAGATTTTGCCAGGTATCATTTGCGGTATGATAGTCAAAATGATCGCCGATAAAAGCAAAATTAAAGCCTTCGATATCCCCTTGCTCTCTTAGTACCGTAAGGTCGGTGTCGTTAGGGAGCATTTTGTAGATGCTATACGCCAAAGAGTTTGTAGCCGGATATTTCACTCCTGCTTGTGCAAATTCTTGCATTAATTTTCCGTTCTTACCGTTGGTCTCGATAAGCATATACGAATCTCCACCACTTCCTCTTGCCTCAAAATTAAGAGTAATACCCACATTTTTTGACCAAGAGTGTTGCTTTACAAAAAGATCTGCTCCGTTTAACCCTAATTCCTCTCCGTCGGTAATACAAAGAATGATATCATTCTTTGGTGTTTTATTGGTAGCCAAGTAGGCTCGTACTCCCTCCAGAATAGTGGCGACTCCACTCGCAGCATCACTAGCTCCCAAAGAAGAATGTTGTGAGCTGTCGTAGTGAGACATCAACATTACTGCTTTACCATCACCACTTCCTTTGATCTTTGCTAAAATGTTTTGAGGTTCACTACAATTTCCAGACTTCCCTACCGAAAATCCTTTTTGCACTTCGGGTTGTAATCCCATTTTCTTCAACTCTTCTACGATATAAGCAATAGCCTCTTCGTGTGCAGGGCTTCCTAGATAATGAGGAGCCTTCCCAATATTTTTTACATGCTCAAGAGCTCTAAGCGTAGAGAATTCCTGATCGGGAGTATCCAAATCTGAAATGCTGTGGGATTTTGAGGTGTAGAAAGTGAAAAATATGCTAAGAATCAGGAGAACAAAGGTGAAAAGTGAAGAGAATTTTCGCATATGTGTATCAGTTTAGCTAAAGGTAAGAAATTAGCCACAATTATTAAAGATTTACAAATTAAATTGAAGGTTAACTTAAAAACATGTTATCGATTAAAGGATACCAAAGAATTCGTTGAAGAGATCATAAAAATAGGGTTTGGAGGTGACGAAACACGGTGTTTGGTTTGATTAAGTTTTTGAAAATCACTATATTTAAGATTCACAAAATCACTAAACATTATGGGAATTATCAGTTTTCAAGGGGCTAGATCAAAGGTAAAAAAGCAAAATGATACCCCCATTAAGGTGTCGGATTATATGACAAGGGATTTGATTACGTTTCGTCCAAATCAATCGGTTATGGAAGTTATTGAAACCTTAGTTAAGAATAAAATATCCGGAGGACCAGTAGTTAATGACAACAATGAGTTGTTAGGGATTATCTCTGAGGGAGATTGTATTAAACAGCTTAATGAAAGCCGTTATTATAACATGCCTATTGATGATGCCAAAGTAGAGAATTTTATGGCAAGAGATGTGGAAACGATTGATGGTAATATTAATATTTTTGATGCTGCCAATAAGTTTTTGCAAACCAAAAGAAGACGCTTTCCAATTATTGAAGATGGTAAGTTAGTAGGGCAGATCAGTCAAAAAGATGTGATGAAGGCTGCTTTAAAACTTAACAGTCAACATTGGAGAGATTTATAATCATCTTCTTTGCCAATAGCGTACCAAAATCTTTTAAAACCTGAAGAGTATTGATCGACGAGATCAATCTCTTCAAACCCTAAATGACTTCCCTTTTCTAATTTCCAATCAACTATTTCGTTTTACTAAAGCATAGAACTCATTTTCTAGAGGCAGATACCCTTGGTCATACACAAAGTAATAGATATTTCCCGTTTTTGTAGTGTAGATACTCGTAAAATGCTGAAAATCGAATCCCTTGGCGATAAGTTTCGCTTTGGTAGTTTTGGTTTTCTCATTAGGATTTAACTCCTCAAGAATACGATAGTTTTTCCGCAATCGATTGTTGATATTTCTGATAAGGTTTTTGCTATCCTTATTTAATTGATTATTAAATGCATTTCGACAATAATCGCTGCAGAATTTTTTATCTGCTCGACCTATAATTTTTGTTCCACAAACTGGGCATTCCTTAGTCATTAATTACCTCCTCTTATAATTGAATTTTACTTCTTCACTAGAACCATCTTTGTTATGAACGACTACATAAAGGTTGATTTCGGAGTCACTTATTTTTTCGAAAGTGAACTCGTCAAAATATACCCGATCTTTCTCCACCTTTACCAACTTGAAATCAACAGTTTCATCTTTCTTTTCCCAACCCTTAAAATCTCCATGAAAGTGTTTAAGCTGTAACAAGAGTGTATTATTTTCTTCGGTAATACCCCCAACTTCGTAGAACTGGATTTTACCGTCTATGACTAGTTTAAAAGAAAACATCATAGAGTTCCCCAAGGGATCACTCCAGATTTCTTCAGTAATTCCTCCAAAAGCTTCTCCACGCCAATATCCACTAATCCAAGAAACATCTTGCAATGATGCTTTAGGAGAATTCATGCCTTCAGTAAGCTTTAAAACATTTGATACTTGCTCCTGCGAAAAGGTTGTCGAAATGATCATTACAAAAAGTAAGAACGTGAGTCGTAATCTCATAACTAAGTTTTTATAGAACAGCAAGATACAATAAATATCCGTTTACAAACGACTAGGCTTTTTTCAGAAGAAAATATCTTGTGCTAACCTAAAGGTATTGGCATGGGCATCCACAATAATTTTGATATCTGGCGAATAACCACCACCCATCGAACACATTACAGGGATTTGTAAATCTTTACAACTTTGCAAAACAAATCGATCGCGTTCTGCACAACCTTTGATACTGCACCCCAACTTTCCTAATTTATCGGTTACCAGGATGTCTACACCACTCAAGTAAAAAATAAAATCAGGTTGTTGTTCGTCAATGAGTTTTGGGAGTGTATTTTTCAGGATATCCAGATACTCCTCATCATTAGTATCGTTAGGTAAGGCGATGTCCAGATCAGAGATTTCTTTTTTAAAAGGGTAGTTGCTTGCTCCGTGCATCGAGAAGGTAAACACCAGATCATCTTTTGCAAAAATCTCGGCAGTTCCATTTCCTTGGTGTACATCCAGGTCTACAATCAAGATTTTTTTGGCCAAGTTTTCCTGTAACAAATAACGGGCACCAATAGCTTGATCATTGAGTAAACAAAATGCTTCTCCATGATCGGTATACGCATGATGCGTGCCTCCAGCTATATTCATGGCAATACCATGCTGTAGGGCATAATGTGTGGCTTTGATCGTGCCATCGGCTATGATTACTTCGCGATCTACTAGTTCTTGGGATAAGGGAAAACCGATTTTTCTAGCTTCCCTTCGCGGAATGGAAAGTTCTTGTAAACTCTGGTAATAATCCTCGGTATGAACTGCAAGTATGGGTTTTGGATCAGGGATTTCTGGAGTGAAAAAGTTCTCCTCCTCGCAAGTTCCTTCATGGATCAACTGCTTTGGTAATAGCTCATATTTTATCATCGGAAATCGATGACCGTTGGGTAATGGATGGGTATAAATAGGATGATAAGCTATTTTGAGCATAGCAGCAATAAATTCATAAAAACACAAACGAAGATATACTATCTTTTTTGGTATTGAAATGATTTAAGATTTTATTTTGAAATGAATGTTCCTGTAATATATACCTTTGCCCAGACAAACTTCTCTTTTTAATGAAAAACGATCCGTATCAGGCATTACGATATCAAGAATTTAGCATTTTTCTATTAATCCGTTTTTCTTTAGTCATGGCATGGACCATGCAATTTATAGTTATAGAGTGGCAGGTCTATAGTATCACCAAAGATCCACTTTCTTTGGGAATAATAGGTTTGATGGAAGTGATTCCAGCGGTATCTTTGGCCTTGTTTGCAGGGCATATCGTAGACCAGAAAGAAAAGAAGAATTTATTGCGGATTTGTATTTTGGGTTTTCTGGGGATTAGCACAGGGCTATTCCTGCTTACATTACCTGAAGTGGCTGTTTCTTTCAAACAATCCACTATTTTGTTAGGAATATATATACTTGTCTTTCTGGGCGGAGTAGTACGCGCGTTTTTGGGACCCACTATTTTCTCACTTTTGGCATTATTGGTACCAAAGAAGGTGTATCCCAATGCTGCCACCTGGAGTAGTTCCACCTGGCAAATAGGCGCTGTATTAGGACCTGCTTTGGCTGGTTTTGCTATCAATTTGATCGGGGTGCACTGGTCTATGTTGGTCATTGTTGGTTGGGCGTTACTGGCTTTTATTTGTCTATTTAGGATTCCTAAAAAACCAATAATGAATCCCAATATAGGAGAACCCGTATTGAAAAGTTTAAAAGAAGGAATTCGATTTGTTTTTAAGACTAAGGCAATCCTGGGAGCCCTTACCTTAGACATGGTAGCCGTTCTTTTTGGAGGAGCCGTTGCTTTATTACCGGTTTTTGCTCAGGATATTCTTAAAGTAGGACCTCAAGGTTTTGGAATCTTAAGAGCGGCTCCTGCTGTGGGAGCATTCATAATCATGTTTACCACGGCTTATTTTCCTATTAGTAAAAATGCAGGAAAAAAATTACTACTAGCTGTTTTCGGGTTTGGGATCTGTATCATCGTTTTTGGGCTTTCTTCCGTATTCTGGATTTCGGTAGTAGCGCTATTTTTTAGTGGAGTCACCGATGGCATTTCAATGGTAGTTAGGCAAACGATATTACAGCTCAAAACCCCAGATCATATGCGAGGAAGAGTATCTTCTGTAAATTCTATATTCGTAGGATCCTCAAACGAATTGGGAGCTTTTGAAAGTGGTATTACCGCCAAATATATGGGTACGGTTACCGCAGTAGTATTTGGAGGTAGTATGACTTTGCTTACCGTGATTCTTACTTCCATCATTTCTCCGGCCTTCAGAAAATTGGATCTTAGAAAAGACTTGGAATCCGAGGAATAATCAAAATCCGTTATAAGAATTAAGGTACGAAAAGCGATGTTGAATATTCTTTAACTAATCACAGCTCCAGAAAGAACGCCATCTTCATCTGGATTTAAGAATACCAATTTACCTTCGGGAGTTTCGGTCATCAAAATCATACCTTCACTTTCTACACCACGCAATTTTCTTGGTGCTAGGTTAACCAAAACTGTTACTTTTTTACCCACGATTTCTTCTGGAGAAAAGTGCTCGGCAATACCGGAAACAATAGTTCTAGTGTTGATACCGGTATCTACCTTAAGCACCAATAACTTTTTGGCCTTTGGCATTTTTTCGGCTTCAATGATGGTACCCACCCGCATATCCAATTTGGTAAAGTCCTCAAAAGTAGTCGTGTCTTTTTGCGGTTCTATTGCTTTGTTTTCGGCTTTGTTGGCTTTTTTGGTAGCTTCTAGTTTATCCAATTGCTTTTGGATTTCAGCATCTTCTACTTTAGAGAATAGTAATCCTCCTTTTTCGATTTGAAGTCCAGCAGGCAGTAGCACTTCTTTTTGAGCAATATCATTCCATCCTGTAGCCTCATCGTTGGATGAAATCGCCAGGGTTTGTTTCAATTTCTCGGAAGTAAATGGTAAAAACGGTTCACACAATGTTGCCAGGGCAGAAGCAATCTGCAGAGCCACATACATTACTGTTTGTGTGCGTTGTTCATCCGTCTTGATCAACTTCCAAGGTTCTTCATCTGCCAAATATTTATTTCCTAATCGAGCTACATTCATTAATTCCTGGCTAGCTTCTCTAAAACGATAACGCTCTATAGAGCTAGCAATAACTGCTGGATAGGCTTTTAATTCTTTAAGGGTTTGTTCATCAACTTCAGAGAATTGGCTCGGTGTAGGAACTACGCCATTGTAGTATTTATGCGTCAATACCACTACTCGATTAATAAAGTTACCAAAAATGGCTACAAGCTCATTATTGTTGCGCGCTTGATAGTCTTTCCAGGTAAAATCATTGTCTTTGGTTTCTGGTGCATTGGCGGTTAATACATAACGCAATACATCTTGTTTGTCTGGAAACTCTTCCAGATATTCATGTAGCCAAACCGCCCAGTTTTTGGAGGTAGAAAGTTTATTTCCCTCCAGGTTCAAAAACTCGTTGGCAGGCACATTTTCTGGCAATACATAGCTTCCTTCTGCTTTTAGCATGCTCGGGAAAATAATACAGTGAAAAACGATATTGTCTTTTCCTATAAAATGCACCAATTTGGTGTCTTTATCTTTCCAATAAGGTTCCCAGTCTTTTCCTTCTCTTTCTGCCCATTCTTTGGTAGAAGAGATATAGCCAATTGGAGCATCAAACCATACATACAACACTTTCCCTTCGGCTCCTTCTACCGGTACCGGGATTCCCCAATCCAGATCACGGGTTACCGCTCTTGGGCGTAAACCATCATCGATCCAGGATTTTATTTGTCCGTATACGTTGGCTTTCCAATCTTTTTTATGCCCTTTTAGTATCCACTCTTTCAGAAAATCTTCATACTGATCCAACGGTAAAAACCAGTGCTTGGTTTTTTTCAAAACGGGTTCTGCACCTGATATAGTAGATTTTGGATTAATAAGGTCGGTAGCATTCAAAGAACTTCCACAGTTTTCACACTGATCTCCATAAGCTTCTTCATGACCACATTTGGGACAAGTACCCGTTACGAATCTGTCGGCCAAAAATTGATCGGCTTCTGGATCGTATAATTGCTCAGAGGTTTCCTCGATAAACTGCCCATTGGCATACATTTTTTCAAAAAACTCTGAAGCTGTTTTGTGATGAATAGGAGCAGAGGTTCTCGAGTAATTGTCAAATGAAATTCCAAAATCAGCAAAAGACTTTTTGATGATAGCGTGGTATTTGTCGATAATCACTTGTGGAGATACGCCTTCTTTTTTGGCACGCATTGGGATGGCAGCACCGTGCTCATCACTACCACAAATAAAGGCAACATCTTGCCCTGTAATTCTTAGGTAACGTGAATAGATATCAGCAGGTACATAAACTCCTGCTAAATGTCCGATATGAATCGGTCCGTTGGTATACGGTAATGCTGCTGTAATGGTATATCTTCCCTTGGTGCTCATAACTTAAAATAAAGGCACAAAGGTAATAAAAACAAGGTCAAAAAGAACCCGTCAAAGATTCAATTTTAAGAATACTTATGACGGGTTATGGTATGTTTACGAAATTACAATCGACTTGCTAAAGTTACCGCTGTTGGTTTCAATCTGATATACATATGGTCCCGTACTTAATCGGGTATTGGCAGCTTCTTTCACATTAATGATAAGATCTCTACCTTCCATAAGCATTTCGTTGGCCAACACCGCTACTTTTTGTCCTACAATATTGTAAAGCGAAACCTCAATATGTGTGGTCGCTGGACTCACAATATTAATAAAGGTTTGACTGTCACTGTAGGTTGGAATGTGTGTTAAGCTTTCACCATCATTAGGAATATTCGGATTTGTTCCAGAACAGTTAAATCCGATATCCAACGATTCAAACTGAGCACCAAGTAATGCTCTGTCTACCATCTGTGGGTCGATACATAACCAGTCTTTCATTACGGTAGAATATACCTGTCTGAAATCCATAGTCTCTGTAACGTTTCCACCACGGGTTAAGCTATTGATATCTGGGTGTTCTCCAACAAAACCATTACCATTAAGTCCAGTTCCGAAGAACATAATAGGCGCGGCAGTACCGTGATCGGTACCTAGTGAACCATTTTCTCTAAATCGTCTTCCAAATTCTGAAATGGTCATCGACAACACCTTGTCGTCCCATCCCGCCGCAGCAAGATCGGCATAGAAATTACTCACTCCTTCAGAGAAAGAGGTCAACAATTGCTGGTGTCTTTGGATTTGGTTATTGTGGGTGTCAAAACCTCCCAGAGTAACCAAAAATACTTTGGTCCCTAGTCCTCCTTTGATTAAACGGGCAATGATACTAAATTGTCTACCCATACTATCATCCAGATATCCACCAAAATCTGTAGAACGTTCATAAGCGGCACTAATGACATCGGCATAATTGAATGTAGTATTGGTTGCTTCTCTTAGGAATCTTAATCGATCTCCATAAGTACAGGTTTCATCGATATCGTCCAGATTATAAAACGTTTCATTTTCAATGATTTGCAATAACCTTCTCGGGTCTGAAACGGCAAAAGAATAATCACTTTCAGGACCTTTGAAAATTAAGTTACCAATACTTCCGATTTGGATCGATGGTGGACTTGGTGGCGGGTTAAAGAAATAATCAGGATAGATTTCTCCAAAATATCGTCCCATAAATCCAGTTCGATCATCTTCCTGTAAATTGGTATTGGCATAAATATCTGATCCTTTAAAATGTGATAATGAAGAACCTTCGTATCCCACACCATGCACCACTCGCATTTGTCCTTCTCCCCATACACCTTCTAATTTATTCATGGGTTTTGGCATTGCAAAATCATCGGTTAGAGAGATAAACTCACTAGGAGGTATGCGAATCAACGGTCGTGCATTGGCATATACATCGTAGTCGTATACGGGGATGATGGTATTAAACCCATCATTACCTCCTTGCAGACGTACGATAACCAATATGTTATCATTAACCTCTTGGCTTTGGGCCAATGCCATACTTAGTGCCGATGGTCCTGATACGGATAGAGGAGTGTTGGCTAACATCATACTTCCTCCTCCTGCAAGACCAAGAGCTTGTAAGAATGATCTTCGGTTCCACTTTTTATGTTCGTCGGTATTACAATTACCGTGCTTATCTAATTTTATTTTACTGGGGTTGTGATTATGATTTTGGCACATAGCGGTTTATTTAAGTTGAAATTCAGGGATGTCTACAATATAATTCAGAAGGGCAACAAACTGTTCTGCCACTTCGGGGCGATCTAACCTCCAGATAGCAGGATCTACTGCGTCTGGTTCGTAGTAACTAGGCGGGAAGGCATCTATATCCCTAAAAACACCTGAAATTTCATTAAAAATAACGTCGTCTGCGATCCCTCTTGGGAAGAAATAATTGACAAGAGCGCGTACAACAATATCTACTTCTGGACCACTAAGGCTAGGGTCTAGGTTACCATCGGTAGTGTTTCCGATAGGAAGACCTACCACAAAATCTCTAAATTGCTGTTGATTTTGATTCCAGCTTTGATTGATAATAAATCGAACACTTTCCCATCTACCAATCAAAAGATCTGGGCTTATCCAGTCTCCATCTCCTTGCCATCCTTCTACATCTATAGGATTAAGCACATCTTGACCTAACACCCGAACAGCTCCTCGTACATAATCATTCACATCAACAGGAAGCTGGAATCCTAATTCGTTATAGAAACAAATCAATAGATCACAAGGGCTCTTAATAATCGCTCCAATAGCTTCTTGATTGAAAAAGTGCTGACTTTTAAATAATTGACGAAGAACAGGAGCAATTTGGAAATTGTTGTCGATAAAGGTCTGCGCCATTTGCGCAACAATAGCTTCGCTACAAGTAGGACTTACAAAATATGCGTACAGTTTTGTACAAATAAAAGTAGCTACCTGAGTTGTTCGTTGCTGGAACAAAATATTGATCACATCATCGTAGTTCCAGTTTCCGGTTTGTCCAAATATGGTTTTGGTATCATTACTAAATTGCCCTGGATTAAACAAGATGTCTCCCCAAGGAATATCATTAGTATCTACATAACCAGTTAGGGCTTTTGAAGTTTCCTGAATATCATCTTCGGTATAATCATTATCTACACCAAGGGTAAATAATTCATACAGCTCTCGAGCGTAATTTTCATTAGGTCTATCTCTTACGTTTTCATCTCCGTTAAGATAAACCAACATTGCATTCGAAATACCGATATCGTATACAAAATCTCTAAAATTCCCTAGAGCATGAATCTGCAATAGATTATAGTATTGCGATTGGTATGCAGGGCTTCGATAAGTATCGTCTTCGGTTACAAAGTGATTGCTCCAGAATAAAGTAAGTCGTTCACGAACCTTATTTTGAATAAGGTCATTAATCATTTGATTTTTTCCCTCTCTACGGTAAAAACCGGTATCGTTATCGGGGTTGGCGTCCTCGGCAGCTTCAAATTGGTCTCTATTCCAGAATCCCCATAGCGGAGGCGGAGTAGTATTTAGCGCAAGAGCTTCGTCAATTAAAGCATCAACAAGTGCAGAGGGGTCATTTTGGGATAGTGCGGCCAGTACTTCAGCTTTTGAAGCACCAAAACCAATCCGACGATACAAATGATTTATTTTCGTAACATTCCAAGGGTTCTCCGGAGTGGGAACATATACATCCAAGGAATCCAGATTACATGTAGTATCAGAGATCATAGGCATAAGATTTTAATCGTAAAGTTGAGGGACAAATTCAACACAATATAATAGATTATAACGAAAGTATTTGTTAATTAGTATCATATTTTGAAAATTTAATACATGTTTAAGCCTGAATTTTTAAGGGAAGGAGACAAAATAGCCATCGTATCTACCGCTAGAAAGATCGAAAACAGAGAGATCAAGGATTCTTTAAGTATCATAAAAAGCTGGGGTTTAGTGCCGGTAATAGGTTCAACAATCGAGAAGGCAGCACATCAATTTGCGGGATCTGATCAGGATAGGGCTGTAGACTTTCAAAATATGTTGGATGACCCAGAAATAAAGGCGATTTGGTGTGCTCGAGGAGGGTATGGTACGGTTAGAATTATAGATCAAATCGATTTCTCTAAGTTTATGAAACATCCAAAGTGGATTATCGGTTATTCTGATATCACCGTTTTACACTCTCATATTCATAACTTGGGAGTTGCTACTATACATGCACCAATGCCAGTAGATTTTCATCGTGGTACAAAGACTGCAATCGATGCTTTTAAAGCCACAATTTTCGGGCATAGTGAAGGGTATTCTGTCGAAACTTCAAAGAAAAATATTTTGGGTAAAGCTTCTGGCCAATTGGTGGGAGGAAATTTGTCTATTCTGTATTCTCTTTGTGGTTCTGAATCCGCCATAGATACTTCTGGTAAGATTTTATGCATCGAAGATCTGGATGAGTATTTGTACCATATTGATCGTATGCTGCAAAATCTAAAGCGAAATGGATATTTTGATAACCTGGCGGGCTTGATTGTAGGTGGAATGAAAAAAATGCATGACAACAATATTCCTTTTGGTAAAAAGTCCAAACAGATCATTTTGGATATTGTAAAAGAATATGATTTCCCTGTGGCGTTTAAATTCCCCATGGGGCATATAGAAGATAATCGAGCTCTTGTTTTTGGAGCCGAAGCTTCTTTAGAAGTAGGTACAAATCAGGTGGTGCTAAATTATAAATAACGATGGCAGAACACAATAAGCTTGGTAAAAAAGGAGAACAACTAGCTGTAGATCATTTGCAACAAATAGGGTATGCTATTTTACAAAGAAACTTTAGGTATCAGAAATCAGAAGTAGATATCATTGCACAAAAAGATGAGGTGGTCATTGCTGTAGAAGTAAAAACCAGAAGTACTCCAGAGTTTGGGAATCCCCAGGATTTTGTAAAACCGAAACAAATTCAATCTTTGGTAAAAGCAATGGATCATTTTATGACCGAAAATGATCTGGATCATCAGGTACGTTTTGACATCATTGCGATCATTCAAAATAAATTAGGAACACGGATTGAACATCTTGAAGATGCATTTTATCATTTTTGAAAGTATCTTTAGATAAAACTAAACAGGTGAACTATCGTATACTAGGACATTCCGACATCAACATCAGTGAAGTTTCTTTTGGCTGTATGTCGTTGGATTGGAAAAATCCCGAATCCAAACGTCTCTTACATTCGGCTATCGATTATGGGGTTAATTTTTTCGACACTGCAGATTTATATGATGGTGGGCAGAATGAAACCTTGGTAGGAAAGGCGTTAAAAGAACATAGAAAAGGCATAATTCTTGCTACAAAAGTGGGTAATCAGCTTCGACCAGATGGAAGTGGTTGGGATTGGAACCCTAGCAAAGATTATATTGTAAAAGCAGTAGAGCAAAGCCTGAAACGATTGCAAACCGATTATATTGATTTGTACCAATTGCATGGCGGAACTATAGATGATCCAATTGATGAAATTATTGACGCTTTTGAAATCCTACAAAAAGAAGGTAAAATACGATATTATGGTATTTCATCCATTCGTCCTAATGTGATTCGAGAGTATGTGGATCGATCAAATATAACAAGCGTGATGATGCAGTATAGTCTTTTGGATAGAAGGGCAGAAGAAGCTTGCTTGCAGTTGCTTTTTGAAAATAATATTGGTGTTTTGGCAAGAGGGACACTGGCCAAAGGGCTTTTGGCGGGAAAACCAGCAAAAGAGTATTTGGGATATACAGAGACAGAGGTACAAAATACCATAGATGTATTGAAAGAGGCAACAGCATCAGATCAACCTATGGGCAGAACAGCAATACAGTATGTGCTTCAACATCCAGCGATTAGTTCGGCGGTGCTGGGGATTCGTAACCAAAAGCAATTGGAAGAAGGTTTTTCATCATCTCACTCAACTAGTTTGAGTAATGAAATATATGCGGTGTTAGGCAAGGGCAATACCCCAAAAATATATGCACAACATCGATAGTTTTTAGGTGCGAGCATATCCATTCGGTCGAAAAACATAAGAAAGAAATATATTTTTGTATGCAGTTTAATTCTTTGTTAGTGATTACATTCGAATTTATTGATCTCATACTTTTTCTAGGTATAAGCCAGGGTGTCTTTTTGGCGATTACCATACAGCTTTTAAAAGGGAAGAACAAAGGAGCAAATACCATATTGTCCTCTATTCTACTTATCGCCGTGGTGATGCTCATAGGCAGAATGATTTACTTTAGGTTTCTAACACCAATGCTATTTCGATGGACGGTTTTGATCGATATGGTGATTCTCATTTTTGGGCCACTTTGTTATTGCTACATACGCCGTTTGGCTTTTCTAGAAAATGAACAGTATAGACTCTCCTGGATCCATTTTATCCCGGCTGGACTTCACTTTTTATTTTTTCTGTATGGAATGACCTTTAGCTTAGAAGACTATATCCAAAAGGTGAACTCGGGAGCTTTTAACCTTCCTTTTTTTATCATTGAAGGAGGTGGGATATTATCGAATCTGTTCTATTGGGGGTTAAACGTAAATTTGATCACAAAATATAAACGAGAGGAAAAAAATAGGGTATCCTATAGTCAAAATCTGATCTCTTTTTTGATCCTCTTTCAGATATCGGTGGGTGTTTTTTTGTTGGTATGGTTGGTCAGTTTTATCGCATTGAAGTTTTTTAGTTATTCGCTATATCCTATAGGGTACGATTCCTTATGGGTAGGGCTATCGGTTTTCATTTTTGTAATTGGATACTATAGTTTGAAGGAACCCGAGCTTTTTAGAATCCCTTTACCCGTCGAAAAAACCAAATCCAAACCGCAACGAATGCCCGAAAGAGCTATTTCTTTATTAAAAGAACGCTTGCAACATGCTATTGAGGAAGATAAATTATACTTACAAAGCAACCTTACATTAAGGGATCTTGCGCAACATCTCAACACATCAACCCACAATCTGTCCTGGTACCTTAATCAGGTATTACAAACCAACTTTTATGATTACATCAATCATTATCGTATAAAGGAGTTTATCAAGAAAATAGACAATAACGAACATCATCAGAATACCATTTTGGCGCTTTCTATGGATGTTGGGTTTAATTCAAAATCCACTTTTAATAAAGCATTTAAGTTGGAGATGAATGATACTCCTAGTAACTACATAAAACAACTCGTATCCGTTTAAACTAATCTTCACCAAATGATCAAATTAGAAAAGAATGTCTGGATTTATATTGTAATCTTATTAATAGTAACCTATGCTTTCCAAATTTTTGCCATTTATAATGGAGGAGAGGAGTATCAGTTTTTTGACTTGGTTATTGGGATTAGCATGTTTTTTCCAGCTATTGGAGCCATTTGGTATTTGGTAAAGACAAAAACGGGTTTAGGTTATATCGATTGGAAAATAAGAAAACCCCTATATCTGATTCTAAGCTTACTCATACCTATTGCAATTACCTTGCTGGGTATTCTACTGATGGAAAAATTGGGAATTGCTACCAACTATGCCTATACTATAAAAGGGGATGTAGTAGATGATATAGAGATACCTCTGCTTTTGGGTGCAGAAGCCCAAAGTCTTCCATTTTTTGTTCTTAATTTTTTGGTTACGGGAATTGTTTTTTCGTTGATTACAGGCCTATTAACTATGGGCGAAGAGATAGGGTGGAGAGGTTTTTTACAAAAGAAGCTTCTGGAGACCAACAGCACTTTCAAATCACTTACCTTTTTAGGCGTGCTTTGGGGGTTTTGGCACTTTCCGTTGATCATTAATGGATTTAATTATCCAGAGTATCCTGTTTTAGGGGCATTTTTGATATTTCCGGCAATAACGGTTTTCATTTCATTTTTTATGGGAATGATTACCATCAACTCCAAAAGTGTTTGGCCCGCAGTACTTACTCATGGAGCTATAAATTCGATCATGATCTTTTTATTTGAAATGGATTTTGGAGCACATAAACTCTACGGAAATTTTGCGATACTAGCCATTTGGATGGTGGTGGGTATATTAGCGTATCTGCGCATAAGCCCCAAAAAATAGCACATTGCTGTTGCCGAGTTACATTTCAGCATATATAGGATCATTCTGCTGCATGAAAAAGGGTACGGCTTGATCCAAAGCGTCGATTTTTAATGGATATCGAAATAGATTCGAGGAAAACATTAAAAATCAAATCATGAAAAAAATCATCAAAAGTTGTAAGCTATTCGTACTGTTAAGTGCGTCTGTATTATTTATTTCTTGCTATGGAGACGGGGTGGATCGTGAACCCGAAGTAGAAACCATAGTATCCGACTTTGCGGGTAACGATGCGGTTACCATCGACAAGAGAGGAAATGTTTATGTTTCAGAATATGGACAGTTCGAAAATACGGGGGGTAATGGAACACGAGTATTAAAAATATCCAGACAGGGAGAAGTTTCGGATTTTATCACCGATCTCTCGGGTCCTCTAGGAAACGCCATTGACTTCCAGGGGAATTTCTATGTGAGTAATGACAACAATACGCAAAGAGGGGATATTCTTAAAGTAAGTCCGGATGGTACTAAAACCGTATTGGCTACTATAGATGGATGGCCCACGGGACTTACCTTGGATCATCAAAACAATGTATATGTATCTAATTTTTTGACTCCTACCGTACATAAAATCACACCAGGAGGAGAAGTAACTGTATTTGCCAGCGATCCTCGATTAGCAGGAGGTGTAGGAATTGATTTTGATCGCAGAGGAAATTTGGTAGTCGGTAATTTTGCTACAGCCGATATCTTGTCGATCACTCCAGATGGTGAGGTGTCTTTGATCGCTAATATTCCGAATATCGTAGTTAACGGTTTTGGTATCGGATACATTACTGTGTTGGGAAATTCGGTTTTTGCAACAGGTATTGCAGTTAACAAGATATTTAGGGTAACTCTAGATGGCGAGGTAGAAGAGTTTGCTGGAACCGGAGATGCTGCAGTGGTAGATGGACCGGTAGAAGAAGCGTCTTTTAATGGGCCTAACGGAATTACAGCAGACAAATACAATAAAGCCCTATACATCTCGGAGTTTGGAGGCACGGGAGCAGTACGCAAAATTTCCTTGAGATAAAAATATGATTGAGTGAAGTAGTTAGTTTTGTTGATTAATATGAGTTCGGTTGTACAATCAATCGAACTCATATTGCATTACGATACGCTTAAAATTAGTTTTTGTACACGTGTTGTTGGCCTATCTATTTTTAACTATAAAAGACTAATGATTTCATTAGTCTTTTGTTTTTTTAAGAATTTATCTTGCAGATGACCTCTTACTTCAGAGAAATATGTATTTTAGATATAGTTACCCCACCTTATGAAGTTTTATCTACAAATGATTTAATTTTTAATGCAAAATTTTGGCCTTTTGGATTTCGCTTTGGTGGTAGGGATTAGTCAAGGTATTTTTCTAGCGTTAGCGATACAGACAATTCGGGATAAGAACAAAAAAGCAAATCAAGTACTTTCAATTCTTTTAGTAACTGCTTCGATTTTATTGACAGGGAAATTTTTGTATTCATTCGATAAAAACAATTCCTTTTTCTTTAGAATAGCACTCTTTCTAGATCTGTTAATTTTTTTGTTTGGACCATTGTTGTACATGTACTTCAGAAGATTAATTTTTGATGAAAAACCAGCATATATTGTTCCTTTTTTTAGCTTTATTCCTGTTGGGTTAATGACTGTATATTACATATGGACGCTTACACATTCTCACAGCGAAATTGTGGCCATGTGGTTCGTGGGGAAATTACAAACCTTGTTCCTGTTAATAGAAACTTTAGGGATTGGTTTTAATCTTTATTTTTGCTATCACTGTTATCAACTGCTAAAAATTTATCGTAAAGAAGCAGAAGACAATCTGTCGTATTCTCAGAATTTACTTCCTTTCCTCACAGTTACTGTATTGGTGTCAGCGATGTTTTTTATGTTGTGGTTTGTCAGTTATTTGTTTTATTATTTTTTGAATATCCGATCTGCCATCATCAACTATAACACCATTTGGATTTCTTTCCCTGTTTTTATGTACGCTATAGGGTTTTACAGTTTAAAACAGCCACATATTTTTCGAATTCCTTTGGTCAAAAATGAAGAGTATACTAAGAAGGAAAGACTGGAGGCAGAGGAAATAAAAGTACTAAAAGCAAGATTAGAACAACTAATGTCAATAGATAAAATGCATCTTAATCCAAAGCTCACATTGATGGATCTGGCAAAAGAAATGAATACATCTACTAATAATGTGTCGTGGTTGATAAACAATGTGTATCAGTGTAATTTTTACGATTATGTTAATCAACATCGTATACAAGCATTTATAGAAAAAGTTGAAAGTGGGGCATATCACAAACAGACCTTGTTGGCGATGTCCTTAGATTCTGGTTTTAATTCGAAATCTACTTTTAACAAAGCTTTTAAAACAGCAATGAATGATACGCCAAGTAATTATATAAAAACACTGAAGATAACCGGGTAAAAATGTGTACAACTGTATACGTTAGGTCGATTTTTTGTGATTGAGAGGATACTTTTAATCATTAATAAAATTCTGAAACGATTCGGAATATATAGATCATCTAACTTAAAAAACTTTACACATGAAAAACCATTTATTTCACAAATCAATCTTACTTCTTTTTTCGATTTTATGTATAGTCTCCTGCGAGGTCGATTCTATACCAACAGATAATGAAACAGCTATACGGGAGGCAGAAATTGGTTTACAAAATCTAGAAGAACCAGAGTTTATCCTTACAGTAAAAATTCCTGCAATACCATTAATTGTTGGTCACATTCTTCAACGAGAGTATTTTCATAAATACACAAATAATCCTGATCAAACAAATACCATTTCAGAATTAGAATATGTAGAACAACGATTAGTGCAACTTTATCCAGAACTCGTATATCCGGGATTACTGAAAAAGATAAATGCCGAATTAGAAGAATACCTTAAAATCTACGATGTGTACTTGAAAAAGCAGAACGCATATGAAGAAACCTTGGGATTACCACCTTTTGTAGAAAGTACGCCGCCTTCATTTACTTCCTTAAAAGAAGAAATGGAATATATGAATATGAGCAAAACTGAAATGGATGCGTTTCTGAAATTGGAGGCATTGAGCAGCAGAAAAAAAGTACTGACCAGACAAGAATTAGATGTGGTGGTTAAAACATCTGGGAATAATAAATCAATTACAGCAGCACTTTTAACAGCAGTTGCAGTCAGTTTAGGAATACCTTCTTTTCGCGTTACACAATCCTGGAATAGGGCAGAAAGTTTATCTCAAGAGTTTTATCCGGGTAATACCGAGCCTGGTGAAAAGGGTGATGCTTTTAGGCATATTTATGTGAGTATGCATTTAAAAAGATACTTGTCTCAGCCTATTTCGTTCGCTCTAATGGAATCATACGAGATCATAAATGCAAATGATTATGATGGAGATAAGGCTATGGATTTACACAATAATAAGATAGGAAGAGTAACAAGATATAGAGAGTTTAGAGGATCTTTTTTTGGTGATCTTAACAATTGGCGAGGTTGGGGGATCAATATTAGAAATTTCCTGAACGGTCCTTGCGAAAACGGAATCCCAATGGATATCATTTATAATTGGGATAATGACTCTCCGGTATATCCTACAAACATAGAGGTTGCTAAAGCTGAAATTAACCCTTCGATTAATTCAAGAGACAAACGATATGTGTATTATGAAGGTACTTGCCCTATTGATAGATGTAAAGTAATACAATGCTTACCTGGGTATATCTGTCTTGATGGGAATTGTGTGGTGGATCCAAATGACAATCAATGCGATGATTGCCTGCCAGGAGAAGAATGCGTGAATGGGCAATGTAGGCCATTTTAATTATCAACTTAAATATGCCGATATAATAGAATCAATTTTGGCTAATTCAATACGTTGATGCGTGTACTAACAAAACCGGGATATTTTTATCCCGGTTTTTTGATGTTCGTTTTTTGATATGAAGAATGACCTATTTTGATGTTTGTTGTATAAATAACTTTGCGATAGCATATACGTTTTCGAACAACTCTCCAGAGTTGCCGTTTTTGTTGGCGAGCATCGATACCGATAAATTGTATTCAGGAAACAAAGCTAATAATGAAATCGATCCATTCGCAATCCCACCATGATGCCATACCGTGATTTTTTGACCATTCCTAAAGAGATCTTTGCGATGATTTCTCCAACCAATGGCATACTCTTGTGGGTTTACTTTTCCATTGTCTAACAAAACAGGTTGGGTGAGTTGGTGTTGTATGTCTTGACCAAATAATTGATGATTCAAAAAAGCATTTCCAATCTTTACCAAAGCAGTTGGTGTTGCCAAAAAACCACCACCAGCCCATTTATTGCTGTTGTTTACTTTGTAGACTTCTTTGTAAGTGCCCTTTGCAATGTCGTAAAACCTGGCGGTGTTTTTAATGGGAGTAGCAGTTTCAGCTTCAATGTTGGATATGTTGATAGGTTTAAAAACGTTTTGCTTCATAAAATCCGGGAATTTTTGTTGGGAAGCTCCCTCTAGCATTCCGCTGAGTAAGGTATAGTTATAACTGCTGTAACTGAAATCTGATCCTGGTTCGAACAGTAAATCGTCATTATTAAAAATACCTACGCTTTCTTCTACTCCTGTATACTCATCGTTATTGTAATATTCCCATATAGGAAAGCAAAAACATGACCCATAATTTCTGATTCCCGAAGTATGAGAAGCTAGCTGTCGCAAATTGATATTGGATAAGTGACCACTCGCATACGAAACAAAGTCTTTGACCTCGCTGTCTAGTCGAAGTTTTTGGTTTTGCAGTAATACCCCGATTCCTAAAGAAGTAACTGCTTTCGAGGTACTTCCTATTCTGAATTTGGTGTCCAGTGCAACAGGGATTTGATCGTCTAGATTTTGATATCCGATAGCATTCGCCCATTGTATTTTTCCGTGTTGCCCAACGGCTATGGATACAGCTGGAGACTGCAGTCGCTGGTGGATAGCTTTAAGAATACTATCCGCTTTTTTTGATTGCGTATCAGTGTGATGAACCACCGGAGGGATTGCCTTGATTTTTGATAAAGGTTTCCATCCTGTGGTATACACAAAAATAGGTTCAAAAAGGAAATAGGATAATATAAGTATGATGAGTACAAAGACTGAAATGATTATTTTTTTCATTTTGTAAAGGAGTTAAAATTAGGCAATAGAAAGCACGCATTGAATCAACAATCAATGGTTGTAAGTACTAATAAATGATTCGAATGGATTTAGTCGATATCTATTTCCTTCTGCTTTGCTTTGAGCATTTCAGAAATCTTGTAGAGTAGGATAATTTCTAGAATGATCGTAGGGGTAAGGACGATATAACCCACAATGCCAAGTATTACTGTTGCCATACACCCATAAGCAATAATCTCAAAAATACCAGTCACCTTGGCAAGTGTCCCTAGTGCGTTTTGTAAACGGATTACGGCTACACCTAATAAAATCCCCAGAATACCAAAAGTAATACTGTAGGCACCTATAACGACTTGATAATCGATTTCGCCAACATAAAGGGATAAAATATCATAGGTATAGAACACACCACCAACAAAGATGAGGATAAAAGCGACAATTCTAAGCAAATAGTTTTTTAAGATCTTACCTGACAGAACGAAACCTCTAAAGAAAAAGATCAACGACAATAATGTCACTAATTTGGTAAGGCAATACACCACATTTCCTCCTAGGATTTCATCTTGAAAATATCGATAGTAATCCAAAGTAAATTCTCCAAACCCTAAAATAAAGTAGATGATACCACTGATCCATGATATGGTGAGTTGTCTATTCAAAAATCCAGCTTCTTTACTGTCGTCTACTTCTAATAAAAATAGTTTTTTAAACTCTTTGGTAACTCTGGATTCTTCGGTTTGAATTTGACTCAAATCATAATCCAATGCGGATAAGATGGTCTTGATCGTATAACTTCTGGGGGTAACTTCTCCGGATTCTATGCGTTGAATAGTTCTAACACTAATATTACATTGCTCGACAAGCTCTTCTTGGGTAAGACCTTTAAGTTTTCGTAGTTCGGAAATTTTTAATCCTAATTCTGGCTGTTTCATGATTTTTAAGTTTTTAGTTGCATTCTTGTGATCACTAGAACTTGTATTCATTTTCTTCAGCAATATTAGTTTCCAGAAATAGGTTCTCAAATTTTTTTGCTTGTCTTTAACCCGTCATTTACCCGACAAAGCAGATATCATAAGGGATTCAAGACAAACGCGGTAATTTTTATGAATCGGAAATATAGGAATAATTATGCGGAGTAGACTACTTTTTTAAGCAAGTATTTGCATGTAGATTGCTACAAAGAGAGTGTATTCAGATGTGTTTGGATAGCGTAAAAGTATATTCGATACGTATAGTTTTTGGTTTATGCTCTTAGGTTCAAAGTATTCAGGTAGCTTTTTACTTCTACAAACATCGCTTGTTTGCTTAAAAGATCATCAATGTTGTTACAAGAATGATATCCAAAAGAGTAGTTCATAGAAAACTCATCGATATCAATTAACTCTGGATTGTTTTTATAATTCTTCAATTCTTCAAGAAACCTTCCTTTTACATTGGCATAGTTGATTGCATATAACTTGTCGTTATTTAGGTTTTGAATCAACTGGTTTACGCTTTGATTCAACTTTGCTAATTGTTTTAAGGTTCCTTTTAAAAAGCTAAATTCTTCTCTTTTTCTCATGATCTTAGTTGGTGTTATTGTCATAATTTTGGTTAAAATTAAAAACAAACGATCACATCAAAGATTAACTAACGGTGAGCGGTTAAAGTTTTTCGACGAAATGCGTTTTTCTGTGGTTAAACGGGTTTTGATGCAAATTATGGATAATTTTTTCCATTTCAAATAGCAAAAATACAGATGTTTCTTACATGTTTTTGTGTGAATTTTACTATTCGTCTTCCGGTTTTTTACGCAGTCTTTACCTCCGTTTGTACTGGTTGCAGTGGCTGCAGGGCGTTCAGTGCTTTGTCTACGGTGTCGATTTGCTCAAAAGTGAGTAGTAGTCGTAATCCGTTTCGAGTTTGTTTTTCTTTCATTTTACACACTCTAGGATTTTGCTGTACAAATTGTAGGACTTTGGTAAAAGCAGGACTTTGATAAAACTCAGATTGCTGATCACTAATAAAATAGCCAATCAATTTATTTTGCTTCAGAATGATCTTTTCTATTCCAATAGATGTGGCAATCCATTTTATTCTTACAGAATTCATCAAATCCAAGGCCTGATCCGGGAGTTCACCAAAGCGATCGATTAATCGTTTTTCATAGCCTTGTAACCCTTCTTCATCTTTAATGGTGTTGAGTTCGGTATAGAGATTTAATCGTTCTGTGATGTTATTGATATAATCATCAGGGAACAACAGCTCAAAGTCAGTATCGATTTGTGTATCCTTCAAATACGTTTTTACTTCACCTTCTTCGGCATATAGCTCCTTAAACTCATTTTCTTTCAGTTCTTCAATGGCTTCGTTTAGGATTTTTTGATAAGTATCAAAACCGATTTCGTTGATAAAACCACTCTGTTCTCCTCCTAGCAAATCTCCTGCACCTCGAATCTCAAGGTCTTTCATGGCAATATTAAAACCACTACCTAATTCTGAGAATTGTTCTAATGCGGTGATTCGTTTTCTGGCATCTTCGGTCATTGCAGAGTAGGGTGGTGTGATAAAATAACAGAAGGCTTTTTTATTGCTTCGACCTACACGACCTCGCATTTGGTGCAGATCCGAGAGTCCAAAGTTATTGGCGTTGTTTATAAATATGGTATTGGCATTAGGTACATCCAAACCACTTTCTACGATGGTAGTAGATACCAAGACATCAAATTCGCCATTCATGAATGACAGCATCAGGTTTTCTAGTTTCTTACCATCCATTTGTCCATGTCCTACCGCAACTTTTGCATCAGGAACCAAACGCTGGATCATACCGGCTACCTCTTTGATATTTTCAATTCGATTATGAATAAAAAATACCTGTCCACCGCGTTGTATCTCGTAGTTCACTGTATCTCTTATTGTTTCTTCTGTAAATCGAATCACATGCGTTTCTATCGGATATCGATTAGGAGGTGGCGTGGTGATGGTAGATAAGTCTCGAGCGGCCATCAAACTAAACTGCAATGTTCTTGGTATTGGTGTGGCCGTAAGTGTGAGTGTATCTACATTTTCCTTGATGGTTTTGAGCTTGTCTTTTACTGAAACTCCAAACTTTTGCTCTTCATCGATAACCAGGAGCCCCAGGTCTTTGAATTTCACATTTTTATTGACCAACTGGTGGGTACCTATAATGATATCTACCTTTCCTGCGGCTAGGTCCTCTAGTGTTTCTCTTTTTTGTTTTGCGGTTCTGAAACGATTGATATAATCCACCGTAACCGGGAAATCTTTTAAACGATCTCTAAAGGTTTTGGCATGCTGAAAAGCAAGTATGGTAGTAGGTACGAGCACGGCAACTTGCTTACCATTGTCTACTGCTTTGAATGCGGCGCGAATAGCCACTTCGGTTTTACCAAATCCCACATCTCCACAGATCAGTCGATCCATCGGGCGCTCACTTTCCATATCGGTTTTTACCGCCTGGGTAGCCGAACTTTGATCGGGCGTATCTTCATAAATAAAAGAAGCCTCTAGCTCATGCTGCAAATAACTATCCGGAGCATATTGAAACCCTTTTTGCAACTTTCGTTTGGCGTATAACTGGATGAGGTTAAAAGCAATATGCTTAACCCGAGCCTTGGTTTTTTGTTTTAGGTTTTTCCAGGCTTTGGACCCCAGTTTGTAGATCTGTGGTGCTTTGCCGTCTTTACCATTAAATTTTGAGATTTTATGCAAAGAGTGAATGCTCAGATACAGCACATCCCGCTCTCCATAAATAAGCTTGATCGCCTCCTGTTTTTTGCCATCGACATCGATTTTTTGTAATCCTCCAAACTTACCGATACCATGATCGATATGGGTTACATAATCACCTACTTCGAGATTGGTCAGTTCTTTTAAAGTAATGGCTTGCTTTTTGGCATATCCATTCTTGAGATTGAATTTGTGATACCGCTCAAAAACCTGGTGATCGGTATAGCAAGCCACCTTTTGCTGATGATCGATAAATCCCTGAAATGCTGAAAAAACAATGGTCTCATATTGTTTTACATCCAGATCTGCATCGTCAAAAATATCATGAAAACGTTTAGCTTGTTGTTCACTTACACAAAAAATATAGTTCTTGTAGCCTTCTTCATGGTTTTCATTTAGATTTTGAATCAGTAAATCAAACTGTTTATTGAAAGAAGGTTGAGGTTTGGTGTCAAACTTAATGGTATAATCCGCCTTGGTCAAAGGGCGATTTCCGATTTCTACCAGCGTAAAATCCAGTAGTTGTTTTTTAATGAGTGCCGAAGTGGCAAAAAGCTCTTCAGGAGTACTTCGCTTAATTTCGTTGGAAAGCGTTTCAAAAGCTTGTTCTGCTTTTTCAAAGTTTTTATCTATCCTGGCCGAAAGCAGGTCGATATCTTTGGCAAACACGACAGTTTTTGAAGCGATATATTTTAAGAAGCTCTCTCTGGTTTCCTGAAGCGCTTTGTTTTCAACATTAGGAATGATGGTAATTTTCTTGATCTGATCGGTAGACAATTGTGTCTCTACATCAAAGGTTCTGATGCTATCGACTTCATCCCCAAAAAACTCAATACGATAGGGCTCATCATTGCTAAAAGAGAATACATCTACAATCCCACCACGTACTGAAAACTCTCCGGGCTCGGTTACGAAATCTACCCGCTGAAACTGAT
Source organism: Aquimarina sp. (assembly GCA_965230845.1). Classification (GTDB taxonomy): domain Bacteria; phylum Bacteroidota; class Bacteroidia; order Flavobacteriales; family Flavobacteriaceae; genus Aquimarina. The sequence continues at coordinate 3,512,648 of OZ246021.1, forward strand.
ATTCAAACAAGACCTCGTTTACAAAATCCAGAGACAAGGTATCGTTGGTGGCAATTTTTAAAGTGTTTTTTTCCAGTTCTTTTCGCGTCACCACTTTTTCAAACAAAGCATCCGGATAGGTGATGATCAGCGCAGGTTTTTTTCTGGAATTGATTCGGTTCAGTACTTCGGCTCGTAAGAGTACGTTGGCATTATCAGTCTCTTCAATTTGATACGGTCTACGGTAGCTTCCCGGATAAAACAATACATTTTTATCCCCCAATAATTGCTCGAGATCATTGAGGTAATATGCAGCTTCTTCCTTGTCATTAAAAATACATAGAAAAGGCAGCTCTACTTTTTGAAATGCATCTGCAATACTAAAGGAGAGGGCCGAACCAATTAGTCCTTGTAGATGTATGTTATTTTGAGATTGGGCAATAGCAGTCCCTAGTTTCTGCTGTTGCGGAGACTTTTCGACAATTTGCGAGATTTGGGTGATACTCACGAAATACAAATTTTGGGCAAATATAATGGATACAGATAAAATTCTAAAAACATGATAACCATTATTTACTGGGAGTGTTTTTTAACAAGAAATAGATGGCCCTCTATGAGTGAATTTTGGAATGTTTGGCAAATTGTGCTACCAAAAGATTTAGATCGGCAGCAGTGTTATATAGGTGCGGAGAGATCCTAATGGCATTTCCACGATAAGACACTACAATATTATGTTCTTTAAGCGTAGCTTTTAAAGGATCTATAGCGATATGATCCGGCAGGTATACACCCAAAAGGTGATGTGCCCGATAGGATTCGTCTTCAATAAAACAACCTAATTCTTTAAGATTTTGCACGGCATCTTTAGTAATGGATTTGCAATACTGCTGTATAGTTTCTGGTTGCCACTCGATCAATTGCTCGATAGCTCGAATCAGCATTGGGGTCAACACAAAATTACTGGATTCTCCTACCGAAAATCGTGCCGCTTTGGGCTGGTAGCGATCTTCGTATTGGGTAAGGTTATTAAAATCTTCACTATTGTATCGGTTCATCCAGTTATGTTCTATAGGTTCCCCTTGGTGATAAGCTCCACCGTAGTAAGCCATCCCAATTGAATATGGGCCTAGTAGCCATTTATACCCTCCACAAACCAAAGCATCGGGTTGTATTTCTTTTACCGAAAATGGTAACGCACCAATACTTTGGGTGCCATCGATGACCAAAAGTGCATTTACGGTTTTGGTCTTTTCTCGAATAGCTTTCAGGTCAAATTTGATACCGTCTGCCCAATGGACATGTGCCATGGCAATAACTGCTGTTTTTTCGGTAATGCTATCAAGAATTGCTTCATTCCATCGTTGTCCGCGCTTTTCGAAACCTGATGGCGGCGATATCATTTTGATCGTAGCTCCATTTTGTTGTGCTACTTCTTGCCAGACATAATAATTGCTGGGGAATTGTTCTTCGACCAATAAGATTTCATCTCCTTTTTGTAGTGGAGTGTTCTTGGCAGCATTGGCAATCCCATAAGATACGGATGGGATGATGGCGGTGTATTCATAATCAGCAGCATCGATGAGTTCGGCAAAACGTTGTTTGAGCAATTGCCGCTGATCAAAAAAATGCTCAGGCAAAATAGCATGAGGCTTTCCTTTTCTAAGTACGCTTTGTACCCCTACTTCGGATACTGATTTTAACTGCGGAGACATATAGGAGCAATTCAGGTATACCGTGTCTTCCGAGAGGTCAAAAAGCTGTTTTTGATGCTGCATAAAAAAGTTTTGGGTAACAAAGTAAATGATAATGACATACACTAGTGGTTAAAAGTATCATAAACTGTTGGCAAGAAGGATGAAAGGCAATGATGCGGGAAAAAATATTTTTTTCACAGTTTCAAATAATGAAACTGGCAGCGCTTATCATTGCATCAAAATATGCCAAGTTGAGTTACAATTATTTGTGTTTAGACTACAAATCAACAGATGAGATGAGATGCGGGAGTTGGGATTTTTCCCCTCTCATCACTGTTGATGTATAAACTAAATAAAGATGCTTTTGGCACAGGGAAAAATAAAAAATAATTAAAAACCAAGTAGTTAATCTATGAAAAAGCATGTTGTTTTACTGCTAATGATGGCTAGTGCCGTTATTTGGGGTCAGGAATTACCATCTGTAACACCACCTTCACCTACTGCCTTTGAGTTGGGTAAGTATGGAGAGGTGCCCGTGGGAATGTTTACAGGTACAGCAAATGTAAGTGTACCTTTTTATACCTATAAGACTAAGAACTTATCGGTTCCGATTGCGTTAAGTTATAATTCTAATGGGTTACGAGTTGACCAAATGACCAGTTGGGTTGGATTAGGTTGGAGTTTAAATGCCGGAGGGGTGATTACCAGAACTGTAAAGGATGAAGATGATGATGGTGCTGGTGCAGGCCTTTTACGTAATGCTCCCGATCAAGAAATCCAGGAGATGGTTTTGGCTGGAGGTAGTATGATCAATCCTACGGTACTAGATTTTTATGTTAACGGTGCAGGGCAAGGTGTAGATACTGAGTATGATATTTATAATTTTAATGTGATGGGTGCTTCTGGGCGTTTTATTCTGGATAGAGAGAATCGCGTTCATATCCTGTCCGATAATCCTTTACTTAAAATCACAACTTCGGGATATCAGTTCAATAGAATTTTTACGATTACTACTCAGGATGGAATACAATATGAGTTTACAGCTATAGAGAGCAGCGATGTATTAGTTCCTGTCACAGCTTCTTTTGATCCACCAAGAACGGTTACTTCATGGTATATGACTAAGATTGTTCATCCGCTTGGGGATGAGATTACTTTTACCTATACAAGTAACAATTACCAGTTTGTGCAAGGAGAAGGGGAATCCTATTCTAAACTGGTGGATTGGGAAGAGTGTCCTAACCAGCCATGTCCGCAAGGTGGGCTTAGTGCCTCAGAGACCAAAGTGTCTATTTATGGATTACGATTAACAGGAATTAGCAGTAACCGTCCTTCTGCAGGTACGGTAAGCTTTACGGCTAGCAGTAAGCATCAGGATATTCCTATAGCTTTATTAGATCAGGTACAAATAAAGGATAAGAACGATGTGCTTGTAGAGAATTTTGATTTGCAATATACCATTACGGGTAATACACGTGCTTTTTTGGATCGTGTGATTATGAAAGATACGCAACAGTCTTATGAGTTTGCGTATACCGATATGGAAGCTTTTCCTAGTCGTTTATCCAAAGCTCAGGATTATTGGGGGTATTATAATGGGAAAACGACCAATACGCATAGAGTGCCGAGGACAGATAATCCAGTATTCAATAATTTTGGGGCGGATAGAACCCCATCACCTGTTCATACTCAAAAAGGATTGTTACAAAGAGTAACTTATCCTACCAAAGGATATAATGAATTTGTATACGAGGCTAATGTGATTCGAGAAAATCAGTCAGCAGTATCTAATACACAATTGGATGTACACACAGGAAGTTCATTTCCTAATAGCATCACTTTTACATTACCAGGCAATTATTTTCAAAATACAGTATACCCAACAAGGATTGTTGCCTCGATGGACTTAGATGGATTTGCGTGCTCTGGTTGCACAGGTACAGGATCGATTAGTATTTATGACAATACCGATAATCGTATGGCATACAGTGGTGCAATAAGTAGAGATCAATCTATTAATGACACGGCTATACTTATGCAGAATCATAACTATACCATGAGTATCACCACTACAGGGAATTTAAATTTTATTGCGAACCTGAATTATGCAACATCGGACACGCAAATGACTGATGCGACCAAAGGAGGAGTTCGAATAAAAGAAGTGCATACCAAAGATGCCAATGGTAATGAGACCAACAGTAAATACTATCATTATGAAAGGTTAGATACTCCAGGAGTTTCTTCGGGGATAAAAGGACTTCCGATATCATTTGAAGGAGGATATGAAACCAGAACTGCTTGCGATCCAACCGAAGGATCTACGGCACCAGCTGGAGGTAATACACATTGTGTATATGCTACTTTGTCTTCAAGCACGGCCAATACCTTATTTGATCAACGAGGTTCTGCTATATATTATCCTTTTGTATGTGTAAGTACTGGAGATGCGACAGGTAAATACGGTATGGAAGAGCATGAGTTTATCGTAAACAGGAGCACTACCAATCAGTTAATCTGGGGAGGAGGAGAGTTTACTCCAATTCAATTTAACAACGCTGATGCTGTAAATAATGGGTTTACCAAAAAGGTAACAATGTATACTAAAAAAGGAAATGACTTTATCAAAGCCCAGGAAACTATCAATACTTATGAAAAAGACCTAAGCTATACGAATACCATAAATAGCTATATCATCCGCAAGGATTTTAATCCTGTGTTTGCCGGACAAATTGATTATGTGTGTGATGCGCAAGATGTGAACAGAACCTATACCTATTCTTATTGTGATGCTAATCATACTCATCAATGGCATGTTGAAAATGGATATAGCTGTATTGCAGCGGGACATAACAACATTACCGTGCAACGACAACATCCTTGTTTTGGATTATCGGTAGGGGCAAAAGTGCAGCATGAGGTGTACTATGATTTTGGAGAGCCTACATATTTATCCGTGATTCGAGATCAATATAACTCAGAGCGTTATTATATGGATAAGGTAGAGAATAAGGTGTATGATAGTGATGGTAATAATCCATTGGTAACGACTACCAAATACTACTACGATAATCTTTTTCATCGTTTACCTACCCGTACAGAGGTTACAGATTCTAAGGGTAAGCAAATGATTACAAAAACATACTACCCAGATGATGTCACAAGTTTGTCTAGTCTCCCAGGGGGTGATCTGAGCCAAACACAGTATGATGGAATAAACAGTTTGAAACGAGTAAATCAGAACCGATCGGCTACTCCTGTACAGGTAGAACAATATGAAAAAGAAAATGGAACGGAAGTTTTATTATCTACCCAACGTACTTTGTTTAAAGATTGGGGAGGAAATACCATATTACCAGAAGAGGTATTAGCCGCAAAGGGAAGTCAAGGACTGGAACCTAGAGTAAAATATACCGAGTATGATGGTTTTGGTAATCCCACAGAGGTAGCGAAGTCCGATGGTACTCCTATGGCCTATATCTGGGGATACAATCATCAATATCCTGTGGCCAAGATCGAGAATATGACCTATAGTGGGGTATCGGCTTACGTGAATACAATTCAATCCAAGTCTGATTTAGACACCGATCACAAAATGGGTGGTCAAGGTACCGAAGGTGCTCTTCGTACAGAACTGAATAAGTTACGTACGGAGTTACCTACAGATGCCATGGTTACAACCTATACCTATGATCCTATGGTTGGGGTAACCAGTATGACCGATCCAAGGGGATATACGGTCTACTATGAGTATGATGATTTTAATCGTCTGCAATATGTACGAGATGCTGACGGCAATTTGATTTCAGAGAACAAATACCATTATAAAAACTAATCCTAAAAAGTAAGAAGACATGCAAAACAAGATATTGATGATTGTATTCCTTTTGCTAATGGGATACAGTGTGCAGGCTCAGTTAACCGATGAACCTATTGGGGGCGGTGGTACCACCAAATATTATTATGATGGAGATAGAGATGGGTATGGAAGTCCAACGGCTCCTTATGTTTCTTCACCAACTACTGGTTATGTTACCAATAATACAGATTGTAACGATGGTAGTGCAGCGATCAATCCTACTACCAGGTGGTATTATGATGGTGATGGTGATGGTAGAGGACGTACCAGTCCTATGAAGATTCAGTGTACTAAGCCTGCTAATTATGTATTGTATAATGATGATAGAGATGATAACAATCAGTACATCACTCATATCGCTCCTCGTTACTTTTATAGAGATGCAGATAATGATACTTTTGGTAATCCTAACAACAGGACATATCGCAGTGTTCGTCCTGGGGGTTATGTGACCAATAATCTGGATTGTAATGATGGTAATGCTGTGGCCAATCCCAACAGAGTTTGGTATCGTGATGCAGATGGAGATGGTCGGGGTAATGCGAACTCAACGAAAAAACAATGTGCTCAGCCTTCGGGTTATGTAACCAACAATGATGATATTAATGATGGAGACAAATGGATCACCAACATCCCACCCCGTTATTTTTATAAAGATGGAGATACAGATACTTATGGTTCCCCGGCAGCAGCTACGCGCGTATACCGGAGCGTTCGTCCAAGTGGCTATGTAACTAACAATAGTGATTGTGATGATGGAAATATCAATATCAACCCCAACACGGTTTGGTACAAAGATGGAGATGGAGACAATAGAGGAAACGCTTCGATTACTAAAACTCAATGTGGTAGACCGTTAGGATATGTACTAACCAGCGATGATATTGATGATGGTGATGAGTTTATCACTCATATTCCACCGAAGCACTTTTACAGAGATGCAGATAATGATACTTATGGTAATCCAGTGTTTCACTATTATCGTAGTGCACCTCCAGTAGATCAGTATACCTATGTAACCAATGATGATGATTATAACGATAGTGATGAGTACATTACCAATATCGCTCCTCAGAACTTTTACAGAGATGCGGATAATGACAGCTATGGAAATCCAAACATCAGATATACCCGTAGTGCACCACCACAAGATGGATATAGCTATGTCACCAACCTGAATGACTATGATGATAGCACAGAGTTTATCACCAACATTGCACCGAAGCATTTTTATAGAGATGTAGATACCGACACCTTTGGAGATCCAAGCGCTCATTTTTATTACAGTGTTGCTCCCAGTGATGGATATAGTTATGTTTTTAATGGAGATGATTGTAATGATAACAATCCTAATATCCATCCCAATACAGTTTGGTATAAGGATGGGGACAATGATGGATTTGGAGATCCTGGTGATACGCAAACTGGATGTGCTCAACCTACAGGGTATGTCACGGATAATACAGATCAGTGTCCTGGAGTATATGGAGAAGAGATGGGCTGTACAGGTATCCCGCATAGTCTTACGCTATCAGATACCGAGAGTTATGTCTTTACCCGTACCTACCAAACCCCAATGAGCTCACCTAGTGAGATACAGGTGAATCGTGATGTGATCGAAACAGTCACGTATTTTGACGGACTGGGAAGACCCAAACAACAAACGGCGATCAAAGGATCTCCTACCCAAAAGGATATCATCACTCATATGGAGTATGATGAGGTGGGTAGACAAGCCAAGGAGTATTTACCTTTTGCTAAGGCAAACCAAGGTAGCTATACTACAGTAGATATCACAGCAGATATCAACCAGTATTATCTAGACACTTATGCAGCAGACTTTGCAGGGATCACTAACCCAGCACAAGTAAATGCCTACAGTGAGACAATCTTTGAGGATTCTCCATTAAACAGAACACTAGAACAAGGAGCACCCGGTAAGGACTGGAAGGTAGATGCTAATAGTGATACGGATCATACGATCAAGTTTGATTGGAGACACAATACGGCCAACGAAGTAGTACGTTTTGATGTGGACTTTACCAATAATGATACCGAAAAGCCGGTATTATCACAAAGCGGATACTATGCTGTCAATGAATTGTATGTAAGTATCACCAAGGATGAGAACTGGACCACAGCCGATGGAGATAATCATACCACTAGAGAATACAAAGACAAGCAGGGGAGAGTGGTACTAAAACGCACCTTTGCTTCGACCAGCTCAGCTACAGCAGAGGCTCATGATACCTATTATGTTTATGATGATTTTGGGAATCTCACTTTTGTACTACCCCCAAAAGTGACCATTACTGATGGTGTTTCTAACACTGAGCTTGCCGAACTCTGCTATCAATACAAATACGATTACAGAAACCGATTGGTGGAAAAGAAGATTCCTGGCAAAGGATGGGAGTATATTGTATACAACAAACTGGATCAACCAGTCATGACTCAGGATGCGAATCAACGTAAAGAAAACTCCGGGAAGGCAAAAGATGAATGGCTTTTCACCAAATATGATGCTTATGGAAGAATTGCTTATACAGGTATGATCCAAAATGATGGTAATCGAGAATATATGGTATCTATCTTAAATCAAAGTAATGAGCAATATGTTACAAAAACACAAATAGCTGCGCCTTTAGCAGGAACAACGATATATTATACCAATGATGCGAAACCTATTAATATTGCAGAAATCCATACGATCAACTACTACGATGATTACAATTTTGATCGTCATGGTATGGACAAGCCAGCAAGTGTATATGGTGTAACGACTACAGATAACGTAAGAAGTCTTGCTACAGGAACCAAGGTAAGAGTATTAGATACCAATAACTGGATTACTACAGTTACGGCTTATGACAATAAAGGAAGAGCGATTTGGGTAGGGAGTAGAAACCATTACTTGAGTACGATCGATAAGACTTCGATGAAACTGGACTTTACTGGTAGAGTAGAAGAGACGACTACCTCTCATGTTAAAAATGGAAGTACTCCTTTGATCACAGTAGATACTTTTACCTATGATCATACAGGAAGACTGCTTACCCAAACCCAAAAGATCAATGATCAGGATGTAGAATTAATTGTAAACAACACCTATGATGAACTAGGGCAACTAGTAAGCAAGAAAGTGGGTGGTACTTCGACTACGCTCAGCACCCAAGGAACCCTGAGCGGAGCCGAAGGGTTGCAGACTGTTGATTACACCTACAACATCAGAGGATGGTTAAAAACAATTAATGATCCTAATAACCTAGGGGATGACTTGTTTAGTTTTAAGATTGCCTATAACGATACAGACCATGGAGCGACACCATTATATAATGGAAATATTAGTGAAACCAATTGGAAAACAGCCAATGACGGAGCACTACGATGGTATAAGTATAATTATGATGCATTAAACCGATTGAGATCTACAGCAGATAATGCAAATCGTTACAGTGTATTTGGTATTACTTATGATAAGATGGGGAACATTACCCGCTTAAGAAGACATGGGTTTACAAACAGTAGTGATTATTACTATATGGACGATCTGTATTACACCTACGATAGCGGTAACAAACTCTTAAAAGTAGCTGATACTGGTAACAAGGACTATGGGTTTAAAGACGGCACCAATACCAACGATGATTTTGAATATGATGAAAATGGTAATATGATTGTTGACCGTAACAAGGGAATTACAGGTATTACCTATAATCATTTAAACTTACCCGAAACAGTTTCGATAAGCAATAGTGAGGGTACAGGAACAATTGCTTATATTTACGACGCCACTGGAGCGAAACAAAAAAAGATCGTAACAGAGGGAAGTTCTATAACAACGGAGTATGCAGGTAACTATGTATACAAAAATGGAAATCTGGAATTCTTTAACCAAGCCGAAGGGATTGTAGAAAAAGAGGCAGATGGGTATAAGTATGTATATCAGTTTAAGGATCATTTAGGCAATATTAGACTGAGTTATAAGGATGCTGATAAGAATGGTTCTGTTGTTCAAAGTGAAATTGTTCAAGAAAAGAATTATTATCCTTTTGGGTTAACACACAAGGGATATAACGAGGTACTTAGAGGGAGAAATCATGCCTTTGGATTTACCAATAAAGAAGAACAAGATGAGATCGGTCTGGCTTGGATTGATATTACAGCGCGTAATTATGATCCTTCCTTAGGGAGATGGATGAATTTGGATCCATTAGCAGAAAAGTATTATGACAAATCATTATTTAACTATTCTTTTAATAACCCCATATTTTTCATAGACCCGGATGGTAGAGAAGTTGATGTTACCAATTTAGTCAAAGGGGGGACCAAAGAGGATACTTGGTTGTTGATAAATTTAATGGCTGAATTATCTGAAATTTCAGGTGAAAAGATTACAACAAATTTTAATGGTAAAACAGGAAAAACTATTTTATCAAGTGAAGGTTGTAAAGAAGATTGCAAAAAAAGTGATAGTGCAAGTTCTTATATTGGGTATTTACTAGCGTCAGAGGAAACAATTGAAGTTAGTAGAACTAATAGAGGAACTAATGGGGCTCCTAGCAATAAAATATTCCTCAATGCGGAACAAATTTATGGAATGGGAAAAGCATTGGAAGAAGAGAAATTAGATTCTAAAACATCAGGAGTTGGAATGGTTTTTTTACACGAATCACTTCATACTAGAATAGGTGCGAATTATTTCAAAACTAAGAAGGATAAAAATGAAAAAGATATGAATAACGTTTTTCCAGATCCAAGAGGAAGCAGAAGAGCAAATGAGACGGGCCCAACAGTTGATAGAGTAAATAATTTTAGAAGAGAGATGAACCTACCAACTCGTTATATTTATGGAAATAATCCGGGGTCTTTATTTTTTGAAATTGATGGCAATAAAAAAGAAATAAAGCATACTAAACAAGCAATACCAAATTAATTAAGATAAAATGAAATACCTTTTTTTTATTTCTTTCATATCGATTATAATCATAGGTTGTAATTCAAATGAAAAAACCTTAAACAGTAATGAAGAAAAAACAATAAATAATTGTATTAATTCAATACTCACAAAAATTAATAATCAGAAACTCAAAAATTGTTTTATTGTAAATCCTTATTTTGATTTAGTTTCTCAAAATGACTATTACGAAAATTTTGAAGATATACTAATAAAAAAGTTTGGTAAGAAAAAAGACAAAATCTATGAAAGTCAAAAAAATCTTAATGAAAAATCCAAAAATGGCTTCTATAAAGATTTAATAAAGTTTTCTACTTGTAATAAAAGTAATATTGTTATTAAATTTTTGGATATATCTGATAATTTGGTTTTTGCCCAACTTATAGATAATTATGAAGAAATAAATATTGATGACTTAAACCCTAATTCTAAATTTCAACCAAGCCAAGTTTATTTATATGTTTTTGTAATCGGAGAAAATGGTAAAATAAATGAAGTTCTGACAGATGGGGTTTATTATGATTAACCCCTGGCTAGCGCTAGTTTGCAAATAGTGTGATAGTTGACGAAGTAGAGTGAGATATTGGTCCCCCCCCCGCTAGCGCTAGTCTGTGACTAGTGCCGGGCAGGAGTAAGATAGAAAGCAACAAGCCAGTTTCATTTTTTGAAACTGGCTTGTTGTATTTTTTTTGGATGACTTGTTTAGTTTTGTGTAGGTTACTAGTCGCAAACTAACACCAGCAGATAGTTATTACGGACGACAAAATAAAGATATGACTACTAATAAAAACTTGATTTTTTCAACAACGGAAAGTAAAATAGACTTTGACTTATTAGAATTACTTAACGTTTTTGAAAGTGTTTTTGAAACGGATGATTTTGTAGTTGAATTGCTAGATTATGAGTATAACGATGTGAATTTCACTTATGAAAATATAAATCAAAGTATTTTAAGCTTTTTGGATGAAGGAATTAGGAATGCTAAATTGATTGTCAGTTACAAGGATTTTTTAAAATTTGCTCAATTCATAGGACATACAGAAAGCGGTACTTTTCATGCTTTTTCATCCTTAAAAAATATTAATCTTAAAGTAAGTGTATATGATTCTTATTTTTGGAGTATTTCATCAAATGACAAAAAGGTACTTGTGGATTTATCTAAGCATGAACAAATATCATGTTTTAATGGAAAAATAGAATAGCAATTTATTAGATTACATGGATTGCAAATCCGTATGATTGGAATAACCACATTATTCGGTATAAATTTTAGATTATGTTAGAAGAAGTGAGTCGGTTAATATCAGAAAAAAGATGTCGTATCCCCCCGCTAGCGCTAGTTTGCAACTAGTGCCGGGTAAGAGTAAAATACAACAAGCCAGTTTCATTTTTTGAAACTGGCTTGTTGTATTTTGGATTTGTATGAGCAGAAAATATAAGTTTCATAACAAATCGGGTCTATACTTTGTAAGTTTTGCAACGGTCTATTGGATAGATGTCTTTATAAGAGAAAAGTATTTGTCGATCTTGGCTAATAGTATAGATTACTGTAGAAAAGAGAAAGGGATGGAGCTCTATGCCTATTGTTTTATGTCCAGTCATGTTCATTTGGTTTTTCGTTCTGGCGTTGAAGACCCTTCAGGCTTGATAAGAGATTTTAAAAAACACACAGCAAAAAAGGTAGTGCAGGCAATACAAGATAATCCACAGGAAAGTAGAAAAAAATGGTTATTGTGGATGTTTGAAAAGGCGGGTAAAGAAAAAGGAAATGTAAGTACCTATCAATTTTGGCAACATCACAATAAGCCCATAGAATTATGGACCGATAAAGTCATAAAACAAAAGATTGATTATATTCACAACAATCCTGTAGTATCTGGTTTTGTAACGTATCCGGTAGATTGGAAATATAGTAGTGCCAGAAACTATCAGGGTGATCATACTATCCTACAAATAGATAGTGATGGAGTTTTATTAGGACTACCTAAACAGATGTGACGAGGCACAAGTTGTAAACTTGCGCCAGCTGGGTTTTAGAATTGGTGTGGATATACATTTAGACATCCCAGAGAATTATAAGGGTAAAAGTGATCCGTTAAACTCATTATGTTTTGTAAAAGGAACAAAAATAAAAATGTCCGACAATAGTGACAAAAATATAGAAGATGTAAAACTTGGAGATTTTGTGAAGACATATAATGAAAAAACAAAGAAAATAGAAAACAATAAAGTTGTTAGAATTGATTCTCCTTTTCATGAGAATCTAATTAAGGTTAGTTTTGATAATAATGTATTTAATGTTAATACACAGGATCATCCATACTTCGTACTTGACAAAGGATGGTGTTCTTTTGCTCCTTCTTTGACGAGGTTAAGATATAAAATGGAAGTGAATAAACTTGAAGTTGGAGATATTTGTCTATTTATTTCTAATAATGAAATACAAGAAGTGAAAATCATGTCTATTCAAATTACGAATAGAGCAGAAAAAACTTATAATCTCTCTGGAATAGAAGGGAATCATAATTTTTTTGCTAATGGAATTTTAGTACATAATAAATTACAAAATTAATATGGAAGATAATAGTATATACAATGAATTGAGTACAAAAATTGCTAAACTAGGAATTGTTACAAAGAGAGTTTTAGCGTTTATTATAGATCTATTGTTTTTAGGGTTTTTAAGTGGCTTACTTGGTTTAATTACGGATAAAATAGATAGTTTATTTTTTTTGTCAGATTATATCTTTTATATAGTTATCATTATGTTTTTGTTACGGGATATTTTTTTTATAAATGGTTCATTAGGAAAAAGAATTATCAAGTTAAAGATTGTCAATTACCCAGATCAATCACAAGTTAAATGGATAAAAAGGATTTTTAGAAATGTAACAACAATAATTTGGCCTATTGAAGGGGTTATTCTTCTTATTGCCAAAAAAAGGATAGGCGATATGATTGTTAAGACTGATGTGATAACTTCAAATAAATAATAGTAAATAATCAAGTGAATAGCTGCAACAACGTATCTGTTTACTTAATTTATAAGCAAAAAAAAACAAACAGCCACTATCCAGTGGCTGTTTTTGGTTGACGATATGCGATCTTAAGATCAATATGTTTAGGTGGGCTTATGTTTCTTTTTAGAGGCAACTCCCGGTTACTTACTTTATGTTTCATTAGCCACGAACCGTTTTTTATTTCTTATGGTATAAAAGTAGGCCTTCTATCCCCCAAAAAAGGTTGGTTTGTGCTCAAACCCGATTTGCTGTAGACGAATGGTAGGATTGCTGTCGATCAAGCAAAAAGGGGCTATTTTTGCATTCGATTAGTGGTAACCAAAAAAAGCAGAGGCTTCTATTTTAAAAGGTGTAGAGTTTAACTATATTTGCGGCAAATTAAACCAAAGTACATGATGTCAATATCTGATTTATTTGATAGTGGGTTCCAGAAACGAAATCAGGACCATTTTGCAGCCATCGTTAGAGTAGCCATGAGTGACGGTGTGATCACCGATGAAGAGAGAGCCTTCTTAGATCGATTAGCACGCAACCTCAATATTTCTGAAAACGATTATAAAGAGATTCTTAAAAACTATCAGTTGCACCCGATCAATCCACCGGCAGATTATAACCGTAGGTTAGAGCGTTTGTTTGATCTGGCACGAATGGTATATGCAGATCATATCAAAGGAGACGATCAGGTAGAATTGCTAGAAAAACTATGTATCGGTTTAGGATTCCGTACCGAAAATGCAAAGTATGTGGTAGACAAAGCGCTTACCTTGGTAGATCAGGGAGTAGACGGTGATGACTTTGTAGAGCAGATCAAAAACATGAATAGATAATAACCATCTATACGATATACAACCACACCAACCAAAATAAAAAAGGCGGCCTAATCGGCTGCCTTTTTTGCTATCTGTTTGGTGATTTTATAAATCAGATCTTCTTGCTCAAAGGGTTTGGCAATAAAATCATCCATCCCGGATCGAATGCATTTATCACGAGCATTCTCATCAGCCCTGCCCGAAAATCCGATTATCGGGATTTGCGAGATAAACTTATCTCCATAATTATTACGGATCATATGCGTGGTCTGGAAACCATCTTGTTTAGAGGTCGATAGATCCATCAGGATCAAATCATAGGCACGGCGCTCTAGATAACTAATTGCCTCTTCGCCGTTAATCGCAATATCCACAAAAAAGGTCCCTTGAGTGATCAGTACCTTCATGATCAGGTATTGCGTGATTTCCTCGTCTTCTACCACCAGGATTCTAAATTTCTTTTTGGTATCCGGTAGTGTGTATTTTTTCTTTTTGCGTTCTGGAGCGGTCTTTTTGGTCACTTCAAACTTAAACGGAAGCTTTACAATAAAAGTAGTGCCCTGGTCTGGGGTGCTTTCTACTTTGATTTCTCCATTTTGCAGATCTACCAGGTTTTTTACAATCGCTAGTCCCAATCCTGTACCCGAGATCTGCTTGTCCTGATCAAAACGTGTAAAACGCTCAAACAGATGCGGGATGTTTTCTTCCAAAATACCAAAACCAGTGTCTTCGATCTTAAAGGTAAGGCTCAGCTTATTGGTACGCTGGTAGTTTTTGGATACGGTAAAGGATACTTTCCCTTCTTCGGTAAACTTAAAAGCGTTGTTTAATAAATTATTCAGGATTTGATATACACGGGTGCGATCCCCGATCAGGTATTCTTGTATACTGTCTTCGATATCGCTTTCAAAAGCAATTCCTTTTTCTTCGGCTACTTTATTATAGGTTTCTTCAAACCCACGGACCAACTCTGCAAATGAGAATCGTTCCTGTACGATCTTTAAGGTTCCCGATTCGATTTTCGAAATATCGATCATATCATCGATCAGGGCATTCAAATGTTTGCTTTCTCGTTTAATGATACGGGCCAATTCTTCCTGTTCAAAAGAAAGCTTGGTCTTTTCCAGCACCTCTACAAAACCCAGAATGCTGGTAAGCGGTGTGCGTATCTCGTGATTGATATTCGCAATAAAACTGTTTTTAAAAGCTTCTTTCTCTAGCAGGTACTGGTTGTTCAATTCAAGCTGCCGGCTGCGTAGGATGGATTCGTTTTTTTGTTGTGCAATTTGATTGACCTCTCTGTATTTTGTGGTATAGTCAAAAAGGATCACGGTAATGATATCGGGATTGATCTGTATCGATACATCACAAATCAAATCATCTTTGCCATTTTCGATATGGATACAAGGAAACTGAAGCGCTTCGGTTCCTGGGGTCTCCATAAAGCTACGTAGCATCTCAAAGAAGGGATGCGCATCAAAAATAGAAGTTCCTTTTTTCCAGTCAAAAAGGGTAGCATCGGTATTCTCGATAATCCCCTGATACGAAACAGAAGTTACCTGAACCTGTTGATGATACTGTAATGGGAGGGTATCGTTTTTCATCGGTGTTACTGGGTAATGGCTACAGCAAGTTCTGAAAAGAAATCCTGTACGTTTTTATTGGTTTTGGCACTGGTCAAACAATCAAAAGGGATGTTTTCTTCTTTTAGGTGGGCGACAGCGTCTTTTTCTTTTACCAGATCCAGTTTATTACCGATCACCTTGGTGATGACCTTGGCGTAGTTTTTTGTCAAATATTCCAGATCCTGATTCAAGTGTTTATAGGTTTCCTCTCGGGTAATATCAAATACATAGATAAAGGCATGTGATCCTAGCAGGTAGGATTTACGAGTATCTTCAACGCTGTCAGAATGCCCTTCGGTATCCCACATGATCATCGATAGCTCTCTACCGTCAGGCAGAGCAACCACTTTCTTTTTGATTTGTACGCCAAGCGTTACTTTATATTCTTCTGAAAATTCGTTGTCGACAAAACGGCGAAATAATGACGTTTTACCAACACCGAAGTGTCCTAAAAGCACAACTTTTTTAGACAATGTCATCTGCAAAATATTTTTTAAGTTTTTTAGTGAAAAGGGCGCTGTTTTCTAAATCTCTATTCGATATATGTCGTTGAGCAAACTCTAGCAATTGATCTTCTAGTACTTCCTTAAACATCATCGAATACGCACCCGAGATTACAGCTGCAATGTAATAAGAATAAAAATTCTGGATATGTATGGTGTATAACTCGTATTCGATCAGCTCCAGGTTTTGATCTCCGCCTTCAAAAGCATCTTCTACAAAGCTCTTGATGGCGGTTAGCATTCCAGCTACCATTTCTTTGTCGATGGTCCCTTCAGACATAGGGCTGTAATCGGCAATCAAGATACCCGAATGTTTTTCTACTACAAACATCTGGATCAATCGGGGTTTGGCATAATCAGATAGTACAAGATCTCCTTCGCTCACCCCTTGAGCACGTGCTTTGGTCCGTCGAAACCAGTTTTTGAAAGAAAAGGCCTTTTTGGTTTGTCGGCTGATGTTCTCGCTTAGCAATCGCATCTCGTGAGCGATGTACTTTTTGATCATTTTACCAATGATTGGGAACAAGGCCTCTACCACCGCATCTTGCGAGTTTTTGATTTCTTCTTTTAGGGTTTGGGTAATGGTTGGCCCTAGTGTTTTTGGGATTTCTTCTACAAATTCTTCGAGCTTGTCATCGATAATAGGATCTACTTTATACGATAGTTCCTGCTTTTGATATACAATCTTGTTCAGTTCTTCAACTTTTTGAGCAATAGAATCCGCAAACTCCTTTTCCTCGGTAAGGAGAAGTTCCTTAAGAAGTTTTAGTTTATCCTGCTCTTCCATAATCTTGGACAGATGGGATTACTTTTGTTGGATATTTTCTCCCAGCGTGATGAGTAGATCTCCCAATGTTTTTTTATCTACTTTTTGAGCGTCTAGCGTCTCGGCTTTGTCTGCCAACTTATCTTCAAGCTCGGTAAGACGAATATTGATATCAGTGCTTAGATTATCTATCGCTTGATTCAATTCGTTACGCGTGTCATCTATAAAATCCTCAAGCTCTTTCTTTTTGGAAAGAATGTCTTTTTTGACTAATTCAAATTCAGAATTATAGGCGGCAATGTTATCCCCAAAAATAAGATTCTTTATCGCTTCTATTTTTGAAGAAGGATCATTTACAACTTCTTCTTTTTCTTGTACAGCTTTATTGTTTTTGGCCATTTTTGAGCTGATTTATTAGTTTATAATTCACCTATCCGTAAATTTAACATAAAAACCTTAAAAACAAGGAGTCTATGGCGTAAATGTTAAAATACGGTTTTTTACGTTTTCTTTTTTGGCAAAAAGAACGAGTGATACGTTAAATGCCTTTTGGGCTGAAGGTTTATTAGGGATGGCGCAAATATACAATTATTATTGATTCCCCGGTAGCCGGTAAAATGTAAGGGGTTATACAACTATTTTTGCATAAAAGACTCTACTTTTTCTACCATATTTTTACTACCACAAACAAAAGGGGTACGTTGGTGTAGTTCGGTAGGTTTGATGTCTAATATTCTTCGGAAACCGTCGCTGGCTTTACCTCCGGCTTGCTCTGCAATAAATGCCATAGGATTACATTCGTACAACAAACGCAGTTTTCCATTTGGCGATTTGGCAGTATTGGGGTATAAATACACGCCACCTTTAATCATGTTACGATGAATATCACTTACCAACGATCCAATATATCGAGAGGTATATGGGCGATCATCTTTTTCTTCCTGGCAATACTTGATATAATCTTTGATTCCCTGTGGGAAATGTACATAGTTCCCCTCGTTTACCGAGTAGATCTTTCCATCCTCAGGAAATTGCATATTAGGGTGTGATAGGTAATATGTTCCCAGGGCAGGGTTCAATGTAAAACCATTTACACCATTACCCGTAGTATACACCAACATCGTAGAAGTACCATAAATGATATATCCAGCAGCAACTTGAAGGTTGCCGGGTTGTAAAAAATCTTCGATAGTTACCGGAGTACCCGATGGGGTAACACGGCGATAGATCGAAAAGATCGTTCCTACCGATACGTTAACATCGATATTAGAGCTACCATCCAAAGGGTCCATAAGCACCACATAGTTATTACGGTGGTCATTTTTTTGCCCTTTGATGGTGATGAACTCATCATTTTCCTCAGAAGCGATCCCACAAACGATCTCACGATTCGTTAATGTATTGATAAAGGTTTCATTAGCCAAAACATCTAGTTTTTGCTGATCTTCACCTTGTACATTGGTCTCGCCAACCGCACCGGTAATGTCTACCAAACCTGCTTTGTTTACCTCGTGATTTACCATTTTTGCAGCCAATCGAATCGAGTTGATCAAACGAGACAACTCACCACTGGCGTACGGAAAGTCCTTTTGGTTTTCAATAATAAATTCTCCTAAGGTTTGGTTCTTGCGTGTCATTTATGGTGCGTTTTTATGCTGCAAAAGTATTATTTTTTAGGCAACTATATCGTTTTCGTCAATTTAAATTCTGAAACTTTACTGCGAATTACAAAAATTAAACTTGTAGGCGTATAACATTAGAAAATTGTCTGGTTTCTCTAACATATTTTATAGTTTTGATAAACTTTTTTTCTATGAGCTATACGATAAGAGAGGCTACTGCCCAGGATATGCCACAGGTACTGGATTTGATCCAGGAGTTGGCGGATTTTGAAAAAGAACCCGAAGCGGTCGAAGTTACTGTCGAAGACCTTACTAGAGAAGGTTTTGGAGCGCATCCTTTGTTTCATTGCTTTGTTGCAGAAACTGCAGATCAAGGAATTGTTGGGATTGCATTGGTGTATTTTCGTTTCTCTACCTGGAAAGGTCGTACCGTACATCTTGAAGATCTGATCGTAAGAGAATCTATGCGAGGTACAGGTATTGGGATGGCATTGTATACACAAGTGATGCAATATGCCAAAGAACAGGGAGTACGACGTGTAGAATGGAATGTACTGGATTGGAATACTCCGGCTGTCAAGTTTTACGAAAGAAGTGGTGCCCGCATCCTCGAGGGATGGCAGGTAGTGCAAATGGATGAACAAGGACTGCACGCCTTTGTAAACAAAAACTAAAAGGTGCATGAGGGTTTTTAAGTTTGGGGGTGCATCGGTAAAGGATGCCGATGGCGTAAAAAATGTGGCTACAGTGCTTAAGCAAACAGGGCATAAGCAATTGGTAGTGGTAGTATCTGCTATGGGAAAAACAACCAATGCCCTAGAGCAGATTGTGGCATTGTATCTGCAACAAAAACCCGAACTAAAAACACAAATGATCGATTTGCATCGTTATCACTTTGATATTGTCGATGCGCTTTTTGAGCATAAACAGCATCCTGTATACCAAAAAACGCAGGCACTGTTTACCGATTTGCAAACCACACTGGATCGTAACAAATCCAAACAATACGATTATATCTACGATCAGGTGGTGAGCTATGGAGAGCTGATCTCTACTACAATTATTAGCGAGTATTTGGCGTATCAGGGATTTGCTAATCAATGGCTAGATGCTCGTGAGCTTATCAAAACCGATACTACCTATCGAGATGCTACCTTAGATTGGGAACGCACACAACAAACCATTCGAGATAAAGTGGATCGAAATACCCTTAGTGTTACCCAGGGTTTTATAGCATCAGACGCCAATAATTTTACGACCACGCTTGGACGAGAAGGGAGTGATTATACCGCAGGTATTTTTGCCTATTGTCTTGGGGCTGATAGTGTAAGTATTTGGAAAGATGTTCCTGGAGTATTAAACGGGGATCCCAGAGCATTCGACAAAACCAAGTTATTGCGCCAAGTATCGTATAGCGAAGCTATAGAGCTGGCATTTTATGGGGCATCTGTAATACATCCCAAAACGATCCAGCCTTTGCAACGCAAAGAAATCCCTTTGTATGTAAAATCGTTTTTAAATCCAAAGGCCGATGGCACCTCTGTAAAGAAGGGGCAACCTTTGGATCCCTATATTCCTTGCTATATTGTTAAGAAAAATCAGATCTTAGTATCCCTTTCTTCACTGGATTTTTCATTTATTGTAGAAGACAATATTAGTGAGATTTTTAAGTTATTTCATCAGTATCATATCAAAGTAGATTTGATTCAAAATTCGGCGATTAGTTTCTCGGTATGCCTGGACGACAAATTCCATCATTTTGAGAAAGTGCTTTCTACCCTAAAAGCAAAATTTAAAGTTACCTACAATACTGGTGTGGCTTTGTATACCATTCGTCATTTTACAGATCAAGCGATTACGTCTTTAGAGAAGAATAAAGACATTTTGTTAAAGCAAGTTACTAGAGAAACCTATCAAATGGTAGCCAAAGAGTAGGGCTATCAATTCATGGATTTTGCTATATTTGCGGTTATCACAAATTATAATGAATGCCTATAGTCACAGCAAAAGAGGTAGCCACGGGTCTTAAACTAGATAAACTGGGTTTTATAGGAACCTTTATCGGTTGGGTGGTATTAAAAGTTACCCGTGTATCTGCCGTTAATAGGCACTATGATAGTGTCAAGCATCTCGAAGGATTAGAATTTCTTACTGGGGTACTCGACATGTATGGTGTAAAATATGAGATTCCCGAAGAGGACTTGCGGAGATTGCCCAAGGACGGATCTTTTATTACCTTATCCAACCATCCGCTGGGAGGCCTGGATGGTATTTTATTGTTGAAGTTAATGATAGAGCATCGAGCAGATTATAAGATCATTGCTAACTTTTTACTACACAATTTCAAACCGTTGAAACCTTTTGTAATGCCGGTTAATCCTTTTGAGGATAGAAAAGATGCAAAATCGAGTCATACCGGGATCAAAGAATCTATAATGCATATCCGAGAAGGGAGACCATTAGGGATTTTTCCTGCAGGTGAGGTGTCCACCAAAAAGGAAGGAAAGAATTATGTCGATAAAGCCTGGGAACCTAGTGCAATGCGTTTGGTGCAAAAAGCAAAAGTGCCGGTAATCCCAATTTATTTTCATGCTCGCAACAGCAGGTTGTTTTATCGTTTGGCATCCATTAGTGGCTCACTTAGAACTGCCAAATTGCCCAGTGAGTTGTTTTCCCAAGATGGTAAGACTATAAAAGTACGTATTGGTAATCCGATTTCGGTAAAAGATCAGGAAGAGCATACAGATCTGGAGGATTTTACGAACTTCTTGCGTAAAAAAACCTATATGCTGGCTAATCCGTATGAGAAAAAGACATTACGCGAATCCATACCTAACTTAAAAATACCTAAATCTCCCAAAGAGATTGCGGGAGAGGGTAATTCGCAAGTTATTGAAGCCGAACTCGAGTTTTGTAGAGAAAATGATAAGCGTTTATTACTCAGTAAGAACTACGAGGTCTTTTTGGCACAGAAAAAAGACATTCCCAATATTGTAAACGAGATTGGTCGATTGCGAGAGATCACCTTTAGAGAAATAGGAGAGGGGACCAACAATTCGATCGATTTGGATAAGTTTGATGACTATTACCACCACATGTTTTTGTGGGATAATGGTGCCAAAAGATTGGCAGGAGCCTATCGTATGGGAATGGGTGCCAAGATCTATGCTAATTTTGGGATTGATGGTTTCTATCTACAAGACTTATTTCGATTCGAACCCGAATTGCATAAAATGATGAGTCAGTCTATCGAAATGGGTAGAGCGTTTATCATCAAAGAGTACCAGCAACGACCTATGCCCTTGTTTTTACTTTGGAAAGGAATTGTGCATTGTACGCTTCGTTTCCCAGAACATAAATACCTAATCGGTGGGGTGAGTATCAGTAATAAGTTCAGTAACTTCTCGAAGTCGTTGATGATTGAGTTTATGAAATCCCACTACTACGATCCTTATGTGGCACAGTATGTACGACCTAAAAAAGAGTTTAAGGTAAAACTGAAGGATGCCGACAAGGATTTTGTATTCGACGAGAGTAAAAGTGACCTCAATAAGTTTGATAAAATTATCGATGAGGTTGAACCGGGAAGTCTTCGAATTCCGGTATTGATCAAGAAGTACATCAAGCAAAATGCAAAAGTAGTCTCCTTTAATGTGGATCCGCTATTTAACAATGCTGTAGATGGTTTGATGTATATCCGAATTGCAGATCTTCCTGATAGTACCGTAAAACCGGTGATGGAAGAGTTCCAGGCAGAACTAGAACAGAAGTATTTTAAGAACGGTGATCGATAAGATAAAAATACAAGAAGTGGAGAAGTACATAAGTATAGTACTTTTGATTTTCCCACTACTTGTGTTTGGCCAAGCTGAAGCGCTAAAAGGAGTAGTTTTGGATAAAATAACCAAAGCTCCGCTAGAAGGAGTTGTGATCTATATAGACGGTACTACCACCGGAACGGTAACCAATGCTTCAGGAGCCTTTACTTTGGATCTGGAAAATCAACCCAGAGATGCTCGGGTTACTATAGCTTATCTAGGGTATGAATCTATATATTTGAAGACATCTTCAGTCCTACCTGATGAAGTCCTTTCAGTTCAAATGGAAAAAAAGCTGGAAGAGCTCGATCCAGTGTTCTTGCAAAATGATGATTGGAGTCGCGAAAAGAAACTCAACTATTTTAGAACCTATTTTGTTGGGGATAAAAAGGATCAAAGGACTTGTAAGATTCTCAATGAAGATGATATCCGTTTATACTATAATTATAGGGAACAAACGCTTTATGCAAGCGCAAACGTACCTATCAATATCAAAAATGATCAATTAGGATACAATATTGTCTATAACTTAGTCAGTTTTGAAATCAAGTTTAACCGAGGAGAAAATGTAAAAGGATTCTATGTGGCGGGAACCAGTTATTTTAAGGCTTTTGATGAAGAGAGTAAAGCACTGAATAAAAGACGGCAGAATGCTTATAAAGGATCACGATTACATTTCATGAGATCCCTGGCAACAGCTACACTTGATCAAAATAAGTTTGATGTGTATCACAAAGGCTTAAAAACACAAGTTGACCGAGTTTTTAAGGTTGAAAAAGAACCGGGATTTGTCAAAGTGTATCCACTTCACAAGCGTACTACGGTGTTGTTTAAAAATAAGCATAGAACTGATCTTATTTTTAATGTAAATGATCACTTTTTGATTGATGGTCTGGGGAATTTTTCGGATACCGAGAAGATCCTTTTTAATGGAGAAATGACGAATCAAAAGGTGGCACGATTACTACCCTTGGATTATGGGTTATAAGCTGTGACTTGACGGTTGATAGTTGTTTTAAGCATTTTATCGATTTCCCATTGTTTTTTTGAGGTTTCCCTTAATGTCTTTACCTGCTAATATGCTTAAATTAGTGTTCTAAACACACTAGTATGGTGCTACAATACGTATATTTTGGTATTGCCTTAGTAGGAATTCTGATCTTTCTTTTTGTAATGAAAAAGTTGTTCGCCTGGTTAAAAACCAAAGTGAATCGATTAGAGTACAATATCTTTTTTGGTAGTGCCAAGTTTTCTCAGTTTTTTAGATTCATCACACCTAGACGCGAGAGACACATCCTTACTTTTTTATTGCGATTAGTGCGGATATCGATGACCATTACCTTCTTGGTGTTTTGTTTACCGTTCTTGTTTAGTTTAATGCCGCAAACCAAAGAATATGCGGATATTGTATTGGGATACATCAAAAAGCCATTATTTTTCTTGTATGATGGGTTGGTTAGCTTTATTCCTAACCTGTTTTTTATCCTGGTGATCTTTTTTGTCACTAAGTACCTATTGAAATTTCTAAAATATGTGACTACAGAGCTGGAAAGAGAAGCCGTACGTTTGGACGGATTTCATGCCGATTGGGCGAGGCCCACTTTTAATCTTTTGCGTGTATTTATCATCGCGTTTGCACTGATTATTGTATTTCCGTATATCCCGGGATCTGATTCTCCGGCATTCAAAGGGTTGTCTATATTTTTTGGGGTACTGTTTTCTCTGGGATCCACTTCGGCCATCTCGAATATCGTTGCAGGAGTTGTGATTACCTATATGCGTCCTTTTAAGGTAGGAGATCGTGTAGAGATAGGAAATACCATTGGCGATGTCACCGAAAGAAGTCTGTTGGTTACCCGTATTCGAACCATCAAAAACCTGGATGTAACCATTCCAAACTCTTCCATATTGGGGAATCATATCATCAACTTTACCAAAAATGCAGCCGAAGACGTTGGAATTATCTTGCATACTTCGGTGACTATTGGATACGATGTGCCTAGTAATGACGTTATAAAAGCACTGATCGCAGGGGCCAAGAAGACCGAAATGATACTGGAAACCCCTACACCTTTCGTTTTTGTAAAAAACCTGGATGATTTCTATGTCAATTACGAAATCAACGTATATACCAAAAACCCAGAAAAATCGGCATTGATTTATTCGATGCTACACGAAAATATTAAGAATGAACTACATACTGCGGGGATAGAGATTTTATCACCACATTATCACGCAGTAAGAGATGGGAATGTACTTACTGTTCCGCCAGAAAATGTGCCAGAAGGCTATGTACAACCTGGATTTAAATTTGAAAATAGAAGATAATTTTAAACATAAAACTAATACTAAAAATCGCACAAATGTTACTATCGATCTTACAAGTAGACGCAGAAGAAGGAATTGAAAAAGCACAAGAATGGATAAATTATGGTATCGATTTGGCCAAAGAGTTTGGACCAAAAATCATTACCGCTATTGTAATTTATATTATTGGTTCTTGGGTAATCAAGCGTATCACCAAAGCACTTACCAAGATTTTCTCTAAAAGTAAGTATGACGAATCTTTACAGAAGTTTTTATTGAACCTGGTTTCGTGGGCACTTAAAATATTCTTGATTATTGTAGTGATATCAAGACTGGGTGTTGATGTTACTACTTTTGCTGCTGTAATTGCTGCTGCTGGTTTGGCTATTGGTATGGCCTTACAAGGTTCTCTTGCCAATTTTGCAGGAGGAGTACTAATTATGATTTTCAAACCGTATAAGATTGGGGATGTTATCGAAGCACAAGGAGTTTTGGGTGTGGTTAAGGAGATAGAAATCTTTACTACCAAGCTAACAACACCTCAAAATAAACTAGCGATTGTGCCTAATGGTACTATGGCGAATGGAAACATTATTAACTTTACTGCAGAAGGATTAATGCGTGTGGATCTTACCATTGGAGTAGGGTACGATGAGGATATCAAGCAAGCCAAAGAGGTGTTACTTAAAGTATTGACTGATAATCCAAAGGTCTTGAAAGAACCGGCACCATCGGTAAATGTGGTAGCGCTAGGGGAGAGCTCTGTAGATTTTGCGGTACGACCATTTAGTAAGCCTGAAGATTACTGGGATGTATATTTTGCAACCCTAGAGAATAGTAAATTAGCACTAGATGCTGCAGGTATCGAAATTCCTTACCCACATTCTGTAGAAATACAAAAACAAGGATAATCTCCTTATTTGGAACATAAAAAAGGTCTCCCTTGGGAGACCTTTTTGTTTTGTATAGTATACCACTAAGAGATAGCAGTGGTGACATGTTTTTCTACAAAGTCCTTGCAATACTCCTTGATCTGATTTCGGGTTTTGGTAAACGCTGCATGAATCTCTTCTTCGGTACCTTCCACTTTTGAAGGGTCAAAGAAGTTGTAATGTAAACGTTCTGCTTTACCTGGAAAGAAAGGACATCTTTCTTTGGCATTGTCACAAACCGTAAGGATGTAATCAAATTCGATATCCAAATACTCATCCAGATTGTTGGAGGTATGATTAGAGATATCAATACTGTCCTCCTTCATGATGGCAATGGCTCGAGGATTTACCCCGTGAGTCTCTACACCGGCACTGTATACAGTAGCTTGATCTTTGGCAAAATGTTTCAAATAGCCTTCTGCCATTTGACTTCTGCAAGAATTACCGGTACATAATACTAAGATATTCATTATGGTGGTGTTTATGTGGTTATATTATTTTTTTACTTCGTCTTTCTAATAAAGTGTTGTCGTACCAAATATCGTGAAGCTTTGCGACTTTTTCCCGAAATCCAATTTCTCGAAATCCTAAAGCTTTATGTAACGCAATGCTAGCTTTGTTTTGACTAAAAATACCAGCTTGCAAGGTCCAAAACCCTTCGGCTTCACTCTCTTTGATAAGGTGTTGCAAAAGTAACTTACCGATACCTAATTTTCTAAAGTTTGATGCTATATAAATGCTAACTTCTGCCACACCACGGTAAACTTCTCGTTTCGAAACAGGTGACAAAGCCGCCCAACCCGCAATTTCGTTGTTCATTTCAGCTTTAAGTCGACAAGAAGTACTATGCGCAGCATCCCATTGTTCCCAACTTGGGATTTGCGTTTCAAAAGTGGCAACTCCCGTAGCAATTCCTTGTCTATAGATTTCTGAAATTACTGGCCAGTCTTCTTCAGTGAAATTAGTTATAGCAATATCGGTACTCATCTAGCAACAACCGCTTCCTGGTGCACAAGAATTAGCAACGGTAGCTTCAGCAGTTTCTGGAACTCCACAAGTTTCTTTGGCTTTACAATCCGTAGGCTGCACGGCTAGTTTCATAATTAGCTGATCGCCGTTGATTAAAAAGCCAGTTACATGCAACTGAGCGGTATGAAACATGGCGTTTCCGTATTCGATACGAACAGGAGCTTCCATCTCATAACTTTTCATTTTCCCTACTTTTCTTATGATACCAAGAGCCTTGTAGGTAGACATATAATCCGGTTTACCCAGTTCGCTTGGACTTTCCCAAAGTTGAATAATGGTTTCTTTCCACGAGTCTGTGCCTGCTCCGCAGTCTACAGCGTCTACAGTGATATGTTTTACTTCGGTGATATGATAGTTGGTGCCTACCAACATTCCTGGAGCGTATTCAAATAATAAAGATTTGTCGGGATGCTCTGCCAATAGGGTGATAAATTCTGAAGTATTCATAGATTTTTCTGTTTTTAGTGTTAACAACAATTATGTTTTGTAGTATTAAAAAAGGAATTCAGCGATTGCTGCAAGGCGTTCCATTGGTCGAGATCGATGCAATAACACATGCGTTTGCCTTCGATCTCTCCTTTTAGCAAACCAATACTTTTGAGTTCTTTTAAATGCTGAGAGATGGTGGCCTGAGCCAATCCGATTTCTTCTACAAGATCATTACAGATACAAGCATTTTGCTTACTGATGTATTGAAGGATAGCAATACGAGCAGGATGCCCTAATACTTTAAAAAAGTGAGCGAGCTCGTTTTGCCGTTCGTCGAATATTTGCGTTTTGGTAATTCCCATTTTATTATTTATATATCGCAATATTACGATAATAAAATTGAATAAAAAAGCCAGAAGAGATTTTTCTGACTTTTTACTATACTAGAACCAAGGTTTTTTGCCCACTTGATAGGTCTGGTAGAATTCCTCATCAGATTTGGTAAGGTAGATAATCCCTTCGATTAATCCGACAAGACCTGGAATCCAAATAAATAAAAGACCTACAGCAAGACAAGAAAGCGCATATGCAGCTATGGATACTCCTAATAGAATAAATCCTTCTTTTTGATATCCAAGGATAAATTTATGAACACCTAAGCTTCCAAGCACGATCGCTAGAATTCCTGCCAGTATTTTTTTGTTGTCTTGAGAGTCTAATACCTCTTTTGCTTCTTCAGCAAACTCTTTGGCAGTTTCTTTTACGCTTTCAGCAGCTTCTTCAGCGCCTTTTTTGATGTCATCCCCTAGGTTGTTGTTTTCTTCGCTCATGTTGTTTAATTAATTGATTTACTTCAAGAAAAATACAAAAAAAATGTTCTCGAATTACTTTTATTCCAAAAAAGCTTTGTCGATCGGTTCCCAGAGTTCTATTTTATTCCCTTCGGGATCTACAATCCATCCAAACTTCCCGTAGTCATATTCTTCGATCTCCCCGACAACCGTAACACCTTCTTTTTTGAGCGTTTCTAGTAATTCTACCAGATTTTCTACTCTAAAATTCATCATAAATTCTTTTTTGCTTGGTGCAAAATAAGAGGTGTCTTCGGCAAAGGGACTCCATTGTGTAGAGCAATCATTACCCGCTTTGTCTTTCCACCAAAAAGTACATCCGTAATCATCTACAGCTAGTCCCAGATGTTTACCGTACCATTCTTTTACTTTTTTTGGATCTTTGGTCTTGAAGAAAAAACCACCTAATCCTGTTACCCTGTTTTTCATTTATTTCTTTTTTAGGTTATTTTCATATAGATCAATCCACTGCTGCGGTGTCATCTTGGATGCCAACTCGCCGATAAGTTCCATTGGGATTTGATCGATTTTTTTGAAACGAATACAGCTTTTTCCCATATCCAGTTTGGTTTTCACATATTTTGGATACTCGCTTACAAACCAATCCATCAGATCTTTGTCGGCATAGATCCCACTGTGATATACCGCAATAAAATTCTTTTGCGAAGCAATATTCATAAACGGTAAAGGTAATTTTGGATCACAATGATATCCACCGGGATAGAGCGAATGTGGCACTACGTAACCGATCATTCCGTAATTGATTACTTCCGAAAATCCTTGAGGTAAGTTGTCTTTGATAACTTTTCGCAGTGTACTCATTGCAGCTTTTCGTTCCTCTGGGATGGCTTCAATATATTCGTCTGGTGTACTGGCTTTGTATTGCATACTATTTGTTTTTTGATGATTAAGATTGTGGTTTACGTTGTAATATTAGTGCAGAAATTAGGGATATGATAAACCCTATGATAAAAACTGTAGTTGCCATAAGAAGAAAACTAATAAACCTGTTTGAGAACATCTCCTTTTGCGCTTGCAACTTTTCATATTCTACTTTGAATTCTGCTTCAGATAGTGATTGTTGTAGTTGTTCTACATAATGTGCATAATATTCGGCCATAAAATCGGGATTGATATATTTGATGTAGATCACATCTAATATTCCAAAGGCCAAGGCAGCGATTAGCGAAATCAGTACACCAATTAACAAGGCTTTACCAAAAGAGACGATTCCACTATTTTCTTTATCTCTGAAATGCTTAATCCCAAAAAAGACAAAAAGTAGTGATACCACCATGCTGGTATATCCTATAACTTCTTGTATGGAGTAATCCAAGTTTTTACCTAAGAACCAACCCGCCAATGCTAATACACAAATGGTAATGGCACTGTAAATTCCGTAACGTATTACTGTATTTTTCATAGTACTTGCTGTTTAAAAGTTTGATTCAAAAGTAGATCGAACCCGATAATTAGCACTCATACTAAAGTATGAATTGTATACGACTTTGGTATGATTTGGGGGTTATTGGCCTATAATTCGAAGCTCTTTGGCAATTTGAATGGCTTGTGTTCTTCTTTTGGCATCTAATTTTACCAGGATATTTGAAACATGTGTTTTGATAGTACTTTCTGAAACAAATAGTTTTTGGGCGATTTCTTTATTGGATAATCCTGAAGCAATCTCGCACAGTACTTCGTATTCACGTTTACTAAGTCCTAACTCTTCTATTTTTTGCTGATCAATGACTGCAGAAGTTTCTTTTTGTCGATGTAACACTCGTTTATTAATAATTACTCCGATCACAAAAAAAAGCAACGCAATACAGGCAATTACAATTTCTATTTTGGTGCTTCCGGTAAGCACACTGTATTTGCTTAATTGAAATAAAGAAAGCAATGCAATAACCAGAGCTGCAAAAATGAAAATAGTTTTCCTCACTGCATAAATTTAGAAAACTCTAGCTTACTTTGAAAGGATATCGATTTCCTGTTGCAGATTTAGCTTCGCTTTTTCTTCATAAGCATCATAAAAATGATCCGTTTTAAAAATACGGGGCATATTTAAAAAATGGCGAAGGATTTTAATACGTCCTGGATTATAGAGGAGGTCTGGATAATAGTTGTATTCTTTTCTAACGTGTTCAAAATACGTTTTGTAGCTTTCCCAATCACTACCCAAAATAGATAAATCGGCATCGGTAAATAGATTGATGTCGTTATGTTTGGATACCTGATGCCCTTTGGTGGCTATAATCATCTCATGACAAAGGTGTATGCGTTCTTTATTTATATCTAATGTACTAAGAATG
Organism: Aquimarina sp.; assembly: GCA_965230845.1. Classification (GTDB taxonomy): domain Bacteria; phylum Bacteroidota; class Bacteroidia; order Flavobacteriales; family Flavobacteriaceae; genus Aquimarina. The sequence continues at coordinate 3,543,160 of OZ246021.1, forward strand.
GTGACCGCTTTCTTTGCACTTTGTTCTTCGTTATTTTGTTTAAGGATATTATAGATGAAATCGTGATAGAATAGAGCAAACAAGGCCATATCCCAATCTTGTATCTGATCTTTCACTGTAAGCAGTTGATTATAGATATGTTCCAAATGGGCAAGCGTGTGGTAATACCGCTTTTTACCCGAGTGTTTTTTTTCTATCTCGTTCCATAAAGTAAATGCATACTCTTCATCTTTGGAGTATTTGGAAAGGAGCGAAATGAAAATCTCTTTTAGCAAAATTGAGCCTTTATTTTGTCAACAATGGTTTGCGCCAGCTTTTCCTTGGATTCAACGGTCCAACCAGCAACATGCGGGGACAGAAGCACGTTGTCTAGTTGCATCAGTGCTAGCAGCGCCTCTGGCATTTCTTTTTTAGAAGTAAATAGATTCTCGAACGAAGATTTTTCATACTCTAATACATCCAAGCCAGCACCCAGAATTTGTTCATTTTGCAAGGCATCTACAAGATCGTCGGTAACTACACTTTTACCTCTGGCGGTATTGATCAGCCAAAATGGCTTTTTGAATTTATCGATAAATGCTTTGTTGATCATACCAATGGTTTGTGGGGTTTCTGGAGTATGTAAACTCAAAACATCGGTTTTTTCAAAAAGTTCTTCGAGCTCCACCTGCGTAGCATCACTATTTTCTACATCGTCTTTAATGTCATAGCAAATCACTTCTACAGTAAACCCTCTTAACTTTCTGGCGAAGGCACGTCCCATGTTTCCGTAACCAATAATCCCTACCGTTTTTCCGTCTAACTCAATACCACGATGCTCTTCTCGCAACCATTTTCCATCTCTAACGCTCTGATTGGCCTGATTCAATTTATTGAATAAAGACAATATCATTCCCAGAGCGTGCTCACCAACAGCATTTCGATTTCCTTCGGGAGCATTAAAAAGTTGGATTCCTTTTTTTGCCGCATAATCGGTATCAATATTTTCTAAGCCAGCACCTACACGACCAATAAATTTTAGGTTTTTAGCCTTATCCAAAAACGATTGATCAATAGCAAAGCGACTACGGATTACAATACCATCGTAATTCGCAATTTTGGCTTCTACCTCGGTTTTGGATGAGGTATAATCCTCTTCATTATGAAAGCCCACTTCTTTAAGTTGATCAATGAGTAATGGGTGATTGGTATCTAGGTGAAGAATCTTCATTATTGGTATGTTAGTCTGCAAAAATACCGAATTTACAAGCTTCGGTTGGGATAACAGGAGATCTTCCTATAATTTTTGAAAAATTTAAGATTTCTCTATGCGTCATTGGTTTGTGTACGTACATAAATACGTAGGGTTACCTATACCCTGGTCTCCGGTGGATTTTTAGCTTTGCCGCGTAAATAAATTGTTCAAAACCCCTTAATAAATGAAAAAACAACTACCCTTAATTTTCTTCTTGTTTAGTTTTTCTATTTCGTCAATAATTGCACAAAATCAATTCTTTAATGGAGATGTGATTGCCAAAGGATCTATGCAAATTGGTGGCGATGCTTCGAATGGTTACACTTTCGGGTCTGATACCTTTGTGATGACAGAAAATAACCTAAGAATGTATTTTGATGATACTTCTAGTGGTTCATTTCCAGCAAATGACTGGCGCTTTACATTTAATGATACTAGTAATGGTGGAGACAGCTATTTTGCGATAGATGATGCCACAGGAAACAAAAGACCATTTAGGATTGATGCAGGTGCCCCTAATAATGCGTTTCGAATTGCAGATAATGGAAATATTGGTATTGGAACCAGTAGCCCGGGAACTATAGAACTTAGTATTTTGGATAATGATACACCAACAATACGTTTAGGACAGAACGGAGGATTTGGAACACAACTATGGGATATCGCCGGAAACGAAGCTAACTTTTTTATTAGAGATGTAACTAATGGGAGCAAATTACCTTTCAAAATAGAGCCCAATACGCCTAGTAATACTTTTGCTATAGGAGAAGATGGTAATGTTGGTATTGGATTTACTGGTAACACATTTCCAAACATCAATTCTGAGGCTTCTATACATTTAAAAGCAACCGACCAGGGACTTTTGATCAATAGAATGACTACGGATCAACGAACCACTTTTGGTGCAAGTCTGGATACCGACGAGAATGGAATGATGGTATACGATACCGAAGAGAATAACCTATATCTATGGAATGGTACAGCATGGGTTACTGATACCGATGCCCAAGATCTTGATTTGTCAGACAATACCTTGAGTTTAACCAATGATGCGACTACCGTTGATCTTGCTAAATACTTAGATAATACTGATAATCAAACCATAGATGTTTTTGAATTGGATGGAAACACTCTAGAGTTATCGTTAGAAAGAGATGGAGAAGGGACGAAGACGGTAGATCTTGCCAAATATTTGGATAATACCGATGCTCAGGAGCTGTCCTTAAGTAGTGATGAACTTAGCATTTCTGGAGGAACAAATACGATTGATCTGTCTGGATATTTAGATAATACGGATGCTCAAGAGTTGGCCTTGAATACTAACGAATTGAGTATCTCCGGTGGGACAAACACCATTGACCTATCCGATTATCTGGATAATACGGATGCACAGGACCTGGAGCTTACCACAAACACTTTGAGTTTGACGAATGATGGAACAACGGTAGATCTATCCAAATATTTAGACAATACGGATGCGCAAGATTTGGAGCTTAACGATAATACGCTGAGTTTAACCAACGATGGAACTGCCGTGGATCTTTCTAAGTATCAAGATAATACTGATGAGCAAACCCTAACATTAACCAATACGCAGTTAGAAATTTCAGGTGGGAATAGTATCGATTTATCGGTGTTACAAGACGGAACAGGAACTGATAATCAGACTTTAAACTTGAGTTCGAATGTATTGAGCATCTCTGGAGGAAATACAGTGGATTTTTCAGGATATGTAAATACGGATAGTCAAGATCTAACAGCTGCAAACTTGAATGGGAGTGATCTTACTATAGAGATACAAGATGGGAATTCAGTTACTGTGGATTTGGCACCGCTCATGCTATCCTTAGAAAGTGATTTAATGGATGCTCAGGATGAAATAGCTGATTTAATTTCAGAAAACCAAACACAACAAGCATTGATTGAGGATCTGATTAGCCGAATTGAAGCATTAGAACAAAACTCTGGGAATACACAAAACCCAACTAATAGAAGTAATGTACCTGTGTTATACCAGAATATTCCCAATCCGTTTAACGGAACCACAACGATCAAGTATTACCTACCTGATGGGATTACTAATGCAACGATTGTGTTTAGTGATATGCTAGGGCAAGTATTCTCTAAAATAGCACTTACAAAAACTGGTGATGGTGAACTCTATATCAATAGCGAAGGGTTAGCCGTAGGAACCTATTTCTATACCATGTATGTAGGTAGTAGAAAAATAGATACAAAAAAGATGGTGATACAGTAATCACAAACTCATCTTGAAAACAAACTATGGCAGGGGGCTATAGTCGATTTGTTTACGCCGAAAACCACCTAATTTATTGGGTGGTTTTCATTTAAAGTAAAATAAATTTAAAGGGTTTTCAAAAAAAATATAAGCATGTAATGCTGTCTTTTTTGATAAGTTCAAAGACCGCTATGAATAAGTATTCGATTTTACTCCGGGGTTGCAAAAGGGTTGCAAAAAGGTTTCATTGCGGTTGCAAAGATATTATCTTGTATTTTTGAGATAAAACCAACGTATTGCCCAAAAAACCATCTATTGAAAACAATTCTCACATATATAAGTGCCCTATTAGTATCCTGTACTGTTTGTTCACAATCTCAAGATAGTCTTGTTAGGGATTTAAAATATAAAATTGAAAAAGCTACTACGGATTCTGCCCGGATAGGTTATAAAATTGAACTGGTCAAACAAATACAACGTTTTGATGTGGATACTTCGAGACTAATCATTAATGATGTTTTGCGTTTTCTGGAAAATAAAAACGATAAAGGATATTATTATCAAAGGAGTGAAGCAGAAGCACTCAACTATTTGGGAATATTAGATAGTAAGCAAAGTAATGCAGAAGACGCATTGGTAAACTATTTAAAAGCACTAGATATCAATGAATCCATTGAAGATTCTATTGGTATAGGCTTGACATTGCATAATTTGGGGATGTTTTACAGACGCCAAAAGGAGTTTGAAAAAGCAAAACGGTATCTCAAAAAAGCCATCGCAATAAAACAGAAGGGGACTGATGTGAATGACCTTGGGCTATCTCATCAAATGTTAGCTACTGTATTCTATGCGAATAAACAGAATGATTCTGCGCTTTTTCATGTGTTGAAAGTAAAATCATTGCCTTGTTCCAAAGAAAGATTAGCCAAAGCCAATGGTAGTTTGGCTGCCATTTACTACAGTAATAAAGAATATGATAAGGCAATTACTATTTATAAAGAGAATGTTAGACTTTCAAAAGATTTCCAGGATCAAAATGAATTGAGTGTTAGCTATCTCAATGTAGCAGTATTGTATAACGCACTCAAGGAATATGATCAGGCTTTGCCTTATCTAGATAGTGCTATAGTTGTGGCCAAAACACTAAAGCACAAAGAGCATTTGGTAAAACAGTATTATAGCAGAAGTAACCTTAACGAGACCAGAAAGGATTATGAGCAAGCCTTGCAAGATTATAAAATATATAAAGCGTATAACGATTCTATCAACGATATTGAAAAAGCAAAACGCATCACGGCATTAGAGCTTAATTATAAATTTGAAAAAGAAAAACAAGGGGATCAATTACGGTTGGAAAACGAGACGGCAAAAAAACAATTGTACCTAATCTTGTTTGCTATAGCATTAGTTTTGGGAAGTATTATTTTTTGGTTGACCCGAAAAAATGCAAAACATCGGCTTGCGTTGTCCAAAAACAAATTAGAGCAAGAACAGTTAGAGAAGGTCAAAGCAGAATTGGCATTGATCACCAGAGAAAAGGAGTTGACAAAAGTAGTGGTAGATAATTCACTACGCCAGGAAATACTCAACAAAACCCTTGGCGAAATACGAGAAATTATTCAGCTAGAAGATGAAAAAGAACGCATCATGGCATTACATTCACTATCAGCTTCCTTGCTTTCAGAAAAAGCAACCAAAAAAACAACGACCGATTTGCAATCCTATCTTGGCAAAGTGAGTTTGGACTTCAAGGTGATTTTGGATAAACAATACACCCAGTTAAAGGAAAAGGAAAAAGAGTTACTTTGTCTAATGACTTTGGGACTTAATTCTACTGAGATAAGTAAACTACAAAACACCACAGTCTCTGCTATAAAATCTTCCCGTTCTCGTATTCGTAAAAAGATAGGTGTCGATTCTAAAGAAGATATTATTGCCTATATAAAAACCAAAAATAAAGCGTAACTATATCAAAATTAGTGTCTGCAACCCCTTTGCAACCCCTTAACTCTTTGGTAGTCTTAAAATTATCTTAATTTTGCGCTCGATTTTAAGAGAAGATATCCATTCTTTTATCCAAAATAACCCCTTATGAAACACCTTTATTTTACGTTAATTTTTATTGTTTGTTGTGTAAATTTCTCTCGAGCGCAAGACGAATTTATTTTTACTTGGCAAGCGACCGATGCTCAAAAAGAGCTTTCTACACCTACCTCTGGAACGGGTTACGACTATACCATAGACTGGGGAGATGGTACGATTGAAACCAACCTAAATGGATTTAGAAGTCATACATATACCAGTAACGGAACCTATACCATAACCATACAAGGAACGTTTCCTGCAATAGCCTTTGGGAATAATCCAGATTTTAGAGTTCCTGCACAATTAGTGTCTATAGAGCAATGGGGTACAAATATGTGGACCGATATGACCAGAGCTTTTTCCGGTTGTTCGAATGTAGTCATTAATGCTACAGATAGACCGAATCTGAGCAATACGACCTCTCTGGAAAAAATGTTTGATGGTACTACAAACCTTGTAGATAATGGAGGAGAACTTGGGAATTGGGATGTGTCAACTATTGAAAACATGGCGGATATGTTCAGAAATTCTGGGATGAACGTTAATATAGGATCCTGGAATGTGGGAAATGTAATCAACTTCATAGGGATGTTTACCGGAAACACGGCGTTTAATCAAAATATTAGTGGTTGGAATATCGGAGAATTTGTGTCAGGTTCTATTAATATGCGAGCTATGTTTGATTCTGCCAGTAGTTTTAATAGCCCCTTAAATGCATGGGATATGAGCAAAGTTACCAATGTGTCAAGTATGTTCGGTTTTGCTACAGCCTTTAATCAGCCTCTTGATAATTGGAATACAAGTAGTGTTGAGAATATGGGAGGAATGTTCTTTGGAGCATCAGACTTTGATCAAAATGTTGGTGATTGGAATCTTTCTAGTGTAACCGCTATGGGGGCGATGTTCCAGTTAGCTGGGCTCTCCACAACAAATTATGATACTACACTAATCGGTTGGGCTACACAAGATCCAGGAGAAACGATACCTTCTAATATCAGTATCAGTTTTGAGGGAAGTCAATATTGTTTTGGAGCAGAGGCCAGAAATATCTTAACCGATAATACCGGATTAAATTGGAATATCTCAGATGATGGTGCTGCTTGTGATTTAACGGAAGCGTTTATCACTACATGGCAAACCACTACAGCAAACGAAGGTATTACAATTCCCACAACTGGAAGTGGATATAACTATGTAGTGGATTGGGGAGATGGTACTATTGAAGAAGGGTTTACGGGAAATGCTACGCACGAATATGCAACCGCAGGAATATATACTGTAAAAATTATAGGAGATTTTCCTAGAATCTTTTTTAATAACGGCGGAAGTAAAAACAAGATTTTGTCTGTTGAGCAATGGGGAGCTATCGCTTGGGAATCCATGGTACGAGCCTTTCGCGGATGTACTAATTTGAAATTGACGGCGACAGACCTACCAAATCTCAGTGCAGTGACCAATGCAACCCGAATGTTTGAAAGTACTTCAAATTTTGAAGATTTAGGAGGAGTTATTGGGCAATGGGACACTGGAAACATTACTATTATGAATGGAATGTTTCAGAGCTCAGGTTTTAATACAGATATTGGAGATTGGGATGTTTCGAAAGTAACAGATTTTGATGGGATGTTTTATGTGTGTCCTAACTTTGATCAGGATTTAGGCAACTGGGATATTAGTGAAGCTGTTACTATGAGAAGTTTCATCACTACTAATTCTCTAGCTACCAATAATTTTTCTTTAGAAAATTATGATAAAACATTAAAAGGCTGGGCAACGTTGGATGCAGGAGAAACCAGAATACCAAGAGATGTAGTTCTATCTGTAGATCTTACTCGATATTGTGATGCCTTTGTAGAACATGATCAATTAGTAAACGATTATAACTGGAGGATTTCTGATCTGGGATTAGGATGTCCAGAGGATGAAAAATTTATTGCCACTTGGGAAACTACAACAGCAAACGAAATGATTACTATACCCACTTTTAGTGGAGAATCATATCGTTATGTGATTGAATGGGGAGATAATACAACAGAAGTAGTAACCACAGATACAGCACCAACTCATACATATACTAACGCAAGGACGTATACAGTAAAAATCACAGGAGATTTTCCAAGGATTTATTTTGGTGGCTCGACCACAACAAACGCTCGGTTAATTCAATCTATTGAACAATGGGGAAGTAACAAATGGACCTCTATGGAAAGTGCTTTTAAAGGGTGTGTTTTTTTAGAAATAAATGCTACCGATGTGCCTGATTTGAGCGATGCGACCTCTATGGTGAGTATGTTCGAAGACGGAACTTGTATTGATAATGGAGGAAGCATAGGAAGTTGGAATGTGAGTACTATTATTGCTATGGATAACATGTTCCGAAATGCTTTTATGGAAGAGAACATCAATTCCTGGAATGTTAGCAGTGTAAAAACCATGAATTATATGTTCTCAGGTTGTGAAGATTTTAATCAACCCTTGGACCAATGGAATACCAGTAATTTGGAGTCTGCAATTGAAGCTTTTTCTGATACTAAATCTTTTGATCAGAGTTTAGCAGACTGGAATATTAGTAATGTCTCTGACTTTACTGATATTTTTAGAGGAACCTCTTCGTTCTCTGACGAGAATTATGATAAAACCTTAATCGGTTGGGCAACCTTAGAAGGAGGAGAAACTCTTTCTTTAGGAGTGACTTTTGGAGCAGGAGATCTTAGGTATTGTGTGGGAGAGAATGCCAGAAATATACTCACCGGTGCACCTTATAATTGGAATATTACCGATGGAGGACTGAATTGTAATTTTGGGAATGCCTTTACTACTACCTGGCAAACTACAGTAGATAATGAAAGTATTACCATACCTACAAATGGTTCAGGATATACGTATGCCATAGATTGGGGAGATGGCACTATTGAAAATGGATTAACCGGAAACGCAACACATACATATGCAATAGCAGGAACACATTCGGTAAAGATAATCGGGAATTTCCCGAGAATTTATTTCAATAACTCAGGAGATAAAGAAAAAATACGATCCATTGAGCGATGGGGGAATATTGAATGGGTATCCATGGATCAGGCGTTTAGCGGATGTGTAAATCTCAAACTAAATGCTACAGATACGCCAAATTTATCAGGAGCAAATTCTGCTATCGGAATGTTTAATGGTTGTACCAATCTCGAAGATTTACAGAATACAATAAATGATTGGGATATAAGTACCATTATCAATATCTCAAACATGTTTGAGGGATGTACACTCTTTAATGAAGATATCAGTAATTGGGATGTTACTAATGTGTTTTTTATGGATAGCACCTTTGCAGCTGCAACTTCTTTTAATCAAGATATTAATAGTTGGGATACCAGTAACATTGTATTTATGAGGAATACCTTTAATGGAGCTACCGCTTTTGATCAAAGTCTTGCCGACTGGGATTTAAGTGGGATTCAATTCTTCATGACAGACATGTTAGTAAATTCAGGCTTGTCACAGGCCAATTATGATGCTACCTTAATCGGTTGGGCGACACTAGATCCAGATGAAACAAAAATCCCAAATGATGTACGATTTGCCACAAACGCCAATTTTTGTACAGCAGAAGCTGCAAGAAATACACTGACTAGTGGTCCCAATAATTGGAGAATTAACGATGGAGGTTTTGCCTGTGATTTTACAGGCGCTTTTATTACTACCTGGCAGACTACCACAGCAAATGAAGTGATAACTATTCCTACTAAAAGTACTGAGACGTATAATTACATTATAGATTGGGGAGATGGAACCGTTGAAACGGGGCTTATAGGAGATAGCACTCATGCATTTGTAACACCTGGTATTCAAACGATAAAAATAACAGGAGACTTTCCTGCTCCATTTTTTACAAGATTGGTTAGCGATGATGAAGGGAAGCTATTGACCATAGAACAATGGGGGACACAACAATGGACTTCAATGCAAAGTGCTTTTCAAGATTGTTATAATCTAAAGTTAAATGCAGATGACATTCCGGATTTATCACAGGTAACACGTATGTCAAGTATGTTCAGGGATTGTACCAACCTTGAAGACCTAAAGGATGTAATGAATTCTTGGGATATGAATACTATCGAGTCTATTTCTTCTATGTTTAAGGGATGTACTCTATTTGATGAGAATATTGGAAGTTGGACATTTAATAGTTTAACTGCAGCTTTTAATGCTTTTGAGGGTGCTGCGGCTTTTAATCAGAATATTTCAAACTGGGATGTGAGTAAAGTAGATCAATTAGATGCAATGTTTAAAGATGCTACTTCATTTAATCAACCTATTGGAAATTGGACGTTGGGAGTTGTAGATTATATCGATAGAATGTTTCAGGGCGCAACCGCTTTTAATCAGGATTTAAGTAACTGGGATTTTAGTAATGTGTATGATGCTGGAAACATGTTCGAAGGTGCTTCGTCTTTTGATCAAGACCTTTCTTCTTGGGATATTAGTAACGTAGAGTCGTTAGACAACTTTTTTATTGGTTCAGGAATTTCTCAGGAAAATTATGATAAAACCTTGATCGGATGGGCAACACTAGAAGCTGGAGAGACTACCATACCTGCAGATTTAACACTAGATGCTACCGTAGCACATTGTGTAAGTGCAAATGCTGTAAATACATTGACTAGTGCACCTTATAATTGGACAATTAATGATTTAGGAAATGCTTGTCCAGAGGATCCTTTTATTACTACCTGGCAAACCAATACAGATAATGAAAGTATTACGATACCAACCAATGGTTCTGGATATGATTATATAGTAGATTGGGGAGATGGAACTATAGAAACAGGGTTTACAGCTAATGCTACTCATGAATATACAACTGCCGGAACGTATACGGTAAAAATTACAGGTGATTTCCCAAGAATCCGTTTCAATTTTAGTGGAGCAGATAATAGAAGTAAAATACAAACTATCGAACAATGGGGAACCCAACAATGGGATACTTTTTCAAGTGGTTTTGATGGATGTGTCAATCTGAAACTAAATGCAGAGGATACTCCTGACTTATCTCAAGCCACAAAGTTATCTAGTATGTTTGAAAGTTGTACCAATTTTGAAGATCTAAAGGATAGGATGGGATCTTGGGATGTATCTACTATAGAGGGCATCAATAGTATGTTTACCGGTTGTAGCATTTTTGATGAAGACATTAGTGGATGGACATTTACCAATCTTATAAGAACCGATTCTGCTTTCGAAGAAGCCTTAGCATTTAACCAGAACATTTCTAACTGGAATATGACTACGGTTACAGATATGGCGTATATGTTCTATAATGCTGCTGCTTTCAATCAACCTGTAGGTAATTGGACTTTAGGAACTGTAGAATACATGACAGGTATGTTTTATGGAGCTACCACTTTCAATCAGGATTTGAGCAGTTGGGATTTTAGTCAGGTTCAGGATATAGAAGAATTGTTTTCGGGAGCATCCTCGTTTAACCAAGATCTTTCTAGCTGGGATATTTCGAGTGTAACCAATATGACAGGGATATTTACAGGTACTGGTTTGTCCCAAGAAAATTATGATCATATATTAGTTGGTTGGGCAACCTTAGAAGCAGCTGAGACTGCAATTCCGGGGAATTTAACATTGGATGCTGATGCTACCTATTGCTTGGGAGAAGCTGCAAGAAATACCTTAACTAGTGCTCCTTATAACTGGACAATCAATGATGGCGGACAAGGTTGTATCGCTCCTGTGATTACTTTGCTAGGGGATAATCCTCAAATTATTGAATTGGGTGACAACTATGTTGAGTTAGGAGCCGAAGTTACATATGGAGCCACATTAACCATTAATGCTACATCAGTAAATACAAATCAGGTAGGTAGGTATACCGTTACTTATGATGCTATCAACAATGTGTCTGGCGTTTCTGCACCTCAAGTAATCCGTACAGTCGATGTAGTAGACACTACTGCTCCAGTAATTACGTTAGTAGGAGACAATCCACAAGAGATAGTATTAGGCGCTGGTTATACAGAATTAGGAGCTACAACCGATGATAGCAGCACAGTTGTGATCAATGCTACCGATTTTGTAGATGCTGTAGGAAGCTATACGATTCGATATAATGCAACCGATGCCTCTGGTAATAGGGCTATGGAAGTCACTAGAACGGTTAATGTGGTAGATACCTGTCCACTATCCAATATACCAGCAAACAATTTTACGATCACTACCACTAGTGAGACTTGTGAGGCTAAGGATAATGGAACCTTAACCATTACAACCGCTACGGCATTAGCCTATAGAACAACCATTAATGGAGTGGATCATAGCTTTACATCATCACTAGCGATAGATAATCTACCTCCAGGTACTTACCCTATTTGTATCACCGTTGAAGGTTTTGCTAACTGCGAACAATGTTTTGAAGCGGTAATCGCTGCAGCAGAATTCCTATCGGGAGCTACCAGTGTAGAAAACGATACTACAGGTACCAAAATGCAGGTGGAGATTGCTACAGGAACTCCTCCTTATACCGTAACGATCAATGATGAGGTGATTGGCACATTTGCTAACAATAGCTTTACTGTAGATGTTAATCATGGTGATCAAGTAGCAGTATCTTCAAGTTTGGAATGCGAAGGAAAGCTATCCAGCAAAGTCAACTTATTTGATAGCTTTAGAATTGCACCTAACCCAACTAGAGGGGATGTTACTTTATCCGTTCCTGATAGCGTATCAGGAGCAATGAATATATCGATCTACAATGCTATAGGAGTTATAGTTTCATCAGGAATGTATGATATGAGTTCTGGTCAGGTGGTATTGCCAACAGCAAACTTACCACAAGGGATCTACTTGATATCAATTGCAGATGGAGGAACATTTAAGATGGTTAAACAATAAAAAAGGAGCAGCGTGATGAAGCATATAAAATACTATATAGGATTAGTAATACTAGGAGTAATAATTTCTTGTAGTGGCGATGATGATCGTCCACCACTGATTACGATCAACGAGGCACCAGGAGTTCCATCTTTGGTGTTTCCTACCAATAATTTGATTTGTACTAGTGTTGATTTAGAGTTTTCCTGGAATGTGGTTATTGATAGTGATGGCGATGCAGTTCGTTATGTGATCGATATTGCCAGGGATAGTAATTTCAATGACATAGCCTTTACGGTAACGACGACAAGTACTACCAATACTTTTACCTTAGAAAAAGGTGTACGATATTACTGGAGAGTACGCACCATAGATAGCGAAGATAATGCGAGTCCTTATTCACCGACACAATCTTTTTATACAGAACCAGAGGCTACGGTAAACAGTTTACCGGCAGTGCCAGAACTAGTGAGTCCCACACAAGGTTCACGTTTATCAGCTACAACAGTTAGTTTAGCATGGAATGCCAGCGATAGCGATGACGATGTGCTATCGTATGATCTTTACTTTGGAGATACGAATCCTCCTGTATTGTTTGCAGAGGGGATTGATGTTACCACTATGGATGTGGATGTATCTTCAGGTAAGGTGTATTATTGGCGGATAGTGGCTAGAGATCCTCATCAGAGTGCTACGATTAGCCCGGTGTGGAACTTTAGAACAGAATAGCACCACTCAACCTAGCAAGCGATTACGGAGGTAAGGGGCCGTAACGTGTTTATGCCCACTCTACATAGAGTGGGTATTTTATTCTTATTTAAAAACCTCAGGAAAAGGAGTAAGTGCTATATCCCAGATCAAAGGCAATACAAAATAGATCAAGATCGTAGTGATGACAATAGAGACGATATTCATCCAAAGCCCTACTTTCATCATTTTAGGAATAGTCAATAAACCAGAACCAAAAACCACGGCGTTAGGAGGTGTAGCCACAGGAAGCATAAAAGCACAAGAAGCAGCAATAGTTGCGCCAATCATCAAAAAGTAAGGGTGAACATCTATAGATAGCGCCAAAGCGGCCATAACAGGCATTAGCATTGCAGCGGTTGCTACATTTGATGTAATTTCAGTTAAAAAATTAACTACCATAACAATGGCAAGAATAAGCAGTAGAGAAGGGAACATTTTAAACAATGCCAATTGATTTCCTATCCATTCGGCAAGTCCAGAAACTTTAAAACCTTCAGCCAGGGCCAATCCACCTCCAAATAGCAATAAAATTCCCCATGGAATGTTTTCTGCCGTTTTCCAATTAATGATTCCTAATTTTTGTCTTTTCTGAGAAGGGATTACAAATAGAACAATCGATCCTGCTATGGCAATCAAGGTATCACTAATACCAGGTATAATATGTTTCAGTAAAAAAGAACTAGTCATCCAACATACAGCAACAGTACCAAAAACGAATAGCACTGCTTTTTCTTCATAAGATATCTTACCTAAATCATCCAGTTGGTTTTTGATCGCTGTTTTACCTCCTGGGATTCCTTCCACAGCAATAGGAAATACTTTTTTGGTTAAATACAACCATCCTATGATGAGCATCAAAATAGAGAAGGGCAGCCCCAGCATCATCCATTGCGCAAAAGAAATTGTTTCGCCATAAAGCTCTTCGGCTATGCCCACAAAAATAACGTTGGTAGGCGTTCCAATAATGGTAGCAATACCGCCAATAGAACATCCATACGCCATGGCAAGCATCAAAGATCTACCCATGGTGTTTTTTATGGTTTCTTCTGCCTGAATTTGAGAAACTACAGCAAGTCCTATGGGGAGCATCATTACTGCAGTAGCGGTGTTAGAAATCCACATACTCAAAAAAGCCGTGGCGATCATAAACCCAAGAATTACCTGATTCCAATTACTTCCGATACGACAAATAATGGTAAGAGCAATCCGTTTATGAAGGTTGGTTTTCTCGATGGCCGAAGCGAGGATAAAACCTCCTAGAAATAGAAAAATCATTGGATTAGCAAAAGCCCCAGATACACCTTTGATAGGCATTACTCCTGTTAAAGGAAAAAGTACAAAGGGAAGTAAAGCCGTTACAGCAATAGGAATAGCTTCGGTAATCCACCAAACTGCAATCCAGGCTGCAATGGCAAGGGTAGCCAATCCTTCTTTGGATAGTCCTTCGGGACTTAAAAAAAACAAAATAAACAAGAATAGAACAGGACCTGCAATAAGTCCGATAGTCTTTGTTTTCATGCAGTACGAATTAATAGCATCCTTTTTTCAAAAACGGATTTGGTGAATTTACTGCATTTTTTACGAAAGCCGAAACCTCTTTTAGATATTCCTCAGTCTAGAGTGCTAGCACCTTTCCTTTTAATTTTGCCGATTTGTAGATGGCCTCAACGATTCTAACATCTTTCATGCCTTCTTCTCCTGGAACCATTACCGGAGTGTTATTGATGATCGATAAGGCATCATCATCCATTTGTTTGGCTTGTTGATTTCTAATAGGGATATTTAATAAAGTGCCATTGCTTGCCTTTCCTTGTACACCAGCATACATAGAGAATGGAGCCAGAGTGTACCACCCCTTTTCGCAATCTACATAAAGTTCATGCATTGATTTTCCAACACTGGTTTTACCATGAGCGATGGCACCAGAAGGAAATTCTAAGGTGAAATGAGTGGTCTCGTCGGTTTCGGTAAAAATTTCGGGTCGGGTGGTCATTTGTTGGGCAGATACGGATATGGGTTCTTCTCCAGTCACATACCGAGAAGCGTTGAGTGCATAAACCCCAAGATCATACATCGTACCACCACCTAACTCAGCATTTAAACGCCAGCTTCTTGCAGGATTTGAGACATTATATCCTATTTCGGCTCTTAGCGTTTCTATTTTCCCGAAAGGTTTTGTTGTTGCCCAATCCATTACCGTACGGGTATTGGGTTCGTGTTGCATACGATATCCGATAGTGAGTTGTACTTTATTCTTTTGACAAGCATCGATTATAGATTGGCATTCGGCTTCGGTTTTGGCCATGGGTTTTTCGCACCAAACATGTTTCCCAGTATTGGCAGCTCTAATCGCGTATTTGGCATGCAAACCAGTAGGGACTACAATATAAATCACATCAATATCGGGATTGTTGGCGATTTGATGCATGGTATCGTAGTTGTATACATTTTGATCCGGAATTTTATACCGTTCTTGCCACTTAGGGATTTTCCAGGGACTACCCGTTACAATGCCTGTAAGCTTACAATGTTTGGTAAGCTGCAAAGCTGGAGCAAGTACTGTAGAGCTATAATTTCCTAAACCTACCAAACAAACACCAATTTGTTTTTGAGAACCGTTTGAAAAGATGTTGCCATACGGTAATAAACTATACCCAAGTGCAAGGCCTGTATTTCGAATAAAATCCCTTCGATTGACTAACATATCTATTGGTTTTTTGTGATGTATGTAAGGTACTAGATATCAGCATACAATTGTGTTGCTGATTTGTTAAATCGAAGGGATTGGTCTGACTGACTTTACAAATGTTATACTGCCTTAGTGCTGATTTTTTCCTGAAGTTTTAAAATGTTTCCTAGACTTTTAAAATACAGCCTTCTTGATTTTGAAATGATGCTATCAAGTTGCTGTAGAATCTGATTTAATTTTTGTCCGTCTAAGGTGGCACTCGATATGAATGCGACATTTTCTGCCAGCAAGTGTTCTTTTAATGAAGAAATATGTTTAGTATTGTTCATGGATGGCAATCGTAAAACATCTACTTCATTAAGTGTATGAATCAATTGGTTATGTAGGGTGTTGAACTGACCTGCAAAAACTTTTGCCTGATTTTCGTCTAAACTACCGATAGCGTTGATTTCATCAATCTTTGTATGAAACTCATTCTGAATACCAATAAATGCACGATGATATTTCTGGAAATCGAATTGGAATCGATAACGTAAGATCAATTCATCTTTTTCTGTAGCATCGCTAATGGCATAAATGGCAGCAAAAACTTTTTCATCAAAGTCTTGATACCAGGTATCCTTATTTACCTCTTCTACCAGATCTTTGTAGACTTTTTCGGCTTCTTTGTTGGCATATTGTGTCCCTCGGAAATTAAACTGTTTCTCTTTGGTTTGTTTACTCAACACTTTGGTTAACAGACGAAACTCATCATCGACTTCCTTTTCACGATCCATTTTTTGCTGTAGTCGATTTCCGTATAAATCCTCGAGAACATTAATGCTGTTCGAAGTGGTAATTTGATGCTCGGTAAGCATACGTTCCAGATTCTCTAGAGGGAACTCTGAAAAGAATCGATTATCGTAATTCCCCAGATATTTAGGATCAAATTGTGTTTCTTCAATTTCGGATTCTATAAATTCCTGAATTTCTGTTGCTGAAGCAAAAGCGGTGTCTTTGGGTAAATCAAAATTAACGGTAATCAGGTTCTTGGTCACCTTTTCGCACAACGCTTCTTTGTCATCAAATAATATCCAAGGCGATCGGGTATCTTCTATACCTTCTACAAAATTCTTCTTGGCGTTATCTTCTCTCTTATATCCGGATGGGTGAGAGGCATACATGTTAGGAACATGTGCGTCGTCGTCTTCCAGAAACACTCTTTCGTGATTACAGTTTTCCAGAAGGTTATCCTTAAACTCTTTTTTGTTTTTCTTCAAGTATTCGTAGGCAGAAGTCTGATGGTAAAACAAATTAGAGGTGTATTTTTTATCCTGAATTGCCGAAAACACGTGTTCTGAAGCAAAATTCAACGCTTGTGTAGTAGCATCCAGTTTGTATAAACCATTTACAATAGCATTACTACCCGTAACACTTACCGCAACCAGATCGGCATGATATTCCATTTGTCTGGATAACGAAGACTGAAGCAGATTGATCCCTTTATAAATCAAAACCATGACTTGTCTGGTGGTCCAAACGGCGGGCATCAGTAACCAGGCAAAAATGGCAATTCGAATATCTGAGTTTTTCATGGAGTCCAGAGTTCGATCCCAATAATCACGCTCATTCACCATATCATAAATAATTCGATTGGTCATATACACATAACTT
Source organism: Aquimarina sp. (assembly GCA_965230845.1). GTDB lineage: Bacteria > Bacteroidota > Bacteroidia > Flavobacteriales > Flavobacteriaceae > Aquimarina. The sequence goes on from OZ246021.1 coordinate 3,560,686, forward strand.
CCCAAACGCATACTGCTTTGCGAAAAATGCCCGAATTCGTGAGCAAGTACGGCTTTGAATTCGGTAAGATTAAGACCGTTTACCAATCCAAGACCAATCAATAAGTTTTTCCGGGTAGGGATAAATAAACTCAATATGGTACTGTTATAAAATACAGCTGCATTGATTTCATGATTTACAAATATTTTCTTTGGGAAAGGTGCTTTGGTTTCCTCACTTAATGTTCTAATGAATTGAAAAAGCTTTGGATGTTCTTTTTCGGTAATTTCTATATTAAGAGGATTATCATCGAGACGTTGTTTTTTGAATATGAACTTAATCATAAACAACACAAACATACCACTCATCCCCACGGTACCCGCTTTTAGTAAGATGGTAAGTTTATTGATGTGGCCCATGTCATACGTTAGGGCGAGATAAAAAAGATAAATAGACCCGGCAACCGCGGCAGCATATAATGCAAAAAACAAAACTATTCCTACCAACACCACAAATACATTCTTTTTGTAGTTGGTAGTAATCTTAGTAAAGTTTTTTCGGTCTAACTCCGGACTTAAAGGGTAAAAATCAGCCATTGATCAATCATTTTTAGTTAGTGATTTCGTACAATGTTTTGTAACATTTATTGTAAGTGTCACAAGAATCTGAGATGTTACCCCTAATATGAATTAGATAAGGAAAGTACCTTGTTTTTTAGATTTTAAATTTCGATATACGTATCTACGGTACGGTCACTTTTAATTTCGCCAGTATGCTTGGTAGACGCTTTTTCGAACAAGAGAACATGTACCTCTTCACCATCTTTGGTAGAAGGACAGTGTTCTACACCTTTGGGAACTACAATAAGCTCTCCAGCCTCTACCGTTACAGTTTTGTCTCTGAATTTCATGTACAGCGTCCCTTTAATCACCTGAAAAAGTTCATCTTCATCATCGTGTTTGTGCCATACAAAATCTCCAGATAGTTTTGCCAGATATACTTGGTTATCATCCACCATTGCAATACGATGAGGATGCCATTGCTTATCAAACTTGGATAATTTGTCTTTAATATTAATCGCTTCCATAGACATTAAGAATTTTGGAAAAACAAGGTACTTATTTCATCCGTGATCCGGGTGGGTCTTAACGTTTCTTTATGCAACAAACACCATATGGTTTTGGCAGATACTAATTCTTTTTGAGTGGTTGTATTAATGATTTTGGTGCGACGCTCACTTTTCACACCTCGATGGCTATCTATCCAGGTTCGTACTGTGATGGTATCTCCCAAAAATGCGGGGTTGTGATATTCTATAAAATGATTGAGTACCACCCAAACGTAGGTATTTCGTATGCGATCATCGATTTTGGATTCCCAGTGCTTTTTGGCAACGTCCTGCACCCATTGTAAATAGACTACATTATTTACGTGATTGATATCATCAATAGCAGATGCAGGAACCTTAAAATCGTACTCGAAAACTTCTGAGGTCATAAAGTAAATTTTGTCAAATGTACTATAAAAACCTATAGCAACTTTGTACGATAAAACGTGTTAATCTAAACAATAACTTAAAAAGGTTAAAATAATGTCTTTCCTATAAAATATGTTCTAATTTTAGGAGCATTAACCATAACAAATATATTATATGAAAACAAACCTTTTAAACATTCCCGGGGTAGCTACGCTATCGCGAGAAAGTCAAAGTAAGATTAAAGGTCAGGCTGGAGTTGATTTATCACTATGTGGGTGTTCTTGCAGCGGATCGGTAACAGGGCCTGCTTATTGTAGCTGGTACTTGGCTTGTCCAGATGTGTACACTTGTGAAGAGACCTTTTAGTACTCTTTAAAACTTGTTTTGTGAAATAATTACTTTAAGTCATTTTGAGCAGCGTCGAATCGTATTGCTGGTTTTTACGTTTTGATAATGCTCAAAATGGCGATAAAAAACGTTACTAAAACTGCAGCATTAATTTAGCGATATAGAAGAACAAAAAGATCCCGAAAATATCATTACTGGTGGTAATAAAAGGCCCGGTGGCTATGGCAGGATCGATTCCTCGTTTATCCAGAATGATAGGAACAAAAGTTCCTATTAGGGCTGCAACAATAATTACGCAAAGCATGGATATGGCAATGGTTAAACTAAAATCCATTTCCATACCGATAATCAAACCAAATAAGATAACCAATATACCCAAGGTAATTCCACTAATAAGACTTAAACTTATTTCTTTTACCAATCGATTGAAAAGACTTCCTTTTACAACATCATTGGCAAGACCTTGAACGATAATAGCTGAAGATTGTACTCCCACATTACCTGCCATCGCTGCGATGAGTGGGGTAAAGAAAAATAGTTCTTTGTATTTGGCAAGTGCGTCTTCAAAACCTTCCATAATAAAAACACTTCCCAAACCTCCAAATAATCCTAGAATCAACCAAGGTAATCTAGCTCGGGTAAGTTCCAGTACGCTGTCATCTGCTTCTACATCTTGTGATATACCCGCAGCAAGTTGATAATCTTTTTCTGCCTCATCTTTGATAAAGTCTACGATATCATCAATGGTTACCCTACCCATAAGTACACCATCGTGATCCACTACAGGAATAGCTTCCAAATCATACTTTTGCATAACCCGGGCCACTTCTTCTCCTTCGGTATCAACATCTACAAAATCTACTTTTGGAATATAGATATCGCTAATGTGCGCTTTGGTAGGAGCGGTGAGCAGATCTTTCAAAGATAATCTTCCTTTCAATTTATCTTCTTTGTCAACCACATAGATCGAATGTACACGTGTTACATTTTTTGCTTGCCTTCGCATCTCACGAACACAACCTGCAATAGTCCATGTTTCTTTTACCCGAACCAACTCTTTGGCCATTAACCCTCCAGCAGTATCTTCTCCATAGCCAAGAAGCTCTTTGATATCCTCGGCGTGCTTTTCGTCTTCAATCTCGGCAATTACCTCTTCAGCAAGCTCATCAGGAAGTTCTGCAACTACATCGGCAGCATCATCGGTATCCATTTCTTCAAGCTCCTCGGCAATCTCTTTGGCAGAAAGATTTTCCAGAATACGTTCACGGAAATCTTCCTCGAGTTCCATAAGGGCTTCCGAAGTTTTTTCGCTATCCAGTAATTTGATGATATAAGTGGCCTCTGTAAGGTTGAGCTCTCCAATAATTTCAGCAATATCAGCAAAGTGAATTTCATTGAGCATTGCGCGCAACTTTTTATCACCTGCATTCTGGATGAGGTGTTGCACTTCTGTTATAAGCTCATTGGAAATCTGAAACGCCATATTACAATGGTTTGCGGACTTTTACGCAAACGCTCACAAAGATAACCAAAGAATTTAATTGAGCTTTATGGCTGTGTTAAATGAGATGGACTTATTTTACAATCGATATTTTTTTAAATCAATCGTTATCCTTATGTATCTTGATTTTCAATTTGAGAAGTTAACTCAATAAATTGAGCTACAGACAATTGCTCGGGTCGCTTGTTGAAAATATCCAGCGCTTTGATTTCTTCATGAAGCTGAAGAGTTTTAAGACTGTTTCTTAAGGTTTTCCTACGTTGTCCGAACGCTGTTTTCACTACTTTAAAAAATAGCTTTTCATCACAAGGGAGGGTGTAGTCTTTTTTTCGAATTAATCGCAGTACACCACTATCTACCTTTGGAGGAGGATTAAATACACCGGGAGGCACGGTAAATAAATATTCAGCATCGTAAAAAGCCTGAACCAATACTGATAAAATCCCATAGGTTTTACTACCTTCTTTTTCACAAATACGTCGTGCAACTTCTTTTTGAAACATTCCGGTAAATTCAGGAATCTGATCTCTATATTCCAACGTTTTGAATACGATTTGAGAAGAAATGTTATAAGGAAAGTTACCTGTAATGGCAAAGTGTTTATTTTCAAAAAGCGAGGTAAGATCAAATTTCAAAAAATCAGCTTCTACGACTTCAAAAGAACGGCTTTTTTGCATCGCCTTTGCGTGTTCCAAACGAAAATGAGTGTTGAGATACGCTATAGATTCGGTATCGAGATCCATAGCAACTACATGCAATTCTTTTTCAAGAATGTATTTGGTAAGTACCCCCATACCGGGACCGATTTCGATCACATGGTCGTATCCCGAACAGGTCAGGGTATCTCCAATTTTTCTTGCAATATTTTCATCTTTTAGAAAATGTTGACCCAGATGCTTTTTGGCACGTACGGTACTGGTTTCATTGGATTTTGAAAAAGAGGAATCGGGATGATGATTTTTTTTGTGTTTAGCCATTTCGCTCGCTCACAATTTCCAGTTCTGTCCTAAAAGCAACAAATTTCCCTGCAAATCGTTGAGATTCTGCTCGCAGTCGATCGGCATCTTCGTTATAATATTGTTGTAAGGTCTCTTTGCTATTGGTGGTATATTGAACAGAATAGGTAATTCCTCCCATTTCTTCCTGTACCAAAACTTTGGTCATTAAGGCTTTGGTAAATTTTCCTGTAGCCAACATATCAGGGATATGTTCATTTTTCATCCAGTCCACCCATTCGTTATGAACGGTCTCATCAATATTTATGGTAACATTATATATGTACATCAGTAAGATATCTTTATTGTGGCAACAAAGGTAGTAAACTAAGGAGTATTGCCTACTGGTAAGCTCAATTTATTGCATCACCACGAAGCGCTCTATATTTTTTGCGAGCCTCTACAAAATAAATACTATCGGCATGATTGAAGATGATCTTTTCATACAGCTCTTTGGCTTTTTCGGGTTCGCCCAATTGATTTGTATACAGTTCTGCTAACCAATAATACGCATCGTCAACCAATATATCTTCGGGATAAAACTCAATAATTTTCAGGTAATTTATCTTGGCATTTTCAAATTGCTCTTGTTTTTCAAACAACTTGGCTTGTCTTAAAAAAGCTTCATCTTCTATCTTTTCCCCTTTGTGATTGGTAAGTATTTCCTGATATTGCGCAATGGCTTCTTCATTCTTGTTTTGAAACGCTAGCAAATCTCCTCTGGCAAAAATCTTAAGAGCCGTTTGTGTAGAGTCTTCTTGAGAATTGTCGCTAATGATAAGACTCAATTCCATCGCATCGTTGGCAATCAGCTGCGAAGTGGAAGATTTAAGCACATCCAATTGGGTTTGCGCCCAAGAAAAATCCCCTTTATAATAACTCGTTTTGGCAACTTTAAAACGCGCATCCTGAGCCAGGAAATTATTCTTTAAGGCATTTTGTACTTGTGTATAATAGATGAGAGCCTGATTAAACTTTTGATCGAGCACCAAAATGTCTGCAATTTTCATTTTGATTCTGGAAGATTGAAACCTCGATAAACGCTCTCTTTTAATCAGATCTTTTAAGAAAGCAATGGCCTCTTGTTTTTTATCTTGATTGAATGCCAGAAAATGTGCATAATCCACTTGCAAACCAATAGTCTCTCGGGATTTTCCGTACTCTTCAAAAACTTTATTGTACTGTTCAACTATGGATTTGTACTCTTTCTTTTTACTGTTATCTATCTTGGCTTTAAGAATAATCTTATGCGCAGTGAGTTTCATATCCTTAGAAGCTGAAGTTTCCAGAATATAATTCAAAATTTCGGTTGCCGATTTTAAATCTTTCTCAGAAATTGCAATTCGTGCTAAATCAATTATTCCCTGAGGACCTTCTTCTTTACGCTTGTATATTGCTTTTTCATGAATAAAAGCTTTTTTAAACTCCTTTTGCTGCACAAATAACCAGCTTAACATTTCGTTGTACAAAATGTCCGGGTTTTGTTGTAGTTTTTTGATGAGCAACTTTTTGAAAATGATGTTGGCTTCGTTGGTAGGATCTGCAACAATATAATCACTAAAATTGCGCTGTACGATATTGATATAGTTGGGCTGAGATTGTAAAAGAGAGAGGTAACTAGAAAACATTTTTTCGAGTTTTCCTTGTTCTCCGTAGATTTTGGCTAGCTGCACATTATAATTCGCTCTAGGATTGTCTTGCATTCCTTTTTCATAAATCAGTGCGGCCTCATCCAGGAGATTGTATTTCTCGAAGGTTTGCGCCAAAGAATAGGCATGATTAAGATTGGTATTGTCATAAGCAGCAATTGCTTTGTTGTAATAGATACGGGCTTGATCTGATTTTCCTTGTAGGTCGTAATGATGCCCCAATTCTACCAATAGTTGCGCATTGTTTGGATTTTGGTCAATACGCTTTTTTAAAATAGTTTCTGCCTGTTCGAATTGTTCTAGTTGCTGATGTGACTCTACTAACCCTAGTAAATAATTGGTCCGATTGGGATATTTATCAAACAGTTTTTGGTAGATGCTCAATGCTTTTTCATACTGCCCTTGTTGCATATAGTTCTTAGCCAACTGCTCCGACTGAGCAGAAGCAGATAGTGATATGCATAGGACTAAACAGAAAAAGAGAAAGCGCATTTTGCAGTTTTTTTGTAAATATAGCAAAATGCGCTTTAGCAGTATGTTATAGATAGCTTAATCTATGTATTCAAAACCACAGTAAGGTACAAGTACCTCAGGAATCTTAATTCCCTTTGGGGTTTGATAATTTTCTAAAATTCCAGCCAGTACTCTTGGTAATGCCAACGAGCTACCATTAAGTGTATGCGCCAATTGTTTTTTACCGTCGTTATCCTTGAAGCGTAATTTTAATCGATTAGCCTGATACGATTCGAAGTTAGATACCGAACTGATTTCCAACCAGCGATCCTGAGCCGTAGAAAACACCTCAAAATCATAAGTTAGTGCTGAAGTGAATCCTATATCCCCACCACACAAACGCAGGATACGATAAGGTAGCTTTAATTCTCTAAGGATATCTTTTACATGATCTACCATACCATCCAATGCGGCATAAGAATTCTCAGGTTTTTCTATTCTTACGATTTCTACCTTGTCAAACTGATGCAATCGATTCAATCCACGTACATGAGCTCCATAAGATCCAGCTTCTCTTCTGAAACAAGGAGTGTATCCTGTACAGCAGATCGGAAGATCACTTTCTTTTAGTAGATCTCCTCTGAACATATTGGTTACTGGTACTTCTGCAGTTGGGATAAGATAAAGGTCATCTCCTGTTACATGATACATTTGCCCTTCTTTATCGGGTAATTGTCCGGTACCATATCCAGAAGCTTCGTTTACCAAATGAGGCACTTGATATTCTTTATAACCAGCTGCTGTATTTTTATCTAGGAAATAGCTGATCAATGCACGCTGTAAACGGGCACCTTTTCCTTTATAAACAGGAAAACCAGCTCCGGTTATCTTAACACCCAGTTCAAAATCGATGATGTCGTATTTTTTGGCTAGTTCCCAGTGAGGTAATGCCCCATCTTCCAGTTTAGGAATATCACCTTCTCTAAAAACCTCTTCGTTATCCTCGTCACTTTGCCCGTTAGGCACAGAGTCATGGGGTACGTTAGGAACCGTATACAAAAGCTCAGAAAGTTGAGATTGAATTTCGGTAAGCGTAGTCGACAGTTCTTTTGAAGCTTCCTTAAGTTGTGCAGTTTTTTCTTTTAATAAATTCGCTTTTTGCTGCTCTCCATTTTTGAACAACATTCCAATCTCTTTGGAGAACTTATTCGAATCTGCTAAGGTGTTATCTAATTTTGCCTGTGTTGCTCTACGCTCTTCATCAAGCGCAATGATTTTTTCTAAAACCGGAGCAGCATCAAAATTACGCTTGGTCAAAGCGCTTACATAATGATCTTTGTTTGCGATGATTTGTTGTACTACTAACATGATATCCTACTTTAGGAGATTCTACGAATTAAATTAATGAAGGAGCAAATTTAAATAAAAGACTGGGTTAAACGGATATGAAATAAACATATTTTATTTAGAAACCGCACTGCCAAGAATATTTAAGATCATTTCTAGAACAAATAGCCAGTTTCAGATTTTGAAACTGAAGAGTATTTCTTTTGCACAATGAAAAGATATGTGCGTTAGGTCAGTCTCTGGATCCCTCTTGAAAAAAGAAAAATAATGGGGTAACCTTTTGCAGAACTAGTACACATAATGAAAAATGTAAGGCGTAAGTGTATTCAATATGAATGGTTGACCCAATGGGTATAAGGTCTTTTCTTTTTGAAATACGAAAACCGCATATGTATTTAATAATCTCAAAATTAAAATTGTAAATGGGAAAAAAGGTAATAGTTATTTTAATCATCATTTTAGGGTTTCATGGGTATGGCCAGGTGAATTTTGAAAAAGGATACTTTGTCACCATGGGTGGAGAGAAAACCGAATGTTTGATAAAAAATATCGATTGGAAGGATAATCCAAAAGAATTTATTTACAAACAAGCTTTAGGCGGGGAGGAACAAACCGAAAGCATCTCAAGAGTTAAAGAGTTTGTGATTAATGGTATTTCAAAATATATAAAAGCTACAGTAAAAATGGATCGTTCTTCAGAAAGTATAGAAAAGTTAACTGAAGATAAAAACCCAAACTTTAAAGAAGAAACGGTGTTTCTGAAACAACTTGTAGAAGGAAAGGCAAGTTTATATCGATATGAGGATGGAAATTTAAGACGATTTTTTTATCAAGTAAATGAGGGTGAAATTCAACCATTGGTCTATAAAAAGTATAAGTCAGAACAACGATACCAAAACCGAACCATACTCGCTGTCGCCAAAAATAATCATTACAAGCAGCAAATATGGAGTGATTTGAAATGCGGTGATCTAAGTTTGAAGGATGCAGAAAATGCAGAGTACCGTACCAATAGTTTAATTAAATATTTTGTAAAGTACAATTCGTGTGTGGATCCAAATTTTGTTCTAAAGAGGAATACTACCCAAAAAGATGCGTTTCATATTACGATTCGCCCTGGGGTGAATTTTTCATCCTTATCGGTAGATAATAGCAGAAACAATCTTAGGGATATTGATTTTGGGGGTAATACAAGCTTCAGGATTGGGGCCGAGATAGAGTACGTTTTACCATTTAATAATAATAAATGGTCTGTGTTTTTAGAACCAACTTTTCAATCCTATAAGGCAGAAAAGTTCATTACCTATTTTCAATCTACATTACTTACTATCGAAACCAATGTGACCGCAGATTATACGTCGATCGAATTTCCTTTGGGAGTAAGACATTACTTTTTTCTGAATGATAGCTCAAAATTATTTGTCGATGGAGGGTTGGTGATTTTTGATGCCAGTATAGACTCTATCATTGATTTTGAAGATGATCGAGGAATGGATTTAGAGATTGATGGAGGAGAAACGGGAAGTAATTTCTTTGCCGGTTTTGGATACAATTACCAGAGTAAATATAGCGTAGAAGCTAGGTACGGGTTTGGCAGAGAACTACTCGGACCTTTTTCTGGATTGTCTTCTAGTTATAATACCTTCTCCTTGGTTTTTGGATATACGATATTCTAGTTTTATTTAACACCATAATTAAGAATGTGGTGATACAACATTTTGCTAGTTGTGTCACCACATTTTTTTTGCTTCAAATATATCTTTTTACCACCAAATTTATGGTTAAGATAAGTATCAAATTGAGGTGTAAACACTACTTTTTGAACAAAATATGATCACTTCTTTTATAAAACATATGACAAACAGTTGATGCGCACTATGTGTTTGTTTTTCAATTGATTAAATCAATTTTTTTATAGGGTAATATTCATAAATGTTATCCTGATCTTATTGCAAAGAGAGAATTTCTGCATATATATTTGTCTCATCACGAACGGGCAAAACAAACACAAAAAATCACTCAAAATGCAAAAGACATTACTCGGTATTATGCTTACGTCAACCTTGACAGTTTTCTATGGAAAATTTGTTGAAGTAGGAGTAAATTCAAAGGGGAAAATAGCTACAGAGTCCTTTGATACATCTTTGTCAAATACAAAGGGAAATGACCTCACTTTTTACAAGAACGAAGTCAGAAACCTAGCAAAACAACATCTTCTTATTATTCAATAAGTAACTAAATAATCATGTTTACTCATGATCCGATAAGGAGTGGATTTGTAATACAATTCCAAGAAGAGATGTACTATCACCATAACAACTCTAATTGGTAGAGAATTCCGAAAAGAGTATCACTACAATAAATAGCTGGGTTTTTAAAACGAATTGACACAAGCCCCGAGTGTCACTAAATGGTCGGGGAGATGCATTTAATTTTAAATTATTTTTTATGAAAAATTCATTGTTAAGCTTAGGAACAGTATTAACGAAGAACCAACAAAGAAATGTTACTGGTGGTCTTGATATCATTACCGCTGTTATTTGTGATGATCGTCATTGTTGGGAAGGTGAAGTAGATACAGAACGTCAAATCCAGAGAAAAGACGGAACCTGGGTGCCATAATGGTTTTGAGCAAATTAAGAGGTCATTGCAGACGGTGGCCTCTTTATATAATGGAAAGTAGAAGGTTTAGTTCAAAATAAAATAAGATAACAACACCAGGTAAAGCTTAGCATGAGTTATTTGGTGTTTTCTCAACGCTTTTTTGTTTTTATTCTGTTTTTTAATTTTTAATAAACAATTTCCAAATGTAATTTTTAGAGTTGAGAACATAAGGGTAATATACAGGTGTGGTATACGGGGTAGACAGCAATTATGCCACACCGCAACCCTTGTGATAATGATGTTTGGAGTAGAAAATTAGTTTTAATTCTTTAAACCATCGAGATCTTTCAGTAATTGTTATCACAAAACTGATGGCTAATCCTTTGGCCAATCCGAATTTTCCCAATGTGATCTATTTCGTATGTGCTTCATTTAACGAAGAAAATAATTCTAAACGTAAAGAGTAATGAAAAAAACAGCACGCAACTTATCTTCTAAAAGGAAACATGACCTATAACAGAACACTATAGAATCGCACAGAAGATTTTATATCAACAACTACGGGAAATACAAAAACAATCAACAACAAAATTGAGAATCAATGAAAAACAAAATGACATTTATCTTGTCGATTTTCCTATTATACATAGGATATGCGCAAGATAGTTTTTTGCCAAACGTCACACCGCCCTCTCCAGAAGCGGCGGCTTTATCACGATTTACAGAAGTGCCTGTATCACACTATACAGGGTTGGCAAACGTATCGATACCGATTCATACCATTTCGGTAAAAGGTCTTCAGATACCAATTAGTATCAGCTATCATGGTAGAGGAGTAAAGGTGTCGGAAACAGCACCACGAACGGGTATGGGTTGGTCACTAACTTATGGGGGTGATATTTCAAGACAAATCAGAGGTAAGGCTGACGAATCTGGATATTTTGGAAATGGTAATGATTTTATGACAGTACCATTAAGTCTAACAGCAAGGCAGAGTTTCTTTGCCAGAGAAAGCGAAGTTAGGGATTACGATTATTATCCGGATCAGTTTACCTTTAGTGGTGGAGGTACCAGTGGTAAATTTGTCTTCGATTACGAAACTTTAGAGCCAGTAATTCAAAGTTTTGGAGATATAAAAATCACCTATGAAAGAGAAATAATACGAGGGATTAAAAAACGAATCATTGCTTTTCAAGTTACCGATGCTAGCGGAAATATTTTCTACTATGGAATTTCTAAAGATCGCCAACGACAAGCCAGAGATTTACAACTTTCTTCTATAGGAGAATCCATTTACTTGAACGGAAATGTGGTTAGAGATGGTTCAACTCCATCAGAACAAAACTTTAATTCCTGGAAATTACTAGATATCGAAACGCCTTATGGGGAGGTGATTAGTTATCATTATCAAGATGAGTCTCCTATTCGATATGATAAATCCTATGACAAGCATGATCCAACCCCTGGATCCCATACCAACACACCAGGAAACCTGAACAATATCCTCAAAATTAGTTCAAAGGTATCAAGAATAGATGAGCAGGTATGGCAATTAAGTAAAATCACATATAGTCAGGGAAGTATTGTCTTTACCAAAGAATCAAATCTACGTCAGGACTATGATGGGTATGCTTTGGATAAGATAACCATATATGATCAAAACAATCAAAAGATCAAGGCCTACGATTTGAACTATAGCTATACGACAAGTTCAGATCGTTCCAATGTATTACCCCATTTAATGAATTTACCAATGTTTAGTAAATCATTGAAGCGTATGTTCCTAAGTAGTATAGAAGAAGAAAGTAGTAATGGAGCAAGCTTACCTCCTTATGAGTTTACATATAATTCTACGGTTTTGCCAAGTCGTTTTTCAACGAGACAAGATTATTGGGGGTACTATAATGGAGCGGCTAATAATGGTCCCTTTTTAAGACTGTTTGAGTATGGTAATTACAAACCAGATCGAAAAGTACATCTAGAAAACGCTAAAGCAGGAATACTAGAGCAGATCAAATATCCAACAGGTGGGATTACCAAATTTACCTACGAACATAATAGAGGTCAAAAACCCTACTTTTTTAATGACGTACTCACCCCAGCTATTAATCCATCTTCAGATGTAGGTACGAAGATAGAATTGACCAAAGAAGATTTTTATGATGTAAATACAGGAACATATAAGACATTAAATTATACGTTTCCGGCTAATACTCCAATCAAGTACAAGTTAGAATGTTTCCACTTCAGAGATATTAATGGAGATCCCAATATCCCCGACTGTATTTTTGAAGTTTCAAAAGATGGTTGGCCCATGGAGATAGGAAAAGAAGTAATATTTTCTAATTGCCAGGGGAGCACAGATGTTAGTTTTGGTGTACGAGTACCCAGACATCCTAGTGTGCCTAGAGATTTACATTTAAACCGCAATTATAATTTTAAGTTGACGATCACTTACGATCAACCTAGTGCGATATTGTATTCTGGTGGGAAACGTATTAAAAAGATAGAATATATCACAGAAAATGATACTCGTGTAAAAGAGTTTGATTACACTCGTGGGGGAGGCGAAACCGGAATCGTAATAGGCCTACCGGGATATTTGAATTTTGATAAGAACAATAATTTTAGTCCATGTTCTTATAATGTTTCTAGCTATTTTGATCAGACCAGCGCTTTTAGTTCGTATCAGGCCAATAGTATTGGATATTCTTTTGTAACAGAGTACCATGGGACAAAGAATGTTAACGAAGGAAAAACCGATTACTATTTCACCAACCTTCCGGATGGTGGAGGTGATTATTATGATTTCCCGTATCACCCACCAACCGATAATGAATGGTTACGAGGAAAGAATGTAAATACAATGGTATATAGCAATGTGCCAGGTCAAGGATACGTATTAGAAAAAGAAGTTATTACCAATTACTTGTACGGAGATCATTTTTATGGTTTTAATTCAGTTGGAGGAGCATTGACCTATCCTAATTTTAGTTTTAATCCGGAAGGAGAAGAATATGGATGGACCCAAAATAAGTCTTCATTAGATAAAGTGAATTCCAGAACACTGTTTAAGCTTCCTTTATTTATGAAGTATGGATATGGAAATATTCTTGATAATAGTACTTGGGGATACAGAGTCTATTATTTAACCGGTGGTACTGTAGATCTATATAGTACCACAGAACGTAATTATTTTGAAGGAAAGCTCCTGGAAAGTGAAACCAAATACTTTTATGATTATAACAATCACTATCAGTTAAAGAGTTCTGAGATGACCGATAGTAAGGGTGATGTGTATAAAACAGTCAATGACTTTAGTCCATCTTTGATAAGTCAACACAGAATGCAACCAGTTACTACAAGTACCTACAAAAATGGTATTATCAAGGGTAAACAACACACTGTTTTCAATAGGTTCAATGGGAAATTATTACCATCAATCATTCAAACCAGTAAAGGGAAACAAGCATTAGAAGACAGAGCAGTTTTTCATCAATATGATGCAAAAAGCAACCCTGTTGAGGTGAGTAAAAAAGATGGAAGTAAAATCTACTACGTATGGGGATACAATAATTCTCAACCTATTGCCAAAATTGAAGGATATACAGCTGTTAGTTCGGCTCAAAAAAGCTTAATCAGTGCTGCAATTACTGCCTCCAATGGTGATGTGTCTGCCGCTACAGAAAACACTTTGCGTACAAAGCTAAATGCCATTCGTACTGGTTTTCCAACAGCTCAGGTAACCACCTATACGTATAATCCGCTAATAGGAATCACCAGTATAACGGATCCTCGAGGAGAAATCTTGTATTATGAGTACGATGAGTTTAATAGATTAAAGTTGATTAAAAATTCAGAAGGGCACTTACTTACTGAGCAGGAATACAACTACAAAAACTAAAAATTGAGTAAGATGAAAAAAATACTATATATCCTATTTGTAGTTGTTCCCTTTCTGGTCGCAGCACAAAATACTTCTGAAAATTATGTGGTTACCAAAACCTATAAAGAAGCAACTACCAATACAGTAAACGGTCATGACAAAGACAAGGTGATGACCACGGTTCAATATTTTGATGGATTAGGAAGGTTAAAACAAACCGTTGGAGTTGAAGCTGGAGGTCATGTAGTTTCTGATAATGCAGTGCCTATAGATTGGCAGCTTAATAATACCGCTACTGCTTTCTATAATCGAAACGGAGCTGCTACCGAGAATACAGTGGTAAACGGAGCCAATCCTTTTGGTACGACCAATTTATTATGGGAGTGTAAACCCGATGCGACTAGTAATGCAGATGGAGGATGGAATACGGATTATTTTACTATTGATAATACCAAAACGTATCGATATACGGTATGGGTAAAACGCACTGGGTCTCAGGCAGGAACGACTTATCATGGTACACAGAATGTCAACAATTTGAATGGGACTGCAAATAGCAACCCTTATTTCTGGGCTGGAGACTTACCACAATTAAATACCTGGTATTTGATGGTGGGGATTGTACATCCACATAGCTATACTGGTGGTGATACTGGAGAGAGTGGGGTATATGATCTTAATGGAAATAAGGTTATTGATGGTACAGAATATAAATGGCGTCCAGGAATAGATCAAACCCGTTTTAGAAACTACCTGTATTATTGTACGGATACCAATGTACGTCAGTATTTTTGGAACCCACTGGCACAGGCGATAGACGGGACTGAGTTATCGATACAAGATATTGTAAATAGAAAATCAGCATTTGTTACTGAAGAAAAAGCTAGTGATATTGTGACTCATGTAAGCTATGATGCTTTAGGAAGACAGGCCAAGGAATATTTACCATTTGCTAGCCAGAGTAACAATGCAAATATCCGGACCGGAGATGTTGGACTGGCCACTCAAAAATACTATCAGCAAAAATATGAAGAAGACTTTGCAGGAGTAACGCTGCCTACAGGAGTAAATGCGTATTCTGAAAAAGAATTTGATGGTTCTCCTCTTAACCGAGTAGTGAAACAAGCGGCACCTGGTAAGGATTGGAAATTGGGAAGTGGGCACGAAATTAAAATGGGTTATCAAACCAATGGTACCAATGAGGTAAGACTGTATAGCGTAACGACTAGCTTTGCTAACAACACCTATACTCCCACATTGCAAGGTGGTACCAGTTACTATGCACAAGGAGAATTGTATAAAACAGTAACCAAAGATGAGAATTGGACCTCTGGAGTGGATCATACTACCGAAGAGTTTAAGAATAAACAGGATCAAGTGATCTTAAAGAGAAATTACAATGCAGGTCAAAAGCACGATACCTATTATGTATATGATGATTTTGGAAATTTGACCTATGTGATTCCTCCCAAAGCAGATACGTCTAATGGAATCTCCAATAGTGAGCTTGCCGAACTGTGTTATCAGTACAAATATGATAACAGAAACCGTTTGGTAGAGAAGAAGGTGCCAGGAAAAGGATGGGAGTATATTATATATAATAAGCTGGATCAACCGGTAATGACTCAGGATGCAATACAGCACACGCAAACCAATTCAAGTGGGCAATTGGATAGAGAGTTATTGTTTACCAAATATGATCATTTAGGAAGAGTTGCTTACACTGGACATACTAAGAATCTTTCCTCTAGAGTAACGCTTCAAAATGCTGCCAATTCTACATCATATACACAGTGGGAGAGTAGACAAAGTACAGCCAGAAACCTGGGAGGCACCAACGTTTATTACACAAGTTCTGCCATACCATCGGGAGTCACTCAAGTATATACGGTAAATTATTATGATACCTATATAGATTTACCATCGGGATTATCCAATACTGTGACTACGAGTTATGGACAAACTTCTACCATAAGAACCAAAGGTTTGGCTACTGTAACCAAAACAAGAGTACTGGATACTAGTAGTTGGATCACAACAGTAAGCTATTATGATGAAAAGGGTCGTCCTATCTATATCTACTCAAAGAATGATTATCTACAGACTATCGATATTGTAGAGAATAGGTTAGATGATTTCACTGGTAAAGTACTAGAGACCAAAACCACACACAAAAAGCAAGGAAAAGCGGATGTAGTCACTATAGATCGTTTTGAGTATGATCATATGGATCGATTGGTGAGTCAGACCCAACAGGTGAATAATCAAACCTCAGAACGTATTGTAAAAAACAACTATGATGATTTGGGGCATTTGGCTAGCAAAGTAGTGGGTAATGGTACCAAATCCGGATACAAAGATATCACTAGTGGACTTACCGTGAGTAACAATGAGATCAGCAAAGTAAGTGGTGGTGGTTGGGCCGTTGGTTTGGCTACACAAGGGAATATCACTGGTGATGGGTATGTGGAGTTTATTGCAGGATCAGACAATACGCCAATGATGATTGGATTATCCAACAGCAATACCAATGCACACTACAATACGATTAATCACGCGATTTACCTGTACTGGACCAAAAGATTGATCATTTATGAAAATGGAAGTCATAAAGGAGAGTATGGAAAGTTTGCGATAGGAGATGTGTTTCGGGTAGAACGTATAGGGAATACCATCCTTTACAAGAAGAACGGGGAGACCTTTTATGTTTCCAAAACCGCTTCGTCTGGGAGTTTGTTGGGAGATATCTCTATGCATACCAATGGAGCCAAGATCAAAGACTTCAAGATTGTTGATAATAGCAAAGGGCTACAGAAAACAGATTATAAATACAATATACGTGGTTGGTTAACATCCATCAATGAGGATGCGATAGATGACAATGATTTGTTCAATTTCAATCTGAGATATAATACAGGTAGTGATGCTAGCAAAAGATTGTATAATGGTAATATCGCACAGACCAGTTGGCAGACCCAAAATATGGATGCCAGTACCAGAGCGTATACCTATACTTATGATGCCTTGAACAGACTTACAGCTGCCACAGGAACCAAAGATGATCGATATAATGTAGGAGGGATTACTTATGATAAGAATGGGAATATGCTGCAATTACAGCGTAGAGGGCATACCAATGCAGCAGCAACTGCTTTTGGAGTAATGGATAATCTGATATACTCCTATGATAGTGGTAATAAACTGACCAAAGTACTGGATAACGGTAACGACACTTATGGTTTTAAAGATGGAGCCAATACCGCTACCGAGTATACCTACGATGCCAATGGGAATATGAAGACGGATGCCAACAAGGGAATCACTGGGATCACCTATAATCACTTGAATTTACCCACCCGAGTAACTATTGCTGGTAAAAATATCGATTACAAATACGATGCAGCCGGGATGAAGCTTAGAAAAACGGTAAATGGAGTAACCACCGATTATGCGGGTAACCACATGTATGAAAATGGCACGCTGCAATTCTTTAATCATCCCGAAGGTTATGTAGAAAACAATAGCGGAAGTTTTAATTATGTATATCAACATAAGGATCATCTGGGGAATATTCGTTTATCCTATACTGATGCGAATAAGGATGGAGAAATCACTGCACCAACTACAGAGGTCTTTTTTGATGATTTAAGTCATAGTGCTGGATGGAATAGTGTAGGAGCGCTACATGGTTCTTCGGGAACTATTGATAGTAAGCATACGGTATCGGGTACCAAATCGGTGAAACTATCCAGAACCGGATCAGGAGAGGTGTTTGTACATAGCAATGAGTGGGTAGCTCTTAACAATAGTACCGCTACTGATTATATCTTTTCGGGATGGATCTATATCGAAGCACCGAGTAGTGCCTATGGTAGACTTATGCTATTTATGAATGAAAATGAAGAAACAGGATATTTTACACAAATAGTAGAAGCGCCTAGAGCAAGAGACACAAACAAATGGGTGTATGTAGAAAAACGAGTAACTGTACCAGCTAATATTGATAAGTTAAATCTACGAGTAGATATCTACACAGGAGGATCAAAAGTAGAAGGTTGGTTTGACGACTTACGTATTACCAGAGTAAATGGTAGTGCAGGTAGCGAAATTGTAGAAGAAAAGAACTACTACCCATTTGGGTTAAGACAAAAAGGGTATAATGCGATGATTTCTTCATTGGGTAATGCCACAGCTCAAAAGTTTGGGTATAATGGTAAAGAACTAGAAGAAGCATTAGGATTAAACCTTATGGAAATGGATGTTCGTAATTATGATCCAACAATAGCCAGGTGGATAAGTATTGACCCAGTGACTCATTATGATTTTTCTACTTATAGTGCTTTTGATAACAATCCAGTATTTTGGGCTGACCCTAGTGGAGCAGATAGCCAAACAATGAGTCAGTGGATGGAGGACAATAGAGGCTATGACATAGATTGGCATGCTCAAATTGACGGAAAACATGGATTTTCAAGTGCCACTAATAACAATGGAAGCTCTAAAGTTACGAAAGACCCCAGTCCTATATTGTCACTTATTAAGAAGTTTGGTAAATCGGTATATTATGAATATGAATTGTTAGATGATAAAAAAGATATTCATAAAATTACTCTGGAGGGTAATACTTGGATCAATGGAGGAGCTCGACGTCGTGAATTGATAGAGATAATTATTGAGTCCAATAATGGAAATCCTCGAATTGTTTCTTCTATAAAATCCGGAGGTATTTATACAAAACAAGCTTGCGAAGAAGGTGATTATCACTGGGTATTATCCAGGCCATCGGTAACTAGACATGATTATCAAGACGATTTAACTGAATTCATTACGCGACCTTTATTAACTGAAATTGACAAACATCATGACTATAATCCTTTCAATACAACAGTGAACTCAAGTAGCGGTACAACTGGGTTTGGAATTGTGTTGAGTATGTACACATTTGCAACTGAAGATAACTTAATTAAACAGGTTTTAGGTAGGGGTATTGGTAATATTTATGCAGGGGCTGTTTTAGGTGTTAGTATGGGTAATTATTTAAGACAAAACTTGGATCATACCGGAAGAAAAGTAAGGTTTGACCTGTACGAACATTTAAAAATTAACAAAAAATAAAAACATTTAGAACAGATCGCTCGGATTTCAAATCCGGGCGATCAAAATCAAACTAAAATACAATAGGAATACTATGCAAAGCTTAGCATGAATTGTATGATGTTTTCTCAACTGCTTTTGTTTTATTCTTTTTTTAATTTTTAATTGACGATTACCAAATTTAATTGATAAAGTTGAGTACATAAGGCTCAAAAAACAGGTGTGGTATACTGGCTAGACCACAATTATACCACACCTTACCCTTGTGATGATTATTCATGATCGTATTTGATCATCCAGGGATGTTGATGTATTCCCAGTACAAAAACAGTACACTACAGATAATTAGATACGGCAGATAGTACAGGGATTTCGATGGTGACTACTGTTCCTCGACCTAGCATAGAATCTATAAACAATTTCCCTGATAATGACTTCAGTCGGTTTTTAATATTTTTGATACCAATACCTTCAGTAGTTTTGTTGGTATCAAAACCTAATCCGTCGTCTTCGAATAGTAGTTGAATAACATCATCATTTTTGTTGATGTAGATATCAATGTTTTTGGCTTTTGCGTGTTTCAACGAATTTGTAAGTAATTCTTGTATTATTTTAAACAACTCTTCGGTAAGATAAGGTTCAAGTTTATCGATTTCACTTTCAGGATAAGGATGAAAAGAGATATTGGAGTCACTCCCATTGGAAACATTATGTACGTACTCCCTTACCAGCGCTGTGATAGGGTTTTTCTGAAATTTCTTTGGGGTAAGATTGTGAGAGAAATCTCGTACCTGATTATAGGTTTCATCTACCTGTTTGATGATGTTGACCTTTTGTTTGTCTGATTCAGAAGTATTTGAAAGCTGTAATTTGATACTTGCCAAATTCCCCCCAATACTGTCGTGCAATTCCCGAGCGAGACGTTGACGCTCTTTGTCTTGTCCCTCCATGGTTGCTTTGATAAGATTAAGCTCCTGTTCCTTCATTAAACCATACACCTTTTGAGAGTTGACCTCTTCCTGAGATTTATTTAAAGCTATTTGTGTTTTTAATTTCTGAAAGTATACAAATAACAATCCCACGACCGGGAACAAAACCACCAGAAAACCTATCAGAAAAGCTTTTTTAATTGTTCGCTGTTTCTCGATTTCTCCTTCTTTCAATAGTTGAGATTCTTTGAGAGCAAGAATTTCCTTTTCCTTTTGCAGGGTTTGATATTTAATTTCTAATTCTTGAACTACTTTTTTATTTTGGGCTTTTAGAATTTGATTAGAAATAGAGAGGTATTGCGTCATGAGGTTATACGCATTTTTATAATCCTTATTGGCAACCTTAAGATCTTTGAGGACCATAATTACATCTTCCTGGAGTTTTAGTTTATTCCATTGCACCGCATTGACGTATGCAGAGGATAGTACCATTTCGGCAATCTCAGAGTTTCCTTGACGGTAATAGGTAATCCCAATTCTAATAGCCGCTTCTATGTATAAATCATAAAAGTTATTTTGAAAGGCCTCGTCTTTTACACTTAAAAAATACTGTAGTGCTTTATCGAGATTTTTTTCATGCAAATCAATACGCCCCAGCTTCAATTGAGTTTCCAAAGTTACTTTGTGATTTTTATGCAAGCTTAACTGCTCGAGTACTTCCAGGTAATGAAGTTTTGCTTTTTGAATGTCTTTTTTGAAAAAATAAACATCGGCCAAGTGCTTTTTTGCCAAAATACGAATCTCATCATCTTCAGTATTTTGCAGGCAAGTTTCAAAAATTGGCAGGGCAGCATCGTACTTCTCCTGATTCAGATATACGATACCCAGACCAAGTTGATGCGTATAATACATGGTACTCATTTTGGAAAGGGGAGAAGCGTTAATGCCATCTAGATAATGTTGCATAGCATCATCTAAGAGCCCTTTTTTAAGTTTCCCTTTACCCAGAATATCGTATGATTTGGAGAGATACAACTCTGAGTCGGTCAATTCATCTTTGTGGGATGTAATCTTTTCTTGTAGCAGTGTTCCGTAGTAAAGTATCGAATCGGTATTTCCTGCCTTAATATGAATTGCCGCTATGGTATCGATAATTTTTATTTTCTGAATCGGAGATTGGGCATTTTTAAGATCATCATGAAGCCGTTTGTCAACAGTATTTGGTGTTGTTCCAAAAACTGTATACCAGTCTTTTTTTTCATCTTGTGCCTTAGTAAAAAATGAAAACAATAAAAAAAAGATCCAACTATTCTTTCCCAAACCTTTAAAAATCATATAATTACCGTATCTAAAAATAAGGAATTTTATTTTTCCTTATCATCATCATACCTGATAATCCAGGGATTAGCAGTAAAATAGTTCCATGGGGTGTTGGCCAGATCCACCTCGGGATCAATAAAAGGCCTGCGCTTTTTACCGTTTACCGAAACACTACTTTTTACATATACCGAAATGTCTTTTCCTTCTTCGGCGTATATTTTTTTAAGACGTTGTGCAAATTGCCAGATGGCATCCGGTTTGGCCGCTACCGTTCGCAATTGCTTTTTGGATAAGTAGTCCTTTTTATTGATATATTTTCTTTCTGCCTTAGGATCCGCTTTGTCGACCACATAAAAATTAGTAATACCCGATCTCCCTCTCAACATCATACGCCAACTCATACGGTGACCTTCTTCTGTCCACAGCACATCCCCTGGGATAAACCAATGTCGAACGGGTAAGGCAATCTGTATCGCAAACCAAATTATAGCCACAGGAATCAGTATCTTTTTGTAAGAGGGTACAATGACTTCGTTTTTATCGTAAAACTCTTTCTTTTTCATAAAAATGGCATGAATCCGCTCTTTGGAAAAGAAAAACACGGTAAAAGCCAGTGATAAATATGGGAAAATCCCAATTTGAAAGATGATCGAATTGAAAATATGAAAGAATATACTGAAGAAAAATGCTGCTAATCGAGTTCTTCTCCATAACAGAAGAGGAACAATAAGTAAATCAAATAAAATCCCAAAATAGGTAATGCTTACATGGGCCCAATGTCCTTGTAGCAGATCTCCAATAATAGGGTAGTATGCTCTACCCAACATCAGGTTTTTGGCAACACTATAATCCAACCAATCTGGGTATAATTTGGCTACCGAAGCATAGGTGTATACTATCCAAAGTTGTGCAATGATGGCCAAAACACACCAACGGGGCATAGATATTTTCTTTAGAGCAGGATTGCGTTTTACGTCTATAGAAAAATAATTACCTGCAGGCAATACACTCATCATGATTAACAATAACAATAGGAGATAGTAATGATTGTTATACGAGGATTTTTGCATAAAATACACCCCAGCCCACATAATGGTATAGGCAAGTATACTCCATCGGTATTTAAACCCAACCATGACCAAAAGTCCAAATATCCCCATTACCGCAAAATAGAAATACATGCCGTCACCAGGTAGGGGTTGTAAAAAATCTAGCCCAATAAAATTAAAGGTAAACTGAGGTTCGATCATTGTGCGGGTGATCCAACCCGTAAAGATGGCTCCGATAGCTTCTGCAGCGATCAGGAATCCAAAAAAGACTCTAAATATAATTAAGGCACTATTATCAATTTGAGTAAATAGCCAACGATTGATCATACCAAAGAATTTATGTATTCGCGAGAAAATTCTTCATCTTGTTGCATCGCTTCCTGGAGTTCCTCGACCGAATTGAATTTTTTCTCATCTCGAATGCGTTTAAGCATTTCGATCTGTATTTTTTTATCGTATAAGTTGAAAGAAGCATCAAAAAAATGCGTTTCTATCGTTTGTTGCTCGCCATTTACGGTAGGATTTGTCCCGATATTCATCATTCCAAAATAGAGTTTGTTGTCGATTTTGGATTGTACCACATATACTCCCTTTTTTGGGATGAGTTTGTACTCTTCAGGGATGTGCAAGTTGGCTGTTGGGTAACTTAATTTTCTGCCGAGTTCTTTTCCTCGTACGACTTTACCGGTGAGCATAAAGTTATAACCCAAATAGGTATTGGCCTTGATAATATCTCCATCGGCCAGTGCCTGTCGTATTTTTGTCGAGCTTATCGCTACATCATCAATATCCTGTTTCGAAATTTCTTCTACCGTAAAATCATTTTGAATCCCATAGGAAGCGAGATCGGTGATATTCGAGTTACGATTACGCCCAAAACGGTGATCATACCCTATAATCACATGACGAATGTTAAGGGCATCGATCAGCATTTGCTGTACATACTCTCCTGCAGTAAGTCTCGAAAACTCTTTGGTAAACGGATGAATAACCAAGTTGTCTAATCCGGTTTTTTCTAGAATTTGAATGCGCTCATCGATAGTGTTGATCAACTTGATGTCAGAATCTTGTTGCAGCACCATTCTAGGATGTGGAAAAAAGGTAAGAACTACAGATTCTATTCCGTTCGTTTTTGCACTTTCTACCAGGCGTTCAATTATTTTTTTATGGCCAATGTGTACACCATCAAAAGTACCTATGGTCACTACGGTTGGAGTTATATTGGTGTATGTATCGGCGTTATGATATAGTTTCAAGAAGTAAAGTTTTTGAAGTATAAAATTACGGAAATGTTGGTATACATTTCTTTATTTTCCGTTAAAGATGTTCATAGTATTGGCTAAACCAGCCGTTGCAAACGACTTGATGAGTCCGATGCCTTTTTCAATTCGTTCGGGCATGGCGCTGCTTTCTTCTTCATTCCATTCGCCCAATACATAATCTACTTGTCGTCCTTTGCTAAATTCTGCCCCCACACCAAATCTAAATCTGGCATATTTTGAGGTTCTTAATTGAGCTTCGATGTCTTTAAGTCCGTTATGTCCTCCTGCACTGCCTTTGGCTTTGAGACGGATCGTACCAAATGGAATATTGATATCATCGGTCACCACCAAAAGGTTTTCTACGGGGACTTTTTCCTTTTCTAACCAGTAGCGAACGGCCTTACCGCTCAGATTCATATAAGTGTTTGGTTTTAAAAGAATAATACTACGTCCTTTATGTTTGTAAAGCGCAAGATCTCCTAACTTTTTGGTTTCAAAAGTTAGGGCTTCTTCTTTTGCCAGTGCATCTAGAATTTTAAAACCGATATTATGGCGAGTATTATGATATTTGGGGCCAATATTTCCCAAACCAGCGACAAGAAATTTTTTCATTGGATCTTCTTCCTGGATTTCTCTTTTCTCTTTTGAAAATAGTTTTCTAAAAACAGAAATCATATTGTTCTTTTTTTGGGTGAGGGATAGTAGTGATTACCCCGCAGATTATGAGCCCTGAGGTTGAACACTGAGTGTATCGAAGTGATCTCGAAGGGCGAATAATCGAGGAGTAAAAACGGATAGCCCGACCGAAGTGCAACGGAGGACACC
This sequence comes from Aquimarina sp., assembly GCA_965230845.1. Lineage (GTDB taxonomy): Bacteria > Bacteroidota > Bacteroidia > Flavobacteriales > Flavobacteriaceae > Aquimarina. The sequence continues at coordinate 3,585,404 of OZ246021.1, forward strand.
CCCTCAATAATCGTAACAAAAATAAAAAAAGCATCCCGAAATTGATCAGGATGCTTTTATACTTTATCAATGAAAGATGATTAAGCTTCGCTAGCAGCTTCAGTAGCCTCTGCAGCTGGTGCTTCACCTTCTTCTTCCTCTTCTTCTTCATCCACAGCATTACGAGAGGTTTTCACCTGACAGATTACTGTGTTGTCTGGGTGTAGAATCGTAAAGTCATCACTAGCTACATCGGTTACATATAATTTGTTTCCGATTTTTAGTTGAGTGATATCTCCTTCGATAACATCAGGAAGTTTGGCAGCAAGACCTTTTACTTTGATACGTCTAAGGTTGAAACGCAATACACCACCATTTCTTACACCACGAGAGTTACCAACCGTTCTGAAAGGAATTTCCATAGTTATGGCCTTGTCGTCGAAGATTTGAACGAAATCGATGTGTAAAATTTTATCAGTTACAGGGTGAAATTGGATATCCTGTAAGATCGCGTTTATTTTTGTGCCATTATCCAACGCTATTACCACGGTATGAACGTCTGGAGTGTACACTAAATCTTTGAAAGCAATTTCTGGAGCTGCAAAGTGTACAATAGTGTCTCCACCATAGATCACACAAGGTACCTGTCCAGCATTACGTAGGGCTTTAGTTGCTTTCTTGCCCACGCTTTCTCTTTGAGATGCGTTGATTGTTAATGATTTCATTTTAAAAATTTATATATTACTAATTTACATTATAAACTTAGAGCTGATCGACTCATTATGGTGCACTCGGTGCATCACATCGGCAAATAAATTTGCACAGCTAACCACTCTAATTTTATCACTTTGTTGTTTTAGAGGAATTGAATCCGTTACGATCAACTCTTCTAGTTTTGAGTTATTTAATCGGTCATAAGCGCTACCTGATAAAATTGGGTGAGTACAAATCGCTCTTACACTTTTTGCTCCTCTTTCCATCATCAAATCTGCCGCCTTAGTCAATGTCCCCGCAGTATCTACCATATCATCTACTAATACGACATTCTTTCCGGTTACATCTCCAATCAATTCCATGTGCGAAATCACATTGGCCTTGGCACGTTGCTTATAACAAATAACTACATCGCTTTTTAATGCTTTTGAATAGGCGTAGGCTCTTTTGGAACCTCCCATATCCGGAGATGCAACAGTCAAATCATCCAGCTTTAGTGATTGCAAATAAGGCAAGAAAATCGTAGAAGCATACAGGTGATCCACCGGTTTTTCAAAGAATCCCTGAATCTGATCGGCGTGTAGATCCATGGTGATGATTCTTGTTGCTCCTGCTGTTTCAAGCATTTTGGCAATCAATTTTGCAGCAATAGGAACTCTAGGTTTATCTTTTCTATCCTGTCGCGCCCACCCATAATAAGGTAATACTGCAGTAATATGTCTGGCTGACGCTCTTTTTGCAGCATCCAGCATTAATAGCATTTCCATAAGGTGATCAGAGTTTGGATGCGTAGACCCAATAATAAATACTCGAGATCCTCTTACAGATTCTTCAAAAGAAGGTTGAAACTCACCATCGCTATATGTGGATGTGATCACATTTCCCAGTGTTGCACCGTAAGCGGTTACTATTTTTTCTGCAAGTTCTGTACTTTGATTACACGCAAAAAATTTTGCTTCAGTGTTTACGGGTGGCATAGGGTAAAATGTTGTATTGTAATGAGTTAAAACTAACTTTTGAAAAACAAGGTGCAAATTTAAAAATTTATTTTAACTCTCCTGCTTATTTTATTACTTATTTGCTGGTAGGGAATAAATATTTTTTTAATTTTGCCGTCCAATTCAATACCAAATTGCTCAAGTGGCGGAATTGGTAGACGCGCTGGATTCAAAATCCAGTTCCTTCGGGAGTGTGGGTTCGATTCCCACCTTGAGTACAAAAAGGACATTCATTTTAAAATGAATGTCCTTTTTTAATTTTCATTCTACCAAGTTTTATCAAAATCTTAAGATTTGTCTCACTTATTGGTATTGTAATATGGGTTTTAATTAGGTAATTTTAGCTAATGAAACCAACCACACAACAACTACGAGAAATACCCGATTTCTTGAATGTTCCTGACCAGCAATTGCAATGGTTGATCGATAAATCTGATATTGAGACGTTTAAACAAGGAGAATTTCTGTTTAAAAGAGGAGATGCTACCGAGCATTTATCGATTATTCTCGAAGGGAAAATTATCATCAAATTAGAGCAAAATGGAAACTTCAAAGTGGTTGGGGAAATTTCGAAAAATGGAATTGCAGGGCTATTACCATTTTCCAGAATGAGTTCTGCCGCAGGGTATGGAGAGGTTACTCAGGATGCCAAAATCCTTCTTCTGGAAAAATCCTTTTTTAAAGAAATGGTAGCCAATCATTATGAACTCACAGAATCCTTGGTGCATAATATGACCTCTCGGGTGCGAGAATTTACCAAAAACAATGTGCAGTCAGAAAAGATGATGGCCTTGGGGAAATTGTCGGCGGGCTTGGCCCATGAGTTGAATAATCCGGCATCCGCAATGGTGAGCAGTGCCAAAGCCTTGAAGAAACATCTATCGCATGTCCCGGAAAAGTTTAAAAGAGTAACTTCCTTACGCATTAAAGGGGAGCAAGTAGACATCATCAACGATATTCTTTTCAATAGTATTACGAATCGTCCTGAGAACAATATGAAACTCACAGAACGTGCTGAAAAAGAAGATGAGTTAGAGGAATGGCTAGAAGATCGCGGGCTGGAAGATGCTTTCGAACTTACCGAAACCCTGATCGATTTTTGTATCGATATCCCAGCTTTACAAAAGATTTATGACACTACCGGAGAGGAAAACTTTGCCAGTGCGGTAGAATGGATAGAGAATGTATTGACCACTGAAAAAATTGTGGATGAGATTAGTGAAGCTTCGGATAGAATAGCCAAACTGGTACAATCCGTAAAAAGCTATACCCATATGGATCGGGCTCAAGAAAAAGTAGCAGCCGATATCCATACCGGGATCGATAGCACATTGGTGATGTTAAAACATAAACTAAAAAAGAAAAATATAGAAGTAGAAAAGCATTTTGCTACCGAGTTACCCCACCCCAAAATATTTATCAGCGAGATCAATCAGGTCTGGACCAATTTGATCGATAATGCGGTGGATGCTATGGAACCTTCGGGCCGATTGCAAATTGCTACCAACAAAGACAAAAGTTTTATCAAGATTGATATCACCGATAACGGGAAAGGAATTCCGCAAGAACATATCGGGAGTATTTTTGATCCCTTTTTCACTACCAAAAGTATTGGGGAAGGTACAGGAATAGGATTAGAAGTGGTGCAACGAATTATTAACCAACACAACGGAGATATAAAAGTGACTTCACAACCTGGAGCAACCACGTTTACCGTTTGTTTACCTATAAATTAATATGAAAACGATTACAGATATACAAGGTACATTTCAATTGCATAACGGGGTAGGTATGCCCTATTTTGGTTTGGGAGTGTATTTGGCCGACAATGAAGAAGAGGTGGTAAATGCCATACACTGGGCACTAGAAACAGGGTATAGACATATCGATACCGCAAGTATTTATAAGAATGAAGAAGGAGTAGGAAGAGCCATACAAACGAGTGCAATCTCCAGAGAAGATATTTTTGTGGTAAGCAAAGTATGGAATGCCGATCAGGGATTCGAAAGTACTTTGAAGGCATTTGAAGATAGTCTAAACAGACTGCAGCTGGACTATCTGGATTTGTATTTGGTGCATTGGCCGGTGCAAGGAAAATATATCTATACCTGGAAAGCCCTGGAGCAATTGTATAAAGAGAAAAAAATTAGAGCGATTGGGGTGAGTAACTTTATGAAACATCATCTCGAAGATTTGATGCAACATACCGAAATCGTTCCTATGGTCAATCAAATGGAATTTCATCCGCACCTTGTACAGCAAGATTTGATCGATTTTTGCAATCGGCATCATATTCAATACGAAGCCTGGTCCCCAATGATGCAAGGAAAAATATTTGATCTGAAGATCCTGGATCAATTCGCCGAGAAATATAAAAAGACCGTTGCACAAATTGTGTTGCGATGGAATCTTCAGAAAGGCGTAGTTACCATCCCCAAATCTGTAAAAAAAGAAAGAATACAATCCAATGCCGATCTGTTTGATTTTGAATTATCCCAAGAGGATATGGATCGGATAGATGCCTTAGATCAAAATAAACGTACTGGGCCAGATCCAGATAATTTTAATTTTTAAGGCCGAAGTAAACACTAGATAAGAAATGAAAAAACCCATCCTATTTGCATTAGACGACGATGAGCAGGTATTGCGTGCCGTAACCAGAGACCTGAAATCGCAATATCGCAAGGAATATAGAATTCTGAGTACCCTTTCTGCCAACGATGCGCTGGAAGCCTTGGTAGATCTCAAGAAAAAAAATGAAACTGTAGCGCTTTTTTTGGTAGATCAACGCATGCCCGAAATGCTTGGAGTAGAATTTCTAAGCGAGGCAAAGAAACATTTTCCAGAAGCGAAAAAAGTGTTACTCACTGCTTATTCTGATACCGACGCTGCGATCAAAGCGATTAATGATGTGCAATTAGATTATTATCTTACCAAACCCTGGAATCCACCAGAAGAAAAACTGTATCCAGTGTTGAATGACCTTTTGGATGCCTGGCAGTTGGATTTTCAACCTGATTTTGAGGGGATTCGAGTGATAGGGTATCAGTTCTCTCCAAAATCTCATGATATTAAAGATTTCTTGTCCGGAAACTTATTTCCGTTTCAATGGTTGGATATAGAAACCAGCGATAAAGCGCAAGAATTAGCCGAATTGCACAACCTTACCCCCACAGATATGCCTGTAGTGTCTTTACAGGATGGAAGCTGTTATAAAAACCCGGATATTATCGAGTTGGCCACTGCTTTGGGGCTCAATGCACATCCACAAGATAATCTCTATGATGTGGTGATTATTGGTGCAGGCCCATCGGGATTAGCTGCAGCAGTATATGGTGGATCCGAAGGACTCAAAACACTGCTTATCGAAAAACATGCTCCGGGAGGTCAGGCAGGAACCAGTTCCAGAATCGAAAATTACCTAGGATTTCCAAAAGGATTGAGCGGACAAGAATTAACCCACCGTGCTATTACACAAGCCAAACGATTTGGTATCGAATTTTTATCCCCACAAGAGGTGACTTCGATTTCCGAAAAAGATGGATACAAAAGTTTAACCCTGGGAAACGGAGAATGCATTAGTACCAAAAGTGTAGTGATTACCACTGGAGTAAATTATAGAAAACTAGAAGCCGAAGGAATTGATCAATACACTGGGGCCGGAGTGTATTACGGATCGTCAATGACCGAAGCACAGGCCTGTAGCAATAAAGAAGTATATATTGTTGGAGGAGGAAATTCTGCGGGGCAATCCGCAGTATACCTTTCCAAATTTGCCAAAAACGTATACATCGTAGTGCGCAAAAAGGATTTGAGCAGCAGCATGTCTAGTTATCTTATCGATCAGATCGATGCGATTGATAATATTACACTACTGGGGCATACCAATGTTACCAAAGCGATGGGAGAGAACGAACGCTTGACCGCCTTAGAACTAACCTGTACTAATCCTGATGAGGTAAAAGAGGTTCCTGCTGACGCACTATTTATTTTTATTGGAGCTCGTCCCTATACTGATTGGATCGAATTAGGGATCATCAAAAATGAAAGAGGGTTTATTGAAACCGGTAGAGATTTGAGTAGATATGAGGATTTCAAAAAAGTATGGAAAAAAGATAGAGAACCCTTTTTACTGGAGACTTGTAGTCCTGGAGTTTTTGCCTCTGGAGATGTACGAGCTGGAGCGATGAATCGTGTAGCCTCGGCAGTAGGCGAAGGGGCCATGGCCATTAAGTTTGTTCACGAATATTTATCTGAAATGTAATGTTTTAAAAATGACTCCAATATGCCACTAAAACCCAAAATATGTGATCACCTTAAGGATTTTGACGCAGAAAACCTTAAAAGGCATGAACGTTTTGAATGTGCAGAATGCGTCAAAACTGGGGATACCTGGGTGCATCTTAGAACTTGTCAGATTTGCGGGATAACTCTTTGTTGTGATTCTTCTCCTAATAAACATGCCAGTGCACATTATCAATCTCATAAAGATCATAACATTGTGATTTCTGCAGAACCTAATGAGCGTTGGGCCTGGTGTTATGAACATAAGTCCTTTGTAAAGTATTAATAAAAGAAAAAAGAATCCCTGAGTGGTAGTTGCCACTCAGGGATCGTTTTTAAAACCATGTCTTCATGGGTGGTTGGTCATACAATTATTCAATTACAATTTTATGTACATATCGTTTTTCTGGGGTTTCGAGAATTATAAAATATACCCCTGGGGATAGATTTTGCCCTTGTAAATTCATTGGGATGGCATAAAAAGAGGCTCCCTGGTCCGTATACGGTGCACCTAGAATTGGAGTATTGTTCTCGATACCATAAATATTAAATGAAATCGGTGTTACTTGTTTGAAGTCAATTTCAATAGTAAATATTCTATTGTTTGGGATCGGGTATACCGTAAATTTCTTCAAGAAATTTAACCCTCCTCCTTCATCAAAAGAAGATCTTTCCCGTACTACAATGGTTTCAGAAAAAGAAGCTTCACATCCATCCAAAAATACGTTCATTTGGGCGTCATATTCGCCAGGGGTATCAAATCGTATTTCGGCATAAGTATCGTTGATGTCAATAATCTCGGCACCTTCAGGAAGGTCCCAATCTACACGTTCGGGTTTGGGGAAACTTACATTAGCCAAGACGAAGGTTTCATTTACAAAAACATCGGATGATAATAAAAATTCGGCATTAAGCGGAGTATCTCTTACAATGATTTCCAGACTAGCAGCGGCAATACATTGATTGCCCGTGGTAACCACCAATTGATACATCCCTTGCTCAGATAGAGTGACTTCGGCCTCGGTACTTTCAAAGCCTTGATCAGAGGTCCAACGATAGGTAGCATTAGGATCCGCAATGATACCATCTACAGTATAGGTTTGCCCCATGCATAATATTTTTTGAGTGGGTCCAATATCAAGTATAATTTCGTCGGGATCAAATAGAGAAATTTCCTCTATGATTTGGCAACCTTTACTGTCGGTTATCTCTACAAAATAATCACCCGCAGTGAGACCATTAATTTGGGCTGTGGTAGCATTGTTGCTCCAAAAATAAGTATACGGAGGCACTCCACCAGTTGGGACCACTGATGCGGATCCATCACTCCCTTGATAACACTGAGGATCATTACCGGAAATTTCAGCTTCCAAAACTGGTGGATCTGGAGTGGTGATAGACTGTTGTGCAATACATCCACGTGCATCCTGAACGATAAGCGTATAGGTTCCTCCGGGGACATTGTTTAGCTCCTGAGTATTCCCCAATCCATTTTGCCAGAAGAGCGTATAAGGAGGAACTCCTCCTTGTATATCGGGAGTAATCGTCCAGTCATTCCCATCCCCACAATTGATATAATCTGCACTTAAAGTTACTTCGAGTTGTACAGGAGGTCCGGTAATTTCAAAGACGTCGCTTTGTACGCGATTCCCCACAGCATCTTCGGCAATCAGATAATAACTCCCGATTGCTAATTCATAGCGTATTCTTTCTGTTCCGATAGGGTTAGGATTTCCTTCTTCGAACCAGCTGTAGATATATGGATTACTGGCGGCAAAAGGGATACCACCACTAACATTAGCTCTTAAACTTGCCGTGCTTGATCCTTGGCATAAAACCGGATTGATCTGAACGATAGCAACTGAAAGTTCAGGAAGTGGATCATCGATATTTTGTTTCTCGATGGTACAGCCATTAGCATCTGTAATGGTTACAAAAAAGGGATCATTGTTAATGTTGTTTAAACTGGCTGTGTTTGATGGTAATTGCCTGTCGTTTTCATCAAACCATTCGTAAGTATAAGGTGGAGTTCCATTAATGACTTGTATAGTCACCGAACCATCTCGTACATTTTGAGCAGAAGCCGGTATGCGATCTATTTGTATGATGGTTAATGGACTAGGTTCTTCCAGAATCACGGAACGTTGCATGGTACAACCGTTTTTGTCGGTTACCGTCAAGGTGTATTCTCCAGCATAAAGATCAGTGATGTCTTTGGTATTGTCACCGTTGCTCCAGGTATAGAGATAGGATCCATCGTCAAAAGGAGTTCCTCCACTCACATTAACTGCAATAGCACCCGAAGCATCGTTAAAACAAAGAATATCCTCTTGATTTGTAATGTCGATCTCTATCAAAGGTGGTTCAATCACTTGAAAAGGAAGTGCAACCGTTGTGTTTCCATTGGCATCAACCACCGTAACTCCATAAGTGCCACTTCCGATGTTTTGTAAAGTGGGTTCGTTGGTTAAAATGTCCGTGGGATCAGAAACACGATACCAAGAATAGGTGTAATACGGTGCAGCAGTATCATTGTCAAAAGGTACTCCTCCTGTTACTGTAGTTTCCAGAATAGCATCGGTACTCCCATTACAGGAGACTCTTCCTCCAATTAATGGATAGTCTATGGTAACCAGCAATGGATCGGGTTGCTCTAACGTATATACTTCTTGTACCTGGCAATCATTATCGTCAAAAATGGTGATTTCATAATTACCAATAGGCAGTTGATCTATGGTTGCTGCCCTGCCAATAATATCTGATTCGTTTTCTCTACGCCACTCATATCGATAAGGGATCGTTCCCCCAGATATGGTAACGGTGATACTACCGTTTTGTGTTTCAAAACCTGTAAGATCGTTGATCTCTACATCCGAAATTTCAAGCACATCAGGTTGTTTAATTTCTATAGGATCAGGAGACTCAACTTCAACACATCCATTTTTATCCAATACTCGAATGTCATAGGTTCCCGCAGGAAGTGCATCAAAGGTAAGATCTCCCGCCATAAAATTCCCATCGGTATAAAGATTACTACCCCTATAAAATTCTATTAAGTAGGTATTATCATCAAAAGGGGTTCCTCCTGCGATATTGTATGTAATCGAACCATTGGACTCATCAAAACAAACGACATCTGATTTCTCGATGAAAGAAACAACTATTTTATCAGGCTCTTGTAATTCAAAAGTATCCTCTGCTACTGCACCGTTTACATCGGTTACAATTACCTTATATGTTCCGGTTTCTAGATTTTCTATTGTAGCGCTTAATGGATCTACGGTGATGTCGTTTTCATTGCCATTGATAATTTCGACCCATTGGTAGTTGTAATCTTCACTTTCTATTCCTCCCATAGCATTTGCCTCAAGAATACCGTCAGAAAAGCCAAAACAATCTAGTGGATTTCCCACGGTGATTTCTACTTCAAGCTTATCGGGTTGTATAATTTCAAAACTTTGTGAAGTAATACAGCCTAGATTTGGTGTTACATTGTCTGAATTACTATCCCTGATGGCTACGGTGTAGTTTCCTGCTCGTAATCCTGTGATGTCTTCTTGATCGGAGGTAAATAATGGATCTTCAACCATTGTCCAAGAATAAGAGTAAGGAGGAGTTCCGCCAGATACGGTAATAGATAATGCTCCCGAGCTCTCTCCAAAGATCTTTACATCTTCTTGTATCACATCGGTAATCGCTACAGGATTATCAGGTTGTTCTATGATGAAAGTTCTTTCTTTTCTACATTCCAGATTAGCATCTCTTACAACAACCGTATAGGTACCAAAAGTCAAATTATTGAGATCTTCGGTATTGCTGGAGAATGTAGGATCTTCTGCTTTAGTCCATTCGTAGGTGAGGGGAGGTACTCCCCCAGTAGCAGTAAGATCTATACTACCTGTACTACCTCCATTACATAAAATATTTTGTTGGGTACCATCAACCAATATTTCTGGAGGTTCTATAAATTCTTCTCTTTGACTTACTTCAGAAACCCCTACGATATCTGTAGCTCGCACTTCATAAATCCCTTCGTCCAGACCTGTGATGCTTTGATTGGTTTCCCCGACTATAGCTTCGGCTACTCCGGCATTGATTTGGTACCATTGATAGGTATACCCTTGAGCAGAATTGGTAACTCCACCGGTTACAATTGCGGTCATTTCGGCTTTTTGCTCAAAACATAAAATATCCTGATCTACCCGAATAGATACCACTAGAGGTTCTGGATCATTTAACTCAAAAACTCTAACCTCTGGACAATCATTGGCATCTAATACGGTAAGGGTATAGGTTCCTTCGGTTAATCCCGAAATATCTTCTGTGGTTCGGGTACCTCCAAATTCGGTACTGGTCCAGGCGTAGCGATAAGTTCCTGTTCCGGTCCCTCCGGATACGGTAATGTCTATGGCACCATTAGTTCCGTTAACTGTAGTAGGGCTTTGGACTCCCAAACCTTCCAGATCGATTACAATTTCGGGAGATTCGGTGATACTGATAGGGGAAGTATTACTGATGGTACAATTTTCGGCATCCAGGATTTGAAAATTATAATCTCCTTCGGGTTGATTAACAAAAGCTACAGGACCGTTAGTACTTTGCGATACTCCATTATCCCAGTTTACTCGGAAAGGAGGCCTTCCTCCGGTTATCGAAAAACGTATTGCACCTGTTGATTCTCCAAAACACGCTACATTTTGTACATTAAATGAAGTAAACCCTAAAGGCGCCGGATTATTTAAAGTTTCTGAATTAGAAATAGAGGGAGCTCCAATATTACTTAAAGTAACATTGTAGGTCCCAGGAGTAAGATTCGAAATGATTCTTGTATTTCGTGTGAAGGTGGGATCTCCGGTTTTTGTCCATTCGTATTGATATCCGGCAGATGTTGTTCCTCCAGAAGGTAAAGCTTCCAAAACTCCATTCGTATCCCCATTACAAGAGATCAGTTGTCTGATATTGATTCCCACTTGTAACGCATCGGGTTCTGTAACTTCTATCGGGTTAGACGAAAAGCTACAATCATTATTATCAATCACTGTAAGTGTGTAAAAACCTGCAGTTAACCCTGAAATATCTTCTGTTGTGCTGCCATTACTCCATTGGTATCGGTAGGGTCTGCTACCTCCGGATACGGCAAGATTAATTGCTCCTGTATTATCTCCTCTAAAGGTTACTGGAGTAACCCTGATATTCGAAAATGTAACCCCGTCGATAGGGCCATTGATAAAAATATTTTCTCCGGTGTTTCCTCCGCTGGTTTGCCCAATACACTGAGAATCATCCTGTACTTCAATTCGGTAATTTCCTCTGGCCAATCCAGTTAATACATGTCGGTTTCCATTGGCAAAATTTCTCCAAGGACCTCCGTTTACTCGGTATTGATACCTGCCATTTCCGTTACTTGCTGAAATGGTAATACGACCAATATTTTGACCAAAACATTCTACATCAGCGTTTTTGACGGCAGAAAAGCTAACTCTTGGGGTATCCCCGATATTAATCGGGCGATTGTAATCAATAACCTCACCAGGGAAAGGTTGGTAAGTAAGTGTATATTGCCCCGAACGCAATCCTCTGTTTGATGGCCAGGTAAAGGTAGATCCTGAAACGAATTGCTGTACACTTTCGATAGGTCTGCCTCCTTGGCGTACTACAAAGAGCATTTCTTGGCCCACAGCTTCTCTAAAGGTGATCCGGAGCCCTCCATTATTCCTTCCACAGGAGGCGTTTATGGGGTCTACTCTTGAAATTTCAGGAGCACAGGGCAAGGTTCTAAAAATAACAATGTTCGAATTGTAATTAACACCATTGATGGTGATTCTTGCTCTTAATCGAATACTCCCTCTGTAGGTTCTAGGAATAAGTCTGTCGAACGGAATTCTTGCCGGTTGTCTACCCACTGTTGTTACTCCGGTATCGAGAAAGCTTCCAGAATTATCGATATTGTAAAACCATCGGTAGGTAGCATTTGTACAATCGTTGATTCTGGTAAAAGTCAGACCGTCGTCCAAACAAAAGGTGTCATTTACAGGTTGGGATATCGCGGCTTTTGTATGGATGAGTTCTACTCTCAATGTACATCGACCATTGGTATATTCTCTACTGAAACAATCTTGCTCTGCAGCAGATAGACTTATATTTTCGGTAATACCGCATGTAAATGGAGCAGAGCTACTGGAAACTCGATAGGAAAATGAAATTTCAATTCGGTTGACACGTTGGTTAGAGGTCATAATTCCTGTAGGAAAAACCGCTTGGTCGCTGGTAAAATCATAACTGTCTAATTGCGTTCCTCCGTTAAAGATCTTGTAGTTGGCTCTGGTAATAGCAAAACGTACATCTCCTCCTGCCGGTGGTCCACTTGATGAAATTCGTACTATATAATCTTGTGCATGAATCCCTGCCAGATTCAATAGGAAGCATAAGATAAAAAGTATCTTTATTTTTTTCATAACCCTAAAATTTTATGGTTAATTCAGTCTTTTTTGATAGTCCTCCATCTTTGAATACCGCTCGTATAGCATAAGTATAGTTGGTATTGATGGTGAGATCGGTGTCTTTTAGTATCGAAGTAGAACCTGGTAAGGTCTTAAACAGTTTCAAAGGCGCTGATTCTGCCCTTTTGTATACTTCAAATTGCGTTACGTCTTTTTCTCGGTATCTCCAATTCAACACAATAGATTGCTGTTCGATATTTGCAGTGGCGTTGAATCCTTTTACTTCGGGTCGGGCTCCGATATATTTTGTCAAAACAGAGACCGGAGAAACAGGTGGTGATTCCAAACCTGCTGTATCTTTTGCCAGTATGGTATAACTATATAACTTACCAGGCTCGATGGTGTTATCCTGAAAATTTCGATCTTCTTTTGTCCCTGTAAAAATGAGTTTCCATTCTTTGATATTGTCTTCTTTTCGATAGATCAAATAGTTTTGTGTATCGGCACTAGGGCTTGATAACCATTCAATTGTCATTAGAGAATTTGAAACCTGTTTTACTTTCTTAAAAATCGCCTGTCCCGGAGGTAGCATATCCGGTTTTTCGAGTTCTAATATCTCCGAAAAGTTGGAAGGATTAGCGCGTTGATCCAGGGCATTAATCTTGTAATAAATTTTACGGTTTGAATTTTTAAGCGATAGAGTATCTACAAATTTGTTTTCAACAAGAGTGCTTGGCGTTACAATACTAAATTCATGATTGGGATTGTTGGAAATGTATACCCGATATCCCAGCAGGTCTTGCTCCGAATTGTGGATCCAGTTTAAACGCACAATTCCTAAAGTATCTATAGTTCCTGTAAGCCCTTTTGGAGGGAGTGGAGGTTCTGCATCTTCTGGCTGCACGAGCATGGCAAAAGATTTCCGCTCTTTGTCATAATTATCGATGGCAACAATTTTAAAATAATTGGATGCTCCCAGATTATTATAGGTAATACTTCGTTGTTCTTTGGGAATATTACTGATGACCGTTGTGTATTTACCTGTATTAGATGTTGCATATAATAGCTTAAACCCTTTGATCATGTGGTTCTTTTCTACAGGGAATTCCCAATTCAATACCACCGATTTATCATTGATTTTTTGAGTAGTCAGATATGGATTTACAGCTAATGTTGGTGTCCCTTGACCCTGGATTACTTTGGAGGAAGGACTCAATTCTCCAAAAGATGATATTCCCTTTATTCTGTAGTGATAGGTAATTAAATTGGGAATAGAATCGGTAAGCGTGGTACGTCCATCTTTTACCGGTTTTTCGGTAATGGTATAGGGTCTTTCTCGTAGGGGAGTGTAGGTGACGCCATCTGTAGATTTTTCTATTTTGTAGTTGTTATAGTAATCTTTAAGGATCCCCGAATTCCAACTTAAGATCGCTTCTTTATCTTTGAAGGTAACCGAAAAGTCTACCGGTTTTGGTAGTTCTTCATATTCTGATAAACCTGTAAACACCCCTCCGTACCGGATATCATACATGTCTTTTGGGACATTGGATTTTATGCGATAGAGGTACTTTTCGTTCACCTTTACATCGGTATCAATAAAACCTAATCCTGCTTTTTGAGCCACTTCAAAGTCCTGATCAATAACCAACAATGAGAAACTGTAGCGTTGTCGTAGTTCTTCTGCTTTTTTGATAGCTCGCTCAAAAGGATTGGTGGCGGCCTCATTTTGTGTCACGGCAAATGAAGCCCCAAAGATAGCCTGAGCTACAATGGCGGCATTATCATTTGCTTTGGCCATTTCTTCCCAGTCCTCTTTTTTACCCGGAGTAATAGGTGATGGATTAAGGATTTTTTGGGCTCCATCAAGAAGTGTTTTTCCATCTCTTGATACTGTAGTTCTATGAATAGTATATCCATAGGTGTTTAATAATTTCCATGCAGCGGGTTTATCTGGCGCCCAACGCAATAGTATTCGACCCTTTTGTACTCTTGAAATTACTTTTATCTCACTTTTTGAAAGGCCACTTTGGGCATACCCAAAGTGGATTGTTGCACAGATAAAAAATAGGATGATATATGTCTTTAATGTCATGTTCATTATTAATCGAATGTATAGGTGTAATTTCTCGAGTCACTGGTAGTTCCGCCAGGTAACACATACTTCATTTCTGTTTTGTAATCTCCTCTTTTTACTACCGGAAACTCGCCGTTAATGATATAATCAAATCGAGCTATTTCGGCTTGATGGTTTGCTGCATCTGGGAAAAAGGCGTTTACAATTTTGTAGCGTATGTCTACAAAATCTTTTTTGTAGTAAAAAGGTAAATGATAGCGATGCGGCATACGTTCTCGTATCCACCAATCCCTTGGATCGTTTTCAAGACTGTTGATGTAATCTGTAAGTACCAATACAGCCTTTGTAGGAGGCATTCCCATTTCGTTAACATCACGAGTTACCGTAAAATCGGATCGAAGAGGATATCCTTGATATACCAGAGGGTAGATGTAGTTGTTATAGTATCGATTACCTCGTAAATTAGCTTCAATTTTGATAAGGGGTTGATATACGCCTTCTTCTATAACTCCGCTGTAAATACTTCCTTGAAGTTCTGTAATATCAAAGGGTTCAGATTCTTCGGTAATCGCTAGTAAAAAATGCACATCAGGAACGTACTCCTCTTCATTAGTATTTGGATTCAATACTTTGGCGATATCCATTAGAGATCGAATCTGCCTCTTGGCACTAACTTTTGCTCTGAAGGTATCATAGATACTTGTACCAAAATCATATCGCAACAGCTCGATAGTTTCTGCACTGGTGCTACTTCCTTGTATTTTTGCACTTCGTATAGAGATTGTCCCTCCTAAATCATCACCTGCCTTGGTTTTATATTCACGGGATAATGAGCTTCTATTATTACTTTTTGGTTCATTGTTTAATACCAGCGAATATTCTTGCTCATTGACCAAAGTTGGTAACGAAAAAGAAATCTTGTTTGAAGCATTGTTGTAGCTAAATCCGCTTCTTGGGTTTTCGCCATTATCTTCAAAAGTGACTACTTTGTTAAACGCACTACTAGAGAATAAATAATCCTGTCCTTTCTTGAGTTGAACATACCCACTATTGTGTTGTCTTGGATATACATATTTCTGCTCTACTACAGGATAAGAGTATTCGATATTATGCAACGGGATATAATCTGGAGCTACTCCTGTGGTAAAAGTTCGCTCTTGTTCTTCGTCAGATAACCGATCATTGATCACAATATCTACCCAATCGTTTCCAGATTTCTCTTGTAGCACTACTCTTACTTTTACCTTTATTTCTTGTTCTGGTGGTAAGATGTCATCCGTTACATAGGTAGCCAGATCTTTTCTGTTATTCCATCTCAGTTTACCTGGCAAATCATTTCCATTATGTTTTACTGAAAATTCATCCAGACGGATATTGTACTGTTTTACGACACCGTCGTCATCTACAAACTCAAAGGGTTTATCAATTTCAAAATTAAACCCGGCCTCGGGGGAGGTAAAGACATCTACTTCTGTGGCCCCGTCCGAGGGTTTTACATCGGCGATTATACTGAGTCCGAGCTCCGTACCACTGGTAAGCACACATCGAGTACCAAATTCGACTTCGATTCTGGCGTGACCCGAAATAATACCCCCCAATACCTCGTATCGAATCCCTAATATACCTTTAAACCACCATGGGTTTGGCAACTGTGCTCTTACCAGGACGGCAATTCCTGCCCAGATTATAGAAACCCTTGCTTTCCAGAAATAGAGATTGATTACAATTCCAAAATCTCCGGTAACATAACCCCACAATTGACCTTGCATGAACCAACCATTAACCCCAACCGGTTGATTATTATGCTCACATACTGCATCACCTGCATCTTGTACCAATAGATCAAAACCGAAACCAGCAGTAAATTGATAATAATAGTATCCAACATCTATTGGTCCGGTATCCAAATGATAACCAATACCATAGGCATATCCTTTCCCTAATCGTAAACTCTCTACACTTTCGGATACCGATCTACTATTAAATTGCCTTTCTTCATCCGATAGATTCAAGATCTTGGTGACAGGATTATCTCTTGATATGGCCAATCCGGGGATACCATATCCTACCATGTAGTATCCTTGAGGTGTAATGGCAAACCCACCTATTTTTAATTCCAGAGATAAGGGAACTTCTGGCGTACCTAAAAAGACATGCCAGTTGTTTTTTTCGAAATGAAACTCTATTCTTCCCGCGCGGTTATCTGGGCCACCTCCTTTGATAGCTCCTCCTTTTATTTTGATATATACGGTTACCTCACCATGTAAGGAGCTTCTGGAACCATTTTGGCCAAAATCATATTGTAAGGCAACAAAAGAATGGATTCCGTCCTGTCCTTTTATGTTACCGTCCCCAAAAATATTTTGAGCCACACCGACCAAATCTTGTTCTTTGTCGGCTTCAAGGTCTCCAGAATAATTACCTTCTTTGGCGGTTACTTCTTCCAGTCCAGAAACTAACCTCGCCCGTGGATTTCGGTCTCCTTTGGCCAGGAAATGAGTTTCGCCATAATAGGATATTCGTTTCATCCCACCGGTTTCGTAAAATACCATTTCGAAAGCAGCAACGCCATTAAAAAGGTCTGATGTAGCTTTATTATTAAAGGCCACCATAGCTTTTACACCCAGGCCAACAGAACGATCAGGTTTGTAATCTTGTCCGGTTACATTGTTTAATGAATTAAAGCCTACCCGATCCATACGATAGAAAGCTCCTCCACCAAATGCACTTACCGCTAATTTCGAGAAACTGGAATCAGTACCAAGACCACCAGAATAGGCATCCACATACCAATATCTAAACCCTGGCGTACTACCTTCGTCTTTGGTTCTTCCAAAAATCGCAGTAGATCTTATCGTTACTTTTATTCCTTTTTTGAAAGTCGCTGCTATTTCACCACTGAAACCGTTTCCGTAAATAGGATCATCTCGCATAAAACTGATCCTACCTTCGAGTTCTAATGCCTCGAGATCGGCTTTAAGGTTGAGGTTATTAATTTTGAAAGAGTCATACTTCCATCTTTGAATCCCTTGTTCTTCAGTAAATTCACCTTTAATATTAATTTTAGTTTCTGCAGTGATTTTGTCCTTCATTAAATTGATACCGATATCAAAAATGAGTTCTGCATTTTTGTTTTCATCAGTTCGCAGGGTAAGTTCAGAAATGGTCACTGGGAAAAAGGCTATTTTGGCCTGTTCACCTTCTCCAAAACCAAAGGAACCTCCCACAAAACCGTCATCTGTATCTGCTCCAACTTGCAAATAGGGTTGCTTGGCTTGTAACTGCAGATTGGTAAATTTTACATTAGGGATTTGAATAACTTTATCTTCAAGACTACCAGTTCCGTCACCCACATCGGGTTGATCGTTTGCATCCAAATCTGCCCCTATTGAAAGATTACCACTTAGCACAGCTTTGGGCATAAACCGATCATCTTCCACTTTAAATTCTACATAAGACCCTTCAGTAATGGTAGCTTTAGCTTTCCAGAGATCAAAGTCTAATTCTCTGTCAACGGGCTCTACAGTAAGTTTGTACTCACGACCGCTAAAAATAGCGGCTTCATATTTTAATATGGTTCCCGAATCACTTTGGTCAGTTACGATATCTTTGGAAAGCGGCAATACTATTTTACCAGCAAAACCTGCTCCGTCAATAGAATTAGCGACCAATGCTACCTGAAAAGTATCCACAGAAAATTGCCATTTAGAGGCATCCCCTTCATTGATTTGAATAAGATTTTCTGCTTCAAACAATCCAGAAACACCTTGTCGATCGATGAGCATATTGGCTGCATTAATCGTGATGCGATTGGTAGAATTTCTTTTTTTGAATGCCTTAGGTAAAATGATTGTAGCACTCTGCATATAGACTCCTCGCCAGGTGTTAGAAATATCTCCTCCCTGGTCGGCATATCCGCTCGGGAAATTTATGGAAGAAGGATTACGAGTATCGCTAAAATCGAAAGAAGCATTCTGAATATCAAAGATGAATCCTCTTAAGGATGTCATCTGAAATTTTTGAAACGTAAGATTATCGACCAAAATATCATTCCAATCTTCGGCAGTTACTTTGAAAGAAGCAGCTACCTTATTGTCGTCCCCTGGGATCACTTCGTTGTTTTCGTCTACTGGTTCTAGTATCGATCTTGGGAATTGTACCTGAGCGTTAAGCTGCATTCTTTTGAAACCATCGCAATCTATAGTTACATACGAAGCTTCATCAAGATTTATTTGTCCAGAATCCCGATCAAAACCTCCTTTCAGATAAATAGAATACCCTTTTGATTCGCCATTTGCGTCAGGTCGGTTGCTTAGAAGTTCATAATCTTTGAGCAATAGCAGATTGTTTTCTCCACCTAATAAACCACCAGTGAGAGATAATTTTATTTTATCCAATCCAAAAAAGAGGAGCGTATTTCCTTCTGGATCAACATCTTCTGTTCCCTGGCCTGCCATGGGTGTTCGTATCCGAACAAAGGCAGTCATTTCTGCATAGTTTTGATAAAAGGTCACTTTGCTAATCCCCAAATCGTATCGAGTACCACCGATATCTCTACTAATCCCAACAGGTAGTGTTTTGATATCATCACGAGAAATTAATTGTTCAATATAATTTTGAGTTTCATTTAGTTTTCCGAAAGTTGCTCTGGCTTCCTGTAGTAAGGATTGGCTTTGCGGGTTTACGGATTTGGTTGTTACAGCTGCCTTTGCTTTTTTGGGAGAAAGGTGATAGGCGTGGTTTTTTTGTATTTCCTTATCCAGGTTATCAAAAGAACGGGTTTGCAAAATAGTCGTTCTTGAAGGTTGAATCGTGACTCCTCTTTTGATAGCCAAAGTGTCTTTACCGCTATGACTCCAGGCCATGGTCGTAAAACATGTTAAGATGATGATGTATAGATGTATTTTTTTCATGCTATCTGAGGTTAGAAATAATGGATACCGAAAGAGAAATTTTAAGCGATATGATCAATTGTTACTTTGATGAAATCGTCGTCAATCCAGTTCTCTTCAGGCGTGGTTTTTTTTACTCCTTTCAATTTGATTTTTTGTTCTTCGTTGATCACCATCCCTTCAAACTGCAATATCTCTTGAGTGTAAGGGTTTTCTATGATAAATGTCAACTGGTTTTGGTCAGTCAGAGTATACGTTCCGTGTAACTCAAATTGTTTAGAAACAAAACTCTCATAATCCTCTTTTGAACTTCCGTATAGTCCAACCAAATGCTCTTTTTCATAAAATGCCACGAACCAATACACTTCTTGTGTAATGGTTCCTCCGCCATGTTTGTCTTGTATAATATGGGGAGTGTTGATTCTATATAGTCCTCCTAATTTTTTCATTAGTTCCAATTTATATTCGACAGATCTACGTCATCTAGATTGATGGTAGTACCGTCTTTTAGGTATACTGTTTTTATGTTGTTGTCGACTAGATATTTGATCTCTCTACCAAATCCGGTTGGTATCCTGTTAGGGATTCCATTATCATGACCTCGTAGGACATTTTTTTTCCTTGGGTCTGTTGCTAGAATGATTCTTACTTTGTCTTTGTTGGTATTGATGAAATCTAAAAATGGTTTGTTGTATTCTCTGAAAAAGTTTTCATTAAAAACTTCGTCGGGTAGATTAAGCATATGAATACTTCCTTTTCTGAATTCCAGAGATTCATCTGCAAAAGCATAATTTCTAAAAACTGTTAATTCATTTAATATATCATCGGTACCTACTTCGCCACTTATACCAGGAGAATCGTTTGGTTTCCATTTTCCTAAAATAACATTGGCTTTATCCTGACTTAAGGATACATTTCCGGTAGGGAGATAAATGGTTTTCATGTTGGTATACCCATGAAAACGCTTTAAATTTTGGATCAATTCTTCATAGGCAGCAATTTCTTTTTCGGCATCATTAAGATGTGAGAATTTCTCTAACAGACTTGTGAAGTGCACATTGTCCTGATCTTTTGACCATGCAATACATTTCTTTTCGGTAACATCAAAGAATAAAAGTCTACCATCGGATTGGTCATGGCGTACATAAAATTGACCATCCTTACTGGTGTATTGTGCAGTATTGGGTAGGTTTTGGCCTTGTGTATTCCAGAAAGTCCCGGCTCGTGTTTGTTTAACGATAGACCAGCCGTCCTCGCCATTTTCATTTACCGTTTTTCGCTTAACCGTAAAAGCTCTAAATTCTCCGGTGATCGAAACGTCTTTAAAGTAGGCTACTTTTGGTTGTCCTTTAAGGACTTTACCAACAGGTAGTCCTAACTCTGTTAATCGGGAGAGCTTAACTTTTTCAAGAGCTTCCTTAAGTCTACGTAGTAAAGCTGTTCTTTGAGCTTGTTCAGCTTCCATGGCTGCTCTACGCAGGTAATAGTTGGTATAGATAAAAGCCCTGTCATTATAGACTACGGATTGTAGTAGTTCTGGAGATTCGTCGGCCATTCGGTTAATGTCATCAGCGACACCTTCTGCCTTCGGGAAGTCTACAGTTTCTTTGTTTTTGAGCGCTTTTATCTTTAGAATTCCATCAAAAGAAAGGTCTAAAAGAGAAGCAAATGTAGCATAGGCAGCTAATCTATTGGCATATGGATTGTCAATCTCATCACTTAACCCCGTATTTGCCAATGAGGCCACATCTGCAGACATGCTTAAGGCTTTTAGATAATTAGCGGCCTTTCCTGCTTTTGTTACGACCCCAAGTGGAGTTACCAAACTTACGACGTCTACCGTAGTAGATATGGATTGCTCGATCGTTCGGTTGGTAGTTTTTCTATCCGCATACAGCAATACAATGGCTGGAAGGGGGTAGTCGGTGATACTGGCATTGGATGGATTGATAAAGGTGATATTGGTGTTGTTGGAGAACATGACCAAATCAAAAGGTTTGAGATTTTCTGCAGTAAACTGATCCTCGGTAAACAGATTGAACAACCCTTCTTTTACCTGTTGCGTTGCAGAGAAACGACCTGTGGCATTATCGTAATCTGTGTCAATATCAAAATACCCTTTGTCCTCTCTGAAAAAACCTTCGGATTGCGTAAGTAATTCGAGTCTTATTTCGCTTAGTTCTAATACTCCTCCTACAATTCTGCGAACTACATTCTTATACTCCTGGACAAAATTTCTGTTGATTAGATCATCAAAAAATCCATCCATTCTTTCAAAATAGAAATCAACATCCTGTAGTGGTAGTTTGACTAATGCATTGATCAGGCGTTCTCTATTGTCTTCAAAAAAGGTAAATACATTGTCGTCAACTTTATTGAAAAGTTGTTTGTAGAGTATTTTGTCGGGATTATAGATGTTATTACCTTCTAAACCAAGAATAATGGCTTTGGAGTTTCTTGGTTGTACATTTTCTACCAAACGTATTACAGCAAGCTCTTCTCCTGTTCTAAAAGAACCTCCCTGGCCAATATTTAGTCGATTCGCATATTTTGATAATATGCAGAGCACTACATTAGGTTTTAGATTTTCTATATCCCTAAGCGTTCCTGCATTGATAGCGGTGGTTAATACGTTGTACTCTTGGGTTTGTATGTAATCGCATGCATCGTCCTTGTTTAGTGCTACAAATACATCTTGAACTTCGTCTTCGATGAGTTGTTCAATTCCATTTTTAACGAAATCCAGGAAGTCAACGATGTACCCGTGTTGTGTGGTTGGTTTTGGGCTATCAGGGTTGGGTTTTTCCTCACAAACCAATATTGGAATTACTTGAGGAGAAGTTATCGGGATGTCGCAATCGCAATATTTCTGTAATAAATGAGTGATGAATTTTGATCGTACTCCTCCTCGAATTCCAAATTTTTCTTTACAACCCTCGTCTACAGAATGCCACTTATTATAGGTGCTTTCATTTCTAATATTGTCATCCAAAATATGCGGAAAAGCAGATCGCAACTCGGCAATTTTATGATACATGAAGACATCTCCTTGTACGATTCCTATGTTTTGGAATGCCCAGGAAATTGCATCTCCAGAAACAGGGAATGCATCGTTTTTAACAATTGCTCTGCTCTGAGTAGGAAGATCTATGCCCAAATTGGTTGCCAACCTATTTGCTGTAAAATCAAATATGGTTTTTAGCTTCTTGTCAGAGAAAGTGTAAGGGAAGACTTCAATTTCTCTGGTAGAGAATTTGATGAGTTTATTGTTGTGAAAAACAATGGGTTCATCTTCAAAACTACCCCATATCACATCATCTCTCTGGATATTGTATTTCTCGTAAGTGTAGTATTCATCTCCTGATTTATACCCTTTAAGTATCCATTCCTCACCAGATCGTACTATTTCAGCTTCAAAATCCTGATCACCTATAGAAAACCCTTTAAGTGTACCCGGGATAAAATCCATAAACTGTTTAAAATCCCCTTGCGAAGCTCTACCATTGTATCCATAGAAGAATTCTATTTTTCCAACCGTAGGAGGTAATATGATTCCTTCAAGAGCAGGGCTTAAAAAGGTGAAGGTCTTATTGCCGTTTTTACCAAAATCTAAGGACTTAAACTGTTCCTCTTCGGGAAGGTCGAATACGGCATCTTGTCCAGCATCCGGGAAATCATAAGCGGTAAAGTCTTTGCGAATTTTGTCCCAATGCATATGGGGTAGTGCAGTACCCGAATTCTTGGTGTCGGTAAGCCAGTTGGTAGCTCCTTGATCTGCACCAAGTACGGTTGCGTTGGGGAGATTAAATACCCCTTTGGCAATATGATACCCAATGATTTTACCTAAGCTATTTTTGAATCCAGCAGCTGCTGCATTTTCGGTTTGTTTTTTGAAAATGAAACCAAATTGGTTGTTGGTAAGCATTGCTCCGGTTACCTCTTGCTCCGGTTCTTCGTCACTGATAAAAATGTAATAGTGATCTTTTTCAACCAATCGATCTTTCAGTAGTTCACCGATATAGTATTTTCTTATGTCATAAGAGTATTTGTCTGCTGCGTCTGATTCCCATATTTTCAGGGTTCTTCTTCGTATATCTGATATAGAAAACAAAGGATCGCCAACAGATAGATTGATGGAAATAAGAGCAGGATTGAAAATGGAATTTAATTCTCGTTGTAAGGAGACTTTGCTTGGAGTATCCAAACTGTTTACCGGAATAAGAGTGATATTGATAGGAGAAGACACTTCAGGAAGATGCCATAGTGTAAAAACTCCTGCCAAATATTCTTTACCTTCTTTGGCGACAAAAGCTTTTATGTTTTCTTTTTTGAACTCTGAGGCTCCATTTATAGATAGAGTGACGAGAGTACTATCGGTATCGAATGTAGCATTCAGTTTAACATCATTCTCGTCCTTAAAGATTAGGTGTTTTGGAGACGCATTATCCTTTCTTCTTATGGTGGCACTTATTTCGTCTTGGCCATTTACTTTAATCGCTTTGTGTGAGATATAATAGTTGGATATGCCATCTACTTCTTTTATGGCGTTATAAAAATTGCCATTAGTGTTGAGTAAATTCTGTGCTTGCCCACTTGGGATTTGGTCGAATGCATAGGTTCCTGTTGGCAAAAAGTTGACTTGAATGTTTTCTGCCGTTAGATCATCGGTGTTGAGATCAGGTGTATCCCCTCCGGGATTATCTCCACCGGGATCATCAGGTCCTTGTACATTCCCTTCAGAATCAATGACCCATTGATCTCCGTTTTCATCAACTAGAGTAACGGTATTATCCCCTTCGGGCATAGCAACGATGTCAATGATTTGCCCATTGTCGTCATAAATAGTGATATTTCTGGTATTTGGATCTGTATTCGGGACTACGTCGCCAATGACACCAGGGATGGTATGAGTAACATCTTGTCCGGTATCGCCACCAGGATCATCTGGCGGAGGAGGTGGATCAAATCCAGGAAAATTGCTAAAGGTAGCATCATAGGTGGTATTAATAACTCCGCTGGTGAGTTGGAGTTTATCATTTACCGTGATTCCATCGAACTCTACTGCTACTACCGGTAGTCCAAGCCATGGGATACCCGCATACCCATATCCTTTGAAAGGAGACATATTCTTATCCAGTTTGGTAATAGTAATCGGGAAATCACCAGCTCTTATGATAAAGCCGGGATAGATCCGATCTAGATTATTAGCATTGGGATCTACGGTATATGGGTCTGGTTCAATTCCGCAGCCTTGATAAATAGCAACTTCCTCGGTAACGGTTTCAAATTCTATTATTTGACTATGAGCTACATTGTCGATATCACAATTACCAGATACTCGATATTGATACCTCGTTCCCGGCTTCAGGTTGGATAAAGTGATGGTATTTCTGGGAGTAGAAAGAGGGTACCATCTGGATTCTTCGGTCTTTTCTCTGTAATTGATTACATAATCAAGATGTGTACTTTCTATATCCCATGCTATAGTGGCGGTACGTGCTCCAATTTGCTTAGTTTCTACATTTCTGGGAGGATAACACGGGGTTTGGTAATGAAACCAATACACTTGACTCAATCCAAAATTTTCAAAAAACGTACTTACCTGTTCACCATCACGCTGTACATAGGCTTGTACTTGCCAGGCATATATTCGATCTTCTAGCAAAGGATTGTCTTCTGGATTTACATACCAGTTATAAGGTAAAGTGGTCCCAGAAATATTTTCCCTACAAACCACACTATAGCTGTCGTTATTTTGATCGCAGCGATTTCCACCTTGTGTAGACAACATAAACCCTTGAACATCTGTTGTTCCTTGGGGAATCTCCACCAGACGGAATTTGTATTTTACTCCCGCAACATTTCCTCCCGAGGTAGGACTCCAGTTAAAATTGATCTGGCTTGGTGGATCTGTGGCTACAATTTTGGATTCGTTAAGTGGCCAATTCAAAAATGGAGGTTGTATACGAGTGATGGGTAAGTTTACACATCGAGTCTCTGATATTTGTACGTCAGAACGAGCATCGATCACCTGAAAACAAAAATCATAACTTCCATTTGATAAGGGAGTTTGATATTGCTCTAGAGATAACCCTATTAGGTTTTGAAATTCAAAATAAGGGGCTAAATCTACAGCGCCTAGCGATAATGGGATACCGGCTTCTAGAGTGATTTGCTGGTTGCGAACAAATGATGGATTGCTGGCTGCATTAATTCCGTTTCCTCGAATGGTAATTTGCAGATAGACCGGTCTTTCATTTGCTGTGGTGATGTCGGTTAATAGCAATCGTAATTGCAAAGGGCTACTAAAAGAGGTAGATTGTGCAAAGGCGGATAGATTATTAGGATAAGGTCTGCTTCCTATAGGAGAAATCTGAACAGGAAAATTTTGAGAATACCCAAAGTGGATACTACAAAAAAGTATACCTAAAAAAAGAAGTATTTTTTTGATGATTTTCATGCTGTTGATATTCGTTATTTAGTTTTCCTGAATTCCATATCCAGATATATTATTATTTCTCCTTCGATATACCCTTCGGCATTAAGTAAGTGCCCATCTTTTCTATAGGCTTTAAAAGCGTCTTTTCTCACTTTTAATCGTATATCCTCGATCTCTTTAGCATGTTCTTTTTTGTTTTCGTTGATCTCAAATACTCTGTTGGTGATATAATGATGCGCGTCATACTTTAAGGACTGTTTTTGATATTCCTTTTTCAAATCGCTATAAGCAACCTGAGATGTATCGCTTGCTTTTGATCGCTCTTCAGGAGTGATTTTATGTAAATCATGTCGTTCCATTTTGAATTTTGCAATTCTGAAACTCATTTTGATTTCTTCGTTCTTGGCTTTTGTATCGATTTTTAGATCTTCTAAAGTTTGAATGAGTTGCCGCCTCAATTCGATATCAAAGTTGATGTATTGATACAGGGTGTCTAAAAAACTAATAGCATCGTTTTGGAATAGTAGAGGATCTTTACCTTCTTCGAGTGTGCTGAGCATGGTGAGCAGTTCATTTCTACCGAAAGTATCTTTTGATTTTAGATATTCACTTTTGGCAGTAGCCAATAGTTGTAGTATGATTTCGTTGGCATATCCTTTATAAATGACTTCTTTGTATCTAAATCGGTAATAGTGCCTATTGGTTTCCTCTTGCTTTTCCTTTTTTGCTGAAGGAGTCTTTTTTCTGAAATTGAATTTAGGTCGCTTTACATCAAACGAGTAAGCGTACCCTAACCGAACAGTGAAGTCATTAGACACTCGTTGTATCGCATCTCGTAATAAAAAAATAACATTCAAGGTTAGGTTATGACGTTGTTTGTAGGTGTAATTGGCGTTCAGTCGGCTACTGAAGATCTTGTTTTGTACTTCACCTGAAATACTGGTAATATTGTATGAATTTGCCCATCCTGTGGATAAGGTTTTTTCAAAAAAAGATTTCCGTACAGCAAGGGTAGGGCCATAGGTAATCGAACTACTCTCAGGACTATCATTGTAGGTAAGATGGATGGCTCCGTTATACTGCAGGTTTTTTTCTGGAAATTCTAAAGTATATGTAGTAAAACCATTGTACGACCCAGAAGACGCATTTGATAAACTTCCGCTTTCTTCGCTGGAGTTTTGATAGTTTACCTGGGTAGAAAGTTCTTGTCTTTTTGTCTTACTCTCCATGAGGCGATAGACAATGCCAAGTGAAGCATTTTGAGAAATCTGTTTAAAGTTTAAAGTATCCCTATCATTTAGTTCATCAACATTATTAATATCATCAAATTGATCCCTAACATTGGTAAAAGATTGGAAGTTTGAATACGAAGCATTGATATCCATTTTTTTGGATACGGCCAAGCTAGCATTTACAGAGGAGACCACACGTTGCAGTTGGGTTTCTTTTTCGTTATCCAGATCATCTCTTTGCAATCCAGCGTTTATGGATAGCGATAACTTGTTTTTGAATAAGTTTTGAGAAGCATTAATAGTGATGTTTTCCAAATCATTGTTAAAGAAATACGCTCCAAATGTTCTATACCCAGGATCGATTCTTTCGTAACCTGCTCCAATACTTCCGTTGTATAAACTATATGAAAAGTTGGCATTAAATGCATTGAAATATTGAGTAGATTCCTTTTCATCGATCAAAAAACTTAAAAAGTTACCACTACTTGCAGCAGGGCTATCAATATTTTCGGTAACTGCGCTTTGCGCAACTTCAAAATCAAACGCAAGGTTTCTTAAAAGTTGTATCCTACTTCTTACAGAAGCTACCATATTTTCTTGTGCAGCAATTCCTAACTCTGATGGGACTTCTACCTCTAATGAGGATAGCTTATCTTTTGCACTAAACAGGCTTAACTCTACATCCCAGGTTTTGAAATTGTATGAAGATTTAATTCCGTAACCAAAGCGGTCGTAATTAGGTAAAATATTTGGTGATGCTTCATCGTATTCTACAGCTTTCAAAAACCTTCCGTATAAAGCACTTATTTTGAATGGACCTTTGGGAGATAGTTCAACGCCACCACCTGTAAATAGATGTCCATTCACCGTATAGCGAGAAAAGGTCATGTTTACATCCCCAATATGCGTAGTAATCCATTTGTATGAGGGGTGTAAACTAAGTCGGTTGATTTTGAAAGGAGTAGAGTAATCAAATCCTTGACTCGTATAGGAGAATGACAAAGGAATATTGAACACACCACTTATATTGAAGTTAAGATTTCCATTGGTGGCGAATGAAAAAGGATCGCGATTGGAAGTCCCTTCATAATACGTTGCATTTGCAGAAATACCTCCATTAACTTTGAGCAATGGGACTTTTCCAATTTGATCCAAGCTTTGCGCTTGAACTATTGATATTTTGCAGGCCGTAATCAAAAGTATTAGTATAATATTTTCTTTGGTCAAAGTGCTTTTAAACTTTTCTTTACTGTATTGATTTGATAAACTAGAGGCTGTAGATGTTATGCAGTTCGATGACCCGCTTATAAGCATGAAAGAAAATAACAGCAGTGTATGTAGCTAATTGAAATTTCAATTTTAAGAGAGGGCATTACAAACAAAACATCATCCAAAAACTATAGTGATTCAGTTCTGTTTTAAATTCATTAAAACGATTTGTTACTCAAACAAAATAATTAAATCAAAGTCCTATATACAAAAGGTGTTACTTTAAATTTATAAATTTAAGGCAACTGTTTTTGTGTCTTTTTTACAACTTAATAATTTGATTATCAATCATTTATTGTTTTGATCAATCTAGTTAATAATATGTTAAAGAGAAGAGGTAGCCAATACTTGTATTTATAAGAAAACACACCGTTTTGGGGGGAGATTAAAGCTTTTTGTAAAGAAGCATGATCAGTTACGAACTAAACTTTTCGGCATACTCTGTGGGAGTTTTTTTATAATACTTTTTAAAAGCTTTCGAGAAATATTTAGGATCTTTGAATCCTACTTTGTATCCGATTTCAGAAATACTGTACTCTGTTTGTTCTAGTAATTGGCTTGCTTTTTTCATACGAACAGAAAGAATAAATTCTTTTGGCGTAAGATTGGTCCAAGCTTTAATTTTTACAAATAACATAGTTCTGCTCAATCCAAGTTCAGCACAAAAAAAGGCAATATTAAATGAGGGATCATCAATATGGTCTTCTACAAGAGTCATTGCCTTATGAAATAGTTTATCATCTACTGAAACATGGTCTTGATCACTTAGTACATTGGTATTGATTTGTTGTTCTAATCGTTTCTTTGTGTTAAGCAGATTATTCACGACCAGTAGAAATTCTTTAATATTAAAAGGTTTTTCAAAATAGGCATCTGCGCCAGATTCCAACCCTTCAAGTTTATGAATTTGTAAAGACCTTGAGGTAAGTAAAATAATAGGAATATGGCAGGTGCTGTCATGATTCTTTAATTGGTTACAAAGTTCGGTTCCCGATTTTTTGGGCATGATCACATCACTTATGATAAGACTAGGATGATACTTTAGCGTTTTTCGATAAGCATCTTCTCCGTCAATGGCATAAATCACATTGTAATATTCTTTCAAAAGGTCAATCATGTATTGTCTAAACTGATCATTATCTTCTACAACTAGAATTACCTCTTTTTCTGAAGGGACAAGCATATTTTTGAATTCAACTTCTATAGGATCTTCGGTTTTTGGAATCATCTCTGCATGGGTAGAGATATACTCTTCTTTAGCAGTTGAAATTTCGTTTTCCGTTAAGTGGGCTTTCCCTTTTTTCAAGAATACTTTAAATATAGAGCCTTGTTGTTCTTCGCTCTCGACGGTTATCCTACCGTGATGTAAATCGATAGCTTTTTTGGCAATGAAAAGTCCAATACCGCTACCTTGATTAAAATGTTTTTGATATTGCAAATCACTGGCTACTTCATAATATTTATCAAAAATTTTATGAATAAACTTTTTATCTATTCCCTTTCCATTGTCTGCAATTTCGATGGTCACATGATCGATATCCTGATCAATTTTAATGCTAATACTTCCTCCTTTTTGAGTGTATTTGAACGCATTGGAGATGATATTAAAAAAGACCTTTTCTAGTTTTGTTTTGTCATAGTACAATGCGATTTCATCCTCTACGCTTTCAAACGAATAGGTATAACTACCCAAATCCGCATATTCCTCGAAGGAGTGGTAAATGTTTTTGACAAATCCTACAACATCGTCATTTTGGGTCAATAGTTGGGTGTGGTGATTTTCTAATGCTCGGAAATCCAGAAGCTGGTTGGTGAGTTTCAATAATTGACTGGCATTGCTCTCAATGACCTGAAGTTTTTTAAAAACTTCTTTATTGCCTTTATAATTTTCAATGACCTGCTGTAATGGAGCAAGTATCAAAGTAAGGGGAGTTCTAAAATCATGAGAGATATTTGTGAAAAACTCTAGTTTAGATTGATTAATTTCTTTTTGCTGTATGCGCTCTTTTCGTTCTGATCTCAATTTATGAGAAAGGATCAGCTTTGCCCGCATGTTGTTGTAGATCAGATACAAGGTAAAAACTACTGCAGCGAAGTATAAAAAATAAGCCAGTGGTGTTTTCCACAAAGCTGCTTTTAGTGTAATGGGCATTACAGTTGCTGTCTTATTCCAGGTTTCTTCATTATTCGCTTCTTTTACCTCAAAAATATAGTTTCCTGGTTTTTGAATGGTGTAGGAAACCTCATGATTGTCGGTAAACTTCCAATCGTCATTCAGTCCTACCAAACGGTATGCATACTTGTGGTTTGGGTTGATGAAATTAGGAAGTGCAAAATTGATGGAGAAAGAATTTTGATCATAGTTCAAGGTGATTTTATCCAGATAAGATATATTTTCATCAATGGTTTTTCCGTTGATCTTAAACTCAGATAAAATCACGTTTTGATCAAAATTATTTTTTTTGACTTGTTTTGGGTTAAAAAAGGAAACGCCTTTAATTCCACCAAAGTATAAATTTCCGTTTTTGGACTTTAGGTAAGAGTTGTTAATAAATTCGTTACCCATAAAATTCTCTGACTGGTTATAGATGGTGGCTCTTTGTAAAGAAGGATTGTATTTTACCATCCCTAGGTTACAACCGATCCAAAGATTTTGCTGTTGGTCTTCTACGATACTAAATGCTGAGGTAATTTTAGAATTCAAAAGTTTGAAATCCACTTTTGTAAATTGATTACCTTCAAATTGTAAAACTCCTCTTTCTTTAGTGCCTACATAAATTTTTCCTTCTATGGTTTCATACAAACTGATCACATTATGCCCATAAAAGGTTTTTTGATCATATAAAAAATGAGCAACTGGCGGAGAGGTTTTGCTAATATCATCATACCTAATTTTGTTAAGTCCCTTGTCGGTACCTATCCAGAGATTTTTGTCCTTATCAAAAATCATGGTACGAATACGGTCATTGGTGACCCCGTTAGATCCCAGATCAGATACTCCGATATGAGTTACATCTGGTGTATTGCGATTTACAATAAAAACACCATCTCCAAAAGTTCCAAAAACCATATAGTTTTCAACTGTTGTAATAGCATAAATGGATTTGTTTTCAAGAAAGGAATTGATATGTTTTAATTCGGGAGTGTCATCGAATTTTTGGGTGGTAAGATCAAATCGATGAATTCCGGATTTTAAAGTGCCTATCCATAACTTGTTGTTCTTGAGGAGTAGGGACTTAATATTTGAATTCAAAAGTTTTTTATGAAGTGCCTGTGTGGTATTAAGATCGGATTTACCATCGCTATGCACTACTTTTATTCCTTGGCCTTCTGTGGCAAAATAGAATCTATTATGATCATCCTCTACCATAGCACTTACTACTCCCAAATCTAATGCCAGGGAGCCACGAATATCATAAAAAGTACTAAAGCTGGTATTGAAAGGGTCCCAAAGATTAATTCCACCATAATAGGTTCCTATCCAGATAGATCCGTTACGATCCATGAAAATTTCTTTAATACTATTTTTACTTAAACTTTTAGGATCTCCTGGTTGTGTAGTGACATGTAGGATACTGTGATCTTTTTGAATGATAAATAGTCCATTATAAGTACCCACCCATAAATTTCCTGCCCTGTCATAACATAGTTTACGTATATCCCGACTAGTGATCGAAGGTGTCGTTGTAGGTAAACTTTGATAAGGAGAAAAGTTACGTTTATTCTTGTCAAAGACCAGTAGTCCATTACTCTTTGTACCTATCAATAGATTGCCATTTTGGTCATTGCTGATCGCCTGGATTTGTATGTTTCTAGACTCACTGTTTACAATCCATGGATATTTAGTGACTTTAAAATTGTCGGGTTGGACCTGATAAAGCCCTTTGGTAGATCCGATCCAGATTTGATCGTTTTGCTCTTTAAAAATAACCGCTATCGTACTGCTTGAAATTTCCTTTCCATATTCGGAAGCATCTTGGATTTCTATAAATTCGGCTTTATCCTTTTGGTAAATAAATAAACCACTCGATGTACCTAGCCAAAGCTGATTTTGATCAATTTCTTTTATGGTTCTTATAGAAAAATGCTGGTTTTTATTGTCTTCGGTGGTGTAGAAGTACCGCGTGAATTTTTGCTCTTTTGGATCAAAACGATTTAAACCGTTGTACGTTCCCACCCATATATACCCATCGGTGTCTTCCAGAATAGAAAGAATGTCATTATTACTAATGGTGGTGTCGTTTTTGGGATCGGTTTGATATACTGTAATTTCCTCTCCATCGTATTTATTAAGACCATCTCGTGTACCCATCCAAACTTGACCTAATCGATCTTGTTCTATGGCTAAAACTGTACTTTGCGATAATCCCTCGGCGACAGATAGATGAACAAAGTTATTGAAGTTGTATTCTTGAGATATAGCAAAAAAATGAACTACCCATACTAGTATGCTAATAGTGTATTTCATTATTCATTGGGGTGATTGGTTAAAGAACTTTTAAAGATAACGCCAAATTTTTGGAATATTATGAATCCATCTTGACGAGTTTACTTTATAAAGATAAAATATACTTCGATACAATAATAACTTTTTCGTGCTTTGTAGTAGAATTTTCGTTCTGAAAATCAGATGTTTGTATTTTTTTACCCCTATTATCGTACTCTTGAACCTGAAAGTTTCCTTAATATTGAATCATCAAATTTTGATCTATTACCCCTGGATGATTTATTTGATTAAGGAACACTAAACAGAAATTTGGGAAAAATTAGGATAACCGTTAAACACAAACCTAACACTATGAAAACAATGAGATCTCGAAAATCTGTACATAATATACAAAACGAATAACTGTTTTGTATTGAACTCACCTTAAAGGTTCCGTTTCCC
Organism: Aquimarina sp.; assembly: GCA_965230845.1. Classification (GTDB taxonomy): domain Bacteria; phylum Bacteroidota; class Bacteroidia; order Flavobacteriales; family Flavobacteriaceae; genus Aquimarina. The sequence continues at coordinate 3,618,613 of OZ246021.1, forward strand.
CTTTATAACCCTAAGGTTTATTTTAAATTAATGTATTGAATTAGCAATGCTATTCAATATATCCATGTCTAAGAAAGCATATGATCAACGGCTACTGGTCATTGCAAGTAATCGACTGTGGAAAAAAATGTAGAACCTAAACTTTTAACAAACTCACAATCATGAAAATTATCTACGAAATGTTTACAAGTAGAGAAGGCTTTATTTATGGTATACTCTTTACTTTAGTTTCATTATGTATGAATGCCCAAACTCCCGTTCAACAACACGGACTACTTCGCGTAAACGGGAACAAAATTGTTGACAAAAACAACGTCCCAACCAGTCTTGCCGGAAACAGTCTTTTTTGGAGTAACGCAGGAGATACTTCTGACTTTTACAATGCAGAAACCGTATCGCATCTAGCTGATGACTGGAATAGCTCCATAATAAGAGTAGCCATGGGAGTAAAAGAAAGTTGGGATGCCGGTAATGGATATATCGATAGCCCTAACGCACAAAAAGCTAAAATCAGAAAAGTGATTGATGCTGCAATAGATAAGGGCATTTATGTTATTATCGATTGGCATACTCACGAAGCCGAAAGGTATACGCAAGAAGCTACGGACTTCTTTAAGGAAATGGCACAACTCTACGGAGACCAACCTAATATTATTTATGAAGTATACAACGAACCTATCGGTCAGTCCTGGACTCAGGTGAAAAACTATGCTAATACAGTGATAGCAGCAATCCGATCAGAGGATCCTGATAACCTAATCGTAGTAGGATCTCCTACATGGTCACAAGATGTGGACGTCGCTTCTAACGATCCAATTAATGATACAAACACTGCCTATACACTACACTTTTATGCAGGAACACATACAGAGTTTCTCCGTAACAAAGCACAAACCGCTATGAATAATGGTATCGCACTTTTTGTTACCGAATGGGGTGCTGTTGATGCGAGTGGTGATGGGGGTATCGCAACTGCCGAAACCGAAAGATGGATGCAATTTATCAAGGATAATGATATTAGCCATGTGACCTGGTCCGTAAGTGATAAGCCCAGTAATAGTGATCCAAATAGAACTGAAGGATCTTCAAAAGTACAATTGCGAAAAGGAGTTACAGGATTAGTAAATAATGAACTGACTCCATATGGAGTATTTGTAAAAGATATCGTTAAGAATTGGTCTGATGATTCTGGAAATCCGCCACCTCCACCTCCTTCTGGTACTATCGAATGTAATAATGTAGATTGTATCATTGCCGCAATGAAAAATGCGCAACCGGGTGACGAAATTATCGTAGCACCTGGGACCTATACGGCTACAGATAAGTTCAACTTCGGAAATAAAGCAACAAGATTTGGGTCTGATAAAAATGGAACGGCCTCAAAACCGATTACCTTAAGAGCGAAAAATCCATCTAATCCTCCAATTTTAAAAGGGGTAAGTGGGATCTATGATGGTTATGTAATGTTCATTTTAGGAGATTACTGGATTCTGAAGGATCTGATTTTGGAAGAAGGATCTAAAGGAATTGTTTTCGACAATGCCAATCACGGAGTAATCGAAAATGTAGTGGTTCGCGAATTGGGAGAAGAAGGAATTCACTTAAGAGATGGATCTAGTAATAACCTGGTAAAAGGATGTCAGGTATATAATATAGGAATCAAAAAACCAGGAATTGGTGAAGGTCTTTATGTAGGATCAGACAAAGGACAACACGAAAGTGCATCACAAGCCGGAAACATATTTGATAACAAATACAACCCTAGGTGTGATAATAATACTATTGAAGATTGTATCATTGGACCTAATGTAACCGCCGAAGGTGCAGATATCAAAGAAGGAACCAAAAACACTATTATCCGCAATTGTACATTCTCTGCCCAAGGGATATCAGGAGAGAACAGTGCAGATGCCTTTATAGACCTTAAAGGAGCCTATGGATTTGTGTATAACAATACGTTTAATAGAGATGGATCTACTATTCTTAATGCAGGAATTGATTTTCTGGATAGAGGAACCGGATTCAACACAGGATTTAGAAATGCCATTTTTGACAATACGTTTAATTTAGGAAGTAGAGCTAACGAAATTCCAACAGCGAGAAAAAAACAGGGTAGCCCTAGCGAAATTCATGTCTGGAACAATACTCGTAATCCAAATTCACCAGATTTTCCTGTAAGTGACGGGACTACAAATTTTGTTACACAATCTTGTCCAAGTTGGAACATTGTTCCTTGTAATGGAGGAGGTACCAACCAGGCACCATCAATATCCTTGATCACTCCTACAGGAAATGTGAACCTACAAGAAGGATATTCCAATTTTAAGGTTGAAGTAAATGCCACCGATACCGATGGAACTATAGATAACGTAAGGTTATATGTTGATGGAAATCTGGTGCGAGAAGAAAAAAGCGCACCCTACGAATGGGGAGCAGGTGATAACGCAAATGAGTTGTTAGGATTACCTGTTGGAACGCACATTATTAAAGTAGAGGCTACAGATGATGATGGAGCCAAAAAGAGTACCTCATTTACCGCTACGGTAACTAGTGTTACTTCTAATCAACCTCCAGCGGTATTCTTTTCTTCTCCTTCTGGTGATCTAACTGTAGATGAAGGATATAATCTATATGTAAAAGTAATTGCTACAGATACCGATGGGAGTATAAGTAATGTAAAATTGTACATTGATAACAATTTTATCAGACAAGAAAATTTTGATCCATACGAATGGGGGCATGCTGGCTCACCAAACCCTGGAGAGGTAGATAACTTACCAGTTGGAACACATATTTTTAGAGCCGTTGCAACCGATAACGAGGGCACCACTTCGGAAAGCACATTTACCTTAACGGTAAAGCAAGAAACTACCGGGGGAGGAGATAACAATTGCTCATTTGGGACACCTCTTGCGGGGGCATTACCAGCATTTGATCAAGCTTCATATACCAAAGTACATGTACTAGGAACAGGAGGTCCCGATGTATCCAATATCCGACGCTTCAGAATCAATTGGAATCCACAGTACAACGGATTGTACCAATTTGCGGTAAATACGACCAATGGTCAACCCGATTACTACGTGGATTTAAGAAATGTGATGAATTATAGTTTCAATACCGCTAACCCAGAAGTGACTCTTTCCAATTCTGGGCTATCGGGTTGGGATGGTGCATATTGGGTTGCCAAAGATGGAGCTAACTTTGTTATGGTTTCAAAGGACAGCGACTTTTCAATTTACTTCAGTAATTCGGATAATGCTCCAGTTTGTGCCAACAAAAGTCCAGAAGTAGCTTTTGAAGAAATACCTGTAAAGCTATACCCTAATCCAGTTCAGGACGAGATGATGTACCTAGAAAATATTTCAGAAAAAGCATCACTCCTTCAGATTATTGATATGCAAGGGAAAGTACTACTCACTAAAAACATAGAAAGTAACCGTCCACAAATTGATGTGGCGGATCTTGACTCTGGCATGTATATCCTAGTCGTAAAAGGGATAAGATATCAAAGCTCAACTTTATTTACGAAGCATTAGGAGATGCAATGTTTAAACTGTGTCACCGGGTGATTTAGGGGTTTCCCGGTGACTATTTTCAATTTTCAATTCTAAAACTATGAAGTATTCAACGCTAAAAAAATGGTTGGGTGGATCGCTATTGCTATGTGTCAACCTTATGTTTGCTCAGCAACATATTGTGTATCACAACAATTTTGATCAACTCGCCACAGGACAGTACAATGAGGAAGAGGCTAAAGAAGCTTTGAATGTCAACTTCTGCAAAGGCGCAGATGAAGGAAGAGTATTCATTTCCGAATTTCAAAACAAAGGAAATGTCTTAAAAGTGAAATATCCGAAAGGAAAGGTGAAAACCAATGATAGTGGGATGCATACCAAGTTATTTTGGAATCATTATGACACCTTCGAGGAGTTGTATTTCAGTTACAATGTATATATCCCAGAAGATTTTGAGTTTAGAGCAGGAGCCAAATTACCAGGGTTGTCTTACCAAACCAGAGATAGAAATATGTCACTTCGTTTAATGTGGCGATATGATGGATTGCTGGAGTTTTATAATCACTTTGAAACCAGACCTAGTTGGGATGGATGGACCGCATCTGTAAATTGGAGTTTACTAGATCCCTACGACGAACCGGGAGGGCCGCAACCCGATCAGGTCAAACTAAAAAAGGGAGCATGGAACCACATAGAGGTCTATCATAAACTCAATACTCCCGGAGAGAACGACGGGATTATGCGAGGGTGGCTAAATGGAGAATTGGCCATAGATATTACGGATAATAGTGATTATAGACAAAGCGGGCAAGAGGACATTCAATTGAATAGCATTTATCTGTCTACTTTTTTTGGAGGAAGCAGTGATGCCTTCAAACCTACCAAAGATCAATATGCCTATTTTGACGATCTAATTGTATCCAAAACAAGGGTAGGATATGATGATTCTGGTGATGAAAACGATAGTTCACTGTCAGTAACATTCAAAACACCATCAACAGATCTTACTGTACAAGAAGGTTATGATTTGGATATTGAAGTTAATGCTACCGATGAAGAAAATGGCATCCAGGAAGTTCGATTATATATCGATGATACTTTTGTGAGAAGGGAGCGTTTCTACCCATATACCTGGGGGCATGATCGATCTCCAAACCCCGAAGAAGTCAATGGCCTGGCAGAAGGAATGCATCTTATAAAAGCCATTGCTACCAATCGCAGAGGAGAGACCAAAGAAACTTCGATCATCCTTACGGTAGAAAATAATACTGCTTGTGATTTTGCTTTACCCGATACCAGAGGAGTTCCTGGGTTGGATAATGTGTATTACAACAATGTACATATTATGGGGAATAGAGCCCCTAATTTCTTGAGTAATTTTGTCAACTTTTCAGTAAAGTGGAATCCTATTTATGATGAGCTTTCAAAATTTGCGTTGATCACCAATGATGGTTTCCCGAATTGGTATGTGGATTTTAGCGATACAGCCGAGTTTCAACTCAAAAATGAACAACCAGAAATTACATTGAGAAATACAGGTGTAGCAGGATTGGACGATAGTTATTGGGTAACTTTAGAGAATGGGGAACTGATCTTAAAATCAAAAAATAATGGTACGCTGATTTGTTTCAGTAACTCTTCGCAAGCGCCATTATGTATGCAGGGAGATCGGCAAAAAGTAACTTCAATAAGCAACACACAAAACCTAAGACCGTACCCTAATCCGGCAAAAGGTTCTATTGCTATAGATAATCTCCCACCTACCACAGATCAGGTAAATGTCATGAATATGAATGGTGAAGTTGTTCTTTCTTTACCAGTTTCTATAAAGCAATCGGATGTAAGTATTTCTCTAGAAGAATTACCATCAGGCATGTATTTTCTTGAGGTAATTTCTGATACACAAAATGTAAAAACCAGATTTATTAAGCAATAAAAACAACCAAAACACACAAGAAACACTTAAATGTTCAACACTTAAACAAACACAATGAAAACACGAAGCCTCACAATACATAATTGGCAAATTATGCTAGCGATGCTATGCATGATTTGGGGAGCTACAGCACAAGACTGCGGTAATAGCAGATTAGTGATTGATCAAAATTTTAATCAGTACAATGGGCAGAACAAGCTATACACTCGAAGCCTGGCAAACAGTGATTTTCCTAAAATTGCAGGTAGAACCTCAGGGGGAAATGTACGCGGGTTAAGCAATGATTTTCCTCAAAGAAACCGGGTAATTAACGGAGAGTTACGAGCACAATTTACTAAGAATGATGCCAGTGGGCGTAGCGGCGGTTTTGTATTCGATAGCAGTTTTGATGGAGCCGAAGAAGCCACGCTAGAGTATCGGGTAAAATTTGCAAATGATTTTGTATGGGCCACAGGAGGGAAACTCCCGGGATTAGGTGGAGCTTCGACACCAAATGGAGCGCAGCCTGCAGGATGTACGCAAAACCAGAATACCATCAATAACGCCTTTTCTTGTCGCTTGATGTGGAGATCAAATCGAGCTCATACGCAAGAACCATATCTTATCGTTTATGATTACTTGCCCAATAGAGAAACACGATGCGGAGGGAACACTAGATTAGGGAACCTAAAGCTGAAAAGAAATCGATGGTACACTGTAAAACAACACTTAAAACTCAACACCCCTGGGCAACGAAATGGGGTTTTGAAAATGTATATCGATGGAGAAAAATTAGTGGATCAGGACAATGTGATGTTCCGTTTGTCAGGTAAAGGCAGTGTTAAGATTAATTCTATTGTAATGCATACCTATCGAGGAGGAAATCGGACAGACCCTGTATGGCATTCTCCCCAAGATGATTATATCTTTTTTGATGATTTCAAAGTATGGACCAATTGCTCTGGAGGTGGTGGTAATACCAATAACCAAAAACCAACAGTCGCTATTACCAACCCAAAGCAATCCAACTATACGGCTGGTAGTGATTTGTCGGTTACCATTAATGCGAATGATCCTGATGGCAATATTACAAAACACGAAGTTTTTGTAAATGGAAATTTGGTAGATACGGACGGTACAAATTATACACCACATCCGCTAGACAATATTCAGGCAGGAAATTATACGATAAAAGTAGTGGTTACTGATAATGATGGAGCCACAGCAGAAGATACCGTTTCATTTACGGTAAATTCAAATGGCGGGGGTGATAATACCGGAGGAGATTCCTCATGTAACGGCTATGAAGAAAAAAATGGGATGGTGGTTATTGAAGCTGAGAACCTTCAAACTCCAGGAAATTGGCCTAAAAAATCAGGAGTTTCCGGATTTACAGGAAATGGATATATAGAGTGGACTGGTCAGGACTTTTTTAATGATCCAGGAAATGGAGTAATTACTACTGAAATCAAGATTAACACACCGGGGAGATATCAGTTTTTATCAAGAACCAAAGTAGGCGAGGGAACCAGTACTACCGAAGCAAATGATGTGTGGTTAAAATTCCCAGATGCTGATGATTTTTATGGACAAAGAGGAAGTCTCCGTGTGTATCCAAAGGGTTCAGGAAAAACACCACATCCCGAAGGAGCTAGTGGAGAAGGATATCTCAAAGTATACTCTGCAGGTACAACCAATTGGACCTGGTCTACAAAAACTTCGGATGGAGGAGAAAATGCAAGTGATATTTTTGTAGAATTTGACAATCCAGGGACGTATACCATGTTGTTATCAGGGCGATCCAAACATCATCTTATTGATAGAGTAACCTTGAATCGCACCAGTGCGAATGCTATGGATCTTTCTTTGCAAGAAACGAAATGTGATGATGATGGAGGTGACGGAGATAATAACAGCGAAGCATCTATTACTGGAGAACTAAAAAAATGGCATAAGGTAACCTTAACCTTCAATGGACCGAATACTTCCGAAGGTGCTTCTAACAATCCATTTTTAAACTATCGTTTAAACGTTATGTTTACCCACCAAAGTGGTTCACCTTCTTATGTTGTGCCCGGTTATTTTGCAGCGGATGGAAATGCAGCACAGACATCAGCTACCAGTGGTAACAAATGGAGGGTACATTTTGCGCCAGACAAAACAGGGACCTGGAACTATAGTGTTTCTTTTAGAAAAGGAAACAATGTAGCTGTAAATGATAGCAATACAGCAGGGACAGTAGCTGGATTTATGAACGGTCAAACCGGATCTTTCAACATTGGTGCTACAAACAAAACAGGTAGAGATTTTAGAGGAAAAGGGCGTCTGCAATATGTAGGGGAGCATTATTTAAAATTTGCCGAAACAGGAGAGTATATGATCAAACAAGGACCAGATTCTCCAGAGAACTTATTTGCATATGCTGATTTTGATAATACCCCTAATGCCGGGAATCGCAGAAAAAATTATGCGCCTCATGTTGGAGATTGGAATAGTGGAGACCCTACCTGGAAAAGTGGGAAAGGAAAAGGACTGATCGGAGCGGTAAATTATATCGCTAGCGAAGGACTAAATTCAATGTCTTTTCTGACTATGAATATCAATGGAGATGATGATAATGTATATCCTTATACAGGGAGGGATCAACGCTCAAGAATGGATGTTTCCAAAATGGCACAATGGGCGATCGTTATTGAACATATGCAGAAAAACGGAATCTTTGCTCATTTCAAAACACAAGAAACCGAGAATGAAACCTTATTGGATAATGGGAATACTGGAAACCAACGTAAGTTGTATTACCGAGAGTTGATTGCGAGGTTTGGCCATAATCTGGCACTAAACTGGAACTTAGGAGAAGAGAATGGAGGAGGTCCACAGGCTGTAGATCAATCGCCAGTACAAGAACGCGCAATGGCTGAGTATTTTTATAAAAATGATCCGTATCGCCACCATGTGGTAATCCACAAGCATCCAAATGATTTTCCAGAATATTTATTAGGAAATCAGTCTAGACTAACCGGTTTCTCTTTGCAGACCAATAAGTCGGATTTCACCAATGTTTTCAGTAAAGTAAAAGAAGCGATTGATGATTCTAGAAACTCAGGAAAAAAATGGGCAGTAGCCTGCGATGAACCTGGCGATGCACAACATGCGATTCGACCAGATAACAATGCTGCAAACTCACACACCGATGGTCGAAAAAATGCTATGTGGGGAACTCTGCTTGCAGGTGGATGGGGTAATGAATGGTATTTTGGATATCAAAACGCACATTCTGACCTATCCCTTCAGGATTTCAGAAGTAGAGATAAATGGTGGGATTATGGGCGTCATGCTATTCGATTCTTCGAGATTACAGATCTGCCCTTGACTCAAATGCGAAATAACAATGGGCTTTCCTCCAATAATAATGATTATTGCTACGCAAAACAAGGCGAAGCCTATGTAGTGTACTTAAAAAATGGAGGGAGTACTAACCTTAATTTGAATGGCCAAAATGGACAATTTACCGTAAAATGGTACGATCCTCGTAATGGTGGTTCGCTCAAGAATGGATCAGTAACAAATGTTAACGGAGGGGGAAATAGATCTCTGGGGAATGCTCCTAATAATGGGAGTAAAGATTGGGTGATTTTAATCACCAAAAATGGAACTACACCTGGTGAGAACACTCCTCCAACAGTAGCCTTTGCTGATCCATCTGGAAATACTTCGGTTGAGGTAGGATATACCAATCTTGCGGTAACTGTAAATGCTTCTGATACTGATGGTAGTGTCGAAGGTGTAAAATTATATGTGGATGGGAACTTAATTCGCGAGGAAGTTCAGGCACCTTATGAGTGGGGTAAAGGAAACAATGTAGGTGAATTATTAGGATTATCTGTGGGACAACATACGATCAAGGCCGAAGCCACCGATGATGATGGCGCTACCACAAGCAAAACTTTTGTGCTTACTGTACAAGCTCCAAATACTGATGAAGCACCTCAAGTATCTTTTGCGACACCTACAGGTAACCTAACGGTATTTACAGGATACGATATGGAAGTCATTGTCAATGCCACGGATCCAGATGGTACTATTGCTAATGTAAAGCTATATATCGATAACAATTTAGTGCGTCAGGAAAATATCACTCCTTACGAATGGGGACACGATGGATCGCCAAATCCGGAGGAGGTAAATGGATTAGATGTAGGTACATATACCTTTAAGGCTATTGCTACAGATAATGATGGAAATACCGCCCAAGCTTCTTTTGTACTAACTGTAGAGGATGATAATGGTGGTGGAAACGATAACAATTGTGAATTTGGAACACCAATAAATAGTGGGATAGCGGCAATGGATAGAGTGACATACAACAATGTTTACGTTTTAGGAAACGGAGGGCCATCGCTGTCTAATTTCAGAAAATTTACCATCAACTGGGATCCGCAATACAATGGATTGTATCAGTTTGCAATTAACACTGATGATGGAGTACCGGGATACTACATTGACTTTAGCGATATGATGTCTTTTCAACTTAATGATGCCAATCCCGAGGTAACGCTTCAGAATACGGGATTCCCAGGATTAGATGGTAGCTATTGGGTAGCATTGGATCAGAATAATCTGGCTCTGGTTTCCAAAGAAAGAGACTTCACCATCTATTTTAGTAACTCTACCCAAGCACCTTCTTGTGCGAATCAACAAAGTAAAATTTCAATAAGCACAAAAGACACTCAAGAATTAGTGTTGTATCCAAATCCTGTAAAAAGTGATGTGTTATCCATTGGTGGTTTGGAAAATGAAAAGATGACACTCCAGATATTTAATCTGATTGGCCGCAGAGTATTGGTCAAAGAAATAAAAGGAGTACAAGTCTATCAATTACCTGTAGAATCGCTAGAGGCAGGTAACTATATTTTAAACATACAAAGTAAACACGTCAACACATCTTTGCATTTTATTAAAGAGTAGTCAATCAATAGTTAGTTTGATTCTTGTACCTGTATGCTTGATCTCCTTATTCTGGTAATAAGGAGGTTAGGTATGCCATACATTATAAAAACTACCAAAAGATAACTATATGTTGATCTATACTTTTAAAACCACCAAATCATGAAGAACTCAATAAAAATTGATCGTATGGTATTAGTTACCATGCTGATACTTCTTGTTCTAGGGGTTTGTAATCTTTTTGCAAATTACCCCAAAGAGACTACTATCGAAGTAGCTTCGAAATATGATTGTGCTCCGCCAATCAGTTTGGCAACCATTAGTCCTGTTAATTCAGGTTTTTGGAATCAGGCCTCTACATGGCCTAATGGCATAGCACCAACAGCAAATGATGATATCCTTATTCCACCGGGAATGAATTTGGTCATGTTGGGGACCTGTAAAGCAAAGAATATTACGGTGCAAGGAAAGCTAAGTGCTGTAAATTGGCAAGCAGGAGGTGCCTGGATTGATTTGGAAGCCAGAAGTATTGTGGTGGCAAATGGAGGAATTATGGAAATAGGTACAGAGGATCAACCCTATATTGCGAATAGGAATGCTTCAGGTATACGTTGTCAAATTACACTTACGGGACCCAAAAACACCAACTTGGGTGCTTCCTACAAGGCAATTATGGTACAAAATGGAGGGGCTTTAGAGTTGCACGGAAAGAATAAAAAGAGTTGGACTAATATAGCCGTCACAGCTAACCCGGGTGATACCCAAATTATCCTGAAAGAAACTGTAGATTGGGAAGCAGGGGATATAATTGCTTTAACTTCTACAGCCTTGGCAACCGCAAATGGTAAGCAATGGGAGCAAGTGGATCAGGTAGAGATTGCATCCGTTAATGGAAAAACAATCACTTTAACAACACCACTCCAGTATCAGCATATAGGAGGTTCTAAATCATATACGAGATCAACAGATGGTAAAACCTGGGATGTAAACATTCAAGGAGAAGTCGGTTTGCTTTCTCATTATATAAAAATTCAAGGTAGAACGAGTGATGATGATGGTTTTGGAGGACATATCATGCTGATGAAAGGTTCTGTTTCACATTCAGAGAATATCGAATTGTATAGAATGGGACAAAAAGGAGTATTAGGCCGTTACCCTTACCATTGGCATTTGAATGAAGATCAATCGCAAGGGAGTTATCTACGAAACTCCAGTGTGCATAAATCATTTAACAGAGCAGTTACTATTCATGGAACTGACTATGTAACCGTAGATGGGGTGTTTGCGTATGATCATGTTGGGCATGGTATTTTCTTGGAAGATGGTGCGGAGCGTTTTAATACCATAAAAAACAATGTTGTTTTTGTAACGAGAAGGCCAAAGAACGGGGAAGAACTAACGCCATCTGATAATGAGGCTAATGAACCGCAAAATAGAACCCCAGCTTCTTATTGGATTACTAATCCAAATAATTACTTCGAAAATAACGTAGCTGCTGGTACTGAAGGAACAGGGTTTTGGTTTGCCTTTCCCGAAAAACCAATGTTTGATTCTGGTAACCTGTCCTATTTTCAAGGTTTGAACCCTTCAACCGAACCATTGGGGAGATTCGATGGTTTTGTGGCTCATACGTGTATGACAGGTTGGGATGTTTTTGATAGATTGAATCCTGACCACTCTATAAAAAAGAATTTTGGATGGGATGTAAAAACAAGACAATTGATTAAAGATGGGTTGTTGTATGGAAATGATCAGGCAATTTATTGTGGGTTAGGTGTAGGAGGCATTAACGAGAATACAGTTTTTTATAATTGCGTTTTCAGTGATAACAAGACGGTAAGCATGCTTGCAGGAGATCTAACCATAGAAAACAGTCTCTTTAATGTAGATACAGATCTTGGAGTATTTAATGGGGTACGAGAATTTTTTAGATTTTATGATGGCCCAGGTAGACATATTGACTGTCATTTTGAAGGATGGAATCGTTCTAATGCAGAAATGATTAAACAAATTACTGGAGGAGGAGCTACAGAGAATTTCAACCCTTCATTCCATGGAACTACCAAAGGATTTTCAGAACCATTCCCGTTTAGATTTTTTCCTTTACCTAATACAGATAACACCCGAGCAAGAAAAACCGGTCAGTTTTTCAAAGATTATGACGGAGGATTAACAGGTAAAGCTAATACTACATTGATTAGAGATATTGCATTTCTTAGAGATGGACATGAGTATAGACATCCTTCTTGGAGAAATGCTGCTCGATCTGATTATTTCTTTGCTGGATTATGGCTTGCTGGTATTAATTCTAGCGGGACTAGAATATCAGTAGTGCGTTCCAAACCAGGGACAGAAGATGTTTGTTTCTATGAGTCTGGAAATGCATCTTCAGGAACTTATAAATTTCCGACAATTGTTAATCAAGGGTTTACCTATACCTATTATCTAGACCGAGCACCATCAAATAAAAGTATTCATCTGATATGGAATAGAGGAGATGCTGGGGATTTGGCATTCGTACTTTTTAAAGGCTTGGGAAAATTGGGAAATTTTAGAGTAAGAGGCCATAATTTTAATCTGCCACGCCTCAATTCTATATCAGCAGTTAAAAATGCTACCAATAACGCCTATTTTATTGCAGGAAATGGAGATGTATTCCTTAAGCTTAGAAATCTTGGAGGAGATAATAGAACCAATATTTTCTTTAACTGGGATACTAATGGAGGTTTTCAACCAGCTACTCTTCCTTGTACAACGAATAATTTAGAGGGGATTACTGCTCTGGATACTGATGGAGATGGAAGACCTGATATTGTAGAAACAGAAACTTGTGGTGACCCAAACAATGCTTCAGATTTGAACTTTGAATTTAGTAATACCAATGAGAGTTTTGAGCAATTTAATACTGCTGCAAACAATACAAGTAGTGATGAATTTTGGTTGATAAGAGCAGATAATTCTAATGATCCTTTTATCGTAAGGAATGGTTTAAAATTTAAAGGAAATCAAGTCTCTCAATTAAAAATTAGAACGAAGTCTGAAGCTGCAGGTGCCTTTCAGTTATTCTGGGCGACTACAGATCAACCTAATTTTGCTGCCACACGATCTGTAACTGTTGCTCCACAAACAACTAATGTTTTTGAAGAACTCATTTTTGATATGAGTACTATCAATACCTGGATGAGTAAGACCATTACCAAAATTCGGTTGGATTTTCCTCCGGATCCCTCTTCAGCAAGTCATACCTGGATAGATTATATACACGGTCCTAATGCTTCAAACACTCCATGTGATAATACACCAAATGTTGTGTTTACTAGTCCCACAAATGATCGCTTACAAGAAGGTGATGATTTGGGAGTAATCGTTGCCGTTACGGATGCAGATGTTTCTAATATTAAACTCTATTTAAACGATATTTTGGTCAGACAAGAAAATGTAACACCTTATGAATGGGGTACTGCAAACCCAGGCCAAAATGATACCGCATTGTACAACCTTGCCACTGGGATCTATGAATTAAAGGTAGATGTCACCACTGTTGATGGTCTTATTACCTCTATTTCCAAAACAATAGAAGTTAGAGGAGAGGGAAATCCGATGGTTCACTTACGAAAACGTAATGCTACTAATTACGCTCTAGACGGAGGTGCAGGAGGAGCACCCAATCAGAATGTGAAACTATGGCAAGCGAATCCTAATAATGTCAATCAACAATGGATCGAAATAGATCGAGGTAATGGATATTATTCGTACCAAAAAGTGAATACTAATTATTGCATGGATGCAGGGGATGGTGGAGCAAGAAACCAAGATGTAAAACTTTGGGATTGTGAGACCAATAATTACAATCAACAGTGGCGTAAAGTGCATATCGCAGATAATATTTATCGTCTTGAAAAGCGTAATGCTAATGGATTTTCTATAGATGGAAACAATGGTGGAGCAAATGATCAACAGACATACTTGTGGGATAGTGATGATGCCAATCAAAATCAGCATTGGATATTCGAAGTAGTTGGTGAAGATAAATCGGAGGTTGAAGATCAAAATGTAGTAACCCTATTCCCGAACCCAGTGCATAATACTTTGTTCATATCAGGAAATAATGCCAATAGGTTGATTAAAGTATATGATCTATTAGGCGCTTTAAAAATTGATCTACCTTTGGATGAAAATGAAAATAAAATCGATGTTAGCCAATTGCCTAAAGGGATCTACATGGTTCGAATAATTGATTTTAATAATTTGGGAGCTAATTCGATGATGTACAAGATTGTAAAAACAGACTAAGCACACTTGTTGTCAAATTAGTCTGTCCTATGTTTAAGAGTTAAAGAAGAGAAAAACAAGCCGTCACCTCAAATTCAGTATTTGGTTACGGCTTGTTACTTGCATAAAGTTTATTTCACATTAACTTCTAATTTGTATCTGGTAGATGAAACCCAATTAATCGGTGTTTTTTTAATGTGCAATCTTCTTCTCTTCTCCAGAATATGGTATTGGTGCCTTCTGTTTTTCCGGAGAAATCGGGAACCGTCCATTCCACATAGAATTTAGAGTATTTGATAAACCCATTATCTACCTTGGTGTAATCATATGTAGATATGCTAATACTATCGATAGTAACAGGATGTCCGTAGTATCCTTTATAATATTCTTCCAAATTTTCTTTGCCTTCGATTACTGTATTTGCAAAGCGGTAATATTTACAATCTTCGGTATACGTACATATTACTTTTTCAACATTTCGCTCTCTTACATGCTCTTTTCCAAAGGCATCGTACGCTTGTAACTCGGGGAGTATCTTTTTTCCATTTCTGATATCAGGACCCGGTGCTTTTTCTTGAATCTCCTTCACCAGTAATGGCGTGAGATCATCTACTTTATGAGAGTATCCAAAAGATTCGGATTCTAGCAGCAAACTACCATCTTCAAGAGGTTTCCAGACATTCCAGTATTTTCCGTGTAAAGGTTCCATATTCTTACAGGTTTTTTGAAAAGTGCCAATTTCCATAATACGATTCCCAAGATCTAAGATTTCGGTAGTTTCTTTGGTGTAGTTAGTAACATCTTGTTTTTGAAAGATATTTGAATAATAAATTTCAATATTGGAAATACCATCGATGATAGGATGATAATCAGTAAGTAAGAGTGCGTCATCGGTATATATCTGTTTTACACTACTGAAGTTCTTACTCTTGGCGGCATTAATTAATTTTTTATTTAAGGTATTGATCTTTTGATCTAGCTGGATATTCGTATTTGTGTTCAGGATAGCGATTTTGTCAATTTCGTTATTTGTATGTAGCATATGCGAAAAAGAAGCGATAGTGCAAATCAGAGCTAATAAGATAATTGTAATTCGTATCATTTTGAAAGGTTTTTTAGTGATTTTGTGGTAAACGAAAGCCGATAAGTCGATGTCTTCGTAAAAAGCCGTTATTGTCTTTTTTTAGGTATACAAGTCCAGTACCTTGGGTTATTCCAGAGAAATCCGGAATGGTCCATTCTACATGAAATTGTGTATAGGATAGATAACCATCTTTTACCTTATGGTAGTGGTAGGGCTTTACTTTGATAGAGTCGATGGTGACTGGGTTGCTGTAATAATCGATATAGTATTTTGAGATCACATCAATACCACTGATTTCCTTTTTGGCAAATCGGTAGTATGTAGCGTCTTGGGTAAATAATTTCATGGCTTTATCCGGATTTCGTTCTTTGGAATGCTCTTCAGTTAATTGATAGTAGGTTTTGATTTCTGCAGGTATGGCTTTAATGTTTCTGGAGGTTTTGATAGAGGTGTTATCTTTCAATGCTTCTACCACTAATGCACTTTGGTCTGGTATTTCATGACTATACCCAAAAGATTCCGAGGTTAATTGTAGAGAACCATCTGGTTGAGGTTGCCAGACATTAAAATATTTTCCTTTTTGAGGTTCTTGATTTTTAAAAGATTTATCGAATATTCCAATTTCCAAAATACGCTCGCCTAGATCAATGATCTCGGTAGTGGTTTTGGTATAGGTGGTTAACTGTTGTCGGTTAAACAATGATATGTAAAACATTGCTATATGGGTTCTCCCATCAATGATTGGGTTAAAATCAGTAAGCAATAATGCGTCTTCTACATAGACGTGCTTTGCTTTGTCAAAATCCTGAGTTATTGCTGCATCAATTAGTACTTGATTTAGCTCATTTATTTGAGAAGTTAATGAACCGGAGGTGTTCTTAGTTTCCAAAAGGGAACTTTGATGCTCTTTCTTGGCTTTTACATCGGTACATGATAAAAAAATACCTGATGCGAGTATAGCTACGATAATTACGGGTTTCATTTTGTTTGTGTTTTAATAGGTGAATGATTGTAGATGACTTTCCATATTTTTAAGGAATGATCTTCTTGTCGCTTAAAAACAAAAAGATTTTTGGTTTCAAATGGAACAGTATTGTTCGTGTCTTTTGGAGTAAATGTTCCGGTAACTTTGCCGCGTACAATCGCGATTTCTGGATATGAGTACAGATCAACGATTTGATGTTGCATGACTACATTTCCATAGGTATTTTGTTTTTCCAGATAGGTCCTTAAATCATCTTTGGTGGTGATCACATCGTTATCTGGTGCCATATGAACTAGATCATCGATCCAAACGTTTAATTTTTCCGAGGCTTTCAGGGTATTATCGTCTAGTGTTTTAAAGATTGCCTTTACCTCGCTAGAATCTTTGGGATGCACCATAGATAAAGAAGAAGATTGATTTATTTTCACAAAGGTTCCTCCATAAAAATTCCCGGTAGGTTGATCGTTTGCATCAAACTGGTTAGATTCTAACAAGTACTCATTTTCATTGATCCAGATGTAATTGTATACCCTATAAGTTCCCTCTGGTTCACCCTGAAAAGAAACCTTGAGCTGCATATCTCCATTTTTGGAAAAACTACCATCACCTATACCATTACGAAAGGGCAAAAAATTAGATAGGTGCTGTATTTTTTTTGTATCGTGATTGTATCCCCATAGCACATGTCCTTTGGCGGAGGTAGCTTCAATAACACATAATATACTGGTGTCTGTATTCACTTCTTGGCAGGTTGTGATATGCCCTGGGATTTTTAATGTAGTTATTGCCTCTTCGGTATTTCCTTGTTGCCATAAGTCATCTTTTAAGGTCCATTTCCCAACGAATTTTTTAAATGGGTTTTGTGGGCGTTTGATGTATTGAAAGTCATGAGAAAAGTTGTAGGTACCTCCCGGTTTTAAAGTAATTTTTCTTGCATCTCCGGCCTCCCATTCAAATCCGTTTAGAACATATTTAAAGTAAACATCGGTATCTTCAGTGATTTCAAAGTCCAGACGAACTGTATAAACCCCATCCCTATCTGTGTCGGTAAGGGTAACACCTTTTACCCATGATAATGGTGGTACGCTCCCTCGTATTTCTAAGTCTAATACGGTGTCTTTGGCTCTTTCGGTAATTGATTTGGTTTGTAATTGAAGGGAAAGCGTTGTGTTTTGTTGCCCATAAAAATGATGAGGTAACATTAAAAACAAAAGCAGGATGAATAGGTTGAATGACAAAGCGTTCATTTAAGTTTTTTATTGGTTCGAACTCAAATTAACAGTAAGACTTACTGCAAACAAAAAGGGATTGACCAACGGTTGTAAATGTTGTATCAACGATATTATTTGTCCATTTTGGAGTCCAAACCAGTGATTTAATTCGTCAATATGACGTTTGTTTACAAAATCGTGTCGTTGGTCAATACTTTGAGGGCTTACCTAATTCTGAAATGCATACCATAGCCTTAATGGGTACATTTAACTGTTTTTTGATCCTATAAACACTAAAAAATGAATAGTATGAGTTTCAGAATATTACTAAACCGTTTTTGTTTTTTGTTGATTTTTATGTGCTGCATAAGCATCCCGGCGCAGGATGCAATGAAAGGAAGTCTTGAGGTCAAAACACTAGAGTCTGAGTTTTTGAAAGAGAATAAAATAGGTATTGATGTAAAGAGAAGCCTTCAAGTGTACCTTCCGCCAGATTACACAATATCTAATCAAAAGTATCCTGTTGTTTATTACTTGCATAGTATATTCGACAGTCCTGAAGTCATCATCAAAAATCGAAAAGTAACTACACTTATCGATAATACTATTCAGGAAGGTACATCCAAAGCTTTTATTTTGGTAGTCGCTGATTTTACTTCACCAACCTTGGGGAGCTTATTCGAGAATTCAAGCACCAGTGGCTATTGGTTAGATTTTATTACCAAAGAATTGGTGCCTTATATAGATAAAGAGTTTCGAACAATTGCTAACAAAAACAGCAGGGCTGTGATAGGAGATTTTATGGGAGGCCGGGGAGCTTTAAAATTAGGAATGGCCTATCCAGAATTGCTTGGAATCGTATATGCAATGCATCCTGTTGCTACGGGTTCTGGGTACTTACCCAGATCTGGGATTGGTGTAGACTGGGATAAGATTCATGCGGCTACATCTTATGATGATTTGATCGGTACCGGAAGAACTCAAATTTTTGCTAGTATTTGCCAGGCGTTTTTACCAAACCCCAATCGACCACCTTTGTATGCAGATTTTTTATTCGAAAAACAAGAGGATCAAACATTACATCTGCATCCAAAAAACGTAAGAAAGGAACAAAAGGAATTTCATTTGGATGAAGTTTTGGATCGTTATGCGACAAATCTGCAAAAT
The DNA here is from genome assembly GCA_965230845.1 of Aquimarina sp. Classification (GTDB taxonomy): domain Bacteria; phylum Bacteroidota; class Bacteroidia; order Flavobacteriales; family Flavobacteriaceae; genus Aquimarina. The sequence goes on from OZ246021.1 coordinate 3,637,712, forward strand.
CTAAAAGCTATTGCATTTGATTGGGCGCGTTTTGATCCTACTCAGGCACATGTGATATCGAATAGAAGATTTAGTAAAAAACTGATGGATTTAGGAATTGCCCATCAGGGAGAAGAGTTTGTAGGAGACCCATGGAATAAGTATTGGGGAAACCACGGGCGTTTTACCACCAGGGTACTTCCTTTTTTAAATGAGCATTTAAGTTTTTAATCCAACCCATAAAATTGGGTAGTCTACCATAAATTATATAATTTCATAGCTAATACGCTATAGTGATCGTTACTTAAAAATATGTTGAATTGGTTTTATAAATATAAAATTTACCACCTGGTCTTTTGGATGGTTTATCATTTTGCCTGGTGGTCGATATCAGTGGGAGATCCTGTACAAGCTATTGATAACATCTTATTTTCACCCTATACTACCAAGTTTGTTTTTTATGTGGTGTTTCAGGCATTAGCGGTTTATTTTAACCTTTACTACCTAATCCCAAAATACCTGATCACTGGGAGATATAGAACTTATCTTTTTGCACTTTTTCTCACGATCATGATTACCGCTTCTTTTATCGTAAGTGGTTATTATTTAACTCCTGTCATCACCGGGCTACCGTTCGAAGAATTGTTTAAGAATCCCACAAGTGCATATTGGGATCTTTTTAAATCTAATGCATTGTCATCTACTATTGCCAGTATGACCTTGGCAATGAGTATTAAGTTGGGTAAAAATTGGATCGAAACACGGAAAAGAGAACAAGAATTAGAGAAAGAAAAAATAGAAACCGAACTCAAGTTTTTACGATCTCAATTCAATCCTCATTTTTTGTTTAATACCATCAATTCGATCTTTGTATTGATTCATAAAAACCCGGATAAGGCATCCGATTCATTAGCTAAATTTTCTGATCTGCTACGGTATCAATTATATGAATGTAATGCATCAAAGATTTCTGTAGAGCAAGAACTCAATTACCTTAATAATTTTATAGAATTGGGTAGTTTACGTTTGGACAATAGTGTGCGATGTGATTTTAATTTGCCGCAAGCTACTAATAATCAATTGGATATTGCGCCATTTATTCTGATGCCTTTTATCGAAAATGCGTTTAAACATGTTTCGCAAACCCATTTGCAAGACAATTGGATTTCTATTCATATCATTATAAATGGTTCCAGTCTTTATATGGAAGTAAGTAATAGTGTTGCCCAAGCACATAACAATACGGATGTCATAAAAAGCAATGGTATTGGATTGGTAAATGTGAAACGTAGGTTGGCCTTAATTTATCCGGATCTGCATGTACTAGAAATTTCAAAAGAATTAGATAGATATAAGCTTTGTTTGCAAATTCAATTGGATACCACCAAAGAGTTAGAAGCCTCTCCGGCGATAAGAGAATTATCTTTTAAGGTGTCGTAATATAAAAGTTGATGATAATACAATGTGTAATAATAGATGACGAACCTTTGGCAAGAGAATGTATTGCCAACTATATACGAGAAATTGATTTTTTGAAGTTGGTTGGAGAAGGGAATAACCCTCTACAACTCATCGAACTAATGGAACATCAAGAGATCGATCTTATCTTCTTGGATATCCAAATGCCTGTGATGAATGGAATCGAGTTTTTGAAAATTACGAATCAAAGACCTTCAGTAATTCTTACTACGGCGTTTCCTAATTACGCCCTAGAAGGGTTTGAGCTAGATGTTATGGATTACCTACTAAAACCGATCACCTTTAATCGCTTTTTTAAAGCGGTGAAGAAAGTATGGGAGTTTAAGCAGGTTCAAGACGCATCCGCAAATAAAACATCGAGGGCGAGTGATATCGATTATTTCTTTGTGAAAAATGATAAGACCTACGAAAAGATCTATGTAAAGGATATCTTGTATGTAGAGGCTATGCAAAATTATATTGCTTTTCATACCACGGATGGTAAAAGACACTTAGCGCTGATTACTATGAAACAGGCAGAAGAAAACTTGCAAGGAAATAGCTTTATACGTGTACATAAATCGTTTATCATTGCAGTTGATAAGATAAAATCTATAGCCGATAATAAAATCAACATCGCTTCTATGCAAATTCCAATAGGTAGAAACTACAAAACACAATTGATGGAAATCGTGCAAAAAAATAGGTTTTAAAATTCTCTTCTCTCCCTTTTGTTAAGGAAAAAGTATATTTTTTTTGATTGAAAACCAGAAAATTAAAACAGGTTTTCTTTTGAGGAAATTCCGTTTTATGATTTTAGAAGTGATCAAACAATGGTTTTACAGTAAGTAAATTACAATTTATTGTTATAAAACCACAAAATGTTTACAGATATCACCGTTATGGCTATAAAACATAACTGTTTAACATTTTTTTTTATAAATTAGCTTATATATGTTAGAGAAATCATAATTCTGTAACATAAACTATTAACCCCCAAAATAACTAACAAATGAAATCTCTTAAAGCTAACCTTTGGATTATATTCCTGTTTCTATTTAGTAGTATTTATTGTCAAAAAGAAGTTGTAGATCATTCTTCTTGGGATCAAATTTTAATCCTCAATGTTACCGACGATGGCCTTGTGGATTATGATGGTGTGACTAGCATTGCAGTCGTTTTTTACACGTATTTCAGATCATTACAAACGATTTCTCCACAAGAAAATTGGAGTAGAGAAGAGAAACTAGCGTATTGGCTCAATGTATACAATGCCACTGCTATGAAAATGATCATAGACGAATACCCTATCAAAACCATTAACGACATTGAAAACCCTTGGAAACGAAAAGTATTCAAATCTCAAAATGTTAGGTATAGCCTAGATGATATTGAACACGATATTTTGAGAAAATTTGGAGATCCTAGAATTCACTTTCTACTCAATTGTGGTTCTATGTCCTCACCACGTCTGTGGAACAGAGCGTATACCAGCGCCAATATCAACGAATCTCTTGAAGAACGAACGCGCGAGTTTATCAATGACCCGCAGCGAAATCAGATCAATTCCAGTGTAGTTCGAATTTCTGAGTTATTCAAATGGTATGAAAAAGACTTTACTTCTCAGAATGTTGATGTGATCGATTTTATTAATCGTTATGCCAATGTCAAGATTAGTAAAAATCTAAGATTAACAGATAGGAATTATATAACCTACGACTGGAGTCTTAATAAAAACAATAATAAAACACCGATCACCAGTAACAATTAAAAAAGTTACCCCTTTTAATCGTTCTCTTTACAATTTTACTGAAAAATTAGTATCCAAAAACACCAGGATAAGAGTCTTTTGTGTGTAGAATGTTGGTTTTTGGATCCAGGTATACTTTGTTCCTGTATCTATTTTAGATTAGGATTCTCAATACCTATTAATCGCAAGAGTAGAACATACTTTTAAAACCTAAATTATACAATTATGTTACATCTAATCCAATCAAAACAAGCCATCTGGATGCTATGCTTTTTGACCATTTCCTCGGTATCAGCGCAGACGCTTATCAATGGTTTTTTTCCGAAGAAAAATGACCTTACGGTCGCTACATCCTATTCGTACAAAAGTTTCGATAACTTTTACAGAGGGGAGAGCTTATCCAAAAATAATCCAATGAATATGGGAGAAATTACGTCTTCTATTGTAAGTGTTTATGGAGAGTATGGAGTACTGGATTGGTTATCAACTACCATCAATGTGCCTTATATTTCTATGGAAAATGAAGAAGGCGTTCCCGATCCTGTGATACAAGAAAGTCAAGTTTCAGGGATACAGGATTTGAGCCTGTTTATGAAAGCAAAGATTATAGATAAACAATTCGATAATTCGACCAAGCTTGCGATTGGGGGTGCTACAGGAGTTACCTTGCCTGTTGGAGGATATGAAGAAGCAGCAATATTGTCTTTGGGTAGTGGAGCTACCGCTTTTGATGGTTGCGGTTTTATTCAATTAGCAACACCATCAAACATTTTTGTTGAGTTGCAAGCCGCATACAGCTTGAGAAACAATTCTGATTTTGAAGTTCCTAATGCTACAATCTACAGTGCTAAGCTTGGGTACTACAACAAGTGGTTTTATGCACATGCCAAAGTAGGTATTCAAAATTCTTTGAGTGGATTTGATATTGGATCTCCCGAGTTCGTAGCCGCAGGAGGACCAGCAGCACTGCCTGAAACAGAAGTGGATTACACCAATTTCTATTTTGACTTATATGTTCCAGTGTACAAAAATAGCATCGGAATTTCTTCTGGATATACGGTAAATATGAATGGAAGGAATTATGACAGAGCTTCTGCCATTTCTCTTGGTTTAGTATATAAAGCAAATTAGTAAGTAAAGACTTTGGCGTATGAAAAAAATATACTTTTTGATTTTAGTGGTAATACATTTCTCTTGCGAACCGGAAGAGTATGTTTCTCTGGATGAAAATCAAGGACAGAACCCGATCGTCTCCATAAAAAATGGAAACGGAAATGGGTTAGATAAGAACCTGACAAAAGCCCTAGAGGATGCTTCAGGAGGAATTGGAGCACCTTTTTTTACACTCCCGGATAGTGATGATTATGCTAATATTCCTCAAGATCCTTTAAACCCAATTACAGCTGAAAAAGTAGCACTCGGTCAGTTATTATTTCATGAAACTGCTATGGGAGGTAGTCCCAAGGTATCTTCAAATCTTTTTACATATTCTTGCGCATCTTGCCATCATGTAGCTGCCGGATTTAGTTCTGGACTTCGGCAAGGAGTAGGAGAAGCAGGTCTTGGATTTGGTGTAAATGGAAACGGGAGAGTAATTGATCCTAGTGTAGCGACAAATTTGGTAGATATACAACCTATTCGATCTCCAACGGTATTAAATGTAGCTTATCAGGATATAATGCTGTGGAACGGCCAGTTTGGAGGTACAGGGACCAATGCGGGTACAGAGGCGAATTGGACTAATATACCGGAGAATTTTTTAGGATTTCAAGGAGTAGAAGTACAGGCGATCAAAGGTCAGGGTGTACATAGGTTATTGGTAGATGAAAACTTTGTAAACACCTTTGGGTATAAACAAATGTTTGACGATGCTTTTCCTAATGTGCCAGTAAATGAAAGATACTCTACCAACACAGCTGCTTTGGCAATCGCCGCTTATGAACGTACCGTATTACCTAATCAATCACCTTGGCAACAATGGTTAAAAGGAGATACAGTTGTATTAACCAAAGAAGAAAAACGAGGGGCTATGGTCTTTTTCGGGAAAGGGAAATGTTATGAATGTCATACAGGACCTGCTTTAAATGATAAAGGCTTTCATTCGTTTGGGATGGGAGATTTTGATAATTCAAATTTGGCTATTGTAGTTGATCCGGTAGGTTTTGACAATGTAAAAAAAGGAAGAGGAGGATTTACCAAAAATGCTGCGGATGATTACAAGTTCAAAACACCAACCCTGTACAATTTGATTGATAGTGGATTTTTTGGTCATGGAGGTACATTTACAACTATTGAAGAAGTGATAGAATATAAAAATGATGGAGTAGCTCAAAGTAATGAAGTACCAGTGCAAAACTTAGCTTCTCAATTTGGAACCATTAACCTCACCAAAAAAGAGATTGAAAACCTTACTTTATTTATAAAGAATAGTTTGCGAGACCCAAATTTGATTCGTTATGTACCCATTGCGGTAAACTCTGGAAATTGTTTTCCAAACAATGATCCACAGTCTAAAACGGATCTGGGCTGCAATTAACAATGCTAGGGGAAGTAGCTCTGAGAGGGTTTGCTTAGTCATTAGACCAAAGTGAGCCCTCTCTTTCACATATTTTATAAGGATACCCCAACAATTACACCAATTCCTATACCCCCCAACGCAAAAAGAAACTTTTCGAAAGCACTCTTCCTGCGTTGTCTTTTGGTGTTTTTGTCCACAATCTCTAAACTGTTGGATGCTTTTTCTAGACTATTTAAGGTGTAGTCCAATGCTTTTTGTGTATTGGCCAAGGTCGCTTGAGTACGCTTATAAATTTCTAAATCCAGACTGTCTGAAGCTTGAAAGTTGATTTTTAGTTTACGCTCCAAATCAATATTTCTTCGCAAGGTCTGCGAATATTTTTCGATAAGATCCTTAGTCATTTTGTCTTGATCCAAGGTGCTTAAATATACGTTCCGTAGTGCGGTAAAGGATTTTACATTAACCAAGTATACATCAGAGGTCCGAAAAAGATATAAACTATCTTGTTTCACCTGTAATGGTTCGCCTACGCGATCCGCATACGAACTTGGAATTTCAATAACTTTTAGCGAATCAATATCTTGTCCAAAAGAAAAAGAAGATAGAAACAATAGAGAAAGAACGACTAATTTTTTCATGACTTGTGTTTTAGAATATCGTATAGAATGTGGTGAGTAATAAAAGAAAGCATCAATCCAGCCCCAAAAGACCATCAACAATGGCTCTATCCTTGGCAAGTTGATCATTTACAAGCGTTATAGAATCTTTAATACGTTGTAATTCTTCCCAATCTTTGGCATTTTTTCGTTTAAAATCCAGAATCAAAGAATCTCTTTTATGAATAATTAGATCTTTTTGAGCCTTCATTTTCTCAAATTCCTTTTTTGAACTCTCTAGCTCAGCTTTGGTAGTGGTGACTATTTTTTTTGAAGTGTCCAGCTCTTCTCTGGCTCTGTCTAATTCTGACTTGATAATTTTCCAATTAGAACCAGAACTGAAGGTCATGTACCCGATTATGACCAAAAATAAGAGTGCTACAATCTGAAGAATTGTATTGGTGTTGATACTTTTCATTTATGTTATGTTAAGAGTTACCTTGTTGTATTCCAATTACACTCTTTTGGGCTTACGAAAAGTTAAGTAAATGTAAGTATTTTATTTTTTTATTGTCAAGGAAAACAACCCTAATTTTTAGGGGTGTTCCTATCCAATTACGCTGCTAAGTCTGAACATTGGCAAATACATCGCAATTAATATCACCCCTACTATAATCCCTACGATAATAGTTAATAATGGATTAAGTACATTCGAGATCACTTGAGATTGATGTTTCACCTGTTGGTTGTATTGCTCATTCAGTTTCTGAAAAATAAACTCAGTCTGATTGGTTTCTTCTGCCACACGAACCATGGCAATCATTTTCTTATCAAAAACAGGGCTTTTTGCAAAAGCGACACTTAGTTTATCTCCCGCAATTACTGCGGTATTTGTTTTGCGTAGGCCTTCTTGTAATGGATAGAAATTGATCATGTTTTTTACCAGGTCAATACTGTCTACCATAGGTACCTTGGCCGAAGTGAGTAAAGAAAGGGCTTGAGTAAACTGCGCCATGTATATTTTTCTGAAATAATTACCCAAAATTGGAAGCTTGATTTGAATACTTCCCAAAATCTTTCGAAACCATGGTTTTTTTGATACTAAGATTATACTTCCAATTATTGTCAATAAGATGGTCAAAAGCACCCAGCCATTATCAGATACAAAATTTGAAAAATTGATAATCCCTTCGGTAATATCGGGTAAATCTACCTTATTTTGTTTAAAAATATCAACGAACATGGGTACCACATACCGCAGCATAAAAAAGATCACTATAAGTGCAGTACACAATACAATAATGGGATAAGTAAGGGCAGATACGATCTCTCGTTTCAAGTCATTTTTTCTTTTGTAAAAGTCGCTTAGTTCTAGTGTGATTTGTGCCAATTGTCCAGTCTGTTCTCCGATCTGGATTGCATAGTATTCGTAATCGCTAAAGTTGCTATTCTTTTTGATGATTTCTGAAAAAGAACTACCAGCAACAAGTTGCGATAACATAGTTGCCATCAAATCACGATCTTTAGCCTTTTTTTGCGTTTCTGAAAGTAATTCGAGTCCACTTTTCAGATCAATACCGGATTTTAGTAAGATATTAAGCTCAGCATACCATTGTTCTTTTTTCTTATTTGAAAAAGCATTTCCAAACAGAGAAATTTCTCTGGTTAGGATCTCAGAGATATCAAACGAATCCTCGCTTATTTTTTGTTTTTTGGTATCTGTTATCTTTATCCCCATACTTAAAAATGAATTGTAGGATCATTGTGCTTGAATACAAAAATCTGATGTAGTCGAGCGGTATTGTCAAAGGTAAGCTTAATTGCGTCAATGGATCCAGAATTTACGGATGCTCCTTCAAAAAGAAATGATTTTTCTTTTAGATTTACCTTAAAGGATTGCTCGTTTGTTACAATACTATCTCCCATAAAACGATATTGTTTTTGATGTATTGGAGAGGATAAAACCAAGACTTCTTCTCTTGCAAGCCATTGTGCGTTTGTATATCGATTAAAGTCAATAGTCAACGCCACCTCTAGCGATTGCAATTCTGATTTTTGTGCATAATTATCTTCAATACTTCTCATGTTACGTTGTACCAGACTCAGGATAGAAAATGCCAATCCAGCAACAATTGCTGATATCACAATAACGACCATGACCTCGGTAAGTGTAAATGCTTTTATTTTACCACCCAGTTTTTTCATTCCACATGTATTCGTTTAAGGTGTTCAACTCCTTCTTTGCTATAGGTAATAATGGTGGTGTTTTTTTGATTGATCACTTGTATCTCCCAATCGTTATAATCCTCAACATACGGAAGTTTAATTTTTTGATGAATCGTTAGGTAATGCAATTCTTTGATCCTATTGTTTATACCACTCTGATCTCTTTTGATATGGTTATTAAAAATATTATTGAAACTTAGACTAGCGATCATAAATACAATAATAATCAATACCGAGGCGGTCAATGTCTCGATAAGTGTGGCACCTCGTATTTTTTTTAGTATAGCCATTGTGCAACAGAATTAGAGGTGTTTTCAAAAGGTAATCCGGCGTAATTCGGGATGGGGTTGGTCAATATTTTGCCGTTGTAGATATGATTAAGATAAATCGAACCCGATTGATTGGCAATAAATTGTTGCGTGTATACTGCTCCTCGCACAATACCTTCAAAATCCATGTTGCCCTGGCAATAGACCTCTCCGATTACTTCAGTCCCGGATGCCATTTTTAAGTGAGTTTTAATTCGATTTTGAGTGCTTGTGTGTTTTTGTAGGTAAACAACAGTACCTTCTATCAATGTACCTTTATCTATACTGAAATCAATATCTCTATTTTGAGTGTTGTAATTTTGAGTAGTAGAGGGTCTGGTCTGATCATAAAAAGCAATGGTCGAAGGATAATTGAAATAGCAGTTTTTCCCAATCGTTAGTTTTTGAGAGGCAAATAACTGCATAGTACCTTTGGTATTGTCTTTTACTATAATTTTTGGAGCAACCAGTATCACGTTTTGTAGGGTCGCTGTAGGTTCAACAACAATTGCCGTATTGGATTGAATAATTACATTTCCAGCAATTTTTTCGTCGCCCAAAACAATAGTGGAGGGACTAAATATGATTTGACCAGAAGTATAAAAACTGTTTTTAATATCCTTTTCTAAAGCGATGTTATCCAGATTGTCGATAAAGGATCCATTGCTTAATGACTCTAGATAAGAGATCCACTCTTTTTTTAATTGTGGTAAAGTGGTTTTGCTTTCGAACACGCTACCATAATACAATCGAGATCCTTGGTAATAATTTCCAGAGATATTTCCGGCTTTTAATCCTTGTTTTGGGACATAGGCATTTCCTTCAATCCTGGTGTTTCCCACCACTACTAATGGCGAATTGGTATTCGCTAAATACAAATTTGCAGAACGATTGGTTATTGCAGCACCGACCAAAGCCGATTTGTGCACTTTTCGATTATGAGACTCTACTTGAGCATAAACTTTGGTCCAGGCACCATAAAAATTGGAATTCAGTTTCAGCGTTTTTTGCTGTTCTTGATTGGAAATAGTATCTCCGGTTTTCAAAGAATCTCCCAGGGATTGCAAGATATGTTGATTTGCAATTTCTGAAGCTTGAATCAATTCGTTGGACTTGATTTTGAAAAAAGACTGTACATGGGTGAGTAGTAAAAATGCCCCCAGAATCAAGGCGATAATTACTGAGATTAGCAATGCAAATTGCATTGCCTGTGCCTTTATTTTGGTATTAGGTTTCAATTCAAGATTTCAAATCGTTTACTCTTTCTTTTGTATTGTAATTGTACCCATGATTTGTTCCCTCGGGTCAACTTCACCTCTTCAACCATATCATTTCGTTTCATCAAATGATCCACTCCATTAATTTCTACAAGATAAATTGCTGTAGCTCCACTTCCTCCAGTTACCAAACCTTTGTATCGAATAGAGGGCCAGGTAATCTCGGCCTTCACAGTTCTTGCAGCCACCTTTTTTTCAACAACTTTTTTTGGTTTATATATGGTGCCCAAAAATGGATCACGTTCTACGGTACTTATGGTAAAAGGGTCACGTTCTTTATTTTCAATTTTTGAAAATGAAAATGAAGTAGTATCCAGAGCTATCGGATCATCATCAGAAAATGCATCAGTAATTTGATAGATGATAGCGCCCCAGATGAAAACCACCAGCGGTAATAAAACATACAATCCCTTTTTACCTTTTAACATGACGTTTAATTTATAGTAAATCTAAGTGTTGTACTATTTACACTTTCATTTTGAGCTTCATCAAATGCTTTCAAAAACCAATAATAGGTTTTGCTTGCTTCAAGGGTGATTTCTGAAGGTGACATAACCCGATCTTTGGTGACCAGTTGAGTTAAAGCCTGATCTTCAAAAATATAGATGCTGTCAAATTCTACAGAACCTTGTATCGCTTCTCTGGTCCAGCTAAACGTAACCTCGGTATCTGTTAAGGTAGCATCGTTTGCCGGAGCTGTACCTACAGGTGTATTAGGGTCCATAGTATCCAGGGTTAATGTTCTTGTAGTGTACAATGTACTTTGCGTTGCATTTTCTGCACGTACCTGCCATCTTGAAACACCCTCGGGGAAGGTAATTGCTAGAGACGTTTGATTGGTAGTTTCTTCTTGCTGAACTTCATCATTAGTATTGAGCAATTGAATTCGATAGGTATTTGCATCTGGAACCACTTGCCATGTTAATGTTTGGGCAGGAGTGTTGGTAATTAGCTCATTTTCTGGAGAAGTTAGTAATACTTCTCTTGAAGAAAAATCGGCAGCTTCAATTACACTAAACTGAGCTCCATTATATGCTGTAGCCGAACCAGAATTTTGTGCTCTTACACGCCATTCGTAACTATTCTTGGCAAGAGTAGTGTTAAAGTTTGAAGTAGCAATTGTGGTGTCTAATACAATTTGTGCTGCGTTTTCAAAATTGGGTCTGGCTACCTGAAGACGATAAGAAGTGGCCTGGTCAACTTCTGTCCAGCTAAAGTTTATTGAGGCATCTTCAATCTGCGCTCCATCTTGTGGAGCAATGATAGAAATGATAACGTCCGTAAGGTCCTCTTCTATAAACGCTTCTTCGCATCCAAACAGGATTCCTATGAATAATAGGGAATATGTAATTGGCTTTTTCATCATCTTTTTCATGGTTTATAGTTTAAAATAATCTGTTTTTTCTTTTGCCTTCCGTTCGTCCCGATAAGAGTTTTTGGGGCAAGAAGAGTTTTCATCAATAAGATCAGAAATAACGATCTTTCTTTTGGAGTTGGCACTCCAGCAAAAATGAGATAGGTGATATCCAAATATAGAAGTCGCCGCAAAATCTATGGTTTTGTAAGACTTGCCACCTCGAACCAAAGAAATTTGATATTGCTTGTAGTTTTGATTTACTAAAAATACAGCTTCGGCATCCAAAATTTCTTGTATGGATTGTGGTTCGATCGCTAACGAAACTGCAGAGACCAATACAGCATCTTTTTGACTTCCGATAAATTCGGTAACATGTGCATTCGTTTCTTTTTTTAGTTCAGAAAGCAGCGTAATCTGATCCAAAATTTCCATTTTCAAGAAGGAAGGTTTGGTGTCTAAGCTATCGATATAAGTAATGTTGTGTTTGTTGCCTCCTGATTGTTGTATATACGTTTTGTAGGTGTTTGAATCAAACTGTACTTTGGAAACCCCTAGTCGAATAGCACTTTCGTACTTGGGTAACGCAACTTCTCTAAAATTTGATTGCAGCATTCCGTTGTCCTGCAAACCAATAACACCTATAGCTACGGGTGCAGTAGTCGAGGTGTGCATGTTGGTTTTGTGTACCTTAATGCTATGACAGGACACCAATACTATCATTGCAAATAGCAGTAGGATGTATTTTTTATTTTGATTCATATATGAATATCTTTTCATGTAATTCTTCATTTTAATTTAATCGTTGTAATAAAATATTACATTGTAAATAGGTGCTTCGTGTTCTGAAATTCTTCTTCTTTTCAAACTGCATTTGAACAACATTTCCAAAACTATATTTCTGTTCCAAAGCATAGATGACATTAATCAACGCCTTGTAATCTCCTTGTAGTGTAAAATTATAAGTGGTCGTTGTTTTTTTGCTTTCCTCATCGGTAAAAATATGAGGTTCTTCAAATGCGATAATCGTAAAGCCGGATTCGTTGGACAGCGTGTTTAATGTCTTTAGTATGTTATTTTGTAATGAACTTCCTTCTACATTGTTTTGTTCCAGAATTGCATCCAGTTGTTTTTCTTTGTTAGATAATGCCGCCAATTGTGCTGGAGCCGACTGATAGGCTTGTTTTTGAGCTTCAAGCTTATCGACTTCGCTACTTATTGCAAAAGTTTTAGAAAACCCAAAGCGATACGCAAAAAACAGCATCACTATCAAGCCCGAGACTAAAAGAATATTTTTATTTCGTTGTGTCATGTGCTAAGTCAATGGTTATTTCAAAACTTGAAGTATTATTTGTACTCGCTCCATAATTTATGATGGTTACCGTATTCACGAAATCCAAGTGTTCAATGGTGTTTAACCAAACTGTAAAATTGGCTTTATCAATCGAGGTTCCTGTTACAGAAATTGTATGTTCTTTTATGGATATTGGTTTATCGGCACGTATTGTTTTGGAAATAGGCTGATACGTAAATGATGTTAGTAATACCGAAGTGGGTAGTGATTGTACGATTTGATCCATGTAAAATGAACTTTTAGAAAACCCAGTGGTCAATATGCTATTTACAATAGCTTCTTTGGTAAGTACTACGGATTGCTGCTTTTTGATACTTTCATTTTGGTTGGTGTATACCTGGATTTCTTCTTGTAATCCTTGCCATTTTTTATATTTCGAATTAAAAACAAAGAAATTGATGAGTAGGGTGATCAGTAAAAAGCCAACTCCGTATTGCAGTGCTTTTTTGAAAAAAGAAACCTCCTTGTACTGCTGCTGTAAATGCGCATTTTTTTCTTCTATATTACCCGTAATCCCAGCTTGTTGTGATAATGCATCAATAATCATGGACAATGGGAGTAAATGAGTACTGTTTACCGAAAGCCCATCAATACTATATGGTAATTCTAAAGTGTCGTTTTTTGGTAAAATGGCAGTAATCTCTTCATTCTGAATTTGAATGACACCGCTATTAGTGATCAACTCATCATTTGATATATACGTTACTATCGATGCTACTTTTAGATTTCCCAAAGAAACATTAGTAATGGTAATCCCTTCTTTTTGATAGCTATCGATCAACTCATCAACATATTGTTTTCTGCATACGGCAACAAAGGATTTATTTTGGGTTTTTAGTACCTGATAATAAAAGTCCTCCAGGTTTAAATTAGGAAAAGCATCAGATAAAACTTCGGTGTCAGAATTAATGTTGTTTACTTCTTTGATCAGAATATTATCATCAGTAATTACCAAACTAACTTTATGCAGACTTTTTTGTAGATCCGGTATATCCGAAACCTGTTGTGCAGAAAAACTTTTGACAATATCCAGTTCTCCTTTCTTTAACAACACCAGTATGCCTTGAATAGGAGATGAGCCATTCTGACCCGAATGCTCGAGAGCCAAAAAGGTTTTTCCAGTTGGGTTATATGATAATACTTGTTGTATCATTAATAAAATACCGTAGGCTTAATAATTACGTTTAACCTTCTTTTTGAATCTTCCCGTACTCTTTTGCTAAAAAGCCATTTGATCACCGGAATTCTTGAAAGTAGAGGTACTCCAGAACCCGAATCATTTTTTACTTTTTGCTCGATACCTCCAAGAATGGCAACATCATTTGCCTGCATACGCATGATAGAAGAGAATCTACGGCTGTTGATATCTGGCGGAGCATCTTCGGCAATTCGTTCTCCACTAAAATTAGACTGGATCACTTGAATATCTAAGGTGATCTGACCATCTCCAGATACGAAAGGCTTAAATTCTAAAGCCAATTCGGCATCAATAGGCTGGTAATTTACTATCTCAGACGTTTGCGGGTTTTGAGAACCGAAAATGTTCTGACTGGTAACCGCATAATAGGTGGTTTGACCACTAGACAGATAGGCCTTGTGTCCATTAAGTGTACTTAACTTTGGCGTAGACAGTATCTTGACATTCCCGTTGGTTTCCATGGCCTTGATATCCAGATAAAAATTAGGAACTACATTCCCAAGGTTTAGGGAACCAAATCCATCAAAACCTCCGATGATTCTATTAATGGTTTGAGCACCCAAAGTGATATTGGCACTCGGGAAAGCTACTCCCTGATCGTTTACAGGCTCTTCGCCCAATCCAAATTCGACTCCTGTTTCTACGGTTGCACTTCGATTGACCTCTAGGATCATTACTTCGATTAGAATTAACGGAACAGGCTTGTCAATATATTTTATAAAGTTTTTGAATTTTTCAACCTTGGTCCCTGATCCACTTACCACAAAACTGTTGAGTTCGGTGTCAATTTTGATGTCTAAACCTTTTGTAATACTTGCTGGAAAAATAGATGAAATTGAGCCGGCTTCACTACTTTGTGAGGATCCGCTAGATACATTCCTCGTAGTGTTATTGAGTCTGTTTCGGGAATTTAAATTGTTTTGATTAAATCCGTTGTTTTGATTGTTACCAAAAAAATTAGTCCCTCCGGTTACAAAATTACCGCCACCACCAAAACTGTTTCCGTAAGAGGTCGAAGGATTAGCATCGCCAAGCATTGCAATAGATCGATGCATCATTTGCACCAATTCAATCTTCTTTACCGTAAGCTGGTTTTCTGTACCAAAATAGTACACATTTCCTTCTTTTTTAAATGTAAAATTTGAAGAACTTGGTTGCGAGTTGTTTTGAAATCCTTGTGGATTATTCCCTTGATTGTTATTGTAATTTTGAGAATTGTTGTTAGTGGTATTAGTAGTTGTTTCGTTGTTATTACTTTCGAAAATCTTGGTCAATAAATCATCAAAACTTATGGCTTCAGCTTTTACCGTTACATTACCAGCATTCTCTAGTGGTGATGCAGTAAACACATTTAGGTTGAGATCTTCAGTAATATTATAAACCACATCAGCAATAGGTGTGTTTTTTAAATCGACAGAAATAACTCTGTTGATAGAGTCAACTACGGTATAATAAAAATTATTTCGATTTCTTCTTGGTCGTGAAGCACCATTGGGATCATTGGCACCCAGAATAGATTCGAATTCATAAAAACCATCGCGTGTTTTATTGAATTCTAAATTATTGGCTTCTGCAAGCTTTCTAAGCGCTAAATCGATGGGAACATCGGTAATGAAAAGTGTTAGGTTTTTTCCGTTTAAATCGGGAGAATACAAAAGATTCTTGCCAGAAATCTCTGTTATTTTTCTAAATACTTTTGGGAGCGGATCATTATTAAAATCTGTAGATAGAGTTTCTCTACTTACATCATAATTGGCAATAATTTCTTTCTCTATTGGAGCTTGAACCGGTGGAGTGTATTTTCGGATTGATAGAATATTTCCTGTAAAATCAATGTCTAATTGATATTCTTTTGTCAAAAAGATCAGTAGTTCCTGTACACTTACATTATTAAATCCATTAATGATGTTAATGCTACTTAGTTCTTCAGAAACGCTGATATTTATTTTGTTTACTTGAGAAACTGCTCTTAAAAAATTAAGGAGATTCGTATTAGAGATATTAATGTTCACTGGGTCCGACAAAGCAGGAACATCTACTGCAAAGAGTTTTAGCTTGTTCTCTATGGTAGCAATTCGGTTTTGTTCATTAGTTGTGTTTGCAGGAGGTTGCTGAGCAAAAGACAGTGCTCCTAAACACAAAATAAAACCGATGATAAGTATATTTTTTTTCATTTTCTATTCGTTGTTTTCCAAGGTCATTACTTTTAATTCGTAGCCAGAATGGCATACACTTCTTCTACAGAAGTATGACCTTCAAGTACCAGGCGTATGGCGTTGCTTTTTAATGTTTTTATATTGTTTTCGGCGATATAATCATCTATTTGTAATTCGTTGTGCCGTATCGTTGTTTCCAGTTCTTTGGTTATTGGTAATATCTCATAAATAGCCTTTCTCCCCAAGTAACCCGTTTGATAGCAATGATTGCAACCAACAGGCACATAATGCGTGTTCAACGCTTCTGGGATCTCAAATCCAATTGGAAAATCTTTGGCCTCTGCATGTTTTTCTTGTTTGCAATGCGGACATAGTTTACGCACCAGTCTTTGAGCAATACTCATGGTTAAGGTACTTGCCAATAAGAAAGAAGGTACATTCATGTCGATTAACCTTGAGATGGTAGCCCAAGCCGAATTCGTATGTATAGTAGAGAGTACCAAGTGACCAGTTAGCGCTGCTTTTATAGCCATTGCTGCCGTTTTATCATCTCGAATCTCACCGACCATAATTACATCTGGATCCTGACGTAAAAAGGCACGCAAGGCAGCAGGGAAATCAAATTCAATATCTTCTCGCAATTGAACCTGATTGATACCCTCTAGTGTATATTCGATAGGATCTTCTATGGTAAGGATGTTGGATACTTCTTTGTTTAGCTCTTTTAGCGTAGCATACAGGGTAGTTGTCTTACCAGAACCTGTAGGTCCAGAGATCAAAATGATTCCTTGCGGTTTTTTTACCGCTTCGCGATACACTTCAAGCTCTTGTTCAGTAAAGCCAAGATCGTTAAGTTGTACTTGTTGCGTATTTCGATTCAGCAATCGCAACACAATTTTCTCTCCGTACAAAGTAGGCATTGTAGATACCCTGATATCAAATTCTTCGTTCCCATTTTTGAACGTAATACGTCCGTCTTGAGCGAGCCTTTTCTGAGAAATATCCAAACCGGATTGGATCTTGATTTGATTCACCAATTGAGGAAATTCCTTTTTGGTGATCGTGTACATTTCTTTAAGTTTCCCATCTAATCTAAAACGTACTCTGCAAAACTTCTCGTAGGGCTCCATATGGATATCACTACTTCCAAAATCTTTTGCCGTGGCAATTAGCTTTTGTAAGAAGTTGTCCTCGTAATGTAGTTGTTCTTGCGAGGTACTGGTTTTTCTATAGTTAAGAGTTAGATAAGATTGTAAATTTTCGGAAGTCTCTTCTATTAAAACAATACGTTTGTTAAGAATAATAGAGAGTTCTTTTTCCAGACTTCCATTTTGTTGGTTGTCGGTTTTAAAATGAATGGTGTTCTCTTCTTTTAGAACAGGTACAATTCTATAATGAAACGCCTGATTCGAAGTGATCAATTGTTTTAAATGTACGGGTATGTCAAAACGATCTACACTCATTATATCAGGAATAAATTAATCGATCTTGTAAGCCAATTGGCGGCAAAAATAAATAATACAAAACAGGACATATACCCGGCCAGGGGAATCGTATTGTAGTTGCTTTTGTGTTTCAGGACGATCCATGTAATCAATGAAAACAACAAGGAAAACACAAAGATGATCACAAAAGTAACCGTCGGGAATGCAACAGCCAGTGCAAAAAAGAATAGAGCATCTGCTGGACCAAAAACCTCTTTAAAAAAGGACTTTTTGATTTTTAAAAAAGTATATACATAAAGTACCGAAAGGACCAATGTGATAATGGCTATGTTTACCAAAACCGCATTAATGAAGTGAATGGATAAAACATTTTGATAATGTTGATAACCAAACAAGAGCATCAGAACGGGCAACAAAAACCAATACACCTCACGACTTTTGATATCCTGATAGATGATAGCTCCAAGGCTAAGCAAAATAAGTCCTTTCAAAATCAGCATATTAATCTTTTACAATCTGTTTTGGACTCCCTTTTTCATCAATTTCCCAAACGTTGAAAGTACCGTCTCCATCAAAATCAACTACCGCAGTAGCTCTAGCTTTAAAATTTGAAACTGAAGCTTCGATAATTTCATAACTATAATTGGCAGTACCGCCGCTTTTGACCGTAGTTGGAGCTTCATAATTGATTTCCGAAAAGTCCAAAGAGTATTTGGAGTTCAGAAATCTATACTGCGTTTGCATATTGCTGATGGTCTTTAACTGTATTTTTGCCTCTTGAGCCTTGGCTTGCGCAATCAATGGCAAAAAGTTGGGTAATGCGATGAGTAATAAGATCCCAATAATGGCCAATACCAATAACATTTCCTGAAGATTAAAAGCTTTAAGCTTGTATATCTTGGCGTTCATAACTAGTGTTTTAATAAATTTAGGAGGAGACAGCTGACAAAAATATACTTTTTCGTTTATTAAAGGTTGCATTTCTAATACAAATGTTACCCTCAAAAGTGTAATTTTTTTTGATTCCTTGCTTTTATAAGGCTTTTGGAGAGTGTGTGGAGTTAAAAACCTGTGGTTTTATGTAGCTAATTGAACAACAATTACTTTGCTAATCTTTTTAAGATGAACTTAACATTACAGATTTGATGGTTTGATGATCTTTTGAATAAGATTTAATAGCAAATTTTAGGATTCTCCTTTTAAATTGTACATTAGCGAAACCTCAAAAACCATAAATATGTCAGAATTTTGGCTTTACATAAAGCTTGGCTTTAGTCATGTGCTGGATTGGACCGCATATGATCATATACTTTTTCTAATCGTTCTGATCGTTGGGTATACCTTTGATAATTGGAAAAGAATATTATTACTAGTTACCTTATTTACTGTAGGACATACGATTTCTCTCTTTTTGGCGGCCTACAATGTGGTTGCTGTAAATTCAAGGCTTATAGAATTTTTAATTCCAGTTACGATTCTGCTTACAGCTTTGTATAATGTTTTTACTTCAAAATCGGGTTCCAAAAATGATAAAGTATTCATTTTGTATGGTGCTACGTTGTTTTTTGGGCTCATACACGGATTTGGTTTTTCAACTTATTTTAAAGCAATTAGCAGTAATACAAGTTCAAAAATTTTACCACTTATCGAATTTGCTTTAGGAGTAGAAGCGGCGCAAGTTGTCATTGTGTTTTTTGTGTTGATAGTAAGTTTTGTCTTCGTATCATTACTCCGATTTTCAAAACGAGAATGGATTTTGATTGCGTCTTCAGTAGTGATAGGAATGGTGATCCCAATACTTATCGAAAATAAAATTTGGTAATTAAGTAATGTTTTAGGTTGTATTTGCCACATGGTAATAATATATTCGTATTTTGATTGTTAAGCTAATACAAGTCGTTCTACCCTATGTCTAAAAAAAAACAACTGAAGTATGATAAAGCCTACTTACGAATTGCTAGAGAATGGGGGAAATTATCGCATTGTGAAAGGAAAAAAGTTGGTGCGGTTATTGTAAAAGATAGAATGATAATCTCGGATGGATTTAACGGGACCCCAACAGGTTTTGAAAATCCATGCGAAGATGAAGAAGGATATACAAAGTGGTATGTGCTGCATGCGGAGGCTAATGCAATTCTAAAAGTCGCCTCTTCTACGCAGTCTTGTAAAGGAGCAACCTTATACATTACATTATCACCATGTAAGGAATGTAGTAAATTGATTCATCAAGCTGGGATTAAAAGGGTGGTGTATCAAGTGGCATATAAAGATGATTCCGGGCTTGCTTTTCTTGCCAAAGCCGGAGTAGAAATAGAACAGATTACGGATTTAGAAGATTAATGGGATATTCAAAAAAATACTTGCCCTTGTTTTTAGGAGTAGCTGTGGGAGTGGGTGTGTTTTTAGGGAGCAAACTGGATTTCAGTAGCAACCCTTCTGCCAAATTATTTGCTTCTAATGCAAAAAAAGAAAAACTCAATCGGTTGATTGATTACATCGACTATGAATATGTAGATGAAATCAATACCGATAGTATTGTCGATGTTACTGTAAATAGAATTCTTGAAAATTTAGACCCTCATTCCGTGTACATACCTCCAGAAGAATTGGAAGGAATCACAGAAAGTATGCAAGGCGATTTTATTGGAATTGGAGTTACTTATTATCCATTTAGAGATACCATTTCTGTGATCAATACCATCAAAGGAGGGCCTAGTGAGCAATCTGGAATCAAGGCGGGTGATCGAATTCTTATGGCCGATAATGATACCTTGTATGGAGAAAGTTTGTTAAGAGATCGACTAGCCGATAAGTTAAAGGGTGAAATTAACAGTCAGGTACAACTCAAAGTGTTTCGTAAAGGGACGGGAGTGTTTGATGTTTTGGTTAAGCGAGGAAGAGTGCCTTTGAAAAGTGTTGATGCGGCTTATATGTTATCCGATAATATGGGGTACATAAAGGTGAATCGATTTGCTGAAACTACCTACAAGGAATTCAAAACAGAGTTAGATCGTTTAAAAGATGAAGATGTAGAATCACTGGTTGTCGATTTAAGAGATAATGGAGGTGGTTTTATCGCTCCTGCGCTTAGAATGGCCGACGAGTTTCTGGAAGACGATGTGCTTATTATGTTTACGAAGAATAAAAAGGGCGCCATCGAAAACAATTATGCAACACAGAAAGGAGATTTTGAAAAAGGGAAAATATATGTGTTGATTAATGAAAACTCGGCCTCTGCTAGCGAAATTTTTGCTGGGGCCATACAAGATAACGATCGAGGTGTCATTGTAGGAAGACGCTCTTATGGAAAAGGCCTGGTGCAGCGAGAGATGGCCTTGGGAGATGGGAGTGCCGTACGACTTACCATTTCCAGATATTACACGCCAACGGGTAGGTCTATCCAAAAACCATATGGAAACGGAAATAAAGAATATTTTAACGAGTATCTTACTCGATATAAAAATGGAGAGATGATTAGTGCTGATAGTATTAAAGTTGCAGATTCTCTGAAATTTAAAACTCCTGGAGGTAAAGTAGTATATGGAGGAGGAGGAATTATCCCAGATATATTTGTGAGTAAAGATACCACCAGAGTTGGAGAGACGTTAAACTATTTATTGCGTTCGGGGCGAATGGGGCGCTATGTATTTGAGGAATTAGATAAGAAAAGAATCTTTTATAACGGACTCTCGGAACAACAGTTTAACGAAGAGGTTGAAATTGATGACGAATTTGCTGAAGGATTTATGGTGTTTTCTCGTAGAATTGGAGTAGAAATAGAATTAGAAAATTATCGAGATCAGTTGAAAAAATATTTGAAGGCAACGATGGCGCAGCAATTATTTGGAACCAATGCTTTTGAGAAAATTATTAATAAAGACGACGCTATGATTAAAAAGGTGTTATCGCTTTCTGAAAATGACTAATTCATCTCTATCTCTATGTCAGAATTAAAAGAATATCTTGTTGCTATTGCAGTGTGTTCTCCGCTTTTTTTCTTTATCATAGCGGTTGCGTTTCGATTACTCGATAACAGTGCATCCATCTTTTTGAAGCACGATATACTGGTCGATACTTCGTATGTCTCTGCCGATGTAATTCGTGAACATATGAAAAGTTCAAACGATGCTCAACTCAAAAAATCATTAAAAAGAGCACTGTTGTGCAGGAAGCTGCATAATTTTTTCATGATCCTTATGGTGATCTCTATACCTCCTGTTATTATCGCTTGTTTTTTCTTGTTCTAAATATAAGGTTTAAGCTACTTGCTCTTTTCCTGAATTTTTTTAGAAACCAGTAAAATAAGCATCAAAATGATAACACATGCCGATGCGAATATGCCAACAAGTGCAGTTTTGCTTTCTTCTTCAAATAAATTATTGAAATCCAAATGGAAGATATTGAAAATGAGTAATCCTGCAGCAATGGCAATTAGTGAATATATAAAATACTTCAAAATTTAATGTATTTAATAAGGTAAAACGAATGGTTAAAACAACCCTTTAATATTAGTAGCAAATAGCTTAACCGCAATAGCTAATAATATGACTCCAAAAATCTTTCGAACCACATTAATCCCCTGTTTTCCCAGAACCTTTTCAATTCTTCCAGAAGACTTAAGTACGACATAGACAAAGATAATATTAATGACAATAGCAATTACAATATTGATAGGTTGATACTCTGCTCTTAGTGATAAAATAGAGGTCATAGTACCTGCTCCGGCAATTAGCGGAAAAGCCAAAGGAACCACTGCAGCAGTCTCTGGGGCGTCATCTTTATACAATTGCACGCCCAAAATCATTTCTAAAGCAATAAAGAATAGAATAAAGGATCCGGCAACCGCAAAAGAATTCACATCAATTCCAATCAGGTTAAGGATTTCTTTTCCTATAAATAAAAAAACAATCATAAGTAAGCCTGCTACGATAGAGGCTTTTTCACTTTGAATATGACCTACCTTTTTACGTAAGTCAATAATGATGGGGATGCTTCCTATGATATCAATGACCGCAAATAAGATCATGCTGGCTGTCAAAATTTCTTTTAAATCAAAGTTCATAAGTTGATGGTTTCAAAATTTGTGCAAATGTAAACAGTCTTAATTTAATAAAGGTATTATAAAAAGGTGAATAATTTGTAAAATTATAAGCTATTAAAAGTATCTTAGCACCATGTTTCAGTTAGGAAAAACTATAGTTTCAGAGGATATTGTAGAGAAAGATTTTGTTTGTAATCTTTCTGCTTGTAAAGGGATATGTTGTGTAGCAGGTGAGGCAGGAGCTCCCTTGGAAGAAGCTGAAATTCAGAAGCTGGAAGAAGTGTACCCGATAATCAAACCTTATTTACGAAAAGAAGGTATAGCGGCTGTTGAAAGTCAAGGAGTGTATATTAAGACGGCTAATAACGACCTTGAAACACCTTTGGTTAATGGTGCAGAATGTGCCTATGTTGTTTTTGATGATCGTGGGACCGCTTCTTGCGCTATCGAACAAGCTTATAATGAAGGTAAGGTGGATTGGAAAAAACCTATCTCATGCCATCTGTATCCAGTAAGGGTGCAGGAGTACACAGAGTTTGCAGCGGTGAATTATCATAAATGGGAAATATGCGATGATGCGTGTACTTTAGGGAAAGAGCTAAAAGTACCCGTCTACAAGTTCGTAAAAGAGGCGCTGATCAGAAAATTTGGAGAGGATTGGTATATGGAATTAGAAAAAGTTGCCGAAGGGCTGAAAAAGTAATTCCGAGATCCAAAATTCACTACAATTTCCAATTATTTTCAACTTTTTTTGTTAAAATTTCATTTAGAATTAGGTTACGGTTATCCCGTAAATCGATGATTTGGTGAACCAGAGTTTTTGTAGGTAAAAACGGTGTGAATAAGTGTGAAATCGGGACTTCCCGGGGTTGCTAACAGGGCTGTTGATATCTTTTTCAAAGTCTTGCAATGACTTGATATACAGTTGTTTAATTTTATTTTTGGTTTTGTTTAACGAGAAGGGGTAATCTGGCTCGTGTTGAAAACTTTGTTGAAAACGTTTATTAACTTTTAGTAGAACATCTTCCCTATTTTTTGATCTTTGTAAGACCCTTTAGAAACAAAAAATCGTCAAGAAAAGTTAAAAAAAATAAGATGAGTGCTGTAGAACCAATTTTGCAAGAAAATAAAGACCGATTTGTAATTTTTCCAATTCAACATCATGATATTTGGGAATGGTATAAGAAATCTGAAGCTAGTTTTTGGACTGCTGAAGAAATAGATTTACACCAGGATATTACAGATTGGGGTACAAAGCTTACTGATGATGAGCGTTATTTTATTAAGCATATTTTGGCCTTTTTTGCAGCTTCAGACGGAATTGTAAATGAGAATCTTGCAGAGAATTTTGTAAACGAAGTTCAATATAGTGAAGCTAAATTCTTTTACGGATTTCAAATTATGATGGAAAACATCCATTCTGAAACCTATTCTTTGCTTATTGATACTTATGTAAAGGACGAAAAAGAAAAGGATATTCTTTTTAAGGCGATAGAAAATTTCCCTGCAATCAAGAAGAAGGCAGATTGGGCGTTACAATGGATCGAGTCTGATTCGTTTGCAGAACGTTTAATTGCTTTTGCAGCAGTAGAAGGGATTTTCTTCTCTGGAGCATTTTGTTCTATTTTCTGGTTAAAGAAAAGAGGGTTAATGCCAGGGCTTACTTTTTCTAATGAGTTGATCTCAAGAGATGAAGGTGTGCATTGTGATTTTGCAGTTCATTTGCATAACAAGCACTTGGTGAATAAGGTACCTAAGGAGAGAATTAGACAAATTCTTATCGATGCATTGAATATTGAAAGAGAGTTTATTACAGAATCACTTCCGGTAAGTTTAATTGGGATGAATGCGAAGTTAATGACGCAGTATCTTGAATTTGTTACGGATAGATTATTAGTAGAACTAGGTTGTGAAAAAGAGTATGGAACTTCAAATCCATTCGATTTTATGGATATGATTTCATTACAAGGGAAAACAAACTTCTTTGAAAAGCGAGTTTCAGAATACCAAAAAGCGGGAGTGCTTAACAAAGATGATGAGAACAATAAAATAAGTTTTGACGCTGATTTTTAATCATTAAAAATCGATCAGAATTAAGATATATTCATTCTGAGCTAGTCAAAAACGTTTCTTCTGTTTAAATCGATTAGCTCAGTTTGATAAAGTTCGATAACAAGAACTTACACAAAAAAAGGGACGAAAGTCAGTCAATTTAGAATATAGTATCAGATAAATTCTGTTCAATATGAATGGAGTTCACAAGATCTCACACCTTAATGTTGATCGTTAAGGAGGGCATTTTTTTGATTTTCGAATTGGGAATATAAGTAACACAAATTAACATCAATTTCTTCGTAAGGAAGAAAGTTTTAAAAACCAAAAGACAGTATGTATGTAGTAAAAAGAGATGGACGCAAAGAACCAATTATGTTCGACAAGATTACCGCAAGGGTAAGAAAATTATGTTATGGACTAAATCAACTAGTTGACCCCGTAAAGGTGGCGATGAGGGTGATAGAAGGATTGTATGATGGAGTAACAACTAGTGAGTTAGATAACCTTGCTGCCGAAATAGCAGCGACGATGACAATAACGCACCCTGATTATGCGAAACTTGCCGCACGTATTTCTGTCTCTAACTTGCATAAAAACACTAAGAAAACATTTTCTGAAGTGGTAACAGATCTTTATGAATATGTCAACCCACGAACAGAAAAGAAAGCGCCTTTGATCTCTGATGAGGTATATGAAGTGATCATGGCTAATAAGGAAAAGTTGGATTCTACGATTATTTACAATCGTGATTTTGGGTATGATTATTTTGGTTTTAAAACATTAGAGCGTTCGTATTTATTGAAGATCAACGGTAAAATTGCAGAGCGTCCACAACATATGTTGATGAGGGTTTCTATCGGTATCCATTTAAATGATTTGGATGCTGCTATCGAGACCTATGAGTTGATGTCGAAAAAGTACTTTACGCATGCTACGCCAACGTTGTTCAATTCGGGAACACCAAAACCACAGATGTCTTCATGTTTCTTATTGACAATGAAAGACGATAGCATCGATGGTATTTATGATACATTAAAACAAACTGCAAAAATTTCACAGTCTGCGGGAGGAATAGGATTGTCTATTCATAATATTCGAGCTACTGGGTCTTATATTGCAGGAACTAACGGTACTTCGAATGGAATTGTACCAATGTTACGAGTATATAACGACACTGCTCGTTACGTAGATCAAGGAGGAGGAAAGAGAAAAGGATCGTTTGCGATCTATGTAGAGCCATGGCATGCGGATATTTTTGATTTCTTGGACTTGAAAAAGAACCACGGTAAAGAAGAAATGCGTGCTCGTGATTTATTCTATGCAATGTGGGTTCCGGATCTGTTCATGAAGAGAGTGCAGGATGATGCAGAATGGACATTAATGTGTCCTAATGAGTGTCCTGGGTTATTTGACATGCATAGCGACGAGTTTGAAGAAACGTATACGCGTTACGAGAAAGAAGGAAAAGGTAGAAGAACCATTAAGGCAAGAGAGCTTTGGGAGAAGATTCTGGAATCTCAGATAGAAACAGGTACACCTTATATGTTGTATAAGGATGCTGCGAACCGCAAATCAAACCAGCAAAACTTAGGAACCATCCGTTCTTCTAATTTATGTACTGAGATTTTGGAGTACACAAGCGAAGATGAAGTAGCGGTATGTAACCTGGCTTCTATTGCATTGCCGATGTTTGTTAAGAACGGAAAGTTTGATCATAAAGAACTGTTTAGAATTACAAAACGAGTTACCAAAAACTTGAATAGAGTAATCGATCGTAACTACTATCCGGTTAAAGAAGCTGAAAATTCTAACATGCGCCACCGTCCTGTTGGATTAGGGGTGCAAGGATTAGCGGATACCTTTATTCAGTTGCGTTTACCATTTACCAGTGATGAGGCTAAAAAATTAAATCAAGAGATTTTTGAAACCTTGTACTTTGCTGCGGTAACTGCTTCTATGGAAGAAGCCAAAGCAGATGGTCCATACCAGAGTTATGAAGGGTCTCCAATCTCTAAAGGAGAATTCCAGTACAACCTATGGGGAATTAAAGATGAAGAATTAAGTGGTCGTTGGGACTGGGCAAAGTTGCGTAAGCAAGTACTTAAAAACGGAGTACGTAACTCCTTATTGGTAGCGCCAATGCCAACAGCATCTACATCTCAAATCCTTGGAAATAATGAGGCATTTGAACCATACACGAGTAATATTTATACAAGACGTGTGTTGTCAGGAGAGTTTATCGTGGTAAATAAGCACTTACTAGAAGATTTAGTGAAGCTTGGGTTATGGAATGACAATTTAAAAGATGCCATTATGCGTGCTAATGGATCTGTTCAGAATATCGATATCATTCCGCAAGATCTTAAAGAATTGTATAAGACCGTTTGGGAAATGAGTATGAAAGACATTATCGATATGTCTCGTCATAGAGGATACTTTATCGATCAGTCTCAGTCATTGAACTTGTTTATGGAAGGAGCTACAATGGCAAAACTAACTTCAATGCATTTCTATGCCTGGAAAAGCGGCTTAAAAACAGGGATGTATTACCTGAGAACGAAGTCTGCAGTAGATGCGATTAAGTTTACACTTAAAAACGATAAGAAAGAAGAACCACAAGCCGAAAAAGTAGCTGTAGCCGCTGCACAAGTAATGGAAGCACAGGCAGCTAAGGAGCAACCAGCACAAGATCCTGTAACACCAGAGGGAACTTCGCTATCTCCAGAGGAGCTAAGAGCGCTAATAGCTCAGGCCAAAGAAGGCGAAGGAGATGATTGTTTAATGTGTGGGTCTTAAGACCTAGATTTATATAGAGAAAAAAGGGAAGTATTAAAGGGTGCTTCCCTTTTTTGTATATTCGAATTTTCTTTAAAAAATATGATGAATTGGGAACAACTCCTATCCCTAAAACGATATGGAGATAAAAATAAAAGACTACGAAAAGAACAAGATGAAACCCGATTGGGGTTCGAAGTAGATTATGATCGTATCATCTTCTCATCGGCCTTTAGAAGTTTGCAGGATAAAACACAGGTCATACCACTCTCCAAAACTAGCTTTGTGCATACTCGGTTGACACATAGTTTGGAGGTCTCGGTAGTAGGAAGATCTTTGGGAAGAGTAGTAGGAAAAAAGATTTTGGAAAAACACCCACATCTGTCTACAATACATGGATATCAGTTTAACGATTTTGGAGCCATTGTAGCGGCTGCTGCTTTGGCACATGATATAGGGAACCCTCCTTTTGGACACTCCGGAGAAAAAGCAATAGGAGAGTATTTTAAAACAGGAAGAGGGAAACAATACAAAGAAAAGCTTACCCCAAAACAATATCAGGATTTAATTGATTTTGAAGGTAATGCAAATGGGTTTAAAATTCTAACCGAATCCCGTGAAGGCATCGAAGGTGGGTTGCGTTTATCTTATGCTACCTTGGGGGCTTTTATGAAATATCCTAAAGCTTCATTACCCAAAAAGCCAACATCTCATATTGCGCATAAGAAATATGGTTTTTTTCAGAATGAAAAGATCTTCTTTGATGAAGTAGCCGAAGAAGTGGGTTTATTGAAACAAAACATCAAAGGGGAAACTACCTATAGCAGGCATCCATTAACCTATTTGGTGGAGGCTGCTGATGATATTTGTTATACTATTATTGACTTTGAGGATGGGATTAATTTGGGACTCATAGAAGAAGAATATGCCTTAGAGTACCTGATCAAATTGGTAAAAGAAACCATTAACACAACAAAGTATAATCAACTTACAACTACTGCAGATCGATTGGGGTATTTAAGATCTTTGGCAATCAATACATTAATACAAGAGGCGGCAAGTATTTTTATAGATAACGAAGAGAAAATCTTATCGGGTACTTTTGATACCGCATTGATAGATAAGAGTAAATATGATGCCCAAATTAACGATATCATTAAGATCAGTATAGATAAGATTTATCAAAGTCAGGAAGTCACCGAAAAAGAGATCGCGGGATATGAGATCTTAGCCACATTACTTGATCAATATTGCACGGCTGCAGATCGATATAATGTGGGAGAAGCTTCTAATTACGACAAGCTGATTTTAAGAGCCGAAGGTCATAATTTTGACTATCAAAATGGAGAGGTATATACACGATTGATCAGCATCAGTAATTTTGTAGCAAGTCTTACCGATGGAAATGCTTTATTAAAATTTCAAAAGATAAAAGGATTAAAAATATAGCATCCGTAAACCAACAGATGCTATATTTTTAAATATTTACACTGGTAAACTAAAGTTTTTCATAACCAAATTCTGTGATGAATCCTTCATCGTCGTATTTGATAGTAAGTTTATTATCTACAAGAGTAAAAGTAGCGATATCAACAAAAGTTTCTCCTTCGTCGGTATACGTTAATGTAAGCACGTTGCCTTCTTGTTTCCATGTTCCTGAGTACTGGCCATCGATTTGACAATCTGTATTAACAGGAGCATACGAAATTTCGGTAAACAATTGGGAAGTAAATTCGATTGTGGATCGTTTTTCGCAATCTGTGATGGTCATGACTTCTCCCTGTTGACTAAAAGAAACTTGTCCCCACTTTGCGAGTAGTTCAGAATTTACTTCAGGAGTATCATTGTCGTTGTCGTCACTTCCACAAGAAAATAGAGTAACAATCATTAGTAGGCATAAAGATAGATGTAGTTTTTTCATAATACATGGTTTAGTTTATATGAGTAAGTGTATCTAAATTGAAATCATTACCATGTATATGAAGTTTTTTTGATAGGATTGGAATCAAATGAAAGCGTTAATACTAAAAAAGACTGCATTGATATGCAGCCTTTTTATATTTGGAAAGAAGAAGCTTAAACTCTTCTATAGGTTTCGATGTAAACCAGCACCTGACCATTGTCTTCATCTCTATATTCGACAATCAATGTGGTTTCGTTTAATGTGGTAATAGTAGCAGTTTCAGTTTCTGTTATTGTGCCTGCTGTAAAAGACAACGTTAGTTGATCTCCGGCCAAAGACCATCCGAATTCTTCTGTTTCAGGACCATTGCAGGTAATTTGATTGTTTGTAGAAACAGAATTAAAGAATCGGCTAACTACGATTCCGCTTTCTCTAAATTCTATAGTTTCTTGCAAATCACACTCGTCAAGGGTTTCGGCAACTCCATTTTCTGAAGCAGATACCCATTGCCAAGTCCCTATGAGACCAGTACCACTTACCTCGGTACCATCGTCGTCGCTCCCACAGGAAACCGCGGCCATTGTACAAATGAATAGAATAAATAAACTAAGTTTTTTCATGGTTATAAAATTTGGTTAAAATCTTCACGAATTAACAATTTTAATGGGTGACTACCAAATCGCAGGAACAGAAGAATATCGAATAGAAAACAAAATCTTTTGGGGAATACTGATTTTTTGTTTTTTTACATGAAAGTATACGAATATAAAACCGACTATAAGATTTATACGTAAATACTTGTGAGTAAAGAAGGTAGAGAGTGAAACATGTTATGCATAAATAAGGGGATGCATCACTTGTAATATCGATCTTTAAGATTATTCTTATCTTAGGCATTCTCTTTCCTACTATCATCGCAAAATCATTAGGGGTATAATTTTTGTGACTTACTTGTAAGGATTAATTGATAATTGGTATGAAACAGTTCTATTTTTTAGTTTTTTTGGCCTTTATAGGCGCTTTCCACGTTGAAGCTCAGTCTTCAGATTTAGAAGTAATAAAAGCATATTTGATTCAAGAGGGAATGTCCTCGAAAGACGTTTCTGGATTGGTGGTTCAGAGTGAGTCCTTTTCAAAAAGTTTACAAGCCAATAATGTATATGTCACTCAGTCTTATAAAGGTATACCTATTAAAAATGTCATCGGGAATTTTACCGTTAGAAAGGGAAAGGTAGTTTCTTTTGCTGGTGATCTTATCGATAATATAGCGTCCAAAATAAATACGGTGTCTACAAGTGTTTCCCCTGTTACTGCAGTAAAAAAAGCCGCATTATCTCTCAATTTGGGTGTGGCATCTGGAATTGAAGAATTGGATAATGCCAAGATTGGAAAAAATACATACCTCTTATCAAAAGGAAATATTAGTACAGATGATATCCCGGTAACACTAGTTTATGAGTTTAAGGATGATCGTTTACAATTGTGTTGGGACCTTAGCATACATACTCTGAATGGGGAGCATTGGTTTAGCGCTAGAGTAGATGCAATTAGTGGAGAGTTGGTGTCCAGAAATGACTGGGTAATCAGCTGCTCTTTTGAAAATCATACCCATCATCAAAAGCAAGATAATACGTTTTCATTGTTTAAAAATAATGTCGAATCTTCAGCGGCTTTAATGGAACCTGTGTATAATGTGTATCCTATTCCTTCTGTAGAGAGTCCAAACCACGGAAGTCGACAATTAGTTTCTGGTCAGGAAGACGAAGTGGCTTCTCCTTTTGGATGGCATGATACCGATGGAGTTGACGGAGCAGATGAGAGTGTCACTAGAGGGAATAATGTAATAGCTTCAGAAGATATAAATGGTAATGATGGATTAGGGGAACAACCCGAAGGTGGAGCAAATCTGATGTTTGACTTTGCTTTCGATCCTAATGCTATCATACTCGACAATCAAGATGCATCCGTTACTAATCTGTTCTATGCAAATAATGTGATTCATGATATCTGGTATCACTATGGCTTCGATGAGCCTTCTGGTAATTTTCAGTTGAATAATTATGGTCGAGGTGGATTTGGAAGTGATGAAGTGCTAGCAGATGCAATAGATGGATCTGGAGTAAATAACGCTAATTTTTCTACTCCTCCGGATGGAAATAACCCCAGGATGCAAATGTTTTTGTGGAATCCTCAAACCAGTCCAGGGATAGAGGTGTTTGTAGTGAATAATACAGCTCTTGCAGGACCGTATAATATCGTTGATAACAATTTTGATCCAGGTCATGTAGATGCGCCGGAAGTACCAGATGGACTAACGGCCAATTTAGTATTGGCAGTAGATGATAATCCTACTCCAGATGCGAGCGATGCGTGTAGTGTGATTATCAATGATGCAGAAGTGAGCGGAAATATTGCGGTAATACGACGAGGAGAATGTAATTTTGATGATAAAGTATTTCGATGTCAGGAGGCAGGGGCCATTGCGGTTCTGGTAGTCAATAACCAACCAGGAGATCCAATAGTGATGGGAGGAGATAACGGAATGATCACCATTCCGGCTGTAATGATAGGTATGGATGATGGAGAGGCTATTATTACTGAGATGGAAACCAATACGGTTAATATTACCTTGTCTGATCCAGGGTTGAATATTGTTGCCAATGATAGCTCCTTTGATAATGGGATCATTATACATGAATATGCACATGGTATTTCTACACGTTTAACAGGAGGAGCTTCTGCATCCAATTGTTTAATTACTTGTGTAGAGTTTGATGACGATGGGAATTGTATTCAAGATACTGAGCAAATGGGAGAAGGATGGTCTGATTGGTTCGCACTGATGATGACTATAGAATCCGGGGATACCGGAGCAGATGCCAGAGGGATTGGAACCTTTTCTGCTGGGCAACCAATTTCTGGAGTAGGAATACGACCGTTCCCATATAGTACAGATACCACGGTTAATCCTGTTACTTATGGAGATACTAATGACGAAACCAATTTCTCGGCTCCTCACGGAGTAGGGTCTGTATGGGCTTCTATTCTTTGGGACTTGAACTGGGCGTTGATAGAACGTGATGGTTTTGATCCAGATTTGTATAGTGGAACAGGAGGAAATAACCTGGCCATGCAATTGGTGATGGACGGGTTGAAATTGCAATCTTGTAATCCTGGATTTATTGATGGGCGAAATGCAATACTCTTGGCTGATCAAATAGCGAATGAAGGAGCGAATACATGTTTGATTTGGGAAGTATTTGCGGCGCGAGGAGTAGGTTGGAGTGCTAGTCAAGGTAATAGTCAGTTAAGAACAGATCAGGTAGAGGCCTTTGATTTACCACCAGTATCTGAATTAAATTGTAATGAGGTTGAAGAAAATCCTAATGTAGGAGCATTTATTATAGAACCCAATCCATCCAGTGGATCATTTAATATCAGAGTTCCTCAAGATATGGGTAATAGTTCTATTAGAATCTATGATGTGAATGGTCGCTTTGTGTATGAAGAACAAGCTGTGATAGAGAGTGTATATCCTATTGATGTAGTGCTTAGAGCGGGGATTTATATTTTAAAAGTTGATGCAGAAAATGGATCAGCATCCTATATTTCAAAAATTGTGATTCGATAAATCTTTGCTAGACATACTTTAAAATAGTAGAGGAAATTCCTTGGACAGAAATGCCGCAAATTTCATGAAGTTCCTCTATGCTGCCATGGTGAATAAATTGATCTGGAACACCTAGATTGACAACACGGGTTTTGAAATTATTTTCATTTCCATAGGAGAGGATATTGTTTCCAAAACCACCGGTGATAACTCCATCTTCAACGGTAATAATGGTTTGATATTCAGAGAATATAGTGCTAAGTAACTTGTGGTCCAAAGGCTTTATGAATGGAAAATGATAGTGACTTACATTTTGTTTACTCTGGTTTATCGCTTGGGAGACAGCAGTTGCAATTGCTCCGGTAGAAATGATGGCAATCTCCTTTCCTTTACGTTTTATTGTTCCTTCACCTATGGCCATCTTTTTAAATGGTTGTTGCCAATTCGAAATATGTCCTCTACCTCTAGGGTAGCGAATAGCTATTGGGTGGTCTAAACCTAAAGAGGCAGTATATAACAAATTACGTAATTCTATTTCGTCGGCTGGAGCGGTTACGATCATATTTGGAATGCAATTCAAATAGGCGATGTCAAAAACTCCGTGATGCGTAGCGCCATCTGCTCCAACAAGACCGGCTCTGTCTACACATAAGACAACAGGTAAATTTTGTAAAGCTACATCATGAATCACCTGATCATAAGCTCGTTGCAAAAAAGTAGAGTAAATAGTACAAAATGGAATCATGCCTTGAGTAGCCATTCCAGCAGCCAAAGTTACTGCATGTTGTTCTGCAATACCCACATCCAATGCCCTATCGGGCATTTCCTGCATCATATATTTTAAAGAGCTACCAGTAGGCATAGCAGGAGTAATCCCGATGATTTTTTCGTTTTCTCTTGCAAGTTCTAGTAACGTATAGCCAAAAACATCTTGAAATTTTGGAGGTAGATTAGTGCTGTCTTTTGGGATTAGATCCCCTGTAGAGGCATCAAACTTGCCAGGAGCATGATATTTGACCTGGTTTTCCTCGGCCTGCTTCAGTCCTTTTCCCTTTGTGGTAATAATGTGTAAAAGTTTTGGTCCATCTGTTGATTTTAACTGCTCTAATGTTCTAAGTAGAGAAGATAAATCATGACCATCGATCGGGCCAAAATAGTTAAAATTTAAAGCCTCAATAATGTTATTTTTTCTAGGCTTTACTCCGACTTTTGCCTTGGTTAGGTATTCCTTAAGTGCTCCCACACTAGGGTCTATACCAATAGCATTGTCGTTTAGGATTACCAACATATTCGTGTTGGCAACACCAGCATGATTAAGTCCTTCAAAAGCCATCCCGCTAGCGATTGAAGCATCTCCGATAACCGCGATATGTTGTTTAGATAGTTCTCCCTTTAGCTTTGATGCAATGGCCATACCCAAAATTGCAGAAATAGAAGTAGAAGAGTGTCCTACTCCAAAAGTATCATATTCGCTTTCACTTCTTTTTGGAAAACCACTGATTCCATTGAGCTGGCGGTTGGTATGAAAAATATCTTTCCGACCGGTTAGAATTTTATGCGGATAGGCTTGATGACCTACATCCCAAATCAACAAATCGTTTGGGGTGTCAAAAACATAATGTAGGGCTATAGTCAATTCGATCACACCCAAACTTGCTCCCAAATGCCCTTCTTTGGTAGCCACAATATTGATCACAAAATCACGAAGTTCTTGTGCTAAGATGGGTAACTGTTCTGCGGATAGTTGTCTTAGATCCGAAGGGTTTTGAATTTGTGAAAGCAATGATGTTGACATGTGACAAAAGTAAGGTTTTGTACTGGTACTTTATAATCTTTTGTGAGATGCGTATTACGGATAATTTTAGCTAGTTTTACAACAAAATAGAACGCACCATGCTAGATCCGTTTGATGATACCTATTTTATGAAGAAAGCGCTTCAGGAGGCAGAAATGGCTTTTGAAAAAGATGAAGTTCCGGTTGGAGCAGTAATTGTAGTGTCGAATAAAATAATTGCCAGAGCCCATAATCTCACAGAAATGCTTAATGATGTTACTGCTCATGCTGAGATGCAAGCCATTACCGCGGCAGCAAACTTTTTGGGAGGTAAATACTTGAATGAATGCACTATGTATGTAACCCTGGAGCCCTGCCAAATGTGTGCAGGAGCATTGTATTGGAGTCAGATAGGAAAGGTTGTCTATGGGGCCGCAGATGAAAAACGAGGCTTTAATGCATTAGGAGTCAAACTACATCCCAAGACAGAAATGGTAGGAGGGGTGCTGCAGGAAGAATGTAGCCAGTTGTTGAAACGTTTTTTTATCGAAAAACGAAACCTGAATTAAAAATCTTACATAGGTATTTTTTAATGAATTTACCGCTCTTAGCAATTTGATTCAAGAATGATTTGCAACCTGTTCGGTAAGCTATAGTCTTTATAGTATAAACCGAGATCAATGCAAAAAATCATTCTGTTATTTTTTGGAGGCATGACTTCTATTGTCTTTTCGCAAGAGTATACCAAGCTTAACGGAAGAATTGTCTCTGAAACAGATGAGTGGGATGATATTCATGTGATTAATAAAACACTAGAAATAGGTACGATCACTGATCAGGAAGGGTATTTTTCAATTCGAGCAGCACCTGGAGATACGCTTATTATTTCTTCCATACAGTATGTGCCTTATACTCATGTTGTGTCTTCTTCAGATATACAAAATGATGCTTTTTTGATAAAATTAAAGGAAAAAGTAAATACCCTGGATGAGGTGACGGTGTCACAGTACTCCTTGTCTGGTCGTATTGAAGAGGATGTGTCTAAAATACCAACATACACAGAAAACCTCCCCTTTTTTAGTGCAGCAGAATTGATGCAGATGAATTTGCCAGAGTTTAATGATGCACAATCCAATGTAAAAAACATCGCGTTAAGAGATGATTTCGTACCCACAACAATAGATTTTTTGGCTTTAGCAAAACTAGCTGGAGATTTAGTTAAAAGAAAGAAGTATACAGCTTATGGCCCTCCTAAAACAGTAGTAGACTATTTTGATGAACAATTTATTATAGAAATGCTGGAGATTCCGGAAACGGAATATTACA
Source organism: Aquimarina sp. (assembly GCA_965230845.1). Lineage (GTDB taxonomy): Bacteria > Bacteroidota > Bacteroidia > Flavobacteriales > Flavobacteriaceae > Aquimarina. The sequence goes on from OZ246021.1 coordinate 3,673,815, forward strand.
ACTTTGTAGACTTTGTAAACGAAAATAACGAAACCAAATTAGTGCTTCAGTCAACGGATGAATTAAAGATTCTAGAGTTTTTAATAGTTCAAAAAGAGGTTTTTATAGAAAAGTATACTATCAGGAAATAAAAATAGCGCTGTACAAACAGCGCTACTCAGAAACTGGGTGCTCTATATCTTATTCGTGAATTACGCGCACATTTGCCGCAATAACTCCTTTACGTCCTTCTTGCTCTTGATATTCAACTTTGTCACCTTCATTTAAAGCGTCGCCATCGATTCCTGTTGCGTGAACAAAGATGTCTTTACCGGTTTCGTCGTTGGTTATAAAACCATAACCCTTTGATTCATTAAAAAATTTAACTGTTCCTTCCATTGTAATAAAAAATAATAATTGAGTTCTAAAGGTAGGTCTAAATATTTTATGAATCGTTATGAAAATGTGAATATTTTAAAAAAAACAATTTTCAAGCTTCGTCCTTTTTGTTTTGGTAATCTCTCATTTTCTTAAGATTCTCTTCGGTCAGCATATAATCCTTTACCTTCTTGTTTTTCCATCGATGATAGATAAAAATGGGCATTAAAACAAAGGATGCAGCTAGGATGGCTACACCAACAAACTTGTCTCCAGTGGTATGATCTCCGATATTTTTGAAATAATATCCAACCAAAATACTAGCCAGAATAGCTACAAATAAAATTCTGATAATATATTTCATAAGTATACGATTAGCCGGTAAAATTAATCAACTTTCTTCGATATGAGGTAAGTAATTTAGATTTTGAGATAAATCCATGATAGTTTCCATTTTTTATCACAGGAAGATTCCAGGCGCCTGTATCCTGAAATTTTCTCATTACCGTTTTGGCATTGTCTTCTTCATAAACAATGCTCGTTTTAATCTGGGACATCAAAGTCTCGACTTTTACTTTGTGATATAAAGTGATGTCGAACATAATATCTCGTATGTCATCCAATGAAACCATCCCGATAAGTTCGTTTTCGTCATTTGTGACTGGAAACAAATTTCTATTTGACTTTGCTACAGCTTCACTTAACAATTGTTTTAAGGTGAAATGAGGTTGTACCGCTATGAAATTGGTTTCAATACAATCTTCCAGGTTCATTAGAGTTAACACCGTTTGATCTTTATTATGAGTCAATAGTTCTCCTTGTTCAGCTAGTTCACGATTGTAAATATTGTGTTCTATACTGTTTTTGGAAATAAAGAAAGAAATCCCTGTAGTGATCATTAGAGGTACAAATAATTCATAACTCGAAGTAATCTCAGCAATTAAAAATATCGAGGTTAATGGAGCATGCAGCACACCCGCAATTAATCCAGCCATACCTAATAGTGTAAAGTTAGCTTCAGAGACTTCTAATCCTAACCCGAGATTGTTGATTACTTTGGATACTACATTTCCCAAAGCACTCCCCATAACCATCGTTGGGATAAAGATTCCGCCCGATCCTCCAGCAGCAAAAGTAGCGGTCATAGCAACCGCTTTAAAAATTGTTATTCCTACAAGCAATCCTATTACCACCCATATGTTACTGGTAATAGTATCGAATGGAGTTTCACCAATAGCGGTATAATGGTCGCCTCTCAAAAGATCGTTGATAAAACCAATTCCTTCTCCATAAAGCGGGGGAATAAAATATAGTAACCCCCCAATCGCAAAACCACCGATCAACAAACGATGAATTTTTTTAGAAAAACGATCAAAAAAATGTAGAATTCCAAAGTACATTTTTGTGAAATAAATGGATGCCACTGCGGTACCTATACCTAGAATGATATAAAAAGGAGTATCATAAATATCAAATTTTTCAATGACATCAAATCGAAACAATACCTCGTCTCCCAAAAAGAAATAAGACGTCAATATTGCGGATACCGAGGCAAAAAGTAATGGAAGTAACGAAGTGAGTGTTAGATCCAGGCTAAATACTTCTACAGCAAATACCAAACCAGCCAAAGGAGATTTGAAAACTGCAGAAATTGCACCAGCGGCGGCACAACCGATCAACAAAAACCGAGTTTTCTCACTTAGCTTAAACAGAGAACAAATATCTGAGCTTATTGTTGATCCAGATCCGATTGCAGGTCCCAATAGCCCAACAGATCCACCAAAACCTACGGTAATAGGAGCCAGGATCAATGGTAAATATCCGTGTATGGGTTTTATGATTCCGTTTTTTTTGGATAATGAGTTTAAAATTAATGGGATGGCCGAGCGTACGTCTCTTTTAATAATATATTTGGTAAAGATGTACACAATAAGTAAACCAATTACAGGGATAATAAAATAGAAAGAAGTTTGCCAGGAGATCACATCACTCTGCAAAACGACTTGAATAAGGTGTGTCAAATTTTTGAGTAACAAAGAAACAAGTCCTGCAGTAAAACCTACAATAACACTCAACAATAAGATAAAGTTCTTATTAGAAATGTTGCGGTAACGCCATTTCAGTATTTTGTATAGGATACTTTTTCTCGAGGACGTCATGGATAGTTAGTTCTACTATAAAGTTAACTATTTTCTAATTGCTTTTTTAATCCTTCTAAATCTTGAATGTAAATTTGATAAAGTACTTCAACATAGTTCCGGCTGTGAAAATAACCCAGATCAAAGTCTTTTATTGCCTCATCGATGTGATGTTTTGCTTTTGAAAGGTTGTTTTGTGCAGAAAAGCATTTGGTCAAATAATAATGTGCATCTGCATAATGGTTACCAGAGTATTGTAAAACCTTTAGAAAATCTTCTATAGCATTTTCGATGTTATTGTTTTGGTAAGCTATGATCCCACGATATAAAAATGCAGTTACATCAGCATAATCCTCACCCGAGGTTGCAATTTGCTCATTGATATAGGTGTCAAAATACAATTTTGCTTTGTCCCAATCCTCAAGCCCCATATAAGCAACACCTCTCATATAGTTTACACTCTGTCCCTGCGGATAGTCGTCAAAATCTGGTGTCAACTGATCTGTAGCATCAAAATCTTCAATTGCTTTTTCATAATTTCTATAAAAGTAGAGGTGGAGGTATCCTCTCCAGCCTTGCCAATTTACAGGATCAAGGGCTACGGCTTGGTCAAATAGAGGTTTCCACTGTACAGGCATTCCACGTTTCAGATAAGGAATCGATAATTCTCTACGCGCATCTGCGTTGTTGGGATCCAAAGCGATCGCATGCTCAACCAAAGTCATCATTTTTGATGAGCCTTGATAGTGAGGGCTCAGTAGTAAAGTCTTACCATTAATAATTTGATCTGCCTTTGCTTTTTTCTCTTCCTCAGTTAGAGAAGAATCACACGAGGCAATACCAAGAATGATTACAAGACTAAGGCAGTATTTCAGTGATTTCACCATTTTTTATTTTATAACCAACATATACATAATAGTCTATCGGAGTATCCTTTCCTTGTAAGACCTTCCAGTTTCCAGAATCGGCAGTTAATTGGTGTAACTGATCAATCAGCTCTTGGTTAAACTGGATTGTATTAAAGTCGAAATCCGTTCCGGTAATTTCAAACCTTCCTGTTTCTCCTTTACAATTTACAATAAACCTAAAAAATAAATATCCAGAGTTTGTATAATGATTGTTGCTATAATTTTCTAGAATATTTTTTCTAAATAGCCATTTGTTTTCTTTAAAAGCTTCAGGAATTGCGCCGTGGTGGGTTTTATACACCTTTGTTTCATTACAGGTTTCAAAATCTTCTTTAGAAATTGTTTTTTGCGGATCTAGATAGCCAATATAATGTGGATATTTTTCCTGATCCACACTATGTTTTCCTACATGCTGATAATAGAACCACCCGGCTAGAGCAATCACAATAAATACCAAAGAGGAAATAATAATGAGTATTATCTTTAGTAATTTCTTCATATTCTAAAAATAAAAAATCCCGCTAAAAGCAGGATTTTTTTTTGATATGTTTTTAAAGATCGAGTTGAATATTCAACTCTTTGAGCTGCTCCTGATCAATAGTTGCAGGGGCATCGATCATGACATCACGGCCACTGTTGTTTTTTGGGAAAGCAATAAAATCTCTAATGGTTTCCTGACCACCCAAAATAGCAACTAATCTATCAAATCCGAAGGCAATTCCACCATGCGGAGGTGCACCATATTGAAAAGCGTCCATCAAAAACCCAAATTGAGCCTTAGCTTCTTCAGGTGTAAAACCTAAATGATCAAACATTAATGCTTGTGTTTCTTTATCATGAATACGAATAGAACCACCACCTATTTCATTACCGTTTAATACCAAATCGTAAGCATTAGCACGAACCTCACCAGGTTTTGTGTCCAATAAAGGAATATCTTCTGGCTTTGGAGAGGTAAAAGGGTGGTGCATTGCATGGTAACGTCCTGTATCTTCGTCCCATTCCAAAAGTGGGAAGTCAACAACCCATAGCGGAGCAAACTCCTCCGGATTACGTAATCCTAAACGCTCTGCCAGTTCCATACGTAATGCGCTTAATTGTGCTCTTACCTTGTTGGTCTGACCAGAGAGTACGCAGATCAAATCACCAGGTGTTGCGCCAGTAACTTCTGCCCATTTGGCCAAATCTTCTTGGTCATAAAATTTATCTACAGACGATTTGTACGAACCATCCTCATTGCATTTCACATATACCATTCCCAAAGCACCAACTTGTGGTCGTTTTACCCAATCGATTAATTTGTCGATTTCTTTTCGGGTGTAAGATGCTCCACCAGGAACGGCAATACCCACTACCAACTCTGCTTCATTAAAAACCTTAAATTCTTTATGTTGTGCTACGGTATTAAGCTCACCAAATTTCATCCCAAAGCGGATATCTGGCTTGTCATTTCCGTAGGTTTTCATAGCCTCATCAAAGGTCATTCTTGGGAAATCTCCGATTTCAACTCCTTTGATGTCTTTGAGTAAATGACGTGTTAACCCTTCAAAAATGGTTAAGATATCTTCTTGTTCAACAAAAGCCATCTCGCAATCGATTTGCGTAAATTCTGGTTGTCTGTCGGCTCTTAGATCTTCGTCTCGAAAACACTTTACAATCTGGAAGTATTTATCCATGCCACCTACCATCAACAATTGTTTGAAGGTTTGTGGAGATTGTGGAAGCGCATAAAATTCGCCTTCATTCATTCTCGAAGGTACCACAAAATCTCTTGCTCCTTCAGGTGTTGATTTGATCAAATAAGGAGTTTCTACTTCAACAAAGCCGTCGTTAGAAAGGTAATTACGAACTTTCATTGCTACCTGATGACGAAACATCAAGCTATTTTTTACTGGATTTCTACGGATATCCAGATATCGATATTTCATTCTTATATCCTCTCCGCCATCAGTTTCATCTTCTATAGTAAAAGGAGGTACAATAGCTTCGTTCAAAACCCGTAATTCATTTACCAAAATTTCAATATCTCCAGTTGGGATATTGGCATTCTTGGATTCACGTTCGATTACAGTACCCTTTACTTGAATGACAAACTCTCTTCCGAGGGTTTTTGCCTTTTCAACTACTTCGGTAGGCGTTCTTTGCTCATCAAATATAAGCTGGGTAATCCCATATCGATCCCTAAGATCTACCCAAATCATAAATCCTTTATCTCTGGTTTTTTGAACCCAACCGGCTAGTGTGACTTCCGTATTAACGTCTGAGGCTCTCAATTGGCCACAAGAATGACTTCTGTACATGATTATATGTCTTATTAAGGCTGCAAAAATAAGAAGTTTATTGGATATCTAATTACTGTATTGAGTATAGTTTTTTGTAACCGATATGATCTTATTACTGTCGTATTTTTTAAATGCCCGAGTAAGTATGAACTCGCATAAAAATGAAGCGAATACTTGAATTATGTTCTAAAAAATGAAATAAACGTAACTATTTAACGGTTTTTCCGTAAGTATTTGAAGATTAAAGATGTTTTAATGCGAACAATCGTTAGTTTTAACATTTTTTTATAAATATCTTTTAATAGATTTAACCAAACATTTAAACAAATCATTATGAAAAAACAAACTCATTTTAGCAGGATGAGAGTCCTGCTATTATTACTTTTCTTTCCTGTCGTGCTTTTAGCTCAGGAAACTATTACGGGAAGAGTAGTGATTCAAGGTTCGGGGGAACCTGCTCCTTTCGTAAATATTGTAGAGGAGGGAACGAATAACGGAACAGCTACCGATATCGACGGTAATTTTTCAATTACGGTAAATTCTTTACCAACTACGCTAGTAGTATCTGCGCTTGGTTTTACAGAGAAGTCTGTGCCAGTGCAAACTGCAGGTGACATTTCGATCGAAATTGCAGAATCTTCAGAAGCATTAGAAGAGGTAGTAGTAACAGGTTTAGCAACTTCGGTAAAAAGAAGTAACGCTGCCAATGCGGTAGCCTCGGTATCTTCAGAAGAACTTGTAGGGCTAACCCCTCCTCAAACTTTAGACGGAGCTTTGGCAGGTAAGTTTGCCGGAGCACAAATCACCAGAAGTTCGGGAGCACCTGGGGGAGGTATTTCTGTTCGATTACGTGGGGTTACTTCCGTAAATGGTAATGCGCAACCGCTTTATATTGTCGATGGGGTTTATGTAAACAACAACAGTATTGCTGCGGCTGGTCTAAACGCGGTATCCGGAGCGGCTTCCGGAGGGAATGCTTCAAATCAGGATAACCCGTCAAACAGGATTGCAGATATTAACCCTGATGACATAGAAAGTGTGGAGATCCTTAAAGGAGCTTCTGCAGCTGCAATCTATGGAGCAAGGGCTGCTGCCGGGGTGGTAATTATTACTACCAAAAAAGGTAAAAGAGGACAAACAAAAATCTCATTCAATCAGGATTTTGGATTTAATACCTTGTTAAACTCTTTAGGGCAACGAAACTTTACCGAAGCTAGGGCAGAAGCTCTGGGAGCCGGTAATGGAGCATTGTTTGCTGCTGCAAGGGACAATGGTACCTTAATAGATTGGGAAGATGAGATATATGGAGAACAAGGTTTTATTTCGAATACTAGTGTGAATATCTCCGGAGGATCGGATAATACCCTATTTTATGCTGCTTTTTCTAACAACGAGGAAGATGGAATTGTAGATAATACGGGATATGATAGAAAATCGATACGATTTAATTTGGATCATGAATTTATGGACAAACGCGCAAAACTATCGATTAGTTCTAACTACATCGACTCAGTTTCTGATCGTGGTTTCTTCAACAATGATAATACAGGAACTACTATTGGTGTAGCATTAAGTTCTACTCCACCTTGGGCACAGCTATTTCCAGATGCAAATGGAAATTACCCAGACAACCCATTCGGTTCTTCAAATCCATTACAAACCAGAGATCTGATCACCAACAGAGAAGATGTTAATCGTTTTATTGTAGGAGCATCGTTGGACTATAAAGTTTTTGAGAATGATAAATCAAATTTGAAACTTATTCTTCGTGGAGGGGTTGACTATTATGAATTAATTACAACAGCTATTTTTCCAGAAATCTTACAGTTTCAAAAACCATCTAATGGTGGTCTTAATGGGGTAACGGCATTAGGTACAACCGAAAACAAAGATGCCAACTACTCGGCCTTTTTGGTACACAATTATACTACTGATAAAGATCTTAATTTCAGAACGCAGGCGGGTGTTACCAAGCTTACGTTTTCAAGAAATACAGTAAGAAATATTACTTCAGATTTGGTAGCTTCTCAAACCAATGTAGATCAGGGAGCAAATGTAAGTGTAACTCAATTCAGACAAGAACAAGAGGATCAAGGATTCTTTGTGCAGGAAGAATTGAATTACCAGGATAAAATTATAGGTACACTGGGGATAAGAGGAGATAAATCCAGTAATAATGGAGACGCGAATGAGTTGTTCTACTATCCAAAGGCCTCAGCAGCGGTAAACTTCCATAATTTTGATTTCTGGAATGTACCATATGTGAGCCGTTTCAAAATAAGGGCTGCATATGGAGAGGCTGGAAACTTTGCTCCTAATGGAGCGTTGTTTACTGCATATACCAATTCCTTGATCGATGGTAATGTGGGGATTGTAGTGCCAGTAACACTGGGAGATCCTGATATTTCTCCAGAAAGACAAAAAGAATTGGAAGTTGGTTTTGATGCAAGTTTCTTGGAAAACAGAATAGGGTTAGAATTTTCGTACTATAACAAATCTGTAGATGATCTTATCCTACAGGCAAATGCAGAACCTTCTTCTGGATTTACCACACGTTTTGAAAACGCTGGTAACTTAGAAAACCGAGGAGTTGAGATCGCTTTGAATGCTACTATCTTTCAGGAAGATAATTTTGACTGGAGTTCTAATTTGATCTTCTTTAAAAATACATCAGAGGTAACTAGACTGGATGTAGAACCATTTTCTTTAGGAGGTTTTGGAGAAGGATTAGGAACTTTTAGAATTGAAGAAGGTAGAAGTGTAACACAAATTGTAGGTAATGATGCTAATGGAAACTTGGTAGTACTAGGTGATGCAGAACCAGATTTTCAGATGACCTGGTCAAACAATTTACGTTATAAAGACTTTACCTTATCTTTCTTATGGCATTGGAAACAAGGAGGAGATAACGTAAATCTAACTTCGTTATTGACAGACTTTGGTGGCACTAGCCCGGATTTTGATGATTTCGATTTTGATCCGGCAGTAGCCAATGGAGATTTCAGAGTTGCCGCATTCTTTGCTGGTAATGCAACACCATTCGTAGAAGATGCATCGTATTTGAGATTAAGAGAAGTAGGATTGTACTACAATATTCCTTCTAGTGTTTTGGATAAAGCGTTTGCAGGACATGTGTCCAATGTTAAAGTAGGTTTCTCTGGAAATAATTTGATCAATATTTTTGATTATAACAGCTATGATCCTGAAGTTTCAAACTTTGGATCTAATGGATTGTCAAGCGGGGTAGAGGTAACGCCGTTCCCTTCTTCTAAACGTTATTTGTTTCACTTAGCTGTTGGCTTCTAAAAAAAATAAGAAAATGAAAATACTAAAGAATATATTCATGCTATTGTTATCTTCAGTTTTGATGCTTTCGTGCGAAGTTGAGGATGGTAGCAATTTAAATGGACCTACTACAGATACTATATCTGAGGATCTGTCTAGAGCAGAATTGGTGCAAGCGATGTCGGGAGTTTTGGCCGATATGAGAACTAGATTAGGAACTCAGGTCGATGTGCAGGCTGTTGCGGGTAGAGAATACTGGAGATTCCAGAGTTCTGATCCTCGTTGGACAGCAGATTTACTTACAGGTACTCTAGACGATAATACGTTTTATACTACAGTTCCTTACGCTTCGAGATATGGAACGGTAAAGGATATCAATCTGCTTTTAGAAGGATTAACAAACTCATCTGCAGATTTTACTGATGCCGAAAGAGCTGCAACCAGAGGGTTTGCAAATACGCTTAAAGCTCATGAGTTATTAATGGTACTGAATCTACAATTCCAGAATGGAATTCGTTTGGATGTTTCTGATCCAAATAACCTGGGGCCATTCGTAGGCTATGATGAAGCTTTAACAGCAATATTTGATATGCTTACTACGGCTGCAACCGATCTTTCGAATGGAGGAGCTGATTTTCCATTTACAATTCCTGAAGGATTTGACGCATTCAATACACCTACTGCTTTTTTAGAGTTTAATAATGCGTTGGCGGCTAGAGTAGAAGCCTACAGAGGGAATTATACTTCTGTGCTAACACTGCTTGGAAATTCATTTATGGATATGGCAGGAGATCTTAATGCAGGGGCTTATTTTACATTCTCTCTTACTGGTGCTGATGTTGCAAATCCATTGTTTTTCGCCTTAAATTCTACTGGGGCAAATGCAAGAATAGCGCACCCATCTTTTATCACTGATGCTGAGGCTGGGGATACAAGAGTAGGTAAAGCAGTAATGAGAACGGCTTCATTAACACAGTCTAATTTGACAGGAGATCACGATGTGTTTATCTATGATAGCAATGTAGCTCCTGTGGCTGTCATGAGAAATGAGGAGTTAATTTTATTAGCTGCAGAAGCGAATCATATTACGGATCCTGTTGCTGCAGTAGCTGCAATAGATGTAGTGAGAACCGCAGCGGGATTACCAGGGTATACAGGAGGAACTACTCCGGCAGAATTGGTAACCGAAATATTAAATCAAAGAAGATATTCATTGTTTGCAGAAGGTGGGCATAGATGGATCGATTTAAGAAGATTTAATCGACTGGGAGATCTACCGTTGGATAGATCTGGAGATGCTACATTTGAGCAATTCCCAACACCAGCAAACGAAAATAGATAAGAGCAACGTTCTATTATCAATAAAAAACGCCGCAATTTGCGGCGTTTTTCTTTTATCAATTTACAAACCGTTAAGTATTAAGCTGTAGCTGTAGTAGCCACAGGTACTTCCACGTTTTTCTTTCTACGTACCCATACTTTAAATCTATTTACGATAAAGAACAAGCAAGGAACGATAATCAATGTTAAGAAGGTAGCGATAATTAATCCGTAGATCACGGCCCAAGCCAATGGTCCCCAAAAAATTACATTGTCACCTCCGATATATATTTTTGGATCAAAATCAGTAAATAAAGAGAAGAAATCTACATTAAATCCAATCGCTAATGGGATTAATCCAAGTACTGTAGTAATCGCCGTAAGTAATACGGGTCTTAAACGTGCTCTACCTCCTTTGATAATGATTTTCATTACTTCATCATTAGGGAGTAATTCACTCTCAGGAATGTTCAACTCTACTTTCTTACGATCGATAAGCAGTTGTGTGTAGTCTAATAGTACCACACCATTATTTACTACAATACCGGCCAATGAAATAATTCCCATCATCGTCATCATGATTACAAAAGATGCTCCGGTAACCAAAATACCTCCAAATACACCTATAAAACTTAAGAAGATAGCGATCATGATAATCGTTGGCTTAGATATCGAACTAAACTGGAACACAAGAATCAACATGATCAATCCTAATCCGGCAAAGAAGGCTCCCATCAAGAATGCCATTTGTTTACCTTGTTCTTCAATTTGTCCTGTATAATCGATTTTAACTCCTCTTGGTAGTTCCTGGAAACTTGCCATTTCGGTTTGAATCTGAGAAACAATTGCCCCGGCATCTGTAAATCCCGGTTGTAATCCTGAGTATACAGTAACTACTCGCTTTGTATCTCTATGCTTAATAGCACTAAAGGACGAGGTGTTCTTTTGTGAGGCTACCGCAGAAACAGGAATCTCCTTTAGTTGTCCTGTTGCCTGATCTCTGAAGGTAATATTCTGATTAAATAGTGCACTGTTGTTATATCGATTTTCGGCATTAAAACGTACATAAATATCATAATCTTCTCCGTCTTTTTTGTAAACTCCAGCCTTTTCACCAAAAATAGAACGACGCAGTTGATTACCAACTTGACCAGCAGCTACACCAAGCTCTCCAGCTTTTTCGCGATCTACCACCACTTGCATGGCTGGTTTACCTTTGTTTACATCAATTTTTAATTCCTCGATTCCTGGGATGTTTTTCTCATTGATGAAATTACGCATCTGCTCCGCAATGTTGATCAAATCGTCGTAATCCGGACCTTCGATCTCGATATTGATAGGGTATCCAGCAGGTGGTCCTACAGGATCTTTCTCTACGGAAATAGCAACTCCTGGATAAATCCCCTTTAAGTCTTCTTGTACTTTTTGGCGTAATACTTCAGAGTCTTTTCCTTTTCTAAATTTATACTCCCGCATGGTCGCTGTAATCTTCGCTCGGTGTGGCATTTCGGCATTACTACCTCCATCGGTCTGTGGGTTACCTGCACCTTCACCTACTTGAGACACCGCAGATTCTACCAGGAAATTATAGTCCTGTCCTTCTACATACTCTTTGTCATTTACAACGGCATATACACGTTGCTCAATTTCTTTGGTGATGGCATTGGTTTTATCGATATCCGTTCCTTGAGGATATTCGATATAAACCACAATCTGATTAGGCTTGTTATCCGGGAAGAATTCTACTTTGGTACGTTGGCTTCCAATTGATGCACCAAACATCGCAAAAACAACGAACAATAATATAAAAGTACCGAAAGTGAAAGCATAGGATCTCCATCCTCTTAAGGCAAATCCTAAAAATCTTTGGTACTTATCTTCTAACCAAGCTAATATTCTTCTTTGGAAAAAATTAGCGGCACCCTTTAACACATATCGATATATCCAGAACATAATGGCAGTTACGATCATTAAGGTTCCTAACCCTCGTACTGGTCCTCCTATAATTAGAATAAAAGTACCAATACCTCCTAGGATAATACTGAGTCTTATCAATTGTTTACGTGACAAAACTTTCTCTCCAGTCTCCATAAATTGGGAAACCAACATGGAGTTGATAAAAATGGCCACAAACAATGATGATCCCAATACAACGGATAAGGTAATCGGGAAATAAATCATGAATTGTCCCATCACACCTGGCCACATACCAAGAGGAACAAATGCAGCTACTGTTGTTGCTGTCGAGATGATAATTGGGAAAGCAATTTCTCCAATCCCTTTCTTGGCAGCTTCTATACGTGACATTCCTTCTTCCTCCATCAATCGGTATACGTTCTCTACTACCACAATACCATTATCCACCAGCATTCCTAATCCCATAATCAGGGCAAATAAAATCATAGTGTTCATAGTATACCCCAGAGCCGATAGAATCATAAAAGACATAAACATCGACATCGGGATCGCAAAACCTACAAACAATGCATTTCTAAATCCTAAGAAAAACATCAATACTCCTACAACCAGGATAATCCCAAAAATGATGTTGTTTACCAAGTCACTTACCTGGTTTTCGGTCTTTTCGGATTGGTCGTTAGCAACACTGATCGAAAGATCTTTTGGAAATACATCTTCTTTAGCTTCTTCCAAGATCACATTGATCTTTTCTACGGCTTCGATCATGTTTTTTCCAGATCGTTTTTTTACATCCAACATCACCACGTTCTCACCATACTCTCTTGCATATGTGGTTTTGTCTTCTTCTTTAAAGGTAACCTTAGCAATATCTCTAAGGTAAACTGCACCATTTTGTGATTTTACTACAAAATCATCAAGTTCAGAAGGGCGATCTATCTCACCTAAAATTCGGATAGTACGACGCTGGCCACTAGAAATCATATTACCGGCAGACATGGTCATATTACCGTTTCGGATCGAGTTAATCACATCGTCAAAACTTACTTTGGCAGCCATCATTTTATAAATGTCTACGGCTACTTCAACCTCTTTTTCTTGCGCCCCTCGAATGTCTGCTTTTTTGATCTCGGGAAGATCTCCAATTTCATCCTCTAGATATTCAGCATACTCCTTTAATTTGTCTACTGGATAATCTCCGGTGATATTAATGTTCATAATCGGAGTTTCTTCAGAGATACTCAAATCAAAAACATTCGGTTCTACCTTGGCTCCGTTAAAGGTGGGCCAGTCTTCATTCGCTTTTTCAGAATCTACTTCGTCCTTTACCTTTTGTTTAGCTTCAGGAACGGATAATTCTTCGTCGAATTCTACCGTAATGATTCCGTAATCTTCCTGTGAAGTGGATAAGATTTCAACTACATTACTAACATTCTTCAGCTTATCCTCTAGAGGGTCGATGATTAATCTTTCTATATCCTCAGATGTGTTACCAGGGTAAGGAACACTGATATAAATTTTGGTTTCGTTAATCTCTGGGAAATTCTCTCTCGGCATCGAGAAATATGCCGACAACCCTAATACCAGAAATATACCGATCATTACATAGATCGTAGTAGGGTTGTCTATCGCCCAAGACGATAGTTTAAATTCCTTATCTACTTTTTTCTTGTTGACTTGCATAGGGTTTTTAGTTTAAAATTTTCACTTTTTGACCATCTTTTACACTTCTGGCTCCTTCGCTAATTATAGCATCGCCATTAGCAACACCTTCTAGGATTTCTATAAAATCTCCCTGTGTTTTTCCGGTCTTTACGATTACTCGTTTGGCTTCAGCAATATTTTGTGCATCCTTGGCAGAAGTAACATAGGTATATTGATCTCCTTCTGCATTTTCAGACAGGATACTCTGCGGAAGCAAAATCGCCTTTTCGTTGGTGTAATCGTTAATTTTTACTTTGGCAGTAAGATTAGGCTTTACTGTTCCTCCTTTTGAAGGAATACCCACTTCAACCATAAACGATCTGTTATTAGGATTGATGTAGTTTCCTACCTGACGAATTTTTGTAGTGATCGTTTGACCAAGTACCGGGAAGTACACCTCTACACTTTTACCTACGGTAACACTTGGGATGTAACGTTCTGGCACCTCGGTTTCGATGTACATATCATTAAGATTCACAATTCGAATGATCTGATTTTGACCAGGTGATACTACACTTCCTTGTTCGGTAATCACATCGTCGATTACTCCAGAGAAAGGTGCATTTACCGTTGTTTTTGCCAATTGACGCTTGATTTGGTTTACAGCATTTTCCTGAGCTTCGTAATTGGTCTTAGCTTCAAGGTATTGAATTTCAGAACCGATTTTTTGTTCCCAAAGTCTTTTTTGACGATCAAAAGTAGTCTTTGCCAACTGTGCTCTTACTTCGGCTTGAGATAATTGCTGACTCAATCCACCATCATCTATTCTGGCAAGTAATTGTCCTTTGCTTACTTTTTGACCTTCTTTTACATAGATTTTTGTAAGTACACCTCCCATTTCTGGATACAATACAATGTTTTGCTTGGTTTCAACATTTCCTTGTAATTCCAAGTAGTGATTGAATAAAGTATCCTTGGCAGTAATTGTAGTTACCAGAGGAAGTTTCTTTACAGTATCTAAAGAAGCAATGGCTTCGTCAAGTTGTTTTAACTGGTCAGCTATGGTTTGTTGCTGTCCTACAACTTCGGTTCTTTTGGCACGTAATGCCTGTAGATTCCCATCTTCTATAATTTTATCAATAGATTTCGAACTATCTTGTCCACAAGAGACAATTAATAGTGAAGCGGATAATATGGTAAGTATCTTTTTCATAATGGGTTACTTATTTTTTGGTGTATTTAAAATCGTTTCTAGTTCTGCTTTTTTGTTGATGATATCCAGCATGGTTTGCAATACTTCTTGCTGAGAGCTGTAAAGTTGCAATTGCGCTTGTCTGAGGTCGAAACTTGTTGCCAGACCTTCAGAATATTTGATTTGGTTTTTCTTTTCGATGCGCTCTGCTAGGGATAAGTTTTTCTTCGAGGTTTCGTAATTTTCTATAGACAGTTTATAATCACTCAACGACGAATTGTATTGTAATTGAATTTGCTGTTGCGCTTGTATAAACTCCGTATTTGATTGCTCAAAAGCAATTTTTGCTTGTTGAGAACGCGCACTTCGTTTTAAGGAACTGAAGATCGGAATGTTCAAACTCGCTCCAAGTATAGAAGATTGAAACCAAGGAGTATCACTATCTAAGAATACAAAGTCATTGTCAAATGCTGCGGTTCCATAATTTACAAATGCAGACAGTTTAGGTAGTGCTCTACTTTTTTCAAGCTTCAATTCTAATCGTCTCTGTTCGGTTAGTAAATAGGCCAATCGATAATCTACATTGTTTTCCATTATAAATGGAGTAGTAGCGATAGACTGATCCATGTTTTTCATAGTTAGACTATCCAAATCATCGGTTAATGTTGTATTCGCATCTACATCAACACCCAATGCCAGATTAAACATTTGTAAAGCAATTTTCTCCAAACGTTTTGCATTACTTAATTGATTCTGAATCTGTAACAAAGTAATTTGTAGCTGCTCTACATCTTCCTCTTCAGCTAGACCGTTTTCAAAAATCGTTTTGGTTTCATTATAGTTTTTCTCCAGCGCCGCCACATTGTTTTCAAGAATTTTTACACTTTCTTGAGCGACAAGAACACTACCATAAGCATTAATCACTCCTTTGCGAACTTCAAGTAAAGTCTTTTCTTCAGAATCATTGTTGAACTGAAGAAAACTTTTTGCTGCTTCTAGACCTACTAGGTATGATCCGTCAAAGATCAATTGGTTTAAGGTGGCTGTTGCAGAAACTTGTTGTTTTACTCCAAACACAACAGGAACAAAAGTTCCAGGTTCTCCTCCAACAATTTCTCCTGGTAGTGGAGTAACTGGTTGTTTTAATTGGTTTTGATAATCAATAAGTCCACTTATTTGTGGTAACCCGTCAGCTGTGGTTTCCCATTTTCTTTTCAAAGCCTTGGCAACGTCGCGTCTTGCGTTAATAGATTGGTAGCTATTTTCTAATGCAAACTCAATTGCTTCGTCTAGTGTAAAAGAATAAGAAGAGCTGGTTGGTGTTTGTTGGGCCTGCAAAGAAATTGCGCAGAGCCAACTAAGACAAAATAACCATAGGTTGTTTCTCATATTTATTGTTCTTTTATTAGATTGTTTAAAATTGTTCGTCCTTTTTCTGTTGTTATTCCCAAAATGTGATATTCTAAGTAATCGTCCATTAATTTGGCTACTGGAAAATCATTATCAGGGAACATATTTTTGTCCTTGATACCGTTGGTGCCAATGAAATAGATTCTAGAGATAAATTCTATATCAATATTAGATCTAAACACTCCGGTTTCTATTCCTCTTTTCAGGTTGTCAACAACACATTCTTGAAATACGTCAAATTGTTTTTCTTTAAGCCCAGAGTGAATCTTGGGGTAATATTTTTGTAATTGATACAAAGGTGCTGTCTTTTCATTTTTAAGATGCTGCATCACAAAAGCCTTGATCGTATAGAGTTCTTCAATAGGATCTAAGGTTTGATGTAGGATGGCTTCAATACCATCACTAATCCTACAAAACAAATGATGTGTTGTGGCCTCTACTAGTTTAGTTTTATTCTGAAAATGCGTATAAATTGTTTTTTTAGATATGCCCATCTCAGAAGCAAGATCGTCCATCGTAACACTTTTGAAACCGAGGCTCAAAAACATATCATTCGCTTTCTCAATTATTTTTTCTTTCATCGTGGGGATTCTTGTTGAGGGGACAAATGTAAGTATGGAAACTTTTAAAACAATAAAAGTTTCCAAAGTTTTACATTTATTTAACATTGTTCTAATACTTGAGGTGATTTTGTTAACTTTTATAAGGCTTTGTTCTACAATAGGACGTTCGTACCCCTGTTATTTGGACAAATAATTGACATGACGATCTGAAATTTTGTTTTACCTTAGCACAAAAAAATACAGTGCACACGATTTCTGATTATCAGCGGTTTTTTCTGGAATACCTAGAACAAAAGAACATTACCAAAGAACCCAAAAACCTTTACGAACCCATTACATATATATTAGAATTAGGCGGAAAGCGTCTTCGACCTACTTTGGTGCTTATGGCTTCAGAGATTTTTGGTCGTTCGTACAATGAAGCATTAGATGCTGCTCTTGCGGTTGAGGTGTTTCATAACTTTTCTTTGATTCATGACGATATTATGGATGATGCACCTTTGCGTAGAGGAAAAGAAACTGTTCATGAAAAATGGGATATCAACACTGGGATTCTTTCTGGTGATGCAATGTTGATTAACGCTTATCAATTGTTCGAGAATTATCAGGGGGATACCTTCAGAGAATTAGCCATGCTCTTTACTAAAACAGCAATTGAAGTGTGCGAAGGCCAGCAATATGATATTGATTTTGAAACCAGAGACGATGTAACCATTCCTGAGTATATGAAGATGATCGAGTATAAGACTGCAGTGTTGGTAGGTGCAGCGCTCAAAATGGGAGCGATAGTTGCAGGAGCATCGGATCAGTGTAAGACCGCCATTTATGACTTTGGTAGATTACTTGGCTTGGCATTTCAATTACAAGATGATTATCTGGATGCTTTTGGAGATCCTGAAACTTTTGGAAAACAAGTAGGGGGAGATATCATAGAAAATAAAAAGACGTTTCTGTATCTCAAGGCTGTAGAGTTTGCTTCAGAAAATGAAGAAAAGCAGCTAAGAGGACTTTTTTCTCTAAATCCAGAAGATCCTTCTGAAAAGATCAGTACAGTAAAATCCTTTTTTGAAACCACAGGCGCAAAGGATAGTATTAGAGCAGAGATCGAAGCGTATACCCAAAAAGCTTTTGCAGCATTGGATTCACTATCGATTTCTGAAGATAAAAAAGAGATGTTGCGATTGTTCGGTTCCACTTTAATGAATAGAAGTGTCTAATATTGATCCCAAAGATAGTAGCGCTGTTGTTTTACAGGAGGCAGTCACTACGGATCTGTATTCAAAGCTGTTGCAGCAACTTCAAAAAGATATGATTCGTGCCGGTATCGACTATATGATTCCCGCTACGATCACACCAGAAGTTTTGGTGGTAGAATTATGTGATTTGGTTCAGCAAAAAATGCGCTATCACTTTAATGAGTACCTCAATTTTTTGTACGCCGTAGATGTTTCAGAACAAGAAGTCAAAAAATGTACTTCGGAGGATGTTAAAGATATTGCCATCTATGTTACTTCCCTGATCTTAAAAAGAGAATGGAAAAAAGTATATTATAGGAATAGGTTATAAAATTTTAACGGGATGAGACTATGCAATTTTATTTGGTTGATGTGTTTTGTAACTCTTTCTTATGCTCAGGAAGAATTTACCAAAGTAGATTTGTCTTTTAGGGCTCTTCAGGAAGCTATAGCAAAAAAAGATACGCTTATAACGTATGTTTCTAAAAACTATAAATGCTCAGAAAACTTATCTGGGAGAATTCAATATTACTACAAAGAGAATCAATTAAAGTTGATAAAACATACGTATCAGCAGGGTTTTGCTAGAGATGTTTATTTAGAGTATTTTTTTGTTGAAAATGATACCATACGTTTGAAAACCTCGATCTCTGAGATAATCCGTATGAATACTCTTTATAAAGAAAGCTCACAAGGGGTGTCGTCTCTAAGCGCTGAAAAAGTGGTAGAAGTTATTGAGCATGTACTATTTTTTGAAGGAAATAATAATGTTGGTTGTTATGAAAGAAGGCACGGCGAAAAATTGAGCCAATGGGATGCGGATTTTTTTGAAACTATTCCGTTTGAAAAAAGCAATTGTCAGGAAGATGTTGAGGATATTCGTTTTAAATATAGATTGTTGAGAAAAGCTGAGAAAAAATTAGAAAATTATTCGAATAGAAAACCTAGTTGTATTTTTCATCTTTGGTGATTTTTAAATCGAAAAATCATTTTCTAAAAAAACACTCTTACAAAAGGAGCATAGGCGGATCCATAAATACTCTTATCGTCATCGTACAATACATCGTATCGTATACCGAAGCTTACAAAACCAGTGCGATACCCGGCACCCAGAAATAATGCAGGGTACCAATAATCATCTGTAAATGTTTGATTAGGAGTTTCTATACGTTGACTCACACCCATTTGTTCAAATTCTGCAGATAGTTGAAACTCGGGAATGGGATTAAATAACCCAATAAGACTAGCGCCATAATTGGTGCTTCTGCGTTCTTCATTAAAAACATCATCATCAAAAGTAGAGTATCCAAAACTAATTCCGACACCACCACTGAACCATGGATTGAAATCGTAAATAGCTGCAGGAGCGATTACTGCATTAAAGGTGTCGTTGGTAAATCCAATTCCGATATTTCCACCAAATCTAACCTTTGACCAAAAATTTTCATTTTGCGCAGAAATGTTTTGTAAGGAAAACAAAACAAACGAAACTAAAACAAAACTCTTAATATTTTGAAAAGGAATCATGATCATGATTAATTTTATGAAAAATGTTGCATAAATATAGAGAATTCGATAGCCAATAAATTGTAATTGTTGTATTTTTGTAGCGTTTTGTCGTTAAAAAGACAACTGAATGCTTACTTATGGATAAATATTCATTTTTGAATGCGGCTCATACCGCATTTTTTGCGGAATTATATGACCAATATTTACAAAGCCCCGATAGCGTAGAGCCAAGTTGGAGGGCTTTTTTTCAAGGATTTGATTTTGGTTTAGAAAACGCAGATGGTTCTGGAGAAACCATTTATGTAGAAAAAGAAACCCAAGGGACTATTGCTGTTCCTGAAAATGTACAAAAAGAGTTTCAGGTTGTTCGTTTAATAGATGCCTACAGAACAAGAGGGCATTTGTTTACCAAGACGAATCCAGTACGAGAAAGAAGAAAGTATACGCCTACTCTAGCTTTAGAAAATTTTGGATTAAGCCAATCTGATTTAAATACGGTTTTTAATGCCGGAGAAATCATTGGTATTGGTCCTAATACGCTAAGCAATATTGTAGTTCACTTAGAAAAGATTTATTGTGATGCTATTGGGATTGAATATATGTACATTCGAAATCCGGAAGAGCGTGAGTGGATTCAGTCCAGAGTAAATTTCAATACGAATAGAACTAAGTTTTCTGCAGATCAGAAAAAACATATTCTCAAAAAATTAAATCAAGCTGTTTCTTTTGAAAACTTTTTGCATACCAAATATGTAGGGCAAAAACGTTTTTCGTTAGAAGGAGGAGAGTCTTTAATTCCTGCTTTGGATGCTTTGGTAGAAAAAGCTGCTGATCTGGGGGTAAAAGAGTTTGTGATGGGAATGGCTCACCGTGGTCGATTGAGTACGTTGACTAACATTTTTGGGAAGAGTCCTAAAGATATTTTTAGTGAGTTTGATGGTAAAGATTATGAAGAAGCAGTTTTTGATGGAGATGTAAAATATCACTTGGGCTGGACTTCAAAACGAAAGACAGATAGTGGTAAAGATATCAATATGAATATCGCTCCAAACCCTTCACACTTAGAAACTGTTGGAGCTGTAGTAGAAGGAATTACCAGAGCAAAACAAGATCGCCATTATCAGGAAAATACTTCGGCGGTATTGCCAATCGTTGTACATGGAGATGCGGCTGTTGCAGGTCAAGGTTTAGTCTACGAAATAGTACAAATGGCTAAGCTGGATGGATATAAAACCGGAGGAACTATTCATATTGTAGTAAACAATCAAATCGGATTTACTACCAATTATCTGGATGCTAGATCCTCTACGTATTGTACTGATGTAGGTAAGGTTACTTTATCTCCTGTGCTACACGTTAATGCAGATGATGCAGAGGCCGTGGTGCATGCTGCCAATTTTGCATTGGATTTCAGAATGACATTTAAGCGAGACGTTTTTATAGATCTATTAGGATACCGTAAATATGGTCACAATGAAGGTGATGAACCTCGTTTTACACAGCCTAAGCTATATAAGGCGATTGCTAAACATAAAAATCCTAGAGATATTTATGCTGCAAAGTTGATTGAAGAGGGGATTATCGATAAGGATTATGTAGCTACCCTCGAAAAAGAATACAAGGCTTCTCTAGAAGAAGAGCTTGAAGATTCTAGAAAACAAGAGAAAACGGTAATTACACCGTTTATGCAAGATGAATGGGCTGGTTTTGAGCGTGTTCAGGAGGATAAAATGATGGATGTTGTAGATACTACTTATCCTAAAGATAAGCTTACCGAAATCGCTGAGATCATTACCAACCTTCCTTCCGATAAGAAATTCCTTCGTAAGATTGAACGTGTTGTAAAGCAACGACATGAGATGTTCTTCGAAAAAGATCAATTAGATTGGGCGATGGGAGAGTTACTGGCTTATGGAGCATTGTTGAAAGAAGGATATGATGTAAGAATGAGTGGGCAAGACGTAGAAAGAGGAACGTTCTCTCATAGACATGCAGTGATCAAAGTAGAAGATAGTGAAGAGGAAGTATTGCTACTTAATAATTTAAATGGAGATCAAGGTGATTTTTATATCTATAACTCTCTACTTTCTGAATATGGAGTGTTAGGTTTTGATTATGGATATGCCATGGCAAGTCCTGATACATTAACGATATGGGAAGCGCAATTTGGGGACTTTAGTAATGGGGCTCAAATTATGATCGACCAGTATATATCTTCTGCAGAGGATAAGTGGAAACTGCAAAACGGAATTGTAATGTTATTGCCTCATGGTTATGAGGGGCAAGGAGCAGAACACTCTTCTGCAAGAATGGAAAGATACCTTCAGCTTTGTGCCAAGGATAATATGTTTGTCGCAGATGTAACTACACCTGCTAATATGTTCCACTTGCTTCGTAGACAGATGAAAGCAAAGTATCGCAAGCCTTTGGTAGTGTTTACACCAAAAAGTCTGTTGCGTCACCCAAAAGTATTGTCGTCTGTAGAGGAATTCACCTCTGGTAGTTTCCAAACGATAATAGATGATCCTGATGCAAAGGCAAAAGATGTAAAATCTTTGGTATTCTGTACTGGTAAGTTCTACTATGACTTATTAGAAGAAAAGGAAAAGCAGGGCAGAAATGATGTGGCTTTGGTTCGAATCGAGCAATTGTTCCCATTGCCTGTTGCCGAAATGGATAAGATCATTAAAAAGTACAAGGCAGACGAAGTGGTTTGGGCACAAGAAGAGCCTAGAAACATGGGAGCTTTAAGTCATATGTTGATGCATTACGATGGCGCAAAAAGTTTTAGATTTGCAAGTAGAAGGCCTTATGGAGCTCCAGCTGCTGGTAGCGCAACGCGTTCTAAAAGAAGACATCAGGAGGTGATTGACTATGTTTTTGATAAAACAAAAGACAATCAAAGAAGATAAGTAAAATTAAGTAACTCATAGATAAAGAATTTCCGAAGGAAATTATACAAAGGATAAATTCAGAATTATGGCTTTAGAAATGAAAGTCCCATCACCGGGAGAATCTATTACAGAAGTAGAAATAGCTCAGTGGCTCGTTGAGACTGGTGATTATGTTGAAAAAGATCAGGCAATTGCCGAGGTAGATAGTGACAAGGCAACTTTAGAACTTCCTGCAGAGGCAAGTGGTGTGATTACCCTTATGGCAGAAGAAGGAGATGCAGTGGCTGTTGGTCAAGTAGTTTGCCTAATTGATACCGATGCTGCAAAACCTGAAGGTGGCGAAGCAAAAGCAGAGGCGGCTAGCGAAGCTCCAAAAGTTGAAGAGAAAAAAGAAGAAGCGTCAGCTCCGGCTGCGCCAGCCAAAACAGAAACTTATGCTACAGGAACAGCTTCTCCAGCGGCCAAAAAAGTACTTGCCGAAAAAGGTATTGATGCTTCTCAAGTACAAGGTACAGGACGAGATGGTAGAATTACCAAGGCTGATGCACTAGATGCTAAGCCATCTATGGGTACTCCTGGTCCTGGTAGCAGAGGAGAAAGTCGAAAGAAATTATCAATGCTTCGTCGTAAAGTAGCAGAGCGTTTGGTTTCTGTAAAAAATGAAACAGCGATGCTTACTACCTTTAATGAGGTAGATATGCAGCCGATTTTTGATCTAAGAAGCCAGTATAAGGAGACTTTCAAAAGTAAGCACGGAGTAAGTCTTGGGTTTATGTCGTTCTTTACACTAGCTTGTGTAAGAGCGTTGAAACTATTCCCTGCGGTAAATTCGATGATCGATGGTAAAGAAATGATCTCATTTGATTTTCAAGATATCAGTATTGCGGTATCAGGACCTAAAGGATTGATGGTACCTGTAATTCGTAATGCAGAGAATCTGAGTTTTAGAGGTGTAGAATCTGAAGTGAAACGTTTGGCAATACGTGCAAGAGAAGGTCAAATCACAGTTGATGAAATGACAGGAGGTACGTTTACCATTACTAATGGAGGGGTGTTTGGTAGTATGTTATCTACACCAATCATTAACCCACCGCAAAGTGCTATTTTAGGAATGCATAATATTGTAGAGAGACCGATCGTGAGAGACGGGCAGATCGTAATCGCTCCTGTGATGTACGTAGCGTTATCTTATGACCATAGAATCATCGATGGTAAAGAATCGGTAGGATTCCTGGTAGCAGTAAAAGAAGCATTAGAGAATCCACAAGAATTATTGATGGATAATAATGTAACTAAGGCCCTAGAATTGTAAGAGCAAATAATTCTATATAGTAAAAAACCTGTTAGATCAACTAACAGGTTTTTTTTATGTCTTTTGTATTAAGTGATTTCATAAGTTTCTCCAGAAAAGAATAGATCATCGGTCTTGGTAAAGGAAGAATTTGACCGTACCCGTTCTCGTTGTTCATTTTTTCTTTCCTCCAGAGTAGTATCCTGATAACTTCTTATAATGCCCGTAACCAATGGATATTTTAATCGTACTAGCATTTGATGCAGTGTTGGATCTTGTTCTTTTGCATCATGGATCAAAATGTCATTTTCGGTACTATTATTTTGGCCAATGGTAACCACTTCTAGTTTTAAGCCGTTTAAGCGTAATCCTTTGTCTCGTTCTTTCCCAAAAATCATAGGTTTTCCGTGTTCAACAAAGAGTTGCTGATCTTCACGCACAGCTTTGTCCGTATATTTAGAAAAACAACCATCATTAAAAATCGGGCAGTTTTGCAAAACTTCGATTAACGAAGTGCCTTTAAACCGTTGAGATTCAATAAACATCTTAGACATTTCTTTAGGCGTATTTCCTCCAATTCTGGCAAAAAATCGTGCCTGTGCACCCAATGCTAATTCTCCAGTAGAAAAGGGAGGTTGTGTATTGCCATAGGGAGAAGATTTTGTTTTTTGTCCAACTAATGAGGTAGGGGAGAACTGTCCCTTGGTTAAGCCATAAATTTCATTGTTAAATACGACGATATTAAGGTCCATGTTTCTTCGTAGTACATGAATAAAATGATTTCCTCCGATAGCCATCGAGTCTCCATCACCGGTAATGACCCATACGCTTAGGTTGGGATTAGCTAGTTTTACCCCGGTAGCTATTGCTGGTGCTCTACCATGAATACTATGCATGCCATAGGTGTTCATGTAGTATGGAAAACGTGAAGAACAACCAATTCCCGAGATAAAAACAATATCCTCTCTTTGTAATCCCATTTCGGGAAGTGCATTTTGCATGGCTCTCAAGATTACATAGTCATCACAACCAGGACACCATCTTACTTCTTGGTCACTGGCAAAATCCTTAAACGTATATTTTTTTGTATCCGTAGTGCTCATGGCTTATAATAGGGATTTGAATTTTTGTACAAGTTCCAGGTTTCCAAAAGGAAGTCCTTGTATTTTGTTGTACTGCACGATGTCTAGTTGATCAAAATGAGCTCTAAGAATCGTTACGAATTGCCCATTATTCAATTCGCATACTACTATCTTTTTGAATTTTGATAATATCTCTCCGGTGTTTTTAGGCATGGGATTGATGTAATTGAAATGTGCTAACCCAATAGTGTTACAGCCTTCTTCAGCAATTTGTTTTACCGCAGAGTACAAAGAGCCGTAAGTGCCACCCCATCCCACAACCAAAAGATCTCCAGAGCTGGCAAATTCCGTAGTTAATTTTGGAATATAATTTTGTACACGTTGGATTTTTTCTGCTCTTATTTTGGTCATGTACTCGTGATTATCTGGTACATAAGAGACATTGCCAGTGATCTTATCTTTTTCGAGTCCTCCAACTCGATGCTCTAGACCTGGAGTTCCTGGTATGGCCCAGTTTCTGGCCAAAGTATCATCATTCCTATGATAAGGATGCCATTCTTGCTTAGAAGTCTTGATGATATTGTGTTTGATATCTGGCATATCTTTGGTGGTCTGTATTTTCCAGGGCTCGGATCCGTTGGCAATATAACCATCACTCAATAGGATAACGGGAGTCATATGTTCTAAGGTGAGTTTTGCAGCTTCATACGCAAATCGAAAGCAATTTCCTGGTGTACTGGCGGCAATAACAATTACAGGGCTTTCCCCGTTTCTGCCATACATGGCTTGCAATAAATCAGATTGCTCGGTTTTGGTGGGTAAACCTGTGGATGGTCCTCCTCTTTGTACATTTACGATCACTAGAGGTAACTCGATCATCATGGCTAGGCCAATAGCTTCGGCTTTTAGTGCTAATCCTGGTCCAGAAGTGGTAGTAATTGCTAAATTACCAGCAAACGAGGCTCCGATAGCAGAGGTGATGCCTGCGATTTCGTCTTCGGCTTGTAATGTTTTGACTCCAAAATGCTCGTGTTTGGCTAACTCATGAAGAATGTTTGAAGCTGGGGTAATGGGGTAGGATCCCAAGAAGAGTTCCAACCCTGTTTTTTCTGCAGCTGCCAAAAAACCCCAAGCAGTAGCAGTATTGCCCATGATAATTCTATAGGTTCCCGGATTCATCTTTGCAGGAGCAATCGTATAGGCATTAGGGATTAGCTCTAGTGTTTCTGCAAAGTAATATCCTGCATTTAAGACTTTGGTGTTGGCTTCAACAATTTGAGGTTTGGATTTGAATTTTTTGTTGAAGAAATCTATGGTGTAAGCCGTAGATCGATTATACATCCAATACACCATGCCCAATGCGAACATGTTTTTGCTTCTCACCATGCTTTTATTATCCAATCCTTCGAGATCTTTCAGCGCTTCTTTGGTTAAAGAAGTCATTTTGGCTTCGATCACTCTGTAATTTTCCAAACTTCCATCTTCCAAGGGGTTGGATTCATATTGCGCTTTTTCCAGGTTTTTTCTGGTAAAAGCATCCGTATCAACGATAATAGTATGGCCAGGTTTTACTGCATGTAGGTTGGTTTTGAGACCTGCAGGGTTCATGGCTACCAATAGGTCTACATCATCTCCCGGTGTGCTAATTTCTATGCTCCCGATATGTACCTGAAATCCGGACACTCCATATAGACTTCCTTGAGGTGCTCTAATTTCGGCAGGATAGTTCGGAAAAGTAGCCACATCATTTCCAAACATGGCAGAAGTATCCGAGAATTGGGTGCCTGTTAACTGCATTCCATCTCCAGAATCCCCGGCAAACCTTACTACTACAGCTTCTAAAACGTTTTGAGTACCATCGGTATTGTCTGTAGTCATAGGTATATGCTTCTTAAATTCACTTAAATTTATCAAAATTTAGGCAAATGATTACGAAGCAAGTGTCATATTTAACCTTACTTTTTAAAATGTTGTAATGAATTTAACGGGAATGGATTAGCTGATTTACCGTGTCGAAACCTTGGGAGTCTAAGACAGTAGCATTTCTTCATAGGGCACTACAGTGGTGTATCCCTTTTTCTTGAAATAGTCCATGTCTTCAGAAGAACCGGTTGCCAGTACAAAGTCACCACCCCATCCACCAAGACTCTTGATACTACCAGGATAATCTGAGAAAAGCCTGGACCTTACAGTTTCTGTTTTGATGATTTTTGAAACAATTGCTTCGTGAGTAGAGATCAATTCTTCAAAAGCCGCAAGATCTGTACATTCTAGCATTTGTTGAGTGATCGCATTGACTTCGGCTTCAGCTTTATCGAATTCTTTTAACGGTAAGGATTGGTAGCGCTTAATAGAATCTTTGCTATCTTGTTTTTGATTGAGATAAACAAAAAAGAGGTTGTTCTTGAATACAGGGTCAAAAGGAGCTTCGGTTACTACAGGTTTTCCTTCTGTTCTTTTGTAGATAATAGGTGTGTCATTTTGAGCACATGCAATGTCATAACCACTGCCTCCAAAGCTATTTTCTAAAAGCTCAAAAGCATTCACCTTTGCCCATTGCGCAATATTATTAATCAAGGTAGAAGAAGAACCTAGTCCCCACTCGCGATCAAATTCCAAACGGCTTTCAACGGTATAGCCACTACTAGTGGTCAAAAAAATTGGATTGAGATCTTTGGCACTGTTTAAAATGGTAAGCAACGTATCTGCAATAGGATCATTATGGGTGTCGTTGGCTAGTGTAAGTTCTTTTTCGGTAATCAGGAAATTGGTTTCAAACCAACAATTTCCGTTTTCATCAAAACTTTGCCAGTGAATACCTTCGGTATCGGTCTCCTCAATAAATAGCCATTGTCCTTTTTGGGTAGGAATAGCTAATGCCTGAGCACCATCCAATACGAGATATTCTCCGGTTAGTAATAATTTACCATGGCTGTAAAAGGACTTTTTCATTGGTTAGGACCTTAGTTTTTCAATTTGATTAGCTACTTCACTATGACTAACGGCATTTGTTTTGAAATATGCGATCAGCTGCTCCTTTTCTGTGTTAGTCGCTTCAAATTGGTTAAGGATATTCATTAGGTGCATTTTCATGTGCCCTTGTTGAATCCCTGTGGTTATTAAAGAGTTTATTGCTGCAAAATTTTGGGCAAGACCGGCGACTGCCGTAATTTCCATAAGTTTCTTGGCATTAGGTTGTCCCAACAGCTGTAAGGATAATTTAACCAATGGGTGTAATGAAGTCAATCCACCAACTGTCCCCAAAGCCAGAGGTATTTTTATTGAAAAAATAAATTGATCGTCTTGGATTTCTACATGTGTTAAGCTTTTGTACTTTCCGTCTTTTGCAGCATAAGCATGTGCACCGGCTTCGATCGCTCTAAAGTCATTTCCAGTGGCCAAGACAACGGCATCAATACCATTCATAATACCTTTGTTGTGGGTTACAGCACGATAGGGTTCTACTTCTGCAATTCGAACCGCTTGTACAAACTTCTTCGCATATTGTTCCGAAGATAAATCTACACCATTAGGAAGTTCGTTTATAGGGCAAGAAACAGTGGCTTGTACAATACATTCAGGAACATAATTAGACAGAATACTCATGATGATTTCGATATTCTTTTCATGATCCGAGAAGTCATCATAAGTTTTGGCTTCAGCTACAAAGGTTTTAGCAAACTGTTCCAGGCACGAATTGATAAAGTTAGCCCCCATAGCATCTACCGTTTCAAAGGTGCAATGCAACTGATAGTAATTTTCAATTTCAGTAGTCTTATCTTTTAGTACAATTTCTTTTACTCCACCCCCTCTTTTCTTCATGTTTTTGGTGATAGAAGAAACGGCCTCTAATAATATAGGTTTCGTCGCCGTAAAGAAACGCTGCAATTTTTCTGAGTCTCCTGCATACATAAAGTGTACCTGACCTACTTTGGTAGTTGCAATCACCTCGGCTTTAAATCCACCTCGATTTTGCCAGAATTTGGCCGCTTTACTTGCCGCTGCTACCACAGAACTTTCTTCGATAGTCATGGGTAGTGTGTAACGCGTACCATTGATCAAAAAATTCGGGGCTACCGAAAACGGGAGATAGTAGTTAGAGATTGTGTTTTCTGTAAATTCGTCATGCAGCTGTTGCAGCTTTTGGTCAGAATTCCAATAGGTAGTAAGGGTATTTATGGTGTTTTGATCATTATCGAAATGATGTTCTGCCAACCACTTTATTTTATCTGCTTTAGAAAGTTTAGAAAATCCAGAAACTACTGGTGCCATCTTGTAATGTAATTTAGTAATGGGGTCAAAGATACTATTCTGTTTTGTGATATTCACTATTCTTTGAACACTGCAATTACAGAAACCTACTGAGTTTCATTGTGTAATTATTGTTTAAAAAGCTATTTGTTTAATGATCTGTTAAAAAAAAACACTTTAGCACCCCTGATTTTATTGTATTTAACATCAATTGTTGTATTTTTCACGGATTTTTTAGTAATCTTGGCGTTAACAATTTATACCTCTATGATATGAAATTTACAAAATTGTTTTGTAGTATTTTGCTATTTGTAAGTGTTGTCAGCATTGCACAACAAAAGGCATTCACTCTTAATGAGATCTGGGGAGGGGCTTTTAGAACTGAAGGTTTTCAGTCTTTGCACTCTATGAAAAACGGAACTCAATATTCAGTTTTAGAAAACGACCCCATCTCGGGAGCTACCAATATTCAAGTATATGATTATGAAACAGGAGAGAAAGCCAAAACTTTGGTTACTTCTTCTTCTATAGATGGTTTAGCCTCATTTCAAGGGTATACCTTTAGTAAAGATGAAAATAGAATTTTGTTGGCAAGCGAGTTAGAGCAAATCTATCGCCGTTCTTCAAGAGGAATTTATCATATCTATGATGTCCCTTCCAATGGAGTTTTTAAGGTACATGATAAAAAAATTCAATCCCCATTGCTATCTCCTGATGGAAATAAAATAGCATATGTGCTGGATAATAATATTTACGTATTGAACTTCGCAACGGGGCAGGAGATACAACTTACCGACGACGGAAAGAAAAATGAAATCATTAACGGGATTACCGACTGGGTATACGAAGAAGAATTTTCGTTTGTAAGAGCTTTTGATTGGAGCGCAGACAGCAACAAGATTGCATTTTTGCGATTTGACGAGAGAGAAGTGCCCGAGTTTTCTATGGATGTGTATGGGAAAGACTTGTACCAAAAACAAGATGTTTTTAAGTATCCTAAAGCCGGAGAAAAGAATTCTAAGGTCTCGTTGTTTGTGGCCGATATAGGTGCAATGGCATTAGATGAGGTCAAACTGGGAGATTATAAAGATTTTTATATCCCAAGAATAAAATGGAGTGCTAATCCAGATATTTTGAGTGTTCAGGTAATGAACAGACACCAAAATAATCTGGATTTAATTTTTGTAGATGCCAAAACCAAGGCACCAAAAGTGGTACTTAATGAGAAAGATGAAGCCTATATCGATGTTACCGATAACCTTACTTTTCTAGATGATAATAGTTTTATCTGGACAAGTGAAAAAGATGGTTTTAACCATATTTATCACTATGCTGCTACTGGGGAGTTGATCAATCAGGTAACCAAGGGTCCTTGGGAAGTAACTCAATATTATGGGTACGATACCAAGAACAAAAAAGTATTCTATCAAAGTGTAGAAAACGGAAATATCAATAGGGATGTATATTCTATTGGATTGGATGGAGCTGATAAGAAAAGATTGAGCGCCAAAGAAGGGTCCAATGATGCCGAGTTTAGTGCAGATTTTAGTGTATATATCAGTTATTTTTCGAATGCAACAACCCCATATGAGTATTCTTTGAATGATGGAAAAACGGGAAAAGTAATTCGAGAATTAAAGAACAACAACGCACTTACAGAAAAATTAAAGCAATACGATGTTCGTCCAAAAGAATTCTCGACAATCGAGATCAATGGAGAAACTTTGAATATGTGGATGATCAAGCCAAAGGATTTTGATCCTAGCAAGAAGTATCCATTGTTTATGTATCAATACTCTGGGCCTGGATCCCAGATGGTGAGAAACTCCTGGAACAGAGCTAATGATTATTGGTACATGATGTTGGCACAGCAAGGGTATATCGTAGCTTGCGTAGACGGTAGAGGTACCGGACTGAAAGGAGCAAAGTTTAAAAAAGCAACACAAAATGATTTAGGAAATCTAGAAGTACAAGATCAAATAGCTGCAGCCAAGCATTTAGGAGCATTGGATTATATCGATGCTTCAAGAATCGGAATTTGGGGATGGAGCTATGGTGGATTTATGTCTAGTAATTGTTTGTTTAAAGCGCCGGAGACTTTTAAAATGGCGATTGCTGTTGCTCCGGTAACGAGTTGGAGGTTTTATGATACCATATATACGGAACGATATTTGATGACTCCTCAGGAGAATCCTAAAGGATATGATGATAATTCACCTATTAATTTTGTAGATGGTTTAAAAGGAAAATTCTTGTTGGTGCACGGTAGCGCAGACGATAATGTACATGTGCAAAATACGATGCAATTGGTAGAAGCCCTTGTGCAGGCAAATAAAGATTTTGATTGGGCAATATATCCAGACAAGAATCATGGGATTTATGGAGGTAATACAAGATTGCATCTGTACAACAAGATGACTCACTTCATTAAAAACAACTTATAAATCATTTAAGCTAATAAACTAAAATTAAACTAACATATAATGGCAAATACAGTTAAAGCAGCTCATCAAAAGGAGCTTTTTGGACACCCAGTAGGGTTATACATATTATTTTTTACAGAAATGTGGGAGCGTTTCTCCTACTATGGAATGAGAGCTCTTTTTGTGTTATATCTTACAACAAAAACTGTAGATGAGAACCCTGGGTTAGGTTGGTCTTCGGGTGAGGCTTTGGCATTATATGGTTGGTATACCATGTTGGTATACGTAGCATCTATTCCGGGAGGATGGATTGCAGATAAGTTTCTTGGTCAAAAGAAATCTGTTCTTGTAGGAGGTCTTTTATTAGTTGCCGGGCATAGTATTTTGGCGGTTGAAGAAATGTGGGCATGGTATTCTGGTTTGGGTCTGATCATTGCCGGAGTTGGTATGCTAAAACCTAATATCTCTACTATGGTAGGAGGTTTGTATAAACAAGGCGATATACGAAGAGATAAAGGATTTACTATTTTTTATATTGGGATAAATTTGGGAGCATTCCTGTCAAGTTTAATAGTCGGCTATGTAGGAGAAGTTCATGGATGGCACTATGGATTTGGATTAGCTGGAATAGGTATGGCTTTAGGATTGTTACAATATCTTTTAGGACAGAAATACTTAAAGGAGGTAGGTAATTTCTTAGGTACTTCAGAAAAAGCAGAGGATAAAGAAGCAATGAAAAAACCGTTAACCAAGATTGAAAAAGACAGAATCGTTGTTTTATTGATTTCATTTTTGTTAGTGATTGTTTTTTGGGGAGCTTTTGAACAAGCAGGAGGATTGATGAATATTTACGCAAAAGAAAAAACCAATAGAATGTTAATGGGATGGGAAGTTCCAGCTTCTTGGTTCCAATCTCTTAATGCGATGTTTATCATATTTTTAGGTACATCTGTAGCGTTGTATTGGGCGAATAGAAAACTAAAAGGAAAAGTATCTAGTTCATTATTTAAGATGATCGTTGGATTGATTATCATGGGTACAGGATTCTTTTTTATGACAGCAGCTTCAATGGAGTTTGAGTCTAGTGGATCATCAGCAATGTATTGGTTGGTATTAGCATATTTGTTTCATACCATAGGAGAGCTTTGTATTTCTCCGGTTGCACTTTCATTTATTACAAAATTAGCTCCGGTAAAATACGCTGCTTTGATGATGGGAGTTTACTTTGCAATGACAGGATTTGGTAACAAACTGGCTGGATTACTAGGAGAGTGGGCTGAAAGTCAAGGAGAATTTAAAATATTTACAGGGATAGCAGTTTTCTGTGTTGTATTTGGTTTCCTCGTAATGATTTTTAGAAAGAAATTAGAATTGCTTACTCATGGAGTAGAAGATAAAGAAGGTACTGTTCACGAAGAAGCCGAAGGATTTGAATTGGCTGATGCTTCAGAATAATTAAATCAGACTTTATGAGTGCAGCAACAAACGATTCTAAAATATTTAGTTTACTAGGTCATAAACCTTCACTTTTTGTTATTTTCTTTACAGAAATGTGGGAACGTTTCTCTTATTATGGAATGAGAGCGCTTTTCGTTCTTTTTTTAACAACAGAAATTGTAGATGGAGGATGGAACTGGAGCAATGAGGATGCGTTGAGTTTATATGGGTGGTATACTGGATTAGTATACCTGACTCCAATTATTGGTGGATTTATTGCAGATAAATTTATTGGATATAGAAAAGCCGTAGCTTTTGGAGCATTGTTAATGACGTTGGGTCACGGATCAATGGCATTAGAAACTCCGATGTTTCTCTACATAGGATTAGCCTGTTTAATTTTAGGAAATGGATTGTTCAAACCTAATCTAACTTCAATAGTAAGTGGTTTATACGATAAAAATGAAGAAAAGAAGGACGGTGCATATACCATTTACTACATGGGAGTAAATGCAGGAGCCTTTCTTGGAATAATGTTGTGTGGATATTTAGGAGAAAAAGTGAGTTGGAGCTTAGGTTTTGGGCTTGCTGGGATCTTTATGTTTTTGGGAATGCTTCAGTTTTGGTTTGGAAGAAGTATACTAGAAGATGTTGGATTACCTCCTAACAAGAAACTCGAAATAGATGATCTTGATGATGAAATTGAAGATGCGGTAGAGGAAGTTAAAGAAGAAATAAAGGTAAGTTCCAAAGTACAAAGGGATCGTTATATCGTTGTTGGTGTATTAGCATTTTTTACAATTTTCTTTTGGGCTGCTTTCGAACAAGCAGGAGGGTCAATGACCATTTTTGCAAATAAGTATACCAATCGTATTTTGGAGGGTGATTCTGCAACAATTTTTAAAATTGTTGATACTTTAATTACAATTATTCCCCTTCTTATAATTACATGGGTTTTATACAAGTTGTTTGCGCAAACTTTTAAAAAGATATCATTATCTAATAGCGTATTAGGGTTTAGCTTTTTAATTATTTGGGCTATTGTTATTTGGAAATTATATAGAGAGTTTAATGCGGATACAACAGAGGTTCCAGCCTCTTGGTTTGGGATTTTGAATTCGTTGTTTATCATTTCATTTGCACCACTATTTTCAAAATTATGGGATAGTAAGTACAATCCAAGTGCCGCGGTCAAATTTGGATTAGGACTTATTCTTTTAGGTTTTGGTTTTGCCATATTGGCTTTTGGAGCTTCTTCGATTCCTCAAGGAGCAGAGACCGCCGCAGTAAGTATGGCTTGGTTAATTTTAGCCTATTTATTCCATACCTTAGGAGAGTTGTTTTTGTCTCCTGTAGGGCTTTCATATGTAAGTAAATTGGTTCCTGCAAAACTGATCGGTTTGATGTTCGGGATTTGGTATTTAGCAATATTTCTCGGAAATTGGTCTGCAGGTCAGCTAGGAGGTATGATTGATAGTATTACTTCTGAATACTCATTAACCACCTTCTTTTTGATCTTTACAGTTGTTCCGGGTGTGGCAGGAACGCTTATGATTTTGCTCAATCCGGTTATGAAAAAACTCATGCACGGAGTGCGATAAATAATAATATACGTCTTCACTCGTTTCCCAAAGACGGGTGAAGTTTTAAATAAGGAACAGTTTTTGTTTCCGACAAACTAGAAAAAAGGATACTAATGAAGAACCTACTTTTAATATGCGTGATGCTTTTGTGTGTTACTACCCAGGCACAAGAGATCAAATGGATGTCTTTTAATGAAGCACTAGAGGCACAAAAAAAGGAACCGAGAAAGATTTTTATGGATGTGTATACCGATTGGTGCGGTCCTTGTAAACTTCTGGATAAAAAAACGTTTCATAATAAGGACGTTGTTTCTTATGTAAATGAAAACTTCTACGCGGTAAAGTTTAATGCCGAAGGTACAGAAAAGATCGAGTATAATAATTTTACGTATACCAATCCTAACTATAAACCCGGTAGAAAAGGAAGAAATAGTCAACACTTTTTTGCCAATGCGTTAAAAATTTCTGGATATCCAAGTATTGTTTTCTTTGATGAGAATGGAGGATTAATTGCTCCCGTGGTGGGATATAAAACACCACAGCAATTAGAGCTGTACCTCAAGATGATTCATAGTGATGATTATAAGCAGTTAACCAGTGCTGATGCTTGGAAAAAGTATGAGAAAGCTTTCGTAGGTACGTTTACGAATTAGAATTACATAATAAGAGATAAATAAGCTCCTTTTCGTTTTTACGGAAAGGAGTTTTTTATTTGGAAAGTGAGAACCAAAGAAAAAGAATTATTTAGTATCTTCAAAGCACACAACTCACAAACATCTTAATTATGATTCGGTTCAAACTATTTGTTGGTGCTGTACTATGTAGTACACTTTTTTATGCACAACAATCCAAAATTAGTTCCAACAAAACTTCGGTAATAGAAGCAGTTGCAAAACAAGAAAAAAAGATGATCACCATGAGTGATCAAATATGGGGATTTGCCGAAACTGCCTTTCAAGAGAAACAATCGGCCAAGGTATTAGCTGATTATGCCGAGTCTCAGGGATTTACTGTAGAACGTGGAGTAGCAGATATACCTACAGCTTTTGTGGCTTCCTATGGTAGTGGTTCTCCGGTTATTGGGATTTTGGGAGAGTTTGACGCTTTGCCTGGGATATCGCAAAAAGCACAGCCTACCAAAGAACCTTTGCAAAAAGATGCTGGAGGCCATGGATGTGGCCATAATCTGTTTGGAGTGGCTAGCTTATCTGCTGCTGTAGCTATCAAGGATTTGATCAAGCAGGGAAAGATAAAAGGGACCGTAAAGTTTTTTGGTACTCCTGCTGAAGAGAAGTTTTTTGGAAAATTGTTTATGGCAAGAGCCGGATTGTTTGAAGGTCTTGATATTTGTTTGGATTGGCATCCTTCAGCAAAGACTAAAGCCGATGTACAAAGCTCGTTGGCCTTGGTGGATTTTATCGTAGAATTTAATGGTCAGGCAGCTCATGCATCTGCAGATCCCTGGAATGGAAGAAGCGCTTCGGATGCTTTGGAGTTGTATACCACCGGGATTAACTATTTGAGGGAGCATATCAAACCTACCGTACGTATACATTATGATATTCAAAAAGCGGGAGATGTAGTGAATGTGGTTCCAGACTACTCCAGAATATGGATACGTGTAAGAGATACAAAACGCGAAGGTATGGAGGAAGTATGGAAACGTGTAGAGAAAATGGCTGAAGGAGCAGCAATTATGGCAAATGTAGATTATAAGGTTAGTTTGGTTTCTGGATTACATGAGATTTTGGTAAATAGAGCAGGAGGGAAAGCCATGCAAAAAAACCTGGAGTACCTGGGAGAAATCCAATATACTGAAGAAGAATTGGCATTTGCATACAAAATACAAGAAGGAACCG
Source organism: Aquimarina sp. (assembly GCA_965230845.1). Lineage (GTDB taxonomy): Bacteria > Bacteroidota > Bacteroidia > Flavobacteriales > Flavobacteriaceae > Aquimarina. Next base: position 3,710,395 of record OZ246021.1, read on the forward strand.
GGAAACCTCAAAAGGGAATAGACGCCAAAATAAACCCTTTGGAAGCGACAAAAGAACATCCCGGAGGTGGCTCTACTGATGTGGGAGATGTGAGTTGGTTGGTTCCGGTTGTGCGATTAGGAGTTACTACTGCTCCAATTGATACTCCCTGGCACTCTTGGGCTGTTGTTGCCTGCGGAGGAATGTCTATTGGTCATAAAGGAATGATTCAGGCGTCAAAGGCACTTGCTATGACAATGGTAGATATGTATGATGATGAGAAATTAGTCGAAGAGGTCAAAAAAGAATTTAAAGAAAGAAAAGGAGATTATGTCTATAAAGCCATCCTTCCCGATGGTCCTCCACCTATTCCTACGGTTTCAAATTAAACTTTGCATAGCTAAAAGAAGCATTAAGAAGATCAGTTTTCGGATTTATTAACCTTTTATACAATTAATTAGTAAGTTTTTCGTTACCTACAACGTAAACCCAAAAATACCCAGATTGGAAGAAAAATAGAAAAAATGTGTATTTCAAAGATGATTTTGTTGTTTTTGTCGATGTTTTTTCTTTTTTTTGGCACCAATAAACCTACTTAATGAAAAAAATCTTCACCCTAGCTACCCCAACTATGTTGTTCATAGGCTTACTCTTTTCGTTTATGCCTACGAAACAACCGCAGTTACCAAAACAAGAACATGCGGTGCTTTTACCGCAACCACTTCCAGAATCTGTTTTAGCGTCTGATTCGTTTAAGAAAAGGATCGCAGATTCTATTCAAGCGTATTTTGATGAGGCAGTACAAAAAAAGCAAATCGTTGGTGCTTCAGTTGCTGTTGTAAAATGTGATTCTATTATCTATGCAGATGGTTTTGGTAGTAGAAACAGCAGACTAACGGATAATGTGGATAAAGAGACAATTTTTAGAATTGGATCTGTATCCAAAGGATTTGCTGGAATCCTGGCAGGAATTCATGTACAGGAAGGACTGATCAATTGGGAGGATAAGATTATCAATCACATTCCTAATTTCAGATTAGCCAGTGCAGCGCAAACCAAAAAAGTAACGCTGTCTCATGTGCTTTCGCATACTTCAGGATTGCCATATCATAGTTTTACCAACCTTGTAGAAGCTGGAGTTTCTTTAGACAACATTGCCAGTAGATTTAATGAAGTACGTCCACTTCAGGAACCAGGTTATTTTTATAATTACCAAAATGCCATTTTTGCGTTAAGTGGTGAAATTATCGAACGCGTTACTCAAAAGCCGCTTTTTGAAGTTATTCAGGAAAAAATATTTGACCCTCTGGGGATGGATAGAGCTTCTGCTACTTACGAAGCTTTACAAGGAGATACTAATATTGCATTGCCGCATCAACGTTTACGATATGGATGGAGACCCATGCGTCTAAACAAAAAGTATTACGGAGCGGTTGCTGCAGGTGGTATTAATGCTAGTGCAATGGATATGGGGCAATGGATGAAGTTTTTGTTAGGGAATAACCCCGAGGTGCTTATGCCTAAAACTATGGAAAAAGTATTTAGTCCAGTAATACAAGTAGGAGGAAGAAGAAGTTACTACCAGAGATGGCCAGGATACGTAAGTTCACATTACGCACACGGTTGGAGAATCCACACTTTTAAAGATCAAGAAACAGAGCAATTACAAAAAGTAATTCATCACGGAGGAAGTGTTAATAATTTCCGAAGCGAAATAGCGATTTATCCAAACGAAGATTTAGGGATTTGTGTACTATTCAATAGTCCAAATAAAATGGCAAAAGATTGTATCCCTAAAATCCGTCAAATCATAAAGGATATCCTTAATTCAAAAGAGGTTATTGAGGAAGATGAAAATTTAAAAGAAGCATTGGTGATGTTGTAATTAACCTAAACCATTTTATATATAAAAAAGGCTATCCATTAATGGATAGCCTTTTTTTAGATACTACCTCCTGTGTTTAATATAATATATTGAGTGATTGAATATCTGATGAGGAAAATTCACCATCTTCATTTGGACCAAAGCAAGCAAGCATAATAGAATCTTCATAGAAGGATAACGGAGTTCCAGGAATCCATATCGCTGGAGATTCTGCAGGAAGAGGTCCTGTATAGTTACAACTTTGGCGATTGAACCAGTCCTGATGTCTGAATCCAACGCAATGACCAATTTCATGACCCATTACATGTTCGTTTACGTTGGTAGTAAAACTATCCATCCCAGAATTAATTCGTACATAACGGTACGGTCGTCCATTGCTGCTAGGAAACCCTGCAGACGCACCACCACTAGAATTATTGACCTTGTAGACAATGATATCTGCAGCAGCAGTATTGGTGCCAAAGGTCAAATTAAAGTTAAGTGTATTTGGTAGTGCATTGTAGTTAGCAACAGCCCAGGATAAAGCAGTTTGCATCTTTGAACTTAGTGCTGCCCCACCACCGGTGTACCCAAGGATTCGAATATTTCTAAAAGCGGGAGCAACAATATTTGGTGTACGATACTGCTTGTTTCCATCTTCCAGAGCGCCTAATTCGGCATAATCATCTAGTCCATCATAAGGAATAGTAATATCACCCGAAACGAAATGTTTGGTGGTTGTACCATCAAAAGATGGAATATCTTCAACAGTTACATTATCGATATTAATTCCCATATTAAAGAGCTTCTCTAACTCTGCCTTGGTGGGTTGTACAGCTACTTCTTCTAGTAGCTCATTTTTGGTCTCTTCTTTTTGACATGAAGTGATGCCCCCGGCAACAAGTATACATGCCATTAATAACCTGAATTTTCTCATTGTTGTAATGGTTTTAAGAATGTGTATTTAATTAGTTAGAAACCCCATAAAAGAGATGAAGTGTGCATTCTTAAATAGAAACAATTTTATCCACACTATGTTTCTTACCTATCAAGATGGTTGTATCCTAATGACACTATGCTAATTATCGGATTCTAAATTTGCGGGGTAGTATCAAATAAGCTTGGTTTGATTTTTCGGGTTCAAAGATATTTCTCGTTTATGAATAACAAAACAGTTTGAAGAAGATTCGGAGCTTGTATTTTTTTAACATCCTGTTAATCAATTATTTAAGTTTAAATTTGTAGTTTATTAACCCGGGAAAACAGGGCAATTAGCTGATTATTAGTTGGTTAAATGCCCTGGTGATTTTTCGGGGTTTAGGATATTTGATTTGCTGTTAAAACCGTAAATAATCGTAAGATGATAATTTTGGATTAACGATAGCGCATCATTTTAATACAAATGCACCATCTCGATCGGTACGATGAAAAGGAATATCTCTGTCCGCACAAGTTTTCTCCCAACGATCCATATAATTTCTATAATTGCTACCATCTGCAACGAGTTGTTTAGGATTCAGGCTGTCTATTATACGTTCTAAGTGAATTCTTGGCGAACCCGATAAGAGTAAGATGTCTGAATCTTGGAAGTGTTGAGAATACATAAATGTACTATCGATAACCATTAGGGTTCGCTTCTTATGTTGATATTGATGTTGAAAAGCATCATTTCGCTTCAAAACAGCTCTTTTTTTTATCAAATAATTAGAAAAGAGGAAGTTTTGGGTGTTATCGGTAATAGGAGATTTGGTATTCAATATTAGTTGTTGATGTTCTAATCGTCCGATTACAGTATTCCCAAATTGATGAAAAATAACCAATTCATTTTGTTGGGCAGCTTGATGTTTTTCAAATACGATGACCAACACTATGATTATTGTTACGGTTCCTAGAACAAAACGCCTCTTGAAAAGTGCTTTTTGAAGCGCCAGACTGATAGCAATAATTAAGGTATAAGAAAGAATTAGTAATCTCCATGAAAAAGGAATATTGGTAAGAACAAAATTGCTTTTTGAAGCAACCCAGGAGACACTTCCATTCATAAAATCGATACCATACCCAAATACGGTAACAAGCGGCTCTGGTAATATTCCTATTGAAGCTAGAACGATAACGACCACTCCCAATCCCAGAATACTGCCCAGAAATGGAATGATGATCAAATTGGAAACAAAAAATAACAATGGGAATTGATGAAAGTAGAATATAGTGAGTGGTGCCAATCCTAATTGAGCTGAAAAAGTTACAGTAAGCGTTTCCCAAATTTTTTTAAGTAAGAAATTGGGAGGAGTATACCATTTTGAAAATATGGGTTGTAGGTAAACTATTGAAAAGACAGCCACATAGCTAAATTGAAAACCAATAGAGAAAAGTAATAAAGGATGAAAGCAAAGTAAAACAAATGCCGATAAGATCAATGTGTTATACATGCTGGTTGTAGAACTTATTTGCATTCCTACAGCAAGAAAAGAGAACATGGTTACTGCTCTTAATACCGAAGGGGATAACCCCGCAATGATGGCAAAAAACCAAAGAAATACCAATAACAAAACTGTTTTGAGAACCTTTCCTTTTTGATGAAACCTTTCTAAAGGTCGCAATACAGTATTCAGAAGTAATAATAAGATCCCTACATGCAATCCCGAAACGGCTAAGATATGCATGGCTCCGGCATCGCGATACGATTGTATGGTTTGTTGATCGATATCTTGTCTTTGACCTAATAATAAAGCTTGGATTACGGCCAATTGTTTTGTGGAAAATGAGTAGGTTTTTAATTTTAGAATTATATGTTTTCTAACTTGATCGGATAATCGGAAAATAGATAAAGTAGAGGTTGAGTCTTGAACTAATTGTGATGGGTGTAATTTGATTTGATGGGTGATATACTGTTTTTTTAAATATGCAGCATAATCAAATTGATCTGGATTTAATGCTTTCGGAATCGATTTTATCTGAGTAAATGTGGTATAACGATTACCTATATCCAAATGATTACGAAGGCTATCCTTTGGAAGGAGCAATAGCAACTTTCCTTGGGTTGACTTACCGTGGATAATAACAATATCAACGACGTATTTTTGATAATAAGAAGTAGATTTTAATCGTTCTTTAACGCTAAATTTTACACCTACAGATTGCTGTAGTTGTTTTTTTGGCAGTAGTCTTGAATAATGGTTTGATCGATGTAATGGATTGTGTAAGTTGACCAGTGTTATTCCAAATACTACGAACATTACGATGGCACTGGCTACAAATTCCCAACCTTGCTTAAATGGTTTTTTGGATTTCCACCAAAACAGAGTGAGCATCGCTATCGAAATACAAAGAGCTATTAAGGCTGGAATAACAGCTATGCAGAAATAGTGACCTGTCACTATTCCAACAATCAAGGATATAGTGATAATAAGAAAAGGTGTGTTAATTGACTTTGGTTGCTGCACCAGAAATATGATTTGCAAAATGTATTATGCAATAATACAAGCTGCCAGTTTCATATTTCAGAACCCGTAGTTCGGATTAATCTATATTATTTTTCTGAAAAACAAGATTTATAACACCCTTCGAGCCCATGCAAAAGCCTTGTTCCAATAGGTTTCGTCAAGACTCGAAATGATAACACCTCTAGAGGTGGATGCATGAATAAATTTGATAGTACCCCTTGTTTCTACCACAAGTCCTACGTGTGAGATGACATTCTTTCTTTTATTGGTTTTAAAGAATAGCAAATCCCCAACAGCTACTTTTTTTAGAGCAATCGCTTTTCCTTGAGTGGCCATAGTTTTTGAAGTCCTGGGGAGAATCACATTTTCTTTTTTGAAAGAAGTATATACCAATCCAGAACAATCCATACCTTTTTTGGTAGTACCGCCATATTTATATTTGGTTCCGCTGAAAGATTTGGCGTGACTAATAATACTTTTGATCTTTTTGTCGTTGGGATTCTTTTTTGAGGTAGTCTTGGTGGTTTTCTTGGTATTTTGAGATATTACGGCCTTCTTTTTGGAAGAACTACCGCAAGAGGTCAAAAATAAACCCAAGGTTAATATTAATAAGTAGGTAATTGTTCTTTTCATTTGGAGGGAGTTTTTTAGTTATCTATGAGCGTCAACAATTAATTGAGCTGCTTTATCGTTTGCACCACGTCCGCCAAGTCGTTTTTCAAGATCGTAATAGTCCAAAAACATCACGGCTCTTTGATAATCGTCTACTATTTTAGTAAGCTCTTCTTTTAATCGTTCAGCATTAAAATCATTTTGAATAAGCTCGGTAACTACGGGTTTATCCATAATCAGATTTACCAATGATATATAATCAAGATTAATGATACGTTTTGCAATTTGATAGGAAATATAACTTCCTTTGTAACAAACCACCTGTGGGACTTTAAACAAAGCAGTCTCTAGCGTAGCGGTTCCCGAAGTGACCAAAGCGCCATTACTAAGACTTAATAGATCATATGTTTCGTTCATTACAAGATGAACTCCTTTCTTTTTGATAAACGGAGCATAAAAAGATGCCTCCTGACTGGGGGCACCACCAATAACAAATTGATACGCTGGGAAATCATCCACTATGGTCAGCATAGTCTCCAGCATTTTTTTGATTTCCTGCTTACGACTTCCGGGTAATATAGCGATTATGGGTCTATCATCCAGTTGATGTTTTGTCTTGAACTCTTCTGGAGTAATTTGTTCGTGATTGTTGATGGCATCGATAAGTGGATGTCCCACAAAATGAACAGGGTAATCGTATTTGTCGTAAAAATCTTTGACAAATGGTAATACTACATACATATAGTCTACATAGGCCTTTATCGTTTTGATACGACCTTCTCTAGATGCCCAAATCTGGGGACTTATGTAGTAATGAGTAGTAAAACCATGCTGTTTTGCCCACTTTGCTATCGGAAGATTAAACCCTGAGTTGTCGATCAAAATGAGCACATCTGGTTGGTATGCTTCAATATCCTTTTTGCAATATTTAATAAACCCTAGAATCTTGCGTAGGTTAAGGAGTATTTCTATAAACCCCATAAAAGAACGCTCCTTGTAATGTTTTACCAATGTGCCGCCAACGGCTTGCATAAGATCCCCTCCCCAAAATCTAAATTCTGCTTTAGGGTCTTCGATAAGCAAGGATTTCATTAAGTTAGAACCGTGTAAATCCCCGGAAGCTTCTCCTGCAATTAGGTAATATTTCATCTGTTCTTTTTTTGTTGCTTTTAATTGTCAGATATCATTGGCCACTTACGTTTTGTTAATGTTAACCTTGTAATTATGACTCGTTTGATGTGTTTATTTCAATATATATTACAAAGAGTTGGCTTTGAATTTATCCAAATTTACTAATTGCAATACAAATGGCTGCTATTAGCGTAGCAAGAAGCACGCCACGAGCACGATACATATTATTTTTTTTAATAAATAGGAAGAAAGCAACAAGATTAGGGATCGCTCCAAGAACGATTAAACTCCCAAACGAATCATTTTCTAATGAAGCTTTGATGGTTTCTATAAAGTTGAAATTCTGAGGGCTGAGTACCGAAAAAATAAATACGCAAAATGCAAAACCAATGCTGTTGGCAATCAAACCAATAAGAAAGCCAATTCCAATTTCTTTTTTAATCATGCAAAGACCAGTTGTTTAATTCTTGAATAAAATGATGAGCGGTAAGGTCAAATTGTGTAGGTACTACAGATACATATCCGTTTTTTAGTGCCCATTCGTCGGTGTCCTCACCTTTATCTTCGTTGATAAATTTACCAGAAAGCCAATAGTATCTCCTTCCCATCGGATTTGTTCTTTTGTCAAACTCTTCTACCCAATGTGCATTTGCCTGTCTGCAAATCTTTACTCCTTTGATTTCTTCTGCAGGTAGCCTAGGGATGTTTACATTAAGGACCACTCCTTTGGGCAAACCATTTTCGAGTACATTTTTTACGATTGATCGCACATACTTTTTAGAAGGTTCAAAATTGGCGTCCATCCCGTAATCACAAAGAGAAAAACCTATTGCAGGGATCCCTTCTATTCCCGCTTCTACCGCAGCACTCATCGTTCCAGAATAAATCACATTAATCGCAGAGTTAGAACCATGATTGATACCACTTACGCACAAATCAGGAATACGATCCATAATTTGTCGCGATGCCATTTTGACACAATCTGCAGGTGTTCCAGAGCAGCTGTATTCCTTTTGCGGAGCATCTTTGTCAATCACAATGGGATCACAATACAAAGTGTTGTTTACCGTAATAGCATGGCCCATCCCACTTTGAGGACTATCAGGAGCTACTACAAAAACATCACCAATTTCATTCATAACACTAATGAGTGCCCTAATTCCGGGAGCAGTTATGCCATCGTCATTGGTCACTAAGATAAGCGGCTTTTTTTGGGTCATGTCATCGAATTTTTACGATGGTAAAAATACACTTTTTTTGTACGAAAAATCGGTTCTGAAAAGAGTAACAAATAATATTAGTTGTTTTAAGAAAAATTTAGTATTATTACGTGTTCTTGGCACGATTTTTAATGTATTTTGCCAGGAAAAACCCCTAAATTTATATTTTAAGCGTATGAAAAAGAGTTTTTTGATTTTGATGCTTACCATGATTGTTTCAGCTGCGTCATGCAGTTTTACTACCAAGGTGGAGAATGACCCGGACAAGGATAAGCTGTTGATTGATTTGATTAGTTATGTGTTGGGAAAAGGTCATTATGATGCAAAGGATATTAATGATGACTTCTCAAAAGAGGTATTTGCAGATTATATTGATGCTTTAGATCCTTTGAAGCGTTATTTTTATGAGAGTGATATTAATGAGTTTAAGAAGTATGAGAAACTGATCGACGACGAAATCAGAAACAAAGAGATTACTTTCTTTAACCGTACGTATCAACGTTTACAACAACGTATGGATGAGGCGAGAGTCTTATACAAAGATATTCTGGAGAGCCCTTTTAATTTTGAAGTGGAAGAGGCGATCGATACCGACTACGAGAATTTAAAATATGCAACGAATAAGAAAGAGATGCGAGAGCGTTGGAGGTTGCAACTTAAATTCAATGCATTATCAAGTTACTACGACAAAGTAGAAGAGCAGATAGATTCTGTGACCAAAAACAAAGATTTCAAAAGAAAAACAGGTGTAGCTCTTGAAGAAGAGTCTAGAGATCTTACAAGATCTTCTTTAGAAGAATATTTCGAATTCGCTGATGATCTTGAGCGAAAAGATTGGTTTTCCATTTACATCAATTCTATTGTAGAGGAGTTTGATCCTCATACCTATTACTTTGCTCCTCAGGATAAGGACAGATTTGATATAGCTATGTCTGGAAAATTAGAAGGAATTGGAGCGAGACTACAAAAGAAAAATGATAATGTAAAAATTATCGAAATTATTTCTGGAGGTCCTGCATGGAGAGGAAATAAGGTTGAAGTAGGAGACCTGATCATGAAAGTAAAGCAAGAAGAAGAGCAAGAGCCTGTAAGTATTGTAGGGATGCGCTTAGATGATGCGGTAAGCTTGATAAAAGGACCAAAAGGAACCAAAGTAACGCTTACGGTAAAGAAAGTAGATGGAACTACAGAGATTGTTGAGATCGTAAGAGATGTTGTAGAGTTGGAAGAAACCTATGCAAAATCTTCGGTAGTAAAGAAAAACGATAAAACTTTTGGGGTGATTAATCTTCCTAAGTTTTATTTCAATATGCAAGATTACAATCAGCGTAACGCAGCAAAAGATGTAAAACAAGAGATTATTCGTTTGAAAGAACAGGATATGGATGGTCTTGTAGTAGACCTTAGAGATAATGGAGGAGGATCCCTTCAAACTGTTGTGGATATTGCTGGATTATTTATCGAGAAAGGACCTATCGTTCAAGTAAGAACTAAAGGAGAATCTCCAGAAGTGTTAAGTGATAAAGACCGAAATATACTGTGGGATGGTCCTCTAGTGATTTTGGTAAATGAATTATCGGCTTCAGCTTCAGAAATTCTTGCTGCTGCAATGCAGGATTATAAAAGAGCGATCATTATTGGTAGTAAGCAAACCTACGGAAAAGGAACTGTTCAAAATGTGATGGATCTAAATCGTTGGATGAGAAGCAATGACTTTGGAGATTTAGGAGCTTTAAAGTTGACTACTCAGAAATTTTATAGAGTTAACGGAGGATCGACTCAATTAGAAGGAGTAAAAAGTGATGTAGTTGTTCCGGACCGATATAGTTATATTGATATAGGAGAGAAAGATCAAGAGAATCCTCTGCCTTGGGATAAGATTGCTGCGGCAGATTATAACATTTGGGACGGATACATTGATTTTAACCAAACTATTAATAATAGTAAAGACCGAATGGCTAAAAACGATCAGTTAAAATTGATCGAAGAAAACGCAAAATGGGTTCGTCAAAAAAGAGATGTTAATGTATATTCTTTGAAATACGATAACTACAAAGCCAATATAGAGCTGAATGAAAAGCAAGCTGAGCGCTTTGGAGCGATCGATGACTATAAGACCAATCTTACTTTTGAGTCTTTGCCATACGAAAAGCAGTTAATCAAAGAAGATACAGTATTAGCAGAAAAACGTAAAAGATGGCATGAAAGTCTAAGCAAGGACGTATATGTAGAAGAGGCAATTAGCGTATTAGAGGATTTAAAGATTAATAATATCAGAAGATCTAAAAACCCGCTTACATTGAAGAACTAAAATTAATGCCAGAGCAAAAATCAAACTCTTTAGGTACACTAGCGCTCCAAAAATTTAAAAAGAATTTTTGGGGCGTTTTGAGTTTTAGCTTCATTGTTTTTTGTGCGTTTATAGCCGTTTTTGCTTATCTGTTAGCTCCCGATAACTCCAGGAATGCTAATCAGATGCATTTGTCTATTCATTCCAAACCCCCAGGGTTTGAGGTAACCATGTTAACGGTTCCTTCCCTAGAAGAGTCTAATCAATCCTTTTTGAGCAAAGCTTTTTTTGGAGAAAAAAACATGGACAATGAAATCCCAATCGATAGTTATAATTTTGAGGATAATGGACTAAAAATAGTTCCTTATAGTGAGGGAGAGATTACTGGGATTTCAAAGGTAATACCGCTAAGCAGTTTTTCGTCTGAACATACTGTCAAAGAAATTGAAGAGAAATATATAGCTACAAAAACATTTATTCTCGGTACCGACAAGTACGGAAGGGACTTGTTAAGCAGAATGTTGGTAGGTATCCGTATTTCGTTTTCTATTGGTTTTGTGGCTGTTCTTATCTCATTGATTCTAGGAATTACTCTAGGAGCTGCCTCGGGCTATTTCGGAGGCAAAGTTGACGCCGCTATCATGTGGTTGATTAATGTTACCTGGTCGATACCTACTTTACTATTAGTGATTGCAATAACTCTTGCTTTAGGTAAAGGTTTTTGGCAGGTTTTTATCGCTGTGGGATTAACCATGTGGGTAGAAGTAGCCAGGGTAGTACGTGGTCAGGTGATGAGCGTAAAACAAATGCAATATGTTACTGCTGCAAGAGCTTTAGGTTTTACCGATTTTAGGATTATTACAAGACATATATTACCCAATAGTTTAGCACCTGTAATTGTCATTGCAGCGGCAAATTTTGCAGCCGCCATTTTGATCGAGAGCGGTCTTAGCTTTTTGGGAATCGGAGCACAACCCCCTATGCCGAGTTGGGGTGCGATGATCAAAGATCATTACTCCTATATCATATTAGGAAAAGCCTATCTTGCTATTATCCCTGGATTAGGAATCATGAGCTTAGTTATGGCATTTATGCTTATTGGTAATGCGCTTAGAGATGCATTGGATGTGAAAGCGTAGGTGCTAAGGCAAATTAAAAAGGCCAAAACAATTGCTTGTTAGGCCTTTAATTTAGATTTTAAAAATAAAAATAATCTAATCTCTTGGGCATAAAACTTCTACGCAAATTGGTATTAAGAAGTCATTACCATTTTCTTGCGCAGTCTCTATGCACTTACCTAAATTTTCATGACAAGCATTACCTGTTAAAGTTTTTGTTACTTCTTTGGACATTTCAAAAGATCTGAATTTCTCTAGACTTGAATTTTTCATATAGACTAATTTTATTAAATACCTACTCTTTTAAATTGGTTTTCGGCTTCCCCATATTGTTATTAATGTTTGTGTTGTTCAAATATAAATAGGGCCTTATTGCTATTCCAAGAGCTATAAGTAGTGATTCATGAAAACGTACTGCGGTTTCAGGGAATTCGTAGAAAAGAAATTTTTATAATAAATTTGAGAAGAAGTCCTTGCTCTTTGATGGGTTAAGAAGGAAACATGAATCTAATCTTGTTTTTTTATCCGTTTTGACTTCAAAGCACTAATAACCTATTATGATATGAGACAAAATGTATTAATGATCTTTTTCTTTTGTGTTAATTTATATCTATTTGGCTTTCAAAATACATCAAAAGATGTCGATACTTTAGCTGGTAAAACATTCAATGAGTTGAATACTTCTTTGGTGCAAAGTATGAGAGATACTTTGAAAATGACAATTTATGCTAAAGCGATTTTAAGAAAGGGGAAACAAGAAAAAGATAGTGTGCAAATGTTAAATGGATATTACTTTTTGTCTGTTCTTAACACAGAAGAAGAGTTGGTTTTTAAGTATTCAGATAGCATTATAGATATAGGCAGGAAGATTGGAAGTGATCGCTTTGTAGGGATGACTTTTTTGAATAAAGGAAAACACCTTTTTACAGCTCGAAAATTTAAAAAAGCTTTGGATAATTTTATTAATGCCCAAACGTATCTCAGGAAATTCCCAGACCTTACATACTTTAATGACCATAATATTGGACTCTTAAAAAGTAGAGTGGGTGATTATCATGAAGCCAACGAGATTTTTAAAAAAAACTGGAAAATAGTAAAAGGAACAGAAACGCCACAAAATTACCATAGTTACTTGATCTCCCTTTTTTCTTTAGCAGATAGTTATCACCGTGTTAAAGTGTATGATTCTGCAACCCATTATAACCGTTTAGGGATAAAAAAAACACTTCAGTATAAGGATACATCAAGGTACTATCAGTTTGTGTTAAATGAAGGGATTAATCAATATCATCTTGAAAATTATTCAGCTAGTTATGATAGTGTTTTTAAGGTAATAGAGGAGTATAAAAATGATCTGAACATCCCTGATCTCATTTTTGCATATCAGTATTGTGGAAAGAATTTGATGGTTAGAAATGAAGAGGATATGGCCATTATATGTTTTAGAAAAGTGGATTCTCTGTTTAATCTTAAATATGATATACATCCCGAGGCCAGAGATACTTACGAATATTTGATTGATTTTTATAAGTCCAAGGGAGATCTTTCAAATCAATTAAAATATGTCACCCAACTTCTTAAAGTAGATAGTGTCCTCAATACAAACAATCAGTATTTAAGCAAAAAAATAGCTAAGCTGTATGATACTCCAAAGTTATTAGATGAAAAAGAGCACATTATTGATAGTCTAGAGAACAAAAATAATCTAACATCCAATAAGCTTTATGCTGTATTGGTATTGTTGGTCGTTATGACTATTGGGCTTTTTTATTTTTATTATAGACAGCGGGTTTTTAAAAAGCGATTTTTGAGTTTAATGAGTCCGGACAACAAAATTACCGAAGAAGTAACCCGGCCAGTTTTTAAACAATCAAAAATCCCTCAAGAGGTGATTACTCATATTCTGGGTGAGTTAGATTTGTTTGAGAAAGGAGAAGATTTTTTGGATAGCACGATTACGCTCAATGATTTATCCAAACAGTTCAATACGAATAGTAAATATTTATCCAAAGTGATTAACACTTATAAAAACAAAAATTTCAGTGTTTATGTTAATGATCTAAGGGTAGAATATGTGGTAGAGAAGGTAAAAAAGGATAGTAAGTTTAGGAATTATACCATAAAAGCAATCTCTGGGGAAGCCGGATTTAATACTACACAAGCTTTCTCTAAAGCTTTTCATAAGTCGACGGGGATATATCCATCTTATTTTATAAGAAATATAGAAAAGTTACAGGATCATAATAGCTAATATGGTGTAGTTTAACTACGATTTCATGAAACCGTACTAAGTTTCCCTTCTCAATTATCAATACTTACTGCATTTACTTAATTTTAAAGAGTTAAACGTTAAAAAATCTAAAATGAAAAAAAAGAAATTGAGTATCAAAAAGTTAAAGATTGCAAAATTAGGCGCTATTCATTCGATAAAGGGAGGAAATGGAGATAGAGATGACTCCAAAGGGCCAACATGTACAGATGGCTCGCCTTTGTCAGGGTTAGAATGTACATTTACTTTACCGCTCTTTTGTCTCGCTCAAATAAAATAATAATATGTAATGACTATTTTGTTTTTGTAGTATGATATAATTAGAAAATTATTTATAAATAAGGCCTTGATTATTGGGCCTTATTTATTACGCTATACTTCTATACCTTTTTCTTGCTCAATTGTTTGGCTTTTTTGCCGTTCAATCAAAAGACTCACAAAATAGAAGAACTCATCATAAGAATATTTTTTAGGATATATAGTGCCATTAATTATTGAAGCAGGTGTATAGTGCAACTCATGTTTTTTGGCCCAATCCGATTGTTTTTTAAAGATCTCTACATGTTTCATACTATTCTTTGGGGTGCCAAATTTCTTGATCCACTTAGAGAAAGTCCTGTCCGCAAACCAAGTGCTATACGCATTGATAAAAGCTTGAGGTCCTTGATCTTCATATATTTCAAACAGTCGAAAACCAATTTTGGTGGCCTGATTGTCAGTTTCTTCGGGATTAATGTTTAAGCGAATAACCACTTGTAACTGATCTCCCATTCCTTTCAAAAGACGTGCATAGGCCTCAAAGGCATCTTTACAAAAACCACACATAGGGTTGGTTAGACTGATGATCTTAAAATTGGCATTGGGATTTCCTAAAACAATCTCATTTTCAAAAACAGAGGTATCCGATATCTTTTCACTGATGTTGTATAAATGCTCAAATATTTGTCCGTCTCTTTTAAATCGATTTAGTTTTAAATTGTCAGAACGATACTCCTTGTTTTCTTTGAGCTTGTCTCTTACAAAAATAAACCCAACCGTAAAAATAGAAGCAATAAGTCCTAATCCAGCAATAGCTTGAAGATCAAAACTGATAGGAAGACTTATTAAAGCTATAGCTGCCAAGCCAAGCGATACCGCACCCATTGCCAGACAAATGATACACCATTTTTTTATAACAAATGCTTGAGAATATAATGAATAGACTACAAAGGGAACTCCGATAAGCACAGGTATAAGTAAAGCAGAGGTGTAACCATAAAAGATTTGGTAAAGAAGAATACTACCAAAAAACAAAACTCCAGCATCGGCTAACGAAAAGTTCTTCAGCAGTGTACCGCTATTATTGTTTATCACATCCTCACAACTAGATTTCCCAACAGAGGTACAAAACTGATGTACTGTTTGTGATTTGTACCCTAAACTTTCTCGAATTGCAAAAATGCTAAAAACCATTCCTAGTACTGATGTCCCCAGGAAAAGGGCTTGATTTAGTGACCATGCTCTGTTGAAAAAAGTATAGAGAACACTGATCATGAATAAACCGATCAAGATGTTTTGCAACAAAGATTGGTTGGATATTAAGTTTTGTGCCGCTTGATATTCTACCGCTATTACCTTTGGGGTCCAAATATTTTTGAAGGCCTCATTAGTATATTTTTTTTGCTTAAGATTGGTGTGTTTGAGTTCTACCTCATTGTCTTTCCGAATTACGGTAACGATTTCATCACCATTATCATTCTTTACCAAGGAAACAAAACTTTTAGGAAGTTGATCCAGCGCTTCTATCGGAACCTCTACAGCAATATTATCGATGTCAAAGTAATCTAAGGTATCGGTAATAGATTGAAAACTTGGATAGTTTGGATGAATTTGTAACTGTAACTCCAAATCTTTTTTGTTGTAGTTCCTAATTCGGTTCTGAACTAGAACACTATCTACTATTTTTTCAATATTGTGCTCCATGATATTGTGTGAGATGAGTTGTTTTTAAGAGTTATAAAGTAAGCCTTTTAGAAGGAGTAGGAACATCTTAATTCTGTAAAATGATAAACCCCCTCGGTAAATATCTTTTAAAAATAAAGAGCTTTTTGCCATAAATCAAATTTTTTGGTTCCCATTTTTTTGAAATTCACGCAGTATATAGGAGTAAAATGACAGTTATTATTTCACTACTTTTGTCGCGAATTAATATCATACTATTGCTTTGAATAGAAAATACATTTACCCAATACTCATTATTATAGTGTCCATTGGCTTTTATTATTTTGAAGGCTATTTGGAGACTAAAGAAGACAATTCTGTAACCCCAGGTGGCGAAAAGGACACTTCCAGTTTTTATTATTTGCCAACTTCTACAACAGGTTCTGTTATTATACATAATCATTATAGTTTGTCTTATTCTGAAAAGCATGAACAAGCAGAATGGGTGGCTTATGAATTAAAGTCGGAACATCTATCCAAAAATGAGTTTAAACGTCCGTATTTTGAAATCGACAGAAAGGTAAGATCTACATCTGCCGATTGGCGTAATTATAAAAAATCGGGGTACGATCGGGGACATTTATGTCCAGCGGGGGATCGAAGATTTAGTTATGATGCTTTTGAGGAGACGTTCAAGACATCAAATGTTTCACCTCAAAATCATGAATTCAATAGTGGGATATGGAATCAACTGGAGCAGAAGGTGAGATATTGGGCAAAAAGTTACGATGGGGTATATGTAGTAACTGGAGGAGTTTTGTCTGATAACCTAAAATCTATAGGGTATGAAGCCGTTTCTGTACCCAAATACTTTTATAAAATCATATACGATCACTCAGAGACCAATCCTAAAATCATTGCTTTTTTGTTACCACATCAGGATACTCAAAAATCTTTACAGGATTTTGTAGTGTCCGTTGATAAAATAGAAGAATTGACCGGGATTGACTTCTTCGCTAAACTTAATGATCAGATAGAAGAACAAATAGAACGATCTACAACTACAAAAGATTGGAAGTTTTAGAGGGATTACCACTCGTTTACACGATTGGCATCTAGTTTAATAAAAATAAAAAGAAGGATAGTGAAGCCCCATAAACCAGAACCTCCATAGCTGAAAAAAGGAAGAGGAATACCGATGGTTGGGATCAAGCCAGTTACCATTCCAATATTGATGGCAAAGTGAATGAATAAAATCCCTATTACACTATATCCATAAACCCTACTAAATTGATTTTTTTGTCGTTCTGCCAAATGGAGCAACCGAATAAGTAGGAGTACAAATAAAATAATAATAAGGGTAGCACCTAAAAAGCCCCATTCTTCTCCAACAGTACTAAAAATATAATCGGTATGCTGTTCAGGGACAAAACCTCCTTTGGTCTGTGTTCCTTCTTTCCAACCTTTTCCGGTCCAGCTACCACTACCTATGGCGATCTGACTTTGGTTAGTGTTATATCCTATTCCTTTGGCGTCTACTTCCTTTCCTAATACAATATTAAAACGATCTCTATGTCGTTGTTCGAATACGTTGTTGAAGATGTAATTTACCGAAAAACAAAACCCGGTTATAAATAGTAAAGTAATCAAATATCTGGAATACTTCGGTTTTTGTTTTCTGTTTCTAACTAATATAGCAATCATTACAGTTGCTATTCCCAAAACCACCCACAAAGGACCAAACAGCAAAGTCAATATAAAAAGTACAGCTGCAGAAGCTCCTATAATCAAATATATGGCGGCCAGACCTTCTCTATAAAGTGGGAAGAAGAATGCAGCATATACCAATGCACTACCAGGATCTGGTTGTGGTATGATTAACAGGGCAGGTAAAGCGATAATAAGAAACGCTCTTAATTGATGGCCGATAAATTTGATATTGGTTTGCATATCACTCAAAAACTTCGCCAAAGCAAGTGCAGTGGCTGCCTTTGCAAATTCTGAAGGTTGTAATCCAACAGGACCAAATGCATACCAGGATGTAGCACCAGAAATGGTTTTTCCGAAGACGAATAGTCCTAGTAAAGAGAGTAATGCGATCACGTATATCAAGCCGGCAAAGCGTTCATAAAACTTAGCTTCAATGGCTTGAATTATAATAATGATGATGATGCTAAATAGAATCCAATACCCTTGTTTAACATATACTATAGAAAGATCTGTTAAGGAGATGGCTTCGTTTTCGTAAGAAGCAGAGTAGATGTTTCCCCATCCAAATCCAACAAGTAGTAAAAATAATAAGACTGTGATCCAATCTATTGCTGCTACACTGGATTTTGCCATTACTGGTTAATTTTAAAAGGTTCACCACTGTAGGGTTTGGCATATTCTTCTTCCAAACTGTGGGTAAGGACCCATTGTTCTAAGTCAGTTCTGGAAATAGTGCCTTTTATATAACTTTCGATCATTAGGGATGCAATTCTACCAGCGTATCGAGCTCCCCAATATCCATTCTCTACAAAAACCGCCAAAACAATTTTGGGGTTGTCTTTTGGGGCAAAAGCAACAAAAACTGAATGATCGGTAAGCTGAGTTTTCACGCCATCGATTTTTGTGTAGTTTTCTGCGGTACCAGTTTTTCCACAAATTTCTATCCCTTCTACCTGCAAGAAATTAGCGGTTCCTTGGGTGTACACTTCATGCATTCCCTCTACAACAGGTTCAAAATGCTCTTTGTTTATTGTGGTATACTTGGGTTTTACATAATTTTCATTATCAATAGGTTTACCATCTATCGCTTTTATGATGTGCGGAGTATAGTAATACCCTCGATTTGCAATTGCAGCGGTCATATTGGCTAACTGAATTGGCGTTGCTAATACTTCTCCTTGCCCAATGGAGTTAGAAATAGTTCCAGTAGCGTACCATTTGTAGGTAGGATACTGGTATACCTTATTGTAATATTCTGAGTTGGGAACCTTACCAGGTCGACCTGCTGAGAGATCATTACCTAAGTAATTCCCTAGCCCAAAACTCTGTACATGTTTTCTCCAATTATCGATGCCTTCTTGTGGAGTGTTATACTTTTCGATAATCCTACGATAAACGGTAGCAAAATAGGCATTACAAGAATGCGCAATTCCTGGGATCATATTAAGTGGACTTCTATGCGAGTGACAACCTAATTTTCTTCCGTTTTTCCCATAATAATAGCCCATTCTACAAGAAACACTTTCTTTGGTATCGATAACACCTTCTTGCAAACCGATCAGTGCATTAATAGTTTTAAAAGGAGAACCAGGAGGATATTCTCCTTGTAGCCCTCTATCAAATAATGGTTTTGCAATAGTGTCGTAATAGAGTTTGGTGAAATTTGGAGATCTTTTTCGTCCTACTAATAATTCTGGTTTGTAGGTTGGTGCCGTAACCAGTGCCAGGATTTCTCCTGTAGAAGGTTCGAGAGCAACAATACCCCCTCGTTTATTTTGCATCAACCTCTGGCCGTACGCCTGGAGTTTGGAATCAATAGTAATAGTAAGATCTTTTCCGTTTACTGGTAAGGTGTCAAATTTTCCATTTTTATAGGGGCCAATATCTCGATTAAATCGATCTTTTTGTATTCGCTTTACTCCTTTAATACCTCGAAGTTCTTTTTCGTATTGTTTTTCTACCCCATCAATACCAATAAGATCTCCAGATAGATAATAAGGGTCTCTTTTGATAATCCCCTCATTTACCTCACCAATATATCCTAAAACATTAGCAGCATTTTCGGTTTGATAATCTCTAAGTGATCGTTTCTGAATATAAAAACCTTCGAATTTCCTCATTTTTTCCTGTAAATAGGCATATTCATCTTTGGTCAGCTGAGGAATGATAATAGAGGGTACCCTTGGCGAATATATTCTTGCTTTATCCAATCTTTTGATAAGCTTATCCTTAGTGATGTTCAGAATAGAACAGAATTCTAAGGTGTCAAAAGGTTTTAATTCTCTTGGGATAACCATTACATCATACGAAGGTTGGTTGGTCACCAAGAGTCGGGCATTTCTGTCGTATATTGCTCCCCGTTGCGGGTAGTCGTAAATTACTTTGATAGCATTGTCTTCGGATAATGAGGCAAAAGAAGTGTTATATATTTGTAGATAAAAGAGCCTTGCGACAAACACAAAACCCGTAGTAACAATAATTAAATACAGCAGTAACTTTCTCATGAATCATTTCTTCTAAACAAAACCAGCACCAACATGGTAATCATAATGGTGAATAAACTGGAAAATAACGTTTTTTTGAGTATTAATAGTATGTGAGAGAAGTTAAAAATTTCAAGTGAAAAAAGCACAATATGATGTGTTAAAACCATAAGGGTAACGTAAGCTAATTTTTCACCAAAACCGGTATTGCCAAGTTTCACAGTTTGAAACTCGTAGCTCAATCCAAAAACAGTACGTAATGCTACAGGTCTAAAAAATGCAATGATCAAACAAGCTGCGGCATGTACGCCTCCAGAATCTCCAAACATATCAATAGTAAGGCCTAGTATAAAGCTAAGTAGAAGAAACAAGCTTTTGTTGATGTTTATAGGAGCCAATAAGATGAAGATGATATAAATGTATGGATTTAACCATCCCAAGAAATTAATGTGATTCAGAATAAAAGTCTGAACCAAAATCAGAATAACAAACCTGCCAATATGTGATAAGGTGTCTTTATTCATTCTCTAAGCTCTTAATTTCTTCGGTATCTCTATTTTTTATGGTGTATACAAAACCAATATTGGTCATATCATTGAATAGCTTCACATCGATCAAGTAATAGCTTTTGTTTTCGTCCAGTTTGTAGTTGGCAATGGTTCCTATCCCTATTCCTCTAGGGAAAATGGTAGATCGACCATGTGTGATAATCGTATCACCTTCTTTGAGTACAGCTTGCCTGGGTACAGTTTCCAGTTGTAAAATATTAGGATCTTTTCCATTCCATACCAACGAACCGTATTGATCAGAGTTTTTTAAACCTGCGTTGATTCTGGAATTGCTATTGAGTATCGAGATAACCCTACTGTAATTTTTTGAGGTGTTTTCTATAATTCCGATAATTCCTTTGTCGGTTATTACCCCCATATCAGGAATGATACTGTCTTTTGCTCCACGGTCGATGAGTAGGTAATTATCAGTTTTGCTATAATCGTTTTTGATTACTCTTGCTTTAATAAACGTATAAGGCTTATCAAAATTTGTAGTATCGAGATATTGGGTAGCAACTGAGTCTACTCCCAAAGCACTTAGCTGATTGCGAAGCATTTCGTTTTCGGTCAGCAACCTTTTGTTTTCATTTCTCAGTTTGAAATAGTCTTTAACCGATCGCTGCCATTCATAAATTCCCCCACTCAAAAAGTTGGTGGAACTCACAAATTTACTTTTGTGGTAAGAGTGTGATTGAATGGTAAAGATCAGTGATAGCAAAAACAGCAACAGAAACAACAAAGAATGTTTATTTCGTATTAAAAAATTAATAATCTGTTGCATGATTTAGGGTGTAATTACTTTGTTTGCTATTCATTTATATATGTAACCAATCCACTTACATAGTAAATATAAAGCAGGATAACGTAAATTCTGAGATTTAGGTATATTCCAAAAGTGTTTTTTATAACACTACTTAATCAATACACTTTTATATCTGTTCAGATTTTTGAGTGTAATCCCTGTTCCTCTTACTACAGCACGTAGTGGGTCTTCGGCTATATAAACGGGTAAATCAGTTTTTTGCGATAATCTTTTGTCTAAACCTCTAAGCATAGATCCTCCGCCTGCAAGGTAGATTCCGGTATTGTAGATATCTGCGGCAAGTTCTGGAGGAGTTTGTGATAAAGTTTCCATAACGGCATCCTCAATACGTAAAATAGACTTGTCAAGTGCTTTTGCCATTTCACGGAATGAGATTTGTACCTGTTTTGGTTTTCCGGTAAGAAGGTCACGACCTTGAACATTCATGTCCTCTGGTGGTAATTCCAGATCCTCGGTAGCTGCTCCTATTTGAATTTTTATTTTTTCTGCAGTACGCTCTCCAACATAAAGGTTATGCTGTGTACGCATATAATAGATAATATCGTTGGTGAAAACGTCTCCTGCAATTTTTACAGATTTGTCACAAACAATACCACCAAGAGCAATGACTGCAATTTCGGTAGTACCACCACCTATATCCACAATCATATTTCCTTTTGGTTGCATGATATCTACACCAATACCAATGGCCGCAGCCATTGGTTCATGGATAAGATATACTTCTTTCCCATTTACGCGCTCCGCACTTTCTTTTACCGCACGCATCTCTACTTCGGTAATTCCCGAAGGGATACAGATGACCATGCGCAAAGCCGGAGCAAAAATTTTCTTCTTTAATGCCGGAATGTCTTTGATAAACATGCTTATCATTTTCTCACTAGCATCAAAATCAGCAATAACCCCATCCTTCAGCGGTCTGATGGTTTTTATATTTTCATGGGTTTTTCCCTGCATCATGGCAGCTTCCTTTCCGGCAGCGATAATTTTACCAGACATAATATCTCTGGCCACTATGGAAGGGCTGTCTACTACTACTTTGTCATTGTGAATAACTAAGGTGTTGGCGGTACCTAAGTCTATAGCGATCTCTTCGGTAAAGAAGTCAAAAAATCCCATAAAAATTCAAAAAAGGGGTTAAAATTTCGTAAATGTAATAAAATTAATGTTTAAAATGACGTGTTCCGGTCATAACCATTGCAATTCCGTTATTGTCACAATAATCAATACTCAATTGATCTTTGATCGAACCACCTGGTTGGATAACTGCTTTTATTCCAGCTTTGTCTGCTAGTTCTACACAATCTGGAAATGGAAAAAATGCATCACTGGCCATAACCGCTCCATTCAAATCAAAATTGAAAGCATTTGCTTTTTCTACAGATTGCTTAAGAGCATCCACTCTTGAAGTCTGTCCCGTACCACTGGCAAATAATTGCTTGTTTTTGGCAAAAACAATCGTATTTGACTTGGTATGCTTACAAATTTTTGAAGCAAATAGCAGGTCATCAATCTGTGCATCAGTAGGTGCAACTTTGGTTACTGTTTTTAGATCTTCTACAGCATCTGTCTTCAAATCTTTATCCTGGACCAATGCTCCGTTAAGACATGATCTTACTTGAGTTTCAGGTAGGTCAATGTCTTTTTGAATCAGTATAATTCTATTTTTCTTTCCTTTTAGTATTTCAAGAGCTTCAGTAGTAAAAGAAGGTGCAATTACTACTTCGCAAAATAATTTATGAATTTCTTCGGCGGTAGCCACATCAATTTCAGAATTACTAATCAAGATTCCTCCAAAAGCCGAAACAGGATCTCCTGCCAATGCATCTACATACGATTGAAGCACAGTGTCTCTTTGTGCCAAACCACAAGCGTTGTTATGTTTTAGGATGGCAAAGGTTGGGGCTTCACCTTTAAATTCGCTCATCAGATTTACCGCAGCATCGACATCCAAAAGGTTGTTGTATGAAAGTTCTTTTCCGTGTAATTTATTGAACATGGCATCAAAATCTCCAAAGAAGAACCCTTTTTGATGCGGATTCTCTCCGTAGCGTAGCACTTGTCCTTTGGTTTCGCTAACTTTAAGTGCAGGTACTTCAAGGTCACTATTGAAATAATTAAAAATAGCAGTATCGTAATGTGAAGAAACATTAAAAGCTTTTGCAGCAAAACGTTTTCTGTCTGCTAGAGTAATGCTTCCGTTTCCTTCAGAAAGAATATCAAAAAATTCGTCATAATCTTCTACAGAAGCTACACATGTAACATCAGCAAAGTTTTTGGCTGCAGCTCTTATTAGTGAGATCCCACCAATATCAATCTTTTCGATGATCTCTTGCTCGGTGGCGCCAGAAGCTACTGTTTTTTCAAAAGGATACAAATCAACAATTACGATATCGATTTGTGGGATTTCGTATTGTTCGATTTCTGCAACATCACTATCATTGTTCTGACGATTCAAAATACCACCAAATACTTTTGGGTGTAATGTTTTTACTCTTCCTCCAAGAATAGAAGGGTATGAAGTGATATCTTCAACCGGGATTACATTAATGCCTAAATCTCGTATAAATTTTTCGGTACCTCCGGTAGAATAAATAGTAACATCTAGCTCATCTAACTTTTTTACGATTGGAGCTAATCCTTCTTTGCTAAATACAGAAATTAGTGCTGATTTCGCAGTCTTTGTGTTGTTCATGAGAAAATTTAGTTAGTAAAACGCAAAAGTAGCAATTTACCAATCAATTAGACAATGATTATGTGTAATTGTTTGCGCTAAGTTGTAACAAAAATTAAAGGAAAACGTCCTATCTTTAGATTATTGTAAAATGGGTTCAAAAAACGGAGCATGCTAATCTATCTAAGAGTACTTAAAGAGAGTTTTTATTTTGCAGTAAATGCACTGTTTAACAATAAGTTACGAACATTTTTGTCGTTACTTGGGGTTACGATTGGAATTTTTTCTATTATCGGGGTGCTAGCAGCAGTAGATTCTCTGAAACAAGAAATCAAGGGAAGTATTAGCTCATTGGATAATAGCACTATTTATCTAATGCGATTTTCTTTTGGACCTACCGATATCCCTCAATGGAAAAGAGAGCAGTTTCCGGATGTTACTTTCGAGGAGTATCAGTATATCAATAGATCGATGCCAAATCTTAAGGCAGCCAGTTTTATTTTGAATGTAGCTCCCGAAACCGTTAAGTATCAGGATAAGAGTGTGAGTAATGTAGAAATTGCACCTGTAACCAATGATTATTACGAAATTGAAGCCTTACAAATTGAAAAAGGTAGATTTTATAACGAACAAGAATCTGTAGCCGGAGCACCTGTAATTGTTTTGGGTGATGAAATCGCAAATAGCCTATTCGGGTCTTTTGAACCGATTGGGAAAAAGATTCGATTATACGGGCGTAAGTTTACGGTGATTGGTGTGCTGAAGAAAGAGGGGATGGGGCTTTTCGGAAATTCGAAGGATACCGCAGTATTTCTTCCTGTGAATTTGGTGAGGAAAATTTATGGGGATAATAATAAAGCTGCCTTTCCTGCTATTATCATCAAACCTGAATCAGGGATCGATGTGCCCGAATTTGTGGCAGTGTTGACTCAAAAGCTAAGAGCCTATCGTGGGATGAAGCCTGACGAGATCGATAACTTCTTTGTGAATCAACTGCAAGGGTTTACTGATTTTATAGATAATATTACCAGTCAGATGAGTTTTATCGGTCTGATCATTAGTGGGTTCTCGCTACTGGTTGGTGGATTTGGGATCGCCAATATTATGTTTGTAAGCGTAAAAGAGCGAACTAATTTGATTGGGATTCAAAAGTCTTTGGGAGCCAAAAACAAATTTATCTTATTTCAATTTTTGTTCGAAGCGGTGATCTTGTCTTTAATCGGTGGATTGATTGGTTTACTTTTGGTTTGGTTGATATCGCTATTAGCTTCTCAATTTACGGGTGATTTTGAGTTCATCTTGTCTCCTTGGAATATCCTGATTGGTACTATAGTCTCCTCTTTTATAGGATTGGTTTCTGGGATTCTACCGGCAATATCGGCTTCTAGATTAGATCCAGTAGAGGCGATACGAACAGGGATGTAGGTCTTGGATTTTACTTCAAATACAGGCACTTTCTCTCATAATCAATAATCGCTTTGCCACGTTTTAGGATATCTGCACCTATGATGCCATCTACTGGGGCAGCATCGTGTGCGACTAAAGCCGAATTGACATGGGTAAGATCAAATAGCACCAGTGATATTCTTTTTTTGTGCCAGCTTCCTAATTGTATGTTGTTCTTTTTGGAGAGTTGTGTGGTCATATCCGTAGCACCAGCACCAGCAGCTTTTACATCACTATCCTCGGCAAAAAGATTGAACTTATGTACTGCCTCAAAACCAACGCAAGAGTTAGAAGCTCCAGTGTCTACAATAAAAGTACCTTCAATACCATTCAAAATTGCGGTGACCTCAAAATGCATGGTTTTGGTAGTAGTCATTTTGATCCTGTGATACTCTTTTTGCTTCAGAAATTGTCGTAATGTATTCATGTTTTATTTTGAACAAACTTTCGCAAAAGTAGCACAATTAACAGCAATAACACAAAACCAACAACATACCAATAATAAGAAAAGGTATTGGGTTGATCAATTTCTCCATAGTATACAAATGCTGCCCAAAAATAAGGAGATTTTTCAGCGTTAGAAATATCTTCTGCAGCTAGGTATTCTAGTTTTGATTGATACAAAGCATTGGATTTGGAGTGAGAGGTATGCAAATGTTTGTAAAAAAGCTGCATCAGTTTGGAGGTGGTTTTGTCATTCACTCTCCAAAGAGAAAAAAGAACATTTTCAACCCCGGCATATTGAAACCCTCTCCCTATACTAATCGGCCCTTCTCCTTTAGCGAGTTTCCCGATTCCAGTTTCACAAGCACTGAGCACAATCAAATCCGCACTTAGGTTTGTCCCGTATAATTGATTCACCAAAATATCTTTGTCTATAAATTTTATAGATGCCGGTCTCGAGAAACTACCAGCCTCGGCATGGGTGGATAGATGTATAATACTATGATTGTTGGCGGTTTGGATAAAATTTTGATACGTTGCCTGTTCGTTTTGGATATAAGTACCTTCAAAATAGTCTTGAATGTATTTGCTTTCTGTCAAAGAATAAGGTAGGGCTAATGGTGTATCCTCAAAAACGGGAAAGACTCCCAGTAGGGTGTGATCTGCATCATTTTTGGAAGTGGAATGTACATACTTGCTTGCCGAGATCTCATAATGCACTTCTGTAGTATGTAATAAAAAAGGCATGTTCTGAAAACTGAGTGCAGACGAAGGTTCAGTAAGTAAAGTTTCAAAAGGGATAAAGTTTAGCAATCCATCTGCTACTACAAGAATTCGATTGGCATCTTTAGGAACCTGTAACAAGGTAAAGAGCTGTGCGGCATCTTTGGTAAAATCCGTCACCTGATTTAATATAATGGCCGAATCATTATAATACCCAATATAATTTTTAATGTTTTCCTGAAAAGAAGCAGTGTTTTTTATTTTTCTGACTAGAAAGGAATCAAAACCAATTTCAAATTGATAGATGTTTTGTTGACCATAAAAGTAAGCGATCATTACCGTTTGATCTTGCTGCAACTTTTCTTGTAAATCATTTATCGATATGGGTTGTTGAAGCTGAAGGAGTTGTGGGTATTTGTCTTGAAGAGCTTGTGTTACAGTTTTAAGTTCTAGTGATTTTGCATCATAGGCTTCCGTCCATTTTTGAATGTCTGCGATGTTGGCGGTATCCCGTTTTAGTTTCTCCTGTACCATCAAAACCTCCAAAGATGCTAATGCCGAAGTGATTTGCTCTTTTTGTTGTACCAACGCATCATTTTGATATTGGGAGAGTATCTTTTTAGAAAGTAAGGCTTCGCTTACCAATGGGGCTTTTGAGTGTTCTGAGGCTTGAAAGGCTTTTTCGAGATATCGTTGATCTTTGGTAGATTGATACAGTTCAAAAAGAAGGTCAATGTAAAGTTCGGTTCGATTTCTGTTTTGACTGTGTTGTATAATTTTAGTGTCTTGTAAAGGATATAGGTTATTCAGTTTCTTGTTGACTTCAAAAGCAAGTTCATAAGCTTTTAAAGCTCCTTCAGGGTTTTGAAGTTGTATATAAAGATGGGAATGCAGGTCTAATATTTTTAAAAGAATCGGGTCCATGATTAAATGGTCTTCTTGAGGTAGTTGTTTATCATCTTTGTGTTGTGGGAGTATCAAAGAGTAGAGCGAAACAATACTCTTTTGCGCTTCCTTAAATTTTGAGGCAGATAATAATAGATCAATATACCCCAATTGTAATTTCGCCAGAGATCGTGGAGTGGCGTTATCATTGTTTAGTAATTGAAATCTAGCCTGCTCCATAAAGCGTTGCCCTGCTTGTAGTTCTCCTTCTTGTAAAGCAATAGCAGCCTGAATCTGATAAGCATTGATCTGTTTGGGATCTATAGTTAGGATCTGCTTTGCCAGAGTTTTGGCCTCGTTATAATTGCCGGCATCCAAATGATTGGTGGCAATATTGTTTAAGATATTCAGGTTTTTTGGAGCTATAGAGAGGCCCTGATTCAAAACTGCAATGGCCTTTACATACTGGCCTTGATTGTGATAGGCAATCGAGAGATTAGTAATGGCAGCAACAATTTTGGGTTGATTTTGAGATTGCTCTGCCAAATACAAATAGCTTTTTATGGTAGTTTCTGCCTTAGGAAGGTCGCCTATTTTAAGGTATAAATTGCCCAAAGGCTGTAAGCAATTTTCGATAATGTCATAATCGGATAATTGATATTGGTAATAGGTGCTCCAGGCTTTTTCATAATACAATATCCCAGAAGAGAGATTCCCAAATTGCTGTTGGTAGTATCCCAAATTGCAATGCACCACCACCCATGCCAGCTGATCTTCTTTGGTGATCAGTTTTTCTTTTTTTGGATGGATGAGTTTGCTAAGTCGTAAAGAGCCAGATGAGGTAGGGTTTTGCAAAAAGTAATCCAGCTGTTTGTATAAAAAAGTAGCAGTGCTTTCTCGGGATTGTGCTTGGATACTACAGTAACCAATACCAAGCATTGCTATAAAGCAAAGGAATACTCTAAAATTTCCAAATCCCATATACTTGAATTTGAGAGTTGGGAGCGTCAAAATTGTACACATACCGTACTCCAAGACTAGGTCCAATTCGTACTGTTCCCAGATTCATGCCTACAAATACTCCGGCTTGTGCATTTAAGAAACTGTCTGTAATTTCTTCTGCAGTAAAGGAATTGAGGTCCGGATTGGGAGTAGGAATACCATTTACTAGGGTAAAAGCTTCCCCAGTGGTCTCTTGATCATTAACGCTATTCATGTCTAATTTCAACTGTACCCCGGCTCCCATGGCAAAAAAGTTATTGAAATTATATCGAATCGATCCCGGTACTGCATATACGGTGATGTTGTTGAATTGATTCAATTCAGAAAATTGAATAAGTGAAGTAGACCCATCGGCATTAACCGTTCTGGTTTCAAAATTTCGTACTTCGTCATAGGTTGAAGTAGAGAAAAACAGCTCCGCCTGATAATAGGCTCTATAGGATTTGAAAGGGGATAAGGTGGCCCCCACAAAATATTCACGTTGGTTGTCAAGATCAGGCACAAAAATGTATCCTGCTTTGGCACCGATAGAAATGCCCGGGATAAATCGTGTGGTGGCATAATTGGTGATTATGGGTTCATTTTTGTCAAAGTAGATAGCAGTTCGGCTTTTGGTTTTTTTCTTATGAAAATCCTTTCCAAATTTCATCGAGTATTTTACAAAACCTTTGGTAGAATCAATTTCGGCAACATTCTTTTGTTGACTACCCGGAAGATAAATCCTATTGAACTGAAAAATGATCTTATCCTTTTTTAATATGGTGTCCAGACAGCTGTAATTTACTTCCCGATCTTTTGGGCAGATTGGACATTCTGGATACATGCCATCGATCCGCAATGTGGATTTGTCAAACATTTCTGGAGTATCGGATTCTAGTCTGATAGTGTTGGCGGGACCTTCGCCATTATTTTGAAAACGAACTTTGAACTTGAGACGTTTAAATCGAACCAGTCGATAGTTCATCAACCAACCGTTGGAGGACATCTTATTGGGATCATGCGAGGTAACAATTTCCATTTCTGTGTCCTTTACGGTATGATTGTCGTAGTTATCATCGGGGACATAAACGCTACGTAGGGTCACAATAGCGCTGGTGTCTTTAATCATTTGGGGAGTGGTCTTGAGTGTTCTGAAGATATTACGTTCTTCACCCGGTTGCATATCGTTAAAAGCAATGACCTGGTAGTCTCTATACAAAGCTTTAGACTCTTCCAGGGTTAATGGTAGATTTCTGCGTTTAGTAGTGTCTTGTACAAAAAGCGTTTTGTTTTGCAAAATAGAATGAGAAGATGATGCTAACAGGGTTTGATCATCATTTTCGGGCAAGGTTTCTGTAATGGCATTCAAAGGGATGATTTGTTCTCCATGATGCATCCTTGTGTCTTCAATGGTGAAATTATCATTCTTGAATTTGTAATCATTGTAGAACAAATACAATTTCCCGCTAGAAACGTAGTTGTTGGTGTTTTTGTAGCTGGTGATGATCACCATTTCCTGATTAGGGATGGGCTCTCGATTTCGTTTGATAAGCAAGTCCTCTTCTTCTTTAAATATGGAATTCGAATCTAATGACGCTTCATCAAGAGTATTGCTTATCGCAACCGATTTGGGTCTGCTAGCAGGAGGCTTCCCATTGTCATAATTGTTTGTTGCCCAAAGTTTAGCTTGATAGGTTCCAGATTTGGGATAGGTATGCGTAGGATTTTTTTCAAAGCTGTAGTTGCCATCCCCAAACTCCCAGTAGTAGGTGTAAAATGCCTTGGGTGCACCTGCAATTTGATTTAGCGGAGGCATTTCGGCTTCAAATGTTACCTGGTTGCCATCAATATCGTAAGAAATCGGAGCAATTCTAGGAATGGTGTCGTTGGTATTGATCTGAGATATACCCAACATTGGGAAACACAATATCCCCATATAAATAATTGAAAATAAAAACCCCCTCATGTTTTTTTGTTTGACGTTACTAAAGATAGTAAAAAGTTAAATGTTCAAATTCCGGGAAGATGAATTCCCGGAATTTTAGTAACCATATTTGTTACTATTTACTGCCATGCATCATTATAGGCGTTGTAGATCATTTGGCGCAAACTCGTAGTGCTTTGTAAAGTGACTCCTTGTGTGTTCATTACAATCACACAGTCGATCCCATTTGCAGGAAACATCACTATTTGTGTTCGTACTCCTTGTGATACCGATGGGTCACTACTGGTTCCAATCGAGCCAGCTTTTCCATAATAACTTCCGTGGATCTCGTCGTTGGCATCCTGTACATCCATACCCAATCGATGTAATTTCATAAGATCTCTTTGGTCTTTGGAGACTAATGTTTCGGTATGCTCGAAGAACGCGTTCACTTTTGCCATTTCTAGCGTACTCATAAAGTATCCTCCTCCACCGGATTTGTTGTTCCAGCCACCGTAGTACTGACCATTGTTGTTTGTGTCTGGGTCATTTACGTTATAATATAGTGTCGATATTTCTCTGTTTTCTGGCGTACAACCTACTAGAGGCAATGAAAGTCTATCGAAGATATTTTCCTGCATGTATAAAAGATACATAAATTGAGTGTTGGCATCGTTTTCAATATCGATAGCATTATTGCTTACAGCACTCCAAAGCGAAGGGATTAACACTCTAAATAATGCAAAATTCACATTCAAATAATTACGAGATTTAGAGTTGACTACTCCAGTTTCGATACAATCCTTAAGTCCTTCGTAACCTAGGGTAGTATCAAAGTTATTGTTGGTGCTCTGTAGTCCAGATTCATGTTTTAATAGATCTTTAAAAGTCAGTTCGCTTACTCCAGGTCCTTTTGCCCATGATTCAGGTAACCAATCTTCAATGTTGTCTTCTATGGTTAAATTGTTGGCTTCTAGTAACTGCATCGCTCCGATAGCGGTGTAGAATTTGGAAACACTGGCGATATTAATTTCCTTGTTCAAAGAAAAATCAAGGGCTCCGTCTGCAGCTGTTCTTGCTTGGCCATAGGCGTTGGATTTGGATAGGTTTCCGTTTGTACTAATTGTATATGCCCATCCTACTGGTGCATTCCCACCAGCTTCGACATAATCGATAAGATTTTGTTCAAATAAGTCGATGTCAAATACAGGGCTATTTGTTTGTATATCTGTAATTCCGTCATCAGTTTCACAACTTCCGAAGAAGAAAAGAGAAAAGGCTGAAAGTAATAGGCTTATACATATTTGTTTTACATTCCTACTGTTTTTTGGTAATGCAAGTGTTGTGTGATTCGTTATCATGTCTTTCTTTATTTTTTTGTTTTACACCCTCAGATCAAGTGCTTTGATTTTTTGTTACCCTTTTTTTGGAATTTTTTTCAAAATTTCTGTCTGGATATAGAAATTCCGGGAGCTATACCCCCGGAATACTAACTCGAATATGCCGTAACCCCCGTTAACCTATAAGCATATTCCAGTAATTTTTTATGTGTTAAGGAAGTGCATTGATAATGGCTACCAATTCGGCTTCTGTTGCTGTCGAAGTGGTTCCAATCACCTCTACATGATCTTCTTCTACGGTGGTAGATTGGATTGCATATATATATTGACCGTCTTGAATAGATACAAAAATGATGTGTATCTCCAATCCTATTGGGATCAATCCATAATGCTCAGAAAATAGACCAGTATCTGGGTCGTAAATATCTAGTAGCGCTAATGTGCCAGGTTCTCCATCATAAGAGATGTATACATTAGAATTGGTGTTGTCATATCCTTCTGGTGGGTCTACACTAAGAACCGTTTTTGGTCTGGGATCACTAAACCATCGATCAATATTGGTCCATCCAAAGTGATCGGCAATACCCAGATAAAAGGTTACTCCCATCCCATTAGGTCCTTCTCGTTGAACGATTTCCAGGTCTCCTTGGTCGTCTTCTTCCCAAACCACATCGCACTCTAAGTCAGTATCATCGCAATCATTGTCCTGAGCGCTAAAAAGAACCATTTCGTTGTCAACCTGATCCGTTGGGGCAAATAGCTGAAATCCATTGGCAAGTTCTAACGATGATCCATCCTGGGTGGCATTTACATAAAACTCTCCTCCTGAAACCAAGGTTTCTACATCGCCGTTGGGTCGTTTTCCGTTGGTGGGCATTTTGGTGAGCAGCATTTTAGCTTTGTTATAGATTTCAATCAACTCTACCGATACGCTACCAGTAACTGGATCTCCATTTTGATCCAAAAAGCTATTGGGGGCAAAGTAAAGAATGGTCCCTTCGGCACCATATACTTCTCCACCGGTGTCGGCATTCAAAACTGTGGTTTGTTTTGCTTGTTCACGTTGATCCTTTATGGATTGTAATAATTCTTCACCATTTAATATTTCCTGAATCAAAATTTCGTTGTCATCATTTTTACAGCTCACAAACAAAAGTGAAGTGAGCAGAAGTAGTAGTAAAAAGGGAATTGCTTTTTTGGTTCCTCTATTGTTTTTTGAGGATACCATTGTCGTATTCATTGCTTTCATAATTTTTAAAGTTTTATTGTTTACGACCTCATATCAATAGCTTTAAAGTTTTGTTACCCATTATCTTGAAACTTTTTTTAAATTAGAAGCGCTAACCAATTGTCTATGGGGAATTCCAAACCACATGCTGATCAAAAGTATATCGAGGCGCTTTTACGAAATGATAGTAAGGTATTGGCTGAGATTTATGAACGATTTGCGCCCAAGGTGGTAGGCTATATAAAGAAAAACAGTGGCGACGAGTCTCGGGCTCAGGATATTATTCAGGAAACACTGATTACGATTTACAAACAAGCCACCGAAAAAAAATTGCAACTTACCTGTCCGTTTGATGCCTATTTCTTTTTACTGTGTAAGCGCAAATGGATCAATGAATTGAATAAATCTTCGAACAAAGAGGTAACAATTAACGAAGGTGTTGTATCTATTGATGATGAGAGTGCTCATTTTGCTGAAGAAACCGAATTGTACGCAGCAAAACACGAACTGTTTGAAGAAATGTTTGACCAATTAGGAAAAGCGTGTAAAGAATTGCTGAAAACTACTTTTACCATAAAATCTTTGGAAGAAGTAGCGCAAAAACTAGGACAGTCCTATGGATATGTTCGAAAAAAGAAATCTTTGTGTATTGGTCAATTAACGCAACTGGTTCAAAGTGCTCCAAGGTTTAATCACTTAAAGAATTTGTTATGACCCCAGAAGAAAAATACGAATTGTTCGAGAAATACTGCAGTCAGGACCTTTCTGTAGAGGATAAGGCGACTTTGGATCAAATATTGACCGAAGATGAATCGGCGAATCAAGAATTGAAGGTGTATCAGGAATTATGGTCTCACCTGGATAGTAATTTTACCACCGAAAAACAACAACGAGAGCTAGAAGATAACGTTAAGCAAATAGGGGACTCCTATTTCAATACAACCACTACACCAAAGAAATCAAAAGTAATACAAATGCCTAGGTGGGCCTATGCCGTTGCAGCTAGTGTGGCCTTGGTTTTTGGAGTCTACTTTTTTAATCAGGGGAATCCAACCTACGATGATTTTGCAACTATTCCCGAATTATCTATTGGTGAACGTTCGACCTCAAATGAGGATGCCAAAAATGTAGAAAAGGCATTCAATGCTGGAGACTATAAAGCAGCCGAAAACTACTTTTCTTCATTATTAACAGAAGATCCTGATAATACACAATATCAATTTTATTATGGGATTGTATTACTAGAACAGAACAAATATGCAAACGCTACTACTGTTTTTGAAAGTTTGTACAACGGAAACTCGGTGTACCGTTATCGAGCATTATGGTTTGAGGCGCTCAATCAATTAAAGCAAGAGAAGTATGAGTCATGCGCAGCATTACTAATGAAAATTCCAGAAGATGCAGAGGACTATAAACAAGCACAAAAACTATTGAAAAAGCTGGATTAGAATAGGGAGCAGTATACTTCTTTATGCTGTTAATTTGTTTGTAGATTGTCTTAAAAAATCTAAAATAATGTAATGTATATGCTTTTGCCTCCACTAAATTGATGAATAAATTATTAAAAAGAAAGGGCATATGAAGACTTTAGATCAAATACAACACATCGAAAAAGAACAAATCGCATTTTTAAATTTTCCCAAAGAAGAAGTTTTAGATAAAAAGAAAGAGGTAAAAGACAGATGTCAAAAATTACTTAGGGCACTTCGATTAGGTAATTTAGAACATGTAAAGGTCAAGATTCGTTTTGCAGACAACGAGGGAACAAAAGAAGTAGAGACTACCATATGGGGAGTTACCTCAAAGTACGTTATTCTCAAAAAATCCATGGTACTTCCTTTAGAAAGAATCATCAGTATTTCTTAAATTGATGTTACGCCAATTATATTGGTATTAGGTATAGCGACCAAAAGTGAATTTATTTACTTTTGCCGCATGATAATTACAGACACCCATACACATATATATAGCGAGTCTTTTGAAGAAGATCAAAAGGAGATGATGCAGCGCGCTATAGAAAAAGGAATCACACGGTTTTTTGTACCTGCTATAGATTCTACCTACACCACATCCATGTATGATATCGAGGCTCAATATCCCGAAAATGTATTCTTGATGATGGGGTTACATCCTACTCATGTGAAAGAAAATTACGAAGAAGAATTAAAACATGTTGAGCTAGAGTTGGCAAAACGAACTGCTCCTAATGCAGAAAAGAGATTTTATGCGGTGGGAGAAATAGGTATCGATTTGTATTGGGATAAAAGTTTTCTCAAACAACAACAAGAAGCATTTAGATATCAAATTCAATTGGCAAAAAAGTATAAAATGCCAATTGTAATTCACTGTAGAGAATCTTTTGAAGAGGTTTTTGAAGTTTTGGAACTAGAAAAAGGGGAGGAGCTATATGGTATCTTTCATTGTTTTACGGGCACCATAGAGGATGCGCATAGAGCTATAGGATATAATATGAAGTTAGGTATTGGGGGAGTAGTTACCTTCAAGAATGGAAAGATTGATAAATTCTTAGATCAAATACCTTTGGAGCATATTGTACTCGAGACCGACGCGCCTTATTTGGCACCGACTCCTTATAGAGGAAAGCGAAACGAAAGTTCTTACATTACCAATGTACTGGATAAGTTGGTAGATATTTATCAAAAACCTGTAGACGAGATTGCGGCTATTACTACCCAAAACTCTAAAGATGTCTTCGGTATATAATTTATAATGCGTTAAATTTTGTTCATTTGTGTTATGAGCAGTAAATCAAACATACTTCTTATCTATACCGGTGGTACTATTGGTATGATCAAAAATTTTGAAACAGGCGCCTTGGTGGCATTTGATTTCAATAAGCTATTGTCAAATATTCCAGAGTTGAAGCAATTGGATTGTAATATTGATACCATAAGTTTTGATGAGCCTATTGATTCTTCAGATATGAATGTGGAACGTTGGAAAGAGCTTGGGGATATTATTAATGATCACTACTATAAGTACGATGGTTTTGTAGTGCTTCATGGGAGCGATACCATGTCATATACAGCTTCTGCCGTGAGTTTTATGTTTGAAAACCTGGCAAAACCTATCATTTTTACGGGATCTCAATTACCTATTGGAGATTTGCGAACCGATGCCAAGGAGAATTTGATTACCGCGGTTCAGATCGCAGCATTACAAGAAAAAGGTAGACCTGTAATTACCGAAGTAGGATTGTATTTTGAATACAAACTGCTTAGAGCCAATAGGACCACAAAACTCAATGCCGAGCATTTTGAGGCTTTTCAATCCCTAAATTATCCAGCTCTGGTAGAGTCTGGAGTGCATCTTAAAGTACATACGCCTTTTTTGAGAGCTGTAAATCGAAGAAAGAAAATGGTATATCACACACATTTTGATAATAATGTTGTGGTGATTAAAATGTTTCCTGGAATTAACGAAACCATACTGAAGGGAATTTTTGAACTGCCTAGTATAAAGGGTATTGTGTTAGAAACCTATGGTTCTGGAAATACGACTACCAAAGAGTGGTTTATCCAAATGCTATCGCAAACGATCAAAAAGGGAATACCTGTTATTAATGTAACTCAATGCGTAGGAGGAAGCGTCGAAATGGGTAAATATGATACCAGTGTTGCCTTAAAAAAAGTAGGCGTAATCTCGGGAAAAGACATTACAACCGAGGCAGCGGTGGCCAAACTGATGTATTTGTTGGGCGAAAATTTACCACTTAAAGTCCTTAAAACCATCTATGAAACCTCGCTACGTGGCGAAATGTCAGAAAATTAACGCCTCAAATTTTATTGGTTAACATTTTTTTTGTTATTTGCCCATCCCATTTTTGGGAAATGAAGAGAGGTGGCCGAGTGGTCGAAGGCGCACGCCTGGAAAGTGTGTATACGTCAAAAGCGTATCGAGGGTTCGAATCCCTTCCTCTCTGCAATATATTTAAATATTTGACAGTTTTTATAATATTTTTATATCTTTAACCCTTTAACTAATTAAAATTAAGAATCAGCGCAATGAAAAGATTATTTTCTATTCTGGCAATCACAGCAGTAATGGCTTTTGGAAATTTACAGGCGTCAACTGCACCTGCCCAGTTATTAACGACTAATGTGCAATTATTAATTGCTCCTATAACATCGACAACAGTACAAGAAGATGCTTCTGCTACTACTGAAGAGTTAACATTTCACCAAAACCTTAAAAAACGTTTTATAGAGGGTGGACCTGAATTTATGGGTATCGTACTTTTATGTTTGATCCTAGGTCTTGCGATTGCAATCGAAAGAATTATCTTTTTAAATCTTTCTACAACCAACACTAAAAAATTACAACAAAGAGTTGAAGACGCTTTAAATAGTGGTGGTGTTGAAGCAGCTAAAGAAGAGTGTAGAAACACTAAAGGACCTGTTGCTTCTATCTACTATCAAGGGCTTGACAGAGCTGATGAAAGCATAGACGCTGCTGAGAAAGCTGTTGTAGCTTACGGTGGTGTTCAAATGGGACAATTAGAGAAGAACGTATCTTGGATATCTTTATTTATCGCTCTTGCTCCGATGCTTGGGTTCATGGGTACGGTAATTGGTATGATTCAGGCATTCGATAAAATTGAAGCGGCTGGAGACATGCAACCTTCTCTTGTAGCGGGTGGTATTAAAGTAGCACTTTTGACTACAGTATTTGGTCTTATCGTAGCGATTATCCTTCAGATTTTCTACAACTACATTGTAGCAAAAATCGATAGAATCGTTAACGATATGGAAGATGCATCGATTACTTTAATCGATATGTTAGTAGCTTACAAGAACAAAAAGTAATTACTAAGCATACGGTAAAGTAGGGGATTTCCCTGCTAGTAAAGTCTTTTTGAAGACGATTTCAAAAATGACATTCATTAGTTAATCAGAGTGCAATTGCATTCCAAATAAAATATAGACACATGAAACTTTCTAAAATATTATCATATGTTGTGCTAGGAGTAGGTATCTTAGGAGCGATCCTTTGGTATGTTATGAGTAGCTCAATCAGTGATTTGATGGATCAGAATGGTGTTTCTGAAGCAAGAGAACTTCCATTAGATGTTGCCGAGTCTTCAGTAAGTCCATTGTATAGCCTTACTTTGATTATCTTCATTGTAACTATCGTGGCGACATTATTCACTGTAATTTCAACATTACTAAAGAACCCTTCAGGTCTTAAGAATACAGCAATAGGTGTTGTAGCTTTTCTTGTAGTGGTGGGTATCGGTTTTGCTATGGCAAAAGGAGTAGAGACCCCGCTTAAAGATGGTGACGTACTTTCTGCTAGTGGATCTAAATGGGTAGGAACTGGATTATATGCATTTTATGTTCTAGCTGCAGTTGCAGTAGGATTAATGTTTTTCTCTGGTATTAAAAAATTAATAGGTAAATAAATAGTATGGCAAGAAGAGCAGCACCAGAAGTAAATGCAGGATCTATGGCAGATATTGCTTTCCTACTTCTTATATTCTTCCTGGTTACAACGACTATCGAAACTGATAGTGGTATTAGCCGTAAGCTTCCTCCTCCACAGGACGAAGAAGTACCACCTCCAATTTTGAAGGAAAAAAATATTTTTGTGGTTGAATTAAACAAAAATAATGACCTTCTTGTAGAGGAAACTCCTATGGAGTTAGGTGAACTTCGTGAAGCTGCCATTAAATTTTTGGATAATGGTGGTGGAGCAGGAGAAGATGCCTGTAATTACTGTCAAGGGTCGAAAGATCCATCTTCGTCGGATAACCCAACAAAAGCGGTAATCTCTCTGCGTAATAACAGGGAAACAAATTATGAAACGTATATTGCTGTACAAAATGAATTGGTAGCAGCATACACTACGTTACGTAATCGTGAAGCACAGCGTTTGTTTGGAAAAACATTCGTGCAGATGGAAAAAGAGCTCAAAGACGTAAATTACACAGGTAATAAGGAATCTCTAAAGGAAGATATCAAGAAAATACAGTTCTTGTTCCCAGAAAAACTTTCTGAGGCAGAACCAAAGAAATAAGTAATAACAAAAAAAGAATTCTTATGTCTAAGTTTAAGAAGAAAAAGAGTGGTGACTTACCGGCTATATCAACGGCCTCGTTACCTGATATTGTATTTATGTTATTATTTTTCTTTATGGTTGCGACCGTAATGCGTCAAAATACGTTGATGATCGAGAATAGATTACCAACAGCAGACCAAATTGAGAAACTAGATAAGAAAGATTTGGTAATGTATATTTATGCAGGGAAGCCGAGTTCTAGGTATCAAGCTAGCGCTGGTAGCACGGCTAGAATTCAGCTTAACGATAAGTTTGCAGATGTAAGCGATATCAAAGCATTTATTTTGGCTGAAAGAGCATCCAAAAGAGAAGAATTAGTTCCTTTCCTTACCACAGCCTTAAAGGTTGATGGTGCGACCAATATGGGTCTTGTAGGAGATATCAAAAAGGAATTAAGAGACGTACAAGCGTTGAAAATCAATTATACCACCAGAACTGGAAGTGCAATGGATAACCTTCAGTAAAGTGATATAAAAGAAGATAATCTTATACATAAAAAAAATCCCGTCTAATCGACGGGATTTTTTTATGCACTATTATTTCCATTCTTGAGTTTGTTGCCTAAAAAATGGCATGAGAATTGTGCCATAATTTGTATTACTATGATCTAAATATGTAATCACTAACCAATATCTAACCTTCCAAAAAATAGATATTGAATATCTGATAAAAGGTTGTAGTGCGTAGTAACACTTCTTCATTTCTTCTATATCATTCATGTCTTATCGGATCATGGTCTGTTACTGTTGTAAGTAATTATTAATTAAATATATGTATTATGGTAAACAGAACCGCACCAATGGTAAATGCAGGATCTATGGCGGATATTGCATTTTTATTACTCATCTTTTTTTTGGTTTCGACCACTATCGACACGGATAAGGGGATCAATCGGAAACTGCCTCCTTTGCTGGATGAACCTGTAATTGCTGATATCAAAGAGCGGAATTTATTCAGAGTAGAGATCAATCAACAGAATGAACTTTTGGTAGAAGGAGAGCTGATGAAGATCGATCAACTTAAATCAGCGGTTATTGCTTTTTTGGATAATGGCGCTGGTTTGACCGATCATAGCTGTGATTATTGTCAGGGAAGTAAAGATCCTTTGTCTTCAGAAAACCCTCAGAAAGCAATTGTGTCATTGGTTAACAGTAGAGAGACGAATTATCAAACCTACATCACCGTACAGAATGAACTCATGGCGGCTTACAATGAGTTGCGTAATAGAGTGTCAACCAAGTTGTATGGAGTTTCTTTTTTGGCTATGGAAGAAAGTTTGAAAGATCCAAATTATGCGGGGAACAGAGAAGAACTAAAGGAGAGGATTCAAAATATTCAATCTTTATATCCGGAAAAGTTATCTGAAGCTGAACCAAGACATTAGTAATCACTCAAAACTCAAGTAACAATGAATACGTTTAAAAATAAGAAGAAT
This sequence comes from Aquimarina sp., assembly GCA_965230845.1. Lineage (GTDB taxonomy): Bacteria > Bacteroidota > Bacteroidia > Flavobacteriales > Flavobacteriaceae > Aquimarina. The sequence goes on from OZ246021.1 coordinate 3,750,966, forward strand.
CCAAAATTACCTGAAATTTCTACGGCATCATTGCCGGACATTGTATTTATGCTGCTATTTTTCTTTATGGTAGCTACTGTGATGCGAGAGGATACATTGATGATAGAAAATCGGTTACCGTATGCGGATCAAGTTGAGCGACTAGAAAACAAAAATCTGGTAATGTCTATATATGCAGGCAAACCCAGTTCTAGATATATTAATGTTGGATCTGAAGCAAGAATTCAGTTAAATGACAAGTTTGCGAATTTGGAGGATATTAAATCATTTATATTGTCGGAACGTGCAGGGAAGCGTGATGCAGAGATTCCTTTTTTGATCACTGCGCTGAAAGTTGATAAAGACACCAAAATGGGGTTAGTAGGAGATATTAAAAAGGAATTAAGAGCGGTTAATGCCTTAAAGATTAATTATACCACTCGAAATGGAGATGTGTCTAATAATAGTCAATAAAGACATTTTTTAGTAGTTATGGGTTTGTGTAAGGCCTTATCGTTTGATGAGGTCTTATGTAAACCTTTTTAGTTTTTTGTTATGTTTATGCCGTTTCTAATAGAAATAGATTTATTTTAGTGTTCTATATGAAGAGACTACTGTTATTTATTAGTTGTTGTTTTTTTATCAATCCGTTAGTGTGTCAAACAGTTCCAGAACTGGATACAGAGGCTGAGGAGGCAATAGTTGTGGATTCCCTCTATCGTGAAGATCAGTTTTATGTTGGGTTTACCTATAATTTAATCCTTAATCGTCCCACTGATGTTAGTCAATCTGGTTTTTCTGGAGGGCTTCAGCTTGGGTTTATACGGGATATGCCAATTAATAAAAGGCGTAATGTGGCTTTTGGAGTGGGCTTGGGATATTCTTTGAATGTCTTTAATCACAATTTGCTGATTGATGAAAATGAAGCTACTGGAGCTTCGGTTTTTAGCAGTTTAAAAGGGATTGATTTTAATACCAATAGATTTGCTACCCACTTGTTTGAAGCTCCTATCGAATTTAGATGGAGAACCTCTGTTCCAGAAAGCCATAAGTTTTATAGAATTTATACTGGACTAAGAGTGGGGTATATGTATTATTTTAGATCTAGATTCGATGATGGAACACGAGAAGTAAAACTTACTAATATTGAAGAGGTAAATCCTTGGAGAATAGGAGCTACATTTACCTTTGGGTGGAATACCTTTAACTTTCATTTCTATTATAGCCTAAATCCTCTCTTTGAGGACAGCGCTCAAATCGATGGAGAAAAAGTAAACATCAATACTGCTAGGGTAGGATTGATGTTTTATATTTTATAACCAGAAATTAATTAAGGTGAGCTGAGGAATTACTCCCATTAACAAGCCCAAAACAAGTTCTAAGCCTGTGTGTGCTTTATGGTGCAATCTAGAACTCGCAACAAGGCCATTGGCAATCATTAAACCAGCAATAAGAAGGGTGAGATTCATTTCAAAATGAATACTAAGCGCAATGGTAAACATGGTAATTCCGCTGATCCCGATCATGTGCAGGCTCGCCTTTATATTGAAAAGAGCCATAAAAATTGCACTTAGGGTGGATAATAGTATGCCCAAGAAAAAAAAGTATAACTCAGGGTATCGGTATACATCAATAACCATTTTTAGCACTACAATGAGCAAAATGGATTGTAATAGTAGAGGTATTTTTCGTTGTTTTACATTCTCCAGATGAATAGAGCTAATAGTGCCCAGGCTTTTTAAAAAGAAGAATAAAACAATCGGAATAAGAATCGTAAGTACCGTTAATCCAAAAATTTTGGTCTGAATAATTTCTTCAGGAATAAACCTTGGAGCCGCAGCAAAATAGATAAGTGCACCTATAAGGGGCATTAACAATGGGTGTAGTATGTAAGAAGCAATTCTTAAAAAAAAATTCATTAAATCTTCTTTCTTAACCTCGCCACAGGAATCTCTAATTGTTCTCTGTATTTGGCTACGGTCCTCCTGGCAATAGGATATCCTTTTTCTTTAAGGATTTGAGCCAGCTTCTCGTCGGTTAACGGCTTTTTCTTGTCCTCATCGCCAATAGTTATTTCCAAAATTTTCTTAATCTCTCGTGTGGAAACTTCTTCACCTTGATCATTGGTCATAGACTCCGAGAAGAACTCCTTAATTAATTTAGTTCCGTAAGGAGTATCTACATATTTGCTATTTGCTACTCGAGATACTGTGCTGACGTCCATTCCGATCTCATCAGCTATGTCTTTTAAGATCATAGGCTTTAGATTTCGTTCGTCTCCACTAAGGAAATAACTTTTTTGATAGTGCATTATTGCACTCATAGTAATAAAAAGTGTTTGTTGTCTCTGTTTAACCGCCTCGATAAACCATTTTGCCGCGTCTAATTTTTGTTTGATAAAGAGTACGGCATCTTTCTGAGACTTTGACTTTTCCTTACTTGCTTTGTATCCTTGAAGCATATTATTGTATTCTCTGGATACGTGTAATTCAGGAGCATTTCGTCCATTAAGGGTGAGTTCTAACTCTCCATCAATGATTCTAATGGTAAAATCAGGTACAACATGTTCTATAATCCGATTATTACCAGCATAGGCACCACCTGGTTTTGGATTAAGATGTTCTATCTCTTCGATAGCTTCTTTTAATTGCTCTTCGGTAACATCAAACTTTGCGATGAGTTTGTCGTAATGTTTTTTGCTGAAATGATCGAAGGCTTTTTTTAGTATTTGTGAAGCTAATTTAATAGGTATGGTGGTTTCTTTTCTATCTAGTTGCAGCCATAAACATTCTTGTAAATTACGAGCGCCCACTCCTGCAGGATCCAGTTGATGAACTACATCAAGAACCTTTTCTATTTTTTCTTCACTGGTATATACATTTTGGGTAAAAGCTAAATCATCTAGAATATCAGAAATCGATCTGCGGATATATCCACTCTCATCAACACTACCAACCAAAAATTCAGCAATCTGTCGTTCTTCTTCATCTAGCCGATAGGTGTTTAATTGATTGACCAGGTGTTGATGAAACGTAGTTCCTGAAGCATAAGGAACACTTTTTTCTTCATCATCAGAGCTGTAATTGTTAGAACTTAATCGATAACTTGGGATCTCATCATCACTCAGGTATTCATCTACATTAATCTCGGTCTCGATTTTGTCATTTCCAAAGTCATCTGCATCATTTTCATTGCTAAACGTATCCTCGTATTCATCCGATTTTTCTTTTCCGCTATCCAAAGCGGGATTCTCTTCCATCTCTTGTTTCAGGCGTTGTTCAAAGGCTTGCGTAGGAAGCTGAATCAACTTCATCAACTGAATTTGTTGAGGCGAAAGTTTTTGAGAAAGCTTAAAGTTTAATTGTTGTTTTAGCATAAAATGATCAATGTTCTTCTACTCACAAAAATAAACAAAAAACACTGTTTTTATGGAAGTATAAGATGGTTAGTTTATTTAAAAAATGCCAAAAAATCTTAATTATATATATATAATTAAGATTTTCTTTCTTTGCCTTGATCAATAAACGGGCCAAAAACGATTTTAATATATAAGAATGCGTTTTTTGACACTAACATCTATAGTGTAGAATTACACTTTATGGCACAAATAATTTGTTTTTAATGGCATAGATCACCAAACCTGTACGATTTTTTAGGTTCAATTTTTCGAAAATAGAATCCCGGTACCCTTCAATGGTTTTTGGGCTCAAACACATGTCACTTGCTATTTCTTTATAGGTCTTTTCGGTACATGCATGTTTGATAAATTCTAGTTCACGATCTTTTAATGATACTTTATTGTCTTCCTTTGGATTAAGCGAACCCAGCAATAGATTGGTCACATCTTTGGTGTGATAAAAACCTGTTTCTTGTACCTGTATCAAAGCGTTTTCGAGAATGCTTTTTTCTGTGTCTTTTAACAGGTACCCTTTTGCACCTGCTCGTAGCATTTTTAGGATTGTATTTTCATCTTCTTCTACAGATAGTGCTAGCACCTTTACTTGTGGGTATTCTTCTTTTAGTGCAGCTGTAGTTTCAATACCGTTCATGATGGGCATGTTGATGTCCATGAGTACTACATCCGGAATATTTTTTGGGTCTTTAAATCGGGTAAGCAGTTCTTTTCCGTTCTTACAGATATATAAGATTTTGAATTTGTCAAATCCATTTACCAAACCCGATAAGGCTTGGGACAACAAGATGTGGTCCTCTACAATAACTACCGAATACTTCATAACTCCCTGTTCTTTTTAATTTGTGTGAATTTCTTTACTTAATGTGATTAGTCATTTTCATTGACGGCTGAAGGTAAGCTTTTTTTATCATAATGATAGGTTAAAGTAATTGATGTTCCTACTCCTTCTTCAGAATCCAGCGTTACTTCGGCGTCAATTAGTTTTCCTCTGTTTTGAATGTTACATAATCCAATCCCTTGGCGGGTGTTGGAATCATTGATGTTAAAACCAACTCCGTTATCCTTGGCATGGATAACCAGTTTCTCTTCATCATAGTTTACGTTTACATCTAGTGTAGAGGCTTTAGAGTGTTTTATAGTGTTGGTAAAAAACTCCTGCAATATCCTGAAGATGATAATTTCTGCCTTGCCATCAAGACTATGTACTTCAGCATTACTGCTAAGGGTGGCCTTTATAAATTGCAATCGATTAAAACGTTCAATCTCCAGATTGATAGCTTCGGTTAGGCTTAAGCTTTTTATCGCATCTGGATTGATCAGTTTTGACAATGATCTGAGTTCAGTTAAGCTCTTGGTAATAGTATCGGTAACTTCTTGCAGCTTATTGGGATCGTCTTGTGCAATATTTACCTGTATTTTGGCCAGCGTGAGTAGCTGGCCAATATTATCATGCAATTCCCAGCTGATATTACGCAAGGTTTCTTCGCGTATCTCAATCTGGGTTTCGGCAATCGCAGTTTCAAACTTTTTTTCAGCTTCTTTTTGTTGTAGCAATAAGATGTTCTTCCTTTTTTGGAAAATAATGAAAAGGAAAATCATGATTGTAATGATTACAATCAGTACAATACTTGCTATTAGTATAGCTGTTTCTTGTCGCTCCATATAAAGCCAATAATAAAACAGATATTCATTATTATGGTCAAAAAGACACCTAATAAAAAAGATACTGTAGCATCGGTTATATCCGAATAATAATTTCTTAGAATTCTAAAAGGAATATTGCCTATATGATATAACAATAAACCTATGCTAATCCAAAAAAGTAAATTTTTTCTAACATTTAATACTTTTTCCGAATTGAGAATTTCTATGAAATATAAGAAAATGGTTACTACTAAGAAACTTGAAGCAGCTATATATGGAATAATTTGTAACTCATAAATATAATTCTGATAGAAACCATTTATGACCAAAAGAAAAACATAAGTTATTAAAAAAGTATGTACTACTCTTTTATTCTTTTTGATCATCAAGTAATTTCTAAACAAGGTAAGAAAGTATATAAAGCTTACTATATAATACAAGTTGTATAATAAATCCCCCCATTCTATCTTAAGATATCTCTTCAAATATAATCCAACTACAATTTCATTGATAGCAGTATACCACAAATACAGAATAAAATGTTTCAGTTTGGTTCCTTTATATTTTTTATAATACAAGGTTCCGATTACGGCTGTTATTAATTCTGCTAAAATTGTTGCATACATTATGATTATTAGATGTTCTCTTTCCACTACTTAAGTTTAGTTATTTTGATGAAATTATGGATAGCTTCCAATATCATTCGCAATGGTGCTTTGGTCTTCTTGAATTCCCATAAAAGCGGAAAAGAAGCCTGCGGTTTGTATTTGTTGCATCATCTGAGGATCTAATGATCCCTGCTCTCCATATCCTATTTGGTCTAGTACGTCTTCTAGAAATACTAATTCTTGTCTACCGTCATTATTTCTATCTGCAAAAGTGTATCCTCTATGCAGATTATCACTTCCTAATAAGGTTGTGGGTGCAATAAAAAAGGTGTTTCTTCTTGGGTCTGGTATTGGTTTTCCGTCTACAAATTTTTCAGCATCTGGATAATTTCCTAAGTAAAGGCGGTAACCAGTAATATCTATTGAGTCTGGCGTTACCCATTTTACATAGGAGATATATTCATCCAAAAAATCCTTACTTAAATAAAAAGACCTTGAAGGGACAAAGTTTGAAATGGGCTTTCTGTCACTGGGACATAGTTTGTCTAATAGGCTGTCTCGTCTGCTTTCAAAAGTTTTTATCACACAAGCACGATTTTTGGAATAGCTTCCGTATAATTGAACAGCGTCCTTGAATGAAATGATTTCTTCCGGTTGAGTTGGATCCGGTGTTATCACTGGCCCTGGTTCTCTAGTGCAGTAATACGTAATTAAAGCCACGATGATGGCTACAATGGGGTATCCAATAAAATTAGTTCTGTTTTTCATTTTATGGGTTATTAGATGTTTGTGAATTCTAAAAGTACTATTATTCTATAGGATTCAAAAAAAGATATAAAATTTTGTTAATGGGAGATGGTTGTAATCTATTGTAAATTAAGTGTTTTGGTAGGTTTTTGAAATGGTTTTCTAGAAGAATAGTCTATCAAATAAAGGGGTAAAAACCCCTATAGAAAAAAGGGGTTCCACTCTTTTAAAAAATAGATACCCCCTTACCGTTTACACCCTATTTGTCATCGCTTGATTTGCGAAAAAACTGGGGAGATTTTCTTAAAAGATCTTTGCAAACCTTTTCGTAAGGAATTGTCTACTATATGAGTACTAAAATTTTCGTCAAGTTAATTCCTAAAATTTTCGCTTTAAAAAATACTTTCAGTAAAAATTATAGCCTAAGAATAGAAATATTTTAAATCCAATTTTGAGGGTTTAATTTTAAGTTAAAAGCCTGGTATTTCGAAAACGTTCTTGGTGAAAAAAATGTTAAATACGTCTATGCAGGTTGCCGTTGTATTCTCTGGCGATCTACCTTGAAGATAACAATAGGTCGACCACTAAACTTTTCGAAAAGTTAAAAACAAAAACCACAACCATCTAATCACGTATTTATTATGAGAAAAATGTATTTCGTATTTGCAATAGTACTAGGGCTGTACTCTTGTAATACAGGCACAGATCAATTAGAAGCAGATAATGAATCTATAGAACTAGCAGCAAAAAACAGTTCAGACAATGTTAAGTTGCTTAGAGCTTGGACTTCAAATAGCAGTAGCCCCGTACTACGTCGATATGTAAGACGATTTGTTGTAAAAGTTAAAAACCTGGCATTTCAGAAACAAGTTTCGATTCATCATGCCACTTATAATGGAGGTTGGGTAGATATTCCCTTAACCTTTCAGCAAAGTATCGAAAATGGTGAAGAAATCTGGGCAGGAGAAGTAGAACCTGATACAGAGATCTATAACGATGAATTTGTAGTGAAGTACGTTGTAAATGGGGAAACCTATTGGGATAATAACAGCGGTTCTAACTACAGTATGCTTGTTAATATGGGTACTTATTTGGCGCCAGAAGTCGAAGTTTCTGTAGACCAGTATTACACCAGGTTTTTTGGAGGATCCTTTAATATAAATGTAGATGCCAGAAGAAATTATGGTACTGCAGGATCTGTAGAAGTGGTATATACTACGGATGGATGGGTAACTGCCCAGACAGCAGCTTTGAGTTACCAAAGGTATTTTAGAGTAGGGTATGCGCATTATATCCAAAGTCCTAATCAATTTGATATTGACAAATGGGAAACCACGGTTCGAGTAGATCAAGAAGTAAGTACGATCGAGTATGCCGTAGTGTACAGAGTAGGGGACCAGGAATATTGGGACAACAATTATGGGAAGAACTATGTCATTCAAAAAGTGACTTACTAAATCAAAATCAATACAACTTTATAACTGCGTTTCCATACCTAAGGGAGGGACTCGCTAAACGCAAAACAATTAATAAACTTTTAAAACCAATTAAGAATGAAAAAGCTGTTTTATTTGGCAATAGCATTACTAATCTTTTCGTGTACTACAGAAGATTTAATAGAAAATCAAGAAGCTGTTGATGTGACCGATATCAACAAGAAGAATTTAAATCCAGTGAGTTTGGTAAAATCCTGGACGACTTTTGGGACGTATAGAGGATTTTCTAGCTACACAAGAAAATTTACGGTACAAGTAGCTGATTTAGCATTTGATAAATCCGTTAGTATTTTTCATGAGAAACTAGATGGATCTTGGGAGGAAATCCCACTATCGTATAGTTTTGATATCGATGAAGATCAAGAAATCTGGATAGGAAATCAAACAACATCATCACAAATTTATGCAGATGAATTTGTAGTGAAATATGAAGTAGATGGTCAGGTCTATTGGGATAATAATAATGGAGCCAATTACAAGATGTCGGTAAGAGATGGTTATTTTTTGGCTAATCCAGACTCCAATATCAGTGTGGATACTGATTTTGACAGTATTTTCTACTCTTCTTTTTATGATCAAAATCAATTGAATGTTACTGTTGATGTAAGAAACTTATCACCTACCAAAGAGGTGGTCGTTGTTTATACTACCGATGGATGGCAGACACAAAGTGAGTTTTCACTATCGTATCGTCCGTTTTGGAATAGTGGACCTTTTATCTCGGTAACAAGTCCTAACCAATTCGGTATAGAACGTTGGTCTGGGTTTGTCCGCTTTGATAGTACTATTAACACGGTAGAATATGCTGTGTTGTATAGAGTAAATGGTCAAGAGTATTGGGATAATAACTATGGAAAAAATCATGTAGTCATTCGAAGAGTGAATGGGTAGATGATACAGGGATAATATGTAAAAACCACTTTTGGGAATCCCGAAAGTGGTTTTTTCATTATAGAACTAGCTCCATTTTTATATTACTGCGCTTATACAATGGGTCTTTCTCGATGGGGATTTCAATAAAACCAAACTTTTTATAAATGTAAATGGCATTTTCCAGAAGGGTATTAGAATAGAGGATGACTTTTGCCCAACCTTGGCTTTTTGCAAAATCGATCCCATGCTGTAGTAACTGCTGACCAATTTTGTGCCCCTGAAACTTTGGAGAAACGGCCATTTTGCCCAACTCATAAATCTTGGACTTTACTGGGATTAAAGAAAAGGTTCCCGTGATTTCTTCTTCTACTTTGGCAAAGAAGATATATCCCCCTTTTTGCACAATGGTTTCTTCACATTTTTCTAATAATTGTTGGTCCAATGGCTCTACGACAAAATACTTTTCTAACCATTCTACATTAAGGCGAGCAAAGTCTTTGGCATATTTTGGATCAAAAGGAATAATCGTTAGTTGATCGGATATAGGTGTCATAGTTTTTCAAGTATTCGGTTGCTTAATGATTTTTCTGCAAATTGATTTTCTAGATGCGTTAAATGATGTGTTAAGCCAATGGCGCTTCCTTCGGTAAGCCATTTTACCTGTTCATCGATTATAGCCCAAATAGGAATCATTTGTTGATGTAGGTCTTTCCCTTTAGTAGTTAGTGTAAAAAGTTTTTTTCGTTTATCAGAGGTGTCAATTTTATAAGTGACTAGTTTTTTTTCGGTTAGTTTTTTTAAGGATTGTGTAATAGCCGGTTGTGTGAATTGCAGCCCTTCTTGAATAGTGGTTGTTGTGGTTGTTGTGTGGTCCACTATGAACTTGAATACAGGAAAGAGATAGGGGTCAAAGTCTATATGACAGGCGTTATAGATCAATTGTGTTTCTCTCATGAGATATTCACTTAGTCTCTTTAATCTAGAGCCAAGACCCAGTTCCGCATATTCCTGAAGCTTATCTTTCATAAGTATTTATATAAGTGCTTATGTAAAAATATGAATAATTTTTAAAAAATGAAAATTTTGCTACAGGAAAGACCTCTCGTGTTGCTTGTAAATGCCTTTTACTATTGATTTTGAGTTTTTGATTTTGTGGATTGAGAAAAGCTATCGATCCAAAAGAAAAAGAAAAAGAGTTTAAATAATTTGATGTAATTCGGACATTCTATAAAGTAGGGCAGAAACCCTATCAGTCCCAAAAAGCCCAAAAATTTTAAATATTTCATATACTATCTAATAATGATCAAGATTGTATTATTGGTATCAAAGCTCAACCAAAAGTTACGTCTTATTTCAAGAATTTTGACTTGGATATAAAACTTTAAACCCGTTTTTTAGACTTACTTCCCTAATCTATTTTTCAATACTTCCTGGATTCCAGCTAGGTGATCACTAAACTGCATCATTTGAGCTAATACCTGCGCCATTTCGTTTTTATCTCCAAATCCCTTCAATTTATTGTTTTTGGTAAAGGTTTCTTTAATGGTTTCCCAACGGGTCATTTCTTCTTCCGAAATAGTTCCTGTCATTTCTTTATATTTTAACAAATTCGCTTCGGCTGCGCTGGTTAATGTTTGGGATTCATTCTCGTAGTGGGAAAGCAATAATGTCCTTAATTCAGTATCATTCATAATCGGCACAACCTTGGCTACTAATTTGCTCATATCTCGGTAGGAACCTTGTAGTTTGAATGAAGGTTCTGTGCGATAGGCATCTTCCATGGCGGCAGATTGGATATAGGTTTCATTTACCTTTAATACCGTGTCTCGTATCAGTACTACTTTTTCCAGAACAGATACATAATCCTGGATCTCCTGTTTAGTATGATTGCCTTCTAACTCGACACCTTCTTGCGTTCCGGTTTCTACGATCTCGATTAATTTGTAAATATCGTCAAAGTGTTTGCTGCTCAATTGGTGCAGGACGGGGTTTGAAGTCATTGCATTTTCAATCAAACTCAATTTAAACAAATCCGCCGTATCCCCGATAATATCTCCAAGATTATAAATATCAGCACGATTGGCCAGCATGTCTGGAATCTGAAATTTTTCTCCACTTTCAGTATATGGGTTACCTGCCATGATTACACAAAAACGTTTGCTTCGTAAATCGTAGGTTTTTGGATTGCCATTGTATACCCCTTCTATTTTTCTGGTCCCATCGGCTAGAGATATGAATTTTTGTAAAAACTCAGGATTACAATGTTGTATATCGTCGAGATATAACATCACATTATTCCCCATCTCAAAAGCTAGATTTAGCTTTTTTAGTTCTTCTTTTGAAGCGGCATTATTTGCAGCCATGGGATCTACAGAAGTAACTTCGTGTCCAATGGCCGGGCCGTTAATTTTCATGAAAACCAACCCTAATCGGTTAGCCATATACTCCATCAAAGTCGTTTTTCCGTATCCTGGAGGAGAAATAAGTAATAGCATTCCCATTCGATCGGTACGCTTATTTTCGCCAACACTACCCAATTGTTTGGATAGGTTATCCCCAAACAAAGGAAGATATACTTGATCTATCAATTTATTTCGTACAAAAGAAGATAGTACTTTAGGTTTGAATTCATTTAGCTTCAAATCTTCTTTTAATTGGTCTGTAAGTTGATGTTTAGCTTCTCTATAGGCTTCAAAGGCGGGTGCCTCTACCGTTGCAAATTGGTGTAATGCGGCAACAAAAGTGTGATAATTGAACGAATAGTTACCTTCAGTGATTGTACCATGACTTCCTTTCAAATCTTTTATGACTTGCGAAGGGTTTACATGAATTACTTCAGAAATTGCTTCTTCTTTGAACAATAAAGTACAAACGACTTCGTGAGCATAATCGATATGTTCTGGGATATTTGCTTTGATGTAAGAACTTACCCATTGTAAGGCTAGATTGATTTTTGAATTCCAATCAACATGACCATTTGATTTTGGTTTTGTATCTAAGTCGAGCGCTTTCTTAAGTTTGGTAAATACTTTTTTCTTTTTTAATTCAGAAATGAATGCGTCATATATCTCATTGGCCGTTTGGCTAATGCAAAAACTATTGTCGTTTTGCAACTCTGCAAATAGATAATGTGCAATATCATGGCTTATATTGGTTTCAGGCCATTGTCTTTCTTCTACAAAAGCACTGATCTCTTTATTTAGTTTTGTAATTACATTATGATGTTCTTGACTATCTGGAAAAACCTGTAAAACCTCACCTGATGCTTTTATTGTGGTATTCCAATACTCTTGCTTTTCTTTTTCTAAGCTAAACCAGAAATACTGAGCAAAAGCTCTGGTATTTGGGGTGAAACGCAATAAACCAAGACCATGATCTTGTTCGACAAGAACTTTTAATATTTTGGCCGCGTCTATATCATGAACCCCTTTTACATACCCTTCTGCGTAGTTTTTGCTGCTTTCAAACTTTACAATTTCTAATAGTTGCTCTTCTGTTTGATGCTGTAATTTTTCTTTGGTTATGGTTTTAAAAATTTTATAAGCAAGATATGCTGATCGATATATCTCAGAGTTTTCGGAAATTAATTCCTGATTCCAATATTTTTTGGATTGTAATAATACCTCATTCTCAATCTCCTGATAAAAATCCGTCCCTGTGAGATGATATGCAAGTGCCGAATCTTTGTATACAATAGTGAGATCCAGAGGTTGTTTATTAACACCAAATTTGTGTTTACCAAGCTTGATAATGTTTTCGCCATCCTCATATAAATCTTGTTTGTCTTTTAATTTACGGGTGGCATCTTCTTTGGCTACTTTTAAGGCCGTTTCTATAGCTTCGGCTTTTCCTGCATCATCCAAATCCGTAAGCTGATCAATAATGTCTCTTAGTTTGTTGATCATCAAATCCGAGGCAAAATACCCGTTGATATCTGCTACTGCATCAAAACTCAATGCTTTTTTGGTAACTCCTTTCAGAATTCGATTAGCTGCATTTTCTAAAGCAACAGCCTTTTTGTTGCGGGCTTCTATAAGTCCATTTTTTCTTGCTTCAAAGGCATTATATACTTCTTCTCGTTTTTCTATAATTTGAGCAATAAATTCTTCGAAGTCTGCAAATCTTCCTTCCAGATCCTCTAACTGAACAGAAACCTTATTTAAAAGTTCATCAGTCTTTTCGGGAGTATTAGCAACATCCAAATAGTTGATGATACTTTGGTCTACTAACTTTAATTGAGCCGTAAATTCTGCTGTAGCTTCTTTACTTCCCAAAGATTTTATCGCATTCTTGATTCCTGCTTTTAACTGGTTAATGGTAGCAAAAATCAAGGAGATATTATCTATGATTTTGGTAGAATGAGAAGTGTCTTCGATCTGAAGATTGGAAACGATGTCAATCAGCATTTCAAGATCTGTTGCAATTTGATTGACCTCTTCTTCCAATTTTTTGGCATCGATTACTTTTTTGATATCTCCTAGAACCGTTTGTTTTTCTTCTACTCTTTTGTGATAGGGTAGTAGTGCTTTGTCGTCCAGAAGAAATTGAACACAACGTTGAGAAATTTTCTCGGTTTGTTCGGCAATCTGGGTTTCCAGAGATTTGATGAACTCATTATCCACATATCGGACATCATTTAAACTGATGGTTTCACCACGTAGTGTTCGCAGCTGTGATAACACCTGCACAAAATCATCAATAGATCGAAAAGAACTACTTTTTATTTTGCCGAAAATTAGTTCTGCCTGATCTTGCGTTTCTTTGGTTACCTTGGCGGCAGTTTTTCTAAGTTGAACAACCTTTTCAAATTCGTCTATTGCAGCATTGGCAGCACCACTAATTTCTTCAAGAGGAATGTCTAATCGAAATGTGTCTTCTTCTCGGATCCAATAATAACTATCAATGACATCATTGGAGAATTTGGAAATGTCATCATATAACCCATCATAACTATCCTCTTTGTTTAATAAGGTGATCAGCGCATAGCACTCGGCCATAGCTTTTACAATATCCTTGTTTCCTATTTTGTATAGTAAAGTATCTGTGTGTTCTGAAGGAATGGTATCTCCTTTCATAAAAGGAGTCTGCCAAATCTGAATTACATGATGTTTGGTCTGCTCATCTTCGGTTTTGAAATAACAAAGCTCACCATTTTGGAGAATCGTAAAACCATTACATACGATAGGAGTCTTTACCTCTTGCTCAATGACATTATAAGACATTAGGGTGTAGAGCCCCTTTTCGCTTTCGTAAAACACATACAAAAAGTCTTCTCCATTGGGAGATATGATTTTTTCCTGAAACTTAACCTCAGAAACCTCATTGGTAAAGAGTTTGAAATCTCCGGACTGCAGGTAATATCCATTGGGATAAATGATCCCTTGATCATCAGGCAAAAGTAAGCAGGCATCTTTGATAGCCTCTATTTTTTTTACCTCTTGCATTTTGTGGTTGTATACAAAATAGCGCGGTGCTTCCTGAAAAGGTTTGATCTCTAGTGTGATCAGATTACCCAAATCTGCAAAGCGGTACTGTCCATCATCCAGGGTTTGATCCGCATGTTCTACCGCTTCATCCAAAATACCTTTACCTTCATCAGTATTATCTTCAATTTTAATAGTAAGATCTCCACCAATAGTTTCTACAAAAACCTTATCCAGAATAGAGATATGGGAATGTGCTCCATATCGATGCATATCACGAGTAACTTCGGTCCAATTGAACTCGTGTTGTTTCGGGAACTTAAATTCGTGTTCACTTCTGTTATCAACATAGGTAAGAGTTCCTTCATTAATCAACCACTTGAAGGTTTTAATATCTGAAACACTTTCACTTAACTGAAACACCATATGCAGGTAGTTGCCAACGATAGCGAATTTAGAAAAGATGGTATTGCGATAGTATTTATAGAGATTTGTAAAATCATCAATAAACACAGGATCGTTGATCAGATCTAAGGTCTTTGCTGAGAAATGTTCATTAGTATAGGTATAAATACTAAAAACGTCTGCTAAGGTGATTTCGGTCCGAAGACCAAAATGCACATTATAACCAAATAAGCAATATTCCCCGATAGTTACTATATCTCTAGCAATACAGTTATTTTCTGTATTGATTCGATTGTTGGCGATTAGTTTTGTCTCTACGCTACCAAAGACTTCTTTTCTTGCATCATTTAATTGGGTAAGACGGGTTTGGAGATCGCTCTTATGCTTTTGTAGACGATTTTGAATGATCTCGTAAGTTCCGCCATCCAATTGAGTATGTTGATTGTTGTTTTCTTCTTGCATGTTTTAAATCGAATTTACATTCGCTGTTACAAAGGACTTCGACAGACTCAGTCAGACAATTTAAGTTTGATTTTAAGTCTATAGGTCACGCTGAGCTTGTCGAAGCGCCTACTAAGGCGGACCTCAATTCTATTTCTCTATTTTGTTTCCGAACTGAGTGTGATTTTTTGAATATTCAATTAATTTATCCCAATCTTCTTCTATTAGTGCTATTTTCTTTTTTCTGCTCCATCCTTTTAATTGTTTTTCAATTTTAATTGCTTCGTTTGGATCTGTAAAAGCTTGAAACCATTTTAAACTTACTGGCCTTCTCTTAAAAGTATAAGCATCTTCTTTTGTTCCAATGTTGTGTTCATATACTCTGCGTTCTAGGTCATTAGTAATACCTATGTAAAAAGAACCATCTTAACATTCAACTATATAAACATAATATTGTTTCATCTTTTATTCTATTAGGACTTCGACAAGCTCAGTCTGACATTGGATTTATTTATACAAAAACGCATCAGTGATTCCTATGAAATTTTCAGAATAATAATTAAACAAGAATTTGATAAAGAGAATGGTAGCGATAATGCTCATGGTTAAAATGATACCGTTTTTAATATTCTCTTTCTGCTGTTGTTTTTTTGCTCTATTTCTTATTTGCTGTAAAACTTCTTTTGAAACAGGCTCTTTTTTAATGCCTTGACTTTCACTATTCGCAGAGGACCATCCCTTGAAAGCTTCTCTTTTGGTTCTTCGATCATTAAATTTTATCGAAGCGTTCATTGCTGCTATTCCCATATATAAACCTTTTAAAAGTTAAACAATTCCCATCCTGGTCTTCCCAGGATGGGAAGACTTTTATGGGTTTAATAAAATGGTTGTGACCTTTTTCATAGTTTGACTAGAAACCGTTGCTAACTATTGCGTGGACCATTGTGATTACTTCAGTTTTTTATCTGAAAGCCCTAATCCATTGGCTAGATTAAACAAATTAGTAAACAGATTATTTTCGTCTGGATCTGTTGTTTTTTGTTTTAATTCCAGCAATAAATTTGCTATAGTTAGGTTCTTGATGTCCTCTGAAGAGATACCGTATTTTGTTGCGAATTCTTTTACCTTTTCTAACAAATTTCCTTTTACATCTTCGCTCCCTAGGATCGCATCTTTTACATCTTGTATGTTATCAGAATGTTGTACTAATCTGTCAAATCCTTTAGCCTTGGTGATTTGTCCCATAATTTGCTCAAAGAACATGGTTTCACCACCTACGATATCTATATTAGCTGCTTTTAATGCTTCTCCGATCACTTCGGCTTGTGCATCTGCAATTTCTTTCTGGATATTGATATGCGCCAAGTCTACTTGTAATTCTTTATCTAAGCGTAGTTTGAACTCTTCATGTTCTTTACCAACACCATCAAGTTTCTTCATGGCTTCTGCTTTTTCTTCAATACCAGCAGCATCAGCAAGTGCTTTTTCTTTGATCACTTCGGCTTCTGCTAATCCTTCTTCACGTATCGCTTCTGCTTTTGCCTGGATACCTGCGGCTTCTGCTTTTGCAGTTTTTTCAATAACGTTGGCTTCTACCAATCCTTCACGCTCTCTTGCATCTGCTTTGGCATGCATCACTTGTGCTTCAGACATACCCAAAGTAGCTTCTTCTTTGGCCTGAGCTTCTGCAAGTGTTTTACGAGCCTCAGCTTCTTTCTCACTAGCTTCTTTTTTGGCTTGTGCTTCGATGTTGATTTCTTCGGCTTTTTGCTTAGCAGCTTCTTTCTGTGCTTCAGCAGCCTTTATCGTTTTGATTAAATCTTCTTGAGCAGCAGCTTCGGCAATGGTAATTTTTACTTGTTTATCACGATCTGCAGTTTTAAAAGCCTCAATATCTTTCATATTCTCCTGCTCTTCTACCACACCTTTTTCCAGCATTACTCGATCACGAATCACATCTTGAATATTCTTCTTTTCTACTTCTACTACCTTTTCTTTTTCTATCTGAGCCAGCGTAACAATTCGTTCGCGTTCTGTCGCCTCTAGCATTCTATCTTTTTCTACTCTTTCGGTCTCAACAGCATCTGTTCTCTGTTTATTTTTGGCAGCAACAATAATCTGGCGCTGCATGTTCTCCTCGGCTACTTTTACTTTTTCTTCAGTATTGATACGTGCTGTTTCGGATTTTAATCGCTCTTCTTCAGATACTTTTAAAGTTTCGGCTTCTTCGCGAGCCTTAATATTGGCAATTTCACGTTTTTGTTGTTCTTCTTTTTCTGCTAACTGTTTATCCAATTCAAGGATAGCTTCGCGAGCTTCTACATCCTGCTTACGAATAATTTTTTCTTCATCTCGCTTGATGAGGTTTGATTTTATATTTTGAGCAGCAGTTAATTCTGTGATTTTTTTGATTCCTTCTGCGTCCAGAATGTTATCGGCTTTCATTACACTTAGAGAGGTTTGCTCCAAATCATCAATAGCACAGTCATCTAGAATGTATCCATTTAGATCAGTACCAATAATATTTACGATTTCGTCTCTAAACTCCCTACGAGCTTCATATAATTCTACAAACTCAAACTTTTTACCCACCGTTTTCAAGGCTTCAGAAAACTTTGCGTCAAAAAGACTACGCAAAGTATCTATTTCAGAAGCACGATTACAACCAATAGTCTGTGCTACATTGATGATATCTTCAACAGATTTATTAACTCTAACAAAAAAGGCTACTTTAATATCAGCCCTAATGTTATCCTTACAGATCAACCCGTTTACTCCTGTGCGTTCTATTTCAATTTTTTTGATAGAAATATCCATGATTTCTACTTTATGTAGTACAGGAATTACATATAAACCTTTGTCGAAGGCAACTGCAGTTCCTCCAAATCCAGTACGTACTAATGCTTCTCCTTGAGGAATTTTTCTATAGAAAATGGCAATAATTATAAAATACAGTACTATTAAGAGTACCAGTGCTACCACCACGATAATAGCTATGCTTGCTAAATTGCTCATAATTGCTTTAATAATTTAGTTGTTGAATAATATAAAGTTGTTTGTTTTTTACTTGATTTACGATGGCTACTCTTGAGTTAGCCGGTATTTCAATTCCATCTTTTGATTGCACCATCACTTTGATAGGATCAGATTGTATTTTAATTTCGAGCGTAGCGATTTTATCTCCTGAAATAGTGCTGTGCAAAATCCCTTCTCTACCTAAAAGATCCAATGCGCTTTCTCCTTTATTATTAAAATTGGTAAAGAACCTTTTGAAGGGTGTTGTGAAAATTTTGGTCAAAAATAGGGCTGGGAGTATCCCTCCAAAAAAGAAAATAAAACCAAAGTCATTGTCATAGCTATGTGTTACAGAAGTTCCAGCCATTGTTATTGCCCACCAGAATAACACAAAGAATGAAAAAGTAAACATAAAAGGTAACCCAACGAAATTGAAATAGATCAAAAAAATCTGAAAGAAATTCAGCTTTCCTCTTCTTCGTATTACATCTTCTTTTTTTACTTCTGTATTTGAGATCTCTGGAATATCCAGATTCGTTCTCGCGTCAAAATCGGTCTCGACATCAACATCTACATCTGCTTCGGCATCTATATCCAGGTCGATATCTGCGTCAAAAAAATCAAGATCTAAGCCTGTAAGGGTAGTAAGTATCCAATACAGGATTAACAACCCAAATAGGATAGTCAAAGGCAAATTGACTATTGAAATTGCTATGTCAAATAATTCTTTCAAAAGGTTAGTGTTAGTAGTTAGTTATTAGTTAATGTTCTCTTTTTTCAAAATCCTCTTTTTTATGCAATCGAATTCTTCGAATAACGAGATAGATCAGTGCGGCCAAAATTCCTGCCCAAAATATGGTGTACACAGATAAAAAAGTCTCCATTGCTTTAATTATTTGAATTTCACTGCGGTACCATATGCCAGTATTTCTGAAGCCCCTTGCATAACCATTGATGTCGTAAATCGAATATTTATTACCCCATCGGCACCAATTTTTTCAGCATCTTGTATCATACGTTGCATTGCTTGCTCACGAGAGTGGGCTTGAAGCTTTGTATACTCTTCAATTTCTCCACCCACTATATTCTTAAGTCCTGCAAAAACATCTCTCCCGATGTTTCTTGCTCTTACTGTACTCCCTCTGGCGATACCTACAATTTGAGATATCTCTTTGTTGGGTACAGTTTCTGTAGTGGATATAATCATGGGTATGTTTTTTAGGTTTATACTATCTGCTATTAAGCATCTTTGTCTTTTATGCCTAATTGCTCTTTTAGTTTTGCCAAATCATCTTCGGCATTGGATTTTGTGAGATCAATGGCCTTGTCAATTTCTTCGTCGATGGTCTTTGCCGTGTTTGCAATATCACCATACGCTTCTGCTAGTGCTTCTTCCTGATTCACTTTATCCTTCATTCGTTCTAACATCGAAACAGTGCTTGAACTATCGATATCGGCCATTTGTTTGTTTACATTTTTTGTGGCTTTGGATACTTTAACTCTGGCTTTAAGAGTTTTAAGTTCATTCTCCCATTTACTAATGTTCTTTTTGATATCGTCTACATTTTTTTCTAATTGTGAAACTGATTTGTCAAATTTTTCAGACTCTGATTTGGTACGACTTACTTGTTGTAGGGATTCTTCTTTTTTAATAAGAGCCTCTTTTGCCAAACGATCAGCTTCAGCAGTATCCAGGTCTCCGCCTTGTGCTTTCTTTAGAATTAGCATTGCTTTTTGTTGATAATCCTCAGCTTTTGCCGCAAATTCTTCAGTTTCATTTTTAGCTCTTATCGCCAAAGCCTTTACCTGGGCAAGTGCTTCCAGACTTTTATCCAAATCTACTTTCATATCTCTTATCCCTTGTTCAGTCATCTTAATAGGATCTTCCATTTTGTCTATAGCAGAGTTTGCTTCAGCTTCACCTATCTTAAATAATCTTTTAAAAAAATTCATTGTTCTTAGTATTTTGAAAAATTTATAATCTGTTCTGAATATTCGCTTAATAATAACCCCAAAGAATTGAGTGAGCCTTCGAGTTCGTTAAGATCAAGATTTTCTACCTGCAAAGTATCTCTGAAGATTACTTTGTCGCCAGTTTCATCTAGTACGAAAGCTCCGTGAACAATATCTCGATTTTTTTGAAGCAGATTCTTATAAACGATTTCGTTATTATTTTTGATGTTAAAAATATGCTGCTCCATAATTAGTATAGGCGGAGCTACCCCAAGAATCATATTTTTGATTCCTTCATTCTCCTTACTAACCATAATAATTCCCTCAGACCTGTTCTCGTGAGTAATATTATAATTTAGTTTAAGTAAGTAATCTTTTATAGTTTGAAAATGATCTTGCATTTGATGTTTGTTTATGGACTTATTAATGAAATAGTTTGATAGTAAGATGGATACCAATATTACAAAAAGTCACATAAATTTTCGGCAATATTACTAGCTAATTCAGCTAGATAAATTACTAGAGATACCATGGGTATGATGTTTTTAAAGTTAATAAATTAGTTGTCCTGCTAAAAATTTTAGTATACTCCCCCGAGTTTTCCGTAAATGAAAAGAAATGCAAAAGTATTTCTACTAAAATTAGCTTTTTTAAAGGATATTAGCTAATATTGTTAGTGTAAATGTACAACAATTTTCGATAATTGCAAATAAAATTAGCAAAAATGTCTTTTTTTGGAAAAAACATAAAAAAAATTCGCGGAGTAAAAGGATTGAGTCAACAGGCGTTTGCAGAGCTTTTTGACCTTAAAAGAGGGACTTTGGGTGCTTATGAAGAGGGTAGAAGCGAGCCTAAAATAGAAACAATAATTAAGATTGCTAACTATTTTAGCATACAAATAGATGATTTGCTTACCAGCGAATTGACTGTTAATCAATTATTAAAATTTAAAGGAGACCTTACCACCTATGCGGCAGATGTTAAGCGGGAACAATTTGCATACATCCCATGTATTACGGAAAATACGGTGAATGATTATATTGCTCTTTTTGATAAAGAAACTTTTATTAAAGAGCTACCTACGATACAATTGCCGGTTAATCCTACCAAAGAATTTAGAGGATATACGGTAAGTAATCTTGAGATGACCTCACATGATAAAGGGTTCTACCCCAAAGATATCGTTATAGGAGAAAAAGTGCCTTCTACTGTAATCAAGAAATTGAATAATGGAACGTTAGTGTTTGCATTAGTAGATGATAAGATTATTTTCAGAAGACTATACATTACCAAGGGCAATGCTGTACTAAGAGCTGATCATAAAAATATAGAGGACGAAGAGTACCCGTTGTCAGAAATTAAGGAGATGTGGAGAGTTCGATATGTTTTTTATAGAAGGATTCCTGATTTTGGTGATGATGTAGAGGATAAGTTAATGATCATCGAACAACAACTTCAGAAAATGAGAGAACGACTCTCATAACCATATAGATTTTCATTATTTTAAAATTATCACAATCAATTTAGATAGTTGATTTTGTGTGAAATATCGAGTATCTTTAAGTGTACTTAATTCACACAAAACTACACCAATTCTATATAGATTGGTTGTTCTTCTCTTGGGTTTGCCTGTAGCAATTCTATTGCAGCGCGTTTATCCTCGAATTTTATGATCCAAAGTGTTTTTGGTACTTTTTTATAATCCTCGATAAAGAATAGTCTAACCTATTCTGATTATGACAGAAATGGGCATTTGGGAGTACAATCCAAATAGGAAAAAGAGCAAGCTGTCGATTGGATTTATAATGTTATTGAATACTATTATAGATTTTTTATATTGAAATTTAAAATACTATAAGAATTAATTATTATAAATTTGAAAAGAATTACAACAATAATCATTTAATCTTAATTTATCTGCAATGGAAAATAACAGTCTTAAAACCACGAATCCTCATGGATCGAGTTCTAATGGATTGGATGCCAGCATGTGTCCTTTTCTAAATGGTGCCCATAAAGAAGGTGCCGGTGGTGGAACATCGAACAGAGATTGGTGGCCAAATCAATTGAAGTTGAATATCCTCCGTCAACATTCTTCACTATCTAATCCTATGGAGGAAGCATTTAACTATGCTGACGAATTTAAGTCGTTGGATTTGGAAGCAGTTAAGAAGGATCTTTATGCATTGATGACTGATTCTCAAGATTGGTGGCCTGCAGATTACGGGCACTATGGTCCTCTTTTTATACGTATGGCCTGGCATAGTGCGGGTACCTATAGAATCTCAGATGGTAGAGGTGGAGGAGCTTCAGGAACACAGCGTTTCGCTCCTTTGAATAGCTGGCCTGATAATGGAAACCTAGACAAAGCTAGATTACTACTTTGGCCAATCAAACAAAAATACGGTAAGAAAATTTCTTGGGCAGATCTTATGATTTTGGCAGGAAATTGTGCATTAGAATCAATGGGGTTCAAAACTTTTGGTTTTGCAGGAGGTAGAGAAGATATATGGGAGCCTGAAGAAGATATCTACTGGGGATCAGAGACCGAGTGGCTAGGAGATAAAAGATATGAAGGGGATAGAGAGCTTGAAAACCCTCTGGGTGCAGTTCAAATGGGATTAATCTATGTAAATCCAGAAGGTCCAAATGGAAATCCTGATCCAATGGCATCGGGGAGAGATATTCGCGAAACTTTTGGCCGTATGGCAATGAATGATTACGAAACGGTAGCTCTTGTAGCAGGTGGACATACCTTTGGAAAAGCTCATGGAGCTGCAGATCCAGATAAGTATGTAGGAAGAGAACCAGCTGGAGCAAGTATCGAAGAGCAGAGTTTAGGATGGAAAAATACCTTTGGAAGTGGTCATGGTGATGATACGATTACAAGCGGTATAGAAGGAGCATGGACACCAAATCCAACCAAATGGGATCATGATTATTTTGATGTTCTTTTTGGATACGAATGGGAATTAACAAAAAGTCCTGCCGGTGCGCATCAATGGAAGCCTACAGAAGCTTCTGCTGCTCGAAAAGCACCAATGGCTCATGATGCTTCAAAATCTCAGGATCTGATGATGACAACTGCTGATATGGCGTTGAGAACAGATCCGGAATACATCAAAATCTCAAAACATTTTCAGAATAATCCAGAAGAGTTTGCAGATGCTTTCGCTCGTGCATGGTATAAGTTAACTCATAGAGATATGGGGCCAGTATCTCGTTATCTAGGACCAGAAGTACCACAGGAAGAATTAATTTGGCAAGATCCAATTCCTGCTGGGACGGCAACTTTGATAAATGATCAAGATGTAGCAAGTTTGAAAGCAAATATCTTAGCTTCAGGATTGTCTATTTCAGAATTAGTGGGAACAGCTTGGGCATCTGCTTCGACCTTTAGAGGTTCTGATAAGCGTGGTGGAGCCAATGGAGCTCGTATACAATTAGCTCCTCAAAAAGATTGGGAGGTAAATAACCCAACTCAACTCGCTAAAGTATTGGATATACTTGGGCGTATTAAAGATGAATTTAATAGTGGACAATCAGACAAACAAGTTTCTTTGGCAGATTTGATAGTTATTGCAGGAAATGCAGGGGTAGAGCAAGCAGCAAAAAATGCAGGTCATGATGTTACTGTACCGTTTACTCCAGGAAGAGGAGATGCTACACAAATACAAACAGATGTAGAATCCTTTGCTGTTTTAGAACCTAGAGCAGATGGTTTCCGTAATTATATCAAAGGAAAATATCAAGTCTCTGCAGAAGAAATGCTGGTAGACAAAGCACAGTTATTAACGCTTACCTCTCCAGAAATGACAGTATTAGTAGGAGGACTACGAGTGTTGAATACTAATTTTGACGGTTCTACTCACGGTGTGTTTACCAAAAGAACGGATGCACTTACCAATGATTTCTTTACGAATTTATTAGATCTAAGTACAACTTGGAGTGCAACTTCAGACGCACAAGAAGTATTTGAAGGAAAAGATCGCAGAACTGGTGAGGTAAAATGGACTGGAACACGTGTGGATCTCATTTTTGGTTCAAACACAGAACTTCGTGCCATTGCAGAAGTGTATGGCTCTTCTGATGCTGAAAAGAAGTTTGTAAATCATTTTGTAGCGGCTTGGCACAAAGTGATGGAATTAGATCGTTTTGATTTAGCATAAGTTTTAATGATATAAAGTAGTAAATTTAGCAGGTGGGACTTTTTGAGTTACCACCTGCTTTTAGAAATGAGTACTAAATTATAGCGATACTACATGGAAGATATTTTTAACGCAATCCGTTCAGGAAATACAAATACTGTACAATCAATTTTAGATCAAGATCCAAATTTGGTAAATACAAAGGATCAAAGAGGATCTACACCTTTACTACTTGCTACATATTACGGTAATGAGGATGTTACCAAAATTGTGTTGAGTCATCAACCAAATATCAATACTCAGGATGCCTCAGGAAATACTGCTCTAATGGGGGTATGTTTTAAAGGGTATTATGCAATAGCCAAGTTGCTAATTGAAGCTGGAGGAGATGTAAATGCCAAAAATTATAACGAAGCTACAGCCCTTATTTATGCGGCTACTTTTGGTCACAAGGATATCGTAAAATTATTGATAGATAATGGTGCCGATATCAATGCAAAAGATAATAAAGGATATACTGCCGCTATGCATGCAAAAGATCAAGGCTTAGAAATTGCCGAGCTAAATACTTAGTTTTTTGAATAACACTAATAGTACATATAGCATTAAATCTGTAAATATTCGCACTACAGATTTGCGTAGAAGATTGCTAATGTCTTCTTCTGCGGTAGCCATTTTTGAAGCTTTTCTCAAAGAAAGTATAGGAGAAGAAGTATTGGTAGTAAACACCAATATCGGTATGGAGGTATATTATTACTCCAAAAATGATTATAGCACCTTTATACGAGAAAGTATTCTACTATATACCATTAAATATATTGATCAGTCGAAATTAAAATTTAAAAATCACCTTACTCGCGAAGAAGTATATCAAAGCTTTTGTGAAGCATTGATGACTTTTGCACAGTATCCTCAGGTTTTTTTGGCATACACCAAAAAGTTTATTCATCTCAAAGAGAGGAATGAAACTAGTAAATACGTCTTTCCTATTCTGAACGGTTTTTTTGAAGAAGTTCTTAATTTTTTGACAGAAACCGGAAAGATGCCTCACTACGAAAAGGTAAAGAGAGCAAAAAATCAAATCAAGAAACCAGATCCCGATGATCTTATTATAAAAGATCTGATCTCAGAAATTTTGATGAAAAAACATTACAATTAAAACTTCGATTAAGTGTTGTTTTTGATCAATTTTTTTGAGCTAATTCTTTAGAATTGACGTTTTTAGCGTTTAAGTGTCTACTATTCATCGATTTTCATGATGACTGTGATCTATCGATATGGGGGGATTTTCCCCTTGTTTTGCAATAATTTCTTACAAAATAGTATGGAAATCCTCAATTTTCGTACGTATTTTCTTTCTTTAAAAAAATTAACATTTCGCTGAAATACCAATATCTATCGGTGAATGGAGAGGTTTTAAAACAATAACATAAATATATTACGGTTTTTCCGTATCCGTTTTTGAAAGGGAATTTCTAATTTTAAATAAATCGATTTAACACACATAAAATCATCGTACTCAAGTAGATAAGCTTTTCGTCAAAATGTTAAAAAAATCTTCTGCGCCCCTGGAAGAATAGTTTAACAAAAAGCTTCAAAGATTGAAGCGTCCCAAATACATTACGAATGAAAGCTACAAGAAAAATCGGTTACCCTAAGAATTTTTTTACAACAATTAGATTAAGTTTTTTAGAATTAAATAAGTACATCATTTCAGAAAAAATATTGCCTTTATTTTTTAAATGGATGTTACTTTCTTTTTATATACTTATAATGTCTTCTTGCGAAGCTAATGAAGAAGATACACACCCAGAGGATATTTCTAACTTTATGTTGATAGAAAATCCTGAAAAAGTAATCAAAGTTAATTTGTTCTACGTAGAATCAGAGACTTCTATTCATCAATCAGACTATCACCTGGATGAAGCAGAGTTTTTTGAATATCTAAATGGATATTACTTTCACAAATACGGTATTGGTTTAGAATTAGCGCAATCACAATCCTTGGTAAATGATGAGTTATATGATTTAAGAGATAATAGAGGTGGTGAACCAAGTACATTTTTTATGCAATGTGCAGATTCTTATGAAAAAGACAAATTGAATATTTATATCATCAAAAGATCAAATATTATTGGAATAGCTGGAATGGGAAGAAGCCAGAGAGTATTGTTAACCTATGAGAACCTATTTACTTCTACAAGCCCACACGAAATTGGTCATGCTCTTGGATTGTTTCACGACGATGAAACAGTAAATATTATGAGCACAACTTTGGATAAACAATCAAGAAAACACTTCAACCACGCACAAGAGGAGAAAATGAAAAAGAGAATAGATATGATAAACACCAATAATGCGCTATAATTACTGGTGTTTATGTTAATGTTGTAGCTTTCCCTAGCTTTTAGAACTCCGCGTTAAGTGGAGTTCTTGGGTAAGGGATAACGTCTCTAATATTACCCATACCTGTAACAAACTGAACCATACGTTCAAAACCAAGTCCAAATCCGCTATGTACACAGGTTCCAAATCGACGAGTATCTAGATACCACCATAATTCTTCTTCAGGAATATCCAGAGCAGCCATTTTTTCTTTTAAGACATCCAAACGTTCTTCTCTTTGAGATCCTCCTACCATCTCACCGATACCCGGGAATAAAATATCCATGGCTCGTACTGTCTTTCCATCTTCGTTCAAACGCATATAAAATGCTTTGATGTCAGCTGGATAATCAAACAAAATCACGGGACATTTAAAATGCTTTTCAACCAAGTATCTCTCGTGCTCACTTTGCAAATCTGCTCCCCATCCATCAATCGGAAATTTGAATTTCTTCTTTTTGTTGGGTTTAGAGTTTTGAAGTATTTCGATTGCTTCGGTATAACTCACTCTTTTGAAGTTGTTCTCCAAAACAAACTTTAGTTTATCTCTAAGTAACATTTCTGCACGTTCTGCCTGAGGCTTTTGTTTGTCTTCCTGAACCAATCGATTCTCTAAGAACGCCAAATCATCCTGACAGTTATCCAATACATATTGAATGATATATTTGATAAAATCTTCCGCCAAATCCATGTTTCCGTCTAGATCACAAAAAGCTACTTCAGGCTCGATCATCCAAAACTCTGCTAGGTGTCTCGAAGTGTTCGAGTTTTCTGCTCTAAAAGTTGGGCCAAAAGTATACACTTGCCCTAATCCCATAGCATAAGTTTCTGCCTCTAGCTGACCAGAAACGGTAAGATTGGTTTCGCGTCCAAAAAAGTCTTGCTTATAATCGATTTCACCATCTTCTGTTTGCGGAACGTTTTTAAGATCAAAGTTGGTCACCTTAAAAGCTTCACCAGCTCCTTCAGCATCACTTCCTGTAATTACCGGAGTATGTACATAATAAAAATCA
Source organism: Aquimarina sp. (assembly GCA_965230845.1). Classification (GTDB taxonomy): domain Bacteria; phylum Bacteroidota; class Bacteroidia; order Flavobacteriales; family Flavobacteriaceae; genus Aquimarina. The sequence goes on from OZ246021.1 coordinate 3,778,511, forward strand.
TTTTTCTGAAAATACTCGTGCACTGCAAAAGATAACTTAGAGCGCATACGCATAATAGCACCAAAAGTATTGGTACGTACTCTTAAGTGCGCTTGTTCTCTTAGTTTTTCCAGAGAGTGACGTTTTGGTGAAAGAATCGTAAGTTTTAATTCTTCTGGATCCGCATCACCTTCAATTTCTAATTCTGAAACCTGAATTTCTACACGCTGTCCTTTACCCTGACTTTCTACCAAAGTTCCTGTGATCGATACCGCAGCACCAATAGTTATTCTGTTTTGGATTGCAGCTTCAACCGTATTGTCTTCTAAAACACACTGAATATTATTAATAGTTGATCCATCATTGATCGCTATAAAACGATCGTTACGAAAAGAACGAACCCAGCCTTTTACCATTACCGGCTGTAATAGTTTATCACTTTGTAGTACCTCTATTACTTTAGTATGTTTCATTGTAATCTAATTTCTTGTAATTAAATGCTCTTTGAATACTCTTTTAAAAAAGTATTCTTTAGAAAATTAAGGTAGCAAAGATAAATTTTTAATCGGATTGAAGCATCATCAAATGAATTCAAAAAATCATTTTTGGACGTAAATTCTTTGGGTGTTCTTTTTGAAGCTATCAAAGATGTTGTCACATACGATAGATATTGTCGTTTTTTTGATACTGTGATGATACCTAAAAATCATAAAAAACCATGATTTGAGGTGAAAAAAGGAAATAATCCGGTCTTTTAAATAGTAGAAGAAGAGTTTTGGTATTCTTGAGTGAGATTTTAAACTATTGAAAATCAGTATATTTTTAAAGTTTTGGTAGTTTTTACTTGTTTAAATAATGTTAAAATTTATGCGTATTGATAAAAAAGGGGATTTTTCCCCCCTAGAGGCTATTTTAAAATACGAAAAGGGGCAGTATCTTGCATATGCAATTATGACGATTGTGTTTACGTTAAGTTTAGTTCGATAGGTTTTGGGGTAATCTATCTTACAGAAGTCCCGTTAGTTTACTAACGGGGCTTTTTTTATGAAGTCATTTTATTTTTTATTCTTCTTCAGAATTGGCGATTTCTTCCTCGTTAGGGATAATTTTTAGTTTAGGTTCTTTTAGCGTTTTCTTGTTGGCAATACTTCGTTCTAACGAAAGGAGTAGTGACGGAAGTAGCAACAAATTGGCAAGCATCGCAAAAAGCAAGGTGGTAGATACCAAACCTCCCAAAGCTTTAGTACCTCCAAAACTGGAGATCAAGAACACCGAAAATCCAAAAAACAGAACTGTTGAGGTATAAAACATACTTACTCCAGTTTCTCTTAGGGACGCTAAAACAGATTTTCGTATTCTCCAATGATTGGATTTTAATTCTTGACGATATTTAGCAAGAAAATGTATGGTGTCATCTACAGATATTCCAAATGCTATACTAAATACAAGAATAGTAGAAGGTTTTATCGGTACCCCTATGAATCCCATAAGTCCGGCAGTCATCAGCAACGGAAGCAAGTTGGGGATTAATGAGATGATAATCATTTTAAAAGATCTAAACATCCACGCCATAAATAGCGCAATCAAAAATATAGCAAGACCTAGAGAGAATATCAGATTATACACCAGGTATTTTGTTCCTTTCTGGAAAACTAAGGCCTTTCCTGTGAATGTGATGGTATATCGATCTTCAGGAAATATTTTTGCTATTTGGGGTAAAAGAGCGGCTTCGATCCGTTCCATCTCTTCGGTACCCACATCCTTCATAAAAGTAGTGATTCTTGCATACTGCCCTGTAGAATCTACATAGCTTTGCATGACTCCGGCTTCAGATTCGAAGCTTTTTGCATAGGGAAGGATAAAATTTCGTTCCTGGCTGGTAGGTAATTGATAGTACTTTGGATTACCGTTGTAAAAAGCCTGTTTAGAGTATTTTACTAAGCTAACAATAGAGATCGGTTTGGATAACTCTGGAGTCTCTTCCAACAGTACCTGTAGCTTCTCCATTCGCTTGAGTGTAGGAAGTTTTAAAACTCCTTGTTTTCTTTTGGTGTCTACCAATATTTCCAAAGGCATGATACCATCAAACTCTTGTTCAAAAAACAGAATATCTTGAAAAAAACCTGCGCCCTTTGGCATGTCTTCGAGCAAACTACCCGATACTTTGATGGTATAAATCCCGATAATACTAGCGATCAAAATAATAACCGAAGAAAAATAAATGGTAACTCTTCTGTTTTTTACCATATTCTCCATCCAGTCTACAAGCCTTTCTATCCATCGCTTACCTAAGTGCTTTAGGTGTCGTTCTTTGGGTTGAGGCATGTAGCTGTAAATTATAGTAATAACCAAAAGGCAAAGAATAAATAGAGCTACAATGTTGAGTGATGCAACGATTCCGAACTCCTTTAAAAGTTTACTTTCAGTCAATGCAAAAGTGGCAAAACCAGCTGCTGTAGTTACATTGGTCATTAGGGTAGCATTTCCTACTTTGGTAATGACACGTTGTAGCGATTTGGCCTTATTCCCATGTTTTTTTATCTCTTGTTGATACTTGTTGATTAAGAAAATACAATTGGGGATACCGATTACAATCACCAGGGGTGGAATTATAGCAGTAAGCACAGTAATTTCATACTCCAAAAGACCCAAAAGACCAAATGCCCACATCACTCCAATGATTACCGCTGTCATCGATATGAACGTTGCTCTAAATGATCTAAAGAAAAAGAAAAAGATAAGAGAAGTTACCAACAAGGCCGCAATGATGAAAATTAAAATTTCATCCATAATGTTTTGCGAATTCAAGGTGCGTATGTAAGGCATACCAGAGACCTTAATATCCAGGTTGTATTTTGCTTCAAAATCCTGAACCATGGGTTGCAGGGTATTCATAATGAAATCCTTTCTTACCGGAGTGTTTACTATTTCTTTATCGAGATATAAAGCACTTTGGATCGTATGTGAATTTTTGCTAAACACTAAGCCTTCATAAAAAGGTAGCTTATTAAAAAGCTCATATTCATATTTAGAAACTTGCTCTTCAGAGTAAGTAGAATCTTTTATAAAAGGAATTAGCTCGAATCTTGGAGGATTGTCTTCTTTCTTTAATTTTTTGAGATCCCCAATAGAAACTACCAAATCAATTTCTGGGAAAGCCTTAAAGGACTCATTAAATGCATTCCAGGCTTTTAATTTTTCTGGAGTAAAAAGTGTACTGTCTTTTACGGCTAAAACGATCAAATTCCCTTCTTCACCAAACTTATCAAGAAATTGTTTGTATTGTATGTTTACTTCGTGATCGTCGGGTAAGAGATTGGCTTCGGTATAAGAAAATCTCATGTTTTTCCATTGAAATCCAAGAAAAACGGTGATCCCTATTATTACAATAAAAATTGCGGCTCTGTTACGGAGGATGATTCCAGCTAGCGCATTCCAAAAACCAAAACTGAATAATTTTGCCATTCCTTTATTTTCCAGATGCAAATGTAATGATTTGGATAGTTATTGTTTACGAATTCGTGTAAAGAAAATGGTTAATTTCGAAAATAATTATAGTTTCAAATAGAATGTGAACTTAAACGAAATATTATCTGCAACATCCGGTAAGTGGTAGGCTCCATATCGATAGGCAAAACTCAAACCAAAACCGGCGAATAATTTATTGATTTCAAAACCGGATTCCTGATATAGATCCTTTAAAGAAGTAAACTCAACCCCCTGATGGTTTTGAATATTGCTCACATCACCCAAGGCATATCGGGTAATAAAAACAACCTCTGGTTTAAACCAACTTGTAATTTTAACGGGCTCAATTCTGTGTTTGATCTGCAAAGTGGCAAGTCTGTCGCTAAAAAATTCACCAAAAAACATGGTCTCAAATGTTCTTCTTCCTGCCACCGAAAAACGTTGTAAAACAGTTTCTTTTGTTGGTGCATTGGGATACGCATGATACAGATGGGTTAACGGAACATCGCCAGTGGCTAAATCTCCTTCCAGTAAAATACTGGTGCTGGATTGGTTGATACGGTTGATAATGTATTCTGCCTTGATTCCTATTTTGCTATACCTAAAATTACTATCGAATATGCCTTTAAACCCTTGGGTATATTGAGCAGTAATCTTTGGGTATCCATCCTGAATTTCTTTAAGACCCGTTGGGGTTTTCAAAAAACGACTAAAAGGGCTCCATCGCAACGCAAGAGTAGCTTCTGCGGTTTTATACCCAGAAAAAGCCGTTCCATCGTTTATAAATTGATAACCTCCTGTTTGATTAATGTTGCTTACCGAGAGTTGGGTTTCAGAAAGCAGTTTGGGTGATATTTGATGTTGTAAGCTGGTACTCCAGGTTCTGTGTTTGTAATAAAAATCGATATTGACTAATCGAGGTTCGAATAGCGAATATACCCTGCGATCGGTTAGGTACATAAAACTTCCTACTTCTCTAATATCGTCTGTGTAATTGACATTCAACCAGGAAGTGGTTTTTTTGTTTACCAATACTCCACCACCAACTCCAAATTTGGATTTTGAATCTCTAAATCCATATACCAGATAGCCTTCTAGTCTGAATCGATCAGACAATTTATTATTTGTTAATCCACCTACTCCTAGACGCAATCCTTCAAAATTGTTGTATTTGATAGGGTAGGTAAGATCAAAATCAAAAAAACCTACAGGATAATACCCTACATTAAAACTCTGAATAACGTTGATCCTACGTTTAATATTCTGAGCCTTGACAATACTGTCTACTACAGGGAAAGAATTAAGGTCTTTGTCAGTTATAGCACTGGTCCTATATTGGTTCCAAAATTCTTCAGATCGATGATTAGCCTCTGGGTCAATTTTTATTGCTGGTAAATTTGAAGTAACGTCGTTATCACTCGTATTTAGCTTGATATCAAAAATGTCTGTCTTTGAGACTAAGAAATCATTATTTCCGGTAAAACTCTTTTTGTCGATACCAAGGCGTCCCACCGAAATTCTTCCTCCAAAAAGCGTTACTTTTTGCCTTCCGTTACCTGGTCTGATCGTTATTTCTTTGCTAGTAGGAAACCAGCTTTCCTGTTCCTTGAAATAGTCAAAATCATGTCTGGCCATTACATTAAGCTCTCCGCGAAGTTCAATAATTGCTTTTTGAACGGCTAAGGTTTTTACATCCAGATATAGTACTCCTTCCAGGCTGGCATAGTTTTTTGATTTTCTAGGCTGAAACAAAATCACGAAGGCAGGATGTTCATCTTGGGTGGTGTCGAGCACTTTGTAGTAATAATTACGCAGCGCTCTATTGGATAAAGGACCAATAAATTTATTGTTGAAAATAGTGTAATCTTCGTTGTATAACGAATTGGATTGTACTTTGATTCCAAGAACATTATAAACGGGTTCTTCAAAGCCGGTCATTCGTGTAGCTAGAACGGTTTCTTTTTCTTCTAACCCTTTTCTGAAATGATGGTTACTTACTTTTTCGGATAAAAAGGAATGGGCTTCATTAAAAATACGTTCTATATCACTTCGGGCGGTATCCTGGGTTTTTAATAAGGCTTGATTGTCTTCGGTAATCTTAAACTTATTGTAGCTTTTGTAGGAGTAATTTTGAAGTGATTTTTTGGGATCGTTTTGCTTTTTTCTTTGGATTGCTTCTTTGATGATTTTGGCGGCTACATTTTCTTGATCTTTGACATTTACCGTACCCAGATCTTCTTCGGCAGCTACCAGGCTTACCCTTACATTTTCTTTGTCTTCTGCAGTAACTTGTATGGTTTTGGGTTGATATCCCAAATAGCTTACGGTTAGCTTAACCGGGGTAGTTTTACAACGTATCACAAACTCACCATTCACCGAGGTCAGGGCGTAAGAAGCTCTTTCAGTTTTTACAGTGGCAAAAGGAAGGGGTTGCTTAGATACTTCGTCAATTACAATTCCTCTAATGCTAACTTGGGATACGACGACAAAGTGCGTAAAAAATAAAAAACAAAATAATTTACTTCGCATTATAAGGACGAGGTTCAAAAAAACGAATATACAAAAAAGCGTTTCCATATAGAAAACGCATTAAGATATTATTATCGTATTTCATAAGAGTTATACGGTCATGATTTCTTTCTCTTTGTGAGATAGCATCTCGTCTATCTTCTTGATATAGGCGTCAGTCAGCTCCTGAACATCCACTTCGGTGTTCTTGGCCATATCTTCTGAAAGCCCTTCTTTTTCGAGCTTTTTGATTTCGTTATTGGCGTTTTTTCGATCATTACGAACACCAACTTTAGAATCTTCAGCTTCAGATTTGGCTTGCTTTACTAGTTCTCTACGACGCTCCTCAGTAAGTGGCGGAACATTGATAATCACACTTTCCCCGTTATTCATTGGGTTAAACCCGAGATTGGCCATCATAATCCCTTTTTCTATCTCTGGTATCAAAGATTTTTCAAAAGGTTGGATAGTAATAGTTCGTGCATCCGGAGTGGTAACATTTCCTACCTGATTAAGAGGAGTAGGAGAACCGTAATATTCTACCAAAACTCCACCCAGCATGGCAGGAGAAGCTTTTCCGGCTCTAATATTAAGTAGTTTTTTTTCTAGATGCGCTATTGCTGCTTGCATAGATTCTTTTGTTGAATCCAGAATAAAATCTATTTCTTCGTTCATAGTTCGATGCTTTTCTATTAACCAATCAAAAGTCTTACCAAAAACAACTTTGATAGATGGTTTGTGATTTTAAAGATTTACTTGAGTACCAACTGCTTCTCCAGAAACAACCTTTAATAAATTTCCGGATTTGTTCATATCAAAAACAATAATTGGTAATTCGTTTTCTTGACTTAGTGTAAATGCAGTGGTGTCCATTACTTTTAGCCCTTTGCTTAATACGTCATCAAAAGTGATAAAATCGAATTTTGTGGCGTCTGCATTTTTCTCAGGATCCGAGGTGTATATTCCATCTACACGTGTTCCTTTTAGGATTACATCTGCATTGATTTCTATGGCTCTTAATACCGCAGCAGAGTCTGTTGTAAAATAAGGGTTACCGGTTCCTCCACCAAAAATAACAACTCTTCCTTTTTCTAGGTGACGTAATGCTCTTCGTCTAATAAAAGGTTCTGCTACTTCATTGATCTTTACTGCAGATTGTAGTCTTGTCGGGATTTCGGCATCTTCTAAGGCACTTTGTAAAGCTAAACCGTTAATAACAGTGGCTAACATTCCCATATGATCTGCCTGCACTCTGTCCATTCCTTTACTGGCTCCTGCTACACCTCTAAAAATATTACCTCCACCAATTACGATGGCTACCTGAACTCCTCTGTCTATAATTTTTTTGATTTCATCAGCATATTCTGCCAATCGTTTGGGATCAATACCATATTGGCGTTCACCCATCAGGGCCTCGCCAGATAACTTAAGTAATATTCTTTTGTATTTCATTGCTGTTTTGAACTGTGCTGCAAATATAATGATATTATCAATTTAGAAAATACTTTGATTAATAAAGGTAAAGCTTTCTAAAATAATTCTGAAATGTTAAAGTTTGCTGGTTTCTATAAAAAAAGGGTGTTTTTCCCCTGCAATGGGTATTGATCTGTGCTGATTTATGTTATAGGTTTGCGGTAAGGAAAACAAAAAAGTGTAGGGATGAGAAATATTTTGATGTAGTCTTTAAGCTTTTTTTAGGCTAATGGGGGTTAGTCTTAATAATGGGGGATAAGATCTCAGGATCTTATGAGTTAAAAGACGGAAAAGATATTTCAATAATGAAGAAGAAAAAAACCGCTTCAAATCTGAAGCGGTTTTTATTTTTTATGAAGTCAAAAACTAATGACTATCCTAAAGCTACTCTTTCAAAACCAACAACGCTTACATCTCCTAATGTTTTTACATAGTCTGCAACGCTTTGCTTACCGTCTTTGATAAACGCTTGGTTTACTAGTGTGTTATCTTTAAAGAAACGTTTGATTTTACCTTTTGCAATGTTGTCAAGCATTTCTTCTGGCTTTCCTTCCTGACGTAATTGATCTTTTGCAATCTCGATTTCTTTGTCGATTACAGTTTGATCAACACCGTCCTCGTTTAATGCTACGGGGTTCATTGCAGCAGCTTGCATAGCAACGTCTTTTGCAACGGCATCAGCACCATCAGCACTTTGAGATAAACCAGTTAATACACCAATTTTGTTACCTGCATGGATATATGATCCTACAAATGGAGCTTCTAATATTCTGAAATCACCGATTTCTATTTTCTCTCCAATCACACCTGTTTGCTCAGTTAATTTGTCCTGAACAGTGATACCATTAAAGTCTTTTGCAAGTAAATCTTCTTTTGAAGAAGCAGTTAATGCTAATTCTGCAAGTTCGTGAGCCAAAGAAACGAAAGTTTCGTTTTTCCCTACGAAGTCAGTTTCGCAGTTTAGAGAAACGATTACTCCTTTATTCTTAGAGTCGTTTACTTTTGCAATAACAGCACCTTCAGTAGATTCTCTGTCAGCTCTGTTTGCAGCAACTTTTTGTCCTTTTTTTCTAAGGATTTCAATTGCTTTGTCAAAATCACCATCAGCTTCTACAAGTGCTTTTTTGCAATCCATCATTCCAGCACCTGTCGCTTTTCTTAATTTATTTACTTCTGCGGCTGTAATCTTTGCCATACCTTTAAAATTTAATGTGTAATGTGTTTTTTTAATAAACAACAAGTCGTTTAGTTATTACTGCAAAAGTAAAGAACCAAACGACTCGTCAATTTTATGTTATGGTTAAGGATTTTGTGATACTTAACCTGTAACTGTAAAGATTGCTATACGATATTTTCGTTTATTCTTCTTCTTGTTTTGCAGCTTCAGCTACTACTGCAGCTTCCTCTTTTGCAGGAGCTTCTTTTTTAGCAGGAGCTTCTTTTTTAGGCGCGTCTTTTGAAGCTTTTCTTTCGTTCAAACCTTCAACAATAGCATCCGTAACGTAGTCCATTACTTTATTGATAGACTTTGAAGCATCATCATTTGCAGGGATTACAAAGTCAACCTGACGTGGGTCAGAATTTGTATCCACCATTGCAAAAATAGGAATGTTTAATTTCTGAGCTTCTTTTACTGCGATGTGCTCGCGAGTAATATCTACAACAAATAAGGCTCCAGGTAAACGAGTCATATCAGAGATAGAACCAAGGTTCTTTTCTAATTTTGCTCTTAAACGATCTACCTGTAAACGCTCTTTTTTGGATAGTGTGTTGAAAGTACCATCTTTCTTCATTCTATCGATTGCAGCCATTTTCTTAACGGCTTTACGGATAGTTACAAAGTTAGTAAGCATTCCACCTGGCCATCTTTCAGTAATGTATGGCTGGTTTGCTTTACTTGCTTTTTCCGCAACGATTTCTTTAGCTTGTTTCTTTGTCGCAACAAAAAGAATTTTTCTGCCGGACGCTGCGATTTTCTTTAAAGCTTCAGAAGCTTCTTCAATCTTTGCAGCAGTTTTATATAGATTAATGATGTGGATTCCATTACGCTCCATATAGATATATGGTGCCATGTTAGGATCCCATCTTCTTGTTAGGTGTCCAAAGTGTACACCTGCATCAAGTAACTCTTTTACTTCGATATTGTTTGCCATTTTTGTAATAGTTTACGTTCTGTTGAATTAGCAATGCTCAAGTGGCTATCTTTTGATATGGCCTCGTGCATTTAGATGCTAAACTAACCCTCGACAAAAAGGAGGTAACAACAAATACAGTTTTATTAAATTAACGTTTAGAGAACTGGAATTTCTTACGCGCTTTCTTCTGACCGAATTTCTTACGCTCTACCATTCTAGGATCTCTGGTTAACAATCCTTCTGGTTTAAGGATTGATCTGTTTTCTTCGTCTAGTTCGCATACCGCTCTAGAGATAGCTAAACGAACTGCTTCAGCTTGACCTGTGATTCCACCACCGTAAACATTTACATTTACATCGTACTTGTCCTCATTGCTAGTTAGCATAAGAGGTTGGTTTACTTTGTACTGTAAAGGAGCGGTAGTAAAGTAGTCGTTAAGATCTTTTTTGTTAACCGTAATTTTTCCAGAGCCATCTTTAAGATATACTCTAGCTACAGCCGTTTTTCTACGACCAATTTTGTGAATAACTTCCATTACTTAAATTCGTTTAAGTTAACAGTTTTAGGCTGCTGAGCGTCCTGATTGTGCTCCGCTCCAGCATATACCTTTAAATTACGGAATAAAGCAGCTCCTAATTTGTTTTTAGGTAACATTCCTTTTACCGCTTTTTCGATTAAACGCTCTGGGTTCTTTTCGTATAACTCCTGAGCAGTAAGACTTCTTTGCCCTCCAGGATATCCTGTGTGACGGATATAAGATTTATCAGTCCACTTTTTTCCTGTTAAGTTGATTTTTTCGGCATTGGTAATGATAACATTATCACCGCAATCAACGTGTGGGGTAAAGTTAGGTTTGTGCTTTCCTCTAAGTAGTTTTGCAACTACAGAAGATAGACGTCCTAAAGTCTGTCCTTCAGCATCTATGTGCAACCATTCCTTATTAACGGTGCCTTGATTAGCAGATACTGTTTTGTAACTTAATGTGTCCACACTAATTAATTTTACTTATTAAACATTCCTTTTCCTATATAAAATAGGGGTGCAAATGTACGATTATATATTTATATAGCAAACCTCAGATTCAGATTATTTTTATTAGATGATACATTGGTAATCAGAGATGTGAGTAAGAATGCTATTAATGGAGTTATTTCGGGAACGAATACTACTGTTTTGGTGTTAATTTTTTACTAAAAAACAACAGCAGGTGTGACAAAGCTCAATTATTTCTGTCATTTTTAAGTACATCAATCAATAAACATCTAATCATCATGAAATATGTGACCCATATTTTAGTACTTTTCGTATTGGTACATTTTACCTCTTATTCACAAGATTCGACAAGTACAGTTAAGAAAAGAATTTACGTTACTAAACCACTCAAGGATCGTGAGCCTCCTACAATAGACGGTCAAATAGATGACGCCAGTTGGGATATTGTAGAATGGACAGGGGATTTTATCGAAAATCAACCCGATGAAAATACGCCGCCTTCTCAACAGACCAAATTTAAAATAGTGTATGATCAAAAATACCTTTATGTAGCGTATCGGTGTTTTGATACCGAGCCTGATAAAATTGAAAAACGACTATCTCGACGAGATGGTTTTGCAGGAGATTGGGTAGAAATCAATTTGGATACTTACCATGATAAACGAACTGGTTTTTCATTTACCATAACAGCATCGGGTGTAAAGGGAGATGAGTTTATTTCTCAAAACGGGAATAATTGGGATGGCAGTTGGAATCCCATTTGGTATACGGCTACACAAATCGATGACGAAGGATGGACTGCCGAAGTAAAGATCCCACTAAGTCAGGTAAAGTTTGGTAAGAGTAAAGAACAAATCTGGGGACTTCAAGTTAATCGTCGTTTTTTTAGAAACGAGGAGCGTTCGGTTTGGCAACGAATTCCGCAAGATGCTCCGGGTTGGGTAAGTGAGTTTGGAGAACTACATGGGCTGATCGATATCGAACCGCAAAAACAATTAGAAATTCAGCCTTTTGCCGTAACACAGTTTGATACCTTTCCGGCAGAAGAGGGAAATCCGTTTAGGGATGGAGAAGAATTTAAATTAAATGGCGGGCTTGATGCTAAAATTGGAATCACCAATGATCTTACCTTGGACTTGACTGTAAATCCTGATTTCGGACAAGTAGAAGCGGATCCTGCAGCTATTGCGCTCGATGGATTTCAGATCTTCTTCAGAGAACAACGCCCCTTTTTTGTGGAGAACAAAAATATATTTGACTATCGTTTTGCCAATGGATTTGATAACGTCTTTTATTCCCGAAGAATCGGAAGAAATCCTCAGGGATCTATAAACCAACTGGATGGTGAATTTATAGATAGGCCTACTAATACCACTATTCTTGGTGCAGCTAAGTTTAGTGGGAAAACTAAAAATGGATGGTCTATTGGGGTATTAGAAAGTATCACCGAAAGAGAGATTGCCACCATCCAAGATGAGGATGGAAATAGAAGAGAAGCCGTAGTGGAGCCTCTTACCAACTATTTTGTAGGGCGGGTTCAAAAAGATTTCAACGAACGCAATACATTTATCGGTGGAATTTTTACGGCTACGAATCGGGATTTGGGAGATCCTTTCGAAATAGATAGTGATGATCCTAATACAGATGAGACTTCTGAGTTGGTGGGTACAAGAGAAAATAATCTGAACGCCCTTCGAAAATCTGCTTACTCCGGGGGTGTAGATTTTAGGCATAACTGGAAAGATAGAAAATATTATATAGAAGGAAATATGGTGCTTAGTCATGTCGAAGGATCCAAAGAGGCAATTGAAGCAACACAGCAAGAGCTTACGCATAACTTTCAACGACCAGATGCGGGGCATGTAGAGGTTGATCCAAATAGAACTTCGCTAACAGGTACCGGAGGTAAACTAGTAGGAGGGAAATCTGGTGGTGGACGTTGGAGATATAATGCGGGGATTTTTTGGAGATCACCAGAATTAGAACTTAATGATATTGGATTTTTGAGACAGGCAGACGAAATTCGTCAGTTTGCGAATGTTCGATATTTGTTTTTGAAACCTACGAAGTTGTATCGAAGGGCAAATATTTTTGCCGAACAGTTTTCAACTTTTGATTTTGATGGAAACTACAATCGTATCCAATATTTTATTCGAGGTGAAATAAATTACATTAATAACTGGTGGACCGAAGCTGGATTTGGACATAAGCCAAGGATTTTTTCAAATACTATTTTACAAGGAGGGCCAAGATGGCGCTTCTCTGAAGAAAACTTCGCTTTTCTGTTTTTTGGCTCGGATAGAAGGAAAAAGTTTAGCTTCACGTTGGGGTATGATGGGTCGAGAGCTAAACAGAACAACTTCTCTTTTAATCGATATGTTGTGCGACTCAATTATCAACCGTTTAATGCGTTGAGCTTATCTCTTAATCCACAGTTCAGGCAAAACCCAAATAAAACGCAGTATGTGACCGAGGTCGATTTTAGTGGAACTCCTAGGTATATCACGGCAAATATTGATCAACAAACCTTAAGCGCCAGTATTCGGGTAAATTATAACATCAATCCTAATTTAACAATACAATATTATGGTGAGCCTTTTATTTCGAGAGGAAAGTATACAGACTTTAACTTTGTTAATAATCCTGTTGCCAAAGACCTTGCTGAACGAGTTACATTGTATGATCAGGATCAGATCTCTTTTGCCGATGATGAATATTCGATAGACGAAAACCGAGATGGTGATGTGGATTATACTTTTGGTAATCCTGATTTTGCTTTTGTGCAGTTTCGTTCTAACCTGGTGCTACGATGGGAGTATATACCGGGGTCTGAAATATTTTTGGTTTGGTCTCAGGGAGTAACAGGAAGTGGAGACCCAGGGGAGCATCTTTTTCGTAATTTAAATAATCAAATTCTGGATAAACAACCCGAAAATACATTTTTGATTAAAGCGACGTATAGGTTTGTGCTTTAAGTTTTTTAAAAAGCATTTTTAAAACATATATTGCGGCACTCTAGATTGTTGCAATATGAAATACTTTTACATTCTTCTGTTGGTTGGTGTCATGTCTTGTAATACTTCAAAGCCAACAGAAGAAAAAATAATACCCGATCCCAAACCTCAAATTTCAGAAAAGGAATCATTATCATTTTTTTTGGAGCATTACGAAAAGTTCTTTGCTACCAATTTTAATGTTTCAGAATGTCCAGGGGCAGCGGTTGTTATAGTTAAAGACTCTACGGTAATCTATAAGAAGGGATTTGGTGTAAAAGAGATTCATACTCAAGATTCCGTTGGGGTCAATACTGTTTTTAGAATAGCAAGTCTTTCCAAAGGAGTAACTGCAGTTCTTGCTGGTAACCTAGCAGATCGTAATGAAATTTCCTGGGATCAAAATATTAAAGAAACGGTGGCTTCATTTGATCTTAGAGATCGGGAACAGGCCAAAAGATTAAATGTAAACCATGTGTTGTCACATACTACAGGTTTGTATCCATATACCTATACCAGGTTGATTCAGCAAGGAATGAATCTGGATCAAATCATTAAAAATTTCAAGAGAAAAGGAGTGGTTGCTCGCGAAGGTGTAGAATATGAATATCAAAATGCGATGTTTTCTGTTATCGAGAAGGTAATGGAGCAAAACACAGGGGTGCAATTTGAGACACTGCTGAAAGATCGTATTTTTAATCCAGCGGGAATGAATACGGCATCAAGCAGTTTTGCGGCTATCAAAAACAATCCCGATGTAGCTTTACCTCATAGTTACAATCATTATTCAAAAAAATATCGATTAGATAATCTACATAAGAACTACTACAACGTAGCCGCGGCAGGAGGGATAAATGCCTCGATATCTGATATGGGGGAGTATCTAAAGGTCTTGTTGGGGTATCGTCCGGATGTGATTTCAAAAGACAAGCTTACAGAGATTTTTAATCCTGTGATCTGTACTAGCGATAAAGACACCTATGTAAACCTATGGGAAGGAGTTACCGATTCGTATTATGCTATGGGTTGGAGGATTCTGGATTATCACAACAGGAGAGTCATCTATCATGGGGGTAATGTGAATCAGTACAAGACCCAAATAATGGTAGATCCCGAAAACAACATAGGAATCTGTGTGTTGTTTAATGGACCAAATCCATTTAACGGTCCGGTGATTCCTACTTTTCTAAATTACTATGAGTTCTATCTTGATCTGAGAAATAAGTAAATCCTTATGAGAGCCAATTACCCTCATAAGGATTTCATAATGATATTGCTTTAGACAAAGATTTTGCAATTTAAAATAGTATTAATTGGGATCTGCATTTCCAATGTTTTCTAAAACGATAATATCTACTTCTCCAGAAATTTTGATATCATTACCGGTTTCATTGTTTTCTCCCGACACATCAAATGAGAAGGAGAATGTAAGTTGATTTGTTTCATCATTAAAATTAAAGTTCTCGATACTTAAATTTTCTATTGCTCCTCCTTCAAAATTATCATTTAGCTGTAGTATTCTGTTATCATCAAAGATGATATTGTAATTATCAAAATTTAGTAAAAAATCAAATGATTCATTTTGGCTTCCAGAATTGATAGCTTTTAGTGTAAAACTAACAGAAGAACCTTGGAGATTACTTTCTGGAGGTCCCAAAAATCTAATTATGGAAAAGGCTATGCTAGGTTCACTTGGATTTGTCGTAAATGAATTAAATTCTCTTAATGAATTAGCGTCGACTGCTGTAAATTTGAAAATGTTAGTATCTGTAAATGCAGCATTATTATCTGGCCTTATCCCGGTATAATTGATAGTAATGTCTCCAAATGCTAATAATTCATCGAAACCAACACCATTCTGTCCATCCTGTCCATTTTGTCCATCTTGTCCATTTTGTCCGTCGATTCCATCAATACCGTCGATTCCATCAATTCCATCAGGTCCGGGTAGTCCATCTTCCCCTTCGCAGTTGGTAAAGAAGAATCCTACACTTAGTATTAAAAATAGCTTGAAAATATGATTTGTATTTTTCATTATGTTTATTGTGATTTTTAAAGAACGTTCATTTTGTTGGAGCATCCTATCTATTAAGTTTGAAACGTTGTTGTACACTTGGGATGCTGTTCTTTTTTTTAATAATTAGTTTATCTTAGATCATTAAGCGGGTCTTCGGTAACTTGTAGTACATTTACATCTACTTCTCCCGAAACAGAAAGATCATTTTGAGTGGTGTTAAATTCTCCTGATATATCCAAATTGTAAGAAAATTTCAGGTTTTTTGTTTCGAGATTAAAGTCAAAATTTGTGACACTAATATTGGAAAATGCAGTTTCAGTAAAAATGTTAAAATTTTCTACTTCAAAAATGGTTAGATCTGCAGAAATTACTGCATAATTTTGAATTAGTATTTTTAATTCAAATTCCTGATTTGGTGTTCCCGGAGCGTTTACATCTAGTATCATACTTATTATTGGTTGATTGATATTAGGAGCACTTAGTGATCGTCCCAATACAAATCGAAAACCTGTATCTGTCTCAAAAACCGAACTGGCATTGGGTAAAATATTTGGAGATATAGGAGTGAATTTAAACAGATTGTTATCGGTAAAAGGAATATTGTCGGGTCGAGTGCCTTCTAGAAAAAGACTGATAGCCCCAAATTGGGTCAACTCTTCAAACCCTTGACCATCGGTTCCATCAATTCCATCAATTCCATCAACTCCATCAACTCCGTCAATACCATCGACCCCGTCAATCCCATTTTGCCCTGCAGGCCCTTGTGCTCCATCTTCAACTTCGCAACTGGTAATTAATAGTCCAAAAGAGCAGATTAAAAAGCCTTTGAATATATATTTAATTTTTTTCATTGTTATTTTTCTTTAATAATTGTTTTATCTAATAGGTCTTATTTCTTCCAAAACAAATACATCTGCAGTTCCAGAAACTACAAGAGGATTGTTAGTGAAATTGTCCTCTTCGTTGACAGTGAATGAGAATGAGAAAATCAAATGATTGGTTTCAGGATTAAAATTAAAGTCAGAAATGTTAAGGTTGAATATTTCAGATTCATTGCTGTCAAACACAATCCCCAAAAAAGTAGCATCATCAAAAAAGATGGCAATATCATCTACTTTGATCTGAAAATTTTCGAAGTTTGGAATCGTTGCATCGGGATCTATAACATCCATTATGATTCTCACAGAAGACTTTTGTGCAAATTCATCTGTTGTGCTTAAGAATCGTTTTGTGTTAAAACGTAAACCAGTCGCTAGAGGTGTTACCGAATTTGCGACAGGGATTTCTTCAGGGTCAATAAATTTGAAAACTTCAGTGTCTGTAAAAGGGGTGTCATTAGGTAGGATTCCTTCTATAGTAAGTGTAAGGCTTCCAAATCTTGCGAGCTCATCAAAGCCTACGCCGTTTTCACCGTTTTCGCCATCTTGACCATTCTGGCCGTCCTGGCCATCAATGCCATTTTGCCCATCAATACCGTCGATACCATCTGCCCCTGGAGGACCGATCTCACCATCTTCACAGTTTACTAATACTAGCCCCAATACGAATAGTAGTGCTATTCTAAAAAATAAATTTTTCATTTTTTTGTTTTTAAAATGTTTGTTTTTGATGGCTGCAAATAACAGACTACCAGAGGTTTTAATAGCTATAAAGATTTGTAAAGAGGAAAAAATAGGATTGAAAGGGAAAAAAAAGGGATAAAGATGAGAGTAAATCTGGATAGAAAAAAAATAACAGCAACATGAAACAAATTTGAGTGTTACATTGAGCTTGAAAAACGAAGTATTATTACTCCTAATTTGAGGTGCTCAGTTGTTTTCAACTTTCGGTTACTCGTTTAAACCATGTTAGTAAGAACAAAAAAATAGCAACCGATAAGAACTTCGAGTTGCTATTTTTTAAAGAGTGTGTGTTCGTGAAACAATAAGCTTCTTTATTTAGGACCTTCTATTTTAGATCCAGCATCTTTTTGCGCTAGTAGCTTTTTCTGATATCTACCTTGTACAATGTCAATTAGTACAAGGACAATAATTACAAAGTAGAAGGTTGTTTTGCTCATTGGTGTAATAGGGTTGCCAAACAAATATAGGTGAGCCAGGTGACCACCTTCAGACAATAACATAATTCCTACAATCAAAAGAATAAAAAGCCCTAGCACTTCATACATTCTGTTTTTCTGAAGGAAATTCGAAACTTTATCAGCCAAAACGATCATTAGGATACCTCCTAATACGATGGCAATCGACATTAGTATCAATTGCGGTACATATTCCATATGACTGGTTAGCGCCATAGCACTCAGGATAGAATCAAATGAAAAAACCAAATTCATAATGACAATCCAAAAGATTACTGTATTGATAGAACCTTTGCGCACATCTTTTTGTGCAACTTCATGTTCATTCAATAACATCATGTGCCAAATCTCTTTTACGGCTGTATAAATGATAAAAACACCCCCGCCTAGCACAATAAGTCCGTGAACATTAAGCTCGAACTCAAAAATCCCATTATCTCGTAGACTGGCAAAAGGATTCTGGAAGTATTGGATTAAAGACATTAAAGCAAAAAGTAATACAATACGAAGTACAATAGCCAATCCTACACCGATTCTTCGAACAAAGCTTTGTTTTTCTGCGGGTGCCTTTTTTGATTCTAAAGAGATGTATAATAAATTATCAAAACCGAGAACCGCCTGCAGCAATACAAGCATTAAAAGTGTAAAAAGACTATCAAGTGTGAAAAGTTGTTCCATAAAAGTATGTATTGGTTATTTTGCTCACGCAATTATAAATATAAAATTTGTATTTGCTCACCTTGCAAGGTCAAAATTCTTCTAAGAAGCTGAAAGTGAGTCGTTAATTTGTTTGTGAGAAGTTGAGTCGTTTTTACGGGGGTATTGGCATGGTAGTTGGTAATGTTCGGGGGTAAACAAACAAATCAATTTTATAAACTATGAAAAACTTATTTTTTTACATTATGTGTTTAGGGGCGCTATTAACATCATGTTCTAATGACGATGATTCTGGTGGCTTTGCAGCAGTAACTTATCAGTTAGTCGAAGTAAATACCGATAACCCGATCGATGTTAACGGAGATAATGTTGCCAACAGAAACGAACTGCTAGAAACCGATTGTTATGGTAACTCTCGTATTGTGCTAGAAAGTCTTACAAGTGGGTATAATTTTACCAGTGAATTTGGATATTTGGATACCGCTTCTGAATTGAGAACTACCTGTGGAGGAGAAACTAAAAATGGTTCTTACCAATTATCTGATAACACTTTGGTGATAACTTATGAAGATGGGAGCAGCCAAACTTTTCAGGTAGATGGGGATAAATTACTGGTTTCAGATGAATGGACCCTTTTTGAAGGGGATTTGACTAAAAAAGTAGAATTGGTATATCAGAGACAATAGTGGGGCGAATACTATCCTGAGATACTATTGATATAGATCAAGACCGTCTTAATTTTGTTAAGACGGTCTTTTGATTTTTAAGCTAAATATATGTTAGAAATAACTTTTTAATGTGCTTCCAGCCAATCATTACCCAATCCCAGATCTACATCCAAAGGCACTGCAAGTTCATAAGCGCTTTCCATTTCGGTTTTGATCAGTGTTTTGATCTCTTCTAACTCAGGTTTAAAGACATCAAACACCAATTCATCATGTACTTGCAATAGCATTTTGGTTTTGTAATTGCCTTCCTTCAACTTTTTATGAATGTTGATCATAGCAATTTTAATAATATCTGCTGCGCTACCTTGTATAGGGGCGTTTACAGCGTTTCGTTCTGCTGCTCCACGTACAACTGCATTGGCGGAATTGATATCTTTTAGATAGCGACGTCTACCCAATACCGTTTGTACATATCCATTTTCTCGAGCAAAATCAACTTGTTCGCTCATATAATTGCGAAGCTTAGGGTAGGTTTTATAATAGGTGTCAATCAATTCTTTGGCTTCGCCACGAGAAAGACTGGTTTGGTTACTCAACCCAAAGGCAGAAACCCCATAGATGATCCCGAAATTTACTGTTTTGGCGTTGCTACGTTGCTCTCTGCTCACTTCGCTAATCGGTACGTTAAATACTCGAGCAGCGGTAGAGGCGTGGATATCTTCTCCATTTCGGAAAGCCTCAATCATCGTTTCTTCCTCACTCAACGCGGCAATAATTCGTAATTCTATCTGAGAGTAATCGGCAGCAAGTAGGGTGTAGTCATCATTTCTAGGAACAAATGCTTTTCGTACTTGTCGACCTCTCTCTGTTCGAATAGGTATGTTTTGTAAGTTAGGGTTGTTAGAACTCAATCGACCAGTTGCTGCAACGGTTTGCATGTAGTCGGTATGAACCCGACCTGTAGTTTCATTAACCTGATTAGGTAAGGCGTCAACATAAGTGCTTTTTAGTTTGGTAAGCCCTCTATAATCTAATACACTTTGGATGATCTCATGGTCCTTGGCTAAATAGGATAATACGTCTTCTGCAGTAGAGTACTGCCCTGTTTTTGTCTTCTTGGGCTTATCTACCAATTTCATTTTTTCAAAAAGAATCACACCTAGCTGTTTCGGAGAAGCGATATTAAACTCTTCACCAGCAGCTGTATAAATTTTGCTTTCCAAAGCTTTGATGTCGTTGTCTAACTCGTTAGAAAGGGATTCCAAGAATTTTTTATCCAGATTGATTCCTTCGATTTCCATATCAGCCAACACGCGTAGCAAAGGAATTTCGATATCTTCAAATAAGGAAACGGTCTTGGCTTCGTTCAATTCCGGAGCGAAGTGTTCTTTTAATTGAAAAGTGATGTCAGCATCTTCAACAGCATATTCGGTTTGTTGATCTACGGGCACTTGTCTAAAGGAAAGCTGATTTTTTCCTTTCTTTCCAATCAACTCGGTTATAGAGACCGGAGTGTAGTTGAGGTACGTTTCAGAAAGTACGTCCATATTGTGTCGCATATCTGGATTGATTAGATAATGCGCCAACATGGTGTCGAATAACTTTCCTTTTACCTCGATATTGTACTTTGCCAGTACTTTGATGTCATATTTTAAATTCTGCCCAATTTTTGAAATATGTTCAGCTTCAAAAAATGGTCGTAACTCTTCAATTAGTGCTTGTGCTTCGTTGCGATCTTCTGGGAAAGGGATGTAGAATCCTTTGGTTGCTTCCCAAGAAAAAGCAATTCCTACCAGTTCTGCGACTAAGGGATCCAAACCAGTGGTTTCGGTATCAAAACATACATGCTCTTGTTGTAGCAGATTTTTTAAAAATAATTTCATTGCCATCCCAGGAGCAATACTTTGATAGAAATGTTCTGTGTTGGTAATAGTTTTACGGCTAGATAACGAAGTAGCTTCTGAGCTATCTTCAGTTTCTCCAAATAATGAAAATTGTCCAGCTCCGGCTTGTTTGCTTGATTTTTTTGCAGCTGGAGTTGAAGTACCTTGGGTAGTTGCAGCTGCTTCTCCTGAAAATATCTTTGTAAACTGATCTTTCAGTCTTCGGAATTCTAATTCTTCAAAGATCTCATGAACTTTTGAAGTATCTGGTTCCGAAAGTTCGTAGTCGTCAGCATTGAATGTTACGTCGCAATCGATAATAATCGTGGCTAATTTTTTAGAAAGTAGGCCTAGTTCTGCGTTGGCTTCTACTTTTTCTTTCATTTTTCCTTTTAGTTCATGGGTATTAGCCAATAAACCTTCCATAGAACCATAGGCAGCGATAAACTTTTTGGCTGTTTTGTCACCCACACCCGGTAACCCTGGGATATTATCTACAGCATCTCCCATCATTCCTAGATAATCAATCACCTGTTCTGGGCGTTCTACTTCAAATTTCTTCTGCACCTCTGGGATGCCCCAGATTTCAATACCGTTACCCATCCGCGCTGGACGATACATAAAGATATTTTCAGATACCAATTGTGCATAATCTTTATCGGGGGTCACCATATAGGTTTGATAACCTTCTTTTTCGGCTTGCTTGGCAATGGTTCCAATCAAATCATCAGCCTCAACTCCCGCTTGCTCAATGATTGGGATATGCATCGCTTTTAGGATGTTTTGGATATAAGGAACGGCAATTTTAATCGCCTCAGGGGTTTCATCCCGATTTGCTTTGTACTCTGGGAATATTTCTAAACGATCTCTACTTCCTTCTTTATCAAAAGCAACCGCTAAGTGATCCGGCCTTTCTCTTTTGATCACATCAAACAACGAATTCACAAATCCCATAATGGCCGATGTGTCCTGACCCTTGGAGTTTACTCTTGGATTTTTGATAAGAGCATAGTATCCTCTAAAGATAAGGGCATAGGCATCGAGCAGAAAAAGACGTTTTTGTGACATGATAACGAGTTGAAATTTTAGTTACGCAATATAAAAAGAAGATTAATCAAAACGAGACGAAATAGGTAATAAATATAAATAAGAAATGCCGTCAAGAGCTGACGGCATTTCGCCCCAAAATAAAATTGATAACAATGTATCAACTGCTATAAATACGATAGTAGTTTTTTTACTATATGTTTAAGATTTTTAATTTTTTATGCCCCAAAAGGAAATATTGTTCGAATTTACAAATAAATATTTTACTTCCGAAACAATTTATTAAGATTTATCTCATGAAATTACATAATTTATAACGTATAAACGATAATAAAATTGTATTGCGTTAATTTTTACTTAAAAATGACGACATATGAAAAAGGAGAGATAGTTTTGTCTTGTTAATGAATTTAGAATAATATATGCGCTGGTTAATCCTTATTACGATATTTCTTTTGGTCGAAACTTATGCTTTTCAGGCAGTTAAGACACTTTCGAAAAATCAAATTGTTCAAATTATCTATGTGGTCATTTCTTTAGGAATTTTGGCCTATGTGATATATACTTTTGCAAACTATGACCGTAGTGTTGGTCCTACTAAATATTCCTTGAGAGCAAGTGGTTTGTTGTTGCTAACATTGGTCCCAAAAATGATATTGGTGCTTTTTATGTTCGGGGAGGATATCATAAGAGTGTGCGTGGCGGGTTATAATTACCTTACCAATACTTTTTTTGATGGTAATGTAGCACAATACATGCCGGATAGAAGAAAATTTATAAGTCAAATCGCGTTGGGTGCTGCTGCAATCCCTTTTGCGGGGCTGCTTCATGGGATTTTTAAGGGAAAGTACAATTTTAAAGTAATACGTCATGTATTGCATTTTGACGATTTGCCTTCAGCTTTTGATGGCTTTCGAATTGCGCAAATTTCAGATATTCACTCGGGGAGCTTTGATGATCCGACCAAAATAGAATACGCAGTAGACTTAATTAATGAACAAGAATCTGATGTTTTGCTCTTTACAGGGGATATTGTGAATACTATGGCCAAAGAGATGGATGATTGGATCGATACTTTTAAAAGAATCAAGAATCCCAAATATGGAAAGTATTCTGTTTTGGGAAATCATGATTATGGAGAATATGTGACCTGGGATAGTGAGGCTGAAAAAGCTGCTAATTTTCAGGCGATAAAAGATATACATACTAAAATCGATTTTAATCTGTTACTTAATGATAGTGCCTTTATCGAAAAAGATGGGGAACGAATAGCGGTAATTGGTGTCGAGAACTGGGGGCATAATTTTAAAAAAGCTGGAGATTTGACCAAGGCATCAGAAAAGGTGTCTAAGGATGATTTTAAGGTGTTGTTGAGTCATGATCCTTCACATTGGGAGCATGAGGTCAAAAAACACGATGATCATTATCACTTAACCTTAAGTGGGCATACTCATGGTTTTCAGTTTGGGATTGAAATTCCTGGTTTTATGAGATGGAGTCCGGTGCAGTATGTGTATAAGCAATGGGCTGGGATGTATAATGAAACAGGACGTTATTTGAATGTAAACAGAGGTTTTGGTTTCCATGCATTCCCAGGAAGAGTAGGGATTTGGCCAGAGATTACTATCATAGAATTAAGAAAAGGTAAAGAAACTGCTTAATTCTGAGAAAATAGTATATTTACGATAGTTTAGCGAGTGGTTATTTACCATGCCATAGCAAATAAAAGTATTGAACATGTCAAAGTTTGGAGAAATAATTGATATTGATGTTCCGGTTCTATTGGATTTCTATACCGAATGGAATGAACCTTCTATTGCCATGCACCCTGTGCTTAAGGATGTAGCTGCAGCAATGGGGGATAAAGGGAAAGTAATCAAAATCGATGTTGATAAAAACGAAGAGCTTGCAACTGCTTTGCGAATTAAAGGACTGCCTACCTTGATGATTTATAAAGGAGGTGAAATGGTTTGGAGACAAAGTGGTGAGCAGGATGCAAACACATTAATCGGCCTGATGAAAGAGTACGTCTAAGGCTGGATACTTTTAAAAGAATATCCTTTTTCTGAAAAATGATCGAGTACCTTCGGTAATACTTCATATAAGTTTTTTGAAGCTTTTATACTATCATGAAAAACTAGGATGCTTCCTTCTTCTGTATACTTAATGATGTTTTGTAAGCAAATTTCAGGAGCTATTTTTTGTTCCCAGTCTTTGGATAAAACATCCCACATTACAATCTGATATCCCAATTTCTGCAAGGCTTTGTATTTGACGGGGCTAATCTGTCCATATGGTGGTCTAAACAATTGTTTAGAGATAGATTGGTCTAAGGTTTTTTCTATGATGTTTTTGCACTCTTGGGTGTTTGAGATGTACTGCTTGATATTGGTTTTCCATGCTTTTACATGGTGCATAGTGTGATTGCCAATTACATGACCTTCAGAAATGATTTGTCTGGCTATGTTTGGATGTTTTTTCACATTATCTCCAATACAGAAAAAAGTCACTTTGGCATGGTATTCTTTTAAACAGGACAAAACAAATTCGGTAACTTCTGGGATTGGTCCATCATCAAAAGTGAGATAAAGTGTTTTTTTATCCTTATGTTTTAAATCCCAAGTATAGGATGGAAATAACTGTTTTAGAATTTTAGGAGTTTTGTAAGGAATCATCATTAAAAACTTGTTTTGTAAACTACTTTTTTTGACAGCTTTTTTAATATATTTGAAAGAAACATTTTAAAACCTAAGTAATGAAAAAAAGAAAGTCTAAAAAATTAGAACTTAAAATCCAAAAAATTTCTAAAATTGGAGCCACATCCATTAAAGGAGGACAAACACATCAATGTACATATGGTACATGTCCTAGGTATACTGAAAATTTCACAAATTGTTATGTGAGTAAGTGTATTTTAACTGGTTGTGGTCCAGGTACTACAGGTCCTACAGGAGATCCTGATACCACCAATTAAAGAAAAAAGACTTCGAAAGAAGTCTTTTTTTTATCGGTAATAATTTAATCTTTTAAAATTGTTTTTGATGTGTCTTTTTCCTGATCCAATAAACCGTTATCATCATATTCTTCATCTGAAGAGTATAGTCTAGTAAACAATCTCAAATAGTTATTAAATTCTTCAGCCTTTTCTTCAATTAACTCTCGATCTTGATTAATTAGCAGTAAATCTACTACACTACGGTAACGTTCTACACTAGTAACAATATCCTCTGCATATTGGTATTGTTCTTTTAAGCTCAAACTACCAAAATAGGTAAGTTGTTCCTGGTATTTTTTGGTAACTTTCTGCCACAGTTCACGAGCTTTTTCTTTTTCTCCTACCTCATAATATCCTGTTATATATGCCTCAAGTAATGTGTAATACTCGTAGTATTCTATAGGCATTTTATCCATCGCCAAGTCCATCACTTCTTTGGCTTTGTCATTTTTGCCTTCGGTAATTAAAGCTTCAACCAATCGTGCTAAGTTGCTTCTGTACGTAATCGAATTTTTTCTGGTTTCTGGATCGTGATAGATATTAGGATCATTGCTATTCCCCCAATCCCAACTCATTACATTTTTATACATCAAATCGGTATCGATTCTACCCATGTCAAATGGGTTGCGACGATCTACCTTAGTGCGTATTGGTACCAATTTAAAAGTAACCCCATCCAACTGAAGATAATCCTTCATCCATAAGAAGTCATCGTCTCCATAGCTTCCGCCGGTAAAGTAGATAGGACGTTCCCAATTGTTATTGGCAATGATATCTAGCATTAATAATCTGTTTTTGAATAACAGGTCACCTTTTAAATGAATATCGATATAAGGTACAATAAGATCAGCATCTTTTTGCGCAACAATACCACTTCGTAATACAGCTTCTTTGTCTACTGGAATTCTAATATGTTTGGTAGGAAAAGTGTTTACTAATTTGCCACTTCCTGTATTTCCTTTTGTTCTTGGGTCATCAGTCTCAATCCAGCGCATCCAATTTTTAATAAGCATGGTGTCATTAGTCACTGGTTTGTAGTAGATGGCGTCATTATTTCCCCAGGCGTAAAAACTGTGTTGTAGTTGTGAAGGGATCGGTTTTCCATCATAAGCTGCTTTTTTCATCTGGTCAATATACCAATCTGTGGCAAATAAGCTGGTGTTTACGGTTCGTACATCGGTGCGATAGCCTTCGATATCTTGTGCATACCACAAGGCAAAGGTGTCATTGTCTCCAATGGTAAATAGAATAGCATCTTCCTGGCAAGATTGTAAATACATCTTGGCCATTGCTTGCGCGGTGTATCGATTAGAACGATCGTGATCGTCCCAGTTTTGGGATGCTAAAACTACAGGAACAGCAAGTAAACAGATAACTGTAATTGCTGGAGCCACAATTTTTGGAGTGATATATTTTTTCAAAAGATCAAATAAGGCGTATACTCCAAATCCAATCCAAATGGCAAATACATAAAAAGATCCAACAAGCGCATAATCTCTTTCTCTAGGTTCAAAAGGTCTTTCGTTGAGGTATACTTTTAATGCTAATCCCGTAAAGAGGAAGAAGATTAGCAATACCCAGAAATACTTTTTGTCACGTTGCGCCATAAATACAAATCCCATAAGTCCCAAAAGTAGTGGTAAGAAATAATAGGTGTTACGGGCTTTGTTTTTTAACGCATCTGTTGGTAGGTTGTCCTGTGATCCCAGGTGCATCTCGTCTATAAATTTGATACCACTAAGCCAGTTTCCTTCCAAATTGGTAAGATTACCTTGATTGTCATCTTGCCTTCCAACAAAATTCCACATAAAATATCGCCAATACATATATCCCATTTGGTAATCAAACATATAATATACATTATCCCAAAAGCCTGGTTTTTCTACGTCAATATAATTACCAAACGATTGTAAAAACTTATTATAGTCTTCGTTGTCTAATTTCCCCTGGGCATAATCCCTTCTGAATTTAGTAACATGATTTAATAATTCATCTTCGTCTTGATATTCGGGTTTTATCGTAAATCGTAAAGGTCCGGTAAAGTCCATATAATTTGCAATATGCTCGGTACTCCACATTCGTGGTAGGATGGACTTATGAGCGTCATCAAGATTTTGCTTGGCATTTTTCCAGTCGTTTACGATAATGTATTTTCCTGACTTTAGATCTTTCTCATACTTTGGTTTGTCGTCTTCGTATGGATTATCTTCATCCAGTTGTGCATAGATTTCAGAAAACTGTGGTCCGTAAAAGAGATGCGTTTCGGGATATTGTTCCAGATTATAGTATGCCAGAAGCTCTCTGGCATTATTAGGGTTGTTTTCGTTGATTACCGTTCCTGCATTGGCACGAATAGGTAGCATGATCCAACTTGAGAATCCAACCAAAATGAATACTACACACAGTAATAAAGTATTTAATTGTGTATATGCTTTTTTACGGGTATATCGAATGCCGTAGTAGAATGCTGCAATAATAACTAGTCCAGCTATAATTGTTCCAGAGTTAAAAGGTAAACCAATTGAGTTTACAAAGAATACTTCTGCTGCACCAAAGAATTTTAGTGTCGAAGGAAGTAATAATTTAAATATGAATAAAAGAATAGCGACAACCACTACATTGGCAATTACGAAGTTCTTGATCGTAATTTCTTTGTAGTTTTTGAAATAGTACAACAAACCTATGGCTGGAATAGATAAAAGTCCCATAAAATGCACTCCAAAGGATAATCCAACGATAAAAGAGATAAGAATCAACCATTTGTCACCTCGAGGTTGATGCATATCTCGTTCCCATAATAACCCTAAATAAAAAAGAACAGCTAATATACAGGTGGCCATGGCGTATACCTCGGCCTCAACAGCATTAAACCAGAAACTATCGGTAAATGTAAATGCTAGAGATCCTACAATACCACTACCTAATACAGCAATGGCCTTGCTTTTGGTGAATTCTTCGTCTTTTACAACAATCTTTTTAACAAGGATAGTAATTGACCAAAACATAAATAAAATGGTAAAGGCACTTGCAAAAGCAGAGGTAAGGTTTACCATCAGGGCGATTTGCGTTACATCCGAAGCAAAGATACTTGCAAAAGCTCCAATCATCTGAAATAAAGGTGCTCCTGGTGGGTGCCCAACTTGTAATTTTGAAGAGGTCGCAATGTATTCTCCCGCATCCCAAAAACTAGCGGTTGGCTCTACAGTTAGCGAATAGACGCATAGAGCAATGGCAAAAATGGTCCATCCCACTATTTTATTCCACTTTTTAAAGTTGAATTTGTTCATATGATTGTATGGTTATGTAACGTGTGGCGAATTTAGTAATAAAAATACTTTCCCCTTGTTTTTTTTAGTAAACGCTTAACAGAAGTTTATATTTTTAAAGACGTGGAAGGAAATAAAAAGTGACATTACTTTAATTTTTTTGATAAAAATATTTGCAGAGGAAAAAGAATGTATTAAATTTGCACCCGCAATCACGGTATTGGTCTATGGTGTAACTGGCAACACGTCTGATTTTGGTTCAGAAGAGTCTAGGTTCGAGCCCTAGTAGACCAACAACAAAAAGAACTACTTGATCAAGTAGTTCTTTTTTTATTTTATGCTAAAAATATACTGCGAGAAGTTTATGCCGAATGAGGAACGAATTGAGGTGAGCCCTAGTAGACCAACTAAAACTTGAAGGAATTAGATTAAATCTAATTCCTTCTTTTTTTTGTAACAACAAAAAGATGTTCTACTCCTGCAGCAGGAGTAAAGCATCCTACTGACAACATCTATTCTTAATCGTTTTCAACAGTAAAAGTTCTTGAAGTTAAGGTGACACCACCTCCGAAGACTTGTACATAAAAACCACTTGAGTTTGAGGATACTCTTGGGAAATTAAGACCAAATTCATCAAATACTCCGTCATTAGGTGTATTGGTAACAGAGTCATACACTCTCGACCCTTTTTTTAATTGAATGGTAACCGTAGAAGAAGAAATAGCAGTGTCGTCCCATTCTACCCTAAATCTATTTCGTTCTACCAAGTCGGTAAAGTTGTAACCTACACTCTCATAAACGGCACAGACTTCATTGGTGCCATTACAATTATAGTTTCCTAAGTCGTTAGATCCGAAACCTCTCAAATCTATATTGCTAACGCCAGCATCTTGTGTTAATGTTACTTTTAAGCTAGTCAAGGGAATGTGTATAGGAGATGGGGCAATAGAGTTTCCGTTTAGAGTTATGTCTGATGGAGTGATTTGTATAGTCCCGGAATCAGGAATAGTTCTCTCAATTCGCACAGTATTACTGTAATTATTGGCTGCGACCAGCTGACACGTTATTTCTACAACATTAGTAGAGGTTTTTTGAATGTTTACGAATATGCTAGGGACATTGTTTGGATATCCTCCCGCTCCACTACCAGGAGTATGCAAATTAAATGCAATGAGTTCAGAAATAGGGAAGCCTGTTGGTGTAGTTACATTTTGAGTAATGTCGTAATTAAAAGATAAGGATATTGGATCTCCATTAGCTCCAGCGTTAACTTCATTATTAGTGAAAACAGCTAAAGGATCTCTCCCTGCAATATTAACACCGTATAAATTCCTGCCAGAGTTAGTTATTCCCGCAGGTGCGTTGGATTGCCAGGTTAAACTAGAAGTCTTGCTAATAATAGAGATAGTTTCATTGGGATTAATTTCGTTTTCTAAGTCTTTGTTGCAGCTTGCGAAAAGGAAAAGGCCTGCAAGAATGTTGCAGGTAATAAAAAATGACTTTTTCATTGAGATAAGGTTTTAAGAATTAAACTTTTAGAGTATTAAAAATTACGAAAAATTACCTGTTAAAATTGCTTGATAATGTAACCTTTACGATAGCTTAACAAGCTTAGTTGAAAGAGAGATTTACGGTGAACGTCAGCTGAAGGGAGTCCTGGTTGACAACAAAAGTGTGCTACGATAAGTTGATGTCAAAGGTGGAATGAAAATATTCCTTCAATTAGAAATTCACTTATATTTGAGTATTCCAAATGATAAAGTAACAGTTACTTACAAATCTGAAATGCAGAACAAAAGAAATAGTATCACGCTACTTATTTTGATGTGTCTATGTTTGAATTTAAATTATGGACAAATCGAATTTGGTATAGCTTTTAATACGATTAAGACTAACAACAAGAATTGGCGATTAAAGCAAAAAAAGAAACTGTATTCGAGTGGGAGGACAATGCATATGTATTCTTATGATTATGAAGGGGAGTATTTAGAGACTTATACATCAGGATCAGCAGTTATTCGTTATGTCTATGACAATTCTAAGAATAAGGTTACTTCTCATTTTGTCAAAAAAAATGGAGAGCTCAAACCATCCATGAAAAAGATCTTATTCGAAGAAGGACTACCTTCTAGTGTCGCCTTTAGAAAGAACTTTAAGAACTACGATATAAAAATGCAGTTTTTAGAAGGGAAATGGATTGGCTTTCAAGATAAAAATAGTGAGCAGCGATTTGAGATAAAATATGATGGGAAAAGAGTAATTAGCGCAACAATGATAGTTCCTATAGTTGGTCCTGAGAATGTATACCTAAAATACGAGTACACCTTTAATTGGAATAATAACAGGCTGGAGGATGTTATTATTAAAAAAGTAAGGTCTCAAAAATCGGGAAACACTTCAAATACGGCCAAAGATGTTAAAGTGAAATATACTTATAACTCGGCAAATCAACTTGTAGAAATTAAGGCATTACCTTTATTTAGATATACTTTTGCTTATGACGAAAATGGCAATGTAGCCGAAAGAACTGAGCATGTTGGCAGGGATCATTTTGTATATGAATGGGAAAAAGGTGGGAGCAACACTTCTGTACTTTTGAATGATTACTTCAGTTGGTTGAAAAACCCTCTTATTTTGCCTTTCTCACTTTAAATCAATGAACTCAAATCATATAATAAAAGGAACTACCTTAATTAGGTGGTCCCTTTTTGTTTTCTATTGGGAAATGATGGGTCTTTAAGGTAGAATTTTGAAAGTAATCACAGGTCTTTTGGCATGATTCACTACATCTTCACCCAGGCTGCCATTAATAAAGTGAGATAGTCCTTTTCGGCCATGCGTGCTAATACCAATCATACCAGCATTAACAGAGCCAGCGAAATTGAATATTCCTTTTTCTACGGTGATATCATTGTATATATTGAGCGTGTAATTTTCGATCCCAAGACCAGCGATCATTTTGTTCATTTTTTCTTCAGTTTCATAGGTGGTTTTAAAGCCGTTGGCAGTATTTACCCATACCAAATGTAAATTAGCAGCTATGGATTTTGCAAAATCGTTGGCCGCAACCAAGCAATCTCTGTCCTCGTCGTCAAAGTTTGTGGCGTATACAAAATCATTAATATCAAATAATTGACACTCTTCTTTGATGACCAAAACAGGTTTTTTTGAAGTTCTAACTACTTTTTCGGCATTAGAACCGATAAACAATTCTTCAAAGCCGGTAGATCCGTGAGATCCCATAACGATGATGTCTACATTATTTTTTTCGCTAGCTTCGTTAATGCCAGTATGTATGTCTTCAAAACTTACCGTTTCGATTACCTCAATATCCTTTAGGTATTCTTTTTCCATTAGCTCTTCAAACTTGCTATGTGCCTGTTTCATGAAAAAAACTGCTTCGGGAGCCGCCGCCGGTGCACCTGTAGACATAAGGTCTGTTAGATGCATTGGGAGCTCAAGTATGTGTAGTAGATAGATGGAAGCATTATTCTTTTTAGCGATTTGAGCAGCTACTTTAAGCGCACTCTCCGCCTGGCTCGAAAAATCCGTGGGTACAAGTATATTTTTAATCATAATACAGCGTTTTTTGAAATGTGTTATTGTTACTTTCTAAACATCAGAAATGATAAACCATTCTTTTGATACTCCTTTTGTGGGGTAGACAGGATTTAATCGGTTAAACCTTGGGGCGCGATATAGATAATTGGATATCTTAAATTTACGAATAAATTCATTGTTTGACATATTTTGTATCTAAGATATTATTGTTATCTTTGCACCGTTGAAATTAAAAAACCAGGTTGAGGGGACGAAAAGTCCCCTCTTTTTATCTATTTATGTCATTAAAAGACAAGGTTCATAGTTTGTTAGAAGAGGCGTTGAAAGAACATACGTCTCTGTTTTTGATTGATTGCAAAATTCATCCTGATAATAGTATTGAAATTATTATCGATGGAGATCAAGGGGTGAAGGTAGAAGATTGTATTGCTATAAGCCGTGCAATCGAACATAATCTGGATAGAGAAGAAGAAGATTTTTCTCTTCAGGTAATGTCTGCCGGAGTTTCAGAATCCTTGAAACACATTCGTCAGTACAAAAAGAATGTGGGGAGAAAGCTCAAAGTTAAAACCGAGAATCAAACCGTAGAGGGAGAATTGATTTCAGCTACCGAGAATGCTATAAAGCTTACCTGGAAAACCAGGGAACCTAAACCTGTGGGTAAGGGTAAAGTAACGGTAACCAAAGAGGCTGATATAGCCTACCAAGAGATTGTAGAAGCAAAAGTTATGATAACATTTTAATTATAATATTGATATGGAAAATATCGCATTAATAGAATCATTTTCAGAATTTAAAGATGATAAACTTATAGATCGTGTTACGCTAATGGCGATCTTAGAAGATGTGTTTAGAAATGCCTTAAAGAAGAAGTTTGGTAGTGATGACAATTTCGATATCATTATTAATCCCGATAAAGGGGATTTGGAGATTTGGAGAAACCGAATCGTGGTTGGAGATGGAGAAGTAGAAGATAGTAATCAGGAAATATCTCTAACTGAAGCGAGAAAGATTGAGCCGGATTTTGAGGTGGGTGAAGATGTGTCTGAAGAAGTGAAGTTAATCGATTTAGGAAGGCGTTCTATTTTGGCATTGCGTCAAAATTTGATTTCCAAAATCCATGAGCACGATAATACAAATGTATATAAGCAGTTCAAAGAATTAGAAGGAGAGATTTATACTGCAGAGGTTCATCATATTCGTCATAGAGCAATTATTATGTTGGACGACGAAGGAAATGAAATTATTTTACCAAAAGACAGGCAGATTCCTTCTGATTTTTTCAGAAAAGGAGAAAATGTAAGAGGAGTAATAGAATCTGTAGAGCTGAAAGGAAATAAGCCTGCGATCATCATGTCAAGAACATCTCCTTTGTTTCTTGAAAAACTTTTCGAATCAGAAATTCCAGAAGTATTTGATGGTTTGATTACGGTAAAGAAAGTAGTAAGAATCCCAGGAGAAAAAGCAAAAGTTGCTGTAGATTCTTATGATGACAGAATTGACCCTGTTGGGGCATGTGTAGGGATGAAAGGATCTAGAATACACGGGATTGTAAGAGAATTAGGGAATGAGAATATAGATGTAATTAATTATACAAATAACTTACAACTATTTATTACAAGAGCATTAAGTCCGGCAAGAGTTACTTCGATCAAAATTGATGAAGAAACGAATAGAGCCGAGGTGATGCTAAGACCAGAAGAGGTGTCTAAGGCTATCGGTAGAGGTGGTCATAATATCCGCTTGGCTGGTCAATTAACAGGTTTTGAAATAGATGTGTTTAGAGAAGGTGTAGAAGAGGATGTAGAGCTTACTGAATTTTCTGACGAAATTGATTCTTGGATTATTGAAGAATTTTCTAAAATCGGATTGGATACTGCAAAAAGTATCCTAGAACAAGATGTATCAGATCTTGTGAAACGTACTGACTTAGAGGAAGAGACTGTAAGTGAGGTGATTAGAATATTAAAATCAGAATTTGAGGATTAATAAACACAATTAATTTATATTTGAGCATAAAATAAAAGGCATTTATGGCTGAAGCAAAAACAATGAGATTAAATAAGGTGCTACGCGAATTCAATATCTCGCTTGATCGGGCTGTTGACTTTTTGAATTCAAAAGGTCACGAGATAGATGCGCGTCCTACCACAAAAATTTCTCCGGATATTTACCAACTTTTGTTTGATGAATTTCAAACAGACAAGAGTAAAAAGGTGGCTTCAAAAGAAGTGGGAGAAGAAAAAAGAAAAGAGAAAGAGGCGTTACGTGTGCAGATCGAAAATGAGCAGGAAGAAAAACGTAAGCTTGCAGAAGCGCGCGAAGTTGTAAAAGCCAAAGCTCAGATTAGTGGCCCTAAACAAGTAGGGAAAATTGAGCTAGGGAATAAAAAAGCCGAAACACCACAGCCCGAGAAGAAGGTGGAAGAGGCTCCTAAGAAAGAAGAACAAGAAGTTAAGTCTTCAAAACCAGAAAAGGTTTCAAATAGACCCGAGAAAAAGGGGATAAAAATCATGAAGCAGGCTCCGCCAAAACCCAGAGAAAAGGTAGAGGAAGCAAAGCCAGCAAAAGTGGTAGAAGAAAAGAAGTCTGAGGTTGAAGCAAAAACCGAAACCTCTGGATCACCAGAAAAGGTGAAAACGCAGTATAAAAAGTTGGATGGACCTAATTTTACAGGTCAGAAAATTGATTTAACACAGTTTAAAAAACCTGCGAAAAAGAAAGAGGATAAAACTCAAAAAGATAACGCCGGAGATCAGAAGAAGCGCAGAAGGAGAATTAGTAAAGAAGGTGGCGGATTTCAGAACAACGGTGGAAAAGGCGGAAACCAGCAAGGTGGCGGAAGAAATAACAATAACAGAGGGCGTGGAAAAGCCAAAAGACCTCCTATTGTTAAAGAAGAGCCTAGCGAAGAAGAAGTGCAAAAGCAGGTTAGAGAGACTTTGGAGAAACTACAAGGGAAATCTAACAAGTCTAAAGCAGCAAAATATCGTAGAGATAAAAGAGATCAGCACCGTCAGAAAGCTGAGGATAATGTAGCGCAACAGGAGCAGGAAAGCAAAGTGCTTAAGGTAACCGAGTTTGTTACGGTTTCTGAAGTGGCAACGATGATGAATGTGTCTACAACCGAGGTGATTTCTGCTTGTATGGCTTTAGGGATCATGGTAACCATGAATCAGCGTCTTGATGCAGAAACGCTTTCTATTGTAGCCGACGAATTTGGATATGAAGTAAACTTTGTTACTGCTGATATTGAAGAAGCGATAGAAGAGATAGAGGATAAACCAGAAGATCTTTTGAATCGAGCACCTATTGTAACTGTGATGGGGCACGTAGATCATGGTAAGACATCTTTACTGGATTATATTCGAAAAGAAAATGTAATCGCCGGAGAAAGTGGTGGTATTACACAGCATATTGGTGCTTATGGAGTACAGCTTGAAAGCGGACAAAAGATTGCGTTTTTAGATACACCGGGTCACGAAGCCTTTACGGCGATGCGTGCTCGTGGTGCACAAGTAACGGATTTGGCAATTATTGTGATTGCTGCCGATGATGATGTGATGCCACAAACCAAAGAAGCTATTAGTCACGCGCAAGCAGCAGGAGTACCTATCGTATTTGCAATTAATAAGGTAGATAAGCCAACTGCAAATCCCGATAAAATTAAAGAAGCACTGGCAAGTATGAATTTGTTGGTTGAAGATTGGGGAGGAAAAATCCAATCCCACGATATTTCAGCAAAAACAGGACTAGGTGTTAATGAGTTATTGGAAAAGGTGTTGCTAGAAGCTGAGATATTAGAGCTAAAAGCAAATCCTAACCGATTAGCTACTGGTACGGTGGTTGAAGCATTTCTGGATAAAGGTAGAGGATATGTGTCTACCATCTTGGTGCAAAACGGTACGCTGAAGGTTGGAGACTACGTTTTGGCTGGAAAGAATAGCGGTAAGGTAAAAGCAATGCACGATGAGCGTGGTAACGCTGTGAAAGCAGCAGGGCCATCGACGCCAGTATCTATTTTAGGTCTGGACGGCGCGCCGCAGGCGGGAGATAAGTTCAATGTATTAGAAGATGAGCGTGAAGCCAAAGATATTGCTGCAAAACGTGCACAGTTGCACAGAGAGCAATCAGTAAGAACGCAACGTCATATTACGCTTGATGAGATCGGAAGACGAATCGCGTTAGGAGACTTCAAAGAATTAAACATTATCTTGAAAGGAGATGTGGATGGTTCTGTAGAAGCACTTACAGATTCGTTCCAGAAATTATCTACAGAAGAAATTCATGTAAACATTATACATAAAGCCGTTGGAGCGATTACAGAAAGTGATGTGCTTCTTGCTTCGGCTTCAGATGCGATTATTATCGGATTTAATGTGAGACCTGCTGGTAATGCAAGAACAGTTGCTGATAAAGAAGAAATCGATATCAGAACGTATTCGATCATCTATGATGCGATTAATGATCTTAAGGATGCGATGGAAGGAATGTTGTCTCCTGTAATGAAGGAAGAAGTTACGGGTACAGCAGAGATTCGGGAAACCTTCAAGATTTCTAAAGTGGGTACCATTGCAGGATGTATGGTGCAGAATGGTAAAATCTATCGCAATTCTGGAATTCGATTAATCCGAGAAGGTGTAGTAGTGTACACTGGAGAGCTTGCTTCATTAAAACGTTTCAAAGACGACGTAAAAGAGGTAGGTAAAGGATATGATTGTGGATTACAGGTGAAGAATTACAACGATATTAAGATCGGTGATGTGATTGAGGCATATCAAGAAGTTGCCGTGAAGAAGAAGTTGTAAGAAACGATAACAATACATAATAAAAAAACCTCTGTGAAAACAGAGGTTTTTTTATTGTATGATATTTTGAATTTATTTGTTGACAGGAGCTTTTTGCTTTCCAGGAATAAACTCAAAGGCGCTAGGGAATTCTTTTCTGATTTCTCGTAGTGCTTTGTCTTTTTCTAGTTTGGTTTTATAATTACCAA
Source organism: Aquimarina sp. (assembly GCA_965230845.1). Classification (GTDB taxonomy): domain Bacteria; phylum Bacteroidota; class Bacteroidia; order Flavobacteriales; family Flavobacteriaceae; genus Aquimarina. Next base: position 3,815,227 of record OZ246021.1, read on the forward strand.
TCCAAACTTTGTAGTTTGGAGTCTCCCAACGAATAGATGCGTCCCATTGTGGGAAGGTTTCTTTGGCTTTTCTTAGAATTTCATTGGCTTTGTTCAGATTGCCATTATATAGTTGTACTTTATATCTGTCGCTAAAATCACCATCTTTCTCCATTTTGGATTTGATAGCCAAAAGGGTTTGGATTTTAGGATCTTGATTAATGGTAACTGTAGCTTCTGGTTGTTCTGTGATGCCTACTTGTACAAAATCACCATTATTTTGGTTTTCAACGGTTGGATTTGGGTCGTTTTGAGCCATCAAAGTTGATATCCCAATTAGATGAAAACTGATTAAAAAACTACAACGTTTTAGGTTTAACATTCTCATTACAAATTAATTTAGTACAAAGGTAAAGTTTAATAACTCAAAATTGTCAAAAAATATTATTTAGAATTATTATAAATTAGTAGTTAACGCTTCTCTAACATTTCCAAAATCGACTTAATATAGTACTTTTGTCGTCGAATTAAAAATGGAGGTTTTGTGTATTTTTTTAAAGATACTAGAGAAAAAACCATACCAAAATTACGACGATAATTCTACTTGATAATATGAAACAGGTGAAACACCGAAATTCAGCCTCTAAAATCCTAATCCTAGGAACTGTTTTTTTATTTACTTTTTTGAATCCTGTATTTGGACAGGATGAAGCTGCGGCTGATACTGCTGCTGCCACTGAAGCTGCGTCTGGAGGAGATGTAGCCAAAGGAGAAGAGTTGTTTAAATCTTTATGTGCAGCATGTCATAAAAGATATAAGAAAATGACGGGTCCTGCTCTTTTTGGAGTTGCGGATAAGTACGAGAGAGAATGGATTTATTCTTGGGTAAAAAATAGTGCAGCTATGATCGCCGCAGGTGATGCACAAGCGGTAGCTATTTATGAAGAGTATAATAAAACTGCGATGAATGCTTTCCCGCAGTTGTCGAATACTGATATCGATAACATTTTGGCCTATGTAATGGTGCCAAAAGCAGAGCCAAAGGTTGCTGTTACGCCTGTTGATGGTGGAGGAGGAACTGGGGACAACGGAGTATCTACAGATGTTATACTGGGTATTTTGGCATTGGTGTTTGCTATGTTAATGGTTGTGCTTTACCTGGTAAACAAGACTTTAAGAAGCTTTGCTGAAGCGAATAATGTAGAGCTTGCTGTTAGTGAGCCAAGAACTCCAATATGGAAAGCTTTTATCCAAAATCAGTTCTTAGTATTAGTTACTGCGATCTTCTTACTGTTAGCAAGTGGATACTTTGTGTATGGATACTTTATGCAGGTAGGTATAGATCAGGGATATGCTCCGATACAACCTATCCATTATTCGCATAGAATCCATGCTGGAGAAAACCAAATAGAGTGTAAGTATTGTCACTCTTCTGCTAGAGTATCTAAGCATTCTGGAATTCCTTCGCTAAATGTTTGTATGAACTGTCACAAGTCAATTAGTGAGGTTGCAGAAACTACAGCTACTGAAGATTATTCTAAAGAATTCTATGACGGTGAAATCAAGAAGCTTTACAAAGCAGTAGGGTGGGATGAAGCTAGTCAATCATATACTGGTAAGACTGAACCTGTAAAATGGGTTCGTATTCATAACCTTCCGGATTTTGCATATTTCAATCACTCACAACACGTAAGCGTTGCAGGTGTAGAATGTCAGACCTGTCACGGTCCTGTAGAAGAAATGGAGATTATGTATCAGCACGCTCCATTAACCATGGGATGGTGTATCAATTGTCACAGAGAAACTAATGTACAAGTGGCAGATAATAAGTACTATGAAAAGATCCACAAAGAACTTTCTAAGAAGTATGGTGTAGACAAGTTAACAGCTGCACAAATGGGAGGTTTAGAATGTGGTAAATGTCACTATTAAAAAAAGAGTCGGGTAAATACCAAATTAAGTAAGAAGCTAATATCAATTATATATGTCATCAAACAAGAAATACTGGAAAAGTGTTGAAGAGCTAAACGAAAATAGCTCTATTGTTGAGACGCTACAACAAAACGAATTCGTACAGGAAATCCCTACGGATGAGTTTTTAGGAGATAAATCATCTTTAGAGAGTTCTTCGACTACGCGTCGAGACTTTCTTAAATATGTAGGGTTCAGTACAGCAGCTGCTACTTTGGCTGCGTGTGAGGGACCTGTAAAAAAATCAATTCCTTACGTGGTGCAGCCAGAACGAATCGTTCCTGGTGTTGCGAACTACTATGCAACTACAATTGCAGATGGTTTTGATTTTGCTAGTGTTTTGATCAAAACCAGAGAAGGTAGACCTATTAAAGTAGAGAACAACAATCTTGCTGCTTCAAACGGAGATGCAAATGCAAGGGTAAATGCTTCGGTGTTATCGTTGTATGATAGTTCTCGTCTTCAGGGGCCTAAGAAAGGTGGAGAAGATATTAGCTGGGAAACTTTGGATAAAGAAGTTGGAGCAAAGTTGAACTCGTTAGGTGGTAAACAAATTGTACTACTTACACAAACTTTTGCAAGTCCTTCTACTTCAAAGTTAATTTCAGAATTTAAAGCAAAATACCAAAATGTTAATCATGTAGTGTATGATGCAGTATCAGAAAGCGAAGCTTTGGATGCGTATCAAATGATGTATGGAGAAAGAGCATTGGCAGATTACGATTTTGGTAAAGTAGATACTATAGTAAGTGTTGGTGCTGATTTCCTTGGAGATTGGCAAGGTGGTGGTTATGATAGTGGTTATGCTCATGGGCGTGTTCCTAAAAACGGGAAAATGTCTAAGCATATCCAGTTCGAATCAAACATGTCGCTTACTGGTGCAAATGCAGATAAAAGAGTTCCTGTTACTCCATCACAACAAAAGCAAGTGCTATCAGCATTGTACGCTTATGTGACTGGTTCAGGTTCAAAAAGCTCATTAGATGCTGATTTGGATGCTCAAGTAGTAAAAGCTGCAAAGAGTATTCAAAAAGCAGGAAGAAATGCAGTTGTAGTTAGTGGTATCCAGGATGTGGATGCACAATTAGTTGTTTTAGCGATCAACAAGGCAATTAATAGCAAAGCGTTTAATGAGAGTACTCCGCGTACGATACGTCAAGGTAATGCCAAGGCGGTTTCGCAGTTGGTAAAAGATATGAACGCAGGTCGTGTAGGAGCACTTTTAATAGCAGGAGTTAATCCAGCATATACGTTACCTAACGCAGCTGAGTTTAAATCAGGTCTGGAGAAAGTAGATCTTTCAGTAGGATTTAGTATGCACGATGATGAAACAGCTTCATTGTGTACATATATAGCTACTACCCCTCATTACTTAGAGTCTTGGGGAGATGTAGAAATGAAAAAAGGAAGCTATAGTCTAACACAACCAACGATCAGACCGTTGTTTGATACTAGACAGTTTCAGGAAACTTTATTGAAGTGGACAGGGAACACAGCTTCTTACCATGATTATATCAAAAGTGCATGGACTGGTATTTTGGGAGGAAGCTCTTGGAGTCAGGCATTGCATGATGGAGTGTTGGTTGCACCAGCACTTCCAAAACAAGAATTGGTAGATGCTATCGCAGCTCCAGAAGGAGATGTGGTAGAAGGTGAAGAAGCACCAGTAACTACTGGACCAGACGTTGGTGCCGCGGCAAGAAGATTGTCGATAGCAAAAGCTAACGGTATGGAGCTTACTTTGTATACCAAAACTTCAATGGGAGATGGGCAGCAAGCAAGTAACCCATGGTTGCAGGAAATGCCAGATCCAATTACAAGAGCATCTTGGGATAACTATTTAACAGTTTCTCGTGCAGATGCAGAGCAATTAGGATTGATCAACGAAAACGAAGCTAACGGAGCCTTAAATGGGAGTTATGCAAAAGTAACTGTTGGTGGAGCAGAGGCTGTTGTGCCAGTAATCATTCAACCTGGTCAGGCAAAAGGTTCTGTTGGATTAGCATTAGGATACGGAAAAACTAAAGGCCTTAAGGAAGAAATGATGGTAGGAGTAAATGCATATCCTTTCTATCAAAACCTTAACGCCGTACAAGAAGTGTCTGTAGTTGCTGCAGAAGGTGTGCACGAGTTTGCTTGTGTGCAGTTGCATAATACACTAATGGGTCGTGGAGATATTGTAAAAGAAACGACTTTAGAAATATTCAATACTAAGGATAAGCATGTTTGGAATGCGATTCCTGAAGTAAGTAAAAATCACATCGAGTACGAAGTGACTTCGCCAGAAGTAGATCTTTGGGATGAATTTGATCGTTCTGTAGGACATCATTTTAATCTTTCAATAGACTTAAATGCTTGTACAGGTTGTGGAGCTTGTGTGATTGCTTGTCATGCAGAAAACAACGTTCCTGTAGTAGGGAAGTCAGAAGTGCGCAGATCTCGTGATATGCACTGGTTACGTATCGACCGTTATTATTCTTCTCAAGATAGCTTCGAAAGTGATAATGAGAAGAAAGATAATATCGCTGGTCTAGGAAGTTCATTGTCTGAGTTTGGAGAAATGGAAAGTGCTTCAGATAATCCTCAGGTAGTATTCCAACCAGTAATGTGTCAGCACTGTAATCATGCTCCTTGTGAGACTGTATGTCCGGTAGCGGCAACTTCTCACGGTAGACAAGGTCAGAACCATATGGCGTATAACCGTTGTGTAGGAACAAGATATTGTGCAAATAACTGTCCATACAAAGTGCGTAGATTCAACTGGTTCTTGTATAACAACAACGACGAGTTTGACTACAATATGAATAATGACTTAGGAAGAATGGTGATTAACCCAGATGTAACAGTACGTTCTAGAGGGGTTATGGAAAAATGTTCTATGTGTATTCAAATGACACAGAAGACCATTTTGGATGCCAAGAGAGAAGGTAGAATGGTGAAAGATGGAGAATTCCAGACTGCATGTTCTGCGGCTTGTTCTTCTGGAGCAATGGTATTTGGAGATATCAACGATAAGGATAGTAAAGTAGCTAAACTTAAAGAAGATAATCGTATGTATCACTTACTTGAGCATGTAGGTACAAAACCTAACGTGATGTATCAAACGAAAGTAAGAAATACTACTGAAGCCTAATTAATTAAAATAAAGAATCAATTCAATTATAAAGGATTATGTCTCATTACGAAGCACCTATAAGAAAACCTTTAGTAACTGGTGATAAAACATATCACGATGTAACTGTAGATGTGGCTGCACCAGTTGAAGGTAAAGCAAACAAATCTTGGTGGATCGTGTTTTCGATCGCTCTTTTTGCTTTCCTTTGGGGAATAGGTTGTATAATTTATACCATATCCACAGGTATTGGAGTCTGGGGATTAAACAAAACCGTAGGATGGGCCTGGGATATTACCAACTTCGTTTGGTGGGTAGGTATTGGTCACGCAGGAACCCTGATCTCGGCAGTATTATTGTTGTTCCGCCAGAAATGGAGAATGGCGATTAACCGTTCTGCAGAAGCGATGACGATCTTCTCGGTAATTCAGGCAGGTTTATTCCCAATCATTCACATGGGACGTCCATGGTTAGCATATTGGGTATTACCTATTCCTAACCAATTTGGATCACTATGGGTAAACTTTAACTCTCCGCTACTTTGGGATGTATTTGCGATTTCGACCTATCTTTCTGTATCATTGGTGTTCTGGTGGACAGGATTGTTGCCTGACTTTGCAATGATTAGAGATAGAGCAATCACTCCTTTTAATAAAAAGATATACGGATTATTGTCATTCGGATGGAGTGGAAGAGCAAAAGACTGGCAACGTTTTGAAGAAGTATCATTGGTACTTGCAGGTTTGGCAACACCACTTGTACTTTCTGTACACACGATTGTATCTTTTGACTTTGCTACTTCGGTAATTCCTGGTTGGCATACCACGATCTTCCCGCCTTATTTCGTTGCGGGAGCGATTTTCTCAGGATTCGCAATGGTAAACACACTTCTTATCATCATGAGAAAAGTGTCTAACCTAGAAGACTATATTACTATCCAGCACATCGAATTGATGAACATTGTAATTATGATTACAGGTTCTATCGTAGGTGTTGCATATATTACAGAGTTATTTATTGCTTGGTATTCTGGTGTAGAATACGAACAGTATGCATTCTTAAACAGGGCAACTGGTCCTTACTGGTGGGCGTATTGGGCAATGATGAGTTGTAACGTATTCTCTCCACAGTTTATGTGGTTCCCAAAATTGAGAAGAAGTATCATGTTCTCTTTCATTATCTCTATAGTAGTAAATATAGGAATGTGGTTTGAGCGTTTTGTGATTATTGTAACTTCTCTACACAGAGATTACTTACCATCATCTTGGACAATGTTCTCTCCAACGTTTGTAGATATTGGAATCTTTATTGGTACTATTGGATTCTTCTTTGTATTGTTCTTATTGTATGCGCGTACATTCCCTGTGATTGCGCAGGCAGAGGTAAAAACAATATTGAAATCTTCTGGAGAGAAATATAAGAAGTTAAGAGAAGCAGGAATTGATCACAGAGATGAGCTTCCTAAAGTAAAAGCTACAGTAACTGAAGAAAAAGTAGAGGCTACAACAGAAAAAGTTGAAGCTAGCGAAGAAGATATTAATAGCTTATTGAGCAATCTAGGTACTTTTGACCCGGAGACTCAACAAGCAGATGATCTTAAAAAAGTAAATGGTATCGGACCCGTAATGGAAAAGAAACTTAACCAAATAGGAATCTTTACATTCGATCAGGTTAGTAAAATGACCGCTACCGAATATGATTTATTAGATAGTATTACAGGGTCTTTCCCAGGAAGAGCACAACGCGACGATTGGGCAGGTCAGGCCGCAAAACTTAAAAATAACTAGAAGTATGGCATCAAAAGTTATACATGCATTATATACAGATGATGATGTCCTAATGGACGCTGTAAAAAAAGTTCGTTCAGAGCATTATCATATTGAAGAGGTGTATTGCCCTTTTCCAGTTCACGGGTTGGATAAAGCAATGGGTCTACCTCATACACGTTTAGCCATTACAGCATTTATGTATGGTTGTGTGGGACTAACAGTAGCAATTACGATGATGAATTATATCATGATCGAAGATTGGCCACAAAATATTGGAGGTAAGCCTAGTTTTAGTTTTATCGAAAACATGCCTGCTTTTGTTCCAATTATGTTTGAGCTTACCGTATTTTTTGCAGCTCACTTAATGGTAATTACTTTTTATATGAGAAGTAAGTTATGGCCATTTAAAGAAGCAGAAAATCCTGATGTAAGAACTACAGACGACCATTTCTTGATGGAAGTAGATGCAGGACATCATGATGTGAATGCATTGACCAGCTTATTGACAGATACTGGAGCGGTAGAAATTAAAGTAATTGATAAGGAAGAAGATAACCATTAATACTAATGAAGAATACTATAAAAATATTAGTAGCAGTAGCAACAGTGATTAGTGTTGTGTCTTGCCAAAAAGACTCCAGACCTAATTATCAGTATATGCCGAATATGTATGAGTCTGTAGGTTATGAAACCTATGGAGAATACAAGGTGTTCCCTGGAGAACAGGAAGCGATGTTACCTGCAGAAGGATCTGTGCCAAGAGGATGGATGCCTTACGAGCTAGAGAATTCTAATGCTGGTTATCAAATGGCTAAAGATTCCTTGAAGAACCCTATCCGTTATACGGTAGAAAATCAGGAAAAAGGAAAAGAGTTGTATGATATTTATTGTGCAGTTTGTCATGGTAAGAAAGGTGATGGAAAAGGAATTCTGGTACAAAGAGAAAAAATACTTGGGGTTCCAAGTTATGATGATGCAGGAAGAGCGATTACCGAAGGTAGTATCTATCACGTGATGTATTACGGAATTAATTCTATGGGATCTTATGCATCTCAGACTAGTGAACATGAGAGATGGCAGATCGTTCAATACGTAGAGAAGCTTAAAGCCGATTTAGAAGGAAAAACAGCTCGTATTGATGCAGATGTTGCTGAAGCTACTCCGGTTGCTGTAGAAGAAGCTCACGAATCAACAGAAGAACACAACGCAGCACACTAGTGCTATTATTTAAAGTTAAGAATAACGATATAAGATATGTATACGCTATCAAATAGATTAAGATTATTTTCTTTCATCCTGATGATTGTTGGAGGAATCGGATTGATTTCTGGTTTTTTATCAACACCAAAATCTATAGAAGAGGTAAAAGAAATGATGGCAGCGCACGATGCGCATGGCGAAGGTCACGGAGCAGCTGCTCAGGATCACGGTAACGAACACGCTGATGATGCTCACGGTGGTGATGCTCACTACGAGCACGTTTTGCACCAATTACAAAACAAACCTTGGGCTGCATTATATGTAGCGGCATTCTTCTTTTTCATGATTGCTTTAGGAGTGTTGGCTTTTTATGCCATACAATTTGCTGCTCAGGCTGGATGGTCTCCAGTATTGTTCAGGGTAATGGAAGCGATTACTGCTTATCTAGTGCCTGGAGGGATTATTCTATTTGTGATTTTAGCGCTATCAGGATTCCATGTAAACCACTTGTTTGTTTGGGCAGACCCAGAAGTTGTAGCTCATGACAAACTGATCCAAGGTAAAGCTGGATGGTTAAATGGTACAGGTTTTATCATTAGAGCGGCTATATTTTTAGGAGGATGGTTGTTATACCGTCACTTTGCTGTAAAATACTCAAGAAAGCAAGATGAAGATAGTACAGGTAACAAGTGGTATAAGAAAAGTTTCAAGATCTCTGCTGGATTCTTAGTGTTCTTTATCTACACAGAATCTATGATGTCTTGGGATTGGATTATGAGTTTTGATCCACACTGGTTCAGTACACTATTTGGGTGGTACGTATTCGCGAGTTTATTCGTTTCTGGAATTACAACAATAGCGTTAATCACCATTTATTTGAAATCTAAGGGATACTTAGAGTTCGTAAACGATAGTCACATTCATGATTTGGCTAAGTTTATGTTCGGTATCAGTATTTTCTGGACTTACCTTTGGTTCTCTCAGTTCATGTTGATATGGTATTCAAATATTCCGGAAGAGGTTACTTACTTTATTACGCGAATAGAAGATTACAAATTACCATTCTTCGGAATGCTGGTAATGAACTTTATTTTCCCATTATTAGTATTGATGAATAGCGATTTCAAACGAGTAAACTGGTTTGTGGTAATGGCAGGTATTGTAATCCTTTGTGGTCACTATATAGATGTGTTTAACATGGTAATGCCAGCAACAGTAGGTGAATCTTGGTTTATAGGAATCAGCGAAATTAGTGCAGTTTTATTGTTCTTAGGATTGTTCTTGTTTGTTGTATTCAGAGCACTTACCAAAGCACCTTTATTGGCAAAAGGAAACCCATATTTAGAGGAAAGTAAACACTTCCATTATTAAAATTTAGAATTTATAAAAAGAAGATAGATAAAAATGACTGTATTCTTAACCATAATAGTTATAGCGCTTTTCGGAATCACTTTGTGGCAAATGTCGAAAATCTTGAAATTGTCACAACTTAAAGGCGCAGACGATTCTCAAGTGGCTAATGATAAGGATAATAATATGCAAGGTAAGCTGATGCTTGGTTTTGTAATATTCATCTACTTACTTACCATATTTTGTTTTGTAAAATACCATACATTCTTCTTGCCGGAGTCAGCATCTGAGCATGGAATAGCATATGATCAACTAATGTTGATTTCTATGGTGTTGATCATGTTTGTACAAATCATTACTCAAGGTTTATTGCATTACTTTGCATATAAATACAGAGGTAAAGAAGGAAACAAGGCATTATTCTTTGCTGATAACGATAAGTTAGAGTTTATCTGGACAATTATTCCAGTAATTGTATTGGCAGGTTTAATTATTTATGGATTATTTACTTGGACAGATATTATGAATATCGATGAGAAAGAGGGTGATCCGTTAATCATTGAATTGTATGCATATCAATTTGACTGGAGAGCAAGATATTCTGGAGAAGATAATGTTTTAGGAAAGGCAAATGTTCGTTTTATCGAAGGTGTAAATACACTTGGTGTAGATGTTTCTGATAACTATGGTAAAGACGATAAGATTACCAACGAACTGCACTTGCCAGTTAACAGAAAGGTGATTTTCAAAATGAGATCTCAAGACATCCTACATTCAGCATATATGCCATTCTTTAGAGCACAAATGAATGTAGTTCCTGGTATGATCACTGAATTCTCTTATACTCCAACGATGACTTCAGAGGAAATGAGGAATAGTGAATTTATGGTAGAAAAAGTAGCTACGATAAATAAAATCAGAAGAGAAAAGAGCAAGAAACTTGTAGCTGCTGGTGAAGAAGCGTTAGAACCATATGAATTCGATTACTATTTGTTGTGTAATAAGATTTGTGGTGCTTCGCATTACAATATGCAAATGAAGATGGTAGTAGAATCTGAAGAAGATTTTAATGCTTGGCTAGCAACACAACAGACTTTTGGAGAGCAATTGTCTGCACAAGCAAGTAACTAAGAGAGAAAAAGAAAAATTATATAGTTTTTAAAAACAAATAGCGTTATGTCAGCAACACACGGAGATAACCACGATCACGATCACGGACACCACCATAAAGAGACATTTATCACTAAATATATATTTAGCCAGGATCATAAAATGATCTCTAAGCAGTACTTAGTTACTGGTTTGATTATGGGGATTATAGGGATTGCTATGTCTCTATTATTTAGAATGCAATTAGCGTGGCCTGATCATCAATTTACGATCTACGAAATATTTTTAGGAAAATTTGGTGAAGATGGAATAATGGATCCTAGTATTTACCTTGCTTTGGTAACTATACATGGTACTATTATGGTATTCTTCGTTCTTACTGCCGGTTTAAGTGGTACTTTCAGTAACCTTTTAATTCCATTACAGATTGGAGCGCGAGATATGGCATCTGGTTTCTTGAATATGATTTCGTATTGGTTGTTCTTCTTGAGTAGTGTAATCATGGTGTTGTCATTGTTTGCAGAGGCTGGACCAGCATCTGCAGGATGGACAATCTACCCTCCACTTAGTGCATTGCCACAAGCTATCGGTGGATCTGGAATGGGGATGACTTTGTGGTTAGTGTCTATGGCAATATTTATTGCTTCTTCACTTCTTGGGTCATTAAACTATGTGGTTACGGTAATTAACTTAAGAACAAAAGGGATGTCGATGACTAGAATGCCTTTAACAATTTGGGCGTTCTTTGTAACTGCTATTATTGGTATTGTATCATTCCCAGTATTATTATCTGCAGCATTGTTGCTTATTATGGATAGAAGTTTTGGTACTTCGTTCTACCTAAGTGATATTTATATACAAGGAGAGGTTTTACATAATCAGGGTGGATCACCAGTTTTATTTGAGCATTTATTCTGGTTCTTAGGACACCCAGAGGTATATATTGTATTATTACCGGCATTAGGAATTACTTCAGAGATTATTGCAACAAATGCTCGTAAGCCGATTTTCGGATATAGAGCTATGGTAGCTTCGATTTTGGCAATTGCATTTTTATCAACAATTGTATGGGGTCACCACATGTTTATCTCGGGAATGAATCCATTCTTAGGATCTGTATTTACATTTACAACCTTATTAATTGCGATTCCATCTGCGGTAAAAGCATTTAACTATATTACCACCTTATGGAAAGGTAATCTGCAACTCAACCCGGCAATGTTATTCTCAATAGGATTGGTTTCTACCTTTATTACTGGAGGACTTACTGGAATTATTTTGGGAGACAGTACATTAGATATTAACGTTCACGATACATACTTTGTGGTAGCACACTTCCACTTGGTAATGGGTATTTCTGCATTATATGGTTTATTTGCGGGGGTGTATCATTGGTTCCCAAAGATGTACGGTAGAATGATGAATAAAAATCTAGGATATGTACACTTTTGGGTAACGGCTATTGGTGCGTACGGAGTATTCTTCCCAATGCACTTTATAGGTATGGCAGGTTTACCTCGTAGATATTATACCAACTCAAACTTCCCATATTTTGACGATTTAGCAGATACCAATGTATTGATCACTGTATTTGCCATCATCACAGCGGCGGCTCAATTGGTGTTCTTATACAACTTTATCAGTTCTATGTTCTATGGTAAGAAAGCGGTTCAAAATCCATGGAAATCTAATACTCTAGAATGGACTACTCCTGTAGAGCATATGCATGGTAACTGGCCAGGAGAGATTCCTCACGTATACAGATGGCCTTACGACTATAGTAAGACTAACGAAAACGGAGAGTATGTAATCGCCGGACAGGACTTTGCTCCGCAAACGGTGCCATTACAAGAAGGAGAAGAAGAATTACATCATTAATGGATGTTTAAAAATATTGAAAAGCCTTTTCATTTTTATGAAAAGGCTTTTTCTTTTTCTAGTATATTTGTTTTAAACGTGAAGAAGAACCCCTGGATGTTCTGTTAAAGCATAAGAGTAGATGAACGAAAACTTGGACCCAACAAACGAAAACTTTTCTAATGAAGACTTGGATATCGAAAGAGCTTTAAGGCCACTGGCTTTCGAAGATTTTACGGGTCAGGATCAAGTGCTGGAGAACTTACAGATTTTTGTACAAGCGGCCAATATGCGAAATGAGGCTTTGGATCACACCTTGTTTCATGGCCCTCCGGGTTTAGGAAAAACTACATTGGCTCATATTTTGGCGAATGAATTGGGAGTAGGGATCAAAGTTACTTCGGGACCAGTATTGGATAAACCTGGGGATTTGGCAGGACTACTTACGAATCTTGATGATAGAGATGTATTGTTTATAGACGAGATACATCGTTTAAGTCCTATTGTCGAGGAGTATTTATATTCTGCAATGGAAGACTACAAAATCGATATTATGATCGAGAGCGGACCCAATGCCAGAACAGTACAGATTAATTTGAATCCGTTTACGTTGGTAGGAGCTACAACACGATCTGGTTTGCTTACGGCTCCTATGAGAGCTCGTTTCGGTATACAATCTAGATTGCAATATTATACTACAGAATTATTATCTACTATCGTGCAACGAAGTGCACATATTCTAAATGTTCCTATTTCTATGGAGGCAGCTATCGAAATTGCAAGTAGAAGTAGAGGAACACCTCGTATAGCGAACGCATTGCTACGTAGAGTGCGTGATTTTGCCCAAATCAAGGGAAATGGTAAGATAGATATAGAAATCTCCAAATTTGCCCTTAAAGCGCTTAATGTAGACGCCAATGGATTGGATGAAATGGATAATAAGATTCTGACCACCTTAATAGATAAATTCAAGGGAGGCCCGGTTGGAATTACAACATTAGCTACTGCAGTTAGTGAAAGTGCCGAAACCATAGAAGAAGTATATGAACCTTTTTTGATACAACAAGGTTTCATCATAAGAACACCTAGAGGAAGAGAAGTTACCGAAGCGGCGTATAAGCATCTGGGGAGAACTCCAGGAGGTATCCAAGGAGGATTGTTTTGAAAATTCCTCTAAATACATAGCTGTATTTTGGCTAGAATGTCACTATGAAGGATAACAACATTGAAACAGTTTCATTTTTTAAAGTAATTAGGAATGCGAGTCGTATTCTTAAGAACCCTCTTCCTTTTCATAACGAAAATTTCGAGAAATACGGAGATGTATTTAGAGTAAGCCTGGGTTTTGGTAACTATGTGTTGTTTACCAGAGATGCAGCCTTTGCCAGGCATATGCTTCAAAAACACCATCGCAAATACCATAAGTCAGAACTGCAGTCAAAAGATCTAGCGAAATATATTGGCGAGGGATTGCTAACTGCCAATGGAGAAAAATGGCTGAAACAACGTCGACTCATTCAACCCGCTTTTCATAAAAAGAAATTGGAGAAATTGGTGGTCACCATAAAAGAAGTAGTTGGAGAAGAATTGTCCAGAATTCAACCTAACACTACAATCGATGTGTTTCCTTTGATGAATGATTTGGCATTTAAGGTGGTGGCTAAGTCCTTATTTAGCTATTCAGGCACAACCGATGCAATTTCACGATTGCAACATATTACAGAAACCGCACAAAAGTTTTTAATCAAAGAGATACGACAACCTTATAAGCGTTGGTGGTTTCATCTTACCGGAGAGGTAAAAAAGACATTAACCTTAACTCAAGAGGCGAGAGATATTCTGAACTCATTGATCGAAGAACGTCGAAAAGATAAACAACGCTATGATGATTTACTGGATATGTTGTTGGATGCCCGCTATGAGGATGGAAGCGCTATGGATAATGAACAGTTGATCGATGAAATTTTGATACTTTTTACAGCTGGTCATGAAACCACATCAAATGCACTTACGTTTGCCCTAATGTTGCTAGGAAAGCATCCCAAAATACAAGATAAGGTATATCAAGAAGTGGTAGGAGGAGAAGCAGTCAATTTAGATCCTCTACAAGAAATTACGAAATATCAGTATACCAAACAGTGTATAGAAGAAACCATGCGATTATATCCTCCGGCATATTTTTCTGATCGTCTGGTAATCGATGATGATCAATATAAAGATTTGGATTTGCCGAAAGGGACAACAGTTTTGATTTCCTTTTTTGAAATTCATAAGCATAAAGATTTTTGGGAAAAACCAGAACAATTTAAACCAGAACGATTTGATCCTACTATCGACAAAAAAGAGTATGCTAATCAATACTTCCCATTTGGAGCTGGACCCCGAATGTGTATCGGAAATAATTTTGCCATGTATGAAATGGTTTTAGCAATAAGTGACCTTGTGCGCACTTACAAAATTACACCTGCTTTTGATCATATTGAGATTAAACCTCTGATCACCCTTAAACCACAAAATGCGTATCTAACTTTTACCTCTAGATGAGTTATGCTCTTTAAGTAATAATTAGTGCCATATTTTTGAATTTCAAGAATATGACACTCTTCTTTTTATCCTAAACTATACTTTCACGATCAATATCAGATGAATATTAAAAAGACATATTTCTAGGTGTCTTGAAATATTCAGGGAATTATATGCTAAAAACCATAATTATGAAAATTCTAAATGTGAAAGGAGCAACGCTAATAAATCGTGAAACTCAAAAATTGATTAATGGAGGGTTGCAGCAAGTTTGTGATGACAGGCCCGAATGTTATCCCCCAAGACCAGTCGATTGTACAAAACCTTCCTGTCGTAGACCCAACGGAATGTTGGCCTGGTGCATCGAATGTCTAAATAAGCCTTTGGAACTTTAACCTACGCGCAAGATCATATAATCAAAACCAATACAAATGAAAACCACGAACATCAAAGGAATAAAAACAATTAGTAAAACTGCACAAAAGCAGATAATTGGTGGACAAAGAGGCAATCCCTGGGATAATCCTATTTTTTGTTATAAGAAATGTGTGAACTCAGGGTATCCTGCCAATTTGTGCGTGGAAATATGTGAATTATAAGTTGAGTTTATAATTATTTGAGGTAGCTAATTATTTTTAAAATGATTATTGAGCTACAAGCCAGAACACAATAGTGTTCTGGTTTTTTTATGCCCTCAATATGGATTACTTTTGAGTTTTGAAATCAAAAACTTTCTGTTGAGTCAAAAAGCCAAATACACGAATCTTATCAAAACCGAAGCGAAACGGCTTGGGTTCTTGTCTTGCGGTATTTCTAAAGCAGCTTTTTTGGAAGAAGAAGCACCAAGACTAGAATCCTGGCTGAAGAAAGAGATGCACGGAGAGATGAAGTACATGGAAAACCATTTTGACAAAAGATTAGATCCCACTAAGCTTGTTGAAGGATCCAAAAGTGTAGTTTCATTATTACTCAATTATTTCCCTTCAGCATCTCAAACAGATCCCGAAGCCCCAAAAATTTCTAAGTATGCCTACGGTACAGATTACCATTTTGTGATCAAGGATAAGCTGAAGCAGTTGCTCCACTTTATTCAAGAAGAAATTGGGGATGTTCATGGTCGCGCTTTTGTGGATTCGGCTCCAGTATTGGATAAGGCCTGGGCAGCCAAAAGTGGCTTGGGATGGATTGGTAAAAACAGTAACCTGCTTACCCAACAGGTGGGTTCTTTTTATTTTATTGCAGAGCTTATCATCGATATAGAGCTAGACTACGATACTCCGGTTACCGATCATTGTGGTACTTGTACCGCTTGTATTGATGCTTGCCCTACTCAAGCCATTGTAGAGCCCTATGTAGTAGATGGAAGTAGATGTATTTCGTATTTTACGATAGAGCTCAAGGATCAAATACCAGAGAGTTTCAGAGGTAGTTTTGATGATTGGATGTTTGGTTGCGATGTTTGCCAGGATGTTTGTCCCTGGAATCGTTTTTCAAAACCACATAATGAACCACTGTTTAATCCTAAGCCCGAATTGTTAGAAATGACCAAAAAGGATTGGGAAGAAATTACTCAGGAAGTATTTTCTAAAGTCTTTCAGAAATCTGCCGTCAAAAGAACTAAATTTTCTGGATTGCAAAGAAATATCCAGTTCCTAAAAGAAAAGTAAGTATCGAAATTGAAGGTGCTTTGTTGCAATTTTCATAATACAAACGTTTGCATAACTTCTAAGTGGAATTTTGAATAAAAAATTCATAATCTTTTTGCAATAATCTTGTATATTCATCAGGTATATTTATAAAAAGCTACGACTTTATTGCTTTTGTCTTCCCCTAATCTATAATAATATTAAGCAGTAAGTTGTTCATAGCACAAATCACTTCGCATATGAATGAGTTATCATATATTGACATTGGTGTCATTGTAGTTTACCTAATCGGAATTATTATTTATGGAATATCAAAGTCAAAAAGAGGAAGCTCTGAGGATTATTTTCTAGGCGGTCGAACCATGACCTGGCCCATTGTAGGGATTGCCCTGTTTTCTGCAAATATTTCTAGTTCTACATTGGTAGGGTTGGCTTCAGATGCGTATCAGACCAATATCAATGTATACAATTACGAATGGTACGCGGTAGTGGTATTAATTTTCTTTGCGATCTTTTTTCTACCCTTTTATTTGCGTTCAGGAGTGTATACCATGCCAGAATTTTTAGAACGAAGGTATGATAGCAGGTCTCGATATTATTTTTCGTTCATCACCGTAGTAGGTAATATCCTGGTAGATACAGCAGCAGGCTTGTATGTTGGTAAGATTGTTTTGACCTTATTATTCCCTTCATTGGATTCTACTTTGATTCTGATCATTTTGGCAGTTGCCGCTGCGGCCTATACCATACCCGGAGGACTTAATTCTGTTATTCAAACCGAGGTTATTCAGGCTATATTATTGATTTTAGGATCTTGTTTACTGACCTATTTTGCTTTCGACCAACTTGGTGGAGGATGGTCTGGTATGATGGCTAAACTTGATGGAATGCTATCAGCAGGAGATGTGGATTTTGGAAATCGTGCTGCCGAAGGAAAGTTTATACCTGCTAATTCTGAAGAAGTATTTAGTTTGGTAAGACCGAACAATGACGAATTCATGCCTTGGTGGGGGCTACTCACGGGGGTTCCACTTTTGGGATTCTATTTTTGGGCCAACAATCAATTTATGGTGCAAAGAGTTCTGGGAGCAAAAAGCCTAAATCATGGCCGTTGGGGAGCACTATTTGCTGGGTTTCTTAAGCTGCCAGTGATTTTTATAATGGTAGTACCTGGGGTATTAGCTTTGTTGTTGTTTAGTACGCTTGATATTTCAACCCTTAACTATACGTTAACCGATGGTTCTGTATGTGATAACCTTGCAGATTGTCCAAATCTTACTTATCCAGTGCTATTGTTTCAATTACTGCCTGTTGGGGTATTAGGATTGGTAGTAGCTGGGCTTATGGCAGCTATGATGTCTTCTGTTTCTGCTACTTTTAATTCAGCATCTACTTTAGTAACTATGGATTTTGTAAGGCAGTTGCGTCCCGATATGACCAGTAAACAACTAGTAAGAGTAGGACAGATTACTACGGTTATACTTGTGGTATTAGCGATCTCATGGGTTCCTTTTATAGAGAGTGTTAGTGATTCGTTGTGGACCTATTTGCAATTGGTAATTGCCTATACTTGTCCACCGGCTGTATCTACATTTATTCTCGGGTTATTCTGGAAGCGTGCAAATGGAACAGGATCGATAGTAAGTCTACTTACTGGGTTCTCTTTGGCAGTATCGATGATTCTTTCGCAAACCTTTGATCTGTTTCCTACGATAAACGAGTTACATTTTCTGGCCAAAGCAACCTGGCTATTCGTGATTTGTGTTGGTGTGCATGCCACAGTTAGTCTGTCGACTAAACCACAGTCTGTAGAACAAATCAATGAGTATACCTACAAAAAGGAAATGTTTGCGCAAGAATCTAAGGAACTAGTTGGAATAAAATGGTATAAAAATTATAGAGTGCTTTCGATCATTTTATTGTTCATCACGGCAATAGTAGTAGGCTTTTTCTGGTAAGATTAGCTTGATTCTCTTAAGATGAGATGCGTAGGTAGAATTACTTCTTTATGAGTAATAGGTTGTTCTTGATGTTGTAGTTCGATTTCTTCCAAGAGAATTTCTGTAGCCGTTTTACCAATTTTGTAGGCGGGTTGATCTACAGTGGTTAGGGTTGGGGTTACTACCGACGACATAAACCAGTTGCTGAATCCAACTACAGCGATGTCATCAGGTATTTTGATGCTTAGTTCATTAAAATATTTAATAATCCCTACCGCGACCAGATCGGTTATTGCAAAAATCGCATCAACATCCTTGTGCTCTTTGATGAGCTTTTGTGCATTTTGATAACCATCTTCAAAATCCTTATTGTTATTGCAGATATACACCAAAGAAGGATCATAGGGAATCTGATGATCTAATAAAGCGGTTCGATACCCTTCAAAACGGTCATTCGAAATTTTTGGATTTAGGTCCCCGCGGAAATGGGCAATCTTTCGGTATCCTTTTTTTATCAAATGCGAAACTGCATCGTAGGCGGCTTTTTGGTCATCTATTCGCACCTTGGAGCAAGCAATACTAGGTTCTACTTTATCAAAAAGAACCAATGGAATATTTCTGCTTATTATTTTTTTTAAGTGTACAAACTCATTGGTTTTATTGGATAAGGACATTAGGATTCCGTCTACGCGTTTATCAATAAGTAGATTGACATGCAGCTTTTCAAGAAATAACTTCTCGTCAGACTGTAGAATGATAACTAGGTATCCTTTTTTTTCTGCTTCAGCAATTACTCCATCAATCACTTTTGAGAAAAAATGATGTACGGTAGTAGGTATGATAACTCCAATGGTTTTGGTTTGTTTGGTTCTCAGATTAACGGCTAGTTGATTTGGGGTGTAGTTTAACTTGTTAGCCATATGAAGCACCTTTTTTTTGGTGTCTTTATTCACATCGGGATAATCTTTTAACGCTTTTGATACCGTAGCTACCGAAATACCAAGTTTACTAGCAATGTCCTTGAGTGTGGTAATTTCCATGAGTACAATTTTCAATTTCAAGATACAATTAATGCCGAAGTATACTGATAAATCCATCCTAAATTTTTAATGGTAAAAAATGTGTTTAGAGGGAATTTTTTAAGGTGGTTTTCTATGGTTTTCCATTTCTAATAATGTACTTCTTTCTTCTGAAACTGCTGATTTTTAATTGGTTTTGTCTGTACTACATATTTAAAATCATAATGAATTGATTTTCTGAAAAAAATAAGTTTCGAAATCGTTTTCGATTTTTTCGAAATCGTTTTCGGTCGCTTCTTGAAAACACTTTTGATGTAAGCTAGATGAAACAATTGAGAAATTGCAGTGAATTAAATAACTACAGAAAATGAAACAATTACGATTAATTTTTATGGCATTGCTTCTTATGGGAGTAGTTTACTCACATGCTCAGGAAAGTGGAAGTATTTCGGGAACGATTACGGATGCTCAAAATATTCCAGTCTTGGGAGTAAATGTACTTTTGGAAGGAACAAATCGGGGGGCTACTACAGATTTTGACGGAAAATATAGTATAGATAATCTAGAGAGTGGGATGGATTATACCATAGTTGTATCGTCTATCGGTTTTAAAACCGTACGAGAAACCATTACAGTTACAGGAAATATTACGAAAGATATTGTTCTGCAAGAGGATTTACTCTCGCTAGATGAAATTGTAGTCACAGGAACTTCTAATCCAAGAACTAAATTAGAATCCAGTGTTGCGATCACCACAATGGGAGCCAAAGAAATAGAACAAAAAGCACCACAAAGCACAGCAGATATCTTACAATCCGTACCAGGGTTTTTGGTAGAGACTTCTGGAGGTGAAGTAGGAAACAACTTATTTGCCAGAGGGATTCCTTCTGCCGGAGCATACGAGTTTGTGCAAATTCAGGAGGATGGATTACCAGTTTTTGAAGATGGGGCATTACAATTTGCAAATGCAGATGCTTTCTATAGACTGGATGAAACCGTTAAAAATATGGAGGCGATTCGTGGGGGGTCGGCTTCTATTTTTGCTACAAATGCTCCAGGAGGAATTATCAATTTTATTTCTAAAACAGGGCAAAATGAGTTAATGGGTAGAGCCAAATTGAGTGTAGGAGACTATGGCTTGTTTAGAACAGACCTTAATATTAGTGGAGCGGTTATCGAAGATAAATTGTTTTTTAATATCGGAGGTTTCTATCGAGTGGATCAGGGAATTAGAGATCCTGGATTTGCTGCAAATAACGGAGGCCAAATGAAATTTAACCTTACCTACAAATTCGACAAGGGATATGCACGCGTGTATTTCAAAAAGTTGGAAGATCGAAACCTGTTTTTATTACCCATCCCTTTACGAGGAGACAGTGATGGTAATCCAGAGGAGTTCGAAGGTTTTGATGCTAATTTTGGAACCTTAACTTCCAGAAATTTCAGCAGGCTAAGAGTGCCACAAGTAGGAGGAGGTTTCTTCGAAAGAGACCTTGAAGACGGGGTTAACCCAAACGTAGATGCTGTTGGAGGTGAATTTAGGTATGATATTTCAGACAAGGTGTCGGTAAAAAATTCTTTTAGAAATACTGCAATTGACTTAAACTATAATGCGATCTTTAGTACAGGAGGTCCAAATACACAAGCAGATTTTGCTACAGGTACCACGCAGTTTCCGTTAGATGATGCTGCCAATGCCGAATATACCTATGTGGATACGGGAGAAACCTTGGATCCCAATACCTTGGTGATGCGAGCCGATCATTGGGCAATAGATAAAGACATGTCTAATTTTGCGAATAATCTGGCTTTCTCTTTCAATTTTGAAAATGTTAATCTTACCCTAGGATATTATTATTCCAATTGGAAATCGAATCAATATTGGAACTGGAGTAATTATCTGGTAGATGTGTCAGATGATCCTCGTCTGGTTAATTTGGTGGATACCAGTACAGGGGTGTCAAGAACTTACAATGGTATCGAAAGAATAACCTGGTTAGAACGCGATGCGCAAACCAAAGGGCTGCTTAATGCGATCTATCTGGATGCCGAAGTAGATATCACGGAAAAACTAACTGCCAATTTTGGATTACGATACGATGATGATCAATATTCAGGATTTAGAGATAATGCACGATTTTTCTCAACAGATTTAGGGTTACTCCCAAATAATACAGCAGATGATGCTATCACCGTGGTAGATGGTAATCCATATACCTATTGGGATTACGATGTGGAAGAACTGTCGTATACCACGGCATTAAATTATAAATTCAGTGATAATATGGCGATGTATGCCAGACATAGTCATGGGTTTAGATCACCAATAGAAGAATCGTATTATGACAATGCCGCAGACCTAAGTGGGATTGAAATCACAGAAGTGGATCAGACCGAATTAGGATTTAAATATTCTACTAGTAACATAGGGATCTATGCCAATTTGTTCTATATGAATATGGATAATATCGCGTTTACTGATATCCTTGCCGATGGTACTTCAGAAAATAGGTTTGCAGATGTGAATAATATAGGATTGGAGCTCGAAGCCAATGCCAAGTATGGAGTTTTTGATATTGAAGCCAATATCACTGTACAACAACCAGAATATGATAATTTTTCAGGATCTAATGCTGATGGTTCGACTTTTGATTTTGAAGGCAATACTGCTCGTAGAATTCCTAACGTATACTTTACCCTAAGACCACAGGTAGAGGTGATCAAAGATCTAGGGATTTATGCACAATGGTCATACTTTGGAAAAAAATACCAGGATGAGGCGAATACCATCGAACTTCCATCTTTCAATGTGTTTAATGCTGGAGCTTTTTATAAAATAGATAACCTGAGATTTGGTTTGGATGCCTCAAATCTATTTAATGAAATCGGACTTACAGAAGGAAACCCAAGAGGAACGACCAGTGCCAATGACGATGTGTTTTTGGCAAGACCCATTTTGGGAAGAGCGGTGCGTATGTCTGTCGCTCTTGATTTCTAATTTTTTTGTGTTAGCGTAGTGTATATCCCCTGCTTTGATTGGATGAAGGTAGGGGATATGTTGCTTGCAATGCTAAAATTTTCTTACATTTATATAAGCACTAAACCATTGATTCTTTACTTAATAGCTCTTGTTCTCTAATGAAAAACCTTTCCGTTAAAATTTCATTATATCTCAATTACTTCGTTTTTGCCATCTTGTTGAATAGCGTTGGAATTGTAATACTAAAATCTCAAAATAACTATGGTGTTGATGAAGTTCAAGCGAGCATACTAGAAGCTTTTAAGGATTTACCGATTGCTATTGTTTCCTTCTTTTTGGCTTCTTTTCTGCCCAGAATAGGATATAAAAAAGCAATGTTAATCGGATTGGCTTTGGTATCTGTGGCTTGTATTTCTATGTATTATGGGAATTCTTTTACTTCTGCAAAGATTTTATTTGCTACCGTTGGAGTCTCTTTTGCATTGATTAAGGTTTCTGTGTACTCTATGATCGGGATGGTGACCCAGGGAGAGAAGGAACACAATAGTTTGATGAGTTCTATAGAGGGAGTTTTTATGATTGGGATTGCCTTGGCGTATTTCCTTTTTCCGGCTTTTAATATAGAAGAAAAACCTGATTCATGGCTCAATGTGTATTGGTTGCTGGCAGGAATATCCTTGCTTTCATTTTTATTTCTCTTATTTACAAAATTTGAAAAGGAACCAGAAATACCTGGAGCGAATCTGGCACAAGATTTTGCAGAAATGTTCAGGTTGTTAGCCAGGCTCTTGATTATTGTTTTTGTAATTAGTGCTTTTCTGTTTGTGATGATAGAACAAGGGATAATGACTTGGTTGCCATCATTTAATGATAAAGTATTGCAATTACCAGAAAATGTGAGTATCATGATGGCTAGCGTTTTGGCAATTTGCCTGGCAATAGGTAGAATTTTGGCGGGAATCATTACGCAAAAAATCAACTGGTTGTGGGTGCTCTCTGGATGTACGATAATTGCAATGTTACTAGTGATTTTTATTCTCCCCAAGACCATAAATGCCAATGTGGGAGAAATTACTGCCATCACAGATATCCCACTTATTGGTTTTGCTTTTCCTATTGTAGGCTTATTTATTGCGCCAATTTATCCTTTGCTTAACTCCGTTGTGCTCAGCGCACTTCCAGAAAAACTGCATAGTCCAATGACAGGACTGATTGTGGTGTTTTCTGCACTTGGAGGGACTTTTGGATCTAGAATAATAGGTTGGTTGTTTAAAAATCAAGGACCTGAAAATGCGTTTTACTACACCTTGATACCTATGGGATTATTATTGATTTCTTACTTCATCTTAAGAAAAGTTACTTCAAAAAATGCACTTTAAACTACCAATTTCAGAAACACTACAAGCATTATTGCAACAGGAAGATACTGATGCAGATAATAAAATTACCATTGAGGATAAGGGGCCTAAGCATTTTAAGCTGAAATGTGTTCAGGGAAGTATATACGAGGTAAAAGGAACATATCACCTGAGTAACTTGTTACAAGAGTTAGCTCTTGAACGTCAATTAGGAAAAACAACAGCCGAAATCCCTGTCGAGAAAATAGAAGAGTTGCCATCTTATCGAGTTTCTAGAATGATTAGGGATTACTTCTGGAATGACTTAACGCGTACTATAGATAAGAAAGGGTTGCATCGAATTCTTGGGGATGAAAAAATTCAAGATACTATCCAAAGGATTTATGTGCCCGAGAAAGATCTGGAAGGGATTAAATATTATAAAGCCCTAAAGAAGGAGTTGCCAGCTTTGGAGATTCAAATATTGCCAGAACAAATTACACCAACATATGTAAAATCGATCAATAAGAAACCAGGATTGTTGTCATTGGCGCTCCAAGATGGTAGCGGGGTGCCATTTGTAGTTCCAGGAGGGCGTTTTAATGAGATGTATGGTTGGGATAGCTATTTCGAATCTGTAGGATTGCTTATTGATAATAGATTGGACTTGGTCATGGCCATGGCCGATAATTTTGCCTATCAAATTCGATATTATGGTAAGATTCTGAACGCAAATAGAAGCTATTTTCTAACCAGAACTCAACCTCCGTTTTTTAGTTCGTTGTTGAAAGAAATATACCAATTTGATCAAGAGGTGTCTAAGGATTGGATGAGTCGAAACCTAAAAATGGTCATTAAGGAATATGAAGAAGTATGGATGCAAAAAGGTGTGCGATTAACCGAAACAGGCCTTAACCGTTTTTTGGGAGAAGGAATAGGAATCCCACCAGAAACTGAAGAAGGACATTTTGATTTTGTGTTGCAGCGGTTTGCAAAAAAGCATGGACTGAGTCTGGAAGCCTTTATCAGAGCTTATGATGATGGTACTTTGAAAGATCCAGAATTAGATGCTTATTTTATGCATGATCGCTCCCTTAGGGAAAGTGGTCATGATACCTCAAATCGACTAGATGATATTTGTGCAAATCTTAATACGGTTGGTCTAAATAGTTTACTGTATAAATATGAAATTGATATTGCGTATTTGATTGAGAACATATTCAATGATTCTTTTGAAGGATATAATTCAGCTTTTTGGTTGGATAAAGCCGGCAAAAGAAAAGTATTGATCAACAAATATCTTTGGAATGAAGAAGAAGGGTCCTTTTACGACTATAATTTTGTGTCTAAAGAACCACACTTTGTAGATTCGGCTACCAATTTTTATCCACTTTGGGCTGGTCTTTGTAATGAAGAACAAGCAGGTGAGCTAGTTAAAAAACTATATGATCGTTTGGTGCAAAATGGTGGGATAGCAGGTACTTCTAATATTACAGAAACAGAACATAATGCTCCCCAACGACAATGGGATTATCCAAATGGTTGGGCACCACACCAAATGCTAATTTGGAGAGGATTACAGAACTATGGATATCAAAAAGAAGCACAAGAATTAGTGTACCGATGGTTATGGATGATTACCAAAAATGCGGTGAATTATAACGGAACTATCCCGGAAAAATATGACGTTGTAGCCTGTACGCATAAGGTGTACGCAGAGTATGGTAATGTTGGGACCCAGTTTGACTATATTACCTCAAGCGGTTTTGGTTGGATGAACGCTTCATATCAATTAGGATTATCAATATTGAACGAAGAGTTCAGGATACAATTGGATCAATTGATCGACCCTGACGATATTTTCAGTAAACAAACCTGATATGTGATAAATTATCAAACAAACTGTTAAAAAATATCATTGTTTTTAGTTATCTCTATTTTTTTAAAGATTACCCGGTTTAAATTTTAGCATCTCATACAGACTTGTACCTTTGTATACTTAGTATTCTCACATTTATCTTGATTTAGTATGAGTATCGAAAGTAAAAGAAGAGAGGCATTAATTTATCATGCCAAGCCCACCCCCGGTAAAATCAAAGTAGTACCTACCAAGAAATATAATACTCAGAGAGATCTGTCTTTGGCGTACTCTCCAGGAGTTGCTGAGCCTTGTTTAGAAATAGAAAAGGACGTTTCTAACGTTTACAAATATACAGCCAAAGGAAATTTGGTGGCCGTAATATCCAATGGTACGGCAGTACTAGGTCTTGGAGATATTGGTCCTGAAGCATCCAAGCCAGTAATGGAGGGAAAAGGACTACTGTTTAAGATTTTTGCAGGGATAGATGTGTTTGATATCGAAGTAGATACAAAAGATGTAGATGCTTTTATCGAGACGGTAAAAAATATTGCTCCCACTTTTGGAGGGATCAATTTAGAAGATATTAAAGCGCCAGAAGCTTTTGAGATCGAAAGACGATTAAAGGAAGAACTGGATATCCCCGTGATGCACGACGATCAACATGGAACAGCAATCATTTCTGCAGCGGCCTTATTAAATGCACTCGAAATAGCAGAGAAAAATATTGAAGATGTCAAAATTGTAGTTAGTGGAGCGGGAGCAGCTGCTGTTTCCTGTACAAGGCTGTATAAAGCCTTTGGTGCCAGAGCCGAAAATATCGTTATGACGGATAGTAAAGGTGTCATAAGAAAGGATAGAGATAATCTCACCAAAGAAAAAGCAGAGTTTGCTACAGGTCGAGATTTGCACGAACTAAAAGATGCGATGGAAGGTGCAGATGTGTTTATCGGATTGTCTATGGCAAATTTGGTAACACCAGAGATGTTGTTGTCTATGAATGATGATCCAATCGTATTCGCTATGGCAAATCCAGATCCTGAAATTAGCTATGATCTAGCGATCAAAACAAGGGAAGATGTGATTATGGCTACAGGTAGAAGTGATCATCCTAACCAGGTAAATAATGTATTAGGATTCCCATTTATCTTTCGAGGTGCAATGGATGTGCGTGCTACAGGAATTAATGAAGAAATGAAGATGGCAGCCGTAAAAGCTTTGGCAGAGTTGGCCAAAGAACCGGTTCCTGAACAGGTAAATATTGCTTATGGAGAAACACGTCTTAATTTTGGTAAAGAATATATCATTCCAAAACCTTTTGATCCAAGGTTGATCGCAAAAGTACCCCCTGCCGTGGCAAAAGCGGCGATGGATAGTGGGATTGCTACTGAGCCTATAACCGACTGGCAAAAGTACGAGGACGAATTGTTAGAACGCATGGGCAATGACAATAAGCTAGTAAGATTACTTTTGGATCGTGCTAGAACCAACCCCAAACGTGTTGTTTTTGCAGAGGCAGATCACCTGGATGTGCTAAAGGCTGCACAAGCTGTTAAAGAGGAAAGAATTGCTTATCCTATTTTATTGGGACGAAAAGATATTATCATCGAACTGATGAATGAGATTGATTTTGATACTGAAGGAATCGATATCATAGATCCCAAAGCCGATGAAGAAATAGAACGTAAAAATCATTACGCTCGTAAATATTGGGAGGCAAATAAGCGTAAAGGGATTACCTTGTATGATGCTCAAAGATTATTAAGAGAACGGAATTATTTTGCTGCTATGATGGTCAACGAGGGGGATGCAGATGCCTTACTTTCTGGGTATTCTCGTAGTTATCCTACGGTGGTGAAACCGATGTTGGATCTTATAGGTTTGGCAAAAGGAGCCACGCGTATTGCCACTATGAATGTGATGATGACCAATAAAGGGCCATTGTTTATAAGTGATACCTCTATAAACATTGACCCTACATCAAAGGAACTGGCCAAAATTGCTCAAATGACCGCAAGGACGGTAGAAATGTTTGGTGTAAAACCTGTTGTGGCAATGATTTCATATGCTAATTTCGGATCGTCGAATCATCCTAGTGCAGAAAAAGTTCAGGATGCAGTGGCGTATCTGCATCGTTATTATCCTAGTCTGATTGTAGATGGAGGACTGCAAATGAATTTTGCACTCAATAGAAAAATGCGAAAAGATAAGTTTCCGTTCTCCAAAATTAATGGCGAAAAAGTAAATACATTGGTATTTCCTAGTTTGGATTCTGCCAATAGTAACTACAAGCTTTTGAGTGAGTTAAACAGTGCAGAATCGATTGGACCCATTATGATGGGAATGAACAAACCTGTACATATTCTACAACTTGGTGCAAGTGTTGATGAGATGATTAACATGGCCGCAGTTGCCGTGATTGATGCGCAAGAGAAGGAAAAGAGAGACCGAGATTTGTCTAGTATCGCAAAAGGAGTCCTGGAAGAGTTGAAGTAAACCTTAAAAAAACAAGAATAGATAAGCTTTAAAAATTGAATTTTTTAAAGCTTATTTTTTTAGCATTTTATGTAGTATAATTTTATTACATTTGGTTGCTTAACATCAACTTAACACATGATCACACATATCAAGGGGAGGCTTGTTGAAAAAAATCCAACTGATGTAGTAATAGATTGTGGTGGAGTAGGGTATTTGTTACATATTTCATTACATACTTTTTCATTACTACCCGATGAAGAAGTACTACAGCTTTACACACATTTACAGGTTAAAGAAGATTCGCATACCCTATTTGGTTTTGTTGAAAAATCAGAGCGCGAAATTTTTAGACTACTAATTTCAGTTTCAGGAATTGGTGCAAGTACCGCTCGAACCATGTTGTCATCATTGCACCCTAATCAAATTAAAGAAGCAATCGCATCAAATGATGTAGCAACTATTCAGTCCATAAAAGGTATTGGAGCCAAAACTGCGCAAAGGGTTATTATCGACCTAAAAGATAAAATTCTTAAAGTTTACAATATTGATGAAGTTTCGGTGTCCCAAAGCAATACGAACAAGGATGAAGCGTTATCTGCATTAGAAACCCTAGGATTTAATCGAAAGCTCGCCACCAAAGTTGTTGATAGAATTCTTAAAAACACCCCAAACGAAACAGTTGAAAATATTATTAAACAAGCACTAAAAAATTTATAAAAACTTTGAGTTCGTTATATTACTTACGCTTTAATTTTTTTAGAATACTAGTATGTTTGATAACACTTTATAGTGGGGTGTTGTACGGACAGGAAAATGAAACCGTACGCGATTCTACCAGTACTACATATACTTTGGGAGAACTCTCACTGCCAGATCCTAATAGTATTGTTGCAAAATATGAATATGATCCTATCACCAATCGATATATTTATCGAGAAATGTTGGGGGATTTTAATGTAAGATATCCGCTTTTTTTAACTCCAGAGGAGTATGAAGCTTTGGTAGCAGAGGAGCAACGAAGAGCATATTTTAAAGAAAAAATAGAGGCGTTTAGTGGTAAAAAAGATGGAAGTGAAGAAAAGCGAAAGAACTTACTGCCTATTTTTTACGTAAACTCGAGCTTTTTTGAATCTGTATTCGGAGGAAATGAAATAGAAATTATTCCACAAGGATCTGTAGAAATGGATCTGGGTTTATTGTATACAAAACAGGATAACCCTGCTTTTTCCCCTCGTAACCGTAGTAATTTTACCTTTGATTTTGATCAGCGTATTAGCCTAAGCCTTTTGGGTAAAATCGGTACACGATTACAAATAACCGCTAATTACGATACCGAATCTACTTTCGACTTCCAGAATCAATTAAAATTAGAATACACGCCTACAGAGGATGATATTATTCAAAGTATCGAGGTAGGTAATGTGAGTATGCCTTTAAATAGTTCATTGATTCAGGGAGCGCAGAGTCTTTTTGGAGTAAAGATGGGACTTCAATTTGGTCGAACAACCATTACGGGAGTATTCTCTGAGCAAAGATCCGAGACCAGATCTGTAAATGTACAAGGAGGAGGAACTGTTGAAGATTTTGAACTTTTTGCATGGAACTATGATGAAAATCGCCACTTTTTCTTGGCACACTATTTCAGGGATAATTATGATGCTGCATTAACCAACTATCCTTTTATCAATAATAATGTTCAGATCACTCGACTCGAGGTTTGGGTGACGAATAGAGCTACGAGTGCGCAAACCCTTACCAACGCACGTAATATTGTTGCGCTTCAAGATTTAGGAGAGGCTCCAGACCCTGGAAACTTTACGATTCCGGGGACACTTTTTAATACTGGTCCGGGAGCATTTCCGGATAACCCAAATAATGATTTAGATCCAACTGCAATAGGTCCAGCAGGACCAATTACGGATGCGGTACGACAAATACCTACAGTACAACAAGGTTTTATCGGTCCAATCTCAAATTTTGCAGAAGGTTTTGATTATGCCATTCTGGAAAATGCTAGAAAGTTATTGCCTTCAGAATATACCTTAAACACACAATTGGGATATATCTCCTTAAACCAACGATTGAATAATGATGAGGTGCTTGGTGTAGCCTTTCAGTATACTGTTGGGGGTCGGGTTTTCCAGGTTGGAGAATTTGCTAATGATGGTGTGGATGCTACCATAGGTGATAACACAGATACCGGAGGAGGTACAGGAGTAGAAGTTGGTTCTAGCCAGAGTTTAGTGGTTAAAATGTTGAAAAGCCCGATTACGAATGTAAACCTTCCGATATGGGACCTGATGATGAAGAATATCTATAGCACAGGTGCATTTCGATTAGAACAAAATGATTTCAGATTAAATATTTTATATACCAATCCATCACCATTAAATTATATTGTAGCTGCTGAAGGTTCTTCGGTACCTTTACCAGATGATGTAGAACAAACCACCTTATTGCAGGTGTTCAATATGGATCGTTTGAATCCTAACAATGACCCCGTATCAGGAGGAGATGGTTTCTTTGATTATGTCCCTGGAATAACCGTGGATACAGAAAATGGAAGGATTATATTTACCACAATCGAGCCTTTTGGGGAGCACCTCTTTGATAAATTAGATAATGGGCCTGCAGGAGCTAATTATACAGACCCAACTACTTATAACCCTAATCAGGCAGAATATGTATTTAGAGATCTGTATACGCAGACCAAAGTTGTTGCAGAGCAACAATCTGCAGATAGAAACTATTTTCAATTAAAGGGACGATATAAGTCCTCTGGGCAAGATGGTATTCCGTTGGGAGCATTTAATGTTCCGCAGGGATCGGTTACCGTAACTGCTGGAGGTAGAGTGCTTCAGGAAGGGGTAGATTATACAGTGAATTACCAGTTGGGAAGAGTAAATATTCTAGACGAAGCCTTGTTGTCGTCGAATACTCCAATTCAGGTTTCAACAGAAAATAATGCGGTGTTTGGTCAGCAGACAAAACGATTTACAGGAATTAATGTTGAGCATAAGTTTAATGATGATTTCATTGTTGGAGGTACGTTTTTAAATCTGAATGAACGACCGATTACACAAAAATCGAGCTATGATTTTGAACCTATTAATAACACGATTTTAGGATTCAATCTTAGCTATTCTACAGAAGTTCCTTTTTTGACAAGATTAGTAAATAAATTACCCAATATCGATACCGATGTGCCTTCAAATGTTTCGGTAAGAGCCGAAGGGGCATATTTGATTGCAGGAGCACCAAAAGGAGCAGATTTCGACGGTAGAGTAACCACATATATCGATGATTTTGAAGGGGCTCAGACCCGAATCGATGTGTCTTCTCCACTATCTTGGGAGTTATCCAGTGTACCGATTGGTTTTGGAGATCCAAATAACCCAACAAGTCAAATTGTAGTCGATGGTTTGGAGTCCGGATATAAACGTGCAAAGCTATCCTGGTATTCGATAGACCCTATTTTCTATAGTGCGAGTAGGCCGAGCGGGATTACCGACGAAGATCTGGCATCCAATAGAACCAGAAGAACCTTTATCGACGAGATTTTTCCAAATACCGATATACCACAGGGGCAGTCACTGGCACTTTTTACTCTGGATTTAAATTACGAACCAGGAGTTAGAGGTCAATATAATTTCAACCCTGCCTATGCTCCAGGGAGCACATTACCAACACCAGATCCTGAAGAGAACTTTGGAGGGATTACCAGGCAATTGACATCTACCAATTTTGAGCAATCGAATGTAGAGTTTAT
Source organism: Aquimarina sp. (assembly GCA_965230845.1). Lineage (GTDB taxonomy): Bacteria > Bacteroidota > Bacteroidia > Flavobacteriales > Flavobacteriaceae > Aquimarina. Next base: position 3,847,125 of record OZ246021.1, read on the forward strand.
AGAGTTTTGGTTGATGGATCCTTTTTACAGAGGGACTAATGGAACACAAGAACCTTTGACAGAAACTACAAGTGGTACCATTGTTTTTAATCTGGGGAATATTAGTGAAGATGTACTTAAAGATGGAAGAAAGCAGTACGAAAACGGACTTCCTGCTCAGGGAACCGATGGAGCAACGGTAGATACAGAATATGCAAGAGTACCGGTAAATCAATCATTGATTTATGCTTTTGATACCGAAGGACAGGCAAGAGTAGATCAAGATGCAGGTTTTGATGGGTTGAGTGATGCAGAAGAGAAAGCGAAGCCAGAATTTGCTTTATTCCAATCATTGGATGATCCATCTGGGGATAACTATAGATTTTTCTTGCAAGGAGATGGAGGTATCGTTGAGCGTTATCGAAATTATAATGGTACTCAAGGAAACTCGCCAACCGACGTAGGTAATACAGATCGAGGAAATACTACTTTCCCTACAGCAGAAGATGTGAACCGGGATAATACGATGAATACGATTAATAGTTATTTTGAGTATGAGATTCCGATTTTTGAAGGGATGGATATAGGGAATGACGGAAATACAGGATATATTTCTGATGTTCCTGATATTGTACAGTCTGAAGTAGGAGGTCGTATTATCGAAACCAGATGGGTGCGATTTAAGGTGCCTATTTACGAGCCTACCAATGCAATTAACATTAGCGACTTTAGATCTATCCGCTTTATGCGTATGTACCTTACCGACTTTGATCAACCAGCATTGTTGCGTTTTGGAACTATGGATCTGGTAAGAGGGGACTATAGAAGATATATTGTTGAAGGTAACGAAACCAACGATCCAACTAGTGGTCTTAATGTCTTTGGAGATAGTGAGGTGATCGTAACTTCGGTGAGTGCCGAGGAAACTAATAACTATACCACCCCACCTGGAGTAGTGCGTGAGCAGCTAAATAATAATAACAACATTATTCGAGAGGATGAAAGATCCCTTGCTTTAGGAGTTACCGACCTGCAATCAGGTGATGCGCGTGGGGTGTATAAGAACTTTAATGTGGACATGAGGCAATATGAAAACCTCGAAATGTTCTTGCATGCAGAAAACTTACCAGGAAACACCTCTTTGGAAGATGGAGAGCTGAAGGCATTCATCAGAATGGGTAATGATTTTACGAATAACTTCTATCAAATAGAATTGCCTTTAGAGGTGTCTGATTTAGGAGACAGTTCCCAAGAAGGAGTTTGGCCTTCTGCCAACCGATTAAGTCTTCCGTTAGAGTTTCTACAGGAAATAAAATCTACTGTATTGGGTAATGATGCTCTTAGTGTTAATGATCTTAATTTCTTTGATGGCCCTAATAATTTAAGAGTAGGAATCAAAGGAAACCCAAATTTTGGTGATGTAAGATTTATGATGGTAGGGGTAAAAAATGATAGTGGAAGCAATCAATCTGGTTTTGTTTGGTTTAATGAAATGCGACTTTCGGACCTTAAAAATAGAGGAGGATGGGCAGCTGTTGCCAATATGGACGCCAATATTGCCGACTTTGCCAATATAAGTGCATCTGGTAGAATCAGTACCATTGGTTTTGGAGGTATTGAGCAAGGGCCTAACGAAAGAAGCCGAGAAGATTTTAGGCAATACGATCTTACTACAAATGTGAATCTTGGGCAACTTTTACCAAAAAAATGGGGTGTTCAAATTCCATTTAATTATAGTAGAGGAGAAGAATTAATCACGCCTCAATTCGATCCAGAGTTTCAGGATCTGGAACTGCAAGATCGATTAGATAACATTACTGATCCGGATGAAAAAGAACGCGTAGAACGACAATCTACAGACTATACAAAAAGACAGAGTTTTAATGTGATTGGGTTGCGTAAAGAACGTACCGGAGGTAAAAAGCCGATGCCTTACGATGTAGAGAATTTTACCTTCTCGGGAACCTACAATCAAACAGACCATCGAGATTTTGAGATAGAGAAATCTATTGATCAAAATGTAAGAGTGGGGGCTACTTATGATTTTAGTTTTAAGCCAAAAGAGATAGAGCCTTTCAAGAAAATAAAGTTTCTGGGTAAAAGCAGGTATTTCGATTTGTTAAAAGATTTTAACTTCAATCCTTTACCTACAAGTATTTCGGTAAATTCTAATATCAACCGTCAGTATAATGAACAGGTGTTTAGAGATATCACATTAGGGCCAGATGATATTAGGCTTCCTGCTCTATTTCAAAGAAATTTCCTGTTTGATTGGCAATATGGAATCAACCATCAAATTACTAAATCTTTGAATTTTAGTTTTACTTCTGCAAACAATAGAATTGTAAAGAATTTTATTGATGAGAATAATGAGGTAGATAATACTATAGGTGTGTGGAGTGGTTTCTTTGATATTGGAGATGCAAATACGCACAGCCAACAACTACAGGTAAATTACGAACTGCCTTTCAAGAAAATCCCGTTGTTGAAATTTATGCGAGGTACATATACCTATAATGCAGACTTCCAATGGATAAAAGGTAGTGAGGCATTAAAAACCTTAGAAGGTATTCCAGATCTTGGTAATACCGTACAAAATGCTAATGTACACACTTTGAACGGTTCATTAGATATGAATACCTTGTATAAATATGTAGGGTTGACAAAGATCAAACCAGGGAGAAAGAAAAAAGCTTCTACTTTAAAAAGAGAGCCTAAAGAAAAAGAAGGGCCAGCATTAGAAGGTAAGGATGGGAAGAAAAAGAAAAAGGTAAAACCAACAAAGACAAAACTTACCGTTGGCGATAAGGCATATAATACGTTGGTTGGTCTGGTTACCGCAGTAAAAAAGATCAATGTCAATTATCAACAAGATAACGGTATTTTCCTTCCGGGATATGTTCGAGAGCCTGGTTTTGTAGGGACTTTAAAACCTACCGTAGGGTTTACCTTTGGTAGCCAGTCCGAAATTAGAGATATTGCTGCGCGTAATGGATGGTTGACCCTGTTTCAGGATTTCAACCAGCAGTATCAAGAGGTAGAAGGACGCCAGCTTAATGTACAAGCCTCATTGGGATTATTGAAAGATCTTAAGGTGGATATTAGTGCAAACCGAAATTACTCTGAAACATATACAGAGAACTATAGAGTGAATCTTGATACCGATGGTAACATTGATACGGATAATCCATACTCTTCGTTGTCACCAAATGTCTTTGGGAATTTTACAATTTCTACCTTGTTAATTAAAACCTCATTCCAAAAAAGCGATGAGTTTAATTCGCAAGCTTTTGATGACTTTAGGCAAAATAGAGAGATCATCGCTGATCGTTTGGCAACAGAATTCTATGGTACAACATCTTTTCCAAGAAGTACAGAAGAAGAGCCTAATGGATACCGTTATCCGGTTGGCTTTGGTAGAACGAATCAAGCCGTGTTGTTACCAGCGTTTTTAGCAGCCTATTCTGGATCTGATCCTGATAAAGTCCAAAGAGGAGCATTTAGAGATGTGCCTCTTCCAAATTGGGATGTGAAATATACCGGTTTGATGAATTTGAAGTGGTTCAAGAAGCGATTTAAACGTTTCTCTGTAGCTCATGGATATCGAGCTAATTATACGATTAATCAGTTTAGAACCAATCTGGAGTTTAATAATGCTAACGATGTAGATCAGGCTGGGAATTTTAGAAATCCAATATTGTATTCTAATATCAATCTTACCGAGCAATTTAGTCCACTTTTCAGATTAGACATGGAGATGAAGAACTCTGTCAAGATTCTGGCCGAGTGGAAAAAAGATAGAGCACTGTCATTAAGTTTTGATAATAATCTACTTACCGAAATCCAAGGAAACGAATATATCATTGGTCTGGGATATAGATTACAGGACTTAAGCTTCGCGACTAGAATTGCCGGAAGAAAACAGGTGATAAAGAGCGATCTGAATATCAGAGCAGATTTGTCTTTACGTCAAAATGAAACATTGATTCGTTATTTGGATCTTGATAATACTCAGGTAACTGCGGGGCAGGATATCTATGGTTTCAAACTTACTGCCGATTATGCATTAAGTAAGAATCTAACTGCACTGTTTTTCTATGATCATACGTTTTCTGAGTATTCGATTTCTACCGCTTTTCCGCAGACCACCATCAGAGGAGGTTTTACGTTGAGGTATAATTTTGGGAATTAAGAAAATGAACTTTTACGGGAAAAAGGTTATTGACAATTGTTTTTTGATAATTTTTACATAGGTTTTTCTAAAATCTAATAAATTAGAATTATTTTCGTCGCAAATAGTAAAAACTCGTAAATACTTTTCGGATGAACATTCCTTCAGAATTAAAATACACAAAAGACCACGAATGGGTAAAAATTGATGGTGATATTGCTACAGTAGGTATCACAGATTTTGCACAAGGCGAACTAGGAGATATCGTATACGTAGAAGTTGAAACTCTTGATGAGGAACTGGATAGAGAAGAAGTTTTTGGTACTGTAGAGGCAGTAAAAACGGTTTCAGACTTATTTTTACCATTATCTGGCGAAATTATTGAGTTTAATGAAGCTCTTGAAAGTGACCCAGAGGTAGTGAATTCAGATCCTTATGGAGAAGGGTGGATGATCAAAATCAAAATTTCAGATACCTCTCAAATCGATGATCTTTTATCGGCAGATGGTTATAAGGAAATTATTGGGGCATAACTACCTTTTACTACAAGCAATTTTGTATACCGGGTTGATCACCTGGGCCTCATTAGCCAAATTTGTTAATCCAATACAAGTAGATGTAAAAGACTCAGATAAAATTGCACATTTTGGTGCCTATTTTGTTTTTGCTTTTATTTGGTTTTTATTCCTCTTCTTTTCTCGAAAAAGATTAGAAGGGTTTAATCAGAGTTTGATCAAATCATTCCTTATTTGTTTCTTGTATGGTTTGGCGATGGAGATTGCTCAGGCAACATTAACCGATTATAGAAGTTTTGAATGGAAAGATGTGCTGGCGAACACAAGCGGTATAATTTTTGTGGTAATTTTATTGAAAGTGTTTGAAAACAAATTGATTAGATTTGAATCAAGCAGAGCCTAAAAGACAGCGCTAATCTATTTAAAGATGATTTAGTGTTTGTTTTGAAACGAGATAAAAGTTAAAAAATCTACTTTTTTGATTTACATTTTTATCTTTAGTTGGAAATTACAAAAGAAAATAGCTATTTTAGCAATCCTATAACGTGATATAATTATGGAACCGAAGAAAAATCCTAAAGCAGATTTAAGTAGAAGAAGTACTTTATTCCTTCAGCTAGGACTGATTGCAGTACTGTTTTTTACTTGGACAGCAATTGAGTGGAAAACTTATGATAGAAGTAATATTGATATTGGTCAGGTAAATCTTGATGAATTGGAAGAAGAGGATGTGCCAATTACACAAAACTTGAATACACCGCCACCTCCACCACCTCCACCACCTGCTCCAGAAGTTATTGACGTAGTAGAGGATGAAGAAGAGGTAGAAGAAACTATTATCGAATCTACAGAAACAAATCAGGAAGAAGAGATCGTTGAAGTAGAAGAAGTAGAAGATGTTGAAGAAGAAGAAGAAATCGCTGACGTACCGTTTGCAGTAATTGAAAACGTGCCAATTTTCCCTGGATGTGAAAATGCTGGAGGAAATGCTGCAAAGAAAAAGTGTATGAGTGACAAGGTTAAGAAATTTGTTAACCGTAAGTTTAATACAGAACTTGGTAGTGAGCTTGGTCTTACAGGAGTAAATAGAATTTACGTAAGATTTAAGATTGATAGATCTGGAAATATCGTAGGTGTACAGGCTAGAGGGCCGCACCCAAGATTAGAGAAAGAAGCAGGACGTGTAATTAAGTTATTGCCAAAAATGACTCCTGGTAAGCAGAGAGGAAAGGCAGTAGGGGTATTATACTCACTTCCGATTGTATTCCAGGTACAGGATTAAAAAAATACTTTTTTATAATATGGAACCCCGTTACAGCTGTAACGGGGTTCTTTTTTGGTATGCTTGTTGATTCAGGTTTTAATTGTAACGTTAAAACTAAATATTATGAGTAACAAGCACGACGTAAATGTACGAAAAAGTACGTTTGTCAATTTTCAGATTGGACTTGTAGCAAGTCTATTATTTACCTATGTGATGTTTGAAGTGTATACCGTAGCGCTACCTGATGTTGCGGTAGAACCTTTTGTCGATGATTTTCCTGAAGAGGTTAATTTCAGTATGGATACTTTTGTGATTGAAAAGAAGCCAGCTCCCAAAGAATTGGCGGTCAAGGTAAAGCCTAAAGTTATTCCGACAGAATTTATTGAAAAGAAAGATACTGACGCTCTTGAGGATTTTGAAAAAGAATTTGTGAATGAGCCCTCTTCGGAGGCCGTTTCAAAAGGAGCTACAACCATTGATTCTTTTGATGATGTGGATAAAGATGAGGAGATTATAATTCATAGTTTTATTGCGGTTGAAGAAGCACCTATATTTCCTGGTTGTGAGACTTTGGGTACGAAAGAAGAAAAGGCGGCATGTTTTTCTAAAAAAATTGGAAGAATTGTTTCTAGAAAATTTAATACTGGTCTAGGTGAGAGATACGGGTTAAAAGGAGAGCAAAGAATATATGCTCAGTTTGACATTGATGTGGATGGGGTTATTAAAAATGTGAGAGTTCGTGCCCCGCATCCCAAATTACAAGAAGAAACGGAAAGAGTTATTGATTTGTTTCCCAAGATGACTCCAGGAAAACAAAGAGGGACTCCTGTAAAGGTTAGATACAGTCTACCAATAAATTTTAAAATTCAGAATTAGACTTTTAAACATCGCATAAGTAAAAAAGCCTGTTAGCATGACACTAACGGGCTTTGCAATAATATGGGGATTGTGTTTACTTCGTAAGACTCAAGTAAATAGTTTTACGCATACGTTCGGAGTTGATAAAACCACTTCCGTATCCTTTGCTGTCATAATTAGCGGTTAATGTTTCGTTTTTTACGATATCCTCTTCGGATTTACCAGCGTCAATTTCTTTTTGGATGTTTGCTGTGATATCTTTTAGCATTTTCAAGAAATCCTGAAGGTCTTTTTTGGTGGCCAAAGCACCATGCCCGGGAATAATTTTGGTGTCTTCATTTGCAAGCAGTAGTGCTTTTTCTGAAGCTTTGATGTAACCTTTAATGCTTCCGCCAGAGTTTAAATCAATGTAGGGGTAGCGACCGTTAAAAAAAGTGTCTCCCATGTGTAATACATTTCCTTTGGCAAAATAAATCAAAGCATCACCGTCGGTATGCGCATTATGCACATGAAAAGCTTGAATGCTTTCTGCATCAAAGTAAAGCTGAAGACCTTCATCAAAAGTAATTACAGGTAGCGAATTGGCTACTACATTTCCTTTTTCCTTTTGATTACGTTCCATTCTAGAACGTACATTTTTTTGAGCAAAGATCGTAGCGCCTTTTTTTGCCATGTTTTCGTTACCACCGGTATGATCTCCGTGATAATGAGTGTTGATTACCATAGTTACGGGTTGATCACTAATCGTTTTAAGACCTGTAAATATTTTTTCTGATAATCGCGCAAATTGATCATCGATAATAAAGAGTCCTTTTTCATTTTTAAATACTCCAATGTTACCTCCTTGTCCGGTAAGCATATAGATGTTTTGAGCTACAGGATCAATAGTTATAGTGACTTCTTTGTTTTGTGCATTGACGAGTAAAGCTGTTAAAAGTTGAGTGAGTAGAAATAATCGTTTCATAAGTTTGTAGTATGATTTATCCCTGTTGGTCGCAAGGATGATGTAAAAATTACGTTTCTAAGGGTGTAAGGTGCTCAAAATCTTTGGGTAAAGTCATCAACAGGTGTTAAAAGGTGAATTATAAGGAGTTATAAGTTGTCTAAAAGGCTTTTAAGATATATCTTTGCACCACTTTTACAAAAGCGATATATAAAACGTGCAAGATTTGAGCGTAACCCAAGTCGATACAATTAAAGTTTCTGTTGTTCAGGATTTTAAAGAGATAACAAAAATGCGTTTGGCATTAAGTGTGGTTTTCTCTTCGGTAGCCGGATATTTGTTGGGTGTTGAGACAGTTTCGTGGACTACTTTGATTCTTTTGGCAATTGGTGGATATTTGATGGTGGGAGCGTCTAATGCTTTCAATCAAGTGATAGAAAGAGATCTTGATAAATTAATGGATCGTACTAAAAATCGTCCGGTGCCTTCTGGTCGTATGTCTGTCAATACTGCTTTAGCTATTGCCACTCTTTTTACTATAGCAGGAATTACAGTATTGTATGTAATTAATCCGCAAACCGCAATGTTTGGGGCAATTTCCATCTTTTTTTATGTGAGTTTATATACTCCGTTAAAAACAAAAACACCTCTTTCTGTTTTTGTAGGTGCTATCCCGGGTGCTATCCCTTTTATGTTAGGATGGGTAGCTGCTACCAATGATTTTGGGATTGAGCCAGGTACCTTATTTATGGTTCAGTTTTTCTGGCAGTTTCCGCACTTTTGGGCGATAGGATGGTTCTTGTTTGATGACTATAAAAAAGGAGGATTCTTTATGCTTCCTACAGGAAAGAGAGATAAGGGAACTGCGACACAGGTGGTGATTTATACGCTGTGGACAGTGGTAACATCTATCGTACCTGTTTTTGGAGTTACAGGAAGGCTTTATCTTACACCAGTTTCAGGAGTTATTATTCTGATATTGGGATTAGTTTTACTCAGATCAGCAATTCGATTATATAAAAATAGAGATGCAAAAACTGCTAAGCAATTGATGCTAATGAGTGTTTTATACATTACACTTTTGCAAATCATTTATGTGGCAGATAAATTTATTAGAGTATGGATTTAACCCAGGGAACTACGCAAGAAAAGATCAATAGATCCAAAAAGACGATGATGTGGTTTGCCATGATCAGCATGGCAATGGTTTTTGCAGGACTTACCAGTGCTTATGTAGTGAGTAAATCTAGAAAAGACTGGGCAACAGATTTGGAGTTCCCGCAGGCTTTTGTGATTAGTATTCTGGTTATTCTGTTGAGTAGTGCTACTTTTCATTTTGTCAAAAAAGCAATAGATCAAAATAATAGGGGGTTAGCTACTGGACTATTATTGGCTACCTTGGGCTTGGGAGCATTATTTGTAAACTTACAATTTCAAGGCTTTAACGATATTATCAATCAAGGATATCATTTTACAGGACCAACTTCTAATATTGTGTCTACATTCATGTTTATCATTGTAGTAACACACTTAGCCCATATTGTAGGGGGGCTGCTGGTTCTTTTGGTGGTAATTTATAATCATTTTAAACAAAAGTATAAAAAGGGACAAACTTTAGGGCTTGAACTAGGTGCAATGTATTGGCACTTTGTTGATTTTCTGTGGGTTTATCTCTTCTTGTTCTTGTATTTCGTGAAATAAGTAATAATGCGGATTTTACGCCAATAAAATAGATTATCATACACGATGATATTTGACCAAATTAAAAAATGGATTTAAGGAGGTGAAATGATAAAATTGATTATTTTTGTGGAAAATTTAACAATACCAAATTCTTTATATGGAAACAGCTGTTACTAAAACAGGTACAGAGGGTAAAATCTGGGGAGGTGGTAACGAGCCACTAAAGGCGAGTTACGGTAAGATGATGATGTGGTTTTTTATCCTTTCTGATGCACTTACATTCTCAGGTTTTCTTGCCGCATATGGTTTTTCAAGATTTAAGTTTATAGATTCTTGGCCTATAGCCGACGAAGTTTTTAATCACTTTCCGTTTTTACACGGGGTAGATGCTCCTATGTACTATGTGGCGTTAATGACCTTTATATTAATTTTCTCTTCTGTAACTATGGTACTTGCTGTAGATGCTGGTCATCACATGAAACAGAAGAAGGTAATCCTTTACATGTTCTTGACCATTATTGGTGGTTTGATTTTCGTAGGTTCTCAGGCTTGGGAGTGGAAAAACTTCATCAAGGGAGAATACGGAGCAGTAGAAACTAGAGGAGGTCAGATTTTACAATTTGTTGATGCAGAAGGTCACCGTGTAGGGTTGAAAGAGATCGCTGTTCTGGATACACATAAAGAAAGGACACAGCACGAAAGCAAACTTGGTGTATGGTACGATAAAGAATCTGCGCTTCCAACCTATACGATCGATGAGATCCGTTCTGGATTTGCAAAGAGAAAAGATCTTTTGATTCGTACTCAAGTATTGACCGAAGAAGGAGAAAAGACAATTTTATCAAGAGAAGAATCCCTAAGAAGATTACAAGCGGATGCTATCGGAATTGTAGAAGGGGCAAACCTTGTACATAATGAGTATGGAACTCCATTGTTTGCAAACTTCTTTTTCTTTATCACTGGATTTCACGGATTCCACGTATTTTCTGGGGTGATTATCAATATCATCATCTTTATCAATGTGATTCTAGGAACGTATGAAAGAAGAAAGAATTATGAGATGGTAGAGAAAGTTGGTTTGTACTGGCACTTTGTAGATTTAGTTTGGGTATTTGTATTTACATTCTTTTACCTGGTTTAATAAAAAATAGTAGATAGATAATATGGCACACGATACAGCACATCACGAATCAAATATATCAAGAATATGGAAAGTGTTTTTCCTACTTTCTGTGATTACTATTGTTGAAGTTATTTTAGGTATTATTAAACCTGCGTTTCTTATAGAGACTACTTTAATAAGTATGAAGCTATTAAACTGGATCTTTATCATTCTTACGATCTGGAAAGCATACTACATTACATGGGCTTTTATGCACATGGAAGGAGAAACTAAAGGACTTAGAAGATCTGTAGTATGGACTGCTATTTTCTTGATTTGTTACCTAATCTTTATTCTATTGACAGAAGGAGATTATGTATATGAAGTTTTCAAAGCAGGACACAAAAGCTGGGATTTCTAAATCCTGAAATATATAGTTAAAAGCATTGTAAAAAGACGGTTTTTTGAGCCGTCTTTTTTATTTTTGCACAACCTATTTTGGTAGATAATCTACTATTTACATAAATGAAGAAAATACTAGTTTTAGGTACTTTGTTTGTATTGCCGTTGGTGGCATACTTATTCTTTGCTTCTGGAGTACATAATTTTGCAAAACTCCCTGTGTTAAATACCGAAGTCGATACTTTGACAGACTTTGAATCTTTAACTTCAGAAGAAATCACTCTTGATGATAAAATTACAGTTCTCGGTTTTTTAGGAAAGGAAATCCACAATAAACAAGGGAACGCTTTTAACCTTAATCAAAAGATTTACAAAAAAAATTACGGTTTTAGGGACTTTCAGTTTGTTATGGTATTGCCATATGGTAGTGAACAGGCGGCAAAAGAACTATTAGAGGAGTTAGGCGTTATTACTGATGTAGTACAATGGAAATTTCTTTTCGGAACACCAGAACAAATAGAAAGGTTGTTTGTATCCTTAAAAACACCGCACCAACTCGATGCCAATTATGCAACCAATTATGTGTATATCATTGATAAAGATGGTAGTCTTAGAGGTAGAGATGGAAGTGTTAAGAAAGATGAACCTACGGTGTATGGATATGATGCAAGTTCTGTGGCCGATTTGTCTAACGTAATGGTAGACGATATAAAAGTGGTTTTGGCAGAATATCGTCTGGCGCTAAAAAAGTATAAGGCAGATCGTAAAGACAAATAACTATGAAAAAATATTCTTACGTAGGAATTTCCTTTATTGTTTTAATTTTTGGGATCATATTTATTCCAAGAATTGTAAATAGAGTAAAAGATACATCAGTGGTGAAGAATGACAGAATGAGTGCTGACAATCCTTATGCAAATGAAAAGCTAGCTTACCTGAAAATTAATGGTGAGCCAAGGAAAGTGCCTGAATTTGCTTTTCTGGATCAGGATAGTATATTAATTACCAATCATGATTATAAAGGGAAGGTATTTGTAGCTGAGTTTTTCTTTACCAGTTGTCCTACAATTTGTCCTAGAATGAACCGCAATTTGGTTTATCTTCAGAATGAGCTGAAAGATTATCCCGACTTTGGAATTGCTTCATTCACCATTAATCCAAAGTTTGATACACCGACCCGTTTGAAGAAATATGCAGAGAACTACAAGGTTACTGATCCCGATTGGCATTTTCTAACTGGAGATCGAGAGGATATATATGATTTGGCCAATGCAGGATTTAATATTTATGCAGCAGAAAACCCAGAAGTGCCCGGTGGATTCGAACATAATGGATATTTTGCATTGATTGATAAAGATGGGTATATGCGTTCAAGATATGATCAATCTGGAAATCCAATCATATATTATAGAGGTACTATAGGAGTTGAAGAAAAGATGGATGAAAATGGAGAAGAAGAGCAGATTACCGTTTTGTTAGAAGATATTAAAAAATTATTAGAAGAATAATGAGTGATAGTGTTGCCATAGAAAAGAAATACAACAAGTGGATTGTTATTTTATCAATAGCGATACCTGTAGTCGTAGCTGGGCTTTTTGGGGTAAACCTAAGAAAAATGGGATACGATGTGGAGCCGCTTACTTTCTTACCTCCAATTTATGCTTCGATCAACGGGTTGACTGCAATTTTGTTGGTAGCCGCACTCTGGGCGGTTAAGAATAAAAACATCAAATTGCATGAGGGCTTGATGAAAACTGCCATTGTTTGTTCTGTGCTGTTTCTGGGAATGTACGTAGCCTATCATATGACTAGTGACTCCACCAAATTTGGAGGAGAAGGAGTTATTAAATATGTGTATTACTTTATTTTAATTACTCACATCATATTATCTATTGTAGTTATTCCGTTTGTGTTGGTTACTTATGTTCGTGCATTAGCAAAACGATTCGATCGTCACAAAAAAATAGCAAGAATTACCTTTCCTATTTGGTTATATGTCGCGGTAACTGGTGTTATTGTGTATTTGATGATATCTCCTTATTACGCGTAACTAATACGAATTCCTTGAAGACAAAAATTTTCTACATAACGGTTCTTTTATTTTTGGTTGCTCTTCCTACAGAAGCACAATGTTCTATGTGTAGGGCTGTATTAGAAAGTGAAGAAGGGCAAGAAACGGCAAAAGGAATCAATGATGGAATAGTGTATTTGATGATCATTCCTTATGTTTTGATAGGGGTAGTAGGGTATTTTATTTTCCGAAACAGGAAAAAAATAAAACCTATAGAAGATTAACATTTAACATTTTCATAACAGGAATAAGTGTAACAAAGCTTGTAATTAGCTAGTCTTATGTAACAAGACTACACTAACCCATCAACAAATTACTAGCAGGGAAAACTAGCTATTTGCTGTAAAAAGTTTCGTATAAAACTGTTTTGTGAGTCTTAATCAAAAATAAGGTACATTTTTTGTACCCTATTCATTCATCTAATCAAGCGAAAAGTTATGATTGAAATCAAAGACTTGCATAAATCTTACCAGATGGGGAGCAATTCGCTTCACGTACTTAAAGGAATAGATTTTAGCGTTAAAGAAGGAGAACTGGTTTCTATTATGGGATCTTCGGGTTCCGGAAAGTCCACATTACTTAATATTTTAGGGATGTTGGATGAAGCAGATAGTGGAAGCTATTTTCTCGATGGGATGCCCATCAAAAATTTAAACGAAAAAGTGGCGGCCAAATACCGCAATAAGTTTTTAGGATTTATTTTTCAGTCCTTCAACCTTATTACCTACAAAAGCGCATTGGATAATGTAGCCATGCCTTTGTATTATCAAGGAGTAAAACGAAAAGAACGTTTAGAAAAAGCCTTGCATTATCTTTCAAAAGTTGGGCTGGCAGATTGGGCTTCGCACCTTCCTAATGAACTTTCAGGAGGACAAAAGCAGAGAGTTGCTATTGCCAGAGCTTTGGCATCAGAACCAAAAGTGTTATTAGCAGATGAGCCTACAGGAGCTTTGGATACCAAAACCTCGTATGAGGTTATGGAGCTGATTCAAGGAATTAATGATGAAGGGAAAACAATTCTTATTGTTACGCATGAACCTGATATTGCCAACATGACCAAGCGGATTGTTAATCTTAAAGATGGGGTGATCATTGATGATACTTTAGTAGAACAGGTAAAAGCCGTAGCTCATGTTTAGTATAGAACGATGGCAAGAAATTTTCGAAACAATCTCCAAAAATAAACTACGTACCTTCCTTACCGGTGTATCTGTTGCATCCGGGATTTTTATTCTTGTTCTTTTATTGGGAGTAGGTCAGGGTATGCAAAATGGAATTGCCAAAGAATTTGAAGGAGATTCAACCAGCAGTATTTGGGTTTGGACACGAACTACTTCTGTAGAATATAAAGGATTAAATCCAGGAAGAAGAATTAATCTTACTAACGAAGATTATGCCTTTATCAATAAAAGTAATGAAAGTACATTAGAACACAGTTCTTCTCGAGCAAGACGATGGGGTATTTTGGTTACCTATGGTAAAGAATCAGGAAGTTATGGTATCGAAGGAATTTATCCGGACTTTCAGGTTATCGAAAATGAAGAGATGGTTAGCGGCCGATATGTGAATCAAAATGATATTGATGAACAAAATAAAGTTGCCGTAATAGGAAACAAAATCAAAAGAGACTTATTCAAAAAGGATGAAGAAGCCGTAGGAGAGTATATCGAGATTAATGGGATTCCTTTTAAGGTAATTGGGGTATATTCTGATAAAGCAGGAGAGCGAGAAGAAGATAGAGTCTTTATCCCATCTCCAATAGCGCAACAGATTTTTGGGTTAGGACCCAATATCAATGGGTTGGCTTTTTCTTTAGCTCCCGAAGAAAACTTCGAAACAGCAGTTCAAAAATCAGAACAGTTTGTAGAGGCGATGACCACTTACCTTAAAGCAAAACATATTATAGCTCCCGAGGATGATCGTGCTATCGGGGTAAACAATAATCTCGAAAATGCAAAACGCTTTTATAATTTGATCTTTATGATCAAAGCCTTTTTCTGGTGGGTGGGAATATGTACTATTATTGCCGGAATTGTAGGGGTAAGCAATATTATGCTGATTATTGTAAAAGAACGTACCAAAGAAATAGGTATTCGTAAAGCTATAGGGGCACAACCCGCTTCAATTATAGGTCTTATTTTACAAGAAGCTATTTTTGTAACTGCATTAGCCGGTTTTGTAGGACTTATTCTGGGATTAGCACTTTTAGAGTTTGCAGGACCATTGGTACAAACCGAATTTATATTAAACCCTTCGGTAGATTTTAATGTGGCTTTGACCACTGTTTTTATTTTGATTTTTGCTGGAGCTCTTGCAGGTTTCTTCCCTGCTTGGAGAGCCGTAAGAATAAAACCTATTGTAGCACTTAGAGACGAATAGTATGTTTAATAGAGATCGATGGGACGAAATACTTCAAGCACTTACAGCCAATTGGTTTAGAACGGTATTAACCGCTTTTGGTGTGTTTTGGGGAATATTTATACTGGTTATTTTATTAGCCGCAGGAAAAGGACTAGAAAACGGAGTTAAACAAGGGTTTGGAGATATTGCTACCAATACCATGTTTATGTGGACACAAACGGTTTCAAAACCGTATAAAGGACTGCCAAAAGGTAGAAGATATAACTTTAAGATATCTGATGTACAATCCATCAGGGATCAGGTACCTGGATTGCTATATATTTCTCCAAGAAACCAATTAGGAGGATTTAGAGGTTCAAATAATGTAACTAGAGGGTTAAATACAGGAGCTTTTAATGTATATGGGGATTATCCCGAAATTATCAAGCAAGATCCCATTAATATCACTTCTGGGCGCTTTGTAAATTATGGAGATATAGAAAGTAAACGGAAAGTAGCAGTGATTGGAGGTGGAGTTGTTAAAGAATTATTTACTGAAGGCGAAGATCCAATTGGAGAATATATTAAAATACAAGGTGTAAATTTCATGGTGATCGGTACCTACTCCAAAAAATCAAATAATGGAGATGGAGAAGAGTCTCAAAAAGAAATTTATGTGCCGTTTACCGCATTTTCTCAAGCATTTAATTATGGCGAAGTAGTGGGATGGATGGCTATCACGGCAAACGATGATCAATCAATTACCAATTTAAAGGGAGATGTAATGGATGTAGTGAAAACCAATCACTCTATTCATCCCGAAGATAACAGAGCAGTTGGTAATTTTGATTTATACGAAGAATTCAAGAAAATAAACGGTCTATTTATAGCCCTTCAGGGAGTCGCTTATTTTGTGGGGACCCTTATATTATTATCCGGAATTATTGGGATCAGTAATATTATGTTGATCGTGGTAAAAGAGCGAACCAAAGAAATTGGTATTCGTAGAGCTTTGGGAGCATCGCCCTGGGCAATAAGAGGACAAATTTTATTAGAATCTATTTTCCTGACTATTATTTCAGGAATGGCCGGTATTGCAGTGTCTACAGGAATTATTTTTGCAATCAATAAAATGTTGGAGGGTGCTCCTGCAGATAATGATACCATGTTTGCCAATCCAAGTGTAGACTTAACAGTAGTGTTTGTAGCACTATTTATATTAATAACAAGTGGTTTGTTGGCCGGTTTGATACCCGCTCAAGTGGCAATCAAAACCAAGCCAATAGACGCATTAAGAACAGAATAAATTAATCAATCAAAAACGGTCCTACAGATGTAGGATGTTAAGAAATCCAATAGAAGTGTACTTATTATGAAAAGAACAGTAACCATTATTATTTTAATCATCATTGCTTTAGTTTTCGGGGGATCCTTGTATTACTTATATCAAAAGAATCAGGAAGATCCTGTTACCTACGAAACAGAGCAAGCATCTGTAGAAACTATTATCAAAAAAGCAGTAGCTACGGGGAGTATAGTTCCTAAAGAAGAAGTATTGATCAAACCCAATATTTCTGGAATTATCGAAGAGATTTATATTGAAGCAGGAGAACAGATTAAATCAGGTGACCTTATCGCAAAGATTAGAGTAGTGCCTAATATATCTTCCTTGCAAAGTGCCAAAAACTCGGTGCAAAGCGCTAGAATTGATCTAGAGAATCAGCAAAAGGTATACGACAGACAAAAGGAGCTGTTTGATAAAGGTGTAATTTCAGCCAACGAATTTGATGGAGTGGATGTGGCGTACAAACAAGCGAAACAATCTTACGAAGCGGCTCAGCAAAATTATCAAATCGTAAAAACAGGTACCGCAAGAGGATTGGGGAGTGTAGCAAATACATTAATCCGATCTACAGTTACAGGAATGGTATTAGAAGTGCCTGTAAAAGAAGGAAATCAAGTTATTGAAGCAAATAACTTTAATGATGGTACTACTATCGCTGCCATTGCAGATGTAGGGAAAATGATATTCGAAGGGAAGGTAGACGAGAGTGAAGTAGGAAAAATCAAAGAAAATTTACCTTTAGAAATTACGGTAGGAGCTATCGAAAATAAAAAGTTCGATGCTGTACTTGATTATATTGCACCCAAAGGAAAAGAAGAAAATGGAGCAATTCAATTTGAAATTAAAGGGTCATTAGATAAGAACGATTCTACGTTTATTAGAGCTGGACTTAGTGCTAATGCATCGATTATTTTGGCCAAAGCAGATAGTGTTATGGCCTTGAAAGAAGCGCTTATACAATATGACTCTGAAACGCAAAAGCCTTATGTAGAAATAGAAACCGGAGAACAACAATTCGAAAACAGAGATGTGGTCTTGGGGGTAAGTGATGGGATTAATGTCGAGATTAAAAGCGGTATTACCAAAGACGACAAAATCAAAGTCTGGAATCAAATTAAGAAGTCAGAATTTGAGAATTAAAATTTTTTTAGGAAATAATTGTAACAACATCATTCAATTAGATACATATAGGCATTATGCGAATTAAAATTTCAATTTTATTACTTACACTTTTTAGTGTATTGGGGACAAAAGCGCAAGAAAAGAAATGGACATTAAGGGAATGTGTAGAATACGCTCTTGAAAATAATATCACCATTAAACAATCAGCACTTGATGTTGAGACTGCAGATATTAATAAGATCGATGCTTTAGGTAACTTTTTACCGACCTTAAATGCTTCAGGTTCCAATTTTTGGAGTTCAGGTTTAAGTCCTGACCCTATTACAGGTACCAACAGAACATTGACTTTTAGAAGTTCTTCTTATAGAATAGATGTAGGTCTAACGTTGTTTGATGGTCTAAGAAATGTAAAGCAGTTTCAAAGAGCTAAACTGAATCAGTTATTGAGTCAATACAATCTTGGTAAATCTAAAGATGATATCGCCTTATTTGTTGCTAATAGTTACTTGCAAGTATTGCTAAATAAGGAATCGTTAAAGGTAATTGAAAAGCAACATGAAATTACACTAGAGCAGTTGCAAAGAACCAAAGATTTGGTAGGGGCAGGAGTGCTTCCTGAAGGAGATTTGCTAGAAATAGAAGCTACGTCTGCAGATGAATTAACTCGAATCGTACAAGCAGAAAATGCTATCCAAATTTCCCTGGTAAGTTTGGCGCAAACATTATTGATAAAAGACTATGCTAATTTTGATATTGCAGAACAGGAGTATTTAATACCAGGGTCAGAGATATTAGAAAAGCCTATAGATCAGATTATTGGTAGAGCGAGAGAAGCTAGATACGAAGTTCAGATAGCAGAGCAAAATAGGTTATTGGCTCAAAAGGACTTAGAAATAGCAAGGGGAGCTTATTATCCTACCCTTAGTGCAGGCTTTAACTATAATACAAGGGAGTCAGGAGCTAGTGCGTTTGTGCCCGGAAGTATTGATCCAGATAATCCAACCAGGGTGATAGGTGTAGTCGAAGGGACCAATCAAAATGTTATTATACCCAATTTTTTGAATGATCAAGAAATTACTCCCGAAAAAACCATTAAGCAGTTGTATTTAAACGATGGTATATCATACGGATTATCTCTTAACGTACCAGTATTTAATGGGTTCGCCTCAAGGAACCAGGTGAAGAGAAGTAAGATTAATGTAAAAAGGGCAGAGTTTCAATTAGAACAGGCAGAATTAGATTTGGATAGTAATATATATCAAGCCTATTTGGATGCCAAAGGTTCTGCAGAAGCTTATGAAGCAGCTCAAGTGGCTGTAAAAGCACAAGAAAGAGCCTACCAGTTTGCAAAGGATCGTTATGACGTGGGACTCTCTAATGCTTTTGATTTTAGCCAATCTAAGTTTAGATTAGAGAATGCGCAAAGCCAAGAAGTTCAAAACAAATTTGATTATATTTTTAAACTAAAAGTTCTGGAACTTTATTTCGGGATAAAGATTGCAGATATTAAATTATAACTGGTAGCTTTCTATTTTTTGGCTACTTTTTAAAAGAAATTGTAATTTCATCATATAGAATTAATAGTGAAGTAAGTCATGAGTAGAAAAACATTACTTTTTATTTTAGGAGGAGTTTTATTTTTAATCATTATGCTGGTTGTTGGCAAAAAGGCAGGATGGTTTGGTAAAGACGGTAACTTCAAGGAAGTTTCTGTAGCCAAAATAGAAAGAATTGATATTGTAGAAACCGTTGCCGCAACTGGTAAAATACAACCAGAAGTAGAAGTGAAATTATCTTCAGAGGTTTCTGGAGAGATCATTGACTTACCGATTAAAGAAGGACAACAGGTACAAAAAGGAGACTTGCTGGTTCGTATCAATCCAGACATTATTCAAGCGGGATTAAATAGATCACAGGCCGCCTTACAAAATGTAAGAGCAGGATTACAACAGGCCGAGGCTAGTCTTAAAGAGGCTAAGCTGAGTTACGATCGTAATAAAGAATTATTTGAGAAAGGTGTAATTTCTAAGGCAGAGTGGGATAGAGCGGTGTCGGCTTACGAAGTAGCCGAGGCTTCTAAACAGTCTGCATTTTACAACGTGAGAAGTGCTCAGGCCACCGTTAATGAAGCCAAAGATAATTTGAGTAGAACTACCATTTATGCGCCTATGAGTGGAACTATCTCTAAGTTGTCTGTAGAATTAGGAGAACGTGTTGTAGGAACTCAACAAATGGCAGGAACAGAGATCGTTCGTGTAGCTAACCTAAGTAATATGGAGGTTGAGGTAGATGTGAATGAAAATGACATTGTAAAAGTTGCAATAGGAGATTCTACTATTGTTGAAGTGGATGCGTATCTTAAAAAAGAATTCAAAGGTTTGGTGACAGAAATCGCTAATTCTGCAGAAAATACCGTAAGTGCTGATCAGGTTACCAATTTCAAAGTTAAGGTACGTATTTTGGAAGAGTCTTATAAAGATTTATTACAAGGGAAACCAGAGAGTTTCTCTCCTTTTAGACCTGGAATGACGGCAACTGTGGATGTAATTACTAACAAGAGAAAAAACGTTGTTGGCGTGCCTATCAGCTCGATAGTGATCAAAAATGATACCTCTAGCGTTCGTAAAGGAGCAAAAAAAGATAAAATTACCACTGCTGTTGAAGAAAAGTTTGAATGTGTCTTTGTTAAGAATGGAGAAACAGCCAAGTTAAAAGTAATTAAGACCGGAATTCAGGACGATACTAATATCGAAATAACCGAAGGCTTATCTGAAGGTGATGAAGTGATTACTGGGCCGTACAATTTGGTTACCAAGACGCTCAAAACCGGAGATAAGGTGATCTCTGAAGATCAGAAAAATACCAAAGAAAAAGCGAAGTAATATTGAAGAGTAGAACATAGATCTTAGTTGACTCAATTAGACTATCTTTGCCAAAATTTGGATCATGTCACACCTTCTCTGTATCGAGACTTCAACGACCAACTGTTCTGTTGCAATAACAAATAATGAAAAAGTTATTGTGCTATCGGAAGATTATAACAATAGTTATTCGCATGCAGAACGTTTACATGTATTTATTAAAGAAGTACTTGCTAGTGCTAAAATAGAAATGAGTGCTATTGCTGCTGTGGCTGTTAGTAAAGGCCCAGGATCTTATACAGGGCTTAGAATAGGCGTTTCTGCGGCCAAAGGGCTTTGTTATGCCCTAGATGTACCTTTAATTTCTGTTCCCACTCTTCTATCTTTATCAAAACAGGTTGAAGCCAAAACAGGTGAGTTTATTATCCCCATGTTAGATGCACGCAGAATGGAGGTGTATGCTTCTGTCTTTTCTTCAGATTACGAAGTGATTCGGGAGACAAAAGCAGATATCCTGAATGCCTCATCCTTTTCAGAATATTTAGAACAAGGAAAAGTTCATTTTATTGGTAATGGGGTAGAGAAATTCTCAAAAATCTGTGAGCATCCCAATGCAGTTTTTATTCAAAAAAAATTGCCATCTGCAAATGAGATGGCAACTGTGGCGTATTCCAAATTTTCGTCCAGAAATTTTGAGGATGTTAGTTATTTTGAACCCTACTACTTAAAAGACTTCGTTGCTGGTTAGAATCAATGTTTTTAAGTGCATTGTATTTGGCAACTAATCGTATTAAATCTTCTTCTTTTTTCAGACGAATCTTTTCTTTTTTGATATAATCCTTCAGCTCTTCTTCTTTATCAGAAAATGCGGTTAAGATATCTTTCTTGTTTAATGGTAATTCTTTGATCTCATTACCTTCTTCAAGGTAATAAGTAGCTATTCTTTTAATTTTTCCAGTTACAGAGTTCCCTGTCATCGGGTCTAACTCCTTAGGATCTGTTATTTTAAGGCTATATTTCTTATATACTCTATAGGCATCGTTCATTTCGATTAGAATATAATATCCAAACCTTTTATGGCCACGTTCATTTCTGAATTCACAGAAGTAATAGTACTCATCATTGATTCGGGCATAGGTTGTCGGGGATTTGATAACCTCGTGTAGTTTTCCTGCTTTTTGGTGCTCTAGGGCATCCGTATAGATATTATACTTTAATCGAGCATCGTACGTTTTTGAATTTTGATCGATTACTGTAGCTTGTTCATAATCTTTGCTTACATATACACTTCCGGCATATTTTTCTAACTCTTGTACTTTTTCATTCGTATTTATTGCCTGCGAAAACTGAGCAAAAGCAAATACTGGGGTAATTAGAAAAAACAATGTTTGTAGTATTTTTCTCATAATGACTGCATTTATCTAAGATGAAAGTATTAAAAATATCGATAAAAAACAAAATTAATGCTAACTTTTTCTTAACAAATAAGCTGAAATTGAAGAATTTAACCCTACTAGACAAAAAAAGGAACAGATTTCTGTTCCTTTTGTAAATTATTATGGAGAGATTAGATTATATCCAAACTAATATTTGCTAAGAAGGCTATTGGATGGAGAAGAACTAAGGTTTTTTAATGCATTGTATTTGGCAACTAATCGCACGAGATCTTCTTCTTTCTTAAGTCTAATCTTTTCCTTCTTTATATATTGTTTTAGTTCATCTGACTTGTCACTAAAAGCTGTCGTCAATATTTCTTTTTTATCCAAAGGCAATTCTACGATGATATCATTTTCTTCAAGGAAATAACTCACCTTTTTTCTGATACTTCCTGGTTCGGGAGTACCATTGTATACATCCATTTTTACAGGATCTTTAATTTTTACTTCGTATCGTTTGTAAATCCTGTATTGGTCATGCAGTTCTACCAAAATGTAATAACCTTCTCTATCAACTCCACGTTGCGTTTTAAATTGACAATAATAAAAGTAATCCTCACCAATCCTTGCCTGGATCTTTGGGTTCTTGCTCAATTCAAACAATTCTGAATTTTCTTTATACTCTACGGCATCAGTGTAGATATTATATCTTAATTCAGAATCATACGTCCCAGAAGAGGTTTCGTCGATAATACTGGACTCCACAAATTTGTTTTGTAAGTATATAGATCCATCGTATCCCTCATACATTGGAAATTCCTGGGTGTATTGTAGGATGGATGATGGTACTTGAGCGGGGGCTATGTAGACAATTAAAACAGTAAAAAAAAGTAATACTTTTCTCATATCTTTTCGGGGGTATTTATTTTGAGGGCCAAAAGTTTGTTGCAAAAATATTTAAAAACGCAGTAAAAAGAGATGGTGAGAATTTCCTGTTTTCGTTAATTAATGTTTTTTTAAAATTGAGATTTTTTAGTTTTTAAAAGAAAACAAATAGACAAAATATTGCTAGTGAAAGAGTTATAAGAAATTAGTGTTGTACAGAAGTAAAATAGCTGAGGAATTGCCAGAAAAAACTAGTGTTTTTGAGTTAATACATAGTTAATTCAATCGTAATGGTGGGGTGACAAAATTTCGAAATTAATTTGTTATTTTATAGGAACAATAAAAAACACCAGCTAGATTTCTAGCTGGTGTTTTTATTCAATTTTGAGAGTGTTATTGTTATACTAATTACCTCTGGTAATATTACTTAGCAATCGTTGAGACGGATTGGCATCAGAACTCTTGAGAGCATTGTATCTGGCAACAAACCGTATGAGATCTTCTTCTTTTTTTAATCGAATTTTTTCCTTTTTTAAGTACTGCCCAAGTTCTTGTTCTTTATCATTGAAAGTAGCCAGCATATCTTTTTTGTTGGTAGGAAGTTCGACGATAGTCCCTCCTTCTTCTACAAAATATGTAGTTACCATTCTTAGTTCTCCAGGTTCTCCTAGTCCACTATTAATTCGCTGTTTTTTCTCAGGATCCTTAATGTCTAAGGTAAGCTTCTTATAGATTCTATATTTATCATTCAGTTCTACAAGAATAAAGTATCCATCTCTACTCAGACCTCTTTGATTTTTGAATTCACAATAATAAAAATAATCTCCATCGATCCTTGCGTGAACGGTTGGGCTTTTTGCCACTTCATAATACTTGGATCCCTGAACGAGTTCGAGAGCGTCGGTATATATATTGTATTTTAACTTGGTATCATATGTTCCAGACTTCTCATCGATAACACTAGATTCTTTGTATCTGGATTTCATATACATAGAACCATCATATTCTTCGAAGAGTGTAATCTTCTCCGCAGACTTCATTAAACTTCTGGGTAACTGTGCAAAAAGGGCAGGCGAAATTAGAATAAAAAGTAAAAGTAGTAGTATTCTCATGATTCACTGATTTAGGTGAATTAAATGTAACCAAATACCTTTTTAAATACAATTTATATTAAATAATCGCTAAATTTTTGAGAATATGTTAATGTATATTAAGGTTCTACTTCATTATTTTGAATGAAAATGGCTTTTTTCAATAAATTCTACATAAAAAAACTAAGGTTTAACCGTAATTTTTGTAAGATTTTGACTACGAAAACGTTATAATAGACTCGATTTATGTCAATTTTAAGTAATACTTATCTTAAAAATTAACAGTTTTTCATTGAATTAGGATGTTGAAAAGCAAATATTTAGCTCATTGTTTTACTCCAAAAGTTTTAGTGCTTTTTGTGCGGTGTCCACAGGAAATTTACAAGCGTTATTTACACAGACATAAAAGTAGGTTTCATCTTCAACGAATCTGTTTTTTAGTAAAGAACGTTCAGAGTCTTTAATACTACCAGCAATTAATTTGTTAGGGACATAGGTGTCCTGAAAATCATTGAGTAGTTGATGAGCATTATCTCCTACAACTACAATTTCATAAAAATTATAAGAGAAATTAAGCATTAGATCCAACCAATTAGAAAAACCAGAAGCATATTGTTCCATTTGCGGTTTTATATTATGCAGCATTTGTTTGCTCAAATCGGCGTATTTGTTTTGGTCATAATAGTGGGCTAGAACATATAGGTTTTTGGCCATTACCGAGTTTGAAGCGGGGATCACATTGTCATTATATTCGATGGAACGCGATATCAGTTCAGGATCTTCATCCGAAGTAAAATAGAACATGTTTTTCTCTTTATCCAAAAAATGAGTAATGGCATAGTCTGTAAGCTCTTTTGAGATATCAAGCCATTGATGATCCAATGTATTTTGATAAAGTTGTATAAAAGCATCAACAACTAGTGCATAATCCTCTAGGTAGGCATTGATCGTACTTTTACCATTTTTATAACTATGAAATAGGGAATTATCTTTTTTGAGTTGCTGCTTCTTAATAAAGTTTGCATTTTTTAATGCGATATCCAAGAATTCTTTTTCTCCGAACACGCGATACGCATCCAGATACCCCTTTAGCATAATAGCATTCCAGGAAGTAAGCGTTTTGTCATCTAATCGTGGTCTAGATCTTTTTTCTCTATACTCGAGCAATGTGCTTTTCCATGAAGAAATTTTACTATTCAGGGTTTCAATATCAATCTCGTTGTTTTTACAAAAATCCGAATCGGTATCTTTTCTAATCAACACAAAATTTCCTTTTTCCCAAAGACCATAGGCATTTACATTGTAGTAGTCGGAAAAAAGCTTGTAATCATCTCCTAATAGTGTTTGAAGCTCTTCTTTATTCCAGATATAAAAGGCTCCTTCTTCTAATTCTCCGGCAGCTGTTTTACTATCCGCATCCAGAGAAGAATAAAAAGCTCCCTCTTCGTTGGTGAGTTCCCGTTTTACAAAATCCAGTGTTTCGTATACCACAGTCTTATACCAGGGATCTTTGGTGGCAAGATAAGCATCTGCATACAAGCTTACTAATTGCCCATTGTCGTATAGCATTTTTTCGAAGTGTGGCACATGCCATTTCCCGTCTGTAGAGTATCTCGAGAATCCACCTCCTACATGATCATAAACCCCGCCAAACGATATTTTTGTGAGTGTACTTTTTACAAAATCCAGTAGCTCTTGATCTTGAGTTTGATGGGCATAACGTAACAAAAAATGATAATTATTAGGCATCATAAACTTAGGTACACGTTTGGTGCCTCCCTTTTGATGATCAAATTGTTTGCCCCATTCTTTTACCGCGGTAGCGATAAACTCTTTCTCAAACTTTATTTCATCGGTATTTACCTCAATAATATCTACTTCTTTGATACCTTGCTCTAGCTTGTCGGCATATTCAACCAGTTTTTCTGGCTGTTTTTGGTACAAATCTTTAATTTGTTTCAAAGCATCCACCCAATTCCCTTTTGGGAAATAGGTGCCTCCCCATACGGGTCTGCCGTCCGGTAGCGTAATTACATTAAGAGGCCAACCACCACTGCCAGTCATCAACTGTACAGCACTCATATACACCTGGTCCACATCGGGCCGTTCTTCTCTATCTACTTTGATATTCACAAAGCTGTTATTCATCAATTTTGCTACTTCGGGATCCTCAAAACTTTCATGTTCCATAACATGGCACCAGTGACAAGCGGCATATCCAATACTGATGATCATTAATTTGTTTTCTTTTTTTGCAATATCCAATGCTTCTTCTCCCCACGGTTTCCAATTTACTGGATTATGCGCGTGTTGTAGTAAGTAAGGACTGGTTTCGTTGATAAGATCATTTGTGTATGCGTATTCCATCGCAGATTTGTTTTGACTTGTGCAAGAATAGGTGATCGTAAGAATGACAATGAACCAATATTTCATAATAACGCGTTTACTAGTGTCTAAAATATAAAAAAGCATCTCAATTCGAGAACTGAGATGCTTTTTTATTCTGAGTCGTTTTTTTAGTCGATCTCGAAAGAAATTTTCAAGTTTACTCGATATTCAGAAATCTCATTATCTTTTACAATAACTTTTTGATCACTTACCCAAGCAGATCGAATGTTTTTTACTGATTTTCCAGCTTGTTTGATTGCGTTTTTTGCTGCATCGTCCCAGCCTTTTTCAGAGCTAGCTATAACCTCAATAGTTTTAACAATTGCCATTTCAATAGTTTTTTAGTTAATATTTTACGAATGGTCCTTCTAAGATACGAGATCCTTGAGTTTTATTGAAGCAAAAGCAATGAATATTTACAGGCTTTTTCCGATATAATTACAGCTTTTTCGTTGAACTACCCATTCAAGGCTTCAACATGCGCAATTTTATCTTTCAACATCTCCTTTAGCATGTTCTCGATTCCGTTTTTCAATGTAAAGGTAGAAGATGGACAACCACTACAAGCCCCTTGCAAGATTACCTTTACAATTTTGCTTTCCGGATCGTAGGAATCGAATAAAATATTTCCTCCATCACTTGCAACGGCAGGTTTGATATATTCTTCGATAATATTGACAATATCTTTGGAAACATCATCCAACTGATCAAAATTTTGATCAGCTTGTTTTTGTACTTCACTTTGTGATACCGTAGCATTGGCGGTTAAAATTTCTTTACCTTGTTCTAAGTACGACTTTAGAAACTCTCGAATTTCTAGTGTAACATCGTTCCAATCCGCCATATCATACTTCTGAATAGAAATATAATTTTCATCGACATACACTTCCTTCACAAAAGGGAAATGAAATAACTCTTGTGCTAGAGGAGCCTCTTTGGTGTCGTCAATACTTTTAAACTCATGACCGGCAGTAACCAATTTTTTGTTTGCTACAAACTTTAATACAGAAGGATTAGGTGTACTTTCTGCATAAATGGTAATTGGTACTTTTTTATTGCTTTCGGATTCTACAACTACAGGTTGGCCACTATTCAGGTAATTTTTAATTTGCTCAGCAACCTCTTCTTGTACATCTTCCCAAGCTACAATCTCATATTTATCGATAGCCACAAAGTTTTGAGCAATAAATACTCTTTTTACAAATGGTAAATGAAATAATTGTTGCGCCAAGGGAGAATTTTTGGCCTGATCTATATTTTCAAATTCGTAGCTCGTATGTTGTGTGAGGAAATAATTGGCTTCAAACTTAATGATACTAGGGTTCGAAGTGCTTTCTATCTTTATTTCAAAATTCTTTTCCATGCTCTAATTTTTGGCAAATTTACTAAAAAGCAATACGATATACGCATAGTATTTATATCCCTAACATTTTTTAACGAATTGAGGTAGTCAACTTTAAAATAGGCGTTCTGGTAAAAATTTATATCTTTGGAAACGTACGAATTTGGAATATGTATTTTAAAAATAATTGTGAAGCCCCACAATATAAACTGTTTTTGACAGTTTACATTTAATTCACAAAACCTGTTTGTCCCCATAAAATGACAGTGTCTAAATGAACTTAAAAGCGATCTATGTAGTAGCCCTGATGTGGCTTTCCCAATTTGCCTTTTCGCAAGAAGGAATACCTGTATTTGCAGACTATCTTTCAGATAATCTATATTTGGTGCACCCATCTATGGCGGGAGCAGCAAACGCCAACAAAATTAGGTTAACCGCCAGAGCACAATGGTTTGACGTTGATAATGCACCTAATTTACAAACCGCAAATATAAATTTTAGAGTAGGAGATAAGACCGGTTTAGGAGCCATCGTTTACAAAGATGAAAACGGAAGATTTAACCAGTCTGGAGCCTATTTAACTTTTGCTTATCACTTATTATTTTCGAGAGATAGAACAGATCTCAATATGCTTTCATTTGGTGCGAGCACTGGTTTTATTCAATCTAATGTAGATTTGAGAGGACTTGATGATCCTTTTGATCCAGATCCTGTAATCCTCGATCGGGTACAAAAAGACTTTTATTATAATGTGGATGTAGGGATGTCCTATCATTATTTAGAATGGTATGCACATTTTACGGTAAAAAACTTGCTGCCAGTAGCAAGAGATATTTTTAATCAGACAGACCCTGCGCGTGCACCAATTCGCGAGTCCAACAATCAACGCCGGTATATCTTTTCTTTAGGATATCTGTTTGGGGTTGGAGGCATAGATGGATTTAGTCTAGAACCTTCATTATTGTATCAGGCAACAGATCAAACCCAAGAAAGTACGATCGATGCCAATATGAAAGTATACAAAGATTTGGGTAAGTTTACCACATTATGGGGAGGAATCTCCTACAGAAGAAGCTTGGATGGCGCGGAATTCTCACAGGATGGATTAGCAGTAGAAAACCAACAATTGCAATATATTACACCATTCTTGGGTGTGAATTATAAAAAATGGTTGGTTGGGTATACATATAGTTATCAATCCAATTCTGTAGTGCTAAGCAATGGAGGGTTTCATCAGCTTACCATAGGATATGACTTCGCGAAACAGAAAGAGCGTTGGAACTGTAAATGTCCTGCGGTAAATTCTAAGTAATTTTTTGACTATTATTTTCTAGTCGTTTTAATATCATTTTTCCAAAAACATAGGAAGTACTGCTTTGTTCATGATTGTAAATGGTAATTTGTCTTCCTGAGAGTTGTATGCGTTCCCGGTGAATATGGCAATTAGATGTAAATCTTTGAAAATCATAATATATTGCCCTCCGTTTCCTGTAGCTACCTTTGCTGTTTTAGAACCAAAAGGGATAGTCCACCACAAAAAACCGTAGTCTATATTGCTAATTTTGGTATGCGCAGTTAAAGACTCTTTAATCCAGTCTTTAGAAACAATTTGGGAGTTATTCCATTTACCGTTGTGTAATAATAAGAGCCCAATCTTGGCCATATCGCGAGGGGTCATTTGTATTCTCTTTGCTACATCGATAACCTCTTTTTTGGAGGTATGTTTCCAAACGACATTATTTATTCCTAGAGGTGTAAACAAAAACTGTTTTGCAAATTGATACAAAGGCATATTGGAAGCATTACTAATAATTTGGGCAGCTATAACGACTCCCATTGTGCAATATGTTGATGTTACTCCGGGTTTTTCAATCATAGGTAAATCCAGTGTGTATTGAATCCAATCCTTCTTTTTATAGACTTTGTCTTCCTGGCCTTTTGATTTTTTATCCCAGTCGTTACAATCCAAGCCTGTAGACATGGTAAGAAGATGGCGAATGGTAATTTGTTCTTTTGAGGGACTTAGGTTTTTAGTAGGTTGAATGTTGGGTAAGTATTTCTGTATGGGATCATCTATAGAGGTTACGAATCCTTTATCAACAGCGATTCCCATCAAAATTGAAATGATACTTTTGGTAACCGACCGTAAATCTTGTGGAGTCCCAATTGTACGATCATTATAGTACTCTTCTAGAAGTAACTTATGGTCTTTTATCAAAAGAAAGCTATTAATTTTATGGTCATTATGTTCTAATTGGCGTAATACTTCAAAAAGGGAAGAGGTGTTGTTATACAGTTTTTCAAGATTTTCGGTTTCCCATCCATCCGAAACCACCTTTGGTTGTTCATACTCAAATGTTTGCTGCCCATAAGAAAGTAAAGGAAGCATCATCAAACACGTAAATAGGATTTTTAAGTATTTCATTAGAAAAAGATTTAATTTCTAGAGATTTCATCTATCCAGATCCACGCAACAAAGCCACAATTTTTATACCGTTTCCAAATGGATATTATAATGGTAGGTTGAAAATACAAAAAGCTCGCAAATGCGAGCTTTTTGTATTCCAATTTATAAAATTTAGCGTACTGCTTTTCCCTCAAACTGCAATCGTTGATCATTTATCGAAACCAACGAAGCCAGTTCGTATATGTTCTTATATCCATACCCATATAGATTAATAAATGTAGGTATGTTTAAAGCCAAAGGCGCTCTTTTACTGGCAAAAAACTTCGTATCTCCTATTAGGTTGTTGTTGCAATAAATCAAAATTCTTGTATCCTTTGAAGGGATATGTTTAGCCAATTCCTCTTTGGTGAAATCTGAAAAATTGATATGAATCGCTCCTTTAAGGTGTTTTTGGCTATACATGGTTTTAGAACGTGTATCTAGCAAAATAGTGTTTTCATCCTTCATGTACTCAAGAAAAACATCCAGAGGAATTAATCTTTTCTCTCGATAACTCATTACTTCTTCAGAGACTTCTAAAAAAGAGTCATAATCTACCATAGATTTTTGAAGCTTTGCTTTGGGTTGTGATGTCATTGTAAATGATATACTTGTTATGATAATAAATAGTACAGTTCTCATAGTGTTTTATTTTAATCTTCCCAGCTGAAGGATTTCTTTTTACCCTGACTTTTAATAGCGTTCAATAAAGCAGTTTCTAGACTGGTGTCATTCTTCTTGCTATTAGTTTTGATATACTCCACACGCTTTTTGTTCAGCTCCTGGATCTTTTGCTGTATTTCTTTACGCTTAGCGCTTTTTTCGGCAATGTGTTTTTTTAGTTCGGCTGTAGATTTATCTTGCAATTCTATAGGAAGTTGCTCTTCCGCTATTTCATCAATTTCGAACTCTTCGTCTTCAGCAGCATCGATAAGATCCCAACTTTTGTTTTTATAAAAACCAGAGCTTTTACTGATAGTTCTACTTACTGCATTTGCTGGGCTATACGACTTGGCATTACGATCTTGTTCCATTTGCATGCTTCTTTTTTGAGCTCCACGACTACCGTAATAGATGTACGTATCGTTTAATTGGTTGTTAAGCTGAAGAATAATATCATCATATGGGGTTGCTATATGAACTGTTTGATGGTTGTGATCGATAGCGCTGTACTCTCCATAAGTTAGGTCAGCACCATGTTTCCACATCGTGTCGATCCCTTGTCTGAAGTTTCCACAAAATATAGTGTTGATTGTGATCCCTTTTTCCAAAGCATCAGTAGCCGCATCCTTGTAATTGGTAGGTCCCTGAGTAAACGGTTCATTTCCGGCAATAAATATTAATTTAAGATCGTCATTACTTTTTTTCCAATCCAATTGATTGATGGATGTGGCAATTACCTTTCCGCAGTACTCGTTACCACCATTGGTAGTCAACCCAAATAGTTCTTTGGAAATTTCATCTAAATCATCAGAGAACGGCAATACCTGTCTGATGTAACCTTCTTTTGATGGCAATCCATCATTACCATATTCATATAACGAAATCTGTAACTTGATTTTGTTGTGTCCACATTTTGCGTACGACAATTCGTTAACAATTTCCCATAGTTGCGCTTTAGCCTGCTCTATAAGTCCGTCCATACTATTACTAGTATCGAGCAACAAAGCCACTTGAATGTTACTGGTATTTGGATCGGTTTTGGTCGTTAATATTTTATGAGGTTCTTTGGTTATTGCTACCTCATTATTCTGTTTGGTGTTTGCATTACAAGAAATATGAATAAGCAACATAAACATACTCCATATATAAAAAATTCTCATGATGTTGTTTTTTAAATTCGTGGTTAAAAGTACCCTGAACTTTTTTGGAGAAAAATCTGGAATGAGGGAAATGGCATTTCTAGTTAGTAAACGGATATACAGAATTAGGGAAAGTACTTTTTTAAACCCAAAAACGCTGTATTGTTCCTGTTTTTGCAGAATGAGAATTTTATTTTCCCAATGAAATGGATTAAGTTTATCCTTATGAAACAGAAGATGATAAAGTGGTCTGGCGTAATGCTGCTGTTATTTTTGATGGTGCCTTTTCAAGGTTTTTCTCAAGAAGAAAATGAAGCCCCCGTCGTAACTAAGCCAATGGTGATTAAGGGTTCTGTAAAAGAAAAAAAGACCAAAAAAGCGATCAAAGATGTAGAGATTACCATAATGGGTAAGGGTACAGTATTGACTGATGTTTTTGGGGACTTTAGAATACAGGCACGGGTAGGAGATGAGATTGTTATTAGCCATGACAGTTTCGAGACGGTGCGATATGTTGTTAAAGATGGACAGCGAGTGGATGTTGAAGTAAAGGAAAACCCATTAACAATAAGATCACAAAAGTTATCCAAGAAAAAGACAGAGTCAGAATATCAGGAAAACCTCCGACTAGCTCGAAGTACAATAAGAAAGGATGTATCTGCGAGTATTGGATATATCACAAAATCGCTAGAAAGTATTCAGGAAGATGATCCGAAAGGGGATATGAAGAGGGCAGAACTGTACGAAACCCTTGCAGATATCTATAGTTTTTCAAAACAGCCTGATTTGGCAGAAAGCAATTACAGAATTAGCTTATCCTATGCTTATAATACCAATGTAAAAATTAAATTAGGAAAAGCGCAACTAGAGGATAAAAACTATCAAGGTGCTTTTAAAACGTTTGGTGAATTGCAACGTTCTCGATTAAATGCAGAACAAAAAATTTTGGTTTTAGAAGGTTTGGGAGATAGTAATAAAGGATTAGAAAATTCTTCGAGAGCTATTCAAAATTATAATAGTGCACTGTCTCTAAGTAAGAGGAAAAACCTTGATGATAAAGAAATTTCCTTAAACACCAAATTGGCAGATGTACTTCAAGAACAAGGTAATACTTCTGATGCAGCGGGGTATTTAGATAATTCTGTACAGCTAGCTCAGCAACAAGATAGAAAAACAGCTGCAAGACAGCGTAGTGTAGCGGCCGATTTTTATAACAAGAGCAATAGCTACGATAAAGAAATACAATTACGTAAAGAAGCACTAGCAGATATTGAAGAAATAGAAGAAAATGCCGAAGATGAGCTGTTGGAAGAGGACAGAGCAATTACACCGCAAGTACAAAATTATAAGATTGCTAATGCTTTTGTGGCACAAGAAAAATATGACGAAGCGATTAGTTATTTTGAAGAGAGTAAAAAAGAAGCGGCTTCAAAAAATGATCTTATCGTACAAAAAGATGCTACCCGAAAATTGGGAGAGGTGTATCGTGAAAAGGGAGAGCTAGAAAAAGCTTCAGAAGAGTTTGAGGAGTATGAAGTGATCGTAGATAAGTTGTATATCCAAAAGGAGCAAGAAATATCTCAGGCGGCGCGATTTGGTCGGGAATTAGCTTTGAGCGCCAATAGGATCGAGACTTTAGAGAAAGACCGAGAACTTAATGAGGCCCGTTATCAACTTGCGTTCGCTTCTCAGGAAATATCGGATCAAAAAAGTTTACGCCAACAGGTGATGATTTATTTCTTGGTTGGCCTTTCAGTGTTATTATTGTTAATGGCATATTTGATGTTTAGAAACATCAAACAACAACGGTATGCGAATAATCTTTTGGCATTAAAATCACTGCGATCCCAGATGAATCCTCATTTTATTTTCAATGCTTTAAATTCGGTAAATACCTTTATTGCTACTAGTGATGAAAGAACAGCAAATCGATATCTTACCGACTTTTCATTGTTGATGAGAGCAGTTTTGGAAAACAGTGAAGAGGATTTTATTCCGTTGGAAAAAGAAATAGAACTGTTAGGCTTGTATGTACAGCTAGAGCACTTTAGGTTTCAGGATAAATTTGAGTATGAAGTGGAGGTAGATCCGGCGATAGATGTAGCCGAATATGTAATCCCACCAATGCTTTTGCAACCTTATGTAGAGAATGCCGTTTGGCATGGGTTACGATATAAATCAGAAAAAGGCACATTATCTATTCGATTTGATAAGGTAGATGAAGGTAGTATCAAGATTGTTATAGAAGATGATGGTATTGGAAGAAAGCAATCCAAAGCATTAAAAACTAATAATCAGAAGTTGCAAAAATCTCGAGGGATGAGCAATATCAAAAAAAGAATAGAAATTCTTAACGAAATGTACAAAGATAAAGTTGATGTTTTCGTTTCTGACCTAAACGAAAATGAAGAAGGAACTCGAGTAAAATTAATACTTAAAAAAGATAAATGAATTTAACCGCAATTATTGTAGACGATGAGGCAAATAGCAGGTTAATCCTGCGTAACTATTTAGAGAAATATTGTACTTCTGTGACCGTATTAGGTGAAGCTGCGAGTGTGCAAGAAACACTACAACTTTTAGAAAAAATGACACCAGATATGTTATTTCTAGATGTAGAAATGCCCTACGGAAATGCTTTTGATCTGTTGGAGCAAGTTCCAGATCGTACTTTCGAAATCGTATTTGTAACGGCATATGATCATTATGCTGTTGAGGCGTTAAATGCACAAGCTACCTATTATCTATTAAAACCTATTGCTATTGATAACCTGATCAAAGCGGTGGATCATGTTACTCATATCAAACAGAAAGAAATGGCGCTGCAAGATGCTGTTTTGGTGCCAAAAATGGCTGCAGTAGAAAGTAAAATTACTATTCCGCAGCAAGATGGTTTTGAAATACTTGAAGTGGCTGATATTTTATATTGCGAAGCGGATGATAATTACACCAAAATTTATCTGGAAAAAGGGCAGAAGCTAGTCAGTAAAACCTTAAAATATTTTGAAGATCTACTCAAAGTACATGGTTTCTTAAGAATACATAAAAGTTATTTGGTAAATATTGGAAGAATTACCAGATATCGAAAAGGAAAAGGAGGGAGTGTGGTGCTTACTTCTGGGAAAGAGTTGGCTGTCTCTTCTTCAAAAAAAGGAGCCTTGCTGGATTGTTTTAAATAACTAAAAATCCAAAAAGCTTACTGTAGGGGATACTGTTGTAGAAGCCACGATATCTGCAAGGATTTCGGGATTAGCGTTAGTGTATAATTGGTGCGTTCCCAAATCGGATTTTGAATTCAAAATCCCATTGGTAGCTAACACCGCTTTGGTTTGTCGTGCAACAGCCTCTCCAGAATCAACAATCGTTACTTTGCTCGGGAGTATCTTTTTTAACACAGGGATTAGATAGGGATAATGCGTACAACCCAAAACAAGGTGGTCTATATCCTTCTCCAGCATTGGATCCATATACGATTGTAACAGATCGAGCATTTTTTTGGAATGGATTTCACCTTCCTCGATGAGTTCTACCAATCCGGTTCCAATAATTTCTATTACTTCAATATTTTGAGCATAAAGATCAGAGGTCTGTGCAAAAAGCTCACTGGATAAAGTTCCTTTGGTAGCCAGCACACCGACTTTTTTGGTTTTAGTACGAATAGCCGCAGGTTTTATTGCAGGTTCAATGCCTATAAATGGCACATCATAAGTGTCGCGTAACGTTTTTATCGCATTAGTAGTAGCTGTATTGCAGGCAACTACGATAATTTTGCTGTTTAATTCCAGTAGTTTTTCGGTGTTTTTGATGCTCAACTGTAGAATCTCCTCCTTACTTCTTTTACCATATGGCGCATATTTGCTATCTGCCAAAAAAATGCAGTCCTCGCTGGGTAAAAGCGCAGCAATTTCTTTCCATATGGAGGTGCCGCCAACTCCAGAGTCAAATATTCCGATGGGTTGATTTTGTGTCATCTACCGTGCAATTTGTTTCAAAAATAAAAAAGACAGTGAGAAATAGTCTTCACTGTCCTTAATTTTATCTTTAAAAAGAATTTGGTTTCAATTAAATACCTAAGTCCTTTTTTACATCAGCCATTAGATCTTTACCATCGGCCATGATTACACCAGTTCCTGTTGTAGAATCAAGTACGTAGTTAAATCCTTGAGCTCTTGCTACTTTTTGGATAGATGTACGTGCTTTTTCATAGATAGGCTTCATCAATTCTATCTCCTTTTTCTGAAGATCTTGAAGCGCATTGGTTCTATAATCGTTGATACTTTTTTCTGTAGCTTGAATTTCTTGCTGTCTTTTTAAGTTTTCCTCATCAGTTTTTGTTTCAGCCTCTTGAGAATACTTTTTAATAGTGCTTTGCAATTCTAGAACCATATTTCTAATCTCTGCATCATAAGTCTTGTTAAGCTTTTCGATCTCACTTTTAGCAGCTTTGAAAGCAGGCATTGCCTCAACTAATTCTTGCGATGCAATGTGTGCTACTTTTGATTGTGCATTTACAAAACCAGTGGTTCCCATAGTAATTGCAATAGCTACTAGTAATGTTCTAAATTGTTTCATTGTAGTAATATTAAAGGGTGTTATAAAATTTAAAGTTATTTATTCGTTACTATCTCCACCATCAGATTGCGAATCATCGTCTTCTTTTAACTTCTGCTTGGCGGCTTTCAAAGCCTCTATTGAGTCTTTTTTCTTTTTTTGTAATTCTAATAATTTTGCTCTTCTTTCTTCAAACTCTTTTCTTTTTGCAGCACGTATAGAATCTCTTTCGGCTTTACGCTGTGCAAGAAGTTGTTCTCTTTCAGATTGTTTTTGCAAGGTAGCTCTTTCTCTGTCCGTCACTTCTTTTTCCTGAGCAGCACTTCTTTTTTCTGATCTTTCTAAAGCTTTTTTCTCTCTTTTGTTATTCAGCTGTTTTCTTTTTGAGGCTCTATTGATTCTCAATAAAACCTGATCACTGATGTCATATCGATCTGCAGAATACAACATTACCAAATCAGCAGTCTTATCAAAAATAAAATCGTATCGTTTGTTTTTTGCGATTTCTTGTACCGCTACAAAAACCTGATCTTGTACTGGCTGCACGAGTCGTTTTTTCTGTAAAAACAAATCGCCATTAGGGCCAAATCTTTTTTGCTGATATTCTAATATTTCTTTTTCCTTATAAAGAATGTCTTCTTCTCTTTCTTCGATCAATTCTTTGGTTAACAAAACTCTTTCATTATTCAGATCCTTTCGCATTTCATCTACTTCTTTCAATTCAGCTTCGATCTCGACCTTCCATTTTTGTACTTTGGATTCAAGTTCAGCAGAGGCTTGGTTATATTCGGGAACATTTTCTAGAATATACTCCATATCAATGTAACCAATTCTGATGCCTTTTTGTGCGCTTGCAGATGATATGAATGACAACCAGACAATCGCGGTGAGCATTAAAAGAATCTTTGTTTTCATAATTTTGTTTATTTATTGAAATAATCGTGCCAAAACTAAAACTGCTGTCCAATAATAAAATGAGTTTCCCATCCATTAGGCCCAGTATTAGTACCTGGTATTGGATCAAACCCATATCCAAAATCGATCCCTAATAAGCCAAAAGCTGGCATAAAGATACGTAAACCTGCACCAGCAGAACGATTTAGTTGAAAAGGATTGAATTCTTTAAAACTATCATACGTAGCACCACCTTCCAAAAATGTCAACATATAAATGGATGCTGCTGGTTTCAACGTTATTGGATAACGAAGTTCTAACGAATATTTATTATAAATTGTTGCACCGTCTCCATCAAAATCTTGATTCGTAGGTCTGCTTAAAGGAATTAAGGACTGATTTGGATATCCTCTTAACGCTACAACTTCACGGCCATCAAGGGCTGTAGCCCCCAAACCGTCACCACCTAGTAAAAATCTTTCGAAAGGAATAACCCCTCTATTACTGTTATATGCTCCTAAGAACCCATATTCTGCTCTTGTTCTTAATACCAGAGGTTTCTTACCTAAATTAATCAGACTGGTATACCAAGTACCGTCAAACTTAATCTTATAGTATTCTAACCACTTGAAACGTTCTTGGTCGATTTCTCCGATCTCATCATTTATTTCCTGACTTCTTACCAGTTGTTGTGAGTCTGTAAGATCAAGGTTGCCTAACTCATCTTCAAGGGCATCTCTTTGGGTAGCAAGTGCACTATAATCATTTCCATCAAACAAGGAGTAAGGTAACGATAATTTGGCAACAATATTGAATTCTGACCCTCCAATTGGGAAGATTGGGTTTACCGTAGTATTATTTCTGCTTAAACCTATGGTATAGGATAGGTCATTTGATGATCCGTTACCAAAAGTAAATAGCCTGGTGTTAAAGTTTTTAAGATCGTAGTGCCTGATGCTAATTGCTTGAGAAAGCGTGAAATAGTTGTCAGGCCAATTCAATCTTTTTGCAATACCAATAGACCCTCCAGTAATAAGGAATTTACTATCTCTGTCTACATCACGGTTGATATTATTAAACCTAAACTGAATGGTATGAGAGAATGATGTAGATAATTGATATGGACGTTTACCTCCTAACCAAGGTTCAATAAAGGATAGGCTATAGGTTTGAAAGAATCTACTGGCTTGAGCCCTTAGACGTAAAGTTTGTCCGTCTCCCATAGGAAGTGGGCTATAGGCCTTACCATTAAAGATATTTCGAATCGAGAAGTTGTTGAATGCTAAACCTAGCGTACCAACAAAACCTCCACCTCCAAAACCTCCTTGGAGTTCAATCTGGCTAGATCCTTTTTCTACAACAGGGTAATTAATATCAATGGTACCCGCCTGCGGATTTGCATTTTGGAATTGTGGTTCTAGTTGTTCTGGATCAAAGAATCCCAATTGTCCAATTTCTCGAACAGTACGTACTACCAGATCTTTGCTATAACGCTGTCCCGGTTTGGTTCTTAGAATTCGATAAATTACGTGATCATTAGTTTTGTCATTACCAGTAACTGTAATATGATCAAAATAGGTCAATTTTCCTTCACGGATACGTATTTCAAAATCGATAGTGTCATTATAAACGTTGGTTTCTACTGCATCTATGCTAGAGAATAAATACCCGTTGTTCTGATACAAGTTGGTTAGATCATCTGCATCTGGTTTGGTATTGTCAGCGATCTGTTTTTCTAATAAAATACCGTTGTATACATCTCCTTTTTTGATTACAAGCTGTCTAGCCAGTTGTCTGTCGGTATATACACTGTTTCCTAAGAAATTTATGTTTCCGAAATAATATTTATTTCCTTCTTCAATATCCAGATTTAAAGAAACCGTACTATCATCGTTTACAATTAGAGAATCTCCAACAATACGAGCGTCTCTATATCCCTTTTCTTTATATTTTTTGATGATATTGTCCTTGTCATCCTGATAATCGGATTTGATATATTTAGAGCGTTTCCAGAATCTGTAAGGCTTTTTCTGTTTGGTGTTAGACATAGCAGCTCTTACCTTACCATCAGAAAGTTTCTCATTACCTTCAATATTGATTTTGGATACTTTTACACGATCACCTTTGTCGATTCTAACCAGCATATTTACTTTGTTGGTAGCAACAGTATCGGTTACCGGAGTAGTGTTTATGGCAACTTTGGTGTTCAGGAAACCTTCCTTTCTATATTTATTACCGATAAAATTTCGTGTAGTGGTAATAAGGTTTTCTGTTACTTTGGTTCCTTTGGTAAGGCTATTGTCTTTTATGAGATCTTCTCCTTTACGTTTTTTTACACCTTCGATACGAACTTCATTCAATTCTGGAACCTCTTGTATATTAAGTTCGATATCTGCAACTTCTCCTTCCACATTGGTAATGTAGAAATTGATATCGCTAAACAATTCTAAATCCCATAGTTTTTTGATGACTTTACTGATGCGATCTCCTGGTAAATAGAGGCGTTCTCCTTTTCGTAATCCTGTAAAGGTAATAACGGTGTTTTCGTTATAACTAGTAGTTCCAGTCACTTTGATCTCACCCAAAATGTATTCTTTTCCTCCTGATCCAGGAATAGTTTGTGCAGAAACTGATAATGTGTTTATGAATAAAGCAAGTAACGTAAAATACGCAATTGGTAATCTTTTTGTCATTTTTTTAACTGAGCTGCTCACTAGTTTTTCCAAATCTTCTTTCTCTTTTTTGATAGTTGTATATGGCCTCAAATAAATGTTCTTTTCTAAAATCTGGCCATAAAATCTCTGTAAAATATAATTCTGCATACGCAATTTGCCATAATAGGAAATTACTAATACGTTTTTCTCCACTAGTACGTATTAGAAGATCCACATCTGGCAAGTTTTTAGTATACAAATGCTCATTAATGACTGATTCATTTATAAGATGTGGCGAAATTACACCATTTTTAACTTTAATACTGATTTCTTCTATTGTTTTTATAAGTTCTTCGCGACTTCCATAACTTAACGCCAGGGTTAATGTCATGTGGTCATTAGATTTGGTTTTTTCTATAACTTCGAGTAGCTCTTTTCTTGCTTTTTCTGGCAAAGATTGAAGGTTGCCAATAGCGTTGAGCTTAATGTTATTTTCCTGAAGTGTCTTAATTTCTTTTTTTAAAGAGGTGACTAGAAGTCTCATTAAAGTGTCTACCTCTAATTTTGGTCTGTTCCAGTTCTCGGTCGAGAACGCGTATAATGTAAGATATTTTACCCCAATTTCAGCACTGCTTTCTACAGCTTCACGAACTGCTTTTGTTCCTTTTTCGTGGCCAACGCTTCTGAATAAGCCTTGCTTTTTGGCCCATCGGCCATTGCCGTCCATTATTATTGCAACGTGCTGAGGGATATTATCATTTAACTGTTTTTTGTCAATCATTTTTAAAAAGCACAATAACACGGTATCCTACCCCAGGTATACGATATTGTAATACCTGTAAATACATACCAGTCATTGTTGTTTAAATTACCAAATCCTGTACCAAATCTATCATCGGGATCACTTCCGTCTAGATTATCTGTAAACGTGTATCGAGCACCTATTTCTGCTCCGATAACAAAATCCCTACCTAATGTTTTTTTGACTCCTACTACCATAGGAATAGCAAAACTCCATTTATCGCTATAGGCTTCTATTTGGTTACTAGCATCTATTGCCTGTGCACCATAGTTAAAAGCCGTTAATCCGCTATAAAGATACGGAGTAAACTGGGGTTTTCCATCATATAAAAACCAATCCCAGAAATTAAATTCCATACCTACTGATAGTTCTTTTACAGAATTATCAAAACTTAATCCTCTTTCTTTTCTACGATCATCACCTTTAGAATCGTCTCCATCAAGTCCTGCATATAGAAACGAAGCTCTAAATGCGTGTCTTTTACTTCTGTTCCACTTTGCAATTACCCCAAAAGCTACGTCGTTGGGAGCAATGTAGTACGTCGACCCTACATCACCTATATAATTGGCGCCTCCGGCCATCAAACCTACTTCGTAAGTTTGGGATGTAGCAGATTGTACGAAAAATACAATAAATAATAGTGATGCTAAGTATCTCATAGATTTTCAAAAGTTTGCAAATATAACAATTAACTTTAGTACACAAGAATTTGAGTAAAATAGTATGACTTAAAAAACACTTTTTAGCAGATTTTATTGTTTAATTACGTTTATCTTCTCCCCACAACATTTTTTTGCGCAGTGTTTTCAGAAAGCTATTGCCTTGCAAAACAACCATATTTATTTTAAAAGGAGCTTTTTTTATGATCACGGTAGCATCATTAGGTAATGTGTGGATTCTGGAATCTAGAGAAACCAAATAAGAATCCTCTCTTCCAGTAACCTGAAGTTTAATTTCTGTGTCGTCAGGAATAACCAAAGGTCTTGCATTTAAATTATGAGGGGCTATAGGGGTAAGTAACATGCTTTCTGCATCAGGCATTACAACAGGTCCGCCACAACTCAAAGAATATCCCGTAGATCCGGTAGGTGTAGCAACAATAAGTCCGTCTGCCCAATACGAAGTTAAAAACTCATCATTCAAACTGGTATGTACGGTAACCATCGAAGTGGTGTTTCTTCTACTAACGGCAATTTCATTCATCGCAAAATTCAAAACTCCAAACTCGTCTGTTGGAGTTACAGTTTCTACGGTAACCAAGCTTCTTGGGGATATGACATACTTTTTATTAAGGATAAGATCAATACTGTCTTGTATTTCTTCTTTTTGGATGGTGGCTAGAAATCCTAGTCTTCCAGTATTAATCCCGGCAATAGGAATTCCTAAATCTCTAACATAAGTAATCGTTCTTAATATGGTTCCATCACCACCAATACTGAAAAACAAATCGTAAGATGTATCCAGTTCTTCAAAAGTGCTGAAATGAGAATAGCTTTTATCGATTTCGTCATGAAGATGAATGAGTTCTAAAAAATTCTTTTCGATAACTACCTCTACATCATTGTTATCAAGAATGTCTAGTAATTGCTGGATATAAATCCCCGAATTTTTATGATAGAACTGCCCGTAAATACCGATCTTCATCACGATATGGTTTGTATGAGTTGGTTATATAAACGATCAAATATTTAAATATTTTTCCAAATATTTTGATCGTTCTTTTAAATTGGTTAAAAAGGTGTCTTCTTGGTGTTTCGAAACAATATTGTAGCTATATCTTCTAAAGGTTTGAACAATATTATTAATATCACTATCTCCAATTTTGATAGTGATTTGTGCTACATCATTTTCCATATTAGAAATAAATAATCCTAATACCTTGGCGTTATTCGATTCGATGATTTGAGAAATTTCACTGAATGAATAATCCAAGATTCCTTTTTCTACAATCAAAATATTACCGGGCTCACTCAGGAAAGGAGTTTCATTAAAAAGGTTCATGATGTCTCCCAATTCGAAAAGTCCCAGATAGCTATTGTTATCGTCCAGAACTGGTATGATGTTCGATTGGTTTTGTGCAAAAGCTTCCAAAATATCCAACCAATTTTGATCTTTTCTAACAAAAAAACCTTCTAACGCATACTGGTAGGCTTCCAGAGTCTTGTCGGTTTCAAAACATCGTATATCTGTCTCAGAAATACAACCTAAGTAGGTTTTGTCCTTTATTACCGGGAAATGGGTATACGTTAGCTCATTAAATAATAATTGGGCTTCAGTTACCTTAACCGAGATGTCTAAAGGTTCAATTTCGTTTACTATGTATAAGTTCGTCTTCATATGTTTTTTTGGACCCCTATATGATGCAAAATAATCAAAAAATATGCAATCAAGGCGTTCTCAACTTTGTATTTTTGCTTTTTTAGATAAATACATCAAAAACTATGACAAAGTTAAGTGTTAATGTCAATAAAATTGCAACGCTTCGTAATTCAAGAGGGGGTAATGTGCCGAATTTGCTGAAAGTAGCAAGTGATATTCAGGATTTTGGAGGGCAGGGGATTACTATCCACCCAAGGCCAGATGAGAGACACATTCGATATCAAGATGCCTATGATTTAAAACCCATTGTTCATACCGAATATAATATAGAAGGAAACCCGATTCCAAAGTTTGTGGATTTGGTTTTGGCGGTAAAACCTACCCAGGTTACTCTGGTTCCCGACGCTATTGATGCGATTACCAGTAACGCTGGATGGGATACCAAAAAGAATGAAAGTTTTTTGAATGAAGTGATTTCAGAATTCAAACGAAATGATATCAGAACCTCAATTTTTGTGGATCCGGTGATTGATATGATAGAAGGAGCTGTCAAAACAGGAGCAGATCGTATAGAGCTTTATACCGAAGAATTTGCTTTAGAATATGGTAAAGGAAATAAAGAGGCTATTACACCATATGCCCAATGTGCACAATTGGCAATAGATTTAGGTCTTGGAGTCAATGCTGGACATGATTTGTCATTAGATAATATTCAGTTTTTTAAGGAAAATATTCCTGGTCTTTTGGAAGTGTCAATAGGCCATGCATTAATTAGTGAGTCCATTTATCTTGGCTTAGAAAATGTGATTCAGATGTACTTACACCGTCTTAAATAATATAGTTATGCAATTACACGCTAATGTTTTTGGAGCAGGGCAGCCCTTGCTAATTCTTCACGGTTTTTTGGGGATGGGAGACAACTGGAAAACCTTAGGAAAGAAAATTTCTGAACAGGGGTTTGAAGTTCATCTAATCGATCAGCGCAATCATGGAAGAAGCCCACATAGTGATGAGTTTAGTTATGATTATATGGTAGAGGATCTTTTGGAGTACTGTACTACGAACAATTTGGATGCTATCCATTTGCTGGGGCATTCTATGGGAGGTAAAGTAGCGATGTTGGCTGCGGTAAAACACCCAGAGTTGATCTCAAAACTAATTGTAGCGGATATCGGACCAAAGTATTACCCTTTGCATCATCAAGATATTTTGGATGGATTGAATGCACTTGATTTTGAAGTATTGAAGTCTAGAGGAGAAGTGGATAAGGAATTGAGTTTGTATGTTCCAGATATGGGAGTGCGAATGTTTTTGATGAAGAACCTATACTGGAAAGAAAAAGGAGTGCTTGGGTTGAGAATGAACCTGAGTGCAGTCATCAAAAATGCTTCAGAAATTGGAGTAGCATTAGGAGAAGAATATCATTATGACGGTACGGCTTTGTTCTTAAAAGGAGAAAAATCCAATTACATTTTAGAGGAAGATCGGCCTGGAATTACTCGTCAATTTCCCAATGCCTACATACGTGAAATTC
Organism: Aquimarina sp.; assembly: GCA_965230845.1. Classification (GTDB taxonomy): domain Bacteria; phylum Bacteroidota; class Bacteroidia; order Flavobacteriales; family Flavobacteriaceae; genus Aquimarina. The sequence continues at coordinate 3,891,865 of OZ246021.1, forward strand.
CTGCTGCAGGGCATTGGTTACACGCCGAAAACCCATCTCAATTTTTGGCCGAAGTATTGGAATTTGTTAAAAATTAAGTAAAAAATGCTATGTATGCATAATATTTTTAGGATTTCGTTGTCTAATTGGTATTTTCTACTATTTTTGGGGAATCTTTTTACAAACCCTAAAACAAAAACAATTCTAAATTATTATGAAAAAACTTCTATCGTTAGTTCTATTCATCTCTGTAGTTTCGGCTACTTATGCCGGTGGATATAGAGTTAGTGTGCAAGGTCAGAGAGCGATTGCAATGGGGCACACTGGAGTAGCTGTTGTGAATAGTGCTGAACTTGTATTTTTTAACCCTGCAGGTCTTGTGTATCTGGAAAACAACCTGAATGTAAGTGTTGGTGCCAGTGCTATTTTTACAGATGTGATTTATCAAAATGCATCACTGGGAACTTCTGCTGAAACAGATAGTTCTGTAGGAACACCACTTAACTTATATGGTTCTTATAAAGTGAATGACTGGATGTCTGTAGGTCTTGGTGTATATACTCCTTACGGGAGTGAGGTTACATGGCCGACAGATTGGGCAGGATCTCACTTGGTAAATAATATTGATTTGGCAGCGATTTATGTGCAACCTGTTGTGTCTTTCAAGCTATCAGACTATTTCAGTATTGGTGGAGGACCTATATATGTTACCGGTTCAGTAAACTTTAATCGTAACTTTAATAGAAGTTTGACAGATATCGAAGGAAACCGTTCTAATATTACTGTAGACGATTCTGGAGTAAGTAATTGGGGATGGAGTGTAGGTGCGATGTTTAATCCAACCGAAAATCTTCGTATAGGATTTAGCTATAGAAGTGAAATCATCCTTGAAGCAGAAGACGGAGAAGCAACTTTTGCCAATTTTCCAAATTCTCCTGCATTCCCAGCAAACGGAAATACAACATTTAGCGCAGAATTACCACTACCTGCTGAGTTAACCGTTGGATTGTCTTATGAGTATAAGAAATGGTTATTTGCTTTTGATTTCAATAGACAATACTGGGAGGTATATGAATCTTTGGATCTTACCTTCGGAAATGGGGCAACCTCTTTGAACCCACGTAACTATAAGAACTCTTCAGTGTATCGTTTTGGATTACAATACCAAGCAACAGAAAAGATTGCACTTAGAGCAGGTTATTATAGAGATGAATCTCCTGTACAATCAGGTTTCTTCGCGCCAGAAACACCTCGTAATGATTCTGATGGATTCTCTGGAGGATTTAGCTTTGCGGTAACTCCGAGATTAGCGATCGATGCGTCTTTCTTTTACTTGAGATTTGATGAAATCGATGAGTCGTATGACTTTGGTGTAGATCCTGTTTCAGGGCAAGCAGTTCCTTTTGAAGGAACCTATAAATCAAGCGCTTTTGCGCCAGGTCTTGGTTTAACTTATAAAATGTAATTCATGATGATAAAAAATATAAAATATTTAGCGATTCTAGCAGTTGGATTGGTGGCTTGTGAGCCAGAATTTGATAATCCAATCGATGAATCAGGAGTATTTACCAGTGGAGAAGCTAACTTTAGTAACTTCGTAGCCTTAGGAAATTCATTAACTGCGGGATTTGCTGATGGAGCGTTATATATTACAGGACAAGAGAATTCTTTTCCAAATATTCTATCTCAACAATTTGCATTAGCGGGTGGGGGAGAATTTACACAGCCTTTGATGGCGGATAATGCTGGAGGATTTAGTAATGATCCAGTAACATTTCCTACCAGATTTGTATTGGCTTTTGATGCTCAAGGAAACCCTGGTCCAGCCAGATTTACTGGTGCTGCGCCAACTACAGATTTTACAAATAACTTAGGGAGTTCTTTTAATAATATGGGGGTTCCAGGAGCTAAGAGTTATCATTTAGCTGCTCCGGGTTACGGAAACGCTGCAGGTGTTGCTGCAGGACTAGCTAATCCTTATTATGCAAGGTTTGCTTCATCTGCTACTTCTACAGTAATTGGTGATGCAGTAGCGCAAAGCCCAACTTTCTTTAGTTTATGGATAGGTAATAATGATATTCTTTCATATGCTACTTCGGGTGGTGTTGGAGAAGATCATAATGTAACAGGAAATTTAGATCCTTCAACATATGGGTCTAACGATATTACTAATAATAATGTATTTGCTTCGGTATATAACGATCTTTTAGCTGCGCTTACATCTAATGGTGCAGGGGGAGTTGTATTGAACTTGCCAGACGTAACGTCTTTACCATTTTTTACAACTGTTCCTAATAATGCATTGGTACTAGATGCTACTCAGGCGGCAAGTCTTACTGGTTTCTTCCAGGCGGTAGTTGGTATTGTAACGGCTCAAATTGCAGGAACCGGAGCTCCTTTAGCTCAAGCACAGGCAGTAGCATCGCAATATGCGATTACATTTAATGCTGGGCCAAACAGATTTTTAATCAAAACCGAAGTAACACCTACAAACCCGCTTGGTTTCCGTCAAATGACCGAAGAAGAGCTGTTGGTGCTTACTATTGATCAGGCTGCTTTGGCGCAAGGTTATGGATCTGTAGTGTTAACTCCAGAAGTACTTCAGGTACTTGGGATCCTACAAGCAGGAGGAATGCCTACTGCAGAGCAAGGAGCACTAGTGATAGCTGCCATCAGTGCTATCGATGATCAAGACGCTTTAGATAGTGATGAGCTTACTGCAATAGAAACAGCTAGAACTTCTTTTAATGCTACTATTGCTGGTTTAGCTGCGGCGAATGGTATTGCTTTCTATGATGTGGCAAGTGATTTGTCACAAGCTGCAAATGGAGGTATACCTTTTAATGGAGGTATCATCACTTCAGATTTTGTTACCGGTGGAGGATTCTCTTTAGATGGAGTACATCCTACTCCTAGAGCTCATGCTTTGGTAACAAATGGAATTCTAGATGCTATTCAAGAAACTTATGGAGCACAGCTTCCTAGAGTAGATCCAGGAGATTTTGGTACAGTTACTTTAAGCAACGAAGTGAACTAAGATTACAATAGATATTCAAAATAGAATAAACCTGCTTATTTTTAAGCAGGTTTTTTTATATTCATAGAATACAAACCATAACCAATTATATTATGAAATTTCTTTTAAAATTAGTCTTAAGCGCATTGGCTGTTTTATTATTGGCCAAAATTCTACCGGGCGCTCAGGTTGATAATTATGTAAGTGCGCTTATTGTAGCGGTAGTTTTGGCAGTCTTAAACACTATCGTAAAGCCAATTCTAGTGTTTTTGACGTTACCGGCTACCATTGTTACTTTGGGGTTATTTTTATTAGTAATTAATGCTGCAATTATTTTGTTGGCCGATTATTTTATCGATGGATTCTCAGTCAATGGATGGCTTTGGGCGTTGATATTTAGTGTTTTGTTATCGGTATTTCAATCAATCCTACATTCAATTTTAATAAAAGATAAAAGCTAGCTGTTTTTCAAGGAGTTAAAAATTTGTTGTGACGTAAAAAAGTATTACTTTTGCAACCCAATTTTTAGTAGTAAACGTAGAGATAATGAATATTTCAAAAGAGCAATTAGACGATTTAAATGCAGTAGTAACTGTTGATATTTCCAAAGAAGATTATACTGGTAAGGTAGAGAAAATCCTGAAGGATTACCGCAAAAACGCGAATATTCCGGGGTTTAGAAAAGGTCATGTTCCTATGGGACTTGTTAAGAAACAGTATGGAAAGGCAGTATTGGTAGATGAGGTGAATAAATTATTGCAAGATGCTTTACACAAATATTTAACCGAAGAAAAATTAGATGTTTTAGGTAACCCTTTACCAAAAGAACAAGAAAATTTTGATTGGGATGCTGATGATTATTCTTTCGAATTTGAATTAGGGTTAGCACCAAAGTTTGATGTTAAACTTAACAGCAAAAAAGCGATTACTCATTATAAAATTGTTGCTAGCGATGAGATGATCGATAACCAGGTAAATACCATCCAAAAACAGTACGGTAAATTAGTTGCTAAAGATACTGCAGAAAAAGAAGATTTGGTTGCTGGTGTTTTCGTAAATGAAGAAAAAGAAATCAATAATCCTACTACTGTTGCTTTAGAAAAAATTAAAGGAAAAAGAAATCTGGATAAATTTTTAAAAGCAAAGATAGGGGATACACTTACACTAAAAACAAAAGGGTTATTTAATGACGATCATGACTTGATCAGTGCTCTGAAAATAACTCATGATGAGGCTCAAGATCTAGATATTGAAGTTGCTTTTACAGTTAATGAAATTAACAAACAAGAGTTGGCTGATTTGGATCAGGAGTTATTTGATAAGTTATACGGTCCGGGTGTTATTTCAAGTGTTACCGAATTAAAGGAAAGAATCAAAACGGATTCTGAGTTACAGTTTGAGCAGCAGTCTGATCAGCAATTGCTAAACGCTATTACGGAGTCACTTCTTGAAAATACTCAGTTTGATTTACCAGTAGAATTTTTGCAAAAATGGATTCGCACTACAGGAGAGCAGCCATTAACTGAAGATCAAGCTAAAGATGAGTTTGAGAAAAGTGAAAAAGGGTTGCGTTACCAATTGATAGAAGGTAAAATCATTAGCGATAACAATTTGCAGGTAACTTTTGAAGAATTGAAAGACTTTGCAAAAGACTTGATCAAAGGGCAAATGGCTCAGTTTGGACAGATGTCTCCTCAAGACAAAGAGTTAGAGGATATTGCTGCACGTATCTTATCAAATCAAGATGAGGTGAAAAGAATTTCTGAGCAATTGATGAGCAAAAAGCTATTGAATTTTTACAAAGAGAATGCAAAGCTTAAAACCAAAGAAGTAAGCTTTGATGAATTCATAAAAGAAGTTTACAAATAATTAATGTTGTAATTTACTAAGGAATTTATACTTATATTTAGGGCGTTAAACCACGTTGTGGTAAACGCCTTTTTTTATAAATAAAATTTCAGAGAAAGAACATATGGATTACGGAAAAGAATTCGAAAAATATGCTACAAAACATCATGGGATAAGCAGTACGTATTATAACCAGATGATCAGTAGCATGTATCCAACCAATATGACTCCAAATATTATTGAGGAACGTCAAATGAATATTGCAATTTTTGATGTTTTTTCAAGATTAATGATGGATCGTATTATATTTTTAGGAACTGGTATCAACGATCAGGTTGCTAATATTGTGCAAGCACAACTTTTGTTTTTGGAGAGTGTAGATGCTTCAAAAGATATTCAGATCTATATCAATTCTCCAGGTGGAAGCGTGTATGCTGGTTTAGGAATTTATGATACGATGCAGTTTATCAAACCTGATGTAGCTACGATTTGTACTGGAATGGCAGCTTCTATGGGTGCTGTGTTGCTTTGTGCAGGTCAAAAAGGAAAAAGATCTGGTTTGCCTCATAGTCGTGTAATGATTCACCAGCCTCTAGGTGGAGCGCAAGGACAAGCAAGTGATATTGAAATCACAGCTCGAGAGATATTGATTCTGAAAGAAGAATTATATAAGATCATAGCGAAGCACTCCGGACAGACGTATGAAAAGATTTATGAGGATAGTGATAGAGATTACTGGATGAAAGCTGATAAAGCTTTGGAGTATGGAATGATTGATGAAATCTTAACAAGAGAATAACATTCTTTTATTGAGTTCGAAGCTTGTGTTTCGACTTAATGAAAATAACATAGTATTGCTGAAAAAAGCGTTCTAAAATGTTTCGTTTCACACGATTATTATAGTAAACGTAATTGGGATATATTTTTTGTAATACAAAGAGAAAGATTAATAGAAACTAAATAACGATGGCGAAAGAAGATTTAGAATGCTCTTTTTGTGGGAGAAAGAAGCCTGAAACAAACTTGCTTATTGCGGGATTAGATGCCCATATATGTGATCGATGTATTGTTCAGGCACATGGAATTGTTGTTGAAGAAGCCAAAGACGAAGAAACCGGAGAGCTGAGTAATGAGCTAATGTTGCGCAAGCCGATGGCGATCAAGAAGTTTTTGGATGAATATGTAATCGGACAAGAGTTTACAAAAAAAATCATGTCTGTAGCGGTGTACAATCATTACAAACGTTTGTTGCAGCCTCAAACCGAAGATGATATTGAAATACAAAAAAGTAATATCATTATGGTTGGGCAGACCGGAACAGGAAAAACCCTGATGGCAAAAACTATTGCAAAAATGCTTAATGTGCCTTTGGCAATAGTAGATGCTACCGTGCTTACCGAAGCTGGTTATGTGGGAGAAGATGTGGAAAGTATTTTAACCAGACTTTTGCAGGCAGCAGATTATAACCTAGAAAAGGCTCAGCGTGGTATTGTTTTTATTGATGAGATCGATAAAATCGCAAGAAAAAGTGATAACCCTAGTATTACACGAGATGTTTCTGGAGAGGGTGTGCAACAAGCACTTCTTAAATTGCTAGAAGGAACAATTGTGAATGTACCACCAAAAGGAGGAAGAAAGCATCCCGATCAGAAATTTATTGAGGTAAATACCGAAAATATTCTGTTTATTGCTGGAGGTGCTTTTGATGGAATTGAAAAAATCATCCAAAAGCGTTTGAATATGCAGGCTGTTGGGTATAGCGCTTCAAAAAGTGAAGATGCTATAGAAAAAGATAACTTGTTACAGTATATCATTCCAAAGGATTTAAAGGATTTTGGTCTTATTCCTGAAATTATAGGAAGATTACCAGTGCTGTCCTATATGAATCCACTAGACGGAGAGACACTTCGTTCTATTCTAACGGCACCAAAGAATGCGATTATCAAGCAGTACAAGAAATTGTTTGAGATGGATAATATCACATTTTCTATTACAGATGGTGCTTTGGATTATATCGTTGACAAAGCAATGGAATATAAGCTGGGAGCTCGTGGACTACGTTCACTTTGTGAAGCGATCTTAACAGATGCGATGTTTGAGTTGCCTGAGAGCGACGAAAGTGAATTGAGAGTGACCAAAGACTATGCAGAAAAGAAACTGAATAAATCCACTATTAAAAAGCTTAAGGCAGTGTCTTAAGCTTAAGGTTGATTACTTTATAAATACAAAAAAGCCGTTATATAACTATAACGGCTTTTTTGTTGGTTGAATAGTTGGAATATACTATTTAGTCTGTATATGATATTCTCTCTTTTGAGTTTGTGATTATATCTTCGGTATTTCTTAGTACTAACTTGTGGTTATTGCTATCCTTAAGTTGAATATCAAAGTTGTTTTGGATGATTAATGCTTCATAAAAGGTAACTTTAGATATTTCTCCGTAGCAGGCCATATCATCAGAAGCATTTTGCTTAGCCGAAACTCTAGCGATTGCCGCATCTTCGTTCTTTGCTATATCCTTAATAGTTTCATTGGTTGTTTCTTTTACAGATGTAGTACTCGCATTCTCTTGAGCGCTCATTCCAGTAACAACAAATAAAAATAATAATAAAGATAATGTAGTTTTCATATTTCGGGGCTTTAGTAAGTTTGTAACTATCTGGTAACAAATTTAATATGAAAAAGAGTTGTTGAAAAGTGATTTGGGAATTTTTAGATTAAACGCATTTTTTGGTCGATGAAATACTACTTTTTTTGTTAAAAACAAGTATTCTTACATAAAAATTTTACGGTAAAACCGTATTTTTTTATAGGTTTCTTACCTGATTTTACCCGAAAAACGTCAGATTTTTCAAAATGCAGAAATGCTACCAGCTCATTAGTAAGAACTTACCTGATTTAGGGATAATAATTCTTCAATATAGGTTCTTGTGTTCGATAGCCTGGGGATTTTGTGTTGCCCGCCAAGTTTATCCTTGTTTTTTAACCAATCATAGAACAATCCCTTTCTGGCTTCCCGGATTTGAAGAATATTCAAAGTAGTATTATTGTATCTTTTTGCTTCGTAATCGCTATTTACTTCCTGCAACTGTTGGTCCAGTACAAAAGCAAACTCTGTCAGGTTGTTGGGATATTTTTTAAATTCTATAATCCATTCGTGAGCCCCTTTTTCCCTTCCTTCCATAAAAATAGGAGCTACCGTATAATCTACGATTTCACTATTCGTAATTTGAGTGGTCTTTCTAAGGGCTTCTTCGGCGTTTTCGATAATTAACTCTTCGCCAAAGACATTAATATGATGTTTTGTTCTGCCCGATACTTTGATTCTATAAGGATTAACCGAAGTAAAACGAACAGTGTCCCCGATCATGTATCTCCATAATCCGGCATTAGTGGTGATTACTACTGCATAATTCTTATCTACTTCTACTTCGCTTAATGGAATTACCTTTTGTTTTGGAGTTCCAAAAGTGTCCATAGGTATAAACTCGTAAAAGATTCCATAATCCAACATTAAAAGCAACTCTGAAGAATCGTTTCGATCTTGAATTGCGAAGAATCCTTCAGAGGCATTATAGATTTCATAATATTTGAAAGCGTTATTAGGAAGTATCTTTTGATATTGATCGCGATATGGCTCAAAACTTACTCCTCCGTGAAAATACACTTCAAGATGATTCCAGATTTCAAACAAGTTTTCATTACCTGTTGTTTCCAGAACCTGATTAAGAAGAACCAACATCCAGGAAGGTACACCAGCCAAGCTGGTTACATTTTCTTGAATGGTTTCATTAACGATGGCTTTCATCTTATATTCCCAATCACTCATGAGAGATATCTCACTACTGGGAGTTGAGCTGAAATCTGCCCAGAAAGGCATGTTGTCTATAATAATGGCAGACAAATCCCCAAAAGAAGTGCCATTTTCTTTATACAGTTCTTTGCTACCACCAAGGCGTAAGCTTTTTCCGGTAAATAGCTTCGAGTTTTCATTGTTGTTAAGATACATGCACAGTAAATCCTTTCCAGCTGCAAAATGGCAATCTTCTAGAGATTCTTGACTTACTGGAATGAATTTACTCTTGGCGCTTGTAGTACCGCTTGATTTTGCAAACCATCGTATAGGTGTTGGCCAAAAGATATTACTTTCTCCTAATCGACTTCTTTCGATCATAGATTCGTAATCTTCATATGATCTGATAGGAACTCGTTCTTTAAAGGTTTCATAGTTATTTATGGAAGCAAAATCATATTGCTTTCCAAGCTCTGTGTTTTTCGCAGTTTCCAATAGTACGTGTAATAATTCTAGCTGTACTTCATTAGGGTACTTCAAAAAAAGCTCCATTTGATGAAATCTTTTTTTCAAGAACCAACTGGCTATAGAATTAACTAATGGGATTGGCATTTTTTGATGTATATTTATGCGAAAATTGTGGTTTATTTGTTTTAGATGGCCGCCATCAGAAAACTAAAATAATAAAAATAATTACATTCTTCTTCTAACCTTAATTTATAACATAGTTTTATGCAATATCAAGGGGTCCTTACCAAGATGCAAACTGAAATAGGAGAACCTATTCAATATTACCTGGTTTTTGAATCAGATTTTATCAATGTCAATCAATTACTGGATAAAAAAATTAAGATCTCTTTTGTGGGATATCAATGTTTAGCATGTGGTGAGAACAAAAAAATTTATCGACAAGGCTACTGTTATGATGATTTTTACAACAGGCCAGAAGTAGGGGATTGGGTGATGCGCCCCGAATTGAGTAAAGCACATTTGGATATAGAGGATCGAGATCTTGAGTTTGAGAAAAAAGTACAGCTACAGCCGCATATTGTATATCTGGCAAATTCTAGTAATGTAAAAGTAGGAGTAACTCGCAAAACACAAGTGCCTACAAGATGGATTGATCAAGGTGCTCATGAAGCTATAGAAATAGTAGAAGTTCCTAATCGATATCTGGCGGGGATTACCGAAGTGGCATTAAAAGAACAGGTAGCAGATAAAACGAATTGGCGTACAATGCTAAAAAATGAAGTTGCAGATGAGGATTTGATAGCGCACAAAAACAGATTAAAGCCCTTTTTGCCAGAAGAGGTTCAAGAGTATTTTATCGAGAACGGAAAAGAAACCGAATTACATTTCCCTGTACTACAATACCCTGAAAAGTTGAAAAGTTTGAATCTGGAAAAGACACCAGAATATTCGGGGATTTTAAAAGGAATCAAAGGTCAATATCTCATTTTTGAAGATAATACCGTATTTAATGTTAGAAATAATGAAGGGTACGTTGTAGAGCTAACGGTTAATTAATCACTGTTTGGTGTCAATTACTCGATGACAAATTTTATACTCTGCGCGATAGATATTGCAATCAATGCCACTCCTATAATTCGGTGAATTTTAGTTTTTGAATCTCCTTGTTTCTGAGACATCTTATTTCCCCATTTTCCGTAAAAATATAGAGTGCCTATTTTGCCTAGATATATTCCTAAAAAGAATAAGGCAAGAGAAGATATCGGATTTTGGATAGTTAATGCAAATACGTATTTGTTGGTTAAAGATATGGCTATGAGCCAATAGATAATCACTGGCGGATTTAAAATCGCAAGAGAGAAACCAGTTAAAAATTTTGACTTAGGCGCTTTGATCTTTTTTCTGGATTTACCACTAGTTGTATTTTTCTTCTTATTGGCAAATATTAAGAAATAGATGCCAATGGCAAAAAAGAGTGCTATAAAAGAACCTTGTATCCAAGGATTGTTTTCAAAAAATGCAGAGAGCTCCATACTACAATGCAAAGCAAAAAGAGCTAAAAGAACTTCTCCAACGCCTGCAGCCAAAGCGATATAAAAAGCTTTTTTTATATTTTCTTTGATCGATGTGTTGATCACTGCGATATTAACAGCTCCTAAGGGTACTGCACCAATTATGGCAATGATGATTCCTAAAAAAAGATAAAGTATGGTCATAGTATCTTAGTAGTAGTAAATATAATAATCTTACAGCTAAAATCCTTTTAAACACAAAAGCGACCTTAAACAGTCGCTTTTGCACCCTAAGTAATTAATGATAATTTAAACACATTACAATTATCTTTTAGAAGTTACCGTTAACTCCAATTCTCATTTTTTTAATGATTTCTTCAAGGTAGAGTATGGTCCAAATGATCTTTTCAGTATCCGCATATGGAACTAATTCCTCGATAGCCACTTTTGTGCTTTCCAGGCTTTTGGCTACGGCTTCAGTGTTGTTCTTTAGTACTTTTACATTTCTAGAATCTTCTTTTATCCCAATGTCACTGAGCCTTACTCCCGCTTCGTTGGTGAGAGATAGAAACGGCAGTATAATCATAATTTCCTCAACACGTTGTTTATAAAGGTGTATGAGTTCTCCTTTTTTTAAGGCTTCCAGTTCGCTAATCGTATAAAAACGATTTATTTGCTTGGTTTGCGAAAAAAATACGGCGTCGTTTATTTTTTGTGCAATTGTACTTTGTAATGTTAGAAGGAAAACAAAACTAACTAATAATTTAAACATAATATATAACTCTGATTAGACAAAAATCGGTTTTGTTGAACAGGGATCAATTTAAATTGGGGGGACTGTTTTTAAAATTCGATTACTGCATTACCATGTAGTTATTCATAGATTGTTTCAGTTGAAATTTTGGCATTAAGTTATTTTCTGGATCATCAAAAAGATCTTTGGTATCAACAAAATCTTTAGTGAATCTATTGTATTTTAAAATGTTTAATGCTCCCTTTTCTATTAATTGGTGTGCTACACGTACTCCTTCTCCATGGATATTGAAAAAGCTATTATCCATCATAAATCTCTTTTGGATCAACGCTACAGATGTATAGGACTTGTCAAATTGCACCACATCAGAGAAACCAGAGATTTTAGATTTATGGATGTAGGTTAATGCAGAATTAGAAGAATATACAGCAGCACCAGTATGTTGGTAGTTTGTCTTATTTGATAGGTTTACTAAGGTAGCATTGCTAATAGTAACATCTGTTACCGAATTTGGGTCAACATAGCCCATGTTTTCATCATATCCATCTACTTCTATAGCATAAGATCCGGCAGGACTGGTAATATATGGGTGACGTACCGCCATAACATTATTAAGATTTCCTTTGAAACCTTCTGTCATCTGGTAGTCATCATCATTTGCTTTTAGGGAAATAAGATTTTGAGCATCGTTTATTCCTCCATGAAAGTTAAAAGAATCTTGACCAGAATAGCTAACCATAATATTATCTATAATCGATCCTGATCCAATTCCATAAAGAGAAAGACCATTGGATCCTTGTTGTCTTTTGGTAGTGTTTCCAGGGTATTCGATTCTTACATATCTAAGAACAGTAGTTTGCTCTTCATGTCTATCTCCTCCATATACTGAAAATTGAGGATTATAATTTCCTTCTATAAGACCATTTCCGGAAACAGTATTAGTTTTTCCTGATCCGGCAATTGAAATACCACCCCAATCACCGCTGTTTCTTGATTTTGGGGCTTTGTTGGATGTGAAAACAATTGGATATGCTTTAGAACCTACGGCTATTAGTCTAGCACCTTTTGTTACTATAAGATTAGCAGGATCTTTATGGTCACAACGTATAACTGTACCTTCTTCAATAGTTAATGAAGCACCTTGAGTAACATAAACATCACCTGACATTAAATAGACCACATCATTAGTTAAATAAGTGTCGTTGGCGATAATGTTAGGGAGTTTCTCTTCTGCTTCGGGATAATCTGTTTTGTTAGGGGAGAAATTTGTCCAGCCTTTTGCCCATTTTTCTTCGTTTTCTCCAAAGTCTTGTGCTGTAAGTGTCGGGGTATATAAAAACAAAATAAATAGGGTAATCAGGGTAGCTCTTTTTTTCATAGTAGATTATTTTGGGGTTAACTTCTTGGAGGAAATTTCTTTCTTCCAACTTTTGGGATTACTAAGTTACTAGAGTTTTGTTAAAGTTGGTTACGTGTTTACCGTAAACTTTGTACGTTCGTCGTTTTTTTAAGAAAAATTAATAAAATATTATGAGTATAATTCTTACTTTATTTTTCTTATACTACTGAAAATCAAAAAATTAATAAATGTTTATTTCAATTGGCTGAAAATTAAACAAAAATGTGTAAGGGGGAAATCCCCCCATCAAAAAGGGTGTTTTTTGGAAGATTTTTTCCTTTTTTTGTTGATATATAAATAATTAAAAGAGTTAGTTGAATAAAAAATTTAAGTGTTTTGCGTCAATAGCTATACTTAAATGTTAAAAACCTTACTAATAATGCATAAAAAAACCAGTTAGTTACAACTGGTTTTTGTGAGTTTAAAGGAGAATTGGAAATTAGAAATTTCCATTAGCTCCTATGCGTATTTTTTTGATGACTTCTTCAAAATATAAAATGGCCCAAACAATTTTCTCGGTATCTGCATAAGGGATAAATTCGGAAATCATATTATTCGTACTCTCAAAAGAATCTAATATGGCTTCATGATGTTTGTCTAATGATTTTAGATGATCAGAACTCTCTTTAATACCAATATCTGATAGTTTCACGCCTGCTTCATTAGTCAATGCAAGATAGGGTAATACTGTAGTGACTTCTTTTACTCGTTCGGTGTATAGCTTTATCAATTCCCCTTTTTTCATGTCTTCCAGTTCATCAATGGTGTGGAATTTTGAAATCAAAGCTTGTTGATCAAAGAATACATTCTTTTTGGTTTGTGAATACGTGAAATTGAAAATCAAAAAGAATAGAATGCTAAAAGTGATTGTTTTCATTGAAGGGGAATTTTTAAAGACGATGTGTTAATTTATGCTATTGCATAAAGGTGTAATTACTTGATTCTTTTATGGTGAATTTTGGGTTTTTGGTATCTGTAGGATCGGTGAACAAATCCTCTGCACTTTTAAAATTATTGGTGTACATATTGTATTTTAAAAGTTGACCAAGATCCTTATTTGATGTAAATCCAGTGGTTATGGCAATATCATGCACATTGAAAATACTGTTCTCCAGCAAAAAGCATTTTTCAATATCTGTGTAGGATTGGTAGGTTTTATCAAACTTTACCACATTAGCAAATCCAGATATTTTGGATTCGGTAAGTTCTATACGCGCTAGGTTTTTGGAGGAAATTGCAGCGGTGGTATGCTGATAATTACTCTTGTCTGATAGATTGATCAGTGTGGCGTTTTTTATTTTGATATAAGACAAAGAAGAGGCGTTCATAAAACCATCTTTTTTATCATATCCGTCAATTTCTATAGCAAATGATCCGCTGATATCACTAATATATGGATGTCTTATCGCTAGGATATTGGATAATTCTCCAGAGTACCCGAGGGTAAAATCAAAATCATCATCTTTGGCTTTGTAAGAAATAAGGTTATTCATAGGGACACTGCCACCAAAACATTCGAACGAATCGTCGGCAGAATAGCTAATCATGATATTGCTTATACTAGATCTTTTGCCAACCGCATATAAGGATAGTCCATTAAGCTCTTTGGATTTGTTGGTCTTTTTGCCGGCAAATTCGATACGTACATAATCCAGGTTTGCAGTCATTTTATCTTCACCAGTGCCTCCGTACATGGAATGTTGAGGTAAAAAATTTCCTTCTATCACTTTGGTAACAGCAGGAGAATTTATTTTTCCGCTTCCCGCGATTATAATTCCGCCCCAGTCTCCAGGTTTTCTGGATTTGGGAGCTTCATTCGAGGTAAAAACGATAGGGAACATTTTGGAGCCTTTGGCCACCAGTTTTGATCCTTTGGCAATGATTAAACTTGCTGGATTCTTTGTGTCGCAACGTATGATCGTACCTTCTTGTATGGTAAGCGTAGCATTGTTGGTAACATATACATTTCCTGACATTAGATAGACTACATCATTTCTGAGGTAAGCATTCGCTTCTATAGTGCTGGGAAGTATTTCTTCGGCTTCAGGATAATCCTGAAGATTTGGGTCAAAATTGGTCCATCCCTTGGTCCAATCCATGTGATTGTTTTTTATGTCTGCTTGAGACCATACCACAATAGATACATTGCAGCACAAAACGAGGAGTAATGCATTCAATTTCATAAACGGGGGTATTTTGGTTGGGGTATTAAAATTAAAATTATACCATTACTTCATAGACAACTATAACTTTACTAAATCGTTAACCCGGTTTTATGAAATTTATTGTTTACAGCATACAAGAGTTATCCACAATAATCAGATTATTGGGAGAATGTTTTCAATCTAAAAGAGGTATTGTTATATCGCTATTATAACGAAATCAATTACCAGTCTTTGTACTGTCTTTTTTCTTTTTCTTTCCCAAAAAGCCGCCAAGAATATCTTTTGCTGTGTTTTTAAGGGCGTCCTCTGTATTGGTTTTTGTTTGTGTAGAGTCGGTTTGTTTTTTTGAACCTCCCAAAAGATCTGAAATTACTTTTTTCCCTTGCCCTACCAGTTGTTCTTTTGCCTTATCTTTTTGTTTGCTAATCAGGTTTTGTGTAAACTGTTTGATACCTTGTTGGGCGTCTAGATTTACTTTAGGATTTGTGAAATTTCCGGATATGCCAACAGGGAGTTGCACCGTTGCAGCGTTCGCCTCTTTTGGGTTAAGTTGCGATAATAAACCGCTAACCTCATTTCCAAAGTATTTTGCAGGAACATCAAGCGTTAAGTTGTAGCTCATGCTTTGATCAAAACTGTGGTTTCCTCCAGCAGTGATTTTAATACCTTCTACTTCAAAATCAAAAGGTTTTACTTTTATGTTTCCATCTTCAAAACTAAGATTGGTTTTGATATCCTTTAGATTCAGCTTGTCTAGTTGTACAAAGTTGATCTTACCATCCAGTTCTGATAATAATGGTGTTTTGGCAGTAGATACTTTTGCATTTAGGATTTCTGCCAATGCCTTCCCTTTTAAAGAAGTGAGCACAGGAGTAAGATCGCTATTTAATTTTCCGTTTAAATTAATTTGAGTGGTAAGATCTCCGGTAAGGGCACGTGCAATTGGGGCTAATCCTTTAATCAACTCGAGATTATTGAAAGATTGTGCGATATCGATTTTACTTAAATCCAAGGCCATATCAAAAACAGGAACTTCAGATTTTGTAGACACATTACCATTGAAGGCTAAACCGCCATCAAAAATATTCGAAGTTACATTTTGTAAATACGCGGTTTCATCTTTAATTTTTACAGTCCCCTTGGCATTGGATAAGGTCAAATTATCATAAATCACTTTTTGGGTGTCAAAATTAAGTGTGGCATCCAAAAAAGAAGGGATTTTCATGGTTTCATCCTCGGAAGCTGTTTCGTTGGTGTTCTCAGTTTCTGAATTACCGGTTTCTGGCATCATAAAATCATTAACCGCAAAAGTGTTTGAAGAAACATCAAAATTTCCTTTCAGATCTTGTTTGGCAAATAAGAACCCCATCAGATTGTCAATGGTTCCTTTGGCAGAAAGGTCAGATTTTCCTGTAGTGACCTCCATTTTTTCTAAAGAAATGGTTTGAGGGTTGAAGCTCACATCTGCATTTTGAATATTGATGGTATTAGGAAGTTCTTCAGAAGCATAAGAAAAACCAGATATACTCGCGGTTCCAGAACTTTTGACATTTTGATACTGTTCTTTTTCCAGCGATTCCATATCAAAACGGGTTTGAATATTGGCATTAACAATACCATTGATTTTTTCTTCCAATTCCAAAGGATATGCTTGATCTAGATGGGCAAGATTTAGAGTTCCTTGCATTGCCATGTCTACAATCATATTTTGAGTAAGGTTTCGTAAACTCCCTTTGGCAGCAAAAGTGTCCTGATCAATTTTAAAAGTTAAATTTCCGATTTGGATGTAGGTATCATCGACCAGTCCTGTCTCATTCTTTATTTGAGTGTCAATGTTAATGTTGCTTACACCTTTTGGCAAGTCAGGATACTTAAAAGAGGCGTTGTGAGATATGATTTTAATATCCATTTTTGGGATATAGGTGTCATCTGCTTTTCCTTTTATCATACCATCAATAGAAAAATCACCACTAGTAGTTACTCCGTCCAGGTTTTTGGCATAGGTTTCTGGGATCACCGCCAAGAAGTTTTTGAAATCCGAAGTTGGTGTTTTAAAACTTAGATCTACATCGGTGTATGTTTCTGCAGTTTGTACATACCCTGCAAACTCTAAAGGTAATCTATTGATCAATGCTTTATTTTCCTTGAAGGTATATTTTTGATTTTTTAAATCTAGTTCTAGTTGCGCATCGAGTTGTACCTTGTTTTTGTCTAAATATTGCGTGTCATCTAACCCAAAAGAGACTTCAGAACTGGTTTTTGTATCCAAAATTACTTTTTCTCCAGAAACGGAACCATCACCGCTATGATTTAAATGTGTCATAAGCAGATGTGTTTTACTCACATCATCCTGATATAAAATCTTACCATCATTAATCTCATAATGTTCTAGCGCAAAAGTAAAAGAGCTGCCATCTTCTGTAGGCGTTTCTTCGGTTTGAGAGCCTTCAGTCTTGGCAATATCAAAATTAGAACGACTCAGAGAATCTGTTTTGATAGCAATATTGGCTTCATCGATAATTATCTTTTGAACACTAATCGGTTCTGTAGCGTCTTTGAACAATTCATTAACGGCCATATCCAGTGCTATTCGTTTTGAATAGGCCAAGGTATCTCCTTCAAAAGGTGCGTAATTAATCACCGATAGATCATCTATGACTACAGAGGCCTGAGGGAAGCTGCGAAGCAAACTAATATCGATATTAGCAAAATCCACTTTTGCATTTACGTGCTGATTGATAAGATAGCGTACTTTGTCTTGTATCGTTCCCTTAAATAAAAAGGGTATGGCAATAATTCCAATAATGCCGAGAAGAATGACGATACCGAATATTTTTAGGGCTTTTTTCATGCGTTCATGTAATTAGATAATTGAGCCGTATAAAATAACGGTTTACAAAGATACTATGTTGCTTTTTTTAAGTTAACTATTTGTTAGATTTTACACTTCTAACTCTACTTCACCACCAACATCTAGTTTAAATCGCTTACGTAAAAAGTAAACCGCAGCATATAGAAGAGGTGTATCCAAAGCAGCCACCAAAATTTTGAAAAGGAAACCGTTGAGCAATAGTAGTCCAAAACGGTCCCAACTTATAATGCCTGTGGAGCATAACAAAAGTAATACCGTTGCTGTATCGATCAATTGAGAAGAAAAAGTAGAGAAGTTATTGCGCAACCATAAATGTTTTCCTTTGGTAAATCTTTTCCAAAAATGATAAATCTGGATATCGACATATTGAGCAAAAAGATAAGCCATCATCGAGGCAAAAACGGCTATTGCAGTAGCACCAAAAACAGTTTTGAAGGTTTGGTCATCGATAGGAGACCAGGACGTAGCTGGCACAGCTCCCGATACCGAAACAATGAGTAAGGAAAAGAAAGAAGCAAATATTCCTGCAGTAACGATTTGATTGGCTTTTCTCTTTCCGAAAATTTCGCTTATGATATCCGTAATCAAAAAGGTGATGGGATATGGCAAGATACCCACAGAAACCTCAAAAGTATAGATCCCAAAAAAATCCCAATAAAAAAACTTCTGAAAAATTAAATTAGACGCTACCAAAGAGGAGATGAATAATGCCCCGAGAATAAGGTAAATCCTAAAAGCATCTCGTTTATCTTTAGGATTTAATATAGTTTCGTTCAAAATAAAATAGTTAATAATACTTCATGCAATAGTAGCATGAAGTGATTTTGTTTTGCTTAATTTGCCTTAAAAATAAGGAGTTCTTCTTAGATTAATAAATCTCTGCTGTTGAAAACATCACATCTTGTTCATATATCATTAGGAAGTAATATAGGAGATCGTATTGATTTTCTTCAAAAAGGTGTAGATGCTATTTTTGAATCTATCGGCAATGTTATCGCTATTTCAAACGTGTATCAAACACCTTCCTGGGGGTTTGATAGTGAGGATTTTTATAATGCTTGCATTACTGTAGATACTTTTTACACCACCCAAGAGGTTCTAGATCTGTTATTAAAGATAGAGAC
The DNA here is from genome assembly GCA_965230845.1 of Aquimarina sp. GTDB lineage: Bacteria > Bacteroidota > Bacteroidia > Flavobacteriales > Flavobacteriaceae > Aquimarina. The sequence continues at coordinate 3,910,797 of OZ246021.1, forward strand.
GGAATTGGGGAGGAATCGAGCAGCAGATCAAAAAGGGTATCAAGCAAGAACCATTGATTTGGATATTTTGCTATCCTCAGAAGGGATCATAAAAACCGAACATCTTCAAGTACCACATCCTGCAATGCAAGATCGAAAGTTTGTTTTGGAACCTTTGGCAGATATTGCGGATAATGCAGTGCATCCTGTTTACAAAAAAAGCATTGCTAAGCTGGTTGAGGAAGTAAACGATGATTCACAAATCGAACAAGTTTTAGAAAAGATAATTCCTCCAAAGAATGCGTATAATTTGTCTCAATTTCAATACCTCACTATTGAAGGTAATATTGGAGCGGGTAAAACAAGTTTAGCACAGTTGATCTCTAAGGAGTTTAATGCAAAGTTGATTTTGGAACGATTTGCAGATAATCCATTTCTGCCCAAGTTTTATGAAGACATGGAACGATATGCTTTTCCGTTGGAGATGTCTTTTCTTGCGGATCGCTATCAACGGCTTCAGGACGATATTGCACAATTTGATCTTTTTAGTGATTTTGTGGTTAGTGATTACGATGTGTTTAAATCATTAATTTTTGCCAAGGTTACTTTGCAGGATGATGAATTTGCTTTGTATAAGAAAGTATTTGACCTCATGTATCGCAATCTGGTAAAACCGGGATTGTATATTTACCTTTATCAGAATACCGAAAGACTATTACAAAATATCAAAAATAGAGGTAGAGATTATGAACAAAAGATCCCACCAGAATACTTGAATAAAATCAATCAGGGGTATTTGCAATTTATTAAATCTCGTACTGATTTTAATGTAAAAATCATTGATGTTTCCGAACTGGATTTTGTGGAAAATCGAACGGATTTTGTAAAAATACTACAAGAGATTTGCGATTAGCTTTTTTGAAGCTCCTGGGCTACTGTTTGCACTTCGTCCAAAACACGAAGTAAGTTGCCGCTCCATAACTTTTCGATTTCTTCTTCTGTATATCCTCGTCTTACCAATTCTAGAGTGACATTAAAAGTTTCTGAAGCATCGCTCCATCCTTCGATACCGCCACCGCCATCAAAATCAGAGCTAATACCTACATGGTTTATCCCGATTTTCTCGACCAAATAATCAATGTGATCTACAAAATCAGCCACATCTACAGCAGGAGGAAGATCTTTCATTGTTTTTACTTTTGCTCGTCGAACCGCTGCCATAGTTCCTAAAAAGTCATAATATTTTTCTTTTTCTTCGCTACTCAGTTTCATTACTTCCTCGCGTTCAAGCCAGGTTACTCCCATAGAATCCGCGATCTGTTTTGCTATTTCTACGTCTTTTATCACTCGTTTTTCAAACTTTTCTGTGTTTAAATACGAAGAAAAAGCTACGGTTTGCACAACACCACCATTGTTTTTGAGCCATTCGAGTTGCTCATCGTCAAGATTCCTGCTATGATCGCAAAGCGCTCTTGCCGAAGAGTGAGAGGCAATGATAGGAGCTTTAGAGAGTTCGATCATTTGTCGCATGGATTCTTTTGAAGGGTGAGAAACATCGATCATCATTCCATATTTATTCATTTCTGTAATCACTTCTTTGCCCAATTCACTCAGGCCATTATGTAGCCATATACCATCTGCTTCTCCGGTATTCGAATCGCAAAGTTGACTATGCCCATTATGCGAGAGCGACATGTATCGAGCACCAAGGTCATAGAATTTCTTTACATTGTTAATATCGGTTCCTACCGGATAGCCATTTTCAATACCGATCATCGCTACTTTTTTCCCTTTTTTATGGATGCTACGAACATCATCAGAAGTAAGTGCTAGTTCCATTTGATCTGGAGCTATAGAATCTACCAGTTTGTGAATGGCGTCAAATTTTGACATTGCAATTTGGTGCGCCTTTTCATAACCACTTGGGGTTAAAGAATCTTGACCTGTATAGACAATTAACCATGCTACATCTAATCCTCCTTTGTCCATCTTGGGCAAGGTGATCTGGGTGTTTAGATCTTGTGTGTAGTTTGTTGTGCGAGTAAAATTTTTTACATTGATATCACAGTGGGTATCAAGAGTGATCACTTTACTGTGTATTTCTTTAGCTCTGTTTAATAGTTGTTGATCCTCAGACTCTTCTAAGGGTTTGGTTTCTTGTTTACAAGAAAAAAGAAGTAAAGAGAAGAGACAAATGAATGGTGTGCTGTATTTCATGAGTGAGTATTCTAGTTCACTCTAAACTTACAAAACAAATCCCAGATTACCACTCCTGCGCTTACTGAAATGTTTAAGGAGTGTTTGGTTCCAAATTGTGGAATTTCGAGTACAGTATCACTTGCCGAGACCACTTCTTGTTGTACCCCCTTTACCTCATTTCCAAAGACAAGTGCGTATTGTTGATCAGTTTCTGGTGTAAATTGATCCAGCATTTCTGCGTTTTCTGCTTGTTCTATAGATAGTATTTTGATGCCTTGTGATTTCAGGGAAGTGATCAATTCTATAGTGTCCTTGTGGTATTCCCAACTCACGGTATCGGTGGCTCCCAAAGCTGTTTTCTGAATGTCTTTATGCGGTGGAGTGGCGGTAATACCACATAGGTATATTTTTTGGATCAGAAAGGCATCTGCTGTTCTGAAAACGGAACCAATATTATTCAGACTCCGGATGTTGTCCAGGATGATGATCAATGGAGTTTTATCCGAAGATTTAAACTCTTCTATGGTTTTGCGATCAAGCTCGCGGTTTTTTAGTTTTCTGTTTTTCATCCCTGCAAAAATATTATTTATTCGTTAGATGTAATCATGGATAGCAGAGAAAACGAATTGTGAATAAAATTGAATAACTCGTTATAGGGATATTTCAAAAAAAAATGGAGAATAGCTACTTTAGCATGGTTCACATAATTACAATTTTGAATGGCAGGAAAGAGCGGAAAGAAAGTAACTCCATTAATGAAGCAATACAATGCGATCAAGGCAAAATACCCTGATGCATTATTATTATTTAGAGTAGGAGATTTTTATGAGACTTTTGGAGAAGATGCGATCAAAACAGCAGCCATTCTCAATATTGTTTTAACCAAAAGAGGAAACGGAAGCGAGCAGGAAACGGCATTAGCTGGATTTCCACACCATTCGTTGAATACCTATTTGCCCAAATTGGTAAAGGCTGGAGAACGCGTTGCTATCTGTGATCAGCTCGAAGATCCTAAGCAAACCAAAACAATTGTAAAAAGAGGGGTTACAGAATTGGTAACTCCAGGAGTGGCTCTCAACGATGAGGTGTTACAAAGTAAAACCAACAACTTTTTGTGCGCCATTCATTATGGAAAAAAGGAGCTTGGGATTGCATTTCTGGATGTATCTACGGGAGAATTTTTGACCGCTCAGGGAGATGTTGCGCATATTGATAAGCTTATCCAAAATTTTAGCCCCAGCGAGGTGTTGGTTGCTAAGCAAAAGAAGAAAAACTTTTACAATGATTTTGGCGAATCTCATCATTCTTTTTTTCTCGAAGATTGGGTGTTCAAAACCGATTATACAACCGATACCCTAAATGATCATTTTGGTACTGCATCCTTGAAAGGATTTGGAGTGCAGGATTTGCAAGAAGGAATCATCGCTGCAGGAGTTATTCTGCATTATTTGGGAGAAACACAGCATCACAAATTACAGCATATCACCGCAATCCAGCGTATTGCAGAGGATCAATATATCTGGATGGATCGCTTTACCATCAGAAACCTTGAGTTGTACCATGCAAATGCTGCCAATGCAGTTACTTTGTTGGATGTGATTGATAAAACGATTTCTCCAATGGGAGGGCGTACCTTAAAAAGGTGGTTAGCTTTACCGCTCAAAAATGTAAGTGCAATACAAAAAAGGCATGAGGTGGTACAATACTTTTTAGATACTCCTTCACTGCATCAAAAAATACAACATCAGATTAAGCAAATAGGGGATATCGAACGCTTAATTTCTAAGGTGGCTACCGGAAAGGTAAATCCGCGAGAGGTAATTCAACTCAAGAACTCTTTAGAAGCTATTGTGCCGATTAAAGCGCAGACGGTAGCAAGCGATAATGAAGCGCTAAAAATTATAGGAGAGACCCTTAATGATTGCGAATTGTTGCGTTCCAAAATCAAAGAAACTCTTAATGAAGAAGCACCGGTAAATGTGCTGAAAGGGAATACCATTGCCGATGGATATCTGGATGAATTGGATGAACTAAGAACAATTGCTTTTTCTGGGAAAGACTATTTGGACAAGATGTTAGAGCGGGAGTCTGAAGCTACCGGAATCACCTCTTTAAAAATTGCATCCAATAATGTTTTTGGATATTATATTGAAGTACGAAATACGCACAAAGATAAAGTACCAGAGACCTGGATACGTAAACAAACTCTGGTAAGTGCAGAACGCTATATCACCGAAGAGTTAAAAGAATATGAAGCCAAGATTCTTGGTGCTGAAGAAAAAATCTTAGCTTTAGAACAACAGCTTTTTAACGATCTGGTGATTTGGATGAACGAATACATCAAACCTGTGCAATTAAACGCAGCGCTAATCGGTCAATTGGATTGTTTGTGTTCGTTTGCTCTATTGGCGCAACAAAATAATTACGTTCGACCGTTGATTGATGATCATTTTGATTTGGAGATCAAAAATGGACGCCACCCTGTTATCGAAAAGCAATTACCTCCGGGAGAATCCTATATCGCCAACGATGTTTCTTTGAATCGAGATGCCCAGCAAATTATAATGATTACTGGGCCTAATATGAGTGGTAAATCCGCTATCTTACGACAAACTGCGCTGATCGTTTTGTTAGCACAGATGGGATGTTTTGTTCCAGCTGAAGAGGCAAAAATAGGAGTAGTCGATAAAATCTTTACCAGAGTAGGAGCTAGTGATAACATCTCTATGGGAGAATCTACTTTTATGGTAGAGATGAATGAAACCGCTAGTATATTGAATAACATTTCGGATCGAAGTCTGGTATTGCTCGATGAGATTGGTAGAGGAACCAGTACTTATGATGGGATTTCTATCGCCTGGGCGATTAGTGAGTTTTTGCATGAACATCCTGCACGTCCAAAAACATTGTTTGCCACCCATTATCACGAGTTGAACGAGATGTGTGAGACCTTTGGTCGGATAAAGAATTATAATGTAGCTGTCAAAGAGTTAAAAGACACGGTACTGTTTCTCCGAAAATTAGTCCCAGGAGGTAGTGAGCATAGTTTTGGTATCCATGTTGCAAAAATGGCGGGGATGCCTCAGCAAGTACTGCATCGTGCCAATAAGATGCTTAAAAAGCTCGAAAAGTCGCATAGTAGCGAGGAGCTTACCGATAAAATTAAAGGAATGCAGGAAGAAGATGAATTGCAGTTAAGTTTCTTTAATATGGATGATCCATTATTGGAAGAAATCAAGGAAGAAATCCTGGATATCGATATTGATACACTTACTCCTGTCGAGGCTTTGATGAAGCTTAATGAAATTAAACGCATGTTAACCAGGAAGAAAGCTTCTCAAGTGTAATTTTTTTTATTCTTTTTGCTAAAAAGACTTTGGTATTATTAGAATTGTATTAAATTTGCATCCGCAATAACGAATTGCGACGTTCATTAAAGATTGCGAAAGTAGCTCAGGGGTAGAGCATCACCTTGCCAAGGTGAGGGTCGCGGGTTCAAATCCCGTCTTTCGCTCTGAGGTATACATAAAGTCCATGCTGAAGTGGTGGAATTGGTAGACACGTTGGACTTAAAATCCAATGGACAGTAATGTCCGTGCGGGTTCAAGTCCCGCCTTCAGTACTTGACGGGACAAAGCTTGTTTTTTTAGCTTTGTCCCGTTTTCATTTTTTGTTAAAACTCTTGATATTACAGGGATTATATGAAAAAATGAATTAACTCTAATGGTTCGATAACGGTCATTTTCATGGTCAAATAAGATTCCATCAGGAAAAACCATCATTTGTAATGCTTTTTTAGTTTCCAAATCTCCTAACACCCATGTATTGTGTAAGTTACAAGATGTTTCAAGAGCAATATCGATAGATTTTTCGAGGTTCGATAAATTAAAATTACTCCCAGAGGTTTGTATCTTTAAGCTATCTAATTCTTCTTTTAATTTAGACTCGAACTTATAGTATTGCTGATCAGTTATTTCTTTAAAAACAAATCGTTCTTCTAAAATTTCCAATTTATTTTGTAGCTCAACTATTTTTTGCTCATTCACTTTTAGTTCCTCAAGTTTTTCTTGATGCTGGTAAACAAAAACATACTTCATGATTTCCTTTAACGGTTCAAGGTGTTTTTTGTCTTTTAATTCAAAGCGTTTCAATAACGCTTCAAATTTTTGATGCATGACCTTTGCGCTTCTATTTTCTTTACTCCCGCGTCTATTATTTTTATAATAATAGAGATTTTTCCTCTTGACTAAATAACCAGTATATGGTGTGCCGCAAGATGCAGCTTTGATAAAACGTTTTAGAGGTAAATTAATATCATCTTTTGTGTAGTCTTTACCATTTTGGTATAGCAAGTCATTTATTTTTGCAAATTTTCGTCTTGAAATTAAAGGAGGGTGTTTACCAATAATGGGTTCATCTAAAACATTGTGAACGATGACCCCACAATAAAAAGGATTTCTGAAGTAATCACTTAACTTTTTCCAGCGAATCGATAACCCCTTTTTTTCAAGTCTTTCAGCTATTTCTCGATAGGTCATGTTTTTTTCTAATTTCCATTGGAAAGCTAACTTTAACAATTCGCCTTGTTTGTTGATGACCATATTTGGAATTTTACCTTTACCAGGATTAAGATTGGTATATCCAAAGGGTACTGTATTAATCCAATAGCCTTTTAAAAGCTTTTCTTTCATTCCAGACATTATCTTGTCTCTACGTTGTTCATTGTCAAATTGACTGAACATATAATACATGTTTTGTTGGAATGCTCCAGAAGAAGTAGTTGCATCAACTTCTTGTGTAGCAGATAAAGTAATGATTCCCCGTTTCTTTAGTTCTTGGCTTATATAAGCCCCATTAGGACCAGTTCTTGAAAAGCGGTCATAAGAATACACAATGATATATGAAATATCATTTTTGCTTTTGACATACTTAAGCATTTTTTGGAACTCTTTACGTTCATCACTTTTTGCAGATTCGTAAGTCCCTCCAAAATATTTAACGACATTTAGTTCTTTACGCTCGGCAAATAAATCACAATATTTTTTTTGAGTTTGTAGACTAGCGTTGTTTTCTGCTTGCTCTTTAGTAGATACTCTCGTATAGATTACGGCGTTGTTGCCTTGTATTAATTTGTTTTTATTGGTTTTTGCAAACTTTTGAAATATCCTTAAATTTTCCATTATCGGTAATTAGTTTAATCTTGAATCATCATAACATGTCTAACGATTATGTTAGCAAACTTTTCCAATTCCTCAATCGTATCTTCGGCTTGATTATCAGTATAATTTTCAAAACCACTAAATGTTCTAAGACGATCAGGTGTCATTTTATTGACACGTAGGAATTGATTTATTCTCTTAACTTTATCATTCTCTTTGTTTTTTGTCATTATAATTTACAAATGCTGTCCATCCGATTTTGGCGTCGGTGAGAAACAGTAAATTACTATGTGCTTGACTTTTGGCGGTCATTGCTTTAATTATTAAATGGTATTATTTTTTAAAATTTTTTCTGGTTGTTTTATAGGCAGATACCACTTTGCCGTTTTGAGCTTTAACATCGAAGTTTTCATACTTTCCACTTAGAATAAGCTCTTGGATATGCTGAATGTTTTCTAAGCGCTCGGTACTTTCAATGGTACTAATTTCTCCGTTGAGTGTTTTAATTCGTATATGGCGATAGGCTTTATTTCTAATGATTTCCAATGCCTTTAGTTCTTCATTATTTAAGTGAGCCAATTCGCTAAAATTAGGAGAAGTATAGATTGGTTCAAGTTGATTTTTGATGATATCATTGATTAAAATTGCGGTATGATTTTTAATTTCTCCAATGGACAGTTTAGAAAAATAATCTTTGTCATCAAGCATCCAAATCTTTTCAATACCAATTTCATTATAGTTGAATACAAGAAATATAGGTAAGTCATAGGTTAGTATTTGAAATAGATAATATTCTAAGGCTGGATACCTGTTTTTGTCCTCTGCTTCGATAGGGGTATAGATAACCTTTTTACAAGTTGTCATTTGAGGTCGTGAAAACCCAAATATTTTCATTTGTTGTGCTATTCCTATCCATATTACGTCTACAGGGCTAAATAATGACCAAGTGTTAGTTGATTTGTCATCTCTATTATCATCTAATACACCAGATTTACGCCATTCATAAATTTGGTTACGAGATATACCATTGAGGTGTTTAATTTCAAATAAAGGCTCGTTAAGCACCTTGCTTTTAATCGATAGATTTTCTGATGTATTCATTTTGTTTTAATCTTAATTAGATAACTAATATACTAAAATAATTGTCATGTCAGTATAACATGATGTTAATTTTTTAATTACATTATCTCAAAAGGTTCTTTATATGATTTCATTTATTTACCTATTTAACCACCAATTATGGGAAAAAGAGGAGCTATTGAAATCAAAATGATTTGTTAACGTTCAATACTATTCTCCATTCATTTTTTCACTGTCATTAGGTCATTAACGACATCAAATGCCTTTAAGTTCCAAAAGTTTTCTAAGGGCATCAGATTCGTTTTTCTGCGCTTGAATAATAGATGATTTAGCAAGATTAAGTTCGTTTGTTAAATCCACTATTTTACTTTTGTTATTCTCATTGTGGATGAATAGTTCATTATAAGCTTCATGTCTTTTCTTATAAACAAAGGCTTTTTTAGCTAGGTTTAAAATGGTATTAAATAAGTCTAGATCAGTTACAGGTATTTTTTCTTCAGTAAGGATATCCTTTACTTCTGTAATCTCCTTTTTTATTTCATCAAAACTGCTGCTATCTTTTTTTGACGATGTATCCAGGATATCATTAGTAAACACATCAAAGCGTTTATTAATTCTATCAACAAGCGGTATATGTTCTTCAGTTTGTGACTTGGCTAAAGTACTTTCTTTTGTCAGAGAGTTTTCATCAAAAGGCACATCGGTATTGTAAAAATAATTAAAGTCAATATTAAAGTACTTAGCAAATATAATAAGCGCTTTATGAGGAACGTGCTTACCCTTTTCTCTCATGTCTTTTATAATATAAGGGTTGGCAGGGTAGATAAGTTTACTTAGCCCATAATCAGTTTGATATTTCTCACTTGCAGTAAGAATATGGTCAACGGCTTTTAAAAATTGTGAGTCGACATCGGTTAAATTGAAATCTTCAATCATTTTATTGAAATTTTATAAAAATAAAACACAGTTAATCAGTTAGTTGAATTTAAAATCGCAAATTATAGTGTTATAATGTTTTGAAAAAATCAATATATTATATAGATTTACAACATTATTTGTTGAAAAATTAAATTTTGGCTTTTAAATACTCAACAAATTTATATAAAAATTTTATAAAATTTCAAAAAAATCAAAATAATTTCAATTAACAATGTAAAACTTAATAAGACATGGAACTATTGTACTCTGAAGATACCTTTAAAATTTTAATAGAAAGACTCAATGATTTGCAACCGGAACCGATTAAGGCTTTAGAGCAGCAATCCGGATTAACCAGACCCACCATCACAAAATTTCTCTCCGGAGCGCTTTTACGAAAAGGCAATCAAATGCAGCTTTTAGAATGCACGCTCAAACTCATCGAAGAAGGCCAAAAGAAGCGAAAAGAACTCATTCAAAGAGGACGACGCATTATTCAAACCGAATTGGAATTTGAACAAGAAAAGCAGCTGGGTAGTTAATTGAATTAAATGGGGAAACTATGGATAAGGATACCACTCAAAAGTATTGTAAGCAAGTGTTAACTCAAAAGATAAGGAAGACTTTTCACAAAAGACGTCGACCAGTGCGGACTGTGATATTTTGTCAAAAAGTGGCACTATCAAAGCCACTATAATCAAATAGAATTTCATCAATTATCATCAAACAAACGACAGTCATGATTATCAATTACTCAATATCTTTTCAGGTACTGGATAGATATATTCAGGATTTTAATAGCAGACAAGAGGGAATAGGAACCAAAATTAGGCAATCCATGATAGCCACCATGAAAGAAGTCATTAAAATATATGGCGTTTCTTTAATTAAGAGTCATAAAGTTGCTCCGGTGGATTTGGATAATTTACCCTCACTAAGAACCAACAATAGGCAGCTAGCAAAACTTACAAGTGCTAGTGGAAGAACCATACAACGACATATTAAAAGACTAATTGAAAGCGGTATTCTCACAGAGAAAATATGGCATGGCTCGCATTCAAGTTACGAACTGTTTATAAACCCCAGAATCTTGTGGATAAACGCTGTTAATAAAGTGAAAAATGAGCCAAAAGAAACAAAACAATTACCTCTTGAAAATCAAGAAGATAAAAAAATAAAAACGTCAAAATGTCCGCATTCATACACAAATAAAAAAACAAATAAAAGAAATAATATACTAATAGGTGTTGAAAACCAAAGGAGTTCGCTCCCGCTCACAGATGTAGTTGATACAGAAAAAAGCACAGAAAAAGAAACAAAAAAAACACGAAGGAAAAGCCCCAAAGAAGAAGCACGAAGGAAAAGCGCCGGATGGGTGCAGCAGTCATTTGAAAAACGCACCACGCGCGAAAATGATGCAGACACCCGCCGCGCTTTCCTATCGCTTCAGTTATGGGAATTGGCCAAAGCCACACTATACAAAGACACATGGTTAAACCAGCGACAATGTCATATCGCACTCACACTACTTCGAGAATGGTACGTTCCTGTTGCTGAAGAAAAACTAGACGATGTACACGAAGTCTACAAAGCTAGAATACATATCGTGGCAAAGTACATTAATAAATCTCCCGATACGCGATTTGTAACGCTGCCTTACCTGTATTTCGATCCTAATAACCCCAAAGGCTTCACAGGAACAAAGCCCTGGTATGAAGCAGAAAAAAAACACAAGAAAACCCTGAAATTCAATCGTATTGTAAGAGAAGAAATTAAAAAATTTCAAAGGAATGAGGTCAAAGATACTGGAGAAGCTCGCCCAAGGTTAACCGTTTTTAGGGAATGTGAACAGCGCATTAGCAAGTTAGGATTACCTAAACTACTCAAAGATTTTTACAAGGCTGTGTTACCAGAACAAAACGAAACATCAAAAAACGAAACATTATGAAAACAAAAACAGAAAAAAGGAAATCACGAATAGGTAGTAAATTAAAAAAAGCCGTTAAAAACCTGGTTGTAGATGTATTTGGTTATGAAACTACGGTTGTGGACAACATACACGCTTACTATGGGCAACTCTCAAAAGAGACTCAAATTCCAAAGGATGAAATTGTTGTAAGAATCTTTCAGGATAGGGAAAATATTCGAGTTACTATCTATAATCGGGGACAAGTTGCAAAGGAAATTCCTGTACGAGAACTTGTGAAACTGTTTACTAATATAGAAACAGATGTATTTGATATAGAAGCAAAGACTATAGCAGGAATTAAGGCATTTTTAAAGAGCTATTCTCAGTCCAATAAAATGGATATCGGGCAGTTACACATTTGTATTATGACAAGCCTTGACAAAGTCATTGTCAAGGGATATGATGGAACGCAGGCTATTCAAGATATTCCGCTGTTAGTACTCATTAAGTATTTCACAAGATAGACATAGCTATGACGGTAAAAAAGCGAAGAAAAAGATGGAATATAAGAGAACACTCCAGATACAAAATGAAAGTGTATTTCTATGATAGGCCCGACGATGAAGCTTGCACTTTCTATTCATTCGATTGGAAAAGTGCCTACTCGAAATTCCTTGACCCATCAAAAGGATTGAAAGGGCTTCAAGATAAAGTGAAGAAATACGGAAAGAGCGCAAGACTATGCCTTATTTATGATCGCGTGAGTAATACACTTATAGAGACGTACTTCGAGGGAGAGTTAGTAGAACAATAGAAAAAAGAATAAAAGTGGAAAACATAAAAGCCCTCATAGGAGCAGATAATAAAACCTTAAAAACGTCAAAAGAAGGTGTACGCCTATTGTATGTCGCACCATTTGTCAATTCAAACGGCTATTATCGCATGATTTTGCCTTATTTAGAACTTAACAAGTTTGGTTTTCAGACCAGAGTAACGTCCATTAAGAAATGGGACTTTAATAAGACCTATACTATTGGAGAAGAAACCCTTAGTGAAGACCAAATACGATGGGCAGATTACATTATATTTTCAACCCTGCTCATGGATTACAGTTACTTGCTTTCAGCGATTAAAGTACTCAACCCGAAAGTAAAACTCGTTATGGATATAGAAGACTATATTCTTAGCAACCCCAAATTTACAGCTCATAAGTCCACGTTAAGACAAAATCTAAACCAGATAGATATTATTACGACACCCCATTTAGAACAAAGAGATGTACTTTTAAATCTAGCAGGAAGTAATGATTCAAGACTAAAACCCATTAGGTGCTATTGGTTGCCAACGTTGATTTCAAAAATAGGTTATAAAGCACTCCAGCCGGTACGACCATCTCAAGATGATAAAATCCGGATAGGCATAATTGGTTCTGGTCTACATGTTCAAGATTATATTGCAAGTTTACCCCTCTTTCAAAATATCAAAGCGATGTACTGTGAAAAAGTAGAGTGGTTGCTCTTTGGTTGGAACGGAAAAACGAAAGATGGTTACAAACCCCTATCCTCTGCAGAGATAACTTTTGTAAAGCCAGTTAGTTTTTTAGACTATTTTCAGAAGCTTCAGCAACTTAAGATAGACATTCTTTATGTTCCATTTAAAAACACATCAAAGTACAAACACTACAATACTATCAAATCAAAGGAAGCTGCTGTTTTTGGAATACCTACAGTAGCTCCTGTTAACTCTAATTATGAGTATGATATTATACATGGGGAAAATGGTGTTTTGACACTATCACTCAAGGATAGCGAAGTAGAACTAAAAGCGCTAATTGATACACCAAAATACTTAAAGCAACTAAAGAATAACGTAAAAGAAAGGGTATGGTACTCTGACGGCTATACCAAAGAAAATTTGCATTTCTACAAGAAGGTATTCCGATAAGCTAAAAGGGGGGCGTTAGCTCCCCTTTATGTTTTGTTTCAAGTATTCTAAGGGCTTGATATGTTCTTTACGAACAAAGGCATTGATAAAGCCCTCTACAGAAGTATAGCCTACCTCATTAGCCATTGCTTGCAAGGTATAATGTCTAAAACTGTTATCGTTTTCTAAGCGTGATTTAACATAATCAATTCTCAAGTCATTCACATAATTCGTATAGTTTTTCCCTTTATGCGAATTAATAATCATAGATAAATACTTTGAGTTAGTTCCTATTTGCTTGGCGAGGGTTTGTAATGTAATCTTATTAAGATAGCTTTTATCATCCTCAAAGGATTTAAGAGCTTTAAGAACACTTTCGGTAACATTATCATTGATGTGTATAGGTTTATGGTTAGTAGACTTATTGATGGACATTAAAAGCGCTGTTTCCATACGTTGTTGGTACATAAAATCAGCGATATAAGTGGCCATCATAACTGAAAATCCAAAATTCAGCACAACAACCTTTACCCATTGCGATTGAGAAGACAATAACATAATAGGAAAAAGAGCTAAAGAGAATAGTCCCAAATACCCAGCAATAATGCGATATCTAAAAAATATAGACTGTTTTTGCCTTTTCTTATGTAGCTTTTGAAGTGTCTTACCCATCCAAATCAAAAATGCAATGGATAAAAATAACAAGACACTTAAGTATAATAATCTGGACAGTTCTATTAACCCAGTAGTGTAATATGGAATGATAAACATTAAAAGAAAAGTGATTCCTAAAATGTACACATATGATTTAGTACCTATTAATTCAAACTGAAAAGGATAGATATCAAATTCTTTATAAATGTAATAGATAAAGTAAAATGCAAGCGCAGTACCGCAAGAATAAGCAATAAAATACTGTGTCCAAATACTAATTGGCAGATCCGTAGAGGGGAAAAGACCTTGGATACTATTGTAGATTACATAAATTATAATAAGTATTAAAAAACGCAATCTCGATGCGTCGCTGGGCCTGGCAATAAAAAATAAGAATTGACCGAACAAAACGAGTGTTTGAATAACGATAATAGTAAATGTTAGCGGGTGCATTTGAGTACCTAGCATGAGGGAGCTTTAGTTTTAAGATGAAGATGTAGTAGCGTAAAATAAATTAAGGAAATCGGTAGGTCTAAATAAGTTTAGTGCTTTTATTTAAACATAAATAACAGAGTGGTGGTGGAGAAAAGTAGTCTAGCCTCATGAGTACTATGGGATGTTAAAAAATGATACAAAAAATCTTACCCACGAATGTGAATAAAAGGATAGATAAGCTAGGACTGTGAAGTTAACACAAAAAAATTAAAAAAGAGACATTATTTATTTTTTCTAATGGTTTTTACATAAGATGAAACCTTTATTTTTTCTCTTTTTAGAAAGGCATTTGCAAAAGCTTCAACAGAGGTGTATCCCATATCGTTAGCCATAGCTTTAAGGGTGTAGTACTTAAATGTATCGTCCGTCTCGAGTTTGGTTTTTGCGTAATCTATTCTTAAGTCGTTTAAGTACGTTGTAAAGGATTTTCCTTTATGGGTGTTTATGATTTGAGATAAGTATTTAGAGTTGGTCTTAAACTGTTTTGCTAGCATACTCAAGGTAATCTTTCCTTGCAAGTAATCATGATTAGCTTCAAAACGATTTAATTGCTTTAATATGTTCTCAACAATTTTAATATCAATAGCGAGCATGTTGGTACCAGGCTTTCTTCTCATTTTATCTAATACTATTGCTTCTTGTTTTCTTTGATTGATGAAATCTGCGAAATGAATTATCGCCATAATTATGAATCCATAATTAAAGACGATTACTCTAACGATATCAGGTAGTGATAGAACAAGCATGGAGGGAATGAATGATAGTGTAAAGAAAACGAAATAGCCTGAGAGAACCCTGTATTTGTAATATTTAGAACCTTGATGTTTTTGAAAATATGCCCTGAAGAAGGCAACACCTATTTTAATCAAAACAACAAGTGATAAAATAAAAATAGGAGGAAAGATAACGGATTCGGCAAATCCAGTTGTACAAATGTAGCAGGATGGAATAGCAAATAAAATAGCAAATGAAATCAGTAATACGATAAATATTTTTTTTCGAGCCAATACCTTAGATTCGAAAGGCGAAATATTAAATTCCTTTTGACTGTAGTGCACAAAATAGATGGGTAATCCTATAGCTGGAATTGCAGAAATGAGATACTTAACATGTATATCTAATGAAAGCAATTCTTCAGGAATAAACCATAGTAACTCATTAAAAATGTTATACATGATATATGTAAAAATCAACATTAAAAAGCGTAGTCTTGATTTCTCTTTTGGGCGAGAGAGATAGAATAAGAACTGTGCGAATAGGACTAAGACTTGAAAGAAAATAATAACAATAATAGTAGCTTGAGTAGTTGTTCCAAACATGCATTATCTTTTTTTAAAGCTACATCAGAAACGCATTAGGAAAGCATAAAAATACCTTTCAAAAGTATTTTTACGGTATACTTACCATTATTGCCACTCCCATATAGCTTAATGATTATTATATAATGTTGGTTTTAAGAATAAGTGCTTAAAAAGCTTGTTTTGTTACGAAAAAAAACATTAATACCTTTTTTGATGTAGTATTTAGTATTAAATTAACAAAAACACTTATAATTTTTTATTTTAACACTAGCTTGATTTCATGAAAAGTTGTACCAATTTTCGTGAAAATCGATAAGCTTTACTTGTTATTCACCGATATACCCAATTACATTTACTTCAATGAAAGTCTGGAAAACCGGACAAAAGTATAGTTTGAAAATTCTTGAGGTAAATGAAAAAAATTATAGAAACCGATGTATTCGGAATACTCACTATGAGTGTTCTTTTAATACCACAAATAGCTCACACGCTTTATGTCTTCGAGGCGAATAGTCATTATGAGCAACCTTGGTTCTCCTATTGTTATGCTGTAGGTGTGGACCTTGCTATTTTGATTTTTACCGTAAAAGGATGGTTAAAAACAGCATTAGCTTATCTGTTTGCCACATTGGCGCACAACCTAGTCTACCAATTCATGCCGCAAAGTGTTTGGAGTGGCGTACTTATTAGTGCGATGCAATCCGTAACACTTTACTCATTTTCCCATTTGTTTTTTAATAAAAAGACAGAAGAACTCGAACTTGGGAAAGTACCAAAACAAGTGCTAAAAATCTATAACGCCATGCAAGCGGGGGTGCGCTTTAAAGCGCAACCATACCAATGTCCAGAATGTCAAGAATCATTCTCAAGTTCAAAACAACTCAACGGCCATATTTCTGCCCATAAAGCAAAAGGAGAATGGAAACCTGAAAGCTATGGTGCATGGGAAGAAGATAATGAACAACGTGCAGAATTAGTGTAAACCATAGCGGTACTGAATGTCAAAAAAACAAGAATAAAGGGAGAAAATATGAAAGTAATAATTAACATTAATTGGTCTACAACAAAGTATTACGAAGCGGGACATCGATTTATAACCGTGCAATGGCAATCGTATTCAATTTATTTGCCCAGGCAGGGGGAAACTATGAACATTCCAAAATTGCTTGGCAATAAGGTAAGGCCAGAAGAGATGTTTCGAGTTGAAAATACCACTTATTCTATTTTTGAATGGGTAGAAGATACAATGGGATGGTCGGTAAGAAATGTGCATTGGGATTTTGAAGAAAAAGACACTGTTATTCAAATTCATGTTACAGATGGGGTAGGTTAAAAAACTTTTTTTATTACGGTAGCGCAGCATGAATTTATAGGGGGTATAAATTCGAAAACCCTGCTATCAAAGGGCTGAATTTATATAGGGCTTTTTAACAGCAAAAAAATACACGACGCTAGCCGTTTACATGATGAAAAAAAGCCAAAAAAACTTAATATATTTGATAAAATCGAACGCGGAATTATTGTAAAGAATAATTAAATCACTCCCGCTTCAAGGAGATTTTAGCCATAAAAAATAGGGCAAAAACGTTTCGATAAAGTTATCACTTTCACTCCCGCTAAAAGGAGATTCTTGAACACATTTTGATAATTAAGCGAATTGCGAATGCTTAGCTTTTCTCTATAGAGAATTTGCAGCTATTTCCTATAGGGTGGATTTGTAACTTTTCTCTATAGAGAATTTGCAGCTATTTTCTATAGGAAGGATTTGTAACTTTTCTCTATAGAGAATTCGTAGCTATTTTCTATAGGGTGGATTTGTAACTTTTCTCTATAGAGAATTTGCAGCTATTTTCTATAGGAAGGATTTGTAACTTTTCCCTATAGAGAATTTATAGCTATTCACTATAGAGAGGATTTAAAAATTTTCTCTATAGAGGATTCATAGCTATTTCTTATAGAGAGGATTTGAAAATGCTTTCTATAACGAATGAGTAGCTATTCTGTATAGCAAATAGATAAGCAAACTTTTTATAAGCGCAATATCGCTTTTTACAAGGCAACAGTAAAAAGTAGATGAAAGTATCAATTACACACAACAAGGAAAAAAACGGTTTAGAAATTAATTTTTCGCAAGACCTACCTAAAGGATTTGGAGAACACCTTATTCATTTGGGGTTTAAAAAATCACGCACTACAGATGATGTGTGGTATGTCCGTTTTTCCCCTGCGTATGAAAATTATGCTAAGGCATTAGTTGATGCGCTGAATCAAGAATTAGATCCGTTCAGTGTTCAATTAAAACCAAGTTATGAGACATCACTAGATAACATCGACCATAATCGATTTAGTCGGGTTACTATTACTTACAAGGATGAACAAGATAGCGAAGAGAAGAAAATACATTACGTTGTTTTCGATGCGCTTTTACGCTCGGCAACCATAATGGCGGAGCGCTTTGCTAAAGAGCATTATGGAGACCGTCTTATTAATGTTTTAGTATCCGCACGAAATGGAAAGGTAGATTCCAGACATGCATTTCATGAAGGGAGAATTATAACTGGAGAAAGCCCATCAAAACCTAATCCAAAAGAAAAAACTGTTACGGAACAAAGTACAATTCGATTAACAGTAGAGGGGCTTATAAATGACATAAGGGATTTAGAAAACCAAATCGAGGATGATGATAAAAAGAATTTTACGTTTTCTACACGAGTACGACTAGAACAAGCTTTACTGTTAAAAAAAGAAACAGCTTTTATTACTGAATTAAAACAAATCATAAATGAATTAAAGGCGCATAAAAGCATATCATTAAGTCATGGAGATTTAACTAAGCGTTTCATAGAATATATTAATATTCTAGCTAACGTTTTAGAGTCGGAACCATTAAGTATGCCAACAAAAACGTTAACAAACGAAAATGGCGTATACACTAAAGAAACCGCAGGAGTTCGATTAGAAGTCATTGAAATTCCCATTCCTAAAACTGCAAAGTTTGAAGCAAAGATAAAAGTAGTTCATGATGAAGATGACAACTACCGTTTTGCCATATCAACGCAGAAAAACTTTGGTGACGTTAGTGGAGCTTCCTCTCCCGTTAGTACAAGCAGCAGTGTGTACAAAACTCGTCAAGAAGTATTAGAGCTGGCTTTTAAAGACATTGTTTTTAGAATAGAACAGCTTATTGAGAAAAAGGACTATATCGTATCCGATCAGAAAAAGAAAAACAGCCAATTGAATAAGGCTTTAAAAGCGACTTTAAGTTATGCAAAAGAACTTGGAGTAACTATAGATGAAAAGCAAAACAAAGCTCAAACTGATAAGCAAAAGGACAAACAAGATACCGAAATAAAGGGAAGTGATAAGTGGGAACTAAACACAGTTAAATTAGTGCAAGCTTGGACAAAACTAGATAACACAATCATTGATAAACTTGAGCAATTTATTCAAACAAGTTTTAATTATCTTCATTTTGAATACGAAAAGGAAGCTGAGTTTGCTAAAGATATATCGGAGCTAACACCTTCAGGATTTAGAATTCTAACAGACAGAGATACCATAAATTTCATCATACTTGAAAATAATACTGTTGCAATAAGTAGCCATAATCCCTTAAAGGAAAGTGTACTATATGGAGGAAGTACGATGTCAACGGGAAAACTGAAAAAAGCTATTAATTATATATTAAAGCATCCTGAAAAAATACTTGTTCCAGAGCAACCAACCAAAGTCGAAGACAAAAACAAAATTCCTGAATTAGAATACTTGCATTTTAGTAAGGAAAGAGCTTCAGAGATAAGACAACGATTTATAAGTGCAGGGTTTAAAGTGCCCTTTACAGGGCAAGACGCTTTTGAAAATGACCTCCCCGTATTTGACCTTGCTTACAGGTGGGATAAGAATTGGAGACAATATGAGGAACTATTGGAGGCAGAACAGTTTAAAACTGTAAAAGAATTAGAGCTTGAGCGAGATAAAATCAAAAGTAAGAGCGGTGATGACAACGAACAGGAAATAAAAAAACTGGACAAACAAATTATCGCGGAAATAGACAAATTAGAAGCCTTGCTAGAAGATGAAAACTTGGTCTTTGAAGATGAGCTATTTCTTGAAATCCTTAATCAAGTTAACAAAGAAAACTTTGTATTAGAAGGAAAACAAATTATTGATTTTCATGAGGAAGTGCTACCTAATCTACTTGAGAAAAGAATAGTAACAAACTACCCAAAAGAACCCATAAAAAAAATGGTTTCTATTTTAATAGATGACTATTTCGCTAAGCGAAAAACTAAAGCAGATAATTCCAAATCTGATCCCGACTATTTGGATAAGGTGGTCTCAATTATGCATGACCATTACATGAATGCCAAAAGATTAAGTAAGAAACAAGTAGAAGCGGTTAAGGAAGAAGCAGGAGTACCGAATATGGGAGCGCTTTGGGAAGCGGTAGAACTCAGTTGGCTCTTATGGTATAAATTCTACTATAACCAACCAGATACTTTTGAAAATCGATTAAAATACATGATAAAGTTTTGGAATACCATACAGCCAACGTATGCCTATTCCGATAGCTCAAAGGAGTTATACAAACAATATTCAACTCCCTGCCCAATAGGTGCTATGATAGCACAGTACACAAATATGAGAGATGCCAAATCCATATTTGAACCCAGTGCAGGAAATGGACTGTTAGTCATAGGAGCAAACCCTGAGAAGACCCATGTTAATGAAATTGATAAAAGTCGCAGGCATTCCTTAGAGGTGCAAGGATTTAAAACCATTACCCACCTTAATGCAGCCTTATCTTTTCCAGAAGAACTAAAACACACTTTTGACGTAGTTGTAACCAACCCACCCTTTGCAAAATGGGAAGACAGTAAGTTTGACAAAGAGCGCTACGTTCGCAAATATTTTAATAATCAACGAGGACTTGTTCAGCACATGCGCTTAGAGCATTATATGGCAGGACTGGCACTACACACCCTAAAAGACAATGGCAAAGCTGCAATTATTATCATGGGGCATGTCTACTTTGATATGGAAGGCTACATCGCCAAATACAGACCATTTTTCAATTGGCTATACCGTCATTATAAAGTAGAGGATATTATCAATATGAACAGCTATAAACTCTATAATAAACAAGGAGCAGTAGCCAAAACGATGTTGATTTTAATAAACGGAAGAAAGCCTAATCCGTCAGGAGTATCTCCAAGGAAAAAAGACCAGCCCTCTTTAGAGGATGTTGTAGAGCGTTTTGAAGATTTATGGGATAGAATACGCTCTCATCTATCAATACACTCCCCAATAAAAACACTTATAAAGCAACTCAAAATAGAACTAGGAAAATGATAATATATAACAATCAATTAATGCCCACAACGGAACAAGCAACCTTATTCATGGTAAGTAACCCTTATCCCTTTAAGCGTTTTGAAGACCACGAAGCTGCTATTTACATTCAGTTGCATAGTCTTGTAGAACAATCCATTTCAGAGGGACAAAACCCAGTATTACTCATAGAAAGTTATCTCGAAACCACATATATAGGAGGACAGAGCATAGAAGAAATAGCCACTTACTTACTACAACATGATAAAATGCAATCGGCATTATGGACACTAAAAGATAACTGGAGTACACTTGATGAAACCATACCAGGCGATTCATTAATGTATGGCGGGATGGAGAAAGAAGAAGCGATTCAGGTATATTCAGAAATCACATTGATGAGTTATCTGGAAGCCCTGGCTTCATTTGAAAATACCCTATAAAGAGTAAACTAATACGTTTAGCAACATGGAAAATATTGAATTAGCAAAAGAACAAGAGAC
Organism: Aquimarina sp.; assembly: GCA_965230845.1. GTDB lineage: Bacteria > Bacteroidota > Bacteroidia > Flavobacteriales > Flavobacteriaceae > Aquimarina. The sequence goes on from OZ246021.1 coordinate 3,932,248, forward strand.
GTTTACTCAAGACAGAGAGCAGATAGAAAAACTGGCGGTAGAACAGACGGCTTTAGTACCCTATATACCAAAATCAAATGCCACCTTTAAAATGAATACTCTTATTCCTCGCAATATGGCATTTGAGGTGCAAAAAGCCCTAAATACAATAGTAAAAGAAAAAGGAAACATAGATAATTATGTACGCAACGAACTCAAATATATATCCACAGCGATACTTTGGAAAGCTTTTTCTGCTGAACAAGTAGACGCCGTTGCACTTTATCTTAAACAGTTGGAACGGCAGCAGGGTATTATCATTGCTGACCAAACAGGTATTGGAAAAGGGAGACAGGCAGCAGCAGCCATTCGTCATGCTGTAATGCAAGGGTATTTACCTATATTTTTTACGAAAAGTCCCAACCTGTTTACAGACATGTATCGCGATTTAAAAGCCATTGGTTTTGAAGATATTCATCCATTTATTGTCAACACAGGAACAGAAGCAAAGATAAAAGATGAAGATGGAAATGTAGTATTTACACCTCTTTCCAGTAAAGAACAACGTGAGGTGTTAACCATTGAAAAAACCTTTGCTACAGAAAGTCCTGAATCAATAGAATGGCATAAAAAAACAGGAATACCACTACCAGATCCTGAAGAAACTCCAACGGTCACCATTCATGAAGGTATAGACTATTTGCCAAGTGACTATGATATGATTTTTACAACCTATAGCCAGATACAATCCGCGGCCTACTATAAACGTGCATGGATAGAGCAAATATGTCAAAGTGGAATAGAAAACAGTAAGCGATATAAAAAGGCGATTTTTATTTTGGACGAATCACATTGTGCAGGTGGGTTTGAATCTATTATTGGTGTTTGGATGCGCAGCGTGTTACCAGAGACTTTAGCCTGCTGTTTTCTTAGCGCCACATTTGCTAAGTATCCTGAAGTAATGCCCTTCTATGGGAAAAAAACGGCAATATCTGAAACAGGCTTGAGCGATTCTAATTTTGTAGGTTCAATGCGCAGTGGAGGCTTAGCCTTACAGGAAATTGTAGCATCCAATTTAGCGGAGAGTGGTCAACTCATTAGAAGACAACGTTCCAGTGACGGTATTAAGGTAGATTATGTTGTATTGGACAAAGAACCGGACCGTTCTAAAAACAGAGAAAGCATCAATCGTATCATCAAGTTAATGAATGAGGTCGTGCGCTTTGAAGAAAAATATGTCGCTCCAGAACTAGCAGAAATACATACTAATGTTAAAGCCGAGGGAAAGGGAATGAAACAAAAGCCTAGAGGCTTGGGAGTTAAACAAGCACCCTATTTTTCTAGAGTATTTAACATTATTGACCAGATGTTATTCGCCCTAAAAGTTAGAGAGGTAGCGAAAAAAACAATAGCATTACTCAAACAAGACAAAAAGGTCGTCATCGCGTTCAAATCAACAATGGGAGCCTTTTTAAAAGATTTGAATTTATCAAGTGGTGATGTTATTCCTAAAAATGAGTTAGATTTTGTAAGGACACTTACCAAAGGACTTGATAGTGTATTCTATTACAGCTTAACGGATATATCTGGAGCTAAGAGTAGAGTGCGTTTACCACTAACCAGTCTATCCGAAAAAGGACAAAACGAATACAATCGCATCAAAAAAGCGATGCTTATGGAAAGTTCAGGCTTGAGCTTATCTCCAATCGATCAGTTAATTCAACTTATAGAACAAGAAAAAAAACCTAAGCATTTAGGAGGACATGATGAAGACTATTTTAAGGTGACGGAGGTTACAGGGAGACATCAGAAAGTGAATTTTGATGAAGACAATGCCATTGTATCGTCTTTCCGAAGTACTACAGAACGTTCCTTTCGTTTATTTAATCAAGGAAAGTTCGATGTGCTATTAATTAACCAAAGTGGTAGTACAGGAGCTTCAGCACATGCTTCAAAAGATTTTGAAGACCAAAGACAACGAGCAATGATTATTCATCAGTTTGAATTGGACATCAACATAGAAGTACAAAAACGAGGGCGGATAAATAGAACAGGACAAGTTAATCTTCCGGAGTATTATTATATGACTAGTGATATTCCTACAGAACGTCGGCTAATGACGATGCTAAAAGCTAAACTAAAATCATTGGATGCCAATACGACAGCTTCGCAAAAAACCAATGATGATACTTTGGAAAGCGCAGATTTTCTGAATAAATATGGTGATAAAGTAGCATGGCAATGGATTAATGAAAATCCAGAAATGCTATCAAGATTAGGACATCCTACCTATCACAAAAAGACCGACCCAAAAACGGGAGAGAAATATTATGAAAGAAATGACTTCAAAGAAGGAGCCATAAGGCAGTTAACAGGTAGAGCAGGATTGCTGCTGGTAGAAGAACAAGACCGTTTATACGATGAGCTTTTGGAGCGATATGACCATCAAATAAAATTAGAGAAGCAGCAAGGTACTTACGATTTAGAAACGGAATTTTTGAAGTTAGATGCGGACTTAAAAAAACGATTTCTATTCCAAAGGGGAAAAGGCGGAAACACTCCATTTGGGAAAGATACAGTACGAGAAGTCAGTGTTGTAAATAATCTACAACGCCCTTTGACAAAACAACAGCTAGATGAACGCATTACTAAAGTTTTGGAAGGTAAAAAACCTGAACAGTTACGCTTTGAATTAGTCAATCGTATCAAAGAAGATTATCCTTTGCTAATTGAACAACGTAAAGAAAAGCGAATGGAACTCATTCACAAATTAAGAGAGGAGCTTCAGGAGTTACCAAAACTAGGTTCAGGAGAAGATGAAGATGCGAATGAAAAAATTGAAAACGACCATAATAAACTCCAAAAACTAATTAGCGAAAAACAGTTAGCCTTAGATAGATATCTGAAAGAACTGGAACAAACTAAGCAACTAATATTAAGAAGCATCCAATATTTTACAGTAGGACAAATACTAAAAATACCACACTTAAATAGTATGAAAGACCCCGCTTGGGGAATGTTTTTAGGAGTAAGTATCGGAACAGCAGCTAAAAACCCGTACACACCAGGGAATATGCATCTACGATTTGCAGTAGCAGATTCCAGAAAGTTGTTGTCTTATTCCCTACAACCAGCAGAGGAAGCCTATATCAGTTTTATAAGAACCAGAAGTGAGGATATTTCTGAAGATGAAAAAAAGCAAATTCCATCCCAATGGAATGAACTTATAAAAAAAGCATCCTCCAAAAGAGAACGTCGACACATATTAACAGAGAACATTGTAGGCGCTTCTTACGCAATAGGGGCGGATAACAAACTGGTAAAATACAATACAACATCAGGTGTCATTAAAAATGGCATTCTAATGGCTAGAGGGTATGGAAAGGATGGAGAAGATAAGTCCCTGTTACCCATTTCTGAAGCTTTGAATTTAATAAAAGAATTATCTCTGGATGAAACTTTTTCCATAGAAGATAGAAGCGTTCGATTTAAGAGAATAGGAGAAAACTATTGGCAAGTTTATTTAAATAAAAAAGAACACTATAAACTCGCCATTGATGCAAAATTAAGAGCATTAATCCGAAGAGCAGAAGGACAATCAGAGGAGGAACTGCCAGACTTTGTGCAAAATGCAGGAGACATGACAGGAGCAGTACAACGCAAAAACTTGGAACTTTTTTTAAAACGATTAGATACATACAACATTCAGTTTTTAGGAAAAGCCAAAGCGCTGGAAGATTGGGAAATAGAAAATGCTAAAGATTGGGAGCAAAGCACTAAGGAAAGTAATAGCACTTATACCTATGAGTTAGGACGACCTTATGGTCAAGGGAGTAATCCTACTGTTGGATTTAAAGTCTATAAAGAGCCAGAAGGTGCGAAGTACCCTTTTGGTATTGTTAGCTATTCAAGACCACTTACCGATAAAGAAAAGTATAACTATTCACTAATTCCTGTATATAAAAATGTTGAAGTCCCCTATACCGACTGGAAAAAAGGGGTTCAAAATACGTCCATACCAGAAGCATTCAAGTTAAAGCGTAAAGAATTAGAAGGTAAGATGCTCCATCAGATAAAACAGGGATTAGGTCAGTTTATAATGAACAATGCACATGAAGATGGTAATCCAGAATTTGTATTCGGGAGATACACACCAGAAGAACTAGGAGTAGTAGCTTATGAAGATTTATTTGGGCCGATTGAGCCAATTGATATTGTCTTGGAGCAACTACAACTATACCATAATTTGAAGATAGCCTAGAGCATACAATACATGAATAATAAGGATATGAAAAAGAGAACGATAATGACATTAGATATACCCGAAATCGTACAAATACCCAACTTTATGAAAGTGCTGGACGATTTAAGCAGTGGGAATAATGTGTTTTTAGTAGGGAGTGCTGGCACTGGAAAAACCACTTTAGGCGAAAAAGTGGCGTATGCCGTGTTTGGAAGAAAAGAAGATGATAAACAAGAACTACCCTTTGTTGTAGTGAACTGTAATCAATGGACATCACCTATAGATATCAAGGGAGGACAAACGATTAGTGGTTATAAAGAGGGGGCGTTAATAGAAGCATGGAGAGATGGTAAGATTCTCATCTTGGATGAAATGCCAAAATTGGATGCTAATACAGCAGGTTTATTGAATGATGCCTTGGCTAAATCGGCTAAACCAGAAGCAGTCATATTTAATGGATTGAATGAACCCATAATGAAGCATCATAATTTTGGATGCATAGCTACAGGGAATGTAGTGGGTAAAGGTGCAAGTGGAAATTATGTAGGGAATAACAAACAAGATGCATCACTTCTCGATCGCTTTAGTGGATGCATATATAAAATTGGATTTAACGAATCATTAGAGCGCCAATTAGTCTATCCAGCGGTAGCAGAGATATGCATTAAAATTCGTAAAGCAATACTTTCCTATGAAGGGAAAGACTTAGGAGATGATGATACCGAAGATATTATGACCTTAAGAACGATGCTTAACATGCAGCGTGCTTATGAGCTGGAGATGAAGCGTGAGATGGGAATGGATGATGAATTTGGTAAACCCTATAAAAAAATCAAAAATGGTAAAACTCTAAGAGATGCCTTGCACAGTTATTTCATGGTAATGAATCCATCAAAAGCGGAAAAGGTAAAACAAGACGTCAACCTAGAAGGGTTTTTAAATTCTTACAAAGGAACAGTTATGCGAGAGGAGTTTATAAAAGAATATAAAAGAAGAATAGGATAGATGAGTAGCTCTATAGTACATAAATTACCAAACAAAGCAGGGTATTATACTTTTTTTGATAGCATCAAGAAGTTTAATGACTTTGTAGATGTTCAAACTACGGTATTAAAAGAAAGCAATAAAGCAGTTTGGGCGAACATAAACAGTACCACAGCTTCTAATCTACAAAACGGGACAACATGGTATGGGACGCCAACCCCTAAAAATATTGATGAACTTAATGAGCATAAATATTTTCTTGGGATGCCTTTATTAAAAAAGATTCAATCTAAGATTAAGGAAAAGCTTAAAGACTATCTAAAACTATTGTCTGAAGTCGCGATTGAAAAACCAAAAGTAGCCTATAATGATAGAGGATTGGGGGTGTTTTCATTTGATAGAGCAGCTATGGGATTATATCGCTTGCATCCAACAAATACTAAAACACCCATCGATAAGGTATCCAGTCAAATTAAAATAGAATTAGATGAAGAAAATAAAACCACAGCAGTAAAGAGTGTATATGCCTATTTCAAGAATAAAAAAGTGTCCTATCCTGCCTTAAAGTTATATCTATTGGCTGGAGGAAATGCCAACATAAGTGGAGATAGACTTTTATACGTTGGATTAGCCTGTGCTGAATTAGTTGAGTTTATGGAACTGTTGGGCGTAGCGGTAGAAGTTAATGTAATGCTAGGAACCTCATTTAGAAATAAAATTTTCATGGGTGTCATTAGAGCAAAACGATTTCAAGACCGACTAGACAAAAATCAATTGCTATTAACGAGTAGTGACCCAAGATACTTTAGGTATCGAGGCTTTAAAGGTATTATCGCTTTAAGTGATCACTTTAACCATAAAGTACCTGATTCATTAGGGAGCATTAAAGAAACAATGGGAAAACAATTTGTAGAAACGCTTTCTGATACGAATACCTACCATGTGGTATTTGAACAAAGCTATTCATTGGATACTGCGGTAAAAGAAGTGACCCGAATTATAACGGAGTATGCAAAACAACTAAAATAGAATGAGATGAAGAAAAAAGGAAAAACACAAGTTGCACCCAAGATTGTAAATGCCATAATGGACAGGGCCGTACTAATTAATAAAAATAATAAAGCACATTGTCGTGATTTTAAAATCATGGAATCACCCATGCATAAAAACACATTGATTTTACGATGGACAACTATTGATGTAACTGACGAAGACCGCCCAAAACAATGTTATCGCTATGAATGTTTCAATAGGGATGGAACACCACAAAATTGTTCGATTCACTATACAAATAAGGAAGAAGCCAATATCTTTTTTCAAGGCTTAAAAACACTATATACACAAGAATGTGCAATTGATCATAAACTATAGCTATGTATAAAACAAAAAATATAGATGCGAAAGAACTAAAGGCAGTAGAAATTCAAAATCAAGACCAAATAATTGAGAGTACAGGTAGTGCATTAAACCTTGTAAAAGCTCATGAGATTATTAAAAGAACATCTTCAAATTTTAGTAAGTCAGAGGTGAAAGCGCAAGAGGCAGATAGACTTCTGTACCAACTTTTGAATAGAGATGTAAAAACCGATGTTAAAAACCAAGAAACCAGTAAAACAAAACAGCTTTCCAAAGAAGCGCTCCGCATCCGTCAAAAACAGCAGGCAAGTGAATTGGCGCTGTTAGAATTGGAGTTAGAATTGGAACTAGAAGCAAAGAAAAAAAGTGCATAATCAATCAAAAAACGAACAGATATGGCAACAATCAAAGAGCTGGAAGAACTACAATTTGATAAGATTGAAAATTCAAAGCTAAAACAACAGGTAAAAGAAGTTATTCAGGGGTATAATGAAGCAATAGATAAAGAAGATTATCTGGAGGCCTTTAAACCCAATATTAACAAAATCTACGAATATGTAGAGAAGTACTTTCCGGAAGCTATAAAGTCACCATTAGACGAAGATTGTCCCTGTGATGAGGAAGAATCTAAAAGTACAAAAAACGAGAAAAAGGCTTCCAAACCTAACAAACCCAAAAAATCGTCTAAGAAAAAAACGAAAGCTTCACCTACGCCAAAAGCAACTAAAAAAGACCTTGAGGAGTTGGAAGAACAAATTAAAATGTGTCGCGTAAAAATTAAGCAATACAATGAGGAAAAACGAAAAGGAGAGCCAAAGAAAAAGCCACCAACACGTTATGAAAAAATCAAGGGGCATATCATCTCTCTGGAGAACCTCATTCCAGACCGATTAAAAAACAATATAAAGGCTCAAAAAGAATCCAAACGTTTGATGCAAAGTACACATAGAAAGTTGTTGGAGATTTATGGGATGACGGCTTTAGAGGGGAAAAATGACAACAAGGAACTACAAGAACGTCTGGATAAAATAGAAGAAAAATTAGAAGCTTAATAACTAAAAAAGAGAAGCAATGAAAGTTGATAAAAAAGTAATGATTATAACAGGAGCAGGATTAATTATTGGGTTAGGAGAGGCATTACTGTACTACAACTTAGGCCGAAATGCTAAAAAGGAAAAATTTCAATTTGGAGTGCCAAAGGGGAGAGAACTAACCAAAACTATGGGAGTTGTATTAGTAACCTCAATACTCACTGCGGTACTATCAAATCAAATCGAAAAAGCAGTTGAAAGAAGTGCTGCTAATGCACTATCAATGGCTTAAATAGAAACATTAATACAAGGAGGAAAAGATGGAATACAAGGAAATAAAATTTAAGAAGTTTTTAGAAGATTATGAGATAGTTATAAAAGAACTACCAGAACCAATACAAGAAAAGATAGATATTTTTTGGCGCATGCACAAGCTATTGGAAACCATACAAGAATGTGATTTACAGGAGTTACTCATGCAAATCGAAATACTCGACTATGAAATCTTGCAAGATGTATTTGAAACGGTTGAGGACAGGATGCCAAATAACGATATCATGGAAATACCTGTTATGGAAGCCAAAGAAATAAAAGTAAAACCTAAGAAAGAAATAGAAGTAAAACGCAAGGTCAGTTCTAAGGGGAAAACAGATGAAGATATACTTGATGAACTTGTCAAAATAAAACGCACTACCAATATTGGAAAGTCGGAATTTGAAGAAATGGGCTTAAAAACTAAGTTAGGACGTAGTGTAGTTATCGGTAAATACGTTTTAAAACGTACTTCAATATTCTTCAGACGATATGATATAATAATGCTCGAAAAATAGAAGTGTAACGATTAAAACAAGAAAGAATGGAGCATACTGGAATAACAGAATTACAGAAAGGAATAGATACACTCATTGGGAAGTTTGGTACTGCGAAAACGGTAAAAATGATTAAACAACTTGCAGGAACACTTCACGTAAAAAAAGAGAAAAAGCAACGGGAAGAGCTGGTTTACACATTTACTATTTCAGAAGCCTTTAAAGTTTTTGAAGTAAAAGACATCGAGCCTGAAGGTCCACCATCGACAAGTTATAAAGAAGCACGAATGGCAGCCTACCACATAATCGATGAACATACCGATTTGAGTTATAACCAAATAGGAAAGCACTTTGCTCATACAAAACATGCAGTGTATTACCATTTAAACAATTGTAAAGAGATATTATCAGTAGCGCAATTCAACCAAAAGTTCAATGAGAACTATCAAGTTCTGGAGCAACGCGTCATTGGGTTCATAGCGAAGCTAGATTAAAAAAGAGAAGATAATGAATAAGGAAATAGAAGAAGAAGTTGTAGGGGTATTGAAAAATCCTAACGATGTTGAATTGGAGAATATTCAGGCAGAAGAATTGAGCCCATTAAATCAAGCTGTTGTAGAAAAAGAGATACCAGGAGTTACAGCACCAATAAGTGATAGTGAAAATAAGAATTGGAACGTCTGGAAGCCAGATAAAACCCAAAATGAATCTATTAACAATACAGAGGAAGTATCACAAAATACATACAAAGAAGCAGCAGCGTTTGATAAAGGTCCATTGGATGCACCAGAACAGGTAATAGGGGAGCAGAGAACTCAACAAGCTACAGGAGATGGAACGCCCAAAGAAACCTATCAATTGCCTACGGAAACAGCTAAACAAGCAGCCGATAGCATATTGGGAATGTCTAATAACGTACTGCGAATAGGAGGTGGCTATTTCATCAAAATAAAAAAACATAAGGAGTTCTATGAATTTGATGAGATTGTAGAACTTATCGATGCGCAGAACGAGAAGAATATTAAGCGTATTGCACTTGATAAGGAAGACAAAGCACTATTAAAGCCAATTTTAGTTACCATACTAAAAAAGAAAGCTAAAACACTAACTCCAGAGCAGCAGCTCATGGGAGCAGTGTTATCTATTCTTATGAAAAAAGCACAAGTGGTTATGGAGGTACGCGCTGAGAATGACTTATTAGTGGAGCGTATACTAGATATCGTAAGAGAAGAAAAAGGCTATTCAGATTTGGATGAAGACGATGATGGGCCTATACAAGATGTAGATAAAGAAGTTAGCAAAGCCTATCAAGATATAAACGGAGTAGCGCCATCTGAAGACATAGAAAATGAACAGGTGCAGTCTGAGGTATCAGAAGCATATGATGATGAACCAGAGATAATAGAGACTATTATGGAGATAGCAGAAGAGGAAGATGGTAACAAAAAACAAGAACAAAACGAGTAGGGGAAGAAAACCTATTGTCCATAAGCAAGAAGACTTAGAACGTGACCCAATGGTCATGCTAGTGTGTGGTGAAATGGGAGTGGGTAAAACATACAGGAGTAATCTTGAGATTAAACACTATATGAAAGACAAGCCTGAAACAGGTAAAAAGGGAAGAAAAGTATTAGCCTTTGATGTTAATGGTAGAGATTATCCGACCTTTCGTACAGTAAGCCCAAATCATTTAAAAGCATTAACCAAAATAGCCCCAAGACGAATATTACCATTTAATAAAGATGGCAGTCCTATGACTGATAATGAGAAAAAGGAAGTTGTAGAGAAGATTCTTAAACATTATAAAAATGGGATGGTTATTTTAGATGATATCGATAGTTATATGGCAGGTGCTAAAGGACAATCCATGATTGGAGCATTAGTCACAGTACGTCATAAAGGAATCGATATTCTACTTTCTCATCAATCCATATCCAAAGTAACAACCACAGAGTGGGAAGCCTGTACATGGTTACGGTTACATCATCAAGTGGATGATGTAACCAGATACAAAGACCGTATTCCAAAATACCAACTCGTTAGAATAGCTCAGCTTATCGTAGATGAGCAGTATGATTTATGCGCAAGAGCTCATGCAGAGGGAAAACTAACAGACTTTGAATTTAAAGTACATAAGAGCTTCTTTGTTTATGTCAATATGCGCGGACAAAAAATAACCGGTTGTAGTAGGTCAGCATTCATAAGAGCTTGTAAACGATTTATAGACCAGGAACAAGGTAAAATGATTCGTTTGTTACTTAACGAGAGAAACTTTAATGGTAAACCCATCTACAAAGACCGTAATGCAGTCATCATTAAAATGATTTCGGACTATTTACGCTATCACGATAGCAAGCAACAACTTCCTGTTTAAAGAACAAGTAATGGAGCATCATATCATTTCATTAGGGGCTGGCACACAGTCCACAGACCTCTTATTGCGTGGACTTCGCGGAGAGTTTGATGTCAAACCAACCGCTGCAATATTTGCAGATACAGGCAATGAACCAAAAGGTGTATATAACTATTTAGAATGGCTCATTGCATATACCTCTAAAGAATTCAACTTTAAGATAGAAGTGGTATCAAAAGGAAATATCTATCAAGATGCACTAGACTATTTAAAAGGAAATAGTAAAAGTTCTGAAGGCATCCCATATTATACGAAAAACCCAAAAACAGGTAGGAAAGCCATACTACGAAGACAATGCACAGGTGATTATAAAATACGACCAGTACGTCGTCATATCCGTAAGTTATTCCCAGAAGCTAAAAAAGTTTCTCTTTGGCTAGGCATTAGTTATGATGAGATGCAACGCATGAAACAAGCGAATGTTAAATGGATTACACATCGTTTTCCATTAATAGAAAAGCGATTAAAACGTATCGATTGTATTAATAATTTTAAAACACACAAGTTACCTATTCCTATACGTTCAAGCTGTGTGGTTTGTCCTTATCATTCTGATAAGTATTGGCTTTGGATATACGAAAATGAACGCGATAGTTTTGAGGCAGCAGTTGTGTAAGTACCCCTAAAATAGCTACGGTCTAATTTATACAAATTTCATTATTATTTATGTTTTCAAATATGGAAAAGCTAGCTTTTCCATATTTGGCTGAAAATTCTATAGGTGTCAGATCACCTAGGGCCTCATGAGGTCTCTTATTATTGTAATGTTCTATCCATTCTTCGGTTAAGATATTTACTTGTTCCAGGGAAGAAAAAAGATAGGCATTGAGTATTTCTTCTCTATAACTTCGATTGAATCGTTCTATAAAACTATTCTGAACCGGTTTCCCTGGTTGGATATACCGAATTTTAATATCATTTTGCTCACACCAATACTGGAAATGAATACTGGTAAACTCTGGTCCGTTATCCACTCGTATCCATTCTGGTTTTCCGCGATAATCAATAAGCTTATCCAACTCTCTGGTAACTCTTGCTGAGGCAATAGATACATCAGCAGTAATCCAAAGACACTCTCTGTTAAAATCATCAATAATGTTAAGTGTTCTAAAGCTTTTGCCATTTAAAAAACTATCCTGCATAAAATCAATGCTCCACATGATATTGGTATTTATGGGTAGAGTCAATGGTTCTTTAACACGCTCAGGAACACGTCTTTTTCGTTTTCTTCTGATATTTAAGCCCATTTGTTTGTATACTCTGTAAACACGCTTATGATTATAAATATATCCTTGTTTTCGTATCATTTTAAAAAGCTTCCTAAATCCATAGGTAGGATGTGATTCGGCCAACTGATCCAACAATTCAATAAGTTCGTTATCATCAGTCTTTTTTTGACGGTAGTAATATACTGAAGTACTTAAACCTAAAAGCTTACAGGAGATTCGCACGCTTAGTTTATGCTCACTGATCAGGTAACTTACATTATCTCGCTTGTCAGTTGGCCTTAAAGCTTTTTTTCGATCAAGTCTTTTAAAGCGTAATTCTGGTGAGCTAGTTCTGCATACATTTGCTTGTAACGAGAAAGTTCAGATTCCATTTCTTTGAGCTTTTTAAGCTGAGGAGCATCCATACCCCCATACTTACTCTTCCAGTTGTAAAAAGTGGCTGCACTTACTCCATGCTCTTTACAGAGTTCTTTACAGAAACTCCTGATTCGTGTTGCTTCAAAACCTTAACGATTTGTACTTCGCTTAATCTACTTTTTTTCATGTCCTAAATTTACAGTTATTTTCTAGTTCTAACTGTAGCGGATTTTAGGGGTACTTACAGTTGCATTAGATGAGGCGATAAGAAATTACCGAGGCATTCAAGATGAATGTTATTTACACCGCTTGTGCAGACCACTAAAAGAAGTGATAGTTGATATTATAAAAGGTAAAGCGTTACTATCTCAACAACTTAATCTGTTTCCAGAGCTAATAGAAGAATGTGACGGGTATTGTGGTATTTAACGAAGTATAATAAAATAAAATTAGTTTATCAAACTAATTTTATTATACCTAAAATATCTTACATCTCCTTTATCTACTTTTCTAGTAGCAGACATAATAAAATACTTATCGCTAATATTAGGAAAATTGTAAAAGAAATTAAAGCCAAGCTGAATTTGGTCTGTAACATACATTTCAACGTCATAATGATAACGTTTGTTAGTGGCAATAACTTTAAAACATCTATAGCCTAAAATCTTTTTACGTTCTTTAGGATAGTATTTAATAATATAATCAGATTCTTTAGTATACCTAGTTGGTAGTTTACGAAACTTATTACATTCTGTGTTAAAATCACTTCTTTTTTTATAACAAGTTTTGAAATTATCTTTTCTGTCTATGTATCTGTATTTATGTTCTTCAATTTTGGTTTTTATGTTTAGATGTCTTAAAAAATAATTAGGGTGTATTTCAATTTTAGTTATAGAGGTATCGTTGAAAACTGCGGGTTTTAATTCTTTTAAACTAGCTATATGGCTTGCTCTTTTTACAGGATCTGTTATACCTAAAGCTGTTGCCGATTCTTCGCCTTTATCTAGCATTCTTTTGTAAACTCTTTCAGCATATTCTTCTGTAACAATTGCAATAGAAGTGTACTCAAGTTCCCCGTATTTAATGTTTTCCATTTTAGCTGCTTTGCAGCTAGGTAATGTAACAGTTAATAATAAGATTAAATATATTTTTTTCATAAGTATAACCCCTGCGTTAACAGGGGTGTTTAATTAATTATAAGTCTTTCGGATAGTATTTATTATCTCTAAAGCTTGAATCGTCTAAACTTTTAATTTTTACAATAGCTGCTGCTATAAAACACCAATAGCCAGCATATGTATTATTAGGGTTTGTATGAAGCCCAAAAACACTCTCATTTTTAAGAGAGTTAAACCAGTTGTTTTCTAAAAAATCTTTTAATTTTTTTTCTGCTATTTCTTTTTGTTCTATTATAATGATTTCTTTTAAAATAGAAAACTTTTCATTTATTCCAAAAAACTCGGAATAACTTTCATTTTTAATTGGTTCTCTTTCAGAAATTGAATTTATTAAAAATTCATAAAGTAAATCCTTGACACTATCCTTATCAATAAAATTTACAATGAGGTTTAGTGTATTTTTAGAAATATCTAGTAAAATACCTAAAGATAGAATTTCAAGTAAAGAAAAATACCCTGTCAGAGAATACTGTTTTAAAGGTTTATTGTTTTTCTTAATAATGAACATGTGTTCAGGAGTCCAATACTTATCCATTGAATATATAACATTTTCTAAATCTTGTGTTATGAAATTTGATTTAAAATTATCTCCTCTAGAATATTTTGCTTTTAATATAGATTTGTAAAAATCCGCTAATCTTTTCATAACAGACGGAATCCTATCTTCTTTGATTTGGTTGTTTTCTAGTTTTTCTAATTTTTTATTTATTAAATTATAATTTAATGATATAAAGTCATCAAAATACTTTTTGTCTTTTAGGTTATCTCTCACAATATTTATTTTAAGGTGTCCAACTTCCTATACTTTCTGCTGCTGAATTTAGTAGCTGATATACAACTTCACCACTTTCATTTATATTAGCTAAAACACTTTTATAGCCACTATCTAATATTTCTTCGGCCAATTCAGCCCCTACGGCATCAACTAAACGTGTTCCATCTTCTATCCAACTCTGGCTCATTTGCTTAGTTCCATCAGCTAAGGTACTTAAGGTAGACGTACCAAATTTACTTTCTATTATAATAAATTCTCCAGTGTTCGGATTTTTGAAAATCGCATCAATTCCTTGCGTTATTGTTTGGTCTATATCATCAATCCTTATATGCAAAGGTTCATATCCTTTTTCATAGAGTTTTACATCTGTTACAATTTCTCCAAAATTACCTTTCCTTCTTGTATTATTATACAAATCTAATGCATAATCTGGATCTCCACTTAATACACTGTTAACTATTTTTTTTTGCTTTTTAAATGTTTCATCAGCGATTTTTATAACGGTTTCGACAACTTGAGCAGCTTCGTCAGTATACTTAGTAATCTTTAAAAGTTTTAATAAATCAGATCCAGGAATTACTTCCATTAAAATAAATGCTCCTGCAACAGCTCTACTTTGTTCTGCTCCATAAAAATCTACACCATGTATGAGTATTAATACATCTTCGGCAGGAATAAAATAACGCCCAGTAATTACTAATCCATTTTCTAAAATTTTTGAAGCTAGTTCATTTAATTTACAAGACAAACATTCAAAGTTAATCCCATAGACAGGTAAAGCAAATTCGTACCAACTATCATCATCGCCTCCTTTAATATAGTACCAGTTTCCATCCAAAGGAGGTTCACTAGACGGTAGAGCGGTAACAGTGCTAGAATCTGTATTTATTCTTCTTGGGACATTACTTTCTAATACCCTTGAGCCATCTTTTAATAAAAATGTTGTTCCTTTACCATCAGGATAGTGGTAATAATGAGAGTATTTTAAAGCAGGGTTGTTTTGTAACATACCCTGTTGTGCAATCCATTTTGGGTCTGTAGGATCACTTATATAATCATCCCAAATATTTAAAGTTGCTTCATCAATACCTAACTCATTATAAGTTTCGTTATTGAGCTGTTCATTGGGGGTTAAAGTGCTTTCTAAGAAGCTATAAATGTCATTTTTGTATTCTGCAGATTGATTGTCGAACCATGCTCTTAATTCATCAATCAATGAAATCTGTCTAAATACTTTACGTCTTACAAGTTCTATTGGTGATACATAAGGCACAGTAGAAGCACCATCAGCTGGCACCCAGTTTGGATCTTGGTATTCGTTATATTCGTTAGGTAAGCTTTCACCATTACCAGTATTATTAAAAGAATCTATACACTCGTAATCGATATCTACTGAAAATGGTATGTATTGAGTTGGCCCATTACCTTGATCTACTAAAGGGCATGAATATCTCTGTTCCCATGTATGTTGCTGTTGTCCTGTACATGTACTTCCGGCTTGCCCCTCTGTTATAGTAATACAGTCGTTTACAGTAGTTACTTTATTAAGTACGGTGCTTGCAAAACTACCGTTTTCTAAAACAGCATAAGATACTTTACCCGTTAAGTCTATTGTTTCACCGTTTCTAAAAGCTTGTTCTTCTTCGCCCTCAACTTCATAGCGTACAAGTAATTCTTTATAACTACCATCGGGCATAAGTGTAATAACGACGTTTTGTACTCCGTATGGGTGTTCGTGGTCTATAGCTTGAAAAGTATAGGAATGATAGGTGCTATTATTACTTTCAAAATAAATTGCTGACTCGTCGTCTATAGTAATATTAAGTGTTTCATTATAAATTAATTTACTTGAAACATTACTATCTTCTTTTACAGAAGAATCACAATTGTAGCTTTTAAGCTTGTGTAGAGTTTCTAATAATTTTTGGTTGCCTTGAATTTCATTTTTGTAAACTACATGATGAGAGGTGTGTTTGTGTACTTTGTGAGCTTGGGGTTCAGGATTAAACAGTTCGTCGTCTTTTTCGCAGTTAAAGACTAGAAATGCTATAGAAAGATAAAATATACCTAGCGTTAAAAAACGTTTTAAATAATCGATTTTCATCTGTTTTTGTAATTAAGTGATTAATAAATTCTGTTATCAACGCAGCACCTTTACACTTAATCAGTTCAACATCGTATAGAACTGTCCCTTATTTTGTTAAATAAATTCATTTTATAAACAATTGGTTTAGAGTATTAGTTACCAGAAAGTCCTTTTATAACGGCTTTAGTTTTTAGATTTTTAAAGACATTTAATACCTCTTTTAGGTATCTTATACTGCTAAGATTTAACATCATAATCATGTCTTTGTGCTTTTCTTGAAATATGAGAATTCTAAAGTTTACATCTTTTGAAATGGCTCTACTACAATTTTCTATTTCGTCGGTGCTCAAAGGTTTATTATGTTTACGTATCAAAACCTTAAATGGAGGTTTATCATTCATAAAAGCTAGAGCTTGATAAAGGTCATCTACTATTTTTATATCTACTTCTGAGATATTCTTTTCTAAAAATTCTTTTACCTTTTTCTTGTAGTTTACATCTTCGCTAATAACAATACATTGTATTAGTTCTTTTTGCATTGTAATATGGTTTGGTTAAAAAATATTGATTTCTATTCGCTGGTGTAAAGAAAGGATGACATTATAAAATTCACAAAGTAAGAATGCCCTAATTCCAGAATTTACGCACTAAATTCTGGAATTACAGCATAATTAATGTGTATTTTGTCGATGTTTAATTGATTAAGGTGTTTTTCTTGAATGAAATAAGCTACTTTTGAAGTAATATTATTAATCAATGTTAGAAACCAAGAATTGCTTATCAAATAATTACAGCTATCAATATGTGATATTTTTCTTGTTAATAATTTTTTCTTGTTATTATTCATGGTCTCAAGTTGATACCGAAAATCATCGAATTGATTCTCTTTCTCAATTAAATTATAAAACTCTAAAAAGAAATATTATAGAAGGAGATTCTATCTTTTCTTTTCAAAATATTCAAGCATATATAAAAAAAGGAAAGAGACAAAAAGATACATTAAGTATATTAAGAGGATACCATTTTTACGTAATATGTTCGGACAACAGTAATATTAATCTTAGATACTGTGACAGTATTATAGCGATTAGTGATGAAGAAAATTACAGGAGTAAATACCTTGTTGGAATCTTTTTAAAATCTCAACAGTTATACAACCTTAATGACTACGAAAATTCATTAAATAA
This sequence comes from Aquimarina sp., assembly GCA_965230845.1. GTDB lineage: Bacteria > Bacteroidota > Bacteroidia > Flavobacteriales > Flavobacteriaceae > Aquimarina. Next base: position 3,949,875 of record OZ246021.1, read on the forward strand.
CTACATTAGACTCAAACAGATAAATAAGAGTAAAGAGTATAATGAAGATTTAGATATATTAATAGATGTAAATATTGGTACAATCAAAAATAGATTAGGTAATTACCAAGAATCTCTCGAATTATTTCTAAAAGGGTATAACTTCTATAATCGTTCTAAAGAGTACGACTATGCTAATCCAATTCTTCACTCTATTGTTGATGCTTTTTGTAATTTAAAGGAAAAAGATTCAGCTATAAAGTACAATAACCTATTATTAAAGCAAATAAACTCTACAAATAAAGACGAACTGTACCCATACTATTTACTTAGTGAAAGTGTAATCTCATTTAATAATCAAAATTTTAATAGAAGTATAGAGTATGCAGAGAAGTCAATACCAGGTTTATTATTAAATAAGGACTTAGGAAACTTGATGTTTAGTTATTACTACATAGGGAAAAGTAATAAATATGAAAACAAAATGGATAAATCAATCTATTATTTAAAACAAATGGATTCATTATTTATTAAAACTAAGGATATTCATCCGACATTGAGAGATGCCTACCACATTTTGATTGATGAATTTAAAATCCGTAAAGATGTCGAAAATGAATTGATTTATATAAATCGGTTACTTACTGTTGATAGCTTCATTTCTAAGAATTATAAATCCTTATCAAAGAAAATATTTTTAGAGTATGATACACCAAGGTTTTTAGAGTCTAAAGAGAAAACAATTAAGAGAATAAAAAAGGAGAATGAAACATCAAATGCGCTATTAAAAATTCTATTTTTCATACTTTTTATAGTGTCTATTATATCTGCTTTTGTGTTCTATGATAATCAAAAAAATCGAAAGAAATTTAAGTTGTTAATTGAAAAAAATAATTCGGCAAATGTTGAATCGAAAAACAAATCAATAAATCAAATTTCTGAGAGCGAACTTAAAATCAGTAAGGATATTATTGATGATATCTTATCTAAAATAGAACTTTTTGAAAATGAAGTAAAGTTCATTAATCCTAAATTAACCGTAGGGGAATTATCTAAAGAGTTTGGTACTAATCAAAAATATCTGTCTAAAATAATACATAAACATAAAGGGAAAAAGTTCTCAGATTACATAAATAGTTTGAGAATCGATTATGCGATAGAACTATTAAAAAATGATTATAAGAAATATAAAAAATATACCATAAAAGGTATTGCAAATGAGGTTGGATTTAATTCAAGAGACTCGTTTTCAGCTGCATTTGTGAAAAATACTGGAATTAGGCCGTCTTATTTTTTAAAGCAATTAAAGAAATAAATATGCATAAATTCCAGAATTTATGCTATTCAAGCAGTTATTTTTAAGCTTGTATATGGTTTAATTTATTTATTTGAAGAATTATTAACTTAAGCAATAGAACAAAAATGAAAACTTTAGAAGACAAACTAAGATTTAAGAAAATGACAATTTTAAATCTAAATCAAATGAATCGTATTTTAGGAGGAGTAGGAGATAATGGTGGAGATGGAGATGATGATGGAGATAATAGAACAAGACACATATCATCTAAAGTATGTGATCCAGAGGATAACGGAAACTAGAACATATACGTCTAATTTTTACTAAAAAAGTTAGGCGTATTCAGTTTAAAATTAACTTGAACCAATAAAATTATGAAACCCCACATAAAATCATTTTTTTTCCTATTATTTCTATACTGTTCTTTGTATTCATGTACTCAAGAAAAGTTCTCTCCAATAAAAGGTAATTTTATTGAAAATATAGATTCACTACCAAAATATAAAAAAACTAAAGATTGGTATTTGAAAGATATTTTAAAAGATACAATTGCTGGGATAAGTCTTGAGAGGGCACATAATTCTATTTTAAAAAATAAAGAAGGAATACAAGTTGTTATTGGGTTATTAGATTCTAATGTTGACATAAATCACTCAGATTTCAATGGTCAAATTTGGATAAATGCAAATGAAATTGAGGGGAATGGTATTGATGATGATGGAAATAATTATGTAGATGATATTTATGGTTGGAACTTTTTAAGAAATAAAAATGGGGAATCAGTAGTAATAGAAAATTATGAATATGTAAGAGTAGTTAGAGAGCTAGAAGATAAAATGACCAATACTCAAATTGATACGCTAAGCAAAGAATATAAAATTTACTCTAGGTCGAAGAAAAAAATGGAAAGAAAGTTGATTTCTGCTGAGCGCTCATACAAAAGAGTAAACAAAATGATGGCATTTTATTATGAAGCAAGAGAAGCTTTAAAAGAATATTTTCCCGACAATAAATATTCTTTAGATGTTTTAAATAAAATAGATACAACCAATAACGATTTATCAAAGTATGTCGAAGAGATTAGGTCAGTGATCGAATACAATGATACTGACGATAACATGGTGAGAAATCACAAACGTTATAGAGATAATTTCGAGAAGAAAATTAATATAAACTATTTCCCTCGTAAGTTGTTAGGAGATAACCCATATGATATAGAGGATACTGAATATGGCAGTAATGTAGTTTCTGATAACTTGGATGTATATACACATGGTACAAGAATAACAGGAATGTTAACTCGTACATGCCCTGATTGTAAAGATAAAGAGAGTATTAAAGTTATGCCTATCCCTATCGTACCTGATGGTGGTAGTACCCAAGATAAAGATATTGCATTGGGAATTAGATATGCTGTAAATAATGGGGCTAGAGTTATTAATATGAGCTTTGGTAAGTCCTATTCTTTTCATAATGAATGGGTAATCGAAGCTATGAAATATGCTGAAGAAAATAATGTCTTATTAATTGCTGCGGCTGGTAATGCTAATAAGAATATAGATGGTTATGAGTATGTTTATCCAAATGATAAATATGAAAGTCAGCCAGAATTTTGTGATAACTTCTTATATGTCAGTGCTACATCTTATAATATAGATGCATCAATAGTCCCTTATGGAGATTATGGAAAAGAAACAGTTGATATTTTTGCTCCTGGAGAAGAAATATATACAACATTTCCCAATGATAAGTTTGAGTATGATAGTGGAACTTCTTTAGCAGCAGCTTTAACCTCAAAAGTAGCTGCGTTAATATTTTCATACTATCCAGACTTAACAGCATCCGAGGTAAAGCATATTATTATGGATAGTGGAGTAGAATTTACTTTTCCTGTTAAAACCCCCACGAAAGAAGATAAGGAGAAAATGACCCCCTTCAATGAACTATCAAAATCTGGAAAAATTGTCAATGCATATAATGCACTAATAATGGCAGATAGTGTCTCTAAAAAGAAATAAGGCTGCCTAAAAAGACAGCCATAAAACATTAGTTGATATTCTAGAGTTTTATCTAAAAAATAGCTTTAAAAATATCATAAACTGTAATCACTAATAAAATTCCAAAAGTGATAATAACTAGAATTATAAAAATCCTAAGTAAAGGTTTTAAATCTTCTTTCATGTCTAATTCATTGATGTTATAACTACATAAATTATAGAACCAATAAAGTATATTGGAACCAAAGCGTTTACGATAATACTCAATAAGGCTCTCCAGAAATCTTTTTTAATAAGGTTTAAAGACAATTTTATACCATAGATGCCCATAGCAGCGCTTAAAATAAACAATAAAGCCAGGACTATATAGAGAAGATCGGTAAGTATACTTTTATGAACATAATATTTTAATAAAAAATATATTGCAAAAGTAAAACCTATTAAAGCAATAGACATAAAACCTATCGAAATTGACTTATTAAAAGGATTTTTAAAAAACATGATATTATAGTTTTTCTAAGTAATTAGGCGGGCATTTAATGTTGATATTTACCATATTTACTATGTTCTTCGATCCACATAAAATATTCTCCGAAAAGTGTCCCAGATAAAAATTCTTTATTAATTTCAGTAATATCTGCACCTTTGGCTTTAAGAGTAATACTTTCATTTGTATATAAATTCTCTTCAATTTCTCTAAGAAAATTAAAAGCCGTAGCATCTAAAATACTTAAAATTAACCTATCTAATACACTCTTTTGCTCCTCATCTAGAGAGTTAAAAAAATAAAACCGTTCATCGTCTATTTTTTGTAACTCAGGATCATAATTTGGATTTTTAGTTAGATTATCATATTCTTCTACTGTCATTTTATTCGCACTTTCCTTAGATTTTAGGTAAAAAGAATAATTCTCGTCTCTTAACTTATTGACTACAATTTCAGCCAATTTTTTGTGTTCGATTGATTTAGACATGAGTGTGATTTTAATTATTAATACCATTTCAGGGTATGTTTATAATAAACTTTACGCTCTGTTCTTTCAAATTCTTTAATGTTTTTAAACCACCTGTAAGTATCCCTAAATTGGTTATGGTCTAATTATATAGAAATTGTCAGATTAAGCCTTAAATATTACCATAAGAGATGCTTAAGAAATTAAAATGTTCTTGAGTGTTTTTTTATTTCTTCATTAAAATTATCGATTCATTTTTTCCCATTCATCATATAAATCGAAGAACATTTCGTGCAAAAAATCGTAAGATTCGTTATAATCTTCTGGCATATCTATTAGCAGATAATCAGACTTTTTACCAAATTTTTCTAAAGGCTCTGAAGTACCATCAATAATACCTAATACATTAAAAAAAGCATCATCTAAACTTCTAGTGAGTATTTTTTTTATGACACTCTTTAATAAGGGTGAACTTTTAATGTTGTTGATATATTTTTCTTCATCATCAGTAAGAACATAATATTCTAAAGAATTTTCATTTTTATCGTTAAACCCCTTGAGCGAGAAATTTATTGTATCATATATTGTTTGATGAATTTGAAAGAGTAATGCATCTCTGTTTTCTTTTGATAGCTTCATAATTATTTATTCTTTTTCCAATAAGCTAAAACTGTTTTGATAATTGTTTCTTCATTATTCGGTTATTAGTATCGGTATTAACTTTTTCCTTAGCTTTTTCTAAGGTTTTGAAGGTCATTTTTAATGTTTTTATACTAATTAAAACTACAAAGGTTCGTTTAGCCATTCACTAAGGATTATTCTTGCGTTAAAAGAGCAGTGCGGAATATTTTTTTCTCCAATTTCTTTCAACACCAAAATTGAAATTTCTTCATATATTGGCAATAAAGACTTTGCAATCCAAACCCTCACTTTTTCATTATGATGGTCAAGTAAGTCTTTAGTTTCTTCCAATCCATATATGTCTTTTATATATTCGGTAACAGCAATTATTTTTTTTGAATAATTATTAGCCGTTTTAGAGTCTCCTTGTTCTGTAGCTTTGTGCTGCATTACGATTGATTCAACAAGAAAATCTTTAGCTTCATTTAAAGTGTTAAAATCCATTCTCCTAAAATTGATTAATAATTCCTGAAACTCCATACCATCCAATTTTTTTTAGCTTTTCAATACCAAAATTATATTGAAATTCAAAACTCTTATCACTTAACCATTCTCTAACGGTTTTTCCATTAGTGAAATCTTGTGTCGAACCGTAATTATCAGTAATTCAGTGGTGTAGAGTATGGTGCCCCAAATCCTTAGGACAGCTTAAAGGTATTTTTAATTTTTTAATTCGCTAGATAATTTAAGTTACGTTTATTTATTAAATCATTAGAATTAATTTGGATAATCAATTAACTCATAAGTTTAATACCTTTCTTCTATTTTTTCTGCATAAGAATGTATATGTAAAGGAGATATATTTGAAGAAAATATCAATATTGTAAACTTTATGAAACACTAACAATACTTTTTAATCATTTTGTGATGTGAATCTAACATTACTAAAATTTTTTATTCTAAGATCTTCTTCATGGATACCAAAATAAAATACATTATTAAACCGCTCATCATAATCTCCGTCCAAAAAGTCTAATTGTAATAAACTAATATATCTAGGGGCTTGTTCTTTTGCTTCCTTTTCAGCTTTTACATAATCAAAATTCTGGTCAAACTTTTGGTTCATATGAACCCAAGAAAAAGCAGGGTCATTCTGTAAATTCTTAGTGTGACCTAAAATTTGACTCCCAATATCAGCTGAATAATTGGCAATCTCGTTTATTTTTTCTTGTATATTAAAGATAAAATCATTTTCCTCAAACAAGTTTAGATAATCTTGGTTTTTGATATGATAACTATCTTCAGTTGAAGGTATTGTCAGGTATTCTTTGAAGTCAATAAAATACTCCTTAATCGTTGGGAATACTCCATTATTGAAATTACAAGAAGCTGTCTCAAAATGTTCTTCAATATAGATAACTTTTACATAATCCTTTTGCGTAGGGTAAGTTTCCAGGTAATCCTGTATAAAAAAGTAAAGAATGCCCTTATCAGGTAATTTATTTTCTAAATCAAAATGTTTTATCTCGTTTATAAAAATTTGAGAGATAAAAACATATGGTTTACCATTTAATTCTGGATATTTAAAGTTGTTAGGAACATCAGGAATGCCTCCTATTTTGGATTTGTTTTTTGTTCGGTTTTCAGATAAAGAAATAGCTATTGTAGGTAATAAATGATCTATAACAGCTCCAGCATTCAATGGAGACTCATTTATCAAAGCTTTTTTTACAGTTTCAATCATTTTAAAAAAATTATCAGTTATAAAGATAGTATTTAATTGGAAAAATGGCCCATCAATGACGGGCCATTACTACTCTAAAAAATAACATCATTTAAATGTTTTCCAGCTTGATTCTCTACTGCTTGTCTTACCGTATTTGCAGCTTGTTCAATCCTTCTATAAGTTTCACTTGGGCTTAAGTTAGTAGGTATTTGATCTAATAAGGCTTTTACTCTATTATCGTAAATATTATGATTTGGTTGATTTCTCCATGTAGCTATAGCTATTCCATTTAAGGCTTCATCAATATGAAATCCTTCTTTTGCTGCAGCGGCTTTTTGAATAGCAGGGTGTTCTCTCCATTTTCTTGACAATAAATGGTGAGCTTGTTTAGTTTTATCTCCAGGAACTAAACCGACAGTTTTTCTAAACTTAGCACTATTTCGTTTACCAAAATCGATAATACCATCGGCTCTCTTAATCATTCTCAAAGTAATCTCGCTGCCATTTGAAATAATGGTTTTTGCAGCCAGTTTAGCTCCTCCAGCTACCCATCCAGCAAAAGGAATTGCTGCAGCAAAACTTAGTCCAGCTTCAACTCCTCTACCTTCTATTGAATATATTACTCCGTTTGTAATGTCGCAAATTTCTCCTGCACCTGGGAATAATCCAAGAACATCAAGAACGGTGTGCAACTCTTCTAACAAGGCAAACCCAATAATTTGTGTGTCGGACCATTCGGGATGCTCTGCTTTGAGGTCGGAGCAAGTTGCAGCAAACCTCCATATAAAAGTTGGATCAGTGGTGTTTTCTGCAAAATACGGGTTAATAGTTTGATAGAAAATAGTTTCATCGGAACGACTTATTAGATTTCTTCTCATAACTTCGGATAAAGCTTTTACTGCGGTTTTACTTTCGTCTGAATAAAGATTATCATATAAGACTGCTTGCAAAAAAGGGACATACTCCTGATTAGTAGGGCTTAAAAAGTAGTTTTGTTGCGAAAAAGATAATCCGGCCGTATTAGATAGAGCAAAAACTTGTACCTCCGAATCACTTAAAAACGGGGTTGATCCAAAACCTCCATCATCGCCAAGGCCACCACCTCCGGAGGTGTCACTTTCTTGGGGTCTTCTTCCAGTATGAAATCTAGGTGATGGAGAACCATAGCCTGCTGCACTAAAATAACCATCATTGTATCCTACTGACCACGGACCATTTTCTTCTCCTGACTCATCTCCGCTACCACAAACTAATACATTTGTAGGAATCCATGCTGCTTGAGGAGTACAATCACAGCTTTCCCAAGGAAAATGACCTATGGGTTTTTTGCAATGACATTGATACAATTGAGCAACAACGATAAAACGACAATTAGACCCCTTAATATTTTCATTATTAGCTATTGAGCTTACTATGTTTTTTCCTTCTTTCGTAGAAATAACTTCTCCAGCTATATTAAGTTCTCTTTTTGTATGTCGTAACTCAAATTTATAATAATTATCATTAGTGAATTCATGATAATTTTCTTTAGTATAATGATAGGTGTACCAAAAAATTTTCCTTTCTCCATGATCATCTACCAGAACTAAATTATCAATATCGTACATTGATTGTTTTTCAGTGTATAGAGATAACTTAATAGAGGATGAATGACCAGTTTGCATCAGTTGTCCTTGTTTAGTAACTATGACAAAAGGAATGCCGCCGTTGCTTTTGTATTCTTCCGCAGAAATATCAACAAACCTATTTAATTCTGTTTGTTTTACTAACTCATTGAATAAAGAATTAGATTTTACTTCTTTTTCATTTAAAAGAGACGTTTTAGTATTGATTAACTCTTGTTCGTGATTAGATTCTATTGGTAGGTAATGTTCATCATCCTTATTACATCCAATTAGAAATAATACCATGAAAATGGTAAATAGAAATTTAGATTTGATTTGATTTTTCATTTGATTTTAGTCTTTTTAAAATTAGAATTATGTGTTTTATAATGACGATATGTGTTGAATTAAGTATGTAAAAGTCTATCATGTATATGTTTATACATGTATTAAGCTGTTTTTTAAATGTTAGTTATGTATGATTGTCACAAGTAGGAGAATTGTTACCCTACAATAGATTTTTTTTTTAAATTTATTTTTAAACATCCAATAGGACTGAGTTAAACACTACATAAAACAATGAAAAAGCATAAGTAGGTTTGGAGAGATTTGAGGTTGGGAGAACTCAAAAATCAACTTAAAAATGATTAATTATTGCTGTTTTTAACTGTTTCCATACACTCATATTTGGTACAGGTTCTTCATCGGCATATCGGCTCACTTTGGGAAACAAAAGTTCTAATAGCTCATTAGCAATGAACATCGTTTGTTCATTAGGTGTTTTTATATCCACAAAAGCATCAATTTTTTGTCTCACCATTCTTTTTTGGGTTCTATTCATATTGCGATATTCTGGATTTGTTTTTAATAGCATAACATTGTATTCTAAAAATCATATCTGTTAGCAGCATCATATATAGCCCAAATTTTAGCATACAATAGCACTTCTTTCGGTTCATCATTAGCTAAGCGTTGCATAAAACTGCTTATGTCTATATTCAAAGCCTGTAATACTCCAGATAAAACTTCCTGAGGTATTTCGTTGGTGTCATTGGTTATCATATTGTTACCCATAAGAACTAAATTTTTCCTATTTTTTTAATCAGCTCAAACGATAATCTGATATGATTATCATTTAGTCTTTTACCGTACCTATAGAATTTTTGAGTTCTACCAATTGTTTTAGCTTTAACTTCTCTATCCCAAGCTTGTTTATTAATTAAATGTCCGTAGTCTAGCAACCATTGTTCAACGCGTTGTCTTCTAGTAGGTTTACCCATATTAGTTGTTTTCAAAATAGTATCAGAGCAAACTATAAAGTGCGCTCTAAAAAGATTAATAATCGATTAGAGATATTTAGATATCTCATAACAATGATGACGATAATATGACGATAAAGTGTAGTTAAATAAATATGGGGTAATCTTAAAGCATTAAGCGCTTTTTGGGGGTTTAATGAATTGAATTAAGTTGATGAAACCAGCAGAATCTTTAAAAAGCGTAGCAACGTCTTGGGGAGTGTCGCCATTATTAAATGATTCCTTAATCCATTTTCTTAAAAGAAGTGCATATCCATTATACTGACTAGCACTTAGTTCAAACAAGTCACTATTAATACTTAATAAATCAAAGACCTCTTTTTCAAAAACAGTACTTTGATTTAATCTTACAGTTGATTTTGTTTCATTCATAGCAGATTATTTTGGATTTAGAAAAAATTCTCAATATTTAGACTGTCTTGGGGTACTGACATTACAATAACTTTCAATATATTTGAATTATATTTATAACAAATATAGAAAATTATCTAAATAAAACTAAAAATTTTAGATAATTTTCTAAATCATCGTATGGGAGTGTTTATAAGACAATTGGGAATATTCATAGATTCTTTGGGTGGGGTCGTTAGTAAAATAGAAGCTGAAATAGGTGTGGCAAATGGTACACTAGCAAAAGCATTGAAGTCTGGAAAAGGATTATCTACGGATACTATAGAAAAGTTATTTAAAAAATATGATAGATTAAATCCAACCTGGTTTTTTAAAGACATGGGTGAGATGTGGTTATTGGAAGAAGAATTGCCTCTACCAGCAAAAGATGATATCACAATAGGATTCGATGCCTCCCAACAAAAGTATCTAAAAGACTTAATGAAGACCTCATTAGAAGAAGCGCAAATGCATTACAAACAAGATTTAAGAGATACTCAAAAAACATTAGAATTAGAAAAGGAAGTGAAGTTACTTAGAGAGCAACTAGACAAACTCAAATCATCGTCAAACTAGTAGATTAGCCTTTTCTTTTAAAAAAACGTTTTAAAGCATTATCAAAACTTTCTTCAGGTTCCATAGTTTTTAATTCATTAAGCACATAAGAATACAGTTCTTCATGAGAAATCTGCCCTTTAGCAAATTGCTCTTTAAGCTCACGTAGGTACTGATGTCTAATATCTATGTCCTTTTTACTTTTCATTCTTTAGCAAGCCTTCCAAACCCGTTTTAACCAGTTCTTTTTCATAATCTTCTCTTGCTCGTATTCTACTCATATAAAGTCTATATCTATAGAGTAGAAAACAGTAAACAAGCATAATTGGTAGACAATAGAAAAACTCAACTTCGTCCACCACCTTTACATCATCATTAATGACACCAATGACTTGAAACCCATACATGATAATGGGAATAAATAGAGCGTAAGTCCAGAGTTGTTTTACTCTAATGAATATAAAGGAAAAGGCTAGTAAGGGTAGGAGCTTACCAGTAAGTGTCCATAATAGTACAAATATAGATTCGTAATAGTTGGACACATAAGTAAACCCAAAGAGGTTAAGGTCTTTAACCTCTTTGGGTATTTTAGTGTAGGCGTAAAATAGTATAGGATAAACTACAAAAAAAAGGATAAGAAGGTAATCTTTATCCGTTAGTAGGAACTTTAATATCTTCTTTATCGATTTTTTGTAAAGGTCTTTCTTCTTCATCTAATTGCTTCTCTAATTGTGTTTCATCTACACCAACCTCTTCGTTGATATCTGTCGAACTACAATTGTACAGACTGAACGTGATTAAAAATAGAAAAATAGCTTTGAAAAAAAATGATACCGTTCTCATAATGTTAATTTTTTTAAGGATTACAATTTTGATTGGTTTAGAATATCAATTGCAAAGCATTGATATACAAGCAAACATATAGAAATCTTTCTATCGCGTTGCTATGGTTTTTTTATTTATTTCGGTGTAGATTTGCGCCCTTTTTCGAGCAAAAAAGGGTGATTTTTCGGACTTTTTTGAGCCATTATTAGGACAAAAACGTCAAATCTGGAAAATAAAGAAGAAAAAAATGTATTTAAAAACCTGTAAAACAGTTAATTAAGTTGTTTTTTGTCCGCAAAATATTTATGGTTTTACCGTAAAAAAATCAAGAGAAGTTGATTAATTGTCATATGCTGAACACATTTTTAATTTTTTCTTTAAAAAGGTAAATCATCTTCCTTTAAGTTATAATCTGTAGTTCTTTCTTTTTTATTTATCGTATTTTGTTTTTCTTCATATTCAATACAGCTATTACAAGGCTTAAACCCTAATTGTTCTAGCAAACTTCCCTCAAATTTTAAATTTGGATTGTGTAATACCCTATAATATTCGATTAATAATTCTTTTATAGGTCTTTTAAAATGTATGTCATACTGTTTTAAAAACTTTTTAATTGCAGAATCTGAAAACCTAGTGTCATTGTTGTGGATGGTATTTTCAGAATAAGCTAAAAAAGTATATTTCTGAAAACGTCTTATTACGTTTTTTTTCTCGTTATTGGAAGAGTTAAAATATTGACCTGCTTTACTAATATAATTATCAATTCTGTTTTCTAGCTCTTCCAGATTTAGATTTTCTATAATCTCTACACCAGAGTTATCATAATCGATTGCTTTTGGGTTGACCTGTATCTTAAATGCACTGAAAACTCTTGCAACGAAAACATCAGGTTTATCTAATAAATATTGATTTTCTTTAAACCATTTTCTAAATTTAAAAACTTCATCTTTTCCTCTTTCTCTAATAGCCTCCGGTATCTCGAAATTTTTAAAGTTAGAATTTAATCTAGAACAATTATGGTTATGATGATAAGCAGGTTTTCCTCCTTCGAATACATATTTAAAGCTATCTATATTTTCTATTGGAACATAAAACTCGCGAATGAAGTTTTCAGGATCACTTAAAAGTTCTTTTAAACCAAGAAGGTTATTTTTTTCATATTGACTAAAGAAGTAAATTGGTTTTTTGTACACGTGACCATTAAGATTACCAATTTTTTTAAAGTCAATGCTGGCAATAATTCTTAGTGAATTGGATTTAGTTAGAAATGCCATCGTTTTTTCAGTCTAGATATTTTTATCAGAGAATTAATTTTTCGTCTTTAAGTAGGGGAATAGAAATACGATTCTATATAAAATTAATGAAACTTAGTCAGTAATCAAAACGAGTTTCTACGATGTGAGGGAACAATAGACCATGTGGAATAAATTTTATGTAAAAATCGATTAAGGGTAACTTCAATTTGCAAATTTATTCCTGAAAAACTTTTACTACGCTCAAAATCCTTCTATCACCCAACCCTTCTAAACCTTTTGTTTTTCTTACCACGCGTAACATATTTTGCGTGAGGAATTTCCAAAATAACCTCTGAAATTAGCTGTATTCAAGGTTTAAAAACCTCGCCAAAATTGATATAAAAACACTTAAAACAATGGCAAACGCAAAAGATTTAGACTATACAGCATTAATTGGAGTAGGAGTAGTTATGGTTTTCGCAGGAATGGCTGTAGGCACGTTCTATATCGCTCCAAAATTACAAAAACGAAAAGCCAAAAAACTGGCTGAAAAACAAAAGCAAACCACTACAGCTACTACTAAACGCGCTTAAACCTTTAAAAAGCATTTTAGCGAATAACAATGCAGTAGGAAGATGTAAAATAACACACTTAAGGTGTGTTTAAAGAATTAGGAATTATGAGCAATTACAATGATGAATTAATGAGATACCAAGAAGACGCAGAAGACCGCTATGATGATTATGACGGAGATGTGTATGATGGGTACGATGATGAAGATTATGAAGATGACTATGGCTTTGAAGGCATCGAAGATGACTATGATAGCTACGACGACGATTATGAAGATGACTACGTACATGATTATGATGAGGAAGGGTACGACGACTACACACGTACCTCAATAGGTAAAATTGACCCCAATGACCGTACCCTTACCGTCGTCGTTAAAAACACCTCTGGAGATGCAGCCGAAGCCGTTGTCTTTGGAGGAAATGAAGAAGCAGCACAGCCAGCAGGTGTAACCGTAACGGTTGAAGAATCCAGTCATAAAGAAGTTCGAGAAGAATCTAAGGCAAATCCGTTTAAGATTTCAGGAATGAAATATTCGGTTAGTAATCCATTACAATTCGATAATGTATTAAAACTAACCAAAAGAACGGCAGCAGGTTCTAATACTGTTAGAGTCTATCAGCCACGTAACGCGACAAGTCCACAGAATTTCACGCAGCAACTAATTGACGATGATAACTTCGAGTTAGACGTAACAGGACAAGACTCTTTAAGAGTAGTGGTTAATGCAGGCACAACGGCAGTCTTCACCTTTACTATTAAAGCGAGGGCAAACATGGGTAATTTGTTAAAAGGGAATAATGTAGCGGAACTCTCAAGAGTACCAAGAACCACAGGATTGCCACAGATTGACCTTATTCGTAGAAGAAAGCGACCAACAGCATTTGGCATTCGTCCCAAAAGACGTATTCGTATCAGACGAGGTAGACCTGTAAGATATGCCAGACCGAAACGTAGACGTGTTCCTGAATCCGTATTACGCAGGCGTAGATTAAGATAATTCAATAAGCAGCAGAGTACCAATCTGCATAACAAAAGTGATACAGCCAAAGCATCGGAATCTTCCATATCGCTTTGGCTGTTCTTTTTAATCAAGAAAAATAAGCTTATGAACACGTCAAAACACAGTAGCCAAGCGCAAAACAGTATCGATTATATCGTTTATAGTAACCCTAAACCGATACGTCAATTACTTTACGATTTTGGGTATGAAGCACCCAAAAATGACGCGCTTTTAGTAAAGGCTACCAAAGAACTTATACAGAAGAAAGGACAATCGGTTATAGAGAGATTACTAAAGGTACACCCCGATAAAGATGCTATTTTAAGTCTTAACACAAGGTCAAAGAATAGCTGTCATTCATGCAATAATGATAGCTATAACGCAGAAGATAACTTTTGCAGTTCATGTGGACACTCCAACTATAATGGAACTGGAGATGAAGACAGTTTCCTTGACCAATTTAATGGCTATTCTGATAAAGAACTACAACGGTATTATAATCGCATTGTTAAGATTTCCAATAGCAATCCGGAGGACAAAAAACTAGCTTCAGAAGTCCAGATAGTTTGGAATGAATTACGTCAACGTAAACTAGTCAATAAGGAGAAAGACACCACTGCATCCGAAACAAAAAATGTAAAGGAGTCCAGTTTAAAAAATGAGGTGATGCTATGGGTTACCCTATTTATCGGAGGGTTTTTAGTAGGAACAGCGGTAGTAAAGAAGCAATAAAAAAAAGCAATGAATACGCAACAACACTATAATAGCGCGATAAATATTATCGGGCATTTAATTCTTACCAAGCCTAAACCTGTAATTGAATTACTGGTCAGACATGGTGTGGAGTTTCAAACAGCACCTACACGAAAATTACTTATTGATGCAGTCGTGGAATTGCTTAAGGAAAATGACACCTCATTTATGAGTGATTTAAGCAGATTACTCAATATTCATGTTAAACATAAAGGAGGGGCAATGTTAGCATTAGCAGAAGAGGAATCTGACAATTACATGGAAGAAGATGAAGATGCCTTTTTTGGATCGATAGTAAAATCCGTGGTAGGCGGTTTGTTTAGTAAACGCCGTAGAAGAAGCGGAGGAGGAGGGAGCAATGCGGCAGCACAAGCAGCAGCCCAAATGCGAGCGCAGGCACGACTTCAGGCAGCCCAAGCAGCGCAAGCTAAGAGAGATATGGAACGCAGGATGCGGGAGATGGAAGCACAAAGACGTCGCGAACAAGAAGAAGCTCGTCGTCGCAGAGAAGAAGAAAGGCGAAGACAATTAGAAGAACAAAAACGCAGAGAAGAAGCTGAGGCAGCCAGGAGAAAAAACACGACTATGATTATGATAGGAGGTGGCGTTGCACTTTTAGCAGTAGTAGGTGTTGTTTTATCTAAGTCGAGTTCCAGACCACCAGCAGCTTATATGCCACAAGCACCCGTTGTGGCGCAATAAAGTTCAACACTAAAAAAAACGCTTATGATAGCATACCAAGCAGGAATAGAAGAACATGAAGAGGATGAATTTATTGGGAGACGACGCACCCGACAACGTTTAAAGCGAAAATATCTGGTAAGACCACGTCGACCTATTATGCCACGTAGGATAAGAACCATAAAAAGACGCCCTATAAAAAAGTGGATGAAACCACATTTTAGCGGGCCATTAATTCCTTTGGACAAAGACATTAAAACGCTGTCTAATGCGATTAAAAAACCGAGACGCTATCCCCCAATAATAACGCCTCGAAGAAAAAAGAAGCCTATCCGTATTCGCTATGTAAAAGGCGGTCCACGTATGATAAAGCATCCTTTTATGATAAAAAGACCCAAAGTATCGATGGTGTCTAAAGCATTACAAGATAAAGTGAAACGAGAACAAGCAAAAATGTTCATACCGACAGCAACCCTTATGGAGGCAAGAGATAAACACCAACAACAAAATAAAAAAGAACTTAAAGAGAAAATGCCAAAACAGGAGGAAAACGCTAGTTCAAAATACCTCACGATAGGACTTCTAGCCCTTGGAGGGATTAGCCTAACTGTTTTGATAGGGTATTCTTTAAGAAAAAAACTATTACAAAATGGACGTACTAGCTAAAGACATAGAAAAAGAATTTACGACAGCCGGAGAAATCCCAGTAGGATTTTTGTATGCCAGTGTAAAAAATATAGGAGATAGAGACGCCATTGTAAATGATGTGCGATTTCCCGTAGGGGAAGCTAAAGATTACCCATTTGTGGGGAAACCCCACGAAGCGAAAACCTTTGACCCTAATGGCTCAACACTATTAGTGATGTACACCATATAAAAAGATATAACATGATAGCAGGAGAAACAGAAGTAATAGTAGGAGACTACATAGGAGATGATGCATATGACGATTTTCTCTTTTTTGGAAATAAAGAAAAAAGAGCACAGCGCAAAGCAGCACGAAAAGCAAGACGATTACAACGACGCTCTACCCCAAAACGGATAGAGAGGCGTAGAAAGCGTAAGGAATTTTGGCAAAAGATGGGGAGTGTTTACAACGAATTGGGTGGAGGTGCAGCCATTGGAGGCGCAATAGACCACTTAATTAGAAAACCACAACCCTTGCCAGATATGCAAGGGACAAGCGATTGGTCATTGCCTAATAATGGGAGGAATGACAGAAGCTCGGACATTGCTATGGGATTAGGAAATAATACTAAGTCTAAAGAATCAAATACGCCCTTAATAATTGGAGGTGTTGTATTGGGACTAGGCGCAATAGGTATCATCGCATATCAACTCAAAAAAAATAAGTAACAACTATGCGTATACCGATTCCATCACGATATGAGCGATTTACCATAAGTATTGCTGTGAAAGTGGAACACCCTACTTCGGTAGGCTATAAGGTGTATGACCCCTATTATGCCAATACGCATTATTTCAGGAGAAAAGCCTTTTTGGGCAATGGAGAGGAAAGAGTGATACATATACCATTACCTGTGAGTCCAGAACATTTAGAATTGGAGATTTATAATAAACAAACAGGAGATGATTACGGTATAGAGATTACAGATTTCAAAATCAAAAAAATGGAAGCTCCTGAATATTGGGCGACACCAGAGCAGAAACGATTTATGGATTTTGCCATTGGCTTTGCACAGAAAGCAGGATATACAGGGACAGGGTTTTATGAAAGTCCAAAAGGGGAGTTTCTCTTTCAATACCTATCTACGATAACAGATCAACTAGGTAAGGAGCTGATAACACCAGCGCGAATAAATCGGAAAATGCCGAGAGTACAGATATCGCAAAGGTTATTTAAAACCTATACCATTCCAGTACGTGTTGCCATTCTTGCCCATGAAGGTTGCCATTGGTTTTTAAATACAAGGAATGAAACCACAGCAGACCTTTGTGGCATCCGGCAATATTTGGATTACGGTTTCCCTAAGATTGAAGCGGTTTATGCAGCAACAAAAATATTTAGCACCTATCCCCAATTGGTCGGTAGAACCCAAGTCAATAGAACAAAAGAAATTATACAATTTATAGATAATTACGCCCATAAAAAATGAGAAAGAATACCGAAATATGGATCATTACAGGTATAGGATTACTGGGACTATGGGCGTTGTACAAAGGTCGCCCTAAAAATAATACTATTGACAACAGAGCAGACCAAACACCCAAGACCACACCTAAAGAAAAGACAACCTATGTCACAGATACAACGGACATAGCCAATGAGGTGGTTGGTACTTCTGTATGGGCAGACTATAACGGGCGACCTCTTGTACAAAAAAAGAAGCGATTAAGTAAAATAGCGCAAGCAAACGTATCGAAGTTTAACAAGCATTTACAATCGCATGAAAAGACACAATTAACCCTTACTAATACATCCGATGTAGAGCGAGAAGTCACCCTTTGGGGAGGCAATAAAAAACCACCAATAACGCCTTTGTTACCAGGAGAAATAACCGACCATACATTTGAGGAAATAACACCTAGCAGTACACAAGGTTCAGGAGTGTATCCGCAAGGAATGGTCGTAAATCCATACAACGGTTACGTCTATATCGCCAATCAATTAAGTAATACGATTACAGTACTAGAAACAGGAGGGACGGTTATAAAAGTTATTCCTATAGGCAGGTCAAGAATTTATGGCGCTTCACCAGTAGATATAGCAGTCAACACCATACCAAATACGGCAAACTACGGTAAAGTATATATCGCTAACTGTATCTCGAATACCATATCAGTAATTGATAAGCATCTTGAAATTACAAATACCATTGAAGTCGGTAGTCGTCCGCTGCATATTGCTTTCAATAGTTACAACAATACACTCGCGGTCTCTAATTTGGCGGAAGACACCGTAAGTCTGATTGATGCCCAAAGCGAAACAGTAACCCAAACCATCGCTGTAGGTAAGACCCCAACACACCTTACAACGACTAATGAAAATGTACAGTTTTACGTCATTAATTCTGGAGACGACACTATTTCCATTATTGGCCATCCAACAGAGGAACTCATAACCAATATAGGACAAGGATTAACCACAATGGCATATCACAGAGCTAACAAAAGTCTATATGTTATCGCTTCAGAAAGTCAAGAAGTCATTCCAATAGCTCTGGATACCCTAACCACAAGTAATGGAACTATAGTAGGAGCAGATCCTTATCGTATCATTTACAATCCAAATAGCACGTTACTCTATGTTGGTAATCGCGGAGATAATACCTATAGTATTATTGATTCTCACAATCAAGTAAAAGAGATATTAGCATTAGGGAATGTGGGTAATAATTTAGCATTTGATAGCCGTACAGATAACATTTACAGTAGTGATAGTTTTAAAGGAACGGTAACAATAATTACTTATAAGCTAGGAAGTAATGCAGTAATCATTAATGAAGGCTACGACGCCAAACGTGAGGACTTTACATTTAATCCGGCCATAGTACAACATGTCAAATTTGTGCTTTCTGGAGAGCAGCGTTTTAAAGTACTGAAACTTGATAAGGAAACTGTAAGCGGAACCACACAAACGCAATCCATTGCCTTTAGTAATTATCACAATCCTCAAAACTTTGCCAATGTCGCCGAAGTCTTTGAAATGGCAGGCACACCTATAGATGGAAAACACAGTTGGCGATTTAAAATAGGCCCTAAACAAACTATTACGATACTGACCTATTACAAGCAAGTAGAAATACACAACCTATTAAAGAAAGCATTATCAACTCATAAAACCATATAAAATGAATACGAGACTTATAAACATCGCACTAGGAGAATATGGTATCACTGAATTAAAAGGTTCCCATAATCATCATCCGCGCATATTAGAATACTTCAAGGTTTCAAAACATAAATGGGTAAAAACAGATGAAACAGCATGGTGTAGTGCCTTTGCCAATTGGGTCGCCATACAAGCAGGGTGTTTATATAGCGGCGCGCTTAATGCCCGTTCATGGTTAAAAGTAGGGCAATCCGTTAGAACGCCCAAACTGGGTGATGTTGTTGTCTTTTGGCGAGAATCTAAAACCAGTTGGAAAGGACATGTGGGCTTCTATATAGGAATGAGTGATGATAAACAATACATCTATTGTTTAGGCGGTAACCAGAATAATCAAGTATGTATTAAGCCGTATCCAGTAAGTCAGTTACTAGGCTTCAGAGATATCAATAAGGTAGAACACTCCAATACCAAACAAGCAGCGTAAGTACAAATAAATTAAAAGCGAAATATAATGAAGACAATAGACTATCTCATCATTCAAAGTACCGATACAGGAGCATCTGTAGCGGTGACCTTAGAAGACATTATAGAAGTTCATACCACTCCAGTACAACAAGGAGGGTATGGTTGGAATCGTCCAGGTTTAGATTACCTAATTCATACCGATGGGGTCATGGATACCCTTATTTCAGAAGATAATCCGACAATGGTTGATTTATGGGGGATATCTGAAGGTAAGAAAGGCATACAAGGGGTATGCAAGCATATTGCCTATGTTGGTGGAAGAACAGAAAAGGAAACCAAAGGAAAAGATACCAGAACCAAAGACCAATTGCACGCATTAGAAGCCATTGTACGCTTTTATATTTTGAAGTTTCCTAACATTCAAATACTAGGTTTTAATGAAGCACCCGCAAAGAAAGGCGAAGACAATCCCGGATTTGAAGTATCCATTTGGCTAGAAGAAATTGGCATCCCCGAACACAATATTTTCAAAAAACTAAAGCAATAATCTATGAAGCATACGGTGTTCACATTGGCCATAGGCATTCTAATTGGGAGATATATCTATATCAATTACGATAGAGAACAAGCCCTTAAAAAAGAAGCAAGGCTAAAGCAAAAACTATTTGAAACACTTGAGGATTTAGGACTATCAAGAAAAGAGAGTAAGGATGTCGTAAAAGGCTACTTCAAGAACTAAACAAAGCACTATGGCTAAAATAGGAATAGCAATTAAAGGCAAGCAGATTATCATACCGGAATCTAACGATCCCTGTCAACTATGGGTGAGTTATTTTGACGCATTGAAATCTGCAGTAGGTAAAGACAATGCGAGACTATTGTGGCTTGTAACTTGGCAAACCAATGGGGCTACGAGTTGTACAACAAATCCAGAATTTAATAATTGGCTGAAGCGACATAAAATAGATGTATCTAGTGCCGCCACAAGAGCTATAGCCGATGCCTCTCAAATAGGCAGCAACTTTATGGGCTTAGGTAAGAACTTATCAAAATTGTTATCCATTGGCATCCCAATAACTCTAGGACTACTCTTAACCATAATAGGTGTGATATTATGGAATACTACAAAACAGATGAATGCTAAAGACTTGGCACAAGTTACTCCAATGGGAAGAACATTAGGGACAGGGTTAAAATTGCTAAACAAATGAACAAACGAACCACCACATTACAAATTACAGGCGGTCTACTAGCACTAGCCTTTATAGGAACAAGTGTCTTATCAATACGCAAGCGTAGACAAGACCGCTTAGCCAATGTCTTGCTAAAAAAGCTCATTAATCTAAACCCAATAAAAGGCTTAGCCAATGAAGAAGCACTAAGCCCGCTGTATAAAGAAAAAATATTGCAAAGTGTCTCTAAAAGGGTTGTGGTCTTAAAAAAAGCTGCTGCAATAAAATATGCCAATGCCATACATAGTGCATTCAAACCTTGGTACGGTAATGATGATGAAGAACAGATTTATTCAGTGTTTAGAAACTTGAAAGACAAAGTACAAGTCTCTCAAGTAGCAAAAGCCTATCAAGATGAACATGGAGAAAGCCTAAAAGACAGTTTTAAGAAACGATTGAGTAAAAGTGAGATAAAAATCGTGTTGGACATTATATCCAAACTACACGATTATAGAACCTATTAGAAGTATAACAATGAAAGTATCAAAAACAATGTGGTGGACTATAGGGGGCGCAGGAATTGCAGGGCTTATAGTTAGTGGTTATTACTTATTCGTAAAAAAGCCGAAAAAGACACCGCTAGCTTTTAGTGGCGTTGGGAATCCTAACACCCCAATAAAAGTACAAGGAGGTGGGCAAGCTACAACTGTGGAAGAACCCAATTGGAATAATCCTTTTGACATGAATTACATAAAAGATGTAAAGCGATGGCTAGCAGGTAAACCAATCTTAGAATTAGCTCCGGAAGTGGCAAGTCGTTATGCACTTATTCTTAAAAATGCGAAAGGAGTTATTAATGATGATGAGGACGCAGTAGGAACACTATTTAAAAGACGATTAAAAGATAAGACACAAGTAGCCAGTCTTTCCAGAGCATTTTATTTCGACCACAAACGCGATATGTGGCAATACCTAAGAAGTTTTTTAAGTGATAGAGAACTTAAAGAATTAGTTCATCGCCCCGTAAGTCAATTAGCTAATTACCGTCTGGCATAACCCAATAAAAAATACACTATGAAAGAAGGACAAACAAAAACAGGAAATCAAACACTATACATTACTGTAGGCATTACCACACTAGTATTAGGTGGGTTAGGCTATTGGTATTATAAAAGGCGAAAAAAAAATAACAATGAAGTAGACTTGCTGGAACAAGAAGTAGCCACTATAACCACTTCTAGTTCAGGTTCAAATCAAAGCCCTGTCACCACTACATCAACCAAGTTTAGATGTACAAATAGCCGTTACCCATTAGATTATGGAACATGTAATAACGATGTCAAAACGCTTCAGCGCTATTTGAAATCAATTTACAATGCCGATTTGGGACGTTCCGGAAGCTACAAAGACGGTGTGGATGGCATGTTTGGTAGTAAGACCAATAGAGCTGTTAAAAAGCACTTAGGCAAAGTCTCCTTTAGTAAACAAGATATCGAGGGCATTCGCAGAGCATTAAAATCAATAAAACGATAATCATCATGATAAACAAAACATCAAATCGATGGTTTTTAGCAGGAATGGGAATAGGAATCGGTGTGTTTGCACTATGTCTCATCTCCTATTCCAAGAAGAATAAACCGATCGAAGTCGCCTATACTAAAGACAAGGACAAGAAAGAAAACGATAATTATCAATCGATATTACCCGCTCAAAGTGAGCCAAAACAGTGGCGATTAGAATTAGGTAGTAATGGCAAAGAAGTCGAACGCTTACAAATATGGTTACTAAGACATCATGGCTGGAAAGGAATCATTACGAAAGTATACGATGAGCAAACGGATGCCTTAGTGAAGAAACATTTAAAAGCAGATTTTGTGGATAGAGCAACGTATGAAAAGCACCAAATGGGGACACCTATCCATGAGCAAATAAGTAAAGACATTAAAAATGAAACCAAAAAAAAGAAATCTAGGGAGCGTACTTGATGCACTAATCGATAAAGATGGTATAAAGACAGAAGTCACTATCACATTAACCAACCAGACATTATTTAAGATTATTGGCGGGATGCTACTGTCAGGAATTGCAGTTATCGTAATCGCGAATGTTTTAAAAAATGTCTTTCCGAATACACAATTGGAAGCCATACAAAAAGAAGTAGAACAAATCAGTAAACAATTAAAATAAGAATAATTATGGGAACAGTATTAGAACACATTAGCAATTATTTAAACAGCCTAGATTGGGCATATATTCTAACATTTATACTTATAGCATATGCTATCAACCATCAAAAAGTAAAAGCATTCATCACCAGAAAATTTGGGATAACGATTAGAACCAGGTATCGTGTACTCATCGTTGGAATTATCTATGCCATACTCCTTTTTTTCATTCGTGGCTATGAATTATCACAAGTGGAAACCTTATTACAGTCATTCATTTTTGCGGTAGTGTTCCATAAACTATTAATTGAGACTATAATCGAAAAGGTATTACCCAATACCATAACAGGAGACACTAAACAAGGTCGTTTATGAAAAAGAGTAAGTGGGGCATACCCATAGTCCTAATCGTATTAACGATAGGTATTTTTATTTGGAATAGTATACCAGAAAGTATAACGATTCAAGATAAAGAGCAGCGTGAAGCTATTGAAGCATTACAAAGAGAGAACAAGGTTTTATTTGAAACGAATCAAAATTTAGACCTAGAGCTGAAGACACTGGAGAAAAAGACTAGTGAATTACAAGCAGTCATTGAAAAAGGACAAGATAGTATAGAATGGATAAAAGAAAGAAAAGATGAAAATATTGATACTATACGCGATTATACTCATGATGAGCTATATGAGTTTTTCGCAGGATTTAAAACCAAAGCTTCATCAGATTGACGAGCAGTGGCATTTCTGTTTTACGTTTTCACAAAGTTTAAAAATAGCAGAGCTATTAGAAACTGGAGCATACAATGAAACCTTAGTAAAACGACTTTCGCAGTCTAATCAAAGGTATCAAGTACTAGCTAAACAAAAGGATGAGATAATAGGCACTCAAAAAAAGAAAGTAGCTAACCTTTTATTAGTAAGTGAGAATTACGAGCGTAGTCAGAGACTATGGCAAGAACGATTACAAGCCAGAGACAGAATCATTAAAAGAAGTAAACTACACAAAACGCTGTTAAGTATTGGCGTAGTGGTTCTAGGAACTATAGTAATAACGAAATAGTATGGGATATCAAAGTGACATTAAAACTAGCGATACAGGAGGTAATCTATCGCAGGAAGTGATTTTAATACCAGATAAGGACATTAATTTAGATAGTGTGTTTTATGTAAATAATCAAAAACGATATGCTATTACCAATGGTAATTTATTAACGAATATAGACATCAGACTAAGACGAAAAAATGGACCAGGACAAATTAACGGAGCTGTACTAAAGCTACCTGTACCTTTGGGAGTTGATAGTGTCATATCGTGGACAACATTAAGTACAGAAGGAAACCCAATTTTCTGTAGAATGTCTGGATTTGGAGTAATAACTATTCAGGGAGAATTGACTTCAGTATTAGACGAAGTAGTTCTCAACTTTCCGCCATTTGTGGCTGAGCTGCCTTTAAAAGTTCCAGACACCCCTGTGTTCAATGTGCCATCTCCTTAGTAGGTTAGTATGAGCAGTATAAAAGAGCAGTTTGTAATACGGTATTATCCCCATGCACAAAAAGCATCAGAGCGTTCAGGAATACCTGCATTGTTTGCCTTAGCGCAGAGTGCATTAGAATCAGGATGGGGAAAAACGATAAAAGGCAATATGCTCTTTGGAGTAAAAAAAGGAAGTGGCAAAAACTATGGCGGATGGCAGGGGCACAGTCAACTCATAACAACAACAGAATATTCGTCCACGGCGACACGCCGTTTTCCATTTATATATCCGGGTTACCCCATTTTGCTGCCCAGTGGTAAGTGGAAATATAAAATTAAAGATGTGTTTCGGGCGTATGCAAGTCCGATGTTTTCATTTTTAGATTGGTCTGGATTGTTATTGAGAAATTCTCGATATCAATCCGCGATGCGATATAAGAATAACCCATACCAATTTGCGGAAGCAGTAGCACGAGCTGGTTATGCCACCGATCCAAATTACAGTAAAAAAGTTAAAGCCCTAATACGAGAAATTGAGGTCATTGTAAAAGCAAAAGGATTACATAAAAGAAAGAAAAGGCAGCAGAAAATTATTGCACCCATGCTAATAATGGGAATAAGTGTTCTAGTGATTGTAACAGCAATACTAAAGAACAAACAAAAAACGGAATAGACTATGGAATATTTGAAGTTAGCGGGAATCTTTATCGGAGCATCGGCATTTTGGAAAGCCATTGAAGCTTTATTGCATTTTGGGGTTCAGAAGAAACTAAAAAAAGCAGAAGTACGAAACCTAAATGAACAAGCCAATGAAAAAGTAATTGGTAAATGGATTGTCTGGTCGGAAAAAATGGAAGCACGTATTGATGAAGTAGAAAAAGACAATAAGGAAATGAAACAAATTGTCATTAGTCAACGCACACGTATTAATGACCTTGAGAAAAACAATAAGGAAATGAAACAGACCATAAGCAACCAACGCAATCGCATCAACGAATTGGAGAAATACATCGAACAGCTTGAAGGGAAGTTAAAACAATATCAAAATAACAAATAATGAAACCAGATAAAGGCAATTTAACTATGAATATCATATTTGGGGCATTCCTACTAGTGAGTATCGTTAGAACGGGAGTGGTCATCTATGATTGGAGGGAGAAAAGAAAAGGCAAAAAAACATGTGGAAATTGTAGCAGATGTGGTAAAGGATAAAAAGTACATATGGTTTGGAGTAGGCGCTGGATGTGCTGTGATTATTATAGCATTGATATTGAGTAAAAGAAAGCCATTACCTAAAGTAAACTTATCAGTATTCGATAGTCCGGATATACCAGGTTCAGGAAATTGTATGGACGCTTCTTTTATTAGGATGTTGCAACGCTTAGAGAGGATTACTAAACTACCGATTTTTAAGATGATTAATTCAGGAGCGAGGTCGGATTATTGGAATAGAAAAGTTGGTGGAGTACCGAACTCATCACATAAAATACCAAAATGTCAGGCAGCCGATATAAAAGCACCGACAATAGCGATTAGAAATAAAATAGTAGTGGCAGCAAAATTAGTAGGGTTTAAACGAATAGGAGTAGGGAAAACTTTTGTGCATTTAGATAATGATACTACCAAAACCCAATATGTAGCATGGGGTTATCCTAAAGGAACACCACCACCAATTAACCCCTTTGTTTAAAAAGGAGAATCATGTATAAAGATAGAATACAAAAACACACATATCCAAGAGGGAATACAGCTACTATACTGAATTACTTGGAAGAATTGGTTTTGATTAATGCAAAGGAAGTGGGATTAGTCCCAATTCCAGAAGATAAAAATGGATACCAAGATATTCAACTACTTTTCAATCAGGTTGTATCACTTACTGTTCCTGAAGAAGCGGTATCTGCAACTATTATGGTTGAAGCGGATTTGAATCCGGTTGTTTTTAATCGAACTGAAGCACAAGAGAGAAACCTTAATAATGACTCAAATATTGTAGTAAGATTTAAAGAAAACGGAAGCGCTCCAACTCGTATTTCTGGATTTGGTCTAGGTAACAATGACATTTTTGAATTAGTAGGAACAAATAACTTAAAAGAATTTAAGGTAGTCGCAATACAACCATTTAAAAGGCCAATACTAAGAATACAATATTATAAGAGCGCTCAGAATAAATAATAAGATTAATATAAAAACACTAAAAAATGGGAAAAAAGGAACAAGAAATGAAGGAGATGGAAAATCGATGGACAAAGGAAGCCGAGAAACATCTAAAGGGAAAGAAAATAGTTAAAGTACGTTACTTGTCTGAAGAAGAAAAAGAACATTTACATTGGTATCATCGATGTGTAGTCATTCAATTTGATGATGGCTCATTGCTATTCCCGTCGAGAGATGATGAGGGTAACGATGCAGGCGCATTATTTGGGCAAACAGTGGACGGTGAAGATTATACTTTACCTGTTTTGTAGAGGGATAATAAGCTATATTATGAGAACCATAAGGACACAACGTTTTGTAAGAGGACAGAGAAGTACTGAAACAGGGAGCGTAGGTTTAGCTCCCTTTATTAGTGAGGTACGTAGAGCAAGAATGCCAAGGAATACCATTCACAAGGTAGAAATTATTGGATTTCATTTTACTGAAGATTCTGAGGTTATTATAACTGGAGGGAATCCAAATATCAGAACAGGAACTAGGTCGAATGCAAATAGCAGAATAAGAGTACTGGATAAAACTTTTATCAATCCTACTAAACTTGAAGTAAATATCATTAGTGGTAGCACAGAGGGAACGTTTACTGTGATTGTGATAAATGGCGCTTTAGATTCAGGAACTACAGGAAAAGATGTATTAGAAGTTATAGATCCTGTGTGGGTGGATTTCAGACAAACTGATTTAGATTTATCAAGTATTGAAATAACCAATGGCTTTACAATTGAACAAGACTCTGAAAAGGGTTTAATTACTAATGGTACAAATACCTTTAAGAGTGGTGTGAAGTTTATAGAGCATTCCTGGAGACGCAAAGATGGATTAGAATTTAATATGGTCTTTTCTAAGAAAGGTAATGGTAATGGATTTTTCGGTATAGGAAGCTCTGAAATTAATGTCAACACTTTAGGAGATTTTGCAAGACATGAAGCAGAAACCCAAATGTTTTTGGTTTTAAATACAACAAGTCAATGCTACGGAGGTGGTTCAGAACTTAGTAGGTGGTTTCAAGACATTGGAAAGGTTGTTTTGTTTACTGATGGTATATTCTATAAAATAAAGTTTCATCAATCTGGAGATACTAAAACATTAATGAGCCTATTTGAAGTGGACCCATTAGATTTTGACAACGAGTTACAGCTATTACACGAGTGGTCTTCTAATTGCCCTGCTGATAATGAAATTTTAATGCCATATTGGTCGAGTATTGGAAATTTTGATGTGTTTTTGGCAGGATTTAAGGTGGGGTAAATTGTAATAGTTAAGACTTAATCTGACAGTTTCTATAAATTAGTTTAATCATTAAATAAGATTTGTCAGATGAACACAGAAGAAAAAATCATCAAACCAAAGTTAGGATTATTAGAGTTAGCCAAGCAATTAGGTAACGTATCTCAAGCTTGTAAAGTAATGGGCTATAGTAGAGATAGTTTCTATAGATTTAAAGAACTTTATGAACAAGGTGGAGAGCTAGCTCTCCAAGAAATTTCCAGAAAGAAGCCTGTTTTAAAAAATAGGGTTAGTGAAGAAGTAGAAAAATCAGTAGTAGCTATTGCTATAGAATATCCTGCTTATGGTCAACTCAGGGCTTCTAATGAACTTAAAAAGCGTGGTACATTCATTTCTCCTGGCGGTGTTAGAAGTGTTTGGTTACGTCACGATTTAGAGACGCTTAAAAAGCGTTTAAAAGCTTTAGAAGCTAAATCTGCACAAGAAGGTTTTGTGCTTACAGAATCTCAAGTACAAGCTTTAGAACGAGCTAAAGAAGAAAAGCAAGCTCATGGAGAAATAGAAACTCATCATCCAGGTTATCTAGGATCTCAAGATACTTACTATGTAGGCTCTGTAAAAGGCATAGGTCGTATTTATGCACAGACTTTCATTGATACCTATTGCAAAGTAGCTTTTGTAAAACTCTATGACCGTAAAAATGCTATTACAGCTGCTGATTTGCTCAATGATAAGATTATTCCTTTTTATCAGCAAAATGAACTTCCTTTATTGCGTATTTTAACTGATAGAGGAACTGAATATTGTGGGAAACGAGAACATCACGAATATCAACTATATCTTACCATAGAGGATATTGATCATACCAAAACCAAGGCAAAAAGTCCACAAACCAATGGCATTTGTGAGCGATTCCATAAAACCTTGCAGCAAGAGTTCTTTTGGGTAGCCTTTCGAAAAAAAGTCTACAACACTCTAGAAGAATTACAAACCGATCTGGATGAGTGGGTAGAGTGGTACAATAGAGAAAGAACACATACTGGAAAATATTGCTATGGTAAAACACCTTTGCAAACTTTCAAAGATTCAATACCTTTAGCAAAAGAAAAGCTCATCGAATACAATGAGCTTAAAAGCGCTTTTCAAAGTGCCAGATAAATATCAACTGTCAGATCAAGTAGTGGCTAGTACACTTTAGCAAAAGAAAAGCTCATCGAATACAATGAGCTTAAAAGCGCTTTTCAAAGTGCCAGATAAATATCAACTGTCAGATCAAGTAGTGGCTAGTACAGGTAAATAATCTGTATTAAAAGCGTTTTTTTATTCGTTTTAGTTCTAACTCGTTAATTGATTTGAAATATTCTTCTTCATCATTAAAGTTTATTTGTTCGTTATATGTTTTTAAAAATGAATAGTCTTTATCTTCGATTCTTTCGTCTCCTACCCAAAATGAACCATCTTGTATGTAATGAGAGATTCTTAGTTTTCCATTATTACTATCTCCAGAGTTATTAAGCATTTGATTAAGGATTAATTCAAACTCAAGATAATAGAAAATAACAATTAAGGGTTGTTGCTTAGTCATTTGTCGGTAATAATTAAAAGTCTTTATATCTGGAAAATGGGTGTCTATTACTTCAATAGCCAATAAGGGTTCTTTTTCTGTTTTATTAAGAGATTCACTAACGCCAAAAATATCCGCAATAAAATAATGTTGGGAAGATAAGGACTGCTTAACTTCTTTGGCAAAATAGTAGTTCTTAAATGAGAAAATAGTTTCTAGTTCAGGTTCTGGGTTTCCATATTCCCAATAATAGGTGCAGATTCGTACTCTGTCTCTTGCATTTAGGAAGTTAAATAAGATGTCTATTTTTTCAAGATGCTTTTTATTTCGATATTTTTTAGAACTAATGTTTTTTCTGGATTTACCTCTTGAATAGAAATGAGAACTCTTACCTCTACTTCTTATATATAATCTAAAACTTTTGGTTTCATCAATAATGGTTTTTCCTTTATATCTGGTTCGGATGCCTTCATCCTCCAATTGTTTTCGAGTAACTTTAATTAGTGTATTGTTTTCTACAACTAATCCAAAACTATATTTGTATCGTTTATTCATAGTGATTTAAAAGATATTCTAAATAATCATCTTTTTTTCATTTTTTCAATCCATTGGTTTATCTCTTTGTTTTCAGCAAATTCTAGAGGGTATCTTCGAATAGATACTACTTTTTTACCTCCCGGAGCTATTCTAGATGTTGTTGCGATAAGCCCTTTTTTGGCTTCTTCAAAGTCGACATCAGCATAGAAAGATTTGACAGTCTCAATTTTTACATCGTTAGATATTTTATGCCTTTTACATTGAATAATAATATAGGGTTTACTCTCATCATCTTTGTCAAAAACTCTGACATCGATTCCGCCATCATTTGTGCCTGGACCTAATTCTACTAAATATCCTTTTCTTTTAAAATATTCAGCAGTGAGGCGTTCAAAATTTCTCCAATGCATGTATTCTAATTTTTCAGGATTAGCTTGTAAAAAATTAATGAATTTTTGTTCTATAAACTCTGAATCTAGTTTTGGAATCGATTCCTTTTCAAACAGCTCATTTAGATTGACTCCTCCATCCCACAATAGTTCTTCAACCGGTGTAATTGTATTGGATTGTTTTTGATTACCAATTAGGCAATCCATCATTTCCATTATCAGTTCCTTCGGAGCAAGCTTTTCAAGTACTGCTCTAGCCATAACTTCAATAGGGTCAATTAATTTGGGGTTTTGGTGGTCATGTAATGAAGCAGCAATTTCTATGAGTCGTCTTGTTACTTTGGCAGGGTCATAACCTTTGTCTACCCACTCAAGAGCTTTGTCTACATCTTTTAAAAATAAAGGACTAATACTTTCTAACTCCCCTAAACGTTTTCGAACGAGCCAACAGTATTCATCGAAGGTTTCAGAGCGCACTCTAACGGCATATTTTTTTGTTTTCGCGTAATTGTCAAAATTTCGATCATTAGGAAACTCTTCTTTTAAGATTTCGATTAAATAATCGTCACTTATAACTAACCCTGTTTTTATAATTACAATATCTAATATGGTATTAACCATATTTTCTAAGCTCCATAGTATCGCTCCCATATAATTAATTAAATTGTAATTCTAATCTACTCATTATATAGAAGACAGAAAAATCATCTTTAGACTATATTTATAATTAGTTACTTAAATGACATTAAGAAGTCTTGTTGGGTTTCTAACCTATTTTGTCGCTTCGAATAGTCAATAACTAATCTAGTATAGGCATTATTACTTAATATCTTTAATTCGGGAATGATTATAGAGTAGCAGATATGCCCGTTAAATAGGCTTAAACGAATATTTAGATAGTTATGAGATTGATGAAAAAATATATTGTGTGATTTTTCGCAAGAGTCTATTATCTTATTTTTTTTATCTAAAAAGCGGTTCAGATTAGAAGGCTTACCATTTACAAAATCTTTTGCTGATGATAAGTTCGGATTATTTTTGGATAAAGGATAATAATGTAGAAGACAATTAAGTATTATTTTAACCATAGCTTGTTCACTTTTTAATGGATTGAATGAGTGAACGACATGAACAGTTCTATTCGGACTAATTATTTTACTATAACTTTTAAAAGTTTTATTTCGAGTTATACTGTTCAAAAATTGATTGATAAATAAAATAGCTTTTTCCTTAGACTGCGCTCTTACCTTTAATTTGTTTTCGTTATCAAGAAACAAACGAGGTTTAAGATAAGGAGACAGCTCGTGATTGTTAAGAATAGATACCGAAATAGTATGTTTCAGCTTTTCTGAAGAATCAAATTCTTTGTGAGTAATGTCTTTATCATTAATTTGAAATTCAGTATACCCAAAAGATGTATTGCTATTATTAGGGTATCTCGTTATAAGGATTAAGCTTTCGTTTTTCCAACGTTTAACTTTATCAATAAAAAGATTGATTTGTTTTTCATCACTTCCTTCTAAATACAAATCTGAATTGATTTCAATAATCTGTGATTTTAGAAAAACATCTAAGCCTTCAGATTGATTTGCTTCATAAACGATTTTGTTATCCTCATCAAACAGAAGTAAAACAGGAGCTTTAAAATAGTTTTTTTTATTTTGTTTCTTTTGGCTTGTTATTCCTTCCACACTTCTTATTAACCCCGCAACACCTTTTTGATATAATTCTCTTTCTAAAGACGAAAATCTATTATTGCATTCTGGACAAACACAAAGCATAAATAATCTTTGCCCACCGAGGCCATCGGGAAAAACATGTTCTGTATTCTTACTGTAATTGATATTACAGTAAAAACATTTATTTTCTGTCATCAAATATTATAGTCTTTCATTTATTAGTTCTGTTTGAGATATAGCATAATCTAAAAATCCAATATTATCGAGAATTTCCTCAATTTGATTTTGATTAATTCTTTTGTTTTTTAGCAAAGCTCTAGCTATTGATTCTATAGCTTTTTGAACTTCTTTCTTATCTAAATATTCATCGATTAGATTAGTTACTTGTCTTGCTACAGTATTTTTTAAATCGTAATCCTGTGTTAAGCTATGCATTAAATTAATCATACGATTTTTGTCTTCATTAGGGTCTAGTTCGGAAAGATTTTGACCAAAATCACTCTCAAACCTTTCAAGCTCAGGGTTTAAGTAGTTTTTAAAAAAATAAAATTGACTTTTATAACCAGCTAGAAGTATTGTTAAATACTGTCTAATAATAGACCAAGATTGAGTCATGGGAATATTAAGTTTTTGAGACAATTTATCAATACCATAACGAGAGTGCTTTAATAAAAACTCCATTTGTTCTGGCAGTTGATGATGTACATGAGATTTACTCTCATATTCTACCTGAAGATTGTCATCTATTAACTTAATAGGGGAGACTTTACCATATTGTACTAATGCATGATTACAGGGGATATTAATTAAATAAGAGAAAACTAAATGACCTGCTTCATGGTAAGCCAATTTTTTTAATATGTATTTTTCTAATTTTTTAAGTTTTCTTTTGGTAGATAAGATTTTAAGAGATTTAATCATTTTGATAAATTGATAGCTAAAACTAATTTAACAATTCTTTGTTTAATCTGATTTGGTTTATGCATTATCTAAGAAAATATAACAGAAATTAGAATATTTCTGACAGTTATTTTAGGTAACTAATACCTAACTCTCTGCTGATTTCTTCAACCGAACGACCAGTTTCGTTCTCTTTTAATGCCTTGATGATTTGGCTCTCAATAAATTTTGATTTCTTCATTACAGCTTAAAATTTAGTTAATTTTTAAACTGTCTTAATTTTTATAAGGCTACATGAAGGCGAACCTGAAATACCCCTAACAAAACAAGAAATACATAAACAAAATATTCAAAAATTATTCAGTGTCTAGGATGGTTCTCATATCATACTAACAGAAAAATAAAGCAATCTTTGAACGATCCTAAAAGCTATGAGCATATTGAAACTACATATAGAGATTTGGATTCATTACTTATAATTAACACCATTTTTACTATTAAAATGCTTTTGGAAGAACTTTGAAAAAAGATGTTTCAGTTGTTAGTGACACTTTAGGTAATATCACAGATATTATTAAGTGGATAGATTAATTTAGATGTGAGAATGGAATAAGTTTTTAGTTACTTCGACGGAAAGTGGCATGTAAAGCAATATGTCACGCACACCAACTCATAGAGGTTTTGTATATTTTTAAATCTTGTTATATAATTTGGTTTTTTTAAACAAGGTGCTTACCTAAGAAGTTATAAACACCTATTTTAAAAGAGTTTTATTGGCAAATAACGAAATTGATAACAATAGGAATTAACCTTTATATTGTCTTTAATCCTAATTCTTTCAAAAATGCATTATGCTCTTTCGTTTTTTTGTCAATCTGCTTATTAATAGAAATCAGGTGTTTGTTTACCTCACTTAAGTTAATAGGGATTTCATCCTCTGCGGTGCTAACATATCTTGAAATATTTAGATTATAGCCGTTTTCTTCAATCTCTATCATTGAAACTTTGCGAGAGTAACGTTCCTGCTCTTTTCGGTATTTGTAAGTTTCGACAATACTTTCAATATGCCCATCATCTAATGAGTTTTGGCGTTTCTCCCTATTAAAATACTTACTGGCATTAATGAAAAGGACATCTTCTTCTTTTTTACATTTTTTTAATACTAGAATACAAACAGGAATACCCGTAGAATAAAACAAATTAGGAGGTAAACCAATCACCGTATCGATATGATTATCCTTTAAAAGCTTTGTGCGGATGCTTTCTTCCGCTCCACTCCGAAATAGTACACCATGAGGTAAAATAATCGCCATAGTTCCTTCATTACTTAAGAAATGAAAACCATGTAGCAAAAATGCGAAATCTGCTGCTGATTTAGGAGCTAAACCATACCCCTTAAAACGAAAGTTTTCTGCCATGGTATCATTGGGTGTCCAACGTAAACTAAACGGAGGATTAGCTACAATAGCATCAAACTCTGTTTTTTTAGAAGGATTCATTTCATTGAGTAAATCCCATTGATTTTTTAAAGTATCTCCATGAAATATTTCAAACTCGGTATCTTTCATGCCATGTAAAAGCATATTCATTCTAGCTAGGTTGTATGTGGTAACATTATTTTCTTGCCCATAAATCTTACCGATACTACCTTTGCTTTCTGTTATACGTCTTCTAACATTCAATAGCAAAGATCCCGACCCACAAGCAAAGTCTA
Source organism: Aquimarina sp. (assembly GCA_965230845.1). Lineage (GTDB taxonomy): Bacteria > Bacteroidota > Bacteroidia > Flavobacteriales > Flavobacteriaceae > Aquimarina. Next base: position 3,984,681 of record OZ246021.1, read on the forward strand.
ATACTTTGTCTAATTTACTTTTCTTTCCTGTCGGAGGGTCATGACTATCTAAAGTAACAATTTCAGAAAGGATGGTGGAAATTTCTTGTGGTGTGTAAAACTCACCTGCTTTTTTGCCTGAACCAGCAGCAAATTGTCCAATTAAATACTCATAGGCATCTCCTAAAGTATCTGTATCAGTAGAAAAATCAGCAATGCCTTCTGCTATTTTTTGAATTATAGTGCAAAGTTTTTTATTTCTTTCCGTAGGTGTTTTGCCAAGTTTTTCAGAGTTCAAGTTTATTTCTGAAAACAAACCATGAAATGTGTCATCAAAAGATTCATTTTCAATATAGCGAAACCCCTCTTCAAGTATTTTTAAAAGCTCTCCATTTTGGGTGCGAGCCAATTCTGTGATGTTGCTCCACAAATGTTCTGGTTTGATAACATAATGCACTTTTTTACGCATTTGTTTTTCAAACTCATCAATATCACTCTTGTTTTTATTGTACCAAATTTCTAATGGAGGAGGTACGATAAAATCAGGTCTTTTATCAATAGAAGGACTTTTTGGGTAATCTCGCCCTAGTTCTTTTTTAGCTGATTCTTCGTAGTTATGTGACAGATAGCGTAAAAATAAAAATGACAACATGTAGTCGCGAAATGAATCTGCATTCATTGCTCCACGCAATTCATTTGCTATATCCCAAAGGGTTTTCCCTAGTTTATCCTGTCCTTTTTTTGCCATTTTCAATTAAAATTTGAAATTATATTTTTCTATTAGCTTATTGAACACATCATTGAAAAGTGTTTCTTCTGTTTCAGACATCTCATTAAACTGATATTGATAAGCCTGTTTATGAGAAAGGGCATTTATTTCGTCTACAACGCTGTCAACGTCCTTTACTCCTATATGCTTAAGAATTCTTCCTATTTTTTTTGAACCAATAAATGAGTTAATATTTTCTAGCACTTGCCTAAGCAGCACCATGTGGTATTTATATAATTGCTCATTTTTTGCATCTTGTAATGTTTGCAAAAGATGGAGGTGGTAAAGGAAAACATCACTATTTGTACCCTTTAAACTTAAATCTCCATTTTTATTTTTTAATATAACCATTTTTGTTAATTGACCAACCCCTCCCTTACTTGTATCACTTTTAAGCCATGTGGCAAGAATTGAAAACAAACCAATATGATGTGTTGAAATGATTATTTTTTCTTTTTGTAAATAATTAGCTTTAATCAGCTTTAATATTGACTTAGTTGTAATAAAAATATTGTGCTCATCCAAACTAGAAACAGGATCATCTATTAAGATGTGAGCATCTTGTTGGTCTGCCCAACCATCAACTTCAAATAGAGCTAAAAAGAAACACCATACAAAAATTCTCTCTTCCCCCCTTGAAATTTTAATCGGTTCTTGGGTTTCATAATCTACAAAAAATGTGATTGATTCAATTCCATCTTCAGGGTTATTATGTTGATTTAAAATGAAGTCGTATTTTGGAAAAAAAGGTTCTAACTTTTCTCTGATGATTTGGTCATCGTCTATCAAAAAACTATGGAATTGGTTCAAATTACTTGGTACTACAGTTAATTTCAGGTCTGCATTATCATGCTCTTCATCATTATCCCAAACAAACAAATCTTCACTAAAAGCATTATAATAAACTCCTGCATGATTACCATCATTATTTGCTTTTGTATAATCCTTATAAGCCACTGATAATCTAGTCTTTCCTGTAGAATTAAGAGCGTAAATGAGTATTATATTTTCATTTAGCTTGTTCAATTCTGCTGCTATTTCATTTATTGTAGCCACCTCTTAATATCTTATTTTAGGGAATAATCCTTGCATTAAGCCGTTTTTATGTTGTTGCAATTGTTGAATTTTTTCTTTTTGAGCAGTAATAAGTTCATCAACTATAGAAAAACATGAAGCGATTTTACGTTCTTCGGATTCAGAAGGGGGTATACTTAATTTAACCTGCTTTAAATCTGTTTTATTTATTTTAGGATGACCACTTCCAGATATAGCGAGAGATATATTTTTTCTCCCTTGTCCACTTTGCAAAAAATAAAAAACAAAGTCACTTGTAGTAACTTTTCTAAATTTTATCATTAACATATTTGGAGCCAAAGTTGCTTTATAATTTATTTTAGGCATTTGCCATACTTCTCCAACATTAGCGCCGATATTTGCCATTAGAAGCTCACCTCCTTGAAGTGAAGATTTTTTTAAAAAATTATAACTGCTCTCATCAACAAATTTTTGTTCAGAATGCCCAAGCCCTGCTCTCAGGTCAACTAAACGAACATAATATGCAAATTCCTTTTGATTACTAACATTAACATTCTCTCTCAGTGATTTAAAACTACCATTTGCAACATAATCTGTAACTAATAAAGAAGTATTATCGATAATATCTTGAGTCCACTCCCCATCTTTCTTAAATTCAGGAAAACGATAATTAGGTGTTTTTTGCCCTTCTTGCGGAAATAAGTTTTGCATCAACCCTTTTTTGTGGTTTTTAAGTATTTCCAACTTGTCACTATGAATAGTAATTAATTCATCTAAACTAGAAAGACAAGCAGCTATTTTTTGTTGTTCTATAGGTTGAGTATATAAAACAGGAATTTTCATAAAAACAGAATCTGTTATACTCATTCTGTCAAACCTTGCACCAGTATTAGAAGCTTTTCTTATTGAATCATACCAGTGTTTTGATATAAAATAATACTCATAGAATTGATTCTCATTATTTAGAAATCTGAAGATAGTGTACAACGGAGACATAACTCCTGTATGACCTGTTTTGTTTTTTGAAGTTGGTCCAACTGGAGCTTCACTTGATTTTCTAGGATTGTAGACATAATCTCCATCTTCAACTACATAGTAATTTTCTAGATTACTTTTGTTTGCAATGTCTTTATCAAAATATTCTCTTTGGTCAATAATTCCATAAACAGCTGAATTGGTTAAGACTTTAATTATTCTTGCATCTTTATTTTTTAAAATAATTCTCTTTGCAAGGTTTCCCAGTGCTTTCTCCTTCCATTCCCCGTTATTCTTAAAATCAGGAAATCGTAATTTCGGTATTAATTTCTTTTCCTTACTCATACGCTGTTAATCCTGATATTTCTCGCCCTTGAGCTAGTTTTTTTAGTTGAGGTATCAAATCATTCATCAATGCAGTTTCGGCTTTACTTCGTTGTTTCCAACCTAGTTCTAAAGGTTCCATCAAGTCTGTTAGTTTTTCCCCATCAAAAATCATTCTGTCAATTATTTGCTCTACAAAGTCTTTTAAATCCCCTACTTGCAAGCCATGATTATTTGCTATTTTAGCTAATTCCTTGTCATACTTTTCTACCTTAAAGGTTTCAAAGTTTTGCTTAAGTTCATCTACAGTTTGACCTATACTCCAATCCACATGATACTTAATGTAGTCGCTTAAATCTTCCTCTTCCTCCATTAGGTTAGAATTAGATTTTAACAGGCTAATGACTTGAGATGGAGTCATTTTTTGTTTAGAAGGTTTATGTTGGGTACTATCAGCGATTAGGTTCATTATGTAATCGTAATCAATCACTGTTGAGGAAAAAAGTACGAATTCAAAGTCCAATTGCTGGACATCTTCAGGAGCGTTATCGCCATCTCTTTGCTGTATTTCTCTTAACTCTTTGGCTTTTTCAAGATATGAGCTCCTAAACTCTTGTAATTTGTTTTTTGGTAGAATTGTTTCAATCTCAATTTGTTGTTCCTTATTCAAATCAGTGAATTGGTCAAGTTGGGTTTTAAGTCGTTGGACTTCTTTAAAGTTTTTTATAAATGCAACCTTTGCAGCATCACCACGTAGATTATACACTTCCTCTGGTTCAATAACTAAATCATGCTCTTGCATAAATTCCCTTAAGGTTTCTACAGCCTTTTGGTATTGTTCAATTACCACAGGGGCAGGGTCAACCATCCAAATTTGCTTAGCCTTATCACTATCTTCACCAGAAAAAAGCATAATAGCTTGATTCACGGCATCTTGTTGCGACCGAAAATCCAAAATATTTCCGTAAGGTTTGGTGTCGTTCAATACACGGTTTGTTCTGGAAAATGCTTGAATCAATCCATGATATTTCAGATTCTTGTCAACATACAGCGTGTTTAAATATTTAGAATCAAAACCTGTGAGTAGCATATCAACTACAATAGTTATATCAATCTTATTTTTATGAGGATAATCTTTATTGATATATTTCTGGTCTTTGATACGCCTTTGCACATCTTGATAGTATAAGTCAAATTCATTGACATTATGATTAGTTTTGAATTGCTCATTATAATCAGTGATAATCTCTATCAAGGCTTTTTTCTTCTCTTCAGGATTTTGTTTATTATCTTCTTTTTCTTGAGATAAATCTTCTTGAAGCTGTTTTATGTCGGCAGCATTTTTCTGACTCTTTTTATCTCCCATTTTCGCCATCAATTGAGCAGGAGGGGAAAATACACAAGCGATATTAAGTGGAATATAATTTTCGCTAACATTTTGCTCTTGAATTGTTTTAAACAATCGATAATACTCGATGGCATTGTTGATTGATGCTGTAGCTAATACTGCATTGAATTTACGTTGGTTGGTAGCTGCATTATGTTTTTTGATAATGGCTTCTACAACTGCTTGTTGCGTAATCGTTTCCCTTGATTTTTGGCTTTGATTGCCTTCTCCTTTAAAACAATCGATATGAAAACGTAATACGTTTTTATCGTCTATAGCATGAGTAATCGTATAAGCATGTAATTGCTTTTCAAAAATACTTTCGGTGGTCTTATATGTCTCGTATTGGTCTTCACGGATTTTATAAGTAGCATTCTCATCAAAAATGGGAGTGCCTGTAAAACCAAAGAGTTGTGCATTAGGGAAAAATTCTTTAATTGCTTTGTGATTTTCTCCAAACTGCGAACGATGACATTCGTCGAAAATAAACGCCATGCGCTTATGACTCAATGGTTCTAAACGTTCTTTATAGTTGCGTTTATGAGTATCGTCTAGCGCAAGTCCTAATTTTTGGATAGTAGTTACAATTACTTTGTCAGCGTAGTCTGTTGAAAGTAATCGTCTAACCAATGTTTCTGTATTTGTGTTTTCTTCTACACTACCTTCTTGAAATTTATTGAACTCCTCACGTGTTTGTCTATCCAAATCTTTTCGGTCTACTACAAACAAACATTTTTCAATATCAGGATTGTCTTTAAGTAGTGTAGAAGCTTTAAAAGAAGTTAAGGTTTTTCCACTTCCCGTGGTATGCCATATGTAACCGTTACCCCTGTTTTGCTCAATACATTTTACTATAGCTTTTACTGCATAAATCTGGTACGGCCGCATAACGAGTATTTTCTGCTCGCTTTCTACCAACACCATATATTTACTAATCATCTCACCCAAAGTACATTTGGATAAGAACTTTTCCGCAAAGGGTTCTAAGTGCGTTATTTTCTTGTTCTGCTCGTCTGCCAATTTATAAATCGGTAAAAACTGCTCATCTGCATTAAATTGAAAGTGCTGATTTTTATTGTTAGCAAAATAAAAAGTATTACTACGGTTACTCACAATAAATAATTGCATAAAGCACATTAGAGAATTGCTATAGCCATTCCCAGGCTCATTTTTGTAATCGACAATTTGCTGCATTGCCTTTCTTGGTGAAATGTCCAGTCTTTTTAATTCAATCTGAACTACTGGTAAGCCATTAATCAACAAAATAACATCATAACGCTGATTGCTATTTTCAGTGTTTATTCGTAATTGACTAATCACTTCAAAATCGTTCTTACACCAGTCCTTAATATTTACTAAAGTGTAATGTAATGGTGTCCCATCTTCTCTCAAAAAATATTGGCGTTCACGTAATAACTTAGAAGCAACAAACACATCAGACTCAATGATTTCTTCACGCAATCGTAAAAATTCGCTGTCTGACAAACGTACACGATTTAGTGTTTCAAATTTAACTTTAAAGTTTTGCTCAAGTGATTTCCTATCCGTTATATCAGGTCGATGCGAATACTTTAATCCTCTAAGCTGCTCAATCAGATTTTGTTCTATTTGGAATTCTTTAGTCATTTAAATCTTCTTTCAATAAATCTTTAGGATTAACATCTAATATCCTTGCTATCTCATAAAGAACCTCTAGTCTTGGCTGCTGTCTATTCTGTACATACCCATTAACCATGTTGTAGCTCTTTCCTAGTTGCTTAGCTAACCATTTCTGCTTAATCCCTTTCTGTTCCAGTACTTCTTTTATTCGGTTCATACCCGTATAAATTTGTTCTGCCAAGATAGATATTTCAACACTAATTATCTCAAAAAATAATATAAAAAGTATTCATATTGTTTTAATCTTTATACAAAATAACATTTAAGCAATCAACGCCTTTAAAAATATTGCCTCTAATCTTCCAGCCTTTCTTTAAATGGTCATTGATTGATTTTTCAAAATTAGGAACAGCAGTACTATCTAAAATTTTTAGTTTTAAAAGTATACTGATTTATTGATTATTATGGTGCAATCTTTTATTACAAAGTTCGATATATGTCCCGCCTTCAGTACTTAATGAGGCCGATTAGATTTCTAATCGGTCTTTTTTGTTTTTAAGACGCTGTAATTCAGTGATATATGTCATTTTGTTTTGGGTTTAATAAAAAAGAATTTTACAATTTTTTAAATAAGGCTTTTTGTTAAGTTATTGATTTTTATAGGTTTAAAGGTTCAAGTCCTGTCTACCCTCTCTAATATAGAATACTTTTTTTGCATTCATTAAAATGTTGATTTATGTGTTTTTTTGGGATGTTTTTAGAATAAATAAGACGATATTTCTGATATGGTCTATAGTCTGTTTTTTAAGTTTGGAATAGGAGTGTGTGCAGTATCAAATAGAAAGTATTTTTTTGCACAACTATTGCATTAAATAATTAATATCTTTGCAAAGTGAAATTTTTAGCAGCCATATTATCAATTTATATCTTTACACTCAATTTAGTGCCTTGTGAAGATAAAGGTTCATTTGATAATGAAGTTAAAACAGAAATTTCACAAGATATAGATGACAATCATCAACATGGAGATAACGATTTATGTTCGCCATTTTGCAATTGTCAGTGTTGCCATATTCATGCTATATATTTTAAAATTGTTAATTTTACAATAACTACATTCGATATTTCTACCGAAGTGTTTTATCACTTTAAAGGCTTGGAAAAAGATTTCAATTCTACTATTCTACAACCGCCTCAGGTTTAATTCAGTTTTTTCAAGGGTAAGTATGTCCTTTTTTGACCGTTTATGGTCTTTTTTCATTCGATTTTGCTAATTATTTAAGCCTTTATCGAAAAGTATAACTGAATTAATACATTTTCTATGATTAATAAAATCATTGATTTTTCAATCAATAACAAGTTCATTATTGGTTTGCTAACGTTTACCATTATTGGCGCAGGCATTTGGAGTATGACTAAAGTACCCATAGATGCCGTTCCCGATATTACCAATAACCAAGTACAGATAATAACGCAATCCCCAAATTTAGGGACGGAAGATATTGAACAAATAATAACCTATCCAGTTGAGGTAGCAATGAGCAATTTGCCTAGTGTGGAAGAAATTCGCTCAATTTCACGCTTTGGTCTGTCAGTAGTAACCATTGTATTTGATGACGATATGGGTACATATTTACCAAGACAATTGGTAGCTGAAAAACTCAACCAAGTAAAAGAACAGATTCCTGTGGGTTTTGGAGAACCTTTAATAGGGCCTATTTCAACAGGTCTGGGAGAAATATACCAATACACTTTAAAAGTAGCACCAGAGTTTAAAGACAAATATACCATTTCAGATTTACGCTCTATGCAAGATTGGATTGTACAACGTCAAATGGCTATGGTTGAAGGCGTGGTTGAAGTAAATGCCATTGGTGGCAAAATTAAGCAATATGAAGTAGCAGTTAACCCAAACGATTTAAACGCTATTGGTTTGACCATTACTGATGTGTTTAATGCTTTAGAAGCTAATAATCAAAATACAGGAGGTGCGTATATCGAAAAAAAACATCAAGCTAATTTTATTCGTGGTGAAGGTCTAGTACGAAGTTTAGATGATATTAAAAAAATTACGGTTAAGAACATTAATAATATTCCTGTTACTATTGGTGATATCGCCACAGTACAGTTCGGTTCTGCAATTCGTTATGGTGCATTAACCCAAGATGGTGAAGGCGAGGTCGTAGGCGGTTTGGTAATGATGCTTAAGGGTGCAAACTCAAATGATGTTATAGCTAATGTAAAAGAGCGAATGACTCAAATTGAAAAGTCTTTACCAGAAGGTGTTATTATAGAACCGCTATTAGACCGAAGTAAACTAATAGGTGAAACAACTTCTACAGTTACAACCAATCTAATTGAAGGCGCATTGATAGTCATTTTTGTTCTTATTTTCTTATTAGGAAACTGGCGAGGTGGCTTAATTGTAGCTTCAACCATTCCATTATCGTTACTGTTTGCTTTTATTTTAATGAATGTATTTGATGTATGGGCTAATTTGATGAGTTTGGGAGCAATTGACTTTGGAATCATTGTAGATGGTGCTGTAATTATAGTAGAAAGCACTGTTTTTTTTATCACTTCCCAAGTATTAAAAAAGAAGAGTCTTACGGCAAAAGAAAGAGATAAAGTAGCTTCAAATGCTTCGAAAAAAATGATGAACGCTGCTTTTTTCGGCCAGCTTATTATTCTTATTGTTTTTCTTCCCATTTTAGCCTTACAAGGTATTGAAGGAAAAATGTTTAAACCAATGGCATTAACTTTCATTTTTGCTATGATAGGTGCAATGGTGCTTTGTTTGACGTATGTACCAATGATGTCTGCATTGGTGTTAAGAGCACCAAAAAAAGATAAGAAATCTTATGGAGATAGATTTGTGAATTGGGTCGAGGATAAATATCAACCATTATTAGTAAAGGCACTGAAAAAAGGAAAATGGATTATTGGTATTGCAGTTGTACTCTTTGGAATAACAGTTTTTATGTTTAGCCGAATGGGCGGCGAATTTATTCCTCAATTGGATGAAGGTGATATAGCTTTTCATGCCATTTTAAAACCAGGTAGTTCACTTACGGAAACCATTGAAACAACTACAAAAATAGAGCAAATTGTAAAAGCTAAATTTCCTGAAGTCGAAAAAATAGTTAGTCGTATTGGAGTAGCCGAAATACCAACCGATCCAATGCCAATGGATATTGCCGATATTATTGTAATTCTAAAACCAAAAAGCGATTGGACTACAGCCACTACTAAAGATGATCTGATTGAGAAAATGAAAGAAGCAATTGAAATTATTCCAGGCGTTAATTATGAGTTTACCCAACCTATTGAAATGCGCTTTAATGAATTGCTGGAGGGTGTGCGAGAAGATATTGCTATAAAGCTCTATGGCGAAGATATTGATGTGTTGTCTCAAAAAGCAGAAGAAATCACTAAAATAATCGCTGGAACGCCTGGTATTGGCGATATGAAAGCCGAAGCCACAACAGGTTTACCTCAAATGACCATCACTTACAATAGAGATAAGCTGGCGCAATATGGACTGCAAATCAATACACTTAACAAAATAGTACAATCGGCATTTGCTGGTGGTGCAGCAGGCGTTATTTTTGAAGGTGAAAGACGCTTCGATTTAGTAGTGCGTTTTAGTTCTCAAAATCGAAAGGATATTTCAGATGTTCAAAACCTTTACATCAATCTACCTTCTGGCACTCAAATTCCATTACGTGAAATTGCGTATGTATCCTATAAAGCAGGACCAATGCAAATTAGTAGAGACAATACCAACAGAAGAACTTATGTAGGGATTAATGTGAGAGGCCGTGATGTAAAATCATTGGTAGAAGAAATCCAAACTAAATTAGATGCACAATTAGAATTGCCGTCTGGTTATTTTATTCGTTATGGTGGCGCTTTTGAGAATTTGGAGCGAGCCAGTAATCGTCTATTAACTGTAGTGCCAATTGCCTTATTGCTTATTTTTATATTAATATACTTTGCATTAAAATCCTTACCACAAACCTTAATGATTTATATAGCCATTCCTATGGCTACCATTGGTGGTGTTGTAGCATTATGGTTGCGTGACATGCCATTTAGTATTTCAGCAGGTGTCGGTTTTATTGTGCTGTTTGGCGTTGCCGTTTTAAACGGACTAGTAATGATTAGCGGTCTCAACGAATTAAAAGATGAAGGTGTAACTAACCTAAAAGATAGGATTATAGAAGGCACCAAAAGAAGAATACGTCCCATAATGCTAACAGCTTTTACAGATGTATTAGGCTTTCTACCAATGGCTATTTCATCATCAGCAGGTGCAGAAGTGCAGCGTCCTTTGGCAACGGTTGTTATTGGTGGTTTATTGACTTCAACATTACTCACCTTATTTGTATTACCTATTTTATATCATTGGGTTGAGAATAAATTCTTTAGCTTTAAACCAAATAAAAAAATGGTTGGCGGAACCGCATTATTGGTTTTAACACTCACCTTCTCAGTTCAAAGTAATGCACAGCAAGCCATAGATACGCTACCAAAAATAACTTTAAATGAAGCTGTTGAATTATCTAAAAAGAACTATCCATTGTTAAAACAAAAACAATTGGAAGTTGCCAAACAGGAGAGTCTTAAATCTACAGCATATGATTTTGGTTCTACACAAATCTTTACAGGAGGTGAAGAAATTAACAATAATACAGGAATCTATACAACGGTCGGTATTGGACAATCCAATATTGATGTGTTTGGAATTGGAGCAAAGCGAAAATTGCATCAACAACGTATTCAATTGTCACAAAAAGTATTACAATTATCTGAATTGGATGTAGAATTGGAAGTAAAAAAAGCGTGGGCAAATTGTTATCAATCTATGAGAAACTATCAATTATACAAGGAGCTTGATGCCATTTATGGAAATTTTGAACAGACAGTCTCACTTAATTTTGAAGTGGAAACCATTTCTAAATTGGAGTATTCAGCAGCTAAAAACCAAGTATTTCAGATTCAGAATAAAAAAGCACAGGCATACAGAGATTATCTTATTGCGATTCAACAATTAAATCTTTGGTTATTTGAAGACGATTTATATACGGTAACCGATGAGTTGGAAAACATTGTACTTGTAGAAACAGATAGCTTATCAATAAATGAACATCCAATGATTACTGTTTCAGAAAATCAACTTAATGTCGCTGAAGCAGAATTGAGAGCAGCAAAAGCCGATAATTTACCAAAAATAAACTTCCAGGGTGGTTTACAAAAAGTAAATGGCAATTCAGGGTTTTATACCTACCAAGCAGGAGTTTCTGTCCCATTCTTGTCAGGTTCAAACAAAGCCCGAATTAAATCGGCAAAAATCGATAATGCTATTGCCGAAAGTAATTTGTTGTTCAAAAAACAAGAACTGCAATCGCAATATGCACAAGCAAAAGAAAATTATTTAAAAAGGAAAACATCTTGGGAGTTTTACAAAACACAAGTATTACCGTTAACTATAGACCAGAAATCAGGAGCGTTGTTGGCGTACAAAGAAGGTGAAATCGATTATACCACTTTTACGCAATTGGTAAAAGAAGCGGTCCAATCAGAACTGGAAGCTGAAAACGCTTTAATTAACTATTTAGAAAGTGTATTTCAAGTACAATATTTTAAACAATAACACAATGAAAACAATAGCATATAAATATATCACAATCATTTTTACAGCATTCTTAATATTGTCTTGCGGCAATAAAGAAAAACATTCTGAAAATGATGGGCATTCTCACGATGAAACTGAACAGACCAGTAAAAATGAAGAACAGCATAAAGAAGACGAAGTAATGCTAAACCAGCAACAGTTCGAAGCCTTAAAAATGAAAATAGACACCTTGAGTTTACGCAATATGAGTGCATATGTAGAGGCAAACGGCACATTGGAAGTGCCACCACAAAATGAAGCTGCTATTACTTCTATGGTAGGAGCAAATGTGACAGCTATTAAGGTCATTGAAGGTGATAAAGTTAAAAAAGGTCAGGTAGTGGCTTATTTGTTACACCCGAACATTATAGCAATACAGACCGACTATCTAAACGCTTATAGCAATAACGAACTGTTAAAGAAAAATTATGAACGTCAAAAAAAGTTATATGATGCAGGTGTAGGCTCGGGTGCTAATTTTCAAAAGGCAGAAGCCGAATACAAAAGTTCAACGGCATTGGTAAAGGGTTTAGCGGCTCAATTGAAAATTCTAAATATCAATACAACATCTGTTCAAAATGGAAGTATCGCTCAACAAATTCCGTTGCGAAGTCCTATTGAAGGTTTCGTACAAAAAGTCGAGGTTAAAACAGGTCAGTATGTAGAACCACAAACTGAATTATTCGATATTGTTAACACTCATCACGTTCACGCAGATTTAATGGTGTTTGAAAAGGATGTACATAAAGTAAAGCAAGGGCAGAAAGTAACTTTTAGTGTGCAATCCATACCAAATTCAGAACTTACGGCTGAAATATACTCTGTAAGCAAAACCTTTGAAGACAACCCTAAAGCTGTTCACGTTCACGCTGAAATTGAAAACAAGTCAGGAAACCTCATTCCCGGTATGTACATTCAAGGAAAAATACAAACCGATAACACCACCTTAACAAAAGCGTTTCCCGAAAGTGCCATTGTAAAAGAAGGCAATAAATTCTTTGTTTTTATAGCAGAAAAGGAAGGGGAAAATTGGGCATTCAAACCTTTAGAAATAATAACTGGAGAAAAAGATGGTGATTGGATAGCAGTAACTTTTTCGGAAGAAATACCAGTTAATACCAAGTTTGCTTATAATAATGCCTATTACCTAATTGCAGAAATGAAAAAAGGAGAAGCAGAACACTCACATTAATTATGGAAACAATAGAACAAATATTAAATTCAAAGGACATACGCGTTACAGCAATGCGTTTATTAATCTATAAGTTTCTTGCCGAAAAAGAAGTAGCTGTGACATTAAGCGATATTGAAAATGCTTTTGAAAAAGCAGATAGAACAACTTTATATAGAACAATAAAAACTTTCGTAGAAAAAGGCATAGTGCATCAAATAGATGATGGTACAGGAATTACAAAATATGCGTTATGTGAACAAGATTGTAATTGCGAAATTGAAACAGATTTACATTTGCATTTTCATTGTAATAATTGTGAAGAAACCATTTGTTTGACTGACCATAAAATCCCTCAAATAAAAGTTCCTGACGGTTTTGTTTCTGAGAATGTAAACTTGGTTGTAAAAGGTATATGTGATAAGTGTAGCGGGTAACAAATGCACTTCCATTGCACTTACTATTAAATTACTTTTATGCAAAATTAGTGGATATGAAGTTTAATACTAAAATACCTAAACATCTTAAACAGGCTTATAACAAAGAATTAAAACAACATAGTTTCTATTTAGAAAATAAGCAGTATGGTAATGCTTGGTATCACTTGGAAAGAAGTCATATAATAGGTCAATCTTATCCTATAGAGCATACCTATTCACATTGGCTAATGCTAAAATTTGGATTAAGACAAAAAGATACTAAAGAATTTTTCGGTCAAATTATTAGGTTGCTTCTTGGTGGGTGGAAATCATTTATTGACCACGTTCCACTTGGTAATACAGGTGGAGGAAATGTACCGCTATTAAGGCGTATGCCTTTTCCAAAGGACATTGAAAAATTATTTAATACAAAATGAAAAAAAAGAAAATAAATTTAAGAGATTTAAAACCAAATTCTGAAGCAGAACATAGTCACGATGATGGTCATAATCACAGTCACAACAACAGCAATAATCTTAAAGCATACATTCCTGCCATTATAAGTTTTATAATGCTTATCATTGGAATAGGGTTAGACTATTTCGATATTTCTTTTTTTAAGGATTGGATTCGTATTGCTTGGTACACTATAGCGTATTTACCAGTAGGTTTTCCAGTAATAAAAGAGGGATGGGATAATATAAAAAAAGGGGATGTTTTTACAGAGTTCTTTTTAATGTCCATTGCTACTATTGGAGCGTTTATCATTGGCGAATATCCTGAAGGTGTTGCAGTGATGCTATTTTATGCAGTTGGTGAACTCTTTCAAAATGCCGCAGTAAATAAAGCAAAAGGCAACATTAAGGCTTTATTAGATGTAAGACCTAAAGAAGCCAATGTATTTCAAGACGGTGATTATAAAAGTGTGTCCCCAGAAAATGTTGAAATAGGCGAAAAAATCCAAATACGTGTAGGTGAAAAAATCCCTTTAGATGGCATATTATTATCCGAAAAAGCAGCATTAAATACGGCTGCTTTAACTGGTGAGAGTAAACCCGATTCTGTCTTAAAAGATGCAAAAGTATATGCCGGAAGTATCAATTTAGAAAGTGTCATTGAAGTTGAAGTAACTAAAAAGTTTGAAGATAGTTCTATTGCCAGAATATTAGACTTGGTTCAAAATGCTACTGCACGTAAATCGAAGACAGAATTATTCATCAGGCAGTTTGCACGCATCTATACACCAATTGTTGTCTTTTTAGCAATTGGTGTAACCTTTCTGCCTTATTTTTTTGTAGATTATTATGTTTTTAAAGACTGGTTGTATAGAGCATTGATTTTCTTGGTGATTTCTTGCCCTTGTGCGTTGGTAATTTCTATTCCTTTGGGTTATTTCGGTGGATTGGGAGCAGCTTCAAAAAATGGTATTCTGTTTAAGGGAGCTTCCTTTTTAGATGCTATGACCAAGATAAATACATTGGTAATGGACAAAACAGGAACAGTTACCAAAGGTGTTTTCAAAATTAAGGAAATCAAGTCTACTGGTTGGGAAGAATCCGAATTTATGAAATACCTAATGGCTCTGGAAGAACAATCCACGCATCCTATTGCAAAAGCTATTATGGAGTATAAAGAAAATGAAGATGACTATGAAGCAAAAGAAGTTTCTGAAATTGCAGGAAAAGGATTAAAAGGTATTGTGAATAGTAAAGCAGTATTAGTAGGTAACAAAGCCTTAATGACTGCCAATAATATTGATGTTCCAACTGAAACAGAATCTATTGTAGAATCTATAGTATTAGTTGCAATCGAGAATCAATTTGCAGGTTATGTAGTCATTGCAGATGAATTGAAAGAAGATGCAAAAGAAACAATAACAGATTTACACAAAGTAGGCATTAAAAATATTATGATGCTTTCTGGTGACAAAGATTCCATTACTCAACAAGTCGCCAAAGAGTTAAATATTGAAAATACTAAAGGTGGTTTATTACCAGAAGATAAATTAAACGAAGTTGAATTATTAAAGAAAAATTCTGAAAACAAAATAGCTTTTATTGGAGATGGTATTAACGATGCACCAGTTTTAGCTGCAAGTAATGTTGGTATCGCAATGGGTGGTTTAGGAAGTGATGTTGCCATAGAAACAGCAGATGTCATTATTCAAACGGACCAACCTTCAAAAGTGGTAAGAGCTATTAAAATAAGTCGTTCTACTCGCAAAATTGTATGGCAGAATATTATTTTAGCTTTTGGTGTTAAAATGATAGTATTGATTTTAGGAGCTGGAGGTTTAGCAACAATGTGGGAAGCTGTTTTTGCAGATGTTGGAGTAGCATTGTTGGCTATTTTGAACGCCGTTAGATTACAACGCATGAGTTGGATTTAATATTTGCATTATACATAGAATAAATATTTTACAATCAATTACTTATTAACATTGAAAATGAATAAAATATTATTTTCTAAAAAAACAGAAGTTATTTTTCGGTGTCATATTTACACCTTATGCCACTTAAACCTTTGTAAAATAAGAAAAGTTATATATTGTATTGGAAATTTCATAATTCTTTAGATTACGAACTTTAGAGATGAAAATACAATTGTGGAACTGTTAAGTTTTCAAAAAACATAACCTAACAACAGCGGTTCAAGGGAACAATAATTTTGAAGATCTTAACGATGATTGGGATATTGTAATGACTTCATCTACTAGAATCGAACTTATCGAAGTTAGTGGAGGAAACGGAGGTACCTACATGTTGAAATTTGAAAAAAATCAGATGGCTATATCAATACAAAAAAGTTTTTCTGACCTAAAATGTATTAGGTATACTGATAGAATAAACTTTTATGATGATTGTTTATAATTCATATTTAATAGTCCAGTCTAAATTTAGAATTTCTATAATTATAGTGATTTAAAAATATATTGATTTGTTCAAAATTAGATTGCAATCTAACATCAAAAGGTTCGATATATGTCCCGCCTTCAGTACAAAAGCCTCGTAAATGAAATATTTACGGGGCTTTTTTTGTTTCCTTGATTAAGAAGAATTTTGTGAAATATTGTTGAGGTCTGATCATCCATCCTAATTTTGAAATTAGGCCAGAATATTCATAATGTCCTTGTCAATAGTTTGGGATACTAAATGCTCATAGTTTTTTCTCCATAAGATCTCTCAATTTCGATTATAATAGAAACAAGCTGTTCGAAGCCCTCTATTTAATACCACACTAGAAGAAAGTACGTTTTTTCTCACTTTAATTAATTTTTGTTAAAAACCAGAATAGGGATAGGGTATTTTTTAGTTCACCTGTTTAGACCACAAATTGATTAGAAGAATAAAGTTCTCTGAAAAAATAAGTTAACTTTTTTTGTCACGTTTTGTATTTCTAAGACTTATACAGCAAAATAAGAACTGTTTTTTCTTAGTACTTTAGTTGTAAATTATTGATTTCTAGAGGGCTAAACTAAAAATAATGAAGCAAAAGAATTTTGGATTAAGCGAAGCATCTTTTCAGAAGCTGATAACAGATCTGAAAAAAAATGACACCTATTTTTTTGAACAGGTTTTTCTGAAACAGTTCGAAGAAACGGTAAGATATCTCTGTAGGGAGTATCGATCAAACCATGAGGATGCATATGATGCCACTATGGATACTTTAATAGAATTTAGAGCACGATTTGTAGAAGGAAAATTAGCTTACGGTAATTTACGTTTCCTGTTTACAAAGATGGCTTCTCAGATCTTGCTGAGGAATTTAAAAAAGAAAGGAATATCACTGGATGATAGCATTGTTGCAATGTCTCAGGAAGATGAAGAACCTGCTTTAGATGATGAAGATTTGGAAATGCTCACTAACGCTTGGCAAACTTTGGGAGATCAATGCAAAGAGTTGTTAACGAGGCATTTTTATGGAAAGATGAAACTTTCTGAAATAGCAAAAGAAATTCAAAAGAGTCCGGCAACAATTAGAAAACAGAAAGAACGCTGCATTAAACATTTAAAAGATCATTTTGATCTTAAAAAAATACTGAAGTCATGAATGATAAAATACATCAACTATTAGATCCTAATATCTCAAAGGATGAGGAGGATAAGATCTTGGGGCAAATACTTAAAGAAAAGCATAATGCTGATCTAAAAGTAAAATGGAAAACAAAGCTTGAGGATGAATACGGAATTACAAGAAATAAGCATATTTCAAAAAATAAAAACCGTAATACCTTTATAAAAATTCTATTGGCTACAGCTGCTTGTATTGCCGTATTAGTCACTATACAACTAGTTAATTCATCAGCAGTTGATGTTTCCTTAATTGCTCAAAACTACCTGGATGAACAAGAAATATTACATCCAGGAACATCCAAAGGAGTTTCTAAGGAAGAAGTATTTAGAACGCTTGCTATTCAATCTTTTAACCAGAAAGAGTATAAACAATCATCGACATATTATCAGAGTCTAACAAATCCGGATCAAGAAGACCTCTATTATCACGGACTCGCTCTTTTGTTGTCAAAAGATTATGAAAATGCTTTGCAAAAGTTTGAAGAGAATAAACAAACTGGGGATAAATATGCTCAAGAGATCAATTGGTATCAATCTTTGACTTTTCTACTATTAAAACAAATTGATGCCGCTGAAGATCAACTAGAACAGATTAATCCCGATGATTGGAATTATCAGAAAGCACAGAAATTACTAGAACAATTAAAAAACCAATAGTAAGTGATATTAGGACCTTACTTTAAAATCAAAACTCAATACCCTCTCTTGAATATGAAAACTGTAACTCACACCACCATCTTACTTTTTTGCCTCTTATTTATGTTACCCATTTTTGGGCAACAGAACGCTCCCTCCTTATCAAACTCAAAAAATATTGCTCAAAACAAGGATAATGATGATGATGACGACGATGATGATTGTGACGACGATGATGACGATGATGATGATGATGAAGATTGTGACAACCGGGTTATAAAACACCCATCCTTGTACTTTGTACAACTGGATCCAACACTTACTACAGCTCAGGTAGACGCACTTCTCAATGATTTAAACTCTGAAGAAATCTGGTATCGCCCAGAAATCAATCTCAGGTTGTGGAACACGGTTGCATTACCTTATATAAATGCACAAGGACAAAACATAACCAATATTGATCGACAAGTAATGAACGCCCAGGATAAAACAGAAATTGATGGAACAGATTTTAACATTGGAGCCATTAATACAGAGCCAATAACCAGCATTCCTACCTCTTGTTTTAATACTATCGAACCACAGCAGGTCACTAGTACCAACCCTATAAAAATCTCCATTTTTGACACCGGATATAGCCAGCCTATTACGAATATACCTGGTTACGAGTTTGATATTACGAGCTTTACGGGTTACGATTATATTGATGATGATACAATTCCTGAAGATCGAAATGGGCATGGAACGCATATTGCCAGTGTGATTCACCATCTTATCAATCAAAATGCGCCCTCTACATCTGTGGTCTTTGATATCAGAAAAACACATAACAATCAGGGACAAGGTTTTCTTTCAGAATTAATACCTGCAATATTAGATGCTGTAAATGAAGGAGCCAATATTCTAAATTTTAGTTTTAGTTACAGAGATTTCAATACCAATCCAAATGGGAAACCGCTAAAACAAGCCATCGATTATGCCGAGCAAATGGGTGCTGTAGTGATCGCTGCTTCTGGAAATACGAGTGTAAATAATGATCGAGGAAATGTTGTAGCCTTTCCTGCCACGTATCCTAATAGCAATATCATATCTGTTGCCTCCACAAATTGCAATGATGCATTAAGCGTTTTTAGTAGTTTTGGTCGCACATCTGTAGATGTTGCTTTGTTAGGAAATAGCATCCCGGGAGCAGGATTAAATAATAATGTAGCTTATCAATCGGGTACTTCGTATGCAGCTGCAAATATTACAGCCTTTGTAGCAATATTAGGATCACATCAAACTAATTTTAATTACCAAGACATTAAATGTGCATTGATCAATACCTCTACCCCAAATACCTTATTAAACCAAAAAGTGGTCGCTAATGGTATTGTTAATTTCTCTAATGCCTTTGCACAATTAAGTGACGGATGTAATCCACAAAGGGTTATAAACACAGGTTTAAATCAAAAACGACCCAAACCTATTTTTATCTCCAACCCATTTCATAATATGATGCAAATACAAATGCAGCACGATCTAAAAGACCTCATACAAATTTCTATTTACAATCAAAGCGGTACCTTATTACTAAAGGATCATTTGATACCTGCAAAAGATACTACTGTAATTGATATTACAGAGACGCAACAATTGGATTCGGGCCTTTATCTGGTAAAAATTGAAATAAAAGATTATTCGGAAGTAATGACAATAATTAAAAGATAATGTTTAATTAAAAAAGGTTGTCTAAATTTTAGACAACCTTTCTTTGTATTTATATAGAAAACTAATCTATATCAGTTTTACCCTCAGCTGACATAACTTTACGGCCTCCATAAACTTTTCTTTGTTTTCCTCTTGGTAATACTATTGAGTTTTCAATTACATCATTTTTAAAATCTTCAATTCTTTTAGCTTTTGTTTTCATATATCTTAGTTTAAATAAAATTAATTTGATCCTAAATTAGTTTATGATCCCAAAAAATATAAATCATTAACATTTTTTTAATATACATTTTCTCTGTTAATATTTGCAACCCATTATTTTTCAGTGTTTAAAATCATAAAAACTTAAGTTTTATATATCCAAATCTCCATATCTTCGTTGTAATATATCCAAACTTTGGTAGTGATATGGTTTACAAAACTCCTTTTACAAAAACAGTAATATTTCTACTTTTTACTTTTTATACCACACTGATTAATGGTCAAAACGATGATTTTTTTGAACATCATTACAATCAAATTAATCAAAATATACAACAAGGGTTTTATAAGAAAAACATACTGTTAATCAAAGAATTAGAAAAATTAACAGAGTATCAAAATCTCGACTGTTATTATCAGGGAAAAATACTGCATAAGATGGGTGTATCCTATTATTTATTGAATCAGGAAGCAAATGCCATTACCTATTTTGAAGAAAAGCTATTACCCTTATGGGAAGACTGCCCTCAGGTCCCTCCAACCGAAAAAGCAAATACCATATATAATACCGGAGTCTGTTATCAATATATCAATAAGTTCCCACCTGCAAAAAAGTATTTGGATCAAGCCTTATATATATTTGAAAATGACTCCTTATATCCTAGTCATAAATTAGCTAAAAAATATCATGGAATTGGAAGATTCTATCAGGGTATTAACGATGGTTTCAGAGCGGAATTATACTATCGAAACGCTATAAATATTTATAGAAAAAGTGAAGAAATAACACAAGAATTCAGAGTATTAAATGATTTGGTAACCATGAGTATTGATTTTAAAGATTACTCAAATGCTAAGGATGCAGTTAATGAAGCTTTGCAATTATATAGTAAAAATCCCGAATTAATTCCCAATTCAAAGCTTGCGTTGGTGTATTTAAATGCTGGTAAAACGTATTTAGAATTGAAAGATTATGATACAGCAACAAAAATGGCAGAATTAGCTATTGACCTTTTAAGTCAGAAGAAAGAACCATATTATTTTGCTACGGCTCTTGAATTAATTGGTATGATTCATCTGGAACAAAAAAAATTTGACATATCAGAAGAATATTTAAACAAAGTTTTAGAGTTAAGAAAAGCCAGCGTTCTTAAAGGAAATCCAAAGCAATCTATCGTTTACTCTTATGAAAATTTATGCGAATTAATGATCGACAAAAAAGACACTATAAGAGCACAACAATATCTTAGCAAAGCATTTGATATTCTGGTGCCAGTGGGTCATTTTGATAAGGATCACTTACCAATCATTAATAGTTCTAAAGCATTAGATGACGACCACCTTATTCGATTAATTGAAATAAAAGCAAAAATATTCAAACAACAATATCAGGTTTCTAATGATATTTCTTTTCTGAAAAAGGCACTAAATGTGCAACACAAAATCGATTCTGTAATTAACCGAAGCCTAGTTTCCTTTCAGTTTGGTCAATCCAAATTGGACTTTTTGAACTTAAAATTCGAGCACTATGGAAAAGCGATAGAAGATGCACTTGAACTGTATCAAATCACCAAGGATGCTTTTTATTTGGATGAAGCCTACTACTTTTCTTCAAAAACCAAGGCAATCGTTTTGCAATATGAACTAAGTCAGACAGATGCATTTCAATCCAATGTGTCCGAAGAAGTATTGCAAAAGGAAAAAGCACTACGTGAAAAAATGAATATGCATCAAGCATCCCTTTTGGAGACTACCAATAAGCAAGATTCTTTGTTGAAAGCATATACCAAAGCACAATACGAACTAGATGCGTTTCTTTCGGAAATTGAGGAGAAAGAACCCAATTACTTCAAAGAAAAATATGCCTATATAAGAGCTCCACGGATAAAGGAAATCCAGAGGAATTTACCCGACGATATGGTGGTGGTAGAGTATTTTGTCTCTAAAAACATATTATATAGTTTTTGGCTTACTCAAGATTCTTTTTCCCCTATCACAACTCCATATGATCCGGAACTAAAAGAAGCCATCAAAAATTTTAGTGAACAATGTCATGATCCAAGCAGGGAAATTTCTACTTCATTATCCAAAATGCTTTATGATAAATGCTTACGAAGGGGGCTCAATAAAGTTACAGGGGATATAAAACGTATATGTATCATTCCGGATGGCCAACTTCATAAAATCTCTTTTGAAGCACTTTCAACGGCTAATGATACTCAAAAATATTTGATTGAAGATTATATCATATCCTACTCTTACTCGGTATCCTTATTGTTTAGAGAACATCAAAAAAGACAACTGCAAAGCTATGTAGGTTTTGGGTCCACCTATAGTACAAATCTGAATCAAAAACTGAAAGCCCGTAAGCGCTTTTTCGGGGCAGAAAACCTAGCACAACTTACACTTTCGCAAGAAGAAATAAATCGTGGTGCCGCAATTTTTGACGGCAAAGTGTTTATTGATAAACAAGCTTCGTTGCCTTCTTTTCTTTCCGAAAGTAAAGATGCGGATATTATTCATCTGTCACTCCATGGATTGGTAGATACCAACGATCCAGAAAGATCCTGTATTATTTTTGATGATCATACTGAAGAATTTATTCTTTCTCCTCAGGATTTGTATTCTAATCGTTTGCAGGCAGATCTTGTGTTACTGAGTGCTTGTCATTCTGCGAACGGAAAAATCTATCATGGCGAAGGTGTTCAGGGGATGAGTAAATCCTTCTTGTTGGGAGGAGCGCATAATATCACTTCAAGCCTATGGAATGCTTCTGAAGCGAGTTCGTTGGCTATTACTACTGCGTTTTTAGAAAATGTTCATGACGGTAAACCTATCGACAGGGCATTGCATCAATCCAAACTAGATTATCTTTCCACTTCAGAACCTAACAAAAAGCATCCGTATTACTGGGCAAATTTCATCTTGTTAGGTGAAGTAGAACCTTCAGAAACAGGCTCAGGTTCTTATGTACTTTGGATTTCAATTATAGGGGCATTATTCCTGCTTATTTTTACTTTCCGCTTCTCCAAAAAAAGACTATAGGTATAAACCTTATTTCTTTACCTGCTTTATTTATAGGTTTTTATGAAAAAAACATAAAAACATTGTCACGCTCTTAAGGTTTCATCCTTATACCGATAACAATACAAATCAAGACAACCCATTACTAATTTGTTATCGTTGTTATGAAATCAAAAATCACCCTTATTCAAATTATTTGTTTAGCAACTACTCATCTATTTGCTCAAGAAGATTTAAAGTTATGGACTGGTTATAGTGCCGGTGCAAGAATTACCAAAGAATGGAGAGTCTCCGCCGGACAGCTTCTATTATTCAGTCAACAACCTTTTGAGTTGTCTTCTATGCAAAATAGTGTTAATCTCACGTATAGATTCGATAAGAGATTCCGAGCTGGATTTGGATACCTTAGATCATCTGATCCTTCGGATCCGGATCAGGAAGCCAGAAACCGAGTTACTGGAAGATTTAGATATAATGCCAGGTTGGGCAAATTTCGATTTCTCAATTCTTTGAGAGCCGAATGGCATTTTCCGGAAAGAAGCAAGTTTGAATATCGTATCCGTTATGGTATCCGTATACATCGAGGTAGTTGGGGGCTACCACTAAGAACAACTCCTTTTATCACCAACGAATTTCATTATTACTTATCTGGACGCCCCTTACAATATAGAGATGAGCAAGGAGAGAAAGTGGTAAAACAATCACCAGACGGATTACATGCTCACCGAATTACTTTAGGAGTGCGTTTTCGACCTTTCAAAAGAGCTAACGCAAGCATTAGTTACATGCGACAAACCGAATTTAATATTGGTAGTAAATATCGAGAAATTAATGTTACAGATCCAAGAGATGGAGATATCCTGAGAGCTTTCAACAATTTTTCGGTATTGATGTTCCGATTTTCATATCGATTGGATTTCAGACGAAAAACATTAAGGCCAAACGCTATTGGTTTTCATACGAAAAAACAAAAACCAATACCACATAGCAAAGAATCACATACATCAATTTAACACAACTCGTATTCATTATTAACCAAATTTATCTGTATTACTATGAAAACTATAAAAAAATCTAATATCTGTAAACACGTAAATCATTATCAAATCAATTCAAAAATTGCTAAGTCTCATCAACCCATTGCAGGAGATGTTGCCATTTTTGAAGTTATAAGCATCGGCTCATTGAATGCTGTGCAAGATTTTGAAGGAAGAAACTGTTACATCTTTCCGGGAGATCGTATTATGCTCGCATTTGGTAACCGATATGCCAGCAACCAATTTGAAGGATATGTGCCTGAAGGATATCACCCAGAGTATGATTTTATCGGAAAAGGAGGAGTAGCAGGTATTGCTGTATCCATGTATTATAAATTATTAACCAAAGGACCAACTAAACTTAAGTTGATAGGATACGCCTCTGACAACGATGGTGAAGTAATCAATACCATTTATTACCATCAAAAAGCAACCAGGTTTAATCCTAAAAAAGTGAGACCCTTTAAAACCATCCTATCCATAGGCTCCAGTATGGATAGCGGAAAAACCACCACTGCCGCCTACTTATGCCGAGGCTTAAAAAACTCTGGATTCAAAGTTGCCTATATAAAACTAACAGGTACCGTTTTTAACAAAGATCGAATGTTAGCATACGATTGTGGGGCGGATGTAGTGAGTGACTTTTCAGAATTCGGATTTCCATCTACCTATTTATGTTCATTAGATCAATTGATGGATTTACACGAAGGGCTATTATCGCAAATAGCAGCAGTACATCCCGATTATGTAGTGATTGAAGTAGCTGATGGGTTGTATCAGAAAGAAACCAGCATGTTATTGGATCACGAATTATTTACCGAAACCATTGATCATGTTATTTTATCCTGCTGTGATAGCTTAGCTGTAAGTACTGGTATTCAATTGTTAACTCCAATTTTTGGATCTCGATTGTTTGCACTAGGAGGATTGTTTACGGGAAGTCCACTTCTGGTAGCAGAAGTGGAGAATAGGAGTGCACTTCCTATTCTAACTTTAGAAAAACTCTTAGATCCCGAGCAAATACTTCCTTTACTGATTCTCGATGTAAATGTTGCTGTATGAATAGCGCTAAGAGAAAACCCTAACTCTTAAAAATGATCCCCATGAAATATTCACAAAAGCAAGTTCTGGTTATAAGCGTATTTGTGATTACCCTAATATTGTCCCCCGTTGTAGAGAACTGGGCTGGTAAGCCTAAGGATAATTTCCCCTTATCTTACTATCCCATGTTCTCTAAAAAAAGGAAAGCCACCTACGGGGTTTATTATCTTGTCGGGTATGACCAAGAACAAAACAGACATATCATCCCATACCAGTTTGCTGGTACTGGTGGCTTCAATCAAGTCCGTCGGCAAATCAAGAAAGCTGCAAAATCTGAAAATGCAGTGAGTTTCACGCAAAAAATAGCTCAGAAAATTGCTGCCAAAAAACAAGCTCCTTATTCACAGTTAGAGCGAATTGAATTAGTAAAAGGATATTATCATCTCGAGAATTACTTTTCGAAACTAGATACGCTTTCTGTACACGAGAGAACCATCGCGTGCTCTAAAATCATAAAGTCATGAAAAAACTCCTTAAAACTGTACAACGACATTGGTTTACACCTATGAAACCCCAACATTTGGCATTGCTGCGCATTACCACGGGATTGTTTTGTTTGTGGTATTTATGTTCCAGGTTTGATATGTTACAAAGGGTAGTCCAAAATACTGAAGCTTTTGAACCTATCGGGATCTTAAACTGGATGACTCAGCCTATAGCTCCAGAGCTGTTTTGGTGGATCAGCATCATCTTGATTATTCTTAATGTGCTATACATCATCGGATGGAAGTTTAAATACATAGGGCCATCTTTTGCCATTCTTGCATTATTGTTTTTTACTTATCGTAATTCATGGTCTATGATTTATCACAATCGTAATGCATTGATTTTACATATTATTATATTAAGTTTTGTAGCATCTGCCGATGCCTGGTCCTGGGATTCCTGGAAAAAATCTAAAAAGAACATATCATCTCCCAAACTCAGTTGGCATTATGGTTGGCCTGTTCAGCTTATTTGTGCTGTTACTGTAGGGTCTTATCTGCTGTCGGGGATAGCCAAACTTGCTGGAGATCTATCGTGGGAGTGGGTTACTGGTAGTGCTATGCGCTCTCAGGTAGCGGTAGATGCAATTCGAAAAGAAATGCTTGGCTCAGAATCTGCTCCTCTTTTTGATTTTCTGTTCGAGCATACCTGGTTATTCTTGGCTATGGGTATCCTCACTTTTATTCTCGAGCTTGGAGCTCCTTTGGCCGTTTTTAGAAAGAAATGGGGTATGGTCTGGGCAGTGCTTACCTGGATGATGCATTGGGGGATTTTTTGTATTATGGGAATCACTTTTAGGTATCAGATGAGTGGACTTATATTTCTTTCATTCTTTGATATAGAAAAATTATGGAATCCTTCAAAAAAGAAATCCTCTAGCACATATTCTCAATATGATATCACCGAAACCCCATCAAAACCAATTGTGCTATTTGATGGCGTATGCAACCTTTGTAACGGTTGGATCAGGTTTATTCTGAAAAGAGAAAGATATCCCTTATTCCAATTTGCTTCTCTGCAGTCACCAAAAGGACAAGAATTATTAGGAGCTCATCGATATGAGAATAGTTTGTCCTCGATCATTTTGATCGAAAACAACAAAATCTATCAAAAAAGTGATGCTGTCCTGAAAATATGTAGCTACCTCAAATTTCCGTGGAATATCTCAAATTACTTGAGGTTTGTTCCCAAAAGAATACGAGATTTTAGTTATGATTTTATAGCCGCCAGGCGCTATAAGTGGTTTGGCAAACAAGAGCACTGTGGTCTGATCACAAAAGATCAAAAAGTTAGATTCCTGGATTTATAATGTTGTGAATTTCAAGCATAGAAGGTGTATGCCCTGAAAGTGTGTTTCTCCCTTTTGTTTTCGGGGAATGCCTTCTCCGCTTGAATAAAAAAGAGTACAATGAATCGCAAATGGAATATCATCAAAACGTTTATCAAAACCGATAAACATGGATTACTGATTATTTTGGCTTTGGCAACAGGTCTTTGCTACAACATACTAACTATTCTTATACCTATAAGTATCGGTAAATTCTATGAACTTAGTTTTGGTTTTTCATCTCATCGATTGGCCGCATTTAAGTTTATTCCTTTTATGGATGCTCCGGATTTTGAGGCGTTTATTTTCTTTTTCTTTTCTCTAGTACTGCTAAGATTACTTTTCGAATACATGAATCGATACAGTATTTCACTGGTTGGAGAACGTTTCAGTAAAATACTAAGAGAGCAACTTTTTGAAAATCAACTTCAGATTACGATGGAGGTTTATAATAGCAAAGGAATAGGTAAATATCTACTTCGTTACAGTGGAGACTTGAAAAGTATTCAAAACTATATTAAAAATGGATTAATTCGCTTTTCTCAAGATGTCGTCCTGTTAATTATTGTAATGATTGCTATCGGCTATTTCGACTTATTTCTTGCCTGTATCGTTGGTGGTTGTATTTGTATTTCTTCAGTGTTACTGTGGCTTATAAACAAGGAATTATATAAAGCATCTTTGGACAGAAGAAATACACGTTCAGGAATGCTAAGCTTTGTCAATACAAGATTAAGAGGGATTTTGGCATTAAAGGCTTTTAACAAATATCAGCCAGAAGAAAAGCGATATCGAAAGCGCTCTGATAAACTGTATCTTATCGGAAAACGATACTCTAGAATTGTTGCATTGTTACAAGCACTGATCCCTGCGATTACGTATACGATGTTGGGAGGTATTATGTGGTATGTATTTCATTCTTCTAATAATCCTGACAAAACTACGCTCGAAGGTTCTTCGCTTCTGGTTTTAATATTATTGATTATTTCTATCCTTCCTGTATTAAGACGTACCCTCAGAGTAAGTATTGTTTGGAAATTAGGAAATATTTCTTTTGCGAAACTTATAGATATCTTCGATCTGCCTAAAGAAAACAGATTACCTTTTGAGCATGTTAAATTATATGATGGGGATATAACTATTCAAAATGTATCTTTTTCCTATCCCAATACTTCCAAGCCTATTTTTGAAAACTTGAATTTGGTTTTCAAAGCTCAAACTACCACGTTGCTCAGAGGGACATCCGGTTCAGGAAAATCTACCTTAGTCCGTTTATTATTAAAGTTCTTCTCTCCATCAAAAGGAACAATATTGTATGGAGGTCTTGGGAGTTGTTCTTTGTCAGAAAAAACGATCCGCAAACATGTAACTGTAGTGTCAAAGGATTTCCCTCTTTATGGTAAAAATGTTTATGAAGCAATTTGTTATAACAGAAAAGAAGAAAAGAAGTTAGAAGCTACTTTATTACTTGAAAAATTACAACAACACGAGGACAAAAAGACCAATTTACATTTAGAAACTCCAATTGGAGACCTAGGGTGTAATCTTACTTCTGGTCAACAGAAAATACTGATGTATTGCAGGGCCCTACTCACGAAGAAATCTATCTTGATTATTGAGGAGCCTTTGCAAGAACTAAATGTCAAAACACAAGAACTTATTTTGGGTTTGCTAAACAGTTTTCATGAGCAAAAGACACTTATTCTTATCAACGAAGAATGTATTGAAGGGGCTAAGATTGACCAAATTCATCGACTGTAAACATTGAAGATGATCTTAATGATATCCAGTTTATCGATCATTAAGGAAATAATATAAGATAGATACATCTTTTTTATGCTGTAAAGAAACTGTAAAACCTAAGGTTTGTATCAATAACTTAGCGTATTACAACATTGAATTACCATTTTTAGAAAAAAGTCAGGTTTTTTCCAAGCTTCAGATTTTTTTAAACATCTGGTTGTCAGGTGTTAATTTGTTTGGTAGAGGTTTTGTATTGCAATACGAAACAGCTAATCTTCGTAATTAAAAAACCAACTTTCTTTTTTTCTCGTATATAATCATGCAACCATGGTAAAAATAAAATTTACCTGTTGTGGAAGGAGCTTTTTATAGAGTGTGAAATTATACTTATAATTTTGTTAATGCGATATTATCGCATTAAGGAATTCTCTACATTTGGCGCCAAATTTAATAAACAAACCTTAAATGAGATTATAAATGAAATTACTCTTTTCATCCATTTTACTTTTATTCCTTAATCATTCGATTCAGGCTCAAATTCTATCGGGGAAGGTGGTAAATCAAAACCAACAGCCTCTTAAAGAAGCTTATATATTAAACAAAGCAACCGACAAACATACACATCCCAATGTACATGGTAGTTTTAGTTTGAAAAATGTATCTGTAGGAGATACCTTAATCTTTTCTTGTGTGGGATACCAAGGCGAAGAAGTGGTTATCAAAGATACCAGTATTCCTTTGGAGGTTGTGTTATACCGGGCGGCTATTAGTTTGGATGAAGTGGTAATTACACCAGAGGTGAATTCTCTTCAACTAATTAGTGATATTGATGTACAAACAACTCCGGTTAACTCTTCCCAGGATATCTTGCGAAAAGTTCCTGGTTTATTTATTGGACAGCATGCAGGTGGGGGTAAAGCAGAACAAATCTTTTTACGTGGTTTTGATATTGATCACGGGACAGATATTAATCTTACCGTTGATGGACTACCGGTAAATATGGTGTCTCATGCTCATGGACAGGGATATGCCGATTTGCATTTTGTAATTCCTGAGACTATCGAAAATGTTGATTTTGGTAAAGGACCATATTATGAGGATAAGGGGAACTTTACTACTGCTGGATATGTAGATTTTAGAACCAAAGAAACCTTAGGTAATAGTACCATCAAATTAGAAGGAGGCCAATTTGATACCTATCGTCTTTTAGGAATGTTTAATGTATTGAATACCGCAAAACACAATGCCTATGTAGCTTCAGAATATCTATCTACAGACGGTTTTTTCGATAGTCCGCAAAACTTTGATAGAATTAATGTTTTTGGAAAGTACACAGGTTTTGTTAGCGAATATGATAAATTGGGCTTTACCATTTCTCACTTTACAAGCGAGTGGGATGCTTCTGGGCAAATTCCGCAACGAGCAGTAGACAGTGGCTTGATTTCTCGATTTGGAGCCATAGATGACACAGAAGGAGGAAATACATCTCGCACCAATTTTTCTATGAATTATGATAAGATTTTGGATGAGAAATCTACCTTGAAAAGTAATGTGTATTGGAGTGCTTATGACTTTGAATTGTATTCCAATTTTACGTTTTTCTTAGAAGATCCTGTAAACGGAGACCAGATCAGACAAAAGGAAGATAGAAACATATTTGGGTTAAACAGTGAATATCAAAGAACATTTTCTACAGATAAATTAGAAGGAACATGGCAAGCAGGAATTAGCTTAAGAAATGATCAGAGCAAGGACAATGAATTATCACGCACCTTAAATCGAACGGAAACCCTGGAACAAATCCAGTTGGGAGATATCAACGAAACTAATGTTGCAGGCTATCTGGGTGCCGATATTAATTTTGAAAAGTGGACGTTTAATCCTTCCGTACGGGTTGATTATTTTGATTTTAAGTATAACGACAGGTTGTTAGATGCCTACCAAACTCAAGAAGAGACCAAGGCAATTGTAAGCCCAAGGTTAAATGTGTTTTACAATCCATCAAAGCGATTACAACTTTATGCAAAGGCCGGAAAAGGATTTCACTCTAATGATACACGAGTGGTGGTTGCGCAGCAAGGAGAAACGATACTACCATCTGCGTTGGGTGCCGATGTAGGATTTGTTTGGAAACCTACTTCCAAAATGCTGTTGAATGTTGCGTATTGGTATTTGTACTTAGAACAAGAGTTTGTTTACGTAGGAGATGCGGGTATTGTGGAACCTAGTGGAGAAACCGAACGCCAAGGAATAGAACTTAGCTATCGATACCAGATTCTGCCATGGTTATTTTGGAATTTGGATACCAATTATACATATGCTCGATCTATCGAAGAACCTTCAGGTCAAGATTATATCCCACTGGCACCAGACTTTACCTTGTCTAGTGGACTTAGTATCATTCACAAATCTGGATTGTTTAGCAATATTAACGTAAGGCATATCAATGATCGCCCGGCAAATGAGGACAACTCTATTGTGGCAGAAGGCTACACCGTTACTGATCTAAGTGCAGGGTACCGTTGGGATAAGCTCAGTTTAGGGATTCAAATACAAAACCTATTCGATATCGAATGGAATGAAACTCAATTTGCTACTGAATCCCGTTTACAAAATGAAGCTCAATCTTTTGAAGAAATTCATTTCACTCCGGGAACACCATTCTTTTTTAAGGCAACATTAGAATATAATTTTTAAAAAAATATCTGTTTTCGTTTTGTGAAGAATGAGTCTAGCCATGTGCATTTTCCAAATTGATAAACAATGATTGGAGTTTGTGTTACAGGTTTTATTGTATTAATGGTTTGTTTATTAAGAAATGGCTGCATTTAATTCTAAGTAAAAACATTAATACTTAATCTTTCAAAAAATACCAAAAACCCTGATACAATTTATCAGGGTTTTCTGTACTTAAAATCTATTTGCTACCATCAATATTTTGTTGAGTTAACGGTAATAGCTCAACAAGGTATTTAGGAAAAGTTAACAAGAAGTGTAAGATAGGGTTGGGCCACAATTTGGTATAGTAACTAGGCATCTTCCATCAGAGAAATAATGCCCGTTTAATGATTGACAAGATTGGGGAGTAGTGCCATGAATAAATTGTTGACATTCTCGTATTCCACCTGTTACTTTTTTTTGTTCTACTTTGGTTAAAGCCTTACCTAATTTTAAAATGGATTTTTTCATAATTAAAATGATTTTAAAAAATAATATATATCCCAGAACTTTTAACGACACTCATGGGTTGTGTCTGATACTCTTGTGTGTAAACAAATAAAGAAATCAAAGCAGGCATAAAAAAGAAAATCAGGTCTGTATAGGTTCGGATACCGTATTTGAACCAAAGTCTTTATTCAATCTGTTTTGATACTCTTTACGTCTACATGGATAATATTCTGACTTTATTTGGTATGGATTAAATTTTTTCTGTGAATGACCTTTTTGTTTCTGTTAAATTCTTAGGGTTGGTTATGACACAGATGTCAATTTTTGCAAGAACAGAGGTGATTTGGTGTTATCTATGATTGAAGGTGTTTTGTAAAAATGAAGTCCTTTTTTCTTTTGCTTCGGTAGCAAAAGGATCAGAATTGTCATTTTCGCATCAAAAGCAGTGTATTTTTAAGCACTTTTTGCTTTTAACGCGTGCTTTTTGTTAATTTGCAATAAGGGAAATTTTGATTATTGGGATTAGCCAAAGATATTCCGTATTCAAAGTCCTTATATGCCCTGAGGTTTTCTCAGGGCTTTTTGGTTGTATATACTATCTTAATACTATAGATAAGTTATCTATTTAATGATGAGTTCTTTAAACTTTACAGTGGGTTTGAGACTTATGATTTCTACCGGATGTTTATTGCTCAAATTTTTATTGATTTTAGACAACTCAACCTGATCTTTTAGTGTTCTTAAATCGGCTTTGGGATATTTTTTGATCAGTTTTCTTAGATATGCGGTTACTGCGGGTTTAATCTCAGTGGCATTAAGATCTTCTATAGTTTTTTCTTCAGTAGTTTCTTCGGCGGTTCCTTTTACTATAAATCGATAGATGACATTTAGGTTTACCTCTTGTTGATCCGAAGATTGAGCGGTGGTTTCATACAGATAAAATAAGGTGTCTTTGATGACTACACCGGCTTCCTCTTCTGCAGACGAGGAGGTTGAGGTAGTTCCTTTTTCGTTTTTACCACAGGAAATAAAAGTCAATAAAATGAATATGCTATAAAAAAATACATTTTTCATAGAAGCTTTGTATTTGGTTGGATCTATTACAAAAGTAATAAATAAGAAGGGTAAATGTCAATTCCTCAAAAAACGATGAAATGTGTTTTTTATCGAAAATCGTAGATTAATTAGGACTCAATTTCTTTTTTTATGATTTCCGAAAGTACTTTAATACCTCTTAACCGCATTTCCCGTCGGAAAGTTCTAAAAATCAATAAGATGAATGAGGATTTGAGCATTGCCGAAATAAGATTGATTATACGAAACCTAATTACGTTCATTGTGGTTGAGGGTAAAGAGTATGTGAGTGATGAGCTTAAAAGGGAATATGTAAAAGGATATGTGCATCTACTAATCAAAATTGTGAATCAGATTGATGAAGAAGAAAAATCCTCACTGGTCGAAGATATCGCTAGTGATATCTCAACGTACTTAAATTAAGTTCAGTATTTGTTGGATGCCTTTATGTTTTGAAGAAAGCCTTTTTTATCCCCGATAAATCAGGCTTTCTTTTTTTATGTCATAATATCTTTTATATCTTAAGCGTTTAAAATCCAAATCCCCTAGACAAGTGAACAACGAACAAGAATATATCGAAAGGTTAAAAACCGAAAATAAGATTCTTCAGGATAAGCTTGATAAGATCAGTCAAGGAAAGCAAAAGAAGAAAAGATTTAGGCTATGGTTGCTCAAAAAATCAAGTACTCCACTCTTTGGGAAACGTCTTAAAAAGAGCATTAGCAACGCAATTAATGAGTATAAAGAGTATAAAACGGTATCTGTAGATACAGTTTCTGATGTTTCTTCTAGTGTGATATGGAGAGTTACTCGTATAGGACTGTTTGCGTTTATGGTAGGAGTAATTCCTGCAGCGGTTTTAATTTTTCAAACCAAACTATTAGTCAATCAGAATAAACTGATCACCAGTCAAAATAATTTGGTCGAAGCAGATAGAAGATCCTCTTTAGTTTTTGTAATGGGGGATGTATTAGCTGATCTGAATGAAGAATTAAAATACAAAGGATCTGGAGGACGTAACATTAGTAAGACTCTAGAAGCTCGGATTATTGGATTATGCATGGCCATGAAACCTTATCAATTTATAGAAGATGGTGAACTGATTGAAACACCAGTCAGTCCAGAAAGAGGTCAATTACTTTTTAGTATTTTGAAAAGTGACTTGGGAGCAGAATCATCTCAGGATATCCTGAACTCTGCAGATTTTGACTACACCTATCTTAAAAAGGTAAATTTAGGTTCTGGGGCTAACCTGAAATACGCGCGATTAAACTATGCGAATTTCTCTGAAGCACAAATGCCTGCTTCTAATCTCGAAAGAGCAGAACTCAGGGAAGCGGAGATGAGTAAAATTAATCTTTCTGATGCGAATTTAAAAAGGTCTAAATTACATAAGGCAAACTTTAAAAGGGCGGAGCTCTTAAGTGCGGATCTTACCCATGCCAATTTGTACGGAGCAGACCTTACAGGAGCAGATCTTTCAGAAGCTACCTTATGGGGGGCTAAATTTGATAAAGCCAAGCTCACCGATGCCATTTTGGATAATGCCATTGTAGATCGTCAGGATTGGATTGATTATATCGATGATACCTGGGATGTAGAAGGTGCTGGTGATATCGCTAGTAGATACCGAGTAAAAAAGCAAGGTAAACAACAATTTGTTCTTGTTCCTAAAAAATAAGTTGGTGTACTTTGGCTACCAGCCAATTCCCGGCAGGGAAATACAATGCAAAAAATAAGGCCATTCCCAAACTGAAGTTTTGTGGGCTAAACAGTTGATCCAGTATGTTGTTTGGATAGGCATAAGAGGTTTGTAACCAATACCCCAAAAATTCTAAAATACCCATAGCAACCAACCCGTATGCGTATTGATTAAAAAAACTGTATTCTTTGAGCAGTATAGAAATGGGCACCATATATAAAATATAACACGTTATGACTTGCCACCAATACGAAAATCGGGCAATTTCCATTTCTGCACCAAACTGATTCATACCTAGCCCCCAACCAAAATATATCACGATATATGTGAGTAAAAGTGTTTTAGGAGTGCTTTTCAGAGTTTGTAATTGAGTTGCTAAAAATTGTTTCATGTTTATGAGGGTAGATCAAGGGTTGCGATCATTCTGAAAAAAGGTTTTTTCCGTACAATATAGTCTTCTACGTTTCCTTGCTGAATGATCATTTCAAGTTCTTTTTTGGTAAATGCTCTTTGAATTGCGAGTAATCCATCTTTTTTTGCCATTTCTGAAATGGGGAGAAGACGGCTAGCAATTTTAAAGAGAACATAAGCTGTAGGACTTCGATACAACTCACTAAAAATAATATGTTTTACGTTTTTTGACTGGATTTTTTTCAAAAAATCTGCAAGTTTTTGATTATCAAAATGATATATAAAATGACTGCTAATTAAGATATCACATTCTGGAATTTCAAATGTAGGAGAGAGGATATCGGCAACCAAAAACTGTATTGAAGTTTGGCGGGGGGTATTTTTTTTAGCAAACTCGATACTTTTAGGGTTTCCATCAATTCCAGTATATGATGCGCTAATATTCTTTTGTTGTAGTTTTTTGGACAGGTAATGTAAACTGTCTCCACCACCACAGCCCAAGTCAACGATACGAATGTTCTCTTTGTACTTCTTACCATTGCAATACTTCAATACTGATCGGGTTAGCTGTCGATGATTTCCAAAAATCGAATTGATGGTTCCTAGGCTGGATAAAGTGTCATCAAGTGCTTTGCCAGAAAGTGATAGGTCATCTAATTGTTCAGGAATGTTTAGTCTAACTTTTGGATTCACAATGGGTATTTAACTAAGTATTTTAGAATTGGTCTAAATAATAGTGGTAACTTTACAGAAAACAAAATTGTATGAAGGATATTAGTGAACTTATTAAAAACAGGAGGTCCGTTTTTCCTGCACAATATAATAATATTCCAGTTTCAGACAAGCTAGTCAATGAACTTTTAGAAAATGCGAACTGGGCTCCTACACATCGATTAACCGAACCTTGGCGATTTAAGGTGTTAAGAGGAGAGGCCAAAGATCGATTAGGAAAATTTTTGTCGGATACCTACACAGATATTACTCCGGATATTGATTTTTCACCCTTTAAACACAAAAAAATTATCAATAATTGCAAATCTGCCAATGTTATCATAGCGATATGCATGCAAAGAGATTTGAAAGAAAGGGTGCCGGAGTGGGAAGAGGTAGCATCAACGGCTATGGCAGTGCAGAATATGTGGCTGACCTGTGCTGCTCACGAGGTGGGCTGTTATTGGAGTAGCCCAAAACTGATTAATTATCTAGGAGAATTTTTTGACTTTGAAGAAGGAGAACGTTGTTTAGGATTGTTTTATGTTGGAAACTATGACAAACAAGAACCTTTAGAATCGAAAAGAGAACCTATAGCAAACAAGATCCAATGGTTGGAATGAAAATAAAAAAGCCACTTCTTTTTGAAGTGGCTTTTTAAGTAATAGATGTATTTCTAAATTTTTATCACTGAGTCATTTTAGCAGCAAGTTCTTGTGCTTTTTTAGCACTTGCAGTCATATAATCAGTCCATTTTTTTGCATCTTCTCCAGATAATTTACCAGAAATCTCCTGAGCTTTTTTTGCAAGTTCTTGACCTTTTGTGCTAAGTCCAGCAAAAGCTGTCATGTCTTTACTTTCAACAATCTTAGCATACTCTGCCATGTATTCTTCGTATGAATTAACATACTCTTGTACTGCAGGATCACTAAAAGTAGGAACTCCTTCAACGACTTCCTCTACTTTTTCTGCAACTTCTTCAGCAGCTTCTTCTACTTTTTCTGCTGCTTCTTCAACAACTTCTTCCGCGTTTTCTGCGGCGTCTTTTGCTTTGTCTGTTGCTTCCTTACAAGAAATAACTGTTAAGAACATTAGAGCAAGAGCTCCTAAAAATACTTTTTTCATAATAAATAGATATAGTTAATTGGTTACTTTAACGTCAAACATAGTGTTTTATTTCGTTTTTTTGAAAATATTGGTGGGGAAAAAATCTACACTTTATGATTAAAACGTCCTGTTTTTTGAGGCATTTTCACGAGTAAACTCTTGTAAATAGAGTAGAAAAGAAGATTACAGAGGTTTTTTTTCAGTTAGGTATTTCCAATACCTTTTGGGTAGGTGTTGAAGATGAAGTTTGGTGTTTTTTCTGGATTTGATATTTACATTTTTATAATAGGTATCCCATAATTGTTGGAATTCACTTTCTTTATCATCGTAGTTGTCTGATATCTTTTTGAGTATATGGTCTTCTTTATCCTCAAAAGTGATGGTGTCTACCGAAATTAAATCATAAAAGATTCCATACTTCCGTTTCATATCAAAAATTAACCACTTTTGATCTGCATATCGATCTTTGAAATGGTTGATGATTAATGGTAATACATTGAAGTCGGGCTCTACCGTTGAAACATAAATTTGATCGGTGGTCAATTGAAATCTTACAAAAGCCTCCATTCTATGTTTTTCCCGATCAACCATTCGTGCTACCTGACTAATTTTGAGAATATCTTTATTACTGAAATCAATGTCTTTAGAGGGGGCATTTTTAAAAGTATGCTGCATGTACCTCAATAATGTGTTCTCTACCCCTTTAATTTCACTCAGAAAAACCTTGAAGACATCTTTTTGCTCTTTAGAAGTTGTTTTCTTGCAAAATGCTTTCCATACTCTTTTGGCTCTCTTTGCATCAGTAAATACAGTTTCGGTGGTGGCAAAAAAATCAGCAGTATTTTGAAATTCTTTTTGAATAGTCGGAGTTGAGATTTTTTGTTCGTATACGACAAATACACAACTTAAGAACCCATCGAAACTTCCGTCGTATTGTAAATTTGTAGTTGGATTCATAAGCTTCGATCTTTTTTAGGAGAATAGACTTAATTGTCCATCAAAGTACTTTTTATACTTTGTACTGCTATTTTTAAGTATTTTTTGCTTCAGGGTTTCCGGAGCATATTCTTTGGTGTAGAAGTCTTTTGAATCACAAACAATAAAGTATTGTGCCCGATTAAGTGCAATACCAATAGCTTTGAGATGTGACCAATTAAGTCGTCTAAATTTTCTTGCCTGAATAATTTTTGAAACCGAAGTCATCCCAATTCCTGGTACTCTTGCCAACATGCGTTTATCGGCGGTGTTGACATCAATAGGGAAGTGCTCAAGGTTCCTTAAGGCCCAACTTAATTTGGGGTCGATATCCAGATCCAGATTTTGATGTTGGGAATTAACGATCTCCTGAACAGAAAATCCATAGAACCGAAGTAACCAATCGGTTTGATATAATCTGTTTTCACGAAGCATAGGGACTTGAGACCCTAAAGATGGCAATCTAGCATCAGATAAAACAGGTACGTAACCAGAATAATATACACGACGCATATTAAACTTTTTGTAGTAATATGTAGCAGATCGAATAATGTCCCAATCACTTTCTCCCGTCGCTCCTATAATCATTTGGGTACTTTGTCCGGCTGGAGCGTATCTGGGGGTGCTTCTAATGATTTTTCGTTCAGATTGGTATTTGGTAATTTCGGTACTTACCTTATTCATAGGTTTGATAAAATCCTCATGTTTCTTTTCTGGAGCTAGCAGTTTTAATCCAGAAATAGTGGGGATTTCAATATTTACACTTAATCTATCGGCATACAAACCCGCTTCGCGCATGAGCTCATCACTGGTTCCTGGTATGGATTTGAGATGAATGTATCCGTTGAAATTTTCTTCTAATCGAAGCTTTTTGGCAACCCGAATTAGGCGTTCCATGGTATAGTCGGCATTTTTGAAAATCCCGGAACTTAAAAACAACCCTTCGATATAGTTTCGTCGATAGAAATTGATGGTAAGATCGACTACTTCCTGAATTTTGAAAGCCGCCCTTTTTATGTCGTTACTTCTTCTGGTCACGCAATATGCACAATCATAAATACAATGATTGGTCATTAATATTTTTAATAGCGATACACAGCGACCATCTTCGGTATAGCTATGGCAAATACCCATACCTGTGTTGTTTCCTAAGCCTTTGTTGGTGTTCGCTCTTTTGCCTCCACTACTGGCACACGAAACATCATATTTTGCCGCGTCTGCTAGAATGGAGAGTTTTTCTTTGATGCGATCAAACGACATAAGGCGTGTTCGAAGATTTTATTTGTTGTCTGATCGTTCTCAAGATCTCATCAATATCTACCAATACTTGATGATCAGTAAATCGTAAAACAGTTATTCCTAACGATGAAATAAACAATTTTTTAGGTGCATCCAGATTGTAAATATCTGTAAACTCGTGAGCGTAGCCATCAATCTCTATAGCAATACGGAGTTTAGGACAAAAAAAGTCGAAGTGATATCTTCCTATGGTTTGGGATTGTAAAAAGTGATATCCCTTTTCATTCAACTTTTTTTCTAAACTATGAATTACTTCAAGTTTATTGTTCAAGGAATGCTTAATGATTTTTTCAGGGACTTTTTGATGTAAAGCGATGGTCTGTGTTGACATGGGTGGTATGTTTAGTAGTAATTTTTCCAAATTTATGGAAAAATTCCATATAATTTAAAATTTATTTATGTTAAAATTGGAATTATTCCAAAATCTCGTATATTTGTTACTAGTTATCCCAAACTCCTAGGTGTATTTATGAGATAAAAATTAAAATCCTGATTTTATGGATAAAATGACTGACCAAACCGTTAAGCGATTTAAACAAATTCGCGAAGAGAATCATTATACCCAATCAGATTTTGCCAAAGTCTTGGATATCAAAAACTCTACAGCAGATATCGAAAGAGGCAAAACAAAAATTTCTGGTAAAGTAGTTGCCAAATTACTGCAGGAATTTAGTATCAATCCGTTGTGGTTATTTGGAGAAAGTAATCAAAAGAAAATAGCACTAGAGCATGGGGATGTGTCTCCAAAAGTGGTCACTGTAGATCCACAGAATAATGAAAATATCGTGTTGGTAAATGTAAAAGCAGCAGCAGGATATCCGCATAATGTTCAGGACTTGGATTGGTATCAACAGTTGCCGGCTTTTGATATTCCTTTGCCAGAGTACAGAAATGCTACATACAGAGGTTTTCAAGTAGAGGGAGATAGTATGATGCCTGTTTTAGAGCCTAAAGA
The DNA here is from genome assembly GCA_965230845.1 of Aquimarina sp. GTDB lineage: Bacteria > Bacteroidota > Bacteroidia > Flavobacteriales > Flavobacteriaceae > Aquimarina. The sequence goes on from OZ246021.1 coordinate 4,024,756, forward strand.
ATGGGTGATAGGAAAGGCAATCAACAATCTTTCTGGAATTGGGAGTAATGTGATATGTGTGATCGTGCTCGAAGATAGTGTCGTTGTAAAAAAGATTAGAAAGAATGAAGATGCTTCGACTATTACTTTGGTTTCTTTGAATCCAGAATATTTACCCTATACTATTCAGGCACATCAGATCGTAGAGTTGTGGGAAGTAAATAGCAAGTTGAGTTTTAATGTAGATGCCAATTCTGATAACGCAAGCATCAAACAACTACAAGAAGCAATGCAGGCATTAACGTCTGAAGTGAGAAGCTTAAAAAATTAATGGATTAGGCCAATTTTTTTGGCATGGTCAAGAGCCTCATCAGAGGTACGGACCAGTAATACAGGACAAGAAGTGAAAGTGCTCATCATGTTTTGAATGCGTTTTTCTTTTCTTCTGTGATTTACACTTCGCAAATAGATTGCCAGAATTCTACCAGGAAAATCTTCTGCCATTTTTCGATAGATATAGGCGTCTTTTTCTCCGCAATCGCCTATGAGAACGAATTTCATTTTTGGATAAGTCTGTAGTAGATTTAGAATTTCCGATTTTTTATGCGGAATTTTTGGTTTTGGTGTCTTATCAAAAGGAGTTCTAAAATCCCGAAGTAGAATAGGGCCTTTTGGGAAATTGTTTTTTTTGAAAAATGCGCTTAAGTAATCATATAAATTCCAAGGACTGTTACTAACATAGAAAAACGGATTCTCGGGTGTTGTATTGGTGCCTTCTTGTAGTTTTTTGTAGAACTTTACTGTTCCCTCAATAGCTTGTCTTTTATCAAAATTTTTGAAGATGGTATTTGCAATGACTCTCCATTTAAAAAAGGAAGCTACCCCGGTGTGGATAATGGTGTCGTCAATATCGCTGATAATACCAAATTCGGCTTTGGTGGAGGGGATAAGCATTTGACTTGGAAATTCATTATCATCAATGATTTCCTTTCTGATTTCATCACTTTTATAAGATACCTTATAGGAGAACCAACCTTTTTCATCCTTGTGATCAGTACAAGAAGAGATATCTATTGTAAAGTTGTAATACCCTTCATGATCCGTTTTTGTTTCAAAGACGGTACCATCTGGGAGTGTAATAATTATGGATACGTTTCTGACTTCATCGCTTTCAAATTGACGATAAATGTTACGTAAAGTTTTTGAAATTCGTTGATTCGTACTGAAATCTATATTCTCGTCTTCTAAAGCTCTTCCGGTGGCGCGGAATAGAGTATTCGTGCCATACCCAAGATAAGTATTAATCCGTAAAGCTTTTTTCTTAAACATTTAGAAAACGATAGATTTTAGTATAAAAATAAACAACCCCGCCAAAAAGAGCGGGGTTGTACGTTATAATTTTAAGATTTTTTATTTTGAAGGAGATGCAATAGAAGTGATCTGAATCTCTTTTGCATCATTTTCTGTACTCTTTTCTGGTACAGATTCTATAACTTCAATAGTTTCTTTTGCTACTGCTGTTTCTTCTTCAGTATGTCCACCTAATATAGGAGCTATTACTAGTCCTACCAAACATGTTAATTTGATTAAAATGTTCATTGATGGTCCAGAAGTATCTTTAAATGGATCCCCAACAGTATCTCCTGTTACCGCAGCTTTGTGCGCATCAGATCCTTTGTAGGTCATCTCACCATCAATTTCTACTCCTGCTTCAAAAGATTTTTTAGCATTGTCCCAAGCACCACCGGCATTGTTTTGAAAGATTGCCCACATTACACCAGACACACAAACACCAGCCATGTACCCTCCTAGAGGCTCAGCTCCAAATAAAAGCCCGATAATGATTGGAGTAATGATGGTGATTAATCCTGGAAGAATCATTTCTCTTAATGCAGCTTTGGTAGATATATCTACACATTTTGCATATTCTGGGGTACCAGTTCCTTCCATAATTCCAGGAATTTCTTTAAACTGTCTACGTACTTCTTGTACCATTTCCATAGCAGCTTTACCTACTGATTTCATAGCTAATGCAGAGAATACTACAGGAATCATTCCTCCAACAAATAGCATCGCCAAAACGTCTGCTTTGAAGATATTAATTCCGTCAATTCCGGTAAATGTTACATACGCTGCAAATAAGGCCAATGCAGTTAATGCAGCAGATGCAATTGCAAAACCTTTACCAACGGCTGCTGTTGTATTACCTACCGAATCCAAAATATCGGTACGCTCACGTACATGATCTTCTAATTCACTCATTTCTGCAACACCTCCTGCGTTATCTGCAATCGGTCCAAATGCGTCAATCGCTAATTGCATAGCCGTAGTAGCCATCATAGCAGAAGCTGCTAGTGCTACACCATAGAATCCAGCAAGTGCATATGATCCAAAGATCGCAGCGGCAAATAAAATAACGGATAAGAACGTAGATTTCATCCCAACGGCAAGACCTGCAATAATATTTGTTGCAGCACCTGTTGAGCTATTTTGTACGATATCAAGAACTGGTTTTTTACCTAAACTTGTGTAATATGCGGTTACTATCGAAATCAATGCTCCAACAGCAAGACCAATAAGTGTTGAATAGAACACATTCATCGATGATACTTCTTTCATTCCTTCTCCAAAGAAATTCATTTGCATGGTAGACGGGAGCATATATTGAATTAGGAAATAACTAGCTACAACGGTAAGTACAATGGCCACCCAGTTACCTAAATCTAGTGCTTTTTGTACCTGTGCTTCTTTGGCATCGTTATTTTTAACTCCAACCAAAAACGTTCCGATGATCGAAGCTAGAATACCAACTCCTGCAATAACCACTGGTAATAGGATAGGTCCCATATTTCCGAAGTTATCTGTGAACTGAGTAGTAGCCGACATATCTCGAATTACATAATTACCAAGCACCATTGCCGCTAATACCGTAGCTACATAAGAACCAAAAAGATCGGCTCCCATTCCGGCTACGTCACCTACATTATCACCTACATTATCTGCAATAGTAGCTGGGTTTCTAGGGTCATCTTCAGGAATCCCTGCTTCCACTTTACCAACAAGATCAGCACCTACATCGGCAGCTTTGGTATAAATTCCACCTCCAACTCGTGCAAATAGCGCAATAGATTCTGCTCCTAGGGAGAATCCAGCTAATGCTTCAAGAACGATAGTCATGTTGGTATAGAAAGATCCTTCATTGTTCATGAATTGCGAAGTGAAGAAAAGGAAAAACAAACTCAATCCTAGAACTGCCAGTCCTGCTACTCCTAATCCCATAACCGTTCCGCCTCCAAAAGATACTTTTAATGCTTGTGGAAGACTAGTTTTTGCTGCTTCGGCAGTACGAGCGTTCGCTTCGGTAGCGATTCTCATTCCGATGTTTCCTGCAAGAGCAGAAAAAATAGCACCAAAAACAAAAGCCGGAACAATCATCCAACTTGTAGTAGGCACTATCATCGAAATACCAAAAAGTGCAGCTGAAGCAATAACTACGAAAATTAATAATAATCTATATTCTGCAGCCAAGAAAGCAAGAGCTCCTTCTTTGATACTTTTTGAAATGCCTTGCATTTTTTCATTTCCCGGAGCTTGCTTTTTTACCCAAGCCATTTTAATAAACATAAAAAGTAACCCCAGAATAGCCAATGCGATTGGCACGAAGATCATGTTTGATTCCATAAATATATTTTAAGTTAATTAGTCGCTAAAAGTAGTAAAAATACCCTAAATACAAAAAGCTCAATATTAATTAGAAAATATTGAGCTTTTTTATGTTTTTTTAATCAAAACTTAATGAATACTAAACAATCCTTCTGGTTTGTTTTCGATATCATCAAAGCGCTTTACACAAGCTTTAATGATTTCTCTGGCTTCATCGATATTACCCCATCCACCTACATCAACTTTCTTTTTTTCTAAATCCTTATATACTTGAAAGAAGTGCTCGATTTCGCTGATCAAATGCGGATTCATTTCTTTTAAATCCGCCAGACGATTTGCAATTGGATCGGCAACAGGTACACAGATGATTTTTTCGTCCGGTCCTTTTTCGTCTGTCATATGAAATACACCAATTGGTTTTACTTCCATTACACAACCTGGAAAAGTAGGTTCTGTAACCAAAACCAAAACATCTAGTGGGTCACCATCTAGCGCCATTGTTTCTGGAATAAAACCATAATCTGCAGGATACATCATTGAAGAAAATATCATACGATCATAGCGTATTTTTTTTATATCAAAATCATATTCATATTTGTTACGACTCCCTTTTGGAATTTCAATTAGTACGTCAAAGCTTTCTTTGGTAGCTGCGCTCATAATTTTTGTTTTCATTTAATGGGCGGCAAAGATAGGTATTACAAGGGGTTAGTTAAAATTTATCGCAAAAAATATTGAATAAATACGAAAATTTTAATGTTAAGATAAACTATAACGTTTTCTAATGTCGGAAAATTCAAAAAAACCTGCGATTAAAAAGCAAAAAAGGATTAGAAGTAAAACCCGAATGATCCTGTAACTCCAAATTTTCTAGCGTCTGGATTATCAAAATAATTCCCTCTAAAATGGAAATCAATTCTGAAGATCTTGAAAATATTACCAACACCAAGACTATATTCCCAATAGATTTCATCATCAGGAGCGATTAGAATTTCGTTGGAAGGAGCACTTAGTAATAAATTCTCTTCGGATAATTCTCCCCAAACACCTCGAATTCCTACTAATTCTCTAAGGTTTAACTTCCTTAATAAAGGGATTCTTGAGAATATTCTACCATTGAAATTATGCTCTAAATGTAAAGAAGCATAGGTGTCGGTAACAAACTCATAAAAGTTTAGAAGAGGAAAAGTATTGTAAATTGATAAATAAGTTTGGTTACCCGGAACTACACTCAATAGTCCAAGAGGCACTTCTCCATATGTTTTTCCAAGCTCGAGTGAGCTATTTAATACTCCAAAACCACCGATATTCCAAGGTTGTCTATAGAAAAACTGTACTTTTTGATAATCAAAATCACTTTCCAAAATTCCTTTAACTCCAACACTGTAATTAAGAAACAGTGTAGCAAAATCCCCGTCATTTACTGTGATTCTATCTACTCCATAACCTGTTGTTTTCCTTCCTGGAGTATAAGCAAGTTGTGTAGAAATTTCGGTCTGTTTGATTTCTGAGCGTAGTTCGTTCGTGTCTTCGTCGATAAAATCAAGACTAAATAAATCACGATCAGCTGGTTTTAAGGTCCTAAATGATCCTGTAACCCCAAAGGTGAAATTCTTTCGAGGTTCTATTTGCATAGAAAATGCAGAAAGGTTAATCGAGGTTAATCTCGTATTATCTCCAGTGGTTACAATCGATGAAGAAGCCAAACTTCTTCCTTCTACATCATTCGTATTGGTAAGACTTGCACCGAGCTGCTCGACATCTCTCCGGTTTCCGGCAGAAACAATTAATCTGGATTTACGATCTACCAGGTATTTTCCTGAAACGCCGTATTTAAATTTGTTATCTCTAAAACCATAAGCTCCATATCCTTCTATACGCCAGCGGTCATTAGGTGTAAAATAAGTACGCCCACCAGCACGAACTCTCCATCCTTCAATAGCGTTAAATCCAACAGTAGAGAATAAAGGTCCAAAATCAAAACCATTAAATTCTACGTAACCGGATGCCAGTATGGTACCTATATTATATAGACGTTTAAAAGCTTTTACAGTTCTTAACGTATCAAGCAGCTTGTAAACCTTTTTCTCATCTTTATTTAATTCTTCCATTCGAGCGTTTTGCCAGAAAGAATCTTCTCGGTTGTAAATATCCTGATCGTAAGGGTCTACCTGAGTTTTATAAAACTTTTTGTTCTTTTTGATATCAAATTTATAGTTATCATACAGGGTAGTTCTTTTCCCGTAAACTCCTCTGGATTTTTCTTTTTTGCTAAATGCAAAATCAGATTGAAAATAATCTTTGGTGATCAAAAAGATGGAGTCGTTAAGTACGTCAAACTCTTGTTCGATATATAAATCTTTTACCCAGTTGATATTAGCACTTTTGGTAACTTCAAGATTGATGTCTTTAATGGCCCATGTGGTATCGTTTACCCAAAAATCCCCTTGAAAAGTAAGTTCATTTTTTCGACGAGGATAATATACAATGTTGTAACACCACTTATTGTCTATATAAGCACTATCTGAAAGTACATAGTTGTATACATCGATTCCCGTTCTGGATAACGGACTGGTAAAACTTTTATCAAAAAACTTCAAATAATTATCATAAACATCGTAATCCGAGTACAAGTCTTTTACAAAGGCGATTAGAGTTTGGTTATCACTAAAACCTGCATTTTTATTTCCTTTCAGGACTTCTTTATAATCGTTGGAAGTATTATCACCATATACCTGAGATATAGCTTCATTTAAGAAAATCGGCAGATAGGTTTTTCCTGTAATCCTTGACGTATCCACATCGTCAAAAATAAACTCCATACCATTAAAAATACGGCTATTGATGAGGGCACTATCAATGGTGTTCAAGTCAAACTCCAGTTTTTCATACTTGTCGTATTGATATTGCTTGAATTTTTTCACCCCGTTACCTCTTCGATTTTTCCATATTTTCCTTAGGATATCAATGGCAGGGTTGTTCTTTTTAGAAGTTTTTCCTTTGTATATAACAACCTCGTCCAGAGCAGCGGCTTCTTCTTCCAAGGTGATTTCCATATTGTAGGTCACCTTTTTGGTCAGATTGATTGTTTTAGTTTCAAAACCAATAAATGAAACCTTGATGCTTGAGTGATTGTCATCAGATTCCATATAAAACCTACCATTCTCGTCGGTAATTGTACCCACGGTAGAATTTACAAATACAATATTGGCAAAAGGAATTGGTTGTTTATTACTGTCGTATACTTGACCACCAACTTTAGTTTGCGAAAGAAGAAAGGAACAGCTAAATAGCGTTAATATTCCTCCTAAAATCAAATGTTTCATCCAAAGTTATTAAAATTAATACTTGTGATAGTTAGTGGATCACATCATCAATTTTCAGGCCACTTTTTGACGGTAGCTTGAAATTGATGAACGCAAAATAAGCGCTTTATTTTATTTATACATCACTTTTTTTACAGCTTTAACAACATCTTTGCTGTTAGGAAGCCATTCTTCTAATAATACAGGAGAATATGGAGTAGGCGTGTCTGCTGTATTAATTTTGATAATAGGTGCGTCTAAGTAATCAAAAATATTAGATTGCACTTGGTATGTTATTTCAGAAGCAATATTAGCCAATGGCCATGCTTCTTCCAGAATAATTAAGCGATTTGTTTTTTTGACTGATGTAAAAATGGCGTCCAAATCCAAAGGACGAACCGTTCTTAAATCGATGATTTCACAAGAGATATTTTCTTTTGCTAATTCGTCTGCTGCTTTGTAAGCTTCTTTGATGATTTTACCAAAAGAAACGATAGTAACATCATTTCCTTCTCTTTTAAGATCTGCAACTCCTAATGGAATGGTGTATTCTCCTTCAGGAACTTCACCTTTGTCCCCATACATCTGCTCACTTTCCATAAATATAACAGGGTCATTATCTCTAATTGCAGATTTCAAAAGACCTTTGGCATCTTTAGGGTTTGATGGTACCACCACTTTTAAACCAGGAGTGTTTGCAAACCAGTTCTCAAAAGCCTGTGAGTGCGTAGCTCCCAATTGACCTGCAGAAGCAGTTGGTCCTCTAAAAACTATTGGAATATTGAACTGACCACCACTCATCTGGCGCATCTTTGCAGCATTATTGATAATCTGATCGATACCTACCAATGAAAAGTTAAAGGTCATGAATTCGATAATAGGTCTATTACCATTCATAGCACTACCTACACCGATACCAGCAAAACCTAATTCAGAGATTGGAGTGTCCAGAACACGGTCTGGCCCAAATTCGTCAAGCATTCCTTTACTTGCTTTGTATGCTCCATTATATTCTGCTACTTCTTCTCCCATCAAATAAATCGATTCGTCTCTACGCATCTCTTCACTCATGGCTTCACAAATTGCTTCTCTGAATTGTATCGTTTTCATAGATATATATGTTATTTTTGTGCTACACGAAAGGCAAAAGTAGCAATTAATACCCTTTAGTTAGACCTGAAAATTAAAAAATTTATTATGCACGCATAGTAAATTAGACTTTTTATTTGTACCTTCGCATTTATTATTAAATTCTCAAAAAATACCTATATAAAATGAAGATATTAGTATGTATTAGCCATGTGCCTGACACAACTTCCAAAATTAATTTTACGGATGGTGATACTAAATTTGATACCAATGGGGTGCAATTTGTGATCAACCCTAATGATGAATTTGGACTTACTCGCGCTATGTGGTTTAAAGAAAAACAAGGAGCATCTGTAGATGTTGTTAATGTAGGTGGTCCTGAAACTGAACCAACATTGCGTAAAGCTTTGGCAATTGGAGCAGATAATGCCATTAGAGTAAATACCGAAGCGACTGATGGATTTTATGTAGCAAAACAATTGACAAAGGTTATTCAAGATGGTGGTTATGATTTGGTAATAGCAGGTAGGGAGTCTATTGATTACAATGGAGGAATGGTACCTGGTATGGTAGCGGCCTTAACAGGGGCGAATTTTGTGAATACGTGTATTGGATTAGAAATCGAAGGCGATACAGCTACTGCAATTCGTGAGATCGATGGAGGTAAAGAAACTTCTACTACAAAATTACCTTTGGTAGTAGGAGGACAAAAAGGATTAGTAGAAGAAAGCGATCTTAGAATTCCTAATATGAGAGGTATTATGATGGCTCGTAAAAAACCTCTTACTGTTGTTGAACCGGTAGAAGCGGGACAGGAAACAAAAGCTGTAAAGTTTGAGAAGCCTGCGCCAAAAGGTGACGTTAAGTTAGTTTCTCCTGACAACGTACAGGAATTAATCGATTTATTACATAACGAAGCAAAAGCTATTTAAAAGAAAAAAATATGTCAGTTTTAGTATATACAGAAAGCGAAGGAGGAAAATTTAAAAAAGCAGCTTTTGAAGTTGCGTCTTATGCCAAAGAAGTGGCGAATATGTTAGGTGGTACCGTAACTGCTGTAAGTATTAACGGAGGAGATGCTAGCGAATTAGGAGGATATGGAGTTGACAAAGTATTAGAGGTAAAAGACGATAAATTAACTGAGTTTAATGCAAAAGCATATGCAGATGCAATTAAACAAGCTGCAGAAAAGGAAGGTGCAAAAGTAGTGGTAGTTAGCTCTACAGCTGATAGCAAGTTTTTAGCTCCTTTGGTAGCTGTTAATTTGGATGCAGGATATGCTTCAAATGTAGTAGCATTACCAGAAAGTGCAGCACCTTTTACAGTAAAAAGAACCGCATTTACTAATAAAGCATTTAATATCACTGAAATTAATACCGATGTTAAGGTAGTAGGATTATCTAATAATGCATTTGGTCTTAAAGAAGCATCTGGTGCAGCTGCAGCAGAGGCGTTTGCACCTTCATTGTCTGATGCGGACTTTGGAGTAAATGTAACTGCAGTAGATAAGGCTACAGATAAAGTATCTATTGCTGATGCAGAAATCGTTGTTTCTGGTGGTCGTGGATTAAAAGGTCCTGAAAATTGGAATATGATTGAAGATTTGGCTGATGTACTAGGAGCAGCAACTGCATGTTCTAAGCCAGTAAGTGATATGGGATGGAGACCACACAGCGAACACGTTGGGCAAACAGGAAAACCAGTAGCGTCTAACTTATATATTGCTATTGGAGTTTCAGGAGCAATTCAGCACCTTGCAGGGATTAATGCAAGTAAAGTTAAAGTGGTTATTAATAACGATCCTGAAGCACCTTTCTTCAAAGCTGCGGATTACGGAATCGTAGGAGATGCGTTTGAAGTAGTGCCTAAACTTATTGAAAAATTAAAGGAATTTAAGTCGAATAACGCATAATTTTCATAAATTGTGCTCGATTAAGGGCTGTTTGAACTTAGGTAAAAGTCCGTTTGTTCAAACAGCCTTTTTTTTATTAATGTATCTATGAGTTTAGTTCGACTGAATATAAAAGGAATATCTTACAGTCAAACCCAGAATGGGGCCTATGCGTTAATTTTGAGCGAGGTAGATGGAGAAAGAAAATTACCTATCGTAATTGGCGCTTTCGAAGCACAGTCTATAGCAATTGCTTTGGAAAAGGAAATAAAACCTCCTCGTCCTCTTACACATGATCTTTTTAAAAATTTTGCAGATAGATTTGATATTGTAGTCAAACAAGTCATCATTCATAAATTGGTAGATGGAGTGTTTTATTCTAGTATCATCTGCGAAAGAGATAAAATAGAAGAGATTATTGATGCAAGAACCAGTGATGCTATTGCATTAGCACTTCGTTTTCAAGCACCTATATTTACCTATAAAAATATTTTGGATCAGGCAGGGATTTATTTGAAAGTAAATCCTAAGAAAGACGATGAAAATGACCCCGAAAGCCTCTTGGTGGATGAGTTAGTTTCTGAAGATGTAGAAATGGTGGGTAAAGAAACTAGCTATAAAGATCTATCCCTGGAAGAGTTGAATCGCATGTTGGAACAAGCTGTTGCTAATGAGGATTACGAATTGGCAGCAAGAATTAGAGATGAAATTTCTAAAAGAGGGTAACTCATCAATACAATAAAGGGATCTAATTGTTTTTTTATGACTTCTATTTTTATGAAAAGAGAACTACTTGCTTTTCTATGTTCATTTTTTGTTTTTACAGTAGTATCCTCACAATCCCTGGAAAAGAAGTGGGATCTGGATAAAGTTAGTGGGAATTCTGAAGATCTTTTTGTTCCCGGAAACGAAGATTATATTCAATTTGATAAAAACAGCTTTTCGTATTCTTTAAATAAGAAATCCAATATGTTGAATGGCGATTACATTCAACAAAATAATATTCTTTTATTATTTCCTGAAGCTGCAGAGGATTCTATAGTAAAGTATAGAATTACTTCACTTACAGATTCGACCTTGGTTTTGACCAAAGGTGAAGTTTCATATTCGTTACTGAGTGAAAGAGTAGAAGAACAACCAGTAATTGCCAAAGTCGATGGTTTGGTTCCGAGTAAAGGATTTTCTGTTAGCAGTTTAATTCGAGGGGTAATTGGTATGTTGGTGCTTTTAATTATTGCGTATTTGTTTAGCAGCAACCGAAAGGCGATTAATTGGAAAACAGTAGGTATCGGATTAGGTGCTCAATTGCTGTTGGCAATTGGAGTTTTAAAAATCGGATTTGTACAGGCTGCTTTCGAGTTTGTAGGACAGATATTTGTTAATATCCTTGATTTTACCCGAGCAGGAAGTGAATTTTTGTTGGGTGGACTTATGGATGTTGATAGTTATGGTTTTATTTTCCTTTTTCAGGTATTACCAACGATTATATTCTTTTCAGCATTGACTTCGGTATTGTTTTATTTAGGGATTATTCAGGTGGTAGTAAAGGGAATGGCCTGGGTGCTTACCAAATTGATGGGGATTTCTGGAGCAGAAAGTTTAAGTGTTGCAGGTAATATTTTTCTTGGGCAAACAGAAGCTCCTTTAATGATCAAAGCGTATTTGGAAAGAATGACGCGATCAGAAATTTTATTGGTAATGGTAGGAGGTATGGCTACGGTTGCCGGAGGGGTACTTGCTGCATATATCGGTTTTTTAGGAGGAGATGATCCGGTGTTGCGATTAGAGTTTGCCAAACATCTTCTTGCTGCCTCGGTAATGGCAGCTCCTGGAGCTATAGTAATTTCTAAATTATTATACCCGCAACAAGAAGCTATTGATACTGATGTGAAAGTTTCTGCTGATAAAATCGGATCGAATATACTGGATGCTATTGCTAATGGTACAACCGAGGGGTTGAAACTTGCTGCGAACGTGGGAGCAATGTTATTGGTTTTTATTGCTTTTATAGCCATGTTTAATGGAATTTTGGGTTGGATAGGAGAAATTACTACGCTAGACGCTGTTATTGCTAAGTATACTCCTTATGATAAATTTTCGCTGGAAGCTATTCTTGGTACCGTATTCGCGCCATTGATGTGGATCATAGGAGTTGCCAAGGAAGATATGATGCTTATGGGGCAGTTATTAGGAATTAAATTAGCTGCCAGTGAGTTTGTAGGATATATACAACTTGCAGATCTTAAGAATCCTGCAAATCCTTTGCATCTCACCTACAATAAATCGGTGATTATGGCAACGTATATGCTTTGCGGATTTGCCAATTTTGCGTCCATAGGTATCCAGATAGGAGGTATAGGTTCTCTGGCTCCAGGGCAACGTAAAACCCTCTCAGAATTTGGGATGAAGGCTCTTCTTGGAGGGACTATAGCTTCTTTGCTTTCAGCTACTATAGCGGGTATGATTATCGGATAAATCTTTTTCGATATCGTTATTGTTGAAAACTATTGTACAACTAACCCTTAATCAAAGTATTAAAGGATACATGGTATCCTATTTTTTGTATATTTGGAACACACTTAACTAACAAACAAAAAAACTAACACAAACTGTAGGAGGAATATGAAGCAGTACCTTGATCTTGTACGTCATGTGATTGAAAATGGAAATGAAAAGGGAGATAGAACCGGAACTGGAACAAAAAGTGTTTTTGGTTATCAGATGCGATTTGATCTCAGTGAAGGGTTTCCGATGGTTACTACCAAAAAACTACACCTTAAATCAATTATACACGAATTATTATGGTTTTTGAAAGGGGATACTAATGTAAAGTATCTTCAGGAAAACGGTGTGCGTATCTGGAATGAGTGGGCCGATGAAAATGGAGACCTTGGACCAGTGTACGGATACCAATGGCGTAATTGGAATGGAGATGAAATTGATCAAATTAAAGAGGTTGTAGAGGCCTTGAAAAATAATCCCAATAGCAGAAGGATGTTGGTTTCGGCCTGGAACCCAAGCGTACTTCCAGATACTAGTATATCTTTTTCTGATAACGTGGCAGATGGCAAAGCAGCACTTCCTCCTTGTCATGCTTTTTTTCAATTTTATGTAGCCGACGGGAAATTGTCTTGTCAGCTTTATCAGCGAAGTGCAGATATCTTTTTAGGAGTGCCTTTTAATATTGCATCGTATGCGTTGTTTACAATGATGATGGCTCAGGTTTGTGGATACGAACCAGGAGAGTTTATTCATACATTTGGAGACGCTCATATATATAATAACCACCTGGAACAACTTGAGCTTCAGCTCTCAAGAGAACCAAGAAAATTACCAACTATAATCATCAATCCAGAGGTGAAAGATATTTTTGGCTTCGTTTTTGATGACTTCAAATTAGTAGACTACGATCCGCACCCTCATATTAAAGGAGCGGTAGCAGTTTAGCCCTAAACTAAAACTATAAATTATGAAAAAACTACTACTTATACTATGTATTTTGTTTACAAGCATATCCTTTGGACAGGACGGGTTAGTTCTTTCGCAGGAGAATGCCAATGATAAGGGGATTTCCCCAATATGGCCCAAGTGTGAACGGTCCAGACAAACACCATCACAATGTTTTGATGGGAAGCTTAGAACTCATATTATTCAGAACTTTGAGTATCCGGAAATTGCTTTGAACGAAGGTCTTTCAGGAACTGTTACTGTGGAGTTTATCATCAATAAGAAAGGAAAAGTGGAAGTGTTAGACGTGAGTGGTGCGCATAGATATTTGCAAAGAGAAGCGATTCGTATTATTCGTGCTATACCAAAAATGGAACCGGGAAAATGGGGTAACAAGCCGATTGCTGTTGCCTACGAAGTGCCTATTACTTTTGTTAAGCCAGAGTAAATTTCGATATATTTTAACAAGGGATTAACCTTGTTTGAGAGTAGAGAATTATAAAAATCTGTAAATTTGAGTGTACCCGTAAGTCGTGTACACTTTTTTTATGATTCTTACAGATAGTTTACTTACCCTCTTTTTAAAGACCCGATCAGATACCGAAGAAATTTGTGCTCCCCTTCAAACCGAAGATTATGTGGTGCAACCCATTGTTGATGTTTCACCGCCCAAATGGCATTTAGGACATACCACATGGTTTTTTGAAGAATTCATTTTGTCCAAATATGTGCCAGGATACGAAAGGTTCCATCCAGAGTATGCTTTTGTGTTTAATAGTTATTACGAAAGTGTAGGTAAAAGAGTAGTTCGAACCAATCGAGGGAATCTTTCCCGACCAACAGTTAGTGAGATATATGAATATAGAGATCATGTAACAACGCATTTACAGGCTTTTCTCGAGGAGAATGATGAAGAACATATACAAGAGCTGGTAGAAGTAGGTATTCACCATGAGAAGCAACATCAGGAATTACTACTAACCGATATCAAATACATTCTGGGGAATAACCCTTTGCTGCCCAAGTATAATGATACGTTTACAGAGCATCGCGTTCCAGATGTTCCGACAAGGTATATTGGTGTAGAAGAAGGAGTTTATGAGATAGGACATCAAGGAACAGATTTTTGTTATGACAATGAATTAGGGAGACATAAAGTATTTCTTTCTGAGTTTGAAATTTGTAACACGTTGGTGTCCAATAAAGAATACCTCGATTTTATCAAAGATGGTGGATATAAAAATAGTTTATTGTGGCATGCAGAGGCCTGGGATTGGTTGCAGAATGAAAATGTAGAGTCTCCTTTGTATTGGCATAAAATAGATGGTGTATTCCAACAATATACGCTAAGAGGCCTTTCTGATATTCATCCGGACACCCCAGTTACTCATATTTCCTATTATGAAGCTTTTGCCTTTGCGCAATGGAGAGGCGAACGTCTACCTACAGAATTTGAATGGGAGGTGGCACAGTCAACTTTTAATTGGGGAGCCCGATGGGAATGGACAGAGAGTGCATACTTACCATATCCTAATTATACCAAAGCTCCAGGAGCCCTGGGGGAGTATAATGGGAAATTTATGGTTAATCAAAAAGTATTACGTGGAGGGTCTGTAGCTACCCCTCAAAACCATACCCGACCCACATATCGTAATTTTTTTCACCCTCATCTTAGATGGCAATTCACTGGGTTCAGATTAGTGAAATGCAAATAATTTACCCTTTATGAATACTAAAGATCAAAAAGTACAAATCTCTACTTTCGAGAAGGAAGTGTGTGAAGGGCTTACTGCCTTTCCTAAATATTTATCGTCAAAATACTTTTATGATGAGATAGGAGATAAGCTCTTTCAGCAAATCATGGCGCTGCCAGAGTACTATCTTACACGAGCAGAATATGAGATTTTTGAAACCCATAGATCAGAAATCGTCCAATGCTTTGATGCAAATCAGGAAGGCTTTGATTTGATTGAATTAGGTGCAGGAGATGGTAAGAAAACAAAAGTTTTGCTTAAAGAATTAAGTGATGAAGGTTTTGATTTTACCTATGTGCCCATCGATATTAGTCAAAATGCAGTTGAAGGTTTGGTAAATGATCTTGCTAATGAAATGCCAGGAATAGATGTGAATGGTGAAATAGGGGAGTATTTCGAAGTGTTGGATCGTTTAAAACAACTGAGTGACCGTAAAAAGGTAATCATGGTTTTGGGATCCAACATTGGTAATTTGTTGCACCAAAGAGCTATTCAGTTTTTAAAGAAATTGTGTAATGCTATGAATCCAAATGACCTGGTGTTAATGGGGTTTGATCAAAAGAAACATCCTCAGAAAGTTTTGGATGCCTATAACGACAAAACTGGTGTAACAGCAGCCTTTAATAAAAATGTACTTACAAGAATCAATAAAGAGCTTAATGCAAATTTTGATCTTGATAAGTTCATGCACTGGGAAACCTATGATCCCGAAAGTGGAACGGCTAAGAGTTATTTGGTAAGTACAGAAAAACAAACCGTAGATATCGATGATCTGTCATTACAAGTTCATTTTGAAGCCTGGGAAAGTATTCATACCGAAATTTCTCAAAAGTACGATGATGATATTGTAAAATGGTTGGCAGAAGAATCGGGATTAGAGATTAGTCAATCTTTTGCTGATCAAAATATGGATTATAAAGACTATTTACTTACCAAAATTAAAAGTGTAGAGTAAATAATTATAAAGAGATAGAGCATGAAAGCAATTTGGAATGGTAAAGTTATTGCCGAAAGTAATGAAACAAAAGTAGTAGAAAACAATCACTACTTTCCGCCAGAAGCGATAAAAGAAGAATTTTTTAAATCAAGTAATACTCATACCAACTGTCCTTGGAAAGGTGTAGCGTCGTACTATACGGTAGAGGTAGATGGAAAGGAGAATCAAGATGCAGCCTGGTATTATCCAGAAACCAGTGATCTTGCAAAACAGATTAAAGGATATGTAGCATTTTGGAAAGGTGTTGAGGTTGTGGAATAACCCTCAACACCTTTTTTATATTGTAGTTTGTTTATAATATCAATAAACTATTTTCTGCAGAAGCATAATCACTCCATTGATACCCATCTGCTTCTATTTCATTAGTCCATTCACCATCAACTACATACTTAAATTCAAATTGGTTGTCTTTTGGAAGATCAATTGTTCCTTTGAAATTCCCATTTTTCAATTTCTTAAGCATAGTAGCTTCCGTGTTCCAATTATTAAATTCCCCTGCAACACTTACAGATGAAGCTTCTTTTGCTGGAACAACAAAAGTAACTTTACAAATAGGCTTTGTTTTTAAATATTGTTTGGTAATCGCCATAATTTTGATTTAAAAATTAATGATTAGGTTAATAGAGTTGTTCTAAGTTACGGTAAAATATAAAAACAAAAATGAGAGAAGTTTCAGATTTTCAATAAGTTATTAACGATAACGATGTAGTTGGGTAAGTAATTGGTCAATATCCTCGATAGTGTTGTAAAAATGAAGACTAATCCTAACACCATGACCTCTTAGAGAGGTAATGATATCCTGTTCTTTTAAGTGCAAAAATAGCTTTTGATCTCCTTTGATATTCAAAATTGTACTGTGTTTTTTTCTCGAAACCACTTCACTTCCTAACAGGTTAAGTTTTTGTAATTCTTCTTTGGCATAGCTACCAAGTATCTTTATTTTTTGTTCAATTTCTGATAGTCCAATTTTGGATAAATGTCTTAACGAATACTCAAGGCTCCCAAAATTAAAAGTGTCTAAGTGTCCACATTCAAACCGAGAAGGTAGACTGGTGTAAGAACTGTCGTAATTTTCATTTTTTGCTGCTTCGATATACGTTTTTGGAGTTAAATGATCTAGCATGCCGTCTTGAAATAATAGAAAACCATTTCCGTAGCCTCCCAATAACCATTTGTATCCGCTACATCCCAAAATATCAATACCAGAATCAGCAAAGTTGAAAACCGCTGTACCGCAAAACTGAGTCCCATCGGCAATAATAAGCAGCTCTGGATAAGAAGTTTTTAATTGCTTGATAACATCCAGATCAATCTTGATTCCCGAGATATACTGCACGATACTGAAAATGAAAATATCGGGTTTGTGCTGTTCGATAGAAGACTTGATGTTCTGTTCCAGGTGCTCATCTATTTTCGCATAACAGGTATCGAATCCTTTGCTTCTTACAGAAAAATTGATAGACGGATAGTCATCATCCAATAATAGTACTTTCTGATCTTTTGAAAGATCTTGAAGGATGGCATTGAGACCTGTAGAAAAGTTTGGTGTTAAGATGGTGTTTTTTGCAGAGGCTCCAAAAAACTCTGCAACAGTTGCTCTTACCGAGTTCAAGAATTCCTGTTGAGTATCTCTGAATTTGCTTCCTCCGATCAAAAAATCTAAGTCATGTTCCTGTCTAAAGTCTAGGAGAGTATCGTATATTAATCCAGAAGAAGCAGTGTTGAGGTAGGTATATTGTTGTAAAACGGGGAATTCATTTCGTAAATTCTTCATAAGCAATTGTAAGGTGATTTTTGGTAAAAACTATATCTTTACTTGCCGATACTAAGTTAGCATTAATATGTTCTCAAGAAAGAAAGAAACACCACAAATTGATCCCCAACAAAGAGAGTTGTATGAGCATGCTCGAAAAAGAGTTATTCAGAAAAAAAGACTCTTTTATCATTTTGTTGTGTTTATAGTAGGATCCGCTTTTTTCGCTATTTTAAACCTTGTTTTTGGGTATGGCAAAGACTTCACTTTTTTTGGGGTTAATTGGTATG
Source organism: Aquimarina sp. (assembly GCA_965230845.1). Classification (GTDB taxonomy): domain Bacteria; phylum Bacteroidota; class Bacteroidia; order Flavobacteriales; family Flavobacteriaceae; genus Aquimarina. Next base: position 4,042,924 of record OZ246021.1, read on the forward strand.
TTATAGCTATAGTATTTTGGGCGTTTCTTTTTGTAATACATTTTTGTAATGTATGGTTATTCAGCACCTTTATGGGGCAGGAGTGGACCGATAAGCAGATGGAAAGATTAGTAGTCAAGCAAAAGGAAGAAATCGCTTTGATTCAAAAAGATATTGACTTGATGTATCCCAAAGATGATTTACAACAAAAGAAAGAAGCATTTATTACAGAAAAACAAAACACCGAAGTGAAGGAAAAAAATGAACAAATCATTACAATGATTGCCGCAGCAGGAGAAAATAATGCGCTTGGAAAAGATAATGATCTGGTATGGCACTTACCCGATGATTTTAAACGATTCAAACAATTAACTACCGGGCATTACATCATAATGGGTAGGAAAACTTTTGAATCTTTTCCAAAGTTGTTGCCAAATAGAATTCATGTTGTTATTTCCAGAAATACCAGTTATCAGGCTCCAGGAGCGATAGTGGTGCAAACAATGCAAGACGCTTTGGCAATTGCCAAAAATGACGAGAATCCGTTTATTATTGGTGGAGGTGAGATTTATAAACTAGGGTTGGATGTTGCCAATTGTATAGAGCTTACTCGTGTGCATTCTGATTTTGAGGCAGATGCCTTCTTTCCCGAAATTGATCAAAATACGTGGGAGTTAGTCAAAGAAGAATTTCACGATGTGGATGATAGGCATAAGTTTCCGTTTACGTATCTTACTTATAAAAGAAAGTAATGCTTTCTAAAGAGTTGATTGCTCATCTAGAAGGACTACTCTCAGTAAAGATTCTTCAGGTATCTCCATTATCAGGAGGAGACATCAATGAGGTGTATCTGATACAAACCACAAATCACAAATTTGTGGTAAAACTAAATAGTGCTTCCCGATTTCCAGGAATGTTTAAGGCAGAAGCGAATGGACTTGACGAACTTAAAAGGACCAACACTTTTTCAATTCCTGAAGCTATTACTTATGGTGAAGTTGATGAGATATCTTATTTGCTTTTGCAATATGTAGATTGTGCTTCAGGGGCTTCGGATTTTTGGGAAGTGTTTGGCCAACAGTTGGCGACACTGCATCAAATCGGTGAGGAGTATTTTGGCTTCGAAGAAGATAACTATATCGGTAGTTTACCTCAGTACAATACAAAATGCCAAACGGCCTCAGCGTTTTATATACAACAGCGATTAGAACCACAGTTTCAGCTGGCTTCAAAAAATGGGTATTCATTTTCTAAGCTAGATGTTTTTTATAAAAACATTGAAGGCATTATACCCCAAGAACCTTCTAGCTTGATACATGGTGATCTGTGGAGTGGTAATTTTATGGAAGATGATAAAGGAGCTCCTTGTTTGATAGATCCTGCGGTTTCGTATTCTCCAAGAGAAATGGATATAGCTATGATGCATTTGTTTGGGGGATTTGACCCGCAATTATTTGAAGCGTACCATGAAATCTTTCCTTTGCAAAAAAGGTGGAAACAGCGAATTTCTCTTTTTCAATTATACTATTTGTTGGTGCATTTGAATCTTTTTGGAAGCTCTTATTATACGTCGGTAAAAAGGATAATTGAGAGCTATTCTTGATGATTTTCAGAAGATTGTCAAATCGTTAGCCAATTGGTAGACGAATAATTTATTATCCTTACTTTTGTCAAAATTAATAACACACAATATCGTATGAACGCATATGTATTTCCTGGTCAAGGAGCACAGTTTTCAGGAATGGGCCTGGATCTTTACGAAAATTCGGATCTCGCAAAAGAACTTTTTCATAAAGCGAATGATATTCTTGGTTTTGAAATTACCAAAATCATGTTTGAAGGTACAGCTGATGAGTTAAAACAAACCAAAGTTACTCAACCTGCCATCTTTTTACATTCTGTAATCCTAAGTAAAGTGTTAGGAGACAGTTTTAAGCCTGATATGGTTGCAGGACATTCTTTGGGTGAATTCTCAGCTTTGGTAGCTAATGGTACGCTTAATTTTGAAGATGCATTACAGTTAGTTGCCAAAAGAGCAATGGCCATGCAAAAGGCTTGCGAATTACAACCTTCTACAATGGCCGCAGTTCTAGGATTAGATGATGACGTAGTAGAGAAAGGGTGTGGAGCTATAGATGGTATTGTGGTTGCTGCCAATTACAACTGTCCTGGTCAATTAGTAATCTCGGGAGAGGTAGCTGCTGTGGAAAAAGCTTGTGAATGGATGAAAGAAGAAGGAGCACGTAGAGCATTGTTACTGCCTGTAGGAGGAGCTTTTCATTCTCCATTGATGGAGCCGGCAAGAGAAGAGTTGGCGGCAGCTATTGAAGCTACTCAATTTAATGTTCCTGTTTGTCATATCTACCAAAATGTAACGACAACAGCAGTGTCAGATCCAGATGAAATCAAAAAGAATTTGATAGCACAGTTAACAGCTCCGGTAAAATGGACACAAAGTGTACAGAATATGATCAAAGACGGAGCTACTTTATTCACAGAAGTAGGACCAGGTAAGGTATTGTCTGGTTTGGTAAAAAAGATAGATCGCTCTGCCGAGACTACATTAGCTGCAGTGTAATCTTGCGGTATACAATACAAATACAGAAAAGCTCTGGCATATTTGCTAGGGCTTTTTTTATGTGATTAACCTATTTGTTTACAAGTAATTCATCTTTCATGAATTGATCTATGTAACCAGCAATTTCTTCTCCCTTTTCTTCCTGCAAAAAATGGCCGGCATCCTTGATGATTATCTTTTTTTGATCCTTGCTAGTTGGGATTAATTTATAGAAAAACTTCTCCAATCCGCCTAGTACTTTATCCTTGTCAGAGAACATAACCAATGCGGGTTTATCCCATGTAGAAAGTACATCTCTGGCTTTTTGTATTGGAGCTACTGCAGGATCTTTTGGATGAGCAGGGACCAATAGAGGAAAAGCTACTGCGCCTCCTTTGTGTTTTTTATTAGGATATGGAGCATTGTAAGCAGCAATCACATCTTTGGATAACTTTTGATGAGAAGCGTACTGTACAATACCTCCTACCGGTAAAGAAGGATGATACTTGGTGAACATCCGCCATATTTTAAAAGGTAGTGACATTTTTTTGCCAATAGGTAGAAAGGTATTTAGTATAACAACACGTTTAAATTTTTCTGGATATTTTCCTAATAAAGATAAGCCCAGAAGCCCTCCCCAATCTTGAACAACGAGAGTCATATCCTTAAGTTCCAATTTTTCAATAAAATTTTCAAGAGACCTGAAATGTAGATCGAAAGAGTAGTTTTTTCTACCCACAATTTTGTCTGATTTACCGAAACCAATAAAATCAGGTACTATAAAACGATAATCTTTGAGTACGGGAATAAATTTTCGGTATAAGTAAGACCATGTGGGTTCTCCGTGAAGTGCCAGGATAGTTTCTCCTGCTCCTTCATCAATATAATGCATTTGTAGATTCTCAAAGGAGATGTAATTTTCTTGATATGGAAAATCAGTAATGTGTTCAAAACGCTTAAAATCGGGTCGTACAAATTCCATAAATTAACGTAATAATTGATACTTTATTTAGATTTTTAATTGATCCCGGTTGTAGGTCAATTTTTATAAACTTAGCTAATTTCTTCTGTGAAAGAAAGAAGAAATGCAATAAAATGACGATATCAATAAATTATTGATAGTGTCTACTGTTATTTGTCATATATGTAATAAAGCGATGTCCCGCTCATATTGGGATGTTTTACGTTCTTGATAAAATAATTTCGAATAATTTTAGTTTATTTGAATTGTTAAAATCATGAAATATAAAGACTTAATAACGACATATTGTGTTGGGATGCTCTTATGGCTTCCCTGGATATTTCATGCCCAGGATGTACGCACTTTTAAAGGTGAACTAGAACTTCAAAAGTACAAAGGAGAAGCTAGCTATTCTTATCTCCTGAAAGATGCAGATACTATTTTGAACGGTCCTTTTACATTTAACCGTTCTAATCTGAAAGCGTTGTTAGAAAAAGAAGACGTCTCTTTTTCGATCCAAGGACAGTTTACGAATAACTACCCAGAAGGGAATTGGTCTTTTCGATTCAATGAGTTTCAGTCGAGTGATAATAATGCGGTTGAGGACTATCGCTATGTGGTAAATGTAGACGGAAACCAACGAGTAGCGTCTGGGAGCCTACTACAGGGAAGGCCTGATGGGACATGGACCATTAAAGTACAGCAAATTAAGGATTCTGAAGTCCGACAAGTTGATTTTAATAGTGTCATCACTTTTGAAAAAGGAGTTCCTCAACAAAGTTTTCGAATTGAAGATCAACAAGAGGAACTGGTAGGAAGGTTTTTGAGGAATGGACTTGCTCACGATAAATGGACATTATTTTCAGATAGAGAGTTAGACGAAATAGAATCCTGGTATTTTGATGAAGGTGTTTTACAGACTATAGAAGTAAATTCAAGAAACGGTAGCAGAAGTATACTAGTTTTTAAGGGTTTGAATACAAGAACTGAGGTTATTTCCTTAGGAGAAAAATACATGAAGATCCTTGAGTTTCTATTATCAGATAGTGATGCCAGAAAGGTTCGAGAAGGTGGAATTACCTATTTGTTAACCACTAATGAAGGGCATTATCAAAATATAGACGACATTTTATCTGCTTTGGGGTCCTCTTCATTCTCACCAGAGTTCAAGGTAGTTGTTCCCTTTTATCCTTTAGCATCTAATGAAAAAGAGGCTATTGATGCTACAGTAGCCTATTACCAAAAATCGAGAAGCATAAGTGATTTTTTATTAAACGATTCGCAGCTCAATATTCGGAAATTATCAGATCAAGATGTTCGTTCTTTGGAAGATGAGGTAGCGGAGATTTCTGAAAGCATTTTACAACCATTACAACAAGTAAATGAATATCATAAAGATGAAATTCTTACTCATATAGAAAAGGATAAGATTCTTACAAACTTATGGGAGAATGGAATAGCTCAATTACAGAACTTCGAAAAATATAAGATTTCTTTAAAAGGAAAGATCAATCCAGAGGATAATGTTTTTAATGTTTTGAAAATTGTGTCCGAACAGACTTTTTATCGCCTGGAAGCGATACAAGCAACACTACAAAGTAAAATAGATAAACAAGTAAAGCAACAAGAAGCTATTGCCCTGGAAAAGGAGATGGTTACTCGTCATAACTATCTGGAAGAAATAGGGGAGAGAGGCAGAGCAGATTCTATACCAGCATTGTTTTTTGAGGCAATAGATCAGTTAAAGAAAACTGCAGAGGATAAATTGAAAGCCTATTCGGAGATAGAAAACCTTGAAAAAAAGTTGGAGTTCGGGAGAACCTTGGTGCACTGTTTTGAAGATTACGGTAAAGTAGGAGAGCGGGTTCTAAAACTTCCTGAACAACAAAAGGAAATACATGAAAAATATATGGATGCTGTTTGGAATCCATTTATCGCTACGTTGATGGATGAGATGGTGAAAAAGCGTATCGTTTCTGCTTATGATGATGTGTTGATCCCTTATTTTCTGGAAGAGATCAATGATGGACTAGCATGCGAAGAGGCAAAGAGCTGGATGAATATGGTTGATCTTACCTATAAGCAACTTTTGATTTTGAGAGATGAAGATACCAGAAAAATGGAGCGAAAGCTGAAAAAGGAAAAAAATCCTATCGTAGTATTGCAGCGTTTTAAAGTCCCTGTAGCAACTAACCAAGACTAGTAGATGATAAAAAAATACTGTACATATCTGTTTTTTGTGATCATCTGCTTTTTTGTCTGTGTTGAGGGGGTAGCGCAAGAAGAACAACCGACCGAATCAAAGTTTAAAGAGCCAGTTACCAAGTTATGGATCAATACTTATGGGAATATTAGAATTTCCAAACGATTATTTTGGGTTGCTCAAACCCATTTCAGGTTTGAAGAAACAGAAAGCACACCTTTTGCTGGTCAAGTAGGTCAAGTATACAATAGACATGCTATTGGTTATATTTATTCAAAATATTTTAATGTTAGTCTAGGAGGAGTATTAAGGCTTAATTTCAATACAGATCCAGAATCTGTAGATCGTAATCTAGTACCCGAATGGCGTATATGGCATCAATATATGTTTGCGATGCCTCTTTCTTCTATGATGTTTTATCATCGTATTCGTATTGAACATCGTTGGACTCAAGGATTTGAAGAAAACAGCGAATACATTTTCAGGAATCGATGGCGATATATGTTTAAAGCCAAGATTCCTATCAATTCGGATAAATTTAAACCAAAGACGTTTTATGTCTCTCCCGAGGCCGAATTGATCATGCAAAGTGGTAAAGCGGTGATAGGTAGCCCTATGGAAGATTTGCGTTTACACGCTTCTTTTGGATATATTTTGAATCCTAGAATGACAGTAGCAACGGGGATTATGTATTCTCAAGGGCAAACTTTGAGTGATGCTTCTGTTTTTAAGCAGAATTGGACACTTCGATTTCACTTGTACTTTTCACCAGATTTCAGAAAAGTTAAGAATAAGTTGCCTGCAATTCATTTAGATGATTAATATTGCAAAAATTTGATGTAAGCCCTAAACCCAATGAAAAAAAAGAACGCCAACATCCTATTATATAGTATTTTGACTCTCGCTGTTTTTGCGGCAACCTATAACACCATTCGCGCTAAAAAGCTTAAAAACAAACTCCATACTCTGGAAGAAGAAAGAGCTAAAGCATCACGGGACTCTATTTTAGAACGGAGCCTTCTTCAAATAGATTCTATATTGATCAAAGGAGAATATAGATCTGCGTTGAATGCTTATCAAGAACAATTTAACGCTGTAATCAATGATGGTGATGAAAAAGAAAGTGTAAAGTTTCGGATAGAAGTAGCCCAACAGTTTATGAATTTGCATAAAGAAATCTATGAAGATCATTCTTTGTCAGATTCAGTTCAGGAAATAGATACCACCAATGTGGGGGTTGCGGAGACATCAATTCAACTTAGAGCCTACGATTCTTTAAGTTTTGCCCTTGAAAAGGCTAAAGTTCAATTGAACAGAATAAAAAAACAACTCAAAAAAAGATCATATGGGGAGTATCTTACGTTTAAAAACCCTAAAAAACACCAATTGCATTATGTAGGTCAAGTAAGCAATAGTAAGGCAAACGGCTTTGGTATTGCGCTATTTGACACCGGAAGTAGATATGAAGGCGAATGGAAAGACAACCTACGTCATGGCGAAGGATCTTTTTATTGGCCAGATGGTGAACGCTACGAGGGAGAATATGTAAACGATCTCCGCAATGGTATGGGAACCTACTTTTGGCCGAATGGAGAAAAATATACTGGGCATTGGAAAAATGACCAACGCGATGGCGATGGTGTTTTTTATGGTAAAGACGGAGAAATAGTAACCAGTGGTACTTGGAAAAAGGATAAGTTGGTAGAAGAGCGGAAGAACAGGAAATAACCGCTATCTTTTTTTATTTCCCAGCCGTAAACTTAGTTTCGAGGTATAGTTGTTTCCACTCACCATTTTGATAATCCCCAACTTTGAAGGTATAGGTGTTGTCATCCACATATTCCCACATATCGGTAACCGTTGAAGTGCCATATGCATAGGTATATATGATGTTTTTATCCTCACTTTTTACCGTCCCTGTAGTTACTCCACCAAAAACATCAAATTCCCAGAACTCGATCATTTCTTTTTCAGGATTATATCTTCGGATGCCATGATTGCGAGCACCAAATTCGGTCTGCTCTTTATTAGTATATCCTTTGGATGCTGCAATAACAATCGTATTGTTGAGGTCAAAATGAAATACGATTTCTTGCTTAAACTTGCTTCCATCTCCCCAGTTTCCTTCAGCTTTCCATACTTTTCCTATCAAAGGAGTAAAAGCAGAGAGTTTGGTTTCCTGGCCCCATGAATACGAATAACAAATGATAAGAATGACAACAGTTTTTAGAATTTTCATCGATGTTCTTTTTACGTTTCAGAATCAGTTTATGTCAGCGCTTTATAGATCAAAGCTCCGATAACTACTATAATACTAATGATACTCATAAATATACCGAAAAAGAAGAAGCCAAAACAATAAATTACTAATCCTAGAAGAAATCCTACGATTTGTTTTTTTCCAAACATATCACGGAAAATTTGACTGTAGATGAATGCGGCAATCGAGAATCCGAGGACTAGCATGAGTCCAAAGAATTCTGGTATAAAATAAAATATAACAACATTTAGAGCCCCATAAATAGTAGATTGCCCGAGCATAAAAGTGTTCATTATAAAATGCTCAGCATAATATAATTTATGTCGTTCTAGAAATATTTTTGAACTTAATGAGATAAAGGGTACTAATAAAAAAGGAAGCAAATTCATAAACTTGGTAGCAATCTTGAAGTATCCCCGCATTTCTACTTCTTTTTCTGGTGTTTGAATGATCCCTAGATCTTTATAGGTTTCAACCATTGCTTCTACCTGAAAATCCCAAACCCCAAAAGTGAGCATACAAAATACATTGATAGCAATTCCTATCAGTGCATATCGAAATGGATTGGCATAATTTACCGTGTTTCCCTCTAAATATTCCTGAATAACTTTTCCGGGTTGGATCAGTAGTTTTTTGAAGGTGTAAAAGAATCCTTTTTCCAGATTGAAAATTGCTGTAGCTGCATTGTTGATGAGCTTTTTCAAAGTCCAGCGTTCTGCGATATGTTTTTGTCCACAATGATTGCAAAAATTACCAGAATAACTATGTCCACAATTTTTACATTGATAATTTGATTCCATTACAAGATTTCTAAGGTTGTTAGAAAAGAATACGACCTTCTATTAATCGATTAAAAAATATTATTGTTTGTAAATTTTCCCTTCCTTCATTACAAAGACAATATTTTCCATAGTGTCAATTTTTTGTGTAGGATCATCATTAACCGCAACGATATCAGCTATAAAACCTGGAGATACTTGTCCTAGTTGTTCCTGCATTTCCAAAATTTTTGCATTGGTAATTGTGGCGCTTTGGATAGCAGCAATGGCAGGCATTCCTGCTTCTACCATATATCCAAATTCTTTACCGTTTTGGCCATGTTTAAAAACACCGGCATCAGTTCCAAAAGCAATACCAACTCCTCGGTCGTAAGCCTTTTTGAAGGTGTTTTGAATCTTGGGACCAATATTTAAGGCTTTGGGTACAATAATGGCAGGATAATAACCATCAATCTTAGCTTTGTCTGTTACCTCTTTCCCGGCAGTAATAGTAGGTACCAAATAGGCATCATGCTGTTTCATTAGATCCATGGTTTTTTCGCTCATTAGCGTACCATGCTCGATAGTTTTTACACCGCCTAATATTGCCCTTTGCATACCTTCGTCACCATGAGCATGCGCTGCTACATGAAAGCCATAATCTTTGGCTGTTTCGCAAATAGCTTTTATTTCCTCGACCGTAAATTGAGGATTCGATCCACTTTTTGCAACACTTAGGACTCCTCCCGTAGCAGTGATTTTGATCAAATCGGCACCATTTTTATAACGTTGACGAACGGCTTTTCTAGCATCTTCAACGCTATTTACTACTCCGTCTTTAGGTCCAGGATCTCCGATAAGCGATCTTTTACCTCCGTTTGTTGGGTCTCCATGACCTCCTGTTGTAGACAATATTTTACCGGCCGTAAATACTCGGGGTCCAACAATTTTACCTTGTGCAATTGCCTTTTTTAACGAAATATTTACTCCTGATCCCCCTAGATCTCGTACCGTGGTGAACCCCGCCATCAATGTTTTTTCGGCATATCCAACTGCATCAAAAGCAAGATCCGCTTCGTTATCTGTATATCTTTTTAGATAAGCCTTTGGATTGGTTTCACTTTCGATATGAATGTGCATATCGATCAATCCAGGCATTACTGTTTTGTTTTTAAGATCAATGGTGGTGTCTCCTTTTTTACCGTCGACATAGCCATCTTGTATTTTGGAAATCTTATTTCCAGAAATCACAACTGTCTTTTCGGTAAGAATCTTTCCGTTTTTAGTATCCACTAATTTTCCACATTGTAAATATGTGTCTTGTGCTAATAATGAAGTACTTGCGCAAAAAAGAAGAAGCGTAAAAATATATCGCATTTTGATGATTTGTTTGAATGTGAATGCTAAATATAGTCGAATTAAGGGATTTGGCAAAACCACTCCTTTTTTGGAGAAGTTACATTGGCCAAATCAGATGTTTGAAGATTCAACTACTTTTCAAACAATTGATTTACATCCAATAAAATAAATAAAAAAATGGAAAATAAATCGCTATGTGCTAGTAATTGAGTAAATTAGGGGAAGGGGCTCCCATTTCAATTTGGCTTGAATTTTGATTTTTTAGTAATACTAGGGAAAAACAATGTAATATGGTTATAAAAATACTCGTTTTATGGTGCTGCTTACTATCGATGAATCTGTTTGGACAAATTACTCCGGATGATCTCATTAATTTTGATGAAAAATCCTCTAGAAGCTATTTAAAAAAACATCGGGTACTATCTGCATCCTTGGATTCAATTATTAATTTCGGACATATAGATAGGGGTGTAAATACTGTTTGGCTTAAAGATGTAAAGGCAAATTTTACCACATTGGTTCCTCATAGTGGTTTATCTCTGGTTCATAAAGAATTACCATGGATGCATCCTTGGTTAAAGGAGCATAAAGAACTAAGAGTTTACTTTTGGATGAACGATCTAACTGGTACTCCTGAATTAGTAGGGTATAGTAAAGATATTATTGAATTTCCTAAAATAAGAAAAAAATTACTGGACAATGAACAAGATACATTTGTTGATTTCTCTTCGGTAGATCCTTCGGCTTTTTCAGGTACTTATATTCGAGGTCGATTGGATGGGTCAGAACGAATGACGGTGTTTACGTTACTCTATAAAAAGAACTTATTATTGATATACCCAGAACACCTTTGGGGCGCACCCAAGATATCGACTTTTGCAGATCGATATAAGTTAGTAAAACCTATATCCGTAGGACTACTAGAAAAAATAGTACAAGAAGATATTTTTTTGGTACTCAAAAAAGTGAACCATCAATATGAGATTTGTGGTTATGTAGGTTCAGAAGGCAAGTAAATCTCCGTTTACTTTAATAATTCTTCCAGGTTACTTTCAATATATTCTGGAATGCTATCGATAGCGATCAATTCATCTGATAAAGATTGTTTTTGCTCTTGTAACTGAATGATTTTTTCTTCGATGGTATTTTTTGAAATGAAACGAGTCACCAAAACTTTATTAGTTTGTCCAATACGATGCGCACGGGCAATAGCTTGTTTTTCTGCAAATGGGTTCCACCAGGGATCCAGCAATACTACATAAGAAGCTTTGGTTAAATTTAGACCAACCCCACCTGCTTTCAAAGAAATAAAGAACAATGAAATATTATCCTCTTCTTGAAAACGATTGACAATGGTTTCTCTTTCTTTGGCAGCTGTATTTCCGGTTAAAGAAAGAAAAGAAATCCCTTGTGCTGCACTCCACTTTTCGTAAATAGAAAGATGAGAAACAAAAGAGCTAAACACCAATACCTTTTTTTGTGCAGCAACTAAAGTTTGGAGGTGATGGGTGACGTCCTCAAATTTTCCAGAAGTGTGCTGTGTCTCACTAGATACCAATTGTGGGTGATTGGCAAGTTGTCGTAGCTTGGTTAAGGTATTGATGATATGAATTTTGTTTTTTGCAGCATGATCAAGCCCTAACAATAGATTGCGAGCAGCAGATTTTTCGGATTCGTAGCTTCTTTTTTGTTCTGGTTGCATCTCAGAATACCGTATTTGCTCAGTAAGTTCTGGTAAATCTTTAGCAACCTGATTTTTGGTTCTCCTTAGTATAAATGGTTCTATTAGGGATTTGAGTTCGGCTATTTTTTCTTCATTTTGCTGTTGTTCAATTGGCATTTTAAAATGCTCTTTAAAAAAAGCAAAACTGCCTAACATCCCCGGATTAATAAATTCCATTTGCGACCATAGATCAGACAAAGAGTTTTCGATTGGAGTACCACTCAGCGATATTTTATGTATCGTATTGATCTTGTTAATTGCCTGGAAAATTTTGGAATCCTTATTCTTGATTTGTTGACTTTCATCCAGAATTAAATAATTGAAATTTAATTTTTGAAACGTATCATAATCCCTGGAGATGATACCGTAAGTGGTTAACACCACATCATATGACTCCAAATACGGAGCGTTCTTTTTACGATCTGTACCAGTATATTTTATAAGGTTAAGATGTGGAGCGAACTTGATAATTTCCTGAGCCCAGTTAAAAACCAGAGAAGAAGGCAATACGATCAATGTCTTTAAGAATGTTCTTGTTTCCAAAGGCGTGGCAAAGAGATCGAATTGTATTTCGCTAACTTCATTTTCGCTGGGTTGCAATTGTTCTTTTGCGTGTACCAAAGTTGCAATTGTTTGTAGTGTTTTACCTAATCCCATATCGTCTGCAAGACACGCCCCTAAACCATTGTTGTAATGATTTACTAACCATTGTACACCTTCTAGCTGATAAGGTCTGAGGCGAGCTTTTAGATTTGAAGAAGGTTGATAAGGTTCTGACGATTCATTTTGGTCATAAAGAGGTAATTCTTCTTCAGGAATAACCTCTTTTAAAACCGTGTAATTACTTTTTGCTAATGTGATTTTATCATCGGTAGATGTACCAAAATCCGCTAGTTTCTTGTATCGCGTCATCCATTCCAAAGGAATGATAAAAGTTTCATTGTTGTTTAGTGGAAAACATCGGTCATTATTTCGGATATACTTGATAAACTTTGAAAATGGGATTTCCTCTTCCCCTATAGTTACCCACCCTTTGATGTCAAACCAATCTTTTTGTTGCTCTTGTCGAATAGAAAGTTGATGCGAAGTTGTGGATACTTGTTGTCCCAGTATATTTGGTAGTTGTATGTTGAACCCTTCTTTCTGCAATGTTGTTTTGTGGTTCGTAATCCATGTAATAATCCCGTAGGGATCATTAGATTCTGAAACTTCAAAAAGTAAATTTTGATTCAGTAGAAGGCCTTTTGCGGTAATTTTCTCTACAATCTCAGATTCAACATCCAAATTTCTTCGGGTCTGTACAATGGTAATTTGGTCTTCATTGTAAATGATTTCTGAGGCTGTTTTTTTGGATTGATTAAAATCAAATGTGCAATGTTCGTATTCAAATGTGATTTTTGCCACATAAAGATCCTGGATAAAATCCTGGATGATTTCTAAGGTGTATCCTAAGATATCTTGTTTGTTTACAATCTCAAATCCCTCTGCCTGAACTTCAATATTCTTTGATACCGGAACGATGACTTTTTCCAAATAGGTTTTGACATGTTTTTGGGCTATGGTGATTTTGTCTTTCTGTAGAAATGGTTTTAGCTTGTTTGCATTCAAGTTTTTAATCCTGAAAAGCTTTTTGTTTACTATAATCCATGAGGGGTCGTTTAGTAAAATTTTAATGCTTTTGTCCTTTGGGACAAACAATGAAGCTTGGTCTTTTAGTGAAAAAGCATACTCAATACCTTTTTCTGTCTTAGTAAATCTAAGGATAGGATCTAGTGGAAGTTTTGCAATTTCAATAATACTAGAGGCAAGGGGTTCTTTACGTTTTGCCTGATAAGCAATAGGGTACTGGTTTTGAGTAATGAGTTGATAAAAAGTACCGAGTTTTCGGTTTACAAAACCTTCGATCAGTTCTTTGGTTTTGTCTTCTAATAGTAGTTGTGATAGGTTAAGGTTTTTTCGGGATTTTTTAGGCTTAAAACGTTGTTCTAAAGCTGTTGGTCGCAAAAGGATACAAATTTCAATAAGCTGTTCGTGTGGTGTTCCTGGATATTGGATATTGAATTCGGAAATAATCTCAGGAGTAGCCTGTTTCTCTATGTATTCAAATTGTGCTTCTTTTTTAGAAACGATATAGGCTTCTGGAAGTGCAGGTAATCCAGTAAAATTGTGGTCAACAATATTGTAACAGATACAGTATGAATCCATTTCAGTGATTGGTGTAGGTTTGGGGTAAAATTTGATGGGTGTTTTTTAAGTCCATCTGAATTGAAAACAGTTCAGATGGACTTAAAATTTTATTGATTTACAAAATCAATAACTGTTTTGGTGATAAAATCAATTTGTTCATCATCAAGTTCTGTATGCATTGGTAGCGAGATTACTTCTTTCACCAATTGATTTGTTATGGTAAAATCAGCCTCATTGTATCGATCATCTTTATATGCTTTTTGGTTGTGTAATGGGATAGGATAATATACTCCACATGGGATTTCATTATCGTTTAGATGTTTTACGAGTGCATCACGATCAATATCAATAACTCTTAACGTATACTGATGAAATACATGACAATTACATGTATCGCAAATGGTATTTTCATCAGATCCACAGTTGTTTCCCTTTACTTTTGGAGTGATAATGTTTTTAATCCCAGCAAAAGCAGTATTATACTTTCTTGCAGCTGCTCTTCGCGCGTTATTATAACTGTCCAAATTAGGTAATTTGGCACGTAAAATAGTAGCCTGGATAGAATCTAATCTCGAATTTACACCTACTACATCATGGTGATACCTTTTGTACATCCCATGATTTACAATACCTCTTATAGTATGTGCCAAGTCATCATCATTGGTAAAAATGGCTCCACCATCTCCATAACATCCTAAGTTTTTGGAAGGGAAGAAAGAGGTAGAAGCTACATGTCCAATAGCTCCCGTTTTTTGAGTCTTGCCATTAGCAAATTGATAACTTGATCCAATACCTTGGGCGTTATCTTCTATAACATATAAGTTGTGTTCTTTGGCTATAGCCATGATTTCATCCATATTGGCACATTGTCCAAATAAATGTACAGGGACAATAGCTTTGGTTTTTGGAGTAATCGCCTTACGAATGGCTTCCGGATCAATATTGAATGAATCAACTTCTACATCCACTAATACAGGCGTAAGTTGTAGAAGAGCAATTACTTCTACGGTAGCGGCAAAGGTAAAATCAGCAGTAATGACCTCGTCACCGGGCTGTAACCCTAATCCCATCATAGCTATTTGTAACGCATCTGTACCATTGGCACAAGGGATTACATGTTTAACATCAAGATACTCTTCTAATTCTTTTTGAAAGCTATGGACCTCTGGTCCGTTAATAAATGCTGTAGATTGTATAACGTCAAGTACAGATTTGTCGACTTGTTCTTTAATTTGCTCATATTGACCCTTTAGGTCAACCATTTGTATTTTCCTCATTGATGTGCGTATTGTAACCTCACGAAAGTACAAAATAAAGGAACTATAGCCAATGTAAAAGTGGTTTTTGAATGTAGATGCGTAATACGCAAAATCAAAGCATCTTAACCAGATAAGTTCAAGATGCTTTGATAGAGGGTAATTGGTGCGTATTAATTGGTTTTTATAAACTTAATGGTTTTGAAGTTTTCGACTTTTAATAAATAAATACCAGCATGTAATGACTGCACTTGATTAGAAATGTCGTATCTGGAAATCTGCTCATTAGGTAATTCCCATGATTTGACTTCTTTTCCAGTAATGTCATAAATAGTAACCTGTATAGATTGAGCCGTTAGTGGGGTTTCTAGAACTAGATAAGCTTCATTCTTAACCGCATTAGGTACTATTTGTAATTCGTTTTTCTCGTTGATTACGGGGGTATCGATATTGGTATTTATCACATTTTGAATATCTCCAACTACAAACCCAGAGATGATATTCCTTTTGAAATTGCCTTCGCTCTCTGCATGTAGAAATAGACTATATACACCATCTTCAAGAACGGAAGTGTCAAAATAGAAATGATCTTTCTCTTGGGTAAAAGTCACGATTTTTGGATCTCCATCGATTTGAATTCCCTGATCGGTAATTTTTTGGGTGATCACCGCGCGAACTTCGGTATTCTTTGGAGTGTGAAAATTCTTTTTATTTGAAAACAAACCTGCTTTTAAGAGGGATGCATTACCTGTTTTGATATTTTGAAACTCCAGTCGGATACCACTATCTTGTTTGATAAATGCTGCAAAATTAGAGTTACTTTTTAGGGTTAACTCTCCATCGGTAATTGGAATAACCGTTTGATGATCCTGAGTTACATGTTTTGTGTAGTTCTTTATCTTTTTTGTCTGATCGTAAAGATCAAAAAAGGCTTTAGGATTTTCATGTAAAATCTCTGCTACAGCATATTTAGAATCTTTGTCCAAGATTATTTTATCATACTCATTTTGAGAATGAACAATATAGTAGTTACTTGCTATTTTGGAGTTTTCTGCTTTAATATTTGATTCAAAATTGCTGCGTAATGAGGGATTCTCTATATACGACTTCACATACGGCCAACTAAATTGACCCAGCCCTACATCCAGATGATCAAAAATAGCTCTCGAGTCATTTTTTCGGAAAACATATTCGGCTCCAGGACGTAGTGTACTGCTATACGGAGCAACCCCATCATTAGCACCTTGTACGGGTAATAAAATTCCTCCGGTAACCAGAAATGCAGCGGCAGCTATCGTAGATCCTTTATAAAATCCAGAAGCGCCTAGTATCACAAATTTTTCTGGATCATTATTGGGATGATTATCAAGTATCGGTCGTACCACATCTCTACAGTAATAGGTTGTAGAAGTTCGGGCTCCTTCGTTAAGCCCAGTAAGTCGCCATGCCCAATTCAACCATGGCATTTGAGAAATATCCGCAAGATAAGTACCCCAAAATGGTGTGCCTAGTGCAAAGGCTCTGGTTACTTTCGAATTTTTTCCATACTGAAACATAGCTGCTTCAGAAGCTTTTCCTCCATTACTATGTCCTACCAAATAGACTTCAGAAACGTTGTATTTGTTGGTAACAATATCAATAGATTCAGCTAGTAATTCTCCATTTATCCAAATACCTCCACCTCTTGTGGTAGCTACAAAAACAGCTTGATACCCTTCGTTATAGGTATCTCTATAAAACGAATTGTCAAAAAGAAATTGCCCTTGGTTAAGGTCAATATATCCGTGGTTAAAAACAATCACTTTTCCGTTATAGTTTGGAGGAGTCACTCCGTAATGGATAGTTGACTTTACCAAAGGACCTATAAACAAAGGACTCAATTTGTCTGGAGCGGGGAGTTGTACTTCTAAAAAACTTTGCGAGAAAAGAATAGCGCATGAGAATAACGCAATGAAAGTAATTTTTAATTTCATGGTTTAAGAGTTTGTGTTAAGGTTAATGTTAAATTAATTAATTTTTAACTAAAAAAGTATGATAATATTAATTTTTATTTCAATAAAATGAAATATTGATAATTTGGATGTAAGTTGTTCTTTTTGAATTTTTGGTACCGTATTCTAGTAAAGAGCTGTATTTTTGCTATTCATAAAAATAGAAGTCATTGCATATTATATATAACATCTTTGTTGGAATTTTCAATTTCATACTACCTGTTTTAGGAGGGTTTGGCTCCAAATTGAAGTTATTTGTCAACGGAAGACGTTCGGTTTTCGAGATTTTAAAGGAGAAGATATCAAGTGATGGTGACATTATTTGGTTTCATTGTGCCTCTTTGGGAGAATATGAACAAGGAGTTCCTGTAATGGAAGCGTTAAAGACCAAATTTCCGGACACGAAATTGTTGGTTACTTTTTTTTCTCCTTCAGGTTATGAAATAAAAAAGAACAGCAAGCTTGCTGATATCATTGTATACTTGCCTATAGATACGAAAAGGAATGCTAAGAAATTCATCCAACTGGTTAATCCCAAACTGGCTGTTTTTGTAAAGTATGAATTTTGGCCTAATTATCTTAAAACACTTCGGGTGAACGATATCCCAACAGTATTTATATCTACTACATTTAGAGAAGATCAGGCCTTTTTTAAGTGGTATGGAGGTTTTATGAGAAATGCCTTGAAGGGAATCGATCATTTTTTTGTTCAGGATGCAACTTCTCAAGCACTGATTGAAGGGTTGGGGTATACCAATGCGTCTCTAAGTGGAGATACCCGATTTGATCGGGTGAGCCATCAGATAGAGATGGACAATCATGTTGATTTTATTTCAGAATTCGTAAATGATCGTACGTGTATCGTGATGGGTAGCTCCTGGCCTGAAGATGAAGAGGTGTTTTTGGATTTTGTAAATAATGCTTCGAAAGAGATTTGTTTTATTATAGCTCCACATGAAATTAAAGATAGTAATGTCAATCCTTTGGTACGGAAAATAGAAAAAAACACCGTCGTGTTTTCTGAAAAAGAAGGGGTCAACCTTGCAGATCAACAAGTCTTTGTGATGAATACCATCGGGTATTTGTCAAGGGTGTATAGTTATGGAGATATTGCCTATGTAGGAGGAGCTATGGGAAATACAGGATTGCATAATATTCTAGAGCCTGCCACTTTTGGTATTCCTATTATTATTGGAAAAAACTTTGAAAAGTTTAGAGAAGCTAAACAACTTCAGAAATTGGCGGGGCTATTTTCTGTATCAAGTACAGAAGAGTTCAATAGCATAATGACTAAGCTTGTCGAAGACAAAAAGTTCAGAGAAAAAACAGGTATGATTGCAGGACACTTTATTAATAGTAACACCGGTGCTACCGCAATGATTGTAGATTATTTGGAGACTAAACTGTAACTGCCTCGCGCAAATACCTTCTAAAAGGAAGCATTTCTTTATAAACGGCAATCACATAATCCGTAAAATCAGGCGCCAGTATCTGTTCTTGTTTTAAGTCATGAATCACAGCAAAGGTTCTATAGCGCAACAAATGGATATGTTCATGATCCTTACTGTAGCCTTTTGGTGCTGATTTCAACATATCATCTTCGGCATATAAACCTCCAAAGGTGTCCTTAAAACTTTTTTTGTTAATAATTTTCACGAGTTCTTCCCCGTTATAATCAATGCCTTCTCGGATACTCTGCAGTAATTTTTTGTCTGGCCTCCAGTAGCCTCCTGCGAGTACTCCTTTTTTGATACCTATTTCAATATAAAAATCCCCTTGCTTGGTTTTTTGATCCAATCCAGCTCCAAAGTGATCTTTGTATACAGGCTTATTGGGATGAAAGAGGAGGTTGTTGTTGATTCTATTGATGCCTTTTTTACCTGGTGTTGGATAATACTCTGGATCTATATTAGCTAATTTGTTATCCAGATCATCAAGCCAAGAAACAAAATCATTTCGAATTGCATGGTAGTGTTTTCTATTCGCATCCATCCACTCCTTGTGATTGTTGTGCTGTAGTTCTTCAAGAAATTGAAATAAAGCCTGAAAGTCCATGGTCTGGAAAGTGTAGTTACTCTTTAAAATAAACCATTCAATTCAGCATCAATTCGATTGATGATACTACCAAGATCTTCAGGGTTATCTACAAAATTGAGATGATCCACATCTACGATAAGCAAGTTACCCTTATCATAATCATGTGCCCAAGCTTCATAGCGCTCATTAAGTCTACTTAGATAATCAATGCTGATCGTATTTTCGTATTCTCTTCCTCTTTTATGGATCTGTGCAACAAGATTGGGAATACTACTTCTTAAGTAAATAAGTAGGTCAGGACCTTCTACCACAGCTTCCATAAGATCAAATAGCGATTTGTAGTTTTCAAAATCTCTATTGGTCATTAATCCCATGGCATGCAGGTTGGGAGCAAAAATATAAGCATCCTCGTAGATGGTTCTATCTTGTATGATATCTTTTCCGCTTTCTCGGATATCCAAAATTTGTCTGAAACGGCTATTCAAAAAGTAAATCTGAAGATTGAACGACCATCGTTCCATTTTGTTATAGAAATCCTCTAAGTATGGATTTTCTAATACATCTTCATAATGCGCCTCCCATTTATAATGTTTAGCAAGTAATCGGGTCAATGTAGTTTTTCCGGCACCGATGTTTCCAGCTATTGCTATATGCATATTAGATAATTTTTGTTGGGGAAACGGTTAATCTTTGTTATGGCGTAAATATAATGGATTTTATGAGTAAGATAAAAGGGATATAATAAAGAATTTGTATCGGATTATTATTTAGAAATATTTTTAGAAAACTTGATAAAAGAAGGCTTTTATAAAAATCCACTATTCTTTATCATCTTTATAATAGGATTAACAATCTGTCTTCTATTTTGCAGTATCTTTAGATAAAAAGTAATTTTGTTATGAAGTCTGTAAAATATTATTTTCTCTCCTTCTTTTTTGTGTTGATAGCTTGTAATCAAGTGCCGAATGAAACGTCTAAGGAAGCACAAACAACAACAGAACAACAAATGGAAATACAAGCACAACAAGGTGTAATTACCAAAAAAAGCAACAAGAATTTTGAAGAAACTTATGCATCATTAAAGGATATCATTACCAATAATCCCAATTTGAAAATCATTGCCGAGCTGGATCATCAAAAAAATGCAGCTTCTGTTGATTTAGAATTAAGGCCTACACGTATCATTTTGTTTGGTAATCCAAGGTTAGGAACTCCACTTATGCAAACTTCACAAACTACTGGGTTAGATTTGCCACAAAAGATTTTGGTATGGCAAGATGAAGAGGGTACGGTGAATGTATCTTACAACGATCCAAAGTATTTGCAAAACCGTCATGGTATTACAGACAAGGATGAGGTACTGACTAAGGTTACCGGTGCTCTAGATAAAATTACGAATATGGCAACAGGCTTAGCAAATTAACTTGTACCCATATCCGCGAACATTAATGATCTGGATCGATTCGTCCTTTTTTAGTTTTTTACGGAGTTTGGTGATAAATACATCCATACTTCTTCCATTGAAAAAGTCATCGTCTCCCCATAACTTTTTAAGGATTAAGGAGCGATCCAGAACTTGATTTTTGTTTTTGATAAGATGAAAAAGAAGATGGGCTTCTCTATGTGTTAGAAGAGACGGTTCCTCTTCTTTAAATTGCAATTGTTGCTTAGGGAAATTAAAGGTATATGCTCCTACACTAATAATTTCGGCTTTCTTTTGAATTCGAGTTCTCTGCAGCAGGTTATTGATCCTCACAATCAATTCTTCCATACTAAAAGGCTTCTTCAGGTAATCATTTCCTCCAATGGTAAATCCTTCTACCACATCTTGTGTCTGTGATTTTGCCGTCAAGAAAATAATAGGAATCGTTTCGTCTTCCTCTCTAATTTCTTTAGCCAAAGTAAAACCATCCTTTTTGGGCATCATCACATCTAAAACCAAAAGTTTGGGATCAATGCTTTTGTAGAGTTCGAAAGCTTCTTTTCCGTCTTTTGCCAAATGAACCTGAAAGTTTCTCGTTTCCAGACTTTCTTTGATGATCAAACCTAATGAAGGTTCATCTTCTGCCAATAGTATATCGATAATTTCAGCCATTTGGTAAGTTGATTTTAAAATTGGTTTGGTTATTATCTAGAGATAACTGTATGGTTCCGCCATGTTTTTCGATAATGGTTTTGGTATAAAATAATCCTATGCCAAATCCTTTTACATCATGGGTATTTCCTTTGGGAACACGATAGAACTTATCAAAAATCTTTTCCTTATGGATTTTGGATAATGAAGTCCCATTATCTATAACCTCTATGGTAAGGTTATTTTTTGCTTTTTTTACAGCAACATGTATCCGGTTTCCTCCATACTTAATTGCGTTGTCTATGATATTGTTGATCGCATTTTCAAAATGAAAAACATCGATGTTTACCATAGTTTTTTCAGTATTGGTGTCAAATGTAATTGTTGTCTCTTCTGAAATCGTCGCCATATTTTTCTCCACTGCGTTTTTAAGAATGGTTATCAAATCCATTTCCTCCAACTTAAGCTGTAATTCTTCGCTATCCAGAGTTGCTGTTTCCAGTATTTTTTCAACCATGGTATTTAATCGCCCTAGTTGATTAGAGGACATTTCGACATATTTTTTGGTTTTCTCAGGATCGTTATTGGTATTAAAATTCTGAATAGCCTCAAGCGCAGCACTAATGGTGGCAATGGGAGTTTTAAATTCGTGTGTAATATTGCTTATTAAATCATTTTTGAGTTCTGCCAATTGCTTTTGTTGGTTGATGATACGTAAAAGAAATAATAAACATCCAATTACGCTGGCTACCAAAACAAAGGATAATAGGATACCTCCAAGGTTTTTCTTAAATATGGTTAATCGCTCATTGGTGAAAAACAATTCTAAGGAGCTGAGTCGACGCAAGAAAGAAGATTTTGATTTGGTTTGTAAAACAGCTGTTTTAATAATGTTTTCGTCAATTTCGGTTTTCTCTCCAAAAGGATTTGTAAACCGTAAACCATAATCTATGTTGATGTTTTTACGATGTAATTCTTTTTGAACCAACTCATTAATCTTTCCCAATTTTAACGAATCTTGTGTAATAGAAACAATTGCTTTTGAAGCTAAACCGCTAATAACCTTTATGATACTATCCTGATTTTGGGGTATAGAGTCTTCCTGATGTTGCGTAAGGTGTAAAAGGATATCTTTTTGTTGTTGTACGACTTGATCTTTGGTTAAGTCGGGTCCCTTTACAATATGTATACTCTGCGTATTAGAGTCTTTTACGATAGAGATTTTGGTGTCCTTATTAATTTTGAAAGAATCAATTCTTTTAAAGCTGCTATGAGCGATAAAGTCTTTATCCATTTTATGAAGATTTCTCACGGTTCTTCCAATCATGGTATCATGCATAATAAAAACTGCATTTTCTTTGGCTAGTTCGGTAAAATATTCATCTACCGCATTATCCAGGCTAATTTGAACTTCGTTGATCAATTGCTGTTTGGATGCTTGATAATTCTTATAGTTCCAATACACTTGAATACCAAGTGTAATTAGGATAACACTTGTTATAAAGTAAAGAATGATTTTGTAGTTTCTTTTTCTCATACTTCAAATGTAATACACTCTTTGGGGATTCAACGAATCGGTTAACACTCGTTAACACTGCTTAACGCAAGGAATGAGGCTCAATACTGATCTTTGCCGAAGAAATAATCATAAAAATATAATTATGTTACGACTTATAGTTTTACTAGTGCTTTTTGTAATAAAGAGTGCGTCCGCTCAGGATTTTCAAGGGGTTGCTACCTATAGTTCAGATCGAAAAATGGACATTCAATTAGATAGTACACGTGTAAATTCTGAAATGCAAAATCAGATACAAGAAATGATGCGTAAGCAATTTCAAAAAGAGTATACCTTACGATTTAATACTAATGAATCGGTATACAAGGAAGAACAAACCTTAAACCCAACCGCTTCAACTCCCGGAGTACGGATAATGGTGGCAGGATCTCAAAGCTCAGATATCTTGTATAAGAATAGTAAAGAAAAAAAGTATGCGGCAAAAAGAGAAATGTTTGGAAAAGCTTTTTTGGTCAAAGATGAGCTTACTTCTTATGATTGGAAACTTGAGGATGAAACCAAAAAAATAGGAAATTATACCTGTTACAAGGCTACTGCCACAAGAACCGTACAGACACAACGAAGTGTTAGTATTAATAGTGAAGAGAATACATCCGAGCCCAAAACAGAAGAAGTAACCATAGTGGCGTGGTACACTCCAGAGATCCCTGTGAATAGTGGCCCTTCTACTTATTGGGGTTTGCCAGGGTTAATTATGGAGGTAAGTGATGGGAATGCTCGTATATTGTGTAATAAAATAGTATTAAACCCAAAGAAAAAAATAGCAATTAGCGCTCCCGAAAAAGGCAAAATAGTTACCGAAGACAAGTTCGAAGAAATCATGGAGAAGAAAATAAAGGAAATGCAAGATCGAATGCCAAGAGGAGGAGAGAATAGTTTTCAAATTAGAGTACGGGGATAATCATCAAAAATCAATCAAAAATGAACAGGTTTTTTCTAATCATCATATTATGTTTTGGGTCTTTGTTACAGGCTCAAGTGGCAACAATACCTTTTGAAGACAAGGAGTTGGTTTTTATCAAGGTTAAAGTGAATCAGCATCAGGAACCCTTGCATTTTGTTTTTGATACAGGTGCATCTACAGCGGTTTTGGACAGTGAGGTCGCAAAAAGATTAGGTATTCAATCTAATTATTCTCAGAATACTCGAGGAGCTAACGGATCTGAAGTATATCAAATCGCAACAGGTCAATCGATAACCATAGAAAACATCAAATTTCAGAATGTGAATTTGGTATTGGTAGATTTAAAAGAACTTGCTCAGCGTACAGGAACCCGACTAGAGGGGATTATCGGGTATGATGTCTTGAAAAAGTTTGTTACGCAAATGGATTTTGAGACGCATACGATTAAGTTATACACCTCTTCAAAGGAAATCCCTGATCGCAATACGTATCAAGAATTACCATTACAGTTCAAAAGAGGACCTATACCACAAATAGAAGTAGATTTTGTATTGAAAGATGGATCGACAGAGAGCGGGAGTTTTCTTTTTGATAGTGGAGCTAATCTTACGGTTGCATTTAATACACCTTTTGCCAAGAAAAACAATATTAAAAGTAGAACGGGTAAAACAATTACTGCCAAAGCCAGAGGGCTTACCAAAACATCCACGTTTACCATAGGAGCTGCTCAAAAACTGAGTATTGCCAATAATGATTTTTTGGATTTGCCAATCGACATTTCAGAAACAAAGACAGGAGTATCTGGATCAAGTGCTTATGATGGTATTTTGGGGGCAAAAATTATCAACCGCTTCAATATGATATTGGATTATCAAGACAAGATATGGTATTTCAAACCCAATGCTACATTCAAAAAACCATTTTATTTTCCGATGAGTGGTATTAGTATCAAACGGGTAGGGGATCAGATACTTATTGGGCATGTGATTGAAAATAGTGAAGCGTATAGGTTAGGAATTCGAGAAGGAGATGAATTGTTGGCAATCAATGAGTATACTGGTAAAGATTTGAGCATTTGGCGAAATCACCTTAGAAAAGATCAGGAAAAGGTGATGTTAAAAGTCAAAAAGAAAAGGTCTGAAAAAGTAGAACAGATAGCTATTTTACTGAAACGATTATTGTAGTATTTAGTTTTATGAATTAATTAACTTTTTTGAATTAAACCTGTTTTGGTTTTAAGGGTCATAGAACTTTAAAATCTACTCACAATGAAAACAAGCATACTCTATTTGGGTGTTTTATTGATCTCTACCCTTACCTCGGCGCAGCAATTTCAAGGAAAAGCGTATTATTTCAGTAAAACTAAAGTGGATCTCAATTTTGGTAACCGTCAGTTGTCCGAAGATCAAAAGAAAATGATAGGAGAAAGAATGAAATCAGCCTCAGAACGCACTTTTGTGCTTACGTTCAATAAAGAAGCTTCCTTGTATACCGAAGAAGAAAAGCTGGAAACCACAGCCGGATCCGGACCAGGAGGTGGTAGATTCCGGGCAATGATGTCTGGATTTACTTCGAATAACTATTATAAAAATAATGGGGAAGGAGTATACCATGACCAGCGGGAATTTTATGGTAAGAATTTTTTGATTGTAGATTCATTACAACCGATAGATTGGGTATTGAAAAATGAAACCAAAAAAATTGGAAACTATACTTGTTTTAAAGCGGTAACCACCAAGAAGGTAGAAGAAATCATGGATTGGCGAAGTATAAGAAGAAAGGCAAGGCAAATGAGAGAAAAATCAGAAAGAACAAAGGTTGACGATGCTATGCCTGATCGAAAAAAACCACCCAAAGAAATTGAAATTGTTGCCTGGTATACTCCCGAAATACCAATTAGTACTGGTCCTGGAGCTTATTGGGGATTGCCAGGGTTGATATTGGAAGTACAAGAAGGACGTACCGTTCTTTTGTGTAATAAAATTGTACTAAGCAACAATGAAATGGAGCCTATCAAAAGACCTAAAAAAGGAAAAGAACTCTCTCAAGAAGCATATAATGCGATCACCCAAAAAAAGGTCGAAGAAATGATTGATCAGTTTAGCACACAAAGAGGAGGGAATTTCGGAAGAAGAGGGAGAAATTAAATTATTTATCGCTTACAAAAAGAAAATCTAGCATGTTTAAAAATACAATGTTTATGCTATTCCTTTTAGGAATAACACTGGTAACTAATGCTCAAAAAGTACAAATTTCCGGTGTGGTAAAGGATTCTGTTGGTAATCCATTAGAAATGGCAAATGTAATCGCCTATAAAAAAGACACCAATGCGATGGTTGCTTACGGGATCACCAACGACAAAGGGATTTATAAAGTCAATGTACCTCAAAACGATACGTATCTTTTACGAGTCAGTTTTATTGGATTTTCTTCAGAAGCAAAATCATTTACCGTATCTGAGCAAGATGTTTCTGTTGATTTTGAAATGAAACCTGACGAAAACAGCCTGGATGAGGTAGAACTGGTATATGAAATGCCAGTTGTAGTAAAAGGGGATACCTTGGTCTATAATGCGGACTCTTTTACCACGGGAACCGAAAAAAAACTAGGGGATGTCTTAGAAAAACTTCCAGGAGTAGAGGTAAATGAGGATGGAGAAATAGAAGTCGAAGGGAAAACGGTTTCAAAGGTAATGGTAGAAGGAAAGGATTTCTTTGATGGGGATTCAAAATTGGCAACCAAAAATATACCAGCAGATGCCTTGGATAAAGTTGAGGTGCTCAGGAATTATGAGGATGTAAGTCAAATGAGAGGGTTAAGAAATTCTGACGATCAGATCGCAATTAATATCAAATTGAAGGAAGGAAAGAAGAATTTTTGGTTTGGGGATGTACAAGCTGGATCGGGAGTAGGAGAGACCGAGCGATACATTGTGAAACCCAAATTGTTCTATTACAGTCCCAAATACAGTATCAATATTATTACCGATTTTAATGATATTGGAGAGGTCCCTTTTACAAGAAGAGATTATTTTAATTTTACAGGAGGTTTTAGAAATTTGGGTAGAGGAGGAACTACATTTACCGTTTCCTCAGATGATTTGGCCTTTGCTACTTTACAGGATAACCGAGCCAATGATATCAATACCAAATTTGGAGCAGCAAATTTTAATCTTACTGCTAGCAAAACATTGGATATTAGTGGATATGGTATTGTGAGCGATACGGAAACTGATTTTGTGACCAATACCAGAAGAGTATATATAGATGATACCCCAGATCCAACAGATAATGTGGTAGAAGAAACTTTTGATAATACTACTCAAGAAAACAAATTGGGATTGCTAAAGCTAAGCGCTGTATATAAACCCGATGCAAATTTCAGATTAGATTATGATATGTTCGGAAAGCTTTCTAGTCAAGAGGAAGTAGGTGATTTTTTATCAGTACGATCTGATGTTTCAGAAAATATAGAGGAGCAATTAGAAAACACTCCTTTTTCGATACAGCAAAATGTAAATGCGTACTACACGCTTAACGAGAAGAATATATTCTCTCTAGAGGCCCAGCATTTATATCAGGATGAAGATCCTTTTTATAACGCTATACGGGATGAAATTCCTTTCAGAGGAGTTTTTACAGAAATTAATGATCCAACAGATCCATCATTGGATACATTTGATCCCCTTCAGGAGGCAGACCGCTACAGTATAAACCAAGATAAACAGGTGGTTACTAGTAAATTTGATGCCAAACTAGACTATTATTATGTGTTAAATAAAAAAAGCAATCTTAATTTTACATTGGGATCTATTGCTAGTACACAAAATTTTGATTCCAGTATCTTTCAGGTGTTAGACAACGAGGATACGGTTACTTTTGGTGATGAGGATTTTAATAATGATGTAACCTATAACTTCACAGATATTTTTGCCAGCATGCATTATAAATTTATTACTGGGATATTCACCTTCAATCCTGGGGTTAGCTTGCATAATTATAGACTTAAGGATGAACAACTAGGTACAACATTAGAACAGGACGAATGGTTGGTGTTGCCTGATTTTTTTGCACTGGCTCAATTCAAGAAAAGTGAAAGTTTACGATTTAATTACTCAATTACGGCAGAATATACGGATGTAAATCGATTAGCAGAAGGGTTTGTGTTTAATAATTACAACTCTTTGTTCAGAGGAAATAGAAATTTGGACAATGCATTGTACGACAATTTTTCTTTGAACTATTTTAGTTTTAATATGTTTAATTACACCAATGTTTTTGCTCGTATTAGCTACAGCAATCGACGTAACCCTATCAAAAACAATAGTGTTTTTTCAGGGATTAATCGTGTAGAAACTCCTGTGAATTCCAATTTAGCAGATCAGGTTTTCAATGCTGTTGGAAACTTTAGTAGAAGTTTTGGTAAAATAAAAGGAACGCTCAGTGCTCGTGTAGGATGGTCCAGTTTTAATAATGTAGTCAATACATTGCCTAGTGAAAGTATAAGTTTGACCCAGAATTATAGTACAGAATGGTCTACCAACTTCAAAAAAGGTCCAAATTTTGACCTTGGATACAGCATTACCGTTAATGATTATGATAATAATGGAGCGCAAAGTACATTTTATACCAGCCGACCATTTGCGAGATTAGATTGGTCTTTTGCAAAAGGCTTCTTACTAAAGTCCTCCTATAGTTACTATAACTACAGAGATACACAAACCACACTTAACGAATATAGCTTTTGGGATGCAGATTTGTTTTACCAAAAACCAGATAGCAAATGGGAGTATAAGTTTTCGGTTACCAACCTTTTGGATATCGATAGTATCAATAGAGATAGTTTTAATGAATTATTCAATAGTACCTCTAGTTATATGGTACAGCCAAGGTATTGGATTCTGAGTATAAAATACAATTTGTAATGGTTATAGAAGCTGCAGCGATAGCTAGAGTTATTGCTGCAGTTTTACTTTTATAGGTCCTCCGCTCGACACGGGATATCCTCCTATTTCTTCAAGGTTGATAGGGAGCTCGTCTTGGGTACTTATGTCATTGATATCCACTCTTAGTTTATCATAGGTGTCGATGTTTTTAATATTGACATCAATTTCATCAGCACTGCTTAATCGAACAGTAATTGATCCATCTTCGTTAATAGGAATAATCCCATATGCGCTATTTGTACTTGTGTTGGCATATGCTTTTGGAATAATTTCGATATCCCGAACAACAATAATGACAAGACTAATTGCAATAACGGTTAGTAAAAATTTGGTGTAGCTGTCTATTTTCATGATGGTTTATTTTTATGTTGATAATGCTTCAATAAGAATGCCAAACTACTTCATTTAAAGTATTAGATATAGTTGATTTTTTGGGTCGATTTTTCGGCAACCTTCAATAATAAAAGGACTTAGGAGTAAAATAAGTCTATTTATAAAGTGCTAACTATCAATATTTAAACCAATTTATTTAGTTACATTTGCCATTTTTTTAACAATAATATAACTCGAAACACGTTTTCGGGGTAACTAACCAAAACCAATATTTATGAACAAGCCAGCCGGGCGGTTGCATTTTCTAGATGCAATCCGTGCTTTTGCTATACTTATGATGCTACAAGGACATTTTGTTCATGCATTACTAGAGGATGTGTATCGAGATAGAGACAATCTTGCATATACTATTTGGGAGTATATGAGAGGGATGACAGCACCTACTTTTTTTACGATTACAGGGTTTATTTTTACCTATTTGTTAATCAAACAAAAGACCTCGGGATTAGAAAACCCAAGAGTTATAAAAGGAGTAAAGAGAGCAGTAAAAGTTATTTTTTGGGGATATCTATTACGTCTTAGTTTGTTTGCTCTTGCAGAGGGAACTCTTAATCCTTCTTTCTTTTATGTAGATGTTTTGCAGTGCATAGGAACTTCACTATTGTTACTTATTGGAGTGTATTTGATTTCGTGCAGAACCAATCAATGCGCGTTCAAATACGGCGTATTAGGTATTGGGATAATAGTTTTTCTTTTGCAACCTATTTATAATACTTGCGTGTTGGCCTATTTGCCAGATACCATAGCCAACTACTTCACCAATAAAAATGGATCTGTTTTTACCTTATTTCCTTGGTTTGGATACGTTTGTTTTGGAAGTTTTATTGCTACAATGTTTTTAAAGTACAAAGACCATAAGATGTTTTACGTTTATGGTATTCTGATTTCTTTGTGCTTAGGAGTTTTTCTGATGTATTATTCTTCAGCGGTCTTAATGGATATATATCACTTTACCAAAGTAGGAGTTTTTAAGGCAGTAGCTTACAATAATTTCTTGTTTATCCGATTGGGTAATGTATTCGTTCTTTTTTCGGTGTTTATGTTACTGAGAAATTACCTGAAACATCCTCTGATTAATAAAATTGGAGGTAAAACACTTTCTATTTATATCATTCATTTTTTTGTACTCTACGGAAGCTGGTTTGGATTAGGTTTGAGTCGCTTTTTTTATCATGATTTATCTCCTGTAGAAGCTGTTATTGGAGCTTTGTTATTTATGATTGGTATTTGTACTTTGGTGTTGAATTATTATCGATACGAAGACGATATTAAAACCAAGGTATATCCTTTGTGGGAGCAAACGTATGCCAAAGTAACCGCTAATACGTATTTCTTAGATCTAATTTCTGGAGTTAAAAGTAATCTGGTAAGAACGTTTCGTTTTTTTAAGCATGCTTTAAAAGGGTAAACGCTTTTTTATTGGTCTAAAAATCAGTATCTTATACTAGTCTAATCAATACTGTTTTGTTATGCCAACAATAAAGTCATTAAATAAATGGGCAAATGCTCATTCGTATTATCCGATAGACCTATTAAGAATTGCGCTTGGGGTGTTTTTATTCATTAAAGGAATAAACTTCATCAGTAACAGTCAAATTCTTGTTGATTTAATTAAACCGGTTCAAAATCTTGCTGGTTCAATGATTGTTATTCACTATGTTGCTCCTGCCCATTTAATAGGAGGGGTTTTGATCGCATTTGGGTTATTAACAAGATGGTCTGTAACGGCTCAACTTCCTCTTTTGATCGGAGCGGTACTGATCAACTTTTTGGGAGAAATGAATCCTGCAAATCTTGTGATAGCAAGTGTAATATTGTTATTGTGTGTTTTCTTTATGTTTTACGGTTCAGGAAAACATTCAGTAGATTATTATCTAAAAATGCAACAATAGCATTAAAACCATATAGCATAAAAAAAAGCCGCTTCGTTAGCGGCTTTTTTTTATGTAATTTGTATTTGTTTCTCTACCATCCTGAGAGCTGTGATTCACGTCTGGGATTGATAGGTATGTCAAGAAAAATAGTATCCATCACTTTGGTCGTATGAATGCTGTTTTGTTCTCCTAAAATTTTCTTTTTGTTTTTCTGAATTTCCTTTTTAATTTTTTTCCATTCTCTTCTGCTAAAAAACTGTTTGTCCTTTTCGGTAATATTTTCAACCGGTGTAGTCAATAATAATCTATCTACAGCAACTTGATCTGTGCTATATTCTTCATCCTGAAGTTGATTATCGATAGTTTTAACCGAGGTTAAATCGTTTTTATACTCCTGGCCAAATGTAGTGCCAAGTAGAAAACAAAAAGCGATCATTAAAAATGCTTTTAATTTCATTTCCCTGAATTTTAATTAGTAGTGCGTTTAATTTGTAAACCTATTCCACGTTTATAAAACACTTCAAAAGCTATTTGCTCTAGTATTAGTGTAATAAACTTTTAAAAATACATAAGTTATTTCCCCCGAAACAGTAACCTTATGTATTTATCCATTAACGCAGTAAAAGTAGTAATATTACATGAGTTTTATCTGCGGAAAAACCACAATTTTTTTGCAATAAGGTGTTAAATCGATAAAGAGCTATAAAGGTTCGGTGAACTAGATGTTAAAAGCCTCTTTTACGGTCTCTACATAGTCTAATTTCTCCCAAGTGAACAACTCAACTTCTCGTTCAACATTACCAGAATATGGACTGTTGAATACCTTTGTAACTGTCATTGGTTCTTTGCCCATATGTCCATAGGCAGCAGTTTCCTGATAGATTGGATTACGCAACTTAAGACGGCTTTCAATTGCTGCTGGACGCATATCAAAAATCTGTCCTACTTTTTCTGCAATTTCACCATCAGTAAGTGCTAAGTTACTCGTGCCATAGGTGTCTACAAAAATTGAGGTTGGTTCTACTACACCGATGGCGTATGATACCTGAACCAAAACTTCCTTGGCCACTCCTGCGGCTACTAGATTCTTAGCAATATGTCTCGATGCGTAGGCTGCAGATCGGTCTACCTTACTAGGATCTTTTCCAGAGAAAGCACCACCACCATGAGCGCCTTTACCTCCATAAGTATCTACAATAATTTTTCTTCCCGTAAGACCAGTGTCTCCATGAGGTCCGCCGATTACAAACTTACCAGTTGGGTTGATATGATATACGATATCATCGTTGAATAATTTTTGAATATACTCTGGGAATTGAGCGATAACTCTTGGGATCAAAATGGATACAATGTCCTTTTTAATTTTTGATAACATTACATCATCATCATTATCAAAATCATCATGTTGAGTAGACACAACGATAGCAACAATGCGTTGCGGAACATTGTCATCGCTATACTCTATAGTTACCTGACTTTTAGAGTCGGGACGTAAGTAAGGAATTTCGTTCCCTTCTCTTCTTAGTTTTGCAAGTTCGATCAGAATTTTGTGAGATATATCAAGAGCCAACGGCATGTAATTCGCAGTTTCTTTAGAAGCATATCCAAACATCATTCCTTGATCTCCAGCCCCTTGCTCTTCTTTCGTTTCTCTATCGACTCCCTGGTTGATGTCTTCAGACTGCTCGTGAATAAGTGAAATCACACCACAAGAATCTCCACTAAATTGATAGGCACCTTTGGTGTATCCAATTTTATTAATGACATCTCTGGCAATTTGTTGTACATCGAGATAAGTATTGGATTTCACTTCTCCGGCCAAGACTACCTGGCCTGTAGTTACCAGAGTTTCGCAAGCTACTTTTGATTCTGGATCAAAAGCTAAAAAGTTGTCTAATAAAGCGTCACTTATTTGATCTGCTACTTTATCTGGATGTCCTTCAGAGACACTCTCTGAGGTGAATAAATATGCCATTTTTTGTTGTTTTGTATGTTTAGATACTTCAGACGAAACTATAGTGATAAACTTTCGATTATCAGGCGAGTTTGTTGCATAGGTAAGATGCTTTTTTCAATCTAACTAAAGAGCATTTGTACTTGCAATTAACCCGATCTGTTTCCAAAAATATCTCGGCAAAGGTAAAAAAAATGACAATATGCAAAAGTATTTAACGAATCATTAATTCTTCTGCAATGTGTAACTTTCAATGATTGGATATTTTTAAAATTCATATTTTTTTTAGAGATCATATTGCAGTTCCAAAATAATTACTAGCTTTGTTGCGAAGTTTCTTATACATTTTAGTTAGTTATTAAGAAAGGTGGAGGGAATAGACCCTATGAAACCTTAGCAACCCTTTAGCTATTAAAGAAGGTGCTAAATTCTATCCTGGGATTCAGGAAAAGATAACTCGATGTAATTACCGTTTAGGTAATTCTAATATCCTTTCTTTTTAATTTTCTATATCTACTCAATAGTGTTTGAGTGTTTGATGTATTTGAATTTTAAATCAATATTAAAATTTAAAGTAGAAAATTATGAGCACACAAAAATTTGCAACAGAAGCTTTACATGCAGGTCATGATGTAACCGTGAATGGTGGAACAAGAGCAGTTCCTATTTATCAAACAACCTCGTATGTATTTAACAATGCGGATCATGCAGCTAATTTGTTTAATCTTTCCGAGCCGGGATTCATTTACACTCGATTAAATAATCCCACCAATGATATTTTGGAGCAACGCTTAGCAGCCTTAGAAGGAGGCATTGCATCCGTCGTTACCGCTTCAGGAACTGCGGCCATCAATACTACGTTGTTGACTTTGCTGAAAGCAGGTGACCATATTGTGGCGTCCAGCAGTTTGTATGGAGGGACCTATAATTTATTGAATGTTACTCTACCTAGGTTCGGAATTACTACGACTTTTGTAGATCCGTCTGATGCCCAAAATTTCAAGGATGCAGTGCAAGAAAATACTCGAGTGTTTTTTGTAGAGTCTTTGGGGAATCCAAAGTTGGATGTGCTGGATTTAAAATCGATTTCAACAGAAGCTAAGGCATACAAAGTACCTTTGATTGTAGATAATACAGTAGCTACGCCTGCTTTGCTGAATCCAATAGAGCATGGTGCCAATATTGTAATTCATTCTTTAACCAAATACATAAGCGGTAACGGTACCTCTTTGGGAGGAGTGATTATTGATGCAGGTACTTTTGATTGGTCAAGCGGAAAGTTTCCAGAATTTACAGAACCTTCTCCAGGTTATCACGGACTAGTGTATCATGAGGCATTGGGTGCAGCTGCGTTTATTGCCAAAGTGAGAATTGAAGGATTAAGAGATCATGGGGCTGCACTTAGCCCATTTAATGCATTTCAAATTCTTCAAGGGCTGGAAACACTAGAAATTAGAATTAAAAAGCATAGCGAAAATGCTTTAGCCCTGGCGCAATGGTTACAAGAACAAGACGAAGTGACCTGGGTACGATATCCAGGCTTACAAAATGATGAGTACCATGCTTTAGCAAAAGAATACCTTCCCAAAGGGCAAAGTGGAATTATCACTTTTGGAGTAAAAGGCGGGTTCGATTCTGCAAAAACTGTGGCAAACGAAACTAAAATCTTTTCGTTACTGGCGAATATCGGAGATTCTAAATCATTGATCATTCACCCGGCTAGTACAACACACCAGCAACTTACGGATGAGCAACAGCAGTCCACGGGGGTAACTCAGGATTTAATTCGATTATCTGTGGGGTTAGAAGATATCGATGATCTTAAGACAGATTTGCAAGTTGCTTTTTCTAAAGTAAGAGAGACGATACAATAACTTAATAGAATACGTTTGCATGCTGCAAAAAATAGACATCTCAAATTTTACAACAGTAAAAGGGAAACATATTGATCATATTCCTCTGACCTACGAGGTTTTCGGGAAACCGATTCATCAAGCTCCTGTAGTACTGGTTAATCATGCGTTAACGGGTAACTCTACAATATGCGGAGATGGCGGATGGTGGAATGGCCTCATTGGTGCAGGAAAATGTATCGATACCGATAGATATACTGTGATTTCATTTAATATTCCAGGAAACGGATATGATGGAGTAGTGGAGAATTTGATTGATGATTATAAGTTATTTAACGCAAGAGATATTGCTGTTCTTTTTGCAGAAGGGTTAGAGGCATTAGCTATTCACGAGCTATATGCGGTAATAGGAGGCTCTGTAGGAGGAGGTATTGCCTGGGAATTAGCGGCGTTAAAGCCCGATTTGATTAAAAATTTAATTCCCGTAGCTACCGATTGGAAATCTACAGATTGGCTAAAAGCCAATTGCTTGGTGCAAGAGCAAATATTACTTAATTCTAGTAATCCAGTTCATGATGCCAGACTTCATGCGATGCTGATATATAGATCACCAGAATCCTTTAAGCAAAAGTTCGATAGGACCTATAACGAAGACAAAGACATGTTTAATATAGAAAGTTGGCTATTACATCATGGAGAGAGATTGAAGCACCGCTTTACCCTTTCGGCCTACAAAGAGTTGAATTATATCCTAGCAAATATCGACATCACAGCATCAAGAGGAAGTTTTCTTGAGGTAGCTGGTAAGATTTCATCCAATATTCATCTGGTGAGTGTTAATTCTGATGTCTTTTTTACCGCAGCCGAAGATGTAGCTACCTACAGTGAATTGAAGAAAGTGAAAAAAAATATTAGTCATAGTATCATTGACTCCGTACATGGTCATGATGCATTTTTGATTGAGTTTGAACAAATGAACGAATTGTTGAAAGAGATTTTTTAAAGAAAAGAAAAATGAAAGTTCTAAAATTTGGAGGAAAATCGTTAGCCAACGGAAAAGGAATTGAAACCGTG
This sequence comes from Aquimarina sp., assembly GCA_965230845.1. Lineage (GTDB taxonomy): Bacteria > Bacteroidota > Bacteroidia > Flavobacteriales > Flavobacteriaceae > Aquimarina. The sequence goes on from OZ246021.1 coordinate 4,078,842, forward strand.
GTTACCATTATAGAAGATAAAGTTAAACAGGGAGAAAAGATCACTGTTGTTTTATCTGCTAGAGGAAATACAACCAACGAGCTGGAAAAAATATTAGAAAAAGCCAGAAAAAATGAAAGTTACAAGGCACAGTTAGAAGCTTTCAAGAAATATCAGTTGGCAGATTTTGAAAATGTTCAGTTTGAGAATGAATTTAATACGCTGGATAAACTTTTTGAAGGAGTTTCGCTATTAGGTGATTATAGCAAACGGATCAAAGATCAGGTGTTGTCTCAAGGAGAAGTGATTTCAGCAAAACTGGTTACTCAACTACTTAAGGCAAAAGATATCAATGCAAATTTTACCGATAGTAGAGAGTTAATCGTCACCGACGAACAGTTTGGGGATGCACAACCCTTGGATCGATTGTCGAAAGAAAATATTCTAGCGCATTTTGAAAAATACAATGGGAGTACAGTTAATGTGGTTACCGGTTTTATTGCATCGAATACAAAAAAGGAAACAACTACGTTAGGAAGAAACGGGAGTAACTATACAGCCTCATTATTGGCAAATTACCTCGAGGCCGAAGAGTTGCAAAATTTTACACACGTAAATGGAATTTATACGGCTAATCCCGACCTGGTTCCTGAAGCGCAGAAAATAGAAAAATTGTCTTTTGCCCAGGCTAACGAATTGGCCAATTTTGGAGCTAATATCTTGCATGCCAAGACCATTATTCCCTTACTAGAAAAAAACATCCCGTTACGTATTTTAAATACTTTCGATCATGGTAACAAAGGGACTTTAATTACTTCCGAGGAAAGTGAAAAAGGAATAAAATCCTTATCCGTTCTCGATAACGTAGCTTTAATTCATTTGGAAGGTAGAGGGCTACTGGGTAAAGTAGGAATCGATGCTAGAATATTCAGAACTCTGGCACAAAGAAATATTAGCGTAAGTATTATCTCGCAAGGATCTTCAGAAAGGGGGATCGGCTTTGTGGTTCAGGCGGATCAAGCCAATGAAGCCAAATTCATCCTCGAAGAAGAGTTTGAAGCTGATTTTTACAAACGAGATGTAAGCGCCATTACTATAGAAGATCAAGTTGCCGTAATTTCGATCATAGGTCAGGATTTGAGTACTTTTCATAAGCCTTATAATGCGTTGATCAAAAACCAGGTGATTCCGTTACTGTTTAACAATACGGTTTCAGGAAAAAATGTAAGTCTTGTAGTCAAAAAAGAGCAGTTACATAAGGCGCTTAATGTGATTCATGGGGAGATTTTTGAAATTTCAAAGAAGGTAAATATTGCCATATTTGGGCACGGTTTGGTAGGAGGAACTTTAATTGATCAGATCTTGCAATCTGCCAAGCAAATCGAAAACCGGAAACATATCAAGTTGAATGTTTTTGCAGTGGCCAACTCCAAAAAGATACTACTAAAGCGAAATGGCATCGATACTGGATGGAAACAAGAAATTAAAGATGCTGGTGAACCATATACGATTCAGGATGTGATTGCTTTTGCAAAGCAACATCATCTCGAAAACCTAATAGCTATTGATAATACAGCTAGCCAAAGTTTTGTGTCTAACTATATTGAATTGATCGATCACGGTTTTGATTTGGTGTCCTCTAATAAAGTAGCAAACACACTGGAGTTTGATTTTTATAAAGATTTACGAGCAAAGCTTAAAGAAAATCAAAAGCAATACCTGTATGAAACCAATGTGGGGGCAGGACTGCCACTAATCGACACTATAAAACTGTTGCATTTGTCTGGTGAGAATATTACTAGAATCAAAGGGGTGTTTTCTGGATCATTAAGTTATTTGTTCAACACCTTTTCTGTAGAGGATAGGCCATTTAGTGAAGTATTACAAGAGGCAATTGATAGTGGATATACAGAACCAGATCCTAGAGAAGATTTGTGCGGTAATGATGTGGGGAGGAAGCTGTTGATTCTTGCTCGAGAATTGGATTTGAGCAATGAATTTGATGATGTGCAAATCCATAATTTAATTCCGGAAAATCTGAGAGAAGGAGAGGCTAGTGATTTTTTAAATCGAATTGCTGAGTTGGATGAGGAATATCAAAAAGTTAAAGAAGCGCAAAAGCCGGGTTGTGTATTGAGATATATTGGTGATCTTTGGGGGGATCTCTCTCAGGAAAAGGGGAATTTGGATGTGAAACTGGTTTCGGTTCCGGCAACTAGTGCGTTAGGACAAGTAAAAGGTTCCGACTCCATATTCGAGATTTATACCGAATCTTATGGAGATCAGCCGATCGTTATTCAAGGTGCTGGTGCCGGTGCAGCGGTTACCGCCCGAGGTGTATTTGGCGATATACTTCGATTGGCAGAGAAAGGAAATCATTAAAAAATTAAACAAATGAAAATACAGTTAAAAAGAATAGATAACGATTATCACTTCGAATTAAAAAACGAAAGAGGACATGTTACCCATATCGATAGTAAAGCAGCAGTTGGAGGGCATGACCTGGCTCCAAGCCCAATGGAATATGTATTGATGGGAGTAGCAGGATGCAGCGCGATAGATGTGATTTCTATTCTGAAAAAACAAAGACAAGACATCACAGATTATAGAGCAGAGGTAGATGGAACACGCGTAGAAATTGATGGAGCAAAGCCATTTAAAGAAATCGATGTTACTGTGTATCTAGAAGGAGATATTGCTCCAGAAAAAGCAAAGCGAGCAGCGCAATTGTCATTCGAAAAGTACTGCTCTGTATCAAAAACCCTGGAGCCTACGGCAACCATCAATTACAAGGTGGTTGTAAATAATAAAGAAGTATGAGCAAAAACAGCCAACATTTTGAAACACAAGCGGTAAGAACGCAAACGGAAAAAACACAATTTTTGGAGCATTCGACTCCCATGTATTTGACCTCAGGGTTTACTTTTGAAGATTCTGAAGAAATGAGAGCTTCTTTTGCCGAAGAGAAAGAAAGAAATCTGTATAGCCGTTTTAGCAATCCAAATACTTCAGAGTTTGTGGATAAAATTTGCAAAATGGAAGGAGCAGAAGATGGTTATGCTTTTGCAACAGGAATGGCAGCGGTTTTTTCCACTTTTGCAGCTTTGCTAGATGCAGGGGATCACATTGTTTCTGCTAGATCAGTGTTTGGTTCTACCCACACTTTGTTTACCAAGTATTTTCCAAAATGGAATATAGAAACCAGTTATTTCAGAGTAGATGAGCTGGAAAAGGTAGAAGAGCTGATACAGTCTAATACAAAGATCATCTATGCAGAATCTCCTACCAATCCAGGAGTAGATGTTCTGGATTTGGAGGCTTTGGGTAAAATTGCAAAAAAACATAACCTGCTTTTGGTTATCGATAACTGTTTTGCTACACCCTACCTTCAAAATCCAATTACTTTTGGTGCTGACTTGGTGATCCATTCTGCTACCAAATTGATTGATGGGCAGGGGCGAGTTTTGGGTGGAGTTACCGTAGGTAAAAAAGAACTGATTCGGGAGATCTATCTATTTTCTCGAAATACGGGTCCGGCTTTGTCTCCATTTAATGCTTGGGTATTATCCAAAAGTTTGGAAACGTTGGTAGTTCGGGTAGAAAAGCATTGCGAAAATGCCCTGAAATTAGCACAATTCCTGGAGTCACACCCTAAAGTGAATTGGGTGAAGTATCCTTTTTTAAAATCTCATCCAAAGTATGATATTGCGAAAAAACAAATGAAGTTAGGAGGCAATATCGTAGCTTTTGAAGTTAAGGGAGGTGTACAAGGAGGAAAAACATTTTTTGATAGCATACAAATGTGTTCTTTGTCTGCTAATCTTGGAGATACAAGAACTATTGTTACCCACCCGGCATCAACAACGCACAGTAAATTGGCGCAGGAGGATAAGGCAGTGGTTGGAATAACGGACGGAATGGTTCGATGTTCTGTAGGACTGGAACATGTTGATGATATCATTGCCGATATAGAACAGGCTTTGGCTAGGATATAACAAAAAAGAGAGGCAGTTCATCATCTGCCTCTCTTGGTGTAAATGCATTTTGTTACCTATACTATTGTTTGGTAAGCACAATAAATTGATCGCCGGTTACAGCAACAGTAAGGTTTTCTATAGTACGTTCTTCATCAATAACAATTTTTAAAGTCATAGACTGCTCTGTTAATGAAGTGATTTCGTAAGAAGTAGTTTCGTTTTGAACGGTAACCGTAAGTGTATTACCAGATACGGACCATTCTCCAGAACCTATAAATTCTGGAATATTTTGTTCTACTTCAATAGGATCTTGCGTAGGTATTGTAACACTAGCGACAAGTGTAAATCCTCCAGATCCTGTAACGGTGTTGGGTTCGTTTTCTGCAGTAGCTTCTGTGAAAGTAACTGTAGCGGTGTAATCTTTACCAGAAATACTGTAATCTCCACTTACCGGAACACCTTCAATAGTTGTTGAAGCTTTTCCATTTTCGGATCTGATCTCGGTCAAATTCCATTCTCCTGGGATTAGAGATTCGTTAATTTCAACTGCGTCATCATCGTCACCACATGAAACGAATAATGTCGAACCTGCTAAAAATAATAATAAGGCTAATCTTTTCATCTTGCTTTTAGGTTTTTTTGAATTTATACATTCATAAACGCTTTGTTTACAGTCATATTGTTTATAAAAGTACTTAGGTTTTGTTAATATAACACCTAAGATTTAACATAAAAGATAGAGAAGGTTAATAATATTCATGAATTTATATAGGCTTTGTTAGTAATTTCATAAAAATCGACCAAGGGTATGTACTATGTAAAATTTTATATATACATTTGTTTTAAATCCTAGTATTCCGATAGGGTAATAGAATTAGCAAAAAAAAGTATGATTGTTGATCAAATGATATTAGATAAAGTAGCTTCCAAGAAAACGACCTATGACAGCGATAGGACATCAGAAAAGCCTATTCGTAGTATAGCAAAAGCGATTAGCTGGAGAGTTATAGGAACATTGGATACGCTTGTGGTTTCTTACTTGTTGACTGGAGAAATCGTATTGGCTACCTCTATCGCATCTGTTGATTTTGTCACCAAAATGATTCTGTATTTCTTCCATGAAAGAATTTGGAATCGTATCAAATGGGGAAAATAATTGTGATTTTGAAAAAGAAATAAGGTCCTGAATCAAGACGATAAAATGAGCTTTACAGAAAAAGAGATTGAAAATTTAAATAAGGAGCTTAAAGAAAAGACTCCTTTAGAAATAGCACAATGGGCTGTTGCGCAAGCAAAAAAAGCTGTGGTGACTACTAATTTTAGGCCTTACGAGGCGGCTATACTTAATGTTTGTGTTGGTGCGCAAAAAGATATGCCTGTGATTTGGTGTGATTCTGGATATAATACTCCAAATACATACAGACATGCAGAGCAGGTTATTGAACAATTAGGACTAAACGTCAAATTGTATGTACCCAAGCAAACTACTGCGCATCGTGATGTTGTAATGGGTATACCTGATATCGATGATCCAAAGCACAAAGAATTTACCGAGCAAGTAAAATTAGAGCCTTTTGGAAGAGCAATGGCAGAACATGCTCCCGATGTATGGTTTACCAACTTGAGAAAGGGGCAAACAGCACTAAGAGATTCTCTTGATATTTTGAGTGTGGGGAAAGATGGAGTGCTAAAAGTAAGTCCTTTCTACTACTATAGTGATGCAGAATTAGATGTGTATTTAGAAGAAAACAATTTACCTAACGAATTTAAATATTTTGACCCAACCAAGGTGTTAGAGAACAGAGAGTGTGGGTTGCATACTAACTAATAATAACGAAGAACGAAGCATGGAAATACTAGAAAAGAAAGTAGAGCAACTAAACGGATTAAAAGAGGATTTGGGTAGTGCTTCATTGTTGAAGGTAAACGCCTTAGAAAGTGAAGCGATTTACATTCTTAGAGAAGTAGCAGCGCAATTCGAGAAGCCTGTACTTCTGTTTTCTGGAGGAAAAGATTCGATTACCTTGGTGAGATTAGCTCAGAAAGCTTTTTATCCGGCAAAAATTCCTTTTCCACTTTTACATATTGATACTGGGCATAATTTTCCAGAAACTATTGAATTTAGAGATAGATTGGTAGAAGAACTTGGAGTTGAACTTATCGTTCGAAATGTTCAGGATTCTATCGATCAAGGAAAGGTAGTTGAAGAAAAAGGAAAGTATGCAAGTCGTAATAGCTTACAGACTACAACACTATTAGATGCATTAGAAGAATTTAAATTCGATGCTGCAATAGGTGGAGCTAGAAGAGATGAAGAGAAAGCTAGAGCAAAAGAACGTATTTTCTCGGTTAGAGATGATTTTGGACAATGGGATGAAAAAAATCAACGTCCAGAATTATTTGATCACCTTAATGGAAAAATAGATTTGGGACAAAATGTACGTGTATTCCCAATCAGTAACTGGACAGAACTTGATGTTTGGAGTTATATCCAAAAGGAAGAGATCGAAATACCGTCAATTTATTTTGCCCACAAAAGAAAGACATTTATCAGAGATGGTATGATTTGGTCTGCGGAAGACGATGTGGTATTTCGCGAAGAAGATGAAATCGTAGAAGAGAGAATGGTACGTTTTCGTACTGTAGGAGATATGTCTTGTACGGCAGCAGTGTTGTCTGAAGCAGTATCTATAGACAAAGTAGTGGCAGAGATAAGAGAATCAAAAATTTCAGAGCGAGGAGCGCGTATTGATGATAAGCGATCTGAAGCAGCGATGGAAAAACGTAAACAACAAGGATATTTTTAATGAGTTGATCATTTAGACTGTATAAAATAACAGTTTTGATTTTCAAACATCAACCAAATATAGTAGGATGGAAGTACTAAAAATAGCAACAGCAGGAAGTGTAGACGATGGTAAAAGTACCTTGATTGGTAGAATTCTATACGATACCAAGTCATTAACGACTGATAAATTAGAAGCTATTGAGGCAAAGAGTAAAGCTAATGGATTCGATTATTTAGATTTCTCGTTAGCTACTGACGGATTAGTTGCCGAGCGTGAACAAGGAATAACAATCGATGTAGCACACATATATTTTTCAACAAAAAAGAAGAGCTATATCATCGCTGATACTCCGGGACATATTGAGTATACTCGAAATATGGTAACGGGAGCATCAACTTCTCAAGCATCTATTATTTTGGTAGATGCAAGAAAAGGAGTGGTAGAACAAACCTATCGTCATTTTTTTATCAATAATTTATTGAGAGTAAAGGATGTGATTGTAGCGATCAACAAAATGGATTTGGTAGATTATGCAGAAGAAACTTACGAAGCGGTAAAAGCAGATTTTCAGAAACTTATTGATAAAAGCGAATATAAAGATCAGAATATCACCTTTATCCCGGTAAGTGCTTTGCAAGGAGATAACGTGGTAGAAAAATCACAAAGTACACCTTGGTACGAAGGACAAACATTACTGGAGCATCTTGAGAAGTTAAACGCTCAGGATGTGTATGAAAAAGCGCAGGTTCGTTTCCCGGTGCAAACGGTAATTCGACCAAAGACTGAAGAATTTCATGATTTCAGAGGATATGCTGGGAAATTGTATGGAGGAGATATTTCTGTAGGAGATGAGGTAACTGTACTACCTTCACTAACTTCTTCAAAAATAAAAGAGATTTACTTCTTTGATAAGAAGTTTGACACAGCAGGAAGAGGAAGTTCTTGCACCATCACTCTAGAAGATGATATCAACATTAGCAGAGGGGATATGATTGTAAAATCAGAAGAGCAACCAAAAGTTGAAAAACAATTAACAGCAACCGTTTGCTGGATGGATAGTAAAGCGCTAAATCCAGGGAGCAATTATTTTGTGCAAAGTGGAAGCAATCGCATTTTGGCTAAAGTAAAAAACATAAGTGGGACTATTGCAACAGATTTCTCTGGAGAAGATACTTCAAAGAATACGCTTACACTTAATGAAATTGGTAAAGTGCAGATCCAGTTAAGTAAGCCATTGGCATTTGATTCATATAGTAAAAATAAAGCTTCAGGCTCTTTTATATTAATAGATTCGCAAACCAATAATACATCAGGAGTTGGATTTATAGAGTAAAAATAGAGTCGATTTTCACAGAATAAAATCATACGATTTTTGCGGTAAAAAATAGATACACAAAAGTCATAATTATGTCCTTTTTTGAAGGGCCGAAACACCAAAAAAGATGCAAAGTTTTAGAACTGAAATAGAAAACCCAGTTGTCGAAAAAGACATCATCGAATTGGCTAATAAAATTGAGCAATTCCATAAGGGTAAGATTGATGAAGAGAAGTTTCGAAGCCTTCGTTTGGCTCGTGGAGTATATGGTCAGCGTCAGGAAGGAGTGCAGATGATTCGTATTAAGCTGCCGTATGGAAAAGTGAAATCTAACCAATTGAGACGTATCTGCGAAGTGTCTGATGAGTATTCCAGAGGACGTTTGCATATCACTACACGTCAGGATATTCAGATTCATTATGTAGATTTAAATAGAACTCCAGAGTTGTGGGCAGAACTGGAAAAAGATGATGTGACCCTAAGAGAAGCTTGTGGAAATACAGTACGTAATGTAACGGCTTCAGAAACTGCAGGGATTGATGTAAATGAACCTTTTGATGTGTCTCCCTATGCGCATGCAGTGTTTCAAAATTTCTTGAGAAATCCGATTTGTCAGGAAATGGGGCGTAAATTCAAAGTTTCTTTTTCTGGAACCGATGAGGATACAGGACTATCTTATATGCACGATCTTGGTTTTATTGCCAAAATTGAAAATGGAGTTAGAGGTTTTAAAGTAATGTTAGGTGGTGGATTAGGATCACAGCCTAGACATGCAGATGAGTTGTACAGCTTTTTACCTACCGATAAAATTATTCCTCTAATGGAAGGGGTATTGAGAATCTTTGATCGTCACGGAGAGAGAAAGAGTAGAGCCAAGGCCAGAATGAAGTTCTTGATTAAGGATATCGGTCTAGAGGCATTCAAAGAGCTAGTAGAAGCAGAACAAAAGGCAATCGTAAATAAAACTGTACCTATCGATGCAGAGGCATACGAAGTTTCAACTCCAGTTACTGTAGAAGCCCCTCAGGTAGTTATCAAAGATCAGAAAGCTTTTGAACTTTGGAAATCAACAAATGTGATCCCACAAAAACAAGAAGGATATGTTGCGATAGGGATCAAAGTGCTGTTAGGAGATTTTTATACAGACAAAGCAAGATTATTAGCAGATTTAGTAGAACAATATGCAGCAGCAGAGCTAAGATTGTCTTTACGCCAAAATATATTGATTCCTTTTGTGAAAGAAGATTTGGTTCCATTTTTCTATCAGGAATTAGGGAAACTTGGTTTCACCGAAGCAGGATACAATAAAGCGGTAGATATTACTGCATGTCCGGGAACGGATACCTGTAACTTGGGAATTGCTAGTAGTACTGGTATTGCTGATGAGTTGGAGCGAGTGCTAAAAGCAGAATATCCGCAATACTTGGAAAAAGAAGATCTAGTGATCAAAATTAGTGGATGTATGAATGCCTGTGGGCAACATAATATGGCTAATATAGGCTTCCAGGGGATGTCGATTCGTACTAAGGACAAGTTAGTAGCACCAGCACTTCAGGTGTTGCTAGGTGGAGGGAATTTAGGAGACGGAAATGGTCGTTTTGCTGACAAAGTCGTTAAAATCCCAAGTAGAAGAGGACCAGAGGCTTTAAGACGTATCCTTAATGATTTTGAAGCGAATGCCAATGATCAGCTTTTTGTAGATTATTATGCTGAAAAAGGAGAAAAGTATTTCTATGATTTGCTTACAGACCTTTCTGAAATAGATAACCTTACTCCAGAAGATTTTGTGGATTGGGGTAATGAAGAAAAATATGTAAAAGCCATTGGTATAGGAGAATGTGCGGGGGTAGTAATCGATTTGGTAGCTACGCTATTTTTGGAAAGTGAAGAGAAAATCCAAAATGCCAAAACTTCTTTTGATAGTGGAGTGTATTCTGATGCGGTATATCATACCTATAGTTCTTTAGTAAATTCTGCAAAGGCATTATTGATTGCAGAAAACAAAAAGACCAATACGCATGCTGGTATTATTAGACAGTTTGATGAACTTTTTGTTGAGACAAAAAAAATAAACCTAGAAGGAACTTTTGCGGATCTGGTATATCAGATTCAGAAAAACGCACCAACAAAGGACTTTGCTTTGGATTATATCAAAATTGCACAGCAATTTTTGCAAAAAGTACAATCTTACAGAGCGCTTGAGGTAGAAAGTGCTTAAAGCTATACATTTGTTTGATTCGTAGAGGGATAAACCTGTGATCAAGCAAGTATAAATATAAAGAAAGGAATAAACGATGAGTATTCATAAAACACCAAAATTAACAGTTGTAGGAGCGGGTCCAGGAGATCCGGATCTGATAACGCTGAAGGCAATTAAAGCTTTAGAAGCTGCTGATGTGGTGTTGTATGATGCACTTATTAATGAAGAGTTATTGGATTACGCTCCTAGTGCCGAAAAAATATTTGTAGGTAAGAGGAAAGGATGCTATGCCTACCGGCAAGAGCAGATCAATGATTTAATAGTGGCGAGAGCAAAAAGCCATGGTCATGTAGTAAGACTCAAAGGAGGCGACCCATTTATTTTTGGTCGTGGTGCTGAAGAGATCGATTATGTTAAACAATTTGGTATTGTAACGGATATGGTGCCTGGTATTTCCTCTTCATTGGCGGTACCAGCATACCAAGGAATTCCGTTAACCCGAAGAGGAGCTTCAGAAAGCTTCTGGGTAATTACCGGAACAACAAAATCCCACAAATTATCACAGGATGTTTACCTGGCGGCAAAATCAAAAGCAACTGTGGTAATTTTGATGGGGATGAGTAAGTTAAGCGAAATAGTTCGTATTTTTGCAGCCGAAAATAAAGAAGAGGTGCCTGTAGCGATTATTCAAAATGGAACTACCAAAAAAGAAAAGTTTGGTATAGGTACGATACAAACAATCGAGCAGGTCGTTGCTGATCAAGAATTGTCTTCGCCAGCTATAATTGTGATAGGAGAAGTAGTTCGACAGAAAGTGCAACTGGCTTCAATTTATGAAGAGGTAAACAAAATAGAAGCATCTGGATCGTAAGGATGAACAGTGATGGAAGAAAGAAATAATCTATATCCGGTTTTTTTGAAGGTTAGAAATCTTGAGGTGCTTATCGTCGGAGGAGGAAATGTAGCTGAAGAAAAACTAACATTCTTGACAAAATCCAGTCCTGATGCTAAGGTGACTATGGTATCGCCTATGTTTAGAGAAGGAACCATTGCTCTGGCCAATAAGTTTGGAGTAAGAATGATAGAAAAGAAATATCATAGACGATTCCTTAAAGATAAGCATGTAGTGATTGCCACTACAGATGTGCCAGAAGTGAATATGAAAGTGTACAAAGACTGTAGAAAAAGAAGCAAATTGGTAAACGTAGCAGATAATCCCCCATACTGTGATTTTTATATGGGAGGAATCGTTACAAAAGGTAATGTAAAGGTGGCGATTTCGACTAACGGAAAGTCGCCTACAACAGCCAAAAGATTGCGTCAGTTTTTTGAAGAAGTATTGCCAGAAAACATAGACGATTTGGTGAAAAATTTAAATGAATATAGAAAAACAATAAAAGGTGATTTCGAAGAAAAAGTGGAAACGCTAAACGAATTCACAAAAGGATTAATAGGAAAAAAAGAAGTTGAACATGATCAAGACTGATATTTTAATCATCGGAGCTGGACCTACAGGGTTATTCACTGTTTTTGAAGCAGGATTATTGAAGTTAAAAACGCATTTAATTGATGCGCTTCCACAACCAGGTGGACAGTGCTCAGAAATTTATCCTAAGAAACCTATCTATGATATCCCAGGATTTCCTGAGATTTTGGCAGGACAATTAGTAGATAACCTAATGGAGCAAATTAAGCCTTTTAATCCTGGATTTACCCTTGGTGAGAGAGCAGAAACTATTGAAAAATTAGAAGATGATACCTTTTTGGTAACGACCAACAAAGGAACTCAACATAATGCCCCTGTTATTGCAATTGCAGGTGGTTTAGGTTCTTTTGAGCCACGTAAACCTCCTATTCCAAATATTCAGGATTTTGAAGACAAAGGAGTCGCCTATATTATTCGCGATCCCGAAGTGTATAGAGACAAAAGAGTAGTGATCGCAGGAGGAGGAGATTCTGCATTGGATTGGACTATTTTCTTGGCAGATGTAGCAAGCGAAGTAACGCTAGTACATAGGCGTAACGAGTTTAGAGGAGCGTTAGATTCTGTAGAGCAGGTTGGTGAACTATCCAAATTAGGTAAAGTAAATCTGATTACAGAAGCAGAAGTAAAAGAATTAGAAGGAGGAGACCACTTGACAGCTGTTGGGATAAAACATAAAACAAAAGGTGATATCCGATTAGAAACCGATTATTTTATTCCTTTATTCGGGTTGTCTCCAAAATTAGGACCAATGGCTAATTGGGGGTTAGAAATAGAAAAGAACGCTATAAAAGTGGATAATTCTTATGATTATCAAACTAATATTCCTGGGATCTACGCCATAGGGGATGTAAATACCTATAAAGGAAAGCTAAAACTCATTCTTTCTGGTTTCCACGAAGCGGCTATCATGTGTCAGAGTGCGTATCAAAGAATTCACCCAGACAAGAAATACGTAATGAAGTATACAACGGTAGGGGGTGTAGAAGGATTTGATGGTACCAAAAAAGAGGCAAAGAAGGAAGTTGTAAAAGCGATCATATAAGACAATTTGAGTTTTCTCTTTTCTGAAAAGAGAAGAGAAAACTTAAGTATATCTTAAATAATTCTTCAGAAACACAAACACCACTATATTTGTTGAATTTTTAAAGCATTAAGGACAAGAAATATGTCAGACGTTACCATAAAGATTAAGGATAGAGAAGGAGTAGTGCACGAAGTGCAGGGACCAACGGATATGAATATGAATCTGATGGAGGTTTGTAAAGTTTATGAGCTTCCGGTAGAAGGAACGTGTGGAGGAATGGCGATGTGTGCTTCTTGTCAATGCTACGTATTATCAGATCACGAATTACCAGAAATGAGTGATGATGAGGATCTAATGCTGGCAGAGGCTTTTTATGTAGAAGATAATAGTAGATTAGGATGCCAGATTCCGATCACTCCAGCATTGGATGGGTTGGAAATTGAGTTGGCTCCAGAATCATAAAAGTAATCAATAAACTTGCATAACAAATGGCTATGCCTTTAATTTGTATGCAATTAATAGCAAAAGCTATTTAGTTCATAAATTCATGTAATTGTTATCAAGAAAGGTGGAGGGAGTAGACCCGGTGAAACCTTAGCAACCCTTTATCTGTTAAAGAAGGTGCTACATTCTATCCTGAAATTCAGGAAAAGATAACCCGAAGAAAGGTCATAATGCCTGCCTTTCACTTTTCTTGATATCATAATTATTTAATAAGACATAGACTCTTACAAAAGAAGTTTATCGTTTTTGTTATGGGATTCTCCCATGCAAGGATCTAATCTCTGGGAAAAGAGTACTATTTTGTATGATAAAAGATAATGAAAGATATTAGAGAAATACTAGAAGAACGAATCCTTGTTCTTGATGGGGCAATGGGAACCATGCTGCAGCGTCATAAATTTACTGAAGAAGATTTTAGAGGAGATCGATTTAAGGATTGGCAAGTTCCTTTACAGGGAAATAATGACTTATTAAGTATTACACAACCTGAAGCGATTAAAGAAATCCACCGTTTGTATTTTGAAGCTGGGGCCGATATCGTTGAAACAAATACATTTTCAGGGACAACAATAGCAATGGCAGATTATGAAATGGAAGAATTGGCATATGAGCTGAACTATCAATCCGCCAAAATTGCAAAAGAAGTGGCAGACGAGTTTACTCAGGCAGAACCTCATAAGCCTCGATTTGTTGCAGGTGCTATTGGACCTACAAATAAGACGGCAAGTATGTCTCCAGATGTAAATGATCCGGGCTTTAGAGCAATTAGTTTTGAGGAGTTGAAAATAGCGTATAAACAACAAGTCGAAGGCCTCATAGATGGAGGCGCTGATATATTGTTGGTAGAAACCATTTTTGATACGCTTAATGCCAAAGCAGCTCTTTTTGCTATAGAAGAAGTAAAAGATGAAAGGGGAATTGATATTCCGATAATGGTGAGTGGTACGATTACGGATGCTAGTGGTAGAACTTTGTCGGGACAAACTGCTGAAGCTTTTTTGATATCGGTTTCACATATCCCAATGCTATCCGTTGGATTTAACTGTGCCCTAGGAGCGAAGCAACTTACTCCGCACTTAGAAGTACTGGCCCAAAAGGCACCTTTTGCAGTGTCGGCGCATCCTAATGCAGGATTGCCTAATGCGTTTGGAGAGTATGATGAAACTCCAGAACAAATGGCAGATCAGATCAAAGAATATTTGGATAAAAGTTTGGTAAATATTGTTGGAGGATGCTGCGGAACCACTCCGGAGCATATCAAAGCTATAGCAGATTTGGTAAAGGACTACAAACCTAGATCTGCAAAAACTATTGAGACTATATGAGTAAAGAAGTACGGTATATGAAACTATCGGGGCTGGAACCATTGATTATTACTCCAGAGTCTAACTTTATTAATGTTGGTGAGCGGACCAATGTTGCGGGGTCACGTAAGTTTTTGAGATTGATCAAAGAAGAAAATTACGAAGAGGCCCTCACTATAGCACGTCATCAGGTAGAAGGAGGAGCACAAATCATTGATATTAATATGGATGATGGTTTGATCGATGGTAAGGAAGCCATGGTGAAGTTTCTCCACTTAATCGTTTCAGAGCCAGATATCGCTAGGATACCTATAATGATTGATAGCTCTAAGTGGGAGATTATTGAAGCTGGCCTTCAGGTGGTACAAGGAAAGTGCGTGGTAAATTCAATAAGCCTCAAAGAAGGAGAAGCTGCATTTATAAAACAAGCTAAGGCCATAAAAAGATATGGTGCTGCTGTAATTGTTATGGCTTTTGATGAGGTAGGGCAAGCAGATAACTATGAGCGTAGAATAGAAATAGCTAAACGTTCTTACGATGTTTTGGTCAATGAGGTTCATTTTCCGCCAGAAGATATCATTTTTGATCTCAATATATTCCCAGTAGCAACCGGGATGGATGAACACCGCAAAAACGCTATAGATTTTATAGAGGCTACACGATGGGTGCGTAGCAACTTACCTCACTGTAGTGTAAGCGGTGGTGTGAGTAATGTTTCTTTTTCGTTTAGAGGTAATAATGTGGTTCGAGAAGCAATGCACTCGGTATTCTTATTTCATGCGATTAAAGCAGGAATGAATATTGGTATTGTAAATCCTGCTATGTTGGAGGTGTATGATGATATTCCTAAAGATCTTTTAGAACACGTAGAAGATGTTATTTTGGATCGAAGGGCAGATGCTACCGAGAGATTATTGGATTTTGCCGAGACGGTTAAAGGAACCAAAAAGGAAAAAACAATCGACCTTTCCTGGAGAGAAGAACCGCTTCAAGATCGTGTCACCAGAGCTTTGGTTAAAGGGATAGACCAATTTATTGAAGAAGATGTTGAAGAGGCCAGGCAAAGTGTAAATAAACCCATAGAAGTTATCGAAGGGCACCTAATGACTGGGATGAATGTGGTAGGTGACCTTTTTGGATCTGGAAAAATGTTCCTTCCGCAAGTAGTAAAATCTGCTCGTGTAATGAAAAAAGCAGTGGCCTATTTATTGCCTTTCATAGAAGAAGATAAAGATGCAGTTACCGAATCCAATGGTAAGATTTTGATGGCTACCGTCAAAGGAGATGTGCATGATATTGGAAAGAATATTGTTTCTGTAGTCCTTGGATGTAATAATTATGAAATCGTTGATTTGGGAGTGATGGTACCGCCCGAAAAAATCATACAAACAGCGATTGATCAACAAGTGGATATCATCGGGCTAAGCGGGTTGATCACACCTTCGCTTGATGAGATGGTGTATTTGGCAAAAGAAATGGAACGTAAAAATTTTAAAATTCCATTGCTGATAGGAGGAGCAACCACTTCCAAAGCGCATACGGCTGTAAAGATCGATCCTCAATACAAGAATGCTGTAGTTCATGTAAATGATGCTTCTAGAGCAGTTACTGTAGTAGGGGATTTGTTGAATAAAAGAAATTCTGGGAAGTATGTTGGAGATTTGAAGGATGATTATGAAAAGTTTAGAGAGGGTTTCTTGAAGAGAACGAAACAAAAAGAGTATTTGTCTATAGCTGAAGCCAGAAAGAATAAGTACAAAATTGACTGGTCAAAATCCACAATTAAAGTTCCCAATGATCCTGGAGTGACTGTGATCGAAGATTTTGAACTTACTAAACTAATCGACTATATCGATTGGACGCCATTTTTCAGATCCTGGGATCTGCATGGCAAGTATCCGGGGATTCTTACAGATGAGGTTGTAGGTGAACAAGCTACTTCTCTTTTTAAGGATGCACAAGAATTGCTTAAGAAAGTGATCAATCAAAAATTATTGAAAGCGAAAGCAATTTACGGTTTGTTTGAAGCAAATACGGTGAATGATGATGATATTGAAATCGTTCATCAAGACGAGATATTTACGTTTAGAACCTTAAGACAGCAATTAAAAAAACACGCAGGCAAGCCTAATTTTGCCCTATCTGATTTTATAGCTCCAAAAGAAAGTGGGCTACAAGATTATATGGGGTGTTTTTGTGTAACTACAGGTTTTGGAACCCAGAAATTAGCAGCTCAGTTTGAAGCAGATCATGATGATTATAACTCAATTATGATCAAAGCGTTAGCGGATCGATTGGCAGAGGCTTTTGCTGAATTTTTACATGAAAAAGTTCGTAAAGAAGATTGGGGTTATGCAAATAATGAACTTTTGACTAACGAGGAGTTGATCAAAGAGGAATATGAAGGTATTCGACCAGCACCTGGATATCCAGCATGTCCCGACCATTTGGAAAAAATAACTATTTGGGAGGTGTTAAAAGTGAAGGAGGCCATTGGAGTCGAGCTTACCGAAAGTTTAGCGATGTGGCCTGCCGCTTCAGTTTCTGGATATTACTTTGGTAATCCTGAGGCAAGATATTTCGGTTTAGGTAAGATTAAAGAAGATCAGGTTGAGGATTTTGCAAACCGAAAGAATATTGACCTAGATCATGCTAAGAAATGGCTAAACCCAAACATAATTGAACAGTAATGGATATAGAAGATTGTATTTCACGTCTCGAAGAAGTTTTTGATGGCCAACCTTGGTTTGGTCCCTCGTTTTTGAGTAGCCTCAAAAAGATTCCGGTAACCTTCTGGAATCAAAAACCAAAAGGAGGTGTACATTCTATTTCAGAATTGGTGGTTCATACCATGGATTGGAAAAAGTTTGTGGTAGAAAAATTACAGGATAACGAAACCTATAGCATCGAGATGAATTCGAACAAAGATTGGCGACCAGATGTCTCGATTGACAATCAGAAACAGAAAGATGAAATCATCGATCAGATTGTGGTATTACAAGATACTATATGTCAGCTGTTAGAAAGTAAACGCGATTCCTGGTTATACGAATTTGTTTTAGGGAAAGATTACACCAATCTATATATGGTCAATGGAACCGTTGACCACGATATCTACCATTTGGGTCAAATTAATTTGATCTATAGTCAAGTAAAAAATAATCATCAATAAAAATATATACATCACTAATGAAAGTTACCGATCATATAAAAAGAGCAAAAGACAAAACCTTGTTTTCTTTTGAATTAATTCCACCGCAAAAAGGAAGAAGTATTCAGGAGTTATATGATAATATAGATCCATTGATGGAGTTTAATCCTCCTTTTATTGATGTTACGACCTCTCGAGAAGAGTTTATTTATATTGATAGAGATGGACTTTTGGATAAAAAACTAACCCGTATGCGACCGGGTACAGTTGGTATCTGCGCTTCGATTACACACAAGTATAGTGTGGATACTATACCGCATGTATTATGTGGTGGTTTTACCAAAGAGGAAACAGAATATCTGTTGGTGGATTGTCATTATCTTGGGATAGATAATGTGATGGCGCTTCGAGGTGATGCAATGAAGGAGGAAAAGTATTTTACACCTACCAAAGGGGGACACTGTTATGCCAATGAATTGGTGGAACAAATTGTCAATATGAACAAAGGGCAATTCTTACACGAAGTAATAGAAACAGATAATCAATCCGATTTTTGTATTGGAGTAGCGGGTTATCCAGAAAAACATTTAGAGGCGCCTTCTATGGATTCTGATATTCGAAGATTAAAGGATAAAGTAGATGCAGGTGCAGATTATGTGGTTACGCAAATGTTTTTTGACAATAAAAAATATTTTGAATTTGTAGAAAAAGCAAAGGCAGCTGGGATTGATGTTCCTATCATCCCTGGGATTAAACCCGTAGCCGTAAAAAGACACCTTCAGTTATTGCCGCAAGTGTTTAAATTGGATATTCCCGACGAATTGGTAAAAGAAGTAGAAAAATGTAAAACCAATAAGGAAGTTCGAGAAGTTGGGATAGAATTTGCAATTCAACAGTCCAAAGAATTGATGGAATACGGAGTTCCCGTGTTACACTATTATTCGATGGGAAAATCGGATAATATAAAAAAGATCGCTTCGGCAATTTTTTAGTTGTTCAAAACGTTTTGAACATTGTGTATTTCAGGTGTTGGTAATTTTATCAATATTACTACTTTTACCCGATGATTAAACGACTGGCTTTCGTATTATGCGTTGTTAGCTTTCAACTGTATGCTCAGAATGAGTCCAAATCTTGGTATACTGTAGATGTCAATAATTTTTATGGCACTATTTTAAAACATAATCCCGATATTTCTCATTTGATTACAGGGCATCCTTCTGGGGTTATTCTCTCTTTTCAGAAAAAGACATTTGGAGACGAAGAATGGCAAAGGTTATATAATAATCCAGAGTATGGTGTTTCTTTTATTTATAATGATCTTGATAATACATACCTAGGAGAACATTTTAGTCTTTTTGCACATTATAATTTTTATTTTCTGAAACGACATCTCATGTTCCGTTTGGGACAAGGGTTTGCGTATGGTACCAACCCCTATGACGAAGATGATAATTTTAGGAATATAGCACATGGCTCGCACTTAACAAGTGCTACTTACTTTTTATTGAATTTTAAAAAGGAAAACTTACTGAAAGGGTTGGGGCTACAAGCTGGACTTGGTATTGTGCATTATTCTAATGGTAATGCCAAGGCGCCAAATAAAAGTACAAACACCTTGTTTTTGAATGCTGGGATTACATATCAATTGGATACAGATATCCCAGAATATCGGGAAAAGGAAAAGGGATTAGTGAAAGGTGGTGAACCTTTTGGATACGGGTTTTTGTTTCGCAGCGGTATTAATGAAAGTGATGTAGTAGGGTCTGGACAATTTCCGTTCTATACTGTGGGCGCTTTTATTGATAAAAGAATTAACAAAAAAAGCGCTTTTCAATTGGGAACAGAACTTTTCTTCTCCAAAGCTCTAGAACGGTTTATAGATTTTAGAGCTAGTGGTGATTTTAATGATGGTACCATTGGAGACGAGGATTCTAAGCGTGTTGGATTGTACGTAGGTCATGAGTTAAGAGTAAACAGGGTATCTGTTTTAACACAGTATGGATATTACGTATATTATCCTTTTGATTTTGAAGGCCAAACCTATTTGCGTGCAGGGTTACGATATTACTTTTCCAAAAATTGGATAGGCGAATTTACTGTTCGATCCCATGCAGCCAAAGCCGAAGCAATGGAATTTACAATAGGGTATAGATTATGAAAAAGATAGGATACTGTATAGGATTAGTGTTATTGCTGTTTGGTTGTGATACCGAAGATGCCCCCGATTGTTTTCAACGAACAGGAGATATTATTAGGCAAGAAGTAGAAGTGCCGGCTTTTTCACGAATTTTAGTCAATCCAAATGTTGAGTTGGTTATAACACAAGGTGAAAATAGAACAGTTGTTATTGAAACAGGTGACAATTTGATTGAGGAGGTAACAGCTGTTGTAGAAGGTGATCGATTAGTGCTTCAAGATGATAATGATTGTGCATTTTTTCGAGATTTTAATCAAACTAAGGTTTTTGTTACCGCCCCTAATATTACCGAAATACGAAGTGCAACCCAATTTGATATTTCTTCTGAAGGAGTTCTGAATTATCCAACGCTACGATTGCTGTCAGAAGATTTTAATGAGAGTACAGGAACGACCACAGGGACTTTTCATTTGAGTATTAATTCAGATGCACTAGAAGTGGTAAGTAACAATATCGCTTCCTTTTTTATTACAGGATCGGTGACCAGTCTTAATGTGGGCATCTTTTCTGGGACCGGAAGATTTGAGGCAGCAGAATTGATCGCCGATGATATACAAATTTTTCATAGAGGGACCAATAAGATTATTATTAATCCGCAACTTTCTTTACGAGGTTCTATACGAAGTACCGGGGATGTCATCGCAGTAAACAGACCTCCTGTAGTTGAGGTTGAACAATTCTTTACCGGTAAACTTATTTTTCCATAAAAAATTTACGGTATTAACATCTAAAAACTGCGGTTTTATGGCGGTTAGTTCTGTGAGATTATTTATAAATTTATATGTACCCCAGGTAAACACATCTCACAAAGGACGAAAAGATGAAAGAAGAACAAAAGATTTTAGAGGGTTCCTTGTTGGGTAACGAAGAAAACTATCTCAAAAAAGAATTATACGATTTAATAAGGTCCGATACTTCTTTATTCGATTTTTTGCAAGATGCTGCACTTGATGGTTTGTGGTTTTGGGACTTGATGCGACCAGAAAACGAGTGGATGAATTCTAAATTTTGGACTACCCTGGGCTATAATCCTGAGGAAATGCCTCATAAATCTTCAACTTGGCAAAAAATCATTTATGAAGAGGATCTCAAAAATGTTTATGCAAACTTCGCAAAACATTCAAAAGATGAGTCGCATCCGTTCGATCAAATTGTTAGATATAAACATAAATTAGGGCATACGATATGGATTCGTTGCAGAGGGAAAATTATTAGGGATAAAAAAGGGCAGCCTTTAAAAATGTTAGGGGCTCATACCGATATTACGAATGTTAAAAAGAAGGAAGAAGAATTACGGTTGCAGACGGCTTTTTTTGAACAAGTGATCGCCGGGACCAGTTTGGGAACCTGGAAATGGAATGTAAAAACAGGAGAAACTGTTTTTAATAAACGTTGGGCAGAGATTATAGGGTATACTCTAGAAGAACTAGAACCAGTTTCTATTGATACCTGGATGAAATATGCTTATGAAAAAGACTTGGAAAAGTCGAATAAACTTTTACAGAATCATTTTGCCGGAAAGACTGAAGTTTATGAATGTGAAGCTAGAATGCATCATCGAAATGGAAGTCTGATTTGGGTATTAGATCGAGGAAAGGTAGTGAGTTGGGATGAAGATGGAAATCCAGAATGGATGGTAGGATCTCATCAGGAGACGACCGAAAAGAAAAAGGCGTACGAGCGTAACAAGCAATTTATCAAACAAGCACCCACCGCAATTGCAATGTTTAATAAGAACATGGAGTATTTGGCGGCTTCAGAAGAATGGCTAACGGTTTTTAATCTTAAAGGTTTTCAAATTACTGGGAAATCACATTATGAAGTACTACCTATAATCGGTAAAAAGTGGAAGCTTAGTCATAAAAAATGTTTAGAAGGGACGGTGATCAAAAATAGTGAAGAATGTATTGAAAAAATTGATGGATCTATTCAGTGGTTATCCTGGGAGTTTCGGCCCTGGTATACTGATGAAGATGAAGTAGGAGGAATTATTATTCATGCAAACGATATTACAAAAATTAAGAAAAAGGAAGAGCTAAAATCCTTGTTAGCAGTAGCAGAAGATCAAAATAAACGATTGAAAAACTTTGCACATATTGTTTCGCATAATTTGAAATCTCATTCTGGTAATTTTGAGATGCTATTGGATTTATTTGTACAAGAAAATCCCGAGTTGAAATACAATGAAATCATCAAATTATTCAAAACTGCTTCTGGGCATCTTACCGAAACGATTTCTCATCTTAATGAGGTGGTGTTAATGAATACTTCGTTGGATGAGAATTTGGTAGCTCTTGATCTGTATGATGCTACCAATAAAACTATCGAAGGAGTAACAGCCATTGCCACAGAGGCTGAAGTTGAAATTAAAAATAATGTAACACCAGATATAAGAATTTTAGGTATTTCGGCCTATTTGGATAGCATCTTATTAAATTTGATCACTAATAGTATAAAGTATAGTGCAAAAAATAGAGATAGTTATGTAGAGTTGAGCACCAAAATCGAGAAAGGTTTTGTGGTTCTTAGCGTAGCAGACAATGGTTTGGGTATTGATTTAAAAAAGCATCGTTCAAAATTGTTTGGAATGTACAAAACGTTCCACCATAATAAAGATGCCAGAGGTATAGGGCTTTTTATTACTAAGAATCAAATAGAAGCCATGGGTGGAAGAATTACGGTCAAAAGTGAAGTGAATCTAGGTACAACGTTTAAAGTTTATTTGAGATATGAAAAAAATTGACATTGCATGTATTATAGATGATGATCCTATCTTTATTTTTGGAGTTAGGAAAATAATGGACCTCATTGATTTTTGTAAAAGCTTAATGGTTTTCAGAGATGGCGAAGAGGCACTACATAATTTGAAATCCATAATATCCAACAATGAAAAATTACCCGATGTTATTCTCTTAGATCTCAATATGCCGGTTCTAGATGGATGGCAGTTTCTGGATGAGTTTATCAAAATCCCATGTGATAAAAAAATCGTCATTTATATTGTTTCCTCTTCTGTGGATCCAGAAGATATGCATAGAGCGAAGTCCTATGAATTGGTTAGCGATTACATTGTAAAACCAGTTACAGTAGCAAAATTGAAAGAAGTGCTAAATGATTTAGAAAAGGCAATGTAAGTCAAATGTGAATTTTGGCAGTAGAGGAAGATTTAGAAAAGGCTAAAAAGAAAAACGAACCACAAAATCAGGAGTGAATCGCAAGGATTCTCGTTGGAAACTTTCGATGTATTCGGTTAGGTCCTGGGTATCGGCTCTTCCTAAAAAACCTTGACTTATCGTGTTTTTACGGTCGTAGATGTTTCTTAAAGAAAAACCGACCATTCCTTTCCATCGGCTATCTTTATTGGGGTTGAAGCGATATAGTACCGAAGCATCAAGTCGATGATAATCTTTAAATCTATTTCGGTTGATTCCTTTTTCATCAATTCGTACTCCAAAGGCGAAATTTTCAGGATCTCTAACGATATTGGTAAATGGCCTTCCTGTTGCGTAATTCCACCCTAATGAGAACTCAAAATCTTTGACTTTTAGAGTCTGAGAAATGTTGAATACATGACGTTGGTCAAAATTTCCAGGGAAGAAGGTTTCTTGTACATCAGGAAATTTAACTTCTGTATTACTCAAAGAATATCCCAACCAAAACCTGTAATTCTTAATTCGTTTTTTTATCAGAAGATCTACTCCAATTCTATTTTCTTCACCGGTAATCACAAATTGATTAGAGTCAGAAAGGGCAATATCGAGGATTAGGTTATTAAAAGATGAGATGTTACCCAACCTTTTGTAATAAGCCTCGACATCAATGTTCCAACCATTAAAGGAATATAATGACCCAAATGTAAATTGAGAACTCCTAAATACGGGTAAACTAATATCGATAGATTCCAGAGTTCGATAACTTCCGGAATTTACCCAAAAATCATCTGCTACTGGTAAGAAGCCGATATCAGCAGCAGTGCTATTAAAACTAAGATATCGATTTAATTGTTGGTTTTTAAGTTCTGCGGAAGCGGTGATTCTAAAATCTTTAAAAATCTCAAAAGATGAAAATATTCTGGGTTCTGCCAAAAACCGATTAGTATTACTAAGTAATGAATTTCTAAGACCAATGCTTAGGTAGGATTTTGGTGTTTTATAAAGATATTCCAGATATAGCGTATGACTGTTGTTTTGGTTTTTAATTTCATCCATAAACGGATTTTCAACTCCATCAAATCGTTCGTCGGTAATGGCTTCATTGTCATTTTCATTATAGGTAAACTGATAACCTACACCTAACTGTTGATTGTTTTCAAAGGGTATGTTTATCGAATATTCTCCGCCAATATCTTTTACCACGATATTTCGATCAAATTCTAAAAAAGAACTTGGATTTCTGTCGTCAACATTTAGCGTGTATCTTTTGTCGTAAAGAGAAACATAGAAATTAGCATATTGCTGTACTCCTCCCTTGTGATTTGCAGTCCAGTTGATGCTTGAGCCAAAGTTTCTAAGTTTTAAAACATCTTTTAAACGTAGATCACCTCTCGTCTCGCTTTCTACGTCCCGAATAATATCTAATCTATTTTCTACAAACAAAGTGCTTGCTTTGAAGGTGTGATTGTCGTTCGGTTTCCAGACAAACTTGAAATTACTATCCGAAAAAGAAAAATCGTCTTTTTCCATTTCATCTGTACCATTTTTATTGTTTTCAGGAATATTTGCTCTTGTATTCTGAAAAACTTTACGTACCAGATTGTTGTAACTAATGTTTTGATAAATGTCTGTAGAAGATCTACGACCAGCAAGCATAATACCTACTTTTTCTGACAGTGGTACTTTTACAAAAAGATCTCCATGCGTGAGATTAAGCCCTCCACCGGCTTGAAATCTATCAGTAAGATCATTGGCAGATTCTATTTCGATAACTCCGGATAGACGATCTCCGTATCGCACACTAGTCCCACCTCTATATACATTAACACTCTCGACGATATAAGGGTTAAATGTCGAAATTTGATCAAAAAAATGACCGGTATGATACATTTTTATACCATCCCATAGTACCAGATTTTGATCAGGAGTACCACCTCGAATATATAAGCCGGCAGGATCTTCTGTAGGACTGCTAATTCCTGGAAGTAGCTGCAGACTTTGTAATACATCGGGTTCCACCAAGCCGGGTAGAATTCGTAATTCTTTTGTAGATATTTTTACAGAGGCATCTTCATTTTTTTGAATCCCTCGTGTAAGATATTCTTTAATAACAACTTGATTTAAATTTTCGATTTTTGGTTGTAAACGAATAGTGTCACAGGCATTCGAAAACGCATTTGCGGCTATGGATTTAGGGTAGTATCCCAGGTGAGACAGTGTTAAGCTGTCTCCAGGCCGCAGTTGAATGGTAAATGAACCGGAATTATCGGTTAGTTTTACCGTTGATTTGTTTTTGATAATATCTGCTTGTACTAACTCAAAAGAGGTGACATCATCCAGTACAACACCACAAACTTCAATCAAAGTATCATTTTCAACCACAATATAACTCGTGTCATTGATCTTTTGTAATCTATACCTGGTTTGTTTTTCAATGATGCTCTGAAGTTCTTCTATAGAAAGAAGATTTTGATCGATGTCGATGATAACATCTTTAATAGTATCCGCATCAAAAGAAAAGTTGAATTGGTGATTCGTTTGAAAACTTTCCAGAATTTTAGTAACTCGTACTTTTTTCTCAGAATTAGCAATAGTAATCTCCTGCGTGTATCCCAGAGATACCAGAAGCAGAAAAAAACACACTAATTTTTGATTAATCACTTATTTCGGAGTTCAATGGTATTATCATTTGTAAATGTATAATTAATATTCATGGGTTCAAAACAAGTTTGCAAGGCTTTTTTGATGTCTTGATGATCAAAAAATCCAGTAAACATACGTTGCGAATCAATATCACCAGATTTGATCGTAACATCAAACTGTCGTTCCAATTCACTAATCACCTCTTTAAGTTGAACTTCTTTAAAATGCGTTATTCCATTCATCCAAGAAGGGTTTTGACTCTTAATGTCAAATAATAGCAATTGTTGTGCTGGAGTAGATTTTACTGCTTTGCCTTGCGTAAGTATTACTTGCTCCTTTTGTTGGGATACTTGCACTTTTCCTTCAAAACAATGTACTTCCAGTTTTTGAACTCTTGAAAACACATCAAATTGGGTTCCTAAAACTGAAATGTCTCCATTTTTGGTTTTTACCACAAATTTTGATCCTTTGGCAACTTTAAAATAAGCTTGCCCTTTTAAGGTAAGTTCTCTTTTCTCTAAAAAGGATTCAGTATCGTAAGTGATAGAGGATTCGGCATTCAAAACTACTTCAGAATTATCTGGTAATGTCAATGTTTGTGTTTGTGCCATTTGGGTAGTAACTACGGTACGATTAGAACCAAAGACTCTGATGCTTACAATAACCAAAAGTATTGCTGCTGCTGCATAAAGCCATGGCTTAAAAGAAACTACTTTTGTTT
This sequence comes from Aquimarina sp., assembly GCA_965230845.1. Taxonomy (GTDB): domain Bacteria; phylum Bacteroidota; class Bacteroidia; order Flavobacteriales; family Flavobacteriaceae; genus Aquimarina. Next base: position 4,105,287 of record OZ246021.1, read on the forward strand.
TTTTCTCCTGATATGTTTTGTTGTATTCCTTTTGCTTTATCAGGTTATTTATCGTGTCAAAAGTAGGCTGATCAAAGCGTTCAACTCCGTTAAGAATATCTTTGTAGGCCAAGTAATCCTCGGACTTCTCAAAAACTTTCTTTTCCTCTTCTGTAATTTCTCCCGCTAACCAACGTGCCAAAAAATTATTATCTTTTTTATAATCTGACATTGTATAGACTTTTTATAATGTTTTATTAACTTCTTTAGATGATACTAAATTTCTATATAGCTTAGAATTCCTAAAAGATGTGAATTCTTCTGTAGATAAAGTACCATGTATCCATTTAATCAAAAATTCATTTTGCGAATATTTATCTGATATATTCATGATATTATTGTTTAAATATTTGGGATTGATTTTCTTAAATTCAATAATGCCAATTGCATTCTTTTTTCTACTGCTTTTACCGAAATATCTAATATTTCTGCAATTTCCCGATAGGTCTTTTTTTCCATTCTACTTAACAAAAAGACTTCTCGTTGTCGATCTTTTAAATTACTAATTGCTCTGTTTAAACGATCCATGAATTCCTTTTCTTCCATTTGAAACTCAGGAGATTCATTGGTGTAGGTCTTTTGAGTCGTAGCTTGATATTTCAGTATTGTCTTTTGAGACCGTATTTCGTTTAAAGAAGCGTTGTTAGCCACTTTGTACAGGAAACTTTTGGCTGCTTCAAAAATTACTTTGGAACAGTTTACCCATAGTTTGGCAAAGCTATCTTGCACGATATCATGAGCTTTTTCAATATCCCCATATCGATAACACAGATAGCGATATATTTTTTCTGCATGGTCATGATAAAGTTGTTCATATACTTTTTCTTCGCAAACACTTACAGTTTTTTTGGTCATGTACAGCTATATTTAATTAGTTCATGTTGCTTTTCACCTATTAAGATATTCATATTACCATGAATAACCTACAGAAAAATTAAGATTTGGTCGTGTGCTACTCGAGTTAATACTGTGATCAACAGGTATTCTTAAATCTGCTCCTCCAGAGAGACCAAGGGTAATGCCATTGTTGAACACCCATTGATATCCAGCATCTACTGAGATTCCTGTGGAAAAGTAATCGCGATCAAAATTTGGTTCCACAGTTCCTCCTATATTTTTAAAACGATCTAGCTCATAAAGTCCAAATATCCCCGCTCCGACAAACCATCCTCTTGGGGCAATCTTATCTTTTGAAAAATAACGCCTGTAATCCACTTCTAGAAATGAGGTGTAATTTTCTACTGTTCCTCCTACTAATAAACGATCTTTTTGATATCCTTGCCCTATAGTAATATTCAAAGAACTTTTTGGACCGATCACTCTTTCATAATCAAAGATCAATTCGTTAACAAAGAAATTTAGCGGACGTATTTTGATGCTATTTTTGAACGTTTTAGGTTTTTCGTTTTTAATATCCTGCCCCATTATCCCACAAGTACACATGATCAACAGCATAGTCAATACTTTGTTTCCCATTTTTTGTTTTCCGAATTAATTAAATTACAATTCTAAAACACAGGAGAAGTAAAACACCCTAATTTTTATTTATGATTACTTGTCGACTCAAGTGGTGAAGTAGGGCGGAAGTATAAATGATTGATTTTGAAAAGAGTGTGATATTACTCCTTAGCTGAATGATCAGAAGAGGTAAGCTCTCTAAATAAACTTTCTAGATTTTTATTTTTTCTAGATAGTTGAAGAATTTTTAATTCATTGTCGTGTGCAAAATCGAAGACTTTTGGCCTCATGTCATTGGTAGTGTCGAATGTAATGTGATAGGTGAAACCAGCAATGTTTTTTACATCAGATACATGCGGTAGTTTTGATAAAAAGGGTTCCTCTACCCGGTAGTCAAACTCGACTTCAATGATTTGCGCTTCTTCATTGAGTAGATCTTTCAGCAATTTGTCACTGGCTATTTCACCTTTGTTAATAATGATCACTCGATCACACATGGCTTCAACCTCTTGCATGATATGGGTAGAAAGTAAAATGGTCTTTTTTTTACCAATTTCTCGTATAAGTTCACGAATTCCTACCAGCTGATTAGGATCTAATCCTGTGGTAGGCTCGTCCAAAATAAGTACTTGAGGGTCATGCAGCAATGCAGATGCTAGACCAACTCTTTGTTGATACCCTTTGGAGAGCTGATTTATTTTCTTGTTAGCTTCAGGGGTAAGACCGGTAAGTTGGATAACTTCTTCTATTCTGGAAGCTTTTACATTGTGAATCTTACCATTAAAAGCGAGATACTCTCTAACAAACATATCTGTGTAGAGAGGGTTGTGTTCTGGGAGATATCCAACACTTTTTTGAACCTCAATTGCCTCTTTGTTTACATCATATCCATTAACTAGAGCCGAACCACTATTTGCATCCAAATACGAGGTTAATATTCGCATCATGGTGGATTTTCCTGCTCCATTTGGTCCCAAGAAACCGACAATTTCTCCCTGTTTAATTTCAAAAGAGATATCATTTAACGCTTTTTGGTCTTTATAGAATTTGTAAATATTAGATACAGATATGGACATAGATAAAAGTGCTTATGAGTATCAAAAGTAATAATTCCTGATTTATTGTTTTAATGATCTTAAAAAACAATAGAGATTAACACTTTGGTAATATTGAGGTAATAAAGCTGATGTGTTTTGTTTGTAAATTTATTAAAATACAAAAGGTGTTGTTATGGTTACGTTTTTGAAGCAACTATTTAAGAAAATCGCTCGAGAACTCTTTTGCTCGATACAAAGATTATTCTTTATACTACTATATTCTTTTTTTGGAAAAGGATTGTTCAAACATTAAACCTCACAGCTTAATATTTTGTGAGATTTATGAATGATCTTATTTGGGGAGTTACTATAGCTGCCGCTCAAACAGAAGGTGCTTATAATATTGATGGTAAAGGCGCTTCTATCTGGGACAAGTTTACAGAAAAACGTAGAAAAATTAAAGATGGATCTAACGCCAAAGTAGCCATAGATTTTTATCATCGTTACCAAGAGGATATTGATTTGGCCGCACGTATTGGGCTGAAAATATTTCGGTTTTCAGTTTCCTGGCCCAGAATACTACCTGAAGGAACTGGAAAAATCAACCTCAAAGGAATTGAATTTTACAACAAAGTTATCGATTATTGTCTAGAAGCGGGGCTGGAGCCTTGGATTACCACCTATCATTGGGATTTACCACAAAAACTTCACGAATTAGGGGGTTGGACTAATAGAGATGTGGTGAGTTGGTATACAGACTATGTAGCAGTGCTACGAGATCACTTTGCAGATAGAGTTACCCATTGGATTTTGATAAATGAAGGGATTGTATGTATGGGAGGAGGGTACTTTCTAGGAGTGCATGCTCCTGGGAAAATAGGAATTAGTAATTTTTTGGCTAGCACGCATCATTTGTTACTAGCACAGGCAAAGGGATTTAAGGTTTTAAAACGGAAAGAAGGATTGCAAGTAGGAACCGCAATAAGCTGCACCAAAATTGAGCCCTACAAAAACACTTCGAGAGACATCCAAACCGCAAAACGTATTGACACACTCATGAACCGTTTGTTTATAGAGCCTCATTTAGGTATGGGATATCCCGAAGAAGATTTACCCATACTGAAAGGGATGTCAAAATATTGTAAGGAAAACGATATTCAAGATCTTGCTGCAGATTTTGATTTTTGGGGGATACAAACGTATACTAGAGAAGTGGTAAAAAGTGCTTGGTATATCCCATATTTGGGAGCTATGCTAGTCAAACCAAAACATAGAAACGTAGAAACATCCATAATGGGATGGGAAACATATTCAGATGGGATTCCCTACTTTTTGGAACGATTTGCAAAATATGATCCTGATAAACCACTGTGGTTGTCAGAGTGCGGTATGGCATTAGCTGAGGATGAAGATGATTCCAAAAGAATTGACTATTACAAAAAAGTAATAGTGGGTATGGATACCGTTTTGAGAAAAGGGGTTCGTCTACAAGGAATTCTACTATGGACTTTGGTAGACAATTTCGAATGGGCCGAAGGATATATACCTAAATTTGGCATTATAAGTTTTGATCCTAATACATTGGATCGAACCCTGAAAAAAACAGCACATTGGTTACAAGACTATTTATCAAATGTAAAATTCTGAAGTGTGTTTAATTTCCTTCAATACAAACGTACTGTTTAGAACTCCTATGTTTTCAATTTTGGATAGTTTGGATTTTACAAAATCATGATATTCCTCTAGACTTTTGGTGTGAATTTTTAAGATAAAATCTACTTGCCCAGCCATGTGATAACATTCTTGTACCTCTTGTAGATTTTGAATTTGTTCTTCAAACTTTTCGATAAAAGCTTCATTGTGATATCTCATAGATACCTGGCAGATGGTCGTAATTGATCTATCGATTAGTTTTTTGTCCAGTATGGCTACGTATTTTTTGATAAATCCTTGATGTTCTAACCGACGGATTCTTTCATAAACAGGGGATGGTGTGAGATTGAGAATTTTTGCAATCTCTTTTGCAGTTTTTTTAGAATCCTCTTGTAGTATTCGAAGTATAGTGATATCCGTTTGATCTAATTGTTCCATGCTAAAAAAATTACTTTTGACCACCTATTTTTAACTTTTTGAAAGTAAAAAATATGGTTATTTGTGTTTGATGCAGTAAAAATAACTTAATTTTTTCTTATTCATGGATGATATATGGTTATTTGTTACTTTAGTAAGTAAATAACGCTTTTTGTAAAAGGAATACAATATGAAGACGGTAGTTTTAATAATAGGAGCAAACGGACAACTAGGATCTGTACTTACTACGGCTTTGCAGGATAAATTTGGAGCCAATAATGTTATTGCTTCGGATTTAAGAAAGAGAGACGGATATAAAGGAATTTTTGAAGTTATCGATGCTACAGATATCGATCGTATCGAAGAGGTAGTTCAAAAATATGAAGTGACTCAGATTTATCATCTGGCAGCCATCCTTTCTGCAAAAGGAGAAGAAAATCCATTGCAAACCTGGGATATCAATATGAAAACCCTTTTTAATGTCTTGGAGGTATCCAGGAAACAACATATAGAAAAGGTATTCTTTCCTAGTTCTATTGCTGTTTTTGGTGAAGGAGCGCCTTTGGATAATACGCCTAATTCTGCTTATTTGGATCCTGCAACGGTTTACGGTATTAGTAAGGCAGCTGGAGAAAACTGGGCTCAATACTATTTCCTAAAGTATGGATTGGATGTGCGATCAATTAGATACCCTGGAGTTATTGGTTATCAGTCTTTGCCAGGAGGAGGAACTACTGATTATGCGGTAGATATATATCACAAAGCAGTGCTAGAAGAAAAATTTGATTGTTTTTTGAAAGAGGATGCAACGTTACCTATGATCTTTATGGGAGATGCTATTCGAGCAACTATAGAGTTGATGGAAGCACCAAAAGAAGCGATCACCATGAGAACTTCTTATAATATTGCTGGGGTAAGCTTTTCTCCTTCAGAAGTCGTTGCAGAAATTCGTAAATTATATCCAGATTTTGATGTGGTATATAATCCGGATTTCAGACAGGAAATTGCTTCAAAATGGCCAAAGTCCATAGATGACTCAAAGGCAAGGCAAGACTGGGGTTGGGAGCCTTCTTATGATCTGGAAGGAATAACCACAATGATGATACAGCAACTCAAGAAAAAGTACAAAACAGGTTCAAAAAATCTGGAAATGCTAGCGCTCTAAGCTTTCATTATTTTAAAAACAATAGAATAACAAAACAACAAAAATATGTTTACCAATATAAAAGAAGATATTCAAAAGGAGCTCGACGAAATTAAAGAAGCAGGTTTATATAAGTCAGAGCGAATTATAACTACTCCGCAAGGTGCAGAAATAGATACTACCAAGACACAACATGTACTTAATTTTTGTGCTAATAATTATCTGGGGCTTTCATCGCATCCGGATGTTATTGAAGCAGGAAAACAAGCGATCGACTCTCATGGGTATGGATTGTCTTCGGTGCGTTTTATTTGTGGTACACAGGATATTCATAAGGAATTGGAGCGTAAAACTGCTGAGTTCTTAGGAATGGAAGATTGTATTCTTTATGCAGCTGCTTTTGATGCTAACGGAGGAGTTTTTGAACCCATACTTGGCCCAGAAGATGCGATCATTTCTGATGCATTAAATCATGCTTCTATTATTGATGGGATACGTTTGTGTAAGGCAAAACGCTTTAGATACGAGCATAATAATATGGTAGACCTAGAAAAGAAATTAAAAGAAGCTGAAGGGAGCAGGCGGGTTTTAATTGTTACCGATGGTTCTTTTTCTATGGATGGTACCATAGCGCAACTAGATAAAATTTGTGATTTGGCAGATCAGTACGGAGCTATGGTTATGATTGATGAATGTCATTCTACAGGTTTTTTGGGTAAAACAGGAAGAGGTACTCATGAATATAGAGATGTGATGGGACGTGTCGATATCATTACAGGAACCTATGGTAAAGCACTTGGAGGAGCTTCTGGAGGATTTACAGCAGCTAGAAAAGAAATTGTGGATATGCTTAGGCAACGTTCCAGACCTTATTTGTTCTCGAATACAGTGGCTCCTTCTATTGTTGGTGCTTCGATCAAAGTTTTGGATTTGTTAAGTGCTTCAACAGAATTGAGAGATAAGCTAGAAAAGAATACAAAGTATTTTAGATCCGAAATGACCAAGGCAGGATTTGATATCCTAGCAGGTGATCATCCCATCGTTCCGGTGATGCTATACGATGCCAAATTGGCTCAGGAGTTTGCTGCCAAGTTGTTGGACGAAGGAATTTATGTAATTGGGTTCTTTTATCCTGTAGTTCCCAAAGGGAAAGCAAGAATTAGAGTTCAGTTATCTGCTGGGCACGAGCAACACCACTTAGAAAAGGCGGTAACCGCATTTACTAAAATTGGTAAAGAACTGGGTGTGATTTAATTACGAACGTTTGTTAGTGGCCGAAATGCTGAAAAATTTATAACAGACAAGCATTTTTGTTTCGAATATAATAGCGATAGCCGCTCTTTATTTAAAATTTGATGATAATGTGTTTTTGGTAGTGAAAAAAATGAAAAAATATTTTGAATCATTATAGATTTAACTACTTTAGCACTGTAATACTGAACAAAATGAACAACGTATTTACTTGGAACCGATTTTATTTTTTCTTCTTTTATTTTAAAAGTAAGATCGGGATTGCTATGTAAATACTAGTGAAAACATATCATAAGAATCCCGATGAAAAATCGGGATTTTTTTTTGACATAAAATAAACAACGTTTGAGAAAAAAAGTTGCAATACAAGGAGTAAAAGGATCTTACCATCATGGAGTGGCACAAGCCTATTTCGGAAAAGACATAGAGGTCGATGAGTGTATGTCGTTTCAGGAATTGGTGGTGAGTTTAGAAAATAACAGAAGTACAGATGCTGTCATGGCTATAGAAAATTCTATTGCGGGATCAATTATTCCTAACTACGCATATATAGATGAGCATGATCTTACAATCAATGGAGAATATTTTCTGCCCATTCATCATTGTTTGATGGCAATAGAAGGGCAGCAAATTTCTGATATAAAAGAAGTGTATTCTCATCCAATGGCGTTGTTGCAATGCAAGGATTTTTTCAGGAAACATCCTCATATCAAATTGGTTGAGGATGCGGATACCGCAGATGTAGCAAGAAGAATTCGAGGACAACAGTTGCTGGGAGTGGCAGCAGTTGCTGGCGAGACAGCAGCATCTATTTATGAGTTGAATATTTTAGCTCGAGAGATTCAGACTATTAAGTCAAATAGTACACGTTTTTTTGTGCTTAATGCAAAGTCTGAAGCAAAAACACCAAAGGATCAGATCAATAAAGCTTCTTTAAAGTTTCATACAGATCATAAAAGAGGAAGCCTGGCCACAGTGCTTAATGTAATGAGCGATTGCAATTTGAACCTTACAAAGATTCAGTCCTTACCCATTATAGATATGCCCTGGAAGTATTCCTTTTTTGTGGATGTTACTTTTCACAATTATGAAGACTACCAAAAGGCAATGTCGATTTTAAAAATCATGGCATTAGAATTAAAGGTGTTAGGAGAATATAAAAATCAAAACGGATGAACATTCAAACAGCAAAAAGATTAGATACGGTAGAAGAATACTACTTCTCTACAAAATTGAGAGAAGTACGTGAGTTAGCGTCTTCGGGAAAACCGATACTTAATATGGCTATTGGAAGTCCTGATTTAGACCCCCCAACAGAAGTGGTAAAGGCAATTCAGGAAGCCGTTTTAGAACAAGGAGCACATAAATATCAAAGCTATCAAGGATTGCCTGAGTTGCGTGAAGCCATTGCAGATTTTTATAAAACAAAATATGCAGTAGATCTGTACCCTAAAAATGAAATTCTCCCACTTATGGGATCCAAAGAAGGTGTAATGCATATTTCTTTGGCGTATCTTAATGAGGGGGATGAGGTGTTGGTACCAAATCCAGGATATCCTACCTATACTTCGGTAACCAAATTAGTGGGGGCAACACCAGTTTTTTATGATTTGGTAGAAGAGAACGGATGGGAACCTGATTTGCATAGCCTTTCAAAAAGAGATTTGAGCAAGGTGAAATTAATGTGGATCAATTATCCGCATATGCCAACTGGAGCATCCGGGAATGTTGAGATGTTTCAAAAAATAGTGGATTTTGCCAAAAAACATAGCATCTTATTGGTAAAAGATAATCCGTACAGTTTTATATTAAATGATAGCCCTGTAAGTATTCTCTCTATCCCAGGAGCAAAGGAAGTTGCGTTGGAGCTTAATTCTCTTAGTAAAACATTTAATATGGCCGGTTGGCGTGTGGGTATGGTGAGTGGGAGTGCTGATAAAATAGAAGCGATTTTAAAGGTGAAAAGTAATATGGACAGTGGGATGTTTCAAGGGATACAAAAAGGTGCTATTGCTGCATTAAAGATTTCGAATGGCTGGTACGATAAAATGAACGCTATTTATGCCGAAAGAAGAGAGCTGATCTGGGAATTAGCTTCGAAATTGGGATGTACTTTTGATAAAGCTGCCAAAGGAATGTTTGTATGGGCAAAACTACCCGAAGGATTAGAAGCAATACCTTTTACGGACTATGTGCTCTATAAAAAAGACATCTTTGTTGCTCCAGGAGATATTTTTGGCAGTAATGGAAAAGGATATATTCGTTTCTCTTTATGTGTTACAAAAGAAAATATAAAAGAAGCTATTCAGCGATTTGAAAACGAGAAGTTGCAGTTTAGTAGAGAACTAATGAACCAAAAGGCTTAACATACAACTATGAATGTATTTATTATAGGAGTGGGTTTAATAGGAGGATCTTTTGCGATCGATATCAAGGCAGCTTTTAATGATGCTCAAATATTTGGTATTGATGGTAGCTCTGAACATTTGGAAAATGCAGTTTCTTTGGGTTTTATAGATCATGCTTCCGATTTTGATCAACTCGAGCAAGCCGATGTAGTGATCATTGCAATACCTGTAGACGCTACAGTAAAGATATTGCCCCAAGTGCTTGATCAGGTTAATGATGATTGTTTGGTTTTTGATGTGGGTTCTACCAAGAAAAAACTGTGCAAAATTGTAGAGGATCATGCCAAACGTAGAAATTACCTTGCAGCACACCCTATTGCTGGTACCGAGTTTTCTGGACCAAAAGCGGCAATTGCTAATTTATACCGTGGTAAAACCAATATTATTTGTGAGGTAGAAAAAACGGCTTTTAAATTACAGGAGAAAGGCATGGAGATTTTTTCGAGGTTGGGTATGAGAATCCGCTATATGGACCCGGTGTCGCATGATAAGCATATCGCATATGTATCTCATTTGTCTCATATAAGTTCATTCATGCTCGGTAAAACCGTGATAGAGAAAGAGAAAAATGAAAGAGATATTTTTGATATGGCGGGAAGTGGTTTCGCTTCTACAGTACGATTAGCCAAAAGTTCTCCTGCCATGTGGACTCCAATTTTCAGACAAAACAAGGAAAATGTTATTGAAACATTACAGGAATACATCAACAACCTTAATCATTTTAAAGAATTGATGGAGAGGGATAAATTTGATGAAATCAATCAGGAAATGGAAAATACCAATTATATAAAAACAATTTTAAAAGGAATTTCATAATAGAAAGTAAATTAAAACGACTATAAACATAACGTATAAAAGATAGCGATGGAAAATAAGAAGGAACTTAGAACATGGTTAGATGACTACAATCTCGATCACCCCTTGGTAATCGGTGGCCCTTGTAGTGCTGAGACCGAAGATCAAGTGTTAAAAATTGCACATCAACTTAAAGATTCTGATGCCACAGTATTACGTGCAGGAATCTGGAAACCCAGAACCAGACCAGGGAATTTTGAAGGAGTAGGTGCTCTTGGATTAAAATGGCTGCAACGCGCAAAAGAGGAAACAGGCCTTAAAATTGCCACCGAGGTAGCAAATCCTCATCATGTAGAGTTGGCGTTGGAACATGGAGTAGATGTACTATGGATTGGCGCGAGAAGTACGGTTTCACCATTTATTGTTCAGGATATCGCTGATGCTTGTAAAGGGATAGACAATCCGGTTTTAATAAAGAATCCAATCAATCCTGATCTTTCGCTTTGGTTGGGTGCTGTAGAGCGTTTTTATACCGCAGATGTAAAGAATTTAGGGGTGATCCACAGAGGATTTTCGACCTATGAAAAAACAAAATATCGCAACATTCCAGAATGGCAGATTCCTATCGATCTACAAAATCGTTTTCCTGATTTACCACTGATCTTAGATCCTTCGCATATTGCAGGAAGAAGAGATCTTATTTTTGATCTTTCGCAAACCGCACTGGATCTCAATTTTGATGGATTGATTGTAGAAACACATTACGACCCGGATAATGCATGGAGTGATGCAAAGCAACAAATTACCCCAGAAACATTAATTCAGTATATGAAAGATTTAAAAATCCGAAAAGAAGTTGGTGTGGATGAGGCTTATCAAAAAGCATTAAACGAGCTTCGAGCAAAAATAGATGTTGTAGACAATCAATTGCTGGATGTATTGTCTAGGAGAATGAAAATTTCTGACGAAATTGGTAAAGTGAAGGCAAAACAGAACGTAGCGATCCTTCAGTCTAAAAGATGGAATGAAATTTTGGGTAAAATGATTCTTGAAGGAGAGGAAAAAGGACTAAGTGAAGAATTTATGCTTAGAATTTATAAAGCGATTCACCAAGAGTCAATTAATCATCAAAAGAAAGTAGCACGAGGATAATATAAAAGCCACTCAAGTAGGTTTCATGAGTGGCTTCTTTTTATATAAGTAGTTTATTTTTTTCTTTTGAAGGTGTATCGAGTGATATAAATCCCGTTTCCATCGCCTTTACCGCCAAAACTTTCAACACCACTGTTTACAAAAGTTAGTTCCCAACCTTGAGTAGACATCTCGTTAAGTTTTGAAGTAACAATGGCATCGTTTGCCGCAATATTTTGAAAACGGATTCCACCAAGGTTAAAGAAGTTCAAGAGTTTGGTTTCATCAAAGCCCTTTACTCTAATTTCTCCTCGGTTTGATTTATTTCTTTTGTCATCCTCACCTGTACGTGTAGATGTAAATTCTTTGTAATCTCTTACTTCGTTACTGGTAAGCATTCTGGACCTACCAAGTCCACTAGGAACAATGGATTCGATGACCGTTACAATTTGATATTCATAAACATCTTGAGCAAAAGTTGTGTTTAAACCAAGAAGAAGTAGTGCAATTAGTGCTAAGTTTTTTTTCATAATGATTTCAATTTTAAGATTAATATCAGCTAACTTATCAATTGGCATGCCATTTTTTTCAAACAAAGAAAAAATTAGGTGCTAAATAAACTTTAATATTCGCATCTTTGTGCTCATGACAGGTACAGTTTATAAATCTACTGGGAGTTGGTATACTGTTAAAACACAGGATGGTAAAACCTATGAATGTAGGATAAAGGGGAAGTTTAGGATTCAGGGTATAAAAAGTACAAATCCTGTGTCGGTAGGAGATGTCGTAGATTTTAAATTGGAGAGTAAAAATGATCAGGAAACAGGTGTTATAGGACATATACACGAGCGCCGAAATTATATCATTAGAAAATCTGTAAATCTTTCAAAGCAAACCCATATCATAGCAGCAAATATAGATGTGGTCTTTTTGTTAATTACACTAAATAACCCACCAACGTTTACCGCATTTATAGATCGTTTTTTGGTAACTGCAGAAGCATATGGTATCAAAGCAGTATTGTTGTTCAATAAGATCGATACGTACAATGAGGAAGAGCTTTTGGAAATAAAATATCTCGCTGCGCTGTATAGAGAGATAGGGTATGAATGTATAGGGGTTTCTGCAAAAACAGGGAAAAATATTGATAAGGTTACGTCTTTAATGGAAGACAAAGTTTGTATGTTTTCGGGACATAGTGGAGTTGGAAAATCTACCCTGGTCAATTTGATAGAGCCTAATTTATCATTAAAAACAGCAGAAATTAGCGAACAACATCAGCAAGGCCAGCACACCACAACTTTTGCAGAGATGTTTGACTTGAGTATAGGGGCAAAAATTATCGATACTCCGGGTATCAAGGGATTTGGAGTAGTGGATATGGATAAAGAGGAAGTAGGAGATTATTTTCCAGAGTTTTTTGCCTTAAAAGCTCAATGTAAATTCAACAATTGTTTACACATCAATGAACCCAAATGCGCAGTCAAATTAGCTTTGGATAATGGAGAAATTGCGTGGTCTAGATACAAAAGTTACTTGCAAATACTCGAAGGGGATGAGGAGCACTACCGTAAAAATAATTATGATGAAGAATAATTTTTTTGAAAGGTAAGGGTAACATTTTAGAAATTCATGAAATACATAGATAAGGAAACAAAAAGCTAAGTTTCAAAAAATGAAACTGGTACTGCATATACTTGCAAATACATGAGATGATTTTTCTACTGTATTGTAAAGTTATAGGCTAAAGTTAAGTAATGTATGAGAGCTGTAATACAAAGAGTGACCGAAGCTTCAGTTTCGGTAGATCAAAAATTAGTTTCTAGCATACAGTCTGGTTTGCTCATTTTGTTAGGAATAGAAGAGCAAGATACAGAAGAAGATATTATATGGCTATCTGGGAAAATTGCCCGATTGCGCATTTTTGGAGACGAAAATGGGGTCATGAACAAGAGTGTGCTGGATGTAAATGGAGATGCAATTGTGGTAAGTCAATTTACTTTGCATGCTAGCACAAAAAAGGGAAATAGACCTAGTTATATAAAAGCTGCAAAACCAGATATATCCATACCATTATACGAGCGTTTTGTTAACCAACTTGAAACCGAATTAGATAAAAAAGTAGGGACCGGAATCTTTGGAGCAGATATGAAAGTTTCTTTGCTCAACGACGGACCGGTAACCATAATAATAGATACCAAAAATAGAGAATAACACCCCAAAAAATAAATAGATATGTTCAAAAATGTACTACCCTTTGTGGTAGCGATCCTTGTATTGTGTTTTTTTAAAACTTCGGCACAAGAAGAAATAGATTTGAAATTTTCTTCTATAGACACTATGCTTTTAAAAGATGCCAACGCAGTAGTTCGGTCTGAAGATGTACAGATAGAAATTAATGCTATCAACTCCATTACTGTTAAAAATAAAAGGATTGTTACGGTCCTTAATAAATATGGACGAGGCTATGCAGACTCTTTTGAGGGGTATGACCCTTCTATAAAAATTAAAAAGCTTGAGGCTACGGTCTACGATGCCCACGGAAAAGAAATTAAAAAATATAAAAAGAAGGATTTCAGGGATAGGAGTAGACATGATGGTATTTCTTTGATGAATGATGATCGAATGCTGTATTTTGAATATACTCCAGTAGATTACCCGTATACATTGGTGTTTGAGAGTGAAGTGCAAAAATCATCTACTGCGTTTATTACTCCATGGATGCCTTTATTGGGGTATAGACTAGGTGTACAAAAGTCTTCCTACACGATCGTGAATAATACTGATATTTCTATTCGGTATAACGAAACAAATTTTGAAGGTTTTCCCGTGAAAAAAGACGAATCGGATGGTAAAAGAAAATATACCATTAATCGAATGCCTTCAAGATTACGGGAAGTGCTAAGTCCTTCATACAGGAATACAGTTCCCATGGTAAGAGCTACCTTGAATGAATTTTATCTCCAGGGAGTAAAAGGAGCAGCCACAGATTGGAAGACCATGGGAAAATGGCAATATGATAAGTTGCTGACCGGAAGAGATGAATTGTCGCAAGAAACCATAAACGAAGTTGGAAAATTAACAGAAGGTTTAACTACAAAAAGAGAAAAGGCAAAACGAATTTATGAGTATGTACAAGGAAAAACCAGATACATTAGTGTACAGTTGGGAGTTGGGGGTTGGATGCCTTTTTTGGCAAGTGATGTAGACCGATTGGGATACGGAGATTGTAAAGCACTTACCAATTATACCAAAGCCCTATTGGATAGTCAAGGGATATTATCATATTATACAGTGGTTTTTGCAAACGAAAGAAGAGATATTGACCCAGATTTTGCGGCCATGCAAGGAAATCATGTTATTCTCAATATCCCAGAAGAAGATGAAGATATTTGGTTAGAATGTACCAGCCAAACTGCTCCCTTTGATTTTATCGGTGATTTTACAGATGATCGAAATGTCTTGGTCGTAACACCAGAAGGAGGAGAAATTAAAAGAACCAAACGATACGAACCCGAAGAAAATATACTTCATACTCAGGCGACTATTAATTTGGGATCAGATGCTTCTATGGTAGCCGAAATTAAAAGAGAATCCAAAGGATTAGAATATGATTGGAATAATGGTATTCGATTCGAGACACCAAAAGATCAAAAGGTGTATTATAAGGAACTGTGGGGGTATGTAAATAACCTGGAAATTAATTCGCTAAATTTTGAAAACGACGTAGATGCGATTGCATTTAAGGAAGAGGTCAAAGTTTCATGCAGGAATTATATGAAGAAAGTGGGAAATCGTTTATTGGTGGCTCCAAATGCTTTTAGTTGTGATCAAAGTAACCTTCCAAAGTACAAGGATAGAAAAATGCCGTTAGAAATATCCGCAGGCTATGTCAATACCGACGAGTATATTATTCATGTCCCTCAGGGATACGCTGTTTCCAGTATTCCGGACAAAAAAATAGTAGAAACAGAGTTCGGAAAATACTCTTGGGAATTAGAAAAAATAGATGATACCAGTTTAAAGTTCAAAAGATACCTCAAGATCAAGGATGGTACATTTCCAAAAGAAAAATACGAGGAGTATCGCGAGTTTAGGGCTGGTATTAAGAAAATTGATAAATCCAAAATCGTACTAAAAAAACTTTAATGAAGAATTTAAAACCATTGATAACAATTCTGGTTTTCTTTTCGATGCTAATGACTTATAGTCAAGAGTATGAATTTGGAGAGGTGTCAAAAGAAGAGTTGTTAGAAAAAACCTACCCATTCGAGACTTCTGCAAATGCCGCTGTGCTTTATGAAAACAAAAGAGTCCGTTATGAATACTATAAGTCTGAGGGGTTTCAATTGATTACAGAGGTTCATAAAAGAATAAAACTCTATAATAGGAATGGATTTGAGAATGCTACCCGAAAAATTGTATTGTACAATAGAGGAAGAGCTGTTGAGAGAATATCCGGTTTAAAGGCAACTACGTATTCTTTGATTGATGATACAATCATCGAAACGAAATTAAAAAAGGATGGAATTTTTAAAACGGAACTATCCGAAAATTATGAGGAGGTTAGTTTTACTATGCCTTCCTTGCAGGAAGGATCTATTATAGAATACAAGTACAAAATTATTTCTCCCTTCTTATTTAATATTGGTAGAATTTACTTGCAGTACGATATTCCTATTAAGAAAATAGATGTTGAGGTGTTGATGCCGGAGTTTTATGGGTTTAAAAAGTTTACAACAGGATATTTGCCGATTAACCTTAAAGAATCTTATGTTACAAGTTACGGGTTTAAAAGGGTTTCACATAAAATAAATTCTCAAAATGTCCCTTCGTTCAAAGTAGAACCTTTTTCAGGAAATATTCAGAATTATCAGTCTTCAGTTGTGTATGAATTAGGATTCATTAAATATCGTAATGGAAGAGTACGAAACTATGCTACCACTTGGGAAGATGCAACCAAAGATATTTTCTCAAGCTCTAGATTTGGAAATGAACTGAAAAAAACCAATTACTATAAACATAATATAGATCGAATCACAGAAGGGTTAGAAAGTCCATTAGATAAAATTACTGCGGTTTATAATCATGTAAAGAAAAAAGTAGAATGGAACAAAAATAATTCTGTTTATACACGCAAAGGTGTAGTAAAGGCTTATCAAGATGGAAAAGGCAACTCTGCAGAAATTAATTTGATGCTCACCTCAATGATTTCTAGTCTTGGGTATAATGCGAATCCGGTAATTTTGAATACTGGTAATAGAGTAAGGTCTCTTTTTCCAACACAGAATGGCTTTAACTACGTAATTACTAGAGTTAAATTACCAAGTGGAGAAACCCTTTATTTGGATGCTGCAGATGAATTTGCGCAACCTAATGTGTTGTCGGATAGAGTTATTAAAGGCATGGGCAGGGTGATCGCAGAAAATGGAAGTTCACAAATGGTAGATCTTAGACCCGAAAAACCTGCATTGAATAGGTTTTCTGCGCGATGTAAAATAGACGAAAGTGGTTCTGTAGAGGGGATGCTAAACATTCATCACTTGGATCATTTTGCTCATGATTTTAGGGCAAAACAAGATTCAGAAGATGAAAAAGAGAAGTTAGACCGTCTTAAAAGATCTTATGAGATAGATGAATTAGTCAACTATGATGTAAAAGAGTTTGATGAATATGAAAAAGGAGTAGTAGAAAGATTTAACTTTTCGTGTAGTGGTCAAGTCGAAATGATTGATAATGAAATGTTTTTTGCTCCTCTTTTGTTTTTAAGAAGTGAAGAAAATGCTTTTAAGTCAAACACTAGGAAATATCCGGTAGATTTTGGTCATGGGTACTCCAATCAGTATATGTTAAATATAGAAATCCCCAAAGGATATGAAGTAGCCGAAATTCCAGATGCGCTAACATTTAAATTACCAAATGATATAGGGCAGTTTTCCTATAGAATTAATTTGGTAAATGACAATCTTCAGATAGCGGTTGATGAAACTATTAATGAAGCTGTAATAACCTCAGAACATTATGCTGAGCTCAAACAGTTTTATAATCAAATTATTAAGAAAGAAAACGATCAAGTAGTACTAAAAAGAATATAACTAACTATAATTATGAATTTTGTAAGTAAACTAATCATTGGATTAAGCCTTTTCACTTTTTTAAATTCGTATGGCCAGAAATACGAATTTGGTAAAATTTCCAAAGATGAACTACTGGAAAAGTCTTATCCATTAGATAGTAATGCTAATGCTGCGGTATTGTATAAAAACAAAAAAGTATGGTATGAATATTCGCAGACACGAGGATTTCAATTGGTTACAGAAGTGTATCAGCGAATCAAATTGTATAACAAAAACGGATTTGAACATGCCTCACATGAGGTGCTACTGTATAGAAATAATAGCAATAAAGAAAAAATAAGTGGTTTAAAAGGAATGTCTTACAGTTTGGTTGGTAATAAAATCAACGAAACAAAATTGGACAAAGATGATGTTTTTGAAAACGAATACTCTGAGAACTATAACGAGGTAAAGTTTACGATGCCATCTTTATCAGAAGGATCAATAGTTGAGTTTAAGTATAAAATTATTTCTCCTTTTATATACAATATTGATAAGATATACTTACAACAGAGCATACCTATTAAAAAACTGGAAGTCTCAGTAAATACCCCTGAATACTATAATTTCAAAAAATACACTACAGGGTATTTGCCGGTTAATCTTAAAGAATCTAGTCGCAATAAGAATATTTCTATTAACTCTAAATCAGCGAATACTTTTGGATCCAGAGAAACTAAATATTCTGTAGACCGGATTGATTATAAGGTTAATATAAATAACATTACGTCTACCAATGTTCCGGCATTTATAGAAGAGCCGTATTCGGGCAATCCAGAAAACTATTTGTCTTCTATACTTTTTGAACTTCAGTTTACGCGTTTCGGTAATTCAATAGAAAACTATGCTACCACCTGGGAGGCGGTTGCAAAATCTGTCTTCGAGAATCCTAGATTTGGGAACGAATTAGAAAGAACTGCTTATTTCAAAAAAGACATTGACCAGCTTTTGGGAACGACTACAGATCCTATCAAAAAGGCACTTTTGATCTACGGTTTTGTGCAAGGAAAAATGAATTGGAATAATAAGTATGGGGTAGTAACAAGGGATGGAGTAAAAAAAGCGTACGCAGATGGCGTTGGTAACTCTGCAGAAATCAATTTAATGTTGATTGGGATGTTAAAATATGCAGGTGTAGAAGTTAACCCTGTATTGGTGAGCTCTGTTCGGAAGACGATCTCATTATTTCCAACATTAGAAGGATTTGATTATGTAATAGCAAGAGTAAAATCAGGAGATCAAATTCTGTTCTTGGATGCTACAGATAAATATGGAGAACCTAATATTCTTCCATACAGAGTAGTACATGGTTCAGGTAGAATAATATCCGAAAAAGGGACATCTCAGTTAATAGATTTTCGACCAAAGCAACCCGCTATGGGAAGATTCAGCTTGCAATGTAAATTAGGCGAAGATGGAGTAATTACTGGAAAAACGAATTTATATCACAAAGATTATCTGGCACACTCATTTCGTACTGCCCATGCGATAAAGGATAAAGAGACCCAAACAAAAAGGCTTAAAAAGAGATATGAAATTACAGATTTAAGTAATTACGAATTAAAAAGTGTTGATAAATTAGGGGAACCTATAACAGAAAGGTTCGAGTTTACCGTAGAGGACCAGGCAGAAGTAATCGAAGACGAAATATACTTTGCGCCCCTACTTTTCTTGAGAGATAAAGAAAATATTTTTAAGTCCAATGAACGTTTATATCCAGTAGATTTTGGGTATGGGTATGCTAATCAGATGATGGTTTCTATTCAAATACCCGAGGGTTATGAGGTTTCAGAAATACCCAAAAGTCAAGCTTTTAAATTACCAGGTGATATGGGTAGTTTTGTTTATAGATCAAATGTAAATGCTGATAAAGTTCAGATCACTATTTCTGAAAATTTGAAAACTCCATTTATTCCAGCAGAATATTACCCTACACTCAAACAATTTTATAACCAGATCATTCAAAAAGAAAATGATCAGGTAGTCTTAAAAAAAATATAAACCAATCAAATAATTATGAATCCTATAAATAAACTGCTGCTAACAGGAATATGTATACTATACTTTCATATCTCTTCCGGACAAGAATATAAGTTTGGAAAGGTATCCAAAGCAGAATTGGAAGAACAGTCTTATGAAGCAGATAGTACTGCAAATGCGGTGATTCTTTATGATAAAAAAGAAGTGTACTACGAATACAACCCTACCGTACGATGGTTTCTTTTAATAACTGAAGTGCATCGTCGAGTAAAACTATATAACAAGAATGGATTTGATTATGCTTCGGATGATTTTTTATTGTATAAGAATGAAAGAGCAGAAGAGAGAATGAGCGATTTAAAAGGCTATACCTATTCTCTTGATGGAGGTAAGGTGATTAAAACAAAACTGCAAAAAGATGGGATTTTTGAGAATGAGTTTTCTGAAAATTATGATCAGATCAAATTTACCATGCCAGAGCTTAAGGATAATTCGGTAATAGAATATAAGTATAAGATTATTTCGCCATTTGTTTACAATATTGATAGGATTGTGCTTCAAGATCAGATTCCAATCAAAAAACTAGATGTGAGTATAAAAATGCCGGAGTATTTTAATTTTAAAAAATTCACTACTGGTTATTTACCTATAGATTTAAAAGAATCCAACGCTGATGGAAGCTTCATTTATACTCCAAACCGAGCTAAATTTTTTGATGTAGAATCAAGATCTTATGGGTCAAATCGACCTAAGGATAAACCTACACCAATAGACTACAAAATTATTGTAAACTCTATTTCATCTACAGATGTTCCGGCGTTCAAAACGGAAGCTTATTCAGGTAATATCAATAATTACGTTTCTTCTTTGGTATACGAACTTCAGTTTACCAAGTTTGGAACCTCTATAGAGAACTATGCAACCACCTGGGAGGAAATTATCAAGAAAATGTATTCCAGAGCAGATTTTGGTGGGGAACTAAATAAAACAAATTACTACAAAGAAGATATTGATCAATTAGTTGGTGGGATTAGTGATCCTATAAAAAAGGCGGGATTGATCTTTGGTTTTGTAAAACAAAAAATGAACTGGAACGGCAATTATCGAGCAACAGTGCAATCTGGTGTGAGAAAAGCGTATAAAGAAGGAACCGGTAATGTGGCTGATATTAATCTGATGCTTACTTCGATGTTAAATCATGCAGGAGTAAAAGCTAATCCAGTTTTGGTCACTTCTAATCAAAAAGTAACCTCTCTTTTTCCTACCTTGGGCGGATTTGATTATGTGATCACCAGGGTTAAATTGCCTAATGGTAATAGTATTTACCTGGACGCCACAGATAAATATGGGGAACCTAACGTACTTCCCAATCGAGTAATACAGGGTACAGCTAGAATTATAGCAGAAAATGGTAAATCACAACGTTTGAATCTCAGACCAGGCAAGCCTTCATTAAATCGAAGTAGCTTGCAGTACGAAATTGATACTAATGGAACGGTTAAAGGAAAATCTAATATGTATCATTTGGATTACCTAGCCCATAATTTTCGTGACCGATTCGGAATTTATGACCAGAAATCTCAGGAGAAAAGAATTCTTAAAAAATACGAAATAGATGAATTGATAAATTATGAGGTGAAAGGTGCTAATCAATTGGGGAAACCGGTTAATGAGCGATTCGAATTTGTGGTAGAAGACCAAATTGAAGTTATAGATAATGAAATGTTCTTCTCACCTTTATTATTTTTGCGTAACAAAGAGAATATATTCAAATCTGATGATCGAAGATATCCTGTAGATTTTGGATATGGTTTTTCAGATGTGTATATGGTAAATATTAAGATACCAGAAGGATACGAGATAGCTGAGTTGCCCGAGTCAGGAGGATTTAAACTACCTGATGATTTAGGGTCATTTTCGTTTAATGCTAAAATCGTAAATGGAATGATTCAAATTTCAGTTACCGAAACCATTAATTCGGCGCTGATATTACCAGAATATTATCCTTCGATCAAAGAGTTTTATAACAAAATCATTGAAAAAGAGAGCGACCAGGTGGTTCTTAAAAAAATATAAGTATGAATATTCAAAATGCACAGCAAGCGGTAGATGATTGGATCAAAAATCATGGAGTACGTTATTTTAATGAGCTCACCAATATGGCTCAACTTACTGAAGAAGTAGGTGAAGTAGCACGAATTATTGCTCGACGTTATGGAGAACAAAGTGAGAAAGAGAGTGATAAAAATAAGGATCTGGGAGAAGAGTTGGCAGATGTGCTTTTTGTAGTACTTTGTCTTGCCAATCAAACAGGAGTGGATTTGCAGGATGCTTTTGATAAAAAATTGGATCTCAAAACAAAAAGAGATCACGATCGCCATCATAATAATGAAAAATTAAAATAATGTTTTTCTCTATAATATCTTCAAAGAAATATTGGGCTACCGTTGGCTTTATTGGACTTGGTTTTGTCATTATTTTTAGCATTATCGAGCATTTTATGCATTTTAAGGGGTTGGCTTTTAGCGCTTTTGTCGAAGAACGAGTCGCAGATGGTAGATGGATGCGTTATGTATTTTCCCGCTTGGTTGGAGGCTTAACCTATGGGATGATCTTTGGATATTATTTAGAATTTAGAAAACGCAAATCAAATCGATAATAATGAATTTGAAATTACAGCAAGTATCGGCTATAAAAAGTGGTGCTTTACAGATAACGGGGTCAAAAAGTGAAACCAATAGACTCCTTATTTTACAAGCGTTATATCCCAATATAAAGATTGAAAACGTATCTAATAGTGATGATTCTGTACTTATGCAAAGAGCTTTGGCTAGTACAGATGAAACCGTAGACATCCATCATGCGGGGACAGCGATGCGTTTCTTAACAGCTTATTTTGCTTTGAAAGAAGGTAGGAAAACTACGCTTACCGGAAGTAAAAGAATGCAGGAAAGGCCTATAAAGATTTTGGTAGACGCCCTTCAGCAATTGGGATGTGATATCAAATATGAAAAAGAAGAAGGGTATCCCCCAATTAATATACTAGGAACAAAGCCGGAAGCGAATAAGGTAGAGTTACAGGCCAATGTAAGCAGTCAATACATTTCTGCCTTGATGTTAATGGCATCCTCATTGCCAAATGGATTAGAGATAGCGTTAAAAGGTAAGGTGACCTCTGTACCATATATCAATATGACGCTTAGTTTGCTTGAAGACGTTGGAATTAAAGGTACTTTTAAAGATAATGTAATAACCATACCGGAAAATAAAAACGATATCGACAATACTATTGTCGTAGAGTCGGATTGGAGTTCTGCGTCTTATTTTTATAGTATTGTTGCGCTGTCTCGAAATGCAGAAATCACTTTAGGAAGTTATAAGAAGAAAAGCTATCAAGGTGATTCTTCTTTAGCCACTATTTACAAGAATCTAGGAGTAGAAACAGTTTTTGGCGATCATACGGTAACACTCAAAAAAAATGATACCACCAATTATGAAGCGCTTCATGGTTTGGACCTATCCAATTCGCCAGATATAGCGCAAACCATTGCGGTAACCTGTTTTGGATTGGGGATATCTTGTTATCTAACCGGTTTACACACCTTGAAGATCAAAGAAACAGATCGATTAGAGGCCTTGAAAACCGAAATAGAGAAATTAGGAGGAGAGGTTGAAATAACAGAAGACAGTTTGCGATTGGCAGCTTCTAATCGTATGGAAGAAGACGTACTAATAGGAACATACCATGACCACAGAATGGCAATGGCATTTGCTCCTCTGGCACTTAGAACTTCATTGTTGATAGAAGACGCCGATGTAGTATCCAAATCATATCCAGATTTTTGGAGAGATCTCGAGAAGTTAGGTTTTACGCTGGGGTAGTATTTGTTACACTTCCGAAGCCCTTACAACAGAAGAGTTAAAATATATGGCATTTTACTTGACAACCCCTGTCACGAGATTGTATATTTGCATCTTCAAAAAATAAATCTAATGAAGTTATCGCATTTCAATTTTAACCTTCCACAGGAGTTGTTGGCCGAATATCCAGCAGAGAATAGAGACGAAGCTCGTCTTATGGTTCTTAATAGAAAGGATCAAACCATCGAACATAAACAGTTCAAAGATCTAATAGATTATTTCGAGCCTAATGATGTAATGGTAGTAAATAATACCAAAGTTTTTCCTGCCCGACTGTATGGAAATAAAGAAAAAACAGGAGCTAGAATTGAAGTGTTCTTACTACGAGAATTAAATTCTGAAACTCGCCTTTGGGATGTATTGGTTGATCCGGCAAGAAAAATTCGTATCGGAAACAAACTTTATTTTGGAGATGACGAGAGTCTAGTAGCAGAGGTAATTGATAATACAACTTCGAGAGGACGTACGTTACGTTTTTTATATGATGGTTCTTACGATGAGTTCAGACAGAAACTGACAGATTTAGGAGAAACACCACTTCCTAAATACATCAAAAGAGATACAGAGCCAGAGGATGAGACACGTTACCAAACGATATATGCAAAAAATGAAGGTGCTGTAGCAGCCCCTACTGCTGGACTTCACTTTTCTAAACATTTGATGAAACGTTTAGAGATAAAAGGAGTAGATTTTGCAGAAATTACCTTACATGTTGGTTTAGGTACATTTAATCCGGTAGAGGTAGAGGATCTATCAAAACATAAAATGGATAGCGAAGAAGCATTCATTACTGCTCAGGCAACCAATGTGATCAATTCAGGTATTGCTAATAAGCAAAGAATATGTGCAGTAGGAACTACGGTGATGAGAGCTTTAGAGAGTTCTGTTTCTTCAGAGAAAACACTTAATGAGTTTAGAGGATGGACGAATAAGTTTATCTTCCCGCCATATGACTTCAGTATTGCTAATAGTATGATTACTAATTTCCATACGCCAAAATCTACATTGTTAATGATGGTTTCTGCATTTGCAGGACATGATTTTGTAAAAGAAGCATATGAAGAAGCGGTAAAAGAAAAATATAAGTTTTATTCCTATGGAGATGCAATGTTAATCTTGTAATCAAAATAGCAAAGCATTGAGGAAAACCCTGTTTAACGATATTTTGAGCAGGGTTTTTTGTTATATTCTTAAAAATTAAGGTGTTAAAGTAGTTTTTATGAAAAAAAAAGTGTTATTTTCGCGGCGACAAAAATTTACGGTTTTACCGTAATAACATATTGCATTTTATCGATGATTTGTGTTTTTTGTCGAAAATAACATATTGAATACAGAATATCGGGGTACTTTTTATAGAATTGGACCGTTTTTTGTTTTCCTGTTAAAAAACCTTGAACAAAACCTAAATAGATAATGATGAAAAAAGTATTGTGTTGCCTTACATTTTTTACTGTTGTATGCTCTTTGGCCCAAACAAAAGTCGGTGTAGTTCGTTTTAATGATACTGATAAATTCGGAGAAACGGAATTGATGCTTAATGGAGCCGGAGAACGAGAAAAATTATATGCGATTGGATTATATCTTGACTTCGAAGTAGAAGGGCCAGAAGATGGAGTAAAAGTAGCCGAAAAGGATAAAGAAATGGCGGTTACGATCAAAGTACTATCTTCTATGAATCAAAAAGGCCTTGAAAAATTAATCAGAGGTGGAATCGAAGTAGCTACCAATGGTAATAGCTTCAAATTAGAAGATCAAATTCGTAAGTTTATTGGACTTCTTCCTAATGATGTTAAGAAATTTGATATCATCAAAATATTACATACCAAAGGTGGGAAATTAACTGTTTTCAGAAATAGAACCATTCTAGGTACCATGACCAATATGGAGTTCAAAACGGCATTGTTTAAAATTTGGTTAGGTGAAAATCCTGTAGATTATGATTTGAAAGAGAATCTATTGGCTGCCTACAAACCAAATCCTGTATTAGGGAAATGGAGAATGATTGATAAAGAATCTGGAGTTGCTTTAAGCGTGGTTCAGGTATATATCATCGATGGTAAAGTTTTTGGTACTATCGAAAAAATGATGAGAGAGTCTGAAAGAGATGATGTTTGTTTCAAATGTACCGGAGAAGACAAAAACAAAAAGATAGAAGGAATGACTATTCTTAAGAACTTGCGTTTTAGTGGTGATAAATATGAAGGAGGTACTTATACCAACGTATGGACTGGAGAAAAAGCCGACTGTCAAATTTGGACAGAAGAAGAGAAACGCGATGTACTTTATGTAAAGTACAAAGGTGGCGGAGGAGTACATGAATGGAGAAGAATAAAGGAGTCTAAGAAATAATTCCTCGAGAAATAGAGAAAACAATGAAGCCCTCAGCACTATACTGAGGGTTTTTTGTTGTCAATAATATTTGTGTCGGTAGCACAATATCTTTTACTTTTGCAAGATATGGCAGTAAAGAAAAAAGACATACGAGCATATACAAAAGATCAATTGCGATCTTTTTTTGAGGAACATGGGGACAAAGCTTTTCGTGGGAATCAGGTATATGAATGGCTTTGGAACAAAGGAGCTCATAGTTTTGATGATATGACCAATATCTCCAAAGCAACACGGCTTATGTTGGAGGAGAACTTTGTGATCAATCATATTCGAGTAGATCAAATGCAACGCAGTGCAGATGGTACTATAAAAAATGCAGTAAGATTGCATGATGGTTTGATTGTAGAATCTGTACTTATTCCGACTCCAACAAGAACTACAGCTTGTGTTTCTTCTCAAGTAGGGTGTAGTCTGGATTGTAAGTTCTGTGCAACAGCACGTTTAAAAAGAATGCGTAACCTTAACCCCGATGAGATTTATGATCAAGTGGTAGCCATTGATAAGGAAAGCAAATTGTACTACAATCGTCCGTTATCTAATATTGTATTTATGGGAATGGGTGAGCCTCTAATGAACTATAATAATGTGCTTAAAGCGATCGATAAAATTACATCACCAGAGGGATTAGGGATGTCGCCCAGACGAATTACCTTGTCTACCTCTGGAGTGCCAAAGATGATCAAAAAAATGGCAGATGATGAGGTGAAGTTTAGGTTGGCAGTTTCTCTGCATTCGGCTTTAGATGATGTAAGAACGGCGATTATGCCTTTTAATGAGACCTTTCCGCTCACGGACCTTAAAGAAGCATTAGAATACTGGTATGCTAAAACAAAAAGTAGAATTACCTACGAGTATGTAGTTTGGAAAGGAATTAATGACAAGAAAAAAGATATTGATGCATTAATTAGGTTTTGCTCTTACGTACCCTGCAAGGTAAATTTAATAGAATATAACCCTATTGATGATGGCGAATTTCAGCAAGCATCATCGGCCGCAATAGATCAATATATTTCTGCATTAGAAAGTAAAGGGATTGTAGTAAATGTTCGTCGAAGTAGAGGAAAAGATATCGATGCAGCTTGCGGTCAATTGGCTAACAAATCTTGATTTTTCTTTATTAACACTATTAGGGTTTATCAAAAAACAAATTATACTATCTTCGTAGCAAATTATTAGTAGAATTATAATACCTCCTGTTGAAAGTTGTTGAGCAAATAAAGCTACCTATTATTGATGAAATGGAACTTTTCGAGAAAAAGTTTTCAGATTCAATGTCTTCAAAGGTGGCGCTCCTTAATCGTATTACACATTATATCGTAAACCGTAAAGGAAAACAGATGCGACCTATGTTTGTGTTTTTGGTTGCCAAACTGGTTTCTGGAGGAGAGGTAAACGAAAGAACTTATCGCGGCGCTTCGGTAATAGAATTAATTCATACCGCTACTTTAGTACATGATGATGTGGTGGATGATTCGAATCGTAGACGTGGCTTTTTCTCGATTAATGCGTTATGGAAGAACAAGATTGCGGTTTTGGTAGGTGATTATTTGTTGTCCAAAGGACTATTGTTGTCCATTGATTATGGAGATTTTGACTTACTTCGAATTATTTCTGTAGCAGTACGGGAGATGAGTGAAGGAGAATTACTACAGATAGAAAAAGCAAGAAAACTAGATATCACCGAAGATATTTACTATGAGATTATCCGCCAGAAAACAGCCACATTGATTGCTGCTTGCTGTGGCTTAGGAGCTTGTTCGGTAGCTCCAGAAACTGAAGATGTCGAAAAGATGAGAAAATTTGGAGAACTTAT
The DNA here is from genome assembly GCA_965230845.1 of Aquimarina sp. Classification (GTDB taxonomy): domain Bacteria; phylum Bacteroidota; class Bacteroidia; order Flavobacteriales; family Flavobacteriaceae; genus Aquimarina. Next base: position 4,132,841 of record OZ246021.1, read on the forward strand.
AGGAATGGCGTTCCAGATAAAAGACGATCTTTTTGATTATGGTGATACCGCTATAGGAAAACCCACAGGTATCGACATCAAAGAGCAAAAAATGACTTTGCCTTTGATTTATACGCTCAACAATTGCAGTAAGGATAAAAGAAAATGGCTGATTAACTCTGTAAAAAATCACAACAAAGATAAGAAGCGAGTAAAAGAAGTAATCGCTTTCGTAAAAGAAAGTGAAGGCTTGGAATATGCAATTAAAATCATGAACGATTTTAAGGATCAAGCTTTGTCCATTTTGTCCGAATATCCAAATTCTGATTACCGATCCTCACTAGAGCTTATGGTCAATTACGTAATTGACCGAAAAAAATAAAATATTTTTTAAAAATTTACTTACCTTTTAATCAGTAGTTTATAAAGGTTTTTTGGCATTTTTTTTGTGTTTGGTCAAAAAAAAATAATGACATGGGCAACCATTTTATTTTCTTTGACGTCTATGCTAATAGAAGATCAAATTAATCACTCTTTACGTTGAAAGTAATTCAATTTTATAAAAGCGAAACGCAACTTATCAAAAAAGCCGCCAATCAGCAGCGGGATGCTCAGCATCAGTTATACACCAAGTATGCGCCGAAGATGCTTAGTGTATGCAGGAGGTATATTAAAGATATCCAGTTTGCAGAGGATGTTATGCTCAGTGGTTTTTTGAAAGTATTCTTAAATCTGAATAAATTTAAGTTCGAAGGAAGTTTTGAAGGTTGGGTACGCAGAATTATGGTCAACGAATCGATTTCATTTTTAAGAAAAGAAAAGAAAATTTTCTTTACCGAAGAAATGCCAAATTACAAAGAAGAGTCCTGGAATAATATCAATACAGAATTAGAAGTAGAACAGATTCAGGAGTTGATCGATGGTCTTCCAGAAGGATATAGAATGGTGTTTGTATTGTATGCTGTAGAAGGGTACAAACATAGCGAGATTGCAAAAATGTTGGAGATTTCAGAAAACACATCGAAATCACAATTGTTTAAAGCAAGAAAAATGCTACAGCACAGAGTAAACCAACAAAATAAATTAAGTAATGGCGCCATTGAAATTTGAAGATAACATAAGAGAGAAGCTCGAAGAACGCGCTATAGAACCTACAGTAAATTCTTGGGAGAAGTTAGCGTCACAATTAGATGTACACGAAGTCAAGAAAAGAAAAAAAGATAACAAAATCTTATGGTACAGTATAGCTGCCGTTTTTGTAGGAGTATTAGTGATAACAGCTGTATGGAAAAATAGAAGTCTTTCTGAAGACCCTAATAGGATTGAAATCGTAGATAGAAGTAATGAGATTTTGAAAAAAAACCAAACAGAAATCACACTAGATGAGCAGGAGAAGAAGGAGATTATTCCGGTAGAGGAAAAGAAAGAGGAAACGGTAACAATAGAAAAGAAAAAGTCTGAAGCAATTTCTGTAAAAAAACAACTTGCTGTAGATAATAAAGTCGCAGAGGCTACCAAAAGTAATAGCAATAAAGTAAAAGACACTTTTGAAAAAGTTGATGGAGCAGATTTAAACAAGCAATTTGATACTAAAGAAGCTGTAGCAGCAACTTTGAATGAAAAAGAGATTTTACCTGTAGATGCCAATGTGATAGAAGAAAAAATAGCAGACGTATTAGCACAGGTAGATGAGCTACAAAAAGATCAAAACGAAGTTACCGAAGAGGAGATCAACCAGCTATTGCGTAACGCACAACGAGAAATAACATCTCAAAGAATATTAAAATCTAATACGGTTAGTGCATCGGTACTTCTGCAAGATGTAGAAGAAGAAATCGATGAAACTTTTAAACAACGAGTTTTTGAAGCGCTTAAAACTGGTTTTAAGAAAGTAAGAACTGCTGTAGCAGAACGGGAAAATTAAGAATCATTCATCAATCAAGTTCTGCATAATCCCTTGATGAAAAGGGATTGTGCAGAATATCAAAATCAATTTAAATGAAGACATTAGTTACTATAGCTACAATCGTAGCCATGACATGTATTGCCCAATTTTCGGGAGCACAAGAAACCTCAGACAATACTAAAATCGAAAGATTAAAACAGCAAAAAGAGCAAATTATTACTGCAGAAAAAGAGGCACTTAAAGAAGAGGTAGAAGCAATAAACAGGCGATTAGAGGATAACGAAATTACCAAAGCAGAAGCCCAAGAATTAAAGGAAGAAGCGGCCAAGGCTCATGCCTTAAATATCGAAAATGGATTGGCTATTTTGGATAATCGAATCGCACTTTTAGAGAGAAATGGAGACGAATACCTGGGAACGGGTGCCGAAAAACTAGAGATAGGTTTGGGAGCCAAAGATCTGGAAGATGGAGATATTTTGTTTGGGATCCAGATTAAAAACGTAAAAGAGAAAGAAATAAAATACGATAGAAGAACCACATCGGATCTGGTGGTAGCTTTCGGATTAAATAATGCTATTGCAGAAGGGCAGTCGTTAGACGATCTAGACTATAGGATTGCAGGTAGTCGATTTTTTGAATTAGGTTGGGCCTGGAAGACAAGAGTATTTAAGAATACTAATTTCCTAAGATTTAAATATGGTATCTCCTATGTGTCAAATGGGTTAAAACCTACAGGAAACCGATATTTTGTAGAAAATGGCAATCAAACCAATTTGGAAGAGTTCCCGGTAGAGCTTGACAAATCCAAATTTAGAATGGATAATATTGTGGTGCCTGTGCATTTCGAGTTTGGTCCTTCGAGGGTAAAAGAAACCGAAAAAAGCATTAGATATTATACCGCTCGAAAATTTAGAATCGGAATTGGAGGATACGTAGGAGCCAATATAAGTACGCGTCAAAAACTGAAATTCAAAGAAAATGGCGATAAGGTAAAAGACAAGATTAAAAGAGATTATAATACCAGTGATTTGATTTATGGAGTAAGTTCGTATTTAGGTTTTGGAGATATGTCTTTTTATTTGAAATATGATATCTCTCCAGTTTTCAGAAACGCTGAAATTGAGCAAAATAATGTATCCCTTGGATTGCGATTTGACCTTTAATCGATTAATATTATCGATGAACTATCTTAGTAGTTAGAAACGAGTGAAATCAAATCTTTAAAATATTTTTAAAATAGTTATTAGACATTAGCAAATGTTCTCACGGGGAAAGAGTGGTTTTTTTGAGGCCACTCTTTTCTTTTTTTGTTAGAAGTATTTTTCTTACATATTGCCAATTCTGGGCTTCCCAAAGATTTGTTAAGTTAGTTCATGTTTGCGAAAAAGTATTTGTTAAATAATATACTAATATATATCATTCTGTTATATATGTAAATTCGAAAACAAAGCCTCATTAAGAGTACGGTTTTAGCACAATTATTTGATTGTAAGTATTTTATGACATCTTATTTTTTTGTTTCTAGGTGAATTATTCTATATTTAACAATGTCATAATTGAAGTAATTCTTCACGATAATTATAAACGAGTTTTATCTTTTATTCAACCTAAAAACAAATCTTCAAAATTGCACTCATTTAAATCATTTTATACTAATTATAATTCACACAAACAATTAATCAAATTTCACACACATGAAAACAAAACTCTTTTATGTAACACTATTTACTTTATGTAGTTTTGGGCTATTTGCTCAAAAAGGAGCCCCGATGAAAGCCAGTTCTGTTGGTAAAGCGGCCTACGTAAGAAGTATTCCTGCTATCGCAGAAATGGATAACGTAATTTCAGCAGCAGGGTTGGAGCATGTTGCCCCTCCAAAAAGAAGAGGTAGTAATACCTTTGTACCTGGTAAAGGATTTCAACCTGCAGGTGGTGTAGACCCTCTTGTAGCCAAGCAAAAAAATGCAACAAAAATGGCTACCACTTCTCCTTTGGCATCCTTTGATGCTCATATCGGAACTGTATTGAATGATGCAACTGGTGCTATTGGACCAAACCATTATGTATATGCATTCAACTCTGGTTTTGGTATTTTGGATAGAGCAGGAAATGTACTTGTGCCAGAGGCTTCATTAGGAACTATCTTTCCGGGAGAAACGCTGGGAGATCCTATTGTAGTATATGATAATTATGCAGATCGCTTTATTATCATGCAATTTAGTAATACTCCAAATGGATTCTTGATTGCTGTAGGGCAAGGACCAGATCCAGTTAATGACGGTTGGTTTACTTACCGATTTAATACAGGTTCATTCCCAGATTATGAAAAATTATCAATCTGGAGCGATGGATACTATATCACTGCAAACAAGGATCAGAATAACCCAAGTGGTAATGATGTAGTATTTGCAGTAGAAAGAGATAAAATGTTAGTAGGAGATGCAAGTGCCGGATTGATTGGGTTCCCTCTTCCTGGAGCAGAAACTAATGGATTCTATAGCCCAGGTGGATCTCACTCTACAGGACCTAATTTACCTCCAGTAGGTGTAGGGCATTCTATTTTATACTTACAGGATGATAGCTGGACTGGAATCTCTCAAGACCATATTAAAGTATGGACAACTAATGTAGATTGGACAAACCCTGCAAGTTCTACTATTTCTCAACCTCAAGAGATTACAACTACACCATTTGATAGTGTATTTGATGGTGGATCATTCCAAAACTTAGATGAGCCAGGTAACGGACCAGATATTGATGCATTACAGGCAACTATGATGTATATGACAAACTACAGACGTTTTGGTACACACAACTCTATCGTATTAAACTTTGTAGTGGATTTAGATGGTACTGATAGTTTGGCAGGTATCCGTTGGTACGAATTAAGACAAACTGGAGATGGTCAACCTTGGACTATTTTCCAAGAAGGAACATATGTACAGCCAGATGGTCTTAGTGCTTTTTGTGGAAGTATTGCGCAAGATGCTCAAGGAAATATAGGATTAGCATATACTGTTGTAAGTAGCACTGTATTTACTTCTTTGAGATTTACAGGTAGATTGGCTAGTGATCCACTAGGAACAATGACTGCTGCTGAGCAAGTTTCTGCAGATGGAGATGCTCAAAACAACAGAGGAGATGGACGTTACGGAGATTACGGTCAAATTACAATCGATCCAACCGATGACTTAACATTCTGGCATATCAGTGAGTATATGAAAGGGCCAGCACCAAACGTAAGAAGAAGTCACGTGGTGGCATTCAAAATAGAGCCTGATACTCCAGATACTGAGGCACCAACTGCTCCTACTAATTTAGCAGCTTCTTCAGTAACAGAATCTTCACTTACTTTAAGTTGGGATGCTTCTACAGATAATATCGGGGTTACTTCTTATGATGTATATCAGGATGGGGCTGTAATCGGTTCTTCTGCAACAACAAACTTTGATGTTTCCGGGTTAACCGCAAGTACCTCTTATGATTTCTCTGTAATTGCAAAAGATGCTGCTGGGAATGAGTCACCTGCAAGTGCTACATTAACAGTAACCACTGCAGACCCAGATGTAGAGGCTCCTTCTATACCAGCTAATTTAACGTCTTCTAATTTGGCTGCAAATCAGGTTACGTTAAGCTGGGATGCTTCTACAGATAATGTTGGAGTTACAGAATATGATGTTTTACAAGATGGAGTAGTAGTAGCTACAGTGGCTGGAACAACAGCTACCGTTTCAGGATTAACTCCACAAACAACATACGAATTTACAGTATTGGCTAGAGATGCAGCTGGTAACGAATCTGATGTAAGTAGCCCACTTCGTGTGACTACACCAGAAGCTACAGGGTGTTTAAATGGAGTTAGTACTCCTTATGGAGAAGGATTTGAAACTGGTATCGGAGCATGGACTCAGGATAGCGGAGATGATCTTGACTGGATAAGAGACGCAAATGGGACTCCATCTAGAAATACAGGGCCAGCTAGCGCAGTTGAAGGTTCATTCTACTTATACGTTGAGGCTTCTGGAAATGGAATAGGATATCCTAACAAACGTGCGATTATTACATCTCCATGTATTGATCTAGGGCCAGCTACAGAAGCTACATTCTCTTTCAAGTACCATATGTTTGGAGCTAACGGATTCGGATCATTAGATCTTGAAGCTAGTAATGACGAAGGTGCAACTTGGACAAGTATCTGGAGCAGAAGTGGAAACCAAGGTAACTCTTGGCAGACAGCTACAGTAGATCTAGCCGCATATTTAGGTACAGGAGTTCAATTACGATTCAACCGTTTAACAGGAACAACTTGGAGAGCAGATGCTGCAATTGACGATATTTCGCTTATTACTGATGGTGGCTCTGGTAGCGGTTGTGTATCTGGAGACTTAACATTGAGCATTACTTTCGATAATTTCCCACAAGAAACATCTTGGGAGGTTACAGACTCTAGTGGTGCTGTTGTAGCATCAGAAAGCTATTCTACTGCGAACCCTGATGGTTCTACAGTAACTGAAACGATCAGTGGATTGGCAGATGGAGACTATACGTTTACAATCTTTGATTCTTTCGGTGATGGAATCTGCTGTGGATTTGGTAGCGGTTCTTATGCACTATCAAGCAGTGCAGGTACAATTGTTACCGGAGGAGAGTTTACCAGTTCTGAAGCGACTACGTTCTGTGTAGAAGGTGGAGCAAGATCTGTAGACACATATCCACTATCTGATGTAGGTGATGAGTTATTTGCTGTGTTCCCAGTGCCAGCAAAAAGCGTCTTGAATATCTCAGTAGGTAAAATACCTTTAGAAAATGTTGAGATCTTCTCAATGTTTGGACAAAGAGTGTACCAAGGTAAAGAGGCACAAATTAATGTAAGTTCTTTCCCTGCAGGAACATATTTCGCAAGAATTACTGGTCCTGAGGTTATGAAAACAAGAAAATTCACTATAGAGTAATTTTAGAATAATTAACCAACTTAAAAACCTGGTAGTTTCGGCTGCCAGGTTTTTTTATTTTAGTATGGATCTAAATGGTGTCTCAAGAATTATATTATTTTTGTTGGACACAAAAAGGAGACCCTTTCATGATCCATAAAACCACTGTAGATGCTGTATTTGAAGCTGCTCGTGTAGAGGAGGTAATTGGAGATTTTGTTCAATTAAAAAAAGCTGGGAGTAATTTTAAGGGACTCAGCCCTTTTAGTGAAGAAAAGACCCCTTCCTTTATGGTTTCGCCAGTAAAACAAATCTGGAAAGATTTTTCGAGTGGAAAAGGAGGGAATGTCGTGGCTTTTTTGATGGAACATGAGCACTTTACTTACCCCGAAGCTATTAAATATTTAGCCAAAAAGTACAATATTGAAGTAGAGGAGACCGAGCAGACCGATGAACAAAAACAACAAGCAGATGAGCGAGAAAGTATGTTCTTGGTAAGCGAATTTGCCAATACATTCTTTCAAAACTCATTACACAAAACAGAGGAAGGTAAGGCAATAGGGCTTACCTATTTCAAGGAGAGAGGTTTTACCGAGGATACCATAAAAAAGTTTAGCTTGGGGTATTCTCCAAACTCATGGGATGCATTTACCGCAGAGGCCATTAAAAAAGGGTATAACCTTGAATATCTTGAAAAAACAGGATTGACTATTGTAAAAGAAGAGAAGCAATTTGACCGTTTTAAAGGGCGTGTTATGTTTCCTATCCAATCCATGTCGGGTAGAGTTCTGGGTTTTGGTGGGAGAATCTTGTCTAATGAAAAGAAAGCGGCAAAATACCTCAATTCTCCAGAAAGTGATATCTATCATAAGAGTAAGATTTTGTATGGTATTTCTCATGCTAAACAGACGATTGCCAAAGAGGATAATTGTTATTTGGTAGAAGGATATACCGATGTGATACAATTTTACCAGACCGGGATTAAAAATGTAGTGTCCTCTTCGGGGACAGCTTTGACTACCGATCAAATTCGATTGATTAATCGACTTACCAAAAATATTACGGTCTTATTTGATAGCGATGCAGCGGGAATGAGGGCATCTATTCGTGGGATTGATTTGATTTTGGAGCAAGGAATGAATGTGAAAGTATGTAGTTTCCCAGAAGGTGAAGATCCTGATAGTTTTGCAAAACAAAATACCTTAGAAGAGCTTACTACATATTTAGAAGAAAATGCTCAGGATTTCATCAGTTTTAAGGCTTCTTTATTGCAACAGGAATCCAAAGACGATCCTATAAAGAAAGCGGAGTTGATTCGGGACATGGTGACGAGTATTTCTAAGATTCCAGACGTAATTAAACGTGAAATATACGTAAGAGAGTGTTCGCGTATTATGGATATTTCTGAAGAGGTGCTTTTTGACACCTTAGCTCAGATCCGTAATGTGGATATCAAAGACCAACGTAAACAACAAAAGCAATCTCAAAAATCGATGGAGGTAGTAAAACCTGCTACCGAAAAGCCTCAAAAAGTAGATAGGCAGCATTTGTTAGAAAGAAGTATTATCGGAGTGTTATTGCTATATGGCGCACAAGAGGAAGAATTCGAAGATATGATGCTAAAGGAGAATGAAGATGGAGAGCTAGTGATGGAGCCAGAAGTGCATACTGCCAAAGTTTTTGAAAAGATATACCTAGATCTTCAGGAAGATGAGATAGAATTTGCTCACGATAATTTTCAAGAAATCTATGGGGCTATTATCAATCAACTACATCAAACCGAAGAATTCAAAGTAGATGTTTTTGTAAATACAGTTTCACCAGAAATTGCTTCAGAAATCACTGAGATATTGATGAATGAGGAGAAGTATAAAATTGATCGATGGCATGATAAAGAGATACATGTAAAGCTCAAAAAACACTCTGTTTCTCAATATGTAAACGACATTATTCTCAATCTTAGAGGACATCTGGTAGGTAAGAAAATAGAGGAGTTAAAAGAGTCCTTAAATAGTCCAGAAAACAACGAAGGTAACCATGATATCCTTTCGGATATCAGTGATTACCTTTATCTTAGAAAAATATTATCTGATAAGTTAAACAGGGTGATTTAACTTATGTGTAACAGTCTGGACTGATGAATTAAATCAGCAAGATTATCTACTTTCAACTTTTTTAATAGCCGTGTTTTGTACGTGCTTACTGTTTTTTCGTTGATAGATAGTGTTGTGGCAATATCCTTATTTCTTTTACCAGATGATAAAAGGTTGAGGACTTCAATTTCTCTCGAGGATAGTTTTTTATATTTCACAACCATGTTGTTTTCATTGGCATTACCATTGGCAAGTTGCTGAGTTAAATTATCATTAAGATAAATTCCTCCTCTGGCAACACGCTCGATAGCCTTTTTTAACGTCTTGGTCGGAACGGTTTTAGAGAGATATGCAGAGGCGCCCGCTTTAATGGCACTCAACGCATACATTTCTTCTGGATGTGAGCTAAAAATAATTACTTTTATTCCTGTAAATTCTTTTTTGATGGTTCTTAGGGCCATAATTCCGTTGATCTGCGGAAGGTCTAACTCCATGATAAGTACATCTGGGGTGTTAGACTTCAACACATCATACATTTCGTTTCCATTGCTCACTTTGCCAATGATCTCATAATCTTCCGAATTGCGAAATAAAGAAACGATCCCCTTCCTAGTAATTGGGTGATGATCAGCGATTAGTACGGTTGTCATTCTTGTTTACGATTGTTAATGTTATTTTAATTTTAAGAGTTTAACATTCTCAGGCTAGGGGTAATTCTTAATCTTACTGCAAAATTACTAAGAACTAGCCCTCGTAAACTTTTTTTTATTCATTTATCGACAAAGTGTTGATTATAATAGATTAACGGGTATTTTACAGACAGGTATGGGATTCATTTTATGCTGATTTACGGTATTTAATCGAGTAAAAATCTTAAATACTTCTTGTTCTCTTCCGTCAAAATCTTCCATTTTCTTTCCTTCATCTTTCATTTTCATCGCCCATTCCAATTCATCATAAGAGGCTCCAATTTGATCTTCGTCACTGCGGCTGTCACCAAATAACCCATCGGTGGGTGCTGCAACCTGTATAGATTCAGGTACGCCAAGAGCCTTTCCTATTTGATATACTTCACTTTTCAATAAATCAGCAATTGGGCCAAGGTCAACCCCTCCGTCCCCATACTTTGTATAAAAACCTACTCCAAAATCTTCTACTTTATTACCGGTTCCCGCTACCAGGTATTTGTGCAAACCTGCAAAATAATACAGTGTGGTCATTCGTAACCGGGCTCTGGTGTTGGCGAGAGACAAATCAAGCTGTGCGCTGGACTCAACCTCAGGGACTACAGATTTTAGTTCTTCAAATACTGGAGTTAGATCAACTCTTGCATCGGATACATTAGGAAATCTTTCTTTTAATTGAGCAATATGTTCCTGAGCTCTGGTTACCTGACTTTGCGCTTGGTGTATTGGCATTTCGACGCATAGGGTTTTCAAACCAGTTTTTGCACATAGAGAAGAAGTAACGGCACTATCAATACCTCCACTAACACCAACAACGAATCCTGTAATATTAGCATTGTTAGCATATTCTTTTAGCCAGTTTGTAATGTGATCAATTACTTTTTCTGTTTGCATATCTTAGTCTTTTATTTGAAATGTAATTAATAAAGAAAATTCGTGTTAATGAATTAGAGTTCGAAAAGGTTAAAATAGGGATAAACTATAATGTATAGATTGTAAATCGATATATTACCTTTGCGGTCATAAAATTAATAAAAAAAGATGGCGTTCTACAGGAATGGAAATTATTTGAAAAGTTCTCTGAATTCGGTTATGAAAAGTTTAAAATTTTTAAAATGTGCCCTCGTATTTTGTGTTTTATTCTCTTGTGATAAAGAAAGTAAGATCGAAAAAGAAATCGAAAAAGTACCAGTTAAAATCACGATAGAACGATTTGATCGTTTGTTTGCAGATGTAAATGAGGAAAATTTATCAGATCTGAAAAGAGATTTCCCATTCTTATTTTCAGCAAAGTATGCCGATAGTATTTGGTTAAAAAAGTCAAAAGATACGATTCAGCAAGAAGTGAATAGAGAAGTAGAAAAAGCTTTTCCAGATCTTACTGAAGAAATAGATGAGCTCCATTCGTTATTCCAACACATCAAATTTTATTTTCCAGAGATCAATGTGCCTAGAATTGTTACTATAACCTCTGATGTGGATTATAGAAACAAAGTAGTCATCTCCAAAGATTTATTGATTATTTCGTTAGATACTTATCTTGGAGCTGATCATCATTTCTATGAGGCTATCCAAAAATATCTGAAAAGAAATTTCATTCGCGAACAAATTATACCTGATATTGCGGGAGCATATGCCAAAAATCAAGTGGGTCCCATTCGTGAAAGAACATTTTTGGCCAATATGATTTCTTTTGGGAAAGAATTGTATCTCAAAAATCTTTTCCTTCCAGAAACCGATGATGCGGTAAAATTAGGATATACCGAAGAACAGTTCAATTGGGTTCGGGATAACGAAGAGCCGATTTGGCGATTTTTTATAGATAAACAATTGTTGTATAGTACAGATAGCAGTTTGATGCCTCGATTTTTGTATCCAGGGCCTTTTTCTAAGTTTTATTTAGAAGAAATCGATAAAGAAGCACCAGATAAGGTAGGTCAATTTATAGGATGGCAAATTGTTACTTCCTATATGAAAAATAACAATGTATCTTTGCGCCAATTATTATTGGCAGATGCCGAAACAATTTTTAACAATTCAAAATATAAACCAGCACGATAATGGCGAGCGCACATACTTCAGAAATAAAGATAGATGTAGAATTAGATGAGAATCGTATTCCAGAAAAGTTGCATTGGACAGCTAAGGATGGAGGAGTAGAAAATGAAGAGACAAAGGCGGTATTGCTGTCGGTTTGGGATAGTGCAAACCAAGAAAGCCTTAGAATAGATTTATGGACCAAAGATATGCCGGTAGACGAGATGAAGGTGTTTTTTCATCAAACTCTAGTGTCTATGAGTGATACTTTTTTCAGAGCTACACAAGACGAGAAAATGGCAGCAACCATGAAAGACTTTTGTGATTATTTTGCAGAAAAATTAGAGTTGAAACAACAGTAGTTCGAAATGTTTTTCAGGTTAGTCAGACTAATACAATAAAAACATTGAATAAGACATTACTTTTTGTTTATAATGCTCAGTCTGATTTGTGGAGCAAATCTCTCGATATTGCGCATAAGATCATCAGTCCAGCTACTTATAATTGTGATCTCTGCGCACTTACGCATGGTAATTTTTCGGAAAGAAAAGTTTGGGCAACCTTCAAAAACAGCACTGATTTTCAGTTTGTTTTTATGTATAAGGATGAGTTTTTGAAACAATACGGTGAGGGTTTAGGATTTGAGTTTCCTATAATACTGGATAGTGGTTATAAAGAACAGCTAGAAGTAGTTTTGGATGCGCCGCGCTTAAAACAATTGAGTTCAGTAGAAGAGCTTATTGAAGTACTGGAAGGGTATATGGCTATTGCGAATTCTTAAGTTGATTGTTGATATCTTCGATGTAATTGAGTACTTCATCTTTACCCATTCCTGAAGATGATGAAGTAATGAAGTAATTGGGCATTTCTTCCCAGTATTGCAGCATCGTCTGGATATAGTTGTTGATTTGTACTGGCAGCTTGTTTTTTGATAGTTTATCGGCCTTAGTGAAGATGATAGAAAACGGTATCTGATTTTCTCCTAACCACTGCATGAATTCCAAATCTATTTTTTGAGGTTCATGACGGCAATCTACTAACACAAACGCGCTAACTAATTGAGTCCTTTTTGAGAAATAGGCAGTAATGAATTTCTGAAAGACTTTTTTGGCTGATTTGGACACGCGCGCATATCCGTAACCAGGTAAATCTACCAAAAACCAAGTTTTGTTAATAATAAAATGATTGATCAACTGTGTTTTACCAGGTCTTCCCGAAGTTTTTGCTAAACTTTTTCGGTTGGTCAACATATTGATTAATGAAGATTTTCCAACGTTCGATCTGCCGATAAATGCGTACTCAGGGAGTTTTTCTTTTGGGCATTTAGCGACATCGCTGTTACTTATCACAAATTCAGCGCTGCTAATCTTCATGGTTGTAGGGTTAGAATTAGAATTTTCGTTCTTTTAACCAATCGTGAAGTAATCGGTTAAATTCATCTGGATGCTCCATCATTGCTGCATGTCCACATTTGTCTATCCAATATAGATCAGAGTCTGGTAGTAAACGATTAAAATCATCGGCAACTTCTGGAGGGGTTACATTGTCATTTTTACCCCAAATAATGCAGGTGGGAGTGTGCATGTTGGGTAAGTCTTTTGCCATATTATGGCGTATTGCACTTTTGGCGATTGCCAAAGTTCGGATCAGTTTATTTCGATCGTTAACTGTGGCATATACCTCGTCAACAATTTCTTTGGTGGCTATGGCAGGATCGTAAAACACATTTTCGGCTTTAGCTTTAATGTATTCATAATCACCTCGTTTCGGGTAGCTTTCACCCATGGCGCTCTCATAAAGACCAGAGCTTCCAGTAATAACTAACGCCTTTACTTTTTCAGGATACATTTTGGTGCATAGAAGTGCTATATGACCGCCAAGAGAATTACCTAAAAGAATAACTTCTTTGTTGCCATATCCCAGGTGGTCAATAAAATCTTTCAGGTATTTCGCATAGGTGCTCACCTTAGTTTTTATCAACGACAAAGTGTAAACAGGAAGTTCCGGAATTAAGACTTTGTATCCTTCTTTTGGGAAATAAGAACCAACACCTTCAAAGTTGCTTAGCCCTCCCATCAAGCCGTGCAAAATGATTATTGGCGTGCCTTCTCCTAAATCCAGATAACTAAATTTTCCGTCTTTTTTTAATTCGTTCTTCATTAATACTTCTTACAAGAATTAAAGCAAATATAGCATTTTCATAATTAGTTTGGAGATTTTTTATCAATACTACAGAATGAATTTTTACAATTCTTTTTTTCATGCATTATTTGGGTCTTATGCATGAGGAATCCAAGATTTACTTGACTTTTTGTTAGTGGGCTGATAAACAAAAAATTAAAGTTTTGAGCTTTCCGAATTCCCTGTTTTTGGTAATAACTTATTAACAATGTGGTAAATTGTGGTAAAAAGTGGTAAATTTTTCAATATATTTGAATAATTAAACGTTTAAGGGGATTGAAGTGGTAAACCTAATCGGCACATACGAATGTAAGGCAGACGCTAAGGGACGTCTTATGATGCCTGTTGCTTTCAAGAAGCAGCTTTCGCCTGTGTTGCAAGAGGGTTTTGTTTTGAAAAGGTCAGTGTTTCAGCCGTGTTTGGAGTTGTATCCCATGGAGGAATGGAATCTTTTAATGCAAAAAATCAACAAGCTAAATCGCTTCAAGAAAAAAAATAATGACTTTATCAGGAGGTTTACTGCAGGAGTAAAAGTAGTCGAAATCGATAGTGCTGGTCGATTGCTGATACCCAAAGATCTGATCAATTTTGCTGGGATTACCAAAGAGCTGGTGTTGTCTTCAGCAGTTAATATTATTGAAGTTTGGGACAAAGAGAAATATGAACAGGCAATCGATGATAGTGCAGATGATTTTGCAGACTTGGCAGAAGAGGTGATGGGGTTTGATGATGATATGGAAGACTAAAGGTCGAGTGAAAGAACTTTAAAGGATTAGGTGCTTTAAGAATAGTTGAGGAAGAAATGGAACAAACTGAATATCATAACCCTGTTTTGCTGAAAGAAACTGTCGATGGTCTCGATATCAAGTCAGATGGGATATATGTAGATGTGACTTTTGGTGGAGGAGGGCACTCCAAAGAGATTTTGAAAAGGCTTGGAGAAAACGGAAAGTTGTTTGCATTTGATCAAGATCCGGATGCCTTAGAGAATGATATTAAGGATGAAAGATTTACGCTGATCAATGAAAACTTTCGATTTATCAAGCGATTCTTGAGGTTCTATGGAGTGAGAAAGGTAGATGGGATTTTGGGGGATTTTGGAGTTTCTTCTCATCAGTTTGATGTTGCAGAAAGAGGTTTTTCGACACGATTTGAAGGGGATTTGGATATGAGGATGAATCAGAAGAAAGAGGTGTCGGCCTATCATGTGATTAATGAGTACGAGGAGGTAGATTTGAGAAGAGTCTTCTTAGAATACGGAGAGTTAAGAAATGCGCCAAAACTAGCCAGGGTAATAGTAGGTGCCAGGTCTGGTGAAAAGATAAAAACGAGTTTGATGCTAAAAGAGGTGTTGAAGCCACTTTTGCCGAGACATAAAGAGAATAAAATATTAGCTCAGATTTATCAGGCGATCCGTATAGAAGTGAATGAGGAGATCGAGGTGTTAAAGGAGTTTTTGGAGCAAACGGAAGAGCTTTTGGATGAAGGCGGAAGAATCAGTTTGATTTCTTATCACTCACTAGAAGATAGACTGGTAAAACGATTTATTCGAAACGGAATGTTTGAGGGAGAGCCAGAAAAGGATTTGTACGGTAATGTGTCAGTTCCTTTTAAGAAAGTAGGAGGGCTGATCATACCTTCAGAAGAAGAAATTAAAGAAAACAATAGAGCACGAAGTGCTAAGCTAAGGATAGCAGAAAGAATTTAAGCGAGTAGGATTGTGAGACAAACCATGTATGACATATTAAAAGGAAAGTTTTTGATCGCAGACGATGCGATGAAGAATTGGCGTATGCTGCTATTTCTTTCCTTGTTGGCTATTGTAATGATTGCCAGCTCGCACAATGCAGAAAGTAAAGTGCATGAAATTGCAAAATTGAATAATGAAGTAAGAGAATTGAGAACACAATTTGTTGACGGTAAAACAGAATTGATGCGATTGAAGATGGAGTCTTCAATCATAAAAAAAATGACACGAAAAGGGTTGAAAAGACCAACAAGTCCACCAAGGAAGATAATTGTAAAAAACTAGAATTTGGCGATTAAAGAAAAAAACATATTAAATCGGTTGTATTTCATTGCGGCATGTATGTTCTTCTTTGCCTTGGCTGTTTTGGTGAAGTTGGTCAATATCCAGTTTGTAGAAGGAGATGTATATCGTCAAAAAGCGCAGGATCGAGTGTTTAGGACTTTCGATATTCCTGCAAATAGAGGGAATTTATATGATAGTAAAGGAAACCTGCTAGCAACTTCTGTTCCTAAGTATGACATACGATTTGATGCCTTAACGGTTACTGATAAAGATTTCAGAGCGAACATTAAGCCTTTGTGTGAAGCACTTTCCAAAGAATTCAATAAACCAGTTTCTTACTACGATAAGTTGATTAGAACGGCAAGAGCAAATAAGAATAGGTACTTGCTGATTCGAAGAGGGCTTGGGTATTCAGAATATATGAGGGTGAAAAAGTTTCCTCTGTTTCGGTTTGGAGCTAATAGGGGAGGATTGATCGTAGAACAACGAACGGTAAGAGAACATCCTATTGGTAAAATAGCTGAACGTACGGTGGGATATGAAAGAAGAGATGATCAAGGATATTATACGAGAGTTGGATTAGAAGGTGCTTACGGTCCGTTTTTACGAGGAAAAGAAGGAAAACGTAAAAAACAGAAAATAGCAAAAAACCAATGGAAACCGATTGGTGATGCTAATGAAGTGGAGCCGCAAGACGGATATGATGTGGTCTCTACTATTGATGTAAATATCCAGGATATCGCACATCATGCTTTGTTAGCACAGTTAGAAGATTTTGAAGCAGAACACGGTACTGTGGTGGTGATGGAAACCAAAACAGGAGAGATCAAAGCCATTTCGAATTTAGGGAGAACCAAGGCGGGGAAGTATTACGAAAAATTAAACTATGCGGTAGGAGAATCTCATGAACCAGGTTCAACATTCAAATTAATGACGATTGTAGCGGCGCTAGAAGATGGTAAGATTGATTCTAGTTATGTGGTGGATACCGAAAAAGGACGTGTTAAATTTTATGACCGAGTGGTAAAAGATTCGAGATGGGGTGGTTACGGAAAAATTTCTATGTCAAAAGCTTTTGAAGTGTCTTCGAATACAGCTTTTGCAAAAATGATCAATGAGAATTATAAGGATAACCCTAGAAAATTTGTAGATC
The DNA here is from genome assembly GCA_965230845.1 of Aquimarina sp. Classification (GTDB taxonomy): domain Bacteria; phylum Bacteroidota; class Bacteroidia; order Flavobacteriales; family Flavobacteriaceae; genus Aquimarina. The sequence goes on from OZ246021.1 coordinate 4,149,839, forward strand.
GATTGATCAATATGGGGCTTGCCGAAACGCTGGGGGTTTCGATCAAAGGGGAAGGGGTGCCAAAAATACCATACCCTGGTGATGATGACTGGTATGGTACCACATTGCCTTGGATGGCACATGGTTATGGTGTGGCGATTACTCCATTGCAAACTTTAGCTTTTTACAATGCCGTGGCCAATGATGGTGAAATGGTAAAACCAAGATTTATCAAAGAGGTCAAAACTTGGGATAAAACCAGGGAACGATTTGATAAAGAAGTGTTGAATCCAACGATTTGTTCAAAGAAAACTGCCAGAATCGTCCGCGAGATGATGAAAAATGTGGTGATAAGAGGTACCGCAGACAATATCAAGACAGATAATTTCATGATTGCAGGAAAAACAGGAACCTGCTGGGGGAATTATGGTAAGGACAAAGAGAGAGAGTACATCTCTTCGTTTGCAGGATATTTTCCTGCGGACAAGCCTATTTATTCTTGCATTGTAGTAATACATAAACCGAATAAAGAAAAAGGATATTATGGTAGTGAAGTAGCGGCTCCCGTTTTTAAAACGATTGCCACCAAAATATACAATGATATTCCCGTGATTGATGAAGTGCCTTATCTGGTAGAAGAAAGCAGTACAGTGACCAAGAGTTATGATGCGTACTACGAAAAGGCTCAAAAATACAAAACTATAATGCCGAACGTGAAAAACATGCCAGCAATGGATGTGATTTCACTTTTGGAAAATATGGGACTTAAGGTCGAAATAAAAGGATCAGGAAAAGTAAGAACACAGTCTATAGCTCCGGGAACCAAAGTGCAAATAAATCAAACTGTTAAGCTCGAATTATCGTGATAGAACTAAAAGACATTTTATATAAAGTGGCAATCGATACCGTAGTAGGTGATACTTCTGTAGGTGTTGAGAAGATTGAGTTCGATTCTCGTCAGATCGAGAAGGGTGATTTGTTTGTGGCGATCAAAGGAGTAACAGTAGATGGTCATAAATTTATCGATACTGCCATCCAGAAAGGGGCAGTTGCTGTTATTTGTCAGGAACTTCCAGAGCAGAAAGCAGATGGTGTTACTTATATAAAAGTTGAGGACACTCAATCGGCCTTGGCTATTATGGCGTCCAATTACTATGGTTCTCCGTCGGCGAATTTAAAATTGGTAGGAGTAACAGGTACCAATGGTAAAACTACAATTGCTACCCTATTGTTTCAACTTTTTAAAAATGCAGGGTATAAGGTAGGTTTACTGTCTACAGTGAAGGTGCTGGTAGATGATGAAGAGTTTGCAGCAACACATACGACTCCGGATTCATTGACGATCAACAAATACCTCAAACAGATGAATGATGCTGGTGTTGAGTTTTGCTTTATGGAGGTGAGCTCGCATGGGATTCATCAAAAACGTACCGAAGGTTTGTCGTTTGCGGGAGGGATTTTTACGAATCTATCACACGATCATTTGGATTATCATGATACCTTCAAAGAATACCGCGATGTGAAAAAAGCATTTTTCGATGGTTTATCGTCTACAGCTTTTGCTTTGACGAACAAGGACGATAAGAATGGTGGGTATATGCTTCAGAATACCAAAGCAAAAACATATAGTTATGCTTTGCGTTCGTATGCAGATTTCAGAGGGCAAATTTTAGAAAGTAGCTTAGAAGGATTGTTGCTGAAATTTAATGACCACGAAGTTTGGGCAAAGCTAATCGGAAGTTTCAATGCTTATAATCTCCTTGCAATCTTTGCTACAGCAGAATTATTAGGGTTAGAGACCTTAGAGATCTTGCGATTGATGAGTGATCTGAAGAGCGTGAGCGGAAGATTTCAGTATTTAATTTCTGAAGACATGAAAATCACCGCTATCGTAGATTATGCACATACGCCTGATGCTTTGAAGAATGTTTTGGAAACGATCAATGATATACGTACCAAAAATGAAACATTGATTACGGTAGTGGGATGTGGAGGTGACCGTGATAAAATGAAAAGGCCAGTAATGGGAAATATTGCTGCCAAATTAAGTAACAAAGCAATTTTTACCAGCGATAATCCAAGAACCGAAAATCCGGATCAAATCATAGAAGATATAGAAAAGGGGGTAGAGCCTCAGGATTATAAAAAGACCTTGTCGATAACCGATAGAAAACAGGCAATCAAAACCGCTTGCCAGTTAGCAGAAAGAGATGATATCATCCTCATAGCAGGAAAAGGGCATGAAACCTATCAGGAAGTTGATGGAAAACGATTTGATTTTGATGATTTTAAAATTGTAAAAGAAGAATTAACTAAACTAAATAAATAAACCCAGATGCATCGAGATGCATAAGAGATAGAAACTTATGTTATACTATTTATTCGAATATTTAGAAAACCAATATCAGTTCCCGGGGGCTTCCTTATTTCAGTTTATTACGTTTAGGGCAGCCATGGCAATTATATTGTCACTGCTGATTTCTACCATCTATGGTAAGCGAATAATTGCATTCCTGCAAAAGAAGCAAATGGGAGAAACTATCCGAGAGCTAGGGTTAGAAGGACAGGCTCAAAAGGCGGGGACTCCAACCATGGGAGGTGTGATTATTATACTGTCTACTTTGGTTCCTGTATTGCTTTTTGCCAGATTAGATAACATTTATGTACTCCTGCTTATCGTAACGACCATATGGATGGGTATTATTGGGTTTACAGATGATTTTTTGAAAATAAAAAGAAAAGACAAAGAAGGATTAGCGGGTAAGTTTAAGGTGATTGGTCAAGTTGGTCTTGGACTTATTGTTGGGTGTACGATGTATTTTCATGATGATATAACCGTACGACAAGAAAAGGTAAATGCAGATACAGAACAGGTGATTGTTGATGGAGAGCAATCTGATTTCAAGCCTGCGGTAAAATCGACTAAAACTACAATTCCTTTTTTCAAAAATAACGAATTCGATTATTCGGACTTGATCACTTGGATTAGCCCTGATTTAACCAAATATGCTTGGTTGATCTTCATCCCTATTGTGATTTTTATTGTGACCGCAGTGTCCAACGGAGCAAATCTAACTGATGGTATTGATGGATTGGCAGCGGGTTCCTCGGCGATTATTGTACTCACACTAGCCTTGTTTGCCTGGGTGTCTGGTAATATCATTTTTTCAGATTACCTCAATGTAATGTATATCCCTAATTCGGGAGAAATGACGATTTATATCACCGCTTTTGCAGGAGCTTTGGTTGGGTTTTTATGGTATAACACCTATCCAGCACAAGTGTTTATGGGGGATACAGGAAGTTTGACTATCGGAGGTGTAATTGCAGTGATTGCAATTGCTATTCGCAAGGAGTTTTTGATACCGATTTTGTGTGGAATATTTTTTATCGAAACCCTGTCAGTTATGATGCAGGTGAGTTGGTTTAAGTATACCCGAAAAAAATATGGTGAAGGGAGAAGGATTTTCTTGATGTCTCCATTACATCATCATTATCAAAAGAAAGGGATACATGAGAGTAAGATCGTAGCTAGATTTTGGATTGTGGGTATTGTACTGGCAATTGTAGCTGTGATCACTTTAAAAGTAAGATAGATGAAACGATTGGTGGTATTAGGAGCTGGAGAAAGTGGAGTAGGAACTGCAATCTTAGGGAAGAAAGAAGGATTTGAGGTATTTGTTTCTGATAAAGGAACAATTACCGATACGTATAAAGACGTTCTTAGAAATTTTGAAATCGAATGGGAAGAGCAACAGCATAGCGAAGATAAAATTCTAAATGCTGATGTGGTGATGAAGAGTCCGGGAATACCAGACGGAGTTCCTTTAATTCAAAAACTGCATGAGAAAGGAGTTGAGGTGATTTCTGAAATCGAATTTGCATCTCGATATACGGATGCTCAAATGATTGGAATCACTGGGAGTAATGGTAAAACAACGACAACCATGCTTACTCATCATGTGTTGAAGCATGGGGGTTTGGCAATAAATATGGGAGGTAACATCGGAGATAGTTTTGCCAAGCAAGTAGCTGAAATGGATAAACCATTTTATGTGTTAGAGATAAGCAGCTTTCAATTAGATGGGATCATCAATTTTGCACCACATATTGCGATTTTGACCAATATCACTCCTGATCATTTGGATCGATATGACAATAAGTTTGAGAACTACATCGCCTCAAAATTTAGAATTGCGATGAATCAAACTGAGGAAGATTATTTCATATATGATGCAGATGATGAAGTGATCACAACCTATTTAGAGCAACACCCAGTTCGATCAAAATTATTGCCTTTCTCTTTAACCAGAAAGGTGGACAATGGAGCATATTTAGAAAACGAAGACATTAACATAATCATAGATAACAACAAAGTAATCATGCCAACATCAGATTTAGCATTAAAAGGTAATCACAACGTAAAAAACGCAATGGCGGCCGCTACAGTAGCGCAGTTATTGAAGATCAGAAAAACTACAATTAGAGAGTGTTTAGAGAATTTTCATGGGGTAGAACATCGGTTAGAAAATGTACTAAAGATCAATAATGTTCAGTACATCAATGATTCGAAGGCTACCAATGTAAATGCGACCTTTTATGCTTTAGATGCTATGAAATCGTCTACGATATGGATAGTTGGTGGAGTAGACAAGGGAAATGATTACTCAGAGTTGTATCCATTGGTTAATGAAAAAGTAAAAGCAATCATTTGCTTGGGAGTAGATAATTCCAAAATCATCAATGCATTTGGGAATTGCGTAGATAATATTACAGAAACACAATCTATGAAAGAAGCAGTGAATCTTGCATACAAAATAGCTGAGAGAAATGATAACGTATTGTTGTCGCCAGCTTGTGCAAGTTTTGACCTGTTTAAAAATTATGAAGAGAGAGGAAGGCAATTTAAAGAAGCGGTTAGAGAATTATAAGAGTATAGGATTAAAAGATGACTAAAGTATTAGCAAATATAAAAGGTGATAGAGTGATATGGGCAGTGGCTGCCCTGTTGGCGTTATTTTCTTTTTTACCGGTTTATAGTGCTAGTAGTAATTTGGCGTATTTGTATGGAGATGGAGATACCTTTAGTTTTTTAGTGAAGCATTTTGCGCACTTGGTACTAGGGTTTTTGATTATTTATGTGGTGCATAAGATCCCATATCATTATTTCAAAGGGTTGTCTATTATTATGATCCCTGTGGTTTTGGTGTTGTTGTTGGTAACCATGGCTCAAAACAATACGATAGAAGGAGCAAATGCAAGTCGATGGATCCGAATTCCTTTTGTTGGAGTAACTTTTCAAACTTCTACACTAGCGGCAGTAGTGCTAATGGCTTATGTTGCAAGATATCTATCTAAAATAAAGGATCAAACGGTTTCCTTCAAAGAAACGTTGTTGCCATTATGGTTGCCTGTGTTTTTGGTATTGATGTTGATTTTACCTGCTAACTTTTCTACAGCGGCCATTATATTTTCGATGGTGATGATGTTGGTGTTCTTGGGTGGATATCCTTTGCGGCATATCGCTGTGGTTTTAGGAACTGGACTTTTGGTGCTTACGTTCTTTATATTGTTTGCCAAGGCATTTCCAGGGATGTTTCCAAACCGTGTAGATACCTGGGTGAGTAGGATAGAGAATTTTGCCGACAATAAGGAAACACAAGAAGATTATCAGATAGAACGGGCTAAAATAGCAATTGCCAGAGGTGGGGTTATTGGTACAGGACCAGGAAAAAGTGTACAAAGAAACTTCTTGCCACAGTCTTCTTCAGATTTTATTTATGCAATTATTGTTGAAGAATGGGGATTTGTAGGAGGTGTGTTTTTGATGCTGCTCTACCTGTTATTATTGTTTCGATTAGTAATAGCAGCACATAAATGTGGTGATGTTTTTGGTAAACTACTGGTGATAGGTGTGGGCCTGCCCATAGTGTTTCAGGCATTGATTAATATGGCAGTAGCGGTAGAATTGTTTCCGGTAACGGGTCAAACCCTTCCTTTGATTAGTAGTGGAGGGACATCGATTTGGATGACCTGTCTAGCTATAGGTATAGTACTTAGTGTAAGTAGTAGAAGGGAAGCAATTGTAGAAGAAGAAGTAGAAAAAGAAAAAGAAGAAAACCCTTTAGAGGTGTTACAAGAAATAGTATGAGTAAGACTTTCAAAGTCATATTATCTGGTGGTGGAACAGGAGGACATATCTATCCTGCAATTGCTATTGCAAAGGAGCTGCAGAATAGATTTCCAAATGCAGAGGTGTTGTTTGTGGGGGCAAAGGATCGAATGGAAATGCAAAAAGTACCACAGGCTGGATATAAAATTATTGGGCTTTGGATTAGTGGGATACAGAGGAGATTAACATTGAGTAACCTATTGTTTCCATTGAAGCTAATAAGTAGTCTTTGGAAATCAAGAGCCATTATCAAGAATTTCAAGCCAGATGTGGTTATTGGAACAGGAGGCTTTGCAAGTGGACCATTGTTGAAAATGGCAAATGCTAAGAAGATCCCTACAGTGCTTCAGGAGCAAAATTCGTTTCCAGGAATCACCAACAAATGGTTAGCCAAAGAAGCCAACAAAATTTGTGTGGCCTACGATAACATGGATCGATTTTTTCCAAAGGATAAGATCATAAAAACGGGGAATCCTGTTCGTCAGGATTTGTTAAGCATTAATGGAAAAAGAGAGCAAGCTATAACAAAGTATCAACTGGCATCAGATAAGAAAACGATTTTGATCATAGGAGGAAGCCTTGGTGCTCGCAGAATAAATCAGCTCATAGAAAAAGAACTGGATTTTTTTGCAGCACAAAATGTACAGTTGATATGGCAATGTGGGAAGCTGTATTATACAGATTACAAGAAGTATAACGATATAGAGAATGTACAGATACATGAGTTTTTGGACACTATGGATCTGGCCTATGCGGCTGCAGATATCATTATCTCTCGTGCAGGAGCAGGATCGGTTTCGGAGTTGTGTATCGTGGGGAAACCGGTGTTGTTTATCCCATCTCCTAATGTGGCCGAAGATCATCAAACCAAGAATGCTTTGGCTATAGTTGATAAAGGAGGGGCAAAGATGTTGAGAGAAAGTGAATTGGATGCAGAGTTTGAAAATACAATGGCAGGTTTGATGGTTTCAAAGGAAGAACAAGAGAAATTAGGAAATGCTATTAAAAAAATGGCATTACCCAATGCGACATCAGAGATTGCAGACGAAATTGAAAAATTAATACAATAAGAGTTGGTAGAAACTAAAGTATATATGAATAGCACCTTAGCGCACATAAAAAACATTTACTTCATAGGTATAGGAGGTATAGGTATGAGTGCCCTGGCTCGCTATTTTAAGTTTCTTGGAAAAGAAGTAGCGGGGTATGATAGAACATCTACCCAGATTACCAATGATTTGGTTGCTCTTGGTATCGATATTCATTTTGATGATAGTGTAAATGCTATACCAGAATCGTTTTTAGATAAAGAGGATACATTGGTGGTATATACCCCTGCAATTCCTAAAGATCACAAGGAGTTGAATTATGTACAAGATAATGGCTTTCAGATCAAGAAGAGAGCAGAGGTACTCGGGATAATTACCAAAGAGGTATATACGTTGGCAGTAGCAGGAACTCATGGTAAAACCACCACTACAGCAATTTTGGCACATTTGTTAAAAGAAAGTGGGGCAAAAGTAACTGCATTTTTGGGTGGAATTAGTGAGAACTACAACTCTAATTTGGTATTGGAAGGTAATGATGTGGTTGTGGTAGAAGCCGACGAATTTGATCGCTCATTTTTACAGTTGCATCCTGATATTGCAGCTGTCACTTCAATGGATGCAGATCACTTGGATATTTATGGAAAGGCTGATGAGTTAGAAGTATCTTTTAGAGACTTTTCTGCTAAGGTAAAAGATCATCTTTTGATTTGTAATGGATTGCCTATTGATGGGATGACATTCGGTATAGAAGATGATTCTGACTATTGTGCGCAAAACGTAAAAGTTGATAATGGCACGTATATTTTCGATTTAAAAACACCAACACAGTATATAAAAGATTTGCATTTAAACCTGCCAGGTAGACATAACTTGTTAAATGCTATAACAGCCTTTGCCATCGCGTTGCTATACGGCTCCCCGACCGCCTCGCTGGCAAAGGCTTTATTTTCTTTTAAGGGTGTTCAGCGTAGGTTTAGTTATAAAATTAAAACTGAAAATTTGGTGTATATAGATGACTATGCGCATCATCCAACAGAGATCAATGCTTTGCATCAGGCTGTAAGAGAAATGCATCCTGGCAAAAAGGTATTAGCGATCTTTCAACCCCATTTATTTAGTCGAACTCAAGATTTTGCTGTGGATTTTGCATCCAGTCTTACTCAGTTCGATGAGATCATGCTACTAGATATTTATCCGGCGAGAGAATTACCCATCGCAGGAGTGACCTCAGATTGGTTACTGAGTTTGATCGCAAATGAAAATAAAAAGCTAGTGGCAAAGAGCGATTTGACAACCGAAATTTTGAAAAGCGATGCCCAGGTGATTTTAACCATAGGTGCAGGAGATATAGGAGAAGAAGTAGAACGTGTTAAAAATGAATTGTTAGGATGAAAAAAATGATTTCATATATACGATTTGTGGGATTGATTGTGCTAATCGTTGTCCTTTTTGCGTTCACAAGTGAGCGAAATAAGCAGCGAAAAATCAATCGAGTGCAAATAGAATTCATTGAAGAGCAGGATCCATACGTGAGTGAACTGTCGGTTAATAAATTGTTAATACAAAATCAGGAAAGAGTTACGAACGTCGGTAAAGAAATTTTAGTTTTGAATACTGTAGAGCAGGAGTTGGATTCACACAAAATGATCGAACACTCTGATGTATATCTTACTGTAAATGGAGAACTTAGGGCGCAAATAAAGCAACGCACCCCGATTGCTAGGGTTAATGCGGTGACTCCTTTTTATGTAGATGCTACTGGAAATACGATGCCTTTGTCTGATAGTTATTCGGCGCATGTGCCTTTGGTACATAATGTATCCGAAAGAGAAGTCAAAGAAGTTTTTCCATTGTTAAAAATGATACAGAAAGATGATTTCTTAAAGAAACACGTAGTTGGAGTCTTTAGAAATCATAAGGGTAATTATGAGCTAGAGGTAAGGGTCTACTCATTTAGAACCGTGATAGGGAAAATAGAAAATTTAAATAGTAAGGTTAAAAACTTTAAGGCTTTTTATCAAAAGGCACTCAAAGACAAGAGCCTTGATAAGTATAAAAAAGTCAGTTTACAATTTAGTAATCAGGTGGTGTGTACTATAAAATAATACCAATATGGAAAAAGCAACAAATGAAATAGCGGTAGGACTGGATATTGGAACAACCAAGATTGTTGCAATGGTAGGGAAATACAATGAATATGGTAAGATGGAAGTCCTTGGAGTTGGTAAATCCAAAAGCTTGGGTGTACATCGCGGTGTAGTGAATAATATTACACAAACCATCCAATCCATACAACAAGCTGTTCACGAAGCAGAAAGTGTAGCAGGAGTAAAGATAAATGATGTTACTGTAGGGATTGCAGGACAGCATATCAGAAGTTTACAACATAGCGATTATATCACCAGACCCAATGCAGACGAGGTGATCGATGATGATGATATAGACACACTATGTAATCAAGTACATAAGTTGGTAATGTTACCAGGAGAAGAGATTCTGCATGTACTACCTCAGGAATATAAAGTAGATGGTCAGGCAGAAATAAAAGAGCCTGTGGGGATGTATGGAGGTCGATTAGAAGCTAATTTTCACGTGGTGGTAGGTCAGGTCACTTCAATTCGTAATATCGGTAGATGTGTAAAGAGTTCTGGGTTAGAATTGTCTGATGTTACGCTAGAACCATTAGCGTCTGCGAATGCAGTTTTGAGTCAGGAAGAAAAAGAAGCAGGTGTAGCGTTGATTGATATAGGGGGTGGAACAACCGATTTAGCTATTTTCAAAGATGGAATTATTCGTCATACGGCAGTGATTCCTTTTGGAGGTAATGTAATCACAGAGGATATCAAAGAAGGATGTTCGATTATAGAGAAGCAGGCCGAATTATTGAAAATAAAATTTGGATCCGCCTGGCCAGGAGAAAATAAAGACAACGAGATTGTCTCTATCCCTGGATTAAGAGGAAGAGAGCCTAAAGAAATTACTTTAAAAAATCTATCGAAGATCATTCATGCGCGAGTAGTAGAAATCATCGAGCAGGTGTTTTTAGAGATTAAAAACTATGGACACGAATCCCCAAAGAAGAAATTGATTGCAGGGATCGTACTTACTGGAGGAGGCTCACAATTGAAGCACTTGAAGCAGTTGGTAGAATATATCACAGGTATGGATACTCGAATCGGTTATCCTAATGAACACCTAGCGGGTAACAGTGATTCAGAAACTACAAGCCCTATGTATGCTACGGCTGTGGGACTTGTGATGGATGGTTTGGTACACATGCAAAGGCAACGAAAAGTTGTTCAAAGCAAAGCTGCAGCCAAAACCGAAACAACAGTTCATATAGAAGCGGATACAGATACAGAAGAGATGATTAATGAAGAAGAGCAACCAAAAGTAGACCTTAAACCAAGAAAAAACATCTTGGAGAAGTGGACAGAGAAATTTAAAGAATTCTTGGATAATGCTGAGTAGTGCTTGGCAGTAGTAAGAATTCAATACGATATATAAAAAAAATAGAAAAAGTAGGAGAACCAGAAAATTAGCCATTATGAGTAATAACGAAGAGTTTGAGAATATTTCTTTTGATTTACCTAAAAACCAATCAAATGTGATTAAGGTGATTGGTGTTGGAGGAGGTGGTAGCAATGCGATCAACCACATGTTCCAGCAGGGGATCAAGGGAGTGGACTTTGTGATCTGTAATACAGATTCGCAAGCGTTGGAGAACAGTTCAATTCCTAATAAAATACAATTAGGAGTTTCATTGACAGAAGGACTAGGTGCGGGTGCAAATCCGGAAGTGGGAGAACAAGCGGCTGTAGAGAGTTATGAAGAGATCAAAACGATGTTGGATACTAACACCAAAATGATCTTTATCACTGCCGGAATGGGCGGTGGTACCGGTACGGGTGCGGCTCCTATTATCGCAAAAATGGCAAAAGAATTAGATATCCTTACTGTGGGTATCGTTACGATTCCATTCCAGTTTGAAGGACGTATGCGAAACGAACAGGCGCAGCTGGGAGTAGAGCGATTACGTGCTCATGTGGATTCATTGATCGTGATCAATAATAATAAGTTAAGAGAAGTATATGGTAATCTCGGATTTAAAGCTGGTTTCTCTAAGGCCGACGAAGTACTTGCTACCGCTTCTCGTGGTATAGCCGAAGTAATTACGCATCACTATACACAAAATATTGACTTGCGAGATGCTAAGACCGTATTAAGTAATAGTGGTACAGCAATAATGGGTTCTGCTCATGCTTCTGGTAATAAACGTGCACATGATGCCATTGTAAAAGCGTTGGATTCTCCACTACTGAACGATAACAAAATTACAGGGGCTAAGAACGTATTGTTATTGATTGTTTCTGGTAGAGAAGAAATTACAATAGATGAAATTGGAGAAATTAATGATCATATTCAGCAAGAAGCTGGTCATGGTGCCAATATCATTATGGGGGTTGGTGAAGATGAATCACTAGAAGATGCTATCTCTGTAACGGTAATTGCTACTGGTTTTGATGTAGAGCAACAAGATGAAATCGTAAATACTGAAACTAAAAAGATCATTCATACCTTAGAAGATGAGCAAAAGGCAACGGTGCAGGATTTAACACCAAAATCTACTGGGCCGGTGACACCAATTACATCTTCGTTGCCAAAGAATGATAAAGTAGAAGAACCAAAGGTTATCAAGCACGAATTGATAGATGATACAGAGGAAGAGACTTCTGATCTGATCAAAACTACCGATTTGCTTAAGAATATTGATGTAGAGTATGAGGTAGTAAGTCCATTTTCTTCGGAAAATGATTTTGTGATTATCAATGCTCAAGACATCATCAAAGAGATTGAGGTAAAAGATGCAGAAGAAGTAGAAGAGCAAAAAGAGCCTGCAGCAGATCAATTCTCATTATCTTTTGACATGCCAGCTGGCGAAATCAAAAAAGAAGAAGAGGTGAGAGAGGTTCCTGCTCAGAACAATCAAATTGTAGAAGATGAGCAACCCATTGTTTTTGATCTGAGCGACGATATCTTGGATATGGAAGTAAACGAACCTATAGAGGTTGTTCCTCCTAGTGAGACGATTTCAGGAGGAGTTCGTAAGTATAGTCTTGAGGACTATATGGAAGAAGAAAAACGATTGACTGAAGCGCAACCTGCAGAAGTGATGGAAGAAGAAGATGAAGAGGTGGTTTTTGAAAAGAAAGTTGTAGCTCCGGCTCCAGAAACTGAAGAACAGGGAGAGGTAGATCCGGTAAATCAGCCTATTTCAGAAACTTTAAAGGCAAGAGCTGCAGAGCGAAGAGCTAAGATGAAAGAATTTAATTATAAATTCAGAAATAGCTCTTCGAATATCGATGATATTGAAAAAGAGCCTGCATACAAAAGAGCTGGGATTGATGTAGATGCCAAGCCAGAAGATTCTGGGTTGTCCAGAACATCATTGGGAACTGATGATAATGACGATATCCAGTTACGAAAAAACAATTCGTTTCTGCATGATAATGTAGACTAGTAAATTTTTGAGTGAAATACACAGATAACCGGTAATCCGATCATGGATTATCGGTTTATTTTTTATCTTCGCAATCCAATAGTTTAAAAACGGTAAAAATGAGTTTACAGAAGCAAGTAATGACCGCTATGAAAGAAGCGATGAAAGCCAAAGATACAAATGCGCTAACGTCGTTGCGAGCTATCAAATCAGCTATTTTGTTAGCACAAACTGAAAGTGGAGCTAAAGAAGAATTGACTGAGGATGAGGAGCTTAAAATCTTGCAAAAATTGGTAAAGCAGCGTAAGGATAGTGCCGCTATTTTTACAGAGCAAGGAAGAGATGATTTGGCACAGCCAGAATTGGATCAAGCCAAAGTGATCGAGCAGTTTTTACCAGAACAACTTACCGAAGAAGAAATCGAGAAGGTTGTGGTAATGACTATTGATGATATTGGAGCATCAGGAATGAAAGATATGGGTAAGGTGATGGGTATTGTATCCAAGGAATTGGGAGGACAGGCTGATGGTAAAACCATTTCTGCGATTGTAAAAAGTAAATTATCTTAATAGTAAGAATCATAAAGGCCGCGTAGTTCAACTGGATAGAATATCAGATTTCGGCTCTGAGGGTTGAGGGTTCGAATCCTTCCGCGGTCACATCAAGCAGAAAACCACGTCATTGACGTGGTTTTTTATTTTATGGAAAAACCCAAAGCCATGGGCTTTAAGGTTTTGGAATAAAATAAAAAATCAGAGCGTTAGCTTGGGGTTTTCTATTTGCAGTAGTGAGTTTTTTTAGGATCACCGAAGGTAATCCTATCTTTTGATGAACAGAGGTTGACTTTAAGGTTTTGAAATAAAATAAAAAAAATCAGAGCGTTAGCTCAGGGTTTTCTATTTGCAGTAGTGAGTTTGTTAGGATCACCGAAGGTAATCCTATCTTTTGATGAACAGAGGTTGACTTTAAGGTTTTGGAATAAAATAAAAAATCAGAGCGTTAGCTCGGGGTTTTCTATTTGCACTAGTGAGTTTTTTAGGATCACCTAAGGTAATTCGATCTCTTGATTAACAGAGGTTAACCCTTACTTTTCTGATTCAATAGGTGTGTATATATCTTGTATTTGGGAAATATAGTTACCTTTAGTAACTATATATATACGTTGGCAGTCATTTAAACTCACTCTAAATGTACGATAGAGAAAAAGTAGAAAATTTTCAAATCCGAATGGAAGAAATAATTGAAAAGCACGATACTAAAGATGCTTTTGAATTAATCACGTCCGAACTGAAAGAATGTGAGAATCGATACTTGACTGAATTTATGGCACCACTTAATTTTCTCAAATATGAACCCGTTTTAGATTGGGTGGAACAAAACGTGGATAGAGTGAAAAATGTGACACAGGATTGGGGACATTTATCTTCTAGCTCGAATTTCACTTGGGAAAGAGCTGAAAAGTGGCTTGAAATGGGACGACCTTGGAGTTTGGTTGCTCTTGATGCTACGATGTTCTGTACAACTCTAGGCGAAAGATTAAATCAGTCGCCTTGGATGAGAGAATTAAGACCACAACTTATGGACAATCCTAAACTTGACAGAATTGCAAACGGACTGAAAAAATATCTGGAAACCGACAGTGTGCCAAGAACAAAGAATACAGTCAACCGAATTATTAATGACATATTTGAAATTGGATAAAAAAAACGAACTGCCAACAATGGCTATAATTCATTGTGGTTTTGTACCACACCAAAATAAAATTATAAATCAAAGGCTGATTTCTAAGCGGAATAATCCTGCGGATGATTCCACAACGAAATCATAGCCGAGACCGTTACCCAATATTATAAATGACTGAATTCACTCCACCAATATCAAAACGAAAAACTGAGGAACTAATCGAAATTGTTTACTCGGGAAAAGATCATTGGAATGAAGAAGCTATTCGGCAATCCAAACTAGAACTTGAAAAAAGAAATGTTTCTAAAAAAGAGCAAGAAAAAGTTATTTCTAAGTGGGAAAAAGAAACCGATGAGTATTTTACGGAATTAGAAAATACCTTAGAACAAAATAAGTTCGAAAGTTATACTAAATTGAGAATGTTATATATTTTCGCTGTTGCCCCTTTTATTCTGGTAGGCAAATGGACTGTAGGAAAAGATCTTGTCGAGTTACGGAATGAAAACTTTAAATTAAAATTTAAGCAACGACTAGTTTTACTTTTAACGGGAACTCTATTTTGGATAGGATTCTTTATTTACGGATTTAATTTATCTGAGAAGGAAAGGTTAAAACTTTCTCCAGAAGACGAAATCGAAATATCTGACTGGAAAAAGAAACACGGATATGAAAAGTAAACATTGGGTAACAACACCTATGCGATAATGCGGGTTTGGGTTTGATCGAAAGGTTGTTGTCTATTTGGTTAGTCGCCAAAGATTTAAATTTAGTATTTTAGAAAATATAAAAACAAAACATAAACTTTGGCTAAGTGCGGATTCAAAGATCAGTGACTTTTTGCTTCCGCACAACGCATAGCTAAACGTTGCCGATGATTTAATAATTATATTAGAAAGAATACGTATAAGTAAAAAGAGGTATGACCTTTGTTGGCATACCTCTTTAAAATTTTGAATAATTAGTAATTTCAATTTAGTGTAAGCTAATGAGATAACTAATTTTTATTGTTCTGTAATGGGTTATCCTTTTGCAGCTAAACCTTTTCCGGATTCAACACTTGAACCAGATCTTTGATCCAATCGTTTCTTGGTTTTTGAATTTAAGAGTTCATCTAAGGTTGGTTCTTTTTGTATTTTACTATCACTATTTTGGTCTATTCCAATTTCTATTGATTCATCCTTAATATCTTCTTTTTCACAACTTAGTAATGAAACCAGTAAAACCGATAGAAAGACTATTTTTTTCATAATGTTAAGATTTTAAGTTGGATAACAATTTAATGAAAAGCACCTTTAAATTATGTTAAACAAAATGCTTTTTGACGAGTCCTTGCAATTATTATGTTTCGAAGCAGAAATATCTATAACCTTTATATTTTATCAATAAACTAAAAAAGGGAATTTTCAACCGGCTACACATTGAATTTACACTTAAAAAGGGTAATAAATCTGATAAAAAAAACTTCTTTACTAGCGTTAATAACTTCATAAAATGGAATTGATAGTATAGAAATAAATTAAAAACATATAAAAATACAACTGGTTACAACATAATATATGTGTTGTAGCAACAAAGTGATCAATCGATTGGTTTGTGTATATTTATGAAAGCGAAATACTGATAGAAGGAAAAAGTTAGTAACCAATGCGCAGAAAAACAGAAAAGTAAAGTAACATTTTGTCCTGCTACGACACATATATTAAACGCTAGTAACAAGCTAAAATACCTCAAATGAACGAAATCAGAAAGTTTATTGAAAATATCACTCCAATGACTGATTCTGATTGGCAGTTTTTCTCCTCAAAATTGCAAGAAGTTACGCTTAAAAAACATACTGTTTTATTGAAATTTGGAGAGGTTGAGAATCATTTATACTTTATAACAAAAGGAATAGTAAGATTTTATGTTCCGGGAGAAGAAGTCGATTTAACTTTTGGTTTTGTATTCGAAAATGAATTTGTTACGGGTTATGATTCATTTTTGACACAAACCCCTTCAGAATACCAAATTGAAACATTAACGGATACCATTTTGTGGAAAATTTCGCGCAAAGACTTAGAGCAAGTCTATGAAAGAACAAGCAGTGGAAATATCATCGGACGAAAAATGGCCGAAAATATGTTTTTAATAAAATCAAAGAGAGAACTTTCCTTATTGAGTAAAACTGCAGAAGAACGATATCTAGACTTATTTTCAGACAGACCAAAATTGTTAAAACAAATTCCGCTAAAATATATTGCATCATATATTGGTGTAACTCCGCAGGCATTAAACCGAATAAGACGGCGTATTACTTAACTTGGGTTCATTGTTTTTACTAGGGTGTTTCCTGACCTTTACACCTCAATAATTCCGAAAAACATGAAACCACTACTTGTATTATTATTAAGTTTTACGATCTCTATTTTTGTAATTAAAATCATTAAAAAAGAATATGATTTTGCCCTATCTGCCAGGATTGCAATGTCAATAATGCTTGTATTTACAGCTATAGGGCATTTTGTATATACCAAAGGAATGTCGATGATGATTCCTAGCTTTATTCCTTACAAAGAAGGTTTTGTTCATCTCACAGGAGTATTTGAAATTCTTTTAGCTATTGGCTTACTTATTCCTAAATTGAAAGTGATAAGTGGATGGGCATTGCTGATCTTTCTAGTAATAATGTTGCCCGCGAATATATATGCTGCAATACATAATATAAATTATCAAAAGGGCACATTCGATGGAAACGGGTTGGCATACTTGTGGTTTAGAATTCCTTTACAAATACTTTTTATAGTTTGGACTTATATTTGTTCAATCCGAATGTGATCTGTTGGAGAAGTCAGGGGCTAACAATGTGTATAGTTCATTGAAGATTTACTACCTTAGTGACTCATCGGAATGTTTTCTTTGGAAAATTCTATAATAAGCCGTAAACAAAGCGTTAGGCAACATGAAAATGGATGAATGAGATTTCAATTGAAACCAATATTGTCTGAAATCAAAGACTTATACGCAAAGCCAATATCAACGGAGAGGTTCAAAGCGTATATTTCAAAACTTCAAGGAGGTACAAAAGGAGATATGGTCTTACCTATTGGCGGATTTAACCCTATGGCAAAAGAACATATCTTACAGAAAATATCAGAATTGGAAAACCTTAATGCTGAAATAGTGATGGGGGAAACTATTAAGGAGTTTAATTCGACCCTGGATAAATCTCCTACAAAAGAAATAACTGTTGTTCTCAATATTGCAGATGATTTAAAAGGAGGTTGGACAAATTTCTTTTCTACCGATTTTGATAGTAAGTTTAAACTCAATGCTTTTGTGAACCGCCAATTTTGTGTGCCCTATTTCTGGACGAGTGAATCGTATTCAAGAGCATTAGTTGAAAGTAGAACTTTAGGATATTTGAAGAGGACACTTTACAGAGTAAACCATCCACAGCCAAAAACACTTGAGGAACATTTGGAACAAGAAGTTTTTTCTGCGTCAGTCGAAAATGATGATGATCAAAGCTACAAAGAAGCAAACTTTAGAGAAATAGAGAATTATTATTCAGAAAATAAACTATCAGAAGAATACGACAGAATTTTTAATTTCTTTTACGGCGATTCGGGGTCTGAAAGTTTAGGATATAAAAAGTATGGTATCGAGCGTCCTTTAGGGTATGAGTATGCAAAACAAATCGCGAAAATAAGAAAAAGAACTACTTAGTATGATGTGTAAGGAATAGTGGTGCAAGTGAAAAAATAAGAAACCTGTTGTAGTAAGTACTAGCTCAGCTCATCGCCTCTTTTATATTCCGCAAAGACTGATATTTAAAATAGTATAGCCCAATATTGCGAATTGTACAGGAATTGATAATTAAAAACTAAAAGAAATGGGAAAAAAAGGAGCAATGCCCAATTACAAGACGGTAGATGACTATATAGACAATCAATCAAGTGAAGCACAATTAATTTTACATGAACTAAGAAGTTTGATCAAAGAAGCTGTTCCAGAAGTTGTAGAAATCCCTAATTATAAAGTTCCTTCTTTCACGCTTATCAAGGGAATAAAACCTGAACAGCAATTGATGATAGCGGCATATACGAAATACGTGAGTTTTTATCCCTCAGAAGCTACAGTAAACCATTTTGCCCAACAATTGAGGGGTTTTGATGTAGGGAAAGGAACAGTCAAATTTTCATTCAATACACCACTGCCAGAAAAATTAATTCGTCAAATGGTAAAATTTAGACATGAAGAACTTCAAAAAAACAGGAGTTATGATCATAAACTAACCAATTCATTTATAAAATATGGAACAATATATAGATGGCTTCGTTTTTCCAGTACCTCGAGTTTATTTGGAGGAATACAAAAAGGTAGCAGAAGAAGTAGCTGAAATTTGGAAAGAGTACGGCGCAACAGCGTACTTCGAATTTATTGGAGATGATTTGTTTTTAGAAGGCACAAGATCTTTCGTAAAAACCATAGGTGTAAAAGAGGATGAAGAAATTGTTTTTGGCTGGGTAGTTTTTCCTTCAAAAGAGATACGTGATGCTGCCAACAAAAGAGTACCTACCGACCCAAGAATGGCTTCATTAGTTTCGCCATTGACCCATCCAGAAAAATTGATTTTTGATGCCAGTAGGATGGTCTATGGGGGATTCAAACCTCTTGTACAATCTAATAAATAGAGTAGAAGTAATAAAGTTACAGACTACAATATCATATAAAAGCTATGGCGGAAAGAGTGATAAAATTGAGGAATAATTCAGGTGACAAAACTAAGTCTTGGAAAAAAAGATTGCGGTTATAAATAGACCGCCGTTGTTATACTTAACTTAGCAAAGCATTTAAAAAATCAAAATATAAGTATCCTTGCGAAAATTCTTTTTTGAAAAAAGGAAATACGGCTTTGAGCTGTTGATGGATGTACATACTTTTGAGAACAATCCCAATGTGTTCTTTGAGTCGGATCCCCATACCTGCGATTTTTTTGAGATTATGATTTTCGAAAAAGCTTCGGGAACGATGGATTTGAACGGACAGCTATTAGAGGTTGTTGAGAACAGTATATTTTTTATCTGTCCCTTTCAAAAAAAGTCCTGCAAAATCCCTCTCGAGGATATCAAAGGGTTTCATTTGGTGTTTCAAAATAACTTCTTGTCTGATTTTTTTGACGACAAACTGTTTGCATATCGATTACAATACTTTTATAACTCCCAACAACCTCAATATCTACTACTGAAAGATGAAGAATATGATATCATCCGATTTGCTTTGAAAGAGATAATTGCCGAGATCAACCATTATCATAATGATAGTTCTCATATCATACGTTCATTGTTGTATTTCTCCTTATCAAAACTTAATCGATTCTATTCCACCTTTTATAATATTTCTCCAGATACACAATCTGACACCAGAATTCACAAATTCAAAGAGTTACTCGAGTTAAATATTCGCAAAACACATTCAGTGAACAACTATTGTGAAATGCTGCAATTAAACCGGCATAAACTGAATAAGTTGGTAAAGGAACATACAGGGCACTCTTCAAAAGAAATCATCAATAACAGGCTACTGCAAGAAGTAAAGCGGGAACTTCGGTATTCTGCCAAAACGATAGCCGAAATCGCCTATGATTTAAATTTTAGTGAGCCCAACAATTTAACCAGATTTTTTAGAAAGATGGAAGGCGTTAGTCCTGTTGCCTACAGAAAAAGTGCTCAAAATGATAGTTTTTAGGATTGAAATGATATGACCACAAAGACTGGTATCCTTGATATTTGTAAATAAAAAATCATGACAAAAATCCTGTTTTCTATTATTTCTTTGTTGAGCCTTCAATTGGCTTTTGGACAAAGTTCATCACAAAAAATTGATATGATTCCCGCCAAATGGAATGTTCCCAAAGATGCGCTTTTTGAAAATTTTGACAATAGAGAAACTCTTGTCCTGAAAAAAGGGAGGGCTACGGTCAAAAATCTAAGTTTTACAAATGGGACAATCGAGGTAGATATATATGCTAACCCCAAGAGAAGCTTTGCGGGTATCAATTTCAGAGAACACAACAACCATCTGGAGGAGGTGTATATGCGAATGCATAAATCAAATCAGGTAGATGCTGTGCAGTACACTCCTATGTTTAATAATGAGTCAAATTGGCAATTGTATAGAGAACATCAGGCAAAAGTACCTTTTAAGGATACAGGATGGAATACCCTGCGAGTAGAGGTGCGTAATCAAAGCGCTGAAATCTTTGTAAATAATACAAGTGTAATGACCGTAGACAAGCTGAAAACAGAGCAATACCAGGGAGGAGTAGGGCTTTGGGCTTTGTTTGGAAATCGGTTTTCAAACTTTAAGGTCTCACATAGCGATATCGATCAAAAACCTGACCTCGCTAAAGCAGCAAATGGAGATCCTAATATCATTACCCGTTGGAAGATTACTACCTCCTTTCCCTATGAAGAAAATAAGTTCAGCTTTACGTCTTTTGCCAAAGAAAAATATACCTCAGTCGCTACAGAAGATTCTGGCTTATTGCCCATATCAAAATACGTTAAAAAGTCTTCTGCCGGTAGTTTTGAACAAAACAAGGAAGATTATATAGTTGCAACCAAAACCATCGAATCAGAGAACAATGAAACTCGGCTCTTTTCATTTGATTATAGTGACAAAATAATGGTATACCTGAATGGGAAACTTATTTTCAAAGGCAATAACGCTTTCAGGGCCAAAGGCATTCAACATACGGGACATGTGGATATCAACACCAACAAATTGTATCTTGAACTTGAAAAAGGAACAAATACCATTCACTGTGTTGTGATAGATAAGGCAAACGGATGGGGGCTAATAGGTAAATTGGAATAAAACGATTTACAACATTGCATATAATAGATCGGTGTGTAGATATTATATAGAGAATACATTAGCCACAACAAGTTCAAAATCTACCAAAAAGTATATCAAATTCGAAAATCTGTATAAGAAGTTTAGAGGGCTTCATATCTAACTTTGCCTTATTAATTTGTAGTAAAGATGAAAACAAATCAATTTGGTAAAAAAGGATGGACTCCTGAAAGAATTGGTGACTTAAGTGGTAAGACTTATTTGATCACAGGTACTACCAGTGGTACTGGGTTTGAAGCCTCACGAATACTCCTCTCCAAGGGGGCAAAAGTGGTGATGCTAAATCGTAATGTCAAGAAATCAGAAGCTGCTATCGCAACTTTAGAAATTGAGCTCGGGCCTACTATAGATGTGTCATTTATCCAATTGGATCTGGCAGAACAAGCGTCTGTACGAAAAGCAGCAAAAGAAGTATTGGATAAGGTTGTTCGTATCGATGCGCTGATTTGTAATGCGGCAATTGCTCAAGTCCCTAAACAAGAACTTACTATTGATGGTTTTGAAAGTCAGCTTGGAGTGAACCATTATGGTCATTTTACACTACAGGGGTTACTTTTTCCTCTGATCGAGAAATCCAAAGGACGGATTGTAGTTGTGGGTAGTGAAGGCTATAAAATGGGAATAAAAACCATCAAGTTCGGCGATATGAACTGGAACAACGACTACACGGGAAATAATGCCTATAGCCAAAGTAAAC
The DNA here is from genome assembly GCA_965230845.1 of Aquimarina sp. Classification (GTDB taxonomy): domain Bacteria; phylum Bacteroidota; class Bacteroidia; order Flavobacteriales; family Flavobacteriaceae; genus Aquimarina. Next base: position 4,171,816 of record OZ246021.1, read on the forward strand.
TGGCTCAAATAATGACGGTCTATGAATTACAAGACCAATTGAAAAGTGCTGGTAAACAAGATGTGAAGATTTATGCATGTCATCCAGGTGCTTCCCGAACCTCATTGATTAAAACTAGTGGTAGTTTAATGACACGTTTTATTTGGCAACTTATGAAATGGTCCCCATTGGTGCAATCTGCAGAAAAAGGGTCATATCCCGAATTGATGTGTGCGACAGAACCCAATCTGGACCAACATGGTTTTTATGGTCCTACAGGGAGAAATTATTGGACAGGTCCGGTTGGAGAATGTAAACTAGAACCACACGCAAGAGATAAAGCCGTAGCTGCTCAATTATGGTCAATATCCGAGCAGCAAACTAATGTAAAATGGAATATTTAAATTAGTGCTATGCAACATTTTAAAACCTTATCCTCCTATTTGGAGTACTTACAGTTTCCTCGACCAGAACATCCTATGCTGAGTGTATTTACCTCAAAAGGGGATGGTTATTTACCTTGTCCAAGAGAAAGTTCACCGCCCATCATGAATGATTGCTATTCTATTAGTTTTAAAAAGTTTGTGAAGGGGAATTTAAACTACGGGCGAACAAAATATGATTTTACCAATGGAGTTTTATTTTTTATTGCCCCGAGACAAGTATTGCAATGGGATAGCAGTGTGGTTTTTGAACAAAAAGGCTTTTCGATAAACTTTCATGAAGATTTTCTGAAAGGGACAGCGCTAGCCCAACAAATAAAAAAGTATGGGTTCTTTTCTTACTCCATAAATGAAGCCCTACACCTTTCACCAAAAGAAGAAAAACAAATAGAATCTATTGTAGAAAATATTGAAATAGAATACCAAAATAACCAAGATGGGTTTAGTAAAGAAATTATAATTTCCCAATTAGATACATTATTAAAATATGCAAATCGCTTCTACGAAAGACAGTTTGTAAATAGGAAAGAGCTCTCGAATGATTTATTAGAAAAATTCAATCTACAACTATCCAGATATTTTGAATCAGGGCAACTGCAAGAAAACGGAATTCCAAGCATAGAACAAATAGCAAATGAAATGTTGGTTTCGCAACGCTATCTAAGTGACACGCTTAAAAAAGAAACGGGCAAAACTACCACCGAACATTTGCATTTGCGCCTCATTGATGAAGCAAAGAATGTTTTGTTACAACCTAATAAGAGTATCTCTCAAGTAGCTTACGAACTAGGGTTTGAATATCCTCCTTATTTTTCGAGATTATTTAAGAAGAAAGAAGGGATAAGTCCAACCGAGTACAGAGAAAAATATAAAATGAATTAACACATGGAAATCATAAAAATAGCAATTGATTGGGCCAAAGCCGAAGTTTTTTCATCAAGATTCTTCATTTTTTTTGCCATTGTATTCTTGATAGCCAGCATAGGGTTTTGGCAATTGGGTAAAACTGAAACCGCCAAAGCATACATTTTTCCAACTTTGATAGCAGGCACCCTTTTATTAGCAGTTGGTCTTGGAATATTTTTTACCAATAAGTCCCGAGTTACAAGTTTTGTAACCGCATACAATACAGATCCAACCGAATTTGTGAGGTCAGAAATTGTCAGAACCGAAAAATCCATGGGAGAATACAAGACGATTGTTTTTAAAGTGATTCCTTTCATTATTGTAGTGGCAGCCCTGTTAATTGTTTTTATGGATAGACCATTATGGAGGGCAATTAGTATCACAATAATTGCTATGATGGTGGTCATACTATTGGTGGATAGCAATGCCAATTCTAGAATTGAAATCTATCATACAGCTTTGAAGTCAATGGATCAATAAAAATAGTTATTTTGGGTCCGTGAACACCTAAGTAAACAGAACCCAAAATATGATACCATTACTATTCGGGATTACTGCTCTCATATGGGGAGGAATTAACCTTAGAAAATTTCTGTTATTCAGATATGGAATACAAACCAAAGGAATTGTTATTAGAGCAATTTATAAGGAACAGCGTATAGGAAGAAGAAAAGAAATGATGGCAGAAATAACGTATACATATTCGATCGAAAATAAAGAATACGAGAATACCGAAATTAGTAATGAACGTAAACATACTTTTAAAACCCATAGTATGAAGGGAGAGCCAATTTCGTTAATGGTTTGGAAAAGTAACCCTGAAAAATCTACCTGTCTAGCTGCTAAAAATTATAGGGTGAGTTTGATGTTTTTTATTCCTATGGGAATTATTTTGATTTTGATCGGTATCGCTGTCTTGTAATGAAATAATGCAATAAAAATGTTGTGATCAGCATCAAACTTGGTTATCAATATTTACACAAAATTCCATATATTTAGATCTCATCCATAATTTTATATTTTGAAGATAATACTGAAACTTATAGTAGCTTAATAATTAGCCAGTAAACTACAAGGCTAATCTTTCTGTGTTCGGATAATCTTCCGAACCAATTTTCTTTTCAATGTATTCGTATGTTTGTTATCGACATTTATAGACTAGGTGTTCCTGCATATGAATACTATATCAATTAAGTAAAAATGTAAGTATTCATGAAAAATCAAAAAGTTAAAAAGAATCCAGAGTTTTTAGAATATGTTTTAAAACTCAATGGAGATATTGAACTCACAGAAGCGCTCGAACGTAGTTTGAAAGAGCTCAGTGAGATGGATATTGAACAATTCAACAGAATTGGTTTAAAAACCTATGAAAAAGGGAAATGGACCATTCATAAAATCCTACAACATCTCATTGATTGGGAAAGAGTTTGGTGTTTTAGAGCGGTAATTTTTGCTCGTGCAGAAGGGACTATCCCAGATGCGCACGATCAGGAAATCATGGGTAAAAACTCTAATGCAGATGAACTTTCCATAGAGCAATTGGTAAATGAGCTTCGTATTGTACGCCGATCCACCATATTGCTGTTTGAATCTTTTAGTAAGAAAATACTCGAAACTAATTGTGTGTTTTTTGAATATGAAATGCCTTTGTATACGATTGGGTTGACCATAACAGCGCATCAAATCCATCATTTTAAGGTAATTGAAGATAGATATCTAGGGTTAGATTAATAATATTTGAATTTATGTAAGTGCTTTTGTACTTTTTCAGAACTAATTCTAGGCCCAAGCGCTATAACAATTTTTAAGAAAGTAATATGACTCCGGATCATCAACTAGATTTACGTTCGCAGCACCCTGATTTTCGGTATTTTTTGGATATCAACGAAAATGAATCCAAAAGAATAAGAGAAAGTTATAGTTGTTCTTTGGATGAAAAATATGGAGAAGCTCCGCTACAAACCTTAGACATATTCCCTTCAGACATTCCTAATTCTCCAATTGTAATATTTATACACGGAGGTTATTGGCGTGCATTGGATAAAAGGAGTTACAGCTTTGTAGCGGAACCTTTTGTGAACAATAATTGTACTACTTGTATAGTGAACTACCGTCTTATTCCAACGGTAGATATGAAGATGGCCCTCAACGATATTGAAACTTCTATACGCTGGATTCAAAAAAATGCATCTGATTACAATGGTAATTCAAATAAGCTTATAGTCTGTGGACATTCTGCAGGAGGACACCTGGCTCTAATGGCCTATTTAATGAATGAGAATCTGAGGTCGGCTATCCAGGCAATTTGCAGTCTTAGTGGAATATTTGATTTAGCGCCAATAAAAAACAGTTATCTCAATCAGATGTTACAATTAAATGAAGAAGATGTAGTATTGTACAGTGTCTCAAATAAGGATTTATCTGCGTTAAAATGTCCTGTTTTGCTCAGTGTGGGGGCAAATGAAACTGATTTATTCATTGAGGAGTCTAAAAATCTATATACGAAAAATAGATCAGAGGCTCCAATAGAATACTACCAATACCCAGAACTGAATCACTACCAGATAGTGCATAAATTGGGACAAGAAGACAGTCCTTTGGTAAAGTTTATAATAGAAAAAATTTAAAAAGGTAGTTGCAAAAAATGAAGACCATCAAAACAGTGATTTATGCAAAATGTTGTTAATCAATACGGACCTCATTAATTATAGTTTATAGTTACAGAATGAATTTAAAAAAAACTATAGTTATGTATGTAATTTATTACCTCTGGATACCTTAACTGACCAAGTAATGGAATTCATTACAGATTTGCTATCTTAGTTCACTTATCAGAATCTTCCTTTGGAGCTTCGTAATTAATCATACTCACATACATCGTACTTCATCATAATGAATCAATAAACAATGATTACATTTTTCACACTTTCATCTACATCCCAAACTAAATACAACCTCAGTAAAACACTAAAATTTCTTCTTATCTGCATGCTATTACTACCGGTAAGTCATTATGCACAAAAAAGGAAAAAGAAAACTCAAGAACCTATTTTGAAGCTTACCGATTCTTTGTTTCATGGTTTAAAATGGCGAAATATAGGTCCGTTTAGAGGAGGTAGAAGTGTTGCGTCTTCTGGAGTTATCGGGAAACCTCATACCTATTACATGGGATCTACGGGAGGTGGCGTTTTCAAAACTACAGATGATGGTATTACCTGGAAAAATGTTTCAGATAAATTTTTTAAAACAGGATCTGTTGGGGCAATCACCGTATCAGAAAGTGACACCAATATTGTAGTCGTAGGAATGGGAGAACATGCAGCTCGTGGTGTGATGACTTCTATGGGTGATGGGGTGTACAAATCGATGGATGCAGGAAAAACATGGATTCATATAGGACTAGAGAGAACTCGTCATATCTCAGATGTGATTATTCATCCCACAAATCCAGATGTCATTTATGTAGCGGCACAAGGAGCACAATATGCACCTACCAAGGAAAGAGGAATTTACAGAAGTGTAGACGGGGGTAAAAGCTGGGAACAAATACTATTCATCAATACAAATACTGGAGCATCTTCATTATCAATGGATATGACAAATCCACGTATTTTGTACGCGTCCATGTGGCAACATCGTCGTTATCCTTGGCTTATAGAATCTGGAGGTGAACATTCTGGCTTGTATAAATCTACTGATGGAGGTGATACCTGGACCAAAATGAAAGAGGGATTGCCAACAGAATTTGGTAAATCTGGGATTTCTGTTTCCAGAGCAAATCCAGAACGGGTTTTTGCGGTGATAGAAGCAGAAGATGAAAAAGGAGGAGTGTATCGCTCTGATGATGCTGGTAAAAAATGGAAACAAGTAAACAAAAACCGTATAAACATAGCCCGCTCCTGGTATTACATGGAGATTTTTGCCGATCCGCAAAATGAAAATGTAGTCTATGTTTTAAATGCTCCGGTGATGAAATCAATAGATGGAGGTAAGAGCTTTTCTAATATCCCGGTTCCTCACGGGGATAATCATCACCTATGGATCAATCCATACGATAACAAGAATCTAATCAACTCTAATGATGGAGGAGCCAATATTTCTTTCAACGGGGGGAAGAGTTGGAGCACTCAACAAAATCAGGCTACATCTCAATTTTATCGAGTGATCACTGATAATTTGGTCCCTTATAATGTCTACGGAGGGCAACAAGATAATTCGGCAATTGCTATTGCGAGTCGTACTAATGACCAAGGAATTGATTGGAAGGATTGGTATTCTGTAGCGGGGGGAGAAAGCGCTTTTATTGCATTTGATCCAGATAATCCAGAGACGGTGTATGGAGGAACGTATCAAGGTAATATCAGCAAGTGGACCAAATCGTCGAGAGAACAGAAAGCGATCAAGGAGTATCCAGAATTGGGATTGAGCATAGCCCCAGAAGATTCGAAATATCGTTATAACTGGAATGCGCCAATCATTTCATCACCTCATAATAGAAAAACGATTTATCATGCGGGAAATGTGGTTTTTAAAACAACAGATGGAGGTCTAAGTTGGACCACAATCAGTCCTGATTTGACAAAAAACGAAAAAGAGAAACATGGTCCCGGTGGAGGGCCTTATACCAATGAAGCTGCTGGTGGAGAAAACTACAATACCCTTACCGCATTGGTAGAGTCTCAGCATCAGGAAGGTGTGCTCTATGCCGGTAGTGATGATGGTTTATTGCACATCACTAAAAATGGAGGTGAGAGTTGGGAAAATATAACACCTACAGGTATTTCTGATGGTATTATAAATAGCATAGACATTTCAGAACATGATCCTGAAGTAGCTTATGTAGTAGTGATGCGCTACAAATCATTAGACCTCAATTCTTATATTTTTAAAACAAGTGATTATGGAAAAACCTGGGTGAAAATCGTAAATGGGTTGGACGACCCTAATGGATTTGCCAGAGTGGTCAGAGCAGACAAAAAACGAAAAGGATTATTATATGCAGGTACAGAGACTGGCTTGTATGTTTCCAACGATGATGGAGCACATTGGCAACGCCTTACATTAAATTTACCAGTAGTAGCTATTAATGATCTCATCATTCAGGATAATGATCTGGTGGCTGCGACATCTGGACGTGGGTTCTGGATCTTAGACGATTTGGGTGTTCTTCAAAATATGACTACAGCACAAAAAGCCGTTCAATTATTTCAACCAAAAGCTAGTTATCGCATTTTTGGAGGCGTTTCCAAAGCTGTAGGCCAAGGTCAAAATCCTAAAAGTGGAGTTACATTCGATTACTACTTGGGTAAAGACGCAGATTCATTAGATCTTAAGTTGGATATTTTACAAGGAACAGAGGTCATCAGATCCTATACCAATAAAAAGCCAAAAGATTTTAAAACTTGGCCAGGCGGCCCTTCTAAACCTCAAATCTTACCTTCAAAACAAGGATACCATAGATTTACCTGGGATTTTGATCGAGAGGCCATTCCTGCTATCAAAAAACTTTTTGTTTTTGGTGGCCATTCGGGATCTAGTGTTGCTCCTGGGACGTACACTTTGAGATTATCTCTAGAGGACGAAACTGTAGAAACGAAGGCAACAATTCTTCCCAATCCGGCAATTCAATCCACTCCTGAAGCTTTTGTAGAGCAGCAAAATATCTTGGTGAATATAGAAAACACCTTGAGGGATATGCATGAATCTGTTATTCAAATGCGCTCTGCGAAATCGCAATTAACTCATTACGCCAAGCTTTTAAAAGAGGACGACAAAGCAAAAGAACTCATTGAAAAAGGAGAAGAACTGAAAAAACGGATCAATAGTTGGGAAGAGAATCTGGTACAAGAGAAACAAAAAACATTTCAGGATGTCATTAATTTTAATAACAAACTCAATTCACAACTCATACAACTCTTAAACTATATAGACCAGGCAGATCCAAAAGTAACCACAGGAGCCAAAGAACGGTTTGACGACCTTATGAAAGACTGGCAGGTATATAAAACCGAAAGAGATGCTATCATCAATACAGAGATGAAAGCTTATAACAATTTGTATAAATCATTAAATATTCCGGCCTTAATAATCGAAAAGAATTAGATCGGTAATGAATAAGATATAGAGGAATTAAAGCCATAAATCGACGCAACCGATACTAGATTTTTTGATCTTTTAATAAACACGGTGTCATGAAAAACTATCCTCTTATCAAAATTTTGACTCTTTTAATAATCTTTGTATTCTTAATTGGTAGTTGTTCAAAGGATGATGGAGAAACTTCTTATGATCTGAGTGGAGATTGGAAAGTGACTTACTATATAGAGAACGGGAGAAAAATTACTAAAGCGGATAAAAATACATGGCCAGACTCTAATAATGGAGATATCACTGCAAGTTTTTCTAAACCCGATATTGAAGGCAAAGGAACTATTTCGGGAATAACGGTTACTAATAGTTATCAAGGCGAATATGCTATTGAAGGTATAGGTAACCTAAAAATAGGATCGGTATTCTCGACATTTATCAATGAGCCCGAATGGACTCAATTATATAATATTAGTGCTGTTCAAAGTTTTGAAATTCGAAATTCAGAACTTTTGATGTATTACAACAATGGTGAGGTTATTATTGTTTTTGAACGCAATTGAAAAGTCAACTTTCAGTTACACAATATGTTTTTGGTAACTGAAACCTGTTAAAACTCGTATTTTCTAGAGATTCTTATGTTCAGGTTCTGTAGTTTTTACCCGCTCTCATAAGGTGCAGAAGTTATCAGTTCTTTTTGTTAATTGCTGTACCGGCAATACCTTGGTTTCTAACCTTTTTACTAACTTAGTAGGGAGTACAACCTATCATACGCAAACCATTGTACCACATATAAACCAACGATATGGGAAGAATACATTTGTTTGAATTCGAAGACCAGAAATGGTTCCCAAGTTTTCTAAGAAATTATGGAACGGATTTTTTACAATTTTTGTCCAACAAAACAAAAATGTATCAACCTGTTATCCCAATCCTTAAAAAAGGGCTGCAAAAAAGTAAAACGAATCAAATCATCGATCTAGGTTCGGGAGGTGGCGGTGGACTTATTTGGTTAAATACGGAACTGAAAAAGGAAATTCCTGATTTGAAAATAGTGCTCACCGATTTGTACCCAAATGTTTCGGCGTTCAGGTTTACAAAAAAGCAGGCAGATAATTTTGAGTTTATAGAAACTCCAGTAGATGCACGAAGTGTACCTTCAGAATTAGACGGATTGAGAACGCAGTTTTTATCACTACACCATTTTCAACCAAAGGAAGCAAAACAAATACTTCAAAATGCTATCGACACCAATAGTTCCATTGCAATTTTTGAGGCTCAGGAGCGAAGTATACCTAGCATTATAGCCATGATTTTTTCACCAATTAGCGTCTTACTAACTACACCTTTTATAAGACCATTTAAACTGGGACGAATTATTTTTACCTACCTCGTTCCAATTGTTCCATTATTTGTGCTTTGGGATGGAATTGTTTCTTCGTTGCGAACATATTCTATTAAGGAAATGAATGCACTTGTAGAGGATTTAAAAGGAACAGAAAATTACGATTGGGAAATACATAAAATAAAATCGGGTCCAGGTGTTATTCTATATTTATTGGGGATGAAAAAAGAATGAAACTACCAGTTACCGAATGGAGTAAAAGTTTACTAGGGATCTTTTACTTAACCCTCTAACAGTTAAAAATGACATAAAACTTAGTAAAGCGGGGTCGTATGACCTCGGTTTATGGTTGTATATTATTACTTTTATATCCCAACAACATTACAAACTTTTGCACAAACCTTAATCTAAAAGGCTACCAGAATGCGGATCATCACTCTATATCTAACCCTATTTTTTGTAACACAGGTGGTTACCTCCCAAAATGAATTTCAAAAAGCCTTTAGTTCAAGCACAGGACCAGGAATAGAAAACATTCGGATTAGTTTTTCGGATACTGCAGGAAATGCTACCCATTTACCCATATCTATTGTAAAAGGTAAAAATGAGGGGCCTACGTTTACTATTGTGGCAGGAGTACACGGTTTTGAATATCCTCCAATTGTTGCTACACAAGCCTTGATGAAAGAAATTAATCCAGAACAATTGAAAGGAACTCTAATCATTATTCCGATAGCAAGTATGGGCGCATTTTTTGCACGCACGCCCTTTATCAGCCCAGAGGATCAAAAAAACCTAAACAATGCATTTCCTGGAAAAGCTGATGGAAGTGTAACCTATCAAAAAGCACACTTTATTACAAAGAATATTATTCCGGTTAGCGATGTTTTTCTTGATATTCATGGTGGAGATGCTCCCGAAGATTTGATTCCGTTTGTGTGTTATTACAACAATACCAAAAAGCCGAAACAAACGGCTTTGGCCAAAAAGCTATCGATAGATAGTGGGTTTGAGTATGTAGTCTCTTATCCGTATACCATTTCGGATACCGAACCTGCAAAGTATACTTTTAAACAAGCGGTACAAGATGGAAAAACAGCATTGAGTATCGAGTGCGGTAAATTGGGTAATGTTCAGGAAGATAACGTGAATCTAATTAAAAAAGGAGTGTACAATATGTTGGCAACCATGAATATGTATACTAGCAATGCCACCGGAGCCCATCCTGATATTGTGTATTGCAATAGCCAAAGCTATATCAAGTCCAATGTACAAGGTATTTTTTATAGCCAACACAAAGCAGGAGATATGGTGAAAAAAGGAGACATAGTAGGGCATGCTACAGACGAGTTTGGGACTGTTTTAGAAGAGTACAAATCACCCAAGGATGGAGTGATTCTCTATAACCTGGCTACACCACCGATCAACATTAATGATACAGTGATGTGTATCAGTTCACAAGAAAAAGAATAGTGTATCTAGTTACCTTTAGTACACTACAACAACCGTTAGCAAATATTTCTTCAGTAATGAATAAACTTTTATTAATTTTCGTAATTATCGCAACACTTTTTAGTTGTAAAAAGAATACTATTTCGTATTTCGATGAAGAACTTCCTTCAGCAAGCCCTAAATTATTTGCGCCATCCATTGTTAATACTGACAGTATTGAACTTAATGTGGTTTTTAATTATGAGCATACAGAAATGTTCTTTTCAAGAATTGTGAACAACAGTTTTGTTATTCACCATTCTGAACTGATCAATGGAAAATGGTCAGAAATTAAACCCATTAAGATGTATAACGACAATGTTATCGTTTCAGTCGCTTGTGACCCTACAATTACTAAAGACGGAAAAACAATGTATTTTCTTGGTGTTGACCCTAAGCTTTACAACAATGATGTTACCCGAGAAGAACTTTATACGATACCACCTGACATTTATATGAGTAAAAAAGTGAATGGTAAATGGCAATTAGCTTCTAAAGTAGATTTTTCGATTTCCACCGAATATTTAGAAACCTATCCTGTTGTTACAGCAGATGGTAGTTTATATTTTCGCTCGAATAGACCAAGTAGTAAAGGAGGAATGCAGACATATCGTGCACAATATTTAGGAAATGAAAAATTTGAAACACCTGTTATCGTAACTACTAAGACAGAGAAAAAAGAACTGATAACGTATGTTTCACCAGATGAACGGTATGCCATTACTAATGGACAAGGTAAATTTCAAATAACGTTTAATAATAACGGTGAATGGACAAAACCGAAAGAAATACCATTAAAATACGAAAGCAATTGGCGTTATTATTGCCCATATATGTCTTCTGACGGAAAATATTTTATCTATTCCAGGAAATATAATAACCCTGAAAAAAAAGGGTGGGCAGGTGTTGAAAAAGGAGAAGTGTATTGGGTAAATGCCGATGTACTTTTCAATACAAAGAGGAATTAGGTATTTGCTGGCAAAGTGTAAATAAACCTCTGATTGGATTTTACGCTAAACGTCAAAAGGTTATGAAAAATAAAAACAAAAATTAATGATCCCTGACTTTTTAAAGAAATTTGAATCTGATCTAAAAAAATACGAACGTGAATTTGTCCGAATAAAAGCCAAACCAAGAAAAGAAAAACTTCTTGAAGATAATTTGGACCTAAAGGATAGTAAATTTCTGGGAAGACCATTCTTTCCAATCGATAGAGAATATCCAAAAGACGAAAGCGGTAAACCTATGATAATGGTTGCGCAACTAAATTTTGAGCAAATTCCGGAATTAGACTTTTTTCCAAAAAATGGAATTCTTCAACTTTTTTTATCAATTTCAGACTGGTATCAAGATGATGCTGCTGTTGTCTATCATCCTGTTGAAGATTTAGACAAAGAACCTTTGAATGATTTTTCATTTATTGCGGAAAAGGATTACGACGAAATGCCCGTTTATAAACTTCATCAATTGTCATTCGAAAAAGGAATTGATAAAGGCGGTTCTGAGGATTCCCAATTTGATTATCTTTTTGATGAAAAAGATTACTGGGATTTTACTGAAGACTTGACCGAGGAACAAGAAAAGTTATTTGGTGAATATTTTAACGCAATGGGTCATAAAATAGGCGGATATGCTGAATTTACCCAATCTGACCCAAGAGATTACAATGCGGACCAAAAAGATGATATACAAGTTTTGCAAATAGATGTCGATGATCATATCATGTTTGGCGATAGTGGACTTGGACATATTTTTATAAGTAGAGAAAACTTAATTGAAAAAGACTTTTCCAAAGCATATTTTTACTGGGATTGTTGTTAAAAAAAGGTAACATTACGAATTACTACAACACATATATTACACATTAAACAACATAAAATTCAACCTTGATAAATAGAAAAATCAATTTTAGCACTATTTGGCAAAGAGTTAAACTCAGGCCAGTATTAGCTCTTTTTGCATTTCATGGAATTGCATTTTCATTATTAGTCTTTTTTCCTATCGGATTATTAATGAATGCATTAGGAAATAGTTTCCCATTTGTTGAAAACGTGGAAAAAATCCAATCTGATGGAATTAAAGCAAATGCCGTTCTGACTAACATCAAAGGAATCAATAACGTAACTATTAATGGAAATCATCCTCAAGTTTTGACCTACGAGTTTGATTTTAATGGACAAAAAAAGGAATCTAAGTTTAGTGTATTAGATCCTGATAAGACTGATTTTCTAAAAACCGGAGACATTATTCCAATTAAGCATTTGAACGGAGAATCAATTCCGACAGAATATGAACAATATTCGTTTACTATGGATTTTATGTTTTATATAGCGGGAATTGTTCTGTTAATCGGACTAATTCTTTGTTATCTTCTATACCTTAGAGTAAATAAGGAAATATTATTGTATAAGACAGGCAGAATCATGGAGGGAAAAATAGTTTCAATAAATCAAAATAGGATCTCTACCTCCTCAAAATTTGGAATGTCAATGGATGTACATTACGAATACGTAGCGAACGGAACCATGAGTATCGGAAATTCAAGGACAAATAATTTTGCATTGACGAATAATAAGTCGATTGGAGATACCATTCGGATTTTAGTTGCTGGAGACGGAGAAACTTCTTGTCTTTATCCCGAACTTATTGCAAAAAAGAATGGTTGGAAAGAAAGTAACCTTAAGTAATGGTTTGTGATTTATCAATACAAAGAATAATATATATCTTACTTTTTTGGATGCATGAACCAAGGCGCATCATTAAAAAATGAATCCATAGTTGAAAATAATACTGAAAATAACAACACAAATTCTTCTGTTTGCTTTTCTAACAATAGTTACGCAAATAGGAGGCATTGTTTATGTATTGAGCCTTATATTGACCAAAAAATGGCGTTGGAATTCAAATTTTAAGCCAATTGTAGTTTTTATAGGGTTGTACATGATTTCAACTTTATTCATTGTTCCTTTTGTTGCTCCCATTTTTGGACGAGAAAAAGTAATACATACCGACAGGATACAACCAACAAATTATCTAACAACCTTGTTGAATAGAAATTATGTGAGACCAGAACTCAATCATTTATTAATGAAAGTTGAAAAAGAATTGAAAGGATCAGACATTGAAATTCATTATTTGGATGCGAATTTTCCTTTTATAAATAAATTTCCGCTATTCCCTCATTTGAGTCATAACGATGGAAAGAAAATTGATCTTAGCCTAATTTACGAAACCAAAAGTGGAGAAATAACAAACCAACAAAAATCAATAAGCGGATACGGAGTTTTTGAAGATCCTAAACCCAATGAATACGACCAAATAGATAAATGTATTAAAAGTGGTTATTTTCAATACGACTTCCCCAAATATGTCACCTTTGGCACCATAAATAGAGACTTGGTACTTTCAGAAAAAGGAACCAAAAAACTTATAAATAGTATTTTAAAAAATAGAAACCTAGGAAAGCTTTTTATCGAACCACATTTAAAGAAAAGAATGAATGTAACACACCATAAAATTCGTTATCACGGTTGTAGAGCAGTTCGACATGATGATCATATTCACTTGCAGTTAAAATAAAAGGATGTACAACAATTTGTATATTGCCAGTGCTCCTTTCTATAGAGAAATATGTGGTACAGAGATATTAGGTAAAACAAAAAATAGATGAATAGAATTCTTACTCTTATTGCAATCCTTCTTATATCTAGTTGTGGACAGCAAGTCGAAAAAAAATCTGAAGATAGAAGCATTACTGATGCAGATTCAATGGATATAAAGAAAACTATATCCAAAAATCAAATACCTGAAAATGCATCATCAAAGGATTCACTTAAGAGTAAAAGATTGCATTTCTCTAATGGTCCGAGTTTTGAACAAATACAGCTAACTGGATCAACGGTTCTTATTGTAGAACTTGACTCCATGGAAATAGAACAAGTTAAATTAATGGATGGAGAAGGTCGTTTTTATACCGCATCCGACGATTTAATGTGGTATAACTCAATGCTAATTCAGAAAATGGACTCATTAAAAATTCCTGTTAAGTATTCTGATAAGGATACCATTAAAATATACTCTGCTAACTTTGAAAAGACCTTGGTGAAAGACTCTACATTTTCTCTCTACACCTATTTTTATTTTAACGGGAATGAGATCCAAAAAAAGGATCTGTTCGAACTACTGGGTGAATAAAACTTTGTGTATCATGTTGTCTGGACATAGCTAAAGGCTATCTACGCCTAAAAACACTCCCGCAATACTACGTGATTTTTCAAATTCAAAAACGGTTAAACTTAGAACTGTTTCTCAAAAATACCCCCTATTGGGTATTTAACAGCGAACATGAAATGTTGACTTTTACCATAATTCAAAACAATAATAATTATGGAAAATGTAACAGTCAATTCTGAAGAATTAGAAAAAAGTCAAATTGAACAAACTATTGATGAAATTAAAAATTACAAACGTGAGGAAGAAGCTCCTGAAAGTATAATTTGTAATTGCATGCGTTTTACAGGAAGAAGTGGACGTACTTATTCGTATAGAGGAATCGGATCAGGTTGTGTTAGGGCTGTTTTCTCAAGAGGTGGGGTAGTAACTTCAATTTCAGGAAACATAAGAATAATTAACGGGAGAAATTATAATTTCACTCATTTGTCTGGTGAGCAATTAGGATTTCAGTGTTGTTAGATCTTTACAAATTCAGAAAATTTAAATATTGTGAACATGGAAAAAGCTTTTAAACTGAATTTTAAGTCAGGAAACTCCATAGAAGTGCATATGAAGAATGCAAACTGTGAACTATCTGTTGATGACAAGACGTTCTCATTAAGTTTGTCGCGATCTGAGCTACAAATATCCAAAAAAAGGGATTTTGATGAAGAAATAATTTCTAGCGAAGAAATCGAATTTCAAACACCATCGAGTGATGTAGCACCATTGCGAAGATGTATCAACTGTCAGGGAAGAACGTATTGCATTACCGGTGGATGTGCTAATACCCCTTGCGGTTGGATTTGTGATTACTAGAATTCATTACTTCAATAAGCAATCAATACCTTGGACGAATTATATGGTAGGTTGTAAGGTGTAAAAACAATAGCGGTTTGCGTGTTAACGCAGACCGCTTTTTAATATAATTGAAGTATATTGCTTTTCGGAAAGTAGTCGAGATAAATTCGCTATTGTTCTTAGGGAACCTTAAAGGCAATTTGATTGACAACAACATGAATACATATGTTAGCAAACATGAAGAAAGACAATTGGCAATTAGAGAGCACTTATACCAAATTACCAGAGATTTTTTATAGTCTGCATCAGCCTGTACCCGTAACCAAGCCAGAACTAGTATGTTTTAATAAAGTGTTGGCTAATGAATTGGGGCTGGAGTTCTTAAATCATAAGAAAGATACTATGGTGGGTTATTTTTCTGGGAACTTGATACCTGATGGAGCTCAACCTTTGGCTCAAGCCTACGCTGGTCATCAGTTCGGTCACTTTAATATGTTGGGAGATGGTAGGGCTATTGTATTGGGTGAACAAATTGACACAACGGGCAAAAGGTTCGACATACAGCTAAAAGGATCTGGGCAAACACCTTATTCAAGACGAGGTGATGGTAGAGCAACCTTGTATTCTATGTTGCGAGAATACCTGATTAGTGAATCTATGTTTCATTTGGGTATACCCACCACACGTAGTCTGGCTGTTGTTACGACAGGAGAAAAGGTTTTTCGTGGGCAAATGCACAACGGCGCTGTGCTTACACGCACAGCAGAAAGCCATATTCGGGTGGGTACTTTTGAATATGCCCGTCATTTTGGTAGTACAGAAGACTTGCGTGCACTGGCAATGTACACCATAGAAAGACATTACCCAGATAAAAAAGATATAGACAATCCAGTGCTTGAGTTGTTAAAGGCCGTAATGCACAAACAGATAGACCTGGTTGTGGATTGGATGCGGGTAGGGTTTATTCATGGGGTGATGAATACCGATAATATGAGCATTGCCGGCGAAACCATTGACTATGGTCCTTGTGCTTTTATGAATTCTTATAACCCGAATACGGTATTTAGCTCTATTGACACCCAAGGGCGATATGCTTTCGGTAACCAGGCTCATATCGCACAATGGAACTTAACTGCATTTGCCAATGCATTGTTACCTATAATTTCAGAAGATCAGAAAAAGGCTGTACAGCTTGCTCAGGAAGTTATTGATGGATTTCAATATAAGTTTACTGAAAGATGGTACAAAATGATGTTTGATAAGTTGGGGATTTCACATCTTGAAGAAAAGGATAAAGAATTGGTGGATCATCTACTCCAGCTAATGGAAACCCATAAAGCAGATTATACGCAAGTATTTTTGACACTACCACAAGATACACCAATAGAAGGCTCTCTTTTTAAATCTGAGAAATTTAAGGATTGGAGGCAAAAGTGGGTAGCTACCTACTTGCGCGACGGTCGTGAAGGACCTAGCCTAGAACTCATGAATCGATCGAACCCCAAAGTGATCCCACGTAACCATTGGGTTGAACAGGTGTTGAACGCTGCAGCTAGAGGTGAGATGGATCCCTTTAATGAATTGTTAGAAGTACTCTCCAAACCCTATGGGGATCATCCCGATGAACTCCAATTTCAGCAAATACCAGAAGATTTTGATGCGCGTTATCAAACGTTTTGTGGCACCTAAATATAATTAGAGAAAACGGTTGGAATTCAGTACAAACTCTTGATACACTTATGTTTAGGTAATAAGGAAAAAGAAAAATTTAAACCACATATTGACTGCATGGTGTTAAAATAATATTTGGTATTTTTAGAGAGGTTATAATAGACACACTTAATGAAATACTTTAAACTTCTCATTTCCTTTGCACTCACCATTGGAATTTTTTACGTTTTAAATACCAAACTCGGCGCCATTCCTCCCTTAGGTAAATTTTTAAATCCAAGTTCGGGCATTTGGCAAAATGAAACTGATGAATCCTTAACGGGAGAGATTAATATTCCTGGCCTAACAGATAAGGTAACGGTACATTATGATGAATTAATAATTCCGCATGTTTTTGCTCAAAATGAACAGGACCTGTATAAAGCCCAGGGCTACCTCACTGCAAAGCACCGTTTGTGGCAATTGGAGTTCCAAACCCATGCTGCTGCTGGACGCTTATCAGAGATTTTTGGAGAAAGAGCTTTAAATTATGACAGGACAGAACGCAGACGTGGTATGGGCTTTGGTGCAGATCAGGTGATGAAGTATATGGAAGACTATGATCCCAAAACCTTAAGTTTTGTGCAGAGTTATGCTGATGGGGTAAATGCATATATCGATCAACTTGATCCTAAAGATTATCCTGTAGAATACAAACTTTTGGATTATCAACCAGAAGCCTGGACAGCAAAAAAAACAGCTTTGTTGTTGATGTATATGACCAAAATGTTGGCGGGTAATGACGATGATCTCGAATATACCAATATGCTACGCATTGTTGGAGAGGAGAATTTTAATTTGCTCTTTCCTGACTTTTTTGATGTTACTGATCCGGTAATTCCCAAGGAGACCGATTGGAGTTTTATCGATGTGCCTCAGACAGATTTGCCAGCCAGCCAAGCAGTTTTGGATACCATTACCGAAACTATAGAAAAGCCACATCCCGATAATGGAAGTAATAACTGGGCGGTTTCTGGAGCGAAGTCCGAAACTGGTAACCCGATACTGGCCAACGATCCGCACTTAGGGCTTAAATTACCTGCTATCTGGCTTGTGATGCAATTAAGCACACCAGATCACAATGCGTTTGGGGCAACGATTCCTGGTGCATTGGGAGTGATTTCTGGCTTTAACCAATATATTGCCTGGGGAGAAACCAATGCTACAAGAGATGTTATCGATTGGTATAAAATAGAATTCAACGAGGATCGTACAAAATATAAATATGACGGTCAATGGAAAGATGTTTCGGTTAGGGTGGAAGATATTAAGGTAAAAGGTCAAGAAAGTTATAAGGATTCTGTGCTTTACACCCATCATGGTCCTGTAGTATATGATAAAAACTTTAAATCTGATAATGAACGCTCCGGTTATGCGATGAGGTGGATAGGTCATGATGGTGGGAATAACCAGAAAACATTTTTAGAACTCAATAAGGCAAAGAATTATGAAGACTATGTGAGTGCTTTACAATATTGGAATGCACCCGCTCAAAACTTCGTATTTGCTTCTACTGAGGGAGACATAGCGTTATGGATACAAGGAAAATTTCCAAATAAATGGGAAGGGCAGGGGAAATTTTTAATGGATGGTAGTAATCCAGAAAACGATTGGCAATCCTATATTCCACAAAAATTCAATGCACATACAAAAAATCCAGAACGTGGTTTTGTGAGCTCTGCTAATCAGCATCCTGTAGATGAAAACTATCCCTATTTTGTTTTTAATGATGGTTATGAAACGTATAGAAATCGAGTGATCAACACCTTTTTTAATACAAAGGAGAAGTTTAGTGTACAGGATTTTAAAAATTTACACAATAATAACCTTAATCTTAAGGCTAAGGAACTCCTACCATATATGTTCATACATATGGATATCACCTCTTTGTCAGAAGATGAAATAGAGATCTACGAAGAAATTAGAGGTTGGAACTTTAATAATGATATAGATGAGGTTGGACCAAGTATATGGAGACAGTGGTATGGCAAATTGTACAAAATGCTTTGGGACGAATTTGACGTAGAAGATATGGCGTTGACTTCGCCGTATACCTACCAGACTATTTATCTGTTAAAGAACCATGGTAACCACGAGTTTATGGATATTGTAGCCACTAAGAATACAACTGAAACAGCAAAAGATTTATTCTTATTGGCTTTTAAAGAAGCGGCGAAACGTTTACAAGAAATAAAGAAGGAAGAAGGAGATTACACCTGGTCAAATTACAAGGGGACTTACGCAGGTCATTTGTTACAAGCTCTACCGGCCTTTTCAAGATTTGATATTCCTATTGGTGGAGACCGAAATATTGTCAATGCTACTTCTGAAGATCACGGACCTTCGTGGAGAATGATCGTAGAGATGACCTCGCCGCCAACAGCTTTGGGGATATATCCTGGAGGTCAATCGGGTAATCCCGGAAGTAAGTACTATGATAATTTTATCGACGATTGGGCAGCTGGGAAGTACCACAGCCTGAATTTTTTACAGTCTAATGAGGCCACTAGTGCGATCATTGGGACACAAACTTTAATACCAGCTAGCAATGACTAAGAATATCATCAATTTTATAGCCACCATTATATTAGGAGTAGTATTATCATTATTTCTACCATGGTGGTCAGTAATGACAGCGGCTTTAGCTACATCTTTATTTATACCGCTAAAAAAAGCAGCAGTTTTTTTTGTTCCCTTTTTGGCGATATTACTTTTTTGGGCTGTGTATTGTTTTATGTTAAGTAGTGCTAATGATTTTACCCTGGCCAAAAAAATATCGCAATTATTACAGATAGGAGGTAATCCTTATCTACTTATTTTGATTACAGGAGTGATAGGAGGATTAGCAGCTGGTATCTCCGCCGTTTTCGGAAAACAAGTCGTTGCAATTAGTAGAGGTAGATAAGGTTTTTAGAGAAACTGGCAATGCTACTTCAAAAGTAATCAAAGCGGTTTTCGTTTAAAGAGTGTAATAGTAGATAGAAATGAAATGAACGAAACAAACCGAGAGTATCTTAAAAGAATAAATGGAGTATTAGATGTTATTGAAAAAAACCTCGATACAGAGCTCTCGTTAGCGTATTTGGCTAAGAAAGCCAATTATTCGCCATATCACTTTCATAGAGTTTTTTTAACTGTGGTGAACGAAAGACTCAATGCATTTATCACTAGAAAACGAATTGAACGTATGGCTTCCATTATACTTACCGAACCGGATCTTCCTTTAAAAGAATTGATTTACAAATATGGTTTCAATAGTGATAGCTCGTTTTCAAGAGCTTTTAAAAAATACTATGGTGTTACTCCAACTAGATTTAAATCAGAAGGTAAAAAAATACTTAGCAAGATTGGTATAGTTCCTTTTTCTTCTGAAAAATACATTTGTTCCATTGATAATAGTAAACAATGGATTAAAATGAATGGACAAATAAGCATACAAGAACTTCCCGAATTGCAACTTGCGAGTATATCCCACATTGGAGAATTTGATAAAGCGGGTAATATGTTTCAAAGATTGATGGAGTGGGGGCATCAAAAAGAGGTTTTGGATACTTCAAATTTCAAAGCAGTTACGGTCTATCACGACAACCCTAATGTTACTGAAGGAGCCAAAATAAGATTCAGTACAGGTGTCACTATTAAAGAGCGTATCAAAGCCGATGGAGAAATCAGACAACTAACATTGAATAAAGGGATTTATATTGTTGGACATTTCGAAATTAAGGCCGAAGAGATTTCCAAAGCCTGGAAAAGTATGAATATTTGGGTCCTTGAGCATAACTATAAATTTAGAGATGGAGATTATTTTGAAATCTATCATAACGACCATAAAACCCATCCTGAACAGAAGTTCATTATTGATATTTGTATTCCATTGGAAAAAACAGAGAATGTTAAACTTATGGAAACTAGAACCATACATTTTTCGAATGATAACGTCAACAATGATAGATATGCAGAAGGTTTAGATTATCATGAGTTGATAGCCTATATGAAAGAATTAAGAGCCTTTTTTTCTAAAGAATATGAAACCTATTTTAAACTGGGAAACATTTATAGGGGAAATCCAGAGTATTCCTATTTTTCGTTAACAACAGAGCACTTAAAGAAACAAAAACTTAAATTTGTTATGGTCTTGGATCATAAAACGCTATGTTTTTCGATTTGCTTGTCGGGTCAAAACAAAAGTATTCGGAAAAAGTATTGGAATATTTTTAAAGACAGTGATTGGAATACCTATCCTTTGGTTGAATCGATTGATAAAAGTTTATCGATCATAGACCATATTATTGTTAAAGAACCAAATTTCAGCAATAGAAGAAGTTTAACCGAAAAGATCGAAAAGGAATCGATGAAGTTTATTCGGGAACTCAACGATATACTTGAATAGTGAAAAGATTACACAGCTAAATTTCTTAAAAAGATGTTTTGATACATATTTGCGAATGACAAAAAACACGGATAATACGGATGGCATTTTCTCGATTCAAACGTTTAACAATTTAGCAAGTCGAGGTCCCAGATTTCACAGAGTTTCTTCGATGTTGTTGGACCATTTTCTGATGTGTGTTGTAATAGTGCCAATTGGAATTCTATCTATTATCCTATCCCAGAAACTTGGGTTCGCATTTAATGATGGAATGAATTTCTTTTTTTGGGGTTTGGTCATCTTTACCTATTATAACAAAGATTTTTTTAATGCAAAAAGTCCGGCGAAACGAGTTATGGGATATCAAGTAGTAGATAGAAACACAGAAAAACAAGCTACCGAACTCCAATGTTTTATACGAAATTTAACAATTTGTGTGGTTTGGCCAATAGAAGTGGTAGTAGGATTTTTTAACCCGGAAAGGAGAATTGGAGATTATTTAGCTAATACCAAGGTTGTGGTAGCGGAAAAAGAATCATTAAAAACAATTTGGTTTGACTTTAAGAAAATAAAATTGAAAAGGAATTTTATTGGAATTTTAATAATTGGAGGGGTATATTTATATGGATTGACCTGGATATTTCCCGCAATGAAATAAAAAACTATCATAACTTAACAGAAAACAACAATCATGAGTGTCATTACGGTCGATTTTATGAATGTCATCGTTTGTTATACAAATTATTAGTCAAAATTTCTCAGCACAAATGTTAAAAATACTTTCCAAAATGAATAGTAAAAGATTAATACTTGCGATCTATTTATCGTACGGCATCACCTTTTCTTGCGCGCAGACTAAAAGTTCTCAAGATAGGTATAGCGCTAGCGAATTAGCTGTGAGCAAAGATAGCCTAAAGGTATCAGCACAACGGCTTATGAAAAAACATAAAATCCCTGGGATGAGCATGTTATTGATGAAGAGTTTGGATACTATACAAACCCTAACATTTGGAGTACAACAAAAAGGAAAAGAAACACCGATCGATCAAGAGACGGTATTTTCGGCGGGTTCCGTCAGTAAAGTAGTCACTGCAATTTTAGCATTACGATTGGTTGATTCTGGAAAATTAGCGTTGGATACTGATATCAATACCTATTTAAGAGATTGGAAAGTTGAGAAAAATCAATTTAATAAACATCAACCAGTAACCATAAGACATATCTTGTCTCATACAGCAGGATTTTCGGTCCATGGTTTTGCTGATTATTATCCGGGAGAAGCACTGCCAACATCAACGATAGCTATTCTGGAAGGTAAAGGACCCGTAAAAAATGACGAAGTAAAATTAGTCTTTCCAGTTGGTGAAAAATATCAATATTCTGGTGGTGGAACAACGGTCTTACAGAAGATCATTGAAGATGTTACTGGGTTGCCTTTTCATAAAGCTGCTGCAAAAGAAATATTTGAACCATTAGGACTTAAAAGAGCAAGTTTTTTAAATCCGCTTCCAGAGGCATTTGGAAATATTGCCAAAGCCCATGATGAAAAAGGAAAACCAGAGGCTTTGCCAAGAGGTTATCAAACTATGCCAGAAGCAGCCGCTTCTGGGTTGTGGATAACTCCTACGGATTTGTATATGATTTTGAAAGCAACGATGACATCCCAACAAGATACTAGTTCCAAATTTTTGTCAAAAGGATTAGTTGAAGATATGATCACAGCAGAAGAAAATTCGCATCATGGACTTGGTCCTAGAATCAATACAGAAAATGGGAAACATATCGTCGAGCATGGTGGAGCAAATGATTCCTATAGATCTCTTTTTTATTTATTTTGGAAGCAGCAAATGGGGTTCATTATAATGACCAATGGTAATAATGGAAGAGACCTTATTTATGAGTTAAAGCCATTAATAGAACAACATTTAATGAAAATGAAAGTGAACACTTTGTAATATTGATTTTATGACAACAGTTATCAATCAGTAGGTAATGAACGATATAGAAGACTACATACCATTTATCAAAAAAGTGCTGAACAAATACAGTCCGGTAAGCGATACAAATGTTTCATTGATTGCGTCAATTTCTGAAATCAAGTATTTAGAGAAAGGAGAAATGTTGTTGGAAATTGGGAAGACTTCAAAACAAAAACACATTTTGTACAAAGGAGTCATTGTCTCTTATTATATAAGTGATGAAGGGAATTTGTATCATAAAAATATCTTCTTAAAAGAGAATTTTGTAGGGTCGATGGTTTCTGCTTTAATAAATGAGCCTTCAAATTTTGCGCTCGAAGCGATTGAACCTTGTATACTTATTAGTTTTGATTACAAACAATATCGCCAACTTATTGAGGAGCATATCGAACTCAAAGACTTCTATATTGCCTATCTCGAAAAAAATTGGGTGCTCGATAAAGAAAAACGAGAGATCAATATTGTTTTAAAAGATGCTGAAGAGCGATACCTTGATTTTATCCATGCCCACCCTAAAATTGAAGAGCGTATTCCTTTACATTACATAGCTTCTAATCTGGGGATTACCCCTACGCAATTAAGTAGAATTCGAAAAAAAATAAAAAAACACACTTGAATCAACATATGTAAAGGAAAAAGAACTTGTTCTTCTTGAACTTTGCAATATGAAATCAATATTAATATACACACTTGCATTTACAGGCGGCGTTTTTCTTGCCATTCAAGCTGGATTCAACACACAGTTGGGCTCAATTCTAAAGCAGCCCATTATTGCAGTAATATCAACTTCTATAACGAGTGTTGTTTTTGGAGTATTTATTTTGTTGGTTATCAGTAAAGGAAATATTCAGCTTCAAATCTTTGGCGAGGTACCCTGGTTTTTATGGTTTATCGGCGGATTATTTAGTATGATTGGTATAACACTTTATTTCTATACCATCCCAAAACTTGGAATTTCAAAAATGATTGCTCTCGGCCTATGCGGACAACTTATTTTTTCGTTAATAGCTGGGAAGTTTGGTTGGTTAAACCTTCCTGTAGAGCCCTTAACAACAAAACGCCTTGTAGGTGCTTTTGCAATGATTGTAGGAATCATCTTAATCAATTCAAAATGAAAAACGTAAAACGAAATATCAATAATTTGACCCGTTTATGGGCGTTAGCAGGGAAAGCTTTCCAGGGATTTGAAGAAAAGTTAACGTATACCATTGCTAAAATAAATAATACAGAATGGCCCAATAGAATTTGGTCGACTTCAACACTATCTGAAGATTCATTAAAAGAAATAGGTTTAAAAATGAAAGAATACCCTGAGTTGACCTTCTCCTGTTTTAATGAAATTCAGGAAGATAATTCCTTAGAGACTCAACATCTTTTTGCACTTAAATCTCTACAATACGGTATGAGTTTGCCTCTCAACGGAAAAAATGAAATCAAAAGAGAGCTAGAATACATACTAGTAGATGACGAAGCCAAAGCTTTGTTGTGGAGTAGTACTTTTTCTGAAGCTTTTGGATATCAAATCGCAGCAAATGTAGTAGTAAAAACTAGCAATGATGTGCACTATTTTCTTGTATATGATCAGGGAAATATCGTAGGAACAGTGATGTTGTTGATCACAAACAACGTGGCCGGAATCCATAGCTTGGGCATTATTCCTGCTCAAAGAAAAAAAGGTTATGCATGGAGTATCATGCAACATGTTTTGAATAGGGCAATTGATTTAAATTGTGATATAGCCACGTTACAAGCCTCAGAAATGGCAAAAAACATGTACTTGAAAATGGGATTTACTGTTGACTTTTTAATGCAGAATTATACGTTAAAGCAATGAATACTGACTGATATCAAAAACCCAAAATGCATATATGTTACAAAAAACTTCGATCCGAATAAAAAAGTATCTGATAAGCATTTAGACGGAAATGAATTTAATAAATTTATGATCATATAACATTGAAAAGTCAGTGAGGAGAAAACCCCACTGTCTATCATATACTAGTCCGTTATAAAACTTTGGATGCTATTCATTGAATATGGAAGTTGATCACATATTTATATTTTCTAGTGCTAGAGGTGAAGAAGCCAATAGTTTGATTGAATTTGGTTTGACCGAAGGTAGTAGTCGATTGCATCCTGGACAAGGAACAAAGAATCGAAAATTCTATTTTGAAAATTTCTTCCTCGAGATTTTATGGGTAGTTAACGAAAAAGAAATTCAAAGTGAATTGACCGCTCCAACAAAACTATGGGAACGCTCTCAATTCGAGAATAATGATCATTCGCCGTTTGGTTTGTGTTTGGTAAATGCCGCATCCACGGATCAACTTTTTGAGACCAGCAAAATTTACCAACCGAATTATTTTCCCGAAGGAATGTCAATAGACTTTATCACCAACCAAGAATATCCAAAATTACCTTGGACTTTTAGACTTCCTTATCGTGGCGAAAAGAAGCCTCATACAGAACCTACAGAACATGCAAACCAAATTAAGCGACTCACTCGAGTAGAATTTGAAATGCCCACACTTAATTATGGAACCAAATTTGTCAACCATTTTCAAGATGTAGATCTCATCGAATTTACAACAGGAAATAGAATGCACCTAACTCTCGAATTTGACAATATGCGTCAGGGAAAAACAAGGGAATTTTTGGAGTTGAATTTGACGATTAAATATTAAAACATTATCATCATAAAAACAGAAAGCAATAACCATGGAAATTATTACAGCCGATCTTTGGGATCAACATGCAGAACGATTGACCTTACTCAATGTAGATTTTAAACATTTTGGTAAAAAAGAAAGTTTTGCCGGAAAAGTGGTCACCTTAAAAGTCTATGAGGATAACTCTTTTGTTAGAAAAACGCTTGAAAACGATGGAAGTGGTAAGGTTTTGGTGATTGATGGAGGAGGATCTAGGCGTTGCGCGCTGGTAGGAGATAATATAGCAAAGCTGGCGATAGATAATCATTGGGAAGGAATATTAATATATGGTTGCATTAGAGATTCCAAAGAAATTAATACCATGGATGTTGGCATTAAAGCCATAGGAACCTGCCCTGTAAAAAGTGTCAAAAGAAATGTAGGTGTATTGGGTGAAGAATTGATAATCGAAGGGACTAAAATTAAGAATACACACCACGTTTATGCCGATTTGGATGGAGTGTTATTATCTTCAGAAAAGTTACTCAATAATATGTAATTATGATGGATTATCAGACGTTTCAGCCACATCCTGATCTAAGTGCTTTGGTCAAATTTTATTGGACTTTAGAAGTCCCTTTTGATCCTAATAACGAAAAGCAAAAAATCATTCCGGATGGATGCATCGAGATGACCTTTAACCTGAAGGATAAGATCAAAAAATATATCTCTGAAGAAGAATTTGTAGTGCATCCTAACGCCATGATAATGGGACAAAGAACAAAATCCTACTTTATAGAACCCTTGGGCGATGTGAAGTCATTTGCAATTTGCTTTTATCCACATGGTTTTGCAAATTTTGTGAACACCCCTCTCGAAAATTTGGTAGATAAAGAGACTCCAATCAAAGATTTGTTTGGAGAGAATGCTGGGCAAGTACTAGAGCAGAAGATAGATAAGGCGTCTGGTACTGAAGAACGTATTGAGATTATTGAAACCTTTCTTTTTGACAAATTGAATCAGCATTCTACTATTGAAAACTTAGTGAAAACTACCGTAGATGCTCTTCTTACTACAAATGGAAGTAGCTCTATACATCAAATATTGAAAGAAGATCTATCAAAAAGAAGACAGCTCGAAAGAAATTTCAAAAAACAAATAGGTATTAGTCCAAAACAGTTGGGTAGGGTATTGCGTTTACAATCAGCTTTAAAGATGTTACTCGATGACAAAGAAAGCCTGACTACAATTGCTTATGAAAGTGAATATTTCGATCAAGCCCATTTTAATAAGGACTTTAAAGAATTCGTTGGGACTACGCCAAAGGAATTTTTAGGAAACAAAAACATGGAGCTTTCGACCCTTTTCTACAAATAAGGTTTTGATGTCGCATTTTTACAATTTCAATTCTTTCGTTACAATTAATTTTATGACGTAAACTTATTTAAAAGAATGAAAAGAAAAATACTAGGGGTTTCATTTTTTTTGATCTTAAGCGTTATTGGCTGTAAAGATCAAAACAAGCCCAATTCAGAAACCAAAATACAACCTACAACGGTAGAAGAAAAAGTAAAAGATATGAATAGTTTTGTTTCCCTTTTTGAGATTCCAGCAACAGATATTTCGCGAGCAATCCGTTTTTATCAAACAATTTTGGAGGTGGATATCGAAAAAATGGAAATGCCTGGAATGGAAATGGGAGTATTCCCGTATCAAAACCAAACGGTAATGGGAGTCATCATGAAAGGAGAAGATTTCAAACCCTCTGCGGATGGCGTAACTATATATCTAAATGGCGGTAATAATCTTCAAACTATACTCGATAAGGTTGAAGAAAATGGTGGCAGTATTATTGTTTCCAAAACTGCTCATGCAGATGAAAGTGGATTTTTTGCCTTGTTTTTGGATACAGAAGGAAATAAATTAGGACTACATTCTCCAAATTAATAGAGAAAAAAGAGCTTACAAAAATGTATAAAGAATAATGACGGTTTGAGTGTAGGCTCAAACCGTTGTTGTTTCTAATATTTAGTATCTTGTTATCAAAAAATATCATTTTTTAGAGTGCGTTACAGGGATAGTAACAGCTCTAAAGAATAACAATTGCTAAACCATGAAGTATATAATAGCTATGATTATCATGTTTGCTTCACTTTCATCACAGATCATTTTTGATTTTAATCCAGATTCGGATCTAAAAAACTGGTTAGTGGTTGATGATGTGGTGATGGGAGGAAGATCATCCGGTTCTTTAGTGTTAAGTCCTGAAGGTTATGGGGTTTTTAAAGGAAATGTATCCTTAGAAAATAATGGAGGGTTCTCCTCGGTACGGCATAGATTTGAAAGAATGTCGGTGAAGGGTTTCTCCAAAATCGTCCTTAAAGTAAAAGGAGATGGTAAAAAATATCAATTTAGACTAAAAGCCAATTCAAGAGATTATTATTCTTATATCTCTTATTTCTCTACAAATGGAGATTGGCAGGAAATACAAATCCCTTTAAAAGATATGTATCCTACATTTAGAGGGAGAAAGCTTGAGCAACCAAATTTTTCAGGAGAGTATATAGAGGAAATTGCTTTTTTAATCGGAAACAAAAGTGAAGAAGAATTTCAGTTGCTTATAGATACCATAGCATTGAGATAAGTCAACGTATGAAAAAATTAGTTATAAGAAGATTAGTAGCATACATGATTGACTATATCATCATCGCCATCTACGCTGTTATTTTATTTGGGATTGCGACTATCTTCAATTTAAAAAAAATCCCTTTAACACCTATTAGCGCTCAGCTCTTGGGGTTCGTTTCGTTAACATTGCCAGTTTTCTTTTATTTTTTCTTGTCAGAACAAAGCAAAACTAGAGCTACGATTGGAAAAAGAATCTTAAATATTTCAGTTCGTTCTGGTTCTCAAAATAGTAGAGTACATATTCTTATAAGGAATATCTTAAAGCTGTTACCCTGGGAAATTGCGCATACTGGGGTGCATTGGATTGTTTTCTACTCTGAATCTGATCAAAATCCTCCAGTCTGGATTTGGGTTACTTTAATAGTACCTCAGGTCATTATTGTGATTTATTTGATCAGTATTATTACCTCAGGAGGGGAAAGTAGTATATATGATAGAGTATCGAACACAAAAATTGGAATGAACAGGCAACAAAATAATAAACTGTAAGCTTTCTTGATATTGCCACTTTCGTTATAGATATTGGTTGCAAGAAAACCAACTGTAACAATTATCTAATTTGTGAATCTATAGACTTAAACACTAATCACGTAAAAAATGAGAATTGCAACGTTATTGGCCTTGATCTTTTTTCAATTTGGTGAACTTCGCGGGCAAAGTCTATCAAATACCCAGTTATATGATGATTTAATTCAGTTAAAAAACGCTATTGCAGAATATAACCCAGCGCTAGAGGTTTACAATCCAAAGTTTAACACAAATGTCGATCGTTTAATTGCAAAGATTCCTAAAGATTCGGTATCCAATATTGAAACTTTTAAATGGATAAGTCAACTTTGTGCTTTGAGCAATGAAGGTCATTTCGCATTAGGAAGTTGGAAGGATAAGGTACATTCGGGTTTCTTACAAAATGAATATCAGTACCTACCAATTTCAATAAAAATCATAAAGGGGAGTATATACGTCTGGAATGATAATTCGGGAGAGCAACTATTAAACCGTGGTGATGAAATTCTATCAATGAATACTATGAAAGCAGAAGATATTCTGAGTCGATTATATTCAGCATTACCTTCGGATGGTAGCATAAATACCTATCAAGACAGAATTATTGAACGGGGTTTTTCCTGGATGTATTATTTGTATATATTTCCAACGGATTCGTATCATTTGGAGATAAAAGATACAGCTGGCAATACTAAAAAAATAACAATACAAGGATTGACGAGGGACATGCAGTCCAAAAACTTTGCTAAATATAATGCTGATAATGTAAAGAAAAAGGGAGGGAATGAGGCCTTTTATACCCTGGAGTTTAAAGACAATGTAGCCTATTTGACCTTACCATCTTTTGCCAGGAAGTTAGTAGAGAAGTTTGAAGTCAAATCCCCCCAACTTTACAAAACTATCTTTACTCAGATTGATGCTAAACAGATGCAACATTTGGTGATCGATCTGAGAGGAAATACTGGGGGAAGAAATGAGTTTGCCGATGATATGGTGCCATACATACTCAAGGGGAGTGTGCAATCTCCATTTCTAAGAAAAACTATTTCCTGGAAAGGAAAGGAGAAAATCTATAAGTTTCCTAAACCCTCGAAAAACGCATTCAAAGGTAACGTTTATGTACTGGTAAATGGAAGAACGTATTCTGCAGGCAGTACCCTTGCGAGATATCTTTACGAATATGCAGATGCTACTATTGTTGGAGAAGAGACTGGGACTCGGTATGAAGGGTTTGCAGCTGGATCAAAGCAGTATGTCACTTTAACCAATAGCCAACTAGAGATTGGAATACCAAGATATCACATCGTTTTTCCGGTTTCAGAAAAACAGCAGACCATAAATAAAGGATTACTGCCTAAAATTAATGTGATGTATACCGTTGAAGATCTGAATAATGGTAAGGACATTCATATGGATAAAGTACATACATTAATAGAGAAATGAGCTAGAGCTATCAATAAAGAATAAAAAGTTGTAAATACTATATTCAAAAGGTTTTAAGTAATTAAAAAGCATTCAAATTGAACTTAGACAATAGAAAATTTGTAACTACCGAAAATAAAAGTGGATTATCATCCAACGAAACCATTTTTCATTACTTCCAAAAGGGAACAACAATTACCGGAACTTATAAAGGAGGATCGATACAAGAAGGGCTTATTATTGGTAAGCAAATTGAAGATTCAAAAATTGAACTTTTGTATCAGTGCCTCACCACCGATGGAGAATTGAAAGCAGGGGAGTCTAAAGGGATCATTTCAGAAACAACAGATGGAAAACTTAAATTAGAGTTTGACTGGAATTGGCTAAATGGGGATTTGACTGGTGGAAAGTCAGAATATATAGAAATTGAGTGAAAGATATCGTATACAATCTCAATGATTATAATTGCTGCTTTCAGAAAAATACTGCTATTGTAAACACCATCTACTAGCATACCAACTGTAACAATCATCTATTTAGTAAATCTATACGTTTGAACACTAATCATCTAAAAATATGAGAATTGTAATGTTATGGGCTTTGGTGCTCTTTCAATTTGGGGTACTACCTGGACAAACTTCATTAGAAAAAATCAATTTAAACCCAGGGAAGTATACCGTAGGATTTAAACATTATACCACTGTTGATAGTACAAGAACTTATCAAATCAAAAATGAGTTCAATAATCAATTCGTATACAGACCCATTTCTGTGAGTATTTGGTATCCTGCAGACCTTAAAAAAGAAAATACCAAGCCACTAACAGTTTTAGATTATTTGGAGGTGTTAAAGGAAGAGGAAGAATGGGAAAACTTACCCAATGAGTTTCTGCTAGATTGGTTTCCGTACTTGTGGAATACCTCTCAAAACAAAGCGCATCTATCCGAAAACGCGAGAGCTTTTCCTGAAGCCCGTTTTTTGGACGATACATTTCCTGTGGTAGTGTATGCACCCAGTTACCAAGCGTCATCGATCGAGAATTTTGCACTCTTTGAGTATTTGGCGAGTAATGGATTTGTTGTGATATCAAGCCCATCCCGAGGTACAGATACCAGACAGTTAGAAGGTGGAACAACCAAAGATATGGAAACGCAATCTCGTGATGTCGAGTTCCTACTAAAAGAGATTCATAAGTATAAAAGCATAGATACAGATAAAATTGCATTGATGGGATTTAGTTTTGGAGGGCTCTCTAACGCAATTACGGTGATGAAAAATCGTAACATAAAAGCCTTAGTAAGTCTGGATGGAACCGAAAGATACAGATATGATGTGTTAGAAAAATCAGCTTATTTTAATTTAAACAGATTGAATATTCCCTATGTTCATTTTGCCCAAAAAGAAATTCCTGAAATCGTTTTGAAGGAGGATAAGATTCCAGAAGAATTGAACTATAAGTTTCAACTGTATGATTCTTTACAATACAGCAATGCGTATAGTTACAAATTCCATGATCTATCTCATTCTTATTTTAGTTCCTATGGCGTTTTATTTAGGAATAGAGATAAAAGGCAAGACAAAAGTGATGATAAAATAATGGCCTCTTACAACCTGCTTTCGATGTATACCTTGCAATTTCTCAATGCTACATTAAAAAATGAAGTAAGTGCCAAGAAATTCATTGAAAACACTCCGGAAAGCAATGAGATTTCAAAAAAAATGAAGAAATCCCTCTCAAAAGAATTCAACTATAAGGATTTTAATGATTTGGCACTAGGTCAAAGATATCAAGATTTGATTCCTTTGTATCAACAAACCTTGACAAACCATCCAAACCTTGAACTACAAGAATGGATGCTCAATAAACTAGGTTTGAGATTATCTTTTGGCCAAAAAAGAATAGAGGAGGGGATCAATGTGTTTTTGTTAGCCTTGCATATATATCCAAATTCGGCAAATTTGTACGATAGTATAGCCGAAGCTTACTTGATCAAAAAGGATGCAAAAAATGCCATTGTGAACTTCAAAAAATCTTTAGAACTGAATCCTGAAAACCAAAATGCAATTCATAGACTACAGCAGTTAAAGAATTAAGAATTTCACTACTTCATATACCTAATGAGATAGCTAAAGGCAAAAAATAATTGTCGGAAAATTATATCTGGCAAGGTCTCCCATTTGATACTTTATATTTAATGCAACTTTGTTGCTTTTGATGAAATTAGTTTATCTTTATAAGATCTAATAATTAAAACATTGTAAAAAATCACTGAAGCATGTTACAAAGAAAATTTGACGAAGTAGTAAAAAAGGAATTCCCTAATGCGAAGGATGCAAAGGATACTTCTATTCATTATTTAGGGAAAATGCAAATTGAGCATCAATTAGATATTTCAAAGGTACTTATGGCAACTTCTGTATGTTCTGACGATATCAATGTGCCATCAACTACGTTCTTTAATGTCTTGTTTGGACCGTTTGTTATGGGAGGACTTGGGGGAGTCCCTTTTGTTGGACAAACAGGAATGACAGCATTCGCACATCATATACCGGATAATGGAAGTGCTTTTATTTTTTATGGCCCTCATATCGGAATTACCTTAGAAGGAGATTTAGGTAAGATGTATCGACCAAGAATGGAAGAAACAGGAAACTCTTGTGGAGCTTTGATGCTTGCTTTAAGTCGTTTACAAGATAATAATTACGCTCCTGTGATCAATGATGATGACTACCAACAAATGAAGTTGGAAGAGAGCTTATTGCCATACAGAGACGAAATACTGGGTAGCGATAATCAGGCAAAAGCCATTACAGAAGCCACGTACAAGATTATTGATAAGAAGATCCATGAGTATATAAAAACCTGTAAAAATGAATTCCATGTAGACAAGATAACCTTATTGGGAGGGGTCATCATTAATACTGATTATGGATTGGATGATTATTTTGATGCTAGAAATTTTGAAGTAATTGATTTGAAAGGTCTATAACTTGAATGATTCATGATGACGTAATTTCATCTTGAAGAATCGGATTGAATTAAAAACGCTGAAGATCACATTATATAAAGGGCATTTAATGCCCTTTATTAGTATATTACATCAAATTAAAAGAGAATGAACAAAATCCTGACACTGTTAGTATTGCTGATCATAGGGTGTACATCCTGCAATACTTCTGAAAAGAAAAAGGATGAAGAAATTACCAAACTCGAAATTGCAAAGCAGTATTATGAGGCTCTTGATCGTTCTGATGTCTCCGGAATGGCATCGATACTAGGGGATAGTATTGTGGTACGAGAAAATGCAGACAACTACGAAGAACGTTTTTCTCAAGAAGCCTATACCGTATGGCTAGAATGGGATTCGGTATTCGAGCCCACTTACAAAGTCCTTGAAATTGAACAAGAAAATGATGTGGTGAAAGCCAAAATTTCAAAAATTGATAAAAGAATTCTTTTTCTAACCGAAGAACCAATAGTATGGCGTGAAATGGTACGATTTGAGGATCAAAAAATAGTCAAAGTAGAAAGAGTGGAATACGAGGTTTTTGATGTCGCAAAATTTCTTAAAAACAGGGATAGCCTGGTAAATTGGACGAAGGTAAACCATCCTGAACTGGATGGATTTCTGTATCCGCAAACAAAGGATGTAGGAAAGAAATACTTACAAGCCATCGAATTGTACAATGCCAATAGATAGCAATCCATATACGGATTTGACTGTTGATGAGGTAGAAAAATCAAAAAAATAAGGTAACGCTTTGCTCTAGGCGGACATCTACGGGGAACGATAGTTACAATCAAACGAATGAAACAAAAAATAGATACAGTTAGCAAAGAACAATACCAAGAAGTAGTAGAGGTTTGGGAAGCTTCGGTTAGAGCTACACATCACTTTTTAAAAGAAGAAGATATAACCTATTTTAAACCGCTAATCTTAAATACCTATTTGGATGCAGTAACATTAAGATGTATCAAGAATAAAGATCAAAGCATAATGGGGTTTTTAGGAGTTGCCGAAGGGAATTTGGAAATGTTATTTATAGATCCTAAGTATCGAGGAAAAAGAATTGGAAAAACACTATTAGAGTATGCTATCGATAATTTGGGCGTAACCAAAGTAGATGTGAACGAACAAAATGAACAAGCTGTTGGTTTTTATAAGCATTGCGGATTTGAAGTTATAAGTCGTTCAGAATTAGACTCCACCGGTAAACCTTATCCGATCTTACATATGGAGTTGAACAAATAATACTGTTTCAATATATATTAG
The DNA here is from genome assembly GCA_965230845.1 of Aquimarina sp. Lineage (GTDB taxonomy): Bacteria > Bacteroidota > Bacteroidia > Flavobacteriales > Flavobacteriaceae > Aquimarina. The sequence continues at coordinate 4,206,677 of OZ246021.1, forward strand.
AAACTGAATGAATAATCAAAAGAATACAAAAAACGAATCAAATCTTGGAAGCAGAATTTTGGCTGGATTTATCGACTACTTAATAATTTATGCGTTTTTCTTTGTGTATATATACACTTTTGGAGCTCCTGACCCGGATGGAGGATATTCTGTAAACGGATTGCCAGCATTGATACCGGTATTATTTTGGGGGATAATGACAGTTGGACTTGAACAGTTGTTCGGGGCTACCATAGGTAATTCAATTACAAGATTAAAACCTGTGTCGATTAACGGAATTTCAAAAAAAGTTTCATTAGGACAATCTTTGCTTAGGCATCTATTCGATCCTATTGACATGTTTTTTTTCGGATTAGTTGGGATTCTAACGATACAAAACTCAGAAAAGAACCAAAGGGTTGGCGATATCGTTGCAAAAACTATAGTTATTAAAACTCAAAGCGAAAAATAAAGAGTCTATTTGCAGTAGAGCTTATTATAAAAGAATGCAATTCAATTTTGTTATTTTAGTGCTCCAAGGGAAGTTTCTTAATCGTTCTACACGTTAAAGTTACTATTGATAAAAAACAAAAAAATGAATACTACTCCTGATCAACAACAGTCTGAGGAACATAAAAATTTAGAACCTTTAGAGAGAATTGATGGTGCTTATATCCTAAAAGAAATTGGTGGTGTTTTGAACTTTGAAAAGGGAGTGTTGTATACCATCAAAGAGTTGTTTTTAAGACCGGGAAAAGCGGTACTTGAATTTATTTTATATGATAGAAAAAGATTGGTAAAGCCTATCATTTTTGTGATTTTCAGTTCACTGTTTTTTGTGATTACTCAACAAATATTAGGTTTTAATACGGGAACAACTCCAGAGAATATACAAAGCCCTGGCGTGCTAAAAGCATTTGAATGGGTCGGAGAAAATTTTGGGGTGGTAAATATTCTATTGGGTTTTTTTATTGGGCTTTGGACTCGATTGTTTTTTTTAAACTCCAAGTATAATATCTATGAGATATTTATTTTGGTATTTTTTACTGTGGGAATCGGAAATCTAATTTTCACTTTCTTTGGGATTGTAGAAAGTATCACAGGTTTTGAAAGTTATAATTTTACCTATTTTGTGGCACTTGCCTATTCTGCCTGGGCTATTGGAAACTTCTTTGATAAAAACAAAGCGATGAGTTATTTCAAGGGCTTGTTAGCATATGTTTTTGGAACAACAATGGGTTCATTCGTTATCGTCTTGGTTGGAATTTTAATAGATGTCTTTAACAAAATTGGTTGATAAAAAAGATAAGAGTTGAAACAGATCAGCGTCAAAAAAGGAGAGATCTTACAAAAAAGCGGAGATCTAAACAGTAAAATTTATCAAGTTCAATCTGGCCTTTTGCGAAGTTATTTAATTGATAAAAAGGGCTAAGAACATATTTTTATGTTTGGCCCCGAGGGGTGGACGGTAGCTGATAATGTAGCACCAGATATACCTTGTGATTTATATATCGATGCGCTTGAGGACTCTGTGATCACTGTTTTTCCAAAAGATATACAAAAAGAAAGTAAAAATGCACCAGCATTTATAAAACGTATTGCGGTCCTTCAGAAAAGAGTGATTATGCTAATGAGCGCTTCTGCTCTTGAACGATATGACCATTTTATACAGACCTATCCAGAAATTGTACAGAGAGTACCCCAAAAGATGATTGCTTCGTATCTAGGAATTACACCAGAAGCATTGAGCGCTATCAAAAGTAAACAACTTAAATAAGCGTTTCCCATTATTTCTTAATCTACATTAATGCACAAAAAATAAATTAAGAACATATTTGACGGAATCAATTTTACAGTCAAATGAAAGAAGCTACACTACTAAAAATTTCGGCAATTTTATGGATTATTTGGGGAATTGTGCATATTCTCGCAGGGGTTATGACCATGAAAGGCGTACTCACCAACGATATTTCTTCATCGATTGCGGGAATAGCAGATGCTATTGAACCCAATACACTAACCATGGATTATCCAAAAGCAGCCGGAGCTGTTGTAGGACAACACGGATTCAACTTGTTTTGGATTGGTATTGTAACCTTTGTAAGCGCGTTCTTTGTTTGGAAAGGAAATAAAAATGCTATTTTTCTTGCGGCAATAACTGGAGGCTTAGCAGATTTGGGATACTTCTTGTTTATGGATCTAGGAGGATATGTTAAGTTTTTTCCAGGAACCGTAATGACTATCGTTTCATCTTTTGCGATAATTACAAGTTTTTATGCTTACTTCAAAAACCGAAAACTCAACTCTACCGAGTAAATAAAAGCACATCAAATTTTGTAAAAAGATAAGGCATTTGAGAACTCTCTCAATTGCCTTTTTCTTTATATTTGATACAAGTAATAATCCGCAGCGATTTTACAACCTATAATTCTCATCCAAGTACCAGCAAGCAAATTATGACAAACAAAAGACCGTTTATCTTCTTCATCCTTTTATTGATTTTTACACAAGGATATTCTCAAAAAATAGAAACTTTACGACAGAAATTAGAAGATGTTATACAGTCCAAGAATGTTGTTGTTGGGGTGGCAATTCATGGAATGGATGATAAAGATACCCTGAGTATCAACGGACAAAAACACTTTCCGATGCAAAGTGTATTTAAGTTCCCAATTGCGTTGAAGGTCTTATCTGAAATTGATAAAGAAAACTTTTCTCTGGAGCAAAAAATAAAAATCAAGAAAAGCGAATTGTTGCCAGGTTTATGGAGCCCAATACGGGAAAAGTATCCAGAAGGAGTTACACTAACCCTAGCCGAAATTATGAAATATACAGTTGCATTAAGTGACAATGCAGGATGTGATGTGTTATTAAGACTTATGGGAGGGCCACAAGCAATAGAACATCATTTTTCTCAACTAGGTTTTAAAGATTTTGCAGTAAAAATCAATGAGGAAACTATGCAAAACAATTGGGATCAGCAGTTTTTGAATTGGACCACACCTCAAGAAGCAAATAGGATTCTAAAAGCATTTTACAAAAATAGTAACAGTCTGCTCACCAAAGAAAGCCACCAATTTGTATGGGATGTTATGAAAGGAACCAAAACAGGTAAAAACCGATTAAAAGGGCAATTGCCAAAGGAAACCGTAGTGGCACATAAAACAGGTTGGTCAGGAGCGCATAAGGAAACAGGGATTACGGCTGCAGTAAACGATATTGGACTCGTTTTTCTTCCCAATGGAAAGTACTTTGCCATAAGTGTCTTTGTTACCGAATCGTCAGAAAATTTTGAAACCAACGAGAAAATCATCGCTGATATTACCAAAGTAGCTTGGGATTATTTTGTAAAAAAATACTAGCTTAAAAAAGGAAAAACAACACCATATAAAATGTATTTTCTGTTGTCTTTTTGCAAGATCACATAAACCTCAAAATAGAATTAAATCAAAAATGATTTCAGAACTTTTTGTAGAAAACAAAAAAGCGCCACAACAAACCAAAATATACATATCCGAATCCTATTATTACCGGCAAATCGCGTTAGCGATATTTTGGATCGCTGTTGGGGTTTATTTCCTATTCGCTGTACACTGGATAATTGGGGTGGTGGTTATTTTATATATGCTATTAGCGATGAGAGGCATTCCGAGGTATTTAAAATTAGCAAAAGAAAATAGTATACAAATAGAACTATCCGATAAAGGAATTGCATTAGAAGGGAGAAAGGCGATAAGTTGGGAGGCTATCTCTAATGACCAAATCATAAATGAAGCTAATCATACTTCTCCATGGAACCCTGATGAATATTTGACCTTTACAGCCGGATCTGAAGAGTTTAAAGTATTCCTGAATCATCTGGATACAAATTCATCAAGGATAGAATACTTATTAAAGATCTATAGGAAGAGAAGTGAGAAAAACTAAAACATTACTTTACAGTAAGCATAACTTGTCTCAATTTCATTACCTTAGTATGGATAAAACTCCCAAGAATCTAATACCTTCTCATTATTCAAAATCAACAGCCGAAAATCAAATAGTTTATGCCACACTTTGTTATTAATTGTTCACAGCACATTATACAACTAAAGTCCCCACAAGAAATTATTCAAAAAGTCTATGATACGGCAGTAGCATCCGATCTTTTTGATCCAGCAGATATCAAAGTTAGAATCAATCCTTTTGAATATTATACCGTTGGTAATACTCAAGATGATTTCATCCACATTTTTGGTAATATTATGGAAGGACGAACTATTGCTCAAAAAAAGAAATTGTCAGATAGTATCATCACCGAGTTGAAATTGCTATTTCCAGATGTTCCGATTATTTCGATCAATATTAGAGACTTCGAAAAGGCGACCTACTGCAATAAAACAATGGTGTAAGAAAGAATGAATACTGAGTTTTTACTTCAAATCACTAGTTTTTTAATAGTATTTGTTTCATTTCTTTTAGCGTTTTTCTTATTTACGGTAAACTCAAAAAATAGGATAGGGAATATATTTCTAGCCATTTATTTAATCATTAGAGCCATAGATGTAAGTGCTTATTTTTACTATGATATAGTGGATTTACCTATCGAGTTAGAGTTGTTCAGAATGGACCTTGGCTCCTTTTTGGAGATTCCATTTCTATATCTTTTTGTACTTTCTATAGTTTATGCTGACTTTGAAATCAAGAAAAAATACTTGTTACACCTGATTCCTTTTGTGTTGGTGAGTCTGATACAAATCCCTATTTTTTATTTGGCCGATGCTAGCACTCAAAATCAATTTGCAGATACCTATCTGTATAACCCCTTTGGTGTGTTTTCGATGTCTTTAGCCCATTTGCAAAACTTACTGTATATCATTCTGATTTTTCAGCTTTTAATGAAATATAAAAAGATACTGGTGGCCAACTATGCAATCTCAGACGATTATAACTATAAATGGTTGATGCAAATGACTATTTTTCTAAGTGTATTGTTTGTGGTTGCCATCATAAAAAATAGTCAGAAGTATGGAAATACAAACGAAGACCTTCTTCCATTTCGGTTAGCGGTATCCGTGGGAATGTTATTGTTTACCTGTTGGCTAGTGTTAAAAGCCATGTATGCTCCCAAAATTTTTACAGGAATTGATTCCAAACTTCAATTGAATAAAAACAAGGAAACGGCGGCTATCGTAAAAGAAAATCCTGATCTCCATCAAAAAGTGAATGAATTAAAAAGGTTCATGCAAGAAGAAAAACCTTTTTTTGATCCCGACTTTACGATTCAAAAGCTATCTGAGCAGACTCAAATCGATACCAGAGAAATTTCAAGTATCCTCAACCACCATCTGAATCTCAATTTTTACGAATTTGTGAATCAATACCGGATTACCGAGGCAAAACATATTCTACTTCAAGACAAAGAGAAAACAATTTTGGAAGTTTTATACCAGGTAGGCTACAATAGCAAATCTACTTTTAATACTCATTTCAAAACATCAACAGGGCATACACCTACAGAATTCAGAAAAAAACATCATTTATCATAATTATTTGATGAGAAAATGGTTCGGATGAATCATTCGTACTTTTATTAGAACTATAAATCAGAGGTTTGTGGCATCGTTTTAAAAAATTAGAAAACATGAGACAAATAATGCTGTTCGTAATCGCCTGCTATCTAGTAAGTAGTTATTCCTTGTATTCACAATTAGAAACACAAGATGAAGTAATTTCCAAGGACACCGAAGAACAATTGACGCAGTGGATAAATCACAAAATTGATAGTGTAGCTCAAAAAAACAACATCCCCGCATTGTCTATCGGAGTTATACATAAGGGAAAGGTTATTCTTAAAAAAGGAGTTGGTGTTCTACATCGTGATACAAAACAACCGGCGACCGAAAACTCGATGTATCAAATTGCTTCGGATACCAAAAAAATGACGGGAATCATTGTTAAAAACCTGGTTAATGAGCAAAAATTAGACTTGGATCAACCTATTGTAGTATATCTAGGGAGTTTATTAGAGAACGATGCAAAAGAAAGACTCAAACATGTGACAGTAAGACATCTTTTGTTACATACATCCGGATTGCCTTATAGACAACCCACTATTACAAGAAAGGATGGAGAACCTATGCTAAACCCGTATACAAAAGCACTTTTGTTAAATGATTTGAACAAGGTTACATTACAGTCTAAACCAGGAGCAGAATTTGGCTATTCAAACTTTGGATATGCCATTGTGGGATATGTTTGCGAATTGGCAAGTCAACAAACTTATGCAGCATTGATCCAGAAGTATATTTCAAACGCATATGATATGACTAATACAACGGTGGTTTTGACAGACAAACAAAAAGCACTTTTGGCTACTCCCTATCGAAAAGAAAATAGAAATGAGGAAACATCGGCTTTTACTATGGGTACATTAACTGCAGCTGGGGGAGTATATTCTACGATACATGATCAAATCCAACTGATGAGGCTTCAGATGAAAACCTATTCCAAAAAGAGTGACCCCTCAAATCCGTTAATGCTTCATAAAAATCCGTTCGAGAAAGAAAATGGATATGGTTTTGGATTGGGTAAAAAGGTTTTTGATACCGGGATACAATATGGACATGGTGGAGACTTGGATGGTTTTGGAAGTGCTTATGTTTTTTCTCCAGAATATCAATCGGGAGTAATCATACTCACTTCAAGCGGTGGAAGATGGGTAGGAGAATTAGAAAAGGAAATATTTTACAAGTTAACCAACAGGAAATATGTTTTACCCAAAAAATCCATTGCGCAAGAAATCTATGATATTATTTCTGCTACGAATTATGAAGCCGGAAAAGTATGGTTTGACCAACATAAAAATTCAGAAAAATTTTATCTTAGAGAACAGGAAATGAATAATGTAGGTTATGCACTTTTGAACCAAGAAAAAATGGATGATGCATTAAAAGTATTTAAATTGAATACCAAGTTATTTCCTGATTCTGGTAACGTGTATGATAGTCTAGGAGAGTGTTATCTGAAATTAGGAGACAAAGAAAAAGCAGCTATCAATTATAAAAAATCGCTCCTTCTAGATCCTAAAAATGCAAATGCCAAAGAGATGATTAAAAAGATCGAAACCGATCCTAAAAACTAGTACGAGCTGAATCTTAACAACCAGAATAGTGACCTATTTATGAATACGTATTTTTTAATTGCTGGAAGCCTATGTTTTCTTTTAGGATTTGTACACTCTATTCTTGGAGAGTATTTAATATTTAAATCCAAAAGAAGAAAAGGACATATTGTTCCTACAATAGGAAACACCGAGTTGAAAGGAAGACATTTAAGAATACTCTGGGCAACCTGGCATTTGGCTTCATTTTTTGGGTGGTGTATTGGAGCCTTTCTAGTAAAAATAGCATTGGTACAAGAGCAATTGAATGCAGATGTTGTCAGTTTTATGGTCTATGCCACTGCGATAACTATGTTTGTTTCTTCACTCCTGGTGTTTGTGGCAACCAAAGCAAAACATCCTGGATGGATAGTGCTGTTGTTAATTGGGGCTTTATTGATTATTGGGAGTTGAGAAAAACGCAAGTATTGCATCTAGTAAAGCTTGTTGCTATACAAAAGTAACAAGCTTTACTCAGTAAAAATATAAGTAAATATAGCTGCCAAATCAACTATCGAGTTGACAGAAAATAAGGTTCTGGGAACTTTTTCACCTCAACCCCATTGCAGATACAAAATAAGATATTGGTTACCAGAGCAGCGGCCAGATGCGATCCCACCACGAGTTGAGGAGGAGTGATCTTAGTCGAATTGGCTTTGTAGGATTCATAAAAATCATAAAACCAATCCAGATTCATATCGGCTCTGTCTTTGAAATATGCCAACATATTTTCGATCAGTACAAGCTCAAATCTTCCTTCTTTTCGGGCTACATCAAATATCTGTTCGCTATCTGGGGTAACTACATAAGCTGCTCCACCCCAACCAAAATTCAAAGGATGAATTACCGGGATCTCTTTTTCTTTGCATATTTCGTCAAACACAAAAGGAGTTTGTTCTGCATCAAAATCAATAGCATTAATGGCAATATCACAACCGTCAACATACTGAGCAATGGTGTTAGGCTCCAGAAACAGATGGTGATACTCGATATTTGCATTAGGATTAATGGCTTGCATTCTTTTAGTAATCGATGCCACTTTTGATTCTCCAACGTTTTGAAAATCATAGTTTTGTCGATTCAAATTCGAAGCTTCAACTTCATCACCATCGATAAATACAAAGTTTTCAAAACCTAATCGCAGAGCGGCTTCGGCAATAACACTACCTAAACCTACGCCTCCAAATACAATTTTTACATTTTTCAGTCGATCTTGTTCTTCTGGAGTGATATATAGCACATTTTTATGATAGCGTTCTTCATCGTGCATTTCGGGTATTTTCTTTACACTTTCCATATTTCTATTATGCTGTTTTTTTTAATGATATATTGGAGACAATTCATTGTTTTCGATACCCTTTAGCCAGTTACGGATATCCGGTCCGGTCATGATTACGGGATAGGTAGGGCTCCCCAAACATTCCTGACTGGGGCCTATTTTCTGCATATTGATCCCTATTTCTCTGAAAATGGTATAGATAAGCGCATCAGATTCTGCAATCACCAAACTATTCGGATTTTTATCGACAATCAGAAAAGCTTGTTTTACCAGTTGGGTGATTAATTCTTTTGATGAAATCTTATTCTTGTATTGTTTCAAAAATTTAGAATCGATGGCAAGCCGACCAAGATGCCAAATATGTTTTACCTGTAGGTTCTTTTCTTGGATAATTTCAGGTAAGTTGATATGAAATTCCTCTTCAATAGGAAATACATCACCTTCTGTCTTGTAGGTAACTTTTATAGTCCCAACAAAGTCTTGAAATTCATTTTTAAACCCAAAACAGACAGATTGATAGTATCTTTTTTCGTCTGAAGCTCGCATATCCAAGCGAATTTGACCTGAAGGCTGCCAGTCATACTTTTTGGCGTAGTGATAACTATACAGTTTAAACACAAAGTCAGAGAAAAAAGGAAGCTGCGATTTTCGGATTTGATATAAATCCAGGCCTTTGTATTGACCTAAGTATTTGTCTTTTGGGGCGAACATAATATAGGTTTTAAAATTCGCATGCAAAAAACTACATTTTCCTTCAATTAGACATGTTAATTCCTTTATTTTTTTGTTAACCTGTTATCAACTTAAAGTCACCGTTGTTTTAGTACTATTTTTTTTAAAATTAAATCCCGATTTTGTATATACATTTTACAATCCTATTAATTCTTTTTGATTCCTCTAAGTATTGTCTTTCCCTGACTTATCAATTCAAATTCATTAACTGAATCAGTGGTTTTAAAGTTGAAAAAAACCTCAAAATCGGCAGGAAAAAATTCAGTTTTACTTCTTGGATAGATTTCAACACTTGGAATACCCTCTCCTTTAATTTTTAAAGCATTATCCCTTATCACAAATGATACTTGGGTATTTTGGTTGGTAATATAATTCCCGGAGTAGTTTTGAATGATTTCAGGTTCAAGGTTGATAATCTCAGGGATTTCCCCTCCCCAATAAAGTTTCTTAATAATTTCATCTCCAAATGTGATAGCCTTTTTGACAAGAGCATTGCAAAGAATGCGTCCATTGTCTCCATTGGTAAGCACTACAATACCACTTTGAGATTTGGGTAAGAGAATGATGGTAGTGGCAACACCAATATCTCCGCCATCATGATTTATGGCATATTCTTGATGAGGAAGGTCTTGTACTATGGTCCATCCTAATCCTTGTTTTGCATTGTTGTGTATTACAGTTTGGGGTTTCACCATTTCCTTGAATAGTTTACTTTCAATAATAGAAGAATCCATAACTGCTATTCCAAATTTTATCAGATCATTTACTGTAATCAAAAGATCATCGGCTGCATCAGCATTGGGAGTGCTATAATCTTCAATAGCATGCTCTTCCCCATTACTATTATGCCATTTTGCAAAACGCAGCGTATCCTTATCGGAAATCCATTTCAACGTAGTGTCTTCCATACTCAAAGGAGTAAACAATAAAGAATCCGTCAAAACCCCTAGATCTCTGCCAAAACGATTTTCTAAAGCGTTCTTTAAGTATTCCATTCCTTCTCCAGAATACTGATATTTCTCGCCTGGTACAAAATCAAACTTTAGAAGTCCCGATGTATCCATTCTCCTCCAGTTTTTAAATCCAATCGTATGGGTTAAAGCATGCTTTGAGGTAATCATTTTATGTAGAGAATCATTGACGACATCGGGATCGACCCAGTACTTATCAAGGGGTTCGTCTATAGACCACGATCCATTTTCGACTAATTTTAATACAGTCATTGTGGTTATTACTTTTGTAATTGAGGCCACATTGAAAATTGTATGCTGTGGAGCTTCTTTGCCCAATTGATGCTCTCCATATACTTTGGTGAGTTTAACATTTCCACGTTCAATCAGTCCTATCCCAACTGCAGGAACTTTGTATTCTAGCTGGAGCTGAGGAATTTCGTGGTTTAAGATCGATACTATGTCTTCGGTGAAAACAGACCTTTGAGTTCCGTTGGGAATCTCTTTTTCTTTACAAGAAAGTACTGTAAAAATTAAGGTTATTCCTAGTAGTAGTTTAATCCAATTTATCATATTGTTGTCCTTTTTTTCCTTTGTATTTTTTTTGGTTAAACAAATAACTAAAAGCAATATTTAGTTGAGGAGTTCGAATTTGACTTATCAATTGTTGATCAAAACCTTGTCCGTTGGTAGTTACCCTGAATTTCCATGTATTAAAAACATCTTTTGCATTTAAGGTTAGCAAGCCTTTGTCATTAAATACTTTTTGACTCAACGCAATGTCCATTCTGTAGATCGCCTCGCGTTTGAGTTGCCCTTGTTTGTTACCTCCTCGAAAACGGTGTTGTAATTGAAATGTAAAAGTCTTCATAAAATCAAAATTAAAATGCACTCTCCCCGAAGAATTCCATCCATCACTATTGTAATTAACACCATCAAACTGTCCAATTTGATTGAAGTACGAAACAATAGTTTCTGCATACAAACTCAACCATGAAATCGGCTTGAACGTAGCACTTAATTCCAATCCTAAAGAATTTCGCCTTCCGATATTAACGGTAGTAACTTCAAACACTTCTTGCAGCTCATTATCTATTGTAATTACCCGTTGTTGAACAAAAAAATCTTGTATGTTATTTGAATTGCGGTAAAATAATGTGGGCGTAATTGAAAAAAGATTATCGAATTTTCTTAAATACCCCAATTCTGAAATAATGGTATACGTAGGATTTACAGAGGGGTTGCCTACAAAAATATTACGTGCATCACTAAAAGATGAAAAAGGAACCAATGCATTACGCCTTGGGCGACGGATTCTTCTGGAGATCGATAACCGAAGACTTTGGTCATTCTTGAAATTATATTCCAGAAAACCCGATGGAAACAGATCAGTATATTGAATTTTGCTCTCGGCATCTGTTGTCGAAATAATAATATTGGTTGTTTCTGAACGTAGCCCCAGTTGAAATGATAGTTTTTTAAACTTATGAGCATATTGACCATACAATGCCAAAATATGTTCATCATAGGTCGTATTATCGGTAAATTCGGGAATGATGAAGGTATTATTATCCGTATTTCTTCTCACTTCAAAGTCATTATCGATAGTTGTGTTTCTATTACGAACTCCAAATTCCAATTGCTTGTTTTTCCCAATCGGTTGCATCCAGTCTACCCATTGGGTATTTCTTTTGTCCTCTATAATATTTTGAATCAAATCTTCATTAAGGATTTGTTGATTAGGAAATAGTAGAAGGTCATTTATCGAAGAAACACCGTCTTCATTCGAGAACTGAAGCATCAATCCGACATCAATCTTAGCACCCTTATCGCTCAAATCGAGTTCATAGTCTATTTGAGTTTGAAAAAAACTATTCGTGTATGTCTGTATATCTTCACGAGTTGATATTGAAAAAATTTCTTGATCAATAAAATCGGAATATCGAATGTTATTCTTGGTATTCAAGTCGGCGAAACGTTGGTTAATTTCGATTCCCAATTTATTTTTTTTATCAATTTTCCATTGACTTCCCATATTATTCAAAACGTAAAACTGTTCTAAAACTCGTTCTGAATTTTGGCGAGTATCTATTTCGGTTTCATCAAATTTGTCGGTTTCAAGGTTACTAATTGCCTTAGGTTCGGAGTATCCCAATCCGCCATTATAATACCAGGAAATTTTATTACCTCCTCGATTAATGTTTACATTTAAACCAGAGTTAATGCGAATTCCTGAAAATAGCTCAACGCTACCTGTAAAATTCTTGTTTTTTCCCTTTTTTAGAATCACATTGATGATACCTCCTGTACCTTCAGCGTTGTATTTTGAGGAAGGATTGGTTATGACTTCTATCTTTTCTATTGAAGCTGCGGGAATAGTACGCAATAAAGATGCTGTGCTTGTCAGCCCACTTATCCGGCCATCCACTAGTATTTGTACTTGAGCGTCACCTCGAATACTAACACTTCCATCAACTTCTACCTGTACCGATGGAAGATTTTGCATGGCATCTATAAGGCTTCCTCCAGTTACTTGCAGGTCTTTGGTAACATCATATACCTTTTTGTCTAGTTCAATGTGTCTATAGTCGTCGGTTTTTACAATAACTTCATCTAGAATGATATCCGTTGAGATAACTATCGTACCCAAGTTTTTTGTTGTTTTGGCTTCGGTCAAATCAATTTCACTGTTGTAAAAGCGAGTCCCTATAATAGATATTTCTAACAGGTATACAGCCTTTTGCAATGAAATATGAAAACTCCCATCTTCATTACCTAATACACCTAGATCTGTTTTTGTAGTATCCTGTTTTCTAAACGTGAGGTTGGCAAAAGGGACAGGTTTTCCGTTGGTATCCTTAATCGTTCCCGTTACATCCACTACTTGTGCTATACATAAGAGGGGGGATAAGAAAAGTAATGAGAATACTATATGTCTTAATTTCATTATGGAGTGAACAACTTTTGATTCTCTAATGAGTTTTTAAAAACAAACTAAATTGATTATTGACTACAAATATAGTAATAAAACTATAAATATAGTCATATTACTATGTTTATAGTTTTGATCTTTTAAGCTATTTGATTGATTTTCTATAACTGTAAAGACTTCAGGAGTATTTAAAAATTGTATTTCAACCCAAACTGTGCTCTCCATCTCGAGTTAAACAAATCCGTTACGTAAGGTTCTGTACCCTCAGGGATATTAAATTGAAATAAAGGTTCGTTGTTCTGGATTCCTCTAAAATTTAAAAGACTAAAACTGGAGTTGACCACATTAGGCACAAACACCAAACGCCCCCAATCTCTATTGATAAAGTTGAATACATTAAGCATATCAAAAGAGAAAGAAATGCCATCCCCGTTTTTCAGTTTCATTGCATATTCCAGTTTCATATCTAATTCATGGTTCCAGGGAGTACGGGCTCCGTTACGTTCTGCAATTTGCCCTCTTCTGTCTCTTAGATAAGGATCTGCTTCTATAAACGCATTAAGACGTTGCCACTGTTCTGCAGCACTTACTGTAACATTTCCAGCACTATCGGTGATATCAATCAAATTAATTTCTGAAGCATCTCTTGGTACATAGATTACATCATTTCTGGAGGAACCATCACGATTTAAATCTCCTTGGTATACATAAGAAAAAGGGGTTCCAGCTCTTCCATTATATAAAAACGAAATGAAGCCTGTACTGGATTTTCCGATATTAAAATTATAAGAATGACTACTTACAAATTTATGTCTGAGGTCAAAATTGGAATAAGACAAGCCAGGATCGTTTGCCACTAATGCTTGGTTCCACTCAAAATTAGCCGCAGGAGAACTACGTACTGTACTTGAAATGTCTCGACTACGGCCATAAGTATAGCCCAAATATCCACTGTAATTTCCGGCTTGTTTGCTGAGTCCTAAAGTTAGGTTATATCGAAACCCTTTGTCGGTATTGGTGAGTAAAAACACGTTGGTGAAATTTGCATTAATTTTGATAGCATCACCGGTTTCTAAAAAATACGGTCTGTTGTCTGCACCATCAAAGTTACCCACATTATCTCTTCTGTTGATCGACTGAAAAAGGAGTCCATTGACTACTTCGGTATAAGTACCTTCTACGTCTATCGTCCATCGATAAGGTAGTTTTGCTTTGAAAGCAATATTTGTTTTCCAATCTCGAGGTAGACTAAAATCAGGATCCAATAGATTAATTTCGGTCAAATTGGGCTGCACGCTTCGCAGATCTTCTAGGTTTTCAGTAAGTGCAACCGTATTATCTGGCCTTAGATCGATATTAAAATATTCTGTACCCGAAATATATTCTGCATAAGCAAACCACAGATATGGGATACGTCCAGAGAACAAACCGGTTCCACCTCTTAGCGTGTATTTGCCGTTGGCATCTATTTTGTAATTGAACCCAATTCTAGGATTAAGTTGTGGGGCTTTGGATATGGTATTGTCGAATCGAGAAAATTCTGGAGTGTTGCGCACAGCTTCGCTGATGGGGAGTTTCTGAGTCAGATACTGTCCGTCAAGGCGCACTCCGGCAGTTACCTCTAGGTTTTCCCCAATACGAAAGTTATCCTGAAAGAAAGCAGCGGCTTCAAAGACTCCGATAGTCGCAGAAGGGCGGTTGCTCACAAAACCAAAATCGTTGTTATTGATATTATAAACTCCTCGAATTCGAGCAGGGCGATCATTCAAAAAATCATCTACAGAACGGTATTCCCAACGACCGTTCCATGCCGAAAGAAATCCATAATCAACATCATGCAGTTGTCCAAATACCCCTGTAGTAAAGTGATGCTTGTCGATATCAAAAGTATAAGTGTCTGAAATCTGAAGTGTTGAGAAATCGGTATTGTAAACTGAAGCTTCTCGATAAGTCCCGGCAAATATACGACCAGCAGACGAAGTCGCGATCTGAATATGCGGAAACACGCGTCCGTCAAAATCTCGATCTTCTTTTACAATATTATGCCCAACAGAAAGCTTATTGGTCGCTCCATTAGAAAAGTTAGATTTTAGTTCTAATGCCAGACTATTGGCAATACTATTATGTCGGTATCCTTGATTTCCGAAGTTGAAGAAAGTACTATTCCATTCTAAATTATCCGCAAAACTATTCACATAATTATTACGAAATGTCAACTTGTGAATTTCAGAAAGGTTATAGTCTAAGCGAGCAAATAGTTTGGTACTTGCAGTTTGTAAATCAGCACTCTCGAATGCACCAGGATCATAATTGTATACATTGAGTAATCTGTTTCGGATTGCAGTTACATCATCCAACGAAATGTTCGAAGACTCGCTCCCAGGAGCATTTAATACAGGGGTTTTGGATAACGCCTGCTCAAAATTGACGTAGTAAAATAACTTGTCTTTGATAATAGCACCACCGATTCCACCACCAAATTGTACATCATAAAAGGATTGTACATCTTGCTCTATACCACGGGCAAACTCACCTATTAGATTTTGATTGTTACCATAACCATATACTTCTCCCTTTGTGGTGTTTGTACCATTTTTTGTAACTAAGTTGATACTTGCTCCGTTAAAATTTCCTATACTCACATCAAACGGAGATAGTTTTACACTTACTTGTTTTACTGCTCCAAGTCCGATAGGTTGACTCCTGGACAGACTACCCGGAGTCCCGTTAGCCGACGAACCTGATGCTCCACTAGCAGGTTCCTGAAATCCAATAATATCATTGTTTGCAATCCCGTCAATATTTAAATTATTAAATCGGTTACTGGCACCCCCAAAAGAGTTTAAATTATTTTCGGGTAAGTTTTTAGTAAGATCCTGAATGCTTCTATTGATGGTAGGAGTAGCTTTAATAGCTTTGCGATTGAGTAAGGTTTCATTACCATTTTTTTTGGGCGTAGATTCTGCCAGAACGACCACTTCCTGCAGTGCAGTACTTTCTTCTTGAAGTATAAAATCTCTTATAGTAGCACTCCCCAAATTGATGACGAGATTACGCTGCTCAACGGTTTTAAAACCTAAAAAAGAGATGGTAACAGTATATTGGCTTCCAGGAGGTATATTGTTAAATCTATAAAACCCGTTTTCCTGAGAAATAGCACCATAGGTAAAATTAGTTTCAGTGTCTGTTAATACAATGTTGGCAAAGGGTACAGGGTTGTTTTGAGAATCTTTCAAACTTCCTTGAAGGCTACCCGTAGTCTCTTGGGCAAAAGTATATAGGTTAAAAAATAGTATAGTAATGATAATGACAAAGCGATTCATGCGGCTATGCTGAATTAGTACTTATAAACACCAGAAAAGCTTCTAGAATTTAAAGTAGATGATTAAAAAATAAATAGGAATAACCAGAGGTTGTATTTAAAACAAAAGACCTCTTCTTACAATTGAATTAAAAGTGGTACTGGGGATCCTTTGTTAAAAGGAATTTGTTGTAAACATTGAAGTATATTGAAATCAATGTGACTATAAGACGGAGAGGCTTGCTTTTGAATGGCTTGAACGCTTTTTCGTAATGCCTCATTAAGGATATGTTTAGTAGATAAGTTGTAGATATCCGATAGGAAATCAATATCTCGAAGCTTTTCAAGTACGGTGCAAGAAGGATTGCTATCGATGATGTTATCTAATACTTCCTGATAGACGAATTCTGTATTCCAGGTGAAGTCCAAAAAAGAATGGTAATCAAAGTCATCTCTGGAAATACCTAATAAATAAAAACCACCATCAGCAGTCGGACCTATAGCATTCCCATTATTGTCTAGTGCTTCTTTCGCCTGTTGAATATGCCTTACATCAAGTTGAGGGCAATCATTACCTATAGTGATGATTTTGTCATATCCAGCTTCAAAGACATTTTGTAATGCATTAGAAAATCTTTCTCCAAAATTAGTACCAGATTGCTGTGTCTCGTCGAAATAAATAATGGGTAATCCACTTTGATTTGCAATACTTTTGGTGTTATTGCTTAAGGATTTTCCTAAATTATGTTGTCCAAAAAATGTTTTGTTTTTCAACTCTTCTTGAAGCGAAAGGGAGAAAACAAGTAATGCTGTGTTTGAAGTACGCATGCAGAAGGAAACGATAATTTAATGATATAAGTAATACTAAGTCGTGTAAAAATGAAGATCATTACAAAACTTTACTGTAAAGTACATATTTATGTTTTAAAATTTTGTTAAAGCAAGAGATTGTATTTCATTATTTCTGATCTTGCAAGCTATGTTTCGACGCGGACTTACACATATTGCTATGATATGGTTTGCAGTAGCTTTTCTTGTACCTAGAATAGCTAATCTGCATGCGTTGAGCCATTTGTCTGAGGATGAAGACACACCAATTTCCTGCGAACTTTGTGTTTTTGTGATGCAGTCCGATCAATTTGATTTGATCAATACTAACTCATCGTACTCAGAAGTTGAACTTCACAGCGTTCCAAGTACTCTTGTTGTATTACAACACTATCATACTCCAAAGGAAAAGATTGCTTCTCCTAACTATATTTATAATAAGCCTCCACCTCTTTTATAGGAAATATCAGTTGTAACCTTTTGTACGATAACAATTCGCACTTGCGATTTGATGTTGTTATTCTAACTTCTATGACCAATCGATCATGGCGGTTAGAAAGGATCAATGGCAGCTATATCATGTTATTTTAAGAGGTATATTACTATTGGGATATTTCTTCAAATTCGAACCCTGTTTTTTCTGGCTTCTACCAGGATAAAAAACACATATCGTCAGTTTTAATTTTTACGTAACACATTATGCTTAAAGCAGTAAATCTTACCAAAACATATGGTAAGCACGAAGCACTTCGTCAGTTAAATTTATCAGTTGATAAAGGTGAAATTTTTTGTTTACTTGGTCAAAATGGAGCGGGTAAAACCACGACAATTAATCTCTTTTTAGGTCTTATTGAAGCTACCAGCGGCGAAGCTTTGGTGGACGGAATTGCGGTACAACCCAACAATAACAAAACCACCCAAATGATCGCGTATATTCCAGAAGTGGTTCAATTGTACGGGAATCTTTCTGGGGTAGAAAATCTCAATTTCTTTAGCAGATTGGCAGGGTTTAAGTACGATAATACTACCCTAACCAATTTTTTGTCAAAAGCTGGACTTCAGGAAGATGCTCTACACAACAAATTGTCTTCTTACTCCAAGGGGATGCGTCAAAAAGTAGGTATTGCCATTGCTCTTGCCAAAAATGCCGATTACATTTTTATGGATGAGCCAATTTCTGGTTTAGACCCAAAAGCTACGTTAGAGTTTACCAAAATCTGCAAGGAGTTAAGTGCAGAAGGTAAAGCCATATTTATGGCGACTCACGACATTTTTAATGCAGTAAATGTTGGAACTAAAATTGGCATTATGAAAGAGGGAGAGTTGGTACATACTTCAGATACCAAAGGTATTAACGCAACAGAATTACAAGACCTCTATTTAAAAACCATTTAAACATCAAATAAATAATTCACACAATGAACATCAAATCACTTCCCACACTAGTAGTACTCTTACTAAGTGTTGTCACTTTTGCACAAGTGCAAATCACAGGTACTGTGATCGACAATCAAAACATCCCAATTACCGGGGCTACAGTTTCCGTAAAAAGTACAGCCAATACCTATGGTAAACTCACTGATGGCTCAGGAAAATTCGAAATTAGTGCTCCTGCCGGAAACTATACAATCGAAGTTCGATATTTAGGGTTTCAATCCTACAAAAATACTTTTGAAGTTGCAGAAGGAGCCTCTTTTGATGCAGGAACTATTACCCTAGAAGAAGGAACTGAACAATTGCAAAGTGTTGAGGTTATTGGTCGTCCTAGAACAGACTACAACAGTGATTACTCCTTTTCGTCTACCAAAGTGGCCATCAAGAACAAAGAGCTTCCGCAGGCGGTTTCTACCATTACCAAAGAATTGTTCAACGACCGACAAGCTTTTCAAATTGCAGATGCAGTAAAGACTGCCAGTAGTGTTTCTCATACTGGATTCTACAATCACTTTAATATTCGAGGATTGATACAGGCAGAAGATGGTCAGTTGATCAACGGATTAAGAACACGACAATATTACTTTCTACAGCCAATTACTTCTCATATCGAAAGAGCAGAAGTGATCAAAGGACCTTCTTCGGTTACATTTTCTAGTGTAGATCCGGGGGGATCCGTAAACCTGGTGACCAAGAAACCACTAAAAGAAAGTAGAAACGAAGTAAGTGCCACCGCAGGAAGCTTTGGTACCTTAAGAGCAACTGTTGATTTTACCGGCCCATTAAACGATTCAGGAACTTTGTTATATCGTTTTAACGCTGCTGTTCAAGAAGCAAGATCTTTCCGTGATTTGGTACAGAACAATCAGTTCCTGATTACACCTTCTATCACATTTTTACCCAATAGTACTACAGCGCTTAATGTAGAGATGATTTATAGCAGTGGAGTAGGAAACCTGGATCGTGGTCAACCTCTTTTTGGGGCAATTAATGGAGAGTTTGATTTAAATAGTACTGACATTTCTACTAATGTTGGTGCAGCCAACGATTTCTATGCGTCAAAAGAATTTATGGTGATCAGTAATTTTAGTAAAGAAATCACAGAAAATATTGGTTTTAATGCTTCGTATATGAAGCAAACCTGGGACGAGGATCTGGCCGAGCATCGCGTTGCTGGTTCTGCTGCAGTAGATATTGCAGGAAATGCGATACCTACCTTGGCCGAGTTACGTTACACAGAGCGAAAGCAGTTTTGGATTACCGATAATTATACGGCTTATATCAATTTCGATTTAGAAAATGAAACGTTTACCAATAAGATATTGGTAGGATATGATGGTAGCCGATGGGAACGTACTATTGGAGGATCGTCTAATGGAGCACGACGTTATAGAAGATTAGATGGTACAGCGACTTCTTTTGATCCTGCAGAGGCCGATCAGTTTGAAACGATAGACATTAATGGAGTAACCGCTCCAAGACCTAATGTAGACCACTTTAACCTTGCAGATCCAAATAATACGGCAAGAGAAACGTCTGGATATATCATTTCAGAATTTGCAATTCCTGCAAACCTTACTACTTCTGATGGGATCTATATTCAAAATCAATTCAAAATGGGTAAATTCTCTGCTTTGTTAAACCTACGCTATGACTGGTATGAAGACATTTTTGATTACGAATCAAATGATGAGCAGTCTTTTAAGAATGAAGCTTTTATCCCAAGGATAGGACTCACTTACGAGGCTACCAAAAACGTAAGCGTTTATGGGTCGTACATTCAAGGTTTTCAACCACAGTCAAATACAGTTACGCTATCGCCATTTACAGGTGATTTTTTCTTTGCAGGTACTCCAGCAAGCTTTGATCCACTGGAGAGTAACAATATAGAATTTGGTGCCAAGGGAGAGTTTTTTAATGGAAAATTAACCATGAATGCTTCTATCTACCAAATCACACAAAAGAACTTATTACTACAGGATCCTAATGACGAATCGGTACTCGTTGAACGAGGAGAGCAACGTAGCCGCGGTTTTGAGTGGGATCTTAATGGATATATCTTACCTAATTTCCAGGTAAGTGCTTCGTACGCATTTATTGATGCCGAAATCGTTGAGGATGATGATCCTGCACTTGTGGGCGAGCGTATAGGAGGAGCACCAGAGCACAGCGCAAACTTTTGGGGGCGATATGATTTTATGAGAGGAGCACTAAAAAACATTGGTGTGGGTTTAGGTATGGAATATAGAGGAGATCGTTTTTCATGGTTTGGAGATCGTTTAGAATTACCATCATACACTGTATTTGACGCAGCGGTGTATTACCGTCCTACAGGAATCGACATGCAGATCGCGTTAAAATTGAATAACTTGTTTGATGAAACCTATTGGACAGGGGCCCTGAACGCGACGAGACTTTTCCCGGGAGCTCCGAGAAATGTATTACTAACAACAACTTATAAATTTTAAAAAATGAAGGGGGCTAATGTGCGACTATTTGCATTGAATTTTTGGTCCAATGCAACAAAACCTAAAACTTTTTTTCTGTTATACGCAGTGTTTATACTACTAACAGCCTATGCGGCTGTTGGTAGTATTCAAAAACATATCACTCAAAATGATATACGGTTAGAACATCAGAAGAAAGCCAGGCAAAGTTGGGAAGCCAATCCAGATAAGCATCCCCATAGGATGGCGCATTTTGGAACGTTTGCTTTTCGAATTAATCCCTCTTTGGCAATGTTTGATTATGGGATTGAAAGTTTTACCGGGAACACTGTATTTTTGGAAGCACACCGACAAAATAGCGTCAATTTCTCTGAAGCAACTTTCTCTACAGGTACTTTGCGATTTGGAGAGCTAAGTTTGGCGCTACTACTGCAATTAGTATTACCATTAATTCTATTTTTTATCGGTTTTTCTGGGGTGGCCCTAGATAAGCAAAATGGAACTTTAAAAATATTGCTGTCTCAAGGAGCCACTTGGAAAGAAATTCTTTTCGGAAAATCTATTGGACTTTTTGCGGTTTCTATGATCTTCTTTATCCCTATTTTTTTGATCGTCGCGATTTCCCTTTTGGTATTTACAAATCAAATAGCAGATGATTTTCTTTGGATGCGAATGCTACTCATCTCTTTGGGGTATCTTATGTTTTTGTTTATCGTTTCTTCTGTAACGATCGTAGTTTCTACTCAGAGCAGTAGTCCCAAAAATGCATTGTTGAAGTTATTAGGAGTATGGTTATTGATGGTTGTACTTTTACCCAAATCTGCGCAGGCTATGGGGAACTATTGGTTCCCAACGCCTACGAAACTGGCTTTTCAATCCATAATTGAGAAAGAAGTGATACAAAAAGGAGATAGTCATAACCCAGATGATCCTCATTATAATCATTTACGCGACTCTGTCTTGGCAGCTCATAAAGTGAGTAAAGTAACTGATCTCCCTTTTAACTATTCTGGTTTTGTGATGCGAGAAGGCGAAAAAATTACCTCTTCATTGTATAGAAAACATCATGCTAATTTGGTTGGAGTGTATCAAAATCAAAATGATGTTACTCGATTTACAGCTTTTGTGAATCCGTTTACGGCGATTAAGCAGTTATCGATGACCATGTCAGGAACAGATTTTGCTTCATACATCGATTTTCAAAATCAGGCTGATGACTACCGTTATAAATTAGCACAAACCATGAATGAACTACAGATGGAATATATCAGCCCCAAAAAGAAGAGCGGTTCTGAAGGGAAGGTTCATGTAGTAGATCATGAGCACTGGGAGGAGTTTTCAGATTTTAGTCATCAACCTATGTCATTCAGCAATTCTATATCTGCTGGACTACCGGCATTAATGGCAATATTACTATGGACCGGATTGGTATTCTTACTATTGGTATACACTTCAAAAAAAGCAAAAGCAATATGATCAAGTATAAATTATTTTTTCAGCAATGTATTCGATCAAAAGAAGTTTGGATCAGCTTAATGTTGATTACGGTATTAGGTCTTGTTGGAATCATTATCGGTAGTAAGCATTTAGAACGGCAGCAAAATGCGATTGCCGAGGTGCGTGCCCATCAAGAAGAACATTTTGATAGACAGGTATCGCTTCATAATGAGGATTTAGGGTTGTTGTTGTATTATGCCAAGTTTGCGTATATCAATAATTTAGATCCGCTTTCTGGGGTATCTATTGGGCAGGCAGATGTAAACCCTACAGTACAACGTATTACCATCAAAACTTTTGAAGGGCAAAAATTTGATACCGATTTGGTAAACCCAATGAATTTGCAATCCGGGAATCTAGATCTTTCGTTTGTGATTATTTATTTGTTTCCTTTGCTGGTCATTGTTTTGACATTTAATCTCATTTCAGAGGAAACAGAAACAGGTACCTGGCGATTAGTATCCATTCAGGCACGATCAAAATTAGGATTTATCATTAGCAAACTTTTGGTTCGATTTGCTCTATTATTTATAGTGTTGATTTTCCTCTTTTTGATGGCAAAATTCATCCTAAGCATCCCTTTGAATGGTAGCTTTTTCTTTATGATAGGATTGTCATTCTTATATCTTATTTTTTGGTTTAGTCTATCTTTTTTTGTGATTATCTATAAAAAATCGACAGGATTTAATGCGTTATTACTATTGTCGATCTGGTTGGTACTAATCATTCTTTTACCCGCAGGCATTAATGCATATGTGTCTTCAAAATATCCAGTACCAGAGGCAATGAGTACAGCTATTGCACAACGTGATGGATATCACGTAAAGTGGGATACTGATAAACTTGCCACGATCAAAAAGTTTTATGCACATTACCCGCAGTTCGAAAAGTATGGATACCCAACTGATGGGTTTAATTGGTTGTGGTATTATGCAATGCAACAAATGGGGGATGATGATTCTAAAAAAGAACGAGAAGCATTAAGTAGTAAAATTGAACTTCGAGAACAAACTAGTAGGTGGATTGCATCTATTGTGCCCAACATGCACTTGCAGTTGTATTTTAATCAGCTGGCAGGTACCAGCATGGGCCAACATATGAATTATCTACAGGAAACAGAAGCGTTTCATGAAAAGTTGAGATTGTTCTTTTATCCCAAAATTTTTGAGCAACAACATGCGGATACTGTAGATTGGAAACAATTTAAACCCGAATATCACAAAGCAAATGCTGATTTGGTTCCTATGCGAGGAATGTTACCACT
Source organism: Aquimarina sp. (assembly GCA_965230845.1). GTDB lineage: Bacteria > Bacteroidota > Bacteroidia > Flavobacteriales > Flavobacteriaceae > Aquimarina. The sequence continues at coordinate 4,230,461 of OZ246021.1, forward strand.
CATAGTAGCTTCGGTATTACTAATTGCATTTGCGATACCAAAGATTAGAAGATTATGATTTAGGTATTAAGTAGTTACAGATATTCGTTAAGAATAGTGTTTATATCTTTTCCATCATTTAAATATATTGGATAATGAAAATTATCTAGTTTTTTAAGGAGTTGATGCAACGTCTGTTGTTCTTTTTTGGATAGATTACCGCTTACAAGTTTTGCAGCCTTTCCGGCCTCGGCATAGGCGAGGATTACATTTTCTTCGCCTTTTTTTGTTAATCGTAATAATTTACCCCTTTTATCCTCTGGGTTAGGAAACTGCTCGATAATCCCATTTTTTAGTAATCGTTTAATTACTTCCATTCCTGAAGATTTATCATACGCCATTTTTTTAATCAAATTCGTTTTTCCGATAGGTTGAGATCTGTGTAAGATTGCTGTAAAGGCAAAATCCATATCTGTGGTAAAGGGCAATTCTTCTAAGGCAGATTTGATGTAGAAATTAGAATATCTACTCATCCTTCCAATATATGCAGCTATTTCGGCATCAATACTATGTCCTGTAATGCCAAAATGGTCATTTTGCTCTGTATCGTCTAATTGATGATCTAACCAATTTGAGAAATATTTCAGATTGATATCCTCTTCCTTGTTGCTCTTTATAAATACTCCAACCAGATCATACACCTGTTTTATAAAGTCAAAAACCTTCATTATGTATTATTTAACACTAAATTAAAACTATATATTATGATAAAATACCTTTTTGTTTAATATTTGTAAAAAATTGTTAGACAAATTTAAATCTCTTTTTTGGTATTTACTAAAATAGAACTAAAACATTAACTCTTACTACTATGAATTCTAAAAATGTTTTCCTTGTATTTTTTATGATGGTGATTTCAAACCTACATGCTCAAGTGTATGGAGAACTTTCTGGGAATGTCACCGACGAGACCGGTCAACCGATTTTGGGTGCTTCAGTCTTCCTAGAGGGTACCGAAAAAGGAGCGCAAACTGATTTTGATGGGAATTACCGCATCACCAATATTACTCCCGGATCATATAATTTAATAGTAAGTTATGTAGGTTTTGAAACACAAACCACATTTAACGTTATCGTAAGATCAAAGGGAACTCCAGCTTATAATTTTGTTCTTTTAGAATCCACAGAATCCTTGGATGAAGTGGTTGTAACCAATGCCAATAAGATAAGTAGACCAAAAGAAACGCCCTTATCTACACAGTCATTATCTGCCGTAGAAATAGCTACGTACCCAGGGAGTAATAATGATGTGGTACAAGTAGCACAAACGCTACCAGGAGTATCCCCTTCAATAGGAGGGTTTAGAAATGATTTAATCATAAGGGGAGGGGCACCCAACGAAACGGTGTATTATCTGGATGGTATGGAGGTACCAAACATTAATCATTTTAGTACCCAGGGTAGTGCAGGAGGACCTGTAGGTTTAATCAATGTTTCTTTTATAGACAATGTTACCTTGTCTACTTCTGCATTTGGTGCGCAATATGATAATCCATTATCTGGCGTGTTACAATTCAGTCAACGTACAGGAAATAGTAGATCGTTGAGTGGAAACTTTAGAGTTAGCGCAAGTGAGGCGGCTTTAACCTTAGAAGGTCCTTTGTTTAAAGGAACTCTAGAAGATGCAAAAACTACTTTCTTAGTATCTGCAAGACGTAGTTATCTGCAATTCTTATTCGAAGTGATTGGTCTTCCTTTTAGACCTAATTATTGGGATTATCAATATAAGATCAATCACAAAATTGATGCTTATAATGAGATTAGCCTTACAGGTCTAGGATCTATTGATGATTTTTCTGTGGAAGCTCCAGATGACTTTGATCCCGAACAACAGGCACAATTAGAGCAGGCTCCTTTTATAGAACAAAGAACCAACGCTATCGGGATATCGTGGAGAAACCGCTTCAAAGATGGTTCTGGTTTTATGCAAACTACACTGAGCAATAATACATTGAACAATGAATTTACAAGATTTGAAGATCCAGAGAATGAAACAGGGGTTATTTTTAGTAATGATGCGGTAGAATCTGAAACGAAACTACGATATCAACTCACCAAATTTTTGGGAGATTGGAAACTCACCACAGGGTTTAATGCCCAGTATTCGTATTACGAAAATAATACTGCTAATCTTACAGATAATAACTTTTTTAGTACTGAGATTGATTTTTTTAAATACGGGTTATTTGCCAATGTGACCCGTTCCTTTTTTAATGAGAAATTAGACGTGTCTTTTGGATTTAGAGCAGACGATGACAGTTTTGTAGAAGATAATACGCTGTTTTCCACTTTTTCGCCACGACTTTCCTTATCCTATGAATTTGCTGAAGATTGGAGAGTAAATGGATCGTTAGGGAGGTATTACAAATTACCACCATATACAATCTTAGGATTTAGAGATAACAATGATGTTTTGGTGAATAGAGATGTAGATTATACGGTTAGCGACCATTATGTTATTGGATTGCAACATTATTTTGGGCCATCTGCCAGTATTTCTTTAGAGGGATTTTACAAAAGATATGATGATTATCCAGTATCTGTACTGGATGGAGTTTCTCTAGCTAACAAGGGAGCTGATTTTGAGGTGTTAGGAAGTGAAGATGTAGCTACCGTAGGTCAGGGAAGAAGCTATGGCGTCGAATTGCAATTTCAACAAAAACTGTCGAATAATTTTTACGGAATCTTTGCCTATACCTGGTTTTACAGTGAGTTTACTGGTTTTGATAGCAATGAATACTTGCCTTCGGTATGGGATAGCCGTCATTTGGTGTCGTTTACTGGAGGATATAAACTTCCTAAAAATTGGGAAATAAGTGCGCGTTATCGCTTTGCAGGGGAAACTCCTTTTGTGCCAACAGATCTTGATGCTACCCTGGCAAATTATCCTGAAGTTATTTTGGATTATTCGAGATTGGGAGAAGAGAAATTAGATGTTTTCAGTCAGCTAGATCTTCGAATCGATAAAAAATGGAATTTTAAAAATCTATCCCTTGATGTATTTATAGAAGCTCAAAATGTGCTGGGTCAAGAGATTCCTCAGCCTACTCAATTTGGACTTAGTAGAGATAATACAGGAACAATAATCAACCCAAGAAGCCTTACTCCAATTGAAACCGACTCCGGGCAAATTATACCAAGTATTGGTGTGGTTGTGGATTTTTAAGAACGTGAAAGTATCAATATTATAACACTTAATAAAAAATATATTTTTCTGATCAATACCCGTATTTGGAGAGTTCTAAATACGGGTATTTAAATAGTTGTTAATTATTCATAGGATATAGAAGAATTATCTTATTTTTTCTAAAATCTTTATTTTTTAAAAACAGTGCTAGATATTAAAAAATACCACATTGCGTCAATAAAATTGACTAAAAATTAAAAATTCATCAATTTTTTATGATAAATATTATTATATTAACAAAACTATTTTCGAAAAATAGTTTTGTTTTGCAATAATTAACCAATTTGAATGATGAGAGAATTTGACGTAATAGTAGCTTATGAAGACCCCTTGAAGAGATTAGGAATAAGAGCAATGCTTGAGGCCCCAAAGGAACTTAAATTTATACTACATGATGATATAAGTGATCTAGATAAAATGAGAGCATTGATTGTAGATTTACAACCTGATTTTATTGTTATTGATGCGACTTTAAATTCTAATAATTCAGGAATAGAGCTTGCCCAGTTTACCAAAGCAAATGCAAGGAAAACTAAAATAGTGATCATGACTTTTGATTTGGATATTCGTTTGAAAAGGATCTTAAAAAAAATGGATATCACCTGGGTGATGTACAAAGCGGATACCGTAGAAAGCATGAAAAAATGTGCATGGAGGGCTATTCATGATAAACCTTATATAAGCAAAAAGTTCAGGGAAAAATGGTATGCAGAGGACGCCGAAGAAATGCAAAGGGACAATCCCTTGCATAAATTATCAAAGACAGAAATAAAAATTCTTCAACAGGTGGCGCAGGGCAAAACCAATAAAGAGATCGCTTTAGAATTTTATAAGAGTGTAAAGACAGTAAAAAACCATCGCCAGAACATATGTAATAAACTGAATCTTCAAGGGAGTAATGCGCTTTTGAAATATGCATTAGAAATAAAAAAAGATATCATGTCTCCTGGTATTCCTATTTAGTAGGAGCATGTATATGGATAATTGATTACTACATTTTGAGACGAAATGGTCTGCTTTTTATCCATGATTATTAACCTTTTGTAGAAATAAGAACATGTGCCTATTTTTTTTAGGTTTGGGTATAAGTACTTTAGCATTATTAAATACAATGATGCATCAAACTTAAAACCCAATGTATGAAAAACTCCTTGTCATTTTAGTATTTATTTGACTAATCCGTAAACAAACCAATTACTAGACTTTAAAATCCCTAAAAAGACAATCACAGATTGTCATAGCAGCTTATTTGTTTCAGATAGGCTAGGCTGACTATTAACTAATCTTAACTACAAACTCATCCCTAATGAAATCTTTTGTAAAATCATGTATGTGGTTGCTGTTGCTCTATACTTCAGCGATACATTCTCAAGAACTGATCCTTCAAAAACAACAAGAAATAGTTGTTATGGATCCTACGACAGGAAAAATTGACCCAAATACATCAAAAAACGCAGTAACACTGGATATTCAACCTACATCTTTGGATAATATCGCTTATACTATTGCTCAGATAGATCCAAATATACAAGTCACTAAAGCCTATGATTTTTTTCAAGGCCTGCAAAGTCCTTTTGATCCAAACTTATGGGTATATATGGAACGTAAACAGGTTGGAGGTGCATTCAATTTGATCAAAATCAATCTTTTACAAAAACAACGAAGTACGTTGTTACATAAAGAGAATCCTGACCGAAAAGAAATGGCTTTCAAACCAATAGCTTGGACCAACGATCCCAATAAAATCTATGTAGAGGGAACTTTTCTGGATTCCTCTGATGAGCATAATGGTATTTGGATATTGGATCTTTTATCCAAAAAGTTCGAAAAGTTAGACATACCATTTAGCTACATGAAAACACCATTATTGTCTCCTGATAGAACCCAGTTTTATTTTTTGGGAACAATGGATAAAAAGATAGATGTATTACATGGGCATGTTGATAAGATTATTTCTTACGATATAAAATCCAAACAAACGAATACACTATTAGAAGCAAAGGGACAATATTTACAATTAATAGGTTGGAAAGAACAGCTAACTCAAAAGAAGCGCCAACAAAACCAAACAAAATTTTCTAACCTAAGTTATTATTTACCATGGGATGCAGGAGTAGATTTATGTGTTTCCAGACATGGTACTCCGGGACCAGTTGGATCTCATACTAATGTTGGTCGATGTAACATATTTGGACCAGGAGGACATCATTCGTATCCAGCAATTGATTTTGCAACATCTTTGTCTAGTGATCAAAATGTTCGGGCTTCGGCAAGCGGAGTGGTTTCTTTTTCAGGTATAAGCGGTAGTCTTACCAGTGGATATGGTCGGTTAGTGATTATTCGCCACAGTGATGGTACAAGAACCTATTATGCACATAATAAGGTCAACTTGGTCAGCCAAGGTCAAACCGTTAGCAGAGGTCAAATAGTTGCAAAAGAAGGTACCACAGGCGGATCAACTGGAGATCATATTCATTTTGAATGGAGAGCTGCTGGTGGTAATGCTTCTACCACAGGTCGTTTTACAGGAATTGGACAACCAAGACAAGACTATCGTTATCGCTCTAATAACAGTACAGGAACTCCACCACCGCCTTCTGGAGATACTACTGCACCTACGACTGGTATTAGTGCTAGTGGGGGGACTACGCAAGCTGGAGATTTTACGGCCAACTTTACAGATAATGATAATGTAGGAGTAACGAGAAGATTTTATCAGGCTCTCGAGAAATACGGCGATAACTGGTATGCTAATCGAGGTAATGGATTCTTTAATGATAATTGTAATGTGCTCTATTCTGGCTATACAATTGGAGCGGGAAACTGGTCGATTAGTAATGAACATCTTCGGCAATCCAATACAAGTTCTGATAACACTCAACTTAGCTCGTTTTTGTCTCAGAACTCAGGATTGCCCTATTTGTATGAGTTTGCCGCTAAGGTTGAATCGACCTCTGGTCCTCGTAAGTTTGGGATCCATATTATGTCTAGTGATGGTAGTTTGTCCCAACGCGGTAACTCTTACCTAATATGGTTTAGTGGAGAGGATAATAAGGTACGTATTTACGAAACGGTGAATAATGTACTTAATACCCGAGCTATTGGTGATGCACCACAGGATAACAAATGGGCGAATTACAAAATTACTTATAGCCCAGCTTTTGGAGTATTAGAAATCTTTAAAAACAATAGGTCTTTGTTGAAATGGACAGATACTTCCCCGATCAAAAATGGTAGTTCTATTTCATTAAGAACGAACAAGACGGTGGTAGAATTTGATGATCTTAAGGTGTACAAATTCAGAGCTGGGAATAGTCAAGTGATTACTGCAGGAAGTGCAGTGACCAAGGATATAAGAAGGAGAAATGGTAAGGTGAAAAGTTTGGTAAGAGATGCAGCAGGAAACTGGTCTTCTCCAGGGAATCTAGATGTGACGATTAGTAGTTTGTCTAAGCAAAACAATACGATAATAGACGATACTTTTCTTACCAATACTGTAGTGGTCTATCCCAATCCAACCGATGGAAAAGAACTACGAATGGATTACCATTCTTTATCTAAGAATACAGCAAACATTTCTATTTATGATATGCTAGGAAGAAAACTGAAATCGACTCATGATCCTTATAAAGGGATAAATGCCAGAAGTATGGATCTCAGCAATTTTATAAACGATCTTCAAAAAGGGCAATATATAATCAAAGTATCTATTGATCACATCACCAGTACAGTAAAAATTACAAAACAATAGAGGACAAAGGTATTCTCAATAAGTGATCTCAGGAGGATACATTTCAATACATCGAAATTTGAAAAGTAAAAAGCTACCTCAGAATAATTAATCGAAACACAAATCTTATGAAAACATTCAAATTATTAGCAGTAATGCTATGCGGTTTTACCTGCGCTATTGGGTATTCTCAATCTTATTTAACCAATGTAAAACCAATTACTTCAGGAGGAGATTTTAGCACACCAGTATGGTCTCCCAATGGACAAAAAATACTTTTTACGAATCATGAAAACAGTACTTTGTTTTTTGTCGATCTCAAAAAAAGGAATAAAGTAGAAAAGATAAAAAGTGCTGAAGGTATTGGATATTTAGCCAATTGGTCAGCAGATAGTAATAGTATCATATTCCGAGAAAAACCTGAGGGGGGAACTTTTTCTAACCTCGAGGTAAAGAGCATCAATCTGGTATCTAAAAAGGAAAAAGTATTGGTAGGTGTACATCCGGATAATACTAAAATGGTGACTCAAACAAAATCAGGTAACCATATAGTGGTATACATTAATCAAGAGACTTTAAAACTTGAGGCAAAACAAGGAAAAACTGGAAAACCCTGGGTAATTACCAAAGAAGACGGGCAATTTTATCATCCAATAGTTTCTCCAGATCAAAAATATGTGGTGGTCCATGAGGGCGCTAATATGTATAGCTACCCTATTTCAGGAAAAGGTCAAAGAAAAGACCTGGGGATAGGTTTGGCAAGTAGCTGGCTTCCAGATAGCAGTGGAATAGTCACTTTTGAAGATGAAAGTGAGAATGGACATGATGTTTCTGCTTCAGAACTCTTTTATATTTCTGCAAAATCTTCAAAAAAGATACAACTGACGGCTACACCAAATACCATCGAAATGTGGGGTGATATATCTCCAGATGGAAAGAAAATTGCGTTTTCTGACGAAAAAACCGGAGCCATATTTATCGCTGATTTTAACCTAAACAAGTAAACCATGAATACATCCAAATATTTAAATCATACTATTGGCATTATGGTCTTATTGGCGGTAATGCTATTTTCAGGAACAAGTAATGCTCAAGTCGTTGTTATTGACCCAGGGCATGGATATACCTCTACCGGAGCAGATCCCGATGGAAGGACAGATACAGAGCATGCTACAGCACTTGCTGTGGGATTGAAACTTCGTGCAAAATTGCAAAATGGTTGTGGCAATTGGACCGTAAGAATGACAAGAACAACCAGAAATGGTTGGGTGTCGCTTACACAAAGGAGAGTAATGTCTAACAATTGGAGGGGAGATCGTTTTATTAGTATTCATTGTAATGGCGGAGGAGGTACAGGAACCGAAACCTTTTGGTCCAGATCTAGTAATTCACCGAACGCAAGCAACAGTCGTTTTTCTAGAGAAATTCAGGATCAAATGGTTGCTGGAGGGCAATGGGTAGATCGCAGGTCTTCCGAAGATCGCCCTTATTTGGGATTCACACTAGGAGTTTTGAATCAAAACAATGCAATAAGTATATTAAACGAAATTGGTTTTGTAGACTCTGCCGATAGAAATAAATTATTGAATGATACCTGGAGAGATCGATTTGCTGATGCTTATGTAACAGCATTAAAAAATAGTTTGGGGAATTGTTCTGGAGGAGGAACTCCGCCACCACCTCCACCTTCTGGGGATACTACTGCTCCCACAACTAGTATTAGTGCCAGTGGGGGAGCTACACAAGCTGGTGATTTTACAGCCAACTTTGCAGATAATGATAATGTTGGAGTGACAAGAAGGTTTTATCAAGCCTTAGAGAAATATGGCGATAACTGGTATGCTAATCGTGGTAATGGATTCTTTAATGATAACTGCAACGTGCTCTATTCTGGTTATACCATTGGAGCAGGAAACTGGTCGATTAGTAACAAACATCTTCGGCAATCCAATACAAGTTCTGATAACACTCAACTTAGCTCGTTTTTGTCTCAGAACTCTGGGTTGCCCTATTTGTATGAGTTTGCCGCCAAAGTAGAATCGACCTCTGGTCCTCGTAAGTTTGGGATACATATCATGGCAAGTGATGGTAGTTTATCTCAAAGGGGTAATTCTTACCTGATATGGTTTAGTGGCGAAGATAATAAGGTGCGTATTTACGAAACGGTGAATAATGTCCTTAATACCAGAGCTATTGGTGATGCGCCACAGGATAACAAATGGGCGAATTACAAAATTACTTATAGCCCAGCTTTTGGAGTATTAGAAATCTTTAAAAACAATAGGTCTTTGTTGAAATGGACAGATACTTCCCCGATCAAGAATGGTAGTTCTATTTCGTTAAGAACCAATAAAACGGTGGTAGAATTTGATGATCTTAAGGTGTACAAATTTAGAGCTGGGAATAGTCAAGTGATTACTGCAGGAAGTGCAGTGACCAAGGATATGAGAAGGAGAAATGGTAAGGTAAAAAGTTTGGTAAGAGATGCAGCAGGAAACTGGTCTTCTCCAGGAAATCTAGATGTAACGATTAGTAGTTTGTCTAAGCAAAACAATACGATAATAGACGATACTTTTCTTACGAATACTGTAGTAGTATATCCTAACCCTACTGATGGTAAACAATTAATGCTTACCTACGATAGTAGTAATACATCAAAAGCAACCATATCCTTATTTGATCTCACTGGTAAATTAATATATCAAAAGTTGGATCAATCCAGCAAGGAACCACAGAGAAATATAGATATAAGCGATATGGTAAATGAGATCCCCGCAGGAACTTATTTCCTTAAAGTGGATAACGGTGTCCAAATTAGTACTACTCGAATCATTAGGCAGTAGTACATAAACACTTAGAATAGAAAACAACGCAGTCAAAACCCTAGGTAATTAGGGTTTTGACTGGGTTTGAATATCATTTTAAAACGCGTAAAAAAAAGGAAGGAGGAAATAACCAAAAAACTGAACCAACTAAAAACCTCACACAAATAACACAAACTCGAAAATCTTATCAAATGAAAAAAATTCAATTTTTAATCATTGGTTTAGTTCTTATTGTATCGTGTACAAAAGAAAAAGTGAATGAAACCATCCCTAACGAATCTGTGATAGAGGAAAATCAAAAATTACTATCTATTACAGAGGTGAACGCCTATATCGAAGAACAATTAAAACAAAAGGATGACTTAATGTGGTTTGATGCACCAGCAAATGTATTGTGGAGTGCCGTAAAGCATGGTGATGGATATCTAAGTATAGGGTATGGAAAAGAAGTACATTTTTCTGGCCAGAAATCACCTGAAATTAATACGATAAAGGAAAATATCTTTACTGTTTTGAAAGCAAATGAAAATACAACCAAATCCAACTTTGTAATAGAAGAGCAGGAAATATTACAATCTGTCGAGGTTAAAGTTTCCAACCTGAAGACCATCGAAGCCCTTCAAAAATTGGAAGGAGTAAGATATTTAGAACCCAATTCGTATACCTTCTTTTTAGAAAATGAATTGAATGGAGAAAACCAAAAAAACTTTGGTTGCGCCAGAGATGGAAGATCAGTTAATCCCAATGATTATAGAGTAACTACACCTGATAGTTGGATTCCCTGGACTTTTGATGTTCATAATATCCCTCAGGCTTGGCAATATAGCACTGGTGCTGGGATTACTGTTGGGATTATCGATTCTGGTATTTCTGACAGTCAAAAGTTTTTAGGGAGTGATTTTAATGATGGTTTTTCAACAGGAAGAACGGTTGAGAAGTTGGGTACTTTTGATGGTTCAGTAGTGGATGATTGTGGTCATGGTACAGCTATGTCTGCTGCAATTGCAGGTCCAAGAAATGACGATGCAATGCCTGTAGGAGTAGCTTACAATTGTAATTTGGTGTCCTACAGAGGTACAGGGGATGTACTTTTAGAAAGTAGAAAAGAAAGAAGATCAGTTAGCAAAGCGCTTATAGAATTGGCAGATCGACCTGATGTAAAAATTATATCTATGTCTATTGGATGGGTGTGGACCGTAGGAAATATAAAAGACGCAGTAAAGTATGCACATTCTAAAGGGAAGATGATTGTTGCTGCAGGAGGTACTTCTACCACGTTTACTAATTGGTATGCAGTAATATTTCCAGCTAGTATGAGAGAAACGGTAGCAGTTACAGGTATCAGAGAGAATGGTAAACGTTGTAATATATGTCATGATGGAAGAAAAATAGACTTTACTGTAATGATGCAAAGGGATAACGATGGGGATAGAACAATGCCAGTTTTAGGGTACAGATCAGATGTTAGAAATGTAGTAGGAGGGTCCTCGATTGCAACAGCAACCACTGCAGGAATAGCAGCACTGGTATGGGCAACTAATCCGGATATGACAAGAGAACAGGTGTTGGATAAAATGCAAAAAGCGGGTGAATATTATCCTAATCGTAGCAACAGATATGGTTTTGGCAAAATAGATGTTCTTAAAGCCGTACAGTAATTTTTAAAAGAAAAGAAAGCTTAATGGATGTATACAACATCTAAGGAATTTAGGTTTTCATCTTAGTTTACTCATTTAAGATGATTAATAAAAAGCGAGCATATATTCATGCTCGCTTTTTTCTTTTCATATCGTTTGCGAATAACTAGATACAAGGAGAGTTCCAGGGGAGTTCGCATAAACCTCCATTGAGCGGAGTAGGAATCCAGCTGGTACCTCCACATCGATAACAATCTTCTTCGGTTTGTGGCCAGGCACCTCCGTGTATTGTTTTTTTCTGATTGCCATTAAGTGTTTTTACTCCATTAAGATTTAAAATACGGTGTAACATAATATTAGGTTTTAAGATTTGAATAATAATTTACGTAAAAACTGGCTGTTTTGAGTATAATTAACGAAAAGTAACATTTTGATAACGAAGGCTTCCAATGTAAATTTATATGCAATAAAAAAAGTGCCAGGCCCTAGGAACCTGACACTCGACATCAAACCAACCAAACCTAATCTTCTGTAAATGTATAGCTCGTTCTTACCACTTCAGTCAATCTGAAATAGCCAAAAGGATAATTATCTGGATTTGTTTCATTAATGCAGTTTCCTCTTACCGCAACAGGGGTGGATTCAAAAAGACCAACACCCCCTATTTGAGAGATTAAAATTTTGATATAATCATAATATTGTCTTGATATTCCAAAAAATTCAATATCTACAGTATCTCCCGGCGCAAACGGGCCTTGATTTTCTCCATCTTCATCATCATCTTCTAGTTCATACCACCAATCGATCTCATTTCCATTCACAAACTCATCTTCTGCGACTTCTAATTCGGGTAACAAATCTCCTCTACGTTGAAACTTGAATAGGTAATTGTTCTCTTCTTCTAAAGGATCAGTAAATACAAGATGAACTTCTAGAAGCTCCTCGTCAAACCCATCTTCTTTATCCTGAAAAACATTGGTAATATCAGGAACAGATGTCATAGTTTCTGTGGCTGTATAAACTTCACCGTCATAGGCAATGCGAAGTGAATAAGATTGCCCTAAAACAGGAACAAAAGAATCTGTAGTATAGGTTCCATCATTCTGATCTGTAAAAACAAATTGTTCTTGAGTATTGGTATTGATTATTTCTACCGTAGCTCCTGTTACTGCAGTGTTAGTATTGGTGTCAAAAAATGGTGTTGATTTACGTAATCGGATCGTTTGTTCGTTGCCAGGAGTTCCTTTCTCCCAATCGATAGAGGCTTCTACGACCAATCGTTCAGGACCTTGTTGTACTTCTACATCAATAACATCTTCACAAGATGTAAATATGATGGCGATTGTTACTATAATAAGTTTAACTACTGTTTTCATGGCTTAAAATGTAAAGTTGTATGTTATAGAGGGAACAATACCAAAAATGGCAGTTCGGGTAGCTTCATTAGCTCCGGTTTCCAGGTTTTGTCCAAAAGAAATGGAGGCCGCATTTTTTCGATGGTATAAGTTGTAGACACTTAATACCCATTCTCCTTTAAACTTTTTGTTTTGGTATTTTTTAGGCTTATAATTTAAAGAAACATCCATTCTATGGTAGGCAGGCAAGCGATCTGAATTTCTTGCTGCATAACTCGCAATAGATAGATCCTCATATTCATATTGACCATTGGGATAGGTGACAGGTCTACCGGTTTGAAATACCATATTAGCTCCAAAACTCCATTGATCATTTAATCGATACGAACCAGAAATAGAAATATCGTGAGTCCTATCAAAAACCGCATTATACCATTCTCCGTTATTGATACCAGGCCCACCTGCAATTCCTCCAGGAGTACGTTGTTCTGATTTGGAAAGGGTATAGGCGATCCATCCTTTAAAATTACCTATGTTTTTGCGAAGCAACACTTCTAGACCATAGGCACGCATTTCGCCATTTAGAATTTCGGTTTCGATATTGTTTTGTCCGATCAGCTCTGATCCATCAATATAATCGATACGATTGTCTACTGTTTTATAATAGGTTTCTACCTCCAGGGAATATTTTTTATCCAGAAAATTACGGAAGTATCCTATAGCGTATTGATTGGATAATTGCGGTTCGATAAATGGACCACTGGGTGTCCAAACATCCAATGGGGTAACCGATGAGGTATTAGACAATAAGTGAATATACTGGGCGGTTCTAGAAAAGCCTGCTTTTATCGAAGAATTCTCATTTAATAGATAGGCAAGAGATATTCTGGGCTCAAAGTTCCCAAAAGTTTTTATGGCGTCACTTTTGGAAAAAGTTTCTTCTCCAATTTCTTGGCCTCTTTCATAAATCCCCAAAGTTGGGTTATATACTACAGGTTGATTATTGGCATATTGAGCTATAGGTTGTCCTCCTAATCTTGAAAACGTGCTATACCGTAGTCCTAGTTGTGTGCTTAAATTTTTGGTGATTTTATATTCTGCGTTGATATATGCACCACCTTCAACAGCTCGTTTGGGATCTAATGTTAATGGATTAACCGGAGAAGTATCTGACGTAGTCTTAATTTGACCCGGATCAAAATCATAATAAATTCCGTTTACTCCAAAATCTAGCGTAAGCGCATCGCTTGAATAATACTTTACATCGTATTTGAGGTTGTAATTCGTGATGGAAGAGATCCATTCGAATTGATCTTGTGAAAACCCTAAATCATAATCGTACTTACTCCATATAGCAGACAGATTAGAGAATATTCTATCGTTAAAAATATGATTCCAACGCAAGTTCCCCGAAGTATTTCCATAACTGCTATCAAAGTTATTCCCAAGTTCGAAGGCATCTCTGCCAAAATACCCGCTCAAAAATAACTTGTTGTTTTTGTTGATCTTGTAGTTTGTTTTAAGGTTCAGATCATAAAAAGATACGCTGTTGTCTTCGCCTGACGCTTTTAGGATCAAATCGATATACGATCTTCTTCCCGCTACCAAAAAGGAACCATTATCGCCAAAGAGCGGGCCTTCTGCAGTTAGACGACTAGAGATGAGTCCAATTCCTCCCGTCAATCCAAAGTTTTTACTATTTCCATCTTTTTGACGGATATCTAATACCGAAGATACTCTACCTCCAAAACGTGCAGGGATACCACCTTTATAGAGTTTTACATCTTTGATGGCATCAGCATTAAAAACAGAGAAGAAACCGAACATGTGCGAAGTGTTGTAAATGATGGCTTCATCAAGCAATACCAAGTTTTGGTCTTGCGCACCTCCACGGACATGAAATCCACCTGTTCCTTCACCATTGTTGGCGACTCCAGGTAACATTTGTAGGGATTTCAAAACATCTACTTCACCCAGAACTACTGGCATTTGCTTGACCGTACCAATATTCATCTTGGCTACACTCATTTCAGGTTTACGAAGAATAGCACGTTCTACACCTTCTGCCTTGACAACAACTTCTTCAAGTTCTGAAGTTAGTTGATCAATTTCTACATCCTGTTTTACATCTTCAGTAAGATTGATATTGATGGTAACATCACTAAATCCCATATAGGAAATGGTAAGTACGTAAGAACCTTCGGGAGCAGTAATAGAATAAAACCCGTATTCGTTGGTAACGCCACCGATATTGGTGCCATTAAGGAATACTGTAGCTCCAAAAACACTTTCGCCATTACTTTTATCGGTAATAATTCCACTAATGGTATGATTGTTTTGCGCCATTGTTATGACGGAGCTTAAAAAGAATAGCCACAGTAACCAGCGATTAGGTTGGGTAACTGAGGACAGTTGTGGTTGACTGTTCATTTTTTGATTTTTTATGGTTTATAAAATTTTCACCACTAATGACAACCCAAAAAATAGAGAGTTGCATGAGCAAACTTTTTTTTAAAATTTTTATGCCTAGATGCAACCCTTTATTTTTTACCTTGTCTTTAGCAACATCAAGACATCAACCTAATACCCTTTGGAAACCGACATCCGCTTTACCCACAAGACCCTAGTCGAGCAATGCAAGGCAGGGAATAGCAGTTCTCAATTTGAGCTGTATGGACTGTATGTGGATGCGATGTATAATGTTGGTATGCGTTTTTTGGGAAGTAAGGAAGAAGCAGAAGATATCGTACAAGATAGTTTTGTAGACGCTTTTAAAAACCTGAATAACTTTAAGTATGACAGTAGTTTTGGAGCTTGGTTAAAACGAATTGTCATTAATAAGAGTATCAACAGATTGAAGACTAAAAGGGTTCCTGTGGTACCTATGGATGCTCATGAATATCATCTAGCAGATGAAGCACCTATACAAGCCGACCCAGTAGATATTAAAAAGGTGAAATCTGGTATTACCAAATTACCAGATGGCTACAGACAGATTATCAACCTATACTTAATAGAAGGCTATGACCATGTGGAGATCGGAGAAATATTGGGAATATCAACCAGTACTTCCAAATCGCAATACCACAGGGCAAAGAAAAAATTACTAGAAATTATAAGCGAAATGTGATGGATAATTTTGAAAAACATATACGAGAGAACGCTGCTCAATTTGACGAACATAAGGCTGATCGCGCAAAACTTTGGGCACAGATCTCTGCTCAACTTCAGGAAAAGGAAAAAGAAACCAAGGTGATCCCACTTTGGAGATCGTCTTTACTACGTATCGCTGTAGTTATTGCTGTAATTGTAACTGTGGGAGGTTTTGTTGGCCTGTCTATGTTTAATAAGAATACTGGAGAAGATCAATATGTTTCGAAAGAGTTGTTAG
This sequence comes from Aquimarina sp., assembly GCA_965230845.1. Classification (GTDB taxonomy): domain Bacteria; phylum Bacteroidota; class Bacteroidia; order Flavobacteriales; family Flavobacteriaceae; genus Aquimarina. The sequence continues at coordinate 4,246,625 of OZ246021.1, forward strand.
AAATCAATATGCACTATAAGGATTTGGTAGCTTATCAAGTCGAATTGGTAAAAAAGAATCCTAACCTTTCTGAAGAAGATAAAGCCGAGTTTTTGTCCTTTATGGATGAATTGGATACAGAATATGAAACCCTACGTTTAGAAATGCAAAACAATTTGGATAATGAGCGTGTGCTAGAAGCTGTTGTAGCCAACTACAAAAAGCGTATAGAACTTATTCAGAAATTATTGCAAAAGATAAACGATTCAAAAAAAATAGAAGATGATTATGGATACACGTTATAAATTGGTGCTCTACATACTGTGGGTATTACTTTGGATACCCATTGGCACTGCGCAAGAAAGCGTATCTAAAACCATAGAAAAGAGTTTCCCTCTTACCAATGAAGGGGAATTACTATTAGAAAATAAGTATGGAAACATTACCATGACTGGATGGGACCAAGACAAAGTAGCTGTGGCTATCGATATAAAGGTAAATCATCGTAAAAAAGAAAGTGCAAAGGATTTATTAAGTCGAATACAACCACTCTTTAAGTCGGCAAGCGGATATGTTTCTATTACTTCAGAGATTATTAATAAGAATACAGGATGGTTTGCGGATTTTTTTAATCGTAATAACCCCATTGATCTTGATCGAAGCCATGTTAAAATTGATTACAAGGTCTTTTTACCCAAAAAAGCGAAGCTTAAAGTAACTAATCGTTTTGGAGATGTTTTTATCGAAGATTGGAGTGGGGGATTAACAGCAATCATAGAACATGGAGATCTTTGGGTAGGAGAGGACTTGAATAAAGCCGATATCGAATTGAAATTTGGAAAAGTAAGAGCAAATAATTTGAGTTATGCTAAACTCACGATCAAAAATGGCGAATTGGAAATGAAAGATTCCAAAAGTTTACAAATCAATAGTGATGGTACAGATATGAAAATCAATGCGATTAGTTCATTAGAGATTTATTCGAATAAAGATGATATTGTATTGGACGAGGTGGGATCTATCTATGGGGATTTAAAGTTTACTACCATGGATTTAAATCGCTTAACTCAGGATGTGAACCTGATCATGAAAATAGCAGATTTCAGAATAAAACATATTGCCAACCCAAAAGGGAAAATAGAAATAGAACAGGAATCCTCAGAAATCAGCCTTAAAGTTGCAGGATTTTCGCATCGTTTCACAGCAAAATTAGAACAGGGTGTAGTACGCTTGCCGAAATCTTTTGAGAACGTAAGTTCCACGATGCTGAACAAGCTCAAAAAATTACGAGAGATCGATGCTACTTTTGGAAAGGAAAAGCAAGGACTGATATCTATTCAAGGATCAAAGGGTATTGTAACGATCAATGATTAAAAGATACTGGTTGTACTAACAAACAAAACTTCATTGTCAATAAAAATCAATTAAAACGAACAAAATGAACAATCAAAAATCGATTTTATTTTTACTATTAATTGCCTTTACTTTAGGAGGGTATGCACAGGTAGATGAAGGTAATTACATTACTTTTAATGACCGCAGGAATGTGGTGCATGGCGTATACTTGGGTCTTTCAATGGGTTATGGTGAAATTGAAGGGGAGGATACCTATGTTGCTGGTTTCAAGGTTGCTTATGTGGCCAATCAACAATTTGAAGTAGGTTTTTTGACCAAGGGATTGTATTCCAGGCAAAATATTTTTAACCCTAGAACACAAGATAATGATGATTTGTTTGCTGGGTATGCTGGGTTTCATTTCGAACCCATTTTTTTTGGTAAATCAAGGGTAAGTCTTTCTTTTCCCCTATTTATAGGAGGTGGTGCAGTAGGATATGTAGATCGGGATCTAGTTGAGAATGATGAGGATTTTGATGTGGATGATGATGATTTGGATGCAATATTTGTTTTAGAACCTGGAGTAAATGTACTTTTTAATATCTCCAGATATGCGCAAATAGAAGCAGGAATTAAATATCGGTTTTCGAGCAAAATAGAATTGGTGGATAGTCCTATAGATCGTATCAATGGTTTTACCAGCGAGATAGGAATAAAATTAGGAATATTCAATATGGGTAGAAATCGATATAAAAAACAGTTAGACTAATGAAAAGTAATTCAAAAGAGCAACGAGTACCCATCCGAACGGTTAAGGTGTATTCCGAAAATCAACAGGTATTTGCTAAACAAGGAAATGAAAATTGGCATCCTATTAATTTTAGTTGGGTATCTCAGGAAAATGGTTTTTCGAGAGGAGTTCATTTTTGATAAAATAACGTATGCCTGTAAAAAAAGAAAAGCAAGCTCAAATCAAATGAGCTTGCCTTTTGTAATTCTAAAAAGAAAAGAATCAGTTTATTCGCTTTTATCAGTTTCTTCTTCTTTAGCTTTTTCCTGATCTTCTTTTATCATTTTTTGATCTTCTTCCTGAATGCGTTTGTGTTCTGCAGTAATACTTTGGTGTTCTTTTTCCATAGACTCATGTTCTGTTTTCATAGAAGCATGTTCTGCGGTCATTTGTTCTAAAGTAATTTCTCCAGCTGCATGTTTGGTTTCTAATTCTGCATGTTTTGCGATTAATGCCTGATGTGCAGAAATAAGGTTTTCATGCTTAGCTAACAAAGACGTATGATTCTTTTCAGTTACCAAGTGGAGAGAGTCATTTTCTATGGCTTTGTGAGCGTCTACCATTTCCTGGTGATCGTCTTTCATTGTTGCATGCTCTTTGGCCATAGTCTCGTGAGAGGCTTCCATTTCTGTATGATCTGCCACCATTGCCTTATGCTCTGGAGTTTCTGCAGGATTTTGTTTACAAGAAGCTAATAAAAGTACTACTGCAATTACTGTTAGTTTAGAAAGTGTTTTCATGATTTTGGTTAATTGATTTATTGTTCAAATCTATATAGAACTTTTTTTTTGTTAAATTATTCTAGTATTATCATTTCTTTAAGAAATATACGGGAATAGTTTAAATTTTTCATAAAATTATTCAAATAATTAAATGAATGTTTTGGTTTTGGTTTGTACTCTTTTTGTGAAGCCATCTCTGATAATCAAAAAAATCCGTAATTTCGATAGCAGGAATCGGTTGAATAGTACATCATGGAAGTGAAGAAAACCAGGAATACAGAAAAGCAAAACCTAGTAAAGGATATTTTGTCAAAAACGGAACATACGATGTCTGCCGAAGATATTATGGCAGCAATGCCTATAAAAGTGAATAAAACTACAATCTACAGGATTTTGGATCGTTTTGCTGCAAAAGGAGAGGTGCATTTTGTGACCGGTAAAAATGGAAAGGCCTATTATGCATTGTGTAATGGTTGTGGAGTATCACACGATATTCATAATCATATACATTTTGAATGCCAGGAATGTCAGGAAGTGACTTGTTTGCCTAATAAACTTAGTATTCCAAATCTGGAAGGATTTACCGTTAATGAAACGCAGTTCTTGATTATAGGCGTTTGTAACAAATGTAAAGCATAAAAAAACCACCTGTTCTCCAACAGGTGGCTGTAACTACACATTCCCAATGTAAAATGAATAATGAATATCCTATTTATCTTACAGCAATGGGATAATTTTCTCCTCTATTACTTACAGAACCAGAAGTTCTTGGTCCGCTACCTCTTACATGCATGATACCTGCAACGTGAGGTGAAGCCATAGAAGTACCACTAAGAGTAGCATACCCACCATTTAAGTAAGTACTGCGAACACTACTACCAGTAGCAATTACATCAATTGGATTCATGTTGTAATTCGAGAAAGACGAAAACCCTCGATTACAAGTCATTGAAGCCACAGTGTATATATTTGTTCCATTAACGCATGCTGGTTGGTAACTAGCAGCATTTGCACTGCTATTTCCAGCTGCGATGGCAACTAGAGTACCACCATTTCCTAGAGCCAATAAGGCACTACGATAAGAAGAGTTACTAGAACATCCAGATCCAAAGAATCCTCCTAAACTTAGATTGGCAACGTCTCCGGCAATGTCATAACGCCCAACGTGATTAATACCAGAAAGTATAGTTGAAGTACTACTTCCACCGCTACATCCAAATACGCGAACAGGAACTACAGAAGCACCAGCAGAAACTCCGACCACTCCAACGCTATTGTTGATTGCAGCAGCAGTACCAGCTACGTGAGTTCCGTGACCGTTACAATCGTTTGCGGAACCTCCCACAAAAGATCTCGCGTAAGTAGTGTTCGTTACAACATTTAAATCTGGGTGATCCAAATCGATACCACTATCGATTACCCAAATCCATTGATCTTTTCCAGCTCCATTTGCAGCTCCACCAGCTCTAGAAATTCCACAAGGTGTTTGCTGAGGCATTTTTATTGCAGCATCACCTGTGATTGCTTCTTCTACCTCAAATTTAGGAAGCTGAACTACTCGGTCAAATTCGATTGCAATAACGCTAGGATTTTTGGATAGTAGTTTAAATTCACTATCACTTAGTTTTACAGCGATACCAGAAATTTTTGTAGTGTAATAATCGATCACTTTAGATTGATCCACATTGTTGTCCAGCAAAATCGTGTTAATTTGCTTCATAGAAACTTCAGAGATTTCTCTTACCGCTTTGGCTTTGGCATCTCTACTTGTAAATGATGTTTTGGCTAGAATTTTTGAAGCCGGCTGTATTTTTTCCGGATTAAAAACAACGATATACTGCCCGGGAATGATATTCCCTTCGAAGCTTGTAGTTTCTACTACAGACTCTACAACTTCTTCAGTTACGATGTCGTCTTGACACGAAGTGAGTGCCAGTGCCGAGAGCATAGCGCCCATGGCAATTTTGCTAAAAGTTTTCATATAAGTTTAATTTGTGTTAGGACTCAAATGTATTAAATCAATCAAAAATATTCGTGGGGTAAAACCGTAGGGTAAGTGGCTGGAAATTAAAAAATAAGATGTAATTTTGGATGAGGTAATCGATTTATTGCAACAATGTTGCTTTAGTAAAATTAGGAGCTTAGAAGTATTTGTTAGGAAAAATCTTTCAGGTTTTAAAGAGTAGGAAATACTTGTTTGGACTACATGTGTTTTTTAACTATTTTTAACATTTTTAACTAAAATTTAACTTAAAATTGATAATTTCTCCATTTTTATCTTTGGTTAATTCTCTCGGTTTGTTTAACCAGCATATTTCTTTTTTGAACAAAATTGAGAGGGTAATCCTTAAAATTTCAATTATTATAAAAGTCTTAAGATTTGATTTTTGATTAATTGGTATATTTACCCAATGGACATGAATAATAAAAGACGGATGTATTCTTATTGCTTTGTCTTAGCTTTTCTACTTCTTAGAATAGTTAATGTTCATGATTTTGTGCATTTTTCTGAAGATGAGGACCAAATCCATTGCGAATTGTGCGATATGGTTGAGGTGTCTCATAAAATAACTCCTTTCTCAAGTTCTACGTTCATTGAGTTGGAAAAAAAGGTTGACATCAATTTTCAGGAACTTACAACTAGGTTTTGTTACGAGACTTCTGGATACTTCATCACTTTACCAAGAGGTTTATACAACAAGCCACCTCCTACAGTTATTTCCTAGAACTTATCTCTAAAGAATAAACCTATTTCAAAGATATAGGTGATTTATAGTTCATTGTCACTTGCCCATGAGCTATCGCTTAGCTGCTATGTACTTATTTACATAGATAGCTAAACTGCTAAAATGCTTTTAATATCTTAATTCAAAATACATGAATAAATTACCGGTTACCGTATTAAGTGGTTTCTTGGGAGCGGGTAAAACCACTTTGCTGAATCATATTTTACATAATAAGGAAGGGCTCAAGGCCGCTGTCATTGTTAATGACATGAGTGAAGTTAATATTGATGCTCACCTGGTCGAAAATCAAAATACTCTATCTAGAACCGAAGAGAAATTGGTCGAAATGTCAAATGGGTGCATTTGCTGTACATTACGAGAAGATCTTATGGTCGAAGTAGAGAAACTAGCATTAGAAAACCGATTTGATTATCTGATCATAGAAAGTACAGGGATTTCCGAACCTATTCCAGTAGCTCAAACCTTTAGTTTTGAAAGTGAGGATGGTACCATCGACCTTAGTCGTTTCAGCTATGTGGATACAATGGTTACAGTAGTTGATGCTTACAACTTCTTAAAAGATTTTTCGAGTCCTCAATATTTGGTAGATCGGGATTTAACCAATATAGAAGGAGATGATAGAACTATCGTTAATCTTTTAACCGATCAAATAGAATTTGCCAATGTGATTTTGCTGAATAAGGTAGATTTGATAACCGAAGAAGAATTAAATAATGTACGTGATATTATTGCTAAGCTTAATCCTAAAGCTCGAATATTTTTTACTGAAAATTCTCAGATTCCATTAGACAAGGTGATTCATACGGGGCTTTTTGATTTTGAGGAAGCAGAGAACTCGGCAGGATGGATACGTGAATTAGAAAATGAACACATTCCTGAAACTGAAGAATATGGAATAGGATCGTTCGTCTTTAGAAGTCGGAAACCGTTTCACCCTGATCGATTTTTAGATTTTGCCAGAGATACTTTTCCTACCAATGTGATACGTAGTAAGGGGTTATTTTGGCTGGCATCCAGATCGGACCAAGCTTTGATATGGAGTTCTGCTGGCGGATCTTTAAAAACAGATCCTGCTGGAGTTTGGTGGGCCTCTATGCCTTTTAATGAGCGGATGAATTATCCGATGTTTTTACAAAATCAAGATATGATAGAATCTGAATGGGACACAGTCTATGGAGATCGTAAAATTGAATTGGTCTTTATTGGGCAACATTTGGATGTAGACGAGATTACTACTCAGCTAGAAAAATGTTTGCTTACTGATAAAGAGATTATTGCCTGGAAAAGCGGATTATTTGGAAATACAGATAATTGGCCAATCAGTAGATACCAGGAAAATTCATTTTAGTGCAAGTAGTTTTGGATAGGTAGAATTGTTTTTAATAACGCTACTGTAAGAAAGGTTGAAGTAGAATACACTTGGGTGTTCTAAAGGATCAAATCAATAACTGAAAATCTGATGTATAGTAAGTATTCAATACAATATATAAGATATGAGTTTCAATAAACTGGAATATGGAAACTGTCTGTTTCTAATCTGCCCAACGGACCACATAGAAAATGTTTTGAGTCAAACTTGTAGTACGAAATCATTTTTCTATACGGCCCTTGGGGCCAGTTTTAATTGGGATGTTCCGACTCAGCAAAATCTTACAATCCTGATTAAAAAGCAAAAGATTACTCAGGCTGTTTTTATTACCAAACACACTAATTTGTTTTATAAAGAAGCGCTTGAATCCGATTGTGAATCTCTTTTTCAAGTTAGTGATGCGTTGTTAGCATTGGATAAAACGCTACCAGATTATTTTTTGAAGCAAAGTCATCCGATTTTGAGAAGGATGCTTTTAGCATCTCGGCATTTACAAAACCAGCAGAGGCATATTTTGGAGACTTCAATTTTGGGAAAAACTTTGAAAACACATAAAGTAATTACACAGAGTTTTGTGTATCATTCTGATAACGAGGTTTTTTATCCTCCACGAACCATAGAAGAAAGAGTATTGGCCTACGGGAAGGTTCCACTCAATTAATTATATAAACTATGTCAAGGTTCATTCTTTTTTTAGTCTTTATGTTTCATTGTACTTCTTGGGCCCAAGAGGGAGATCAAAATTTTCCTCCTCCTGAAACCCCAGAAGAAATAAGAGCTACCAGAACTACTGGAAAAATAACCATTGATGGTAAATTGAATGAAGCCGATTGGCAAAATGCAGCACCAATTACAAACTTTTTTAGAGTAGAACCGGTACAAGGAGGAACCATTAAAAACCCAACCACGGTTCGCGTACTTTTTGATAATTCAAATCTATATTTTGGAGTGTTTGCAGCAGATTCATTGGGTAGAGCAGGTGTTCGAATGCAGGACCTGAGACGAGATTTTAATAGTGGAGAAAACGATGTCTTTGGAATTCAAATAGACGCTCAAAATACCAAGCAATATGCAGCCTCTTTTCAGACCACGCCTTATGGAAACCAATTGGATTTACAGAGTTTTAATGATAGTAATTCTGATCGAGATTGGAATGCTTTGTGGAGTGTTCGAACGCAACGGACAGATGCTGGATACTATGCAGAATTTGCAATCCCTTTTAAATCCATACGCTATGATAAACCGGTAGATGGTGTTCCAGTAGCATGGGGGATTACTTTTTATAGACTAGCTAGGAAGGATTTTGAAAAGACTGTTTTTCCGGCCATTCCTCAGTCTTTTTCACAAAATAGAATGGTATATGCTGCAAAACTTACGGGCTTAGAAGTGCCGCCACCTTCTGCTAATATCAGAGTAGAACCCTATACGTTATATCAATACGATGAGAATAAGGCAGGGCCTATGATTACTGATAAATCAAGCGAACCTAAAATAGGAGGAGATGTTAAATGGGCAATCAATCCTAATGCGGTTTTGGACCTTACTATTAATACCGATTTTGCACAAGCTGATGTGGATAGGGCGGTAAATAACTTAGAACGATTTAATATTTTCTTTCCAGAAAGACGTCAGTTTTTCTTAGAAAACTCTGGTATTTGGGCCGGAGGGGGGAACTCGCAATTGCGTCCATTCTTTAGCAGAACCATTGGACTAGAAAATACTTTTAATGCTGCACCAGCTCCTTTGGATGCAGGGGTAAGATATACGGATAGAAATGAAAATCGGACTATTGCAGCACTTGCAGTTCGCCAGCGTGATACAGATAATAGTCCTGCCAGTACGTTTGGAGTGGCTCGATATATGCAAAACTACGGTAAAGAGAATAATGTTGGAGCCATGGTAACCTATAGATTAGATGACTCTTCAAGCGATTTGGGAGTTTCCTCCCAGAATAACACCACTATTTCTATTGATGGATTCATGCGTCCAAAAAGCGAGATTACTATTTCTTATCTATTGTCTACTTCATTAGACAGTGAAGGGGATACGGGGTATGCCGGAAGATTATTTGCCGGGGCTCGAACTAATAAATATTACTTAGGATACCTCAATACATTTGTGAGTAATGCTTATTCCCCAGATATGGGATTCGTTTTTCAAAAAGATGTGATGTATCATAGCCCAGGAGGATATGCTATCGTAAGACCAAAAAGCTTACCTTTTGTAAGAAGGTGGGATCCGGGAGCATTTTTCAACTATTACCACGATTTTGAGGATTTTGGAAATTTTCAACAAGCTAGTATCTATATTTTTCCTATTTATACCTGGTTCAAAGACAATAGCTTTGTCGAAGCATCATTTACTCCTACCTGGCAAAATATTAATTTCAATTTTGCTCCCTTAGGCCTCGAAATTGAAGAAAGAGAATATCAATATACTCGATTTTTGCTGCGATATAATACTGATCAATCCAAAAAATTATCTGGATCAATTCGTTATGATTTTGGAAATTTCTACAATGGTAAACGAACTACAATTACCGCTGGATTGCGGTATGCGCCACTTCCTCATGTTGCGTTGTCTGCGGATTATGAACATAACAATATAGATGATGTAGGAATTTTAGAACAAGATTTGAATACCGATTTATATACGGCCAGTCTAAGATTGGCGCTTAATCCAAGAGTCCAACTGTCAACGTTTTATCAATACAATAGTTTTGATGAGCAAGGGCGATGGAATGTTCGTTTTAGTTGGGAGTATATGCCGCTATCATTCATTTATTTGGTATTTAATGATACACAAACCGATGCCTTTGATCCCGTGCAACGTACCACACAATTCATTAGTAAAATTACCTTTTTAAAACAATTTTAATCATATGAGCCCAATCACAACTTTTGTTGAATTAAGAAATAGTAAAAAATTAAAGTTCTAAAAATGAAAAATTATAAAATACTGCTGTTGTTAGGGGTGTTATTTCTTTCAACGTCATTTAACAGTTCGCATCCTATCAAATTAACATCGTCATTAATCGAACACAATGCTAAAACCAACACTTTCGTAATGGAGTGTAGACTTTTTATAGATGACTTTACATTTAGCATAAATGACACTTTTACAAAAAATATTAATTTATCAAACCTATCAAAGACAGATATCAGGGGGATAGAAAGCTATTTTGCTAGATACTATAAAGTTTCAATTAACGACGAGTATTTTCCTTTTAAATATAAATCCTCTGAAGTGATGGAAAAACAAAATGTGATCTCGATAAAGTTTTATCGGGATATCCCTAAGATTAAAGAAGGTGATCAGATCTGTATTGAAAATACGTTGTTTTTTGAGGAATTTGGATTTCTACAATCCAATAGAATTACGGTACGGCTACCTCCTTTTATCGAAGAGAATTATTTTGATATCACCTCTTTCGACGAACCTATATCTCTTAATTTATAATACATACTAGAAGTACCCATGGATAATTTAAGCTCTTTCTTTATTAGTGGATGGCATCATATCGTAGATATCAATGCCTATGATCATTTATTATTTGTAATGACCTTGTGCGCAGCCTTCAAACTAGAACAATGGAAGCAGATTTTGGTCATTATTACAGCTTTTACAATTGGTCATAGTGGAACGTTGATACTTAGTGCTTTGGATATCATTCCGGCTAACTCCAAGCTTATTGATATGCTAATTCCTTTCACTATTATGATTACGGCATTGGCAAATATTATCAACTATAACAAGCATGGTAATTTTTCGGACACTAAATTTAAGTATGGTATCGCACTTATTTTCGGTTTAATTCACGGTTTGGCATTTGCAAGTAATTTTAAGTTTATGTTGTTTAGCGATAGTATCATTCTGCCGTTGTTTGCATTTAATATTGGTATAGAAGTAGGGCAGCTATTTATTGTATTTCTGTTTATGATCTCCTTATGGGTTTACACTAAGTTTATCAAAGGAGAGCATTTTAAATGGAATTTATTTGTCTCTGGAGCTGGTTTTGGGATCGCAGGAACAATTTTATTAAATGCGATTAATGGAGGGTGATATATAACTTTGTTATTGTTATTTTTGATACAGAAAGAATATCTTGTAAGCTCAATGAGCTTTTTAAGCAATCACACTATTTTGAATATAACCTTGTTATTGATTACCATATGTTTTGCTTGCTTTTCTTTTAAAATGTAACCGTAGGTCTAAAACTCTCTGGTTGGGATCTACTTTATAAAAATAAAACTTGAAAAGAATTGACTAATACTTAAAACTATATTAAAATGAACAAAAACGCTAATCACTTAATTATTACAGTATGCCTGGCCCTGTTTATGATAGCAGGATGTAAACAGGAGAAAAAAACTACTGAGGAAGAAGCGGTAGATACTGCTACTGAAACTACCGAAAAAGTAGAAGAGCCAAAAATTACACTAGAAAAATTAAAAGGTTCTCCTGCATATGCTGATGCTTCGTTAATTTTGGATGGAGAAGAAACCATTAAGGGTCAAGCCGGAGAGATGGATTTTGCTTTCAAAGTTGAGAACTATGAATTAGGCGCTCAAACTGAAGGAGAAAATGCTCAAAAATTAGCGAACTCTGGAAAAGGACAACACATCCACTTTATTCTGAATAACCAGCCGTATTCTGCACATTATGAGCCAACATTTAAAAAAGAAGTGCCAGAAGGAGTTCATCATTTGGTAGCTTTTTTAAGCCGATCTTTTCATGAATCTGTAAAGAATGAAAATTCTGTGGTAGTTCGCAAATTAGAAATAGGTGAGAACCTAGAAGATGCTGTTGGTTTAGACATGAAAGCACCAACACTTATTTATAGCCGACCAAAAGGAGAATACAAGGGTAAAGATACCCAAGCGGTGTTGTTAGACTTTTTTGTACTTAATACTACTTTGTCAGAAGAAGGAAATAAAGTTAAAGCTACTATCAACGGTAACGAATTTATGATTACCGAGTGGGTACCTCACGTTATGAAAGGATTACCGATGGGAGAGGTTACTATTCAACTAGAATTACTAGATGCTTCAGGAGCATTGATTCCTGGTCCATTTAATAAGGTAACTCGTACCGTTACCTTGAAAGAAGAATAACAGAATAGTTTAGAAAAACAAAAGCCTGTGTTATTTTGGACACAGGCTTTTTTTATGTTTCAATTTTATTTCCTTAGAATAATTTCATCTATGACATTTAAAGTATCTGGGTTGATCACTTTCATGGATACTTTTTTTCCATCTACGTAAAAGAGACAGACCGCATTCTCGACGCTAAAGGCTTCAGTAAATTTGCTCCATGGTAACACTTCTTGAGCGTAGTATGGTGCTCCCGAAGCTCCATTGTTGATTTGAAAAATAGGTCTTGATACATTTAGTTTTTTATGAGGATAGTTGTCTGGATAGATCGGAACTTCTTTGGTCAATTTCAAACGATTGTAGTTATGCTCATCACCAGTAAGCACACCCACAACCTTTTGACTTTGGTTGATTAAAATATCTAAGTATTCATCCCTGCGTTCTAAGATCCCTTTGGCTAGAGGTTTACCAGCAACTACAGGTCTTTTTTCATTATTTCCGCTATACCACATATCATCACGACTATGCCCTCCATTAGGAAATACCGGGGTGTGTTGTGTCACAAAAATATGATCAATATTGTCATTCGCTTCTAATTCGGCAACGGTCTTTTTAAGCCAAGACAATTGATTATCCATAATGTACCCGTGCAATCCACCGGATGTTGATGTATTCCTTGATAAGCTTGGAGCATACCAATAATCACTATTTAAGACGATAACTGCTAGGTTGTCGTAAACGTAATGAAATACATTTTCGGCATAACTCGGAAAATCAACTTCGTTTTGATCTGGGTCATATGAGCTCCCGTCTTCACTTTTAAGACTGGTGTTCAAAGGATTTACAAAAGCTTCGGCAAAAGCAGCTTCTGCAGAAGAGGTGTGAAATGGAAACTTATCTACGAACCCTCTGCTTTGTCCCTGATCATTTCTGAATATGTGTCCAAGGGCCTCATGATTTCCCATACCCACTTGAAAAGGCATGTAATGCCAAAATGGTTCTACCGCTTTTTTCCAATTGGTATATTGCAATTGCGTTTCTTCATTGGTAGTCAAATATCCATTGATCATGTCTCCACTGAATTGCACAAAAGTGGCATTATTCGAATAGGCTACAGCAGCCATTTTTTTCATGATATAGGCATTGGCCCCATAGATTTTACGTTCTCCACCACCAGTAGCATGTCGACTATCACTGGTATATGCAAAAACAAAAGGTTTACGACTTCCTGGATTTGGTGCAGTAGTAAGATGATATTGTTGTTCAAATACACCATATCCAACCTTATACTCATATTTTTGTTCAGGTTTCAAATTAGAAACAGTGATCTCGTGATGTGTTCCTTCTGGGCTTTCAATAACCCGGTTGTCAATATGCAATTGCGCTTTTGTTGGGATGGTTGTATTAAACCAAACCGTAGCGCTGGTATCTGTAAGTTTGTTTACAAAGGGGCCTTCGTACATGGTTGGAACGGCTTCAAAGGGTCCTTTCCCTTTTAAAGAAATCTCTCCATCATATACGATCATTCCATCTTTATCTTTTAATCGATACCCGAAATGCAATTGTTCTTTTTCTTGCCAATCCACAAAATCATAAGGATACCTAAAATCTTTTTTAATATTGATTTCTGCTTTTCCTTCTACTAATGTTTTAACAAAACGAAAAACAGGTAAGGGGTGCGGTGCTTTTCCGTAAGGGATAAGACCGTAGGTGATATTTCCTTCAAAATCTCCAAAATCTAAGACAACACCGTCTTCGGTTCCTTTTGGATTTCCAAACAGTTGTTGTAATGAATACTGCGCAACTGCTTTTGCGGCATAATAACGTTGATCTCCATCAGCAAGGTATAGCCCTTTTTCATCACTATGGATATTGCTATAACTTTTAGGGACTTGTACGTTTTTGTCTTGGGCTTGTAGTAGAGATACTACAAAAAGGAACCCAATGTAAATTATGTTTTTCATTTAATGCGTGAATTATAAGATTGTGCTGTAATAACGAAGTTTAATATAAACTGCAGTTTATTAAGAAATTATTGTTGTTTAAAAAATTAGTTGGTAAAGTTATGAGTATTTACTGAATTAATTTGCCTGTAGCATCCTTTATGATATAATTACAGTGGTCTACGTCGTCAAGATTGAGGATAAGAACGCCCGTGATTTCTACTACTTGATCAGTCTTGAAATTGGGTTTTTTGCTAAACATAACCTCTAAAACACTCTCGGGTCCAGCTCCTCCACAAAAAAAGCAAGATGCTCTGGGGTTTTTAGAGAGTAAAAAGAACTCATCATCTTCTAAGGAAAAATCCAAAAAATAACCTTTTATACGAATTCGTCGACCTTCATATGACTTTATACCATCTCCAAATTTTGGTTTTAAAAAAATATCATCATATACCGGGCTGTAGACATTAGAAAACTTGACATCTGCAAAGTCTTTCCAGGTTAATTGTTCCTGAGAAAATGTGCCGTGGCTTATGATCAGAAATAGGATTGCCAGGATTACTTTATGCATTCGCAATTGTTTTTGATACATTCAGTTTAAATATAGATAAAGAAGCGATTATCGCAGCTAAAAAGGTCGTTAAAGTTACCAGAAATAGTATTAAAAGCTCTCTATTGTCTGGAAGGCTAAACTCAAAACTATACCCATATAAATCTTGTGTAAAAAAGGAAAGCAGCCAGGCACCAAATCTTCCTAGTAACCATCCTAGAAGAAAACCAAATATTGACAAGAACAATGCTTCAAAAAATACCAATTGTAACAACTGAATCGAACTGGCTCCGTAGGTCCGTAATAGTGCTAATTCTTGTTTTCTTTCTCGTACTGTTTTTATGAGATTTATAAATATGCTAAGACCAGCTACTATCAATATAATAAGAGCAATGCTGTTTATCGCTTGAAAACCGATACCTAAGAAATCCATTAACCGCTCTATTTCAAATTTAGGAAGTGCGGCTTGCATTGACGTTTGCTCATTAATGTGTCTGGAAAGTTGTAAAGTTGCCAAAGGATTTCTGAATTTTACGAGTAAGGAAGTAATTTCTCGTTCATCCTCATGTTGTTCATGATGGTCATGCTCTCCTTCGTATTCGTCATGTTCTTCATCATGTTCTTTGTGATCATCGTGCTCTTCTGCGTGTTCATTATCATGTTCTTCATGATTCTCCGTATGTCCCTCATGCTCTTCTGCGTGTTCCTCTTCATCCCCATGTTCATGTACCTCCCAAATACTTTCTAGGTTGGTAATGATAAGATGATCGATTACAGATCCTGTAGGTTCTAATATACCAACAACGGTAAAAGGCTTTTCGTCATGAGTTTCTAGAGGATTGTCTGCCAAACCATGAGCGCTAACTAAGGTACTTCCAAGCTGTAAATTCAATTTTTGAGCTGCGTAGTTTCCCAATACCACCTCAAAAGATTTTTCAAACAGTTTTCCTTCCCGTAGTTCTGCTCCATACTGCTGTAGATAGGTGTCGTAAGTGCCCAAAATCTTATATCCCTTGTAGTTATCTCCATAAGAAACGGGAATCACCTCTTTTATCATGGGATTTTTGCTAATCTTCAGAGCATCTTTTAAGAGGATATTTCCAGTAGGATTGTCAATATGTAAGACAGAAGAAAGTACCAGTTGCAATGGACTTCCTTTTGCACCGATAACCATATCAAATGGTTTTATGTTGCTTTCTAGATGTTGGTTAAGTTGATTTTTTATTTGCAAAATACATGTAGCCAACGAAATACTAAGCATTAATAGTAAAATACTTAAAAAAGTATTTAAAGGTTTAGAAATTAGATTCTTGTATGCTAGATATAACAACTTTACAGGATTATATGGTTATCAAAATGGGATTTAACTCTTTGATCATGAGTAATGATCACTAGATTACTCTTGCATATTTCGGCTTCTTTTTTGAGCAAAGAGATCACTTTCTCACAATTCACATCATCAAGATTGGATGTAGGTTCGTCGGCTAACAGTATTTTTGGTTTATGAATAACCCCAAGAGCGATTGAAAGACGTTGTTGTTGCCCTTCACTTAATTCGTAAACTTTTTTATTTTGAAGATCAGAGAGCCCAAGTTGCATGATCAACTGCTCTTTGCGGTATCGATCATTTTTCGTTTTAGAAATTCGCTCACGTAAGCTGAGATTTTCTATTAAGGACAAGGATTTTATGAAATAACTACGTTGAAATATTAATCCTATATGTTGCCCTCTGAATTTGTCTAGTTGTTTTCTAGAGAGGGTGTTTAGATGCGTATTGGCAACAAAAATATCGCCACTTTGTGCTGGTAATAAACCAGCCAAAAGGTGTAATAATGTAGTTTTTCCCACCCCCGAAGGGCCCAATATCAAAAGATCTTGTTTAGGTCCTATAGTAATGTCAGGAAAGGATAAAGTCTGATTTTTTGAATCCTGATATGAAAACCGAAGCGATTGGGTACGTAACATAAAATTGTTTGGACAAAAATAAATAAATTTAATTAACGCAACAAAGTCGCATTTATAAAAATATAGTATCTTTGCGTTCTCAAATAATAAATATTTTTCCTTTGAATATATCATACATACGCAATAACTCCGATGCAGTAGGAATTCTGGCGAGTGGTTTGTGTTTAGTCCATTGTTTATTAACCCCGTTTGTGTTTGTTGCGCACAGCGGGATAACAATGATAGAAGATGGTCAAGCCTTTTGGTGGAAGTCACTAGACCTTATTTTTTTGGTACTTTCTTATTTTGCCATTCGTAGATCTATTAGAACTACTTCAAAACCAAGTATCAAATATGCTTTTTGGGCAAGTTGGTTGTTTTTGGTGGGGATTATCATCAATGAAAAACTAGAGGTCATTCCGTTGCCAGAAGAGATGATCTATATAGGCTCACTGTCACTTGTAATTTTGCATTTTTACAATTTGAAGTATTGCCAGTGCGAAAAAGAATGTTGTACCACTAATTAGTGTAGAGATGAATAAAAATGAAATAGAAATGATGGGTGATTCACATGTTTCTAGTGCTACAGAAACCCCATTGAGAGCCGATGCTTTTGAAAAATCTGATGATGCCAAAATTGAACGGATTCAACATCATTTTTCAGAAATTATGAAAGAACTAGGGCTTGATTTGACTGATGATAGCCTTTCGGGAACTCCCTATAGAGTTGCCAAAATGTATGTAAAGGAGCTTTTTTATGGGTTGAATCCAGAAAACCGACCAAAGGTTTCGACTTTTGATAATAAGTATGAGTATCAAAAAATATTAGTAGAACAAAACATCACGATAGACTCTGCCTGCGAGCATCATTTTTTACCCATTGTAGGGAATGCTCATGTGGGATATATTCCCAAAGATAAAGTGGTAGGGTTATCAAAACTAAACAGGTTAGTGGATTATTATGCACATCGACCGCAAGTGCAGGAAAGACTTTGTTTGCAAATTCTTAGAGACCTTCAAAAAACCTTAGGAACCGAAGATGTTATTGTGGTGGTAAATGCCAAACATCTTTGCGTGTCTTCAAGAGGTATTAAAGATAAAAGCAGCTTTACTACCACCGTAGAGTTTGGAGGGCAATTTGCCGATCCTATGATAAGAAAAGAGTTTTTTGATATGGTAACTTTTCAACTGGATTAGATGAGATATGGGAGGAATACCTCCTTTTGGAAAGGGCCAAACTTCACTAACATCTTGAGGATAAGTACTAGGAAATAATGTTAAATAACGATTTTAATGAGATAATTGTTATTAAAATACTATTTTTAAGTGCCTTAACCTACATTTTTTCTTTTTTTGAATTGTTATGTATTCTTTTTATTAGTGCTTCAGGAAGAAGAAGTTTCTAACTCTATACTTCAAAATATTATTGGAGTAGTAATGACTGTTGGAATCGTTTCTATTTGTGTCTATTATGTACTTCGTTACATGGAGTCCGTGTATTATAAGCACAAGCAGAAACCTTACTTTATTCATTTTTATCCCTCTCTTAAAAAACTACCCTCTTATCTCGAAGAGTTTTTAGAAGAAAATGACTTTTACAAGTCTCTCGATAAAAAGAGGAGAAAATATTTTGAGCATAGATGTGCTCGCTTTTTGGAAGAAATTCATTTCGTAGGTAGAGAAGGGTTGTTAGTAGATGGATTTATGAAGATGCAGATTACGATGATGTTTATCCAGCTTACTTTTGGGATGAGACATTATTTGCTGGCATATTTAAGTACCATCATACTGTATCCAAAATCCTTTTATTCGATTCTAAATCAAACCGAAAATATTGGAGAGTTTAATCCTCGATCAAAGGCATTGGCATTGTCATGGAAACATTTTCTAAAAGGAAAACAAAACAAGGATCATGGCAGGAATCTTGGCGTACACGAAATTACCCATGCGATTCATTACAATTCTATAAAGAAGAATGATATTAGCTCCGAAATCTTTTACGATACATTTTTGGAGCTGGAAGAGTATTTGGGAGCTATAGAAATACGAAAACAAATTGTAGAAGCCAACCTCCTGAGGGAGTATGCATTTACCGATAAGTTCGAATTTATCGCAGTGCTTATAGAGGTGTTTATGGAATCTCCAGATAAGTTAAAGGCTAAATTCCCCAATATTTATGGGTATGTAGTGCGTATGCTTAATTTTAGATATTTTGAAGAATTACATTAGTTTTTAATAGAAAGGGAGTATATTTAATTTATAAAACAATCAATGTATTAAGTATATGGAAGAATTTCAGCAAGTATTACCGGTAAGCTCACTATCGGACGAAAAAAGAGTAGCATTTTATAAAAAGACATATACGCATTTGGCGATGGCCGTTTTGCTTTTTGTAATCGTAGAATGGTTCTTTTTTCAAGTAGATGCTATTGTAGAATTTGCGTTTTCAATGACACAAGGGTTCAGGTGGTTAATTATGTTAGGAGGATTTATGCTGGCCACTTCTTTTGCCGAGAGAATGGCTTTTAAAAACCACAATATCAATCAGCAATATCTAGGACTTCTATTATATGTGATTGCCGAAGCCTTTATTTTTATACCGCTTATCAAAATTGCTATGATGATTGCTGAAAGTGGGGGAGAGAATATCCTTTACCAGGCAGCAATTCTTACGTTATCCCTATTTACAGGGTTATCTGCCATAGTTTTGATCACTAAAAAAGATTTTTCTTTTCTGAAATCAGCATTAACTATTGGATTTTTTATCGCCTTGGGATTGATCGTAGGAGGTATGATCTTTGGATTTAACCTGGGCTTATGGTTTAGTGCAGGAATGGTTGTATTGGCTTCGGGATCTATATTGTATCAAACCTCTAATATGGTACATAAATATGCCGAAGATCAATATGTAGGAGCTTCTTTAGGTTTGTTTGCCTCCTTAATGCTACTTTTTTGGTATATCCTAAGTATTTTAATGAGATTAAGCGGAGACTAATTGTCAAGACAATTATATAACCAAAGCCAAATACTTAGTGTTTGGCTTTTTTATTGATGTATTTTTTGTGAAATAGTGCTCAAAATTGTTTTGGCATGTATTCTCGAGTTTTCTATAAACCAAATATGGGTATCCATTCCGCCACAGATAACACCTGCCAAGAATAGATTTTCTATATTAGTTTCCATCGTTTCCTCGTTATATTGCGGATATAATTTCTGATCGTCAGAAAGTTGTATTCCTATTTTCTGCAGAAACTCAAAATTAGGTTTATACCCGGTTAGTGCCAGTACATAATCATTTTCAATACTCAGTGCTCCATCGGGAGTATCTAATACTAAACTATCTTTCGAAATTTCTTTGATAGTGGTATTATAATAAGCCTTAATACTTCCTTCGTTGATTCGGTTTTCGATATCTGGACGTACCCAGTACTTCACTCGCCTTCCAATCTCTGGTCCACGCACGATCATAGTGACTTCGGCTCCTTTGCGGTAACATTCCAAAGCAGCATCAACTGCAGAATTACTGGCTCCTACTACGGCGAGCTTCTGCTTGGCAAAAAAATGAGGATCCTTGTAATAATGAGATACTTTTGGCAATTCTTCTCCGGGAACATCTATCGTATTCGGGATATCATAAAAACCAGTAGCAACAATCACAAAAGATGCGGTGTATGCTTCTTTTTCTGTATGAATTGAGAAAGAATTTCCTTCTTTCTTTACCTCATTTACTTTTTCGAATAAGTTGATGTTGAGATCGTTTGAAGTCACAATTCTTCGATAATACTCTAATGCTTCATTGCGTTTGGGTTTGGCTTCCTTGCTGATAAACGGAATATCATCAATTTCCAACTTTTCAGATGAAGAAAAGAACTGCATATTGATGGGGTAATTGAATAAGGAGTTCACAATAGGACCTTTTTCTAAAATAAGATAATCGATGCCGTTTTTTTTTGCTTCCAACCCACAGGCAATACCGATAGGACCACCTCCAATAATAATTAAATCTATATGCTTCATTGCTAAAAAGAATATCTATGAAAAGTTGTCGTTGCCCAACAGCTTTTCTTACCGACAAATACAGGTTAAAACTACTAATTTTAAAAGTTTTAAAAAGGGAAAAGGCAAGTTCTATTACAAAACTTGCCTTTTTTGAGATGAAATAGGAACAGGTTTATTTAATAACCAACTTTTTAACGGTACTCATTCCATCTACGACTACTTCTAAAAAATAATTACCTCCGGGAAATGCGGATGTATCCAATATGATGTTTTCGTCGGGAGCGAAGGTTTTTTCTACTAATTGATTTCCAGAATTACCTTTTAACCTTACGGTTATCGGATTTGATGATTGCCCTCCGATTACTTTAACTTTTACTCTTTTTTTTGCAGGGTTGGGGTATACTATGATTCGTTTTTTGATGTCTTTAATCGGTGGCGAAATCGGTTTTTTTTTGCCTTCTTCGATAATATAGAACTGATTCACTCTTAAGTTTTTGAAAGTGTCTACAGTTCCCGAAGGCCAGTAAATGGTTAAACTGTCTATTTTTGGAGATTTGTTAAGTCCAAAATGCGCTCTTAAACTATTGTGTCCCATAAATGTGTTTGAGGCCGAAATTTCCCTTTTTTGGGTCACCGTCTTTCCTTTTATTTTTGAGGTGAGCACTAACCTCGCTCCCAAAGCAGCTTTGTTGGATGGATTGCCAATAAGTTTAAAGTTTACAAAGTGATTTTTAATGAAAAGGTCATTTCTGAATAGCCCTTTTAGGCTGTTGCCTACCACAAAAAAATCAAGATCACCGTCATTGTCATAATCTCCGATAGTGGCTCCCGTAGAATTTCCGCCTGTGAGGGAATTAATTAGATTAGATTCACTTTCGGTAAACGTCCCATCTCCATTGTTGATATAGTATCCACTTCCTTCGGGATTAGATCCGGTAATAATAACATCCAGATCTCCATCGTTATCAAAATCTCCCCATGCATTGGATAAATTTTGATTGTTTGCCGTTGTAAAAGGAGTACTAGTCTCTACATAATTTCCAGCGTTATTGACATAGAACTTGTTGGTGGTACCAGAATAGTTGGTTAAGCAAATATCCAAATCTCCATCATTATCGTAATCAATGGCATTATAGCATTGACCATCTTGTGGGTCTTCAGAAAATGAAAGCTCAGAAGTGGGAATTTTTTCAAACCCTTCTTGTCCGGTTTCTATCTGTAGGTTTTTGAATAGAAAATCAGGTTTAGTTCCATCAGGTCCCGCAGCCGGGCCACTAGCTATTAATAAATCAGTGTCTCCGTCTTCGTCATAATCCGTCCAGTTGGAGACGGTATACGCAGCTTTTTCGGTTAGAAACTCATAGGGCTCGGTAACTTCAGTAAATGAACCATCGGCATTACCTCTATACAAGCGATTTGGGAAACTTAATGGATTCAAAAAGCCGTCGGCAAAGGTGAGTATAAAATCGGGATAACTATCGTTGTTGTAGTCACACCATTGTGTGCTCCATGTACCAGAACTAATGGTGTTTAGTATGGTGTTTGCTTCTTCAAAGTTTCCATTACCATCATTGGTGTATATTCGTGTTTGTAAGGTTGAAGGCGCAGAAAACCGAGAGTAAATCAGATCCAGATCTCCGTCATTTTGATAATCTGCCCAACTGCATCCTACCAAGGCCGTTGCCGTAGGGATTGAATCACTACCTGAAGTCACTTCAAATTTTCCTTTTCCGAGATTTCTATAAATCGTTCCTCCATAGAATAGGTCGATCAATTGGTCATTGTCGATATCTGTCCATGAAGTTCCGAAATAGGTGCCTCCAATTGTAGGTTCGGATACAATAGGATTGGAGGTATCTGTAATTAATGTAAATTTTTGAGAAAAAACAGTGAATGAAATACTGCAAAACATAAATAATAATAACGCTCTCATAAGCCCAGGTTTTAAAGATTGATGATTCTAAATTCTTCAAAAACAGGGGGGAAAGGGTTTAGAATTATAATTTTTTACTTCTTATTTATCTTGAACCACTATGTTTTGCTTTTTAAATTCTGAAGGTGTGCAGTTGAATTTATTTTTGAACGCCGTATTGAAGGTAGCTTTGTTGTTGAATCCAACATCAAAATAAATAGTTTTGATACTGGTTTCAGGATCTTCTAAAAGCATCTTTTTTGCTTCTTCCAAACGATAATCATTAATAAACTGATTAAAATTCTTTTGTGCTTTTTCATTGATCAGTTTAGATAGGGTGTGGCTGGAAAAACCAATCTTATCTGCCAAATGAACCAGTCTAAGGTTATTATCTAGGTAGGGTTTTTCTTTTGCAATATAGGAGAGTAGCTGTTGGTGAAATTCGTTTTTTGTGGCTTCTGTTAACTCATTCTGGTTAGAGTTTTTAATAAATAAATTAGCCAATAACTCTCCATTAAAAATAGAAGGTTCTTTATACACCATATATCCCAGTCCGTATATGGCCAATGACATAGAAAATGAAATTCCATAGTCCCAGGCCACATTAAAGAAGGAGAATCTAACCAATGTATAATAGCTGATATAAGAAATGGTAAATACCAGAAACAAATTAATTAATAAACGAATCCATTTTGTTCTAAGGATTTCAAATTCTGAAGTTTGTTTTCCTTGGTATAGAGCGATAAAATCTTTTATGATTACAATGTAGATAATCAAGGATAAGGCTGCCAACCAAGGAGATTTGATAGACCAATAAAAGTAAAACAGGTTTTCGTTATTATAGTCCTGTATATTTTGAAAACCATTGGATTTCACATAATAAATAACATGCAATATAAAAGAGAGTAGGGCAGGGACATAATGATACCATCCTATTTTGAAAGATTTGTCATAAAACCTAGTAACATAGTGATACACCAAAGGACCAAAGGATAAATACCACACAGCATCAAAAAAATACAAATGTGGGTATATGCTCTGGTATTTTGTCCAAAAAAAGACATACTGCAAGAGGATGAAAGAAAACCCTAGAATAAGTAGGATAATCGGTAGATTATGCGCTCTACTTCTTTTATGAAGACTTAATATGATGCTCAGGAAAAATCCAAACGAACTGACCAACAGGAACATTGAAGTCCAGGTGTCAAATGATGGAGATAATTCCTGAGGCATGACGAAGTTATTTAGGTTTTGATAATTGCTTTGAGCTCTTTTATGGTCTGAGTAGGGTTCTCGCTTTTGAATACAAAACTTCCGGCAACAAGTACATCTGCACCGGCTTCTACCAGTTGTTTAGCATTTTTGTCGGTTACTCCACCATCTATTTCTATACGGGTGTTGGCACCATTTCTATCGATAATCTCTCTTAGTTGTTTTACCTTTTTATAGGTGTTTTCTATAAAAGATTGCCCTCCAAATCCTGGGTTTACACTCATTAAGCAAACCAAGTCAATATCGTTGATAGTATCTTCGAGCAAACTTACATTGGTATGAGGGTTAACCGCTACACCAGCTTGCATTCCTTCTGCTTTTATGGCTTGCAATGTACGATGAAGATGTGTACAGGCTTCATAATGTACCGTAAGGATATTGCTTCCAAGATCGGCAAAAGTTTTGATGTATCGATCTGGCTCTACAATCATTAAGTGTACATCAATTGTTTTGTTGGCATGTTTTACAATGTCCCGTAACACTGGCATCCCAAAAGAAATATTGGGCACAAAAACGCCGTCCATGATATCGATATGAAACCAATCTGCTTCACTATTATTGATCATTTCTACATCTCGTTGCAAATTTGCGAAGTCCGCCGCCAGAACAGATGGGGCAATAAGTTTTGAAGCCATAAAATTGTTTGTTTTTCGCAAAAGTACTATTTAACTTTCAATTTATAGCCTAGGAAAGCTTCATAAATTTTTGAGTCAAATACGATATGCTTTTAAAATGTTCGGGGTTATTGGTTTTTAATCTTTTTAAAAAATGTTGTAGTTCTTGATGGCTGTTTTGACTAGAAATTACGGTAAAAGAAGAGTGATACTCTGTAAAAGTGCTATTGTTGATTTCTTTATCCAGTATTTTAATCACATTGTAGTGTCGGGGGTCTTCTTTTATTTTATGAAATAAAGGGAGAATGACTTCTTTTTCACCTTCAAGAACCTGAAAAAAATTCCCTTCAGAATGCATCAATATGCCGGTAATGTCTAATTGAGAATTGGTCCGTTTAACGTGCGCCATGATTTCCGAAAGCATGGTGTCGGATACATCGGGGCTAACGGTACTTACATAGCATATAGTATGCCTCATAGTATGAGCAATTGTGATACCCTCTAAATTACAATATTCTTAACTATTGTTTAGGGATAAGAGCAATTTTTCTAGAAAATTTCACATAATTCGTTAAGGATAACTTAAAGAAAAAACCTCCGGTAATCAGCCGGAGGTCATTCATCAATCAAAAAACGAACAGTTATGTTATAAAACTGTCTGTAGCCGCAATTTAGGAATTTATCCTAAATAAGTCTTTAATATTTTACTTCTAGATGTATGTTTTAATCTACGAATTGCTTTTTCTTTAATTTGTCGAACACGTTCACGCGTTAAATCGAACGTCTCTCCAATTTCTTCTAGAGTCATTGGATGCTGGTCTCCAAGACCGAAATACAGTCTAATTACATCCGCTTCTCTAGGTGTTAAAGTTTCTAAAGCACGCTCAATCTCCGTACGAAGTGATTCGTGCAATAGTGATCTATCAGGATTTGGAGATTCACCAGAATTTAATACATCATAAAGATTAGAATCTTCTCCCTCTACCAATGGTGCATCCATACTTACATGACGACCAGAATTCTTCATTGATTCTTTTACGTCATTAATAGTCATATCCAATTCTTTCGCAATTTCCTCTGCACTTGGTGGGCGCTCATGTGATTGCTCCAAAAATGCATAGGTCTTATTGATCTTATTGATAGATCCAATTTTATTCAAAGGCAATCTTACAATACGAGATTGCTCTGCCAACGCTTGTAGAATCGATTGACGAATCCACCAAACCGCGTAAGAAATAAATTTAAATCCACGAGTTTCATCAAAACGCTTAGCAGCTTTGATAAGACCAAGGTTTCCTTCGTTAATAAGGTCAGGAAGTGTTAATCCTTGATTTTGATATTGTTTAGCAACAGATACTACGAATCTTAAATTGGCTTTTGTTAATTTTTCAAGTGCTCTCTCATCACCAGCTTTGATACGTTGTGCTAATTCCACCTCTTCATCAGCAGTAATCAAATCTACCTTACCAATTTCCTGTAAATACTTATCTAGCGATGCAGTTTCACGATTCGTTACCTGCTTCGTAATTTTCAGCTGTCTCATCTATGTTCTCTTGAAATTTTGGTTTATGAATAATTTAGGGCCTTTATTACTTATACGTAATATGTTACATAAATGTTACAAAAATGTTTAATTTTTATTTTCTCCCATCAATTATCAAAAGCTTAGTCGTTGACTTTTCCCTTTACTTACAGGGCTTTTGCACTTTATTTTAAGGATGTGAAAAAAGGAATTTATTTTTCAATTTTGTAATACTGCAATGATTTTTAACCCTAGAATTGATAAGAAAACCCGGTTTGTAACTGTATATATAATGGCTGGTAAGAGGTTCGGTTCTGACTCGCATCTTGCAATTGGTATTTTACGAACGGAGTGATGTTCAAATAAATGTTGTTATAAATTGGATATTTGAAATTGGTGCCAAAATTAATGCTAAAGTTCGTTTTTTGAAGTTTGTCGTTACTGCCAAGAGAAATATTGGTCATAGGGGATGAGAGTTTTATTTCACTGCTGTTTTGAATGACAAAACTCAATCCTCCAATAAATGAAGCTTGTACCTTTTTGTCTATAAAAAGATATCCTAGCTCCATGGATATTTCGTGAAAACTAATTCTTTGTGAAAGGCTGCTGTTGGTTGCTAAAGTGTCAATACCGACATTGGGATTAATGTCTCGAACCGTTGATGGGAATTGTGCAGGGGTAATATCTTTAACTTCATTTTTGATTGAGAAATGGTTGTAACCAATTCTTGAAGAAAGTCTTTTACTAAGACCAGCATTGAAAACAATGCCGTATCCAAAACCAATGTCACCTGTATTTGAATTTTGAACCAAATTATCACTAATCAAAGACCCATCTGGGGATAGATGGTAGGTAGGTGCTAAATGAATTCCAATACTGTATTTTGGAGTGAAGGTTTTAGCACTTTTTATGGTATCAATAGGAATTATTTGATCCTCTGTTAGCAATGCTCCCTTAGGATGGTAAGATGCCAGTTTTGATTCTTGAGCCAAAATTGTACTGAGTACATGATATTGGTTATTTGTATTTGCTGAGTTGGAACTTTTTCCTAGAGATGTTTCTGCGGTATTTTCTGAAATATGATTGTTGATGCTAGTTTTGTATTGAGTTATGTTGGTATTCTCAGGTTTCTCTATTTTTTTGTCGTTTGATAATGGGGTTGCGGTTTCAGTGGATGATGAACCAAAAGTAGTGGTATTAGGTTGTGTTTGGGTAACTTTAATGTTGTTTTGAGTTTCGGTAGGAGTGTTGAGCTGATTATTGTTGTGGTTTTCTGTTTCCAAAACAAGATCATCACAATCTGAAATTTCTTGTTCTTCTTGCAAGACAATTTGGAGATGTTCAGGTGAGGGATTCAGAGGTTTTTTTTCATCCGATATATAAAAGAAAAGGATTGTTGCGCCTAATACCAACACCACGCCTGAAGCAATGATCCAATATGGAATCTTAAATTTTCCCTGCGGAGGTAATTCAGCTTCAATGTCCTCCCAGTTAAGTGAACTGGGGGTCGCTTCAAAGTTTTTTAACTTTTCGCTGAAAATTTTTCCGATATCTCGTTTATCGCTCATTACGTACTAGAATTTTTTTTTGGGGATTTCGCAAAGCAGTTATTTTTGTTTTTAGTAACACCTTGGCTCTATGAAGGTTCGATTTTGATGTGCCTTCTGAAATATTGAGCATTGTAGCGATTTCTTTGTGTGAATAATTATCGAGTTCGTATAGACTAAACACTAACCGGTATTGATCAGGTAATTCTTGTATAAAAACTAGTAATTCATCCAAACGAAAATCTACCATTTCGGGCTCTATTGTGGTATCTGCAACTCTGTTTTCATCGATCTGTAATGCGGGTGTGCTAGACTTTTTATATTTATCAATAGCCTTATTAATAGCTATACGTTTTACCCATCCATCAAAGGACCCCTTAAAATTATATTGGTTTATTTTTTTGAATATGGTAATGAAGGTATCCTGTAAATTATCCTCAGCTTCAGTATAGTTTTTACAATATTTTAGACTCAAAGAAAAAAGCACATCTTTATATAAGTGAAACAGTTCACTCTGGGCATTTCGGTTGTTTTTTTGACATTTTTTGATGAGCTTTTTTAAGTCCAATCTATGCTGATGTTTAAGATGTTTGTTTTTATACTTTTATGTCTTTCACGTCAATAAAGGATTAAAGATGTATTTCTTTAGCTAATTTTAATAAGGTTTTGGTTTGATCCGATTTGAATAAACGATCCAAGCTTAGATCATAATTAAGATCATCTGTATTGGTTGCTATTACAGAGCCAAGTTGAACGGTATTCAAATCCTGTAGTAAAGATATCTCATTTACAATAGATTCTGGTAATTCCTGAAGATTGTACCTGCCCTTTACAGTGGACGGCGAAACTATGTTCCAGGAAAAACCAATGGTATTTTCTATGTGCCATTTTGATAAAATATAGGACACCTGATTGCTTTGGGTAGAGATATCAAAGTTACTTAAATCACTATTGATGATAGAAATCTCTGGATTAATAAAACCGAAACTTGAAGGAATTGCACCATATGTTGCTTGTATATAGCTGTTGTTTTGATTTGTTGCTTTTAAGGTTAAATTGAAATTTTCAAATATTGATGGAGTATATACAAGGATTTCATTGTTAGAGATTATTGTGTTTCGATCCTGATATAGGCGGTAATTATTTTCTTTAATTGTATCATTAAGAGTTGCTATTCCACTAATTGTAGTGGTGTATTCAAAACCTTCTGGAGAAGATAATGCAACGTTAATGGAGTGAGATGTTTCCATTGCTTTGCCTTCACTCAGATTGATGTTATATTGTGTGTTGGGGTCTAACACAAGTGTTTGATATGTTGGTGTTTCATTTTTTAATAATGAAGTAATCACAATTTCTGGAGTACTCTCAAAAAATGAATATGAAAAGTTCTCTTCGAAAATGAAATCTACTGGAGAATAACGACCAGATTGTGCGATAACAATTTCTTCAAAATTGGAAGGGAAATTACCTAGTTGAAGCTGCGTTCTGGATTGTGGAAAAGGAGTAAAGGGATCATCTAGGATAATAGATTTATTTCTTGGGACATCTAAATAGGTGATAATAGAAACTTCACTACTTAGCTGTCGATACCTCAAAATGCTAATGGCTATATTATCCCCAGAGTAAGAACCAGTGACTAATTCAATTTCATCGAGGTTAAAAAGTTCTCCGGACGCCAGATGTTCACCATTTTCTCCTTTTACTATATAAAATATTCTATTACTATCTGAAGTGGTTCCTTCTTCTACAAATAATTTAAGAAGTGCATCATTATTTGTTTCTGGTGCTATGGCTTCATTTTCTGTTGTACAAGTCCAGAATAATAAGGCTAGTGCGATATAACTTATTTTTTTCATTGCCTAATTTTTGATTTTACATCTATATAGACATGAGGTTTTCAAAAGGTTGCGTGGGTTATGGATTTCTTTTGATTTTGGTAAGATAAAATCTTTATGAATTTGTTAAGTGTCTTATTATTAATGAGTTGTTTTTTGCTAAAGAAGGTTAAATGTCTATATTTAAATGCCTAAACAATTTTAAATTATGAGAAAATTACACAAATTATCTACAAAGTTCTTGCGTAGGATTGGGAATCCTATGGTAAGGATAGTTCCTTTATTATTTATTTTTTGTTTGCTGTTTTCTGGCTGTTATTCCTATAAAAAGATGGGGGATGAAGCTTATCAAGATATAAGCCTTAACAAAAAATATAAAATTACTACCAAAGAATGGTCTAAGAAAAGAGTAACTATCGTGGATAAAACACAAACCGGAATCGTTGTAGTTACATTTGATAAACAAAAACAGGAAGTGCCGTTTTCTGATATACAGGAGTTGAGAAGATTGAAGTTTTCTCCCTTTAAAACTTTTGTAGTACTTCCTGTATCGTATGTAGCAACCGGAGTAGGATTAGCCTTTTTGGGATATGGTATTCAATAACGATCGTAAAAATGAATAGTAAATATGAAACAAAAAAGCCTTCTCGATCGAGAAGGCTTTTTTTAAGTATTAACATAAGAAATTTAATCTTGTTTCTTATTATGTTGTGGTTTTCTATCACCTTTAGGCTTCCCTTCTGGTCTAGGAGGACGTTGTAAAAGTGCTTTTCTAGAAACCTTTTCTTTTCTTGTTTTTGGATCAATACCAAAGTATTTTACATCGATAACATCTCCTATATTCACTACATCGGTTACGTTATTTGTACGTTCCCAAGCTAGTTCAGAGATATGCAGTAAAACTTCGTTTCCTGGAGCATCGATATACTCTACTACAGCACCAAAATCCAAAATCTTAATCACTTTTACTTCGTAAACACTTCCTACTTCAGGTTTAAAAGTAATCGCTTCGATTTTTCTGATTACAGTATCAATAGCTTCTTGTTCTACACCCAAGATTTCAACAATTCCATGTTCTCCATCTTCCTCGATTACGATAGTAGTACCTGTTTCTTTCTGCATTTCCTGGATCACTTTACCGCTAGGTCCAATAACTGCTCCAATGTATGATTCTGGAATTGTGATTTTCACCATCTTCGGCGCATGTGCCTTAACAGATTCATTCGGAGTCTCAATAGTATCAGTCAGCTTTTCTAAAATGTGTAAACGGCCATCACGAGCTTGTTTTAAAGCTTTTACCAGGATTTCGTAAGAAAGTCCTTTGATCTTGATGTCCATTTGACAAGCAGTAATACCATCAGCTGTACCTGTTACTTTGAAGTCCATATCACCCAAGTGATCTTCATCTCCAAGGATATCAGATAATACGGCATATTTATCTCCATCAGAGATCAATCCCATCGCGATACCTGATACTGGCTTTTTAATCTTAATACCAGCATCCATTAATGCCATAGTTCCAGAACATACGGTAGCCATTGAAGAAGAACCGTTTGATTCTAATACTTCAGATACTACACGAACTGTATATGGACAATCTTCAGGGATCATTCCTTTTAATGCACGTTGTGCCAGGTTTCCGTGACCTACCTCTCTTCTGGATGTACCTCTTAATGGTCTTGCTTCTCCAGTAGAGAAAGGAGGGAAGTTATAATGTAAGTAGAAGGTTTCTTCTCCTTGTTGGGTTGGTAAATCAATTACATTAGCTTCTCTTGATGTACCCAAAGTTACTGTAGCTAATGCTTGAGTTTCCCCTCTTGTAAAGATAGAAGAACCGTGGGTAGAAGGTAAGTAATCTACTTCACACCAGATCGGTCTGATGTCAGTAGTAGCACGTCCGTCAAGACGAATACCTTCATCCAGTGTTAGGTTTCTTACGGCTTCTTTATGAGCTTTTCCGAAATATTTAGAAATTAAATCTCCTTTTTCTTCAAGCTCTTCTTCTGTATACTGTGCCTTGATTTCGTCTTTTATTTCAGAAAAAGCTAAACCTCTTTCTTTTTTAGAAGAACCTTGCTTCGCAACATCATAACACTTTTGATACGCTTGTTCGTATATTTTTTTCTCTAATTCTTCGTCTTGCGCTTCTGGCTCGTATTCTCTGGTCTCTTTTTTACCAACAGCTTCAGCTAGACGAATTTGCACTTCACATTGTACTTTAATAGCTTCATGAGCAACTTTAATAGCTTCTGTCATTTCTTCCTCAGAAACTTCGTCCATTTCTCCTTCTACCATTGCTACAGAATCAGCAGATGCACCTACCATTAAATCGATATCGGCATTTTCTAATTGTGCTCTACTAGGGTTGATTACAAACTCACCGTCGATTCTTGCTACTCGTACTTCAGAAATAGGAGTTTCAAAAGGGATGTCAGAAAGTTGAATTGCTGTAGAAGCTGCCAAACCTGCAAGAGCATCTGGCATTACATCTTTGTCATGAGACATTAACTGTATCATAACTTGTGTTTCAGAATGATAATCTTTAGGGAATAATGGGCGTAATACACGGTCCACTAATCTCATGGTAAGAATCTCTTCTGTACTTGGGCGAGCTTCTCTCTTGAAAAAACCACCAGGATAACGTCCGGCAGCTGCAAATTTTTCACGATAATCAACAGTTAATGGTAAAAAATCTACTGGAGAAGGATCGTAAGAAGAAACAACAGTACAAAGTAGCATTGCCTTACCCATTTGAACAACAACAGACCCGTGAGCTTGTTTTGCTAGTTTTCCGGTTTCGAGGGTGATTTGTCTTCCATCACCTAAGTCGATAACCTCTTTATAAACTTGTGGAATCATAATTTGTTTTTGATTCGTGCCCATATCATATTTCACTTCATTTTCTGAAATGTGCTATAGGCCTAATTAAACATTGGTTTTCCGTCTTCACTCGGACGGACAAGGTTGTGTTGTTGTAGTAATTGCGCGACCAATGAAAAACCAAGGCATACATTTATAGGTATTGCTATAAATGGTTTTCTTTAAAAATATATTCAATAAAAAAAGAGGCGCGCAGCCTCTCTTTTTCTTATTTTCTTAATCCTAATTCTTTAACGATTGCACGATATCTCATGATATCCTTTTTCTTAAGATAGTCAAGTAAATCTCTACGCTTACCTACTAGCTTTACCAAAGAACGCTCTGTGTTAAAATCTTTACGATTTTTCTTTAAGTGTTCTGTTAAATGGGTAATTCTGTAAGTAAATAATGCAATCTGACCTTCTGCAGAACCACTGTCATTCTTTCCTTTACCGTGTTTTGCGAAGATTTCTTCTTTAGTTTCTTTTGTTAGATACATTCCAATATTATTTAAATGATTTTTATGTATTGATAACATTCTGCTATCAGCGTGCAAATATAGTACTTTTTAATCAAGTAATCCTTTTTATTAAAAAAAATAATATTGAGTTAAACCTTTTGTAAAAATCTAAGTCTTAGGATGGTAACGTTAAAATTAAATATTATGAAAAACAGCATCTTGAAATTTGGTTTAGTGGCAATCCTTTCTGTAGTATTTGTAGGGTGTACTCAGGATGAATCTGAAGATATCACTACTAGTGATCTAAACATTGAAGAAACTGCACTTACTGCAAAAATTGATACTAATGCGGAGTTTATCAGTGATACGTTTTTGCAAATTTATGAGTACGAAGAAGTGGCAACTCCTTTTAAGAGCTCTGTTCACCCGTTTATTCCGGATTGTGCTACTATTACAGTGGTTGTGACTGATACTACAAAGAATATAACCGTTGACTTTGGAGCCGAAGGTTGCGAGGTAAGAGGTCGTATTATTAAAGGTAAAGTGCTAATGTCTTACGAAATTGATTTGGAAGCTCGAGTACGTATTATCAATTATAGTCTGGAAGACTTCTTTGTAGATGATACCCAGTTCGAAGGTTCAAAGACAATTACCAGAGAACGAATGAATGACGAAGGTAATCCACAATATACTATGAATGTTGATCTAACGGTCACCTTTGCTGATGGAACAGTGGCTTCTAGAACAGGAACAAAGACTCGTGAATGGATAGAAGGAGTGTTGAATGGAAATTGGGGAGATAATGTGTTTTTAATTACTGGTGCCTGGGCAACTAATTTTGCTAACGGAAATACGCATAGCACAACCATCACAACTCCGATACGAAGAGAGGCTAGTTGTCGATTTTTGGTTAGTGGAACAGTGGATTTGGTAAGAACTAATTTTAGTGGAACCCTCGATTATGGTGATGGGGCGTGTGATAATTTGGCTGTATTTACCAATACAGATGGAGAAGAGAGAGAAATTCGATTATAGAATTTTTTGATTAGTGAGTAGAAAAGTGCCTTTTTGTACAAAAAGGCACTTTCTTATGCTTACTAATTAGATAATGGACGATTGGTAATCAAGTCCAAATATAAATTGATCTTTTGTTTTAATTCCTGGCGAGGTGTTATGAAATCAAGGAAACCGTGTTCCAAAACAAATTCTGCCGTCTGGAAACCTTCAGGAAGTTCTTTACCTGTAGTATCTCTTACTACACGAGGCCCTGCAAATCCGATAAGTGCACCAGGTTCTGCAATATTAATGTCACCCAACATCGCAAAAGATGCGGTAGTACCTCCTGTGGTAGGATCTGTAGATAATGAAATATAAGGAATTCCAGCATCAGCAAGTTGTGCTAGTTTTGCTGATGTTTTTGCCAATTGCATCAAAGATAAAGCGGCTTCCATCATTCTGGCACCACCCGATTTTGATATAATCATAAAAGGAATTTTGTGTTTTAGAGAGTAATCGGCAGCTCTTGCAATTTTTTCTCCAACAACACTTCCCATAGATCCTCCGATAAAAGAGAAATCCATACAAGCGATAACCAAATCGTTTCCGTTTGATTTTCCTACAGCCGTGCGAACGGCATCTTTAAGGTTTGTCTTGTCTTGAGCTTCTTTAAGACGATCTACATATTTCTTTTTGTCTTCGAATTTAAGAGGATCTTTCGAAGAAAGATTTTTATCAAGTTCTTTAAACTTGTTGTCATCAAATAAAATTTCGAAATATTCTTTACTTCCAATACGAACATGGTATCCATCCTCAGGACTTACGTAGAAGTTTTTTTCAAGTTGCTCTGCGTCAACGATTTTACCCGTGGGGGATTTGTACCAAAGTCCCTTTGGAACATCTTTTTTGTCTTCGGTCGCGGTTTGTATACCTTTTTGTGTTCTCT
Organism: Aquimarina sp.; assembly: GCA_965230845.1. Lineage (GTDB taxonomy): Bacteria > Bacteroidota > Bacteroidia > Flavobacteriales > Flavobacteriaceae > Aquimarina. The sequence goes on from OZ246021.1 coordinate 4,281,059, forward strand.
TAAACCAAGCCATAAATTTATATATTAAAAAAGCTGAAACTCCAGAGGGCGGGGTTTCAGCTTGGTTTTCTAGTCTATTATAATGTGTTTACATTATTTAGATCCTCGAATGCCTTTTTAAGACGGGTTTTGAAGGTAATCTCACCTTCACGTAACCATTTGCGAGGATCGTAGTATTTTTTATTCGGTTCTTCTGCGCCTTCAGGATTACCGATTTGAGTTTTTAAGTACTCAATTTTACCGGTCATATAATCACGAATCCCTTCGTTGAATGCAAACTGAAGATCTGTATCAATATTCATTTTGATCACACCATATCCAATAGCTTCTCTGATTTCTTCCAAAGTAGAACCACTTCCTCCATGAAATACAAAGTCGATGTGGTTATGCTCAACTCCATATTTCTCTGAAATAAATTCTTGCGAGTTCTTAAGGATTTTTGGTGTAAGTTTTACATTTCCAGGTTTGTAAACCCCATGTACGTTACCAAAAGCAGCAGCAACAGTAAACTTATCACTTACTTTGCTTAGCTCTTCATACGCATAAGCCACTTCTTCTGGTTGAGTATACAATTTAGAATCATCAACATCGGTATTGTCAACACCGTCTTCTTCACCTCCGGTAATTCCTAATTCGATTTCCAGAGTCATTCCCATTTTGCTCATTCTCTCTAGGTACTCTTTGCAAATTTCGATATTCTCTTCGATAGGCTCTTCAGAAAGATCTATCATATGAGAACTATAAAGAGGTTTTCCGGTTTCTTTGTAGAATTGCTCTCCTGCATCTAGTAAACCGTCGATCCAAGGAAGTAGCTTCTTTGCACAATGGTCAGTATGCAAAATTACAGGTACTCCATAAGCTTCGGCCATAAGATGCACATGCTTTGCACCTGCTACTGCACCAGCGATAGCAGATTTTTGGTCTTCGTTAGAAAGGCCTTTACCAGCATTAAATTGTGCACCACCATTCGAAAATTGAATGATGACAGGGGAGTTGATTTCTGCAGCAGTTTCCAAAACAGCATTGATAGAGTTCGAACCAATTACATTAACGGCAGGTAATGCAAATGATTTTTCTTTTGCATACTTAAAAATAGCCTGTACTTCGTCTCCTGTTGCAACTCCTGGTTTGATGTTGTGATTCATCTGTTAATTTTTAAAGTTTTTAGTTGTCAGATAGTAGTATTATAAAGCATTTATTATCAGATCTTAGACATAAATTCTATGGTGAAATATACTATCTAATTTTGGTTTTTAAGCTTACAAAAATAGTAAAATTATGTAGAATCCTACACGAATAAAACAATCTTTGCATAGTGCATATTATTACGTTTTTCAAATTGATTAGTGCCAAAAGGATAAAGTAGTATCTGAGATCACGGAAGTGGGGAGGATAACAAAACAAATATATAAAATATCGGCTAGGATATACTAGAAGGGATAGTTAATTCCGAAGTTATAAACCGCATTTTTAAAGTTGTATCCTTTGAACCATCTTTGGTCCTCATCATCAGAGGGGTTAAAGGTTTTGAAACCGACATCTAATCGGATCACAAAGAATTCAAAATCATATCTGAAACCAAAACCGCTTCCGACAGCAATTTCCTGAATGTCATCCAAATCAGAAAAAACGGCATCTTCGTCTTCTACATTGTCAAATACATTCCAGATATTACCAGCATCGATGAATAAAGCCCCGTTCAACGAACCCAAAATGTTATATCTATACTCGAGGTTAGTAGCAATTTTCAAATTAGCTTCATTAAACTCGTTTCGTCCTCCTGTACTACCAGGCCCAAGATCATACACTAGCCACGCTCTGTTGTCGTTAGGCCCTCCCCCAAAAAAACTTCGAGCAAACGGAATACTGTTCGAGTTTCCAAATGGAATTGCTATTCCTCCAAAAGCTCTAAAAGCGATAATGTTTTTTCTTCCCAGATCCCAATGTTTGGTGTAATCCAATTCGGTTTTGGCATATTGAGAAAACTCTACTCCAAAAACTTCAAATCTGTCATTGCTATTTTTGTCCAAATTAGCAAGATTGGAAACTGTGCTTAGCACATTTCCTGCGAGTTCTATTTTACCCCTGAATCTCGAAAAATCTTCATCATACAGATTTTCTTTACTATTTCTAGAATAGGTATAACTAGAACCAAAGATTAAGTTGTCTTCGGTTAGTCTAATTTGTCTTTCACTGATGTTTTGAATTTCCTGAATTTGATTTGCAGAAAGGTCACCATCTGGATTTGCTCCCAAGGATTGGTCGATAAAACCATCAGTCCCTTCAGGAATACGAAGTACCGCATCATTGATGTCGGGTATTCCGGTATCGGGTTGAAAGAATAAAGGAGAATCCGGATCCAAAACATCTCTAGCTATATCATTCAACTCGTTAAATGAGGTGTTGTAAATATTGAAGTAATTATTGGTATTTAGATTCCGTACATATTGTACATTGACCAAGTCCAATTGATTAGACACAAATTTGCTCGATTTCCATTGGTAATTGAATATTCCTGTAGCGTTCTGCTTATCCAATCCAATATTTTGCTGCACATTCATACCAAAAAGTAGGTTGGTAGTAGGAGTCATGCTTTTCGGGATGATCTTAGTTGTTTTGAACGGGAATACTATTTTAGGGAACGTAAGTTTTACATCAGTTCCCACTTCGGAAATGTTGAAAAAACGTTCTCCTCCATCTACAGCTTCGGTAGAAGAACCAATACTACCACGAGCAGAGATTTCAAGAATTTCTGCACCTCCAAAAACGTTTCGTATCAAAAGAGAACCTCCAAATCCAATTCCGAAAGCTTGAATGGTAGAGGTAGATACATCAAATTCGATGTTGGTACTATACTTTTTTCTTGGAGTAAGTAAAATATTTGCAATCAAATCCGTCCCAGAAGGATCATTGGGATCCATGTCGTATCTAATGTTTGGATACTTAAAGGTTCTAAGGTTGTTGATTTGATTATAAGTAGCCGTACGGTCCCGATCCCTAAAAACCTCTCCAGGATTGATAAGGATAGAGTTAGCAATTGCTTTTCGGGTATACTTGATTTTATCAAATCCGTAAATATTATATCCTCTGTATGAGGTGCTATCCTGAGGAATTTTATTTCGATTTTGGTAAGAATAATCGGTAAACACATTCACCTTACTTACTTTGTGTACTTTGAAAGGAACTCTAGCTACCGAATCACCAAATACAATAGGTCTGTCCTTAATATTTAAGTTCAGATTTACTTTATGATCAGTATTTACGGTGTCTGCATCAAAGTTGATGAATTCTTTTTCAAAATGAAACAGCCCAGAGTTTCTATATAATGAGGTAAGGCGTTCTCTTTCTGATTCGATATCAAGTGTTTTGTACTGCTTTCCGGATACAATGGTGGATTTGTCTTTGTGGATTTGATAGATAGAATCTGCTACTTTTGAGTCTATTTTGGTATGTAAAGAATCTATGACGTAGGGTTGATTGGGTTTGATGTAGTAAGAAACGGTAGCTCTTTTATCTTCACTTTTATCAATTTTATAGTTGGTCTTAATATTGAACCAACCATTGTTCCAAAAGTATGCTTGTAATCTTTTTTCGGACCTTTTGATTTTGCCTTCGTCTAGAATAGATGGTGGTTCCCCTGTTTTTTTGATCCACTCGTTAATTCCGGTTAGTCCTTTGCCTAGGCGATCCACTTGTTTTTTTGAAAGGAAGTTGATCATTCGTTGCTCCCGTTTTGGTTTGCGATGTAACCAATCCTGGTATGAGGAATCTCTATCTACACTGGCAAGATTGTAAATATGAAGTCGAAAAGGAATTCCAGCCACCGGAGTGTTGGGTTGTAGTAACAGTTGATTTTCTAACTTTCGGTCCTTAGATTTAACGCTATCCACAAAAATTAGATTTTTTTCTAGTAGATATTCGTTTTCCGGAACTCTTTTTACAGCATCACATGAGCTTAAAAAGATTGTGGTTAGGGTAATAAATAATATTTTTGTCAGAAAGTGTTTCAATCCCTATTCATTATTGATTCAAAAATACATTATTTGTATGGTTAGCAAAAACCAAAAGAAACTAATAAAAAGTTTATATCAAAAAAAATACCGAAAACAACACGGTTTGTTTGTTGCAGAAGGGAAAAAGGTCATTCAGGAGCTATTGCAAGCCAAGTTAGAGCTGCATGCACTCTTTACCACAGAGGATGGAATTTTTGAAGTGAATGATCAAAAAAAGTATCTGATAAGTCATGAAGAACTAAAACAGATTAGTTTTTTGACTACTCCACAGGTTGCTTTGGCGGTTTTTGTAATTCCAGAAGTTCGCCCAACGGAATTGGAGGGTGTGGTGCTGGTTTTGGATGATGTAAGAGATCCAGGTAATTTAGGCACAATTATTAGATTGTGTGATTGGTTTGGTGTTGAAGAGTTGGTATGCTCTAATCAAACTGTAGATTGTTACAATCCAAAGGTAGTGCAAGCCACTATGGGGTCTATTACCAGAGTGAATATCGTTTATAAAGATATAGAAGCATTTCTACTTCAACAAAAAACAACAGCTCCTGTATACGGTACTTTTATGGAAGGGGATAACATATACGAAGCATCCCTTCCTAAAAAAGGGGTGATTGTTATGGGGAATGAAGCGAATGGTATTTCTACACCGATAGAAAAGATTGTAGACAAACGCATCACCATACCTCAATTTGGTTTGGGTCAAAAAACAGAAAGCCTCAATGTGGCTACAGCCACCGCTATTATACTAAGCGAGTTTAAACGAAAATTGAGTTGACTTACTGGAAAGTAAAGTTGATAAAAATTCCTCTTGTAGACATTTTATCGATGGTTGATGTCCAAGGGCTATCCGGATCGTTGTCCTGAACCAGTTCGTCAGACATGGCAAATACACCACGTATAGAAGGGGTGAATTTGAAATAATACAGATAAAAATCAACACCAAAACCAAGTTCAAAATAATTGGTGTTTGTCTTCATTCTAAATTCTCCAGAACTATTGTCGTCAGGATTGTCCTCGTTACTAGATAAGTTAATAGAAGTCGATACTCCACCAACAATGAAAGGTTTGAAATTATTCAATCGTTTGGTGGATATTTTTAATAATAATGGTATATGTACATAGGTCGACTTTACTTCTCTGAAAGATTCAAATTGAGAGGTAAATATAGGATTAGAAAATGTAAGATTCCTGCTGGTAAAAGTTACCATAGGTTCTAATCGTAAATCCAAATAGTCGTTAATTCTCATATTTCCCAATAACCCAACACTAAAACCAATCGTATTATCAACTATGATATCTGCATCTTCGAAATCTGAGGTGTAATCAAAATTAAAATCATAACTATTTAACCCAAGAATATATCCCCAGCTAAATCTAGGTTTATCAAAGTTCTGAAGATTCTGAACTTTTTCTTTAGAAAATAATTGTGCACTCACATTTTGAGAGCAAATTAAAACAGCGATTACGATAAAAAGTCTTTTCATATTATTTTGTGGCTGTATATATTGTGGCTACTCCAAACGTTTGGGGATGATCTTCAACATGTATAAACCCAATTTTCTTCAAAATATTGTTGAACGCTTCTCCATATGGAAAAGCAGCAGCACTTTCACTCAAATAAGAATAAGCCGATTTGTCTTTAGAAAAGATCTTTCCAATAATCGGAAGAATCCCTTTTGTATATAACTTATAGCCCTGTTTGAAAGGAGTTTTTGTAGGGATTGAAGTTTCTAGAACGACAAAAATTCCGCCCGGTTTAAGTACTCGGTAGATTTCAGAAAGTCCTTTTTCCAAATTTTCAAAATTTCTAACCCCAAAGGCCACAGTAGCCGCATCAAAATGGTTGTCTTCGAATTGAAGATTTTCACTATCTCCGGTTACCATTTCGATGGTAGTGTCCAGATTTTTGGCTTTAATTTTCTTTTTACCTATTTCTAACATTCCTGTAGAAATATCCAGCCCTACAATTTTTGTGGCACCGGTTTGCGATAAATTGATAGCAAGATCTCCAGTACCAGTAGCAACATCAAGAATAGATTTTGGCTGTACTTTGCTTACCTGTTTTACAACTTTTTTTCGCCATTTTACATCAATACCCAACGAAATAACACGGTTAAGACCATCATAATTTCCCGAAATAGTATCAAACATTTCGGTAACCTGCTCTTTCTTGGACCTGTCTTTGTCTTTGTATGGTGTTATTTTCTCCGACATTCAAAAAAATTTAGGCAAATATACAGTTTTGAAGGATATAGTTTGAAGAGTTTTGTATTAAGTTAGGATAATCAAATTTTATCAGTTGTTCAATTTGCATTATCTTTGTACGCTTTTATAGGCTAAGGGATTTTTTTACGTTCAAATAGTTGCTTAGCTATATTTTACCTAGAGATGGAAAACAATATACAAAACCGATGAAAATCATTATTGCCGGAGCAGGTGAAGTGGGATTTCATTTGGCGAAACTACTATCATTTGAGTCTCAAGATATTACACTCATAGATACTGACAAAGAATGCCTGAATTATGCGGATACCCATTTGGATATTCGGGTGATCAAGGGTGATGCAACTTCGATCAGTATTTTAAAAGATGCCAGAGTCGAAAACATGGATATGGTGATTAGTGTAACCTCAAGTGAAACGACCAATATTACAGTTTGTGTATTGGCCAAACAACTTGGAGCCAAACGTACCATCGCTAGAATTTCTAACACAGAATTTATTGAGAATAAAGAAGAAGTCGGTTTTACCAAATTTGGTATTGATGAATTGATTTCTCCAGAGGCATTGGCTGCTAGTGAGATTGAACTTCTTTTGAATCAATCTGCTTTTCATGATAGTTATGAGTTTGAAGATGGAGCGTTAACTATGGTAGGAACCACCCTATCCAAGGAAGCGTTGTTTGTAGGTAAGACAGTTCGTGAAGCCGCCGAAATATTCCCGGAATTACATTTTATGCCTATTGCGATTCAGCGTTCTGGAACGCAATATACATTGATTCCAAGAGGAGATACCTCGTTTAAAGAAGGGGATCAGGTATATTTTGTAACCTCAAAAGGAGGGGTAGATGAGTTATACAAGCTCACTGGAAAGGTAAAAGAGCTTATCAAGAATGTAATGATTCTTGGTGGAAGTAAAATCGGTCATAAAACCTCATGTGATCTATGTGATCATAAGTTTAGAGTAAAACTAATAGAGAAGGACAAAGAAAAGTCATTTGATCTGGCAGATGATCTTCCTAATGCATTAATCATCAATGGAGATGGCCGTAATGTGGAGTTGTTGCAAGAAGAAGGAATTGGTGATATGGATGCATTTATTGCAGTAACCGGTAACTCCGAAACCAATATCATGTCTTGTTTGGTGGCAAAATCCAAAGGAGTGCGTAAAACCATTGCTTTGGTAGAAAATATGGATTATTTTCAGTTGTCTCACTCTATAGGTATCGATACCTTAATCAATAAGAAATTATTAGCAGCAAATAATATTTTTAGATTTATCCGAAAAGGGGAGGTTGTGGCGATGACAAAGCTCAACAATATGAATGCCGAGCTTTTAGAATTTATTGTTAAGCCAACTTCCGAAGTAAGTGATAATCTAATTCGCGATTTGGACTTTCCGCGTTCTGCAATTATTGCGGGAGTGATCAGAAATGGAGAAGGGATGATACCTCTCGGGAATTTCTACATTCAGGCAGGAGATAGGGTAGTGGTGTGCTGTTTGCCAAAATCTATTAAAAAAATAGAAAAGCTCTTTCTCTAGAATATGGCAAGGTTAAACTATAAAATCATCTCTCACATTATGGGACTTCTGTTACTTTGTAATGGTAGTTTTATGCTACTGGCTACAATGATCAGTTTTGTGTACAAAGATGGGGTTACCTTAGAAATCATGATGGCTGCATTGGCGACCATGTTTGTCGGTATCGCTATGATGTTTTTGACCAGAGAGCATCAAAAAGAAATTAATAAGCGAGAAGGGTATATCGTAGTAACGTTTGGTTGGATATTTATGTCCTTGAGTGGTACTTTACCTTACCTTTTTTCAGGAGCTATACCTACATTTACCAATGCCTTTTTTGAAACCATGTCTGGGTATACTACCACAGGTGCTTCTATACTTAATGATATCGAGATCGTTCCCAAAGGGGTGTTGTTCTGGCGTAGCTTAACCCATTGGATTGGTGGTATGGGGATCATTGTTTTGGCGGTGGCTATACTTCCACTTTTAGGAATTGGAGGGATGCAGTTGTTTGCAGCAGAGGCTCCTGGTCCTAGTGCAGATAAATTGCACCCCAGGATTACCGATACGGCCAAACGACTATGGCTAATTTATTTTGGGTATACTGCGGCTGAAACTATTTTTTTGCAACTCGCAGGGATGAGTTTTTTTGATGCGATCAATCATGCGATGAGTACCTTGTCTACAGGTGGTTTTTCTACCAAAAATGCCAGTGTTGCCTATTGGAACGATCAACCTTTAATACAGTATATCATTATTTTGTTTATGTTCCTAGCAGGAATGAACTTTGTATTGAGTTATTTTGGGTTTAAAGGAAAGGTGCAAAAGATTATAAAAGACGAAGAGTTTAAACTATACTCCTTGTTCGTTATTGTATTTACAGTAATTGCAACTTTTATTATAATTTATAAAGCAGATCCTTCTATTTCTTCTATAGACCATCCCATGGTATTTGGAGAGGTAGAAAGTGCATTTCGTCATGCTTTATTTCAAGTATTGGCTGTGGTGACCACTACAGGATTTGTGAGTGCCGATTTTACGATGTGGACTCCGTTTTTAACAGTGTTTTTCTTCGGGATTATGTTTTTGGGGGGGTCTGCAGGTTCTACCTCTGGAGGAATGAAAGTAGTGCGTCATTTGATTACCATACGTAATGGTATTCTGGAGTTTAAAAGAACGTTACACCCAAGAGCAGTATTACCGGTTCGTTATAACACCAAGGCTGTATCCAAAGAAATTACCTTTAATATTCTTGCGTTTTTTATTCTATACATGCTAGCTTTTATTATTGGGTCTGTGGTGCTTGGTGCATTAGGATTGGATTTTGAAACCGCAGTTGGAGGAGCAGCTTCCTCTTTAGGAAATGTCGGGCCAGCTTTTGGGAAACTTAGCCCGGTAAATAACTTTGATGTGCTTCCTGATTTTGGAAAATGGTGGTGCTGCTTCCTGATGTTAATCGGAAGACTAGAGCTTTTTACGGTGTTGATTCTACTTACCCCTTTCTTCTGGAGAAATAGATAATAATCAAATCAAATTTTGTTAGCTTTTTAGGCTAGGGTAATGCGTAATGCAGATTAATAGTCCATAGTTTGGCTACCATTTTGATGGTGTCTTTTACTTTTCCCTTAATGCTATCCAAATGTTCTGGCTCTATCAAAAAAATATCAAGAATAGCTTCATAATAGCAGATGTCATTACCTTCTAATTCCTGATCTGGTTTGATGTTTAAAATCTCATCATCACTTTTGGAAACATTAAAGTTTTCTTTGAAAATTTGCAATACGTTTTTCTGAACAATGCGTTCTTTTTCAGTGGGGGACATGGTTTTAAGTTTAAGTTGGTATCTCCGAAAACAACTTTATAAAACAGAGTTTTTTTATAAAGCTGAAAAGTATAACTCCTATATTTTATATTTATTATCTGGAAATTGTGATAAAAATTATAAAATAAGGTTAATATTTCCTAAGGTTTTGATAATAAGCAACAAAACCGATTGTATTTGAGTCTACAATCGGTTTTTTTAGGTTGTGAAAAGCAATAAAATTAGTCTAAAAGAGCTTCTTTTATTCTTTTAATCGCTTCTATAATTTGTTCCGTACTGGCCGCATAAGATATTCTAATGCAATTGGCATTTCCAAAGGCATCTCCTGTAACTGTCGCTACGTTGGCTTTTTCTAAAATAAACATAGAAAAATCGGATGCGTTTTGTATGGTATATCCTTTAATTGTTTTACCAAAGTAATGAGAGATATCTGGGAAAACATAAAATGCTCCTTCCGGTTCGTTACACTCAAAACCTGGTATTTCGGCAAGTAAATCTAAGATGAGTTTTCTACGCTCTTTAAACTCATCCACCATATATTGGATTTTACTTACTGGTGCTTCTAATGCGGTGATCACTGCACGTTGTGCGATACAGTTTGCTCCACTGGTAACCTGACCTTGCATTTTATTACAAGCACGAGCAATAGAAGTAGGTGCTCCTATATAACCTATTCGCCATCCTGTCATGGCAAAAGCCTTGGCAACACCATTTACAGTAACAGTACGATCGTACATGTCTGCAAATTGTGCCATGGAAGCATGTTCTTTTCTGTAATTGATATGCTCATAAATTTCATCACTTACTACCACAATCTCAGGATACTTTTGTAAAACATCTGCCAATGCTCTTAGTTCTTCCTTGCTGTAGATAGAGCCACTAGGATTACAAGGAGAACTGTACCAAAGCATTTTTGTTTTTGGTGTAATGGCAGCTTCCAACTGTTCGGCAGTCATTTTAAAATCTGTAGTAATAGAAGTCTTCACCTCTACAGGTACTCCTCCTGCTAATTTTATGATATCGCTATAGCTTACCCAATAAGGACAAGGTAAAATCACCTCATCTCCTGGGTTGATATAAACTTGCGCTACATTATACAGCGCTTGCTTTGCTCCGGTAGAAACTACGATTTGAGATCTGTCGTACTCAAGATTGTTATCACGTTTAAACTTGGTGATGATGGCGTCTTTTAATTCTACATATCCATCTACAGGAGTGTAAGAATTGTAATTGTCGTTTACTGCTTGTATAGCAGCTTCTTTAATAAAATCGGGAGTATTGAAATCTGGTTCTCCCAGACTTAAACCAATGATGTCTTTCCCTTCAGCTCTTAATTCTCTTGCTTTGGCTGCCATTGCTAAAGTGGCAGAAGCTTTAAGTGAATTGATTCTGTCTGACAAATGTGCGCTCATTTCCGATACTTGTGTACTCATTTTAATTGGTAAATAAAAAGTTATGATTGAATTGCAGGTTCCATACCCATTTCTTTTAAATGTTTGAAATGTGCCATGATCGCCTTGCGTGTGGTTTTGTACTCGTTATAAGGTAGGTTAAACTCTTGAGCCGTTTGTTTTACAATTTTAGAAATTTTGGTGTAATGAATATGGCTGATATTCGGAAAAATATGATGTTCTACCTGATGGTTTAATCCACCCGTAAACCAATTAACCAATTTGTTTTTAGTAGAAAAGTTAACCGTAGTAAACAATTGGTGAATGGCCCATGTGTTTTTCATAGTCCCAGTTTGATCAGGCATCGGCATATCTGCATCTTCTACCATATGGGCTAATTGAAAAATAATACTAAGGATTAGACCTGCTACATAGTGCATGACAAAAAAGCCAATTAGAATTTTCCACCATGCAATCGACATAATGATCATAGGAAGAACAATCCAGATCAGTAGATAGATTGCCTTGGTAATGACTACCGTACTCCATTGTTTTATTGGGCTTGGTAGTTTTCCATAGGCTAACTTTCTTGCCAGGTATCTTTTGGTTTGTTTAAAATCCGTAGTCAAAGCCCAATTAAAGGTGAGCAGTCCATATAGGAATATGGAATAATAATGCTGAAATTTATGAAACCTTCTCCACTCAGCATGTTTGGTAAAACGAATTATTCTTCCTGCATCCATATCTTCATCGTGTCCATGGATATTGGTATAGGTATGATGTAAAACATTGTGCTGTACTTGCCAATTATATACATTTCCGGCAAGCACATACATACTGCTGCCCATTAATTTGTTTACCCAGTTTTTTGAAGAATACGATCCGTGATTACCATCATGCATCACATTCATCCCAACACCTGCCATACCAACACCCATCACTACCGTTAGTAATAACATCCACCATTGTGAAATGTTAAGTGTTAAGATTAAAAAATATGGAGTAAGAAAAATGGAAAACATAATGATGGTTTTCAAATGTAATTTCCAGTTTCCTGTGCGTTTTATGTTGTTTTCTTTGAAATACTGATTTACACGCTTATTCAGCGTTCTGAAGAATTTAGCAGAATCTACCCTACTAAAACGTATATTGGGTTTAGTCATATTGTTGAGGTTTATGACTAAACGAAATTAGTCACAGTAATATTGGGTAAATTTAGGTATTTAAATTTTTTTAACTTCCTAAAAAGAAATAAAATATATCGATTTAACATGTATTTTTGCGCTTTCATAATGATCGTTTTATACTTAAAATAACAAAAAGGCAAAAGTGTGACTCTTATACAAAAATATTTTTCAGATTTAACAGAAGAACAACTAGATCAATTCTCAAAATTAGGTGATCTATATAGAGAATGGAATTCGAAAATTAATGTCATATCTCGAAAGGATATTGATGCCTTATATGAGCGTCATGTATTACATTCTTTAGGGATTGCAAAGGTGCAAACCTTTCAACCAGGGACTACAATATTAGATGTTGGTACAGGTGGAGGATTTCCGGGGGTTCCTTTGGCTATTATGTTTCCCGAGAGTCAATTTTATTTGGTAGATGTTATTGCAAAAAAGATTCGCGTGGTCAACGAAGTGGTAAAAGCGCTGGGACTTACCAATGTGAAAGCAGAACAAAGAAGAGCAGGTACTTTTGATGATCGCTTTGATTTTGTGGTGAGTAGAGCGGTGACAAATATGCCCGATTTTGTAAAATGGGTACGGAAAAACATTGCCAAAAAAAGTGTACATGAATTACAAAATGGGATTTTATACCTTAAGGGAGGGGATCTTGCCGAAGAATTGGCTAGCTTTCCAAAAGCTACACAATACAATCTATCTGATTTTTTTGAAGAGTCTTTTTTTGAGACCAAAAAAGTGGTGCACTTACCTCTGAAGTATAAATTATAGAAAGGTTAAGCATGATGTATAGATAGTTCTTTAATGTCAAACTTGGCACCTACAGGTAAGGAAGCTCCGTTATTCATCTCAACCGTATCGTTGTCGTAGGATCTTAAATGATTTATATTGATAATAAAGGACTTTTGTATTCGAGCAAATTTATCGTCTTCCAATTGTTCAAGACACTTTTTTAAACTTTGATATACCGTGATTTTTGAGTTGTCTTGTAGGTGATAATTTACGTAGTTTCCAAGTCCTTCAATATAAACAATGTCATGGATGGAAATACGATGAGTACGTCTATTAGACTTTAATTCTATCATTTTACCAGGTATTTGTTCGTTGTTCTCCTTTTCTCTGAAATAGAGCAGTAAAATATAAACCGACGAAACAAATATGATAGTCGTATTAATCAGTACAGAAGATCGAATCATGGCTGGAATATCAAATATCTTAGAAAAGATAAATTGATCAAAGTCTTCGATGAAAAAGAACATAAAAAGCCGCTGAGCGATACTGGCAAATAGTAGTAGGAATATGTAATATAGAACAAACGCTATAAACTTTTTTTGCAGTAAGTATTTTGGGATTAAAAAAAGGATGCAACAGTATACGGTTAGAATACGAATAGGCAATAAAACAAATTCCAAAAAGAAAGAAGCTTTGTAATCTCCATTCTGCACCCATATAAAACTAAACAGTAGATAATAAGCAATCCAGAATACTACCTGAATAATGACCTTGTTTTTTCTGTATAGTACTATTGCCATATTATATTCCGTTGGAAAAAAGGTGATTTGGTATAAAAACCAAAGTACTTCATATAAATTAACCCTTACTACCTCTCCATCTTTTTATTATTGCTCTACTGGGAAGTGAACGTTGATATCCCAAATTTGAGCAAAAACTTTTTAATAAATCACAAATATAAAAACTAACAAATGAAAAAAATAGGGGTAGTAGTATTGGTTCTTTTTAGTATCACCACACAATGTTTATCTCAATCATTAAAAAGAAGAGCTTCGTTTGAAGCTAAAATTTCATGGCCAGATAATAAAACACCAGGAGCAAAGATTGAAGAGATTAATGAGAAATCTCCATTGCTTAACGCAGGTTTTAAAGTGGGAGATGTGATCATAAATGTAGATCATCGACCGGTACTTAATTCTGAAGATTGGAGCGCTATAACCTATGGGATTCGTGCTGATCAAAAAACCTATATCGTGGCTAAAAGAGGAGTCGATGTAATAAGTCGGGAGGTAATGTTAAACCCTTTGCCAAAAGAGCAGCATGATGTTTTAGATACTTTTTACGAGAGCGTAACTAGTGGTTATGGAATACATCAACGGGTAATTATTACCAAACCTAAAGGAAAAGGACCTTTTCCTGCTATTTTCTTGATTCAGGGTTTGAGTTGTTCCACAATAGAAAAATACTCGGGTAGAAGTAACAACTGGGTACGATTAATTAAAGATTTGGCCGAGAAATCGAATATGGTTTTGGTAAGGGTAGAAAAACCAGGAGTAGGGGATAGTGAGGGAGATTGTGGGAAAACGGACTTCAAAACTGAAATTAGCGGATACGAAGCAGCTATGCAATTGCTCAAATCAAAAACATATATCCAACAAGATAAAGTGATTGTGTACGGAAATAGTATGGGGAGTGCTTTGGCTCCATATATTGCGAATCAATTTAATGCTGCAGGAGTCATATCAGATGGAACGTTTTTCAAATCCTGGTACGAGCATATGCTGGAAATAGAACGTAGGATATTAGAGATCGAGGGCAAATCTCAAAAAGAGATATACGACTTGATGAATACAGTGTATATTCCCATCTACTATAAAATGTTGATTGAAAAGAGAAGTTATCATGATATTTTAGAGGAAACCCCGTTGTTTAAAAAATATCACAGGCATGGTCCTTTCCATATGTATGGTCGTCCTGTTGAATATTACCATCAGGTACAAGATTTTAATTTTGCTTCCGAATGGCAGAAAATAAAAGTGCCGGTTAGAATTCGATGGGGGACTAATGATTGGATCATGACCGAGAATGATAATGATATGATCATAGCTCTTTTAGAAAAATCTAATCATAAGGATCATCAACTACACAAATATCCAAAGTTAGATCATTGGTCTACGATTCATCCGGATTACAGTTCAAGCTTTAATTTTAAACCTGGAAAGTGGGAAGATAAAATCAGCCAACAAATTATTGATTGGGCATGGGAAATGGTGAAATGATTCGTGCAAGGCTATAAAACCTTTTTAATACCTTCAAAATTTTTGATGTATTCTGTAGGAGTACAGTTTTTTCGAGACTTAAATATGCGGTTAAAGTTCGATACATTATTGAATCCTGATTTGTAGGCGATTTCTGCAATGGATTCATCATTCTCTAATAACCATTGAGAGGCAAAACCGATACGAACATCGTTAAGATAATCTATAAAAGTTTTGCCTGTTCTTTTCTTTATGAAACGACTAAAGGAGACTTCTGTCATATTCACTAGTGCTGCTACGTCTTTAACTTTAAGTTTTTCTCTGAAATTTTCTTTGACATACTCATAGATGATTTTAATTTTTTCACTATTGTGAAAATTCTCTGTGGTAGGGGAATAGGAGGACAACTTCTTTTGACCTTCAGAAATAGCCAAAAAATGCAATAAAGAAATAAAAGAAAGAAAGTATTCGAGACCTTCTAATTTTGATAAGTTCCTAATTTTAGAATAAGCAGCGATTGCTGTTGCTCTCGAAAAAAGAACCCCGTAGAAAGAGTCTTCAAATAGTTTTTTTATGGGCTTCATTAGGGATCTATTCAGCAATGAATCCTGCAAAAGATTGTCATGAAATTGAAGTGTGATCTCATGAATTTCCTTTTGTTTGCAGTTATGTAGTGTCCATCCATGAAATAGATTAGGTCCTATAAGAACTAATTCATAATCTTCGATTTCTTGCATGTGATCACCAATGATTCTTTGAACTCCTTTTCCGTTATGAATGAAATTAAGTTCGAATTCAGGATGAAAGTGAACAGGAAAATCAAAATCATCTTTGATTCTATCAAATACAAGAAAACAATCACTCGCCGTAAGCGGGGTAATTTCTCTATGAATATCTTGTTCCAAAAGCTTCATCTACGGAATAGGATTAGTAATTGACTAAATAGTGTCAAAATCTAAAAATAATATAAAATAGTTTTGAACTGTCTATAAGATAGTAATTATTAATTCTATACTAATATGAAGACTGCTTTGCAAGAATTAAAAGAAGCTACAAAAAAGGAGCTTGCTCATATTTTAAAATATTGGGAAGAACATACCCTCGATACCAAATACGGAGGGTTTATTGGTCATATAGCATATCCGGATCAAAAGAAACCGTTAAGTAATAAAGGGATCATACTCAATTCAAGAATTTTATGGACTTTTTCGGCAGCTTCTAACTTTTACAAAGACAACCGATATGAGTTGCTATGCCAGAGGAGTTTTGATTATCTCAAAACCTATTTTAAGGATACGGAGTACGGAGGAGTTTTCTGGGAGGTAAATTACATGGGAGAAGTTGTGCATGCCAAGAAGCAAGTCTATGCGCAAGCTTTTATGATATATGCTCTTTCAGAATATTACCTGTTTTCCAACAATGAAGAAAGTAAAGCATGGGCTATAGAGATTTTTAACTTGATAGAAAATCATGCGCTAGATCATCAAAATGGTGGTTATATCGAAGCTTTTGATCAACAATGGAGTCAGATGGACGATATGCGATTGAGTGAGAAAGATGATAATACCGCCAAAACTATGAATACGCATCTTCATTTGTTGGAAGCGTATACCGTGTTTTTTAAAATTTATCCGGAGAATCAAGTCAAAGAGGCGATCAAGAAATTAATCCATCTTTTTTTGAATGTGTTTTTGGACAAGATCGGGCATTTTAATCTGTTTTTTGATGAAAAATGGAACCTGAAAAGCAACGTCTATTCATACGGACATGATATTGAGGCAGCATGGTTACTGGTAGATGCTGCTGAAGCAATTCAAGATGAAAAAAAAATCGATCAGGTAAAAAATATTGTAATCAAAATAGCAGATCGATGTATACAGGTGGCTATCGATGATGATGGAGGTGTAATGAACGAGGAAAACTATGTTACGGGAGATATAGATAAAGATAGGCATTGGTGGCCTCAAGCTGAAGGCTTGGTTGGTTTGTATTACGCGTATCAAATTACAGGAGAACAAAGGTACCTCAAAACCGCAAAAAAGATTTGGGAGTTCATTGCTTCAAAGATGATCGACCAAAAGTATGGAGAATGGTTTTGGCGCATAGATGCGAACGGGCATCATAATCCGAAGGATGAAAAAGTAGGAATGTGGAAATGTCCATATCATAATAGTAGGGCGTGTATGCAATTGCATCTTTATGATGTGCATTAAAAACCAGGGAGAAGCACAATTTAGTAGAGCGCTCCTAGGATTCGTATAGGAATTGATAAAATAGTATTACACAACTTTTTTCATCAGCGCTATTTTTACCATGTCCTTGGTTAAAAGGTAATTATGTAACCTGGTTTAAAAGATGAAAAAAAATAGTTGGGATATTCAAAATGTTAATCGTGTTGCCAATGTTGTAGCAGTAATCATGTTTGCAATGTGGCTTCAGTCTTGTGGCTCATCCCGATCAATGCGACAAAAAAATAATTTAGTGGATACCAAGGCAACTGCTCAAATACATTACTTGTTTAATCGGATAAAGGAAATTCCTAAAAAAGGGTACGCCTTTGGTCACCAGGATGCAACTGCTTATGGTATTAATTGGAAAAACGATGGAGATACTTACCAAAGTGATGTGCAGCAAGTATCTGGAGATTTCCCTGGGGTGTATGGTTTTGAAATTGGTCATATAGAGTTGGGGAATCAACACAATCTGGATACGGTGGATTTTGAGGTAATGAGGAACTTGATTAGAAAAGCTCATAAAGATAAAGGCATTATTACCATTAGTTGGCATCCCAATAATCCTATGTCTGGTAAAAGTAGTTGGGATACCACCGCAACCGTAAAACAAATACTGAAGGGAGGGGTATTACACGATAATTACAAAGAGTATTTAGTAAAAGTAGCCTTGTTTTTGAAGAAATTAGATGGTTTTTGGCAAAGAGATATTCCTGTGGTATTTCGTCCATTTCACGAAATGAATGGAGATTGGTTTTGGTGGGGGAGTTCAAGTTGCAGCCCTGAAGATTATAAGCAATTATGGAGAGAAACGGTAACTCTATTAAGTAATGAATTGAAGGTGCACAATGTTTTATATATGTACTCTCCTAATCTTTTGGAAAAAGAAGAAGAGTTTTTGAGGTACTACCCGGGCGATGATTATGTGGATCTCTTAGGTATTGATGTATATCAGTATACTACCGATGTTGAGTATATGGAAATCTTGAAACGTAATCTCGAGGTTTTAAAAGCGATAGCGGTAAAGAAAAACATGCCTTATGCACTTTCTGAAGCGGGGCACGAAAAATTAGATAGCTCTGAAGACTGGTGGACAGAGATTCTGGATGAAAGTATATCGAATACGGGGATATCGTGGGCATTATTTTGGAGAAATGCTCGAGAAAGTCATTTTTATGTCCCTTTTCAAGGGCAAAAAACTAGCGAAAATTTCAAAGCGTATAGAAAACTACCTCATGTGTTGTTTTTAGAAGAAATAAGTAATATCAAATAAGTGTCATGAGATATGCAACGATTAAAGTTTAAAGAGAAAGTTGGATACGGATTAGGAGATTTTGCATCGTCAATGTTCTGGAAACTGTTTTCGATGTATTTGTTATTTTTCTATACCGATGTTTTCGGAATTTCTGCAGCGGCAGTAGGAACTATGTTTTTACTTACTAGAGTATTTGACGGAGCAAATGATCCTATAATGGGGATCATCGCCGATAGAACCAATACCAAATGGGGTAAATTCAGACCCTATTTGCTGTGGATGGCGATTCCATTTGCCGCAATCGGTACGCTTACCTTTACAACACCAGGTTTTACAGGAACAGGCAAACTAATATACGCCTATGTTACTTATACGCTTATGATGATTGTGTATACCTCGGTCAATGTTCCTTATGCCTCTTTATTAGGTGTGATGACCTCTAATCTTAAAGACAGAACGGCTTTATCTACGTATCGATTTGTTTTTGCTTTTGCCGGAAGTATTTTGGTTCTTGCTTTTGCAGAGCCATTGGTAAGTGTTTTTAGTACAACAGATAGCGGGGTTATAAATGATCAACGAGGATGGCAGTATACTGTTTTGATCTATGCTGTCATTGCTGCGATTTTGTTCTATTTTACGTTCTATCTCACCAGAGAACGGATTACACCACCAAAAGAACAAAGACACTCTTTAAAAGCAGATCTTTCGAATCTATTAAAAAATAAACCCTGGTTTATTCTTCTGGGAGCGGGAGTGTGTTCTTTGATTTTTAATTCTTTAAGAGACGGGTCTGCAATCTATTATTTCAAATATTACTTCGATACACAAGAGGCGTTTCAATTTCCTCTTTTAAAAGTAGATGTAACATATAGCACTTTATACCTGGTGCTTGGTCAGGTGGCGAATATTGTAGGGGTGATTTTGGCAAAACCCATATCTGATAAAATAGGGAAAAAAGCTACGTTTTTGTTTGCTATGGCGTTAGCTTCTGTATTAAGCTGTGTTTTCTTTTGGTTTGAAGAGGGCGACCTGGAGTTGATATTTGTATTTCAGTTTTTGATTAGTACTTGCGCAGGAATTATATTTCCTCTGTTATGGTCGATGTATGCCGATATTGCCGATTTCTCAGAATGGAAAACAGGAAGACGGGCAACCGGACTTATATTTTCTTCATCCTCCATGTCTCAAAAACTAGGATGGACTTTGGGAGGTGCTTTAACAGGTTGGTTGTTGGCTTATTATGGATTTGAAGCAAATGCTGTACAAAGCGAAGAAGCAAAAACGGGAATTCGAATGATGTTAAGTTTTGCTCCCGCGATTGGAGCATTGCTTTCTGCACTATTTATATATTTCTATAAGCTCGATGATGCGTTAGTTCTTGATATTAATAGACAACTCACCGAAAGAAGAAATACAACCAACTAAAAACAACTGTAATGATTAACGAACCGAAGAAACCTGTATCAAAACGTTTTGAAGTTTTACAACAACATACAGAATTAATTCAACAACCAAATGCAATTATCGAATCTGGAAATGGTATTGTTTCAAGGTATCAAAACCCAATACTCACGGCAGAACATGCGCCTTTGCATTGGCGTTATGATTTAAATCTGGGAACCAATCCATTTTTTTTAGAACGGATAGGAGTAAATGCAACATTTAATGCAGGGGCAATCAAATGGGGAGACAATTATGTGCTTTGCGTTCGTGTAGAAGGATATGATAGGAAATCCTTTTTTGCTATAGCAGAAAGCCCGAATGGGATCGATAATTTCAAGTTTTGGGACGAGCCTGTGATAATGCCTCAAACCGATAACCCAGAAACCAATGTGTATGATATGCGTTTGATCGCGCATGAAGATGGCTGGATTTATGGGGTTTTTTGTGCAGAACGAAAAGATCCTAATGCTCCGGCAGGTGATGTTTCTAGTGCAATAGCCAGTGCAGGGATTGCTCGTACAAAGGATCTTAAGAATTGGGAAAGATTACCGGATTTAGTTACTCCTTCGAACCAACAAAGAAATGTGGTGCTACACCCAGAATTTGTAAATGGGAAGTATTGTTTGTACACACGCCCCCAGGATGGTTTTATTGAAACTGGAAAAGGAGGAGGAATAGGAATAGGGTATACCCATTCTATGGAACAGGCTATAATAGAAAAAGAGGAAGTCATTTTTGACAAAAAGTTTCACACTGTTTATGAGTTGAAAAATGGACTTGGTCCTGCTCCGCTAAAAACTGATGAAGGATGGCTTCATTTGGCGCATGGAGTAAGGAATACGGCAGCAGGGCTTCGATATGTGTTGTACATGTTTATGACAGATTTGGAGGATATTACCAAAGTAATTCATTATCCAGGAGGATATTTTATGGCTCCCAATGATCAAGAAATTATAGGAGATGTAGGAAATGTATTGTTCTCAAATGGTTGGATAAAAGACCCTGATGGTACAGTCTATATCTACTATGCTTCTTCAGATGTACGTATGCATGTTGCCACTTCAACCATAGATATATTGGTGGATTATTGTAAAAATACACCCGCCGATTCGTTTACAAGTGCAGGATCAGTGGATAGCATATTAAAGCTCATCAAAAAAAATAGAGCATTCGAAATGTAGGTGTTCATTCCTGAGGTTACTTATCTTTTAGATTGAAACGCATTTCAATAAGATGTTTTTCGAACCCAGCTTTCTCGTAAGCTCTTATGGCTCTTGGGTTTTTTTCGTAGACGGTAAGTCGAACTTCTTCAATGTTTTTGGTTGTAAACCAATCGCATAAATACTGGATCACAGCTTGACTCACCCCCATACCACGATAGGCTTCTTTTACATACATGAACCCAATGAAACCTAGTTGCTTTTGTTTGAAAAACGATTTTCGACTTCGTATTTGTCCGTATCCACTACCAACAATTTCGCCATCAATTTCGGCGACTGCAACTTCAGTATGGTCAGAAGTTACATATGCACCTATGTCATAATAACTGATAGCTTCTTTTTGTTTCAAGGTGACATCCATAGGACGTTCTGCTTCTATGATTTTTTGTTCAAAATCAAGTAAAACAGGAAGTTCTTCAATAGTAGCTGATCTGATAATCATGATGTTTTTTTGTAAAAAGGGTTAAAAAAAGCGCCAATTGGCGCTTTTTAAATTTATAAGATATGTGTTTATTCTCCTAAGAAAGGATATCTGTAATCCGATGGGGATACAAAGGTTTCTTTAATCGTTCTAGGAGATACCCAACGTAATAAGTTTAAATAAGAACCTGCTTTATCATTGGTTCCAGAAGCTCTTGCTCCACCAAAAGGTTGTTGTCCTACAACGGCTCCAGTTGGTTTGTCGTTGATGTAGAAGTTTCCTGCACAATTTTCAAGTGCCTTGGTAGCTTCAGCAGCAGCATAACGATCAGTAGAGAATATGGCTCCGGTAAGCGCATATTCGCTGGTTCCATCTACCAGTGTTAACATGTTATTCCAATCGCTATCTTCATACACATAAATAGTGATTACAGGACCAAAAAGCTCTGTACACATGGTAGTGTATTTTGGATCTTTTGTTACAATTACTGTAGGCTCTATAAAGTATCCTTTGGATTTATCATAACCTCCACCAGCTATCACTTCTGCATCACTGTCGTTTTTAGCCTGATCGATGTATTTGGCCAATTTATCAAAAGACCCTTCGTGAATAACTGCAGTGATGAAGTTGCTCATATCTTCAGGACTTCCCATTTTGAAGGATTTGATGTCTTCCTGAACATATTTTTTGACATCAGCCCATAAGCTTTGTGGGATATAAGCTCTGGAAGCTGCACTACATTTTTGACCTTGGAATTCAAAAGCCCCTCTAGAAATACCAGTAGCCACTTGCTTCGCGTTAGCACTAGGGTGAGCAACGATAAAATCCTTTCCTCCAGTCTCACCAACGATTCTAGGATATGTTTTATAATTGTGGATATTGGTTCCAATTTTACTCCAAATATCTTTAAAAACATGAGTACTACCGGTAAAGTGGATACCTGCAAAATCTGGACTAGCCAAAACTGTATCTGTGATCATTACAGGATCTCCATAAACTACGTTAATTACTCCATCAGGTACTCCAGCTTCTTTAAAAATGTCCACAATCACTTTTGCAGAGTAAATCTGGCTATCACTTGGTTTCCAAACCACAGTATTACCCATCAAAGCAGCACTGGCAGGAAGGTTTCCTGAGATTGCTGTAAAGTTAAATGGTGTAATGGCATATACAAATCCTTCAAGTGGTCGGTACTCTAATCGGTTCCATGCTCCAGAAGTAGAATCAGGTTGATCCTCATAGATTTGCGTCATATACTCCACATTGAATCGCAAAAAGTCGATGAATTCACAAGCAGCGTCAATTTCTGCCTGAAAGATATTCTTAGACTGCGCAAGCATCGTGGCAGCGTTTATTTTTGCACGGTAAGGTCCTGCAATTAACTCGGCAGCTCTCAAAAATACTGCTGCACGTTGTTCCCAAGGCAAATCGGCCCATTTTTTTCTGGCTTCAAGTGCAGTATCTATAGCTTTTTGAATATGCTTTTTTTCAGCTTTATGATACGTCCCAAGAATATGTTTGTGATCATGAGGAGGAGACATTGTAGCTGTATCGCCAGTGGTAATCTCTTCTCCGTTTATATATAAAGGAACATCTATAGTTTCATTATACATTTTTTTATAGGTGGCCAGAACCTCTTCACGCTCAGGAGTGCCTGGAGCATATGATTTTACAGGTTCGTTAATGGCAGTAGGAACTTGAAAAAAACCTTTTCCCATGATAAGAAGTGTTATTAATAGTTATTAAGATGTGTTATTTAACGAGTTAGTTAAATTAGATGGCAAAGATAGAAAATTAAAAAGGGTATTATCCATTTTAACCTTTTATAAACATTGTGGAGTATGTATTTTTTTTTGTAAGTTGTGAAATATTTAGCCGACCCAAAATTTATGTGTACAGTAACATTAATTCCAACTCAAGAAAATAATTTTATTCTTACCTCAAATCGTGATGAGGCTATAAATCGAAAAACTCTGTTGCCAGAGTTCTATCAAATAAATGGTACAAGAATGCTGTTTCCAAAGGATGCAGTTGCAGGAGGTACCTGGATAGGGGTGAGTGATAAAAATACAATGATTTGTTTACTTAATGGTGGTTTTGAAATCCATGAAAGAATGGTTTCTTACCGGCAGAGTAGAGGGGTCGTGGTTAAAGACTTATTAGAGGCTGAAGATCTTGAAAATGCTATAACAACGTATAACCTAAAAGGGATAGAACCATTTACTATCGTAGCTGCCAATTGGAGTGCAGATCTATTGCTGCTTGAGCTAGTGTGGGACGGCAAGAAAAAACATGTGAGGAAATTAGAAAAAGAAACTCATATTTGGTCGTCATCTACACTTTATACAAAAGAAATGAAGAAAATAAGAGAAGACTGGTTCGAAACTTTTGAAAATGAAAATGTTTTGAGTTCGGATACTTTATTAGATTTTCATAAAAATGCAGGTGTAGGCGATAAAGATGTAGACCTTCAAATTGATCGAGGTTTCTTGAAAACCCGAAGTATTACGCAAGTAGTAAAAAATGAAGAAGAACTTTCTATGCGCTACGAAAACCTACAGGACAGTGAGGTGAGTACGATTATTTTTGAGGCAATAACTGCGTGAAATATACAGGTAAAATAATTTCTCTTGCTTTTCCTGATACCTTTGTTCGATATTCTGACGAATCTGTGTTGCAATTACTTCCAATATTTGGTTTAGGAAGAAACAGATATATCAAAGCCGGACATGCGGCATTTGTGTTAATAGAAAATTCGACGGGAAGAGCTGAATACTATGATTTTGGGAGGTATATCACACCTCAGGGTTATGGTAGGGTTCGCAGTGCAATTACTGATGTAGAGCTCGAAATCCCTTTCAAAGCCATATTAGATCCGGATCACAATCTTGAAAACTTAAAAGAGTTTTTAGTCTGGTTAGAAGCAAATCCACACAAAACGCATGGTAGCGGACGTTTGGTAGCATCTGTGTGTGATTTTATTGATTACGAAAAATCTCGAGCGTATGTGCTTTCTGTACAAGGAAAAGGAAGTATCCCTTATAAAGCTTTTGGTAAGGAAGGAAGTAATTGTTCCAGGATCGTTACGGACACCATCCTAGCAGGTACTGATTATCGTAAAATCAGAAAGCCATTACTTCGAAACAAGAGGTTTACACCGAGCACAGTGGGAAATGTAGAAAAGTCCTCTGTTCATAATCCGATTTATGAAGTGATCAATGGCCAAGTTAAGGAATATAAGGGGTCAGCATTTAAAGAAAATATGACCAATTATTTTGACAAAAACGTTCCAAATCCCAATGACTCTGTAGGGAAGGAAAAGAAACCTAAGCATTTGGAAGATGCCTGCTTTTTGTCGGGAACAGGAAGTAGTGCTTATTTTAAACTTAGAATACCCGAAAATCATCATAATTTGTATGAAATCATACGATTTGATGAATATGGAGAAGAAGATTTCAAAGGGCTGTTTGAAGCAAAAAAATCAGCATTTGATATCACCAAAACATATCGATTTGTATACGATTCAAATTGTAAATATTGCCATATAGAACAAAATGGAGAAAAAATAAGGTTTGATCTGGTAGAGCGAATCGTTAATTAAGTGCAAAAGGAGCATATAATTTGAAGCCAGGAATCATTACTTTAAATTTCCGTGTGGAAGTAAAATTAACCATGTTGTAATGACCTTTCATGGCTCCAAAGGGAGAGCTCAGTAAACATCCGCTATTATAAGTGTGGGATTCTCCAGGTTTTAATACTGGTTTTTTTCCTATTACGCCTTCTCCTTCTACAATTTCAGTATTGTTTAAGGCGTCTTTGATTTCCCAAAAACGAGAGGTAAGTTGAACAGAATCTTTACTTTGATTTTCAATGGTGATCTTGTAGCCAAAGGCAAAATGGATCTTATAGTTCTTATAGAACGTACCCTCAAAGGTGGTATCCACCGAAATTTTTATGCCTCGAGTTATTTGTTGAACCATACTAAAAAATGAAAATCGATCCTACCAAAGTAATCGCAGATCCTATACTTGCTAATATAAAAAATAAAACGTTTACTAACAGAAATTTAACAATAGTTTTGAATCTTCCTTGATTGTAAAATTTACGCATTGCTTTGTAGAGGTAAAATAGAAATAATAAAAGGGTGATACCTATGGCAGAACTGTGTATGATTTGACCAATCAATATGGATATTCCTATCAAAATAAAAAACACGGTTTGTGTATGAAAAGTAAACACCAAATGTTCCATATAGGTATAGGATCTTCTGATATATACAAACCATATGGCAAGGGCAAAGAAAGGCAGAAAGAAAAAGATAATAAAAGGTAATTTGCTAAAGATAAATTCCCATAATTCTATGCCGTAATTGTCGTTTATATTATTGGTTTTCTTGACTCTGTTGTAAATGTATTTGTTCAATCGATTTTCGTCGTGCTTGAGGTCTGCTAGCGCTTTGAATGTAGATTTTTCCTCTGTTTTTTCATAATGATCATCATACATCTGAAACAGTTTGAACGGTCTCGAGAAAAAACCTATACTATCGATTTGAGCTTGTGTGTAATAAGTAACTTCTTTGGGTTTGTCCTTTGTGAGCGCCTCAAGATTAAGGCTATCGGCTTGCAAAATGGCTGTTTTGATTTTTTCTCTCTCTGAAACGGGAATACCTCTTGTCTCAGAGATTTGTTCTGCGACTCTTTGTTTTACTGAGTCAGGAACATTCATGCCTTCTTCTAATTCTGACAAGGTGGCTTTGGTTTTGGTGACATCTTCTTCAATACTTGATTTGAATTTATCAAAATCGATAAACAAGCCATTGATGATAAAAAAGATGATCGAAACACTTAAGTAAAATCGAAAAGGATTGGCGTACTTCACCCGTTTTCCATTAATATATTCTTTGGAAATTTTTCCAGGACTAAATAAAAGTGCAATGATAGTATGTCTTAATCTTGAATCATAAGAGAAAATACTAGCAAAAAATTCATTAAAAAAATCTTTGAAGGAGAGTTGTTTTGTGGTGTTTGCCTGGCCACAGCTATGGCAGTATTTATCCACCATATCCAATGGTACACCGCAGTTTAGACATTCATTTCCTCTATACTTTTTTAGAAATCTCCCCTTGTTTTTCATGTAAGAAATGTGTTACTGGGGTCTAAAATAAAGGTTTTATGTTAATTATTTGTTATTTCCCCACTTGATAAGAGATAAGTATGGTTGTACGAACTTCTAATTATCCTCTGAAAGAGATCTCGTTTATTTCAAGTACAGATTTTAGTTAGTAATGTTTGCAGAATTACCTATTCCTTTCCCAATGGCTCTATCGTAGCGTGTTGCAGGGGCTCTGTAGTAAGGGATAACGATATATTCATTTTCGGTTTCGTCGAAGTTACCGCTCACAAAGCCAGGGTCGATACTTCCATCAGGGCGAACTAGTACATATTTGTAGTTGTAAAACCCTTGTTTGAATAACTTCTTTAGAAAATAATAACCACTTTCTTGATCGTATTCCAAGCGAGTAGATTCATCCAAAGTGTAGTTATTGAAATTTCCGTAGATATGAAGTTCACCTCCTTCCAAAGGTTCGTAGCATTCTAATGCAAAGTGTATCCAGGCATAATCAGCTTCGACATTATTGTTGTCTGCATTTAGATTACGAACTACAAAATTCCCATTGATATCTGGGTTGTAGGTGTATCGTCGGTTTGCGCGAACTACATCTCGATACAAATAATTGTGGTAAATATCATTGAGTTCAATACGTTCGATATCTGCGGTAGAGGCTCTGATTTCCTTATTGTCGAAAGCCAAAAATTCGTTACCACCCCAAAAAGCAGATTCTTGATCGTATTTGTATACCAAAGAGTTTGCGATGGTGAATTGAGGAATCAAATCAGTAATGGATTGTTTGATATCGTTATTTTGCATCACCAAAGTCTTTACGGTTCTTTTAGGGTCTCTCAGGATTTCTCTGGGAGAATTTATTTCAAATTGAACAGATTGTTTGGTATTGATAAAGTTGAGGTCACGGGATCTTTTGGTATATACTTTAACTGTGGTTAAGGGTTCGTAGATGATAAATTTTCTAGAGAAAACAACGTCTTCATCATCATTATATATTTCCAGTAAGTAGTTACCACTTACTTTTAAGCCTCGTGTATCCTGATTAGGAATTTCCAAAGTATAATGACTATACATTTGTAAGGTGTTGAAAGAGTTTTCGTAATCCACGATTCGGATCTCATCAAAGCCATCCATGAACTCGTTTTTATATAACACAGATGGAGTCCAATCAAAATCATAATGTGTGATACGATAATAGTAATCAGCTTCATCACCATTAACATCATCAAAAGAAATTTGGATCGGATCACCCAATTTGATGATAGGGATTCCTGCAAATTCTTGGTCCCCAGAAAATTGAATGGTTTTGATGTAATCTGCAGTGGGTGCTTCATCAATCGGAGATTGAGAAATAACGATTTGATGGATCCCAATAAACAGAATGAATAGCGCTAACGCCGGCTTATTTATTTTTAACATTTTGGCTTTGTTCTGGATGTAAATATAACAAAATGTATGCCTAACAGATAAAAGGAGTTTTTGTACACTTGAAAAGGTTATTTAGAATTATTATAAATAAAATCTTATAACATAACCTGCTTTCACTTACGTGTTTTAATTAGTAAATTTGCACGATTTTTTTAGTTAATTAACATAGACTACAAATATGTCAAAAGACATTCGTATCAGAAAGGGCTTAGACATTAAGCTTGTTGGCGAAGCAGAAAAGAAAACTGTAAACGCTATCAGAAGTAATGTTTACGCAATTAAGCCTGACGATTTTCACGGTATCGTACCAAAAGTTATTGCAAAACAAGGTACAGAAGTTAAGGCCGGCGAACCACTTTTCCACTCTAAATCTAACGAAAATATACTTTTTCCTTCACCTGTAAGTGGAGAGATAGTTGAAATTGTGCGTGGCGCCAAAAGAAAAATCTTAGCCTTTAAGATTTTGGGAGATAAGGAACAAAAATTTGCTGATTTTGGCACCAAAGATGTCAATGCAATGAGTGGCGAAGAAGTAAAAAGCCACTTGTTGTCATCGGGATGTTGGCCATTTATCAAGCAAAGACCTTATGATGTAATCGCAAATCCAGATGTTGCTCCAAAGGCAATCTTTGTGTCTGGATATGCTACAGCACCTTTGGCTGCAGATTTGGATTATGTTCTAGAAGGAAAGGAAAATGAACTGCAAGTGGCATTAACTGCCTTGAGCAAGTTGACCGAAGGACAAGTACATGTTTCTGTAGGGAAACAAGGTAATTCTCCACTTTCAAACCTTAATAATGTAACACTACACAAAGTGTCTGGTCCACACCCGGCAGGAAACGTAAGTGTGCAAATCGCCAAGATTGATCCTATTAATAAAGGAGAAGTAGTTTGGGTAGTAAATCCACAAGATCTTGTGATCATTGGGGAATTATTACTAACAGGTAAATTTAATGCCGAAAGAACGATAGCTCTTGTAGGATCTTCTGTAAAGAAACCTCAATATTACAAAACGATTATCGGAACAGAAGTTTCTACAATGGTGTATGATTCTGGAGTTCATGATGAAAGTAACATCAGAGTGATAAGTGGTGATGTTTTAACTGGTGAAAATGTAAAGCCTGACGGATATTTGGGATACTATCACAATACGATCTCAATCATTCCTGAAGGTGATGATTACGAATTTTTTGGTTGGAACAAGCCAATTTTTAATAAAATATCTCCATCAAGAGCACTAACATTCTCTTGGTTGTTCCCAAATAAAAAGTACTCGTTGAATACCAATACCAATGGTGAGCATAGAGCATTTGTGGTAACAGGAAGTTACGAAAATGTTTTCCCGCTGGATATTTATCCATTACAGTTGTTGAAGGCTTGTATGGTAAATGATTTGGACGCGATGGAACAACTAGGAATGTACGAGGTAGCTCCAGAAGATTTTGCTCTTACAGAGTTCGTATGTGTGTCAAAGCAACCGCACCAACAGATAATTAGAGAAGGATTGGACCTAATGTTAAAAGAAATAGGATAGTGCTATGGGATTAAAAGATAAATTACATAAACTAAAACTTAAATATAAAGGGAAGAAGATGGCTCCCGCATTTAATGCGATCCATACCTTTTTGTATTTGCCTAACGAAACTACCCATTCGGGATCACACGTTCGTGCAGCCGATGATTTGAAACGTACGATGAATACGGTAATCATGTCCTTACTACCATGTTTGATATTTGGGATGTTTAATGCCGGTTATCAGCATCATTTGGCCTTAGGAGAAATTCAAGCAGTTTCTGGAGGATTCTTAAGTGCAGAGTTCTGGACTTTGGATAACCTTATAGTAGGGCTTTGGGAAGTACTTCCTTTGGTTGTGGTATCTTACGGAGTTGGTCTAGCAGTAGAATTCGTTTTTGCTGTGATCAAAGGTCATGAAGTAGAAGAAGGATACTTGGTTACAGGAATGCTAGTTCCGTTAATCGTACCAGTAGATACACCACTTTGGATGTTGGCGGTAGCTGTTGTTTTCGGAGTAGTAATCGGTAAAGAAGTGTTCGGTGGAACAGGAATGAATATTCTTAACCCGGCACTTACAATCAGAGCATTTTTATTCTTTGCGTATCCTACCTGGATGTCTGGAGACAAGGTATGGGTGCACGGAGCTGTAGAGAGAGCTAATGAAATTGCAGGAGGAGCTCAATTGGATGCTATTTCTGGAGAAACTATTTTAGGTGGTTTGGCACAAGGGAAAGAGATCCTAGCACAAACTGCATCTCACGGCAAAGAAGTAACCTACTCTATCGCTGATGCGTTTTATGGTTTCATTCCGGGATCTGTGGGAGAAACTTCGGCTATCTTAATATTGTTAGGAGGATTATTCTTGATTTTTACCAAAATAGGAAGCTGGAGAATTATGGTGAGTGCTGTTCTTGGAGCACTTATCATGGGACTTATTTTTAACGGAATCACTAATGCAGGATGGATTGCAGAATCAAGTAAGTTCTATGCATTAATGGATCTTGAATTCTGGAAACACCTAATCGTTGGTGGTATTGCGTTTGGTATTGTATTTATGGCAACCGATCCGGTAACCGCTTCACAAACCAATAAAGGAAAATGGATTTACGGATTCTTAATCGGATTCATTTCAATTTTGATTCGAGTATTCAACCCGGCATATCCAGAAGGAGTATTTTTAGCAATTCTATTAATGAATGTATTTGCTCCTACCATTGATCACTATGTGGTACAAGGTAATGTGAAGAAAAGAATGAAACGTTTAAAACTTAAAACTGCTTAATCATGGCGATTAATACAGATAAAAACTCATATACTATCATATTCGCTGTAGCGATGGTGGTAGTGGTAGGATCTTTATTAGCATTTACCGCGTCTTCTTTGAAAGGGCGAATAGATGCGAATAAAAGAACTGAAAAACAACAAAATATCCTGTTTGCAATGGGAATTGCCGATAGCGAAGATCCTAACGAATTTGTTGCTCCTGAGCAAGCAGAGGATCTTTTCAATCAATATGTTGGAGATAAAGGTCAGTTCATTATTGTAGGTAGTAAAGCTGAGCAAACAACTGACGCTTTCGATATAGAAGTTAAGAAAGAGAATGACAAAGTAAAGCAAGACGCAAATTACGAACGTAAAATGCCTTTGTTTATCGGTAAAAAGGATGGAGAAGAATTTTATATTGTTCCTTTAAGAGGAAATGGACTTTGGGATGCAATCTGGGGATATGTTTCTTTGGATAAAGAGTTCAAAACTGTAAAAGGAGCTTTCTTTGATCATAAAGGAGAAACACCGGGTCTTGGAGCTAACATTAAGGAAGCTTATTTCAGAGATGATTTTATCGGAGAGAGCATTCTTGACGCTAGCGGAAACTACAAAGGAATTACGGTTAAGAAAGGAAACGGAGATCCTAAGAATCAGGATAAAAAGGATAATGAGGTAGATGCATTGGCAGGAGCTACGATCACTGGTGATGGTGTTACTGCAATGGTGAAGAAAGGAATCAAAATGTATCAACCTTATTTCGAAACTTTAAAAAAATAAGCTATGGCCGAAGTAATAGAAGAAAAAGTTGAAGCGAAAGTAAAGGAGCCAAAAGAGCCTTTGTTTTCAAAAAAGAACAGAAAATTATTAACGGATCCTCTAGCAGATAATAACCCAATTACCATTCAGGTATTAGGGATTTGCTCGGCACTTGCAATTACTGCACAGTTAAAGCCTTCTATAGTAATGGCGATATCTGTAGTGTTTGTTTTGGGAGTAGGTAACGTTGTGATCTCATTGATGAGAAACATTATTCCTTCAAAAATTAGAATTATCGTACAGCTTGTAGTAGTAGCTGCCTTGGTAATTATTGTGGATCAGGTGCTCAAGGCATTTGCGTATACACTGAGTAAGGAACTTTCGGTATTTATCGGGTTGATCATTACCAACTGTATCATCATGGGACGTTTCGAAGCTTTTGCCTTAGGTAACGGACCTTGGAAATCCTTCTTGGACGGAATCGGAAATGCTGCTGGATACGGAGTGCTATTGATTATTGTAGCGTTCTTCAGAGAGTTGCTAGGATCAGGTACCCTTTTTGGAGCCAAAGTTCTAGGAGATCCTATTGAAAAAACAGGATTGTATGCTATTGGATATGAAAATAACGGTTTCATGGTATTAGCCCCAATGGCTTTGATTACTGTTGGAATTATTATCTGGATCCAAAGAAGTAAAAATAAAGCCTTAATTGAAGATCATTAAAAAGAAAGAAACATGGAATATTTAGAATTATTTTTAAAATCGATCTTTATAGATAATATGGTATTCGCATTCTTTCTTGGGATGTGTTCATACCTTGCAGTATCCAAAAAGGTATCTACAGCAGTAGGACTTGGTGCAGCAGTTATATTCGTATTAGCCATTACAGTGCCATTAAACTTCTTATTAGATAAATATATCCTTAGAGAAGGAGCATTAGTATGGTTAGGCCCAGAATATGCGAGTTATGACCTAAGTTTCTTAACTTTTATTCTATTTATTGCTACAATTGCTACAATGGTTCAATTGGTAGAGATTATAGTAGAGAAGTTTTCTCCATCGTTGTATAACTCTTTGGGTATTTTCTTACCATTGATTGCAGTAAACTGTGCCATCCTAGGAGGGTCGTTATTTATGCAACAAAAAGAGTTTGCAAATATTTCTCAAGCTGCCGTATATGGAATTGGTTCAGGGATCGGATGGTTTTTGGCTATTTTGGCAATTGCTGCTATTCGTGAAAAAATCAGATACTCGAACGTGCCAGCGCCATTAAGAGGTTTAGGAATTACGTTTATTCTTACTGGGTTAATGGCTATTGGATTTATGAGTTTTGGTGGAATGCTAACAGGTGGAGATGAAGAAGAAAAGCAGGCGCCAAAAGCTGTTCAGGTAGAAGAAGAGAAGACTACAAAAGAAGTAGCCCAAAATACTAATGTTACAATACTTAAATAATATGATATTATTAGCATCAACCGGTGGAACAATAGCTATTACCATTGTTTCCTTTTTGGTTCTTATCCTGGTATTGGTAGGAATTTTATTATTCGCAAAGGATAAATTACTACCTTCTGGTCCAGTAAAGATTACCATCAATGGTGAAAAAGAGATAGAAGTAGCTTCAGGAGGAACACTTTTGTCTACTTTAGGTAACGAAAAAATATTTTTACCCTCTGCATGTGGAGGTGGAGGTACTTGTATACAATGTGAGTGTCACGTACTAGAAGGTGGTGGAGAAGCACTACCTACAGAAACACCACACTTTTCTCGTAAAGAGTTACAACACGGAGCGAGATTAGCGTGCCAGGTAAAAGTAAAGCAAGATATGAATATCCAAATCCCAGAAGAGGTATTTGGTATTAAGAAATGGGAAGCAGAAGTAGTGCGTAACTATAACGTAGCTTCGTTTATCAAAGAGTTCGTTGTTCGAATTCCTGAGGATATGGATTATAAAGCAGGTGGATATATCCAGATTGAAATTCCTCCTTGTGAGATCAAGTATTCTGATATGGATATTACTGCGCACCCAGAGGAGCACGAAACTCCAGACAAATTCCAGGTAGAATGGGATAAGTTTGGATTATGGCCTCTTGTAATGAAAAACACAGAAACTGTGGAGCGTGCATACTCTATGGCTTCTTACCCGGCAGAAGGACGTGATATTATGTTGAATGTACGTATCGCTACTCCGCCATGGGATAGAGCAAAAAATGGATGGATGGATGTAAATCCTGGTGTAGCATCTTCTTATATTTTTGCACAAAAGCCTGGAGATAAAGTGACAATTTCCGGTCCTTACGGAGAGTTCTTTATCAACGAGTCTGATGCAGAAATGTTATATGTAGGTGGTGGAGCAGGTATGGCGCCAATGCGTTCTCACTTATACCACTTATTCAAAACTCTGGAAACAGGACGTAAAGTTACCTATTGGTATGGAGGTCGTTCCAAGCGAGAGCTTTTCTACTTAGATCATTTTTATGACTTAGAAAAGAAGTTTGACAATTTCAAATTCTACTTAGCACTTTCGGAACCTTTGGAAGAAGATAACTGGACAGTGAAAAAAGATATTAATGATGCCGAAGGAGATGGTTTTGTTGGTTTTGTACACAATTGTGTGATTGATAATTACCTGAATCATCATGAAGCTCCAGAAGATATAGAATTGTATTTCTGTGGGCCACCATTAATGAATAAAGCCGTTCAGAAAATGGGTGAAGATTTTGGTATTCCTGATGAGAATATCAGATTCGACGACTTTGGAGGATAAGATTTCTTTCTAGATACAACCAAAAACCGATACATTTTGTATCGGTTTTTTTATTTTTGAGAGTATAAGAAGGGAAGTTATGAAGAAATTAGTGGTAGTGTTGATTATCGTTGGGGCTATTTTTGTGGTGTTTCAGAATACCTCAAAAGGAAAGATGTTGACGCATCAAGTAAAAGGAGTAGTGACTCATGCGATTTCCAAACCTAGTTTGATTAATGAAGAAGGAGATTCGATCGTAACCAGAGTTTTACTGCCTGAGGGATATACCAGAGTGACGTATCCCAATGGATCTTTTGAAGAGTACTTACGTAACTATCAGTTGAAACCTTATGGTAGTAAAATCATTAATTATGATGAGAGCGAATATTTTGCTCAAAATTGGCATGATGCCATACTTGAGGTGCCGGTTCCTAAAAATGGTTTACAGCAATGCGCAGATGCTTTAATGCGTATTCGATCAGAGTATTTATGGAATAACAATCGTAAAGCCGAAATCGGATTTAATTTTACTTCCGGTCATTATTGTTCCTGGAAGAAATATGCCGAAGGATATCGACCAAAAATTAGAGGGAATAAAGTTTCCTTTCATAAAACGGCTGCAGCCAATCATTCTAAATCTAACTTCTATAAATACCTTAATCTCATTTACACCTATGCGGGAACGCTATCTATGTATCACGAGTTAAAAAAAGTACCAGTCTCAGAAATTAAAATAGGAGATATGCTGGTCAAACCTGGATCACCAGGGCATATTGAAATTATTGTTGATGAAATAAAGAATGAGAACGGAGAGAAAATGTATTTGCTTGCTCAAGGAAATACTCCTGCCCAAAGTGTATGTTTGCTTAAAAACTTTGAAAAACCAGAGACTTCTCCCTGGTACAAATTTGAAGCTGAAAAACCAGTATATACCCCCAGTTACTATTTTGATGAAGCGAAGTTTGTAAGGTTTAAATAAATCACGAATTACCTCTGAAAAATTCATGATTTTGATTGTATCTTTGCAGCGTAATGGCAAGGATTTTAACAAGACAAGAACTACACAATCTGGCAATGAATATTGTTGGAGAAGAATTAGAGAAAAAGGGCTACGAATTTATAGCAATCAACAGTCAATTAGGAAAACACCCGCAATTTGTTTGTATAGATCAATCAAATCAACGGTATTTTGTGATCGTGAAGGCAATAGCATATCCTGATAATCCTCATAATTATGATATGATCTGGATGGAATCTTTCAAGAAACATGCGAGAGAACAAGAGGCAAAAGTGTTTTATGCAGGGGTAGGATTGCAAAACGCGGAAAATCCAAATAAACCCGTACAGCTTAATGAAGAGTATATTCTAGAATATGCAGGGTTGCAAACCATCGAAACTCATCTGAATTAATCATTATGATACATAGGCTATTGGTATTGTTTATCTTTTTTACAGTGGTAGCTTGTAAAAAAGAACCTACTTTGCATTTGAATTATCAAAATGGAGAGGCTTTTGGCACTTCTTTTTCTGTACAGTATATCAGTAATGAAAAATCAGATTTTTCATCTTCTTATGATAGTCTGATTAAGGTAATCAATACATCAATGTCTACCTACATGGATGATTCTGATATTTCTAAAATTAACAAAGGCGATACTACAGTCGTTGTAGATGACCATTTCAAGAAGGTGTTTGTAGCTTCAAAACAAATATACGACCAAACTCAAGGTGCTTTTGATCCCACCATTGGGGTTTTGGTAAATGCATGGGACTTTGGCCCAGAGGGTAAAATTGTTGGGTTGGATAGCCTTAAAATTGACAGCTTGTTACAAACTGTAGGGGTGCAAAAAGTTGTGCTAAAAGGGGATAAGATTGTAAAAGAACATCCTAATACGTTTATAGATTTCAATGCACTTGCCAAAGGATATGCGGTAGATGTATTTGCCGAGTTTTTAGAAAGTAAAGGTCAAGATAATTACTTGGTAGAAATTGGAGGTGAAATTCGAGGCAAAGGCAGTAATTTGATCAAGCAAAAATCATGGAAAATTGGAGTGGAAGATCCAAATTTTGACCAAACACAATCCTATAGCAAGGTAATTTCTTTAGAGGATGGAGCAATGGCTACTTCTGGGAGTTACCGCAAATTTAAAGTAGATGAGAATGGTAATCGTTATGCGCATATTATTGATACAAAAACAGGTTACCCTCACAAATCAAATGTATTAAGTGTATCAGTGATCACGACAAATTGTATGTATGCCGATGCGTATGCTACTGCGTTAATGTCTATGGGGTTAGAACGGGCAAAAGAGTTTCTCGCCACTCATCCAGAGCTAAAAGTGTATTTTATTTATGAAGATTCCGATAAGGAGTTAAAAACACTAGCGGTGAATGGATTTCCTGAAAGCTAATGTTTATAACAAACAGGTAAAATTTCACCTTTGGCCAGGCAATATTTGATGACTTCTTCATCAGACAGTACAGAAGTGTAATCCACTTCGTCTACCTTAAATCCAATAGCTCTTAATTTTTCAAAATAGTCCCGACCGTACACACGTACGTGGTCGTATTGTCCAAAAATTTCGGCTCTTTCTTTAGGATCAGTAATACTATCATCTTCAAAAGTAGTCTCTCGATTTAGATCCTGTGGAATTTGCAATATAGCCATACCACCAGGTCTCAAGACACGATACAACTCTTGCATGGCTTTGGTGTCATCAGGGATGTGTTCCAGAACATGATTACAGAAAATAACATCATATTGGTCATCATCAAATGGCAGGTTACATATATCCGCCTTTACATCCGCCAAAGGAGACAGTAAATCTGTAGTTGTATAGTCTAAATGCGATAACTTTCTGAATCGCTTATAGAAGGCTTGCTCAGGAGCAAAATGCAATACCTTTGCAGGTGTAGAAAAGAAATTGGTCTCTTTTTGTAAATACAACCATAGTAAACGATGGCGTTCTAATGATAGCGTAGAAGGTGATAAAACATTTTCTCTTTGCTTTCCATATCCATAAGGAAGAAACTTGGAAAAACTCTTCCCATCTATGGGGTCTGTATAGGTTTTTCCGCGTAGTAAAAAAGAGACTATCGGTCGAACCCAATAACTTAACCTGATTAGGATAGGTCTTGGAATCGTATTAAGAATAAATTTAAAAAGCCTTTTCATGAACTAGGACTGGATCACAAATGCCTATACCGCTAATAATTCTTGTCGGAATGCATCTTCTTCATCAGATTCAATACCTAAAGCTTGATAAATGTATTTGAAGGTAGAAAGAATCTCTGGTTTACCGTCTATAATAGCCACATCATGCTCAAAATGTGCGCTAGGCTTACCATCTGCCGTAAGGATGGTCCATCCGTCACGCAATTGCTTGATGCGATGTGTTCCCATATTGGTCATCGGTTCCATAGCGACTACCATTCCCTCGACAAACTTTTTTCCTCTTCCACGTCTGCCGTAGTTAGGCATTTCTGGATCTTCATGCATTTTACGACCAATACCGTGCCCTACCAATTCTCTTACCACACCGTATCCTGCATCTTCTGTGAATTTTTGGATGGCATATCCAACATCACCCACACGATTTCCTACTTTGAATTCGGCAATACCAACATACAAAGATTCTTTGGTAATGCGCAGCAAACGGGCTACATCCTCAGAAACTTCACCAACAGGAAAGGTATATGCATGATCACCGTAAAAATCATTTTTGATAGCTCCACAATCTATAGAAATGATATCTCCTTCTTTAAGAGGTGTATCATTAGGGATACCATGAACAACTTGTGCGTTAGGACTCATGCATAAGGTATTCGGAAAATCATAAAGCCCTAGAAACCCTGGTATGGCACCATGATCTCTGATAAATTCTTCAGCTAATTTGTCCAAATGTAATGTAGTAACACCTGGTTTCACCTCAGAGGCTAACATGCCCAACGTTTTGGAAACGATCAAAGCGCTCTCACGCATTAGTTCTATTTCTTCTCTTGTTTTGGTAATGATCATAGGTCGTAAAATTCCATATTAAAAGCAGGCAAATTTACGAAGAATATTGGGATCAATTAAAATTGACGCTATTTTTAATCCTCGTATGAGTGTTTATATTTTTGACCTGATAAAATAACCAGCATATCTTTTTCTAAACTTTCTCTGGCAAACTCCACATAACGTCCTACTTCTTTGCCTTCTTTGTAAAAAATGAAAGTAGGGACTCTTTGTATGTTTAATCCTTTTTCAAATCCTTCTGGAGTATCTTTTGAACGAGTTACCGTAATTAACTCAAAATTATTGTAATCAAATTTTGCTTCATCCAGAATTTTATAAAAGGCTGGAGTTTCTCTTTTGCTATCACTACACCAAGTCCCCATAAAAGCTTTTACAGAGATATCTTTAAGATACGGAGAAATTTTGGCAGTGGTTTCGGTATCCACGGTATACTCTTCATAATTTGTAGTAAACCAAGATGCAAAGGGTTGCTGCTCAAGAGCTGCTCGTTGATGTTTTCCTACCAGCATATCTGGTTTCGTTTCAGAACTATGAGATGCTTGTGATTGGTTTTCTGAACGACCAGAGGTGTTTACAGCTATAGATGCACTAATGCACGAATTAAGAACGATAATACTTAATAATAAGCGTATAATTTTCATTGTAAATAATAATAATTCGGTACGCGAAGATACCATAAACCCTTAGCTCAATAGTATATCTTAATGCTAGTTTAACAAAATCAAAAAAACGATACCTATAAGCTTACACCAACAATGAATGTTGTGTCATAGCTTCTGGTTGATCAACACCCATTAGATCCAGGATAGTAGGAGCAATATCTCCCAAAACGCCATCTTTTACTTTGATTCCATTTGCATCAATCAAAATAAAAGGTACTGGGTTGGTCGTATGAGCGGTATGCGGAGAACCATCGGGATTGATCATAGTTTCACAATTTCCATGATCGGCGATAAGTAATGTGGTGTATCCATTTTCTAATCCAGTAGAAACAACATCCTTGGTGCATTCGTCGACAGCTTCACAAGCTTTGATAGCAGCTTCCATCACTCCGGTATGCCCCACCATATCTCCGTTTGCAAAATTGAGACATACAAAATCCACCTCTCCTTTTTGTAATTCAGGAACCAAAGCATCTCTCAATTCATAAGCACTCATTTCAGGTTTTAAATCATAAGTAGCCACCTTTGGTGAGTTTCTAAGAATTCTGGATTCGCCTTCAAAAGGGGTTTCTTGTCCTCCCGAAAAGAAAAAGGTAACATGAGGGTATTTTTCGGTTTCAGCGATTCGAATTTGTTTCTTTCCTGCCTCGGCTAATACTTGTCCTAAGGTGTTGGT
The DNA here is from genome assembly GCA_965230845.1 of Aquimarina sp. Classification (GTDB taxonomy): domain Bacteria; phylum Bacteroidota; class Bacteroidia; order Flavobacteriales; family Flavobacteriaceae; genus Aquimarina. The sequence goes on from OZ246021.1 coordinate 4,320,961, forward strand.
GATATTTTCTTTATCATAAATTACTTGAATTCCTTCAAAAGTATCATCATAATTCGTCATGGTTACGTAATGAAGCGGCAACTTATGTGTATTGTATTCGTGCATATCTTTTTGCGATAGCATTTCCGTAAGTTCCCGACCTCTATCTGTTCTGAAGTTAAAGAAGATTACAACATCATTGTCTTGAATAGTAGTTACAGCTTCACCATTTTCTTGTACTAGAATGGGTTTGATAAATTCGTCAGTAACATCTTGATCATAACTGGCCTGGATACTATCCAAAACATTAGTGGTTGGTGTCCCATGTCCGTGTACAAGTAAATCGTAAGCCAATTTTACTCTTTCCCATCGTTTGTCGCGATCCATTGCATAATATCTTCCTACAACCGAAGCAATTTTCCCGGTAGTTTTAGACATGTGTTCCTGTATATTTTGAAGATGTCCTTTGCCTGATTTCGGATCTACGTCCCGTCCGTCCGTAAAGGCATGCAAAAACACATTTTCTAATTCGTACTCATGCGTGGCATTCAATAGACCTTTGATATGATTGATATGAGAATGAACACCTCCATCACTCACTAGACCAAGAAGATGAATGTTTTTGTTGTTTTCTTTGGCGTATGTAAAGGCATCGATCAAAACTTGCTCGTCTTTAAGGGTGTTTTTATCGACTGCCATATTGATTTTGGCAAGATCTTGATATACAATTCTACCAGCTCCCAAATTCATATGTCCTACTTCGCTATTTCCCATCTGACCCTCTGGTAATCCTACATGTAAACCATCGGTTCGTAAAGAAGCACTTGGGTATTTGGTATATAGGCTGTCGATAAAAGGAGTATTGGCGTGATCAATAGCAGAAACTTTTGGATCTGGTGATGTTCCCCATCCATCTAGGATCATTAAGATAACTTTTTTATTCATGGAATTCTGAATTTAGGTTTTAGTTGGTTGTTTTTCCCGGTTATTTTTATGCTAAAATAAGACAAGAGACAAAATTACAATTTCATACTCAGCTACACAAAAACATAAGTTTATTGATACATGAATTTTGTTGACGTCTTAGGTAAGGAGAACCCTTTTTTTTGTGATACTATTAACGAATTTGTTTGCTGAAGGTTAAAAGTGAGTTATCCTTAAAATTTGATAGTGTTTTGTATGAATATTGTAATTCATTTGTGGTAATAAATTTTTTTTGAATAAAATATTTTGGAAACTAGGAGAAGAGGAGATGTTTTGATAAGTGTATGTAAATCAGTGATTTGGTTTAGTTTCAGAATCTTAATATTTTGTTGTACAAAGGTTAAATTTCTGTTATTTAAAATATTAAAATGTAACAAAATGAATAGATCAGAGGTCTTATTAAGTATAATCAATAATTTAACTTTAAATTCATTCATCATGAAAAAAACATTTTTATTCGCTTTTGCGGCGATGCTAATCTCTTCTGCCGCATTTGCAACAGACACCACTACGTCTATTGACAATCAATCTTATGAACTTACAACTGTAAAAACGAGCCCATTTTGCATGGCAATTGTAAAAGGAGATGTGGACACAGTAAAGAAAATGATAGAGCTAGGTAGCGATGTAAATCAAAAGTCTCTAGGAATGACTCCTTTGATGTATGCGGCACGATACAATCGTGTTGAGATCATGAAATTACTTATTGATCAGGGAGCAAATGTAAAAACCAGAGATAAAAAAGGATATACTGCAATGAAATTTGCAGAATTGTCTAACGCCAAGGAAGCTGTAGCGCTTCTTAAAGAAGTATCTTAATTTAATTAGTATATAATTGCAAAAACAGGTTTGTATGACTCATACAAACCTGTTTTTTTATGCGGTTGAATTGATTTTATCTTCCTTGATACTCTCTAATTGCTTCTTTGATTTTTTCAATTCGATTTTCAGGATCTGGATGGGTACTTTGAAATTCTGGAACTCTATTTGGACCTGCCGCAGCTTTCAAAATTTTCATTACATCAATCATCTCATTAGGATCATATCCAGAATTAATCATAAACAAAACACCTAGTTTATCACTTTCTAGTTCATCATCTCTGCCATTTCCCAGTAATACATTTTGACCAATACCATTTACGAGTCCTCCCATATCGGCTCCCACTGATGCTCCTGTAGATATGGTTTTCCAAAAATCATGTTCTGCTATTCGTTCTGCAGAATGACGTCCCAGAACATGTCCTATTTCATGACCTAATACTCCGGCTACCTGATCTTCGTTTTCAAGCTTTGATAGTAGGGCATAGGTAATAAAAATTTGACCTCCCGGCAAAGCGAAAGCATTAATCGTATTTGGATCTGCCAACAAATGAAACTCATAACGGTATGGCGTTTCTTTGGCCATGCTAGAGTTTACCAATTTGTTACCTACCATGTCAATATAGCTTTGTAACTTTTGGTCTTGATATAAGCCGCCATGTTGTTCTGCCATGGCAGGGGCACTTTGCAATCCAATAGCGATTTCTTGATCACTAGTCATATTAATATTTTGTACTCTATCGGTATATGGATTATGGGTGCGATTACTACATTTTTTGATAAAGGCAAACGCAACAATAGCTACACCTATAAGGATTCTGATTTTTAGGCCGCCACGTCTCATGAAATAAGGTTTTGATTAAAATCTAAATGTACTAAATATAAAACAAAAGTTGCTTACTAATAAAATGTAAAAACACTTTTTAGTAAGCAACTACTAGAGGTTTATCATTCTGTTATAGAATGTATTTAGTGCTAACTAGCATAGTTGAGTTTGCCTAGTTTAGCGATAAAAAAGTTGTGTATAATAGTAATTTCCATTTTCGTCTTGCAGTGCCGCAATCCCAGTATGTGTATAATTACCTTCAATATTATTGCGATGTCCTGTACTGTTTAACCATCCTTCAACAACACTAGCCGCATTGGGATAGAAACTCGCTACATTTTCTGCAGCACTTGAGGCATTTTCGCTTTGATTTAGTTCATTACTTCTTGCCTGAAAATTATCATGGCTAATATCGGCTTCAGCGATCATATATTCGGTATGCTCTATAGCCAATCGCTCTGCAGTAGCATTTACTTCCAGAGGTGATAGCCCTTCACTGGCGCGATGTTCATTGATCAATTTTAAAATTTCGTCGGTTACCGACAAGTCGTTAGGTGAGGCGACTGCATTATCATCGTCAGAACATGAAAAGGCAGTGATCAGCATTACAAAAATGCAGCAATACTTCGTAAAGTAGGTTCTCATAGTTATGGGGTCTTTTTTATTAATTAACTAAAATCGGAGCAATTTAGTATAAAAAATTACAATAATTGTGGATTTATATCCAATATGTTGTCATTAATATATTGTTCAATAAAGGTTTCGGTAATGAATTCGCTACCTAATAATTTAGCTTTTTTAAGCTCTGAAGCGATATCTAATTTCTTATAGGCTTTCAGCATAGGTATAGATTGGGGAGCGTAAGAATAGTGCCAGGGTTCGTATTTAAAACCCTTTCGGTCAACCCTGTCTGTATAAACCAGATAAAAGCCGAAACTATTGGCATGTTTATCCATCCATTCCTTGAATTTGCAGAAAGGACCGTCTCCTTCAAAATTCTTGGCTAGTAACAATCCTTTTGGTTGTGGTGCATTGCCATCTACAATATCCAAATCGGTTCCCCAATGGTGTCTTGAGGTACCGGGAATAGTTGAGTATTCAACAATTTTTTGAATTGCCTGGTTAGGGGATAACCCTTCTGCAGTGAACTTTTTGTATTTACGTTCCCAAATGCGATTTTGATGGGCATAATTTCGATAACTAGAGACTACCTTGATTTCGAATCCACTTTTTTGAGCTGCAGCTTTCATCTTTAAAAAGGCTTCATAAGCTTCCTTTTGAAGACGATAACCATCACCAAAAAACGTAGGATTACCTTTTCCCATGAGGTCATCTTTCGAAAAGGTATCCTGAAAAACAGTAAACCCAGAAAAGGATAATCCTAAAGCCGCAATGGCGTTTATCTTTATGAAATCACGTCTAAACATAAAGTTGTTCGAAAAGAGTGATTGGAAACTTATTCGATGATGCCATCAACGATACCATACTCTAGAGATTCCTGAGCATCCATCCAGTAATCGCGATTAAAATCTTTAAGTACTTTTTCCATATCCTGTCCACAGTTATCCGCTAGGATCTGGGCGCTTAATTCTTTGGTTTTAAGAATTTCGGCTGCTTGAATTTCAATATTCGAAGCTTGTCCTCTGGCACCTCCACTAGGTTGATGAATCATCACTTTGGCATGAGGTTGGATAAATCTTCTCCCTTTTTCACCAACACTAAGAAGAATTGATCCCATTGAAGCGGCTAACCCCGTACATATGGTAGAAACAGGACTTTTTAAACTTTTGATAGTATCATACATAGCAAAACCAGAAGTAACATAACCTCCTGGGCTATTGATGTATAACTTTATTTCCTGATCTCCTACCATATCCAAATACATTAGGCGATCAATAACATGTTTTGCGGATTTATCATCTACTTGCCCCCAAAGAAATACTGTTCGTTCCTCTAAAAATTTTTTGTCTAAAAGGTCTTGCGTTTTTCCCGATTTCTCTTTCATATCTATGATTTTATTTTCTTGTGTATATACCTGTTAAATGTATAATTATTTTTACAAAAAATAGCATTTGTTTTCGCATTTTACAAATACACACCACAGTGTTTTTTATTGGAAAATAAAATTAATAGATACTAATCGTTGAAGACGAGCTTATTAAATATTGTAGATTATTAGTAGCTATCGAATACTTTTTAGAGTCGATAAACAAAAATTTACTTGAAACTTATTTATGTTTTGTATTATCTGTTAATGTATAGGTGGCCAGCTCTGTCTTTTTGACCTTCAATTTTTAATACATAGTAATATGTACCTACAGGTAATTCTTCTCCTTTGGCGATCGTAGCTCTTCCTTCTGAAATTCCACCCCAGGAGTTATCGTATCCCTTTTTATTGTATACCATTACTCCCCATCGGTTAAAAATCGATAATTCATTGTCTGGGAATTGAGCTATCCCTTGAATGATAAAGGTATCGTTAAGACCGTCACCATTAGGCGATACTGCAGTAAAAATTTCTAAATCTCCATCCAAGATAAGACTAGAGGTTCCGAAGGTAATTACTGTATAGTTGTTTGGAATAAAAGCTTCCGAAGTGATTTCTCCATTATCCAAATCTCCTATAGTTGCTACATTTCCAAGGTTGATCCATTGATTTAGGTTAGGATCCCATCCTACCACTCTTAAATCATCTAAATCATCTACTAGTGTAGGAATATTACTATTATCATCCCAGGTAAGTGTTACTCTGGTTGATACATCACCATCAAGATCCCAAAATTCAAAATTACTAATCCCAAATAGTAGATCACCAAAACTATTCGTGTCAAATGATGTAGGGAAAAAGTTAGGATTGTTTGGATCTTCGAAAAAATATGCTCCTCTGGCAGTGTTTACGGCTGCAGCGTTTTCGATTCGCATTGGTCGTAACCTGAAATCGTCTCCTACAGGAAATGTAAAATCTAAAAGTCCATTGATGGTAGCATAACCGTCAACATAACGATCGTCATTGGCTCCCAAATAAGGAGCGTCATTAATATAATCTAAAGAAACTCCTCTTCGGTCTCTAGGTGTAACTACTCTACCTGCTATAAACTCTTGGAAGTTAGTAACACCAACTGCGATCTCAAGATTAAGATCGTTTGCTACATCGATTTCCATATCGTGGAATACAGGTCTGTTATCTCCAGAAACAGTTAAACTTTGATCTGCATTGTAAAAACCAGCTAGACCTAAGTTATTATCAAAAGCACCATCATTAATTACATCTATATGAAAACCAATTTGACCTTGATCATGGATTTGTATATCTCCAAAGTTATGAAAGGCTTGTTGGGCTGATAGGGTAATAGGTGCTATTAAACAAATTGCTATGACGATTATTTTATTCATGGGGCTTTAAGATGTGTTTACGGTTTAACCGTATTAATTATATGGCTAAAATAAACTTTATATTTAAATCCGACTAATTTTTTACGGTAAAACGCACATTATTTTCGACGAACGGCATTTTTGTACCGTTTATCAGTGATAAATGGGTTTTTTCATACAAACAGTATGATTATCTAGGACTTAGTCGACCCGTTATGAATAAAATTTCGTGAAAAAGAAAAAAGGTGTAGTTTCATGATTTTGACGATTTATAAAATTTTGACGATGATTAATAATTCTGTTTACTTTACTTATAGTGGGTAATTTTTTGATGTTTTAATTTTGTCTGACTCTGTAGGTTATTGTCCTGTTGGTAATTACTCTGGCCGAACCAATTGTGGCAGAACCTCCAAATTCTGAAGTAGAATTGGATATTGTGGCAGTTGCAGATATTAGGCTTCCTGGGGCAATAGGAGATGCCAATGTAATTAAAAAGTCAAATCTATTTGTGTTATCTGTGTTTCCATCTGCATCCGTATAACCTGATGTAGTGGCATCGCTATCTACTCCAGAACCTTCCGTAGCCGAGGTGACAAATACTTGACCTTCACCATAATCTACTGATAACCCAAGCTGGTTATCTCCTGCAGTAGCTGTACCTTCGTTAATATCGGTTAAGAAAAACTCTACCGTTGCGCCAGCACCAACCCAACCTCTTATGCGTATTGTGGTTCCACTTATAGAAGCAGATTCTATTATTGGAAAATTGACGGAGGTATTTGGACCGTTATCTGTGTCACCATTGTCATTAAGGGTAACACCATCGTTATTTATATCAATACCCAACGCGGGTGCTGCAGTACCATTTGCAAAAATAGAGTTTTGAGATATACGATTTCCTGAAGTGTTTCCACCACTTAATACGATTCCAGCTCCAGCATTACTATTTACGATGTTACTAGATATTGATGAGTTGTTCTGTGAAAGCTCTATACCACTTAGTTGAGCACAACCATTGTTTGTTCCAGAAGTAGTAACAGTATTTTCTGTAATAGTAACATTTCCTGCATCGTCATTAATACCAGTAGATTCAGCATTTTCGATAAGATTGTTCTGAATTACAACACCGCTTCCACTTTGTATGGTAATATTATATTCACAATTTCTGGTACCGTTACCGGTAAAGTGATTGTTTTGAATGGTAGTAGCTGTTCCACCATTTACGATAACACCAAAATCGGTGTTTGATGAGATGTAATTACCATCTATTACTACTTCGCCACCGGTTACTTCTACACCATCGTCAACATAAGATCCTACTCCCACTGTGCCAATAGCTCCCAAAGCATTAACACCTAGTAAATTTGAGGAAACAAGATTATTGGTTCCAGAATTTTGCTGTATTGCTCTTCGGTTTCCTCCATACACTGCTATATTTCTTATAATCGTGTTAGAAGCTTCCATTTGAAGGACATCTCCAAAATCACTTCGTACCTGAATTTCAGGTAGATTGTAATTTGGTAGGGTAGTGGCTGATACTCCAACGGTAGTTCCTCCTGCACCTATGGTACCGGTATTGGTATCTCCAGAATAGGCAGTCTGGGTTCTACCATCAATGCTCGTATTGTCAGAGGTTATTTCTGTAAGTTGATTGCTTGTTGTATTGATGTCAAAAAAACCATTGGCTACATCGTAATTCGGATCTGCCGTTCTTCCGAGCGGATCTGTATTGGTCGGAATCATAAATATAGAGGTGTCTACACCAGCAGCCGGATTAAAAATACCATTGGCTTCAATATTTAATCCGGTTTCATCCAAATTATTAGCATTTACTATAAATTGTTCTAAAGACCCTTGACCATCTGCATTGGTATTTACAATGGTGTTAAAATTGAACCCAAAGTCGAGATCTACAACTCCTTCACCATTTATGGTAACACTAGAAACGGTTTGAGCTCCGGTAAGTGTATTTGAAGCAGCATCTGTAGCGGTAGGGTCTACACCTCCCACTTCATTAGGCTGATCGGTAAAAGTACCTCCTGACGCATAATCCCTTCTGAAGGTTTGTATTGGTAAACATGTAGTGCAAGCAGCTCCTCCACCTCTTGTGGATCTCACGGTATTGTTCACCACTCGAACACGATATGTTCCATCAGGAATACCTCCAAAAGTATATTCTCCAGTATTATCTGAGGTTGTTGCTTCTTCAAAAGTGAATGTACCAGGGCTGGTTTCTCTGTATAATTCAACTCGCGCATTTTCGATACCTACACCAGAAGAAGTTGCAAGGTTTCTTCCAATACCACCAGGGTAATTAACGTCTTCAAAAACAAATCCAGTAATAAGGTTACTCGGTACTTTGATTAAAACAGTATTCAGAATGATAAAATCATTTCCGGTAGTAACCTCTGTGGTAGCAGATGTTTCTCCAGGTCCAATCAGTGCAGAGATGTCATAGGTATCTAAGTCTATGGCAAAATCTGTATTAGTATTCACATTAGGTATAACGGTATCATCAAAGATGGTGGAGTTAAATACATTTTGGTTTGCTCCTGTATTATCTCCATCACCATTCAATGTGGTGTTATTTACACCAACAGTTAAAGATATTTCTTCATTCCCAGTGATATCTCCATCTCCTTCCCAGGATAAAACTGATGTTTTAGATCCAGCGGCACCAATAGCATAAAAACCATCAAGAGTATATGTTGTCGTATTGTTTGATGAGGCATCAAAACCGTTATACATGTTTATTCCCACAGCTGGGAAAGCAGGGTTTGTATAAAATATCATTAATGACCAACCTCCAATAATAATAGTATTGTCACATAGCGTACGATTATCTACAGATAACCCGCTAAAATCATAAACATTGGTAGAAGGGTCTGCAATACCTTGAATAATGGAAGTTACATCTCCCACCATCCCATAGGTAGTACCCCCATTGGCAGAATTGATTACACTAGCGGTTACATTTTGTCCTTCGAAGACGACAACATCATCTGCACTAGGACTGGTATGACCCCAGATAAGGTATGCTTGCTCTATAGTTGATCCTGGTGGTATAGCAGTGGTTAACGTATTCGATGAGGAAGCGGCAATTCCACAAGGGTCAACAGAATCTGAAGCTAACCTTAGCGAACCTCCAGTAAGGGCATAATCAAAATAACCATTAAATTCATCAAATAAAGTAAGCGGTACGTCATCATCTACCGCAGTATCTCCAGCATCATCAGTAATTGTACCAATACCTTCTATAAGTCCAACAGTAGAGTTGGATACATTATTTAAAGTAAGGTAAAATATCTCATCATTTTCTGCAAAAGTGTTATCAATAATAGGTACCGTAACTGTTCTTTGTTCGTTATTTACTCCAGTAAAACTTAATGTTCCTGAAGTTGTAGTATAGTCAGAGTCGGCAAATGCAGTACCATCTTCAGTAAGGTAATCTACAGTAAAACCTCCTGGTACATTTCCGTTTAGAGTTACTGTAAAGGTAGCAGTTCCGGCATCTTCACTTACGGTTACATTATTTACATTTAAGAATACCGAAGCACAAGAGATGCGAGCTACCCAACCATCATCTACGACAGTAAAATCTGAAGTAAATACAAAAGTAAGACAGCCACTAGGGTCTGTAGAAACAATTTGCCTTGGAACATTTTCATTATCAAAAACACCGATTTGTGTAGTTGTTGTAGTCCCTTCGAAAATGGCTAAACCATCAAAAAAGTCTTCTACATTGAATTCTTCAAAATCTAAAACAATAACGCTTCCAGGGGTGTCCGGACAAAGTGTATAGGTTATTGCTTCATTATTGCTATAATTTCCATTAAAACCTCCTGTGTCTACGAAAAACCCACTACAAGTATTGTCGGTAACCCCATCGGTAATAACGAAAGGGATTTCATCATCGATAATGGTTCCTTCAGCTTGCGAATCAGTAATAGTAACTTGTGGACTACTAACTCCCGTAAGATTTACAAAAAAGCTTTCGTTACCCTCTGTATCTCCATCGTTAATAATGGTTACCGATATAGTCTGTGTTTCTCCACTTGTTCCAGAAAAGGAAATGGCAGGAGGGGAGGCAGTGGCGGTATAATCTCCAGGAGCAATTGCTGTATTATCTGCTGTGGCAAAATTAACAGTAAAGCCGCCAGGAACATCTGCTCCAGTATGTGTAATTACAAAATTAGCTGTGCCAGAAGCTTCGCCGATATTGGTGAGATCTGCTATACTAATACCTGCATCATTATCTTGTATCGTTACTTCTCCCTGATTGTCACTTATAGTCACCAGGGCGTTGCTTACCGTGCCAAGGTTTACAAAAAAGTTATGATTTCCTTCTACGTCAGAATCATCTATTATAGGGATTGTTATTTGTTGTGTTTCAGGGAGACTACCCGTACCTGTAAATGAAATTGTTGGAGTAGGGGCACCCGTGGCCGTATAATCTGCAGGAGCAGTAGCAGAACCATCTGAGGTAGAATACTCTACAGTAAAGCCTCCAGCCACATTAGCTCCAGATAAAACAACATCCAAGGTGGCAGTTCCATCACCTTCATTCACGGTAACGTTTCCAATAGCAATCGATGCGGTATCATTATCATTAATAGTTCCTTCTCCTTGTGAATCACTTATCGTGACTGTCCCATCACTTGGGTTGGCAATATCCACGAAAAAAGTTTCAGTATTTTCTGTGAAATTATCATCTATAATAGGTATAGAAATGGTCTGTGTTTCTCCAGTGGCACCAGAAAATGTAATGGTGGGAGTTGGGGCGCCTGTCGCTGTATAATCTCCAGGTGCAGTAGCCGTATTATCTGCAGTATTATATTCTACAGTAAAAGGTCCCGTTGTACTAGCTCCCGAATGCGTAACCGTAAAATCTATGGTTCCAGCATTTTCATTTACTACAGCATCACCAATAGATAAATCTGCTGCAGAAGCAGTACAGGAAATAGTGGCTTCCCAACCGGAAAAATTAAAAATAAAATCTGCAGTAAATCTAAATGTAAGACATCCTGTGGTAGACGATATCGTAGTACCATTAGGAGAATTACCATTGTCAAAAGTACCTATGAGCGGACTAGCAGTAGACGTTCCATCATAGATTCTTAGAAAGTCAAAATCGTCCTCTACGTTAAATTGAGTAAACGTAATATTTACATTCGATCCTGCGACGTCTGGACATATGGTATAGGTAATATCTTCGTTATTGGAATAATTTCCACCTGTTCCACCTGAATCAACAAAAGTTCCAGTACAAGTATTTACGGTTACACCGTCAGTAATCACAAAAGTACTGTTGTTGGTTTCAAATTGAACGTTGTCTATTAATATCGTTTCTGCACCATTCCAAAAGTTATCTCCACCCAAAAATCGTATTCCAGAATTAGCGGAAATTTGGTCTGCAGTCAAAACATGCGTGACAGTACCTGTATTGGTCGTATTAATGGTAGCTACAGTTACCCATGTACCCGCCGAATTTCTTAATTGTACTAATAGAGATTCATTTCCTCTACTCGTTGCATCATAGTCTAGCGTAAGAGTCACGGTGGTCTCACCGCTTAAATCAAGTAATCTGCTGATACTTCTTCCATCAAGATTATTGAACTCTAATTGATTCCCAGTTATTTCTATTCTACCATTGTTTGGTGAACCACCCCCATCTGCGTTTTCAACCCAACCGGGGGTCCATGTTTGATTACCAGAACTATTTGCATAATTACCTCCTCCATTAAAATTATCAGCATAGGTATCCTGCCCAAATGAAGAATGTATTGACAATACAACAATAGAGAAAAGTGTAAGTAGATATGTTATTTTCTGTATCAATCTCATATGTTAGCATTAATTACCTAACTACGAACACCACATTGATCAAGGTATTGTCATCGGTTGGTATACTTAAAATGTCATACTGCAAAACTCCGGCGTCACTTAAACTATCGATATTAAAAACGACTGGATCTGCAAAAGTTACATAATAGTATAGTTCATTAGCTTCATAAATAGGGATTGTATTTGGCGCACTAGGACTGCTTATCACTGGCGTTGCGTATTGAGCTCTATACAAAGCATATAAATCTATAGTTTGATTGCTTACAATTGCCGAAGCATCAATTTCTATAGAAGGAGGGAAGAACACTCTTCCGGCTTTTGAAGTAATTGGAGCTATCGCCTGAACCACTTCTTGTAAGTTGGTTTCATTAGTAGGAGTAGAGACAGCATCTTCATCGACATCTATTGGTGTCGCAAGTGGTACTTCTGCATCGGTTTGGTCATCTGTAGCTCTTTGCCATCCATTGGTTGCACCAGTATAACGATATATTTCTTCATCGTCCAAATTAAAGACCACCGATCCTATTTGCGGATTAATAATAGCATTAATCTCAGTTAGATTAGTTGCAGTGGGTAGTCCCATCAAAGCATTAGCATCATTTGGACCGATCTGAGCAAAAGCCTGATTCATTAATGCCAGAAATAATATTAATAGGGGTAACTTTTTCATTATTGATGTCTATTAATCCTTACTAATTGTTTTTAAAATAATATTTATTAGAAATCGAGTACGGTAAACATAAATTCTAAATCAATATCGTCTTTCTGATTGGTTCCATTATCACTATCTCCAATATTCACTCTAAATCCAGTAGTAGTTTGGTTATAATATGTGATTCCGGGATCATCATAATCTTGTCCAGTATTTCCTGGGCAATCACCACCACAATCCAAAATGGAAAGTTGTATGATATAATTAGCGTCAGGCATTGCGTTGGTGAAAGTGATTTGATAGTCACCTTCGTCAATTCTAGATACGGTTGCGTTTAAAATTTTAAGCGCTGATCCTGCTCCAGAAACTTTACCCATAGCTTTTACAGGACTAGCAAAGAATGCTCCTCCATCACTACCTACGGTAATATCGTTATTGGCATTAGTACTAACCACATTAGCTGTTTGTGTATCTGGAGTTGGTGTATTTTCATTGGTGTATGTGATTACACCCGTTGTTGTATTCTGAGATAGATTCGTCACAATATTTGTTGCCGGGTCACCTGTTGGTCCTTGTGGACCAGTTGCTCCAGTCGCACCTGTCGGTCCTTGAACTCCAGTTGCTCCTTGAGGTCCTGTTGCTCCCTGAGGTCCTGTTGCTCCTACTGGTCCTTGTAAACCTATTGGCCCTTGTGCACCCGTAGGTCCTTGAGGTCCCGTAGTTCCTTGCGCTCCAGTTGCTCCGGTAGCACCTGTTGGTCCTTGCGCACCAGTAGCTCCAGTCGCACCTGTTGGTCCTTGTGCACCGGTTGCTCCAGTCGCACCTGTTGGTCCTTGTGCACCAGTAGCTCCAGTGGCACCTGTCGGTCCTTGTGCACCAGTAGCTCCAGTGGCACCTGTCGGTCCTTGTGCACCGGTTGCTCCAGTCGCTCCAGTAGCACCTGTTGGTCCTTGTGCACCGGTTGCTCCAGTATTACCTGTCGGTCCTTGTACACCGGTTGCTCCAGTATTACCTGTCGGTCCTTGTGCTCCTGTTGCTCCAGTAGCACCCGTAGGTCCTTGTGCTCCTGTTGCACCAGTCGCACCTGTTGGTCCTTGTGCACCAGTGGCACCTGTATTTCCTGTAGGTCCTTGTGCTCCGGTTGCTCCAGTGGCACCTGTTGGTCCTTGTGCACCGGTTGCTCCAGTGGCACCCGTAGGTCCTTGTGCTCCTGTTGCTCCAGTGGCACCTGTTGGTCCTTGAGCTCCGGTTGCTCCAGTAGCACCTGTTGGTCCTTGTGCACCAGTGGCACCTGTATTTCCTGTAGGTCCTTGTGCACCGGTTGCTCCAGTTGCACCAGTAGGTCCTTGTGCACCAGTAGCTCCAGTGGCACCTGTTGGTCCTTGCGCACCGGTTGCTCCAGTATTACCTGTCGGTCCTTGTGCTCCTGTTGCTCCAGTAGCACCCGTAGGTCCTTGTGCTCCTGTTGCACCAGTCGCACCTGTTGGTCCTTGTGCACCAGTGGCACCTGTATTTCCTGTAGGTCCTTGTGCTCCGGTTGCACCAGTGGCACCTGTATTTCCTGTTGGTCCTTGAGCTCCGGTTGCTCCAGTAGCACCTGTTGGTCCTTGTGCTCCGGTTGCTCCAGTGGCACCTGTTGGTCCTTGCGCACCGGTTGCTCCAGTAGCACCTGTTGGTCCTTGTGCTCCGGTTGCACCAGTGGCACCTGTATTTCCTGTTGGTCCTTGTGCACCAGTGGCACCTGTATTTCCTGTAGGTCCTTGTGCTCCGGTTGCTCCAGTATTACCTGTCGGTCCTTGTGCTCCTGTTGCTCCAGTAGCACCCGTAGGTCCTTGTGCTCCGGTTGCACCAGTGGCACCTGTATTTCCTGTTGGTCCTTGAGCTCCGGTTGCTCCAGTAGCACCTGTCGGTCCTTGTGCACCGGTTGCACCAGTGGCACCTGTATTTCCTGTTGGTCCTTGCGCTCCGGTTGCTCCAGTAGCACCTGTCGGTCCTTGTGCACCGGTTGCTCCAGTGGCACCCGTAGGTCCTTGTGCTCCTGTTGCTCCAGTAGCACCTGTTGGTCCTTGTGCTCCTGTTGCTCCAGTGGCACCTGTTGGTCCTTGCGCTCCGGTTGCTCCAGTGGCACCCGTAGGTCCTTGCGCACCGGTTGCTCCAGTATTACCTGTCGGTCCTTGTGCTCCGGTTGCTCCAGTGGCACCCGTAGGTCCTTGCGCACCGGTTGCTCCAGTATTACCTGTCGGTCCTTGTGCTCCGGTTGCTCCAGTGGCACCCGTAGGTCCTTGTGCACCGGTTGCTCCAGTAGCACCTGTTGGTCCTTGCGCACCGGTTGCTCCAGTCGCACCCGTAGGTCCTTGTGCTCCGGTTGCTCCAGTATTTCCTGTAGGTCCTTGTGCACCGGTTGCTCCAGTGGCACCTGTCGGTCCTTGTGCACCAGTGGCACCCGTATTTCCCGTTGGTCCTTGCGCACCGGTTGCTCCAGTGGCACCTGTAGGCCCTTGCGCACCAGTTGCACCTGTATTACCTGTTGGTCCTTGTGCACCGGTTGCTCCAGTAGCACCTGTTGGTCCTTGTGCTCCAGTGGCACCTGTATTTCCTGTTGGTCCTTGCGCTCCGGTTGCTCCAGTCGCACCTGTTGCTCCTTGTGCTCCGGTTGCTCCAGTGGCACCTGTAGGCCCTTGTGCTCCGGTTGCTCCAGTGGCACCCGTAGGTCCTTGTGCACCGGTTGCTCCAGTGGCACCTGTTGGTCCTTGTGCACCAGTGGCACCTGTAGCACCTGTTGGTCCTTGTGCACCAGTGGCACCTGTTGGTCCTTGCGCTCCGGTTGCTCCAGTAGCACCTGTCGGTCCTTGTGCTCCGGTTGCTCCAGTGGCACCTGTTGGTCCTTGTGCACCAGTGGCACCCGTAGGTCCTTGTGCACCGGTTGCTCCAGTGGCACCTGTTGGTCCTTGCGCACCGGTTGCTCCAGTAGCACCTGTTGGTCCTTGTGCTCCGGTTGCTCCAGTAGCACCTGTTGGTCCTTGTGCACCGGTTGCTCCAGTGGCACCTGTTGGTCCTTGTGCTCCAGTGGCACCTGTATTTCCTGTTGGTCCTTGCGCTCCGGTTGCTCCAGTAGCACCTGTAGGCCCTTGCGCACCAGTGGCACCTGTATTACCTGTTGGTCCCTGTGCACCGGTTGCTCCAGTGGCACCCGTAGGTCCTTGCGCACCAGTTGCTCCAGTAGCACCTGTTGGTCCTTGTGCACCGGTTGCTCCAGTGGCACCTGTTGGTCCTTGTGCTCCAGTGGCACCTGTATTTCCTGTTGGTCCCTGTGCACCGGTTGCTCCAGTGGCACCCGTAGGTCCTTGCGCACCAGTTGCTCCAGTAGCACCTGTTGGTCCTTGTGCACCGGTTGCTCCAGTGGCACCTGTTGGTCCTTGTGCTCCAGTGGCACCTGTATTTCCTGTTGGTCCTTGCGCTCCGGTTGCTCCAGTCGCACCTGTTGCTCCTTGTGCTCCGGTTGCTCCAGTGGCACCTGTAGGCCCTTGTGCACCGGTTGCTCCGGTAGCACCTGTCGGTCCTTGTGCACCAGTGGCACCTGTAGGCCCTTGCGCACCAGTTGCTCCAGTAGCACCTGTTGGTCCTTGTGCACCGGTTGCTCCAGTGGCACCTGTTGGTCCTTGTGCTCCAGTGGCACCTGTATTTCCTGTTGGTCCTTGTGCACCAGTGGCACCTGTATTTCCTGTTGGTCCTTGTGCACCGGTTGCTCCAGTCGCACCTGTTGGTCCTTGTGCTCCGGTTGCTCCAGTAGCACCTGTTGGTCCTTGTGCACCAGTGGCACCTGTATTTCCTGTTGGTCCTTGCGCTCCGGTTGCTCCAGTGGCACCTGTTGGTCCTTGTGCACCGGTTGCTCCAGTAGCACCTGTTGGTCCTTGTGCTCCTGTTGCTCCGGTAGCACCTGTCGGTCCTTGTGCTCCAGTGGCACCTGTATTTCCTGTTGGTCCTTGTGCACCAGTGGCACCCGTATTTCCTGTCGGTCCTTGTGCTCCGGTTGCTCCAGTAGCACCTGTCGGTCCTTGTGCTCCAGTGGCACCTGTATTACCTGTCGGTCCTTGTGCTCCGGTTGCTCCAGTGGCACCAGTAGGTCCTTGTGCACCAGTAGCTCCAGTAGCACCTGTCGGTCCTTGTGCACCAGTGGCACCTGTATTTCCTGTTGGTCCTTGCGCACCGGTTGCTCCAGTCGCACCCGTAGGTCCTTGTGCTCCAGTGGCACCTGTTGGTCCTTGTGCACCAGTGGCACCTGTATTACCTGTTGGTCCTTGTGCACCGGTTGCTCCAGTGGCACCTGTTGGTCCTTGTGCTCCAGTGGCACCTGTATTTCCTGTTGGTCCTTGCGCACCGGTTGCTCCAGTAGCACCCGTAGGTCCTTGTGCACCAGTAGCTCCAGTAGCACCTGTCGGTCCTTGTGCACCGGTTGCTCCAGTGGCACCTGTTGGTCCTTGTGCACCAGTGGCACCCGTATTTCCTGTTGGTCCTTGCGCTCCGGTTGCTCCGGTAGCACCTGTCGGTCCTTGTGCTCCGGTTGCTCCAGTAGCACCTGTCGGTCCTTGTGCACCAGTGGCACCTGTATTTCCTGTTGGTCCTTGCGCTCCGGTTGCTCCAGTCGCACCTGTTGGTCCTTGTGCTCCTGTTGCTCCGGTAGCACCTGTCGGTCCTTGTGCTCCAGTGGCACCTGTATTTCCTGTTGGTCCTTGTGCACCAGTGGCACCCGTATTTCCTGTCGGTCCTTGTGCTCCGGTTGCTCCAGTAGCACCTGTCGGTCCTTGTGCACCAGTGGCACCTGTATTTCCTGTTGGTCCTTGCGCTCCGGTTGCTCCAGTCGCACCTGTTGGTCCTTGTGCTCCTGTTGCTCCGGTAGCACCTGTCGGTCCTTGTGCACCAGTGGCACCTGTATTTCCTGTTGGTCCTTGTGCACCGGTTGCTCCAGTAGCACCTGTTGGTCCTTGTGCTCCTGTTGCTCCGGTAGCACCTGTCGGTCCTTGTGCTCCAGTGGCACCTGTATTTCCTGTTGGTCCTTGTGCACCAGTGGCACCCGTATTTCCTGTCGGTCCTTGTGCTCCGGTTGCTCCAGTAGCACCTGTCGGTCCTTGTGCACCAGTGGCACCTGTATTTCCTGTTGGTCCTTGCGCTCCGGTTGCTCCAGTCGCACCTGTTGGTCCTTGTGCTCCTGTTGCTCCGGTAGCACCTGTCGGTCCTTGTGCACCAGTGGCACCTGTATTTCCTGTTGGTCCTTGTGCACCGGTTGCTCCAGTAGCACCTGTTGGTCCTTGAGCTCCTGTTGCTCCAGTCGCACCTGTTGGTCCTTGCGCTCCTGTTGCTCCAGTAGCACCTGTTGGTCCTTGCGCTCCGGTTGCTCCAGTGGCACCTGTTGGTCCTTGTGCTCCGGTTGCTCCAGTCGCACCCGTAGGTCCTTGTGCACCGGTTGCTCCAGTAGCACCTGTTGGTCCTTGTGCACCAGTTGCACCTGTATTACCTGTTGGTCCTTGTGCTCCAGTGGCACCTGTATTTCCTGTTGGTCCCTGTGCACCGGTTGCTCCAGTAGCACCTGTTGGCCCTTGAGCTCCTGTTGCTCCAGTAGCACCTGTTGGCCCTTGAGCTCCTGTTGCTCCAGTAGCACCTGTTGGTCCTTGCGCTCCGGTTGCTCCAGTGGCACCTGTTGGTCCTTGTGCACCAGTTGCACCTGTATTACCTGTTGGTCCTTGTGCTCCAGTGGCACCTGTATTTCCTGTTGGTCCCTGTGCACCGGTTGCTCCAGTAGCACCTGTTGGCCCTTGAGCTCCTGTTGCTCCAGTCGCACCTGTCGGTCCTTGTGCACCAGTGGCACCTGTATTTCCTGTTGGTCCTTGTGCTCCAGTGGCACCTGTATTTCCTGTTGGTCCTTGCGCTCCTGTTGCTCCAGTAGCACCTGTTGGTCCTTGTGCACCGGTTGCTCCAGTAGCACCTGTTGGTCCTTGTGCTCCGGTTGCTCCAGTGGCACCTGTTGGTCCTTGTGCTCCAGTGGCACCTGTATTTCCTGTTGGTCCTTGTGGTCCTTGCGCTCCAGTAGCACCAGTAGGTCCTTGTGCTCCGGTTGCTCCAGTGGCACCTGTCGGTCCTTGTGCTCCAGTGGCACCTGTATTTCCTGTAGGCCCTTGTGCTCCAGTTGCACCTGTATTTCCTGTTGGTCCTTGCGCTCCGGTTGCTCCAGTCGCACCTGTTGGTCCTTGTGCACCGGTTGCTCCAGTCGCACCTGTTGGTCCTTGTGCTCCGGTTGCTCCAGTCGCACCCGTAGGTCCTTGCGCACCAGTTGCACCTGTATTACCTGTTGGTCCTTGTGCACCAGTGGCACCTGTATTTCCTGTTGGTCCTTGAGCTCCTGTTGGTCCTTGTGCACCGGTTGCTCCAGTAGCACCTGTTGGTCCTTGTGCTCCAGTGGCACCTGTATTTCCTGTTGGTCCTTGAGCTCCGGTTGGTCCTTGCGCTCCGGTTGCTCCAGTAGCACCTGTCGGTCCTTGTGCACCAGTAGCTCCAGTAGCACCTGTCGGTCCCTGTGCACCGGTTGCTCCAGTAGCACCTGTTGGTCCTTGTGCACCAGTAGTTCCAGTCGCACCTGTCGGTCCTTGTGCACCGGTTGCTCCAGTCGCACCCGTCGGTCCTTGTGCTCCAGTGGCACCTGTATTTCCTGTTGGTCCTTGCGCTCCGGTTGCTCCAGTAGCACCTGTCGGTCCTTGTGCACCAGTGGCACCTGTATTACCTGTTGGTCCCTGTGCACCGGTTGCTCCAGTGGCACCTGTATTTCCTGTTGGTCCTTGAGGACCTGTTGGACCTGTAGCACCAAATGTAGTTTGTGTTCCGTCTTCTGCGGTATATGTAAAAGTCCCGTCTGGGTTGGACGTTAATGTCGAGATTGTTTCTGTAAAAGAACCTCCTCCGTTGGATAAGGTAATCGTATTACCACTTTGACTTAAGATTTGTATTTCGTTGGTTGGATCAGCATCTGAATCATTAATTAAGGAAGAAAGATTAACTGCTCCACCATTTTCTAAAGTCAAGATGTTAGTGGTCGAATCGAAACTTAATTGTTGATCATCATTGCCTGTACAAAGACTACTCCAACTATTATTGTTAAATTGAAAGATGCAATTGTTATCAGTATTATATACTAAAGCTCCATTTAAGGGAGTAATGGCATTCATTTGAGCATCAGTAACTCTTGTAAGAACAAATGCTCTATCTGAACTTTCTAGTTCCATCAAGGAACTTGCATCAATAAGATTAGGGTTATCACCAACTTTGACTTGTGCCTGAGAGGTAGCTAAAGATAAAAATAAGATGATAAAGAGTAATTTTATCCTCATATTCATAGTTTATTTGTGGCAAACATTAAATTATAATGTACAAGCCATTACATTTGACGAATGTTAAGTAGGTTAACGTAAATTTTTCAAAATTAAATTTATACTGTTAAAACTATTAAATTAGAGTTAACCAAGCAAATATACGATTTTTTCGATAAAATACAATTTTAGTCGATAAAACGTGTTAAATTAGTTGTCGATATGCGCTTCTCATAAGATAAAGTTTTATGAATTGTTAAAATTTGATGAACTAAAAATAAATGGAATATTATATTTTTTATTTTCACTAAATCTAATATATTTGCCATCACAAAAGGCGGGAGTAGCTCAGTTGGTAGAGCGTCAGCCTTCCAAGCTGAATGTCGCCGGTTCGAACCCGGTCTCCCGCTCTAGAGCTTCATCTTCGTTGATGGAGCTTTTTTATTTTATATCTGATCCCTTGTAAATTATTCGGGGTGCTATCTACCATACATCCTAGTCCTTAAAAACAATCAACTTTGATGCTAGTATTCTAAAGGGCATTAAAAGAATAACTGTAAGTGCCGTAGCAACTAAATAATGGATATTTAAATTTAATGCTATGTTGTAAAAGATATTGGCACAGGTATAAAAGAAAAGGATAAAACAAACAAAGCGGAATAATTTTTTCTTGTTATGTTTGGTCTTAAATAAATATCTTAACTGAACCATGTATAGGAAGATATAATTGATTCCGTATACTATTATAAAGGATAAGGTTTGATTTACTTCTAACAAGTTTACCATAAATATTAAGCCCAAAAAAACAAATCCATAGCTCAATAGACTGATGAGAATATATCTAACAGTCAAAGCTTTATTTTCTTCACTGAGTAATTTTTGGAACTTAAACATTTCTTGTGAATCGTTTACAAACCTCTTGGTGGTTGTTTTTCGGCTAAAACTATGGTCCAAGGGATAGGAGATTCGACAGCGATTACCTTTCCGAATTTTTTTTCAATAAGTTTTACGATAGATTTTTTTGACCAGTGATTTAAATGTCCTGGTGTATTCCCGAAGTCTTTTACATATTTCAATCTACACATATTTAAAAATCGCCACAAAGGTTCTCTTGGTACACCCAAGATCAAGTATTTTTGGGATACTCTTTTTATTTCATCTAAGGCAGTTTCAGGATAGTCGAGATGTTCTAAGACTTCAAGTAAAAAAATTAACTCTATACTAGAGTTATCATATTTAAGTTCGTAAACACTTTCTTGAAAAATATTTAAATCTGGATTATTTCTTTTTGCAACACCAACCAAGTTTTCAACATATTCTGAAGCTGTTAAATTAGAAACGAATTGATGAAGTTTGATAGTAGATCTTCCTTCTCCACAACCAATCTCATGAGCAGATTTAATTTCTGGTATTTTTTTTAATAATTTTTCTACAGATTTGAAATAACTATTTACCAGATATTTTGCAATGAAGCCTTCGTTCTCGTATTTGCCAGAGAAGTCTTCAGTTTCTGGAGTCGCTTTTAATTTGGAGTGGTCTATTTTTTTCAAAACTAGTCTTTTTTGAAATCTGTTATTGGTTGCATTTGATCAAAGATAATTATTTGAAAAATTATTTTGACAAGCGCTCATTGTCCTGTATATCCATCCACATTGCAAATAAGAAGGACTGAAAACCAGAAATAGTTAGAAAAATAAAAATAATCAGGTAGTCCGTTGGAGTCTTTACATTAGGGGTGAAAAAATTATACAACAAGTGGTAAAGGAAATAAGAGTTTATAATTCCTATGAGAATAGCTACCCAATACAAGACGAATAATGGATGGAAACTTCTGTAGAGATATTTTATGGTTAATCTTTTAAAAAAGCATCGAATTAATAGGAACAGAATGGGAAACGTAACCTTTATGACGCTTAATTTAGATTGTTCTCCAACACCGTAAACAGGTTTTATTTTGACTTCTCTTATGGTACAGAAGGCAATATTAAGTTTTACCAATACATCATTTGGCATGCCATATCTTTTGTAGATCTTATATAAAGGGATAGAGTTTAATGCGTTATTTGACATTGCTGTATATCCACTTTGTGTATCAGAAATCCCCCAGTAACCGGAAACTATTTTTGTGAGAATACTCAATATAGAATTTCCGAAGAAACGTATTCTTGGAATAATCACCCATGCACTTTTATGAATTAATCGATTTCCTTTTACGTAGTCAATGTCTTCGTAAACGACAGGGTTGCAAATGGATTCTAGTTCATTAGGATCCATTTGGCCATCACCATTCATGACCACAGCGCAATCAATATCATGATCTTTACACCATTTATACCCGGTTGCAACCGAAGCTCCTACACCACCATTTTTTAAGTGTTTGATCAAAATTATTTTGTCATTGTCGGGATCTTTGTTGACAATTTCGATAGGAGTAAACTTTTTTACTTCCTCTATGTTTTTTTGATGTACCTCTATATCGGCTTGATTATAGATCGTAGGGGTAATATTCTTTTTGAGATTTGAAGACATGGTAAGAGCAGAGGTGTTATCTCCTTTTAGATATTCCGTAACAACCTCTACGGTATTGTCTTTGGATACATCATCAATGACTATGATACGATCTACGAAATCGGGTAAACTATCAATGACCATAGCTATTTGTGTGCCTTCATTATAGCAAGGAATTACAATAGCGATTGTTTTATTGTTTAACATTGTCTACTTTTTAATTAAGTGTCAATTTAAGTTGTCTGAAGCCCATTTAAGGTTGTTCTTAGCCAATTGGTAATCTGGAGCAATGTCTAAGGATTTCTTGCAGGCTTCAAATGCAAGTTTCCATTGTTTCATTTGGTTATGTGCCGAACAGATGTTGTTGTAGGCATAAGCATTGTTTGAATCTATTTCTAGAATATTTCTACACACGGAAATAACCGATTGATATTCCCCTAAATTATAATATTTTAAACTTAATTCTAGTAATTTATTAATATCAGCGTCATGTATTGCCTTTTTTCGATCTACCTCAATTTCTTGTTTTAATAGGGTGATTTTTGAAGATGTATTTTTTAATAAGCTTTTTGATTGGGCATGATTAGGGCTTTTTTTTAAGGCTTGATTTAGGTATTTTTTTGCCTCTACATATTTATTTCTTTCATATAAATATCTTCCATAAAAATATTCTGGAGTAGGGGAAGATGAATTTAGGTTAATGGCATATTCAAAATGTTCTTTTGCTTTTTGATGGTTGTTTTGAGCACCATACAAAATACCCATATTAACATGTAGAACATAGTAGTTAGGTTGTATTTGATACGCTTTATTATAGTAATCAAGTGCAAGGTCGTAATTTCCCTTCTCCATCTGACTTAATCCATAATTCATCAATCCACGGCCATTTTTTGGGCTTTTAATGGTAACATCTTTCCATAAGGACTCTGTAGATCCCCAGACCTTATTTCTTTGAATGGTTCCATAAGCATGAGCACTAATTACTACCAAAAATAAACCTATGAGAATAGAAATTTTCCTTTTGTTTTGGATCAGCTTATATTTTTCGAATATTATTAGAAGAGCCCATGGGATAGCTATGAATAAACCTATAAAAGGAAAAAAAGTGCGATGATCGTTGGCGATTTGAAAAAGAGGATTTAATGTAGTAGGTAATGAAGCAATAAAAAACCACGAGATTCCAAAAGAAATAGGTCTTAATTTCTTTTGAAAGGAAGTTTTTATCATGACTGTAACCATTATAAGAATCACAATAAGTCCAGATAAAATACGAAAATCATACCATGGTTTGATGATAGCAACATCGGGATCGGCACTTAAGTTAATAGGTAAAATGAAGTTTCCTAGATAGTGCAGAGTAACAAAAAACTGGGTGCTAATATATTCAAATCTGGTAATTGTGTAATTTGTAGATACCGTGGCCTCTGGTGTTAGATAGTACTGATTGAATATGAATAATGAAGTTAAAACTATCGCAGTAGGCGCTACTTTTTTTGAAAATGTAATTAACTTTTTTTTAGTGTCTGTTTTGAAATTAGTTAGCAGTGAATGTTCTTCAAATAGTAATATATATATAAACAATATAGGTAAGAACATTACCCCTGTTTGTTTTGTCCATACTCCAATTATGGCAGTTATTAGATACAAATGCCATTTTTTTCCGAAAGGATGTATATATAAAAGTAAAGACATAACTACACAAAGCGTGGAAAAAGAATCAGACCGTGCACATATATAATTGATAGTTTCTGCATTTGTAGTATGAACGGCAAACCATGCTGTAGACAATAAAGCAGTTATGATTATCCCTTTGTTCGAGGATTCAGAGAGCTTATAAATCTTTTTGATGAGAATGAATACGAGAATAATGAGAACCAGAAACCAAAAAAATATGTGATAGTGAAAAAACTCAGGATTTAAACCACCTCCAAACTTATAGTCCAAAGCATTCATCAATGTTATCATAGGGCGATAAGATCGATTTGCGGGTAAGGAACTAAAAGTGTCAGCGTTGGTAAAGAATTCTGTCCAATTGTCTAAACTCTGAATGGACTCATTTTCGGTAATTGTATGAAAATCATCAAAGAAAAAAGGATTGTCAAAGTGATTTAAATAAACAACAAAAGTCACAATAAGTATTGTAGATAAAGCTACCGTTTGAAAAGTTCGGTTAGTGAAGTTGTTAAACATATACTTTTAAATTGTAAGCGTAATCCTTAATAAATATTGACAGCAATAATTACCAAAAATTATTTGATGTTAGAGTTAGCTCAAGTAAGAAATACTTTTACAGAAGCTAAATATAAGAGTTTTTATGATTTCGTTATGATTTTGAAAGTTCCTTTCTTCTCCGGTTGATGCATAATCACAAATAGTAGAGAAGGATATATTCATAATCCATAGGAATATTTTGTCCATTTAAAAAATAGACAAACCTGTAAGTGTTGTCAATCGCTCTAAAGCAAACATGCCCAACTCAGAGTTGCCTTTTGGATTGAGAGGTGGGCTCCAAACGGTTACGGTATATTGCCCGGGATGTACTGCCGCTATACCCCCACCAACACCACTCTTACCTGGTAACCCTACTCTAAAGGTAAATTCTCCAGCTTCATCATAGAACCCACAGGTTTGCATAATGGCGTTAATTCGTTTTACTTTTTGAGGTGCAAGAATTTGTAGTCCATCAGATAGTTTTTTGCCTTGATTGGCATAAATCATAAATGCTGTGGATAGTTCTTTGCAAGACATCGCCACTGCACATTGAAAAATATAAAAGTCCAACACTGTTTCGATATCATTTTTAATATTTCCAAAGGATTTCATTAGATTCAACAAAGCTGCATTTCTGTGGCTATACTTTTTTTCAGAATAGAATACTTCTTTATTGATGTCAATAGTTTTATTACCTACTATAGTATGAATAAAATTGAGAAAGTCTTTTTTAGGATTGTCCAAAAGTGAAATTAAGACGTCCGAAATTACCAAAGCACCCGCATTGATAAAAGGGTTTCTTGGAATGCCTTGTTCATACTCTAATTGTACAAGAGAATTAAAAGGGTCTCCAGAAGGCTCAACATCTACACGCTCAAACAAACTATCATCGGTTAATGACATTGCCAGCGTAAGTGCAAAAACCTTTGAGATACTCTGGATAGAAAATCGCTCTTGATAATCTCCAAAATAGTAATGTCCGGAATTAATACAATACAAATTCATCCCGAACTTATTTGGATTCACTTTTGCGAGTTCAGGAATATAAGAGGCAACCTTGCCTGCGCTTTGTTTTGTATCTAATTCTTCCTGTATTTGATTAAGTATATCCTGATAATTCATTATCAAAAGTTAGTTGAGTTCACTTAAAGAACTTCCAGATTCAATCTCGTATGGAGTTTTGTCTTTTTCAAAAATACGAGCGGTTAGATTTCCTCCCAGTGTAATTTTATCTCCTTCTACTTTTAACCAACTTCCTTCTCGTAAACCGACTACCGGTTGTGTATTGAGGTTGTGAAATTCTTTGATACGAGTCTCACGCGTTTCTCCTTTATGAGTAGAATTAGGGTCTGGATCCAAATAATGTGGATTAATATTAAAAGGAACAATACCCAAAGTTTTCAAACTAGGAGGATGTACAATCGGCATATCATTGGTGGTTTGCATGGTTAAACCACAAATATTACTGCCTGCACTGGTTCCTAAATAAGGTGTACCGGACATGACAGCATCTTTAATTAGCGGAATGCATTCGTTACGATACAATTGATCTACCAACAAAAATGTGTTTCCTCCTCCTGTATAGATGCCTTGTACATTCTTAAAAGCTTCTTGCGCATCAGAAAACATATGAATGCTTACGATGCGTTTATTTATTTTCTTGAAAATATTATTAATACCAATAGTATATTCGTCATGGGAGATACCTCCGGGGCGGGCGTACGGGATGAAAAGAACTTCATCTCGGCCTTGGTACAATTCTTCCAACGTGCCTAACAAATATTCTAGTGGTTGGCTACCATAAAGGGTAGAGGTGCTGGCGATAATGCAATTTGTCATTAATTTTTCTTATAGGTGGTTTAACTTTTTCTTATAGCGAAATACCGAGGTAAGATAAAAAAATGTAGTATCTTTTTGAAGAAAATTAACCCTGTTTACAATGAAAGTGAAATTAGCCATCCTATTTATCTGTTTAGTAGTTACTCAATCTATTTCTCAAATTACTTCAAGAGTTATGATCGAAGGTAAAATTAGTGCTCCAATCGGTGATGATGTCGAAGGAGTAGTGATTTATAATCGTAGCTCAAATAAAGGAACGATCACCAATCAAAAAGGAGAATTTAAAATCAATGCTGGTATTAATGACAAAATAGAGATTGTGGCAATGCAGTATCAACACTTTTTGGTATTGATAGATAAGGGAGTGGTAGATAGTAAAAGATTGAATGTGTTTCTTAATGAATCTGTAAATCAATTAGAAGAAGTAGTTGTTACTCCTTATGATCTATTGGGGAATGTATCTGTAGATGTCAAAAAAATAGGTTTTAGTGAAAGTGGAATAGGAGAGGTCTCCAAAGAAACCTCGACGAGAATTAATGATACCGATTATGATTTTAGACCGGATGAAGTGAGTACACTCGAAAACAAAGTTTTTTTGGAAGACAGAATGATTAATGGTTTAAACTTTGTCAATCTTTTTAAGTTGGTATACAATAATAAAGAGAGTTCAAAAAATAAAAAGAGGCCCAAAGATATTGATGTCAAGATGAGAGATATGTATAATGATGATTTCTTTAGAAACTTCTTGGCTCTTGAGATGGACCAGATTAATGACTTTATCTTCTTTGCCGAAGATAATGGGTTGGATAATGCATATTTCGAAACTGGTAAAGAACTGGATCTTCTTCAGTTTTTGGTGTATCAAAGTAAATTGTACCGTCAGCGACAATAGTTTTGTAACGAACGGATTCAAGTAACGTCTTTTACGTAGCGCTTAGTGGATACTTCACTGGGTTTCTATTTCGTAATTGATGAAAAAAACTATTACTCTTTTTATGCTACTAGTGTTGCCTATTGGTTTTGGGTATGCGCAAATGCTTAAGGGTAGGGTGGTAGCAGATTCAATACAAGGGTATGCAATTAATATTGTTAATTACTCTAATCTAAAGGGAACTACTAATGACGAGAATGGGTTTTTCAATATTCCTGCAAATGTTGGGGACTCTGTTGTCTTTTCTTCAGTTCAATACAAAGCAGTTACTCTAAAAGTAAGTGAAGAGAATTTGGATAATGAAAACTTGGAAATTGTCTTGTCTACCAAAGTACAATTGCTTGATCGTGTAAAAGTAAGTAATGTTGAATTGTCTGGATACCTTAATGATGATGTGGGTAAGGTAGAATTGTTACCTTATGTAGATAATAAAATTTTAGGACTTCCTTTTAGTGATAAACCACAACCTACACAAATAGAACGAAGGATTTATACTGCAAAATCAGGGATTTTGGAAAGGCCTATCAATTATTTGAATGGTACTCTCAAAAAATTAAAAAGAATTAAAGCGCTTCAAGATCTAGATAAGGTAGTACATCAAGGTGAGACCTCTTTTGACACTTCTTTTTTTGTGATCGCTCTGGAGATTCCTGAGGAGTTGGTTACTGATTTTATTTATTATTGCGCAGAGGACGATTACTTCAAAGATTTGTTGGCAAATTCAAAAAAGTTGAGCCTGATGGATTTTTTTAAAGGTAAAGCAGTATTATATCGAGAACACAAAGAGCTGGATTAATTATTTTAAGTACATTTAACCCTTTATAATTTTTTATAAATATGAAAAAGAGCTTAAGTCTTGTGTTGTGTGTTATGGTGATTGCTTTGAGTTCGTTCGTTGCTCATAAGTTTTATGTCAGTGTAACACAAGTCGAATATAATAAAGAACAACAATCACTTCAGATTATTACCAGAGTTTTTATCGATGATATCGAAGAAGTACTTCGACAGCGATATGATGCAAAAATTCAACTAGAGCCAAATGCAGAAAGTCCAAATGTCGATGAATATTTGGAGAAATACTTCGATCAAAAAATCACTTTTATCATTAATGGAGAAGAAAAGCCTTTCGTATTTTTAGGAAAAGAATATGAAGATGATCTGATCCTCTTATATCTGGAAATAGAAAATATAAATAGTTTAGAAACTTTTGAAATATCCAATCAAGTATTAATGGATCTTTTTGAAGAACAACAAAATATTATTCATGTTAAAAATGAAAACATCCGTAAGAGCCTTATCCTAGAAAAAAGAAGGGATACAGGGATGTTAAAATTTAGTGAATAAATCTTTAAGCTTTTAAAAAACAACTATTTTGCAAATCATTTCAATTAACTCAAATTCATTCCAATGAAAAAGATTCTTTTACTTCTTTTGGGGGCTATGATGGTATCTGGGGCCTATGCACAAGACCAAGGGAACGATAGAGGTGCGCGAAGATTAGGGCACACAAATCAAAACAAGTTCAAACAAATGTATGAGGAGTTTGCAACTCCTAATATGTACCGTACAGCTTCTGGTGCACCGGGAGCAGCTTATTATCAGCAGCAAGCAGATTACAAAATGGATATCGAGCTTGATGATAAGAACAAAAAAATAACGGGTAAAGAAACGATTACATATACCAATAATTCACCAGATGATTTAGAGTTTTTATGGGTGCAATTGGATCAAAATATGAGAGCAAAAGATTCTAAAACTCCATTAATACAACCGGATGGAGTGGCAGGAGCAGAACAGCCTGGAACTTTTGCGGCTAAATACCTTGGAGCTCCTTTTGATGGAGGATTTAATATTACTGCAGTAAAAGATGCTAATGGTAGTCCTCTACAGTATACCATCAACGCTACGATGATGCGTGTAGAAATGCCAAAGGATCTTAAGTCTGGAGAGAAATTTGTATTTTCTATCGATTGGTGGTATAACATTAATAATCATGTTCTTAAAAGAGGGAGATCTGGATATGAAGAGTTTGCAGATGGAAACAGAGCTTATGTAATCGCTCAGTTTTATCCTCGTATGGCAGTATATAATGATGTAGAAGGATGGCAAAATCACCAGTTCTGGGGAAGAGGAGAGTTTGCATTACCTTTTGGAAACTTTGATGTGAACATCACCGTTCCTTCTGATCATATTTTGGATGCTACCGGAAAATTAACGAATAGAAAAGAGGTTTTTAGTAAGGAAATGATGAGTCGCTACGAAAAGGCTAAGAAATCCTATGATAAACCAGTAATTATAGTAAGTCAGAAAGAAGCTGAAGCAAAAGAGAAATCATTTGCTAGCGATAAAAAGACTTGGAGATTTAGCGCTAAGAATGTTCGTGATTTCGGATTTGCTAGTTCTAGAAGATTTATATGGGATATGATGGCTGTTAAAGTCGGAGGAAAAGACGTAATGGCTGTTTCTATGTATCCAAAAGAAGGAAATCCACTTTGGGAAGATTGGTCTACAAAAGTGGTGGCAAGTACCTTAAAATCGTACAGTCGAATGACTTTTGATTATCCATATCACAAAGCCATTTCTGTGCATGCCAAAAATCAAGGTATGGAGTATCCTATGATTTGCTGGAATTATGGAAGACCAAATCCTGATGGTACCTACAGCGATAGAGTTAAATATGGAATGATGAGTGTGATCATCCACGAAGTTGGGCATAACTTCTTCCCGATGATTGTAAATAGTGACGAGCGTCAGTGGACTTGGATGGACGAAGGATTAAATACTTTTGTACAGTACGTAGCAGAACAGGATTTTGCAGAATGGTATCCAGAAGCTGTAGCACCACTTAAAAAATATCCTTCAAGAAGAGGTCCTGCACAAAAAATCATTCCTTATATGAGTGGAAATCAGGATTTCTTATCTCCAATTATGACACAATCTAACAATATCCATCAATTTGGGCCTAATGCATATGCAAAACCTGCAACTGGTTTGAATATATTGAGAGAAACTGTTATGGGAAGAGAGCTTTTTGATTACTCTTTCAGAACGTATTCTCAGAGATGGATGTTCAAACACCCAACTCCAGAGGACTTTTTCAGAACAATGGAAGATGCTTCTGCTGTAGATTTAGATTGGTTCTGGAGAGGATGGTTCTACACTACTGATTATACAGATATTGGAGTAGGAGAGGTGAAGAAGTTTGTAGTATCCAAAGAAGCTACTCAACAAGCTAAAGACTTTGCAGCTGCACGTGGAGTAAGAGTTGAAGACTTTGGACCATTAGTATTTATGGTAGAAGAAGGTAGTGACGAATACAATACGATTAAGAGTAATGGAAACATTATTGATAATGCGAAGACCCTAAAAGAGTATGTAATGGATAACTTCTCTTTGGGAGAAAGAGAGAAATTAAAAGAGCCTAAGTATTTTTATGAGGTTACTTTTGAAAAGCCAGGAGGTTTAGTAATGCCATTAATTGTAGAATATACTTATGAGGATGGTACTTCCGAAACTATTACTTATCCTGCAGAGATCTGGAGAAAAAATGACACAAGAGTTAAACGTGCTATAGCTTCAGAAAAGAGTATTACCAAAATAGTGGTAGATCCAAATTTTGAGACTGCTGATATAGATACATCAAATAACAGCTGGCCGCAAGACAATCAAATTGGTAAATTTGATAAATTCAAAAACAAAGTGAAGGGAAAATAACCCAAGCATAAAATTTTCATAAACAAAGCCATCACAAGTAATGTGATGGCTTTTGTTTTATGGATATTACCTATATTTGTACCCATATGATGACAGTACCTTTATTTATAAGTGGAGCCGAAATTGCCTTTATCGTTTTTATATTGGTAATGGTTTTTGGTGCGGATAAAATACCTGAAATTGCTCGAGGCTTAGGTAAGGGAATGAGAATCGTAAAAGATGCTACAAACGATATCAAAACCGAGATTACCAAAAGCGCAGAAAAGCATGGTATAGATACCGAGATTACTTCTTCTATAACTACAGATATCAAAAAAGAAATCGATCAGGTAAAAGACGATATTGGAGAGATTACCGGTCCGGTAAAACGGAAATTGTAATTTCAATTTTCAAACCACTTACATTTTTGATCAATTTTCCTTGTAGATTTTAATTTTTTTTCAAAAAAAACACATTTTTTTTGCCGACATGATATTTTTGAATACCAACCGGTAAGAGCTACTGTATTTACTGGTGTTTCGGGGAAATTTTATCTTAATAACAAGGTGCTATGCGAGCATAATATCGCGTTTTTTATTGCGATTACTGCAAAAAATCAATCAAATATTTAGAATATATTTAATATATTAGGAGTGAAATTAACTAAATGATAAATTTCGATTATTTTTTCGATAATTTCATTTGCCAGTATTTAACACACAAACTCATAAATCTTAGTCTAAAAATGAAAAAACTAATCCTTCTAAGTTTTGGACTTCTTTTGGTGTTTTCTTGTTCCAAAGAGGACCCAAATTCAGTTATTGATCCTATGGTAGAATCAACCGATTCTCAAAAAATTCTTTCTATAGAGGAAATCAACAAGTATATAGCTAACGAGCTAAAAGCAACAGGTGATCTAGTATGGCGGGATGCACCGGCAATGATGCTATACAGCGCAGTAATGCATAGTGGGGGTATTCTAAGTGTTGGTTATGGAGATAAAGGAGAAAGCTTTACTACGCAACAACGCTCTCCGAGATTGAACAGTGCTAAAAATAATCTTATTGATATCGTTCAAAATGCAGAACAGACTACAAAATCCAATGTCTTACAATATGAAGATGAGACCTTCAACTTTGTGGATTTTGAGATTTCTAGTTTGGAAACAGTGATTGCCTTGCAACAAGCAGATCAAGTACGATACATAGATACGTTTTATACCTCTTACTTAGAGCAAAATGATACTCAGCAAAAAGATTTTGGATGCGAACAAAGTGGACAAAATATTAATGGGAATGATTATCGTGTGATTTCTCCAAATGCATGGTTACCATGGAATTTCGACATTCATAATGTACCACAAGCCTGGAATTATAGCACAGGAGCTGGAATTACTGTAGGGTTAATAGATACAGGGCTTTCTGCTAACCAAAGTTTATTAGGTAGCAATTTTAATGATGGAAGTTCTAATGGAAGATTCGTACAACGTTTTGGAACGTATATCGATTCTCCTTGGTGGTGGTCTAATAATGTAGATGGACCAAATGACAGATGTGGTCATGGTACATCGATGGCATCAGCTATTGCTTCTCCGAGAAATGATGATGGTATGCCAGTAGGAGTAGCGTACAATAGTAATTTGGTGTCTTATAGAGGAACTTCTGATGTAGTGCTAGAAGATTATCATGAGCGCAAAGGAGTTCGTGATGCTTTAAGAGCATTGGGGAATCGTAGTGATGTAAAAATCATCTCGATGTCTATAGGTTATCCATGGTCTATTGGTAATGTAAAGGATGCTGTTCGTTATGCTTACGGAAAAGGAAAAATGATTATTGCAGCAGGAGGAACTTCAACTTCGTTTACCAACTGGTATGGAGTTATTTTTCCAGCTAGTATGAGTGAAACCGTTGCTGTAACTGGAATAAAAGATAATGGGTATAACCGTTGTAGCAACTGTCACGATGGAAATAAGATAGATTTTACTATCGTGATGCAAAGAGCGGGAGATTCTGGTAGAAATGTTCCAGTAGTTGGATTTAACGGAGGAACTAGAAGTTATGTTGGAGGATCTTCGGTAGCTACTGCTACAACAGCAGGTATTGCAGCCTTAGTATGGGCTCGTAACCCGAATATGTCCAGAGCACAAGTACTGGATAAGTTAAAAAGAGCAGGAGAGTTTTATCCTAGTCGTAATAGTCGATTTGGATATGGAAATATTAATGCACTGAAAGCAGTGCAGTAAGTTGAGCGAGTAATGATTTGTTTTCTGGGTTAGGTCAGAAAAGAAGAGTAAGGCATCTCCTCTTGTACAAGAGGAGATGTTCTTTTTGTATATATTGCTAAAGTACGCGACTTATCGTAAGACCATCTCGAATTGGAAGCAGTACGGTTTCAATACGAGTATCTTCAACCAATAGTGTGTTGTATTCAAGGAGTGCTTTGGTAGAAAGGTCGTCTTCCTCTACAGCTTCTATTACTTTGCCACTCCACAGTACATTGTCAGATAGTATTACGCCTCCTGGTTTTATTTTATTAATGATCAATTCAAAATAACGAGGATAATTGGGTTTGTCTGCATCTATAAAAACCAGATCAAATGCTAAATCAATACTAGGGATAATGGTTGTTGCATCTCCTATGTGTTGATGAATCTGGTTTCCATAAGGAGATAAATCAAAGTACTTGCGCTGAAAACTTTCCAGCTCTTCGTTGATGTCTATGGTGTGCAGTTGCCCATTTTTTTGCATTCCTTCTGCCAGGCAAATTGCAGAATAACCAGTGTAGGTTCCTATTTCCAAAATATGTTTTGGAGATATAAGTTTAGAAAGCATACTTAATACTCTCCCTTGATAAGCGCCACTCAGCATACGAGGTTGTAAAATCTTTTGATAAGTTTCTCTGGTGAGTTTTTGTAGTAATTCGGGCTCCTGTTGTGTGTGCTGGACTACGTAATTGTCCAATTCTTCTGGAATGAAGTGCATATATAAGTTTTTTGTAAGGCTTGATTATGGTAATTCATAAAAGGCTTTCTTGTTGTGTGTCACTTAGAAAGCCTTTTGTGTATTTAAATGTATTGTTGAAAGAGTTAGGGTTAATCCACTTTCATAGTCTCTCCCAAAATTTTGTTTGTTAAGTTTCTTTTGGCTTCTTCGTTATCTCCAAATAACCAATTTAGAACATTGCATTCCCAAATTTCGTCGTATTCTTTTTCATTGATAATATCACGTTCCAGGGCCAAATCCAATATTTTTCCAGGATAAGAAGATTGTGGCTCGCTTTCCATTTCTCCCAAAGGATAAGGGTCATCAAGCCCCATAATTACTTGTTTGCTACCCTGTCGCTCTACAGTAAGTTTCAACGAATCTGTATCGTGAACCAAAGTGTCAAAATAGATGTTTGGATGTCCTACTGCTTTTCTTGGGTGTTGTTTTCCTTCAAAAAGATCGGGTCTACCATCAAAACCTTGAATACGCCGTCCTAGATTCATTTGTGCCAATTGCCCTCCGTGAGCAAAACAGGTTCTAATATTTGGATATCGATTTTGCATTCCATTTAAAGTGTAAAAATGATAAGCATCACCACATTGGGCCAGCATCCATACCAAATGAAAACGCCAGGCTACATTTTCAAGTTTTATCATTTTATCACCATCATAAGGGTGTACTTCGATAGCAAGTTTGTATTTGTCAGCAAGCTCAAAAATAGGATCGTTTTCCTCGTCAAAAATACATCGCCATTGTCCTATAGAATCCATAAAATGTGTAGGTAAGCATAAAACATACATGCCTAGCTCTTCTACACAGCGTTCAATTTCCCAAAGTGCTCCATTAATAAATCCAGGATGTACCACAAAACCACAAGAAAATTTGTCTGGATGATCTCTCTGTACATTTGCGTTGAAATCATTTTGAAAACGCAAAGCGTGTTTCATTTCCTCCAATCTTAAGCCATTTCCATACAATTGCGAAAGATTAAGTACTACCGCATGATCAATCTTGTTTTGTTCCATCCATTCCAGTTTTTCATTCAAGAAAAAGCTGGAATGTGTTACCGGCCGTTTCCAGCCTTTTTGTAACATATATTTTCGCTCATCATCAACCCAAAAAATCTCCTTTTCTTTCATGAACTTCGGAATCTCCTCGGGATAGGGCAGTAAATGCGAATGTCCGTTAATTCTAAGTTTTCGTTTCATCTGTTTGTTATGTTGTTATGTAAGTTATTTGATGAGTTTTAGCTCATTAGCATGTTGTGTATCAGGATTTCTTTTGAGGAGGCTCCATTACAGCTCCACAGTTCGAACAAGTACACTTTTCTTTATCACTATAGTATTTGTCAAAAATGATAGGCATATCAGTTTCGATATTATCCAAAGCAAACTCCTCTCTATATAAAGGAGAATTACAGTTTTCGCAATACCATTCTAAAGCGTCCATCATACCTTCACTACGCGGATATTCAATAACTAAGCCTACTGTATTGGCCCCGCGTTGAGGTGAATGTGGTACCTTAGGCGGTAGCAGATAAATATCACCTTCTTTGATATGAACATCTTTAGGTTCACCATTCTCTATTATTTTTAGTACGATATCTCCTTCTACCTGATAGAAAAATTCTGGAGTCTCATTATAGTGATAATCTTTGCGATTATTAGGACCACCAACAACCATGACTATAAAATCTCCATTTTCCCAAACACATTTATTTCCAACAGGAGGTTTTAACAGGTGTCTATGCTCTTCGATCCAGGCTTTAAAATTTAATGGTGAAACTAGATTATTCATAATATTCGTTCAATTTTGATAAGTATTCCTTTATTAAATGTAAGTATTTTGATTTGTATTTTATAATAACAAATGGTTAACTATAAGGACTTTGTCCTTCCTCCATCAACAGGAACATTAATCCCATTAATATACGATGCTGCTTCTGAAGCCAAAAAAGCAACAGCATTAGCAGTTTCCTCTGGTTGCGCAAATCTTTTGGCTGGAATATCATTCTTCATAGCATTTTCAACTTCTTCAATCGACTTACCAGTTTTTGAAGCTTTATTCTTAATGATTTGTGATAATCTTTCGGTAGCTGTAGCTCCTGGTAACACATTGTTAACGGTAATACCAAATTGTCCTAACTCATTGGCTAGTGTTTTTGACCAATTCGCGACGGCACCTCGGATTGTATTTGATACACCTAATCCGGAGAGCGGTTGCTTTACAGAAGTAGAAATAATATTGATAATTCTACCATATCCTTCCTTTTGCATTCCGGGAACCAAAGCTTTTACTAAAATGTGATTACATTTTAAATGTTGCGTAAAAGCACTTTCAAACTCTTGTACCGTCGCGCCATATACAGGCCCGGCAGCAGGTCCTCCGGTGTTATTGATGAGTATGTGATAATTCTTTGTAGTGTTTTTTGTTTTTTCTTCTAAATCAGAAGGGCTTTGAAAATCTGCAACCAAATAATCATGGGATTGTCCTTTGGTGGTATCCAGTTGTTTTAGCACCTCTTGTAGCTTTTGTTCGTTTCTAGCTACCAGGGTAATATTGGCTCCCAATTCTGCTAATTGTAGGGCAGAGGCTTTTCCTATTCCCTGGGTGCTACCGCAGACTAATGCGTTTTTATGGGTAAGATTCAGATTCATCATAGAAACTTCTTATAGTGTTTTTAATATTGTATACATACGTTTTTAGGTTCCGTAAAGAAGCGTAAGGCTTCAAAACCACCTTCTCTACCGACTCCAGAATTTTTGATACCACCAAAGGGTGTTCGCAAGTCTCGCATCATCCATGTATTGATCCATACAATACCTGCGTGGATGTGTTTGGCCAAATACATACTTCGATTTAAGTTGTTCGTCCATATGGTACTGGACAAGCCATAGCGAACATCATTGGCCATAGATAATGCTTGTTCATCATTATCAAAAGGTGTGATGGTTACTACCGGGCCAAAGATCTCTTCCTGCATCACACTGCATTGCGTGGAATTTACTTCTATAACTGTAGGCTGCAAGTAATATCCATTTTCATGGCCTTCAACGGTAACATATTCTCCACCACACAAAATAGTTCCTCCTTCTTCTTTGGCTTTATCTATGTAGGACTTTACTTTTTCGAGGTGGGGTTTAGAAACTAACGCTCCTAAGTTGGTCTCGGGGGCTAATGGATCCCCTACTTTTAATGCTTTGGTTTTTTCAACAAAATCAGATTTGAATTGATCGTAAATACTCCTTTCTATAAAAATTCGCGAACCGCAGAGGCATATTTGTCCTTGATTGGCGAAAGAGGACCTGAGCGTAGTACTTAACATTTTGTCGTAATCACAATCTGCGAATATTAGATTTGGATTTTTACCTCCTAGCTCTAGTGATAACTTCTTGAATGCTGGAGCAGCAACTTTTGCAATATGAGCTCCTGTTTTGGTACCTCCCGTAAAAGAAATAGCTTTAATATCTCGGTGTTGGATAATAGCTTGACCTGCACTAGTACCCAACCCATGTACAATATTTAAAACTCCTTTGGGTAATCCTGCACTTGTGCAGATTTCTCCTAATAAAAATGCAGTCATTGGAGTAATTTCACTTGGTTTGGCCACTACGGTGTTTCCCGCAGCTAGAGCAGGCGCGATTTTCCAGGTAAATAAATATAAAGGTAAATTCCAGGGAGAGATGCAGCCTACTACACCTATGGGTTGTCTTAAGGTAAAATTGATCGCATCCAGACCACTGCTCTCGTGCGCTTCGCTTGCAAATTGCGTAATAGCATGTGCAAAGAATTGAAAATTAGAGGCTCCTCTTGGGATATCCACACTTTTGGCAAGGCCAAGAGGTTTGCCATTATCTATTGATTCGGCTAGCGCTAGCTCATCTGCTTTTTCATTGATTAAGGTTGCGATTCTGGATAGAATTTCGCTGCGTTGTTGCAAAGTGGTGTTGGACCAATCGGGATAGGCGTTTTTTGCCGCCGTGTAGGCCAGCTCAATATCTTCGGTAGTCGAATTAGGAATACGTCCATACACTTCACCAGTGGAAGGTTTGTAATTATCTATCCAGTTATCTAGTACAGGAGGGATAAATTTGCCGTCGATATAGTTATGTATTTCTTTCATTCTTTAATTCAATTAGCTGAAAATGTATTTTAACTGTTCTGCTGTGTGCTTAAGATCTCCAGTGTAGGTTTTGATTTCATTTTTGTTAAATCGAGCAGAAGGCCCCGAAGTACTTATAGCTGCTATAAACTTTCCATTGATGCCAAATACCGGAACTGCAACACAAACCAATCCGATTTCATTTTCTTCCATATCCAATGCAAAACCATTTCTTTTGATATTCTCAATTTCTTCGATTAACTTTTGTTTATTCGTAATGGTGTTTGAGGTCACCGTTTCCAATTCTAATTGCGCTACTGTTTTATGATAATCCTGAATACCAAAAGCGAGCATAATTTTCCCCAAACCTGTACAGTGCAAAGGTTTTTCGCTACCTATTTGTGAGTTGATTTGCAGATCATGTCTTCCTACCACCTTATCCAAAAAATATACCTTTTGATTTCTGCAAATCGCAAGATGGGCAGTTTCTCCTGCTCGTTTGACCAACTCTTCCATAAAAGGTCTGGCTTTGGATATAAAATTTTTATGAATACTTACTTTTTGGCCAAGCTCAAATAACTTCAATCCTAATCGATACTTTTCGTTTTCTGGATTTTGCTGAATTACATTTAGTGCTTCCATAGTGGCTAGCATTCTGTATACTGCAC
Source organism: Aquimarina sp. (assembly GCA_965230845.1). GTDB lineage: Bacteria > Bacteroidota > Bacteroidia > Flavobacteriales > Flavobacteriaceae > Aquimarina. The sequence goes on from OZ246021.1 coordinate 4,359,728, forward strand.
TTTTGTTGGTACCCATCAAACGAGCAATTTCGGTGACCCCTAATTCTATTTTATCGGTAGAAAAGCAATCCAGAATTTTGAACGCTTTTTCTACAGAAGTGTTTAGAATCTTTTTGTCTACCGTATCACTCATTTCTTGTGGATTTATGGTGTTGTTGATTAGGCTTGTTTCTTGTATGCGACTGCTTTGATTTCAATGAGCAGGTGCGGATGAGGTAGTTGGTGTACAGCTACCGTTGTTCGGGTAGGACCACTGTAGTCAAAATACTGTGCATACACCTCATTGTATCCGCCAAAATCATTCATGTTTACCAAAAAAGAAGTAATATCAATCACGTCATCTAGACTAGCTCCCTCTTCTTTTAAAATGTCATTGATATTTTCTAATACTGCCTTAGTTTGCGCCTTGATATCCAGGTTTGTTGTGCCAAACTCGTCGACTTCAACACCTTCAAAAGTGTTGTCTGGTCGTCTGGAGCTTGTTCCAGAAACGTATATAAAGTCGCCCACGCGTTTTACATGAGGGAACTTTCCTCTGGGAGTTGCTTTGCCTTTTACTAGTTTTCCGGTATTCATGTGTAATGATTGTTTTTTTAGATTACTTCAATCTGGCTATTTTGTCTTCTTCCAGAATTTCATCAGTTTCTTTTTGTACTTGTTTCAGGATTTGTTTCATGTCCAGATCCGCATCAATTTCTTTATCAGCAATCAAATTAAGCAGCGCTTTATCTTGAGCTCTACCTATTTTCATGGCCTTTGCATAGCTGATATGTTCGTTGAAGGTAACCATAGAATATTTTGAAGAATATTCCTCTGGAAATGCTTTTTCCAATTCCATTTCAAGTTTTCTTTTTTCTTTGAAAATAGGATTAGCAACATGGTCTCTCATTTCATAGTAGTTGTCTATGGCCAGGTCTGCAATAGCATCGGTATCTTCTTTTCTTGCTTTTTGATACATTTTAAATACAGTATCCCAATCGCCTTCGTATTGATCTAAGATCTCATCAAAAACAACCACATCTTCAAAAGAAGCGTTCATTCCTTGTCCATAAAAGGGAACAATAGCATGTGCAGCATCCCCAATCAACAAAGTTTTTCCTTTATAATACCATGGGGAACACTTTACAGTTCCTAAAGATCCAGTTGGGTTATTAAAAAATTCATTTTTAAGATCCGGAATTAGTGGTAAAGTGTCTGGAAATTGGGATTCGAAAAACTCTCTTACTTTCTCAATGGTTGTGAGGTTATTGAAATTATACTCGCCCTCATCATAAGATAAAAATAGGGTTACCGTAAAGCTTCCATCTAGATTGGGTAAAGCAATAAGCATGTACTGTCCTCTAGGCCAAATATGCAGATGGTCTTTGCTGATTTGGTGATTCCCCACTTGATCTGCAGGGATTTCTAATTCTTTGTATCCATGAGTCAAAAAATTCTGTGAATAGCTAAATAAGAATTTCTTCTCTAGATAATAACTTTTTCGCAATACCGACCCTGCACCATCAGCTCCAAAAATCACATCTGCATCTACAGTAAATTCTTCTTTGGTGAGATAGCATTGAAATTCTGCTGTGGGTTTTTCGATATCAACGTTAATGCATTTTTTATTGAAATGGATGTTTACGTTTTCGTGTTGCTCAGCCTCAGTCAGCAATAAAGCATTTAGATCTCCACGAGATACAGAATTGATATATTCGCCTGTTCTTCCCGAGTAGTTGGAAGCAAAAGTGTTTCCCTCGGTATCATGAATTAGTCGGCCATGCATAGGGATGCATAATGGCAATACTTTGTCTGCAATACCTACCATATCCAAGGCTCTTAATCCACGATCTGATAGTGCTAGATTGATAGAGCGACCTGCAGAAATATCAGTAGTTCTCAAATCCGGTCGTCCTTCATACAATGATATTTTGTATCCTCGTTGCGCTAGGCGTAGTGCTAACATCGAACCACAAAGCCCTGCTCCAATAATAACAATATGTTCCTTTTTGCTCATTATAGCAATGTTTTTAAAATTTCGGTCATTCGATACACATCTTCAAAAGTATTGTAAAGAGGCACAGGTGCACAACGAATTACATCCGGTTCTCTCCAGTCAGTAGTGATATGGTGATCAGTGAGTTTTTGATGTAAACTCTTATCTGCATGTTTCACCTGAATGGACAATTGACATCCTCGTTCCTCGGGATTACTCGGAGTAATAATTCGAATTCGATCCGTATCTATTTCGTTGATTAAATATTCAAAATACCCTGTAAGTGCTTTTGATTTTTCTCTTAGATTACTCATGCCTACCTCTTCAAAAATATCAAGAGATGCTTTGATAGCGGCCATGGATAGGATAGGAGGATTGCTGAGTTGAAACCCTTCTGCACCAGGCATTACATCAAACTCTTGACGCATATTAAACCGAGTGTCTTTATTGTGACTCCACCAACCTGCAAAACGTTTTAAATCTTTATTATATGCATGTTTTTCATGTACAAATAAACCTCCCAAACTACCTGGTCCCGAATTCAAATATTTATAGGTGCACCAAGCTGCAAAATCTACTCCCGAGTCATGAAGATTAGGCATGATATTACCTGCACCATGCGCAAGATCGATACCTACCATACAATTTTTGGCATGTCCTAGGTCTGCAATTTGTTTGAGATCCAGATACTGACCCGTATAATAATTGAGTCCTCCAATTAATAGCAAAGCAATTTCATCTCCTTGTTCATCCAAAATTTTCTCCAGATCTTCCATCCGCAAAAGTTCCTCTCCTTCTCTGGGTTTCCATTCGATCAATCCATCTTTTGGGTCAAATCCATGGAAATGTAACTGAGATTCTACAGCATAACGATCAGAAGGGAAGGCGTCACTTTCTATGACAATTTTGTACTTTTTTGCAGTGGGCTGATAAAAAGAAACCATCAATAAGTGCAAATTGGTAGTGAGGGTATTCATGATCACCACTTCTATAGGTTTTGCCCCCATGATTTTTGCCATACTATCGGTCAAAAACTCGTGATAAGGCATCCAGGGATTCTTGGCTTCAAAGTGACCTTCGACACCAAAATGAGCCCAATCTTTTAATTCTTGTTGAATATATTGTTGTGTGGTTTTGGGTTGTAATCCCAAAGAGTTACCACACATATAGATCCAATCTTTTCCATTACTGTCTTTGGGAATATGGAACTTATCTCTATACGCCGCTAGCTTATCCTTTTGATCTTGTTCTTTTGCGAAATCCAGACTGGATTTTTGTAAGGTAGACATAAACGTGTTTTAATTATTGAAACAGTGTTTCACTAATTTACGAAAATCATCGAGCCCAAAAAAATATTTGGTTTAATTTTTTGGAAAAGAATTGTTAAATACGAATCACTTTACAACTGCAATAATCGTTTACGGTATTGAGTAGGAGTGTAACCCATATATTTTTTGAATTGTTTAGAAAAATAAGAAGGGTCGTTAAAACCACATTGATACATAGCTTCTGAAATGCTAGTATCGTCATGATTATCAAAAAACTCTTTGGCTTTTTTTATTCTGAATTCATTCAAAAAGCTAATAAAACTACGGTTAGTCGTATTCTTAAATAGTCTACAAAATGAATTTGAAGTCAACCCTAGTCGTTGGGCAATTTTTTCTGATCCTATGTGTTCTGCATAATGTGTATTCACAAACTCATATACCGTCGCAATTCTCTCTAAAGAATGGTTACTGATATCTATAAAGGATTTGTTTTTTAAGAGTCGACGTTGATTGTTGGCGACAGAAAGTTGGTAAAGAATATGAACGGTATTAAGAAGTTGTTCTGTAGGATTTTGATTTTTGAGTTTCAAAAATTGATTGGATAGTTTTTTGTGTGTTTCTGAAGAGAATATAATTCCGTTTTTGGCGGAATCTATAAATTTTGATAATCCATTGAACTCTGGAAAATGAACTAGTTTTTCTTCTACAAAACTCTCTGGAAATTGAATTACAACTTCAACATTAGTTCTGAAATCTGTATTTCCAAATGGCATATGTGGGATATTAGGCCCAAGAAATATTAGTAAACCATCGTCATAGGTCTCTGCATACGTATCAAGCTGCACCGTTCCTTTTCCATTTCTTATAAATACCAGTTCATACTCAGGATGTAAGTGCCAGCTTACAATATTACATTGAGATTTATTCTTGTAATTGTAACTAGCTACTTTTAGTGAGCTGGATTGGTTCAAATAAATTTGTTCGTATAATACTCCCATAAGACAAAATTATCATAATTAGATTTTATAGATGTATTTTAGGGATATTTTGTCTTATAATTGGAATAATTTGTTTCAGTAGTCCCTGATTTATGTTTGTAATTTTGAGATAGTTAATCTCAAGGTATGAACTCACTTTTTTTATTGTGTAGTAGATCAAGGTATTTGGCACCAGCAGTGGTGTTTTCTACCATTAATATTTTGTTTGGTACTTGGGCCATTTACATACCTACTATCAAAAATAAGTTGGACATCGACGAAGGAACTTTGGGGGTTGCCATTTTCTTTATGGCATTGGGTACAATAACGATGTTACTTAGCGCTCCAGGGATTATCAAAAAACTATATGTTGGAAAAGCGACGGCCTATGGTATTTTGGGATTGCTTTTGGTGTTCCCATTATTATTTGTTGCATCTTCATTTTATATGCTATGCTTTGTGATGTTTTTTGTGGGGATTTTTTCGGGTTTTACAGACATAACCATGAATACTTTGGTTACTGAGATAGAAAAAGAGGATGGAGTACATATCATGTCTGCCAATCATGGCTTTTTTAGTCTGGGAGGAATGATTAGTGCAGGGATTGGGACCTTCTTTTTGACTTCGGTTACTTATCCGCTCTATCATGTTCTAGTTGTAGTAGGAATCATGATTATTGTCAATGCGCTGCTGGTTCGAAACTATATTCATATCGTCTCTAAAGAAGTTGAAGAGCTCTCTTTTAATATTCGCCATTTTATCCCTTTGTTTGGGCTCATCTTAATAGGGTTTTGTGTCATGGCTTCAGAAGGAGCAATTGTAGATTGGAGTGCGCTCTACCTTGAGAAGGTGTCAAAAGCCAAAATTTCCTGGACTGGGTTTGGGTACACCGCCTTTTCTGCAACCATGGCGTTAGGGAGGTTTTTAGGAGATGCCATTAGTACCAAAATAGGCGCAAAACGTACTATTACGTTGGGTACTTTTGTTGGAGGACTAGGTTTTGTTATGGTATTACTAGTCGATCCAATAATCGCTATTATCGGATTCGGATTTGTAGGCCTTGGTTTTTCGGTGATTGTTCCCGAATTATTCCGAATAGGAGGTCGAGCCGAAAATATCGAAGCTTCTCAAGGTGTTTCTGCTATCGCCGGATCAGGTTTTGTAGGTTTTCTAGTTGGGCCTGTTTTACTAGGTTTCTTGGCAGATATGTCTTCCCTACGACTTAGTTTTCTGGCATTGCTGTTGTTTGCTGCAATTTCTTTTGCAACGTCTTTTTTGATAAAGAAATAAACAGCTCTTTGATAATTCTATTCGGTTAGCACTTCAATATTAGAGAAGGACAATGTCCAATTCCCTTCATTTCTTTTATGGGTTTTGGCTATTTTAATCCCTTCAAAAGTTTCATAATCCTCCCAAGAGGTAATCAAAGAAGGTTCTTCGCTATTCTGTTGTCTAAACACCCATTCTTTGATCACAAAATCTCCTTCAAAATAAAAATCATAAGCATCTCCAGGCGTATACCCTCCTTGATTTCGATAAATAACGGTTAGTTTTTGCATTTCTTTTCCGCTAATAGGAGCAATGGAGGTTACATAGTGTTTGGTTGCAAAACTCTTTTTGTCCCAAACCAAATTGAAAGGAGCTAGTAACCAATATTTATCATTGATAAAACTTTGATCTGCTTTTTGATTTGTACTATCTATTTTGGTGGTGTTATAAGTGATAGTGTCTTTGGCAGTGGTCATGGTCACCAAATCTTCTTTTGGTTTCCAACTCCATGAGCGCTCGTAATGAACGGTATCACGATCCACATTAAATGTAAATTTTATCTCCTTTACTTTATCCCATTGTTTTAAACCATTGGCTAATGCAATAGATTCTGTAGTCGAATATATTTTGGGCTTGCTGGTAGTCTGCACAGGTTTTGGATCTCTTACTTCTACATCATCTTCATATACATCGGTTTTCTTGGTTTCATTTTTACAACCAGAAAGAAGAATAGTAAATAACAATAAAATTGATAAATATCTCATGTTTGTTCATTTTCTGGCAAAAATATAAAAAGAAAAACCTTGTTAATCTAGATTAACAAGGTTTTAGAATTTGATATATATGAAATCTACTCTACAGTCAATGTGTATTGTGGAGTTTTATTTAGCGGACAGAAGTAAGTATAAGTACCTTTCTTCAACGTAACGGTGTTTGAACTCTCTGTCTTTCCTTCAGCAACTACTTTGGTTACATAAGCTTCTTTGATGTGATTTTTAGCATCTGCAGCGTCTTTTCCAGCAGGAACTAATACAAATCCAACATCAGTACCAGCATTGTTGTTTGAGATGTTAAATACATAACTACCTTCAGATAGTTTGATCTCTTTTTGAGTGAATTCTCCTTTGGTTTGTTCCAGAGCAACAGTTTTAACGTCTTGTGCTTGAGCAGTAAAGGTAATTGCTAAAATGAATGTGAATAATGTGATTAAATTTTTCATAGTTTTAAAAATGATTAATATAAATGATTATTGATTTTTTTCGTTTTATAGACCTGAAAAGGAGGGTTGGTTATTAGTATTCTCCTTTTCAGGTAGTTTTATGTTTGGGGTAACTCTAGTGGTTACTACTTATATTGTTGTAGTTTCTAGTGGTTGCGCAACTGGAAAGTCTACAGGAACTTGTGTAGTACTATGGATATAGTTTGATATGGTTTTATCTCCTACCAAAACAATAGTATCGATAAGGCTTCCTTTTGTGTATCCAGCCGCCAAGAAGTTTTCTACTACTTGTTGATCTGCTCTACCTCTGTTTTCTGTAACGTTCTTAGCTAACTTTGCTAACGCATCTAATTTTGCGTCAAAAGAAGCACTACCAGCTCTTAATTCTAAGATTTGCTCATCAGTAAAACCGTTCATTTTTCCTATCGCTGTATGTGCAGATAAACAATAAATACAATCGTTTACTTGACTTACGGCTAAGTTTACTACTTCTTTCTCTTTGGCAGAAAGCGACGTCTTTGCATTAGAAAAGTTTAAGTAGTTTTCTAGTGCAGTATCACTATGTGCGTAAGTTGCATATAGATTAGGTACAAAACCTAGTGCTTTATTTAAATTATCGAATATCGCTTGGTTATTAGCGCTTACTTCTTCTCTGGTTGGTACATTAAATGTGCTCATAATTTTTGAATTTTTTTGATTATCTGATGTTTAAATCAGTGTGTGTTGATAATATATTTTATTGTCGTTTGTAATATGAAACAAAGGTCTTTCAATATGCGTAGCAAAAAAATGTTCGTTTTTCCCGACTACTTGTCAAAATTTCCCTTGTTGTTTTTTTAAGAATTAATTTTTGACAAAAGGTTTTTCGGCATCACAATAAAAATCATGAATCCCTTTTTGTTCACAATGTGTTTTAGGGCTTATTGAATTGATAATTTGCTTTTTTCCTTGTCTGAAAATCTCTATAAGATTGAAGATTGATTTATTTTGAATTCTCATTTGATTATTGATTTAAATTAACAGTACAAAGATGAGGTATATAAGGAGGTAATAAAAGGTTGGTTCTTCCCTAAGACTTGTCAATATTTCCCGATCATAAAAAAACCTCTGCTTTGCAGAGGTTTGTAATAAAATCGTTTTAATGATAATTCTTTAAAAGAATTTCACATCTTTTCTGTTGATCCAAAGTATTACACCGCTTAGCACGAACGTAATTACTGCGGTAATAAAAAGCACACCGCCATCATTGTTAATTTCAATACCTAATTTGGTCAAATGCATCATTATCGCACCACCAATTATTCCCAGTGTTAACATCGCGCCGATCCATGTGGTTTTTGGAATAAGCAACAAAATACCGGCAATAAGTTCTGTAATTCCGGTGCCAATTCTTCCATAAGGTTCTAAGCCGACCTTGGTAAAAATATAGACACTGTCGGGGTGTGCAGTAAATTTAAACCTGAGGGTTTGAATCAAAATTATTGCCACGATAATTCGCAGCAATAGGGGTAACATTTTTTTCATTTGTAGAGTTTGTGTTTACTTTTTTTGCTTTCCTGTGTTTATAAAACACTAGGTAATGCATCTATTTTCCCATTAAAAGTATTCTTTCTAGAGATAATATACAATTGTTCAAGATTTTTATCTTTTTGAAATTGTTGGATTAACTCAGGAAGGCGATCTCTTAGGAAATCTGCAAAAGCCTCAACGTCAACACTTCTGTTTGCTCCTTTACGTAATGTTTTTAAATAAGCAATATTTAAAATTTCTAGGTTACTTCTTTCAGAAAGGAACAATAAATAGTCGTTATTTTGCTTTGCGTCTCTAATTGCGGACACAAAATGAATTTCATTCTTTGCAATGATCTCTTTGTTATAGTTACTGAAGTCGTTGGTGTATACTACTTCCTCTTTTTGGTCATTTAGGTATACCGTTTCCAATTCATCTTCGTAAGTTACTTGAGCACTGCTAATAGTTATGGTCATTACAAGAAGAGTAGTAATGACAAATCTGATATGTTGTATTGAATTCTTCATGACTTTTATTTTTTACCCGAACTATTTCGGTGGTTGTTTTTGATTGTGATACAAAATTGGGGCAAAAACTAAAATAATGACATAGCTCTAATTCCTTAAAGCTTGTCAATTTTTCCCTATGCTGGTTCAGGTTTTAATTGTTTTTTGAACTCAGATGGAGAAAAAGAGGTGTGTTTTTTAAACATTCTGCTCAAATGAGATGCATCATCAAAACCAAGTTCGTAGGCGATCTCTTTAGCAGTTTTATCCGTATAAATTAACAAACGCTTAGCTTCTAAAACGATGCGATCATGAATAATCTGTAATGGACTTTTTTCAAACTTTGCAAAATTGTTGGATAAGGTCTTTGGAGACTTAAACAGCTTATCGGCATAAAAACCTACCGAATGTTCTTCTCTAAAGTGAAATTCAACCAATGCATTAAATTGTCTGATTAGATCTATTTGATCATCAACCGCGCTAAAATCATTTTGTTGTTTGATTAGACGTGTGGTGGTGATGATAAATCTAGCCATCAACATACGAAGCATTTCAGCTTGTATGGTATCTACTGTATCCAGTTCTTCTAGGAAAATGTTATGAAATAATTCTAATTTATCCTGTTCTTTTTGGTCCAGGTGTATAGTAGGAATTATACTATTACCATAGAACAAAACTCCCATGCAACTTACTTCTTTATCGTGATCTTTGATACAATAGAATTCCCGATTAAATTGATATACAATGAGATCGGAACCACTGATATATTTAAAAAACTGATTAGGAGTTAAGACAACAATATTGTTTTCGTCCACAGTAACATCGATACCATCAATCTCAAATACTGCCTTAGAATTCTTCACCCATATAAAAGTATACAACCCAATAACTTTGGATTGCTTAAAAGGTTGAAGGATTTCTTCGTTGGCCACATTGAGTAAGGCTGTGGTTGAAAATTCTCTAAACTCTTTGATCATACTATAAAGGTCGGATTTTTACCCTTCTCATTACAGTATGGATGTAATAATTTATTGTTAATCTTTATAAAGAATTCTAAATCTATAGAGATTGACTGTTTAAAAAATAGATGTTTAGTTTAATCCTACCATTCCTTGAACGGATTCAAACATTTTTTTTGAATCATAACCGAATCCATCTTTAAAAACAATTTCCATTTTTCGGATATTCTTAGGGTTCTGTTTTAGGCTGCCATTAATAAGAACCAGATCTGCTTTTTTCCCTTTTTCGACAGTGCCAATATCTTTTTGTCTTTCTAGATAAATAGCACCATTTAAAGAACATATTTTGATAGCCTCTTCAATACTAAAACCTGATTCTACCAGTATTTCTACAGTACGCTGGTTAGCATATCCGGCTACTGTTCTTCCTGCGCCTGTAGGGTCGGTTCCAGCAACCAAAAGACCTCCTTCGTCATTAAATTGTTTGAGCCATTTTAGGTTTTTTTCAAATCGCTTGATCGCCGAAGAATCTTTGTTTACAACTCGATCATATCGTTCCTGTATTTTTTCCTGAAATTGAGGTGCCAAAGCTTTTAGACCTCCTCCTGGTACTACCTCACGCCCAGTAAAAGGTTCGAAAACAACTGGGGTGGTGGTTATTGCTGTTTTATTTTTGATTAAGAGGTCGATAAGTGAGCGTATTCTTGGATCGTCTGGAGGAGCTTGATCCAAAGCTTTGCGAGCTACAAAAGGATCGCAGTGATTTTCTTCCTTATCCTTTACAAAATCGCTGGACACCATAAATCCGTGTTCTAAATTATCTATACCAATATTTGAAGCTTCTCGATGCGTCAAAGAACACAAATGCCCAGTTACTTTTAATCCTCTTTTATGTGCTTCGGTAACACAAATTTTTAAATCTTCCTTGGTGATATGATTGTAAACCTTAAAAGAAGTAACGCCTCTATCTGCCCAATAATTAACCAATTTGGCGACATCACTTGTGCCATTGATAAAACCGAGTTCAGGTATTTGATATCCTTCACGTTCTATAAAAGGACCGGTAACGTCCATTTTTGGCCCAGTCATTTTACCTTCATTGATCCATTTTTTTACGTTAAGATCGGTTTCCGGTTGGATACTTCCAGCTGTTCTCATGGTGGTAACTCCGCCCGCAAGGTATAACCTGGGAAAGGTGAAGGTCATTTGTCCAACACTAAACCAATTTTCAAAAGGTTTAGGATAAAACATGTGCTCATGAAGCATCACTAAACCGGGAATGACTGTTTTATTAGTTCCGTCAATTGCCAGAGCGTTTTCTGGGATTTTTATGGAGTCACTATCTCCTACGGCATCAATAATTCCATTTTTAATGACGATCGTTTGGTTTGATTTTTCGGGAGCACCTGTGCCATCTATAATAGAAACATTAGTGATTGCTACTAATGAAGAATCAACCGTGATGAATTTTTTTACTTGTTGCGTAAAATCTTGTGCACTAATATGTAGCGAACTAAGTATTAGAGTGAGAAGTATAAATAGTTTAGCTTTCATAATTGACTTAATAAAGTTTAGCGAAGTACTAAGATGCAAATTTCTTTAGAACTACCGTTTTTGGTCCATCCAGACTTGTTTGGTAATACTGAAAACGTTGAAAACTTCGTCTGTTATTTTTTCGAAGGTCATTCCGTTTTTGAGAGCTACTTTTTCAGAACCAATGTTGTCAAAATGTACAACAGAAACCAGCGAATCTGCAAAGTTATTTTCAAAAGCATAATTCTTACATTTCAAAGCAGCTTCGTAGGCATATCCTTGTTTCCAAAACTCTGGTAGTATAGAATATCCAACCTCGAGTCTTTCTTCGTTATCTATGTTTTGTACTAATAATCCACTTTGTCCAACAAATCGATCAGTTTTTTTATCAATCAGTACATTCATTCCTCCTAATTGTTTGTCATATCTATTATTGGTTTTGTCATACCATGCTTGACAAAGCTGAGAAGGAGATAATTTAGGATCCAAGCCTAAGAACTCTGCTACGTGATCCTCTTTGAATAAGTTGGTCCACTCATCAAAATCATTGTCTTGTAATAACCGAAATCGTAATCTTTCGGTTTCTTGGTCTGTGAGCAAGTATTTCATTTGAAATAGAATTGTAAATTTTAGTAAGGAAAAGTAAGATGCTTATTGTTCTTTTAAAAGAGATCGTGTTTCTTCGTTAGGTTTTGCATATTGAAATCTATCCAATACCTGTGGTAATGCATAACCATCCAAGCCGATACATGATACTGTTTCAGCTTTGTCCAGTTGCACCCAACCATCAGGATGAATGATTTTTTCGTCCAGGTATATGTGTTCAATCCCACCAATTATTAATAAAGTATCATTTTCTTTGATATGGTATTCATTAATGTATTTACATCCTAGCTGTATAGGGCTGTTTTGTACATAAGGGGCAAAGAAATCGTCAATATAGGCTTCATTAAGGCCGGTTTTGTCAAACTCAGAAACGTCTGCTTCGTACTTTGCCGAAGTATGATGAGCATCTTTAATGAAATCTTTATGAACTTGATTTACGGTAAAAAACCCGGTTTCTTTGATGTTTTTATAGGTGTTTCTGGGAACCGTAGTAGGTCGTAAAACAAAACCCAACATTGGAGGATTACTACCAATATGAATGATGGAATTGAAGATGGCTACATTAGTGTTGTCGTCTTTTCCTTTAGTACCTAGTAAATTACAAGATTTATAACCAGTACAACTATTGATTAGATTTGCTCTAAATCTGGATGGCATATCGGTAAGGTCTTGTAAGGTATAGTGATTCATGGTATATTGCAATGTGAGTTGATACTAAAAACTCAAAACTACTGAAAAAGTAAGTACAATCACAAGTTTGCCCGTATCGCTTTTGGGAGACGACAATCAATAAAATATAAAATTCAAGCAATCATGCCGGATACATTTGACAAATATTTTGAAACCAATAGACAAACCTGGAATGAAAAAGTAAATGTTCATGCGGGTAGTGCATTTTATGATATGGAAGGGTTCAAAAAAGGAGCAACTTCGTTAAACCAATTTGAAATCGATGCATTAGGAGATGTTTCTGGAAAATCGCTATTACATCTTCAATGTCACTTTGGGCAAGATACGTTGAGCTGGAGTAGGATGGGAGCAAGGTGTACGGGAGTAGATATCTCTGAGAATGCTATCGAATTGGCCAGAAAATTAGCTTCAGAACTGGAACAAGATGCTTCATTTGTATGTTGCAATGTATTGAACACTTCGTCGCATGTCAAAGAAATGTTTGATATTGTATTTACAAGTTATGGAGTGATTGGTTGGCTTCCCGATTTACAACCTTGGGCAAACATGATTGCAGAACGTTTACGGCCTGGAGGAACCTTTTATTTGGTAGAATTTCATCCTATTGTATGGATGTTTGATTATCTCGAAAAAGAACCTGTGATACGATATGGATACCATCAAAAAGAAGCGATTTATGAAGAGTATCAAGGAACGTATGCCGATACTGATTCTAGTATGATCAGTAAAGAGTACGGGTGGAATCATGGATTAGGCGAAGTCATTTCCTCTTTAACTAAAGCTGGTTTAAAGATTGAGTATCTGCAAGAGTACGATACGTCTCCCTATGAAATTTTTCCAAATCTTATCAAGAATAAAGAGGGGATGTTTGAAATGAGTGAGAAACTCTATCCGCTTTTATTTTCAGTAAAGGCAACCCGTTAACCCACAAGACGCTTTAGCCACTTTAATTTTTTGCTGCTATACGGAGCATATTTCAGGTCTAGTTCTACCCAAAATGGTTTCTGAAGCACACTTTTGTAATGAGAAAAAGCTTCAAAACCGTATTTGCCATGATAGGTCCCGATACCGCTTTCTCCAACACCTCCAAAAGGAAGTGTCTGTTCGGTAAAATGCATCACTGCATCATTTACGGCCCCACCACCAAACGAAATTTCATTTAAGATTCTTTTTCTGGTTGTGCTATTTTTGGTGAATACATAAAAAGATAACGGTTTCTCAAATGTCTTGACACGCTCTATAGCTTCATCGATAGTATCAAAAGTGAGTATGGGCATAATAGGGCCAAAGATTTCTTCTTGCATTACCTTGTCTGTATATACCACATTAGTTAAAACAGTAGGAGGAATCACTCTTTCTTCTTTGTTTCCTTTACCTCCTATAAAGATTTTGTCTTCGTTGATGAGGTCATTAAGACGATCCAGATTTTTTTCGTTAATGATTTGAGTATAGTTATCGTTATCGACGTGATAATCGGATTTTTCGATATACTTTTTGATTGCTGCTAAGAATTTGTCTTTTATAGTGGCATCGACCAAAACGTAATCCGGAGCAATACAGGTTTGCCCGGCATTAAGATATTTTGCCCAAACTAATCGCTTAGCCGTCATATCGATATTTACATCCTTTGTGATTATAGCAGGACTTTTTCCTCCTAACTCCAAAGTGACTGGTGTTAGGTGTTTTGCAGCAGCTTGATATACAATCTTTCCCACAGGAACACTGCCGGTAAAAAATATTTTATCAAAACGAATCTCTAGTAATGCTGTGGTTTCTTTTACGCTACCTTCTACAACTTTAAACAGTTTTGGATCAAAATTTTGATTGATTAACTGCGCCATTACTTCAGAAGTTCGGGAAGGCACTTCACTTGGTTTTAAAACTACAGTACATCCCGCAGCAATCGCTGCTATTGCTGGGCAAAGAGATAATTGGTACGGGTAATTCCAGGCGCCGATGACTAAAACAGTGCCGTAAGGTTCGGGAATAATATAACTCTTACCCGGAAGATTAGCCAAACCGGTAGAGGCTCTTTTCTTTTTTGCCCATTTTTTAACCTTTACCAGCGCGAGATCAATTTCATGATAAATAATTGATAGCTCTGTAAGGTAGGTTTCAAATTCGGATTTTTTGAAATCCTGATATATAGCTTGATAAAGTAGCGTTTCGTTTTGTTTTAAAACGTTTTTTAATCTTTTTAACTCTTGAATTCTGAAAGAAATATTTTTGGTTGCATTCGTATTAAAAAAATTACGTTGCTGATCTACTATTTCTTGATAATTCATATTTCTACTTTTTCAAGGTTTTTATGACTCGCTTTTTCTCGAATTACTTCCTTTTTTGGTGTAGCTTGCTTTTTTTGTAGCTCGAGTTCTCGTTGCATTTCTTTTACGGTAAGAGTACTTCCGTCGTGACTCCATCCTGGAGGACCAAAAATATACATGAATTTATGATACCAGTTTTTGGATTTTTTGGTGTCGTTCCAGATATCTCTATATTCATGAGTAAGTATCACCCATGGGTTGTAGGAGTTAGGCGCATGTGTTACTCCATATTGTACGTCGATATTTTCGTCTAATTCTTTCCAGGTATTAAACATTTTGTCAAAAATATTGAGAAACCCTCCGTGGTTCTTATCCATGTATTCCACATTTTTGGCATGGTGTACTTGATGCATCGTATGCGTATTGAATATCTTTTCCAAAAAGCCAAGCTTAGGGATGTATACTGAATGCAGTTGGAATTGCCATAAAGCTTCAATTCCTAAACACACCACTACCATTTCTGGGGGAAAACCTATTGCAGGCAGCCACATATAGAATAAGGGTTTGTACAAAATAGTAAACCACCCATTGCGCACAGCGGTACCCAAATTAAAATTATCGGACGAATGATGGACGATATGTGCAGCCCAAAGCGCTCTAACCATATGATTTTGTCTATGAAACCAGTAGTAGGTAAAATCATCGAGTAATTGACAGACTAACCAAACATACCAAGCATATCCAAAGGATTCCCATCCCATAATATTAGTTCGTACACCATCAACCAGTGGATTAAAAAAGTCATACACATAGTTGAAAATAACAATAGCCGAAATAGTTTTGATTAGTGGAGCAAGTAATGCAGATCCTACACCCATGAACAAACTGGCGCCTAGATCTTTCCATTCATACAGATCTTTTTTGCTATGATCATGTGTTTTGCTGTAGGTTAGCTCTAATAAAATCAATCCTAAGAAGCAGGGTACTCCATAGACTAAGGGGTTGGTAAAATCCATTCTTTTTTTGTTCTTGTTGAATAAGGGCAGAATATAGTGAGATTTTTTAGCAATTCTTTAACATTTTTGAATGAATTGCTAAAAAGTTGTAGTTTTTTATCATTTTTAACCTGCTTTTTTGTTTTGTTTACCTTTATTTGGCAAAAATTTGTTCTTTATGTTTAAAGGCTTTGAACTCTAAAGCATTTCCACAAGGATCATACAAGAACATGGTAGCTTGTTCTCCTACTTCTCCTTCAAAACGAATGTAGGGTTCGATAACAAAAGAGATATTCTTGGAAGCTAACATTTTGGCCAGGTTTTCCCAAACATCCCACTCTAGAATGATTCCAAAATGGGGTACAGGAACGTCTTTACCATCAACCCGATTGCTATGCGCTTTTTCTTCCTCAGATTTTGGCTTATAGTGTATCACTAACTGATGTCCAAAAAAATTGAAGTCCACCCAGTGATCGCTACTACGACCTTCTTCTAATTCAAAAATATCATTATAGAATTTTCTGGCTTTCTGTAAATCATCTACAGGGATGGCTAGATGAAAAGGAGATAAAGTATGATTCATAGTAAAAATTGAAGTATTTGTGTTAATCTTTGATGGTATTCCAGATATCGAGGTACATTTTCCACTGGTTGTTTTCTTTTTTCCATACCACGACGTATTTGCCTTGATAACTAATTTCGGTACCATCGGCTCTTTTGTTTTTTCCTTTGTAAATCCCATAATCATGGGCTGTATCATTCAAAATCACAATTTCTTCGGGAATGATTTCGTGTGCAATAGGAGTGTAACTGTCGGCACCCCCAGACCATCGCTTTTTGATGGCTTCATATCCTTTGATAATAGGCGTGTTATTGGGAAATATTTTGGCATCTTTGGTATACGCATTCGCAATAGCTTCAAAATCTTTCTTTAAATACGCAGCGGAAAAAGATTTTGCAGCATTGCGGATTTGGTCTTCATCAGATGCCTTCTCAGTATCCTTTCTCTTTATACAATCAATTTTCCAGGTGGGATAAGAAAAGGACTCATTGGTATTTACCCATTCTCCTAACCATTTAAATCCCTCTTCGGTAATATCATAAAAATTGATCTTGTAATATCCCTCCATTCCATTAGGAGCTTTTTGTTCTTTGTACAAAATGATTTTATCATCTTTTTTATTTCCTTCCCAGGCAGAGAGCACCGGAGTAGGACCACTAGAAGAATAATAATGCACGTACCATTTGCTACTATCCTGGATAAATTGACGAATACTACCAGAATGTTTCCCATCTTCTTTTAGTGTTTCATCCTGAACAGCCATTCCGTTCATGATATATTTAAATTCCCAAGTCATTGTATTTGGAGCTGCCCAGGATTGATCTTTGTTTCGGGTTATCGAAGTACAATCACAAATCCCGATCATCGGTTGGAAATCCATAATTTCTTTAGGTGCATCGGGATGAGGTTTTCCAAATGGATAAGCTTCGGAGGGTTCGTTTTCATATTGCCCCCAACAGACAATAGAAATCAAACCAACAAATAGTAGTGTGATTAGATGTTTCATCGGTTAGTATTTTAAGTGCACAGATGAGTAATTTACTTAATTTATCAGCAAATTGTTTTGAGGAATCAGAAAATTAGGATTTTGTTAACGGCTATTTCTTCTGCGTTTTCTCCTATGGTCGCTGGAAGTATTTCTTTTGGAAGCAGCAGAAGTATTGTTTTTACGCTCCATATTTCGTTTTGGCCTTGATTGCTCTTTGTTTTCCTCAAATTTTGAGGCTTCTTCTGTTTTGCTAGAATCCCCTACATCTTTGTTAATGAGTTGCAGTTCTTCTTCAGTAAAATATCTCCACTTTCCGACAGGAACATCCAGAGTAATATTCATGATTCGGATTCTTTTCAGAGATACTACATCATAGCCCAGATATTCGCACATCCGTCTAATTTGTCGATTAAGACCCTGTGTAAGTACAATTCTAAAAGTAAACTTGCTAATCTGTTCTACCTCGCATTTTCGAGTAACTGTATCCAAAATAGGAATACCATTTCCCATGCGTTTGATAAATTGAGGATTGATCAATTTATTGACGGTAACTATGTACTCTTTTTCGTGATTGTTACGGGCTCTTAGGATCTTATTTACAATATCTCCATCACTAGTAAGAAAAATTAGGCCTTCACTGGGTTTGTCGAGACGACCAATTGGGAAAATACGTTTTGGATAATTGATAAAATCAATAATGTTGTCCTTTTCATTTTGAGCGGTGGTACAAACAATCCCTACCGGTTTATTGAAGGCAAGATATACGTGTTTTTCTTTAGGTTCTGTTATAAGATCACCATCCACGCGAACTTCATCATCTACAGCCACCTTGGTTCCCATCTCCGGCACTTTCCCGTTGATAGTAACTCTACCTTGCTCAATTAATTTATCAGCTTCACGGCGAGAGCAATATCCTACTTCGCTCAAATATTTATTTAGTCTGGTAAGTTTAGCATTTTCCACACGGCAAAGGTAATTATTAAATTCTATTACCGGTCGGATTTTGGCTTTGTATCAAAAAGATGTTTAGCTTTTTAGAAAAGTAATAATCATATCGTCTACTTCTTCGTAAAACAAAGAGTGACCATAATTTTCGGTAGTGATAAACTGTGATCCTTTCCAACTTTGAGAAATAGCAACGGCTTCATTATAAGGAGCTATGTCGTCATACTTGTCATGAATAAGTAATCCTTTTTTATCTATGGATGTTGCAAATTTTGAAACCGAAAACTCTTCGAAATAAAATCCATATTTGTTTTTAAAAAAGTCATCCAAAGCTTTCATGAATTTTGAAGATAAACGAAGTATCCCTTGAAATTGTCCCATGATTCTTTCTAAATCTGAAGGTGGTGCTAGAATAATGAGTTTATTGATCTCTTGATCAGGATATACGTACTGATGATAAAGTGTTGTCATACCACCTACCGAATGCCCCATAATATGATCAGGGCGATACAATTCGACCATCTTTTGAAGGCATTGGGTGTAAAAAGGAACGCTCAGTATTTTTCCGCTAGAATATCCATGTGCGGGAGCATCAAAAGCAACCACGTTATACCCTTGTTGGTGTAATTTCTCTATGATTCGTTTCCAACGATGAGTATTGCTTTCCCATCCGTGTACTACAAGAATAGTTTCTCCCATGTTGGCCCATCTGTAAGACTGTACATAAATGTCTTCTACGGCAATAACAGCATCTTCTGCTTCATCAAGAAAATCTTCTTGTTCTGGTAATACTTTACCTTTTCGAGGAGTACAAAATAGGACGTAGGCCTTATGTAATGCCTTTTTGGGAGAGAAAAAGAATAATAACTGGAGATATTTTCCAATGAGTAAAGGTGCGTATTTTTTAAATTTTTCTCTCATTCATCTTCTCGATGTACAGCTTCCATAGAAAAAGCAGGAAGACAAATGGCAATATACTCACATTCTTCATCAAATGGGTTAGCATATTGAATTCTTGTGTTTTTTTCAATTTTGATGGATTGTCCCGAATGCAGTATTACCTTTTCGCCTTCGATGGTAAATTGTTTCTTACCTCTTATGATATAAGTGTATTCATCAAATTCTGGTGTTTGAAAAGGTTCACTCCATCCTGGGGGAGCAACCATATGCGCAATGCTAATTTGAGAATTACCATCGGTAGCCTTTCCAAAATGCTCTTCGATAAGCTTCCCGTCGGTAGTAGGAACAACAAATGGTGTTTTTTGAATATGATATTTTTTACTCATTCTATAATTTTAATGTTCTCTCCAACTAATCCAGAAATGCTTAATCTTTGCAGTATCAGGGATGTCTGAAACCGTAATTTTGGCGTCAGTCGAGTTTTGAAAAGTTACAGGTAATTCTTTTTTATCAATGGTGAAATAGGCCTGAATGCTATCCACAAAGATAACTGCTGTGCTTAAGGTGTTATTGATTTTTGAAATAGTATAATTATCCTTAATGCTTTTGAAAGTACTTCCCGAAGATAAGCCAGAAGACGTTTTATATCTGGCGTCTATAACTTGTATATTTTCTATAGTTGAAGTTGGATCTGACTCGTCTTTGGCTTCGAGTACCAAAAGTTTTGTGCCTCCTTTTTCATAAATTTCGATTTCGTTGGATTTGCTCAAAAATTGGTTTCCTGCTTTACGGTTAGCAATAGAATCATTGGCAAAAATCGAATCTAATTGATTCAATTGTATCTCATTGGTGAGCAACCCCACTCTGTTTTTAGCAATTTCAAACGGGTCTGGTTGGGATTCTTTTTGACATGAGGTCAAAAGCATTAGAAATACGATGATTCCAAAATATTTAGTAGTCATAATTGTGTGAATTGAATAATTATGTATTGTTAACGTAAATTATTTCAATAACTTATTTAATACTCCCAAAGCTCCTCTAATAAAAGTAGCGCTGGTTAATACTTTTATTACTGCTTTTTCGGTCGCGCTAGATCTTCTACTGCCAGAGCGAGAACTCGAAGAACTTCTTTTCAGCTTTTCTCTTTCTTTTTTTGCAGCGGCTTTAGCTTCTTCAGCTTCCGCTTTTTCAATTTTTTCGTTTAGCAATTCATAGGCGCTTTCCCGATCAATTTCTTCATTATACTTACTGCTTAGTTCGGATTTTTTTAGCAGTGTTTTCAGCTCGGCAGGGGATAATATATCCATTCTACTCATTGGTGCTCTAAGCATGGTTGCAGCTAGTGGCGAAGGTCGACCTTTTTCATCAAGAGCAGATACCAGGGCTTCGCCAATTCCCAAAGAAGTCAATATTTCTTTGGTATCATAGAATTCTGAGATCGGGTAGTTTTCTGCGGTAAGTTTGATTGCTTTTCTGTCTTTAGCAGTAAAGGCACGAAGCGCATGCTGCACCTTCAAACCTAATTGCCCCAGAACTCCGTCAGGGACATCGGTCGGGTTTTGCGTTACGAAATACAGCCCCACACCTTTGGATCGAATTAGCTTTACAATACTTTCGATTTGGTCCATTAAGGCATTCGAGGCTTGTTTAAAAATTAAGTGTGCCTCGTCCAGGAAAATGACTAATTCTGGTCTGTCGCTGTCCCCTTGTTCCGGAAAAGTACCATAAATTTCGGCTAGTAAACTCAACATAAATGTTGAGAACAACTTAGGTCTATCCTGAATATCGGTAAGTCTGATAATGTTGATAATTCCTCTACCGTTGTCATCTATTCGACACAAATCCTGAACATCAAAAGATTTTTCTCCAAAAAACAGATCAGCTCCTTGTTGTTCTAGTTCTACAATTTTTCTCAAAATGGATCCGGTAGAAGCGGCAGAAATACGACCATAGTCTTTTTCTAGTTCTTTTTTACCTTCACGAGTAGCAAATTGGAGTACTTTTTTGAGATCTTTTAGATCCAGAAGCGGAAGTTTATTATCGTCACAATACTTAAAAATGATCGAAATGATTCCTGCCTGTGTTTCGGTTACATCTAAAATTCTGGATAATAATACTGGTCCAAATTCGCTAATAGTGGCTCTCAGTCGAACACCATCTTGCTCTGATAAAGAAAGTATTTCTACTGGAAAATCTTTGGCTTCAAAAGGAATTTTTATTTTCTCATGGCGTTCATCAATTTTAGGATGCCCTGGGCTTGCCGCAGCAATACCACTCAAATCACCCTTGATATCCATTAATAAAACTGGGATACCTTTTTCGCTCAGGTTTTCTGCCAGAACTTGTAACGTTTTTGTTTTTCCCGTACCTGTTGCACCAGCGATTAACCCATGGCGATTTAAGGTTTTTAAAGGCACTTTTACATGGGCATCACCAATGGTTTCTCCATTCAGCATGGCGGCTCCCACGGTTAAAAAATCTCCTTTAGTTGTATATCCTTGGTTTATATGATCAAGAAATGCCTGATGATCGCTCATAGTAGATGTAATTTTTGATAAAAATAGGAATCTTAACTTTTCTATTGAAATTATACGCTATTTTTAATCAGAATTAAAGAGCTATAATTACCTATATTAAGACACTACTATGAAAAAAATCATGTTTTTACTTTTAGCGACTGTATTATTTTGTGCCTGTCAAACTAACACCTCTGAAGCAGTAATTTTTCATGAAACTCATGAGCCTAAGAAGGCAAATGCTCCATTTTCGGACGCGGTACAAGTAGGTAATATGTATTTTTTATCGGGACAGGTAGGAATGGATCATACTTCACGTAAATTGGTGTCTGGAGGTATAGAGGCAGAAACCAAACAAACTCTGGAAAATATTAAAGCAGTGTTAGCAAAGCATGATATGGAAATGAAAGATGTGGTGAAGTGTACGGTAATACTGGCGGATATCAAGGATTTTTCTACATTCAATGGTATTTATAAGACTTATTTTCCACAAAAGCCAGCTCGAACCACTTTTGCTGCCAAAGACCTTGCCGTAGGAGCAAAGATAGAGATCGAGTGCATCGCTGTAAAAAAATAGTAGGTGTTTCAATAATCCAATTCAAGTAATTTGATATAATTCTTTTATGTTGTGTACCTTTGCACCCTTATGCAAAAGAGTACACAGGAATTAGTAAATCTGGGAGAAATGCTTCCTTTGATGGAGGAGTTCTACACGATTCAGGGCGAAGGGTACCACAAAGGTACTGCTGCCTATTTTGTTCGTATAGGCGGATGTGATGTAGGATGTCATTGGTGTGATGTAAAGGAAAGCTGGAATGCAGAGCTTCATCCACCTACACAAACCGATCTTATAGTAAACACTGCATTGAAGTATAGTGATGTTGTGGTGGTTACGGGAGGAGAACCTTTAACATGGGATATGACATTGTTAACCAAAGGACTGAGAGAAGGAGGAGCAAAAACACATATCGAAACTTCTGGGGCTTATCCAGTAAGTGGTAAATGGGATTGGGTTTGTCTTTCACCAAAAAAAGTAAAACTACCGGTAGCCGAGATTTATCCCTTGGCTGATGAGTTAAAGTGTATTGTTTATAATAAAAGTGATTTTGCTTTTGCAGAAGAACAAGCTTCCAAAGTTTCGAAAGACTGTATATTGTATCTACAACCAGAATGGAGCGTAAGAGAAAAGATGATTCCATTGATCGTTGATTATGTAATGAAAAACCCTAAATGGAAAGTTTCTTTACAAACTCATAAATATTTGAATATTCCATAACAAAAATCATCGAGAATTACGGTTTTCCTTTTTTTGTAAGAAAATACAAGTAATTGAGAACTATAAGTTTATGGTAAAACCATAGCTGCAAGGGAAATTTCCCTTGAACTGTATATGGCTCACGAAAGAAAAGCCTTACTTCTTATCTTTTCTGTTTCCTTGTACAAACGTATTTTATCCCTTGTTTTAAGTTTTGTAACGAAAGTTTAATTTTTAGTTAACACCAAACTTGACAACAATCTTTTTGAGTGTTAGCTTTACATAACTATTTTTAAATCAGAGGGCTATGAAACAATTTTACACTATTTTTGGACTACAAGTTAAATCGGTAATGGGCTTTATCAGCGAGTTACCAAGTGCATCAAAATATGCAATGCGTAGATAATAATAAGATTTGTATCAGACGGTATAAGTCTTATTAATGTCTATGGGTTAAGGCACTATATTTAAGGAGGTTAGTATTTTGCTAACCTCTTTTTTGTAGGAAAATTCAATATTTTTTTGTAGGATCTTTTTTATAGATATGCACTTGTCGTAGCAATCGTGTGATTCGTCAAAAAGTCAAAACATACTTTTTAATATCCTTTACATTCTCGAATGGATTAATTAAATTTAATACCAGTTAAATTCTAAATCATTCACACATGGATAAGTTTTTTAGAAATATCTGGTTAGGTATAAAATCTTTTATAGGTTTTATCAAAGACCTTCCTGGAGCTTCTGGTAATGCAATGCGTCATTAGGAGTTCGCAAGAAGCCAGATTTTAAGAATAAACAAAAAGTTTACAAACAAAAATAATGAAGAGACTATCCCCAAATGGTATAGTCTCTTTTTTTATAAAATTAAAATGTTTTTGGTTGTCAAATTATAGAGTATTTATATACGTTACATCAATTTTGATGTAAAAGAACGATATGTTGAGGGAAAGAAGAAGTTTTATAGAAAAGCTTAAGGTGCATTAAGGGGAAAATACCCCTAAATATCTATTAGTTTGTGTAGGATATTTCTTCAAAAATTAACTTTAAAAATGTTTTATAATGTAGGACGGCGATGTATATAGAAGTATGTCTAAAACTCTTCTTTATAAATGTTAATTTTTTCACCCCCACAGTCAACGGTAGTATCTTTGTTTAACAAATTACAAATCAAAGGATTATGAAGTTATTTTACGGTATTTTGGTAATTGATTTGAAAGCTTTAAAGAATTTCTTGAAGCAATTGCCATCGGCTTGCAGTAATGCAATTCATAGATAATGAATTTTCGATTTTTTTCGAGAATAGAGGGAAGTGAAGATTACGATTTTGTAAATAAATAATTATGGAATTTGGGGAATTCACCCCATTTTCCTTGTAAAAAACGACAGTATTAACCAGGGAAATTATAGTCAATAAAATTTTTTGTGCTTGTTGTCGATAAAATATTCGGTTATATCTAAAAATATTGAAAATTATTGATTGCCAACTAATTGAGTGGTATATTTGTTTAACGTTAATTTAATATAGAAATATGGGGCTATTTTACACTAAATTCAGATTAACCTTTAGAATTGTAATGGAATTTCTAGGAGACTTACCTGGAGCTTCAAGTCATGCAATCCATAGGTAAGCGAAAAAAGAAATCATTATCCTTAATGTGCAAAGGATAATCCAAATCATTAATTTAGGGCATAAATTAAAAAGAAAACAGCTTGAGATATCAAGCTGTTTTTTTATTCGTTATTGTATATAATCTAATAGATTACATATAAAAAGGTACTTCTACACGAGTTGCATCCCAACCCATAACCATATGGTATCCTTTATCAACTTTTTTGAAAGCGATAGAGAATACTTCTAAAGCATCTCCCGATGAAGCTGGTACAGTAATTCTGGCAGCATCCTTTCCTTTGTCATAAGAATATGCTCCCCAGCTGTCAAGGTCAGAATTTAGAATGATCGTCCATTCTTTTTCTCCAGGAATAGTAAACAAAGAGTATGTTCCTGCTTTTACCGTCTGATCTCCCATTTTTACATCTTGGAAAAATTTAATTTCTGTAGCTTCGTCAGCACCAGTTCTCCAAACCTTGTCATATTTAACTAAGTCTCCAAAAATAGTTCTTCCCTTTTTTTGAGGTCTACTATAGATAACTTTAATTTCTGGTTTAGCACTTCTATCCGCTTTGGCATAAACGATATCAGTTGGACTTTTTTGTAATCCAGCAAATTTTTGAGCATTTACAGTAGATAATGCCCCAATAAACATAATAGCAATTAGTAAGAGTGATTTTTTCATAATTCGAATTTTATTAAAAACAATATAGTCGTAAAGATATATGCGAACTTAAAAGCTAAATGTTAATCGAGTCTATAAATTGTGTTAAAAGTTTTCTATAACAGTTTGATAGTAATTGTTGATGAAATCTATTTTTTAATTACAGTTAGTGTGTTAATTCAGAATTTTTAGTTTCATATTGATGTTGTTTTGGAATTTTGTGTTTACAAATTTTAAGTATTGTTCCATATTTGAACTCTCAATTAATAGAAAAAGAAAATTTATGTGCGGTATTGTTTGTGCTTTTGATTTAAAGCAAGATGCTGAGGTGTTAAGACCTCAATTATTAGAAATGTCAAAAAAAATAAGACATAGAGGGCCGGATTGGAGCGGGATCTTCGCAAACGACAAGGCGATTTTAGCACATGAGCGATTAGCGATAGTAGACCCTGTATCAGGAAAGCAACCATTGTTTAGTGAGGATAAGAAGTTGATTTTGGCAGCCAATGGAGAGATTTATAACCACAGAGAACTTCGTAAACAATTTGAAGGTAAATACAATTTTCAGACAGAGTCTGATTGTGAAGTTATTTTAGCACTATATCAGGAAAAAGGACCTGATTTTGTGGATGAGCTTAATGGAATTTTTGCTTTTGCTTTATATGATGTTGAAAATGACCTGTACATGGTTGCTCGTGATCACATGGGGATTATACCCTTATACATGGGGTGGGATAAAAATGGAACTTTTTATGTAGCTTCTGAACTCAAAGCTCTGGAAGGTGTTTGTACCAAAATTGAATTGTTTTCTCCCGGTCATTACCTATTTAGTAAGGATACTGAGTTAACCAAATGGTATGTAAGAGATTGGACAGATTATGAAGCGGTAAAAGAGAACCAAACCAGTATTGATGAGGTGAGAGACGCTTTGGAGGCTGCGGTTCATCGACAACTGATGTCTGATGTACCTTATGGAGTTTTACTATCAGGAGGATTAGATTCTTCGGTTACTTCTGCAATTGCTAAGAAGTATGCGGATAAAAGAATAGAATCTGATGATACAGATGCTGCTTGGTGGCCAAGATTACACTCATTTTCTGTTGGGTTAGAAGGATCTCCGGACCTCGCTGCAGCCCAAAAGGTAGCCGATCATATCGGTACTGTGCATCATGAAATTAAATTTACAATTCAGGAAGGATTAGACGCAATAAAAGACGTGATCTACCATCTGGAAACCTATGATATAACCACCATTAGAGCCTCTACGCCAATGTATTTGATGGCGAGAGTAATTAAATCTATGGGAGTAAAAATGGTATTGTCTGGCGAAGGTGCAGATGAAATCTTTGGAGGATACTTATATTTTCATAAAGCACCCAATGCTCAGGAGTTTCATGAAGAGACGGTGCGTAAGCTGAGTAAGCTTCATATGTATGATTGTTTACGAGCTAACAAATCTCTTGCAGCATGGGGAATCGAAGGGCGTGTGCCGTTTTTGGACAAAGAATTTATGGATGTAGCTATGCGTATTAACCCACAGGATAAGATGATCAATGGCGAAAGAATGGAAAAATGGGTGATTCGAAAAGCTTTTGAATCCTATCTGCCAGAAAGTGTAGCATGGAGACAAAAAGAACAGTTTTCTGATGGAGTAGGGTACAGCTGGATAGATACCTTGAAAGAAGTGGTAGAAAGAGAAGTTTCTGATGAGCAAATGGCAAATGCACATTTTAGATTTCCTATACAAACCCCTCAAAATAAAGAAGAATTTTACTACCGTTCGATATTCGAAAGTCATTTTCCTAGTGATGTAGCTGCGTTAAGCGTACCTCAGGAAGCATCGGTAGCTTGTAGTACCAAAATCGCTTTAGAATGGGATGAAGCTTTTAAAAATATGAATGATCCTAGCGGAAGAGCTGTAGCTAACGTTCATGAAGAAGCTTACGAATCTGTAGAAGCGGTATAAGAAGAAATTGAAGAATTCAGTTTATTTGCTAGCTGAAAGTTGAGTTTAATTGAGAGTATAAAACCCTGAGAAGTGAGTTCTCAGGGTTTTATTTTGATTAATTAATTATATAATGAAATTGGTTTAGTTTCCACATCTTCCTTGGTTTGCCCATCTAAAATTGCTCTGCAATTCATACAAGAACCCTTGATATGTTACTTCGTCTCCTGGGGAGTATCTTCTTGATCTGTTATAAGGCTCCACTCCTTCACAAATATCTGCGGGATTAGGATTGGTGTTTTCGCACTGCCCAATACGATTCCATCTTGTAAAATCTCTTTCGTATAAGAACCCTTGATAGGTCACTCTGTCTCCAACATTATATTGTCTTCCTCGAACCCATTCTTCAACTCCGGCACAGATGTCATTATCTCCGCCACCATCTCCACCGCCACCATCACCAGGGTATACCTGATTGGTGCCAGCAATATCTCCGGCAGATAATCTCGGTTGTCTTCTTGGGTGTGTAGAACCGTCTAAAAGGGTTATGGTTGGTTGACCGTTTTTACTAAATGTAAATGCTCCATACATCATGGTAGACTGAATATCAAAATCTCCAATCAATTGAGCACTATTACTTTTTCTGAACTGGCTTTCTGCTCCATCTTGAATGTTCTCAAATCGGATAATTACATGGTCATCTCTATCAGATCGATTTTGCTCATGAATGTACCCTAATGTATGACCGATCTCATGGATCATTACTACTTCACTGGTTCTTGTTCCGATGTTAATTCTTCCTCGATCCCCAATTACACCAAGATTCGCTGAGCCACAATTACAGGTATTGCCATTATTTCTTATGGTTACATAATAGTTCTCATTAGTTCTTTCTTTAAAGCGAACATTGGTTTTTGTAGACCACTCTTGCATAGAGTTAAGGGTCACTTGTATTTGGTTTGATGTCAGGCTGTTATCTAGTACATAGATGACAGTATTGTTTGGCCATTTACGTACACCGCCAGCTAGCCCCAGCTTTTGGTCTTCATCTGTACCTGGTTCTGGAGATTTGTTGAAATCTATGGCAGAATCTGTAAGTTGATCTTCTGTAAAGATCACATCATCATGTAGGTACAATCCTTCTCCCAGGTCTTCTACCTGAATAGATTCTCCTAAAAAGAATTTTTCGATAAGTTGAGGTTGTTCTCCTACGGGGTTTGGTAATTCATCAAAGCTTTCGTTAGAACAGGAAGTCATAAATAGTCCCAGACTAAATAGCGATACCTTTGCTAAGTTAATTAGGTTTTTCGTTTTCATTTTAAAGTTTAAATTATGGGTTTGTGTTTTGTTACAGCAGTCATAACTTGATGTTTCCTGCGGTTAGTACAAACCATCAGGTTAAAAAAAATCTAAAAAATGTTAATTATTCATAAGGTCTGAGTATCCGTAAGAGATGAGTGAGTAAGCGTAGATATCTAATGCTTTTTTTATCTTGCGAACTGGATTTTTTACTCTCATTTGAGGATAAATTGAATGAACTTAAAGAAATATTAAAATTTTTATAAAACCCGTTTAAGGGTGTTTTTATCGTTTTTAAGAGCTTTTTTTGTTTTTCTGGTATTTATCTTAACTAATTGTTGATAACTCTTTAAATCATCTTTGTGAAAACGCTTTTATCCTTTTAGTGTTTTTTTATCTTTGTTCGTTGACCAAAATTATCATAAAAATAAAGCTGGTTTATGAGCGAAGAACAAAAGAAAAGTAATTATTCCGCCGATAGTATTCAGGCGTTAGAGGGAATGGAGCACGTAAGGATGCGTCCGTCCATGTATATTGGAGATGTAGGAGTAAGAGGACTACACCATTTGGTATACGAGGTTGTGGATAACTCTATCGATGAAGCGTTGGCAGGACACTGTGATACCATCGATGTAACCATTAATGAAGATAACTCTATTACTACAAAGGATAATGGACGAGGGATTCCGGTAGAGATTCATAAAAAAGAAGGCGTTTCTGCACTAGAGGTGGTAATGACCAAGATCGGTGCAGGAGGGAAATTTGATAAAGATTCTTATAAAGTTTCTGGAGGTCTGCATGGTGTTGGTGTATCCTGTGTTAATGCATTAT
This sequence comes from Aquimarina sp., assembly GCA_965230845.1. Classification (GTDB taxonomy): domain Bacteria; phylum Bacteroidota; class Bacteroidia; order Flavobacteriales; family Flavobacteriaceae; genus Aquimarina. The sequence goes on from OZ246021.1 coordinate 4,389,012, forward strand.
CAGATCATCTTCATGCCACAGTGCACAGAGAAGGAAAAGTATGGGAGCAAGAATATGAAAGAGGAAAACCTTTATATCCTGTAAAGGCGACTGGAGAAACTGATTTTAGAGGTACAGTGGTTACCTTTAAACCAGATACTACCATATTCCAACAGACAACAGAATACAATTACGATACGCTGGCTAGCAGAATGAGAGAATTGGCATACCTTAATAAAGGTATTACAATTACGCTAACAGATATGAGACATAAGGATGATGACGGTAATTATGTTTCAGAGAAATTCCATTCTGAAGAAGGACTAAAGGAGTTTGTTAAATTCCTGGATGCAAGTCGTAATCCAATCATCGGTACGGTGATTTCTATGGAAGGAGAAAAGAATAATATTCCGGTAGAAGTGGCTATGATTTACAATGATTCATATGCAGAGAATCTTCATTCGTATGTAAATAACATTAATACTCATGAGGGAGGTACGCATTTATCTGGTTTTAGGAGAGGACTTACGTCTACACTAAAGAAATATGCGGATTCTTCTGGGATGCTCGATAAATTGAAATTCGAAATTTCTGGTGATGATTTCCGAGAAGGACTTACTGCGATTGTTTCGGTAAAAGTAGCCGAACCTCAGTTCGAAGGACAAACAAAAACCAAATTAGGTAACCGTGAGGTAACTTCTGCAGTATCTCAAGCAGTTTCTGAAATGCTTGAGAATTATCTGGAAGAAAACCCTTCAGATGCTAAAACTATTGTAGAAAAAGTAATTCTTGCAGCACAAGCCCGCCATGCAGCCAAGAAAGCTCGTGAGATGGTGCAACGTAAGAGTGTGATGAGTATTGGAGGGCTTCCTGGAAAACTTTCTGATTGTTCTGAGCAAGATCCAGCATTGTGCGAAGTGTTCCTTGTAGAGGGTGATTCTGCAGGGGGAACCGCAAAACAAGGTCGTGATCGAAACTTCCAAGCTATCCTTCCATTACGAGGAAAAATCTTGAATGTAGAAAAAGCAATGCACCATAAAGTATTCGAGAACGAAGAAATCAAAAATATTTTTACGGCGTTAGGTGTAACCATAGGAACGGAAGAAGATAGTAAAGCGTTAAATCTTTCAAAACTACGATATCACAAAATTGTAATCATGTGTGATGCCGATGTTGACGGTAGTCACATTTCTACCTTAATTTTGACATTCTTTTTCAGATATATGAAAGAGCTTATCGAAGCTGGACATATATATATAGCGGCACCACCACTTTATTTAGTGAAAAAAGGTGCTAAAAAGCAGTATGCATGGAATGACGATCAACGAGATCAAATTGTTAGAGAGTTTGGTGAGAATTCCAAAATCCAACGATATAAGGGTCTTGGAGAGATGAACGCAGAGCAATTATGGGATACAACTATGAATCCTGAGTATCGAACGCTGCGTCAGGTTAGTATTGATAATCTTACCGAAGCAGATCGTATTTTCTCGATGTTGATGGGAGACGAGGTACCACCACGTAGAGAATTTATAGAGAAAAATGCGGTGTATGCAAATATAGATGCGTAGTTTTACAGTTGAGATCTAATAATTAATCTAACACACTAACTATGAAATTTTATAGAACTACGCGCGTCTTTTTGTTGTTCGCGTTTATTTCGGTCATTTCTTATGCTCAATTTCAACAGCCAAGTTCGGTTGTGAAATTGAATGAAAGTGCTAAAGAATTGCTATTAAATGATGTAACCGGTTATATTGTAGTACTAACCGGCAAAAATTACTCGGGAATAGATACCAGTACCAATAAAAAGGTTTGGGAAAAAGAATTTTCTGCATTTTCATTTATGTCTCAAGTCCTTACAAATGGAGGTATTAGCTTAGACATGTTTTCTTCAGAAAAGACAAAAGTACTTTCTAACGTACAGGATACTCCTTATATGAATATCGATTTGGGAAGCGCTTTTCTTGTGATCAATACATTCAACGGAGAGTTGGTGTTTGATTCTAGTAAAGTAAATGGTACTGTTGAAAATATTGGCTTTTTGCCAGAAAAATTGGCGTTTCTGATCGATACGGAGCATAATCAGCAACTATACGTATCCTTGTATTCACTTGAAGATCAAAAAATAGCATGGTCTACTAAAATAGGGGAGAAGTCTTCTTTCCTAAAATGGCTTTTTGATGCGCAAGCTAACCGCTCAAAGGTAGATGGAGAGTTTGGATATATCCCTAGAGGAAACTCTATTTATAAAATTAACCTGTCGTCTGGTGAGATCGTATGGAAGAGTGATAGCGAAAGAAAAATATCAGAATTCTTAATTACCGATGGAGGAAAAAATATCATTACGCTAGAAAAAGGTAAAGGACTTGGTGGTGCTCTAGGAACTAAACAAAACTTAAATGTTTTGGATCCGCAAACAGGAAAGTTTAACTGGGACAAAAGTATCTCGACAAAGTCTGTGGCCTTTATTCAGGATTTAGGAGATGAGTTTATTTTTGCTCACTACAATGGATTTAACAAATATAACTACAAAACCGGTGAAAAAGCATGGAAGAAAGATCCTAGAGGGAAAAGATTTTCTGATGTGATTTTACTGGAAGAAGGATATTTATATACTGCGGGTAATGAAATGTTATTAATCGATGAAAACGGAGAGAAGAAATGGAAAAAATTCATTGAGATCTCTGATAATAAAGAAGATAATGTTTTTGTTTTGCAAAAGATTAAAGGAGATAAGGTAATGTATGTGACCAGCACCTATGCAAATCTTGTGGATATTAAAACAGGAAAGCGTATCTGGAAAAAGAATTTGAAGTTTAACGAGAAAAGGCCAACGCAAGTAGCTTATGATGAAGCTACCGATAAGTTTATCGTATATCACGATGAGGAGTTTTTTGCACTTACTTCTGCTTTAACGGAGCGTCCAGACCCTTTAACAGAATTGAAAATCAAAAAAGAAAAAGATATCAATAATCTTGAGATAAGAGATAAAGGATATTACTTAAGTGGTTTAGGTGAAGTAGCCTATGTTGATAAAGCTGGAAAAGTATTGTATCAAAAATTCTATAAAGAACCAGGTGGTTTTGGAAGAGGATTGGCAAAAGTTGGGCTTGGAGTGGCTGCTGTTGGTGCAGATATTGTAGCTAATACCACTTTGGAAACTGTTTCTACAGATAGAAATGGAAATACGGTAAGAACCTCTTCTCCTGCTTTTGGTAGTAATGAAAGAGCTGTTGCTGGTGATGTACTTGGTTTTGCAGATGCAGAATTGGCGGTTATCAAAAGAAGATTTGATGCAACCAGAAATTCAGAGAACTTCGGTTTTTTCTTCTCTAGAGAAAAAGATCAGCAAGAAGAAAATGCAAAAGTATTGGTGAAATTAGAAAAGGATACGGGTAAAGAAGTTTCTAAATATCAGTTTTCTAATAACAAACCAGAATATACCATTGACGGTTTAACAGGAACCGTATATTATCTCTATAAAGATGAAATTCAAGTATTTGAATAAAACTTATAGATATACATCATAAATATTTGATTAATCCGTTACATGACAAGGTGTAGCGGATTTTTTTTATATTGCAAAGCCTTTAAATCATAATTCATGAAAAAAACCATTCTAATCTTTGTGTTATTTTTCAATGGCGTTTTGTTTTCCCAAACGGATATTGATCAGATTCTCGAAATTGGTGTCGAAAACGCTCAACGATTTAGTGAAGATTATTTTGCTCCTGCTGGAGAAGCCTTGATAAATGCAATGTCTAATGGTTGGTATACCACTGCGGAAACCAAGAAACTATGGCATTTTCAAGTAGGCTTTGTAGGTAATCTGTCTTTTGTAAGAGAAGACAAACAATCGTTTTTATTTCGTACGGCAGAATACACAGATATTACCCTTCCCGATGGATCTTTCAGTCAATTTGTTTCTTCGGCCTTAGGATCTAATTCTGGAGATATTACAGTGATTATTAATGAGGGTAGCGCATCTCAATTAGAGGTTACATTGCCAGACGGTATTGGTAATTCGGCTATTGGTTCGGTTCCAAGTGGGTTTTTACAAGGATCGATGGGATTAATTAAAAGTACTGAGATAAAAGTTAGATTCTTACCTCGTATAAAGGCAGTCGAAGATGCAGAAATCCAATTGTATGGAGTCGCTTTTCAGCACGAGTTTACAGATTGGATTTTTAGAACCAAAAGATGGCCGGTAAGACTTTCTGCTCTTTTGGGATATACCAATGTAAAAGGGTTTTATGATTTGAATGGGGCAGGTGGAGTACCTGGTACTGGACAAGAAGTAGAGCTCAATTCAAATTCCTGGTTGCTCACAAGTATAGTATCTACAAAAATGCCAATACTTAACTTTTATGGAGGACTAGGGTATTATTTTGGATCTAATGATGCAGATCTCTTAGGAACCTATCAGATACAAAATGGTCCTTTTGCTTCGGTAGAGGTAGTCGATCCAATTAGTGTACGAACAAAAACAAAAGGGGTAAAGGCTACATTAGGAGCTAGAGTCGCTTTTGGAGTATTTAATGCTAATTTGGACTATAGCTTTCAGAATTTTAATAATCTTTCTCTTGGACTTCGTTTTGGATGGTAATTTAACTTTTTAATTGTGAATTATTTTGTTAAAGAATTCGTACTTTCGCGACTACAAAATAAATAAGTTTAATTACATCAAAATCATATAAAATGAAAGTTACAGTAGTAGGAGCTGGTGCGGTTGGTGCAAGTTGTGCCGAGTATATAGCCATAAAGAATTTTGCTTCAGAAGTTGTATTGTTAGACATCAAAGAAGGATATGCAGAAGGTAAAGCAATGGACCTTATGCAAACTGCTTCTTTAAATGGGTTCGATACCAAAATAACAGGAACCACTGGAGACTATTCTAAAACTGCTGGAAGCGATATCGCTGTAATTACTTCAGGAATTCCTCGTAAACCAGGAATGACAAGAGAAGAATTAATAGGAATCAATGCAGGGATTGTGAAAACTGTATCTTCTAGTCTTATAGAACACTCACCAAATGCGATCATCATCGTAGTGAGTAACCCAATGGATACCATGACGTATTTAGTACACAAAACAACAGATCTTCCTAAAAACCGAATTATCGGTATGGGAGGAGCTTTGGATAGTGCACGTTTTAAATACAGACTAGCAGAAGCTTTAGGAGCGCCGATCTCTGATGTAGATGGAATGGTAATCGGTGGACATAGTGATAAAGGTATGGTCCCACTTACGAGATTAGCGACAAGAAATAGTGTGCCTGTTTCAGAGTTTATCTCAGACGAGAGATTGGATCAAGTAGCGGCGGATACCAAAGTTGGTGGTGCTACATTGACTAAATTATTAGGAACTTCTGCATGGTATGCTCCAGGAGCAGCAGTTTCGGGATTAGTACAGGCGATTGCTTGTGATCAAAAGAAAATTTTCCCATGTTCTACTTTCTTAGAAGGAGAATACGGGCTAAACGATATTTGTATTGGTACTCCAGTAGTTTTGGGTAAAAATGGAATCGAAAAAGTTGTAGAAATAGAGCTTAGCGATGCTGAAAAAGCCAAATTAACGGAAAGTGCTGAAGGTGTGAAGAAAACAAATGGATTATTAGAATTGTAATCATTTCGATCTTCTGACGAGGTTTATAGTAAAAGCTGCTTTGATGCAGCTTTTATTTTTTTATATTTGCCGCATGAGTAAAAAATGGTATTTCGGTATTCTGATGACCACATTTACGCTGCTTATTGCTTTGCAGCGTAATGCCGTAGTACCTAATCAAGAGATCGTTCTCGAATTTGAGAACGTTGATATTACTTCTGTAGAAGCTCAAAACACCATTGCTTTTGTAAAAAAGCAATTACAATCCATTGGTGTTCAAAACACAAGATTATCGCAAGATGCAGAAGCGGGAAAGCTGAAAATCACTTACTATAGCGAAGCTGATGTAGAAGAGATCAAACGTATTTTTTCTCAGGATCAACGTATTGCTATTGATCACTTACAACTTGATCGTCATAGCAATAACAATGAAGCTCCAAGTGATAAAGACGCTAGAGATTATAGTTTAAATGTTTATGAAATCCAGAAAAGTATAGATACGGATACTGGATTTAATGGTGCTGTTATCGTAGAGATTAAACATGCACAACATGGAGATTCAAACGGTTATTCATTTCATGCTCTTAGTACAAGTAACTACAATGACCTTGACCGACAGATCAGGGTAACACAAAAAATATATGCTGCTATTGCTTTTGCGATAGACAGGACTACACGTAAAATTCCTGAAGTAAGAGCCGGACCTTTGGCTTAAAAATGGAATTTAATACTCCGTAAAAAGTAATCATAAAGTAACAAGAGTACGTCTTATAGACTTTATGTATCTCATCAACATTGCAAAATGGCGATGTTGATCCTATTTAAGAACAATAAATCATCAAATTAAATAATTGTCAAACATAAGAGCATGCATCTCGGATGCTCTGAAGATTTGACCTAAATCATTACACAATGCAAAATAAAGGAGTTGTAAGGATATTTGCGATTTTATTTGGATTGGTTTGCATTTACCAATTATCGTATACATATCTAACTTACACAAAAGAAAAAGAGGCAGAAGCCTATGCCATTCAGAAATACCCAGAATCGGTTGAAAATTACTCGAAACTAAGAGAGGTAGCAGAGAGTACTTACCTTGATTCTATCGGTAAAGAAGAGATCTTTGCAGGAATTTCTTATAACGATGCAAAAGATAAAGAGCTAAACAAAGGTCTTGACCTTAAAGGAGGAATCAACGTGATTCTTCAGATTTCGGTAAAAGACATTTTGAAGGGACTTTCAAATAATTCTAAAGATCCGTCTTTCAACCAAGCACTTTTGGCAACAGACGAGATCCAAAAGAATAGTCAAAATACCTATATCGAAGATTTCTTTACTGAGTTCGAAAAAATACCGGATGCGCAATTAGCTTCACCAGATATTTTTGCGAATAAGAACTTAAGTGATGATATCACTTATGATATGAACAACGATCAGGTAAAACCTGTGTTAAGAAGAAAGATCGATGAGTCTGTAACTTCAGCTTTCGAAGTACTTCGTAAGCGTATTGATAAGTTTGGAGTTACACAACCAAATATCCAACGTCTTGGAGAATCTGGAAGAATCTTGGTAGAATTACCTGGAGCAAAAGATGTAGACAGGGTAAGATCATTACTACAGAGTACGGCTCAGTTAGAATTCTGGGATGTGTACAAAGCTGAAGAGATTTTCCCTTTCTTGTTTACAGCAAACAACTTGCTAAAAGAAAGATTAGACAAGACTAAGGAAGAAGTTAAGACTGAAGTTGAGGAAAAAAGCGAAGTAGTTGAAGATTCTACGCAAACCGATACTACAAAATCTGACGAAGATGCGGCAATCGAAGATCTATTAGAAGACGCTGCAGAAGATTCTACCAATGTAGAAGCTCAGGTAAATCCAATATTTGATCTGATGGCTGGCCAAGGAGGTCAAGGAGGTCCTGTGGTATTGTCTGTAGAAAAGAAGAACGCAGATCAAATGATGGCGTATCTTAACGATCCAGAAGTAAGAGCATTATTACCACAAGAGTTACGATATGTAAAGTTTGCTTGGGGTAAAGCAGTTAAGGATTCTGAAATTATTGATCTATATGCTATAAAGAGTAATAGAGATAGTACTCCTGAATTAAGTGGAGGTGTAATTACAGACGCTAGACAAGAGTACAACCAATTAGGTAAAGTAACGGTTACTATGCAAATGGATGGTAAAGGAGCGAAGAAATGGGAAGAAATGACTGGTCGTGCCTTTAGCCAAAGAAGCCAAATTGCAATCGTTCTTGATGATATCGTATATTCTGCTCCAGGAGTTACTACCGGAGCAATTAGCGGTGGTAGAAGTGAAATCACTGGAGAATTCACTATTGAAGAAGGGCAAGATTTAGCCAACGTATTAAGAGCAGGTAAATTACCGGCATCTGCAGATATCATCCAAAGTGAGGTAGTAGGTCCGTCTCTTGGACAGGAAGCTATTGATAGTGGTGTAATGTCGTTTGCTATTGCATTGGTATTGATTCTGATCTGGATGATTTTTTACTATGGTAAGGCAGGAGCATTTGCTGATGTTGCATTGGTAGTGAATATCCTTTTTATTTTTGGAGTATTAGCCGGATTAAAAGCAGTATTGACACTTCCTGGTATCGCCGGTATTGTATTAACGATCGGTATGTCGGTGGATGCAAACGTGTTAATCTTCGAAAGGATTAGAGAAGAATTGGCCAAAGGAAAGTCTCAGGTAGATGCCATCAAAGATGGATTTAATAATGCATTATCATCTATTCTTGATGCAAACATCACTACGGGTCTTACTGGTTTGATCTTATTAACTATCGGTACTGGTCCAATTAAAGGTTTTGCAACTACCTTATTAATCGGTATTCTTACATCGTTATTTACAGCGATTTTTGTGACTCGTTTGTTTATTGATGGATATGGTAAGAACGGTAAAGAATTAATGTTTGCTACTGGGGCTACCAAGAACTTATTTAAGAATGTAAATATCAATTTCTTAAAGAAGCGTAAAGTAGCTTACATTATATCAGGAATCATTATTATCGCAGGTGTCGGTTCGTTATTTACCAATAGCCTGGATTATGGTGTAGACTTTGTTGGAGGTAGAACGTATACTGTTCGTTTTGCTAAGGACGTGGTACCATCTGCAATAGAAAAGGATCTTGTGGCCGTTTTCGAAAGTGCACAGGCAAAGACGTTAGGTGCTAAGAACCAGTTGAAGATTACTACCAAATATAAAGTAAACGAGACCGGAGAAGAGATTGATACTGAAATTTCGAATAAATTATACGAAGCATTAAAGCCAAATTTACCTGAAGGTTTGTCTTACGATCAGTTCTCTAATGGAGACGAAGAAAAGCAAGTAGGTATTATGTCATCGATGAAAGTGGGACCAACCATTGCCGATGATATTAAGCAGGCGGCTTTCTGGTCGGTATTGGGATCATTGATTGTAGTATTCTTATATATCTTATTACGATTTAGAAGATGGCAATTTAGTTTGGGTGCTGTAGCTGCGGTATTCCATGATGTATTGATCGTATTAGGTATTTTCTCATTAACATGGAAATTTATGCCGTTCAACATGGAGATCGATCAGGCATTTATTGCAGCAATCCTAACGGTAATTGGATACTCTCTGAATGATACCGTGGTTGTATTTGATAGGATCAGGGAATTCTTCCAGGAGCATACTTCTTGGCCTTTGGATAAAAATGTAAATGGAGCCTTAAACAGTACGTTAAGCCGTACGTTGAATACCTCGTTAACTACCTTATTAGTACTTATCGCAATCTTCATATTTGCGGTACCACTTAGAGGATTTATGTTCTCGTTAATCATTGGGGTATTGGTAGGTACATATTCTTCGTTATTCATTGCTACACCGATCATGCATGATACGGTAAGCAAAGTGGGTCTTAAAATGAAAGAGCCTGAAACTGAAGAGAAAAAGAAAAAATAATTTTCTTGATTATACACAAAAAACCCATCAACTATTGATGGGTTTTTTTTATGTTTATATGTATTTGATCTATTTATTGCTTGGAAAAAGCAATTGAATCTCCTTTTTGTAGGTTCCATTCGTCGGTGAGTTGTGCATTGACCTCCAGCACATATTGCGCAGGACCTTCAGATGGTAGTGAGCGCTCATCCAGCGGTTGTGCATTTTTTTGAATGCTTACCACTCTTTGTTTAGCATCGATAAATATGATATCCAATGGGAACTCAGTATTTTTCATATAAAAAGAATGAGGAGACTCATTTGGAAAAATAAATAACATTCCTCGGTCTTTTTGCATAGACTTACGGTACATCAAACCTGTTTGGATTTGATAATCATCATCTGCGACCTCGATATCCAGTTTAGAAATCAGAGTAGGAACCGAGTCCTGAAGGCTGTATAGAGAGAGTTCGCCTTCTTTAGTAAAAGTGACTTCTTTTACCAAATTTTTGGTATTCTTCTTTCCATCACCGCAAGAGAAGATGAGCATTGCAGTACTTGCCAATAGTGTATAAAAAGTTGTTTTCATAGGTTGTTTTTATTCTGATTAAAAGTAGATAAAAAAGTTTCAGTACAAAAGTTTATGAAACGGTTTTATAATCCATGATACAACTCATTTGACTCAAGCGACTTCTACTTTATGATGCGACGAAAACAACTTCGAATATTTTGGATCTTTTTCAATCATCGATAATAATTTTTTCTTGATTTTAAATTTTTTCTTCCGCACATAGGCTTCGGTGTATCCCATGGTATTTGCAATTTCTCGCATTGTTTTACCGCTGAAAAACAGATGAAGCACCCTTTGATTACTGGGATTTAACTTTCTGAAGTGAGTAAGATATAATTGCTGCTTTTCGATGTAATGTATTTCTGAAATAAGATCATTACCTTGGTACGGTATGTTTTCTAAAAAAGTAAGAGAGGAAATTAGTTTTTTGTTTTCTCGAAGTTTTTTTCTCCATAGGTTTCTGCAAATACCAAAGAAATAGGAATGAATAGAATATTGAGTTTGATCTAATGACAGGGCTGGCTTTTGTAACAAAATAAGTAAGGCATCTTGAAAAACATCGTGAGCATCGTCTTCGGTGCCGGAATTTCTTAGCATATATTTCTTGAGAACGGGTAAGTTCTTTTTATAAAATTTTTTAATGATGCGATGATCTCCATTTTGAATTCCTTTTAGAATAGATGAGTTGGTGTGGTCAGACATTTTTTAGTGTTGGTTTGCTTCAGTTTGCTAGTCGAGACTGCTGAGGTTGCTCAGCAGGTTATTGGTATTAAATTAGGAATAGTGGAGCTGTTACGGTATGTATTTTGAGTAGATATACCCTTTAAGTGAGTAAAGGGTATATCTGATTGAGCAAGAAGTATTGTCAAAAGACAATATACTACCTAATCGTTTTTCCAATCAATTTTCCTCGAAATCATCATAATGGTACCCAGAATCAGGAATAGTCCAATACTGCCTACCAACAAGGCATAACTTTCTAATTGTATGATTACAAAAATGAAGGCATACAACGCGGTGAGAGATAAACCAATGAATCCCATAAACTTTAGACTTTTCAAAATGGCTTTAGAATACATAGCAATCAATACAACTACTGCAATACCTGCTATGATATAGGCTTTTAGGAAACTAGAGTGTTCTGAAATCGAAATCAATAAGGTATAGAACATAGAAAGTGCTAAACCGATCATCAAATATTGAAACGGATGAATATTGATTTTACTGATCGTTTGGATAAGAAAGAAAACTAAGAAAGTCAATGCAATTACCAGATATCCATATTTGGTTGCTCGTTCACTTTTTTGATACTCATCAACGGGAATTAGTAGTTTGACGCCAAAAGCTGAAGCATTGATTTGTGGGAGTTCGCCAAAGAATTCTTGCTCGAACTCTCTATTGATTTGCAAAACTTTCCATTGTGCTTTAAAACCATTTTCTGTGATTTCTTTTGTTTTGGTATCTGGTAAATAGTTGCCATTAAAACTCGGTGATGCCCAATCCGAAGTCATAGCCACATTGGTTTCTCTTCCTACAGGAACAAAGCGCAATTGCTCGCTACCATTAATGATAAGATCCATATCAAACTCAACAGTATTTTCCTTTGGGAGTGAGACTTCTTTGATAAATTGGGTTTCAAGGGTATTGGTATAAGAGTTTTGATTGTACTTAGAACGTAACGGGTAACTTTCTGTACCAATATTTAAGGTCAGATTACTTCTAATTCCTTTCAGGTTAGTGGAGTTGATAATCACGGTGGCTTTGTTCCACAAAATATCATCGGCTTCGATGTCTTTGATCTCAAAATTTGGAACCGTAAAAGAGCCTTTAATTTTCATGTCAGCAGTGTACACTACAGATTCGTAGATACTTCTTCCCAAAGTTTCAGATTCTATATTGGCCTTTATATTTAGGGTGTTTGGGAAAAAATAAGCGTTGTATACTGTAATCAGATTTTCTTGTATATAGGATTTGGTTTTATCATCCCAGGTCTTTGTTTGGCTGTGCACCTGATAAGGCACTTTTAGAACTGGGCCGTATAACAATACTTCGTTACCCCATTTCTGGTTAATTTCTTTTACAACCTCTTCTTGTCGGTAAGAGCGTTCACGTATCAAGTTTTGGATATACGATAGTGGTATTAAGAGTACGAGAATTAATATGCCCACCATGAGCATTCGTATTGTTATCGAAGTTTTGATCCATTGTCCGAAAGACTTTTTTTGTTTTTGGGTTTCCATAAAATAATGATTTATAAGTTACAATTGATGTTATCTTTTTTGTTGATAATGATATATTAATCGATAGGTGATGATGAGAAATCCACCAAATCCTATCGTAAATGCCCAGGTATTGGTATGTTGAATAGGAAATAGTACCCTTTTTGCGATATCGGATAGAATTCCCATGGGGTTTTGAAGGATATCCCAACTATTCCAACGCAACACTCGTCCCAGGTAAATTCCAAACCCGCAGAGTAGCAGGATGATGTAAATGATGAAGTGTGTAGTTTTTTTAGAAAATCGTTCTTTCAATTGTTCCTGCATTAAATTTAGAGAGGCAAAGCCAACGATCAAACCGTTTACTGCAAAGGATAATATGAGTAACACATCAAACCATATTTGTGATAATGTACTCCATCGTATATGTTGTATATCGGTAAGGATGTATGGTGAGTTTGGCAGGAACACTAACCACACCGAAAAACCGATCCAGAAAACGAATCGTCTCGGTTTGCTTATTTTTAGTAAAAGGGTAATTCCGTAAGGAACGCATGCCAGAAATAAATTCCAAACCAGAAAAGTGTAGTATAACGAATCTGTTTTTATGATTCTGGTAAGTAATAATAGACATCCGAAGAGGACCGAGCCTGCAAAACCTTTGATAAAGGGTAATTGTTTGTAGATCGTTTCCATTAGATAAGAACATTTTTTAAAGGGTTCATAAATACGATATAGATGTAGCCAATAGTGATTGGAATATTGAGTAAGAATAAACCAATAGTGGTCAGATTTTCTTTGTAATGTTGCTGGTTTACAATCAGATTAAAAAGTAAACCTATCAGGGTGATCGAGTTCAATACCAAAGCGATAAGCACATAAACAATACCTGCTCTGATCACATATCCAGATTGTGAGATGAGAAAAAAGAGTAAAAAAATAGTGCCTAATAATAAGCTGACACTAGCGATGAATAGGGCCTTTTTGTTAATGGGTTGTACGATTTTCATTTTCATATTAAATTTTAAAAGTACTTTGAATTTCAAAGTAAATAAGTAAAAAAATATAGTTATTGTTTCAAAAGTTTTTCGATGGCTTCTACATGTTTCTTAAAGGCTTCTCTTCCTTTTTTGGTAGCACTATAGCGGGTGTTGGGTTTTCGACCTATAAATGACTTTTCTACCAGAATATATTCTTCTTTTTCTAACGCTTTGGTGTGACTGGCCAAGTTTCCGTCTGTAGCCCCCAACAATTCTTTTAGCATTTTAAAATCGGCATATTCATTAACCATCAATATCGACATAATACCCAATCGTATTCGATGATCAAACGCTTTATTAATATTGCCTATAATATTTTTCATTGCTTAAAATGAGATGTAATTCGTGCTTTTAGCGATCGTGTTTTAGATAAATCAAGCTTCCATAAAGAATATGCATCACCCCAAAGCCAAGTACCCAAAACCAAAACCCATACCCCGGAAATATGGCACAGATCAATCCCAAAAGAATTTCAATATAGCCAAGGTATTTTACATTACCAATAGTATACTTTGAGGCATTTACAAGAGCAAGTCCATAAAAAATAAGCATTAACGAACCTGTTAATCCATAATGATTGCTAAATATTTTGATGAGTATATAGATACCTCCCGTAATAAGAGGAATCAAAAAGGCTGACAGTAGCCGTTTTGAAGTTCCGTTCCAAAGAGTTTCATTGTTTTTCTTTGCTTTTTGTGTGCTCAAAATAATGGCCGTAACAATACTCAATAAAGCTACGGCAGCAAGATCGATAAGAATGAAAGTAAAGATCTTTCCGTCAAGGATTAGATAATTTCTACCACTTTGGCTAACGAGATAATATGCAATTCCTGCTCCGGCCAAAGCATAGATGCCTGCCATGATTCCGGATAAACCACTTAGAGAAAGAAATCGGGATGATTTATTCATCATATCCTTGATCTCCGTAATGTCTTTTAGATAGTCTTCTGTGCTCATATTTAAAAGTACTTTGAAATACAAAGTAAAATTAAATATTTCGATTATGCAAACTTTTGTTTTCTGAGCAAAGTTTAAAACATACTATTTAGAAGCTCCTTCTTTTGCTAAACACGTATTTATTTTATCCAGAATATAGGTAGCGTTTTGTTTGTACGATTTTAAGTATTGCAGGTGATTATTGGCCGCAAGGATATTATAAGAAGCCACTCTTTTCTTGTAATCTTCGCTCGTTGCAAAGTAAGAAATCGCTTCTGAGGTGTTATTTCCTTGTGTCCAATCTACAAACCAGTCATACGACTTGAAATCTTCAATATTTTTTAAGGATTCATTTTTTAGCATTTCATTACTAGACGATATAAAATCCGAAAAAATGGTATAAAATTGAGTGATATCTGCAGACAATGAGTCTTTTACGTTGGTGTTTTGATCAATAACTCCTTTTAGTTGTTCAAACCCTTTAGTATTAATGGTTACTGGTGTATACGTAGTAGTTATGCTAGGACACAAGGCGCATTCTGTAAAATTTTCTGTGGTGATTTCCCCAGCAAGTATGCGCTTGCTTTCTGCGATCCTATGTTCTTCGATTTTAATATAATTACTTACAATTGTAGTATCTGTACTTAGATCATAAGTAATGTTTTTTAAAATTCCTTGTAGTTGGCGGTTTTGTTTTCTTGTTTCATTGGCATTATTGATTTGTACCGCAATCAAGATTCCTATAACTACCAAAATAATTTCACCAATGGCATACGCCAGATATTTGAAGATTTTACCTTTTGTCATGGTTGATTTTCTAATTTTTCTGAATAAAGCGATCACGTAGATGTCTGTTTGTTAGCTAAAAATAGAGAAACTTTTTTGGTTTTAATTCATAATTCAAAAATGTACATTTGAAACATGAATCCAGCAGAAGCCTATATCCTTAATCAATCAGAGCCGTATAAGTCTATTTTATTGCATTTACAGGTTATTATTGAAACTACGATTCCATCCGTAGAATTACTATATAAATATAAGATTCCTTTCTACTATATAGAGAGTAGACCATTTTGCTATTTAAATGCCTCCAAAGGATATGTCGACTTAGGTTTTTGGAATGCAGGTCATTTGACCAAACATCTCGATCAGATGACTACTGCGGGACGTAAAGTGATGAAATCCCTACGATATCAAAGTATTGAAGAGATCGATGAAATAATTTTGATTGAGGTTTTACAAGAAGCGTATTCGGTTAAGGATAAAAAGTTCTTCTAGTACCAGACAAAAAGAAAGTACTTTGGTTTTTTAAATAGAGTACGACATCATTTGTAAAAAAGCATCGTACTCTAAGTCTAGGAACAGGGTTTTTTATTGGCACCGCCAAAGGGTATGATACCCCGAGGCTTGCCTCAAAATCAAAATTTTTTTTCGACCCAATGCCTCGTGCGCTTGCCCCTAGGTAGTTTACTTTTCTGGAGCTAATATTTTGTAAACTATACCAGCTAGAATAGCACCTACAATTGGGGCAACCCAGAACAACCATAATTGTTCTATAGCCCACCCACCTGCAAATATCGCCTGACTTGTACTTCTGGCAGGATTTACCGAAGTGTTGGTAACAGGAATACTAATTAGGTGAATTAACGTAAGACCTAACCCAATGGCTACTCCTGCAAACTTATTGGATGCATTAGAGTGTGTAGCTCCCAAAATAATGATCAAAAACATAAAGGTCATTACAATTTCGGTAACCAGAGCAGAAAGCATAGAATACCCTCCGGGAGAATGTTCTGCATATCCGTTGGCGGCAAAACCTCCGATATCGAATCCTGCTTTCCCGGTAGCGATCACATACAAAATTCCCGCTCCTGCAATTCCACCTAGCACCTGGGCTACGATATAGGGCAGTAGGTCTTTTTTGTCGAATCTGCCTCCAACTAATAATCCAATAGAAACCGCTGGATTGAGATGACAACCCGAAACATGACCTATAGCATACGCCATGGTGAGTACGGTTAAACCAAAGGCGATAGAGACCCCTACAAATCCAATTCCTAGTTCAGGAAATCCGGCTGCAAGAACAGCACTTCCGCACCCTCCTAGTACCAACCAGAGTGTGCCAATAAATTCGGCAATAAGTTTTTTCATAATCTGTGTTTTAATGTTGTTACTTTATACTTAGGTACTAGTGAAGGTCTTGTATAATAGTATTAAAACAGTGGGTAGGAATACCTGAAAGGTACTAAAAAAAATAATATCCCCTGACCAGATGATTATGAATTACTCCTAAATCAATAAAAAGAAGTGTTATGTTGAATGCTTTGTTCAGTAGAAAGTAACAGAAGCAAAAATTACTTCAACTCGTTTACTACTTGTCTTATGGCTACCAGATTACTTAGTAGTTTTTCCAGGTGATCCAGGTGTAACATATTCGCTCCATCGCTTTTGGCATTAGCAGGATCAAAGTGCGTTTCCATAAATAAACCATCTACACCTGTTACCACTCCGGCTCGAGCTATGGTTTCTATCATATCCGGTCTTCCTCCGGTTACTCCACTGGATTGATTGGGTTGTTGTAGAGAGTGGGTAACGTCAAGAACCGTTGTACCATATTGTTTCATAGTAGGAATTCCTCTGAAATCTACGATCATATCCTGATAGCCAAACATGGTACCACGATCAGTGATCATTACATTGTCATTCTTACTATCCCGTACCTTTTTGGCTGCGTGTTGCATTGCCTCTGGACTCATAAATTGTCCTTTTTTCAGATTGACGGTTTTTCCCGTGTTTGCTGCGGCTACAACCAAATCTGTTTGACGCACTAGAAAAGCAGGGATTTGTAATATGTCGACATATTGGGCAGCTATAGCAGCATCTTCATTCGTATGGATATCTGTGATCGTAGGAACATCAAACGTTTCTCCTACTTTACGAAGTATTTTTAGGGCTTTTTCATCCCCAATACCTGTAAAACTGTCGATTCGACTTCGATTTGCCTTTTTAAAGGATCCTTTAAACACATATGGAATATTCAGTTTGTCGGTAATAGCAACTACTTTTTCTGCAATTCGTAATGCCATTTCTTCCCCCTCGATTGCACAAGGCCCTGCCAGTAAGAAAAAGTTATCAGCATCAAGGTGTTTCAGGTTTTTTATGTTTGAAAGATCCATAGGTGTTTTTTAAAAATGCAAAGATAAATCTTTTAAGGTTGTCATTAAAAGTATTATCCAGAAAAGTAATTATGGCATGGGGCTTGATTAAGAAGAAAGCATCAAAACAAAAACACTCTTATGAAAAAAACAATCACAGCAATTTTTTTATTGAGCACTATTTTCTTGTCTGCTCAAAATTCTACAGTGGGGGTAGAAAAACAACTATTTAAAGTAAACTTATTATTAACACCTGGTTTGGAATACGAGGTTGGAGTATCCAAGAATTCCACACTTGATTTTAGATTAGGAACAGGGTTAGCCTATGTAAAGGTAAATGATGATGAAGATTATGGGGTTTTCTTAAATTTTGAGGGAGCTTATCGCTATTATTATAATTTCGAAAAAAGAGCAAGTAAGGGTAAGAATACCTCAGGGAACTCTGGGAATTATGTAGCACTCACCACTTTTTTGGCTAGCGGTGATCCAATTATTGGGGATTTGGAAAGTGATACAGATTATATCGGTCAAGTAGGGCCTGTATGGGGTTTTCAGCGTACATACAACTCTGGGTTTAATCTCGGTTTAGAATTAGGATTAGGGTATACCTTTAGTGAAAGTGACTCTTTTGTAGCACCAATTGTTGGTTTCAGACTGGGTTGGGCTTTTGGTAGATAAATCAATATTATAATTTTAAAAATATGGAAGCTTTATGTTTGGTTTTAAACGACTGAGCATAAAGCTTTTTTATTAATTGGATTTTCGTATACAAACTCTAAAAATATCTTGTACCTTTGCAGCCTTAAAAATGAGGCGTTTATGTCAACTATAAAAAATATTGCAATCATTGCACACGTAGACCACGGTAAAACAACCTTGGTAGACAAGATCATGTACCATTGTCAATTGTTTCGTGAAAACGAAAACACTGGAGATCTGATTTTGGATAATAACGATCTGGAACGTGAAAGAGGGATCACTATTACCTCAAAAAACGTGTCGGTTACCTATAAAGGAACCAAAATCAATATTATTGATACTCCGGGTCACGCCGATTTTGGAGGAGAGGTAGAGCGAGTACTTAATATGGCAGATGGTGTATTGTTGCTAGTTGATGCTTTTGAAGGTCCGATGCCACAAACTCGATTTGTATTACAAAAGGCAATTGACCTAGGACTAAAACCTTGTGTGGTTGTCAATAAAGTGGATAAAGAAAACTGTACGCCAGATGAGGTGCATGAAAAAGTGTTTGATCTCATGTTCGAATTAGGAGCAGAAGAGTGGCAGTTGGATTTCCCAACGGTATATGGTTCTGCAAAGAACAACTGGATGAGTGATGACTGGAAAAACGAAACCAGCAATATAGAACCTTTATTGGATATGGTTATTGAACATATCCCATCTCCAAAAATTGAAGAAGGTACTACACAAATGTTGATTACTTCGTTAGACTTTTCTTCATTTACTGGGCGAATCGCAATTGGGCGTTTGCAGAGAGGTGAGTTGACCGAAGGGATGAGAGTTTCTTTGGTGAAAAGAGATGGATCGGTGATAAAATCCAAAATCAAAGAGTTACATACTTTTGAAGGTTTAGGAAGAAGAAAAGTAGAAAAGATCGAAGCCGGAGATATCTGTGCATTGGTAGGATTAGAAGGTTTTGAGATTGGTGATACTGTAGCAGATTTAGAAAACCCAGAAGGTTTGAAAACCATCGCGATCGATGAACCTACAATGAGTATGTTGTTTACGATCAATGATTCTCCTTTCTTTGGGAAAGATGGAAAATTTGTAACCTCCAGACATATCAAAGAACGTCTTGAAAAAGAATTAGAGAAGAACCTAGCACTTAGAGTTCAGGAAACAGATAGTGCAGATAAATTCATGGTTTTTGGTAGAGGAGTTTTACACTTGTCGGTACTTATCGAGACGATGAGAAGAGAAGGGTATGAGTTACAAATCGGTCAGCCACAGGTAATCATCAAAGAAATCGATGGACAGAAATGTGAACCAATAGAAGAGCTTACCATCGACTTGCCGGAGCACGTATCAGGTAAAGCGGTAGAAATGGTTTCTCTTCGTAAAGGAGAAATGCTAAGTATGGAAGCCAAAGGTGAACGTATGGTTTGTGAATTCTTAATTCCGTCCAGAGGGATCATAGGTTTGCGTAATCAATTGTTGACTGCTACGGCTGGTGAAGCAATTATGGCTCACCGTTTCAAAGAATACCAACCTGTAAAAGGAGATATTCCTGGACGTATTAATGGTTCTTTGGTATCTATGGAAAAAGGAACTGCAATCCCATATTCTATTGATAAATTACAGGAAAGAGGTAAGTTTTTTATCGATCCGGGAGAAGATATATATGAAGGACAAGTTATTGGTGAAAACTCTCGTGGAGATGATATGACGGTAAATGTTACCAAGACCAAAAAATTATCCAACGTACGTTCTGCGGGAGCAGATGATAAGGCAAAGATTGTACCCGCGATCAAATTCTCTTTGGAAGAGGCTCTAGAATATATCCAAAAGGATGAATATGTAGAGGTAACGCCAAACCATTTACGATTGCGAAAAATTTTGCTTACCGAAGTTGAGCGAAAAAGAAATAAAGCAATATAACTATCATATAAAAACCCCAGTATTTACTGGGGTTTTTGTTACAAAAGAAGGTTTCACACATTACCTTCTCATTGCGTATCTGCTAGCTCCGGGCAATTGTCTTAAAAAGCTCTTTAGCGCTGTTAAGTCAATCGTCATAATTCCAATAAAAACTTTCATATCCTTTCCCTTTTAATTAATCCCTATGTACTTGTTTGAAGAACTAAAACTCTTCAAAAAATAGAATACAGTAATCGGGCCAAAGTTTTTAAAATTGAAATTTTTATAGAAACTTTAAGAGTCTATTCTCAAACCTAATGGTCGATCGAGATACGCTTCTTTTTGTTTTTAAAATATCCGATTATCGGTGAATTGCATTACTGGATGCACTTGGCAATTCCTTCAAGAAATTCCATAATTTTTTGAAACTAAATAGATGGATAGTGTAGAGTGATTTCATAAGCCTGTTTTTTTGTTATTAAATATGTCCCCCCAAAGAATAGAGTGCTATTCTTTATTTATAAGTGTGCTTTGGGATAAAATGTTACCATAATATTGAAGTATTTAACATTTGCCAAATTATAGCCATTACTTCATACTTATGAAATGATAGGGGATATAAAGTAAAAAATCCCGAGGGGGGTACTCGGGATTTAGAATCGATATTTTGGGGTAAATTGGGGTATGAATCTGGGGGCTAATTCAGTGTTTTGGGGCACTGTTTGGGGCTAATTCTATACTTTGGGGCGAATTGCCATAACATTCATTTCAATTACAATACAAATGTAAGAAACAACTCCGGGGTGCAACTTGTAAAAAACAATAAATTATCGGTAAAATACATTTTTTATACGACAAAATACACAAAAAACAACGGTTTCACATATTTTGAAGTGTGGTTTTTACATAAAACCCATGAATTTGTAAGAAAATACTGAGGCTTGAAAAGAGGTAGAAATTATCCTTTTCGTTGTACAACTTCAAAAACTTTATTGCCATCGCATTTTAACGTTTTAGAAGGGTACTTTAGTAATAAAGCATAATCATGTGTGGCCATCAAAATGGTATTTCCATTTTTATTGATATCTTGTAAGACTTCCATAACCTCGACTGAAGTTTGTGGGTCCAAATTCCCCGTAGGCTCGTCTGCCAATATCAATTCTGGATCATTAAGCAATGCTCTGGCAATAGCAACACGTTGTTGTTCTCCTCCAGAGAGTTGATAAGGATATTTAAAGTCCTTGGTTTTCATACCCACTTTATCCAAAACATCATCAATTTTGCTATCCATGGCTTTTTCATCAGTCCATCCGGTAGCTTTAAGAACAAACAAAAGATTTCCTTTTACCGTCCTATCGTTAAGTAATTTAAAATCCTGAAATACAATCCCCAATTTTCTACGCAGAAATGGAATTTGCTTTTCTTGTAGGCTAGGAAGATCAAAATCTACAATGCTGCCTTCTCCCTCTAATAGTGGCAAGTCTCCATAAAGCGTTTTCATGAAACTACTTTTTCCAGTTCCTGTTTTTCCAATTAGATACACAAAATCTCCTTTGTTTACTTCAACATTTACATCAGAGAGAATTAGATTTTCACGTTGATAGATGGAAGCATCTTTAAGGTGTAATACCGTATTGGACATAATGAATGATTCTGAATTTATTAAGACTTGATTGGTAAAAGTAAAAAGTTTTCGGATAAAATGGTCAGGTTCAACCTTAGATTTTTACTTCAGTTTTGTGATATAACCCGTTTTTGGGGATTCTTATTTTATAGGACGTCATTTTTTTATCCACTATTTAAAAGCTACTATAATCCATATTTGTCGATTCCTAGTGTAATTATCTCCAAATTCTTTCGTTATTAGTATGAAGATTAGGCTATCTTTAACACAAAATTTATTCGCGGGAAACGATATTTACCTTTTTGATTGTAATACCTAATTCGATGAACAAATACATCATTTCGATGCTTTTTGTGATTGGCCTGTCTGCACTAACATCTGCACAACAGTCTGCCATTTACACCAATGAGCTGGTGCTCTATAATCAAGCACTTGAATTATATAATAATCGACAATTTCTTGCTGCCCAAAATCTTTTTGATAAGGTCAGAGATATGGTGGATGACGAAAACATTGATGCCGATTGCACCTATTATATTGCCAACTGTGCAGTATGGCTTAATCAAAGAGATGCAGATCAACTCCTTGAAGAGTTTGTAGTTAAATATCCCACTAGTATCAAGCGTAATTCGGCATACTTGGATGCTGCGAATTATTATTTTGATAATGGGAAATATGCCTATGCAAGAAAATGGTATGAAAAAGTAGAAGAAGGGAATCTAAGTCGTAAAGAAAAAGAAAGATTTAATTTTAATAATGGGTATGCCTATTTCAAAATTCAAAGATTTAATGAAGCTAAAAAATTCTTAAGTAGAGTACAAGATTCACCAGAGTACGGGGCTAAGGCCAAATATTACCTGGGATTTATTGCCTATGAAGGAGATAACTATCAAGAAGCAGATCGCTTGTTTGATGAGGTAAAAGATTTGAATGAGTACAATAAGAATCTCTCGTACTTTCAGAGTGATATGAATTTCAAGTCGGGCAATTTTGAAGAAGCAATACGAGAAGGATTAGCGCAACTCCCAAAATCCAAGCCTTCAGAAAGATCAGAATTAAACAAAATCATTGGGGAAAGCTATTTTAATTTGGGAGAGTACCAAAAAGCCATTCCATACCTAAAAGAATACAGAGGTCGTAAAGGGAAGTGGAACAATACAGATTATTACTACCTGGGATATGCCTATTATAAAAATGGAGATTATGCAAGTGCCATTTCAGAATTCAATAAGATTGTCGATGGTCGCAATGCTACTGCTCAGAATGCATATTATCATCTAGCCGAATCATATCTTAATACAGATCAAAAGCAACAGGCTTTGAATGCTTTTAAGAATGCTTCCGAAATGGATTTTGATGCCAAGATAAAGGAAGATGCCATGTATAACTACGGGAAACTAAGTTACGATATTGGTAACTCTTATGAGAGTACTCCTAGTGTATTGCTTAATTTTTTGGATCAGTATCCTAATACCGAATATGAAGAGGAAATGAAAGAACTTCTAATAAGTTCTTATATCACTTCCAAGAATTATAAAGAAGCGATGGATCTTCTGGAAGGAAGTCGGAACTTTGCTGATAAAGAGGTATATCAGAAGGTAGCATTCTATAGAGCTATTGAATTATATGGAGAAAACGACTATAACGAAGCCATCATCTATTTCGATAAATCTTTAAAACAACCCGTGGATCCAAAATTTGAAGCCAGAGCGATCTACTGGAAAGCAGAGAGTGCTTATTTATTAAATGATTTTGATGAAGCACTTATTGGTTTTAAGGAGTTTGAGAACAGTACAGGGGGATCTACGATATCCGAATATGAGCAATTAGATTATAATCTTGGATACACCTATTTTAAATTAAAACAATACCCTCAGGCTGCAAAACATTTTGAAGCCTATTCGAATAATGATAGTGCCGACGAACTTCGACAAACCGATACCTTTTTGAGGTTAGGAGATAGTCATTTTATTTCCAGTAAGTATTGGCCAGCTATGGAAGCTTACAATAAAGCAATAAAGGCAAATGGTCCTGATGCAGACTATGCACACTATCAAAAGGCCATAAGCTATGGTTTTGTAAATAAGAACAATCAAAAGATTAAAGATCTGGAAATGTTCTTGCTACAGTACACAAGATCTACCTATCGTGACGATGCTATGTTTGCATTAGGAGATGTGTACATTGCAGAAAATAAAATTGATCGTGGTATCCAAGCATATGATCGTTTAATTAGAGAAATACCAAGAAGTTCGTATGTGCCAAAAGCATTGTTAAAACAAGGGCTGGTATTTTATAATGGAGACAAAGGCAATAGCGCATTGTCTAAATTTAAAAGAGTAGTGGCCGATTATCCGGGATCCGCAGAAGCAGTCCAAGCGGTAAACACAGCAAGATTGATTTATGTAGACCTGGGCAGAACTGATGAGTATGCTTCTTGGGTAAAGGGATTAAGTTTTGTAAGCGTCACTGATGCTGACCTGGATAATACTTCTTACGAAGCAGCCGAAAAACAGTTTTTGGAAAATAATGAGAGTGCAGCCATTAACGGGTTTGAAAAATATTTGAACGAATTTCCTAACGGTATACATGCGTTGAAGAGTAATTTCTACTTGGCACAGTTACTTTTTAAAAGAGGTGATAAAGATGCTTCGATTCCGCATTACGAATTTGTTTTACAAAGCGATCGGACCGAGTTTACAGAACAAGCTTTAGCGCGTTTATCACAGGTACATCTTGAAAATAGAAGTTACGAAAAAGCCATTCCTGTATTAGAACGACTAGAACAGGATGCAGATTTTCCTCAAAATATTGTTTTTGCACAGTCTAATTTGATGAAGTCTAACTATCAGTTACTCAATTATCAAAAGACAATCGAATATGCCGATAAGGTATTGGCAAATCCAAAGATCGAGAACGATATCAAGAGTGATGCAAAAATATTTACTGCAAGAGCCGCCTTACAAACCAATGATTTGGTCCGCGCACAAAAAGCGTATAAAGAAGTTCAAAAAATAGCAAAGGGAGAACTTGCAGCAGAATCATTGTATTATGATGCGTATTTCAAAAATTTGAATGCGGATTATAAAAACTCTAACGTAACCATCCAAAAACTAGCGAAAGATTACCCTGGATATCGACTTTATGGATCTAAAGGTTTGGTCCTTATGGCAAAGAACTTTTATGGACTTGAAGATGCTTATCAAGCTACCTATATCCTGGAAAGTGTAATCAAAAATTTTGCAGATTATCCCGATGTGGTCGAAGAAGCTACAGAGGAGCTTAAAAAAATCAAAGCCGAAGAGGCAAAAACTAATTCATCCATCCAAACCGAACAGTAATCCTAGTTGTAAAACGATTTGTAGTTTATGATTCCATATTTTAAAAACGTATTTCTTTTTATCTGTATTTGTATGATAAGCGCTATGGTTGTAGCGCAAGAGAAAGAAAAGGAAGATCTTGAAACCGAAAGGGTGGTTATTGTAAAAGCTTATACGCCAACGATAAGTGATGCTTTCAAAATTAAATCGAATCCAGAATTAAATGATTCGGTAACCCAACAAAAGAAACCTATTCGATATAGTATTTTTTCGGTACCTGTAGCTTCTACCTATACACCAGCCAAAGGGAGAGCTGCAAATATAGATCGGCCAAAACCTATCAAAATATTTGATAATTATGCTACTTTAGGTTTCGGAAACTTCACTTCAGTACTGGCTGAGTTCTATAGTAATTTTCAAATCAATAGATCTGATAATATAGGACTGTATTTGCATCATAACTCTTCTCAAGGAGGAATCGAAGATGTGGAACTCGATGATAAATTTTATAATACTTCTTTAGATCTTAATTATACCTCGAGAAACAGAGATTATACCTATGGGTTAGAATTCGGAGCAGAACATCAGTTGTATAACTGGTATGGATTACCAGAAACACCTGTGCTAACTCCTGAAGAAATAGCAGCTATAGATCCACAACAGAACTATTTTGGTATAAAACTAGGTGGTAAAGTACAGTTTGATGATTTGTATTTTAAGAAAGCAACCCTCAAATATCGATTTTTTGGAGATGGGCTAAGTTCTACAGAGCATCACGTAGTGGCAAAACCTTCGTTTGAGTTTGAAGCAGGAGATTCTCTGATTAATACCAATTTTATAGTAGATTACCTGACCGGTAGTTTTGATCGAGAATTTGATCCGGCATTACAACTTCCGAATACGTATGGGATTCTTAATCTTGGGGTAAATCCAAGTCTGGCCATACTTAAGGATAATCTAACAGTTAATCTGGGTGCTGCGGTATTTTATAGTATCGATACCGAAAACAGCGATAATGATTTCTTTATTTATCCAAAAATAACGGCTTCATATAGAGTGATCGATGATGGACTTATTGCCTATGGTGGTCTAGAAGGGGATTTAGAGCAGAATAGTTATAGAGATGCAGTGCAAGCTAATCCTTTTGTGTCGCCTACCTTACTTATAGAACAAACCAATAGATTATACGATGCTTATTTTGGATTGAAAGGAAAGATATCTGATGTTGTTAGTTATAATGTTAAAGGAAGTTATCTTTCAGAAGATGAAAAACCACTTTTTGTACATAACCCAAGGGCTTTTATTGCTTTAGAAGGATATGATTATGGTAATTCATTTTCATATCGATACGATGATGTAACTACCTTATCAGCTTATGGAGAGCTTAAGTTTGAAATCAACAAAAAGTTCACCTTAGGAGCATCCGCTACCTATTTTAACTACGATACGGAGGATGAACAAGAAGCTTGGAATCTACCTGAAGTAGAAGCTTCGGTATTATTAGATTACCAGATCAATAAACAATGGTTTTTGGGTGCACAACTATTTTATGTGGGAGAGCGACAGGATATCGATAATACGGTAACCGCTGTTCCTACTTTACCATTAGCAACAGTTACATTAGATAGTTATTTTGATGCTAATGTAAATGTAGGGTATCGATTGAATGATCGATTGTCTTTGTTTGTAAAAGGAAATAATCTGATAGGAGAAAACTACGAACGTTGGGTAAATTTCCCAGTACAAGGAATACAGTTTTTAGGTGGTGTCACGTATAAATTTGACTACTAGTACAGAGTCCTTTAGTTGAATACAACTAGATTAGGTATAATTTTTGTTATCTTAAAGAAAATTTCGTCCTATGAAAATCATGGTGTTTCTCTTGGTTGCGTTGTTTTCATATACTGCAATAGCTCAAAAAAACTTTAAACTCTATTATGAAGAGACCGAAAGCGGATTTATAATACTTGCCGATAATGACGAGTATAGCCCAGTATCAGCAAAGATGAACTTTAGGTTAGAAAACCTCACTTCTTCAAACGGAAATAATAAGGTTTTTGTAGTACCTGCCCAAACTAAAAAGCATATCATTACCGAGCTCAATGTTGTAGATCGAAGAAAACCTTTAAAACTAGGATTCGAGTCGGCATATAATCACGGAGATCATACACTCAATACCTACGATAAAGATTTTGAGTATCATTTACCTTTTGCCAAAGGAGAAACGTTTTGGCTTTCACAAGGATATAATGGGGCTATTTCTCACCAAGATGAATATGCCCTGGACTTCAAAATGCCTATGAGTACCAAGATTCATGCTGCACGAGATGCGGTGGTGATAGAGGTACAACAGAGTTATGAAAAAAGATGTACAACTCAAGACTGTGCCAAATTCAATAATTATATTTTGGTATATCATAGCGATGGCACTTTTGCAGAGTATACGCATATCAAGAAAAATGGATCCACGGTAAAAGTGGGAGATAAGATTAAGCAAGGACAATTTATAGGATACAGTGGTGATGTAGGTTGGGCTACGGGACCACATCTTCATTTTGTAGTTTTCTTTCAACGGTTAAAAGAACGAGTTACCTTAAAAACAAAATTCTTAACGGGTAAAGGTAAACAAGCGATTCAGCTTATTGAAAAAGAACAATATACTCGAGACTATTGAGAAACAAAGTAGGATATCTACTTGCTAGAAAATAAGTTCTCAATACGCTATACCCCTGTTTTTGGGTGTTTTAATTTCATTGTTTATGGCGTTTTAAGTGCGGATAAACCAAGATATCTTGCAGTATCTAATTGAGGTTTGTCAATGTTTAAACCTTATAATGCTATTTGTAAGATGAAAAATATCAATTTAAATACTTGGTTCACTCTTTTTGCTTTGTTGTTTATTCTCACTGGGGTTTGTAGTTTACTTCATAATGCTTACGAACAAGAAACCTTGGTTTTTACACCGACCACGACGTTTTTGATGAAATTACACCCTATACTTAATTTGCCAACAAATGGTTTGGGATACAATAGTTTTGTAAATGGTTTATATGGTATTTTAGGGGGATTGATTATAAATGTGCTATTGTACTCTTTCGCTCTCGAACGCTTTGTTTATGGCTTTAAAAGCTTGTGCAGAAAAGTGATGGTGTTTTAACTGTTTTCATAGTATAAAGTCATAGTTTTAGGTCATTCTTATTTTCTTCCCTGTTCAGGTTTACTGATTTTTGAGTGATCGCACCACTTGGATCCGTATAAAAATTAAAATAAGAGGTAATATTTCATAGGGTGATGACATATATAGTAAATCATTTACCCAAAAAATAATGAATACTATGAAAAAGCTATATTATGGTGTATTAACCCTCTTATTTTTGTTAAGCTGTGAGAAAGATACCTTAGATGAACTGAATGCAAAGAATGATCATCAATCCCATTCTGATGTTGCAAAAAATGCAGCAATAGGAAATGAAAATTTACCTTTGATTCTACCAGATGGATTTAAATGGGGAGTTCAAGGGCATCCAGTAACATCCACAGAATATCGTCCACCTTTATCACCTCAAGGGTTAGACGAATATGCGGATCTGCAAGTTGATTTATTAAATGAATTTCAATTTGAGCATTACCGAATCGATTATGCACCTGATGCTACTGGTAATATAGAAATTTGGCAACAACCTTTTTACGAGAGATTAGTAAGCAAATTACATCAAAACAACATAAAAATTCTACCGGTGTTAAAACTTTCTGGATTTGAATTTGGTGAATCTCACGAAACTTTATTCTCCAAAGGATATAATTTGGCCCAAGGTTTTTTAATGACACATGACCAGAACTTTCAGGCACATGAGGACGGTTTTAAGTATATCGAAATCGGAAATGAGGAAGAAGTAAGATGTGTAAGAAAAGTGGGCAAAGATTGTGTAGAAAGAGTTATTAAAATTGGTGCAGTTGGAGATAAGAGCAGTGAATATAACGAAACTTTAGTCCAACAAGTTGCCGCCTATTTTGTGGGTATGATCCAAGCTATCGAGGAGTTCAATACTACCGCTGCAAATGATTATAAAATAATGATCAATATTGGGGATCCGAAGCATACAGGGTTCTTTCATATACTAAATAAAGGAGTTGAAATTGAAGGAGAACTAAGACCAATTAATTTTGATGTTATTGGGGTGCATTGGTATTCTGGTAATGATACTGAGGACATCTTTCGGAATAATCTAAATCTGTATGACGATTTTGGAAAAGATATTTGGATAACGGAGGTCAATAGAAAAAATGGGAGTTATGGCGACTCGGGCAACCCAGATGTTGAAGAAGAAAAACAAAGAAGTAGATTGTTATCAATGATCAATAACTTAAGTGGTATCAGCCGGATCAAAGCTTTTTACATCTATGAATTGTTTGACGAACCAAGAACTAGAAGTGCGGAACCTGACGAAGCCAATTATGGTTTGATCAAATGGTCCCCAAAAGAACATCCTTTTTTACGAGATCATTTGGTGTATAAGCCAGTTTCTGAAATGGTAAAGTTCAAAATAGAAGAGTCTAAACATGGATACGAAGATTATGTATATGCCATTTATCAAAAAATGGTAGAATTATCTCCCGAAGAGGATGACCTTATATTTTGGAGTGATATTTTTGAAAACCTGAGGAATAAAGAAGACTTTCTTGGTAGAATTTTACCAGAAAGGAGTTACCAACTTTTTGTACAAGAACAATACAGAACGCTATTAGATAAAGAAGGAGATACTGGAGGAGTAAATTATTGGACCGCAAGAATGAAAAATGGAGCGAGTAGAGAACAAATTATTGTTGATTTTTGCTCAGGGGCAGATTTCTGGAATCTTTCTAATCAAAATAATACCGATTTTGTAATACGTTTATATCGTAAGTTACTAGGTAAAGATCCAGATCCAAGTGGTTTGAATCATTGGGTGAATGAGTTAAATTCTGGCGCACCAAGGTACACAATAGTAGTTAGTATAATACATGAGGAAGCGTATCTTGAACTTTTTGTACAACAACAATTTCAAAAAATATTTGACCGCACTGGGGAAGAATCTGGAGTGAATTTTTGGGTGGACCAAATGAAAAACGGATTAAATCAGAACGAACTAATCGTTCAGTTCTTGATATCCGAAGAATTTTGGAATAAATCAATTGTAGCAGGATACGAAAGAAGGACTCCTTTTTCGTTTCTTCCAAATTAATAACTAACTAAACCGATTCAATATGATTATTTACGGATGGAAAGCAGCGCATTTACGATCTACACAATCCAAAACGGCAGTGTGCCCAAGTTGTAAAACCCAAGGATCCACTGTCATTAGTGTTTTTAGCAGACATGTCCATATTTTTTGGATACCTCTTTTCCCTTATGGAAAAACAGGGGCTTCACAGTGTCAACATTGTCAGCATACCATGAAGGTTAAACAAATGCCTGAGGAAATGAAACGGGAGTATAAAAACCTAAAGATGGATGTAAAACCTCACATCTGGCAATTTTCGGGACTGGTACTGATTTCTTTTTTGATCGCGTGGGGAATTTATTCGAGTAAAGAAAATGATAAGAAAAATCTTGAGTATATTGGTGCTCCAAAAGTTGGAGATATCTATGAGTATAAAACTGAAAGTGGATATTATTCATCTCTTAAAGTAGTTAACGTTTCTGCCGACAGTATTCGGGTAGTGCCCAACGAATACGAAATAGAGAAGAAGACTGGGATTTATAAAATTGATAAACCGGAGAATTATGGCGAGTTTAGCTACGGATTATCAAAACAAGAACTAATTGAAATGTTTACTTCTGAAGAAATATATGAGGTAAACCGATAATAAGAGATATAGAGTACACCAAAACAAACAAATATGATCAAAAAAACACTGGTAATTGCACTCATGGCAGTTACAGTTGGTGCTTGTAAAAAGGAAAAGACAGTTACCGAGACCACAGCACCAAAAGCGGATGTAAGTAAAGCGTTTAATGAAATGCTAGACAATTACTACGAAGAAGGTTTAGTGCTTAACCCTGTGCAAGCTACTTTTGCAGGAGATAATCGTTTTAATGACCAGTTTCCGAATCCGTTAGCCGACGAAACCGTAAATAAAGTAAAAGCATATTACACCAAATACAAAGAACAACTGGCTCAGTTCGATGATGCATCGCTTTCAGATAGTGAAAAAATGACGAAGGCCATTTTGAAATGGGAATGTGATATTAATCTTGATGCTTTTAATTATAAGAAGGAATATTTTCCTATCGATCAAATGTGGTCGATTAATCTAATGGCAGGACAATTGGCCAGTGGAGCCAGTGCACAACCTTTTAAAACGGTAGAAGATTATAACAATTGGCTACAACGTTTAGAAGGGTATTTGGCATGGATGCAATCTGCAGAAGAAAAAATGAAAGAGGGAATGCAACAGGGGTATGTGCTCCCAAAGTCTTTGATTGTAAAAGTACTTCCTCAACTGGAAGCATTGACGGTGAATGATCTGGATAAGCATTTGTTCTATGCACCGGTTAAGAATTTTCCTGAGGACTTTTCTGAAGAAGATAAGAAGCAACTTACCGAAGCGTATGG
Organism: Aquimarina sp.; assembly: GCA_965230845.1. GTDB lineage: Bacteria > Bacteroidota > Bacteroidia > Flavobacteriales > Flavobacteriaceae > Aquimarina. Next base: position 4,420,584 of record OZ246021.1, read on the forward strand.
TAAAATGGTTTCAGAAAAAATGATTCCTGCATATACTTCTCTGCATAAGTTTATGAGTTCAGACTATCTGGATGCAGGTAGAGCAAGCTCTGGTATTGCTGATATCCCTGGAGGAAAAGAATATTATGATTATCAAATTAAATTGTACACTACTACCAATATGACCGCAGACCAAATTCATGAATTGGGATTGTCTGAGGTAGCTCGAATTTTATCCGAAATGGAAAAAATAAAAGAGCAGGTGGGGTACACTGGTGATTTAAAATCATTTTTTAATCACGTACGTAACAAAAAGGAGCTAATGCCTTTTACAGAACCACAACAGGTAATCGATAATTTTAATGCGATTCATGATCGTATGAAACCACAGATAGAAAAGTTGTTTGATGTAAAGCCTAAAACTCCTTTTGAGGTGCGTCGTACGGAAGCTTTTCGTGAAAAATCAGCTAGTGCAGAATATAATCCAGGTTCTCTGGATGGTACACGACCAGGTATTTTTTATACTCCGATTCCAGATGTGACCAAATACAATACCTATAGTGATGAGTCTTTGTTTTTACACGAAGCTATACCAGGACACCACTATCAAATTTCTTTAACCCAAGAAAGCGAAGAACTGCCAAAATTTAGAAAAACATTGTGGTACAGTGGTTATGGTGAAGGTTGGGCATTGTATAGTGAATCTTTAGGAAAAGAACTAGGCTTATATACCGATCCTTATCAGTACTTTGGAATGCTTGGGGCAGAGATGCATCGTGCTATACGTTTGGTAGTGGATACAGGATTGCATTCAAAAGGGTGGACTAGAGAACAAGCCATTCAATATTCTCTGGATAATGAGGCTGAGTCTGAAGCTGGGATCATTTCTGAAATAGAACGATATATGGCCAACCCAGGACAAGCTTTATCGTACAAAATAGGGCAATTAAAGATTAGAGAACTTAGAGCCAAAGCCGAAAAGGAACTAGGAGATAAGTTTGATATCCGCCAGTTTCACAATGAAGTGTTAGAAACCGGATGTGTGCCTCTTGCTTTGTTAGAGGATAAAATCAATGGCTGGATTGCTAAGAGTAAATAGAAAGATCTTATGAAATAATAAAGGCGCTTGAAATCAGGCGCCTTTTTTTGTTTAGAAACTAGTGTATGCTTTAAGTACTTTTTGCCCTAGCATTTTGGCTGTTGTTAAATACAAAAATTGCTTGGGCTGCGTGGTTAAAAATTCACTCATTAACCACTGTTCCATATCATTAAATATTTCTTTGAACAAGTTAGGACGGTAGCGGGTGATTGAGCCTAAATAGAAGATGGTCCAATAAATAATCATCTCAGTAGGGTATCGGTGTTGCTTCTGTTTTGAGATATACATTTTGTACCCATCATCACCCACATAATACCAAACTCCTTTATGTATAAGTTGTTGGGATAGGGAATAATAATCCTGTCGGGTAGGACTGTATTTGTCGATGTTTAAAGATTCGATTAAATATGGAATACCTTCTTCCTTTTCAATATGATATCCTAATTTTTTTAATGAAGTAATATCTCTACCATCACATTGTACTTTGGCTTTGATCCCTATTTCTTTACCATCTTTAAAATATAGCACATTGGATAGTTTGCAAAAGGATTCTGAAACGCGATAGATCTCACTATAGGCTCTATGAATCCCTACACAGTGTGATAACAGATTCTTCAGGTTGATTGTGGTATTGGTGTCAATAGTAACTCCATTAAATAATCGATACAATTCTGAAGCCACCTTGATTTTATCTTTTTCTATAGGTTGTAAGGTTACCCCGCTTCGACGAAAAGAATTGTTATTACGCTCGCTAATACCATGGAGGTAATGAATGTGCTGCCCGTAATTATGTTCCAGATTCAAAACAATCTTGGATAGATTGAGAAATGAATAGTAAAACAATAAGGGTTTGGTATTGAGGGGAGCACTTTCTGCCGCATTGTAGAAGTTTTTGGCCTGCTCTAATAGAGAAAGTAAAAACTTTTTATCGATGTTTTTCTTTTTAATCACATAATCCCAAAATGCCCAAACGTCGGAGATGATTAATTTTCTTTCGTGTCCTAAATAAACAAGATTGGTTTCCTTGGTAAACAAAGGAAATCCATATTTTTCTTTTAATTCTGTCATTTTTTAAGCTGGCTCAACTGTTTTGTAAAGCTACTAGTTTTTTGCCAATAAGAATAAAGAAACTCTTTCTAATCAACATAGAAAGAGTTTTCATCTTGAATTGATGAGGTGTAGATGGTTAAAACCCTTTAAAGGCTTCTGCATCTTTTATCAAAACCAATATATCATACCTAAACATGGTCTTTTTGAATCCTTCAGAGAAATTTGAATATGCATGTTCTCTCAAGGGTGCTAAGTTTAAAACAAAGTATTTTTTCGTAATAGAAGGTATGAGCTCTTGTATTTCTTTAGGGAACTGTTTTGTATTGTCAAAAGGCACCGAAGATGAAGGAGCAAAAGGGTTACCGGTGGCAGCAGTTCCTGTGATGCCCATAACCACAAAATGAACCGAATGCATGTTGTTCATAATGGCAAGTTCACTGGCTAGATTAGAGATATCGTAGATATTGGTTCGAGTTAGCCCTTTGGCAGCGTGATTCGCTCCCAGTTTAAAAATTACCTTAGGCGTTGGTGTTATTTTTTGAGCTTCTTTATAGTAACGAGCAAAGTTTTGCTTCATCAATAGTCCTCTTTCGTTATTATTCTTGTAATACTCTTTGGTAATCGTGTTGTAGGCATAGATCTTTTTAGTTTTCCAAAGTTGCTTGATAATTTCAATTTCATTTGGATCATCTGTAAGCGATAATAAATGATCATGAGTAGCCTTATCGTATTGAAAAATGTAAGGTGCGGTGTAGTCCTTTTGTGCTACGGCTTGTTTGTATGCGATGTCTGCTTTTTCCTTGAGCTCTTCTACTTTGTTTTTTAAGGCTTTATTCTGGGTAGTTCGACTCAAGTAATCGAAATTTAAACGAAACTGAACCATAAAAGTCTGGTCAATTCCCCAGATATCTCCTCCTTTTGTTACAACATTAGTAAATAGGTCATAATCATCTTCATTGTTGTAAAATGGTATGCTGTATGGAAACTCCCTATCTAGATTTTTTGCGTTATCAATAGGAGCTTTTGTGGATGTCATTGCCTTGATCTTTTTTGCTGCAATGGCATCGGTTTCTATACATAATGTTTTGTACTCGTAAGATTGTGCTTGGTTGAATAGGAAATTCGTAAACGCACCTACTTCTTTGATGCCATGTTGCTCTCCTACAAATACAAATTGACTGTTTTCTAGTTCTTTCTTGGCAAAAGTGATGAATTTTTCTTCAGACAACTCGTCAATTTCAAAACTGTAATCCGAAAGATTGATTTTGTTTTGAGTATGACCAGATATGGGAAACAACAGTGCTGATATAAATACAATGACATATATTTTTTTCATAAGATGTACTTTTTTGATTGATGAATCAAAATTAGAGAGTTTACCAATCGCTTTTTTTGTAGAAAACCATGAGTAAGGATTATAGCTACCTGAATAGGTGTTTTTAGAGTGTGAGATTAGATATTTTCCTGATGAAGACAAAAAAAGTGCTCCGAATTGGTGCTGTTATGGCTCTAAAAGAAGTTGAGAATTAGTATTGATTAGCTATTTTTATATACCTAAAATGACGATATGACTGTACAATCACCTAGATTACCCGTAGTTTGGAAACTAGCAATTGTAGTAACCATAGGTGTGGTAATGTTCGGGATTATTGCTATTGGTTCCATGTTTAGAGAACCTCCTGGTTTTAATCCTGTTTTTTTGATACTAAAACTGTTTTTGATATATCTCTGTTTTGAATCGATTGTTCAATTTCAACAAAGAGTGTGGACTAAAAAATTGAATAACGTTTTGATTTTTTTGGGGAGTGTAGTTTTTGGGACAACAGTATATACAGTCTTATTTTATTTTTACAAATGGTTAGATCATCTTGTTTTGCATAGCGAGGTTCCTATGCTGCAGCATATGGTTTTTGCAGCTTTTATAGGTTTAGCTATTTCGGCAATAATCAGTTTAATTCTTATTGCGTCTAACTGGAAAAATCAATATTACTTATCCCAATTGGAGAATGAAGAGTTTAAGAGGGAAATAGTAAAAGCAAATTTGGCGATTCTTAAAAATCAATTGGATCCTCATTTTATGTTCAATAATTTTAATACGTTATACTATTTAATCGATGAAAACACTACGCTGGCTCGACAGTTTTTAGAAAATATATCATCGGTATATCGTTACATTTTGCAGTATAATGATCAGGCATTGATTCCTATATCTCAAGAATATCAAATGGTAAAACAGTATTTGGGATTACTTGAATTGCGATATAAAAGTGCGTTAAGCATCGATATTGATGTGGATGCTGAAATGCTCAAACAGAAAAATGTACCTCCTCTGGTTTTGCAGCAATTGGTCGAAAATGCAATTAAACATAACAGGATAGATGAACATTATCCTTTAACTATTGGTTTTGAAGTTTCTGAGGATTATTTTACCATAAAAAATAATACAAACCCCAAACGTTTGTCGAAAACTACAGGAACAGGTTTGGACAACATCAAAAAACGATATGGTTTTCTTTCGAACCAAAAAGTCATAATAATTGAGAAGGCAAGGGAGTTCGAAGTATCCATCCCTTTATTAAAAAGTGAACAATGAAGCGTAACGCTGTACTTATAGAAGATGAAACCGCAGCAAGGGATCATTTTATAAAAACTCTGGGGCAGATTACCAGTGATATCAGAATAATCACATCGATAGCTTCTGTAGAAGATGCAATATCTTGGTTTACCACAAACCCTTCTCCTGATTTGATTTTTATGGATATTCAATTGTCGGATGGGTTATCTTTTGATATTCTTCAAGAGATAGAAATCGAAGTCCCTATCATTTTTGTAACGGCATATGATCAATATGCGATTCAGGCATTTAAAACTACAGGAATTGATTATTTACTAAAACCTATTGTAAAAGATGATCTCGAAAACGCGCTAGACAAGTTTTTTAAAACCAGCATTCAGCCTGATGATGAATTGGGGATTAAGAGTATAGATCTGGCACAAAATGTTAGGGGACACTATGGAAAGAAATACAGAGAACGTTTTTTATTGAAGTCCGGTCAGAATATGATACCTGTTACTATAAATGAAATTGCATACTTCTACAGGGATAAATTAGTTTTTGCCCAACTTTTTGATGGTAGGTCCTTTGTATTGGATTATTCTTTACATCAATTGCAGCATATTTTGGATCCCAAAATCTGCATTCGGTTGAACCGGCAAATTTTGGTGCATATTGATGCCATAAAAGAATTACAGACCATAAAACCTGGACAGTTAAGGATAGCACTACAACCTCAGTTTCACGAAGAAATTTGTTTAAGTCCTGAGCGGTCGAGGTACATAAAACATATTCTGAATGAAACATAAAACTTAGCAGCTATCATCGTAACCGCTAAGCTTTATGCTTATTATTGATTTAAAAGTAGGCATTTGCAATACGTTCTTTGGATTTTTCTAAAGCTACGGCATGAGTTGCTCCCATTTTAGATATTTTTTCAATAGCGTTACGTACCAATTGTTCGTTGGGGATATCCGATGCTAGTCCATTTTTGGCAGCAACTAGTTGTTGGGCTTCTTTCAACTGATCTTCGCTAAGTCTGGCTTTTAATCTAGCTACGGCTTCCGAATATTGTCTGTCAAGTTCCATCCAAGTATTGATATCGATTTTACCTTCTCCTAATTCGTCCGTAAGTGCTGCTTGCAATGCCTTCATATGCAAATAATTCTTTTTATTGATCAATGCAGCATCAAACTTTGCCTGGTGCTTGATGTCGTCGATACTTTGTATCACCCGATAATATATGGCTGTGGTGGTTACTGCTTCGTTTCCAAAAGTTTCGTTGTCTTCAATATTGGTCGAAGAAGCATATAAAAATGCAAATACCCCAGGGGATAGTCGGTTCATAGAAAATGATAGGCTAGTGGCCGATTGAGATGACGATTTAGCAGCTTGTGCTACGGTATTTACTACATCTACATAAGCTTCGATAGCCTCTGGACTGGTTGCAGGTTGTACCACCGTTGGATCCATTGCTTTGATAGCTGCTTTGAGAGAGGAGGTAACTACTTCTGCGATTTTATCCAGGCTAAACTGACTGGTATATTCTGTTTTGATAGCTGAATTGTAATCGATTTGTCGAGGGTCTGTAATTTGTGCATCGGATAAATGACTTTCAATTTTAGAAAAAAAACGCGCTTTGTGTGCTCCTTCCTGTGCGATAATCATTGCTTCCAATTTCTCGATCTGTTCTTTTGCCTTTACTGTTTTGTCGGCAACGCGTTGTACTTTTGCTGTTCTACATGCCATGGTCTTCAGTATTTACTTCCTACTCTTTTGGCTTTTCGGATTGCGCCTCGTTGTTTTTAAGTGGTTTCTGAGCTCCACAAATAGAGATAATTTGTGTTCTCAAAAGTATGGCGCCAAGGAAAGGCGAACAAGACCATAAATACTTGATTTGTAATACCGTATTTATACGGATTGGGTGAGAATTATACGTTGTTTAATACATTGTTTTGCTTTTATTTTTTTGATCAAAAATTTAATAAGTAGCCTATATTTTGCATGAGAAAGTTTGTTGGGGATCACGCTGGCATAAGATTGTTGCATGACTTTAATTAAGAAAACCTTAACGATGTCAATTATTGCTTATCCCTATTTTTAGCCTCGAAAATCACAACTCAACTCAATTATGAAAAAGATTCTTTTTTTAGGTGTTAGTACCTTGCTCTTCATTTCTTGTCAACAACCGATAGAGGTGGATATGGTTGTTACTAATGCAAATGTATACACAGTGGATGATGGTGCTAGCAAAGCCCAAGCCTTTGCGGTCAAAGATGGTAAATTTGTCGCTGTTGGTAGTACTGAGGAAATTTTGAATACCTATACATCCACCAAAACCGTAGATGCTGCGGGAAAAACTATCCTTCCTGGTCTTATTGATGCGCATTGTCATTTTTATGGACTAGGAATGCAGCAGCAGAAAGTGGATTTGGTAGGCACCAAAAGTTATGATGAGGTTTTGGATCGCATAGTATCATTTCAAAAACAAAAAAATGTTTCCTTCATCACAGGTCGTGGATGGGATCAAAACGATTGGGAAGTACAAGAGTTTCCTACCAAAGAGAAATTAGATAGTCTTTTCCCAGACACACCGGTTGCTGTACGTAGAGTAGATGGACATGCGATGCTGGTCAATCAAAAAGCACTGGATATGGCTGGGATAACTGAAGCGACAAAGGTGCCTGGAGGAGAAGTAATTTTAAAAGATGGGAAACCTACCGGAGTACTAGTAGATACCCCAATGAAAATGGTTGATAAGGTGGTTCCAAAACCAACTGTTGAGGAACAAGTGCAAGCCTTAAAGGATGCCGAAAAAATTAACTTCGGATTTGGGTTAACTACAGTAGACGATGCGGGGTTAAGCCCAGAGGTGATTTCGATCATCGATAGTCTTCAAAAAACAGGAGAATTAAAAATCAGAATGTATACTATGGTTAGTAATGTGCCGGAATATGTAGATTACTATCTGAAAAAAGGAGTTCATAAAACAGATCGGTTGAATGTATCCTCTTTCAAGGTGTATGCAGATGGTGCTTTGGGATCCAGAGGAGCTGTCTTAAAACAACCTTATAGTGATAAGCATGATCATCATGGAGCAATGGTAATTGGGGTAGAAGATTTTAAAGCTTTGGCTAAAAGGTTAGCAGACTCTCCTTTTCAGATGAATACCCACGCCATCGGAGACTCTGCCAATGCAGTGGTGATGAAAACGTATTATCATGCGCTAAAAGGAAAATCCGATCGCAGATGGCGAGTAGAGCATGCCCAAGTGGTAGCCCCGGAAGAATTTGAGATACTAAACAATAACCTGGTGATGAGTGTACAACCTACCCATGCAACCAGTGATATGTATTGGGCAGACGAACGCTTGGGAGAAGAACGTATCAAAGGAGCGTATGCTTATAAGAAATTATTGGAAAAAACAGGAACGATCGCCTTAGGAACTGATTATCCGGTAGAGAATGTGAGTCCGTTCTATACCTTTTATGCTGCCGTGGCCAGAAAAGATCTAAAACAATATCCCGAAGGTGGGTTTCAGAAAGAAGATGCACTTACCAGAGAAGAAACCCTAAAAGGAATGACTTTGTGGGCAGCATACAGTAATTTTGAGGAAAACGAAAAAGGAAGTATTACCAAAGGTAAGTTTGCTGATTTTGTAATTCTTGAAGAGAATATTATGGAAGTTGAAGAAGATAAAATACCCAATATAGAAGTAAAAGCAACTTATCTCAACGGAGAGGAAGTGTATCGCAAATAGAAGGAGCCCATTTGCAGCAACAAAAAGCTAGAAACAACCAAATGTTTCTAGCTTTTTGTTTTATATGATGTATTTAGATATTGAATGTCTATGTATTATCGACCTCCATTAGCTCTTAGATCGGCAATGCAAAGTGGATCAAGTACTGGTATCTCATCTCCCAATCCCATCATACCACTACCAAATTCGATAGCAGCTTCCATCAAGCAACTCTCTACATTGCAATGACCACTATTTTCCGCATCTTCATGAGCAGATTGTAAAGGAGTCCCGATATTGACCAGTCCCATAAGGTGGGCAAATTCATGATTCAGTGTAGCCGTTTCTATACTACTTAACAAAGGAGCACCTGGGCGAGTACTCAACTGTCTCAATGTTCCTTCATAAATAACCATAGATGTATTGCGATAAGCAGATCCCAAAGTCACTTGTTGGTTGCTGTCTTCTTCGTTTCCACCATCAGCAAAATACACGTATACCGTAATCTCATCACCTGCATTAAATATAGATCTTGTGTTGGCCTCGATAGCCGCAATTTCTTGTATAGTAAAAGGAGCTTGATTTGAAGAAGGTACAGAACGCTGATTGATTACAATACCATCAGGCTTAAATAGTCGTTCTTCCAGAAACTGTCTAAAAGCGTTAACAGCGGTAGTCGTAGGTTCAAAACCTTGTACAGAAATCATTTCTACAGTCAAACTATTAAAGTTGGTACTACTCAATAAATCATTAGCAGAGCTACCCAAAGGTTGCTGGTTGCTAGCAGGTATCGCAGCAGTTTCTAGAGAGGTGTTGTCATCATCATCAGAACAACTAATTAAAATAAAAGAAGAAAATAATAGATATGCTAAAAGCTTTGTGATTTGCACGAGACTTAGTTTTAGTTAATACTTTGGTTACCTAGATGATGGATATAGATTATGCTTTAAAAAACGCTATAATCCAGATCATGTGACAAAAACATAAATCGCCACAAAGACTATACCATGTTAGGCATTCAATAAGGTAAACTTGGCTAAATAGTCGTTATTTTCCCCTTCGACTAACAATTCGCACAAAAAGCCATGTGCATTTGCGGCATTTTGTAAGGTGTTATAATCAATGTATAACCAATCAAACCAGTCTGTAGTTAATGCTTTATAGGTCATCTTGTAACGCATCTCACCATAGTAAGCTGCTGTAGGATCTACCCAAAAACCACCATCTTCATCAGTAAATAAATAGGAAATGTCAGAAGAGTCGATGAGTACTTGTCCGTTAGGAGTCAAAAGTGTTTTGAGATGAACAAAAAAGCGATCGATCTGATCCAAACGACCAATGATGCCACTACCATTCATCAAAAAAAGGAGCGTATCGTAGGTTTTGTTTTTTAATGTGAAGATATCCTGAACCTTTGCTTGTTGTAACCCTCTTTTTTGAGCAATTTCAATAGCCCCTTCAGAAATATCGATGCCTATAACATCTAGTTTTTTTTCTTCCTGAAGGTAAAGACTATGGCTACCTGCGCCACATCCCACATCCAATACTTTACCATAGGCAAGATCCAATGCCACTTGTTCTATTTTGGGCATATCGGGATACGTTCTGAACAAATAGGGGACAGGAATATAATCATCATCAAAATCCGGAGCGTGCACGGTGATATCTTCAGAATAATTCTGATCATAGTAATCTCTAATCGCTGCTCCAAAGATATCTTTGCTCATAATAGTATAGGATAAAAGGTAAATTGTAATTTTGCCTTATGCAAGAATTCATAGATCAATTACCAAAACTGGCCAAAGATAAACATAACGAAAACAAAAAGTTCTTTGCAAAACTCAAAAAAAAGCCACCCAAGAAGTTGGATGAAACGATGCAGGTGTTACATGATGAAGAGTTTGAACGTACCGATTGTTTAGAATGTGCTAATTGCTGTAAGACTACCGGCCCTTTGTTTACAGACAGAGATGTGGAGCGTATTGCCAAGTTTTTTAGGATGAAACCGCAAAAGTTTGAAGAAACGTACCTAAGAAGAGATGAAGATGGTGATTTGGTATTGCAAGAAGTACCCTGTACGTTTTTGGGGGCAGATAACTATTGTTCGATTTATGAGGTACGACCAAAGGCTTGCAGAGAATATCCTCATACCGACCGTAAGAAATTTCAGCAGATTTCGAATTTGACCCTAAAGAACGTAGCGATTTGTCCTGCAGCCTATAATATTGTTGAAAAGATGAAAGCTATGTTATAATACAAAAATTCCCATGCCTTGTACAAGGCATAGGAATAATTTGGAAGTGTGTCTTTTATTCGTTAATTCGGATGCTTATAATCCTTTTTTTAAGTCTTCGATAGTTTTTGCCATTACTACTCCAGGTAATTTAATTGGAGCTGCAACTTGTGCCAAGAATGTACCTTTTACTTCACCAGTTTTGTAAGTAGTAAATCCGATTCTGTATAAACCAACAGTTAATGCTTTTAAAGGATCGCTAGCTTCACTTTTGTATCTTAAAAGAGAGTTATAGCTACTTCCGCTTGGTTGTTTTGGCATTTCACTACTGTCGTCATTCTTAGCTAATGTAGTCCAATTGGCCGCTTTTACAGCATCTTCACTAATTTTATCTTTACTCACAATATCAGAACGTTCTAAGGTAATGTAAGTATCAAAGTAATCGCTAGATCCTGCGTTTTCTGTATATGCAGCAGCTTCAGTAGCTCCTTTGATTTTAGTTTTACCTACAGGAGACATCATTCTAACTCCAAGTTCTGGAGCTACAGCAGGAATCCAAACGTAGATATAATAGAATTTTTTCCCCTCTTTTACCTCGTCTTCATTACCAGGAGCTGCATATCCTAAATAAGATACCACATCAGTATAAGGTACTTTGATGGTTTTTGGACCGATCTTCTTTTCAGTAAGACCTCCAAACTTTTTTAGTTTTTGAGCTTGAGCTGTTGTAGAAAAAACTAGGGCAAATGCACTTAATAAAATTAAGATTTTTGTTTTCATAATAGTTGAATTAGTTATGTTTATTGATAATTGGTTAGACACACTTATATGATATAAGTAATTAACAATACTAAATATAGACAAATATGAGTTTTTATCTAGGTAATAATACCATTTGTTGGTTAATATATTATTACCAATTAAAAAACAAGATGACCCGATCTTATCTTGTTAAATTGTAGTGTTTTTATAAAATCAGATAAATTTCGAGTCATCTATACAACAACAATAGTTCTTTTAGAAATCGATATCGTCTCCAGCTTTTGCCCCAGCAAACTCAGCATTGTATTTTTCCATAAGTTCCCCCATTTTTAATGCCATACGAGTATCCGTTGCCATTTTGGGACTCCAATGAGCTCCGACAGAACTCCAGTCTGTTACTGTAAGCCCATACTCCTGTAAAATAGAAGCGGCATCTTTTCCTTGTGCAGCCCCCATATTTTGATGACACATAATTTTTATGTATAGCTCAAAATCTTCCATAACATTAGTCAAACTATTACCACTGCTAGTAGTATTGGCTTCAGATTCCTGATTAGTTTCTTGAGAGGCAAACTTTCCTATATTCGAATTTACAAAAGCATCTCCGTATACTTTAGAGATAGCAAATGTAGTGTCTTGAGACATTCTCGTATTCCACTCTGCGGATACTTCATCCCAAATGGGTTTTTCGGTTCCAACAATTTGTAAAACTTCTTCAAGATCCATACCTCCTGCAATTTTAGCATTGGCTGCTGCCCAGGTTTCCATATCAATTCCAGAAATAGGATCCAATAACCCTCCGGCTTCTGCGGCTTCGATATGCGAATCCATTTGGGCGTCTAATTTCGCTTTCTGTTCCTTTAAAAAGTCATCAGCCGCATCATAGGCCTTTTCCTGAGCATCATCGAGTAAGGCTATTCCCCACAAAAAATGTTGTTCATTAGAGAATCCGTATTCTTGAATTTGATCGTTAAACTCTTCCAGATTATCATCTTTAATGTCTTTAATTTCATTAAGAATACTCGTAGCATCATCATGAGAAAGTTCACGAACTTGCTCCGGCATTTCAAATTTATGTACATATCCATACCTTCTAATACCAATTGGAAATTGGTTGTTGAGATCTACCCAATGTGGCTCACTTAAATTGGGTTTGTATGGCCAAACATCATGATTCTCGTCTGCATCAAGATCCTGAAAAGACAAATCTGCGCATGGCCATGTGGTATAATCATAGTCATGCCAGTCCATACGGTCTAGTACCATTAAATAATCTCGATATTCGTCTTTGTTTTTTCCAGACACATTTTGGTATAATTCATTCACTGTACTCATAATATTTAATTTTTAATGATTGATTTTTGTTTTTATAATTGAGATAATATTTCCTGTTTTTTCTGTTTGTACTCTTGCTCATCGATTAATCCTGCATCAAACATTTTCTTTAGCTTTTCAAGTTTTTGCATAAGATCATCTTCTGAAGAAGTATTTTGGTTAGAGGAGTTTTGTTGAGGTGAGGAAGCTTGCTCTTGATTGGTTTGATTGTTCATCATGTTACCTAGCATTTGACCCATTCCGAGTCCGGCTCCCATTTGCATACCAAGGTTACCACCTCCTTCATTTTTTGCCATATTTTTTAAGGCTTCGAGTTGTTGGTAATCCTGATAACTAACACCAAGTTCTTTCATCGCTTGAGCTTCGGCGCTCATATCTGCGATTCTACCAATTCTTGTCCTGGTTTCTTCGTCAAAACTGGTACCTTCTATTCTAAAGTCAAGTAATTCGAATCCCAAATCATCAAAAATCTGAATACTGGAATTCTTTGAGAAGGATGCTATTTCATTGCGATGTTTGTCAATTTCTATATAGCTGAAAGATGCATTGGCGAGAAAATCACTAATAGGCTGTGTAATTCTGGAAAGTATTACTTTTTGTATTGCTTTGACGGGGTAATAATCATCCCCAGCAATGACATTTGTAAAAAAGTTAACAGGTTTGGTGATCCGGAAAGAAAAGTTTCCAAAGGCACCTAATCCTACTGGAAAATTATATACAGGATCTTTATAGGTTATTGGTGATGGAGTTCCCCATCTTATATTTTGCATTTCTGCTTTACGGTAAAAGAAGATACCAACTTTGTGAGCAGACTCAAATTTATACATAATGCTTTTGATCGTAGTCCAAAAAGGAATATTACCAGTTTTAAGATCGTAAAGGCCTTCAGTTTCAAAAAAGCCTTTTACTTCTCCTTCGTATACAAAAAGGCATCCTTGTCCCGGACCCACAATGAGTTTTGATGCGTTCTTAATTTCGTCCCCATTTTCGGTCCATTTTTCAAAAAGAGTTTCTGGCTTTGGTTGATGCCATTCGATTACCGAACGAAGTTGATTACTAAATGAATTTGACATATCTTTTTTCTTTTATGATTACTGGTAGTTCGTTAAAAAAGCTGTTTTGGCTTTTAGATCTTTCTCGTATCTGTCTTTATAATCAGGGATAATTTCTATGCGCCTTTTTAGGTATGCTTCTACATATTTTTGATAGTGTATGGCTAACTCTTCTTTGTTATGGACCTCTGAGTCTCTTAGATAATTTTGAAACTTCAAATACTCATAGTGCAGGTAATGTGTTAAGCCAGCTTCTTCTCCTAAGGCGTGAACTGCAAAATGTTCGATGTTTCTGGCTTTTGTTCCCGGTTCAAATGTATTTACGGTTTGGCAATAGGAACAGGTGCTATAATAGGATCTAAAAAAATTATCTTTTACAGGAAGTTTGGCTTGGCATTGTGTACAACAAAAGTCTTTGGATAAAATGTCTTTAACTTCTTTTAGTAGTGTTTTTGCAGCCTTCGAAAAAACTTTTACCTCGTATGATTTTAATTGTTGTTCTAATTCGAATCTAAGAGAAAAGCCTTTGTCCCGTTCTTTATTAAAAGCTGTGGAGCCAAAATCCACACCGACATCTAAAAATGCATCTTCAACTTTCTCCTGCCAGGTATCATCGATTTTGTAAATAAGATCAGTAGCTTGGGAGTAAATTCCTTGCCATGCATTACTGAAAGTAGTTGTTTCGAAATCTGTTGCTTCAAATAACATAGGCAAGACAGCTTCGGTTTTTTTGAGTATTTCTAGAAACCGTTCTTCAATTTTTTTGAGAAAACTATCCCATCTATGTTGTGTATCACTAAAAGACATTATACTATTTGAATTAAGGATTAATAGAATGGATTCCCACAGAAATCACAATATTGAAGATCTGTGTCCTCTGGTCTTGCCGCTCCGCAGCTTTTACATTTTTTGGTTTCAAGACCAGCGTCTGTTTCTTCGTACTTTTTGGTGGGAGAGACGGCATTAGCAAGGATATCATCCAATAGACTTTTTTCTTCTTTGGATTTTTTGTTGTTCTTTTTTTGCATCTCTACTTTTTTGAAGTGAATTAAAATGTATAGCCCTTATGTTCCAAGTAAAACATAAGGGCTAGTAGGATCAATTGATCATATTCCAAATGGTATTATAACCCCTTCTTTAGATCAGCAATTGTTTTCGCCATCACTACACCAGGTAACTTGATGGGGGCAGCTACCTGCGCTAGAAAAGTTCCTTTTACTTCTCCAGTCTTATACGTTGTAAAACCAATTCTGTATAGTCCTACAGTAAGTGCTTTTAATGGATCGCTAGCTTGACTTTTATATCTTAATAAAGAGTTGTAGCTGCTTCCGCTTGGTTGCTTTGGCATTTCACTACTATCATCATTACGCTCTAGCGTTACCCAGTTCGCACTTTTTACAGCATCTTCGCTAATGTTATCTTTACTGATAATATCTGATCTTTCTAAAGTAACATAAGTATCAAAATAGTCTTTAGAACCTGCATTATCCTGGTAAGCCTGAGAAGAAGTAGCCCCTTTTACTTTTGTTTTTCCAACAGGAGACATCATTCTTACCCCTAGTTCTGGCGCTACAGCTGGGATCCATACATAGATATAGTAAAATTTCTTTCCATCTTTTACTTCATCCTCATTTCCTGGTGCCGCATATCCTAAATAAGAAACAACGTCTGTATATGGTACTTTGATGGTTTTTGGTCCAATCTTCTTTTCTACAGAGCTACCGAATTTTTTTAATTTTTGAGCCTGAGTTGTAACGTTGCTTCCAAAAGTTAGAAGTGCTAGAACAATTAAAATTTTTGTTTTCATTTTTAAAATTTAAAATATTAATTAATAATTGATTAGTTGTTGTTTGCCAGGTATGGCATGATGCTTACAAATACTATAGCAAAGGCTAAAAGTATAAGTCCAATAAAGTGATACCAAGGCGTTTTGATTTTGTCTTTTTTGAAATCTTCAAAACTGGTCAGGAGTTCCTGGTTTTGAATTTCTCTTTT
The DNA here is from genome assembly GCA_965230845.1 of Aquimarina sp. Classification (GTDB taxonomy): domain Bacteria; phylum Bacteroidota; class Bacteroidia; order Flavobacteriales; family Flavobacteriaceae; genus Aquimarina. Next base: position 4,436,382 of record OZ246021.1, read on the forward strand.
TTCAAAAGCTCCTTTGCAATGGCCACAGACTGTGTATACTTTTTTTCCTATTGGGAAAAATGGTATCCAAAACACATGGACATATTTTTTGTATCCCTGTACCCACATATTGTTTTGAGTTCCACAATGCGGACAAATTCCGTTATCCAGTTTTTGCGGAGCTATGGTCGAAGAACTTGTTCCAAATATGATCATAGTATCAAGATTAATTAGTTGTCTTTACCAGTATAATGTGGTTAAATAAAGGGATGACTAGATGAATAAGAAAGAAGCTACAATCATCCAGGCTCCTACGATAAGTCCTAGAACTCCAAGCTTTCCTTGTTTAGGAGCTAATTTCTCTCTTAGACGTACAGCTTTTTCTTTTGCCGCTTCGTTTTTTGATAAGAAAAATTTGTTGATAAGTCCAAAACCTAGCATGAAACCTAAAATAGCTTCAACCACGTTTCCAGCCAATAAAGTAATCCACCAAATAGGATGTGTAGTCAACCATCCAATGTTCAAGACTGCAGAGATGATTCCCCATACTCCCCAGAAGCAGAAGACTAATCCGATCCATCCTTGATAAGGTTCAATTTTTTCTAATAATTCTTTAGCGTTAGGCTTTTTTGCAAGTAATAAAGAAGGTACTGCAATAATACTCAATAAGATTAAGGTAATTCCCCAAGTCATAATATATCTATTTAAAGGGTTAGTGATTATTTTTTGTGTATTCATTAAAGTTGAAATCATAAATAGACTTCGTTTTGTTACTTCAGAATCACATTACAAAGATGAGGTACATTGCTCTCCAGAAAAACACCCTTTCTAGTAAAAATAGCTCCCCTGAAAACAGGGGGATATGGATATTAGTAATTCCCGGTTTCTGGTGATAGATAGGAGTACAGCACAACTTAATTTTGAGCCTAATAATTTGTTAATTATGGGGAATACAATAAGAAACGGTCAACTGCTATACTGCTTATTAAGTATAATGTGTTGTTTACTAGGCAGCACTGGTTTTGCACAACAACTGTATCCGGCAAATTTTGATGTAACAACCCTCAATGGAACTAATGGGTTTAGAATACCAGGTATTGATCCTGGATCCCAGTTTGGGGCAGAGGCCAAATTAGTGGGCGATATCAATAATGATGGTTTTGAAGATATTGCACTAGGGGTTAACAATGCAGATATAGGTACTGTAGACTTAGCAGGTGCGGTGTATGTGATTTTTGGAACCAATACAGGGTTTCCAGCTTCATTTGACATAACTACCTTAGATGGAACCAATGGCTTTGTGATTGAAGGGCGTGATGATGAGAGCCGACGTATGGGGAATTCTGTAGAAGGTATAGGTGATATTAATGGAGATGGGATTGATGATTTAGCAATTTCTGCTTCCAGGGTAGATTTTGTGATTTATGGGCGATCAACTCCTTTTGCTCCAACCCTCAATATAGATTATATTATCGGAGGGGGGAATGGATTTAGAATGAATTTTTCCTTCTTCTCTTCTAATGAAATAATTAAACTTGGAGATGTTAATGGCGATAATATGGATGACTTTGTAGCGAGTAATGTTATTGGAGGTCCTGCCGCTATTGTTTTTGGGCGATCGTCTAATTTTCCAGAACTGATTGATGTTTCTTATCTGGATGGAGTTAATGGTTTTAGAACTAGTGGATATCCAAATACTCTTAGGGATTCCTATTTGGCTGGTGGTGCAGGTGATATTAACAATGATGGTTTTGACGACATAATCATAGGTGATTGGTCTATTAGTTCTGGTAGTTTTATTGAAAGAACTCATGTCGTTTTTGGGCGTAGTAATTTTGATGCATTTGTTGATGTTACTGCTTTGGATGGAAGTAACGGTTTTATTGTTGATCATACAGGGGGAAATTTTTTGGCATTTACAGGTACATTGGGAGATATTAATAATGATGGGATTGATGACTTTTTTGCCGAGACAGCAGCTATTTATGGTAAAGTACAAACAGATCCTTTTCCTGCCAATATCCCTTTGAGTAATGTACAGGACGGAACTTACGGTTTTATTTTACCGGGAAGTTTGACCTCTGCTTCAATAGGGGATATAAATCAGGATGGGATTAATGATTTTGTTTCTCTTTATGGGAGTTCAGGTTCAGGTTCGGATCGTGATGCATATGTAATTTTTGGTAGTACAACTGGGTTCCCAAATCCTATAAATGAAAGTACTCTTAATGGGACAAATGGATTTGTTATTCCTGGATTTAGGACATCTAACATTGGAAGACCTGTGAGTGGTGGTGGTGATATTAATGGAGATGGAATTGCTGATTTCATTGTGGGTAGTCCAGGTGAAGCACCTATTGGCAGTACGGGAAATACAGGAGAAGCCTATGTGATTTTTGGAGGGGATCATTTTGCAGAGCCTTTAAATACTGGATATCCTCAAGCTATAAATGAAACTACAGTTGGTTTTACATTATTGGTCAATGGACCAGAAACCGGAACCATTCATTACGCAATTTACCCCGGTAACTTTTCTGGTAGCCCCGATCATGATGATGTTTTAAACGGAACTGGAGCGACTGAAAGTGGAAACTTTTTGATGAATACAGCAAATACTGATGTTTCAGAAATAATCTCGTCATTAGCATCGGGTACAACTTATGATGTATATCTATTCCTGGAAGATGGGGTAGGGAATCAAGGGCAAATTTATCATATTGATAATGTTACTACCTTGTCCACAGGAGATACAGAACCTCCTACCGCGAGTAATCCATCACCGATTAATGCGCAGTGTAGTGCTCCAGCACCTGATATTACCGTGGTCACAGACGAGGCGGATAATAGTGGAGTACCTCCGGTTGTAGCTTTTGTAAGTGATATAAGCGATGGGAACAGCAATCCGGAAGTGATTACCAGAACCTATAGTGTAACCGATGGCGCAGGAAATAGCATCAATGTTACCCAAACCATAACTGTTGATGATACCATTGATCCCACAGCGAGTAACCCATTACCGATTAGTGCTCAATGTAGTGTGCCAGCACCAGATATTACGGTAGTAACCGACGAGGTAGATAACTGTGGTACCCCGATAGTTGCTTTTGTGAGTGATGTCAGTGATGGGAACAGCAATCCAGAGGTGATTACCCGAACCTATAGTGTAACCGATGGTGCGGGAAATAGTATTACCGTTACTCAAACCATAACTGTTGATGATACCATTGATCCCACAGCGAGCAATCCATTACCAATTAACGCTCAGTGTAGTACACCAGCACCCGATATTACGGTAGTAACCGACGAGGCAGATAACTGTGGCACCCCTACAGTAGCCTTTGTAAGTGATGTAAGCGATGGGAACAGCAATCCGGAAGTGATTACCAGAACCTATAGTGTAACCGATGGCGCAGGAAATAGCATCAATGTTACCCAAACCATAACTGTTGATGATACCATTGATCCCACAGCGAGCAATCCATTACCGATTAACGCTCAGTGTAGTGCACCAGTACCTGATATTACCGTAGTGACTGATGAGGTAGATAACTGTGGTGCCCCTACAGTAGCCTTTGTAAGTGATGTAAGCGATGGTAATAGTAATCCGGAAGTGATTACCAGAACCTATAGTGTAACGGATGGGGCAGGAAACAGCATCAATGTTACTCAAACCATAACTGTTGATGATACCATTGATCCCACGGCGAGTAACCCATTGCCGATTAGCGCTCAATGCAGTGCTCCAGCACCCGATATTACGGTAGTGACTGATGAGGCAGATAACTGTGGTGCCCCTACAGTAGCCTTTGTAAGTGATGTAAGCGATGGTAACAGTAATCCGGAAGTGATTACCCGTACCTATAGTGTAACAGATGCTGCAGGAAACAGCATCAATGTTACTCAAACGATTACTCTTAACGATACCACAGCACCTACAGCTAGCAATCCTTTACCAATTAATGTAGAATGTGCCGCAGATATTCCAGGACCTGATATCACCGTGGTGACAGATGCGGCAGATAATTGTGGAACGCCTGTAGTTGCTTTTGAAGGGGATACAACCACCAGTCCTGGAGTGATTACCCGTACCTATAGTGTAACCGATGGGGCAGGAAACAGCATCAATGTTACTCAAACGATTACTCTTAACGATACCACAGCACCTACAGCTAGCAATCCTTTACCAATTAATGTAGAATGTGCTTCAGATATTCCAGGACCTGATATCACCGTGGTGACAGATGCGGCGGATAATTGTGGTACGCCAGTGGTTGTCTTTGAAGAGGATACGACCACCAGTCCTGGAGTGATCACGCGAACGTATAGTGTGACCGATGGGGCAGGAAACAGTATCAATGTTACCCAAACGATTACTCTTAACGACACCACGGCGCCTACGGCTAGTAATCCTTTACCAGTTAATGTAGAATGCGCTGCGGATATTCCAGCACCTGATGTTACCGTGGTAATCGATGAGGCTGATAATTGCGAAGTACCTTTCGTTGCTTTTGTAGGTGATGTTAGTGATGGTAATAGTAATCCTGAAGTTATTACCCGAACCTATAGTGTAACCGATGAAGCAGGTAATAGTATTAACGTCGTTCAAACGATTACGGTTAATGATGTAACCGATCCTAGTATTAATTGCCCTACAAATATTACACAAAATGTCGATGTGAATAGCACTTTTGCTACAGTGGTATATTCAGATCCTATCGTAAACGATAACTGCGGAGTAAACTCTGTAGTACAGTTAACAGGGTTACCATCAGGAGCAGAGTTCCCTATAGGAACTACAATTAATACATTTGTGGTAACAGATAATGCAGGAAATACGAGTCAATGTAGTTTTGAAGTCACCATAACTGGCAATCCATTACCAACTTGTACAATAGATGCTGGAGAGGATGAGCGTATTAGAGAAGGAGAAGAAGTGCAATTGAATGCAACCGCATCAACTACAGGAAGTTTTGCTTGGTCTCCTTCCATAGGATTGAGTGATACTACTATTGCTAATCCATTCGCAAATCCCTCTTTTACTACGACATATGTGGTAGAATTTACTGATGAAGACGGATGTGTTGCTGTAGACGAAGTCACTGTATTTGTAACTCCACAAGAAGAAGATGAAACAAGATATGGATTTTCTCCAGATGGGGATGGAATCAATGAGTTTTGGGAGATCGATACTATCGAGAACTATCCAAATAACAGTGTGTCCATCTTTAATAGGTGGGGAGATTTGGTCTTCGAAATAGAAGGATATAACAACACTTCAAGAGTATTTAGAGGAATTGCTAATCGAAAACGAAGTCTTGGAGGAGATCAACTCCCCGAGGGAACCTATTTCTTCAAAATCAGAACTAGTGGTCCGAACTCCTTAAGGAAAACAGAAGGTTTCCTTGTTTTAAAACGTTAATTCATGAAAAAGAACTATACATTCATAACCCTAGTGGTATTGTTGATGGGTTGGAGCACCATGTTTGCTCAGCAAACTCCGGTGTTTGCCAATTATAATTACAATACAGTGATCATTAATCCTGCACATGCTGGTTTTTACCAAAATTCAGAATTTACACTCAGTAACCGAGGGTATGTAAATTCGATAGAAGGGAGTCCAAGAAATATAGGTTTATTGTTCAATTCACCTTTACGATCCGAAAAAATGGGATTTGGCGCAGGAGTTTTTAGTGATCAGGTAGGGGTGACTACTGCTACCAATATATTTGCTGCATATGCGTATAAATTAATTTTTGATCATAACTATAATCGCGCACGATGGTGGTCGTATAATCCTCATGTTTTGTCTTTTGGGATTACCGCTGGCGCGATGATCTATGACGAAAACTTATTAGAGTTGGGGATACAAAATGATCCTAATTTTGCCAACAATATCAATACTACCTTACCTACCTTGGGAGTGGGGATTTTGTATAATAGAAATAAGATGTATGTAGGGTTTTCTGCGCCAAATCTATTAGGGGATGCATGGTCTACAGAGGATAATATCAATCTTGAAATTCCTTACTACCTATATGCTGGGTATCGTTTTTTTGCTTCACGATTTGAAGAAATATTAATCAACCCCAGTATTTTATCCAAATATGTTTCTGGGGCTCCTGCTCAGTTTGATTTTAATACCATTGTTAGCTATAAAAATAAGATAGAGGTAGGAGCGGGGTACCGCACAAATTCATCGATTAATCTTTTGGCGGGGTTATACCTTTCGGATCACTTGCGTTTGATTTATAATTATAATCAAATGCTAAGAGATGCTCCTGTACAAACTACACATGGTATTATTTTAAGCTATCGTTTGGGAACAGGTTTCAAAAATAGAGGATTGGCCTCCAATTAGGAAGGCTAACATTAGATTTTAGTGCTCTATATATTTCATTTTGAGCGCATATTTTGTCAACCCAGCAACGTTCCTTACATTCAGTTTGCTCATTAGGTTTTTTCGGTAACTCTCTACAGTATGCTTGCTTAAAAACAATTGATCTGCAATTTCCTGTGTGGTAAACTCTTGAGCGATGAGCGTTATTACTTCGACTTCCCGTTGCGTTAATTTTACACTTTCTTTCTTCTTATTGGATAGTTTGTTTTGAAGATAAATGTCTTTTATTTCTTTAGAAAAATACTTTTCTCCTTGTAGAATGGTTTGGATTGCTTTAAGAAGCTCTTCTTTTTCTGCGTTTTTGGGCACGTATCCGTCAACATCATTCTCGATGAGGTCATCAATCATTTCAACATCACTATGCATACTTACCACCAAGGTTTTAATATGTTGATTTTTCTCTTTAATAATCTTGTTTAAAGAAATCCCATCGAGTTGCGGCATGGATATGTCCGTAATAATGAGGTCAATTTTCTCGTTAGGATTAATTTCCAGGTATTTAGCGATATGCGAACCATCTTTACTGGATAACAAAACATTGTAATCATTTTCAGAATTAAGAATGCTTAATAAGCCGTCCAAAAACATTTTATGGTCGTCAACAATAATCAAATTATATTTCATAAGTGGTTGGTTTGAGATTGTTAATTTCAATATTAATAATAGTCCCCCTGCCTTTTCTAGAGTCAATAATTAAGGATCCATAGACTTTTTCCAATCTACTTTTTATATTGACAAATCCTAATCCTTCGGCAATCTTTTGAATATCAAACCCAACTCCATTATCCTCAAAAATAATATTTACAGTATCTTCTTTCGCCATATTGATATGCAATTCAATACTGCTGGCTTCTGCATGTTTAATGGTGTTAGTGATAAGTTCTTGAATAATCATAAAGATTTCAATTTGTAATTCTTCGCTAAGGTCATCAATTTCTTTTCTGGGATGTAAAGAAAGATGTGGGGTAATGCTACTAGAAGATCCAATTTTGTCCAGATATTCCTCAAGAACATCGCAAAACTTATTTTTTCCGAATCGTTTTGGAATGAGATTATGAGATAGGTTTCTTACTTGCTGGTAGGTTTCGTCTATTTGATGGTTGATATTGCCAATTAAGCGTTTATCCTTAATTTCGGGACTATTCAATTGTAACTTGATCGCGGCAAGATTACCTCCTATGCTATCATGTAACTCTTGTGCAATTCTTTTTCTTTCTTTGTCCTGTCCTTCGACACTTGCTTTGATGACCTCTAATTCCTGATCTTTTAGTAAAGAAGCAATCTTTTGTTGATTCACTTCTTTTTCTTTTACATTTAATTTGCTTTGGGTTTGCAGTTTCTGATAGTAGATGGCCAACAAACCAATGATAGGGATGAGAATGATCAAAAAAGAATACAAAATAATATTTTTGATTGTTTTTTGACGAGCAAGATTTAACTCTTGTAGTTCTTGATCTTTTTTTAATAAACTAATCTCATTAACTCTTTTTTCTGAAACATTTTGAAAAGCAAGAATTTGATTCTCGTTTTCCTTTTTTTCAATTTCTTTTTCGAGTTTTAGATTCTTAATCGCTTCTTCCTGGTTTTTTAGTTTTAGCTCGCGATTGGTATTTTCTACCTTTAATATTTTTATAGCTCTTTCTTTTTCAAGTGTATTGTATTTTACTTCCAACTCATTTACTTCTTTGTCTTTGTCCAATGTTCGTATGGAATCTAAGATTTCGGTATACTGGTCGCTGTATTTGAGTGCTTTTTTATAATCATTTTGTAGGATAGCAATTTCTCGTAAACGATAGTAGATTGTTTTTTGATTCTCTAATAAATTTAATGCTTTCGCTTTTTCCAAAGCTTCAAAGATCAATTTTTCGCCTTCATCATACTTGGCCAGCAGGCTTAGTATACGGCCTTTTTCAAGCTTGCCCATCACTTCCATCCGTTGAAAACCATTATTTTCTGCAATTTCAATAGACTCACTTACGAATGCTAATGCCTGATTTAGTTTGTCTATCTTTTTGTAGTTGACCGCCAGATTGAACGAGATGGTTCCAATACAACTTTTTCTATTATTTTTTCGGCATATTTCTAGTGCCTGTTCGAGGTAATTAATAGACTCAAGGTAGTTTTCTCTGTATCCGTAAATATTGGCGATATTGACAAGACATCCAAAAACCATTTCTTTATGTTCTTTATACTCGCTGCATTTTTTATAGAGATCTAAAGCGGTATCTAATTCTTCTGGCTTATTGGAAGAGTTCGTAATTCTATTGGCAAGACCAAAAGCATTGACATAATAAATACGCTTGTCATCATATTTTTGAGATATTTCAATACCTTTTAGGTACCATTTTTTTGCTTTGCTATTAAGGCCTATTGATCCATTGATACTCCCTAGCCAATGATATGCCAATCCGTAAATGTTACTTCTTAGTGTGTCATTTTCAAAATCTTTTAGAGCCAATACTCTTTTGGCGTGATAAATAGAGGAATCAATTTCGGATCTTTTATTGAAATAAGCAGTTAGTATGAGATGTAAATCAGCTTTAAACCTGGTACTCCTTACTTTTTTTGAAGTAAAGTGACTGTTGATTTCCTGATACACTTTTTTGTTGTTTTCTCCATTAATTGTACTATTCGTTAAGGCTTGCAACTTTTTGACAATTGTTCGTTCTTCTTTTTTGTTATAATAGTTAGAAGCCTTGTCTTTGCTATCCATTTGGGCGCTAACTCCTGTAGAAAGACTTAAGAAAATAAGTAAAACAACTCCGATTACAACATTGAATGGAGTTCTAGAAAATAGGATGTGGTTGGTAATTGTTTTCAGGGGTTTACTAGTTTTTGTTCTTGCTTTTTTTGACTGGGTTGTGTTTGGATTTCAATGTTAATAACGGTACCTCTATTTGGTCTGGAGTCAATATATAAGATTCCAGATATATCTTTTAATCTGCTTTTTATACTTAAAAAGCCTAATCCATTTTTTTGCTTTTCAGTATTGAACCCAATTCCATTGTCTTCAAAAATAATATTCAAATCGTTATTTTCCCCCAAATTGATGTGTAATTCTACCTGGGATGCTTGGGCATGTTTAATAGTATTAGTGATCAACTCTTGAATAATTTTAAAAATTTCTACATGAAGTTTTTCACTAAGATAATCAATTTCTTTTCTGGGGTACACTGCAATAGACAATGCTATGTTACTTGCATTACTAATTTTGCTAAGGTATTCTTCAATAACATCGCAAAAGTTATTTTTCTTAAATTTTTTTGGAATCAAATTATGCGAAAGACTTCGTACTTGCTGGTAGGTTTCGTCAATTTGATGATTTATTCCGTTCATATAAGATTTGTTCTTAACCTGGGGGCTATTCAATTGTAATTTGATAGCAGCAAGATTACCTCCAATGCTATCATGTAACTCTTGCGCAATTCTTTTCCTTTCTTTATCCTGCCCTTCAACGCTTGCTTTGATCACTTCTAGTTCCTGATCTTTAAGTAAAGAAGTAATCTTTTGTTGATTCACTTCTTTCTCTTTTACATTCAATTCGCTCTGGGCTTGTAGCTTTTGATAATAAATAGCCAAGAGACCAATGATAGGAACAAGTATGATCAAAAAAGAAAATAAAATAATATTTTTTATCGTTTTCTGGCGAGCAAGATTCAATTCTTGAAGTTCCTGATTCTTTTTTAATAAATTAATTTCATTTACCCTTTTTTCTGAAGCATTTTCAAAAGCCAAAATCTGATTTTCGGTCTCCTTTTTTTCGATTTCCTGCTCTAGTTTGAGGTTTTTGATCGCTTCTTGCTGGTTCTTTACTTTAAGATCTCTATTCGAATTTTGAATCTTTAATATTTTGATTTCCTTTTCCTTTTTTAAGGTTTCGTAACGAACCTCTAGTTCATTAATTTCTTTGACCTTTTGTAGTTTTACTATAGAGTCTTTTACCTCAAAATATTTAGATAAATGGTGGAGAGCATTCTTATAATTTCCTTGATCGATAGCAATTTCTTTTAGATTGTCAAGAATATTGAGTTGTTGATCAAATAAACCCATTTCTCTGGCATGGTACAGGGCAAGACTGTAGATCAATTCTGCATCTTTATTGTTCCCCATTTCCGAAAACACGCTTCCAATGTTCATTCTTCCTATCAATTCTATACGGCGTAAATTGATTTTGCTACTCACTTCTACGGTTTCTTCATACAATTCGATGGCTAGATCATGATGCCCTTGGGTTTGTGCATTCACGCCTTGGTTGAGTAGTATGACAGCAAGTGCACTTTGGTTGTTTTTTTGCTGACTAAGTTCTCTTCCTTTTTGTAAATATTTTTCGGCTGTTTCGTAATCTTCCAGACCAGAGTAAATCATACCAATATTGATATAACTTCCAAAAACGATTTCCTCATCATCTTCATACGTAATGCACTCTTTGAATAGCTCCAAGGCTTTTCCATATTCTCCTGCTTCACTATAATTTAATGCCAGTCCATGCGAATTTGTATAATACAGATTTTCTTCATTGTATTTTTGGGCTTCTTCTATTCCTTTGAGATGCCATTTTCTACTTTCCTCAAACAGGCCTTGATTTTTATAATTCGTTCCAAGAATGCTATACGCAGTGGATCGGAATTTGGCCTTTGTAGAATCTGTACCAATATGGTTATACTTTAATGCTTCTTTGACATAAAAGTTTGAAGAGTCGATTAAAGTTTGATTTCTGAAATGATATGCCAGGAGCAAAAGACTATTACTGGCAGCCTTTTCTGTTTTTAAAGATTTTCGAAGTTCATGGGCTCTCTTGTAAGCTCTGTCATACTCCTTATTATTAAACCATTCGAATGCCTCATCGATTAATCGATCTTCAAGCTCTTGGAGGGTGATTTCCTTTGGGACTTTCCCAAGACCACTAGCATCACTTTGTCCTGAAACCCAATGAATGCATCCAAACATGCCAATGATAACGTATCGGAGGATGAATTTAGTCATAAACAAAGATATTAATTCTAGAAGACCCTTCTATCCCTGAAAACAGGGGGTATTATATAGAGAAAGAAGTGGTTACAATATGGACATCATTAACCGAGTAATTTGATGAACATTGAAAATCTTGTTTGTCTAATAGCTACGGATAAAGCAAATACTGCTTTCTCATTTCCATATATTTCCTAAGGTCATCACTCCATGACTTTTTGATTTCTGTCACGCTTACCCCTTCCATAATTTGTTGCTGTAATTTTTCGGTTCCAGCATGGGCAGTAAACGATTTGGTTTTGAAGAACTTTTCTTTGTCGGTTGAGTTTTTATAAGCGTTAACCAACCACCATAGATTGATGGCTTTGAGGCGTTTAGTTTTGGTTAAATCGTTTCCATAACAAACTTCTCCCTGGTGTTTTGGATATTTGGCTCCAAAATTGGGTTTGGGAGTATAGGCAAAATCATACTTGTCTATAGTAAGATCCGGAGAACCGTATATCTGAAACTGGGTTTCGGTACCTCTTCCCGCATTGATGGTGGTTCCTTCAAAGAAACCAAGACTGGGATATAGGTTAATGGCTGTATCATTGGGTAAGTTTGGCGAAGGTCGTATAGGCAAACTATACGAAGAGTCATGAGTATAATTTGCAACAGGAATTACAGTAATATTGCATTTTAGCTCATTGCCTAACCAACCTTGTCCATTCGTCATTTTGGCATATTCTCCTATCGTCATACCATGAACTAAAGGAATAGGGTGTACACCTAAAAAACTGGTGTGTTCGGGTTTCATGGTTGGGCCATCAATATAATGAGCATTGGGATTTGGTCGATCCAGAATCAATAAAGGAATGTTATTTTCTGCGCAGGCCTGCATTACATAATGCAAGGTAGAAATGTAGGTGTAAAACCGAACTCCTACATCCTGAATATCGAAAACCATGATCTCAATACCAGATAGGGATTCTTTTGAAGGTTTTTTGTTCTTACCATGCAACGAGATAATAGGTAATCCTGTTTTGATGTCTTTTCCGTCGGCTATTAATTCTCCTGCATCTGCTTTCCCTCTAAATCCATGTTCTGGAGCAAATACCTTCTTGATGTTTATATTTCTTGATAATAAGGTGTCTATCAGGTGAATGTAGTTCTTGTTGGTGATTCCTTCTCTAAAAATCACGGTGGTTTGATTTCCTACAATCCCTACTTTTTTGTTTTCAAGTATAGGGAGATAAGCTTCAGTCTGATTGGCGCCAACCAGTATTGGATTTTGATTTTGTACAGTGTCATTTACCACGATCTCATCAGACACAACCTCTGGATCAGAGGGGGATGAGGCCCCAGATCCCTTTTTTATTCCACTTATACAGGAAATAAAAATCAGAGAAAGGAATAAAAATGTATTTTTGAACCTATCTATCTTTTTGGAAGATGCATTTTTAATAAAAACCATAATTAAGCTTGAATTTCGAGTATTTTATCGCTAAACGCCTTATCAAAGGTAAGGAACATAAAAGTAGCATTTCGACTCCTATTGTAAAAATTGCGATTTCTGCCATTGCTATTGGTATGATTATGATGTTGATTACTGTAGCTACGGGGATAGGTTTACAACGTAAAATACGGGAAAAAGTTGCCGCTTTTAACGGTCATATCTTAATTAATAGCTTTGATAACAACAGTAGTGTAGAAACTTTGATCCCAATATCCACAAATCAAGATTTTTACCCAGACTTTGATGAAGTGACAGGAATTGAGCATTTGCAAGGAGTAGCCACCAAAATTGGATTGATTCGTACAGAGACTGATTTTGATGGGGTTGTTGTAAAAGGTATAGGAAAGGATTACAATTGGGAATATTTTAAAGAATATATCATCGAAGGACGAATTCCTGATTTTACCAATACTCTAAATAACGAAATCCTTTTATCTTCTCATTTTGCGAATCGTTTGAAATTGGGGATAGGGGATAAAGCAATTACCTATTTCCTAAAGAAAAATGGAAGTTCTGCCTCTCGACCTTATATCAGAGCTTTTGAAATCGTGGGGATTTATAATTCAGGGTTTCAGGAGTTTGATGAGACCTATTTGTTTGCCGATATACGGCATATACAACGCATGAACAAGTGGAAAGAAGATGAAGTAGGGAATTTTGAGGTGTATATTGATGATTTTGAAAAAATTGATGCCAAAGGACAGGAGATTTATGAAAATGTTCCTTCTACCTTAGATAGCCAAACCATTACCTTAAAGTACGCCACTATTTTTGAATGGTTAAAACTTTTTGATCTTAATATCATAGGTATTATTGCCATTATTATTCTGGTTGCAGGAATTAATATGATCACGGCTTTATTGGTGCTAATCCTGGAGAAAACACCTATGATTGGTGTTTTGAAGGCGTTGGGAGCAACCGACTGGACCATTAGAAAAGTGTTTCTATATAACGCGGCGTATCTTATTGCTATAGGACTTTTTTGGGGAAATCTAATAGGAATCGGATTGCTTTGGATTCAAGATATCTATGGGGTAGTAAGCCTCAATCCTGAAACGTACTATGTGAGTACAGCACCGGTATATATTAATATAGGGTATATCGTATTATTGAACTTGGGTACTATGATATTGTGTTTAATCATGTTGTTGATACCCTCTTATATTGTGTCAAAAATATCTCCTACCAAATCGATTCGATTTGAGTAACCGCATAAAAAAAGGAGGAACAATGTCCTCCTTACTTAATTTCTTAGTTACTGGAAGTAAAATTCCAGACTTGTCCTATGGTGACTCCTTGTTTGTCGTCTTTTACGACCACTCTCCAATAGTATTTTGTGTTTGGCGATATAGTGATATCGATCGATGTAGTTGTTAAATCTGCATTTAACAGCGCAGGAGGATTGGTTTCTCCCAGGTAAACATCATAGGTCAATGGATCACCATCGGTATCTGATGCATTCCATTGTAAAGTAGTTGTGCTTCCTATTACAGTCGATCGTAATGCAGGAGCAACTAATTCGGGAACAAAAGGAATGGAATTAAATCCAGGTTCTGGTTCGGTAAAGAACGATTGTACTTCAGAATAAGGACTTTCGTTACCATCGTTATCCGTTGCTTTCACTCTCCAGAAATATACAATCCCTTTTTCGAGGGTAAAGGTTACCGATGTTTGTGTGGTATTTGCTGAAAACAAGATTTCCTCGAATGTAGGCTGAGATGAAAGTTCGATGGTATATGTAAAAGCAGATGTGATATCTGATGTAGATGCATCCCACTCAAAATTAAGATTGAAATTAGTACAAGTTAAATTGTTGGTAGGAAATACCATCTTAGGAATCGATGGGATGGCATTGATGTCTGATGGGTTATCCACACGAATACTGGTAGTATCATCTGCGCTACAGGCAAATAGCAAGATTGATGTACATAAAGTGATATATAGTTTTTTCATTATATGGTCTTTAAATGGTTTTAAAATTGTTGTAATTATCAAGCGAAGTCGAAACTATTAGTAATGTATGTTTCGACTCCACCTGATTTTAGAACAGACTATTCTTTAATAATTTTGAATGTTTGTGAAATTCCGTCTTCTACAGTAACAAAGTAGATCCCAGCAGGAAGATTTTCCATTGGTAATTGTACTCTGCTACCCACCACGTTATATACTTTTGATGAAACCATGGTACCCAACGTATTGTGAATGCTTACTGTTACCGAACTAGACTCAAATTTTGGTAGCGCCATAGTTACATTCGCTTTGGTAGGGTTAGGGAATACACTCATTTGATCGAATGGATTGATTGTAGTAGATAGTTTCCCTTCACAAGCTACACTTGAAGTCACTTCAATTTTATCACCATTTTGAGCATTGACCAAGAAACTGTTACTATCATATTCGCCCACAAATTGATCATTAAGCATCACTGTAAATGGAGCTGTTCCCGTTTCGATCTCTACAAATACTTGTTTGTTATTTGCTCCATTACTTACTGTTGTTTTTCCATCTAGAATTGGAGCTTCGTCAATTTCCATTTCAAAACATTGTTCGCAATTGGCAAAACCATTAATGCGGATACATACTGGGTACTTTCCTGGTGCTAAATCTGTGATCAGTAAACGAGAGGTGAAATTGTAAGTCTCGTTATTTACGGTAGCCACATAGTCTAAGTTGGCTACGGTATTGATCAATATATTTCCATTGTTTTTGTCCGCACAGGTCTCACTCGAAGTTTGTATTTGGAAGTTATCAATCGGCAGATCGGCAAGTGGACAACCTTCGACAACAGTTAGTACTTGTTGTACATCGTTGGCAGGGTTCCAATTGCTATCACCTGTCTGGCTAGCGGTAATTGTTGTTGTACCAATACTAATGATCGTTACTGTATTTCCTGTTATTGTGGCTACCGAAGGATCAGAACTAGTATACGTTATCGCTAATCCCGAAGAAGCTGTAGCATTCAAATTAAAATCTGGACCATCAACAACCACGGTGTCTAAGGTACCAAATGTAATGGTTTGATCAGCTTTATCTACCGTTAGTAGTTGCATTACATCAGCTGCTGCTGTATAATTACCATTTCCACTTTGAGAAGCTGTAATCGTAGTAGTACCAGCACCAACAATGGTTACCGTATTTCCAGAGATAGTAGCTACCGATGGGTTTGAACTCGAATAGGTCACTGCTAAACCTGATGATGCTACTGCATTCAGATTAAAGTCTGGATCTCCGAAAGTAAGGTTGCTAAGTGGTCCAAAGGTAATTGCCTGAGATGCCTGAGTAATTGCAAATGTATTGTCTACAAAACTCAATGCATAATTATTACCTGCTGTTACACTTCCTAATTGGATGGTGTAATTACCTACATTTTCTCCTACAGTTCTGGAAAGACTTCCTGAGAATGTATCTCCAAATTGCAGCACTCCGGCTGTAAGTTGATAGGTCAATACTGGATCCGTTGTTCCAAAGATTTTGCTTGCCGGATCAGCAGTAATTTCAAGAGCTCTTTGCCCTATAGTCAGATCGTTTGATACAAAGGAGATATTGTAATTGCCACCAGCAGTTACCGTTCCTTGTTGTATCGCATAATTACCTACATCTTCTCCTGCAGCTCTGGAAAGATTTCCAGATAAAGCATCACCAAATTGTAGTGCTCCATTCGTAATTTGATACGTTAATGCAGGATCAACATCTCCATAAGTTTTAGTTTTACTATCTGCTGTGATTTCTAGCGATCTAGGAGTAATACTAAGATCGTTACTTACAAAATTGAGGGTATAGTTTGCATTAAGAGCTACACTTCCTTGCTGTATAGCATAGTCACCTGCACTTTCACCCGCTACACGTGTTAGACTACCTGTAAACACATCTCCAACAACCAGACTACCCGCTGTAATTTGATAGGTTAATACAGGGTCTGCATCACCATAAATCTTCGTTTTGGCATCAGCTGTGATTTCTATAGTTCTTCGACCAATAGTTAGATCATTGCTGATGTAGCTTAAGTTATAATTACCTGTCAGTGCCAAAGTTCCCTGGTTGATCGCATAGTTTCCTAAAGTTTCTCCAGGAACGCGAGTTAAATTTCCGGTGAAGGCATCGCTAAACGCTAGGGAGCCATTGGTAATTTGATAGGTTAAGGCAGGATCAGCATCACCGTATTCTTTATTCAAAACATCTGCGGTTACCTCGATAGCTCTTTGACCGATAGTAAGATCATTGCCCACATATGTCATAGTATAGTTACTTCCTGGGGATAAAGTACCTCGATTAATAGGATACGTACCTACATCTTCACCAGTAACTCTGGATAAAGTACCTGTAAACGCATCGCTAAACTGCAAAGCACCATTTGTAATTTGATAACTTAATGTAGGATCTGCATCACCGTATGCTTTTGATTGTGAATCTGCGGTTACTTCGATTGCACGCGGAAGAATCTCCAAGTAGGTAGAATTAGGAACCATAAACGTAATTTGATACGAAGATTCACCACCATTGGTAGACGTAATGTCTGCACTCAAACCTGACAGGAAATTATAATTACCTACATCTTCTCCTGGTGCTCTGAATACACCAAACACCTCCATAGTATCATCAAAGGCCAAAGAACCTGCATTAATTACAAAAGGAACGGCAAGCACCGGATCAGGATCTCCATAAGTCTTTTGGACAGTTGCAACTGGTAATATTCTAATAAAACGCGCATTAATTCTTAATGTATTACTTACAAAGGAAAGGTTATAGTTAGGATTTAATGCTAAAGAACCAAGTATAATTGCGTAATCTCCGCTGGCTTGACCAGCTGCTCTGGCTAAGGTTCCTGTAAACGTATCGCTGAAGGCTAATGATCCATTAGTGATTTGATACGTGAATGCTGGATCAGCATCTCCATAGATTTTGGTTTGTGCATCTGCCGTAACTTCAATTGCCCTGGTAGCAATTGTAAGATCATCACTTACAAAACTGATGGCATAATTTGCATTGATACTCAAAGTTCCTTGATTAATCGCGTATGTTCCGACATCTTCTCCAGTAGCTCTTTCTAAAGTCCCGATAATAGCATCACTTCCAGCTAATGTTCCCGAAGTGATTTGGTAGGTCAATGCAGGGTCTGCATCACCGTAGGTCTTGGATTGTGCATCGGCTGTAATTTCAATTGCTCTTTGACCGATCGTCAAGTTATCACTTACATAGGTCAACGCATAATTTGCATTTAAAGCTACGCTTCCTTGATTGATAGCATAGCTTCCTACACTTTCGCCAGCAACACGAGTTAAGCTTCCGGTAAAGGTATCACTACCCGCTAAACTTCCCGAAGTAATTTGATAACTTAAAGTAGGATCTGCATCACCGTATTGTTTGTTTACTGCATCAGCAGTAATCTCGATAGCTCTTTGACCAATGGTTAAAGTATTAGGAACAAAGCTTAGGGCGTAGTTTCCGTTAAGTGCTACAGTACCTTGATCAATAGAATATGGTCCTACATCTTCTCCTGCTGCTCGTGAAAGACTTCCTGTAAATGCATCACTAGCTACAAGTGTTCCTGAGGTAATTTGATAGGTCAATGCAGGGTCTGCATCACCATACTGTTTGTTTACAGCATCAGCCGTAATTTCTATGGCTCTTTGGCTAATTGCCAGATCATCAGATATGAAAGTGATAGTATAGTTAGGATTCACAGTTAAAGTTCCTTGCTCAATAGCATAAGTTCCCACATTTTCACCAGCAACACGAGATAAATCTCCAGAAAATACATCACTAAACTGTAATGCACCTGCTGTAATTTGATAAGTAAATGCTGGATCTGCATCTCCATAAGTCTTAGATTTTGCATCTGCTGTAACCTCTAGAGCTCTTTGGGTAATATCTAATGTGTTTGGATTAAAAATTATATTATAGTTAGCTCCTAAGGTTAGTGTTCCCTGGTTTATCCTATAGTTCCCTACATCTTCTCCTGCAACACGAGTAAGGTTTCCACTAAACACATCTCCATTTGCTAGACTACCTGCCACAATAGTATGTGTTAATACCGGATCAGCATCTCCGTATACTTTTGTTTTATTATCGGCAGCTACAATAATATTTCTAATACTAATATTGAAATTGTTACTTACATACGTAATAGCATAATTACCATTACCTAATGTACCTTGGTTAATAGTATAAGTTCCTACATCTTCTCCTGTTGTTCTTGTCAGGTTTCCTGTAAGTGCATCACTACCTAGTAAACTACCAGAAGTAATTTGGTATGTCAATGCAGGATCTGCATCTCCATAGACTTTACTCTTAGAATCGGCAGTCACTGTAAGCGCAATTGGATTGATAGTGAAATCTAGTTCACTACTACCTTGATACGTCGGATCTGCTGCGTCAACTTCGGCGGTTATGGTATAATCTCCGGCTTTTGTGGGAGGTGCCGTTGTTGGTCCATACGTATTTCCATCATTATCTTCTCCAGTATATGAAATTGTATATGCGGGTGCTGGGGTGATAACATCATCGTTACTGTCTGTAATATTCACAATATTGACGCCTTGCGACATTCCATTGTACGTTAAATTTCCAGGACCAAAATTAAAGGTCACATATTCTTTATCAAAAATGGTTAATGTTCCACTTGTACTTCCAAAGAAATTGGCATCACCAGCATCTACATAAGCAAATACTTTATACTCTCCAACAAGAGTAGGCGGTGTGGTAGTCCTGGTATAGAACGTTCCATTAATTCCTTCATACGTAATATTTACCGTAGGAGTTGGTGTTGCTGCTACGCCTGGACTCGTTTCAATACTACTTACGGTAACTGGTTTTTGAGTGTTATCAAATTGTTGCGTAAGATTGGTAAGACCAATGGTTACCTCTGTTTTATCAGTGATGACAAGGGTTCCTCCAGAATAAGAAACCGTATGATTTCCTGTCCCTGTCGAGTAAACTGATACTGGATAACTTCCTATTTCTATGGGTGCGGCATCGCTAAAATAAGCTCCAATTCTATATGATATTCTTAATGGAATATTTTCTCCTGATAATCCTGTTGCGGTAGCTTCAAAAGTTTTAGGACTACCATCATATACTTTTGTTTGTGGACTGTCGGGAGTAATCGCAATCCCTCTTTGATTAATACTAAAGTTACCAGTAACAGAGCCAAAATAATTAGGGTCGGTTGCATCTACTGTAGCTGTTACTGTATAGTTACCAGCATTGGTTGGTGGTGTGGCCGATGGGCCGTACGAGTTTCCAAAAAGGTCATTTCCTGTATAGGATACATTTATGACTGGTGATACAGGGCTTCCATCAGAAGTTAACACAACACTAGAAATATCTACGGCTTGTCTAGGATTGGCACTATAAAAAGTGTTAAATAAATCAAAGCGATCTAGGGTAATCGTTACTTGCTCTTTGTTGGTAATGGTAAAAGTTCCTGTATTCGTTTGGATATTATATTCGTTGGTAACCGAAATATCTTCACCACTACCAAATGGATCAGGATCTGGACCTACAATACATATACCTGGAGGACAGGATCCGGTTGGGTCAAAACTTGCTGGTGCCTGGGCGGTTGTATTAACAGAAATAACATATGTGCCTTCGGTTTCTCCAGAAACTCTTGTTAAAGGGACCCAAATTTTATGACTAGGGATCAATTGACCACTAGTCAAAGCAGAAGTTAAAGCTGGATCTGCGCTACCCAACATTTTTGTAACGTCATTGGCTGTAATTTCTATGGTACGGGGTCCCGAACTAGTAACCGTAATTGGAGTACTTCCAACGGCTACGTTATAATTGGTATCATTAGGAATAAATCGTGTATAAATTGTGGTAGGGAAACTGGTATGGTTTAATGTGGTAACTCCTTCCGTAATTATTCCTGAAAAAGTATTTGTAAAAGCACTATAAAAGGTATAGTATTCAAAAGTACCAGCTACATTGGCTGATGCATTTAAGTAGCTTGCATCCAAAGGAACTCCTTCAACGATGTTTGCTGGTGCATTCCAGGTGATTACCGGGTTAGCTTTTGTGATCGTTAAACTGTAATCTTTAGAAATAGCTTGATAAATACCATCTGCTGCTACCGAGACTCTCAAGGTTGTACTACCTACTGCACCAGGAGTGAAATCATTTCCTACCAAAGTTGCGCCTGTAGTATCATTGATCAAACTATAAGAAATGGCTCCTGTACTTGTAGTGGTAGCACTTAGTGTAGTAGCAGGATCACTATATCTTAATACAGGTGGTGTAAAACTTAAACCTAAAGCAAATTGAGAAAAGGCATATCCTGTTTGCTGATATATGGTTGTACCGTTACAATCTTTGTATGCATAAATCGTAAAGAAGTATTGCGTTCCTTCAGAAAGTCCCGTAATGTTAATATTTGGAGTTACTGACGTTCCTGAATAGATTACTTGCTCACCTCCTGCATATACCGTATTTCCTGCAGGAACTGCAGCGCCAATAGCCAAAGGTGTAAAGCTGTTGGAAGTATTCATTTTAATCACATATCCATCAGGAGCGTTTACTGTTGCGGTTGGAGCGGTAAAGGATTCTAAATCCATAGCTGTAGCATCCACATTGTTTACTACTGCCCCCGATGCTAATGCTGAGGTTACACCACAAGTCGTTTGCTGGCTATAAATACCCGTTGGGAAAAAATATAATACACCATTACACTCTTTATAATTTACAGCAGCATAATAGTATGTGGTATTTGGCGATAGTCCTGTAGTAGTTAATCTAAAACCGTCTCCAGCACCTGTATAAATGGCAACTTGACCAGTTTGTCCCGAATAATCTGTATTGGTTGTTGGTAATGATGCTACAGGTAAAGTAGTTGGAAATGTAAAACTATTTTCATCACTCATATACATGATTTTACCATCTGCATTGTTGTTTCCTGTAAAGTTGACAACACCAATTGAATTATGAAGGTTGGTTGCTTCAGCAAGCAAATAAATCCCTGTATTACTGTTTGGTGGCGAACAAATTGGAGTTATGGATGAAGAAACACCAGTTGATTCAAAATAGTAATTCCCACCACATAGTTCTGCGGTATAGACTTTAAAGAAATATTCTGTTCCAGTAGTTAGTCCTGTTATTAATTCATTTGGAGCAGCAGAATCACCTGCATACACAACTTGTTCTCCACCACCATATACCGCATTTGCAGTTGGTAATGTTGTACCGTTTGCAGGTGCTGTAAAACTATTAGATGTATTTGCTTTAACCACATATCGTATAGCAGCTCCGGTTGCTCCGGTAAAAGAACTTATAAAACTAGAGTTTTGATTATTGGCTGTTAAGTTTAATGCCGTAGCAGTTGCTGGAGTTGCTCCACAGGTAGTTACCGTAAACACGTTACCTGCATTTAGCTGTAAATTTCCTCCACAATCACTGTAATTAAACACCTTAACATAATAGGTAGTGTTTGCTGTTAGGCCAGAAATAGTAACATTAGGTGTAGTAGAATTTCCTGTATATACGGTTTGTTCTCCCGACCCTGAGTATGCAACATTAGTTGCTGTGGTCGCGGTTGGATATGTATAACCAGAACTAGGGTCTGTAAAACTATTTGTTGTATTTACTTTTATTAATGAAATATTTGTACTTCCCGCTACACTAGTTATGGTAAAATCATTCTCTTTACGATCGGTAGACAGAATTGTTGTTAAACCTGGGGTATTACATCTGGGAAAATTAGCTCTATAGCTATATCCACCAGATCTACCGCCCCCAACTCTTACCAAATAATATTCATCAGCTGCGGTATACGTTAAAGTCATAGCCCTGTTCGATTGGTCGGTACCAGGGTGAATAAGCGTATTGGACACTAAAGGGCCATCGTAGCTTCCGGTTCTTTTTTCTAACCATACTTCTGGTTGCATAGACCCACTGTTTGATTGCATACCCATTCCTACACTTCCTGATACGAATGGTGATCTACCAATTTTCCAGTAATCTTCATCAGAACCAACAACTGTACTTCCTCCAAATATAGTAGTTGTATTTGTAGTAGCTACAGTTAGTGTTTGTACACCACTGTCGTTAGTAAGATTATTAGGTTCTGTTTCTGTAGCAAAATCAAATTGTGCATAAGAAAAAGTGGTAACCAAAGAACACAAAACTGTAAAAAGGAATGTTTGCAGTCTTCGGGTACTTCCTTGATAAATATCGGGCAAAAGAAGTTTCATAAATAAGGGGTTTATTAATTGTTAAAATTATTGTGACATAACAGACAGAGGTATGCAAGCATACTTGAATTGGATTTTGATACTATTTATATGGATTACCTAAGCACCAGTATGGATACTATTGCTCATTTTTGTTGGCAGAACAAACCAACACACTTTTAGAAGATTGAACCATATAGTAGGTCGATCGTAAGAATAGTAGTTTTTTTTCATAAGATTTAAGGGTCTTAGTTATTATTTTGATCGATCAGCAGGTTTAAACACCACTGTCTAATAGGTATACAGTTAAGTTTAGGGATACCCTATTTTTTTGTATAACTTTTTTTAAATTGTTGTGATATCCACTTGAATGAATGTGCTCTTGAATAGGGAAATGGTTTTAAAATAGTTCATGATATATTGGTTTTATAGATTTGGGTTTGGGTGGTGCTAAAGTAGTTTAAGACTAGGGTTTATAAGAAAAAAAAGCACCCCTACAATTACCCCTACAAATTTGTAGAGTAGCGTATGGAGTGCTTTTAAAGATTTTAATCTTTTACAACTCTTTTGGTTATGATCTCTGTAATTGTAGTAATCTTAACCAAGTACACTCCAGAGGATAAGTGAGAAATATCAAATCGATTTTCTTGTGTTTGAAACACTTTTTGTCCTGATATGGAGTAGAGTTCTGTTTTTTGAATGTCCTCTCCCTCGATGATCACCAGTCCTGATGTAGGATTAGGATACAACGAAAAAACTGTAGGAGGGTCTGGATCTATGGTTATTACCGCATAAGGTAACTGATGAAACCCTTGTGTGAGTATGACATCCTCGGTGTGGATCGTATTTATTGCTATTTCACCTAGTGTATAGTCCAACAAGATTCCATTACCCACTAGAGTAGTTCCTGCAGCACCAATCACTTTTCGTTCTATATGTTGTGCGGTTACCGATATACCGAGAAACAACACAATTATGAATAGATATGTTTTCATTTGGTACGGAATTATGGATTAAAATCTGCTGATTAGGTAACCACTAAAACCACTTTCAGATTGTATACTCCAATCGGTATCGGTGCTAGAATTGGCGATTACATTTACCTTTTCTCCGGCATTTAGTTTCATCACTCCACTTACAGTAAGGGTATGAAAATCAGTACCCGCATCTCCTTCAGCGATCGCATGCATACCGTTTTCTAAGCTTACCTTGTTTTGAACACCAATTATTAATCTAAAATGTCCAGAAGTGATTCCGTCAAAACGTACCTGAGCAGAAAAGAAGTATAATCCATTAACCGGAGCTGTAAAAGTTCCTGTAGTTTCATCAAAGTGATTTCCATTATCGTGTAAATTGGTAACTGTTGCGTCACTGGTTCTCCAGGTAGGCACCTGAACAAAGCTACCTGCACCACTTAGTACTAAGGTTCCATCCAAGTCTGCAGAGAAACTTGGTAAATTGGTCACGGTTAAGGCTGAGGTAGTTACCGAGCTTGTTGTTATATCCGAACTCCATGAAGCATTCCCACTACCATCTGTAGTCATCACCTGGTTAGCTGTTCCATCTTGTGCGGGTAGGGTGTAGGCTGCACCTGCTCCTTGATTGTCTCCATCTATGGTTAATTGCCCATTGAGGGTGGTGTTACCATTTTTAAGCATCACTAACGCATCACTTCTTGAAGAGCTACCTCCTCCATTACTATCTGCATCACCGTTACCAATAACAAAAAGACGATCGGTACTCACCCAATTATTCTCATCTCCTGTTACTATGGTATTATGAGCTCCTATAGTAATTTGATCTTTAGATTCTGCAAGGGTTCTAAAACCAATAGACACAGATCGTGTTCCATTACCAGAAGCAGCATGACCTATAGCCGTAGACTCTGCTCCCAATGCATTTGCAAATAAACCAAGAGCAATACTCGATGAACCTCGAGCAACAGATCTATTCCCTAATGCCATAGAAAACTCACCGACGTTTTCAGCATTCCAGTCAGTAGTTAAACCAGCTCCAGCTCTAAAAGCTCCTTTGCTTTTATCAAAAAAGAATCTTCGATCATCATCAGTAGTTGAGGTGTCGTTATCCAATTGGGTACTACCAAATACAAAATCGTCTGTAGCAATTGCACCAGGGGCATTACTAGTTACGTTGGATGTTGTAGAGAAAGCTCCTGATAAGGCAGTAGTCCAGGATACATTTCCTGCTCCATCTGTACTCATGATTTGATCAGCTATACCATCTTGAGCGGGTAGGGTATACCCAGCACCAGCTCCGTTGTTATCACCATCAATAGTAAGTTGTCCGTTAAGTTGAGTGTTACCGTTTTTGCGCATCACTAATGCATTGGTTCTATTCCCATCGTCTACTCCATTACCAATAATGAATAAAGGGTCTGTAGCCACATAGGCTGCATCGTTTCCGTTTACGAATTCACTAAACAATCCAATGGTATGTTGTCCATAACTAGTAGATTGAGTGCCACGACCAATACCTACGGCATAATTACCTGATGTACTATTATTGGCTCCTAATGAAATAGAGGCAAAACGAGAGGATAAATTATTAAATCCTGCGGAGAAGGCATTTTCCCCTCCAGAGTTGTTATAAGTACCAAAGGCTGTTCCGGCGGTACCTTGTACTAGGTTTCCTCGTCCCATAGCTACAGAAAAATCACCTGAATTACCCTCATCCCAATCTCCTGCAAATCCATCGGATGCTATAGCACTACCGGCCCTGAAAGAACCTTTACTCTTATCAAAATACATTCTGATATCATCTGCTGTACCTCCTATATCATTTAATTGCGAGCTTCCAAATACAAAATCGTCAGTTGCGATTGTACCGTTAGTATTGCTTGTTACATTATTCGTTGTAGAAAATGCTAAAGTTGGCGCGGTTGGCAGGTTTGTCCATGATACTTGTCCGCTTCCATCTGTTGTCATCACTTGGTTGGCGGTACCATCTTGCGCAGGCAAAGTGTACGATGCACCTGCTCCTTGGTTGTCTCCGTCAATGGTTAATTGACCATTCAATGTAGTATTTCCGTTTTTAAGCATGACCAAAGCATTGCTTTTATTCGAAAATGTACCATTACCAATTACAAAAAGTCTATCGGTTGCAACAGCAGCGTTAAGGTTTCCGTTTACAGGGTTATTATAATATCCAATGGTAGTTTGTCCATAACTATTGGCTTCATTATTTCTTCCAAGCGTTAATGCAAAAGTACCGGCTACTTGATTACTGGCTCCGAATGCTCCTGCATACCCTCCTGTAACTGTATTACCATTACCCATAGCATATCCTGTTTCACCGGTTACTTCATTATATCGTCCAAGCGAAACAGATCCTTCTGTAGTGGCTATTGGGGATAGTCCCATAGCGACAGAACCAAATCCGATGTTAGCTTCATTCCATTCGTTTCCTGTAGTACCATCGGCAGGATCTTCAAAAGCAAATCCAGCTCTAAAAGCACCTTTGCTTTTATCGAAGAAAAATCGTGCATTATCATCCATACTACCTGCAACATTATCCAATTGCGAACTACCAAATACAAAATCATCTGTGGCAATAGTACCATTAGTATTGCTGGTTATGTTAGTAGCTGTGCTAAATGCACCTTGTGAATCCGTTATCCAGCTGTAATTGCCAGACCCGTCGGTACTTAGTATTTGTCCATTGGTTCCCCCAGTAGGTAATTCAATTTCATTTGTAGCATCCGTATCTCCATCGTTTACATTGTCGTTTACCCAACTATAGTTTCCACTTCCATCGGTTACTAATACCTGTCCATTGGTTCCACCTGTTGGTAATTCGATTTCGTTAGTGTCATCAGTATCTCCATCGTTTACATTATCATTTACCCAGCTGTAGTTTCCACTTCCATCGGTTACTAATACCTGTCCATTGGTTCCACCAGTTGGTAATTCGATTTCATTGGTAGGATCTGCATCAGCGTCATTTACATTATCATTTACCCAACTGTAGTTTCCACTTCCATCGGTTACCAATACCTGTCCGTTGGTTCCACCAGTTGGTAATTCGATTTCGTTAGTGTCATCAGTATCTCCATCGTTTACATTATCATTTACCCAACTGTAGTTTCCACTACCATCGGTTACCAATACTTGCCCATTGGTTCCCCCGGTTGGTAATTCAATTTCGTTGGTAGCATCAGTATCTCCATCGTTCACATTATCATTTACCCAACTGTAGTTTCCGCTACCATCGGTTACTAATACTTGTCCGTTGGTTCCACCAGTTGGTAATTCGATTTCATTGGTAGGATCGGCATCAGCGTCATTTACATTATCATTTACCCAACTATAATTTCCACTTCCATCGGTTACTAATACCTGTCCATTGGTTCCACCTGTTGGTAATTCGATTTCGTTGGTAGGATCTGCATCACCATCATTTGTATTGTCATCCACCCAGCTGTAGTTTCCACTTCCGTCTGTTACTAATACTTGTCCATTGGTTCCTCCGGTTGGTAATTCAATTTCGTTAGTAGGATCAACATCTGCATCTGTGGTATTATTTGGATCAATCCAACGGTAATTCCCATTTCCGTCTGTGGCTAAAATTTGTCCGTTGGTGCCGCCGTTCGGGAGTTCGATCTCATTGTTAGGATCAGAATCTGGCCCATTTGCAGCATAGTTGGCATAAGGCACTGATAAAATAGGAGAGGAGCCAATAATGGTATAGGCATCTCCGCCAGAAGTATCTACCGCTACTTGTAACCAGTAATCTTGAGACCTCCATGCTATGGCTCCAAAATTATCTGCAGTTGCTCCTTGACCAATGGCAAGAGCAATTACTCCTTGAGCGTTTGAAGTCACTCGATGTGCTTCCTGATAAATATTGTTTCCATTAGCATCACCTTGTAAAATGGTAATTTGAATACCAATGGTTTGATTGATCATTGGATTTCCAGAAGCATCTCTGATTACTGCCTGGTAGTTAAAAGATTGAGAAAATCCTTGTTGCGCAATAAGTAATAGTATAACGGTAGTTAACCATTGTACATATTTTTTTGCGAATGTGTTTTGGGTCGAATTGTAATTTGCATCCATATAAGTAGGGTTATAGCATTTACTTTATTTTGGTTTATAGTAGTACAGCTATGTTTTGAGATACCCTATTTTTATTTTTAATTTTTTATGGATACATGGTTTTATGAGTGGATATAAATAAAAAACCACCCATAAATGAGTGGTTTTTATACACCGTGGTTTAGAAATTTAGATCATCATGATTTCCCCCTTATTCTGCTCTGAAATTCCAAACACGGCCAATGGCTACTCCTTGTTGATTATCTTTGGCAATTACCCTCCAATGATAGGTTTTGCCAGCTTCAATTTGAACATCCAACATGCTAACCTCCAGGTTTTCTGCAACTAATTGAGGAGGGTTGGATTCACCAAAATAAACATCAAACACTAATGGATCCCCATCATTGTCTGTTGCATTCCAATCTAATGTGGTTTGCGATCCCGAAACTGTTGATCCAGCTACTGGTGCTATGGCTACCGGAGAGTTTGGGATGGCATTTACTCCTGCTTCAGGTTCTGTAAAGAACGTTTGCGCAGGCGTATATCTACTTTCATATCCTTTATTATCAATCGCTTTTACCCTCCAGAAATAGGTGGTTCCTTTTTCAAGATTGAAAACAATACTGGTTTGACTTGTATTAGCAGTAAAAAGTATGTTCTCAAAAGTTTCATCTTGAGCAATATCAATAAAATAAGTCACTGTATTCCTGTTAAACGCTTCGGAGGTTTCCCATTGAAACTCCAGATTGAAGTTGGTACATATTAAATTATTACCTGGGAATATCAAATTAGGAAGCGATGGTATCACATCTATGTTGATAGGGTAGGCAACACGTACTACCTCTTCATCTTCTTCTGGACTGCAAGCCCATAATGATAGAATACTAAGTATGGTGATATATATTTTTTTCATGGTATCTGTTTTTAATCTTGTTATCGTTAATTTTTTGGAATGATTGATAGCATTTTAGCACCATCAGACCAGGAGAACTGTAATGGTAAATCCATCTAGTTTCTCCTGGTGATGACAACTCTCATACTCTAATTTTTAATCACTTTAAAGGTTTTGGAAACTTCATTATCAATCTGGATAAAATAAATTCCAGTTGGTAATTCTTGCATAGGGAGTACTACTTGACCTCCTACTACACTATATTGTTTAGAAGAAACAGTCATTCCTAGTGCATTTCTTACACTTACAGAAATACTGTTTTTACCGATTTCTGGCCAGGTAATGGTTACTTGATCACGGGTCGGGTTTGGATAAAGTGTAACGTTTTCAAACAAACTACCATCGATTTTTGAGGTTAACTTTCCTTCGCATTCCAAACTTGAAGATACTTCAATAGCGTCTCCGCTTTTTGCATTGATGACAAAGCTATTCGTTGGATACTCCCCAATGATCTCATTATTGATCATCACAGTAAATGGAGGGGTTCCTTTCTCAATATTCACTTGTACCTGTTTATTAAAACTATTTGCATTAGTAACAGAGGTTTCTCCAGACATCACTATACCTTCTTCTATAGCTAGTTGGAAACATACTTCACAATTGGGCTCTCCGTTAACGATAAAACATACTGGGTAGTTTCCAGGGGCTAGATCTGCTACTTCCAAAGTTGAGGTAAATGGATATTGTTGCCCATCGATGGTTGCTATATAATCTCCAGATGTGATAGTAGTTACAGCAATAATTCCGTTGTTTTTACCAGGGCAAGTCTCGCTTGAAGCTGAAACCTGAAAGTTATTTTCTGGTAAAGTATCGATAGCACAACCAGCTACGATTACAGTACGCGTAACAGGAGTAGCTGCATTACCAGAAGGGTCAACCGAGTTATAAGTAACCGTATATGTTCCTTCGGCGTTGATAAATTGTGAAAGGTCGATAGTCACTTCGGTACCGTCATTGGTGGTAGCACCTAATTCAACGTATGGTTCACCAGGCCCAATCATTTGTGGGTTATCTCCTAACAATGTAATTACAGGAGCCGTGGTGTCAACTACCTCTATGGTTCTGATCACTTCTACGGCGTCATTACAAGAGTCATCGGTTGCATTATATCGAATCGTATAAGTTCCTATGGCATCCACAAAATTATCTGTGTTGATTACAACAGCCGATCCATCATCTGTAGTAGCACCTAGTTCGGTATATCCATCTCCAAACTCAATAATTTGAGGATCGCTATCAGTTAATGTGATGATTGGAGCGGTTGTATCTACAGTCTCAACTCTTACATTGGCTGTTTTACTAGCAACATTTCCATTTACATCGGTGATGGTTAAGGTTACCATGTTATCTCCTTTGTTACTGCAATCCAGGGTGCTAGGGGATACTTCTACAGTATCAATACTACAATTGTCAAATACTTCACTTGTTGGCACAAATGCTACATAATCGTTGGTAGCTCCCCATCTTGCAGCATTACGACCAGGGACAATAACAGCTGCCGTTCCATCAATATTTTCTAGCCCTTGTGTTTTGTCATCATCTGTTAATGGAATATTAGTGGTATGGATCTCTATACGATTCGTTCCTTCAAACAGTTTTACCTGTGTTGTGGTGATGTCATCAGAATCATCAATATGAGTTACGCTGTCCCAATCCATAACCAAGATTCTGTTGGGTGCCGTACCTATGGTAGTATATCTCATGGTTCCTCCATCCTCAGGATCAATATCATTCCAGTCAAAAGCGATGAGGTTATTAGGTTCATTAGTATCAGGAAGGTTTTGCCCACTACAACAACCATCTTCTCCTTCATCAGAAAAAGTGATAAACCCATTGGATGAAATATAGAATTCAGTGTATAGATTACCATAAAATGCAAACTCAAATCCTATCGGCAATGCTGGAGTCAACTCGTCATCATCAAGGGTTACTTGAGTACCTGTAGTACTAATATCCACGCGATCCAAAGTACCAGAAGTTTCTACGGTATAATCAAGAGCAAGAGGGTTTGCACCAATGATATCTGTAGACAGTATAGTGGCTGTTTCACTTGGATTTAATGTTACTGTATGCTCTTTGGTATCAAATATCGGTGCTCTGGTATCTACCACGGTTACATCATAACTGCAGGATACGGTTGCTCCCGTATTGTCTAACGTATCATAGGTAAATGTTGTGGTGCTGCCAATTGGTAATAGGGATCCACTTGCTGGACCAGCAGTGATATTGCTGGCACATGGATAATTATAGGTGGCTCCACATTGATTAGCGTCACTTTCTAAAGTAAAGTCTGAAGGACATGAAGGTACAGTAATAGTAACCGTTGTAGTACAAGTTACTCTATTTCCATCCCGATCTCTTACCGTTACAGTTACTGTATTATCTCCAATATCCGAACACGTAAATGAACTTCTGCTTAAACGGATGCTACTGATATCACAGTTGTCTGTAGCACTCAAAACGACATCATCCTGAGCAATACGAGCATTCCCAGTATCATCTAATTCTAAAGTGAAAGGAGCTACGCATTGTACTACAGGATCTATAGGATCACCAACGAACACAATTACTTGACTGGTGCTTACAGCTCCATTATTATCGGTAGCAGTTAGGGTTACCACATTTGGCGGACCAACATTGCTACAATCAAAATCTGTTTGATCTATGGTAAAACTTTGTAATCCACAATCATCAGCGGCACTCGCGTTAAGATCAGCTAATGTAATAGAAACGTTACCTGTAGCGTCCAGATCAACATCTATAAAGTTATCTGTAGTAATTACTGGGGCAGAGTCTACAATGTTAATCGTAACATTAATAGAGGTACTATTATTTTGATCATCGGTTGCTGTTAATTGTACGATGTTGGTTCCAATATTTGTACAATCAAAATCGGTTTGACTTAAACTAAGACTTGGTGTTGTAGCACAGTTATCTGTAGCCGTCAATCCAAAATCACTAGCTGCTACAGTTACATTTCCTGTTGTATCCAAAGTTAGATTAAGCGTAGTTGTCGGAGCAGGGGATAAATCTCCACGTACCCATACTCGATGTATAGTGCTTGCGGTATTAATGGCAATATCATCTACCTCCCAACGATTACCCAAACCTCTAATTCCCCAATGAAATTGTCCACTTCTCCAAAAAGGAAAATTAGTGAGGGCAAAATCACCTTCATTCGAGAAGGTGTTAAACGCTTGACCAGGGATATTAGCTGTGTGGCCCGCTAAAGCAGTAAAATTTGCGACATTATTGATTCCTGAAAAAGAACCTGTACCTGTCTTTACATAATTTATGGCATTGGTATAATCGGTCTTAAAATCGATAATGCGGCTATGTCCAGTTGTTGCTCCATAAAATCGCATTTCTTCAAAATCGATAGCTGCAGCAAGCGCATTTCCCATATGTCCCCAATTGGCAGTTCCTCCTTCATTATCACCAAGCGTAGATGAGCCTAGTAATGGTAAATCGGTATTTCTCACGGTTAAGGCAGAATTGTCTCCTGCAACATGAACATAGTTGAGGATCATTAACCAGCCACCACCATCGGTGTCGTTATCGAGTTCACCTTGAAATGTGCTACCGTTAAAATTAAAATAGTACGTTCCACTAGGAACACTACCTACGGTAGATTGTAATAAATTTCGAAATGGATTGGCCATGGTACCGTCTCCAGCATCTCCAAAAACTGGAGGTGTGGTGTCCTGTCCCGGCCCGCATTGTGCGTGTGCGTTATAAGCAAAACAGAAAGATGCTAATAACATTAGTAGTAGTTTTTTCATAAATAAGGGGTTTATAAGAATTAATTGTTTCGTTGTTTCTTATCTATTACAGGCAACTTTTGGAATACCCTATTTTTAGTTGTATTTTTTTTAGGAATTCGAAAAAAGCTGATAGATAAGTTTAAGATGTTTGCTACATCATAATCGGAGATGCTATAGCAATAATTATAGAAAAGATGCAGGTATACGAAGTTGTTTTCATATCATAGTAGGAGTTTGGGACATTTCGAAACAAAAGTCTAGAATTTCTTATTTTATCGGTTAAAAACTACCCCTACAACTACCCCTACAAAATTGTGTAGGTTTGGAAAAAAGCAGTTTTGTTGTTTCTTTTGCAATCTTTAAAATGAGTATTATGTAGATCTAAGAATAAAAGGTTATCATAGTACTACTTTTTTTAATAGCTTTGAGTATCGTATAATTTTTGTTTCCTATGCCCGACAAAAACCTATCCGTTTGTGAAGAAAAGAATTTTGATACATTGTTTCATGCCCATTATGAATCGGCAAGGAACTATTTGTATTATAAATGTGGGGATGTGCAACAAGCA
Source organism: Aquimarina sp. (assembly GCA_965230845.1). Lineage (GTDB taxonomy): Bacteria > Bacteroidota > Bacteroidia > Flavobacteriales > Flavobacteriaceae > Aquimarina. Next base: position 4,469,725 of record OZ246021.1, read on the forward strand.
GAAGACATTGTTCAAGATGCTTTTGTGAAATTGTGGAAACAATGTGCCGATATTATTTTCAATACGGCAAAATCCCTTATTTTTAAGATATGTAATAACGCCTTACTAAACGAGTTTGCGCATAAAAAGGTAAAATTACGGTACGAAGCTATGCCAAGAGATGATAGAGATCACGAAAGCCCAGATTTTATTTTGGAAACAGAAGAGTTTAAAGATAAATTAGAACAGGCTATTGCAAAATTGTCTGCAAAAGAGCGTGAAGTATTTTTACTAAGCAGAATTGACAAAAAAACGTATAAAGAAATTGCTGAAATAATTGGGATCACTGTAAAAGCAGTAGAAAGAAGAATGAGTAATGCCTTTATTAACCTAAGAAAAATGTTAGGTGAGGACTTAAAAATCTAAAAAAAATAGGGTAATTCTTTGTTTAGCTGTATTAAAGTTGTAGGAGATGATGAAGTAAAGAAACAACTTAATTAAAATACCCATTATTATGGAAAAATACGAATCTGATGAAACATTTATAGCTCGATGGGTAGCAGGAGAGTTGAGTGAAGAAGAGTTGTCTGAGTTCAAAAAAACGGATGCCTATTCGGTATTTAATCATATCAATAAAGAATCACAAAAATTTAAAGCCCCTCCAGCAGATGCGCAAAAGGCTTTAGAGAAGACCAAAGAACGTATTGCTTTTAAGAAAAAGGGGAGGGTGATTTCGATGACCTGGTATGCAGTGGCAGCATCTATTGCAATTCTTCTTGGGGTTGTGGGATTATTCACATCAACCAAAAGCTATACAACTTCTTTTGGAGAACAACTTGCGGTTACATTACCCGACGGATCAAAAGTACAACTCAATGCAAATTCTACTTTAGAGCACAAACGTTTCTTTTGGAATGCTAATAGAGATGTAAATTTGGAAGGAGAAGCCTATTTCGAAGTTGAAAAAGGAGGAGATTTTGTGGTTGCAACAGCAAGAGGAGAAGTATCAGTGCTAGGAACCAAATTTAATATCAAAACCAGAGCTGCTATTTTTGAAGTAAATTGCTTTGAAGGAGCAGTAAGATTCGATAAAAAAGGCTCTGAAGAATATCATATTCTGAAAGCAAATGATAAAATTACACTTTCAGAGAATGTAGTAATAGACGAAAAAACCAAAGAAAATGGTCCAAATTGGATGAACGGTATTTCTGTTTTTAAAGAAAGACCATTACAAGAAGTGTTGAAAGAAATTGAAATCCAATATGGTGTGCAATTCCAAACAGGAAATGCCAATGTATCTAATTTGTTTACAGGAAGTTTTGTGCACGATGACCTTGAAAAGGCATTGCGATCAACACTTACGCCAATGGGAGTTTCTTATACAGTATCTGAAGATAATACCATTGTATATTTAGAATAAACCTACTTAATATATCTATGAACCAATACCCCATTTTTATAATTGCACTTTTTGTGTCGGTACTATCGTATTCGCAGTCAAAGATAAACACGGCATATTCAAACATACCACTTAAAGAGGTAATAGCGGATATCGAAAGCCAGACCGATATCTTGTTTTCATACTCGCAAGAAGTGATTAGCTCAAAAACAATTACCCTCCAAGAGCAAGAAATAAGTATTGATGATTTGTTGGTGGCTTTAGCCGCACAAACAGGATTGATCTTTGAAAAAGTATCTGCCAAACAGATTATCATTGCACAACGTAAGATGATTTGCGGATATCTGATCGATGAAGTTACCAAAAAGAGTATACCTTTTGTCACCGTGATCATCAATGAAGATATAAATACAACGACGGATGACAATGGATACTTTGCTGTTGAAGATACTAGTCTTGGATCCGAAAATGTACAATTTCGTTTTATAGGATACAAGGATCAAGAAGTGGCTATTACCGTTGGAGATCCATGTCCAACCATAGCACTAGTTCCTTTATCATCTACACTCGATGAGGTCGTAGTTTTGGGGTATGTGACTTCGGGTATTGATAGAAATAAAGATGGTTCGATAAGTATTGATTCCGAAAAATTAGGGATTCTTCCAGGATTGGTAAGCCCAGATATATCACAAAGTATTCAATTGATACCTGGGATTTCGACCTTGGATGAGTCTGCTACAGGTATTCAGATTCGAGGAGGATCACCGGATCAAAACCTGATATTGTATGATGATATCAAACTATACAATACGGGGTATTTTTATGGGATGTTCTCTTTATTCAATCCCTTTGCAACCCAAAGAGCAAAGATTTTCAGATCGGGAACAAGTGCCACCTACGGTGATCGTATTTCTGGGATTATTGACATTTCCAGTGGGGATCTGATCCCAGAAAAAACAGAAGGAGGTGTAGAAATCGATGGGTTATCTATAAATGGTTATATAAAAGCTCCTTTATCAGAAAAAGTGGCTGTATATGCCTTTGCCAGAAGATCTTACGCAGATGTTGTAGAAACGCCGACCTATATCAGTTATGCGGATAAAATATTTACAAATTTTGGTGTAGCTAGAGATATTAATGGCAATGTTTTGGAGTTAGAGACTGATGATGATTTTAGCAGAGAATCGAGTAATAGCGACTTTTTTTTCAACGATATGAATGCCAAAGTGGTATTGAAACCGAATGCTAAAAACAACATATCTGTGAGTGGTCTTTATACAAGAAATCGGTTAGATTTTGATTTCTTAGGAGGAGACGAAGTAGTAGTGGACTCGTTAATCACACAAAACAAAGGCGCAAGTGTGAATTGGGACTATCGACCTAACGAGAAGTATCAACAAAAGCTTTCTGCCTATTTTTCAGAATACAATTCCTTTTATCAAAATGATGAAATAAAAGACGAAACCGGAGATGGTATTTTGGATCTTGCAGAAATCAATATCCGTAAAAACGATATTGTTGATTTAGGTCTGAAATTTACTTCTACCGTTGCTGTCAAAGAAACGCAACAACTTACTTTGGGATACGAACTCTCGAATACCGATTTGGATGTGGTTATAAGTAAAGAAAACCCTATAGATGACGAGTTGGAAAGATCAGTGCAGGATGACGAAAACTTACAAAACGCACTGTTTGGAGAGTATACTTTTAATTTCAAGAATAAAGGCCTGATCAATGCAGGAGTTCGTTTGGTACATTATAGCTCTCTAGATGAATTTCTGGTAGAGCCCAGAGTTAATTTTGAATATTCATTGACTGATCGATTACGAATTAAAACAGCCGTAGAACGACGCAATCAACCGATCTCTCAATTGGTAGAATTTAATCATACCGAATTACGTCTGGAAAATGAATTGTATCGTTTGTCCGACGACGAACTGTTTCCTTTGTTGAGTAGTAATCAAATTTCTGGTGGAATATTATATCATTACAAAAACCTGAATATCGATGTTGATGCCTATTACAAAGAATTAGAAGGCTTGACTACATTTACCAATGGTTTCAGTAACCCTCTTGAGAATTTAGAAGAAGGAGAAAGCACCATTGCGGGGGTAGATATTTTATTAAAGTACCGTTGGAAGAATTATAAAGTATGGGCGGGATATACGTTTAATGATATTACATTTCAATTCCCAAATTTGGCGGATACTCCTTTTAAATTTCCCGGGAATAATGATATTACACACTCATTCAGAATTTCGAACACCTTGCAATTAGAAAAGTGGCAGTTTTCGTTAGGCTGGCAATTTAGGTCAGGAAAACCGATTACACCTGTAGATAGTTATGTGATTCAAATTGATGCCGATGGAGAAAATGCAGGAGTCGTTAATTTTGGTTCGGTAAATAGTGATCGATTACCTGATTTCCACCGATTGGATGCTTCAATATTATATGATTTTAATATCAAAGCAGGTCGTAAAAATATAAGATCTCAATTGGGATTGTCATTTTTGAATATTTATGACCGAGTAAAACCTTTGAATTTGATTTATAAAGCAGAACGTAAGCCTTTGGACGACGGGGGGATTGCAATACCCGGAACCGATGGTTCTTCGCCAGAAGAATTAGAAGTCATTCTGGAACAAGTAATCCAACGATTTTCACTTGGGTTTACACCAAATGCTGTATTCAGGGTGTTTTTGTAGTGAAAATAGAAGAAACAAAGAATTAATTTTGTTCAAGATAATCAAGAATTGGTGCTCCTTTGGGGGCATTAATTTTTTTGCGTAACCGATATCGATTCATCATCACACTATCTTCAGAGATGGCCAGCATATTAGCAATTTGTTTGGTGTCTAATCCTAGTTTTTCCATAGCTATCAAACGTTCTTCAGATTGTGTAAGCTCAAACCCTCCATGTTTAATTTTGGTAAAAAAACCGGGATGCACATTGGTGAATTTTTTTCTGAAAGTATACCAATCTTCTTTAGTTAATATTTTGGACGCAGTGAGTTCCTGAAGATTTTTTAAAGCTTCCTTTTCTCCAAATTCGGATTTCAATTCCTCCAATTCTTTGCTTAGCGCTTCCTGTTCATTACTCTTTTTAATGAGTTGTTGGGTGAAATCGGCCAACTCTTGTTTGTTTTTTTCAAGTTCTCGTAAGGCGAGCAGCGCTCTATTTTTGTATATTTTTCTAATGAGATAGGCAATGACTATTCCGGCTAGTACTGCAGTTATCAGTAGGGTGAGGTATAATCTTTTTTTAGAACTTTCTGCTTGGGTGATGAGTTCTAGTTCTCTTTTTTGCTTCACAAATTGAAGACTGTCGGCTAGTTTCTCCTGATTGAATTGATGGGTTAGTTCTAGCGCTTGAATCTTTTTGGCATTTTCTACATTAAAAATAGAATCAGAATATTTTTTGTGCAATCGATAATCATTTAGCGCTTTTTCATAATTCCCAAGTTGTTTATTCAAGAAACTACTTCTCAAATAAGCTCGGGAAATTCTGGTTTTAGCATTTTGCTCTTTTGCCATAGCAAGCGCTTTTTCGATGTACTCCAAAGCTGTTGTATACTCTTTAAGCTGCATATAACTCCCAGCAATGTTATAATGTACCCGTTGTAGCGATAGTAATTTGTTGTTTTGTTGATCAAAAACAAGATTGTCGGTATAAATTTCTATAGCCTTACGATATTCTTTTTGAGAATGATACCAGGCCGCCAGATTAGAATTTACATTATAGATATTTTCTTTATCATTTAATCCGATGAATGTGTTTTTTGCTTTTTGATAATAAAACAAAGCAGAGTCCATTTGTTTTGCTTGTCGGTACGCAACGCCCATCATATTGTATCCGATAGCAACACCAGATGCTTCACCTAGCTTCTTTTTGATTGCTATCGCTTTTTTAAAATAACTAATGGACTTTTTGTATTCTTTTTGATCTCTAAAAACCATTGCAATATTGTGATGTATATCGGCGATGTTTGAGGAATCTTTGATGGTTTCGTAAAGCTTTTGTGATTTTAAGTAAAAAGATATGGCTTCAGGATAATCGCCTTTTCTTTTATTGACTATACCAAGTGCTTCGTAGAGCGCTGCCTGTTGTCGGTTTTGTGAGTTTTTTGGACCTTTTTGAATGTACTTAAGAGCTTCAAGTAAGTAGGGTTCTGCTTTTCTGAAATCACGGGTGATATGATAATCTCCGAGATTGATCAGCGCTTTTATTTTTGACGAATCATTCGAAGCAAGTTGTACTTCTTTTTGTAGATTGATGAATAGGGTGTCTCTCTCAATTTGACAGTGAACTTCAAAACAAAAGCTCATGCATATGACGAGTAAGAAAACCTTTTTTGCAATCATGTAATAGGGTAGTTGGTTTACGTATTAACAAATGTATTTGATATAAGCATAATTACGAAATCTCCTGAGAATAAAAATTACGAATCAATATTGAAATCGATATTCTAGATTGTATCTTTGCAAGCAAAATACCCTTTATTTGGGAATCTAAAATTAGTAGTGTGGAATACGCAGAAAATATATTAGGAACCATTGGGAATACTCCTTTGGTAAAGATGAATGCATTGGTTGAGGATGTCGATGCCTTGGTATTAGCCAAATATGAAACTTTTAACCCTGGAAATTCGGTAAAAGATCGTATGGCTTTAAAAATGATTGAAGATGCAGAAGCTGATGGCAGATTACAACCAGGCGGTACTATTATCGAAGGTACATCGGGTAATACCGGAATGGGATTAGCCCTTGCAGCCATCGTAAAGGGATATAAGCTAATATGCGTTATGGCAGATAAACAGTCTAAGGAAAAAATGGATATCCTGAGAGCTGTTGGAGCCAAAGTAATGGTATGTCCTACAAATGTAGAACCAGATGATCCCAGATCGTATTATTCTGTATCCAAACGTTTGGCTGAAGAGACACCGAATTCATGGTATGTGAATCAATATGACAATCCATCTAATGCGCAAGCACATTACGAATCTACTGGTCCTGAAATCTGGGAACAGACAGATGGAAAAGTTACCCATTTCATAGTAGGAGTAGGTACCGGAGGAACAATATCTGGGGTTGGAAAATACCTTAAAGAACAAAATCCTAATGTAAAGATATGGGGAGTAGATACTTACGGATCTGTATTCAAGAAGTATCATGAGACAGGGATCTTTGACGAGAATGAAATTTACTCCTACATTACTGAAGGAATTGGGGAAGATATTCTTCCTGAAAATGTAGATTTTTCGGTAATAGATGGATTTACAAAAGTTACTGATAAAGATGCTGCCATATACACTCAAAAATTGGCAAAAGAAGAAGGTATGTTTTTAGGGAATAGTGCAGGAGCGGCGATCAAAGGACTTTTGCAGCTCAAAGAACACTTTACCAAAGATGATGTGGTAGTAGTATTGTATCACGATCACGGAAGCCGATATGTGGGTAAGATGTTTAATGACGATTGGATGCGGGAAAGAGGATTTTTGGAAGAAGAAATTTCTGTGGCTACCGATTTGATCAAAAATCATTCAGACAAACCTTTGGTAACCGTAAAAACAGAAGAACTGGTTTCTCATGCGATAGAGCGTATGCGTAAATTTCAAATTTCGCAAATACCAGTTGTAGATGCTGATGGGTTTGTTGGTTCTGTAGATGAAAGCGCTTTGTTTAAAGCTTTTATGGAAGACAAAAATATGGATAGCACGCCTATAAAAGAGGTGATGAAAGAACCATTTCCTATAGTAAATGCAAAAGCTTCTCTTGATGAGATATCTAAGCTCATCAAAAATGGAAATCCTGCTGTTCTTGTTGCACTCGAAAATGGAAAACATCATATTATTACCAAATATGACGTTATTAGTCATATAAAATAAATCATTATATTTAAAATATAATTTAACCCCTCTATCAGCGTTATCTGCTGATAAAGGGGTTGTTTGTAGTATTTATTTTTGATAAAAATTACGCAACGTTAAGGGACCGTTGTAATCTATAAGGGTAAAGACTAGCATAAATTGTAGGGGTATGTATAAGTATATTTTTGATTTCTCAGATATTGATCAACTAAGGAACTATTTCAGGTCCCAGTTAAACCCTGATAGTACTTCTGATCATATCTATTTCCCTCCAGAAATAGGAGAAGGATACCTCTCGTACTATAAGATTTCTCCCGAAGTATTTTTGCTAGTCAATAACTACAAGGCCAATACAGATATTCATTACGTTCGAAGGCCTATAGATGAAAAGGATATTATTCTGCATTTTAGAAAATATGCCCTGGATCATAAGATAGAATCTCAAGAAATCATTAGTAAATATTCTGATAGCTATACTCCAGGTAATATGCGCTGTATGGATGCACAGCAAGGAGAACAGGTTTTTATTACCAAAGGAGCCGAGGTAAAATCAACAATGATTGTATTAAAAAGCTCGTATACCAAACCCTATTTTATGAAGAGTAGTGATATGGCAGAAAAAGTCGATAGCTATATTCGGTACTCTCATCAACATATCCATAAATTTTATCTTTCGTATAAACAGTCCCATCTTTTTGATCAAATCGTATCACCCGACCTTAAAAAGGTAGAGAATTACCTCTATTTTGTTTCTCGAGGAATTCGATTGCTGGAAACCTTTTGGAAAGATGTTCAAAAATGGGAAACAGAAAGTAACCCCTTTAATATCAATAGTGCTCAGGTTGGAAGTATTTATAAAGTAAGTGATTACCTCAGGGGGCATTTGCACGAACCTTTTATTGGAGTGGATCAGTTGGCCAAAATGGCCCATATGAGCCGAACCAATTTTTTTAATATGTTCAAAGAGATTCATAATCAAACTCCCCTTGAATTTTTTAATAACAAAAAGCTCGAGAGTTCTTATAATATGATTTTTGCAGATGGTTTATCTGTAAAGGAAGTTATGGATGCACTGAATTATTCAAACTCTTCAAAATTTCGAAAGGCATTTTTTAATAAATTCGACATTTACCCCGACATTTCTATTTAGTACATTTTGTTCTAAAATAAAGATGGTCACTAACGAGTAGCAACCATCTATAACCTAACACAAACTCAACTTAGCTTAGGGTTTGAAATTTTTATGTCGTTTTTTGAAAGTGTTTTTCCCTTTTGTTACTAACAAAGTAAAGAAATGTAATTTTTGTAAGGTTTTCCATTAATACATAAATTCTTACCAATAGTACATTTCTATAGTAAATTAACTAGATTTTAAGAATTTGACCCCATTTTTATGCAGTTTTTAGTTAGTTTAAAGACTTTTTTACCGTAAAAATGAGTACGAATTTGTAGAGATTGACCCGAAAGTTGCTAATAATCAGATAGCATGTTGATCCAAAATCCTTAAAAAAGTCTCAGGTTCTGGACGTACTCTGTAGTTATTAGTAAGATCAGCAAAAAGTATTTTGCCATTTTTATCAGTAATAATAACAGTCGGTAATACCGTATCACTATCATATCCCAAAGTTTGAAATCCCATCGGGAGTCCATTCTTTCCTAGAATATCCAATTGTTTGGCAACAGTATTGTCTTTGTCTACTAGAAAGTGAAAATTGAGATCAAATTTTTTGGCAAGAGATTTTGTGTGCGAATGCGGTTGAGGGCTAATCATAACCACATTCACGTTTCGTTTTTCTAATTCTTTGTATTGATTTGCGATTTCTTTGATTTGAGCCATGCATAAGGGGCACCAATTTCCTCTGTAGAAAAGATAAATCGAAGGATTACCCAAAAATTGAGAGCTTTGTACTTCTTGTTTTTCTGGATTCTCAAAGGTAAGTTCTGGTAGCGTTTTACCAACAACTATACTTTTGTTAGATTTTCTATCTTCAAAAACAGAATACCATTTGATATATAATACCCATCCTAAAAATAAACCTACACTAGGTAAAGACCCATTGATATCATTTTGGATAATTCCTCCAAAAATCATGCTCACCAAAAAACCAATAGCTATAAATACAGTATACACCTTTAAATTAGCATCGGTTCGTGCGACAGGTCTTATAAAAAGAAGAGCAAAGAACGAAACAATAGCAAGAGCTAGAAGTAATCTTCCCAAATAGCGATAGGATATATCATGATTGATAAGATGTATAATGCTATCGATCACAAAATAAAGTGCTATTGCCGGAAATAGAGAGATGAAAATGGACTTCAATACATTTTTCATAAGAGGAGTTAGTTTGGTATTTGGTCAGTGGTTTCTAATGATGCTTACAAGGATACTCCAAAATTTAGTACTTTTGAAATACATAGAACGCTATTTCTATTTTCTTCATCCTACCTGAAAAGGCAAATAGCGAGTGTTCCTGAATTTTTCAGGAGTAAAGAATAACGCTAATAACTACAAAAAGGGATGAAGGAAGATTTTCTCCATTATTTATGGAAATTCAAAAAGTTTAGTTGCTTAAATTTAAAAACCACTTCAAAAGAAGAAATTAGGTTATACCGGTTAGGTGTGCATAATGTAGCACATTCTGGACCGGATTTCTTTAATGCACTGATTAGCATAGAAGGTCAGAAATGGGCTGGAAATGTGGAGTTACATATCAAATCTAGCGATTGGTATGCCCATCACCACGAACAAGATAGTGCATATGATAATGTGATTCTTCATGTGGTTTGGGACGATGATATAGAAGTTTTTAGGAAAGACAATACCAGAGTGCCTACATTACAATTAAGAGATTATGTGGATGAGCAATTGTTGGATCGGTATCATCAACTTTTTGTACATTCGTCCAATCATCAACTGCCCTGCAAGTCGAGATTAAATCAAGTTCCCGATTTCCTGCTTTCTAATTTTCAAGATCGATTATTTGTAGAACGATTAGAACAAAAATCGAAACTGATTATGAATTTACTTTCTAGTTATGCCAACGATTGGGAAGCTGTGTTTTTTATGCTACTGGCAAAAAACTTTGGATTAAAGGTAAATGGGGATGCTTTTTTAAGTCTCGCACAGTCTTTTGAATTTTCTGTATTTCGGAAATGTAGTCATGATCAAACGGTTTTAGAAGCCTTGTTATTTGGACAGGCAGGACTTTTGGAAAAGGAATCTGATGTTTCTTATGTCAATAGTTTGCAAAAAGAATATGCATTTTTGAAGCATAAATTCGATTTGAATACTAGAAATGTACTTCCATTTCAATTTTTTAGATTGAGACCGCCAAATTTCCCCACAATTCGTATTGCACAATTAGCAGGTTTGTATACAAAATACCCTTCACTTTTTGATCTTGTTGTAAATACGAATACGCTAACAGATTTCTATCAATTATTCTCAATAGAGATCAGCAATTTCTGGAAAAATCATTACACCTTCTCAAAAGAATCGGTGGTACGTGATAAACCCATTACCCACCAAATGGTAGATTTAATTTTGATCAATACTGTTATTCCCATACGTTTTTGTTATTTCAGAAGTTTAGGGAAAAATGCTGACGAAGCTGTAATGGCGTTAATGACTAGTATCCAGGCTGAAAAGAATACCATTGTTACAAAATTTGAGGAAAGTGGTTTGGTTTTTCAAAATGCATTACAATCGCAATCCATATTGCAACTCAGGCAAAACTATTGTGATCGTAAAGCGTGTTTAAAATGTGCTATTGGGAATTATTTATTGAATCAAGATTAAAAATTAAGATAATATATTTATTTTGCGGTATGCTATACAATTTAAGACACTTCTTAGAGCGTAATGGATTTTATGTTTCTTCAAGGCTGGCAGATCGTTTGGGAATGCGTGCAAAGATTGTACGTCTGTTCTTTATCTACTTAACCTTTGCAACTGCGGGTCTGGGTTTTGTTTTGTATCTTAATATGGCTTTTTGGTTAAAAATAAAGGACTTAGTGTATACTAAAAGAACGTCTGTGTTTGATTTATGATAAAACTTCAGAATTGGGGAAGACCTAGAATCTATATTGCCGTGATATTATTATTTATTGTCGTGGCTATTGGAGTTATTGGTTTTCGTTTTTTTTCTGATTACTCATGGATTGATGCATTATACATGACAGTAATCACAATGTCTACTGTTGGTTTTGGAGAAGTAGAACCTTTAGATGATAATGCAAAGTTGTTTACGGTTTTTCTGATCTCGACCAGCGTTGCCATATTTGCCTATTCCGTATCTGTAATCACAGAATATATTGTAGGTAAGAATGATCCAAAAAGAGCACAATATCGAAAAATACAAAAAATGATACATCAGTTAGAAAACCATATCATTATTGTTGGATACGGCCGAAATGGTAAACAAGCAGCGGCCAAGCTTTTGGCATACAATAAACCATTTATTATTATTGAAAGAGATGGTACGCTTATCGAGCGTTATCAAAGTGATGAATTAGTTTTTTTGAGAGGTAATGCTACCGAAGATGAAGTGTTGATAGAAGCAGGGATCAAGCGTGCAGCTTGTCTGATCTGTACATTACCCGAAGATGCAGATAATTTGTTCATAGTGCTTTCGGCAAGGCAAATCAATAGTGGTTTAAAAATTATTAGTAGAGCTTCGCAAGATGCATCATACAAGAAAATACGTTTGGCAGGAGCAGATAATGTGATTATGCCCGATAGAATAGGAGGAGATCATATGGCCTCTTTGGTAGTGGTTCCGGATTTGATTGAGTTTTTGGATAATTTATCGATTGTAGGAAAACGATCTATCAATATCGAAGAAATTTCTTTTGAGGATATGTTTGATGATAATGTAGAAAGAACCATTCGTAATATTAACATGAGATCCAGAACCGGATGTACCATTATTGGCTATAAATCACCCGAAGGAGATTATATAGTAAATCCAGAAGCAGACACCTTACTAAAACCTAAATCAAGGATTGTTGTATTAGGACGTCCAGAGCAAATTAATCAGCTAAATAAGGAGTTTAATATTTAACAGTTACAAAACATTTAACCTTTAAAAAATTGTAAACAACTGTTTTTTTTAGCATCTTGGGGGCTTTTAAAAATAAAATTCAATTAACTCATACAATCATGAAGAGATATCTTCTTTCATTATTAGCACTCACAATTCCATTTATAACATTTGCACAAGAAACAGTCGAAAAAGGTCTAGATCAAAAAATAGATGAAGGTTTTAAACCGATTTCTGATTTTTTCTCTTCAGTTATCTTTTTTACTATAGGAGGAACACCTTTTGTTTTGATTCTTCTAGTGGTAAGTGCCTTATTCTTTACCTTATATTTTGGTTTTCCTAATATCCGTTATTTCGCAAAAGCGATTAATGTAGTACGAGGTAAATACGATGATGTCGAAGGGCATGGTGTAGGAGATCCAAGTGCTGCAGTTGATGGTGATATTAAGGATACCATAAGAGATGAATCCAAAGAAGGAGAAGTTTCTCACTTTCAGGCGTTGGCAACTGCCGTGTCTGGTACAGTAGGAAATGGTAATATTGCTGGAGTAGCATTGGCTATTGCACTGGGAGGACCAGGAGCAACATTTTGGATGATCATTTGTGGACTTCTGGGGATGTCTACCAAATTTGTAGAATGTACACTTGGGGTACAATATAGAGATGTTGGAGAAGATGGAACAGTATATGGAGGACCTATGTACTACCTAAGTAAAGGATTAAAAGAAAAAGGATTTACATGGTTAGGTAAAATCACAGCAGTATTGTTCGCTGTATTCTGTATCGGAGGATCTTTTGGTGGAGGAAACGCAGCACAATCTAATCAAGCTACAGTAGTTCTGAAAGATCTATTAGGGTTAGAAAGTACAGCTGCTGGTTTCTGGATCGGTATTACTTTGGCGATTTTAGTAGGGATCATTATCATTGGTGGGATAAAAAGAATTGCTTCTGTAACAGAGAAAGTAGTTCCTTTTATGGCATTATTATACATCTTAGCTTGTTTGTATATCATCTTTAGCAACTTTTCATTTGTTGATGACGCAATTGGATTGATCTTTACTGAAGCTTTTAATCCAAAAGCTGTTGGAGTGGGAGGAGTGATCGGTGTGTTATTAGTAGGTTTCAAGAGAGCGGCTTTCTCTAATGAAGCTGGTGCTGGTTCTGCTTCTATTGCACACTCTGCAGTAAAAACAAAATATTCTGCTTCAGAAGGTTTAGTAGCATTATTAGAGCCATTTATCGATACAGTTGTGATCTGTACGATGACCGCTTTAGTAATTATCATTTTTAATTCTGATGGAGCATTCATTTATGGAGGAGACGGTAGTGGAGCTGTAATGATCGAAGGAGCATCATACGAGGGAGCAGGAATAACACAAAAGGCATTCGCCAAGTATATCCCATTTTCTAATGTGTTCTTAACCATAGCAGTAGTGCTATTTGCGGTTTCGACAATGATTTCTTGGTCTTATTATGGATTACAATCCTGGAAATTCCTTTTCGGAAGAGGTAAGAAAGCCGACTTGGTATATAAACTATTGTTTTTAACTTTCGTGGTAATCGGTGCCGCTGCAAGTATGAAATCTATCTGGGACTTCTCTGATGCAATGATTTTTGCAATGGTATTCCCTAATATGGTAGGATTGTACTTCTTGTTCCCAATAGTGAAAAAACAATTGGCTAGATATTTTGATGCGATCAAAGCGTCTAAAGGGTAAATAACAATTTATGAAAAATATAAAATCCCATTTCGAGATGAATTTACGTTTCCGAAATGGGATTTTTCTTTTATCCATATTCCTATTCATCATTGTAATTGGGTATTATTTTCTTATTGATTATAAGGAACCAAAAACAATAGCGCTTTCAGAATTGGCGCAATTTCAAAAGCAGGTAAACGGCTTACAAAAGGATGTTGCTCTTCAAGAGAAAGCATATACGCTTCGAGCCTTCAATCCCAATTTCATTTCTGATTACAAAGGATATACTTTGGGCCTTTCAGCAGTGGAGTTAGATAGGCTTTATGCCTATCGCAACAAAGGACAGTGGATTAATTCTGTAGCTGATTTCAAAAAAGTAACAGGTGTGGATGATGCTATTCTCCGGCAAATCGCTCCTTTATTTAAATTTCCTGATTGGAAAAGGAATAGAGCTAATACTGTATTCAAGAACCGACGAAAAAAAACAAAAAAGAAGTTTCTTCCAAAAAGAGATTTGAACAAAGTTAGCATTAAGGAACTACGGGAGGTGATTGATGTGCCAGAATTTGTGGCAAAACGCATTGTAAAGTATCGAAGACGGATCAATGGTTTTGTTCATATAAGTCAGCTGAAAGATATAAAAGGGTTGTATCCATATCACCAAAAGAAGATAAAGGAATTGTATCAGGTTTCTTCTCAAAAGATGATTAAGAAGATCAATGTGAATACCGCAGCGGTGAAAGAACTTTTGGAAGTTCCTTATTTTGATTTTGAAACAGCCCTGGATATTAGAGATTTCATAAAAACTAATGGAGCTATTTCTGATCTCAAAGAATTGGGAAAAATCGAAGGCTTTTCTTTGGATAAAATAGATAGAATAGCATTATATTTGACAGTGAAATAAAAATCGGAAAAAATCATAGTTAATTTTAACGAATTCTTAAATTATAGATCTTTATTTATCGTTTATTGAGAATTTCTTAATTTTTATGATGAATTGTTAATAAAACAAAGGTTGTAAAGGAAATTGGTCTTAGCGCTATTGATGCTTCAATATCAGGTGATTCGACAAATTATATCCAACCTTTTTAATACGATAAAAAGTACAGATGAATAGCATGTATTTTACTGAAGAGCACGAGTTGTTTCGACAAAGTTTAAAAGAGTTTTTAAAGAAGGAGGTTGTTCCGCATATTGAGAAATGGGAGAAGTCCGGAGATATCGACCGTTTTATCTGGAAGAAGTTTGGAGAGATGGGATATTTTGGGATCGCTTATCCCGAAGAATATGGAGGAATGGATCTGGATCTTTTTTACACGGTGATTCTTTTAGAAGAGCTTCAAAAAATAAATTCTGGAGGTTTTGCAGCGGCAATATGGGCACATGTATATCTGGCAATGACGCACCTTAATAAAGAGGGTGATCATAGAATTAAAGAAGCGTATTTGGCGCCCAGTATTTCTGGAGATAAGATAGGATGTCTAGCGATTACCGAGCCTTTTGGTGGATCTGATGTTGCAGGTATGAGAACTACCGCAGTTAAAGATGGAGATCAATATGTAATCAACGGATCCAAAACCTTTATTACCAATGGAGTGTATAGTGACTATCTAGTAGTAGCTGCAAAGACAAGCCCAGAATTAGGAAATAAAGGGATCAGTATTTTTGTTGTCGATAGAGATACACCAGGAGTGTCGGCAACAAAACTAGATAAGTTAGGTTGGAGAGCGTCGGATACAGGAGAGATCGCTTTTGATAATGTGAGAATTCCTGCAGAAAACCTGATGGGAGATGAAAATCAAGGATTCGGGTATATCATGCAACATTTTGCCTTAGAAAGATTAATCATGGGGATCAATGCCCATGCAAGAGCAGAATTTGCCATCGATTATGTGATTCAGTATATGTCAGAGAGAGAAGCGTTTGGTAAAACGATTAATAAATTCCAGGCGCTAAGACATTCTGTAGCCGAAATGGCAAGCGAGATGGAAATGTGTAAGGAGTTCAATTACTCTATTGCAAAAAGATTAGACCAAGGGCAGTATGTAGTAAAAGAAGCTTCAATGTCTAAATTACTTTCCACCAAAATGGCAGATAAGGTAGCTTACGATTGTTTACAGCTGTTAGGTGGTTATGGCTATATGGAAGAATATCCTTTGGCAAGATTATTTAGAGATAGTCGTTTAGGTCCGATAGGAGGAGGTACTTCAGAAATATTAAAAGAAATTATAGCCAAAATGATTATAGATAAAAAAGAGTATAAGCCTACGACCTAGTAGTAGTTTTTTTTGTAATCATTTCATAATAAGTTAAATAACCCCGTTTAGGGGTTATTTTTTTGCTTCAAAAGTGATCTATGTTATTTTTTACTAGTAATTATAGGTAATTGTTTGTCTTTTATCAACACGAAAACGATTTCGTAAAACTTCAAACGTTTTCGTTTGTAGGTAAATTCATAATTTGAAAAAAAATTAACACAAACACTAAGTAATCATGAAAATTAGCAAGTTTTTTTATGGATTTCTTATTACGGCTTTACTCTTTGCTTCATGTAATAAGGATGAAGAATTAGATTCGATACAACCAGAATCCGAATCTCTAAAACCAACTCAAAATGTATCCTCAAAATTAAAACCTATCGGTTCTGGGGTAATGATGCAGGCTTTTTACTGGGATGTACCTGCTGGAGGAACCTGGTGGAATACCATTAGAAACAAAGTAGATGACTGGAGTAATGCGGGTATAGATGCCATTTGGTTGCCACCCGTTAGTAAAGCGCAAAATGGACCTTTTTCTATGGGATACGATCCTTTCGATTATTACGACTTTGGAGAATATAACCAAATGGGGAGTACCGAAACACGATTTGGATCAAGATCAGAATTAGAATCCTTAATATCTCGGGCGCATCAATATGATCTCAATGTTATAGCTGATATTGTTATTAATCACAATAGCGGAGGAGATTTAGAATGGAACGAGTTTGCGGGAAAAAATACGTATACAAAGTTTACTCCACTTTCAGGCAAGTTTAATAGAACAAAGTATGATTTCCATCCTAATGAGCAGTATAATTCGGATAGCGGAATTTTTGGAGGTTTTCCGGATTTGAGTCATAGTAAACCTTATGTACAGGATTGGTTGTGGAAACGTTCTAACTCTGTGGCTAAATATTATAAGAATACTATGGGATTCGATGGATGGAGATTCGATTACGTAAAAGGATTCGAGCCATGGGTGCCCAGAGAATGGCAACGAAATGTTGGTGGATTTGCTGTAGGTGAATATTGGGACGGAAACGTAAATACGCTAAACTGGTGGGTGAATCAGGCGCAGATGTCTGCTTTTGATTTTGGATGTTACTATAAAATGAGAGATGCTTTTATGGGGAATAACCTTAATGCTTTAAGCGGAGATATGCTATGGAAAAGAAATGCAAGCCGAGCGGTAACTTTTGTAGCCAATCACGATACCGATGAAATTATCAATAATAAATTACTGGCTTACGCATACATTTTGACCCATGAAGGATACCCCGCAATATTCTATAGAGATTATGAAGAGTGGTTGAGTAAATCCAAGATGAATAATTTGATTTGGATACATAACAATCTTGCAGGAGGTAGCACAACGAATCTTTGGACAGACAATGATGAGTACATTGCTAAACGAAATGGTGGTTATGGTAAAAATGGCCTTATTGTATATATCAACAACTCAAATTCCTGGAAGGAGAGATGGGTAGAGACCAATTGGTCCAGTAGAAGAATAAAAGATTACACCGGTAACTCTGGGTGGGAACCCGTTACCCAAGGTGGTCGATGGGTAAAAATCCAGGCACCGCCAAAAGGATATACTGTTTGGTCTCTAAAATAGAGATCAATATTCCAGCCCCTGATCCAGAAACGATTTTTTAATCATTCAAACACCCCCTACGAATGGTTAAAGAATTGTTTCTTTTTTGTTTTTTTAGGAAAATGGAAATAAAATATAACTTCTGCGAAAAAAAAACTTTGTAGATAATAGTTTTGTATTATCTTTGCATCCTAATTTTTAAAGAAAGGAGGTGCAACTATGTTAATTATACCAGTAAAAGACGGAGAAAATATAGATAGAGCGTTAAAACGTTTTAAGCGTAAATTTGATAGAACAGGTACGATGCGTCAGCTTCGTAAACGTCAACAGTTTACAAAACCTTCTGTAGAGCGTAGAGCTCAAATCCAAAAAGCGCAATACATTCAGCGTTTAAGAGATCAGGAAGAAATTTAAAAAGTGAACGCAGTCTTTATATAAGATTCCGTTTTTCAAGTATAAATTAAAACCGTTAGAGAGACAAAAGTTTTATATTTTTGTGTTCTAACGGTTTTTTTATGTTTATATCAGAGTTTTTAGACTACCTTCTTTTAGAAAAAAAATACTCTTCGCATACAGCTACAGCGTACAAAACCGATTTAGAGTCTTTTTTAGGGTTTTATGAAGAAAATTATGGTGGCACTGATATTGCTAAAGCAAACTATGCTCAGATTCGCTCCTGGATTGTTGAGTTAGTAGATCAGGGAATTTCTAATCGTACGATTAATCGTAAAGTATCTTCACTTAAATCGTATTACAAGTTTTTATTAAAATCAGAGCAAATTGATAAAAATCCTCTGGCAAAACATCAGGTGCTAAAAGCTCCAAAGAAATTACAGATTCCTTTTTCAGAACAAGAAATAGAACTTGTGTTGGATGAGCTAACAGATGAAGATGATTTTGAAAGTGTAAGAAACCGATTGATCGTAGAGCTTTTTTATGCTACCGGTATGCGTAGGATAGAATTAGTGAATTTGCGTCTTTCTGATGTTGATGTTCGTAATAAACAGATCAAAGTATTAGGAAAAAGAAATAAAGAACGTGTTTTGCCATTGCTTTCTACAGTTTGTAAAACACTGGAACGGTACTTGCCTTTAAGAATGGCTATTCTTGAAGATGATCAGAACGAGTATTTGTTATTGACCAAAAAAGGAGTTAAAATATACGAAACACTTGTGTATCGAATCATAAATGGTTATTTTAGTAAGGCGTCTTCAAAGGTAAAAACGAGTCCGCATATCCTAAGACACTCATTTGCGACTCATTTGCTTAACGAAGGGGCAGATTTAAATGCTGTAAAAGAATTACTTGGTCATTCCAGTCTGGCTGCAACACAAGTGTATACAAATCATAGTATCGCACAGCTGACAAAAGTTTATAAACAATCTCATCCTAGGAATAAAAAGTAAAAAGTAACCCTTTAATTGCTTGTCTTTTCGGCTTAATATTATTGTTTAACCAATTTAAACTAACACCTATGAAAGTGAACTTGCAATCCGTAAATTTTAATGTAGATCAAAAGTTGGTAAATTTTACGCAGACTAAACTAGATAAACTTGAGACGTATTTTAGTAGAATTATTCATGCAGATGTATTCTTAAAAGTGATGAATACAAGTGGAAAAGAGAATAAAGTTACAGAAATTTTGTTGAGTGTTCCAGGAGGAGAGTTGATGATTAAAAAAATTAATAAAACCTTTGAAGAAGGTGTGGATGAGTGTGTTAGTTCTTTAGAACGACAACTGAAAAAACGGAAGCAAAAATTAAATGCACATGTTTGACTATTTTTTTAAAAAATAGTTTTGTCTAAAAAATAAATTATTATACATTTGCAGTCCGTTAGAAATAGCGGACTTTTTTATGTTCTAAAACATGGTGAAAAGCCGATATAGCTCAGCTGGCTAGAGCAGCTGATTTGTAATCAGCAGGTCGTGGGTTCGAGTCCCTCTATCGGCTCAAAAAAGGAGTTAATTTGAATAAAAATTAAAGCCTTTTTAAAATGAATTTTGAAATGTAAAATAAATTACTATTTTTGCGCTCTCAAATTCATAAAGTTCATACTGAAATTTTGAATTTTTTTACTTGGGGGAGATACTCAAGCGGCCAACGAGGACAGACTGTAAATCTGTTGGTTTTTACCTTCGCAGGTTCGAATCCTGCTCTCCCCACAAAAATTAAAAAATAGCAATGTTGGAACCGTTTCTTTAAGAGCTGTTCTAGATTGAAAAGCGGGAGTAGCTCAGTTGGTAGAGCGTCAGCCTTCCAAGCTGAATGTCGCCGGTTCGAACCCGGTCTCCCGCTCAAATGAGCTAACCTCGAAATGAAAGTTTTGAGGTTGGATTTTTAACATAACTGTAATGATTAATCGGATTTCTTTCTGAAAAAAATGAAAGTATTCTGGTTTTTCATTATGCTCATTAAAAAGCCGGTGTAGCTCAGGGGTAGAGCGTTTCCTTGGTAAGGAAGAGGTCACGAGTTCAAATCTCGTCATTGGCTCTTGGTTCAGAATATAAATTGAACACTAATATATAACTAAGATTAAATAAATTAATTATGGCAAAGGAAACTTTTGATCGTTCCAAACCGCACTTAAATATTGGTACTATTGGACACGTTGATCACGGTAAAACTACGTTAACTGCTGCAATTACTAAAGTATTAGCAGAAGCTGGTCTTTCTGAAGCAAGAGATTTCGATACTATCGATAACGCTCCAGAAGAAAAAGAAAGAGGTATTACAATTAACACGTCTCACGTTGAGTACCAAACTTCTAATCGTCACTATGCACACGTTGACTGTCCAGGTCACGCGGATTACGTAAAGAACATGGTAACTGGTGCTGCGCAGATGGACGGTGCGATCTTAGTAGTTGCTGCTACAGATGGTCCAATGCCACAAACTCGTGAGCACATCCTTTTAGGACGTCAGGTAGGTATTCCTAGAATCGTTGTATTCCTTAACAAAGTGGATATGGTTGATGATGAGGAGCTTTTAGAGCTTGTTGAAATGGAAGTAAGAGAACTTCTTTCTTTCTACGAGTATGATGGAGATAACGGGCCTGTAATCGCTGGTTCTGCTTTAGGTGCTCTTAACGGAGAGAAAAAGTGGGTAGATACAGTAATGGAGCTTATGGAAGCTGTTGATACTTGGATCGAGTTACCAAAGAGAGATGTTGATAAAGACTTCTTGATGCCAATCGAGGATGTATTCTCTATTACTGGTCGTGGTACTGTTGCTACTGGACGTATCGAGACTGGAGTTGCTAATACTGGAGATCCTGTAGAGATCATCGGTATGGGAGCTGAGAAATTAACTTCTACTATTACTGGGGTAGAGATGTTCCGTAAGATATTAGATAGAGGAGAAGCTGGAGATAACGTAGGTATCCTATTAAGAGGTATCGAGAAATCTGAAATCTCTAGAGGTATGGTAATCACTAAGCCTGGATCTGTAACTCCACACAAAAGCTTCAAAGCTGAGGTATATATCCTTAAGAAAGAAGAAGGTGGACGTCACACTCCATTCCATAACAACTACCGTCCACAGTTCTACGTACGTACAACTGACGTAACTGGAAACATTGCGCTTCCTGATGGAGTAGAAATGGTAATGCCTGGAGATAACTTAACTATTACTGTTGAGTTGATTCAACCAATCGCAATGAATGTAGGTCTTCGTTTTGCTATCCGTGAAGGTGGTAGAACAGTAGGTGCTGGTCAGGTAACCGAAATTTTAGACTAATACAATTATAGATATATAGGTAAGGTATTCGCACTGGCGAATACCTTGCCTTATGTATACGGGTTTAGCTCAGTTGGTAGAGCACTGGTCTCCAAAACCAGGTGTCGGGAGTTCGAGCCTCTCAACCCGTGCTGAAATGATTGATGTTTTTTGCAAAACAAGATCATTATTATATTGAATTCTTTGACGGAACTTAGAAATATTTTCTGAAGACTGTCAATAAAAACCGAATACAATGGCTGGATTAATAAATTATATTACAGAATCATATAACGAGTTGAAAAATCATGTAACCTGGACTCCCTGGGCAGAGGCACAGAGATTAACCATAGTTGTTATTGTTTTTTCAGTTATTTTTTCTCTGGCTATTTGGGGAGTGGATACTGTTTTTAGTAACATGATCGAATATTATTTTACGTTAGTTAAATCTTAAATTTTCAAAATGGCCGAGGTGGATAATTCAAAGAAGTGGTACGTTGTAAGAGCGGTAAGTGGTCAGGAAAATAAGGTTAAAGACTATATAGAGCGTGAAATAGCTCATATGGGACTTGAAGATTTTGTTTCCCAGATTTTGGTTCCAACGGAAAAGGTAGTTCAAATCCGTAATGGAAAGAAAATAAATAAGGAACGTGTATACTTTCCAGGTTATGTAATGATTGAAGCTAACTTGGCAGGTGAGGTTCCTCATATCATTAAATCAATTAATGGTGTTATTGGTTTTCTTGGTGAAGTAAAAGGAGGAGATCCTGTGCCATTAAGAAAAGCAGAAATAAACAGAATGCTAGGAAAAGTAGATGAATTAGCAGTGAAAACTGATAATGTTGCGATTCCTTATACTGTTGGAGAGACTGTAAAAGTAATAGACGGTCCTTTCAACGGATTTAATGGTACTGTAGAGAAAGTAAATGAAGAAAAGCGTAAGCTTGAGGTAATGGTAAAAATCTTTGGTAGAAAGACGCCATTAGAATTAAGCTATATGCAAGTTGAAAAAGTATAAACTGTTACATTATATATATCAGAATTGTTCTTTTGCTTCCAACTGTAGAACAGTTCTAATTTAAAATTAGAAAAATGGCTAAAGAGTTAAGTAAAGTTGTAAAACTTCAAGTTCGTGGAGGTGCGGCAAACCCATCACCCCCTGTTGGACCTGCTCTAGGTGCTGCCGGAGTGAATATCATGGAATTCTGTAAGCAATTCAATGGTAGAACACAGGATAAAGCTGGTAAAGTATTACCAGTTGTAATTAATGTGTATTCTGACAAGTCTTTTGACTTTGTTATCAAAACTCCACCAGCAGCTGTTCAAATTCTGGAAGCAGCAAAACAAAAGAAGGGTTCTGGAGAGCCTAACCGTAAAAAAGTAGCAAGTATTACTTGGGATCAGGTAAAAGCAATTGCTGAGGATAAGATGCAGGACTTAAATGCGTTTACTATCGAATCTGCAATGAAAATGATCGCAGGTACTGCTCGTTCCATGGGTGTAACTGTAAAAGGACAAGCTCCTTTTTAATCCAAAAACGTTTACAAAATGGCAAAATTGACTAAAAAGCAAAAAGAAGCGCAAGCTAAAGTAGATAAGAACAAAGCTTATTCTCTTGCTGAAGCATCAGCTTTGGTAAAAGAAATAACAAATGTGAACTTTGATGCTTCTGTAGACCTTGCTGTTCGTTTGAACGTTGATCCACGTAAAGCTAACCAAATGGTACGTGGAGTGGTAACGTTACCTCACGGAACAGGAAAAGATGTAAAAGTATTAGCGTTGGTAACACCAGATAAAGAAGCAGAAGCTAAAGAAGCAGGTGCTGACTTTGTAGGGTTAGATGAGTACTTGGATAAGATCAAAGGAGGATGGACTGATGTAGATGTGATCATTACTATGCCAAGTGTTATGGGTAAATTAGGACCATTAGGTAGAGTATTAGGACCTCGTGGATTAATGCCAAACCCAAAGACAGGTACCGTAACTATGGATGTTGCAAAAGCAGTATCTGATGTTAAAGCTGGTAAGATCGATTTCAAAGTTGATAAAACAGGTATTGTACATGCTGCAATCGGTAAATCTTCTTTCGAAGCTGAGAAAATAGCTGGTAACGCTAAAGAATTAATAACAACATTGGTAAAGTTAAAGCCACAAACTGCTAAAGGAGTATATATCAAGTCGATCTATATGTCTTCTACAATGAGTCCTGGAGTAGAAGTGGATGCTAAAAACTTTGCTGGGTAATTAAGATAAACGATTATGACAAGAGAAGAAAAATCACAAGTAATTGATGACTTAACTGCTCAGTTGGCTGATAACGCGAATATCTACTTGGCAGATATCTCAGGGTTGGATGCAGGAACAACTTCTAATTTAAGAAGAGCTTGTTTCAAAGCTAATGTTTCATTAAAAGTAGTTAAGAATACACTCCTTGCAAAAGCAATGGAGAATTCAGATAAGGACTTTGGAGAATTACCAAATGTATTAAAAGGTAATACTTCAATCATGTTTGCTGAGGCTGGTAACGCACCTGCAAAGGTTATCAAAGAGTTTCGTAAGAAATCTGAGAAGCCTTTATTAAAAGGAGCATTTATCGAGGAAGCAATATTTGTTGGTGACGAAAACCTAGATGCACTTGTAAGTATCAAGTCTAAGGAAGAAGTTATCGGAGATATTATTGGCTTACTACAGTCTCCTGCTAAGAACGTAGTTTCTGCGTTGAAATCAGGTGGTGCTAAACTTGCTGGTATCCTTAAAACGTTATCCGAAAAAGAAGGATAACAATCAATAGTGTACGCACTTTTTAACAATTATATTTCATTAAAAAAAAATTATTTAAAACGATAGAAAATGGCAGATTTAAAAGATTTCGCAGAACAATTAGTTAACTTAACAGTAAAAGAAGTTAATGAGTTAGCTGATATATTAAAAGAAGAATATGGTATCGAGCCTGCTGCTGCTGCAGTAGCTGTTGCTGGTGGTGGTGCTGCTGGTGGTGGTGAAGCTGCTGAAGAAAAATCAGAGTTCGATGTAATCCTTAAGGCTGCAGGTGGTTCTAAATTAGCAGTTGTAAAACTTGTTAAAGAATTAACTGGTCTTGGTCTTAAAGATGCTAAAGAATTAGTAGATGGTGCTCCTAAAGCTATCAAAGAAGGTGTAGCTAAGGATGAAGCTGAAGCTCTTAAAACTCAATTAGAAGAGGCTGGAGCAGAGGTTGAGCTTAAGTAAGCTTACCATAGATTGATATATAGGTTTAGACCCAGAGAGTTTCTCTCTGAGGTCTAAACCATTTTGCGTATATAAAAGTTAGGTCTTTTCATACGCACCCCTTTTTAAAATTTTAATTTAATTCCGTCCATTGATGTTAGCAACGCAAACTGAAAGATTGAATTTCTCTTCTGTAAAGAACAGACCTGAATATCCGGACTTTTTGGATATCCAGATCAAATCATTTCAGGATTTCTTTCAATTAGAAACAAAGTCTGAAGAAAGAGGAAACGAAGGTCTATACAATACCTTCATGGAAAATTTTCCGATTACAGATACTCGTAATCAATTTGTACTTGAATTTTTAGATTACTTCGTTGATCCTCCTAGATATGATCTTCAAGAATGTATAGAAAGAGGTCTTACTTATAGCGTGCCTCTTAAAGCACGTCTTAAATTGTTCTGTACAGATCCAGAACATGAAGATTTCGAAACTATAGTACAGGATGTATACTTAGGTACTATTCCTTATATGACTCCTAGTGGTACCTTCTGTGTGAATGGAGCAGAACGTGTTGTAGTATCTCAATTACACCGTTCTCCTGGAGTATTCTTTGGACAATCTTTCCATGCTAATGGAACTAAGTTATATTCTGCAAGAGTAATTCCTTTTAAAGGATCTTGGATAGAATTTGCTACAGATATCAATAGCGTGATGTACGCATATATTGATAGAAAGAAAAAATTACCGGTAACTACGCTTTTCCGCGCTATAGGTTATGAGCGCGACAAAGATATATTAGAGATTTTTGACCTAGCAGAGGAAGTAAAGGTTTCTAAATCCGGATTAAAAAAAGTATTAGGCCGTAAATTGGCTGCTCGTGTTTTAAATACCTGGCACGAAGATTTTGTGGATGAAGATACTGGAGAAGTGGTATCTATCGAGCGTAACGAGATTGTTTTGGATCGTGATACAATACTCGAAAAAGATCACCTGGAAGAAATTATCGAGTCTGGTGCAAAAACTATTTTATTGCACAAAGAGGATAATCAAAAAGGAGATTATGCAATCATTCACAATACATTACAAAAGGACCCTACCAACTCTGAAAAAGAAGCGGTAGAGCATATATATCGTCAATTACGTAATGCAGAACCGCCTGATGAAGAAACTGCAAGAGGAATTATTGACAAGTTATTCTTCTCTGACCAACGTTATAACCTTGGTGAAGTAGGTCGATATAGAATGAACAAAAAATTAGGTCTTGATATCGATATGGATAAGCAAGTGCTTACCAAAGAAGATATCATTACCATCATCAAATATTTGATCGAGCTGATCAACTCAAAAGCTGAGATCGATGATATTGATCACCTTTCTAATCGTCGTGTACGTACTGTAGGTGAGCAGTTATCTCAACAGTTTGGTGTGGGATTAGCGCGTATGGCACGTACCATCCGAGAGCGGATGAATGTAAGAGATAATGAGGTATTTACACCAATCGATTTGATTAACGCTAAGACATTGTCTTCGGTGATCAACTCATTCTTTGGTACCAACCAGCTTTCTCAGTTTATGGATCAAACCAATCCATTAGCAGAAATTACACACAAACGTAGACTTTCTGCATTAGGACCTGGTGGTTTATCAAGAGAAAGAGCAGGTTTCGAGGTTCGTGACGTTCACTATACACACTATGGTCGTCTTTGTCCTATCGAAACTCCTGAAGGACCGAATATTGGATTGATCTCTTCTTTATCGGTATTTGCAAAAGTAAATTCAATGGGATTCTTAGAAACTCCATATCGAAAAGTAGAGGATGGTAAAGTAGATCTTTCTGAATTTAGGTACTTAAGTGCAGAAGAAGAGGAAGAAAAATTAATTGCTCAGGCAAATATTCCTCTAAAAGAAGATGGAACCATAGATTCTGATAAGGTTATTGCACGTATGGAGGGTGACTTCCCGGTTATTGATCCTACCCAGGTAAATTATGCCGATGTTGCTCCAAACCAGATTGCTTCTATATCTGCATCGTTGATTCCATTCTTGGAGCATGATGATGCAAACCGTGCATTGATGGGATCAAACATGATGCGTCAGGCAGTACCATTATTAAGAGTTGATGCTCCGATTGTAGGTACAGGGCTTGAGCGTCAGGTAGCTTCAGATTCAAGAGTGTTGATCAATGCTGAAGGTGCAGGAGTTGTTGAGTACGTTGATGCGGATAAGATTACGATTAAATACGATAGAACGGAAGAACAAAGAATGGTAAGTTTTGATGGAGATTCTAAGACCTATAATCTTATTAAATTCAGAAAAACTAACCAGGGTACAAGTATCAACCTAAAACCAATCGTTAGAGTAGGTGATAAGATTGCCAAAGGGCAAGTACTATGTCAAGGGTATGCTACCGAAAATGGTGAGCTTGCACTAGGGAGAAACATGAAAGTGGCCTTTATGCCTTGGAAAGGGTATAACTTTGAGGATGCGATCGTGATTTCTGAAAAAGTAGTAAGAGATGATATCTTTACTTCTATTCATATCGATGAGTACTCTCTGGAAGTTAGAGATACGAAATTAGGTAATGAGGAATTAACAAACGACATACCGAATGTTTCTGAAGAGGCTACAAAAGACCTTGATGAAAATGGTATGATTAGAGTAGGTGCCGAAATTAAGCCTGGTGATATTCTTATTGGTAAGATTACTCCAAAAGGAGAGAGTGATCCTACACCAGAAGAAAAATTACTACGTGCTATTTTTGGTGATAAGGCTGGAGATGTTAAAGATGCTTCTTTAAAAGCTTCACCTTCATTACACGGGGTAGTAATTGACAAGAAATTGTTTGCTCGTGCGATTAAGGATAAGAGAAAACGCTCTCAGGACAAAGAGGACATCGAAATCTTGGAAAGATCTTATGATGCTAAATTCGAGTTGTTAAAATCTGAACTAGTAGATAAATTATTCGCCATCGTAGGAGGTAAAACTTCTCAGGGGGTGATGAATGATTTAGGTGAAGAAGTACTTCCAAAAGGTAAAAAGTATACTCAAAAGATGCTGAACAGTGTTGATGATTATGCACACCTTACCAAAGGTACTTGGACTACAGATGATGATCTTAACAGTATGGTTGCAGATCTTATCCACAACTATAAGATTAAAGAGAATGATCTTCAAGGTAATTTAAGAAGAGAGAAATTCACAATTTCTGTTGGAGACGAATTACCTTCTGGAATCATCAAACTTGCTAAAGTTTATATTGCTAAAAAACGTAAACTGAAAGTAGGAGATAAAATGGCAGGTCGTCACGGTAACAAAGGTATTGTGGCACGTATCGTAAGAGAAGAAGATATGCCATTCTTAGAAGATGGAACACCAGTAGATATTGTATTAAATCCACTTGGGGTACCATCACGTATGAACATTGGTCAGATCTATGAAACTGTATTGGGGTGGGCAGGTCAGAAATTAGGTAGAAAATTTGCTACTCCAATTTTTGATGGTGCTTCTCTAGAACAAATTAATGGATTTACTGATGAAGCTGGAATTCCTAGATTCGGTCATACTTACTTGTATGATGGAGGTACAGGAGATCGTTTTGATCAGCCAGCAACGGTAGGTGTGATTTATATGTTAAAACTAGGTCACATGGTAGATGATAAGATGCACGCCCGTTCTATTGGTCCTTACTCATTAATTACACAACAGCCTCTTGGTGGTAAAGCACAATTTGGAGGTCAGCGTTTTGGTGAGATGGAAGTATGGGCACTTGAGGCGTATGGAGCTTCAAGTACGCTTCGTGAGATATTGACCGTAAAATCTGATGATGTAATAGGAAGAGCCAAAACATACGAAAGTATCGTTAAAGGTGAGCCTATGCCAGAGCCAGGATTACCAGAATCTTTCAATGTATTAATGCATGAATTAAAAGGTCTTGGTCTGGATATCAGATTAGAAGAATAATAAGTTTGTCATCGTACCCTGAACGATGCAGATGGGTACGATGTTTAACACTTAATTATTCAAATTTAAATTACAATAATTCTTTAGCAACCATATATTATGGCAAGAAATAATGATAAGAATACAGTAAAGAGATTTAATAAAATCTCTATTGGTTTAGCTTCTCCAGAATCTATTTTGGCGCAATCAAATGGAGAGGTTTTAAAACCTGAAACTATCAATTATCGTACACACAAACCAGAACGTGATGGTTTGTTTTGCGAACGAATTTTTGGACCAGTAAAGGACTTTGAATGTGCTTGTGGTAAATACAAAAGAATTCGTTATAAAGGAATCGTTTGTGACCGATGTGGAGTTGAAGTAACTGAGAAAAAAGTACGTAGAGACCGTGTTGGACACATTAACTTAGTGGTTCCTGTAGCTCATATCTGGTATTTTAGATCTTTACCAAACAAGATCGGATACTTGTTAGGGCTTCCTTCCAAGAAATTGGATATGATTATTTACTACGAACGTTATGTAGTAATTCAACCAGGTATTGCCAAGAATGAAGAAGGTGAACCTATTCAAAAAATGGATTTCCTTACCGAAGAAGAATATCTAAATATCTTAGATAGTCTTCCTCAGGAAAACTTATACCTAGAAGATACAGATCCAAATAAGTTCATAGCGAAGATGGGTGCAGAATGCTTGATCGAAATTCTTAGAAGAATTGATTTGGATGCACTTTCTTATGAGTTGAGACATAAAGCAAATAACGAAACTTCTAAGCAACGTAAAACTGAGGCATTAAAACGTCTTCAGGTTGTTGAGTCGTTGCGTGATGCCAATAAAAATAGAGAAAATCGTCCAGAATGGATGATCCTGAAAGTAGTACCGGTAATTCCGCCAGAATTACGTCCATTAGTACCATTAGATGGTGGTCGTTTTGCTACTTCAGATTTGAATGATCTTTATCGTCGTGTAATTATCCGTAACAATCGTTTAAAGAGATTGATGGAGATCAAAGCTCCTGAAGTAATCTTACGTAATGAAAAACGTATGCTTCAGGAATCGGTAGATTCATTATTTGATAATACTCGTAAAGCTTCTGCTGTAAAAACAGATTCTAACAGACCATTAAAATCGTTATCAGACTCGTTAAAAGGTAAGCAAGGACGTTTCCGTCAAAACTTACTTGGTAAACGTGTTGATTATTCTGCTCGTTCTGTAATTGTTGTAGGGCCTGAGTTGAAATTGTACGAATGTGGTCTTCCAAAAAATATGGCAGCCGAGCTGTACAAGCCATTTGTGATTAGAAAATTAATCGAGCGTGGTATTGTAAAAACTGTGAAGTCTGCTAAAAAGATTATTGATAGAAAAGAGCCTGTAGTTTGGGATATCTTAGAGAATGTTCTTAAAGGACATCCAGTGTTACTAAACCGTGCTCCTACGCTTCACCGTTTAGGGATCCAGGCGTTCCAACCAAAACTTATTGAAGGGAAAGCGATACAGTTACACCCATTAGTATGTACGGCATTTAACGCGGATTTTGATGGTGACCAGATGGCGGTACACCTTCCATTAGGGCCGGAGGCTATTTTGGAAGCACAATTGTTGATGTTGGCTTCTCATAATATATTGAACCCTGCAAATGGTTCTCCTATTACCGTACCTTCTCAGGATATGGTACTTGGTTTGTATTATTTGACCAAGCCACGTAAAACAACAAAAGACTTGGTGATCAAAGGAGAAGGACTTACGTTCTACTCTCCTGAGGAAGTAATCATTGCTTACAACGAAAAGCGATTAGACATTAACGCTGTTATCAAGGTAAGAACCAAAGATTTCAATGACGAAGGAGAATTAGTAGATCAGTTAATCGAGACGACTACAGGTAGAGTGCTATTTAATGAAAAAGTGCCTGAGGCTGCAGGATATGTTAATGAGGTATTGACTAAGAAATCTTTGAGAGATATTATTGGTAAAATCCTTAAAGTAACGAGCGTCCCGGAAACTGCTGCTTTCCTTGATGAAATTAAAACATTAGGATATAACTCGGCATTCCAGGGTGGTCTTTCATTTAGTTTAGGAGATATTATTATTCCTGCAGAAAAACATACAATGATTGCTGACGCAAATTCTCAGGTAGATAATATCGTTGCTAACTATAACATGGGACTTATTACCAATAACGAACGTTATAATCAGGTAATTGATATTTGGACTTCTACGAATGCAGAATTGACAGAATTGTCGATGAAGCGTATTCGAGAAGATCAGCAAGGGTTTAACTCGGTGTATATGATGCTTGACTCTGGAGCGAGGGGATCTAAAGAACAGATTCGTCAGCTTACAGGAATGCGTGGATTGATGGCTAAGCCGAAAAAATCGAACTCTGCTGGTGGTGAGATTATTGAAAACCCGATTCTTTCGAACTTTAAAGAAGGTCTTTCGATTCTTGAATACTTTATTTCTACTCACGGTGCACGTAAAGGACTTGCAGATACGGCTCTTAAAACTGCCGATGCAGGATACCTAACACGTCGTTTGGTTGATGTAGCGCAAGATGTAATTGTTAACATTGAAGACTGTGGTACATTACGAGGAGTTGAAGTGACTGCGTTGAAGAAGAATGAGGAGATTATAGAACCTCTTGCAGATAGGATTGTTGGTAGAACAGCATTAGTAGATGTTATTGATCCGTTGACACAAGAAGTTCTTGTTGAAGCAGGAGTTGAGATAGATGAAGTAATTGCAAAAAGAATTGGCAGTTCTCCTGTGGAATCAGTAGAAGTTCGTTCTGCACTTACTTGTGAAGCTAAGAAAGGAATTTGTGTGAAATGTTACGGTCGTAACCTTGCTACTGGTAAAACAGTACAAAGAGGTGAGGCTGTTGGAGTAGTTGCTGCACAATCGATCGGTGAACCAGGTACTCAGCTTACCTTACGTACATTCCACGTGGGAGGTATTGCAGGTAACATTTCTGAAGAAAACCAATTGAAATCTAAATTTAGCGGTAAAGCAGAAATTGAAGAATTGAAGACCGTTAAAGGAGAAGATGCAGAAGGAAACGAAATTGATGTTGTAATTTCTCGTACTTCTGAAATCAAAGTGATCGATCCTAAGACTAAGATTGTATTAAGTACAAATGTAATTCCTTACGGATCTCAACTTTTCATCCAAGATGGTGATAACATTGAAAAAGATCAAGTGGTATGTCAATGGGACCCTTATAACGGTGTGATTATTTCAGAATTCGCTGGTAAGGTGAAGTATGAAAATATCGAACAAGGAATTACGTATCAGGTAGAGATCGATGAACAAACCGGTTTCCAGGAGAAAGTAATTTCAGAATCCAGAGATAAGAAAAAGATTCCTACATTATTGATTATGGGTAAAGGAGACGAAGTACTTCGTTCTTATAACTTGCCAGTAGGAGCACACTTGATGGTAGATGATAATGATAAGATTGGAGTAGGTAAGGTCTTGGTTAAGATTCCTCGTAAATCAGCTAAAGCAGGTGATATTACAGGAGGTCTTCCAAGAGTAACCGAATTGTTCGAAGCACGTAATCCATCTAACCCAGCTGTAGTAAGTGAAATTGATGGTGTTGTTTCTTTCGGGAAAATCAAACGTGGTAACCGTGAGATCATTGTAGAGTCTAGAATCGGTGAGATCAAGAAATACTTGGTAAAACTTTCTAATCAGATTCTTGTTCAGGAAAATGACTTCGTAAGAGCAGGTATGCCATTGTCAGATGGTTCTGTAACTCCAGAAGATATCCTTAAGATCAAAGGGCC
Organism: Aquimarina sp.; assembly: GCA_965230845.1. Classification (GTDB taxonomy): domain Bacteria; phylum Bacteroidota; class Bacteroidia; order Flavobacteriales; family Flavobacteriaceae; genus Aquimarina. The sequence continues at coordinate 4,502,236 of OZ246021.1, forward strand.
TTCTGCAGTACAACAATATTTAGTGAACGAAGTTCAGGAAGTATATCGATTACAAGGTGTGAAGATTAATGATAAGCACTTTGAAGTTGTTGTACGACAAATGATGCGTAAAGTAAGAATTCAGGATCCGGGAGATACTATTTTCCTAGAAAATCAATTGGTGCATAAATCAGATTTCATTGAAGAAAATGATGCAATTTTCGGAATGAAAGTGGTTGAAGATGCTGGAGATAGTGAAACCTTGAAAGCAGGTCAGATCGTTTCGCCAAGAGATTTAAGAGACGAGAATTCTGTACTTCGTAGAGAAGATAAAAATTTAGTAACAGCAAGAGATGCTTCTCCTGCAACTGCGACTCCAATACTTCAGGGTATTACAAGAGCATCGCTTCAAACTAAATCGTTCATCTCTGCAGCGTCATTCCAGGAAACTACAAAAGTATTAAACGAAGCTGCGGTAAGCGGTAAAGTAGATACACTCGAAGGTCTTAAAGAAAATGTAATTGTTGGACATAGAATTCCAGCAGGTACAGGTATGAGAAGCTATGAGAGTATCATTGTAGGTTCTAAAGAAGAATTCGAAGATCGAATGGAACAAAGACAAGAAGTTAATTATAATTAATTCTTAAAAGCCTGTCGCATTGCGACAGGCTTTTTTTATATAATAAGTAAACATGGCAGATAATAAAAACCTCAATCAAAATCAATTGAATATAGAATTAGATGAAGCAGTTGCAGACGGAACTTATAGTAACCTTGCAATTATCAATCATTCGGTTTCAGAATTCGTTATTGATTTTGTAAATATTATGCCTGGTCGTCCAAAAAGCAAAGTCAAAAGCAGAATTATCTTAACTCCACAACATGCAAAAAGATTGCTTAAAGCACTTAATGATAATGTAAGTAGATTCGAATCTGCTCATGGAGAAATTAAGGATTATGAACAACCTCCCATCCCAATGAACTTTGGTCCTACAGGAGAGGCATAACGATCAGTAGTTTTGATAGTTTTTGATTATGAAATAATATTACTTTATACTAAAATAAAAATCCGCTCACAGAATTAATCGCTGAGCGGATTTTTTGTTTTTTGCATACATCGTTATGTGCTAGTGTTTTTTAATCCTTTAAAACGCCTTAAAATTCCGATGTGAAATGAAACTGTATAGAAGGGTACTTTTGTTGGGTCATTTGCAAACTAAAAGAAGAATCTGCAAAAAAGACCAATTGCCCTTGTTTGTCTTTAGCCAAGAATTTGCTCTTTACTCTTTTAAATTCTTTGAATTCTTCATTATCCTGATCTTCCGGATCTACCCAGCAGGCTTTGTGTACGTTTAGATTTTCATAAGTACATTTAGCACCGTATTCATGTTCTAATCGGTATTGAATTACTTCATATTGTAAAGCTCCTACAGTACCAATAACTTTTCTTCCATTGATTTCTAAAGTAAATAACTGTGCTACTCCTTCGTCCATCAACTGATCAATACCTTTAGCCAATTGTTTAGATTTCATTGGATCTGCATTATTGATGTATCTAAAGTGCTCTGGAGAAAAACTAGGAATACCTTTATAATGTAATACTTCTCCTTTGGTAAGGGTATCACCAATTTTGAAGTTACCCGTATCATGAAGTCCAACAATATCTCCTGGATAAGAGATATCAACAATTTCTTTTTTCTCAGCGAAAAAGGCGTTTGGACTAGAAAATTTTAGTTTTTTATTATGTCTGGTATGCAAATAAGGAACATTTCTCTCAAAGGTCCCTGAAACAATCTTCACAAAGGCTAATCGATCCCTGTGTTTTGGGTCCATATTAGCATGTATTTTAAAAACAAAACCGGTAAAGTTCTCTTCTTCAGGTTTTACCAACCGAACATCACTTTCTTTGGGTTTTGGAGGAGGAGCAATGGAAACAAAACAGTCTAAAAGCTCACGAACTCCAAAATTGTTCAAGGCTGACCCAAAAAATACGGGTTGTAAAGATCCATTTTGATAAGCTTCTTTTTCAAATGTTGGATATATCCCTTCTACTAATTCTAATTCTTCTCTTAATTGATTAGCAGAATTTTCTCCTACTAGCTCGTCCAATTCTTCAGATTGTAGATCAGACACTTCTATAGTCTCTTCTATATTTTTTCTGCTGTCTCCGCTAAAAAGATTAATGTTCTTTTCCCAAATATTATAGATCCCTTTAAAGTCATATCCCATTCCTATAGGAAAACTCAAAGGAGTAACCGTGAGTCCTAATTTCTGTTCGATCTCATCCAGAAGCTCAAAAGCATCCTTTCCTTCACGATCCAATTTGTTGATAAAAACAATCATTGGGATGTTTCGCATTCTACATACAGATACCAGTTTTTCAGTTTGTTCCTCAACCCCTTTTGCTACGTCAATAACAACAATTACACTATCTACTGCTGTTAGTGTTCTAAAAGTGTCTTCAGCAAAATCTTTGTGACCGGGTGTGTCTAGAATATTGATTTTGATGTCTTTATATTCAAAAGCTAAAACAGAAGTGGCCACAGAAATCCCACGTTGACGTTCGATTTCCATAAAATCACTAGTAGCTCCTTTTTTTATTTTATTCGATTTTACAGCACCAGCTTCCTGGATAGCCCCTCCAAAAAGAAGTAACTTTTCGGTAAGTGTGGTTTTTCCTGCATCCGGGTGAGATATAATACCGAAGGTTCTTCTTCTGTTGATTTCTTCTAAGAATTTCATAAATCTATCAAATGTGGTGGCAAATATAACACTTAAATGTTCAATGATGTATAGAATAGATTAATCAAATCATTTATAATGCCTGGAGAGGGAACTACATTTTTTAATAGGAAAGTGTTTTTTGTCGTTTTCGAATGTATTTCGTCGATTTTATTGGCGAAATCCGTGTTTTCAAATGTTAAAATGTTAAATTTAAACACAACTTTTGTGTCTCCTAACCTTTGATAATGTAGTGAGTAGCTTAACTATATGTGGCTACCAATGTAGATATTTGGGTTAGTCGAGTTTTCTAAACGGTTTCCCCTAGATTATATGTTGCTTGACGGCAAATAGTGTTGTTTTGTCGGTAAATATGTGTATTTTATCGATAAATGAGCACGAAAAGTTTGCTTATTGTTTAGATTGCATTAAGAAATTAACTATTTTTACGACTGATAATTACGGTTTTACCGTAGTTTGTTTGTGTAAAATAGCTTGATAAGTTTTAATAATAGTCCATAAAAAGCCATCCCCTTTTTGTGTTTTTTATGGATGAGGTAGTAAACACATCGTCATATGAAAAAAATTACCCAAGTCTATGGGTATGCCAATATTGTGCATGCCTTACATTTTGATTCTAACCGATTAAAGCGAAATAACCTGCTTAGGTTATATGTATTCTTCGTTTTTTCCCTATTTCTTTCACTAGCATCATTTGCACAGACCGTAGATGCTAATTGGTGGAATGGTAGAGGATATCTTGTTGATTTTAGAACAGCTACACCTACCATAAGTTGTGGATTAACTTCAGATGGAGCTTTCGAGGCTACCGCAACATGGAGTGATCCCTCAACTGGTGATCTCATATTCTATGTAGACGATGGTACGGTAAGAGATAACCTGGGGAATTTATATACTAATGGTACAGGACTTAACACCAACGGAACTCGTACACAGATGGCCTCTGTGATGCCGGTTCCAGGTACTAATGCTGATCAGATTTATATCATACATAGTAATGGGAGAGATGAAGATCGAAATGGTACTGCTTTCTACTCTGTAGTAGATGTGCCTTCTCAAACGGTAATTAGTAGTAATAATCTATTACTTAGTGATAACTCTGAAGCTATTTATGGGACTAATAATGGAAGCGCCTGTGGTGCTTGGATAGCTGCTATTTCTGTAGATGATAACACTTGTACTGCTGATTGTGCGGCTACATTAAATTTATGGGAAGTAGATGCTGATAATCCACTAACTCCAGCAAGAGGGAATAATCCAGATTTGACGATAGCTTTACCGCAAAATCTACCAAGACCAGGGGAACGAGGATCCATACGCTTTTCGCCACAAAATGATCGTATCGCTATTGCAATAGAAGGTGGATTTACTACCATCGACGGAGGGGTATATTATGCGGATTGGAATGCTACTACGGGTGTGATCGGTGCATGGACCAAGGTGCCAATCTCTGCTGTAGCAGATACCGAAACAGGATATAGTGTAGAGTTCTCCCCTGATGGATCAAGATTGTTTTTCGGACATCAGAATACAGCTGCTTTCGATGGTCAATTTACCGGTTGGAACGGTTTATTATTCGTTCACGTAATTGGTGAAACAATTTCTACTGCATTAAATGGAGCTAATGTAGTTTCCGGAGTGCAATTAGGACCGGATGATAATTTATATATCTCCGCAAGTGGTTTTAGTGCATTAAACTTTGTAAGTAATCCTAATACGGTAAGTTCTACAGTAGCACCAGTTTTTCAAAATATTCCCTTTCCAATAGGATGTACTTCTACAGGAGTAACCCAAGGATTTAACTTTTCTCAGCAGATTGTATTCTTCGGAAATTGTTTATCAGATACCGACGGTGATGGAATTCTTGATGAAACCGACAATTGTATCAACACTCCTAATCCAGGTCAAGAAGATAACGACGGAGATGGAGTTGGTGATGTTTGTGATGATGATGATGATAATGATGGTATTTTAGATGATAATGAGTTTAATTGCCCGCCAGGATTTATAGATTTAGGACAAACTTTTAGTGATAATAGCTCTGACCCAGGAACAATAAATAGTGTATATGCTTTTGCAGGTGCTGACGCAGATTTTACTTATGATTTGGTGGGAGCAGCTGCTTGGACATCTGGAGTAAGTAACCAAACTGCTGCTGGAGTAACAGGACAATATATTAACGTACAACCAAGAAATACTGATTTTCCTAATGGAGATTTGGGAGTATATACCTTTACCTTCTCTCAACCAGTATACAATTTGACGTTTAAAGTTGGAGGATTAGATAATCAGGATCGAGTAGATTTTGCCGCTAATAACTCTGGTGTGGATGTGCCAGTCACCTTAACGGATATAAATTTGGGTGGAAACGGAACATTTAATGGTCAATCTGTAATTAGTAGTGCTGGTGGGGCAAATGCTCCAAGTAATAGTATATCAGTATCTGCATCTGGACCTTTAACAACGATTACCTTAACAACAGGGAAAGATAATGGAAATGCAGGAAACATAACACTGCAGTTTTATGAACTTTCTTACTGTATAGAACAAAACTCGGACGGAGATGGAATTCCAGATCATTTTGATACAGATAGTGATGCAGATGGATGTCCGGACGCCGTAGAAGGAGCAGGAAGTTTTGTGCCAACGGACCTAGATGGTTCTAGTAGTTTAGGTGACACAGTAAATGCAAATGGGGTGCCTACCGTTTCAGGAAGCCCTCAAAACACGACGGCCGGTGTTACAGATAATTCGGTGAGCGTGTGTAGACCTACTGCAGTAGATGATAGTTTAACGGTAGATGAAGATAGTACCGCAGGTGTTGCAAATCAAATTGATGTGTCGACCAATGATAGTATTGGTGTCGACGGTGGTGATGGTGAAGATTTTGCTTTAGCTACGGGAGCTAGTAACGGTACAGTCACGGAAGTAAGTGATGGGGTTTTCCAATATGTGCCAAATCCAAACTTTAATGGAAGTGATAGTTTTACCTATACTATTACTGATGCAAATGGAGATACAGATACTGCTACAGTGAATGTAACCGTAACCCCAGTAGATGATACGCCAACGGCAGTCAATGATACTCCTTCTGATGTAGCAGAAGATAGTGGAACGACCAACATAGCGGTATTAGGCAACGATAGCTTTGGAGGAGACGGTCCAAGTACCGGAACCATCAATGTAACTGCCATCCCTGCTGCGGTAGGAACTGCAGTAGTGAACAATGGAGGTACACCAAACGATCCAACGGATGATACGATTGACTTTACACCAGCCTTAGACTATAATGGTCCGGTAACGATCACCTATGAGATTGAAGATGCTGACGGAGATACCTCTAGTGCTACGGTTACTTTCGATGTAACTCCAGTAGATGATACGCCAACGGCAGTCAATGATACTCCTGCTGATGTCGCAGAAGATAGTGGAACAACCAACATAGCGGTATTAGGAAATGATAGCTTTGGAGGAGACGGTCCAAGTACCGGAACGATCAATGTGACTGCCATTCCAGCTGCAGTAGGAACTGCAGTTGTAAACAATGGAGGTACACCAAACGATCCAACGGATGATACGATCGACTTTACACCGGCCTTAGACTATAATGGTCCTGTAACGATCACCTATGAGATCGAAGATGCTGATGGAGATACCTCTAGTGCTACGGTTACCTTCGATGTCACTCCAGTAGATGATACGCCAACGGCAGTGAATGATACACCTGCTGATGTAGCAGAAGATAGTGGAACAACCAACATTGCGGTATTAGGTAATGATAGCTTTGGAGGAGACGGTCCAAGTACGGGAACGATCAATGTAACTGCCATCCCTGCTGCGGTAGGAACTGCAGTAGTAAACAATGGAGGTACACCAAACGATCCAACAGATGATACGATCGACTTTACACCGGCCTTAGACTATAATGGTCCTGTAACGATCACCTATGAGATAGAAGATGCTGATGGAGATACGTCTAGTGCTACCGTTACTTTCGATGTCACTCCAGTAGACGATACCCCAACGGCAGTGAATGATACTCCTGCAGATGTCGCAGAAGATAGTGGAACAACCAACATTGCCGTATTAGGCAACGATAGCTTTGGAGGAGATGGTCCAAGTACCGGAACGATCAATGTGACTGCGATCCCTGCTGCGGTAGGAACTGCAGTAGTGAACAATGGAGGTACACCAAATGATCCGACGGATGATACGATTGACTTTACTCCGGCCTTAGACTATAATGGTCCTGTAACGATCACCTATGAGATTGAAGATGCTGACGGAGATACCTCTAGTGCTACGGTTACTTTCGATGTAACTCCAGTAGATGATACGCCAACGGCTACTAATGATACTCCTGCTGATGTCGCAGAAGATAGTGGAACAACCAACATTGCGGTATTAGGAAACGATAGCTTTGGAGGTGATGGTCCAAGTACCGGAACGATCAATGTGACTGCCATTCCAGCTGCAGTAGGAACTGCAGTAGTCAATAATGGAGGTACACCAAACGATCCAACCGATGATACGATTGACTTTACTCCGGCCTTAGACTATAATGGTCCGGTAACAATCACCTATGAGATCGAAGATGCTGATGGAGATACGTCTAGTGCTACGGTTACTTTCGATGTCACCCCAGTAGACGATACGCCAACGGCTACCAATGATACCCCTGCAGATGTAGCAGAAGATAGTGGAACGACTAACATAGCGGTATTAGGAAACGATAGCTTCGGAGGCGATGGTCCAAGTACCGGAACGATCAATGTGACTGCCATCCCAGCTGCAGTAGGAACTGCAGTAGTGAACAATGGAGGTACACCAAACGATCCAACGGATGATACGATTGACTTTACTCCGGCCTTAGACTATAATGGTCCGGTAACGATCACCTATGAGATTGAAGATGCTGATGGAGATACCTCTAGTGCTACGGTTACTTTTGATGTAACACCTGTAGATGATACCCCAACGGCAGTCAATGATACTCCTGCAGATGTAGCAGAAGATAGTGGAACGACCAACATTGCAGTATTAGGAAACGATAGCTTTGGAGGTGATGGTCCAAGTACCGGAACCATCAATGTAACTGCCATCCCTGCTGCGGTAGGAACTGCAGTAGTGAACAATGGAGGTACACCAAACGATCCGACCGATGATACGATTGACTTTACACCAGCCTTAGACTATAATGGTCCGGTAACGATCACCTATGAGATTGAAGATGCTGACGGAGATACCTCTAGTGCTACGGTTACTTTCGATGTAACTCCAGTAGATGATACGCCAACGGCAGTCAATGATACTCCTGCTGATGTCGCAGAAGATAGTGGAACAACCAACATAGCGGTATTAGGAAATGATAGCTTTGGAGGAGACGGTCCAAGTACCGGAACGATCAATGTGACTGCCATTCCAGCTGCAGTAGGAACTGCAGTAGTGAACAATGGAGGTACACCAAACGATCCAACGGATGATACGATTGACTTTACTCCGGCCTTAGACTATAATGGTCCGGTAACGATCACCTATGAGATTGAAGATGCTGACGGAGATACCTCTAGTGCTACAGTTACTTTTGATGTGACTCCAGTAGATGATACGCCAACGGCAGTCAATGATACTCCTGCTGATGTCGCAGAAGATAGTGGAACAACCAACATAGCGGTATTAGGAAACGATAGCTTCGGAGGCGATGGTCCAAGTACCGGAACGATCAATGTGACTGCCATCCCAGCTGCAGTAGGAACTGCAGTAGTGAACAATGGAGGTACACCAAACGATCCAACGGATGATACGATTGACTTTACTCCGGCCTTAGACTATAATGGTCCGGTAACGATCACCTATGAGATAGAAGATGCTGATGGAGATACCGATACGGCTACGGTTACTTTCGATGTAACCCCAGTAGACGATACGCCAACGGCAGTCAATGATACTCCTGCCGATGTAGCAGAAGATAGTGGAACGACCAACATAGCAGTATTAGGAAACGATAGCTTTGGAGGAGACGGTCCAAGTACCGGAACGATCAATGTAACTGCCATTCCAGCTGCAGTAGGAACTGCAGTAGTAAACAATGGAGGTACACCAAACGATCCAACGGATGATACGATCGACTTTACTCCGGCCTTAGACTATAATGGTCCGGTAACAATCACCTATGAGATAGAAGATGCTGATGGAGATACAGACACCGCTACAGTTACCTTCGATGTCACTCCGGTGAACGATACACCAACGGCTACCAATGATACTCCTGCCGATGTAGCAGAAGATAGTGGAACGACCAACATTGCGGTATTAGGAAACGATAGCTTTGGAGGAGACGGTCCAAGTACAGGAACGATCAATGTAACTGCCATTCCAGCCGCAGTAGGAACTGCAGTAGTCAATAATGGAGGTACACCAAACGATCCAACGGATGATACGATTGACTTTACTCCGGCCTTAGACTATAATGGTCCGGTAACGATCACCTATGAGATAGAAGATGCTGATGGAGATACCTCTAGTGCTACGGTTACTTTCGATGTCACTCCAGTAGATGATACGCCAACGGCTACTAATGATACTCCTGCTGATGTCGCAGAAGATAGTGGAACAACCAACATAGCGGTATTAGGAAACGATAGCTTTGGAGGCGATGGTCCAAGTACCGGAACGATCAATGTGACTGCCATCCCAGCCGCAGTAGGAACTGCAGTAGTGAACAATGGAGGTACACCAAACGATCCAACGGATGATACGATTGACTTTACTCCGGCCTTAGACTATAATGGTCCGGTAACGATCACCTATGAGATTGAAGATGCTGACGGAGATACCGATACAGCAACGGTTACTTTCGATGTAACTCCAGTAGATGATACGCCAACGGCTACTAATGATACTCCTGCTGATGTCGCAGAAGATAGTGGAACAACCAACATTGCGGTATTAGGAAACGATAGCTTTGGAGGTGATGGTCCAAGTACCGGAACGATCAATGTGACTGCCATTCCAGCTGCAGTAGGAACTGCAGTAGTCAATAATGGAGGTACACCAAACGATCCAACCGATGATACGATCGACTTTACTCCGGCCTTAGACTATAATGGTCCGGTAACAATCACCTATGAGATCGAAGATGCTGATGGAGATACCTCTAGTGCTACGGTTACTTTCGATGTCACCCCAGTAGACGATACGCCAACGGCTACCAATGATACCCCTGCAGATGTAGCAGAAGATAGTGGAACGACTAACATAGCGGTATTAGGAAACGATAGCTTCGGAGGCGATGGTCCAAGTACCGGAACGATCAATGTGACTGCCATTCCAGCTGCAGTAGGAACTGCAGTAGTCAATAATGGAGGTACACCAAACGATCCAACCGATGATACGATTGACTTTACTCCGGCCTTAGACTATAATGGTCCGGTAACGATCACCTATGAGATTGAAGATGCTGACGGAGATACCTCTAGTGCTACGGTTACTTTCGATGTAACTCCAGTAGATGATACGCCAACGGCTACTAATGATACTCCTGCTGATGTCGCAGAAGATAGTGGAACAACCAACATTGCGGTATTAGGAAACGATAGCTTTGGAGGTGATGGTCCAAGTACCGGAACGATCAATGTGACTGCCATTCCAGCTGCAGTAGGAACTGCAGTAGTGAACAATGGAGGTACACCAAACGATCCAACGGATGATACGATTGACTTTACTCCGGCCTTAGACTATAATGGTCCGGTAACGATCACCTATGAGATTGAAGATGCTGATGGAGATACCTCTAGTGCTACGGTTACTTTTGATGTGACTCCAGTAGATGATACCCCAACGGCAGTCAATGATACTCCTGCAGATGTAGCAGAAGATAGTGGAACAACCAACATAGCGGTATTAGGAAACGATAGCTTTGGAGGAGACGGTCCAAGTACCGGAACGATCAATGTGACTGCCATTCCAGCTGCAGTAGGAACTGCAGTAGTCAATAATGGAGGTACACCAAACGATCCAACGGATGATACGATTGACTTTACTCCGGCCTTAGACTATAATGGTCCGGTAACAATCACCTATGAGATCGAAGATGCTGATGGAGATACGTCTAGTGCTACGGTTACTTTCGATGTAACTCCAGTAGATGATACGCCAACGGCAGTCAATGATACTCCTGCAGATGTAGCAGAAGATAGTGGAACGACTAACATAGCGGTATTAGGAAACGATAGCTTCGGAGGCGATGGTCCAAGTACCGGAACCATCAATGTGACTGCCATCCCAGCTGCCGTAGGAACTGCAGTAGTGAACAATGGAGGTACACCAAACGATCCAACGGATGATACGATTGACTTTACTCCGGCCTTAGACTATAATGGTCCGGTAACGATCACCTATGAGATTGAAGATGCTGATGGAGATACCTCTAGTGCTACGGTTACTTTTGATGTAACACCTGTAGATGATACCCCAACGGCAGTCAATGATACTCCTGCTGATGTCGCAGAAGATAGTGGAACGACCAACATTGCAGTATTAGGAAACGATAGCTTTGGAGGAGACGGTCCAAGTACCGGAACGATCAATGTGACTGCCATCCCAGCCGCAGTAGGAACTGCAGTAGTGAACAATGGAGGTACACCAAACGATCCAACGGATGATACGATTGACTTTACTCCGGCCTTAGACTATAATGGTCCGGTAACGATCACCTATGAGATTGAAGATGCTGACGGAGATACCTCTAGTGCTACGGTTACTTTCGATGTCACCCCAGTAGATGATACGCCAACGGCTACTAATGATACTCCTGCAGATGTAGCAGAAGATAGTGGAACGACCAACATTGCAGTATTAGGAAACGATAGCTTTGGAGGAGACGGTCCAAGTACCGGAACGATCAATGTGACTGCCATCCCAGCCGCAGTAGGAACTGCAGTAGTGAACAATGGAGGTACACCAAACGATCCAACGGATGATACGATTGACTTTACTCCGGCCTTAGACTATAATGGTCCGGTAACGATCACCTATGAGATTGAAGATGCTGACGGAGATACCTCTAGTGCTACGGTTACTTTCGATGTAACTCCAGTAGATGATACGCCAACGGCTACTAATGATACTCCTGCAGATGTAGCAGAAGATAGTGGAACGACTAACATAGCGGTATTAGGAAACGATAGCTTTGGAGGTGATGGTCCAAGTACCGGAACGATCAATGTGACTGCCATTCCAGCTGCCGTAGGAACTGCAGTAGTGAACAATGGAGGTACACCAAACGATCCAACGGATGATACGATTGACTTTACTCCGGCCTTAGACTATAATGGTCCGGTAACGATCACCTATGAGATTGAAGATGCTGATGGAGATACCTCTAGTGCTACGGTTACTTTTGATGTAACCCCAGTAGATGATACTCCAACAGCTACAGATGATAATTTGACAGTAGATGAAGATAGTACAGCAGGCGTAGCGAATCAGATAGATGTATCGACCAATGATAATATTGGCGGTGATGGAGGAGATGGTGATGACTTTGCTATAGCAACAGGTCCTACTAATGGTACAGTTGTAGAAGTTAGCGATGGTGTCTTCGAATATGTTCCAAATGTTGGATTTAGTGGTACAGATAGCTTTACATATACGATTACTGATGTGGATGGTAGTACGGCTACAGCAACCGTTAATGTAACTGTAAATGATACGGGTGATCCGTTAGCAGTAAACGATACTACTACTACCATTGAGGATACTCCAGTTACGACAGGTAATGTATTAACAAACGATACGGTTATAGATGATGCTACAATCACTGCATTCGATGCTATCAGTGCTAATGGAGGTACTGTAGTGAATAATGGAGATGGTACATTTACTTATACACCACCAGTAGGATTTGTTGGAGATGATACCTTTACGTATACCCTTTGTGATGATGATACACCAGCAAGCTGTTCTACAGCGACAGTTACGGTAACGGTAACAGATGAAGGAGATCCGGTAGCAGTAGATGATACAGTTACTACAATTGAAGATACTCCAGTAACTACAGGTAATGTGTTAGATAATGATACGGTTGTCGATGATGCTACAATAACTGCATTCGACGCTACTAGTACCAATGGAGGTACGGTAGTAAATAACGGAGATGGTACATTTACCTATACACCACCACCAGGATTTGTCGGAGATGATACGTTTACTTATACGCTTTGTGATGATGATACTCCAGCAAGCTGTTCTACGGCGACAGTTACGGTAACGGTAACAGATGAAGGGGATCCAGTAGCAGTAGATGATACAGTTACTACAATTGAAGATACTCCGGTAACTACAGGTAATGTGTTGGATAATGATACTGTTGTCGATGATGCTATGATAACTGCATTCGACGCTACTAGTACCAATGGAGGTACGGTAGTAAATAATGGAGATGGAACGTTTACTTACACTCCGCCACCAGGGTTTTTAGGAGATGATACGTTTACGTATACGCTTTGTGATGATGATACGCCACCAAGTTGTTCTACAGCAACGGTTACGGTAACAGTAATTGAAGCCCCTGCTCCGTTATTAGTTTTAGTAAAAACTGCAGAAGTAGATGGTGCACAAGTTGGAGATGAAATCACTTATACCTTTACGGTGACAAATACTGGAAATACTGTAATTGATAATATAACGGTAGATGATCCATTAACTGGAAGCGTGAATTTAGCGATTAATCCATCAACATTAGCACCAGGAGAAGAGGGGACAGCTTCTGCTACATATGTACTTACCCAAGCTGATATCAATCTTGGAGAAGTAATGAATAGTGCTACTGTTATTGGACAAGACCCAATTGGAAACGATGTAATGGATATTTCTGATAGTGGGGATGAATTAGTAGATGAAGATGGAGACGGTGATCCAACAAACGACCCTACAATTACACAAATAGAACAATTGCCTAATTTGGCATTGACTAAACTGGGGATATATGTAGATACCAATAATGATGGATTGCTTAATACAGGAGATGAAATTCAATATACATTTACAGTTACCAATACAGGTAATGTAGATATAACTAATATTACCTTATCAGATCCTCTACCAGGTATTGTGATTAATGGTGGACCAATTGATCTGTTAGTAGGGGAAACTGATGAAAGTAGTTTTACTGCAGTGTACACCCTTACCGAAGATGATATATTTGCTGGAAGAGTGGAGAACCAAGCTACTGTAACAGGGCAAGATCCTAACGGAGAAGATATCACAGATCTCTCAGATGATCCTTTAGAGGATATCAATGTAGATCTTGATAATGATGGTGATTTTGAAGATATAACAATTACTGTTTTAGATATTCGAGATTCGGAAATAGAGATCTTCACAGGATTGAGTCCTAACGGAGATGGAATCAATGATGAATTCAGAATTGTTGGATTGCAGAATTTCCCAAGAAATAATCTCCAGATATTCAACCGTTGGGGAGTGAAGGTTTTTGATCAGGATGGATACGAACAACCAGGAGTGAGATTCTTTGTTGGAATTAGTGAAGGTAGAACCACAATAAGTAAGAATAGAGAGTTACCAGTGGGAACATATTACTATGTTTTGAGGTTCGAAGATTCCGAAGGTATTACCAGATCAAGAGCAGGATACTTATATATAAATAGATAATAATTTAGAATAACATATATTTGTTATACCCTAAATCAAATAAAATATCGATGAATAGACCATTATTAATAATTGTGCTAGCATTTCTAACACTATGCATTGAACAAGTTCAAGGGCAGCAGGATGCACAGTATACCCAGTATATGTACAATACGATTAGTGTAAATCCGGCCTATGCTGGTAGTCGCGGTGTTTTGAGTATTATGGGTCTTCACCGCAGCCAATGGGTTGGATTGGATGGAGCTCCCCGTACTCAAACCCTAACCTTGAATACTCCTATTGGAGATTCAGAGCGTTTAGGATTGGGACTCTCGATTGTCAACGATGAGATCGGTCCTACCGATGAGACCTTTATAGGAGTTGATTTTTCATATACGATTCCTACCTCTGAGTATGGAAAGTTGAGTTTTGGATTAAAAGGAGGTGCTCATTTGTTGAATGTTGATTTTCAGGAATTGACTCAGTTCAATCAAAATGATGCTTTGTTTGAGAACAATATTGATAATAAATTTAGTCCTCAGGTAGGAATTGGAGTGTATTATCACACCGATAAGTTTTATTTGGGACTTAGTGCTCCTAATTTGTTAGAGACGGATCATTTTGATGAGAGTACCACGAGTAGCTCTAGTGAAGCGGTTAGTTTTTTGGCCGAGGAGCGTATCAATTACTATTTGATAGCGGGCCATGTTTTTAATATTACGGATGACCTCAAGTTTAAACCAGCATTATTGAGTAAATTGGTTTTTGGAGCACCGTTACAGGTTGATGTTTCGGCGAACTTTTTGTTGTATGAGCGTTTAACTTTGGGAGTTGCTTATCGCTGGAGTGCTGCAGTGACGGGTCAGGTTGCTTTCCAGATTTCGGATTCGATGATGATTGGTTTTGCTTATGATAGAGAGACGACCGAGTTGGGGCAATCGCAGTTTAATGATGGGAGTTATGAGGTGATGTTACGCTTTGAGTTGTTTAAGAAATACAATAGAATGCTGACTCCAAGATTCTTTTAATAGTAGAGATATTATAACCTAACCATTGATATGAAGAGAGATTTACTTTCAGTTGTTTTAGTTTCCTTAGTTATGCTATCGGTTTCTTTTGGTCAAGAGAAGAAACTAGCCAAGGCCCAGGGTCAATATGATCGATATGAGTATATCGATGCCCAAGAGACCTATCTAAAGATCATAAAGAAAGGCTACAAGGATGCCGATTTGTTAAAGAAGTTGGCCAATAGTTATTATTTCAACAGTGAATATGCAGAGGCACAGAAATGGTATAAGGAGTTAATTGATGATTACAGTAGTGAGGCAGAGGCGGAGTATTATTTTCGATATGCTCAGACTTTAAAAGCTGCTGAACAGTATGATCAGGCCGATGTATACATGAAGAAGTTTACCGAACTGGCCAATGATGATAATCGGGTTAAACTATTTGGAGATCAACCTAATTACTTAGAAAGGATCGATTTTCAATCGGGTAGATTTGATATAGAGAACTCTTCTATCAATTCTTCGTTTACGGATTTTGGTACTGCCTTTTATGATCGTTTTGTAGTTTTTGCTTCCTCCAGAGATACCTTGATATTTAAAAAGACAGTACATCAATGGAATAATGAGGCCTTTTTGGATTTGTTTCAGGCCGAATATGATCCTACCAATGGAGAGTTATCCGAGATCAAGAAGTTTAACGGTACGATCAATTCAGAGTTTCATGAGTCTACCCCGATCTTTACTAAGGATGGGAGTACAGTATATTTTACCAGAAACAACTACGTAAAACGTAAGTACGGTAAGGACAAGAAAGGAACCAATAAGTTAAAGATCTACCGATCGTATAAGAACAGTCAGGGAGGATGGACTACTCCACAGAGTTTATCCTTTAATAGTGATGAATACTCTACAGCCCACCCGGCTTTGAGTATAGATGAACAGACTTTATATTTTTCATCCGATATGCCAGGAGGTAAGGGATTGTCTGATATCTATAGTGTAGCCATCAATGGAGATGGTAGTTTTGGAGAGCCAACGAACTTAGGAGATACCATCAATACGGAAGGAAAAGAGACCTTCCCATTTATCAGTAAGAACAATGATCTTTATTTTGCATCCAATGGACATTTAGGATTAGGAGGGTTAGATGTTTTTGTAACTCGTTTAAACCCACAGACCGAAGAAGAAGCCTTGGTGGTTAATATCGGTAAGCCAGTCAACAGTCCCAAGGATGATTTTGCTTTTATCGTAGATGATGAATCCAAGCGAGGTTATTTTTCTTCTAACCGAGCAGGAGGAATAGGTAGTGATGATATCTACAGCTTTTTACAGTTGGAAGACCTGCGTAAGTTTTGTAAGATTGTTATAGCCGGATTAGTCACAGATAAAGATACCAACGAGCCACTTACAGGAGTAAAGGTATCGGTTTATGACAGTGCCAACAACTTGATCGAAAGTGTAGAAGTAGGAGAGGACGGAAAGTACACTACCGACGAGTTGGAATGCAGTACCAAATACTTTGTAAGAGCCGAGAAGGAAGAATACACCACTACAGAAAAGCTGGTTACTACTCCAGATACCAAACAGACCCTTGATGTTCCTTTAACAATGGAGAAGAAGATCAAATCAGCAGGAGTTGGGGATGATCTGGCTAAAGTATTATCCTTAAAACCGATCTATTTTGATTTTGATCAATCTTACATCAGAGAAGATGCTAAGATAGAATTGGCCAAAGTGATCGAGGTGATGGCTCAATATCCACAAATGAAGATAGAGGTACGCTCACATACGGATAGTCATGGTAATGATGATTACAACTTGTACTTATCCGAGAAGAGAGCCAAGTCTACGGTTGATTATATGATAGGAAAAGGTATTTCTGCAGATCGTTTGAGTGGCAAAGGATATGGAGAAACCGAACCGACTAACGAATGCGGCAATGATAGCAACTGTACCAAAGATCAATATCAACTCAATAGAAGAAGTGAGTTTATCATTTTGAAATAAAAACGATAACCCAAAAAGAGTTACAAAAGGCACCTTATTCGTTAAGGTGCTTTTTTGTTTTAAGTTAATTGTACTATATTGAAAGAATAACGTTCATAATAGTAGAGCATTTTTTGCTAATAAGTTCATTTTGAGGTTGGAAAGTGATTCAGCGTTAAAAACCTGCTAATTAGTAAAACGAATACTACTATGATTTTGTAATTTTGAACAACAAAAAAATTAATGAAAGAAGAAGAAAAAGTCATTTTGGTCAACGAAAATGATGAGCAAATTGGATTGATGCCTAAGCTAGAGGCGCATGAAAAAGCATTACTTCATAGAGCCTTTTCGGTATTTGTTCTAAATAGCAAAAACGAATTGATGCTTCAGCAAAGAGCTCATCATAAATACCACTCTCCAGGATTATGGACCAATACATGTTGTAGTCACCAAAGAGAAGGAGAAACAAATATAGAAGCAGGCACCCGAAGATTACAAGAGGAAATGGGGTTTGTCACTCCACTACGTGACTCTGTGTCTTTTATTTACAAAGCTCCTTTTGATAATGGATTGACAGAGCATGAATACGATCACGTACTTATAGGCGAATACGAAAAGGATCCAGTAATTAATCCTGAAGAAGTTGCAGATTGGAAATGGATGCCTGTAGAGGATGTCAAAAATGACATTATGATACGTCCTGAAACTTATACAGAGTGGTTTAAGATTATATTTGATAAATTTTATTCGCATATTACATTATGAGAATTAAAGCATGCAGAAAAGCTCATTTTAATGCAGCACATAGGCTATATCGTAAGGATTGGAGTGCTGAAAAAAACCAAGAAGTATTTGGGAAATGTAATAATCCAAGATACCATGGTCATAACTATGAGCTAGTGGTTGGAGTTATTGGAGAAATTGATCCGGAAACGGGGTATCTCATTGATCTCAAAATTTTGAAGGATCATATTAAATCTGAAGTTGAGGATTATATGGATCATAAAAACTTGAATGAAGAGGTTGAAGAATTTGCATCGTTAAATCCTACGGTAGAGAATATTGCAGTCGTTATTTGGAACCGACTACGTAAAAAAATAGATGAGAAGTTTGATTTGGAAATAACGTTATATGAAACTCCTCGTAATTTTGTGATTTATACAGGACAATAGCATGGCGTTAGAAATAGGAGATAAAATACCAGTGTTTACAGCAAAGGACGATTCTGGCGAACTAGTAAACAGCACTGATTTGATCGGAAAAAAGCCTGTAGTTTTCTTTTTTTATCCCAAAAACTTCACACCAGGTTGTACCAAAGAAGCTTGTGCTTTTAGGGATAGTTACGAAGATTTTAGAAGTATGGGAGCCGAAGTATTCGGAATAAGTTCAGATAGTGTTTCTTCTCATACCAAGTTCAAAAACAAATACCGTCTACCATTCACTTTTTTATCAGATACCAATGGAAAACTAAGAAAGTTATTTGGCGTCAAATCTGAATTACTCGGGTTGTTGCCGGGTAGGGAGACTTTCGTAATCGATAAAGATGGTATTATACGTTTAAAATTTAATAGTATGAATGCCTCCAAACACTTGGGGAAAGCAATGGATAAAGTAAAAGAATTGACTACGGTTTGATCGAAAATCGTAATTTTACATCATAAAACAGATATAATTATGGCAAATAAGAGAGATCTCAAAAAAGATATCAATTACGTATTAGGAGATATTATTGAGGAAGTATACGCTTGGGAATTAGAAAACCCGGGAAAGGATAATAAGGCAGGAGAAGCTATTATTGATGAAGCAATTGCTTCTTTTGACGGTTTTATAGAAAGAATGAATGATAAAAAAGTGGAGAATGCTTCAAAGCATTTCAAAGCAATTCGAGAAGATTTAGAAAAAACAGCAAAAGGATTATTGGATAAAGTAAATTCATTATAATTTTTTTGAAAAAGTATTTGCAAATATCATTAGAGCAATTATATTTGCAACCGCTTTTGCCGATATAGCTCAGCTGGCTAGAGCAGCTGATTTGTAATCAGCAGGTCGTGGGTTCGAGTCCCTCTATCGGCTCAATAAAAAAAGCTCTAAACATTGTTTAGAGCTTTTTCTTTTGGTGATATTTTTTACTGATTTAGCGAATCTATGGTCTTTTCAGCTTCTTCTTGCTGTTTCTTTCGCTTTTCTACATAGGCTATAAGTTGTTTGCCGTACAACGATTTTTTTACCCTTGGGCTAAGAGATTTTGCTACAGTGTCCAGATATTTGATATTAGCGTCATAGATCTCGCTAAGGGTAACATATGGAGCAACTTCTAATTTTTTATTATAAACTGCAAAATTAATGGTATACAGATACTTTTGACGTAAAAGCTTTTTGTAGGCTTCATCGTTTTCCATCAACTTCTCATCATCTTTTTGTTTGGTGGCTTCAAAGTCTTCCTTCATTAGCCGAAGGTTACGTTGATTAAAACGTTCCAGCATTTTCTTGTACTCTTGGTATTTTTCCTGGTTTTTTCCACCAGTTACTTTTACATCAGTTTCAAAGTCTTGTAGTGTAGTTTTGATCACTATTTCTCCTGGTTCTGCAAAGAAATCAATACGATCGTTGTACTGAGTACCATCGTCTTTATCCAGATACAAATAGTGTATTTCCGGTTCTTCTACATTAGACTGCATTACAAATTCTGAGTTTCCTTCAATAACTACCGAATCTACATTCACCAATAAAGTGTCTTTAATCTTTTGCAGATATAATGTCCCTTTTTTTAACCCATCAATATTTCCGGAAATAATGACATTCCCCTCTTTTTTGGGAGAGCTGCAATAGGTTAATAATAGTACTGTAATTAATAAAAAAGGAATTCTTTTCATGCGTTCGAAATATTCAATTAAAATGGGTTACAAAGATGCAGATTTTATTTGAAATAAATAGGGCTTATTCCCTTTTCAGTCTTCAATCCTCTATCTTTTTAGAGGGAGTTTTAAGTGTTTTATAGGTTTATCCTTTTGACGCGATTTCCATCAATATAGTACATAAAATAGCACCATAAGTACCTACGACATATCCAAAAACTGCTAATAGTACTCCAACAGTAGTTAATGAAGGGTGAAAAGCGGCCGCAACTACAGGAGCAGAAGCAGCACCACCAACATTAGCCTGGCTACCTACAGCCAAAAAGAAATAGGGTGCTTTGATTATTTTGGCCACAAAAATGAGTAATAAGGCGTGAATAGACATCCAAACCAAGCCAATGGCGATTAATCCTGGATTTTCAAAAATCATCCCCAGATCCATTTTCATTCCGATAGTAGCAACTAGTATATAAATAAAAATACTTCCTAATTTACTGGCACCAGCACCTTCATATTTTTTAGCTTTGGTATAGGATAAGGTAATTCCTATAATGGTTGCAATGGTTACCATCCAGAAAAATTTGGAAGTAAAAGAAGATAGTGCAGAGCTTTTATCGTTAAAAATTTCAAAGTTATTCGACAACATTTTTGACATTCCTGCGGCACCCCAATGGGATAATCCAACTGCGGTAAAAGCAATTGCTAACATGACAATGTAATCTGTAAGCGATGGATTTCTAGTGATGCTGTCGGCATAAGTGGATACTTTTTCCTTTAACGATTCTATGGCTGTGTTATCAGCTTTTAACCAACGATCTATTTTGGCGCTTTTCCCAATTCCGATTAATAATAGAGCCATCCAAACATTGGCTACCACAATGTCTACCAAAACCATCCCACCGTATTTGTCGGGATTATATTGATAGATTTCTAACATAGCTGCCTGATTTGCACCTCCACCAATCCAGCTCCCTGCAAGAGTAGATAATCCTCTCCATACAGCATCAAACCCGGCACCTCCAACAGTTTCCGGGGATACCAGAGAAATTAATAAGATAGCAACAGGTCCACCGATAACAATTCCTAGAGTACCAGTCAAAAACATGATAAGCGCTTTAGGCCCTAGATTAAAAATTCCTTTTAAGTCGATACTTAAGGTCATTAAGACCAATGAAGCTGGTAAAAGATATCTACTTGCGATAAAATATACGTTTGAAGACTTTTCTACCAATTTACCATCTGCATCCAGCTCGCTCCAGTGGGGAGAAATAAGCCCAATTGAGTTAAAAATGGCTGGTAATAAATAGCAAAGTAAAACTCCTGGTACTATTTTGTAGAAAGATTTCCAGAAACCTTTATCGATCGATGAAGTATAAAATACCAAACCTAAACAAAGCATCAAAATTCCGAAAACTATAGTGTCATCAGTAAAAAAAGGAGAATTTTCCATTTGAGAAGTGTAATTTTTGATAATAGCCCACAAAATACACTATTTTATAAAAGCTCAAACTGCATTTTACGAAAAATTATCAGTCGTTGATCCAGCTCTTTAATAATTTTATTTGCTGCTCTGAAGCCTCAGGAATTTGCTTAAGAATGGCTTTTTGTATAGTGGGCTTGATGACCTCGGTCTGTAAAGTCATTTTTTCTGTTCCTCGTTTAATTTCAAAAATAACGGTATCGCCTAATTTCCATTGATTAGAATCTCCAAAAAGATCATAAATGTTCTTTACTTGATATTTTTTACCATTGATACTCAGTAGTACGTCACCACCTTGTATACCTAAGTTTTTTAAGAAATTGTTATACTTAGTATTAGATTCAAAAATAATCTCATTACTGTCTTCAGAGGCTTTTACTAGTGGTTGTTGCCCATCTATAAAATAGGATGAGTTCACTGTCTTTTCGCCAAATTGAATACCCACTTTGTTCAAATAGTAATTATAATCGATCGGGGTATTATTAACGACATGATTTTCTAAGAAATCGCCTACTTCAGGATAAGAAAACTCGCGAATTGTCGGGATCAGTTCATCATCATCAAAAGGATTTTGACTACCATATTCTTGAGATAGGTTGTGAATAAGGTCTACAATTCCGTAAAGTCCATCGCTCTTTTCCCGCATCAAAATATCTATACACATAGAAATCAAAGCTCCTTTTTCATACACATTACGATAATTCTGTCGGTAAGGTTCCTTTAAGATGTTTTTGCTCATTTCAGTAAAAGACCAGGAATCATCAAACTGTTTTGAAATTTCAATTTTTTCCAACAGTATTTCCATAAACTCTTCTTGTCCGATAAGTCCTTGTGTAATCTGAAAGATGATTGAAAAATACTCGGTAGTTCCTTCATACAACCATAAATGTTTTGACATTTTTGGCTGGTTATAATCGAAGAAATGGATCTCTTTGGATTGAATACTTAATGGAGTTACAATATGAAAAAACTCATGAGAAACGACATTAATTAAGGATTCTGTTAGTTTTGTTCTTGTGAGAGACTCTGGCAAGACCACTACGGTAGAGGTGTCGTGCTCTAGAGCTCCAAAACCAGAAGCGTCATTTGGTTTGGTAGTCGATAAGTATAATAAGATGCTATACTTTTTTGTGGTATTAATATTCCCCAGGAAATTACTTTGAGCTCTAATCATACGCTCCATTTGCTCCGTAAAACGCGATGCTTTGTGCATTTTATTAGGGGAGTAGATGCTTAATAATATTTCAATTCCATTTGCTGTAAAGGTAACCCGATCGGGAACAGAATACATAATAGGAGTATCTGCTACATCAGCATATCTATTAAAAATAAAGTAGTCAACATTGAAATTGATATTTTCGGAAGAATCCCCAGGTTCAACTTCTGTGGCAGAGGTTGAAGCTTCTAAATGAACAGGATGTTTTATAAACAGGCGATACTCGGTTTCTTTCATCTCAGAAAAATACCCGACAAAAGCATACAAGTTGAGAATGAAATTTTTGTCCTGATCTATATTCGTTCCGGTAGGAGAGAATATTTCGTGTGTGTTTTCTATATCAAAGGTATCATTGACCAGATATGTGATTTTTGTCAATTGCCGAACGTTATTGATTTTCCATTGATTATGCCCAACTTTTTGAACAGACAATGATTTTCCCTCTTTATCAAAAGCTTCAAAATTTTCTATATACTTACCATAATTGTTATTTTGATAAGTACCGGGAACGATCTTAGGTAAGAAATAACTTATGGTGTCGGCATCTATACTTTCGGTCCTGATTTCTACTTTTACCTTATCATCGATAATCTCATAAAGATCAATGGAAGCATTGATGGGTGAATAATGTTTGATTGCAGTAGAAGAAGATTCGGCCGATTTACACCCTGGTAAAACAATAACGCATAGTATTGTTAATACAAGGATAGGTATAAATCTATAATTCTTCTTCACAATTATAAAATGTTATTTTTAATATAGGTGGCTACACCATCTTCTTTTCCTGCGAGAGTTACTGTATCTGCAATTTGTAGCACCTCTTTTTTGGCATTGGCAACGGCTACACCTGTACCGACAGCCTTTAACATTTCCATATCATTATAATTATCACCAAAAGCTACTGCATCAGAAATTGGAATATCGAAATGTGAATCTAATAACATTTCAATGGCAGTTAATTTAGAAATACTCTTATGAGCTATTTCTATATAGGTTGGCTTAGATCTATAGAGATGTAAATGGTCACTAAAGGTACTATTTAAATAGTTGAAAACCTTATCAATCATGGGTTCTTCTCCCATGCACATAATTTTATGAGCTCCTTTATTGCCATCTCTCCAAGTGTCAATAACCTTCGAAGTGGATTTTACTTGAGGTACTACTTTGGTATTATTAGCCTCTCTGTTTGCCCAAAAATCCATTTCAGGAACATACCATTCATCTTCATAATAAAGGCTAAGATGCACTTTGGTACTAGCGTTGAAAGTATTTAGTTCATCGATAATATCTACAGGAATTACTGTAGAGTGTATAGGTTGTTGATTCACCAAAATTAATCCTCCGTTATAGCAGATTAATGGCTGATCTATAATACCAAGCTCATTTTGCAAATGAGTCATTGCACTGGGCATCCTAGAGGAAATTAAAATTACCGGGATTTGATTCTTTATTCTTTGAACTTCGGAAATGGTGAACGATGAAAGCTCTCTTTCTGGATTTAGTAAAGTTCCATCAATGTCAGAAAATACAATGCGATTTGGCATTAGCAGTGGTTGAGATTTGGGTTGATCCAAATTAAGATAATAATTATTCTTTTACAAATTTAGTGATACTGTTTAGAACTTCGGGCATAATTTTTCTCCAGGCTTCGTTATAGGATTTATAACTTTCGAGACGATCCCCCTTTATTTCCTTGAGAATATGATTCATATTCGAAATAATGGCGTAGGTGGCTTGGGGAGAAGCTTCTTTAAGTTTTTCAGATTGGGAAAGCTCAACTTGTATGTCTTTATCTCCATGTACAATCAGAATAGGAATATCCAAAGCTGCTATTTCTTGTTTAGGATCATATTTCATCCAAGATTTGATAAAGGGTTGTAAATCATATCTGAAAATAGACTCTAATGCCGGATCATATCCAACAGCTCTTCCATTTTCTAGCAATTGTCGAAATGCGACTGCAGCATTTTTCTCTAATCCAGGAGCTTGTTTGGCTATTTGCTCCACAATCACTTCGTCCAGAGGATCCGCATTCCCAGCGATAGAAATAAAACCATCTGCTCTTTCTTTTGCAGCGATCATGCCAATTAATGAACCCTGACCATGCCCAACTACCATTACTTTGGTATAAGCATCATTTCTTTTGAAGTAATCAATTATTGACTTTGCATCCTCGACAAAATGATCAAAAGATATTTCATGCTCCTTGATACCCAGGCTTTCCATCTTAAAAAGCCTCTTGTCGTATCTAAATGTTGCAATTCCTGCCTTGGCTAAATCGTAGGCTAGTTTTTTGAAGGTGTCATTCTTTGACATTCGGTCGTTACCATCTCGATTGATTGGTCCCGCATCCATAATGAAGATGAGAAGAGGGGATTTTTTATCGGAATATGGTGTAACTAAAGAACCTTCGACATACCTGTTAACCTTTACTATGGCTGAATTATACTCTTTTTCCTGAGCAGAACAAATACATATGAATAATGAAAAAATAAGTATAAACTTTGACTTCATATCTGGGGTAGTATCTTTAGAGTTATATAGCAAACGTTAAATACTTCATCATATTTTGATGTACAAAATTAAACAACCTACAATGCACGGTTTAACTCTAGTTATATTTTAACGAATCACTAACATACCCTTTTTTTATCTTTGCCGCAAAATATTGAAACATGAATCTGAAAAATAAGCTTGTACTTATCATATTATGTATTTCTTCAATTACAATTACCGCAAAAGACGATTGGGGTAAAACCGGTCACAGGGCGACTGGAGAAATAGCAAGCAATTACCTTACCAAAAAAGCAAAACGTAATATTGCGAAAATATTGAAAGGACAAAGCCTTGCTATGGTGTCTACTTTTGCTGACGATATTAAAAGTGATGCAAAGTACAAAGGATACAGCCCCTGGCATTACGTGAATTTTCCTTTTGATAAAAAATATGGAGAAGAAACACCGAGCGAATACGGAGATCTGGTGCAAGGAATAGAAAAATGCATAACAGTGTTAAAAAATGATACTTCTTCAATAGAAGAGAAGGAGTTCTATTTAAAAATGCTGGTTCATTTTGTAGGGGATTTACACCAACCCCTGCATGTGGGTAGAGGAGAGGATAAAGGGGGTAATGATATCCAGGTAAGGTGGTTTAAAGATGGATCAAATTTGCATCGGGTTTGGGACAGCAATATGATCAATCATTTTGGGATGAGTTATACTGAATTGTCTAAGAACGCTACCTTATTTTCTGATCAGCAAATTGAGGAAATCAAAAAAGGTACTGTTTTGGATTGGATTCAGGAATCTCAGGACTTAGCCAAAAAAGTGTATGCTTCTGCTAATGTGGGTGAAAAGCTCGGATACAGATATATGTACGATTATTTTCCTACCCTACATGCCCAATTACAAAAGGGAGGAATCCGACTTGCGGTAGTACTCAATGAAATTTTTGGATAAGTCGAGATCAGCTTAACGCCAATTCTTTACGATACTGTTTGGGAGACATTGCAAAATGCTTTTTAAAAGTTTTTGTTAAGTGACTCTCATCGGTATATCCTAATTGGTAGGCAATCTCTGCAATGGTAAACTCGGTATGTTGTAATCGGTATTCAACCAATTTCATTTTATACTTGGTCACATATTGATGGATAGATTCTCCTGTTTTTCTTTTGAAATATGTACTAATTGAACTCTGAGACATGTTGAACTTGTTCGCCAAAAAATTGATTTTGGTAAGATCATTATCATATACATGTTGTCGGATATGACTTAGTATTTGATCTATTTTCGAATGATTAACAGTAATCTCTCTTTTGTTTGAGTTGTACTTTTCTGAAATATTGCGGACAATGATACTTAATATGGTACTAATTGCGTTGGAGATGATTTCCTGATAGTAAATCTTTTCGTTTTTGAATTCTTCCAACACCAAATTATGAATATCCCAAACGATACTTCGATCTTCTTCATGGCAGATCACATCCCCAGGAATAATATTTGGATGGTGTAGCAATTGTTCTATACGTTGTAACCAATACTTCCTGTCGGGGAGATTAACCTTACTAGAAAACAAAAGCTCTGTGAATTTGAAATAAGTGAACTTAGTATGACTTTCGATTTCAAAGTGATGTGTATCTTCTGGAGCCAATAGGAAAATGTCATTTTCTCTATATGGAAACCTGACATCATTAATGGTATGATACCCATTTCCTTGTTCAACAAAAATTATTTCGAAATAATTATGATTGTGAGGTTCCGCTTCCCATTCATCGATAGAATATTGGTGTACCACAAAGGTTTCATGCAATGTATAGCGGTTCATAAACAACTTTTTGTATTTAAAGTTACAAAATAAAATCAATATTTTAACATTTATTTTTTACAAGTAAATTTCAACGAAACCGTTTGATTTTATTGATAACGAGATGGTTAGATGATTTTTGTACAAGTTATTTAGCAAAAAGTACAAGAGATTATGAACCCCTTTCTAGTAATTTTGTCCTCCGTTTTTTTAAACACCTTCACATGAAACTCAAAATTTATTTATATCACTTTACCAGGATCGCTTTCGGTGCTTTTTTGGTCGTGTATAGTACTTATAATGTTATCAGGTATTCGGGGTATCTAGATCGACTGGATGGCTACTTCGTTTCAGTTTCTTTGTTTGATAATAAGGTGTTAGAAGCGTTGGCTCCTCTGGTTCCTTTTGAAGAGTTTGTAATTGGCTTCTTCTTGGTATTAGGAATGTTTACCAAACATGTATTAAAAATATCGGTGGTGTTGTTTGCTTTTTTTACCCTATTTCTTTGGGATGCGGGTAGAGAAAGTTGTGCGTTTATCCATTTGCTATGTTGTTTGGTGTCTTTGGTGTTGTTGAAGAAGGATAATTATGACCTTAGGTCAAAAGATTACACTGAAGATTTTTATAGGTTAACATAGTAAAAGACAATCCCTACAGATAGGATTTTTTTCATAAATTGATTTTTGTTTGATTCAAAACCCCTGCCGCCCCCTGGTAGGGGTTTTACTTTATCACTCTAAAGGTCAAGTTGATGCGAGAAGAAATCTTTTTTTTCGTTTTAGGAATTTGATGCAGCCAATTTTCTTGAGTTGCCCCCTGCATAACTAATAGACTACCGTGTTGCAATTTTACTTTTAGTTTCAGGTTTTTGTCATGTTTGTGTTTGAAGTGAAACCAACGCTCTTCTCCAAAAGTGACAGATGCAATTACTGGATGTTGTCCTAGTTCTTTTTCATTATCTGCATGCCAACCATTACTATCGCTTCCATCTCGATATAGATTTAATAGACAAGTTGTGAATTCGGTATCGCAAGTGTTTTCGATGCTATTCTTTATTGATAACAATTCTGGAGTAAAAGCTTTTGGATGCATGGTGATATTTGAATATCGATATGGTTTTGTATTATTGGCATAAAGAGCGGTGAGTCTTGGTTGCATATAGGTTTTTCCAAAAATAGTAATGGGATCTTGTTGCCATGCTATGGTCTTGGTAAGTTGGTCATAAAAATAAGAAGACTCCTCATCGGTGAAAAAAGCAGGATAGTACCACACATCTGCATCTTTCATATCTAATTGTATTGGATCCGAGTTATTGGGAAAGAGTAATGGTTCCATTTTTATACATATTGATACACCCAGTAGATAAGGGCAAATTGTAAAAGCAATCTAAGAATCAATACCCATTTCGGAAGATTAAGTCCGGCCTTTTTATTGATCAACATATGGATATGTACCGGAAAAAACAGAACCAGCATGATGATGATTAATAACAAGGAAAATATTCTGGTACTCTCAAAAATTAACCCTACACCTGCCAGAACTTCGAAAACTCCACTGAGGTACACCCAAAATTTATGATAGGGTATGTAAAGCGGCATTATCCTCATAAAAGCTTTGGGTCGGATAAAATGAAAAATTCCTGCTATTATAAATATGAAAGAAAGTACGTATAAATGCCAACTCATTATTTAAAATTAAGTGTTAATAGGATTAAGGGTAAAAGATACCACAAAATTTATTTAGTTAACGATAAGGATATGCACGAATAAAAAAATCCCTTTGCGTAACAATAGCAAAGGGATTAGATCGTATCTCGGGTTGTAGAAATTACAAAGAAATTTCTTTTGAATTATCAGGAGTTTCAAAAATGGCACCTTCATCTTCAAGGAAAGTGATATCTGTAATGGTGGCCTCACCAAGCTTTTGTGTCATCCCTTTATCTTCCTGCCATCCGTAAAATTCCCAGTAGGTGGCAAAAGGTATTCCTTCTACCGTTTCGAAGTTTTTATATTGTATGGCATGCGGATCTTCTTCAGCCTTACTGATATCATCTCCACTTCCAAAAGTAACGATATACGCTGCAGCTTTTAACGTATTCTTTTCAGTATCAGAATAGATGACATACCAGTCTTTTGGAGCATCTCCTGTTCCTGGTTTAAAAGTAAGTTTGGCAGTATGATGATCAACTCCGTCCAAAGGCAGATCATTTTTTAAGTCCCATTGCGTACCTGGGTCATTTAATTTATAAGGTAAACCAAAGAAATACGTCCAAGTAAACATATCAAATCGTGCTCCTCCAGCGGTAGCATCTTCGGGACATAAAAATACTTTTTCACCATTATAAATAAGCTTCGTCTCATCTTTTTTGTCAATTCTGATTTTTGTAGAATTGGTGAGCATAGTAATCTTTCCATCCAGATGCTCCTTACCACCAAAGATGATGTTGATATTAAAACTGATGGCTTTATGCTTTAGGAAATCACTTTTTTTATGTGCTTTTTCAATGCTGCCAATAAAACTATCGGTAATAGAAACTGCTCCATCCCCAATACCTTCGTTGGGTTCAACAGGGATAGCTTCTTTTTGAGTTTCTGAAGATTGATCGGTGTTAGTTTCTTCTTTCTTGGTTTGATTACAACTTATAAGAATAAGGGCAACCACCAACATATATAATTTTTTCATAGATAGTTAATTTGTGTTACTCGAGTAAAAGTACTAAAACCAAAAAATGAACAGCAATATTTGGGAAAAATGTAACACTCCATAATATTCTAAGTATCTATGATAGAGGTACTGGTGCGATAGCGATTATTTTGCTTTGGTTATTTCCAAATTTGCAAGTTTTATGTTAAAACATAAATAGAATGTAACAAAAGCCAAGCGATGATTACTTATGATATTAGAAACACACTTTTTCTTTATAAATCAATCAATATGAGAACAAAATCATCTACAGTTTGGAGCACATTTATAGTGCTTTTATGTTTGTCTTTTGTGCCTATACAAGCACAAGAAGTCACGGGTACCTGGAAAGGTAAATTATCTGTGCAAGGAGCTGAAATCCCTTTGGCATTTCACATCGAAAAAAAGGATGGAGCTTTGGCGGCTACCATGGATAGTCCTTCTCAAGGAGCTACGGGACTTCCAATGGATAAAGTATTACTAGAAAATGAACAATTAACATTAGTATTCAAGAAAGCTGGTATCAAATATGTAGCGGCAGTAGCACCACAAAAATTAAAAGGAACTTTTTATCAAGGCGGAATGGAATTACCCTTAGAAATGGAAAAATCTGAAAAAACAATCCCCGGTAATCCAGAATTGGTTACCTCTGATGCAGAATTAATAAAGTTGGCAGACCTGGATAAAGGTGCCTATGGGTATTCTGTGGAAGATTATTTTGCAAAACCAAAGGCCAGAACCTTTCGTTTCTCCCCAAATGGGAAATACCTTTCGTATAGAGAAAAGGATGAGAACAAAAAGAACCATGTATATGTAAAAGAAATTGCTTCGGGCAAAGTAACTCGTGTAATCGAAGAGAAAGAAGAATTGATCCGAGGTTATGGCTGGGCCAACAACGGTCGCCTGGTATATGTAATGGATAAAGGCGGGAATGAAGATTATCATTTGTTTGCTGCCAATATCGACGGATCTGATCAAAAAGAGTTGACCCCTTATGAAGGAGTGCAAGTAAATATTTTGGAAGGGTTAAGAGAAGATGAAGATCATATGATCATTTCGATGAACAAAAACAACAAACAGATTTTTGAACCTTACAAGATCAATATTGTAACAGGAGAAATCAAACAGTTGTTTAAAAATGAAGATGCTGCTAATCCTATCGCTGGATACAATTTTGATAAGGATGGAAATTTAAAAGGATATGCTAAGATTCGTGACGGAGTGAATTTTGATTTCTATTATGCAAAAACAGATGGGAACTATGAAATCATCAAGCAATTAAACTGGAAAGATACGTTTTCGATCTTAAACTTTGACTATTCAACAGATAATCCACATGATGCGTATATTGTATCTAATTTGGATTCTGATAAGTCTGAAATTTATTTATATGACTTGAAAGAGGATAAGGTGATCAAAAAGTTATTCTCTAACGATAAGTATGATGTATCCAACCTTTCAGTGTCCAGAAAAAGAGGATACGAATTAGACTATTTCTCTTATCAAGGTGAGAAAAGAGTAGTAGTTCCAGTTAGTGATTATTACAAGAAACTACATGCAAAAATTACGGCTAAGTTCCCGGATCACCAATATTCGATTGCAGATAAGACAGACGAAGAAGATAAGTATCTGATCTTTTTACAAAGTGATAAGTTATACGGAGTATATTATTCTTATGACACCAAAACCGAAGAGTTCAAGTTGTTGTATAATTTGATGCCACAACTTAAGGAGAATGATATGGCAGAGATGAGACCGATTACTTTTACTAGTAGAGACGGGCTTACCATTCATGGGTATATCACTTTGCCAAAAGAAGCCTTACAAGGTAAGAAAGTGCCTTTGGTAGTAAATCCACATGGGGGACCACAAGGAATCCGCGATTCTTGGGGGTTTAATCCAGAAGCTCAATTATTTGCCAGTAGAGGATATGCAACACTTCAGGTGAATTTTAGAATCTCTGGAGGATATGGAAGAAAGTTCTTGGAGTCTGGATTTAAGCAAATTGGTAGAAAAGCGATGGATGATGTAGAGGACGGATTAAAATATGTAATCGAGCAAGGATGGATAGATAAGGATAGAGTAGCGATTTATGGTGGAAGCCATGGAGGATATGCTGTGCTAAGAGGATTGACCAAAACTCCTGATTTATATACTTGCGGTGTAGACTATGTAGGGGTTTCGAACTTATTTACCTTTATGAAAACGATTCCTCCTTACTGGAAGCCTTATTTAAAGATTATCAAAGAAATTTGGTATGACGAAGATGTGGCTGAAGAAAAAGCCATCATGGAAGAAGTATCTCCTGTGTATCAAATTGGTAAAATCAAGAAACCATTGTTTGTAGTACAGGGGGCCAATGATCCAAGAGTAAATATCGATGAATCAGATCAGATCGTAAAAGCATTACGAGACAAAGGATATGATGTACCTTATATGGTTAGATATGATGAAGGACATGGTTTTGGAAAAGAAGAAAACTCTATTGCGATGTATAAAGCAATGATGGGATTCTATGCAAAACATTTGAAAAAAGAACAAACAAAGCCTGTAAAGGGATAAATTTAGTCTTAATTTTGAGTGAAAAGCCTCCTGTAACTTGGGTCAGGGGGCTTTTTTATGCACTTTCTTCAAATTCTGGGCAGTCCAGACGAATATCTTTATCAGATAGAGTGGTTTTGATCAGATTGCAATAGTGATCTTCTTTATTTTTTTGATAAAACTTGCAACCAAAACAAGTACGTTGAACAGATAAAATACCCGTTCTATTTAGTTTATAGATCAAAGTATTTATGGTAGATAATAGAGATTCTTGCTTTTCTTGATCAAATTGAGCCACCTGAGTTCGAATAGGGTTTGCAAAATGTTCTGTTGCCGAAACGGTTTTTTTACCATCTGCGGTTAATACTATAAAATAACTTCTGCTATCAACCAAGGTTTTATGTTTGCTAATCATCCCTTTTTTTTCGAGAGCTTTTACCGCATCGCTTATTGTAGGCTTGGTTAAGTTGAACTCTTTGGCCAAATGACTAACCGTACATAAATGTTCCTTATGATAGGCAACAAAAATTAGAATTTGTATTTGAATGGGACTTAGGCCAATGGTCTTGGCATACTCCCAAAGTAAAGCTCTAAACGCTTCCGAAATGCGTTCTAAACCCACAACAATTTTGGAAACCGTATCGGTATTCTGAAAGGTAATATCAAAAATGCTTTTATCCATATGTTTACAACTTTACCAACAAGAAATACTAATTCCTTATTGGCAAAGTTAGTGATCCTAATTATTTTGGAGATTATTAATTACAGTTTTCCATTTCAAGAATATAATATCCTTTCGTTTCGATCTGTGCTATCATTTCTTCAGAAGCTACAGCAATATGACAAAACCTGCATTCTTTTGAGGTTAAGCTACCAGTTTCAAAAGATTTTGTTTTTAAGTAAGTTCGACCAAACTCAAATATTTTTTCTTCATCTGTTAAGGTATCCGATACCAAAATATCAAAGTGCATAACAGCTCCATCGTTTCTTTGTACATAGGTGTCCCAAACGGCTATTTCCATAGTTATCTTATTTTAATGTTACTTGATAGGGAAGTGAAAGATCTTTGCTTAGGACGCTGTATACTTCATATACGCCTAACATAGGTTTATCTTTGTTTTCAGTATTCACTTGCATATAGGCAGCTACCGCATCAAACTTAAAATCGGTTTTATGATTCATTCTATAATCAGGAATGATCACTTTAATCTTATTTCCTTTTGTGATCACTTGAAAACCTGGCGAATCCATATACATAGGCATTCCAGGATTTGTAGGTGGTAGTTTTACAGATTTGTCATTTTTGTCAAATTGCTTTACGGCCAAGCCTCCTTCTACCCGTTTGTCTTGATGTAGCACCACCCAATGAGGATGCCATACGATCCCATCATTGTCATATATACTATCTGTGTTTTCATCCCACAGAGGAGTATCGTCAAAATCTGGATGAGAGGTTAGAGCCAACGCTACAATACCATCGGTTGCACTAAAACCTACATCGGTGGGTTGTAAGGTGGTTGGGAATACATACCCCAGAACAGGAGCGCCATGCAATTGTCCGGCAGGAGTAGGCGCGGTTTTACCCGCATTTCCTGATACCGTAATTTCCCAAATAGTGCTGGAGATTTCTTCGCTATGAATAACAGAAGCTGCTGTTATTTTGAGATCGTCATTATTGTACTTTTTACAATCATCACATGCGTATAATACGTTCGATAGGATTAAAAGTATACTTAAGGATAGTAGTTTCATTACTTTGATATTTAAAGGTTACATATATAGTTAGGACCCTTTTTTGATAAGGAATCCTAACTATAAGCATGAAAAAAATTAAGCCTTTACGTCGGCTATAGCAGCTCCAAAGTTGATGTGCAATACATTTCCGTTTGGAGTTAACAAGGCAGGTACAGATTGTACTCCTGCTTTTTCGGCAGTTGCTATTTGTGACTGGTCTTCTCCCAAATGAACAATTTCTACGTTTTCGTTACCAATAAGGTGTACAAGATCTTGTTCGGCGCTAACACATACCGGGCAACCAGCATGATAAAAAATTGATTTACTCATAATTTTATTTTTTTGTTTATTAATTCGACACAAATATAGTAAGGAATCCTAACTAAAAAAATATTTTTACTTTTTTTAACATGATTCATCAATAGAGTAGGATTATCGAATTCTGTTGAGGTTGTCGTCTACATCTTTATTTTTGAAGGATGACTTTTTCGTCTTACCAAAAGAGTACTGTAATGAGAATGAAAGCTCCTGCGCATTGACAAAGAAGGTATCCTTGGCCAGGATTTGATTGGCAGTATATCGATCTTCAAAATTCATTTTTCTGAAAATATCATTAGCATTAATAGACAGTTGTAGTTTTTGATATATGGTAGTTGTAAAAGATGCCCCCACAACAACTAATGCATTTCTCTCAAAAATTCCTTGGTATCTTTTGGATAGGCCCCAGAAATTAACACCTAAGGTAGTTTTGGGTTTGATTTTTAATTCTGTATTAGAGTAGTAATATAGATAGGGTCTGGTTTTTTGTTGTATGGCAAGTGGATCTTTTATTTTGGAGTAGTTTAGACTTATGATATTGGTTGAGGTAATCGTTTTATAGCGCTGTGTATTTTGAAATTGAATGCTATATCCGGTTTCTTGCTCAAAGTTTTGCGGAGAGGAAATAATACGGCTTTCTTCTGCATTATAGACAGAACTAAAAAAAATGGGGTACTCTGTATGGAAATAACGAAAGCTAAGATTGGATTTTTTGGTGACAAAATTGGTAGATAGCTCTTGTGTGATGGTAGGACGTAGGTTTACATTTCTGGTAAATTCTACCAAGGGATTTATGAATGTACTTATCGAGCTTGCATTGAGGTAACCCGGTCTATTGATCGTTTTGTTGTAAGCAAAATTTAATGATTTTATACTGTCTATAGGGATATTAACTCTAGCTTTTGGAAATAACTGAGTTTGTGTTCTATCCACCAACAGATCTTCCTCGTTTCTAAAACCTCCTTTTACCACATTAGTTTCTACTCTCAATCCTGCGTTATAGCCAATCTTGTTTACTTTACCTGATAATTGGGCATAGGAAGCATAAGTATCTTCTTTGTAATCATAAACAGTTACCAGACGTTGATCAGTTTCGACAAATTCGAAATCAGAAAAGGCCTTGGCTTTACTTAAGGACACAGAACCACCAACTTCAACTTTAATTTGTTTATTGATTTCATTTTCAAAGTCTATTCTTGATGCTAGAACAGCAATATCATAAGTCTGATCCCTGTTTTGAGATAATTCAAAACCATTTTGGTTTACATTATTAAAAATGCTGCTCTCTAAGTCTCTTGAATAATCAGAATACTGAACACCAAAAAACAAATTACGTTTTGCATCCAGTTTTTTATTGTAGTTGATATTCGAAGTCAAAAAACTTCGTGGGGCATTATTTAAGCTTTCGGATATGATGAAATCTTCTGTTTGATCGATTTGTAAAAATGTATTGGTAAGAATGGGAAATCGATCACGCTGTGTTCTGTAATTGATTCTTCCAGAGAAGTAATCACTTTTATTCAATTCATAGAAAAAACCACCACCAAAAATAAACTGAGGTCTGGGGCCAATTGCTTTGGCATTATAATCGGATATGATATTTTGTTCGGGGACTTCTAATCTGGATCCGGAGTTTTCCCAAAAACCGATTTGGTTGTAACTGATATTGGTTTGTAGCTCTAGTTTTTTTTGTTTAAAACTTGAACGTAACTCCAAATAATTACTAAACCTCCTTTTGAAAGAAGCAGTTTCTGAAAGATCAATTTTGTAGCCTTCTTTTTTGTTTCGTTTTCTAGTAATCAAGATTACCGTTCTGCCTTCAGCCTCATATTTGGCAGGGGGATTGTCAATAATCTCTACCGATTTGATATCTCCAACAGCTATAGATTTTAATTGATCAAAGTCGATTCTCTGGTTATCCATATACAATAATGGCGTACCTCTACCTATAATGGATAACGATTCCTGATTTGGACTTATTTGAATACCTGGTAGTTTTGAAAAAAGAGCGGTCGTAGAAGGCAGGGATTCCAGAATAGAATTTTCTACGTTCACACTTAGATTCCCTTCTTTAAAACTAAAGGTGTTTTTTGTACTGTTTATGGTAACTTCATCAAGATCAACCAAAGCTTTTGATAATTGTAAGGAAATTTTTTTGTCTTCATTTAATAGAATCTCCAGGGTTTTGGTATCATATCCCAAACAAGAAATTGATAACAAGTAGCGACCTTCGGCAATAGGGTTAAAAATAAACATGCCGTTATCCACAAAAGTAAAAGTGATGATCTCCTGAGTAGTGTTGTCTTTTAATATCACATCTCCTGCGATTACGGGGGTGTCATTTTGATCTGAAATTATTCCGGATAGGGTGTAGGTTTCTTGAGCATAAAAGGATACCCAAAGCAATAGTGATAATAGGGTGAAAATTGTTTTTTGCATGTTTTTGTTTTCTGAAAACAAATAACACTAGAAAACAATGCTTCCCTTAATTTTTAAGAGCGGATTATGGTACTAGTACCGGTATGATTTTATCTTTTGGATAACAATTCCTGGCGATTAGCAATGTTTAGTTTGCTGTAAATGTTGGAGATATGTGTTTTTACCGTGCTTATGCTTACAAATAGTTCGTTGGCAATTTCTTTATTGCTTTTTCCAGATTGGATGAGGTCTTTTACAATTTGTTCTTGTTTGCTTAGCGGGATTTGACGAACATTTCGTTTGTTCTTCATGTAGAAGATACCACCAATGAGTATCCCTATGATCAAAATTGCTACAGCATTAGCCCAAAGACTAACCTGATATTTTTGAGTAGTCAATTCTTTGGTGATTAAATGAAGTTTGTTCTCCAAGTAAAGATACGTAGAAGGATCAAGTTCACTGGATTTTAGTTCTTGTAAAAGATCTACGTAGTATTTGGGATTCTTTTTGATGTCTTTCTCCAATAAATTTTGATCATCAAGGGCTTTGATACCAATAAGCTTTACCAGGAGTATCTGTAAAGAATCTTTTACATACCCCTTGGTTTCTATTAAATATCGTTTGGTATCAAAATCAGAAGTCAAATTCTCGAACCGTGCATTGAATTTTTTTAGTTTTTGCCATTCCAAATCTGCTTTGCTGGTGGTAGTGTACTTGTCAAAATACTTGGTGGTTTTATGAAACGATACCGTATCCTTTTTTGAAGCAATAAATAATTGGTAGTTTTTTATTTTTTCGGAAAGCTTTTTTTTCTCTTTATCTGATAAAGGTTGAAGTTGTAGCTTATACAGTTGTGCATGATTTTCGAAATGTTCTTGGTCAAACGCAAAAAAACCTTCTTCGGTAATGCTCGCTGTGGCAATTGGTGTAGCGTGATAATCACTGTCTTGGTCACTAAGATCTATTCTGCTTAATGTGACTTTGTTTTCCCATTTTTCGAGCTGATCAATGTTAAGGTACCCCGAAACAGGAGCTTGACCAAATGTATGGATCTGGAATAACAATGTAAAAAGAAAAAAGTACTGAAAAGTTCTCATTTTTGCCCTTATCTGATTGTTACGAATGTAGAATATTTAAGGTTGATTTCAAAAGAGGAGGCACAAAAAAACCGCTTCATAGCAGTATGAAGCGGTATGGTGTGATAAGATTATTTATACTCTTATTTTATCATTTCAAAACTACGATTGATAAAGGCTGTCAATTCTTCACCCTTAAGCAAGTTTTGAGATAATCTTGCCAAATCCAAAGATTGCTTGATCAAACGTTCTTTTTTCTTATCAGTTTTGGTACTAGCAATTTGTCCAACCAATTCGTGGTTCGTATTTACAATCAGGTTGTACATCTCTGGCATATTACCCATACCAAACATTCCTCCACCACCGGTTTGTTGCATCTCTTTCATACGACGCATAAACTCTGGTTGTGTAATCATAAACGGAGCAGCGTTGCTATCCATAGCTTCTAACTGTACCGTATATTTTTCTGCAGGAATTACCTTTTCAAGATCTGTTTTTAATACTTCTTTTTCTTCATCAGAAAGTTTGGAAATAGTTTCTTCATCCTTTTTGATAAGATTGTCTACATGATCCGAATCCACACGTACAAATGAGATGTTTTCTTTGCTGGTTTCTAATTTCTGAATCAAGTGAGAAACAATAGGAGAGTCTAGCAACAGTACTTCGTATCCTTTGTCTTTTGCAGCAGCAATATAAGCATGTTGCTCATCTTTATTAGAAGCATAAAGTACAACCAACTTATTATCTTTGTCAGTTTGATTGTCTTTGATTTTTTCCTGTAGCTCTTCAAAAGTGAAATATGTTTCATCTACAGTAGGATAAAGTGCAAACTTGTCTGCTTTTTCGAAGAATTTTTCTTCAGAAAGCATCCCGTATTCAATAACAATCTTAATATCATTCCATTTTTGCTCAAAATCCTCACGATTGTTTTTAAACATCGAGTTTAACTTATCAGCAACTTTTCTGGTGATATAGCTTGATATCTTTTTTACATTTCCATCAGCTTGTAAATAAGATCTTGATACATTCAAAGGAATGTCAGGAGAATCGATTACCCCACGTAACATCGTCAAAAATTCAGGAACGATACCTTCTACATTATCTGTTACAAAAACTTGATTTTGGTATAATTGAATTCTGTCCTTTTGCATATTCATATCCTGTCCCAATTTTGGGAAATATAAAATCCCGGTAAGGTTAAAAGGATAATCTACATTAAGGTGGATATTGAATAATGGCTCTTCAAACTGCATTGGATACAGTTCTCTATAAAAACCTTTATAATCTTCATCCTGTAAATCTGCAGGTTGTTTCGTCCAGGCAGGATTAGGATTGTTAATGATGTTGTCTACTTCTTGTGTAGGAGCCGGATCTTCCTCTTTTGCATCTTCTGGTTTTGGTAAAGTTTCAGTTTTAGTACCAAACTTAATCGGTACTGGCATAAACTTGTTATACTTTACCAATAGCTCTCTAATTCTACTTTCTTCAAGAAATTCGGCATCTTCTTCGCCAATATGCAGAACAATCTCGGTACCTCTTTCTGTTTTGTCATGAGCTTCAAGACTGTAGGTAGGAGATCCATCACAAATCCAATGCGCGGCCGGTTCATCCTTATAAGACTTGGTAATGATTTCAACCTTGGTTGCTACCATAAACGCAGAGTAAAAACCAAGACCAAAATGACCTATGATTCCAGCATCCTTGGCACTGTCTTTATATTTTTCAAGAAACTCTTCGGCACCAGAAAAAGCTACTTCGTTGATGTATTTCTGCACCTCTTCAGCAGTCATCCCAATACCTTGGTCTATGATACGTAAAAGACTATTCTCTTTATCGACTTTTACTTCTATAAGTGGATTTCCATATTCTACACTGGCTTCACCAATGCTTGTAAGATGCTTAAGTTTTAATGTGGCGTCGGTTGCATTAGAAATTAATTCTCTTAAGAAAATTTCATGATCTGAATACAAGAATTTTTTAATCAGCGGAAAAATATTCTCAACCGATACATTAATATTTCCTGTTGTCATTGTTATATGATTTTAAATTTATTGTCCTTATTGGAATAACCTCGTTTCAAAAAAAATACCAATTCTGATTTGCTGACAAACTGACATTAATACATTTTTATGAATGTAGTATGTAATGTTTAAAGAGGTTTATAGACTAAACTATCCCAAGCAATAAAGTTTCATTTTTTATGAAACAACTTTAACAATTTTTTTGTTTAACTTTTATTAGTAAAGATTAAACAATTATTATCTTTACATAGTTAAAAGAAAAATATGGCAACTTCAAAAAACAAAAAAATAGTTGATAGTCAATTCATTATTTCGAAGTATATGGAATATGCTTTGGAACACGATGGGTTTCCAAAATCGATATATAAGTTTTGTAAAGAGATCAAAATTACCGAAGAAGAATTCTATAAGTGTTTTGGAAGCTTAGAAAAGGTAAATTCCAGTATATGGGCTGCCTTTTTCACCACTACTGTAGACGCAATGCATAAAAATAAAGAATACGCAGAGTTTACCAGTAGGGAAAAGATGTTGACATTTTTTTATACGTTTTTTGAAATGCTGACACTCAACAGAAGTTATGTGCTATTTGCTTTGAAAGAAAGTAATATGCCTTTGAAAAATGTAAGTCAGCTCAAGGAGTTAAGACGCAATATTAGAGATTTTGCAAAAGATCTTATCGAAACTGATAACGAGGAGAAACAATATAAAATTACCAAAAACCCAGTGCAAGTATTTTCTGAAGGCGCTTGGTTACAGTTTTTGTTTTTGTTGAATTTTTGGGCAAATGATGATTCTGCACAGTTTGAGAAAACCGATATAGCTATCGAGAA
Organism: Aquimarina sp.; assembly: GCA_965230845.1. Classification (GTDB taxonomy): domain Bacteria; phylum Bacteroidota; class Bacteroidia; order Flavobacteriales; family Flavobacteriaceae; genus Aquimarina. The sequence goes on from OZ246021.1 coordinate 4,543,075, forward strand.
ATCGGTGAATACCATATTTGATCTTTTCGATAATACGCCACTGAATAGCATCCTGGATTTCGGAAAATTTCTGTGGAAAGAAAAGGTTATGTCAAATTAATGTAAGGAATTAGAATTAGATCAGACTCTTGTTGTAGAATATATGAAAACAATAGATAAAATACCAACTACAAAACTAGGACGAACTACCGAATTGGTAAAAACGGGAGTTCGTGTGGGAGGCAATTATCTCAAATATTATAGTAAGAAAGCAGTAAATCCTAATACGACCAGGGAAGAGCTTAACGAAAATAATGCAGCTGATATATATGATGGTTTAAAAAACCTAAAAGGAAGTGCATTGAAAGTGGCTCAGATGCTGTCGATGGAGAAGAATTTATTACCAAATGCATATGTAGAGAAGTTTTCACTAGCGCAGTTTAGTGTTCCACCATTGTCTGCACCTTTGGTAAGAAAGACATTTAAGAAATATCACGGGAAATACCCCGAAGAATTATATGATACGTTTGCAACTCAATCTGTTAATGCGGCCAGTATCGGACAGGTACATAAGGCAGTTAAAGATGGGAAAAAACTTGCTGTGAAAATTCAATATCCTGGAGTTGCAAACAGCATAAGTTCTGATTTGGCGATGGTTAAGCCCATCGCCATCAGAATGTTTAATTTAAAAGGAAAAGATTCTGAAAAATACTTCAAAGAAGTAGAAGGAAAGTTACTCGAAGAAACAGACTATGTGCTCGAAGTAAAACAAAGTCAGGAGATTACCAGTGCATGTGCACAAATCCCAAACTTGAAATTTCCGAAGTATTATGCAGACTTATCCAGTGAACGAATTATCACAATGGATTGGATGGATGGTATTCATCTAAGTGAATTCGCGAAGCAAAATGAAGATAAAGAGATTGCCAATCAAATAGGGCAGGCACTGTGGGATTTTTATATGTATCAAATACATGTTTTGAAGGCAGTGCATGCTGATCCACATCCTGGAAATTTCCTGGTAGATTCAGACAATAATCTGATTGCCATAGATTTTGGATGTGTCAAAAAGATCCCGATGGATTTTTATACACCTTATTTTGAGTTGGCTGATCATAAAAATATTAGTGATAAAGAATTTTTTACCCAAAAGATGTTTCAACTGGAAATTCTCCGAGAAGATGACACCCCCGAAGAAAAAAGATTCTTCTCGGAGCTGTTTCATGAAATGTTGAGCTTATTAACACGACCATTTAATAGAGAGGTCTTTGATATGGCCGATGAAGACTTTTGGGGGAAAATTAATGAGTTAAGTGAAAAATACTCTAAGGATACTGAGCTAAGAAAAATGAATGGAAATAGAGGAAGCAAGCACTTCCTTTATATCAACAGAACATTTTTCGGCTTATACAATTTGTTACACGATTTGAAAGCAACAATTCGAGTAAGAAATTTTGAAAAATACCTTTAGTCAGTCGTCCGATTGACTTGGTTTGTTTATTTATTGGTTAGGTTGTTAGGAAGGTGTGCTGTGGTTGGCACACCTTCCGCATTTAACAGCGGATCTTTTTTGTAGGGATAAATTGACTAAAAAGATGCTATTATAAAATACAATAATGTGTATATTCACGTTTAGAAATTTCCCCTTACAATGTGTAGAGTTAACGTTTACATCCTTATTTCTTTCGTCATCATTGGTTTTTGCGGATTTTCTCAGCAAAAAAATGAGCTTACCCAATTTATGGAACAGGTGGATCAAATGGCTCCTGGTCAAGATAAACTTACGTTATTAGATTCTCTTTCTAAACAAATCAATGAGTTAAAGTGGAGTGATACCAAGTTTTATAAAGAACACTATTCGAAGTATGCACTGCAACATATCGATTTAGCAAAACAGTTAGATAGCATAGATCTAGCGGCTTTCCGAACCTCTCGACTTACGTATCATTATCTGAATATTATTAACAAGCCAGATTCTGCCTTGGTGATTGTCAATAATATCATTCCTGATAGTAATAAGATTAAGAAAAGAATTAATCTGGGACACCTTTATGTCAAGAGGGCGGCGGCTTTTTATCAAATAGATAATCTGGAAAAAGCTATTGTTGACTATGAAAAAGCCGAAAGGACATATCATCAAACCAGAGATACTATTTTTGAGGCAGATGCACTGTATTTTAATGGCCAGGCAACAGAACGATTGGGAAGACTCTCTGAAGCGATTTTGAAGTATCAAAAAGCAAATGAGTTGTATGGTAAAATGAAAGATACAGCATATGTAGCTTATACTGGATTAGCAATTTCAGGTATTTTTAGTCAATTGTATTTATTGGATAAATCCTTTGAGGAACGCCAAAAAATCAGGGAGTTATTAAACCAACAGCAACAAAAAGATATCGTTGCCTTGTCGGAACTTAAAATCAATGATTCTAGAGATTACGTAAAAAGAAAAGAATACGAAAAACAGGGAGAAGCTTTGTTGGAAGCTCTGTCTCTTGTTGCTAAAGACGAGAAACTAGGTGTTAACAGATTTAGACTGAGAGGGTATCTGTCCAAATTTTACTCCAAAAGAGGACAATTGGAAGTTGCGAAGAAATATTTGGATACTCTTGAAATGTTCCCTGATTTGATTAACAGTCCTTACGATAAAATGTTTTATCTACAGGCTGCGTCAGAGTATGAGTTAGCTTCAGAGAGATATCAAAATGCGATTCCTTATTTGAAAGAACTTTTGGAAATGTTCAAAAAATCCAATGATTTGCAAAGCCAAGTTTATGTGGAAAAGGAATTACACAAAGCTCATCAAGGAACTCAAAATTTTGCTGAAGCATCTAAACATCTTGAAAGACATGTATTGCTCAAAGATTCTTTGTACAATATAAGAAGGTCTAATAGTATCATATATTACCGCACATTATATGAAATAGAAAAGAAAGAGAGTAAGATAGCTGCTCAAAATGCAAATATTAGTATGCTTGAAGAAAAAAATAAGGCAAAACGAAATTTGATGATTTTTGGTGGTGTGGGATTAAGCCTTTTATTCCTGTCCATTTATCTGTACCGAAATAGAGTATTCTTGCTTCGTAATAAGAAATTGCAACAGTCTTTCTTACAGGAGTTATTGCAAACTCAAGAACGGGTAAGTAAACGTATTTCAAAAGATTTGCACGATAGTGTTGGTCAAAGTTTGTTACTGATCAAAAATCGAGTTATGCAGAGCAAGGATGAACAAACTGCCAAAGTGGTGGATAATGTGATTGATGAGGTGAGAAGTATTTCGAGAAGCTTGCATCCGTTTAAGTTGGAAGAATTAGGACTTACAGTTACCTTAGAAAGTAGTGTAGAAATGATTGATGAGAATTATGATATTTTTATTTCTGCGGATATCGATAATATTGATCAGGTTTTTGATCCCGAAAAGGAGATTAATATCTATAGATTAGTTCAGGAAAGTTTTAATAATATTCTCAAGCATTCTAACGCTAGGTCGGCAGAAATTAGAGTCAATAATAAAGAAAATGATGTCGAGATTGTCATCAAAGACAATGGAAAAGGTTTTGATGTTTCTCAAGAAAAAACAGCAATCTCCAAAATAGGTCTGAAAACATTAAGTGAACGATCTAAATTTTTAAAAGCCAGTTTCAAAATCTTATCAGAGATAGATCAGGGTACCACATTGATATTTAAAATACCAAAATATGCTTAGACCTAATATACTTATAGCAGATGATCATCCATTGCTTTTAAGAGGTCTTGAAGAATTCTTAAGAGAGAAAAATTACCAGATCATCGCAACTTGTACCGATGGACTTTCCGCTTACAATACGATCATTAAAGAAAAACCAGATATCGCAATTTTGGATATAGAAATGCCCAATATGACGGGTATTGATATAGCAAAGAATTGCAAGCGACATCAGATCGATACCAAAATAGTGCTCAACACTTTACATAAGGAGAAAAGGATTTTTGAAGAAGCGGTAAAGTATAATATTCATGGGTATCTTTTAAAAGAATTTGCCCTTTCAGAAATAGAAGCTTGTATTGAGAGTGTATGTAAGGGGGAGTCTTATTTCAGTGAAAAAATATACAAACGATTTTCGACGACCACAGAGCAAGGTACTCATATTGAAAAATTAACACGTTCAGAAATGAAAATACTCAAATTGATTGCCGACGAAATGACAAGCGGTGAGATTGCAGACTTCTTAAGTATTTCTGTTCGTACTGTAGAAAAACATAGAGCCAATATTATCAAGAAACTCGATTTGGATCAAAAACCTAATGCGTTGTTGATCTGGGCTCAAAAAAATAAAGAATCTTTGTTATAGGCGTTTTTTCGTTTTTACGTAGGGCTACGTATGGTCCGATATGTATCTGCAATATATCTTTGTATTGATCTTAAAACGCTGAGAATCAAAAATACAGTTTTGTTCAAATCATTACCGAATAAGGGATTTCATTGTGAAACGAATTGGGAAAACAAAATCAGGGTAATGAGTAAAATATTCTAAAAACAGATCTGTTTTAAGAACATTGGGGGAAAAAAGCTACAAACTAAAAGTTTGTAGCTTTTTTGTGTTTTAGGGGGTGTTACAAGAATAGAGTTGGATCTTAATACTAATAAAGTTATCTTTATAGAATACGCAATCCATTAAATATTAAGGGCATGGAAATTAAAAAAGAAAATCTTCTAAAAAAACTAAAGTCAAACATTGAACTTAAAAAGATAGAAATGCTAAAAGTTTTAGGCGGGAATCAAGCCGGAGAAGGAACGGATCAAACCGATCGCCATAACAGAGCGTAGATGATTTTTCATGAAAACCTTCTTGATGATCTGATTGATCTTAAAAAAAGTATTGATCAACAAGTTATCGGTTTAACAAATGAAAAATTAGGGACTCTTTTAACATCTTATTCTCCTTGGTTATGTGGATTAGTGCAAAATGAAGGAGATTATTCTTTTCATCCGGTATATAATCATCAACCTAGTAAAGGAGAAATTTTATCTGATCCGCAAACGGTTAAAGTTTTAGATGATTTTTTAAGAACAGATGGGGCTTTGGTATGGGATATTTCCGAAGAAAAAACAGGCATTTCTAATAAAAAAGTGAGTGATATTGGTTTAATGGATCGAATCGCTCCAGAACTCATAGAGTTCTACGAAACTTCAAAAGCTGAAATAAAAAAAGGACCTTTATTCTCAAAAGGTTTTGATGATATTGTAAATGTCATAGTTCCAGTATCTGCTCCAAATTATAAGTCTTATTCATATAGTACAATCTTGGCAAGAGGCGCCATTTTTATCGAAATACCGTATGCCAGAGAGCATGGGCAACTGCTATTTGAAATCAGCTTGGTTCATGAGCTGGGACATCAAATATTATTTCTTCTGCAATGTACAGATACATTGATTCATGAAAAAGACATGCTTACACCTATTTGGTCGGGAATCAGACAACAATCAAGACCAGCAATAAAAGCATTGCATGGGCTAGTCGCGCTTTCCTTTATGCTCAATTATATAAGATATAAGCTGAAAGATTCGAAAATGCTTTCTGATGAAGTAGAGGTTTTACGTACTTACCATAACGATTATCTAAAGAAAGCAAGAGAAACATCAGATGCAATAAAAAGTAATTGCGCTCTCACAGAGTTGGGAGAACAAGTGCATTTAGAACTGTCTCATATTGCATTAAACAGAGAGTTGGTTTAGGTGTTGTTTCTAAGGTGTATTCCCTTTTTAATGTTGCTTTTGGTGACCCAAAAATGATAAGTTAACAAATAGTAAAATGAATTTAAACTATTTGTTATGCATGCATATAATATAATCATCGTTTGCTTTATCAAAATGTCTAGAATATCTATATTGTGCGGCAGATTTTAATGCATTTTAAACTAAGCACAATACACATTAAGTAAAATATATATGTATACTTCTAGAATATCAGGATTGGGATCTTATGTTCCTGAAAATGTGGTTACAAACGACGATCTTTCAAAACTTATGGATACTAATGACGCTTGGATTCAAGAGCGTACCGGGATCAAAGAAAGACGCCATATCAAAAAAGGAGATGGAAATAGTACATCGATTATGGGTGTTAAAGCCGCAAAAATTGCCTTAGAGCGCGCTAATTTATCCACCGACGATATCGATTTAATCATTTTTGCGACACTAAGTCCGGATATGTATTTCCCGGGTGGAGGAGTGCGTGTTCAGGAAATGATGAACATGAGAACAATCCCGGCGTTGGATGTTCGTAACCAATGTAGTGGTTTTGTATATGCGATATCTGTGGCAGATCAGTTTATAAAGACTGGGATGTATAAAAACGTATTGGTGATCGGTAGCGAAAACCACAGTGGTGGTTTGGATATGACGACTAGAGGTAGAGGTGTATCCGTTATTTTTGGAGATGGTGCAGGAGCAGCGGTAGTGAGTAGAAGTGAAGACCCAAATCGAGGAATTCTATCCACGCATTTACATAGCGAAGGAGCTCATGCCAAAGAATTATCTCTGGAAGGGCCAAGTACGGATCACTGGGTACCAGCTATTATTGAAGAAAATCCTCAAGAAAATATACCGTATTACCCATATATGAACGGGCAATTTGTTTTTAAAAATGCCGTAGTTCGTTTTTCGGAAGTAATTAATGAAGGTTTACAAGCAAATGAATTAACCCCTGCAGATATCAACATGCTGATCCCTCATCAGGCCAACCTTAGAATTTCACAGTTTGTACAAAAGAAATTTGGATTGTCTGATGATCAGGTGTATAACAATATCCAAAGATATGGAAATACTACAGCGGCTTCAATTCCTATTGCGCTTACTGAAGCTTGGGAAGAAGGTAAGGTAAAAGAAGGAGACCTTGTTGTATTGGCAGCCTTTGGTAGTGGATTTACCTGGGGTAGTGCTATTATTAGATGGTAGTACAAAGGACACTACAGTTTATAACAAAAGAAAACGCGAAGTGCTGAAAAGGACTTCGCGTTAATATGAAATAACTCGGTTATTATTTTTTAAAGGCTAATTCAAATAAATTATAACCATGACTGTACTATATTAAACGTTATAAATTGTAAAGTGTTACAAAAAATGCTAAATTTTTACAATTATTTAACTTTAAGGCTTTTAATGAGTAGTTAATAGCTAATTTAACTAAATTATTGATTAATATTCATCTAATTAACATATTTTTTGAAAATAGTTAATTTATAGTATCCCTCCACCGGATTTTTCGTTATTATCTCTACGTTTTCTTGAGATTTTTCTATTTTTCCCACTACCAAACCTATAAGAAAGTCCTAAATATATAGTTTGTGTTTCTCCTTGAAATCTTCCATTTTGTGGAAAAGGAGTATCTCCAGAGAATCTGAAACGCAGCGTATTAAAAATATCATTAAAGTTAATGCTGGCTGTTCCTTTTCCTCCAAACAAGTTGTATCGTGCTCCAGTATTAATAAAGTAAAATGGTTTTGTTTTGAATTGTACGCCTTCTTGTTCGCCTCTATAGAATCCAAATAGTTGAAAAGTTAGATTTTTGGTGGCTTTGAAATTATTATTAATTCTAAAATTGTAAATAACTGCATCTACCTCTCTTGTGATTCCTTCTACAATACCTCTTTGCGTTTGCCCATACAAATCAAAACTTGCATTAAAATTCCACCACTTGGTCGGTTTGTAATTGCTAGAGAGTTCAACACCATAGGCAGAGTTGTTATCAAAGTTATCAAAGGTTAATATCTGCCCTTCTTCTACGTCGGGGTTTTCGATTAATGTTTGATTGATCTCATCATTAATCAATCGATAAAATACACCACCTGTGATAGAACCACCTTCAAGCTTACGAGTGTAATTAAATTCTATAGAATTGGTAAACTGTGGATCTAATGCAGGATTACCAATCGAAATTATCCTGGGAGTGCTCCATTCTCTAATAGGGTTCACTTGATTCAATCCAGGACGATCGACCCTACGGCTATAACTAAGCTGGTAGGTGTTTTTCTCACCAGGGGTATACGTTAGATATGCTGAAGGATAAACGGTGAAAATTTCATCCTCAAAAACTTTTTCTCCATTAAATATAGCATCCACCTGATAACTTTCGAATCGGGCACCTACCTGATATGACCATTTTTCAAAATTGGTGCCGTAAGTAGCGTACAGGGAGTGGATATCACGATCGTAATTATAGATTGAATTAGGAAAAAGTGTTGATCGATAATCATTATCCGTTCTTCGTAAACGAGCTTCGTACCCTAACTCTAATTTGGTTTTTTCGCTTAGTGGATTTACATAATCAAGATTAATGGTGGTATTTGTTCTTTCATTATCAATAAGGTCATTGTAATTAATAAAAGAACCATCGCCTCCTACAAAACCAAAATCATCATCGTTGTCGCCGTCAAAAACATTGTAATCAATTTCTAGTTCTATATTATGACCTTCCTTTTCGAAATCATGTTTGTAATCCAGGTTATAGGTAGACCCAAGATTTTCACCATCACTTCTCAAATTTTGCGTAAGGTCATTCTCGTCCATATCCAAAAATATGATATCAGTTATCCCAGTGGTTAAACCATCAAACAGGTTTTGATTGGTGTACAGTGAAATAGTGTTTTTGTTGTTGATATAGTAGTCTACACCTACTTTTATCAGATGAGACTTGTTGTTGTCCAAAAAGGTAAAATTGGTCAAATAGTTCTCATCCTCACGTAATACGAAACCAGCATTTCTATTTTTGGTAATGTTAGCACCCCAACTTCCATAAACATTTAATTTTCCAGCTCTATAATTCAAATCAATAGAGTTGTTGAATCTGGCATTTTCGTCCCAGTTTACTCCGGTGTTGATATTACCGTTAAAGCCTATGTTGCTGTTTTTGTGAAGGACTATATTTATGATTCCGCTCATTCCTTCTGGATTGTACTTTGCAGAAGGATTAGTAATTAACTCTATTTTTTTAATAGAAGTAGAGGGGATCTGTCGCAGTAGTTGATTAGGAGTCAAATTGGTAGGTTTACCATCTACCAAAATTCTAACATTTTGGTTTCCTCGTAAAGCGATATTTCCGTCCTGGTCAACATTTACCGAAGGAATGTTGTTCATGATTTCTGCAGCTGTACCTCCCGTTGTAGCAAGGTCTTTTCCAACATTGATTACTTTTCGATCGATCTTTTGCTCTATGGTTGTTCTTTCGGCAACTACGGTTACATCGTCTAAGGCTTCCGCAGTTTCTTCCAAAGAAATAGTTCCTACATCGATATCTTTATTTTTTCTCGAAATCTCTATGGATTGCGCGTGTGTTGCATACCCTATAAATTGAATTTTTAAGGTGTAGTTTCCCTTTGGAACGTCTGCAATTAAGAAATCTCCATTTTCTGTTGTAATACCGCCGCTAACTACCTTATTTGATCCGTCATTAATGACTACCGAAGCATAGGGGATCGGCTGATTGAGATTTTTGTCAACTACTTTACCTTTTATGGTACCTACGATGGCTTCGTTGTTGGGTTGTGCTTTTAAGATTAGACAGTAAAAAGCACAGAAAAACAGTACAATTGTTTTTTGACTAATTGTTTTCATTCTGAACGTTTATTTGATTGATTGATGCTATATGTAGATTTTTATTTCATGAGAAATAAAAGCCTACTTAATTTTTTATACGGTGATTAAGCGTATATACAGACTAGACGAACCCGATAGATTTCTGTTACAACTTAATTAAGTTTTAACAAAAGATTGTATAAAACAAAAACCGCCTTGAGAAAGGCGGTTTTCTTATAATAACCAAATAGTAACACTAACCATCAACTATGAATAAAATTTGATTATTATCTAAGTAACTAACTAACTAAATCTATGAAAAATCATATCTTTATATATGTAAGACGGACTGCTTTATGTTGTGTTACACTAGTACTCTGTTTTTAACATTCTGACTTATTTTTTTAACGTTTATTGTCTAAAACCTAAAAATTTTTAATGACCAAAAAGACACTCGTTTTAGGTGCTTCACTAAAAACAAATCGATATTCAAACCTGGCTATTCATAGATTAGTAGATCATGGACATGAAGTGGTAGCCGTCGGTTTAAAAGAGGGAAATGTTTCAGGAGTTGAAATTGCTACAAAACCTATAGCTTTTGAGAATGTGGATACCGTTACTTTATATCTCAATCCCAGACGACAAAGTGTTTACTACGATTATATTATAAGTTTACGACCCAATCGAGTAATATTTAACCCAGGTACCGAGAATCCAGAGTTGTACTCCCAACTACAAGAGGTTGGTATAGAGGTAGAGGTAGCTTGTACTTTGGTTTTATTGTCTACGAATCAATATTAGTCCGAGAAAAGTTAAAAAACCGTTTAGAATAAGGATAAAGAATCCAAACTCAAAACCAAACCAGGTGGCGCTATTGTCACTAATGATATAGGAAAGAACGGGTGAGAGAATAGCAACCATAGGTACCCATTGATCTTTCACATTAAGTTTGGTAAACAAACCAAAAGCATACAACCCTAGTAATGGTCCATAGGTATATCCAGCAAAAACAAATAGTTTTGCAATGACACTCTCGTCTCTAATAATATATTTAAAAGCAATAATCACCAAAACAAGGATGACAGAAAAAAGCACGTGGATTTTTTTGCGAATTCGTACTTGATCTTTAGGGGCATATTTCTTTTCGATATCCAGAATATCAATACTGAAAGATGTTGTTAACGAGGTCAATGCACTATCGGCACTGCTGTAGGCTGCAGCGATTAATCCTAAGACAAAAAACAAAGCAATCCCTACACCAAGTCCACTTTGTGTTGCTATAGCCGGAAAAAGTTGGTCTTTATGAGCATCTATTCCATTTTGTGCAGCGTATTGGGTAAGTAATAACCCAAGACCAAGGAAAATAAAATTTACAAAAGTCAGGACAATGGTAAACCAAAACATGTTTTTTTGTGCATCTTTCAAACTTCTACAAGTCAGGTTTTTTTGCATCATATCCTGGTCCAAACCGGTCATTACAATGGCAATAAAAGCTCCAGAGAAAAATTGTTTCCAGAAATAGTTGGCACTTTTAAAATCATCAAAAAAGAACATTTTGGAGAGGTCACTATCCAGCACATATCCTAAGAGGTTTGCTCCATTGAGGCCCAGGTCATCGGAAACATAATAAATAGCTACTCCTACTGCAATAAGCATAAACAGAGTTTGCAAAGTGTCGGTCCAAACTATGGTTTTGATACCAGATTTAAACGTATACAACCAAATAAGTAGGATAGTGATAATAACAGTTACCCAAAAAGGTATCCCTAAAGCGTCAAATAATATGGACTGCAATACATTGGCAACTAGAAATAGTCTAAAACTTGCTCCAACAACTCTGGAGAGCAGAAAGAATGAGGCTCCTGTTTTGTACGAATAATTGCCAAAACGCTCATCCAAATAAGTGTATATAGAAGTAAGATTAAGTCGATAATACAAAGGAAGCAATACAGTACCGATTACCGTATATCCAAGGATATATCCCAATACCACTTGCATATAACTAAACTGAGAAGCTTCAACCCAACCCGGTACAGAGATAAAGGTAACTCCACTCAATGAAGCTCCGATCATTCCAAAGGCAACTACATACCAGGGGGATTGTCGGTTTGCTTTAAAAAAAGCTTCGTTTCCAGAATTTTTTCCAGTAAAATAGGAGATGAGTAAGAGAACGCCAAAATAGCCCGCTATGAGCAGTAGTATTTGTGTGGGTTGCATAAACTTTGGTTATAATGAAACCCCAAAATACAAATTAACTCGAAACTATTGCTTATTTATTTCTGACATCACTTTCTATGATGCCATCTCTAAGGCGTATCACTCGATGTGCGTGCTCGGCAACCTCTTCTTCGTGAGTAACGATAATTACCGTATTTCCTGCCGCATGAATTTCATCAAACAAATTCATGATTTCTATTGAGGTTTTAGAATCTAAATTTCCTGTTGGTTCATCAGCCAATATGATCGAAGGTTTATTGACCAAAGCTCTACCTACAGCTACACGTTGTCGTTGTCCCCCAGAAAGCTGATTAGGCTTGTGATCCATACGATCTGCTAATCCAACATCGGTTAGTACCTCTTCTGCTCGTGTCGTTCTTTCTTTTTTTGAAGCACCAGCATAGATCATTGGTAAGGCAACATTATCTAGGGCGGTAGTTCTTGGTAGTAAATTGAAGGTTTGAAATACGAAACCTATTTCTCGGTTTCTAATTTCAGCCAATTCATTGTCGGTCATTGTGCTGGCATCATTACCATTCAGGATGTAAGTCCCGGCTGTGGGTGTATCCAAACATCCTAAAAGATTCATCAAGGTTGATTTTCCTGATCCAGAAGGCCCCATGATTGCTACATATTCTCCTTTTTTGATGTCCAAATCAATACCTTTTAGTACATAAACGGTTTCCTGACCTAATTGAAAATTACGTATTATGCCTCTTATCTCGATAACGTTTTCCATATAATGACCTCTAGAATTTTGTGTAAGATACAATATTCAGCTATTTGACGCACGAACTGAAAAGTTGTTACAATCTAATTGTAAAATGTTCTTTTGCCTGTTCTTTTCTGAAAAAAACTAACCCTAAATAAAAGGTGTCGATCGTTACCTGAACCTGTGGATGTTGTTTTAGGGTATCCCATAACAAAAGGTGCTCTTGGGAATTATGTATGCCACGCAGTAATACCAAACTATCATTGTGCGTATACGAGAAAAACTCGATAACTTCGGTCACAGAAAGGATGTCCTGATGTAGATCGATGTAAATAAGATCATAGGTTGGATGGGTATCGATTTTTGAAGTAACATCAAGTTCGTTCTGAGAGGACCATATTTGTGAAATGATCTTTGGAGTACCCTTGGAAAGAAAGATGTTCTGATAATTTAAATACGAAGGTAGACGGTATAGTAATTTGAGTGTTTTTAGCTTAAAAGCGCTGTTTTCTTCATCTCGCCGGTTCCATGCTTTAATAGTGTCATAAACTTCAAGCTTTTTCTTGTTGTAAAAACACTTTGTTACCAATTGGTACACAAAAGGGGAGTGGACCCCATGTTGATTGGTTGATTTAAAAAGAAACTGTAAATACGATTTTATTCTTAAAAACATGCTGCCAAATAGAATATAGCTTTGTAGATCGATGGGATTACTGTTCCATTTTTTCTGAAAGTTCGAACCATCTCATCTCATTTTCCTCAATATCACTAATGATCGTTTGAAGCTTTTGTGACTGCTCATTGATATCATCGCCTTCTAGGGTCCCTTCAGCAAATAAAGCTTCAATTTCCTTCTTTTGTAATTCTAATTTCTTCAGATCTCGTTCGATACGATTAAACTCTTTCTGTTCGTTGTAGGATAATCCAGCCTTAGAATCTTTTTTCCAAGTCTTTTTGGTTTTGGTCTCAGTAGTTTCTGGAGTAGTATTCTGCGGAGTACTACTGCTTTCATATACTCTGTAATCCGTATAATTTCCTGGGAAATCTTGAATAATTCCGTTGCCTCTGAATACAAAAAGATGATCCACGATTTTATCCATAAAATATCGATCGTGAGAAACAACTAGTAGGCAGCCAGGAAAATCTAATAAGAAATTTTCCAGAACATTAAGCGTTACAATATCCAGATCGTTGGTAGGTTCATCCAGAATTAAAAAATTAGGATTTTGGATCAAAACGGTACATAAATAAAGCCTTTTTCGCTCCCCACCACTTAGTTTTTCCACAAAATCATATTGTTTTTTTCTATCGAATAAAAAACGTTCAAGTAGCTGTTGTGCCGAGATTTGTCTACCTTTTTTTAAAGGGATATAATCTCCAAACTCCCGAATCACTTCGATTACCTTTTGACCTTCTTTTATAGTGATTCCTTTTTGGGTGTAGTATCCAAATTTCACCGTGTCACCGATCACAATTTTTCCTTGATCCGGAGCAAGGGACCCGGTGATCAAGTTTAGGAAGGTGGATTTACCAGTTCCGTTTTTTCCGATAATTCCAATACGTTCTCCTTTTTTGAAAACGTACTCAAATTGATCAAGTAAGGTAAGGTTATCAAACTTTTTCGATACTTTATGGATTTCCAGGATTTTGCTTCCCAGGCGTTCCATATTGATTTCGAGTTGTATTTGGTGTTCGTTACGGCGTTTATGGGCTCGTTCCTTGATTTCAAAGAAATCATCAATTCTTGATTTAGACTTGGTAGTTCGAGCCTTGGGTTGGCGCCGCATCCATTCTAACTCCTTTTTATAAAGTTGTTTGGCTTTTTCGGTAGCAATCTGTTCATTGGTAATGCGAGCTTCCTTGTTGTTGAGGTAATATGCATAATTACCCTTATAGCTATACAATTTTCCACCTTCCAATTCTACAATTTCATTACATACGTTTTCTAGAAAATAACGATCGTGTGTCACCATGAAAAGCGTAAAATTTTCTTTAGCAAAGTATTCCTCCAACCACTCAATCATTTCCAGATCCAGGTGGTTGGTAGGTTCATCCAGGTACAACAGTTCAGGCTTACTCAATAGAATATTAGCCAGAGCGAGTCGTTTTTTTTGCCCACCAGATAGATCACTAACTTTTTTATCGAGATGCTCTAATTTGAGTTTGAAAAGAATTTGTTTGTATTGCGTTTCAAAATCCCAGGCATTAATCGCGTCCATCTGCTCAAAAGCTTTTTGGTAGGCTTCGGCATCATCGGGATTGAGTAAGGCTTTTTCGTAATTGCTTATAACTTGTAACGTTTCGTTGTCTGACGCAAAAATGGTTTGCTCGATGGTTAAACTGGGATCCAGATTCGGTTCTTGAGGTAAAAAAGCAACTTTAAGGTTTTTTCGATACACCACCTGCCCTTCATCGGGTTGTTCGACTTTGGTGATGATATTGAGTAAAGAGGTCTTTCCTGTTCCATTTTTTGCAACAAAACCTATTTTTTGTCCTTCATTGATTCCAAAAGAAATGTCTTTGAAAAGTACGCGTTCTCCAAAGGCTTTGGCTATATTTTCTACCGATACGTAATTCACAGTCGCTTTTTATTAAGGGACAAAGGTACAAAGTTGCTCAGGAACAATATCATTAGTTCGTAAAGAAAAACGGGCAGGGTGTTATCCAATTTTTTTTCTTCTGCGAGTGATTGAAAATAGAAATATAAACACGGCTAGAAAAATACCAGTTCGAGCAAGGTAATTTCCGGCTCTTACATAAAAGGTAATCTTGTCATTTGTTTTTAAAGTACCTCGCAAAGCCCCTTGTTTTTCATAGTCTAAGGAAGTAATGATTTTACCAGTCTGATCGATAATTGCAGAAATTCCTGTATTTGCGCTGCGTGCAATACTTCTTCTAGTCTCTATGGCTCGCAGTCGTGCATAATATAAATGTTGCTGATGGCCTTGGGTATTTCCCCACCAGGCGTCATTGGTAATAATGGATAGAAAATCAGCTCCGTTTCTTACGTATCCTGTGGCAAATTCGCCATAGATGCTTTCGTAACAAATCATGGTTCCTACACCAATACTATCTTTGGTGTAAAACACTTCTCGATCATCTTGAGTTGTTTTTTTGGCAACGGTACCTCCCAGATCTATCATCACATCACCAAGAATGGGTTTTAAGACGCTCTGATATGGGAAATTCTCTACACCGACTACTAATTTGCTCTTATGATATAACTCATGGGATTGATCCGGGCGTACAAAGAAAGCAGAGTTGTAGTCATCATAGAATACATTTTCTTTATAGATGTTGGTTTGAGGTCTGATCCGAGAAGGATCGTTAAATACATCAACCAAAGATATTCCTGATAAAAAGTGAGCGTTTGGATACAATTTTAGAATATCTACACCTGTTTTTTTGGCGATAGAACCAGGGAAATTGGTTAATCGTTTGCTATCTGCAAAAACGGTTTCAGGGGCGATTATAAAGCGAGTATTACTCGTTATTTCTGAAGTGGTAAGCGAAGTGAGTAAATCACTGATTCGCTGATCAGAAGTGTTGTATTTTTCAGTATAGGGATTGATGTTGGGTTGTAGCAATACCACTTCGATTTCTTCTCCTTTTTCTTCATAAGTATTAAGAATAACAACCGATACGATGATGGGGATAAGAATAATCAAACCATTTCTAAGAGCAGATCTATAAAGTATTTGTTTGTCTTTGTGTTCTTGAAAAAGTAATATGGTTTTGAAAACACTCAGATTTACAATCCATACCCAAAGCGTACCTCCAAAAGTACCTGTGTATTCATACCATTGTATCCACGAGGTGAAACCTGCAAATCCATTACCAAGGTTGAGCCACGGCCATGAAACCTGCCATTGTAGGTGGAAGTACTCAAACCCCATCCATATAGAAGCCAGAAATACTGCCGAGATCGTAAATTTTGTTCTTTTTGCTACGATATGATATAGTAGAAACACCAAAGACATCAATAGGCTATTTACCAATTCTGCTACCCACATGCCAAATCCCGAAGAGTTGTAAATCCACCAGGTGGTTATCATATTCCATGTGAAAAAAGCGAGATAGGATAACCCTAATATTTTCAAAGCGCTTCGTTTGCTATTTCTAATTTGGTATTCTACTACTAACAGTGGGACAAAACCAAAAAATAAAAATAAAGGGAATCCATAGGTTGGCCAGCTTATCGCCAAAAGCAATCCAGTGAGAATAGCAAATACAACGTTTTTCATAAAAGAAGGATACACGATAATATGATAACGAAAATAAACTTATTTCGTTACAAATAAGAAAATAGAATACTTCTTTTTTGTTAAGCTTACTTCATGGGTTCATTCTTGGTGTATAGATAAATAGTTTGTTATTTTTACACCAAATCCAAAATTCATGCAAATAAAAAAGCACATCCCTAATAGTATCACCTTATTGAATCTTTTTTGTGGTTGTATCGCGGTGATTTTTGCTGTGAACGGAAAATTGGAGTATACCGCTTTGTTTGTAATGCTGGGTATCGGATTTGATTTCTTTGATGGGTTAGCTGCAAGAGTGCTGAAGGTACAAAGTGATTTAGGATTGCAATTGGATTCTTTGGCAGATATGGTAACCAGTGGTTTGGCTCCAGGTATAGTAATGTATCAATTATTATCTCAAGTAGTAGGGACACCATTTGCTGACGCAACAGATTCCTTGGGTGCTAATGGAGCTTTTAAAGAGATAGGCATGCCGTATTTATCTTTGTTGGGGTTATTGATTACCCTGGCTTCTGCATATCGTTTGGCTAAATTTAATATAGATACGCGTCAAACTACTTCTTTTATTGGTTTGCCAACACCAGCAAATACACTACTTATTATTAGCTTACCACTTATTCTTAAATATCAGCAAGAAATTTGGGTTTTAGAAATCATAATGAATATGTGGTTTTTGATAGGGGTTACGATATTGAGTTGTTATTTACTAAATGCAGAAATTCCTTTGTTTGCCTTGAAGTTTAAAACATGGGGGTTTCGAGATAATAAAATAAGATATTTGTTTCTGATTATTGCTTTGTTGCTTTTGGTAATTCTCTATTTTATAGCCTTACCAATCATTATATTATTATATGTACTTATCTCGTTAATTTTTAAAGAGAAAAGTACTTCTTAGGTGTTGATATATATGAGGAATGGATGTAAACTTTTGTGTTTGTTTGTCGTAGGATTTTCTGTTTTTTGTTGTTCTAAGGAAACTAAGATGACTTCACAAACAAAAGCGAATAGTATTGATTTGATCAAAGAGCACGATTCGTTGTATTATGTCCAAATTACTTCAGATTCTTTATCTGATCGCTGGAAATTGTCTTACCCCGTATATCAGTTTCAACTTGGCGATGTAGATGGAAATGGAAAAGAAGATATATTAGTAGGAGTTATAAAAACTACAAGATTTGATTCTATAAAAAGAAAACGTCTTTTTATTTTTAAAAACCATGAAGGATATGTAAGGCCGCTGTGGTTGGGTTCTAGACTGAGTAAGCCTTTGGTGGATTTTAAATTTATAAAAAATCAAGAGGGGGGATTTGTGCGAAGTATAGAAAAGGAAAGGAGTGGTAAAATGTTGATAGCCGAATATCAATGGCGAAGATTTGGATTAGAATTTAAAAGATATATTCATCGTGAAGTGGATAGTGTAAAAGCATTCCAAATACTTCAGAACTAAAGTTGATAAATCAAAAGCATTATGAAAAAACAAATACTATTTATTGGTCTATTTTTAATTCTAATGGCTTGTGGGAGTGATAAGAAGTCTGATAAAGAAGAAGAAACTACTTCTGAATCTACTATTGAGGAAGAGACAGAAGACGTTCAAGACGAAATAAATGATGCTATCTCGGTAAGTGGAAAACTGGATTTAGAGAAACTAGGAGAAGATATTGATTTACAGATGGATATTTCATCTCTGGGTTTATACGAAATCCGAGTATTACGAAATAGTTTTCCTGCCAAGCAGGGGTACTGTTTTATGAAGGGCGATCTCAGGTATACTTTCGGGGCTACCAGCTGGTACAATGAGCGCATGGAAAATCGGTATTGGGCAGAAGAGGGAGGTAAAGATATAGCGCCAATTTCATACTCTGAAGAAGAAAAAATCTTTATAGAAAAACTCAAGAAAAGAGAGGAGGAGTTGAAGACAAAAAACCTTTTGAATAAGGGTAATAGACAAGTTCCAAATATGAATAATATTGTTAACCTTTTTCAGCTTGAAGAACCTGATCCTGAATTGTTGAATAGGTTGGCAAAAAATGGATTTGCTGTGGTTCCGAACACCAATATTCAGTTTTTCCATTTATACGAGCAGAATGATTATGCAGAGTTTCCAAATTTTGTAACAACAGATATGTATATGCAGCTGTTTCATATGTATTTTGGATACATCCTGAAAAAAATCGAGGAAGAACAATTTATTACAATACTCTCTCAGATTTGTCAATCTATGCTGAAAGATATGAAAGGTTTGAGTGATACCTCTGGAGATCCTTCGGTGGTCGAAATGGCAAAATTTAACCAGACGTATTATGCAATAGCATACACTTTGTTGACAGATGAAAAAGTAGAAGTCCCTGTTGGCTATGAACAGCATTATGAAAATGAATTATCTGCAATTAAAAATGCGGAGGATCGTATTTCTGAGTTTTTAGAGTTTAAAGAAGTTCAGTTTCCTTATAGCTTGTTTAAACCTAGAGGTCATTATACACGAACAGAAGCTTTGAAAAGATATTTTTGTACTATGATGTGGTTGCAATCTGCTCCATTTTGTCTCAATAATGATCTTCAGTTTAAAAGAGCTTTGGTAAATGCTTCTATACTGGGGAATAGTCCGAATTTTGGAAAGGAAACATTAAAAAAGTACAAAGCAATTATGGAGCCAATAGACTTTATTATTGGTAAGGCAGATAATGTTTCTTTTTTGGATTTAATCGCATTGTTAGAAAAAGATGCACTTCCGTTAGAATCTGTTTTGAAAGATGCAGAACGTATGGAGAGTCTTAAAAATGAAGTAAAGAAAATTGCTGAGGTTAAGGATAAAATAAAATCTGGTGGTGGTAGCTGTAAAATTAAAATCAACTTCATACCACAACGATATGTGTCAGATAATGATGTGCTTCAGAACTTGGTAGACCTGAAAAGTAAAGTTTCTAAACGTCCATATCCACAAGGTTTGGATGTGATGGCTGCTTTTGGTAGTGAAGCAGCAGAGGATTTGTTGCTTAATGAGTTAAAAGAAGGTGAGAAATGGGAGGAATACCCTAAGTTACTTTCTAATATGCAACAAGAAATGGGGACTATAGATTTTGGAGCTACCTTGTATACGAAATGGATACAGAGTTTGTTGGCGCTTCAGAAACCAAATGATAGCTATCCTTATTTTATGCAAACTCCTGAATGGGATAAGAAAAACTTAAACGCTTCATTGGCTTCGTGGGCAGAACTAAAGCACGATTCTATTCTTTATGCAGAACAACCCATGGGAGCCGAGTGTGGTGGAGGAGAAGAAGTGCCAAAGCCCTATACAGTTGGTTATGTAGAACCTAATATTGGGTACTGGAATTCTGTTATAGAGTTAATAGACCTTACCGAATCGGTGCTAGAAAGGAATCAACTTTTGGATTCAAATATTTCAAGAATTACTACTAGTTTGAGGGAAAATGCAGAGTTTTTATTATCGGCAAGTAAGAAGGAGCTGGCTGGTAAAAAACTTTCTGTGCAAGAATATGGTCAAATAGAAGTTATAGGAAGTACTTTCGAGTGGATAACCCTAGATCTCGTAAAACAAAAAGATCAATATCTGGATGGTTGGGATAATGTTGAAGGTCCCGACAAATCTGTTGCAGTAGTTGCCGATATCTATACCGCTAATGGCGAAAATAATCCAGATAAAGGAATTCTGCACGTAGCAACAGGTAATGTGAATGATATCTATGCAGTAGTAGAAATTGAAGGGTATTTGTATATCACCAAAGGAGCGGTGTTTGGGTATCACGAATTTCACCTTCCTCTTGGAAATCGCTTGACGGATGAAGAGTGGCAAGAAATGATAGAAAAGAATCAGGCAAAAGGAGTTCCAGAATGGATGAAAGATATTATCGTTCCTATTGCTGTACCCAAAACCAACGAAAAAATATTCTATAGCTCGGGATGTTAACAGAAATCAAGTGTTTCGGCAGATTAAAATTGATTCATGGGATAACAGCCATGCTATTAATTACGATATTTTCTTCGTGTAATTTTGATCAGGAAACTACTGTTGTATTTGTTGGGGATTTATTGTTAGATCGAGGCGTTAGAACAAGAGTCGAGCATCTGGGAATGGATAGTTTATTTCATGAGTCAATAGATGCTGTTTTTGCTGAAAGTGATATTGTGATTGCCAATTTAGAATGTCCCGCAACCACCATCGAAGAACCAATCAACAAGAAATTTATTTTCAGAAGTGAGCCAAGCTGGTTAACAGCTCTTAAGGATCATGGGATTACGCACCTGAATATGGCAAATAATCATGCTATGGACCAAGGTAGGAAAGGTTTGGTAGATACCCATCAAAATATCATAAATGCGGGGATGACTCCTTTGGGGTATGGAAGGGATACCAAAGAAGCTTGTGAACCAATATTGATAGCTTCAGCCCCTAGAAATATATATGTATTGTCTTCTCTCCAAGTACCTTCAGAAAATTGGACATTTTTAGAAGATAAACCATGTGTCTGCGAAGATTCTTTTGAAGAAATTTCAAACAAGGTTCAAGGGATCAAAAAACAAGATGCTAAGGCTGTAGTTATTGTTCAGCTGCATTGGGGAGCAGAGCATACAAAGGTTCCGTTAACCTCTCAAAAACATCAGGCATATACTTTAATTGATGCTGGAGCCGATGCAATTATTGGTCACCATCCGCACACCATACAAACGATAGAAGTATATAAGGATAAACCTATTTATTACAGTATTGGTAACTTCATTTTTGATCAGAACAAACCGATAAATTCCAAAGGGTTATTGGTGAAGTTAAAGATAGACGGCCAAAATATATCATTTTCTGATTTTGAATTTGATATCAAAAAGTGCAGTCCACGATTGATAAATTGGAAGTAAGGAATGATTAAAAACTAATTGAAGTCCAGTTTCTTTTTTCTCAATTCGAAATTTTGACCAAGATATACTTTTCGCACCATTTCGTCTTCCGCCAATTCTTCAGGAATTCCTGCTTTTAGAATACTTCCTTCGAACATCAAATAGGTTCTATCTGTGATCGCCAAAGTTTCCTGTACGTTATGGTCCGTGATCAAGATTCCGATATTCTTATCCTTTAATTGGGCTACGATACGTTGGATATCTTCTACAGCAACAGGATCTACACCAGCAAAAGGTTCGTCAAGCAGAATAAAATTAGGGTCCGTCGCTAGAGCTCTAGCGATTTCAGTTCTACGTCTTTCCCCACCACTTAGTAAGTCTCCTCGGTTTTTACGTATATGACCTAAACCAAATTCTTCAATAAGAGCTTCCATTTTATCGAGCTGTTCTTTTTTGGAAAGTTTGGTCAACTGTAAAACGCTTAGAATATTATCTTCAATACTCAATTTTCTAAAAACCGAAGCTTCCTGAGCCAGGTATCCAATTCCGTTCTGAGCACGTTTATACATAGGAAACTTGGTGATATCGGTATTGTCTAACGTTATTTTTCCTCCATTTGGCTTCACCAAGCCCACAATCATATAGAAAGAGGTGGTTTTACCAGCTCCATTTGGACCAAGTAATCCAACAATTTCACCTTGATTTACTTCAAGAGAAATTCCTTTTACTACTTTTCTTCCTTTATATGATTTTACTAAGTTATCTGCTTTCAGTTTCATAATAGAATGACTTCTTTAGTTTTGGGGTGTTGCTACAAATGGCCTGTAAATTTACATTATTCTTTCAAACAACAAGTATTTGTTATTTCTGAGCTTCTAATGCATCCCAAAATTCATAAGCTCTTCGTAAATGAGGAATAACAATAGTACCACCTACTAGTGTAGCAATACTTAAGGCTTCTACTACTTCTTCTTTAGAAAGGCCTTCTTTATGGCAGGTTTCCAAATGATAACGAACACAATCGTCGCAACGTAATACTGCAGAAGCAACAAGACCCAACAATTCTTTGGTTTTTACAGACAATGCGCCTTCCATATAAGCATTGGTGTCTAGATTGAATATTCTCTTTATCACTTTGTTATTATCCTCCAGGATACGAGAATTCATTTTCTCTCTGTAAGCGTTAAATTCGTCAACTATGTTGCTCATTAGGATTGTTTTTGAAGTTTTTGTTTTTCTTTTTTGATGACAATTTTTGAGATAAAAATACTTACCTCGTATAATATGATAATCGGAATCGCTACAATGACCTGACTTGCAATATCAGGCGGTGTAATCACTGCAGATAAGATCAGTACGATAACCAATGCAAATTTTCTGTATTTCCTTAAAAATTCGGGAGTAACCAGCCCTACTTTGGTCAAAAAGAACATGATTACAGGTAATTCGAAGATCAATCCACAGGCGATTACAGAAGCTCTTACCAAAGCAATATAGCTATCGATATCAAACTCGTTCAAAACCTCGGCACTTACTTGATAGCCTCCCAAAAAGTTAATGGATAGTGGAGTAATTACGTAATACCCAAAAAGAACTCCAAGAAAGAATAGCCACGAACAAATGATGATAAATCCTTTTGAATATTTCTTCTCATTGTCATATAACGCCGGAGCGATAAATTTCCAAAATTCATACAGAACATAAGGGAAAGCTATGATGAAACCGGCAGTAATCGAGGTCCAGATATGTACCGAAAATTGCCCAGCTACTTTTCTACTTTGAACGCTAAACGGTAATTCTTTGAAACAAAGGCTATCATCCAAGCCTAATAATTTGGATAAATTACAAAGTCCTTTGTAGGTGGGGAAATCTGGTTTCTTTGGACCAAAAATAAGAACATCGAAAATAAATTCCTTAGCTACAAATGCAATGATAGCTGCTATCAAAACCGCCATAGTTGCTCTTATGAGGTGCCAGCGTAACTCTTCTAGATGATCCAGAAAAGACATGGATTGTGGATCTTTTTGCGTATCTGTTGCCATTATAAAATTCCTTCTCGCATTAAATCATGAATATGGACTACACCGCTATATTTACCTTCTTCTGCGGCCAATAATTGAGAAATGGAATTTTCCTCCAATACTTCGAGAGCATCAACTGCCATAGCAGTATTTGTTATTGTTTTAGGATTAGGAGACATGATATCTTTTGCCGTAAGACCATCAAAAGAAGTGTTGGTCGTCAACATTCTCCGAAGGTCACCATCTGTTATGATACCGATAATTTTTTCCTGATCAACGACTGCGGTAGCCCCTAATCGTTTTTCGGTCATTTCTACAATGACTTCATTAATATTTGAGTCTGGAGAAACCTGTGGTTTTTCGTTTCTTGAGGTAATATCACTTACTCTCAAGTACAATTTCTTTCCTAATGCGCCTCCCGGATGGTACTTGGCAAAATCTCTACTCGAAAAGCCTTGCAGGTGCAATAGGCATACAGCCAGGGCGTCTCCCATTACTAACTGAGCTGTAGTACTTGTAGTAGGAGCCAGGTTATTTGGGCAAGCTTCTTTATCTACATAGGCATGTAATATAAAATCTGCTTCCTGTCCCAAGAATGAATTTTTATTTGCAGTGATACCGATTAAGGGGTTTTTGAAATTTTTGATCAGCGGGACAAGCACTTTTATTTCTGGAGTATTTCCACTTTTGGAAATGCAAATTACCACATCATCTTCGAGTATATTTCCTAAATCTCCATGGATGGCATCTGCAGCATGCATAAATACGGCCGGAGTACCTGTCGAGTTCATTGTAGCTACAATCTTGGTGGCTATGATAGCGCTTTTGCCAATACCCGTTATGATCACTCTACCTTTTGAGTTTTGTATCGTTTCTACAGCTTTTGCGAATTCTTCGTCGATTAATTCCTCTAAATAAGCTATCGCTTGTGCTTCTTCTGCTATGGTTTTTTTAGCATAAGAAATTATGGTGTCTTGGGTATTCAAAATTTAAAAAATTTGCATGTTATCAATAAAGATTTTATTATCTTTAATTTACGCAAAGGTATGTAATACCTTATTAATTTTAAATACTGTCAAAAAAAAGGATTATAATTTATGATTTCCTTATATTTGACAGTTTAAAACTGTAATTGATATTATCCACTTAAATCTGTTATTGGGGAGATAGATTTTAGTGTTAGTGAAATCTTTATTTAATTGGTTTATAAAAGTTTAAGGATTTAATGAGTGTGAATGAAACTGACTTACAAGATGCCCTCAAGAAGTATTTTGGTTTTAGTCAATTTAGAGGATTACAAGAAAAGGTAATAAAAAGTATTCTTGACAAGCAAAATACTTTTGTAATTATGCCTACAGGTGGTGGGAAGTCCCTATGTTACCAACTCCCAGCATTGATGTGTAAAGGAACGGCTATTGTCGTATCTCCCTTGATCGCCTTGATGAAAAATCAAGTGGATGCTATTCGAAGTATATCTGCAGAAGAAGGAATAGCCCATGTCTTAAATTCATCGTTGAATAAATCAGAGGTAAAAAAGGTAAAAGGAGATATCGAAAGCGGTGTGACAAAACTACTATATGTCGCTCCAGAGTCGTTAACCAAAGAAGAGTACGTAGATTTTTTAAAATCCCAGGAGATTTCTTTTTTGGCGGTAGATGAAGCCCACTGTATTAGCGAATGGGGGCACGATTTCCGGCCAGAATATAGAAATCTGCGAAATATCATAAAACGGATCGGAGAGGATATTCCTATCATTGGCCTTACGGCAACAGCAACTCCCAAGGTGCAAGAGGATATTCTTAAAAATTTGGGGATGGGTAATGCACAGACCTTTAAAGCTTCTTTTAACCGTCCTAATCTTTTTTATGAAATCCGTCCAAAGACCAAAAATGTAGATGCCGATATCATTCGTTTTGTAAAGCAAAATTCGGGTAAAAGTGGTATTGTATATTGTCTAAGCCGAAAACGAGTTGAAGAACTGGCGCAAACACTAGAGGTAAATGGAGTCAAAGCAGTGCCGTATCATGCAGGATTAGACGCCAAAACGAGAGCAAAACATCAGGATATGTTCTTGATGGAAGATGCAGATGTTGTAGTAGCCACAATTGCTTTTGGAATGGGAATCGATAAACCAGATGTGCGATTTGTAATTCATCATGATATTCCAAAAAGTATCGAAAGTTATTATCAGGAAACTGGTCGTGCTGGTAGAGATGGCGGAGAAGGACATTGTCTGGCATACTACTCCTATAAAGATATCGAGAAACTCGAGAAATTTATGAGTGGTAAACCTGTTGCAGAGCAGGAAATTGGTCATGCGTTGCTTCAGGAAGTTGTGGCGTTTGCAGAGACCTCTATATCGCGACGTAAATTCATTTTACACTACTTTGGAGAAGAGTTTGATGAAGTGAATGGAGAAGGAGCGGATATGGATGATAACGTTCGTAATCCAAAGAAGAAACACGAAGCCAAAGACGAGGCCAAACTGCTCTTAGAAGTAGTGAGCAAAACCGGAGAGATATACAAGTCCAAGGATTTGGTAAACACACTTATCGGAAAGAGTAATGCATTAATTATTTCTCATAAGACACACCAGCAAGATTTTTTTGGTAGTGGTAAGGCCAGAGAAGATAAATATTGGATGGCGCTGACCAGACAATTATTAGTTGCTGGATATCTAAAGAAGGATATAGAGACCTATGGCATTATACGGATGACCAAAGAAGGAAAAGACTTTATTACGTCACCTTCGAGTTTTATGATGACCGAGGATCATATTTACGACGAAACCAAAGATGATACGATTATAACCGCTGCCAAAGGAGGAGGAAAAGGAAGCAGTGACGAGAAATTGGCAGGGATGTTGAAGGATCTGCGAAAGAGTGTAGCCAAAAAGCTTGGAGTACCTCCTTTTGTTGTGTTTCAAGATCCTTCTATAGAAGATATGGCATTAAAATATCCTGTTTCTATAGAAGAATTAGGTAATGTACATGGAGTAGGAGAAGGGAAGGCAAAAAAGTATGGAAAGGAATTTGTTGCCCTTATTGAAAAGTATGTAGAAGAAAATGAAATTGTTCGCCCGGATGATTTCGTAGTAAAGAGTACGGGAGCCAATAGTGGTTTAAAACTATACATTATTCAGAATGTTGATCGCAAATTACCTCTGGATGATATCGCATCTGCCAAGGGTATGGAAATGCCAGAATTCATTAAGGAAATGGAAGCGATCGTATACAGTGGTACAAAGTTGAATATCACCTATTGGATCGATGAAATTCTGGATGAAGATCAGCAAGAAGAAATTCATGAGTACTTTCTTGAAGCTGAAAATGACAAAATAGACCTAGCTATCGAAGAATTTGATGGAGACTACGATGATGAAGAACTTCGTTTATACCGAATCAAATTTATTAGTGATGTAGCTAATTAGTTTTTTTAGAAAACATATATGTTGTTATAAAAGAAGTAGTTATCCGATTCGGATAACTACTTCTTTTTTTAATTAATTACAGGCTATATGAATGGAGTCACAATTCACTTCAGTGAGACCGCACCCTCCTGTTAGTACAATACAATTTCTAGTGCAGTCACCGTAAGTCACGCAACCTTCAGTAACCAGTACTATGATTCCTCCCTTTACTTTGGAACTACCAAGCTTAGAAATCATATTTTTCTTTAGGGATAATCCATCTAACTTTTTTTTCTTCATGATTTTAATGTTTTAAAAAATGATAAGTGCTTGAACATTTAGAGACACTCAAGATGTATGTCTTTGATAGTACTATCTGTTGTATCGTTCATTAAATCATGAAATGTTACTACATCATTTTTTATTCCTTAATGTAAAATCTAAAACCATAAAAAAACCGACTGTGTATTCAGTCGGTTTTGTATAGTTATATTAAAGATATCAAATGTTATCGCAAAGGTATTCCGATTGGACCACCACCTGTATCATCATCGTCACCATTATTATCCCCATCAGGGAATAGGGGGTCTGTATTTGGACCATTTGGAATGCATCCTGCCAGTGGAGCATCGGTTCTTTCAAAAATAGGAGCAGGCCCGGTATATGGAGGTTGTGCAGCTCCTCCTTCACCAAGTGTCATACTTTCTTCGGCATCAACAACTACTTTTTTGGTCTCGTCGTTTTTTGGGTTGTAATATAGATCACAAGGCACATGCCAAATTTCAATATTTGAACATAAGGTTTCTTCTAGGGCTATTGAATCGTACCATCGTTGTGCAGCTATGAATCTAAATAGACTTCTGTCGGAAGCGGACATCTCGCCAAAGTTAACATAGATGACTTTTGTGCATCCAGAATCAAAACCAGAAGGTAATTTAAGATTTTTGGCTTCCGTTTTTTCTGGAGTTAAAATTTTTTGAGGAGCGATGTCTTCTTGTTCATCTATACTACAACTTTGTACTCCAAACATAAAGAGTGCAGTAAGACTTAATAAAGCAATTTTTTTCATAGGATGTGTTTTTTTGTTTTCCGTATTCATTAATAGGTTTCCCCAAACCTAAATATGTTACCACGCGAAATTAACATTTTTTAAGAATTTCTTTTTCTTTTATTCGCAAAGAGATAAACAATTACAGATAATACCAGAATTAAGGCGAGGGCGATCCATAAAATTGAATAGTTATTCTGGGGTAATAGAGGATCTGGGTTTCCAATCAATATCAAAGGAGCCCAATAATGGGGGGAAGCTTCTGCATCAGTATTGGATTTTAGGTAGTCCAATTTGGCTAAACGCAGCGCTTCAGATTTAGTTTTTCCTTCACTTAGATTTTTGTAAAAATTTGAAGTGATTGTTGCTGTAGTTTTATCATTAGTGCTCCAAAGCGATGGGATCACTGTGTTTGCCCCAGAAGAAAAGAAACCTCGGGCAAGACTAAGAACACCTTCTCCATGCGTTACTTCGCCTAGCGAAGTATTACAGGCACTTAATACCACAAGTTCTGCGTTTGTTTTGGAAATGTTAATCTCATCTACAGTTAATTTGGTGTCATGAAAGGCTATCCAAGGAGCTATTGAATCAGAAGCATCGGCATGTGTGGCCAGATGTAAAATTTTATAGTCACCAGCTTGTTGTATGAAATTGTCTTTTATAGCTTTCGAGTCTATTAGCAAAGAACCTTCATAATAGGTTTTGGCAGTATCAATTTCATCTTTACTTTTTGATAGCGTAGAAAGCCCGTTAGAAAAATTGATAGGAGCCACACCTAAAAACTCATTTTCATGTTGTCGATTTACAGCGGCATTTTCTTTTTGAAATGATAAAGAATATAGATAATGAATGTCTGACTCCTCAATGAAATAGCTTTTTTTGTCAAGGTTAGTAACTAGGGCTTCAAAAGGGATAAAACTCAATTGACGATCTGGTATAATGGTCACTTTTTTATTCTTTAATAACCCTTGAATTTCTTTAGGAAAAAGTTGTTCATACAAATCATATGCTGTTTTTGTATATGAAGTAATATCTATTGAGGTGGTAAACGGTTGATTTAACTGTTTTCTTAAATCATATACTTGATCTAATAATTTTTTGGTGTCATTAATTTTAAAAAAACGAGTGTTGTTGTTAGTAATGACAATACCATGGGTTTGTGGAGTAGTAAGAGCAATAGATTCTGCTATCATGTATTGAATGATAATTTCATCTTTTCCTGGTTTTATTTCTTTTAGTGATAGTATTTTGGGATTTGAAATAGTGGTAAAGTAAGCGGGATAAACAACGGACAACGAATCCTTAAATTGTTTTAAAGTTTCTTTCTGGTCTAAAATAAGAGCGCTAATAGAATCTTTTTGAACTTCAGCACTAACAAATCGCTTTTGTAGATATATAATTTCACTTTCAATATCTGTTTTTCTTTCGAGAATTTTTGCAGGAATATCGCTGTTTTTTTCGTTAATCTCTTGCGTGAGTAATAAGGCTTTGTTTTTTTCCATCAAATAAAAAGCTGTTTCAGCATCGTTCAGCGTGTAACAGGCTTCAATACCCATGGCGTATATTTGCGATGCCAAACTCCTCCATATAAGCTTTGAACGATAAGATAAGTTTTCCTGCATGATAAGATCGGTCAAAACATCTGCAGATTTTACCGTTCTGATTACATTTTTGTAAGAGGTATCGTCATTATCTTTTTTGGCTTGAGACATATACGTTTTGCTTTTTAATTTTAGCGCCCCCAGAAAAACAGATTTGTCATTAATGTTAACGAGTTCTTTTTTTGATGGTAACCAATGAATGTCAGGAATCTCCTGATTTAGGTATTTTGAAAATGCTTTTTGATAATTGGTATGTGCTTTTAAATAATCTTCTTCGGTAAAAGCTGCTTCTCCTATACCTTGATATATTTTAGGGATTAAATAAGTAGCATTGTCGCTGCTTTCTGCAAATGACAATGCTTTGTCAAAATACATCAGGGCCAGCTCGGTATCAGACTCGTTATAATTCATTCCCAAATTAAAATTAATCTGCGCTAAATTTTTTGTACGATTCATTTTTTCTGCCAATCCCAGCGCTTTTTCAAAATATGAAATAGATTTGGCTGTATTCTTATCCACATATAAATCACCAAGATTGTTATTTATGGCATATTGATCATGGATACTAGGTTTTTCTATCGTTTTGATCAAAGAATCAGCGGTTTGTAAATGTATAATCGCCTTTGCAATATTTTCGGGGTTTAAAATGTTTTTATAAGAAAGAGCGGTATTGATATGATTAGAAACAATGAATTTTTTTTCTTTTACTGGATCAAAGTATTTGAATGCAAGCAATTGGTATTCAATAGCTTTGTAAGGATCGCCTAAAGTGTTGTAGGATGCCCCCATTAGAGCGTAGGCCTTGTTGTTATTAAAATCGGAACCTTTAACATCAATTAGTTTTCTAAAATATTGGATACTAATATCATGGTTTCCGTATAATTTGTTGAAGATGGCATAGTTGAAATAGCTTCTTTTTAACATCTCAGCATTGAAAGGTTCGGCTTTTTTTCTGGCCTCAATAGCTACTTTGGTTGCTGCCAGTGCCTTTTTCCATTTTCGTTCTTTATAGAACAACCAGCGTCCAACCTGATGTGCATCTGATCCTAATTGTGTAAAATCTTCGTTTTTTTTATGGAGGTCAAAAAGCTCATAGTATTGGGTAAGCTTTTCAGAATCTTTGCCTGGTAATTGATGAATAGAATCCAGTGCAAAAGATATTTCCTGACCCAAACAATATTGGATCAGGAAATACATAATTATTGTAAATACCAATTTATAAGTTCTCATATGTAGTTTATGCTCTAGGGGTTTAATGTACAGGGTTGAGAGTTAATAAATTGAAAAATACTAAAATTTTTGTTAACGGATTATTCGTATGGGTAACCCTGGATTATTATCAGGGTTGTTATCATCATCACCATCAGGGCCAATAATGACATCTGGATTATTATCATCCTCTTCCTGAATATCTATACAACTGGAATAATCAACCGGAACCCCTTCTCTGTAAACCCAGCTTATAAAGGATGGAATTGTAGAACCTCCTTCGCCTAAAGTCATACTTTCTTCTGCATCTACGGCTTTATCTCGTTCATCTTTTTTGGGTCGAGGAATTACAAAGCAAGGTACATTCCAGATCTCAACTTCTGGACAGGAAGAAGGGACGATGTTGATATTACCAATACCAAACCAATGTTGTTCTGCAAGGTCATAAAAACGATTTCTACGATCTGCTGACATATCACCAAAATAAATATATACGTACTCTGTACATTGTAATATACTATTTTTGTTAATTTGTGACTCCTGTTTCGTAATAGTTAGATTTTCTGGAGAGATTTCCTCCTGTAAGTCTGTAGAGCAACTTTGTATTCCAATTACAAAAATTGCAGCTAATATGAATAAAGCTGATTTTTTCATTTTAAAGAGTTTGTGTTTTAATAGTTATGTATTACCGAATATTTCTTACCGGTAACCCTGGTGTGTTATGAGGATTGTCATCATCTGGAGTTGGTGCTGGAGGATTGTCTCCTACATTGTCATCATCTTCTATAATATCTTCAATACCAGTAATACATATATTGTAAACAGACGCACTTTCGGGTTTGTACCTAGGTGTGTTAGTTACGTCTGGAGGAGGAGGTGCACCACCTTCGCCAAGAGTTAAGCTTTCTTCGGCATCCACTACTTTATCCTTTTCATCTTTTTTGGATCCGAATCGATTGGGGTCATCACAAGGAACTCTCCAAATTTCAATAGAATGACAACGAGTAGTTTCAACTATTACTTTATTGTCGAACCATTTTTCCTTAGCTAAGCTTGCAAACTCTTTCCTTTCGTAGGAATCTAGATTTCCATAATCTATGTATAGTGTTTTTGTGCAACCAGGTAAGGTTAGAGTACCGTTTTTCTGTAAAGAGTCTTCGATAGGGTCTAAATTCTCCGGGGAAATTTCCTCCTGTAAGTCTGTAGAGCAACTTTGTATTCCAATTACAAAGATTGCAGCTAAAATTAATAAAGCTGATTTTTTCATTAAAAATGTTTTTTTTGTTTTCTAATTTATTAGTATGTTTCCCTTTACATAATAATGTTACCACGCGAAAATAAAAAAAATAAAAAAATAAAGACCTTTTATTGAATGCCCACAGAAGAAAAAGATCTTTTAAAAGAGTTAGCCTCAGGGAATAGGAGTGTGATACAGGAGTTGTATAGGTCCGTGTTTCCTAAGATTAAAAGTTTTGTTGTTAAGAACAACGGAGATCCCACAGACGCAGAAGATGTTTTCCAAAAAGCATTGTTGCAGCTTATTGCGAGATATAAAACAAAATCCTTTGTGATAGAAAGCTCTTTTGACGGCTATTTATACGGTGCTTGCCGTAATTTATGGAGAAGAGAATTAAAAAAACAAAAACGCGTAGTAACAAAACAAGACACTATTGAACTAGTTAGAGAAGAAGATGATATGACTATGGCTGTTTTGGAACAAGAAAAATGGGAATTGTTTCAGGAAAAGCTAAAGGAATTATCAGATAATTGTAAGCAATTGCTAGCACTTTTCTTTCAAAAAGTACCATACAAAGAAATTGTTGGCAAATTGGGATACAGTTCGGATAATGTAGTTAGACAACGTATATTTAATTGTAAATCACAATTAACAAAACTAATTAAAAACGACTCCAGATATAGACAAATAAAGGACGTATGAGTGATTTTTTGGAAGAAATAGATAAATATCTTGATGATATCATGACCCCAGAAGAAAGAAAATCTTTTGAGGAAAAGGTGGATAATGATAGTACTCTTGCCGAAGAATTAAAGCTTCAAAAAGACATGCGATCCATTTATGAAGATAAGGATTGGATCGAAGGAGATACAACGGCTTTGAAAAACAATGAGGCTAAGCAATTGTCGGATTTTTTTAGAAGTGATGAAGCATCATCATTGAAAGAATCGATTGCCGAGGTGGTCGATCAAAATCGTACAAAATCAGGGAATAGGAACAAAAATTTTTATTTTTTGGGTATTGCTGCTTCTATTATTGTACTTATGACGATCTCTATTTTCGTGTTTTCAGAGAGTGATTATAATGTGCTGTATGCAGAAAATATTGCATTAGATGAAATCCCATCCATGATTACAAGAGGAGAAGAGGAAAATGAACTAGTTAAAAATGCGCAAGAGCTTTTTGAACAAAAGAAGTATGAGGAAGCCGCTGCTATCTTTTTAAAATATCACCAAAGTAATGTGGCTGACATAGATCCCTTAAGTTATATTTATAGCGGTGTTGCCTACCTCGAATTGGATAAATTTGACAAAGCAATAGCGCAATTCGAATTGCTCGAACAAACAAACACCTTACAAAGTAAAAAAGCCAATTGGTATAAGGCAATGGTATATCTGAAGGGAGAAGAAAAAGAAAAACTGAAAGGAATTCTTGTGAAGATTACCTCAGATCCTAACAATTATAACTTTAAGGAAGCAAAAGCTCTTCTTGAAAAAATATAGGTAATAAATATATTCACTTAGCACCGTCAGGTGGTATTCCATGACTATCGCAAATATCTCTAAATAATGATTTGGTCCTTGATCTACAGGGTTCAAGATCAGAACCTCCATGGATTGCACTTTGTCCTACTTTACTTAATTTATAAACTCCTTCTGTTTTTAATAATTCAATTAACATTTGCTTTTGAGTTTTAAGATGTAATAGCTTAAAGATACGGTATTATCTTTTAACGCTTTACGTTCTAAGATTGGAGTTCCAAAGGGCTTGGAATATATCCTGAGTTTACTTCATAAAACGAAGAACAATTAACTATCTTTGCTGCTCAAAATTAAAACGTTAAAATATATTGCCATGCAAGACGGATTATACGCAAAATTTAAAACCACCAAAGGAGACATCCTTGTAAATCTTGAATATCAAAAAACACCTGGAACGGTAGGGAACTTTGTAGGACTAGCCGAAGGAAACCTAGAAAATCAGGCGATTCCTCAGGGGAAACCTTACTATAATGGGCTAAAATTCCATAGAGTAATTGCGGATTTTATGATTCAGGGAGGAGATCCGCAAGGAACAGGTGCTGGTGGACCAGGATATCAGTTTGATGATGAGATTCATCCCGATTTAAAACATGATGGGCCAGGGGTATTATCGATGGCAAATGCTGGACCAGGTACCAATGGAAGTCAGTTTTTTATTACCCATGTAGAAACGCCTTGGTTAGATGGGAAACATACTGTTTTTGGTAAAGTTGTAGAGGGGCAAAATGTGGTGAACGAAGTTGCTCAAGGAGATGCGATAGAAGAAGTTGAAATCATCAGAGTTGGTGGAGATGCAGAAGGTTTTAATGCGGTAGAAACTTTTAGACAATTCAACGGAGCCAAAGCAGAACGAGAAGCTGCAGCCAAAAAGAAAGCTGAAGAATTATTGGAAGAATTAGCGACCGGTTTTGATAAGACAGATAGTGGATTGCGTTATCAAATTATCCAAAAAGGAGATGGAGCAAAAGCCGAGAAAGGTAACACTGTATCAGTGCATTACAAAGGAAGTTTGCCAGATGGCACGGTATTTGACTCTTCGTATAAAAGAAATCAACCTATAGATTTTCCATTAGGGATGGGACATGTGATTCCGGGTTGGGACGAAGGAATTGCATTGTTACAGGTTGGAGACAAAGCTCGTTTTGTAATCCCTCCATATTTAGGATATGGTGAAAGAGGAGCAGGAGGAGTAATTCCACCAAACGCAACGTTAATTTTTGATGTTGAATTGGTAAATGTGAAATAACTCATTCGAGAAATGAGTGAATATATTGAAAAAGTCCCTAGTTATTAGGGGCTTTTTTTTTGAAAAAAAATAAGAAAATGACGGATTATTTTGAACATTATGTAATAAATAGAATAGATTGTTGTGTTCACTCATAAAATTTATGTGTTAAACACTATTTTTTGAATTTTAAATTTCTTTTAACAATAGATTTTTATATTTTGCTAAAAATGATTTTGTTAGATGAATTAAGATTTAAGTATCTTATTAACAAAACTGCTATACCCCCTAGATATGAAACAAGTATTAATCGCGTTCTTAATGCTATGCAATATTTGTCTCTGCGTTGGTCAAAGTAAAGAGGATATTTTAACCAATATTAAAGACCAAATGGAGATTATTGATGGCTACATCGAATTTGAAACATTTTATCTGGATCCTGAAGAGTTTTTGGATAAAATGGCGGATCATGGTGCCGAATTAGAAGGATATTACGAACATGAACGTCTCAAAAAGATTCATCGAAAGGTCAGTACCAGAAATGCTAATCTAATTACAGAATTTTATTTCTGGAATGATCAATTGATTTATGTAAATTATAAACAGAGACCGTATCTGTACGCAACCAATGAAAGCGGACAGAAAGTGTTGGATTATTCACGATCGTTTACCAAATACGAGTCTAAGCATTTTTTCAATAATGGAGAAAGGGTAGATAAGGAAACAGTAGGGTCCCCACTTGATGATGTTTCTCCTGAAACCGATTTTGTGGAGTATGCCAATAAAATGAAAGGACTTCTCGATAATAAATTCTACAATAAAGATACCTATTCTGCCTTACAAGGAAAATGGCTGTATGTTCAAAATACTCAGGATTACATCATTTTTGAAGGAACTATACGATTTAATTTTTACGATGGGAAATTCGCAAATCGTTTAAAAACTAGAATCGAAGAAGGTGTTTTGGTGTGTTTCTTCCCTATGGATGATCGCATGTACAGATATAAAATAAAAAGTCTTGACGAAAATGTATTGACCTTGATAGATGAGTTTTCGAATGAAGAATTTATGTACGCTAAAGTAGAATAACACCCTATGAATTTAAAGTATCCCATTGGCCAATTTGAGTGTCCCGAAAATATAACATCAAATGATGTTCAAAAATGGATTGCTGATATCGAAGAGTTGCCGGCTAAACTAATCGATTTGGTGACGGGGTTTACAGAGGAACAATTGGCGACTCCGTACCGAGAGGGAGGCTGGACTGCCAGGCAAGTTATTCATCATATTCATGATAGCCATCATAATGGGTATATACGTTTTAAATGGGCAATGACAGAAGATACACCGATGATAAAAGCGTATTTTGAAAACTTATGGGCAGAATTGTTTGATACCAAAACTGCTCCTATTCATTTGTCTTTGGATCTCATAAAAGCACTACATGCCAAATGGGTGTATTTTCTGAAAGGACTTACAGAAGAAGACCTAAAAAAGGCTTTTGTACATCCAGAAGGTAATGTAACTATTTCTCTGGCAGAAGATATAGGTATTTACGCTTGGCATGGAAATCACCATCTGGCACATTTAAAGATTGTGGCAGGAATACTTTAGAGCTTTAAAATCATACGTTGCATACCTCTATATCCATCCTTTAATCCAGGATAATCTAACTCATAGTGATATACAGTAACAAATCCTATTTTTTTGTAAAAATCCAATGCTTTACTGGTGGTCATTACATCCAACCAAACAACCTTTTTATTGATGGATCTTGCATATTCAATGATAAATTTCATAGCTTTTTTTCCGATCCCCAAACCAGTTGATGATTGTAATAAGTAGATTTTTTCTAGCTGCAAAGCCTCATTATTAGTGTAATCTTGAACAAGTTCATCTTTTCGGATTTTTAATAAACCAAGATGAATGTCATCTTTCTTGATCAAATAATAAATGATGTTTTCGATGTTAAAATCTTTTTCAAAAGCCTTCTTGCTAAAACTCAGGTTAAGATAAAAGGATGGGTCTTGATTTTGCCAGATATGAGCATAATGCTCGGGATAAAAAGATTGACTTATTGTGGTTAGAATATCGATATCTTTTTTAGAACATTTTTCAAAACTAATTTCTGATAACATAAATTATTCCTTCCATTTGATATTACATCCAATACTTGGTTTTTGGTCACTAGAAACGGTAGCATTTCGTAAAACGGCATCCAACGCTTGTCGTAGATCACGACCATTTACGGGAATTCCATTTCCAGGACGGGAATCGTCTAATTGACCTCGGTAGATTAATTTCAATTGAGCGTCAAATAGATAAAAATCTGGAGTGCAGGCCGCATCATACGCTTTTGCTATTTCTTGTGTTTCATCAAATAAATACGGGAACGTATAATTATTTTTCTGAGCGGTTTTCCACATTTCTTTAGGACCGTCTTGAGGATATTTTTCGATATCATTACTGCTGATAGCCACAAAACCAAAGCCCTGTACTCTGTAGTCATTAGCGACTCTTACAATTTCTTCATTTACATGAATTACAAATGGACAATGGTTACAAATAAACATAACCACGGTGCCTTTCTCTCCTTTTACATCTTGCAAAGAAAATTTATCGTTAGTAACAGCATCTGTTAAATGAAAATCAGGGGCCATAGTGCCCAAAGGAAGCATATTTGAAGGAGTACGTGCCATAATTATTTCAACATTTACAAAGGTTCCAAATTACAATATTATACTGTATAAGTCTAAAAATTGTTACCTTAGTTACAGTTAATAGTTCACTTCCTAATATAAGCGTTAATTATGAAGACATTAGACAGTTGGTTTGAGGAATATGCAGTAAGCCATCAAAATAAAACAAATATTGCCATTCATTTTATTTGTGTTCCTGCCATATTTTTTTCGATTGTAGGTTTGTTAATGAGTATTCCTAGTGGTATACTGGCAAGCATTATTCCTGGAACAAATCCATTTATAGAAAATTGGGCTTTTTTAATCCTATTAGTAGTGTTGTTTTTCTACGTAAGATTATCCATAAAAATGGCACTACAAATCTTATTGTTTTCGGCATTTTGTATTATAGCGAATTATTACATCGGGCAATATGCGCCTTTGTGGATGGTTTCTATAGGTATTTTTGCTTTGGCCTGGATCGGGCAATTTTATGGACACAAGATTGAAGGGAAAAAACCTTCGTTTATCAAAGACCTCCAATTTTTATTGATCGGACCAGCTTGGGTAATTCAAAAAATGTTTGGAAAAAAATAAGATGACATTACACGATTGGAAAGACTCAGGTTCTTATTTTACCTATAAGGATAAACATCAGGTATTTTATCAAAAATCAGGAGAAGGAGAGGTTCTTGTTTTGGTACATGGTTTTCCTACTTCTTCCTGGGATTGGGAGAAAATTTGGAGCAGCTTAACTACCAAGTACGAAGTGCATACTTTGGATATGATGGGGTATGGATTTACTTCAAAACCTAAGGATTTCAAATATTCCATTGCGGCTCAGGTGGATTTATGGGAGTATTATCTTTCAGAACAAAAAATAGACAAATTTCATATTCTGGCTCATGATTATGGGGATACAGTAGTGCAGGAAATGCTGGCGAGATATAAAGAGAATAAACAATATCCCTATGATATCAAATCAGTAGTGTTTTTGAATGGAGGGATGTTCCCTGAGACCAATTTTCCAACAATTACACAAAGACTTTTACTAACTCCGTTCGGAAACCTGCTAAAGCATTTTATGGGCAGAAATACATTAGCCAAGAATTTTAAAAAAATTTTTGGAGCGCATACACAACCCAGTGCAGAAGAGATAGACGAGTTTTGGGAGGTAGTAGACTATAATAATGGTAAAGATATGATTCCTAAGCTCATTAAATACTTAACAGAAAGAGATGTGCATAAAATCAGATGGAGAGAAGCCATTCAATACACAGACATGCCTAAACGCTTAATAGATGGGGGAGTAGATCCTATTTCAGGCAAGCATATGGCAGATTTCTATCAAGAAATCGTTCCCAATGCCGATGTGATCGTTTTGGAAGAGATAGGGCATTACCCACAAGTAGAGGCTCCCGAAAAAGTATTGCAACATTATTACGAATTTCGGGATACCTTGTGAGAGACCTTTTAATCACGTTATTTACATGGTGTGATCAAAAAAGATGGCATTCATTAATAATTTGTTAGTTCCATACCAAAAGGCTCTAAAATTCGTATTATCCGTAAATAAAATGATGTCACCTTTTCCCAAATCGTTATGGCGGAACGGCACTGTTGTAGCCAAAGAATCCAGATTCTTTTTACTAATGTATCCACTTAATAATGGGTTTTTGGTATACTGTATGGGGTTATTATAACTTTGGGTGTCTGGTTTTACAAAAAAGGTTGTATTTCTAAATAGAGCCACTTTATCTCGGGCATATCCAAAGTTAATAGGATGAGAACGATCTATGCTAGCCTCAAAAATAGCCCCTCCGATATGTTGCGCACCAGCAAAGTCTTGTTTTTGCTCGAACGAAATATTTTTCGCATCATTTTTTGGTCTTGCGAAATCGATATTCATGAATCCATTATTTTTAAAGAACTGTGCGGCATTTCGATAACCGATCAATGTACCTCCGTTTCGGATCCAGGTTTTTAATTTCTCTACTTTTTCGCTATTGATATGTTGCCTGTTACTGTTGGGGAGAATGATATGTGTGTACTTTGATAAGTCGATGCTTGCGAAGCGATCAGTGGTTATTTTTGTAATAGGAATGTCATATCGTTGATCCATCAGATGCCATATTTCTCCTGCATCATAAGGGGTGATTCCTTGTCCTGTGAATAGCGCTATTTTGGGTAAAGTTAAAGTTCTGAATTGATTACTCCCCAGATCGATGCCCAACGTTAATCCGGTTTGTACACCAGTAATATTAATATGATTTTCCGAAGCTACTTGTTCCAGTAGATTGTGAATCTGATCTGCACTCAAAATTTGATTTTGAATAGGAATGAGTATTGTACCATAGTCATATTTTTTACCTTCGAGTTCAAAAGATTGTAAGCCTACTTTTGCTCGTAACCCTTTGGATAAGATTTGGTATAAAGCTTTAGGGCTATAATACTCATGCCATTGCATGAGGTAAGCATAAGAGCTCTTATTTACCGATTCTGGATTCTTGGGTTTAACTTCTGTTACTTTGCTCCCCACGTTAGACAAAGGAGCGTTTTCTGTATACTCCAAATTAAACGCCATGGGTAATGTCCATGCAGAAATATCATAAAAAAGACTATCCTGGAAAGTGGTTCTTTTTTCAAAAATAGCTTTTAATAGTCGCTTTTGACGTTGATTTTTGGGAACTATATAGCTGTATCCTTTCTTGAACGCTTTTCCGTCGATGGTTACATCTTGTTTTATTTCATGTAGTTCGATCTTATGTCTTTGTAACATTTCGGCTAAATGAAAAGTTGATGCTGCATCGTTCGTGTTCCCAAATAAATAAGCACCTTTAGCAGTTTCTTGTCTGGCATTTGCATAAAAATCACGTTTGTACGCAAGCAACTCTTTTCGCATTTCTTGTACAGCCTCCAGCGTAGATAAAATAGTTGTGAATTGATTTCTTAT
This sequence comes from Aquimarina sp., assembly GCA_965230845.1. GTDB lineage: Bacteria > Bacteroidota > Bacteroidia > Flavobacteriales > Flavobacteriaceae > Aquimarina. Next base: position 4,583,574 of record OZ246021.1, read on the forward strand.
CGTATACGGAAATGTAAGTAATCCATTAGCCGATTGCTGAGCATGACCTCTAGAGCTTCCCTGTTCGAATAAAATCCCAATCCCACCATTGATATCAGGAAACGTAGAACCCTTACCATAGTAGAAGTCATCAAAGTTTTCTTCGGTATAATATAAAGAGCCAATTTTATCCAGTGCTTTGGCATGAAAATTAGCGATCTTTTTGGTGAGTTGCTGATTGAGTTTAGGAGTCAGCGGGTGCGTTCTCGATTGGATTCCTGGTTGGAAAAAGAAGGTGCTGTTTGTTCCCATTTCATGATGATCAGTGAGTACATTGGGATACCACTGATGAAAGGTGTTGATTCTGGCTCGAGATTCTGGCAATTGGGCAGGGAGCCAATCTCGGTTCATATCAAACCAATAGTGATTAGTACGACCTCCAGGCCATACTTCGCGGTATTCACGATCCTGCGGATCAGAACTTATGTTTTTGCTTTTATTTGTATTTGCCCAATAAGCAAAACGTTGCAATCCGTCTGGGTTTAAGGAAGGGTCAAATAAAATAACGGTATTGTTTAAGAGGTTTTCAATTTCAGGTCCCTGGGCTGCAGCAAGGTAATATGCTGCTACCAAGGCAGCATTAGCACCACTAGGTTCGTTACCGTGAATAGAAAATCCCTGGTAAACTACCGCAGGTAGGGATTCTAAATCAATAGTGCTAGTATTGCTTTCTACCAGTTCAAGATGCTGTTTCTGTATTTGGTCAATATTTTGATGATTTTTTTCTGACGTAATTGTAAGAAGAAGTATAGGACGATCTTCAAAGGTTTTTCCTCGGTTTTCGATCGTTATTCTCGAAGATGCTTGGGCAAGTGTAGTCATATAACTCACAAGTTTATCATGAGAAACGTGCCATTTTCCTGGAACAAAACCTAATACACTTTGTGGAGTAGGAATCGAGGGATCATAGGTAGTGTTTTTTGGGAGATAATATTCTAAAGAAAGGTTTTGTTGTGCGGTAGCGGTAATTCCTATTAAAAAAATAAACGCTGCGTAAAAGTACTTCATTTTTGAGCTGAGTTATTTTGTGAAGCGTGAATATAAAAAAAACCGCTTCAGAGAATGAAGCGGTTTACATAACTTTAACTTAACCTGTATGGCTATGTCTTATATGTCGTCAAAACTTACGTCTGTAAAACTTTCAGTAGAAGCAGTAACTTCTTCAGTGCCTACAGCTGTCTTTTCATATGATTTTTGATAGTCTTTTTGGTGTCTTTCGCTAATCACTTCTTCACCTTTTTCATCAACAATGAAATTAGTCATCTCATTTAGGATTTCAGTAAATCCAGCGAAATCTTCTTTGTAAAGATAGATCTTGTGTTTCTTGTAGTGAAACGATCCGTCGTCGTTAGTGAACTTTTTACTTTCTGTTATAGTTAGATAGTAATCTCCTGCTTTGGTAGCCCTAACATCAAAGAAATATGTTCTTCTTCCTGCTCTTAAAACTTTTGAGAAAATTTCTTCTTTCTCCATCATTTCATTGTCATTCATAATCCGTATTTCTTAATTAATTAATATACTATGATGGTTTCAAAAATCTAAAAAAATTGTTAATCGCACAAAAAAAAGCTTAAATTTCTTTTTCATCGAGCTGTTTTAAATACAATTCTTTATAGTAACCATCTTCTGTGATTAGCTGATTATGAGTGCCTTGCTGGGTGATCTGTCCATCGTCTATGACTATGATTTTATCAGCGTTTTTAGTAGTAGATACACGATGACTCACTATAAATGTGGTTTTATCCTTAGAAATCTTCCCTAGATTAGACATGATCTCCTCTTCAGTTTCTGTATCCACTGCAGACAAGCAATCATCAAATAAAAGTATCGATGGGTCTTTGATGATGGCTCTTGCAATTGATACTCTTTGTTTTTGTCCTCCAGATAATGTAATTCCACGCTCACCCAAAATAGTATCATACCCATTGGTAAAACCAACAATGTTTTTGTGTACTACGGCGTTCTTTGCTGCTTGATATACTTCTTCGTCAGTAGCGTCTTCTTTTCCGAATTTAATATTGTTTTTGATAGAATCACTAAATAAAAAAGCATCTTGCGGTACATAACCTATATGATTTCTGAGATCAAATAGGTTGGTGTCTGTTATAGATCTACCATCTATTTCGATTACTCCAGAAGAGACATCGTATAGTCTTCCCAGTAGATCCAAAATAGTGGATTTCCCTGAGCCTGTTTTACCGATAATACCAATAGTTTCGCCTTTGTTGATTTCAAAACTGATGTTTTTTAACGCTGTAATATTGGTGTCATCATAAATGAAGCTAACATCTTTAAACTTAATATTCCCTTGTATAGGAGTTTTTTGGATTATTGTGTTTACAATCTCTGGTTCTTGGCTCAGAAATTCATTGATTCTTACCTGAGAGGCTTCTGCCTGCTGCACAATAGAGCTTACCCATCCTACAGTAGCTACCGGCCAGGTAAGCATATTTACATATAGTATGAATTGCACGATGACTCCTATTTCTTGTATCGTTCCGTCGAGATATTGTTTTCCTCCTACATAAATCACCAAGATATTACTGAACCCGATAAGTAATACCATCAAAGGAAAGAATAGTGCCTGTACCTTGGCAAGATCTAAATTTTTAGATTTACTGTTGCTGGATAATTCGGTAAAGTTTTGATTGGTTTGCGGTTCAATGCCGTATGCTTTTATGACTGTAATACCACTAAATGATTCTTGAGTAAAAGTGGTGAGTTTTGATAGAAACTCCTGCACAATGGTACTACGATTATGGATAGCGACACTTAATTTGTAAATAGAAACGGACAATATGGGCAGAGGAGCAACAGTATACAAGGTGAGTTCTGGAGCAATGCTGATCATATATCCAATCACCACGACGAATAGAGTTATGGTGTTTACACTATACATGATAGCAGGACCAACATACATTCTTACCTTGGATACATCTTCGCTGATACGATTCATCAGATCACCGGTTCTGTTTTTCTTATAGAAATTAAGTGATAATCTTTCGTAATGCTGAAAAACTTCATTTTTTAAATCAAACTCTATAAATCTGGAAACGACAATAAAGGTTTGACGCATTAAAAAGGTAAACAGTGCAGAAATTAAAACTGCCCCCAAAATGAGGAGGATATTAATAATGAGTCCGTTTTTTACTTCTGAAATATCAGTAACTTCGTTATTAATGTACTTCTCTACAATATCAACAGAATCTCCTACAATTGTAGGAACTAAGGTTGAGAAAATTCTAGCAATTACGGTAATTACTAAACCAATTAAAAGTCGGTATTTATACTTTAAAAAGTATTTGTTCAAATGGCGTAGTGCGCGCATGTAAGATCTTTTTGCAAGGGGTTAATTATTAAAGGATTCGTAAAATTTAACAGCTAAAAATTTTAATTTCATAAAAATGCATTATTTTAGCACTCTGATTTTGAATATTATATAATTTATAACCATTTAAATTTTTAATAAATGATAACCGAAGTGCTAACAGCAAATCAATTAAAAAAAGAAGCGCCCGTATTTGGACAACTATCTTTTGACAATCACGAACAAGTTGTTTTTTGTCAAGACAAAGATACAGGATTGAAGGCAATAATTGGTGTGCATAACACAATTTTAGGACCAGCATTAGGAGGAACTCGTATGTACGACTATGCATCAGAGTGGGATGCTCTTAATGATGTTTTAAGGTTATCTAGAGGGATGACCTATAAGGCAGCAATCACTGGATTAAATCTTGGTGGTGGAAAAGCTGTGATTATAGGAGATCCAAAGAAAATCAAGACCCCAGAATTAATGACCCGTTTTGGTAAGTTTGTTCATACCTTAGGTGGGAAATATTACACTGCCGAAGATGTAGGTATGGAAACTTCTGATATGGATACAGTAAGAGAAGTTACTCCTTACGTAACTGGTATTTCTGAAGCCAAAGGAGGGGCAGGTAATCCTTCTCCTGTAACAGCTTACGGAGTATACATGGGGATGAAGGCAGCAACCAAATTTGCTTATGGCAATGATGCTTTGGCAGGAAAACGTATTTTGGTGCAAGGAATTGGTCATGTAGGTGAAGAATTAGTGCGACTTGCTGCAGAAGAAGATGCGAAAGTGATTATTGCTGATATTAATGAAGAAAGATTGCAGGAAGTAAGTAAGAAGTATGGAGCAGAGATTTACAGAGGAGAAGACTTATATGCAGAAACTGCAGATATTTACGCTCCATGTGCACTTGGTGCTACTGTAAATGATGAGACCATTAATAAATTAAAAGTAAAAGTAATTGCTGGTGCCGCTAATAACCAGTTGGCCAACGAGAATATTCACGGTCCTCTACTTCAAAAGAAAGGAATAGTATATGCTCCGGATTTCTTGATCAATGCAGGAGGTATCATTAATGTATATGCAGAGATTGAAGGTTACGGTAGAGAAGAGATCAAATCCAAGACCGAGAATATCTACAATACTACTTTGGATATTTTGAATAAATCAAAAGCAATGAACATCACTGCAAATGCATCTGCGATGAGCATTGCAGAGGATCGAATTGCTGCAAGAAAAAAAGAGCAATTATAGAATTTTGAAAATTTAAAATTTAGCTACAGAAAAAAGAAATTTAAAGTAGTTAGATTAAAAATAATAGTATTTTTGCAGGGCGAAAGTTAAGTATACTTTCGCCCGTTTTTTTTGTATAAAGTTCTTTGTAATTATTCTATGTTAACCAGAAGACATATTAGAGTAAAAGTCATGCAGTCGCTCTATACCGTAGGGCAGACCCAAAGTGATAACCTTGATAAAGAAGAAAAATTCCTGCTATTTAGTATTGATCAGATGTACGATTTGTTTCTTATAAATCTGCAACTCCTTGTAGAAATTAAGAAACACGCAGCTGAGTTTCTAACCAAAAGCCAAAAAAAGTATCTCGCTACTTCCGAAGAAAAAAATCCCAACACCAAATTTATCGATAATGAGGTGTTAGTATGGTTAGAAAGCAATGTAGAACTCAAGGAAAGCATCGAAAGAAAAAAAATGAATTGTTGGGAACTTGATAGTGAGTATGTAGCCCTTTTATGGAAAGCTATTCAAGAGAGTGAAGTATATACGGATTATATGAGTACCAAACTGAGTTCTTTTAAGGAAGACAAAGAGTTTGTTCTGGATATCTTTAAAGAAGTAATTGCTCCCAACGAGAAATTGTACGATTATTTTGAAGATAAAAGATTAACCTGGGTAGATGATTTGCCTTTGGTGAATACTGCGATCGTAAAGATGTTACGTAAAGCCAAAGCTTCTCATGATGAGCACAAATCTTTACCAAAGTTATATAAGGACGAAGAAGATAAAAAGTTTGCCATAGATATTTTCAGGAAGACGGTACTTAACGGAGATATATTTACCAAAGAGATCGATGGTAAAACGCCAAATTGGGATCAGGACCGTATAGCAGAACTGGATAAAGCGATTATAAAAATGGCAATTTGCGAGTTTGTAAAGTTCCCGTCAATACCTGTAAAAGTAACAATTAACGAATATTTAGAGATTGCAAAAGAATATAGTACTCCTAAAAGTAGTATTTTTATCAATGGTATTCTTGATAAATTATCAAAAGAGTATCAGAAGAATGGTAAACTAAATAAAGTTGGTAGGGGACTTATGTAGTTCAAAAAAAAATGTATTTTTAACCCTCAAATTAATTAAAAACCCAAGTAATGAAAAAAGGAATCTTAATTTTAGCCGGAATCTTTGCTATGACGATGGTGTCTTGTAAAGAAGATGCAACAAAAAAAGTTAAAGAAGAAAATGTTGAAATAGCGGCAGAAAGAGATGCAAAGAATACTGATTTTCCTGTAATGACATTTGCTGAAACTGAGTTTGATTTCGGTACAATCAATGAAGGAGATGTAGTTGAGCACACTTTTAAATTTACAAATACAGGAAAAGCTCCTTTAGTAATTGTAAGCGCAAAAGGAAGCTGTGGATGTACAGTACCAGAGTGGCCAAAAGAACCAATTGCTCCTGGAGCAGAAGGTGAAATGTTGGTAAAGTTTAACTCAAATGGTAAGCCAAATCAGCAAACTAAGCAGGTAACTATTACTGCTAACACAGAAGCTGGAAAAGAAATTCTTAAGATTAAGGCAATGGTAACTCCAAAGGCTAAGCCAGCAGGAGGAGCACCAGCAGGAAACTAATATGGAACAAATACAATCATTTCTTCCTTTTATCCTGATCTTTGTGGTGATGTACTTTTTTATGATACGTCCACAAATGCAGAAGGCAAAAAAGGAAAGAAAATTTGCTGAAGACTTAAAAAAAGGAGATCGTGTAGTAACAAAAAGCGGTCTTCATGGAAAAGTTTTCGACTTTAGTGAAAAAAACAATGCTATTATTATTGAAACAGGAGCAGGGAAATTGACGTTTGACAGATCTGCGATCTCTTTGGAGATGAGCGAAAAGTTAAACAAACCCGCTACAGATAAGAAGTAATAACTAGCCTACTTGTTAAAAGCGCGATAAAATTATAACTAATTCTATCGCGCTTTTTTATTTTAGAAGTATTTGATGAAAGCTTTATGCCGTTTTCTTGCTAGCTGTTAATTCCGCTATTCGTACAATCACTTCTACCGCTTTGATCATACTCTCTACAGGAACATACTCGTAGCGCCCATGAAAATTATGTCCTCCAGCAAAAATATTAGGACAAGGTAGTCCTTTAAAACTTAGTTGCGAACCATCTGTTCCTCCTCTGATAGGTTTGATAAGAGGGGTGATATCTAGAGATTTCATAGCTTCCTCGGCAATATCTACAATATGCATTACAGGTTCAACTTTTTCTCGCATATTATAATATTGATCATTGATATCAACAGTAATAGGCTCGTTATTATATTTTGAGTTGATTGTTTGAGCTGTTTGAAGCATAAAAGCCTTTCTTTCTTCAAACTTTTCTTTATCATGATCTCTAATGATATAGTACAGTTTGGTTTCTTCTACATCACCTTTTATGGTATGTAAATGATAGAAACCTTCACGACCACTAGTATGTTCGGGGGTTTCTTGTTTTGGTAATGCATAGATATAATCCTGAGCAATATACATGCTGTTGATCATTTTTCCTTTGGCGTAGCCAGGATGAACTATCTTCCCTTTTACCGTTACGACAGCACCAGCGGCATTAAAGTTTTCGTATTCTAATTCTCCTATTTGACTACCATCCATAGTATATGCCCAATCGGCTCCAAACTTGGATACATCAAATTTATGTGCACCTCTTCCTATTTCTTCATCAGGAGTGAATCCGATTCGTATTTTTCCATGTTTGATTTCAGGATGTTGAATCAAGTATTCCATGGCAGTGACAATTTCAGTGATCCCAGCCTTATCATCCGCTCCAAGAAGTGTGGTACCGTCTGTAGTGATTAGAGTTTGTCCTTTGTACTGTTGTAAATCTTCAAAATAATCAGGAGACAAAACAATATTTTCTGCTTCGTTTAGGACAATGTCTTTTCCATCATAGTTTTCTACAATTTGTGGTTTTACGTCAGCTCCTGTAAAATCAGGACTAGTATCAAAGTGAGAGATAAAACCAATGGTAGGAACTTCTTGATCGATATTCGAAGGAAGTGTGGCCATGATATATGCATTCTCGTCTATGGTTACTTCGCTAAGGCCTATTGCTTTCAATTCTTCTACTAGTTTGTTGGCCAGGTCCCATTGTTTTTTGGTGCTGGGAGTGGTTTGGCTAGCTGGGTCACTTTCGGTGTCAATAGTAACGTAACTTATAAATCGATCTGTGATGTGTTTTTTAGAAATCATAAAACTTAAAATGTTGTATACTGAAGAATTCAAAAATACACTTTTATTAGAACCCTGTATAACTTATTTTTGCCAAGCAAATCCAGATACTCATGTATAAATTATTAATACGTCCTATACTTTTTAATTTTGATCCAGAAAAAGTACATCATTTTACATTTAGAATGATCAAATTTTTGTCTGCGCTTCCTCTTTTTTCTTCTGTGACTAGAAGTATATATCATGTGAATGATCCTAAATTGGAAAGAGAAGTTTTTGGATTGAAATTTAAAAACCCGGTAGGTCTGGCAGCAGGATTTGACAAGGATGCAAAACTGTTTAATGAGCTTCATGATTTTGGTTTTGGGTTTGTAGAAATTGGTACGTTAACACCAAAACCTCAAGGAGGAAATCCTAAAAAAAGATTGTTTCGTCTTAAAAAGGATAGCGCAATTATCAACCGAATGGGTTTCAATAATGGCGGCGTAGAAGATGCTGTAAAGCGTTTAAAGAAAAACAAAGGAGTCCTGATAGGAGGGAACATCGGTAAGAATAAGGTAACGCCAAACGAAAATGCAACCGACGACTATATTATTTGTTTTGACGCTTTATTTGATCATGTAGATTATTTTGTTGTAAATGTAAGTTCACCCAACACTCCCAATCTTAGAGCTTTGCAGGATAAGGAACCGCTAACACAACTTTTGAATACCTTACAGGAGAAAAACTTGAAAAAATCTTCTCCAAAACCAATCTTGTTGAAAATAGCACCAGATCTTACCAATGATCAATTGTTGGATATTATTGATATCGTAAAGACAACAAAAATAGCAGGTGTTATTGCAACAAATACTACAATCTCCAGAAAAGGATTACAATCTAATCTTACATTGGCAAACGAAAAAGGGGGGCTCAGTGGCAAACCCCTTACCAATAGATCTACAGAAGTTATCCGATTTTTGTCTGAAGAAAGTAATAAAGCTTTTCCTATCATTGGTGTAGGAGGCATACATACTGTAGAGGACGCTCTAGAAAAACTGGAAGCGGGAGCAAGCCTGGTGCAATTATATACGGGATTTATCTATGAAGGTCCTAAATTGATCAAACGTATCAATAAGGCGTTATTGCAAAAGAAATAGTATGGATGTTAATTATGAAATCCTATACACTTTTGTTTTAGCAACTGCTGCATTATCCATTTCGCCAGGTCCAGATAACATCTTTGTCCTAATGCAAAGTATGGCTAATGGTAAGAAGTATGGTCTCTCAGTAGTGGCCGGTTTGATGACAGGTTGTATCATACATACATCTCTATTAGCTTTTGGGGTATCGGTGATCATAAAAGAAAGCGAAACACTCTTTTTTATTATCAAATTGTTTGGGGCGCTTTATCTGTTCTTTCTAGCGTATAAGGTATTCAGAAGTGAATCTTCCATTCAGTTATCAGAGGTTGACGTACCCAAAAAAAATCCATTGCAATTGTTTAAGCAAGGGTTTATTATGAACCTTTTAAACCCAAAAGTATCCATCTTCTTTTTAGCTTTTTTTCCCGGGTTTTTATTTAGTCAAGAATTAAGTACCGTAGTGCAGTTTTATGTGTTAGGACTGCTGTTTATTCTGGTATCATTTGTGGTGTTTGGATTAATTGCAGTATTAGCTGGCGCGATTTCAGAATATCTTAAGAAAAATGCAAGGGTAGGAGTTGTTCTTAAATGGCTGCAAATTATCGTTTTTATAGGAATTGGGGTTTTTGTGCTTTTTTCTGAAAAATAAAAATAACAAACCGATTAATGTAAGCCCTCTACAAGAAGAAGGCTTACACTTTTTTAATCTAGGTTCGGAATATAAAATTAATAGGTGCACTGATTTGCAGCGTTATTACATTCGGTCTGGATATTGTTTAACCTACGTCTAAATTCTGCGGAGTTTCCGATTCCGTTAGCTACGGCTCTTATTCCTCTGTCATAAAAGACATTTGTCCAGCCTTTTCCACCGTTTACATCCGGTTCTCTAAGTAATAATCCTCGGTAAGCGATATAAATAAACTTATGTACTTCTACACTGTTTAGGTTATTTCTTGAAAGATAACTGTGGTATTGCGAGTTCCATTTCACACTTGCTTCATTAGAGGTGATAAATCCTTTGGCTAAATCATCAAACCCTTGAGTTAAAAGAACCTGAATCCAACCATTAACGACTTGCGCATTTTCTGGACATCGTCTTAGGTATGATAAGTACGCCAATCTCACTACACAATGCGCATCAAATGCTGGTGGTTGCGGAATGTTGGGTGGAGTAAAGTCTGGACGGTCCAGTAATGGGTAAATTTTACCTGTGTCTTCTAAGTTTTCTGTGGTTTCTACAGCTTCTACAGGTTGTTCAAAAGTGTCTTCATCTTTCTCACAGGAAACAATAAGGAACAATGCAAAAAGGATCGGAAGTACAAAAAAGTAACGTAGTTTTAGATTTTGAGTTTTCATAAAAGTTTTGTTTTAAGATTTGTATAAAATTGATTGTTTGAAATTGTGAAATCAGCAGTTAGATGGTCCAAGAAACACTGCTTTGAACCAGAGGTAAAGCAGTGCTCCATCCTTGGTTAGGCAACGACGTCAATGACATCAAAACAGATGTATTCGCTACCTACCCAGTCACAGACCATATTATCCTCGGCACCTCCTTTAATTGTTTTAGTTTGTTCTCTTTGTAATACTTGTATTCCTTCGATGTTTAAAATTTGATTGTGCTTCATGTGGTATAAATTAATTATGGTCTTACTCTGTTTTTAGGATTTTCAGATTCCTCCTTGATTTAAAATGATTTGAAATTTATGATTGAAGTATATTCAAATTTAAAAGCGTATATGTCTTAAAAACAAAGATTTAAAGTCTGGTTTCCAGAATAGGGAGTAGGATTTCCGGAAACCAGACCTTATAGTTTTTCTTAGAAATTTATAGATGAAACCTATAGAAATACAGGGTGTTTTTGGAGATGATACCTTTTAAAATGGTATATTTACTACACATCAATCAATCACATTTACTACCAAATGTTTTTTGTTTTAGTTGCAGATTCGCTTAATTGAATGTAGTATATGGTTATATAAACATTTGGTGGTGTTATACATTCTTAAAACCTAATGAATAAAATAGCACGAATAGCACGGTTTTTAGTTCTTTTGTGGTGCTCGAATCTTACATTTTCTCAATCTCTTGATGAACACTTCGTAGTGCCAGATTCCCTTAAGTCATTTTCTTACGAAGAAGTTTTGGAAAAATTCTGGGATAGTTATGAAGACGACGTTAAATCCATTCCTTATTTAAAAACCTGTTTGGCAAAAGCTGTTCAGGCAAATGATAGCCTTAAAATGGCGGAGATTTATGCTCGATTTTACTTTTATGAAGAAAATGATTCCTTAAAACTAGAGTATTTAAATAAGTCCATATCATTATCCAAAAATCTAGGGCACACACTATATCCTACTTTCCCGTATTCATCAAAAGGTAATTTTTATTTCGAGAAATGGGATTACGAAAATGCACTGGATAATTATTTGAAAGCTTTGGACTATTCCAAAAAGAATAAAAATGAAAGCTTTCAATATATGGTGGAATACAATATCGGGCTTATAAAAACTAAACTAGAAAAGCATGATGAGGCTTTGCAAATCTTCAAAAGGAGTAGACAGCATCAAGAAAAAAGAGGAATAAGAGATACTGTCGATTATTTGGACATCATGGTACATCTTACAGAATCATACACTAAAAACAATAAAATAGATTCATCTGATTATTATATCGCCCGAACTTTTTCCTCAATAAACTATTATAATGAGAGTTTGTATTATCAATTACTTCTTAATCAAGGAGTTAATTTTTATTATAAAAAAGAGTATACAAACGCCGAAAATACCCTAAGAGTAACCTTGCCCTATCTGGAAAAGATAGAGGATAAAGCGTTTTTGGTCAAAGCCTATTATTATTTGGGTAGAATAAAAGAGTCATTGACGGATCATCAACAATCTATTCTATTTTATAAAAAAATAGATTCTGTATTTAAGCAATCCCAATTTATAGTTCCAGAGGTAAGAGGTGGATATTTATTTCTTATTGAGAACTACAAAGCCGAACAAGATTTCGAAAATCAGTTGTTTTATGTGGATCGACTTTTAAAATTTGATAGCATTATGCGTAAGAATAATACGCAGGTCAATGAAAAGATGGTCAAGCAATACGATACTGCTAACCTTCTGGCAGAAAAGGAAAAATTAATTGAAATGGTTTATGCTAAAAATTCAAATTTCAAGATTTACATATGGATCTTGGTGGGTATTGTTTTTGGGGTAACTATTTTGTTCTACTATCAATTTCAGAAAAGAAAATTATATGCTAAGCGATTTAATGAATTGATGGAAGAAGAAAGTCGAAGAAGTGAAAAAATGGTTGCAGAGTCTGTAATAGATGCCAAAACAGAAGAGATTAAAAAACTGAAAATAGCCGAAGAGATTAAAGCAGATATTTTGGCCAAAATTGAGAAGTTTGAGGAAAATAAAGAGTTTCTTGAGCCTAACATTACCACCAATAGTTTGGCGGCACAATTTAAAACCAACAGCAAGTACGTTTCTCGAATTGTGAACATTTATAAAGAGAAAAACTTTACGAATTATATTAATGACTTGAGGGTAGAGTATTTGATAGAGGAGTTAAAAACGAATAAAAAGTTTAGAAACTATACCATTAAAGCGATTTCTGGTGAGATCGGTTTTAATACTACAGAGGCCTTTTCAAAATATTTTCATAAAAAAACAGGGCTGTACCCTTCTTATTTTATCAAACGAATAACAGAGTACGAGGATGAATTGGAGGTACCTGCTTAACTAGGGTTGATTTAACTTTTTTTTGATGGTCTGATTTCCGGAAACCAGACAGTTAACGGTTGGTTAAGCCTTTGAATACAAGGGAAAAACTATACATTTAGGTAATCAATCCTTAAAACTCAGTCACAATGAAAAGAAATGCAAAAAAAAGTAGTATCCGTTTAAAGAAGATCCAAATTGCTCAAATTACCAACCTCTCTTATATAAAAGGTGGTTTTGTGCCTTTGAGTACATCGAATCATAGAGCATGCACCAAAACTTGTGCAGATAACCCTGATGCACCACAGGTATAATGAAAGGTTTTAAGCTAGCATCCTTGTCTATATGATCCAGGGATATTAAAACTGCAATAATAAGAAAAGCACTTGATTCAAATTAAGTGCTTTTTTATGAAGTCAAATAGTTGGAAATAGTGGATGCATAAAATTTTCCTAAGAATATTAGTGATTCTTTTAATTCTGAAAAATAATCATACTTTTATAGGCGTAACTGAATATTTTCTATTTTGATCTGCTAAAATGGCCGAAAAAGTAAAAATTATTGAATGTCCTAGAGATGCAATGCAGGGCATTAAAGAATTTATCCCAACCGAAAAAAAAGTACAATACATCCAATCTTTATTGAGATGTGGTTTTGACACTATTGATTTCGGAAGTTTTGTTTCGCCAAAAGCTATCCCACAAATGGTGGATACGGCAGAAGTATTATCCCGATTAGACTTATCCCATACAGAAAGTAAATTGTTAGCTATTATTGCTAATGTGCGCGGAGCAAATGATGCTGCACAACACGAGGCTATTGATTATTTGGGGTACCCATTCTCGATTTCAGAAAATTTTCAGATGCGTAATACACATAAGACCATTGCAGAATCTGTAGAAACACTTAAGGCTATTTTGGATATTGCAGGTAATGCCAACAAAGAAGTGGTTGCTTATCTTTCTATGGGGTTTGGTAATCCTTATGGGGATCCCTGGAATGTAGATATTGTTGGGGAATGGACAGAGAAATTAAACAAGATGGGGGTAAAAATACTTTCACTATCAGATACGGTGGGTACGTCCACTCCAGAAATTATTGATTATCTCTATTCAAATTTGATCCCTAAGTATCCCGATATCGAATTTGGGGCGCATTTACATACTACGCCGACCACTTGGCACGAAAAAGTAGATGCTGCTTACAAAGCTGGTTGTAGAAGATTTGATGGTGCGATACAAGGTTTTGGAGGTTGTCCTATGGCAAAGGATGAATTAACGGGGAATATGCCTACAGAACGTATGATTTCTTATTTTACCACAGTTCAAGCAGATACAAACATTAGAACACTAAGTTTTGAGTCCTCGCATAATGAGGCGTCCAAAATATTTTCGGTATATCACTAAACAACAAACTAAAATGAAAGGAATTTTAAAAAAAGTAGGAATAGCACTTTTGGTCGTATTGGTAGTTCTTCAATTCGTAAGACCAGATAAGAACGAATCTGGATATGAGTCTGTAGCCTATTTTGAAAAGGAAACCAAGCCTTCTCCTGAGATACAACAAATACTGAAAACCAAATGTTACGATTGTCATAGCAATCAAACCATATATCCTTGGTATGCAGAAGTGGCTCCTGTGTCGTATTGGATTGATCATCATGTAGAGGAAGGCAAAGAACATTTTAACGTATCCGATTGGGAAGGATATAGCGTTAAAAAGAAGGATCATAAGTTAGAAGAGCTTATAGAAGAAGTAGAAGAGGGAGAGATGCCACTTTCATCATACACTTGGTTGCATAGTAATCTTGAAGAAGCAGAAAAAGAACAATTGATCAATTGGGTAAAACAGGTAAGAAGTCAATATTCTGTGGCAGAATAAGTTACTTTAGGTATTCTATTTGATACCGTTTTCTGGAAGTCAAGCCTATATTATCTTTAGGTTAATTTTATTTAGATTTATTACAAATAAAGTTTGTGAGATGCATTTATATCTATATATTTGCCCACATAAATATTACTATTTGAATTAAGTCTAAATAAAAAGTCAATGAAAATCAATCACTTATTAAAAGTTATATGTTTATCTGGAGTTGCTGTATTAGGATCATGCTCTTCTGATGATGATACACCTGATACAGGGATTAATGCACCTGCAACCTATGTTTTTGAGCGTAACGGAGAGTCTTCTGTTAGTTTTAGCGGACAAACTACTCGTATTAAAATGGGAGAAGAAATCCTTAATGCATTTAAAACTGAAACATTAGACGAAGCTACAATAGATGCGATGTTCGCGCATGTGGAAGGAGCAAACGATTTTTCTGAGGCAGATCTTAATGCATCAGACAAAAGCGTAAGAAGTAAAACCGCGGCTTCTCGCGATTATTTTTCTGCAAATACTACTGATGCTACTGCAATCAAAGCCGAATTTGATGCCTTTATCAAAGGGCAGGTAGATGAGGTATTCCCAAATTGGGGTACAACCGCAGTGGCAGGAACACCTGGTGTAATCCAAGAAGCAGGAGGTGGATCTGATCGATATGTAAACGCCAAAGGATTAGAATTAAATCAAGCATTTAATAAAGGATTAATTGGAGCACTAATGGTGGACCAGGCATTGAATAACTATTTGGGTGTTGCGGTTTTGGATGAGGCTGAAAACAGAGCTAATAACGATAATGATGTGCTAGCTGAAGGTAAAAACTATACCACTATGGAGCACAAGTGGGATGAAGCCTATGGATATGCTTACGGAACTTCGGCAAATACTGCTAATCCAAACCCTACTATTGGAGATGATGACAGTTTCCTAAACAAGTATATAGGACGAGTAGAGGGAGATCCTGATTTTGCGGGTATTGCCGAAGAGATATTTGATGCTTTCAAATTGGGTAGAGCGGCAATCGTTGCAAAGAGATATGATATTCGTGATGCGCAATCTGCTATCTTAAGAAGAAAAATCTCTGAAGTTGTAGGGATTAGAGCAGTATATTACCTACAGCAAGGTAAGAATGGCCTTGAAGCTGGTACAGTAGATTTTGCAAGTGTATTCCACGATCTTTCTGAAGGGTATGGATTTATTTACAGTCTACAATTTACAAGAAATCCGGATACGAATGCTCCTTACTTTAGCAGAACGGAAGTACAAGGGTTTATTAGTCAATTGATGGGAGGTACCAACGGTTTATGGGATGTTACTCCTGCAACGTTACAATCAATTGCAGAGGCCATAGCTGCAAGATTTGATTTCACTGTTGAGCAAGCTGGTAGCACTAATTAATGAAACAAAACATAAAATCGTAAAAAAGAGGAGGGAAAACAGTATGTTTTCAACCTCTTTTTTTACATTTGCAAAACTTATTAAGAATAAATAAAAATAATATGAAGAAGTTGCTAGGTTCATTTTTCGTTTTGATGCTTTTGGCATCCGCTTGTTCTACAAGTGATGATGGTGGAGAAGCAGGAGGAGATAGTTTTGACAGAGCTGCAATGTTGGTAAATTTTGCAGATAATATCATCATCCCGTCATTACAAAAGTTTTCTACAGATATAACGGCTTTAGATCAAGCAACTACTGCTTTTACTGCCGATGCCAATGAAACAAATTTATTGGCTTTAAGAACAGCATGGTCTAATGCATATTTATCTTGGCAAGCGGTAGGGATGTTCGAGATTGGAAAGGCAGAAGAGTTATCGTATAGAAACTTTATGAACGTTTTTCCGGTTAATGCAGCAAATATTGAGACTAATATCACTTCAGAATCTTATGATCTAGGCGCTGTAGCTGCCCAAGATGAACAAGGTTTTGGAGCTTTAGATTATATGATCAATGGGTTAGCGACCGCAGATGCAGATATCGTTGCTTTTTATACCGATGCAACCAATGGTAGCAAATACATTTCCTACTTAACAGACCTAGTAGACCGAATGAACAATTTGACTACAGAAGTACTGGCAGATTGGAATGGTGATTACAGAGCAACTTTTGTTGGTAATAGTGGGTCTTCTGCTACAAGTTCTGTAGATAAAATTGCTAATGACTTTATATTTCATTACGAAAAACACCTAAGAGCTGGAAAAGTAGGAATACCAGCAGGAGTATTTGGTACTCAAACTTTTGATGACAAAGTAGAAGCTTTTTATAAAGGAGACTTTTCTAAAGCCCTATTTAATGCCAATTTGGACGCAATGCAGGATTTCTTTAACGGGAAACATTTTGCGAGCAATGCTACAGGAGAGAGTTTTAAAACCTATTTGGATTTCTTGAATACCATAAAGGAAGGTGAAGACCTCGCTGAGATCATCAATAATCAATTTAATCTTTCGCGAACTACTGCTGCCGGTTTGGATGATAGTTTTACAGAACAAGTTCGTTCCAATAATAATCTAATGCTGAATACCTATGATGAACTTCAAAAAAATGTAGTTCATTTAAAAGTAGATATGCTACAAGCATTTTCAGTTAGAGTTGATTTTGTTGATGCAGATGGTGACTAGTATTATATCTTGATTATACATGGATTTTAGTCCAAAAGCATATTTTCATAAACATACGGAGGCTGCACCATTGGCAGTCTTTCGTATTTTTTTTGGAATAATGATGCTCATAAGCATTATTCGTTTCTGGAGTTATGGCTGGATTGATAAGTTGTACATCCAACCCAACTTCTTTTTTTCATACTTTGGTTTTGACTTTGTAAAACCGTTGGGAGTTTATACCTATGTGATTTTTGCAATCTGCGGGATTTCTGCCCTAATGGTGGCGTTAGGATTTAAGTATCGGTTAGCTATAATTACCTTTTTTTTAAGCTTTACGTACATAGAGTTGATGGATAAGACCACATATCTTAACCACTACTACTTTATTTCTTTGCTTAGTTTTTTGATGATTTTTTTACCTGCGCACGCTTACTTTTCTGTAGATGCTTGGAGAAAGAAAAAATCATTTCAGCAAATTCCTGTTTGGACCATTGATGCGGTTAAGTTATTATTGGGAATCGTATATTTTTATGCGGGTCTAGCCAAGTTGAATTCTGATTGGTTGCTGAAAGCGATGCCGTTAAAAATATGGTTGCCATCCAAATATAGTATTCCATTATTGGGAGATTTAATGCAGCAAGAGTGGATACACTATACGTTTAGCTATTTTGGAGCTGTTTATGATCTGACAATTCCATTCTTATTACTCTACAAAAGGACAAGAATTATAGCATTTGTGTTCGTAGTTGCTTTTCATGTATTAACTAGAGTATTGTTCCCGATAGGGATGTTCCCATATATTATGATCGTAAGTACATTGATATTTTTTGATGCAAATATTCATCATAAAATCTTGGGAGTAATCGCAAAGATGGCCAAAATCAACAAAGAGATTTTTGACACGGGTAAGTCTTGGATAGGTAACCAAGTACGATCAAGAATAAGTGTGGTTTTATTGTCTGTTTTCTTTGCAATTCAATTACTTTTGCCGTTTCGATATTTGCTATATCCTGGCGAATTATTTTGGACAGAGGAGGGGTTTCGATTCTCCTGGAGAGTAATGCTTATGGAAAAAGCAGGCTATGCCAATTTTAAAATTGTAGATGGACAAACCGGAAAGCGATTTTATGTAGATAATGATGATTTTCTCACTGCATTTCAGCAAAAACAGATGGCAACACAGCCAGATTTTATCTTGCAATATGCACATTATCTAAAACAACATTTTGAAAATCAGGGTCATCAAAATGTTGAAATTTATGTAGAAAGTTATGTCGCACTTAATGGGCGCTTAAGTAGCCCATATATTGACCCAAATGTAGATTTAGGAAAACAAAAAGAATCATTTAAACATAAAACTTGGATTATTCCATTCAAAGATGAAATTAAGGGATTATAACGTATTTTTTGTCATAGTTTTTATTACTGGATTTAGTTATTCACAACATATACTTTCGGGAAAGGTATTGGATCAAAACAATCAAGGTGTGGTAAACGCCGAGATATATAATCAAACTACAGGTGAGCAGACAACTACCTCTACAGATGGTAGTTTTGAATTTACAGATTTGGAAGAGGGAACGTATTTGTTCACCGTTTTTAACTATAATTATGAGATTTTAGAAAAGCAGATTACAATCGATAAGAATACCAGTTTCGATTTTGTTTTGGCTCCTCTTGGAGAGCAACTTTCAGAAGTATTAATCACCCAACGAAGAGCTAAGATTTTTGGGTTGAAGCAACTCAAACCTGTAGAAGGTACTGCTATATATGCCGGTAAGAAGAGTGAAGTGGTTTTGTTAGAGAATGCATTGGGTAATTTAGCTTCGAACAATGCGAGAGAAATTTACGCACAAGTAGTGGGATTGAATATCTACGAAAATAGTGTTGGAGGATTACAGCTCAATATTGGTGGTAGAGGATTGGATCCCAATCGTACTGCCAATTTCAACACCCGTCAGAATGGATATGATATAAGTGCTGATGTTTTAGGGTACCCAGAAAGTTATTATACTCCGCCAGCAGAGGCTTTAAGTGAAATTCAGGTGGTACGGGGAGCAGCATCATTGCAGTATGGAACTCAGTTTGGAGGACTGATTAACTTCAAAATGAAACAACCTAATCCCAACAAGAAAATAGAACTAGTTACCCGCCAATCTTATGGTTCTTTTAATGCATTTAGTAGTTTTAATAGCATCGGAGGTACAGTAGGTAAGTTGAGTTATTATACCTATTTTAATTACAAAAGTGGAGATGGGTTCAGACCTAATTCAGATTATGATTCAAAAAATATCTATGCGCATATTGGATACCAATTGACGGATAACACCAAAATAACGGGAGAGTTTACCTATTTGGATTACCT
Organism: Aquimarina sp.; assembly: GCA_965230845.1. GTDB lineage: Bacteria > Bacteroidota > Bacteroidia > Flavobacteriales > Flavobacteriaceae > Aquimarina. Next base: position 4,603,094 of record OZ246021.1, read on the forward strand.
GGCACAACAACCAGGAGGTCTTACAGATACTCAGTTTGAGCTTGATCCGGATTTCAGTAATCGTACAAGGAATTGGTTTGATGTAGATTGGAAATTGTTCTCACTTAAATTAGAACATAAATTCTCTGAAAAAACTGATTTTAGCGTCAATCTTTTTGCCTTGGATGCTTCTAGAAAAGCCTTAGGATTTAGAGGAATACCTACAGACCTTAACACCAATCCAATAACTGCGGTAGACGAAACCGATGTAAATGGTAATTTTATTACACCTCGGGATTTGATCGTTGGTAATTTTAAAAACTGGGGAGCAGAAGCAAGGCTTTTGAGCAGGTATAATTTCTTGGGTAAAGAATCGGTGTTTTTGATAGGTACTAAATATTATCAGGCAGATAATGATGCCAGACAAGGACCGGGGAGTATAGGAACAGATGCGAATTTTGATTTTCAAAATGATCTTTTTCCAGATTATGCCAATCAATCCACTTTTGATTTTCCTAATCAAAATGTTGCGGTCTTCGGAGAAAATATATTTAATATCACAGATAAATTTTCGGTGACTCCAGGAGCTCGATTTGAATACATCAAGACCGAAGCAGACGGAACCTTCAATAATGTAATCTTTGATAATGCTGGTAACCCCATCAATAATACGTTAGAACGAGATGATGAGACTTTTGAGCGCTCTTTCCTGTTGTTAGGTTTGGGAGCTAGCTATAAGTTCAATCCAAGCCTGGAAGGATATGCGAATGTTTCTCAAAACTACAGGTCGGTAACATTTAATGATATCCGAATTGTAAATCCAACCTTTGTTATTCGTCCTGATATTAGCGATGAAGAAGGATTTACAGCAGATATAGGTATCCGTGGCAAGTTCAATAATACGCTTACTTATGACGCAAGTGTTTTTGGATTGTGGTATCAAGATCGAATTGGAGAGGTTTTTAATGATAGAGCGCAACGTGTTCGAGGAAATATAGGTGATGCATTTATTTATGGTATTGAAAGTTACATCAATTGGAATATGGCAACTACTTTCTTGGCTGATGATACCAATTATGTGTTGAATGCATTCACTAATCTAGCTATAACCGATTCTGAATATACCAGATCTGAAGAACCTATCGAAGGAAATAAAGTAGAGTTTATACCTTTGATCAACCTGAAAACAGGAATAGGGTTTGGATATAAAAATTTCCTAAGCAGCATTCAGTTTACCCATTTGTCTGAACAGTTTACTGAAGTGACCAATGCAGATAGAGGGGTACAAGGAAGTAGAGAGGAAGGAACCTTGGGTAAAATTCCAGCATATTCAATTTTGGATGTTTCTTTTTCTTATACGTATAAGAATTTTAAGCTAGAGACAGGAGTAAATAATCTTTTGGACGAGAGTTATTTCACTCAAAGAGCAACGGGATACCCTGGTCCAGGGATCATTCCTTCGGCACCAATTTCGTGGTATGCTACCTTGCAATTCAAGTTATAGTGGTAAAAGATTAACTTTTGTTTACCCTAAGAATTAACTTTTGTTCAATCTGAAATAAAAGTAGATTTCTATATTTTTGAAGAAATTAACATTTTATGAAAGAGTTTAGCGGGTATGATCATATGATGGCGGAGTATTACGAAGGTTTATCTAATTACGTATTACCTTTGTTGTCGTGGGAATTCTACGGGGAATATCATTCTTCTTTGGAAACATACAAACAGGACCTTTCTGAACTTAAAAGAATTACCAAAAACTGGGATTTTGAAAGAGACTATCTTTCAGAATTTGTGGATAAGCAATCGGTAGTCGTAGTAACTAGCCCAGAACTGAAGATTGTTTATGCTTCCAGTAATATCATGAAACTGAACGGATACTCTCCCAAAGAGGTGATAGGAAACTCACCCAAAATGTTTCAGGGAAAAGATACTTGTTTGAAGACCTCTGCCAAGATACGAGCGGCGGTTGAAAAGCTCGAACCATTTCAGGTTTCTATATTGAATTATCGAAAAGATCAAACTCCTTATACATGTGTGATAAAAGGGTATCCTGTTTTGAACAAAAAAGGAAAGCTACTTAACTACATAGCTTTTGAAAAAGCAGCTTAGATATTCCCTTTTATTACACGCAATTCCTTCTTCTGATTAAAAAAGAAAATTTCCAAGACTTTTTTCTGATCGTATTTTTCTGTGTAATATTTTGATAAACAGGTAAATACCCCGTGTTTTTTAAGTCAAAATGTGCTAATTTTGATGCACCCTCTTATTTTTTATCCCCAAATATATTGAGATCAATTAGTATCTGTAACCAATTCATTCATTATGGAAACTGCACAGGAGTATTATAGTTTGGGGTACTCGCACGAGAAAAGCGACCCAGAAAAAGCCATTGAATATTACGAAAAAGCAACGCAAATTAATCCTCAATACGTTGAAGCTTATCTTGATTGGGGTAATTTATTGCTTAATCAGGGGAAACCAGATGAAGCAAAAGAAAAGTATGAGAAATGCCTGGAACTAGATCCAAATTATAAGTTAGCGTATCACAATTTGGGATACCTAATGGAGAGAAGTGAACCAGAGGTAGCTATAGATTATTACAACAAAGCTATAGCATTGGATCCATACTATTTTGAAGCATATAATTCCTTAGGTAGTGTATTGTTGAACAGTCAGAAATATGAAGAGGCAAAAAAATATTTCAAAAAGTCCCTGGAAATTGCACCTAACTACAAATGGGCGCATTTTAATTTGGGAAGAATATTTGAAAAAACAGATTATATAAAAGCAATTGCATCTTATAAAAAAGCAATAGATATTGATATTAATTATCTCGAAGCATACTACGCTATTGCCGGAATTTGGTCTGATCAAAAGAATTATGAAGAGGCTATAAATTGGTATGAAAAGTGCCTAGAAATAGATCCGGGATATAAATGGGCACATTATAATCTTGGAGTTTGTTTTGAAAATAACAACACAAAAAAAGCAATTGAATACTACCAAAAAGCAATTGATTTGGATCCACAATTTACAGATGTATATAACCGATGGGGAAATTTATTATTGGGGGAAGAACAATATGAAGAAGCTAAAGAGAAGTATGAGAAATGTATAGAAATAGACTCCAAATTTAAATGGGCATATTATAATCTAGGGGTTCTTAATGAACGAGTTATGGATACTAAGAGTGCTATAAAACACTATAAAAAAGCTATCCATATAGATCCTGAGTATCAGGCAGCTTATGATAGTTTGGCCGAGTTATTACTTAATCGGAGTACTGTTTTACAAGCAAGAAGAGAATATAGTAAATGGACAAAGACAACTACAGGAAAGAAAATAGGCTATTATTATTTGGGAAGAACCTATGAAAAAACGGAGCCAGAGAAATCAATAACATATTTTGAAAAGTCGATCACAGAAGACAATAATTTTGTTGCTGGATATAACAGTTGGGGCAATGTTTTGCTTAGCCTTGGAAAAAGTGACGAAGCAGGAGAAAAATATTTGAAATGTATTCAGTTGGATCCCGATTATAAATGGGCTTATTACAATCTTGGTATTGTATCCAAAAATAAGAATGACTATGAGAAGGCGATTCAATATTATCAGAAGGCCATAAAAATAGATTCAACATATGAAGTAGCTTATCTCAATTGGGGAGATATTTTATTAGATCAGGAAGATAAAGAAAAAGCTCAAGCCGAGTTTGAAGAATGGTCCAATACCGATGCTATAAAAAAAATAGGATATTATTTTCTAGGACGATTATCCAAAAAAGATGATCCGGATAAAGCTATAGCATATTATGAAAAAGCCAGGAAAGCCGATCCCAAATTTGTAGAACTCTATAATGTATGGGGGAATGTGCTATTGGATAAAGGAATGCTCAAGGAAGCTAGAGAAAAATACAATAAATGCCTGGAAATTGATCCTAATTTCCATCTTGCATACTCAAATTTAGGTTTTAGTTTTCGTCACGAAGATCCCCAAAAAGCTATTACGTGTTATCAGAAAATTATACACAAAAAGAATGATGATGTCAATGCGTATAACGACATTTACCACTGCATAACCTTATTGAAAGATTATAAGGAAGAGGTGAAAAACTTTCATGATTTGGTGGATAAATATAAATCTGTCTATGGATTTTGGGCACTTGGGAATTTGTATCAGTACTTTTTGAAAGATTATGCCCAAAGTCTTTTTTACTATGAAAAAGCGACATTGTATGGAGAAGTTAAAGATGGGTTCCTTGATTTGTCAAACTTATATGATTCTATAGGAAATCTTCAAAAATCCGTTGAAGTCCTTGATGAGGTTTTGGAAGAAAATAATTACAATAATGTATATGCTTTACATAACAAAGCACATTACTTATTCAAGAAAGGGGGGTATCAAAATTCCAGAAAGTTATGGCAAGAAGTATTACAATTCTACGAAAAGCAGTTAAAAGAGAATCTTATCTTCAGGAAAGACCCCAATAACTATCTGTATTGTGGCAATATTTATTTTGAATTTTTTGGGGATCTCGATAAAGCCGAACATCTTTTTGAGGAAGGCGTTAGAAGAGATAATAAAAATACAAGCTTGTTATTTGCTTTGAATCAATTATATGCCGAAAAGGATAAACGAGAAGTCAATGCAGAATTAAGCAATTATTGGAAACGAAATGCGAATTTAAAGGCCGCAGAAAAAATAATAAACAAACCGTATAATTTTGCCAATGATTATTTTAAAATGGCAGAATTATATGCTCTAGAAGGTGAAAATGAAAAAGGGCACGAGGCAATCAATGAATACCTAAGTTATGGGGAGCCTAGTGCCAAAGGGTTTAATCTACAGGGGCAGTTATATTTGGCCCAAGAAGAATACCTTAAAGCTATTCGTTCGTTTAAGAAAGCCGTAAAACTGGATGAGCATAATTTCTTGTTGTCTAACAATTTGGGGAATGCCTATTTGAGAAACAAAGAGTATTCGGCGGCTCGTAATGAATTTGATAAAGTACTAAGACGAGATCCTAATAATGTGGATGCCCTAATTGGCTTGAGTGAATTGAATTTGAATGGGCCCGACGAAGAACTTAATGAAAAGGTTTTAAGCGAAACGGACAAGTATCTAAAGGACGCTATACAAATAGGAAAATCTGGAAAGGGGTCAAAACAACTTAATCTTTACGAAAACCGAAACTTCGGTACCAAAGAAAAGAAGTATAAAGATTTAAAACTTTCGGATTTATACTATTCTAGAGGATATATTAAAACCAAACAATACGAAAAAAACAAATTAGAGATCAATAATTCGTATTTGAAAGACAGTTTGCAATGTTTTAAAAAGTCCTTGGATAGCAATCCTGATAACATCAAAGCAAAAACTGCCATAGAAGAGATCAATACATTTATCAAGTCCAAAAGGGATACTAATATCAATGAAAGATCTAGAGCTTTATTGGTTTGCAGTATGGCTTTTGTGCTGTTTGCATTTTGTCAATATTACTTTTATTTCCTACCTAAAAGTACGGATAGTTATGCACTTGATGAAAAAGGGATCGCTTATCTATCAGAAACATTTTCATTAAAAGAAGAAGGAGTTGCTGGTATAAAAAGTATTACCGGAGTTCCTTTTAACGATAAAACAGCCTTGGTAACAGAGATTCAAAAGTTAGTTGCCAAAGATCAAAAAGTAAATATGATTAAGGTTCTGGAGAAAATGGATTTTAAAATGCCGGATTCTGGAACCTCCACTAGCATTTTATCTGCAGGGTATTATGCATTAATTTCTTTTGGATCTATTTTGTTTATGATTGCAGGATTGTATTTACGTAAGTTGTTGAAAATTAAGGTAGGTGTGATCGAACTTGAAAAAAACAAGCCTTCAGAAATTAGTGATATGTCGCTTTCGGGAATTGAAAAATGATTGGTGAGAGTATTGTCAACTGTAAAGGCAAATACAACCTACTGCTTCTATCATTATGTAGTTTAATTTTAAATAAGTAAAGAAGGAGTGAAGTTCATTTTAAATGGATGGGAAATTGCTTACTTTAGTTTTTTGACAAAAATTCTAAGTTAAGCGTATGATACCAGAAATAGAAAAATTATTAAATGAGCAGGTAAAATATGAAGCCAAAGCCTCTGCGCAATATTTATCAATGGCAAGTTGGGCAGATACAAATGGTTATAATGGTGTTGCCAATTTCTTCTATACACAATCAGAAGAAGAACGAGTACATATGACCAAATTGGTAAAATTTATTAATGAAAGAAGTGGTAACGCAGTTATACCCGCGATAGATAAACCTAGAGATGATTTTAAGTCTCTAATGGAGTTGTTTGAAGTATTCCTGGAAAGCGAAGAGTTCGTAACAGCAAAAATTAATAATATTATTTATGAATGCTTGCAATTTAAGGATTATAACGTTCATAATTTTATGCAGTGGTATGTTGCAGAGCAATTAGAAGAAGAGGCTACTGCAAGAGATCTGCTAGATAAATTGAAGATTATTGGGGATGATAAATCAGGTCATTATTTGTTTGATCGTGATATCAATTCTTTTCAGCCAGAAGAACCAGCTAACTAATTGTTAATAAGTTAGTAAATAAAGAGAAAGGATTTCTTGCCTAGGGAAGTATTTTTTATATTTTTGCACTTTATTTAGATTTAATAAAAATTACAAAGTGTATAGTACAGATACCCCTTCATTATATTCTCCTTGTGCTTCTATGAATTGCGAAGTTGCCTGCGGAGGCAAAAAGAAAAAGTGTTGTAAGAAGTACAAGAAGAAAGGAAAAACGAACTGCAAAAGATGTCCAAAACTTTAATAGAACTAAACATACATTGGTAAATATTCACTGATGTCAAAAACGGAGATAATTAATTATCTCCGTTTTTTTATGACAAGATTGTAGGTGTTGGATAGTAACTTGAAAGATAATTTTTTATTATTGTATATAAAATTCTATGCTATGCGATTGATAATGATTGTTGGGTGCTTTTTGGTTGCAGGTCTTCATATGGCAACTGGGCAGGAGTGGCTTACTGATTTTGAAGAGGCAAAAAAAGTAGCTTCAGAAAATGATAAACCTATTGTTTTGGTTTTTGCAGGTTCAGATTGGTGTGTACCATGTATCAAACTTGAAAAACAGATTTTACATACGAGTGAGTTCCAAAAGTACGCAAAGGAACACTACATTCTAATGAAGGTGGATTTCCCAAGAAAGAAAAAAAACCAGTTACCTAAGACGTTGCAAGATCAAAACAACGTTCTGGCAGAAAAGTATAATAGAAGTGGAGGATTCCCATTGGTGGTCGTGTTAGATAAAACCGGAAATAAACTTGGGGAAACTGGTTACAAAAAGGTGTCACCCCAATCGTATATCAAACTTTTAAACTCTATTATTCAATAACGATTTGAAGTTTCTAATTACTCTTGTTATATATTTAGCTAGTTATCCTGCGATGGCACAGCAAATTTATAAGCGTGCTGTTTTATTAATGGGGAGTGATTTTGAGATCACGGTAGTTGCCGAGAACAAAGAACATGCTGATCGATATATAGATGTAGCTATCCAAGAAATTCAAAGGATAGAACAAAAGATATCATCCTGGGATCAAAACTCGTTGACTTCTTCAGTTAACAAAAATGCTGGGATACGCCCTGTTGAGGTAGATAAGGAGCTTTTTGATCTTATAGCAAGATCAATAGCAATATCTAGATTGACCGATGGTGCGTTTGATATTAGTTATGCTTCTATGGATAAGATATGGAAGTTTGATGGTACGGTAAACGCTTTGCCTTCATCAACAGAAATTAAAGCATCTATTGCCAATGTTGGGTTTCAAAACATTAAGTTGAACAAAGAAAAAAGAACGGTTTTTTTACCTAAAAAAGGAATGAAAATTGGATTTGGCGCAATTGGTAAAGGATATGCAGCTGATAAAGCTAAAGAATTACTTATTGCCAACGGTGTAAAAGCAGGGATTATCAATGCCTCTGGTGATATGAGTGCCTGGGGAGTACAACCTAATAAGACACACTGGAAAGTAGCAATTACCAATCCTTTGAACAAAAAAAATGCTTTTGCCATGCTACCTCTGGTGGATCGTGCGGTGGTTACTTCAGGAAATTATGAAAAGTATCTTATCTTAGATGGAAAAAGATATGCGCATATTATTGATCCCCGCACCGGTTACCCTACAGAAAATATCGCAAGTGTAACCGTCTTTGCTCCAAAAGCAGAATTAGCTGATGCATTAGCTACTTCGGTTTTTGTAATGGGAGTAACCACGGGAATGGATAGAATAAATCAATTAGATAATATTGAATGTATTATCATAGATAATGAAGGTAATATACATACCTCCAAAAACATAAAAATAGACCAATGAGTTATAGGTTAGTTTTAGGAATTCTTCTTACCAGCCTGCTGCATTCGTGTGTGGTTGTAAAAGAATACGAGAAAGTGCAATTAAATGATCCAGATATGGAGTTGGCACTTAAAAAATGTGATCGTTTTGAAACCAATTTTCAAGCCTACAGAGAATCGGCTGCCGGTGCTAATGGAGGTAAAACCGGTGGTGGATGTGGTTGCAACTAAACTAATTGTATACAAAGAATATAACTCTTAAATTTTAGCTTTTGAAACGACTAATTTTGATCATTATCTTTTGGAATACGTTTTGCGTTGTAGGACAAGAACAACAAGAGACAGAAAGATATAAGAAAAGAGTTTTGGAATCCACAGAAGTCGATTACCTGATGAGTTATTATACACAGGAAGGTAATAATGCAGCGGTTACCGGTGGATTGGGGACAGAAGAACTTACCGATGTAACACCTACCATAGTGGTGTCGATTCCTCTCAATGATGACGATGTCTTGATTATAGATTCGAGTGTTTCGGCCTATACCTCGGCTTCATCAAGTAATGTTGATCCTTTTGATACCGAGGGACTTGCTAATCCATTTGTCGCTTCGTCTGGAGCTTCAAGAAATGATGTTTTAGCCACATTTACAGGTACCTATAGCCATAGTAGTGACGACAGAAATAGAGTATGGTCGGTCAATGCCTCTATTGCCAACGAATACGACTATTTCTCAGTAGGTTTCGGTGGTAGTTATGCCTATTTATTTAATGAAAAAAATACCGAAGTTAGTATCAATGCCAATGTGTTCTTGGATACCTGGAACGCAATTTACCCTTCAGAATTAAGGGATAATCCAGCATTTATTGAGTTTGATGACGAATCCCGAAACTCCTATTCACTAGGGTTAGGCTTTTCTCAGATTTTATCCAAAAAACTTCAGGGTTCTTTGTCCTTAGATCTCATACAACAAGAAGGATTACTTTCTACTCCTTTTCAAAGAGTACTGTTTGCCGATGTCGCGGATCAAATAGTTCAGGAATTTACTTTGGGTGATGATGTAGAAAGATTACCGGATACCCGATTCAAAATTGCTATGGGGGGTAGACTGCATTATTATGTCAATGAATATGTTGCAGTACGAACGTTTTATAGATATTATACCGACGATTGGGGGATTAATTCCCATACGGCTAGTATCGAATTACCTGTAAAAATTACAGATAAGTTTACGGTATATCCAAGTTATCGTTTTTATCATCAAACCGAAGCAGATTATTTTGCACCATTTAATGAGCATTTGTCTATTCAGGAATTTTACACTTCTGATTTTGATTTATCAGATTTTAATGCAAATCAATATGGTATCGGGATAAGTTATACTGATATTTTTGCCAAAGCGCATATTTGGAAGTTCGGACTGAAGAGTATTGATTTTAGATATAGATACTACGAACGAAACTCTGGGTTGAATGCCAATTTATTCTCGGGAGGCTTTAATTTCCAAATGGATTAGCGCACATCCAGCAAGTTTCGGGTTTACTAGAAGTGTATACGAATGTACTTTTGTAAGGTTTCAAATAGAAAAAAATGACACCACAGAATAGTATTAATTACAACCGTATAGCGGAGGCGATTAGGTATATCAGAGAAAACTTCAAACAACAACCCGATTTGGATGAAATTGCGAGTAAGGTACATTTGAGTCCATTTCATTTCCAAAGACTATTCACAGAATGGGTTGGAGTAAGCCCTAAAAAATTTCTACAGTTCATCAGCATCGAGTACGCAAAGCAGGTGCTAAAAAATAATGCCTCAACTTTGTTCGATACAGCTTTTGAGACTGGACTTTCCGGAACAGGAAGATTACACGATATGTTTATCAACATCGAAGGGATGACTCCAGGAGAATATAAAAACGAAGGTCAAAATCTAGAAGTCAACTATAATTTTTACAATACTAATTTCGGGACCATCCTGGTGGGATCTACGAGCAAAGGAATTTGCCATATGGCATTTGTAGAAGATCAGAATGAAGGGTTTGTCGTATTACAGAAAAGGTTTTGTAGAGCAAAATTCAACCAAACTACGGATACTTTTCAGGAAAATGCACTACATCTTTTTACCAAAGATTGGAAACAACTGGACCAAATAAAACTTCATTTAAAAGCTACTGATTTTCAAATTAAAGTATGGAGTACGCTGCTTAGAATCCCTAAAGGAGGTTTAGCAACGTATAGCGATGTCGCTAATCATATTGATAATCCAGGAGCCGTAAGAGCGGTTGGGACTGCGATCGGACAAAACCCAGTGGCTTTTTTAATCCCTTGTCATCGAGTGATTAGAGCATCTGGAGATTTTGGACAATACCATTGGGGAAGTGTTAGGAAAACAGCAATTATCGGCTGGGAGGCCGCCAATGTGTAGCATACATTGAGCAATATTCGGGTGGTATACGAGAGCATTAAAGTTCATCTTTGTAGCAGAACTTTAAAATCAAAACAATGAATACATTTAGAATTGTGCCATTATCAAAAGAGTATGTTTCGAGAATTAAAGCTACCAAAATAGATGCGTATGGCTATCCCGTTGTTGAACAACTTGCAAGTGGATATGGTCCTTGTCGATTTTCATTAAAACCTTTTGAACCGGGGAAGGACAAAAGACTATTGCTGAGACATAGTCCGTTTGAAATTGCTAATGCATTTGACCAACCGGGACCTATTTTTATTCATAAAGAAGAAGTAACACCGTATCAAAATATCCATGTTTTCCCTCCAGAGATTAAGGCAGATACCAAAAATTTTCCATTGACACTGATTGGATATAATGAAGATCAAAAAATGGTATTTACGCAATTGGTCAAGGATGATGATGTGGATATATTAATTTCGCAAATCTTTGAAGAGCACAAAGAAGTATCTTATCTACATGCCAGAAATGCTGAGGCAGGTTGTTACATCTGTAAAATCGAAAGGGCATAAAGTCAACGTCAATAAAAAAAGGGAACGCATAAAACAGCGTTCCCTTTTGCCATGTAGCTTTAGAGGTAATCCACGAGCATTTTATAGTATAACGTTTCAAAAAAGAATAACCCTACCCCCTAAATATCATTTTTTTAATTTTTTCATTTTTAGTCAGTTGCAAAAAGGATTAAGTTTTTTTTATGAGAAGTATCCAAATTGTTTTTCTACTTTAGAGCATCACCTAATTCTTATTAATATAACAAATCATCAAAATGAAACGAACAATCACTTTATTAGTAATGTGTATGGCATTTGCGTTTTGCCAGGCACAAGAATCAGACTACGCCCTTGTAGAAAAAACGGTACGTTATTACTTGGATGGAGGTACCAATAATGATTTTGAGACCTTAAAAAAGGCATTTCATGAAACGGCTACTATGAAATTTATTGGGGATGAATACAAAGAAGTGAATGCACTAGAGTTTTTTGGAAAAATGAAACCTGGTCCCAAACAAAACAGAAAAACAAGAATTGATTATATCAATGTGTCCGGACATGCTGCCAATGCAAAATTAGAAATTGAATATCCCAATTTTACTTTCATTGATTATATGAATCTGCTGAAGATCAATGGAGAATGGAAAATCGTAAATAAGATTTTTTACAAGAAAACACATGATTTAGCTTCTAAGTAGAAGTATCAAGTATTTATCCAATTATAAGAGACCACATCAATGATTTTTAGACAATACTTTTGGGTTGCACTTTTGCTAGTGTCAACAAGCTATGCCTATTCGCAAAATAACGGAAAATACCTAAAACAGAAGGCGCCAGGAACTACTCCAGAAATTTTTGCTCCAGGAATTATTTCTAACGAAGACGAATATGAATTTGGTTCTGTGTTTTCAAAAAATGGAGAAGAATTTTTTTATGGTGTAGATACAGGAAACAGATCAGAAATAAGATATACCCGAAGGGAAAAAGATTCTTGGACTACTCCAAAAATAATAGTTGCTCACGAGGTTTACGGCTTTAATGATCCTTTTTTATCTCCAGACGAAAGCAGACTGTATTATATTTCTGATCGGCCATTAGATGGAAAAGGAGAGGGCAAAGATTATGATATTTGGTATTCTGTTCGAGAAAAAGAGGGTTGGTCGGCACCTATCAATGCAGGGCCAAATATTAATACCAAAGCCAACGAATACTATATGTCGTTTACAGCAGAGGGAACGATGTACTTTAGTTCTAATAAAAATGCAGCACAAAATGAGGGACACAATTTTGATATTTATAGTGCAGCTTATCGCAACAATGAATTTCAAAAACCGGTAAAGTTGAGCGCTGCAATCAATACCAAAGCTTACGAGGCAGATGTTTTTGTAGCTTTAGATGAGTCATACGTTATTTTTTGTGCGACTAGAAAAGACGGTTTAGGTAGAGGAGATTTGTACATAAGTTTTAAGCAAGAAGATGGTAGCTGGACAAAGGCTAAAAATATGGGAGCATCGATAAATACCAAAAATCATGAACTCTGTCCTTTTGTGAGTAATGATGGTAAGTACTTGTTTTACACCAGTAATAAAGATATTTATTGGGTGGATGCCAAAATTTTGGATAGTTACAGATAAAAAGTAAGTTATGCGAATAGATATTTCTTAAAGAATTGTGAAAAGATATTCAATAGTATAGATGTGGATACGTTAAAAAACACTAAATTTAAACTAGATTAAATTCGGAGCTTATGAAAGTTAATGTTGTTTTTTTAGGGGTATTGATGTTTTTTACATTGCATTTCGCTAATGCGAGCACGACCGATAGCAAGATGTTATCCTTTGATCAGGAAAACCCTGAAGAATTGGTAGGAAAGTGGATGATGGATGGAGATGATGAGACCTATATAGAATTAAATTCAGACGGAACAGCCACAGAAAAGTCTATAGGAGAACCAATGAAAAGGTTCTGGTCTGTAAAAAATGATAAACTTTGTTTAAAAGCTTCTGAAAAACAGAACGGTGCAGAAATGTGTATAGAATTTATGCTTAACCAGGATGTACTTGTATTGACCATGGATAACATGAAACTACCTTACACTAGATATAGAGGACATTAGTGATATTGTTCTTAACTACTGATACATCTAGAATGCCAAAGTACTATTTTTATAATGGTCCGTTTGGGTTACAAAAGACTTTGGTTGGACAATCTGATATTCTTTTTTTCAATGATATGGGACATCCAATAAAAGCCATCTCTATATAGTATGTCTGCCCATAGAAAAATAATGCAGGAGAGCTAATTTTTCTTTTTTTTCTAAATATTGTCCAAATAAAAGATCGATGTTCGTCATAATGGTGTAAAAAAAATGTAAACCATTAAAAAAACAAACACATGAAAGAATTTATGTTTCTCTTTAGAGGAGGAGATGAAGTATGGGATACCAAATCTCCAGAAGAACAACAAGAACACATGCAGCACTGGCAACAATGGATCGGTGAAATCGCAGAACAGGGCAAATTCGTAAGTGGAGAAAGATTGCGAACTCAGGGAAAAACAGTAGTAAACAAAGGAACAAGTATCATTGATCGCCCTTTAACCGAAGGTAAAGAACTTGTTGGAGGATATCTAAGGATAAAAGCAGACTCCATCGAAGAAGCGACAGAAATGGCCAAAGGATGTCCTGGTTTTCATTGGGATGCTTCTGGAGTTGAAGTGCGCGAAGTATGGCCCGAACATTAAATCATTTTGCTATGAGTGATTTTTTATTAATTATAAGAGGAGGGCAAGAATTGTATGCCCAGAATTCTCCTGAAGAAATGCAACAACATATGGAGGATTGGCAAGATTGGATGAATGCTTTGGCAAAGGAGGAGAAATTGCTAGGAGGTCAACCTTTGATGAATGAGGGGAAAACGTTGTTGGATTTTGGTAAAAAAGTGATTGATCGGCCTCTTGCTGAAGGTAAGGAACTTGTAGGTGGATATCTATTGATCAAAGCCGAGTCTTTGGATAGTGCTACTGAAATTGCTAAAAACTGTCCGAGTATTACCTACAATTGTAGTGTCGAGGTTCGAGAAATAAGTCCGATGTAATTCATTTGGATAATTACAATAACATAGAAGCTACGGTAAACCATCTTTTTAGAAAAGAATCTGGAAAGATGGTTGCTGTTTTGATCAAGATCTTTGGAACAGAAAATATAGAACTGGCCGAAGATGTGGTACAAGACGCTTTGCTAAAGGCATTAGAGACCTGGAAATATAGAGGACTTCCAGATAACCCAAGTGCGTGGTTGTATCGTACGGCAAAGAATAGAGCAATCGATGTCATCCGTAGAAATAAACATAGCCGGGTTATTGATTTTTCGGATCCTCAACGGCAATTGTTGACATCTAATTATACCTTGGGCGCGACTATGGATACCTATTGGCAAGAAGATAGTATAAAAGATGATTTTTTAGCGATGATGTTTGCCTGTTGTCACCCTAATATTTCTCCAGAAAACCAAATTACCTTTATTCTTAAGTCTTTATGCGGATTCAGTACTAAAGAAGTGGCAAAAGCTTTTTTGACTGGTGAAGATACCGTTTCAAAACGTTTGTATCGTACAAAAGAGTACTTCAGAAAACATAAGATTAAACCCCAAATACCCAAACCGGATCAGATTGTTTTGCGAACCAATACGGTGCTGAGTGCGATTTATTTGATGTTCAACGAGGGATATAATTCTACACATTCCAATGACCTCATTCGAAAAGATTTAATTGGTCAGGCCATGTTATTATGCCGCTCTCTGTTTTCTGAAGAAAGAACAGCGCTACCACAAGTATATGCGTTGATGGCACTGATGTGTTTTCATGCAGCAAGAGTAGATAGTCGTTTAGGAACCAACGGAGAGTTGATTCTTTTGGATAAACAGGATCGAAAACTTTGGGATCCATCTTTGATTGACTCTGGGAAATTGTATATGAATAAAGCGTCTTTTGGAAAGCAGTTGTCCACCTATCATCTGGAAGCAGCAATAGCCTACGAACATTGTAGTGCCAGGCAATACGAAAATACCAATTGGAAAAAGATCTTAGAGTATTACGATATTCTTCTGAAACTGGCTTTTGATCCCGTTGTATTTCTAAATCGAGCCTTGGTTATTCTCGAACTCTATGGACCATTAGAAGCTCTAAAAGCGATTGATCATATCAAAAACGAAAAACAATTACAAGGGTATTACCTTTATCATGCAGCTTTGGGAGAGATTAATAAAAGACTACAGCAATTGGACAAGGCAATCGCCCATTTTGAAAATGCCATTGCTTTGACCGGATCCAAGCAAGAAAAACAATTACTCGAAGGCAAAATTCAAGAAATGATGAAGTCAATTCAATCGAAATAAAAGGGATGTTGATAAAAATAAATGCAGGTTACGGGAACCCGTAGTTTCTGTATTAAATATTTAAGTATGTTCGTTGCTTAGCTACGTTTTACTAAAAATATGGTTAATGGGGAATAGCCATGTTTAAATAGCACTAAGTAATATATTTAATGAAGAAATTGTTGTCATCCTTTTTTGGGGAGTGGTTTTTGATCAATGGATCCAGAAATCATCAGGATACTATTTTTATTACCTCTACAGATAATGCTACTGGGAGAACTATAATGATTGAAGAAAATGAGTATAATGTTTGGGTGTATTTATTGCGATCAGACAAAGGAGGAATTGACTTTAAAGGCTTTCTATGCACCGTAATTAATCCCAAAAAAAATGATGCTTCTATACAAGAAAAACCAGTTGCAGATACTTTGTTGCCTTCTTCAATAGTTAATTCGTTTGGATATATAAAAAACATTAGAAAAAAACATATTTCGATACATTGGCAACCAGACTATGTTTCTGTTCTTGTGAAAAATAAAGTATACCTCATTATGGATATTGTCTCAAAGGTGAGTTATTCAAAAGGTCTCGCTGAAGATTGTGAATACGGAAAATGTTTGGAAGGCTAAAAAAAATGACGGCTACACGTACTGCTTATTCAGTGTAACCGTCCTTAGTTATTGCGTTTTGTTTCCATTACCTGTGAATTGCGTAACTACAAGATGCTGGAAGTTCTTTTAAAAAGTTAATAAATGGTTTAAAGTCCAATCCGAATGTAAAGTTTAAAGTTTTCATACGCTATTAATTTTAATTATTTATATTATTTGGTTTATATAAATCAATAGCTGTGCCAAACTTTTAAATAACTGATTATTATGTAGTTGTGAAATGTTTTGTTCTCTTGGATTTAAACCGATATATTTTAATTCATGTTTTATTCGAGGATGTAGATCAATCTACCATCCATATGATCTGCTACTCTTCCGTAGGCAATCAAAGAAGCACCTATAGTCCATCGATTTGCAATACGATACCAAAAAGAATAACGTTGATATACATCATTGGGCTGCAATGTCTCAGGATGGGTAATATAGATCCCAAACTGTTGAAGAAAATAGAAGTTACCTACAGAAAAATGATGACCTGCTGTAATCGCTGAAGAAAAAGCAGATTCATTTATTCCTTCGTTTTCTGCTCGTTTTTCGTCAGACCAATCATACCATAATTCTGCTCCTAGATTAAATCCGTTTATTCGAGATAAAGGTTTAAGAGCTCCTCCCAGTACTCCGAATAATGGATGATTAGATGCTTCGGCTTCACGATCAGAAGATCTTAAACTTGCAAAACCGCCAAGATAGTAACTCCAGGAGGTCGAATATTTTTTTAATTCATCTGGCTTAGGAGTTAGTTTGTAATCACCTATCACCTTGTCAACACCAAGGGATAGTGTGGGGAAGTTCATCCCTTTATTAGGTTGTTTTTGGCCTCCATTCGAAATGTGATTATAATTTGCGGTAAGATTGATGGCATAACCATTATTGAAATGATAATTGAGATTGAGCGATAAGGCCAGATAAAAACTCAAATTGGTACTAAAAAGTAGATTGTCTGGATTGGTTTCTTCATCAAAAATAGTGTCCAGATATGTCGCACCGATAGATCCTCTAAGAGAGAATTTTAATGGTCCTTGATAAATAAAATAAGGTTCTACAAAATAGATAAGGTTATATGAATTCCCCAATACATCAGGATTTGCATAGTTGAAATATGCAAAAGCAAAACCCGTTTTTCCATAGCAAAAACAAGTTTTCCAGGCTTTATCACTGGTTTTGAGCTTACTTATTTCAATTTGTAATCCAAACGGGTTGGTTTGAGATATAGGTTTTAGGTCTGGAGTATGAGCAATAATAAAACCGTAGTGTGATTTTACACCATAAAATTTTAAGTCCGATTGGGCATTCACAATGCTATAAGTACCCAATATGATGCAGAGCATAATAATTCTAAGCATACCTCTCTATATGTACAAATAAGGTACTTAAAATTTAGGTGGCGATAAAATTAATTTGGTAATAAAATAGTAAATAAGCCCAGGATTGAGTCTTTTCCTTGGTAGAAACCAGGAAAAAAGATAAAAAGACCTAAATCAATTCGAAAAGTCTGTAATTAAAACACTTCCACTGTTACCGTATTGTGACCAATTACATTTTTCACAATTAATATTTTTTAGTACTCTCTTTTACGGTTGGCCCATGTGTTAATTGAGAGTGAAGACTTTACTTTATGGTAAAGGTCTTTTTAGTCTATGCGGCAATTCCGTTACCGCTCTCTTCGTATTTTCCTACTATCAATGAAGCCAGTAGCGACCTGGAATCGAATTGAATAAAAATAGGATTTTGTTGTTTGAAGGTATCCAATATTGATTGTAAACCTGATTCGTGAAAATGTACTAAAAATGTTTTGTCTCCTTTCAGTTTGTTTTTAGGAAGTGCCTTATCATTTTTGATAATCCCCAGGCAACCTAAATACTTTGAATTTTCCCCGTACAAGTACACATAACCCATTTGATAACCTCCACCTTCTGCATAGTTGCTAATAATCTTAATGTTATAGCTTTCTATTTTGTGTGTAAAAACCATTTTTGGTATTGCTTTTTTAAGAGTTAATGATTGTTTGTTTCATTTGTATCATCAATATTTGTTCCAAAGTTATTGGATATAGCTTTTACACGGTAGAGGGAAAACACGGATTTTGACCAGGGGGTATTTCCCTTTTCTATCAATTATTTAAACATTTTTAAGGATTCTGTGATTAAAACACTTTGGTAAAGTAGAAACCTAAACCATAGCTATCGTTGTATTGAGGAGCAAATGCTACTCCTTTTAGTTTTTTAAAGGGATTCCAATCGAATAAGTATTCAAAATGGTAAACTACTTTGGTTGCCAAAATACCAATTCCAGCACCTACCAATACATCGGATAGGTAATGTGCATTGTTCATCATTCGTAAAGCTCCGGTCATCACTGCAAAGGCGTATCCACTATAAGCTAAAGCTGGGCTTGTATCTTTGAACTCTTCGTACAATACGCTGGCGGTGGTAAAGGCAGTGGTGGTATGTCCAGACGGGAAGGAGTTTGCATGTGTGGAGTTCTCTGCATAATCTCCGGGTCTTTTTTTATAAATTTCCTTTTTCAGAAGGGTAGAGGTACCGTTACTCAATAAAGAAGATAAAACCAAAATCTTTGTTTGGTCAAACCAATGATTTTGAGCCTTAACTCCCAAAATGTCCGCAGTATACATTTGTACTACAGGTATATACCTGGTATAATCATCTATTTTGGTATTGAAATCATTACCGATTGAACTCCGTAAATCTTTTTGTAAGGATTGTTCAAAATCGTTGGTAGACAATAAAACTCCTGTGGTTATTAATGCAATGGGAACTAACCTACCAGTAAGTTTCTTTTTCTTTACTGATTGTTCGGTTTGGTAATACTTCGTAAAATCATTTTTCTGTTCTGATTTAGGAGTCAATTGTGCAATAGAAGTATGGCAACATAGGCATACAAGCCATAGGGATATAATTTTTTTCATAGCGATTCATTTTGGGGACTTACGCAGTGTGATCAATTATCAACAGAAATATACAAGTTTTGCATTAAAAAAATGTTAATAAATCAATTTTTGTTAATAAATAATTAACTTTTCTTGATAAAACTGTGCTTTTTGTCGATAAATAACGTTTTTTAACGATGTTTATTGTCGTCTTATACTGAAATGCAGATATTCTTTACAAAAGGTCAAAATCTTGTTAATGGTTTTCAAAATCCTGTAAAAAAAATAACATAAGGATAACATGAAGTATTCTTTAAAAAAACGTATATTTGCACGCAATTAAATTTTAATTGCGATGACAGCACATGAGTCCAAAATACTTGGAGAAGGCCTTACCTACGACGACGTACTTTTAGTCCCTGCCTTTTCTGAGGTGCTTCCAAGAGAAGTAAGTATTCAAACAAAATTTACCAGAAACATAACGCTTAATGTTCCTATCGTTTCCGCAGCAATGGATACGGTTACCGAAAGCAGTATGGCGATTGCCATGGCGCAAGAAGGAGGGATCGGTGTTCTGCACAAGAACATGACGATAGAAGAACAAGCGATCAAAGTGCGAAAGGTAAAACGTGCTGAGAGTGGGATGATTATAGATCCGGTTACCTTGCCAAGGGATGCAAAAGTGATTGATGCCAAAAACAACATGCGTGAGCATAGTATTGGAGGTATTCCTATCGTTGATGATGAGAATACGCTTATTGGTATTGTTACGAATAGAGATCTTCGTTTCGAAAAAAATGATGAAAGACCAATTTCTGAGGTGATGACAAGTGAGAACTTGGTTACCGTAGGAGAAGGGACCTCTCTGCAAGAAGCAGAAGTAATTCTTCAGAATAATAAAATTGAAAAATTACCAGTTGTTGATGGAAACTATAAATTGGTAGGTTTAATCACATTTAGAGATATTACCAAGTTAACCCTTAATCCAATGGCAAACAAAGATGCTTTGGGAAGATTAAGAGTCGCAGCGGCTATTGGAGTTACCGGAGATGCGGTAGATAGAGCAGAAGCGTTAGTGCAATCTGGTGTAGATGCGGTAGTTATCGATACTGCGCATGGACATACCAAAGGAGTGGTTACCGTTTTAAAAGATGTGAAAGCAAAATTCCCCGATCTTGATGTCATAGTGGGGAATATTGCCACAGCTGAAGCAGCAAAATATTTGGTAGAAGCAGGAGCCGATGCTGTAAAAGTAGGAATTGGTCCTGGATCTATTTGTACAACCCGTGTCGTAGCTGGAGTTGGTTTCCCGCAGTTTTCCGCTGTACTAGAAGTTGCAAATGCAATCAAAGGATCAGGAGTACCGGTAATTGCCGACGGAGGTATACGCTATACGGGAGATATTCCTAAAGCTATAGCAGCTGGAGCAGATACGGTAATGTTGGGGTCATTGTTGGCAGGTACCAAAGAATCTCCAGGAGAAACTGTGATTTATGAAGGAAGAAAGTATAAAACATATCGCGGTATGGGATCTGTAGAGGCAATGAAAAAAGGATCTAAAGATCGTTATTTTCAGGATGTAGAAGACGATATCAAAAAATTAGTGCCAGAAGGTATTGTTGGTCGTGTAGCATACAAAGGAGATCTTTCAGAAAGTATTCATCAATTTGTTGGAGGTTTACGAGCAGGTATGGGATATTGTGGGTCTAAAGATATTGCAACTTTACAGAATAGCGGTCGCTTTATAAAAATTACAGCAAGTGGTATTCATGAAAGTCACCCGCATGACGTGACTATTACCAAAGAAGCTCCAAATTATAGCAGAAGATAATTAGTTAAAATAATTGTATAAAAAAACCTGCTGATTAGCAGGTTTTTTTATGTCGTAAATTGCAATGGTTTATTTACCTTCTTCGATTTTAATACCTAACTTCGTCATCACCTTTCTAGTTAAGTCGTAATTTGGATCGATATATGCCAAACCACTTGATGTAATCGTAAATACTTGAGTATAAGATTCTGCTTTTGCAATTTCCTCAAGAGCTTTTCCGATTTTTGTGTAAAGTGGTTGTAATAATTTGTTTTGTTCTAGTTGTACCAACTGGGAACCGTTTTGTCTAAACTTTGCGATATCGCTTTCCATGGCAAGAATTTCTTCTTGTTTGGTTTTTTTCATCGGTTCTGTAAATGAAGCTACGTTATCTTGATAGTCTTTTACTTTGGCTTGATAACCTTCAACTTTTACCTTTAATTCATCTTCTAATTTCTTGTTATAAGCTTTCAAATCTTCTTGAACCTTTGTAAGCTCAGGCATTTTAGAAAGAACGAATTCGGTGTCAATGGTTCCTGTTTTCGACTGAGCACTAAGTTGAAGACTTACTACTAAAACAAAAATGGTTAGGAATATCTTTTTCATGTTGTTTACTGATTTTTAAATTTTTGCAAATATATAAGGTCTTAGACAATATCCGTACCAATCCCAATATTTTTACAAATTATTCAGAATAAACTTGTCCGCGATGAGGTTTTAACAGGTCACGAACCTTCTTCATTTCAGACTCTGGGACCACCATATAGGCAATACTATGCATATCGGTAAGCTCTTCAAAACCAGTGATGTTTAATGCTAATTTTTCTGCAACGATAAATTCTTTGAGATGGATTTCATGATGTTGAGCTGTTTTGCTGGCAGCAGGTCCTCTAAAATCCCAAATAAGTTTTAATTTTCTTTCCAAGTGATAACGAAGATAAGTTAAACATAGATACGAATTGATGCTTGTGCTTAATCCAAAACACTTTTCCCGTCTTCGGCAAAAGCTTTAAAAGCCTGCATGTACAGATAAGATTGTTTTTTGAATGCTCCAGGCATTAAGAATCCCATAAGTTTCATGAAACCACTAAACTTAAATTCGTTTTTAGAGATCCATTTAGTATGTCCATTGGCGAGTTCTTCAAAATAATTTTCCTGGATATTGTATACATTCTTAGCGTCAAAAGTAAGATGAAGTGCTTCTGGGAGATCAACAAGAGTAATGGTTTCTATCATTTCTAATTCCCGTTTTCCCATTTTATAGGTAAGTTTGGAAGTAGCTCCGGTTTTGCCTTTTTCACCACTTAAATGTTCCATACTTATCAAACCCTTTTGCCAATGTTTTAGGTTTTCTTCATTATCAAATTTTTGTATAACTTCATTTCTGGGCAGGGCAATTTCGATATCAAGGGTATACTCCATATTGTGTTTTTGTTTGTTAGGTCGTTAAGCGGAGACAATATACGCAGAACATAAAAAAATTAAAAGAAAATACGATTTGAAGGAATCCCTTCGTTAATGTTGTAGCTTGTAAAACATCTTAATATTGTTATTTTTGTCCAGTTTACGGACTTTATCACAAATCAATCATGCATACAAAGTCATTTGTCTTTTTTTTAGGGTTACTTTTTTTCGGGCTTGCCAACGCTCAGGAAAAAGAAGAGGTATTACTTACTGTAGATGGTACACCAGTATACATTTCAGAATTTAAAAAAGTATATCTCAAAAATATCGATTTGGTTAAGGATGATTCTCAAAAAAATATAGATGAGTATCTGGATTTGTTCGTGAACTACAAGTTAAAACTTAAAGAGGCAAAGGCTTTAGGTCTGGATCAAAAAAAAGAGTATCAAAAAGAGTTGTCGGGATATAGAAAACAATTGGCTTCGGGATATCTTACAGATACAAGAACCTCTGATGCTTTAATCAAGGAAGCCTATGATAGGTCTTTAGAACGTGTAAATGCGAGTCATATTTTGACTTTGGTTAAACCCACCGCTTCTCCGCAGGATACGCTGAAAGCCTACAATAAAATTATTGAAGCCAGAAATAAAGTCATTGGCGGGGCAAATTTTGAAGAAATAGCAAAGAGTTATAGCGAGGATCCTTCTGCAGTTAAAAATGGTGGTAACCTGGGATGGTTTTCAGTTTTTAGAATGGTATACCCATTCGAGAACGAAGCATTTACAACTAAGATAGGAGAGGTCTCCCAACCTTTTAGAACTAGATTTGGATACCATATTGTAAAAGTGAATAACCGCGAAAAGAGCTTGGGAGAAGTCACAGTTGCTCATATTATGGTGGCGATTAATGAAAAGAGAACGGAAGATCAAGCTAAAACCAGAATTGAAGAAATCAATCAACAGCTTGGGCAGGGAGTGTCTTTTGCTTCTTTGGCAAAAGAATATAGTGATGATCCAAGTACAGCCATTGATGGAGGGAAAATAAGGCGTTTTGGTCAAGGAGTATTAAACTCAGAGACATTTGAGAAAACTGCTTTTGCTCTTCAAGAAAAAGATGAACTGTCGCAACCTATAAAAACCAAATATGGTTGGCATATTATCAAGTTGATAGAAAAGCATCCTCCAAAATCTTTCGAAGAACAAAAAGCAGAACTTACAAGCAAAGTAAAAAGAGATAGCAGATCCAAACTGGTGACTACATCTTTTATGAATTCCCTAAAGGAAAAGTATGGGATATCCCGTAATGAAGATGCACTTCAATATTTCAAAGAAATTATTCCTGATACCATTTCTAATCAGGAGTGGACGATAGAGGAAAATGCAAATTTGAATAAAGAGATTTTTTCGTTAAAAGATCAAAAAGTTACCTATCAAGATTTTGCTGAGTTTTTGATGAATAAAAGATTAAGAGCTGGAATAAGTGTTGATGGAGATACTTTTGTAGAAGAAATGTTTACTCAATTTGAGTCTACAACATTATTAGAGTATTATGATGAACATCTAGAAGACGATAATGCTGATTTTGCTACTGTTTTTAATGAATACAAAGATGGTTTGTTATTGTTTGATTTGATGGAAACCAAAATATGGAATGTAGCAAAAACAGATAGTGCAGGTCTAAGACGATTCTATGATACCAGAAAAGAAGAGTATGTGCAAGCAGAGACTTTTAAGATTATAAAAGCATCTTCAACTAGAAAAGATGCTATAGAAAAAGTAAAAAAACTGCTGAAGCAACAAAAATCTCTAGAAGAAATTAAGAAGCAAGTGAATACTGGCGATGCTGTTATAGTGCTTTTTTCAGAAGAAGATTTAATCAAAGGAGAGCATAAATTTCCAAAAGGCTTTGTTGCAGAAAAAGACGGAATTACGATAACCAACGAAGGGAATTTTATCACTTTGATAATGGTAAAAGAAATAGTATCTTCAAGAGTCAGAAAGTTTGAAGAAATCAAAGGGGAAGTGATTAATGATTTTCAAGAAAACATGGAAAAGAGCTGGCTGGCAGAGTTGCGAACAAAATACCCTGTCAAAGTTGATGCTAAAGTGCTGAAAAAAGTAAAAAAGGAGTTGTTAAAATAGTTCATGAGATATTTCATATTTTCATTAGTAATATTAGGGATGATTTCCTGCCAAAAGTTTGGGAATCAATTACAGAAAGAAGCGGTTGCCAGGGTTAACGAAACCTATTTGTACAAAGAGGATATTGCTTCTTTGGTTCCAGAAAATACTCCAAAACAGGATAGTGTTAGCATTGTGCAGAACTATATCAATTCCTGGGCTACACGACAACTTTTTATAGATCAGGCCAAGAGAAATCTTACTGAAGCAGAACTTAAGGAATTTGATGAGCTGGTAGAAAGTTATCAAAGCACATTGTATATCAACGCCTATAAAAATGCCGTGATCAACAAATCCATAAATATGGAGATTACCGAAGAGGATTTGATCAAGTATTATAACGAAAATTTAGAAAATTTTAATCTTAATGAGGAGTTAGTACAATTACGTTACTTACATTTGCCACCTGATTATGGAAATATTGTTGCAACGAAGCGACAATTAAATCGTTTTAATGAAGAGGATATAGAAGAACTAGTGACCAAACAGGTCGAATATTTAGGGTTTTCTCTAAATGATTCGACTTGGGTGCGTTTGGATCAGTTGTTGAATAAGATTCCCATTCTAAAAAAACAGGACAAGAACAAAATATTAAAAAGTGGAAAATACATGCAACTTAGAGACTCTACGGGAGTTTTTATGATTAAGATTGAAGATGTATTGAAACGAAATGAAAAAGCCCCGATCGAATATATCAAACCTACAATCAGACAAATAATACTTAACAAGAGAAAGCTAGAGCTGGTTAAGAAAATAGAAAAAGATATTACAAGAGATGCAGTTGAGAACAAACAATTTGAAGTCTATAATTAAAATTACAGCATATTTTACGATCCTTATCATAGGTGTAGAAGGAATATTTGCTCAAGAAGTTATCCAAGATACTGTTGTAGTAGATTCTACTACAACAATAGATACTCTTGGGATTGCAACAGATTCTTTAAAATTAGTAAAAGAGCCTGTTAAAGAACCTTTCAAAAGAAGAAAAATAGACGGTGTTGCAGCGGTTATAGGAGAAAGCGTAATCCTGGATAGTGATATAGATATTGCTTATCAACAATTGTTAAGCGAAGGAGTTTCTCAAGGAGATGTAAGTCGTTGCGAATTAGCAGGAAGTCTTTTTGAAAATAAACTATATGCGCATCACGCAGTACAAGATAGTATTGTGGTTAGAGATGCTGAGATTAGCTCAATGGTAGATCAGCAGTTAGGGTATATGACTAACGAGTTGGGGACTATAGAAAAAGTATTAAGATTTTACAAAAAAGACAATGTAGAAGATTTTAAAAAGGAGCTTTTTGAGATCAACAAATCCAACCGATTGTCTGAGTTGATGCGTACCAATATTATCGAAGATATTGAAATTACTCCAGAAGAAGTTCGAGAGTTTTTTGATGCTATTCCCGAAGGAGAACGTCCTTTGTTTGGTACCGAGGTAGAACTGGCACAAATTGTAATCGAACCTGAAATACCCGAAGAAGAAGAGCAGAAGGTAGTAGATCGATTGAATCAGTTTAGAGAAGATATTGTAGAAAACGGAAGTAGTTTTGCAACAAAGGCAGTATTGTATTCTCAAGATCCAGGATCTAAATCTACAGGTGGTAAATATACTTTGGATAGAAAAAGTGGTTTTGCAAAAGAATTTAAAGATGTGGCTTTTAGTTTGCAGGAAGGCGAAGTTAGTGAGCCTTTCAAAACGATATTTGGTTGGCATATTGTAAAAGTAGATCGAATTCGAGGAGAAGAAATTGATGTAAGGCATATCCTTTTGGTCCCAGAAGTTACCAGAACGAGTGTCGAAAATGCAAAAAAACATATCGATTCGCTTAGAAATGTATTAGTAGCTGGAAAGATTGATTTTAAAGAAGCTGCAAGAAAATTCAGTGATGAGAAAGAAACCAAAGAAGATGGTGGGCAATTAATTAATCCAACAACAGGTGATACCCGTTTTGAACTTACCAAAATTGACCCTATATTGTACGATCAAGTATCAAAACTAAAAACCAATGATGTTTCATTGGTGATTCCTGATCAAGATCGTCAAGGAAGAAAAAAGTTCAAGCTGATTACAGTGCTTAACAGATATGATGAGCATATCGCCGATTACTCCAAAGACTATCTTAAAATTCAGGAATTGGCGCTTAGGAAAAAGCAAATTGAAGCAATCCGAAAGTGGCAAAACGAAAAGATAATGGATACTTATGTAAAAGTTAATGGCGACTACAGGGACTGCGAGTATAGCGGTAACTGGTTAAAAAAAGAAAAATAAGATGTCAGACGACGTAACGGCTATCGAACAGCTGGTAAAAAAACATTCCCAACTAAAACAAGAAATTGCTAAAGCTATTATTGGCCAGGAAAAGGTAATCGACCAAATCCTGGTTTCAATTTTTTCTGGAGGACACGCTTTATTAATTGGTGTTCCTGGATTGGCAAAAACACTTATCGTAAATACGATTTCCAAAGCTTTAGGGTTAGATTTTAAACGTATCCAGTTTACTCCAGATCTAATGCCAAGTGATATCCTTGGGAGTGAAATTTTAGATGAGTCCAGGCATTTTAAATTTATCAAAGGACCAGTGTTTGCCAACATTATTTTAGCCGACGAGATCAACAGGACACCGCCAAAAACTCAGGCAGCTTTGCTAGAAGCTATGCAGGAGCGTGCTGTAACGGTCGCAGGACATCACTACAAGCTGGATTTACCTTATTTTGTATTGGCTACGCAAAATCCTATAGAACAAGAAGGAACCTATCCGCTTCCAGAAGCACAGTTGGATAGATTTATGTTTGCTATAGAGTTAAAATACCCTAGTTTTGAAGAAGAAGTAGAGGTGGTAAAAAATACTACTGGAGATACTTCCAAAGCCATTAATCCGTTGTTTACAGCTCAAGAGATTGTAGATTTTCAACATTTAATCCGTAGAATCCCGGTAGCTGATAATGTTATTGAGTATGCAGTGGGTATGGTTGGTAAAACAAGACCTAATGCAGATTCAACTACAGAGTTGGTAAAGAATTATGTGGATTGGGGTGCTGGACCTAGAGCTTCTCAAAATCTAATTTTGGCAGCAAAAGCAAATGCTGCTGTAAAAGGAAAATTCTCTCCGGATATAGAAGATGTGCAAGCTGTTGCCATGGGGATCCTGCGACATAGGATTATCAAAAACTACAAGGCCGAAGCCGAAGGGGTAAGCGTTGAAGATATCATTCAAAGCCTGTTTTAAATTGTTCATCAACTCGACGAATTCTAATCCTTAAAAATCTTATATTTTTTGATCGGATAAATTAAACCTATGATGTGTTTTTTAGTCTTATAACTAAACATTTAAAAAGTTATAGTATATGAGACATTTAATAGTAGGTATCTTTCTGAGTTGTGGTGTGGTGTTATCTTCATTTGCACAGTCTGAGAACCATGAAGGAAAAGGTAGAGGATTGAAAAAAGAGTTTTATCAAAACCTTTCAGAAGAACAAAAAAGCCAGCTCGACAGCCATAAGGCATTGCGAGAAACACACAAATCCAAAATGGAGGCTACTTTTACCGAAGAGCAATTGGCTATTGTGGCAAATAAAGATTTATCCAGACGCGAACGTAGAAAAGCTTTATTGCCTACAATGACTGCTGAACAAAAAGCTATGGCCAAAGCACATAAAGAGGAAATGAAAGCCAAGAATGAAGCCTTCAAGGAAACTTTAACCGAAGAGCAATTAGCACAATACGAGAGCCTAAAACATAAAAGGAAGAGAAGAGGAAAAAGACACTCTGGAGAGTGATAGGATCTTGAAATTTTAGAATATAGAAAAGTGAAGCTATGGCCTTCACTTTTCTTCTTTTTGATAAAAATGGGTGTTTTTTTGAGGATTTTTTTGATTTTCACTATAACGTTTTCGTAAATCGCAAAGAGAGGGTGTTATTTTCTTCACTATTTTTTTGTAAAATTCATAGTTTTAACAAACTGAATTTATGAATTTAAAGAAATCGACACCCTATTTTTTTGAAAAACGCAAAAACATCTGAATAAGGCTATTCATTTAATAAAATCTTCTAAAATTCGTATTTTCGCAAGACTTTTAAATGCCTAAAATATTCAGTATTTGATACAGAATATGGATATGATAAAAAGGCGTATTATGGATTGCGAAAACAAAAAAATGCTTTCAAATACATAGAATACTCCCTAGTAATCATGATAAAAGTTTAAGGTTCTTGTTTTTGATGAGATAAAATTCATAAGGCATGAACATATTGAGATGTAAGGACCATGTAAATTTTGCTACAGATCCTATAACTTTTCAAGAAACGATAATCGTCTACGACGTATTGTGGTTTTAAAAAGTGTGGAACAAAAGTTTATGTGTGATTACACATTTTGAAAAAGGAAAGAATTCTATTATTTACTATATGAACACGTATAACGATTACCTCAAGGAGATCGAAGAAAGGAAATCTCAAGGATTACACCCTAAGCCTATCGATGGAGCAGCCTTATTAAGTGAAATTATTTCACAAATCAAAGATAAAGACAATGCACATCGTGAGGATTCACTTCACTTTTTTATTTACAATACATTACCTGGTACAACCAGTGCTGCAGGTGTAAAAGCTAAATTTTTAAAAGAAATTATTCTTGGTGAAGCGGTTCTTGAAGAGATCTCTCCTGCTTTTGCCTTTGATCAGTTGTCTCATATGAAAGGTGGACCTTCGGTTGAAGTATTGTTAGACCTGGCTTTAGGAAATGATGATGCTATCGCTCAAGAAGCCGCTAAGGTTTTAAAAACACAGGTATTCCTTTATGAAGCGGATACAGAACGTTTGGAGGATGCTTACAAAGAAGGAAGCGGAATTGCTAAAGATATTATCGAAAGTTATGCTCAGGCAGAGTTCTTTACACAATTGCCAGAAGTTGACGAAGAAATTGAAGTGGTTACCTATGTTGCTGGTGTAGGAGATATTTCTACAGATTTGTTATCTCCAGGAGCAGATGCACATTCTAGATCAGACCGCGAATTACATGGTCAGTCTATATTTGAGCATAACAAAGAAATGCAAAAAGAACTTCTTGCACTCAAAGAGCAGCACCCAGACAAACGTGTGATGTTGGTGGCAGAGAAAGGAACAATGGGAGTAGGGTCTTCAAGAATGTCTGGTGTAAATAATGTGGCATTGTGGACCGGAGTGAAATCAAGTCCATATGTTCCATTTATTAACATTGCTCCAGTAATTGCAGGAACCAACGGTATTGCTCCGATTTTTCTGACTACTGTTGGAGTAACGGGTGGTATTGGAGTTGACTTAAAAAACTGGATTACCAAAAAGGATGCTGATGGAAACACCATAGTAGATGAGGATGGAGAACCAGTTTTGGAACAAGTATATTCTGTAGAGACAGGAACGGTATTTACTATTAATACTAAGAAGAAAAAGCTATATAATGGGGATCAGGAACTGAAAGACATTTCCGAAGCATTAACTCCTCAAAAATTAGAATTTATCAAAGCAGGAGGATCTTATGCTGTTGTCTTTGGTAAGAAGCTACAAACCTTTGCTTGTAAAGTTTTAGGTATTGAAGTGCCTCAGGTATACGCCGCGTCAAAAGAAATTTCTGTTGAAGGTCAAGGTTTGACTGCTGTAGAAAAAATCTTCAATAAAAATGCGGTAGGTACAACTCCAGGGAAAACACTACATGCTGGTTCTAATGTTCGTGTAGAGGTAAACATCGTAGGTTCTCAGGATACTACAGGGTTAATGACTTCACAGGAATTAGAAATGATGGCTGCTACTGTGGTTTCTCCAATTGTAGATGCAGGATATCAATCAGGATGTCATACTGCTTCGGTGTGGGATGATAAGTCAAAAGCGAATATTCCTAGATTGATGAAGTTTATGAATGACTTTGGGTTGATTACCGCTCGTGATCCAAAAGGAGTGTACCACTCTATGACCGATGTAATCCATAAAGTATTAAACGATATTACCATCGACGATTGGGCAATCATTATTGGTGGAGATTCTCACACTCGTATGTCCAAAGGAGTTGCGTTTGGAGCAGATTCAGGAACGGTTGCTTTGGCTTTGGCGACAGGAGAGGCTACCATGCCAATTCCACAATCTGTAAAGGTTACTTTCAAAGGAGAAATGAGAAGTTTCATGGACTTCCGTGATGTTGTGCATGCTACGCAACAACAAATGCTGAAACAGTTTGGAGGAGAAAATGTATTCCAGGGAAGAATCATCGAGGTGCATATTGGTACTTTGACTTCGGATCAGGCATTTACCTTTACAGACTGGACAGCAGAAATGAAAGCTAAAGCATCTATCTGTATTTCAGAAGATGAGACTTTGATAGAATCCTTAGAAATTGCTAGAGATCGTATCCAAATCATGATCGAAAAAGGAATGGATAACGAAAAGCAAATGCTTCAAGGTCTTGTAGATAAAGCAAATGAAAGAATTCAGGAGGTTAAAACAGGGGTTAAACCTGCATTAAAACCTGATGCGGATGCAAAATATTATGCTGAGGTAGTTATCGATCTTGACGAGATAGCAGAACCAATGATTGCTGATCCGGATGTAAATAATGAAGATGTTTCTAAACGATACACACACGATACAATTCGACCACTATCCTTTTACGGAGGAACCAAAAAAGTGGATTTAGGATTTGTAGGATCTTGTATGGTGCACAAAGGAGATATGAAAATATTGGCTCAGATGTTGAAAAACATCGAAGGACAACAAGGAAAGGTTGAATTTAATGCTCCTTTGGTAGTTGCTCCTCCAACATATAACATTGTTGATGAATTAAAAGAAGAAGGAGATTGGGAAGTGCTGGAAAAATACTCTGGATTTGTATTCGACGATAATGCACCAAAAGGCTTGGCGAGAACCAAATATGAAAACATGCTGTATTTGGAGCGACCAGGATGTAACCTTTGTATGGGGAACCAGGAAAAGGCAGAGCCAGGAGATACGGTAATGGCTACTTCTACACGTTTGTTCCAGGGAAGAGTAGTAAAAGACTCTAATGAGAAAAAAGGAGAGTCTTTGTTATCATCAACACCTGTAGTGGTATTATCAACCATTTTAGGAAGAACGCCTACAATGGAAGAGTATGAAGCAGCGGTAGATGGTATTGTACTTACCAAGTTCAAACCATCACAAAAACAATTAGTTATATAATTTCGATTTTATAATCATCAATAGAAAAGCCTTAGTATTTGATTACTAAGGCTTTTTTCATTGCTTTTATTTTGGTTTATCGTTAGTGCAGCAGCTTCTTTTTTTAAAATGATTCTATATTCTTTATCCCTTTTCGTAGTCCTTGTATATTTCGTATCTTGGAATACAAAAAATTAAATAACAGAAATATATAAAAGTCATATGGCATTCGATATCGAAATGATAAAAAAGGTCTACAGTCAAGTGGCTGATCGTGTTAATGCGGCACGAGAAGTTACTGGTAAACCTTTAACACTAGCAGAGAAAATTTTATATGCTCATCTTTGGGATGGTAAAGCTGAAACCGCATTTGTTAGAGGAAAAGATTATGTAGATTTTGCCCCTGATCGTATTGCTTGTCAGGATGCAACTGCACAGATGGCACTTTTGCAATTTATGCAGGCTGGAAAAAATAAAGTGGCTGTACCTACTACGGTACATTGTGATCACTTGATACAAGCAAAACTTGGAGCAGATAAGGATTTGCAATCTGCTTTAAATAGCAGTAGCGAAGTATTTAATTTCCTGGAGTCAGTTTCAAATAAATATGGAATCGGTTTCTGGAAACCTGGAGCAGGAATTATTCACCAGGTAGTTTTAGAAAATTATGCATTCCCAGGAGGAATGATGATCGGTACGGATTCTCATACGGTAAACGCCGGTGGATTAGGAATGGTAGCTATTGGAGTGGGGGGAGCAGATGCTGTAGATGTGATGGCGGGAATGCCATGGGAGTTGAAATTTCCTAAATTAATTGGTGTGAAATTAACAGGAAAACTTTCTGGGTGGACTGCGCCAAAAGATGTGATTCTGAAAGTAGCCGAAATTCTTACCGTAAAAGGAGGAACAGGCGCTATTGTAGAGTATTTTGGCCCGGGAGCAACAGCTATGTCTTGTACGGGTAAAGGGACCATTTGTAATATGGGAGCAGAAATAGGTGCTACCACTTCAACTTTTGGTTATGATGACTCTATGGAGCGATACCTACGTGCAACTGACCGTGCTGATGTTGCAGATGCTGCAAATGCAGTAAAAGAACACCTTACTGGCGATGCTGAAGTGTACGCTAATCCAGAACAGTATTTTGATCAGGTTATCGAAATTAATTTATCTGAGTTAATGCCATTATTGAATGGTCCGTTTACTCCTGATTTATCTACTCCGGCAGGTAGTGAGATGACAGAAAAAGCTAAGGCAAACGATTGGCCTATACAGGTAGAATGGGGACTTATTGGTTCTTGTACCAACTCTTCATACGAGGATTTGTCCAGAGCATCCTCTATAGCACAACAAGCTTTGGATAAAGGATTGAAAACAAAAGCAGAATTTGGGATTAACCCTGGATCTGAACAGGTTCGTTATACTGCAGATAGAGATGGTATTCTAAGTGTTTTCGAAAAGTTAGACGCTAAGATATTTACAAACGCCTGTGGTCCGTGTATCGGGCAGTGGGGCCGTTATGAAGATCCTAAGAATGCACCAAAAAATAGTATTGTACATTCCTTTAACCGAAACTTTGCTAAACGTGCAGATGGGAACCCAAATACACACGCTTTCGTTGCATCGCCAGAGTTGGTGGCTGCAATAGCTATAGCCGGGCGTTTGGATTTTAATCCGATGACGGATAAGTTGATCAATGAAGAAGGACAGGAGGTTATGCTGGATGAGCCTACAGGATGGGAGTTACCTCCAAAAGGTTTTGAAGTAAAAGAAAATGGGTATATGGAACCTGTAGAAGATGGTTCTAATGTAGAAGTAGTCGTAGATCCTAATTCAGAACGTTTAGAATTATTGACTCCTTTTGAACCATGGGATGGTAAAAACATAACAGGAGCGAAGTTGCTAATCAAAGCATTTGGAAAGTGTACTACCGATCATATTTCTATGGCTGGCCCTTGGTTACGTTACAGAGGGCATTTGGATAACATTTCTAATAACTGTTTGATAGGTGCAGTAAATGCATATAATAAAAAGACAAATTTTGTTAAGAGTCAACTGAATAATGAATACGACGGGGTGCCTAATGTGCAAAGAGCTTACAAAGCTGCCGGAGTGCCAACGATCGTAGTAGGTGATCATAACTATGGTGAAGGATCTTCTCGAGAACACGCAGCTATGGAGCCACGTCATTTAGGAGTGCGAGCAGTAATTGTAAAATCTTTTGCAAGAATCCATGAAACTAACCTTAAAAAACAAGGAATGCTTGGATTAACCTTTGCCAACGAAAATGATTATGATCTGATTCAA
The DNA here is from genome assembly GCA_965230845.1 of Aquimarina sp. Classification (GTDB taxonomy): domain Bacteria; phylum Bacteroidota; class Bacteroidia; order Flavobacteriales; family Flavobacteriaceae; genus Aquimarina. Next base: position 4,637,193 of record OZ246021.1, read on the forward strand.
GAGGATGATACCTTTAACTTCTTAGATCTGGATCAATTTGCACCAGGGAAACAACTCACCCTGGAAGTTGTACATGCAGATGGATCAACAGATACCATCAAATTAAATCATACATATAATGATTCTCAAATCGAATGGTTCAAAGAAGGATCAGCATTGAATCTGATCAAAAAACAGAACGTGTAGAGAACATATATAGAACTCTTTTTTTACAAGCTCTCGAGAATTTTTTCTTGAGAGTTTTTTTATAAAAAAAATGTAAGGATATCGTTTGTATTACGACACTACTACAGAAGTAACTTCTTAAACACAATCATCATGGGTGCCATATGGTTTTTTGAGGATGCCAATCTATTCAAAGTGTTATGCCCTCATAAATTCAAAAATTATAAAAAAGACCACGACTTCGACGCGTATCGAAAGAACGATTATATCTATTTTGAGCAGGACTCTGCCAACAAAATTTACCTCATTGAGAAAGGAAAGGTGAAAATTGGATATTATGCCGAAGATGGAAATGAAGTAGTTAAAGCTATTCTAACACGAGGAGAAATTTTTGGCGAAAAAGCAATTCTTGGCGTAAACAAAAGAACCGAATTTGCCCAATCTGTTGATAATACCACTTCAATTTGCCCTATCGGAGTAGAAACGATGCATGGATTGATGAGAGAAAATCAGTCTTTCAGTCTTCGTATTTACAAATTTATCGGATTGCGTTTTCGGAAACTGGAAAGAAGGCTCCAACTGCTACTTTTTAAGGATACCAAAACCAGATTGTTAGAATTTTTAAATGAACTCAAAGAGGACTATGGCCATTGTTGCCCGGATACTGGTGATATGGTGATCGAACATCCTTATACACAGAAAGATATTGCTAATCTTATAGGTACTTCCAGACCTACTCTTAATATCATTCTTAATGAGTTGAAAGAATTAAATATCATCGATTTCAGTCGTAAGGAAATTCGATTGAAAAGTGTGGCGTAATGTTAGCCACCTAACATTTTAAGATGTTCATTGTCAATAATTTTATGGTCTAATAATCATAAAAAAACAAAAGCAATGTTCAAAAAATTAATGTTAGGGGTTTTGGCAATCGGGCTTATTGCCACCTCTTGTGACGACGACGATGATAATGTTCCGGTGGTAAACGCTGGAGAGATTTCTGGGGGACCTTTTGAGTTTGATGTAGATGGTGAAGCTGATATGGTGACCGGGATTACCTTAAACGCCACGAATGCAATAGGAGAAAATAGTACTTGGATTATTACCGATGACGCAGGGATGATTCTGGGATTACCTCCTACAATCGAGGCCGTAGAAGGTGTGAATTTTGATGATGCTGGTGCAGGTACCTGTTTGATCTGGTATGCTAGATATAATGGTACGGTTACTGGTTTGGAAATGGGGATGAATGCTAATGATGTTGAAGGTGAATTTGATTTATCGAATTCCATAACAGTATTGCGTAATCAGGTCGCAAATGCGGGTAGTATCGCTGGGGGACCTTTTGAGTTTGATGTAGACGGAGAGCCTGATATGGTAACTGGAATTACCCTGGATGATACCAATGCCTTCGGTGAGAACAGTACTTGGATTGTTACAGATGATCAAGGTATGATTCTTGGATTACCGGAAACGTTAGCAGCAGTAGAAGGTGTGAATTTTGATGATGCAGGGGCAGGTACATGTTTAATCTGGTATGCTCGATACAATGGTATGGTTACTGGTTTAGAAATGGGAATGAATGCTAATGATGTAACAGGAGAATTCGATTTGTCTAATGCGATCACAGTAGTAAGAAATCAAGTGGTAAACGCTGGAAAAATTACCGGTGGACCTTTTACCACAACCGTAGATGGGACTCCAGATATGGTATCTGGTATAGAATTAGATGATACCAATGCTTTTGGTACCAATAGCACATGGGTGATTACAGATGACGCGTTGAATATCCTCGGGTTACCACCAACCTTAGCAGATGTAGAAAATGTTAATTTTGATGATGCTGGACCTGGTACTTGTTTGATCTGGTATTTGAGATATGAAGACGGTTTACAGGGATTGGCAATGGGTATGAATGCAGGAGATCTACAAGGTGATTTTGATTTGTCAAACTCTATCGAAGTAGTTCGTGAATGCGGAATGACCGAAGCAGGAACGCTTTCTGGTGGGCCTTTTACATTTACTGTAGACGGAACTCCTGATATGGTGTCAGGTATTATGCTGGATGCTACTGGAGCTTCAGGAACAAATAGTTCATGGATTATCACAGACGATCAAGGTATGATTCTTGGATTACCAGAAACGTTAGCACAAGTAGAAGGGGTAGACTTTGATGAAGCTGGTGTTGGAGTTTGTTTGATTTGGTATATACGTTACGAAGCAGGACTGAAAGGACTTGAAATGGGAATGAATGCCAACGAACTTGAGGGATGTTTCGACCTGTCCAATTCGATTACAGTAAATAGAGAATAAACACACATAAAGATAATACTTTCGAACTCCTTAGAGATTTCAAATTCTATTTTAGAATTTTTGCCAAGATAGTTCGTTGTTTTTTTGTTAGTTTTAAAGCGCAATCCAAGATTGCGCTTTATTGATTAAAATAGGTTGATCTAACAAGGTTTTTATAAAATTGATATGAAAGGAAAATTGAATAAAAAAAATGTTTCGAATTTAGTTTTTGCTATTTTTTTGATTCTGTTTTTTATCCCAAATACTCGAGGGATGATGCAGATATTTTTAACTAGAATTTTTTCTTTCAGTCCTGGTGTCGTACAGGTCGAAGAACGCGCAGAGGTGGCTTCATTTAACTGGAAATTGCACGGAGTCAATACAGAGTCTATAAACTTTGATACAGCCGAAGGAAAAGTTGTGTTGATCAACTTTTGGGCTACTTGGTGTCCCCCTTGTATTGCAGAGATGCCTTCTTTGCAGAAATTGTACAATGATTATAAGGATGAGGTAGTTTTCTTATTTGTTACCACAGATGATGATCCTGAACTGAATAAGTTTATGAAAAATAAGAAGTACTATTTCCCGATATACAGATCTCTTTCATCACGTCCAAAACCATTAGTAAATAATCCAATACCACAAACCTATCTTATAGATAAAAAAGGTAATATTGTTATCGATAAAAGCAATGCTGCTAATTGGAACAGTGATAAAGTGAGAGAAACAATCGATCAGTTATTGGCTGAGCAATAATCTATCGTAGTTGCTTATTTTTTGAAGTATTTAAAAGGTACTACTAGCATCCCAAAACATTCTCCTTTTTCCTTAAATCTATTTTTATGATGGATTTTGTGAGCTCTTCTTACGCCTTTGGCATACCAATGATTTGCATTTCTGAACATCTTGAAACGTTGGTGAATGAAGATGTCATGTACTACAAAATAAGCAATACCATAAGCCAAAATTCCTAAACCAATAGGAATACCTAGCCAATATGTTTCTGAATCGTGAAATAAAATGTTAGACATGCTTACTACAGCATAAAAAACAAAGAAAAGATCATTACGTTCCCACCAACTATCGTGGTCTTTATGGTGATGATCTTTGTGCAAAATCCATAAAAAACCATGCATCACGTATTTGTGAGTGAACCAGGCCATAAACTCCATGATCGAAAACGTACCAAAAAAAACCAGTATTTGAATAAATAATTTCACAGTTCGAATGTTTTTACAAAAATACGTTTAAATTAAATTTAATCGGTAATCAAAATACGATTTAGCCAACAAACCAAGTTTTTGGTAGTTAGGTACTCGTATACGGGTGTTTTTAATTTCTAAAGACGGAGTTTTCTTAAGTTTGTTCAACAATTTTCTGTAATAAATAAAAGCAGTATAGACACCAAATTTGGCTTCAACAGGAAGCTTTAAAATGCCTTTTAATCCTTTTTCAAAGTCCTCTTCAATCTCTTGAATGATTTTCAATTTTGAAGCTTCATCCAGTTGTCTTAAATCTGTATTCGGGAAGTATGTTCTATTTAACTCTTCAAAATCGGCTTTTAGGTCTCGTAAGAAATTTACTTTTTGAAAAGCAGAACCCAAGTGCATCGCACTATCCTTAAGATCGTTGTATTTCTTTTCATCACCATTCACAAATACTTTTAGGCACATGAGTCCAACCACATCTGCAGAACCATAGATGTATTCTTTATATTCTGCATCGGTGAGATAATCTGTTTTATGAAGATCTAATCGCATGCTTTTCATAAATGCTTCATAAAGCTCGGGTTGTATGTTGTATTGATGCACCGTTTTCTGAAAAGCATTAAGAATGGGATTAAGGCTTATTTTGTTTTCAATAGCCTTATACATCTCTTTCTCAAAGTCATTAAAAAGAACCTCTTTGTCATACTCATGAAAAGTGTCTACAATTTCATCGGCAAATCTTACAAAACCATAGATGTTATAAATATCTTGTCGTATGGATTCAGATAACATTTTGGATGCTAAAGAGAACGAAGTACTATAAGAATTCGTAACGATTTTACTGCAATCATAAGATACATTATCAAAAATAGCTTTCATAAGAATGAGTTTAAGAAGGTTCTAAGTTTACGTATTGTTATGTTGGTTGTAGTTCTTTTGTCTGCTTGTATTGCTTTTGAATCAATCCAGCTACCAATTTTCCTGAAATCAATGATGGCGGTACTCCAGGTCCAGGCACGGTAAGCTGCCCGGTAAAAAATAGGTTGTCAACTTTCTTACTTTTTAACTTAGGCCTTAAAAATGCTGTTTGCAGCAACGTATTGGCCATTCCGTATGCATTTCCTTTGTAAGAATGGTATTCTTTAATGAAATCTTTTACACAAAAGCTCTCTTTAAAGATAATATTATTTTTAACATTTTGATTGGTAAGTGCTTCAAAACGAGTCATAATTTTTTCAAAATACAGCGCTCTAAGCTCTTCTGTGTCTTCTATTCCCGGCGCTAAGGGAATTAAGAAAAAACCATTTTCCTTTCCTTCTGGAGCGGTTCCAGAATCTGTAACAGAGGTGAAGTTGGCGTAAAAAAGAGGTTCTTCGGGCCACTTGGGATCATCATAAATGTCTCTAGCGTGTGCATTAAAATCTGTATCAAAAAATAGATTATGATGATGAATGTTGTTAAGTTTTTTGTCGAACCCCACATAAAAGAGTAGAGAAGAAGGAGCAAAAGTCTTTTTGTCCCAATATTTTTCTGAATATTGTCTGTATTGAGGATCTAACAAAGATTCTCCGTGATGATAATCAGCACCACATAAAACAATATCAGCGGCTATCAGTTCTGAATTTACTACGATTCCTTTAGTTTTATCTCCTTCAACAGTGATTTTTTCAACTTCAGCATTGGTATGAAAATCCACTCCAAGAGACTCGGCTAATCGTTTCATTCCTAAGATAACCTGATACATTCCTCCTTTGGGGTGCCAGGTGCCTAGTCCAAAATCTGCATAGTTCATAAAACTGTAAAAAGCAGGAGTATCACTAGGCTTAGCTCCCAAGAAGAGGACGGGAAACTCAAGGATTTGTATCAATTTTTTATTAGTGAATTCTTTCTTTACTTCTTTGGAAATGGTGCTAAAAAATTGACTTACTCTTAGAATAGTCTCCTTGGTTACTAATTCTAAAGGGGACACACCTGGGCGATATACCAGATTTTTGATGGCAATATCATAATTCCTTCTTGCGGTATCTATAAACTTTTTGAGCTTGATCGAACTTCCTTTTTCCTCATGTTCAAAAGCAGCATAAATCTTTTCAAGTGTATCTTCTATAATTATGCTTTCATGATTTTCAAAAAAGACTTTGTAAGCAGGATTTAGTTTTTCTAAAGTATAATACTCAGATACTTGGCGCCCAAAGTCGTTGAAGAAACTTTCAAATACATCAGGCATCCAATACCAGGAAGGCCCTATATCAAAAGTAAATCCCTCTTTTTTTAATTGTCTGGCTCTACCTCCAACTGTAGCATTTTTTTCATAAATAGCTACATCATATCCCATTTGTGCAAGGTAGCATGATGCGGATAGGGAAGAAAACCCTGAGCCAATAATTACGACTTTTTTAGACATGTAATATTAGTGGTATTAAAGTTCGGTTAATAAAGCGCTAATGGAGTCAAAATAGCGATGATTAGGAGCACTGCTCTTCGAAACGTGCATAATTTGCTTGCCTAACATCCAAAACTCGCATTCCCTTTCCTTGCAAATCATTTCGTTAAAACTTTGAACATATTTTGATATTTGATCCTTTTCCGGTTTGATAGTGAAATAGGATACAAATACCGTGTTTTCATGAAATGTAAGCATATTTGGAAGGCTATCTAGAGGAATACTTGGACCTAGATAGATGGCTTTGTAACCATGTAGCAGGATTTCGTAATTAATATATAATAAGCCTAATTCATGTATTTCATTTTCCGGTAAAAACAGAATAAAGGCTTTCTCCTTTTTTGTCGGTTTAGAATATTGAAGCTTTTCAATATTCAGTAAGAGCTTTTGTTTAATTAGATTGGTCACAAAATGCTCATGAGCCGGACTGATAGTGTCCGTTTGCCAAAGCAGACCAATCTCTTTTAGCAATGGAATAAATACATCAGTAAATATTTGCCTGAAGTTTCTTCTGCTTTCCAGTTGCTCGTATGTACCTAGAAAAAGTTCAAGATCAAAATTAAGCATAGCGATCTTGAATGAATTGATAGCTTGATTTTTTGTGCTGTTATCAGAAACTATGCTCCTTACATATTCATTAATTTCTTCTTCATTCAATTTGGATATACGGGAGATCTTGTAACCGCTATTTACTAAATAAGTTACATTAAGTAGTTTTTGTAAGCTTTTTAGATTGTAGGTTCTTATATTGGTCTCTGTACGATCTGGAGAGAGTAAGTTGTATCTTTTTTCCCAAATACGTATCGTGTGAGCTTTAACCCCACAGAGGTTTTCAAGATCCTTGATACTAAATGTTTGTTTAATATTGTTCACCTTTTCCAAAAAATAGTTAAACAAACTTACTTAAAAGATTTCATATTTTTTTTCATTATTTGTTAAAAATGTAGAGTTTTTTGTTAAAATACCAGAATATTCTACGATTTCAGGAGAACAACTTTTGTATTATTTTAACAAATCAGAACGAAAAAAACCACAGCTGGAGGTTTGATGTTTTTTTAATAAAATCTTTTATTTTTTGGTTTTCATCAATGAAAAAGGTCTTTTTTTATGTTTTTTCTAGAAAATTGAAGCATAGTACAACTGACTGCATAATTTTGTATATTTAACAGTGACAATAAATATTAACTGAGTTTTAAGACTCTTAAAAACTATAACCATTTGCAAAATAAATTAATGTATATGAGAAAAATAGTTGTGTTTTGTGCGAGCTTAGTTTTTTTAGCTTCCTGTAAATCAAAAGAAAATTCTGGTAGCGATGTAGATTCTAATGCTTCAGGACAAGAATTAAAGGTATTTAAAGGTAAAGTGGTAGATGATAAAAGAAAAAGCGTAGAATATGCCGCAGTAAAGCTTTATCTGGATGATGATGATTGTATGAGTGCCTATACTGATGCCGAAGGCCGTTTCGAGTTCTCTGTAGACGAATTACGAGTAAAGGATCAAAGTCATTTCGAAATTGTTTACAAAGGATATTCGATAAATATGTTGTCTTTGCGGAATTTTAAAGAAAATCAATCTATCAAGTTAAGTAAAAAGGGAGATGTTATTCCTACAGCAGAATATCATGTTTTTTACGAAGACATCAAGAACTGCAATAATTAGTAGAAACCCGTTACGTTTTCGATTCGTTTTTTAAGATTTCAGCTTTGGTAGATAAGTGCCCAGAGCGGGAGTCGAACCCGCACGCCCTAATGGACACATGGCCCTCAACCATGCCTGTCTACCAATTCCAGCATCTGGGCAGTAATTTTTAACAGAACAATATACTATAAAACTAAAAAAGTATCGTACTATATACGATACTTTTTAGTGACCAGGCTGGGGCTCGAACCCAGGACCCTCTCCTTAAAAGGGAGATGCTCTACCAACTGAGCTACCTGGTCATTTGTTGTTTTTTCTAGTATTTTACAGAACTATTCTTTGTGACTTGGCTGGGGCTCGAACCCAGGACCCTCTCCTTAAAAGGGAGATGCTCTACCAACTGAGCTACCAAGTCATAGCATTACACTATTTCCTGAATGCGGGTGCAAATATACTATCATTAATTTATTTTTCAAGAAGAAATTAATATAAATTTGCTTTTTGTTTAAAATGAATTTTTTTTTCACCAATTAATAGGGCTATGATTTTAGTTTTAATAGGATATATGGGGAGTGGAAAATCCCTGATAGGCAATACGCTAGCCGAAAAAGTAGGGTATGATTATTTGGATTTGGATGCGTATATCGAAGAACAAGAAAAAAAAACAATAAAAGATATTTTTCAGGACCATGGAGAGATATATTTTAGAAAAAAGGAAACAGTTTACCTAAAAGAGGTACTTGCCAATTTTGAAAACACTGTGCTTGCTTTAGGAGGAGGGACTCCTTGTTTTGCAGGAAACCTAGAATTTATTCAACAAAAAAGTAACGCAACTACAGTATATCTACAGACATCTCTGGATGAACTAACGCAAAGATTGTATGCAGAAAAAGAGAAAAGACCTCTAATCGCACATCTAGAAAGTGATGAGGCGTTAAAAGATTTTATTCGGAAACATCTTTTCGAACGATCTTTTTATTACAATCAGTCCACCCATAAAGTAAACACTGATCAAAAGGACCCAGACGAAATTAGCAAAGAGATTCAGGAAGCTTTATTTTAAAATAGCAGAGTCTTCTTCTCCAAAAATGATTTCCACATGCTCATGTAAAGAAGTTGAGAGGGAAATTCCTTTAAAATCAGCTTTGATCGGATATTTTTTATGATTTCGATTCACAAGCACCGCTGTCTTGAATCGGGTAAGAGGCACATCCAAAAAGTGTTTTACCCCGTACATTAAGGCTGTTCCAGAATTCAATACATCATCGATGAGTACAAGGGATTTACCTTGATATTCTTTAGCAGAAAGAGAGGTGCTTACTGTATTTGTTGGATTTTTCTTGTCCATAGTCACTTTACAAAGCACTATGGTTAAGTCCGAAATATCTTCCAGTATTTCTTTAATTCTCTCTGCAAAAACATATCCGTTTTGAGCAATCCCAGCAATTACGATTTCTTTTTCGCCAACATTCGTTTCATAAATCTGATACGCAATTCTTTTTATTTTATGCTGTATTTGCTCGTGAGTAAGGATGATGTTATTTTCGGTATTCATAAATAATCTTGTTGAAGATGATTGATGGGGTAAAGATAGACAATTGCTCCCAATCTAGAGAGGGTCTTTGGTCAATGATAAACAGATGTTATCCTATTCTTCTTCTGAATCAGAAGACTGATGATCATCCGTATCAATAAACCAATCATCAATATCTCTTCGGTCTTTTTTAGTTGGACGCCCGGTTCCTTTTTTTCGGTAATAATCTTTAGAATATTTTAAAAGGTCTAATTTTTGCAACGCTTCGGTTGGAGTGATGTCTTTACGGTAGATATCAACTAATTTTGCGCCGATACGGCTATCAGGAGTATCTAAAACAACGAGTTCGTAGTTTATTTGGTTTTTTCTGACGGAAATTTTATCCATTGGATAGATTTCTCGAGAAGGTTTGATAAGATCTCCATTTACTCTTACCTTTCCTTCTTTACAGGCTTTGGTAGCGATACTTCTTGTTTTGAAGTATCGAATACACCATAAATATTTATCAACTCGCATAAAAAGTGTTTAAAATGCGTTTTATATTAAAAAATTGTAAAACAAAAGTACAAGAAAATCGTATCTTGCGCCTTCAAAAAAGTAATTCGATGAATATTAACAAATATGTTTTTGCTACCATTTTTACTTTGGTAGCTTTATTCGCTTGTAATAATGATGATGATGACCCCGATCTGGAAACGATTCCTATTCGGGATAGAGCAGAACAGCAAGCCAATGAAGATCCAATTATAAGAAGGTATTTAGAAACACATTTCTTTAGGTTAATAGACAATCCGGCTAATCCAGATTATCAGATTGTACAGTTGGATACCATTGCTGGAGCCAACAGTGGAGAACAAGCAATTATTGATTCAGAGTTTTTAGAAACTAGAACAATAACCAGGGAAGATCCTGTTACAGAAGAGAATATTGATTATACCCTATATATTTTGAATCTGCGCGATGGAGCTCCAACAGAGAGAAAACCTCAATTTGCAGATTCAGCATTAGTCACCTTCAGAGGAGAGCAGTTTTATGAAAATCTGGATATGGATGGCGACGGTATTCCTGATGCTGCCGATGTTGATGCAGATGGAGATAATGTTGCTGACGAGATTGATGGAGTTACAAGAACTGATAGAGATAATGATGGTATCGCAGATGATAGTGATGCCGACGATGATGGTACCCCCGGGACTGATGCAGGAAAAGTAGATTCTGATGGTGATGGAATTATCGATGATAACGACCCAGTAGATAATAATGATCCAGATCGTAGAGTATTTGATAATGCAGTAACTCCTATTTGGTTTGATCTGGTTGGAGTAATAGATGGTTTCAGAGAGGCTACAACCGGTTTTAGTGGGGCTTCAGGAAGTATGATTAATGGAGATGGTACTATTGATTTTACAGATGATTTCGGGAATTTTACAGTATTTATTCCTTCTGGCTTAGCATATTTTGAAAACCCACCATTGGGAACTGGAATTGGAGCATATAAAGCGTTGATTTTTAATATTCAATTGTATGCTATCAATGAATCTGATCATGATAGAGATGGAATCCCTTCATATTTGGAGGACTTAGACAATGATAGATTGGTGTTGGATGCAGATGATAATACAGATGGTGATAATGCGGCCAATTATTTGGATACCGATGATGATGGCGATGGAACTCAAACCAGAGACGAAATTACAGTAAATGATGCTAATGGAGATGGGTTCATTAGCTTGGATGAAATTACCTTTTATGATGATGATGGTGATGGAGTACAAAACCATCTTGATCCTGATGATAGAGATTCGAAAAATGACTAAATAAAAAAAACTCCGGTAACATACCGGAGTTTTTTTATTCATAATTTTAAGGTCTTTACAAATCCAGAGAAAGCGCTAATATGAATTGATCAGGTCTAGAGTCAACACGAATGCTTTCGTCTATAGATTGTGCTCTATTTCTGCTTAATCCTCTTTCATATCGTACATCTGCATTTAGCCTCCCTAATTGAACCCCGGCACCAAATTGAACACCAACGGTGAATTCATTCTTTACATCTCCTAGTCGTACATCTTCCAGTTCGTTATCTACAATAAATTGCAATGCTGGTCCTCCAAATACATGAATTGGGCCTAAGACACGTGTTCCAAGTAAAATGGGTAAATCTATTTTTTTGATGTCGTAGTCCAGGCTTCTTCCATCCAGCTCATAGGTACTATTGTTTACCGTATATTGCAATTCTGGTCGTAAGTAAAGGTTTTCGGTTAGATTTCCTCTTAAAAAAACACCAAAGTGGTATCCAACCCTATCATCAGCTCTTTCTGATAATACGTTGCTACCAGCATCGGCGAGATCTGAAATCTCAATTTTTCCATTGTCTCCGTAGTTAAGTCCAGCTTTTACACCAAAAGTGATTCCTTTTTGTTGTGCGGAAACTGTACAGATAGTGAATAACATTAAAAAAACAAGTGCATTTTTCATTGTGAATAAGTTTTAATTAATAATTGAATGATGATGTGAATTGGCTGGTATTGGTTAAACGGTTTTAATAATTGGTTTATTCTATAATCAAAAAGTTTGCCATAAAACAGTAATCTGGAGAATGTTTTTTCAAAAGCTGATATAAATGAAATGTCTTTATAAGAAAACCGCCTTTTGAACATTGTCAAAAGGCGGTTAGCTTTTAGGTATATAAAAATATTATTTTCTTTTGATAACCTTGTGTACAGCTTTGCTGATTGCATCGGCGCTAAGGCCGTATTTTTCCATAAGTTGATCAGGAGTACCACTTTCTCCAAAAGTGTCATTGGTAGCAATAAACTCTTGAGGTGTTGGGTGTTGTTGCGACAATACTCTGGCAACACTTTCTCCCAATCCACCAAGGTGATTATGCTCTTCTGCGGTAACTATGCATCCTGTTTTCTTTACAGAATTTAATATAGCTTCATCATCAAGAGGTTTGATGGTATGGATATTAATTACTTCAGCACTAATACCTTCTTCATGCAGACTTTCTGCAGCTTGCAATGCTTCCCAAACCAAATGTCCAGTAGCTACAATGGTTACATCTGTACCTTCTTGTAAGGTCACTGCTTTACCAATTTCAAACTTCTGATCTTCTGCCGTAAAGTTTGCTACTTTTGGTCTTCCAAAACGCAAGTAAACAGGTCCTTGATGATCAGCTATAGCAATGGTTGCTGCTTTGGTTTGGTTGTAATCACAAGTATTGATTACGGTCATACCTGGTAACATTTTCATCAAACCTATATCTTCAAGAATCTGGTGTGTAGCACCGTCTTCTCCTAGTGTTAAACCAGCATGAGAAGCACATATTTTTACATTCTTACCGCTGTAAGCAATGGATTGACGAATTTGGTCATAAACCCTACCTGTAGAAAAATTTGCAAAAGTTCCTGTAAATGGAATTTTACCTCCAACAGTTAATCCAGCAGCGATTCCCATCATGTTTGCTTCTGCAATTCCAACTTGAAAAAAACGTTCTGGGTTATTGGCTATAAAAGCATCCATTTTAAGAGATCCTATCAAGTCAGCACATAGCGCAACCACATTTTCGTTGGTTTTACCCAATTCTTCCAAACCTGCTCCAAAACCTGAACGTGTATCCTTTTTTCCTGTATCTATATATTTTTTCATCTGTTTTTTTAATTTGGATGTATTAGTAATCGCCTAAAGTTTCAGGATTTTGAGCCAATCCGATTTCTAATTGTTCATCATTTGGAGCCTTTCCATGCCAAGCATGAGTATGCATCATAAAATCAACACCATTACCCATTACTGTGTAAAGAAGTACACAAACCGGTTTTCCTTTACCTGTTCTTGCTTTAGCTTCATTTAGGCCATCAATTACGGCTGTCATATTATTACCTTCTTTGATTTCCAAAACATCCCATCCAAATGCTTCGAACTTAGCTTTTAGACTTCCCATAGGTAATACATCATCTGTAGAACCATCGATTTGTTGTCCATTAAGATCTACAGTAGCGATAAGATTGTCGACTTTTTTGGCAGAAGCGTACATGATCGCTTCCCAGTTTTGACCTTCTTGTAATTCACCATCTCCGTGTAAACTAAACACCAAATGTTGATCGTTGTTTAATCTTTTGGCTTCGGCTGCACCTATGGCAACAGACATCCCTTGACCTAGTGATCCCGAGGCGATACGTATACCAGGTAGACCTTCATGTGTTGTTGGGTGACCTTGTAATCTACTGTCGATAAGTCTAAAAGTGTTCAATTCCTCAACAGGGAAGTATCCACTTCTTGCTAATACACTGTAATACACCGGTGAAATGTGTCCGTTAGATAGGAAGAACAGATCTTCTCCTATTCCGTCCATATCAAAATCATCTTTTCTTTCCATGATTTCTTGATACAGAGCTACAAAAAATTCGGTACATCCTAAAGAACCTCCTGGGTGACCTGAATTTACCTTATGCACCTGACGTAGAATATCTCTACGGACCTGTATTGCAAAATCTTCTAATTGTTTTGTTTTAGGCATTATAATGCTGATTTCTTGATAATAAAGCTCCAAAAATAAAGGTTTTGAATACGGCTACAAAATGTATACCTAGCTTTTAATTAAGAATTCGATGTTAATAACGAAAAGTTTTCGAAAACCAAGAGTTATGGATATGATTTTAGTTAGTTATCTTTGCGCTCTACGAAAATGAAGATATGCAATTTGACCTTTTATCCAAAGACCCTCAAAGCAAAGCAAGAGCAGGAAAAATAACGACAGATCATGGAGTTATAGAAACTCCAATTTTTATGCCCGTTGGGACTGTAGCTTCTGTAAAAGGAGTTCATCAGCGAGAGCTTAAAAATGATATCAATCCAGATATCATATTAGGGAATACCTATCACCTGTATTTACGTCCGCAAACTCCTATTTTGGAAAAAGTCGGAGGGTTACACAAGTTTATGAACTGGGACAGAAATATCTTAACCGATAGTGGAGGATACCAGGTGTATTCGCTTTCTGCTAATCGAAAGATCAAAGAAGAAGGAGTAAAGTTTAAATCTCATATTGATGGGTCTTACCATGTCTTCACTCCAGAAAATGTAATGGAGATCCAGCGTACCATTGGAGCAGATATTATCATGGCTTTTGATGAGTGTACGCCATACCCTTGTGATTACCAGTATGCAAAGCGTAGTATGCACATGACACATCGATGGTTAGATCGCTGTATGCAACATTTAGAAAAAATTCCGGTTAAATATGGATATGATCAGGCTTTTTTTCCGATCGTACAGGGAAGTACTTATAAGGATCTAAGAAAACAGTCTGCCGAATACATAGCAAATGCTGGGGCGGTAGGGAATGCAATTGGAGGTTTGTCGGTAGGAGAACCCGCCGAAGAGATGTATGCGATGACCGAGGTGGTTACGGATATATTGCCAGAAGATAAACCCAGATATTTGATGGGAGTAGGAACTCCGATCAATATTTTAGAAAATATAGCTTTGGGAGTAGATATGTTCGACTGTGTGATGCCAACTCGTAATGGGCGTAATGGAATGTTGTTCACTGCCCATGGAACCATAAATATAAAGAATAAAAAGTGGGAAGATGATTTCTCACCAATTGATGAAATGGGGATAACATTTGTAGATACAGAATATTCGAAAGCATATTTACGTCACTTGTTTACAGTTAACGAAATGTTGGGAAGACAAATAGCTACCATTCATAATTTAGGATTTTATTTATGGTTGGTTAGAGAGGCAAGAAAACATATCTTAGCGGGAGATTTTTATTCCTGGAAAAATATGATGGTAAAACAAATGGATAAAAGATTATAGATTGAAAATACTAGACTGGTACATACTGAAAAGATATTTGGGGACATTTTTTACAATGATTTTATTGTTTATTCCAATAGGCATCATTGTTGATCTTTCAGAAAAAATAGATAATATGCTGGAGCATAAAGTTCCTGTTGAGGCAGTAATAGGGTATTATCTTGATTTCATGGTGTATTTCGCCAATTTACTGTTTCCATTATTTGTTTTTTTATCTGTTATCTGGTTCACTTCTAAGTTGGCCAACAAAACCGAAATCATTGCTTTTTTAAGTTCAGGAGTATCGTTTTGGCGATTTTTAAGACCCTATATGATTGGTGCGGTAATCATCTGCCTGGGCGCTTTGGCAATGGGATTGTTTTTGGCACCTAAAGCCAGTCAGGGATTTAATGAGTTTAAATATTCCTATCTCAAAAAAGGTCGAAAAGTTCAGGAAACCAAGAATGTATATAGACAACTTAACGATAGTATCTTTTTGTATGCCAATAATTTTAAACCTTTAGAAAAGTCGGCTACTAATTTTACTTTAGAATATTTCAACGGAAATGTGCTAGATACCAAGATTTCTGCAAAAAAAATTACTTTCAAGGACAGTATTTATGAACTTCGAGATTTTGTAAAACGTAAAGTGTTGGAAAACGAAGATATCCTGGAAAAAGCAATCAAGAAGGATACGGTGCTTCCTTTTAATATCGATGAATTTACTCCGGTAACTTATGTAGCAGAAACTTTAAATTATACCGAACTAAGTAAGTTTATTGAAAAAGAAAGCAAGCGGGGATCATCAGACATCAATCGATACAAAGTAGTAGCGTATAAAAGATGGAGTATCCCGGTGTCTGCGTTTATCTTGACAATTATTGGGGTAGCAGTATCCTCTATGAAAAGAAGAGGAGGTATGGGAGTTAACCTTGCTGTAGGAATATCACTAGCTTTTATATTCATCTTTTTTGATAAAGTGTTGGGTACATTAGCCAATCAATCAGATTTTCCACCAGTTATTGCGGTTTGGTTTCCGAATATATCTTTTGGTATTTTAGCAATTTACCTACTTTATAATGCCAAACGTTAAACTTCAAAATTATTTACATCTCCATTTTATAGTATTTGTCTGGGGCTTTACGGCTGTCTTAGGGGAACTAATTTCTATAGAGGCGTTACCTCTGGTTTGGTATCGAATGCTTTTGGCTTCGGGTTTTATTTATTTATATATCCGTTTTAAGAAAATTGCGCTCCATATTTCAAGGAAGCTGTTTTTTACCCTGTTTTTTGCAGGTATTGTAATTGCCTTGCATTGGATTACTTTTTTTGCAGCTATAAAAGTTTCTAATGTCTCTATAACATTGGCAATGCTGTCAACAGGAGCTTTTTTTACATCTATTTTAGAACCTATATTTTACAAAAGAAAAGTGATCTGGTACGAAGTCCTTTTTGGTCTTCTGGTCATTTTAGGGCTCTATATCATATTTCAAGTAGAAGGAGATTATTTTTTAGGGATTCTGTATGCCTTATGTTCGGCT
This sequence comes from Aquimarina sp., assembly GCA_965230845.1. Taxonomy (GTDB): domain Bacteria; phylum Bacteroidota; class Bacteroidia; order Flavobacteriales; family Flavobacteriaceae; genus Aquimarina. The sequence goes on from OZ246021.1 coordinate 4,653,822, forward strand.
TTTCTATCTTCAGTGTTTTCAGTGATCAATGGAAAAGTAGCACAGCAGTACAATCCCTCAATGATTTCGTTTTATGAATTGCTAAGTGGTGTAGGGGTAATCACTTTGTATTTGTTGTTTCTCACGATGTTTGGGAGCCAAACTGAAGGATTTACTGTTTCCTTTTTTCAGCTTTCTTTATCCGATTGGACGTATATGCTTATTCTCGCTTCAGTGTGTACTGCCTATGCTTTTATTGGTTCTGTGCAGGTGATGAAGTATTTGAGCCCTTATACGGTAATGCTTACCATCAATTTGGAACCCGTATATGGCATTATGTTGGCAGTGGTGATTTTTGGAGAATCTGAGAAAATGAGTCCGCAGTTTTACTACGGTGCGCTTATCATTTTAAGTACGGTAATCCTCAACGGAATCCTTAAAAATGCTAAAAAAAGAAAAAGTACTTCAACTTTAGGTAACATTACGAAGTAAAGTTTTTATATTTGTCAGCTAACCCTAGTTAACATAAATTATATTCTTGATTATGGAATATTTAGAATTTGAACTCCCCATAAAAGAGCTTGAAGAACAGTTTGAAAAAGCTTGCGCCATAGGCGAGGAAAGCGAAGTGGATGTTACTGATACCTGCAAGCAGATAGAAAAGAAACTACAAGAGACAAAAAAAGATATATACAAAAATTTAACTCCGTGGCAACGGGTGCAACTTTCAAGACATCCTTCCAGACCATATACATTGGATTATGTGGATGCCATTTGTGGAGAGTCTTTTTTGGAACTACATGGTGATAGAACAGTAAAGGATGATAAAGCGATGATCGGCGGTTTAGGAAAAATCGGAGATCAGAGTTTTATGTTTGTAGGTCAACAAAAAGGATATAATACCAAGACCAGACAGTATCGTAACTTCGGTATGGCTAATCCTGAGGGCTATCGAAAAGCACTTAGACTGATGAAAAGTGCCGAGAAATTTAATATCCCTGTAGTGTGTTTTGTAGATACACCAGGTGCTTATCCAGGACTGGAAGCAGAAGAAAGAGGTCAGGGAGAAGCCATTGCTCGTAATATTTTGGAAATGACTCGCCTTAAAGTACCCATTATCGTTGTGATTATTGGAGAAGGAGCCAGTGGAGGAGCCTTAGGTATAGGAGTTGGAGATAAGGTATTGATGTTAGAAAACACTTGGTATTCGGTAATTTCTCCAGAATCTTGTTCTTCAATTTTATGGCGTAGTTGGGAATTTAAAGAGCAAGCTGCGGAAGCCTTAAAGCTTACTGCTACCGACATGAAGAAACAGAAGTTAATCGATGAAATTGTGAAGGAACCTTTAGGAGGTGCACATAGTGATCGAGAAAAAATATTCAAAACAGTAAGAGACAAAATTTTGTCATCATACGAAGAACTAAAAAACTTATCACCAGAAGATTTGGTCGAAAAACGTATGGACAAATATGCAAATATGGGAGTCTTTAAAGGCTAGACCCTAAAAAATCACTTATTACCTAAATCTGAAGTTTTGTACTTCAGATTTTTTTATGCTTATTAACAATAAAATTTACTTATTAACAGTTCATTTGTTGAAGAACAGTGGACATTCGTATCTTTGTAATTGGGTATATCTCTTTACAATTTTTTTACATTCGTGGTTATGGAAAAAGTACAGCAGTTGCAACAAGCTGGTTACGGAAAGGGGAACGTAATCGCACTTGAGAAAGGTAAAATCCCGCCTCAAGCCGTTGATTTAGAGGAAGTTGTGCTCGGAGCAATGATGATCGACAAAAAGGGGGTTGACGAAATAATCGATATACTGAATCCTGATGTCTTTTATCGCGAAGCGCATCAATACATATTTGAGTCCATCTACAAACTCTTTGAAAATTCGGAACCTATTGACTTATTAACGGTTTCGAGCCAGTTAAAGAAGGACGGAAGGCTTGAATTGGCAGGTGGGGACTATTATTTGATACAATTGACTCAAAAAGTCGCTTCTTCTGCACATATCGAGTTTCATGCTCGTATTATTTTACAAAAGTATATTCAGCGTAGTCTGATCAAAATATCTAATGAAATTATTGAGGAGTCGTATGACGAAACCACGGATGTTTTTGATCTTTTGGACATGGCCGAATCCAAATTATATGAGGTTACTCAAGGAAATATAAAGCGATCAACCGAAACTGCTCAAAGTTTGGTGATCCAGGCAAAAAAGAAGATACAGGAAATATCAAACAAAGAAGGTTTAAGTGGAATCCCGTCTGGTTTTGATAAGCTGGACAAACTAACTTCGGGTTGGCAGCCCAGTGATTTGATTATTGTGGCTGCCCGCCCTGGTATGGGGAAAACGGCACTTACGCTTTCGATGGCTAGAAATATGGCCGTTGGGCAAAATATTCCGGTAGCGTTCTTTTCTTTGGAGATGTCCTCGGTACAGTTAATTACTCGTTTGATCTCTTCTGAAACAGGGCTGTCTTCAGAAAAGTTGCGTACGGGTAAATTAGAAAAACACGAGTGGGAACAATTAAATGTAAAAGTAAAGGATCTAGAAAAAGCTCCTTTGTTTATCGATGATACTCCTTCCTTATCTATTTTTGACCTTAGAGCAAAAGCACGTCGTCTGTCGTCTCAACATGGGATACGAATGATCGTAATAGATTATTTGCAGTTAATGACGGCAGGGGGAACCGGTAAAAATGGTAACCGTGAACAAGAGATCTCTACCATCTCTCGTAACCTGAAAGCCTTGGCCAAAGAATTAGATGTTCCTGTAATCGCACTATCCCAGCTTTCTCGTGCGGTAGAAACCAGGGGGGGGAGTAAAAGACCACTTCTTAGTGACCTTCGTGAATCGGGAGCGATCGAGCAGGATGCAGATATTGTAGCTTTCATTTACCGACCAGAATATTATAAAATTGACGAGTGGGATGATGAAGAAAGATCACCGACTCAGGGACAGGGAGAGTTTATTGTCGCAAAGCACCGTAATGGTGGACTTGAGAATATTAGGTTAAAATTCATTGGTCACTTAGGTAAATTTGATAACTTAGATGATTTTAGCACTCCTTTTGAATTTCATTCAAAGATGAATGACGAAAAAGAAGAAGATCCGTTTAGCACTAGTCATTTGCCAAGTGCTGATGAAGCCTTCGGGGAGAGCATAAATGATTCTGATAATGATGATGAAGTACCGTTCTAAAAAAACAATTGTATCCAGAAAATTAAAAAATAGTATCCTTCTCATAGTAGTTTTGCTATGCGTAATACCTTCTTATGCATCTTATGTTTTAATACCTATGGATGCCGATGGTCAACAAAATCATTTAAAGGCCTATGGGATTACCTATTGGACATTAAGTAGGGATCTTAAGGTAAAATGGTTATTGAATTATCGAGGAGGTTCTTTTCTTTTACCGGATACCGAAGCCATAAAAAAAGAATGTACTATTCGTGGGGTAACCTATGAAGTGTTAAGTGATGGAGAAACCGAAGAGATTCTGACCGAGATCGCCAGTCCTTCGCAAAATATGGATGCCGTGGTATTAGAAAAAGCGCCAAAAATTGCGGTATACTCTCCAAAAGGAAATCAGCCTTGGGATGATGCAGTAACTATGGTGCTTACCTTTGCCGAAATTCCCTACAAAACCATTTATGATAAAGAGGTATTAGAAGATAATCTAATTCTATATGATTGGTTGCACCTTCATCATGAAGATTTTACGGGACAATACGGGAAGTTTTATGCTACGTATAGAGCATTTCCATGGTACATAAAAGAAAAGGCTGAAGCAGAAAAATTGGCAAAATCTTTGGGCTATGATAAGGTGTCCGAGGAAAAATTAGCAGTTGCTCTCAAAATTAGAGATTATGTAGTAGGTGGTGGGTTCATGTTTGCAATGTGCAGTGCTACTGATAGTTTTGAAATTGCGCTTTCTGCAGAAAACGTAGATATCTGCGAGCCGATGTTTGATGGAGATCCTAGCGAGCCTGGCTATCAATCAAAAATTGATTATAGCAAGACCTTTGCGTTTAAGAACTTTACACTAGAACGCAGTCCAAATGTATATGAGTTCTCTTCGATAGATATGACGCGTAAACGTCGTATTTCTAAAACCACAGATTATTTCACATTGATGGATTTTTCTGCCAAATGGGATCCTATTCCCACTATGTTATGTCAAAATCATACCGCACTAGTCAAAGGGTTTATGGGGCAAACAACTGCCTATAACCCTAATGAAATTAAATCCAATGTGCTGATTTTGGGTGAAAATAAAACCAATGGCGAAGCTCGATACATTCATGGGATAAAAGGAAAAGGCTTCTTTACTTTTTACGGAGGTCATGATCCAGAAGATTATACACACCGTGTTGGAGATCCAAAGACAGAGCTAGAGCTACATCCCAATTCTCCAGGTTATCGCTTGATATTAAACAATGTTCTTTTTCCGGCGGCAAAAAAGAAAAAGCAGAAGACCTAAACGTTTTTTATTCATAGCACATTTATTTTCACGGTTTATAGGGAAAGGTTGCTACCGTACTTTTTTATAGCTTTGTTATAGTTCATTTTAAAAATGAAATGTATTATGGTTAAAAAAGTGCTCATGACAATCGCAATTATTTTCTTTATCCTAATTTCTTTATTGGTTTATGGGGTGTATCGTTTCTTTAATCCTTTTGGAGGATTGGTAAATGAAGAAGTTTCAAACTCCTATTACTACACTAGAGACAAGGAGAAAATAGTTTACAGCCCCATGGGAAATTGGTTTGAACTTGGTAAAACCGAAATGGAGGTGGATATGAGTTCTTTTCAAGTATTGGGAATAGATTATGCAAAGGATAAGGAAAATGCCTATTTCAAATCCAGAGTTATTGATTTTGGTATCGATGTACCTTCTTTTAGAGTACTTGAAGGTTATGTGCCACTGGACAAAAATCATGTGTATGTACTGGTTGATGCCTATGCCTATCTTGATGATACCAAATCAGGTTTCAAGATATTAGAAGATGCAGATCCCGATACCTACGAACAGTTAAACTATGATTTTGCAAGAGATAAAAACGTTATCTTCAGAAATGATGAGAAGCTAACCGAAATCGATCACAAATCATTTGAAATTATAAATGGAGAATTTTGCAAAGATCAAGACGGGGTATATCACTATAGGTATCAAAATCCTTTACAGAAAATAGACAGTATCAATGATCATGAGGTAGTATCTCTTACACCATATTGCATACGAGACAACCAAAATTTGTTTTTTCATTTGGGAAGTATAAAATATGAGGATACCGATGAAATTATTAGTATTCCTTTTGAAGACCCAGAGGAGATCGTGTTTTTTGAAGAAAAAGCATGGCTTAAGGTAGGGGATAAAATGTATTTTGAAGGTGAAGTTTTTGATCAGGCTGATGCTTCGTCGTTTGAAGAAGTTGCTTATGGTTATGTCAAAGATGCTAATCATGTCTTTTTTCTAGGAAAAATAATTGAAGGAGCGGATCCTGGAACTTTTAAATACAATGACAGAGATTACTTTTTCTATGATAAAAATTATGTGTACGAAGGAGGAGAAAAGACAAGAAAAAGATAAAATTCATTATCTTTTGTAAGGTTGATCGTTATTTTCGACTATTTCCTCTTAAAACTAAAAGAACAATCTTACACATGAAAAAACTATCAACACTTTTACTATTAGTGCTTGTATTGATTTCCTGTAAACAAGAGGTGAAATCAGACCAAACAACAGTAGTATCAGAAACTCCTAAAGAAGAAGTTACACCAGATAGATCGGGTAATTTTCCAGAAGAAATCAATGCTGTTTTTGCCGCCCACGGTGGTATCAAAGCCTTCGATACTATGAATACTCTCGTATTTGAAATGGAAAAAGAAGGTGGAAACGAAAAACATACTACAGATCTTAAGTCTCGTCATGCTCGAATCGAATCCAATAAATTTGCCTTAGGTTTTGACGGAAAAGAAGCCTGGTTAGAACAAGATTCAACATATTTCAAAGGAAATCCAAGATTCTATCATAACCTGATGTTTTACTTTTATGCAATGCCTTTTGTTTTGGGTGACGAAGGAGTGTTCTATGAAAAAGTTGAAGATTTACAGGTAGACGGAGTATCGTATCCCGGATATAAAATTTCTTACGGAGAAGGCGTAGGAGATTCTCCAAAGGATAATTATTTCTTGTACTATGATGCCAATTCTAAGCAAATGAAGTTTTTAGGATATACGGTTACTTTCTTTAGTAAAGAAACCAGCGAAAAAATAAGCTTGATCGAGTATGCTGACTGGAATGATGTTAATGGTCTGGTACTTCCTAAAACCTTGAAGTGGAGAGATTACAAAGATGGAGTAGTAGGGGATGTAAAGAGTGAAAGAAGCTTTGTAAATGCGCTTGCTAGTAAAGATAAACCTGCAGCTAGCCTATTTCAAAAACCAAAAGAAGAAAAACAAGAATCTCTGTAGACAGAACGAGTAGAGAATAACAATAAAATGCCTATTGCAATGCGCAATAGGCATTTCTTTTTTCAGCACCGGTTACAAATTTTTTTTGATAAAAATAGCCTTCGTATTTTGAGAATATTTCATTTAAGAAGTCTTTTTGATTGTCAGAATTACGTATTTGTCATTTTTATAAAGGTTTTGAAGTGAAATCCTCTTTTGTACTCAAAAGCAAACGCAAAGAATTAGCTAATTTTATGCTTTTTATTTATTTGATTTACGAAAACGATATAGTAGCTTAAAAACGCTTTCTTTATGTATAACGAGTTAAATACCAGTACAAGAATTTTAATGGGACCAGGGCCATCAGATGCACACCCAAGAGTATTAAAGGCCATGAGCACTCCTTTGATAGGGCATTTGGATCCACAATTTGTAACGATTATGGATGAGGTGAAAACCATGGTGCAAGATACCTTTATCACCAAGAATCATCTCACTTTTGTGGTCTCTGCTCCAGGTAGTGCCGGTATGGAAACTTGTCTGGTTAACCTTTTGGAACCAGGGGATGATGCTATTATTTGTATCAATGGAGTTTTTGGTGGTAGAATGGCAGATATAGCAGAACGTTGTGGAGCTAATGTATACAAAATAGAAAAAGAATGGGGTACTGTAGTAACCCCAGAAGATGTAAAGAAGGCTTTGGAAAAATGTCCCAAACCAAAACTGTTGGCTTTAGTACATGCCGAAACTTCTACAGGAGCACTACAACCTCTTAAAGAAATAAGCGATATTGTGCATAATGCAGGAGGTTTGTTGATGGTAGATGCAGTAACCTCCTATTGTGGAGTAGAACTTAAAGTAGATGAATGGGGTGTAGATGCTATTTATACGGGTACACAAAAATGCCTTAGTGCTCCTCCGGGTTTATCTCCGGTAAGTTTTTCGGATAGAGCAGTTAAAGCGTTAGAAAATAGAAAAACCAAAGTGCAAAGTTGGTTTTTGGATTTGAGTTTGGTAAAAAACTATTGGGGAGGAGCCAAGCGGGCCTATCACCATACGGCGCCGGTATCCTCGGTGTATGCGCTTAGAGAGTCGCTTAGAATTGTTCTGGAAGAAGGATTGGAAAATCGTTGGAAACGGCATCAGGAGGTACATCAGGTATTGAAAAGCAAGTTAGAAGCACTTGGATTTAAATACCTGGTAGAAGAACCATATCGATTACCAAACCTGAACTCTGTTTTCTTACCCGAAGGGAATGACGAGGGGTTAATACGATCAAAATTGTTGAATGAGTACAATATTGAAGTGGGAGGAGGACTTGGAGCTTTTGCAGGTAAGATTTGGCGAGTTGGAATTATGGGAGAGAGTTGTACCCTTAATCATGTCAATATGTTGGTAAGTGCACTAGAGGATATGAAAGAGTTTAAAAAAGGATAAACCAAGATAGAGGAGGTGTTGATTGGGTTATATCGAATGCTTTTTGTAGTAATTCACCAATAAGGCGACTACATAACTATAGGTTTCTATACCATCTGGTTGGTTGTTGACTTTCAGGTAACTATCATATGTACTTTTGAAAATAGGTTCTAGAGGATTTTCATAAGATTCCCAGAACTCGTTAACCTCTCGATAGTTTTTTCTGATTCCCGGGCGTAGTTCTTCTATTAAACAAATGGCTTTTTCCTCATTTCGCAAATAAAGATCATTGATGCAGAATTTTAGGGCAAATGTAGTTCCGCTATATTTAAAATAATCATCATCGTAGTTTATTGTCGTCAAAGCGGCTATAAAATTAGCTTCATTTTCTTTGGCAAAACCAATTTGATGTGCTTCTTCATGACAGCTGGTAGTTGGAGCTTTGTAGTTTAAAATAAGTCCATTAACCTGTGCCTCGTTGGTAATTGGATTGAGATACCCACTAAACCCCATATAGGTGAGTGGAATACTCAACAAAGAAGTTTTAATACTTTTTGGGTTATATGTATTCAACTGTGGTAACAAGGTTTGCAGTTGTTGATACGCAGGTACGGTTTTTTGAAAAATCTCATCCTTGGTATACGGCATTGCAATAGACAAAGAGTCGTTGGGTTCTAATTTGGTATGTAATCGATTAGCATGTGTTATTAGATTTTCAGTCACCGAAATTAGTTCTTGCTCGGTATACTGATCTTCAATATCTATAATTTCATGAAGCGGTAACCTGTAGTAGTTCATTCCCCATAATAGGTGGAAACAAGCATAAACAATAGACAAAGTTGCTCCAATATCTAAGAGCACTTCTTTCCAAAGTGTCTTTTTTGTGAATACTTTTCGGATTAAAAAACGAATTAATAATACGATGAGTACAGCATATAATACATCCCCAAAAGAAAAAGGGATCCAACCAAAGACATATCTCAAGGCTTTAGAGGTATATACAAAAACTCCATTACTGTATACGTTTTCTATAAGCTCAGGGAAAAAAGAAATTACTTTAATCACTAGTATCTGAATAGGTAAGAATAAAGTAAGATAAAGTTTGGTTTTGGATTGCATTCGATAAATATATAATAGAACGATAAATCTACAACATTTAATATATCATTATGTTTAAGATTATCTTAATATAGTACATTTGCGAAAAGACAAAATACTCATGAATTCAGAAATAAGAAACTTAGAACCTAAAGTACTTTGGGATAAATTTGCAGATCTTAATGCGGTTCCCAGACCCTCAAAAAAAGAAGAACGTGTTATTGCCTTTATGACAGCGTTTGGAGAATCTCTTGGTTTGGTCACCGAAGTCGATAAAGTTGGAAATGTACTGATCAAAAAACCGGCAACACCCGGCTTCGAAGATCGAAAAACGGTGGTGATGCAGTCGCATCTGGATATGGTACACCAAAAAAATGCGGATACGGATTTTGATTTTGATCAACAAGGCATTGAAATGTATGTAGATGGAGATTGGGTACGTGCAAAAGGTACTACTTTGGGTGCAGACAATGGATTGGGAGTAGCTACGATTATGGCGATTCTTGAATCTAAAGATATTGAACATCCAGCTATAGAGGCATTGTTTACCATTGATGAAGAAACAGGAATGACCGGTGCTATGGGATTAGAAGGTGGATGGTTGAAAGGCGATATTTTGTTGAATTTGGATACCGAAGAAGATGATGAAATAGGAGTAGGATGTGCAGGAGGAATTGATGTTACTGCCCAAAGAACCTATCAGGAAGAAGATGTTGCTGAAGGTAAAGTAGGATATACTATTGCCGTTACAGGACTTAATGGTGGACATTCTGGGATGGATATTCATAAAGGATTGGGTAATGCCAATAAAATTATGAATAGGCTATTATTTGAAGGTTTTGAAAATTTCGGTTTGCAGGTGAGTGCCATAAAAGGAGGAAGCTTGCGAAATGCGATTCCTAGAGAAAGTTTTGCTACGATTGTGATCGATGGGATACAGGAAGAAGCTTTTGTTTTTGAAACCGAACAATTGATTCAAACGATTCAAAAAGAGTTAGCGATAGCAGAACCCAATTTGAAGATCGAAATTAAAAAGGCAGACCTTCCTGAAAGTGTAATGGAATTGGGAGTACAAGAAGGAGTATTGAAAGCATTATATGCTGCGCATAATGGTGTGTATACTATGAGTGCTTCGATCACTGATTTGGTAGAGACTTCGAATAACATTGCCAAGGTCTCTATAGGAAATGGAAAGGTGGTTATCGAATGCTTAACCAGGAGTAGTGTAGAGTCTTCAAAAATTGATTTGGTGAACAAATTAAGAGCAACTTTTGAATTGATAGGGTGCGAAGTAACCACAAGTGGAGATTATCCGGGTTGGGCACCAAATATGGATTCACCAATTTTAAAAGTTCTTGATCAATTGTATCAAGATATAAACGGAGAGAAAGCCCATGTTGCTGCCTGTCATGCCGGTTTAGAATGTGGGATATTGGGACAGAATTATCCTAATTTGGATATGATTTCTTTTGGCCCTACCATTCTGGGAGCACATTCTCCGGATGAGAGAGCGAGTATATCTTCGGTACAAAAATATTGGAAGTTTGTAAAGGAGATTCTAAGTCATATTCCTAAAAACTAAAGCATAAAAAAACATCCCGATCAATCGATCGGGATGTTTTTTTATATAACTTTTTCAGTGTTTATTGCGCTGCTCCAGGAGCTTTGTCTCTAATACCTACTAACTCAAGTTCGAAGACTAAATCGGAGTTAGGTGGAATAGCACGAGCACCTCTTTCACCATACCCTAAGTGAGATGGGATGAATAAAATGGCTTTATCTCCAATATTCATTTGTTGAGCCCCTTCTTTAAATCCAGGAATCATTTGTGCATCTGGAGAATACGGCATAGGAATCGGCGCGTATCCTCTAGGGTCTGCCGCTCTTCTTTCATTGAATATTCCTAACTCTTCAGCTTTTTCACGAATATTAGTGTCAAACGCTTTACCATCTGTAAAGTATCCAGCGTAGTTGATATTTACGATATCTGTAGGTTTTGGTTTTTGACCATTTTCTTCTTTGTGAACAAATAAAATTTCTAAGCCACTTTCTAATTTGGTTGCTTTTGCCTTTAAAGCTTCAAAGTTAGCAGCAATTTCTTTTGCTTTTGCCTCAGCTTTTCGCTCTTTTTCCTCTTCCTCTTCCTTGATTTGTTGTAGCTTGTCTGTGAAAATATCTGCCGCTTTGAAATTTTTTGCTTCTTTTCCTTTTCTAAGAATATTCACCTCTAGCATTTTAATTTCACTTTTTGGCTTATCTCTTGGTCCGGTTTCTGCTACACCGATACTATCGATTACATCTTGTCCCATAACTACTTCACCAAACACAGTATGTCTACCGTTTAACCAAGGCGTATCTTTTAGGGTAATAAAAAACTGACTTCCATTGGTGTTTGGTCCAGAATTGGCCATTGATAACATTCCTTTTGACTTGTGAGTAAGAGAATCTACGATTTCATCTGGGAATTTATAACCCGGATCTCCAGATCCAGTACCTAGAGGATCTCCTCCCTGAATCATAAAGTCTTTGATTACACGATGAAAAACTACACCATTATAGAATTGTTTTCCTAGATAAGAACTATCTACCATAGTATTGGTCCCTTCAGCTAGAGAAACAAAATTTGCTACAGTTAGCGGGGTTGCATCATAATATAATTTAGCAACGGCAGTACCTTGATTGGTAACAATTTCGGCATAAACTCCATCAGGTAATTCAGGATATTTTTCTTTGCAGCCCACTACAGTAATAGCAATAATAGCTAAGAATAAGAGATTTAATTTTTTCATTTTTAGGTTTAATTAATTTTCTGTTGTTGATTCTTTTGTGATTTTATGTAAAGTTACCTCACTCATTAACGGAATATTTGTCCCAATCTTATGATTGTCTCCATAATATCCATATGCTTGATACGAAGGGAATAAAAAAGTAACTACTTCTCCTTCCTTCATTAATTTTAATCCTTCTCGTAACCCAAGGAAAAGTTCTTCCTTATCAATGTAATAGGTTACTGTATCCAGCTCGGTCTTCGAATAAATGAGATTTCCGTTTAAGTCTTTGATGTCGTAATTGAAATTTACAATATCCCCAAATTTTGGAGTTTTTTTGGATACTGTGTCTTTTTTGTTGTAGTAATACCAAAAGCCACCTTCAGAAGTGATATATTCATTCAGCGTATCGTTATCCATAATTTTTTTGATAAGACCTTCTTCTTTTGCAGCAAGTTGCTTGTTTCTTGTTATCGATTCAGAAATAAATGAACCTGATTTAACACTCACAGGTCTACGAGCTTCCTGAGTTTTACAAGAGGAAAATACTATCAAAAAGCCAAAGATATATAGTACTAATTTCATGGATTCAGGAGGTTTTTATATGATGGTAAGATACTAATAAATTTCTCAACAGTTTCTGATAAAGAAAGATTACTTTTCCCCCCTGCGGCGTTGTGGTGCCCACCACCTTCAAAATGATCTCTGGAGAATTCGTTGACTGAAAAATCTCCTTTTGAACGCAAAGAAATTTTGATGATTCCTTCGGTTTTATTCTCTATAAAAATAGCCGCAAATTTAACCCCTTCTATAGACAAGCCTATGTTAACGAATCCTTCGGTATCTCCTTTTTTGAAATTGTGTTGATCTAACTCGGTCTGTGAAAGTGAAATATAAGCGGTATTGTATTCTGATAATACCTTGAGGTTTTTAAGAGCAACACCTTTTAATTGCAATCTTGACAAGGTATTCGTATCGTAAATGTTTTCATGTATAGCGGTATTATTAGCGCCCCGATCTATCAAATCGGCAACAACTTTGTGCGTAACGCTTGTCGTAGACCTGAATCGGAAAGATCCGGTATCGGTCATAATACCCACATAAATACAAGTGGCTAGTTCCGGAGTAATTTTATCCAGATCACCCAATTTTTGAATGAAGTGATACACCATCTGGCATGTAGAACTCATCGTAACATCGCTATATACAAATTGTGCATAGTCATCTGGTTGTTGGTGATGATCGATCATTACAAATATGGCTTCAGCAGAGGATAAGCTCTCTTGCATTTCGCCACTTCTAGATAGGTGATTGTAATCGAGAGTAAAAATCACTTCAGCTTCTCTTATCTTTGTTTGCGCAGTTTCGGTATCGCAATTGTATTTTATGATATTTTCTTCTCCAGGAACCCACTTCAAAAAATCTGGGTATTCGTTGGGCATAATTACGGTGCTATTATGACCCAAAGAGGAGAGGTAATGATGTAATCCCAAAGAAGAACCTATTGCATCACCGTCAGGGTTTTTATGTGCGGTGATTACGATGTTTTTTGGGGTGCTTAAAAGCTGTTTTATTTCTTGAATATTCATAGATCAGCGAATATACGATAAATAATATTTTGGTAATATTAGATCAATTAATTTTGTAAGAATTCTTAAAGTGAAGTAATGAAAAAACTGGGTTTAACGATCTTTTTGTTCGCAATAACTATCCAATTTGGTATTGGGCAGCATAAGGAGTTGGATAGTCAAGCAGACTTTGTGATTGCATTTGGTAGCTGTAACAAACAGAATAATTCACAGCCCTTTTGGGAAGGCATTCTGCTGCAAAATCCTAATATATTCATTTGGGGAGGTGATATCGTGTATGCGGATTCTGATGATATGAGCAAAATCAAAAACGATTATGCTATACAGAACTCAAACAAAGGGTATCAAAAATTAAAAAAATCAGTACCCATTATGGGAACTTGGGATGATCATGATTTTGGTAAAAATGACGCCGGAGTAGAATGGGAGAAAAAGAAAGAGAGTCAACAATTGTTTTTAGATTTCTTTGGTGTGCCCAAAAATGATCCAAGAAGATCACAAGAAGGGGTTTACACTTCAGAAGTGATTGAAATAGAAAAAGGAAGTATAAAGGTAATTACTTTGGATACACGTTATTTCAGATCTCCTTTACAAAGAGACTTTTCAGAAGAAAGACGCTATATGCCCTATGATAATGGTGAAGGAACAGTTTTGGGAGAAAAACAATGGCAATGGCTGGAACAAGAACTCGAGAATAACTTTTCTGATTTTTTGGTCATTGTAAGTAGTATTCAGTTTTTGTCATGGGAGCATGGATTTGAAACTTGGGGAAACTTTCCTCATGAAGTAAAAAAACTTAAGGATTTACTAGTTAAAAAAGGAGTAAGAAATGCTATTATTTTGAGTGGAGACCGTCATATTTCAGAGTTTTCTATGGCCAATATCGAAGGGTTAAAATATCCATTGATTGATTTTACTTCTAGTGGGCTTACCCATTCGTATTCGAATTATACAGGAGAACCTAATCAATATCGGGTAGGAAGAGTCATTTCCTCAACCAGTTATGGTGTTTTGAAATTTGATCTGGATACCTATATCGTTACCATGCAAATGGTAGGGGATAATAATATCGTTTTACAGGAATATAAAAAGCAATATCCCAAAGATTAGATTTTGAATGTTGAGATCTAAGAACGATACTTTCTTATAATAATTCTTGTTTTTGAAGCTTTTATAGCTACTTTTGCACAAAAATTTAAAAACCGGATTTTTCCGTTAATTAATGTAAACCTGCTTCTACTTTCAGAAGTTGACAATAAAAAAATATACAATGGCAACAAACAGAACTTTTACAATGCTAAAACCGGATGCGGTAAGAAAAGGATATATCGGAGCAATCCTTGAACAAATTACAGCATCAGGATTTAGAATTGTGGCTATGAAATTGACTCAGCTTACTACCAATGATGCTAAAGAATTTTATGCGGTGCATAAAGAGCGTCCTTTCTATGGAGAGTTAGTAGAATATATGACAAGTGGTCCTATTGTAGCAGCTATTTTAGAAAAGGAAAATGCTGTAGAGGATTTTAGAACTTTAATCGGGGCTACTAATCCTGAAGAAGCTGCAGAAGGAACGATTCGTAAAAAATATGCGACATCGATTAGTGAAAACGCTGTTCACGGAAGTGATAGTGATGAAAACGCTGCTATCGAGGGTGCTTTCCATTTTTCTGGAAGAGAGCAATTCTAAACAATATACTAGAATAAAAAAGGCTGTCCTACGACAGCCTTTTTTTGTTGTCATACTTTTTCTTTTACTTGTTTGGGCATACCGTCTTTATGCAATAGAATGCCTACCGTCTTCATTCTAAAATAGGCTTCAGACATGTAGAGATATCCATTATGAACACCTTGCTGCCCCCAAGAGTTTTTGATCTTATAATAGACTTTACCTTTTTTATCGACTCCTTTTCCTACAATATGCATCAGATGATCATCTGTAGTATTGTAGTTTTCGAATTCTTTTTGGCGAGACTCAGGAGTTACAACCTCTTCTTTGATATATTTTTTAAAAGCATCTTTCTTTTCTTCTTCCTTACTCAAAATGGCTAATCCGCTTTTTTGAGAAAATCCTACTTCGCTTACATCCCCATCCCAGGCTACAGTATATCCTTCTTTTAGGGCATGATCTACTACCTGTTGTAATTCATCTAGTGGAATGTTATAATATACCCCGTTTGAAAAATTATCCGGGATCTCCAATATAAAACTGCTATACACTGGATGATGTGTAAAAGAAGTAAGGGTGATATAGTTCTTGGTGTCGATACCTAGTTCCTTTGCAAATTCCTGAGGAGTATATGTTTTGTTATTATAAGTGAAGGATGTTGGCTTTTCTCCCAGGTAGATATCCAACATAGCTTCATAACTTTTCCACCATTTGTCTGATAAAATCTGATTTTCTACCGCATTATCAACCATATTGGTAAGCAGCTGAATTAATTCGCTGTGATCATGACGATCCGTTTTGGCGGTCGTAAACCCTGTATAGGTTGGATTAGGTACTATCCCATACTTCTGAATAGAATTCATGACATCGTGTGCCAACGCTCCTTGACTGAATTGTGCCTTACCCTGTCGTAAGATATAGTTTCTGGCTTTATCCAAATAGGTATTTCGTACTTGATATAACTCTGATAGATTGTGCATCCCTTTGCCTAATCGAGCCACTTCAGATTCAATAAAAGAAGTAGTAGAAAAACTCCAACAAGTACCCGTTTTTCCTTGACTTATTACCGGAGTACATTCATAAGATACTTGATCTGTAATGGTGTAATTCGGATGTATTTCTTGTGCATACCCAACCAAAGAGAGTGTAAGGCATGCAATAAATGCGAAACGTTTCATTGTATTGTGATTTGTGAGTGAGTAATGTACAAGAAATTCTGTAATTATAAAATTGAAATGTGTTAATTACCAGAAGACTCTAAAGCTGAGGTTAGGAGTAATACCCAAAGAAACCACATCTGCACTAATAAACTGATTATTTAGCGAGTTTGTGGTTCTGATTTCTCTATTCAATAAATTCTCTCTGTCATAGAGGTTAAGTACAGATAACCCCAATCTGTATTTTACCGAAGAGTTAGCTTTCAATTGAAAATCATAGATAGCCGAAAAGTCTAGCCTATGATATACCGGTAGGGTATTACTGTTAATTTCTCCAAACTCTAAAACCACAATATCTCCTGAGTCATCTACTCCAGATATGTTGGTAAAGGCTTTACCGGTATGCCAGAGCCAACCTAAAGAAAACTGAAAGTTTTTGATTTTATAAAATTGAGACCATTTTACGGTGTGCTCGATATTCCAATTGCCTGGAAAAAACTCATTGTTGTTTACATCATCAAATCGGTTACGCGTATTTATAAAAGAATAACTCACCCAGGTTTTGTAGTTTCTAAACCTTTTTTTGATGAAAATATCCATTCCAAATACTCTGCTTTCTCCATTATGATAGGTATTATCTACTGGATTAATAAAACCGGCGGTTAGTGAGGTGATATTGTCAATTTGTTTGTAGTACCCATCCACATCGATATACCATCTGTTTTTTCGAAAACTAGAACCAAGGGTGAACTGATAACTAGTCACTACAGGAAATTCATCATTGTCAGATAAGGTCCATACTTGATTTTCTAGAGATAAATTGCTTACCACAGATTCTTGGATCTGACTAGCAGCTTGACTTCTGTATTCTGCACTGGTGTTGATGGTCCAGTGTTTACTTAAATGTTTTTGCACAAACACTCGGGGCTCAATAAATGATTCATCTAATTCTGCATATTGATTAAAACGCAACCCGGCAGATATAAAAATGTTCTTAGGATCCTCGTATTTATATTCAGAATAGAAAGAATGGGTGTTTAAGAAACGATCATCTTCATCCAAAATCAGTTCGTAACTAGGGGTAGAGGTAACAAAAGCAAATCGGATATCGTTGTTAGAAAATTGATAACCTGCCGATAGACTCTGATATTCTGTAAATTTATAATCCAAATTGAATTGTCCTCCAAAATCCCGAATACTATTTTTCTTGCTTTCGATTTCAGTAATAGCTCCAAGATCTCTGGTAATAAATTGATAATTTAATAGATATCTGGTGTAGTATCCATTCACATCTAGGAATAGATGATCGCCATACTGACTTTTCCAACGAATGTTATATCCTTCATTTTCGGTTACCAAATCATCACTTAGAGATTCTACACCATCACTTCTCCTAAAATCAAGGTCATTTTTATTGTAAATAGTGTTGATCTCGATATGTTGATTTTCTGAAGGCTGAATAATAAGATTAGCATTGTAATCGGCATAGAAAAAATCATTGTCTTCTTCATCCAAAGGTGTGGTTTCTGCAATTTGAGTATTCTGAAACACCCGATCCGAAAGTTGATTATAGGTAAAGGTTTCTAAAACATCGGTATATGATCTTCTTCCGGAAATTTGAAGGGATACTTTGTCTTTTATGATTGGAGTAGTGATGATGGCATCTGCATTGATCATGTTGATCCCAGCACCACCAGAGAACCGATCGGCTACTTTGTTTTCAGAACTTATATCGATAACACCTGCAATTCGATCCCCATATTTTGCACTCACCCCACTTTTTGAGAAATTTACTTCTTTGGCAACGTAAGGATTGAAAGCAGATAGCATACCAAAAAAATGCCCTTGGTTGTAGGTTTTTATTCCGTTCCAAAGAATAAGGTTTTGGTGAGGGGTGCTTCCTCTTACAAATAAGCCTGAAGCCGTTTCGTTAGGATTATTTACTCCTGGAGTAAGTTGTACCGTTTGTAATATATCGGGTTCTGTTCTACCGGGGAGTACTTCTACATTATTGAGATCAATATTAATCACTTTTTTGTTTTGAGTGATTCCTTTGGCCAGATATTCCTGAATGAGTACTTCTTCTAGTTCTTCTTCCTTAGTTCTACTCAAATAGATATCGATACAATCTCCATCGATAAAAGAAGCTGTTTTTAATACTGTTTGCCTAAAACCGGGTGCACTGATAAGCGTAACAGAATTGAATGGAATTTCGGGATGCTCAAAATAACCATTTTCATCAGTAGTTGTATTGAGTCGCAAGGCCTTGAAGAAAACTCCAATATTCTTTAACGGTTTTTGTTCTTCGTCAAACACATATCCGCAAATGCTAAGATTATCTTTTTTGCCATAGGATCTGATGGTGACAAAATTGGCTCCAGTCTTCTCAAATTTTAATTGAGATTGTTTGCTAATTTCTTGTAATACTTGATCCAAAGAAGTGGTAGAAGTAATATCAAGAGATACCTCTTTGTTGGCGATCAAATCATCGATAAAAGAGAATTTTACCTGATAGTGTTCTTCTATTATGGTAAGTGCTTCAGATAGGGGAGTGCTTTTTAACGCAGCAATAGTTGTTCTTTCTTGAGAAAAAACAGAGATATTCCACAAAAAAATACATACACACAAAAATCTAATCATGCTTTTATTTTTCTAGCACCACGGTATTTCCATCTTCCGATATGGTGTAGTCCATGCCTAAGGTACTAAAAACTGTTCTAAGCGCCACTTCCTTATCATTATTAGGAAATGTACCCGTATAAATGGTAGTTAGATCAATATTAGAGGAGTTGATTTGTATGTTGTATTGTTCTTCTAATTCTTTAAAAACATATTTCAATGGAATACTTCTGAAAGAGCTTGTGTTGGTTAACCATGTAGGCTCTGCTCCTGTAAAAGTCCAGTTTTCTGGAGTGTTTCCATAGTTTCTATATGCCTTACCAGCGGTAAGTATTTCGGTATAGTTTTTATTCACCACGCTTACTTTTCCCTCATAACAATTCACTTCAAAGAGTGCATTATGAGACTGCACATTGAATTGTGTTCCTAATACAGAAACTTCTCCGTTTTTTGTGGATACCGTAAATTTACTTCCTTTGGTTACTTTAAAAAAGGCTTCTCCTTCCAAAGAAACAAGGCGGGTATTTTTCCAATTGTCCTTATCAAAACTAGCTTTAGACTTTGCGTTCAATATCATTTCAGAACCATCAGGTAACTGCACCGTTAATGTTTCGCCATATTGGGTGGCAAAATCATCTTTAGGTCCAAATAAAAATATCCCAAATATGATAGCTATAGATGCAGCCACGACCACATAAGGTAGTAGTTTGATTACTGTACCTTTTTTCTTTTTATTAGTAGTGTTTTCTCGTTTAGACTTCAAAGCGATGAGTTCTTTTTCAACATCATACGTCTTAAGATCAAGAGCATCTGCACCTGCCATTATTTTGGCATAATACTGATATTCCGGATGCTTCTTAAACGCCTTGAGTTCCTCTTCAGAAAGCTCTCCGCTTACCCATCTGGCTAAGAAAAAATCATCTTTTTTATCTTCAAACATAACTTCTGTCTATATAATATGAACGCATTAACTTTAAATTACCCTACCACTATTTTGAAAAAAAATAATCTAACTACTTGTTTTATTATGAATTACTGCTATCATCATAACCTGATTTGAGCAGTATTGTTGTGTGTTTTATATATTTCCTAATGTTTTTCGCAATGTGCCCAGGGCCTTATGCATTAATTTTTCAATGGCCTTTACAGAAACTCCTGATAGTTCAGCAATTTCTTTATAGGTTTTTTTATCGATCCTACTCAACAAAAATACTTCACGTTGTCTTTCGGGTAATGAAGCAATGGCTGCTTTTAGTTTTTCCATGTACTCCTTTTCCAAAGCTATAAACTCTGGAGACTCGTGATTAATATCTGATTTTCGCTGAGTCACATAATCCTGATATTTAAATTTTACCTTTTGATGTCTTGTAATACTAATTCCCAAATTGGTTGCAACGGTGTATACATAACTTTTGGCTTTGTCTATCGATACATTAGCACAGTTATTCCATAGTTTAATAAAAGCATCCTGTACGATATCTTCTGCTTGATCAAGATCTCCAAACTTATAATACAGATAGTTCCTTAAAAGTTTGGAATGACTTTTAAAGAAATTATCAAATACCTTTTCGTTACATGTAGAATTTTTATTGTCAGACATCTGGGGTGGGTATAGATGAGGTCAAATCTAGATTTTTTTTCTAAGCTATCAAAAAAATATAAAGAAAGACGGGTAGGGTATACCTTTTCACACTCGTTCTATTCTTGTTATAACATTTCAAATCTCAATTGAGCATTCGCATAAATCTAGAACTTAATTTAAAAATTAAAATGAAAAATCTTAAAAATGTAATTTACCTATTATTTGGGCTATTGGCTTTGGTATCATCTTGTGAAGATATTGAAGAAAATGACTGTCTGCAATTATCTTTTACACAAGATGGAAAAGAACTGTTTGCAGATTTTGATGGAATCAATGACCTCGACGTATACGAATGGTTTGTTGATGATCAATTGGTAGAAACCGAAAGTCTTCAAAACGAAAGAGATAATAAGCTCGATCTTAGTTCCTATAATCCCGGAACGTATACCGTATGTATAAAAGCTGAAACAGAAACTTGTCCGGAGGGAGTAGAATTCTGTAAAGAAATCACAATTGAAGAACCTGACGGGAATGAGGACTGTCCTTCACTTGCTTTTACCGTAGAAGGTGGAGTAGCTACAGCCAGTTTTGAAGGTATTGATGAAATCGATGTTTATGAGTGGTTTGTAGACGGGCAAGTAGTAGAAACCGAAAGCAATCAAAATCAAGATAGAGATAATAAACTGGATTTGAGTACATACAACCCAGGTGAATATAATGTATGTATTAAGTTCGAATCCCCGGAATGTCCGCAAGGTGTCGAATTCTGTAAAGTTGTGGTGATAGAAGACGATAATACAGGAGGAGATAATTGTCCGGATTTATCTTTTATAGAAGAAGGAACCCTTCTTTTCGCGAGCTTCCCTGGGATTGATCAATTAGACGTTTACGAATGGTTTGTAGATGGTCAATTAGTAGAGACCGAAGATCTTCAAAGTCAGGATAGAGATGATATGCTGGATTTAGGCTCTTACAATCCTGGAACATACAAAGTATGTATTAAAGCAGAAACCAATGAGTGTGCTCAAGGAACAGAATTTTGCTTAGAAGTGGTCATTCCTATGCCACAACCAGTAGATTGTAACGCTTTTAATATCATATACGCTTCTAGTGGAAATAGAGAATTTGTGGCTCGTAATCCTGTTGTTCCACTTGTAGATCCAAGTACTGTGGTTTGGACTATTGATGGTAATCAAGTGCCGTCTAATTCTCCTACGGGTAATTTTATCATTTTGGATGATCATCTTACTCAACCTGGTAAGTATGAAGTATGTTACAAAGGAGAATCACAAGATTGTGGTACTTTGGAAAAATGTATTGAAGTAGACTTTTTAGCGCTTTAGATTACCGTAATCTTAGCATTCATAAAGCCAAAATTTTAAAAGAGACAGCAAATTTGCTGTCTCTTTTTGTTGTTATAAAACACTGTTTATCAATGCGTTGATTCTTTGTTTTTGATTTTTTTTAGGGAAAATACCCTCACAGGGGGTAGGGTGTTTTTTTAAACAGGCGTTTCACTTATAGAGCGGTCGCAAAGCCATTCGAAACAAGTAACCCTAAAATTATTTACGATGAAAAAAATTAGTATTTGGTTGATAACAGTTTTTGCTATGATGTTAACATTTACTTCTTGTGAGGTAAATGAAGAATTTGAAACCTGCCCAGAAATTAATCTGGAAATCGAAAACGAACCAGGTAGCGCGGTGTACAGATTTATCGCCCAGCTAGATGAGTTAGAAGATATTCGATTTACTTGGACAATAGACGATGAAGAAATAGCAACAGGGAATATTGATAATATTATTGGTCAAATCTTAGATTATAGATTTGAACCAGGTAAACATACGGTTTGTGTGAAGGTGGCAAGTGACGATTGTCCGATACAAGTTTGTAAAGAAATAGATGTAGTAAGAGATGAAACTGATCCATGCCCAGATCTTTTCTTTGAGAGCAGAACCTACGAAAGACCATCTACGTATAAATTTATCGCTGATTTTGAAGGAATAGAGCGTTTGGATTACGGATGGTACATCAATGGAGAATTGGTAGAAGATTCGTCACCAAATGAGCGTAACTATTTAATTTGGGATTTTGAAGAGCCAGGAGTATACGAAGTATGTATTAAGACAGAAACTGACGAATGTCCAGAAGGAGCTTCTTATTGTAAAGAAATTAGAGTTGAAGAATCTGATTTGGCTTGTCCTGAAGTATTCTTTAGAAAAGAAATGGAGCCAGGTACCGATGGAACCTATGTTTTTGAAGCAGTGATCGAAGGTACAGATGAGGTGAGTGAAATCCTATGGTATGTAAACGATCAGCAAGTAGAGAACGCTACAGATCAACAAGAAGGATCTAGAGTATTGGTACAGGAATTCGGACCAGGAGTATACGAAGTATGTTTAAAAGTAACTACTCCAGATTGTCCTGATGGCGTAGTGTACTGTAAAGAAATTAGAGTAGGGCAAACCTGTCCAGAATTAACTTTCGAAGCTGAAAGAGATGGTGATAATCTTGCATATTACTTCTATCCAAGATACTTTGATGGTATCGAAGAAACTCCAATAAGCTGGTCAGTAAATCAGGATTTTGTGGGAACAACACAAGGACACGATGAACCATTTTACTTCCAGTTTGCACCAGGTAGATATGAAGTTTGTATGCTAATAGAGACCGAAGATTGCCCAGAAGGAGTTTCTTTCTGTAAAGTGATCGAAATCGATTATGACTGTCCAGAGCTATTCTTCGAAATGGAGCAAGAAGGTGATACACCAGGATATAACTTCTATGCAAGCTTTGATAGAATGCAAGACACTTCTTATGAGTGGACGATTAATGGAGAAGTAGTAGACAGAGAAATCGTAGATAGTAACGAAGAAAAAGATGACTACATGTACTATCAGTTTGGAGCAGGTACTTATGAGATCTGTATTATTGCCGAGACACCAAACTGTCCGCAAGGAGTAAGATATTGTAAAACATTAGTAATAGAATAAAGAAATTTAAAATTAAACGTCGATAAGATAGGTTTAGTTTAGGTTAGATTAATTAGGTTGATCCCCAGGAGAACGGCAACTTCTTCTGGGGATTTTTTTTATGGTAAAACAATACGAACTTCAACTAATACCTTGTTGAATAGCGGACGTTTTTTATATTGTAAACAAAATTTTATACTTTCAGGGTATATAAGTGATAGGAGCAAGGGGGTAGGGTAAATGATTTTCAAAGCGTTATATCTATATAAGACACTTTTATTTTGAAGATAATTAAGACATATTTCAAAACATTGGCGCTGGTATTTTTAGTATTAGCGAGCTCATGTGTAGATGATGATTCCTTTTTTCCCGAAGAAAGAGGGGAGATTACATCTTCTATTGCTTTGGTGACATTACTTAACCAATTGGTAAGTACACCAGGAGTTTCTGAAGATAATTTATGTTTCTCATTTCAGTATCCTATTGTTCTGGGATTCAATAACGATTCGAGTATTCGTATCAACGATTTTCAAGGATTGGTAGACGCCATCTCAGGTCAAAGTGGAAATTTTAATATCACGGGATTAGCATTCCCGGTAACCATTCAATTTGGAACGAGTACAAGCCCTGTTACTATCCAAAATGAAGCTGGCTTAATCGAAGTATTAAGAGAGTGCGAATTGGGAACCTTTAGAGATGAATTTAATGCGTTGTTTAGACAATGTTTCAAGTTTGATTATCCAATCACGGTAATTAATAGCCAAAATGCAGAAGTAACCATAGAAAATCAGGAAGCTTTTGTAGGATTCCTTATGGATCAGGGAGGTACTTATCAACCTAATTTCAAGTTTCCAATTAATGTGTTAGTGGGGCCTGATTTAGTCTCTGAAACGGTTTCTTCTTATTTTGAGTTTTATGGCATCATTAATAGTTGTGTGGGGTGTCCCAATATTCGTTTTGAAATTCGGTCGGTTTCTGATACGTTGTACGAAATCGTTACTAATTTCGAAATTCTTGACAATTTTCAAGTTTCGCTAAAAATTGATGGACAAGTATCCAATGCGGTTCTGGATGGAAATATATTCAGACAAGAATTCACACCAGGAACTTATGAAGTTTGTGTAAAAGTGGTGTCTCCAGATTGCCCAGAAGGGAAAGAAGTTTGTCAAACCCTTGTTGTAGAAAGCAGATGCCCTAATCTTGAATTTACTTTTGAGCAAGAGCAGGGAACTTTTCAGTATAATTTCACTGCAAATTTCGAAGGGATCAACGATACCCAATACAACTGGGTGGTTGATGATCAGGTGGTCGAAGAAAATGATGGTGGCGCCCAAGGTGATAATAATTTTGTATTTCAATTTACTCCGGGAGCACATCGGGTGTGTATTGCTACAGAGACACCATTGTGTCCGCAGGGAACAGAATTTTGCCAGGACATTATTGTATGTCCAGAATTGTTCTTTACCGCAGAACAACAAGGAAACACAAATACCTATATATTCAATGCGGATTTCTTAGGAATAGAACAAGTTACCTACCAATGGACTATCGATGGTGAGCCTCAGGAGACCGATGGAGGAGTTACTGGAGATAATACATTTACATTTCAGTTTACACCGGGTACTTATGAAGTGTGTATTGAGAGTGAAATCGCAGGATGCGAACCCGCTCCAAAGTTTTGTGTAACGGTAACGGTGCCCTAAAACACTTAGATTCTCATAAAATCCAAGTCCTATAATTCCTGTTATGGTAATGTAAGGAAGTAATAATTCTCAATCTCGTAATTCTGATCGAGAACCCCATAAACACTGCATTTTTGTTATGGTTTTCGATACCTTTGTAATAGGAAAAACAAAGAAATTATGAGATATCACACCAGAAAAGTTGTAAAACCTGGAGACTTAAATCCTAACGAAACCTTGTTTGGAGGTCGATTATTGGAATGGATAGACGAAGAAGCGGCTTTATATGCTGTAATACAGCTAGAGAATAAAAGAGTAGTCACCAAGTTCATGTCTGAAATCAATTTTGTGAGTTCTGCAGTACAGGGAGATATTGTTGAAATAGGTATGGATGTAGTTAAGTTTGGGCGAACGTCTCTAATACTAAAGTGCACCGTTCGCAACAAATTAACCAGAAAAACCATAATTCACGTAGAGAATATCACCATGGTAAATTTGGATGAAAACGGAAAACCAACACCCCACGGTAAAACCAAAATAGAATACGTAAAGGATCGATTAGCGCAGAACTAATTTTTTGATGAGTTCTCTACCTAACTCTTCATTAAGATTGGAGATTATTTTTTGAGTACCATAGCTCAATTCTTCTCGTAATACAGATGAGTTTAACTGTACGAATAAGGTATTGCGTTCTAGCTTGATGTTTTGAGTATAATTCATAATAGCAGGTCCCATAACTTTTGCCCATACTTCTTTAGCATTAACTTTGTCTAACCCTTTTTGCAAGTTGTTGTCGGTAACAAAGTTTTCTAAAACCTCTTTCAAGCTTTGATGTTCACGATTCCTTTTTGCCATTATAATTCAATCTTTTGATAGCGTTTATAAAAGTACATATTTCCAGCTTCATTCTTGATGATGATCTGGTTTTCTTTGGCAGAAATTACAGTTTCTTTCCAGGAGTCAAGGGGAGTTGTGTAGTACATTCTTAAACTATCATTCTCGATTTTTACCACAAACGTTTCGCTGTCTCGAGTTATAATGAAATTTCCATCTATTTTGGGTTGTACTTTTTTTCGAGTTCCTATAGTGTCTTTTAATTCGAAAAAATCGATACTTTGATTGAAATTGTACTCTTTTTTCTCACCAGTTGATAGTACTACACGATCAATTTCCCAATACCCGTTGATATGCTTTTTAAAGCTATTAGGATCCTCTTTTGTACAGGCAGTACATAAAGCCAGTAATAAGACAAAAAACAACTTTTTCATGATGTCTACAACTTAAAAATTTTATAACTCTGTGAAATCTTTTTAACCACCTCTTCTGTTCTGTCTGCATGCGTATCACTAATAAATAGCTGTCCAAAATTTTGGTCATCTACCAACTTAACGATATGCTCCACACGCTTTTCGTCTAGTTTATCAAAAATATCATCTAGTAAAAGAATTGGATTCACATTGCTTTGTTTTTTGATAAAATCAAATTGAGCCAATTTAAGTGCTATCAAAAATGATTTTTGCTGACCCTGACTTCCAAATTTTTTGATAGGATACCCTTCAATTTCAAAGGACAAATCATCTTTATGAACTCCAACGCTGGTATATTGTAATACGCGATCTTTTTCCAGATTTTGCTCTAATAAAATCAACAAACGATTTTGAGATAATTTACTTTGGTAGGTGAGCGAAATATTTTCTTTACCTGAACTTATGGCTTGATATCGATTAATGAAAATAGGAATAAAAGTATCCAGAAAGGCGACCCTTTTTTCATAGATCACATTCCCTAATTCATCCAATTGCTGGTTATAGATATCTAGTTGGGTGGCATCAAAAGTATTATTGGCACTAAAATATTTGAGTAGGGAATTACGTTGCGAGACCAGTTTGGAGTACTTTAATAAGGTAGTCAAATAACCATGATCGCTTTGTGAGATGACTCCATCAATAAATTTACGTCGGGTATCACTCCCTTCGGTAATCAAATCTCTATCTGCTGGAGAAATAATGACTAGTGGCAAAAAACCAATGTGTTCACTAAAAGTATCATATACTTTTCCGTTGCGTTTAATGACTTTTTTTTGTCCTCTTTTGGTGCTTACAATAACTTTCTCTTCTCGTTCGTTCTTTTCATAGAGGCCATCGACAACAAAAAAATCGGTGCCGTGTCTAATATTTTGACTTGTCACCGGATTAAAATAACTTTTCCCAAAGGAAAGATGGTAAATGGCATCCAAAATATTGGTTTTGCCCACTCCATTGTTTCCTACGAGACAATTTATCTTGTGGTCAAATTCGAAATCAATCGATTCAAAATTCTTATAATTGAGTAAAGAAAGTGATTTTAAAAACATAAAACACTGATGATCAACAGATAGTGCTAGAAATAAGATTCGCAATTAATCGGTGCAAAATATTGAAAAATAATAAATACTTGTGCTTTTAATTATGAATAAAAATTTTATTTTTGCCCTTCATTAAAGAAAATTTATGGCAACTTACAAGAAACGCGGATACAAACCAAAAAATAAAGCGGAAGAAGTAGAACAGGTTGAAGAAAACTCAACAACAGCCGAAGTGTTTAACACCTTGGACGAAGGTGCTTCTAAAACTGAAGAATGGGTTGCAGCGAATCAAAAATACATTTTAGGTGGTGTAGGGCTTATTGCTTTGATAATTTTGGGTTATTTAGGATTTCAAAAGTTTATCCAGGAGCCAAAAGAACAAGAAGCAGCCAATGAGATGTTTCAGGCCCAACAATATTTTGACCTTGCAATAAATGGTAATTCTACAGTTCGTGACTCGATATACAATCTAGCTCTTAATGGAGGAGAAGGTAAATACGGATTTTTAGAAATCATAGATAATTACGGAGGAACAAAAGCGGCTAACCTTGCCAATTATTATGTTGGTTTTTCTTATTTGAATATGAATAAGTATCAGGAAGCAATCGATTATTTAGATAACTTCAAAAGCGATGATGAGATGTTAGGTCCATTGGCTTTGGGAGGTATTGGAGATGCTTTTGCTCAATTAAACCAAGAAGAGGAAGCCCTAGGATATTATGAAAAAGCAGCTTCTTCAAAAACTAATAATTTTACTACACCAAAATTTTTATTGAAAGCTGCAATTACTGCAATTTCTGTTGGTAAATCTGAAGTAGCGGTACAGTATTTAGAAAGAATTAAAAACGAGTTTCCTAAAAGTGTAGAAGCAAATCAAGCAGACGTACACTTAGGAAAAGCACGTGCAATGCAAAAATAGTCGTGATTGTGTAGTTAAGAGTATAGTGATTGTATGAGTAACTCTTAACTCATGATCCAAAAACGCTTAACGTAAACGAATGGCTACAGAAAATAAAAATTTATCACAATACGATAAAGCAACAATCCCAAACGCGAAAAACTTTCGGTTTGGGATTGTTGTTTCAGAATGGAACGAAAACATAACTCAAGGTCTTTTTCAGGGAGCTTTTGATGCATTTATTGATTGTGGTGCTATCAAAGAGAATATCGTTCGATGGAATGTTCCCGGAAGTTTTGAGTTGATTTACGGTTGCAAAAAGATGCAAGAGTCCTTTGATATGCTGGATGCAATTATTGCTATAGGATCCGTGATTCAAGGAGAAACCAAACACTTCGATTTTGTATGCGAAGGAGTTACGCAAGGGATCAAGGATTTAAATATCCAAAATGATATTCCTGTAATTTTCTGTGTACTTACCGATAATAATATGCAACAATCGATAGATAGATCTGGCGGGAAGCATGGTAATAAAGGGACAGAAGCGGCAATAGCGGCGATTAAAATGGCTCAACTAAGAAAAGATTCCAAATTCTACAAAGAATAATCTTCTGTTTAATTTCTTTATTTGGCACAAGTGTTGCTTGATGTTATTGTAATGCTAAAAGCTTTACATTACAATGCATTTTAAGTATATTTGAATACGTTATGGGAATTTTTAAGACAAGAAAAAATAAAAAGTTTAGTTACACGCCAAGGTATTGGGACGATAAAGGAGAAGGTAGTCCTTATCAAATCACACATAAGTTTGATGAATACCGAAGTACGATTGGTAAGACTGGAAACCTTAAGGATCGTTTCAAAAATGCTTGGAATGAACTAAGACATGACTCAGATAGAAGAATCAACAGAAGAGTTCTTGTTATTTTTATGATCTTACTTTTTGTATTCCTGTTTCTAATAGATTTTGATTTATCCATATTTACTGCAAGACGATAAATGTCTGATATCATACAACTATTACCAGATCACGTTGCTAATCAAATTGCTGCAGGAGAGGTGGTTCAGCGACCAGCTTCTGTAGTCAAAGAATTGTTAGAAAACGCGATTGATGCAAAAGCGTCGTACATTAAACTAATTATAAAAGAAGCAGGTAAAACCTTAATCCAGGTTATTGATGATGGAGTAGGGATGAGCAATACTGATGCCAGATTGAGTTTTGAGCGACATGCTACTTCGAAAATCAAATCTGCTGAGGATTTGTTTCATTTGGATACCAAGGGATTCCGTGGTGAGGCGTTGGCATCTATTGCTGCGATAGCCCATGTTGAGCTTAAAACCAAGCAAGAAGGTGATGAGGTGGGTACCGAAATCAAAATAGAAGGTAGTAAGATCTCCTCTCAGGAAGCATGTGTAACACCCAAAGGGACTTCGATATGCGTAAAAAACCTGTTTTATAACATTCCGGCGCGACGTAATTTTTTGAAATCAAATGCTGTAGAGTTACGTCATATAATCGATGAGTTTCATAGAGTGACTATGGCGCATCCGGATATTCGTTTTGATATGTATCATAACGGTAGTGAGATCTTCAATTTACCGGTTTCAAATTATCGACAACGCATAGTAAACATCTTTGGTGGTAAAACGAACGAAAAGTTGGTGCCCATATCCGAAGAAACTGATTTAGTCACTATCAGTGGTTTTGTGGGGAAGCCAGAGTATGCCAAAAAAACTAGAGGAGAACAGTTTTTCTTTGTCAATCATCGATACATCAAAAGTCCATATTTGAACCATGCGGTAAATGGTGCTTTTGAAGGATTGGTAAAAGAAAAAACGCATCCCAGTTATTTCATTTATTTAGAAGTAAATCCGGAAACAGTAGATATCAATATCCATCCTACCAAAACAGAGATCAAGTTCGAGGATGAACATGCACTATACGCCATGTTGCGATCAACAATAAAGCATAGTTTGGGGCAATTTAATGTGGCTCCTGTATTGGATTTTGACAGGGATGCAACGATGGATACTCCTTATGAATATAAGAATAAAGCAGCTCAGGTTCCCAAAGTAGAGGTGGACCGTAATTTTAATCCGTTTAAAGAGAGTAGTTCTTCCTCAGCGAGTAGTCAATCTTCTGGGAAGTCTTCATTTTCATCATTTAAGAAAGAATCAGCAGGTAGCTGGGAGAATCTGTATGTAGGTTTAGAGTCTGAGGACCCTATAGCTTCACCTACAGATACCAAAACAGAAAAAGAAGAAGGTTTTTCTACCATAGAATTTGAGAGCGCAGAAGTAACAGTATCCCTGTTTGAAGATGATGAAAAAAAGGATTTGGTACATCAAAACACCTATCAATTACAAAAGAAATATATTGTTACCACCATCAAAAGTGGAATGGTAATTATACACCAACATCGAGCACATCAACGAATTTTGTACGAAGAATTACTTCGTAATATTACTATGGCTAGCTCAGTAAGTCAACAATTGTTATTTCCGCTTAAAATTTCGTTGTCCAAAACAGAAATGGCACTTTTGGATACGGTAAAAGAGCAATTAGAAAATACTGGATTTGTTTTTGGTGACGACAATTTGGGAGAGCTGGAAATAACCGCAATTCCATCTGTAGTAGGAGAGAAAGAAGTGGGAACACTTTTGGAACAATTGATAAGTGATTTGGAGAATGATGTTCCGGATAGTGGATTTTCTCAAACCGATGCATTAGCAAAATCTATGGCAAAGAGTATAGCAGTAAGAACAGGTACTGAATTAGGTGCAGAACAAATACAGTATTTGGCAAATAGTCTTTTTGCTTGTACCGAGCCAACAATAACACCAGATAATAAGACGACTTTCATCACGTTTTCGGTAGATGAGATCGATAAGAAATTTTTTTAAATGGGGAGAATCACAGAAACAGTAAAAGTCTTACTGATAATTAATATCATTTTTTTTATCGGGTCTATCTCACTTGGTGATCATGCGTTTGAATGGTTAGCGTTGTGGTTTCCAAAAAATGATAATTTTCAGATTTGGCAGATTGTTACTCATATGTTTATGCATGCCGATGCAGGTCATATCTTCTTTAATATGTTTGCTTTATACATGTTTGGAAGCCATTTGGAAAATTCATTGGGACAACGAAAATTTTTGTTCGTTTACTTTTTCTCAGGACTTGGTGCGGTTGGGTTTCAAATTCTTTTTACCTATTTTCAGTTCGCTCCGGGTTACCAGGCTTATTTAGAAGCAGGTTTCTCTTCAGCAGAAATAAACACATTCATACAAGAAACGGTTATATCCGGTCAGTACAAAGTTTATCCTAGTATTCCGCAAGAGGTTACCGAGAAAATGATTCGAGCTTATGTTACTCCTATGGTAGGAGCGTCGGGTGCAATTTTTGGAGTTTTGGCTGCTTTTGCAGTATTGTTTCCTAACTTGCCCTTGTATATTATATTTATACCAATACCTATTAAAGCTAAATATTTAATTGGAGGATATTTCTTATTAGATCTTTGGGGAGGGATTACAGGTCAAGCTATTTTAGGACCTTCTAATGTAGCTCATTGGGCGCATATAGGAGGTGCGGTAATTGGATTTATTACTATGTGGTATTGGAAAAAGAATTCGTTTAATCAACATCGTTGGTATTGATATGGCATCAACTAATTTTATATATCAGTTTAAGACTGCAAATATTATCATTAAGCTTATTGTCATTAATGTAGTCTTATTTCTTGTGGCTACATTAGGTTCGTGGATCTTCAAAATCAGTGCTGGTGAGTTGATGAAATGGTTTGTATTACCTGTAGAGCCTGGTTCTTTGATTGTCCAGCTATGGAGTTTGTTGACCTATAGTTTTTTGCATTTTGGGTTTTGGCATATCTTCTGGAATATGTTGGTGTTGTATTGGTTTGGACAATATGTACTGAATTTATTTACCGAGAAACGTTTTCTCACTATATACCTGTTGGGCGCCATTTGTGGTGGGTTGTTGTTTGTATTAGCATACAATGTATTTCCTGTGCTATCCGGTACTTTAGCTTATCTTATAGGAGCATCTGCTGCAGTACGAGCTATTATGATTTTTATCGCGGCCTATACACCCAACGCAGAGGTGCGAATTATCTTTTTTAATGTGAAATTGTGGCAAATCGGTGTATTTGTAGTGCTTTCAGATCTTATTCAAATACCGACTTCAGGAAATGCTGGTGGACTTATAGCACATTTGGGCGGTGCATTATTTGGTTATATGTATGCCGTTCAATTAAAAAAGGGAAATGATATTGGGCTTTGGTTTGAAAAGATCATGGATGGATTTGCTAATATGTTCACCCCCAAAAAGAAAAGCCCACTCAAAACTGTACACAAGTCAAAATCATATACAAAACCTAAACAAAGAACTGGTTCTTCTAAAAAGAAATACGTAAAAACCCCAAATCAAGAGCAAATTGATGCAATTCTTGATAAAATAAGCAAGAGTGGATACGATAGTTTAACCAAAGAAGAAAAGGATTTTTTATTTAAGGCAGGCAAGGAATAGGGGCTATCTATGAGGAAATTAATAAATAAATTTATCTTTTTGATGAATTCTATAGCGGCGTTCGCGTTGTTGCTATCGTATTTATTGCCCTATGTATCTCCCAAAACTTTTCCTTTGCTATCGGTACTGAGTTTAGCAGTACCTATTTTGATTGTGGTAAATGTTATTTTTTTGATCTATTGGGTGGTGCTCTTAAATAAAAAAGCAATTCTATCTCTAGTAGTATTGGTATTGGGAATATCACATGTTACTTCCTTGTATAAAATAAGCGGTAAATCTACCGAAGATACAACTGATGGTGTTTCCTTATTGAGTTTTAATGTAAGGAGTTTTAATCGATTCTCATGGATTGATTCCAAAACTATTCCTCAGGATATTTCTGCCTTTGTACGCTCAGAAAGCCCGGATATTTTCTGTGCTCAGGAATATTATAACAACCCGGATACCGACTTTTCAGAATATCAGTATAAGTTCGAAGATTTTAACAATGATAATGGTGAGTTGGCGCTGGTTGTCTTTTCGAAGTATCCTATCGTTAATAAAGGATCGCTTCACTTCAAAAAAACGGCAAACAATATTATCTTTTGTGATATCGCTATTCAAAAAGATACATTACGGATATATAATGTCCATTTACAATCCCACAAGATTAGTTCGAATACCAACCGAATTTCTCAAGAAGATTCGCAAAAGTTGTTGAAAAGAATCCAAATTTCTTTTGAACGTCAACAGGAACAGGTTGATGAACTTATTGAGCATATGCGTCAATCTCCTTATAAAAACATTGTAATGGGAGATTTTAATAACTCTGCATACTCTTATGTATATGATAAGATCGTGTCTGAGGGGCTTCAGGATACCTTTAAAGAGGCAGGGAAGGGATTCGGTAAAACCTGGGAATTTGATCTTTTTCCTGTGCGTATAGATTTTATCTTGGTTCCAGAAGAATATGAAGTGTTAGAATTCAAAAATATCCATCAAGAACTATCCGATCATTATCCGATATTTTCTAGAGTACAATTGTAGGTATAGAGTATGGTCTCTTTCGGTTTCTTTTTAAGTCTATTGTTCTAGTTGTTTTTTACAAATCTTCCAATTGGGTCGCTTTGTCTTTCATCATTTTGTTTTCCCAATTTGCAGAAAAAGTGGCGTGTTTGTTTTTGGTCATTGCTCTCATTTTGTCAATAACTACCTTTTGAAGCTGCTCGGGTAGCGAATAGAACCTACTGCTAATTTTGGTCAATCTACCATCATAATCACTATTTTGATGTCTTACCGTAATTCTTTTTCCTTTGTGATAAATCATCATTTTCATACGCCCATCGGCATAGTCTTCTTGTCCTGTGGTACCATACACCAATATCAAATCGGCTAATCCATCATTATCAAAATCTTTAATTTCTGAGTAGTGATTCCAGAAGAAAATAGACGTTTCCCAGTCATTATCAGTTTCATCATTGATACTGGACTTCTTTTTTAGGCCATTCCCTTTTTTGGTCAAAATCAGTCCTTGTAATTTATCATAAAGGGTATCTCCTTCTTTAGTAATTTCAGATTGATCTTGAGCAAGTGCTACATAATAAGATCCAGCTTCATCCTGATACGAATACGCCTGACGAATCGGATAGGTCACCTCATATTGACGCTTAATTCTTCGGGTAAAGATACTTGCGGTTTCTTGAGGAGTTAGTCTTTTGGCGAATTTAGGATCCAGGGAAAGCGTGTCACTGTTTTTAAGGGCAATAGGAGTATAAGATTCCTCGGGAGTTGTTGTCTGTTCTGCTTCTTTTTTTGACTCTTTAGATTGCTGTTTACAAGAGAATAATACTAGTGGTATTATCAATACAAGTAAAAATTTATTCATAGATAATAGATTTAGGTTAATGGGGCTTGTTGTACAAGTTTCGTTCTAAATATAATTAATATTTTACAAACGAACTGATATCCAATGTTTTTACATCATCCAGCAGTCAATTTGATCTGTGATCATATGCCAAAGTAAAGCTATGCCTAATACTCGTGTTTTTGGAAATAGCAGCATTATTGCATATCCCAAAAAAGCGATATAGCTATGCAAAGGATGGAAGTTAATACTGCATCGATCAGCCTCAAAGACAGGTGTTGCCAAAAGGTGATCCAAATCGACAAGCATAGAGAGTAGAAAAATGAGTGATAATTTTTTCCATTGCTTTGGAAAGAATATTAGAATCACAATTAGAGGAATAACAAGATGTAAACTATAATGAATAGCTGGGCGAATCATTTAAAAAATAGTCTGTTGCTCTAGATATGTCAAGGCATTAGTTCCTTCATTAAAAAGTAAGTCCAGTATCGAAAGATTAGAAATAAAACCGTGCTTCTCACTAAATACCTGGATGTAAGACTGTAGATCATACGATTTTTCTTTTTTGGCGACTACCAAGTTTCGTAAGTCTATACTATCTTCGGGTTGTTCTTGATACTTGGAAGTTTTTGAAAAAGGAGTATCCAACTGCAAGCAGTCCTGAAGCGCCTGAAAGCACTCATAATTAAAATCCAGTAAAAACTCTTTTCTTTTCTCAAAAAGAGGAGCAAATTCATCTTCATAGTATTCAAAAAAGGGAGAGGTTCTATATGCAGTCTCCAAGGATTTCCAATGTAAGGTCTGCCAACTAAAATCGTTTTCAATACGTACATCCCTGTATAATTGTCTTCCTGCTTTCCCAGTATGTTTTATAGGGATGGTTAAAAGTAGTTTTCCATTAGCTCCATAAATATAGGTGCGATTGCGGTAGGTTTGCTTTTGATAATTATCCTCATTTTCGAAAACAACTTCATCAGCTTGTGCTATCGCAACATATTGTGCTATAGAGCCGAAATACGTAGGATGTAACAGAACTTTTTTCAATTTTTTGGTAGCTATTATGAATTTCTAGTACGAACTTAGTTCCTGTATTGTTTAAGCTCCTTTCTTTCTTTTTCGATATTGATTGTAGATCATCCATCCTGCCAATAGAATCAAGAAATACTTGAAATAAGATACGGGTTCTCCGCTACCTCCAACTGTGGTAAACATACGATCCCATCTTATTTTGTTGAATAATCCCTTGGCATTAGAATCCCAGCTAAACCATACAAAAACAGGTTTTCCTACGATGTGATTAGCAGGTACATAACCCCACACACGACTATCTTCACTATTATGACGATTGTCTCCCATCATCCAGTAGTAATCCTGTTTGAAAGTATAAGAATCCAAAGGTTTTCCGTTAAGTAACACTTGAGTTCCGTTTACAGAAAGTTTATTGTCAATACCCATTTCAGAACCTTCATATACTTCAATTATTCTGCGGTATAAGGAGAAACTCTTAAGGTCCATTTTTACTGTTTTACCTGCCTCCGGGATATAGATAGGACCAAAATTGTCGTTATTCCAATTTACTTTTCCATTATTAGGGAAAATACTTGGATCTTTTTGTCCTTTTGGAGCTACAGCTCTTTCAACGCTAGCTACATTAGGATGGTTCTTAAACCTATTCGCAGCTTCGGCAGTCATACCTTTAACATAAAAGCGTTGGTTGTCATATCCAAACTCTTGAGGGTTTTTTGCTTTAATTTTATAGCGATCATAAAGATTTTGTAAATTAAAACTATTCCCTTTGGTATTTCCGAGATATGAAAATTGCACTTGCGCACGCTCAGGTAACACATTTTTCTCTCCATTGATGTGTACATATCCGTCTACTACAGATAAAGAATCACCGGGTACGCCAACACAGCGTTTTACATAGTTGGATTTTTTATCAATTGGTTTGTAGTAGCTTTTCTTTGATTGATCTCTAAAAAAACGTACCGTATCAATTGGCCAACTAAAAACTACAATGTCATTGCGTTTTATCTTCTGAAAACCAGGAAGTCTGAAATATGGGTATTGCGGTTTGCTCGTATATGATTTTGT
The DNA here is from genome assembly GCA_965230845.1 of Aquimarina sp. Taxonomy (GTDB): domain Bacteria; phylum Bacteroidota; class Bacteroidia; order Flavobacteriales; family Flavobacteriaceae; genus Aquimarina. The sequence goes on from OZ246021.1 coordinate 4,690,544, forward strand.
TCTTACCAAAGGTATGGTATCATGTACCATTGGAAAGGAAACTGCGGTCATAGGAGTGCGAGCTCCGTAGTGAAATTTACTAACGAATAAAAAATCACCTACTAATAGTGTTCTTTCCAAAGAACCCGTAGGAATCGTATAAGGCTGCATAAAATACGTATGTACGATAGTAGCTGCAACTACCGCAAACAAAATAGAACTCACCCATTCTCCTGTCGAAGTTCTAGGTTTTAGGCTACGGTCTTCAATATATTTTACGTCTAAAGCATAGTTTACATAAAAAATATAAAATCCAAGGGTCACCACAACCAGAATAGTATCTGTGGTAGAGTTTTTACCAAAACTTCTAATGGTTTCTACCCAAATCACAGGAAGCATAATCACATTGATCACGGGAATAAACAGCAAAATAACCCACCACCAAGGTCTATTGATGATTTTTGTTAATACTACTGCATTGTATATAGGAACAATAGCCTCCCAAGCTTTTCTGCCTGCTTTTGTGTATAATTTCCAGGTTCCCAAAAAGTGGATCACTTGAAGTACAAGGAAAAATATAAGCCATTCTGTGAGTGCCATAAGTATTTATTTTTTTTAGTATATGTACCTTTTGTTGGTAAAGCGTTACATTTTTATAGACCTAAAACGTCTTTCATTCCAAAAATACCAGTTTTATCCTTTAGCCATTCTGCGGCAACTACTGCACCTAGAGCAAAACCATTTCGATTATGAGCAGTATGCGTAATTTCTATATCATCCACTTCAGAAGAATAAGTAACTGTGTGTGTGCCAGGAACCTGTTCTATTCTTTTGGCAACAATAGGAATAGTGTTCTGGTCCCCTTCATCTAGTTGCCAACCTGTTTTATTGGAGTTGTCTATGATTCCTTCAGCTAGTGTGATGGCTGTTCCGCTGGGTGCATCTAGTTTTTGGGTATGGTGAATTTCCTCCATGTTGATAGAATACCCCTCTACAGGATTCATCATTTTTGCTAGTTTTTTATTGAGCTCGAAGAAAAGATTAACGCCCAAACTATAGTTAGAAGCGTAGATAAAAGCACCTTTTTTTTCTTTGCATAAAGCTACCATTTCTTGATAATGATCTAACCAGCCTGTAGTTCCAGAAACCACGGGTACGCCAGCATCGAAGCAATTAGAAATATTATTCACGGCTGCCGTTGGGATACTGAAATCTATGGCTACATCTGCCTGAGATAGATCATAGTTGGTATCGTCTTTATCTACTTTTAGTACTATGGTATGGCCTCTTTCTGTTGCTATTTTCTCAATGGTTTTCCCCATTTTACCATATCCTAGTAGTGCAATTTTCATGTGTTGTTGGTTATTATAAAAATGAAATGATCTTAAAAATTAAAATTTAAAGTAACTCCATAATTTGGAGTAAGATCAAATTCGTTAAAATTTATTCCTGGTTTTAGCGAAAGATCATCTGTGATATTATACTGTTGCAAATGCGCTGTAACGTTGGCATCAACAATATTTAATAAATAGGCGGCTACAGTTAGTAATAACGATAATTCCTGATCTCTTCTGAAACGTTCTTGTAGTGATATCAACTGCTCATTAGAGACTAGTATCTCTCCAGTTTGTTGGTTAATGAAACGATCATCGGTAAAGCCCGCTAGTCGCCTCTTGAAAATATCTCTAAAATCGTTGTAATTTCTATTGTTATCAAGATAGAAATAAATCCCTGTACCAATTGCAGCATATACAATGGGGATTTTCCAATATTTTTTGGTGTATGCCTGTCCCAAACCAGGAAGTACGGCCGAATAAAATGCTGCTCTGGCAGGAGCAAGAGGTTCGTAAGGTTGAATTCTTTTCTCTCTTCTTTCCTTTTTTCTATCCCTTTTTTTCTTTTTTACAGCCACTTCTTCAGAGGTAACTTTTAATTCATCCTCTTCTTCTTGTGCAAATGCATTATGAAATGAGAACAATACAAAAAAAATGATATAACAATATTTAATTTTCACTATTGATGAGTTTCTTTATTCGGTTAAAATCTTCTTGAGAAGAGAAGGGTATAATTAATTTACCACTTCCTTTACTGGAAACTTTTACATCAATTTTTGCGCCAAAATATTCAGAAAACTCTTTAACTCCTTTTGCAATATGCTTAGGTAGTTGAGAAGAAGTTGTATTGGATTCAGCAGTTGAATTTTCAGAAGGGTCTTTTAAGGATTTTACCAATTTTTCTGTTTCGCGAACCGAAAGCCCTTTTCCAATTACTTTCTCATAGATGTCCAACTGTTGCTGTTGATTCTCTAGGTTAATCAAAGCACGTCCATGCCCCATAGAGATAAAACCATCACGCATACCCGTTTGAACAATGGGATCCAGTTTTAGTAATCTCAAATAGTTGGCAATAGTCGATCTTTTTTTACCTACGCGATCACTTAACTGCTCTTGAGTTAAACTGATTTCATCAATCAAACGTTGGTAAGACAAAGCGATTTCGATAGGGTCAAGATCCTGTCTCTGAATATTTTCTACCAAAGCCATGGTCAAAGACTCATGATCGTTGGCAATTCTTATATACGCAGGAATTGTTTTTAAACCTGCTAATTTAGAAGCGCGGAAACGGCGTTCTCCACTAACCAGCTGATAGCTGTTAAAATCTAATTTTCTTACCGTAATAGGCTGGATTACCCCAACTTCTTTAATAGAAGTTGCTAACTCGCGTAATGTTTCATCGTTAAAACTTGTACGCGGCTGAAAAGGGTTTACATCAATACTTTCCAGATCAAGCTCTATAATATTTCCTACAACCTTATCCGCATTTTTATCATCAACGGATTTGATATCATTTTCCGGATCTTTCAAGAGTGCAGATAGACCTCTTCCTAATGCCTGTTTTTTTGTTGCCTTCGCCATGTATCCTTAACTATTTTTCTTTATAATTTCGTGCGCCAAACTCAAATAATTACTTGCTCCTTTACTGGCTGCATCGTAATTAATAATACTCTCTCCATAACTTGGGGCTTCACTTAAACGAATATTTCGCTGAATGATTGTTTTAAACACCATTTCATTAAAGTGTTTCTGCACTTCTTCAACCACCTGATTAGACAATCGCAATCTAGAGTCATACATAGTTAATAACAACCCTTCGATATCCAGATTGGTGTTGTGTACTTTTTGTACACTTTTTATGGTGTTCAACAATTTACCAAGTCCTTCTAGTGCAAAATATTCGCACTGGATTGGGATCATCACCGAATCTGCAGCAGTAAGTGCATTTAGTGTCAAAAGCCCTAACGATGGAGCACAATCAATAAGAATATAATCATATTCTGATCGCAATTCTTCGATAGCCTTTTTCATCATATACTCTCGGTCATCCTTATCTACCAGTTCGATCTCGATAGCAACCAGATCAATATGCGCAGGAATGATATGTACATTCGGAGAGGTAGTCTCCAAAATTGCTTCCTGAGGTTTTATGGTATGCTCAAGAATCTGATACGTTCCATTTTCGACACTTTCTACATCAAGACCTAGTCCTGAAGTAGCATTAGCCTGAGGATCCGCATCTATTAGTAACACTTTCTTCTCCAGAACACCTAGAGAAGCTGCTAAATTAACTGAGGTAGTAGTCTTTCCTACACCTCCTTTTTGATTGGCAATCGCTATTATTTTACCCATTTGGGGAGATTTGGTTTTTAAGCGATAAAAATACGATTTATTATATATTATAAAAATGAAAAATGTTAACAGTATGGACAAAAAAGGACCATTTGCCTTTGCAAATGGTCCTGAGTAATTTATGAATTGTTAATAACTACTTATTTCTTGTTTTTTGATCGGATAGAAGCTTCTAGCATATCCCACATCTGTTCGGGTACTAGCTCTAGCATGTTAAACTCTCCAGCTCCTTTAAGCCATTCTCCACCATCAATAGTCATTACCTCACCATTAACATAAGCAGAAAAGTCAGAAACCAAATATGCTGCAAGATTAGCTAGTTCTTGATGATTACCCACTCTTCCTAACGGCACTTGTTTGGTAATATCTAATTTTTCTTTAAGCTCATCCGGCATTAAACGATCCCAAGCTCCTTTGGTAGGGAATGGTCCCGGTGCGATGGCATTGAAACGCATACCATACTTTGCCCACTCTACGGCTAATGATCTTGTCATAGCCAAAACACCAGCTTTTGCCGTAGCACTTGGTACTACATATGCAGATCCTGTCCAGGCGTAGGTAGTTACGATATTTAATACAACAGTATTTCTATATTTTGTATCGATCCAGTGTTTACCAAAAGCCAAAGTGCAGTTTTTGGTTCCTTTTAGTACAATATCAATAATGGTGTCAAATGCATTTGCTGATAAACGCTCGGTAGGAGAAATGAAGTTTCCTGCTGCATTGTTCAATAATATATCTACAGAACCAAATTCTTTGATTACTGCATCTCTCATTGCTTCGACTTGATCAATGTGTCTCACATCACATTGAAGAGGAAGGCAAGTACCTCCAGTTTCGTCCTCAAGTTCTTTGGCAGTGGTCTGTAGTTTTTCAAGATTACGAGAAGTAATAGCCACCTTTGCACCAAGTTCTAAAAAGTACTTGGTCATAGATTTTCCTAATCCGCTACCTCCACCAGTAACAACGATATTTTTTCCTTCTAAAGCTCCATCACGAAGCATTTTATCTGTATAACTCATTGGTATATGTAATTTCTATATTTTGGGGAAGTTACGATATTATTCCTGAAAAACTATGCACGCATAGTATTTTTATGTCTATTCAAAAGTAGAAATTAGAATTTCTAAAATAGTGATCGCTGCGTTACTAATCTTTGTACCTGGGCCAAATACAGCTACCGCTCCCGCATCAAAAAGAAAGTCATAATCATCGGGAGGAATCACACCACCAACAATAATCATGATATCTTCTCTTCCATATTTTTTGAGTTCTTCTACAATTTGAGGTACTAGCGTTTTATGACCACCAGCCAACGAAGATACTCCGACGATGTGTACATCGTTTTCTACGGCTTGCTTTGCTGCTTCTTTTGGAGTTTGAAAAAGTGGGCCAATATCTACATCAAAGCCTACATCGGCATACCCGGTAGCGACTACCTTGGCACCTCGGTCATGACCATCCTGACCCATTTTGGCAATCATAATACGTGGTCTACGTCCTTCTAGCTCAGCAAATTTATTGGCTAAATTTCTCGCTTTGTCAAAAGACTCATCATTTTTTATTTCTTTGGCGTACACTCCTGTAAACGATTTTATTTCTGCTTTATGTCTGCCAAATTTTTTCTCCAAAGCATCACTGATTTCTCCTAGTGTAGCTCTCAGTCTGGCAGCTTCTACTGCTAAAGCTAATAAATTTTGAGTATCATCTGCAGCACCGGCAGTTAAATTCTCAAGTGCTTGCTGTACTTTTTCTTCATCCCTTGAGTCTTTTACTTTTTTAAGACTCTCTAACTGTTGATTTCGAACCGCTTGATTGTCTACTTTGAGGGTGCTAATTGCCTCTTCTTCCTCTAATCGGTATTTGTTGACACCGATAATCAAATCTTGTTCACTGTCAATACGCGCTTGCTTACGTGTAGCCGCTTCTTCGATTCTCATTTTTGGGATACCGGCCTCAATGGCTTTGGTCATCCCGCCAAGTTCTTCTACTTCTTCTATCAGTTTCCAGGCTTTTTCGGCAATATCATTGGTAAGTGACTCTACATAGTAACTTCCTGCCCATGGGTCAACAGTACGAGTAATCAGTGTTTCCTCTTGCAAAAAGATCTGCGTATTTCTTGCAATTCTTGCAGAGAAATCCGTCGGTAATGCAATTGCTTCATCCAAAGCGTTGGTATGCAAACTCTGTGTTCCTCCAAAAGCAGCAGCACTAGCTTCAATACAGGTTCTTGCTACATTATTAAAAGGATCTTGCGCAGTAAGACTCCAACCACTAGTTTGACAGTGGGTACGGAGCATCAAAGATTTTGGATTTTTAGGATTAAATTGCTGTATGAGTTTGGCCCATAGCATACGAGCGGCTCTCATTTTTGCAATTTCCATAAAATGATTCATACCTATAGCCCAAAAGAAAGACAGTCTTGGAGCAAAAGAATCTACGTCCAAACCTGCTTCAATACCTTTACGGATATATTCTAATCCATCTGCCAGTGTATATGCCAGTTCGATATCGCAAGTAGCACCTGCTTCTTGCATATGATATCCCGAAATACTAATCGGATTAAATTTTGGCATATTTGCAGAGCAATACTTAAAAATATCACTGATAATCCGCATCGAAGGAGTAGGAGGATAGATATATGTATTCCTCACCATAAACTCCTTAAGGATATCATTTTGAATCGTTCCTGAAAGCAGGTTTTTGTCCACTCCCTGTTCTTCTGCAGCAACAATATAAAAAGCCATGATGGGTAGTACAGCTCCATTCATGGTCATCGAAACCGACATTTTATCCAGCGGAATCTGATCGAAGAGGACTTTCATGTCTTCTACCGTATCAATAGCTACCCCAGCCATACCTACATCACCTACTACACGTTCATGATCACTATCATAACCTCGGTGTGTAGCCAAATCAAACGCTACAGACAGCCCTTTTTGTCCTGCAGCAAGGTTTCTTCTGTAAAACGCATTACTTTCTTCAGCTGTTGAAAAACCTGCATATTGTCTTATTGTCCATGGACGTCGAACATACATGGTAGAATAAGGACCTCTTAGATAAGGTGCTATACCAGCACTAAAATTGAGGTGTTCAAGGTTTTCGATGTCACTATTAACGTATGAAGATTTAATTTCGATACCTTCAGACGTAGTAAAAGTGTTAACTGTTGGAGTATTGGTTGTTGATGTTTCTTTGGATAGTTGTATATGTTGTATGTCTTTTCTGCTCATTGCCAATTTAACCCGTTTGCCATATAAAAATTAAACAGGCCATAAAATTAAGCTTTTAAAAGTGATTTTTATTCAAAAAAGGTGTCTGATTTACTTTCAGAATTGAAAATACCGAAAAATTAACCAAAAGCTTTTTCGATCACCATAAGAATAGAATAGTAAATATCAAAAGCAATGAAGTTCTTGATTTCTACTCCGCAAAATTCTTTATCCGGGATATAATAAATCTTTTGAGCGATCAAAGAAGTACTTACATTTCCATCCAGTTCTAATGCATTTACGATATCCTGAAAATCATCACTATCACTAGAATTTTTTAAACATTGTATAAAACCACCGCGGTAGTTAAATATTAGAATTTCTTCTTCATTTTTTTTGCTGGAACTGGTAGTGGGGTATGATTTTCTATACGCCTCATGATTTTCGTATTCGCTTAGTTTGATCCAGATGGAGTTTTTGTTGTTGGCTACTTTCTTGAATTGACGAGCTAACTGAATAGACTTTTCAGAAGGTAATTTTCTGAGGTCAATAGATAAACTGGCCACTTCTGCTAGAAATGTTCTATAGGTCTTGATAGAATCCGTGCCAAACTTGTAGTGAGTAAAAATATCCTTTTCAAAAGATTCGTATGCTCTTTTGATAATTCCAGAGTCATCTACATCATGACAATAATATCTTGATTGAGCAGACGAAATTTGGGCGGATACGATCAAGCAAATGACGAAGATCCTAGATCCAATCTTTAGGGGCATTGATTTAGATTTAGTAATGTTAGTGTATAGGCTAAAATTTATAATTATGTATGCAAGTTAACAATTTGTTAGCAAATATTAACGTTTTAATGCATATTTTTCTCCATAATCTCGCTTAATCGCCGTTTCATTACTGGTTCTAGAAGGGTTTTTCTTACATTTCTTTCTGGAAAGACTGATTTTTGAAATGTAGGTACTGTTTCTTCTTGATTTTTATATTTGTTAGTTCCGGTAAGAACAATTTTTTCTTGATCAAAAAGTTCCTGCTCTTTTTTTGCAGATTCTTTTATTTTTTTCTGAATAGTACCGGATTTAAGTTGATGCAAAAAACCTCCGTTTTCTTCGATATCTTTAAATAAAGAAAGTGCTTTTTCCGCCAACTGATTGGTTAAGCTTTCAATATAATAAGACCCTGAAGCAGGGTTCTCAACAAGATCAAAATAACTTTCGTTCTTTAAAATTAATAATTGATTTAAAGAAATTCGGGTTCCAAAATCGTTATCCAGATTGTAAATGTCATCATAACGGAGGTTGTAAATGAAATCTGCTCCTCCCAAGATCCCACTCATACATTCGGTGGTGGTACGTAACATGTTTACATTATAGTCTAATATAGTTTTGTTACGGTGAGAAGGATAAGCAATAATGGTACAATCTTTTATTGCCCCGTATGCTGGAGCCAGAGATTCCCAAAGCAATCGCAATGCACGTAGCTTAGCGATTTCAAAGAAGTAATTACCACCAATGGCTACTTTGAATACAACTTTGCACTGTTTGAAAGGATTTTGCTCCTTCTTGTCAAAATGATTCAGGTACTCGTTGGCATGAGCCAGACCATAAGCGAGTTGTTGTATCATGGTCGCACCAGCATTCTGGTACAATCCGGTATTTATGCTAATACAACTTTTTAAAGTATCACTTTTTGCTATTTGTTCTAAGACTTCATGGTCTTGGTTAAGGTTATTAAACCAATTTCCAGTTTCTGCTAATCTATTGATGATATCCGTAAGGATATAAATATCTAGTTGCTGCTCTTTTGCGATGTTCTCTATGCTTTGTATATATGCTTCAGAAAGAAAGCGGGTTTGCACAAAAACAGGAGTTGCTTTGGTAATGTTTTGAAATAGGGTAGCCGGATCTACTTGTTCTTTGGTAATCACAAAAAAGATACTTTCGGCCCCTTTTTTCAAAGCATCCTTAACTTTTTGATTTCCAGTATTGGCATCTTCAACTTCTATCCGAATCGAATTTTTCCAGTGGGTAGGATGAGCAATTGTATGATCGATATTTGTGATATCCTCCTGATTGTAAAAAGGTTTGATGTCTATACTTTCTAAAGACTTATAAATTAAGGCTTCATTATAATCTGCACCTTTTAAATCAAACTGAATTTTTTGTTTCCATTGTTTTGCAGAAACTTCATCGAAACTTTCAAATAGAGATTTAGTCATCTTTTTTGTTTTTGGGTAAGCTGTCTTCATATTCGATGATATAGATTTCTTCATCGTCACGTTTCATAAAATACTCTTCTCGAGCAAATTTTTCTAGCTCACTGCTATCTTTAAGGGTTTTAATATCCTTTTGATCTTTTACAATTTCTTTGATATAATATTCTTTGTTGTTTTCGAGTTCCTGGATTTCTTCATCCAGTTCGCGATGTATAAGCCAAGAGTTGGTATCCAGAAAAAGCATCCAGATCACAAAAAGCAATATGATTAGCACATATTTATTGAGAAATATGGCAAAAATCGGTATAAGTGCCGGTTTGTTTTTTAATTTCTGAAAATAACTTTTTAGCTTCAATCGGTGTAAGAATAATATTGGTGTAAAGGTACAAAAGTTAATTCAAGCGTTCTTTAATAATCGTACGAACAATATCAACAGCTACATTGTTGTAATGATTATTTGGGATGATCAAGTCAGCAAATTCTTTGGTAGGGTCAATAAATTGTTGGTGCATAGGTTTGAGTGTGTTTTGGTATCTATCCAAAACTTCGTCCATATCCCGACCGCGTTCTGCAATATCTCTTTTTAATCGTCTTATCAATCTTTCATCACTATCCGTATGCACATAAATTTTTATGTCGAACATGTTTCTGATTTCTGGATTGGTAAGAATCAGAATACCTTCTACGATGATCACTTTACTAGGTTTTGTAGAAATGGTTTCTCCGGTTCTATTGTGTTCTACAAAAGAATACACCGGCTGTTCTATAGTTTCTCCTTTTCTTAGAGCCATCAGATGCTGCCCCAATAATTCAAAATCAATTGATTGAGGATGGTCAAAATTAATTTGAACTCGTTCGTCATAAGAAAGATGACTGGTGTCTTTATAATAGGAGTCTTGCGAAATGACGCATACCTCATTTTCTGGGAGTTCATTCACGATTTGATTCACAACCGTAGTCTTTCCGCAGCCAGTTCCTCCGGCAATACCAATAATTAACATTGTAGTTTATTTTTCGGCAAATTTAAAGAATGCGATTTAATCTTCGTCATAAAATTTTCATGCCGGATTATAAATAACTCCAGAAGAGGAATCCCGAGTAGCTCCGGTCACTGATTTTAGGCAGTTTACTTCGTTACGATCTTTCAAAACCCCCAAAAATCCAAAAATCATGGCCTCTTTAAAATCTATGATTACAGTAGGGGGAATGTCAATACTAACAATACCCTCTAACTTTTGGCTAAGTACTTTAATCAGATACTCATTTTTGGTGCCACCACCAGTGATTAGCATTTTTGGATTAGTTTTTTTTACCTTTTTAATCTCGTTGGCAATTTGAAACGCAATATGATGAACCGCCGTATGCAAAAGGTTGGTAGGCGTATCTTTGGTGTTGTTGATGATAGGAATCACTTGTTCTTCAAACCACTCATAACCCAAAGATTTAGGAAAAGGTTGTTTGTAATAGTCCAATACATTTAGGTTCTCAAAAAATTCAGCATTTACGATACCTGTAGCCGCTATTTTTCCTCCTTTATCATATTCCAGATCGATGGATTTACAAATGTGGTTGAGTAGCATATTGGCTGGAGAGATGTCGTAAGCGATTCTTTTGTTTTGATGCTGAAACGAAACATTACTGATCCCACCCAAATTGAGACAAAAGTCATACTCACTAAATAATAATTGATCCCCGATCGGAACCAGGGGTGCCCCTTGTCCACCAAGAATCACATCATTGGTCCTGAAATCACAAATAACTTTTTGTCCTGAAGCATTTGCCAAATGCTGACCAGATCCGATTTGATAAGTCAGACCAATATCAGGCTGGTGAAAAACGGTGTGCCCATGGCTACAGATAAAATCCACATCAAGATGATGTTGGGCGATAAAGGCTTTGGATTGATTCCCTAACCAGGTACCGTATTCGTTGTGGAGTGCCAACAGTTGTACCGCACTTAAATGGATTGCATTTTTTAGCTTTTGTTTTAAGGTTTGTGAATAAACGATATCACTGGTTTTTTCGATAGAAAAAGTCCAGCAATGATTATCCTTAGTAAAATGGCAATACGCAATATCTAACCCGTCTAGAGAAGTTCCAGACATTAATCCTAATACTTTGTATGTGCAAGGGGAGTTATCCATGCGTACAAACTAACAAAATAATTTTAAGGATTTGATCTTCTTTACCTGCTATATTTTGGTAATGTATTGCAGATCGAAAGATTCCGGATTGATCTCTGGTAATGATTTTTTGTAATAAAAATCAATGATTTGATTTTCGAGATAAGGTTTTATGGCTGCTATGTTGTTGTCGTTGTATAGTCTATAGACATGAACAGCTGCGGATTTTTTGAACGCCCCCATAAGTTCGTCAGGGTGTTTTACAATTTCGATAGTATCATAATTCTCGAACTTTCCTTTCATCCATCGATGGCTGGCTAATTTGGTTTGGCTATCGATCAATTCTTTTTTGAGCTGGTCAAACCTTTCTATATCAGAATAATCTTCTTTCATATAGCGATCCAAAGTTACTTTGGCCTTGGTAAATTGTCTTTCAAACTTAAAATCCACCACATACATATCTTTTTTTACCTTTCTTACTACCTGATACAATGCGTTTTCATAGATATTGGCAAAATCTTCATAAGCATACAACGCATCCAAAAAGATAAAAGCACGTTTTTTATAATATTTAGGGATAGGCTGTTTTTTGGTGGCTATAAAAAGAGAATGAAGTTCCTGTTCAATTTCTTCAGGAATATTGGTGAATTTTGAATCATTTTTCAGCTTACGCAACTGAGAGGTAATCTGTAGTCTGGTTCCTTTATACAGCTCAGATTTATATTTGAATCGATATCGATTAGGAGATTCGTCATAAGAACTTTGAGCACTTATGGACAAGGTGATTAAAAAAGTAATAAGAAGTGTCGAGAACCTCATAATAGTAAAATTGGTCGTACTAGTTGTTAGGTCAAGTTCTCTATTGCATGATGGGGATTATGCAATACACTAATCATAACGTAAGATACGCCATATTTGTTATATTATGAAATCTAAAAAAGAAATTCGCTATTGTTTGATTCCGGTTACTTCTTCTAGAGTCACCATTTTCTTTTGTGTATTTCCCCAACTGTTCATGATGTAATTCATTACATCTACGATCTCCTCATCTTCCAATCCCAGGGATGTCATAGCGCTGTTATAAGACTTTCCGTTTACTTTGATTGGGCCATTAAGTCCATATTTCACAGAGTGGATACTTTCCTTGCGTTTATCTACCAACCAATCCGAACCGGCAAGAGGAGGGAATACATTAGGAGTCCCTTTTCCATCTGGCAGGTGACACTGCATGCAAAAATCAGCATAAATCTCTTTTCCTTGGGCAATACTCTTGGTGAGTTCCTGATCCTGATCCAAAGCAGGTACAGGAATTTGTGTATAGCTTGTATCTTCTTTGCTTTGCTGTGCAACAATAGAGATACTAAGGATAAAAACTGCGATTTCTAAAATAAAAAGACGTTTGATATGTTTTTTCATTTTCTGATTTTTACTGAGATATAAAATGAGTGTTTTATGGTATGATTTTTACAATTCCCTGATTTTCGATAGCGGCATACAGAAACCCGTCAGGTCCTTGGCGTACATTTCGTACACGTCCCATACCATCTAATAATTTTTGTCGTTTGGTAACCTGGTATCCATCCAATTGCAATAGCTCCAAATATTGAAATTTCAAAGAACCTACTAACACGGTATTTTTCCAATTTGGATACTTATCACTGGTCACAAAGTCCATTCCGCTCGGGGCAATAGAAGGTACCCAATAGTATAAGGGTTGTTCCATTCCCTTTTTGGCAGTGATGTCGGTAATCGTTGTACCGCTATAATTAATACCGTAAGTAATTACCGGCCAACCATAATTGACTCCTTTTTTGATAGGGTTAATCTCGTCACCACCTCTTGGTCCATGCTCATGAACCCATATGGTACCATCAGGGTGGAGTGCCATACCTTGTGGATTGCGATGCCCGTAGGAGTAAATCGCGGTTTTGGCTCCCGCTTGATCTACAAAGGGATTGTCTTTGGGGATGCTACCGTCATCATTAAGGCGATAGATTTTACCACCATCTTTAGTAATATCTTGAGGGTTTACATCTCGGTTTCCTCTATCTCCAATACAGAAATACAGGTATCCATCATTGTCAAACTCTATTCGTGATCCAAAATGATGGCCTCGAGTGGTATTTGGTGTCGCTTTGTATAAAGTTTCAATATTGGTGAGTTGATTATCTTTTAATTTTGCTCGTATCAAGGCTGTATTTCCACCTTTTTCTGTTCCTTCTTTGGAAGAATAGGTGATATACATCCAACCATTATCCTTGTATTTTGGATGCAGTTCGATATCTAGTAAACCTCCCTGATTTCTATTGTATACTTCAGGAACATTACCAATGTTTACCTTTTTACCGTCCTTAAAATGAATCAGCGTACCGCTTTTTTCAGTGATTAGCATACTGCCATCGGGTAACCAGGCCATTCCCCAAGGGATTTGAAGACCAGGAACAATAATTTCTGTTGTATAATTTTTGGGATCCTCTTCGAGAACGATATCATTTTCTTTAGTTTCTTGCGCACATGCCGAAAATATAAAGAGTAATACGATGAGAAAAGAGAGTGATTTCATGTGTAATAGTTTATACAGCACGAAAATTACAATAAAATATCATTTATAATCTATAATTTATGTTAATCCCTCCAAAGACATTAATCGGTAATCCAGGGTAAAAGAATCTAGGTTGATTTCCTCCAAATCCACGAGCATTGATCTGTAATTGCGAGGCGTATTTGGTATCCAAAATATTATTCACTCCAAAAGAAAGGTTATAGGATAAGCGATTACCTAAATTGTTTTTATATCCAATTTTACCATGTAACAGGTCATATCGTTCTCCATACACAGTATTGGCATCATTGGCAGGAATCTCTCCCACGATTTGATATGAAATATTTCCGTAGAATCCTTTTAGGGAAATAAGGTCAAGACCTGCATTGATTACTTCAGAAGGGATACCGGTCACATCGTTTCCAGAAAAATCATTGTCCAAATCCACAAAATCATCAAAGGTATGATCATAGATAGAAACATTGGCAAAGAAATGTAGCTGATGGCTTTGTTTTTGCAAAAGCTGATACCTAAGTTCGGCATCAATACCGTTGTGTCTTGTTTTTCCTGCATTGATGGCAAAAAAGTTGTCCTCTACAGTTCTTCGAGAGACTAATAAATCTCTTACCCTCAAGGTATAGAAAGAAACAGATCCCTGCAATCTATTCAGTAGTTTGTAACGCATTCCTACTTCGTAGTTCCAGCCAATTTCGGGTTTGATATCAGGGTTGAAAATACCATCCGGCAATAAGGTTTCGGCAGTGGTAGGTGTAGAGAACCCATGTGAGATATTACCAAAAAGGATAAGTTCTGGTTGTATTTCATAATTGACCCCCAATTTTGGAGAAAAAATAGGATCAAAATCAAAATCTCCCGAATTATCCTCACCATCTTGTAGAAATTTATCATCAATATCAAAAAAGGTTTGATTAAGATGCGCCCCCACATTAATTCTTAATTTTTCTATTGGTTGATAATTGAGTTCGGCAAAAAGATTGTAGAAATATCGTTTTTCATCCAGATCAGAAAGTAGATCTCCCTGTACACTGCCCGTACCTACTGGAAAGTCCTCAAATAGGTTTTGAAACGTCTTACCATTATAAGTATCATAAAAAAGCTCGGCTCCTGCAGTCCAAGATATGGTATTCTTTCCTGAAGGATCTGCACCCAAAACTCGTGTACGTATTCCAACAGTTGTGGATTGTTCTTCCAAAATATTAAAAGGACGAGGTTCGTAGTTATCCCTAAAAGAAGTAAATACACTAGTGTTATGAGATAAACTAGGAGTGTAGTCGTGTTTCCAGGTAACTCCCAAAATGCCATAGTTCACATCTTCAAACGCTTGGGATCGCCCCCAGGTAAAAGCAGCTTGCCTTGGGTTGTTATCAAAATCTTCCTGATCCAGAGAACTTGGGATTCCGGCTTCGAGATCTATATAACTCCCTAATATTGATAGCTGGTCTTTATCCCCAAGGTCAATTTGAGAGGTAACGGTTAGCGTATTTCGGTTGTATTCATTGTTATCCCGGTATCCATCACTATGATTGTTGCTGAACAGTACATTTAGATTCGCAGTATTGGTATTTACAGATGTTTTGGCCACGATACGTCTCAATCCAAAACTTCCGGTAGTAAATTCGATTTGACCTTCAGGCGTATCAGTAGTGCTGTATTTGGGGTGCAACAGAATCACTCCACCCAGACCCACACCATAACTACTGGCAGAGGGGCCTTTGTGAATTTCGATACCTGATAATGCGCCAAGTTCCAGGTCTTCGATAGAAGATTCTCCATTCCCATCGGTAAGAGGGATATCCCCAAAATAGGCTCGAATGTTTGCCGTTCCAAATAGGTTTCGTGCTCCGATCCCGCGTATAGCAATTCTATTGGTATTGAGTGTTGCACTTTGCATAAACACCCCAGGAACTCTATTCAAAATGGGATGCAATTCTAGGGTATTACCTCGGTTGATATCTGAAGTGGTGACTAGAGAAACAGCATCTGTAGCTTCCTTGTAGGGAATAGGGATGGAAGGAGCATTAATAAGCACTTCATCCAGTGCCAAAGCAGTGTCTGGGATTAAGTAAGCTGTAAACTGTTGATTTTGTGTAACTGATAGGAAGAGGGTTTGATATCCTTTTTTACTGAATTTTAAAATTCCGTTAGTTTCAATACGAAATGTTCCATCCATACGAGTGACAACTTCTTGTTGGGAAATCGTATCCATAACAGTGACATTATCGAGAGGTTGGTTTAGAGATTTGTCGATGACGATACCTGTTGCAGTAAATTGAGCAGCTATAGAAATGGAAGAAAGTAAAGCGAAAAGGAATAGTGTTTTTTTCAAATCTTAGTTTTCGCCAAATATCGTAAACCGCATATAAACGGGTTTAAAAAACATGATTCTGTTAACGTTTTTTGTGAAAATCTTAGGTTTTGCCCTCACCAATTATTTTTAGTGACATTTTTTTGGGAGAATACAAATAGTATTATGTATATTTGCGCCCGCTAAAGGGATAATCCTTTTATCGGGGTGTAGCGTAGCCCGGTTATCGCGCCTGCTTTGGGAGCAGGAGGTCGCAGGTTCGAATCCTGCCACCCCGACCAACAAAATCCAATCACGAAAGTGGTTGGATTTTTTATTTGATGAAACTTCAAAACGTAGTTTTAGAAAGTGAAATCAAATAAAAAAGACAAACTGGCGATAGCAGGGATTGGATTTGGTTGAGCAACAACCGCAAAATCAGGATCATCAAGGATAATCCCGTCACCCTGACTCCTAGAAATGATTATAAAAAATACTGTTAATTGTTTGGATTTCAGTGTTTTTTGATTACTCGAGATTAATTCGTCCAAAAAGGAGTAATTTCTGTGTCGTCGTTATTTGTTATTTGAGATAAGTTTGATCCATCTTTGTTGACAATAAAAAGTTCTAAATCTCCACCCACCATGGCATTAAAAACGATTTGTTTCCCGTCGGGGGACCAACTTGTTTTATAGGCCCAGATGCTATTCACATCAGCATCTGCTGATTTTAGATTGGGAGTAAGGTTTTTTAAGGAGCCTGTGTCTAGATCCATAACAAACAGGTCAATTTTACCGGTTTTGTCTGATAAAAGAGCAATTTTGTTTTCAACCTTAGATGAAGATACGGCAAAATCATTAGCATTATGCTGTGATAGTTTTTTGAATGTTTTTTGGTCCAACGATTTTAGGTAAACCCTTAATTTTTCATTTTCGATATAAGTTAGGATGATCGATTTCCCGTCTTTGGTCCAGGCTAAATTCTGATCACTAATATTATTAGCGAAGAAGTGCTTGGCATTTTTTCCTGTTTTGTCGGCTATGTAGATATCAGCGGTTCCTCTTGCCCAGTTGTACTCTTGATACACAATTTTTGAGCCATCTGGAGCATATTTTGCATTATACTCATAGTTAGATCGAGAGGTTAGTTTAGAAATATTAGTGATGGTCTTCCCATCAAAATCACCAATGCCTAGTTTCCAACCACTAAACTTATAGGTATTAAAAATTATTTTTTTGGTATCAGGAGAGGTAACTGCATTGTATTCCCCTCTTCGGTTTACCGTGCCTCTCAATAATAGTTTTGTGGTATTGTCAACAGGATTATATAGCATGAGATCCAAAGTCCCTCCAGTATTTAAGCCTCCAGTACTCTTAGAAAATATTATTTTGGACTGGGCATAAGAAAATAAGCAATGGCTTATCAAGAATAGGGTGATGATATTTCGTTTCATTGAATTGGGATTTATGTTGTACTAATTTTGATAGGTAGTTAAGGCTTTTTGATGTACTACTGATCAATCATTCCCCAAACAGGAGTTAATTCTAATCCTTCGGTTTTAGTGATTTGCTGTAATTCGGCACCATCTTTTTTGATGGTAAATAGATCAATATTGGTGGTGTTGGCGTTCGAGAATACCAGAGATGACCCGTCAGGAGACCAGGAGCACTTAAAAAGCCAAAATAGATTGCTGTTGCGGTAATAATTGTACTCGTTGTTTTTATTATGAAGACCAACTGTAAGATTCTTGGAGTTAGTTCCATCACTATCCATGATGTATAGATCCAGATACCCGTTTCTATCTGAGAAAAAGGCAATTTTCTTTCCATCGGGAGATACACTAGGGTTAAAATTATTCCCCTTTTCGGTTTTGGTGAGATTGACTATCTCTTTTTTTGCTGTATCGTAACGGTAAATATCAGTACCTCCATTTTTGTTGCTGTAAAAAATGATAGATGTACCATTAGGACTCCATACTGGCATTCGGTTTTCAACATCTTTCATTCCCACAGAAACCAAAGTTTCCTTGCCTCCATTTTTATCCGAAATGTATATCTGCGTTTTTTCTCCGCGTCCTACCTTTTCATAAGCTATTTGATTTCCATCAGGCGAATAGCTACCATTAAAATAATAATCAGTAGAAGATGAAATCCTCTTTGATTCTTTTGTGTGTAGGTGAGTAGTTAATAGTTTCCATCCACCAAATCGATAGGAGTTAAATAAAACCGTAGTCCCATCAGGAGAGATGTCTGGATTGTATTCGCCTTGCCCAGATACGTATGGGATGACGATTTTTTCTTCAGTTCCATCTGGGTTGATAGCAAATATGGACCACCCATTTTCAGTGTTATGTTTTCGTGCAAACAAAATTTTGGATGATAGTGCTTTTTTGGTTTTTGTGATCCCTTGGACAGCCTTGTTTTCTATTGTATTCGTTTGACTTTTACCAGTACAAGCAAAAAGCAGTATTGCGATACCTACTACATGTATTTTCATAGCATTTTGAATTTGAAAGATTGATTGATGATATCAGTACGCATTGAAAATCAATAGGTGATGTTTCAAATGTACTTGGATACAAAGCTTATAAAACAATACCAGATCGTGGTAAATACGAGGAATAATGTAGTGTCAAAACTTAGTTTTAAGACTAGTTTACAGATTGATCATGCTGTTTTGCATAGGATAAAGGAGTTACCCCTTCTTGATCTTTAAACACTCTGAAAAATGTAGATTTAGAGGAGAACCCTGCCTCATTGCCAACTGCCTCGATGGTCAAATCCTTGAGGATTCCATGTTCAATACGATTTTTCACTTCTTGTATCCTGTAGGTATTGATGAATTCTCTAAAATTCACTCCAAGTTCACTGTTGATTATATTGGTGAGATAATCCGGAGATACTTCCAGGGCATCTGCGAGTTGATATCGGGATAACTGTTGGTTTTTATAAGGCTTAGATGCCTCCATGTGGTTTTGTAATACGATGATGAAATCGGAACTGGTCTGGGAACTTCCAAAATGTTTTAAACTTTTTTGAGATAAAGGCCAGAGCAGAGCTGCAAAGAGCAAAATGGAAACATAAAGAGGACGCCAGATCACAAAACTGTTCAAAAACCAGTAATACACTTCAAAAAAATGAACAAGTGCATACGCCAACTCGCTCAATAATACAACCGTTAAAAACCCAAAAATGATGGTTCGCAACCATTTGTAGTAGGAAGAGTTTTTTAATCGCTTATCGGTTTTTACGATGTCCAATTTCCGTATGGATACAATGAGATAGATAATAGGATGGATGCTAAACAGTACTAACAATTTTATATAAGAGGGTAGACTAATGGGATATCCAAATCTAAGTTTCGGATCCCTATCCATATCGGTAACAAATTGAGTAGCCATATCTAAATGCTGGTCAAGATGCTCGGGAGATTTATAGCTTAAAAACCATATCAAATTGATCAGAAAAGGGAGGTAGTGTAGGTATTGGTATGAGTTGAACTTTTTATTAGGATGTAGTACCGAAAGTACAATGAAATAGATGGTGGGACCATATAGGTACTGAGCGATAGAACCAGCACCAACAAAGAAAGGAATACTTAAAATCGCCTTGGTTGAAATAATTATGTAATGAAACAAATCAAAGGACAATGCAGCAAAGAATAGAATCAATAAACCATTGATCCGATTCATTTTTCTTTTAAAGCATAGATATACAATTAAAATAAAAAGCTGTACCAATGCTACAAAAGCCAGAATACTATAAAAATCAAGCCGATACTCCATAGCTTTGTATTGAAGATATGAAGATAGGATTTTAAATTATTATGAAGCGTTGGAATTGAATGAAGAATCATAGTATCCGAAGAAAATAAATTTAATATTTTTGTATAAGAAATGTTTAAAGTACAAAAATGAATAACCACCATCGTCATATCAATTGGACAGCCTATACTTTGTATAGTGTGGCTGGTTATATAAACATCAAATCTCCTTTTTCATAAGTTCCTCTTTTCTTTTTTAGATTTTTAGTTCCCGGAATGATTTTGTGCACGAATTCGTATACAATCATCACTAGGGATTTCGATTTATTTTAATTTTTTCAATCATGAATAGAGAAGAGTTGCTAGCAGCAATAGATAAAAAATATACGGCCATGGGGCAAAATCCAGATGTATACTTGTCTGGTTTATTACATGCAGAACCCATAAAATATTGGGATTACATTCAACTAGATGCCCTTTTGGGACTACAGATCAAGCGTACCGAATTACCCGACGAGATGGTGTTTATCATGTATCATCAAATCAACGAATTGTTGTTTAAGATGATTCTTTGGGAGATAGGACAAATTTCTTATGCAGAGGATATCACCACCACACAATTTGAAATGCATTTGATGCGCATCAGCCGATATTTTGATATGTTGTCAAATTCGTTTGATATCATGACCGCAGGGATGGAAGTGGAGCAATACCTGAAATTTAGAGATACCCTCACTCCGGCCAGTGGTTTCCAATCGGTACAATACCGAAAAATAGAGATCGCCTCTACGCAATTGATCAATTTGATCGATTATCGTTTTAGAAAAACTATCGATAGAGATACTCCTTTTGAGCATGCCTTTGATCATATGTATTGGCAGGCAGCGGGCAAAGACTACCAAACCGGTAAAAAGACCAAGTTGCTGCTCAATTTTGAAGATCAATACAAAAAGGAATTGATCGAATGGATGAAGGAGTACAATACCGTGAACCTTTGGGACAAGTACATCCAATTACCGGCGGCAGAACAACAAGAAAAGAAATTGATCAACGCCATGCGTCACTACGATCATACTGTCAATATCAAATGGGTGATGCATCACTACCAAACGGCGGGTAAGTATTTGGATTCTGGAAAAACCAATAAAAAAGCAACCGGAGGGAGCGATTGGCACAAATACATGCATCCCAGATACCAACGACGAGTATTTTTCCCAGATTTGTGGTCAGAAGACGAGTTGGAGAATTGGGGCGTAACCAATCTAGAGGGATACACTACCATCGAGTAAAGCTTATTTTTTTCTAAGTACCTGTTCTACAAAACCCTATTGGTGTTTGCTAATATGTAGTTCCTAATATTCAGATAGAAATAACAGCAAATCCTAAATTTTGGAGTTGTTACGTTTTCGATTCCTGAATAACAGGGAATCCTATGCCTAAAAATTTGACAAAATAGCTGTGCTTTTTTCGTACAAAAAATAAGGTTTTAACATAAGTGAAAATAAAATATTAACACTCAATCGTTTGCGAGAAAAATAGGGACTTCCAATGTTACCAAAAGCGGATTTTTTTTAGAAATATTTATTACAACGTTTGAAATATTTACTAATAATTGATTTTCAGATGGTTTTATTAACAATCACACAAACTAAGAACTAATTATGAAAAAACGCTTACTCTATTTTGGGCTGCTTTTAAGTCTATTGCTCCCAAAAGTAGGAACTTCGCAATCCCTTCGGAACTTACCATTCTCCTGGGATAATGTAACGGTCTATTTCCTGATCACTGATCGATTTAATAATGGAGATACCACTAATGATATTAATTTTGATAGGAAGCAGGATAGTAGAAACAACGAGATTGACTTTCATGGGGGAGACATCCCTGGGGTAACGCAAAAATTGCGTGAAGGCTATTTTGATGAACTGGGCGTAAGTGCCATTTGGGTGACTCCAGTAGTAGAAAACAGACACGGTTTTAATAACCCGCCAGCCAACGATCCAACCTTTAGAGATTATCCCTATCACGGATACCATACCAATGACTGGACGGCTTTTGATCCTAACTTTACTTCTGCAGAGCAGTTTCAGGAGTTTATCGACGAGGCACACGATCATGGGATTCGTGTATTGCTGGATATCGTGATGAATCACTCTGGATATCGTACCTATAAAGAAGTAAATGGTCAACTTCAATTTGTAGACGAAGATTACCCTAGCGATTGGGTACGATTGACTTGTGGAGTAGAGAACGGAGAACTTCCTTGCGACGATCTAACCACACCTTTATTTGGATTACCGGATATCAGAACAGAATCGTTTAGCGAAGTAGCATTACCGCAGTGGTTACTAGATAAATGGGATACCGAAGGAAGAAGACAGCAAGAAGTAGATGAGTTGAATGCCTATTTTGCCAGAACCGGCAAACCAAGAGCACCTCGTTACTACCTGATCAAGTGGTTGACCGATTGGGTTAGAGAATATGGTATCGACGGCTTTCGAGTAGATACCGAAAGACATGTTGGAGTAGATGCCTGGGCTGAGTTGAAGGACGAAGCGGTATTGGCACTTCAAGAGTGGAAACAAAACAACCCAACCAAAAAGTTAGATGACCTTGATTTTTATATGACAGGGGAACACTCTGGCGTAAATATCATCGGGAATGTTGGGGATAATTTACCAGACGATTTTACCGTAGGTAAGTTTAACAGTATGATCAACTTCCGATCTCCAAAAGAGGCTTATACCGATTTAGGACAAGAGGAGATCTTCAGTTCTTTTGCAGCTAAACTGAACGATAACGATGGAGGATTCAATACTCCGGGAGAGTACAATATGATCAGTTACCTAAGGTCTCATGATTTTAGTGAATTCTATACCGGAAACATGTTTTATGGGGGAACTACCTTGTTATTATCTCCAGGTGGGGTTCAGATTTATTACGGAGATGAATCCGGAAGACAGTTTTTTGAATCTCAAACTTATGTAGATGCAGGATATCGCGGGGATATGAATTGGGATTCTATTGACGAAGCCATGTTATTTCACTGGAGAAAACTAGGAACCTTCAGAAGACAGCATATCTCCGTAGGAGCAGGATCTCACCAGCGTATGAATGAATCTCCGTATATCTTCAAAAGAGAATATAACCGAAATGGAGAAAGTGATAAGACCTTGGTGTTCCAAGGGCAAGACGGAGATTTTGCAGGTGCATTGAATGTATATGGACTATGGCCTGATGGTACCGTGTTAAAAGACTATTTCTCTGATCTTACCGCTACAGTAACCAATGGTACCGTGAATTTTGGAACTACCTTTGGTTTGGTATTGGTAGGACAGCCACTAGACTTATCAGATTCTGTGTCCTTAACTGTTAATCCAGCTTCTGGAGTATATACCAGCCCGGTAACCGTAGAGATGGCGGCTTCAACTACTGCCGATGCTGCCAGTGTATCTATTTTCTATACACTAGATGGGTCAACGCCTACAGCGGCAAGTACACCTTATACTTCTTCATTTGAAGTAAGTGATAATACGACGGTGAGAGCAATAGCTATTGACTCAGATGGGAATGAATCACCGATCATCCTTAGAGACTATGTGGTGGGAGATATCAGTACTTTTGATGTACATTTCAAAAAACCAGCAGATTGGTCTTCGGCCTATATCTATATTTTCAATCAAAATACAGGAGAAGCATTACCAGGATTCCCAGCATGGCCGGGAGTGGAAATGACGCAAGAAGGAAATTCTCCCTGGTACAAGTATACTATTGATCAGGATGTACAGGTAGGTATTGTATTTAATGATAATGGGGGAGCACAGTCAGACGATTTGACCCGAATTAGCGAAGGTTGGTACGATAACCAATGGTTTGATACTTGCCCGAGCGAATGTCCTGGGGATATTATCGATAACGCTTTTGATGTATATTTCAAAAAGCCAGCTTCGTGGAGCAGTGCATATATCTATCTATATGATAGAAATGCCAATGCAGCTATTCCTGGATTCCCAGCATGGCCGGGGATACCGATGACTACGGTAAAAGATACGCCGTGGTTCAAATATACAATAGATCAAACGGTTGAGGTAGGGATTGTATTTAACGATAATGGTGGTGCCCAAAGCGATGATTTGTTTAGAACTACCGAAGGTTGGTATGATAACCAATGGTTTGATACCTGCCCAAGTGAGTGCCCTGGAGATATTGTCGATACTGCTTTTGATGTGTATTTCAAAAAACCAGCTTCGTGGAGTACAGCATACATCTACATCTATGACAAAAATGCGAATGCGGCTATCTCAGGAGCACCGGCATGGCCAGGCGTGCCAATGAAAGCCTTAGTGGGTACTCCATGGTACTCAGCTACTATCGATGAAACGGTAGAGGTAGGTATTGTATTTAACGATAATGGAGGAGCGCAAAGCCCAGATGTGTTTAGAACGACAGATGGTTGGTACGACAACCAATGGTTCGATTCTTGTCCTAGTGATTGTAACAGAGCTAGTGCACAATCTGGAGCTTCGATTTTCAAGAAAGGGAATCAAACCATCAGTGCTTCGCCAAATCCATTTACCAATACGTTGACCTTGTCGGTGGCCAATGGATTGCAGAAATCATCCATAGAAGCTGTGGTGTATGATCTACAAGGAAAGCAAATGAAGGTGGCTCCTGTAGAAGGAGCAAATACCCTAATTTTTGATACATCTGCCTTACCAAAGGGCATGTATATATTACGTGTTAATTACGGAAGTACTTCCGAAATAATTAAAGTTGTAAAATAGATTTTTGGTTCTGTAAAAGGCTTGCTACTTCATTGAGGTGGCAAGCTTTTTTTGTTGGTATCAATCAGTCCTATCTTCCTGTTTTTTCTTGACAAAAGTTTAACGATAGCAAATCAAAAACATCCTTCCCTTTTTCTTCCTTAAACAAGCTTTGTGTCGTATCTTTATATCCTAATTGGAAACCAATTTCTTCGCTAAATATTTTTTATGGAAAATCTTGATGCAGCAAGGCTCCAAATGGCATTTACACTGATATTTCACATTGTATTTGCCTGTATTGGTATGGTGATGCCTTTTTTTATGGTCGTATCTCATTACAAATGGTTAAAAACGAGAGATCAAATGTATTTGACCCTCACCAAAGCCTGGCAAAAGGGGGTCGCCATCTTCTTTGTGACGGGAGCGGTTTCGGGTACGGCATTGTCCTTTGAGTTGGGATTACTCTGGCCCGAGTTTATGAAACATGCCGGTCCTATTATCGGGATGCCATTTTCGCTAGAAGGGGCTGCCTTTTTTGTAGAAGCCATTGCCTTGGGATTTTATCTATACGGCTGGGGGAAATTGCCAGAACGGTTTCATTGGTTTACCGGTATTATTATTGGCTTATCCGGAGTAGCCTCAGGGATATTGGTGGTCGCCGCAAACGGTTGGATGAATGCCCCAAGCGGATTTGATTATATCGATGGGCAGTTTACCAATATAGATCCCATACAAGCGATGCTCAATCCCGCCTGGTTTACACAAGCTCTGCATATGACACTAGCGGCATTTACCGCTACAGGATTTGCGGTGGCAGGGATCCATGCCTATCAGGTATATAAGAAACGAAAAGTAGAATTGCATAAAAAAGCCTTTAAGATTGCATTGGCCTTTGGGGCAGTAGCGGCGATCTTGCAACCCATTAGTGGAGATATCTCTGCCAAAGACATTGCCAAGCGACAACCTGTGAAACTCGCCGCTATGGAAGCGCATTATAATACCGAAAAAGGAGCTCCTTTATACATCGGTGGGATCGTAGATGCCGAAACCCAGGAGGTGAGTCATAAAATCGCCTTACCGGGAATGTTATCCTTTTTGGCCTTTGGGGATTTTGATGCAGAGGTAAAAGGCCTAAATGATTTCCCCGAGGATGAACGCCCCAACGTACCTATGGTGCACTACGCGTTTCAGATTATGGTGGGGATCGGAAGTATCTTACTGCTGGCAGGAATCCTCTATTTTGTGTCGCTCAAAAAACGAAAATGGTTGAATAGCAACAAATATTGGCTCTTATTCATTCTATTGGCCCCCATGGGATTTATCGCCTTAGAGGCCGGTTGGATTGTTACAGAAGTAGGTCGCCAACCCTGGATCATTCATAAAATCATGAGAACCAAGGATGCCGTTACACCCATGCCAGGGATTGTGGTAAGTTTCTATACTTATATTGTGGTGTATGCCACCTTATCGGTGGCCGTAACCTGGTTGATGCTACGACAGATCCGAGTTCTTAATCATTCAAATTAATGCCCATGTTATACGTTGTCTTATTTTTTCTCATCTTTTCGTTATACCTGTATGTGGTGCTGGGTGGTGCGGATTATGGTGCAGGGATTGTCGAGTTGTTTTCTTCTGAAGAGAACCAACAAATCACTAAAAAAACCATTTATCGGGTAATGGGCCCCGTTTGGGAAGCCAATCATATCTGGATCATTATTTTGATTGTGATTTTGTGGATTGCTTTTCCTGCTTATTATAACATTATGGTGGTACATCTGCATAT
This sequence comes from Aquimarina sp., assembly GCA_965230845.1. Taxonomy (GTDB): domain Bacteria; phylum Bacteroidota; class Bacteroidia; order Flavobacteriales; family Flavobacteriaceae; genus Aquimarina. The sequence goes on from OZ246021.1 coordinate 4,716,920, forward strand.
CCCATTAACGATTGTGTTACTGGGGGTGACCTTGCGCGGAGTAGCTTTTGTCTTTAGACATTATGATGCGGTCATCGATAACTCTCAAAAGGTATATGATACCATGTTTAAAATCTCCAGTTTGATCACACCCATCTTTTTGGGGATGGTCTTTGGGGGATTGATTAGTGGAAATATTGTGATCACCGAAGATGTAGCAAGTCTATCCTTTTATGAAGCCTTTTTACAACCCTGGTTCAATATCTTTAGTTTGTTGATTGGGATGTTTTTTGCGGCCTTATGTGCTTTTTTATCCTCGGTCTTATTGATAGGAGAGGCAGAACCCGGTAACGAAAAGGTATATATCAAAAAATCAGGAATCGCCGCTATGGTGGTGGTGATTATTGGCTTGGTTACTTTTTTGTACGGATTTATTACAGGTAAGGCCTTTGTGATGGGATTTATAGAAAACGGATTTGCGGTAGTGTCGGTTATGTTGTCTGCTGCATTGTTATATCCGTTGTGGATGACCATCAAAAAAGGAAATAAAGTATGGAGTCGTTTTTATGCGGGTTTACAGGTGTTTTTGATCCTATTGGCGGCCTTGGTGTCTCATTTTCCAAATGTGGTGATTACTACCGACGCCAGTGTAAGCCTACTACAGGATATCGCTCCCGATAGTGTGATACAAGCTTTGGGGGTAGCTTTGATCATTGGGGGATTGGTGATCCTACCTGGATTATTCCATTTATTAAAATCGTTTAAAATGATTAAGATTTTAGAAAGATAGCCAAAGGATTTTCTTTTTGTTGTACAAGATATTTTTATATTTGCTCACCGATTTCGGGATGTAGCTTAGCCCGGTTAAAGTGCACGTCTGGGGGGCGTGAGATCGCTGGTTCGAATCCAGTCATCCCGACTACAAAAATCCAATCCATAAGGGTTGGTTTTTTTGTTTGGATAATTATCTAACTGCTTTTATAAGCTATGAAACTTAATTAGTTGTTAGTTCTATCTAGCAATTGTGTTGTGAGTCAAAAAATGTTTAATCACCAGGCTTTTTAATTTGATAGCATTTTTTAATGAAACTAAGTAATTATATTTTCTATATTTAAGACATATAGTTACCTTTTGTAACTACACACATTCGTTACGTAATATTGTAAATGACTGAATTCACACCACCGATATCTGAACGAAAAAATGAAGAACTAATTGAAATAGTTTACTCAGGAAAAAATCATTGGAATGAAGAAACTATTAAGCAATCCAAACTAGAGCTTGAAAAAAGAAATGTTTCTAAAAAAGAGCAAGAAAAAGTTATTGCAAAGTGGGATAAAGAAACCGATGAGTATTTTACGAAATTGGACAATACTTTAGAACAAAATCAATTCGAAAGTTATACTAAATTAAGAATGTTATACATTTTCGTAGTTGCACCTTTTATTCTAGTTGGCAGGTGGACGGTAGGAAAAGATCTTATTGAGTTACGAAATGAAAACTTCAAATTAAAATTTAAGCAACGGCTTATTTTGCTGTTGACGGGAACTCTATTTTGGATAGGGTTCGTTATCTACGGATTTAATTTATCTGAAAAGGAAATATTAAAACTTTCTCCAGAAGATGAAATCGAATTATCTAACTGGAAAAAGAAGCACGGATATGAAAAATAAACATTGGGTAACACTATATAAGGTGATAATAGTAACTATGTGATCAATCGAATGATTCTTGTATTTTTACAAAGGTGCAATACTTGCGGAAAAGAAAAATTAGAAACCAATACGCAGTTTTGGCCGGAATTAGGGTAATATTTTACTCTGCTACGACACATATATTAAACGTACCAGCAACTAAATAGACAAATGAAAAAAGTAATTGTATCTCTATTGGTATTGACTACTCTCTTAAGTTGTAACAGCAATAAAGAGCAAAAAAATAAGATACTGGATGAAGTAAAAGCGGAGAAAGTTAGTTCTGAATTTGATATATATGTATCTACTCTTAACCAAATTACAATTCCACTTAAAGTGAATCCTTGGGGTGAATTCCCAAAGACTTCAAATACATTTCACAAAAAAGGATATGAAAAATATAAACTAAGTTGGACTAGTCAACCATTAGGAATCTACTACAAAGACGAGAGCACAATAGGTATTATTGACTGTTCAGTCGGAGATGTCGGGCTTGTTCCTTTTCTTATAACTTATGACCTAAAAGGAAATAAAATAGACTCCACTGGATTCTATAAAAAAAGCGGACGAGACTTAGGTTATGAAGCAATCGAGCATGTTACATTTAATGCTAATAAGACTATTGTTGTTCTTGATACAATAAAAAGATGGAGTATCGATGAAGATAAGTCTGATATTGTCGAAGGTAGTATGAAAATGACAACAGGAAAAGTAGAGTATCGGATTTTAAAAAATGGGAAAATAGAACATCAATAAAAAATATGCAGATACCACTGTATAGCAAATCATAGCTACCTTCAGTGAGCTACGATTGTTATACATACCGTTAGTAGAAATTAGTTAAAAATGAGAATATGATAATTGGTAGTTTACCTTTGTGTTCATCACGGTTTTTTTGGTTTCCGAATGATATTAATTTGAAAAAATTATTATTGTTCTACGAAGGGGTTTCCATTGGAAATATTGAAGAAGAGATTGAAATAGCAGAGCAATATAAATTTCACGTTGGTAAAGAGAGTAATCAATTTTCTAATTTATTTGACGAGTTTATAAAAGGGCTAAAAATTATTTTGGAAAAAAAATACAATCATCAGGTCGAAATTAAGGCTGATGAAGACTTACCTGACTACATAAACTCTATTGAACAGGAAATTCTCAGCAAAAGTCAGCAAATATTCTTTTCAGGAGATTATAGAAAGTCGATGATGTTTGTTTTGAAACATCAACTTGGACCAGACACATCAAAATACCCTCCACCACATCAAATTGACCCAATGATTTTAGTGCAAAGATGCTACAAGAATTATTTTGATAGAATCACAAAACAATACACTTGTTTGTTCAATAATTATAATATCTATAATAGAGCAATTGCTACGTTATTTGATGTTACTAAAACACAATTTGAGGACAATGAAGTCCTAAAGGACATGATAAATATGACTTTACTAAAATATCCTGAAATCGATATTAATTGTGAATGGGAAAAAATACTTGAATTTAAAAGTGATGAGAATACAATTCTAAATCAAAAGAAGTTTATGAATTGGTTTAATAAATTAACCTTGAAGGATTTCAACCCAAAAGAGTATATGCAGGAATTTGAATTCCTTTTAATGCAATATAAAGATTCATTAAACCAACATGATTTAAAATATAAGTACTCGCCTATTAAATCGGTAATTTTAAATAGTGGAGAGCTTGTAGAAAATATAGTAAAATTAAATGTTTCTGCTGTTGCTAAAAGACTTCTCAATTTTTCGAAGGAGAAAATAGAATATATACAAGCAAAGAAAAATCTGGCAGGTTCAGAGATTGCTTATTTGGTAGAATTGAAAGATGAGTTTCAAACCAAAGGATTAAGAAAATCTACTAACAATACGTAAAATAAAACGCATTTAAACGGATTTTAGATTAAACGTTGTTACCTTAGAAATTATCTAATAACAAAAAACCGGTTAATCGTTGGTTCTTTTAATTTGATAACATTTTTGATTGGAAAGAGCTAACTATACACATTTGTTGTAACACATTGCCGAATTTGAAGACCGATAAGGTGAACTCAAAAAGTTTATTAATGACTAAGAATACTAAAAAAGGAGAGGCACAAAAAGAAGAGGGACTGATGTGGCAAACTGAGGCTGATGGTGAACTTCACACTTCTGAGTGGTTTGGAGCCATTATCCGCTACTTTTGGTATTTTGGAAGAAGGAAATTTAACACTTTTTACAATCCCAAAGAGTTAAAGAAGAACGCAATAATCGGATGGTTGTTCAAAGTGATTATGGTTTTCATTCTGATTTATCTGGGATATCTCTACAGTAATTCAATCTAAAAACGTGTTACAATAACATGTATAGTTCATTGCTCTAGATTTTCCGAAGGAAAACCCCTCACGCTTAATTAAGCCAGTTTTAATTTAGTTAATTAGTCTCCAAACCAGCGCAACGAAACCATACACCAAACGTTCTTGACTTATAAATTATATGATAACAAAAGAAACCGGTTAATCACTGGTTTTTTGTTGTTAATGAGATGCAATTGTAGAATCGTGTAACTGTAGGGTTTACAAATTATTACTATTGGATTGCATAAATTTAAATACACATATTGGCACGTTGTTTGAGCCTTAGAACCTTAACAAAACCAGTCACAAAGATGATACATATCCCCAAAATACACTTTTTGACCCTTTCTTTTCTAGTATTTTTAGTGCCTACAGGTGTATATGCCCAGAACCACCAAGCATCGGACTATTTGGTGTTGCGTACTGGTGATACTTTATACGGTAAGGTAGAGCACATCAAAGAAGGTGGATTTGGAGGGAGAAGATTTTATAAAAAGATCAGGATCACTGATGCCCGGGGTAAAACAAAAAAGTATCAAAGAAGGGACGTTTCGAGTTTTAGTGTAGACGGTGTTGTGTTTGAAAGCTTTTGGTTATCTCAAGAATCACAGTCCTTGATAACAGGTGCATTGGGAAATCCTAAGTATACTATGGATCCTAACCAGGGAGAACAACATTTTTTACGAGTGATAAGCAAGGGCAGGTTAAGCCACTATCAACTAGAATGGTTTGAACAAGGAAATAGTACATTATGGTCCATGTCTTTACTCAAAAAAGAAAAAAATGCCTTTTTGATCCGGGCAGATCAAGGGTTGTTTGGCTTAAAAAGAAAAGTATTACAGCGTTATTTTTCGAACTGTCCAGAATTAGGTAAAGCCATACAACAAAAACAAATCCGTAAAGTAAGACAAGTGGTTGAATGGTATAACGACAGCTGCATGCAGTAATAGATCATCGAGTCGTCCCAATTACAAACATCCAACCTAGTAGAGTTGGATGTTTTGTTATTTAAAATAGCTACTTCATTTTTTTTCTTCGAATTACATGCAATTGTGGAAACCCGTAATGATGGTATTTTTAAATTATTGATATTGTTACGATATAAATTTAAATTATCAAACATTAAGTGGTGAATTTTTTAGTAGTTATATATAAGTTGTAAAACATTTAAATGAAATATAGAGAACCTAAATATTGGAATTATGAAAAAAAACTTGAAGGGTTATTATATTTCTCCCAAGTTTTAAACGAAGTATTATTTGATTTTTCAATTGATACATATAAGCCAAATGCTTTAAACGCCCATTCAATAGCTCACGAAGCTTTAGATTTATTGGTAAAGGTTCGTTCAAAATATATTCCTGATGGAAATTTGAAACCTGTTCGGGAAGAATTACTTCTGTTAATTAGTAAAGATCTGGTTGTAAAATCGCTATTGAAGGAAAAACTGACCCATTATTCGAAAATTATTAAGGAAGCAACCAATATAGACGATTTATATTATTCAATTTATTCAATACACACTTATTTATCTGATAAAAAGTATTTGAGAGAGGTTAAAAGGCTTTTGATAGAAACTGTCAAAGAAGGAAGAAGAAAAAGTGATATTTTCTTTTTAACGAGAGTATTTGTAACAGAATTAATGAATTATGGTTATAGTAAATCTTATTTGTATAATCTAACTAATCAATTCTTTTTTCAAGAAAAAGATAACAAAATTGAGAATGTTGATGAGATTTCTGAATTTTTAGGCCTGTTTGATTTTAAAGAACAGAAGTATGATGTTTTCATTCAAGCACCAGCTATATTTTGGGATTTTAGAAAATCCTTAAAAGAAGTAGATGTTAAAATGAGTAAAACACTAAAACATACAAATAGGAATGTAGTACTTAAATCGTTTTCGAAAAAAAAACAACCTAATGATATTTATCTAATTATAAAGGATGTAGAAGCTCTTGATCACTTTTCGGCTAGAAGAATGGGACAAATCAAGTTACATTTTTTTATAAATCTATTTCATTTATACCATCAAAGAGAATCACTTGAATTAAGGAATTTGTGTTGCGTAAAGCAATTAGATAATAATTATACTTTAACTCTGGATGAGCCGTTAAATGCAATAAAGAAGCAAAAAGATTTTAAATCTACGGAGGCTGCGTTGATGGTCGAGAAGTTAATTAAAAATCTATCCTTTTCAAGGAAAAATAATTCTCTGGACCGCTTTATAAAGGCTTTAGAGCTCCATAAATTAGCATTAAGTGCTAATGAAGAAGAAAATCAATTATTAGATCTATGGGCTGCGATAGAGACAATTGTACAAAAGAAAACTGAAAGTAACGAGTCCAGAATAGAACAAATTTCTAATTCCTTAATTCCTTTCTTGTCATTTGGCTATGTTAAAGGATTGTTTCTTGAATTGTTCAAAGATTTAAGTAATTGGAACAAAGAGAAATTTTATGAATTATTGGATTCGATAAATAATGATTCCGCTGTCAGATTAGACACTTTTTTGGAACTTCTAGTTTTACCAGAAAATGATTCTAAGGTAGATAAACTTTTAGGATACTTAGATTTATTCCCTCTCTTAAAAAATAGAGTTACTCTATATAACAAATGGTTTAAGAATCCAAAAGAGGTTAAATATTTCATTGAAAGACACTCTAAAAAAATAGCTTGGCAAATAAGGCGAATTTACAGAGCTAGGAACACTTTAGTTCATCATGGGAATAAACCAAGGCAGTTGCCAATATTATTAGAAAATTTGAGTAGCTATTTCCATAAAGTCATGGATGAATTGGAAGAACTTATGGAACATCATAAAATAAGATCAATTGAGCATGGTATTCTGGAAATGAAAATTTGTTACGAACAAAACTTGAATTTTATTAATCTGCAAAAATCAATCACGAAAGAAAATTTAAAGGGAGTATTTCTTCTCTAATAGAAATGTATTAGAACAATGGTTATTGCCAACCTAAGTAACTACTAATAACCAGAATTTAGAATAGTTAAGAATAAGTTATGAAAAGAGGATCAATTGCAAAATTAACGAATAGTTCAGAAGAAACCCCAATTGGAGAACTTTTATCCGGTGATACAATATTTTCAATCCCATATTTCCAAAGACCTTATAAATGGAAGTCCGATAGACTGAATCAATTAAATCAAGATATTTTGACCATATTGGACGAAAGTAGTGATTTTCATTTTTTAGGAGCCGTAATTATACATGGTCGAAGGAGTAATCCAGCTGATCCAAATACATATGATGTTATAGATGGTCAACAACGGATTACCACGTTGTACCTTTACATCTGTGCAATTATAAAATTTTTAAGTGATAATGATAAAATTGATGATGCTGTCGGTCTTTTCCTAAAATATGTTGTAATTGGACGACCTACTAAATTGATGTCGAACTATAGATTACATTCTTGTAAAGATGATAGGGAACAACTTAATTATGTTATTGAAGATATTCTGAGAAATAAAATGTTTTCAGAACAAGTAAAAAATATTGGTTTAAAGAAATTGCCTTCTACTGGTGGTTCAAAGGGAAAAATAAAGAATAATTATAAAGCAGCTTTAAGGTTTATCAAATCGCAATATGAGCAAGGGGGGATAGAAGTAGTTGAAGCTATCTATCAAATCATTCTTCAACAAATTAGTGTGGTCCAAATAGATGTGCTTGATCCTACAGATGGGCCTAAAATATTCGATAGCTTAAATTCTAGACAAGAACCAATGACAATTGGTGATTTGGTGAGAAATGAAATTTTCTCAAAAGTAGCTTCTGAAAATCCTGAAAGAATCGAAATAATAGATCAAGAAAATTGGCAACCATTTTATAGAAAATTCAAGGACGCTGGAGAAAGTTTATTTGATAAATATTTTTTCCCATATGGTCTTATTCATGATCCAAACCTTAAGAAATCTGAAGTATATGGGCACTTACAGTTAAGATGGAAGGAAGTAGGGAATCCCGAAGTCATTATTGAGCAATTGTCTACTTTTCAAAATGATTTTATTGACATATCTGAAGGAACCAATTTATCTAACCACTCTAAAAAAGTTCATAATCAAATTGTTCAGCTGAAAAAAGCTAGCATACCAAGTTCTACATATCCTTTTTTAATGATTTTATCTAAGGCTATTAGGGATAAAGAAGTTTCGGAAAACGTTGGAATTGAAATCTTAAAATTAATAGAGTCCTTTTTAGTAAGACGTGCTCTTTGCGGTATTGAACCGACAGGATTACATGCTGTGTTCAAGAGATTATGGACGGATAGTAAACAAAAAAATGCAGAAGGAGTAAAACAAGCCATCAAAAGGCATAAAACTGTTACCTGGCCAACAAATGAAGATGTGAAGAGCAGCGTAGAATCTAGAGCCCTTTATGGTTCTGGAGTAACAAATTACTTTTTACTAGAGTATGACAAATCTCTTGGAGGAGATCAACCAAGTGATATTCCTTGGGTTGAGCATATTTTACCAGAAAAGCCTGAGAGAAAATGGTTTGAGGTATTTAACAGGAAAGAACATGAAATTTTAAAAGATACTTTGCCAAATCTTATTCCATTGTCTCAAAAAATGAATCAACAATTAAGCAATAAAACATATAATAAAAAGAACATTAGTTATTCAGAAGATTCCATGTTTAAAAGCACAAGAAAAGTTTCTAAACAATATTCAGAATGGACACCAGAAGCGATTAAGAAAAGAGGGAGGGACCTTTCCAAATGGGCGATAGAAAGATGGCCTGAATAAAAAATATCAAGATTAATATTTATGGTATGTAATTCTGTAAACCTACTATTATAGTTCTTATGATGGTCTCTTTAAAAATTAATAGAGGAAAAGTTAAATGATTTTTGAATACAAATATCACTGTCGTCCAAAAGACATGTTTGATAATCCGAATGTAAGGAAATGTATTTACTGTAACGAAAAACTTCAAACTATAGATTTAAATCAAAATCTTTGGAATATTAATGATGACGAAATTTTAAGTTCTCATAATTCTAATAAATTGGAATTTATTAATGTAACCGGTATTCCCGAAAAACATTACGATCTTTGCCTGGATACTAAGGAATTCGAAACTTGGTTAGAGTATTGCGACACTTGCGGTTGGTGGAGGGTATTAAAACAGTATTTAATATGGGCAGAAGTACATCAACTTTGGACTATCTTTTTTGGTTGTAGTGGAACCTTAAAAAACCTTGATGTATCTGACATAAATACTCCTATAGAGGAAGCAACAAAATATTTAGTTGCCAGATATAATAGCCGTTTTTCTATTAATCCAAAATTGTTTGAAGATGTGGTAGGAAATGTATTTAAAGATGTTGGTTATGACGTATACGTAACGGGTTATAGTAATGATGGAGGAATAGATGTTGTTCTAGGCAAACCAAATGAAGAATTGATTGGAGTACAAGTAAAAAGATATAAAGATAAAATTAAAGTAGAACAGATAAGATCATTTGCAGGAGCTTTGCTTCTTAATGGTTATAACAAAGGTATATTTGTTACAACATCCGATTTTCAACCCGGAGCAGTTAAAGCTTCAAAAGTGTTTAAAGCAAAAACTTTACCAATCAAACTTTTAAATTCAGAAAAATTTTATGACGCACTAAAGATTTCACAAAAATCGAGTTCAGATCCTCAATACATAGTTGATATGATCAATAAAAATCAAATCGTTAATCTTGAATATTATGGATGGAGTCAACCAAATGCTAGTTTGTAGATTAGAAAATAGTTAGATACGACAAAACATCTATAATAATATGGTTTTATGATCAATTAATTGATTGTCATGTTTTTGTTAAGTTATAATGTTTACATGAAAGAAAAGCTAAAAATCCTATCATTCTTTGATAATCCTAGCATGATAATGTCGATCGCAAAGTTTGAAACTACTTTATCACCAGATAGGCAACACCATCTCAGTTACCACTTTTTGATTGCCACCTTGATCCTCCATATTCCTCATTTCAAACGTAAAATTCCCATTATATAACGAATCCATACGTGATAAAATATTACTAATCCCTATACCCATAACGGGTTCAGTTTGGGGTAAGGGTTGGCCGTTGTTGCTAATCACTAGCTGTAGGTTTTCCTGGGATGCAGTAATGTCTATAGTGATAGTCAACACATCATGATATAACGAAAAGCCATGTTTGATCGCGTTTTCTAGTATGGGTTGTAATAAGAGAGGCGGGACCTTGGTGGATAGTAGTTCTGGAGCTACATTCATCTCAAATTGTAGCTTGTCGTCAAATCGGATCTTTTCGAGCTGTAGGTATTTTTTAAGCAGTTCCAGTTCTTTTTCTAGCGGTATAAATTTGGAGTCGGTCAAGTTTAAAGTATCTCGTAACAAATCGCTTAAATCTGCAATCGCATCCTGGGATTTGGTAATATCTTCTTCCATCAAAGAGGAGATATCATTTAAGGCATTAAACAAAAAATGCGGTTGCAGTTGGGATTGTAAGGCTTGTATTTTGGAGTCAAACAACTGGTTGGTTAAATGCATTTGCTGGATTTCATTTTCCTTTTCTTTCTGCAAATAGTTATACGCATACAAAATGGCCACCATAGAGAAATAGACAAAAAAGTTAAAGCTTAAACCATTTAACCCCCTAATGTAGACGCTTTCAAAAGTCACCTCGATCGCACTACCCATAATGTGTTTGCTAATCAACAATTGTACAAAAGAGGTGTAAAACGAGAGCAAAAACGCCAACAAAATATGGATCGTAGATTTTAGTACGATTCTCTTACCGCCAAAAAGATATTTTTGGGTAAATACCAGGGCCAGGTAGATATACAGAGACTTGGTTAAATAATAAAACACATAGTTGATCAATAAGCGCACCAACCCATCATCTTGTATAGGGTCTGTACTTGCCAAAGAAGAGAGGTATACCCCCAAAAAATCCACCAGATAGGCGATCAGGTAAAAAAACAACAAAAACTGCAGTAGTTTTTTGTCAAAATAAAAAGGGTTCTTTTTTCTGGATTCCACAATTATGATTTTATACCCATTATTTTTAAAAATGCCTGGCGATAGTTTTTGGTTACGCTAAATGCTGTACGATCTTTCATGGTGATGCTATAATCTCCCAAACCTTCACTAATCACTTCTTTAATTTCAGGAATCGCCACTATGGTAGAACGATTGATGCGTAAAAAGCGATTAGGATTCAGTTTTTCTAATAGCGCCGCCATAGAGGATCGATACACATGCTTTTTCCCATCCTGCATAAAAATTTCTGCATAGTAGGAGGATGAGGTAATGTATTTGATCTGTACGGTATCGGCAAACACATACTTTTTTCCCATTTTTAAGGCGATCTTTTCCAAATAGGGAGTGTTGTTGGTATTGGGTGCTACGTTTTGTGTAGCCAATTGCTGCAACAGCAGTTGTACCTTTTCCTGATACGCATCCCGCTCTTTGGAGTTTACTCTGGCAATGGCCCGATGCAGGGCAGCCAATAAGCGGTCGTTTTTATAAGGTTTTAATAAAAAATCTACGGCCTCTACCTCAAAAGCTTTGATGGCAAAATGATCAAAGGCCGTTACAAATACAATGATAGGAAGTACAGCGGTATCGATATGTTCAATCACTTCAAAACCGGTAAGATCCGTCATTTTGATATCCAAAAACACAATGTCGGGTTGGGTGGTATTGATTTTTAAAATCGCTTCTTTCCCAGAGCTGGCCTCATCCAGCTGATAGGGTTCACTCTCTTTTTCCAGAATATTCAGGATACGTTTTCTGGCCAGGGTTTCATCATCTGCAATCAGGATTTTCATCAATATGAGCTATAGCAATTTGGATTCGAAAACCAAGTTATGAAAAAAATGAGTGGCATACCAACCAAAGATATACTTGCCACAAATATTGCTATGTACTATCAAAAAACAGCCAAAAAATGCCTTTTTACATCTTTAAATAAGTCATCCATATCAAAATATAGCCGTTCGAAGTGTTGTTGAGGTACCTTTAATCAAAAGAACACTATATGAAGCATATACTATGGATTGGTTTGTTTTTGATGGCATTTTTAGGTCAGTCACAAGATCTCAATAGTTTGTACAAACAAAGTATGGAGGCCTATAAAAACAAGGACTTTCAAAAATTTAAAGCTTTAAATCAAAAAGCCTTAGCCATACATCCTTCGCAACCTACGATCTTGTATAATCTAGCCGCGTCTTATAGTTTAACAGGAGATACCCAATCCGCAAAAAACACCCTGCAACAATTATTATCCTGGAATGCGTTAGTGGAATTTGAAAAGGATGCAGATTTTGAGGCGATGGTGGCAGCAAGTGATTTTTTAACGGAGTTACAGCAGGCTTCCAAAACCTTTCAAACCCCAAAAACCACCAGTGAGTCCTATGCCGAGATCGATGCCCAATATCATATCGAAGATCTGGTACAAGTAGGGAAGACCCTGTATATGACGGATATCCGAGAAGGGCGTCTAATCGCCCATGATTTGAAAACAAAACAAAGTGAAGTGTTACTCAAGTTACCTGGGGCACTGCTAGCCATTGTGAGTGATACCTTCCAAAAGTCTGTATGGGTTTCTATGGCTGCTTTGCCTCAGTTTCAGGGTACTTCCAAAGAGAAGGAACAAAAAGCTCGTTTGGTGGAGTTTGATATCACCAAAAAAGAAATCACTGCAGAAATCACATTACCAGACAATGCTGTGGTAGGCAGCATGGTGATGGATCAGCAGGGGAGATTGTATGCGTCCAACTCGGGAACACCAGAAATTTTTGTGATCGATACCCGCAAAAAGGAGTTGATAGAGACCATAGCCGTACCTGATGCTAAGAACTTGCAGGGGATTACCCTGGATCCTAACAAGCAATGCCTGTATGTAGCGGATTACATCAAAGGGATATGCAAAATTAATATCGAGGATACCGATAAAACACCCGTTTGGATGAACTCCCCCCAATATTTACTAAAAGGAATAGACGGGCTCACCTATCTGGACGAAAAGACTTTGTTGTCCATACAAAATAACACTACACCAAAACGATTAATAAAAATCAATCATGATGAGATGAGAGTAGTGGACGTTTTGTTGTTGGATAATGCATTACCGGTTTCGGGAGAACCTACCAATGGTTCATACGATCCCGAGATCGGTTTTATGTATATCAGCAATAGTCAGTGGCCGCATTATGATAAGGAAGCTAAACCCATCCTGGATCAATGGGAACCACAACGAATCCGATTGTTGAAGCTAAGAAAATAACCTCTTTTTTACCAAACGCAATACAATACCTATGAAACAAAAGTATGAGAGCAATAGGTTATGGCGTGTTGTACTACTCCTAGTATGCACATTCCTCATATCCTGTTCTGAAAATAAAAAAACAGCAACAGATGCACTAATTGGCCCAAAACCGGAGCTGCCCAGTATTGCGATTTTGGGGACTTTCCATTTTGGAGCGACTTCCGATTTTTCATCGATGGATCTGGATAATTTTCAATCCCCAAAACGCCAACTCCAAATCAAGAACCTGCTGGATCACCTTAAAAAATACAAACCCACCAAAATCATGGTAGAATATCCTATGGATCAGGCCGAAGCTTTAAACCAAACCTATTTGGAATATCTGGAGGGTACCCATGAGTTAACGATTAATGAAATTGAGCAACTGGGATTTCGATTGGCCAAAGCATTGGGGCATATACATATGTATAGTATCGACTACACCCTAAGTTTACCTTTGGATCGATTAGCGGCTTTTGCCCAAACCCATAAAGCAGAAGAGTTTGACACCTTTTTGAACAGCATTAAAGAAAATGACAAAAAAGACTCTGAACTTTTACGGGAGCGTACGCTGATCGAATACTATGCCTACAAAAATTCTGAAGAAGAAGATCTCAAGAACAAAAATCAATATGTGGTGGGGACTGGGCAGTTTGTTTCGGATTCGACCTATATCGGGGTGGAGTTTGTGGCCAAATGGTGGGAACGTAATTTTTATATTATGTCCAACATCGATCGGCACATCACCAAAGATGATCGAATATTAGTGATTATTGGGGGAGCCCATCGTGCCGTGTTGAAGGACTTTTATAAGGATAGACACGATATTGAGTATGTTGAAATTCAAGACTATCTAAAATCCTAATGGCCATGCGCATTCGAATACTATCGTTGTTGATCGCACTAAGCATGATGGGCTGCACCACTCAGGGGCAGGAACCCATAGATGGGACCCATGTGCTATTTGTAGGGAATAGTCTGACCTACACCAACGATTTGCCCAAGTTGGTGCAAAATACAGCAGCAAAAAACGGAATGGTGATCGAGGTAAGCATGTTGGCAAAACCTAACTATGCCATTGTAGATCATTGGGCAGAAGGAGAGGTGCAGCGCTTGATCAACTCAAAACAATTTGATTACGTGGTGATACAACAAGGACCTTCCTCACAAAAGGAGGGGGGCGAGATGCTCATTCGTGATGGGAAAAAATATGCAAGACTATGCAAAAAGAACAATGCGCAATTGGTGTATTTTATGGTATGGCCCGCCCAATATTATTACCATACTTTTGATGGGGTAATCGCCAATTATACCGCCGCCGCCCGAGTAAACAATGTTTTGTTATGCCCTGTGGGGAAAGCCTGGAAAGCACATTTTGATGCTACTCAAGACTTTTCGTATTATGGGTCAGATGGTTTTCATCCCTCTCTGCAAGGAAGTACGGTTGCGGCACAAGTGATTGTGGAGCGTTTGTTTGTAAATAGGAATACCAAAAATTAATGAAGTATCCATCATATGGTTACGCTATTAAAAAAACATGCCGATTTTTTTATTCGAGGTCCCGTGGGTTTTCATTTGATCTATGGCTCCCAGGATAATGTCTTTTCTATTGAGCGGATGCAAGAGTTTGCGGATTTTCTGGCCAATTACCAGGTTATTTTTCCATTAGTGGCGGCACACATTTCGGTGTACGCTCAATTTATTTGTGGAATATTATTCATACTAGGAAAGCAAATAAAATGGGCAGCACTGGTCATGATTGTCAATTTTATAGTAGCCATTGGTCTGGTGCATTTGAGTGATCCATACCCTCAAAAATTCCCGGCTATTGTGATGTTGTGTAGCTCGATTTTCTTGTTGCTGAATAGCCTATCACATCCTTCTGAAAAAGGAAATCTACATTCTCTTAAATAGTGATATAGTTTTTTTAAGTTTTAGTTATTGTAAAAATCTCTTGAAAACGTTTACTTTTTGATATCACAAGATGAATATGAATCTTTTGTATCTTTAAAGTTCATTATGAAACCAGCTGATACAAATAATTCGTCTACTACACAACGATTAGAGCAACAACTGAAGTTTGAAAAATTAATATCTCAATTTTCGAGTCGATTTATCAATTTACCGCCGGATGAGATAGATAAAGAAATCAACCGTTCGTTGAAGCTTCTCACAGAATTTATGGAGGTGGACTATAGTTGTCTTAATTTCTATTCTGCTGAAACGAGGTTGGCATCTACAACGCACTTTTTTGCCCAACCTTCTATACAAAAGTTTATTACTCCAGATGATTTTCGTGAGGTTGCAATGGATGATTTTCCCTATATCATGAGCGAATTAGAAGGCCATGGATTGATCTCTATTACAGATCGGGAAGCTTTACCTGCTGAAGCAAAGAATTTTAAGAGTTTCATGAAGAAATTTGATTGTAAATCTATTCTATATGTAGCAATGATCGTTGAGGGCAAAATTATAGGATCTTTAGGTTTTGATTCTTATACGCGGAAAATAGATTGGTCCGCAAAATATATAAGCCGACTAAAATTGGTGAGTCATATTTTTGCCAATGCCATTACCCGAAAAAAGCAACAGGAAGAACTTTATAAAGCCTACCAGGAATTAGAAAAACTTAAAAATCAATATAAATACGAAAGTGAGTATTTACAGGAAGAGATTAAAATTGAAAGTAATTTTGATGAAATAATTGGAAGAAGTGGTACCTTAAGGAAAACTTTACGAAAAGTAGAACAGGTGGCTCCAACTGACAGTACAGTATTAATCCTGGGGGAGACGGGCACAGGCAAAGAATTATTAGCCAGAGCAATACATCATATTAGTAAGCGTAGTGAACGTCCTCTGATCAAGGTGAACTGTGCAGCTTTACCCACATACCTTATAGAGAGTGAGCTATTTGGACATGAAAAAGGTGCTTTTACAGGTGCTATCAATCAACATATCGGTCGTTTTGAAGTTGCTGATCAAGGAACCATCTTTCTAGACGAAATAGGAGAAATGCCTTTGGAGCTTCAGGTAAAACTCTTAAGAGTATTGCAAGAGGGAGAGTTTGAGCGTATTGGCAATCCCAAAACGATTTCAGTTGATGTTAGGGTAATAGCTGCCACAAATAGAAACTTGCTCTCCGAAGTTGAAAAAGGGAATTTTAGACAAGATCTTTATTACCGGTTAAATGTATTTCCGGTAGAAGTTCCCGCCTTACGAGATCGTAGGGAAGATATTCCTTTTTTGGTACGACAATTTGTAAGTAAATCAGGAAAGAAAATTGGAAAATCTATTCATACTATTCCACAAAAGGTGTTTACCTTACTACAAAAGCACAGCTGGCCTGGTAATATACGGGAGTTGGAAAACGTAATAGAACGTGCTGTAATTACTTCAGAAAACAATGTATTGACACTTAGTGATTTTTTGGTGCAAACTTCTATATCAAAAGATGATACTCTTTCAGGGTCTCTAGAAGAGGTAGAACGTAAGTATATTCTAAAAGTTCTACATTCCTGTAATTGGAAAGTAGAAGGTGTGGATGGAGCCGGAACTATTTTAAATCTTAATCCGAGTACGCTTAGATCCAGAATGAATAAACTGGGGATCAAAAAAAATCTTCGTAAATAACCTACCTCAGATTTCATTCTTCTTTTTTTGCCATTCGTAAAACCGCGAAATATCATAGAACCTTTATATATCGAGGTTGTACCCTATCCTTTTGAAATTAAAAAACCAAATTAAAATACTGAATATCAGTGTTTTAATTTGGTTTTATTGGTTTTGGCATATCCGTTGGATGGAATATGTTCAATTGAAAACAATACAAAATAATGATTGGTCTAATGGCAACCATAGTGGTCAGAGCTGAAAAACGAGATGAATTTCTGAGTATACTTTCGGAAAACAAGGGGAAAATTAAAGAAGAAGAGGGATGCGAGGATTTTGAGATTTTCAAGGACTTGGAAGATGACAATACATTTTGTCTGATAGGGGTATGGAGAAATCGAGAATCATTTATCGAACATACGAAATCCAATCAGTTTGCCATGATTTTGGCAGCGCTTAAGTTGCTAAAAAAGACTCCTCAACTACGGTATTTTAGTCATGAAATCGGTAATGGTATGCATTGGCTTTTGGAAACTATATTCGATAGTACAAGTACCCAGAAACAAAATTAATATTAACATAAATCATAAAAATCATGAGTGAAATTTTAAAAGGTTATTGGAACGAACTTAAGGGAGATGCTTTAATCACCTGGGGTAAACTTACTAACAATGAACTGGATCAAGTTGCAGGAAATGCAGTAAAACTGGAAGGACTATTACAACAAAAGTATGGGCATAGCATTGAAGAAGCCAGGAAGCAAGTTGCAGAACTTCAACATCGTTACGATAATATGACCTTAAAAGGGGAGTGGAATCAAATTAAAGGCGAGATGCAAAAGATTTGGGGAAACCTTAGCGATAATGAAGTGGATCAAATTAATGGAAGTAAAACCAGATTAATAGGAATGCTCCAAGAAAAACTTGGTAAAACACGGGAAGAAGCTTTGGAAGAGGTTGATTCCTTCTTAAAAAAAATCTCATAAGAACATCATAAACCACCTCTTTGCCTGGCTTGGGGTGGTTTTTTAAATTCAAAACTATACATCATGAAAACACAAATTAAAATAGTACTGATAATGACACTTGCAAGTGTAATGCTTACAAACTGTAAAAGTATAACTGATCTTAAAACTACTTCTGAATTTGATAAAGAGGCCAATTTTACGTCTTATGAAAGCTTTAAATTTTTCGATCATATATCATTATCTGATGTGAAAGATAACTATAGTAGCATGAATCAAAGAAATATCGAAAATGCAATCCATAAACAGTTAAAAAAGAAGGGATTTGAAGAGACCGAAACTCCGGATTTGGCTGTTAATTTTTTAGTAATCGATGAGCATAAGTCAGAAAGTATCACACGTACTTCTTATCAAGAACAAGCATATGGTGGATTAACACATCTTGATACTTACATTAAAGATTACGAACAAGGAACCCTGATTATCGATCTCATAGATATTGAACAAAATAATTTGGTTTGGAGAGGACTCGGTACAGGTGTGATTACCGGAAATCAAGAAGATAATGAAGATGTAATCAATGAAGCTGTTAAAGCAATTTTGTCAAGCTTTCCACCAAAAAGATAATCGATTTTGAATCATGATAAATCAAAAATTATGAAAAATAATAGAAATTATAAGTGGATGTATATCCTCAAAGGTATTGTATTTATTGTTGTGGCTGTTTTGATATTCAAAAATCCTGTTTTGTCTTTATTAAGTTTGGTAGCAGTTATAGGAATGATGATCATATTTACCGGAGGGCTTTTTGTAATAGGAGGTATAACTTCCAGAAAATTTACCAAAAAGTGGAAGTGGATACTCCTATTTGGAGTTCTTGATATTGTTTTAGGCATATTATTGCTGACTTCCCCACGATTAAGTGCTTTATTGTTGGTGGTCTTTATCGGTTCCTGGGCAGTATTTACTGGGGTTCTGGAATCTGCCTTTTCTTTTCAAATTAAAAAAATAGGCATCAAATCCTGGTGGCAAGTATTGATTGTTGGAATACTTTCAATAGTGATGGGACTTATGATTCTTTTTCGACCTGAAGTTGGGGCATTATCTATTACTTTTTTCATTGGGTTTCAATTTGCACTCTATGGTACTTCACTAGTCATAAGAGGTTGGCAAAGAGAAAATATAGCCAAACCGTATCAGATTACTGAATAAAATAAGCGAAAATACAAGGTCAATATGAAACGCAATATATTATGTATAACCGATATCATTAGAACGTTAGAGCGATCAGATGCTATATTGTCTGATACATCCAAAAAGTTTAAACTTGAAGGGTACGATCAAAAGACGCTTGATTATCACATCCAACTTTTAAAAGATGCAGATTATATTAAAACCAAGTGTTTTAATAGTAATGAAGAATTACCTACTCGTCTTACCTGGAAGGGTCATGAATACATCGATCAAACATTAAATAGTACATTAAAAGTAATCGACCAAGGAATCGATATTATTGGAGAAATAGAGTAACCCCCACCTACATAATTACCCTCTTAAATTACACCCCTTAAACGTTTTTGAGGGTAATTTCTTTACATTAGACGCATGATACAAAAATACAATTATATATTCCTTATCATTCTAATCATTGGTTTTGAGACAACTGCACAAATTGTAAATGTAGAATCTTTACGGAAAGTAGCCGATACTTCGGGTTGGTCGGGCTTTGTAAGCCTGGATTTGTCGTTGATCAAGAACAGACGAGATATTTTTAAGATTGCCAACCGAACCCACGTGCAATACAGTTCAGGAAAACATTTGCTGCTTTTTATCAATGACCTGAATATCCAACAATTAGATGATGAGAAGTTTGTAAATCGTGGGATTCAGCATTTGAGGTACAATTACAAATTCCATCCGCGCATTGCCTGGGAAGCTTTTGTACAAACTCAGTTTGACCCGGTTTCCAACATCAATATCCGAGCATTGGCAGGTACAGGAACTCGATTTAAAGTACTACCCTCCAAAAAGCATCGCTTTTATATAGGAACCTTACTGATGTATGAATACGAAGAAACCGAAGAAATGGAGATGGAGGTGATCAATTCGGATATTCGGGGGAGTATGTATGTGTCGGTGAACTTGTATCCGTCGGATAATATGTCGATCATTAGTACTTCGTACTATCAACCACGAGTAGATGCCATTCGAGATTACCGGATTTCGAATGAAACTTCAATCGTTTTTAAAATATTTAAGGACCTCAGGTTTAAATCGACCTTTACCTTTTCCTTTGATTCCTTCCCGGCCATGGATATTCCGGATACTCAATACGAGTGGACCAATGGGTTGGCGTATACGTTTCAGTAAAACAATAAAAATCCAACCGATAAGATTGGATTTTTAATGGATCGCCACAAATCCGCATCGCTAAAACGGAAAACCGGCTAAATCATTCTTGAATTTCTTCAAACGTTGTGACCTTCACATCTGATCATTGGTAAACTTTTTTGAAGTACCATAAGATTCTAACCCAGCTACAGGATACAGTTTCGATTTCTCGAAACTATCAAACTTGTAGTCTCTGGTCGTGTATTTATATACATGTTTTTGTTTGTCCTTGGGTTTACCCAGCTGGATATAGGTAGTACTGGGTAGGTAGGTGCCATTACTGGCTTTCTCCCGATCCCATTGTACTGTAGCATGCTGCATGCCTTTGGGCATGGGTAAAAAGAAATCTCCAATGGTGAGTTCTGCAAGATCAATAAATCGAGTTTCTTTGTTGATATAGATCAGAAAACGATCGTATTGCTTATTAGGAGCTTCGCTTCCCCAGGTAACATAAACCGTTTCATAGGTTTTGCCTTCAAATTCCTTCTCACCAGCATATCGCACGATCTCGGCATCTTTTATCGTCAACGGTGCTTCTATGAGATAGTGATAGGTAGCAAGCCCCCACAAGTAACGGTCATGTTCGTGCCTGGTGATTTCTTCATGATCTACACAGGTTTTATAGCCCTCCCAGGATTGTAATCCCTGCACGAGTCCTTCTTTACGACCTTCGAGATATTCTACCTGTCCATCAAAAGAGTTGGTGGCAAAACGAAATTGAATGTCTTTATTCAGGTTACCAGGCAAGGCATTCATAGGCATGAGTGGCCAAAGCCCTTTCCATTGAAAGTTGGCTACCGTTTCATACACTTCGCTATTGGCCAATTTATCATATCCCATTTTGTTGGAAGACTCTATTAACAGCTGTCTGCCCTTTTCTTCCAAGCTTTGTGGGGATTCACTTCTTACATAATCCGTTCGTAAATCAACAGATTTACAGGAGTACAATATTAGAATTAGTATCCATATTGGCATTGATTTTAAAATGTTTTTCATGATTTTAAAAATTTAGAATGTTCGTTTGCTATTTGCTTAGCGATAATCTGTTTTGAAAGCTTCAAGTCCTTCCGTAAAGGGTTGCATAGGCTCATCCACTTCGTTGATCGCAAGTTGATTCGCAAAATTAGAGATGACTTTTACTGCAATATTGGTAATTACATCTAGAGCTTGTTCATTGTTGTACCCTGCATTTCTAAAAGCTTCTAATTCGGTATCATTCACACGACCGTGTTTTTGGTAAACGCTAATCGCAAAAGCACGTAACGCATCAAATTTTTCGCTAGATAAGGCAGTTTTACTACGTAAAGCAGCTAAATCCTCTTCTGCAGAACCAAAAAATACTTTTCCTGCCAACGTATGTCCAGCAGTACAATATTTACACTCATTTTCTACGGCTATACTCAATTGCACGATATTGTTTTCTTCTGGAGAAAGACTACCGATTTTATCCAGATTCCATTGGGCATGGATATAAGAAAGTAAGGTCGCTTCAGATCCGCTTAGTAGTTTGGTGAGATTAGGGATAAAACCAAAAGTTTCGCTCGACCAATCATAAACTGCCTGTACTTCTTTTGACGGATTTTTTTGCAGTTCTAAATCGAATCCTCTTAGGGTTTGTTTCTTTTCTGTTTTAGTTTCCATTTTTAATGTGTATTTAAGTTATTTAATGTTATCAAAGATGTCTATATAGTTTTGCTTTGATTTCTTTGTGTAGTGAATAGGTATCAAGAATGAATGATGATGAATCGTCTTGTAGCAAATGGGTAAGACATTCTATATGCTTGTTTTGAAAATTGAGCGAGAGAGCACATCATCCCGCCCAATTTTCGTTAAACAAACGAACAATCATCAATCAATCACTATCGCTACCAAAATCCACCTTTGAAAAGAAGGTAATACAAGCTCTTTTTAGATTTCTGTGTTTGACACTTGCATTCTTTTTTTGTTGAGTTTTTTTTGGAGGTTTTTTCTTTCGATCTTTTTTTATTTTTCATAACAACCTCCTTTTGATATTATAGGATAGGTTTGATGTGAAATACATCGATATAAGGAGCACCCTGGCTTCTTTTTTCCTTATGCTGTTGAAAAGCTTTTGTTTTCTCAAAGCGCGCCTGAGAGTCTGGCCCACCTTTCCATTGTGCAAAGGCAATTACCGAAGGGTGGTAATTTTGGTCATAGACTCCCGGGATAGGGTTGAGGTTAACAATTGGAGTGTACCCAAATTCTGGTTTTGAAGCTGTAGGTAGCACCGCCTGAAAATATTCTTGTAGCAAATGTGCTTTTTTGGGATTGATAAAAATACCTGCAAAGTCATAAATCTGATCCGAAGAGATGGTAACAGTGACATCTTGTTCTACCTGAAAGTACCCCTGGCTTAAGAAACTCAATGCATTATCTCTGATGTTTCTTAGTTTTAGGTATTCTGGATTGGATTCGAAGGCTCTTTTTTGTTCGATGCTATCCCATTCAAAGAATACTACCATTTGGTTGGGTTTATCACCCAATACTGTTTTTACTACGGCAAAAGAAGCGATAGGTTTTGCTCCATAAGGAGTAGCTACTGGCATTACTTTTGGAAAATACTCTTCCATAAACGCTTTTTGACCTTCTGGTTTTACAGATAATAAGGCTACTTCGATAAGTTTACCCGATTTAAAAGTGATGCTGGCAGATTTCACTGTTGTAGAAGCACTTTCAGTTGTTGTATTAGGAACTTCTGCAAGTTGGTTGGTTTTTTCGGTTGATGGATTTTTGCAAGAGGCTATCGCCGAAAAGGACACGAATAACACCATCAAGGTTAAGAATTTTACTGTTTTCATTGTAATGATTTTTAAAAGTTTATTCAAATGTCGAAAGAGCACTTCCTTTCAAATCATTTATGTGATCAATGGGTAAGCAGTGAAAAAAAATATGGAGAATTGTGTAGTAGTTGGGTAGGAATGACTATGCGGTGATATCGGTTAACAGCGTATGATCAAAACTGCGGCTTACTGGTATTTCTATATCATGTTGTGGCTGGGTAACAAAGCGTGTTTTAGAATTCCCAAAGAGTTGAAAAGGGTTTGCGGTATTTAAAAGATAGGTACGATGGATGCGTACAAAAGCATTCGGAAGCTGTTTCTCTATAGTTTTGAGCGTAGCGCGTACCAGTTTTTGTTCTAACCTGAAATTTTGAAAGAAATACAGACGGGAATAATTGTCTTCTGCTTTGATAAACAATAGGGCTTTTAAGTTCACTCGAATGGTTTCTTTAATATCTGTATGTAAGGAAATGTAATCAACGTCTTCCACTTTTTCTGGCAACCACACCTGAGAAACCATCATTTGATACCGTTTCCATTTGTGGATGGGTGCTAATTGAGGATCGGTGAGAATGAATAACATGCCTGTACGTGCTTTCCAACCTTTTTCGATAAGGTCCATTACGGCTTCCCAATCTTTTCTGCCAGAATACACCTGAGCTTTGTAATTATGTAGTACCCGATTAGGAAATTGTTGTTCTATCCTATCAAAATGGTCCAAAAAGTCCTGGGCTTCCTGATCATGACCAAATTTTCCGTAGAAATACCCCATTCTGGGAACATAAGGAGTGGTGTCTGATAAGTTTTTTTGTAATTTCCGCAGATAGCGAGAGGCAAGAGCTTCGTTTCCTCGCAAAGAGGCGATGTACATTAGATTCTCTAGAGAAGCAATGTCATTAGGAACCATTTTCAAGATGGAAAGAAAGGTTTTCTCACTGTCATCATAGAGTTCTGCACTCAATTGCACATCTCCGATCATATTCAAAATACCGGTGGATAGTGGGTCATACTCCAAAGCCGAATATAGGGCATCCAAAGCGGCATCGTATTCTTTTAATCCATACCAGAAAAAGGATAATTGTTGGTAAGCTTCGCTGGCATCTACATATTTCTCTAGCCCTTCTTCTATACTATTGTAGATATTTCGCCAATCCAGATTGTAAAAAAAATCAATGAGATTTTTGTCAATGATAGCTTCACCAGATTCGGGATTGAGTTGTAATGCCTGATCGATCGCTTTTCGTGCTTTTGGATACACGGTATCTGGTTTCTCTAAGCCTCGTCCTGCCTGAAAGATGTAGCATTTGGCCAGTTTTAAGTATGCGGGTGCAAAATTGGGCTCTTTTTGGATCACTTCCTGGAATAATGCTATGGCCTCTGCAACATTTTCTGGAGTCCATCGGTTAAAATGATACCCCCCAAGCATAAATTTTTGATACAGCTCAGGGTGGGTGAGTTTTTGTACGGTGAGGGGTTTTTGTTTTTCTTCTTTGATCTGTAGCAATTGTAAAACAGCAGTTCTACAGCGCTCCCCAAGGGTAAAGATGTTTGCTTTGGAAATAGAAATGGTGGTTTCTTCTATTTCGTCAAGGTCAAGCCTGTGGTATTGTATATGCACCGTTAATGCATCTTGCTCTATAATCGTACCCGTAATCACGCGAATCACATCCAATTGGGTGCTGATGTGTGCTAAATTAGTGGATTGTGCTACGGCTACCTGGGTGGATTGCTTAGAGATTACCGTATACTTTTGTGATGGACCAAGCTCTTGCATCAGCACTTCCTGAATGCTGTGCGACAGAAACTGTAGTTGTTCCGCTTTATACTCAAAGGGTAATATGGCTATTCTCTTGGTCATATAGATATTGATGATCCTTTATGGTACAAATATATTTATAAGATAAAAATTTTGGTTGGTATGTAGTGAATGGGTATGTAAGGATACTATATACCGTTACATTTGTACTTATGATACCCTATGACTTCATACTGGATTTATTATATTCGTTACCCTTACGAACCAAAAAGATGTTTGGGAATGTAGGGATCTATGTAGAAGAAAAAATCGTATTGGCCACCCGGTTCAAAGAGCATAGTCCTGTAGATAATGGGATTTGGATCGCAACCAAAGTAGCATATCAACCCATTTTGAAGGAAATGTTCCCCTCTTTACGAAATTTGGAAACCTACAATATTAAATCCTGGCTGTTATTACCTGATGAAGCAGATGATTTTGAGGAAGCAGCCGCAGCCATAGCAGAGCTAATCAAACAGAATAGTCATTTAATCGGTGTAATTCCTAAATCAAAAAATAAAAAATGATCCCAGAGCACATCCAAAACAGAAAAGGTCCTAGAAGTTTAAAAGACTTAGATCCAGAAGTCATAGAATACCTGAATGCCGGAAAAGTAGAAACCAAAAACCTGATGGAATGGTTGGCTACCGATCAGTTGGTATTGCTGAAGACGGTTTTGGAACCTTTGGGAAAAATGGATTGGTTTTCCTCTTTTGAAGTTGCCGTAAACGCACAAAAAAAACCAACAGCCAATAGCAATACCAAAGTGATCGGAGAGGTTTTTGCAGAGCTTTCGGATGTTGCTTTTATTCGTAAACACTTATCCAGTCATCCCAGTGATATTGTACGATGCTGGAGCTGCTGGGCCGAGAGCTTGTTTTATGATGTGGTTGCCGATTTATTATCCGCTATGCAGTCCTATGCTGCGGATTCGCATTTTGGAGTGCGAGAGGTAGTTATTTTTGCAAGCAAAGAGCGAATGATCGAGGATCTGGATTCGGCGATTCAAATATTATCGGGTTGGACAAAGGATCAAGACGAAAATATTCGTCGGTATGCCGTAGAATCCTTACGACCAGTAGGGGTATGGACCAAAAAAATACTGGCTTTTCAGGAGGACCCTCAAAAAGGGATTTCGCTTATCGAACCAGTAAAATCGGATCCCTCAAAATATGTACGAGATTCGGTAGGGAACTGGCTTAACGATGCGAGCAAAACACAACCTGATTGGGTGAGTATGATTTGTACTACCTGGACCAAAGACTCGGCTACCAAAGAAACGGCTTACATTGTTAAAAAAGCAATGCGTACCATCGCTAAAACAAAGTAATAACAAAAGTAAAATGCATCAGAATAAGTGATGCATTTCTTTTATTTTATTCGTTTATAGTTCTCGGCATGGTAATAATGTCCATTTTCATCCAGATCAATTTGTTGATAAGAATCAGGACCAACAATTAGCTCAAAAGTAAATACTTTGGTGGTATCCAGGATTTTCATCATAGAACCAGAGGCGTACTCTAGACGTTCTTCCAGAATACCATCTTTTATGGTGTACGTCCCATAGCCAAACCATTCATTACTGTCTTTTGGATCATAACGTGTCCACATGACTTTTCCTTGACTGTACATTTTGATTTGTCGATATCCATTTTGATTCAGCAAGGTATCCGCAATATGATTGTCTTGATACATAAATTGATGCTGTAATTCCCAAACACCTTCCAGGTTATAGAGTTCGTTATTGGGTTTGTTGTTTTCCTGATTGATCGCCAGGAAGGAACAGAACCCCATTAGAATAAAAATTAAGGTTTTCATGATGAGAGGTTTTAAAGTCTGTATCTCATTAAGTTACAAAAATTTGGCGAGATAAGATCATTTTGAATTGCTTTTAAGAAAGCTTTAAAACAAGTTTGATTTTCTTCTAAACGGATTGCGCAAAAAAGAAGATAAACATAAGGAGTCAGATCCTACTATGGATCGGCGTAGGTTAGCTTTTAAGGTAAAACATTTAAACAACCATTATGAAATGGTTTTAAAAGTACTTCTACGCCGAAAACATAGTAGTTTGAAAGTATGTTATAACGTTATCGCCATTTGAATATTACAACGCTCGTAAGGAGTAGGGTAGCCTACCACTTTTTTGAACCCAAGTTTGTGATAGAGATGTATCGCTGGTTTCAACACCGTATTGCTCTCTAAGTACACTGTTTTGGCTCCCAGAGATTTTGCTTTATCTAGCGTCGCTTGCCCTAATATCCATCCAATGCCCTTTCCTTTGGCCTCCGGAGCAACCGCCATCTTGGCGAGTTCGAAATCGTATTCTGGATGATCCATTTTGATCAAAGCACAGACGCCTACAGGTGTTTCGTTATACAATGCTACCAGAATTTCTCCTCCTTTATCCAAAATATAATCTTCCGGATGATCCAGAGACTTATGATCGGTATCTTCCATTTTGAAATGTTGGGTAATCCAGGCTTCATTGAGTTCCTTAAAATGGGTTTTGTATTTGGGAGCGTAAGGAATGATTTGAACATGTTGCGCTTCTCTATTTTTCTTAAGTGCTTTTACACGTTTTAAAAGTGGTTTTTGCTCTAATAAGAATTCGAATTCTTGTAAGGCATTCCACATATTGTGGGTACTCTGATTTAGAATTTCCTCGACGGCGTTTCGTACATCCAGATATTGATCTTCAATCTGAGTAGCAATTTCTTTTCCTTTTGGGGTCAACCGAATATTGTTTTTACGTCCGTCGATTTTGTCTTTGTGTTCCGAAAGGATCCCTTCTTTGATCATTTCCCGTACAATCTTGCTCACAGAAGGGTGGGAGTGACCAATCTCTGTTGCGATTTGAGTAATGGATTTTGATTCATCATGGGATAATAGATAAAACACAGGAAACCATTTTGGTTTTAACCCTACATCGTATAGATCATAGATCTTTGTGGCTTCTTCGGTAAGTTGTTCACTCAACATTCTCAACCTTGAACCTATAGCCATGACGCCTGCTTTATCAAAAAAATCCATATCGTTTATTATTTACGTAACTAGTTACGTAAATGTATTAATTTTAATTGAATTTTCAAAGGAATCTATAAAGTAGGGGTATAAAAAAATCCGATCAATACGATCGGATTTTAAAGTATAAGGAGTTGTTTTTTTATCCTTTGTCGTTTTTCATATTATTCTTCACCAAATTGAAAAAACTATCAAATTTTGGATCAATAATAATCTTGGTCACCGTTTCTATTCCATCGGTAGCGTATTCGCTTTTACCTACAGCTTCCAAACGTTTAGGATCTACTTTGTAATCGTTTTGCAATACGCGAACCACAGAGGCTGCTTGTCTTGCGCTTAGATCCCAATTATCTAATAAAGTTTTACCATCCAGCTTTAGTGCATTGCTATTTCCTTCAACAATTACATTCAAGTCTTTGTTCTTGTTGAGTACAGCAGCAATTTTTTCTAACATGGCTTTTCCTCCGTCTGCCACCATATAGCTCTTATCATTGTCACCAAAAAGCATATCATTTGGCAATACAATATAGATCACACCTTGTCCGATTTTTACATTATCACCACCAATAGCATTTTTAAACGTGCTAAAAACAGCAAGGTTGGTAGAATCAGATTGCGTTAGCGCATCATTTATGGTTTTCAGTTGTCTGTCTTTCTCCTGAATGATCTCTTGAGATTTCTTAAGATTTTCAGCTTTTTGATTAGACAGCTCTGTAAAATTACTCATGTTGGATAGTAAAGAAGCATTGGTATCTTTAAGATCCTTTACCTGAGCTTCCATGGTCGCTACTTGTGTCAGTGTGGCTTTTTCCTTCTTTCGGGAATCACTTAGATCAGCTTTTGTGGTTTTTAGCTCTTTTCTAAGCTTGTCGATCTCTTCAAGAAGGTCCTTTTTCTTCTGGGCATATCCTGAAGATGCCGAAATAACTAGTACGGTTGCAAATAAAATTATTTTTCTCATTGGTTTAAGTGATTTGTTGCAGCTGCTAAAGTAAAACTTTTTTAGAAATTATGATAGCATAGCACTTTAGGGCTTTTGCAATATCGCTTTTGCGTTTTTAATACTTGTGTTAATTTGATCCCTTAATTTCTCAACTTTTACCTCTTCTTCTTGTAATAATTTGAACTTAGCTGCCAATTTTTCTGGGTCAGTACTATCGTTGGTTTCATCATGCGGAAAAGAATCACTAAAATTCCCCATCCAGCTCATCATATAATCATAAGCGTCTTTTACATCTTGTTGTGCTTTTGCATAGTTTTGTCCTTGGGCAGTAGTATCAACTTTGGCTTCCAACTCTTTGATGAGTGAACTCATTTCTCCCATTTTTGGCATTACCTCGTCGTGTACATCAATTACCTTTTGCATTAACGCATCGAATTCCTGCTCTTCTTTGGATAATTGATTGCAAGAGAATAGTAAGATTGAAAGTATAAGGGAATAAAAAATACGTAGTTTCATTATGATTTGATTTTAATTGTTCAAAGATATTATTTATTAAGATTTTAATCTTTTTCTTTTGTTTAAAGTTTTAGAAGTCAACCCATACAATAGAAAGCCAGAGAAAATAGTAAAGAGTCCAAACAGCGAAAATGCTCTTAACAATAGGTTGTTGAAATTATCGCGCTCCTGATAATCCATGGTGTGTAACATCCAAAAGAAATCAAACACTCGCCATTGGTTGTTCCTAAACGTCTGCACATTACCATAGTCTACAGAAACGTAAACCGTGGTGTTGGCAGGTTGATCAAAAGTAATGGCATAAGCAGGTAATGGCCTGCCTCGATATTCGTGATGGTTTCCGGTTTCGGTGATATATTCAACCTCGGTAAGATCGGCAGTAACATTCAGTTTTTCTTTGGCGACCGCAATAGCTTCTTCCTTGGTTAGCTCTTTTCTTTTTTTTCCGGTTATGGCATCTACCAAAAGCACTTGTTTCTGTTTGGAATTGCCATATTGTATTCTGTATATCGGTTGCTGTAGAATAGTAGAGAGTTCGAGGGAAATCAAACTATCTCTTTCTGTAATATGGTCCTTCAGAAATAGCTGTGGAGCGACATAATCCAAATGGTACGGAATCTTTGGAGCACTATTTTTTAGGTTGTCTCCTCTGATTTCATCAATATTGGTCCAACTAAAATAGAGTCCTCCTATTGTCCACATCAAAAATTGTAATCCTAAAATAAGACCCATGTATCTGTGCCATTTTCTGGTCGCTCTTACTATTTCACGTTTTTTCATAATTATCTTTTAAAGTTAGGATACCGGAACAGGATGTACTTTTTTTCTCTTCAGCTTTCTAAGATACTCGATTAGTATTAACAGTAGGATACTTGCCCCAAACAAAGGGAAAATAAGTCCTAAAATTACGACAACGATAGCTATGCCATACCCTACACGAAATGCAACAGGAACTTTTGGAATGCCCCAGCTTCCTTTACGTTTGCGTAAGACATAGGATACTAACGCCGAAACACTCATTATCGTTAATACCAAAGCGACCCCAAACATCAACCACCAATTCCAGTTGCCAAATTCTCCTTGATGAAAAGCCATCACCCACATTCGTGCTCTCATCAGGATCCCAACATCTGCCCAGGCTACTGTCATCATTTCTTGACCCGAATACTGATCATAATGGATCTTTTTTTGCGATCCAAGATCACTAGGGTTTTGGTTAGAGATGCTAAAAACACCTTTGGGACCTTTAGGAAAGTGTACAGTAGTTTGACCAGGAAGCTCTAAGGCAACCGCTTTGGCTACCATTTCATCCAAGGTAATCGCATTTCCTGTGGGTTGTGATTGTATTCCTATCCCATGCCAGGTTTTTGGGAAACCGGTATTCGTTGCCTTTTGTACATATTTAAAATTTTCTCCAAATACATCCGTCCAAGGGAAACCTCCAGCCAATACGAGAATCAATAGTCCCGAAATCCAAAATCCACTAATGGCATGTAGATCTCTAAAAAAGGTACGTCTACCATGTTTCCATCTAGGGATAAAGAATCCGGAGAGATTCCATTTTCTAGCTGGCCAAAACACATAGATTCCGGTTACGATAAGTACTACCATCCAGCTGGCGATAAGCTCAACGATTTTAGTCCCAAAAGACCCCATAAGCAATTCACCATGTAACTTTCTGACTTTGTACATATCGGTTTTTTTGGTAATTACCTCACCAGAAACTTTTCCCGAGTAAGGATTGACATATAAGTCACTTTTCCCGCTAAAACGACCCGAGACAAATTGAGTTGCCTGATTGTTTTTTGTGGGAACAATCATCGAGTTTGGTTTTTTAACCGCGTTTTGATTTGCAATTTCCCATTGTTCCTGGAAATCTATAGGCTCTCCTTGAGCACTAACCTCTGTTATGTGCTGTTGTTTCTTAGCTTCATAATCCGTTTTGAAAAGATAGATGCCACCAGTGATCGAGAGGATAATGATAAAAGGAAGGGTGATCAGTCCGGCCAGGAAATGCCATTTCCATAGCCATTTATTTAATTTTTCGTTTTTTTTCATCATTCAAAAAATAAGACCCGATGAATGGTCGTTTCATCAGGTCT
This sequence comes from Aquimarina sp., assembly GCA_965230845.1. Lineage (GTDB taxonomy): Bacteria > Bacteroidota > Bacteroidia > Flavobacteriales > Flavobacteriaceae > Aquimarina. Next base: position 4,748,384 of record OZ246021.1, read on the forward strand.
CAATGGTTTAAAAATTATATCGCATCCCTACATGAAAAGCTCGGGGATTTCCTACCGTAAAGCTGTTTTCTCCTCTAAATCGATTAAAAGAAGCTCTTGCAGCATACAACTCATCAAAGACATTGAGTGCATGTCCCCACAATTCGAATCCTTTGTAAGCTACATTGGCTCTTAGGTTGAACACACTATGCCCATCGTAGGTAGCGGTACCAAAAGTACCATCTTCGTTTTCTACCTGACCTTCGAAACTGGTATTGTACTCACCTACCAATTCGTGTTCTGCGGTAACACTGAACCCTAAATCGGTGTTGATGTTTTTTCGATAGGTGATCAAAGAATTTCCTAATAGGTTAGGAGCCGTTTCTCTATCGGTATCCGAAAAGTCTACTCCGCGATCAAAGAAATCTATATATCTGTGCATGGCATAACTACCATTGTGCGTAATGGATAATTCTTTGATAGGGGACCATGTAACTCCATATTCAACACCATAAGATCTTGTTTTTCCTGCATTGGTATTGAAAAAGTTATCATCAAGATCTCTTAACGTGATTAAGGTGTTTTGTCCATCCAAAACATAAATGGCGGCATCTACTTTGAATTTTGAAGAAGATAGGTATCCTCCAATTTCATAGTTATTGTAACGACTTGGCTTGATTCCTATTAAATCGTTACGATTACGATACAAGGTAGATACTTGTGGTGGCGTAAATCCTTGCGAATAATTGGCATACACTCCAGATCTTGAAGTGAAATTATAATTCACTCCCAATTTTGGTGTAAGATTGTTGAAATTATCTACAGAATCATCAACTCCTACAATACCATCTACCTGGTTGTCATAATCATATTCGAACCCATCATAACGAAGTGCGGCCGTTACTTTTACCTGATCCACAGGAGATATTTCGTACTGGAAAAAACCAGCGTAGTTAAAAATATCCGCCTCGTAGTTTAAGATATACTGTCCAGAGTTGATGGTAAAATCAATGTTTCTACCCGTTTCTGGATCTACAATAACATTGGTGCTTTCTGCCATATATTCTTGAGGAGAATAATCTGCTGTTGCTCCTACAATCAAAGAGGAGTTGGCAAAGTTCATGTTTACTTTGTGTTGGATTAAACCAACGTAACTCTTGAATTGGTTGGAGTTGATCTCTCCAGATCCAAAGCCAGTAAGTTGCCCCTGGTTTCTGAATTGACGAATTCTATACGATGGATTCTGATCCATTCGATTATCACGAACGATAAGGTTGAACGAGGTTTTGTTTTGCTCGTTCCATTGGGTGTTGAATGTGCTTCGTACTCTAAACGTCAATGCATCTCGCTCTGTAAACGTTTGGTCACTTTCAAAATTACCACTTTGGTAATCCGCTTCACTCAAAGAACCCGTCATATCCGAACGATAATCCACCAAATCTACAACAGTCGTCCAATTAAGCTTTTCAGAGATATCGTATACCGTTTTAAAGGTAATAGCTGTTTTTTCGTAATCACTATGCTCGATAGGACCATCTTGTCGTTGTACATGTTGTCCACCCAAATAAAACCCAAATTGTTCACTAGGTGAATCAGAAACTTCAAATTCGTAACGCGTTAATCCCAGGTCGTTGGTTTGAAAACCTACACTACCACTCAAATCTTCGGATGGAGACTTTGTAATAAAGTTAAAACTTCCTCCTATCGATTCACTACCGTAGATACTAGATGCGGGTCCTTTTAAAACCTCTACACGGTTATAAGCCACATCATTCATTTCTAATAATGCATTGTGATTAAAAACGGAGGTAGGTCGTATTTGCAGACCATCTTCCAGATACAAAAACAATGCTTTTGTAGATATGGGAGAACGAACGGCCATAAAGTGTTGTTCGTTACTTGCTACCCTTGAAGTCGACATAAAAACTCCAGGTACTTGATTTACCAGTTGATCGATTCCGAATGCTTTGGTTTCTTTTAAAGCCTTTGCATTTAAGGTAGAGATAGAACCTGGTACTTCAGATCTTTTTTGTATTTCTCTACTAGCCGAAGTCACAATAACTTCTTCTAGTGTTTCTTCTGACATAATCGTATCCTGTGCTTTTGTTGGATACTCATTTTGTGCATAGGTCTGTATTCCTATAATAAGGAATAAGATATATAATAAATTGTTTTTCATTGCTATTGAAAGTTGTTGATCCACTGATTTTAATCCAGTGAATCAACGGTTGTATATAGTTATAAAGCGTATTGTAATCCTAGTGTAATGGTTTCCTTATTTCTAAGCTGAACACCGTTCATGTTTTGAAATACGGGTAGTGCTGCTTCGAAACCTAGTCTTAGGTTCTTTAATCCCCCTTGAAAAGCGTAAAGATTAAAACCTAAACCAGCATTAGCATAGGTCATTCCAGAGTTTGCCGTATCTGCAGTAATCACTATCATTGGATTTAATGCTGGATTAGCTCCTTCGATCCTGTCGATAGCACCTAGTTCAAAACGTCCAGAAAAGCTTAACCAGTTGGTAGCTTTCAAGGCTAACCAGTTGTTGATGCTATATCGATTTCCTAATCGATATTCGTTATCGTTTTTACCCAATCGAAGTGTAGTTCTTGCTTGCGTTCCGAAAGAAAGCTTGTCCCACTGTTTTAGATAGGTCAACGCTAATTCTGGATCCCAGGTTCCGCTACCTATTTGCATAGGGTATGGCAGTATTACTTCGTTGGGAGCAGAAGCCGGAGTTACATCCATTTCATCAATACTACCTGTAGGGATAGAGATTCCTACTTGAGCATGCAACTGCTGTCTGTTGCGGTTAAAGAATTTGTATAATGCTGCAATTTTGATGTCTCCAAATCCAGAAGCTTTTGTGGTAAATATCCCTCCCATAGCGGTAATATGATCCATTTCGCTGGATAGATAATTGGCCATGACCATTAAGGTGATTTTGTCACTTGGTGCATACATGGCACCTAGCATATGCATTTGCATGGGCATCTGTGTAGGCGTAACCATGTAAATATCGTTTGGTCGTAGCGCATTAGAGAAAGGTACATTTTCGCTACCGCGATTGAGGTCCTCCATATTCATATACATATAGCGATATGAGAACATGAATTCTCCTTTTCCGTGTGTATGATCTCCCATAACTGAAATAGGAGCATGTCCGTCTGGTCTTGATCCCGACCATTTGTTTTCTACTGTTTCCTGAGCAAAAAATAATTGTGTTGCCCCAAGTAATAGGACATATATATATAGTTTCATTATTGATAATTGATTGTATAGTTCATCCATTGTACGTTTTGAAATAGCTGTACAATAGAATTGCCATTTTTATTTAAAAATGAATGCATAGAATACTGCAAAGACGAATTGCTTTGAGTGTTCTGTTAAAAAATTAAATGGTTAAGAGAGGAAGAATTCCGGTGGATGATCTATATCATTGAGAATGGTTTTGGTCACCAAATCCTCGATTTTCCAATTGTGTAGATATTCAAAACCTAAAAAATCAAGGTTTTTGATGCGGACCGTATGGTCTTGAAAGAAAAGAGGAATAAAAGCTTCTGCACTAATAATGGTGTCAGGCTGCTCTTCAGAAGGTTGTGTTTTGGCCTTCATTTGACTCATTAAGTAACACTTACCATTACAATTAAGTTTGGGGCGTTCTTTGTTTACACAATAGGTTTCCACAATATAATCGATATTGAGCTGATAGTACATGATTGTACTCATCTCCATAACCGGTTTTACGGCGAATGTGGCAAACAATAGTATTGAGAACAGAACCCTCATTAAATGCTACTAAATTTCGCGCAAAAATACGAATTCGTGCGGTTTGATACTCACAAAAAATAAATAAGTTGTTGTTAAAAGTTGTAGGATAAGCGCAAGAATATCGTATCCGTTCTATTTTCAGAGGATTACGTTATTTGTTTTTAGTAGCATACTTGCCAGGAATCGGATTTTCTTCAGTTTCCTGTGTCCAATAGATATTGATAATCCACCACCTTTTTCCATCATTGAGTAGTTGGATGCTATTGATACCTCTCATAAACGGTGTGGTATCATTTTTAGTTTTGAAAGATTCATAGGTGCTAAATACTTGTGTAATATTTCCAAAGGTTTGTGTTTCTCGATGAATTTCATTTTCAAAAAAACCATTTTGAATCAGCCATTTTCCTGAAGTTTTGATATAATCATCAGGGGATAGGTAGCGTATTTGATAGACTCCTTCTTTATCTTTTCCGGATGGGATCAGTTTTGCATCGGGTTTAAAAAGAAACCGAAACAATTCCCAATTACGTTCTTCTCCTTTTTCACCAGAGATTACATCGTAAAGTGTTTTTATAGTTTGGTCCAGGGTTTGTACCTTTTGGATATAATCGGTGTTGTTATCTTGTGCATGTAGATTACAGCAAAATGCTAAAGCGATAAGAACAAATATTATATTTTTCATCTGTTTATATTTATTGTTTTTTAGTAGTTCATACTTCGATGACACTCAGCACGAGAATGGAATCACCATATCATCATTTCGATTTGGTATCCACTTAATTGTTAGGGCTTATTTCATATCAAAAGAAAGTTTAATCAAATATCCTGAACAAAAAATATAGCGTTATTGTTGGGATCATAAAAACCAAATTCGTGAGTATTCCAGGGAGTATGTTTTCTTAGTTTGTCTTTGTTGACTGTACCCCGTTCTACAAACTCTTCAAAAATGGGAATAACATTTTCTACAAAGATTTTGATTACAGATCCGCCTAATAATGGATCATCTTCGGTATCGGCATGCCATTGCAAATGTATTTTGAGATCATCTTTTTGTAAGCCGGCATACATATGATCTCCAAATACCAATTCAAAGCCTGTCATTTCTCTATACCATTGTATATCTCTTTTGATATCAGCAGAGGGAAGAACAGGAACAATGAACGGAAGCTTTGCTGCCATATGCTAGTAATTATAATAATACATTGGATATCAAGCGCTCGACTGTAGGATGATCGTTTCCGCCTTTGGGTTCGATCGTAATATTAATAGATTCGGCATTGTCAATATACTTCATCACTGTCATATTTTGATCCGATGGGATCACCCCCATATCAATCATTTCTCCATCCACATCGGCCCACATTTGATAGGTTTCAGCATCGTTTAACTTTGTTAGTCCTTGCGGATTTAAAATCACCGTTTTTTCTGAATGGTTGACATAAGTGATTGCCGAAGAGGTAGGCGATATTTGATTACCTTTTAAGATCAATTTTATCGTATTTGGATTATTGATAGCCGTATACCATTTGCTGGTTTCATTCAGGTTGTTCTCAAGGGATACAATTCTATTTCTTAAGTCATTGGTTTGATTTTGTACAACTTCTAAAGTTTCTTTAGCATCTTGCCATTGTGTATACAACCACAGTCCACTAACCATAAATACCATGGCTAATCCAGCTGCAATAGCCAGATAAGTTACTAATTGACTTTTTTGTGGTCTGGGGATGCTAGGAGCTTCTTCATCGGTATCAGTAATATGATTTAGTACATTCGATTTGATATGAGCGGGTGGGGTAATTGCGTTTTCGAAAGCGATTTTTTCAAAATCATCTTCGATTTTACCCATATAATCTCGCAAATCAGCATCTTCTCTCAAAAGATCTTCAACTTGAGTTCGTTGATCTTCGGAGAGCTCGCCAAGCAGGTACTGCTCTAATATTCCTGTATCTTTTATCGTATTCCTATCCATCATATCATCATTTCAGTAAGCACCCATAGAATAAGGAGTTCTTTTTGATATACTTCTCTAAGTTTTTTCAAAGCCTGTTTCACATATGATTTGAATGTACCCAAAGGGACATTCATTTCTTCATGAGCTTCACGATGCGTAAGTCCATTAAAATAAACCAGCTCCAACGCTTTTTGATGATGAGGTTCAAGTTGCTTCAGAGAACCGTCCAATTCTTGTATGTCGATTTTCGGATCTTCGTCAGTCTTATTTATATATACACTCAAATCTTCATTTTGGATGAGCTTATTGGGATTACGTAAAGAATTTAACGTTTGGTTTTTAGCAATTCTATAGGACCAGGTAAAGAATTTTCCCTTTTTCGGATCGTATTGATTTGATTTTTCCCAGATCTTCACAAATGTTTCTTGCAATAGATCTTGCGCCATAGCCTCATTTTTACAAATACGTAAAATAACCCCATACAATGCACCAGAGTAGTGGTCATAGATCTCTGAAAGTGCTTTGCTGTCCTTCTGTTGTAACCTTTGTATAAGCTCTAAATTATCTTGCATTTTATGGGCTAGGGTTATCCAAATTTAAAAAAAAATGAGTCAATCTCATCCAAAAGGAAAAAACATGTGTATATGATAATGTAAAGCGCGCAGAAAAATGTTTAATTATTAAAATAAAAATCATGAAAAAGTTAATTTTCGTTCTTTCAACCTTATTCTTATTCTTAGTTGCCCAAATGGCTTCTGCTCAAAACAATAAAGACATTGTAGATGTAGCAGTATCTGTAGATGATTTCTCTACATTGGTAGCGGCAGTAAAAGCTGCAGACCTGGTAGGTGCATTAAAAGGAGATGGACCATTTACAGTATTTGCTCCAACCAATGATGCATTTGCAAAAATCGATTCAAAAACCTTAAACAGTTTATTAGAACCAGCAAACAAAGAAAAACTTTCTGCTATTCTAACCTATCACGTAGTAAGCGGAAAATTGGCTGCTGGTGATGTAGTAAATGCCTTGAAAAAAGGAGGCGGTAAAGCTGAAGTAACTACGCTACAAGGTTCAAAATTAAAAGTAATTAAGAAAGACGGTAAAATTTGGTTAAAAGACCAGAACGGTAACTATAGTCAGATTGTAAAAACTGATGTAATGGCCAAAAATGGAGTGATCCATGTGATTAGTGATGTGGTAATGCCTAAGTAATGAAGGCGGACTATCTGTTGGATCATCCAACAGATAGTCTTTTTATAAAAAAATAGTATTATGAAACATTTCTTATTACTACTCATTGTTGCTGGTGTTTTAAGCTCTTGTGATGCTTACAAGACCACTTTAGAATTAGATCCTTCTCAATCTATGGGAATTACTGGTATAGGGCCTGGTCAGGATGCTGTAACTAATCCTTATTTTGGATACGATAGTTTTATTATCATTAAAAACAGAGGGGGAAATCCTTTTGGAGTTAGGATTCAAAACAATGGAGAAATTATAAATAGGACTGATGTTGCTCCCGCTACAACGGCTAGGTTTAAACTTAACGGAAAAGATCGAGTATTCTTTGATGCTACATCAAAATCTGTGGCAGTTGTAAGATTTGAAGCGATAGACTAGGGAATCAAATTTGCTGTGAAAAAGACAGAAGCGCCTTAATCAAGGTGCTTTTTTAGGTAAAAGGTAACAGGTCCGGTGCTACGTATTCTTTTTTGGCATGATCAGCTGTAAAAATATTCCAACTGTAATGACTGGCTATAAGCTCTTTGAAATTATTTTTCAACCTAGGAAATTCTTTAATGAAGTCTGTAAAACTTTTGCTAGTTGATTTCTGCATAAAATGATGGACCATTTGCACAGCTGCGATGGTTACCGTTTTATTAAACTTGCCAGGATCACCATGTTTGGTAGCGAAACGAAGAATTTGGTCACAAATGGTTGTTGCTGCTTTTTTGGGACCTGTTTGTTGGATATGGATCCATGCCAATCGCAAATGTGCTTCGTGAGTAAAAAGAGCAGGAGCAAGGCTTAGTTGCTGAAACTGCTTTTTGAAATCGAGATCGGAGAATTCGTTATGCTTTTCCATAGGACAAAAAATAAGTAATTACTTTTTTTACTGAGGTTAGCTCTTTATAAAAAAAGTAGGTAATGAGATTTTATATTTCACAACTACCAGGCGTATCGTAATGATAAGCAATGTGGTAGCAATATAAATGATGTTTTGGTCAATAGCAAAAGCATATAAAACCATAAAACATATTCCTCCGGCAATAGATGCTGTAGCATAAATTTCTTTTCTGAAAATTACCGGAATCTCATTACAAAGAATATCCCGTATTACACCACCAAAACATCCTGTCATAGCTCCCAAAGCAACAGAGATAATAGGTTCTAATCCTGCGTTTATACCAGTTTCTACCCCAATAATGGTAAAAATTCCCAATCCAATGGTATCAAAAAGGAAAAGCGATCTTTTAAGATATCCTAATTTATTTCTAAAAATGATCGCCAGGGTTGCCGCTATTCCTATCAAATAGATATTAAGCGTATTCTGCATCCAGGAAACAGGAGTATTACCAATTAGGATATCTCTTACGGTTCCTCCTCCGATAGCGGTTACAAAAGCAATGATAAAAATACCAAACGGATCAAGTTTACGATTGATCGCACTAAGCGCTCCAGAAATAGCAAAAGCTATGGTACCCAAAATATCTAAAGCAGTAAAAATGGTCATTAGGCTTCATTTTGGGGATAAATGTAGCGTATCTATTTGGGATTATGATCTTTCGTATAATATTTTGTGTTCTTTCCATTGATTTCTAGATGAACTATTCCAGTATCCATTTTCAATGTATCAGGGATAATACCATATTTTAAACCAATTCCTTGAATAAGAAAGTAACTCAAATACTCTCTAGCTAACTTTAGATTTTCAAACAAGTAGGTACCTCCAATAATGCTGGTTTCCGGATTGATGTAGTAGTACTTGGTAATTAGCCCTTTTACATTTGCCATCTCATCCAAACTTTTGATAGAGATTTTTTTTAATTGTTTAGGGGATAAAGTTGATTTAAACTGCACGTTGACAATTACTTTTTCATTTAACATGAATGCTTGCTGTATTTATGATGTGATTTTATTTTGATTTGAAGGTGTTTTTATTGAGATATAAACAGATATCAGTAACATCAGAAGCGCGTTTACCTTAAGCAATATGGCACTGGTTTTGATTTCCGTTGCATTGTTTCGAATTGCATATAGATAGATGATGAGTATCGCGGAGATCAGCACGTTTACAAGAATTTCAATTAAGTCTCTGGAAAAGACATGCTCCTTTTTGGGATATAAAATATCGCTTGTATAAAAAAGCATATTTACTATGATATAAAACAAGGTGGCATTATATACCTCGAGATACACCAATTTGTAGGTACTCAAACTTTGCTCTGGGACAATAGAAAACAACAGTATACCATATACTAATGCGCTTATGGTAGATCGATTATTTAAAAATCCGCGGTAGATTTTGTTACCTATGTTTGTGATCGTTTTCATGAGATACATTTTTTGGGGCTTATTTGAAGAATTGCCCCGGTTTTACCCTACAAAAACCAGGGGCAATTGCTTCTCGCTCAACTCAACCCTCACTTTGTTGTGAAATATCTTTGAATAGTAACATGTCTTTTACCTTACTAGAGCCACCGAGATAAAAACCAGTTTCATGATCATAACTTTTAGGATTTCTGAATGTCCCAAAAATCATGTCTATAATGGGTAAGTCTGCATAGTTATCGGCATGAATCCCTCGGGCATGGTGATACGTATGCGCTTCCGGACGTTGCACGATATATCCTATCCAACTCGGTGTTTTGATATTGCTATGCTGAAAGATTGCCAAGAACGTAGTTCCTAGGATGATCAATGTGGTAGCCTCTGGTGTAAAACCTGCAATAAGTACCAGGCATAAACTACCCAAAAAGGTAAACCCGATCATATCCATTGGGCTAAAATAGAAAGCCCCGTAGCTGTCTAAACGTTCTGCGCTATGATGCATTTGATGAAATATCTTCCATAGCGCATCATTCTTGTGCATCGTTCTATGCCATAGGTATAACCCTAACTCGTATATCAATACGCCTACAACTACTCCCCAGGCGGTACCTAAAAAGGTAAGATCAAAAAGTTGATACTTGGCCAGATATCCATCCCATAACAATGGGAAGTAGGTAGATAAAAAGAAAAATACCACAAAGGCAATCATACCTTTAAGTTTCCAGAATTTTACCTTTGGTAAGCTTCGTGCCGGAGCAATGCCTTCCCAGATCATTAGACCTGCATACATGGCTAATACAATTAGTGATATGGGATCTGTAATAATTTCTAAAGGGGTGGGCAACGCGTTTATTATCTCTTTCATAATTTCTCCTACTTTTTGTTATTTAATCTATTCGTGAATTCAATTTTCCTCCTGATCCAAAATTGTTTTATGGATCTTGTTTCCTCATTTTTTTTGTTTTTAAACATCATGTTATTTTTTACAACTTTAAACTTTGATTTGTTTTCCGGGATCAAAAGTATAAGGGTTGCTGAGGTTTAGGAAAGAATAGGGGTGTACCCGTGGTGAGCATCTTTTTATTAAAAGTAGACCACTATTTTAATGGTCTTAAACTAAAGTGGATTTTAGGTAGACAGTGATATTTATTTATTTGATAAACAGTTATTTATATGGTGGTAGGTTTTAAGAAGTTCTAACCGTCCGAACTACCCAAAAATCAAGGAACTAATTTTCCAGAGATAATAAATAGGTAAATATTTCTTGTTCTTGAGACAATGCAAGCTTTTTGCGAAGTCGGTAGCGAGCTGTTTTTGCACTTTCCGGAGAGATCCCTAGTATGCTTGCCGTTTCTTTGACATTCAGATTAAGTCGGGTTAACGAACAAACTTTAAGGTCATTTGCACTTAGATCGGGATGTTTAGCCTTTAATTTTGCATAAAAACCAACATACACTTCTTCAAAAAATCGCTTGAAGTCCTCCCAATCTTTATCAATGTTTAGATGTTGTCTGATGGTTTTATTAAGCTGATCGATCAGTTTATCTTTTTCTTTTGGGGTTGCTTTTTTTGCTAATAACGCAGTGTTTCTAAGTTCTTCGAGCAACTCATTCTTCTGCACAAAATTGATCGCATAGGAGGTGAGTTCTTTGTTCTTGAAATTGAGCTGTTGCTTTAATTCCTGTTGTTTTAATGTAGCATTCTCCATTTCTTGTTGAGCCAATTGAGCTTTGGATTGCAGTAATTCGTTACTCTTCTCCAGGAGGTCATTGTTCTTTCTAGAGCGTTGCCGTAGATTTCTAAACACCAAAAAGCCTCCGCCCACTAGAATGATGATACCCATCATCAAACTCCATTTGATTAAAGCATCGGTTTTTTCTTTCTCTTTTAAGAATACAAGTTCCCGGTTCTGACTTTCAAGCTCTTTCTCGAATTCGAGATAGGCAATTTGCTTGGATTTTTCGGTATTGAAAACAGAATCTTTGAGTGAAATATATTGATCGTAAAAGGCCAGGGCTTCCTCTGGTTTGCCTTGTTCTTTTCTTAACTCTTTTAGTTCATTATACGCCTGAAGCTCATATTTTTTTAAGTTATTTTTTTTGGCTCTTTTTAACCCTAGTTGTAAATGAATATCTGCGGCTTCATAGTTCTTTTCATACCGAAGCAATTTCCCGTATTGAATCAGGTTACTGGTTATTCCGTCTCTGTCATCTATGGATTTTCCTGTGGTTATGGATCGTTCGATATGATACTTGGCCTGAGCAAACTCTTTGTTTTTGATATATAAAATCCCTAATCGATTATGAGCTTCTGCGATGCCGTAAGTAAAGTTATTTTCCTTATGGATTTTTAGTGCATTTGATATATATTCTTTGGCGTCATAATGTCTGTCTTGTTCCAAAAATACGGTTCCCATTTTTGTAAATGTCGTAGCAATTCTTCCTTTCAAGCCCAGTGCTGTAAAATAATCAATAGCATTGTTGTAATTCTCCAGAGCTCGATCATACTCTTTAAGATCGGCATACACCATACCTATGTTGAGCATAGTATTGGCAATTCCTTCGTCGTCCTTTAGTTTTTGAAACTCCTGTTGAGAGTGGGTCAAAAATCGTAATGCTTCATTTTGATTCCCTTGTGCCCAGTGGGCAACACCAATAATGCGTTGTGCTGTGGCTTGCCCTTTGGCATAATTTAGTGTTTTTGATAAATCTAAAGCCTGTTGTCCAAAATTGATAGATTGATTGGCATCACTAATCCAATATTCAAAGCCAATAGTATTCAGTAAATGAACTCGAATAGTATCTTTTTTTGAGTATTGATTTAATACATTTTGTAAACTATCTGCTTTTTTATTTTGTGAATAGCTAAAAGAAACAAGGAGTAATAAGGATGTAATGAGTATTCCCCGCATTATGGTTTATTGATTGATTGACATACAAATATAGAGTTGTTATGCCTGTTTTTATATGATTTAATAATAATTTAAGATGTCTATAACTTCATAACAATTCTTAATAACTTTAATGTAAGGTTTATGTTCAAATTGCTACTTTTACATCAGATAATAAAGAAATGACTATGTCTGATACAATCGAAAGAATAAAATGCCTTATCGTAGGCTCAGGGCCTGCAGGATACACTGCAGCTATATATGCAGCGAGAGCTGATTTGAAACCTGTAATGTATACAGGAATGGAACCAGGAGGGCAACTTACTACTACCACAGAAGTTGATAATTTTCCTGGATATCCAGAAGGAATTGATGGTCCAACAATGATGGTCCAGTTACAACAACAAGCAGAACGCTTTGGTACCGAGGTACGCATTGGGATGGTAACTGCTGTAGACTTCAGTACAGAAGTGGGAGGAATACACAAAGTTACTGTAGATAATAGTAAAGAAATAGAAGCAGAGACTGTAATTATTTCTACCGGTGCCACTGCAAAGTATTTGGGTTTACCTAGTGAACAACGTTTAAGAGGAGGAGGAGTTTCTGCCTGTGCGGTATGTGACGGATTTTTCTACAAAGGTCAGGATGTTGCTATTGTAGGAGCAGGAGATACAGCTGCCGAAGAAGCTACCTATTTGGCGAATATTTGTTCTAGTGTTACTATGTTGGTACGTAAAGACTATATGAGAGCCTCAAAAGCAATGCAACATAGAGTGAACAGTACACCAAACCTAAAGGTGATGTATAATACTGAGGTTGATGAAGTGTTAGGTGATCAAGTGGTAGAAGGATTACGTATGGTGAATAATCAAACCAACGAAAAAACCGATATTAGTATCACTGGATTGTTTATTGCTATTGGACATAAACCCAATACGGATATCTTTAAAGGGCAGGTGGATATGGATGATACAGGGTATATCATTACCGAAGGTAAATCTACGAAGACCAATATCCCTGGAGTATTTGCATCAGGAGATGTTCAGGATAAAGAATACAGACAAGCAATTACTGCTGCAGGAACAGGATGTATGGCAGCTTTGGATGCAGAGCGTTATTTAGCTACTGTAGAAACAAACGCAGGAGTTTCAGCTTAAAAGGAAAGAATTTGAAGATATAAAAAAGCATCTTGAGAGTATCAAGATGCTTTTTTTGTTTTTGTAAAATTTTGCTTACCTAGTTCAATCGTAATTTACTAGGAGTGTAGTCAATATTTTTCTTGAAAAGCGCAGCTTCATTGGTAAATCCTTGAATACTAATTTTAGGTTCTCCTAACAGAAAAATTTCAGATTTATCTTTGGCCTCGATGGTTATTTCTTCCTGAATTTGCACATAATTATCACTGGACCCTTCAGCCAAAAGAGAGGCTTTTGTAGCATTTAATTTAGTCCCATAAAAGTCGGTTTCGTTATCGGTACGTAGTTGCATAAACTGCACTTCGCCTTCTAGTTCTGCCGTAGCTTTTTGATACAAATCAATTTTAAATTCATCGGCGGTAACAATACCTTTTACTTCCGAGTTTTCATTTACTTGATAGACAACGCTAGTGGCACTTGCGTGTAACTCTGCTCTTGATTTTCCATAAGAGACACAACTCAAATTACCGGTTTCTGTGGTTAAAAATATTTCCGCATAATCATTAACTTCAACAGTAAGGCCGGAAGATTTGATAGCAGACAATGATTTGGCGTTCACCTTGTCGTATAAGATGATCTTTTTAAGTTCTGATCCATACAATATATCAATATTGAGTGCTTTGGCTCGACGAAGATCTTTATCAGATTTTATGGTAAGTATACTGTCTACGACTTCTATTTGTATGACACGCTGTATATTGCTATCGGCTTCAATTTTTACTTGGCTGTCACTACTTTCATCCAAAGTAACTTCAAACCCTTCGTAAATTTCTATGGTATGAAAGGGTTCTACCTCATAACGTTCTGTGCTTACAATTTTGTTTCCCTTTATTTTTTCTTTTTGAGCATAAGCGCTGAATGTTAGTGAACAAATACAGCATAAAAAGAATAACTTTTTCATTGGATTGTGTGATTTTAATTTTTGATAAAGACTACAAAAAACAGCAAATGTTTATGTAGCAAACATAAGTTACAAAAATGGTAGCGCAAAACATGTACCAAAAACAATAACATTTTTCTTAAAAAGAAATTGTGCCAGACTATAAAAACAAAAGAAAAGAAGCTTTGGGACTATAGAATAAATAGCCTAAGGAGAATTAAAAAATGGTAATAGAAACTATTACCATTTGCTAAACTAGAATCGTAAAATAAAAACTGCCCGAAAAATTTAGTACTTAACATGAACTAAGGTTTCAACAATGGGTGCTTTTCGGGCAGTATGATTTTGGTTGGTTGGGGTTGGTTAGATTATTAGGATTGATTAGTTTCTTCTTACGTTTCCTCCGGAGTTATCGGTTTCGGATACTTTTTCTGGTTTTCCATAGTATACTACATTGGCACCGCTTGTAGCTTTTCCTGTAAATTCTTTTTGAGCATGGATTCTTATGTTTGCACCACTACTCGCTTTTGCTTCTGAAACCAAACTCAATAGATCTTGAGCGCGAATATTAGCTCCGCTTGATGCACTTGCAGAATGGTTCTCTACTTTTCCTTCCAAATCGATAAATGCACCACTAGAAACCGAAGAGTTTACCGTTTGCGCTTTTATCTTTAATTTGATATCCGCTCCGCTAGAAGCACTAAGCGCAAGATCTTTTTGTGCTACTTCCTGATCCGAATATACGCTGGCTCCACTGTTGACATGTATTTTGTTGAGTTGATCATAAGATACATATACTTTTTTCTCGTCTGCTCTATAAATATTCTCATCAGATGTAATGTACAGGGTGTTTTTTTCTACATAAATCTCAATATGCTCATGTAGATTTTCATTAGCTTCTACGATAACTTTCTTGTCATTACTTTCTACTAAAATAACATCTAATCCTCTGCTTGCTTTTACAGCTTCAAAGTTTTGATCTATGGTTCTCTCTTTTTTTACTACTTCTCCTTGTCCTTTGATCCCATTAAGTCCATCGATAGAAATATTGCATGAACAAAAGGCTAGGGACATACAAAGGGTGACTAAAAATTTGGCTAGTGTGGTCATTGTTTTTCAGATTTTAGTGTTGTGATTTAACTGTTCGTTTTTTGATTTAATTTTCGTCGGTTTTGATTTCTATACCGTCCTCGTCTATTTTTACTTTTACGGGTTCATTATTTAATTCAACGCCGTCTTCGTCTATTTTTAAATTGAAATTTTTGTCCTCAGAGTTAATGTGAATGTTTACCTCGTCCTCATCTTCATCATACTCCCAATCGTTTTCTTTCTCAGGACAGCTTTCGCATACAAACTTACCGTCAACTAATTTCAAATATTCTTCCTCTTTTCGATCGATAGTGATATAATCATCATAGGTCCAGGAGTTATTGAAACCAGATGTGTTATCATCGGCGTAAATGGTAATACCTTCTGGTAGTGTTAGGGTGATATTCACTTCCTGATCTCTAAATTTGTTTGCGTAATCTGTGATCGCAAATCCGTCTAACAATAGTGTTTTTCCTTCTAATTCATAAAAGTACTTGATATCTTCTGCACGTTCTGAAGCTTCATCATACGATCTACCTTCTGCTTTTTTCTTTATGGCAAGACTCACTACTGAATCTCTTTTGGTAGACTTCATATAGATTTCTATATCGCGTACTACAATCACTCTATTACCTTCTTCATCTCTTTTGATTCTATAATCATCTCTGTGTCTTAACTGACGTACGTATCGATCATTACCTTGCATTTTGATGGTAAGCGTGTCCTTGGCTGTAATCGGAAGTGTTTTTTCTTCGGTAATTACATCAGCATCATATGCTTCTAAAGTTGCTTGTCTAATACCGATCACACTCAATCCGATTATAGAAATGATCCAAACTCCTAGTAATCCCAATTTTGCAGGGGTACCTATGGATTTAAGATTGTTAATCAAAATCTTCAATCCAAGGATGAATAGGAAGAAGAAAGGTATTCCTACTGCAAAGAACGCTAATAAGGATACAATCCATAGTGGAACATCGGGATGGTTACCAACTTCGATATATTCGGTCCATGGGGTGTCCATAAATCCAAAGGTCCCTACCGTAAATAATCCTATAAACAAACTGATCAAAGTAATACCGGCAGTGATGATAAGGATGACACCAATGAACTTTACGAATATCTTCAATAAGAACAATAAAACGTCTCCAAGGGCCTCAAAAAAAGTGGTAGAACTACTTTTTACTTTATTGCTGTATTTTTGATAGTCTACATTTTTTACGGTATCGGCTACATCGTTAAAACCCTCTTTAATTTTTTTTTCAATATTGCTGATATTCACCGCCTCTCCTTTCATAGCAAGAAAGTCTGAAGTGGATTTGGCTTCTGGTACAAAAATCCAGAAAGCGATATAAATCAGGATAAAAGCTCCACTAGAAAAGATCGTAAATAAAATCCATGCCAAACGAATCCATGTAGAATCTATTCCTAAATAGTGAGAAAGTCCTGAACTTACACCTCCTACATACGAATTGGTAGTATCTCTGAACAACTGCTTAGCACTTTTCGGTCTTTGATACGATGCTCTTGGTTCGTCTTCAAAAATTTCCTCATCCAATCGGTAATCTTCTGGTTGTCCCATCACTGCGATTACTTCATCTACTTCTTTATTACCGATAACTTGCCTTTCATCTCTTATTTTTTCACTAAAAAGCTCTGCAATACGCGCTTCTATATCGGCAATAATCTCGTCTCTGCCCTGAGAATCTGTAAAGGAACGTTTGATCGCGCTGAGGTACCGTTGCAATTTGAGATAGGCATCCTCATCGATATGAAAAAATATCCCTGCTAAATTTATATTGACTGTTTTGTTCATTTTACTTCTTTTTTTGTTTGGTTACCAGATTTACAGCGTGTTGTAATTCGTCCCAAGTAGTGTTTAATTCCTTTAGAAACAACTTTCCGGTTTCTGTGAGTCCATAATATTTCCGTGGCGGTCCCGAGGTTGATTCTTCCCAGCGATAGTTTAAAAGCCCGGCATTTTTTAGCCTGGTTAGTAGGGGGTAAATCGTACCTTCTACCACGAGCATCTTTGCATCTTTTAAGGTTCCCAAAATCTCGGCAACATAAGCATCATCGTCCTTTAAGATAGAAAGTATGCAATATTCCAGAACACCCTTGCGCATTTGCGCTTTCGTGTTTTCGATCTTCATAAAACTAATTTTTAAAAGTTAAACTGTTCATTTTTTGATTGATGGTTTGATTGATTGATGATTATTTTAAAACATATTGATCAAGGCATACAACTCCAGTAACAAAGACTGTTGCTAAAAGATAATTGATGAGGTTAAATTTTAGACTGTACCCTTGTTCTTTTGAGGTTTTGATAACCAGAAACAATAATGTAAATGTTACTAATAATGGAAGCATCCAATATCCAAGTCCAAGGACATAACTTAATCTTGCTTCGTCATTAGGGTTGAATATGGAAATTACCATTGCCATAAGTCTAAAAACAAAAGCGAAAAACAAAAATGGATACCAGGATACTTTACCAGTTTTTCTTAGTACATAAAAGAACACAAAAGCTAATACAATAGTTATTATAGGTCCGGCAGCAGTTACTAAATAGCCATGCCAATCAGAATTATAGGTTCCCTCTTTTAAGGTTACCGAATTTAATGTCATCTTCATCGAATACCCTAATAGCTCTCCAGTTACATAGTGTGCAAACTCATGTACAATGAAGGTAAGCAACACTGCCAAAGCAGTAACCAAAATATACGATATGTTGATAGATGACTTCATTGGTTATTTGATAAATCTAATGGATAACGGGTATCTATATGATTCTCCTTTGTTCGCTTTTAATGCAGCAGTAATTACAAAAATGATTTCCAGAAAAAAACCGATTAGCGCGATTACTCCTATAAACGATGCACCTATAAGTGTTCTAAATCCTCCAGGATTCGAAAAATTGATAGATATTGAATCATGGTGAAATAAATCTGTAATAGAAGCATCTCCAAAAACATTAAAGATGAAAAACGGAAAGGAAAACATTCCCAAGATAACAGTATACAATAATATACTCAGTTGAAAATTGATAGCCTCTTTTCCGTTTTCGTCAATAAACTCTGATTTGTCCTTATTGGTGGTCCAAAGCAATATGGGAACAATGTAATTTCCAAACGGAATAAAGTATTTGGAAAATGCCCCCAGGTGCATGAATGTTGCGATATTTTTGTGGTTATTAGATGACATTTTTAAAAGTATATAATAGTTTCTTATGCAAATATATGTCTAAAAAAAGGTATTATGCAAAACATAGTACCATAATTTAACATAAATTTAAGAAAATATGAATTTTCGAACCCAATTACTTTTACCTATATTGTAACTATCAAAAATGTTAATCAATGAATATCACTCCAGGAAAACTAAATACCTTCTTACTATTTAAATTACCTTCGGCTTGGCTATGCGGAGTACGGGTTAAATCTATCGACAGAACGACTTGTACCGTTACCGTAAAGCACAGATGGTTCAATCAAAATCCTTTTAATTCTATGTTTTGGGCTGTACAGGGAATGGCAGCTGAGTTAACCACAGGAGCTTTGGTAACAGGTTATATTAGAAACAGCGGAAAGAAAATCTCGATGTTGGTGGCTAATAACAATGCTACCTTTACCAAAAAAGCTACGGGGAGAATTACTTTTGTTTGTGAAGATGGTGGATTGGTAGAAAAAGCTATCGAAAAAGCAATTGAAACAGGAGAAGGACAAACCGTATGGATGAAATCTATTGGAACCAATAAAGAAGGAGTAGAAGTCTCTACTTTTAACTTTGAATGGACCCTGAAAGTAAAGGGGTAACACAAAGCGATCCTACTTAAACCAAAAATAGGTGTAACGCTTTATAAAAAATGTTTACCAATAGTATAAACATTCATTTAATCATTAAAACGTATACCTAGTTATTATGACAGCACACGAAATAGACTACGACATCATCGGAGAAGAAATGCAATATGTGGAGATCGAGTTGGATCCACAAGAAGGCGTAATTGCCGAAGCAGGAAGCTTTATGATGATGGATGATGGTATAAAAATGGATACCATCTTTGGAGATGGGTCTGACAAGGATAAAGGGATCATGGGTAAAATCTTTGGAGCGGGAAAACGACTGCTTACCGGAGAAAGTTTATTTATGACAGCCTTTTATAATGAAGCTATAGGAAAGAAACGTGTAAGTTTCGCTTCTCCTTATCCAGGAAAAATCATTCCTATTGATTTAACGAATTACGGCGGTAAATTTATTTGTCAGAAAGATGCTTTTCTATGCGCCGCTAAAGGAGTTTCTATCGGAATCGAGTTTTCTAGAAAATTAGGTCGTGGCCTTTTTGGGGGAGAAGGGTTTATCATGCAAAAACTGGAAGGTGATGGTATGGCATTTGTGCATGCTGGGGGTACCACAGCACGAAAAGAGTTACAACCTGGTGAAAAATTAAAGATAGATACCGGATGTATTATTGGTTTTTCTAAAGGAGTAAACTATGATATTGAGTTTGTAGGAGGTATTAAAAATACCATCTTTGGGGGCGAAGGATTATTCTTTGCTACCTTAACAGGACCAGGAGTAGTATATATACAATCACTTCCATTTAGTAGGTTAGCAAATCGAGTACTTGCTTTAGCACCAAGAGGAGGCGGTAAAAGCAAAGGTGAAGGTAGTATTTTAGGAGGTTTAGGAGATCTTTTGGATGGCGATAACAATTTTTAACTGTGTTAAATAAGCGCTAAAAGACTGGTTTTTTAGTTTTATTTGCATATATTAGTATTAGTTAAATATTAAAATGTAAGCTTATTCCTACAATTACTAGTTTAAACCTAACATTTAAACCCCTATTAATTTATGGCCAGAGCAATGTTTGATTACACTAAAACTGTTCTTAAAAAAGTAAGTTTTGATGTTAATCTTTTTACAAAGGAAGTTCTAAAAGCACTAAACAGACTACTTCCGCACGAGATTGAAGAATTGAAAATATGGATTCAATCCTTGACGGTTAAACAACCAGAATTACAATCTTGTTTAATCTATTTAAAAACAACATAAAAAAAAGCGACTTTTTAGTCGCTTTTTACTTTTGTAATAGGGCTTATAATTTGAACATTTTGAAATGCGATTGCACCTTTTACTACTCCAGCGATAGTGGTATGCAGTGCATCTATGATCTGCATTTTTAATTCACTTTTATTGAAGATTAAGCTTACTTCTCTTGCCGGTGTTGGTTCATTAAAATAATGCAAATTCGTTTTTTCACTTTCCTTTACATCCATAGTATGTAAATAGGGGAGTAGAGTCATACCCAATCCTTCGTTCGCCAATTTTACCAAAGTTTCAAAACTTCCACTTTGCAACTGGAAATGGTCTTCATCGTAACTTTTTTGTGTCTTGCATAAGTTGATAATACCATCTCTAAAACAATGACCATCTTCTAGCAATAGTAAGTCATCTATATCCAAATCTGTCGCATCGATCTTTTTCTTTTGGTTCAACCTATGGTTATTGGGGATATATCCAACAAATGGTTCATAATATAAAACACGTTCCTTTATATTTTCATTTTCTAGCGGGGTAGCAGCTATAGCTGCATCCAAATGCCCATCCATCAAACGTTCAATAATGGCCTCTGTAGTTAGTTCTTCAATTTTTAGTTTTACCTTAGGATACTTTTTGATAAAATTGGTCAAAAACATAGGCAACAATGTGGGCATAATGGTAGGGATAACTCCTAGCTTGAATTCTCCTCCAATAAATCCCTTTTGTTGGTCTACAATATCTTGTATGCGTTCGCTCTCATTTACAATATTTCTGGCTTGTTGTACTAGTTTATTCCCAACTTCGGTAAGCTCTATAGGTTTTTTACTTCTGTCAAAAATCAGAATATCTAATTCTTCTTCCAATTTCTGAATTTGCATACTCAATGTGGGTTGAGTTACAAATGTTTTTTCCGCAGCTTTGGTGAAGTTTTTGTGCTCGGCAACGGCTAGAACATATTTTAGTTGTGTTATGGTCATAGGTTATACTTTAGAACTACAAAGATAATAAAGCTATTGATATTATTTATCAATAAGTATTTAAAAATTTGTTTTATCTATAACGTTAGTGTTTATTATAAGAAATTACTGGTAAAATTACTTTTTTTTAAATAAAAGTAGGGTAAACCCGCAATATGGTGTTTTAATAATAAAGATAAAGAAACACTAACCTGATCAATATGTACCTTATAGCATATACCCTTTATGATGCGATAATAGGTTTTGGAAAAGTGCTGGGAAATTTTAGCCATTTATGGATCCTTTATATCCAAAAAGCAATACCGAATTGGGTGATTTTTGCATGTATAGCATTGGTCCTTGTATTGATTATGGGAGTGATTGTGGTAATTAGTTTTAATAAAGTTCAAAAAAGTAAACGCATCGTTTTAAAACATGAACTGGAGAAAAAGGTTGCAGAAGTATTATTAAAGAAGAGAGAAAGAGAATTAGCCTTCCTTCGATCAGGTAGAGGCAAACATTTGGGGCATTTTTTTGAAGAATATTCGGCAAGACAACAACAAGCCTATATTACTGGAAAGGAAAAAGATCAGCAAATGCAGACCTTACTGCCTTATCATCTTCTTTTGAGCAGCCAATTAAGTACGTTGTATCCTAATTTTTCTAAAGATGAAATTCAGCATTGTGTTTTCCTTTATTTGAATATCCCTTCAGAAAAAACAGCAAAAAAGCTTCAGTTAGAAGTTTCAGAAGTACAATCGATTAGATGTAAACTCCGAACCAAAGTGTTAAAAAGCAACGAACAAAACTTAAAAACACACGTTAGAGCTATTGTTATGAACTAGGGTGTTTATATAGGGCATACAATAGGAAAAAAAGCTGTCTTAATAGACAGCTTTTTTGATTGATGAATATTTTCTGTTGGATTACATTCTTATTTCAAAAGCAAGGTCTTCGCTACCCACTTCGAATTTTGCATCTCCCCACATTGGTGGTCCGTAGCTCATGTTATTGTTGGATACTCCGTAACTTTCTTTTGGCATTCCGTTGGCTTCAAAATCCATTCTGCCATTTCCGTTAGCATCATGCAAACAAGTGATTCCATATTCTCCTGCAGGAATGTTGGTGAAAGTCACTTTGGCCACGCCGTTTTCGATTTCACTTTTTGCAGCCTGAATCGGAGCCGCTTTCATGAACGTATTCTCATCATATAAGGCAAATAATACTTCTCCTTCAGAACCAGTTACATTAGGAACGGTTACTGTAATTGTGATTCCTTTGGCATTGTCTTGTGCAGTAAGTATAAAATTAGAGGTAAACAAGGCAAGTAATAAAGCTAGAGTTTTCATATACATAAGATTTTTATAGTTATTTGATGTTTGAACACTTCAAAAGTCTATAAATCCATGTGCATGTAATAAAGTATGTTACCGAATTGTCAATATCATAGGATGAATTGTATCTGGCACTATGTAATCGGAAATTGAATAGGATCAAAGTCCCCTTATAAAAGTCCTCTTGCTTTAATTTCCAGGTACTTATTAATGGTATTTACAGTAAGATTTTGAGGAGTAGTAAGTATGGTTTGGATACCATATTTTTGCAATTCTTTGACCATTACTTTTTTGTCGTAAGCAAATTGCTGTGCTATGGTTTGGTCATAAATGGTCTGTAAATCTTCCGCTTCGGATTTGATTAGTTGATTCAATTCGGTGTTTTCGAAAAAGATAACTACTAATAAATGCTTTTTTGCCAGTGCTTGCAAAAATGGAAGTTGTCTTTTTAATGAAGAAATATGTTCAAAGTTGGTATAGAGAAGGAGGAGGCTGCGGTGTGTAATTTGTCGTTTGACATGAGCGTACAACAACCCAAAATCCGAGTCCAAAAACTGCGTTTTTACATTATAAAGTGTTTCTGAAATGGTATTGATATATGTTTTCTTACCACTATCAGGAAGAAAATCATTTACCGTATTCGAAAAGGTCAACATTCCTACTTTATCATGCTTTTTTAAAGCAATATTAGAAAAAGCCAATGTACTGTTTACTGCATAATCCAATAAACTCAACTCATTAAATGGCATTTTCATGACCCTACTCGCATCTATAATCGAATAAATAGGCTGTGATTTTTCATCTTGAAATTGATTGATCATCAGGTTGCCATGCTTGGCAGTGGCTTTCCAGTTAATGGTACGTACATCATCGCCAACCACATACTCCTTAATCTGCTCGAACTCCATGGTATGCCCGATGCGGCGAATTTTTTTCAGTCCAATTTGTGTTAGTTTATTATCTATCGCCAAAAAATCGTATTTCTTCATTTGGATAAAAGAAGGATATACTTTTACCATGGCAGCTTTATCAAAGCTATATCTTCTTTTAGCAAATTGTATTTTGCTCATGGCGTAAATATGTAAACTGCCAAATACATATTCCCCTCGTTGCACAGGGCGAAGTGAATATTCAAAATCAAGTACATTTTTTGGGCCAATACGTTCTGATTTCAAAAAATCTCTCTTCTGAAATTGAACTGGTATCTCATCGATAATTTCAACATGTGTGGTAAAAGGATAGTTATTCTTGATCCGTATAGGCACGGCATTGAAATCACTATTCGAAAATTTATCTGGTAACAATCGGTTGCTATCAATTCCATTTTTGGAGTTGAAAAGGATAATAACATCAAATAAAAACACAATCACAAATCCCCATACCAAAAGCCATGTAAAAGGATACAGTATATGAAACCAATACGATAGTAAAAATAGTACGGCTATCGTAAAG
Source organism: Aquimarina sp. (assembly GCA_965230845.1). Lineage (GTDB taxonomy): Bacteria > Bacteroidota > Bacteroidia > Flavobacteriales > Flavobacteriaceae > Aquimarina. The sequence continues at coordinate 4,772,478 of OZ246021.1, forward strand.
AGTATATAAAATACGTTTTTGGTTAGGTATAAAGATTTGAAAAACTGGATCACTACTTAACGGGGAATTTCTACAGATTGTAAAATCATTTCAATAACATCTTCTGTGGTCATTCCTTCCATTTCGCGCTCTGGAGATAGAATAATACGATGGCGTAATACCGGGAATAACGATTTCTTTATATCTTCTGGAGTCACAAAATCTCTACCATTGATTGCTGCAAAAGCTTTTGAAGCATTCATCACTGCGATCGAGGCACGAGGAGAACCTCCTAAATACAGATGAGGATGGGTTCTGGTTTTGGTCACAATCTCTGCAATGTATCCCAATATCTTCTCTTCAATAATAACCTCTTGCGTCTTATTTTTGAATTCTAATAATTTTTCTGGAGTCAAAACAGCATCAATCAGTTCGAGCGGTTTTGTTGCTTTACGCTCATGATGTGTTTTAAGGATATTGATTTCTTCTTCGAGATTAGGATAATCTACCTTAATCTTAAACAAGAAACGATCTAGTTGTGCTTCAGGTAGGGCATAGGTACCTTCTTGCTCAACCGGGTTTTGCGTAGCTAAGACCATGAAAGGTGGTTCCATAGGATATCGAACACCATCAATAGTTACTTGTCTTTCTTCCATAACCTCGAACAAAGCAGCTTGTGTCTTGGCAGGAGCTCTGTTGATTTCATCAATAAGCACCATATTAGAAAAAATAGGGCCTTTTTTGAATTCGAAATCACTTGTTTTCATATTCAAAACCGAAGTTCCCAAAACATCACTAGGCATGAGATCGGGAGTAAACTGAATACGATTAAACCCGGTTTCCAAGGTTTTGGCAAATAATTTTGCGGTTACCGTCTTGGCAATTCCCGGAACTCCCTCGATCAAAACATGACCATTGGATAACAAAGACACAATCAATAATTCTATAAAATCTTGTTGTCCAACGATAACCTTCGCTAATTCGGTTCTTAGCTTTTCTACTGCCTGTTGCAGCTCACTCAAATCAATTCGATTTTCGAAGTTAAGGTCTTGTTCTGTCGGTGCTCCAGATGACGTTTCTTCTGGCGGAGTATTATTTTGCAGTTCCTCGTTTTCCATGTGCGTTTTCTATTATGATCGACTTTTGAATTCTTTGATCAATTGATAAAGTCGGATTAGTTGTTCCTTTTCTATTTTTGGTGTGTTGTGTAGCGTATTGAAAAAATTAAACAATTCTTTGGTGTCTTCTACCGTGTTATTGCTTCTGGCGGCTATGTCTACTATTGTTTTTTCATCTATATTATTCGTTGGTACTCGCAAGGTATTCCGAACGTACTCCAAAAACAATAGGTTTTGTTTTTTTGCAATTTCCTTGTGTTTCTCTTTTTCAAAATACATCCCACTTATGGTCCTGGTAAAGGCTAGCGTTTGATTTTTTAGGGGGTTGATAACTGGAATACTTCTTTGCTTTCGTTTTCCTTCAAAAATGACCAATAATACGGCGGCAATGAGCACAAAATAATAGGCCCATTTGAGATATCGATTACTGAGTAATAAAAATAGTGGAGACGTATAAAAAGTCTTTCCGGCCTTGTAATAATTGTCCCAAAGAATAGGCTTGCCCTTAATATAGGTCAGTGCATTTTGAGTGTACTCAAAGTTTTTCGCTTTAAGCATAAAGTAATTTCCAAAAGCTTCTGGGAAGGTATGTAATAAAATGACACCGTTTCCAAATGGTTGTTGGATATAGTTCACCTTGGGAGATTGTATTTGTAGCGTATCCTTATACAGCTCGGTTATCCCCAGCACCGTAGTTTTTAGGGTGTCGATGGTTTTGAAATACGAGTTATAAATATCCCTATCGTACAAATAGGGGAGGTCCACTTTTAAATTTTTATTGACGAGCTCTAATAATGGCTTGGTCGTAATATTATTAACCGAAATTAGGTTTTCGGCCTCAAGTTGTAAAGTATCTAAGAGTTTTTCTTCTATAGTTTTTGCCGAGATAAATAGGGTATTTCCTTTATCTACCCAATTCAATACTTTATTCAACTCATCTTTGTCAAAATTCACGGTTCCATTTACAAAGAAATAGGTGCCCGATACTGTGTCATTATCGGTTAAGAATTCGTAAGGAGGTTGATTAATGTCCTTTACTTTTTCGTTGGTAAATGCTTCTTTGATCAGATTATAAGAAACAAAAGTTCCTAAAGGAATTTTATCAGTTTTGGCATAACTAGGAAACCAATTAACAGGTTCCGGTTCATTAGCTTCCAAAAAAGTAAGCAACCCGATGGCTACGACAATTACAATGATGAATATTTTGGATTTCTTACTCATCTATTATTTTTGAATGCTTTGGGTTATGGATAAGAACTCTTTTTCAGCCTGTTGATAGGTGTTTTGATTGACTTCAAAACTTCCATACCAAATAAAATCGTATAACTTGGTAATTACTTTAAATTGTTCTCTCAGGCTATTGTCGGTAAGCTCTTTACTATAATCTGTATTCGTTTTTTGAGACTCCCAATCGATATACTCGGCTTCAGATAGATTTTTTAGGACTAACAAATAATAATAACGAATCGCCAACCTAAAGTTTTGTTGTTTTATGGCTTGATTGATGAGATCTCTGATATCTTGGTTATGGATAATGTCTTCTTCGTCTGTAAAAGCAACTTGTGGGATTTCTTCATTCTCTAAAAGCATTTCTCTTGGATTTACTTTCATAAACAACCAGACTAATAAGAATAATACTGCGATAATGACCAGATACGGTAATACATTGAAGAAACCTGCCCAAAAACTATTGGCCTCACTGGTTCCAAACAACCAGTTGATGAATTTCATAAATGCCTGAGCCAACCAGCTTTTGAATTGTGTCCACCAGTTATCTACTTCTTGCTTTTCTGTATAATTAAAAGCTTTGTCATTTTTGTAGGATTCTATTTTATCCTGATCCAACTTTTGAACTTCTATTTCAGAATCTAAATCATAAATTACTTCTTGACTTTGGACTACACTAGTGCTATCCACAGCTTGAGCAGCTATAGAAAAAGGGATAAAGAACAGTAAGAAGTATAAAAGTTTCAAGTTATTCAGATTTTCCTAAGGATTCTATTTGTTCAAAAGCTCCTGTAGAATGCTTTCTTTCATTCAGATTAAAATATATAAAGGCGGTGGCTACAGCAGTGATGATATATAGTATGTATTGAGCGGCAGACGAAATCGTATTTAATATAATAAACACCCAATCAAACATAGATGAAGGATCCGACATTGTACTCTCTGTGGCAGCGGTAAACGTTTTGGTTAAAGAATAAACCACTGCTGGGATTGAAAATACCATACTAATGAGCCAAATGATAATCCCCAATACGAATAGCGTAGCAAAGGTAATCCACCATTCATCTTTGACTAGTTGAAAACTCTCATTGATCGAATCGGAAACACTAATATTTCTAAAAACCAAAAGCGAAAATACCATACTCATCGGAACATATAGATAGACCCCTGGAATAACACATAGCATAAAGCCAAAAAATATGATGATCCCTGATAGTAATCCCAGTCCTATCATACTTCCAAAATCTTTTTTTACCCCTTGCGATACTGCATCCTGATCTACCACACCTTTTCCTTCAATATACGATTTGATAAAATGAAGAACGGTTCCAAAAAGGAGTCCATAAAAAACTAATAGCGTGATTAGCATAACAAACAATGCAATAAACATATTTCCAGTGCCTAAAAGACCTCCACTACTAAGGTTTACAGGATCCAGCACATCGGCCGAGGCATGCGTATAATAGCCTGAAGCTAATAGCAATATTACAAAAGGAATACCAGAGGTTTTGATCAACATACCGAATAATGATTTTCCATTGTGTCTTAAAAAACCAAAAGTATCTGTCAGTATGTCTCCTAATTCTCTTCTTTTTTTGAATTCTATGTAGTTATCGTTCATTTTTTAGTTTGTTATATAGTTGTCTGGGGTAAATTACATAATAAAACAGGATCAGTGATAAAGAGCCTAGTATAATGATTAAGGCGAGCCAATCCGGCATTTCGGTATGTCGAGTTACGAATCCTTCCAAAAATCCTGCAATGATAAAGAAAGGAATAGTACTTATTACAATTTTTAATCCTGCCTTAATCCCTTTTACAAAGGAAGTCAAACGGGTATATGTTTTGGGGAATAAAATGGATTTGCCCACTACCAAACCAGCACATCCTGCAATAATAATAACAGAGATTTCTATGGTACCATGAATCCAAATCGTTCTTGCGCTTTCCCACAGTAAACCTTTGGCATAAAAGAAGTATTGAAATGCGCCGAGCATGATAAAGTTTTGCATGAGCATATATACAGTTCCAATACCAAACATTACCCCTAATATGAAACAGTTGAGGGCTACTCGAATGTTGTTGATGGTAATACCCAAAAACATGTTAGTTTCTCCCATTTGTTTATACACGGCCATGGGATCATCTTTTGCAATATTTTCTAAAGTCATATTTACATAGGCATCTCCAAGAATCGAGCGGACAAATGCCCCATCTGTGGCAGAAGAATATACGCCTATTGCGGTAAATAGTGCCGAAATCAAAAAGGCAATCAACAGCTCTTTTTGATAGCTATAAAATTCTAAAGGAAACTCTTTTACCCAAAACGTATAGAACCTGTTTTTCTTCTCTTTTTTGGTTCGATACACTTTTTGATGGGCTTTGCCAGCTAAACCATTTAGGTAACTTAGTGTTTGACTATTGGGATAAAATGTTTGTGCATAACTAAGATGATCGGTTATTTCTATATACAGATCCGAAAGCTCATCTGGTGGAATGATGGTATTATTAACCAGAACACTTTCAAATTTTAACCATTTATCTTTATTTTGCTTCACAAAAGCCGCCTCGCGCATGTATCAAAAGATTAAGAGGTTCAAAGAAACATAATTAATGGATAATTTTCAAATAGAAACTGCCCAAAATGTTAGCATACAACAAAATGTCGCTGGTATTGGAGAGCGCATATTAGCATATTTTATTGACTTAGTGATTATCATCGCGTATTACATTATCATACTGTTTATTGTCGGTGCGTTGGATAATGGTACGGGAGATCACTGGGCTTTTTGGTTGATTTTGAGTATTCCTCCGTTTTTGTATTTCCTGTTATGGGAAACCTTTTGGGATGGAAAAACACCAGGTAAGGCTACTATGAAAATCAAGGTAGCAAGACTAGATGGATCACGACCTGCGTTTTCGAATTATTTGATTCGTTGGTTACTTCGTTTGTTGGATATTTCTTTAGCGATGGGTGGAGTAGCGGTAGTGACCATTTTGATGAATGGAAAAGGACAACGTTTGGGAGATATGGCTGCAGGGACCACAGTAATCAGTGAACGACAACGCGTACAATTTCATCAAACCATATTAGTAGATATACCAGACGATTATGTTGCTGTTTATCCTCAGGTTACTGTTTTTAGTGATGCTGAAATGAGAAAAATTAAAACAATCTACTCTGAGGCTAAACGTGAAGCTAATCACAACGTTATTTTGGAACTATCCAAAAAGGTGAGTGCAATAATGGATGTAACTCCGCAAGAAAAGCCTTTGCATTTTGTAGATAGAGTGATTGCAGATTACAATTTTTACACCCAACAAATCTAATTTATCACCAAGGGGTAACAATTTTTTCTTCTTCCTGATATAGGGATATAAATCACAAAATTTTTATATCATGAAGAAAAAGAACTTCAAAAAGTTACAATTGAGTAAGGACAGTATTGCACAATTAAGAGGTGGGTTAGCTCACCCAATGGGGGAATACAAAGAACGCGTTAAATATTATGTAGGTACAAGAAATACTTGTCAATGCGAGACCATTGCTTCTCCTTGTTAAAAGAAAAAAGCGGACTTCGGTCCGCTTTTTTGTTATTGTATAAGCTATTATTATTTAATGACTTCAGCTTTGATGAAGATGTTCTCCTTGGGCCATTCGCTGCCGTCCACAGGAACGTTTGATATTTTGTCTGCGATATTCATGCCTTTTACTACCTTACCAAAGATGGTGTGTTCTCCATCCAAATGACTGGCTCCTTGTTTGGCTAGAACAATAAAGAATTCATAGGGAGTAGAACGATTAGAAGGATTATCTACCCATTGTTTTGATAGCGCTACTGCACCTCGTACATGCTTTAATCCTTTTACCTGTTCTTGCGGGATGGTGTATTCACCAATTTCAAAACGTTTTCTTGCCATTTGCTCACGATCGCTATTTCCTCCCTGTATCACAAAACCTTTAGCCACTCTGTAGAAAAAAGTTTCGTCAAAGTATTTTTGTTTGACCAAATAAATAAAATTTGCTCGGTGTAATGGCGTTTCTTTATATAGTTTGATATGGATATCTCCATAAGACGTAGATATTCGTACTAAAGTTTCTGGATTTTCTTTTCCGTATGCTGCCATAAATTCCCTCAGGTTTTCGTTGGTTAGTCTAAAAGGCTCTTCTTCAGTCTTTTTATTGGTGTCAGTGTTTTCTACAGCTGGTTTTTTTGAAGGAGCAGCGTTTGTTTTTTCAACCTTTTGCTGAGTGACAGATGGAGAATCCTTCTGCTTATATTTTTTAGATTGTGTATCTTCACAATTAGAGAATACAAAAATGCTAATGCAAAAGACTAAAATTGATCTGGTAAATGACATTTGATACGTTTAAAAATTTAATTCCAAAAATAAAGAAAATGTCAGTACCGGGAGAATCTTCTCATTTTGTTATGGCTCCCGAGATGCGAACCAAGGAGTTAAACCGTTTAAAAATTGAAGAAAGAAACCCCAGGAATGCTGCCGTAATGATGCTTTTTTATCCCAAAAAAGCAATAACTCATATTGTTTTGATCCTAAGGCCGACTTACGAAGGGGTCCACTCGGGTCAGATTGCTTTACCCGGAGGAAAAGTAGAAACCTATGATACAAGTTATAAAGAAACCGCTCTGCGAGAAACCGAAGAAGAGATAGGTGTATTTAATAAAACTATCGAGGTGGTGAAAACATTGACAAGAGTGTATATCCCGCCATCAAATTTTTGGGTACATCCTTTTATTGGGTTTACAGATCATAGACCCGAATTTGTGGCTCAGGAAGAAGAAGTGGCAGAGGTAATCGAGGTGCCATTATCAGAATTACTGAACGATCATAACGTAATACCACAAAGATTAACAACTTCTTATGCCAATGATATAGAGGTACCTTCCTTTAAACTAAATGGTTATACGGTTTGGGGAGCAACAGCTATGATGTTGAGTGAGCTTAAAATCTTTTTAAAGACTACAATGGAATAATGATTTTGTATCTTTGGCAATCTAAATACAACCAGATTTCTACACATGGGAATATTTAAAAGAAATCCTTTTGGTCATGTTTTGTTTTTGAAAAAGTGGCTTATTCGTATCATGGGATCGATGACGCACAGGCGTTATCGTGGTTTCAACGAATTACAAATAGAAGGAAGTGAGATCATCAAAGATCTTCCAGATAATAATGTATTATTTGTCTCTAATCATCAGACATATTTTGCAGATGTAGTGGCAATGTTTCATGTTTTTAATGCAAGTTTGAGTGGGCGAGTAGACTCTATTAAAAATATTGGCTACCTCTGGCATCCTAAGCTTAACTTGTACTACGTAGCGGCAAAAGAAACTATGAGAGCTGGATTGCTGGCTCGTATTTTGGCCTATGCCGGAGCAATAACGGTAGAACGTACCTGGAGGGAAGCAGGAAAAGATGTGAACCGACAGGTAAAAATGAGTGATATCACCAATATCAAAAGAGCTCTTGAAGATGGTTGGGTAATTACGTTTCCGCAGGGTACAACAAAACCTTTTAAACCTATTCGTAAAGGTACAGCCCACATTATTAGACAATATAAACCGATTGTAATCCCAATAGTTATTGATGGTTTCCGAAGATCTTTTGATAAAAAAGGAATTCGTATCAAGAAACGTGGGATTTTACAATCTATGGTTATCAAAGAACCCTTGCAGATTGATTACGATAATGATTCTATAGATGATATCGTGAGCAAACTAGAATTTGCTATCGAGCAACATCCTTCGTTCCTAAAAGTAATTCCGCAAGATGAGTTGGATGCCGAAGAAGAATTGAACAAAAAAAGACAGTGGGAATATTAGTTTGCATCTAGATGTATTGTTCTGATAAATATTTCCCTTTTTCTTGAAAGATAGTACTAGATAAAAGCCAAAAAATCAAATGATCTCTTGGCCTTTTATGATATACTAAAGGTAATAATTAAGTTATTACATTATCTGACACGATCCCCAGAAACAGAAGAATTCTTCGTGCTCAAAACCAGGGACTGAACTTAAAATGTCACAATCAGAATGGCTATAACAGCGCATTCCTGTAATACCTCCGTTAATTACTTTTTGTGCTTTTTTATTTAAAATTTGAGCACCTTTTACTTGCATTAGTTTTTTCATTTTTTTTCATTTAATTGATTGTTATTGTCGCAAACATTTTAAGACAGTTGCTATTTTCTGTCTGTTGGTAATAAAAACCTTTGGCTTTTAATTGTATTCTAAGGCGTTTGGTAATTGGAAGAAATGTTTAGGCATAAGAGCAGATTGAGAGTAAGACAGGTCTCCCATTAATTATTTTTTCGACACCGCAGCTTCCTGAACAGCAATCACTATCACTTGTGCACTTTCTAGCTATGTTCTGGCACCCAAAGGTACCTCCGTGGATTAATTTTTGATGTTGTTTTTTAAGAACGATAGCTCCATTTAAATTAAGAATGTTATTAAGCATAATCATATGTTTTAATTACCTACTCTACGGATAAGGTTTTCGGTTGCCCCTTGATCAAAAACAGATACTCAAAGTGTTTTGATTCTGAAACTAAAGTAGATAGCAATTCGGGGGATTTAAAATGAAGCATGGCTATTTTAGACAATTTAGCCATAAAAAAACCCTGCATCTTGGCAGGGTTATTATCAGCAAAAAGATGTCTATTTTTCGTTATAGCAATAATCAATCATAACTCCGTTTGGATGTTCAGAATATTCGCTGGTTAATACACTACTTCCTCCATCGATATTTTTCATAGAAGCTGCGTTCATCTTTGCTATTGTTAATCTTTTAAGTTCGATTTTTTGTATTCCTTTTTTTTTCATTTTTAAGATCATTAAGTTATTTGATTAGTTTTTTGACCCTTAATTGAAGGATCCAGATAAATGTATTACGCAAGGAATATATTTTATTCTGCAGGCTTTTGATAAAACTATATGGCTAAATTGTCTAAAATAGCCATGGTTTATACCTTAATTTCAGAAGGTAATTGTTGCTTGTCAAGACTTTTTATAAAATAGGATGGGTTGATGCCTGTTCTTGATTTAAAATGTTTAACTAGTGAATAACTACTTTTGTATCCAATTTCCGTAGCAATGGATTGAATAGAAAATGATCTGAATTTTTTATCGTTTTTTAATCTTTTTAAAACATATTCAATTCTTAGGTCATTGATGTAATCGGTAAAATTCTTTTGTTTATGAATGCTTATGGTTTTGGATAGATATGTGGCATTGGTTTTTAACTTTTTTGCCATAGCTCTAAGATTGCACTCGGATTTTAGAAAGTACTCTTGAGCTTCTAACTTTTCCAATCTTTTTGCAATTTCGTTTATTTTCTGATCATCTATAATGATTTCTTTTTTTGCTTCTTCTTTTGGGGTTGAGGGATGTTTTACAGATTCTAATTCATTGATTTTTTGCATTAATTTTTGAAATAATGATTTATTTGATTTTTGTTTTTTGAAGTACATAAATGCAAAATAAATCAATGCGGTAATGGTCAGTAAAAGAATCCAGAATATTTGATTTTTGGCTTGCTGATTTTTGATTTGATCAGCTTTCATGTTGCTGATTTCTTTTTGGAGTCTTTTTGTTTCTCTTTCATGAATGATATCAACAGTTTGATCTTTATCATTTTGATAAGATGCATTGAGTTTTACATATTCACTGCGCCACTGATTTGCCTTCTGATATTCTCTTTTTTCGTTGTAGCAATTGGCTAATAGTAGGTGAGATCTAATAGCAGGAGGTTTAAAAAGATCGTTTTCTTCGAACCTATTTATACTATCTAGTAATATAGTAATTGCTTTGTCATAATTTCCCTGTTGATAGTAACAACTTGCGATAAAATAGCTAGTATTTATTGTAGGAAAGGATTTGTTATTTATTACCTGTTTGGATAAGATGTCTTTAGCTTGAAATAAATAACGAAGTGATTCATCATACTTTTTTTGGTAGTAATACACCATTCCTTTTTTAAGGTATAAGTCCAGAGTGGCTTCTTGGTGCTCAATTTCCTTACTGATCTTTAGTCCTTTTTCAATATAGTACAACGTGGAGTCATATTGCTCTTGATGTAGATGAACTTCACTTATAAGAACAATGATACTAGCATGACTTCTTTCTTTATAATGTTTAGTGTGTGGTAGTAGCTTAAGAGAACGATGAGCAATTTTTAAGGCTTTATCTAATCTGTTCATCCTTCTTAGAAGAACTATGAGCCCAGAATTAGCAGTTATTTCAAGTTCTTTATGTTCGGTTAACTCTGCTATATCTAATGCTTTTGAATAAGCGGTTAACGCGTTTTTGTTTTTTCCATCTCTTAGATGAATATGACCTTTTCTAGTGTATATAACAGATAACAAAGAATCATTATGTAACTCTTTTACTATTTCTTCTGCCATATCAAAATAGGACATACTTTGTTCGTAATTTTCTTTTTGATAAAAGGTTTTGGCTTTTTCGATATACGCAATGGCATTTTGCATATCAACCTCTTGAGCACAAAAGTCAATAGAGTAGAATATTGAAATAATTAATGCTAACAAATGGTATTTGCCAAAATAGGAGGGTTTACGAGTTGTCATTCTGATGGATGTGTGTATCCTCAAAAGTAAGTAATACTTTTGTTTTTCCAAGAATGGTTACATCGCCTGGGTAATTATTAATAAATCAAAGAACTAATTTATTTTGTTTAGCTACTTTGATCATTCTAACCAAAGTTTAAAATCTTTTACCCGTTCTCTGGATACTATAATTTCTTGTTCGTTAAAATGATTGAGCTTTACTTGTAATCTCGAATTGGTGTAAGAGATAATATCCTTTATTGCATTAATGTTCACATAGAACTTTCTACTTACTCTGAAAAACTGTTGAGGATTCAATTCTTCCTCCAGCGATTCCAGAGTAGTATCAATTAGATAATTTCTATTATCGGTAGTATGCAAATAGGTACCTTTATTTTCAGAATAGAAACATTCGATATCCTCTACAGAGAATATTTTAAGATGTTGCCCAACTTTTGCGGTAAAACGTTTTTTGTACTGACGATCTATAGGATTGATCAATAACTTTTTGATATCATCAAAGTCCACCTGAATTTGTTGCTTTGCAGGGATTTGTTCTTTGTATTTGGTAACCGCAGCTTCTAATTCATCATCATCAATTGGTTTTAACAAATAATCAATGCTATTTAATTTAAAAGCCTTGAGCGCATACTCATCATAAGCGGTAGTAAAGATAATGGCACTTTTTATGGTTACCGTATCAAAAATTTCAAATGATAATCCATCACTGAGCTGTATATCCAAAAAAATAAGATCTGGATGTTCGTTATTGCTAAACCATTCGATAGATTCGTTGACAGAATGTAGCATGGTATGTACTTCGATATCCAAATCGCTGAGCATTCTGTTTAATCTTCTGGCTGCAGGTTTCTCGTCTTCAATGATTATTACGTTCATGGGTTATGTCATTATTAGTTTGTGAAAAACAATAAAAAGATACAATTGTTGTGGTTGTTATTCCCACAATTGTTTCTGATCATCTTGTTCTTCTTCCATATACTTTCTTATTTTTCGCTCTTCCCAATCTTTATCAAACATCGGGTTGATTCGATATGCTTTTACAGCGTGAAATGCCAATCCAATTCCCCAACCAAAAGCAGCCCATAGAAACCAAGGATAGTTCCATTCGTTTTGGTAGTAGTTAAGTCCTGCAAGAAAACCAATAATGATAATATAAGATATCAAGTTATTATAAAATTTCTTGAGTTCTTCTACTCGTTCTTTTGCACGTTCATATCTTTTTTGTTGGTCAAAATTATTCATGATGATTCATTTAGCGGTTAGTGTATTGTTGTTTAAAGGAAATCTAGTTTAGAGGTCCTTGAAAAAATCATCTTCCTCTCTAAGTATTTCCTTAATCTTGCGTTCTTCCCATTTTTTACTGAAAAAAGGGTTTTTGTCAAAAGCTTTGATGTAATGAAATAGTAATCCTATTCCCCAAAGCACCGGAGTTATGTACAAATGCCATTGTAACCAGTTTTTAAAGCCTTGACTTTCAAAGTTGGTATTGACAAAGAGGATTAGCGTATTGATAATAATATATATGGTAAGGTGTATATAAAACCCCTTTTCCTCTTTAACTCTCTGTTTTGCTCGTTCGTATTTTTGTTGATCTGGTGTTTGCATAGTTTTATTCATTTACATCTTCTTCCATCATTTTTTTAATCTTCTTTTCTTCCCAGTTTTTACTGAAAAGAAATACTTTTTCGAATGCCCAAAGCCAATGGCAAAATAAGCCAATCCCCCAGGCCAAAGGTGTAATAATATTGCTGAAATTCCACCATTTCAAAAAGTCTACGTCTTTATCGTCGGTACCAATAAATACCAAGAGTTTTGTTTTGAAAAAGAAGAGGGCAATGTTAATGACAATATAGATGGCTAGGTGGATATAAAAATCCCGTTCTTTTTCCACTCGTTTTTTGGCAGCTTGATAAGCCTTTTGTTCATTTTCGTTCATATTCATAGTCGTCCAATTTTTAAAAATCGTCTTTATCCATTAGTTTCTTGATCTTATCCTCTTCCCATTTTTTAAAGATTCGCATACTAGGTCCAAATACACATATTCCGTGAATCAGTAATCCTATTCCCCATAAAACCGGAGTGGTTAAAGAGAATTTCCAACTTGCCCAACTCAGAAAAATGAAATCCAAATCAATGCTCATTAGCAAAAGGGCTATATTGATGATCACATAAGCAGTAAGATGAGAGTAGAATCCTTTTTCGGCATCTACCTTCTTTTTTGCTCTTTCGTAAGCTTCACGATCTTTTAAATCATTCATAACCATTTCTTTTAGATTCTTCCATGTACTTTTTGATCTTTCTCTTTTCCCAGTCTTTTCCAAAGATTGGGTGTCGGTCATAGGCTTCGGCATAGTGGAATATGACTCCGATACCCCAACCAACGATTGGGAATATCACCCAAGGGATGCCAAAACCTGTTGTGCTGTAGTTGATAAATGCTAAAAACGGAATCACGATGATGTATGAAATAAAGTTTCCGTAGAACTCTTTTATTTTCTGTACTCGTTCTTTGGCACGATTGTATTTTAATTCTTTGATATTTGTGATAGGTCTTTCTATTGTTGCGTCCATTATTTTTATCTTTTTGGTTAACATTGGGAGTTTTGCGATAAAAGCTTTCTCAGTTTTATACACCATAAACTCTCTTTTGGTGAGCAGCGCATATCGTTGCTGTACATTTCCTAAGCCAACACCGCTACTTTGCTTGATGACTTCTTTGGGCTGTAAGTTGTTTTCTACAATCAGGAAACCATCTTCTTCATAGATTTTAATGTGCAAAGGTTTTTCTGGCATCACTACATTGTGTTTTACTGTGTTTTCAAGTAATATCTGCAATGATAGTGGAACTACTCTAGCATCTGGATTTGCAGCTTTCTCAGGCATTTCAAAGATGATGCTATCTTCAAACCGAAGCTGTACCAAAGTCATATAGGTCTTTGCAAATTTCAATTCTTCATCTACAGTTACCAACTCTTTGTTTTTTTGTTCCAAAACATATCGATATACCTTGGATAAAGAAGTGGTGAACTTTTGAGCCAGTCTGGGGTTTTCTTCAATCAATGATGTCAATACATTTAAACTATTGAAAAGAAAATGAGGATCTAACTGATTTTTAAGAGCTGCAAACTTTGCAGAGGCCGTTCCTGCAATTATTTTTTGCTCGGTGATCTTTCGTTTTTGTAGCTCTTTGTAAAAGTAAAAAGCATGAAAAAATAAAGAGATCAGTAGTGTGATAAAGAATCCTATCAAATAGTAGCTCAACTTTTCGTTTTCTAAAAAGGCTTGAAAAGATCTCCCGTTGATACCAACGATGATAATCATTCTTATCAACCCAAAAACAATCATGGTAACGATAATAGAACCAATAGCTCCATAAAACAATCGTTTTCTAGGGTGTTTTTCCCAGGTGTACCATTTTCCTAAAAAATCAAAGAAATAGAAGTTGGCTATAGCCAGAGGAAAAGCGAATATAAAATTGACTAATGTATCTTCAAGGATATCCATAAGAATGAAAGGTTCTCCGATAGCAAACAACAGTTCCGCTATCTCAATGATCACCGCAATGACGATACTGATTTTAACCATTTTTGTAATATTCGTCTTCATGTACTCTGGTTTTTTAGAATCCATTGTCTTACTACTTACAATTTTCCTGAATTCTAGTTATTTGGTCCTTACCCCATTTAGGATAAAAAGGCGTTTCGTTTTTAGACTCCTTTTCAAAGTACAAGATAGCCTTTTCTACCTCAGGACAAAAGTCCTTTGGGTCTTTACCCCAGAATTTTGCACCTCCCATTTTCCACTCGGCATGATATAATGTTGCTCTTGGATTTTCGGGATCTATTCCTTTGGCACTCCTATATAACTCTTCTACTTTTCCTGATAGGGTAGGTCCGTATACCGATGGATTGGATACTACATACGCAGTGTTTAACATCGCTTCCATCACTAGAATTTCGGCATTTTCTTTTGAGAAAATTTTGGCTTCATTCAAAAAGTCCTGAGCTTTTTTTAATCGAGTTTGAACCTCGGTTTCGTCTTTGATATTAAAACAAGTAATGATATGTACTTGAGCAGCGTAGTAAAATGGTAACCAGTTTTCTTTTTCTGCTCTAGCAATGCGTTCGAACATGTTGATAGATTCGTCTTGTTTTCCGTTTTTCCAAAGTTCAAAAGCTTTGGTCATTCCTTTTTCGTACGCTCCTTGTGCGTTGATATTTGCAGAAGCAATAAAAGCAAGTACTATTAAAATAATTCTCATGGTGGTGTTTTTTATAATTACAGTGTAAAGATCTTCAGCCTGAGTGTTTTTTAGAACTATTTCTGACCGAGTTGTTATTTTTTGATGATGAAATGTTTATAGTTTAATGTTTTGTACTACTTTTTGATCAGAAACGGTGAATTTGGCATCTATCCACTTTGGTGGTCCAAACTGACCTTTTGCATTATTACTAGTGCCATACGGCTCTGTAGGCATTTTTAAGAAGGTGTTTAGCTTTTCATTGTCATCTTTATCATGATATAAGGAAATGGCATATTCTCCAGGTTCAATATTCTCAAATGTTACCGTAACTCCCTTGGAGTTTGCTTTTACATCCAAAGACTTAAATGCTTCTCCCAAGAAATTTTCCTGCTTTTGATACAACCCAATACGCAAGGTTCCTTTATCGGATTTGATGTTCTGAATATTGACTTCTATCGAAGTTGCGGTGCTTTGAGAAAACCCTGCAGCAGATCCCAGGATAAAAATCGTTACAAGTGAAAGAATAAAAGTTTTCATGATTGCTGAATTTTTGGTTTATAAATTGTCTAATTGATTGTCATTTTTATTATCACTGATGGTCCAAAAGAATCCTACAACAAAGAATCGATCAGCAGTAGGACGAATTCCTCTTCTGGCAAAATTTCCATTAACATCTGGTGTATTGGAATATTGATAGTTGAATACATTATTAAACCCAAGTGCATTGGATACTGAGAAATACAATATCTTTTGCTGGCTTAGCAAATATGCCCAACTAAAATTGAGAGAGTTAAACGTTCTGGTTTTTTGGTTCTGAAAAACACCTTGATTAGGATCATTATATGGCCTTCCAGAATTGAAATTGTAGGTCATACTCAACAGAGATTTCCAATCTGTAATCCAGTATTTGGTCACCAAAGAAAGATTGTGTTCTGCTGCAAAATTCGGAGTGGCTCGGTTAGGGTAATTTCTATAGTTTCTCTCGGTATTCAGATAAGAATAACTTACCCAGTATTCTAGATTTTTTATGGATTTGTTATCTCTCCAGAATAGATCTACTCCTGCGGCATACCCCTCTCCTTCATTGCTATACAAACTGTCAAACTCGGGCAGATCACTATCAAATTTTACCAAGTCTTCATAAGACTTATAGTACCCTTCTAATCGAAGTGTTCTTCTATCGTGTTGATAGAGATAATTGATAATGTAGTGTGAGGATTTTTCGGGATCTAGGGTATTATTGAATTTTAGTACATTTTGCTGTGGAGCTTGATAAAAATCTCCATAAGCCAGAGATATCTGTGATTTTGAAGAGGTCTTGTACGCAAACGAAGCTCTTGGAGATACCCTGGTGTAGTCAAGCAATGAATTATGTACTCCTCTTACTCCAACTTGTAGGGCCAGTTTTTTGCTGAAAAATATGTTGGCTTCGGTAAAAGCTGCGGTGCTATTGTTATCAAATTCGGTATTAAAAGTATTAACTTCTGGAACCTCTACTTTTTCTGTAAATTGATTGATGAATTGTTCCGCTCCAAAATTCAGTTTGAAACGATTACTGAATCTCTTTCGTAGCTTCACTTTAAAATGAAAACTATTGATATCATCTCTGATATCCGTATCGTCAATTCCAATATCATTGAAATCGTTAGCAAAACTTGCTCCTGTGTTAATTTTCCAGTCATTGCCCAAAGAGGCCGCATAAGAAGAATTGAAGTATAGATTTCTATTTTTTAGAGCAAAGTTGACTCCTTCTGGAACGTTAATGTCTTCTTGTATTAAATCAAAATTTGCATAGCTTAATCCTCCATAAAGTTTTAAGAGTCCGTTACCTAATTTATGACGGTATACCGCTTCTCCGGATAAAGATTCATAAGGTTTGATCCATTCTACACGTTGGGATATAATTTCCTGATATGGTTTCAGGTTTACATAAAATCCATTTACGCTTAAAGAGCTGTTTTCCCATTTTTTGGTATGTCCGCCCCCTAATCCAACATTGATAAACTGAAGGTCTGTCTTGTTCTGATCTGGCTCGTCTATGGTGTTGAGTTGTAGGATGCCAGATAGAGCATCTCCGTATTCTGCAGAATATGCCCCAGTAGAAAAATTAGTTCCTTTGAATAAGAAAGAAGAAAAACGGCCACGAGTAGGAATATTATTGGTAGTAGCCGCAAAGGGTTGAAACACTCGTAATCCATCAATGTATACGTTGGTTTCGTCTGCGTTTCCTCCTCGAACGAAAAGTCTTCCGTCTTCAGCGTTGTTAGAGGTTCCAGGTAATGTTTGCAGTGCTCCTATAAAATCTCCATCTGCACCGGCCGTGGTGACGATATCCAAGGGAGTAAGCACAGAAGCTTTGCTATTATCACCGGCAGAAAACGTTCCTGCGTTTAGAATTACACTATCCAGGGAGTTAACATCTTCTTTTAGGGTGATGGTTAGGTTGTTTAAGGTGTTGATTTCTTGGGTAAGGTAATAAGTCTCAAAAGATAAGAACGATACTACCAGGGTTTGAACATCTGTTTCTGTTGTGGTAAAAGTAAAAGCACCGTTTTCATCTGTAGAAGAACCATCATAGGTTCCATCCAGATAAATGTTTGCACCTTGTATAGGGATTCCAGAAGGATCTTTTACAGTACCATTGATGGTGGTTTGTGCTTGGATAAGATAAGAGGTTAAAATAAATGCTATGGTTAGTAATTGTTTCATGCTTAAGAATCGTTTTGATTGATGAGACAAAAATGTATAATGATGAGAAGTAGTGAAATTTAAAATATCTCAATTGTCAAAATTTGATGATGAATTGCAGAAAAGCTTTAGTTAGGAACAATCGTTTTTGGATAAAGTTAAATATGTCTATTTTAGTTTCTGATTTATAAACCAACCATGAAAAAAAGTATATTAATAATCATTTCTTTGTTTACGATGTCCTCGTATTCTCAACAGATTACTGTCTTCTATAAAGAAAAAAGAGTACCGGCAAAATCAAAAAAGAACAACTCTGCATTTATGGGAAGAATTGAGTTGATGGAAGTAATGTTGCCAGAAAATGACCCTGACTCTTTATACGCTGATGCGAGAAGAAGAATCGATTCTATAAAAAGGAAAATAGATGAACTTCGAACCTATGATTTTGTTTTAGATGATATTCCAGAGTATAGGTTTACCACCGTCTTAAGGGTAGATGGAAATAAATCGTTGTATTATCCACAAGAGAAAGTTCAAAACGATACCGTATCCAAAAAATTAACCACACCATCTGGACAGGTTATTGAAAAATACATTATTAATTTTTATGATTCTGAAATCATTTACAAAGATTTGGATCAAATGAAAAAAAATAGTGAGCTAAGGGTATATGTGTTTGATTTCAAAAGGCGCTCATTTTTAATAGAGGACCCCATCATAACGCCCAACTGGATCATTACCAAAGAGAAAAAAAATATAGCAAATTACACTTGTTATAGGGCCACATTACAAAAAGGAGATGCGTTGATTGAGGCTTGGTTTACAAAGGAAATACAGATCAATGAAGGTCCTATGGGATATTGGGGATTACCTGGGCTTATTCTGGAAATGACAGAAGGTAAAAAACATGTAATATTCGACAGAATTTCATATTTGTCAGACACAATTACTTTACAGCCCCCTACTGAGGGGAAAAAGATTTCCAGGCAAGAGTTTATAGAGCTACCTGCAAAACTATTTTATTCAGACAATTAAAAACCAGGTACTATACCTTTTGTTCTAATTCACTTTCTTTATTCTTAAAAGGCCTTACGATAAGTCGGGCGGCTTTATCGTAATTAATGTAGTTATAGGACCAGTTGAAGAAGGTGACGAAACGATTTCTAAAACCAACCAAGAACCAAAGGTGGATAAACATCCATATAAACCAGGCGAAAAATCCTCCAAATTTAAAATTGCCAATATCAACTACTGCTTTATTTCGACCTATAGTAGCCATCGAACCTTTGTCGAAATATTTGAAAGGGGTCATAGGTTTACCTTTTAAGAGCTTTTTAAAATTTTTGGCAAGGTGGCTTCCTTGTTGTATAGCAGGTTGTGCTACCATAGGGTGTCCTTTAGGATAGTTCTTGGTTTCCATCACCGAGATATCACCAATAGCAAATACATTATCATAGCCTTCTACTTGATTAAAAGAATTTACTTTATAACGATTGGCTCTGGGAATAAGGGCTTCTGCTTTTAACCCTTCTACTGGAGCACCAGTAACCCCTGCTGACCATATAAAGGTAGCTGTTTTGATGGCGAGATCTGTATTGGTGGTCACCAAGTTGTTCTCGTAATTCGTAACCTGAGTGTTTACATGAATATGCACTCCCAATTTTTCCAGAAATTGGGTAGCTTTCTTTGAAGCATTTTCACTCATAGGCGGCAATACTCTAGATGCTCCTTCTATTAAGTGAATTTGCATTTCATCAAAATTCATATCAGGATAATCTCTGGGGAGTACATTGAGCTTCAATTCTGCAATACCTCCGGCAAGTTCAACCCCAGTTGGACCTGCTCCGGCTAATACAAAGTTTAATAATTCCTTTCTTTTTTCAGGATCGGAAGTGATTACAGCTTGCTCCAGGTTTTCTAACATCAAACTACGAAGGTTCAAAGCCTGCGGAAGATTTTTCATCCTCATAGCATTTTCCTGAATCGTAGTATTTCCGAAGAAATTGGTTTTGGCACCAGTAGCAATTACTAAGTAGTCATATGATATCTCTCCAATGTTGGTATATACCTTTTGAAGATTGGGATCAATAGATTCGACCTCTGCCATTCTGAAAAATGTATTCTTACCTCTTTTTACAATTTTTCTTAGCGGGTAAGCAATAGAATCAGGTTCCAGGGAAGAGGTAGATACTTGATAAAGTAGGGGTTGAAATGTGTGATAATTCTGTCGATCTAATAAAACAAGTTGAACGTCTTCTTTGATCATTTTTCGGGCTAGCGCAACACCTGCAAAACCACCACCAATAATTACCAATCTTGGTACGTTAGAGAAAGGTATGTTCATATTTTACTATTTAGTATAATGTTTAGCATCAAAATTCCAACAGCGATCTTATTTCCCCGGTTGTATTTATGCAATAATGGAATACTACAAAGATAATTGGAATTAGCTAGTTGAAGAAGGGATTTAGCACATAAAAACAGATTGAATACAGATAAATATGCGTTACTGATTTTTATGTGTTTCAATGAACAATTTTATATCGGATTTTTCTATTGGTTTATGGTTTTGCAGTAGTTAGAGTGGTTTTTTTCTCTTGAAAATGTGGTTTTTAACCTAGTTTTTTGGTGATTTTTTATGGTTTTTGCGTAATTAAATTGTGTTTTTAGGTTTGTTTTTGGTAAATTACAGCGACGAAAAAAGTACAAATAATAACCAATTAATCCAAAAAACGGTTGTTTTAACCCAGAATAATAAATTAATTTTTTTTAAACAGGGATTAATTCTCAAATTGCATATGTAAAAGTTTTAATACATGTAAACCTCTTGTAATCAGTTATTGATAGGAACTTTTACAACGTACAACACTTCGTCATAATATAAAATTTCAACCCAAATTGAATTGTTTAACCTAATTGTTATGTTATGATCAGAAAATACACTTTACCACCACCGGACACATTACTACTTTTTTAGCACATCGCCAATAGAAGTTATTCTCGATTTCTCTATGTGTGAGTTGATCACCTACGAAATACAGTATAATGGTATTTCAAATCTATAGGGAAATTGCGATCGAATTGCAACGTATTCTATACTAATCGTTGAAAATACGAGGACCTTTATTTAAATCTTAAAAGTACAGTCATGAAAAAATTCGTAATTAATTCACTGGATATTTATATGTCTTTATTGGTAGTGGCATCTATAGTAATAGTTTGCTCGGTAACACTTTGATTTCTTGTGCTACACATAAGGGAAATGAAAACAGAAAAGTAAGAATCAATAAACGAACAGAAAAAGTAAGGACTAATAAACCTTAATTAGATTGGATTTCCATTGTTCATACAATGTATTAATGACGCCAACGTCATACAAAGAGACACTTTAGTAAGGAGTGTCTCTTTTTATTTTAGAATTAGATTCAAAAACTCAGTTCGTTTTGATTTTGAAATGGATAAGATTTCTCCATTACTCATTTCTACCTGTAGAAGTTTGGTCTTGATTACTTTTTGGATATAGTTCAAGTTAATGAGGTAGGATTGATGTATTCTATAAAACTCCGGATTGTTAATGAGTTGTTGCTCAAAATTTTTCAATGTTTTAGAAACCAAAATGTTCTTTTTATCGGGCATGAAAATTTTGCAATAATTAATGTCTGCTTTGATATATAGAATTTCATTTACAGGAATCATAAGAATTTGTCTTTCTTGTGGAATAGCAATTCTTCTTTTTGGAGCGGTAAGTTTTAGCTCTTTAATGATTTGTTTTATTTCTAACTCTTTAGATTTAAAAGTATAATAACTGTCCACAAAAAAATGCAATTCCTCAAAATTGATAGGTTTTTTTAGGTATCTGATATCATTTTGCTTCAACAGGTTTATAATATCAGCATTCTCTGAAACTATAGGGAATATATATGATTTGGACTTAATTATTTTTCGAATGATTTCTGTGTTGTTCTGGTCTTCTGGAAAATCATATAAGACCAAATCCTGTTGATATTTTTGAATATTTATATCGTGCACTTCAAATATACTTACAGACTCACAAGAGAAAATATATGCAAAGTGTTCCAGTAGATATTTTTTTATGGTGTCTAAAATATCTGTATTGTTTCCAATCAAAGCAACCGTCATACGTGTTTAAATTATTTTACTTTTAAACATGATGCATTTTTGAAAAATAAGACAATGTCGTAGGGGTAAAAGGTTAAAAAAGGGTAATTACTTCCATCGATAACAAGGGGCGACGACAATTAGTTTTTAACCTATTAGGATGATTAAATATAGCAAAAGAAATATAAAATTGGTATGGGTTTTGCTTCTTTTTATGAAGAAAGTTTTATTGATATCCATTTTCTTTATTGCTTAAAAAAAGTAATAATTTGTTGGTAAAAGTTGTAACGGATTAGTTTTACCGACTACATATAAGGTGTAACTGACTAAATGGATAAAGAATTAGAACATAGTTTTGTAACTAATCTTGAACAAAATCAAAATATTGTTCACAAGGTTTGTAGGATCTACACCAGTGATTCAGAATCACATAATGATTTGTTTCAAGAGATTACAATTCAGCTTTGGAAGGCTTACCCCAAATTTCGGGGAGATGCAAAATTTAGCACCTGGATGTATCGGGTAGCCTTGAATACAGCAATAACGTTGTATAGGAAATCCAAGAGAAGTATAAAAACTACGGATCTGGATGCGATGAATTTCAGAATTAAAGCTGAAGACTATGATGATGAGGTAGAGCAACAATTAAAATTAATGTACGCTGCAGTAAAGCAGCTCAACGATATAGAAAAAGCCCTGGTCTTTTTGTATCTGGAAGATAAATCCTATAGGGAAATCGCTGATACCTTAGGTATTAGTGAAGTAAATGCCAGAGTAAAAATGAATCGGGTAAAGACAAAATTGAAAAAAATATTAAATCCCTAATCCCGTATGGATGAATTAGAGTTATTAAAAAAAGATTGGAAGAAGCAGGATACTGCTATGCCAAGGCTGTCGTATAATGAGATCTACAAGATGATTTTGAAAAAATCGTCTTCGATGGTAAAGTGGATTTTCATTATCAGTCTTCTGGAGTTCTCGTTATGGGTGTTATTGGATATTTTCCTTAGGGTGAACGGATATACAGAACAAGAGCAGGTAGACGAGCTACTAAGTGGCGTCTTTATTGTAGGACTTTCATTGGTATATTATGCCGTAATCGTGTTTTTTGTGGTTCGGTTTTATTTAAATTATAAGAAAATTCAAACTACGGATTCCGCCAAAGTTTTGATGGAAAATATTTTCAGAACCAGAAAAACTGTAAAATACTATGTTTGGTTTAATATCGGTTTCTTTGCGTTGACTTTTATGTCCTTTACTATTTATCTGGCTGCCTTTACCGATCATTATCAAAAACAAGCGGATCTGGGGCAGGCGTCTACAACAATTATTATAGTAAGCTCTATTATTCTTGGTTTAATCTTTATCGGATTTATTGCGTTATTCTATAGAGTCATTTACGGTATTATTACCAGAAGACTAAAAAGGAATTATACGGAGTTAGAAAAATTAGAAGTATAACTTATTTATTTTCGTTGAACGCAGAGGGTAGCAACTGAGGTATAAATTTTATGAGCAGAGGAAGCAAAAGACTTCCTCCAGGTAATATAAATATAGCAAGAGAAGGAATGGTCTTGCAGATATCGATAAGTTGTTGTTTTACCTGTTGTTTTTCTTCTTTAGAGAGTTCTCTCATTGCAGATTGACCTAATAAAATCATTAGTTCTTTGCTTTCGGTAATTTCTTTGATCAATCTTTTCTTATTTCTCAATACCAAAATACTTACGGTTCTTGAGGTTTGCTGATAGAAATGTAACGCAGGATTCGAATAATTGAAATAAGCGATCTGATCTTTATGAGCATTGATAAATTCATGAACCATATCTATAGATTCTTTAACCTCGGCATTTGATAATTTGAGTTCTGCTCCCAGTGCCGACATAAAGGTTTGTTCTCCCTGATCTAATTCTTTGTCATTCCAAATAGCCATACTGGATAGATCTAGTATGTATTTTTTTTCAATATCATCAGTATAGGGATCCAACTCGATATAATCGAAACTTGCATCTTCTTCCGTAGAGATATTAGTATATCTCACCGACGAAGCAAATAACTTTATTAATAATTTATCGTGTTCATTTTGTTCATCTTTAGAATTTAATGCCAGAAAAACGGTATTGGTTAAGGTTTCTTCTAGTTGGGCAGCGTACTCAAAAGGGTTTTTGTTGTGAATCAAGAAATAGTCAAAAGCTAACACATCAATAAACAAGAGCGCATTGGTGAGCAAGTGACTAAAGTTTTTTCTGAAGATCGATTCATTCGTTTGTATTCTGGCATGAATGATCTTTTCTAGCTTTTCTGTTTTATTGGTGGGGAGTACGTTAGAAAAAGAGAAAAATGATTTTTTGGTGTCTAGAAAGCCATAAAACTGTACTAATGCATTGATACAATCTTTAGGATTAGCATTCTGTATGGTGTCGTAATACACCACAACCAAAGCAGTTAATAAATTGATTTTTGTTTTTTCTTCTTCAGAATAGGTAATATCCGAACTACTATCTATTAAAGAATGGACGGAAGTCCCGTAAATAAAACCGGCACTTCTCAATCCCGCATATAATTGTTCAAATGACCACTGAAGCCTTTCAGAGTCATCATCCAAATCTCTAAGATATTTATCAATCCATCCGGAAGTAGAAGGGTTCATTAATCTACCAGTTTATTACAAATTTAGGTTTATTTTTTTTCTAAACAGTAACGATGGTGTTATGATGTTTACGATAATCATTAACAAACATTTAACGATATCAAGAAAACCGACCCTCATAATGGCTCGTAAGTATAGGCGTAAACTTTTTAAAAACTAAAAAAATGAACTCTATTAAAAAAACAAATGTGCTTCTGTTTGGCAGCTTACTAATTCTGGTTGCAGTAATTCTTATGGCTGCAGATCACATTGATGCGCCAGGTATTCGATTAGCAGACGGAGGTGATGCCAGAGCAGACATTGCCGATTTTTATGCTTACGAAGGAGCAAATCCGGATAACACGGTTTTTGCTACTACTGTACAAGGATTACAGATGCCTGGAGCAGATGCCTCTTTTGATGAAGATATCCTTATCGAAATCAATATTGATAACGATGGTGATATGGTCGAGGATATGGTGATCCAAGCCATTCCAAGAGATGGAACCATGTATTTCTTTGGTCCTTATTCACCATCAAATACAGGATTGAACAGTGTAATCGACGAAACCACATCTCTACGTGGAGAAGTAGCGATTAGTACGGGAGCAGCCGCCAATACGGCTACAGCCAATGGAATTTCTTATTTCGCCGGGCTTAGGGAAGATCCTTTTTTCTTCGATTTTGATCGTTTTTCACAAGTTATTCGCGGGCAAGTAGTACCAGAAGGTTTCAATAGAAACGGAACAGATACATTTGATGGTACCAATGTACTAGCCGTAGTCATCGAAGTTCCTAATTCTTTATTAGGAGGGACATTTAGCCACCCTGCAGGAACCAATGTAGAAGTGTTTAACGCATGGGTAGAAACCAAAAGAAAACAATAATCTAATTTTTAAAAACTATAATCATGAAAATTTTAAAATATAGCACCCTACTTTTGATCACCTTATTGTTTGCGACGAGCTGTAACAATGATGACGAAGGAAATCCAAATATTCCTGATCCAGGACCAGATTTTACAGGAACTTTTGCTCAGGTAGATCAAATGGGTAGACCAGCAATAAACAGCGCGTTATTACGATTTGACGATGGAGCAAACAAAGATGCGTTTAATGTTACTATTCCTTCAGAAAGAGTGCCAATTTTTCAACCGTTATTTTTAGAAGAGGCAGTTCGTCTTTACGGTGCATACGGAGCACAATATGAAAATAATATTCTTGGTCAAGATGCTGTACAACTTACCACATTTTTGGCGGCAGATGTACTACAAGTAGCACCAGATGCTCCAACTACTTATTTTGACGGTACAAATCTATTAACAGGAAGAAGACTTACGGATGATGTTATTGATATTTCATTGATATTGATTTTTGGAGGACAAAATGGGGATCGCTTTAATGGCCAAGATCTTGATGGAGATGGAAATGCAGATCTTCCGATTTTGGTTAGTGATGGAGTGGATGCATCCGGAGAAACTCCTTTGGCGTCATTTCCTTATCTAGAACCGCCACACGCTTCATAAAAAGCTAAATTTTTGACCACCGCTACTACATATAATGTTGCAATCAAATAAATCTACCATATGTCATAGGGGTTGCAGCATTATGAATACCATGACGTAATGTTCCATACGTAGCGGTGGTTTAAAAAACTAAACATTAAAATCTTAAACAGATGAAAACAATTCAAGCCTTATACATTTTAATAGCTGTAATACTTTTCGCCTCTTGTAAAGAAGACACCGAAAGAATAAGTAATACAAGCGATTATGACAGCTATTTACAAATAAATCATCAGGATAAGATCCTGAAAGCAGAGCACGAATTAGCATTCTGGAATGCAAGAATAAAAGAAGATAGTACCCAAATTACATCCATGGGTCCCGTGGCTCAAGCATATACCGATTTGTTTCAGGCCACAGGTGAGATTTCGTACCTGAAAAAAGCTGAGCAAATTTTACAAAAATCTGCAGATATAGCCGCTTTCAAAAGAGAGAATTATTGGTTAGCTCTTGCTCAAAATTATAGTACCCAGCATCGTTTTATAGATGCAAAAGCAGCTGCAGAAACTGCAAGAAAAATTAATGATAACAAGACTGTGAAAATGGTGTTGTTTGATGTGTCGATGGAGTTAGGAGAATATGATAATGCTTCAAAATATTTAGAAAAGATTGCAGATCATAATGATTTCAACTTCTTAATTCGATTGGCAAAGTGGAGTGATTTCAAAGGTAATCTCGATTTGACCATAAAATATATGGAGAAAGCTACAAAACTGGTAGAACAAAAGAACAACAAAGCACTCATGTTATGGTCTTACACCAATTTGGGCGATTATTATGGGCATGCAGGCAGGATCAAAGATTCGTATCAACATTATTTGAAAGCGTTGGAGATCGATCCTTCATATACCTATGCCAAAAAGGGTATCGCTTGGATAGTTTATTCTTACGAAAAGAAACCACAGGAAGCTCTAAGAATAATGAATAACGTGATTGCGAACAGTAAGAGCCCGGATTATTACTTGTTGAAGGCAGAAATCAGTGAGTATTTAGCAGATCAAACGCAAAAGGAAGACAATCTAAAGAACTATAGGGAAGGAGTAGACAATCCCAACTATGGGGTAATGTATAATGTTCATAATGCCATACTATTGGCCGAGGAATATCAGCAGTTTGATAAGGCTATGGCATTGGCAGAAATTGAGATTAACAATAGACCCACACCTCAATCTTATGATTTGAAAGCATACATCTTGTATCTGAAAGGAGAATACCAACAAGCTTTGAATCTGGTAAATGCACATGTAGTGGATAAAACCTTTGAACCCGTTGCCAATCTTCACATTGCTCAGATTTATAAGGCCAATGGACTTTTGGATAAGATGGAAGTGATCAAGGAGGAATTGATAGAGAGCGATTATGAGTTAGGTCCGCTTACTGCTGTAAAAGTCCAGAACTTATGATTGGTTTTTGCAACCAATAAGGATATATCATTTACGCCCGACAATACATTGTTGCCGGAGTACAACTTATATACAATTTTTGATTTTTGTTTTTTGATGTTTAGATGATGGCTTGTCTACTTGGGGGAGTAGGCAAGCTTTTTTGTATTATTAATCTTACTATTTGGGTATTCTGGCACATGAGCTGTGAAGATCATCGAATTTATCATTGTTTATATCGGTTTTGCCTGATTATCACATCTTTTGAATACTATTTTTTATTAGTTTTGACCCCACAAAAGGGGAAATTTCAACCAAAAACCATTCTTATATGAAAACAAATTACGTATCAGTATTGAAGTATGCGTTCATTGCTTTATTTTTTGTTTACACATCTTGTAACAAGAGTGAGGAAAATGAACTAATGGAAGAACCTGCAAGCGAAGTTGCAGAACCTGACTTTGTTAAAAATGACGGGTCAGAAGGATTAACCAAAGAAGAGGGAGGACACGATGAAGAAGAAAACGCTCCTGAAGAATTTGGTGCAAAAACGTATGGTCACTACGATTATACATTATTAAAACCAACTGATTTAACTCTTGATGATGTAAAAGCAGCAGGTTGTGGGGAAACTAAAGTTATTCCACTATTAGTTGGATCACAAAAGAAAAGAGTAGGTAGAGTAGAAGTTACTAACGACGGAGAAAACTTATACTTATTCTTTAAGGCCAATAAGTCTAGATATATGAAAAAAGTATATCTGTATATTGGTGAAAAAGGACAAATTCCATTTTATTCTAATGGATTTCCTAATCTACGTAAATTTAACTACAAAGCTTTTCCTTACTACTTTGGAGGAACGAAGAAAGCGGCTTACGTTATTCCATTATCATCTATTAACTTAGATTGTTTTGAGATCGTAGCGTATTCTAAAATTTACGATGCAGACAGCAAGTGTTTCTATTCTGCGTTTGCATACAACAAAAACTTAACTCAGGAGTATGGATATTCTTACTACTCTGGATGCTACTACTACAGAGAGTGGGTACGTTCTTTTGAGTACTGTGTGAAAAGTTGTGCACCAGAATGTGTAAAAGCATATGGTTTCCACGAAGAGTGTGGATTCTGCGAGAATGACGTATTCAACACATTCTTAGCATATGTGTTTATCGATAGTAGAGGAGATGCTGGATTTAATATTGAATTGATCACGAATCCAAATGGATGTGATATCAGCACTAGTACCGAAGTTGGACACATCAACGTATCTTCTGTAAGCGATACTCGATTAAAAATTGAATATTCTGTAAATCCAGGATACGAAATGTGCGAGATCAACTTCAACTACGGAACGGGAAGATTTAATACACCAAACAACTTCTCAGAGCAATTTGATACACCAACAACATCATTCAGTTTTGAGATCGACAAGCTTTCTGGAGCAAACATCTTTATGAATAGTGATGCTATGATTACAGAGACGAACTAAGAAAAGTTTGTAAAAATAAATAATAAAGGGGTTAGGATGTTATCTTAACCCTTTTTTTTATGATTCTACCGCACCAAGCGTATATAGCATTTCTAATGTAGGAGATTCACTTCCACCTTCTGGTTCTAGGGTAATTCCAAAGGCTTCAGAATTATTAGGGTTGGATAAGGAGAAGATCTTATTTTTATTATCGGTGAAAGCATCCAACGTTCCCATACTTGTCGGGGTCAAGGGGTTCAAGCCTAAGGACCAAACCTGATAAACTTTTCCGGGAGGAGGAGTGGGTAACCCCGCTACATCAATATAGGCCTTTTGATTTTCTTTGTCCCAATATACTGTAGCATAAGCATTAGGGTCTACTTGTTGAGCAGCTAATGGTACCTGAATAAACTCTTTATTACGTAAAACGCTTAGTAAGTTTTTGGTTTGAGATAAATCTTCTTCTGCTACTTGAATTTTGCCTTCAAGTAATTGCTTTTCTATTTGGTTTTCTACCAGTTGTTGCCTTAGCTCCTTATTTTTATTCAGTTGTACAAATAAACCAGCTAATAAGGCGACTGAAGCTGCCCAACCAATATACATCGGTAAATTGCTTCGTTTTCTGGTAATCGGAATTACAGAGTTATCTTCAGGATCTAAACGATTTTCGATTTTTGAGTATATGGATGCATCCAAATCGGGAGCCACGGCTGCAGATAGTTCTTTCAAAGAGTTTTCGATTCGCTCAACCTCCTCTAGAGCTTCTGGATGTTTTTGCAAAATAGCATACACCTCGGTATTCTCTTTTTCAGAAAGAGAACCGTAAACATAAAGTTCTAAAATCCCGGATGCTATGTATTCTTTAATATCCATGTATTTGTTATACTTCTAAGACTTGTTTTAGTTTATCGATACAAATCCTATTTCTGGTTTTCACTGTTCCCAAAGGAATATCCAGAGTTTCTGCAGTTTCTTTTTGGGTAAACCCTTTAAAAAACAGCAAATCAATTATTTTTTTACAAAGAGGCTCTAGAGCACTGATGTATTTTTTTATTCCTATGCTATCTACTTTACTTAAAAAATTATTGTTGTCCTCTAATATATCTACGAAATTTTCGGCTTCAAGGTTTTGATAGGAATTCTTAAAACTTTTTGATCTGGTTTTATCAATTGCCGCATTACGAGCAATATTGAGTATCCAGGTAAAGAACCTGCCCTTTTTTTCTGAATAGGAAGGTGCATTATTCCAGATTTTAATAAAAACGTCTTGTAAAACCTCTTCGGATAATTCTTTATCTCTTAATATATTATAAATAATCCCATAGACATTAGTAGCATACATGTCATAAATGCTTTGTAAAGCAGATTGCTCTTTGTTTTGTAATGCTATTATAAGTGCTGTGGGTTGCATTAAAGAGTGTGAGGGTAAACTATTAAATAATGATTTAGTGTGTTAAAAGAAAAAGAGTTCGTTTAACCATTTCTTTTTTTAGTATATGTTATTGTATGATTCCACCGCAACTTACTCGGCTACCTGCGGCTCCAGATGGTTGAGAAGTAAAATCATCGATTCCTTGGTGCACAATTACTGCTTTGCCCAAAATATTTTTCTTGTCATCATCACATCCAATGCACCATTCAGTAGTTGCGAAATTAATCACCCCATGGCCTTCAGCATCTGCTTTTAGATTCCCAATATCTCCTTTGTGATAACCTTCTTTTGCTCCCCATTTTCCATGAGGCTCCATGGTAGGATTCCAATGCCCTCCCGTAGATTTTCCATCAGGAGATGAACAATCTGCTTTTTCGTGAATATGGATAGCATGTTCTCCTTCATTTAGTCCGTTGAGTTCTGCTGTCATATTAACAATACCTTCAGTTTCGATAAAAGTAACTTTACCTGAAACTTTGCTATCACTCTTAGGGTCTAGTGCAATAGTAATCGTTTTAACTTCGCCTTCCTTTTTTTTGTATAATTTTTCAACTGTAGTGGTCGGATCTATTTCCTGTTTTTTTTCACCTTTACAGCCAACAATTATGATTGACAAGAAAGCAAAGACTATCAATGGTAACGCTTTCATAATTATAACTTGTCCTTTGTTTACTAGGGTAAGATAGTGTAGTTTTCGATCATTACAAAAGATTAGGGAATGAAATCATTCTGTAAGAAGTAATGGTCACTTAGTATATGATTATATTTTTTTTATCAATTCTTGAGTATTTCTGATTCCTCTCTTAAGATTCTCCGTGATAATCAGCGCCTTATTAATCCTATTTTGCGAGTTTTTGATTTTCAGTATAAAATAAATAAGGCTTCTTTTTTTACCATCGGTTAAGGATTCAAAAATCTCAAAGGCTTCAGGATCACTTTGCAGAACGGCATCGAACTCTTCGGGCATTTCTACCCCATACTTCGAAGTGTCTTCGTTCAATTGTACTGTAAAATAATCCGAAGGAAATATCTTCATCTTTTTTTGATTGGCTTTATTAAAAGTGATGTGATATTGATTTTTAAACTTTTGAATAGCAGCATGGAAGGAAGTTGATCTGTTTTCAAACAGAATAGTAACGATTACTCTTTTATAACCTTGGTCAAGAAAATTATGGGCAATTTTATCAGGAACAATAAAGGTATGTCCAGAATGTAAATGTGTTTCAAAAGCTAAAGTGCTCATAGGCTGTTTTTTGTAAAGATAAGACTAAGATGTATTTTCTTAGGGCTTAGAATATCTTGTTTAGGGTTTGTTGAAATTTGTTAATCAAATCTATCATTTTACTATGTAAAACATTCTGTTTTTTAGAAAAAACACCATCAAATTTTTACACTTTTCCCGTAATCAAATAATGGTTGTTTTATCATTTGTTTATCAAATAGTTAGGTTTTGGTGTGACCTGGTTTTTTGTGACTAACAGTGTTTATAAGAGTTTCAGAATAGAGAATGGATGAAAAAGAGTGTTTTAACAAATGTGTTGAATAAAAAATAATATATAAGTTAATTTATGATAATTTAGTATGTGTTTCTCAATCATTATCGTAAATCCTTCATTTTTCTTTAATTTTGTTATACACAAACTCAAAACATATATTTATGAAAAAAGTCTACTCGTTTGGCGTTTTATGTTTTTTAATTTGCCAAACAATCTTTGCACAGGACATTAATGGTATTGTCCAAAATCATTTTCAAGACGCAATTTCACACACTTCAAAATCTCAGGCTACTCTTAATGATTATAACTATGTTATTACCGATGAGGTTCCTTCATTAAAAGCGGGTATTACTCACGTATATCTTAGACAGATGTATAACGACATTCCAATCATGAATGGTAGTTATAAATTAACTGTTCAGAATAATCAGGTTACCTTCGAGATTAATCAGTTTGTTGATGCTGTGAACAGTAAAATCAATTCAGTAAGCCCTGGAATTACTCCAGAGCAAGCTATCAACGCTGTAATTGGAAAACACAAATTGGTGGGAGCCAAAAGCTTATCTAGTACATCAAGAAAATCTAAACTTGGGGATGTATTGGTATATAAAAACTCTGGTGTATCAATGGCAGATTATCCTATCGAAGCCAAAAAAGTATATAGATTGTTTAAAGATCAATTGGTACTTTGCTGGAATGTAAGTATTTATCAAAAGAATGGGCAACACTGGTGGGTAGCTGATGTAGATGCGAATACTGGTGATGTTGTTTATGAAGAAGATTGGGTAGTATCTTGTAGCTTTGACGAACCAGGTCACGCTAATCATAATCATAACCACGCAGAATCTGTGTTATTTGATGACCATGCGGATGATCATGCGATGGGACCGATGACAAAAGCAGAATCTTTAGCGTTTGCTCCAGATTCTTATAACGTATACCCAATGCCAATAGAAAGCCCAATTCATGGAGGGCGTTCTATCGTAACTGATCCTGCAGAAGCTACAGCTTCTCCTTTTGGATGGCATGATACCAATGGTAGTGCTGGTGCCGAGTTTACAATTACCAGAGGTAACAACGTATGGGCACAAGATGATAGTAATGGAAATAATGGAACTGGTTTTTCACCTAATGGAGGATCTGGTTTGGATTTTGACTTTCCAGTAAACTTAAATCAAGCACCTAGTAATTATTTAAGTGCTTCGGTTACAAACTTATTCTATTGGAATAATATTATCCATGATGTATTCTATCAGTATGGATTTAACGAAGCTAGTGGAAACTTCCAGGAAAACAACTACGGAAGAGGTGGAGCAGGAAGTGACTCGGTAAACGCAGATGCTCAGGATGGAAGTGGAACCAACAATGCTAATTTTGCAACACCAGGAGATGGAGGTAACCCTAGAATGCAGATGTTCTTGTGGAATAGAACCAACCCTGGAAGAGATGGATCTTTTGATAATGTAATTATTGTTCATGAGTATGGTCATGGAATCTCTACTCGTTTGGTTGGTGGACCATCTTCAAATGTGCTTGGAGGATCTGAGCAAATGGGTGAAGGATGGTCTGACTATTTTGGTCTAATGCTTACAATGAGAGCGGGAGATCAAGGTACAGATGCTAGAGGTGTAGGAGCTTATGTGCTTGGACAAGCAACAGATGGAGCAGGTATCCGACCAACTCGTTATTCTACTAATCGATCTATAAATGATACTGACTATGCAGACATAGGAGGATTGGCAAGACCACACGGTGTAGGATATGCTTTCGCTACAATTCTGTGGGATATGACTTGGTTACTTATCGATCAAGAAGGATTTGATGCAGATTTTTATAATGGAACAGGTGGGAATAATATTGCTATGGCTTTAGTAGTAGAAGGACTTAAGAACACTGCCAACAATCCAGGATTTGTCTCAGGACGTGACGGAATCCTTCAAGCTGATCAAGATCTTTATGGAGGTCAATACAGATGTTTAATCTGGAAAGCATTTGCTGAAAGAGGAGTAGGTGAAGGAGCTAATGAAAATAACAACGGAGGTTCTAACGGACAAACAGACCAAACTGTTTCATTCACGAATCCTTGTGATGGTGGTGGACCTGGTCCAGGAACTGGAGATTGTTCTGGAGATGTAACTTCTTATCCATTCAGCGAAAGTTTTGAAACTAATTTAGGTCAGTGGGCACAAGCTACAACTGGTGATGATTTAGACTGGACTAGAGATGCAAATGGTACTCCTTCTAACGGAACCGGACCTGGAAGCGCAGCGGATGGTAGTTTCTATCTATATGTTGAAGCTTCTGGAAATGGAACTGGATATCCTAATAAGAGAGCGATTTTGAATTCTCCTTGTTTGAATTTCAGTAGTTTATCAACACCTACACTAACTTTCCAATACCATATGTTAGGAAGCGCGATCAACAGCTTAAATGTTGAAGCAAGAACTAATAACGATGGAGCTTGGACAAGTGTATTCAGTAGAAATGGAGCTCAAGGTAGTAACTGGAATGCCGCAGATGTTGATCTTTCTGCTTATGCAGGAGAAGCTAGTGTACAATTACGATTTAATGTAGTAACCGGTAGTGGTAGTCAAGGATGGCAGAGTGATATTGCTATTGATGACGTAAGTATTCAGGAGGGATCAAGTAACCCTGGTCCAACATGTGATGCTCTTAACTTTAACAACTTCACTATTAATTCATTCTCTAATCAGGATGCTGCTGGTGATTCTTCTATCGGAAACGGAGGAGCTTCATTATCACTTACAAATAACACCTGGAAGTTTATTCCTTTAAATTATACGGTAACTGCTAACACAGTGATCGAGTTCGATTTTAGCAGTACTAGTCAGGGAGAAATTCATGCTGTAGGATTCGAAGATGATAATAGCTTAACATCTACTAGATATTTCAAAGTTCACGGTACTCAAAACTATGGGGTAACCAATTTTGATAACTATTCTGGAGGAACAACAACCTATACGATTGCAGTGGGTACGTTCTACACCGGTAGTATGGATAGACTAGTGTTTATCAATGATAATGATGCAGGTTCTGGTAATACTTCTACATTCTCTAATGTGAAAATCTTTGAAGGTTCTTGTGGATCATCATTTGCACCAGTAGATTTTGGACCGGTTACGGCACAAATAGGAACAGAAGACGAAGGTCAGTTATCTTCGATCAGAATAGCACCAAACCCTTTACAAAAAGGAAACGCATTACAGGTATTTATGCCTAATAATCAGTTGTCTAAATCTACAGACACTTCTTACTCAATTATTAACCTAATGGGACAAGAAGTAGGAAAAGGACAACTTAACAGTAATGGTTGGATTAATGTGGATTACCTTGGAGCAGGCATGTACATGCTTCAAATTCAAAATTCACAAATGAAGACTGTTGAACGTTTTATAATTAACTAATTTGATTTGTTGAGAAAGGAAAGGCCGTTATACAACGGCCTTTTTTCTTTTATAGGTATGAGTAAAATTACTTTGATACTTGTCTAGATATAGTACGACCAACGGTATTAAACCATGTGGCAATCTATACACCACTTGATATAAGTTTTGATGCAAAGATTCTAGGGGGAAATCGATATAAAAGTTAGCTACTATTCTGGCTAACGCTGTAAGTAACCCCCAAACTACAGCATACCAAAGCGCATACTTCATTACTTTGGGGACAAAAATCAGGGCGGCAACGATAAAGTCAAGAATTCCTGCGATATACAAAAAAGTCAACGCGCTAGATTCAGAACATCCAAAAATTTGAATCACCATATCTACAAATTTTCCCGGAACAGGATAAAAACCAAAGGCATATAATCCATGAGAAAAAAAGGTAAGGGCAATCAAAACCTTAAGGATAAGGATAATACGTTCTTTACTAATAGTGTCCTTGGTAAATAGAATAAACACAAACGGAGTACTAAATTGTATACTGTGCTCAAAAAACTGACCCAAATGATAGAACTTTTCTTTAGCCATTAATACGGACAATAAGATTAAACTAATTCCTCCTGCGTAAATTGGAATTTTTTGCCAAATTTTTGGAACGGTATTCACAGTGAGCGAAACTATAGCAGCGATCAAGTATAATACTCCATTCACTCGAATGCTATTTTGTATAAAATCATCTGTAGTACTACTAGTTACGTATTCTTTCCAAGGGATGTCAAATATAGATTCTACAATAGGTTTCAACAGGGCTTCATCCCAAAAAAAAGAACGAAAAGGAGCATCCCAAAATAAGTGCTGCCAGGCTCGTCCTATAAAAATCAGAAATACAGAGCCTTTAATAATCCATAAAGTAGTTGAGTTTTTCATGCCACAAAATAAATCATATTGATGTTAACATTAGTTGAAGATATAGTTATGTTTTGTAAAAAGGAGTGTTATCATATTTAATTCTGAATTAAGTTTGGTGTAGGTTTTAAAATTCTGTTTTTCAATATTTTAACTTTGTTTTTCTAACCTAACATATTAAAACCATGAATAAAATATGCCTGCTTTTTGTAATCCTTTTTACATGGAAAGCCAATGCTTCCAGTGACAAATATAGATTAACTTTACGTGATAATCCAGCAACTACTATAGTGATCGGATGGAACCAAATTTCGGGAACAAATCCTGTAGTATACTATGGTCCTGTAGATCAAGGTAGTAATTATCAAGAGTATCGATATTCTGCAGCTCCCAGTCGTATTGTTTCTTATCGGGGGATGAACAATCATTTTGTAAGATTGTCAAGACTTACACCAGATACCGCCTATTATTTTGTGATTAAAGATAGCGAAGGTGTTAGTAGAAGACTTTGGTTTAAAACTGCGCCTTTGGAAGAAGGTAAATTTTCCTTGATTGCCGGTGGAGATTCCAGAAACAACAGAGTACCTAGACAAAATGCAAATCGATTGGTAGCAAAGCTTAAACCACATGCAGTTCTCTTTGGAGGCGATATGACTGACAATGATAACGATGCTCAATGGAGAACATGGTTTGATGATTGGCAATTCACCATAGCAAATGATGGTAGAATGTTTCCGATAATTGCGGCAAGAGGAAACCATGAGAATAGTAATAGTACTATTGTAAATTTATTTGATGTTCCTTCATCTGGGGTTCATTATGCCATTACTTTTGGGCGTAATATTGTGAGAACTTATACCTTAAATTCATTAACCGCTATTTCGGGATCGCAAAAAGATTGGCTTCGAGATGATCTTAATGCAAACTCTAGTGTGGTTTGGAAGATAGCCCAATATCATTTTCCTATTCGACCACATGTCTCTTCCAAAGGGGAAAATTTGATAGAATATGCCAATTGGGCCCAATTATTCTATGATAAAGGAGTGAAACTAGTTATCGAATGTGATGCACATACGGTAAAGAGTACCTGGCCACTTCGTCCTTCTACCAGTTCCGGAAGTGAAGAAGGATTTAAACGAGATGAAAACGGAACAGTCTATGTAGGAGAAGGTGGTTGGGGAGCTCCGCTACGAGATAATGATGATATTAAGGGTTGGACGAGAGATTCTGGAAAATTTAATCAGTTTAAATGGATTTTTGTGAATGAAGCAAAAATTGAAACGAGGACCATAATGGTCGATAACGCTTTACAAGTAGGAGAGGTGTCTAACGATGATGTTTTCCAAATACCAAGTAATCTTCAGATATGGAACCCTAGTAATGGAAGCGTTATTAAAATTATTAATAAAAACCTTCAGGCACCTCAAATCACATTGGTTAACCCTACTGATGGTCAACACTTACCCAATTCTGGTACTGTGGATATTAAAGCAAACGTTATCGATAGTGATGGACAAGTGGAAAAAGTAGAGTTTTATGTAGATGGAAATCTGGTCAATACTGATTTTACTTACCCTTACAACACTCCAAGGAATTTGAGTAGCGGTATCCATAAAATCAAAGTGGTAGCTTTTGACAATCATGAATTGTGTAGCGAAAAAGAAATTTCCATTACCGTAGGTCAATTTGCCAGAAATATAACGATACCAATTTCCGAAGGGTACGATGATGTAGAGGAAAATGTGATCGGACAATTGTATGTAGATAGTAGTGATTTAGAACTGGTATATGACTCTACAAATCTTTTAAGTTTTCAGAAAGTGGGAATTCGATTTCAAAATGTTGATATACCTCAGGGCGCTACCATAAGCAATGCATATATTCAGTTTACCGCGGACGAAAGTAACCGCCGTAGTGCCGAATTAGAATTTTCTTTGCACGATAGTGATAATTCCCCTCAATTTACCGATCGAGATAATGTTTCAGGTAGAGGAGTTGTTTCCCATAAAATACGTTGGAAACCACAACCTTGGACTGAAGGTCAGTATGGAGCT
Source organism: Aquimarina sp. (assembly GCA_965230845.1). Lineage (GTDB taxonomy): Bacteria > Bacteroidota > Bacteroidia > Flavobacteriales > Flavobacteriaceae > Aquimarina. The sequence goes on from OZ246021.1 coordinate 4,810,795, forward strand.
GCTCAACGCACGCCAGAGTTAAAAGGTATGGTACAACAAGTTGTGGATAGACAAGGTTGGAGGCCAGGAAATAGTATGAGTTTCATCATCCGAGGGAAAGGTAAGAGCTCTTACAGAACAAAGTATAAACGAGTTGCCGGAGCGTATGAAAGCGGAGCCCATAAGGCAGCCAAGTTGATTGTGGTATACTCATTTAGCGGTATTAGCAGAGCAGTAACAGAGCCAGAACAAGAACTAGCCGTTAAGTTAAAAGAACCGAAAATTAATGAAAAAGCTAAGATCTACCCCAATCCATTCGATCAAGAGTTTGAGATCTTGATTCCAAATGTAAAAGGAGATGTTTCGGTACAGATCTATGATAAATCAGGAAAGATGAGATATTCAAACCTTAACCCAATACGTGATAAAATAGTAAGTATTCGTCCGGAAATACTAGATAAAGGAATCTATATCGTTCAGGTAATTGACCAGAATGGAAAGACATTACTCTCAGAACAAATACTCAAGAAATAAAGACGATTTATACAACAAAGAGAGAGGTTGATTTTTCCTCTCTCTTTTTCATTTATATCAGTTTTATTAACCAATTTTAAACTGTATATTAACCTTTTTAAAACCTTATGTTACCAATATTAACTCTAAGTTACTATTAGATTACAATGTATTTCTTAAAACGTCATACATTAATTTTAACCAACCTAAACAAACACACAAATCATGAAAAGAACATACTTTCTTATCTTTATTTTTATTGGTTTTCAGTTATTTGCTTCAAATGATAAGTACAGACTTACCTTAAGATGCAATCCAGCGACTTCGATAGTTATTGGGTGGAACCAAATTTCAGGAAGTAATCCTACCGTATATTTCGGAACAACAGATTTTGGAACGAATTATAACAATTATCCAAATTTTAAATCTCCTGATAGGATTGTATCGTACAAAGGAATGAATAATCACTTTGCACGATTAACTGGTTTACAACCTAATACAGCCTACTATTTTGTGATTAGAGATAGTCAAGGTACTAAGTGAGCGGTTTTGGTTCAAAACAGCACCTTCAGATAATAGTAGATTGTCATTTATTGCGGGAGGAGACTCTAGAAATAATAGAACTCCAAGACGAAATGCAAATAGTTTAGTGGCAAAGCTAAAACCACATGCTGTCTTATTTGGAGGGATATGACGAACCGAGATACTAACTCTGAATGGAGAGAATGGTTTGATGATTGGCAATTGACCATCGCCAGCGACAATCGAATGTTTCCAATTGTAGCTACCAGGGGTAATCATGAAGATAGTAACAATAGTGTATATCATTTATTCGATGTGCCTTCTACTAGTGTTTATTATGCAATTACTTTTGGTAATAATCTAGTAAGAACATATACCCTTAATACAGAAATTTCGATTTCCGGAAATCAAACTAACTGGTTACGAAATGATTTGAACGCAAATACCAATGTTATTTGGAAAATGGCGCAATATCATAAACCAATGCGCCCTCATGTATCTTCAAAGTCTGAAGGAAATAACCAATACAACAATTGGGCACAATTATTTTATGAAAAAGGAGTGAAGTTGGTGGTAGAGTGCGATGCACATACCGTAAAAACAACCTGGCCTGTACGCCCGTCAACTGGATCGGGAAGTGATGAAGGTTTTGTGAGAGATAATCAAAATGGAACCGTCTATGTTGGAGAAGGGTGTTGGGGAGCTCCATTGCGATCTAATAATGATAACAAAAACTGGACGAGAAACTCGGCTCGTTTCAATCAGTTTAAATGGATTTTTGTAGATGAAAACAAAATAGAAACTCGAACAATACGGGTAGATAATGCTTCTCAAGTTGGATCTGTTTCTAATAATAATGTATTTGCTATACCAAGTAATTTGGATATCTGGAACCCATCAAATGGGAGTGTGGTGACTATAAATAAAGGCACGGTGGTAGATCCAGATCCGGATAATGGTACCGTAGATGTGGCAATTTCTTCGGGGAATGATGATGTAGAAGAACGTGAAAATGGAGATTTATATACGAATAGTAGTGATCTTGAGCTAGTGTATGATAGCTATAGCAATGCAGGATATCAGATAATTGGTTTGCGTTTTAGGGGAGTAGGAGTTCCTAAAAATGCAACGATTACCAATGCATATTTACAGTTCACCGCAGACGAAAGTAATAGTGCAGATGCAGAATTAGAAATAGCATTGCACAACAGTAGTAATTCTCCAGCTTTCTCAAATTCCAACAAAGTTTCAAACCGAACTACTTTTTCCAGTAAGGTGACATGGACACCACAATCATGGTCGAGTAATCAAAGTGGTAACGCACAACGATCTCCTAATCTAAAGAATATGGTACAAAGCTTAGTCAATAAAAGTGATTGGTCGTCTGGGAATAGTTTGAGTATGATCATTAGAGGAAAAGGAAGAAGTTTAACAAGTACTTCGGCAAAACGCGTAGCTGATTCTTACGAAGGAGGAGCAAGTAAAGCCCCTCGATTAATTATAAGTTATACGACAGATAGTAACCCTCCACCACCAAATCCATGTGCTGGAGTTTCCGAATGGCAAAGTGGTGTAAGTTATTCAACTGGTGATAGAGTGACCTATCAAGGAAACCTTTTTGAAAGAACTTCTAGTGGCTGGCAATTTATCGAAGCTTGTGGGGTATCAAGAATCAATACTACTTTTGTTCAAAGAGTTACCCCTCCTTTGTTTAATGATTTGGTGGATCAAACAATTATTCACCCCAATCCATTTACTACCTCCATTCATATATCAAGTTCATCATTGATCTTGAACAAAGCGAATGAAATAGTCATTTATAATATTGCAGGCGCAGAAGTATACAAAGCGAATATCACTGCAACCATGAAAAAGGAAGGGTTAATATTTAATCCGGAAATTAAAGAATCAGGCGTTTATCTACTTTCAATATTTGATAAGAACGATCAAATCATTGAAAATCATAGATTGATTAAGAAATAACAGTATATACGCTTCTAGGCGTGCTTCTATATATGAACCGTTAATCTATCTAAAGATTAACGGTTCTCTTTTTCTAGAGAATTTGTTAAATGATGTTTTCGTAATTCTACGATAAGTATTTAATAGTATGATATCCTGAAATTAGCTGTAATAATCTTAAAACCTTTGTTATGCATAATTTAGTGAAATCTATTACATGTCTAGTGTTGAGTGTAATCTTATTGGTAGCCTGCGAAACGGGAAATGATAATGTCGAATTGCCGCAAAATTCTTCAAAAAGTGCTCAGGCAAAAAGCAGTTCTACATTTGATGTAAAGATTGAGTTAGTCGATCGTTTTGGTCAGCCTGTGGGACCAAATGGGTTACAGGGATACTTTGCAATTAATCAAGATACCGGAGAGGTATTTTATCCTAATCGTAGTGATGATGATAATGTTTTCAGGTTCTTACCAGAAGGATCGTATCGATTTGATGCTTATGATGGGTATTTTGATGGTGCATCATCGTCATTTGTTACTTTGAGCGAAGAACTTGTTGACCCTAACGGTTACATTATCGTAACGCTTCGTTATTGGTCTGAATAATTTCTGGAGAACATTTATATGTAAAAAAAGGGAAAGTGTTTACAAGAACTTTCCTTTTTTGTTTTAATATTTATTTTAAAGCTTTTTAACGCTGTATTTTCTTCCTTGTTTTAGTTCTTTACCAGCATACCCTTCAAAGAAAATCGGGATTGCAATATCTCTTTCTTTTCTCACTACAAAATGAAGATGAGGGCCTCTGGTATATCCTGTAAGACCGGAAAAACCAATATGCTGCCCTTTAATAACCCGATCTCCTTCCTTTACAAGAACACCATCATAATCCAAATGTACGTAAGAAGCTGTGGTTCCATCTTCATGCAGGATGATAATTCTATTGGCTTTGTATAAAAACGCTTTGCCTCCGGATTCTTTGAACTTGCTTTGCACTTTTACTACTAATCCTTCTCTGGCTGCATAAACGGGCTCTCCGATTTCTAACTGAAAATCTATTGCATATTTTGATGCTGTCTTGGTATGCGAAAACTTACCATTAAAACCCTGTGATACCCGATATTTTTTATTTTTCTTAAAAGGTAATCGGTATAAATAATTGGTATTAGGTTTTGTATTTGTAGGATCCCCAATGTAATACCCAGCTCGATATGTTTTATTGAACTCTTTTGTAGCGATTGTTCGATCTTTTTCTTCCCATTGTATAACTACTAAGCTGTCTTTGGGAGGGAGCACCATTTCTTTCACTAGGCTATCTGTTGCTCTCAGTTTGATATAAAAAAGAAGAGGAGCATAGGTGTGATTAAAGGCTCTGACTGCAGTGCCTTTTTCAAATTTAATCGTTTTTAAGCTAATGTCTTTTTTTACTGAATCTTTCGAAACACTATAAAACAAATTATCGGTGTTGAAACCAAATGCAAATTGTATGGGGATAAAAAATAAAAGTATGATTCTGTACATACTATAAAGATCAGAAAAATTTGATTTTGTTACAATGCCCTCGTTCTATTGAAGGAGAAACATAAAAAAAGCGATTTGAAAGTAAGTTCAAATCGCTTTTTTATATAAGTAAAATAACATCAGTATATATTACACGGCTACTTCAGGTTTATGCAGACTTACAACGGTCAGTACTGCTATACCATTCACCCAATAATAGTAGGAATCAATTCCTTTGAATCCGAAAATAGTAGGTGCTAAAATGAATAACACAGCAACTGCAAAATCCACAATAAGGTGAAAACGATACGATAATACTCTAAACACTCCTAAGTGATGATCCGTTAATAGTGTCAATACAAAGGCTGCAATTCCTATAGCAACCGATAGTTGCAGTGCTATCGGGTTAGAACTTCCTAATCCCAATATGAAGGGTAATACAATCAATGCTACAGCTACTGGGTAGTCTAAAAACGCATGTATTCTTTTGGTTACAAATTTCATAATTATTGTTTTTATATGGGGGTTAATACTAGTTGTGGGTTTTGCTCAGCTTATTCCAATTCTTATCAGCAACACCTTTTAATTTTCCGTGATTATTCTCTGCCAACCACAGTTGTTTAGCATCCAACTCTACATTGTTTAGGTATAAGTAGTATTTACCATCTTTCACGATAAATTTATTTGGATCTACTCTAAACTTTGCTCCGGCATACACTCCAAAAGCACAGTATCCACCGTATTGAGGAACATATTTTGCAGGGTTTTTGTCGAAAGTTGCTTTTTGCTCTGCAGAGGTAAAGTAGTATGCTATTTTATTGTATTCTGACTTGTAATTCTTATTTCCTCTTTGTGCTAGTCCAAGATCTAAGTATGATACTGCACTATATCCTTGAAGTGCAATATTACTATTGTCAATATTATTGGCCATTTTATCTTGAGCCGAAATTGTTGTGGTCAGCGAAAATGCTGCGATTACTAATACTAATTTTAAAGTTTTCATTTTTTTATTTTTTTAATGTTTGTGATTTTTTGTTTGTTATTCTGCGTTGAAGTATTCTTCCTGGATTACTTGTCCTTCATTATTCCATATTCTACGGATGATTTCATGCCAGTAGATTTTGCTTCCGTCTTTCATGTCAAAATCGAAAGTAAATTCTGAAGCGGATACGTTTCCGTCTACTATAGAATGATGATGTTGAATGCCATTTACATTGGCGATAGATCCTGCAAAACCTTCCATTTTGGCAACCATTTCTGCCTTGTTGCTGGTTTTACCATCGCCATAGTCCGAGGTAATAGCATTGTCTGCAAAGAATTCTTTTACTGCGTCTACAATAGCTCCTTGACTTACTATTGCATCCATTTTTGTTACTTGTTCTTTAATATTCATCTTTTATCTTTTTAGTGAATTAATACACTGCAAAGATGAATCAGAATCAAGGGTTTGTTGCTACAAAAAAAAGACTAAGAATTGTACTTTTTTAATTTGAAATCTGTAGGTGTAGTACCTGAATAATGTTTGAAAAATCTGGAAAAGTGGTTGGGCTCTTCAAACCCTAATTGTGCTGCTATGGCTGATATAGGCTGATCTTCGATTAGCATGAGCTTGGCGGTATTGATCAATTCTAATCGAATCAACTGTCCAAAAGAAGTGTTCATTTTGGATTGTACTTTTTTGGATAAGGATTTTATAGAAAGGTTCATTTTGTCCGCATAGAACCCTAAGGACCTTTCTTGTGTATGATACTTTTTGAGAAGCTCAATAATATCCTGAGTGAACAGATCTCTGTTTTTGAAATCAAAGTTTTCTCTAAACTGTTTGGGAGTTTGCCCAGTAGAGTTCTTAAATACACGATTAAAATAGGCATCATCTTTAAATCCTAATTCGTAAGAAATCTCTTGGATGTTTTTATCCGTAAAAGCCACTTCTTTGAGACTTTCTTGCAATCTCTTGGCGCTCATTAAGTTTTTGATAGATAAACCGATTTTATTTTTAACCAGAGACTGCGCATTATAACCGCGATCATTAATTAGGTCTACCAAATCGGTACTCGTTAAGTTATTAGAATATTCATCATCGATCACCTCTTTTACATCAAAAATGACATGATATTCTTCCTTATTGGCTTTAAAAGGATTTTGCCAGTACCATTGTTTGGAGGAAATGTCAATGATATCCGCAGAATTATCGGTTAATACCGATTTGGATAAAAAAGTATTGCACTCCTCACATTCTAATAAATCGATATACCCTAAAGAGATGAGGTGTTTAAACAAAACGCGAACGTCGTTATTATAAAACTTATCTTCATTACCGAATTCAATTCTTCTTACTAGGAAATCATCAGATAAGAATTTAATGTATTGCCCTTTTTCCAGGAAAATAGCTTTCTCTTTCCAATCAAAATAATTTTTGAAATCAACTTGAATGCTCCCTTCTCCAGATAAAATATGAATAAGAGTATGCCTTTCTATAAAGTATACCTTATTAATTTCAGGAGTAAATTTTTCTACCTTTTGCATTCAATTGCTTTATCTAATTGAAGAGATCTTTCAAAGATAAATATTTTGTAAAAATTGATATCGTTGTTCAAACGTTATTTGGGTATAGGATTGGATCTTCTTCTGAAGCTTGATCACTGTTGTTTCCAGTTGTTTTTTAAATATGCTAAAGCTTCTATCAATGCTTGCTCTGATGATTTAGGAGAAAACCCCAGTTCGACCCTTGACTTTTGGATGTTGTAGTCTTGTTTCAAACCATAAAACATATCCAAATAATGACGTTGTAATAAAGGCTCTCTTCCAGATAGATATGACCATAATTCCATAATTGTTGCTATTATATAAAGTAAAAATCTAGGGACTTTTATCGGAGTTTTAATCTTTAGGTTAGGATATTGCTTGGAAGCTATAGCTACACTTTCATATAAACTAGTGTGTTTTTCGTTGGCTAAGATATATCGTTCGCCGTCCTTACCTTTTTGCATCGCTTGATATGCGCCAAGGGCTGCATCTTTTACGTCTATCCAGTTAAGAGTTATGTTGGTATCAATGGGGATTTCTTTATGTAATATTTGAAATACCAGATGATTAGAATAACTTAGTTTATGAGCAATACTTCCTATCATTGCTGAAGGTAAAATAAGGACTGTTCGGATTCCATATTTTTTACCTAACGAAAGTGCAAGTTGATCCGAGTCGTTTTTTGAATTGTAATACCAATTTCTCCGATCTTTGTTATATCCATTTTCAGGGCAGGCTGGAAGCTTGGTGAAATCCAATGCAGCTACAGAACTCACATAAACGATATTTTTGACACCGCATTCTTTGGCAATGTCAAATACATTTTGTGTACCTTGGATATTGGTGTCATAAATTTCTTTTTTGGGGTGCTTGGCCCACATGTTAAAATTAGCTGCTACAGCATAAACGTTTGTAACACCTGCAAAGGCTGCTCTCAAAGAGTCTTTGCTCGTAATATCGGCATGTACGACTTCGCAATTAAGTCCTTCAAAGGGAATAAAGTTGTTGATGTTTCTTACTGTAGCGCGGACCTTTTTATTTTTTGATAGTAGTAATCTAACCAGATTGTTGCCAAGGTGCCCATTTGCACCAGTAACCAATGAAATTTCGTTGCTCATACATTTTGATGTTTGAGCAAATCTCGAAACTTAAAAAGGAATCAAAAATAACATTTGTTAGAAAGTGATTTGCTTCCGGATCCTACTCAGGGACTGAGGTTCTATGCCGAGGAAAGAGGCAACGTTTTCTACAGATACCTGTAATGCCAGTTCAGGAGTTTGTTTAATAAACTTAAGATAACGCTCTTTGGCCGTTAGAGTTTGAAAATCATGCACACGCTCCATTTTACAGCGAAGACTCTCGTTGATAATGGCTTCAGTCAATTGATTCCATTTGGTATCGGATTGTTTCAGAAGATCAAAGTTGGTTTTAGAAATTCTGTATAATTTACAATCTGTAATGCTCTCAAAACAATCTTCAGATGGAGTGCCATTCATAAAACTGTCTAATGCCGTAAAAAAAGTAGTATTTCCTACGAGATGCTCTACAATTATTTTTCCGTTTTTATTTTTATATCCTTTTAGAATTCCTTCTACCACGAAGTACAAATAGGATTCGGTTTTTCCCTCTTGGATGATGATAGATTTTTTTGGGAACTCTACATAGGCAAACACTTGTTCGAGTAAAGCAATCTCTTTCTCTGATAATTGGATTTTTTGTTCAAAAAAAGAGATTAGTTGATCCATATGTGCTGTTCTACAAACATTTTACATTAGTTAGATTTTAGTATCGATCTTAAACAAAAAGAATGGCTCGAGTCCTAACTATGATATTAACTTAGTGATGACCTGAGTTTCGCTATGTAACGTTTTATGTACAGGACACTTGTCTGCGATTTGCAGAATACGTTTGATTTGTTTTTCGCCGAGTTCTCCTTCTAATTTGATTTCTCTTTCGAAAGTATCTATTATAGCATTTGGATCTTCGCAATTCTCACAATCAATAGCATGAGTTTTACCATAGCTGGTATGTACTTCTACATTCTCTAGCTTCCAACCTTTTCTTGCAACATACATTTTTATGGTCATTGCTGTACAAGCCGATAGACCTGCTGAAACTAACTCATAGGGAGAAGGACCAAAATCTTTTCCACCAACACTTTCGGGTTCATCAGCAACCATGTAGTGATTTCCTACTTTCATCTGGGTGGTATATCCTTCACTATCATCCAAACTAGCTACGACCTGATGTTGGCTGTTAATTTTGGGCATTTCAGGAATATCGACGTATCTAGAAGCCCAACCCGCAGTCACTTTTCCGACATAAACCGAGTCTTCTTTTCGCATCAATAAGTGATCTGCTCCGTCTAGTGATACAAAACTTTTAGGATGTCTCGCGGCGATATAAATTTCTTCAGCGTTTTTAATTTCTACGGTAAGATCCTGAGGGGAGTGCATGACCAAGAGCGCTTTATTCAAATTTTTGGCAACTTCGGGTAGCGATTTGGTTTGCAGGTCATCTATAAATTGTTTTTTGATCGTAAAATCTCGACCGCTAAGGTTAACTACCGCCTTGCCATTAGCCTCTATCTCTTCGAGATTGCTTTTTAGCAAATGAGTAACATGCTTAGGGTTAGAAGGAGCACCCACAGTAACTACTGCTTTGATTGAGTCCAATTCAGAGGCTGCAAATATGGCAGCAGCTCCACCCAAAGAGTGCCCAATTAAGACCGTAGGGGCTTGGTACTCTTCTTTCAAAAAATTAGCTGCAGCTACAAGGTCTTCTACATTGCCCGAGAAATTAGTGTCTTCAAAATCACCTTCACTTTCTCCTAATCCAGTAAAATCAAAGCGCAAAACTCCAAAACCTTGCGAAGTAAGTCCTCGACTAATATTTCGTACAGCACTCAGATTTTTATTACAGGTAAAACAGTGAGCGAATAACGCAAAATTATGTGGGTGTTGATCGGCAGGTAACTCTAGTCGACCAGAAAGCTTTTGGCCTTCAGAATTGATAAAGGAGACTTTGGATAAACTCATTGGTGTTATTTTTATGGTAATGTCGAATTTTTTGGTGTAAAATAAATTTTATTGGTATTAAAAGTATGTTAAAGAAATAAGAGTTTTTGTTGATTTGTAGGGGATAAGTTTTGATAAAACTCAAGATTTTGCACTGGATAATTTATTAAATTATAAGGAATTACCCAACGGAACAATTTTGAGCTTAAAAACAAAAATAGTAGTAACACTCGGCAGCATACTTTTGATTGCTCTGATCCTGTATTTGCGCAAGGACTATTGTAAATGTAAGGACCGGATTTCTTATCAGAATATAGATCTCAATAAAGAGATAGATCTGAATGTGCTATATACTCCTACCGATAGTACCGAGTTGCAAAGTATTCTTTTATCCTGGAAGAATTTTTCCGAAGAGAGTGATACCTATCAAACGGTCAATAAAAGTGGATTTTTTTACAACCGAAATTTGTTGGTAGTTCGACATACAGTACATGGGGCAAAACATTACGGAGCTATTGTATTGCCCAAGGATTATGATGAGAACAAAAAATATCCTCTATTGGTTTGGGCAAACGGTTTGGATCAATCTAACCCTACGGTAGATTTGAGAGGTTTGGGAAAGGTGTTTATGCGTCTTAAGGACTACTTTATTTTAGTGCCGTCTTACCGAGGACAAGCTCTGGTAGCTAACGGTCGCCGGTATTGCTCAGATGGCTTTTTTGGCGATGCTTTTGATGGCGCTACAGATGATGCATTACGACTTCTGGCATTGGCTAAGAACGAGTTTAAAGGAATAGACAATAACAGAGTTGTTGTTAGTGGTACGAGTAGAGGAGGAACAGTAGCGCTTTTGATGGGGATTCGAGATCCTGGGATTAATGCGGTGATATCTATAGCGGCACCAACGAACTTCTTTTCTGAAGAAATGTATAATCGTTATACCAAACAGTATAAGTACCAGTTCCTAAGTCATAAAAAATCCATTATGGAGATACGAGCTAAAATGATCAAGAGTTCTCCAATTTATTTTGTAGAAAAATATCCCAATGCTTTATTGTTAATTCATGGCGAAAATGATAAAATAGTGCCTGTTTCTCATGCACATGGAGTGATTGCTAAACTAAAGCAAAAAGAGAATTTTGAATATCGAATTACCGATCAGGGACATGCCATTGATAATCAAACCCGATATATTATGGATTGGTTACGTCAGCATAATTAATTCTTCTTATCATTTAGGCATGAATGACTTGTGCTTATAGAAATCATCCATGCCCGATGAAAAGTAATAATAACCTTTGGTTTTATGTGTCAAATCCAAGAATCATCTAGTTCATGCTGTTTTGATTTTCAATGTGATTCCAGATATAGGTCCGTTTTTTTTGCCAGACACCTTGACTGTCAATATCAAAAGAAGTGGTAATCAATTCACCATCTTTGAGCGTTGATCGGTGTCCATGAATTGTCTTTTTTCCATTAGGTGCTACAAATTCCTGGATTAATTCTGAGATTTGATCATTTTTTAATGTCAAAGGACCTTTTCCCACGGTACCATCTGCTCCATACTGAATAATGACTCCTCGATTTTTACCATAATCCCAGTATTGTCTGAACTCCCACAAAACATCCTGTTTTTTCCCATTAATCAATCCGTATAACTTTCCGGTGATACTTTGTTTACCAACACCCCAGTCCCAGTGCATACCATATTGATCAAAGGGTTCATTTTGATTTTGGTAAGATGTATTGTCAGTAATCCAGGTTCCTGTAGAAGCTTTCATGTTTTCAACAAACCAATCTGGAATCTTTTGTTGGGCACTGGCAGTGCTTAAAAACAAAATTGTCAAGAGTTTTAGTACTGATTTCATAATTGGGTTGTTGAAATTTGTTTGTTGTTTTCTGCCAGATGCTGCCAGTTATCAAGAAGATATTCGGTGTCTTCTTTTGCTTGCTTGGTGCCCATGGATAAGAAATATCCGCTCAAAAAAGGGTTTTTGAATTCGTAAGTAAAATCCAATACTAATCGAGTTTGAAAAGGGCTTACCGTTTCTACTCTCCATAGTCCCGATAAAGATTTTAATGGAAATGGATAATCTTCTCGTTCTGTATGGACCTTAAATTGAAATTCTTTACCGGGTTCCCAAACGGTACAGGTCTCTTCCCAACTACTACCATCTGGTGCACTGCATACCCTTTTCATGCCAAGTCCTTGCCCCTCGGTAATTTCTACATGATGAATATTGGGAGCAGTTACCTCGTGATAATTACCTACATCTGCAATGATATTCCATACTTTATCTTTTGGAGCATGAATTATTCGTTCTGCGGTAAAATGTTGTTCTCCTTTTGCTTTAGGGTACTGGATAAATCCGTAACCTAACAATAACACTATATCTAATACCAAGAAAAGTGCTAGTACTTTTAAAATTTTACGTATCATAACTTTTGCTTTTTGTTGCCATAAAATTAGTTCAGAAAACTGCTGGATATTCGGTAAATGGGGTGCTCTCAATTAATTGAAACTCATTTTTGGTTCTTTCTCTCAACCAAGGGTTTTCTATTTAATTAAGGTGTACTATTTTTATACTATGAATAGTATTGAGTCATCTGCTTTTATCATCACCTTTTTATTAGGAGGGGTTATTTTGATCGGTTGTTTTATCTTGTTGGTAGTACTTAAAAGCGTTACCTTAAAACATTCCCGATTTTTTTTGGCGATTACTTTATTGGGACTTATACAACATTTGTTTACTTACCTTTTGTTTACTACACAATTGATCAAAGTATGGCCTCATTTGTTTGGATTGGGATATCCATTATTGTTTTTGGTAGGCCCTTGTTTTTTTCTTTTTATAAAGCATTACGGGGAGTCTTCTTTTAGTTTTAAAAGATGGAATTTCCTGCACTTTCTGCCTTTTTTGATGATGTTGATTTTTTTTGCTCCCAAGTACTTTTACAGTGCTGCAGAAAAACAAGAAATTATCACCTATTATTATGATCTTTTACCTAATGGAGTAGTAGCGCCTTCAGATTGGTTTCAGGCCAGTTTGCATTTAGTATTGTTGTTAGCTTATGCAATAGCCGCTTTTATGTTGATACAAAAAAGAGATAAAACCAATAGCATACTGTTGAAGAGATTCAGTATCCTTATGGCGATTTTGGCTTTTACCGAGATTTTGTTACAAGCAGGTTTTTTACTGACAGGAGCATCGGCTATCACAGCTGAGATTGTTTTGGCAGGTTTGATGGCAATTACCGTACTTCTTTTAGGATATTGGATTGTAGATATCAAACAGGTGTTACCGGTATTGGAAGGAAAGAAATATAAAACATCTCCCGTATCTCAACAGCAGGCAGTACTGATTGAGAAAAAAATCCATAACTTTTTGGTAAAAGAAGAAAACTATTTGGATCCTAATCTTAAAGTTGCCGATTTGGCGGATGGATTACAAATACCTTCACATCATATTTCGCAGGTATTAAGCGAAAGAATGAATACTAATTTCTATACAATAATCAATCATTATAGAGTTGAGAAAGCAAAGGAGCTCTTAGCATCGGGTGCACTAGAAAAAATATCCGTTCAGGCAGTAGGCGAAGAGTGTGGCTTTAGCAGTAAAACTAGCTTTTATAGGGCTTTTAAGAAGATAACAGGAATGACACCTGCTCAATATCAATCCTATCAGATCTCCTAAGCCTAAAGTGTATTCAATAGTTCGGTGGTAGACAAAATTGTTGCAAATTCATCTTTTAGGCTTGCAATGGCGGTATCATGGATCAATTGAGCGCTATACAACTCACCGTTGGCACCTGTTTTATTAAAAGTAGCTACTGCATCATCAATAAGATAAGTTTCAAATCCAAAATTACCCGCCATTCTGGTTGTAGTAGAAACACAGTGATCTGTGGTTAATCCTACGATGACAACCGTATCGATGTTATTTTGTTCTAGTTGTGTTTTAAGGTCAGTACCGATAAAAGCACTGTTAACTTCTTTTTCGATAATGGGTTCGTTGGGTTTGGGAGTATTAAACTCCATAAAAGCATTCCCCGGATTGTTTTTGGATAGGGGAGAGTTGGGATTTGTAGAACAGTGTTTGATATGAAAAACAGGTAATTCTTGATCTCTCCATACAGAAAGAAGCGTCTCCATGTTTTTCTCTGCATTTGGATTGTTACGTTCTCCTCCCCAATACGGAATATCTTCAAACCCTTTCTGAATATCTACTAATAAAAGTGCTGGTTTTTTTGCTTTAAAACTTCCCATTATTGATCTTGTTTTTTTCTAAAGTCGGTATTAAAAAACACTCCTAACTGTAAACGATCAAAATTAATTCCGGTGAAATGATTTTTCAAATACCCAAACTGGATGCTTAAGTTGTCTTTTACATTATACCCAACAGCACCATATAAACGATTTTGCCCAAAAATAGGCTCCTGGAGATTAATGAACACCTCGTCATACACATTCAAAAACCACTTATCATCAATTGGATACGTAAGTTGTAAACGATATCGTGCTCTATGTTCAGTAAAATCATCTACTTGTGTACTTATAAATCGCTGTTCTAAACGGTAGCGATGCTCAAACTTGAATTTACCTACTTTATTTTTTAAAATGAATTGTTGGAAAATTCGGTGCTCGTTGCTGTTTTCTTCACCAGGAATATCTTCAAAACTACCATCAGTATTGATGTATCCATATCCCAAAGTGGCTATTGCATTTTCATTGATGTGATAATTAAGCCCTGTACGCAGCAACAGTTGATTAAAAGTCGATGCTACTTCATAAAATCGGAATTGCGCTTCAGAATGAATACTTAACTTATCGCTTACTCTATTGGTCCCAAAATACATATACCATGCTCCCCATTCGTCTTCTCCAGTTTCTTGAGAAAAACAGTGAGCCATAAAAAAACAACAGAGAACAGATAAAATAATTTTCTTCATTATGTGCGATTTAGATATAAAGATATGCTAGAATTTAGCTCGTAAATTTCAGATAATATAAAATATTATAGGACTTTTTAAGAGGTTAAAAATCTGTTAAATCCTAAAAATGATGATTCAAGCTTTTTCAATGGATAACTAAAGTGTCTCAAAAACAGTTGTTTACCCTTTTTGATTAGGTGGTTTCCCTCTGTTTTAAAATCTTAGGTAGAGATAACTTTGGGTAAGAGATGATGTTTAACAGCTGATAAATTAATACTATGGAAAATATACAGCATAATGGATATGATACTCATCCTGAAAATTTTGATGAGTATTATTTTGAAGACGATTTAGGGTATTATGATCATTATGAAGATGAAGATGATCGATACGAATCGGCAGCAGGCGTTTCTGCAGGTGCCGCGGTAGCAGGACTTACATTTAACATCTTGTCCAGCGCGATGACCACTTTTACCAAGGGGGACTTAAAGGTAGTTATGCCCAATGGACCAATTGGAGTTACGGCTTCAGGAATTCCTAGGAAAATTAGAAGTCAATTAAAAACGGTACGACCAAGAGCAAGGACGATATTCAAATACCGCAAAACAAATCCAATCTCTGGGATAGAGCAAGTAAATATTCAATTGACTTGTAGAGTTCAATACAATGGTCCATCTGTACAAGCAACCTTTGGCTTTGCAGCTGGTGGTACTAGATCCAGGTTAATGAGGGATAGTAAAGTTACTATTAGAAATCCGCTTAGTCTGGAAAGACAACCTACCTCTTCAGCATGGCGTAAAGTGGGGATCAATGTATATCCTGTGGTGACCATCCCGATAGAAGTTTCTGTAGATCATCCCTGGCCACAATCCAATGATCATTGGACTTTTGATTTAGTGATTAGTGGAATGTACGGTTTTGGAAGAAAGAAAGGACATCGAGCTGTAAGAAATATGAGGCATGTAAAAAATTAAACCTAAACAAAATATCCTGAAAAGCACGCTTTTCAGGATATTTGTAGTTTCTCTTTACTCTATTGAGAACTTTTTGGTTTCTTTAAAAGGAGAAATGTCTAATGTTTCTATAGTTTCTTTATAGGTTTTCCAATCTTGATCAAAAAATGTATTCGTCTTTTCCAATGCTTCTTTCAAAGCATCTTTAGCTTGTTTCAGTAAGGTGTTTTCAGTTGAGGTTAATCCGGTTTGTCTAGAACCCACATAAAATGTAGCTGAGTTTAAGCGCTGCATCACTGTTACTTCTGGATTTCGAGTAATACCTTGCCTTTTATCTTCTTTACCAATGTAATAGGCCATAACACTATCTACTTTTTTAGAAACTTCTTTGGATAGCTTAATTTGGTCTTTATACTTCTCTTTATCCTCTTTTTTAAGTTTCTTTTGAAATTCAACCGTTACATCTTTGCTTTCTATGAGTTGTTGCACAGCATTAAGTACCGTTTCCCTCATTTTCTGAATTTCTTTTGAAGCTGTATATACCTCATTGATATTTTTTTGAGATATGGTCAACCTTGGGTCAGACTTTACCTGGATAGTAGTTTCAGACTTTTGATCTCCATACTCCATAACTACTTTGTATGTGCCAGGTTTTACTTCGACTCCTGCAGGTTCTACTTTAGGTTTTACAATTTTTCGGGTTGGATTTTGAACTCCTTTTTCTGTCATATCCCATACCATTTTATAAAAACCTGTAGAATCTGGTGCCTTTTGTTTCAGGGTTCTGATGAGTTCATTGTTGTTATATACTTTCAATTGTATAGAGTCCCATTTTACAATGGCTTCTTCGTTTTCGCTATCGGTATCATCTTCCTTATTTTTTTTCTTCTCCATTTTCTGTGCTTGCACATAATAAGAGATTAAAGCACCTTCTTTTCTATTTTCAGCACTGTATAATGCATCACCTCCAAAACGTGTTCCTGTAGGTTGTTGGTAGGCAGCCTGATATCCAATAGGAGGATCAAAAACATGCAGTTTCTTATTTAAAATGGATTTGTCTTTTGCCAAAGCTCGTAAAGGTTTGATATTGTCTAGTACCCAAGCCGCTCTACCAAAAGTACCGATTACCAAATCATCTTCTCTGGTTTGTATAACTAAGTCCTTTACAGAAACTGTAGGGAAACCAGCGGTCCATTTTGTCCATTTAGCACCTGCATTTAAGGAAATATAGAGTCCATCATCGGTCCCTAAAAACAATAGATTTCGTTCGACAGGATCTTCTACAATACTTAGCGCATAACTGGTCACATCGTTTTGATCTACGATACGATTCCAGGTCTTACCATAGTCTGTTGTGCGATATGCATACGGAGTATAATTGTATCTTCTATAATCATTGGCAATCAAAAGTGCTTCGCCTTTCTTTTTGTTCGAAGCTTTGATTTGAGCAATCCAGCTTCCTTGGGGTAACCCTTTGATATTTTTGGATACATCCGTCCAGCTGCTTCCACCATCTTGAGTAATATGTACACGACCATCGTCGGTACCTACCCAAAGCATACCTTGCTCCAGAGTAGAAGGTTCTACAACCAAAATAGTACAATGGTTTTCTGCACCTGTTGCATCCATGGTAAGACCCCCACTTTCGGATTGCTTTTGTTTTTCAGGATCATTGGTAGTAAGATCTGGAGAAATCACTTCCCACGTTAGGCCTTTGTCAGTACTTTTATGAACAAATTGACTACCAAAGTAAAGCGTGCTATTATTGAAAGGATCGATATTGATCCCAGAGTTCCAGTTAAAACGGAGCTTTACTTTTGGATCGGGATGTATTGGTCTTACGATATAATTATTTCCTGTTTTCCAATCGTATCGTACGACAAAACCCTGTTGACTCATGGACCATCCGTATTGCGAATCATCTTTATCTGGTACAACGTCGAACCCATCTCCAAAGGATATTTCCTGCCAATACGAATTTCTGATTCCCTGATCTCTCCAAACGTAGGCAGGTCCTCGCCAGCTACCATTATCTTGCATCCCTCCATATACGTTATAAGGAAATTCGTTATCAACATTGATATGATAGAACTGAGCTACCGGAAGATTCCCAATAAATCGCCACGTTTTTCCACCATCTTTGGTAATGTTTAGTCCTCCATCATTACCATCAATCATAAAATTCCCATTTTGAGGATGGATCCACCAGGCGTGATGATCCGGGTGTACACCATTGTTGGCTCTATATGCAGGCATAAGTTGCGTGAAGTTTTTACCTCCATCTTCAGAAACATTTACATAGGTAAAAATAGAATAAACACGATTTTCATTTTGTGGATCAACGTATATGTCAGAATAGTAAAAAGGACGGTTTCCTATATCTTTTTTGTTGTTCACCATTTTCCAGTTAAATCCTCCATCTTCGGATTTGTACAATGCATTTTTTTTAGCCTCGATTAGTGCGTAGATAATATCTGGTTTGTTTGGAGCAATTGCTAATCCGATTCTACCTAGATTACCTTCTGGTAATCCATCTTTATCTGTTTTTTGCTCCCACGTTTTTCCTCCATCATGAGTAATATACAATCCAGAACCTTGTCCTCCGGATTTAAAAAACCAAGGATCTCTTTTATGTTCCCAAAGAGCAGCAATAAGCTTATTTGGGTTTTTTGGGTCCATTACCAAATCGGCAGCTCCCGTTTTATTATTGGTAAAAAGAACTTTTTTCCAGGTAATTCCTCCATCTGTGGTCTTAAAAATACCACGATCAGGATGTTCTCCCCAAGGAGAACCAATAGCAGCGGCATACACCGTATCTGGATCTGTAGGGTCGATAATCACTCTATGGATATGACGTGTTTTTTCGAGACCCATAAGTTTCCAATGTTTCCCACCGTCGAGAGATTTGTAAATTCCATAACCTCCATTCAAACTATTTCTTGGGTTTCCTTCTCCGGTACCTACCCAGATTACAGAGGGATTTGATTGTTGAACCGCCACAGCCCCAATTGATGCGGTTGCTTCAGTATCAAATATGGGATCCCATTTGATCCCTCCAGATGTAGATTTCCACAAACCACCAGATGCGGTTCCGGCATAGATGATGTCTGGATTTGAGTTGACAACATCGATAGCGGTTACACGACCGCTCATCCCTCCAGGTCCAATATTTCGTGGAGTAAGATCTTTTATAAGGTCGATATTAAAATCTTGCGCAGTGAGATAAGAGAGGGAACAAAATAAAATTAGAAATAGAATTTTTTTCATGAGATGAAAACGAGTTAATTATAGATGAATTTGTTGTTCTAAACGAGTTAAAAAATATACGTCAGGATATTTTCCTTTTAAGGAAGAAAGTTCCTTTTCTTTTATTCGGGGTGAAATATGTGTAGCAATAGTATGTTTTGGGTTGATGTATTTTTTGAGTAAGGAGGATGCATCCTCTTCTAATAACATCCAGTAGGGAAGTATTGCAATATCGATTTGTTCTTGAACCAACTGTAGTTGATCAAAAAGTTTGATTTCCTCTAGCCAACTAGTGTCTCCCAGATGCAATATCTTTTGATGATCAAGTTTTACAATAAATCCAACGTTTTGTATTGATTGGTGTCGTTTACCAGCATGATCCACTTTCATTCCAGTTACTTTTAAGTCTCCCAGTTCAATGGTTTGCTTGATATAATCGGATGTTGTTATGGTAAAACTTTGATCTTTAAATGTTTTTAGACTATCTGTAATTTGTTGTGCTCCAAAAACCACTGCTTTGGAATTCGATTTTAAATAATTGGAAGCAAGAGCTGTACTAAAATGGTCACCATGATGATGCGTGAAAAGAATGGCATTTGGTGTATAATGGGTACGAATTTTTTTGATTAGCTCAGCATTTGGGTACAGATAATCTTCGCCATATTTGGTATGTAAACCATCTATCAAAACCGAAATGTTTTTTCCTGCCAGATGCACTCCCATATTACCCATATAGGTAATGGTAATTTTATCTTGGGATATCCCTAAAGAACATATCAAAAAAGTAAATAGGATAAGAACCGTTCTAAACACTACAAACAGGATTGAGTTATGTGCCCTAAAGGTACTAAAATGAAAATGTCAAATTCTTAAAGGGGTGTTAAGGTGAATTCACTACATTTAACACATCAAAAAATGTCACACATGAAATTCATAGAGCTTACCTTAAAAAATCATACGATTGTACATGGTTTTGATGCAAGAAATAAGGAAATCATAGAAGAAGTAGAAGTAAAAGAAGCTTCAAAAAAACTCGTAGCTATAGATCGAATTTTATCTGTGAGTGAAAAATACATCTTAACCAAATATGCCCATGACCGTATTATTTATTGGGAATATCAAGAAAGCTATGAAGAAATAAAGGGAATACTTTCTAAGTATCTCTAAGGCCTCATAATTTTAGAATTGTCGCTATATCTAGCTGATATCAATTTGAAATCTTTATCCACTTTGATAATTATTCTTTTGCCGGTATGAAGATTTACCATTTTCCATCGGAAACCATAAGAGGTTTCAAAAATAGAAGACCTAGCTGTTTTACGGATATCAATCTCATCAATACCTTCGATGATTTCACTGGCTAAAAGGTCCAAACCACGTTGTTTTTCTTCTTCTTTAGGAATTTCTCTATCACGAGGATTTTGAACTTGTTCAATGTTTAATAAACATTCAATATTTGCATATAGCCGTGGAGGTACTAAAAGTGAGGAGCACAAAAAAAGAAAGAGTATGTAATGTTTCATAAGCGAAATATTTTCGAATTACATACCTTGCTTGTAGGAGCAAAAAATGCAATTACACTTGGTTTACGTTTGTTTTCATAGGGCGTATTTGCTAATGCTTTAACAATAATCTAAAATAAGGGTACTATAAAGTTAACCCATACCTTAAGCTTTTTGTGGTATTGTTTTGTTAAAAAAACCGTAATATTTCTTAAAATTCGTGGTTTTTAACAGTTTTGTTTAGTAAATAAACAAGAAAAATAAACGAAAGTTATTGGTGGGTATTGATGCGCTATCGTTTTCTATTTAATTCGTAATCATAGATTTGCCTTCCTAATTCTGCCAAAAAAGGAATTCCTATTTCCTCATATTCATATTGATCATCATTAAAAATTCTATTCTGATTTACATGAATCGTTGCGGACAACAAAAATTCAACATTGTTTTTTGTATCCACGATATAGGCGCAATCTGTAAGATATCCATAAGCATAGCCAACTTTATTATGTATCTGAATATGCTGAGGAATATCTTTTTTACTATCTCCAAACATAAAAAACTTGCCATAAGAATCATAGTATTTATTCTTATCAAAACCAAGATCGGCAGGTGTTCTTTTCATCGTTTGGGTAACAAATTCACTGTCTGATTTTGTGAGACGAAATTGTTGATTATCAGGGAATAATTCCGGAAAATGTATTCGCTTCATAATTCCATGCAATGAAGATAGCGGTAGATAATTTTTCTCTGAAAAATCTTTAGGTTTTTGCATCAGAGAATCGTTGTAAATGTAACCAATACCTTTTTGGATACGTTGTAATGTTAATTTTGGAGGTATTTTATTTTCTATAGTGTTTTGCACATAAACCGGGATGCTATCATCAAGATGTTGTTTAAAAACAATGGATTGTGTCTTTGGGTTATGGGAAAAAAAGGCAGATAGTCGATGCGAAATGCTTCCAGGAATATTTTTGTCTGCCAGTCTTTTGTTAATATCGTCTTGCCCCAGAAATTCGAACAATCGATTATAAGCTAGGTTACTGCTTACCCCAAAGATTTTTTCTATTTCTCTTTCCAAATTTGAATACAGGGTGTCGTTTTGGGTTTTGAAATGAGTGTGTAAATCAATAGGTACCCCTTGTTTTTGTAGCTCATTTAACTTCTCCAGGGCTAATAATGCCACAGGTAATTTTACGGTGCTGGCAGGATAAAAATATACGCTGTCGTTTACGTTATATTGGTGATCTTCAAAAGTAATATTGCCTTTTTCATCTCGGTGAATTTGTGAGTAGATGATTTGTACTTCATGATTTTCAACATTCGAAATGACTTTATTAATAATTGCATGATCAGAATACAAAATAGTATCCAAAGGAGATTCTTTTGAACAAGACAGTAAGCAAAGAGGAAAAACAAGAAGTAGAAAAAGCTTTGATAGGTTTTTTTTTGGTGTAAAGTTCTTTATCTGCTTCATAATAGTTATCGCCTCTATTGCAAAAGGCATTTTTTTGTTTGTTAATTTTACATCTATCTGTAGGGTATATAAATATACAGTAAATGAGAGTAACCAAATGAATAGAACCAATTTCTTCATCTTTAAATAGAGAGGAATAGGTGAGTAAATATATAATGAATTCGGAGCTATTTGATTTTTGAGTTTTAATTTCAAAAAAAGTTAGTGTTAGAACTTTGAGGTCAATATGATAAACAGTTAAGACATTGTTATTCTCCAAAACAAATGTTAATTCTTATTTCTTATCGTCGAATTGGGGGCCAATCTTTTGTAAAATATGCTAACTTTATATAATGGAAAAGAAAAGAAAATTGTTCAAAAAAGGTTTCACCTTCAAGAAGTATGAAGCTCCAGAACAGTCTCCCTTTGATAAGCTTTTTGATATTTTTCAGGAGATTATCACACATACCTCTGGAGATTTGGATGAAGCCTTGGATTGGATGCGCGAACTAGACAAGGAGTATCAACTCACCGATGAAAATTATACCTTAGATGATTTCGTGGAAGATCTTAAAAAGAAAGGGTATATCCGAGAAGAAATCAGACCAGACGGAAGTGGTAAGATGGAGATCACGGCAAAGACCGAGCAGGCTATACGGAAACGAGCATTAGATCAGATCTTTGGTAAATTGAAGCGGAGCGGAGCGGGGAATCATCGAACCAATTATGTGGGACGTGGAGATGAACATGCAGGAGAGTTTCGTAACTATCAATATGGAGATTCGATAGAAAGAATCTCGATGACTGAGACACTAAAAAATGCTCAAATCAATCATGGGATTGGAGATTTGAATCTTACAGAAGAAGACCTTGTTATCGAAGAAACGCGATTTAAAGCGCAAATGAGTACGGTGCTGATGATCGATATTAGTCATAGTATGATTCTATATGGTGAAGATCGGATTACTCCTGCCAAAAAAGTGGCTATGGCTTTGGCAGAGTTAATCACCACCAGATACCCAAAAGATACTCTCGATATTTTGGTGTTTGGTAACGATGCGTGGCCAATAGCGATAAAAGATTTACCGTATTTGCAGGTAGGACCTTATCACACTAATACAGTTGCTGGTTTGCAGTTGGCGATGGATATGTTGCGTAGAAAACGGAATACCAATAAGCAAATTTTTATGATTACCGATGGTAAACCAAGCTGTTTGCGATTACCCAGTGGGGAGTATTATAAGAATAGTAATGGTCTGGATAGAAGAATCATTAACAAATGTTATATGATGGCCCAACAAGCAAGAAGATTACATATTCCTATAACCACATTCATGATTGCACAAGATCCTTATTTGATGCAGTTTGTAAGGGAGTTTACCTATGCCAATCAGGGGAAAGCTTTCTACACTGGGTTAAAAGGCCTGGGAGAAATGATTTTTGAAGATTATGAAACCAACAGAAGAAAAAGAATAAAAGGATAACCAACTGGGTTTGAACACTCAAAAAAATATTGTTTTAGAGAACATACATATGAAAATAGAAAATATAAAGACATTAGGAGAACTAAAAAAATCAGGATACAACAGTAAATCTATAAAAGATGAACTAAGGGATAACTTAAGACAAAAAATCACGAACAAAGAAGAAACCTTTACCGGAATTCATGGGTACGAGAATACCGTTATCCCCGAACTAGAACGCGCAATTCTTTCCAGACATAATATTAATTTGCTGGGCCTTAGAGGACAGGCCAAAACACGGTTGGCGCGACAAATGATTAACCTACTGGACGAGTGGATGCCTATCGTAGAGGGTTCAGAGATTAATGATGATCCTTTCCAGCCTATATCAAGATATGCCACAACTTTGGTAGAAGAAAAAGGAGATGATACCCCAATAGCCTGGGTACATCGATCCGAACGTTTTGCAGAAAAACTAGCGACACCAGATGTGAGCGTAGCGGATATAATTGGGGATGTAGACCCAATAAAGGCTGCAAATCTTAAATTGAGCTATGCCGATGATCGTGTGATTCATTTTGGGATGATCCCAAGAGCAAATAGAAGTATTTTTGTGATTAATGAATTGCCTGATTTACAGGCTAGAATACAGGTAGCCTTGTTTAATATTCTACAAGAAGGTGATATACAAATTAGAGGTTTTAAACTGAGATTACCTTTGGATATACAGTTTGTATTTACCGCAAATCCTGAGGATTATACGAATCGTGGGAGTATTGTAACTCCACTTAAAGATCGTATTGGATCTCAAATTCTGACGCATTATCCGGAAACTATCGAGATCGCAAAAACGATTACCCAACAAGAAGCCGATATGGATGATCGACAGAGCGATTTGGTCTATGTGCCAGAAATTGCAAAAGACCTGTTGGAACAAATTAGTTTTGAGGCTCGTCGAAGTGAATTCATAGACCATAAAAGTGGGGTAAGTGCCAGAATGAGTATCACAGCATTCGAGAATTTATTGAGTACAGCAGAATATAGAGCACTGCGTACAGGAGATACCAATACTTTGTTACGACTTAGCGATTTTACAGGTGTAATCCCAGCAATTACTGGTAAAGTAGAGTTGGTGTACGAAGGAGAACAGGAAGGATCTGCTTCTGTGGCTTTAACGTTAATTACAGATGCCATAAAAACATTGTTCCCGGATTACTTTCCTAAAGTGGAAAAATTAGAAAGAGAAGATTACAAAAGTCCTTATCAAGATTTGGTGAATTGGTTTTTTGAAGAGAGCGGGTTTGAACTACTTGACGATATTCCTGAAAAAGAATATATGGAGAAGTTAGATTCTATCGAACCACTTAATCAATTGATCAAAGAACATCAGGAGGATCTGGATAAAAAAGACACTTATTTCATGAAAGAGTTCTTACTCTGGGGATTAGTAGAATTCAAAAAACTAAGCAAGTATAGACTTTCTGAAGGTTTTGGATTCAAAGACCTTTACGGGAGTTACATAAGTGGTTTATAGGCGTACAAAGTATTTTTCACCACCAAACCACAAAAAAACGTTCAAATTCATGATCTCCACTTTTCATCCAGAGTAGTGGAGATCTTTTTTGCAACAATACCTCTGAGACATACTTTTGAGCTGTTGTAAATGAGTACCACTCTGAATGGTATTTGGGATCAACCATCCATTCTTTTTTTTGTGGTATATAAAAGAGATGCCTACCATATACTGCCTCCAAAAACGCTTCTCCTCGTATCCAGTATCCAACAATACAGTTAGTATTGAATGAGGTAGTATATGTTCCAATCATGGATTTAGGAACAAAGAGATGAGCCATAAAGCATACAGCTTGATCGATGTCCTGAGTATCGAGCTTTAATTCCTTTAATGCAGCTCCGGTTTCCTTTTTAAAAAGTAGTGGGAGTTGCTTTTGCCTCAGTTTATCTATTTTTTGACGAAAAGTATCTTTACGATTAGGCCCAATCCATCTATCCATCTCATCATTAAATGTGGGATCATATACATAGAACTTAAATACGAGTTCTATATGGATCGCTTTATTTTTAACAAGATCCTGAACAATAAAATCCAATTCGCCAATCGTGATCTGATCACTAAAAATTTGCAGATTTTTGAGAAGAAGTAGGTATCTCTCAGAAGTTTTGATGTAGTAATCAAAAAAGTGTTCGATACGCTTGCCCAATACTTCATTTTCAGAAAAAGTAATTTCAGAAGGTTCAGGTATGGACATTTCCAATTCGTTGTGGTCTAAGTGGAACGAATGAATATCAAAAACACCATTATTATTCCATAGAACAGGAGTTTTTAAAAAACTGAGATACTGTTCTTTTAAAGGCATTTATGAATATTTTGATCTGGTAAAAACCGAGAAATACTTACCTATAATGGGTTTTAGTATTTTTCTATCCACGGGTTTTGAAACAAAATCATCACATCCGGCGTCCAAAGCCTTTTGTATATCTTCTTCTGTAGAATACGCCGTTTGCGCAACAATAGGCAATTTAGGTCTTAGTCTTTTGATTTTTCGAGTCGCAGTATATCCATCCATAACAGGCATTCTTATATCCATTAAAACCAAGTCAATATGTTCGTTCTTTTGGCATATTTCTACCGCTTCCTTACCATTTTCTGCTCTATGAATCACAAATTTGTAATCTTTCATTTTCATTAGAACCGTTTTCAGGAAAAGGTAATTAACATCACCATCTTCTACAATAAGAATTACTTGTTTGATCGGTTTTTCTTCAGGGTTTGGGGTATCGTTATCTTGCATTTTGTTGGGGTCCATTACAGGATGGTAAGGAACTTTTAGCATAAAAGTAGAGCCTTTATTAGGAATAGAAGTAAAGGTAATTATTCCTTTGATAAGCTCCGCATTTTTTTGTGCTATAGAAAGCCCTAGTCCTAGTCCATCATAGCTTTTTGTTACATTTTTTTCGGATTGAGAGAAGTTCCTGAAAATGATTTCCTGATCTTTTGATTTAATACCTATCCCAGTATCTCGAATCGATACTAGTAAGGTGTCTTTGTTTATTTCAGTAGAAATTTCCACAATCCCTCTTTTAGTGAATTTGATGGCATTGTCGATCAAATTATATAGTATTTTATTGATTTTGGATCGATCCATTAGGATATTGCCTTCTTCTTCAGTTAACCTATTATTGAGATGAATTGCGATGTTTTTGCTCACTGCTTTACTCTGAAATTGCGAAAACAGAGTATCTAGTAATCTGTTGAAATTGATTTCTTCCAGATGTAATTCTATCTGGTTGGTTTCTAATCGAGATATCTCGATGATATCATCTATAATATTAATCAATTGATTACTGCTTTCTATAATGATTTTTGAGTATTCCTTTTGTTCCGTTGCTGTGGTTTCAGGATCATTTAATAACTCCGAGAATCCCATTATCCCATTCATCGGCGTGCGAACCTCGTGAGATATATTATGTATAAAAGCAGTTTTAAGTTTATTACTCTCTTCTGCTAGTTCCTTGGCAGCTCTTAGTTCTTTGGTTCTTTGTCTGATGATATGTTTTAAATACTTGTTGATCAACAATATTCCTAGAAGGATAACTACTACAATTGCCGAAAGCCAAATCCAAAAATCCGCTCTTTTGTAAAAGGGTACAATTTCTCGGTATAACCAATTGTCATAAATCACCTCTTTCTCGGTATCAGAAATGCTATTTTCGGCTTTTGCAATTATCCGATTGAGGATAGCATTATTTTTTTGTACTGCAATTCCAGGTACATAACTGTATTTTGTTTCTCCGGCAATTTTTAGGTTATCCAGATTTTTTGTGCTGATTAGATAGTTGGCAACAGCAATAGGACCGATATAGGCATCATAAACTCCATTGCTAACTTGCTTTAGACAGGTAAGATCATCGATCTCATTACTTAGGGTTAATTTTTTTTCATTCGCCCTAAGGATGTCATCGATTGCAAAATCTTTGGGCACAACGACTGTTTTATTGTAATAATTTTTAATTTTTGAACCGAGATCATTATCCTTTCTGGTAACGATAACATGTTGAGATTTGAATAGTTGTGAATAAAAATTAAGATAGGGATCTCTATCTGGAGTTTTTTGAATTTCAAGAATGATATCCAAATTGTCATTTTTGGCATCCCGTATTACTTGTTCCCAGTTATAGTATATTCTGCGCTCGAACTTATAATCAATCTTTTCTTCTATAAGCTGTAAATAATCAATGAGGATACCATCTATTTTATTGGTGTCCTTGATGTATTGATAAGGAGCATAATACGGAAATAAAGCAACTGAAATATTTTCTTTTTCTTGTAACCATTGTTCTTCTTCCGGAGTGAGTACAGACGTGGATTTAGAACATGAAATGAGCCCGAAAAATATAGAAAATGCTAAAAGAGTGGTTAGTGGTTTTTTTGACATAATACTATACTAATACTTCCTTTACTTTTTGAGCCCTAAAATAAAGATAGTATAATGTTAACACTTTTAAAAATGTAATAGTAAAATACTCAAAAGCAAGCGTTTTGGTTCACCAAAATTACTTGGTAACCTCTGTTCCATCAGGAAAGCGCGCAAACCTGCCCTTTGTCGTATCATGGACATGATCATAAGTTGGCCAGGGCCATCCTCCAAATTCAGTTTGTTGATACTCATGGATAGCCTCTCGTATTTCTAGTTGACTGTTCATAACAAATGGGCCATGTTTGGCCACGGGTTCATTGATGGGTTTTCCCTGAAGCCATAGAAGGTGTGCCTCTTCGTCAGCGTTTTTGAGGATTAACTCTTCACTTCCTTCCAAAATGATTTCATGATTTACGGGAATTGTAAACCCTTCCGAAGTTATTTCATTTCCCTTAAAGAAATACAAGGATCTGTTTGTCCCAGATAAAGTTTTAGGTAGCGAAAACGTAGCATGTGGATCAATTTTCAAAGTGGCAATTACCAAATCATTGTCTGCATGAGCAGCCCATGAGTTTGGTGCTGGATCTGGAGCTTTTATGTTGTTGATGGTACCGGCTACCAAAACGATTTCTGTAGAAAAACCTTGATCATCTTTGATAGTGATTTTAGGAATTTCCTCATTCCATAACATTTTGAAATGTGGATCGACCATTTTTTTCTCTCTGGGTAGATTTAACCAGATCTGAAACAATAAAAAGGGGTTCTCTTTTTCGGTTTCTAGCAAGGGAAACATCTCAGAATGTTGCACACCACGGCCTGCAGTCATCCACTGCACATCACCATTACCAAATCTCCCAGCAGCACCCAACGAGTCCGCGTGATCTACCAGTCCTTTTTGTACAATAGTAACGGTTTCAAAACCTCTATGAGGATGCGCTGGAAAACCAGGGACTTTTGTTCCATGATACATACGCCAGCCATTCTTTACCGTGAAATCTTGACCAAGATTACGGCCTTCCAGAGAATCTGCTGGGCCAAGTTTTCCATTTCCTTTGGGATATTGATCTTCGTGGTAGGCACAAAATAAAAAGGGATCACTGGTTTCCCAAGGAAACCCCAGAGGTTTGATTTTTTTGATTGCTGGCATCGCTAATTTTTTTCTAATGTATTTAATTAATCCGAAATGATGTATTAAAGTTGGGTTAAGATAAAGGAATGAGAATAGTAGTCCTTTGATTTTTAACTTCAATTCTTTGGTTTGAACTGAAGGGTGTAGTACCAGTTCACTGTTATCCAAAGATCATTTTCTGTAGCAGCATCGATTAAATTACCAATTCGATAATCCAGTCCAAATTCAATTTTATTGGTGTTACTTACTTCATACCCTAGAAACGGGAGTAAACGAATTTCCAGATTAAATTCACCGTTTTGCCATTCGCCAAGGTATTCATTTCCTAATTTGAGATACCATTCGGTAGGATCAATTTTATTTCCTGAGAGTGGTTTTTCAAGAGTAAGTCGGTATCGTGCCCTAAATTTAGGAGATTGTTTGTTACCAAAGGTTTGATCGGTAACAAAACGATGTCCGAATCTAATGGGATCTGCATATTGTACCCAACTCAATTGTTGTATCGTTCGATGGAATACTTCATTATCTTCAAAACGAACGAGATATCCAGCGTTGATCTTGCTGCTTGAGCCCAACTTATAAGAGAGTAGGGAAGAAAGATCTGTAAGCACATATTCGTAATCAAAAGATTCTTCTCTAGTATTGTCTATGAGTAGTTGTCTGGACTCTAATCCGTTGACCAATTTTAAGTTATCCCCGATTTTGGTGGATACTCGTATTCTGGGTAATAACCCAGAAGAAAAGCTAGACTGAGACCAGGAATATGAGATAAAAAGGAAAGAAAAAAGTATGCAGATCAACAACTTCATCACCAGTTCAAGTTTTTAAAAGTCCAGATTATCTGTATTTCTTTGCTGAATAGTCAATATTTTTAATAATTCAGCTTTTTGATTAAGCAAAACTTCAAATCGTTGATAAGAACGTTCTACCATTCCTTTAAGCACAATCTCATAATTTTGAGCATAGGGATGTGTTGTCTTCTCTTTTCTGAGTAGTTGTATCAGGGTTTCATCTGTAGCTTTCCATTGTGTTTGAATCTTGATGATCTTATATTTTACAAATTGTTGCTCGAGTGTGGTTTTGATGTCTTCTTGAAGTGTAGAGGAGAGTGAAGATAATTTGATCGTTCTCTCTACATCCAGAGGGGTACCCAATGTATCAAACTCAATACTGTGTTTTATCCCATCCACTACAGTTTTTGCTTCTATTGTTTTCCCTTCATGGCTTTCTTCTTTATACCATTTGATCTTTACGTTATCAAAGGCTTTTTTGATAAACATCGCAGCTTGCTTCGGGACTTGGTCTTCCTTGATTCGATACTCTTTTTCAAATTTTATTTGAGAATAACTTGTAAACGTCATGCCAAATAGAGCAAAGGTCAACAGAGGGGTGTACAATCGAATGAGCTTAGCCATGTTGATACGTTTTGTAGTCCTCCTGAGTAAATCTGCTTTTGAACGTAAAGGCCACTGGTGTTTCACCATGCTCTCTGATATATTGCAATTTTTCTTTGGCTTCTTCAGGAGTGGGATGGTGTCCTTCTTCTACATACCAAAACGCCATATGCATTTGTTTCATATTATGAAACCATTCTTTTTTTCGCTTTAAAATCTCTACATGAGCAGTTTTATACGTAAAATCGAATAAGGTATCGATATCTTCCCATACAGACATGTTAATAATTAAAAAGTCGTAGTCAAAAACTCGTATGGCGGTGGCATTGTTTTCATCACCTTTTAGTCGCCAAACAAAACCTTCGCTAGATTCTGCCAGAGCATTAATTCTATCTAGATTGTTGACGAAGTCTGCCATTACCGGATCATTGATAGGGGCGATCATTTCGGCAATATTTACTTGAGCTAAATGCATGATATTGTAATTTTTTAATACTTAGAACCCTTATTAATATTTGCTGAAGATTTGGTAATAAATGCTCGTATATCTTCATTGGCTTGTATCAGATCTTCATTACGAAGATACATCATATGTCCACTTCGATACCCTTTAAAACTGAGACGATCGGTTAATTTACCATTACTGTTTAATTGCCACATTACATATTTGGCATTAAAATAAGTGGTAGCACCATCATAATATCCAGATTGGATCATCGTATGTAAATTAGCATTCATAGCCATTGCTTTTCTCAGGTTTTCTCCAGTGCTATCTTCCGTTCTATCCCAAGGTCTTACAGGACCAAACATATTGTATTTTAAGTCCGTTTTGAAACCTAATTCTTGGCTGTAATAATAATTTATTGCCGGTGTAAAAGCATGTAGCCAAGCCGTGAGTTCGCTATTATAATCAGGTCTTTCTCCGGCCTCTTTGATATCCATTCCTTTATACCTGGAATCTAATCTTCCAATGGTATAACCATCTTTATCTCTTAGTAAATCTTTCCAGAAATAACTTTTGGGTACTTCTAGATTGTGCTGGCGAATGGTCTTTTTGGATAAACCTGAATAATATGCCATTTTGGAAATAACTTCTTCTTTTTTACTCGCATCTAAATACCCGCTTCGTACAATAGCAGGTAACAACTCATTGATTGTATAATTTTCGACTTCGGGGAGCACTTCTAGCAAATCTTTACTTTGCAACTCAGGTGGTAACATCTTATGATACCATGCTGCTGCTGCATAATAAGGTAAACGATTTGCTACCTCTACTGGGCCATCAAATTTAAATCCTATCTGAGTAGGAGATACCAGAATCACGCCGTTCAAATACATCCATTGACGATTTTGCAATTCTAATGCCAATCCGGATACTCTGGTAGTTCCATAACTTTCACCAATAAGGTATTTAGGGGATCTCCAACGATTGGTACGGGATACAAAAGTATTGATCCAGTCCGCCAGGTATTTTACATCTGCATTAACTCCAAAAAACAATTTTTTATCAGGCATTTTACCATCTTTTCCTGGGATCATTCGCGAATAACCAGTATTTACTGGGTTAATAAAAACAATGTCGGCGACATCCAGAACCGAATTTGGATTTGCTTTGATACCATAAGGTTGTACAGGAAACCCTTCATTATCTATTTTTAGTATTCTTGGCCCCGTATAAGCAATATGCATCCAAACCGAAGCAGAACCAGGACCTCCGTTAAATGAAATTAGCAGCGGACGATTTTGATCATTTTTGATATCAGATCGCTTGTAATAGGTGTAACACAAGGAAGCTATGGGCATTCCGTTTTCATCCCAAACAGGTTGAAAACCTACTGTTGCTTTGTATGGAATTGTTTTCCCTTTGATTGTTGTACTGTGATTGGAGAC
The DNA here is from genome assembly GCA_965230845.1 of Aquimarina sp. GTDB lineage: Bacteria > Bacteroidota > Bacteroidia > Flavobacteriales > Flavobacteriaceae > Aquimarina. Next base: position 4,843,208 of record OZ246021.1, read on the forward strand.
TATGGTGGTATCTATTGGAACTTTTATATGTTGCGCATTTAAGGTTACCACTAAAAGTAGAAGCAGATGAGTAAGAATTGATCGTTGGTGTTTCATTCTTTAAATGTAAGGTTTAATTTTTATCTGTACACGGCCAAAAAAATGGCGTGGAAAATAAGATTAGGTATACTAGTCTTTTCACAGTATTTATTTTTGAGTTGAGTTTATATCAAAAGACCCTAGAGATTGAGCATCTTTAGGGTCTTTGGTATTAATTATGTCCGATGTGACATCCGCATCCTGCTCGCATAAAGCTTTGAGATTCCTGATGCCATTCAAAAGCTTGATTATATTTGTTGTTTTCCCACCAGAATTTACTGCGTTCTTTGGTGGTATTTCCAATTTCATTCATGGTATCTGTATCATACAATCTACCGTTTACCATTACAAACTTTACACTTTCAGTATTTCGGATATCATCTAAAGGATTTTTATCCAAAACGATAAGATCGGCAAGTTTTCCTGCTTTAAGGGATCCAATTTCATTTCCGGCGCCAATATATTGAGCGCCGTTGATGGTTGCTGCCTGTAAGGCTTCAAGGTTGGTCATACCTCCTTGTTCAAACATCCATAATTCCCAGTGTGCTCCCAATCCTTGTAATTGCCCGTGTGCTCCCAGATTTACTTTTACACCCAGATCCGTTAATGCCTTACAGGTTTTAGAAACCAAAATATGACCGTTTTCATATTCTTCGTCGGGTACCATGGTTCTATGTCTTGATCTTGCATCTACAATAGATCTAGGAGTATATTTCAGTAACTTTTCATTCTCCCAAACATTATCTTTTTGATAGAAGTAATACTCACCGTTCATACCTCCATAATTTACAATAAGAGTAGGAGTGTATCCGGTTTTGCTGGTCTTCCATAATTCGTTAACATCCTTGTAAACAGGTGCTACAGGAATATTGTGTTCGATACCGGTATGACCGTCCATAATCATAGACATATTGTGGTAAAAGGTTGATCCCCCTTCGGGCACAACATTAATTTGTAATTCTCGCGCTGCTTGTATTACTTGTTGTCTTTGATCTCGTCTCGGTTGGTTGTAACTTTTTACCGATTTCGCTCCAAATGCCTTAGTTCTTCGTATAGCAGATCTGGCATCTTCCAGATTGTTGACTACCGCTTTGAAATCTCCATCTGCTCCATATAAAATAATCCCAGTAGAGTAGAGACGAGGTCCTACCATATTTCCGCCCCTGATCATCTCTGACATGGTGAAAATTGATTCCGTGTTAGCAGAGGGATCGTGTACCGTTGTTACTCCAAAAGCAAGGTTAGCATACAGTTGCCAATGTTTTTGGGTAGTAAGTCCGTATCGGAAACCACCAATATGTGCATGAGCATCTACGATTCCTGGCATAATCGTCTTACCAGAAACATCATAAGTTTTGTAATCTGCAGGTATGGTTACTTCAGAAGCATTCCCTAATTTTTCTATTTGATTACCGTTAATAAGTATCGTTCCATTTTCGATAACTTCGTTGCCCTCCATAGTGATAATTCGGGCATTTTTAAATGCAATTTTACCAGTAGGAACATCGGTTTTTACAGTTAAGCCAATTTCAATACCTTTTGATGTAATTTCTCCTACTTTTTCTGGTGATCCTGGTAAAAAAGTAAATTTATCTTTTACATCATTTGCAAAGTATTCACCCCCTAAAGTCCAGAATATTTTTTTACTATCCCGTGACCAATGAAGATTAATACCTGCATCTTTAGATATTTGAGTTACAGGAACCGATTTGGTTTTGTTATCTAGGTCAATCTCTTTTCCATTTAGAACCAAAGGAGCTATAAAAGCTTTGTGCAAGTTGGTAAAAGCAATCCATTTATTGTCTGGACTTGGCACCAATCGGTTTGCATATTTTGACTTAAGGTGTGTCTTCTTGTCTTTTCCATTTAGATTAACTGAAGCTAGCTTTTTAGTCAAACTACCAAAATAAGTACCACCTGTTTGATAGAAAATACGTTGGTTATCTTTTGAGAACACTGGGTATTCTCCTTCGTTGATCACTAATTTTTGATTAGCACCAGTAGAGGACATGGTATAGATTCCAGTGTTTTTGGCAAAACTAAGTCCTTGATCACTATTTCCATTTTCTTTTCTGAAAGCGATTACGGTTCCAGTATTGTTATATGTTGGCGTACGGTAGATTCCTTTTTCTACGGTAAGCTTTGTAGACGATCCTCCGGAAATCGAAATTTTATTTACAGACCCTAGTTCTTCATCATTCCATGTTACATAAACAATACTTTGTCCGTCTGGAGAAAAATTGGGTTCGAATTCGAAGTGTGTAGATTGTGATGTAAGACGTTGAGGTTTTCCGTTTGGTAAACTTTTTTTCCATAATTGGCCTAAGGCACTAAAAACAATTGTTTTTCCATCTGGTGCAGTTACTGCATTTCTAATCACTTTGGCAGTAAACTCTTCTGGAGCTACAGGTGAGTTAAAATGTAAAGTCTCTGCAATCTTAATAGTAGCATCTACAGTAAAAGGAATATTAGTGACCTGTTGGGTATCTATATTAATCGTATTGATTTTTCCTCCAGACCAAAAGGCGAGCTCCTTATTATTTGGAAGCCAACTGAAGTTGGGATACACTCCAAAAATAGCCCAAGCTTCCTGTTGATCTTTATTTAATTGATCATAAATAGGCCACTCTTGACCAGTTTCGAGATCATGAATAAAAAGAACAGATTTGGTACGAACTCTTTTAATAAATGCCAATAATTTTCCATCTCTGGATACTTGAGGACGGGCAGCGCCACCAGGTCCACCAGTAACCGTTGTCGTTTTTCCTGTTTCGAATTCATAGCGCTTTATAACGTAAATCTGCTTATTCGGATCTTTATTGTACTGAAAAGAACCACCTGGGTAGATGTCTTCACTGTAGTACATATATTTTCCATCGGGAGAAATATTAGGTTCGTTTACATCTTGTTGATCGTTCTTTCTTTTGGTCAATTGCAATCCAGAACCTCCGGTGACATGATATTGCCACATTTCTCCAGCTCCCAAAGACCGTTGAGAAGTAAAGTGCTTTCTTGCTACCAAATAGTTTCCATCGGGCATCCAAACAGCATTGTTTAATAGCCTGAAACTTTCTTTGGTAATCTGTTTGGCGTTGCTTCCATCGGTATTCATTATCCAAACGTTGTCACCACCACCAGCATCACTGGTAAATGATATTTTAGTTCCATCTGGACTAAAACGAGGTTGGATTTCAAAGGGGATTCCGGTTCGTAATGCTTTGGCCTTACCTCCAGAAATCGGAAGACTATAGATGTCTCCCAGCATATCAAAAACTATTGTTTTACCGTCGGGACTTACATCTAGGTTCATCCAGGTTCCTTCAGTAGTAGTAAACGAATGATCTTTGTAGTTAAACTCTCCTTTCGGATGGGTAACCTCCCATTTTTCTTCTTCCTTTTTGTCTTTTTTCTTCTTTTGAGCGTGTGCGTTAAAAATTACAAATACTCCTAAAGTCAGAGCAGTAATAATATGTTTATGCATGATGTGTAGTTTATAGTGATCCGAAAATAAGGATTTATACCAAAAAATATCTTAAAGAGTTGTTAATCGGTTAGAGGCAGAGGAATCAAAAGCGTTCCATAAGGCAGGAGCATATGACAATAAAAAAACCGGAATTTATGCATTTGTCATAAATTCCGGTGAGTAAGATTATGGCTAATTCTAAATTCTTTTCTTTTCGTCTTCGAGACCTGTTTTTCGTTTTCTGGAAGCTTTAATTTCTTTTCTTCCAAAGTTGTAGGTCAGGTTAAATTGTACTTGCCTGCTATCACTTCCTCCGCTACCATCTATTCTTAAGTCGCCAAATTGTGTGTCACCTTTCCATGGCGTGGTAAATAAAACGTCATTAAATGCTAGACGAGCGGTAAGTTTATTATCAAAAAATTTCTTTTGTAGAGCAAGGTTTAATGATCCCAGACTTTGTGTTTGATACGTTCCTCCCCAGATCGAAGGAGAGCTGTACCAACCAGAGATTTCCATCTTGAATTCTTTAGGTAGAGAAAAGGTGTTCTGGCCATAAAAACTGAGTGTGTTTTGGGATACAGAAAGAAAATCCTCATCGGTAGCTTCAAAAATACTTCTATAAGCATTTATGCTGTAATATACGCTCCACCAGTTTGTAATTTTTGTGGGATATGAAATACTAAGGTTGATGATTTTTTGATTAGCTACATTACGGGTAATGATAAAATTTTGATCATCACCAAGAGCCTCGGTCACCTGGGCAAAGTAATCTTTGATAAAACTATAACTGATGGCAGTGGTCAATCGATAGTTGTACGTATGCGAAAGTTTAATATTATCGGTATACTGAGGTTGAAGAAAAGGATTTCCTTGTCTAAATGATAATTCATCAATTTTATACTCAAAAGGGTTTAGGTTCTGATAATTAGGTCGTTGTATCCTTCTGCTATACAATAGGGCCAAAGAGTTTTTTCTGTTTACTTGATGGGTGATTCCTCCACTGGGAAAAAAATCTGTGTAATCACGTTTTACACGATCGTCTGCATTTTGTTGAGCGCTGAATAGCTGTCCGTCAGAATGCGTATGTTCTACTCTAAGGCCAAATTGAAGTGATGTTTTTTTGAATTTTCGGTTGTAATTCACGTAAGCCGCACTTATCCTTTCGTCATAGGTAAAATCATTAGTTCTGTCTAAGTTAAGAACATCATTGCCGTTTATACGATCAAAAAAATCGAATTCGTTTTCTGTATTGATATTGGAGTATTTTACACCTAACCCAAGTTTTCCTTTCCAAAAATTTTGTTCATAATCGGCTTTTGCTGTTAAAAGTGTGATTTCTATCGGGGTGACCATAAAATTGATGGTTTCACTAATCAATTCAGTTTCATCTCCATTAAAATAACGGTTAGGTTGCAAATTTGTACGATCACTATTGTATCCACCGTAGTCTAAGTCTACGTTCAGACTATGCCCCAAAGTATCTTTAAACTTGTAATTGATATTGGCATATAGATTTTGGGTCTGGGTATCCGTATCACTACCAGCGACCAAAACTTGATCTGGGGTTGTAGTTCCTTGTAGAATTATTGGAGTTCTCGAATCACTATCCGAAATATTATTCGAGAAGTTACCAGAAACAATGACCCCGAAAGTAGATTTGCTATTGGCATAATAATCATAGCCTAGTTTTATGTTGTTGCTGTTGTTATCGTTAACGGTCTCTGTTCTGGCATCAAAAATGGTATTGTTTTGCGTTCGGAAAAGGTTGATAAAGTTGAAACTCTTTCCAAATCGATTACTGTAACTCCCATAAAAATTAGATTTTTTACTTCTGTTATTAAATGAGAGAGAACTCGTATACCTTGCAAAATCTCCATAGGTGAAACCGCTACCCATAGATCCATTCGTACCTAAAGTTTTGTCCCTTTTCAACTTAATATTAATGATGCCTGCATTACCTTCGGCATCATATTTTGATGAAGGTTGTGTGATAATTTCGATGGCTTCAATATCGCTGGATTGTATGGTTTTTAGGTAATTCACCAAATCTTGCCCTCTTAGCACAGATGGTTTGTCATCGATATAAATTAATACTCCGGTTTTACCTTCTACGACGAGATTGTCGTTATTATCAATAATTACTCCCGGAGCTTTACGCAACAATTCGTAGCCTGAAATTCCCGTGGCTCCCAAAGTATTTTGAACATTAAATACTGTTTTGTCTGGAAGTACTTCTACAATAGGTTTTTCTGCGGTAATGGTAACTTCCTCTAGATTTTCGGCTTCAGGAAAAAGCTGAATAACACCTAAGTTTTTATCTGCGTCCTCAATAGTAAAGGGTGCAGTTCTAAATTCTGCGTATCCCAAATTCGAAACGATTATAATATATGATCCATTGTTGATATTAGGAATATTGAATATCCCTTCGGTATTTGTAATTACTCCCTTAATAAATTGATTATTCGAAGAATTGATTAATGAAATGGTAGCGGATTCGATAGGGGAGGATTGTTCATTTGCAATAGTACCTGTAACGTTATACTGTGCAATTGCATAATGGTTTATAATTATCCCTAGTACTACTAATAACCTGACTGTTTTCGTTTTCATGATTGTTAAAATTTGATGAGGCAAATATGAATTTTAAGATGATATCAAACACGTGAAAACCGATAAGTGGTCCTATATGGGGTTGAACGGAAAATTCCAGTTCGGCGGGCTATAGGACCACTCATCGAAAAATAAATGATAGAAAAGTTTTTTAAGTTTAGCTTTGTAGGTATTGAATATCGTTATGGAAAAATCATTTTTACAGAAGAAGTTTTTAGGAGTTCGAACCGGAGAATTGATAGCATTTATAGGATTTTACTGTTTTTTTGCTTCGGCATATCATATTGCTTTATGGATGAATCGAGGCAGATTCGATAATGAAGGGAATATATTGTTTGATCCAATAATTTTTATGGATGACAGCGGATTGGGGTACCTGTTGAAACTTGTTATCACTATTCCCATTTGGTGGCTTCTTTTTAGAGAATTAAAGGCTTGGCCAATGAAAAGGAAATTACTTTTACACGTCATATTGTTACCATTTTTTGTTTTAGTTTGGCAACAGTTATATAGTACTTTTAGTAGTCTATTTGGTTTTTTCTATTTAACCGGGCCGGCAAGAATCTGGGATATATATCTACCTGCTTTGTTTTATATTTTACAGTTTGGAATTTTTCATTCGTATCAATATCACGTGGATAATAAAAACAAAATAAAACTTGAGGCAGAGTTAAGAGCATCAGCATTAAAAAGTGAATTGGCAGCTTTAAAAGCGCAATTAAATCCGCACTTTTTATACAATGTTTTTAATACAATAAGCGCTTCAGTTCCTCCTGGAAATGAAAAGACACGACATCTAATAGCAGAATTATCAGATTTGTTTCGATATCAACTACAAGCTTCTCAATCAGAACGAGTTCCTCTTCGAGACGAACTCGATTTTGTCAAAAAATATCTTGCACTTGAAAAAGAACGATTTGAAGAACGATTACAAATTGAAATTGATGTTGCAGAAGACGTGATGAATGAAATGATTCCTCCCATGTTATTACAGCCTTTGGTAGAAAACTCTGTAAAACATGGATTAGCATCTCTCATCGAAGGCGGTACAGTATCAGTAAAAATATTCAGAAAAGAAGAAAAACTATATTTTGAGGTTTCGGATACTGGTGTTGGAATCAAGGATAAAGAAAAGGTATTCGATAAAGGTATTGGGTTAACGAATACCAAAATGAGACTAGAAAAAATTTACAATACCACATTACATATTTCAGAAAATGAGCCTAAGGGCCTTAAAATAAATTTTGCTATTTAAAAATGAAAAAAGTAATTATTGTTGATGACGAAGTAGCTGGAAGAAAGTTGATCAAAGAGTATTTGGTAGATTTTCCCGAGCTCGTGTTACTAGGAGAAGCTAATAATGGGGTGGACGCGGTAAAAATGATTAATGAGTTCGTTCCGGATTTGGTATTTATGGATGTACAGATGCCTGGTATGACGGGGTTCGATGTGCTAACACATATTGAAGAAATCCCTGAGATTATCTTTTCTACCGCCTACGATAAGTATGCTTTGCAAGCTTTTGAAGTGCATGCCATTGATTATCTGTTGAAACCATACACCAAAGAACGCTTTAAAACAGCGATAGAAAAAATATCGAATAACAATAAAGAAAATAAAATTAGGCCATTGGCGGAGAGTTTGTTGATGGATAAACCCAAATACCCTGAACGGATTTTGGTACAGTCTCAAAACAAACTAATTACAGTAGCTGTAGATGAGATTATTCGTGTTGAGGCGTATGGGGATTATTCTAAACTAATCACGAATAATGGTACTTATTTAAGTAGTTTCGGAATTTCTGTTTTGGAAGAAAAACTAGATCCATCAGTATTTATTAGAGTTCACCGCTCCTCAATAATTAATATTCATAGTGTAAAAGAGCTAATTAAATATACCAAAAGCTACGATGTAGTTATGCAAAATGATGAGGTGGTTAGAGTGAGCAGGGGGTATATGGATAATATCAAAAAATTGATGTTTTGATACTTCGTTATCGATTACCTCTACTTTTTTGATTGGCTTCGCATAAGTTGATAATTTCAATAATTCGTTTATTTCGAGTTTCTTCTCTTTTGGCTTGATTTAACCAGTACAAATAGCTTTTTTGATACCCTCTGGCGAATTGTTGATAATTTTCATAGGCTTGAGGATTTAATGTAAAGGCTTTTTGCAGATCTTCAGGTATAATTCCGTTCTCGACATCGTCTAGAGCGGTCCAAGATCCATTTTCTTTGGCGATCTGAATACTGGTCAAACCGCTTTTGTGCATAAGTTTGTTTTTGATAAGCTCTTTGATATGGATCTTATTTACTTTACTCCAAACGCTTTTTGGTTTTCTAGGGCAGAAATATTGCCGTCTACGTTGGTCATCAATCCTCTTAACAGTAGAGTCGATCCATCCATAGCAAAGGGCTACACGCACCGCTTCTTCCCAGCGCATACTGGGTATTTTGGTTTCTACCTTATAAAAGATGAGATAGACACCACCATATTCCTGATGGTTCTCGTGTAACCAGCTTCGCCATTCCTGATCATTTTTGAAATATAACTCGGGTTTGTCTTGCATTTTGTTTGGAGTATTTCAATAAGAATTTTAAGATACGTTTTTTATTTTTAGTAGTACTTTGGACTTATAGATTATGCTATACTAATGTGGTCTTTTAATTGGGAGATTTCTTTTAAAATTCTAATTTCTTTTATGATGTTTTTCCTAACAAAAAATACAGGGACAATCGCTCCAATAACATAGGATACATAAATAAGGATCATTGCTACTGTAGAAAAATATAATGTAAACTCTAAAGTAATAAAGAAAAAACCTATAGTGTATAAGGCGATAATGCCTATTGTAATTGGGCCATGGATTTGCTTTCTAAAGGCATAAAAAGACAGAGTATCCGTTGTGTTTTTCAAAACAGTATCGTCAAATTGTATTTGCTTTAGTTTTTCAACACTAAAAAACTCGACGCCTATTCTAAGCAGTAAACCTCCGACCATAAGTGCCACTCCAATCTGACTTAAGATTTTTTGCACTGGTGCGACAAAGTAGAAAAAGGAAGAAATTAGAACTACTACAAGGAAGAGAACAAAGATGTTCCCGTAATGAAATCGTTTGCTCCAGTTTCTTTTGGCTTTTATAGATGCTAACATTTTGCTCATTGCATCAGAATCGTGTTCAACTTGCTTTTTATTTTTTTTCCACTGATTTTGTAGTGCTTCAAAATTATCACTCATGATCTAATATTTTTTTTAATCTTTTTTTAATTCTGTGAATTTTTACTCTAACATTCGTTGGAGTAATTCCTAGTACTTCGGCAATAGTATCATAATCTTGTTCTTCGAGTACCATCATGATAAGAAGTCGATTTAGTTCTTCTAGTTGTCCAATTGCACGGTAGAGATTTTGATTTTGTTGAGGATCAATTTCTTTGGATTCATCAATCAATACCTGTTCTACTTTTTCTATCGGAAGTTTCGTTTTATTCTTTTCTTTTCTAAGATATTGTAAGCAGGTATTCACAGTAATTCTATACACCCATGTTTTGGGAGTGGATTTTCCTTCGAATTTATCTAGAGCATTCCAAATATTGATAAATACTTCTTGAGATAAATCATTAGCCAAATCACTATTACCCTTTACAAAACCCAGGCACATTTGCAATACCATTGGGTAGCACTGCCGATATACCGTCTCAAAGAGTTGTTGGTTCTTTTTACTCATTAGTTAGAAAAGCGTTTACCTGATTATAAAACCATTCGGGTTGATCAAACATAATAAAGTGTTTACTGTTTGAAACCATGGTAATGGTCTTATCAGATAAATTTGCATATTGTTTTTCATAATTATCTTTGGCCATTTCTAAAGAAGGAAAAGAAGCTCCGAGAATTAAAGTTTTAGCGTTTACCTTATCCAATACTTCTCTCAAATCCAATTTTAATAAATCTGTATATCCATAAACATACGTTTTGCGGTCGGCCTCCAAGATCCAATCGACGATGGTTTGTACTTTGTCTTTAGTACTCGTCATGTTTTGAGCCATCATCATAGCTGTTTGCTTAAATTGAGCTTCTTCCATAGCCAATACCTGTTGATTGTAAGGACTATCATATTGTAAACTACTGGAAGGTACACCGGGCATCATGACTTCGCGCATACAAGCAAGAGCATCTACAATGATCAATTTGGTTACGATATTCGGTAGTTCTGCCGCCAAATCTGTAGCGAGATTGCCCCCCATACTGTGTCCTATTATCGTTACATTTGTCATTTTTTTATTTTTGATATAGGTAACCAATTCTTTCTTGATGGTGTCATACCAAGGCATTTCTATTGGAGCTATACCGTTAAAACCAGCATAGGATACTAAGTGTGCTTCGTTATCTAAAGTTAAGTGTGTTACCGTTTCTTTCCAAACAGATCCTGGTGTGATAAAACCTGGAAGGAATAGTATCGGATCCCCTTCGCCGAGAACTTCAATTTTGATTGATGATGATTGACTATATCCCAAACTTGTAACAATAATTAGAAGAAAAGCGATTTTTAAAGTTTTCATGTTTTTGTGTTTTGTTTTTCCCTTTGATGCAATACCAAAAGAATTGTTACACCTGATTTGAAAAAAACACAAAAAAAATTGGATATAGCTAAAATTTTATAATTCGATCAATGAATAAAACCAGCACAAGTATTCATTTTCCTGGGTTAATAAGGATTCACACCTTTTTCAAAAAATAAACGGTGTCAACTCTTTTTTTAATTCTGCAAAACTCAAATCATTAAGATTACTTTGCACAATACTAAAAATATGATTTTTGTACTCAAACAGTTGAGAGCCTATGCTTCCTTTCATATTATGGAATTCACCATCAGACCAAATACTTTTACCTAATAAAATTCGATCTGGGTTTGTGCAGTACAAAGAGGACAAATTATGCTCTTGCATTATAAATAACCAATACAAACAATATTCTGTCCAAGACGCTTCGTAAGGATGTTTCAGATTTCTACATAAACTACCCATCCAATCTGAGTCATTAAAATGCTTTCGAAGATGGTAAACCATTTGGATGACTAGCTCTTTTGATAGTACAGCAGGGGTAACACCAGGGCAATAGGCTGTTGGGTCAAACTTGATATCATAGTTTAACAATGCCGCAGTGCTTTGCCACCAACGAATATGATAACCATATAACTCTTTTTGAATTATGGGTTTACCCTCCTGAAAAAAATCTTTATAAGAAATAGGGTTACATAAAATAACATCAGCATCCAAAGTCAAAAAATAGTCTGAAGTAACAACACCAGCAATAGCCAATTTAATCAGTTGTTGTTTGTACCATCCACCAATATGATGTTGTTTTCCTATGACTTCTTTGTCGCCGAAAACTCTATATCTAAAATTTGAAAGTCCGAGATCTTTTGGATCAAAATAGATGAATTCATATTCTGGAATGATAATGATTAATTCAATACTATCTTTATCGATTAAATTTTTTTTCAGAGAAGGGATGAGAAATTCTTTTACTCTGAAGTAGTCATCATATTTTCTTCCTCCCCTAAGCCTGGTAGGTAAAACAAAGGTGAATTCAATAGGTGTATTCATAAAGGCAGTTCATCGTTAATTTGTATTCATTAAAAGGGGGAGGAATGCTATTTGTTCAATTTCTGTACAATTTAGTACTTAGACTATTTAAGATTTGAGAATATTTTTAGCTCTCAATACATCAACTTGTTTTGTTGTATTTTGATACTTTGCATTAATTGTATTTATGATCCAACCAGTGAATAATATTTAATAATAACTGATAATTCTGTTTGGCATCTGGATGATTCATACCCACTTTTATTTTGTTTGGCCCTGCCAGTTGCGTAGTGAACATGGCTGCTTCACCAAAAACTACTATTCTTCCTGCGCCATGTTTTTTATAGGCGCCTTGATACCAGTTCTTTAAGTTGTGTCTAGGAGTTTCTTTTTTGAAAGCCCAAGCCGTGTCGGGTAGAAGATTTACATATCGTTCGTCAAAAACTAATATAGGTTTAGCATCCGCAGGTATTTTGAATGCTTGTCCGGTAAAAGTAGTAACTTGATGTACCTTTTCTTCTGGTTTTCTTCCGTTGGTGATAGCATTCTCAATAAGTGAACCTTCTTTTGTATCAAAAAATGAAGGGCCTCTTTGAACCGTGTCTAACGCAAAGCCATTAGTAAACTCGAAACCAAAAGTGGATCCAAGATCTTGTGCAGCACCAGCCATTGGCATATGATCAGCAATTAAAAATAGACTTCCTCCTTGATGTACCCATACTTTTATCTCGTCTATTTCTTCTTGAGTAAAAGCGGAAGGATTAGGAAGGTACCAAGCTCTACGATTACTTTCGTGAAGTGCATTGGAAATTACCAGGATTTTCCCTTTGGCTAACTCTTCTTTGGTAAAAGCTTTTTTATAAGGTTTTACAACGTACCCATCACTTTCTAATACTTTTGTAAAGCCTTTGTAACGCCCATCTTTGGTATGGAAATTATGGTGCGCTTCATCAAGGTATACTATAGGACCTTTACCTTTTTCGTAGACTGGATCTTCTATTTTAGGATCATAACTTTCGTCTGCTATTTGCTGGGAAAAACAAAAATTCGTGAAGATGAAAAAAAATAAAACTATTGGTCTCATGGTAATACCAAATTAATGATTTTTTAAATTTTTTTGTAAAAATGTTGTGATAGATCACCAAAAAACCGTTAAAACATAATGTTTTAACGGTCATAAGAGTTAAATAAAGTGATTCACACTTTTGAGGACTAGCAAGTTCCTCCAGTGGCACAAGCCAAAGGACATTCATGAGGATCAATACTAGAAGTACATAAACCACTAGCAGTTCCTCCTTTTAGTTGTAAAGAACCCAATTTGGAAATTACATTCTTGTCCAGTTTTAGCTTTTTTAGCTTCTGTTTTTTCATGATACATATATTTAAGTTGATACTTAAATGTATTAATTATGAGATAAGGTATTTTGAATTCGATTGTTAATTAACCTAAGGTTAACTGATATTAAGATTTATTAGGAATTTAATTTTCTGCCTTCATATCGGGCTGATTTTTTACTTCAAAATGGAAGATGTCATTTCTCGAATAATGACCAATTACATCAAAATCCAATTTACTTTGTGTAATTTCATTCAGATCCAATTCAGCAATTAACGCTCCAGATTCACCGAAAAGAGGTCCCGCTATAACTTTTCCTAATGGAGAAACAATGATACTACCTCCTGGACACATTTCTTCAGGTTCGTTATTTACCATAGTTTGATAGGTGTCTGGATACATAGATTTGGTGTAATATTGATTGCAACCCAAAACAAAACATCTTCCCTCAAGAGCAATATGTTTCATGGTTGAGGTCCATTCTTCTCTAGAATCCGCAGTGGGAGCAATATAAATTTCAACTCCTTGTTGGTACATAGACATACGCGCTAGTGGCATGTAATTTTCCCAACAGATCAATCCTCCTAATTTCCCGATTTTAGTATCGAATGCCACTAAGGATTCTCCAGCAGCTTCAGCCCAGATTAGGCGTTCTGTACCAGTAGGTTTAATTTTTCTATGTACCCCTAATAATCCTTCTGTTGGAGAAATGTAAAGCATAGAACAATACAAACTTCCGTTTACGACTTGTTTTTCGGTTACGCCAATAACCAGGTATGCATTTTCGGACTTAGCTATTTTTTCTAGGCGTTTTAGATCCTCGCTTTCCAGATCAATACTGTTATTATAATATGTAGCATATAGTTCCCTGCCTTCTGGAGTTCTGCTACCTATCGTTGCTCCAAAAGAAAACCCTCTGGGATACCCAGGTATAAAAGATTCAGGGAAAACAATCAAGTTACAACCTTCTTTGGCATATTGAGAAACCAAAGAAGCCACCTTATCAATGGTCTTTTCTTTATCAAAAAATTCAGGATGATCTTGAATCAAACATACTTTTATAGACATACCTAAGGGTTTTAAAAAGAATTAATTACTTGTACTCCCATATTTTGAAAAGTGTTCATTTGGGGTAGAGCGGTTATTGCATCTTCTAGAGAAATGGTTTTCTGGATTAATTTTTGGGGTTTCAACGTACCGGCGCTTATCATTTGTAACATCTCTGGATATTTGTAAGCTTGCATCCCATGGCTTCCAATTACTTCTAGCTCATTAGCTAGTACCATATCCATTGGGATTTTGGGATGTGCGTGATCTCCAGTCATTAGACCTACCTGAATATGTTTTCCTCTTTTTCTGAGATTAGCTACAGAATTAAAACAAGTAGCTGCACTTCCTAATGCATCGAGGGAAACATGAACGCCTCCATTGGTCAAGGATCGTATCTCATCCACAATATGTTTTTGATCTTTTGCATTAATTATTGCAAAAGCACCCAATTCTTTGGCAAATTGTAAAGTATGATCATTGATATCTATAGCAATAACTTGTGCGCCTATCGCTTTTGCAATCATTATTGCCGACAAACCAACACCACCGCATCCATGAATTGCTACAAATTGTCCTGCACTTACTTTACCTTGCTCTACAACAGCTCTAAAAGATGTGATGAATCGACACCCCAAAGTAGCAGCAGTTTCATCATCGATCGAATCGGGTAGTCGAACCAAATTAGTATCTGCATAATCTATAGCAACATACTCTGCAAATGAACCCCAGTGTGTAAATCCGGGTTGGGATTGGTGATCGCACACTTGATGATTGCCCGATATACATTCACCACAGCGGCCACAACCCGCTACAAAAGGAACGGTAACTCTATCTCCAATTTTAAAGTTTTTGACGAATTTCCCGGTAGCCTCGATAACCCCTGCTAATTCATGCCCAGGGACATGTGGTAATCGGATATCTGGATCATGTCCCATCCAACCATGCCAATCACTACGGCATAACCCAGTTGCAGTGACTTTAATAACAACACCGTGTGGGTTAGGCGTTGGATCTTGTACATTTTGTACGGTTAGAGGACCTTTAAATTCTTCAAATACAATTGCTTTCATAGAACTTTTTAATATGCTGATGGACCTTGGGTTTTAGGATGGGTTTTGAGATATTTTGTCAAGAAAAGGTTTCATCTCTAATAATTTGATATCATCACGCTTTCTTAACTCTCTTAAAAACCAACCTTTATGACCTGCTCCATATATAATAAGCATTCTTTTATTTTGATACCGATGTTTTTCTAGTGCTTTTTCAATTTTCCAATAATGAGCAATATTGATATTATCCCATCCTCCCAGGCCTAGTTCTACATTAAACAAATCATTATATACCTGCAAAGCGATATCCTGTATACTATCATAAGTGTGGGTATGAATAAAGTAAGGATCATTTACTTTTCCCGTTGCTTGGTAAACAGAATCAGATGTACGGTTTGCTTTGCGATATGCATCCCAGTCTTCAACTCGAGTAGAGTCCTTGCTTATCGCCTGTAATTTTTGGCTGCGTTCTTGTGCCATGGGTAATGTCCACCCAGCAGTAGGGATGATTTTAAAATTCATTTCTTTGGTTAGCGGAAAAACCACATCCACATATTCAGGAAACCGACGTACTCGGGATTCTGAAATACTATCATTTTCATTGAATTCTTTTACCGCTTGACCAAATCGATCGGGGGGTATTTCTGCTAGGATATAATCTGGTTGTATTGCTCTTATTAGTTGAGTTAAATACGCTGTATTATATACTGAATCTGTAAGATGTCCCCCATGAATGGCTCCTAATACCAATACTTCGTTTTTCTTATTTTCTTTGTTGTTCGTATTTTTCTTTGCGGTTTCATTGCTGCATCCCAAAACAAAAAGGGTGAAATTTAGTAAGAAAGAGAATACGAATTTAGCGTCCATAGCAGTGTCAGATTAAAAGATCGATAATTTTTGAAATCGGTTGTAGTTCTTCACTTTTTGTCGTTACAGATTCAAGAACACTACTTCCTACAACCGTAAAATTCTCGGTAAGTGCCTCTATACAGGTTTCAGCATCAGTAATACTTACTCCATTGGGAACATTATAATAGGTTTTATCATAATCATTGGGCTCTAGACAATCAAAATCGAAGTGCAGGTACAAATGGGTGATACCTTTAGCCTTCAAGGTCTCCGTTAGATGATCAACATCTATTTGGGCCGGGGCATAAATTTCTCCTTCTTGTATTCTGTCTTTTTCGGTCTTATCTATATCTCGTAACCCAACATAGTGGATTTGTGATGCCGTAATGGTTGAAAATAGTAAAGGATTCATTTCGGGTTCTCCTTCGCCTAATAATATACGTAAGGGCATGCCATGAAAATTACAACTTGGGGAATCACAAGGCTTATTAATATCAGCATGTGCATCAAACCATATAACACCCAAATTGGGATATTTCTGATTCAGATAAGATACAGGCACGATTTCCAATCCGCAATCTCCGCCAATAGTTTTAAGGGTATCGGGTTGCGCGGTGGCTATTTCTTTTTTTAAGCGAGTTAGTTGTTCGGTAATGGCGTCGTAGTTGTTAATGTGATGTTTTTGTATTCCTTGTGTTCCAGCTTCGATGCTGGATAAGGGTATATTTACGAATTCTGGGTCATCAAGGTATTTTAGAATCGCTTCTGCTCCAGGTTCAATATTTTTTCCTGTACCAGATCCTTGCCATTGTGGAAAATAAATTTTCATTAACTCGAGTAATTGTTTAGTTCTTTAATTCCTTTAGTGTTCTTTTGAGCATACTTTTTACGATACGCTTATGGAAGGGTTTTACTGGAAGAAAATATAACTTGCCTAACCAGTTATTGAATACCACAACTGTAGATATGATCAAATCCCTGGTTGTGTTTTCTTGTGTTAATAAAAGAGAGACTCTAAAATTAAGATGGCTGTCGTCCTCTCCAAAAATAATTTCATCTTCACTTTTGTCGTATACCCTAAAAATTCCAACAGCATCTCCTTTCTGTAGTCTGAAATCTTTCTTAAGAATGTCTTCTTTTGAAATTGCTTCACCAGTTTTGAGTCCAAATACAGCCACAATTTTATTTCGTAAAAACAGTAATGCGCCCACCCATTTTGGAGAGGATACAAAAAAAGCTTTTACTAATTGATGCTTATCAATAGTAGACGAAGTATTGATGCTACCAGAGAAGCTATCGGTATAATCATGCCTGGTATTCGCTAGCAAAGAGCTCTTTGGTAAATCAACTTCTGAAACAATCATTATATGGGTGTTGGATGTACATAAAAATTGGCATCAATCTGCAAATTACTTCCGGTCAACTTTTTGCTTTGCCATTTGGCATTCGGTTGTATCCAATGCGCTTTATCATCAACAAAAACACGTACTGGCATATCAAATTTTTCAACGACATTGGTGTAGCGATATTTAAGAACTCCATCTTTATAAGAATACTCAAGATTTGGTATTTTGATCGTTCTCAAATATTGATCAAAAAACTGAGTAAGATCAATATTAGTTGCTTTACTTAAGTAGTCTTCTATTTGTTTTGTAGTAACGGTTTGATGATAAAAATCTTTATTTAATCCTCTAAGAATAGTACGCCATTTCTCATCATCCTCAATAAGTTGTCTTAAGGTATGCAACATATTAGCTCCTTTGTAGTACATGTCACTGGAGCCTTCATGGTTTACATCGTAGGTACCGATAATAGGTTTATCATTTTGAATATTTCCTCTTGTCCCAATCACATATTCGGCAGAGGCTTTTTTGCCATAATAATAATCCAGAAACAGATTTTCAGAATACGCGGTAAATCCTTCATGCACCCACATATCAGCTGCATCTTTGTAAGTAATATTGTTGGCAAACCATTCATGACCAGCTTCATGAATGATGATGAAATCAAATTTTAATCCCCAACCAGAACCAGAAAGATCTCGACCCAGATATCCATTTTTGTACTTGTTACCATAAGTGACCGAACTTTGATGTTCCATACCCAAATAGGGAACTTCTACCAGTTTAAAACTATCTTCATAAAAAGGGTAGGGGCCAAACCAATGTTCAAAGGCTTTCATCATTTTGGGAGCATCTTTGAAATGCTCTTTGGCTTTATCCAGATTATAACGTAGCACATAATAATCCATATCCAAATAGCCTTTTTCACCTTTGTACTGTTCTCCAAAATGAATATAATCTCCAATATTAATATTCACTCCATAATTATTGATAGGATTACTGACAAACCAATGAAAGGTTCGAGTTCCATTATTATGCTCATCAATCTTTCGCAGTCTACCATTCGATACATTCATTAAACCTTTAGGAACATTCACGCTTATCAAAAGACTGTCTACTTCATCATACATATGATCTTTATTAGGCCACCAAACGCTGGCACCTAATCCTTGACATGAAGAGGCAACAAAATGTTTTCCATTTTTATCTTTTTTCCAGGAAATACCGCCATCCCAAGGAGCATTTACAGCTTTTCGAGGTTTTCCGCTGTAGTATACCTCTACGGTATTGACGTCGTTTTTCTTTTGTTCATCAATAAGTGTCACAAAATGGGCATTTCCTTCAGAATTTACTTTTAGCTCTTGATCGCCTTGCATTACCTTTTCAATCTTCAAAGGAGGCTGTAAGTCAATTTGCATGGTATTATGAGCATCCAATACCCTATACTGTATCGTATTTTTTCCTGAAATCGTTTTTTGATCAGGCTTTACAGTAATATCTAGATGGTAGTAGGTAAGATCCCACCATGCTCTCTCGGGTGTTATAGAACCCCTTAAGGTATCTTGTCTTGTAAATGTATGTTCTTGAGCCTCAATAGTAGTGAACCCCAGAACTAATAGTAAGGGTAAAAAAAATCTAATCATGTATTGTGAGCCGTCTCTTATAAGATGGTGGTTTTAATTTTCTTCCACAACTTACTTAAAATGTAGACAGCGACAATAACAACTATTGTTAAAATAATTGCAAAAGTATATTCTCCATAGATCCAATATCCAGCAGCAAAAAGTACTCCATAGATCATAATACAGCCTACAATCATTGCCAATATTCCTGAAGGAACACTCCATGTACTATTATCCGTAACAATATTTAGATCTTGGTGTTTAGCCCTTTGAATCGTGCTTTTCCAACCAGGTCCTCCGGGCTGTATTTTTTTATAAAAATCGAATAACACCTTGTCCTCTTCTGGCTTAGTTACGAAGGTCACGATAAGCCAAATCACGGTTGTAATACCTACGATAATTGGATATTTTGACCATCCAGGAAGCATTCCTTCAGCAAATAATGCATGGTCTACAGATTCTAATCCAAAAATTATAGATACGATTCCTGAGGCAAACATAGCGGAGATTTCGCTCCAGGCATTGATTCTCCACCAAAACCATCTCAAGATGAAAATAAGTCCGGTTCCTGCACCAAACATAATAATATAATCAAAAATCTGCTTAGCGTTGGTGAGCAATAATGCTAAGACGGCGCTAAGAATCATCAAAATAGCAGTACTTATTCTTCCTACGAGCACCAGCTCTTTTTCTGAAGCTTTTTTGTTGATTTGTTGGGCATAAAAATCATGTACGATGTAGGAAGATCCCCAGTTAAGATGCGTAGAAATAGTCGACATAAAAGCAGCTATCAGCGAAGCCAAAACAATACCCAACAGTCCGGAAGGTAGGCGAGTAAGCATTGCCGAATATGCGATATCATGACCTATCTTATCCTTTTGCACTTTATCTTCAGGGAACGCTTGTCGTATGGCAGTTAGCCCTTCTGAAGCAAAATAATAAGCGTCCATTCGTTCGGCTTCTTCAGGAGTAAGTTCTCTGGTTTCTGCCAACTTTTGCATTTCTATATAATTGCTTTTAGCAGCTTCCATAGTGTTGGCATCATCTTTTGGGTATAATACCAAAGAAGCGAGTGCTACCAAAATCCATGGCCATGGTCGGATAGCATAATGCATGATGTTAAAAAATAGAGTAGCGCCAATAGCATGATTCTCATTTTTGGCTGCCAGCATACGTTGTGCAATGTATCCACCACCACCAGGTTCGGCACCGGGATACCATGAACTCCACCATTGCACAGCAAGTGGAATGATTAATAATGATACCAATAATTCGGTATTATCAAAATCAGGAAGTAACGAGATCTTATCGGCCACTTGTGGGTGAGCTATAAGATTGGCTACACCATCCACCTCAGGTAAATTTACTATATAATAGGCGGCTCCAAGTGCACCAATCATTGCTGTAAAGAAAAGAATGAAATCCGTATATACTACTCCTTTAAACCCTCCTATAGCACTAAAAATAACGGTTACTACCGAAGCAATACCTACAGTTTCTAAGGCTGTTAACCCAAGCATCACTTGTCCAATTTTTATAGCAGCAAGGGTAACACCAGACATTGCTAGTACATTAAAAATGATCCCCAGATATACTGCTCTAAATCCACGTAAAAAATGCGCTGGTTTACCTCCATATCTTAGATCATAAAATTCTATATCGGTATTTACATTAGACTTACGCCACAATTTGGCATATACAAATACAGTGAGTAAACCTGTAATCAAAAAAGCCCACCATGCCCAGTTACCAGATACTCCTCCTTTCCTAACAATATCGGTAACCAAATTTGGAGTATCAGTAGAAAAGGTGGTGGCCACCATAGATAGTCCCAATAACCACCAGGGCATGTTTCTACCTGATAGAAAGAATTCGCTGGTATTTTTCCCCGAGGTTCTAGAAACCCAAATACCAATTAATAAAGTGAGTGTGAAAAATGAAAATATAAGAATAAGGTCTAGGGTTGAAAGTGTGATCATGTATAATGATATTTTAAATATGTAAATCTTTGTTGTTGCTGAAAATAGTTTCTTTTACGTGTTTGGAGTAGTTACGGCCAATCGGGATTCGTTTAGAATCGATTTCTACCAGATTGCCTTCAATAGATTTAATTTTATCGATAGCAATAGTATAGGAGCGGTGCACACGTATAAAATTGGAATCAGGTAACTCTTCCGTTATTCCTGTTAGCGATTTATGAACCAGATAATTACCATGTGTAGTAATCACCTTAATATAATCTTTAAGGCTTTCGATGTAAAGAATATCTTTCAAGAGGATTTTTACCAGCTTTTTATCGACTTTAAGAAAAATAAAAGGATCTTTATTTCCTTGATATTCTTCATTTTTTGATTGGTCTTTATTAATGACCTGAGTGAGCTTATTAATGGTTTTTAAAAAACGATTAAAAGGAATAGGTTTTACCAAATAATCTAACACATCCAGTTCAAAGCTCTCTACAGCATACTCGCGATACGCTGTAGTGATAATAATCTGATAGTTATTTCTACTGTTTTTGATGAAATCTAATCCGTTCATCCCGGGCATATTGATATCCAGAAAGATGACATCGACTTCTCCTTGTTCTATAATTTCTAAGGCTTCTATAGGATTGTGAAAAGATCCTAAAAGTTCTATGTTTTTAAAAGAAGCCAGGTGCGATTCGATTACTTTTATCGCGAATGGCTCGTCATCTATTATAATGCATTTGACAATCATAGGATGGGGATTTTTAATAATACGTTAAACGTATTATCTATTACTTTGGTCTCTAAAGAGTATTTGTTTTTGTATAATAATTCCAATCTTCGTCTTACATTTTCAATTCCGATACCTCTTTTTTTGTCATCCGTATAATCAGAATTAAAGTTGTTTTTGGCTTTAAAAATGAGATGTTCGTTTTTCTCATTTTCAAAATGAATGTCGAGACGTACTTCTTCATTGTTTTTACTACCATGTTTAAAACAATTCTCGATAAAAGGTAGTAATAACAACGGAGGAATAGAAATATCATCAATGTTTCCTCTGATCTGAATTTCTGAGTTTACTTTTTCACCATGTCGTAATCGTTCCAGTTCTAAGTAACTTTCGATATAGTTAATTTCATTAAGTAATCCAATTTTCGGCTCTTTAACATCGTACAAAACATACTGCATGATTTCGGATAATTTAAGAACCACATCAGAAGCTTTATCCGATTTTTCTATCGTTAAATAATATAAGTTGTTTAAGGTGTTAAAGAAGAAATGAGGTTGTATTTGTGATTTGAGATATTTTAATTCGGTTTTGAGTTGTAATTGTTTTAACTGAGAATTCTTCTTTCGTTCGGCAATCCAATCCATGGTTAACTTTATTGCAGTAGCCAGAGCAACTACATATACTTCTCCAATAGTAACCGCTACAATATGATTAAAACTATAGGCTTTTTGGGTCCCGATAGCTTCTGGCCAGATATTGCTGGTTACCAATAACAGATTAAGTTCTGTTCGTACTATGTATGCCACAGCCAAGGTTAATATGGCTGTGATAAGATAGAGTGGTAATTTCTTCTTAAGAACAAATTTGGGAATCAGATAATAAATATGAAAATAAGTAATCGGAATATGAATAAAGAACTCTACCAGATTTGATTTCAATGAATACACATAATCATCGAAGTAACTTCCCCAACGAATAAAATTGATCAAAAAATAGCCTGCCCAAAATATGAAATGATATTTTTTGGGCATTTTGTAACCATCAGATGTTGCTATCCAGTTAAACACGGTTTTTGATGTTTTTTGTGTGAATTTGTTAAAAAACGTGAAAAAATTATGTGTTTTTTTATTCAAAAACAAAATACTTTAAGGAATATTTTAAAAAGTATTCAATCGCAAAAACGCTTATATGAGGAAACACGTCGTTTATTGTTTTTTTAATGCTGTTTAGATATTTAATTTCTTTTTCAAGTTTATTCATAAAACCTTTAAATCGGAAATAATCAAACAAATCAATCTTAATTTCATGAAAAGAACTATTCTAGTTTTTTCTGTTCTTTTAGCACTATTAATGACACAACAGGTCAAAGCGCAAGAAAAAACAATTTCGGGAACAGTAACTTCGACGGGAGAAAATGCCATGCCGCTTCCAGGAGTTAATGTAATTGTAAAAGGAACGGCAAAAGGGGCACAAACAGATTTTGATGGTAAATATACTATTACGGCATCTGTGGGCGATGTCTTGGAGTTTAGTTATGTGGGACTCACCACTATTTCGGTTACAGTAGGAGCATCAAACGTAATCGATGTTGCTATGGAAGAGAACCTGGAACAACTCGAAGATGTTGTTGTTACCGCATTGGGTATCGCAAAAAGTAGAAAATCACTTACCTATGCTGCTCAGGATATTAATGCCGATGAACTAAACAAAGTACGGCAAACTAATCCGGTAAATAGTCTCTCCGGGAAAGTTTCTGGGGTAGTCGTAAACCGCAGCTCCTCAGGTGCAGGGGGATCGGTAAAAGTTACTTTGCGAGGAAATGCTTCATTAGGGAATAACCAACCCTTATATGTAATTGACGGGGTACCATTATCCAACCCTACCGGAGGACAACCCTTGGATACCTTTGGAGATATTAACGGTGGAAACCGTGATGGAGGAGATGTATTGTCTTTAATAAATCCAGACGATATAGAATCCTTGACCGTTTTAAAAGGAGCTTCGGCATCTGCACTTTACGGAAGCGCAGGATTGAACGGGGTCATATTAATTACTACCAAAAAAGGAAGAGCAGGATCTTTTAAGGTAGAAGCGTCTTCTAATTTATTGGTAGAGTCTGCGGCGTATTATATCGATCTTAATGACGAAGCCGAAAGTAATATTGAAGATTTCTTCAACAATGGGGTTACCAATATTAATGCGGTTTCTCTTTCTGGAGGAAGTGAGAAAGCGCAAACGTATTTTTCATATTCCAATACCTTTGCTTCTGGGATATTACCCACCAATAAAATGAGCCAGCATACGATAAACATTCGAGAGAATGCACAATTCTTCGACGGTGTTTTGACAGCTAGTGCCAATGTATTGGCATCTACACAAACCATTGATAATCGACCAGTTTCAGGTTTGTATTTTAACCCGCTTGTGGGAGCATACAACTTTAATTCCCCAGGAGAACGACTATCGGATTATGAGAATTTTGAAGAATTAGACCCTGATAGAAATATTCAAAGTCAACGCTGGTTCAGAGCAACTTCGGATATCGAACAAAACCCATATTGGATATTAAACAGAAATGCTAGTGAAGACACTAATAGAAAGTTGCTGGCTTCCATGAATTTAAAATTCAAAATCAACGATTGGATTTCTGTGCAGAGTAGAGGTACGTATGATCAAACCTTTTTGAATTATGAAAAAAAGGTTCATGCAACTACCGAAGCTACGCTAGCACCCGCAAATGGAAGGTATATTTTTACAGAGCAGGATATCAGACAACTTTACGGAGATGTGATCGCTACGATAAATAAACAGTTTAATACCATTTCGCTATCTGCAAATGTCGGGACGAGTACGACGAGAACTACTGTAGAATTATTAAATGCAGACTCTGGAACTAACGGAGGCTTACAATTTGCGAATGTGTTTTCTATTCAGAATTTTAATGCAAACCCACAAGTTTCTCTATTTCAAAGTTCGTTAGACAAAAAGGTAAACTCAATTTTTGCCAGTGCTACCATTGGATTTAATGAAAAAGTATTCGTAGATCTAACAGCAAGAAATGATTGGTCTTCTTCTTTACCTTCTAGTAACAACTCCTATTTCTATCCATCGGTGGGTATTACGGGAATTCTGACGGAGATTTTTGATATGGGAGAGAAAATTTCCTTTGCAAAAATAAGAGGATCTTATGCCCAGGTAGGTAATGACGTACCGGCAAATACGGTATTTCCCGAACGACAAATTCTTTTCGGAGGTGGATTAAGTCCTTTGGATCCGGTAAGACCATTGGGTGAAGTTCGTCCAGAACAACAAAGCTCATTTGAGATAGGAACCGAGTGGAGATTCTTTGATAATCGATTTGGATTTGATATTGGGTATTATCACACCAGTACAGTGGATCAATATTTTCAAGTACCAGTATCTACGGGAACAGGTTCTGTAACTGTAGGAGTAAACTCTGGAGATATCATTAACGAAGGATTCGAAGCGTCAATTTTTGCTACTCCGGTTCAAACAGAAAATTTTAAATGGACTTCGAATATCAATTTTGCGGCTAATGACAATGAGGTTCAAGAAATCAGTAACCCATCTGATGATGTACAAATTGATAATCAAGTGATTTCGCCTCCTGGGGTAAATACTTTTGCCTCTTATTTGGTAGAAGGAGGGCAGTATGGAGATATCTATGCGCAAGTGGTAAAAAGAGACGCCAACGGAAGGCCTGTGGTTGACGCAGGAGCTATAGTAATCAATGATGAAAACCCAGACAATACCATTGCGGGACTAGAAAAAGTGGGTAATGCCAATCCTGACTTTACCTTGGGGTGGAACAACACCATGACTTATAAAAATATTAGTTTGGATTTCTTGATCGATGGAAAATTTGGAGGAGAAACCATCAGTATGACCGAGGCCATTGTAGAAGGTTTGAGCAATAATACACAAAGAGAAACCGAAAATGCATTGATCGAAGTGGTAAGTCCAACAGGAGATGTATCGACTTTAACTGCACAAGAATATTATGGACTTGCAGGAGGAAGAAACGGATTTACAGGAGAGTATGTATACAGCGCTACCAATGTACGTCTTGCTGAAATTGCTTTGGGATATAATTTCCAACTTTCAGAAAATTCTTTTTTCAGAAGTATAAAGGCTTCGTTAATCGGTAACAATTTATTCTTCTTTTATAAAGATGCTCCGCATGATCCAAACGTGACGTTAAGTACAGGAAACGCTTTACAAGGTGTTGATGTATTGGGACTTCCTTCAACCAGAAGTTGGGGGTTAAATGTTAATCTAAGTTTCTAAAATTAGTAAAATGAAAAACAGCAATATATTTTTATCGGGGTTTGTGGTGATATCACTCTTCTTGTCTTCCTGTGCTGAAGGTTTAGAAGATCTGGACGGAAACCCCAGAAACATTACTCAAGAACAGTTAGAAGTGGACTTTCAGAATGTAGGATCTTTATATAAGCCTATGTTCGAGAATATCTATCAATATACACCGCCATGGTCTTTTCAACTACAGCAAAATCTAAATGCAGATGTGTTTTCGGGATATATGACGAATCCAAGACCTTTTGTAGCTGGGGCGAATAATACCACCTATAATTTGGTAAGTGGTTGGAATAATTTCATTTGGAGTGTACCGTACTCTAATGTAATGAACAATGCCAAGACCATTGAAAACGAAACCCGGGAAACATTTCCAGAGTTGTTTGCGGTTTCTCAAATACTTAAAGTTACTGCTATGCATAGAGTTTCTGATGTATTTGGACCGATCGTGTATACCAAATTTGGAGAATCTGCAACTACGAGTGAGTATGACTCACAGGAGGAAGCTTACAATGCTTTTTTCGCAGATCTGGAAGAAGCCATCCAAATACTATCAGATAATATTGATAGCCCAAGGTTTGCAGCCTTTGATTTAGCCTATGGAGGAAATTATGAGAACTGGATTAAGTATGCCAATGCACTTCGATTACGTTTAGCAATCCGAATTTCCAAAGTAGCACCTACCAAGGCACAATCCGAAGGAGAGAAATCATTAAATCATCCTATAGGACTTATCGAAGCTAATCCTGATGGTTTTTTTGTGAATGGAACACTAGATCATCCGGTACGCACTATTAATAATTCTTGGGGAGATATCCGTATGAATGCTTCGATGGAATCTATTTTGGTAGGATATGAAGACCCTAGAGTTGGTAGCTACTTTAATACTTCAGAAGTTGAAGAAGGCGTATATAAAGGAGTTCGAAATGGATTACCGCTCTTACCAGGGTATGATGATGAGCTGGCTCAAAAAGCAGACTATGTTACTTTTTCTTTATTGGCAGATGAAGTGTTGACGCCACGAGTGCAATTGATGGCGGCCGCCGAAGTGTTTTTCTTAAAAGCAGAAGCTGGATTGAGAGGTTGGACCGGTGCAGGAGATGTACAGGGTAACTACGAGCAAGGAATTACCACCTCATTTCAGCAGTATGGCTTAGGAGGCATATCAGATTATGTTTCCAATGGAACAAGAACTCCTATGGATTATGTAGATCCCGTTACGCCAGGAAATAGTATAAATGCTTTAAGCACCATCACGATTGCCTGGGATGATGCGGCTACTAATGAAGAAAAACTGGAGCGTATCATTACTCAAAAATGGATCGCCTTATTCCCAGAAGGGCAAGAGGCATGGAGTGAGTACAGACGTACTGGATATCCAAAAATATTCCCTGTTGTGAGTAACCAGAGTGGAGGAGTAGTGGATACCGATCTTCAAATCAGAAGGATACCTTTTGTAGATAGCGAATTACAAACCAATCCAGATGGTGTGGCCGATGCGGTAACCAAATTGGGAGGGCCCGATAACGCAGGTACACGACTTTGGTGGGATGTGCCTGGAGGAAACTTCTAACACACATGTGATTTTAAAGAGAGAAATTGTGAATTGTATTCCGTTTCTCTCTTTTTTCCTTCTTTCAATGAACTATTTAAACAAGAATGCATGAAATAAATACTACTTAACACAAACATCTAACTATATATTATGAAATCAATGAAAAGAATTATCACAGTAATTACGATGCTAGCATTATTGTTTTCTTGCAATAATGAGAGCTTTGTAAATGATCTCAGAGAGGAAGATCCATCTGTTCAGCTTGACGGAAAAACTGCGCTTACACAACCCATTGTTTTGGGATATTTTCCATCATGGTCAGAGAGTTGGACTACAACGGGTCAGGGTTCTAAACTTAGAGATATTCCCAAACATGTTACCCACGTGTTTCTCGCTTTTGCAAGACCGAATCTAAGATACCAGAAGGGATCACTGGATATAACAAATACAGGTATCCAAACACCGTATGGAGGTGCTACGCTGAAAGAATCTGTAGCTATCCTAAAATCAAAAGGGACCAAAGTGATACTATCCGTAGGAGGAGAGACGTATTGGGGATCGGATGCTGCTTATGATATTAACTATCAACACATCAAAGATCTTGTCGATGACATGGGATTTGAAGGGATCGATTGGGATTTTGAACCCAATGGGAGCTTTGCTACCATAGGAGAACCTATTAATGTGCAACGATTTATTGATTTTTTCAATAACTCAAGAGCGATAATGCCCAAAGGACAATATCTGTTAGCCTGTGCACCAGCAGGAGTTGGAGCCTTAGGAGGATTAAATAATGATGATCCTTCATCACCATTTGCCTATAGCAAAAGAAATAGCGTAACTGGAGAATCGGATGCGAATTTATATAATGCTACTTCTCCCAATCAAGCCATTAGTTTATATGGCTTTGCTACCACAGGACATATGATTCCAGTGATGGAAGCTGTGGGAGATAAAATAGATCTAATAGCCTATCAAGGTTATAATACCGGAGCTGCAAGTAACAGAAAAATAATGTATGATGCTTATAAGCATTATGCAGATCGATATGGTTTCTCGATTGCAGCAGGAACACATTATCCGGATGAACCATGGGGCCCATATTATACGTATACCTATCAAACTATGGCGGATCTATCTGCTCATATAGCAGCAACTAATGTGAACAATGATGGGATTATGATTTGGCAATTATTGTTGGGAGATGGGAACTCTTCTGCATATGGATATTTGTATGTAGCAAGTCAGGTATTGGATGGAATATCGCAATCCCAAGCTATAGCGAATGCAGAAAACTACCCAGAATCACCATATGATGGTGGAGACGGCGGAGGTGATGGTGGTGGAGATGGTACCGGATGTAATTCGGCGCAATGGAACTCGGCTACAGCATATCAAGGTGGTCAGGAAGCGGTATACCAAAATCAATTATATCGTGCAAAATGGTGGACCCAAGGAGATGTACCCTCTTCGAATACTGGAAATGGTAAACCTTGGGAATTGGTACAGAATTGTGGTGATGGAGGAGGAGATGGCAGTAATCAACTACCTTCGGTAGCGATCACTGCTCCATCAAATAATAGCACCTTTACTCAAGGTGCCACGATAGTAATTTCTGCCAATGCATCTGATAGCGATGGGACCGTTGCTAGCGTAGAGTTTTTTGAAGGAAACACCAAACTAGGTGAAGATACTACAAGCCCGTACAGTTATTCATGGACGAATGCAAGTACTGGTAATTATACTATTACTGCAATTGCCACGGATAATGCTGGCGGAACAACAACTTCTTCAGCTGTTGCAATCTCAGTACAATCTGATGGAGGAGGTAGTGGCTCTTGCGTTGGAGTTGCCAATTGGGAAGCTTACCCGAAAATATATAATCAAGGAGATCAGGTGGTATATCAAGGAGTGTTATATGAGGCACAAACAGGACCAATTTGGGTAACTCCAGGAAGTGGAGAACACTGGTGGAAAACCATACGTTCATGTGATTAGAAATGTATAAATGTTAGTTTTTAATTGGAGAAACCTCTGTAAATAGTGTGGCTGCTATTTATGGAGGTTTTTTGTTTCAAATTTGTATTCCAAAAACTTCAACTCGTTGTTTTTGGTAAAAATCAGAATGTACTTTTTGTTTTTGATAGTAATAAATCTGCAGGCTTTAGCCTGTAATTGTTGTAATGTGTCAGATAGCAGATAAGAAGCAAACTGGGTTTGATCCGTGTTTCCGAATAAGAAATACCCCTTGTTACCATCATAGCGAATAGTTTCGGTTTCAGCTTCATATAGAGATCCGATACCAAAAACATCTTTATAACCATCTTGATTAAAATCTTCTACTAAAAAATCGGTAGAAGGGCCAAATTGGGCCGTAATAGGCAGTTCTTGAACATCAAAATTTCCTTGCCCTTTGTTTTTTAATAACAAGCTAGTAAAACAGGTAGCAGTATAATGAACTGCATTATTTAGAGCTTCTTGGCCATAAATTTCGGGTAAAGAGGCTGTAGCAAATGAATTATACGTCTTAAATTTTTCTGAAAGCCCAGGGATTTGTTGAGACGAACATTCCTTTCCTCGAACAGGTAGCAAAACTCCTTTTTTTGTGGTTTTGCTTAAGACAATATCAATACTACTGTCGATATCAAAATCCCTAGCGTATATATGGAAAGGTTTATCTGTCGAGGGATGAAATTTATTATTCTCACCCAAGTTACCTAAGAGGTAATCGATATCACCGTCGTTATCAATATCCGAACTTGAAATTTTAAAAAACCAACCAGACAAATCATTTAGCGCTTTGATATTTGCAGTCTCAAATTTTCCCTTTCTATTTTCCAGAATTGTAGGCGAAGACCATTCACCAACAACCATAAGATCCAGATCACCATCATTATCATAGTCAGAAAATAGGGCATCATTGGTCTGATTAATGTTTGATAAGTCTTTTGCTATATCCTGAGTAGCATTAATAAACTTTCCGTTTTCGTTTTTCAAAATATAGGAAGGATAAGCAGAAGGGTACTTACTTGGTAGAAAGCCTCCTCCGATGAAAATATCTTCATCTTGATCGTTGTCAAAATCTGCAATAGCAATTCCTCCTGATACCGTTTGAATTTTAGGTAATAGATTTTCTTTTCTTGTAAAATTTCCTTGACCAGTATTCTCATAAATTCTATCCTGCAGATAAGAACTATTGATAGCATCTTCATAACTTCCGGAGGCAACATACAAATCTAAATCTCCATCGTTGTCATAATCAAAAAACAGCGCTTTTCGATCTTCAAAATGGCTATCCTGTTCAAAAGTATTTTGGCTCATGATAGAAAAAGAACCCGAATCATTTTGAATATAGAGCATGGCACTAGCTCCCTTTGCATTCCCTACAAAGAAATCTTCTAAGCCATCGTTATTTACGTCAGCTACTGCAATTGGAGTTCCTTTTTCGCTTTGCTTTTGGGGCAGCAATAATTGTAGTGCATAATCATCAAATTGGGTTTCCTGATGTTTGTAAGTTACTCCAAATGCATTGATAGGATGGACTTTTATTGCGACCGTCTCTGTTGTTTGTAATTTTGAGAATGCTTCTTTCTTTTTATAATGAATATTAAGTTTTTGATTTATAGCGACATTTTTTAGAGAACTGGATTGGTTGTTGGGCCAATCAATCACAATACTGTCTACTATTTCAGTTTTACCCAAACCAAAGTGCAGTCTATTGGTTACCGAAGATTGAAAACCCCTACTAGTATAATATGTTTTCATTTGTTGATGTTGATTGGTGTATACCTTAATGTGAGTCCCCAAAAGTGTATGATTGTTTTCAGGATTAGACAGTGCGATGCTTATATAATTGTTGGATTGTTGATTCTGGTAAATACTGGCAATGTCATCTTGATTGTTTAATACAATATCCAAATCACCGTCGTTATCAAGATCCACGTAGGCAGCACCATTAGAGTTTATTTTGTGGTGAAGGCCCCATTCTTGGTTTTTGTTTTGAAACTGATACATGCCAGCATTCGAAAATATTTTGTTTTCCAAAGTGATGGAAGGCATCATGCCTATGGCTTCTTGCAAAGTGACTTTCTTTTGATTGAGGATATTGTTTCGCATACGATTTCTAAAATCCTGATTAGAAAGATCATGTTTGATACCATTGGTAACCAAAAGATCGTTATACCCGTTATTATCAAAATCTGCAATTAAAGGAGCCCAACTCCAGTCAGTTTTGGCGATACCTGATAACTGCCCAATTTCGCTATAAGATCCATCTCCCAGATTCAACTGAAGCATATTAGACATGTATTGATGATGATATCCTACATCCACCAAATACTTAAAGTTATCAGTGCTCATGGTTGCCATGTTTTCTTTGCTTCTTTGGTGATCTTCGGCAAGCATGTCTAAAACGATAAGATCTGGTTTTAAGTCATTATTAATATCTGCATAGTCTGATCCCATACTGTTTGCAGAAATGTGATCAAAAGTTTCAAGAATCCGATTGGTAAAAGTCCCATCTTTATTATTGATATAAAGGAAATCCGGTTCCAGAAAATCATTGGCTACATAAATATCCGGCCATCCATCCTCATTAAAATCACCAATTGCTGCACTCAGTCCCCAGGCTTTATTTGGAATTCCGGAGGTTTGTGTGAGGTTTTTAAATTTTCCGTTTACATTTTCAAAGAGCTGATCTGTACTTTCTGGATCGATATTATTCTGTATTCTGGGATCAACAACCACATTGTTGTTAAAATCAGCACGATGATTGACCAAGTATATATCCATATCACCGTCTTTATCGTAATCCAGGTAATAGGCTTGAGTAGAATAGGCTTCACTATCTAGTCCATAGACCTTTGCTTGCTCTAGAAAAGTTCCGTCTCGTTGGTTAATATATAATTTGTTTTTCCTTTTTTCAGAGTCACGTAATGAACCCGATTTGCATACGTAAATATCTATCCATCCATCATTATTGATATCTATCATCGATACACCGGTAGTCCAACCAGTAGCATCTTCAACTCCAGCTTTTTCAGTAATGTCTTCAAAAACAAAATTGCCTTTACTTAGGTATAATTTGTTACTGTGTTGATTAGAACTAAAATACAGATCTTCTAATCCATCATTATTGATATCTCCTACTGCAATTCCTCCACCATTATATATGTATGCATAGTTTAGGAAGTTAAATGATAAGGTTTCAGACACTTCATTTTTGAAATAAATATTAGAAACAGAAGGATCAACCATTTTGAATAGTGATTCCTTTTCTTGAACTTTCTTATCGTTATTGTTTTGATGTTCTGTATTGCAATGTGCAAGAATTAGGAAGAGTAAAATCCAGAATTTTCTAAATATCATTTTCGAAGACAAATTTCTATAAGAAATTAAAGTAATCAAGTTTGTGTCAATTCCCGAATTTATGCTCTATATAACATGCTTTTGTCGACATACAACCAGATTTTGAATATAGATGTTTTTTATGGGGAAAGAACCCCGTTTGTACGATCACCAAGTATCTATAGAAGTATTAGTGTTTTTTGCTTCACCATCTGGTGCAATTTTATTGTCATTTGTGATTGCTTTCATGTCATCTGTCGAAAAACTTTTCATAAAAGCCATATAGGTAATAGTTTCATTTTCGATAAGCCATTAAACAACATAACTTAAGTTACGCAATGAGTACACAAACAAAGTACGATTCCTCGATCAATAATAGCAACGGACCTTATTACAAGGATATCAGCTATCGCGAAGCCGGAAAATTTGAAGAGACACGGTTTGAAAAAATCCATAATGTGATTTTTAAGAGTTCGGATTATGCTTCTATCATTATTGCACAAGAAATAGCAGGATTAATCAAAGAAAAGCAAGCACAACAACAATCTTGTGTTTTAGGATTAGCAACGGGTTCTTCGCCAATAAAAGTATATGAAGAACTAGTACGAATGCATAAAGAAGAAGGTCTTAGTTTTGCCAATGTGGTTACGTTTAATCTGGATGAGTATTTCCCAATGGAAAAGGGCAATGTACAGAGTTACCACTATTTCATGTACGAACACCTGTTTAATCATGTAGATATTTTACCAGAAAATATTCATATCCCTGATGGGACTATTCCACAGGAACAAATTCACCAATATTGTATCGATTACGAACTAAAAATAAACTCCTTTGGTGGATTGGATTTTCAACTGTTAGGAATCGGTAGAACCGGGCACATTGGATTTAATGAACCAGGATCTCATTATAATTCGGTAACTCGAAGTATCACTCTGGATCATCTTACACGATCTGATGCTGCTCCTGCTTTTTTTGGTATCGAAAATGTTCCGAAAAAAGCTATTACGATGGGTATTGGGACCATTAAAAAAGCAAAACGAATTGTCATTATGGCTTGGGGACATAAAAAAGCCGAGGTCGTAAAGGAAACTATAGAAGGAATGGTTTCTTCCGAAGTACCTGCTTCGTATTTGCAGCGTCATGAAAATACCACATTTGTTCTGGATAAAGAGGCTGCAGAAGAACTTACAAGAATCAAAACTCCTTGGTTAGTTGGTCCTTGCCGTTGGAACGAAAAAAACAAGAATAAAGCCATTATCTGGTTGAGTCAAAAGGTGCAAAAACCAATTCTAAAATTAACGGACAAGGATTATAATGACCATGGAATGTCCGGGCTTTTGGCAGAAGAAGGTTCGTCATATGAACTAAATATCAGAATGTTTAACACCTTACAGCATACCATTACCGGATGGCCAGGTGGAAAACCAAATGCTGATGATACTTATAGACCAGAGCGCAATACTCCACATAAAAAGAGGGTGTTGATCTTAAGCCCTCATCCCGATGATGATGTGATTTCTATGGGAGGGACATTTCTTCGCTTGATAGAACAAGATCATATTGTACATGTAGCGTATCAGACCTCAGGGAACATTGCAGTGTCTGATGAAGAGGCCATAAAATATGCAGAGGTGATACAAAATATGTTACCTGCTACTGATAAGGAAAACATCGGTTCAATCATTTTGGAACTCAAAAAGAAGCAGGAACGGATGATAGATTCTGAATCAACGAGATCTTTAAAAGGATTGATTCGTAGAGGAGAATCTTATGGAGCGACACGGTTTTTGGGCTTGCCAGATGCATATGTGCATTTTCTTGATCTTCCTTTTTACGAAACCGGAACGGTAAAGAAAAACCCGTACGGACCAGAGGATAAAAAACGATTAACCGACCTAATCAAAAAAGTCAAACCCCATCAAATTTATGCCGCTGGTGACCTAGCAGATCCTCATGGGACACATAAAGTATGTTTGGATGTGTTGTTTGAAGTGCTAAATGATCTGAGAGAAGAAGAATATATGAAGGATTGCTGGGTATGGCTATACCGAGGAGCTTGGCAAGAATGGGACATTCATGATATAGAAATGGCCGTTCCCTTAAGCCCAGATGAGGTACTAAAGAAACGCAAGGCCATATTTTTTCACCAGTCTCAAAAGGATGGAGTAATGTTTCAAGGAGATGACTCTAGAGAATTTTGGGTAAGAGCAGAAGAACGAAATCAACAAACAGCAGAAAAATATCACAAACTAGGTTTAGCAGAATATGAAGCCATAGAGGCTTTTAAGCGATATCATTTTTAAAAAAAGTTAATGAAAAAAATATATTGGATCGCCCTAATACTTGGGACAATGCAATTAGTTACAGCACAAACAACGGATCAGTATTCATATAATTTAATGCCTTGGCCAAAAGAGATTCATCAAGGTGCAGGAAGTTATGTAATAAAAGAAGATTTTACACTTTTTATTCAAAATGTGTCTTCTAAACGATTGCATAATGGAGCTACTCGTTTTTTAAGACGATTAAGTGGAAGAACAGGGGTGTTTTTTGAAGAAGGCTTCCCACAAAAAGCAAAAAATATTCCATCATTTATTATTGAAGTTGAACGAGAGGGAAGTTTACAAAACTTTGATGATGAGTCATATTCGCTGCAAATAACAGATAAGACTATTTATCTCAAATCGATAACTGATATTGGTGCTCTAAGAGGCCTGGAAACCTTGTTGCAATTAGTAACCCCCAGTGCTTACTTTTTCTATATTCCTGCATTGAATATTGAAGATGCACCAAGGTTTCCTTGGCGTGGTTTGATGATCGATGTAGCCAGACACTACCAACCTTTGGACGTGTTAAAACGAAATCTTGATGCCATGGCAGCTGTTAAACTCAATGTTTTTCATTGGCATTTAACAGATGATCAGGGGTTTAGATTGGAATCAAAACGACACCCGAAATTGCATGAACTAGGTTCTGATGGAGAGTACTATACACATCAGGAAATAAAAGAGATCATTCAATATGCTGCAGAGAGAGGGATTAGAGTAATACCAGAAATAGATGTTCCCGGGCATGCGTCTGCGTTGCTTACCGCATATCCTGAGTTGGGAAGTAAAAAAGATACTTATACTATCGAACGTTATGCCGGTATTTTTGACCCTACTTTGGATCCTACCAACGAGAAGACATATCAAATTCTAGAGGATGTATTTACCGAAATAGCAGAACTATTCCCTGATCCTTATGTTCATATTGGAGGTGATGAAAACGAGGGGAAGCACTGGGACGAAAACCCTGAAATCATAGCTTTCAAAAAGAAACACGGTTTTCAATCAAATCACGATTTGCAAACCCATTTCAATCTCAGATTACAAAAGATCTTAGAAAAACTAGGTAAAAAGTTAGTAGGATGGGAAGAGATTATGACTCCACAAATGCCAACAACTGCATTAATTCATTCATGGAGAGGCGTAGAGGAAGGGCTACAACCAGGTGAGTCATTGGTAAAAGCTGCACAAAAAGGACATTATTCTATTTTATCTACTGGGTATTATATCGATCGTATGCATGATGTAAATAACCATTATTTAGTAGATCCGTTACCAAAATCATTTAGCTTAACAAAAGAGGAGCAAAAGAAAATTTTAGGAGGAGAAGTTACCATGTGGGGAGAATTAGTAACACCGCTTACTATCGATTCCAGAATCTGGCCAAGAACAGCAGCAATAGCCGAACGGTTTTGGTCTCCAGCTACTGTCACTGATATACAACACATGAGAAAACGACTCAATATGATCAGTTTTCGACTAGAAGAACTTGGACTCACTCATCTCAAAAATCAAAATGTGATCCTAAGAAATATCTCCAATGGGTATCAGACAGATGCACTTCAGAAATTAACAAAAGTCTGTCAGCCTTTACAAAAATACAGCCGCAATAAGGGAGGAACGGAGTACAAATCGTATTCGCCCTTTACCTTATTTGCAGATGCTTGTACTACAGATGCACCGGATGCTTTTCAATTTAATCAATTGGTGAATGCCTTTATTACAAATGCTGAAGTAGCTCAAAAACCATTAGAATCCATGTTTCATCAATGGATAGGAAATCACGAAGAATTACTCGTTCTGAAAGGAGAAACGCCTTTGGTTTCAGAAGTATTGAAATTATCGTCAGCGCTAAAAGATGTTTCAGCTTTTTTCCTGAAAATTCTAAAACAAGAAGAGGTATCCAAAGTAGATGCAAATGATTTCTCTTCCTTAATGAGCATCGTCAAAGAGCCTCGAGCAGATGTTGAGATCGTGACGTATGACGCTTTTATGAAATTGTTTGAGCATTTAAAGAAAAATGAATTGTAATACTTGATACGATATTAACCAGTTTCTTCCGGTTTTGTTGAATTTTTGATGTACATGCTATTAGTGATAAAAATAAGGCTGTTTAGCTATTATTTGACTCCCTCCGTATAAAAAATTACACATTGAGTATCAGTGTTAATATTTTTATAAAGACTTAATACAAACACAAATCTTTAACTCATGAAACCAATCAATCTTTGGGACTGGTTAGAGGGGATTATACCCAAAAAATCAATCCGAGTTTTCAACTTTTTAGCGATTATTAGCGTACTTCTTGTCGGTAACTTGTGTCAGGCACAGGTGAATACTGGAGGAAGTGCAACTACGTCTAATCACAACAAGCAAATTATTGGATATATTACCAATTGGGACGCTTGGAAAGCCGCTAGTGCGGGAGTGCCCTCTGCAGGTGCTTTAACACAATTGAATATAGATTATTCGAAATACACAATTCTTAATTTTTCCTTTTTTGGAGTGGCAGTCGACGGGTCACTACATAGTGGAGATTTAAGAAATAAACAAATCTATCAAGAGGGGCAAGTACAGCAACCAGGAGATTTATTATATGGTGATGTCTACAGTAGTTGGGATTTCTATATTCTTTTTGGAGAAATAGAGCCTATTCAGTGGATCAACGAAGATGTCAAACAACGAGCCGAAGCTTTAGGTTTTCAGGTAGAGGTTGGCGGAAATACATGGACACATCCCGAATGGGGATTAAGCGGGGTATTACCACTTCCATTACCAAAAGAAGGTAGCGGAGCCAAAGGACTCCTAGAACTTGCTCATGACAATGGGGTAAAAGTGATGGCTTCCATAGGAGGCTGGAGTATGTGTAAACATTTTCCTGAAATGGCAGCAGATCCGGTAAAACGAGCTCGCTTTATCGAAGACTGTAAAAAGCTGATCAATATGGGCTTTGATGGTATCGATTTGGATTGGGAATACCCAGGACCTTATGCTGGGATGAACTTTACAGGTACCAATGCTGATTTTGCCAATTTTGCAACTCTGGTTCAAGAGATTAGAACGGCTATTGGCCCAGATAAATTGATCACTGCAGCAATGTCTGCAGATCCAGTAAAATTGGATGGATTCAACTGGCCTCAGTTAGTGAACAGTATGGATTACTTTAATATGATGACCTATGATTTTAATGGAGGATGGTCAAATATTGCAGGACATAATGCACCGATCTATCCATACGATGGAGCCGAGGCACCAGATTTCAATTGGCAATCAACACTTAACAAACTACTTTCTTTAGGAGTTCCATCAACTAAAATCAATTTTGGGATTCCTTTTTACGGTAGAGGAGTAGTTACCGAAGGTACAGCAGCATTGAATGCACCGACCTCTAAAAGAAATGTAACGATACAACCTGATGGACCAGTAAGCACATCTGCAGATTATACCAACTGGCCTTTGGATGTGTATGATGGAACACCAAACCACTTTTTTATCAAACAAAAAACTGGAGCAGGTAGTGGATGGACCCGACAATGGGACGATCAGGCCAAAGTACCTTATATGACCAAAGGGAATTTCTTTTTGAGTTATGATGATGAAGAGTCTATAGGAATTAAGGCACAATATATCAACGAGAATAACCTTGGGGGAACTATCGTATGGACAGTTTTTGGAGACCTCGAAATATCAGGTACAGCCCAATCCTTTGGAAATAAACTAAAACGATGGTCAAATGTAAAATCACCTTTAGTGAATAAGGTAAATGAAGTTTTTGCCACTGGTGGAGGAAATATTAATCCTACGGTATCTATAACATCCCCAACCAACAATACCGAGTTTTCTGCTGGAGATGATATTGCAATAACAGCGAATGCTAACGATAGTGATGGAAGTATTACTAAAGTAGAGTTCTATGCAGGTACAGTTTTGCTAGGAGAAGATTCGTCTGCTCCATATACCTATACATGGCAGAACGCACCACTGGGACCTAATTCGATAATTGCAAAAGCTTATGATAATGACGGAGCGAGTGCAACAGCCACCGTATCTGTTATTGTTGGAGATATCGATGTAGAAAATGAACTGCCTCAAGTAACTATTACCGCTCCTCAAGATGGAGCTTCCTTCGCATCTGGAGCTACTATTGGTATTACTGCTAATGCTTCAGATTCTGATGGGACCATAACCAAGGTAGAATTTTATGATGGAAATGTGCTCTTGGGAGAAGATACTACAGCACCATATAGTTATAACTGGACAGGAGCTTCTTCAGGAAATCATACGATACAAGTAAGAGCGACAGATAATAGAAACGGAACAAGCCAGGTAGGAGTTGCTATTACGGTTACCGGAGGAGACAATTGTTCTGTACCCGCATATGTTCCTGGTCAAGTGTACACAGGAGGGGATAGAGTGTCTTATCAAGGAAATGAGTACGAAGCCAAATGGTGGACACAAAATAATG
The DNA here is from genome assembly GCA_965230845.1 of Aquimarina sp. GTDB lineage: Bacteria > Bacteroidota > Bacteroidia > Flavobacteriales > Flavobacteriaceae > Aquimarina. Next base: position 4,882,918 of record OZ246021.1, read on the forward strand.
ACCCCGTAACGAATCGCGAAAATGTTTGGAAACTGATAGGCCCTTGTGGAGATGGTCAAGCGGCCCCACAGGTATCCATCACCTCACCTTCAAGCGGACAAACGTTTACCGAAGGTAGTACAGTAACCATAAATGCAAATGCATCAGATGCGGATGGGAATATCACTAGGGTAGCATTCTACGTGGATGGAAATTTGATTGCCGAAGATACTACTGCACCATATACCACAAACTGGAATAGTACTCTGGGAAGTCATAGCATCACTGCTATTGCTACAGACAATGCTAATTTATCAACTACTTCATCTGCAGTATCCATTTCGGTAAATACTGATGGAGGTTGCGGTAATAGTAGTTTTAAAGTTGTTGGATATATGCCTAGCTGGCAAGGAGCTGCAAACGGAATTCAATATGATAAGCTAACTCATATTAACTATTCTTTTCTACTACCAAACAGTGATGGTAGTTTACGACCACTCGAAAATGCTGCAAAAATGCAAGAGATCGTTACTTTGGGGCATGCACAAGGTGTAAAAGTATTGATTGCCGTAGGAGGATGGATGGATGGTAATGACTCTCCATTTACTACATTGGCAGCAAATCCAACGACAAGAACAGCTTTTGTAAATAATCTGGTCAACTTTGTAAATCAATATAATCTTGACGGAGTTGATATGGACTGGGAATATCCTCGAGAAGGGAATGAACCACAACACTTCGAATTGTTAATGCAAGAATTAGGTCAGGCTATGCATAGTCGTGGAAAACTATTGACTGCTGCAGTTGTGGTTTCCGGATGGAATGCCGATGGCGTACTTAACGGTGTTTTTGATGATGTAGATTTCTTAAATATCATGGCTTATGATGGTCCGGAGCACTCTACAATGGCTCAAGCCGAAGGAGGGTTAAACTATTGGTTAGGCAGAGGATTACCAAAAGAAAAAGCAGTATTGGGAGTTCCTTTTTACAGCCGCCCGCAAGCGCAGAGCTATGCTTCGTTATTAGCACAAGGCGCTAGCCCGAATAGTGATTCTTTCCAAGGAAACAATTATAACGGAATTCCAACCATCAAAGCGAAAACGCAAATGGCATTAGATCGTGCTGGTGGAATCATGATGTGGGAGCTATCTCACGATACTTCAGATCCGAACACCTCTTTATTGGCAGCTATCAATCAGGTAGTTGGTGATCTATGTCAGCCCGATAATGTAGCACCACAAGTGTCCATTACTTCGCCTCAGTCCGGAGCAACATTTGTAGTGGGTAATGCTGTTAATATTAGCGCAACGGCATCAGATAGTGATGGTAGTGTCGCAAAAGTAGTGTTCTACGTGGATGGAAATATGATTGCAGAGGATACAACAGCACCTTATGGGGGCAATTGGACTGCAGTTCAAGGCAATCATACGCTTACTGCAATGGCCATCGATGACAAGGGAGCTACAACCACATCTTCTGCGATAAGCATCGCAGTAAATACTGATGGAAATACTGTTTCTGGAGGAACAATAAGTGGTGGGCCATTTGTATTTACAGTAGGAGATGGTATTGCTGATAATGTTTCGGGAGTTACTCTAAGCGAAAATAGCGGAACCAACTCTCAATGGGTGGTTACCGATGATATGGGAACTATACTTGGATTACCTGCAGCTCCAGAGGATGTGAATTTTGACGAAGCGCCTGCAGGAATCTGCTTGATCTGGCATTTAAGCTATGAAGATGGATTAGTAGGTCTTGCAGCCAACAATAATACTGCAGATTTACAGGGAGATTATGATTTCTCAAACTCGATAACTGTTACTAGAAATCCAGCTGATGGAGGCGAGTGTAATGACCCACAATATGTAGAAAATGGTGGGTACGAAGCAGGTAGTGTGGTGCAGAACAATGGTAATTTGTATGAATGTAAACCATATCCATTCTCTGGATGGTGTAATGGTGCTGCTTGGGCCTATGCTCCGGGAGAAGGAACGTATTGGGAAGATGCCTGGACCTTGGTAGGAGCATGCGATGGAGGTAATCCTCCGGGTAACGAAGCACCAACAGTTGCGATTACACAACCGGCAAACGGACAAACATTTACAGCAGGAAGTACTATAACTATTAATGCATCTGCATCAGATAGTGATGGTACAGTGACCAAGGTTGAGTTCTTCAGTAATGGCACCAAAATAGGAGAGGATACCAATAGTCCTTATAGTTATACATGGAGTAATGTGTCTACAGGGAATTATACCTTAACTGCCACAGCAACTGATAATGAAAATGCTACAGGTGATGCCACTGCTGTAAATATTTCTGTAGGATCTACAAATCCACCAAATCCAGGAGGAGATCTACCAAGAAGGATTTTGGTTGGGTATTGGCATAATTTTGACAACGGTTCTTCGATACCAAAGCTAAGAGATGTATCCGATAAATGGGATGTGATCAATGTATCTTTTGCCATCCCGACGGTGCCTAATGGAGCTTCAATGGTTTTTACTCCGGATCCAGCGATCTATTCAAGTGTTCAGGAGTTTAAGAATGATGTTGCTTTATTGCAAAGTCGAGGTAAGAAAGTATTGATCTCTATGGGAGGTGCAACCGGAGCTGTAGATGTAGATAGCCCAGCAGATGCTCAAGCTTTCAGTAATTCGATGATCAGTATTCTCAACGAATATGGTTTTGATGGAATGGATATTGATTTTGAAGGTTCTTCAATTTCGTTGGCCGCGGGAGATACCGATTTTAAAAACCCAACATCTCCTAAGGTGGTTAATTTAATCAATGCCTTTAAAACAATCCTAAGTCAATATAACTCTGATTTTATATTGTCCATGGCTCCAGAAACGTTATTTGTGCAAGGAGGATTTAGTGGATATGGTGGGCCAAGTGGAGCTTATCTTCCTTTAATCTATGCACTCCGTAACGATATGGATTACATCCATGTGCAACATTACAACACCGGGTGTATGCTTGGTTTAGATGGATTGTGTTATGGATCAGGAAACGCAGATTTTCATGTGGCCATGGCCGATATGCTGCTGCAAGGATTTCCTGTAGCGGGTGGACAACAGTTCCCTGCTTTGCGTCCGGATCAGGTTGCTATAGGATTACCGGCAAGCCCATCTGCGGCGGGGAGTGGATATACTGAAGCTTCAGAGGTGCATAAGGCATTAGATTATATCATCAAGGGACAATCATTTGGAGGACGCTATACATTACGTAACCCTTCTGGATATGCCAATTTCAGAGGATTGATGACTTGGTCTATCAACTGGGATATTGTAGCTGGTTTCGGATTCTCTAATCCACACAGAGCGTATCTGGATGGTTTGGACACTAGAGCAAGCCTCGTTCAGGAAGAAGAAACTACCGAAGTTACCCTTTCTCCAAACCCAGTTAAAGGAGATGTGATCAACTTAAAATTGGATAATCAAGTATCTAACAGCACTTTTGATCTACAAATTTTTAATGCCACAGGTATACAGGTATTACAATACCAAAATACCAAAATACAAAAGGGAAGTAACCTAGCCACTTTTGATGTAAGTCAACTAGAAGAAGGATTATACTTCTATACGATTACTACCACAAAAGGTAAGACCACAGGAAAGCTTATTAAGCGTTAAGCTCTCATTTTTTTGATCACCCGATGATATTAGAATTGCTGTCATCGGGTGATTTTTTCTTTCTCTATTTGGGAATCCTAATTCCCCTCTTAAAACATCAACTATGAAAACACAAAATATATTAGCCAATTATATTGTTTTGATTACTCTTGTGTTCTGCATATTGTTTAGTACAAAGACCATCGCTCAAACCACCCCTGTATCCCAAAATGGTCAACTAAAAGTATGTGGAACACAACTGTGTAATCAATATAATCAACCCGTACAACTGCGTGGAATGAGTACCCATGGTATACAATGGTATGGATGGGGAGATTGTTTAACCGAAGCTTCGCTGGATGCCTTGGCATACGATTGGGAAGCAGATATCCTTCGTATTTCTTTATATGTACAAGAAGGTGGATATGAAACTGATCCGACTGGATTTACCACACAAGTGAGTCGACTGATTGATGAAGCAACAGAAAGAGGAATGTATGCGCTAATTGATTGGCATCAACTCAGTCCCGGAGATCCAAATGCCAATCTCGAAAATGCTAAAAGATTCTTTACCGATATAGCCAACGAACATAAGAATAAGAATAATATTATATATGATGTGTGCAATGAACCCAACGGTGCTGGGGTGAACTGGAATCGTATCAAAACATACGCAGATCAGATCATCCCAGTAATTCGTGGGATCGATAACGATGCAGTAGTTTTGGTAGGTACTCAAGGATGGGCAACATTTGGAGTGTCTGGAGAAGGGAACCTACAGGATGTAATCGATAATCCGTTGTCTTTTGATAATGTGATGTATACATTTCATTTTTATGCAAAGAGTCATCAGGATGCATATCTAAATGTTTTGGATCAAGCTTCTAGTCAACTGCCTGTTTTTGTCACCGAATTTGGAAGTCAGGAATTTACAGGAGATGGCCCGAATGACTTTGTTATGACGCAACGTTTTATTGATTTGATGCGCCAAAAGAAAATTAGCTGGACCAGTTGGAATTACTCTGATGATACCCGTTCTGGAGCTGCATGGCAGGCAGGAACATGTTCTGGAGGTCCATGGACTACCAATCGATTAAAAGAAGCTGGTAGTTGGATACGTGATAAAATTAAATTTCCAGCCGATGATTTTCCAGGGGGTGATCCGGGAGAAACCCAAAGTCCGTATTTAGGGACTTCAGCTGTAATTCCTGGAATTGTAGAGGCAGAAAATTATGATCTTGGCGGTTCTGGTATCGCCTACAAAGATCTTAGTTCTGCAAATCAGGGAGGTTCATATCGTACTGATGAGGTCGATGTAGAACCCTGCTCCGAAGGAGGATATAATGTGGGGTGGATCAATGCTGGCGAGTGGTTGGAGTATTCTGTAGATGTACAAGAGACAAAAACGTATGCTCTTGAAGTTCGTGTAGCTGCTATATCCGCAGGGAAACAATTTCATTTGGAAGTCAACAATCAAGATGTTAGTGGCCCTATGATTGTTCCTAATACGGGAGGGTGGCAAGTTTGGCAGACTATTTCAGCTAATGTTTCCCTTACTGCAGGACCACAGATTATACGGGTAGTTATGGATAGTGGTGATTTTAATATTCATCGATTTACATTTACTTCTGAAACAACCCCTGATAATCAATTGCCGATTGTCACGATTACCGCACCCCAACAAGGAGAGACATATACAGCAGGACAAACCGTAACTATTTCTGCAAATGCATCCGATGCAGATGGTAGTGTAACCCGTGTAGAGTTCTTTGTGGATGGAAATAAGATAGCAGAGGATACTTCGGCTCCTTTTGATGCTAGTTGGGTATCAACTACAGGAAGTCATTCAATTTCGGCAATAGTTATCGATAATGATAATGCCAGTAGTACATCTTCTTCTGTTACTATTTCCGTAGAAAACAATACTGGAGGTACGACCTGTACTGATCCACAATATGTTGAAAATGGAGGTTATGTTGCGGGTAGTGTTGTCCAAAATAATGGAAACACCTATGAATGTAAACCGTATCCGTTTTCGGGATGGTGTAATGGAGCCGCATGGGCCTATGCACCAGGAGAAGGAACCTATTGGCAAGACGCCTGGACTTTGATTGGTGAATGTGGTGGGGGTAATCCACCTGATGGAAATGAAGTCCCTGCAGTAACTATTACACAGCCTAATACTGGACAATCTTTTGTTGCGGGAAGCACTATTAACATTACGGCTTCAGCTTCAGATACAGATGGAACAATTAGTTTGGTAGAGTTTTTTAGAAACGGTATAAAAATAGGAGAAGATTCCACAGCACCTTATGAGTCGATTTGGACCAATGCCACTACGGGCACTTATACCTTAACAGCTAAAGCAACCGATAACGATAATGCAACCACTGAATCTGCAGCGGTAACCGTCACAGTAGGTACTGTTACTCCACCACCTACCACAGGATTACCAGCCAGAATTTTGAATGGATATTGGCATAATTTTCAAAATGGATCTGGGTTAATCAAATTACGAGATGTCTCTCCTGCTTGGGATGTAATCAATGTATCCTTTGCAGTGTCTAAAATATCTCCAACCGATGGTGAAATAGGTTTCGAATTGGATCCTGTTTTTGGGACTATTAATTATGATGTTAATGAATTTAAGTCCGATATTCAATGGTTACAAAGTCAGGGTAAAAAAGTAATCATCTCTATCGGTGGTGCTGAGGGGCAGGTGCAGTTGAATACCACTTCGGCAAGAGACAAGTTCATCACCTCCATGATTTCGATTATTGAAGAATACGGATTCGATGGGATGGATATTGATTTTGAAGGACAATCTCTTTCGTTTAATCTGGGAGATACCGATTTTGAAAATCCCACCACTCCGGTAATCGTGAATACCATAAATGCGGTAAGAGATGTATGTAACCATTTTGGAGACGATTTTATCCTTACGATGGCACCAGAGACCTTTTTTGTACAGTTAGGGTATTCTTTTTATGGAGGAATTTCTGCAGGAGCAGATCGCAGAGCAGGAGCTTATTTGCCGTTAATTCATGCGTTGCGTGATAAGCTTACCTTTTTACAGGTACAGTATTATAATTCTGGTTCGATAACCGCATTGGACGATCAGTTTTATGGGATGGGTAATTCAGATTTCTATGTGTCTTTGGTAGATATGTTGCTGAAAGGTTTTCCGATAACCAGAGATCAAAGTAAGTTCTTCCCAGCCTTAAGACCTGATCAGATTTTGATTGGAGTTCCGGCAACAGTAAATGCTGGGAATGGTCATACAGGAGCACAAGGTGTAATTACAGCTCTTGATTACCTGATCAAAGGAAATGGATTTGGGGGGCAATACAATCTTACACAAACCTATCCGACGTTGCGCGGTGTGATGAGCTGGTCTATCAATTGGGATGCGTTCGAAAACAAAGACTTTTCAAACACAGTAAGATCCTATCTCGATGGATTAGGAAGTCGAAGTAATGAAGTAGCTACATCACTAAAAGTTAGTATAGAAGAGCTTAGCATATTTCCGAATCCAACACAAAGATATGTACACTTCACTATAGATACACCAATTCATAATTTCAGCATCGAGATCTACAATATGGCAGGGATGAAGGTGTATGAAAAGGATGATTTTAATAATGAGAAAACTAATACATCGGTGAGAATAGATTTGGAACATGTAGCTCCCGGAATGTATTTTTATAAGAGTAGGGTAAACGACAAAAGATATACAGGAAGATTGATCAAGGAATAATAGTAAGTAACTCTTAAAACTAACAATTATGAAAACGATCAAAACACAAACGATCCTGCTTTTATTTACATCCTTATGTTGCCATTTGGCAATTGCACAAAACTGGACTTTGGTTTGGCAAGACGAATTTACAAACGGAATAAGTACAGACTGGGTTTTTGAAACAGGAAATGGAAGTTCTGGATGGGGTAATAATGAGCTTCAGTATTATCGACAACAAAATGCAACTGTTGAAAATGGTAATCTGGTTATAACGGCCAGGCAAGAATCTGTAGGAGGTTACAATTATACGTCGGCAAGAATGAAAACCCAGGGAAGAAAATCCTGGAAATACGGTAAAGTTGAAGCTCGTATCGCGATGCCTTCTTTTACAGGTTCCTGGCCGGCGTTTTGGATGTTGGGAGATAGTATTTCATCAATAGGCTGGCCTGCTTGTGGTGAAATAGATATCATGGAGCATGTAAATACCGAAACACAAACTCACGGAACCATCCATTGGCAGGATCATAATAATTTATATGCTAATTATAGTGGTGCTACTCCTGTCGGCAATGTTACCGATTTTCATGTGTATACCATAGAATGGGATGCCAATGCTATCAAATGGTATGTGGATAACACCCTGTATCACGAAGCTAGTATTGCCAATGGAGTGAATGGAACTTCGGAGTTTCATGAGAATTTTTTCATTTTACTCAATATGGCGATAGGAGGAAATTGGCCTGGATTTGTGGTGGATAATACCGCTTTTCCTGCTAGGATGTTAGTAGATTATGTCCGGGTGTATCAACAAACGAATACGCCTTCAGGACTTGTAAATCTTTTTCAGCATTGTGATTACGGTGGCTATAGCATACCTCTAAATGAAGGTAGCTACTCTATGAATCAACTGCAGGCACTTGGGTTTGTGGATAATGATATATCCTCAGTTCGTGTTCAGGATGGATATCAAGTTACCATGTATGAACACGATAATTTTACAGGAGCATCTTTGCTAAAAACAAGTGATGATAATTGTTTGGTAGATGAAGGATTTAATGATATGATGAGTTCGGCAATCGTATCCAAAATTCAACCTTCTTGGTCTACACGTATCGAAGCAGAAAACAGTGTCGTACAGTCCGGGACTCAAACAGAACCTTGCTCTGAAGGCGGGCTTAATGTAGGTTGGATTGATGCTAATGACTGGTTGGTTTGGGATGTAACTATTCCAAGAACAGGAAGTTATTCTGTTGAATATCGGGTGGCGAGTCCCAATACTGGAGGGAGACTTCAATTTGAAAAGGCAGGTGGAATTCCTGTTTATGGCACCCTAGATATTCCTAATACTAGTGGATGGCAAAACTGGACTACTATAACGCATACGGTCAACTTAGAACAAGGAGCTCAGCAAATAGCAATAAAAGCTCTTTCGGGAGGATGGAATATCAATTGGCTCGAGATACGATCTACGACCAATACACTTACTTCCAAGTTAAAATTAGATCCAAGCAAAGAAGAACACTTAATCATTTACCCTGTTCCTGCTACCCATGAAATTCGATTAGAAGGTGCAAAAGCCCAAACTTCTCTTGGTATTTATAACCTAGATGGGGATCTACTGCTAACTACTAAAACGAAGGCGGATGATACCTCTTTGATTATAGATGTGCATGAATTGCCTTCAGGAATGTATGTAGTAAAAGACTTTAAAACCGGTAAAACCAAACGTTTTACAAAACAATAAACCAAAAGAATACATGTAAGGCCTGTCTGGGCCTTTGCTACCCCTAGCACTTTTTAAAATAATACTAATCTAAATTTTGATATTATGAAAAAAATTAAACTGTGCTCATTTTTTCTGTTTTTATTGAGTTTTTTTCAACTTACTTTTTCGCACGGGACCGTCATTTGGCCCCCTAGTCGAATTTACAATTGTTACAACAATCCAACAACTAGCATATGTCAACCTTGTGGCAATGCAGTCTATAATTGGATGGGAGTTCTACAACCGGATACTAATTTTGGTAGACACCAGGATTTTGTGCCGGATGGTCAAATTGCCAGTGGAGGTAATGGTAGCGCAATAGATTTTAGTTGTCTGGATGCGTTAACGAATGCCTGGCCCACAACAACAGTAAATCATGGATATATAGATGTACAATGGCAAAATACAGCGCCTCATAAAACACAATACTATAAGGTGTATATTACTCCTCTGGATTGGGACCCTACCCAACCATTACGTTGGAATGATTTGTTAGAAATTGGTCATGTTGGTCAAAGCCCAGCAGCAGCATTTACTACGATTAGATCTTTTATTCCCGATTCTTATGCTGGCAAACGAGCCGCTTTGGTCAGTGTTTGGCAACGGGACTATAACGAAAGTCACGAAGCATTTTATTCGGTAAGCGATATAATGGTTGATGGTGCAACCGGATGTAATACAGGAGATTCGATAGCTGTTACTTTTAGTAACACCACCGATTGTACACTTCAGTATTTTCAAGATAGTACTCTTATGGGAACAGCCACTGCTGGCAATGTATATAATACGAACACTACAGTAGGTAGCCAATGGCAGGCAAAAGATCTTTCTAATCATCTAATTAGTGAATTTACAGTGAATTGTGAACAGCTGGTCTATACTTCTGTAGGGAATTGTGAAGGTACTGGAAGTGATGAATGTGATGGTTTGACTACTTGGCAGCCTACAACAATTTATATAGGTGATGATCAAGTGGCGTACAATGGAGTGGCGTACCAAGCAAAATGGTGGACCCAAGGAGATGATCCGGAAGTCAATTCAGGTCAGTGGGATGTATGGAAAAATATGGGAGACTGCACCGGTACTACTCGTAATAGTTTCAAGCAAACGTTCAAAATTAAAAGCGTTTCGAATGCATTTGGAAATGTTTCGGAAGTAACATACCAAGTAGATATGCCCAGGAAGTTAACCATGACGATACGAAGTTTATCCAATCAAAAAGTGTTAACCGTATTTGAAAATGAACCTAAAACACCAGAGATACACCTGCATTCTTTTGATACGAAAAGCTTGGCTCCAGGAATTTATTTATGTGTTTTAGAGGATCAAAATGGAGCTTTTACAAGCCATAAAATCATTGTTAGATAGTATGAAATGGGTAAATGGAAGCGTGATTTGTCGAATACTAAATCAATGCCTTCGGATACTAGTTTAGTACCAGTGAATAAGGAATGTAGAACGTACTTTTGGGGGGTCAAAAACCAAACGACTACACCAAAACCAATTTATATCTAAACCTAATACAAACTCAACTATTATGAAAAAGACAATCGCAAAGTCATTGTTTTTAGGGCTTTTGGTTACTGCATGTACCCATGAGACCTTTGATGATACGATTCTCAATCAATCGTCAAAAGAAGAAACCGTAGAAGTAGCTTTTCCTGATGAAACAGGTAAAGTAAGTGAAATGTACTATGCCGGAGAGAAACTGGCCATCGAGGAAATCAATGGACAGTTTATTATGGAGGGAGACATCATTTTCGAAAAAGACATGTTAACCCGAGATCCAGAAAGACTTGTTTTTGAACCTGGGGAAAGTGGAGCCAACAAAAGTGTGGGTAGAACCGGTGGGCGTTGGCCCAATAATACGGTATATTACACTATTGATTCAGGTTTGCCTAAGCAGTACCGAGTTACTGATGCCATAGCTCATTGGGAAGCTAATACTGCTTTAACTTTTGTACGCCGTACCAATCAATCCAACTACATACGATTTAGAAAAGGATCAGGATGTTCTTCAAGCGTAGGAATGATAGGAGGGCGACAGAATATTAACCTAGCAGATGGTTGCTCTACCGGGAGTACGATCCATGAAATTGGTCATGCTGTAGGATTATGGCATGAACAAAGTAGAGCAGATCGAGACGACTGGATCACCATACAATGGCAAAACATACAATCTGGTAAAGAACACAATTTCCAAACTTATGTACAAAGAGGACGTGATGGGGATGAATACACGAACAGCCTGGATTTTGGATCGATCATGATGTATAGCTCAAGATCGTTTTCTAAAAATGGGCAACGTACGATCACCAAAAAAGACGGAAGTGGGTATAGTACACAACGCAATGGATTATCGGCAGGAGATCTAGCCGGGATCAATAAAATGTATCCAGCCGATGGAGGAGGAGAAGAGTACGAAAACGGAAATTACTATACGATCCACGGAGTTCGTGTATACCGTTGGAACGACCAATGGTGGTATTACGATCGTAGTCAAAGTCGTTGGAGACGTGTAGAATTAAGAGGTACCACCTGGTATTATATAAGTTAAGCATACGTTTAACAATCGTCATTGAGTTGTCCCCAGGATCTTTAAGAATCTGGGGATTTCTTTTTTTAGAATATTTTTTTAGTTACTTTAATCAGGATCTTACTCGCGATTGTTTAATTTAGGTATAGACCGTTATTTATGAAAGTAATCTATTGGACATCAACCTTATTGTTATCAGCAATTTTGTTGTGGAGTGCTATTGCTTATTTGACCAATAAAGAAATGATCGAAGGAGTTAAATCTCTGGGTTTTCCTGATTTTTTTAGAATACAATTAGCTGTTCTAAAAATTCTGGCGGTAGTCGTATTACTGGTTCCACAAGTACCTGTTCAAGTTAAAGAATGGGGGTATGCCGGGATAGGACTATTTTTTGTCACCGCGATTGTAGCTCATATTGCTCATAAAGATGGTTGGGGGATTACAGTGATCAACCTCGTATTTATTGTTGTATTGATCACATCAAATATATATTTACACAAACTATTACCTACTCGTTAAGCTTTAAAAAGAATCAAATTGACTTATCAAATAAAACGAACGCTTCTCAAAATAATATATCGGAATTTGCCCAGCAATTCCTAGTTTTGTGGACTCAGAAAAATTACAAAAACAAGGTGTAATGTCCATTTACCAAAAAATAGCTGCTGTAGGTATCAAATATTTAGGGAAAGATGTCCTTTTTAAATACGGATTCAATTTATCACCCATGTATCGGCGTAGTACTGGTCGTGTAATTCAGGCATCAAAAGATCTGTTGCATATTCGGATACGTATTAAGATCAGTTACAAAAACAAAAACTATGTAAGCTCTATTTTTGGGGGCAGTATGTTCTCAGCAGTAGATCCTATTCCTATGGTGCAATTAATGAATCTGATTGGAGATGATTATGTGGTGTGGGACAAATCTGCTCAAGTATTTTTTAAACGACCAGCCAAAGAGCATTTGTATGCAGACTTTACTTATACAGTAGAGGAACTCAATGATATTACTCGTAGAGTACAGCAGGAAAAAGAGATCGAGATCGAAAAAATAACTTATCTCACCAATAAGGACAACAATAAAACCTTTTGCGAAGTTCGAAAGATCATCTACATAGCAGATAAGGCCTTTTATAAAGAAAAACGAAAGCAAGCCAAACAGCGCTAACAATAGCTGCAATTGACTTTTTATTTCTTACATTTATAAATGCTAATACTTACCTGTAATGCAAGAAATAAAGATCTATAAATCGCCTTGGAAAGCCATAAAATTGATGCTTTTGTGCTCGTTGTTTGTGATACCTGGTATTTGGTTGCTTACAACTGATGCTCCCGGGTGGGTCATCTGGTTAGCGATAGGTTTTTTTGGATTGGGTTATCCTATTGGGATCTATAATTTATTAGATCGCAGACCACAAATTATTATCAATACCATTGGGGTTTTTGATCGTACTGCGCATAATGAGTTTATCAACTGGGAGCTCATACAAGATGCCTATCCCATAAGCATTAGCGGGCAGGAATTTGTATGTTTAGTGATCGATGAGAAGTTTAAACCTTCACATAAGCAAAGCCGTTTTAAACGGAATGTAGTGCGATGGAATGAAGCTTTGGGCGCGCAAGAACTGAACCTGAATCTAGGTCAGGTAAAAGTAGATGCAGTAAAGTTGACTTACCTTATTGTTGCTATGATACAGGCGGATACGAATAATCGCGAGCAACTTTTAAATACCTTGCCATCTCCTACTCAAAAATAAATACATATAGTCTGCTTACAAGATCAATAAATGTGAGAACTTGATTAGTACAATTAATAATAATTTACTTCTCACCTGCGGATTTTTTAAATTAGATTAATTTTCATCCTTATCTCGTCCCTTTTTGGGTAATCGCTTCGCTTCCTTCAAGCTTTTATGGATCATCCATTCGATTTGGCCATTAACACTACGAAACTCATCATCAGCCCATTTTTCGATTTGTTTAAATAGCTCTGGGTCAATACGAAGTACAAATGATTTTCTTTTACTCACAATTAAGAATTTAGAGTTCCAGTATTCACTACGGGAACCGCCTCTTTATCACCACACAAAACTACCATTAAATTGCTAACCATAGATGCTTTTTTATCATCATCAAAATCAATGATATCGTCGGTAGATAATTTATGCAAAGCATCTTCAACCATACCCACAGCGCCTTCTACAATTTTCTTTCTGGCGGCTACAATGGCTACTGCCTGCTGGCGTTTTAACATCGAGCTCGCAATTTCTGGTGCATAGGCTAGGTATCCAATTCGGGCTTCCATTACTTTAATTCCCGCAATAGCGAGACGTTCAGTAATTTCATTTTCCAGGGCTTCGTTTACCTCGTCCATACCAGAACGTAGTGTAAACTCTGCCTGTTCATCATCAAAATTATCGTAAGGATACGACCCGGCAAGTTTACGCACTGCAGCATCAGTCTGTACCTTTACAAATTCTTCATAGTTGTCTACATCAAAAGCTGATTTATAAGTGTCAGAAACCTGCCAAACCAAAATCACATTAATCATAATGGGATTACCAATTTTGTCATTCACCTTTACACGTTCACTATCAAAATTTCTAGCGCGTAACGAAATTTTTTGCCTAGAAAAAAACGGATTGGCCCAAAAGAAGCCATTGTCTCGGACTGTTCCTTTATAAGCACCAAATAATACGAGTACTTTAGAACTATTAGGATTAACAATAAAAAAGCCCTTGACAATCAGTATAATTAGTAATCCTAGCAGTAAGAAAAGAGGGTTGTCGAAAATGATCAAACCTATCATCATGCCTGTAATAGTTACGGCTAATATAAATAACATTATATATCCATTGGTCGCTTTAAATTCTGTTTCTTTTTTCATTTTGATATTATTTTGATATCATAATAATACTAAAAACTTTTCAGATTTAAAAATTGGAATGTCATTTTTCGATAAAAGGGAACCCAGTTTGTATATTGTAAACTTGGAATAGATGCAAAAACAAATAGCAATGGCAGGACAACAACGCCTGGTAAGAATTAACCTAAGAACACTTTTTGAGGATGGTAGTAGTCTACAGAATCAAGATTGGTATGGGGATAAATTAACGATAAGTCACGGTACTATCGCTTATGCCGATGAGGATTGGTACGAAGGCAATGTTAGGGTGGGCAGTGAAAGAATTACGATTGTGATAACCGGAACTGACATCCCCAAAGACTTTGATGGAAGACCAGGACATCATGTAAAAATTGTGGTGTATGAATTGGATGGGGATGATAACCAACTCAATTTTTATGCTGCGGAAGTGCAATTGGTAAACAACAGTTTCAGCTTTCAATACGAAACAGGGAATTTGAATTGAAGTGATAAGAAGATAAACATAGTTTTTAGTACTATTAACTCGGTCAAAAGACAACTTCACTCAATATACGTTTCAAGGAAAAATAATCTTAGATAAATTGGGAGTGAATAAAAAACACTTTGGCTTTGAAAACTACAACTAAAATCACACTTTTATTGGCCTTGTACTTTCACTTTGGTTTTTCTCAATCCATTCTTAAAGAAGGTAAAGGAATAGGTCCTCTAACGCTAGGAATTAAAGAGTCTAAGGTAATACGACTTTTAGGAACAAAATTTGATCGAAAAAATGTTTCGGATAATGAATTTGTACTTTATTATCCTGAAAAATTAATGAGCTTTAGTTTTGATCAAGACAGTATCGTATATGAAATCGTTTTGGAACCTGAAATAAATATTGAAACAGCAAAAGGATTACAAATTAAACCAGGCTTAGAGATTTCAGATGTCGAAGAAGTATATGGTCAGGATTGGTGGACCAAAGATAAAGGTAATGAAGTAGGATATGATATTGGAATTACCTTCAAAACCTCAAAAAACAAAGTACAAAAAATTATTATTCAGAAAAGTGATTTGGAAGAAGGGAATGATTATTCATTTTATGAATATATTAAAGGCATATATATACCCAAAAACTTAGAAGAATGCTTTTTAGAATTGGATGCAATGTTAGGTGAAAAAAATATGGAAGAGATAAAAATGAAAGGGGAAGAAGAGTTTAGAGCAAATGCTCATTTTGGATTGGGATTGTGGATGAGAAATAATTGGGGGTTATGGAAAGGTTCCCGATTACACTATTTTTTTAAAACAAAGGGGATTCTTCATCCAGATGATATGTCTGGAATTATTCTAACTTCCTATCACAGAAGTTTAAATGATGTCAATATCAAGTTGAAAAAACAGATTAGGTTTTACCAAAAGTATTGGAAAAAACAAAAGGAAGATTAAATACACTTGACAAAAATGATGCAACAGTAATTTTTTCGAAGGTACAAGATTCCTAGATACATGTATCTTATTTAAACTCTTCGGAGCCATCCCTTTTCGAACAAATCAAAACGCTTTTCAGACAAGTTGACGCAGCTTCCTTGACTCATATTTGTATCAAAATAATAAGTCATGAAAGCTATATATTTAATCAAAGTATTATTAGTTCTTGCTAGTGTAGTAGCGTTATGGATTGGAGGAGCTTTGACATTTACTCCTTTAGATTTTCACGCTGCGTCTCAGATTGTTTTTGAATCGCCAAGTGCCAGTTTGTTAAGTGAATTACGATCTCCTGGTGGAGTATTAGTAATTGCTGGATTTATAATGTTTTTAGGTGCGTTTCAGAAAAAAATGATAAGGTTATCGTTAACCGTTTCCACTATGGTGTATCTGGGGTACGCATTGGGCAGATTGGTAAGTTGGGGGTTTGATGGCGCACCACACCAATCTTTGCTAATAGCCTTGGCCATCGAATTACTATTAGGTCTGCTATCTGCATTGGTTTTATTAAAAAGCAAACCTCTAGCATAGATTAGAAAGAGAATGAGGATAGAAAAGGAAAGAAGGTTCCTTCTTTAGTCATAACCAGCTAACATTTCGTCAATCCACTCCGAAGTGTTCTTATAATAGTTTTCACTAAAGTCAGATTTCTGTTCGTCTAGTAGTTTTTTTGTCTTTAGAAACATGGCTTTTGCCTGTTCTTTGTTACCCATTTTATCGTATAGGTCACTTACATTGGCATGTATCTGAACATGGTTGGGCTTTTTAGCAATAGCCATACTGTAAATGGCTAAAGCAGTTTCATAATCCTGTAGAGCCTTAAAATCGTTCGCGACAAAATTCAAATACCCAGCACTTGCTTCATGTACATATCCAAAAGTTGCTTTTTGGTTTTTGTTAAAAAGAGTAACTTCTGTAGCTAAATCACTATTAGGTTTTTTTGCCAAATCTTCTATAACTTTTTGATCCACAAAATAATTACGACTCATGCTAATCAAACCATCACAAATCGAAGGTCCAACAATTTGCCAATGCCCCACACCTTTGATAGGTCGAGGTTGCCAGGCGATTGTCGTATTTGGATATTTGGTTAACAACGAATCAATACTATTCACATACCCTTTGAATTCTTTTTCTCTACGGCCTACATCTCCATGGCTAAAATACAGGTATTTACCAAAGGTAGTTTTGTTTTTTAATAAAGAATCGGCATGTTTTACAATAACGTTATCCTTATCTCCAAAGGAAGGGCTGATACCAATATAAGCATCAAACATATCTCGCTTGTCACTAAATATGGTATTACCTACAAATGCACCACCCCATGAGTGCCCTACGATAGCTCTAAAAGAGTCTGTTCTGTACTCTTTTTCGATTAATGGGAAGATCTCTTTGGCTAGATGCTCTTGCAATTTGGTAGATTTTGGATTGAATTCTGGTCCACGTTGATCCGAAACAACGCCCACCACAATCATAGGCATCACCGAATAGTTGTCTACCATGTATCCAATATTTCCTTTGGCGGCATCCCAAAATATCTGATGTTGGGCATCCAATACATACGTCACTGCATATGTTGAAATGGAATCCCGATGATATCGATTGGGTAAAAATACTTTTACGCTACGTTTCTTTTCAAAAATTTTAGAATCGATGGTATGTTCTATTTCTGATTGGTTCTTGTCTTGACCAAATGTCAGACAACCCCCAAATAAAATACAAAGACAAAGGATGGTTTTAATGAATTTCATGACGGTTAGTGTTATGTGGAAGTAAATATTTGTTTGTGTTACTTGTAACGTATAGTGTAACTATACGTTAGTAAAGAGTACATTTTTTTTGGATTGTTACAGTTAACAACAAAATAGGATTTGACAATGTAAAAAGCAACGGGTAAGAATGTCTTGCATCTTTAGAGCAAACAGATACATTAAAGAATAATAGGAAATCAATATTATGAATGAAATAACTTATGGTAAAGCCAAATACAAAGATGCTTTACGAATATCGGTATTGTTAAAAACCGTATATATTCAAACTTATGCAGTAGACGGTATCACATTTGAGTTTGCCAATTTTATTACCAAAAGATTTTCTACAGACTATATTGAGCAAGTTATTAAAGAAAACCCAAACCAATTGATTGTGGCTTATCAAAACGGGAATCCGGTTGGAGTTGCCGAAATAATGTATCACAGCATCTGTCCAATCCGAAAAATACCTGTTCCAGAATTAAGTAAATTATATATATTAGAACGGTTTTATGGCAAAGGTATCGGGTTTGGTTTGCTTCAAGAAGTCGAAAAGGAAATACAAATAAATGGATACAAAGAATGCAATCTAGAGGTATATATTCATAATGCTAGAGCGATTACTTTTTACAAAAGACAAGGCTATGTTGCTATCGGTAATGTAGATTTTCCAATGGAGTTTAATACTTATGAAAATCTGGTTATGCGCAAAGTGCTGGTTTAGAAATGATCCGCAAAGAGGGAAGTAATTTAATGAGTGAATTCCTTTCAATTTTGTTACTTTCATATGGGTAGTAAGGTTTATTTAAGGTTTTTCTGATAATTTATATACCAAATATCAAAGATTTGATATCGGATGAAAGTATGGAGCCTCACTTTTTTAGTTAATGATTACAGGTTAGCTTAAGTAACCCGCCCTCTTTTATCCAGAATATAGCAGGAGGAAGGATTTTGGGACTATAAAAGTTTTCATTTTAATTGAAATTAAAAAGCCTTTGAAGAACGTAAATCATTCGAATATTGTATAAGTAATGTCTTATCCATTGTGTTGTATTTGTCCTTCTATTATATATTTGGTTAATGAAAAGAATGTTATCAATTTAACTCATTCAAAAATGAATATTTCCGTTTTTAGAGATTATATTAAAAACGTTATTACTCTTTCTGATAGTCAGGAATCTTTGCTGTTTTCTGAAGTAAAAGAAAGAAAATATTTGAAGGGCCAGTACATATTACAACAAGGAGATCCTTGTCATTTTTTGAACTTTGTTGTTTCTGGTGCAACCAAGACTTTTCATCTGGATGATAAGGGTAATGAACATATCTTCAGGTTTGCAATCGAAAAATGGTGGGCCACAGATTTACCCAGTTTTATAAATCAAGATATTTCGAATACCAATATACAATGTCTGGAGAATACGGTGGTTGTCCAAATTTCTTTAGAAAGTTTTGAAAAGTTAACTCAAGAGATTCCTCAATTCGAACGTTTTTTTCGCCTGCTTTTTCAGAATGTTTCTATTACTCTGGAAAAGAGAATCATCAATAATTTAAGTTTTTCTGCCAAAGAAAGGTATCTTTTGTTTAGAGAAGAATATCGAGAATTCGAGCAGAGAATACCGCAATACATGATTGCTTCCTATCTCGGGATCTCTAAACAATATTTAAGTGAAATTAGAAATCAATTAACTTCTGAACTATAAAATGTTCAACTAGACGAACCATTTTTCTTCATATAGCTGAATGTACAGCATTTGTTGAGTTTCCATCTTTGTATTGAATTAAATAAATAC
This sequence comes from Aquimarina sp., assembly GCA_965230845.1. Lineage (GTDB taxonomy): Bacteria > Bacteroidota > Bacteroidia > Flavobacteriales > Flavobacteriaceae > Aquimarina. The sequence continues at coordinate 4,902,446 of OZ246021.1, forward strand.
AAAAAGAATGGAAACAAATTCAAAAATTAAATTCGAAGTCCCGCTACGGGAACAAATGTCTGAGCATAATTTGCCCGTGTTTGATACTATTGTAAAATCTATTGGTTTTATGCCAAATCTTTTCGCAACCCTGGGTTTATCTGATAATGGATTGAATCGATATATATCTTTTCAGAATGCAAAGTCTTCTTTGAGTAATAAAGAAAAGGAAGCTATTAATTTGGTGGTAAGCGAAGTAAACGAATGTGATTATTGTAGAGCCGCTCACACTGCTATTGGAAAGATGAATGGATTTACACACGAACAAGCTCTTGAAATCAGAAGTGGACAAGCTTCTTTTGACAAAAGATTGAATAGTCTTGTAAAGCTAAGTCAAAACATTGTAAATACTAGAGGAAAAGTGAATTTCAAGTATTTGGAATTATTTTATGAATCAGGGTACAATCAAGGAGACTTAGTAGATGTGATTTTACAAATTGGAGAGAAAACAATGACCAACTATCTCCATAATATTACCCAGATACCAATTGATTTTCCGGAAGTACCTAAAATCTAAAAAAAGAAAACTATGAATGAGAATAAAACTATTACGTCAGGAACATTTGGTGACACACAATCATCAAATCCAACGAAGACTATACTTTGGTCTGGGTTGGTAGCTGGTATATTGGATGCTATTGCAGGAGTGATTGTATATTATATTTATTTTGGATTGAATCCTTTACAAGTTTTGCAGTTTATTGCTGCTGGGGTATATGGTCCAGAAGCTATAGATGGAGGCGCGGGAATGGTAATTGCTGGGATGCTTTTTCATTTTTTGATAGCCTATGTCGTTGCTGTTATTTACTTTGTAGCATATCCTAGAATGGGCATCTTACGAAAGAATAAAAGAATAATGGGGCTACTGTATGGTTTTGCAATTTGGTTATTTATGAATCTTTTGGTTTTACCAAATTCGAATATTCCTAAAGCACCTTTTGATATGGGGTTAGCAATTATAGGCATTGTTTGGCATATGATATTGGTAGGACTGCCTATTGCGGTGATTACTTCGAACTACTATTCGAAGTTAGAGTAAACAATTCTACACGAATGTGAATATAAAGGAAAAGTAAAAAGTGTGAACCCAAAAGGTTTGCACTTTTTATGAATAAAAGAGAGTTATAGTTTGTAACTTCTGAATTGGCAGATTACTCTAATTCATATTTTTTTATCTTGACCACAATCCTTACAAACTCCTGTAATTACGCAATTCACATTTTCTACCTGATATTCTTCGGCTAAAGAAAAATGTACAGGAACAGGTAAACACTCAATGGTTTCACATACTTTACATCGAAAGTGAAAATGATCCTTTAGTTGTTGATGATCATCGCATTTCATGCATAATGCAAAATACTGTTTCCCATCATCAGCAACAATTCTATGTAATACGCCATCATCACAAAAACGGTTTAATACTCTATAGATGGTAGCTCTATTGATATCGATACCAATTTTCTTCTCAATAGCATCTTGACTCATTGCTTTGGCTGTTGATTCCAGAACAGAAAGCACGGCCTCTTTTGTAGGAGTATTTCTTCGTTTCATCTGTTTTTATTTGTTGTTTTCAATCGTCAGATGGAATCGCCATATAATCAGTTCTGTTGAAGATCAACATAATGGTTATGACTTATTTCATATCACAAATGTAAATATTTTATTGCGACTTCATTGCAATAATATAGAATAGGTTTATATTTGTATGAATGTTATTGCGACTAAATCGCAATAACAAAATTAAAATAAATGAAAAACGAGTTAGCGAGGGATTTGGGTTGCGTGAACCCTTTCTATAGCTAATTTTTTAAATGGTAAGGAAATGAATACAAAGAAGAATTTTGAAGTCATCATCATTGGAGGGAGTTATGCAGGTCTATCTGCGGCAATGGCATTAGGCCGTTCTTTACGTAAAGTATTAATAATCGATAGTGGTTTACCCTGCAATCGGCAAACACCACATTCTCATAACTTTATTACCCAGGATGGAGTACAACCCAATGTAATTGTAGAAAAAGCCAAAGCACAAGTATTGCGGTATAAGAGCATAAACTTTGTTGAAGACCTGGCAGTCGAAGGTAAGAAGTCTGCTCAAGGATTTCATGTCTTTACAGAAAAAGGAGAGGAGTTTATTGCTCAAAAATTGATCTTTGCTACTGGAGTAAAGGATTTGATGCCGACGATAAAAGGCATATCAGAATGTTGGGGGATTTCTGTAATTCATTGCCCATATTGTCATGGTTACGAAGTACATCATAAAAAAACGGCAATTATGGCTAATGGAGAAAAAGGCATGCATTTAGCAACTTTGGTTGCTAATCTAACCGATGATCTAACTATTATTACTTCAGGAAAAGCAGATTTTGATAAAGAAGAGCTGGCAAAACTTAAGCGCAATAATATTGAGGTCATAGAAAAAGAGGTTTTGGAAATAGAACACGAAAACGGGTATGTGAAAAATGTAATTTTTGCTGATCACAGTACAACAAGTTTTGAAGCTGTATATGCTTCCGTTCCTTTTGTTCAGCATTCGGATATTCCAGCTTCTTTGGGTTGTACATTAAACGAGCAAGGCTATCTTGAAGTAGATATGATGCAAAAAACAACCGTAGAAGGCGTATTTGCGTGTGGGGATAATACTACCAGAATGCGTTCTGTAGCTAATGCGGTAGCTGCTGGTAATACAACGGGTGCGGTGGTGAATATGGAATTGGCACAAGAACAATTCTAGGTGTTATTGCAAAGCGGTGATTCACAAAGTTGGTATTGTTTTTGATCCAATGCAGTAAATTTTTAGCATGAAAACAACTACCACTATTACACTGATTCTAGCATTTTTTTTCAATGTTTTGGTCTCTGCACAATCTGTAAAAACTCATGAAGGTGTAAAAATAAGAGGGATCAAACAATGGATAGGTGCCAAAGGAGAAGATGCAACAAAACCAGTGCTTTTATTTCTGCATGGTGGCCCAGGGTTTTCGTCCAAGGTGTATAGTAAGAAGTTTATAAAGGACTTAAAAAAAGATTTTATTGTAGTACAATGGGACCAGCGAGGTAGTGGTTTTACGGCAGCATGGGGATCCGAAGATGATCCTATCTCTATAGACTTGATGCATCAAGATACCAAAGAAGTAGTGGATTATGTATTGCAAAAGTTCAACAAAGCAAAACTGTATTTAGTTGGGTTTTCGTGGGGAGGTGTTCTTGGGCTTCAATTTGCACATCAATACCCAGAACTATTACATGCCTATGTATCGGTAAGTGCTATGATCCATGGAGATGCTTCCGAAGCACAAACTTTACAACTTATTAAAGAAAAAGCGAAACAAACGAATAATACGCAAGCTATAGAAGAGCTTGCCAATGTTACCATTCCATTTACCTCTTGGGAGGCGTTGTATGTTCAAAGAAAATGGACTGCCTATTTCTCTAATGCCAAATCTTCAAAAAGGTACTATCCTAAAGCTTTGTTCAAAGAATGGTCTGCAAAATGGATGTCGATTTTTTTGGAGGCTTCCAGGACGGATTATTCGCAGATTGTTCAAAAAGTAGATTGTCCGATTTATTTTTTCTTAAGTAAAAAGGACTTGGTGTCAAATTATGAGGTAGCAGAAAAGCTGATCCAAGATATCGAAGCTGATCAAAAAGAAATTGTTTGGTTTTATAATTCTACACATGAGATCCCAAGTGACGAACCTAAAAAGTTTAGTACTGCAATGATTGATATAGTAAGATCTTTATCCAAAAACTAGAAGTAATGGTATTAGATTTTGAGGTTTAAAAGCGCATGAATAATCAACGTATCCTCTGTTTTTGATATTATTTTTCACAATGATGTCACATTTTTATAATTTGAATTGTCTTATTATAAAATATAGCTGTTTGTTTTGAAAAACTATCATGACATCTTATTTCCTTACGCCTATAACATCTTAGGTTCTTCTGAAGATGCCAAAGACACTGTTCAGGATATTTTGATAAAGTATCTATCCATAGATAAATCATCTGTAGAAAATGAGATTGGATACTTAGTCAGATCTGTAATTAATCATGCCATCAATCTAAAAAAGAGGAGAAGTAAAATTACCCGGATGAATGAAGTTTGGTTACCAGAACCTTTTTCTACCGAAAATACGGATGATAGTATTCATAAAGAGGAAATATTATCCTATTCGATGTTGGTCCTCCTTGAAAAGTTAACGGTAAAAGAACGCGCGGTTTTTATTCTAAAAGAAGCATTCGATTATTCTCACAAAGAAATAGCAGAGGTGCTCAGTTTTTCGATAGAAAATTCTCGAAAATTACTGAGCAGGGCAAAGGAAAAAGTCCGAAATACCCAGATCAACGAAAATAGAAATACGGTGTACGATACGTATCCTTTAGAAAATTACGTCAAAGTCATACAAAGTGGAGATCTTATCGCTTTAGAAAACCTATTGTCCAATGATATCGTGGTGGCTGCAGATGGAGGAAAAGATATCAAAGTAGTAAGAGCATTAACTACTGGAATAACAAGCGCTTCTAAACTATTGATATATGTATACAAAGCGTTTTTGGTAGGGTTGACAATCAAAATGAAGTTTGTGAACCACCAACCAGCTATTTTGTTTTTCCAAAACGGTACCCTATACAACTGCCAGGTTTTTGAGTTAGAAGGGGCCAAAATCAAAAGTATCTATTCTATTGTTGATCCAAAGAAATTAAAATCTTTTTTGTTATAAATCAGTCACGTTTTAAAGGGCTCTTTTGTCATTCTATTGAATGTAAAAAATCAATAGATGAAAACATTATTAAGAATAGACGCAAGTCTCAGAACCGAAGGTTCTCACTCCAGAAATTTAGCCGAATTTTTTGAAACCCATTGGGAAAAAGCAAACCCAGAAGGAAGAGTAATACATAGGGATCTAACCCGAATCAATATTCCACATTTACAAAATGAAACGGTACAGGCTTTTCATATTCCTGAAGAGAACTATACTCAACAAAACCGGGAGGCGATTGCCTTGTCTGATGCTTTGATACAAGAACTCAAATCAGCAGATCAAATTCTGATAAGCAGTCCATTGTATAACTTGAATGTACCTTCAGCCTTAAAATCATATCTGGATCATGTGGTTAGGTCTGGACATACTTTTATGGTTGATCATAATGGGAATTATCAAGGATTACTGAAAAAAAAAGAAGCTTTCATCATCACTGCCAAAGGAGAAGTTTACAAAAACACGGTTATGGAAGCTTTGGATTTTCAAGAGCCATATTTAACCACCATTTTCGGTTTTATGGGGATAAAGCAAAGGGCCATTTTCTCGCTAGAAGGGACGGCGCATCCAAACATTCTTCAGGAAAATCTAAACCGTCAAAAAGAACAAATACTAGAAATATTAAAAACACGATAAATGAAAAAGACAGATTATTTTAATGATCAACTGGAAAATGAAGCAGTGATTGTAGCTCCAGAACAAGGAGAAAAACTTGAACTCGAAACCATTTCGATAACCTTCAAAGTGACTAGCGAAATGTCTAATGATCAATTAGGGATTTATGAAATTACTTTACCTCCAATGGCTATTGGTGCAAAGCTACACTATCATCGATTTATGGACGAAACCTTTATCGTAAACGAAGGAGTTTTGACCATGCAAGTAGGAGATAAAGAAATGCTGGTACATCCAGGTACAGTGGCTTACATTCCCAGGTTTACACCACATGGATTTAAAAATGATACTGATGAGACCGTGAAACTGAGTCTGGTTTTTAACCCATCGCAAAAACGAGAAGGGTTTTTTAGAGGGTTATACGAAACCTTAAACGAAGTTCCTATCGACCCCAAAAAGTATTTGAAATTATATAACAAATACGATAGTTTCCCGGTAGATACTTCGGATATGTTGCCGGTTAGGGAGTAGTCAAAGTATGATAAGTTTTGAAGAATTAATAAGAAGAAACCAAAAGGTATATTTAGTTTATTGATCTTTAAGAATGTTAAACATGTTGGGATTAACAATTTGTATATTGCATCTTTTTTGTAAAAAGATAAATCCAAAATATGAAAATAAGAACCCAAAAGGATGTTGAGAAATTAGACCTTAAAATAAAGGAAGAACTTGGTATTGATGTACAGAAATACCGAAATGAAGAAGTCGTCGCAAACTTTGTTGACTTATTGATTTTTCCCAAGTATGTTATCAATTGGGTTATTCGCCCTGTTTTAATTTCGATTTTACTCTATGTAGTTGGCTTTTTTGTATTTAGTTTGGTGCATATTGAATACCTAATTTATGGGATTTTTGGTTTGGTACTTTTTCTTGCGTCTGGAATTCTGGCAGGATTGCTTTTTTTGACTTGGAAAATGAAATCAGACATGTGGGGAATCATTAACTATTCACTAGATATCATGAAATCTGCAGTAATGGATATCAACCAAGTAAATAACCAAATAGATAAGGAGAATAGAAAAGATATTCTTGGACTACTTTTTAAAGGGATTATCCATATTATTACGATTCCGATGGTTTCAAAAATAATAGCAGACAAAGTCCCTTTTGTAGGTCGTATTATAAATTGGATGGTAAAAAGAATCTTAAGATTAGTAGCTAATACAGTAAAATTTGATGAGCAAAAATTAAAACAGGAACTAGAAAAAAAGGAGGATGAACCCGGAGCATTACAAGTGTATTCAAATTCAATTGATGCGGCAACAACAGGTTTAGAAAAAGTAATGAATATTACTTTTGGTGTAGCTCAATTTCCTATAAAAGTTGTGTTAGGAATTGTATTTTTGTTACTAGTCCTATTTCTTTATGTTATCAACTAATAATTTGAAATAAAGACAGTTATATAAACAACAAAGATTGTCTTTACGAGACAATCTTTGTACTATTTTTCACTTTTTAAAGAGATTATATAATTTGAATTATGAAATCACTTTAACATTAACAGCGTTTAATCCTTTTTTTCCTTGTTCAGTTTCGAATTCAACTTTGTCGTTCTCTCTTATTTCATCTATTAAACCAGTTACATGTACAAAAATATCTTGTCCTGATTCTGATGAAATGAACCCAAATCCTTTTGAGTCGTTAAAAAATTTTACTGTGCCTTCTTGCATCTTACTAAATTTTAAATTATTAAATGTTATAGTGTTCAAACAGTTCTTCTTAATAAAATTTAGAGCTAATTATAATAGTTATAACGTCATCCTAAACACTTAAAAAAATAAAGTAATAATGAAATAAAAAAGGCAAGAAGAGAATAAACTCAAAAAACTAATTACTAAATAATACCTTAAAATCAAAAAGCAGTTCTATTTGAACGCTGCAAAAATAGCATATTTATTCCCAAAATAACCATGATCAAATGAAAAATTATTTTGATAACATTAAATTAATACACAGTAAATGAAGTGCTTGTGTTTTATGCTCTTAGCTAGAATTCGTCACTGTGCTCTCGGAGATACTTTGCCTTATGTTGCGCTTTTTTCATTTGTTCACGCATTTTAACAGACTTTTTTACGTATTCTTGGCGTGACCTTATTTCTTTTACAAGCTTAACGTTTTTACATTTTCTCTTATATCGTTTAAGAGCCCTGTCAATACTTTCTCCTTTTTTAACCTGGATTATTAGCATAGTTTTAGTTTTAATAGTTATCACCTAAAAGTTCGTAATGATCTCGATTTTTTCGATCTTATTTAAACATCAATTAAAACAAGCTATATTATCCTCTTAAAGATTTTGTAGTACTGCGATTGATGAATCACAAACGCATATGCATAGATAAGGTATTATTATAACTTATCACTATATTATTTGGGTTTATTTTTAATTCCATGAAATCAGTTGGTCTATAACCATAGATCCTCTGATTTATAACAACAAGATAATACTAGATTATCGTATTTTTACAAAGAAAGAACAATTCTTAAGGGAATGCTATGAATGCTGAAATCCGAAATAGGATGATCACTTTGATTTAAATGATAATATATAAACTATGATACCCATAACTGATATACTAGTATTTGCGTTAGCAGCTTTACTTATGGTACTGTCACCAGGACCAAATATGATTTATTTAATCTCTCGTTCTTTATCCCAAGGAAAAAATGCGGGAATCATCTCTCTTTTTGGAGTAATGTGTGGGTTTTTATTTCATATTCTTATGGTCTCATTTGGACTTACAGCCATATTTTTTGCAGTACCCTATGCATTTGTTGTGGTAAAGTTTCTTGGGGTAGGGTATCTGCTTTATCTGGCGTACAATTCGGTAAGATCGAAAAACAAGATTTTTGATGCGGATCAAAACCTTAAAAAAGACAAACCCTTCAAACTGTTTAATATTGGATTAATGACGAATATCTTGAACCCCAAAATGGCGGTTTTTTACCTTTCTTTTTTTCCGCAGTTCATCAAGCCAGAATATGGTTCGATTTTAAGCCAGAGTTTTCAGTTGGGTGTAGTACAGGTGATTATTAGTTTTATTGTTAACTTTTTGATCGTGTTATCTGCTGCCAAAATGGCCAGCTGGTTTTCAAAAAAACCAATTTGGTTACGAGTTCAGAAATGGTTTATGGCATCGGTACTCACAGGATTGGCAGTAAAAATGGCATTTGCTAAAGTAAAATAGGCTAAGTGAGATCGTGGGGGGTTAAAGTTTGATTCCCAAATGATCGTATAAAGATTGATTTCCTTTGGAAGTAACTACAAGCTCTCTGGAGAATTCTACTTTTTTAAACCAGTGTTGTTCCAACATTTTGTTCAATAGTACAGCACCCAAGTGTCCTGCCAGATGAGGGCGACGTTCGGACCAGTCCAGACATTGACGGGTTAGGGGGCGACGGCTTTTTGAAAAATCATCTTGGGAAATACCAAGTTGAGAAAACCATGTCCATCCCTTTTTGGTAACTAGATAATGGTTCTCACTTTTCTGAAGGTATCCCTTCTTTTCCATAACTTCGGTTATCGTTACTCCTAAATACCCTGCCATATGATCATAGCAGGTTCGGCAGTATTTGACTCCGATTTTTTGGGTACGCTGATTTTCTGTATCTGGTAATTTTTTATTCGCCAAATAGGCCATAGATTCTACGGCATAGGCGACTTCACTAGAAGCAAAAGAGTAATATCGATGTCTACCCTGCACATCTACTTTTAGCAGGTTGCCCTTGAGTAGTTTGGATAAGTGGTTACTTACTGAAGTAGTTGATAAATCGGCAGCAAGTGCTAATTCTCCTGCGGTGTAGGCTCTTCCATCCAATAAATTCCACAGAATTTTTGCTCTGGAAGGTTCACAAAGCAAAGAGGTCACCGAGACAAAATTAGTTTCTTCCATAGTTCATTCTCAAATGAAATGTAAATGTAATAATTGAATTTACTTCGTCATAAATTAAAACCTTATAAAATGAAAGACATAGAAATTAAATTCGAAAACAAGCCTGGCCAATTGGCTTTAATGGGCGAAACTTTAGGAAAGAATAACATTAGCCTCGAGGGTGGAGGCGTTTTTTATAATGGAACACACGCTATTGCTCATTTTTTGGTCGCCGAAGCGAGTAGAGCCAAAATTGTGTTAGCACAACAAGGGATAAAGGTTACCCAAATCAATGAGGTGTTGATCCAAAAACTTAGACAGGACGTACCAGGGCAATTAGGAATGTTTTGCAGAGCATTAGCCGAGGCCAATGTCAATATTATTACGCAATACAGTGATCATGACAATCAGTTGATCGTAGTTGTAGATGATTACGATAAAGCAAAAGTAATATCCGATACTTGGATGAAAAAATGGTGGAGCAATTAACAAATAATATGAAAAAAGAACATCAATACCAGGCTACCATAACCTGGACAGGCAATACAGGAAAAGGTACCGCAGCGTATAGCGCTTTTGAACGGAGCCATAGCATTAGTGTAGTCAATAAACCGGAAATTTTAGGATCTTCGGATCCTTCATTTCGAGGAGATCCGGCAAAACATAATCCAGAGGAGTTATTGCTGGCGTCCTTATCCTCCTGTCATATGCTTTGGTATTTGCATTTGTGCGCTACTGCAAAAGTTGTAGTGACCAGTTATAAAGATCAGGCAAAAGGCATAATGATCGAAAAAGAGGATGGAAGTGGATATTTTTCTGAAGTACGTTTACATCCGGTAGTAACCGTAGCAGAAGATAGAATGATAGAAAAAGCAATAGAAATACATGAAAAAGCCAATGCATATTGTTTTATCGCGAATTCTATGAATTTTAAAGTGACACATCATCCTCAATGTTTTTCTCGGGAAGACAAGAAAAATCAATAACCAATAACGAATATGAAATGAACGCTATCGAAGTAATCCTATTAAATTTTTCTGAAATCAGAAGACGAAGTATCAAACTCTGGGGAGGTATCCCCGACGAATATCTCAATTGGAAACCAGACCCAAAAGCATTTACATGTATCGAAATGGTCAGACATGTTTTGGAAGCAGAACATCTCTTTCATACCATTATTAAAAATAGAGGAAACCTGAGCGATTACCCATCTCCATGGCAGGAGTTACCCTACTCAGACCTCCAATACGAACTTGAGTTTTGCAAACCGTATCGAACATCCTTTGTAAAAATGATACAAAATATAGATCCGTCGAGTCTCAATAGCATTAGGATAGAAAGAACTGAAGTGGGACAAAGCAAAACCTTGGGAGATTACTTAAATCGTATTGCATATCATGAAGCCGTGCATACTGGGCAAATGCTAGACTACCTCAGAACCATTGGGATAGAGAGACCTTTGATATGGGATTAATGGAAATAGAGAAGTTGCTGTCATTCATTGTAAAGTGAATTTTAACGAAGGTTTAACCTAAAAACCAAGACTATCCTTTTTGACCGGTATTGTATGGTAAGCAACCCCTATGTACCTTTGCATGTATAGGAATTATAGGATGAGAATAGTTTAGCAAGATTCGTTTGTCATGCTAAGGATCGCATTCAATAAATAGTCAACAAATCATTAAAACTGCTTACTATGAAAAAAATAACCATAGCATTAGCCTTTACTGGGATTTTAAGTGTTTGTACCATGTGTAAATCTCCAGAAAAGAAAGAGGAAAACACAAATGCTACTGAAGTTACTGAGGAGAAAGAAGAAGAAAAGGTATTGCAAAATGTTGCTGAGTTTGATACCCGTCCAGGCAATGTTGCGGTATCCAAAGACGGGCGTGTGTTTGCTACAATGCATCCTTTGGATGCTTCTAACTTTCAGTTAGTAGAGATAAAGAATGGTAATGTAGAACCTTTTCCAAACGCAGATTACCAAAAGAATGGTGCAACTGCAAGTGATGATAAACTCGATACTCCATTAGGAATACGTGTTGCCAAAAACAATGTGCTATGGATCATTGATATGGGACAAAATCTAGGAAAAACTCGTTTGTTTGGTTTTGATATTGGTACCAAAAAAGAGGTGTTTCGATTCGAGTTTCCACAGGATGTAGCTCCCAAAGGGAGTTTTATTCAAGACTTGGCGGTAGATGAGAAAAACGGTTGGGTCTATCTTGCGGATATTGCAAATCCTGGAATCTTGGCAGTTGATATTAATAACAAAACGGTACGAAGATTTGCAGATAAAGTGGTTGAGGCTGAGGATATTGATATGGTCATCGATGGTAAAGTGATTCATTTTGGAGGTGCTCCGGCGAGAGTAGCGGTAAATCCCATTACCTTAAGTTATGATAGAAATACCTTGTTCTTTGGGGCAATGAATGGAACCAAATGGTATAGTGTGCCAGCAAGTGTATTTAGAGAAGGAAAGGAAGACAGTGAAATAGCTAAGGCGATAGAGGTAGTAGGAGCAAAGCCGATTTCAGATGGAGTTGCTACAGATAGAAATGGGAATCATTACTTTACCAACCTTCAGGAGTATGGTTTAGATGTATTAAATGCATCAGGAGAATTACAACCCGTGATAAGAGATAAGTCTATCGATTGGCCAGACAATGTAGCAGTGGGTAATGACGGATGGTTGTACGTGGTAGTAAACCAATTGCATAAAGCACCAGCATTTACTGGAGCAGAAGATTTAGGAAAGCCTCCTTATTTTATCAAAAAAGTAAAGTTATAATAAGTACCTGGAACCCCATTCGTGTTGGATAAATTCAGTAAACAACAAAATTTAGGATACAATGAAGAAGATCTTATACATAGTTATTGCAGTTAGTATAGCAATTTCTTGTGCCGAAGAAAAAAAACCTGTGCAAAAGGTTTACAATCCTAAAAAGGTAATATCTACAAATAAGGTGGTGTTAAGCTCTGAAATCGAATGGGAAAAATTAAATCCGGCTAGAGGAGATAAAAGCCCACTAGCAGGAACGGTTTGGGGCGATAGAAAAGATACTGTGGCAACTGGGTTTTTGGCAAAATTTGTAGACGGTTTTTCTTCACCTCCGCACATTCATAATGTTACCTATCGGGCTGTTGTAATCAAGGGGTTGATCCATAATGATGATCCGAATGCTACGGCTATGTGGATGCCAAAAGGTTCTTTTTGGACACAACCGGCAGGAGAAGCTCATATTACTTCTGCAAAAGGAAAAGAAAACATAGCCTATGTAGAAATCGATAGCGGGCCATATTTGGTAAAACCCATTGATCAAGCTTTTGATAATGGAGAACGTCCTGTTAACATAGATGCTTCAAACGTAGTTTGGGTAACTAACAAAGCTACCAATTGGATTAGTGTAGAAAGTAATGCTGAAATAAGTTTTCTGTGGAAAAGTAATAATAATGATGGTCTACAAGGCTTTTTTGTAAAACTACCGAAACAATTTACTGGTGAAATTGTTAGTGATGGAGAAGTTTTTCATGCGGTTCTTGTACAAGGAGAGCTGCATTACACTTTGCCTCAAAATCGAGATGTAAAAATCTTAGATCCAGGCAGTTATTTCACAGCTACAGATGAGGCAATTCATAGAGTAGCCAACGAAACTAATGACAATAGTATATTGTATATTAGAACTAATGGTGATATCAAAGTAAAAAACTGAAATCATTTCAGTTGGAGTTAAATAGCTAGATAGAGCTTGCAAATAATCTGCAACCAATACATTGGTGATAAGTAATAAAGCATAGGTGTAAAGGCCTGTGCTTTTTTTAATATTTTTATAGTTCAATAGCAAAATACGGATGGCAAAAATTGAATATACTTTTTCAGCCAAATTATGGAAACACGACGCTCCGGGAGGTTGGTTTTTTGTATCTATTCCCAAAGAGATGTCAAAAGAAATTAGAGAACATCTACAGTGGCAGGAAGAAGGTTGGGGAAGGATGAAAGCTTCTGCTATTATTAAGGAGATCCAATGGGATACTGCTATTTGGTATGATACAAAGAATGAGGCCTATATTTTACCAGTAAAAGCGGCGATTAGGAAAAAGACTCATATCCAAATCGATGAAGAGATCAAAGTATATATTTTATTATAAACATACCTTTCAACAATGAAGCAACAAGACAATCATATCAATTACATAGAGTTTAAAGCAAAAGACCTGGAAGCGGTAAAGAACTTTTATATAAAAGCCTTTGGATGGAAATTTACAGACTATGGCCCAGATTATACTGCATTTGCAGATAGTGGACTGGAAGGTGGTTTTGAAAAATCGGATGATCCCATAGTTAATGGTGCTTTGGTGGTATTGTATCATGCAAATTTGGAAGAAATACAAGAAACAGTATTGCAGTCCGGAGGAAAACTTGCGCAAGAGATCTTTTCGTTTCCTGGAGGACGCAGGTTTCACTTTTTGGATCCAGCAGGAAATGAATTGGCCATTTGGTCTGATCAATAGTAAAAAAAGAAGACTCGACTATTATTTGTATCATGATTTCACTACGTGCCGCTACAATACATGATCTCGAACTATTGCAATATTGGGACACCAAGCAACATGTAATCGATTGTGATCCCGATGAGGATTGGAATTGGGAAACAGAATTACAACATACTCCTGTTTGGAGAGAACAACTCGTTGCCGAATTAGATGGCAGACCAATAGGGTTTATTCAAATCATTGATCCATATCTAGAAGAGACTCATTATTGGGGAAAGGTTGCACCCAATAAAAAGGCGATCGATATTTGGATAGGAGAAGAAACGGATCTTAATAAAGGGTACGGTACTCAAATGATGAAACTTGCCATACAAAGATGTTTTGAAGAGCCGAATGTAGATGGAATACTAATCGATCCTTTGAAAACAAATACCAAAGCACATCGTTTTTACAAAAGACTCGGTTTCGAATTTGTTGAAGAGCGAGATTTTGATGCCACTAGCTGTTTCGTTTTTGAATTAAAAGGGATAACATATCAGGAGAGTTGACTTAGTGCTTGATTTCTGGATCAATGAACATTTTAACTTGGTTTGACCCGAATTGACAAATGCTTGGACTAATTTTAAAAGAAAAATACAGGGATAACATGTATTTTTGATAGAAAATGAAGGATGATACAGGATTATAAAACCATAGACTTGTTTGGTAAATTGCTTTTTGAGACCATTATTCTGAAACCTCCTTATAAGAAGCCTACTTTGATGCCTAACGAGGCTTGTTTCTTGTATATTCTGCAAGGAGAATATAATTCCATTTCTGAAACACAACGTGTCACCATAGAGGCAGAAGAATCCCTGTTGATGAAATGTGGGAATTATACCTGTAATATGCTGCCTTCAGGAGAATCGGATACCTATCAGGCATTGGCGGTGCATTTTTATCCAGAAATTTTATTGAAGATCTACGAGAACAAACTACCAGAGTTTCTTACAAAAAAGATGCCTTTGGATACAGGGATGTCCAAACTTAAAAGTGACATTTTAATCCGAAAGTATATCGAAGGTATTTTGTTTTATTTTGAAAATCCCAACTTGGTTAATGAAGAAATTTTAATCCTAAAACTGAAGGAAATTGTATTGTTATTAAATCAGACACAAAATGCTCCTGATATACAATCCATTCTTTCAAATTTATTTGAACCCAATACCTATTCTTTTAGGGAAATTATACAAGCTCACCACTATTCTAATATTACTTTAGAGGAACTCGCGATATTGAACAATCAAAGCTTATCTACCTTTAAAAGAGAGTTTAAAAGAATATATAATACTTCACCGGCAACCTATTTAAGAGATAAAAAATTAGAAAAATCCAAAGAGCTACTGATCTCTACAGATCTAAGAACTACCGATATTGCCTACGAATGTGGTTTTACTAGCGTTTCTCATTTTTCCAAAACCTTTAAGCTTCGGTATGGAACTTCTCCTACTACTTATAAATTGACCTATTTGGGCAAATCATTGAACTAATCGTAAAACGATTCCTTCTCTCCGGTTTCGATCTTTGTTTCATTATTAATCGAAAAATAAATTACTAATGAAAAATGTATTGATTACGGGAGCAAGTAATGGGTTTGGTTATTTAACTGCACTCGCGTTAGCTCGAAAAGGGTACAAAGTCTGGGCCACCATGCGTGACTCAAGTAGCAAAAACAAAGGAAAAAGAGAAGCATTAGCATCTATAGCAAACAGTGAAAATATTGCTATTAAGGTAGCAGATTTAGATGTAACTAGTGATGCCTCTGTAAATGCGGTAGTAGAACAAATTACCAAAGAAGATGGTGGGATAGATGTTTTGGTAAACAATGCCGGAGTAATGTACGTAGGTATTACCGAGGCGTATAGTTTACAACAGGTAGAAGAACAGTTCAATACTAACTTCTTTGGAGTAATCCGAACATCAAAAGCTTTCCTTCCTTTGCTTAAAGAATCTTCAGACGGATTGATTATAAACATTTCATCATTGGCTGGGAGATTGGTATTCCCATATTTTGGAGTGTATTGCGCAAGTAAGTTTGCTTTGGAAGCCTATTCAGAATCATTGAAGTATGAATTAAAGCCATTAAACGTTGATGTAACGATTATTGAACCTGGACCTTATCCTTCTGGGTTATTGTATAGTGGCCCTAAAGAAGATGACGATGAGGTACTGAAAAGCTACGGAGAAATGCGTGAAGTTCCGGCGGCGATGCTTCAAAATTTTGGAGAGTTTTTTAAAAGTGAAGATGCTCCAAATTCTGAAGAGATCGCGGATGCTATTTTAAACGTGATTCAGATGGAAAAAGGAACCCGGCCTATACGCGAAGCGGTGGGTATAGATTACAATACGAATGAGCTGAATACCAAAACAGGTCCAATTCAGGAAAGCTTGATCAAGGATACATTACAAATGGAACATTTAATCTAGACAACAAATGAAAACGATGATAAAACAATTAGGTGTTGCCTTGATATGTTTTTTGATGATTTCATGCAAAACATCTACCACACAAGAGCCAGAACAGGCGAATACTAATGTACAAACAGTAGACCCAATGATAGTTAAAAATGAAGAAATAGTAAATGTAGCTTTGGTATATCTTAAAGAAGGAGAAGAAGCACGTTTTGAAGAATACAAACAAAAAGGAGGAGCCTTATTAGAAAAATATGGAGGAAAAATAGAACGTATTATTGCGCCCAAAATGTTGGCAAAAGGAGAAATAGCATTGCCCGATGAGATTCATTTTGCGACCTATCCAAGTATTGAGGTATTCAATAAATTCAATGAGGATGCAGAATTTATAAAGATTCGAAATGAATATGCAATTCCTGCAATAAAGGACATTTCTATTTTTACGAGTAAGAATACCAGTTTTAAATTTGAAAGAGAAACCGGTGATCATACGAAAACCTATGGTGTTGCTTTGATCTATTTTAAGGAGGGTGAACGTTATGTAAAGCAGTTTGAGGAGTATCATGATGATGTTTGTAAAATCATGCCAGAATTTGGAACCCATTTCGAACGCTTTATAGCGCCTTTTCAATCCAAGGGAAGTGTAGAAATGCCGGATGAGATCCACCGATTTTACTTTGACTCCATGGATGGATTGCAACAAATGGGAACAGATGAAAGAATGCAGGCACTATTTCCTAAAAGAGATGAAGCCCTTCAGAATTTATATTTCTTTATTGGTGAAGCCTCTTTATAAGCACAGGTGATTTGTAGTTGTCCGTTGAAAAAAGCAGAAAAGAATCGAGCATATTCTTTTCTGCTTTTTTTTATTACTAGATTTAATGTAGTCGCTCCTCAATAAGCTGTAAAACAGTATTAGCATCCACATCTACGCAGATAGTTACTTTAGGGCGATTTTTCCAGGGTAACAGCTCATCTCCATCCTCATGATCCGATTCGCCGATCGAAGGCCATGTTTTACCAAGGCTCATAGAATTAGTAGTTTCCACTTTTACAGGGAAATCTTTGGTTTCAAAAAGTGCTCTTTTCAGAACATATACCACTGCGGTAGAATCATGAACATATATGCCATCGATTTGATTTACTTTTTTAAAGAAGTCTCTATAAAAATGAAAGGTGGCAGAGACATATTGGTTCAAAGGACTTTCGGTTTTGGCAATTCGATCCAGTTGCTCGCTGGTCATCAAAACTTTGTGAGTAACATCTAACCCTATCATATGCACTTTCCAGTTGGCTTCCAAAACAATATCCGCTGCCTCTGGATCAGACAGGATATTAGCCTCTGCTGCTGGAGTTGCATTTCCTGGACAAAATGCATTACCTCCCATAATAACAGTTTCTTCTACCAGTTCTTCAATCCCTGGGTATTCTTGTAGTAATAGTGCAAGGTTAGTTAACGGACCAATGGCAAGAATAGTAACTCGACCCGGATGGGATTTAATCTGTTCTGCCATAAACTCATGAGCCGATCTTGGATCTGGTTTTAGTTTACTTTTAGGATGTTCGATATTTCCTTTACCATCTTCTCCATGTACTTGAGGAACGCCTCCAGCAAATAGTCTTTTAAGAGGTTTGTCAGTACCTTTACAAACAGGAATACTGGTTCGATCAGCAATTTCTAAAAGTCGTAAGGCATTATCCGTAGTTATGTTAACAGATGCGTTTCCAAAAATGGTGGTTAAACCTAATATGTCTAATTCCGGACTATGCAAGGCTAACTGTATCGCCATTCCGTCGTCTATGCCAGGATCAGTATCAATAATTATTTTTTTCATTGTAGTTGTGTACCTTTAACAAGAAGCAAAGTAAGCATGCTGTATCGAGAACTAAAAGGACATTTGTCCAAGCCATGTCATGATTAGAATTAATAAAGAGTTGGTAGACTATTTCAAGGATTTAAAAACTTCGAACACTATAGATTGTATACACAAAGAAGTTTTTGGTCCTGGAGATTTCTTAATTCATCAGCACAAAAAGGGTAATATTATTTTCATTATTGAAAGAGGGATTGCCAAGTGCTTTGTAAATGAGGATAATGGTAGAGATTTTATCCAGGAATTTGTAGGCGAGGGAGAAATATTAGGCGAAATTGAAGTGTTTACAGATACGTTAAGTTTTAGCAATGTACAGGCTATAACAGAGATTACTGCTTTCAAAGTATATAAAAGCGACTTCTACAAATTACTGGATGAGCATCATGCTTTAAACCAAATTGTAATAAGAGCAATAGCCGTGAAATTGCGTAACACCGCGATGAGAGCTTCTCAACAACAATTACATCCTATTGACTATAATTTGAAAAAGTTTATGGCTTTGATAGCCAACCAACAATTAAATGTTTCGAAACAAGATATTGCCGATTACCTTGGGATTACGATTCGAAGTTTAAACAGGGCATTAAAAAATAATACTGAAAACAACCTATAAAAGTATGTTGTGGGAAAGAGCAAGAGGTTGCTATTGAATGTGTTATGTGGATTTTTGTTATCTTAGAGTGCTCTTCTACCAAATACAGGCCTATTTCAATATCATCTAGAATTTATAGTTATGAAATCAGCCTATCTTCTCTTGTTCGTTTTTCTATTCATCTCATGTGGTAAATCTAAGCAGCAGCCAGTTTTAGACACAGCTAAGCACGAAGGGCTTATACAATTGGAAACCAACTATGTATTTCAAACGTTATATAGCGAAGGAGAAATAAATCATGCCGAAAAACAGTCCATTTTGGTAAATGAAGCCTATCAGTTCTTATCTGAAATAATGGGACCTAAAGATAATTTTTGTGTGCTGGTGGTCGCTCCTCAAGATTGGACTAGAAACGCATACTCTCCGGTAGTGGGGATGCCAGAGTATTATCGAGGCAACCTTATTGTTGGGTCGGGACAAAATCATATGGCTTCTGGATACGAAGAAATGATTCAAAGTTTCCCCAAGGACATGACACAGGATTTGGTAAGTACCTATACCAATGCTAATGGCCAACTAGACATGCGCCTTTTCTTTGATAAGTTAGTAATACACGAATTAACGCATAGTTTTCAGGATCCTGAAAATCAGGAAAACTATTCTATGAGTAGATGGCTAGAAGAAATACATGCTAATATGGGGTTATATGCTTTTTATAAGACCAAAAAACCAAAAGAACTGAAGTATGTTATGGAGTTGGTAGATTTTAGTTTAAGGAATCCTCCACCAGATTTGTCCTATACAAGTCTATTGGATTTTGATACGCATTACTATGAAATGAATCCTGCAAATTATGGACAGTATCAAATGAGATTTACACAAACAGCAAAACAATTAATAGACTCTTTAGGGAGTGATATTTTAAAACCTTTAAATGATTTTTTGATCAAATATGATGATTCCTGGAAAGGAAAAATGAGCGAAGAAGATTTCGGAGATAGATTGTCTATCGAAGTAGATCCTTATTTCCTGAAAATAATGGATGATTGGTAGTACATTTTTTAAGAATTCATAGGTATTACCTACCTTTACGCATGGCAATAATTCATCAATACGAGATTGGAAGTAAAAGTTGCCTACTTAATTTCATATCCTAAAGAAACGACTAACCCTATGAATAAAACTCTTTCGTTTTTTCTTTTCATTACAGTATTATGTATATACGGACAAAATAGACCACAAGAACCCAAAGAACCATTTGATTATCATGTCGAAGAAGTAGTTTTTAAGAACGAAACGGATAGTGTTGCTCTTGCTGGTACATTTACATATCCAAAAACAGGTTCTGATTTTGCTTCGGTAATTCTTATCAGTGGGAGTGGAGCTCAAAATAGGGATTCAGAATTGATGAATCACAAACCTTTTCTGGTTATCGCTGATTATTTAACAAAAAATGGAATTGCAGTTTTGAGAGTAGATGATCGAGGTGCTGGAAAATCTGAAGGAAGTCATAATGATACAGGTTTAGAAGGATTGGCCAGGGATACCCAAAGTGCAATTGCATATTTGAAGTCTCGAAAAGAAATTGGCACAGATAAGATTGGTTTGGTAGGGCATAGTTTAGGTGGTGTGATCGCTCCCATGGTTGCTAGTCAATCCAATGATGTTTCTTTTGTAGTCTTACTTTCTGGTTCTGCTTTGCGTGGAGATCAATTAATGTTATTGCAAAAAGAGAAAATTGAAAGAAAGATGTTGGTTCCAGAACCTATGATCACGCTTGGGCAACAAAACATGAAAGGAGCCTATGACATCATTTTGGCATCATCAGATAGAACACAACTTGAAACGGATTTAAAAGGTTATTTCACCAAAGTTTTTGGAGCAGCGCTGCCAGAAAATCAGCTCAATTTACTTTCAGAGCAGTTAGCAATTCCTTGGTTGGTAGATTTTATCAAATTTGACCCTGCTATAGCGCTTAGTAAAACCAAATGTCCAGTACTTGCACTTAATGGTAGTAATGATTTACAAGTACCGGCAACAGAAAATCTCGAAAGTATTGAAAAGAACCTTAAAGAAGGCGGAAATGTAGATGTAGAAACCATGGCATTAGATAATTTAAATCATTTATTTCAGGAGAGCGAAACGGGTTTGCCAAATGAATATGCATCGATCGAACAAACATTCTCTCCAAAGGCTATGGAGATTATGCTCAAATGGATTCAGAAAAAAACAAAATAGGGTTGTCCTGTGTTATCTTTTTGTAGAAATAACTTCTTATGAAACATCTTCTTAGACAACATATTGAAGAAATTATTGCTCTTACTGATGAGGAGTTTGATTTTGTACTCAGTCATTTTACTCCCATCAAAAAGAAAAAGCATCAATATATTGTGCAGGAAGGAGACTATGTGGATAAAGAATATTGGATCATCAAAGGGTGTTTAAAAAGCTATTTTGTAGATGATCAGGGGAAAGAGCATATCTTACAATTTGGTATGGAAAATTGGTGGATTACTGATTACGAATCCTTTGTAAAACGAGTAAAATCCAAAACATATATCGATTGTATTGAAGATAGCGAACTGCTTTATATTACTTATGAAAATAGAGAGAAGCTCACTGCCGAGATGCATAAAATGGAACGTTTTTGGGCAAAAAAGAGTAAAATGGGACGTATTGCTCTCCAGAATCGAGTTTTGGCACTATTGAAAAGTTCTACCAAAGAACAATATGAAATGCTCCTAGAACAATACCCAGCTCTTTTTCAACGAGTTCCCAAAAAAATGATTGCTGCTTACTTGGGTGTTTCCCGAGAAACCCTAAGTAGATTAGATTCTTAATCCAATATTTTTCCACAATGTGACGTAGATCACTTCAAAAAGGTGATCTAGGTCCTGTTCATTCATTCTAATATCTCACAACTTTGCTTCATAAATAATTTTAACCTAAAAAATTAGATATGAATGCATTACAAAAAGAAGAAAGCAATAACAAAGGATTTTTATTGCTTCGAATTACGATCGGAGTGCTAGTTCTGTTTCATGGGATTGCCAACATGAATTCGGGTTATGCCTTTGTAAAAGAACTACTTGATGGATACGGAATTCCTAGCCTTTTGGCATACGGAGTTTTTGTAGGAGAAATAATAGCTCCCATACTTATGATTATTGGATACAAAGCTAAACTAAGCAGTTTGGTGGTGGCCTTTAATTTTCTAATAGCCATTTTATTAGCTCATGGAGCAGATATTTTTTCGCTAAATCAGTTTGGCGGATGGGGAATAGAGCTTCAGGCACTTTATTTATTAGGATCGGTAACTATATTTTTTCTGGGAGCAGGGAAATATGCAGTATCCACAACTTCAAAATGGGATTAATCAATTAAAATAAAAATTATGCCATACGTAAATATCAAAATCACAGACGAACAAGTAACCAAAGAACAAAAGCGCTTATTAATCGAGGGAACCACTAAGGTACTAGTAGATGTACTTCAGAAAAACCCAAAAACTACTCATATTGTTATCGACGAAGTACCCATAGACAATTGGGGGTATGATGGTAGACAGTATGAAGGAACAAAAAAGTAGCTCATGTTTACTTCAAACCACAAAGCAATTGAGAAGCTCATCCATAATTATTTTGAAGGAATCTTTTATGGAGATGTTAGCAAACTAAAAAAATGTTTTCATCAGGATGCGGTTCTTTATGGAGATATCAATGGAACAGATCGTATTCAAAATACAGAAGCCTATCTCGAAGCTGTTGGAAATAGACAAAGTCCTAATGACCTGGGTGAATCATTGAGAATGAAAATTATAGGAGTGGACATTTTAGGAAAAACGGCAATGATAAAATTACATGTGCCAATGTTAGGATATAATTACTATGATTTCTTATCACTGTATAAAGGAAAGGAGGGATGGAAAATAGTTAATAAGTTATATACACATGTGAATTAAAAGCCATGAGGTAAATCGAGTTTTGGAGATAATGATAAGGGCAGTTTGCCCTTATCATTTTATGGAATACCTAGTAAATTGTACTTTTATGAAGTATTAGACTGTTTTTAATTAAACGATAATGAAAACAATTACGTTACCAGATGAATTGTATCAGGATTCGTCGATTGCTATCGAGGTTTACGATTATGAGAGTACCCAGGAAATTTCAAAACAACAGGTGGTCCTAACCAAAAACACCTTTAGTTTCCTTCAAGAAGGGAATAAGGAAGTATTTTTTGATAATTCATCTTTTGCAATTGATAATCATCAGTTTTTATTGATGAAATCAGGTTATTGTTTGATGACCGAAAAATTGTCTAATGTCAAGAATTATTATCGTAGTGTATTATTCTTCTTCTCTAATGAATCCGTACTTAAGTTTATCCGGAAATATGACTTCGATACTCCCAAAAGTTTAGAGTATCATTCTACCTACTCATTTAGTTATGATGCATTTATCAGTAGGTTTGTAGAGAGTATTCTTGATGTTTCCAAACTACCCAAGGATACTCAGAAGAATATACTCGAAGTTAAGTTTGAAGAAATAATGCTGTATCTGATTCAAGTTAAAGGAGTAGCATTTCTGTATGCCCTGTTACATGATACTGATAATGAGAGCCAAAAATTTATTCAGACTATTGAGAGTAATCGCTTGAATAAATTGACGATCAAAGAACTTTCATTTTTGTCTAATATGAGTGTGTCTACTTTTAAAAGAGAATTTGAAAAACACTTTCATAGCTCACCCAGCAAATGGTTTCAGGATCAACGATTAGAGCATTCTGCATTTCTCCTGAAAAATAAATCCAATAGACCCTCAGATATTTTTGAAGAAATAGGCTATGAAAACCTATCCAATTTTATTCATGCATTTAAGGTGAAGTTTGGAATTACACCCAAACAGTACCAATCAAAAATGAACTTTTAGCACTACTTTTTGAGCTAAAGGAAACACCTCTTTTCTAAAGGTCGTCAATACATTTGTACCTATAATTTTAAAAGTACAACTGATGAATAAGACGAATTTTATTTTAGGAATTATACTTGCATTTTCAACTACGGTTTTTGCACAAAGTACCTTTACCTTATCCAGTACGGATTTGGGTGGAGAAGCGACAATCAATGAAGAATTTAATGGTTTTGGGTGTGTAGGTAAGAACCAATCTCCTCAATTATCATGGAAAAATGCTCCCGAAGGTACCAAGAGTTTTGCTATTACCATGTATGATCCGGATGCTCCCACAGGCAGTGGATGGTGGCATTGGGTAGTTTTTGATATTCCGGCGGATGTTAACGAATTGGTATCCAATGCAGGAAATGTAGCATTAAATTTAGCTCCAAAAGATGCTATTCAGAGCATTACCGATTATGGAGCCAATGGATATGGTGGCCCTTGTCCACCAGAAGGACATGGATTGCACCAGTACATTATAACTGTACATGCATTAAAAACGGATAAATTGGGGTTAAAAGCCAATACCAATCCTGCAGTAGTAGGCTATTATTTATGGAACAATACATTGGCTAAAGCTAGTTTGGTAACGTATTACCAAAGAACAGCAAAATAATACATCTGGTTAAATGGTATGATGAGCGCAAACTCGAGAGTTTGCGCTTTTGTTTTTTAAGGAGATTGTAAACCTCCTCTAAAAACCGTTACCCTTAGTTTGAATAGTTTTCTAATACAAAATCCCCCCAGTCGGCTATGGATTGTACAATAGGGATTAGTGTCTTTCCAAAGTCGGTCAAGGAGTATTCCACTTTTAGAGGAGGTTTCGAAGTATATACTTTCCTGTTGATGATTCCATCTTCTTCCAATGTTTTCAACTGTAAACTTAAGGTACGTTCGGTTACCGTAGGCATTTGTTTACGGAGCTCACTATAGCGAAGTGTTCCGTGCATTAAATGAAATAAAATTACCGTCTTCCATTTACCTCCTATAATACCCATGGTAAGGCTTGCGCAGCAAGGATATTCCTTTCCTTTAAACGTTAACATTTTTGGTTTGGCTTCTTCCATAATCTATACTATCCTTTTTGACCGTTATTGCAAAGATAAAAAACTATAATTAGTTTTGCTACTATAAAAAATATAGTATAAAGTTTTACACTCATGAATATTACAGATGTATTGAATTGGAGATATACGACAAAGTCGTTTGATCCCAATAAAAAAATCTCTCCAGAAGATTTAGAACAAGTTAAATCCTTGTTACAAATGTCTCCCTCAAGTACCAATTTACAACCTTGGCATTTCATTATTGCTGGAACCGAAGAAGGCAAGCAACGTTTTACCAAAAGCACACAAGGTTTTTTTATTTTCAACGAACCCAAAGTGCTCAACGCATCTCATGTAGTTGCCTTCTGTTCTCGAACTAGCGCTACTGATCAGTATATGCGTCATTTGGTAGATAAAGAAGACAATGATGGCCGATACGCCAAACCAGAATTCAAAGAACAAACATATGGAGCCAGAAACCTATTTGCAGATATCCATAGGTATGATGTGAAAGATTTTCAGCATTGGATGGAAAAACAAGTATACCTAAACATCGGTAACTTTTTACTGGGTGTGGCAGCAATAGGCATAGACGCCGCTCCTATGGAAGGTTTTGACATGAAAGCTTTTGACGAAGAATTTGGTTTGCGTGAAAAAGGATTTACTGCGGTTACATTGGTGGCTTTGGGATATCGTAGTGAAGACGATTTTAATGCCAAACTTCCAAAATCCAGATTGGATCAAAACGAGATTTTAACCTTAGTATAATCAAAAAAATAATCCATTTAAAACACAAAACAATGAGTTATTATTCAGTATTAGATGTAACACCCACAGACGACAAATGGGTGGCCGACTATGTAGCGGTTTCAGGTAAAATAGTTGCAAAACACGGAGGTAAATATCTGGCAAGAACTGCTTCTCACGAACAAATAGAAGGAAACGATCAACCTGCTGCTTTACGGATAATTTTAGAATGGCCATCTAAAGAAGCTGCATTGAACTTTATGAAAGATCAAGAATATGTGCCACATTTGGAAGCAAGAACCAAGGGATCGGTAAGTCATCACTATTTAATCGAAGCCAAAGATGATTTGGCATAACTAATACAAGAAAGAGTTGCTCTCTAGAAGAGCACTCTCTCTTTAAAATTCACACTAAGGCATGAAAACGATATTGATTACAGGAAGTACAGATGGTATTGGTAAGTTGACCGCTTTGAAGCTGGCAAAAGATCAGCATGAAGTGATACTGCATGGAAGAAATCAGGAAAAACTAAATACTACTATTGCAGAGTTAAAAGAAAAAACAAACAATGATCGTATAAAAGGATACGTTGCCGACTTATCCAGTTTTGGAAGCATACAAAAGATGACAGATCAGCTTAAAGAAGCGCTTTCAAAAATTGATATATTGATCAATAATGCGGGTGTTTTTAAGAGTCAAAATCAACAAAACGAGGATCAATTGGATCTTCGATTTGTAGTCAATTATTTGGCTCCATTTCTACTTACCAATCAGTTGCACGATCTTATTAAAAAATCAAATTCTCCAAGAGTTATTAATCTTAGCTCCGCTGCACAATCCCCAGTTTCTTTGAATGTCTTAATGGGCAAGGAAATAGTGCCCGCACAGCAGACATATGCTCAAAGTAAATTAGCGTTAACGATGTGGAGTTTTTATTTAGCGAAGCAATGGGATTTTGCCAATGTAATTGCTGTAAACCCAGGCTCTTTATTAAATACAAAAATGGTACAAGAAGCTTATGGGCAACATTGGTCTTCTGCCGACAAGGGAGCTTCTATTTTGTATGATTTAGCTAGTTCTAATCAGTATGCAAATAGCTCGGGTAAATACTTTGACAATGATAAAGGGAAGTTTTCCCAAGCGCATACTGATGCATACGATGATAACAAAATACATCAACTAATTGCAGCCACTAAATCAATTTTATCTGTGTAAATGGAAACATTTCAAAAAATAGCAAAAAAGGGAAAACTCACATTAGGGCTTGTCTTTCCGTTAGAATCTTACAAAGGATCAGTAGCCAAAATGGAAAATCAAGAGCATTTGGCCAAAAGAGCAGAAGAACTTGGTTTTAAGGCATTATGGTTCCGGGATGTACCGTTTAATGATCCCATGTTTGGGGATGCTGGTCAATTATTTGATCCCTGGATATACATGACGCATATTATGAATCATACCAGTGAGATTGCTTTGGCTACAGGTAGCGTGATTCTTCCATTACGTCATCCAGTACATACGATAAAATCAATAAATAGTTTACAAGTTTTGTCTGGAGGTAGAGTCGTGGCAGGAGTAGCTTCTGGTGATCGCCCTGTTGAGTATCCTGCTTTTCATCAAAAATTAGATCAAAAAGCAGAACTTTTCAGAGATAGCTTTTTTTACATCAAATCCCTACAACAAGATTTTCCGGTGTATCAATCCAAATATTACGGTGGTACAAATGGGGGTATAGATATATTACCAAAATACAATTCAAAAACACCATTTCTGGTAACTGGGCATTCAGGACAATCTATAGATTGGATAGCAGAACATGCTGATGGGTGGCTGTATTACCCCAGAGATTTTGCTACTCTACAAAGAGTAATGCATCAATGGAATGGCGCACTTGACAAAGCACAGCAAGATTGGAAACCTTTTATGCAATCACTGTATGTAGATTTATTAGAGAATGAAAAAGCTACCCCAAGCCCAATACACCTTGGTTTTAAAGCAGGGGTAGAGTATACAATCTCTCATTTGAAACTCTTAGAGTCCTATGGAGTCAATCACGTAATTCTGAATTTGAAATATGGTTCCAGACCAGCTGATCAGGTGATTGAAGAGCTTGGAGAAAGTGTATTGCCTCATTTTTCCTGATAGAATATTAGTATATTGCTTCGAACATAACCAATGTTCTATTCAAGGTTTTCATGAGAGAAGACATCAAGCAAATACAATTCGATAATAAAACCAATCCTCAATCATATTTTGAGGTAGTTCGAATTGAAGAGCTGTTGAACAGAACTTTGGATCATGATATCTGCAAGAATCATATCATCAAATTTTACAATATCTTTTTGGTGCTCGAGGGAGAAGGTTATCACACAATTGATTTTACGGATTACAAATACCAGAGCGGGACTGTATTGTTAATTCGGAAGGATCAAATTCAAAAGTTTTTTAAAAGTGGTACTGTAAAAGGATATTTATTGATTTTTACAGAAGATTTTATCGTGAGTCATCTTAATAAATTAGAAGCCTTAAAATCCTTCCAGCTCTTTAATGAGCTATTGAGTTTTCCCAAAATAGAATTAAGAGAAGATAAAGAAGCATTTTCCAGTTTTTCCACCTTGGTTAAGCAAATCGAATTAGAGTATCAGTGCAAGGATGAATATTCAATAGGAATAACCCGAAGTGCATTGCATATGATCATTACCAAGCTATTTCGTATAAAATCACAGAATGGTCAACTCTCTGGCAAGAAAAAGTACTTGGAAGAATTTCTTTCTTTTCAACGTATGGTAGAAGAGCAGTGTTTTGAAAATAAAAAAGTAATGGATTATGCACAAAATATGGGGGTGACCACAAAAACACTAAATAATATTGTGCAAGCTGTGGTGAATAAACCCGCCAAAACATTTATCAATGAAATTGCCATAATGCAAATCAAAAGACTACTTATTAGTACCAATACTCCCATCAAAGAAATTGCGTATACCTCTGGGTTTGATGATCCCGCTAATTTCTTCAAATATTTCAAAAAGTATGTAGGCGCCTCTCCGGATGTGTTTCGACAGGCGCATCAGTAAATTTTCCGATTTTGACACTATAAAGGATGGTTTTTACCATTCTTTTTTTTAGGCGTAAAATTAATTTTACTGTAGAATTTCAAACCATTAAACACATCAAAAATGAAATATTCTGCACAATGTATGTTGGTGGTATTGGCTTTAGTTTTTAGTCAATGCTCTACCAACAAAAAGAAGGATCCCCAATCAAACACTGAGAATACTATGGAAGGAAAAACCATTATGGAGGTAACGACCTTTCAAATTAATGAGGGGGTAAATCCTGACGATTTTGAGAAAAGGGATGCGCAAATAGAAGGTGATTTTACCAGTAAGCAACCCGGATTTATCAAACGCCAAAGCGGTGTTAACGAAAAAGGAGAATATGTGGTCATCGTATACTGGAAGAGTATACCTAACGCTAATGCCTCCATGAATAAGTTTATGAGTGATCCATCTGTTGCAGACTATGCACAAATGATCAATGCGAATACCATGAAAATGTCTAGGTATGGGATAGATAAGGTTTTTAATGCGAATGACAGCCATTTTGTTGAAGTGATGTCTTTTAAATTGGCCCAGGAAACGGATATCGTACAGTTTAATTCGTTGAATCAAAAAGTAGAAACCGATTTTACCGGAAAACGAAAAGGATTTCTACAAAGACTTACCGGTGTAAATGAAGAAGGTAAACAAGTGGTTGCCGTGTATTGGACCAATAAGGAAGATTCTGAAGCTTCGTTAGATGCATTTATGAACAATCCTACTGCCAAAGAATTTATGCAAGATATGGATCAATCTACCATGGCTATGGGGAGATATAAATTTTTGAATATGGAACTAACGAACAAAGAAAAAGTAGTTGCCTTATTAAATAGTTTTAATACAGGAGACAAAACACCGATTTCTTACATCAATCCTCAAAAGTATATTCAGCATAATTTGAGCGTAGGAGATGGACTTGCAGGTTTTGGAGAGATTATGCAGCATGCACCACCACAAGGTTTTAAAGCGAATGTGGTAAGAGCCTTTCAGGATGGAGAGTATGTGTTTACACATACGATTTACGATTTTTTTGGACCTAAAATCGGCTTTGATATTTTTAGGTTCGAAGATGGATTGATCGTAGAACATTGGGATAACCTGGTAGAAGTACAACCACCTAATCCTAGTGATCGCACACAAACTGATGGGGCTACGGATATAACGGATAAAGAAAAACGAGAAGGTAATAAAACCATTGTAATATCATTTGTGAACGATGTTTTACTCAATCATCAAAATGATCAAATCACAACTTACATCAATCCAACGAAGTACATACAACACAATCCAGCTGTAGCAGACGGTTTAGAGGGTTTTGGAGCGGCAATGAAATATTTTGCAGAAAATGGCTTGGTCATGGAGTATGATAAGCTGCATATGGTATTGGGAGAAGGAAATTTTGTGCTTACCGTTAGCGAAGGGAAATTTGGTAAAGGAGTGCATACCGCTTTTTATGATTTGTTCCGATTAGAGGATGGACAGATTGTAGAACATTGGGATGTGATTGCAACCATTCCACCAAAATCCGAATGGAAAAATCAGAACGGAAAATTTTAATCTTAACTTAACAAATGATAATTTTAAAGGGCCGTTCTATAGGAATGGTCCTTTATAATTTTTTCAACTATTTTATTTAAAACAAACTAAAATGGAAACACAGGAAATTATAAGAAAAGGAGAAGGTGAAAACTATAACTATGCTCAAGATCATTGTTTTATAAAGCTCTCTTCGAAGCATACGAATGGGGAACTTAGCTTTGTAGAGGATACGTTAAAACCAGGATTTTATCTGGGGAGACATCATCATAAGATCATGACAGAGGTCTTTTATATTTTGGAAGGAGAAGTAACCTTGATTTTTGATAACGAAACGATTGTGGGTAAACCTGGCGATACGATCACGGTGCCACCTAATGTATGGCATGCAGCAAGTTGCAAAGATGGAGGGAAGATGTTAACGATTTTCAAAAATGGTCAATTTGATCTTTATTTAGAGAAACTATCTCGGCTTTCAGAATCTGATTTTGAAAATCCAGAACTTATGAAATCAATTTCTGAGGCATATGATATTTATGAAGAATAGTTTCATTCAGCTTCGGTTACAAGAGATGTAACTAACGTATGCGAAAACGAAGTGGTTGATCTAAGCAGAGAGTTTTGTTTGTTTTATTACCAGAACAATAAATTTTTTAATAGATGAAATATGCAATTATCGGTGCAGGTATTGGGGGATTGAGCACTGCCTTAGCTTTAGAAAAAATTGGAGTAGACTACGAGGTTTTTGAAAAGGCACCAAAAATAGATGAAGTGGGAGCTGGAATTTGGTTGGCTCCAAATGCCTTGTCAGTTTTGCAATATTTGGATGTTTTGGACGAGGTAAAAGTAAAAGGAAATACAATCAACCAAATTACCTTGGCGCAGGCAGATTTGGCTCCAATTTCGGATAATGATCAGGATTTTATAGAAGAAGAGTTTGGATTTACCACAATTGCAATACATCGAGCAGCATTACAACAACTGTTGTTTGATAAAATTCCGAAAGAAAAAATACATTTGGGTAAAGGCTTTCAATCCTATGAAGAACACCCAAATGGAAACATCAAGGTAAAATTTGAAGATGATACTATCATTGAAACAAATTACTTATTAGGTACCGATGGGATACATTCCAAAGTGAGAAAACAACTTTTCCCTGAAAGTAAAATCAGATATTCTGGTCAGACATGTTGGCGAGGGGTAGCAAATTTTGAAATGACATCAGAATTTCAACATAGAGGGATGGAACTTTGGGGGAATCAAATACGATTTGGAATATCAAAAATAGCAGAAAACAAAGTGTATTGGTTTGCAGTTGCCCTGGATCGTCCCGATCAAAAGGACAATCATGATCAATTACAGCAAAAGCTTGTAGAGATGTTTAAGGAATTTGATCCAATGGTAACTCAGTTGATTTTATCCACACCAATAGAGAAAATAGTTCGTAATGATATTATTGATTTGGCTCTTCTGGATCATTGGTATTATGATAATATTTGTTTGATTGGAGATGCAGCCCATGCCACTACTCCTAATATGGGGCAGGGAGGAGCACAAGCGATAGAAGATGCCTATTATTTGAGTAAAATGATAGCAAATGATCAGGGTAATAAACACAATTTTAAGATATTTGAAGGGAAAAGAAAGAAGAAAGTAACCACAATTGTTAATCAATCCTGGAGTACTGGAAAGATGGCACACTGGAAATATGGTCAAGGTTTTAGAAACTTTGTGTTGAAACGTGTTCCGAAAAAAGTACTGCAGAAGAAGATGATAGAAATGTATCAAATTTGAAAATTGTATATGGAAGATTTAAATCCAGCTGAAAAAAGTAAATTAAGAAGACATTATGAAAAAATAGGAAACCTAATCGCCATGTGGGGCGGTGGTGTTTTTGTTTTGTTAATAGTTTTTTCGGTAATCCCCATGGGATTAATCCCTAAAAAAAGAAGGGTTGAGATTTCTGACCCTAATTTGACTATGTTTGAATCTTTGGGAGTGCTTCCCACCTTAATCATGATATTTTCAATTTCAGGAGCTTTGGTTTTGTACTTGTATTTTTCGTTTAAATATGCAAAATTGAAAAAAGATCTTGAAGAAAAAAAGAAAGTAGTACTTCATGTTAAAGCCAAAAATGTAAACTATAAGCAGGGCCCAGGACCGCAAGAAATCGATCTTTATTTTAGTCCTTCATACAACAAAGTAAATAAGGTAACTTTTATAGATGAACCTAGTTTTCCGAGATTACGTAAAGATCAGGAAGTAATACTTTTATTAACCAAAAATGCATTGCATCCCCTTGGAATACGACCAAAAACCAATTTGGAAAGTATCAAGAAAATATGGGATGAAGCGGTTAAAAAGTAATTGAAAAGTTGAGAGATGAATTTCCTGGATATAACTTATTTGAAGAATGGAAATGAACGTCAGCAAAAAGCGTATACCGACCTTACGCAACTTCAAATATTCGAGAAGCTAAAGAAGTACAACCCAGTTTTGGCAGGTACCATACCTATTGGTATTGATCTTCCAAATAGTGATTTGGATATCATTTGCCAATGCAACGATCATACTGGATTTTCATCTACTATTAAGCAGTTTTTCTCTGAGGAGAAGAATTTTGAAATACGGACTTATACTCAAGATCATCTTTTGGTAACTGTGGCCAATTTTGAATCTGATCATTTTGGAGTTGAAATTTTCGGTCAGGATATACCTACTACAAATCAAAATGCTTACAAACACATGCTCATTGAGCACGAAATATTGAATAAACAGGATGCAGTGTTTAAAAAGAACATTATCCAATTAAAGAAAGAAGGTTATAAAACAGAACCCGCATTTGCCAAACTACTAGGCCTACAGGGAAACCCTTATGAAGCTCTTCTTAAGATTAAACCATAGCAAAAATCTTGTTCGTACCACTTGGGGATTTAGAAGACCGTATACAAAGTGGTTACCACCATACCTGGATGTTCATTGATACGGTTGGATAGCAACATTTTTTCTTCTTTTACTTTAAAATTGAAGGGATGAGATAATAATTGCACTCCACTTTGCTTTTTCAAACGAATACCTTGTCCTGTAATGATATCTTTATTGGGTTTGAAATCACCTTCGGGGATATGCTCTGTTAGAATAACATATTTATATTGATATAACTTCTCAAGAACACCATGTATTTCGGTATTTGATAAATGTTGTAATACTTGTCTTAGTATGGCGCAGTCTCCTGCAGGTAAATCATCTTTTGCAATATCTAAACAGTGAAATTCTAAATGTGCAACCTTGAATTTTTCTCTATGGTGAGTGATCAAATCCGGTACAATATCTACCCCAATGTACTTTTGAGTGTAGGGAACCAATTCTTTTCCAACATTAAAATCACCACAGCCTAAATCGCATACTGTGATAGGACTTTCAAAAGATTTCAAAAATGAACTTACTGCTGTTAAATAAGGATCAACCATATCGGTATGATGAGACCCGATTCCCGAATAAAAGGCAGCATCATTAGCACCCCAAAGTTGCATCTCATAAATCTGTTTCATAACCTCTTGAGTAGGCCAGGGTTGCTTTTTCTTTTTAATCCTGTTCTTTTCCTGTTTCATTTATGATTTGGATTGAATGTAAAATTAATTAAAAGCTTTAATATGGTTGCTTTTGCCTATATTGTTATGTCAAATTTTAACTAGTAACAAGGTCATGAAGATACTTACCCCAGGAAAATACTACGGAACAAAAAAATCTGAAGTAGATTTTGACGGGGTTATCTTATCTGAATACGATTATTCTGCTACACGTACGGATTGGCATTTTCATGAAAACCCCTATTTTATGTACGTTCTGCATGGAAACTTGTTTGATGTAAATAAAAAGTTGAAGCAAACATGTCAGCCTGGGAGTCTAATTTTTCATAACTGGCAAGAGGCTCATTACAATTCTAAAGAAACTTTGTATGCCAGAGGATTTCATATAGAATTTCCGAGGGCTTGGTTTGATAGCAAAAAATTAAATATTAACCTTTGGGAAGGAAGTAGTAGCATTGATCACCCCAAATCTCATCATCTGTTGGCAAAGATTTATTTTGAATTCAGATTTCAAGATGTTTATTCAGAATTATCGATTGGACTATTACTACTTCAATTATGCGAAAATATACAGGAAGCGGCGCTTTCTAAAAGTAAACAACCTGCTTGGGTAGCATCACTAAGACAAATACTGAATGACACTACTGATCAAATAACACTTCAATCTCTATCTGATCAATTAGGCGTTCATCCGGGACATATTTCTAGGGCAGTGCCAAAGTATTTTGCAAGTTCTTTAGGAGATTATATTCGTCAGCAAAAGATTAAGAAAGCCTTAGTTTATTTGATGGATAAGAACTTTAGTTTAACCGAAATTGCTCACATATGTGGGTTTTCGGATCAAAGCCATTTTACGAGAACTTTTAAAACCTATTTGCAAAGAACACCAAGTGCATTTAGAAAAAATGTACTTTAAGTTGAGGTTTCAGCGTAGATGTTAATTTCATTCTATTTTTGCAATGTAGGGAATAGTATTTTGCGATCTCAAAAAACGTAAATTATGTATAAAACATCTTTAATTCCCCTTACTTTTTTATTTGCTTTTCAGATGGTTACGGGGCAGCTGGATTTTTCTGAAGTAAACGGTACTCCAAATGAGTATTTTGATAACATGGATAGTGCCATTCAATCCGGAAAATACGAACGAATTACCAGTGTTTTGATCGCACAAAAAGGAAGAGTGTTGTTTGAAAAATATTACAATGGGGCAGATCAAAATAGTAAGCATAATACAAGATCAGCAACAAAGACAATGGCAACATTGCTTACCGGTATTGCGATAAAAAATGGTCACATAAAATCTGAAAAAGATAAGATATTTACTTATCTGAAACATAAGACTCCTGTAGAGTATCCAGACCCTCGTAAGTTAGAAATTACAATAGAGGATCTGCTCACAATGAGTTCGATGTTGGAGTGCAATGATTTTAATAGTTTTTCGAGGGGGAATGAAGAACGTATGTACCCTATAGAAGATTGGACCAGTTTTTTTGTTGATCTACCCATCCGATCTTATCCTTTTGAACCCAAACCAGAAGATCAGCCTTATGGGAGATCCTTTAGCTATTGTTCTGCTGGGTCGGCAACAATGGCAGAAATTGTGCAGAAGGCAGTCGGTATGGATGTGGTAGAATTTGCAAAGCAACACCTGTTCGAACCTCTGGAAATTAAAGAGTACAAAATTCATTACAATCCAGAAGGAATCCTGAATACTGCTGGAGGAAGTGAATATCAAAGCAGGGACTTTTTAAAACTTATCCAAATGTGTTTAAATGGTGGTGCATGGAACGGGCAACAAATTATGGACAAATCGTGGATTCAAAAAGCCACAACTCCCAAAGCTAAGGTACGAGATGGAGTAGAATATGGATATTTGTTTTGGTTAAAAGCCTTTGGGAAGGAGGAGCAATACCGTGCGTATGCCATGGCTGGAAACGGAGGGCAAAAGGTATTAGCCATTCCAGAATTGGATGTAGTATTAGTAATTACCACCACAAATTATGGAAATAGAAATGCTCATAATTATACCGATGAGATCATAAATGAGTATATTGTACCTGGAATTAACAATGGATAAAAATTGATAAACTAGATGCGTAAAATAACAGGAAATCTTATTGTAGAAATGCGATTTTTTCTTGTGCTTACTTTTTTGATCATTAGTTTCTGGAGTTCTGCTCAACAATGGGATAATCCGGCTAACAAATACCTCAATACATATAAAAAATACAGCAAAATTTCTTGCCCAATACCCAAAAGCCAAATTCAGCATTTTGTTTATTTTTCCAGGGATAGAGGAAAGCTTAAATCGCATGCCATGTTGGATCATGATGCATTTGCAGGAGCACAAATTATGTATTCCTGGAAACAACTAGAACCTAGAAAGGGAGCGTATGATTTTTCGGTAATAGAACAAGATCTTAACTATCTGGAAAAATTTGATAAGAAATTATTTATCCAATTACAAGATGCTACGTTTTCCGTAAAAAATAAACCGGTCCCAGAATATATCATGCAGGAAGAGTATGATCAGGGTGCAGTGCTACATCACGAGAATAAACAACCTGTTGGATGGGTTGCCAAACGATGGAGCAAAAAAGTACAAGAACGTTTTGCACTTTTTTTGATGGCTTTGGGGCAGGAGTTTGACGGTAGAATTGAAGGCATCAATCTTCAGGAAACATCTTTAAGTTTCAAAAACAACGAGCATGGCTTTACCGAAGCGAAGTATGTCGATGGTATAAAAAATAATATGTTGGCTCTGAAGAAAGCATTTCCAAAAAGTACAACAATGATTTACGCTAATTTTATGCCCGGAGAGTGGTTGCCTTGGGAAGATAAAGGGTACTTGAAAGGAATTTATAATTACGGTCAGGAAATTGGTGTAGGTTTAGGAGCGCCAGATTTGATGGTCACCAGAAAAGGGCAATTGAATCACGCGTTGGCACAAATGCATGAAAATACACTGACGGTTCCTGTAGGAATCGCTATTCAAGACGGGAACTACATTGGCAAAACTGGAGCAGACAAAGATTATAACGAAAAAAATGACAAAGGAATAGACAGAAACAATATTGTACCTATGCTATACGCTTTTGCTTCAGATTTTTTGAAGGTTGATTATATGTTTTGGGTAGATCAAAAACCCTACTTCGAAGAAGATGTACTTCCTTGCTTCGATTAAATGGTAGATTTTAGAATAACGGATACTTAACGCTTTTTAACTACAAGGTTTCTTATATTCGTAAGGAAACTTACAACCATATCAATCATGCAAAACAAATTGATACTCTTCCTTATTGGATTTACATACCTATGTGGTTATAGCCAACAAAATGTAGAGCAGAACAAACCTATAAAGATTGAAAATGCGTTTGATGAAGAAGGGACGAAATGGTTCAAGAATACAGGTAATGGTACCATAAAGGGTATCGCAAAATTTACTTCAAAAAATGGTGAATTGCGTTTTGGAAAAGATTTCAGAATCGAATTAATGCCTAATTGTCGATATACCGAAGAAAGATTAATGCATATATATAACAATAAAGATTTTGGATATGTATATGTAGAAGATGGTGTTCCAAAATTTACACCAGATCCCAAAGCATATCACGACACCAAAAAAACAATGTGTAATCAAGAAGGAGAATTCGAGTTTAGCAATCTCCCACATGGAAACTACTATGTAATTGCCTTTATGCTATGGGATGATACGGGAGGAGGAATTATGAGGAATGTAATACTAAATGAAGATGAATCTAAGGTTATTGAGATGATTAATAAGTGATATTTGTTATAGGAATTAATTTAAAAAACATACAGACATGAAATTAGGAGCATTTTCTATTAGCCTTAGTGTAAAAGACATAAAGGCGTCCAAAGAATTTTATGAAACTTTTGGATTTACGGTTTTTGCAGGTGATCCGGCAAACAATTATCTGATTATGAAAAACGAGGATTCTTTGATAGGTTTATTTCAAGGAATGTTTGAGAATAATATTCTTACTTTCAATCCCGGATGGAATACAAATGCAGAACAATTGGATACGTTTGATGATGTAAGAACCATTCAAGAAGAATTAAAATCAAAAGGGATTGAGTTGCAAAAGGAAGTGGATACCACCACTACGGGTCCGGGTAGTATAACGGTTTTTGATCCAGATGGCAATGCTATTCTTATTGATCAACATGTTTAATAACAGTAACATGAAAAAATTAGTGTTCTCTTGCTTTTTGTTGGTCGTTATTGCTTGTTCACAAACAAAATCGAATCATAAGGATAAGGAATCTACAGTAATTGATACGCTCAAGAATGATGAGGGGATAGATCATAGTAAAAATGGTGTAACTGAAGAAAACAAGAATGCTTCAAAACCTGGCAAAATAGATCATTATATCTGCTATACAGAAGATGAACAATCTGATTTGGTCATTTGGATTAGTTTTGATGATCAGAGTAAAGCCAGGCAGGTAAAGTACAAAGGAATGAAAACTGCGATTGACCTTACTTTTGTGAAGGAATCGGATAATTTAAACCCAGGAGGGCCATATCCAGTGTATGCAAGGTATTATAATGAAATTTACGAAGGAAAGATAAACGGAGTATATAAGCTAACACATTCGGGTATCTGGGATTATGTGGAGTATACCAGAGGTAAAGATGCGAAGGTTTTCAATTTTACCATTGATCACAACGCTGATCCTTACGGAAGTTCGCCTTGTTT
The DNA here is from genome assembly GCA_965230845.1 of Aquimarina sp. Classification (GTDB taxonomy): domain Bacteria; phylum Bacteroidota; class Bacteroidia; order Flavobacteriales; family Flavobacteriaceae; genus Aquimarina. The sequence continues at coordinate 4,940,893 of OZ246021.1, forward strand.
TTGAAATCAAACTATTCATAACCTAACAATGACATGAATCGAAACCAAATTATACAAGGAATAGGAGTATTAAGTTTCTTAGTCTTTATTAGTTCTGGATTTGCCCAAGAGAAGGAGGCTATAGTTCCTTTTAAAATAGAAGATCGGTTATTGTCTGGTATGGATATTCCAAAGCTGAGGTTAAAAGCGCATCCAGATCGTGAGTATTTCCAAAAAAGAATTTACCGGGGTAGTGAGTTGAGTGTTTTTATTCTTTCCAGTGAAACAGCAGTTAATGACATACCTAATTTCCCGATTGATGAATTTGTATATTTTTTGAATGGACGGGCCGATATCGGACCCAAAGACGATAAAGAGTTTTCTTTTTTTGCTGGAGATTACATTTTTGTGCCCAAAGGATTTTCGGGGAAATGGACAAATAATGGTGGGAATACCTACCACTTAGAGCTTTCGGTAATATCAAATACCCGTTCGGATAGTACTGCAATATCAAAAGCAAAAATTCCTTTTGTATTGAATAAAGATCGTATTTCCGGAATTCAGCTCACCCCTTTAGGGTCGAAAAAATATAAGGATGTCTTGTACCATGGGGTGGAGTTAGAAGTAACTACAGAAGCTGAAATCTCTGGTGAAATGGAAATCGTAGATCAACCAAAAGAAGAATTTATTCATGTACTTGCAGGAGTACTTACGATTACTCCCAAATCAGGAAATTCTCAAACTTTTTATCGAGGAGATTTTTTTGTTCTCCCCAAAGGGTTTACGGGACATTGGAAAAGCGAAGGACACGATCTTTTCAGAACATTACGGGTGAAACAAATTTGAAAGAAATAACAATAAGCAGGTAGGGTATTTTTTGATTGAGCTGTTCTTACAGCAAATCATAAAAGTAAAACAATGAAAAACCAATTTTTCTACCCAATTTTAGTGTTTTTGTTCATTTTTTTATCCTGCAGTGAGGATGATAATGCAACTCCCACCACGCCCAATCCAAGTACTTCTATTAATAAAATTATGCCGTTAGGTGCTTCCAGAGTTGCTGGAGCTAGACCAGAATACGAAAGTTATCGATACGATTTATGGAAATTGCTGGTAGATGGAGCATATGATTTCGATTTTATAGGAACCGCAAAAGATGGGGCCTCGTATCCTGATTTTAAAGGCTTATCTTTTGATATAGATCATGAGGGGAGAGGAGGCATCAATTCTACAGAAATTCTTACCGGACTTAATGGATGGATAAATGAAGCTGGAATCCCAGATATTGTGTTGTTTAGTTCACCTGGGGGTAATGATGGAATTGATAATTATACCCAGACTTTGGCAAATATCAATGCAATTATCGATGCCATCCAAACCGCAAATCAAAATGTAACCATTCTTATAGAATTACCCGCTCCACCTTTAACGAGCGAGCAAACTCAAGAGTTCCTGACTTTTTATAACCAAGCCCTACAAGATATTGCACGCATTGCAACGCAGCAAACCACCGCCACTTCAAAAGTAATGGCGGTTGATATGCAGGATGGTTTTAATGATTCCTTTCTGGCTGACGATGTGCATTATAATGCTGCGGGAGCCGCTTTTATAGCCGACAAATACTTTACGATTTTAAAAGATATATTGAAATAGAGAATTAATAAAAACACTGAAATTTCAATACAAAATAATGTTTGCGATTACTTAGTTCAATAAGAACTCCAGAGGGATGTGAATTCTGGATTTCCAACTCTTTTCGTTGTGGCCTGCACCTTCGAATTTTTTGGTGATCCAGTTTTTTTCTTGTGTGTACCCCTTATCAGCCATGATCTTGTCTACTTTGATTTGAAATGGTTCGTATTGGGCATCTAATCCTTCAGTCCCAAAATCAAAATAAATCTTATGGGTTTTTGGATCTGGTAGAGAAGTAGCCAATGTACCAATAAAAGCATCTCCCAAAACAGGCACTGGCCAGTGGGTAGAGACACATCCTGCTGCACCAAATACTTTTGGATATGTACAGATCGCATACAATGAAATCAGCCCACCCATAGATGATCCCATAACCGAAGTATCTTCAACTAGCGTAGATACGTTATAGGTTTTATCAATAAATGGTTTTAATTCTTCTACCAAAAATTGAAGATAATCGTCAGAATACAGTTGATCAAAACCGGTATTGTCTTTTAATCCTTTTTTGGCTTCAGGAGTCGCTGTAGCTTCAGCGGGTGCTTTTGGCATGTATTCTACAAACCGCTTCGGGCCATTGTTCCAGGCTGCTACAACAATGGTTTTTTTGATTTTACCATTTTCCAACAGGCTATCCAGAGTTTCATCTACTCCCCAATCAATCCCAGTATAGGAGGTCTCAGGATTAAAAACATTTTGTCCATCGTGCATGTACAGTACCCGGTACTTTTCGGTGCTATTTTCATCATATCCCTTTGGTAAATAGACTTCAACATTACGAGCATCTACGAATTTGGATTCAAAGTTTTTGTGGATCACAACTTTGCTTTCTTTCAACGCATTGGTTGGTTCTGAAATAGCTACTGCTTGCGTTGAGGGAGTTTTAGTCTGGTTACATCCTATTAGGACAATGGTAACTAAAAAGGTGGTTAATCTTCTCATCATTTAAGTTTTTAGTGGTGTTATGAATTGTTTCAGTTTCTAAAGATTTTAGTAGGAAATACAACAGGACTTTCGAATCCGTCTTTACTCACCGCGCTAACTCCAAAAAAGAAGTTATCGATGACAATTCCGTCTAATACAAAATTATCTACGTTTCCTACAAATCTGCTGTAATCCCAGGTAGGAGAAGTAGTATCTCGCCAATATATTTTATATCCTTTTATGTTGGGGTCATTACTCTTTTTCCATCGAAACTTTGCAGAAGGTTCTACGATACCTCCGATTCCTACCTCTGTTGGAGCAGGAGGTGCCCAGGCCATACTTGCCAGGTTGATTGCATTTACGGTAGTTAGTTTGGCTGCATATTCAAAATTAACATGCTCTACAACATCTCCATATTTGATTCCATTTTCTTCTCTAATATCCTGATGTTGTTGTGTGTAATTTTCGTGAGCTTCCATGATTCGAATACCAGCAAAACCAGCATCATTAAAAGGTCTGTGGTGTCCTCCTCTTCCAAAACGATCTAATCGATATACCATCATAGGATTCATTTCAGGCATATAGGTCTTTACCGTTTTATGGATGTATCTGGCAAGCTGTCGGGAGATACCATCTACCTCACCACCATAGAAACGTCTTGCTCTTCGTTGTTCTTTGGTTTCAGAGGGAGGTACGGGTTCAGAAAATATTCTAAACGTACGGTTATCAATTACTCCGTCAACTCCTTTTATATTTCCGATCATATCATTGTTCATCACACCAATGATTTCCCATTTTTTCTCAGTAGCATACCGGGCCAGGCCTTGTCCCCCGAACAGACCTTGTTCTTCTCCTGACAACCCTACGTAGATGATACTGCTCTCGAATTTGTATTTAGAAAGTACCCTGGCTGCTTCTATTGCTCCTGCCATACCGGTAGCATTGTCGTTAGCTCCAGGGGCGTCATCCGTAAAGTTATTGGGATCGGTAATTCTTGAATCGATATCACCACTCATTACGATAAAACGGTTGGGATACTTAGTTCCTCTTTGGATCGCAACTACATTATACACCCATACGTCCTTTACAATACGTTGGTTGGCTCCTTTTTTTACTAAGTCCTTTTGAAAGAATACCTCTAAACAGTTATTGCAATCTTTAGAAATACGTTCGAACTCTCCTTTGATCCATCTTCTTGCCGCTCCAATACCTCGGGTATTAGAAACAGTATCGCTTAAGGTATGGCGAGTACCAAATCCAGCAAGTTTTTTGACATCAGTTTCAATTCTTTCTGCAGATACAGCATTGATAATATCATATATTTTTTGGTCGGTTTGAGCGACAAGAGTGGTAGTAAATAAAAGTAAGGCGGTGGTAAAAACTATTTTCATTTTCAATTTTTTGATCGCCTAATTTAAGTAAAAGCACTTGTGTAAGAAGCTTCATTAACAAATTTATAAGAGATCTGAAGATTTAGAATAAGATATGTGATTTTCTAAGGGTTATCTTGCATATTTTACAAACTTATTAACACGAAAACGTTGTAGCTGAATTGGTAAGTGATACAATTCAATATTTCGATCTATCTTTCTATAGTGTTGGTGTTTTTGGGGGACAAAAATACTGGATTACCGACATAAATTCTTTGCATAATTATCTTTTGGGGAACATGAATTTTATAATCACAAAAAAGAGCGCTTTTGTATTGCTATTGGTATCATATGCTTTTTATGGTCAAAAAAATAGTGATAGCGCTCAATACTACAATTGGTTCGATAGTATGATTGGTAAAACACATACTGGGCTTTTTAATGGAAGACAATATGTAGATACCGATGTAAATAAAATTTTTGAAGATAGGCATGCTTTTTTTCTGTCTGATAAAGTACAACTGGCAACGATTACCTATAACAACCAAACCTATTATGAGGTGCCATTGAAATATAATTTAGAAAATGATCATGTATTGGTAGCTCTAAAATCAGGTACCTCTTCTTCGATAATTCAATTGATTGATGAGAAAATAGAGCATTTCTCTATTAGAGATTTCAATTTTAAGCGATTGGATACGATGTCTACTGATGGAATTGAAATAAGGGGATTTTATCAAATTATAGTAAACGATGAGGTCTTTACGCTGTACAAGAAAAACAAAAGGAATAGAAAAGAGCGTATAGAAGATTTAGGGAAAACAAAGATTTATTATGAATTTGTGGATGATCACACCTATGTCTTGTTCTATAAAGAATCTTATTGGGATGTTACTTCTAAAAGCAATATTCTAGATGTTTTTCCAGAAGAGAAAGGCATCATCAAAAAATACTATACCGATCAAAGACAAGAACGAAAGTCGAATCCGGATCTCTTTATGAAAAACCTATTTGAATATATAGGCGATAACTTATCAACAAGTAACGATATATAGTATGAAAAATAGTTGGATCATACTCTTTTTTTTGTGCGCTCAGATAGGTTGGTCTCAGGGAGAAGAAAAGAGGATTACCGTTGCTTTTGAAAATGTGGATTTACAATCGGCCATATTGCAGTTAGAAGGACTTTGTGATTGTACATTTTTTTATCAGGAATCTTGGATAGATCAATATCAGGATGTAAGCGGTAGTTTTCAGAATGCTACGATGAAAGAAATATTAGAAAACCTTTTGGATACTACTTCTCTAAATTACTTTCTTCTGGAAGATAGGGTCATTTTAACCAATAATAACCGCATTTACGGATACTTACCTAAAGGTTTTTTTGGAGCCCAGGAAATAGGGGATAGTGCCATTGCTAATACATCCAAAAGGATCAATTCTCCAATTTTTGAGAAGTCATATCGACAATCAAATCAACAAATCATTCCTACCGTCAAAATCGGAAAATCTTCAGAAATAACGAATCAGGAATCCTTTACCATATCTGGATATGCGACTAATACCAAAACACAAAAACCATTGGTAAATGCATTGATCATTCTTGGAGGTAGAAATACTGGAGTCAGAACAGATAATAATGGGTATTACGCTATAGAACTTAGAAGAGGAACTTATCTTTTTGAAGTGAATGCCTTAGGAATGGAGAATTTCAAAAGGCGTTTGATTATATACAATAACGGAACCCTGAATATCAAACTAGAAGAAAAAATTGAACAGCTCGAAGCTGTAATTCTGCAGTCTGATGTAAATAATGCGGTAACCGATGTAGTAACCAAAACTGAAATTGATATTAAAGAATCCAAAAATATACCGCTGGCGCTAGGAGAACGAGATGTTTTAAAAGTTGCCGCTACCTTGCCAGGAATAACAACAGCAGGAGAAGGTACGATAGGTTACAACGTGCGAGGAGGTAAATCTGATCAAAACTTGATCTTGTTGGATGAAGCAGTGGTTTATAATCCTCAACATTTTTTCGGGATTTTTTCGGCCTTAAATCCATTTGTACTGGGAGAAGCAAATATTTACAAAAGTAGTATTCCAGCATCGTATGGAGGAAGGTTATCATCGGTTTTTGATCTACAGACCAAAGATGCTTCTACAGATAAATTCGGTTTAGAAGGAGCAATTGGACCTGTAACTGCAAATATAGCTATCGAAACACCTATTGTAAAAGAGAAGTCAGGATTATTAGTTGGAGGTAGAGCGGCATATGCAAATTGGATTTTGGACGCTTTGGATGAAGAATCCCTACAAGATAGTGAGGCTTCATTTTATGACGGAATTGCCAAGTACAATCATCAGATTTCAAAAAACGCTAAACTAGAAGCGATGGCCTATTGGAGTAGAGATGATTTTAGTATTACTTCTGACTCCTTGTATGTGTATGGGAATAAAGCTTTTTCTCTACGTTGGGATCAGAAATTTAATGATAAAAATAGTGGAGAAATAGCGCTTTCAAACAGTGAATATAGCTTTGATATTGAGTTTGACGGAGATGCAGATGATGATTTCGAATTGGGATATCGAATCAATGAGACCGCATTAAAATTACATTTTAAGCACTTATATAGTGATCGATTGAAATTTGATTATGGCGTTGCGAGTAAGCTATATTCGGTAAATCCTGGAAGCATTACACCCAAAGGCACAGAATCTATTGTAGAGCCATTAACTATCGAAAAGGAAAGAGCTTTGGAATCAGCTGTTTTTGTTGCTGCAGAAGTAGATCTTTTTGAAAAGTTTACTTTGGACGCTGGACTAAGATACTCCATCTATAATGCCTTGGGAGCTGGAACTCAAAATGTATTTCAGGAAGGAGTCCCTAGAGAAGAAAGCAGTATTACAGAGACGCTTACTTTTGATGAAAATGAAGTAATAGAAACCTATTCTGCTCCAGAAGTAAGAGTGTCAGGAAGGTATTTGTTTACTGAAGACTTTTCGTTAAAAGCATCTTATAATTCGACCTACCAGTATATCCATACTTTATCCAATAATACAACAGTTTCCCCTATAGATACCTGGAAACTCTCTGATTTAAATATCGAACCGCAAAGTTCGCAACAGTATGCCCTTGGACTGTATAAAAACTTTGATGATAACACTTACGAAATGAGTCTAGAAGGGTTTTACAAAACCTCCAAAAATATACTGGATTTTAAGACAGGCGCAGAAATTCTACTGAACGAAAATATAGAAACCGAGGTGTTGCAAGGAAAGGGAAAAGCTTATGGAGTTGAATTTCTGGTCAAAAAACAAAAAGGAAAACTTTATGGTTGGCTGGGATATACGTATTCAAGATCCTTTATACAATTAGATAGTCCCTTTGGTGAGGAGCGGGTCAATAATGGAGATTTTTTTCCGTCAAACTTTGATAGACCGCACGATTTTAGTTTGGTGACCAACTATCGATTTACTAAACGATTTAGCTTGGCTACCAATTTTGTCTATCAAACCGGTAGACCAGTGACTTTCCCCATTGGTACTTTTAGTTTTGATGATGCAGAATTTACGGTGTTCAGTGATCGTAACAAGTTTAGAATTCCAGATTTTTTCCGATTAGATATTGGGTTGAATATAGAAGGGAATCATAAAAAGAATAAGCTGGCCCATGGATTTTGGACCATTTCGGTATATAATGTGTTAGGACGTAACAATCCACTGTCTGTCTTTTTTGTTACCGAAGAAGGAGAAGTAAAGGCGTTACAAAGCTCAGTCTTTTCGGTACCTGTTCCTTCTATTACATATAATTTCAAATTTTAAGGTGATGAAGATACTAAATAATCATAATCATACGTATCATAAAGCAGTCCTATATCTATTGAGTTGCTGTTTGTTGCTATTCAGTTGTGTTGAAGAATTTGATGTAGAGACCGAAGATTTTGAGAGTATTTTGGTGGTTAATGCCACAATTACAAATGAGTTAAAACGTCAAGAAGTACTCCTTACCAGAACTTTTAGATTTGAAGAGAATGGACCAGCAGCCGAACAAGGCGCTATTGTAAAAATTATTGAAGATGAAACTACCACGATTCCTTTTGATGAAATTTTTCCAGGCAGGTATGAGTCCATTATTCCTTTTACCGTTGTTCCCAACAAGAACTATCAACTTTCTATAGAAACTGTAGAAGGTCGGGTTTATCTGTCTAAAATCGTGCAATTGCCTCCTGTTACTTCTAATATCGAGCGGGTGTTTCCAATGCGAATGACAAATAACGATGGAGTAGAAGGTGTTGGGCTTTTTGTGGATAGTTTTGATGAAACCGGAAACTCTAAGTTTTACCGATATCAGTTTGAAGAGACTTATAAAATTGTAGCTCGTTTTTGGGTTCCGGTGGATTTAACACCTTCGTTAGAGTTTGTAGAACGATCAGAAAATCAGCAAATATGCTTTAATAATCGAGTTTCAGAAGAGATTTTGATTACTGACACTAATACATTAAATGAAGATCGGGTGAGCGGATTTTTCCTGCGGTTTATTCAGGCAGAAGATATACGGGTGTCAGAGCGATACAGCATTTTAGTACGACAATTCGTGCAATCGCAGGAAGCTAATGGGTTTTATCAAACACTTTCCAATTTCTCTCAATCCGAAAGTTTGTTTTCGCAAGTACAACCTGGTTTTATTAGTGGTAACATTACCTCCCAGACCAACCCCAACGAAAGAGTTCTTGGTTTTTTTAATGTGGCTTCGGTAAAGGAAGAACGTATATTTTTTGATAGAGAAGAATTCTTAAATGATTTGCCTAGATTTTCTCCTGGATGTGATAGAATAATACCCAGGCCCAATACAGGCGAAACGCCAGAATCTTTTGACAGAAGATTAAGAGAATTGATTCGATCCGGCAGTATCAAATTCTTGGAAGAAATTAGAGGAAGTGAACCAGGAAGTGGTGTTTTGGTTTTTGTACCCAGACCATGTGGCGATTGTACTGTTTTTGGAAGTAGTGCAGTGCCTGATTTTTGGGTGGATTAAACAATGATATATGCAAAAAAGAGTAAAATATAGAACTGTGCTAAAAACATACGTTGTACTTAGTGTTTTTCTGTTTAGCGGTTTGGTAGGCTATGGGCAAAGATTATCTGAGCTAAGAACTAATCAAGAAGTACTAGAGTATAGTCAAATCCCACAAGAACGAATTTTTGTGCATTACAATAGTACCTTGTTGTTTTGTGGAGAATATTTGTACTATAGTTTGTATTGTATTAACAACCAAAACAGACAACTAAGTGATATCAGTAAAATAGCCTATATAAGGTTGGTCAATCAAAACAAGGAAACAATGCTTCAACAAAAGGTAATGTTGCATTCTGGATTGGCGCAAGGAGACTTCTTTATACCAGTTGATCTTCCCTCGGGTAACTACAAACTTTTGGCATATACCCAGTGGATGCTCAATGCCGAGGAAGTTCCATTTTTTCAAGGGGATGTGAGTATTCTTAATCCGTATCAAGGAAATCAGGAAAATGTATTGGCAGATGATTCAAAACAATCTGCTGTACGAATTGACCAAGAAGAGCGTACTGTAATTCCTCAAAAAAACATGAAAGATCTGGTGACTATTTTTCTGGATAAGCAAAAGTATTCCAAAAGAACAAAAGTGAACCTTGCCATAGGAAATACATCGGATACATCAGTTTCGTATTCGTTGTCTGTGAGAAAAGTTAATGCAATTCATGCTGCTACTCCTATAAAAACAATTGATTTTAATGAATTCGATCCAAACAAACTTCGAAGCAAAGGAAAAAGTGTAGGAGCTTCTGTTTTTTTACCTGAAATGAGGGGTGAATTGATCTATGGTAAAATAGTATCAAAGGATTCTTTGTGCAAGGTGTCAAATGTACCCGTTGCTCTTTCAACTGTGGATGGAGAAAATCATATCAGTATAGTGTCTAGTGATTCAAAAGGTAATTTTGTTTTTAATATACAACACAATCAACAAGGAGCAGGAGCATCTTTTGTTCAGGTTTTGGATGCACAAAAGAATAAGTACAGTATTATTCTGGATGAGGTGCCTTCTCCAAATCCACAATCTTTTAACATGCATGAGCTAGCGATTACTGCTGCCATGTGTAAAGAAATTTTACAAAGAAGTATTTATAATCAAATTGATAATAGCTTTTATAACATAAAACCAGATACCATTAATGAAGTTAAAAAGGAAAAACCATTTTATGGGCAACTTTATGAGAATTATGAGTTAAATGATTACACCCGATTTGCCACAGTAAAAGAAACATTGGTAGAGATTGTAGACAAAGTTTGGACCAGGAAAAGTAGTACCAAAGAAGAAGTCTTTGCTATACAGGGAAACTATTCGATAAAAAAGGATGATAATTTTTTGCCTTTAGTACTGGTAGACGGGATTTTGGTACAAGAACAAGAAGAGGTATTAAATTATGATGCCAGAAAAGTAAAAAGTATAGGTTTTTTACCAGATCGCTATTATTTAGGCGCAGAGATATATGATGGATTAGTAAGTATCAAAACCTTGGAAGGAAATTATTTTGATGAACTCAATAAGAGTTACATCAAACAAATTACTACCCATAGGCCAGCCAGAGAAAAACAATACTATAAGCAAAATTATACGACTACAATGTATGATCGTATCCCAGATTATCGATATCAATTATATTGGGAACCCAGACTACAGATACAACCTGATAGTAAAAACGAGCTTCATTTTTTTACTTCGGATGTGGTGGGTACCTATGAAATTGCTTTGGAAGGTTTTACTCACGATGGAGCACCCATTTCTGTAAGAAAGCTATTTACCGTAGAATAGTACTCCTGGTTTATTGTATGGAGTATTTATCTAACAAAAGTAACTTTTGATATTTTACCATTACTGACTTCGTAAATCGCTACAGCACTAAACTGAGAGCCGTTAACCGTTACCAACTCCTCATCGATCACTTTATTGCCAAAAACAATACGATTCTTGATTTCGCAATGCAAATCAGGAGTGTTTTTAAAGAAGCCTACATACGAAGTTCTCATCTGATCAAGACCTTCATATTGCAATTGTTCAGGGAAATTATACACTTTTACGTTTTTACTGTATGTCGCCAAAAATGCTTCAATATCTCTGTTGTTGTAAGCATCAAGTTGTTTTTGAACAATATGTTCAGGAGAAGCATCCGATACCAGAGCCAGCATTGTTGAGGTCGAATTTGTAGTAATTCGAGTAATATTTCCTAATTCTTTATCAGCAAAAGAGTGAAACATATTCCAAAATTGGTCTTCTTTGGGTTTGAATTTAAAAATGGAGTTGCCTTTCCCCATCAGAATGGTGTCATCTGCCAACCAACACATATCTTCTACATTTGGGAAAGTATTTATAATTTTTTTCGTAACTCCAGTAAGCGGATCAAGGCTTTTGATTTCCCAATTTTCATTCTCTTTGCTGATATAACTTATCAAATTAGAATTAGGAATTTTATGCAATGACCTTCCTATTTTTTTCTGAATAGTTTTGTTGGTGTTGTCTTTTAGGTTAGACACAACAAGAGACAAGCCGCCATCTTCCAGTACTGAAGAAACCACAATATTTTCATCATACCAGGTATGATATCCTATTTTCAAATCTTCAAAAAGCGCTTTGGATTTCCCGGTTTTATAATCGTAGGCATACAAAAGTTGTTTCCCGTCCTTATCCAGTCTAATTGATGAAATTTTGTTCGCATCAGGAATTTTGGTAGGAGAATATTCACTACCATCTGGAGTTGAGTTTACCCAATGGATAGTATTCGTTTTTATGGTGTATGCAGCAATATCTGTCTGACCATTTCTGGTGCCCGCAAAAAGAAGGGTGTTATCGTCAAAAAAAGAAGGTTGATTGTCATATCCTTCGTTGTTGGATATATTTCGTTGATTATTGAGTGTAATGACATTATTTTCTTTATTGAGGTCAAATAGAAAAACTTCAGTATTGGTTTGAGACAATACAGTGATAGCGATAAGCTGAATTGCGAGAAAGACGATACGTTTCATAAAAAATATTTGCTTTCTAAAATACATGGAAAAAAAAGGCTTTTTCCCAAGGAATTGTTAATAATGAATACCTATTTGCGCATGGCGTATAATCCAAACAAAGGTCCAAATCCCAGGAATAAATAGATCAATCGATCGTCAAAAACTTCAACCAATGCTGATAATAGCTGAATACTAATAATAGTCACGGCAAAACCAATAGAGTTGGTGATCGTTAAGGCAGTACCTCTCAATTCTGGAGGAGAGGTCGCTGCAACCATAGTAGAAAATTGTGGTGAATCTGATATGACTACCATTCCCCAAATGCATAAGGCTGAGATGAATAGTTGAGGAGATAGCTTAAATAACAAGGGAGAGAGCACACAAAATATTCCTGAAACGAGTAAAGAATTGTAGGCCACTTTTCTGCTTCCCGTTCGCAGGGAGATTAATCCTCCCAACACGCAAGAAACAGCTCCTATTCCTATAATAATAAAAGACCAGAAGGAAATCGGTAATTCGATAGCATTGTATCTTGCATATGTTTTTAAAATTACCGGCACGAATCCCCAAAAAGCATAAAGCTCCCACATATGTCCAAAATAGCCAAAAGCTGCTTTCCTAAAATTTTGGATACTAAAAAGTTGCGTAACTATACCAAGTTGCAATTTGCTCACAGGTCTTCGATATGGACCATCGGGTACAAGCCCCCAAATGCTAATGCCTCCAATACTAGTCAAAATAGACGTGCTGATAATTACCGCTTTATAATCACTACTCCAAGAGAATTCGTTGATGAAATGAGGGAAAGAAGTTCCCAGCACCAAGGCACCAACCAAATATCCCAAGGCTCTACCTAATCCTCCTTTGTAATAATCTGAAGCGATCTTCATACCGATAGGATAGATCCCTGCAAGAAAAAAACCGGTTCCAAAGCGTGCGGTGAGCAGGTTGAAAATACTAATGTTGGGAATTAACAATGACAAATTACATATTGCCCCCAAAAAGGCACAAATCATAAATATTCTAGAAGGAGAATAGCGATCGGCTAGGGTTAACAAAGCAAAGGTGAGGGTCCCAACGATAAATCCAAACTGAACAAAAGATAATAAGTACCCCAGTAAATTAAATTCTACACTAAATTGTGTAGCTAAGTCATCGATAACCGCATTTCCTGCAAACCAAAGAGAGGTGCAAAAAAATTGTGACAAAATAATTACAGGAAGTATATAAAACTTTGGTTTCAGAGGACTAGATATTTATGACTAAATATATGTATTTAAAATCGGTTTCTAGATTTTTTAATTCATAAATATCTTTTAAAACTAACCTGTTCTATTCTTGAAGCACTATGGTTCCAAAGATATCAGCATTGATCCAACCTTGGTTTTTATCTTCCCCAGGAACAAAAACAGAACCCATAAAATTTTCGCGTTCTTTACTGGTATCATTATCATTATAGGCAATGGCGAAACCTATTTTCTGGTCTTTTTGCAGGATCTTGGCATCATTGGTTTTTCCTTCTTCATAAGTATCGTTATAAACGATTACTTCAAACTCCCAAACCGAAACATCATTTGTAGTTGTTCTCTTAGAGGTGACATGATTATTGTACAGGATGGGTTCTTTCTTTGCATCAAGGTCAACAACGTTTCCGTCCAATGCCACATGATAAGCAAAAGCATTGTTGTTAAACTGGTGTTCTCCTCCAGAGTTATCTGCATCGATAAAAATTTCGACACAGTCGTCGTCCCACCATTGTGTAAGGGGGTCTTTGTATTGATCAATTAATACATCGTCTTTTACCTCTACAAGAATATATAAGGCTTCTGGAGTCCAAGCAATTTTATATCTGCCAAAAAAATCATCTACCGTAGGATATTCACCAATCCAGGCCTGATCCATCGGTAACCATTTTAAATCGTTCCATATAGGATCATTCATTTTTCCATCAATTTCGGGTACGATGACAGCTTTTTGGACTTCAATGATTTGGTGATCCTTTTTTTCTGGTTTTGCCAATGTCTGTGCTACTGCTACCGATGAGACAGAGCTATCTGAGTCCTGTTTTTGAGTTTTGGCACACGAATAAAGAAAGATAAAAGTAAATGCAGGTAAAATAAGTAATCGGTTCATATATCTATTGCTAATAAAAGTTTATTCTAAAAATTAATAAGCGACTGTATCTTATATAAGACACAATCGCTTATTAGTATAACAAAAAAAATGTTAAAATTGAATAAACTTAGCGGATTATTGTTTTACGACCCTAATTGGTTCCGAAAGTCTTTCTCCATTTAATTTTACGGTATAGAACTGCATTCCTTCTCCTATTTGAGAGCTTTCTAAAGGAATATTTTGGCTTCCCGCCAATGTTTTTTGACTGTAAATAGTTTTTGTCTGACCCAGAATATTGGATACTGTGATTTCCAGAATCCCATCAGTGATCGTATTTACTGAAATGGTAGCATTACTTCTTACAGGATTTGGCCAGATGGTTACTGCATTTTTGGCTAATAATCCATTGTCATCATCAATAGCAACGGTTAGGTTAGCTGCTCTATTTGGACATCCGGTTGTGCAATTTGCAGTCCAGGTTCCTGTTCTTTTTCCATTGCTACTTCCCGTTACTCTAAACCATCCGTTGGTACCTCTGGTTAAATCTACAGTTTGTTGTCCATTTCCATTATTGAAAACAACACCAATATTATTCGTAGAAACACCATTTGGGATTGTAAAGGTACTACGACTCCATGATGTACCACTGAGATTATCCATGGATCGCCCCGGCCATCCAGGAGTTCCGGATAGTGTTTGATTGGTGGCTTTGTTGTACAGATAGATATTGGCAGTATTGCCCCATCCGCCGCCAGGTCTCAAGAAATTAAGGGTTACCTGATTAGAAGGAGTTGATCCACCACTACAACCACTAGGGCACGTATCTGTCCAAGTATTGTTGGTATACCATCCTGTTGTACTTCTAGTGAGATCGTCGGTTTGGTTACCGCTACCATCATTAAAAATTACTCGAATATTCGCCGCAGACGTGCCAGCTTGTGGTGATAAGGTATATGCATACCATTGCGTCCCAGAGATATTACTCATAGATTGCCCTGGCCATCCTGCAGTTCCTGGCAGAGTAGCATTTGCTGATGCATCAAAGAAGTATACATTAACGTTGTTGCCCCATCCGCTTGGTTTTTGGAAATTAACTGTAAATGGATCTACCGTTGTGGTTCCACCTCCGGTATTACTTCCTCCTTGTGTCCAGACAGCGTAATCGTTACCTGAAGTTCTTAATGTCCATCCACTCCCATTAGGAGACCAGTTACCACTACCTAATTTCATTGCTATGGTACCATTTCTACCATCGATATAAGCAGCGTATAGGTCATTTCTTGCTTCAGCAATACTAATATTGGATCCAGCAAATACTCTTACATCTTTTCTGATCGCAATTAAATCTTTGATCGCATCACGAACTCCTGTTCCAGCATTGAAGAAATGCGTCCAAAATACCATTGGATTTCCTGGGTGCGTCAGAATGTAAGCATATCCTTTTCTTAGGTTGGTTTCTCCACCTGGAAATACAAAATTAGATCCGCAACATTGCTGTGCTTCTCCTGTGTCATGATTATCTAAGAAAGTAACTGATTTGGTTGGGTTGATACCGATCATCCCTGAAGGATTTCCTGAAAAATCACGTAAGTAGGATAGGTTATTGTCTCTAATTGCATTTTGTAAACTTACCTTGGTGTTAAAATCAAATGCAGAAGAAGAACCTTGTGTCCAGTTTACAAAATTATTGGTTTGTACTCTGCTGCTTTCTAACAATTCACCAACAGCGAAATAAGGGTTAGTTGCATCGTTATATTCTTTGTTGTAAATAGGATTATATCCATGTACAAAGTCATATCTCCATCCATCAAAACCAAGATCGTTTCTCAAGAAATTCATCCATCTGATGATTTCCTGTCGTACTTCTGGGTTTTCGTGGTCCAAATCTCTTGCCGCTGCAAATCCACCATTAGATCCGTCAGCTTTCAGAGCATTACCAGGAAAAAAGTCGTTGTTGATACTGAAATTAACCGGGAAGTTTACAAAATTTCTTCCTTCATCGTCTGCTGTGATATAAAACGTGGGCCATGCAGGATTTGTAAAAGTAACCGCATCATTGGTACCCACTCTGTGATTGATAACGATATCACTAATCACACGCATATCTAAAGCGTGATATTGATTGATTAAGTTACGTAGTTGCGCTTCAGTACCATAAGCACTATCAAAATTATATAGTTCTCTAGGTAAGTATCCTTGTGGAGCAGCAGAGTTACTTGGTGGCGGCATCCAAATCAAATCGATGCCTGCATCTTTAATAGCGTTTCGATTTTGAGTTACAACGTTATACCAAGTCTGTCCGGCAGGTTGGTTTTGTACATTCCAGTCAAAAGCCTGGAACATAACATCTTCATCTTGGGCTTGAACCCCTATAAAGGGAATCCATAAAAGTAAGGTTACTAAAAGTGAGGTAAAAATTTTTCGTTTCATTTCTCAATTTTTTGAGTTAAGTTAAGTGTGATAAGTGTTTTAAAATTTTAATAATACAAGCCAATAAGAATACAGTATGGCTATGTTGAATACATTAAATCTTAAGGAGTGGTTGTATTTGGATGTCAACTGGATTGAAATTTGAAAAACCTTGTAAATCAATGACTAACCGATTATGTTTTTCTGGTGTAATTATCTGTATTGTGGTTTACTCGTTAGGTTAGGAAGATCAAAACAGATAACTAAACAATCTAGAAGTACTTTAAATATCCTGAAGATGAGTTTTCAGAATTTGAAAAACTATAGCATTAATCAAAAAAAATGAGGCTTCTTTGATGTATGATAAGTAGCTCAAATAAATTTCCAATTTTCGTAGTTGGAGAAATTAATTTCATAATTAATAAATTTTTGTTTGTAAAAGTGTCTCTTGTGTTAAATTTTCACTAAGTTATTACGAAATATTCAATTTCTTTGAGCTCTAACCGTACTACAACGTTTTCGTGTTGATAAATTGTTGATTTATTGAGTAATATCTTACAAAGTTATTACCCTTTTAACCTTTCGTCCATTATTTTAATGTTTTGGTAATATTTAGGTTTTCATTGTGTTTTTTTCACTTTCTACCTTTAGAACACTAACTTAAATTTTATTATACAATGAAAAATCGATTTAGATTATTAGGTATTGCCTTGATTTGTTTACTGTTAACAGTTTCTTGCGAGCAATCTGAAGAAAACCAAACTACACAATCTGTAGGATTAGAAATTCAGGAAACAGATATACTCAGTGGGCAAAAACGAATGAATGGTCATGAAATTCACTTTAAGGTGATCGCTAAAAGTGATGTGCTTTATATCGCTACGATTAATATAGACCAACATGCTCTTACTGCCGCTATTGATTATGCTACAGAAAATATAGATCTTGATGGAAGCAAGGCAGTTTTAAGTAAAAGTCAAAAAGAAGCGTTTTTGGATTTGGGTCAAGAGTTATCCGAGTATTTGTTTAAAGATGGTTCTGTGGATGATTTTACGCTGGCAGAGTTTACATTATTGAGATTGTTAGAATATTGGGCCAAATCACCTAACCATTATGCTCATGATAAGTTGAGTATTAGAAGTAATAGGCTTAATGGAATCAAAGGGTCTAATGAAGGAATTACCTGTATTCGCAAAAATACTTATGTTACCGCGGTTTATGATGATGCCGGAGGAAGAGAATTCAGAGAGCGAAAATTAGTAAACGGTGATCGTTGTTTGGGGCGTTGCGGTTCTGGATGTCCTGGAATTTTTACTTTGGCTAGTGCATGGACAAAGGACTGTCTGGATCATGATCAATGTGGTAGAGTATTAGGAGGAAGTACCAATCCATTTGATAGTAATTGTGGCGATGAGTACGGACAAGCTGCAGATGATTACCTTTTTGGAGTAATACGAGGATGTAGAGGTTAAAAATAACTCATAAAAAAACCGCCTTTTACCCAATACTAAAAAGGCGGTTTCTTAAATCAAAATTAAACAACTCCCTAGTTTAAAGCCCTAGGGGGGCAATATGTATTATTAATTATCCAAGGTAATATCCGTTTTCTTCAGATATTTTGTTGGCAATTTTAGTTCTTAATTCAACAACGTTAGGTTGGTTTGCGTATTTAGTAAAACGCTTAAGACCCATTAACATCATTCTTTGCTCATCTCCTTCAGCAAAAGAAACGATAGCTTCTTTTCCTTTCTTGATGATGATGTCTACTGCATTGTACAAGTATAATTGACTCATTGCAATTTGAGTATCCTGAGATTCTTCACCAAAACGTTTAGCGTTTTTCTCGGTACGTAGTATTGCAGATTCTGCCATGTAGATCTCGATCAAGATATCAGCAGCAGCCATCAATAACTGTTGGTGCTCTTCTAATTTTGGTCCGAATTTCTGAACAGCAGATCCAGCCACCATTAAGAATACTTTCTTCAACTTAGCAATGATTTCTTTTTCTTCAGAAAACAATACTGAGTAATCCGGAGTATCGAATGAAGGAATTCCTGTAAGCTCATCAGCAACTTTCATAGCTGGCCCTAACAGATCAACATGACCTTTCATTGCCTTTTTTACTAGCATACCTACTGCCAACATTCTGTTGATCTCGTTGGTACCTTCATAGATACGAGAAATACGAGCATCTCTCCAAGCAGATTCCATTGGAGTATCAGCAGAGAATCCCATACCTCCAAAGATTTGGATACCTTCATCTGTACAACTTTGTACATCTTCAGAAACTGCTACTTTAAGAATAGAACACTCGATAGCATATTCTTCTACACCTTTAAGTTCTGCTTCTTGGTGAGTATTACCTTCAGCTTGACGAATAGCAATTCTATCTTCGATATTTTTTGCAGCTCTATAACTTGCAGACTCATCAGCGTACGTGTTGGTAGCCATTTCAGCAAGCTTCGATTTTATAGCTCCAAAATTAACGATAGGCGTTTTAAACTGAATACGCTCGTTAGCATACTTTGTAGCCTCATTGATTACTCTACGTTGCGCGTCCAAACAAGCAGCTGCCAATTTGATACGACCAACGTTTAAAGCATTCATTGCGATTTTGAAACCGTTACCTCTTTCAGATAACATGTTTTCTACTGGTACTTTGGTATCACTAAAGAATACCTGACGAGTAGAAGAGGAGTGGATTCCCAATTTTTTCTCTTCATCTCCTAAAGAAATTCCATTAGGATTTGCCGGATCATATTCTACGATAAAACCTGTAATGTTTTTGTCGTCTTCAATACGAGCAAAAACAATCATTAGGTTACAAAACCCTGCATTTGAGATCCACATTTTTTGACCAGAGATCGAATAGTATTTACCATCTTCAGAAAGAACAGCTTTGGTTTTTCCTGAGTTAGCATCAGATCCTGCTCCAGGCTCAGTCAAACAATATGCACCCATCCACTCACCAGTGGCTAATTTAGAAACGTATTTTTTCTTTTGTTCTTCATTTCCGTATAATGAGATTGGCATAGTACCGATACCAGTGTGCGCTCCAAACGCTGTACTGAATGATCCTGTTGCTCCAGAAATATAATCACATACAAGCATTGTAGAAACAAATCCCATTCCTAGTCCATCATAATCTTCAGGAACAGCAACACCCAAAAGACCAAGCTCACCAGCTTTTTTCATACACTGTTCTGTATAATCATAGTCTTTAGACTCAAATCTTTCCCAATGCGCCCATAATTCGCGATCTACAAATTCTCTCGCGCTATCACGCATCATTTTTTGCTCTTCAGAAAAATCTTCTGGAGTAAATACATCTTCACATTTTGTTTCTTTTACAAGGAATTGTCCACCTCGTAAAATATCTTTATTTATAGTTTCTGTACTCATCTTCTTCGTATTATATTTCTTCTTTTACTCTTTTATTTTAATTCAAAAACTCAAAAATACCAGCGGCACCCTGTCCTGTTCCTACACACATGGTTACCATACCGTATTTTCCTTTCATTTCACGCTTTCGCATCTCATCAAATAACTGTACCGATAGCTTTGCTCCTGTACAACCCAGTGGGTGTCCTAAAGCAATAGCTCCTCCATTTACGTTAATGATGTCTGGATTCAATCCAAGTTCGCGGATTACAGCAAGCGATTGAGAAGCAAAAGCTTCGTTAAGCTCGATCAACTCTACATCATCTTGCTTTAAACCAGCTTGTTTCAACGCCTTTGGAATAGCTTTTACTGGTCCGATACCCATAATTCTTGGTTCAACTCCAGCAGCTGCATAGTTTACCATTCTTGCAATAGGTTCAAGATTCAGTTCTTTTACCATCTCTTCGCTCATTACCAATACAAAAGCAGCACCATCACTCATTTGAGAAGAGTTACCCGCAGTAACGCTACCACCCGCAGCAAATACTGGTCTCAGTTTACCTAGAACTTCTTTGCTAGTACCAGCACGAGGTCCTTCATCCTTGTTTACCGTATATGATTTTGTAGCTTTCTTACCACTAGCATCGATATAAGTCTGTTCTACGTTGATAGGCACGATTTGATCCTGAAAACGATTTTCAGCTTGTGCTTTCAATGCTTTCATATGAGAATTGTAAGCAAACTCATCCTGATCTTCACGAGATACTTTAAACTGATCTGCTACGGCTTCAGCAGTATTTCCCATTCCCCAGTAATAACTCGCGTTATCTTTTGCCAGGTCATAGTTCAAATCTGTTTTGAAACCAGTCATTGGTACTGCACTCATGCTCTCCGCACCACCAGCGATGATACAATCTGCCATTCCTGCTTGAATTTTTGCAGTAGCGATTCCGATAGTTTCAAGTCCAGAAGAACAGAAACGGTTTACAGTAACACCTGGTACATCGATAGAATTTAACCCCATTAATGAAATCAAACGGGCCATGTTTAATCCTTGTGCACCTTCTGGCATTGCATTTCCTACGATTACATCATCAATACGAGACTTATCCAATTGAGGAAGCTCTTTCATCATGTGCTCGATAGTTTCTGCAGCTAATTCATCAGTTCTTTTAAATCTGAACAATCCGCGGGGCGCTTTTCCCACGGCTGTTCTATAAGCTTTTACTATATATGCTGTTTTCATCTTTTTTCTTTTTCTAAGGTTCTAGTTTCTAAGAGGTTTTCCTTTCTTAAGCATGTGTTCGATACGCTCAAGAGTTTTACGTTCTGTACAAAGAGACAAGAAAGCTTCTCTTTCAAGATCAAGTAAATATTGTTCTGTCACCAGGGTAGGTTCAGAAAGGTCTCCTCCGGCCATTACATAACCTAGTTTGTTGGCTATTTTGTGATCGTGTTCAGAGATAAATCTACTTGCTTCCATAGAGTCTGTTCCTACCAAGAACATACCTAAAGCTTGCTTTCCAAGTACTTTTATGTCTTTACGACGAGGCGGTTGTGTATATCCTTGCTCTGCCATTAATTTTGCATGTGCTTTTGCGGTAGCGATCTGGCGGTCTTTGTTAACCACAACAATATCTTTACCTTTTTGTAGTAGGTTAGTATCAAAAGCTTCGTAAGCCGAAGTAGACACTTTTGCCATACCAATGGTTAAGAAATGCTCTTGAAGAATATTTAGCTCCACATCATTTTTCTTGAATAAATCAGCAGCTCTCAATGCCATTTCCTTAGATCCACCACCACCTGGGATCACACCAACACCAAATTCTACTAATCCCATATAAGTTTCTGCAGCTGCAACAACTTTGTCTGCATGAAGTGAAATCTCACATCCACCACCAAGTGACATCCCGTGAGGAGCCACAACCGTTGGGATAGAAGAGTAGCGCATGCGCATCATGGTATCCTGGAAGTATTTGATTGCCATGTTCAATTCGTCATACTCTTGCTCTACGGCCATCATAAAGATCATACCGATGTTTGCACCCACAGAGAAATTTGCTCCCTGGTTACCAACAACCAATCCCTGGAAATCTTTTTCAGCAAGATCAATAGCTTTATTAAGACCAGCAAGAACATCACCACCAATGGTGTTCATCTTGCTTTGGAATTCTACATTTAAGATTCCATCTCCAAGATCTTCAACTACAACACCACTGTTTTTGAATACTTGAGAAGACTCTCTAATATTATCTAAAATGATAAAGGCATCTTGTCCTGGTACTTTAGTTTGTTGTTTTGTTGGAATTTCGTAGAAATATGTAGCACCTTCTTTTACCGTGTAGAAAGAAGAACTTCCAGAAGATAACATTTCGTTTACCCAAGCTGCCGGCTCATATCCTTCAGCTTTCATCATTTCTATTCCTTTTTCAACACCTACAGCATCCCAGATTTGGAATGGTCCATGTTCCCAACCAAAACCAGCTTTCATCGCATCATCAATCTTGTATAAATCGTCAGTGATTTCTGGAATTCGGTTTGAAACATATGCAAATAAAGCGGCAAGGTTCTTACGATAGAATTCTCCTGCTTTGTCTTTTCCAGATACTAATACTTTAAAACGATCGATTACTTTATCGATAGTCTTCGTCATTTCTAGTGTTGCAAAAGAAGCTCTTTTCTTTTCTCTATACTCCAAAGTATCTAGATCTAAGGAAAGAATATCTTTTTTACCTTCTGGAGAAACGTGTTTTTTATAGAACCCTTGCTGAGTTTTACTTCCTAACCATTTGTTTTCCATCATCGTATTGATGAAATCAGGAAGTTTAAACAATTCATGACGTTCGTCATCTGGACAGTTTTCGGCGATACCATTAGCTACGTGAACCAAAGTATCCAGACCAACAACATCTACCGTTCTGAAGGTAGCTGATTTTGGACGACCGATTACCGGACCAGTAAGTTTATCCACTTCTTCTATGGTTAATCCCATTTCTTTTACCATATGGAATAAACTCATGATGCTGAAGATACCAATTCTGTTACCGATAAATGCTGGTGTATCTTTGGCTACAACAGAAGTTTTACCTAAGAATTGCTCTCCGTATCCGTTTAAGAAATCCAATACTTCTGTAGAAGTTTGTGGACCAGGGATAATTTCAAATAATTTTAAGTAACGAGCTGGGTTAAAGAAGTGTGTTCCACAGAAATGTTTCTGGAAATCTTCGCTTCTACCTTCACTCATAAATTTGATAGGAATACCAGAAGTATTTGAAGTAATTAGAGTTCCTGGTGTTCTGTATTTTTCTAAGTTTTCGAAAACTTGTTTTTTGATATCAAGTCTCTCAACAACAACCTCGATAATCCAATCTACATCTGCAAC
Organism: Aquimarina sp.; assembly: GCA_965230845.1. Lineage (GTDB taxonomy): Bacteria > Bacteroidota > Bacteroidia > Flavobacteriales > Flavobacteriaceae > Aquimarina. The sequence goes on from OZ246021.1 coordinate 4,964,180, forward strand.
TTTTGCAATATCATCTTCCAAATTACCTGTGGTAATTCGGTTTGCAAATTTTTGATGGTAAATAGGAGAGGGCTTTGATTTAAGCGCAGCGGTAAGCGAATCATTTACTAATCGATTTCTTACTACTTTGTCTTCTAAAGTAAGGCCTTTTGCCTTTTCTTTATCGTTTAGTTCTCTAGGAACGATATCTAATAATAGAACTTCTGCACCAATATTAGCAAAATGACATGCAATTCCCGATCCCATAATTCCTGAGCCGACGACTGCAACTTTTTTAATGATTCTTTTCATTGTTGAACTTCTGGTTGTTAAGGTTTTATAGATTCCTGTTTTTTATAAATTTTCTTTGACGATATTAAATCGTTGATGATCTGAAATACTTCCAGAAAAACATCAAGCTTTTCTTTTGGAATATGTTTTTTTACTGCGTTGTCAAAAGTGAAAACCACTTCTTTAGAGAAATTTCTCATCTCTACTCCAAAAGGGGTTAAATAGATCAAAACACCTCGGCCATCCTGAGGGTTCTTTTTTCTATAGATTAATCCTTTTTCTTCCATGGTTTTCAAAGTACGTGACAGGCTTGTAGCTTCCATGCCCATTTTGGGTCCTAAAGAGGTTGATGGAGTGCCGCTTTCTGGATCAATACTTAGGAGTGCAAATCCAGTAGCCATAGTACTGCCTTTTTTACTTGCTTCTTCGTTATACATCTTGGCAACCGCCATCCATGTAGCCCGAAGGGCATAGTCGATCGTTTTTTCCCTCATTCGTTTATTATTGTGATGGTAAAGGTAAGAAAAATTTATTATGCATGCATAATAAATAATGTAAAAATTTAGAAAATGTTGAAGTAATTTACGTTTTTCTATTGAATTAATAAAAAAACTCCCCATAAAATGAGGAGTTTACTGATTAACAGTTAAGCTTGTATATATATTACAATTGTAATCAGTAGTTTGAATTAGCCATAAATCTTAGTGTATAACGCACTATATTTTTCTTTGATAACTCTTCTTTTTAGTTTCATAGTAGGGGTAAGGTGACCCGCATCGATACTCCATTCATCTGGTGTCAATTCGAACTTCTTTACGCGTTCCCACTTCCCAAATTTTTCGTTGTGCTCATCGACCTCTTCTTGATAGCGTTCTATTACGGTAGGATTGCTAATCATTTCTTCCATTGTCCCACCGATCTGCAGTCCTTTTCTTTCTGCCCAATCTTTTAAGAATTCGAAGTTAGGCTGAATGAAAGCAGCTGGCATTTTTTCTCCTTCACCGATCACCATAATTTGCTCAATGAATCTAGATTGCTTCATAGCGTTTTCGATCAACTGAGGAGCCACATATTTTCCTCCAGAAGTTTTAAACATTTCTTTTTTACGATCGGTAATTCTTAAGAACCCATCGCTATCAATCTCACCGATATCACCAGTATGGAAGTATCCATCTTTTAATACCTCAGCCGTTTTTTCTGGGTCTTTGTAATATCCTTGCATTACTTGTGGTCCTTTTACAAGAATCTCACCGTCTTCTGCAATTTTAACTTCGGTATTAGGGATCATTCTACCCACAGTTCCAATTTTGAAACCTTTCTCTCTTTCATCATTTACAGATACTACAGGAGAGGTTTCGGTAAGACCGTATCCTTCCATCACAGACATTCCAGCAGCATTAAATACTCTTGCCAATCTTGGTTGTAGTGCTGCACTTCCAGAAGCAATTACTTTTAGGTTCCCTCCAAGAGCTTCCTGCCATTTGCTGAATATTAATTTTCTTGCTAACCCTAGTTTCTTTTCATACCACCATCCGTTGGCTCCGTATGGTTCGTATTTTAAACCAAGTTCTACTGCCCAGAAGAACAGTTTTTTCTTTAACCCTGTTAAATCCGCTCCTTTTGCAATAATTTTATCGTATACCTTTTCAAGAAGTCGAGGTACCGCTGTCATTACATCTGGTTTCACTTCTTTAAGGTTATCACTGATCGTTTCTAGCGACTCTGCAAAATAGATACTTACACCCAAATATTGGTATAAATACATCAGCATACGCTCATAGATATGACATACTGGTAAAAAGCTTAATGCTTTCGCTTCTCCCGAAGGAATAGGGAATCGGGTTGCAGCACTCAAGGCATTGCTTACCACGTTTTTATGACTTAGCATTACTCCTTTTGGACGACCTGTAGTACCAGAGGTATATATTAAGGTAGCGAGATCATCTTCATGTACTCCTGCCATTAATTTTTCTACTTCTTCCTGGTTGCTGTCATCTTTACCTAATTCTAAAACTTCATTCCAGCTTTTACAACCGTCTATATCATTAAAAGAATATACCCCTTTTAATGAAGGTACATTTCCGTGAATATTTTTTACTTTTTGAAATACTTCATCATCAGAAACAAAACAATATACCGACTCTGAGTGATTTAATACATATTCATAATCTTCCTGAGAAATTGTAGGATAAATAGGAACATCTTGTGCACCGATTTGTAACACACCAATATCTGTAATATTCCATTCAGTTCTATTATTTGAAGATATTATGGCGATTTTATCGTTTGGTTTTACCCCCAGTCTTAGTAAACCTCTACTAATCTGGTTAGCTTTATTAATGTATTCTTGGGTAGAAGTAGCAATCCACTCTCCATTATACTTTGTGATTAAAGCCTTGTCTAAATTAAATTTCTCTAATTGATAATGTGGAAAATCAAATAATCTAGTAATTGTCGTCATAAGTCGTTTTAAATGTTTTTTGTAGAATTCAACAAATCTTATCTAGAAGAATGGCATAAAAGCTTTATAAGATAGTAAAATCCAAGGGATTATATACCAAAAACAAATGCTTCATTTTACTTTCTAGGGATCTTGTTAAATTACTATGCGTGCATAGTTTCGCAAATTATAAAAAATCTGATAATACACAACCCTAATATATAAAAAAAGGAGCTGTAATTTATCAACTCCTTAATTTTTTATTGTTTTTGATGCGATATTCTTGATATCGTAATTTTAAAGAAGATATAGCAGTATTCTCTATTCTAGTTTAAGATATCTTTAATCCTACCGCTTTATGATTATCGGTTTTCTATCCACTTTCTTGCATTTACAAAAGCTTCGATCCACGGAGATACTTCATCTTTTCTACCATCTGGATAATTAGCCCAGTTCCACTGGAAAATCGAACGTTCGATATGCGGCATCATTACCAGGTGTCTACCGGTTTTATCCGCCATCATCGCTACGTTATAATCTGATCCGTTTGGATTAGAAGGATATGCATCGTAACCATATTTGGCTACGATATGATAATTGTCTTCAGACAGCGGTAAGCTAAATTTTCCTTCTCCATGAGAAATCCAAACCCCAAGTGTACTTCCTGCCAAAGTAGATAGCATTACAGAATTGTTTTCCTGAACTTTTACCGATGTAAATGCACTTTCGTGTTTATGCGAAGCATTGTGAATCAATTTTCCATGAGTTTCATGGTCTGGATTGATCACTTCTAATTCCATAAATAACTGACAACCGTTACAGATCCCTACAGAGAGTGTGTCTTCTCTGTCAAAGAATTTTTTCAACGCCGTATTGGCTTTCTCATTATATAGAAATGCTCCAGCCCATCCTTTTGCAGATCCCAAAACATCGCTATTTGAGAATCCTCCAACTGCACCAATAAACTGAATGTCTTCAAGAGTCTCACGTCCCGAAATAAGATCAGTCATGTGCACATCCTTTACATCAAAACCAGCCAGGTACATAGCATTGGCCATTTCTCGCTCAGAGTTACTTCCTTTTTCTCTAATGATCGCTGCTTTTGGACGAGGCTTACTGCTATCAATGATCGGTTTTCTTCCCATAAAATGAATAGGGAACTCGTACTTCAATGGTTGCTTTGCATAATTTTCGAAACGATCTTTGGCAAGGCCATTTGCCGTTTGTTTTTGATCCAAAAGGTAAGAGGTCTTGTACCATGTATTTCGGAGCTCTGCAATATTCAAATCAAAAGTATCGTCTTGATTCACGATTTGCAGTGTGTTTCCTTCAATAGCTTTACCAATCTTGAAAAATTCAATTCCGTTTTCAGCAAGTATTTGTGCTACATCACTATTAGGGGAACTCTGGAAAACGATTCCAGCATTCTCTGCAAATAATAACTTGATAGAATCGGACTCTCCAATTTCAGAAAGATCAATGTTGGCAGCAAGATCTACATCAGCAAAACATAGTTCTAATAATGTAGTGATTAAACCTCCTGAGGCAACATCATGCCCTGCGATAATTTTGCGATCCTGAATCAATTGCTGGATAACATTAAACGTAGTTTTGAAGGCTTTGGCATTTGTTACATTTGGTGCTGTTGTACCAATTTTATTGTGTACCTGAGCAAATGAAGATCCACCCAATTGATGTTTATCATTGGACATATTGATGTAGAAGATATCTCCACCATATGTTTTTAATACCGGTTCAACCACTCCAGCGATATCATTACAATGTGCAGCAGCGGATATGATTACTGTACCCGGAGCGATAACTTCCTCATTAGGATACTTTTGTTTCATGGATAAAGAATCCTTACCCGTTGGAACGTTGATCCCTAAATCTATGGCAAAGTCAGAAACGGCTTTAACAGCTTTGTATAATCTTGCATCTTCTCCCTCATTTTTACAAGGCCACATCCAGTTTGCAGATAATGAAATGGAAGATAATCCCTCGTTCAAAGGAGCCCAAATAATATTGGTAAGTGATTCTGCTATAGAGTTTTTACTTCCTGCCTCTGGATCAATCAATCCAGAAATAGGAGAGTGCCCTATAGAAGTAGCAATACCCTCTCCAGACTTATAGTCTATCGCCATTACTCCGCAGTTGTTGAGTGGTAGTTGTAATGGTCCAGCACATTGTTGCTTGGCTACACGTCCTCCTACGCAACGGTCTACTTTGTTAGTCAACCAGTCTTTACAAGCAACTGCTTCTAATTGTAACACTTGCTCGAGGTAATCTTTTAATTTATCTGTAGTGTAATTGATCTCATTATAATTGCGATCAATACTTATATCGTTCATGATGGTTTTTGGAGAACTTCCAAACATATGGTCCAAATCCATGTCCATAGGAGTGTCTCCTTTAGTTTTTGAAGTAAAGGTAAAACGATGATCTCCGGTTACATCTCCAACCTGATACATAGGAGAGCGTTCACGCTCGGCGATACGTTGTAGGGTGTCGATATTATCAGGTCCGATCACCAATCCCATTCTCTCTTGAGATTCGTTTCCTATGATTTCTTTGGCGGATAAGGTAGGATCTCCTACTGGTAGCTTATCCAAATCGATTTTGCCTCCTGTTTCTTCTACTAATTCTGAAAGGCAATTTAAATGTCCTCCAGCTCCGTGATCATGGATGGAAACAATGGTGTTTTGATCGCTTTCTACCATACCACGAATCGCATTGGCTGCTCTTTTTTGCATTTCTGGGTTAGAACGTTGGATGGCATTCAATTCGATACCACTACTAAATTCTCCTGTATCTGCAGAGGATACAGCTGCACCTCCCATACCGATTCTATAGTTTTCTCCACCAAGAATCACAATTTTATCACCTGTTTCTGGTTTGGCTTTGATCGCCTGGTCTTTTTTACCATATCCAATACCTCCAGCTAGCATGATTACTTTATCGAATCCTAACTTTCTAGCATCTTCTTCATGTTCAAAAGTAAGTACAGATCCAGTGATCAAAGGTTGTCCAAACTTGTTACCAAAATCCGAAGCTCCATTAGAAGCTTTGATCAAAATGTCCATTGGAGTTTGATACAACCAATCGCGCTCTGCAACAGCTTGCTCCCAAGGTCTGTTTTCTTCAAGTCTTGAGTATGAAGTCATGTATACTGCAGTTCCTGCTAGCGGTAAAGAACCTTTTCCTCCTGCAAGTCGGTCTCTAATCTCTCCTCCAGAACCTGTAGCAGCACCATTAAAAGGCTCCACCGTGGTCGGGAAGTTATGTGTTTCTGCTTTTAGAGAAATTACACTTTCAAAATCTTGCTCCGTATAAAAGTCTGGTTTGTCTGCGGTTTTAGGAGCAAACTGCGTAGCCTTAGGTCCATCGATAAAGGCTACATTATCCTTATATGCAGAAACGATATGGTTAGGATGTGTTTCTGACGTCTTCTTGATCATTTGAAAAAGAGAAGTGGGTTGCTCCTCTCCATCAATAACAAATGTACCGTTAAAGATTTTATGACGACAGTGCTCTGAATTTACTTGTGAGAAACCGAATACTTCAGAATCTGTGAGTTTTCTACCAATTTTTTGACTTATTCCTTCCAGATATTCAATCTCTTCTTCACTAAGTGCTAACCCTTCACTTTCGTTATAGGCAGCAATATCTTCGATGGCCATAATCGCTTCTGGTTGGATGTCTATAGTGTAAATATCCTGATCCAATCCATCGTACTTTTGAGAAAGCATTGGATCAAAGTCCGTATGCGATTCTGGAACCGAGTTGAACTCCTCTATTCGTATGATGCCTTCGACACCCATATTTTGAGTGATCTCTACTGCATTGGTACTCCACGGAGTGATCATTGCGGCACGTGGACCAACAAAAAAAGCGTCAACAGACGCCGTAGATATTTTAGGTTGGTTGCCAAATAACCATGTGAGTTTTTTAATACTTTCTGGGGTAATTTCAGTATTGGCTTGAACGGCAAATACTTTCTCTTTTGGGTTTCCGAAGAAATGAATCATACTTCGATTATTTGTGTTGTTTTAATTAAGCTGCAAATTTACTATTTTAAATGTAAAATCAAGCACAAAATAGCTATTGGATCCTTTAGTTATTCACCAAATTTTAAAAACAGAGAAGTATAAAGACTACTAGGTATACATTCTGATAATTAACGCCCCACCTTTTTGCAATACATACAATTGTGTATAATTTTAGTGCTGGATCCCAAAGTATCGTCTAGCAGCTGTAATTACTCGTTAATCCAACTGTTATTCGAATCCAAATCTGTATGCTCTGATAAAAAATTATTAATGGCAATTATATCTTCTTGTTCCAGAGCTCTTTTTGCAATTCTTACTTTTTTGGATTTACCTTCGTCTGTATTATAGTGTATTTCCAGGATTTTATTAACAGCTTTGAATTGGGTGATTTGATTGTAGCGGATAAATTTTTTCGGCGCGAGAACTCCAAGTTTAACTTCTAAATATTCAGGATAGACTTTTACTACTTTTAAGTTTTGATTTAAACCACCAATGACCAATAATAAAATACCTGGACCAATCATCATAAGATTTCCAATTAGGAAAAACATAATAATACTAATCAGTACGATTATTCCTCCCATGATTAAATTTTGATTGGCTAATTGTTTACGTAGTGAAAATTCTTGTATTAATTCCATGCTTATATTGTATTAATGAACTTCTCTTTTTTGATTTGATTTAGGTTTTTTCTGGCTCCTATGGCTCCAATGATGCCAATGGGTATAAATAAAACACTTCCTATAAAGAATAAAATACTTCCGGTTTTAGGTTTTCCAAACAAAATAATAACGATGGCAATACAGTTTAAAATTGCGAATGGAAGAGTCATCCAAAAGATAATGAGGCTTTCTTGCTCCTGAGAAGACATGGTAAATAGAAGCATCAGCAATTGAATTACCAACCAGATCACCATTTGAGAATTAATCCACTTCATTTTACGAATTACAATTATAGTGTTGTACTTATAAACATGAAGCAAATATCTTGCAAAGACATTTACTAAAACACCTTGTTTTCAGTGAAAATGATTTGCGATTATTAATAGATAAGAAAAGACGAGTTTACTTTCTCTCTAGTAAAGCCATATAAAACCCATCATAACCAGATTGATGAGATAATATTTTTTTGTCTTTAATTAAGCTGAAATTTTTTCCGGTTTCTGTGGTAAGAAAATGCTCTATCTGGTTTTGATTCTCTGAAGGTAGGATAGAACACGTAGCATAAACCAGTTTCCCTCCGGGTTTTACCATTTTTGAATAACTCTCCAAAATTTCTGATTGTGTCTGTCTGATCGAATCCAGAAACTCAGGCTGAAGTTTCCATTTGGCATCAGGATTTCTACTTAGTACTCCTAATCCACTACAGGGAGCATCAATCAAAACCCGATCTGCTTTGCCATGTAGCTTTTTGATATCCTTAGTACTTTCTATGGTGCGAGGTTCGATATTATGAGCACCTGCTCTTTTTGCTCTTCTTTTTAATTCTTTCAGTTTATTGCCGTAGATGTCCATAGCAATGATTTGCCCTTTGTTTTGCATCAATGCAGAAAGGTGTAACGTTTTGCCTCCAGCACCGGCACAAGTATCGACCACACGTTGCCCTGGTTGTACATCCAGAAAGTTAGCCACCAATTGCGATGAAGCATCCTGTACCTCGAAAAAACCATTTTTGAAAGCATCTGAGGTAAATACATTTTTGCGCTCAGTAAGCTGCAAGGCATCGGGATATCCTTTGATGAATTCGGTATCGATATCTTCATCTTCTAAGGCGCTTCGTAATTTATCTCTAGAAATTTTTAAGGTATTGGTTCTTAAGACTACTGGAGCCTGCTCGTTGAGCGCTTTCAATTCTTTTTCCCATTTAGTCCCTAATTCTTGTTCTCCGATTTCGTCCATCCAATCAGGAATAGATTCTCTAAACTTTCTGATTTTACTTAATTCATCAAAACGTCCTTTGATACGTCGGGTAGGAGTAGGGCCGATTTGTTTCCAATCGGGTAGTGTAATTCCTCGAAGCGTAGCCCAAACCGCAAAAATTCGCCATAGATTTTCTCTTGAAAAAGGCTCTTTTACTTCAGCGATTTCAGCATACAGGCGTTTCCAACGTACAATTTCATAAACCGTTTCTGCTACAAAGCTACGATCGCGGGATCCCCATCTTTTGTCTCGTTTCAAAAGTTTTTGAACTACTTTGTCGGCATACCCATCTTCATTAAAGATTTCATTAAGTCCGTCAATTACCGCAAAAACAAGATTTCTATGTAAACGCATGCTGCTACTTTTTAAAGGTTTGCAAAGGTAGACGTTTGTAATCAAATACTATTATATTTGGTCAAAATTGTTGCATATGAGAGTAGTTTTGATCCTTATTTTCGTTTTAAGCATATTATCCTGTGGCACCAAAGAAGAAATTGTTAAGCCCAGTTTTTCTGAAGTGAATATAGAAATACTCTATAAAGATTCAATAAGCATACGTGCTATTGACATATATCGAGATTCTTTGGTTGGTTTTGGATTTAACAAAGGGTATGGTTTTTTGGATTTGAAGACCAATACGGTGGAATTGAAAGAGTATACAATTAATGAGACGGTAGATAGCAGTGAAAATTGGATCACAGAACATCGAGCGGTTACTTTTGTTGACAATTCATTTTACAGTCTAGGAATCAGTTCGCCAGCCAGGTTGCGAAAGGTGAATATTGAAAATAAAGAAGAAAAGTTGGTCTACGAAGAACATCATAAAAAAGCATTTTATGATGCCATTGCGTTTTGGAACGATAAAGAAGGAATCGCAATGGGGGATCCAACAGATGGATGCTTATCTGTTATCATCACTAGAGATGGAGGCAATTCCTGGCAAAAGGTATCTTGCGAAAATCTACCAGAAACAGCAGAAGGGGAGGCTGCATTTGCAGCAAGTAATGGCAATATTGCTATAAAAGATGAACATACCTGGATTGTGTCAGGAGGGATGAAATCTCGGGTATTTTACTCGCCGGACAAAGGAAAAACCTGGATGGTTACAGATACACCTATTATACAAGGACAGCCAACTACGGGGGCATATTCGATGGCGTTTTTTGATGCAGTGAATGGAGTGATTTATGGAGGAGACTATACCCAACCTGAGGACAACAAGGCGAACAAAGCCATTACAAAAGATGGTGGAAAAACATGGACTTTGGTTGCCGATGGTAGCGGAGCGGGTTATAAAAGCTGTGTTCGCTACATCCCTAATGGGAAAGGAGAAGAAATGGTTGTAGTAGGTTTTACTGGGATTAGCATTTCCAACGATAGGGGAGCTTCCTGGAAAGAACTCAGTAAAGAAGGATTTTATACCTTACGTTTTTTGACAGATAATACTGCTATTGCAGCGGGTAAAGGAAGAATTGCTAAACTTACGTTTAAATAAAAAAGAGGCTTGTTTAAGCCTCTTCCTATATTTATTGATTATTTCTTCGATTTCGCCATTGTCGTACCCGATCCAATAGTCGTTTGTTAAAATCGTTTTCAGCCTTAATCAGACGTACGATCTTTTTATTTGGGAGCACGCTTTGTAAATCTTTGATCAATTTTTTTCTAGCTTCCATTTTTTTGGTTTCGCCATCCATATAATTGTCCAAAAATGTTCCTGCCTGGCTATCACTTAATCCATCGGGTCCATTGTAAGCTTCTTTTAGTGCTCTAAAACCCTTGCGTTCACTTTTCTTAATTTGGTGTACAGTTTCATCATAAGCATTATAGATAGGCCAAAACTGTTGCGCTTCTTTGCTACTTAGATTTAATTGTTCTGTGATAAAGGCAACTTTAAACGCTTTGATTTTTTCACCACCTGGACCAGGTCCTTGCGCCATAGCGTGTAGCGAAATAAAAGCGAAGTATATCAGTAGTAGTATCTTTTTCATCAAATTTAATTTTTCAATCGTTCATTTGGAGCTATACACTCATTCATTTGTTAATCTGTAAATATAATGTCATCCTCGAGATCTTCTTCGGATAGATATTCTAATAGTTCTTCTTCAGAAATTTCTTTTTCCTCAAATACATCAGCATAGTTAGTCTCTTCATCCAATAAGGAAGCAATGTCCTCATTAGTAAGTTCTACATTCCCTTCTGCAAAATAATCTTGGATATCTTCTAATTCCAAAGTATCGATATCTGTTAAGCTAGTATTCCCATTATTAATAGATACAGAAATGATAATGGCAATCATAGCGGCTATACCAGAGATGTAAAGTATATTCCTTTTAGAGAATATTGAGATTACCTTTCCTTTAGGCGCTTCTTTTGTAGCTTTTTGCAATACCTTTTCTTCCAAAGACTCAAAATAGGATTCTGGAGTGCTAAATCCAGAAGAGATCTTATGATCTAGTATTGATTTCTCTTCTTCCTGAGACGTTATGGCTTTAGTGATAGATTCCTCTACATGATCAAAGTAGCCATCGGGAGTGGTAAACCCTGAAGATATCTTTGTATCCAGAGTAGGAGAGGTATCGGTTTCAGAAGCAATGGCCTCTTGTAACCGGTCCTCAAATGTTTCAAAATACCCATCTGGTATTTTAAAACCTCCGTTGTCTTTATGTAATTTATCTTTTTTCACTATTTATATGACTGTGTAAATGTATAAAGGTTTAACCTTCTTTTAAAAATTCTTCTATTTTTTTCACTGCCAGGTGATAAGAAGCTTTTAGGGCTCCCTCACTGGTTTCCAGGATTTCTGATATTTCTCTATATTTTAATTCCTGAAAATACTTCATATTAAATACTTGTTGCTGCTTTTGAGGCAGAGTGGCAACGGCCTTTTGTAACTTCAATTGCATTTCATCACCATTATAATATACATCCGCTTCCAAATTCTGTACCAATTGCAGGTTTAGTTCTTCATTACTAATATTATATTTTTTGGCTTTTTGATTGAGAAAGGTAATCGATTCGTTGGTAGCGATACGATATAACCAGGAATACAATTTACTTTCTCCTTTAAACTTACTTATATTCTTATATACCTTAATAAAGACATTTTGTAAAATATCATCGGTGTCGTCATGGCTTTTGACCATATTACGTATATGCCAATACAAACGTTGCTTGTAGAGGGTAACCAACTTGCTAAAGGCTGCATTGATATCTTCATCAGATTGCAGGGCAATAAGTAAGCTTTCTTCTTCTTGAATATTCAATGGTAGACTTTTTATATGATTAGTGATAGTTTATTCTAACCTCTTAGACTAATGTACACAAAAAAGGTTTAATAAACTTGTAAAAAAAGGTAAACTGATCAATTTTGTAGGAAAAATGTAGGAATGAATGTTAAAATTAATGTTTATTTGCATTTTTTATAGATAAAATGCAGTTTTTATTTGGAGAATTGAAAATTAGTCGTATCTTTACACTGTAATAATGAATTACTACTTTCATTTCCCCCAAGGTGAAAGTTTATTAATAAGAGTGAGTTTTAATTTTAGAGTAAGCCCCTAAATTAAGATGATTTGTGTGAAGAGAAAGAGTGCGATAGCACTCTTTTTTCTTTTTATAGGTTTTTGATATTTTTGAGTGAAGTAGGAATAAGACTACAAAATATGATATATTCGATATATCAAAACGTTAAAAAACACATTTTTTTAGATAAAATGCATTTTTTATTTGGAAAACTGAAAATTAGTCGTATCTTTACACTGTAATAATGAATTACTACTTTCATTTCCCCCAAGGTGAAAGTTTATTAATAAGAGTGAGTTTTAATTTTAGAGTAAGCCCCTAAATTAAGATGATTTGTGTGAAGAGAAAGAGTGCGATAGCACTCTTTTTTCTTTTATAACTATTTGGAAGTCAATTAATTTTTATTCAAACGACTGCATCGTTACTAATTTTTGATACACTCCATCTTTTGCAGTTAATTCTTCGTGTGTACCTTTTTCAACAATTTTACCTTTTTGCATTACAACGATTAAATCTGAATTTTGTATTGTTGATAATCGATGAGCGATCACAATACTGGTTCGATTTTTCATCATATTCTCTAAGGCAGATTGTACAAGTCGTTCACTTTCAGTATCCAGTGCAGAGGTAGCCTCGTCCAAAATCATGATAGGAGGGTTCTTTAATACGGCTCTGGCGATCGATAGACGTTGTTTTTGCCCTCCACTTAGCTTATTCCCGCTATCACCGATATTGGTATCGATACCTTTGGGTAAGTCTTTTACAAACTCCCAGGCGTTGGCAACTTTCAATGCATCTACAATCTCTTCTTCTGTTGCTGTTTCGTTTCCTATCAATAGATTGTTTTTGATGGTATCATTAAATAGGATCGAATCCTGAGTTACGAGCCCCATTAAATTTCTTAAGGAGTGTTTGCTCAAATCTCTAATGTCTATCCCATCTATGCTAATGTTTCCTTTATTTACATCATAAAAACGAGTGACCAGGTTAGCAATGGTGGATTTACCACTACCAGATTGTCCTACCAAGGCAACGGAGCTACCTTTTGGAACTTCTAAAGAAAAATCATTTAATACATAGTCATCCTCGTACTTAAAGGAAATGTTATTGATTTCAATTTTTTGATCAAACCCTTCCTTTTCTTGTGCATTAGGTTTGTCTTGTAGAGGAGAAGGCGTGTTCAAAATTTCTAAGACACGTTCTGCAGCCGCATTTCCTCTTTTTACACCATAACTGGCTTTGGATATCGCTTTTGCCGGAGTCAGAATATTATATGCCAATCCCATATATACAATAAAGAGCCCTGGATCCAGCGTTTTGTCTACCAATACCATTTGTCCACCATACCATAATAGTATAGCAATTACTGTAATTCCTAAAAACTCACTGGTAGGAGATGCTAAATTCTGTCTATTTAACAAGGTATTCGAGAAGTCATAGAATCGTTTGGTAGAAGCTTCAAATTTGCTCCCAAAGATCTTTTCGGCATTAAATCCTTTGATTACCTTCAATCCACCCAAGGTTTCTTCAACAATGGATAGAAAAAATCCTTGCTCTTGCTGCACTTTGTCTGAGTCCTTTTTTAAACGCTTTCCGATCAAAGAGATTAAGAAACCGGACACGGGGATAAAAATGAATACAAATATGGTCAGTTTTACACTGATCAACACCATCGCTACAATAGTGAACAGAATCATTAACGGTTCTCGTACAATCAATTCTAAAATCGACAAAAAAGAATGTTGAATCTCCAAAACATCGGTAGATATACGTGCCATTGTATCTCCTTTTCTCTTTTCAGAAAAATAAGAAAGGGGCAATGCTACGGTTTTGTGATATAGCTCATTACGGATGTCTTTTAATACTCCATTTCGTAAAAAAGTGATAAAATACATGGCCAGGTAACTAAAAATGTTCTTCAAAAAGAACATGCTAATTACCAGGATCACCATAAAAATCAACACGTCATCGCTTCCTTGCTGTTCTTTTTGGGTTACAAAGTAACTCAGGTAACTCTCGGCGTAATCGCGAACATTAAAAAAACCTTCCCACTGCGGTTCTTCATATACTTTTTTGGTTTTGTCAAACAATACATTAAGCATAGGAAATAAAGATACCATGGCCAATGTACCGAAGAGCGCATAAAAAATATTCGAGATAATATTTAAGATTGCATATATTCTATAAGGAGCCGCAAAGCGGAGAATTTGTTTAAAGTATTTCATTAATTATTTCAAAACAGCTATCACTGTTATTTAAGTTAATTGTAAATCTTTTTTGATAGCTTCAATTTTGCTATCCAATTGTTGTTGTGCGGTATCAAAATCAGCTACCGAATCTAGAGACCCTTGTACGCTGATGTAAAATTTAATTTTTGGTTCGGTTCCACTAGGTCGAGCTGCAATTTTGCTACCTCCTTCGGTATAAAAAATCAACACATTCGATTTTGGAATATCGATCGTCGTTTCGGTATGATCTTGTAGATTTTTGGCGATGCTACTCTGGTAATCTTCAATCAAGACCACTTTTTCGTTATTCAAATGTTGTGGTGGAGTGTTACGAAGATCAATCATGGTTTGTTTGATCTCTTGTGCCCCTTCGATTCCTTTTTTAACCAGTGACACCAAGTTTTCTTTATAAAAACCATATTTGGTATACAGTTCTAGTAAAGTAGCGTAGAACGAACTGCCATTTGCTTTAGTATAGGCTGCAATTTCGCAAGCCAATAGGGTAGAAGTCACCGCATCTTTATCACGTACAAAATCACCTACCATGAATCCAAAACTCTCTTCGCCACCACCAATAAAATGTTTTTCAGGAAAATCTTTGATCAGTTTTGCAATCCATTTGAATCCGGTAAGTACTTCCAGATATTCTACGCCAAAACCATTGGCAATGCTACTCATCATCGGTGTAGATACAATGGTAGAAGCAATAAACTCATTGCCTTTAAATGTTTTTTCTTTGGCATATTGCTCCAGCAAAAACCAGGTCATTACCACCATGGTTTGATTCCCATTCAACAATTGCAAATCTCCATCGGTATTACGCACTGCAATCCCTAATCGATCACAATCCGGATCTGTACCGATCACGATATCGGCATTTACTTTTTTGGCTAGGTCCATAGCCATGGTTAGCGCCGCTGGTTCTTCTGGATTAGGAGATTTCACTGTTGGGAAATTACCATCGGGTTCTGCTTGCTCTTCTACGATATGCACGTTTTTAAACCCTGCACGTTTTAAAGTTTCGGGTACGGCGGTGATAGAAGTACCATGCAAAGAGGTAAATACGATCGTAAGATCATCTTTGGCTTCTTGAGTGGCTGCGATACTTCCGTTTTGTACACTCTGATTGATAAAAGTTTCATCAATCGCTGTGTCTATTTTTTCAATAAGGTTTGGTTGTGCTTCAAAATTAATATCGGCGTATTGTAATGCATTGATTTCTGCAATGATCTCTGCATCCTGCGGTGGTACCAATTGCCCACCGTCCTGCCAGTATACCTTATATCCGTTATATTCTGGTGGGTTATGACTAGCCGTAAGTACGATCCCACAGTGGCATCCTAACTCCTTTACGGCAAAAGATAATTCAGGAGTAGGGCGTAGACTAGAAAATAGGTACACCTTTACTCCATTGGCCGAAAATACATTGGCAACTACTTGTGCCAGTGTATCACTATTATTACGGCAATCGTAGGCGATTACTGCTTTGGGTTGTTCGCCTTCAAATTGTTTGAGTAAGTAATTACTAAGTCCTTGGGTACTTTTACCCAGGGTATATTTATTAATGCGATTGGTTCCGACACCCATTACACCACGCATTCCACCGGTACCAAACTCTAAGTCTTTGTAAAAGCTTTCCTTTAGGTCTTCGGGAGCGTTTTCTTGCAGGTTTTTAATGTGTTGTTGTGTTTCTGTGTCAAAGATAGGAGTAAGCCACTCGCTTACTTTTTGGCTGATGTCGGAATCTGTTACTTGCATGAAAATGATTTTATAACAAAAATACTATTTAATACTAGTTTGGGCATGAAAATACCGCAGAAAATCACACTTTTAGAGGTGTATTTTTTCGGAAATCTTATAGCGCTCTTTGCTTCTTTTGCTGGTAAGGATAATTTCGCCTAAAAAACCAGCCAAAAAGAACTGTGTTCCCAGAATCATGGCAGTCAAAGCAATATAAAACTCTGGGCGTTGGGCGATAAGCCTACCTTTGGTTTCTATAAAAAGTTTATCGATCCCCAGGTATAGCGAAAACCCAAATCCAACGATAAATAATAAGGTGCCGATTAACCCAAAAAAGTGCATAGGTCGTTTCCCGAAACGGGACATAAACCAAATAGTCACCAGATCCAGAAAGCCATTGATAAAACGACTCATCCCGAACTTGGTTTTACCATATTTACGAGCCTGATGCAGCACTACTTTTTCTCCAATTTTGTTGAAACCGGCATTCTTGGCCAAAACCGGGATATAGCGGTGCATCTCCCCATGTACATCGATGTTTTTTACCACAATATTTTTATAGGCTTTGAGCCCGCAGTTAAAATCATGCAATTTTACTCCAGAGGTACTTCGTGCAGCTGCATTAAATAGTTTTGAAGGTAAATTTTTGGCAATTACCGAGTCATAGCGCTTCTTTTTCCAGCCTGAGATTAGATCATACCCGTCTTTGTCGATCAGGTCATACAGTTCTGGGATTTCTTCTGGGTTATCCTGTAGATCTGCATCCATAGTAATCACCACATTACCTTTTGCCTGTTCAAAACCAGCGTGTAAGGCTTGGGACTTTCCAAAGTTTTTTAAAAAGCGAATCCCTTTTACCTGTGGGTCTTGTTGGGATAATTGGATAATGGTGTCCCAAGATCCGTCGGTACTACCATCATCAATAAAGATAATTTCGTAAGAAAAAGAATTGGATTGCATAACTTTTGCAATCCAATTGTATAATTCGGTAAGTGATTCCTGCTCATTGAGCAGTGGTATGACCACGGATATATTCATATATTAATAGAGTTCCTGTTTTTGTCTCATTGCGAGTCCCGCAAATAACGAAAAGATAAAACCTAAAAACAAGTTACCAATAAGAGAAAATGCAGCACCAATCATTGGACTACTCATTTTTTCCATTACAGACATACTTTGCTCTACCATAGCTTCTGTCATGTCTGGATTTTCTAATAACTTCTCACGTTGTGCATCCAGTACATTTTGCATGTATTCTGGTTCGATTACTGTTGTTAATACAAATGACCAGATTACAACAATAATCCCACCGATAAGGGCAATCCCAATACCGATTTTTAAGGCATCAGTAAGTTCCAGAAAACCATGGTTTGACTTTTTATAAGCCTTGATTCCCATTACAATTACTGCAATAAGGATTAAAATTCCAATTAGGGTAAAAGACCAATGTGGATCGGTATACGTATTAGTAACATAAATCACTACACCTAGCAATACAGAGATGATTCCTAGTATTACTCCATAATTGATAATTATCTTTTTTGAAGAAGGTTTTTCATTTTCCATTGTTGAACATTGTTAAGGTTAATTATAACCTATACGTATTCAAAGATACTAAAATGTTACAAGCTCTCCCTTTTTATTCAAAATATTGCTGTTGGAGCACAGTCAGAAACAATATAAGATTTGATTAATCAAAAGGATCTGGATTTTTTTGCATGATGGCACCGCTGAGCAAAGAAACTAAAAATCCTATTACCAGATGAAAAATTAAGCCAGATAATGATCTGTTTATTAGATAACTGTTTTCTTTATTAAGAAAATTACTTTTTTTATTTATTTCTCCATCAATCGAAGGTTCTAACGAATTAATTATTTCATTTAAATTTTCTGGGGAAATAACTTTTAGAAAGAAAACATCCCAAATTATGAACAAAAACGTGCTTAAAAGAGTGATTCCAAGTCCAATTTTCAGAGCTTGTCCTAAAGTTAAAAACCCGTCATTGTTAGATTTAAATTTATAAATAAAAAAGGATGTAAAACCAATATGAAGAGATAATTCAAAAATATAATAAATCCAATTTGATACAACAACATCCTCCGTTAAATTACGAAAAACACCATAAAGTACCCATATGACACCTAGTAGTAAACCGTAAATATGAATATGTTTTTTTAAAGAAATAGTAGTTTCACTCATAAGCAATAAATACCTTTTAATATGCTTTCTAATATCAGTATACAAATATAAAAAAATGTTACAATTGTAATAAAAGTAGCATTTTATCGGGATAATTCATAATTTTATCGTATCTTTAGCCAGATGTTTACGGTTTTACCGCATGTAATTTAAGGCGTGAACAGCGGTAAAATAAGGGGATTTACTCAATATAGGGGATTTGATGTAAATGATTGATTTTTTGAGTGATATGAGTTTTTCTCTTTAATTGGAATGTGAAAAAGATGAATTTTTAACAGAATACCCCAATTTTAAATTGAATAAAAATATATTAACAAAAAGAATCACGTATGAGAAAATTATTACTTTTTTTAATAGCCGTTTCGGTTATAGGAATTTCATCTTGTACTAGGGATGAAGTGGACGAGATTTCTCAGGAAGAAAAAACATTGTTAGTCAAGGAAACGCTTATAGAATTGAATAAAAGCGTAAAATCTGGCGAGTATCAGAAGTTTTTTACTGTTCTGTCTAAAAAATCTGCCGTGGAGACTTTGAGCGAGGAAGAAGTTGAAGCTTTATTTTTACAAATGCTTGGGGAAAACTCTCAGACTTTTGTCAATTTGTATTTTCAATTGAAAGCGATTAATATGACAGGTGAAGAATTTTTGAAAATTGCTCATCAGTTCGAGTATTTGAAACCGAACTATGATGGAAAGTTATTTAAAGAATCGGTCTCCTCTTCATGTTGGGAAGCGCTTATTTGTGCTTTTTTTGATTGGGTAAGTGGTTCGGAAAGTGATGATAAGGAAGAGCCTAAAGGAGATGAGTAGGTTTGGATAAACTGAAATTTTCCTTCCAAATAAATAGATAACATAGAATAATTTAAATTTCTTTGAGCTAAAATATTTTGCAATTAAGAAATTAGTTGTAAATTTGCACCTCGCAAAAAAGAAAAGATAAACCAAATGAGAAAAGGTATTCACCCAGAAAATTATAGATTAGTAGCTTTTAAAGATATGTCTAACGACGAGGTTTTTATTACTAAGTCTACTGCGAATACTAAAGAGACTATCGATGTTGATGGTGTTGAGTATCCGCTAGTGAAATTAGAAATCTCTAGAACGTCTCATCCATTCTATACTGGAAAATCAAAACTTATCGATACCGCAGGACGTATCGACAAGTTCAAAAACAAATACGCGAAATTCAAGAAGTAATTTGGCGACACCGTTTACAAAAAGCCTTTCCAAGCAGGAAAGGCTTTTTTGTTTGTACACTTCGGCTCCGCTCAGTGTACGTCCAAATATTACGTTATCGAGCCCTGAGGCTCTCGAAGGGCGTTTCTACTCAGCGTGGTAGACAGACCTGAGCGTATTGTAATGTTACCGAGCACTGAGCGGAGTCGAAGTGCGGCTACACCAGTTACACATAACCAATACATATTTCAATTATCGTCTTATCGAGCACTGAGGCTCTCGAAGGGCTAAGTGCTGTCCTCTATCAACACACCATACAACCAAAATCAAAACCCCTCCACCATTTATTTCCAAATAAAATAGCCCAACCGCATTATTTTTAAGACCAACGTGCTTATTTTTGTCGCAGTTAACCAATAGTAACTTTTTGATCATAGCACATGAATTACATTCTTTTTGATGGGCCTTCGCGCAATGCTTTATTACCATTTACTTATACACGACCAGTAGCAGATATACGAATAGGGATCTTAACCATTCGTGAGAAATGGGAGCAACATCTGGGGTATACCACTTCTACCGTTACCGAAGAGTATTTGAGTGAGAAATTCCCAATGGTGGAGCTGGAGGATAACATTATGATCAATGCATCGTATTTGCCTACCGCAGATTTGGTCACCAAAATCGAAGAGTTACAAGAAAATCAAGCCATTTTTGATGGTGAAGAACCAATCGCCTTTTTCGTAAAAGAAGATCAGGAAGTAGATTTTGAAAGCTTTACCATTGTGCAATACGAGCAGGAGTTGCTTACGGTTAAAAATACCTGGGATATCTTCTCGAAAAATGAGCAAGCCATTGCTCAAGATTTTGCACTGGTTACTGCCGATAGAGAAAGTCAACCCATACCTGAAAGCAATCGCGTGATTGCTCCAGAAAATGTATTTATCGAAGAAGGGGCAAAACTAGAGTTTACTATACTAAATGCCAGTGCAGGACCTATCTATATTGGTAAAGATGCCGAAATTATGGAAGGTAGCATCATAAGAGGACCTTTTGTGTTGTGTAATAACGCCACGGTAAAAATGGGGGCCAAGATTTATGGAGGAACCACGGTGGGGCCACACTCCAAAATAGGAGGAGAAGTCAATAACTCTGTGATTTTTGGCTATAGTAATAAAGGGCATGATGGATTTATTGGGAATACCGTACTAGGTGAGTGGTGTAACTTGGGTGCAGATACCAATACTTCGAACCTGAAAAATAATTATGCTCCCGTACGTCTTTGGAGTTATGAAACCGAAGGTTTTGCCAAAACGGGGCTGCAATTTTGTGGATTAATGATGGGAGATCATTCCAAATGTGGGATCAATACCATGTTTAATACGGGTACTGTTGTTGGCGTGAACGCTAATATTTTTGGTGGTGGTTTTCCGCGTAATTTTATTCCTAGTTATAGCTGGGGGGGTAGCGCTGGTTTTAAGACTTATCTTACCAAAAAGGCTTTCGAAGTGGCCAAAGTAGTAATGGATAGACGTAAAGTCGAGTTTACCGAACAGGATAAAAAGATATTAGAACACGTTTTTGAGACCACTAAAGACTGGAGAAAAAACTTCTAGTCGAGTTTCTCTTTCCATACTCGTTTTAGAATCAAAAAGTTTTGAGGATTATTGGTTAATCCTCTCACATTTTTTTGTGTAAAACGGACTACCTCGTCATAATACAACGGGACAATAGGCGCATGGGCTACAATAATAGAATCCATCTTGGCATAATATTGCTCTCGTATTTGGTCATCGGTAATCAAAAAACTTTCCTCATACAAACGATCAAAAGTTTCATTTTTGAAATGCGTGTAGTTTGGTCCGTTGGGTGTATGGTTTTTACTATAGTATGGAGATAAGAAGTTTTCGGCATCGGGATAGTCAGCAATCCAACTCGCTCTGAAGGTATCCAGTTTTCCCGCCCATTTCTTTTGTCGTATGGTTGAGGAGGGCATCACATCTACAATAATGTTGATCCCAATTTTTTCGAGTTCTCGCTGGATGTATTCGCAGATGGTTTGATAATTAGCATCGGTCGCGATACGAACTGTGGGTTCGTTGTCTCCGGTTTCTTTTTTATAGGCTTCGACTAGTTTTCTGGATTTTTCGGGATTGTATTCAAATCCAGGAATGTTGGCATATCCAGGGATTCCTTTAGGGATAAAACCATTTTCCGCAGGCATACCAATACCATTTTTAAGATAGGTGATCATTTTTTTGCGATCAAAACCATGATTTACTGCTTTACGCAATAAAAGGGATTGAATCTCCTCTTTTTCGGTATCCATATAAAACCCGAGATACTCTGAGTTTAGGTAGGGTCCTTTGCTGATATTGATTCGATCTTTGTACTTATCTCTTAGTTTACCGCTGGGTGTTAAAAGTTCATCTTTATACGAAGCATCCAAACTGTTTAATAAATCGATCTTTCCTTTGGCAAACTGTAAAAACTCACTTTGCTTATCAGGTAGAAAGGTAACTGCTACAGCTTCAAGATAGGGGAGTTGCTTACCTTTGTCATCTTTTTCAAAATACAATTGGTTTTTGCGAAAGACCAGTTTTACGTTTTCTTCCCATAACTTAAATTTAAAAGGGCCTGTACCAATAGGGTGTGCTCTAAATTCATCACCATAATACGAAACCGCTTCTTTGGGTACTACAGAACAATATCGCATGCTCAAAAGTCCTAAAAAAGCTGGAAACGGCATGTTGAGGTCTATTTTTAGGATGGTATCGTTAACGGCGTGATAGTGTTTTACATTTTTCAATACCCAATTCCCAGGAGAGGCAACTTTAGGATCTTTTAGTCGGTTAAAACTGTAGACAAAATCCTTCGCAACCACTCTTCTGGTGCTGTCTTTGGTGTTAAACGAAGCATGTTTATGAAATTTCACATCATCCCGAAGGTAAAAAGTATAGTGTAAGGCATCTTCAGAGATTTCCCAGCGTTTGGCGATATCCGGTTTGATATGTAAACTATCGTCCAACTGTACCAATCCATTAAACAATTGATTTGTAGCCCAAATATTAGCTACATCTCTTGCAAAAGCGGGATCTAGCGAACTTACATTCTCGTATTGATTGTACCGAAAAACAAGATGATCTCTATCTTTTTCTTCAGAATTACTACAAGAAACAAGTGTTAAGGCTATATAAAATATTGTTATATAGTGATTTATGTGGGAATGATAATTGAATTTCAATTTTAGTAAACGAATTATTGTTGGTATATTTGCACCCTCAAATTTTATTGTAAAGGATAAAGATAAAGAGATTTCTGCCTTCAAGGAAAACGACAGCTGGTTTTATGAGAAAAAAAGTTGCTTTTTATACATTGGGATGTAAACTGAATTTTTCAGAAACATCGACTATTGCCCGAAGTTTTGTAGACGAAGGTTTTGATCGTGTGGATTTTGCAGAGCATGCAGATATTTATGTGATCAATACCTGTTCGGTAACCGAAAATGCGGATAAGCGATTTAAAACTATTGTAAAACAAGCACAAAAAGTAAACCCGGATGCGTTTGTTGCTGCTGTGGGTTGTTATGCGCAATTAAAGCCGGAAGAACTGGCTGCGGTGGATGGAGTGGATTTGGTGTTGGGAGCTACAGAAAAGTTCAAGATTACAGATTATATCAATGATCTGTCTAAAAATGATTTTGGCCAAGTGCACTCTTGCGAAATCGAGGAAGCCGATTTTTATGTAGGGAGTTACTCGATCGGGGATAGAACCCGTGCGTTTTTGAAAGTGCAAGATGGTTGCGATTATAAGTGCACCTATTGTACGATTCCTCTGGCACGTGGAATATCACGTAGTGATACCTTGTCTAATGTGTTGAAAAACGCCAAAGAAATATCTGAGCAAGGAATCAAAGAAATCGTACTTACGGGTGTAAATATTGGGGATTATGGTAAAGGGGAGTTCGGGAACAAAAAACACGAGCATACCTTTTTTGAATTGGTGCAAGCCCTGGATCAGGTTGAAGGTATAGAACGATTACGTATTTCGTCTATCGAGCCTAACTTACTGAAAAACGAAACCATAGATTTTGTATCCCAATCCAGAACCTTTGTGCCACACTTTCATATCCCGCTACAATCTGGTAATGATGAGATTTTAAAATTGATGCGCCGCAGGTATTTGAGTGATCTGTATGTGGATCGAGTGACAAAAATCAAAGAAGTAATGCCACATGCCTGTATTGGGGTAGATGTGATTGTTGGATTTCCAGGGGAGACTGATGATCATTTCCTGGATACCTATAATTTCTTATCCCAATTAGATATCTCTTACTTACACGTGTTTACCTATTCTGAAAGGGATAATACCATTGCAGCTGATTTGGATGGTGTAGTTCCGATGGATGTGCGTAAAAAGAGAAGTAAAATGTTACGTGGTTTATCTGTGAAGAAACGAAGAGCATTTTATGAAAGTCAAATAGGAACAGAACGAACAGTATTGTTTGAATCTGAAAATAAGGAAGGTTATATCCACGGCTTTACCGAAAACTACGTGAAGGTAAAAATGCCATGGAATCCGTCTTATGTAAATACCTTGCACCGGGTAGTGTTGACAAAAATTGATGATGATGGGATGGTGCGATTTGATTTTGTGCCAGAACCCGAAAAAATACAAGAAGCATAAACAAAAAAAATCTGCAATTACTTGCAGATTTTTTTTATGCTGTATACGTTATACAACTATATGTTTATTCCTACGGGTAATAAATTTTTATATTTCCTTCTATTTTTCCGCATAAATTTTGCAATCGTAGGGCTTGTGGGAACCAATCTTATGTTGCGATCTTCGATAATGTTGAAAACAGCAACGATAAAATCTTCCTCAAATCCTTTCTTTACTAGTTCTTCGCTCATGATGAGTTTTGTCAGGAAAATTTTTCTTTCCTGTTGGGCGTACTCGATGGTCGCTTTCTGACCTTCAATTGTAGTCTCAAATTGTCTTAGAAATTCATTGTCAATAACTTCTAATCCAACATCACTCAAGTTCTCCATATTGTTTTTTAATTATGAGGTAAATAAGTTTTACTTATGGGGTAACCCCCTTGATTAACTGACTAACATCCAAAAGCAACACGCAAAACCATATCCGAAACTAGTATATGTTCAGTAATTATTTTGTTGATGCCTAACTAAGATTTGTTAGTTTACATTCCCTGTTTCAATAAAAAATTATTGATGTATTTCCTTTTATCTAAAGGGGGAATACTATAATTTTGAGTTGCAAAGATAAGAAAATTAGAGCTTTAAACTTTAATAGTACTGTTAAAATACCTATGTCGCAGGAAGTTACCCATGTTTATTTTGTGCCAGGAATGGCTGCCGATGTTTCAATTTTTGAACATATACGGTTACCAGAAGCGCATTTTCAGACCTACACCATCCCTTGGAAAATCCCAAATAAGGAAGAATCTATTGCGGAGTATGCGCAACGTATGTGCGAAGAAATTAAACATAAGAATGCAGTGTTGCTTGGGGTTTCGTTTGGAGGGGTGATTGTTCAGGAAATGAGTAAATATTTGCAACTTAAGAAACTTATTATCGTTTCTAGTGTAAAGAGTAAAGACGAATTGCCAAAGCGAATGAAAATCGCTCGTAAAACCGGACTGTATAAGTTGTTGCCAACTGCTGTGGTTTCTAAAATTGATAATTGGGAAAAACTGGCTTTTGGGGATTTTGCCAAGAAACGAGCAGCGATGTACCAACGCTATTTATCAGTGAATGATAAAGGATACTTGGACTGGGCGATCAAGAATATGGTATGCTGGGATCAGGAGGAAGCACCAGAGGATCTGATTCATATCCATGGAGATAAGGATATTGTTTTTCCGATAGCTAATATCAAAAATTGCATAACAGTTGATCAGGGGACGCATGTGATGATTGTAAATAGGGCAAGATGGTTTAATAAACATTTACCTGAAATAATCGGGGATAACTTGCATTAGTCTAACTTTTTACGTTATATTGTAATCTAAATTTTATTTCCCCAATAAAATAAAACCTACTTAGAGATGAAGATGATAAAAAAAGTATTAGTTTTTTTAGGAGTGCTGTTTGTTTTCAGTATTCTGGTAAACGCAACGCAGGAAGAACCTCAAAAGACCCCCGTACAGGAACAATTGGAAGATGATTTGGTAAACGACTACAATGTTTACGCTATCCCCATGCCTGATAATCTGAATTTTGCTGGAGAATTAGTGCCTATCGATAACCCGGATATCCGAGAGCGTATGGATAGAGAGTTGTTGGTAAATACGTACTGGCAATCTAATGGGTTGTTACTGTTTAAACGTGCCAACAAGTATTTCCCGGTTATAGAACCTATTTTGAAGGAAAATGGTGTACCTGAAGATTTCAAGTACCTTGCTGTTATTGAAAGTAGTTTGACACAAGCGGTATCGCCAGCTAGAGCTACTGGCTTCTGGCAGTTGCTGAAAGGAACTGCGAAAGAATATGGGTTAGAGGTAAATCAAAATGTGGATGAGCGTTATCATATCGAAAAATCTACAGAAGTAGCTTGTAAATATCTAAAAAGCGCTAAAGAAAAGTTTGGTTCTTGGACATTGGCTGCTGCGGCATACAATGCAGGTCGTGCAGGGATCAACAGACAGTTAGAAAGACAAGATGCTGAATCTTACTATGATTTATTGCTAGGTGAGGAGACAGGGCGTTATGTGTTTAGAATTGTAGCGGTAAAAGAGATTTTGAGCAATCCAAAGAAATATGGATTCAACTTCAGTGATGAAGATTTGTATAAGCACATTCCGACATTTAATGTGTTTGTAGATGAGCCTATTACTGATTTCAACGAGTTTGCCAAAATACACGATATCAATTACAAGATTTTAAAATTGCATAATCCCTGGTTAAGAGAAACCCATTTGAATAATACCACTGGTAAGGAATATTTTATAAAAATTCCTAGAAACGGATATTATAACGTGGGTACCGGACAGTAATTAAATCTCCCGTTTTACAAGTTTTTTAAGTAAGTTAGCTGCTTATATATTACAACTATGAATATAAGTGTGCTAATTTCTTTGGTGCTAATCGGATTATTAGCTGGTTTTTTTAGTGGAACTTTAGGTATTGGCGGAAGCGTAGTGATGATTCCGTTGATGTTACTGTGGTTAAATTTTTCCCAACATGAAGCACAGGGGACAAGTTTGGCTGTACTTGCTGTGCCCGTTACCTTATTGGCAGCCTATAATTATTATCAGGAAGGGCATGTCAATTGGAAATATGCAGGTATTATTGCTATTACCTTTATTATAGGAGGATACCTGGGCAGTAAACTTGCAATATCTATCAATCAAGTTTTGCTTAAAAAAATATTTGGAGGTGTACTTTTACTAGTAGCTCTAAAAATGATTTTAGGAAAGTAACGAACTCAATATTAGTTTTTGTCTCTTAATAGGTTTCGCAACGAATCTTTTTCTCTTTTGTATTTTTCGTACTCTTCGTCAATTCTTCTTTCTTCAGCAGTTCTACCATCTTCACCAACTTCTTCATCTTCGGCTTCTTTTTCTTTAAGAGCTTCAGTGTCTGTATCATCCTTAAGTAGACCTTTTCGATCAAGGTCAGCAATGATTAAAGATACTCCCTTGGACAGAGAATTGAAATGAATGTTATAAGAATTACTCAAGGTTTCGCTAGAGTGATGCGTTTCTATTTTCTGAATATTCAATAATTTTTTTTCTTCATCCAAAAAATACATCATCGGGAATCCTAGGGCGTGTTTAAGCTTATTTACGATATACGAGTCCTGGTTGGTCTTTTCATCAACATAAACCATTTGGATATTCTTGCTGTAGTCGTCGCTTTTGTCTTTTAAGTTTTCTTTGGTATCCCAAAATAATACCACAAAATCAATCTGATCATGAAATCTATCTGCTAAATCATTAAGTGCAGGAATTTCTCCTATTCCAGGAACGCACCATGCGGCATATGTAATTAAAAAAATGGGTTTTTCGTATTCTTTGAAAGTAATGGGCTCTTCCTTAATGGTGTTAAAGGTAAAGTCGTCCATATAGGTTCCATTAAGGTGATTGGTAACCAAAGAATCAAATAAAAAGGTGGCCCGCTCCAAGTCGTTTTGTCTGTAAGCTTCATCCATCTTTTGATTATACTTGACGATATGAGCAGAAATAGCGACAGAAAAGGGGATTCTTACTTCTTCTTGTGCAAATAGATGACTACAAAAAGAGAAGAGTATTCCTAGAATTAATAATTTTCTCATTCTAAAATAATTACAATAGCTAATGTACTATAAAGTCCTTAAAAATAAGCTTTTTTGTCATAAAAACTAATGCTCCCTACTTTAAGGTTTTCAACAATAAAGCTATACAAGACTTAGTACATAACGTAATATAGTAAACAATTAGTGTGCCTAAATTTTCTTCATTTGCTGTTTCATCATCGCAATCTGATCTTTAAGCATACCATGCTTATCCAATTTTTTGGCTTCAGTAAGCAAAGTTTGTGCTTCTCTCTTTCTTCTTTTGGTCATTGCGATACCAGCAAGATTAAGTTTTGCTACGGCCAAATCCTGATTCATTGATAGTCCAAGCTTAACCGCTTTCTTTAAATATTTTTCGGCTTGTGTGATATTGGTTTGGGATAGCATGATCCCTAAAAGATAATTATAATATCCTTGTTGCTTTGTAGTAAGGGCAACCTCTGGATTTTTTATTTTGTCTAGCCATTTTTTCGCACCGTCAAAATCTTGTTTGCGCAGTCTTAAAAAAGCAAGCAAAATCATTTCGTTTTTAAAGTATAAAAACACAAAAACCAGTGATAATAAAATTAGCATGATTCCATTACCCGTGTATCCTTCTATGATTTGCCATACGCCAGCACCAATAATTAGAGCTGCTATTACTAATTTTATATTTTTATTGAACATTGAAAATGTGTTATTTTGTAAGTCGCGGCAAAGGTAATAAAAACAAATAAAAATATTTTGATATTTAGGTTTGTCAAAGTAAAAAGTCTTCGTATATTTGCCCGCAGTTTTGGGTAGAGATATCCGAAAAATTCAAAATAAGGTATTCAAGAAGATTTTATAAAGATAGATAGTAATGAAAAGAACGTTTCAACCATCGAAAAGAAAGAGAAAAAACAAACACGGTTTCAGAGAGCGTATGGCTTCTGTAAATGGTAGAAAGGTATTGGCTAGAAGAAGAGCCAAAGGAAGAAAGAAATTATCTGTCTCTTCAGAATTAAGACATAAGCATTAATGAGAATGCGTAGTTTAAAATATTAAAGGTGTTACTTTATCGGTAACGCCTTTTTTTATATCTGCTAGAAAAAAATAATATATACAACACAATTTTAAGTACATGCCAAAAAGAGAAGACCTTAAGAGTATATTGATTATCGGATCTGGACCGATTGTAATTGGGCAAGCTTGTGAATTTGATTATTCAGGATCGCAAGCATTACGTTCATTAAGAGAAGATGGAATTGAAACGATTTTGATCAATTCGAATCCTGCAACGATTATGACTGATCCATCTATGGCGGATCACATATACCTTAAACCTTTGAATACGAAATCGATTGTTGAAATCTTAAAAGAACACCCTCAGATTGATGCAGTATTGCCTACGATGGGAGGACAAACTGCACTTAACCTATGTATCGAAGCAGATGAGAAAGGGATATGGGAAGATTTTAATGTTGAGATCATTGGTGTAGATATTGACGCCATCAACATTACAGAGGATAGAGAGCAGTTTAGAGAGTTAATGCTGAAGATTGGCATCGGAATGGCACCTCAGGCAACTGCTAATTCTTACTTGAAAGGTAAAGAAATTGCTCAGGAGTTTGGATTTCCATTAGTAATTAGAGCTTCTTATACCTTAGGAGGAGCCGGAGCTTCTTTTGTATATAAAGAAGAGGATTTTGATGAGTTGTTGACCAGAGGATTAGAAACTTCTCCAATCCATGAGGTGATGATTGACAAGGCCTTGATCGGATGGAAAGAATACGAATTAGAATTACTGCGTGATAACAATGATAATGTTGTTATCATTTGTACGATAGAAAATATGGATCCAATGGGGATTCATACCGGAGATTCGATCACAGTTGCACCAGCAATGACATTAAGTGATAAGACCTTCCAGAAGATGCGTGATATGGCAATCCATATGATGCGTAGCATTGGGGAGTTTGCGGGAGGATGTAATGTGCAGTTTGCTGTTAGCCCTGATGATCAGGAAGAAATCATTGCTATCGAAATTAACCCGCGAGTATCCAGATCTTCTGCATTGGCATCAAAAGCTACTGGGTACCCTATTGCAAAAGTAGCCGCCAAATTGGCGATCGGTTACAACTTAGATGAGTTGGATAATCAAATTACAAAATCTACTTCGGCATTGTTTGAGCCTACTTTGGATTATGTAATCGTTAAAATACCACGTTGGAACTTTGATAAATTCGAAGGATCAGATAGAACGCTTGGATTACAGATGAAAGCTGTAGGAGAGGTAATGGCAATTGGAAGATCTTTCCAGGAAGCATTGCACAAAGCTACACAGTCACTAGAGATTAAGCGAAATGGTCTGGGAGCTGATGGGAAAGGATATAAGAACTACGATCAGATTATAGAAAAACTTACTTATGCCAGCTGGGATAGAGTATTTGTGATCTATGATGCTATCCAAATGGGAATCCCGTTGAGTAGAATTCATGAGATTACCAAAATCGATATGTGGTTCTTGAAACAATACGAAGAACTACACCATCTTGAAAAAGAGATTTCTACCTATACGATACAGTCGCTTACCAAAGATTTGATTTTAGAAGCAAAACAAAAAGGATTTGCAGATAGACAAATTGCACATATGGTAGGTTGCTACGAAAGTGAAGTATATAATAAAAGAGAAGAGCTAGGAATCAAACGAGTATACAAGCTTGTAGATACCTGTGCTGCAGAATTTAGAGCAGAAACACCATATTTCTATTCTACTTTTGAAGAAGAGATAGAAACGCCAGAAGGTGTGGTGTCTGTGCATAATGAGAGTGTAGTAACCGATAGAAAGAAAATCGTAGTATTAGGTTCTGGTCCTAACCGAATTGGACAAGGAATCGAGTTTGACTACTGTTGTGTACATGGGGTATTGGCCTCTGCAGAATGTGGTTATGAGACGATCATGATCAACTGTAATCCAGAAACAGTTTCTACAGATTTTGATACAGCGGATAAACTATATTTCGAACCTGTTTTCTGGGAGCATATCTATGATATTATAAGACACGAAAAGCCAGAAGGTGTTATTGTACAGTTAGGAGGACAAACAGCACTTAAACTTGCAGAGAAATTAGATCGTTACGGAATCAAGATTATTGGTACAAGTTATCAATCGCTTGATTTGGCAGAAGACAGAGGAAGTTTCTCGACCTTATTAAAAGAAAATGGAATTCCTTATCCAGAATTTGATACGGCAGAAACAGCAGACGAAGCCCTAGCAGTGGCGGACCGATTAAATTTCCCGATTCTGGTACGACCTTCGTATGTATTAGGTGGGCAAGGAATGAAAATTGTGATCAACAAACAGGAGTTAGAGGAGCATGTAGTGGACTTGTTACGTAAAATACCAAACAACAAATTGCTGTTAGATCATTATTTGGATGGTGCTATCGAAGCCGAAGCTGATGCGATATGTGATGGAGAGAACGTATATATTATTGGTATCATGGAGCATATCGAGCCTTGTGGTATCCACTCTGGAGATTCGAATGCTACATTGCCTCCTTTCAATTTAGGAGAATTTGTAATGCAACAAATTAAGGATCACACCAAAAAGATTGCGCTTGAGTTGAATACAGTGGGATTGATTAACATCCAGTTTGCGATCAAAGATGATAAAGTATATATCATCGAGGCTAACCCAAGAGCTTCTAGAACGGTTCCGTTTATTGCAAAAGCTTACGGAGAGCCATATGTAAATTATGCAACCAAAGTAATGCTTGGAGAAAAGAAAGTGACTGATTTTGATTTCAAGCCACATCTAAATGGATACGCGATCAAGCAACCCGTATTTTCTTTCAATAAATTCCCTAACGTAAATAAGAAGTTAGGACCAGAAATGAAGAGTACTGGAGAGAGCATTTTATTCATTGATGATCTTAAAGATGATCAGTTTTACGATCTATACTCACGTAGAAAGATGTATCTAAGTAAATAAGCATTTTGACACATGAAAATAAGCCGGATTCTACTAGTTAGAATCCGGCTTATTTTGTTAAATACGTAAAATTTTAAGTTATTTTTTTGGACTCCTTAAAAAAAACTTAATTTTTTTTGTCTATGCATCGTAAATTGGGTTCTCTGTATAATAGTATCTGAGAAATAAATTTTATATTGATATGAGAACCGTCACTTTCCTAATTATGATTTATGGAATAGCATTATTTTCCTCTTGTGCCTTCAAAGAAAAAGAAGAAATTTCAGATCCAATAGATAAAAAAGTAGCAGAATTGATGTCAAAAATGACCTTAGAAGAGAAAATAGGTCAGATGACACAAATCACAGTTACAGCTTTAGAGAAGAGCGGATCTCCAGGTGTTTTGGATAAAGAGAAGTTGAGAGAAGCTATTCATAAATATAAAATAGGCTCTATATTAAATGTACCTAACCCTGGTGCACCTACACCACAACGGTGGTATGAAGTATTGAACGAAATTCTAGAAGAAACGAATAAAACCGATAATAAGATCCCTGTGATATATGGCATTGATGCTATACACGGAGCCAGTTATACCGCTGGTGCCATTTTGTTTCCCCAGCAGATTGGTATGGCAGCAACATGGGATCCAGAATTGGTTGAGAAATGTACGGCGGTTTCTGCATATGAAACAAGAGCTTCTTCGATCCCATGGGTATTTTCTCCAGATTTGGATTTACCTAGAAATCCGGCATGGTCAAGACTTTGGGAATCTTTTGGAGAGGATTCTTATTTGTCTTCTGAAATGGGAGTAGCCATGGTTAAAGGATTTCAAGGAGATGATATCGGAGATGCCAACAAAGTCGCAGCATGTATTAAACATTATATAGGTTATGGTAGTCCAACAACGGGTAAAGATAGAACACCGAGTATCATACCAGAACGAGTGTTGAGACAATACGATTTACCGATTTACGAAAAGAGTGTAGAAGCTGGAGCCAAAAGTGTAATGATCAGCTCTGGAGAGATCAACGGTACACCAGTTCATGCCAGTAAAAGGATTATTACCGATATTTTAAAAGGAGAACTTAACTTCAAAGGATTTGTAGTTACCGATTGGAAAGATATTATTTATTTACATACGCGTCATAAAGTAGCAGCAACCATGAGAGAAGCTGTAAAAAAATCTGTAATGGCAGGTATTGATATGAGTATGGTTCCTGAGGATTATACATTTTATGAGGAGTTATTCTCTTTGGTTAGTGATGGGGAAATACCAATGGCTCGAATTGATGATGCAGTACGAAGAATATTAAGAGTAAAATACGAATTAGATTTATTTAGAACACCAGTTACTAATCCTGAAGATTATCCCGATTTTGGTACAGCCTCTTCTTCGGCCTTAGCATACATTGCGGCTTCAGAGTCTATTACGTTATTAAAAAATAAGGAGAATGTTTTGCCATTGTCCAAAGAAAAGAAAGTATTGGTTACAGGGCCAACCGCAAATAGCATGAAATATCTAAATGGTGGTTGGTCTTATACATGGCAAGGGGAGAAGAGTGATCAGTATGCCAAAGATAATTTGAATATTAAGCAAGCTTTTGAAAAGAAACTAGGGCAAGAAAATGTATTATATGCTCCGGGAGTATCCATTTTTGAAGAAATAGATATTGCCAAATCGGTTGCTTTAGCAAAACAAGCAGATTATATCGTATTGTGTTTGGGTGAACATAATTATACCGAAACTCCAGGAGATATTGATGATTTGGTGATTACAGAACCACAAGTAAAATTGGCTGAAGCATTGAGTAAACTGAATAAACCAATCATTTTGGTACTTAATGAAGGAAGACCAAGAATTATCAGTCAGTTTGAAAAGGATATGGACGGAGTGCTGCAGTGTTATCTTCCAGGGAATGAGGGCGCAAAAGCCTTGGTTGATGTGGTTTACGGAGATGTAAATCCAAGTGGTAAGTTACCGTACAATTATCCGCGCTATACCAGTGCATTACAAAAGTACAATCGTAAGTATACTGAAAGCCTTGGGGATAGTGAACAAAATGATGATGCAGATTATCAAAGAAGTTATAATCCACAGTGGGAGTTTGGCTTTGGATTGTCCTACACCACTTTTGAATATAAAAATTTGAGTTTTGATAAGGTTTTCTTCAAAAAAGGAGATGCTGTAAAAGTGAGCGTAGATGTACAAAACACTGGAGAGAAAAAAGGAAAAGAAGTGGTGCAGTTGTATCTCACAGATCTTTATGCCAGTATTACTCCAGAAGTAAAATCGCTGAAAAGGTTCAGTAAGATCGAACTTCAACCGGGAGAAGTTAAGACCGTTTCGTTTACAATCGATGTAGATGATCTCAAATTTGTAGATGAAAATAACCAGTGGGTCGCAGAAAGTGGGGAGTTTGAAATTTCTGTAGGAAATTTGGTCAAAAAAATTGTTTTAGAAAAAGAGATATAAACGTTTTTGATTATATTTATATATAAAAAAAATGTTAAATTAATCTTTAAAAGATATTAATGAGGTTATATTTTTAAGGAATTCATAAATTACACAAATTCGTTCAAATGCAAGTCGTTACAAATGTTGATGCTATATTATGGTCTAAAGTTAAACAAGGAGATTTAGAAGCCTTTAACTCACTTTATGATAAATATATTGATACATTATATGCATTTGGATCACAACATACCAACGACAAAGATCATGTTATGGATTGTATCCATGACCTGTTTGTGGATATCTATAAGTATAGAAAGAAATTATCTGATGTTGATAATGTGAAATTCTACCTTTTTAAATCTTTAAAACGTAAGATTAATAAAAAGTTCAAGTCAAAAATCAAACTTTTTTCGGCAGACGAGAATAGAAAAGAAATAGTATCTATGAATAGTTCTGTCGAAGAATCTATTATACAATCTGAAAAATCTGCAGAAATCAGTGCTAAACTTTCTTTAGCCTTAACCTCCCTATCTAGTAGGCAAAGAGAAGGATTGTCCCTCAAATTTGATGAAAAAAAGTCTTACGAAGAAATAGCTGCTATCCTTGGGATTTCTATCGAGTCTGTAAGAACTCTTATCTACAGAGCAGTAAAAAAACTCCGAAGTGAAATAGAAGTATAGCCAATCAAAAAAATAATATTAGATTTTTGTCTATGTTTTTTGATATGAGTGCTTTAGTATGTAGAAGATCAATTCGTTATGTATCAGAATGATGGGTTGCGTCGAATAAAAAAACGTGTTGATAAAGAAATATTGTAATTATATAATATCATAAAGATGTTAACGGAAAAAGAAAAGGAATTTTTAAAATCTAGGATAAATACCTCCATTGTTGAACATAATCGCAAAAGGAAGAAGAGGAAGGTTACCTATTTTTTTGGTATGGCGGCGGCAATAATTTCAGTGTTATTGCTGTCGATAGTCTACCAGAATAAATTCACAAAGACTTCGAAAATCAAAAATTATGTGGATGCCAATAAGGTGAATTTGATTCAAGAAGGAGATGTGAAACTTGTATTACACGACAATAAAGAAATCAATATACAGGAAAAAGAATCTAATATTGAATACTCGAGTACTGGGGATCAAGTGAATATCAATAGTTCAGAGAAGGTAGCACAAGTAGCCAAAGAAAGTTACAATACGATATTGGTGCCTTATGGGAAAAGAACAAAACTTACCTTATCAGATGGAACCAAAGTATGGTTGAACTCTGGATCTAAACTTACATATCCGGTTGCATTTGTTGGAAATAAAAGAGAAGTGCACTTAACTGGAGAAGCGATTTTTGATGTTAGACATAATCAGAAAAAACCATTTTATGTGCTGACTAATGATTATGATATTAAGGTTTTAGGAACGGTGTTTAATGTAAGTAGTTACGAGGATGATTCCTATACTAGTACTGCTCTAGAACGCGGAAGCGTAGAAATCAAATACACATCGAATTCAATTTTTGGGAACTCTAAAATAAAAATCAAACCGGGAACATTAGCAGTGTATAGTCATAGGAACAAGACGATAAGAAGCAGTAATGTAGACGTTGCAAAATATATGTCTTGGAGAGAAGGGAAGTTCATTTTCAAAAAAGAACGTCTTTCAGGAATTGTAAAGAAACTATCTAGATTCTATAATGTTCAGATTGTTATCAATGACGAAGATCTTAAGAATGAGACTTTCTCTGGACACTTGGACTTAAAGGATAGTATCGAAAAAGTGATCGAAATTATTAAGGAAACCACTGATTTAAAATATGAAAAAGAGAACGGTAAAATTGTAATTAACTAAACAGAAAATATATGAAATAACAGAACCACCACCTCCATTTTATTTACTTCATAAAAAAGTCAGAAAATGCGGCAACATTTTCTGACCAGAGTCATCTCGTATTGCATAATGCAATACTTAACGCATAAAAAACAAAATTATGAATAAAAAAGCTAACTGTCACTCTTTTTTATCCAAAAAGAAGACATACAATTTTTTATTAACCATTATGAGGGTTTTTATTTTATTCTTGTGTCTGGGGCTATCGAGTGCATACGCATATAACTCTTACTCACAAACAAAGCTTACTATTAACGTCGAAAACGCAACTTTGGAAGATCTGTTCGAGCAGATTCATTCTCAAAGTGAGTTTATATTTTTCTACAAAGACGACGTATTAAAAAAGGATCATAAAGTAACGCTTAATCTAAAAAGATCTACAGTAAACGAAATACTGGATAAGGCATTAACGCAAACAGGTCTGGTATACAAAGTTATTGATCGGCAAATTGTCATATCAAGACAAAAAATTGAGCCAATTACGAAAACGTTTTCAGACGCACTTACTGTTCAGACTTCAATTTCTGGAACGGTAAGTACATCAGACGGATCTCCATTACCTGGGGTAAATGTATTGGTAAAAGGAACTTCAAAAGGTACACAAACTGATTTTGACGGAAAATACACGCTAGAGGTTTCTAGCGGAGATATTTTGGTCTTTTCTTATATCGGATTTGTGACCAAAGAGCAAACATTTGCAGGGCAATCTGCAATGGATGTAACCTTGATAGAAGATGCAAGTGAACTTAGTGAAGTAATTGTAACAGGATATACAACACAAAGCGCGAGAAGCATCACTGGATCGGTTACTATAGTTGAGTCTGAAGCTATTGCAGCGACTACTCCTGCTAGTTTAGAGCAGGCGTTACAAGGACAAGCAGCGGGGGTTACTGTTGGTGTTGAAGGTGGACCAGGAGGAAACTCGGCAGTAAGAATTCGTGGATATGGTACTATTAATGGTAATGATCCATTATATGTAATCGACGGGGTACAAACGGGACAAGGGTTAAATGATTTAAACCCTAATGATATCAAATCGATTCAGGTTCTTAAAGATGCGGCAGCAGCTTCTATCTATGGTATTGGTGCAGCAAACGGGGTTATCGTAATTACTACAAAAAACGGAAACAAGAACAATAAAGTTTCTTTTAACTATAGTGCACTAACAGGTGTTGATTTTATTCCGGAATCTGTATTTCCAGAGTTTGCTACACCACAACAAATTGCAGATGCACGCTGGCAAGCGCTATCAAATGATGGTTTAGCACTTTCTCATCCGCAATACGGTACAGGACCTAATCCGGTACTTCCGGATTACATTCTTCCTGAAGGTTTTGTGGGGACACTTGACGAGAGTACGTATAGTTTTCCAAACAATAGAATTACCAGAGCAAATCAGGCAGGAACCGATTGGTTTGATGCATTTTTTGATACTGCCTTTGTACAACAACATAATATTTCTGCTACTGGAGGAGGAGAAAATTCGAAGTTGTACGTAGGACTTGGTTTATTAGATCAAGAAGGAGTAGGACGTGCTACTAGTTTTGAAAGATATAACCTAAGAGTAAACTCTGAATTTGATATCACAGATCGTCTTAGATTAGGAGAGTCTGTAAACGTATCGTATTCAGAAAGAATCGGAATTATTGACCCTGTAGGGAGTTCAAGTAACCAAAATAATGAAGGACAAATCGCATCCTTATATCGTAGTAACCCTTTAATTCCTGTTTTTGATATTCAAGGGAATTATGCAGGTACTGCCGGTATTGGAGGGGTTGGTAACGCTTCAAACCCAATTGGACAAGCAGATCGAAATGCAGAAAACCCTACAGAAACCATTAGAGCCTTAGGTTCTATCTATGCCGAAGTAGACATATTTGATGGATTATCACTAAAAACCACATTTACTGCAGATTTAACAGCTTCTAAATTTTCATTCTTTAGACCCGTAGATTTCGAAAATTCTGCAGCAAGACAGGTAAACCTGTTAAGAGAAACATCTACAGATATTTTTAATACAAACTGGTATAATATTTTACAGTATAAAAAGATCTTTAATGGTGTGCATAGTGTAGATGCTTTCGTAGGTACGGAATTTAAAAAGAACCGATTCGAACAATTCTTCGCGCAGGTAACAAATTTCTTACAGGATGATCCTGATTTCACCTTCATTAGCGCAGGTACAGGTGTGCAAACCGTAGGTAGTGGACAGTCAAAATCTTCTAGTTTTTCTGTCTTCGGAAAAGTGGATTATGCATATGACGATAAATACTTGGTAAGTGCTACCGTACGTCAAGATCAATCTTCACTTTTTGAAGGAGGTAATCAAGATGCTGTTTTCCCTGCATTTAGTTTAGGATGGAGATTATCTGGAGAGAGTTTCCTTGAAGATTCTCCAATAGTTGATAATTTATTATTAAAGTTTAGCTGGGGACAAGTAGGAAACAACTCGATTCCTGCGTTTAGAGGAATCACATCCTTTGCTTCGAACCTGAACTTTTATAACTATAATGGAAATACTGGATTTTTCTTATCCAATATAGGAGATCCAGATCTTACCTGGGAGACCACAACCACAACTAACATTGGTATTGCTGCTACGTTGTTCAACAATGCATTAAGTGTTGATTTAGACGTGTACGAAGCAGTAACCGAAGATATGTTATTGGCAGTACCAGTAGATCCTACCGTGTTTGGTAATACTATTGGTTCTATCTTTAGAAACTTTGGTCAGATGACGAATAGAGGATTTGATCTTGGAATTACATACTCTAGTAATCCAGAAAGAGCTTTTTCTTATTCAGTTGGTCTTAATGTATCTCACTATAAGAATGAAGTGGATTTCTTGGATGAGAGCAACTTGGATCAAGTAATTGCAAATCCCAATTTAGGATCGCAAACTAGATTCGAAACAACCAATACATTAGCAGGTGAGCCTATTTCTTCTTTTGTTGGATTTACTTGGGAAGGAATAGACCCAAATACGGGTAGAGCTATTATTACTGGAGATGCCAGAGATATTATCGGAAGCCCGCATCCTGATTTTACTTACGGAATTAATTTCGATGCTACGTATAAGAATTTCGACTTATCGATGCTTTTCCAGGGATCTCAAGGAAATGATATTTATAATCTAACTAGATTCTGGACAGATTTCTCAAATTTTGAAGGAGCTAGAAGTTTAGACTATATCAGAAATTCATGGTCTCCAACAAATCCAGGAGGTACTTTACCTGCATTTACGCTTAGTGCAGATGAGTCTGTAGGATCATCCTACTATATCGAAGATGGATCTTATGTAAGATTAAAAAACATAGCTGTGGGATATACCTTGGGAGATGCGATTAGTGAAAAATTGAAGTTAGATAAGATTAGATTTTTCTTGCAAGGAAAGAACCTGATTACGATTACTGATTATTCTGGTTTAGATCCTGAGATCAATTTATCAAACTACACCAACCAACAACAAGCCAACCTGGAAATCGGAGTTGATAGAGGAGCATACCCAGTTTCACGTTCAGTAAACCTGGGAGTAAACGTTTCATTTTAAAAAAAATAGCAATGATTAAGATATATAAACTTTCGAAAATCAGAACAATCAAAGTAATGACTGTTTTGTTACTTGCTGGTACGATATTCCAGGCTTGTAAAGACGAGTTAGAAATCCCGTTGCAAGGTCAGTTAAGTGAAGATGTAATTGTGTTTGATAGTAGTTGGGTAAGTTCACAATTAACTGCAGCTTATGGAATGTTGGACCTTAATGTTTCAACTTCTGATCCATGGCGATCAGATCCTTCTCACTGGATTTATGGAGAGGTATCTTCGGATAATGCCTACAAAGGTAGTGACCCTGGGGATCAGCCTATTATTGATAATATTGAGGCATATAGAGCTTTAGCTACAGAAAACAGTTATTATGGGTTTTTATGGAATGCTATTTTTGAAGGAGTAGCAAGAAGTAATGAGGCAATCCGTGGAGCTCAAACAGGTTTAGAACGTGGAGATCTAACTGCTGCTGAAGCTGCTCAGTTTGAAGCAGAAGGTAGATTCCTTAGAGCACATTATCATTTTGAAGCTAAGAAGCTTTGGGGTAAAATTCCTTATATCGATGAAACAGTTACAGAATCACAATCTAATGAAAATGTAGATTCTTGGGCATTGATCGAAGCTGATTTTCAATATGCTATAGATAACCTTCCTGAAACGTCAAGATTTGTGGGTGCAGCAAATAGCTGGACAGCCACTGCTTATTTGGCTAAGACCCATATGTACCAATTAGATTATGCTGCGGCAGGTCCAATATTGGATAATATTATCAATGGAGGTCCATATAGTCTGACGATGAAATATTCTGATAATTTTAATGCAGCTACAAAAAACTCTAGTGAATCTATATTCGCAGTGCAACATACAGTTAGTGATGGAGCTGCAAATGATGATAATGGTACTTGGGGACAAGCACTTAATTTTCCTCAGGGAGCACCAGTAGGTACCACAGGAGGAGCTTGTTGTGGTTTCTTCCAACCATCACAAAATTTAGTAAATGCCTATAAGACTGATGCTTCTGGATTACCGTTGTTGGATACATTTAACGATGTTGATGTAACCAATGATGATGGAATTCCTGCAGAAGATCCTTTTACGCCATATACTGGTGAGTTGGATCCAAGATTAGATTGGAAAGTAGGTCGAAGAGGAATAGATTTTAATGGTTGGGGAATTATGCCAGGACAATCGTGGATTCGAAATCCGGCCAATGGAGGACCGTACTTACAAAAAGTTTCGGTATTTAGAGCTAGCCAGTTTAACGATCCTTCTATTGATGCACCAAGTGCATGGGCTCCTGCTGTAAGTGCGATTAACACAAATATCATTCGTTTTGCTGAAATTCTTTTATGGAGAGCAGAGATCATGGCAGCCAATGGAGAAGGAGATCTTGGGGCAGCATTAGTAGATAGAGTGAGAATGCGTGCAGCAAACCCAGAGGATTTTGTAAGAACGCTGGATGCAGACGGTAACCCAACCGCAACACCCGCTGCTAATTATGTAATTAGCCCTTATGGAACCTTTACCGATCAAGCACAAGCAATACGAGCTGTAGCACACGAGTACAGAATTGAAACTGCACTCGAAGGACATAGATTCTTTGATTTAGTAAGACGCGGCGAAGCCGTAAATACAATTAATAACTACCTTTCTGTTGAAGGCACCAAACGTACGCATCTTAGTGGAGTAACCTTTCCCGCAAGAAGTGTTGTTTATCCAATTGCACAAAGTGTAATTGATGTGAGCGGTGGTGTTATCATGCAAAACGATGGATATTAAATTGTTTTTAGTTTGAATTGTTTTCTAAAAAACAGTATGTTATGCATACTGTTTTTTTGCTTCTTTAAATAAAAGAAAATGACATTGAGATATTTGAAAATCCTGATTATAGGCCTGGTTTTAGGGAGTTGTACAAAAGAAAAAACATCTTTCGATGAGAAAATTTTTGAAAGGTTAACCCCAAAAACAACAGGTATTGAATTTAGTAACATCCTTACAGAGACTGATTCTCTAAACTATTTTACCTACTCATACTTGTATATGGGTGGAGGAGTAGCTGTTGGAGATATCAATAATGATGGGTTGAAGGATTTATACTTTACAGGAAATCAGGTGGCTAACGCATTATATCTCAATAAAGGAGATCTTACTTTTGAAGATATTACGACAACTGCCGGAGTTTCAGGAGACGACAGATGGTATACCGGAGTGACTATGGTAGATATCAATAATGATGGTTATCTAGATATCTACTGTTCTGTAGGAGGTAAGTTTGAACCAAAATACAATCAATTATTTATCAATAATAAGGACAATACCTTTTCAGAAAAAGCTGAAGAATATGGAATTGCTGATATAGGGAACAGTGTACAGGCTACGTTTTTTGATTACGACAAGGACGGTGATCTGGATCTATATGTAGCCAATTATCCGCCTACAAGTTTTAATGCTCCTAATTTCTATTACACATTCAAAATGCGAACGTTAAAAGATCATGAATCTGATCATTTGTACCGTAACGATGGAGATAAATTTGTAGATGTAACCAAGGAAGCTAATGTAAGGAGTTTTGGGTTAACCCTTAGCGCAACCATTG
Source organism: Aquimarina sp. (assembly GCA_965230845.1). Classification (GTDB taxonomy): domain Bacteria; phylum Bacteroidota; class Bacteroidia; order Flavobacteriales; family Flavobacteriaceae; genus Aquimarina. Next base: position 5,006,444 of record OZ246021.1, read on the forward strand.
GAGATTTAAATAATGATAGCTGGCCAGATATTTACGTGTCTAACGATTTTAGTACGCCAGACTATTTATACATCAACAATCAAGACGGTACATTTAGAGAAGTCGTAAAAGAAGCGACTTCGCAAACTGCTTTTTTTGGTATGGGAGCAGATATCGCAGATTTCAACAATGATGGAAATCTGGATATTTTTCAGGTGGACATGGATGCACAATCCAATAGGCGTAAAAAAGCCAACATGGCCAGTATGAATCCTAGTTTGTTTTGGAGTACCGTAAATTCAGGTTTTCATTATCAATACATGCATAACTGTTTGCAGCAAAACACAGGAATTATCAAAGATGGAGTTCCTCAATTCACGAATGTGTCCAGAATCACAGGAACTTCTTCTACGGATTGGAGTTGGGGGCCGTTGTTTGCAGATTTCAATAACGACGGTTATAAAGATCTGTTTGTTTCAAACGGAACAAGAAGAGAAATAAACAACAATGATTATTTTAAGAAAATAGACCGATTATCAGCCGATAGTGATAGCTTGCTACAGAAAAGCTTAAAAATACCTTCAGAAAGAATAGATAATTTCATGTATCGCAATACAGGAGATTATAATTTCGAAATGATCAATAAAGAATGGGGTATTGAGTACGAAGGGTTCTCAAATGGAGTGATTTATGCGGATCTGGATAATGATGGAGATCTGGAAATTGTGACTAATAACATAGACGATCACGCTTCTGTTTTTGAAAATAAAAGCGCGCAGCTTCATAATTACCTCACGGTTCGATTCAAAGGAGATCAAAACAACACATTTGGATTAGGAGCAAGAGTGTATGTTACCATCAATGATCAAACCCAGATGCAGGAATTGACACTTACTCGTGGATTTCAATCTTCGGTTGCTCCCGAAATGCATTTTGGAATCGGTTCAGAGACTGCAATAGAAGAAGTTAAAGTGGTATGGCCTGACGGTAAATCACAAGATCTTAAAGGAGTTTCTGCAAATCAGATACTTACTTTAGAATATACAAATGCTGTTCAAAATGACTCCTCAGAAGATGAAAAACAAACATTGTTCTCTTCTTTAGCAGAAACCTCATTTCCGGCACACAAACACGAGGAAAACTCCTATGATGATTTTAAAATACAAGTCCTACTGCCACATAGAATGTCTCGTTTTGGTCCTGCATTAGCGGTTGGAGATCTCAATAATGATGGATTAGAAGACTATTTTGTAGGAGGAGCTTCTGGAGTTGGAGGAAGTGTGTATTTGCAAGAAGAAACAGGTTTTATAAAGTTAGAAACAGATAGTTTTGAAGCGGATAAGAAAAGCGAAGATACTGGAGCTTTAATTTTTGATATAGATCAGGATGGAGACAAAGATTTGTATGTGGTAAGTGGTGGATATGAGTTTGCTCCAGATGCCGCACAATTACAGGATCGGATTTATATCAATGATGGTAAAGGAAATTTATCCAAAGCAGAAGAAGGTACCTTACCTCAAATGTTAACCAGTGGATCTCGTGTGTATAACTTGGATTTTGATAAAGACGGACAAGAAGATATTTTGGTGCTGGGTAGACAGGTGCCATGGCATTATCCAAGCCCTGCGAATAGCTACTTGTTGCGAAATGTAAGTAGCGATGGAGTGCCAAAATTTGAAGATGTTACTCAAAAAATGGCCAAAGAACTAACTGGATTAGGGATGGCAACCAGTGCGGTAGTTACAGATATCGACAATGATGATTGGCCAGACGTGATTATTGTGGGAGAATGGATGCCGGTACGGGTTTTTAAGAACACGAAAGCAGGATTCGAAGAACAGACGGAACAATTAGGGTTGGGCGATGATACTACTGGTTGGTGGTGGAGTATAGCAGAAGGAGATTTTGATAATGATGGCGATATGGACTATATTTTAGGGAATAATGGACTCAATTATAAATACCAGGCTACCGAAGATGAAACCTTTGATATTTATGTGAATGATTTTGATAAAAATAATTCTTCAGATATCGTATTGAGTTATTTTAATGACGGGAAACAGTTTCCAGTTAGAGGTAGACAATGTTCTTCAGAGCAAATCCCAGGGATAGAATATAAGTTCAAAGATTACAAAAGCTTCTCTGAAGCTACATTGGTAGAGGTGTATACCAAGAAGTCCTTGGATTCTTCTTTGCATTATCAGGTTAAATCTTTTGCAAGTATTTATATCGAAAATAAAGAAGGGACCGAATTTAAGGTACATGAGCTACCCGTAGAAGCGCAGCTATCTTCAATCAATCAGGTTTTGGTAAAGGATTTTGATAAAGATGGAAATATGGATGCAGTAGTTGCAGGAAACCTATATGCCTCCGAAGTAGAAACCCCTAGAAATGACGCAGGTTATGGTTTGTTCCTAAAAGGAAACGGGATGGGTGGTTTTGATCCCATTTCAGCTTCAGAGAGTGGATTGTTTATTTCTGGAGATGTAAAGGATATGGCGCTAATTTCTAACAAAAAGACTGAGTATATCATATCGGCAAAGAACAATGATTACCTTCAATTTGTAGAAGTTAAAACCGAAAATTAAAACGGAGTGTAGCTTTTCAACAAATCATAATCTTTTGTCAAAATTTCAAAAGATCTGTTGTTTTATGTGTTTGTTAACGACTTATGTTGTTGATTATTAGTAAATTGTAGTAAAAGCAGTCACATGAAAAAAGTATTACTCTATTTTTTGTTATTCGTAGGTATGACCTTGGTATACCCCAACCTTCCTGAAAGCACAAATCCTATAAAGGTAAACAACGAAGTGTTTTCTGTAGAAGTTGCTCCCGCTATTACATCAGGTTTGATTACAATCAAAACCAATTTGGATGTAAAAGGACCTCTCCAGATCAAAATTATGGACAAAGGAGGACTAGTTAGACTAGAGAAAAAGCTACACTTAGAACGAGATATCGACGTTTCTGGTCTTAGGAAAGGACACTATCTGGTAGAAGTGTATACTGGTAATTATGTTGCTATTGGCAGATTTTATAAAGGACAGGATGCTATAAATAACAAATAGATAGCTCTATCTTTCTAAAAACCCGTCGGCTTCCCAGTCTAAGATAACATCGATAATTTCTTGAGGTAATCTTCCTGCAGGAGGCATTACGTTATTAACACTATTAGAAACCATTCTTAACACCAAATCTCTGTTCACGCCAATAATGGTTTCATCATAATTTCGCATAGGGAAGGGAGCTCCTTGCGCCAACGGAATGGTATGACATTCTAAACAGTGTTCATCGATGATTGCCTTTACATCGGCTTCATAGGTAGTTATTTTATTTGGATTAGGATTTACATCCGGATCTGGCCCTGGATCAGGATCAGAATCATCACTACCACCGCAACTTGCAAGTATGAGTAATGAGGCGAAAAGTAAAAATTTTGAACATATAGTTTTCATAGCGTGGGGTTTTTCTCTGAAATATACGAAAGATTCAAGAATTACCTATATAACGAGAAATATACAGCTAAATTATAGTTCAATTTTAACGTTATATTCCTTCAATAATTCCAAATGAGATTCATATTCAAATTCTGAAGCTTTAAAACGCCCTCGTCTTACTTTGGCATCTTCCTTTCTGATAATACTTCTTACAAAACGTCGTACAGCGGTTTTGTTCTCTAATATTAAACCGGGCACCGCAACACTTTTTCCATCATTGTCTTTGGCTACCATCGTAAAATAACTAGAATTGCAGTGTTTGATTTTACCGGTTTGTATATTTTCAGCTTCAACCCGCACTCCAACCACCATAGAAGTCGTTCCAACATGATTTACAGAAGCTTTTAAGGTTACTAGTTCTCCTACTTCTACTGGTTTCAGGAAATCTACTTTATCCACACTCGCCGTTACACAATAGGTTTCAGAATGTTTGGACGCACAGGCAAAAGCGATTTGATCCATTAGCGAAAGAATATAGCCTCCATGTATTTTTCCACTAAAATTAGAATGGGAGGGGAGCATCAGTTCAGAAATCAGTACTCTGGAATCTTTATTGGTTTTATATTTTTTCATAGCAAGTTATTTATTTCTGAAATGCGGAGAGATTTCTTCTACTACGTCTACAATAAAATATTTGGTATCACCCAACCAGGAGATGGTTGCAAATCGTTCTTTGTAGGTAACTTTTACATAACGCCCTTGAAATTTCTGAAGTTTTTTGATCACTTCCTTGTCACTATCTTCTACAGAGAAACTAAAAATTTGCGCTCCTGATATTCCCTGACTGATTTCGCCTTCCCAGGTTTTAAAAACAACACCCTTGTTGCTAAATTTAATAAGCTCGCCACTGCGTGTTCCTTTACTATAAGTGGTATAATATACGGTAGCATACCAACCCGCAAACAGCAGCAAAATAACAACAATAATTATGGCTAGTATTTTTTTCATCTATTTGAAAATTTTTATTTTCTGGTGATAAAACAAATAAAAAATTTCTGCTTAGATCAACCACTTCGTTTTCGCATAAAAAATTTAATTATTTAAGTGAGTAAACAAAAAATTAATTTTATTTATACTCATTTCATAGCGCCTGATACACTTTGGTCATAAATTCATCAATTTGATTAGGCTCTAACCATCGGGTTACCACAACCAGTTGTTCTTTTTGATCGATAACAATAAAATTTCCTCCAAAACCGGCTGCATAATACAAATGCTCCGGAAGCCCTTCCCAATGGCGAGCTCCTTTTTGATTGAGCCACCACATAAACCCATAGTTCGAATTAGCTTGCGAAGGTTGTATAGCTTCTTTTATCCAGGATGGCGATAGCAATTGTTGGTTCTTCCATTTCCCATTGTTCAAAAACAAGAGTCCGAATCTGGCATGATCCAGGGTGTTGATAAAAAGTCCACCACCAGAATGCCCACCACCGCTTACTGATTGCATCTTCAAACCGTCTATAGTGACCCAAGAGTTGTCGTAGCCAAACCACCTCCAAGTAGTTGATGCGCCAATGGGGTCCATAATTTTTTCCTTTAGTACTTGAGGTAAAGGTTTACGCCAAACGTTAAGTAAGGAATATGCCAGTACATTTACGCGTACATCGTTATATTCAAAAACAGTTCCCGGGGTGTTGAGCTTGCGAGATTTCCAGTCGTCTATTCCTCCTTCTCTGGGAGGTCTATCTGCCCAGTCATACCCTCCCCATAATTGACCTGACCAATCTGAGGATTGTGTTAATAAATGACGCCAGGTAATCGTTTTGTTGTGAACTCCATCAAAGGTTTGATCCCATAGATAAGTGTGTGTAAAATCATCTACAGAAGAGATTAAGTTGGCGTCTACAGCGAGCCCTGCCATGGTAGATAAGTAACTTTTGGTGACACTAAAAGTCATGTCTACTCGCTCAGTATCACCCCACTGTGCAATGATGTATCCATCTTTTAGAATTACACCGGCTGGATTTCCTCTCTTTTTGGTAGGACCAAGAATTTTATGATAAGGTTCTCTTTCAAATCCTTTTAATATCGCTTGTCTTAAATCTTTGGCACCAGAATATTCGTTAGTCTTGGCAAAATCTATGGCCTCTTGTAACTTTTGGGTGTTGATGCTAAATGATGCTGGTGTTTTTTCTTCCCATTCTCCTCTTTCAGGAAAATACAATTGTTGTCCCCAGGCAGAGAACATAAAAAAGAAAAGCAATATACTATTGAAAATACGAGAAATTTGTGTGAGATGGATTGGAATCATAAAATTAAAGTTGTTTTTTGGTGATTCGTCGAATTAAAAGTAAAAAACCAACGGCAAATAGGAGTGAGCTTAAAAAGAAGAGCCCTTGTAAAAAATAAGAGAAAATTAAATATTTGTCGGATCCCCAGGTAGTAGCATAACCGATCCCAACTCGACTGGTAATAGTTCCTAAAATAGATAATCCACTACCAATTACTAATAAAAGACTATCCGCTTTTGGACCTCTTTTAAAAAGATAATACATGCAAATTACTACTAGAAATAATTGCCCCAAGGAAGTAACTAATCCTAAAAAAATATAATAGATAATTTCTGATAAACTAGGTCCCATACTAAAAGTTTTATAAATCCGAATCTTCTGTTGCTCTTTTGATGATAGCTTCTGGTAACGCTTTTTTGGCTTTGGCTCCCATTTTCTTTAGTTTTTCGACACTGGTAATGAGATTACCTCGTCCCTCTACCAATTTATTCATTGCAGCAGAATAGTCTTTTTTGGCATCATCAATTTTTTTACCTACACCAGTAAGATCTTTTACCAAGCCTTCAAACTTATCATACAATGCCCCAGCTTGTCTGGCGATCTCAATGGCGTTACGTTGTTGCTTTTCATTATTCCACATGGTATCTATGGTGCGCAATGTTGCCAGAAGGGTAGAAGGCGTTACGATTACAATATTCTTTTCAAAAGCCTGATTATAGAGTTTGTTATCTTCGTTTATGGCTATGGCAAATGCAGGTTCGATAGGAACAAACATCAAAATAAAATCTGGAGAATCGATATCATAGAGATCCTGATAATTTTTTTCTGAAAGTTGATCCACGTGTCTTTTTAAGGAACCAATATGCTCTTTTAGATGGATAGCTTTTTGAGTATCGTCTTCTTCATTGGTAAAACGCTCGTAGGCAGTTAATGCTACCTTAGAGTCAATAATCATTTTTTTATTATCAGGGAGATAGATCACGACATCTGGCATTACGCGTTGTCCTTCTTCATTGGTAAAACTTTGTTGCACAAAATATTCTCTGTCTTTTTCCAGACCAGATTTCTCGAGGACTCTTTCGAGCACCAATTCTCCCCAATTACCCTGCATTTTGCTATCTCCTTTCAATGCTTTGGTCAAATTGGTAGCTTCTTTGCTCATCTGTTCATTAAGATCCTTAAGGCCTAGAATTTGCTGTCGCAGCGCAGCATGATAGTCAATACTTTCTTTATGAGTCTGTTCAACTTTCTTTTCGAAGGTATTGATCTTCTCCTGAAGTGGATTCAGGATGTTTTTGATGTTTTCCTTATTTTGTTCTGTAAATTTATTCGACTTTTCATCAAGAATTTTGTTGGCTAAATTTTCGAATTCTTTGGTGAATTTCTCCTGTAGCTTTTCAACTTCTTCTTTTTGCTCCTTGTTTTTTATTTGTAAGGCCTCAAACTCTGTGTTTCTGCGAGTCAATTCGGTATTCAAGAAATCTTTTTCTCGTCGGATACCTTCCCGATCTTGTGTTAGCTCTGCCAACTGCTTTTCCGAAGTCTTTTTAAGTTCATCATATTGGTATTGTAGTTGATTGGCACGCTCTTGAACCGTACTACTATCTGTTTTGTACTTCAATGAAGCCACATACTTACCTATAAAGAACCCAACAATAATGGCTGCAACCATTGCCCCAACAGCAATAATGATCGGTGTGTATTCTGTCATCTAATCTTTGAATTTATTGTATTCAAAGATAAAGATTAGAACTAAGAAACGTCGCTTTTGCGATAAGGAAATTGCTAACAACAAATAGGTGTTTACGGAGCAGTAAGAATAGCGATTAATAAGGTTTCTACTGCAGTATCGTCTAATCCGATTTCCATCTCTGGATGATATAGTAATCGAATAAGATCTGTATCGATAGTAGCATATTCGTTAGTAGTGGTCCATGCCGCTTGAAAAATACTATCCTGATATCTACTAGAATCTCTGGCTAACCCCAAAGATTGTGTAAGTTCTTCTCGTAATAAATGTTTTTGTGCAGCTTCATTTGCTCTTACAATATCCACATACATATGTCCGCCATTAAGTTCGTTATTCCCGTTCCAGAATACACTAAAAAGCCCCCAGTTATTGACCACAAAAGAAGATTGATCCGGGTAAATCGAAGCATAATCGTTTCCAGATCCAAAGAATATAAAATAATTAGATTCATTTTGATCCTGAACGATTTCGATCATAAATCCATCGGTTGTAAGTGCATTAATTTCTGCAATGATTCGATCTAGTTCATCTCTCAAAGCTGTACTTGGGGTACCGCCTACAAAAACCTTCATATCCGTATTCCATTTTCGGGTAATTCGGCTAGCGTTCCCAAACTCGAATCCTAAAGCTACTTCTTTGAAGTAAGTGACTACGTCTTTTTGATAATCCGTTAGTCCATTCTCATCAGGATTTTCCATCCCATCGGGTTCTGTAGAGTCATCACTAGAACAAGAAGAAAATGTTAGTGTAACGATAAACAGTAGTGCGAAGAGTTTGTAGTAAAATGTTTTCATAGCTTTTTAAGTTTAGTTTCTGACTTTATACCTGCCGGATTTTGAGTCGAAAAGTATTAGGTCTTCGGGGAATAATCCAGAAAAAGCTCTTGCCTGTACCAATTCCTTGGGCCTGCCAAATTCATAACCGTCTTTGTTCATGACGATCATTTTATCGCATAGTTGGATGGCAAAATCAATTTCGTGAGTAGAAAATAATATGGTTTTTTTGGTCTCAAAGGCCAATCGTTTCAGTAGTTTTAAGATATACGCTTTATGGTAAATGTCCAAATGTGTTGTGGGCTCATCGAGCATAATAAATGGAGTGTCTTGCGCTATTGCTCGTGCTATTAATGCTTTTTGAAGTTGGCCATCACTCAGTTCATAACAACGTTTGGATACCAAATCGTTGATATGGGTAACTTCGATTGCTTTTTTTACTTTTTCGATATCCTCTTCGGTCATTTTACCTACCCAATTGGTATACGGCTGTCTGCCAAGAGCAACAAGTTCCTGGACAGTGAGATTTTTGGAAGCAATTTGCTCAGTAAGCACAATACTGAGTTGAGCAGCCAACTCGATCGATTTATACGAACTTAGTTCTTTTTCTGAGAGGATTACCTTTCCGTGTAAAGGAGGTTGTACCTTGGATAAAGTTCTTAATAAAGTAGATTTACCGATACCATTTGCACCTACGAGTCCCACCAGTTCTCCCTCGTATAATTTCAAATTGAGATCTGCAGAAACTACCTTTAATTCGTTTTTGGTTTTATAACCAATAGAAAGGTCTTCCGTTCTTAATACGATATGAAGATTATCGGGGTCGATAGGTTAAATTTTTTGGGTTGTGGTTATCCCAAAGATAGAAAATAGATTTTTAACTCAATTTTTGGTAGCGTTTCTTACGCATCCAGGTAAAGAGAAAACCAAAAATACCAAGAACTAATAGAGGGCAAAGAATGTTGATTACCTGCCATAGTGTTTTGTTGGCTACTACCTTTTCTACATCCAGAAAAGGAATTTCAATCTCCTTACTACGTACTTCTATCAGACCAGAATCATCCAGTAAATAGTTAATCGAATTGAGCAAGAACTCTTTGTTACCGTATTTCAGGTTCATATACGGATCGTAACCCAATTCTATAGGTTGTCCTCTTCTGGTTTTGTTGCGAATAACATCTCCATCACCGATTACAATCATTTTTGTAGGGACGCTATAGTCATTGTGAGCACTCAGATTCACAGGTTTAATACGATCCTTATAGGTAGATTTAAACTTTCCTTCTAACAATACGGCCAAATCTTGTGGTCCTTGATTATAGCTAGCGATATCTGGTTTTTTTCTGATGATATCTAATCTTATTTCTTTAGGAACTCCTTCTAGCTTCGATTTATCAGAACTGGTGAGTAAGATCGTTTTTTTAACCTCATTTTTAAGAGTGTCAATCTGATTAGCAAAATCGAATTTGACAGATTCGGTATTTTTTACAATCGGATGATTGTTATTGCTTTTGGTCAGTGAAGCATAAAACCACGGGTAAGGAGTAAATTGCGTATCATTTCCTTGTCCAGAAGCTAATACTAGGGGAGCAGAATACAAATCATTCACTATAACTGGATTTACACGTACTCCGTAAGAAAATAATGCATCTCCAAGTCTAAGATCTTGCATCACGGCAACCGCACTGCCTTCGGGATTCATTAGACTGTCAACCTCCATGGTTACAGACTCCAGCAACCAAAGAGATTTCCCACCTTTCATTATGAATTGATCTAGTACATACTTTTCTTTTTCAGAAAATGCTTCGGTCGGTTTTGCATTGATGATCATGTCAAACCTTTCCAGATCATGTAGCGTTTTTTCTGGATCACTAGCTACCGAATCTAAAGTAAAAGCCCCAACAAAATAGTAATCCTGAAGTGTCTTTATAAAGTCTGCAATTTGCACATCGGGTAACTGGCCATTACCTTTTAATACGGCTATTTTTTGCTTTTTGGGATTCAATAACTTCGATAATCCATCGGCAAAAGCATATTCTAATTGCTGTATCGAGTTATTAACACGTTCTTCGGATGTGGCTCCAATTGTGTTTTTAATCAGAGGTACCTTTACACTTCTATTTTGATAACTGAGTATCGCCCAAGGCACAACGGTTTCGATCTCCGTCTTTCCGCTTTCTTTTACACTAACCTCCATTGGAGTGAGCCCAAAACGTTGTAGTTCTTCAAGGGTTTCAGAACGTAGAATTTCTTCTTCAAATGGATTGGTAAAAATATATTGAATGTTCGAATTCAAGGAATTGAATTCTTCCAAAACCTGTGCAGTTTCTTGTTGTAAACGTCTAAATTCTGAAGGAAAATCTCCTTTTAATAGTACATCTATTACTACTGGTGTTTTTGCTTGATAGATTAAATCTTCTGTAGCCGAAGATAAAGTGAAGCGTTGATCTTGGGTAAGATCAAATCTCTTGTAGAAAGAGTTTCCAAAGACATTTATCACCAATATAACTGCCAATCCAATAGCAATAGGCTTGATTTTTTGTTTGAAATCACCTTTGTGGAGCGCAATAACAGTAAAAAGTAGAAACAAGGCAATGATACCTAAAAAGTAGAAGACATCTCTGGTATCCAAAACCCCTTTGCTAATCCTGTCATAATGAAAGGCTAATCCTAACTCCTCGGCACTGAATGAATCTGAATTCAAAAAAGCGTATTGTGCTAGTTCGCTAAACCCAAAATAGCATACAAAGCACAAAAATAGCGCAATCAAAAATGCGATAATTTGATTTTTGGTAATCGAGGAAGAGAATACACCGATAGCAGTGTATGCAGCTCCTAGAAGTAATAAGGCAATGTAGGATCCTAATGTACTTCCCATATCCAGATTACCAGTGGGGTTACCTAGTTGATAAATACTGATCACATATAGGATACTAGGAATAAAGGCGATAAGAATCAGTAAAAAACAACCTAGATATTTACCAACTGCCAGTTTCCATATAGGTAGCGGCTTGGTCATCAATAATTCGAGTGTGCCTTGCCTTTTTTCTTCGGCAATGCTTCGCATGGTTACGGCAGGGATCAAAAAAAGCAGTATCCATGGAGCTATTTGGAAAAAAGGAGACAGATCTGCAAAACCACTATCCAGAATGTTGTATTGCCCTTTAAAAACCCAAAGAAAAAGTCCATTTAAAATTAAAAAGATACCAACCACCAAATATCCGGCAGCTGAAGAAAAAAAGGTACTTATTTCTTTTCGTATTAATGGTAGCATATGTGCTCAGGTTTATAAATTGAAAGGATGAACATAATAATTAAACGGCATCCACACTCCAGGCTTCTGGTCTTTGGTTAAATTTGTTTTTTGTATTTGCCCAAACTTCTTTGAATAACGCAGAGTTTCTATAGTTATTGAGATGTTCTTCAGATTCCCAATGGCTATAGGTGAAAAATTGATGCGTTTGGTGTATATCTCTTAAGAGTTGCAGATGACTACACCCTTCAAAATGTCTGATTTTATCTTTATTCTTTTCAAAGTTTTCAAGAAAAGCATCAATTTGATCGGGAACAAAGCCCAATTTTACAATCCGTATTATCATTGTTTTAAATTTCAACCCAAAGGGCAAAGCTACAAAGTTTTATATTCTGTTTTTCTTTAATAAACATTAAAAAACTATTCAAAAGTGATACTCACTGTATCTCTGTAATACAACCCAAAAAGACTTGACGCTCCTCCTACCGTCTTAGGGTTACTCTTATAGATGGCAAGCTCCAAATATCCTGACGAATTAAAAATCGCCAGTTTTTTACCGTCTTCCTCACGTCTACTTTTTTCAATCTCAAAATTTATGGCGTCGCTGTAACGGTTATATACCTTTTGAAAAACTGCAGTTCGTGCAGTTATTTTGAATTTCCTTCCTTTACCCACATCCTCAAATAGCTTACGGGTTACATTGGTAACCAGATTGCCGTAGTTATCTATATAAATGATGCTTCCAACGATCTGTTTATCTCCCACATTTACAATTGGAGTTATCCCTTTGATAGTTTTAATTTCTGAAATAGGTTTCCCAATAACTTCTAGTGTTCCACCCCTTGCAATATGGCAAGCAACCGTAACAAATACATCCAAAACTGGAAAGTTAGAAACTATAGCATCATGAATATTGATTTCAACAATCTTTTCAGGATTAAACTGAGAGGTGATCAAGCATATCAATCCATTATTGGCACAAATAAAATAATGATCATCTAGTTTGACCGCGATGTGCTTGTTTTCTGCATGCATCTCACTGTCGATACCTACAATGTGAATACTCCCTTTTGGGAAGCTTTTGTAGGCATTTTGAATGATATATGCGGCTTCCGTAATATGAAAAGGAGAAATTTCGTGAGATATATCAACAACATTGGCCTCTGGCAATTCTGAATAAATAGCCCCTTTAACCGCAGACACAAAATGATCTTTGATTCCAAAATCTGTAGTTAAAGTAATAATTGGCATGAACAATAATTGTTAATATCTTTTAATCGTAAGCGCTTAAAAATATGTAAATTTGTTTCGAACTTTAAAAAGGTTTTATCAGAAAGATAAAATGAAAGAAATTAGCGTTTTAGAAGAGCGTATTATCATATACTCTTCATGTATAAATTACCTTTGATCATTTCATTTTTCCCAATAAAACCAACTTGTTTTTCCGATTGAATTCGAAATAACAAACTTAGTTAATCCTAAAAACAATTCATACTAAAATTCGTATAGCTTTTGAACGAACTTATTATTGAACTTACAGAAATTAACCCGAGAGAATTTTTCGGACTTCAGAATAGCAATATTCAATTGTTAAAAAAATATTTCCCAAAGCTTAAAATTGTAGCACGAGGTAGCAAAATGAAGGTGTATGGTGATGAGGACATGTTAGAAGAGTTTGATACTCGTTTGAACATGTTACTGGAACACTTTGGCAAATACAATAAATTAGACGAAAATATAATCGAACGTGTACTTACCAGTGAGAGTAAGGCAGATTATGAAACGTCTAAGAATAGCGGAGAAACCTTGGTACATGGGGTAGGAGGTAAATTGATCAAAGCCCAAACCGCAAACCAACGGAAATTAGTTGAGTGCTCCTACAAGAATGATATGGTTTTTGCGATAGGACCAGCAGGTACCGGAAAAACTTACACAGGAGTCGCTTTGGCAGTAAAAGCGCTTAAAGAAAAGCAGGTAAAACGTATTATCCTTACTCGACCAGCAGTAGAAGCTGGAGAAAATTTAGGCTTCTTACCAGGGGACTTAAAAGAAAAGCTGGATCCATATATGCAACCTTTGTATGATGCTTTAAGGGATATGGTTCCTAGTGAAAAACTAAACAGTTTGATCGAAAAAGGGGTTATTCAAATTGCGCCAATGGCATTTATGCGAGGAAGAACCTTGGATAATGCATTTGTAATTTTGGATGAAGCACAAAATACAACACATGCGCAGATGAAGATGTTTTTGACACGTATGGGTAAAAATGCAAAGTTTATTGTTACCGGAGATCCAGGTCAAATCGATTTACCGCGCAGAGTTACTTCAGGACTTAAAGAGGCGTTACTTGTGTTAAAAAATATTGAGGGTATAGGGATTATCCACCTGGATGACAAAGATGTGATTCGTCATAAATTGGTGAAAAAGGTAATTGCTGCCTATAAAGAAATAGAAAATAGAAATGGATAATGTAGTCTTGGTTTCAGTAGAAACACAAAGACTCAACATTAATCAATGATCAATGAATACAATTGTAAGTACAAATTATAACTTTCCTAATCAAAAATCGGTTTATAAAGGAAAAGTAAGAGAAGTATATAATATAGGAGATGAACTTTTGGTAATGATTGCCACCGATCGCTTATCGGCTTTTGATGTGGTAATGCCTAAAGGAATTCCTTTTAAAGGGCAAATTCTAAACCAGATTGCAACCCAAATGATGAAGGCTACTGAAGATTTGGTGCCAAACTGGTTGATCGCTACTCCAGACCCCAATGTTGCCGTAGGTCATCTTTGTGAACCTTTCAAAGTAGAAATGGTAATTAGAGGATATTTGTCTGGTCATGCGGCAAGAGAATACAAAGCGGGCAAAAGAATGCTTTGTGGGGTCGCTATGCCAGAAGGAATGCAAGAAAATGATAAATTTCCAGAGCCTATTATTACTCCTTCTACAAAAGCGGAGAACGGAGAGCATGATGAAGATATTTCGAGAGAAGAAATCTTGGCTCAAGGGATTGTATCCGAAGAGGATTATTTGGTATTGGAAGACTATACCCGTAAACTCTTTCAGAGAGGAACAGAGATTGCAGCACAACGCGGTTTGATTTTGGTAGATACCAAGTATGAATTCGGGAAAACCAAAGATGGCAAAATAGTATTGATTGATGAGATTCATACACCAGACTCTTCACGATACTTCTATGCAGATGGATATGAAGAATTGCAACAAAAAGGTGAGCCTCAAAAGCAGCTATCCAAAGAATTTGTGCGTCAGTGGTTAATTAGCAATGGATTTCAAGGTAAAGAAGGACAGCAAGTTCCTGAAATGACAGAGGCATATATTCAATCTGTTTCAGATCGATACATAGAATTGTTCGAGAACATTACCGCTACTTCTTTTGAAAAAGCAGACGTGTCTCAAATAAGACAACGCATAGAGAACAATGTGCTGTCTTATTTAAAGACGACTACAGTATAAGTCTAAGAGGCCAAAGAATGCTCAAGCAATTGCACATTGTCTTGAAGGCGTTCTTTTACAATATTCATCATACGCTTGTTGAGGGCAGAAGAATTTTGGATATAAATCTGATATTCTTCTACCGTAAACTGGCCTATGATCATTCCTTTTAAACTATTTCTGAATTTCATGTCCTTTTGAATGGCGTTTTCAATAAATTCCATTCTTTTTTCGAGTTTTAACTCGTAGAAAGTGTTTTTCCTTTTTTTGATGTAGTTTTTAAATACTACGATTAATAAATCTCCTTGTAATTTTATAATAGGCCTAATGGTTTTGTTCTGAAACCTCTCGTCATTAGACATATTATCTGATACTCTTGCATTCAGCAATTGCGGACGCATTGCCAATAAATTAGATTCCCTGTTTTCCATAATTAAAGAAGGTTTACTAAAGTTACTTAAATGTTTTATGCAAAATTCAAGTCCGTATTTAGAGTTTTAAACTACTTATAAACAATGTTTATTTTGGTTGTACAGGATGTTTTTGTGTGCGTTGATAACTTATGACTTTAATGTTTCTGAAAAGTTAGGAGAACTATAAGTTATTCATAATTATAAGGTTACGGTGGGGTAAGAATTGTTAAGAAAAGAGTCTATATAGTTTGTCTTCTTAAAATAGATAGCGTAACTAATTAAACCCTATTTTTGTTAATAGCAACTAATTTTCGATACTCTTATGAAATTTGGCAGTGTAGAACGTCCTGAAATTATTGATTTTACTTTACCCGGTGATCATTCTGAAACTCCAAGAGTTTTAAAAGAAACAAGTACAAATAGTCTATCGGTACATGTAGGATGTGCCAAATGGAATCGACAGGATCTCAAAGGGTTTTATCCCAGAGGGACCAAAGATGAACTTGAGTATTACTCGAGGCAATTTAATAGTATAGAGCTCAATGCCACGTTTTATAGAATATTTCCAGAAGATCAGTTCAAGAAGTGGTATGCCAAGACCCCAGATGGATTTAAGTTTTTCCCAAAGCTAGTGCAAAATATTTCTCACCTCAAAAGATTAAATGAGGATGTGTATCCTTATGTAGATGAGTATCTGGCCAATGCAATACATCTCAAAGAAAAGCTAGGAACCATTTTTTTACAAATGCATGGGAACTTTGCTCCCAAAAATTTTGATCGAGTTGTTAATTTTATTCAGAAATGGCCCAAAGAAGTTCGATTAGCGGTAGAATTTAGACATACAGATTGGTTTAATGATGAAACAGTAGCCAATGAGTTGTATGATCTTTTAGAAAGACATTCGATTGCCAATATTATAACGGATAGTGCAGGGCGCAGAGATCTATTACATATGCGACTTACCAACGACGAAGCTTTTGTACGTTATGTAGGCGCAAATCACGATACTGATTATTCTAGACTAGATGATTGGATTGAAAGATTAGTTACCTGGAAGGGTTACGGAATCAATCATATTCATTTTTTTGTACATCAAAATATAGAAAAAGAATCTCCATTATTATCTGGATATTTTATCAAAAAACTAAACGAAAAGCTGGATTTACAATTGCATTTACCTGCTCATTTGTCTAATGAGCCGCGATTGTTTGAGTAGCAAATTATAGTATTTATATAGGGATAAGCAGTTTGTCTTACTAATTTCGAGGGTAAAGTGTTAAAAATCAGTTTAAACTTGCATTTAAACGATAATATATGTACTTTGCCGATGAATTTAAAAGTAATTTTGTAAGAATTTATCGATTTAAATTGTACGAATTTACCTTTGAATTGTGAAAAACAAAACTCAATCCCCTAATAATGAGCTATATGACTAAACTTCTACACTATTCTTTCTTATTGGTTTTTATATTTTTATCCAACCTTGGATTTTCTCAATCGTCGACACCTACTTTCCAAATAGCACATCAGCATAGCCACGAAAATGTATCCATAAATACACATTTGGATGCGGATACTATTATTGTTTTATTGGCTAACCTTGAGTTAGAAGCTGAACATAATCATCATAATGATGTATCCTTATTAGATATTATGTCTTCTGAAAAAGAAGAGGATCTAAATTGCCTTGGAGGTTTTTGTATGGATCATACTCACTTTCATAAAAGAGGATTAAATATCAAAAGCAGAAGACAACTTTTCAGATACTTTGTGAAAATTTCTTGCTAAACCATTTTTATGAGTTTGAATTGTATGCGAATAATTATGATTATTCAATTACTTTTGCACTTTAAACTCGTGAACTATGACGTTTTCAGATTTAGGAGTACCTAAAGACTTTAATAAAGGATTAAAAGAAATGGGTATTGTGGTACCCACCAAAATCCAGGAACAGGCGATACCTATCTTGCTTGAGCAGCAAACTGATTTTATTGGTAAAGCACAAACCGGAACAGGAAAAACTGCGGCTTTTGGTATTCCGTTACTCTCCAAAATAGATCCTAACAAAAAACAGGTGCAGGCATTAATTCTAGCGCCTACCCGAGAATTAGGACAGCAAATCGCCAAACAACTTTTTAAGTTCACCAAGTACACCCATAAAATATTCACAGAATCTGTGTATGGAGGGGAAAAGATTGAACGCCAAATTACCAGATTAAAGAGACCAACCCATATTATTGTAGCTACTCCAGGAAGACTTATCGATTTGATGGATAAGAAAGTGGTAGATATCTCTCGTGTTCATACAGTGGTTATGGATGAAGCTGACGAGATGCTGAGCATGGGATTCAAAAAAGACCTAACGACTATTTTAAATAAAACTAAAGGGTATCGCAATATCTGGTTGTTTTCTGCCACCATGCCACATAGTCTTAATGAGATTATCAACACCTATGTAGCAAAAAATGCAGTTCGAATAGCGGTAGACCGTAAAGATACCGCTAACAAAGGAATAGATCATCAATTTGTAATAGGAGAGGACGCTGGAAAGTTGGATACACTCACGTATTTCTTAAAGACACAAAAGGATAACAGAGGGATTATTTTTACAAAGACTAAGGTTGCGGCAAGAACATTATCGAAACAACTGAAGGCCAAGAATTATGAAGTTGGATTGTTAGAAGGGGAGATGACTCAAAAAGACAGAGATAAGGTGATGCGGGCTTTTAGGAGTAAAAAATTACAGCTTTTGGTATCTACTGATGTGGCAGCACGAGGAATCGATGTAGCAAATTTGGCTTTTGTTGTTCATTATCAACTTCCGGATCAGATAGAATACTATACACATCGAAGTGGTAGAACAGCCAGAGCGGGCAATACAGGGCTTTCGCTAGCCTTGGTGACAAGAGCCGAGGTAAAAATGATTCGGTCTATAGAGAAAGAACTCGGAATTAGATTCGGACAAGTACGATAATATTCGGATAGAAGATTAGTTGATCGCTAGCGTAGAAATTGCAGAGATTAATTTTTCAAAATTTACAGGCTTCGAGAAATAGTTGTCAAATCCTAATCCAAGAAATCGCTGCTCATCGCCAGGCATAGCATAGGCGGTAACTGCAAATACGGGGATGTTTTGAAGGATTTCTAACCTTTTAAATCGTTGTAGTAACTCGCAGCCATCCATTTGGTTTAGGCCTAAGTTAATATCTACCAAAATAAGATCAAGGTTTTTCTCTCGTACTAATTTTAGTGCTTCGCTACCATTTTCTGCAATAATAACATTAGAATTATGTTTAGACAACATCTTATCCATCACCATTGCATTTATTTTGTTGTCTTCTACGTAGAGAATATTCATAGGCATTTCGGAATTATAATCGTAAACTCGGTACCCTTGTTTAGCTTGCTTTTTACATTTATTTCTCCTCCTAAGATTTCAATATATCGCTTTGATAAACTAAGGCCAATACCGGTTCCTTCATACTTTCGGCTCAAACCAATACTTTCCTGAATAAAGGGATCAAATATTTTATCCAGAAACTTTTTGCCGATTCCGATTCCGGTATCAATGATATAAATATAAATATTTTTTTTCGACTCTTGGGTGCTAATCTTTACTCTTACACTTCCGGTGTTCGTATACTTAATGGCATTATTAATAATATGATCTATGGCAGTTTTAAATAGTCCTTCGTCAATTAAGGCCTCTGGACTTGACTCGTCCAAATCCAAAAAATAATCAAGGCCTTTGGCTTTTGCGAGATGTTTATGATCCCGGTGTGAGGTTTCTACCACATAATTGATGTCTTGTTTGGTGTACTGAAGGTTCTTCTGTATGGTTTCCAGTTCACTAAAACCAGCTAAAGTATCCAAAGTATCTAATAATCGGTCTTGACTTTCCTGAAGATAATCTTTGAGTTGGTCTTTTTCTTCTTTACTATGATCATCTAGTAAAAGTTTGCTAATGGTTATGATTCCGTTGAGCGGAGTACGTATTTCATGACTGAAATTAGACAAGATATTCGATTTCAGATCACTTAATTCCTGTTCTTTGATATGCGCGTCTCTAATAGCGATACGAGCCAGTTTTTCTTCGGTAATATCATGAAAAGTGATCAATACCGAATCCGTTTTTAGTTGATCATCAAAAATGGGAATATACTTAATTTCCAACCATTGATTTACTCCTTTTGGAGTAACCCGTTCTATTTCCTCTTTTACAATTTTTCCTTTGATAGCTTCATTAAAAAAATGGGCAAAAGTAGTTTTGAAACTTATAGGGATAACATCAATAAATTGGCAAGTAGATTCTTTTGGATTTACATTAAAATCCCGTTTTATAATTTTTACAGAATCCTCATCCGCCATTAGGATTTCTCCTTTGGTATTCAAAAGTACTACATAGTCCATTCCATTGTTTACCATAGCCTGAAGTCGTTTTTTATT
The DNA here is from genome assembly GCA_965230845.1 of Aquimarina sp. Classification (GTDB taxonomy): domain Bacteria; phylum Bacteroidota; class Bacteroidia; order Flavobacteriales; family Flavobacteriaceae; genus Aquimarina. The sequence goes on from OZ246021.1 coordinate 5,026,243, forward strand.
TTCTTCTATGGTTTTTTCATGTACTTTTCTTTGGTGCACATCGATTAGGTTTCCGATCATACGTATCGTTTCACCGTTATCATTTTTTCTTCTGAAACCATGGACCTCATAATATCGATACTCACCAGAGTTATCTTTTAGACGGTAATGATTAAAATAGTAGTTGTCAGGTTTATTTAGGTTTTCAGAATGTCGTTGCATGGCACTTTCAACATCTTCGGGATGGATCATCTGTCTGAAAGCCTCTTCAGACACCTGGTTTTGATTGCAAGGAAGTCCCAACATTCGTTTAAACTCGGCACTGTAGTAAACTTCGTTTTCTGGGATGATATGATCAAAAAGACCAGATTGAATTCCTTTTAGTGCCAGGTGCTTAGTCTCTTCGTTATATTTTAGTTTTTCGATGTAATTATAGCGTTCGGTAATATCGGCAATAGTTCCATTTACAAAAACCACTTCGTTTTTATAGATCACTGGGTGAGCCACTACTTTTACCCATTTTTCCACTCCTTTTGCTGTGATGATCTTTTCGGTATATTCATAGGGTCTTTTTGTTCGTAGCAGGGTGTCTAGATAGTTTTCTACCCGTGCTCTGGATTCTTCGGGGTAAAAACTAGCTCCCAAATCCCGAGTCATCGGTGTACTGGGATCCAGATCTTTAACAAAATAGCATCCCTGAGACCAGTACATCTCCTTACTTTTTGGATTAAAATACCATGCTCCGGTTTTGGTGAGTTTAGAAATGGTAATAAGTGCTCTATGTTCTTTATACTCCTCGGTAGTGTCTATACCAGCGGCGTACACCAAATTATCACAAAGCGTAAAATCAAACTTTAAAGACAAGACTCCTATTTTGCCAGAAGGAAAAGTGAAGGACTCATTAGTCTTTGGCTGTTGTACAGTTAGATTCGTAATGGTGTTGGTAAATACCTGCACGTCATCATCGATTACAAAATCCGTTATGTTTTTTCCTTTTATTCCATCACAACCTTCAGGGAACAAAAGTTCACATCTTTTATTGAACGCAATGATCTTTCCTTCTTGTGAAAAGATAAAGAGAAAAAGCTGCGTTTTTTCTGCAAGAACTTCTAATTGTGCTATGTTAAAAGGCATAGTTCAGGGTATATTTCTCTTAAAGTTACAAAATGATTTCGAATTTAAATTGAGGTTTGCCGTAAAGGAGGGATTTCTATGGGAAAGCCGTAAAACAGGGCTTCAGATGCTTCAAACCCTGAAATCATAGAACCTGATATGCAATACGTATAAACCCTTGATTTATAAAACAAGGATTAATGGTCTGTTTTCAAAATTCTTAATACAATAATTTCGTACAGCAGGATTCTTTAAAACGAAATAACAAACTAGTTGTATACAGAAATATAAACATTAAAAATAAATATCATGAAAGAAACAGAAGATTACATCATCATTGAATTGACCAATGATGCAGGAAAAAAATACGAAGTTGGCTACCCTAAGTCAGCAGGTTATACCAAAGAAAGTCTAATGTCTGAGCTAGCTGAAACAGACAGTGAAGTTACTACAGCAAAAGGCGGATATAAAAAAATTAATTACACACCAGATGGTGATAGTTTTACTTCACAAGAAGCCATAAGTATTGGTATTTGTGGTGGTTATGTATGGTCTGAAGAAGGATGGTTATATGACTATCAAGTTAAGTTTGCGAATCACAAGAATGGAAAATATCTTTTTAAGGACGAAAGTGGAGATCAATATAGTTGTAGAACGTATAGAAAGGGAATACATACCATTAATTACGGCTCTGGAAAGCCTACAATGATAGGAGTGAAGTAGGTATGTAGAAGTATTGAGAATCTTATTTTTTATACAAACAAAAGCCCTTGATCAAGTCGAGGGCTTTTGGCAGATACATATTTTAGAAATTCATCAAATAAAAACTTCCGTTACCAAATAGTATTAGATGAACTGGAAGTATTTAATTCTCATGAGAAATAGTTGGTTCTATTTTGTGAATTTCGGTATCTGAGATAATAAATTTAAACCCTTCGACAAAATTGCATTGTTTCATAGTAGCTTCAATTGTTTGATTGGTTTTATGAATGACTTTAGACTTTCCATAAGCATTAACCAATCCCTGTTTTTTAAGTCGGTTGCATTTTTTATTGAGGATTTTTTTGAAAGCAGGAAATGTTAAGTAACATACTTCCCATACAATCGTCGTATATTTTTAATCCGCTAAGAAGTTTCAAAATTGTCCACTGCTTAGTTTCTAAAAATTGAATCATGGAAAACAAAACAAGTATTGTTAGAAACCTTAGAATTCTTTACCCGATTTGGATGCTTTTTGGAATGTTTGGCATTATGTATGTTCCTTCAGTTTTAATTGATTTTGCCGATTCAATAGCAACATCCGAAAATATTAAGGAAAATATGTTACTATTTAGACTAGGAATTGCAGGAAGATTAATCACGCAACTGCTTTTTATCATTATCCCTTTTCTTTTTTATCAATTGTTCAAAGATCTAGATAAGACAACATCGGCTTTATTGCTTATCCTGGCATTGGTAAGTGTGCCAATCTCAATGGTTAATGAAACCATAAACTTAAGTATTGCAGGGCATTTAGAAGATCCTGATAAAATTATTGAAATGCTAACCCTTTATAATCAGAGAATGTATATTTCGATAATATTTTGGGGATTATGGTTGTTACCTCTTGGTTGGTTAGTGTATAAGTTTGACTGGTTTCCCAAATTAATCGGAATTTTCTTATTTATTGCTGGTTTTGGGTATCTTATTAACTCTTTCCTAAAATTAATTTTCCCAGATTTTGATCAACTTAACTTAATTCTGGAGTTAATGACCTTTGGAGAGTTAATATTCATCTTATGGTTTGTAATTCGAGGAGTAAAAAAACAAGCGAATAACGATATATAAGTGCAATTAGAGCTGGTTTGGTTACTCTTTGGTTTCACCCCAGTACAGGTGAGCAACCAGACGGTGATTAGTAGGGTTAGTTGTAAACTAGAAATTTGAGTATATTTAATTAGTGAAAGATATCTATACGAAGCCATTAGGGAACGTATAAAGATGAGAATTAGGAGGAATAGATATGCACAAGTAATATCAACTAACAAGAGGTATAAATCATGAAGAAATTAATTTTAATTTTTCTGCTCATATGTTGTTTTCATCTAGACTCATATGGCCAGGATAAGGGTCAAATAGAAAGAGCAGCACTGGACTATATTGAGGGTTTTTATGAAGGAGATACAACTAAGATCAAAAGAAGTATTCATCCAAACCTATCCAAATTGGGATATGGTAGTAAAAGCAATGGGTCCAAAGAGCATATTATGACCTATGATAAAGCCATTGGTTTTGCGGCTGATGTGGCAAATAACCCAAAATGGGCGGCTCCAAAAGATGCCGTAAAGAAGATTGAAATTCTGGATGCACAAGACAAAATTGCTAATGTGAAATTGACGCTTTATTGGGGGATTGATTATTTGCTACTTGTGAAACAAAATGATAAGTGGATGATTAATAAAGTAGTATGGCAATCTTTGGAGTAATTATTGCAATTTTTATCGGTATATTTCTTATTGGATATAATCAAAGCTTAACTACAAAACACGATTTTTCAGGTGATTTGGATAGAGAGAGGGAGGATTATGAAATGTCAATTTTAAAATTAATAGATGATGTTAAATCCGTCTTTACCAATAAAAAATAGGACAAAGAATTATTCTAGAACTATTCCTTTATAATTTCATCTCAAAAAGACAACAATTGGGTTCCTCTTGATAATGTTGAGGTAGTGAGGCGGTATTGGTAAGCTCAAAAATTCCTAAAAATTCAAACCCTGCAGACGTATAGTGTTTGATTAAGCTTTTGTTATTACCCAGTGTATCTAGTCTAATGTATTTCTTCCCATGTTCCTTTGCATGCACTTTTGCCCAGGTAACAAGCGTATGAATGTAGCCATTTCCTCTAAAACTGGGATGATTACAAATTCTATGGATATAGATCGCATCATTTTGATCACGATCTCCCCATATTTCTTTGTCTGTATAAGCAATCGCCCAGTTGAACACGATTTGCTCGTCTACGATCAATTTCCATTGCCGTCCTTCTTCTATTTCTTGTTGTACAAACGAAGCTTCAAAATAGGGCCATACCACCACATTGTGCTGTATTTGTGTGTTTCTTGCCGCTTCGTATAATTCTAAAATTGCTGGGATATCCGATAGTTCGCAGTTGTGGATGTTCATGGTTTTTGGTTTTAGCAAAGATCGAGGTATGACTAAAAGGGTACAACCCGAAAATTGCTTAGGTAGGGTAAAATTATTAAAATTTTGAGAGTATTTGTTGGTACTATTTAGCATTTAAGATTCTTGTTAAAACATTATCAATTGCTGTAGTTTTTATATTTTCTATCTTTATATTATCAACCCTTGTAGCTGCATAATACCTTAGCAAAAAACAAAATGAAAAAGCTTTTGATTAAATCGATTTCAAAACACATCACATTAAGTGCTGAGGAAGAAAATTTAATTGAGATATATTGGAGGGAGAAGATCCTTGAAAAAGGGGATTACTTATTGAGAAATGGAGAAGTTTGCCGAAGCGATAATTATGTGGTTAATGGAATATTAAAGGCTTTTTATATAAATTCTGAAACAGGGAAAGAGGAAATTCTATATTTTGCAATTGAAAACTGGTGGGCAACAGATATTGATAGTTTTCAAAAACAAAAACCTTCTGTTTACAATATTCAGGCCATCGAAAAGACTTCATTACTTCAGATTAGCCATAATTCTTTTGAAGAAATGTTGAAAGAAATTCCAAAACTTGAACGCTTTTTTAGAATAATCCTTGAAAATTACATTGGCAGTTTACAGCGCCGAATAATCATTAACAAAGTACTTGACACAGAACAACGATATATAGCGTTTTTGGAAAGTTATCCAAAAATTGCCGAAAAAGCACCCAACTATCTTATTGCGTCTTATTTGGGGGTTACCCCCGAATTTTTGAGCAGAGTTCGTAAAAAACTTCAAGCATCTTAAACTACATCAATTTTTTTCATTTTTCTAATCCAGAACTTTGCCTCATAATCAAAATGTAAAAAATATGAATAAGGTTTTAATTATCAACGCAAGTGTAAGAAAGGAAAATTCACATAGTCGAAAACTTACACGACTTTTTGAGGATACATGGAAAAAGAAAAATCCAAAGGATATTTTTACATATCGGGAAGTTGGATTAGAAGAAATCCCACCCATAAATGAAAAATGGATCGCCAGCGCATTTATAAGACCTCAAGATAGAACCGAAAAAAATCAATCAGGCGTGGCATTTAGTAATCAGTTAGTCGAAGAATTTAAGATGCATAATATTTATGTAATTGGAACACCAATGTATAATTGGTCAATTCCTAGCGGACTAAAATCCTATATCGACCAACTTATGCGAATCAATGAGACCTGGAAATTTCGTTCAGGAAAACCCGATGGCGATTATATGGGACTACTCAAAGATAAAAAAATGTTCATTTTTTCAAGTCGAGGGGATTCTGGATATGGGGAAAGTGAAAAAAATGCGCATATGAATTTCCAGACGACATATCTCAAATTTGTTTTCGGAATAATGGGAATAGAGGATATTTCAATACTATCATTGGATAATGAGGAATTTGGCGGGGAATTATTTGAGAATTCTAAAAAAGAAATCTATAAAAAAATGGAACAGATTTAAAAAACAATTGTAACAATCACTGTTGGTAATAGGGTTTTAATTCTTGTTGATATCATTTATCATAAAAAAATGTTTTCGCTTTAAATGCCAAATCAAAAGTAGTTTTTGTAAATTCAGTATTAGTTTAAAATTGAAAAATTATTCAGTTAAACCTGCTACTTTTTAGATACGCAACGCTAGATAACATTCGATGAAAATATTTTTAATTACTATTATTTCAATGCTATTACTAGTAGGATGTGGTAATGATAGCACAGCTGAAAACAAGAATACAAATTCAGAGTTAGATAACGTCGATTTTATTAGTCAACGGCACTTACATGAAAAGAAATTTGAAGGATTTGATTTCGAAACGGAACAGCAATGGGATAGCCTCAATACTATTTCACCAAAAAAAGTATTGCTCAAAAAAGGAAAAATTCATCCAGATATACGCACATTCGGGTGGCACATTTATTCCAATGGTTCTTCCTGGAAAAATTATAATTTTTCTATGCTATGGGGTATTTCTTATTTTTCTTATAGCATACAACCGGAAACAGGAAGGTATAAAACTATCCATCAATGGAAAACTACTGCTTTGATCGATAGTGCTAAGGCGTCTAATTGTAAAGTATTTCTTTCTATATCTAATTTTGGAAGTGAGAATAATGCTATTTTTCTTAAAAACCCTAAAGCTCAGAAAACTCTTATTGATAGCGTTTCAAATTTATTAGCATTAAGATCGGCAGATGGCATAAACATCGATTTCGAAGGTGTATCCAAAAAAGATAAAACAAGTTTTACTAAGTTTATTATTGCAATTTCAAGTGGACTAAAACAAAAGAATCCAAACTACATGATCTCTCTCTGTCTGTACGCAGAAGATTGGAACGCTATTTTTGATATTCCGACCATTGATCCTTACGTAGATTTTTACACGTTAATGGGGTACGATTATTATGGCAGGTTTAGCAAAACTACAGGACCAGTAACACCTTTTAATCAAAGTCAAAAATTTGGGAAAGGGTTAAAAAACTCTATTCAGTATTACAAAAATAAAGGAGTTCATTTCAATAAGTTAATCGTAGGTCTACCTTATTATGGTGCTCAATGGTCTACCAAAAAATCGTTTCCGGGAGCAATGGTATCAAAATTTATAGACCATCCGCCTTACAGTAGGATTAAGCAATTCTATATGGATTCATTACAAACTCCAGTACAATTTGATTCCATAAGTTCTTCAACCTATTTGGTGGTTAAAGAGAGTGATGACGAATTTCATCAGCTTTTTTTCGAGGATAAACAATCACTTTCGATCAAATATGATTGGATAAAGAACAATCGATTGAGTGGTGTAGGAATTTGGGCCTTAGGCTATGATAACGGACATGCTGAGTTATGGGATCTTTTGACTGAAAAATTTTCAGAAGAACAAAATGTAAATTTGTACGAGGACAATAGTCTCGATTAAAACATATGTTTATTTCAACCGAAACAACAAAAAAGAGGAATGTAATAGATTGAAGATTGGATTTATACTTAGCTATTTTGGCTTGTCTTGTTGGAAAGGAGATCATAAATTATAAGGTATTAGATGAATAAAAAGAAAATATGAAATGGCTGGCGAAAAAGAATTATCTCAATTAATAAAAGGAATGAAGCCCAAACTTAATGTTGGGGAATATGTTTTTTCGTCAATAAACGATATTAGTAAGATTAATCTCAACGATACTATTTGTAAGATTAATGAACAAGAAGGAACAACAATTGTGATAGAGAAAGGAAAGGCAGATGAGTTGAACTTGGATTACGAATATGTTGCCTCGTGGATCACTCTTATGGTGCATTCATCACTTGAAGCTGTTGGATTAACAGCGATATTTTCGACAGAATTGGCAAAACACAACATAAGTTGTAATGTCATTGCTGGGTATTATCACGATCATATCTTTGTTGATAAAAGAGATGCTCATAAAGCCATTGAAGTACTGTCTAAGCTATCCAAAGATGAACAATAAACCGATGGCCAAAGGTTAGAAGTAATTGCTTATTCCTTCCTAGTTCAAAAATCTGAAGGGGGTATCATGAACAATAACTTTGGATACCTATGAAAAAAAACAAAAACCTAAAGATGCTGTTGATTCTCCCACCAGGGTATTTGTTCGTTCTATTTAACAACCTTATCACTAACTGTAAGGAAAACCATAACTTTAGTATTTATGAAATTTAGATATTGTGAAATAATACAATCCCCAAAATATGATGAGAAAAGAAGAAGAAAGACTTAAAGAGATTCAGGATGAAGTATTTCACAAAACCGCTTTATTATTGTTAAATGATTTAGAAAAGTACGGACCAGAAAAGGTTGCCAATGATATTAATATAGCATCCAAAGGATATACTTATGTAGAACCTATAGATGATGCAGTTCGAGATTATATAAGTAAGATTATTGATAATAAATTGTGATGATTACTTAAGGGTAAAAGACTCTATTAATACGTTTTATTTCCTTAAAAAATAAAACCCCTGTAAATAAATACAGGGGTTTTCGTCGTGTTTCGCGGAGAAAGAGGGATTCGAACCCCCGGAGGTGTGACCCTCGCCGGTTTTCAAGACCGGTGCATTCGACCACTCTGCCATTTCTCCAGTGTTTGGTCTCATCAGGTATTCCCTGATTGCGGGTGCAAATATAAAACCTTTTTTAATTCTAAAAAGAATATTTTTAAAATAATTTTAGAGGTTTTTACATTCCATAACTTATTGTTGAAAAGATATGCAATGAATTAAGTATCTTGTACGCTCTAAATTAAATAATTGCATGAAAAACACATTAATTCTACTGGGGTCCCTTATTGTTTGTTGTTGTGGGACTTCGCAAAAATCTTCTACCACAGATCAAAATACAGAAAGTACACTTGAAAGTAAGAATGAAACGGCTACAAAATACGCAAAGACCATTACAGCCGAAGAACTCAAAACTTATTTGTACACTTTTGCAGGAGACGATTTTGAAGGTCGGGATACCGGAGAACCAGGGCAGAAAAAGGCTGCAGAATATCTTAAAGAACAGTATAAAAAAATGGGAATTCCTTCTCCTTTGGGAGGAGATGATTATTTCCAGGAGATTCCTAAAAGTTATTTCAGGGGAGATATTAAAGCTTCAGAAAATGTATTGGCCTATATAGAGGGGACAGAAAAACCTGAAGAGATCGTTGTGCTATCTGCTCATTATGACCATGTAGGTGTGGATCTAGACGGAAATATATACAATGGAGCCGATGATGATGGTTCAGGTACTGTGGGTATACTTGAAATAGCTCAGGCGTTTATGCAAGCCAAAAAAGATGGCAAAGGCCCAAAGCGTTCTATTCTATTTTTACATGTAACGGGAGAAGAAAAGGGGTTGTATGGCTCTAAGTTTTATACAGAAAACCCAGTTTTTCCTTTAGAAAATACAGTAACTGATCTGAATATTGATATGATCGGTAGAATAGATAAGGCACATGATACTGATGATAAGAATAATTATGTGTATTTGATAGGTAGTGATCGTTTGAGTACAGAACTACACAATATTAGTGAGGAGGTAAACAAAAAGTATATACAACTGGATTTGGATTATACCTATAATGCTAAGAATGATCCTAATCGTTTTTATTTCAGAAGTGATCATTACAATTTTGCAAAGCATAACATTCCTATTATCTTTTATTTTAATGGGGTGCATGAGGATTATCATCAACCTACCGATACTCCAGATAAAATTAATTATGATTTATTGACCAAACGTGCACAGTTGGTGTTCTATACCGCCTGGGAGGTGGCCAATCGCTCAGAACGTCTTATTGTAGATGGTGCTGATAAAAAAGAAGGGAAATAAGTATAGTATTTATAAAAGTGAAATCCTTTGATCATCGAAGACAATGATTTAAAAGGAAGACTAAAAATTAAAAAGAGGAGTTTAATTACATTAAACTCCTCTTTTGTCATTATAACAAGTTAAACTTTATATGCCCTATGTTCAGTTAGAACGAATTTTTTTGATGAAATCGTTCCGGAAAATTTGGAATATCTACGGTAAAACCGTAATATTGCATAGTCAAAATGCAGAAATTGGGGGATTAACCCTTAACGTAAGCACAGTATGAATAATTGGTGTAGCCCTAACTACACCTTTTTTTATGCCAATAGGTAAGTTATTCTCTTCAAAGATCTAAGAACAGATTTTAGTATCTTTAAGCATATCAAAATAGATAGTATGCTTGATTTCACACAATTCAGACGTTTATCCCGAAAAGAACAGACAAGTATCAATGGTGGAGCATTACCCGATACTAAAAATCACAGTGCAGGTGATTGTAAAAACTTCATTGCACTAAATGCGATGCCAGAACCTGGGCGTTATTGCAAGTCGTAGTTTGCTTTCCTTTTATATATAGCTATTTGCATAGATTTTTTGTAAAATTTTAGTATTTACCCCTGAATTTTTGGGTAACATAGAGGGTTGCATTAGAGCTATAAACGACAAAACCCCGCTACTAGCAGGGTTTTTAAGGCGGGTGGAAGATCGGTCTCGAACCGACGACCTCCTGAACCACAATCAGGCGCTCTAACCAACTGAGCTACAACCACCATTTAATTTTGGTTTGCAAAAATAAAGTATTTCTGTATTTATGCAAACATTTTTTTGAATTAAATTAAGTCAAAAATGGAATCTACTGCTACAGAGCGCTCTACAGTGAAGCCTTCGGCATAGGCTACCCCAATAATTCTACCTAAATCGGCAGCTCGGTACTTAATACTCTCCATAAAGTTCTTACTCGAGATAGGGGTAGAAGGTTCTTTGCTGTTCTCGTCATAAAACTGAGAAGCATAGGCCCGTACACTATCCATTTTTTGATCTATGTAACCACTTACATCCACCACAAAGTCTGGTTCAATGTTTTTCCATTGGATGTAATGATATACCTGTTTGGGTCTCCAAGGAGCTTGTGTTTTGCCATTTACTTGGGTTTCGATCATACGCAAACCCGATAGAAAACAAGAATCACTAGCCAATTTGCTGCCTTTTGCATGGTCGATATGACGATCATCAATAGCATTACAGAGTACAATCTCTGGTTGATATTTGCGGATCACTTTAATAATTTCCAGTTGATGCTTTTCATCATTGACAAAAAAACCATCTCTAAAGCCTAGATTTTCTCTCACTGTTACTCCTAGTACTTCTGAGGCTTTTTGAGCCTCTGCGGCTCTTATTTGTGGTGTTCCTCTAGTGCCTAACTCTCCTTTGGTAAGGTCTAGAATTCCTACTTTTTTTCCGCGGTCAACTTCTTTGGCTATAGTACCAGAACAACTTAACTCGATGTCGTCTGGATGTGCGCCTATGGCCAGAATATCTAATTTTATCATTTAATCTTGAAGTGCTAAAGTTTTTACTTTGTTTAAAGCCTGCTCAATGTCTTGTATTAAGTCGTTTTCTTCTTCAATACCTACACTTAGTCGTAATAGACCGTCATTTATTCCCTGACGCTTTCTTTCTTCTTCAGAAAGTAGAGCATGAGAGGTAAGCGTAGGAGAGAGGATGGTGCTTTCTACACCGGCAAGGCTCATAGAACTTTTAATCAATGTCAATGCTTTCTGAAATTGGGTAGCATCCAAATGCGCTTGCAGTTCAAACGATAACATTCCTCCAAACCCTTTCATTTGCTTTTTAGCAATTTGGTGATCAGGGTGTGTTGGTAAGCCAGGATAATGCACCGCAGCGATATCTTCTTGCTGATCCAGCCAAGAGGCGAGTTTCATTGCGTTTTCATTTTGTTGCTTTACGCGCAGACCTAAAGTTTTGATACTTCTCTCGAGCATCCAAACGGTGAAATCACTTAAACTTCCTCCAAAGTTTTTGGCAACTTCAAAGATGCGATTCATATGTTCGTGAGTAGAAACCACAGCTCCAGCCAAAATATCACTATGCCCTCCTAAATATTTTGTGGCAGAGTGGATCACAATATCAATTCCTAACTCGATAGGATTTTGATTTACTGGTGAAGCAAAGGTGTTATCAATCATGCTAACAATACCATGGCGTTTTGCTATAGTAGCAATGGCTTCAATATCGGTTATCGTTAGCAATGGATTGGACGGGGTTTCAATATAAATCACTTTTGTATTGGCCTGAATCTTTTCTTCAAAACCAGCTGCTGTTTGCGTATCTACATACGAAAATTCAATGCCGTGTTTTTCAAACTCTTCATTCACCAGGTTTGCAGTACCTCCGTACAGAGTTCGTTGTAATACGATATGATCTCCTTTTTGTAAGAAAGCAAACAAAGTAGTGCTAATCGCGGCCATACCGCTACCAAAAATTAAAGAGGCTTCTCCTTTTTCTAAAGCTGCTATTTTTTGGCATAGAGCTTCCTGGTTGGGGGTATTAAAATACCTCGGGTATCGTTTTACATCAACATCTTCAAAAGCATAAGACGTGGATAAATAAATCGGAGAAATAGCTCCTTTAAATTGTTGGTCTTCAATTTCTCCCAAATGGGTACAAATGGTATTAAAACCTATTTCTTTTGAACTCATAGTCGTTTAGTGCTGTAATTGATTTTGCATCTAAATTAAGATATTCAAAAGAAATCGAATAGGATTTAACAGTTTAGAAAGAAATATTAAGAAGAAATAAGTGGACTGGAGATTAGGCCATTTTCACTTTGGAAATATTACGCATAATGGTCTGGAAGAATTGCTGCGTATCATATGGTTTGATAATTACATCATTCATTCCTACTGACATGGCTTGATTCCTGATTTCTCCCTCTTCTACAGCGGTTAGCGCAATAATCGGCATATGGGTGTTGAAGGTTCGGATCACTTTGGTTGCCTCAAGACCATTCATTTCTGGCATGTTGATGTCCATCAATACCAGGTCAAATTTTTCTTCTTTCAACATCTCGATGGCCGCCATACCATTGCTGGCAATATTACAGGTATATCCTTTTTTCTTCAGGATGTTTTGAGTAACAATCTGATTAATCTTATTATCATCTACAATCAGCACATTAAAGTTGGTCGTACCAATACTCAGCGTTTCTCCAGTTTGTAATGAAATTTCCTGCTCTTTGATTGCTTTTTCGTAAATCAAATCAAAATAGAATTCAGATCCTTTACCTTCCTGACTATTTATTTTGATTTCACTTTTGTGTAGTTGTATCAGTTTCTTTACAATGGCAAGACCTAGACCAGTACCTTCATACTCCTGGTTTTCATTCTTAACCTGAGCAAAATTATCGAAAATCGATTTTTGCTTGCTCTTTGGGATACCGATTCCATCGTCTTTCACCAAAAAGCGTAATAAATAACGATCGTCATACTGTTGTAAACATTTCACAGAAATCCAGATATTACCATCTTTGGTAAACTTCAGGGCATTACCGATTAGATTGATCAGAATTTGAGATAATCGAACAGAGTCACCCAATAAAGTGCTGTTGATTTTGGAGTCAATTTCAATATGAACGGCGTTGTTATTGCTTTTTTGTTTGGTATGCAAAGAATTTACAATTCCTTCAATTAGCGATCGGATTTCGAAAGATACCTTTTCCAAAGTAACTTCGTTAGTTTCTATTTTACTCAGTTGCAATACATCGTTAATCAATGCCAACAGGTAGTCTCCTGAGAATTTTAGGGATTCCAGGTATTCGTTTTTCTTCTTTTCGACTGGATTTTCCATCAATAGTGAGGTCAAACCAATAACTCCATATAGTGGAGTTCTAAGCTCGTGACTTACTGTAGATATAAACTGGGATTTTAGCGTAGAAACCTGCTCCGCAGTTTCTTTGGCACTAACCAGTTCTTTATTTTTTTCGATCAATACATGGTTCAATCGTTTCTTCTGGATATTGTTTTTGTAAGAACTTATTAAAAACGCCAATGAGATTAGAATCAAAATAATACCAAGGATGATACTAATTCGCCATTTGATCACTTCCGATTCACTTTCCTTTTTCTCATTTTCGGCTTTGGTAGCTCTTTCTTCCAGCTGATCTACTTCCCATTCTGTAATAGCCTGTCGCAGCTCCTTAAATTTCTTGTATTCTTTCTCTTTTAGGATGTTCTGAAATTGTTTCTTCTGAAAAATGTAAGCTTGTAGATAGTCTTCCTGAGATTTGTATAGTTCTGATTTGGTTTGATATGCAGAAGCCAATTCTTCGTGATAAGTAGATAACACTTCGTCACTATTCTTTTTATTGGTGGTTTCTACTACTGCATAATTGATGGCTTCATTAATAAAGCCTTCTGCATCTTCATACTTTCTGATACTTAAATAGTATTTTCCTAACAATCCGGTCAACTTGGTTTTTGATAGATTATGAGAATTTTCGTGTATGAGTTTTCTAGCTGGAGCCAAATACTCGTAGGCACTATCAAAATCGTTTCTGGTGATATAATACTCTCCAAGATTAAGGAGAGGAGTAATCATTCGTATGGTATCATTAATCTTGAAAGCTAACGAATAAGATTGTTTGTAATCTTCTACACCTTTGGCTCTAGTAAGATTGTGTTTCGTATTAATCCTACCTAAGTTGTTACGTAGGTCGATTTCTAACTCTCTACTTTTTGAGCTTTTAGCAAGTATTAGTGCTTTATGGTAATTTGTTCTTGCCTTGTTATCATCTTCATTAATTTCATAATTCTTGGCAATGATAAAATAAATATCAGCAAGACTTTTATCGTCATTATTATAAAGTGCAGTTTGCAATGCTATCTTGGCAATTTCCAGGGACTTTGTGTATTCGTATTCTTTTTGTAGTTGCTTGGCTTTTTCGATATAGCTCTGAATACTATCCGAAATAATGGAAGGTTGAGATTGCACTATATGGGTAAAACCCATTAGTACTATGATGGTTATATAGTGAATATATTTTTTCAACTTTCTTGTTATTCTTGGCTCGTTTCCTTGGACCAAAATACGAAAATTGATGAAACAGAGTGCAATTCACCGTAAAAAAAGTGCTATTTATCCGTAATTTTTGTAAGGAAATGTATCATTTTGTAAGAATTTAATACATTTTGTGGTTTCCGTAATGCATAATTAGAAAAAACTATTCATACATAAAAAATTAAAATAAAGGGGTATTTCTAGTCTGTTATCAAGATGTATCTTTGCGCTGTTTTAAAAAATTAATCAATTATCAATTTAAAAAATACAATATGACATTTGTAGGTAAAAAATTCCCGAGTTTAAACGTTGACGCAATGAACGATATGGGGGATACTTTTAAACTTAACGTTTTGGAAGAAGCAAAAAATAACAACAAAAAAGTATTGCTTTTCTGGTATCCAAAAGATTTTACTTTTGTATGTCCAACAGAATTACACGCTTTTCAAGAAGCGCTAGCAGAATTCGAAAAGAGAAATACAATTGTAATCGGGGCATCATGTGATACACCAGAGGTGCATTTTGCATGGTTAAATACCGCTAAAGAAGATGGAGGAATCGAAGGAGTAACATATCCAATTCTTGCAGATTCTAACCGTAATCTTGCTAGTACTCTAGGAATCCTTGATATTACTAACGAAACCTATAATGAAGAAACTGGAGTGGTGACTGTAGAAGGAGATAACGTAACTTACAGAGCGACTTACCTTATTGATGAAGAAGGTACAGTATTTCATGAAGGAGTAAATCATATGCCAGTAGGAAGAAACGTTGCAGAGTTTTTAAGACTAATTGATGCTTATGCTCACGTTCAAAAAAATGGTGAGGTTTGTCCTGCAAACTGGGAAGAAGGAAAAGAGGCAATGAATGCAAATAGAGAAGGTGTAGCGTCATACTTGGCGGCTAACTAAAATAGTAACAAACGCACTCTATGGGGATGCTATGATCCAAGAGTGCGTTTTTTAAATCATATAGATATGGTTCAGGAACTAAATGAAGATAACCTTTCTCAAATCGTTGAAGGTTCTGAAACAGTAGTGGTTCAGTATTCTGCTTCATGGTGTGGTAACTGCAGAATAATGAAACCTAAATTTAAAAAATTGGCTACAGAAAATAGCGATACTACATTTATCGTTGTAGATGCCGAAAAATATCCAAACTCCAGAAAGATGGCTACAGTAGATAACTTACCTACATTCGCTACTTTCAAAAATGGAGCTTTTGTCAATCAGGTCCAAACAAATAAATTTGAAATCTTAAAAGACCTAGTAAATGAAGTTACCAGTAATTAAGCATCTTACAAGTTTTATAGAAGAAAACGATGAAGATTTTGTCGTTGAAACCATAGAAACTTTGGAAGCCTTAACAGAGGTTCCTTCGTTAAAAGATGAAGAACTTGATGTGATAGGGGAACTAATATCGAATATGTATGGTGCCTTAGAGGTTGATAAAATGATCAAACAAGGTACTCCCAAAAAAGAAGCGCTCAACAATTTTATGCAGCGAGTTTTGGGATCTATCGATACCTGAAAAAGAAAAAAGCAAACCTTCCAATCGGGAGGTTTTTTATTTTATAGAAACTTTACCAAAATACGATATAATCTTTTTAATTTTAACACACAAAAAACAATCATTTATATTATGGCTACAATAACTTTACAAGGAACAGAAATACATACTATCGGTACATTACCTGAAGTAGGGCAGAAAGCTCCTGATTTTGAATTGGTAAATACAGACCTGTCCACTTCAAAATTATCAGATTATAAGGGACAAAAGGTAGTTTTAAATATCTTTCCATCTATCGATACTGGTATATGTGCTGCTTCAGTTAGAGCTTTTAATAAAGAGGCTAGCGATTTATCAAATACAAAAGTATTATGTGTTTCCAGAGATTTACCATTTGCACAGGGGCGTTTTTGTGGTGCAGAAGGACTTGAAAATGTAATCAACCAATCAGATTTTAAGACCGGACAGTTTGGAAAGGATTATGGGGTTGAAATCGTTGATGGACCTATGCAAGGATTACACTCTAGAGCAGTTGTAGTTGTAGACGAAAACGGAACAATTGCATATGCAGAACAAGTACCAGAAATTGCACAGGAACCTAATTATGAAGCTGCAATTAATGCGCTCTCCTAAAAAAGATGAGTAAAATCACCAAGTTTATCGCAGGAAGACTAAAAGGATGTGGTTATGCATTTACCGGAGCAATGTTATTACTCAAAACAGAACCAAGTATACAGGTACAAGCGGGTATCGCTGTAGTGATGACCTTTTTGGGATTCTATTTTAATATCTCTTCTACCGAATGGATTTTACAAATTTTTGCCATAGGACTGGTAATGAGTATCGAAGGCTTAAATACTACGATAGAAGCGGTAGCGGATTTTATTCATCCAGATTTTCATAATAAAATTGGATTTATAAAAGATGTTGCAGCTGGGGCAGTTTTTATTGCCGCGGTAACCGCAGTAATCATTGGATTGATCATTTATATTCCTTACATATTTTAAAATAAAACAAAAGCCACTTTATAATGAGATAAAGCGGCTTTTGTATTTTGGTAAAGGAGATTATTTAATCTCTATAAATGTGGTTTTACATTTTTCTATCTTTATTTTTCCTCTACCCAAGATGACATAATCGTTTCGGTTATTACCTACTAGACTTTTCTGTTTAATAAAAAAGGGATAGCTTTCCGCTTTCATATTATTAAAATACCCTCTGGAACCTGCGATGATAGAAATTTCTTTAAAATCGCCGTAGACACCATCACTTTGTTGCTTTTGAAGGCTCACAATGATATCTCTTCCCGTTTTATTGATAAAACCATAATTTCCAAATCCTCTGGAGCAGTCTACAGGAGCTGTTTTGGTAATACTTCCATAATTATCAACATTAGTGAAAATATCGGAGCTTTGAACGGCTTTGGGAGCAGAAGTAGGAGTAGGAGCAGGAACAGTTGTGGGAGTAGTACTAGGAACTGGTGTGGGGACGAATTGATTTTGAGCATACCCTTGTGGTGCTGCATAACGATTTGATGGATTTGGATTCGCGTAATTGTTTCCAGTATTACCATATTGAGGGCTAACGTTTTGTGGAGAAGGATTTACAGGTAAAGCGTTTGCAGATTGATATTGGTTTTGTCCTTGAAAGTTCTGTGTTCGCTGAGGATTTTGAAAATTCTGAGCAGGTTGTGTATTTGGGTATGTTTGAGGCTGTTGATAGGTACTTGTATTGGGATAATTTTGGCCATATGTATTGGTACTTGTGTTTGCTGCAAATTGTTGATTTGGGTTGGGAAGCTGTTGGTTTTGTAGATTGTTTTGAATATTAGGAGTATAAGATCGCTGATCCCAAGTGTTAGCTCCAGAAGGGACGCCTTGATTTACAGCTGGCTGTGTATTGGTAAATTGATTTGTAGAAGAGGTGATCCCTTGATTAGAATTACTATTAGCGTAATTCTGATTAGGAATTGGAGTATTAGTTGGTTCGTTGGTTGCGGGTAATTTTTTTACACTTTTTAGGTCATTAGCCCTGAATGTAAAATTGTAACCATCCTGGGTTTGTATGGATACGTTACTATTGTAGTTAAACTCGGTAATTTTGCCGATAATGACACTTCCATTTTTTAAGGTAATGACATCATTAGTATTCTGAGTCCAACCGAATGAAGAAATTAATAGCGCAAAGGATAAAAGTAAATTTTTCATAACATTTTTTTTAAGCATTTAGATTTAATGTGAATACAACGCAGTCTAGCCGTTCTAAAACAATAGAAGAACAGTTATCTGGTAAACGTTACTTTTTTGGAAGGTAAGTTGATGGATGCAAGAACCAAGCAGTTCTTGAATTCATTTCAAGATACTGATTATTAACAAATTAAATCGTTAAGTAATTATTAAATTCGGCCCCAAGAATGTTATAATTCTATGGTTTTAACTTTTAGTAGTTATAAGGATAAAAGAAAATTTTTAAGGCATTTTTACGTTCCAATATAGATATTCGTATTTTTGCGATAAGACATTAAAATAATGGCTAAAAGAAAAGTAAGTACAAAAAGGAAAACCACAAAAAAAACAAAACCCTCTTTAAAAGAAAGGTTCACTTTATCCAGACAACAGAAAGTAGTTTTGGGTAGCTTCTTGTTTTTTCTGGGAATAGGATTATTTTTCGCGTTTATCTCATTTTTCTTCAATTGGAAAATGGATCAGAGCGAAATTTCAGAGTTTTATAATAGAAGTTCTACTGCAAAAAACTGGTTAAGTAAATCTGGAGCAAAAGTGAGTCATTTTTTCATTTTTCAAGGTTTCGGAATATCTGCACTAGTGCTTCCGGTACTTACTTCGCTTACTGGGGTATACCTGTTTTTCGATTTGAATAAAAAGAAGCTGGCTGGGTTCTGGTTTTGGGGAGTTCTGGTTATGATTTGGGTATCGGTGGTTTTTGGTTTTGTACAAAAAGAAGGTGGTCTTTTGGCCGGTGTAATAGGATATGAGATCAATGACCTTTTACAAGATTATGTAGGTTTCATTGGCACAGTATTGATATTGGCATTCTTTGCTATCATATACATTGTAATCCGTTTGCGATATACACCTGAAAAATTAACTGCCTCTATCAAGAAGACACAAAAAGTGATTGCAGATGATTTTGAAGCATCACCAAAACCTACTTCGGTTAATAATGAAGTAAAAGAAACAATAGAAAAAGAACCGGAGACTTCTTCTTCTGGGATTAAAGAAAAAATTGATGCCATTATTGCCAGATCCAAGAATGGAGAAAAAGTAGAAAAGAAAAAGGAAGAGCCAGTAAAAGTTGTTGCCAACGATACTGATAATAAAGAAATTACACTCAATCCTACCATCAATCAATTTTATGGCAATCCCGAGAATAGAGATAATGATGTTCCCGACAAGCTCGTTATCAAATCCGAAGATAATCCAGAAGATATTGCGATGGAGGTAGAGACCACTGCCGAAGAAGAACAGGTCAAAAATATCAGTAATAAACTGGTGAAGGATTTTGGGGAGTTCGATCCTACCTTAGAGCTGGGCAACTTTAAATTTCCAACTATCGATCTATTAAAGGATTATACGGCAAATAGCAGTGGGATCACTATTGATCAGGGAGAGCTTGAAGAAAACAAAAATAGAATCGTTGAGACACTAAAGAACTACAAAATTGAAATTGCTCAAATAAAAGCTACTGTAGGACCAACGGTTACGTTGTATGAGATTGTTCCCGAAGCTGGTATTCGAATTTCAAAGATTAAGAATCTCGAGGATGATATCGCTCTTTCTCTTGCTGCTTTGGGTATTCGTATTATCGCTCCGATACCTGGTAAGGGAACTATTGGTATCGAGGTACCAAATAAGAATGCAACCATTGTTTCAATGCGTTCTGCTATAGCATCACCAAAATTTCAGAATGCTGAAATGGAATTGCCATTATCTCTAGGTAAAACTATTTCTAATGAAACCTTTGTAGCAGATTTGGCCAAAATGCCTCACTTGTTGATGGCTGGTGCTACAGGACAAGGTAAATCGGTAGGTCTTAATGCGATACTGACTTCGCTATTGTATAAAAAACATCCGGCAGAAGTTAAATTCGTATTGGTAGATCCTAAAAAGGTAGAATTGACCTTATTTAATAAAATCGAAAGACATTATTTAGCAAAACTACCCGATGCCGAAGAGGCAATTATTACCGATAATACAAAGGTAATAAATACTCTCAATTCATTGTGTATAGAGATGGATGCTCGATATGACCTGCTCAAACAGGCGATGGTGCGTAACATCAAAGAGTATAATGCTAAGTTTAAAACTAGAAAATTAAATCCAGAAAACGGACATCGATTTTTACCTTACATTGTTTTAGTAATCGATGAGTTTGCAGATTTGATTATGACTGCCGGTAAAGAAGTAGAAACTCCGATTGCCAGATTAGCACAATTAGCGCGTGCTATTGGGATTCATTTGATCATTGCTACACAAAGACCTTCGGTAAATGTAATTACGGGTATGATTAAAGCCAATTTCCCTGCGCGAATTGCATTTAGGGTAACCTCAAAAATTGATTCTCGAACGATTTTGGATACCGGAGGAGCCGATCAGTTAATTGGTAGAGGAGATATGTTATATACGCAAGGAAATGATATCATTCGTATTCAGTGTGCTTTTGTAGATACTCCAGAAGTAGAACGAATTACAGAGTACATAGGTAGTCAAAAAGCATATCCCGATGCGCATTTGCTTCCAGAGTATGTGGGAGAAGAAAGTGGCACAAGTCTTGATATAGATAAAAGCGATAGAGATAAACTGTTTAAAGAAGCAGCTGAAGTTATTGTAACAGCACAGCAAGGATCGGCGTCTTTATTACAAAGGAAACTAAAGTTAGGGTACAATCGTGCGGGTCGTTTGATCGATCAGTTAGAGGCTGCCGGAGTTGTAGGACCTTTTGAAGGTAGTAAAGCAAGACAAGTGTTGGTTACAGATTTGGTGGCACTTCAACAGTTATTAGATAATGAGTGATCATAGAATTTAACACCCAATTTATAATGATACACACAAAAACAAAGAAATTAAATAGAATGATTAAAAAGATTGTATTCGCAGTACTTTTTATGGGAGCCGCTGCAATGCAAGCTCAGGATGCGA
Organism: Aquimarina sp.; assembly: GCA_965230845.1. Taxonomy (GTDB): domain Bacteria; phylum Bacteroidota; class Bacteroidia; order Flavobacteriales; family Flavobacteriaceae; genus Aquimarina. The sequence continues at coordinate 5,047,573 of OZ246021.1, forward strand.
AGGGGTTATTGGATGAGGTTTCCCAAAAAGTAAAAAGTTACAGTAATATTGTGATAGGATTTAAATATGCTATCAATAATCCAGCAGAAAATGTATCTCAAGAAACCAGAGGAGACGTTACCTTAAAAGGGAATAAATATCTTTTGAATTTGATGGGGACAGAGCAGATGTATGATGGTAAAAAGTTATACGTAATTGTGCCGGAAGATGAGGAGATTAATATTTCATCCCAAGATGAAGATGATGACAACAGCATCACTCCATCCAAAATGTTAACTTTTTACGAAGAGGGGTATACCTATAAAATGGATATTGTTCAGAATGTGCAGGGTCGTAAGATTCAATTTGTAAAGTTGATTCCGATTGATTCGAGAAGCGATCTGAAAGAAGTGTTGCTGGGAATCGATAAGCAAACAAAGCACATTTATAAAATGATTCAGAAACAAAACAATGGTTCTAATGTAACCTTTACAGTAACTAGTTTTAAAACGAATCAACCGCTATCAGAGACCTTATTCATTTTTGATGAGTCTAAGTACGATAGCTATTATATCAATCGTTTGGATTGATCTACATAAAATTATGATAAACAAAAGAACGGGTATTAAAAAATACACGTTCTTTGTCTTTTAATAGTTTTTGAAATGGCATTTTATAGTGTCCTTATATAAATATTGATTAGGAAATTTAAGTGAATGAAAATTCTTGACAGATATATTTTATCAACCTTTTTGAAGACGTTTTTTCCACTGTTCTTCATTATTATGTTTATTCTTTTATTACAAACAATCTGGTTGTTTATATCTGAACTGGCGGGAAAAGATTTGGATTTTTCTGTAATCATTAAGTTTTTGACGTTTGCGACACCAAGGTTAATTCCTATGGTACTGCCGCTTACAATTTTATTGACTTCTATTATGATTTTCGGGAGTTTTGCCGAAAATTATGAGTTTGCTGCAATGAAATCGTCAGGGATCTCGCTACAGCGTGCCATGAGAACACTAGCTGTTTTTATTTTTTTTGTAGGAATAGGAGCTTTTCTTTTTTCGAATACTGTAATTCCATCTTCAGAAAAAAGATTCATTAATCTCAGGAAAAACATAGTAAAGGTCAAACCCGCTATGGTAATCGCTCCCAATCAGTTCAATGATCTGGGAGATATCAATATTAAGGTCGCCGAGAAGTATGGGGATAATGATCAATTTCTAAGAGATATTATCATCCATAAGAAAGCAGCAAGACCAGGTAATTTTACAGTGATTAAAGCGGTAGACGGAGAATTGAGAGGAAGTACAGATTCTGACTTGATTACCCTGATTCTCAAGGATGGGAATTATTATGACGAAATCCAACAGCGTTCTCCACAGCGAAGAAAAAAAATCCCATTTGCTAAAACTCATTTTGAAAGGTACGTACTTAATATAGATCTATCTTCTTTGGATAATGTAGATATGGATGCACAGCAGTATCGAAAAGGATACAATATGTTGAATGTGAACGAACTGAGGCACGAGATCGATACTTTGTCTGATCGTGTAAATAAAGATTTCGAATCCGTAATAGACAATATCGAAAAAAGAAATGGTTTAAAAGAACTAAACAAGAATATTAAAATAGATACACTTCCAAAAGCAACCAAAGATTCATTAGATCTGAAAGATTACTTCGACACCAAGCAAAAAGTACAGATTTATAAATTGGCTTTTTCTAATGCTGATGGAGTTATCAGACAAATTAACTCTACCCAAAGTACAACTACAGCGCTGAAAAGAGCATTGAATAAGTACGAAATGTCACTGCATGATAAATATGCTCTGGGAGTAGCTTGTATTATTCTGTTTTTTGTAGGAGCACCGCTAGGAGCAATTATCAGAAAAGGAGGAATGGGATTGCCGATTGTAATCGGTGTAGTGCTGTTTTTGACCTATCATTTTATCGGTATTTTTGCAAAGAACAGTGCAGAAGAAGGCGGGATACCCCCTTTTATAGGTTCCTGGCTTTCTACCTTTATTATTTTTCCACTCAGTATCTTTCTTACTCGAAGAGCAACAACGGATCAAGGTATTTTTAACTTTGATAACTTTGTTCAGCCTGTTAAAGATTTCTTTGCAAAACGATTCTCAAAAGAAGAAAAATAGTCTTCTTTTTTGAATATCTTTGCATCTAAATTATACGGAATACTATGTCAGAAATTAAGGAGACTACCAGCAAGATCAAGTTGAATACTATTCAGGAAGCTATTGAAGATATTCGACAGGGAAAGGTGATCATTGTAGTAGATGATGAGGATAGAGAAAATGAAGGGGATTTTTTGGCTGCGGCAGAAAAGGTGACTCCAGAGATGATCAATTTTATGGCTACGCATGGTAGAGGGCTTATTTGTGCTCCGCTTACCGAAAACCGCTGTGAAGATCTGAGATTAAATATGATGGTCGGAAATAATACGGATCCGATGGAAACGGCTTTTACCATTTCTGTGGATTTAAAAGGGAATGGAGTTACGACAGGTATCTCTGCTGCCGATAGAGCAAAAACCGTATTGGCACTTACCGATCCAAATACCAAACCACATGAATTGGCAAGACCTGGTCATATTTTTCCACTTAAGGCAAAAGAGGGAGGAGTATTAAGACGTACAGGTCACACCGAAGCCGCAATAGATTTTGCCAGATTAGCAGGTCTAAAACCTGCAGGAGTTATTGTAGAGATCATGAATGAGGATGGCTCAATGGCTCGTTTACCGCAACTGGTCGAAGTTGCCAAAAAATTTGACTTGAAATTAGTATCTATTGAGGATCTTGTAGCCTATAGAATGCAGCATGACTCTTTGATCGAGAAAAAAGAAGATTTTGATTTGGTAACACGTTTTGGGAAATATAGATTAAGAGCCTACAAACAAACTACAAACAACCAAATCCATATAGCACTTACTTTAGGGAACTGGAGTGACAACGAGCCAGTGTTGACTCGAGTAAACTCTACCTTATTTAATAATGATATTTTAGGAACCTTGACCAACAATGCAGATAAACGTTTGGACGCTATGTTCCAAAGGATTAATACCGAAGGGAAAGGAGCTATTATTTTTATCAATCAGGAAAGTCAATCTTTGAACCTTTTAGGACGTTTAAAAGGGTTAAAGGAAATTCAGAATGGAGAAGATGTAGTTAAAGCACCAAAAATCATGATGGACAGTAAAGATTTTGGTATAGGGGCACAGATTCTTCATGATTTGAACATCCATAAAATTCGATTAGTCTCTAATACGGTTCAACAAAAGAGAGTAGGGATGATCGGTTATGGACTCGAAATCGTAGATTACGTCAATTATTAGTGCGTAATTAATCTTTACGCTTAGTGCGATATAAATAGAACCGAATGTTATTTGGTTTTGTTAAAAAAAAGAAGAAGAACTAGCCATATGGTGAATGAAACATGTAAAGTTCAATAAAAGTTTATGCGGAGTCGACCTTCTTCTAAATGTACTACGGATCAAATATGAAAGTAGCATTGTCTTCTCTGATGATGTATATACTACAGACTTTTTTCAAATTGTTTTTATCAAAGAAGCTAATGGTACATTACTATTAAATGATCAAACGATTACTCTTGAAGATAATAGTATTGTATTCATTACTGAAAATCAACGATATCAATGGGATGTGGATCAAGAAAAATTTGATGCTACTATTTTAGTTTTTCAAGAAGACTTCCTAAATGATTTTTTTGCCGATCAATATTTTACATATCGCTTGCTGTATTTTTATCAAACAGATTTCCCATTACATCTCAATGTTTCTGAGCGTATAAAGAATGATTATTTAGAAAAGCTTAAGGAAATAAAAACCGATTTACAACATCCCAAAAGCGATAGTGTTCATCTTATTCGCTCTATTTTGTATTATCTTTTAATTCAGTTGAATCGCTTGTATTCAGAACAGCATGATATTGCTTCTACTATTTCTAATGATAATCTGGCGTATCAGTTTCGAAAATTGGTAGAACAACATATCTACGAAAAACAGCGTATAGATGATTATACCGATATATTGAAGGTAAGTAGGGTTACTTTAAATAAAGCGATCAGTAAGCATTTTAATGTAACAACCACCGAATTTTTGAAGTCCAGATTGGCTTTTGAAATCAAAATGAAATTGTTGTTTACCATGTCTACAATCGAAGAGTTAGCCGACATATTTCACTTTTCTGAGTCGAACCATCTGTCTAGGTTTTTCAAGAATCAAACAGGCTTAACTCCAAAAGAGTATCGCTTGTCTTATCAAAATGGTAGTTATTCGTAGCCGTTTGGTATCCTTCTATTCATTTCATATTTAGATTTTTGTAGCGTACTTTTTTAAAAATCTAATAGGAAATGAAAATTCATCATATTCGAAATGCAACTCTGGTCATAGAAATAGAAGATAAAGTAATCTTGGTAGATCCAATGTTGGGGCAAAAAGGAGAAACAGGACCTCCGTTTACCTTTTTCCGTTTCAAACCGCAACGCAATCCTACAATTGATTTGCCTACTGGCACAATGGAGCTTATCTCAAAGACCACGCATTGCTTACTTACCCATTTGCATCCTGATCATTTGGATAAAAAGGCAGCCCATTTCCTTCGTTCCAAAAACATACCCATTATTTGCAGTGTAAAAGATGTATCTGCTTTAGAGAAAAAAGGCTTGAATATTTCTCAGCAGATTAACTATTGGGAAAGAGTAGACTTTTTAGGCGGTAAAATTGAAGGAATTCCTGCTCGTCATGGCTATGGTTTTATTGCAAAACCTGCTGGTAATGTCATGGGCTTTTATATTCAATTTAAGGATCAACCTTCAATCTATATCAGTTCAGATACGATTTATACCAATGACGTAAAAAAAGTGCTTGCAGAATATCAACCGGATATTAATATTTTGGCAACAGGTTCTGCTCAATTTGATATTTTCAAACCGTTGTTAATGACTATGGAGGAAATTCTTCAATTTATCAAGGATGCACCGGGTCATGTTATCGCCAACCATATGGAATCTGTGAATCATTGTCCCACAACCAGAGCACAACTAAAAAAAGAAGTGCATAACATAGGGTTATCAGATAAGGTATTTATTCCAAATGATGGAGAATGTATGATCTTTTAATTCGAACTATATAGTTATAATACGCTTTTGATAGCAGCCACCATGTTTGTAGCCCTTTCTCGGGTTTCCTCTTCAGACCAACCCAGTTTCACCAAGCAAGAAATGGTTCTTCCCATCCATGCATCGCTGGCATCAAAAGACCGATTGTTCTTTTGTAATCCCGACTGTACTTCGGGAGACAATTTGCCCAAAGACTTTTGTTCTAGAAGGTGCTCCCATTTTTTGTAATAGTGCCAGTTGTTATCAAACCAGTAGAAGCAGGCATCTACACCATGTGCTCCCAATGCTTTATGCGCTTTTCTTGCGATATCTTCATTGGGTAAAAATATATTTAAAAAGGAATAATTTTCAACTCCGGTTTCCGGTACACGTCTAAAAGTAACTTCAGGGATTTCGGTTAATGCATTTCGCAATACGGTATAATTCTTTTCTTGTACAGAAAGCGTATGATCTAATTTTCTCAATTGCGCAATTCCAACCGCTGCGTTTAATTCAGAAATCCGATAGTTGTATCCCAAAAATGGATGCGTTTCTGCACCTCGATCATTACCTATATGATCATGTCCGTGATCGTGATATTTGTGAGCTCTATCCGCAAACAGTTCAGAATTAGTAATAATACCACCACCTTCACCGCAGGTAACCGTTTTTACATAGTCAAAAGAGAAACACCCTAAATCCCCATAGCTTCCCAGAGGTTTTCCGTCATAAGTCCCTCCAATAGCCTGGCAGGCATCTTCTAACAAAATAAGTTGATGTTTATCACAAATAGCCTTTAGCGCTGCCAAATCTGCCATAGATCCACACATGTGTACAGGCATTACTGCCTTTGTTTTTGGAGTGATGGCAGCTTCTACTGCTTTTGGATCCAAAGTAAGCGTATCATCTATATCGCATAGCACAGGAACGGCGCCTACAGAAAGTATGGCTTCAAAGCTTGCCACAAAAGTAAAAGTAGGCATGATTACCTCGTCTCCCGCACCAATTTCTGCACAAGCTAGGGCAACAGTAAGTGCTGCAGTACCACTAGAAACTAATTGAGCGTATTTGGTTTCCATTCGCTTTGCCAGGTCTTTTTCAAGTTCGAGGGCTTTATGATGACCGTTTCTCATAGGATCAAAACCATAACGCATTAAGACTCCATTATCCAAAACGTCTTGTACTTCTTTCCTTTCTTCTTCACCAAATAATTCAAATCCTGGCATAGCTAGTTGTGGTATTATATTAAAAACTCTTTTCGGCAAAAGTACCGAAAAGAGTTCTTATATGCTTGTTGCTATTTTATATTTTTTTAACTAAATATTTATTATAGTGTCTTTGGTAGAGCGCCTTACTTTCTTAAAGTCAGAGAATATATCATCTTCTGCTCGATACCCAACAGGGAGTACCAAAACAGAGGTTAATCCTTTTTCGTCAAGTTGTAAAATTTCATCATATTTTTGTGGGATAAAACCTTCCATAGGGCAGGCGTCTATTTTTTCTAAGGCGCATACCGTTAATAAGTTACCCATGGCAAGGTAAGCTTGTTTTGCAGCCCAAACGGCAATTTCATCTGTAGGCTTTTCTTTGAAAGACTCCACTAATTGTTCTCTAAACGGTTTCAGTATCTCCTCAGACGTATTTCTGATTTCTTTTACATTGTTGAAATAATCACGAATATATGCTTCTCCAATTTGTGTTTCGATACAAAAAACCAAAACGTGTGAAGCTTGCACTACCTGATTTTGATTCCAGGAATGTGCTACTAGCTTTTTTTGTAATTCTTTATCCTGTATGACAATAAGTTTAAGTGGTTGAAGCCCATATGATGTAGCAGTTAGGTTAAAGGCCTCTGTAAGTATATCAATCTTTTCTTTTGGAAGAATTTTTTCAGCATCAAATTTTTTGGTGGCATAACGCCAACGTAAACTCTCTATAATATCCATTGGAAGTTTTTTAAATACATAGCAAAGATACTGCGATATGATTTACCTTTGGTACAAATCTATATAAGAAAAAACTATATCATCATTATATGAACACTATTGAAGAATTGATCGAAAAATCTGAAACCAGAATCTTTAAAGCCGTTTTCCCCAATACTACAAATCACTACGAAACCTTATTTGGAGGTACTGCACTGCAATTGATGGATGAGGCATCTTTTATTTGTGCAACTCGTTTTAGCCGAAAGAAGGTAGTTACTATCTCTTCGGATAAAGTTGATTTTGAAAAACCAATTCCTGGTGGCACCATTGTAGAGTTAATTGCAAAAATAGCAGCAGTAGGAAGGACCAGTTGTACGGTAAAAGTAGATATTTACAAAGAGGACATGTATAGTTTTAATAGAGAGCTTGCGGTCACAGGATCTTTCAAATTTGTTGCCATTGGTAATGATAAAAAACCAATTCCGATTGTTGATGTTCAATCATAAAAAAAGGAGATTCTTTTGAATCTCCTTTTTATTTTTTTATCGAATTTAGTTTTCCTTCAGTTGTTTAATTTTTACACGGAAAGCAGCAAAGATCAAGGTCATAAAGAAGCTTAGCCAATTAAAGATCGCATAGAAGGCATAATCTACAACAGGAACACCTAATACTCCACTTTGATACGCTCCACAGGTGTTATAAGGAATAAGTACCGATGTTACTGTACCCGTATCTTCAAGCGTTCTACTTAAGTTTTCTGGTGCTAACCCTTTATCTTTAAACGCTTTTGCATACATACGTCCTGGTACCACAATCGCCAGATATTGATCCGAAGCCGTTGCATTCAAGATTAGACAACTTGCCGCAGTACTTGCAAATAGACCAAATACAGAATCAAACATTTTTAATAATGCTTTACTGATGGTAGCCAAAGCTCCAATAGCATCCATGATACCACCAAATACCATGGCACATACAATCAACCATATGGTACCTAGCATTCCTGCCATACCTCCAGAGGTAAATAAATCATTGAGTTGTGCATTTGTAGTTTCTACTGCAGTATCCACGGTCATCGCTTTCATTACTCCTTGATAGGCCGAAGTAAAGGTCAGTTCTGAACTTTCTGTAATATTTATAACAATATCAGGTTGCGCGATTATTGCAGCGATAGCTCCTAATAAAGTACCGGCCAACAAAGCAATCAAAGGAGGTGTCTTCTTTACTATAAGAACAATTACCAGAATTGGAACGATAAACAACCATGGCGTAATGGTAAACGCCCCTTTTATCGCTGCTAATTGTTCTCCGATTTGTGGAGTTCCAGAAGTATCTATCGAAAAACCAATGATGATAAAGACAATAAGTGTAATAGTAATGGTTGGAATCGTGGTGTATGTCATGTACTTGATATGAGAAAACAAATCTCCACCAGCCATAGCAGGAGCGAGGTTGGTAGTATCCGAAAGAGGAGACATTTTATCTCCAAAATAAGCTCCAGAAATTACAGCACCAGCTGTCATCCCTAATGAGATTCCTAAAGTATCACCAATTCCTATAAGTGCAATACCCACTGTAGCTGAAGTCGTCCAGGAACTACCTGTGGCAATAGAGATCACTGCACAGATAATTACACAGGCGGCAAGGAATATCGTGGGATTTAAGATTTGAAGTCCATAATAAATCATCGTAGGGATAATCCCGCTAATAAGCCAGGTACCTGCCAAAGAACCTACCATTAATAAAATGAGTAAAGCCCCAGTAGTGGATTTTACATTATTGGCTACTTCTTCCATCATTTGTTTGTAAGATACCTTGTTGAAGAATCCTACAATGGCAGCCACGGCTGCTCCCAATAACAGAATAAACTGATTACTTCCACTCAACGCATCATCACCAAAAACAAATACATTATAGAATAGCATAATTACCAAAATCACTACAGGTATGAGTGCTTCCCAAATATTAAGGGCTTTGTTTTCTATAATTTCTTCATTTTTTGGGGTAGAAGGAGTAATGTCTTGACTTTCCATACGTGATTTTCAAAATTTTCGGATGTAATGTTACGATATTAATGAAATTTATGCAACGTATGGGATCAGTTAATTAGTAGATAAAGTCGGTACTCATCATTTAAAAACTCTCTCTTTTTTTGGTTTTTTATACGAGATTTTGCTTTTCATCGATTATTTATGTTTTTTATCGATAAAATGTTATTTTTGAATCCCTCTTTTTCTATAAAATCTCGAATACTGTACTACTTTTGAAGTGTAAATGAGAAAAGTAAGAGAAAAAGAAAAATTTGAATTGTTTGTTTGATTGTTTTTAGACTTTTTTTGTCCCTGGAAAAAATAATTCCCCCGAATTATTGACCCCAAAACTTGTTAAAAAGCCTCTTCCCCCAAGAGGCTTTTCTTTTTGAGAATTTCCGTAAAAAATTAACATTTTTAACACTATTTTTGCTTTTTGTCGATTAAATTCGTACTTTGACGATCAATATTGATAATAATGTGATTTTGTTTGTAAGATGTATTACGGATTACCACATATACGACAAGGATTACAACCGACATAAATTTTTAAAATATTGATTAGCCCCACTGAACTCAACTTGGCTTAAGCCAAAATTAATTACCCCTAATAAAAGGCCTCTACACCATAGAGGCTTTTTATATGCTATGTATTTCCTTAGGTTGAGAAAGGACATTTGTTTAAAATTTTATCAAAATTAACCAGATGTTGTGTTCTTTCATTTTTTATAATGAAATTCGTAAAAAACTCTGCTATGTATAATTCCGCTTATAAAGGTTTTGAATTGCTATTTCTTTTTGTGCTATTACCCATTAGTTTTTTATTTCCGTATCCAGCATATATAAAAGCTGGACTTACCGTTATATGCTTTATATACATACTGATATTGCTACGAAGAGGAGGTCTTTTAAAATTAAAATTTCCTCCCAAGGCCTATTGGAAATCCTTTTGGAGAGAAATTTTGCTGAAACTTGGGATTATTATTACCGTAACTGTTCCATATGTGCTGTTTGTGGCGCCAGATAAATTATTTTTTGTAATGCTTAAAAGACCAGAGTTGTGGGTAATGATCTTGTTTATCTATACATTTTTATCCGTTTGGCCTCAGGAAATCATCTATAGAACATTTTTCTACGATCGATATGAATCTCTGATTAATAACAAATGGTTATTCATATTTATCAATGCTATTTTATTCTCTTTGGCTCATATCTTTTTAAAAAGCTTTTTAGTGCAGTTGCTTACTTTTTTGGGAGGATTACTTTTTGCATATACCTATCAGAAAACAAAATCAACGACTTTGGTTTCCGTAGAACATGCAATTTATGGTAACTGGTTATTTACCGTAGGTATGGGGGAGATGCTTGCTTTTCCAGGAGTGAACTAACCGTTCAAAAAATCAACCAATTGCTGTACCGCTTTTCCCCGATGACTGATCTTGTTTTTTTCTTGTAGCGATAATTGCGCAAAAGTATGTTCATATCCATCAGGTAAAAAAATAGGATCATAACCAAACCCTTCACTTCCTTTTTTATCAGTGGTTATACTTCCTGCACAAATCCCTGTAAAGGTATGAAGTGTGTCTTCTAATTCTAATGCGATAACCGTTTTAAAATGTGCTTTTCTATTTGAGTTGCTATTTAACGCGTCTAGCAGCTTATCCATATTGGCATGATCGTCTTTCTGGTCACCAGCATATCTGGCAGAATATACTCCTGGGGCACCATTTAAGGCATCTACTTCAAGTCCTGTGTCATCTGCAAAACAATCATAGCCATAATTTTGTTTGACATGCTTTGCTTTAAGAATAGCATTTCCTTCTATAGTGGGTGAAGTTTCAGGAATATCTTCTGTACATCCAATATCAGTAAGACTTAATAGCTCAATGGACGTAGGCAAAAGTTTTTGCACTTCTTTCAGTTTGTTTTGATTATGCGTTGCAAAAACAAGTTTCATAAGTTGGATTTTTCTTATGGTTGAACTTAAAATGATCCTATCATTTGTTTCTATGCTTCGGCGTCAAAATCCGAAATCCATTTTCCTTGAACTTTTAGTACTTGCTCAATCACATCTCTTACACATCCTTTTCCTCCTTTTTTGAAAGAAACATACTTTGACACTTCTTTAATTTCTGCAACGGCATCTTGAGGACAGGTGGGTAATCCAACCAATTGCATTACAGGTAAATCGGGGATATCGTCACCCATATAGAGTACGTTTTCGGGTTTGATATCGTAGATGTCCATATATTCATCTAGTTGATCTACTTTATGATGAGCTCCCAAATAAATGTCTGCAATACCCAGTCCTTTTAAACGTTTACGGACCCCTTCATTTTTACCACCAGAAATGATGCAAACGTTAAACCCTTGCTGAACGGCAGTTTTAAGAGCATATCCATCTTTGATGTTCATTGTTCTTAGAAGTTCTCCATCGGTATTGATAATTACGGTTCCATCGGTCAATACACCATCTACATCAAAGATAAATGTGGTGATGTGGCGCAAGTATTCTTTATAGCTTTTTTCCATGTTTTGATTGTATAGCTTTGGTAAGGATAGTATATATTTCTTTTTGCGAGTCGGTATTCATTATTTTTAAATGCCGCGCTATTGTTTGTTGATCATTTCGTATTGCGGGCCCTGTTTGTGCTTCTATTGCAGGGATTTCCAAGATCTTTTTTGCGGTTTCCTGGATCAGCGGATGCAAAATCTCAAAAGGAACATCATAAGCCTCACAAATATCGGTGCCAATAGTATAAAGATGATTGGTAAAGTTATTTACAAAAACAGCCGATACATGCAACACATTACGTTGAGCGGATGTTATTTCATATACTTTGTCGGATAAGGGCGAAGCTAATTTTTTTAATGTATATAAATCTTGGATTTCTTCAGCTTCAATACAGATGGGGATGGTACCAAAATCTACAGATTTATCTTTACTGAAAGTTTGCAAAGGATAAAATACTCCTTTGCGGTTATTACCAGCAATAGCACTCATAGGTACACTTCCAGAGGTATGCACTACCAAACGATTTTGGAAAGGTAATTGATCCGAAATTTGGGCGATAGCGTCGTCACTAACAGCAATAATGTATACATCTGCATCTTTTAGAGCAGCTATATCGGTTGTCACTTTAGTAGGCTCTTGATCCGGATGAAGCAGTACTCCTTTGCGATTATAACACTGAATAATATTCACATCTTCCGTCCCATTCAATGCTTGGTATAGGTGTGTTGCTACGTTTCCGGCCCCCAAAAGACAAACTTCTATCATGCGGCAAAAATAAGGAAGTAACCTTAAAATTAAGAATAGAAAACCATTTACTGCATGAATTGTTGAAAAATGGGTATTTCCTATTATGTTAAAAGACAAAATACGGTTTAGCTCTAGGACGCATACACTTCTACTACACATCTTATTCTAATTGTTAAATAATACTGCTTTATCCTCATAAAAACCTTAAATTTGCCGAGCTAAAAAAAGAAGTCACTATGCAGAAAAAACTTGCAAGTATTTTGTTCTCCACAAGATTAATGGCCATATTGTTTATTGTATTTGCGGTTGCTATGGGAATAGGCACTTTTTTGGAAGATGCACATGGTACCACAGCAGCACGAATTTGGATATATAATACCTGGTGGTTTGAAGCCATAATGGTCTTTTTTGCAATCAATTTTTGCGGAAATATAGTGCGCTATCGCCTGTACAAAAAAGAAAAATGGGCTACATTGTTATTGCATTTATCTTTTATTCTGATTATCGTTGGAGCTTTTGTAACTAGATATGTCAGTTATGAAGGAGTAATGCCGATCAGAGAAGGAGAGACCACATCAAAGTTCCTTTCTGAAAAAACATACTTAACCATTTTTATGGATGGCGAAATTGATGGAGAACCACTCCGTCGTATTGTTTACGAACCGCTAGAACTTGCTGAAGCTACTGGTAATGATTTTACCATTCAAACCGATTATAACAAACAACCTGTTACTATTGTCTATAAAGACTATATTATGGGGGCTGAAATGGGCTTAGTTCCTTCAGAAAATGGTGAAAACTATTTGAAAATTGTAGAGTCAAGTGGAGGGAATCGACATGATCATTTCCTAAAAGAAGGAGAAGTGGCTAATATCCACAATATATTGATGGCTTTTAATGCTCCTACCAAAGGCGCCATTAATATTACTTACAAGAACGATGAATATTTTATAGATTCTCCTTTTGATGGTTCGTATTTACGTATGGCGGATCAACATCAGGGACTAGTCTTTAAGGATAGCTTACAACCTTTACAATTACGATCCCTATACCAAACTGCTGGGATGCAATTTGTGATTCCAGATCCTGTAATCAAAGGAAATTATGACGTAACACCAATCGAGATTAAAGACAAAGGTCAACAAGACGCTTTAATTTTTGATGTAACTTCGAACGGTGAAACAAAAGAAGTAAAACTACTAGGAGGTAAAGGATATCTTAATGATATGACACAAGTATCTCTGGGAGGATTAGAGATGTATTTCCAATATGGCTCCAAGCAAATGGAACTTCCTTTTTCATTAAAGTTGAATGATTTTATTGCCGAAAAATACCCAGGTACAGAGAATGTGTATAAGTCTTACATGAGTAAAGTGGATATTGTAGAGAATAATAACTCTAGACCATACGATATTTACATGAACCATATTCTGGATCATAGAGGCTACCGATTTTTTCAAGCTTCTTTTGACCCAGATGAAAAAGGAACTGTGCTATCTGTAAATCATGATCGCTGGGGAACCGGGATTACCTATGCTGGCTATATGTTATTATATCTTGGATTAATGCTTATTCTGTTTACCAGAGGATCACGTTTTAAAGATTTGGAAGCGATGTTAAGCAAGGTGAAATCGAAGAAAAAAGATTTGGTAACTATTCTCTTATTAGGGATATCAATATCCTCTTTTTCGCAAGAAGTACCAGGGCATTCTGATCATGTACAAACTTTCCCTACAAAAGCAGAATTGGATTCTGTGATTAAAACCAACGCGGTAACCAAAGAACATGCAGCCAAGTTTGGAAGTATAGTGATTCAGGACGAAAGAGGGAGAATGAAACCGGTAAATACCTTTTCTTCAGAATTATTACGAAAAATAAGCAAGAAAGATACCTACGAAGGATTAAATGCGGATCAGGTTTTTGTTTCTATGGTAGAGAATCCATTTGTGTGGTATAGTGTTCCGATCATCGAAATACAGCGAGAAAATGATAGTCTCCGAAGAATTTTAGGTGTACCAAAGACTGAACGAAGAGTATCACTTATCGATCTGTTTGAACCAGATGGTTCCTATAAGTTGGATCCATATTTAGAAGAAGCTAGTAAAACCAATACTCCAAGTAGTTTTGAGAAAGATTTCTTAAAAACACATGAGAAATTCTATTTGCTAAATCAAGCATTAGGCGGTGGTATTCTTAGGATTTTCCCTGTGCAAGGTGATGAAGGAAACAAATGGGTTTCGATGCCAGAACTGAACGAATATAAATTCTCTGGTATGGATTCGGTATACACCCGTCAAATCATTCCGATTTACAGACAGTCTTTGCAAGAAGCTCGTGCTACGGGAGACTACAGTAAATCAGATCAATATGTAGAGAGTATTAAGAGTTACCAGAAAAAATTTGGAAGCGAGGTATTACCTTCAGACAAGAAAATCAAGGCAGAGATCGCTTTAAATAAGTACGATATCTTCAGAACTCTATATCGCTACTATATGATGATAGGACTGTTCTTGATGATATTTGTGATTTTCAGGATTTTTAAAGATTCTAAAGTTATTAGAGGACTTATTTCGGGTACCATCGGGATCGTAATCCTATTGTTTATTTTGCATACCGCAGGATTGATTATACGCTGGTATGTTTCTGGCCATGCTCCCTGGAGTGATGCCTACGAATCTATGATATATGTGGCTTGGATGACGTTGGCTATTGGTTTAGCTTTCGGTAAAAGAAGTAATTTAACCATAGCAGCTACTACTTTTGTGGCAGCAATAATATTGTTTTTTGCTCACCAAAACTGGACCGACCCAGCCATTGCTAATTTGCAACCGGTATTGGATTCCTACTGGGTACTTATTCATGTTTCTATTATTGTGGGTAGTTACGGACCTTTCTTTGTCGGGGCAATTTTAGGAATATTAGCATTGTTACTTACGATTCTTACCACAGAGTCCAACAAGAAAAGAATGGAACTCAACATCAAAGAAATTACAATTATTAATGAGATGGCGCTTACTATCGGTTTGGTGATGTTAACGATCGGTAATTTCCTAGGAGGTATGTGGGCCAATGAGAGTTGGGGTAGATACTGGGGTTGGGACCCTAAAGAGACCTGGGCATTGATCAGTATTATGGTATATGCCTTTGTAATCCATATGCGTTTGGTACCAGGGTTAAGAGGAAGATGGACATTTAATTTACTATCTGTAATTGCTATTTACAGTGTATTGATGACCTATTTTGGAGTGAATTTCTATTTGAAAGGATTACACTCTTATGCTAGTGGGGATAAAGTGATTACTCCTAGCTCGGTATATTATTCTATCGTCTTTATCCTGATTTTAGGAGCTGTGTCTTATTGGAGACACAATGTGCATTACAAAAAGAAAAAAGAAATTTCGTAGTCAGAAATACTCATTCTCAAAAGCCTTGTATCCAACAAGGCTTTTTTATTTGTAAATAGCATCCTCTCAAATTAATTATATTTGAGTATCAACTATAGTTCCCGATTTTTGTCGAAGTTTTTTTGGTGTTTAAAAAGCTGATTAATAGTGTCTTATTTTTTCTTTACGTCTAATTTTTTTGAAAAAACATGACTAACTCTCAAAAATTAGTAACTTGTATACAGATACAAAACCGACCAACATGTACTTGAAGAAATGTATTTTTATTTCCTTAACGTTATTGTTGTCCTTCAGTGCTCGTGGTCAGTCAAAAGAGAATAAAGCAGCTCCCAAACCTACTACAGCAATTTTTCAAGAAGAAGAGATTCAGTATATCCAAAACTGGTTCGATCAAATAAGAAATGATGCGAATATGGATGAGGAGACTGTGCGACGATTTGGTATCATCACCTCATATTATAGTTTGAAGATGAAGCAACTTGGTGAAGACTCAGATCTTACAAAAATAGAACGCTTAGATCATTTTAAGAATTTAGTAGAAAAACAGGATCAAGAACTCCAGTCCATATTACCAGAGATGTGGTATGAAGAGTTTTCCAAATTCTACGAACGTTTGTATTGGTCGGTGAGCAAAAGATTAAATCAGCTATAATTTAGCGAAGAAATAGTACACACAATCATCTTTGAAATATGAAAAAAATAGGATTACTCGTATTATCCTTAGTTTGTTTATTGGGATATTCACAAACTACAAAAACTGTGAATATTGGCGTCTTGGCAGATAAATCCACTCCGGAGACCAGACCACTATTGGAGAAATTAAAAAACGAAGTCAAGGCTGTAGTAGGTCAAAATGCTACTGTAGTCTTTAAGGAAGTACTGGATAACGACTTTACCATCGAAAAAGCAAAGGCTAATTATCAACAACTACTCAATTCTGATAGTGATATTATTTTGGCATTTGGAGTCATCAATAATTTAATTATTGATAAAGAAGAACAGTATCCAAAACCCGTCATTTTATTTGGTAGCGCCAATAGTGATTTTTACGAATTTCCTGAAAATCAAAAAACATCCGGAATTAATAATATTACATATCTCATTGCTCCTTTTTCATATACATCAGACCTCGATACCTTTAAAACATTGTATAACTATAAAAAGGTAGGAATCATCATAGATGATTTTGTTCCGGGGGTACTGCCTGTTAAAACATTGTTTGATGGATATTTTGCAAAAAATGAGGCTACGTATAAGCTCATCGCGTTGCCCAAAGAAGGAAAGGTAACTGGTGATTTAAATGATATTGACGCCGTGTATTTGGCTGGAGGGTTTTATTTAAGTGATCAAAATTTTGAGGAACTAATACGTGATATCAATTCCAAAAAACTTCCTTCATTTTCTGCTTTTAGTCGAGAAGATGTAGAAAGAGGGATTTTGGCAGCCAATCAACCATCGACCAATATTGATCAATTTTTTAGACGTATAGCATTAAATGTAGAAGCTATTATTAATGGTACTAATCCTTCCGAACTACCCATGTATTTAGATTACAAAAAGGAACTATCCATTAATTCTGGTACTGCTAGACAAATAGGGTTCCCTTTGCGTTATAGCATGTTGGCAAATGCAGATTTTGTCGGAGATACTGATGTTCTGGTAGGAACTTCGTATTCAATTTTGGATATCATGAAGGGTGTTGTAGAAAAGAACCTTTCCCTTAATGCCGAACGAAAAAACATAGACCTAAGCAGTCAGGACGTAAAAACTGCAAAAAGTAATTATTTACCCAATGTTACTGCGAGTGCCAATGGGGCGTACTTGGATCCTGATACAGCCGAAGTTTCTAATGGAGCTAATCCCGAATTCTCTACATCGGGAAGTATAACCTTGGAGCAGGTGATTTATTCAGAAAGTGCCGGGGCGAATATCACGATCAATGAGAATTTGCAGAAGGCACAACAAGAAACCTATAATGCGGCAGAACTGGATGCTTTGTTGGATGCAACAACAGCTTATTTTAACGCCTTGATTTTGAAAACTAATGTTGAAATTCAGAATCAAAACCTTCAGGTAACCAAAAAGAATTTGGATCTGGCGGATCAAAACTTTGCTGCCGGACAATCCGGTAAGTCTGATGTATTGCGTTTCAGAAGTCAGCTCGCTCAAAATACGCAGAGTTTAATTAATGCAGAAAACCAGAAAAGACAAGCGCTAAATACGATTAATCAGTTAATGAATAATCCGATCACCACCGAGATCGATATCGAAGATGCCAAAATTTCGGAGGGTGTTTTTGAAAACTACCAGTATCAGGATTTTTTGGAGATTTTGGATGACCCAAAATTACGACCAGCATTAATAGAATTTTTGGTAGAAGAGGCCAAAAAAAATGCTCCAGAACTAAAAAATATAGGCTTTAACCTAGAAGCAACACAACGTAATTATAGATTGAATGATTTAGGGCGATTTGTACCTACCGTTGCTTTGCAAGGGCAATATAATCTTACCTTTTCTCGATCTGGGGAAGGATCTACAGTTCCCGTTGGTTTTCCTGATATCCCTGATGGAAGCTACAATGTAGGGGTGAACCTTTCGTTGCCTATTTTTCAGCAAAATCAGAGAAATATCAATAAACAGACGGCAAAAATCCAGGAAGATCAACTTTCTGTACAGAAAGAAAACATAGAGTTGAATATTGAAAGGAATGTCAACGATATTCTATTAGATATGATCAATCAAATTGCCAATATCGAGATTTCCAAAATATCAGAAGAAGCAGCTAGAGAAAGTTTAGATCTTACTCAGAATGCCTACGCGCAGGGGGCAGTTCCACTTATTCAGTTAATCGATGCACAAACGAACTATCTGCAATCCCAATTGGCAAGAGCAACAGCAAACTATGATTATTTATTAACTTCTATGCAGTTAGAACGAGCGATAGGGTATTTCTTTTTGATGAATACCGAAGCAGATAATCAGGATTTTATTCAACGAGCAACACAATACATTTTAAATAAAAACTAAGTAACGACCTATGAAATTGTTAAGACACATTTCGCTATGGATATGTATTAGTATCACATTTGGCGCCTGCAAAGACAAAGAAGTACAAAAGGAAGAAGTTTTACGACCTGTAGAATATCAGGAGGTAGGAAATTCTAGTGCACAAAATGTAAGAACCTTTAGTGGTATCGCAAAAGCAGGAGATGAAATTGAATTGAGTTTCAGAAGCAATGGTATTATCACTACTCTCGATATTAAAGTAGGGCAGAAGGTGAATAAAGGAGATTTGATTGCCAAGTTGGATAATGTACAAGCCAATCTGGCTTATGAGCAATCTGTTTCTGCACTCAATAGTGCAAAATCTGCAATGAATACTGCAAAATCTAGCCTGGACCGGGTAAAGTCTTTGTATGAAAAGGGAAGCAACTCATTGAGTGACTACGAAAATGCGCGAAACTCTTATCAGACGGCATTGGACCAATATGAATCTGCCAAGAGGAACAAAGGTATACAACAATCCCAGATCAATTATGGATATATAAGAGCTCCTAAAACTGGAATTATTGCGGCCAAGAATAGCGAACTAAATGAGAACGTAAGTGCCGGACAGGTAATTGCAGTGCTCAATGCTGGAGATCATACCAATATTGAAGTGGGACTACCCGAAAATGTGATCAATAAAGTAAAATTAGGAATGAATCCTGACATTGCTTTTTCGGCATTGTTGGATCAAAAGTTTACCGGAAACGTTATCGAAATATCACCAATAGTAGGAGAAGGTACAGCTACCTATCCCGTAAAAATTGATATTACCAATGTAACCAAGGATATCAAACCTGGGATGACGGCCAATGTGACTTTTAATTTTGGGGATGAACAAAGTGTCACTGATACTTCACTTGTAATTCCTGTAAAATCAGTGGGAGAAGATGGAACCGGTAGATTTGTTTTTTTAATCGAAGCTGATACCGATAGCACAGGGATTGTAAAGAAACAACATATAGAGTTAGGAGAATTGACTACTAGCGGATTCAAAATAAAAAGTGGTCTCTCCAAAGGTCAAAAAATAGCTACAGCAGGGCTTCAAACGCTTTTGGATGGACAAAAAGTGAAACTAAAATAATCATTCCGAAAAAGACGCTAGTATGAATTTAGCACAGTTTTCTATAGAAAAAAATCGAGTTTCTTTAAGTATTCTGGGGGTTGTTATCATTATGGGAATGGTGTTATACGCCTCTCTTTCAAGAGATAGTATGCCTCCTTATACGGTAAGGGTGGCCTCAGTGGTTTCCTCATTTCCAGGAGCAAGCCCCGAACGGGTCGAAGAACTGGTAACCGATAAGATTGAGAAAGTAGCACAGGAGTTACCCGAACTTAAAAAAGTAACAAGTACCTCCAGAACTGGATTATCAGTGGTACAGGTAGAATTGAAGATGGAAGTTACCCCTCAAAAATTACAATCCGTTTGGGATCGGTTACGAAGAAAGTTAAATGATATCAGCGGGTTACCTAATAATGTATATCCGCAATTAAAGGATGATGGGATTGGTGAAGTTTTTGGGATTGCAGTGGGGATAACCAGTGATGGCTTCTCTTATGCCGAAATGAAAGACCAGGCAGATGATTTGAGAGATGATCTCATTAAGCTAGAGGATGCCGCAAAAGTTGAAATTAACGGTGCACAAGAAGAGCGGGTTTTTGTGAAGTTTGACAATGCAAAATTAAAGGCTTACGGGCTTACATCCAGTAGCTTACAAAATATCATCACCACTACAAATATTCTAAACTCTGGAGGAGAAGTAAATATTGAAGAAGAACGAATTATTCTGGAGCCTACCGGTAATTTTGATACCGTTGAAGATATCAAAGAAATGCTCATCCCAATAGGTCAAAGTGGTCAGGTAGTAAGTTTGGGCGATATCACTACGATAGAAAAGGGATATATCGATCCTCCCAATCAAATTGTGAGAATTAATGGAAAAGATGCTATTTCCCTGCATGTTTCTTTGATAGAAGGAAGTAATATTATCAAATTAGGTGAGGAAATCGATGTGCTGCTGGCAAAGTGGCAGGCAAAACTTCCAGTAGGATTAGAAGTCTCTCGATTAGCTTCTATAGACGAGTATATAGATCTTAAGATTAATGATTTTTTGGGGAACTTGATGCAATCCATCGTTATTGTATTGGCGGTAATGCTTCTTTTTCTGGGGGTGAGAACGGGGTTAGTGATTGCGAGTTTAATTCCTATTGTAACTATAACCACTTTGATGGTTATGGGACTTATCGACGTTGGACTAAATCAAATTACCTTGGCGGCTTTAATTATGGCATTGGGGATGATGGTAGATAACGCTATTGTGGTGGCCGAGTCCATAATGGTGAAAATGGAAAATGGAATCGATGTAAAATCAGCTGCCATAGATTCTTGTAAAGAATTATTTACTCCTCTTTTGATTTCTACTTTGACCACTTCTGCGGCGTTTTTATCCTTCTTCCTGGCAGAATCCGTAATGGGAGATATTATGGGACCTCTTTTTGTGGTGATTACCATAGCTTTGTTATCCTCATGGATCATTTCACTAACCATTATTACCTTGTTTTGTGTGTTTTTCCTGAAGATTAAAAAGCAAGAAGATGGAAAGACTAGTTTTCTGGATCGAATGATCAATCTGTTAAAATCAAAGTACAAGGATTTAATTCTAGTAGCATTAACCTGGAAAAAGACAGTATTAATAAGTATTGTGGTCCTGTTCTTCTTATCCCTATACGGGTTTACAAAATTAGCATTTGTATTTTTTCCAGATAGTGATCGAAATATGATTACCATCGATATCAATTTACCAGAGGGTACCAAAATTGAAAGTACAACAGCTACAGTAGCTGCTATAGAACAATTTATTATAGAGGATCTTAAAGTAAATGAAGATCGAAAAGATGGGATTGTTGATTGGTCGTCGTATATAGGCGAAGGTCCATCTTCTTATGATTTGGGATATAGCCCAGATGAAGCAAATTCGAACTACGCACATATTTTGGTGAACACTTCTACTTTTTTGGTCAACAATGATATGGTGAAGCGAATAGATGCCTATTGTTTTGACACTTTTCCCAATGCTGATATCAAAGTAGGGTTATTAGGATCTGGAGGAAGTGGAACCCCTATAGAAATTAAGGTTTCTGGAGATGATCCTGATAAACTGTCCAGTATTTCTGAATCAATCAAAACCAGACTTTTTAGTATTTCGGGGACTAAAAATATCAAGGATGACTGGGGACCAAAAGGAAAGAAATTTGTGATTAATATTGATCAGAATAAAGCGCAAACCGCTGGGATTACCAATCAGGATGTAGCGATATCATTACAAACAATTTTGGATGGTTTTAAGGCTGGAGAATACAGAGAAGGGGATAAGTCCATTCCAATTATTATGACTAGTAATCAAGGAAAACAACAAACTTTAGCTTCTTTAGAAACGCTTAATGTGTATAGCCAAAATTCTGGAAAAAGTGTTCCTTTACTACAAGTAGCCAGTATTATTCCACAATGGCAATATTCAAAAATTAAGAGATTGGATCTTACCAGAACAGTTAATGTATCCAGTGAATTGACCGAAGATGGGAATGCTTCTGCGATAACTTCAGAAATCACTCCTTGGTTGAAGGAACAGCAAAACCAATGGGGAGATGGATATACATATAAACTGGGAGGAGATGCAGAAAATACGGCAGAGAATATGGGAGCAGTAGCAAAGTATCTGCCTCTTTCGGCATTTATCATAGTAATGTTGCTTATTGTTCAGTTTAATTCCTTTAGGAAAATGACCATGGTAGTTACCACCATTCCTCTTGGAGTGATCGGAATGGTGTTAGGATTGTTATTATTTGGTGTCCCGTTTGGATTTATGGCATTCTTAGGAGTAATCTCTCTTGCGGGAATCGTGATCAATAACGCAATTGTACTGATCGACAGAATTGAAATTGAAGAAAATGAATTGAAACGAATACCTCAAGATGCAATTATTGGTGCATGTATTCAACGTTTTCGACCTATTTTACTAGCTACTTTTACTACCGTTTTAGGTTTGATCCCTTTATATCTTGGGGGAGGTGAAATGTGGGAGCCTATGGCCGTAACGATTATGATAGGATTGCTTTTTGGAACGGTCATCACCTTATTGTTTATTCCTTCGTTCTATAGTGTGTTGTACAAAGTGGATTATAAAGACTACACCTTCAACGAAGAATTATTGGACTAAACCTATGCTCGAAAGCTTGTATCCATATCGATTTGAATTGTTTTTATTCAGTCAGATAGCAATTCTTTTTGGGTCGTTAATATTCCCCGGAGCCTTTTTCGAAATTGTCATCTCACCAATACTATTTCTGGTGAATCTGGCAGCAGGGGTTTTACTGATTTCCAAAAGAAGAAAATTAATGTGGTTGTTTATTGTACTACTGGTAGTATCTGGGATTGTTTTTGGTGCCGATTTATTAGAAGATCAGGATAGCGTATTTTTGAGATTCCTCAACATGATTACCTATTTTTTGTTCTATGGTGTGGTAACTTTTGAAATCATATTGCAGATTTTGGAGGCCAAGTTGGTCAATAAAAATGTAATTATAGGATTGATAAGTGGTTATATCTCCTTAGGGTTGATAGGCTTTTTTATTTGTTTGGGTATCGAAATGGCGTATCCCAACTCTTTTGAAGGATTGGCCGCCACAACTGATCAGATAGAATTGTTTACAGAACGATTGATGTATTATAGCTATATCACATTAATGACAATTGGCTATGGTGAGATCATACCCGTCACCTCCTTATCTCAAAAAGCCTCAGTTTTGATTGGGCTTCTCGGACAGTTTTATTTGGTGATTGTCACAGCCATTGTCGTTGGGAAGTATATCGGACATTCTCCCAGAAAGCAGGATGAATAGATACTGTTTTATGAATTTAAAGATATAATGATAAGACCAATGAAAAGAAATTGTTTTTCAAATGTTTACTGTCAAATACTATTTTGTCTTATTTTCCTTCTGCCATTAGGAAATACATATAGCCAGAATCTTGCCGATCTCTACAAGGAGATTAGTTCTTCTGTAGTGGTAATAGATGTGGTAAGCATAGGCTCACAAGGTGAAGGTGTTAATCGAAAGTTGGCCACACAATCTTCACAAGGTTCTGGTTTTTTGATCTCAAAAGAAGGTTTGATTTGGACCGCAGAGCATGTAATTAAGGCAGCAGAAGTGATCACAGTTTCTTTTGTAGATGGAGACAAATATGAGGCCGAGGTTTTATCATCAAACCCTAGTGCTGATGTTGCACTACTAAAAATTAAAGGAGATTTTCAGGTAAAAGATAAGAACGTGGCCACTATCGGAAACTCTGATAGTGTGCAAATAGGAGAAGACATATTCGTTTTGGGTGCTCCTCATGGGTTTAAACAATCCTTGTCCAGAGGAATTTTAAGTGGTAGACATATCCCCGAGAATATGAGTAATAACTTTGTAAAAGTAGAATTTTTGCAAACCGATGCTGCGATCAATCCTGGTAATTCGGGAGGACCTGTTTTTAATATGAAAGGCGAAGTAGTGGGTATAGCTAGTAGGATTTATACAGTTTCAGGAGGATTTGACGGTATTGGATTTGCTGTTTCTTCAAATGTAGCACACAAACTCTTAATGGATGACCCAGATACCTGGACAGGGATGGAGGCCAGATTGGTTTCAGGAACTTTGGCTAGAGTACTCAATATACCACAAGCAACAGGCTTATTGATTTTGAATACCTCTACTCAAGGTACAGCAGGCAAATTAGGATTGAAGGGAGGTCGCATACCCGCCATTATCGATGGAGAATCAATAATGCTGGGTGGAGATGTGATTTTGGATATTGCCGGAATTAAGTTTGAGAATGAAAACTCCGGGTATTTGGTAAAAGAAAAAGTCAAGAAAATGAATACAGGGGATACCATTGTAGTCACCATTCTTCGCGAAGGGCGAGTAGGCACAGTAAAATTTCCTAAACAATAACGAATATTAATTACTACTACAACTACTACTTTAAATAGAAGTTCAATTTATTTAGAATCATTCTGTTTTTTAAGGATTTTATGTTTTGAAAACACTTGGTTTTGAGAAAATTAGTACATTTAAGTAGTTGCATTTTCACATAACCAAACCATCACTCCATGAAAAAGTTTGTTTTAGGGCTTTTACTTTTTTCTACTTATTTGTCAATGGGTCAAACTAACTACGAAAAACAACAACAAAGACAAAATAATAAGGTAGAAATCTTCACTTCTTCAGAAAAAGACAATTTACAATCCTTTGTTGCAGAGCAGGTAGAAAAAATGAATCTTACCGAAGACTTACAAGATGATTATTACATGATTATTGGGTATCATAGTAATAAGATGGCCAGGTTGAATGATAAAGATTCTGATCTTACAGAACAGCAAATTATCTCCAAATTTAAAATTATACTTGGTATAATGGACAAAGACGTACAAGAGATTTTGTCCAAAGAGCAATTCGATATACACAAGGAAAGTTTTGATAGAATCATTGCCAGTGTATATAACCGAAGCGGTTGGGAAAAACAGTAAGATTCCGATAAGTAAGTATTGGAAATAAAATAGTCTTTGGATACGCTATTATGATCTCTTGTTGATAAGAGATAGCATTATGTTTTGATAGTAGAACATCAAGATGTAATAATCAATGA
This sequence comes from Aquimarina sp., assembly GCA_965230845.1. Taxonomy (GTDB): domain Bacteria; phylum Bacteroidota; class Bacteroidia; order Flavobacteriales; family Flavobacteriaceae; genus Aquimarina. Next base: position 5,073,049 of record OZ246021.1, read on the forward strand.
TCAATATCATTTTTTGTTGCCTATGATTACTACATCTTTAGTATTCATTAATAAACCATTTTATTATGCCAATCAAAAGTTACCTAGCCCATCCCCACTCAGGAAAAAAGGAGGAGCTCATAGTTGCACTTTCTCAACTATCTATGTGTGATATCCTTCCGGCAGAGAATAAAGATGTAATTATCCTGATCACAGATACAGCCACCAAACAGGATGACGAGCGTTTAAAAGCAAAAATTGAAAGTATTTCAAGCTTGAAGTTATTGGCAATGGTATCCGGTTTTAACTCTCCAAACTAATATATTATGGATCATCTAGAACAGATCAACAGAAGGAAGTTTGTAAAACAGATGGCACTGTTATCGGCAATGACAGCTGCGGCTACAATGTTTCCGGGAATTATGTTTGCAGAAGAACAAGAAAAAGGAATCCCATCTGATGCGAATCTGGATTGGAAAAAAGCACCTTGTAGATTTTGTGGTGTAGGTTGCGGAGTATTGATCGGTACCGAAAATGGAAAAGCAGTGGCGGTAAAAGGAGATCCAAAATCTCCTGTTAACAAAGGACTGTGTTGCGTAAAAGGATATCACTCTATCATGGCATTGTATGGCAAGGATAGATTGACAAAACCTTTGGTGAAAAAGAATGGAACCTATGTAGAAACTTCTATGAAGGAAGCGTTGGATTTGGTGGCTTCCAAAATGAAAGAAACTATTGATAAAACCGGAAAAGATTCGGTGGCTATTTATGGATCGGGACAATGGACCATCCCCGATGGTTATGCTGCATCTAAACTCTTTAAAGGATGTATAGGCACCAATAATGTAGAGGCTAATGCAAGATTATGTATGGCAACCGCAGTAACCGGTTTTTTATCCTCATTTGGACTAGACGAACCGATGGGATGTTATGAAGATATCGATCATGCTGATGTGTTTGTGTTGTGGGGCAATAACATGGCAGAAATGCATCCGGTGTTGTTTTCGAGATTGTTGGATCAGCGCCTGAAAAGAGGAGTAAAGATTATCGATTTTGCCACCCGTACCACAAGAACCAGTATGGCTGCCGACAAATCCATATTGTTTCAACCACAGACAGATTTGGCAGTGGCAAATGCCATTTGTTATGAAATTATACATAATGGATGGATGAATAAAGCTTTTGTTGAAGAGCACTGTACTTTCAGTAAAGGATTGACAAATATGGGGTATGGATTAGAAGATAATTATGCCTTCAGCGATAAGGAAGAGAAAATTACTTTCGAAGATTACAAAATGTTTTTGAATGACTATACTCCCGAAAAAGCAGCACAAATTTCCGGGGTTTCGGTTAGGGATATTAAATATTTAGCATCCTATTTTGGAGATCCCAATAAGAAAGTCATGTCTTTTTGGTGTATGGGGATGAACCAACATTCCAGAGGAACCTGGATCAATAATTTGGTATACAATATTCATTTGTTAACTGGTAAAATCTCAGAACCAGGTAATAGCCCATTTTCTTTAACCGGGCAACCTAGTGCCTGTGGTACGGTACGAGAAGTAGGAACGCTTACACATAAATTGCCACATGGTGTAGTGGCCAATAAAAAACATCGAGAATTTGCCGCAAAAATATGGGACGTGCCCGTAGAGAATATTTCTCCTAAACCAACTTATCATACGGTAGAAATGTTTAGAGCATTAGATCGCGGGGATATTCGTTTTATGTGGATACAGGTGACCAATCCTTTTGTTAGCATGCCCAAGCTCAACAGATATAGAAATGGAGCAGAAAAAGAGGATCGTTTTATCGTAGTATCCGATGTATATCCTACACCAACTACCGATGTGGCAGATGTCATTTTACCTTCGGCGATGTGGGTAGAAAGAGAAGGAATGTACGGTAACTCTGAAAGACGTACACAATATTTTGAGCAAATGTTGGAACCACCTGGTGAAGCCATGAGCGATACCATGCAGCTGATAGAGGTTGCAAAACGTATGGGATTCGAAAAACAATTTTACTACAAAGAAGAAACTCATATCGAAGAAATATATAAGGAATATCGTAGGCATCATGAAGGTAAAAAGCACAATATGGCCCCGTTAGAAGTGCTAAAAGCACAACCGGGAGTACTATGGCCTTATGTAGATGGCAAGTCTACCAAATGGAGGTTCAATGCAAAATACGATCCGGCATGTTCAAACGGTAAGGACTTTCATTTTTATGGAAAACCAGATGGTAAAGCAGTAATATGGCAACGTCCCTACGAACCCGCCGCAGAAGAGCCTGATGACGAGTATCCATTCTGGTTAGGAACCGGTCGGGTAGTAGAACACTGGCATACAGGCTCTATGACTCGTAGAATACCAGTATTGCATCAAGCCATGCCTAAGGCCTATGTAGAATTACACCCAGAAGACGCCAGAAGAATGCAAATCAAAAATGGAGATAAAGTCAAACTTACTACACGTAGGGGAGAAATCATATTACCTGCAGCTGTGGATCAACGTGGGATTCCGGCACCGATGCAGGTGTTTGTGCCCTTTTTTGATGAAAGTAAATTGATCAATGAACTTACCTTGGATTCCTTTTGTCCAATTTCAAAAGAACCAGACTATAAGAAATGTGCGGTAAAAGTTGAAAAAGTATAAGTAATATGAAAAAGAGGTTAGGTATTATCGTCTTATTCACACTTCTGTTTGCTGGTTTTGTCGCCAACTGGGGGTATAGCTATAAGCAAGGACTTAAGGAAGCGTATACCCCAATTATTAAAGAACAAGCAATTCCTACCATTTCTTCAGAAAAAAAGGTGTTTGAACGTTCTGAGTTGGCACTAAAGTATCTCGAGATGCCGGTGGATTCTAATCATCAGCGCTCGTTAAGCACTTATTATACAAATCGTGCTTACCCAGGAGCTCCTCCATCAATTCCTCATCCTTTGGTAAAAGGAGAACGCGGTATAGGAGGTAAGGCTTGTTTACAATGCCATCTTAATGGCGGTTTTACAGAAAAGTTTAATGCCTATGCACCAGTGACTCCACATCCTGAGATGATCAACTGTAGACAATGCCATGTTGCACAGTTGGCCAATACCAATTTTAAAGAAACCAATTTCTATAAAATGAAAGCGGCTACCGTAGGGTACAATAATGCCTTACCAGGTAGTCCTCCAATAATGCCTCACCCTATTGATATGAGAGAAAATTGTTTGTCTTGTCATGCAGGTCCAGCGGCACCCAAAGAAATTAGAGTAACGCATCCAGAACGTATCAACTGTAGACAATGTCATGTGCCTGCAAGTAGTGAGATGGTGCAAACTGAAATTTTTACCAGAACCAAAAGTAATTGAAATGAAAAACACAATATTCCATTTTGCACTCACTTTACTGGTTATTGTACTCTGCACTTCTTGTAATCATCACGAAGAAGGATACCATTCCTTAAAAGAAAAGATTGAAGCAGAAAGTAAAGATTTCAAAGGAGTACCCATTACATCAGAAAAATATGTTGGTGATATTACAACAGTAGAAGTTATACAAGAAAGCCATTCATTTTTGATTCCTGATAGGAAGGGACAGATTACTTCATTCCCCTGTAACGAATGTCATACCCAACCTTTACAGGAGTTAAAGGAAGAAGGAAAAAAGAAAGCACATTGGGATATCAAAGTAATACATGCAGATCCCGAGGTGATGAATTGTGCTACTTGTCATAATGGGAGTAGCATGAATAATTTGCAAAGCCTGGCAGCTGCTTCAATAGATTTTAATCATAGTTACAAGTTATGCGCCCAGTGTCATAGTGATCAGTTCAAAGATTGGGTAGGAGGAGCACATGGAAAAAATATAGGAGGTTGGGCCAATCCAAGAGTGGCGATGACCTGTGTGAACTGCCATAACCCGCATCAGCCTAAAATTGTGTCGAGATGGCCTTCTAGGTTTAATACACAAAAAGTAAAAGAAAGAGAATAGCATCATATAATAACCTTACAAAAACAATTGTATGGATAGCGATAAAAAATGGTTTAAACTGAATTTGGGTACAGAAACACCGAAGCAAAAAGCTTGTGGTTGTGGAAAAACTTCTGGGGGGTGTAACTCACATGCCCAGGAGGATCAAACCACCAAAGATGGCTTTGATCAAGTGTTTGATGTCACAATGGATAGGCGTACTGCTTTTCGAAAACTAACGGCTAGTTTACTGATAGGAGCGGGGGCGGTAAGTTCTTCCTGTAGCCTTACCACCAGTGATGAATCAAAAGAAAAGGCGCAAATAGATTGGGAAGAACAGTTTAAAGGAAATTATAAGTTGATGACCGATGATGAAAAAAAGGCAACGGTAGATCGTTTGGTTCGATCATATCAACTCCGTAAAGGCAAGAATATCAATATGTCTTCTCAGAATGCTTCAGAAGATGTGTTGTTTGGGTATGCTTTTAATATTTCCAAATGTCAAGGATACATGGATTGTGTAAATGCATGTGTAGAGGAAAATAACCAGGATAGGAATTCACAAATGCAGTATATCCGTATCCATGAGATTGAAGAAGGAAAAGGTTTTCAGTTTAATGAAGCAGATGACAATTACTATCACGAAGTCCCCGCTGAAGGACATTTTTATATGGGTACGCAGTGTTTTCATTGTGATAATCCACCTTGTGTTGAGGTGTGTCCCGTTCAAGCCACCTGGAGAGAAGATGATGGTCTGGTTGTAATCGATTATGATTGGTGCGTGGGTTGTAGATATTGCATGGCGGCCTGCCCCTATGATGGACGAAGATTCAACTGGAGTACTCCAGAAGTTCCAGAAAATGAAATCAATAAGAACCAACATTATTTAGGGAATCGCATGAGAAAGAAAGGAGTAATGGAAAAGTGTACTTTTTGTGTACAACGATCCAGAGCCGGTAGAGATCCAGCATGTGTAGAAGCTTGCCCAACAGGAGCTAGAATTTTTGGAAATCTGTTAGATCCCGATAGTACGATACGATGGGTGTTGGAGAACAAGAAAGTCTTCCGACTGAAGGAAGATCTGGGAACAGAGCCCAAATTCTGGTATTTTATGGATTAATGAGTTAAAAACCGTTCCAAAAACAAAACAATGAAAACACTTAGAGTTTTTAGAAGCTTAGTTATCGATAGTCTGGATGTTTCTACCAAAGGATCATTTAAATATTTGTTATGGATGGCCTTTTTGACGTTGGTGATGCTTGTCGGGATGTATTGCTATTCTATACAGTTGGAAGAAGGCTTGATAGTTACCGGTATGACAGATCGTGTAAGTTGGGGACTTTATATTTCTAATTTCACTTTTTTGGTAGGTGTAGCTGCGGCAGCAGTAATGTTGGTCATGCCAACCTATGTATTGCACGATATTGATTTTAAGCAAGCTGTACTTATAGGAGAAGGATTAGCGGTAGCCGCATTGATTATGTGTTTGGCTTTTGTTGTTGCAGATATGGGAGGTCCATCGGTGCTTTGGCATATGATCCCTGGTATTGGAGTGTTTAATTTTCCGAATTCTATGCTTACCTGGGATGTGATTGTACTCAATGGGTATTTGTTTATTAATATTACCATCCCTTTTTATATTCTTTTTAAGCACTATCAAGGAAAAGATGCCAACCCCAAAGTGTATGTGCCGGGAGCTATTTTATCTGTTTTTTGGGCAGTAGGGATTCATTTGGTTACTGCATTTTTATATCAGGGATTACAAGCTCGTCCATTTTGGAACAATGCTTTGTTGGGACCTCGATTTTTGGCTTCGGCTTTTGCAGCAGGACCTGCCTTGATCATTTTGGTCTTGGCCATCATCCGTAAGTTTACAGAGTTTAGTATTGAAGATAAAACCATCAAGAAAATCGCTACTATAGTAACTGTAGCGGCTCAGATCAATTTGATTATGCTTATCTCTGAGTTGTTTAAAGAGTTTTATTTCCCAACGCATCATAGTGAAAGTGCTTTCTATCTGTTCTTTGGACTAGAAGGAAAAACGGCATTACTACCTTGGATATGGACAGCGATAACATTAAATGTGATTGCCACCATTCTATTAACGATTAGTAAGCTGAGAAACAACTTCAGGGTGTTGTATTTATGCTGCTTTATGCTTTTTGTTGCAATTTGGATCGAAAAAGGTTTTGGGTTAATTGTACCAGGATTTATTCCGGGCCCTTATGGTAAGATAGCAGAATATACCCCAACAGGTATCGAAATAGGAGTAACCCTTGGAATCTGGGCATTAGGTGCTTTTGTGTTTACAATTTTGGCAAAAACCGCGATAGGTATAGAAACCGGGAAATTGAGATTTAGAAGCAAAAAAAGTTAGTATGTGAAATGAAAGACGTAGTTATGTAATGAGCGTCTTTCATGTTTTATTTGATTTAGAAGTGTTTATTCGCTCTTGCCAGAACTTTTACCAGACATCACGAGTTTAAAAACCCATATCAATCCTGTAGCAATGATACCGCTTACAATAGGTTTGAACCAGTTGATGGGATCGTTGAAAAGTTCTACAATAAAGAACCCCACGGTTAACCCAAGCCCTATGCTAATTATTTTTTTGTTTGTCCAATTTTTCATTTTCCTGTTGTATTGATTCGCAATTTGGGCAAGATACTATTTTTCGGCGATTAGGTTTTTGGATGCCTTTATCAAGTAGGAATTACAAAAGTCGTTCTACTTTTTTTCAATTTTGAATAGTGTTTCAAATGCATGATATACTGCTTCGTGAAGTGCATCTCCATGGCTTTTGTCTTCTAAGAACTTAAAATGCAGTTGGGTGTTGTTTTCTTTGAGGAGGCTTAATTTTTGATACAACTTTTGAGCAGCCTGCTCCATAATGTCACCTTCTTTTCCTACCGCTACAAATATAGATTTTCCAACTACATCTTCTTTTGGATCATATTTCAATAAAGAACCATCATCCCACCATAAACTGGGGCTTACAATAATATAATTGTCAAAAAGCTCTGGTTTTTTCATTAATACTTCTGTAGCCAACAATCCTCCCAAAGATTGTCCAATAATCGTTTTGGTGTTGTTTGTTCTGAAATTAACACCTACAAAAGGTTGCAATTCCTTTTCGATGAATTTGATAAAGTGTTCTGATTTACCTGTTGTGGGAAATTCTTTTCTATCCTTTTCATTTTGTGTGGGATAGGTAAAATCTCTCTTTCTATCTACATTGGCAATACCCACCACAATAGATTCTGGCAACATATTGATCCAGGAAAAAGAGCCAAACTGGACAATACCGGATACATGAATAAAATCTTCATCCTTTGAACCATCGAGTAGATAAATAACCGGATAGGTTTTTGCAGTATCTGAAGTATAACTCAAAGGTAAATAGATGTTTAAAGTACGAGATTCGTTCAGTATTTCCGATTGAATTTTGATCGATTTACCAATCGAAAACTCAGTTTCACTGATTTTATTAGGTAGTTGTTGTCCATACGACCAAAAAGTAATCCATACTACTACAAGACTTATAATACTTTTTCTAATGCTTTGATGTGAATTGGTCATGTTGTAAAGTGATATAGATGATAAGATTTTTGTGGATTACCAAGGTAATGAAATTGCAAAGAATTCCGCTATCGGTTTTATCCTTAAAAAAGGGAGAATTTGACCGAGTTAGGGAATTACTTTGCGGGTGGGGTACGGTAAAGTTTTGTGGAAACGTTATCCTGCGTATGTTTTAATTTTCTGGTTTTGTGTAGGTGACGATATCAATGCCAATACCATTGGGATCTTCTATAGCAAAATGTCGATCTCCCCAGGGTTCATCTCTAAGTGCTATTTTGATTTCAATGCCCTTTTCCTGTAATTCTTGATATACAGCATCTACATTTTCAACTTCGATAGTAAAATACATACCAGTACCAGCGTATTCTGTTTGGAAAAAGGGTTGTTGGGTGTGGTGGTTGGATTGTGTAAACGAGATCGAAGCTTGTTTGTTTGGAGTGTGTAATAAAAGATAGAATTCATTTTCGAAAGTGACCCCAAAACCAAGATGATTGGTATAAAATGCCTTACTTTCTTTGATTTTGTTGGTGAATATTCCTGCGTTCAGATTCATGATGCTTGTTGTTTGTGCGTGTACCGATCCAAATGAAATAAGTACAATTGCGATTACTATTATATTTCTCATTTCTTATGTTTTGATAACACAAACTTAGCGCAGGATAGGAGAGAGGAATTGTAAAAATCGGACAAAGGCTAATCAAAGGCTTCAGATGGAGTAACCCCGTAAAACGTTTTAAAGTTTTTGATAAAATGAGCTTGATCAAAAAAACCGACATCAAAATATAGTTTGTCCTCTTTTAGGCTTTGTCTAGAAGGTTTTGCATTCAAAATGTACTGAAACCGTACTACATTGCTGAAAGATTTTGCGGTGGTACCGATATAAAAATTAAAAATTCTACGGAGTTGTCTTGTACTTAGACCAGTATCCAGTTCTCTTTCAGTGTCTAGAAAACCATTCTTCTGAAAAATAAGATCTAAAGAATTCAGGAATCGAGTATCGTATTGCAACTGCTGATTTTGAATAATATCTGCTAATTTTTGACCTAAGATGGTAGTAATATGAGTAAATGAATCAGATTGCTTTACTTCTGAAACAATCCAATCAGAAAGTTCAGGCAATACTGTATTCAAAGGTGGTGATTGATTGCTTAATGTTTTGGCATCGATTCCAAAAATAAGAGGAAAAGCAGCGGGTAAAAACCGAATTCCAATATAATCAAAATGAGTACCGATAGGGAACTCGGTATACTTTCTACAGAATCCCATTATAAAATTATCTGAAGGCTGATTGTGATCAAAAAAAATATCGATGCATCCATCAGAGACCACTCGGTATACAAAGGGTTTGTGAAGAGGCTTAGGTGTTTTTAATTGCCAAAAACAATACACAAAATTTTCGAGAATAGGATTGGGTCGAATTTCCTGATATACAATTTCTTTGTCTTCAGCTTTTACTGTAGGTTGAATAGGTTTGTAATGGTTTTTTATGATTTCAAATTCTTTCATGTCATGTTGATCGAATTTTTCTGAAAATACAAAACATTAATCTTCCAAAGGCACATTGTCTGTATTATTGATTTCCCAGACGGAATCTTCATACATCGAAGTATATTGAATAGTAAATTTCCATTTTGGATTAAGGCTGATGGGATCTAGCTCCAAATATTTGGTAAGTTGAGGTAATTTAGTAATAGGGATATCAAATTTGTAAATGACTAAAGTTTCGTTAGAGGATAGAGTAGTATAATCTTCTACAGAAGCGGTTTCTGCAATATTACCATACTCTTCAATTTGTGGGAATTTTTTAATTGCAAAGGCATCGAAGTCTAGTTTGTACTGCTCTTTTTTATACAGAATATTCGCCTTTTGCACAATGGCAGGTCCAAGCCCTTTGTTTTTTACCCATTGGGTAAATGAAACGATAGAGTCTCCTGTAGTTTGAGTAATTCCAAAGGATAAACGAGGTTTAACCGAAAGCTTGCTTTGTTTGTTAATAATATTGGTTTGATAAATAAAAATAATCAATGTCAGGATACTCACAATCATTGCTGAAAGACTTAGAATTCTTTCTGTCTTGGGAAACTTTATTTTCATGAACCGCAATAGTTAATTTGTTGTACTTTTTCTATTTACAATGAAGAATACAAATAAACACTATTTTTTCGGTTTTTGCATTTGATATCCTAAAAGGCAAAGCGGATCCTGGTAATTCTAATTGATACACTACTGCATTGATTTTTGCAGTTGATGAGTAGAATTAATCATTCTTCAAATTTTTCTTTTCCAACAATAATAAACCCAATTGATAATCCCAAATAACTATTGTCGATGGTTCCGATGATCTGATCATCGGGGATTTTAATATCAGCTTTTGGTATAAAATTATACTCCAATCCAAATCTTGTGTTCCCAAGTTGGAGCCCTCCTCGTATAAAAAACCCAAGCTGGTCCTTAACATTGCCTTCTACTGTTAAAGTAGTGTTTCTATTTGAAACATCAATATTGTTGAATACGTAGTATCCAGTACCTAATCCCAGGTAAGGTTTAATGCGATTGATAGTGAAATAGTAATCAAATGTGGGGACAAATGAAATGATACCATTGTCATCTAATTCATCGATAAAAAAAGACGAATCGTTGTCAATGTTTATTTTTTGAGGATTTACTGCAATTCCAAATCTCAACCCGATAACAGTTTTTTCTGAGGCCTTGACATGTGGTTCAATATTGAGCAGTAATCCTAAATTTTCAGAATCCGTTTCCAGAAGTACTCCCGGTTCTACTTTTAATTTAACTTGAGCATTTAAACCAAACAAGCAGAAAAACACTACTATAAATACTAATCTCGTATTTAGTTGAGTGTTGCGGGTAGAAAAATGGTGAGGTCGAAAAATTGTAATACGTATTTGTTGTTTAGCTATTACTTATTGAACGTTGGTTTCTGTTAATCATTGTAAGAATAGTTATAGTAAATATGTTGAATATAGGTTTGATGTTAGTTAGGATTAATCGTCAATAACATTTACGGAAGAATGCTATTTCGGTTTTTCCATTTCATAGAGATCAAGCCCTTCTCCCCAATAATTTTTTTCGATTCGGTAAGTGTTAAATCCAAATATCTCAAAAAACTGATAGGCATGTTGTGAGGTGGTTACTACAAATTTTTCTATGTTATCGTGGAGGTTTAGCTGTTCTAAACAATACTGTACAGCTTGTTTCCCTAGTCCTCGCCCTGCATAATCTGGATCAAAGAATATCCAGGTGATTCGCCCGGATTTGTCATTTTTATTTACATAATATCCTATGCCTCCCACAATACGATTGTCAACCTCAATAGTCAAATAAGTTGAAGCGTTTTCTTGTAAATATGCTTCAAAATCCTGGACTTCTTTTTTATCAAAAAATTGAGGAGTATTCAAGGCGAAAATTCGTAATAACTCTTCTTTATCTGTTGATGTATAAGGTCGGATCATTTTATTTTTTAATACTAAGATCTAAAGTAGTGTACGTCGTTTATTTGAAATAGCTATTCGTTTAATTTCTTCTGTGGTTAAAACACATCAGTTGTGTATCCAACCGTTTCACCAATCCTTTGGATAAACTTTCTATTGCTTTTAGATATTCCATGAATGGTATACATAGTTTTACCCTCTGCGTCAAATAATCTTAAAACATTAAAAATGCCATAATACTTGGTTTTTGCAACTTGAGACCAAGGATAATTAACACTATTCCCTTTTTTGATGATTGTAAAACCATCTTTGTTATATCTAATTTGAGTACCTATATATCGAATTAAGACTAAACCAACATATGCACCATATCCGGCAAAAAAAGTAATTACCGGGATACCACCAATAGATAAAAAGCCTTCTTTTTGTATTAAGGTTACCATCCAAAAGATGGAGAATATCGTTATAAAACAAAAAACAAGAACAACCACATAAGTAAGCAATTGAAGGAATAGCGGATTGAGTATGATGTCTCCAGTTACCTTGTTTTTTTGAATTTGCCTTTCTGAAGCTTCTTTGGTCATACGTCTTTTTGATTATTGAATCTCTAAGGTAATGAAATAGTATTGAAGTATTTTGTTTTTATTAGGCCGTTAAAATAAAAAACTATACATCTTCATTAATTTCAATCCAATAGCCATTAGGATCTTGAAAATAGATCTGTTTGATCCCGTCTTTTCGAACATAATCTTTATTTGGCGTATCTCTCCAGTCTGAATAGTCAATGTGTAATGCTTCCAGATGTTTAATAAATGGACTTAGATCTTCTGTGGCCAGGGCGAAATGAACGGCTTTATTGGTTTTTATCTCTGCATCCGGGCGAGGAATAAGGTGTAATTGCTTGCCTTCTCCCAGGGATAACCACCTGGTTTTGGAGTTGGATGCGGTATTCTCAATTTCATCAAGCTGCAGTACTTTTTTATAAAAATCAATAGATTCGTCTACATCTTTTACCGAAAGTGCTATATGATTGAATGAAAAAGTAGGCATTTGTTTAGACATGATAGTTACAATTATAAATTGGTTATTTTTTCTTTGGTCTAAAAGGCTGAATAATAGTTTCATCACATTCCAGAAAAGGCCCATCCATAAGATCTATACAGTAGGGGACTGCGGGAAAAACAGCATCCAAACATTCTCGTATCGATTTTGGTTTTCCGGGTAGATTGATGATTAAACTTCCTCCTCTAAGACCTGCCGTTTGTCGCGATAGAATAGCAGTAGGGACATATTTTAAAGATTCGGCTCTCATCAATTCTCCAAATCCCGGCATCATGCGATCACACACGGCTTCGGTAGCTTCTGGAGTAACGTCCCTTTTAGCAGGACCTGTACCTCCTGTGGTAACCACCAAACAACAATTTTGTTGATCAACCATATCAATGATAGTTTGTTCAATTACTTCTTGCTCATCGGGAATAACCTCATATACTTCAGTCCAATCAGAAGTCAAGTATTCGTTAAGGGTGTGTATGATTGCTTTTCCACTTAGATCTTCGTACACACCTGCACTAGCTCTATCACTTACCGTTATAATTCCTATTTTGATATCGTTGTTTACTTGCATTAAGAATAATCTTTTGTTATCGTAAGTTTAGGCCTTGAGAGGCACATTCATTTTTGCTTTTTTAAATAGTGCTATAGTTCTTTCAATATCTTTTTCGGTGGTCATCCAGGAACAAACACTGATCCTGATCGCAGCTTTGCCTTGCCATGTAGTACCTCCTAACCAGCATTCTCCTGATTGTTGAACGTAGGTAATGATCTGTTTGGTCGTTTCGTCATTATCAGTGGCTACAAGCACCTGGTTAAATACGACATCGTTGATAATTTCGAAACCGATTTCTTTTAATCCTTGTTCTAATTGTTTGGCTTTGGTATGAAAACCTGTTACCATTTCATCGATCCCTGTACTACCCAAATATTTCATGGTAGCCCAAAGTTCGATGGCTCTAGAGCGTTTTGAAAGTTCTGGTGTATAGAGTAGAGGATCTCTTTGATCACTATAAATAATATATTCACCAGTGGCTTGCAAGGCACTGATTAAAGCTTCCGGATGTTTACAAAGAATCACACCGGAGTCATAAGGAGTGTTTAGGGTTTTGTGTCCGTCTACCGCCCACGAATCAGCCTTTTGCATCCCTTTGGTTAGATGAGAGAGGGATTTGGATGCTGCTGCCCAAAGTCCAAATGCACCATCGATATGCACCCATGCACCAGCGGCATTTGCCAGATCGCAAACCGCATCAAAGTCATCAAAAGAACCCGTATTGGCATTCCCGGCTTGCAAAAGAATCAAACAACTTTCATCCAATTCTGGTAACTCTTCCAGAATTAGCTTTCCTTGATTGTCTGAGGGAATCCATTCGATATTCTTTCTTCCATAACCTAACATTGCCAGTGTTTTCTTTATGCTAGCATGTACTTGGTCATGGGCAATGATTCGTAATTTGGGTGCGCCGTTAAGCCCATTTTCATTAATATCCCAACCTAAGTTTTTTAGTAACCGAAATCTTGCCGCTGATAAACCGCATAGGTTGGCCATTGAGGTTCCGCTTACAAAACCGGCCACGGTTTGTTTGGGTAGGTTGAAAATTTCTTTGAGCCAACGTTCGCATACGTTTTCTAGCATGGCGTTTATAGGAGAAGTTAAATATAAACCTCCACATTGGTCCCAAACATCAGAGAGCCATTTTACGCCTAGGGAAACAGGTATAGCACCTCCATTTACAAATCCAAAATAACGCCCTCCGGTTTGCGCAATGGTTGCAGGCGAACCAAATGCATGTAGTTGGTCCAGGATATCTTTTGCAGTAACCGATGCTTGGGGTAACGGTTCGTCAAAGACCTTCATGTTTTCCAAATTTGATTGGGAAGGAAAAACATCCATTGCCTCTACACCATTAATATATTCATATGCATAAGAACGTGCTTGTTCAAAGAGTTCTTTGTTTTTTAATTCTTCAGACATTTGTCTTTGTAGCCCCATAATGTATCTGTTAGAGAATTCTACCGAAGTATTTCATAGTAGCACTAAAGTAGCGAAATTATTAGGAAATTATTACCCACGAAATAGGAATAAAAATTTTATTCATTACCAATTTAGAGGTTGTTTTTTAGTCTTCTACATATTCTAAAATGTCCCCAGGCTGGCAATCTAATGCTTTACAAATAGCCTCTAGTGTTGTAAATCGAATTGCTTTGGCCTTACCCGTTTTTAGTATAGAAAGATTTGCAGGGGTGATCCCCAGTATTTTTACCAGTTCTTTTGATTGCATTTTTCGTTTTGCAAGCATCACATCTAGGTTAACTATTATAGCCATAATTATATAGTTAATTCGTTTTCTTCTTGTAGTGAAATTCCCTTTTTAAATACATCAGCCAAAAAGAACATAAAATACCCCAAAATCAAAAACACTAATAGTTCTGTTGATAAAAGGTCAACAACTCGACTTGAAGTTTTTGCCCAAGCGAGAAACGCAATATCGATCAGTAATGTACCAAAAGCAAAAGCGAGAAATGATTTTCCGGCCTTTTTAAATGCTGAGCCTACTTCTTGTTGAAAAATTCTCTGTTCTGCCAGAAGTTTTGTGGTGTTATTAAGTTGATAGAGCCCCAAGATGATAAATCCAAAAACCAGAATATACGCTATAGCAAAGATGAGATATGCGGTTATCGAAATCTGTACGTCACTGTTGGCTATATTGACTTTTGAGAAAAAAGGCTCTTCCGGCAAACTCCATTTTTTTATCAATTGAAAAGTCCATTGTAAATCATCGATTAGTTTACCAATAGCGAAGATAATTCCGATAATGTATATGGTGTTAAAAGCCTGAATTCCTGTATCTGTTTTTTTTGATGTACTACCCATTGTAAAAATATTTTGTTATTGCTAATCTATAAAAAATTATTGAAAAACAATAATTAAATATTTGAAAATGATAAAAAATTAGTTTTGGGAGTTGATTTTCAGGTACTTGTTTTTTTGATGGAGAAGATAAAAGAACTTTATAAACACTTTTAGATAACAAAGATTAAACGAGTAGGAAGGAGAGATGAATAGCAAAAAGTTTACTCCATTTTTTTAAATTCCACCATTTTCAGTTTTTTGGTAATTCAGACGTCCATTTTTAAATTCAAAAATGACTCGTGTCCAATCGCTCAGACTTAAAAATAAGTGATTTTTTCTTTTTAATTCCGCAAAATATGGAATCAGCGTTATGTTAAATTGTCCATCTTTTATTGTCAGAGGAAAAATCTTCACATATCTTAATTCATCTTTATTTTCATTAAATATTTTCTTTCTATTTCCTAATCCGATTTTTTGAATTCGATATCCGCTTATCGAATCAGGCATTTTAGATAGGTAATCTTGATACTCAATAAAAATTGTTTTTGGTTGCTTTACTTGTGAGTATTTGTTGTAAAACGAATCAATTTCAACTATGTATTTTTCAATTGAAGTCAAGTACAAAGAATCCGTTTCCGACATTTTTATTAATTCCGAATTCTGATTTTTATTCTGTCCGAATGAACCGACTGAAATAAAAAGAAATAAAAATATGGTTAGAAATCTGTTCATTTAAATTATGCACCTTGTTACAAGCTGGCTTTTCTCCATTTGAAAAGTAAATTCTTTCTTCTATCATCAAGATCATTGATTTTTAATTCACTTACATCTTGAATTCTATAAACTACTTTTCCTTCATCTTCTCCCATCTTTCCGACACATTTTAAAAGGAAGTCAGATTTTGATGATTTTATAATATAACCAGAATAATAAGTTCTATTGATTTCTAATGAGATGATTTGTTGTCTATTCCCTGATAATTTATTGATTGTCTCAGTTATCCAATCTTTAGAATCATTAATTTTTAAATCAATTTCTGGCTGATTGTATATTTGTTCAGAATTCTCGGTCAAAAAACTCATTGCTTTTGAGTACTCATCGTCAAAGTCAATACTTTCTATCCCGTCCACCAAAAGAGTCATAATTCCATCTTTTTTACCGAATTTGGTGTAATGTTGAAATAAAACAAACTCCTCATTAAAATCGATCACATAACCCATTAAAAATCCATCTTCATCCCCATACTGCCATATTCCAATTAGCTTTTTTTTAGATTTTGAGTCATTTAAAATTTCAAATAAAATATTATTCTCCATGTTTGGTTTACTTGCTTGTAACGGTAAGTATAACAAACGTTGTTGTCCAGCAGGGCAGCTATGTCTTGTTATATAGTGTTATGTTCTTTTTTATTTGTTGTGTTAGTTTCTGAATTCTTTTCGAGTCCATTTCATTCCAATGCGGTTTTTTATATGAATAGGAATTAAATTTTTTTATTCCCCGATACAATGGTAAAATTATCTGATCATAATTTCCCTCAAACTCTTTTATAACCTCTACAGGTTTACTTTCAAATTCATCCGATTTCGAAATCCTGACTTTGTAACTTTCTTCTAGTTTTTTTAGTTCAAAAAAATAGCAATAAGGCTCCAAATGCCAGATAATTTTAGAAGGATTTCTTATTCCACTACTTATTTGAATTAAAGTATCACACAATTGTTCCATTGGATCTGCTGGAACAATGGAAAGATCTAATTCCAAATTGAAATCTTGCCATTGAAAATTCATAAGCAGCCACCCGTGTTCTGGCGTTCCAAATTCTATTTTTAATTTCATCGACATAGGTTACTCTAAATCATCCATATTAATAGATGTTAAGTTTATTTCTGATTTGGAAAGTAATTCATCAATACTTGATTCAATGATTTCAAAACTCTTTTTATTTACTAGGTTTTTTATCCATTTTGGTCTATGAATAGATTTAGCATCATCATACTAAGCAATATTGATAAAATTCCAAATCTTAGAATTTACTCCATTGCTTTCGAATGTTGGTTGGATGATTATTGCTTTGCAAATATTATTATCTACCCAGTCAATTCTTCGTTCCTCAAAGGTTCGTAATACTTCAGGGGAATTTGGTCTGTCCTTTGTTAGTTTAGCGTCAAGTTTTGCTGATAATTTTTCCAGCTTCGAATCTATTTCTTTGAATCTGCTCATTTTGATTTATTGAACATAACGTTTTATATATGTGTCGTAGCAGGGCAAAATGTTACCTTGCTTTTCAATTTTTCTGCGCATTGGTTGCTAACTTTTCTTTATTATGAGTGCTGCGCCTTACCAAAAATATAATAACCTCTCGATTGATCACTTGGTTGCTATGATCACATATATCGTGTTGTATACTGTTTTATTTTCTCCAGTGTGTTTTTCCATCAACTTTTTTAAATTCCAATATTTCGTTCGAATAATAAATTCCATTGTCAAGTTCTTCGACAAGAATTTTTAATTCAACCTTTTTGTTGTTTTCTAAAAGTTGATTCCGTTTAAATTTCTCAATCTTATTATATTCCTTTTGAGTTAAGAATATTTTAATGATTTTGGATTCTGTTTTTAAATTAATCCATGGCGATTTTAGTAGACCCTTTTTTTTAAGTAAATCGAAAATTCTAATCATTTCTAGTTCATCTGGGGATATATTTTTACTTAATCGCAAGCTATCTAAAGATTTCTCAAATTTTGCAAATGTTTCATCATCACTTTTATAGAAACTTCCTATATCAATTAGCTTAAAGTATAAATCACCTTGAACCTCTTGTTTCTTATTTGAACAAGAAGAAAAGATTGAAACTAATATCAAAAGGAATAAGATTTTTTTCATAATTGTATACACGTTGTTAGCACACGTATTTTTTGTCATTGATTATTCGCAAATTCTCTTGCTAACTGACAATCGAACAATATATGACTCATTAAATCATTTAAAAACTCATCTACACTTTGCTCAAATGGCATTTCGTATATTTTCATTGTTTTTTCAGCGTATTCTGCAGATGTTCCAGAGACTATCTGATTAAAACTTTCCATAGTTAATCTATCAGTTCCGAATTCAGCGATTTTTTTACACGATTCTTTAGAAATTGACTCAATTAAGTCACGTTTTTTCTTGTGTTGTTTCTTTTCTTTTTTTGATAATGATTTAAGTATATCAATATTTATTTCTGCGATTACACTTTGACTTAAATAATCCTTTTGTTCGGATGACAATTCATTTTCCCGAAGATAGAGTCTTCCTGCATCACAATTCCGCAAGGCGATTATTTTGGTCAGATTATTTTCTACTCCGATTCGAGCGATGATTTGGGCAATTTCATTTTGAGTTATTTCATTGTCAATTTCTTTAACTACGATAATTCCTTCGCTGAATTCAAAGCTTTCTGCTCCGTATATTTTTTGAGAGTAAATTAGTTTATAGTCAACTTCAGGCTTGGGCTCAATTTCAGTTCGAACTTTTTTAAATCCAGTTTCACAATCCAAATTCGCAAAGTTTTGGGCAAAGTTTATTGTGGTAAAAAGATAAATTAAAATGAGTAGTGATTTTTTCAAAATTCTTGAGTTATATGTATGCTAACGGCCTCGTATAACCGTCAGTTATGGGTTAATATGCGTTAATTTTCGGTTTGACACAGACTTTAGCAATTCCGAGTGGATTCGGACGTAGTCGAATCCGCCGTAATTGCGGTTATATATTGTTGGCAACTGGCTTTTATTCAACTCGATGCCCATAACATTGACATTAAATCATTAAACAATTCTTTTGGTGACATATCCAATCCGTTAGTTTTTTTGGTCAAGCTTTTTGTCCTTATCTCTTGTCCTGTTTTTAATAATTCAAAAGCAGATTTATTATTGATTTCGAAAACTTTTGATTCCGATTTAGTTTTTATTTCATTTCCAGAAAACTCAATTTCATTGTCTTTGGTGATTTTTTCAGCACCAATTTGAGAATTGATTGTCAATTCAGCAATTTCAGTTTTATCTAATTCAATAGTTTGCTTTTTACTCTGTCGGAATATTATTAGAATAATTGAAACTATTATTAAAACACCAGAAGCAAACAATGAAATCAGATAAACGCTTTTCATTAAATCACTCTTAGGAAACCAAAATGAAATAAAAAATAGCAACATGAACAATCCAAAAATCAGCAACGATAAATTCAGATTTCGGTTCGCTTTTTTCAGTTCGGATGTAATGATGTTTATTCTCATTCGTTTTTTTAGCTTGTTGCCAACGGTCTCGTATAACCGTCAGTTACGGGTTAATATGCGTTAATATTCGGTTTAGCACAGGCTTTAGCAATTCCGAGTGGATTCGGACGTAGTCGAATCCGCCGTAATTGCGGTTATACATTGTTGTACGCTGGCTTTTTTTCATTCCGCTGCTAATTCCGTTTTGTTATTTTCCTTTTTAATTAAATATAATATTCTGCCGAAATACATTAAAAATGGAATTCCGCTTCCCAGTGTAATTGCAAATAGGAAATTATCATATTCCCAAGCTCCATAACAAACAAAAAGGAATGAAATCAGCATTAAAGTCAGTCCGATATAAATCCAGTTCTTTTTGTTCAAAATATTCTTTAAAAACAATAGTGAAATTGAAATCAGTTTTCCAATTAAGGAAACCAAAGCAATTAAAATCAGACTACTTTCAAAAGGGTATTCTTTCTGAAAATCAAATCCGTTTTTAATCAGAGTCGGAATACTTATAAATTCAAACATTACCATTATTCCGTAACCGTGTCCAGCAGGAACACCAATCAGAATTATTGAGTTCAGAATTATGGTTATTATTATCGCTCTTTTTATCAATTATATTTCGGTTTTCAGCTTGAGTACAACGTATGTATATAGTTACTAAAGGTAACTATATTTCTTATATATGGTCTTGTAATTGTTTGTAACTAATTGTAAGTGTTTGTAAACGTCTAAATGTTACCCTAGGAACTCAAAAAATGTTACTGGAAGTATAATGAAAAAAACGAAAGCCGCTACTTCCCAAAACCTTAGAATTATCTACAATTAAAAAAGCCCTCAAATTTTGAAGGCTTTTAGATTATAAATAGTATTTAGTCATATAAATAGCTTCTATCACCGAAAATCATTCGATATGCGGTAAGTCGCCCTTTGCGAGCCAAAGAGAGTTCTATTTGGTTATTATCGTTATCCCAAACTATAAATTTGGGGCCTTCGTCAAAGGTACATTCTTTCATAGATGACGTAATTTCTTTAGCACGTATCCCTTCTTCAGAAACACTTTCAGAAACCGAAATAACTTGATCCGTATTATACAATGCTTTTGGCTCTCCATATTGATTTACTAATAAATCATAAGTTTCACGATTCAACTCTCCTGGAATGGCAATACTAATTGTTTGAATAATATTTTGTTTGTCAGTGCCCAAGGAAATACCATCGATTTTAATGCCTAAAAATTCAAAGTTCCCAGAAAGAGAATATAAATTAGCTTTGGGTAATGATTCACTGGCTTCTAATTTAGCATTAGGTAATACGCTAATATCTTGTCCAATGGCATCGAATGGAATCGGGTTAGTCATATTTAGAGTTATAAAAAAAAGTAATTTAATCATTTATATTTTTCGGCTTCCCCATATTTAAGGACAAGAGGGTTTGTGCTAGTATATGTAAGTATCAGTCAAAACGTTACCTATATTTTTTAAGTTTTTTTAAAACAGTAATTACCTACCACCAAACAAAAAAGCCACTCCTTTGAGTGGCTTTTTGTGATCGCGACAGGATTCGAACCTGTGACCGTCTGCTTAGAAGGCAGATGCTCTATCCAGCTGAGCTACGCGACCATTATTTTGTATATGTGATAGTAGGATTAGACCTACTTATATTGCTTAATGATTGGTTGTCGATTTCAGCGACGCAAATATACAACAGATCACCATTTCTGCAAGGATTATACAGGATTTTTTTAGTACATTTTTTTTGACCTTTTTCTTTCTTGATATTTTTATGAAACTATCACACTTCAATTATTTTATTTTCAATTATTTATCAGGTGAAAACCTAGCCTTATATTTTTTTGTACAAATTGCTTTGTGACCATTGTTACAAAAATAGTCCTTTGTAAATCGTACTTTTAATAAAGAATTAGGTCCAATTTGACGAATCGGGGGTATTATTTTGCAAAAAATAAGGGTAAAATGTAAAGCAATGCGATCTAATACGATCTAAAGAGTATGTTTTTTATGATCAAATTTTAAGAGCATACAAAGAACTATGATTATGGAAAAATACAGCAGCGTATTTATTGAGGCTTTTATGAATAATATACAATGGACCTGGAAATCTATATTGTTCGAGGTGCCTTGGTATCTCAATTACTTTTGGGGACTTACCTTAATCTCTTTATTGGTTTGGGGATTAGAGATTGCTTTTCCGTGGCGTAAACATCAATCGATTTTTAGAAAAGATTTTTGGTTGGATGCTGTATATATGTATTTCAATTTTTTTCTCTTCGCTATTGCCATTAGTGGGTTTTACGGGATACTAGAAGTTGGGTTCGAACAGCTTGGGATTTCAGCAAAGAGCCTTACGTTATTAGATATTTCGACGTTCCCAATGTGGCTTCAGCTTTTGATATTCTTTGTTTTGTTGGATTTTGTACAGTGGTTTACCCACGTACTATTGCATAAATTTCCTGTGTTATGGAGATTTCATAAAATACATCATTCGGTAAAAGAGATGGGATTTGCTGCGCATCTTCGCTATCATTGGATGGAAAATATACTGTATAAACCCTTAAAAACGCTGGGAGTAATGCTAATAGGTGGTTTTGAACCTGAGCAAGCCTTTATTGTACATTTTATAGCGATAGCGATAGGTCACTTTAATCATGCAAATATTAAAATCACCTGGGGTCCTTTGAAATATATTCTGAACAATCCTGTAATGCACTTATATCACCACGCTTATGAATTACCCAAAGGAGCGTTTGGAGTAAATTTTGGAATTAGTCTTAGTATCTGGGATTACCTCTTTAAAACAAACTACATTCCCGAGGATAGTGGTACAGTAACTATAGGATTCCCTGGGGATGAAAAAATTCCCAAGAGCTTTTTTAAACAAATCATACACGGTTTCGTAAAGGAGAAATAAGACCTGTTACGATACGTCTTTGTTATTCTCCTTAAAAATAGCATTTCGTACATCATTAAGATAACTCCTACCAATAGGATAACGAATATCTGCTATTTCTATGCTATTGCCTTCAACCGCATCTATTTTCTCAATCGATATGGTGTATGACCTATGAATACGAATAAATTTGTCCGAAGGGAGTTCATCCGTAAAACTGCTCAAGGTTTGATGAATCATATACTTATCAGCTCCGGTGTTTATTTTGATATAATCTCCTAAACTTTCAATAGATAAAATCTCATCCAGATATATTTTCTGCATCTTTTTCTTATCGATTTTTATAAAAAGATAAGCTCTATCATTATGAGAAGCAAAATCATCCTTCTGTTGATATTCTTTCATTTTAAAAGCCTTATTGACTCCCATCAAAAACCGATGAAAAGAAATAGGTTTTACCAGGTAATCCACCACCTCTAATTCATAACTCTCTACGGCAAATTCTTCATGAGCAGTTGTGATGATCGTTAATGGTTTTTTGGGGATACTTTTCAAAAGATTTAAGCCATCCAGTAGGGGCATATTAATGTCCAGAAAAATAAGATCTGGTTCGTGATTTCGTAAGTATTCGACGCTTTCGGTTGCATCGTTAAAAGAGTCCAACAGTATGAGCCCTTTGGTTTGATCTACATAATTTTTTATAACATTAATCGCCAACGGCTCATCATCAATGATTACACATTTTAAATCCATTACACTTTAATTTTTAAGTCCACTACGTACAAATTGTTGTTTTCTCCTATGGTTAAATCGTATTCTTCTTTTTTGTACCCTAGCTCCAGCCTTTTTTTGACATTTCCAATTCCAATACCGCCAGGATAAGATACAATTTCATTGTTATTAATCTGGGTGGGGAGGGGGTTAGTGATTTTAAAGTGAAGAAAATCATCGATCACATTAAAATCAATATTGATTTCTACGTCCCCAATATTTTTATTAGCTCCATGCTTAAACGAGTTCTCAACAAAGGATAATAACAGCATGGGAGCAATCTCTTTATCTTCTATTTCTCCGGAAACATTAATATTAATTTTTAATAAGTCCCCGTATCGAATCCGTTCCAGATCCAGATAATTCTGAAGACAGATAATTTCTTTAGAAAGACTTTGACGTTTTTGATTAGTTTCATGAAGCAAGTACCTCATAAGCTCAGAAAGCTTTAATATCGTTTTAGGGGTTTTTTCTGATTTTTCTACAGCCAAAGAATAAATATTATTCAACGTATTAAAAAAGAAATGAGGGGATATTTGAGTACGTAAAAAACGAAGCTCTGTTTCCAATTGTAGCTTTTCTACATCGACTAGTTTTTTATGTTCCCGTAACCAATCCAAAGTCACTTTAATGGCGGCTACAAAGGCCATTACATACAATTCTCCCAACATCATTTCTATAGCATAGTTCAAAGTCAATCGGTTGGTTACCTCAGGACCTTCGGGCCACACGTTATGACTAACCATAAAATAGGTTAAATAAAATTTTGCCAACAACATTATGAAGAGAGAAACAATTACTGAAATGATATACAATAAGTATTTACGCTTATGGATAAATTTTGGCATCAAGAAGTAGATGTTGAAATAACTCAACGTCATATGTATGATAAACCCCAGTACAGTGGTTTTAAAAGAATACACATAATCATTAAAATAACTTCCCCATCTAAAGGTGGTAAATAAAAAATATACCAACCAGAATATTACATGATGTTTTAATGTAATATTATAATTATTACTAGGAGTAATATTTATAAGTTGTCTAACTTTTTGCAACATATTCCCGTGTTTTTTTTAGACGTTTAACAGAGTTGCTTTGTTATTGGTCTAAAATTATTCGTTTAAACTTAAGATTTGTAAATATTTATATTATTGTTGTTTTAGTGGTCTACAAATCATTTAAACGCAAATTATATACAGATGAAAATACTTTACAATGTTAAACTGTTACTAGGAATTTTGTTCATCATATTTTTTTCGTGCGACCGAAAAAAAACTAGTAGCAATGGTATAAATATAATAGAAACAAATTTAACCGGATTTGTAGACCCTTTTATTGGTACCGGTGGTCATGGTCATACATACCCGGGTGCTACGGTGCCTTTTGGAATGGTACAAGTGAGCCCGGATAATGGTATTTCGGGATGGGATTGGTGTTCTGGTTATCATTATTCAGATTCTAAAACCATAGGGTTTAGTCATTTACATCTCAGTGGAACGGGAATAGGTGATCTAACCGATATTAGAGTGATGCCTATCAATAAAAAGGTGGATCTTTCTCTTCCTATTAAAACACGAGATGACATACCCTATATTTCTAAGTATTCGCATACCAATGAAAATGCTAGTCCAGGGTATTACAGTGTTTTTTTAAATGATTTTAATATCAAGGCAGAACTTACCGCAGATCTTAGAACTGCTTTTCATAGGTACACTTTTGACGAGGGTGATGATCAGTCTGTAATTCTGGATTTAGGGTATACCGTGAATTGGGATAAAACTATAGATTCAGAAATTACTATTGAAGATAAGTATACGGTGTCAGGATTTAGACATAGTTCGGGATGGGCCAAAAATCAAAAGGTGTATTATGTGCTCCAATTTTCGAAATCTATCAATGGTTATGATCTGTATAAAGGAAATACCAAAGTAGAAAAATTAAATACCGTTAGAGATACAGCTACTTCGGTACAGCTATTCTTTAATGAGGTCATCAAAAATCAACTAGAAGTAAAGGTAGGGATCTCTTCAGTTAGTGTAGAGAACGCCAAGAAAAATATTAGCAAACATCAAAATAATTTTGAATTTGATTCGGTAAGAGAGCAATCAAAGGAGGCTTGGGAAAAAACGCTTTCCGATATAACTATAGACACAAAAATCGATTCTCTAAAAACAATTTTTTATACGGCCTTATACCATTCGCAAGTAGCGCCAGTAACCTATAGTGATACCGATGGTGCATTTAGAAAAGAAAACGATAGTATTAGTTACGCCAAAGATTATACGGCGTATTCTACACTATCTCTTTGGGACACCTTTCGTGCAGAACATCCGTTGCTAATTTTTACAGCTCCTGATAAAGTCTCTGATATGATTAACTCTATGTTGGCATATTATGAGGACAAAAAGATATTGCCTGTTTGGACGTTGTATGCCAATGAAACCAATACCATGACAGGCTATCATTCTGTATCTGTGATCGCCGAAGCCTACCTAAAAGGAATAAAAGGTTTTGATATTGAGAAAGCATATGAGGCGATGAAGGAAACCATGATGCAAAATGAAAGAGGATTAGAATTCTACAAAAAATATGGGTACATACCTTATGAACTGCTCGACGAATCGGTAACCATAACCCTAGAGTATGCCTACAACGACTGGTGTGTAGCTCAAATTGCAAAAGCATTCAACAAAACAGAAGATTATCAATATTTCATCAAACGATCGGAAGCATACGCGCATTTATTTGATAAGGAAACTGGTTTTATGCGAGGAAAAAATGAAGAAGGTACCCAGTGGCATGAACCTTTTGATCCAAAATATTCTGCACATCGTGTTCATGCAGATTATACCGAAGGTAATGCGTGGCAACACAGTTGGTTTGTTCCGCATGATGTAGAAGGATTGATTCAATTATTCG
Source organism: Aquimarina sp. (assembly GCA_965230845.1). Lineage (GTDB taxonomy): Bacteria > Bacteroidota > Bacteroidia > Flavobacteriales > Flavobacteriaceae > Aquimarina. The sequence goes on from OZ246021.1 coordinate 5,098,784, forward strand.
GAGATGAAAATGCCTTTGCCACAAAATTGGAACAATTATTTACCGAAGATTCTGAAATCACTGGAGACAATGTTTCTGCAGATATTTCGGGGTTAATCGGCCAGTATGCCCACGGTAATGAGCCCAGTCATCATATTGCTTATATGTTTAATAAAGCCAATATGCCTTGGAAAACGCAGTATTGGGTAAATCAAATCCTAAAAACACAATACAATACTACCCCAAATGGGCTTAGCGGAAATGAAGATTGCGGTCAAATGTCTGCTTGGTATGTATTTAGTTCCCTAGGGATTTATCCCATGAACCCAGCATCTGGGGAATATGAAATCGGGAGTCCGCTTTTTGAGCAATCCATATTAAAAATAAGGGACGGTGTAACGTTTAGAATTGAGGCAGAGCATGTTTCTGATACCAATATCTATATACAATCAGCGACATTAAACGGAAAAGAATTTAATCGATCATATATTACTCATCAGGAAATTATTAATGGAGGGACATTGCATTTTGTTATGGGATCATCTCCAAATAAAAACTGGGGAGTAAAGAACTAACAAACTTTAAATGAGCCTAGCAACCATCGATATTGTAATAATTATTTGTTACATCATTATTACTCTTCTTCTGGGATTTTACGTTTCTAAAAAAGCATCAAAAGATATAAAATCCTACTTTTTGGGAGGAAATGAAATTCCGTGGTATTATCTAGGCTTATCCAATGCTTCTGGGATGTTTGATATCTCGGGAACCATGTGGGCGGTTACTGCCATGTTTGTGTATGGGCTTAAAAGTGCCTGGTTACCCTGGTTATGGCCAGTGTGGAATCAGGTTTTTATTATGGTATTTCTAGCGGCATGGTTAAGAAGATCTAATGTTATGACAGGCGCGCAATGGATCACATATCGATTTGGAAAAGACTTGGGAGCACGACTATCCCATATCATTGTAACGGTATTTGCTATTATTAGTACCCTAGGGTTTATTGCGTATTTTTTTGAAGGTATAGGCAAGTTTGCCACCATATTTTTTCCATGGGATCTTTCGTTTACTATGGGATCTATATTGATTTCTTCAGAACAATCCTATGCGTTATTAATTATTGCAATCACAACAATTTATACATTAAAAGGAGGTATGTATAGTGTGGTGGGTACCGAAGTAATTCAATTCGTGATCATGACCATTTCCTGCTTGGTGATAGGATATATTGCTTTTACCACGGTTTCTGGAGATCAGATTACTGTCGCAGTGCCGGAAAATTGGAAAAATCTATTCTTTGGGATGGAACTGGACATCGATTGGACGGGCTATATCGATAGCGTGAATACCAAAATTGAAGAAGATGGATTTTCGCTTTTTGGATTTTTATTCATGATGATGATTTTCAAAGGCATTTTTGCAAGTTTGGCCGGGCCAGTCCCTAGTTATGACATGCAACGCATATTATCTACAAAAAATGAAGTAGACGCTTCAAAAATGAGTGCATTAACCATTGTCGTATTGTCCATACCACGTTATTTGATGATTACAGGTTTCGCAATTTTAGGATTGGTATATCTAGGGCCAGAGTTACAACTATCTGGTGCAGGAATAGATTTTGAAACGATATTACCATTGGCCATTCAGCGATTTATACCTATTGGGCTAAAAGGATTATTGCTTGCTGGACTTCTGGCAGCCTTTATGGGAACCTTTGCGGCGTTTATTAATGCAGCGCCAGCGTATCTTGTTAACGATATTTATAAAAAGTATATCAAGCCCAATGCTTCTAGTAAAACATATGTTAGATTCAGTTACTTGTCATCGATCTTGATTGTCATTGTTGGACTGTTATTTGGGTTTTTTGCTTCTTCCATAAATACATTAACCGTATGGCTAACTTCGGCACTATATGGAGGATATGCAGCGGCCAATGTATTGAAATGGATTTGGTGGCGATTTAATTCGTATGGGTATTTTGGAGGAATGTTGGCAGGATTAATAGCGGCTTCTGTGGTACCCGTCTTTTTTCCTGAAACACCGGCAATTTATCTGTTCCCCATGATACTTTTATTATCCTTTGCTGGGTGTATGTTGGGAGTGCTTTTAGGTAAACCGGACGATATGGAAGTACTTAAACACTTTTACAAAACAACAAAGCCCTGGGGTTTTTGGAAACCAGTATATGATCAAATTAAAATTGAAGACCCTGAATTTACAGCAAATACGGATTTTTGGAAAGACACTTTTAATTGTATTGTAGGGATAATATGGCAAATGACTTTTGTCTTGATCCCCATGTATTTATTGATTAGACAGTACGATTATTTAAGCATTGTAATTGGTATTATGCTGGTAACCACATTTATCTTAAAAAAGACTTGGTATGATAAAATGATCACAAAAGCAAAAATATAACTCTTATAACCAAACAACTGATATCATGAAAACACACAAACTCATTTTTAAATTTATACTTCTTCTATTTTGTGTAGGAGTAAGTGGCCAGATGAACGCTCAGGAATCGGCAATTTACGCCGGAGGGCCCATTTACAATAATAGAAATGTGTCCATCGATGAATTACGTAATTCGGGGTATACCACAGTAGTGGTATGGACCATTCATATAGAAGCGAATGGTGATTTAGGGTTCAACGGAGAGTTTCCGCTAGTACAGAACGGAGTGTACGTGGGAGATAATACATACCCTAATTTCCCTGATGATATTGTGAAGTTAAAAACTGCACCAACATCAATTAATAGGGTAGAGTTTGGCCTTAGTGCTGCAGGATCCGGAACATTTGATGCAGTTCGTAATTTCTACAATTCTGAAGGATTTGGTCCAGGAACTACATTATATAATAACTTTTTGGCACTCAAAAATGCCATCCCAGGTATTGATGCCTTTAATAATGATGATGAGAGTACCTATCATGTGGCTTCAGCAGTGGCATTCACCAAAATGTTGGCTGAGTTAGGTTTTAAAAATGCTATCGTACCTTATACAAGAAGCAGTTTTTGGAGTTCTTTGGTAAGTCAGGTAAATGCGGCTTATCCAGGTAATATCGATAGAAATTATTTGCAATGTTATGCAGGAGGAAGTGGTAACAATCCTTGTTCTTCTTCCTGGGATTTTGGAATACCAGTATATCCAGGGCTTTGGGGAGGATCAGGACAGTCTAGTATAAGTACGGTAGAGAGTAGGATGAACTCCTGGCAAAACAGTTGTGGAATAACGGGAGGTTTTATGTGGATTTATGATGATTTTGACAATAGCTCTGCTGTTGCTGGATATGCTGCGGCTATTAATAATGCACTTTCTCCAGGCAATGCTCCGGGAACAGCAGGTGCTCCTAATCCTTCGGATAATGCTACCAATGTAAATACCAATACTTCATTGAGTTGGTCCGCTGGATCAGAAGCTACTTCTCATAACGTCTTTTTCGGAACAAATCCTAGTCTGGGGTCAGGAGATGCGCAAGGAAATCAATCGGGAACTACCTTTACTCCGGGGAGTCTAAATCCAAGTACTACCTATTACTGGAGGATCGATGAAGTAAATGCTATTGGCACCACAACGGGATCGGTATGGAGTTTTACTACAGCCAATGCAAATACAAATGAGGTAGATCATACCGATCCTGCCGGAACAGGAACGATTAGCGCCAGAGCAGAAATCAATACTGCCGAATCGGCCGAGAGGGCGTTTGACAATTTAAGTACCAATGGTACCCAAAATACGAATTGGAGTAAATGGTTGGATAACGGTGGAGTTCCCAGTGTTTCCAATCCGAGTTGGATTCAGATTCAACTGCCAAATGCGGTAGTAGTAAACAAATTAGCCATTACAAGTGCCAATGATGTGCCTGATAGAGATCCGGAAAACTTTAGTCTGCAAGGGTCTAATGATGGAACGAATTGGACCAATTTAAATAGTTGGACTGGGCAAACCTGGTCTAATCGATTTCAGCGTAAAGAATTTAGTTTTACAAATGCTACCAACTATTCTTATTACCGTTTGAATACTACTAAGAATAGAGGAGGGATCTCAATGACTCAAATCTGCGAAATTGAACTGATAGGTCCTGCAGGAACTAACCTGCCGGTAGGATGTACCGATTGTATCGATTTTAATACCATAACCCTAGGATCATATTCTAATCAGGATGCAGATGGCACGCATTTTATTGAAGATAATGGAGACACTGCCAGATTGGTTAATAATACCTGGAAACGATCATCTACTACATATACCATTACGGCTAACACTGTGTTAGAGTTTGATTTTAAAAGCACAAACGAAGGAGAAATTCACGGTATTGGGTTTGACGAAAACAATTCCTTAAGTAGTAATCGAATTTTTAAAGTACATGGAACACAAAACTGGGGAATACGAACCTATGATAATTATGATGCTAATGGTGGCTACAAAACCTATGTAATCCCTGTTGGTAATTCCTATACTGGAAATGCGATGAATCTGATTCTGGTAAATGATAATGATGCAGGGAGCGGAAATAATAGCTCCTTTAGAAATGTCAGAATGTATGAGAGTACGCGTTCTAATGTCTTCTCACAAAATAAAAATTCAGAGAGTATAGATGAGTTTGACGACGAACCCAACGGTGGTTTGGGGAATCAGGATATTCTGATTTATCCAAGTCCAATAAACGAATCTTTACAAATAAAATTACCAGTAAATCATGGTTTTACAAGTGCTCAAATATTCAACCTTACCGGACAGTTGGTAGTAGCAAAAAAGGTGGATTTAGGACAGTATCATATTCAGTTTGATACTTTACAAACGTTGAATAGTGGTATATACATATTAAAACTTGAAGGAAAACAAAATTCTAACATTCAAAAATTTATTAAAAAATAACAGATGAATAAGATTCCTTGGCAGGACCGACCAAATGGGGTCACCGATGTAGTTTGGAGATACACAGAAAATCCAATCATTGATAGAGATGCTATACCACCCTCAAATAGTATTTTTAATAGTGCAGTGGTGCCTTTTGAGGATGGTTTTGCCGGGGTTTTTAGATGTGATAATAAAGCAGTGCAAATGAATATTTATGCAGGCTTTAGTAAAGATGGGATCAATTGGGAAATTAATCATGAACCTATAGTCATGAAAGCCGGAAATACCAAAATGATTGCTTCAGACTATAAATACGACCCACGGGTTACTTTTATTGAAGATCGATATTGGGTTACTTGGTGTAATGGATATTATGGGCCAACAATAGGAATAGCGTATACCTATGATTTTAAGGATTTTTTTCAATGCGAAAATGCCTTTTTACCGTTTAACAGAAACGGTGTGCTATTTCCTAAAAAGATCAATGGCAAATATGCCATGTTAAGTAGGCCTAGTGATAATGGGCATACGCCTTTTGGCGATATATTTATGAGTTATAGCCCTGATATGAAATATTGGGGAGAGCACAGAAATGTCATGCAGGTGGCTTCTTTTCAAGATAGTGCCTGGCAGTGCACCAAAATAGGAGCAGGATCAGTACCTTTCTTAACTGAAGAAGGCTGGTTATTCTTTTACCACGGAGTTATCAATACCTGTAATGGGTTCAGATATGCAATGGGAGCAGCTATTTTGGACGAAGATCATCCTGAAAATGTGAAATATCGAACTAAACCGTATCTACTATCTCCAGCTGTGCATTATGAACAAGTGGGAGATGTACCTAATGTGATATTTCCTTGCGCTACATTACAGGATATAGAGCAAGACAAAGTAACTATTTATTACGGTGCAGCAGATACTGTAGTCGCTATTGCCTTTGGAAGGATAAGCGAAATTATTAAGTTTACTAAGGACAATACCTTATAATCATGATTCAGACAAAAGACCATATGTACAGAATAGAAAAATACAGCAATATTCATTGTCTGATTGTATTTCTATTCATGGTTTTCTGTTCTTATGCACAAGAGAGTAATGAGAACGTATCTCCTAAAAAATATATAGCATATTTTACCGATCAATCTATCGACGTAGACGGAAATGAATCTGAAGAATCCTGGAAAAAAGTAAAAGCAACAGAACACTTTATAGATATTGAGGGTGTAAAAACTCCTAAGTATAAGACCTCTGTAAAAATGCTGTGGAATGAGGAATATGTATATTTTTTAGCCAAAATGGAAGAACCTCATGTTTGGGGAAATCTCAAACAAAGAGATACCATTATTTTCTATAATAATGATTTTGAGATCTTTATAGACCCGGATAACGACACACACAATTACTACGAATTTGAAATTAATGCACTTAATACACTTTGGGACTTGTTCATTACAAAACCCTATCGAGAGGGAACTCCGGTATTGAATGATTGGGATGCAAATGGATTAAAATCGGCAGTACAGATAAATGGAACATTAAATGATCCAACAAATATCGACAAAGGGTGGACACTAGAAGTGGCCATTCCATTCAAAGTTTTTAGAACTTCTTATTACCACAAAAATGTTCCAAGGGATACTTTTTGGAGAGTGAATTTCTCCAGGGTAAATTGGGATTTCCAGCTCGAACAAAATCGATATCAAAGAAAGAAAAACCAGCAAGGAAAATTTGAATCAGAGTATAATTGGGTTTGGTCTCCAATGGGAGTGATTAATATGCACAGACCCGAAGATTGGGGATATGTGTATTTCTCTTCCAAGAAAGCCGGAGAACAGGATGTGTTTCAATTACCCAAAGATCATAGAGTAAAACAATACTTGTATATGCTCTACAGAAAACAAAAAGAGTTCTATAAAAAGAACAATCGGTGGGGGACCACTTTTGAAGAAATTTCTTCGAATCATCTGGAAATAGAAGGAAATAGACTTATCCGGAATTTAGAAAATCATCAAACAGGATTTAATATAACAGTAGTGAGCCCATTTACTAATCGTTTATTCATTATAAAAGAAGACGGTAAAATAGTTGAAAAAGAATATTGATATGAAAATGATCAAAGGTATATATCTAGTAATCATACTTATACTTATCGGTTGCCAAGCCGAAGAAAAAAAGGAAATCGTTACACAGAAAGAAGAAGTGTCAGAAATGAAAACAACACCTTTTAAATATTGGACATGGATAACCGCTAATCCTGAGAAATCAGAACAGGAGTATACAACAGAATTCAGGAAATATAAAAATAACGGAATAGATGCGGTATTGATCAACACATTTGCAGATCCGATAGTGTTGGAAAAGTTAACCAAATTGGCTGTGAACGAAGATCTAGAAGTTCATGCATGGATGTTTACTATGAATAGACCTGATGATAAGATAGCATTACAACACCCTGATTGGTATATGGTGAGCAGAAGTGGTAAGTCTTGTTTTGATGATAGACCTTATGTAGATTACTACCAATGGTTGTCACCTAGTCACCCAGAAGCTCGACAACATGTCTGGGATTTGGTGGAAGGTTTAGCCAAAGTAAAGGATGTAGCAAGTGTGCATTTGGATTATATCAGGTATCCAGATATTTATCTACCCATTGGGCTATTACCCAAATACAATTTGGTTCAAAATGAAGAATTGCCAGATTTTGATTTTGATTATTCTCAAGCTTCAGTACAAAAGTTTAAACGACTATATGGTAAAGACATTCAAAAAGCTGAAGTTCCTGCTATAGATATCGAATGGAAACAATTTAGATTAAATGAAATCAAAGCGGTAGTAGATGGTGCGTATGACATAGCACATAAGCATGGAAAAAAACTAACGGCAGCAGTTTTTCCATATCCCGAAATGGCAGATCATATGGTACGTCAGCGTTGGGATAAATGGAATGTGGATGAGGTTTTACCAATGATCTATTATAATTTTTATAACGAAACGGTGGATTGGGTAGGTTTTGCTACTCGACAAGGTGTAGAAGACTTAAAAGGAAAAGATACCAAGCTACATACAGGTATTTATCTACCTCCAATGAGTGCAAAAGATGTTGCTGTAGCCATCGAATTGGCTAAAAACAATGGGGCTTCTGGAGTGTCTTTTTTTGATGGAGAAAACATTACAGATGAACAATTTGAAGCCATAAAATCTGCAAAAAACAAATAAAATGTGCGTTTCATGATGAAATCATTTCTATGAAAATAGTATACATAAATATCGTCATCGTGCTATTTCTTTGGTCCTGTCAAAAGGAACAAGCCAAGAGACAGAATAATGATTTTGCCGAATCATTATTGACCTCATATGTAAATACTTTTATAGGAACTGATGGTCCCGGGAATACCTATCCCGGGGCTACGCTTCCTTTTGGAATGGTGCAGTTAAGTCCGGATATTGGGATTCCCGGATGGGATCGTATTGCTGGATATTATTATCAAGATTCTATCATTAGTGGTTTTTCGCATACTCATCTTACGGGCACCGGGGCAGGCGATTTGTATGATATTTTGGTAATGCCTACCAATAGTAGGTTTTCAGAAAGGATAAAAGAAAATAATTATAAGCCATTTTCTAAATTCAGTCATGAAAATGAAAAATCATCTCCAGGCTATTATACGGTTGATTTGTTGGACTATGATATTAAAGCAGAACTCACTGCGACCAACAGAGTAGGAATACACCGATATACCTTTCCGAAAGATACAGCAACGGCAATACATATTGATTTGGGATATTCCCTTAATTGGGATAAACCTACAGATACCTTTATAGAAAAGGTTAATGACTCCACACTACAAGGTTATCGCATGTCTACAGGTTGGGCAAAAGATCAAAGGATCTACTTTGTGATGCAATTTTCAAAGCCATTTCAGAGCTATACCATGTACACGGATGATCGTAAAATAACCACCTCATCAGTACAAGGCGAAAACACAAAAGTAGTAGTCCATTATAACACTTCAGATCGAGAGCAAATTATAATAAAAACAGGTCTTTCTACCGCAAATATTGAAGGGGCAATAGCCTCATTAGAACAAGAGACTGAAAGTTTTGACTTTGATCAGTACAAGGAAAAAGCACGGGAAACATGGGAGAAGGAATTACAAAAGATTACAATCAAGACAGCAGATGCAGATAAGAGAGCGATATTCTATACGATGATGTATCAATCCATGCTGGCACCAACTTTATTAAGCGATACTAATGGAAACTACAAAGGTGCCAATGATACGATTGCCCAGGCTATTGGATTTAATAGGTATGATACATTTTCATTATGGGATACTTTTAGAGCTGCACATCCATTGTACACGATTACTCAGCCAGAACGTGTTCCGGATATGATTCAATCTCTTTTGGCGCATTACAAAGAAACCGGCCTTTTACCTGTATGGTCTATGCAAGGAAACGAAACCAACATGATGATTGGTTATCATGCGGTTCCGGTAATTGTAGATGCCTATTTTAAAGGATTTGATTTTGATGTCGAACTCGCTTATAAAGCTTGTAAGGAGAGTGCTATGGTAAACGATCGACAAATTGATGTTTACAAGAATTTAGGGTATATCCCGATAGGAGAACATCATGAGAACTGGTCAGTTTCAAAAACATTAGAATATGCATATGATGACTGGTGTATCGCCATGTTTGCAAGAGATTTGGGTAAAGAAGAGGATTATGAATATTTCATTAGTCGATCCCAAAACTGGAAGAATATGTATAATGAGAAGAGGTCCTGGATACAACCCAAAAATGATATGGGGGATTTTATAGAGCCTTTTATTCCTAAAGAATATACTACGTACTTCTGCGAGAGTAACGCTTGGCAATACTATTGGTTTGTACCTCAGGATATCGATGGTTTGATTAAAAAGACCGGAGGGGAGGAACGGTTTACACAAAAACTTGATTCTATGTTTTCTTATGATCCAGAACCTGGGGATAAATTACCCATATTTAGTACAGGTATGATTGGACAATATGCGCATGGTAACGAACCAAGCCATCATGTAGCATTTTTGTATAACTATGTGAACCAGCCTTCTAAAACCCAGGAATTGACTCAGGAGATTTTGTCCAAACAATATCAAAATCAACCTAATGGGCATTGTGGAAATGAGGATTGTGGGCAAATGTCTTCTTGGTATATTTTTAGTTCTCTTGGTTTTTATCCGGTAAACCCAGCACAAGGAGCGTACCTTTTGACTTCCCCCATTTTTGAAGAAGCTACTATACAATTACCAAAAGGTAAAGTTTTCAAGATTAAGACCAAAAACCGCTCTGCTCAGAATACATATATATCAAATGTTACTCTTAATGGAGAACCTCTAAAACAGCTGTTTATAACGCATAACAACATTTTAGCCGGAGGACTTTTGGAGTTTGAAATGAGTGATAAACCCAATGATTCGAAATTTATAAATATGGGATTGCCCGAAATAAATAAGATATATCAATGATAGTAAGAAATTATACATATCGCTATTCAATGCTGATGCTAATCGCTGTTTTTTTGAGTTGTAACAATGACAAAAAGACTGAGGATATTATTGTAGAAAAGAAAGCAGTAGTGGATACGGTAAAGCCCGTGGTAATTTCCACTTGGAACCACGGAGTACCTGCCAATGAAGAAGCATGGAAAGTGTTAGCGGCAGGCGGGAATGCATTAGATGCGGTAGAGTTGGGTGTACGAACTGCTGAAGCAAATCCGGACATTCAAACCGTTGGATTAGGAGGTTTTCCTGATCGTGAAGGTAATGTAACCCTCGATGCTTGTATTATGGATCATAAGAGCAACTGTGGAGCTGTATCGTTTTTGCAACATATAAAACATCCAATTTCTGTAGCTCGTAGAGTTATGGAAAAGACACCGCATATCATGCTTACAGGAGAAGGAGCCTTACAGTTTGCTTTAGAACAAGGGTTTGAGAAAGAAAATTTACTTACTCCTGCTTCCAAAAAGGCATATGAAGAATGGTTACAAAAATCAAATTATAAGCCGATCATTAATATAGAAAACCACGATACCATCAGTATGCTGGCATTGGATCAAGATGGTAATTTGTCGGGGGCATGCACCACAAGTGGAGCCGCATGGAAAATGCACGGAAGAGTGGGGGATTCTCCAATAATTGGGGCTGGATTGTTCCTGGATAATGAGGTAGGAGCGGCCGCGGCAACAGGCCTTGGTGAGGCTGTAATTAGAACTGCAGGAAGCGCTATGGTAGTAGAGCTTATGCGACAAGGGAAATCTCCTTACCAAGCCTGCAAAGAAGTTGTAGAACGAATCTATAACATACATAAAAATCACAGTGATTTAGAATATTTACAAGTGGGCTTTATTGCACTAAATAAAAATGGTGAATACGGCTCATATTGCCTGAGACCAGGATTTAATTTTGCGATTAAGAATGCTTTTGTTGACAATGAACTGAAGAATGCACAGTATAAAATAAACTAAGAATTTAATGGTATAACCAAAAGAAATCAACACATGAAAAAGAGACAAGCGTTGATGTACTTTTTGATTTTTTTTACTGCCGCAATTTTGATAAGGTGGATGCTATCTTCTCCTAATGAGGAGTATGTAGCACTCAAAAATAGCGCGGAGATAAGTACAAGCACAGACCAGGCTGGGACAGATGGAGATTTAGAACAAGCGATACCTGATAACATTAATTATAGTTTTCATGTAAAACCAATTCTATCTGACAAATGTTTTGCCTGTCATGGACCGGACGAAGCGACCATGGAGAGTGGACTTCGATTTGATACCAAAGATGGAGCGTATGTAGCTTTGGGAGAAAATAAAGATCGTTATGCGGTAATCCCCGGGGATATTGCTAATAGCGAAATGATAAAAAGAATTTATTCGGGAGAAGCTCATAAAATTATGCCTCCGGAGGATTCTAATTTAACGCTAAGCAACTACGAAAAAGAAGTGCTGAAAAAATGGATCGAACAAGGAGCAAAATGGGATTCGCATTGGTCATTTAAAGTTCCGGAAAAACCTTCGATCCCAACAGTAGTAAATCAAAATTGGACAAATAACGAAATTGATTTTTTCATTCTTAAACGATTAGAAAATGAGAAACTTAAGCCAGCAGATAGAGCCGAAAAGGAAAGGCTGATAAGAAGAGTATCCTTTGACCTCATAGGCTTACCTCCGACCATTGAAGAAATAGAAGATTTTGTAAAGGACACATCGTCAAATGCTTTTGCAAAAGTTGTAGATCGATTGTTGAATGACAAGGCATATGGCGAGCGCATGGCACTAGACTGGATGGAAGTATCCCGATACGCCGATACCCATGGATATCAGGACGATCTGGAACGTACCATGTGGCCGTGGAGAGATTGGGTAATCCATGCTTTTAATGAGAATCTACCGTATGACAAATTTGTAAAATGGCAATTGGCAGGAGATCAAATAGATAATGCAAGTTTAGAACAGATAGTAGCCTCTGGGTTTAATCGAAATCATAAAATTACCCAAGAAGGTGGTGTTATAGACGAAGAGTATCGTGTAGAATACGTAATGGATAGAACCAATACCACCGCAAAAGCATTTATGGGGCTCACCATGGAATGTGCACGTTGTCACGATCATAAATATGACCCTATTTCTCAGAAAGAGTTCTATGGGATGTATAGCTTTTTCAATCAGTTGAACGAAAAGGGGCAAATGGATTATGGCGAAATACCTGAACCATATATCACCCTGGATAAAAACACAATTGATGCTAAGCTATCCTTTATGAATATACCTGATTCTATTGCCGAAGTCAAATTAATGGTAATGAAAGATGAAAAGGGAATACGAAAAAATAAGTTATTAAACCGCGGTTTGTATGACGCTCCAGGAGAGGAGGTACCCTATGCCTTGCCAGAAAATGTACTTCCATTTTCAGAGGAGTACAGTAAAGATAGATTAGGGTTGGCTACTTGGTTTTTTGATGATAAAAATCCTTTGACCGCAAGAGTAATTGTAAATCGATTGTGGCAACAAATGTTCGGAACCGGGATTGTAGCTACCGCCGATGATTTTGGTAATCAGGGAGCGTTACCCACACACCCAGAACTATTAGATTGGTTGGCGGTTACTTTTAAAGAAGAAGGTTGGGATATTAAACGTATGCTGAAAAGAATGGCATTGTCCGCTACGTATCAGCAAAATTCCAAAATTACTCCAGAGTTATTAGAAAAAGATCCAGAAAATCAATTGTTGGCCAGAGGAGTTCGGTATAAATTACCCGCCGAGGCTATTCGTGATAATGCATTGGCTGCTAGCGGGTTGTTGGTGGAGAAAGTGGGAGGTCCAAGCGTAAAACCTTACCAACCCAGTGGCCTTTGGGCCGAAACCACCTCCGGAGTTGGTCTTACCGAATATATTCAGGATAAAGGAGAAGGGCTGTATAGAAGAAGTTTGTATACCTTTTGGAAACGCACAGTGCCTCCTCCTTCGATGCTCACTTTTGATGCGGCTTCCAGAGATTTTTGTACAGTACAACGACAAAAAACCAGTACACCCTTGCAAGCTTTAGTGTTGATGAATGATCCACAGTTTATAGAAGCTTCAGAGGTAATGGCTATTGAGGTATTAAAAGATAATTCTTCTTCAGAGACAAAAAAGATTGAAACCTTATTTCAGAAAATAACTTCACGAAAACCAGATGAGTCAGAAGTAAATAAGTTATCGGCATACTTGAATGAACAACGACAAGAAAGTACTGAAAATGAGATGACAAAAGAGCTTTCAGAAAATATCAGAGAATTACCAAAAGGTATTGATGAAAAGGAGTATAAGGCGTATACGGCTTTAGTTAGTTTATTATTCAACTTAGATGAAACGATTACCAAAAGTTAAGAGTCATGAACGAGTTATTCAAGCATTTTAATAATAACAACAGGAGACATTTCTTAAAGAAAGTAGGATTAGGTATTGGCGGATTAGCTTTAGGTTCTTTGATTGATCCCACACAAATGTTTCGTTCCCCAGATACTGCTCAGCATTTGGATTTAAGCCCGGGTTCTTTAAAATTACCTCATTTTGCACCAAAGGCGAAAAAAGTGATTTACCTTTTCCAAAGTGGAGGGCCTTCGCAACTGGATTTGTTTGATTACAAACCAAAATTAACAGACATGAGAGGGCAGGATTTGCCGGAGTCGGTTAGAAAAGGTCAGCGATTAACGGGTATGACCTCTGGTCAGGCCAATTTCCCTTTGGCAGATAGTAATTTTACATTCAAACAATATGGAGAATCCAGAGCATGGGTAAGTAGTTTGATGCCTTATGTTTCTAAAGTGGTCGATGAACTGTGTTTTATAAAATCGATGCAAACAGATGCCATCAATCATGATCCTGCGATTACTTTTTTTCAGACAGGATCTCAACAATCCGGTAGACCCAGTATAGGATCATGGATGAGTTATGGTTTAGGAAGTCTCAATAATAACCTCCCTGCCTTTTCGGTATTATTAAGTAGAGGTACAGGACGGCCTAATGCACAACCCTTATATTCTAAACTCTGGGGGAATGGATTTTTAAGTTCTCTTCATCAGGGAGTTCAATTCCGATCAGGAAAAGATCCGGTCTTGTATCTAAAAGATCCGGATGGGATGTCCAGATTAGACCGTAGAAAAATGTTGGATTATTTGAGTGAGCTAAATCATAAGCAGGAATCAGAATTTGGCGATCCTGAAATCAATAGCCGTATTGCCCAATATGAAATGGCTTACAGAATGCAAACTTCGGTTCCTGAAACGATGAATATAGATGATGAACCAGATCATATTTTCAGGATGTATGGTCCTGACTCACAGGTTCCAGGGACTTTTGCTGCCAATTGCATACTAGCCCGACGGTTAATAGAAAAAGATGTCCGTTTTGTACAATTATACCATATGGGATGGGATCAACACGACAACCTTCCTACGCAAATCGAGAAACAGGCCAGAGATGTGGATCAGGCATCTGCAGCACTTATTTTGGATTTAAAACAAAGGGGATTACTGGAAGAAACCTTGGTGATATGGGGAGGCGAGTTTGGAAGAACGAATTATAGTCAGGGAACATTAACCGATACCAATTATGGTCGAGACCATCATCCAAGATCTTTTACCATTTTTATGGCAGGTGGAGGTGTAAAACCTGGATTTACCTATGGAGAGACAGACGAACTAGGATATAATGTAGTAAAAGATCCAGTACATATCCATGACTTTCAAGCCACATTAATGCACCTTATGGGAATCGATCATACCAAGTTTACCTTTAAACATCAGGGTAGAAGATTTCGATTAACCGATGTGCATGGTCATGTGATCAATGATATTATTGCTTAATACATAAGATGACCATGAACAGAAGAAATTTTCTCCATAAATCGTTTTGTGTTAGTGCAGGAATGCTCACGTTGCCTATGTACGCTGGCGCATATCGATTTGATATGTCCAAAGATTTGATCATTGGTCATAATACTCACCAGTATAAGGTAGATCTCAATTGGGGAAATTTGAATGCTTCAGAAGTTCCTGTAAAGGATTGTCATGAAATTATTCAGGATTCTAAAGGGCGAATTGTATTGCTTACCAATCATGTAAAGAACAATATCATTATCTACGATAAATCTGGAAAGTTGCTGGATACTTGGGGAACCACCTATCCGGGAGCACATGGATTAACACTTGCTGTAGAAAATGGTGAAGATTTTCTATTTATAACAGATTATGAACGTCATCAGGTGATCAAAACTACAATCGATGGCAAGGTAGTAATGACAGTAGATTATCCAGCGGATTCAGGTAAATACAAAACTAAAGAAGAGTATAAACCTACAGAGACTACCGTACTGGAAAATGGAGATTTTTATGTTGCTGATGGTTACGGGAATCAATTTATTTCTCATTATAATCACAAAGGAGAGTTATTAAATGTATTTGGAGGAAGAGGAACAGGAAATGATCAGTTTTTGAATGCACATGGTATTTGTGTGGATCAAAGAGATAAAGAGCATCCCGTACTACTGGTTACTGCAAGGGAACAGAATGTGTTAAAAAGATTTTCTCTAGCAGGTAAGTACCTTTCTTCTATCGAAGTTCCAGGGGCTTTGATATGCAGGCCGGTCATTCATAAAGAGGAGATTTATTTTGCAGTACTAAAGTCCAAAGGATCTACTCATGATGCTTCCGGATTTCTATTAATTATGAATGATAAGAATGAAGTGGTTTCATGTCCAGGTGCTACAAAACCGGTATATGAGAACAATCAACTATCAGAATTGTATCAGTCTATAAAACTATTTCAGCATCCTCATGATGTATGTATAGATGAAGATGACAATATATATGTTGCACAGTGGAACTCGGGACAAACATATCCGATAAAACTAACCCGAGTATGAGAATGTTAATAATCATATTAGGAGTAGTGATGTTGTATTCGTGTAGTGCTGATAAAAAGCATAGTATGGAATCAAAAACTTTTTTGCAGAGTAAAGAAATACAATTGGCCAATCCTAAAATTGAAGTAGACCATGTAATTATAGATAGTTCTTCTTCGGTTACTGCTTCTTTGGGACTGGAAAATGCTAATATCTTTTACACGATTGATGGAGGAGAACCTACGCAAAAATCGAAAAAATACATAGAAACCATAGTGGTTTCAGAACCTGGTGAATATACATTTAAAGCGTTTCATGAGGATTTTAAACCCAGTGAGACAGAAACGGTAACTTTTTATAAAAAAGGGATGGATGTAGCTCATTTTTCTATCATTTCTTCTTTGAATGAACAATATCCCGGACAAGGCGAAAACACATTGGTAAATCATAAAAAAGGAAGCTTGAATTTTAGAGATGGTCAATGGATTGGAGTAACAGAACCTTTTATAGCCGAAATAGACTTTAAACAGAAGACAGTTTTAGAATCTTTGGATATCGGCTTTTTAATTAATACTAATGCCTGGATTTTTCCGATAGAGGATGTTACGATCAAAATTTCCAGGGATGGGGATAGTTTTGAATCGCTATCTGTAGATTTTTCCAATACTCCACTAACTCAAGATGTCTCAAGACTGGATAATATTCATATTCCTGTGCTAAAAGAATTGCGTAAAATGCGTGTTGAAATAGCGAATACCACATTAATTCCCGAGTGGCATCAAGGCAAAAGCAACCCGGCTTGGCTTTTTATGGATGAATGGATTTTTAACACCAAAAAGAACTGATTTATGTTGGGATTGTTAGATATGTTTTTGGTAACCGTATTTGATCAGGAGTCAATGAATAAAACACCAGAATTTATATTGTTTTTGGGGCGTTTTCACCCATTGATTTTACACCTACCTATTGGGGGATTACTGTTGGTGTTTTATTTTGAAGTGGTGGGTCGTTTTCGAAAAAAATACTCAGACACTCTTATTAGAAATGGATTAGGTTTTAGTGCAGTTTTTGCGATTTTAGCTTGTGTTTTAGGCTATTTCTTATCCCTCGAAGGTGGTTATGAAGAGAAAATCACTAATATTCATATGTATACGGGTATCGGTACTGCTATATTGATTACAATATTGTTTTGGCTTAAAAAATCATCGAAAGACAAGTTGTACTTCCCTCTATTTGTGCTTACCATAATTTTGATCAGTGTAACAGGACATTATGGAAGTGTATTAACACATGGAGATAGTTTTCTTACCCAGTACTCACCTTTGGCTACAAAAAAAGAAAAACCTAAGGTGATAGATAGCCTTCAGTATTTTTCGGATGTGATCTATCCAATTCTTGAAGATAAATGCATCCAGTGTCATAATGCAACAAAACAAAAAGGAGGATTATCTCTTATTTCTGAAGCTGTAATTTTACAAGGAGGGGACGAGGGTAAAGGACTTCTGCCTGGAAATGCCTTTGAGAGTAATTTGGTAAAACGAATCGTACTTCCTCTAGAAGACGAAAATCATATGCCACCAGCCGGCAAAAATCAAATAACTTCAAATGAGTTATGGTTATTGAAACATTGGATCAATAATGGAGCGAGTTTTAGCGATAAAGCCCTTGCGTTTGAAGATAGTGATACGTTGGTCAATCTGCTAGGTAATTATTTGGAGAAGGATATAGAACTCACACCAGAAGCTTCTGTGAGCGCGATAAATGAAGTGGTACAAGCAGGTTTTTCTTTGCATAGAATAGCAACGGATCAACCACATCTAAGTGCCAAATTTGATAAAGATTCGATTTCCAAAGAAGCCATATCCGCTCTAAAAGGAATTGCCAGGCAATTGGTATCATTAGATTTGAATGCAACTCACCTAACAGACGATATGACCAAAGGTTTGAAGAAGTTGAAAAGACTAGAGCACCTGCGTTTGGATAATAATCAAATTTCTAATAAAACATTAGAATACTTAGTGGATTTAGAAAGAATAAAAGTGCTCAATCTGCATCATACTTTGGTAGATAATGAGGGACTTTCTATGATAGTAGATCACATCTCTCCAGAGGATATTTATGTTTGGAATACTAAGGTAGATGAGCAGTACGTCAAAGAAAAGATAGAAAACGATCAAATAGTAATTCATCATGGGATTTTTGAAGGTTTTGCAGAAATTAAACCTTTAAAACCACCTACACTTATTACGAAACAGACCATTTTTAAGGATAGTTTAGAAATTGAGTTTGATCAACCTCTTCGGAATGCTAGATTATATTATACACTAGACGGAACAGAGCCCGATAGTACTTCATCTCGATATACAGCACCGATTAAAATTGCCAATTCGGTGAGTTTAAAGGCCAAAATGTATCAAAAAGAATGGTTGCCTAGTCCTACAATGAAAGAAGAGTTTTTTAAGATAAAACATAAGATCAAAGATTTCAATATGCAACATAAACCTTCGGTAAAATACCCAGGATCGTACAAAGTTTTTGATTTTGTGGAAGCCAGCACCTTATTTTCAGATGGGAAATGGGCTGGATTCGAAGGGGAAGATCTGATCACCAATATCAGTTTTGAAGAATCTCAAGCCGTAAATAGTATCTCCATTAGTTCCCTTCAAGACACAGGATCCTGGATCTTTTTTCCGAAGAAAATTGAAATTTATGCAAAAAATAATAATGCATCTTTTCAGAAGATAGAAACGTTGAGCTATGACGCTACGGATGAAAAGCAAGCGACCGAAGTAAAGAAAAAACGTTTTAAATTAGAGTTTCCTGCTATAGAGACGAAGCAAATTAAGATCGTAGTTCACAATGTAGGGAAACTCCCTAACTGGCATCAGGGAGCAGGTCAAAAAGGATGGCTTTTTGTTGACGAAATATTAATACAGTAAACCGAATATGACAACCGCAAATAAAATTTCGTACCCAATAAAATTTCAGCCCATATTAAAAGAAAAGGTATGGGGAGGGAACAAGTTGGCTACCCGTTTTAATAAAAAAGCAACCAAAGATAATATCGGAGAAAGTTGGGAAATATCGGATGTAGATGGTGATGTATCGGTAGTGTCCAATGGTCCATTGATAGGTAAAACATTAACTGAGATCTTAGCAGAATACAGGGAGTTATTGGTAGGAAAACATGTATATGAACATTTTGAAAACAAGTTTCCGTTGTTAATTAAATTTATTGATGCGAAAAAGCCTTTAAGTATCCAGGTACACCCAAACAATGAGTTGGCTCAAGAACGACATAATTCTTTTGGTAAGACTGAGATGTGGTATATCATGGATGCCGAGGAAAATGGAAATCTGATTGTTGGGTTTCAAAAAGATGCGAATCAAGAAGAATATCTGGAACATCTCAATAACAAAACCTTAATGAACATCCTTAATGAAGACAAGGTGCAGGAAGGAGATGTTTATTTTATTCCAACAGGTAGAGTACATGCCATAGGGGCAGGGGTTTTGTTGGCAGAGATTCAGCAAACAAGTGATATTACATATCGTATTTATGATTGGGACAGACCAGATCAGTATGGTAATTATAGAGAATTGCATACCGATCTTGCTCTGGATGCTATAGATTACAAGGCAGAAACATCCTATAAATCATCCTACGAAATCAAACAAAATATACCAACAGAATTGGTGAGTTGTGAGTATTTTACCACCAACCAATTAGTGATAAATCAAGATGCTTATCAAGCGAATAACCTTCAGGATTCATTTGTGATCTATATATGCGTTAGCGGATCATGTAGTATTCATTACGAGAATGGCTCAAAAGTAGATATGGCAGTTGGTCAAACGGTATTAATTCCTGCTGCTTTAAAAAGCTATTCCATCGAAGCTAAGTCCGAAGCAAAACTGTTGGAAGTATATATTAAATAAAAGTCAAGGTGCCAATAATTATAAACATACTATAAGCAATGAGAAACCCGTATATAACCGTATTATTAATCTCGTGTTTATTCTTTTCCTGTAAACAAAGCCAGGAAGTACAACCTGCTGTAGAACCCGTTGAAAAGTTAGAAAATCTTACAGATTTGGTAAATCCATTAATGGGAACAGATTCTGCTTTTGATTTATCAAATGGAAACACCTACCCAGCAATTGCAACTCCATGGGGAATGAACTTTTGGACGCCGATGACTTCAAAAATGGGTGATGGTTGGACGTATAAATATGATGAAAACATGATAAGAGGAATAAAGCAAACCCACCAACCCAGCCCATGGATTAATGATTATGCCGCTTTTTCGTTAATGGCGGTTACCGGGGATCTTAAATATAAAGAAGAAGAGAGAGCCTCATGGTTTTCTCATAAAGCCGAAGTTGTGAAACCTCATTATTATAAGACATACCTGGCAGATCATGATGCCACTGTAGAGGTTTCTCCTACAGAGCGAGCAGCACATTTTAAGGTTACATTTCCAGAAAGAGAGCAGTCCTTTATTATTCTAGATGCTTTTTTTAAAGGATCTATGGTAAAGATTATCCCCGAAGAAAGAAAGATTATTGGGTATTGTCGAAATAATAGTGGCGGAGTTCCGGAGAATTTTCACAACTATTTTGTGGCTGAATTTGATAAAGATTTTGAAGTAAATCATACCTGGGGAGATGGTTGGAAATTGGTTGAAAATTCTAAAGATAATGAAGGAGAACATGTAGGTGCGATTGTTGGGTTTAAAACCAAAAAAGGCGAAGTTATACATGTTAAGGTAGCCTCTTCTTTTATCAGCCCAAAGCAGGCACAGTTAAATTTAGACCGTGAGATAGGCGATCGTACTTTTGAACAAACCAAAGCCAATGCAAAAAAAGAATGGGAAAAAGAACTAGGAAGAATTCAAGTGGAAGACAGTAATATAGAGCGCATTAAAACTTTTTACTCCTGTTTGTATAGAGTGCTTCTTTTCCCAAGAAAGTTTTATGAGTTTAATGAGAACAACGAGATCGTTCATTATAGCCCATACAATGGTAAAGTGTTACCTGGATATATGTTTACCGATAATGGTTTTTGGGATACGTTTAGAGCGGTATTTCCTTTTTTCAATATGATGTATCCAGAATTGAATAGCCATATCATGGAGGGCCTGGCAAATACTTATAAAGAATCGGGTTGGTTGCCAGAATGGGCTAGCCCTGGACATCGTGATTGTATGATAGGATCTAATTCGGCACCTATTGTGGTTGATGCTTTTCTGAAAGGAATACCCAATATGGATGCAGAAGTTTTGTTTGAAGCCATACTGAAAAATGCCACTACTTCTGAAGGTAGACCACTATCCAACGGAAATCCGATTCGATCTGTTGGACGAGAGGGGATAGAGTACTATAATAAGTTGGGTTATGTGCCGTATGATGTAGAGATTAATGAAAACGCCGCCCGTACATTAGAATATGCTTATGCTGATTTCACCATTGCTAAGATGGCAGAAAAATTGGGTAAGGAAGATGTTGCCAATTCCTTTTACCAACGCTCTCAGAACTATAAGAATCTATTTGATCCTTCTACCAAATTGATGAGGGGGAAAAATGAAGATGGTAATTTTCAAACCCCTTTTAATCCTTTAAAGTGGGGAGATGCTTTTACCGAAGGGAATAGTCTGCATTATACCTGGTCTGTTTTTCATGATGTCGAAGGATTGATTCAATTGATGGGAGGAAAGTCGGAGTTCGAAAAAAAAATGGATGAGGTATTTACCATGCCACCAGATTTTGATGCTTCGTATTACGGATTTACAATTCATGAAATTCGAGAAATGCAAATCGTAAATATGGGGAATTACGCTCACGGCAATCAGCCCATACAACATATGATTTATCTATACAATTATGCCAATGCGGCCTACAAAACACAAGAAAAAATAAGAGAAGTATTGACCAAGCTATATTCGGCTACCCCTGATGGATATTGTGGAGATGAAGACAACGGCCAAACTTCTGCCTGGTATGTGTTTAGTGCATTAGGGTTTTATCCAGTAACACCAGGGGTAAACCAGTATGTTATTGGAAGTCCGTTATTCAAAGAAGCAAGGTTACATTTAGAAAATGGCAATACTTTCGAGATCAATGCTCCTGAAAATTCAGACTCCAATATTTATATTCAGTCTCTTACTTTGAATCAAAAAGCGTATGAGAATAGCTATTTGAGGTTTGAGGATATTCAAAACGGGGGTGTATTAGATTTTCAAATGGGAAGTGATCCAAACAAGAATTGGGCAAATACCAACGAAGCAGTGCCTTATTCTTTAAGTGCTAATTAATTATTTTTTATTGATGGTAATATTTCGGCAAAAAACGTTTTTTCAAAGTCTTTTAGTAATGGTTGGGATTACTCTTGGCGCATGTCAACAGGAAAACACCCAGGATTCCCCAATAGAAAAAGAAGTTGAACAAATACCTGTAAAAGAGGTTGCTAAATATGTAAACCCATTTATTGGTACTTCTAATTTTGGAACTACAAATCCAGGTCCTATTGCTGTAAGAGGAATGGTCAATGTATCCCCCTTTAATGTAGCTGGATCTCAAAATTTACCTTTAGAAAAAGACAGTCGCTGGTTATCAACTCCTTATGTAAAAGAAAATACATTTTTAACTGGTTTCAGTCATGTTAATCTAAGTGGTGTAGGTTGCCCAGACTTAGGAGTGATCATTACCATGCCTACAACTGGAGTTTTGGAAACCGATCATTTAGCATATGGATCCACATATTCAAACGAAATTTCTAAAGTTGGGTATTATTCAAATACTTTGGATAAATATAACATCAAAGTAGAAACCACAGCCACCACAAGATCCGGCGTAAGTACCTATTCATTCCCAAAGGGAGAGGCTAATATTTTGCTTAATTTGGGATTGGGATTAACCAATGAGCAAGGTGGAATGCTAAAAATAGTGTCCCCAACAGAAATTGAAGGATTTCGTACGGTGGGGTCATTTTGCTATTACAAGCCCGATGAGACGTATCCAATATATTTTGTGGCTAAGTTCTCAAAACCAGCAGATGAATTTGGTGTTTGGCAGAATAGAGATCACTACAAAGGGGTAGAGTCTGAGTGGATGAAAGCCTATAACGGTAAAACAATAGTGAAGAAGGAATATGCCAAAGAGATTGTGGGGGATAGTATCGGAGGGTATATGAGATATCATTTTGATGCACCTACACAAGTTGAGGTGAAAATAGGAATCTCGTATGTAAGTATAAAAAATGCAAGAGAGAATTTAGAAAAAGAAACATCTGAGAAAACTTTCGAGCAGATTAGACAGGAAACCAACAAAGAATGGAACCAATACTTATCTAGAATAGAGGTAGAAGGGGGGAAAGAAGAGGATAAAGTGAAATTTTATACCGCGTTGTATCATACGCTTATACATCCTAATACATTAAATGATGTAAATGGCGAGTATCCAAAAATGAAAACGAGGGAGACGCTAAAGACGGATGGAACAAGATATACTGTTTTTTCTCTTTGGGATACCTATAGAAATTTACATCAATTGATGAGTCTGGTATATCCTAAGCAGCAATCCAATATGGTAAAAAGTATGTTGCAGATTTATGATGAGTCGGGTTGGCTTCCTAAATGGGAATTAAACGCTACCGAAACAACGACAATGGTTGGAGATCCTGCAGGAATTATCATTACCGACACCTATTTGAAAGGGATCAAGGATTTTGATATTCAAAAAGCATATGAGGCAATGGTAAAGAGCGCTGATCGTATTGAGAACAATCCTTTACGTCCAGGACTAAAAGATTATGTAGAAAAGGGATATCTCACTACGTCAACCACCAACAGTGGTTCTGTATCGATTACACAAGAATATAATATTGCGGATCATGCCATCGCGCAATTGGCCAAAGAGTTGGGTAAAGAACAAGATTATGAACGTTTTTCAAAAAGGTCATTATCGTACAAAAACCTTTTTGACTCTGAATTTAATTTACTACGTCCCAAAAATCATGATGGGACATGGTTATCTCCTTATCGTCCGGAAACAGGGGCAAATTTTGTAAAAAACCTTGGGTTTATTGAAGGTAATGCATGGCAATACACATTTATGATCCCTCATGATATTACCGGTTTAAAAACGTTGATGGGAGGAGATCAGGCTTTTATTGAGCAACTACAAAAGGTTTTTGATAACCAACAGTTTGATATGGCTAACGAACCAGATATTGCGTATCCATTTTTGTTTAATTACATCAAGGGGGAAGAATGGAGAACTCAAAAAACAGTGAATAGTTTATTGGATACGTATTACAAAAATACACCGGACGGTTTACCGGGTAACGATGATACCGGAACCATGTCTGCATGGGCAGTCTTTTCGATGATGGGCATATATCCTGTCGAGCCGGCAACACCTGTATACGCTCTCTGTACTCCAAAATTTGAAAAAGTAATTATTCATTTGGACAAAGCGTATTATGATACAGATACCTTAACGATTACTTCCAAAAAAACAACCTCCAAAAATTTGATAAAAGAAATTAAAATAGACGATGCCCCGTTTGATAATTTCTTTATCTCTCATAAACAACTTCTAAATTCCAAAAACATACATTTTACATTGCAATAGCATTTTTATCTCACTAAGTTGTAAAAAATTAATGCTTCTTTTTACGGTTAATACTTAAGTGTTCAGGCAGTTAAACGTAGGGTTGTACTTCTTCTTTTACGGGAACATAGGTTTTAGACCCGTTGAACCTATTTGAGTTGTTATTCACCTTTTTTTTTAGGGTTTGGGAAAAGCTATAAATACTTTTAAGATAGCTTTTTGCCTATTTACCAACTTCAGAATATTAACCATTTTAATAAATATATTATGTACACACAAATCAAAAAGATTCAAATTGCAACATGTATTTCACTCCTAATGATTTTGGGTATCTCCTGTAGTAAGGATGATATTAGTGAAGAAGATTCGATTAGCTTAGAAGAGTTTACCGAGGTACAGGAAAAAGCACATGGTTTAAAAAACCCTGCTTCTGTCATGTATATCGAAGTAAACAATCAAAAGATGCGGAATGCAGCCGCATACACCTTACCCGATGGGAAACCTATGATTGACATTGCTGTAATTTTTGCTGCCAATGTAAATTACAATACCCAAAGTGGAAGAACCCATGTTTTGAGTATGAATGATAATGTAAAAAACGTATTACGTAATCGGGCGACTACGATTAGACCATTACAAAATAAAGGAATTAAAGTGCTGTTGTCTATTTTAGGAAATCACCAAGCGGTAGGGATTTCAAATTTTCCAACAAGAGCTGAAGCAAGAAGATTTGCAAAGCAAGTGGCAAAAGTAGTGAAAGATAATGGACTCGACGGTGTAGATCTGGATGACGAATTTGCAAAATATGGAACCATAGCCGGAAGACCAGCGATTAATGGAAATTCGTTTATTTGGTTACTGAGAGAATTAAGAGCGGCTATGCCAAGTAATAAGATCATTACGTATTATCGTATTGGCGAATCTACTGGTCAAATGCAATCCCAAGGAAAGAAAGCAGGACAGTTTTTAGATTTTGCATTTCAACCATTTTATGGATCGTATGCCAATATTAATGTTCCTGGATTAGGAAAACGAAAAAAGGCTGCAGCCGCTGTAGATGTAACAAGAACAGCTGCTTCTACGGCAAGAGATTTTGCCAATAGAACAAAAAGAGATCGATTTGGGGCTTTTGTTATGTACAATTTGGATGGAGTTAACAGAGAAAGTTACCTAAATGGTATTTCTCAAGGATTGTATGGCAAACAAACAAGATTGACGGGTACTTTGCAGTAGTAGTAATAGATAGAATAAATATTTGAAAATATAGAGGTTATCTGAAATCCAGATAACCTCTTTTTTGTGACAAGCGATACTAATAAATTAAATTTTTAAAGTTTAAAGAAACTTCAAACGTTTTCGTTGTTTTGCTTTTTAACTTTTCAGCTTCGTTATTGATCGAAAAACTTTTCTAAAAGTTAATGATATTGTAATATTTATGTTAACAATTAATGATTACCCTAAGGGAAACAAATATCAAATTAACAATTAAATAAACAAATATGTGTAGGAAGTTACTAGTATTTATGCTGTTTATGTCTTTTACATGTTTTGAATCCATCTTCGCACAAGGTTCAACGGTAACGGGTAAGGTAACAGATACTAAGGAAGGGAACCCTCTTCCAGGAGTAAACGTAATAGTCAAAGGTACATCGGTCGGTGTTTTAACCGATTTTGATGGGAATTATTCTATTAATTTACCGCAACAGGATGCGGTCTTAGTTTTTTCTACTTTGGGCTATGCAACCCAGGAGATTGCAGTAAATGGAAAAACTACTATTAATGTGTCTTTAGCTGTAGAAACAGAGCAATTAGACGAAGTGGTTGTAACAGCTTTGGGGATAGAACGAGATCGAAAAACCCTGGGATATGCGGTAACGCAATTACAAGGAGAATCCGTATCGGAAGTAAAAACACCCAACGCTCTTAATGCTTTACAAGGTAAGGTAGCCGGAGTTAACATTACCCCACCTTCTACAGGAGCCGCCGGGTCGAGTAGAGTAATCATTAGAGGAGCTTCGAGTATATCAGGTACAAATCAACCGCTATATGTTGTAGATGGAGTTACCATAGATAATACACAGTTAGGTGCCGCGAGCGAGTGGGGAGGTTCAGATTTTGGTGATGGGGTATCAAGTATTAACCCAGATGATATAGAATCGGTAAGTGTACTTAAAGGAGGTGCTGCAGGAGCATTGTATGGATCCAGAGCATCTAACGGAGTGATCATTATAAAAACAAAAAACGGTAAAAAAGGACAAGGATTTGGTGTAGAGTATAGTAATCAAATTACTTTTGAGGATATTCTGACCAATGTAAGAGATTTTCAAAGGACTTACGGTCAGGGATCTCAAGGAGTAGCGCCAACGACTCAGCAAGAAGGATTGCAAACAGCGTTCTCTTCCTGGGGACCAAGATTGGGAAGCATACCTTCTTCTGTACAATTTGATGGTGTTTCTAGACCCTATGTGGATACTGGCGAAAACTTAGATAAATTTTATGATACTGGTGTTACTATAATAAACACTGTTGCAGTGTCAAAGAACAGTGATGATTTTAATTATCGATTTGCTGCAACAGATTTTGATAATGACGATGTACTCCCTAATTCTGAATTAAACAGAAAATCATTCTCTCTGAATTTAGGCTCGGTAGCTGCAGAAAAACTGTCATTAAACTTAAGTGCAAGATATATTGTCGAAAAAGTAACCAATCGACCTAGAGTTTCGGATGCACCAGGAAATGCGAACTTCTCCGCAGGATTGTTACCTGCCAATGTAAATATAGAAGATCTAGCTCCAGGATTTAATGAAGACGGGGTAGAACAACAAATTTCAGGAAACCCTTTTGTTCAGAATCCGTATTGGGCGGCAGAGCGATTTAGAACATTTGATCGAAGAAATAGGATATTGAGTTCTGCAACCGTAAAATATCAGATTTTTGATTGGTTGGATATTACTGCCAGAGCAGGAATTGATCATGGTACCACTCGTACTACTCAAATAGAAGGTTTTGGTACTGCGTTTACGCCACTGGGAAGTATAGAAGAAAGAGAAAATAACATCACCCAGGTAGATGCAGATTTAATTTTAGGATTCAATAAGAAGGTTACCCAAGATTTAGGGATAAAAGCTTTTGTAGGAGCTAATAAGAATACCCAAAGGAGAGATTTTTTGAGACTTAGAGGAGAGCGTTTTGTAGTACCCTTTTTAGAAATAATAGGAAATGTAGAGAATATCAGTAATGAAAGAACATTAACCGAGCTGGCATTTTCGGGGATTTATGGTTCTGTAGAACTTGGATATAAAGACTTTTTGTATGTAACGGTTACAGGTCGTAATGATTGGTTTTCTACTTTATCAGCAGCGGGTAAATCAACACCAAATAACGATTTTTACCCTTCGGTAAGTGGTAGTTTTGTTTTTTCTAGTGCTTGGGATATGCCATCTTGGTTAACTTTTGGTAGAGTAAGAGCTAATTATTCTGAGGTAGCTGGAGGAACAGAGACTCCGTATCAATTAAGTTTACCATTCCGTATTTTCGGACAGGGACATTTAGGGCAACCGTTAGGAGAGATTGCTACGGGGACATTGCCTAATACTTCTTTAACTCCATTTAGTAAGTCTGAAACAGAAGTAGGATTAGACCTTAGTTTCTTTAACAGTAGATTAGGAATAGATTTCGCCTATTATAGAAACGAAACGGAAAGAGATATTTTACCAGTAGATATTTCCAATACTTCCGGTTTTTCTAATGTATTGTCCAATATCGGAATACTAGAAAATAGAGGAGTAGAATTATTACTTCGAGGGACACCTGTTCAAACCAATAATTTTAGTTGGAATGTAAGTTATAATCTTGGATTTAATGAAAGTGAAATCGTTGCCACAGATGATCAGGATAATATTCTTACCGTAGGTAACGTAAGAACTTTTGATGCAAGCATTAGTCAAATCGTAGGAGAGCCTTTTGGAGTAATTTATGGAACTGCTTATGAAAGAAATGCCGCAGGACAAATCGTTTTTGGAGCAGATGGACTACCAATAGAAAGTGCAGAACGTAAGATTCTAGGAGAAGGAGTACCGCCATGGACTATGGGATTGACCAATAGTTTTCGTTATAAGAATATTGACTTAAGCTTCTTAATCGATGCTAAGTTTGGCGGTCAGGTATATGCCGGTACCAATGCCATTGCACTTTCAACAGGTTTAGATAGACGAACCTTAGAAGGACGAGAAGGCGGATTAGAAGTTAGCGGAGTGGACGAAGCAGGAAACCCGTTTACTTTTACACATGATAATTCCACTTTGCAAGCATATTACGGACGAATTTCAGGAATCGCAGAAGAAGTGATAGAAGATGCCGACTTCATCAAGTTGCGTCAATTAAGCCTGGGATATACTTTCCCTTCCAAAGTATTGGATAAGATTTTCTTAGATAGTGCAAGTGTATCTTTGGTAGGAAGAAACCTGTTCTTTATCATGAGAGAATCAGAAAATATAGACCCAGAAGCAGGATTTAACGGAGGTAACGCTCAAGGTTTGGAGTACTTTGGATTGCCACCTATCGCAAGTTATGGACTTACTGTTAATTTGAAATTTTAAGAATTAAAAATATTTCAACGATGAAAAAAATAATCATAGCAATTTTAGTCATCTTTATTGGTACTACCTCTTGTGATAGTGGTTTTGAAGAACTAAATGTTAATCCAAATACAGCAACAGAATTAGAACCAGGACCAAAATTGACCAATGCAATTTTGAGGACAGCTGGAGATCGTTTCGAGAACTGGAGAGGAAATCTAATTTACTCTTCAATGATGATACAACACATGGCCTCAATCGGAGGTGTTTGGGCGGGAGATAAATACCTTTACAATGCTCAATGGTCTGGAGCCTGGTTCGAAAGAGGATACAATGATCAAGTAAAAATTATTGAAGATATTGTGTTTCAACTAGAGACAGATCCAGAAGATCAATATTCAGAAGAAATGCTGGCAATCGCCAGAATACTAAGAGTGTTTATTTACCATAAAATCACCGACCTTTATGGAGATGTGCCTTATAGCGAAGCTGGAAGAGGTTTTATTGAAGGAAATTTTAGACCTGCTTACGATCCGCAGAGCGAAATCTATGCAGATATGCTTAATGAGCTTGCAGAGGCTACAGCAGCCTTAGGAACAGGTACTTCACAATTTGGAACAGCAGATATTTTATTCGATGGGGATCAGGACAAATGGAGACGTTTTGGATATTCCATGATGTTGCGTCTAGGATTGCGTCTTATCAAAGTGGATCCTACCGGAGCGCAACAGTGGGCGCAAAGAGCAATCGATGGTGGAGTAATGCAGTCTAACGATGATACTTCTTACGTAGAGCATACAGACGGTCCCGAAGGGATCAATAGAAATGGTAATGGTCAGGTGTTTAGTGCAGACGACGATATGCGATTAAGTGATACGTTTATCAATGCATTAGCTGGAGATCCAAGATTACGAATTTATGCAGCCTTACCAGATGGCGATGGTGATAGAAACACCAGTGGAAGTAATGATCCAGCGATGCAAAGAGGATTACCAAATGGGCTTGATGCGACCACAGTACTTAACATACCAGGAGGTGATGATATTAATAATTTTTCTGAGCCTAATAGAAATCTGATTACAGCAGAAGACGAACCTTATTTTTTCCAAACCTATGCAGAAGTAGAGTTTATGCTTGCAGAAGCTGATATTAGATGGGGAATCGCAGGAGGAGATCCTGCTGCACATTACAGTGCAGGAGTAAGAGCAGCAATGAGACAATTAGATTTATATAATGTAGGAGACCAAAGTGTTACAGATATGGAAATTCAGGACTTTTTAACGGCAAATCCATTTGATGCGGCTAATGGTCTTGAACAGGTAAATACACAATATTGGATTGTTACTTTTTTAAATGATATAGAGTCTTTTGCCAATTGGAGAAGAACTGGCTTTCCGGTGTTAATTTCTGTAGATTATCCAGGGAACGAATCCAACGGAATGATTCCTAGGAGATTACGATATTTTGAAAGAGAACAAACTACAAACCCTCAAAATTATCAGGCTGCTATATCAAGACAAGGACCTGATCAATTTACCACCAGAATGTGGTGGGATGTTGAATAGTTTGGCGTTTGCCGTCAATATAGTTTGATTTAACCAAAAAAGAAGGGATTGTTTTCCCTTCTTTTTATCTTAAACTTTATGAAACGAACATTAATAAATTTTATAAATTTCTTAGCCAAAGGAAATATTCCAAATTTTTAATGTGAGAGCGTAGCGGTTACACACATTCTTAATTTTATAATTAATATGAAATCAAGTAATTACTAAAATTTAAACGTGTGAAAATAATAAGTTTTTTTTGGGTTAGCTTTTTTCTTTTCCTGGGCATTAATGCTCAGGAAAAGAAAATTTTTACACTTCAATCTCCCGAGGAAACAGGAATATCATTTTCTAATGATGTTGTTGATCTGAAGGATAAGAATATTTTGTTGTATTCAAATTATTATGGAGGAGCAGGAGTAGGGATTGCAGATTTTAATAACGATGGTTTACAAGATATTTTCTTTGGAGGAAACCTCGTAGGGGATCAGTTATATCTGAATAAAGGAAATTTAACTTTCGAAAACATTACGCAAAAGGCAGGTATTCTGGATGATGGTGGATGGTCTTCTGGAGTTGTTTTAGCAGATGTAAATGGAGATGGTTATACTGATATTTATGTTTGTAGAGAACTCTATGACGATGATCAAGAGCTTCGAAAAAACAAATTATATATCAATAATGGTGATCTTACGTTCTCCGAACAATCCGCCAAATTTGGTATAGATGATAATGCGAGAACCCGACATGCAACATTCTTTGATTATAATAATGATGGGTTTTTAGATCTTTTTCTATTAAATCAACCTCCAAACCCTGGGAGTTACTCTAAGTTTTTTGGAGTAAAAAACCTTAAAAAAGACTTGCGATATGCCTCAAAACTGTACAAAAATGTCAATAATACTCATTTTGTAGATGTTAGTAAGGAAGCAGGAGTTCTTCGTACCAGCAATGCCAATAGTGTATCTGCTGGAGATTTCAACAATGATGGCTTTACAGATCTGTATATCGCTAATGACTTTTTTTTACCAGATTTCTTCTACTTAAATAATCAGGACGGGACATTTACGAATGTAGCAAATACTGCACTGAATCATATG
The DNA here is from genome assembly GCA_965230845.1 of Aquimarina sp. Classification (GTDB taxonomy): domain Bacteria; phylum Bacteroidota; class Bacteroidia; order Flavobacteriales; family Flavobacteriaceae; genus Aquimarina. The sequence goes on from OZ246021.1 coordinate 5,130,896, forward strand.
TCATATTTCAGCATGGGAGTAGATGCAGCAGATATCAATAATGATGGACTTTTAGATATTATGGTCGCCGATATGGCCGCAGAAGATAATGTAAGGTTAAAGTCCAACATGAGTGGTATGAATCCAAAGACTTTCTGGAAAGTCGTGAATAATGGAGGACATTATCAATATATGTTTAATACCCTTCAACTCAATAATGGTAATGGAACGTATAGTGAAATTGCTGAGTTATCCAATATTGCATCAACGGATTGGAGTTGGTCTAACCTTATCGCGGATTTTGATAATGATGGATTAAAAGATATCTATGTGACCAATGGTTTGTTGCGAGATATAAGAAATACCGATGCCAATAAGAAATTAGCAGATTATGTGGTAGATGTGGCAAACACTTTTGTGAAAAACAATCCTAATGCCGGAGATGTAAGCATATGGGATATTCTGGATTTGGAAGAAACAGTGAATATTTTGCCTTCGGAGAAATTAAAAAATTATGCTTTCAAAAATAATGGAGATTATACCTTTTCTAAGGTGATGGACGATTGGGGTTTGGATCAAAAAACATTCTCGAATGGTGCAGCTTATGCAGATTTGGATAATGATGGTGATTTAGAAATTGTTGTGAATAATATTAATGAGAAAGCATTTGTATACAAGAATAATACTATCGAAAACGCTAAGCATAATTATTTAAGATTTCAATTATTAGATAGAGGTAATAAACCTACGCTTGGGACCAAAGTCACTTTGTTTTATGGGAATCAGAAACAGTTTGCTGAAACCACGAATGTGAGAGGGATTTATTCGACCAGTGAAACTATAGTTCATTTTGGATTAGGCAAACTTTCTGAAGTAAGCAAGGTGACCGTAGATTGGCCAAACGGAAAGCAAACAGTTCTAAATAATGTAAAGGCGAATCAGGAGATTACGCTTTTGATGAACGAAGAGACTGTGACAAAACCTATAAAAGAGGAAACATTAAAAACCATTTTTAAAGACATTACCAGACTTCAAAAATTAAAACATCGTCATAGAGAGAATGTGTATGATGATTTTGAAGATCAAGTTTTACTACCACATAAGTTATCTCAGTTTGGTCCGGCGTTAGCTGTTGGTGACATCAATGGCGATACCTTGTTAGATGTTTATATTGGAGCAGCAAAAGATCAAACTGCTGCATTATATGTGCAAAATACGTTGGGTTCTTTTACAGAAGCTCAGCAGCAATCTTTTGCAAATGATAATGCTACAGAAGATGTAGATGCCATTTTTTTTGATGTAGATAATGATGGGGATCAGGATTTGTATGTAGTAAGCGGAGGCTATGAATACCAGCAAGGAGCAAAAGAATATACGGATCGTTTATATATCAATAATGGGAAAGGGAATTTTATTAAAAATACTGAGGTAAAATTACCTTCAGTCAGTGGAGCTTGTGTAATTCCAAACGATTTTGATCAGGATGGTGATCTTGATCTATTCATTGGTGGTAGACTAACCCCAAAATCATATCCAGAGCCCACTTCAAGTTATATTTTGGAGAATAAAAATGGGAAGTTAATAGATGTTACTCCCCAGATAGCACCTCAATTGTTAAACGTTGGTATGGTTACCGATGGGGTATGGGATGATTATGATGGAGATGGAGATTCTGATTTATTACTGGTAGGAGAATGGATGCCCATAACCGTTCTAGAAAACAACGGTAAGAATTTTAAAAAAATAAACCTCCCCGGATTAGAGCAATCTTCTGGGTGGTGGTTTAGTATAGAAAAAGGAGATTTTGACAATGATGGGGATACCGATTTTGTAGCAGGTAATTTGGGTCTCAACTATAAATACAAAACTTCTAGAGACGCCCCTTTTGATGTGTATTATGAAGATTTTGATGACAATGGAAGTAATGACATTGTTTTGGGGTATTACAATTATGGAAAACATTATCCTTTAAGAGGCTTTTCCTGTTCTGCACAGCAAATTCCACAGCTTAAACAGACGATAAAAAAGTATGATCTTTTTGCGTCCTTAGATATTAACGAAGTTTATGGTAATGATAATCTACAAGAAGCCCTTCATTACGAGACACAAACCTTTGCAAATTCTTATATAGAAAATTTGGGACAGGGTAAATTCAAAATAGTTCCCTTACCGAACAGAGCACAATTTTCGAACGTAAATGATATGCTTATCAAAGATTTTAATGCGGATGGAAATTTAGATGTTTTACTTGCGGGAAATCTATTCGTATCAGAAATTGAAACCATGCGTAATGATGCTGGTACGGGGGTACTCCTTTATGGAAATGGGAAAGGAGAGTTTCATCCGGAAACCGTTGTGAATAGTGGGTTTTTTACTAACAAAGATGTTAGAAAAATGAAAATAGTCGAAAATCAGAATTTAATTCTGATCGCTAATAACAATGACAAATTACAAGTTTTCAAATACAAAAATTAAAACACCAATCAATACGATTACAATCAAAGTTTACGTACAATGGATAACCAAAAAATGAACTACAAAAAACCATTTATAACCATCACTTTTTTATTTTTTATGTGGGGGTTTATTACAGTGATGAACGATGTGTTAATACCACATCTCAAGGCTGTGTTTGAACTTTCTTATTTCCAGGCAGCCCTCATACAATTTGCGTTTTTTGGGGCATTTTTTGTGATTTCTTTGATCTATTTTTTAATCTCTGTAAGTCAAGGAGACCCTATTTCCAAAATAGGATATAAAAATGGGATTATTATTGGTTTGATTCTTTGTGGAGTAGGGTGCAGTTTGTTTTACCCTGCTGCTAGTTATCAACGGTATGGAATTTTTCTGGGGGCATTGTTTGTACTGGCATCCGGGGTTACTATTTTGCAAATAACAGCAAACCCTTATGCTGCAATATTAGGAGACCCAAAAACTGCGTCGAGTAGACTAAATTTGGCACAAGGGTTTAACTCGTTTGGGACCACTTTGGCACCAATCATTGGGGCCATATTATTGTATAAAGTATTTTCAAATGGTGAAATCACGGTAGATTCCTTAAAGATGCCTTATTTGATATATGGTGGACTATTCCTTGCTCTTGCTGTTATCATAAAGTTTATAGAATTGCCTTCGTTTGTAAATAACGAGAAGATCGAAAAAGGTTTAGGGGTATTAAAATTCAGACATGTAGTTTTAGGAATGTTTGCCATTTTCTTCTATGTGGGCGGAGAAGTTTCTATAGGAAGTTTTTTAATCAATTTTTTTGGTTTGGAATCTGTTATGGGAATGGATGAAGCCGAAGGAGGAGTATTTCTTTCGTACTATTGGGGTGGAGCGATGATAGGAAGATTCTTGGGATCGGTTTCTATGGGGAGTATAACAAATACCACAAAAAAATATAGTATCATGGCAGGTTTGTCAATACTTTTCTTTTTAGTCCTGTATTTTATCACCGCGATAAAAGTAGAAGGAGCAGAATTTTCTCTGCAGTTATTACCATTTTCCAAAATTTGGCTGTTTATCGTATTCCTGATCATTAACTACCTGGCCTTTCTAATAGGAGGGTCTAAACCTCCAAAAGTGCTAACACTGTTTGCGTCGATTATTATTGTATTACTGTTGGTAATGATCCTGAGTCATGGAGCGATAGCTTTCTGGAGTGCCATTGCTATAGGAGCTTTTAATTCTATTTTATGGTCCAATATATTTACACTGGCCATAAAAGATTTAGGTAAATACACCAGTCAGGCCTCATCACTATTAGTGATGATGATTGTAGGTGGCGCTTTGATTCCATTATTACAAGGAGCTGTAGCAGATAGTATAGGAATTCAATTATCCTTCTTTATACCTATTATTTGTTATTCGTATCTCGTGTTTTACGGTGCAGAAGGATATCGTATAAAAAGAACATAAATTCAAAAAATTTAAATGGTAATAGGTGTAGACATAGGAGGAAGCCATATTATGGCCGCAACCATCGATGAGAAATCGCCAGACAAAACACAACAAGTGTATAAAATGGAGGTCGGGTGTAATGAATCCAGAAATATTATACTAGATAGTTGGGTTTCCGTTTTAGGAATTGCAATAGATAACCTGAAGGGTGAGAAATTACACGGAATTGGAATAGCAATTCCCGGGCCGTTTGATTACTATAATGGGATTTTTCCAAATAAAGGAGAAGGGAAATTTGAGAAATTATACGATGTTAATCTTCGGGAATATATTAAAAAAGAATTGCAACTGGATTCCTCAACTTCGGTAAGGTTTTATAATGATGCCGCATGTTTTGGTATAGGAGAAGCTTGGGTAGGAGAGTTGTCCACATTTAAGAAGTGTATTGCAATTACCTTAGGGACTGGGATGGGAGCAACATTCCTGGATAATGGGATTCCGCTAAAACATGGTGTGGGGGTTCCTAAAGATGGTGAATTGTATCATCTACCATTTGAGGAAGATATTGCAGACACCTATTTTTCAACACAATGGTTTCAACGTCGTTACGAAGAAATCTCCGGAAACCAAATCAAAGGAGTTAAAGAGTTGATTATGGACACTCAGAATTTGACGATTACCGAACTAATCTTTAGAGAATTTTCTCAAAACTTAGCAGTTTTTTTGGCTCCTTGGTTATCAGGTTTTGAAGCAGAAGCTTTGGTTATTGGAGGCAATATTTCTAATGCATGGCATTTCTTTGAAAAAGATTTAAAAATTGCTCTGAAAGAATTTCAAATTGATATCCCAGTGTACAGAAGTAAGCTTCTCGAAAACGCTGCATTAATAGGAAGTGCACGCATCATAGATAACGAGATCTATGATGCGCTTATAAATGGATAAGGAAGCAAATTACAGCTCCAAAAGATTAACATAGTGATAGTTTGTTAATGATTAATGTATTCACTTATTAAATGTTTGGATTATGTTCATAAAAGAGGCTTGCGTAGAGGGAATTAAACAAGCACAATTGGCAGAACAGCATGGAGCCGATAGAATTGAACTTTGTGGTGATTTGAGTGTTGGTGGTATCACACCCTCTTTAGATGAGATAAAAAGAGTGCAAAGTGAATTAGAAATACCGATACGGGTGATGATCCGGCCCAGAGGAGGAGATTTTGTGTATTCAAAGAAAGAATTTGAAATCATGAAGCAACAAATTATGTATTGTCATAGATTGAATGTTGAAGGAGTGGTTTTTGGGATATTAAATAAGGACAATACCTTAGACACTAAGCGAATCAAAACATTGGTAAAACTTGCGCTACCGATGAAAGTAGTTATTCATAAAGCTATCGACGAAACTCCGGATATCATGATTGCCTTAAAAAAGCTTTTAAAAATCGACGGAATACATGCAGTATTGACTTCTGGAGGGAAATCCACGGCCTACGAAGGAAGAATTGTTTTAAAAGATATGGTAAACATAGCAGAGCATGCCTTAGAGATCGTTGCTGCTGGTTCAATTACTGACGAGAATGTGGCAGAACTTCACAAATACATCAATTCAGGGTTTTATCATGGTAGAAGGATAGTTGGAAATTTAAAAGACGAATGGTAGTTACATGACGATCTAATAGCATCAACTTATAAAAACAGGAAAACCCTTTGTTTTATGATCAAAACAAAGGGTTTTTCTTGTCGGGGTGGCAGGATTCGAACCTGCGACCTCCTGCTCCCAAAGCAGGCGCGATAACCGGGCTACGCTACACCCCGAAAAATGCGGAGAGACGGGGACTCGAACCCCGGCAACACTTTCGCGTTGACAGATTAGCAATCTGCTGCATTACCACTCTGCCACCTCTCCTGATAAGTCTTTTTAAGAACTCTGCATTTGTATTCCCAAATGCGGATGCAAATGTAACTTTTATGTCCCTACAATGCAACATTTTTTTTGCATTATTTTCGTTTTAATGAGTAGGTCTTTTTAAAAAGTTGAAAATCAGTTTTTTCTTAAGAGTAAAAATGGTCTGCATTTTGTATCGTGTGATCAAAAAAAGCTTTTTTATATTTGTAAACAATAGACCTATTTTAGCTATGATACGCCTAACAAAAAATACTACCTATATGAATTTTAAATACATTCTGGTTTTTGCTTTATTGACCAGTAGTTTTGCATTTGCCCAAAAACCAGTTCTTCTCAAAGATTTTACGTTTAAGTCAGGAGAGAAATACAAACGTATAAAAAGTATCAATACCTATAATATAGCTGTTGGAGATCGATTGGTTTCTATAAAAAAGGGACGGAAGAATATGACGATCCAGCGTTTTTCTTTAAAAGACCTTAAAGAAGATCTTAAGAAAAGACAGGTAGTGGAGGATAAAGGAGATTTTCAAACGGTAATGCAGCTCAATGACAAAGCAGTAGTTTTTTATACCAAAGGAAACAGAGCTTATGGTCAGAAAGTGTCTCCTACGGGTATCGTGGTAGAAAAACCGATACAATTAATAAATGATAAAGAAGGTATAGCCAGAGATTTTGGTTTTAAAAGTACCTATGGATATGATGCAGGTGGAAGAATTAATCAATTTGTTTTTAAAGCTTCTCCTGATAGAAAAAAGTTATTGGTACTCTTCCGTATCAAAACTCCGGATAATAAGCCAGATAAAGTTGGTGTTACGGTCTTTAGCGATGGGCTTAATTTATTATGGAGGCGCAAAGTAACCATGCCTCATCCTTCAGAAATTATGCAGGGAGAAGATTTTGCAATCGATAACTATGGTAATTTTTATATGACTGCTTCTTATTTTAGTGAAGTAAATGATGATAAGGATAAACTTACTATGGCATACAAAACCGAGGTTTATCGCATCAATGAAAATAGTGGGCCAATAGTAGAGCAAGAGTTGAAAATTCCAGGATATTCTATCACCGATGGAGTGATCGAATTTGATCCCCAGGGTAATGCAAAGGTTACTGGATTTTATGCGGATAACACGGATAAGTCCGTTGTCAAAGGAGTGTTTACTGCCAATCTAGCCGATGATGGAGCAATAGGCGCAATTTCAAAAAGTAACATCTCTGATGAGATACTGCAAAAGTGGATATTCGAGAGAGAGGCCAGGATAAATGAAGGAACACAAAAGGAAGACGATAAAAAAGATTTAGAAAATCTAAGAGTCAATGATGTTGTTTTTAATCCAGATGGTAGTACTACCATTTTTGGAGAACAACGTTATGTAGAGTCGTTTACAACTTCAAGTTCCTCGGGATCGAGAACAACTTATAAATATTACTATCGAGATATCGTTGCGTTTAAACTGTCTTCTGATAACAAACTGTTATGGGTACATAAACTACCCAAAAACCAATTGGGAACAGTAAGCAAACGAAGTATGTCTTATCTCAATTTTAAAAATGATGGAAAACATTATTTGTTCTACATCGATGACTTTACAAATCTGAAACGTTCTTTTGAAGAAGCTCCTACTCGTTATTTTGATGGTAAAAAAGAATTTATTTATATGACATCATACATTATCGATGATGCTACGGGAGAGGTTTCCAAAGAAGCTATTTTGACCGGAAGTGATATTCGAAATTCCAGATTGGATGTTATAGAATTGACCAAAGCAGCTACTTTACCCAATAAAGATATGATTTTTGAAGCGTTCGACGGAAAGAAGAACAATTTATTGCTTAAGGTATCAATTGCTAAATAGAAGTCCCTTCTAACAGGTATATATTTATTTTCAGAAAAAAGTTCTAAAGCTAGTGGTAATGTTTTGTACTGCTGTGACACTCATGAGTAAAGTGCAAATATTAAATAACAACTAGACCGATGAAAAAATATACCATTTTACTTTTATTGATAGTTATTGCTAGCCATTCGTATGGGCAAGTCAACGTAGGGAAAAGTAAGTCTCCTATCAATCTTTATGTTTCAAAACACAAAAAAGATGTGTTTGAAAACATCAAAAAAACCAATACCGTTTTTGTAGTACCATCATCATTAGACGCAGAAGAATTTAAAACGATGATTTCGAGTGTTTGGACATTCAATGAAATCACGTTTATTGACGAAAAAACGTATGATGACAATTCAGAAAAATATATATCACCTAGTAATTCAATTATTCGCTTAGTAGATAATGGATATCAAAAACAAAAGACAGGAGGAGTTATGGGACCAGGGACCAGAACAGTTGCAGAATATATCGTCTTTAAGTTTATGATGGCGTCTAATTTTGAGAATGTCAAAAAGAACAAAAAAGGAAAATTAAAGTATGATTATTTGAACGTGGCGGAGCTCTTTTTTACTCCAAATATCAGATATAGACAGGACTTTAGCTCAAAAATGAGAATAGGAAGTCTGGATAAGATCAATGAAAAATATGGAGAGGAACCTGGCTTTTATAATTTTGATATGGGGTATATCAAAAACTATTTTCAAGAACTTAATAGAAGGCTTTCTAACTCAGAAAACTTAGTAATCGAAGATGGAATTGAGAAAAAAGAGGAACTAAAAAAATTAAAGGATCAAACCTTGTACGCTCCAAAATGGATTCTGAAAAAATACAATGCATTAGCAGCTACCTGGGGTAAAACAAGAACAGAAGAAGATATTTTTGGCAAATATGGGCACAAGTATGAAGTGATTGATAATGAGGATTTGAATAAAAAAATTCTTAACGGTGACGATTTCTATTACTTGATGCATACTCAATTTAATCAAAAGAAAATGGTATCGGTAATTCATAGTACCACAGGAGAAATCATTTATTTAAAGGAAGATGGATCCTATAACATAAAAGATTCTGATCTTAAGAGTATTGCAAAACTCATCAAATAATGATTTAAAATTCTAGAAAAGGAAGCTTTTTGCTTCCTTTTTTTCATATTTGTAATATCTTATAAAACCAATCGTTTCTAAGAGAAAGCTTTCAATTTTAAAACATGGTAAAAGTAATATCCCTCGTTTTTTTATTCTTTTTTAATACAGGTGATGCTGTTAGTTTAAATAGCATTCGAGATGCATATAAGGTTTGTAACCAGTCAAAAGAAAATGCTGAAAAGTTTTATGAAATGACTAAAAAGGCTGCCGAGAACGGAGAAGCTATTTATGAGGGGTATCATGGGGCTGCTTTAGCACTTCAAGCTTCTTTTGGGTGGAACCCTTTTTCTAAGATGTCTTATTTTAATAGGGGAAAGAAGCTGATAGATAAAGCGATCCAAAAAGAGCCGGATAATATCGAACTACGAATGATACGATTAAGTATCCAATCCAATACCCCAAAAATCTTAGGGTATAACAAAAATATAGAGGAAGATCGAGATTTTATCTCAGCAAATGTTGATAAAATTACAGGAAAGGACCTAAAAGAATACATAGAAGGGTATATCTCGCATTCAGAAGTGTTTACCAATCCCTGATTATAAATCTACCTTTTTACACTGCAAGACAATTTTTTGATCATTACAATCCGTTGTGAAGAATAGATAGTCTTGCCCACCATCTTTGATTTTAAATTTTTTACGAAGAGTAGATACGCTTTCCTGAAAGTTTCTGGTAGTAATATTTGCCTTATTTATGTTAGCTTTGGCTAAGATCTTTTTTTGATAAGGAAAAGAAGCAATGATTTCGAATCGTCTTCCGGGAAATGTAATAAGTTCATGAGAGGTATATAAATGAGAATTACGATGCAACTTAGGTATAGAAAGGTGGTTTGAAAGGCTTGTAAAGCCACCGCTTTTCATGATAGCGGCATTAGGTTCGTATAAATATTTTTTTGGTTCAGATAAGTTAAGAGGTAGCTGGTTTTCTTCAGAAAATATAAAATCGAATTCTTGATTTTCTTTTTTCTGCAAATTGATAGTCTTAATCTCTAATTCATCTTCAAAGCCTTTCTCGATGAACCAAAGCAACTCCTTTACTTCATTTTCCACCGCAACCACATGAATTTTTTTGATATTCTTTAAAGATTTAATACCAGAGCTGATATCCAGCAAGGGAGATGTTTTGATGAGGATATTAGTGCTTTTAGAAAGCAAAAAATCAAGATGTTCGGGAACATTGGGTAGACAATCCTCTAGAAAAAATACTTTTCCTTTACTTTCATGTCTTCTCGAAGGATCGATGTAAATGTAATCTATCGAATCATAATCGTTCAATATTTGTATACCATCTCCACATAATGATTTCGCATTATCGATTTGTAATATTCCAAAGTTATGAGAGGCGATAGTGCTCAGTTCTTCATTCATTTCGCAATGAATAACCTCTTTGAATACTTTGGCAAAGAAATAATCATCAATACCAAAACCACCAGTAAGATCAATTAAGTTATGTCCTTGTATTTGCTGACTTTTATAACGAGCAGTTATTTCAGAAGAAGTTTGCTCTAGATTCAAACTAGGAGGGTAGTAGATATTGGGACAAGAAAACCAAGTTGGTAATTTCTGTTTTGCCTTAGAACGCCCAATAATTTGTTGTGCTAATTCTTGTACAGTGACGTTTGAAAACGGACTCCCTGCCAAAATCAGTTTATTTACATCTATAGGCTGGTCAGAATTTTGGATAATATATTCCTGTATGTCTGTATGTAAAATATGAGTATTCAATAATATCGTTTTGATATGATATTTGCTTCTATAAGATTTAGAGGTCTTTGGTCAGCGTCTTAACGATTTTATACTCAGACAAAAACTCTTTTGCAATTACTTTGATCGCTGTATAGAAAGGAACAGCAACAATTAGTCCTCCGATACCAAATAGCAGTCCAAAAATAAGAATGGCTAAAAATATCTCTAGTGGATGTGATTTTACACTGGTACCAAATATAAGAGGTTGATTTAAGAAATTATCGATGAGCTGAATGATAAGATACCCAATTAGAATATATGTCAATTTTGGTAAGATCACTGTTGGGAAATCGTATCCAAGGTTACTGGTAGTAGCCAGAAACAAAACAAGCACTCCTCCAAATAAAGGTCCTATATAAGGGATAAGATTTAGAATTGCGGCTATCAAAGCTACTGCGATAGCATTGTTTACTCCAAAAATCAAAAGCAATATGGTGTAAAGTATAAATAAAATGCATACTTGCAGTAACAAGCCTACAAAATATCTGGATAAGAGATCTTTGATTTTTGTAAAGGCTCTCATAAATTTATTCTCATCTTCTTTTTTTGCAAAAACCAATAGGCTATTTTCTAATAACTGACTGTCTTTTAGTAGAAAAAAGGAAATAAACAATACAGAAAACAAACCAATCAAAACAGCACCAAATCCGCTTAAGAAGGAATTGATCAAATTAGGAACCGCTTTAAGATCAAAAAACTGCATCAAATCTGTTTGCTTAAATAACTCAATAAAGCTTAGTTTTTCTACATTAAAATAATCGCTGATCTCTTGATTGAGCTGATCCAGATCATCACCAATTTTGTTGATATCGATTTCGCCAATAAGCTGTCCTTGTTCTGTAATGATAGGAACGAATAACATCGAGATCCCGAAAAATACCAAAATGGTAATAAACAATGTAAACACTACAGCAAGGGTGTTGTTAAATTTCAGTTTTCTCTTTAAAAATGAAACCAAAGGCCTACCCATCAACGAAATTACAGCAGCAAAAGCAATATAAATCAGTACCGATCTAATTTGGAATAAAAACCATAACAACCCTAAGACTCCTACAATGGCGCCAACCGCTCTAAGTATACCGTATGAAATTGTTTTTGAGTTCATAATTTAAAAAAGGATCAAAATTCTAAGTTCGTTTGGTTTAAAAATAAGATTATCTATCCAATCTAGCACTAGGGAGGAGTTGATTTGTAATCTCATAGAGTGCAATTCCTGTAGCTACGGCAACATTCATACTACTGTTATTGCCATACATATCGATATGTACGGTTTGATCTGATAATTTGAGGGCTGCTTCAGAAACACCATAATTTTCTTCTCCAATGATCAGTGCAATCTTTTGATCAGAATTTATATCATAGTCCGAACAAGGAATACTATCTTCAGTAATCTCGAGGGCAACAATCGAATACCCATCGTCTTTTAGGCTTGTAATGACCTCTGTAACTTCTTCTTTATGTTGATGCGCAACATGATGATGTGTTGACCTGGCTGTGCGCAACATACGTTTACTTACTACAGTAATGTCTTCACCACAAAAGTAGATTTGAGAAATACCAAAACTGTCCGCAATACGAAAAAGACTTCCAATATTGGCAGGAGAATTTACCTGATCACAAATAAGAACTACCGGAAATTTTTTTTGTTCAAATTTAGTGGTATCGTGATGTAATTGATGGGCCATTTAATTTTCGAATGCGTATTTAATAATATTCGCTCCCATTTTGAGTGCTTTCAAACGAACCTCCTCGGGATCATTATGCACTTCTGGATTCTCCCAACCATCTCCCAAGTCACTTTCAAAAGTAAATAGCAATACCAATCTGTTATTATCTATAATACCAAGAGCTTGTGGACGTTTTCCATCGTGTTCATGGATTTTGGGTAGCCCTTGCGGGAAGTTATATTTTGAAGAGAATACAGGATGGGAAACAGGGAGTTCTACCAATTCTTTATCAGGAAAGATTTTTACCAATTCCTTACGAACGTAGGGTTCCATACCATAGTTATCATCAATATGCAAAAAACCACCACTCAATAGATAGTTTCTCAGATTTTCAGCATCTTCAGGTGTGAAAAATACATTACCATGCCCAGTCATATGTAAATAGGGATACTGAAAAATATCTACGCTCTCCGGTTTTACCGTTTTGGGTTTCCCAGCAATGGTAGTATTAATATTTTGATTGCAAAACCTGATGAGGTTAGGCAACGCAGTGGGATTACTATACCAGTCACCACCTCCTTTGTATTGCAAAACAGCAATTTCCTGGCTATAGGTCGTAAAGGATGTCAATAAAATAAGGAGTAAAACCGTAAGCTTTCCCATAAATCTCGTCTAAAATAAAGTCTAAAAATACTAAAATTATAAAATGAAGAAGCACCTTTTAATTTTATTAACGCTCGTTGCGTTTTCGTCTGTATATGCCCAAGATCAGAATTCTGCCATAGTTTTAGAATTGTTTACCTCTCAAGGATGCAGTAGTTGCCCTCCAGCAGATGCCTTGTTGGATGATATTAGGGAGAAGTATGAAAATGATAACGTATATGTGTTATCCTATCACGTAGACTATTGGAACCGTTTAGGTTGGAGAGATCCTTTTAGTACCGAAGCCTATAGCGACTACCAAAGAGATTACGCGGTTAAATTCAGAAGTAGATCGATTTACACACCTCAATTAGTAGTAAACGGAAGTGAACATTTTACCGGATCAAATCAGTACAAAGCGGATGATGCCTTGCGTAGATATGCCAAAGCACCAACAACAAATAATATTAGTATTAGTGATGTGAACCAAAAGGGAAACACAGTGAGTTTTTCATACACAACCAAAGGAGATGAATTTTCTACAGTAACATTAGCGTTGGTAGTAGCAGAAAGAATCACTAAAGTTTCCAGAGGAGAAAATAGGAATAGAACCCTTAAAAACACCAATATCGTTGCCAATAGAGTGGTAAAAAATGAAGAAACTGGAGAGGTATCTATCGCAATACCAGATTGGGTAGGAGATACAGATCAATTAGCAGTTATCGCTTATACCCAGGATGGTGGATTACGAACTACAGGAGCTGTACGAATAGAAATTTAGTGTTAAGGGATAACTTTAAAGAGAATAAGCTGATTTAATTGCGGGAAAAAAGAACTAAAATTATTATCAGATACTACTAATATGGCTCTACTTCCGTCTTCAAAAGTAGGGCCGAAGGTAATTCCTTCCAAATTGTCGACCATGGTGTTGGTTAGTTGACTTCGGATGGTTTCAAAATCAAAAAGTAATGTTTTTTCTGCTTTCACAATATTCGCTCCAGAAAGGGAAGCAATATCCAATGTATTAGAAGCTCCACTAGCATCTACTTTATAGATTTTAACAGAATTTCCTCCATCCAGATATCCCGAAGAAAAAGAGCGTTCGAGTACCAGAAATTGATCGGTATCATATTCCAGGATTTCTACCAATCCGTTTACGGTAAAATCGGTACCTAATGCTGGTGGTCGTGCAACAGGATCTAATTCGTAGGCAAATTGTCTTTCGGCCATACCAGTAGTTTTGTTGATGTACGTAATTCTAACCGGAGAGTCTGTGTCTGTAAGACCGGGTTCGGGACCGTCTTCTACCAGAGGCAATTCGAAAGCGATCCAATATCCTTGTTGATCATGACTAATAGATAACCCTTCCAAAGCACCATTATGCCTTGGGCCAGTAGTGTTATCAGTAGTATTGGCGCTAAAGTTATCTGGCAGTGCAAAGCTTTTGATCTGTTCTCCCGCTGTTGTAATTTCTATTAGAGCAGGATCAATTCCATTAACTATAGAACCTTCACTTGTATATAAAATAGTATTTGTAGTAGTATCAAATCGTATTGCTTCGGGATCTACCATTCCTGTCTCGAAGGAAATTCCATCTGCATTCTTGATTTCAGTCATTTTAGATATCCCCACATTAGTAAATCCTTGTTGCGAATAGGTGATAACAGCTTCGTAAAATCGAATAGGTGGAGTAGAAGCATCACTTAGCAAGTACCATTTGTTGTTGTGATAATCGATACCAGATAAGCCACCAAAAGGAGCACCTTCAATATCTTGACTTGGGATCACAAATTCGTCGATAAATTCCAAACCACTGATAGTATTGGTATCCGTATCTGGAGCATCTGGATTGGTATCATTGTTGTTGGACGAACAACTGCATAAAAAAGTGAATAGTACCAGTAAAAATAGCCCCCCATTTTTCATAATGATGTGATTTAAAATATAAAGATATCGATTCAAAACGAGATGCCAGTAGTTATGCATTAATGAATGCAATACTATGCACGGCAGAAATGGCTGCTGTTTCGGTTCGCAATCGAGTTGTGCCCAAGGTGATTGGAGTATAACCTGCCTTTAGTGCTATTTCAATTTCCTTATTTGAAAAGTCCCCTTCAGGCCCGATCAAAATTGTAGTATTGGTTTTGGGCTCTACAATGTTTTTTAGTAGTTCTTTTTGACCCTCTTCGCAATGTGCGATCAATAATTGTCCTTGAGATTGCTGTTGTACGAACTCTGAAAACGAAACTGCCGGATGTAATTTTGGCAAATGATATTGTAAGGATTGCTTCATTGCACTTTGCAAAATACGTTCAAAACGCCCAGGTTTTATCACTTTTCGCTCACTATGATCACAAATAATGGGTGTGATTTCATCGATCCCAATTTCAGTTGCTTTTTCCAAAAACCATTCATAACGATCGTTCATTTTGGTAGGAGCAACAGCCATATGCAAACGATAAGGATGCTTTGTTTGTGTTTCTCTTGAATTTATTTTTGCAATGCATTGCGAAGGGCTAGAGAACATAATTTCTGCAATAAACAGTTCTCCCTTACCATTAGTGATATGCAATACATCTCCTTCTTTTTTACGCAGTACTTTGGCTATATGCTTGCTCTCCTCCCTGGTAAAACGGATCTCTGTACTTGCGGTTTCTAAAGTATGGTTATAGAAAAGTTGCATTAGATTTTTATTCTGGCTTTGGCAACTACACTCATGTCTGTAAATTCTCCTTTCAGGTATTTCAAATATCCAACAATCCCTATCATTGCTGCATTATCTGTGGTATATTCAAATTTTGGGATAAACGTTTCCCAACCAAATTTACCTTCACCTTCTTTCATGGCATTTCTGATTCCAGAATTTGCTGATACACCACCTCCGATTGCTATTCTTTTGATTCCTGTTTGTTTTGAAGCTTTCTTGAGTTTATCCACCAGGATTCCAATAATGGTATACTGTAGGGAAGCACAGATGTCGTACAAGTTCTCTTCTATAAAGTTTGGATTTTCCTTCACCTTTTTCTGAATAAAATAAAGCACTGCAGTTTTGAGCCCGCTAAAACTAAAGTTCAAATCACCCACTTTGGGTTTAGGAAACTGAAACGCTTTTGGATTTCCTTGTTGTGCATATTTATCAACCAAGGGACCACCAGGATAAGGCAAGCCGAGTAGTTTTGCGCTTTTGTCAAAAGCTTCTCCCACAGCATCATCAATGGTTTCTCCGATCACATCCATATCAAAATGATCATTGACTTGAACAATTTGAGTATGTCCACCACTAATGGTCATCGCCAGGAATGGAAAATCCGGTTGTTGGTATCCTTCTTCTTCAATAAAATGAGCAAGGATGTGTGCTTGCATATGATTTACATCAATCAAAGGGATATCCAGAGCCAGAGCCAGGGATTTGGCAAAAGAAGTACCTACCAGCAAAGATCCCATTAGTCCAGGGCCTCTGGTAAAGGCAATGGCATTCAAATCTTCTTTGGTGATTCCTGCTTGTTTTATAGCCTGATCAATCACAGGAACGATATTTTGCTGATGTGCTCTAGAAGCCAATTCAGGCACAACACCACCGTATTGTTCATGTATTTTTTGAGAGGCTACAACATTTGATAAAACTTTTCCGTTGCATAATATAGCAGCAGAGGTATCATCGCATGAGGACTCAATACCCAGGATGTATATTTTTTGTGGATTCATTATGAGGAAAAGGGCATAGAAATTGTTAATATTGTCAGCAAAGTTAAAACAATAAAGCATATCAAAAAATTTCGGAAAATATTACTTAGGGTATTTCTTACCCTTTTGTCGCTATTTGCTTTTTTAGTGATTGTATTTTCTGTTCCTGCTGTTCAAACTTATTTTGGAGATAAAATTACCAATAATCTTAAAGAAAAAAATAACGTAGATATTACTATTGGTAGATTAGGGCTGACCTATGCCGGTAAAGTGAGTCTTAAAGAAGTATTGGTAAAGGATCATCATAATGACACATTGATGTATGCCGGCGAAATTAAAACTTCAGTAGGGAATATTAATGATATTTCTAATGGTCAACCAGAGATAGGAGATGTATCCATAGAAGATCTTGTTTTCAAAATGAAAATGTATAAGGATGAAAAGTCGGATAACCTCATGACTTTAATCCGCAAATTCGAAAGTGATAACCCTTCTTCTGGCAAACGATTTTTATTGACTACGCAAGCCATAACCATTACTAATGGAAGATTTAGTTTCACCGATGAGAACCTAAATAATCCAGAAGTGATTGATTATCATGATATTGCTTTGGATGCCGAAAATTTGATGGTCGACGGGCCTGATGTATATTTGAATATCAACGCACTGGGATTAAAAGATCAAAGAGGGCTCCATATTTCAAAGTTACAAACTTGTTTTTCTATCAAACCGGAAGAAATGAATTTTCAGGAGTTGGTCATAGAAACTCCGGATTCTAAGATTCAAGGAGAAATATTGTTTTCATACAAGGTCGGAGGACTTAGTAATTTTGAAAATGAGGTAAATATCAAAGCTGATTTTGATAAGGCCAGTGTATCCACAAATGATCTAATTCCTTTTTATGGCGGATTTGGAAGAAATCAACAGTTTAGATTAAAAAACACCTCGGTGCGAGGAGTATTGAATGATTTCAAAGTCGTTAATGCTAATATTACCGGATTAGATAGATCTATAGTAAAAGGAAATATTAGAATTAAGAATGCGGTTTCAGACGCTACAAAGTTTGAGCTCGAGGGGGATTTTGATGATATTACCACCAATTACTACGACCTTATCAATCTTATGCCTAAAGTTTTGGGAGAAGCGCTTCCTAAACAATTGTATCAATTTGGTAGCGTAAAAGCTATAGGTAATGCCTCGGTGACTACCAAGGCGGTAGATATGGATATGGATTTGATATCTCAACTCGGGAAAATAAATGCATTTGTTTTATTAGAAAATCTGGATGATATCCGGACATCTACCTATAATGGAAATGTAATTTCGAGTAACTTCAATGTTGGGCAATTGTTAGGATTAAAAACAGTAGGGAATGCAGGATTTGATATTCATGTTGATGGTAGCGGTTTTACCCTAGAAAGTTTGGATACCAAGATAGAAGGGGATATCAATAAACTTGAAATTAATAATTATACCTATACCAGGCTTAAAGCTATAGGAAACCTAAAAGACCGTGTTTTTGATGGGGAACTAGATTCCAGAGACCCTAATATCAGATTTGCTTTTAACGGGGTTGCTGATTTATCTCAGGAAATCAATAATTATGATTTTGTAGCTCAAGTGGATCATGTGGATTTGAATAAACTGAACATCTTTACTCGAGATGAGGTTTCTGTGTTTAATGGGGATGTATTCATGAAAATGAAAGGAACCAATATCAATGATGCCTTTGGTACCATTTCGTTTGCAAAAACCTTGTATGCCAATCAGGACGCAAATTATTACTTTGAAGATTTTGATATCACTTCAAGTTTCGACGATCAAAATGTACGTACCATCACCATCAATAGCCCAGATATTATTCAAGGGAGTGTAAAAGGAATTTTCCGATTCGAGAACGTGTATGATTTGTTTAGAAATTCTGTAGGTAGCCTATATACTAATTTTGAAGCTACAGAGATTACAGATGATGAGTTTATGGAGTTTGATTTCAATATCTACAATAAGATTGTGGATGTTTTTTATCCGGAAATTCAGTTCGCACCTAATACGGTTATAAAGGGTCGAGTAGAAAGTAATGAATCCGAGTTTAAACTCACTTTTAAATCCCCGGCTATCCGAGCATTTGGTAATTTGATGGAAGAAGTGGACATCCAAATTGATAATAAGAACCCATTATTCAATACTTATGTCGCGGTCGATAGTATAGCCTCGAGAAACTATGGGTTATCAGAGTTTAGTTTGATTAATGTAACCCTCAAGGATACGCTATTCATGCACTCCGAATTTAAGGGAGGCAAAAACAATGCGGATAACTTCAACCTGGAGTTTTATCATACCATCAACCAGGAAAATAATTCGGTGATTGGATTTAGAAAATCGGACCTTACCTACAAGGGGCATACCTGGTTTGTAAATCGAGATAAAAACAAAAACAATAATAAGATCATTTTTGATAATGATTTCAACAATATTGATATCCAATCCCTGATATTTAATTATAAAGATGAGGAAATAAAGGTGAGTGGAATTGTGGAAGGGAAATACCATAAGGATGTAAAAGCTACTTTTCAGAATGTAGATCTAAACAAAATTACTCCCAGGATAGACAGCCTTAGTTTCGGTGGGAGAGTTGATGGAGAGTTAACTGTGCTGCAGGAGAATGGAGAGTATTATCCTAATTCAACAATTAGCGTAGATAATTTGGCTATTAACGAAACACTATTGGGGGATTTAAGGATTGATGTAGCAGGAAACGATGATTTAACCGAATATAATATAAATACTCAATTGACCGATAATGGGAATCACCAAAGTCTGTCTGCCTTGGGGACCATTAATGTTTCAGAAAAGGGATCAAAGATGGATGTGGATGTAGATTTGGATCGTTTTAATATAGCAGAGTTTAGTGCTTTGGGAGGGATTGTAGTATCTAATATAAGAGGATATGTTTCAGGAGATGCCAAGATCTCAGGAAGTTTTAAAAACCCTTCGATAGATGGAGTGCTCCAATTAAACCAAGCAGGGCTTACAGTGCCATATTTGAATGTTGATTTGGATTTTGCCGAAAATTCCAGAGTTGTTTTGGAAAAGCAACGGTTTAATTTTGATGATATTGATATCATTGATACCAAGTATTATACCCAAGGTGTATTGAGTGGATATATAGGGCATCGACAATTCTCTAAATGGGAAATAGGATTGAACTTACTTGCGCCTGATCGATTATTAGTATTGGATACTGAAGAAGACGAAGAGTCTTTGTATTACGGAACTGGTTTTATCAGTGGAGATGCTCAAATACAAGGGCCTACGGATCGTTTGGTAATCGATGTGAACGCTACTACCGAAGAAGGTACGGTCTTCAAAATCCCATTAAATGAGAGTGAGTCTATTGGAGACAATTCTTTTATACATTTTTTGAGTCCCGAAGAAAAACGTGCACGACTAGAAGGAAAAGAAATCATATTGGACGATGTAAAAGGGTTAGAACTTAATTTTGATTTGGATGTGAATAATAATGCTGAGGTAGAAATAGTGATCAATAAAGAAAATGGAAGTTCTTTAAAAGGAAGAGGAGCGGGTACTTTACTTATTGAGATCAACACCAACGGTAAATTCAATATGTGGGGGGATTTTGTGGCTTACGAAGGAACCTATAATTTTAGATATGGTGCTTTTGTAGAGAAATTGTTTTCTGTTAGGGATGGAGGAACCATTGTTTGGGATGGTAGTCCAACCAGAGCTTTGTTGGATCTTAGTGCAGTCTATAAAACTGAAGCCAATCCAGCTATTTTATTAGAAAATGCTTCGATAAATCGAAAAATCCCGGTCGAAGTGGTAGTGGATTTGCAAGGAGAGTTGATACAACCTAATCTTAATTTTAATATCGAATTTCCGAATTTGAGTTCTGTGGTAAAAAGTGAATTAGATTATAAGCTGAGCGACCAATCGAATAGAGAACTACAAGCGTTATCTCTGGTGTCTCAAGGACAGTTTTATAGTGACGAAACCCTTAACCCGAATACGATAACAGGAGGATTGGTGGCAGAAAGGGCGTCGAGTTTGTTTAATAATCTCTTGTCTGACGATGAAGATAAGTTTCAGGTAGGGGTGAATTATGTGCAAGGAGTACGAACTTTGGATCAGGAAAATGCAGATCAATTTGGTCTTACCCTTTCGACACAAATCAATAATAAAATCTTGATTAATGGTCGAGTAGGGGTTCCAATAGGAGGGACGGATCAGTCTACCGTGGTAGGGGATGTAGAAATCGAATATTTGTTTAATGAAGATGGGTCGTTAAGAGGAAAAGTATTTAATCGTCAAAATGATATACAGTTTATTGGGGCGCAAAACCAAGGATATGAACAAGGTTTAGGATTGTCCTATTCTGTAGATTTCGATAATTTTGGAGAGCTATGGCAGAAGGTGTTCAAAGGAAAAAAGAAACAAAAAGACTCGATTGCAAAGCCAGTGGATACTACCAAAATAGAAGCTCCGGATTTTATTAACTTTACTGAAAAAAATAAGTAAATTATTTTTCCGACTTTTATTACAAACAAAACCAACTAAACAACAAAACTAAATGGCAAAAGAGATCAGAACGATTGGGGTGATGACCTCTGGAGGGGACGCTCCTGGAATGAATGCAGCGATCCGTGCAGTAGCACGAGCTTGTGCGTATTACAATGTAAAATGTATTGGATTTTATAGAGGATATCAAGGAATGATCGAGGGCGATTATTGTGAAATGAACGCTCGTAGTGTGCGTAATATCATAAGCCAGGGAGGAACCATCTTAAAGTCGGCCAGGTCTGAAGAATTTCGAACCAAAGAAGGAAGAAAAAAAGCAATGGATCACCTTAAGAAACTAGGAATAGACGCCATGGTATTGATTGGTGGTGATGGAACCTTCAGAGGAGGGCAAATTTTTAGTGAAGAATATGATATTCCTGTTATTGGAGTACCAGGGACTATCGATAATGATATTTCAGGAACAAATTATACGATTGGGTATGATACAGCTTTAAATACCGTGATCGATGCTATTGATAAGATTCGGGATACTGCCAGTTCGCACGATCGATTGTTTTTTATTGAGGTGATGGGGCGTGATGCTGGTTTTATTGCTTTAAACAGTGGTGTAGGAGCAGGAGCCGAAGAAATTCTAATCCCAGAGGAAAACCTTGGTTTGGATCGATTGCTAGAATCTTTAAAACGAAGTAAACGTTCTGGAAAATCCTCAAGTATTGTTGTAGTAAGTGAAGGAGATAAGATCGGAAAAAACGTATATGAACTAGCCGATTATGTAACCGAGAATTTACCGGATTATGATGTTCGAGTTACAGTGTTGGGGCATATGCAAAGAGGAGGATCACCAAGTTGTTTTGACCGTACTTTGGCAAGTCGACTATGCGTAAAAGCAGTAGAATTGTTGTTGGATGGTGAAAAAAATGTAATGGTAGGACTTATTGATAATAAAGTAACCGCTACCAGTTTTGACGAAGGACTCTCCAGCGAACATGAAATCAATAAGGAATTACTGCGCATTTCGGATATTCTGTCTACCTAATTTTCTGTTTTTATTCTATACCTTATGATGACAATTGCAATTATAGCCCACGATGGCAAAAAGGCAGAAATGGTGCAGTTTCTTAACGAACATCAAAGCATATTGAGTGACAAAAATATTAAACTAGTATCTACCGGCACCACTGGCGAAAAAGCCAAAAGAGCTGGTTTTGAAGTATCTCCATATCTTTCAGGACCATTAGGCGGGGATGCACAAATCGCTTCAGATGTTGCAGAGAAAAAGGTGGATATGGTGATTTTCTTTCGAGATCCATTAGCAAAACATCCGCACGAACCCGATATTTTTATGTTGATGCGATTGTGTGATGTGTATAATGTACCACTAGCTACAAATCCTGCTACTGCCGAATTATTGCTTAAAGGATTGTAATACTTAGTTCACTTTTTATTTAAATACTTCTTTTTCAGGCAGGAATAATCTAGTTCAGAATAAAGTTATCTACAGTGCCAATAACATGTTTTATTTGAACAGTTTGATATTCAGAGAGGTATTACTCTGAAAGCCCTTTTTGTATTAGTAAATTATTAACAGTCTTCTTGATTAGTGGTTTAACATCTTCCACTTATTTATATTTGCGGCTTCTTCTTGAACACCCCAAAATAGAAGGAAAGTAATTATGGTTTAGCACTATTATGTAATCAAACTTTGACCAGTGATTTTGATTTTTTTGTAGGAAAACTAAAAAAACTCGGAAAACAGGGTAACAAAGTTGGTAACCATTACATAAATAAATGTCAAATGATAATTTAAGAGAAACAAATCACACTAAATAATTTTTTATGAGAGTACTTATTGGGCTTCTAATGTTTGTAGCTGCTTCAACAATTCACGCACAAAATTTCGATAATCTCAATGCAAATTATGGGACCAATAAATCGATAACCTGGTATACTTCCAATTGGGGTTCTGGATTTGGGCATCGAATCATCAATTCTGATCCAGGAGGGAAAACGTTACTTAATTTTCAAGGAAGACAGAATTCGACAACATGGTCTGATATTCTCACGTTAACTTCAAATGGTCTTGTGGGTATTGGCACTTCAAATCCGGAAAGTAAGTTTCAAATAAATAGTGGTTTAGATAATGATCTGATTATTAATTCGACATCTAGTTCTACGGGTTTGGCTGGTTGGTCACGTATTGCACTAAGAAGAAATAATGAACTTGAAGAGGGTTTCCTTTCGTTCTATGGGAACCAATCATCGGGATTGATTTTGGGAGTCTCAGGAAATAATCCTTTGAGATTCTATACCAATGATAGAGAAAGAATACGAATTTTGAGTAATGGTAGTGTGGGGATTGGAACTTCAAATCCAAATGCCAAACTCGATATTTATGGAGCAAATGCCAATACCACCAATTTGATCTTATCGGCAAATTATGTCAATAAGTATCGTTGGAGGATAAAAACTCGAGACCTTGGAGCAGCAATCGATATGGATTTTACTGCTTCTGATGCTAATGATACAGAAGAAACGGTTTTAAAACTTACCAGATCTACTTCGGGACGACCAGAATTTCAACTTTATAATAATGCCATTGTTGCCAATAACGGAAATGTTGGTATCGGTACAGCAACCCCCGATTCCAAACTTTCAGTTAATGGTAATATCCATGCCAAAGAAGTAAAAGTGGATCTCGTAGGCTGGCCAGATTACGTATTCGAGAAAGAATACAAATTACCCACATTGGATCAGGTGGAAACACATATCAAAGAAAAAGGACACCTACAAAACATCCCGTCTGCCCAAGAAGTAGCAGAAAATGGGATTGAATTAGGGGAGATGAATAAAAAGTTGTTAGAAAAAATAGAGGAGCTTACTCTTTACACTATTGCCCAGGAAAAAAGAATTGAAGCATTAGAAAAACAAAATGCTAGGATCAACTATTTAGAAGAAAAATTGAGCTTTTTACTTTCAAACAAAAACTAAACAAATGAAAAAAACACTATTATTTATTGGACTAATTAGTTCTATGTTGGGAATAAACGCGCAGGAAACCAAAATTGGATTTAATATCAATGATGCCTTTGATGTATCGGGTAATTCTGTAGCGCACTATGGGATGTCAAAAATAAGCGGACCTGGTTATAGTTATGTAGGGCTTTCGGGATTTTTTGGTTTAAATTTTTATACGGATGGAAAAGAAAGAATCAAAGTATTACGCAATGGAAATGTAGGATTGGGAATAAGTAATCCTGTCAGCAAGTTTCATCTATATAGTAATGATTCCAACGTGTCTTCTGATGCAGGATTAACAATCGAGCAAAATGGACCTGGGGATGCTCAACTACAATTTCTGGTGACAGGTATTCAAAGATGGGTAGTAGGTATGGACAACTCAGATAATGATAAATTCATTATTGGTAGAGGTACAAATTGGGTACAGGGTAAAAGCTTTGCGATCGATAATAATGGAAATGTTGGAATCGGAACTGCTAATCCTACAGCAAAGTTAGAGGTGAAAAATGCTGATAACTTAAGAACGTTAATTAATATGAACAATAGTTCTTCTGTTTCTTTTTTGCCAAATAATGGGAACTCAATATTTCATATTAGTCATGGATTAAACAATGATTTACATTTCTCCCATGGAGCTACGGTAGGTTCTGGCAAGATAATGACCATCAAAAATAATGGTAATGTTGGAATCGGTACTACTACACCAGACTCTAAACTAGCCGTAAATGGTGTAGTTCATGCCAAAGAAGTAAAAATAGACCTAGTAGGTTGGCCAGATTACGTATTCGAAAATACGTACCAATTACCAACGCTAGATCAGGTAGAAACCCATATCAAAGAAAATGGACACCTGCAAAACATTCCATCAGCTCAAGAGGTTGCCGAGAATGGTATTGAATTGGGTGAAATGAATAAAAAGCTATTGGAAAAAATTGAGGAGCTCACTTTATATACAATTGCTCAGGAAAAGGAACTTAATGATCAAGAACTACGGATTAAAAATCTTGAAAACAAACTAGAAAAACTACTACAACAATAACTAGACAAACATGAAAAAAATAATTGTATTTGGTGTACTACTACTTTCTGGTAGTGTGGTTATAGCGCAACAGTGGAATCCATCTGGAGACAATACTACTTCGGGGAACGTGATTGTGCAGAATCCTCAAAACACTTCGGCAGTAAGTATACTATCCTGGCAAAACAATATTGCACGAATTAGGATTGGCGGAGACGGAGTTGGTGCCGAAAATGGTTTTATGTTTCAAGGGGTAGGAGATAAAAATTTACTTCGCATTATGAATGGAGGGAATATTGGTATTGGTACAAATTCACCCAGTTCAAAATTACATGTGTCAAATGGAACAACTGGTGGATTACCTCACGGGTTTTCGGATTTAACTGTTGAGGATGATGATTCTGGAATGATCTCCATTCTAACACCAAGTAATAGATACGGATATTTTGGATTTGCAGATCAGGATGATGATTATGTGGGAGGAATGCAATACAATCATGCGTCAAATCAGATGACGTTTAGAGTCAATAATCATGATAGTGATGTTGTGATTAATTCTGTTGGTAATGTAGGAATTGGTACAAATAGCCCAGTAGCCAAACTACATGTGTCAAACGGTGTTCAGTTGAGAAAAGCTACTATTGGTTTAACCGTAGGAAGTGCAGATAATAGTTGGATTAGAGATGAATGGCTAACTGGAAATTATGGTCCTGCAAAATGGGATCAAACCAAGAAAAAATGGGTGCGCCCAGCAGGAAATTACAATGATATTGGAGGGATCGTCTATCAAGATGAAGGAACATATTTTTTAAGAGAAAGATCTGGGACCAAATTGGAATATACCAATACCGAATTTTTAAATACGGCATATATGTTTGCAGATATGTTTAATGGTAATGTAGGGATCGGAACTACTACTCCCGATTCCAAACTAGCCGTAAATGGTATAATTCACGCCAAAGAAGTAAAAGTAGACTTGGTGGGTTGGCCGGATTATGTATTTGAGAATGAATACGAATTACCAACATTAGATCAGGTAGAAAACCATATCAAAGAAAAAGGACACCTGCAAAACATCCCATCGGCTCAAGAAGTCGCGGAGAATGGGATCGAATTGGGAGAGATGAATAAAAAACTACTGGAAAAGATTGAGGAGCTTACGCTTTATACCATTGCCCAGGAAAAACAACTACAAGAACAAAACAAAAAGAATCAAGAATTGGAAGACAGACTTGCCAAGTTGGAAGCTTTCTTAACCAAAGAATAAAAGCACAAATTTATGTTTATGAAGAAATTAGTAATATTTCTCGTTGTTGCGCTTTTCAGTACGTTTAGCACATTAGCGCAAGATGTAGAGAATCGACAACCATTTTCTACTCCTACGGCTCCAGCGGCTTTCGAGTTTTTAAAATACGGGGACATCCCCATGAATGAATATACGGGTAGAGCAACAGTAACTGTACCTATTTACAACCTACAGGTGGATGATGCACAACTTCCTTTGCAGCTTAACTATACGACTGGAGGTATACGTGTAGATCAAGAAGCCAGTATGGTAGGTTTAGGATGGGATTTTAACATTCCTTCTGTAGTACAAATCATTAATGATAAAGATGATTATGATACAGCTACAACACATCAAACTTTACCTGATATAGTAGGAGGTCCAAATATGCCAACGCTTGGGGCTACTTGGCCAAATTTAAGTGAAACTACTTATGTAGGGATGCCTTATGGCGGATCAAATACGATTAATGAAGTTCCATTGTATTTTAAGGCTAGTCGCGATTTTATAGTTTTTGAGGATAAATATACTAATCAGTACGAAGAAATGACTTTTGGATTTCATATGGATTCTGAACCTGATATTTTTAAGGTAACTATAAATGGGGATGAACTGATCATGGCTACAGACCGTTCATTATTACCTCCACAAGATGCTGCGATACCTTATCCTTTGATAATTATTAATAATAAACCGCAGTATAAAGTAGAGTTATTAACCGACGTAGTAAATACGGTTGAGAAGGTGTCTGGAATCAAAATCACCGATCCTTTTGCAACTCAGCATTTTTTCGATATTATAGATGTAATTACTACGAGTTCTACCGTTTCAGGTCATTTGGCAGCACCTTTAGGTTCTGGTAGTCAAAGAGTTACTTCCAAAATCTTTAAACTCAGTAAAATGGTGACCAGAAGTGGAAATGAAATCCTTGTCTCCTATAATGAAACAAATGTATTAGGAAGTCGTAAACTTGGACAACAATATTTTAGGAAAAAAGCACAGACTATAGAATCCACATCCGAAATTCCAGATAGAAAATTGTTTGATGGAATAAACAATTCGCAGGATGGATACGCGACAACAACTAACCATTTTCATAATGATGACAGGACCAACGGTACTTTAGAAACTTCGCACACGGCATCTCAGAATTTCAATTATGCGACTCAAATCACTACGCCAAAAGAAAAAATAGTTTTCGGATATTCAGATCGGCTAGATTATAGTGGAATGAAACGTTTAGACAGAGTTCTGATTTATGATCACAGAGACAATTTGATTAATCAGTTTGATTTAAATTATACCTATACCGATAGTCCTAATTCTAGTGGTGTAAGTGCTTTCTTAAAAAAGAGATTAATCCTAACCAAAGTGCAAGAAAGTGGTAAAGGAGCATATGAGTTTGAATATAACTCAACTTTGCTACCTCCCAAAAATTCGTTTAAAGTAGATTATTGGGGGTACTACAACGGTAAGAACAATTCTTCTTTAATACCATCTCTTGCATTATGTGGTTATCCAGAATTTAATGATAATGCATCGAATGATTTTAATGCCTATCTGGATTATACCAAAGCACAATCTCTTGAGAAAATCACCTATCCTACAGGAGGCTCATCTACATTAGAATATGAATTAAATACTTTTGATTCCTATTTTAATTCGGGTCCAAATGTTACCAGTGGTCATGGAATAAGAGTGAGTAAAAGATTGGATCGTACCAATGCTACCAATTTGGCTCAAACCACTCAATTTAGCTACTCTGGGGGTAAAGCCATTTCTAAAAAGAATATTGTTCGAGAGTTTACTGAAAGAGTTTTTAGGGTATTTAGTCCTTCTTCAAGACGAACATTTCGAACTCCTGTTGTATCCATAGGTATCGATGGTTTTAATTCTAGTAGTGGCTTGGTAGAAGGAGATTACATTGGTTATGATGAGGTCACCGTTCAGAATTCAGACCAAAATGGAAGAATTGTAAAAGAATTTGTTAACAATCCTAATCAGGTGTTTGGTATTACCGTAGGGAAAGACTTTAACCCGATGTACGGAACTCAAAAAGGTGCCATCAAAAATGGAAGTTTACGAACAGAAAAGGCGTTTACAAATGATAACAAAATGGTTTCTTTTTCAGAATATTCTTATTTAACCAAAACTACTACTGGTACCCACTATGGCGTGAAATTTAACCCAGCCGAAACTTATGTAATGTCTTATTTGAATAATGGTTCTTATCACTATTACTATATTCCGTATAGTATACTTACATTTTATCCCATTTATGCCAATTGCACTTATCTTCAATCCAAAATCGAAAGGACCTATAAAGACGAGATTGAAATAGCCTCCAGAAAAACTACCTATGGATATGATGTATACAACAATATAACTTCAGAACGGTTGGAAGATCCAAATATTCAAGAGGAAAATGGAACTCGTGTAACCTACAACTTCGATATTACATCATTTGGGAGAGATAATAACTTTTTGAGTGTATTAAGAAGTTCTAAAACCTTTAGATACGATGCATCTAATTCGGCAACTACTTCAGATCAATACTTCTATTATCAAAAGTATCCACAGCATAATAATGCAATTTTGATGTATGAATCTTGGGAATGCGCAAAATCCTCGTATCCCAATAATTTTGATGATACTTGTATCAAGACTTCATATACCAAATATACCAATAATGGTAAGGTATTGCAGTATGATATACGAGATGGTATTTCCACTACGATCTTATGGGGGTATGATTATCAATATCCTATAGCAAAAATCGAGAATGCGTCTTATGCACAGGTGATGACTGCTTTGGGGAGAACTTCTGGAGATAATCTGAGCTACTTGCAAAACTATTCTGCAGCTCAGATTAGAATAGAAATGGATAAGATTAGAGCTCATAGCACCATGAAAAATGCTTTTGTAACTACCTATACTTATTCCCTGCTTAGGGGATTAGAAAGTATGACAGATCCAAAGGGGTATACCACATATTACACCTATGATGAAGGAAATAGACTAAAAGAAGTCAAAGATGCAGAAGGTAATATCGTCACCGAAAATAAGTATCACTACAGATCAAACAATTAAAAGACAGTTATGAAAAAAATAATATATACACTCTTAGTTTTTGTTTGTTCGTTGTATTCCTTCGGGCAAACGAATACAGAAAATTATATCGAAACTACAGCGTATAGATCAGAATACCTTGGTCCTTTAGGTGATTTTAATGATTATTCGCATACACTTACTGCCTCAGATTTGGTAAGCGGAGGTAATGGTACAGGAGGTGGTTCTATAACGATTCAAGATAATGTATTGAGAATTAATTTTAATGCATCATGGCCTTCGACTTCAGCATTAAAATCTGGAGTTGTAGCCACTTTAAATACTACTCCGGCACTACCTGATTTAGAGTTGGGAGATGTAATGACATCCAATGGACCTAGTGGTTATAAGATGAAGATAGAGGGTGGAGAGTTAGTTTTCTATTCTCGTTATTTCATCACTTCTGTCAATACAACAATGACAAGATTAATACCAAATACTAGTGAGTATTATAACTTGAACTATAATACCAACTTAGGAAGTCCATTTACCTGCACCTCTGGTGGAGGTGGAGGGAGTAGCTCTCTAAGAATTGAAAGTGGTTATGTATATCTAACTGTTGCTGGAAGCTGGAGTCCGACATGTCAGTTAAAAACAGGAAATATTAGATACCTTACAACCAATACATTACCAGATATGGAGTTGGGGACTTTTTATCATACCAATGATCCCACTAATCCATCAATTTACAAAGCTAAAATAGAGAACAATTATCTGATTTATTACGCAAGCGAGGCGTTGCCTCCATATCCAACAAGTATAAGTGATAGTGAAACTTTAATTCTTAATAAAAATGACGATTTGGCGAATAGAACCATTGCATATTATGATGGTTTGGGGAGACCTAAGCAAAATGTAGTTGTAAAAGCCGGAGGGCAAAAACAGGATATCATTACCCATTTTGAATATGATACCTATGGGAGACAGGAAAAAGAAAACTTACCTTATGCAAGTACATCTTCTAATAATGGTAGTATAAGAACTAGCCCGCTTGCCGAACTGCAAAGTTTTTATAACACACCAAAATATGAGAATACAACCAATCCGTTTAGCCAAGTTCAATTTGAAGCTTCACCATTAAACAGAACCTTGAAGCAAGCAGCACCAGGAATATCTTGGAAAATGGGTAATGGTCATGAAATAGAATCTGATTATAAAACCAATGTAGCCAACGAGGTACGACGTTTGGAAGCTATTTTTGCAAATGATGATCCGTTGACGCCAGAATTAGTCGCTAATACCAGTAGTTATTATGCTGCAGGAGAGTTACAGAAATCGGTAGTCAAAGATGAGAACCACCCAGGAACGACTACTAAAAACCATACAACAGAAGAGTTTACCAATATCGAGGGAAATGTAGTATTAAAACGTACCTATGCCGATACCGATATCGATGGGGATAACATACCAGAATCTCAGGTACCTCATGATACCTATTATGTGTATGACAAATACGGAAACCTGGCTTATGTAGTCCCTCCAAAAGTAGATCTTAGTGACGGAGTATCGACTGACGAATTAAATGAACTATGCTATCAATACATTTATGATGGGCGTAATCGTTTGATCGAAAAGAAAATACCAGGTAAAGATGATAAAGAGTACATCGTATACAATAAGCGTAATGAACCTATCATGACGCAAGATGGAAACTTAAAAGCACAAAACAAATGGTTGTTTACACTATATGATGCTTATGGTAGGGTAGCGTACACCGGTATAGATAATGGAAATAGCAAATCTAGAGCCCAACTACAGACTGAGGCAGATGCTGTATCTAATCAATATGTAACCAAAACCGATGCGGGGAATACCTATGCGGGGACTACAGTGTTTTACACCAAAAATGCATACCCTACTAGTTTTGATGAAGTGTATACTATCAATTATTACGACAATTATGCGTTTGATACGGTTGGATTAACTAGTCCTGCTACGGTATTTGGCGAGTCAGTTTCAAACGATACACAATCCTTGCCTACAGGTAGCAAAGTAAAAGTATTAGAAACCAATGATTGGATTACAACTGTAACTTATTATGATCAAAAAGCCAGATCCATTTATATGGCTACCAAAAATGAATATTTAGGAACCACGGATCAAATCTCTTCTCAACTGGATTTTGTTGGAAATGTGATCAAAACAAGAGCCAGACACCAAAAAGGTTCAAATACTGCTATTGTTACTGTAGATGCGTTTACCTATGATCACCAAAATCGATTGATATCTCAAAAACAATGTATAGGAGATGATTCGTTGTCTAACAATTGCGGACAAGCAGATCCTAGTTTGGAGGCAAATATAGTATTGTCTGAAGAAATATCGGGTACCACGAATACATTAGCTGGGAATAGTATTACCTTGTTACCAGGCTTTCATGCCGTAGCTAGTGTATCTACAAGTTACTCTGCAAAAATACAAGAAACTAGTGGTGAACTGATCGTAGCCAATACTTATGATGAATTGGGGCGTATGACTAGTAAAAAAGTAGGAAATACTGAAAGCCAACCTCTACAACAAGTCGATTACGCCTATACGATAAGAGGGTGGATGAAATCCATAAATAACGGAACCACCGCTAATGGAGATTTGTTTGGATTTGCTATAGATTATGATAGTGGGGCCAATGCTTTGTACAATGGTAATATTGCCAAAACATCCTGGAGAACCGCAAATGATCATGTAACCAGAAACTATACCTATACTTATGACGCTTTAAATAGAATATTAGGGGCAACTAGCACCAGTGGTAATTATGATGTATTTGGTATCGCATATGATAGGTTAGGTAACATTACCAATCTAAGCAGAAAAGGACATGTAAATAATGCAGCCACGTCCTTTGGTAATATGGACATTTTGTCCTATACCTACAATAGTGGAAATCAACTTTTGGAAGTAACGGATACAGGTAATGATAGTTATGGATTTAAAGACGGGAGTAATACCAATGATGATTATGAGTATGATACTAATGGGAACATGACTATTGATCGTAACAAAGGGATCAATAACATCATTTATAATCATTTAAATTTACCTACGTTGGTTACCATTGCCAATAGTGAACATAACGGAAATATTAGTTATATTTATGATGCCACTGGATCAAAAGTAAAAAAGATCACAACAGAGGGAGGTTCTGTAACAAATACGGAGTATGCCGGGAATTTTATTTATGAAAATAACCAACTTCAATTTTTCTCAACATCTGAAGGGTATGTGACGACGGATAACAATTCCTATCAATATGTATATCAATTTGTGGATCATTTAGGAAATATTCGTTTAAGCTATAATGATGATGATAGAGATGGAATTATTACTGGAAATGAAATAGTTGAAGAAAGTAATTATTATCCATTTGGGTTACAGCAAATGGGTTATAATGGGGTAATTAATGGTACTGAAAATAACTATAAAACATTCCAAGGGCAAGAAGAAGAAAAGGAGCTAAGTAAAAATACTTATGCCTATCAATGGAGAGATTATGATCCAACTCTTGCCCGCTTTAGCAAAATTGATAGATTTGCTGAAAAATACTATTCCGTTACTCCTTATCATTTTTCGGCAGGAAATCCTCTTTTCTTTAAAGAGATTAATGGAGATAGTATTCAAGGTGTATCTAGAAAAAGTGCAAGAAGAGCTAAAAGAATTATTCGCAAAACATTTAGGAAAAATAAAAAATTAGCTAAATTATTCAGAATTAAAGGAAAGAATTTTAGAGGTATCAGTCAAAATGATTTTGATAATGCTACTCAAAATTCCAGTAATGATGAAAGGGCATTGGCGAAAGGGTATTTTAAAGCTATTAATTCAAAGGAAAAGCACACAGTTGAAATTGTAAAAAGAGGAGAGAAGTTAAGATCTTCATTAAGCCAAAGAGAGGGGCATAATAGAGGTCGTGATGTTGAGCCTGATTTTGGTGCAGGTTTTAATTTTGGGAGAAATGGTAGTCATTCTGTTGTAATAATGAACTCCAAAAGAAACGTTTTAGATACTAGAGATAATGTAGATGGTTCTTATGTGTTAAATAGAACTGCCAGTGCAGGAGAAACATTAGCTCATGAAATAATAGGTCATGGTTTAACCCATTTTAATTATGGAGGAAATCAATTTGTAAACGCCATTCAAGTAAGTAATCTTTATTTAAGAGTAAAAAATGGTAATTCTAGAATCTATAGAGATGGATCTGAACATGGAAATTCTACGGGAACCAGTGTTGTGATTCCTGGAACAATATCGTGGCAAATTCCATTATTTTTAAAATAAGCAGAATATGAATAAGCTAGTTTATGTAATACTGTTATTATTGTCTACAAAGGGTTTTTCTCAAGATGAACCTGAATATAAAAACATTACAGATTATGAAATCATTAATTTAAAAATTAATGATTTACAGACGAAAAATGTTGACGAGCTAGTATGCTTATTTGATAATCCAAGTAGAGTTATCATAGCATACAGAGATGTAAAAGACAGGTTTAGAGCAGTTACAACGTGTTTTAGAAAAGCTTCAGGAAATTTTAAAAGAAAATCAATATCTAGAAAAGAAAAAAAACTTCTTTCTTATATTTTAGAAAAACCTAGTGTTGTCCACAAAATATCAAATAATAAGTGCTACGATAATGTTAACAATAGTGAGTTAAAGATTATTGTTATTAAAAATAAAGAAAAGTTTTCAAATAGTTTCTTTACTAATTGCATCCAGATAGAAGAAGTAAAACCAATTAAGAAATTATATGCTCACTGGTTTATTTAATATCTGAAAATTCAGAAATACTTTCCCTTCGATATACATGATGAAGTAAAAATATTTCCAACAAAATAAAACGAAATATCATCAAAATTTAACATTTACAACAGGTAATAAAACACAAAAAACGGTCACCTATCCACAAGTGACTGTTTTTTTATATCATATCAACAAATTTAATTTATGAAGAATCCAATAGCGAGTTTTTTAGGGATAGTATGTAGTATGCTAATCTTGTTATTAATTTCCTGCTCCTCAGATAATACGGTAGACGAAGGACCAGAGGAAGAACCAGTACCCATCCAGGAATTTTTCTTTCAAGGGACTTTGGGAGAGGAAGAGTTTAATATGAAATCAGAGCTATATGCTTCTGGAGTCATACCACCTATGGATGATTATACATTTGATTTTGGTGGGTTTGGGATTCGAAAAAGACCACGTACTATTAACGGAGAAGAAGTAGAGTTTTGCTCTGGCTCTTATGCATTTGGTTTGTTCCCGGTTATCGGGTCCGATGCTAATATTGTTTCGGCAAAATTGTTTATTAGAAATATCGATCTGGATCAATGTTCTATAGAAAATGAAAGATTGGGGCTAGAAGATGCATTTGCTAATCAGGATTTTACCTTTGCGGAATCAGTAGGAGATGATCGATTAAATCAAGTCACCTTTTTCTTTTTTCTACCTGATGTTCCTGGGGTACCTGAAAATGAACAGGATTTTTATCGATCTAATGAAGAAAACTCGAATAGTACTTTCAAAATCACCATGGTTACCAGAGAAGAGCCTAATAGCTTTGCCATAGAAGGGACTTTTTCTTGCAGAATGTATAGCCATAAAGACGAAACCAAATTTAAAGATATAACAGACGGAAAGTTCAAAGTAAGAATACTCACCAACCTGGATAGAGATGTGAATTTTTAAATTTGGAGTTTCAAATAATGAAACTGAATATCTATATTTTTAAAATTAGTAATATTAAAACCCCAAAATAAAATACCATGAATAGAAAAGAACAACTGGCATTTTGTAAAGTGTGCCAACATCAAAAATTTGATTTACAACAAGGAATCATCTGTAGTTTAACCAATGCAGTCGCAGATTTTCAAGAAGAATGCACCTCTTATTCAGAAGATACAGTACTAAAAGAGAAAGAAGAACAGCTAGTCATGACCAGAGAATCTGTTGGGAAACTAGCAAGCCAAAGTAAACGTTTTACGAATTACATCATCGATTTTATTTTTATCATGGTGTTTAGTTTTATGATTGGTGTGGTATTAGCGCTGATTTCGCCAGAAATGCTCGAAGCTATAGAAAACGGAGGGCGTTTGTTGGATTATGTGTTTGGTTTTGTTGTAGGTATGATATACTATTCCGTTTTTGAAATGATCACGGGTAGAACCATAGGTAAATTAGTTACAGGTACCAAAGTAGTAGATGAGGAAGGTAACAAACCAGATGCGAATGCCATATTAGTTCGAAGTTTGTGCCGATATATTCCTTTTGAGGCGCTTTCTTTTTTGGGTGATGGTCCAGGTTGGCATGATACAATGTCCAAAACCAGAGTGGTCGACGCGTAGTATCGACGAAGTAAAATCCGTTGTAGAAAACAATTAATCAACAGTCAAGTCAAAACAGGCTTGACTGTTTTTTGTATTTTCACCAATAAATAAGAAATACATGATAAAAAATCATAGGACATATATTCTAGTGATAATCATATTTGGTGCGCTACTGGCTTGTAATAAAGAACCCAAAGGCACACAAAAAGTAGAATATCATGAGAATGGGAACGTGAGTGGTATTGGTAAGGTAATCGGTTCCAAAAAGATCGGCGTATGGGTATATTATGACGAAGAGGCGATTATCATCGATTCGATTCCTTACAAGAACGGTGTCAAAGAAGGAGAAGCCAGGGGTTATGATAATCGTACAGGTGCTTTGGCCAGAAAAGGGATGTATGTCAATGATCAACAAGAGGGCGTGTGGGAGTCTTATCACCATGATGGCGCTGTACACGGTAGAGAACTATTCAAAAAAGGAGTTCTTCAAAAAGAACGGATCTACTTTTTTCCAGATGGTACAATAAAACTACAAACTGCCATACAAAATGGAACATTGCATGGTAAACATGATGAGTATTATCCCAATGGCCAATTATCGGTTACGGGATTCTTTCACAATGGAGAAGTAGATGGAGAATGGAAAGAGTACAGTGACCAAGGCGTACTTAAAGAAGTTTATAACTGTCAATCCGGGCTATGGCATGGCGCTTACGAAAAATACTATCCAGATGGCTCCATAGCCGAAAAAGGCACTTACGAATTGGATAAAAAATCAGGAACCTGGGAGTATTTTGATCAAGAAGGTAACGTATTGGCTACCGAGAAATTTTAAAACGCAAACCTGTGAAAATATATAAAGTACTGCTATTGTGTTTGGTGTTTTACTCTAGTTACGGACAAGAACTGCAAAATACCATTTCCAAAGTTACTACAGCGCATAAAATCATTCCAGGGACTAAGTTTAGTGTTATTCCTCCACGAGGATTTAAGATGGAACCCATCATCAAAGGGTTGATGATGGAGCATGGTGTGGCCAAAATTAAGACCATGACCTTGTCTAAATCCATGTTTTCCGATATTAAGAACACCGTTAGTGAAAAAAAGTTCAACTCCTATGGTATATCCGGCACAAAGATCCAACGCTTTTTATTTAATGGCAAAGAAGCGATATGGGTAAGTTTCGAAAGTACCGATGCACCTGGTATTGATACACATAATCATTTACTGTATATAGAAATAGATCAGGGTAAAGGAGCAGTGATCAATGCAAAATATCAGAGTTCATTAAAAGACATTTTGGATCAGGATATTAGAAAGGCAATGCTGAGTATTGTATATCATCCTGAGCGGAAAATTTCTGATTTAGATGAGCTTGGGATTACTTTGGATTTGGAGGCTTACGGACTCAAAAAACAGGGAGGATTTTGGGGAGGATCGATTAGTTTTGCAGGAGACGGAACCGGAAAACCACTATCGGACCCAGCTTTTTCTTATACCATTACTCACGCTCCAACACGATACGAAATAGAAGATAAAAAAGAATTTGTAATTAACTATGGATATAAAGAAATTCGAAGCAAAAATATCACAGCCGATCCCATTACCATAGATGGTCTAGAAGGGTATGAACTTTATTTTTTGCAGCCAAACGACAAAGAGCAAATAATTAAGACCTATGCATTGATCCTACTATTTGATGATCAAAATTATTATGCGCTTCAGGGAATTATAGATTCAAAAGAAATATCACCACAAGAGTTTGATGAAATCAAAACGCATTTTAGAGCTTTATC
Source organism: Aquimarina sp. (assembly GCA_965230845.1). Taxonomy (GTDB): domain Bacteria; phylum Bacteroidota; class Bacteroidia; order Flavobacteriales; family Flavobacteriaceae; genus Aquimarina. The sequence goes on from OZ246021.1 coordinate 5,168,532, forward strand.
TCAAAGTTTGAAGAAAATGTAAAATTGGGGATCAAAAAATCGATCTCCTCAGGTAGCAAAAAGATCGATTTAGCAGAATTTTTAACGCCAGTATTGCTAGTAGGTTTGTAATGTTGTAACGATAAATAATTGATATTATTGTAGTTAGGGTGTTTTGCTTGTGTTTTTGATTCAAGAAGATAAGTTTTTGATACACTGTTCTCATAGGTTCCAAACCTCTTCAAAAGATAAACTGATATTGTTTTCTACAATCCATTCTTTGATAAAGGCCTTATGAACATCAACTTTATAAGCGCCCACTTGCTCTGGGATAATTGCTTGTTCTTCTAACATAGCATCTTGGATACGATCAAAACTCGAACTTGCTGAGGTTACATCTATAGTTTGATCTCCTATTCTTAAATAACAATGGGCCTCAGGAATATATTCTAAATCATGTTCTTCAAGAACATTTCCAATTTTTGGAGTATTGTTCATATTCATTTTATATATCCCCATAATCAAGGTTACTGGGATCGAATTAAGATCAGCCACCGTTTTTAATAAGGCATGTTTAGAACTACAAGTACCTTGATGTTCTTTTATGACTAAAGAGACATCCGTGCGATTCGCATTACGGCCATAGGGGATATGGCGAACGTATTCGAGCAGGGTAGACCAATTTTTGATTCCTTTGGATAGAATGAGTTGAGTAAGTGCATCTTCTGCCAGTAGTGGGTAATTCTTCATGTTGTAAGAACAATTCTAATATTGTAAGTAACTGCTTTAAGATACTAATTCATTTCGAAAAATGGATAAACTACAGATTATTTCATAGGTGTGATTTCAGAAAAAATGGTTAGCTATTTTAAGCTTTGATTAAATGCAATTCATCTGATGTTTTTTGTAGAGAGGTTCACATATTTTCGCGGAAAAATTAACAACGCTAACACAAAAATTGAATCTAACATGAAAACACAATTATCTTTTGTTTTTGGGCTGCTATTAGTGTCTCAACTTTTTTATGCCCAGCAAAAAGGACAGCTCACCAGGATTGAAAGAGCAACCAACAACAAATCAATCGACACCTATTTTGATCCAGGTTTAGCACCTTTTTATCACGGAGTAGCTTCTGGAGACCCTTTGGAAGATGCCGTAATCATCTGGACCCGTGTAACTACCAATGACACTTCAGTTTCTGTATCCTGGAAAGTGGCTACTAATCCACAAATGACTCAAGTGGTACGAGAAGGAGAACTTATTACCAATCAAAGTAAAGATTACACAGTAAAAATTGATGTTACCGGCCTGGATCCATTTACCAATTATTACTATCAGTTCGAAGCTTTAGGAAAACAGTCGATCGTAGGTAAAACGAGAACTGCTCCTGCACAAGACGATTTGGTGGATAACCTAAGATTTGCTGTAGTATCTTGCTCCAACTATCAAAATGGATATTTTAATGCGTATAACCAAATCGCTAATCGCAATGATATCGATGCTGTGATTCATCTAGGGGATTATATCTATGAATACGAATCAGGAGGGTATGGTTACAGCAATGAGATAGGAAGAGGGCATTTACCAGAAAATGAGATCATTACTCTAGATGATTACCGGGTGCGCTATTCGTATTATCGATTAGATGCTATGCTTCGCAATGTGCACCAACAACACCCTTTTATTCATATCTGGGATGATCACGAATTTGCCAATGATGCTAATAAGTTTGGTGCAGAAAATCATACGCCATCTACAGAAGGAAATTGGGAAACTAGGAAAAGCAATGCACACAAAGCTTATTTTGAGTGGATGCCAGTTCGTGCCAATTCCATCGAGCAATATCGTTTGTATCGCAAGATTTCCTATGGAAAGTTACTGGATTTGATCATGCTGGATACAAGAATTGAAGGAAGAGATACGCAAGTGTCTACTTCAAAAAACCTAATAAGCGCTGCTGCAACAAATAAAGAGTTTAAGCAATATGTACAGGAGGTCATTGCCAAAAAGGACTTGAATAATGTAAATGATGTAAAAGAGATTTTGACTACGGTATTACCTATGGTTCTTCAGATAGAAGATACCAAAATACCTAATGGAAAAGGGCTGTCTACAACTGAATTTGAAAGAGCAGTAGATCTCTTTGCAGAAGCCGTTGTGCAGAACAAAAGAGTGGATGCAAAAAACGGATCTGTAGAAGAGTTGGAAACCTTATTAAAAAAAGGGGCTGTATATTCTGAAGCAAACAATGCAAAAGATAACAAAGCAACTTATACTTCAATTTTGGGAGCAGAGCAGTTTGATTGGCTAACCGATCAATTATCAGCTTCTACTGCAAAATGGAGAGTTATTGGTAATCAGGTCATGATGATGCCCTGGAACGGAGTCCCTTCTAATGACGCGTGGGATGGGTATAGCGAAGAAAGAGATCGACTTTTGCAATACGTAAGAGATAATGATATCAACAATGTAGTGGTACTTACCGGAGATATCCATAGTACGTTTGCCGGAGAAGTACGGTATAGAAGAAATTGTGAAATGTGTGAATTTGTCGTACCTAGTGTTACTTCTCAAAATTTGGACCTTGTTGGGGGAGTTGCTTCAGGAATAGGCCAGTTTTACATCCGCTTGTTAAATCGACATATCAAAGATGTGGATTTGGATAATCATGGGTACTTTGTGCTGGATGTAAATGAAAACAGAGCACAGGCCGATTGGTACGATATCGAAGATCTTACTCGACCAAGAGTTGGAGAAAAACGTTCTAGAGGATGGTATGTAAATGCCAATGATTGTCGTTTAAGAGAAACATCAAGTCCGGCTCGAGCTTCAGCTAGAAGTAATGCACAAGAAGATGTATTCACCAAACAACCAACCGTAAAAGATACGAATGAAGATTTTGTAGTGATCGGAGTGTATCCTAACCCGATGCAAGATGAAGGGAATATTCATTATGTAGCAAACAAAAATGCTACAATCAAAGTTTCATTGTTCGATATGAACGGAAAACTGATCACAGAACTTCAGAATCAAAATGTAGAAAAAGGAATCTATAATTTATCCTTCGATCCTAACCAAATCAGAGAAGGAAACTACATTGTAATGATCGAGTCCGGCGCAACCAAAGCCACTAGAAAAATCATTATAAAGTAGTACCCAACCTAACCAATAAAACAAAATGAGGCCGTCTAAAAAGTGATATATGATTGTCAAACTGAGCTTGTCGAAGTTTTAAACCCACTGATTTTCGATTTGTCTTTGACAGGCTGAGAATGACAAATACAAGTTTTTAGTACTTTTTAGACAGTCTCTTTGTATATAGCAAAGAAATATTATTTAACAGCGATTACCGAAATTTCTACATTTACAAATTTTGGTAGAGTAGCAACGGCAACGGTTTCTCGCGCTGGAGCAGTATCTTCGTTAAAATAGCTTCCGTATACTTCATTCACTTGTGCAAAATTGTTCATGTCATTTAGAAAAATGGTTGTCTTAATCACATTTTCGAAAGTCATACCTACTTCATCAAGAATAGCTTTTAGATTTTGCATTACCATTTCTGCTTCGGTTTTAATATCATCTAGTACTAACTCTCCAGTTTCTGGATTGATAGCAATTTGTCCAGAAGTATAGAGGGTGTTTCCGTTTAAAATAGCCTGGTTATAAGGTCCTATTGGAGCTGGAGCTTTTGAAGTAGTAACAATTTTTTTCATGATGTGAAGTGTTATAAGTTGTTTTATTTGATGTAAAGCTATTCTTTTTCCTCTTATAACTGGCGATCTGGCTCTCTTCGTTTATCCCATTTAATATCGCTAAGTACAGAAGATTTGATACCGATAAAGAAATTCCATGACGTACGTTCACTAAATGGAATCCAGTTAAAACTCATACGCCAACTTTCCAGATCTCTCTGAAATCTGAGATTGGTAAAAGTAAATCCGGGATTTCGTAAATCATAACCAGATGAGACCCCTACAGACCATCGAGGAGCCAATTCTACATCTCCAGAAAACATGATCGAATGCGAGGAAATCTCATTTTGCCGGGCACTGTTGTTGTAATTTACATTATAGGAGACTCGGAGATTCCAGGGGATCTTATAGTGGTAATCCTTTTGATCCGTATTTGTTTTCTTGTCTTTGTCCTCAACAAAGGAGCGATCTTCTCCAAAATCAGTCACTCCACCAAAAAGGTTATCCGGTCGTCCTTCATTTCTGAAATTTTGATTCTCGAGCGGGTCTTCATTGACCTTACCTTTTTCAAAATCCTGGCTAGAGAACGAATATCCAAAATTGGCACTTGCACGTGTTAATCGGAATAAACTTCCTCCGTTTTCAATATTAAAGACATCGATCTTTCGGTTGTTGTTATCCAGGGCATATGGATCCAGAGCGGCACTGAAGTTGATATCCAATTTGTTCTGAATAATAGGAATATTACCGGTGATCGATAACGGACTAATTTTTAAAGAATCTCCCGCAATATTATATGCTGTGCTGAAATTGAGGTTGTTCAACAAAGTTATTTTTCTGGGTTCGGTTGAGGTAGTGTCTTTACTCCGGACTTTCATCTCTACATTATTGCTTAATGAAAACCCGATACTACTCGAGAATACATTACTTGGAGCTCCAAAGAAACCACCTTCAAATCTGGAGTATTCTACAATTTCCGTTTCGTCTTCGGGAGTTGTAGGGTCATCAGTGATCGTAAATTCATCATAGAATTGATCAAAAGCAGGGTTGATGCTATAACTTACCGATGGACGCATGGTATGGCGAATCGCTTGTATCTTCTTACCTTCTTTAAAATTAAATGTACCATAGATAGTAGTTCCTAAACTTGCAGAAAAGTTATAAGTTCTAAAGGCATCAAAACCTGATATGGTATCTTCTACTACCTCACGTGTATCTTCATCAAAACGCTGCTCAATAGTTTCAAAAACCCAGCTTTCCTGGTAATTAGTACCTGCTGTGGCGCTTAAATATTTGAAAATTTTAAAGTTAGTAGTCAGCGGGATCGAATGACGCATTCCAGTACTCGCATTTTCAAACATACGGGCAGAGAATAAATCATCATCATTAGTAACAATTCGATTTTCTCCTATAAAGTTATATTGTGTATTGATGTTTTGAATAATTCCCTTCTTAACTCCCACCTTTGGTGCAAAAGGGAATACCCTGGACACACTGGCATTTACATTTGGCAAAGACATATTTACAATACCTGTATTGGTATTCGAGTTGTGGGTAGCTGCTACGTTTATGTTCACTTGTGGATCTCCAGGAAAAGTTTTGGAATACGAGATGTTCGAACTGATCTGGTTATTCAGAAAGTTTCCGGTATTCAACTGGTTGGTAGACTGTTGGAAGAAATCACTACTTCCAAAGTTCACCGAAGCCGAAAAGCGAGAGTTTGGATTTGCTTTGGCATCCTGGCTATGTGTCCACTGAATATTATAGGTTGTAGTACGAGAAAAATCCGGAAATCCACGTTCACTTTGTAAGTTGTTCTCAAACCTAAAACGTAAGTTTCCTCTAAAACGGTACCGTTTAGCATAAGCGGATTCTACGGCAAAGGTATAACTACCATTAGTATAATAATCACCCAACAGGGTTAAATCTACGTAATCACTAATGGCAAAATAATACCCACCATTTTGTAGAAAATAACCACGTCTGTTCTCTTCTCCGGGATTAGGAATAATAAATCCTGAAGTTCTATCTTCGGTTAACGGGAAATATCCAAAAGGCAATCCTAATGGAGTAGGTACATCTGCAATAAACATATTGACCAGCCCGGTAACGATTTTCTTTTTAGGTACAAATTTGATCCTACGTGCATAGAAATAATACTCTGGATTCTCGATATCCTCTGCAGTGGTAAACTTTACATTGCGCATATAGATGACAGAGTCGTTTTCCCGTTTGGATACTTCATTTTTGATTTTAAATCCGTTTTGTTCCGTTCTCGAATTGTAAATCAGTGCTTTTTCGGTATCAAAATTAAAACGTATAGAATCTGGTTCTACAACATTTTGAGCTTGTTTAAATATAGGAGTCTGAGTATACTCTCCCAAAGAATCCTTAATTCCATAAGCATAAACCTCATTCTTTTCGTTATCCACGATAATCAATCCAGAATTGATTTGCATATCTCCATAGATAATCTCAGCCTCGTTGTAGAGATACATTTTGTTTTCTCTTCGACTTAGCCGCATATAGTCTGTAGCCTTATAATCTACCTTGTCTGTAAGTAGTTGCGGTTCAGGAACAATAGAATCCTGATCTGTAGTATCCTGCTCTCTTTCATTGAGTAAGAGTTCTGAATCTACTTTAATTTTTTCTTTTTTATTGGTAATTGTGTCTCTGGCAGAAATAGAATCTCTCTCTGCCGGGATTGGTACCTCTGTAGTCTTGTTTGTCTCCTGTGCAGCTATTTGAAAAATACAAAACAGTGAAAAACTCAGTGAATAAAGTATGTGTCGTACCGTTGTTTGCAATGGTTTAAATCCTATTTTTGTAAAACTATGGCTTAGTTTTTGAAGTGCCAAAATTACATATATTTTTTATGCCTCGTTTGTAAATGATAAAAAAATAAAAAATTATGTTGTAAGTACATTCCTAAAGCCATTTAAACGAAAGGGATATGGAATTATTTTTATAAATCATAATCTTTATCTTTTTGCGATATACATTAAATACGGGAACATAAAGGGAATGTTTCAATATAGATTGACAAATTATCAAAATTGATGAAAAAAAGAATTGTACATATTATTTTGCTGTGCGGATTGATGGGAGGTGTATCAGTTACTAACTTTGAAGCTTTAGCGCAAGAGAAAGATCAGTTTGTTGTGGTTTTGGATGCCGGGCATGGAGGACATGACCCCGGAAATAGAGGTAATGGATATAAGGAAAAAGAGATTGCATTAAAAGTAGTTCTTGCTGTAGGTAAAATTCTTGAAAAAGACAATCGTTATAAGGTGGTATATACCAGAAAAACGGATGAATTTATAGAATTGCATGAAAGAGGTAAGATCGCTAACAAGGCCAACGCCGATTTATTCGTGTCTATACATTGTAATTCTCATCGTTCTCAAGCTTATGGGACAGAAACTTTTGTACTTGGATTACATGCCAATAATGAAAATTTTAATGTAGCCAAAAATGAGAACTCGGTAATTCTTTTAGAGGATAATTACGAAGCTAATTATGATGGATTTGACCCTAATTCTCCAGAATCGATTATTGGACTTACCTTAATGCAAGAAGAATATTTGGATCAAAGTCTTACTCTGGCAAGTTTTGTGCAAAATCGTTTTAAAAAATCATTGGATAGAAAAAGCAGAGGAGTAAAACAAGCAGGTTTTGTGGTCTTGCATCAAACGTATATGCCTAGCGTATTGATAGAACTTGGGTTTTTAACCAATACTAAAGAAGGGAAGTACTTAAACTCTGCCAAAGGACAAGACGATATGGCAAAATCGATATCTACTTCTATTATTGATTATAAAGAAAGTTTGGACGCGATTTATTACGTACCGGATCCGGTGGTTACTCCCGAAGTAGATAGCACTCCAATAGCCAGTGAAGATGATAAAATTTACGAAGGAATCACTTTTAAGGTGCAAATTGCGGCAGGGTCTACCGATATAGAATTAGAATCGTTTAATTTTAATGGATTGGACCAATTGACCAAAAGTAAAGATGGAGATTTGTACAAATATTTCTATGGAAGTACTTCTAACTATACTCTTATTCAGCAGTTAAAAGAGATCGCTTTGGGCAAAGGATTTGATTCAAGTTTTGTAGTTGCTTTTCGTAATAATGAACGGATTTCTTTAACGGATGCGCTAAAACCTAACACTTCTTCTAACTAATCTTAATAAATACTGATAATTCATCAAAAAATAAGCTACAGAAAAGTATTTTTATTCTAAATTTGTGTCCTAAATTTGATCTATTTTGAAATTTACAAGAGAAGTCAAGACTGGAATACTTGCAATTTGTGCAATTGCACTTCTGATTTTCGGATATAGTTTTTTGAAGGGGCAGAATCTGCTCGAAAACGACAGAACTTTTTACGCGGTTTATAAGAATGTAGAAGGCCTTATACCTTCTTCTCCCGTTACTATAAATGGATTAGTGGTAGGACAAGTGGTTTCTATCGATTTTGTAGACACCAAAGGGAATCTTTTAGTCGAGTTTATCGTAGATAGTGACTTTTCATTCTCAAAGAATAGTGAAGCCAAAGTGTATGGTGGAGGATTGATAGGAGGGAAATCTCTCGCTATTATACCCAAATATGAACAAGGATTAGAGGCAAAAGACGGTGATACACTTCCAGGTAGAATCGAAGCTGGTCTGTTAGAATTGGTAAATGACCGATTAACACCATTACAGGAAAAATTAGAATCAGCGATAACCGATGCAGATACACTATTGACCTCGGTAAATGGTATTTTGAATGTTGATAATCAAAACAATTTAAATTCTATATTCAAGGACTTGAGCATAAGCGTTAAGCAATTTAAAGGAACGTCAATTCGATTGAATAATCTTCTTGCACAAAACGAAGAAAAACTAAACTCTGCTTTTACAAATGCAGATCAGATTTCTACAAAGTTGAATAAAGTTTCGGATTCTTTAGCACAGATCAATGTAAAGAAAATCGGAACAGAACTGGAATCGGTACTTGCAAACTTTAAAAAGATCTCAAACGATTTGAATGCTGGCAAAGGTTCAGCAGGTAAATTGCTTAAAGATGATAAGTTGTATACCAACCTGGAGCGTACCAGTAAAGAATTAGAACTTTTATTACAAGATTTAAGGTTAAATCCAACCAGATATATCAATGTATCTGTCTTTGGAAAAAAGAACAAGCCTTATAAAAAACCAACAGACTCAGTAAATTAATACAAGCATGCAATACATACCTAACATCTTATTTATCATTGCCCTGGTAGCAGGAATTGGATATTTTACCAAAAATATTCGCAAAGTAATCCGAAATATTCGTTTAGGTAAAGATGTTGACCGATCAGATAATAAGGGACAACGTTTTAAGAATATGGCAATGGTAGCCATAGGACAATCAAAAATGGTGAGAAGACCAATAGCTGGGATTCTACACATTATCGTTTACTTAGGATTTATTATTATCAACATAGAAGTACTGGAGATCATAATAGATGGGATCTTTGGTACGCACAGAATATTTGCTTTTCTAGGTGGATTTTATGATTTCTTGATTGGTTCCTTTGAATTTTTAGCATTCCTGGTATTAGTGAGTGTAGTTATATTTTGGGTAAGACGAAATATAAGTAATATAAGAAGGTTTAAAACCTTGAAAGGATGGCCAAAAAATGACGGGAATATCATTCTGTATTTTGAGGTGGTGCTAATGACTTTATTTTTGACCATGAATGCAGCAGACCTACAGTTACAAGCATTAGGCGCTGATCATTATATCAAAGCAGGAGCGTATCCGGTTAGTCAATATATTGCTCCATTGTTTAATGGGCTTTCTGAGGGGACATTGATCTTTTTGGAAAGAGGAGCATGGTGGTTACATATTTTAGGAATATTGGTATTCTTGAATTACCTATACTTCTCTAAGCATTTACATATTATGCTGGCGTTCCCCAATACGTATTATGCAGATCTAAACCCAAAAGGGGAGTTAGACAACTTAGAAGCTGTTACCAATGAGGTGATGTTGATGATGGACCCTAGTGCAGATCCTTTTGCAGCACCTGCCGAAGGCGAGGAAGAGGCAGAACCTGCAAAGTTTGGTGCTTCTGATGTTACCGATTTAAACTGGGCACAACTACTTAATGCATATACCTGTACAGAGTGCGGTCGTTGTACCAGTGAATGTCCTGCTAACCAAACAGGAAAGAAATTATCTCCACGTAAGATCATGATGGACACCAGAGACCGTTTACAGGAGGTAGGAGCTAATATCGATAAGAATGGAAGTTTCCAGGATGATGGTAAGCAATTATTAAACGATTACATCACTCCAGAAGAATTATGGGCTTGTACAAGTTGTAATGCTTGTGTAGAAGCTTGTCCGGTAGGAATTAGCCCGTTATCGATTATTATCGATATGCGTAGATATCTGGTAATGGAGCAAAGTGCCGCTCCTTCAGATTTAAATAATATGATGTCTAATATAGAAAATAATGGAGCTCCATGGCCATTCAACCAAATGGACCGTTTGAATTGGAGCAACGAATAAAATAACCATAAAAATTAACCAATTAACCTTTAATTTAAGAGAAAAAAGAAGTTATGAAGAAGGAAGAAGTAGAAAAGTTATTGCATGATAAGATTGAAGAAGGAGAACATGTAAGTCCTGTATTACCAGAAGGGATTAAAAACTATCTTATCGACATTGATGGAACCATTACTGAAGATGTTCCTAATGAAGAACCGGAAAGAATGGTTACTTGTGAACCATTTCCAGATGCACTTGATACGTTGAACAAATGGTATGACGACGGTCATATGATTTGTTTTTTTACCTCTCGTACCGAGGATCATAGAGAAGTTACAGAAACATGGTTGAAAAAACATGGTTTTAAATATCACAGCCTGTTAATGGGTAAACCAAGAGGAGGTAACTATCATTGGATTGATAATCACCTGGTAAAAGCGACCCGGTATACCGGAAAGTTTACCGAATTGGTAGAAAGAGTGGTTACTATTGAAGTGTTTGATGACGGAAAACACGACTAGACGTAACAAAAGAATTGTAAAGTAAAGAATTTTAAGAAGTAGTATATGAGTGAAACAGTAAAGGTGCCAACAATGGCAGAATATATGGCTGAAGGAAAACAACCAGAAGTTTTGTTTTGGGTAGGCTGTGCAGGTAGTTTTGATGATAGAGCCAAGAAGATAACTAAGGCTTTTGTAAAATTATTGCATAATGCCAAGGTGGACTTTGCTGTATTAGGGACCGAAGAAAGTTGTACCGGAGATCCTGCAAAAAGAGCAGGGAACGAATTTTTGTTTCAAATGCAAGCCGTGACGAATATTGAGGTGATGAATGCGTATGAAATAAAGAAGGTAGTGACCGCTTGTCCGCATTGTTTCAATACCATAAAGAACGAATATCCTTCTTTGGGGGGTAATTATGAAGTAATGCACCATACCCAATTCTTGAAGTCCTTGTTGGATGAAGGAAGGTTAACTGTAGAAGGTGGTAAGTTTAAAGGGAAAAGAATAACATTTCATGATCCTTGCTACCTGGGTAGAGCAAATAGTGTTTACGAAGCGCCTAGAGATTTATTGAAGAAACTAGAAGTAGAGCTAATCGAAATGAAACGCTGTAAGCGTAATGGATTATGTTGTGGTGCAGGAGGAGCGCAAATGTTTAAGGAGCCAGAACCAGGAAATAAAGATGTAAATATTGAAAGAACTGAAGACGCTCTGGAAACAAAACCCGATATCATCGCTGCAGGATGTCCATTTTGTAATACCATGATGACTGATGGAGTGAAAAACAAAGAGAAAGAAGATAGTATCGAGGTACTAGATGTTGCAGAATTAATAGCAAATGCGCAAGATTTGTAATTTTTTTTGAAATTATACACAATTTTAATAGAGTTAATATGTTTGTTCATATTAACTCTTTTTTATAACAGGAAAAAGTAATAGTTTTTAGTATTTTAGTAAAAAATAGCTGATGTTGGTAGATTTTAAGGACCTTCCGGAGACATCTCGAGTGTGGATTTATCAGGCAAATAGGTCATTTACTCAAGAAGAGTTAGAGGAAATAAAGGAAAAATTAGATGGTTTCTTAGCGCAGTGGACAGCACATGGTGCTAACCTAAGAGCGGGCTATGAAATTAAATATAAGAGATTTATAACCATTGGATTGGATCAGGGGCTCAATGCTGCTTCAGGTTGTTCTATTGATGCATCCGTTCATTTTATTCAGGAACTAGAGCAGGCGTACAGCGTGGATCTGATGGATAAAATGAATGTTTCTTTCAAACAGGGCGAATTTGTTGCGTATAAACCGCTGACAGATTTCAAAAAAATGGCGAAAAATAGATCAGTATCCCCAAATACTATCGTTTTCAATAACCTGGTGACCAACATCGCGGAGTATCGTACCAATTGGGAAGTGCCGGCAAAAGATAGTTGGCATAACCGTTTTTTAAATTAAAATATACGTGTGGCATAAAATTAATAAGCATTCTTTTTTATTAATTATTCTTTTATTGAGTTTTGGTGCTGGTGCGCAAGAATTAGAATCTGAGATTGTGGAAAGTGAAACGCAAAATGATTCTAGTACTGTGCAAGTGGCAGAACCTTATAACCCCTTGATTGTTGAGGATATTGAAGCCCAGCAACGATGGGTGGATAGCGTGTACAATACAATGACCTTGAAGGAAAAAATCGGGCAGCTATTTATGGTGGACGTTTTTTCTTCTCACCCCAAAAAAGATGTAGATCAGGTAAAAGAACTTATCAAAGAATATCATATTGGTGGTATTATTTTTTCTAAAGGAGGTCCCAACAGACAAGCTAAAATAAATAATGAGTTCCAAGAGCTTTCCAAAATCCCATTAATGATAGGAATGGATGCAGAATGGGGGCTAGCCATGCGTTTGGATTCTACCAAAGCTTTTCCTTGGAATATGACGCTGGGCGCTATAAAGGATAATCAACTCATTGAAGAAACCGGAAGGCAAATAGCAAGGCATTGTAAGCGACTAGGAGTACATATCAATTTTGCACCAGTAGTAGATATCAATACCAATCCCAAAAATCCAATTATTGGGAATCGTTCTTTTGGGGAAAATAGAGATGATGTTACCCAAAAAGCCTTAGCTTTTATGAAAGGGATGCAGAAAGAAGGCATACTAGCTAGTGCAAAGCATTTTCCAGGACACGGAGATACGGATAGTGACTCTCATAAAACCCTGCCTACCATTAATTTTGAAGCAGAACGTATCGATAGTATAGAATTATATCCCTATCGCAAGTTGATTAATGATGGACTCTCTAGTGTAATGGTAGCGCATCTTAATATCCCTAGCTTAGAGTCTAGATCAAATTATCCTTCTTCAATTTCAAAGAATGTAGTAACCGGTTTACTTAAAGAAAAACTAGGGTTCAACGGACTGATTTTTACAGATGCTTTGAATATGAAAGGAGCTTCTGATTTTAAAAGCCCTGGAGAAATTGATCTTGCAGCCTTGCTGGCAGGTAATGATGTATTGCTGATTTCAGAAGATGTTCCCTTAGCTACCCAAAAGATTGTTTCGGCTTATTATTCAGGGTTGATTACCGAAGAGCGCCTGGCACATTCCGTACGAAAAATACTCATGGCCAAATATAAAGTTGGCCTTCATAAATACAAGCCTGTAGACTTTTTGTTTTTGAATGAAGAGTTGAATAGTGTGAGCAATGAAGTTTTGCATCATAAACTGGTGGAAAATTCCTTGACACTCATCAAGAATAAGAGGGCAACGCTACCCGTAAAAAACCTGGACCTAAAGAAAATAGCCTACGTATCTCTAGGAGATGATTCTGGTGATGCCTTTTATGAGCAACTAAATAAATACACCCAGGTAGACTGGGTGAAAGCTGCGCAATTGGGTGAAATGATTGAGAAGCTTAAACAATATAACTATGTTATTGTAGGCTTTCATAAATCCAATGCCAATCCCTGGAAAGGGTATAAGTTTAAGGATAAAGAATTGGTCTGGTTGTATGAAATCGCTAGGTTAAATACTACGATTCTTTCTGTTTTTGCCAGACCATATGCCATGTTGGATATGATGACTACTACCAACTTAGAAGGTATATTGATGGCATATCAGAATAGTACTGTGGCTCAGCAAAAGGCTGCTCAACTGCTTTTTGGTGCTTTTGAAGCCAAAGGAAAACTTCCGGTAAGCCTGGGAGAAGAGTATCCAGAAGGAACAGGCCTGGAAACCCGTTCCCTAAAAAGATTACAATATGGTCTTCCTGAAAGTGTAGGGATGAATTCGTATCGTCTTAACCGAATAGATTCTATTGTAAACATCGCACTGAATGAAAATATGGCTCCTGGATTACAATTAATAGTAGCCAGAAAAGGAAAGGTGATTTTTGATAAAAATTATGGGTATCATACGTATAGTAAAACCAGAAAAGTAAAGGGTTCAGATATTTATGATTTAGCCTCGTTAACCAAAATATTGGCTACACTTCCATTAATGATTGAATTGAAGGATAAAGGGATTATTTCGTTGGATTCTAAAGTTGGAGATTTGCTGCCATCGTTTAAGGAGTCAAACAAAAAAGACATCACTGTGCGATCGATGCTTTCTCATTATGCAAAATTGAAGGCTTGGATTCCTTTCTACTTGAAGACTATGGATAGTGTGACTGGTCGTCCGGATAAAAAGTACTACAGAACTACGTCTTCAGATGAATTTAAAATTAAAGTGACGAATAACTTATATCTGCGAAGTGATATGAAAGATTCGCTCATGCTACGCATAAAGGATAGCGAGTTACGAACAAGATTAAGTTATAAGTATAGTGATCTTCCTTATTACCTACTTAAATCCTATATTGAGAAGCATTATGGCAATTCTTTGAATGCTCTTACACAACAGCATTTTTACAAACCTTTGGGAGCTAATAATACTTCATATTTGCCTTTGACAAGATTCAAGAAAAAGAGGATTGTTCCTACCGAAAATGATCAGGCCTTCCGAAAGGAAGTTGTTCATGGTTACGTTCATGATCAAGGTGCGGCGATGTTTGGAGGAATTGGCGGTCATGCTGGTTTATTTGCAAATGCCAACGATGTAGCTAAGATTATGCAGATGTACCTCAATGGAGGGTATTATGGAGGTAAACAGTATTTTAAACAACAAACCTTTGAAGAATTCAATACCTGTTACTATTGTGCTAGGGATGTGCGCAGGGGAGTAGGATTTGATAAGCCTCAATTGGGAGAAGTGGGACCTACCTGTGGTTGCATATCAAAAACTAGTTTTGGACATAGTGGGTTTACAGGGACGTTTACCTGGGCAGACCCCGAAGAAGAAATTGTCTATGTGTTTTTGAGTAATAGGACTTATCCGGACTCTGCCAATAGAAAATTGATTTCAAACGATATCCGTTCGGAAATACAAAGACTTATTTATGAGGCTATTGATTATTAGTCTTATCATCAACTATTTATTTCGTTTTAAGAATCGCAATTATGAATACTAGAATTGATTTGCTTGAAAATGAGCTTTCTTTTTCAAGAATTGTAGCAGGATGTATGAATTGGGGAGAATGGGGAGCAAAACTATCTGTTAACCAAGCACAACAATTGGTTGAAGATTGTTTGGAAATTGGCGTAACTACTTTTGATCATGCCGATATTTATGGTCATTATACAACAGAAGCTTTGTTTGGGAGTGCTATCAAGAATAATTCTTCCTTGCGGGATAAGGTACAATTGATTACAAAATGCGGGATCAAACTGGTAACACCAAACAGACCAGATTATCAAATCAAGTCCTATAATACCACAGCTGATTATATCAAGCAGTCTGTAGAAAATTCATTGGTTAATTTGTCTACAGACTATATAGACTTATTGTTAATTCATCGACCAAGCCCTTTGATGCATCCCGAAGAAATAGCAAGGGCATTTACAAAATTAAGAGAAGAAGGTAAAGTGCAACATTTTGGAGTTTCTAATTTTACCAATACTCAATTTGAGATGCTGAATACTTTTTTTCCCTTGGTGACCAATCAAATTGAAATTTCGCCATTACATCTCGAACCATTTGTGAATGGTACTTTAGATCAGTGTTTATCGCACCAAATAAAGCCAATGGGGTATTCTACTTTAGCGGGAGGTAGTTTTTTTGCTAAGAATCCAATGGAACAGGTAGTTCGAATTAACAAAGTTGCGGAGCAGTTGGCTGCAAAATATGAAGCTACCCTGGATCAAATCCTTACGGCTTGGATACTTAAACATCCTTCGGGCATATTACCTATTATCGGGTCGACCAAAATAAACAGGATTGCATCTGCTGTAAAAGCACTTCAGATAGAAATCACGGATGAAGAATGGTTCATGATTTGGGAAGCTTCAAACGGAGAGGAAGTTGCTTGATTAAGAGTGAATAACCTCGTTTTAGTATGGGTTTTCTGGATTTTGTTAATGTTAAAATACTTGTAAATTGTAGTGTTCATTGGTTTTTTACTTATATTTAAGCTGTCAGACTCTTAACGAATACACAATAATAATCATTGTCGAACCGTAAAAAAGCTTAGATCCACACAAGTCATTCCCCCTAACTTTAACCCTAACACTAATGAACAAGTATAGATTAACACTAATCGGATTGGTATTGTCTATTTTTATTTATTTCACCTCCACATTTTTAGAACTCAACCTTTTTCAACAAGTCGTATCTCTTTTAAATAGCATACAGGAGCTTAAACTGGAAGGAATTGTAATTCCTTTTATTATCTTCTCTATTTTTGTTATTTATGATATCAGGCAACGCGTTAAAAAGGTAAAAATGGAGAATGCAAAGCAAAACATTTATAAAGCAATGCTTTCTTCCAGTCATCATATTCTCAATAACTTTATTTATCAAATGGATCTTTTTAAGATCACCGCAGAGGATACCCCTGGCTTTGATAGCAAAGTATTGGCTTTTTATGAAGATATCATAAGTGATGCCTCGGATCAAATAGATTCCTTGAGTAATCTTACCAGTATTGATGAATTTTCGATACGTTCTTCTGTAATGAGAAGTTAATGGGTTAGTGGCTTTTAAATAAGCTAAAAACCGAGCCTCCGTACCTTCTAGAGTTATCAAAAAAAGATGAACTCTCTAATGTGGTGTGCTTTGAATGCTCGATAATCAAAACACCATCTTCTTCAAGGAGTTGGCGTTCAAATACAAGTTCAACGATTTTTAAAAATTGTTCTTGTTCAAAATCATAAGGAGGGTCAGCAAATATGATATCTGCTTTTCTGGAGGTTTTTTCCAGGTAGCTATAGACATCACTTTTGATCGTTTCTATGGGGAAGTCCAGTTCTTCGGCAATACTTTTAATATATCCCATACAGGCATAATGTGCATCAACCGCTGTAATCTCTTGTGCTCCTCTCGATGCAAATTCATAACTGATATTCCCAGTACCAGCAAAAAGATCTATGACCGAAAGGTCTGTAAAATGATAGATGTTATTTAATATATTAAATAAGCCCTCTTTGGCCATATCGGTAGTTGGTCGTACAGGTAACTTTTTGGGAGCTACCAGTCTTTTTCCTTTATATTTTCCTGAAATAATTCTCATTTAGAAATGGCTTAATAAAACGAAATGCTGATGGGCAGGGACGGGGTTGATTTCACTGGATAGTTTTGGTGCTCTTTGATGTTTTCCGAAGGAAATATTCCGAACGTAATTATGCGCTATATCAAAATAAGGGCTGTTTTGTTCTATTTTCCCTAAGAAAACAAGTTTGAATTCTTCTGGATTAAGCTTTAGCTGCTCTGCAACAAACAGTAAATAATATAAAAAGTCTTCTTTTGAAGTGTGTACATAGGTGTTAGAAAGCAGTAATCTCCCTTTGTGGATAACCACCAGATCAAAAAATTTGTCTTGCATATTTGCATATACCCTCAAATCCTCATTATTCTTTTCTTGAGCTAATAATGAAGAAATTAAGATTGTACTAGCGTGTTTATACGTAAAAGAACCAAAGGTTTCAAAAAAGAAGTTATTGATATTTGCATAAGGGATATAGACCACAACCATGTCATGCTGTTCTAATTCGTCGTAAGCAATAAAATCATTATCTAATACCTTTATATTGTATTTGAGATAGTCTTTTAAAGCATCTTCTTCAAATAATGCTTTTGGAACGGTAGAGTATAAGTCATTTTGGTAAATGACTTCGATGTTGTGAAAATTCTTTTTTAACGCTTGGTGATGATCAAATGTATATTTGATCTTGTCTAATACCTGTTCTGGAGTTAATTGAATACCAAAGTGATCACAAGCTAATGCAGTGATATGATCTTCTTGATCCCGTGTACAAAAAGAAAGTCCATTCAAGCTTACTTGAATGGACAATGTATGTAATGTATTGTCTTCTATGTTATTGGTCGTTTGCACCATAAGTTCTAGGCCAGTTACCAGAAGTTTTCACATCTGTCATTGATCCTACTAATAAATATGGACCATCAACTCCATCCACAGAAACTACTTCTTTTTCCTGAGCTAAAAGATCTTTATCTTGATCGTGTAACAACACTTCTTTAGAAACCTTAGCTTCAAATACAGGGATTCTAAGATCGTTTTTGTTGATATATCCAGCATCCAATTCAAATTTAGAATCTACACCTTCAATAGGTACTTTCATCATATTTTTGTGACTTCCCGTCTTAAATAGAGAATCCTTTACAGAAGCATATCCAAGTGTGTCGATCACAACAGTATCTCTTGGTTCATCGATTTTAAGCACTTTGTTGAAACGAATAAAACTAGAATCTCTTCTTTGCGTAAGCGTAAATTTCGCAGTATCAATAAAAGCGATTAGTTTTTCAGGATTTTTTTCGAATCTTCCAGTGATGGTTCTATGTGCTAACTGTGCTGTACGTATATCCCTTAGATTTTCAACTGCCTTAGCATATCTTGCTTGTTTAACCTTATTGAATTTCACAGGACCGTTAATAGAGTTGAATACCATGTATCCCAACACTCCTATAACTACCCACAGTACTAATTGAATGACAATTTTCATTTTATGATTTTAGCTTTAAACATTAGTGTATACGCAAATCTACAATTTTTTTTTAATCGTAAAAGTTTATTGCGAAAAAATCATCCCTATCTTTGGATTCTTAACAAAATAAGGAAAAACAGAGAATTTACCGCATGAGGGAAAAAGAGTTTTATGAGTTGTTACGGAAGGATTTCCCCTTCGAACCTACTTTAAAACAAGATGTTGTACTTCAAAAATTGGCTTTTTTTGTTCTGGAAAGTAATAAAGACGCTTTATTTCTTTTAAAAGGATATGCAGGTACAGGTAAGACAACATTGATTGGGAGTCTGGTAAAAAATTTATGGAAAGCAAAGTTGAAATCTGTACTACTAGCACCGACCGGTAGAGCAGCAAAGGTAATTAGTAATTACTCTGGAAGACAAGCGCATACTATCCATAAGAACATTTATTATCCTAAAAAAGATAAAGCTGGTGGGGTTGCTTTTCAGTTAAAACAGAATAAACATCGGGATACCATTTTTATCGTTGATGAAGCTTCTATGATACCCGATACTCCAAGTGATAGTAAATTATTTGAGAATGGATCACTGTTAGATGATCTGATGATGTATGTATATTCTGGACATAATTGTAAAGTTCTTTTGATCGGGGATACGGCACAGCTTCCTCCGGTAAAATTAGAAGTAAGTCCGGCCTTAGATTACAATACTTTGGAAATCGGTTTTAATAAGGAAGTTGTACAAATTGAATTAGACGAAGTAGTGCGACAAGCAGAAGACAGTGGTATTTTAATGAATGCTACTGCTTTGCGTGAAACACTTCGCGAAGAGTTTTATGATTCCTTTCAATTCGATGTCTCTGGGTATCCTGATATTATAAGATGTCAGGATGGACATGAGATTATGGATGCACTACAAGAGGCGTACACAAATGTTGGACATGAGGAGTCTGTAATCATTTTGAGATCAAATAAGAGAGCCAACTTGTATAACCAACAAATTCGATCAAGAATTCTATTTCAAGAAGAAGAATTGGCAGCTGGTGATCATTTGATGGTAGTAAAAAACAATTATTTCTGGTTGGATAATAAAGCAGAAGCTGGATTTATTGCAAATGGTGATATCATTAAAGTATTAGAAATTTATGCAATAAAAGAATTATATGGTTTTCGATTTGCTGAAGTTAAAATTAGTATGATTGATTACCCAAATCAAAAACCTTTTGAGACGGTTTTATTATTAGATACTTTGACTTCCGAGACACCTTCTTTATCTTATGAAGAATCAAACAAATTGTATCAGGAGGTGTTAAAGGATTTCGAGGGGGAACGATCTAAGTATAAGAAGTTTTTAGGCGTAAAAAACAACAAGTTTTTCAACAGTCTTCAGGTGAAATTCTCTTATGCTATTACATGTCATAAATCTCAAGGGGGACAATGGGATATTGTATTTGTAGAACAGCCTTACTTACCCGACGGGATATCTAAAGATTATTTACGATGGTTATATACTGCAATTACCAGAGCCAAGAGAAAAATATATCTGATTGGGTTTAAGGATGATTTTTTTATTGAAAACTAGTATCTTTTGTGTACAATTAGAGAATATAATAGATAAGGAGATATGCAAGAAATTATACTGAGCATTTGTTTAGGAGTAGGGTTAGCAGCGGCTGTTGGTTTTCGTGTTTTTTTACCGTTGTTGGTGCTAAGTTTGGCAGGCCATTACAATGTTATTCCACTAAACGAAAGCTGGGAGTGGGTAGGGAGTACGCTTTCCATCTGGGTATTGGTAATAGCAACTTTGGTTGAGATTTTTGGGTATTTCATTCCCTGGTTTGATAATATTTTGGATACTTTGGCTATTCCTCTGGCAGCAGTAGCAGGTACAGCAGTTATGGTATCTACCGTAGCGGATTTAAATCCTGTAATCACCTGGGCGCTTGCAATTATAGCAGGCGGTGGTACCGCAGCTACTGTTAAAAGTACTATGGGAGCTACTCGATTGACTTCTACAGCAACAACGGGAGGAGTGGCAAATCCAGCTGTGGCAGCAGTAGAAACTGGAACGGCAGCCGTAATGTCTACAGCCTCTATATTTGTGGCTCCTTTGGCCATTATTTTATTGATTCTTTTAGTTGTTGGATTTAGAAAAATTTACAAAAAGTTATTTACAAAGGGGTAACAAAACCTGTTGGTGATACATTAATACCAAAAATATAAATCGTTACTTTTAGATATACTAATAAAAAAACTTACTTTTGTAATTTCAAAAAAGCAACAAAACTTTGAACAAAAATACTCTAAAAACCATCGCAATGATTCCTGCGAGATACGCTGCTACGCGTTTTCCTGGAAAACTAATGCAGGATCTTGGTGGTAAAACAGTGATTAGACGAACCTACGAAGCTACTATAGAAACGGGTCTTTTTGATGATGTTTATGTAGTAACAGATAGCGATATTATTTTTCAAGAAATTACTACTCATGGCGGGAAAGCTATTATGAGTAAGAAGGAGCACAGTTGTGGAAGTGATCGAATCGCAGAAGCAGTAGAGGAAATGGATGTGGATATTGTGGTGAATGTGCAAGGAGATGAACCTTTTACAGAACGAGAAAGTTTGGAAAAAGTACTTTCCGTGTTCTATGGAGAAGATTCAGACCGAATAGACCTTGCCAGCTTAATGACTCCTATAGATGATTGGGATGATATTATGAATCCTAATAGTGTAAAGGTAATTGTTGATGAAAATAATTATGCGCTATATTTTTCCAGAGCACCTATTCCGTATCCTAGAGACAAAGAAATAAACTACACTTACCATAAGCATAAAGGCGTTTATGCGTTTAGAAAACAAGCGATTTTAGATTTTTATCATTTGCCAATGAGAGCATTGGAAGCATCAGAGAAAATTGAATGCATCCGATATTTGGAATATGGTAAAAATATTAAAATGGTCGAAACACGACACGAAGGTGTTGAAATTGATACCCCGGAAGATTTAGAAAGAGCAAAGAAATTAATTAACAAACAGAATCCATTGAATACAAAAACTGTCACAACTTCTAAAGAACATGCGGTTCATAAAAACTTTCCGATGGTTCCAAAAGTGGTTTTCGGAAAAGGGGCATTCAATCAGCTAGGAGATATTATTTCTAATGAAAGAAAAGGTATTGCACCGTTTATCTACTTGATTGATGATGTATTTCAGAACGATACTTCTTTTATCGAAGATAGAATACCACTTTCTTCGACAGATGAGATTATATATGTATCTACCAAAGAGGAACCAAAAACCTCTCAGGTAGATCAAATAGTATTTACCATTAAAGATAATTATGAGTTCATCCCTAGTGGGATTATTGGTATCGGAGGAGGATCTATTCTCGATCTTTCTAAAGCCGTTGCAATAATGTTGACTAATCCGGGAAGCGCAGCCGATTATCAAGGATGGGATTTGGTAAAAAACAAAGCGGTGTTTCATGTAGGGATACCTACAATTTCTGGTACAGGAGCTGAAGTGTCTAGAACTACAGTATTGACTGGGCCAGAGCGTAAATTAGGAATCAATTCAGACTTTACTCCTTTTGATCAGGTGGTTCTTGATCCGGAATTAATTAAAGACGTACCTAAAAACCAATGGTTCTACACCGGTATGGATTGCTATATCCACTGTATAGAATCTCTGGATGGAACATATCTCAATGCATTCAGCCAAAGCTATGGTGAAAAAGCATTGGATCTTTGTAAAGAGATATTTTTAGAAAATTCGTTAGACAAAGCAGAAGCCGATGCCAAATTAATGATGGCTTCTTGGCATGGAGGTATGAGTATTGCATATTCTCAGGTGGGAGTAGCGCACGCGATGAGTTACGGATTGGCTTATGTTTTGGGAACCAAGCACGGTATCGGTAATTGTATTGTTTTTGATAAATTGGAAGAATACTACCCAGAAGGTGTGGCGGTTTTCAAGAAAATGAAGGCCTATCACAATATAGAATTGCCAAAAGGTGTTTGTGCCAATGTAACTGAAGAGCAACTAAATACAATGACTTCTGTTGCTTTGAGTTTGGAACCTCTTTGGGAAAATGCACTAGGAAAAGATTGGAAATCAAAGATAAATGCTGATAAATTGAAGGATCTATACCGTTCTTTGTAGTTTTGTCTTTTTAAATGATTCTAGATGAAACGGCTTTCTTCTTTTATATACCATAAAATCCTGGGGTGGAAAATGATCGGGGATTTTAAGGGAGATAAGATCAAAAAGTGTATCGTTGTTGTTGTCCCTCATACAAGTTGGCATGACTTTTATATTGGTCTTCTAATACGACAAATAGTAGATCTCAAAATTAGTTTTTTAGGAAAAAAAGAACTTTTTAGATGGCCGCAAGGATGGTATTTGAAAAAAGTTGGTGGTATTCCTTTAGATAGAACTCCAGGTCAAAATAAAGTAGAAGCCATAGCTGAGCTTTTTAAAAAAAGAGATGAACTTCGAATAGCTATAGCTCCAGAAGGAACTCGAAAAAGAGTGACCGAATGGAAAACTGGGTTTTATCATATTGCAAAAGCCGCAGGAGTACCTATCCTTATGGTTACTTTTGACTTTGGAAAAAAACAAAATGTGATCTCTGAACCTTTTTATCCTACAGATGATACTGAAAAGGATATTCAATTTATGTATCAGTTTTTTAGAGGGGTAAAAGGGAAAGTAGCTAAATATAGTTTTAATGTAGATTAAAACTTACGTGTTTTTTCTTCGATAATTTTGGGTTCAGATTTTTCTTTGGCGGCACCTCCTCCAAAGATCAATTCGGTACTAGTAAAGGTAGTACCAAATGTAGTGGCAGCATAATATACTTGAGAAATAGCACTTTCTATCTGTTCAGGAGTAAGTTCTTTTAAGGGATGAATATATACCGACCATAGGATTCCATTAGAGATGGCGTACTTTACATCCAAGGCAGAGTGAAAATTGGCGGTCATCGAATCCAAAAGTAAATCTTTATCCAAATTAGAAGATTCTGTTATTGGAGAAATGATGCGCATTCTATTGTTGGTTTGATCCGTTACGCAAAGCATTGGGATTTCTTTGTACAGAAGTTTCCAGTTTCCAGTTACACCACCCAAAGTATCCGCATTTTTTTCTAGAATTTCTCCTAGTAAGCTGTTATCCATGTTTTGCGAGAAGGAATACAAAGTTCCAATAAAAAATAATAGAGTGAGAAACAGCTTTTTCATGATGTATGTTTTAGGAATAGTCGTTTTAGTCTTATAAACTTAACAAAAAAAGAGGGTAATCATTGTGAGCGTTTGATATTGCCTATTTGAATAATTCATGGAGCATTTAATGGGGATGTTTTTCTAAGGTTTTAATACATCCTGGATATCATCTAGTTTTTTGAACATTGCACTTGCAAAAGGACATAAGGGTAAAATTTTCAATTCTTTCTCACGTGCCATATCAACAATCTTATAGAGTAACTTTTTACCTACACCTTGTCCCTTAAAAGCGTCATCTACCTCTGTATGATCTATGATAATAAAATCACTATCCGGGATGGAGTAGGTCATCAATCCTGCTTTTTTTTCATTTTCTCGTGCAATAACAAAACCTTTATTTTCTCGTTCTCTTATTTCAATTTCCATCTTTATTGTGTTTCTGGTTTAATCTTTACATCATATTACATGATGTGTAAGTTATCTTATCCTAGCTGCTAAAATTTTGAATACTAAAGATAAGGTACTGTTTGCTAAAATGAAAAAATAGAAACGGATGAGTTTTAGTATTTCTTTCTAAAATCAAAAGGAGTGCTACCGGTGTTGGCTTTAAAAGTCTTTGAGAAATAGGAATATTCTTCAAATCCCAAAAGTTCTGAAATAGAGCTTAAAGAATGCGTACTGTGTACCA
Organism: Aquimarina sp.; assembly: GCA_965230845.1. Lineage (GTDB taxonomy): Bacteria > Bacteroidota > Bacteroidia > Flavobacteriales > Flavobacteriaceae > Aquimarina. Next base: position 5,193,177 of record OZ246021.1, read on the forward strand.
ACATTCGTTTGGCTTCGAGTAACACTCGTTCTTTAATCACATCAGAACTGGTTTTGTTGATGGTTGCTTTTGTGATTCTGTTCAAATGCTTTGGCGTAATATTCAGTTGATCTGCATAAAATTGAACCGATTTCTCCACTCGGAAGTGCTTTTCTACCGCAGCGTGGAAGTTTTCCAGTGCTTTTAAGTACGTTTTTGAAGTTTTTCTAATAACAGGGATGGAGGATGTGTAGTACCGAGTTAAATCAATATATAGTTGATCAATCAGACTGGTTAATTTCTGATATTTATAAACTTCGTCTCCGTGATGTTCTTCGTTAATTTGGTGGAATAAATATTTGAAATGAGCAATCATAGAATCGCTCAGGTTCAGTATAGAAGGATTTTCAATCGAGAAATAAAAAGGAAACTGAGACAAACTTGCATTGACAAAATTAAACTCATAAAACCCTTGCGTATGGAAGAATATATATCCTTTTGGTGAAGAGTTAAAATCCCAAAAATGAGTTTGACCAGGTTTTAGAAAGAATACACTACCGGGTTGAATGGTATAGGTGTTAAAGTCTATTTCATGAATACCGGTACCTTCTGTAAAAAATACGCAAAGAAAAAAGTTATGACTATGAGGTTTACTAATTATGCTTTCATTTCTTTTTAAATGATTTTCAAAAGTATTACTGTAAAAATCATGGCTAGAGACCTTATGATCAAATTGCTCGATTTTTAGAATGGGGACGGTCTTGTTTATTTCCATAATGTCCTAAAAGTACAAATTACTGGGATAATACTGTTATTTTAAGAAAGCTTCATATGCTAATTTTATAAGCTCAAAAACAAAACAACATATCCGGTAAGTGTATATGAACACTATCTGGAATGCTAATAAAAACAAAAGATGATGAATTTCTTGAAAGGAACAAAACTGCATAGTATTTTAGGAGGAAGTTGTCCTGTTTGTCAAAATGAAAGTATGTATAAGGAACCCAATCCATATGTGGTTTCTAAGCTGTTCGAAATGAACGAACGTTGCCAATCCTGTGGCACAAAATACAAGATCGAGCCTTCGTTTTTCTACGGTGCTATGTATGTAAGCTATCCTGTGGGGATTATTTTTGCCGCTACAGCCTTTGTGCTTTCCTATTTGGTTTTTGGTTTAGATCTTATCCCTACTTATATCATTATTGTAGCGGTGATGGTGATCTCATTACCGATTATAATACGACTGTCACGAAATATTTGGATTAATTTTTTTATGAATTACAGGAAAACGAAATCTGTTTAGTAGGTATTTGTACATACCTCAAAAACAAGTAAAAGAATGAGACGATATGAAGTTCACTAGTAGTACAGAAGAATTTATTTATCTAGATACTATAGATCATACCTCGTGCGAAGTGTTGCAACAAAAAGTCAAAAGTTCGCTCACTGTACTTTGGTTCAAATCTGATGAAAACATTTTGAGGATCGATGGAGAAGAAGTAGCCTTTCAAAAAGATCAAATTGTTTTCTTAACAGAGTTTCATCATCTAGAGCCTGTCAAAATAGGTCCGATTAGGATACTTCGATTCAACCGTTCTTTTTATTGTGTACTGGACCACGATAGTGATGTAGGCTGCAAAGGAGTGTTGTTTTTTGGCGCGGCGCAGTTACCTGTTGTTTCCATCTCTTCAGAAGAATTATACAAGTTTAACACCGTTTGGGAAATGTTTGTTTTAGAAATTAATTCTCGAGACAAACTGCAACAAGAATCTCTTCAGGTGATGCTAAAACGCTTTTTGATTTTGTGTGTTCGATTGTACGCTCAGGAAAAACAGTACCCCAACGAGAAAAAAGAAATCAACCTTATACGCGAGTATAACTTTTTGATCGAACAATATTTCAAAAGCAAGCATACCGTAAAAGAGTATGCCAGTTTATTACATAAATCTCCAAAAACCTTATCCAATATTTTTTCCAGATCAGGCTTTAAATCCCCTCTATTTTATATACAGGAACGAATTTTGTTAGAAGCGCGCCGCCAATTGCTACATACTAACAAATCGGTAAAAGAAATAGCTTTCGAACTGGGGTATGAAGATCTGCAAACCTTTAGTAGATTCTTTAAAAAACATCAAGGTTCCTCTCCTTCAGAATACAAAAAAGACCTCAAAATCTCATCAGTGGCATAGAAAACCATGGTTTTTGAATACTATTCCAAATGCTGAGAAAAATTGCTAACTCTTAGGGAATAGTTGTCTACCGCTTACGCTGCATTACTTCAGACCTTTGTAAGGTAATCAATAGATGATTATCAAAAACATTTAAAAATATAGAACTATGAAAAAAATATTGATGATGACTATTATGGTCATAAGTACATTTGCAGGGTATGCACAATTACCAGATCCTGGTTTTGAAGTAGATGCTAGAACGGCAATCGTGATTACAGATCCACAAAATGATTTTTTAAGTCCCGATGGTGTGACATGGGGAGTAGTAGGAGAGAGCGTTACTGCTAATAATACCGTAGAGAATTTAGAAAAGCTATTCAAGGTAGCCAAAGAAAAAGGAATGATGGTTTTTGTTTCTCCTCATTACTATTACAAACATGACCACAATTGGAAAATAGAAGGAGCGCTGGAGGCTTTAATGCACAAAATCAACATGTTTGATAGAAGTCATACCCTCAAAACCGATGGGTTTGAAGGTTCTGGAGCAGATTGGTTAGACCGATACAAAAAATATATTGACGAAGATAATGTAGTAGTTACCAACCCGCATAAAGTATATGGGCCAGAATCCAACGATTTGGCATTACAGTTGCGCAAGCACGGTTTTGATAATGTAATCCTGGCAGGGATGTCATCCAACCTTTGTACAGAATCTCATATGAGAGATTTGGTAGAATCTGGTTTTAGAGTGGCGGTGGTTAAAGATGCAACAGCAGGAGCTATTTTACCTGGGTTAAATGCTTACGAAGCTTCTGTAGTCAATTTCAAAATGATTGCGAGCCATGTATACGATACCGACGAAATTGTAACTAAAATAAAGGCTCACAAAAAATAGGTTTTCAATAGTAATTTTTCATGAGTAGTGGTTAATTTTTGTGATAACTAGAAAAGGAGCTGTTTGTGGGAACAGCTCCTTTTTGTATAAAAATAATAGTATTATTCGTTTTATTCTCCAGAAGTCTCTTGCATGGTGTGATAGACGTTCTGCACGTCATCATCTTCTTCAATTTTTTCTAGCAGTTTCTCAACATCTGCTACCTGCTCTGGAGTCAATTGTTTGGTCACTTGTGGGATGCGCTCAAAGCCAGAAGAAAGGATTTCTATGTTTCTGCCTTCCAGTTCTTTTTGTATAGTTCCGAAACTTCCAAAAGGAGCATAGATTAAAATTCCATCATCATCTTGAAAAACCTCTTCGGCACCAAAATCAATAAATTCTAACTCTAGTTCTTCGGGATCAATACCTTCGCCATTAATTCTGAAATTGCAGGTGTGATCAAACATGAATTCCACAGAACCTGAAGTACCCAAATTGCCATCGCATTTATTAAAATAAGATCTGATATTGGCTACCGTTCTATTGTTATTGTCAGTAGCTGTTTCTACCAAAATAGCAATACCATGTGGAGCATACCCTTCAAAAAGCACTTCTTTATAATCTCCTTGAGATTTGTCCGAAGCTCTTTTGATGGCTCTTTCAATATTATCTTTGGGCATATTAGCAGCTTTCGCATTTTGGATTACTGCTCTTAACTTAGAGTTCGAATCAGGATCAGGGCCGCCTTCTTTTACAGCCATTACTATATCTTTTCCTAATCTTGTAAACGTTTTGGCCATGGCAGACCAACGCTTCATTTTACGTGCTTTTCTAAATTCAAAAGCTCTTCCCATAGTATAAATTTAATCGTGTAGAATACAAACATAAGTAGAAACCAAGTTTTTGGCAAATGTTTGTTCTACATATCTATTACCAGTATGTATTGTCCAAAGAGAATTTAAAAATTATTCTCCTTTAATGATAGATTCGATACTTTTTGCAAGGGCAAAATCATTTTCGGTTACTCCTCCTGCATCATGGGTAGATAGACTAATGTATAGTTTGTTATACACATTAGACCAATCGGGGTGGTGCTGTTGTGCTTCTGCCTCGAATGCGATTCTCGTCATTACCGAGAATGCATCTTTAAAATCGATAAATTCGAAAGTAGTATGAATGGCATTTTCATTGTACTCCCATCCATTAATCTCTTGTAATTTTTCTTTTATTTCTGATTCTGAAAGTTTTTTCATTAGTGGATTCTTATAAGTTATTTGATATTTTTTTGGTTATTGAAGACCTAATTCTTCTCTTAAGACTTCATCCTTATTACTGTTTTTACCCCAATAGGCAGATTTAATACTTTTTATTTTGGTGGCCTTGGTTACCAGTTCTTTGGCGTTAGGTCCAAAACCACTTTTAAAGGTTTCTGTCCAGCTTTCAATTTCATAAGGGAAAGCACTCTCAAAACGTATGCTTACTGTTCTATTCAGTTTTGGATAAGTAATCGTATATACATTTTGATCACCTTCTTTTTGTAAAGTGGTAGTTGCTGCATAAGCTTTTACTTCTTTATGTCGTAATCGGGTATACTCAAACGAAGGGATAATTTCTACTTTTCCTATTGGGAGTTGATCTGGCGAAATTCTAAGTTGGGTCCAAAGTTCATTTTCGAGAATCGCTTTGTCCACTTTTAATTCCTGATCTGCCTCACCTTGAAAATAGGAATGCGACATGATCTCAAACTGTTCTCTGTTATTGAGTTGTGCATACATATGACCACACCACTCTTGCATAGAACTGGATACTTTTATGGCATGGCGATCGTTGGATACCGGATAAAATGTACTTTGCATAATGGAGTAGGGATAAATACCGGTATTGAATTTTTTGGTAGCATTTAATTTTAATACGGGAATGTTATCAGCGTTTTGATAATCTGCCTTCACTTGTACTTTTGGCAAGAAATCTTCGGTTACATAGATCAATACCGCTTTACCTTGTCTGATTTCGCCGTATCGTGCTTGTTCTAATTGGTAAGAGGTTATTTCAGCTTCCCCAGCATACCAGTATTTTTTAAATTCTTCAGAAAGTCCTTTTTTGTCAGTATTAGAAATTACTTTATTAGTGGCAACTTTGGAGGATTCGTCTGCAACCATATTGCTGCATGCTATAAACACCAATACGGAAAGAACAACAGAGAGTATAATGAACTTTTTCATCTGTTTATATTTTTTGTTTTTCAATTGTCAGATGGAATTCACCAATAATTATGTTAGACAAGATTAGCCTAATTATTATGGCTCATTTCATAGTTTTCTTATTTGCATTTTCCTGCAAATTACGATAATGCTATGATGTAGCCATCTGTGTTAACGTTTCATAAACAAGGTGGGTAGGGAGCCCCATTACGTTAAAATAACTTCCTTCTAGATTGGTGATTCCTATAAAACCAATCCATTCCTGGATCCCATATGCACCTGCTTTGTCTAGAGGTTGATATGTTTTTACGTAATACTCAATTTCTTCTTTAGAAAGGGCTTTAAAAGTAACTTTGGTGCTTTGAAACACTGTTTTTGTTTGGGTGGTGGTAGTAAAACAAACTGAAGTGATCACTTCGTGCGTATCGTTGGATAAGGAAGCGATCATTTTGCACGCTTCATCCAGATCTTTGGGTTTGCCCAAGGCTTTATTGTTATGCCATACGATTGTATCGCTTGTGATTAAAATATCATTGGTTTGTAAATCAGTAAAAGCACTAGCTTTTAATTGTGCTAAATAATTCGAAATTTCTTCAGCCTTTAAATGATCAGGATATATTTCTTCAACCTCCTTGAGTTGAATTGAGAAATCCAGACCCAGGTCTTTAAAAAACTGTTGTCTTCTGGGAGAACCCGAAGCAAGAATCACATGATAATCTTTAAGTATTTCGTTGAGCATGTTATTCTATTTTAGCAAATACTGATACATGAGTAAAGAGATGGCAGTAATCAACAATACAATTCGTAATAGGTGTTTTAAAAGCTGAAGCTGTTTATCGGTTTCCGCAGTAAAACCTTTGATGATAAAGAAAATTAGCGGGGCAACTATCAAAGCTAATACAGCTACTACGGCTAAGCTATTCGAAAATAAATAGGTATAGATGTAATAGATAACAGCCGCAATAGGTAAAACCGCTAACATCCCAATTAGTTTAATGGTTCTCTCTTTTCCCAAGACAATAGGAATGGTTTTGAGCCCCATATTATGGTCTTTATCAACATTCAGGCAATCTTTTAGGATTTCTCGTAGTACTATGATTAGAAAAGCAAATACAGAATAATCAAAAATAATGGAGAAAATTACCGTTTGCGATTCTCTGTTTTTCTCGGTAATGGCAGGTAAAAGGTCAAAAATACCTATAGCCAGAATGCTTAAGGTGGCCAGAACACCAATAATTATATTTTTGGCAACCAGAATCTCCTTTAGGTAGGTAGCATACATATAAAAGATCCCTGAAACAATAATAAATATGGCAGCAAAGCCAGGCCTTCCAATTAAATTAGAAAGATAGAATCCTAGCAAAACGCCGATCACATTAAAAATGATGAATAAACGATTCCCAAGTTTTTCATTAGTTTTCTCGTCATCATTCAAATGGATAATCACATTCCCTGCCGCGGCAATCGAAAGAGTGGCCAGGATTAACAGAAAAATGCCAAATCCATTAAGTGTAATCGCTATACCAAAGGGTTCAAACAATCCATAGCGGATACATAATTGGGCAATAGCGATGATCAGGAGATTGTCAAACTTTATAATTTTAAGGATGCTTAGCATAATGACAGGTTGATTTGTTGGCAAATGTAATAATTAAAAGCATTTTTATTTGATAGATTTCATTAGGGATGATTTTACTAAGAGATTATAAACTGGATAGTACAGACTTCATAATGTTGCGATTGTAGTTGTTTATTTTTTGATGTGTTGGCATCCAGCCCAATAGGAAACGAACAAAATCTGTACAGGCAATAGGATACATCTTTCTCCATTCATGCTCCAAAGAGCTGAAATCAAAACTAAAATCACGGGTTTCAAATGATGTCTTCAATACTGAAAAATAGAAGTCCAGTAGCTCATTCTGATACAACTCGCATTCTGAACTCGAGAGACAACTCCCTAAAAAATATGCGACATCCTTTATTCCACATCCTCCACCCACATACTGAAAGTCTACAGCCGCTACGTTTTTTCCATTTTCTGAAAAACAAAAGTTAGCCAACTTAGCATCACCATGTACAATAGTTTGATATTGACATTGATTTAATAATTCGTCAATACGATGGGCTTTCGATTTTAACTCTTGATGTTCTATTTTTTCGAATTCATCAGGGCGAGTCTGTAGATGCCAATAGGTACCTATTTCCCATAAGCCTTTGGGAGCTTTATTTAGAAAAGTGATATGAAAATTTGCCAACCATTGTAAGCATACTTTTACTTCAGAAAGGGAAAGCTGTGTTTTTCGCAAAGGGAAATCGGTATTTAGATCTTCCAAAACAATCCATTGTTGATTTCCTTCAGCATAAGAACCTATTAGATCTGGAATTTTGCAATCCTTTGTACATAATGCACTCCATTGTTGGTACCAATTGGTCTCTACTTGGTAAGAGTGTACTTTTCTATTGTGCGAGTTTGTGGTATTCCAACCTCGGGGATGCGTTCCTGACGAGTCTAGTGAGATAAACTTTACGACCACTGTGCTCATTGGTGAATTCTTCAATTGATATCTCGATATCTTACCATAGCCACTCCATAGGCTTTGGATAACTTCTACTTCTTTGCATGTGGTAGCTCCCGTGGTTTCTAATAGATAATTTGTAAAATTGGAATTCATGAAATTTACAATCGAAAATTTTGTCTATGTTATCATTACCTATGATGATAGGGTTCGTTTCTTAAAATAGTATACCCTCGATATAGCTGTTCTATAAAAAATAGTCGAATCATTTGATGAGAAAACGTCATTTTGGATAAGGATAGTTTGGCTTGTGCTCGCTGGTATACCTGCGGACTAAAACCATAGGGACCTCCAATCACAAAAACCAATCGCTTGATGCCGCTATTCATATACCTCTGTAAAACTTCCGAAAATCCTACAGAATCGTATTGTTTTCCATTTTCATCCAGAACAATAAGCACATCAGCAGTAGTTAGTTTACCCAGAATGAGTTCGCCTTCTTTTTCCTTTTGTAGTGATTCACTCAGGTTTTTTGCATTTTTGAGATCAGGAATTATTTCAAAATCAAATTTGATATAATGTGATAACCGCTTGATATAGTTGTCGATAAGCTGATTTAGTTGTTTGTCGTCGGTTTTGCCAATCGCCAGTAATTTTATATTCATAGTTTACAATTAGCGTTTACTTTGCTACATTAGCAAAAATAACCATTCAATATGATTAGCGAAGCGCAGTTTAAAAAAGAAATAGAATTAATCATTGCAAATGCCATTAGAGAAGATGTAGGGGACGGAGATCATAGTTCGTTAGCTTGTATCCCAGAAACCACAATGGGAAAAGCAAAACTCTTGGTTAAAGATGAAGGTATTTTGGCTGGTGTTGAATTTGCAAAGCAGGTATTTCACTATGTGGACCCTAATATGGAAATTGATGTCAAAATTGAGGATGGATCCAAAGTGAAATATGGTGATGAAGCTTTTTATGTTTCAGGAAGTTCACTTTCTATTTTAAAAGCAGAACGGTTAGTGTTGAATGCTATGCAACGAATGAGTGCTATTGCGACCAAAACCAATCACTTCGTTGAATTGTTGGAAGGTACCGGAACCAAAATTTTGGATACCCGAAAAACAACCCCGGGGATACGTGCATTAGAGAAATGGGCGGTAAAAATTGGAGGAGGAGAAAATCATAGGTTTGCATTGTACGATATGGTGATGCTGAAAGATAATCATATTGATTTCGCTGGTGGGATCACTCAAGCCATAGAAAAGACAAAGAAATACTTAAAAGATCGTGACCTTGATCTTAAAATAATTGTAGAAGCCAGAGATCTGGATGAAATTAAAGAAATTCTACAAACACCTGGAGTGTACAGAATCTTGATCGATAACTTTAACTATGAGGATACTAGAAAGGCAGTTGAGCTTATTGGAGATACTTGCTTGACTGAGTCTAGCGGAGGGATTAATGAGAATACGGTACGAAAATATGCCGAGTGCGGGGTAGATTATATAAGTAGTGGAGCATTAACACACTCTGTATATAATCTGGATCTAAGCCTGAAAGCAATGTAATATATGTCGAAGAAAATTGAAGATAAGCTTAATAAAATCCCTATTGTTAATTTGTTGGTTAAAATAGGGAAGAAGCTAGTTCTTCCTGGATTTCAGGGATTATCGGTATATGATTTAGTAGAAATTTATGTTACCGGTATCATCAAAGGAACTTTCTCAGCCCGAGCAGGAGCGATATCATGGAGTTTCTTCCTGTCTTTATTTCCTTTTTTGCTGTTTCTTCTGAACCTTATTCCATATTTACCCATCAATCAAGAGAACTTCTTTGAGTTCATTAATGGGGCATTACCCAAACAATCCTCTGCGTTTTTTAAAACCATTTTTGAAGATATAGCCTCAAATCCAAGAGGGGGATTATTATCTACCGTTTTTTTGTTATCTATTTTTTTGATGACCAACGGAATAAACGCGGTGTTTTCTGGGTTTGAATATTCGTACCATGTGACGCTCAATAGAAATTTTATAAGGCAATATGTAGTAGCCTTGGGTGTATCTATAATTGTGGCATCGTTATTGTTAATTACCGTTATAGGTACGATTTATTTTACCTATTTAGTGGATAATCTCAATAAAATAGGGATGGTAAATGATACAGTTTTTTGGCTTACAGTAGGGCGATATGCATTATTTGTTTTCATGATATTTGTAATCATTGCTACATTATTTTATTTTGGCACCTCAGAAGGGAAACAAAACAAGTTCTTTTCACCGGGAGCTTTTATGACCACTTTTTTAATTATAGTAACAACTTATTTGTTTGGAATATACATCGACAATTTTTCAAATTATAATCAGTTGTACGGCTCCATAGGAGCAATGCTGATTTTGATGATTTATATCTGGCTCAATGCGAACCTGCTATTATTGGGCTTCGAATTGAATGCATCATTGATTCAGCTTAGAAAGAATTTTGAACCGTAAATTAATATTTATAACTAACACAAACATTCAAATTAACAAAATGAAAAGATTAAGTTTATTATTTTTTGCCCTTATCCTTGTTGTATCTGCTCAAGCGCAAATTAAAATTGGAGCAGCTACATTACCACAAACAGTAACCTTTAATAGCGAAAGCCTAGTGTTTAATGGTGGGGGATTAAGAGAGAAGTTTTTTATTGATATATATGCAGGAGGCCTGTATCTCAAGAAAAAAAGTGATAAGGCAAGTACTATAGCACAGGCAGATGAGACTATGGCTATAAAATTACATATCGTTTCTGGGTTAATGTCTAGAAGTAAAATGGAAGGGGCGCTTAGAGATGGTTTTGATAAATCAACAAATGGGAATATTGCTCCAATAAAAGATAAAATCGAAAAATTTATTGGCTTCATCAAAGAAGAAATAGAAAAAGGACAAATCTATGATATTGTCTACGAAAAAGGAAAAGGTAGTGTGATCTATAAAGACGGAGTTGAAAAAGGATATGTTGAAGGTCTTGACTTCAAAAAAGCATTATTTAATATCTGGTTAGGATCAAATCCGGCGGACAAAGGTCTTAAAAAAGAAATGCTAGGTGACTACTAATCAAAAGAATATAATCGTATTTTTGTACACTTGACAACGTAAACATTTTTTTAAATAAATGCTATGCTTGCATAATATTTATTATATTTGAAAGGCGAGAAAACAAATCTTAAGTATTAATCCACCCCCAAATAAACCTTAATTTATAATGAAAAAAGTTACTTTTTTAATGCTTGTTGCATTGATCTCAATGGCTTCTGCAAGTGCTCAAATTCGTGTTGGAAACAAGGCGATATTACCATATGAGCAGACTTTTGCAGAAACAGAATTGAAATTGAATGGAGCGGGTTTGCGAGAAATGCTATGGATTGATTTGTATGCAGGAGGTCTATACTTGCAAAGTACGAGTAAGGATCCAAGAAAAATTCTGGATGCAGACGAAACTATGGCGATTAAACTGAACATTGTTTCTGGCTTTGTGACCCAAAAGAAAATGATTAAAGCCGTTAGAGACGGTTTTCAAAAAGCTACTTTTGGTAATACCAAGGCCCTCGACGAGAGAATTAATAAATTTATTAAGTTCTTTTCTGAGCCTATCGTTAAAAATGACATCTTCGACCTTGTATATATAAAAGGAGTTGGTGTTAAAGCCTATAAAAATGATAAGGAACTTGGAGTGATCGAAGGAAGAGATTTTAAATATGCCTTATTTAAAATTTGGCTGGGAGATGAACCAGCAAGTGAAGCTTTGAAAAAAGGAATGCTTGGATTGCAATAAATCATATGCGAATCTAAGCTGAAAAATATAAAACCATCTGCTTACCTAAGTAGATGGTTTTGTTTTCATATTTATCAAAATAAAAATACATAAACAAGATGAAGATTTTTTTTAGACTTTTTGCACTATTGATGATGGTGTCAGCAACAGTAAACGCACAGGAAGAAATTATTGGAAAATGGAAAACCATTGATGATAACACCGGTGAAGCAAGATCGATTGTTGAGATTTATAAAAAGGGAGATAAAATTTACGGTAAAATTCAACAAATATTGAACGAAGCCGATAGAGGAAATCTTTGCGAAGAGTGTAAAGGTAGTGATCACAATAAACCTATTGAAGGAATGGTGATTATCAAAGATCTTGAGAAAGATGGAGATGAATATGAAGATGGTACCATCCTCGATCCCGAAAATGGGAAAGTGTATCGATGCAAAATATGGGTAGATAAAGACAATCCTAAAGTACTCAATGTAAGAGGATATATTGCATTTTTATACCGTACTCAACAATGGGTTAAGGTGTAAATTTCCCCGATTGTTTTTTTGCGTCAAATTGATTTTTTTAAAATTTTAACATTTTTCGTGTTAGTTTTTAGAAGTTTAGGTAACTAAACGGGGGTAATCTTTAAAACAAAGACCATGAATAAAACAATTACCCTAGTTTTTATACTTATGCTTTCTGTCACAGCATTTGGGCAGATAAGAATTGATGATATCGTTGTTCCTGAGAAATTAACTTTTGGAGAAGAAGAGTTGACTTTTAACGGAGGAGCAATGCGTAAAGTACTTTCATTCAAGACATATTCTGGAGCGTTATATACCAAGCAAAAATATAACGAAGACAAAAAAGTATTGGATTCTGATGAAACCATGGCTATTCGTTTGAATATTGCTTCTAAGAAGGTAACCAACGAAAGAATGATCAAAGTGTTCAGAAAAGGATTTGATGATGCTATGTACGGAAACACGCAAAGCTTGGATGCAAGAATTGAAGATTTCTTGAAGTTATTTGATTCTCCAATGGAAATCAATGACTATTATGACTTAGTATACCTAAAAGGACAAGGAATCAAAACGTTTAAGAACGGTAAAGAACTTGGATTCATTAAAGGAAGAGATTTTAAATATGCTTTATTCAAAATATGGTTAGGACATGAACCTGCTTGTCAAATTATCAAAGGAGGAATGTTAGGCATTAGTAAATAAAGAATTTCTATATATAACAGGATAAAAGCCTGAAGCATTGACCAAGCTTCAGGCTTTTTTTATTCTATAAGTTTATCGACATACTACCGTTTAAACTTGTATTTTTGTGACAATAGTTCACTTTTCAGTATTTTAATTTCTTGACAACGCCCTATTTCATAAATGTAATATTACCCATTCCGCTTCATAAGGAATTTACGTATCGTGTTTCAGAAACGGAAGCAAACTTTATTCAACCGGGAATGCGAGTGGCGGTTCAATTTGGGAAAACCAAAGTATATGCAGCTATTGTCACCAAAGTGCATCAAACTCCTCCAGAAGTATATGAAGCCAAAGAAATCGAACATATTTTGGATGAGATCCCCATCGTTACTCAAAAGCAATTAGCGCTTTGGACGTGGATGGCAGAATACTATTTATGTAGTAAAGGAGAAGTAATGCGTGCGGCCTTACCTGGGGCTTTTTTGTTAGAGAGCGAAACGATCATCAATAAAAAGGAATTAACTATTGATGAATCTGATCTAAAAGATGATGAATTTTTGCTTTACGAAGCACTGCATTATCAAAGTGTACTAAGGATACAGGAAATTATTGATATCCTAGGAAAGAAAAATGTACTCCCGGTCATCAAAAGTTTGATAGAAAAAGGAGCAATTACCGTTCAGGAGGAGATTTATGAGCAATACAAACCCAAGTTAGTCCGTTGTGTGCAATTGCATCAACAATATAGAAATGAGGATAATTTGAGAGTGTTACTGGATCAAATGAACCGAGCTCCAAAGCAAAAAGCGGTGGTGATGCATTTATTTACACTACAGGCTAAAAGTGCAGATCCAGTTAAGGTAAACGAACTTGTAAAAGCTTCAAATACTTCTTCAGCTGTGATCAAAGCGTTGGTAGATAAGCAAGTGCTTGAGGTGTATCAATTGCAAACCGATCGAGTGCAATATCATTCGGATAGTGTAGAAGATGCCAAGCAATTGAATCCCTATCAGCAAAAAGCTTTAGACGAAATTGAACATTCTTTTGTCAACAAAGAAGTATGTATGTTGCATGGGGTGACTTCTTCTGGGAAAACCGAAATTTATGTACAACTGATTCAAAAAGTTATACAGCAAGGAAAGCAAGTATTGTATCTACTACCAGAGATTGCTTTAACAACCCAGTTGATTAGTAGATTGCAACAGTACTTTGGAGAGCAACTCACGGTGTATCATTCAAAGTATTCGGTTAATGAAAGAGTAGAGGCCTGGAATAACATTCGAGACAATAAGTCAAAAGCACAAATAATTATTGGAGCCAGATCGGCAATTTTTCTTCCTTTTCAGGATTTGGGCTTGATTATCGTTGATGAAGAACATGAAAGTACATTCAAACAATATGATCCAGCACCAAGATATCATGCCAGGGATACTGCCATTGTAATCGCAAAAATGTTTGGAGCAAAAGTATTACTGGGATCTGCAACACCAGCTTTGGAAACCTATTACAATGCGAAGCAAGGAAAGTATGCCTTGGTAGAGCTTACCAGAAGACACGGAAACGTGTTAATGCCAGAGATTAATTTGGTAGATCTCAAAACCAAGTATAAAAGAAAGGAAATGACAGGGCATTTTAGCGATGTGCTGTTAGAAAATATTCAGGAGGCGCTCAAAGAAGGAGAGCAAGTGATATTGTTTCAGAACCGAAGAGGGTACTCTCCTGTAGTAGAATGCAATACTTGTGGGCACTCTCCGCAATGTCCAAATTGTGATGTGAGTTTGACGTATCATAATTATAAAAACCAGCTCAGGTGCCATTACTGTGGATATCATATGGCGATGCAGCAACAGTGCATGTCGTGCTCAAGTACAGACTTGTCTACCAAAGGTTTTGGAACAGAGCAAATAGAAAAAGAACTAGTGGATCTTTTTCCGGATCATGTTATTGCCAGAATGGATCAGGATACTACCAGAGGAAAACATGGATACGAAAAGATCATCAATAGATTCGAGCAAGGAGAGGTTCATATTTTGGTGGGTACACAGATGCTTTCCAAAGGCCTAGACTTTAGAAATGTAACCCTAGTGGGGATTATGAATGCTGATAATTTGCTCAATTTCCCTGATTTTAGAGCTCACGAACGAAGTTTTCAATTGATACAACAGGTGTCGGGTCGAGCAGGTAGAACCGAAAAGAGAGGAAAAGTATTAGTACAAACCTATAATCCCTTTCATCAAATTCTTCAGCAGGTTTCGGTTAATGATTATTCAGGGATGTTTAAGGATCAAATAGAAGAACGTCATCAATACAAATATCCTCCGTTTTTTAGATTGATTAAGATCACCATAAAGCATAAAGATTATAACAAAGTAAATAATGCTGCCGGGTGGTTGGCTAAATCTCTAAGGAATGTTTTTAAAGACAATGTGTTGGGACCAGAGTTCCCGCCAATAGCCAGAATACGAAATCAATACCATAAAAATATCCTGATCAAGATCCCGCAAGGACAGTCATTGTCTAAAACCAAAGCAGTGATCAAAAAAATAAATACCACTTTCAGCAGTATCAAAGATTTTTCTGGAGTTCGAGTAATTTATAATGTAGATAATCAATAGGAGGGTATAAAAAAATCCCACAATGCAGTGGGATTCTTCTAAATATTTTTATCCATTATTAACCGTTGAGAGCTTCTATTAAAGAATGCTTTTTATGACGGCTCAAAGGAATTTTTTCATCGGCGATTTCTATGTTTCGGCTGTTATAACGTTCTACCTTATCCAGGTTTACGATATAAGACTTATGAATTCTTAAAAAACGATCACTTGGCAATTGCGCTTCAAAAGATTTCATCGTTGCAAGAACTACGATAGGATCTCCTTCTTCCATGATCAGTTTTACATAGTCTCCTAAAGCCTCTACATATTTTAATTGATTCAAAAAGATTTTACGCTTTTTCAAATTGCTCTTTACAAAAATGTAATCATCGTCTTCCACTGCAGCATGTTCTGAACCTAAACGAGACATACTTAATGCTTTTTCTACAGCAGCATTAAACCGATCTTTTTTGATTGGTTTTCTTAAATAATCAACAGCATCATAATCAAAAGCTTTAAAAGCGTATTTTGTTTTCCCGGTAACAAAAATAATATGTGGTTTGTTTTCTAGGTCGTCTAATAAATCAAACCCAGTAAGTATTGGCATCTCGATATCCAAAAATAAAAGATCAACCGGAGTGTCGAGTAAACCGTTTTTAGTTTCTATAGCATTGTTCCATTCAGCCACTAATTCTAGTGAAGAATGTTCATCTATAAGCTTAACTATGGCGAGCCTTTGGAGGCGGGAATCGTCCACGACCGCACATTTTAATTGAGATTGTTCCACTTGCATACTGTTAAATATTCCAATACAATATTAATGAATATATATTAGTTCCACAAACATTTTACGCTTTTTATCGATAAAAAAGGTGTTTCATCGAAGTGTAAAAGGGGTTTGAAAATCCAAAAAATAGTATTACTTTTGCAGCCAATTTTAATTTAATTTTAGATTTTTATGAATCAATACGAAACTGTTTTCATCTTGAATCCCGTTTTATCTGAAGACCAGATAAAGGAAACAGTTAAGAAATACGAAGACATTCTTGTTTCTAACGGTGCCAAGATGATATCAAAAGAGGACTGGGGGCTTAAGAAGCTTGCCTATGCTATCCAACACAAAAAGAGTGGTTTTTATCATTTGTTTGAGTACCAGGTATCTGGTGAAGCAATTAACCCTTTAGAGGTTGAGTTTAGAAGAGATGAACGAGTAATGCGTTATTTAACTGTGAAGTTAGATAAACACGCAATCGCTTGGGCAGAGAAGAGAAGAAATAGAAACAAACAAAAAGCTTAATTTATGTCATCTATAGAACAACAAGCTAAAGGAAAAAAAGACGGAGAGATCAGATATCTTACTCCACTTAATATAGATACTACAAAAAATAAGAAGTATTGTCGTTTCAAAAAATCAGGTATCAAATATATCGATTATAAAGATCCTGATTTCTTAATGGCATTCGTAAACGAGCAAGGAAAATTATTGCCACGTCGTTTAACAGGAACTTCATTAAAATATCAACGTAAAGTAAGTGTTGCTGTAAAAAGAGCTAGACACTTAGCATTAATGCCATACGTTGGAGATTTATTAAAATAAAATTCGTCATAACATTATGGAACTTATATTAAAGAGAGACGTTGAGAATCTAGGATTTGCAGACGACATCGTAGAAGTGAAGAATGGTTATGGGCGTAACTTCCTAATACCTCAAGGTTTTGCTGTATTGGCTACTCCTTCTGCAAAGAAAGTATTGGCTGAAACATTAAAGCAAAGAGCTTTTAAAGAGAAGAAAGAAATCGAAGATGCTGAAAAAGTAGCGAAGAAAATCGGAGATTTAGAAATTAAGATCGCTGCAAAAGTAGGAACTGGAGATAAGTTATTCGGTTCTGTATCTAATGCAGATGTATCTGAAGCACTTGCTAAAGAAGGTGTAGAGTTAGAGAAGAAATATATTTCTGTACCAGGAGGAAATATTAAACGTCTTGGTCAGTACGAAGCTTCTGTTCGTCTTCATAGAGCAGTGATTGCTCCTCTTAACTTTGAAGTTATACCACAAGCTAAGTAGTTAATAACTCTAGTATAAATTTGCAAAAGATCGCTCATTCGAGCGATCTTTTTGTTTTAAATTTAGTAGTAGATTAATACTTACCTAAATTCACGCAAGTTTTTATGAAAAAAGTTATTTTCCTCCTTTTTGTTACAATTGCTGGGTTTATTGGTCATTCGCAGGTAACTACTTCTAATATTTCGGGAGTGGTTTACGATAATAATGATCAATTGTTACCAGGAGCAAATGTAACCGCCGTTCATGGTCCTACTGGTACATCGTATGGAGGCGTTACCAATTTTGATGGACGTTTTGATCTGATCAACCTTAGGGTTGGTGGACCTTATCGAATTACGATTAGCTACGTAGGTTTTAAGAAGCAATTAATTGATGGTGTCTTTCTTCAATTAGGTCAAACCTATAATGCTTCGATTGTTTTGGTTGAAGACGATAATCAGTTAGAAGAAGTGGTTATCACATCTAATAAGAGTAATACCTTCAGTAGTGAGCGTACAGGGGCAGAGACGAGTATAGGGAACAGAGAATTGAAAGCACTACCAACCATTACCCGTTCTGCAGCAGATTTTTATCGTTTAGAGCCCACAGCGTCCAGTAATGGTTCTTTTGGAGGTAGAAATGATCAGTTTAACAACTTTAGTTTGGATGGTTCTATCTTTAATAACCCTTTTGGATTGGATGCTGCTACTCCAGGAGGTCAAACCAATGCGCAACCGATCTCTCTGGATGCTATAGATCAGATTCAGGTGTCTACCGCACCTTATGATGTCACTCAGGCAGGTTTTACTGGAGCTTCGGTAAATGCGGTAACCAAGAGTGGTACCAATCAATGGAAAGGTACAGTTTATGGATTCTATCGTAACCAGGATATGACCGGAGATAAAGTAGGGGATGATGATATTATAGTACCTGATCTTACCCAAGCACAATATGGGGTGAGTGTAGGAGGACCAATCATCAAGAACAAATTATTCATTTTTGGAAATTTTGAAAAAGACGATCGTGAAGATCTAGGGTCAAACTTCTTGGCAGCAAGACCTGGATTATCGGGAGCAAATGTATCTCGTGTAACTGTTGAAGATCTGGAATTTGTGTCCCAGCAATTGGCTACTTTGGGTTACGAAACAGGGCCATTTGAAGGATATACGCATGATACTGAATCTACAAAGGGTATCCTGAAATTAGATTGGAATATCAATAACAATCACCGTTTGGCAGTTATTTACAACTTTTTGGACGCTTCAAGAGATCTTCCTGCTAATCCAGAGGCAATTGGTAGAAGAGGTCCTGATTTGACAACACTTCAGTTTAGAAACTCAGGATATAGAATCAATAATAAGATCAATTCATTTTTAGTGGAGTTGAACTCGAATTTTGGTTCCAACGGAAATATTTCTAATAAGTTCCAGGCTGGATATACATTTTTTGATGATAGCAGGGATCCGTTTTCTGCTCCGGCACCGCCTATCAATATTCAAGAAGAGGGTGTGCGGTATATTGTTGCAGGACATGAGCCTTTTTCGATCAACAACCGTTTGGAGCAACGAGTGTACCAGGTAACAAATAACCTTAATATTGTAACAGGAGATCATACCTTAACCTTTGGAGGTACTTTTGAAAGATTTGAGTTCGACAACTCCTTTAACCTTGGGGTGTTTGATTTTCCAGGAGATGCAGATGCAGGTCTGGGGCCAGTAAGTACCTTTTTTGATGCCTTTCAGAGTGTGAGAACAGATCCATTAAACCCAGGAACTAGTTTTGAAGAAGCCATTAATAATGGTACCATTGGAGCGGCATTGGCTAATGCGCAAAATGTATTTGCTGCCAATAATGCTAACGATAGCTGGGCATTGGCAGAAACCAATGTGGGGCAGTTTGCACTGTATGCCCAGGATAAATGGAAAATAAACGATAAACTTACCGTGACTTATGGATTAAGAATCGACCAGCCGCTATATTTTGATACCGAAGATAAAATTGCTGAGAATATCGAAAGAGCAGCAGGAGGAACCTTTCCTGATGGAAACTATCAACCCGGGATTACCTATTTTGATGAGAATGGAAACCCAACACAGTTAAATAGTTTGGATCTGCCAACGCGTAGGTTGTTAGTGTCTCCAAGATTTGGATTTAATTATGATGTAAAAGGAGATAACTCTTTCCAGATTCGAGGAGGAACAGGTATTTTTACTGGGCGTTTGCCTTTTGTTTGGATTGGGAACCAGGTAGCAAATCCAAACTTCTTTTTCTATACCACATCATCTCCGGATTTTAGATTTCCGCAAGTTTGGAGAAATAGTTTGGGGATAGATTACCGATTTAAAAATGGGATCATTGCGACCACAGATATCATTTATACCGAAGATGTAAATGCACAGATGGTAAGAAACTTTGGATTAAGAACGCCAAGCGGTACATTAAATGGGGTTGATAATCGCCCAATCTATTTACCATCGGATAGGGCAGTCAACGAATTTGGAGGAATTACCAATGCTTATGTCTTCACCAATACCAATGTGGGGCACTCGTTCAACTGGTCTTTTAAGTTGCAGAAGAATTTTCAAAATGGATTGTATGCGAGTATAGCCTATAATTTCCTCGAAGCAGAAGATGCAAGTTCTCTAGATGCTGAAATCTCTAGTGATGCTTTTGATAGAAATCCTGCATTGGGAAATGTAAATCAAGCGGTGAGTACTACAGCGCGTTATGGGGATAAACACCGTATTGTTGGGCAATTAAACAAAACGTTCAGTTACGGTAAAAATAAGCAATGGAGAACATCTATTGGTGCTTTTTACGAATACGCACAAGGAGGAAGGTTCTCGTATACCTATTCTGGAGATATCAATGGAGATGGTTCTCCGCTTAACGATTTAATTTATATTCCTACTACAGACGAATTGGCGACCTATAACTTTAGTGGGGCCGATTTCAACGAGAGAGAAACACAAAGAGTCGCTTTGGAAGCATATATACAACAAGATGAGTATTTACGCGAGAGAAGAGGTAGCTATGCAGAGAAATATGCAATATTAAGCCCCTGGAGGGGAAGATGGGATATCAAATTACTTCAGGATTATGATATCCAAATCGGAGACAGAACCAATACTATTCAATTAAGTTTGGATATCCTTAATTTTGGTAACTTATTGAATTCGGATTGGGGAGTAATAGAAATTCCTGTAAACGATCAGCCTATAGGGGTAAGTGTAGATAATACAGGTACTCCTTTGTATTCATTTGATGTTTCTCAAACCAGAACTTTTGCCAACGATTTTAGTTTGGATTCTAGATGGCAGGCACAAGTGGGATTACGATATATTTTTAATTAGAGTCATAATATATTTCAGATAAAAGGCGCCTAAACCGGCGCCTTTTTTTGTTTGGATCAGTTTCTAGGTGTTTCAATTTTTTTATGGATGATCAAACTGAAATGTACTTTGAATATTATTGATGTAAATCCTCAATTTATAGTTACTTTTGCAAACCATTTCAAACGAGAAAAGAAAAGTTGACTACAATGAAATACCAACGGCTAAGCAAAGAACAATTAGAAGAGTTACATGTTGAGTTTATTAACTTCTTGGCGACCCAATCGATAACTGCAGAAGAATGGAGTGAAATCAAAGCCAACAAACCTGAGGTAGCAGAGGAGGAGATAGATGTGTTTAGTGATCTCGTATGGGAAAAAGTATTAGGGAATGCACAGTACTTAGAACATTTTTCACAAGATCAAATACATCTGTTCGAATTAGACGAAAACGAAATGCATCTCATTGCGATAAAAGTAAATAACGACAGTATTGATCTTACAACTCAAGAAGGTTACAGTTGGCTTCGCGACAATTTGATGAACGATGATGTAGTTTTTTACAATGCATCAAAAGGGTATAGCGAAGATAGAAACCTGGATAAATTTCAGTTAATCCAGAAAGGAGCTAATATCACCCGAGGAGAACTATATCATTATTTTGAAAAATTAGTAAACGCTCAAGAACTATAAGTTAGCGGTTACACATTATTCATATCGTAAAGATTCTATAGGATCTTGTTTGGCTGCTTTTATGGCAGGATATAAACCAGAGACAACAGCAGTCAAAAATGAAGTCACCACTGCGGCGAACATGGCAAGCCAAGGCACAGAAAACTGAAAATTAGATAAATTTGCAGCAAGACTTCCTACCAGAATCCCAAGTACTATACCGATTACTCCTCCAAGTTGACCTATGATTACGGTTTCCAGAAAGAACTGACCGGAAATGGTGTGTTTTTTGGCACCTAGTGCTTTTCTAACTCCTATTTCTCTGGTGCGCTCGGTTACAGATACCAGCATGATATTCATTAATGCGATCGAGGAACCAAAGATCGTAATGATGCTGATGATCCATGCAGCTATATATAAATACGAAGTGATACTCGCTATACGGTTAATTAAATCATCACTACGCTCAAGCCCAAAATTGTTTTCTTCTATGGGATTCAACCCTCTTACATTTCTAAAAGTGATAATGGCTTCATCTTGAGCACCTTCCAAATATTGTTTGTCATTAACTTTTACACTAATGTTGTAATTGATATTAGGCAAGGTATAAATTGATCTTGCGGTTTGAATAGGGATAAGTACACGTAGATCTTGATTGTTTCTGAAAGTAGCTCCTTTACTTTCTAATAAACCGATAATCTTAAATTTTGCACCACGAATACTGATCGTTTTACCAATAGGATCTGTATTTTTGAACAGGTTCTTTTTGAAATCAGAGCCAATCAAACAAACGTGATTGTTATTTTCGATATCAAAAAAGGTAAAGTTTCTTCCTTTGTCTATTTCAGTACCAGAATTTTCCAAATAATTTTCGTTGACTCCCAATACCGCCACTTCCGGATCTGTTTTTTCACTTTCAAAACGCACTTCAGCATTTCGTGTACCCGTAAAATATAAAGATGTTTTGGTATAAGGGAACTCAAACTTATCGACAAATTGTTTTACGTTACGATAACTGATAATAGGATTAACTTTTTCCCGATTACGATTGTTCCTGGTATTAAATTCGTATCGCTGGATATTAAAAGTATTTGAACCCATTGAGGCAAAATCCCCAGTAATGGTCTTTTCCAAAGCTCCCAAAAATGTCAAAATACCAACAAGAGCAGTAATCCCTATGGCAATAATTAGGATAGTAAGGACAGTACGCAGTACCTGACCCCGAATGGAATCCATCGCGATTCTAACATTCTCTCTAAACAGTGAAAACATAAGTATACAATTAACCGGTTTGCTCTATAAGACTACAAAACCTCTTTAAAGTTACTCCAAAAAAACAAAATTTATGATTTGAAGAAAGTCTTATACATATTTGTCTTCAAATTTTGAGTCTTTTTTAGATATTTGCAACCTTAAACAGACGAATACAATCGTCTTGAATTTGAACAAAGCAAATGGCACAAAAACCTTCTATACCTAAGGGAACAAGAGATTTTTCACCAGTAGAGGTGGCAAAAAGAGGATATATCATGGATACGATCAAAGAACAATTTAAGTTATTTGGTTTTCAGCCTATTGAAACTCCTAGTTTTGAAAATAGTGAAACCTTGATGGGGAAATACGGAGAAGAAGGAGATCGGCTTATTTTTAAAATCCTAAACAGCGGCGATTATCTGAAGAAAGTAGATGAAGCCTTATATCAGGCTAAGGATAGCACAAAAATGACTGCAAAGATTAGTGAAAAAGCTTTGAGATACGATCTTACGGTACCTTTTGCAAGATATGTGGTACAACATCAAAATGAGATTGATTTTCCGTTTAAGCGTTATCAGATTCAACCGGTATGGAGAGCAGATCGACCTCAAAAAGGAAGATTTAGAGAGTTTTATCAGTGTGATGCCGATGTGGTGGGTAGTACATCCCTTTGGCAAGAAATAGATTTAATTCAATTGTATGATAAGGTATTCACTAAATTGAATTTGCAAGGGGTTACGATCAAAATCAACAATAGAAAGATTCTTTCTGGTATCGCCGAAGTGATTGGTGCTAGCGATAAGCTCATCGATTTTACAGTGGCTTTAGATAAATTGGATAAAATTGGTGAAGATGGTGTAAAAAAGGAGATGAAAGAAAAAGGGATCTCTGATGAAGCGATCGAAAAGGTAAAACCGCTATTCAGTTTTGAGGGAAGTACCACTGAAAAAATAGACAAGCTTAAGACCTTGCTTGCTTCTTCTGAAGAAGGAACAAAAGGAGTAGAGGAACTAGAGTTTATTACCAATACAATTAATGAAATATCGCTACAAACTGCGAATTTAGATTTGGATGTAACCTTGGCAAGAGGGTTAAACTACTATACAGGAGCAATTTTTGAAGTAGCCGCGCCAAAAGAGGTGAAAATGGGATCCATTGGTGGTGGTGGAAGATATGACGACCTTACAGGTATTTTTGGATTAAAAAATGTGAGTGGGGTAGGGATATCTTTTGGTTTGGATAGAATTTATTTGGTACTCGAAGAATTAGGACTCTTTCCTGAAACCGTAGCCTTATCGACCAAAGCGTTGTTCATTAATTTTGGGGACAAAGAAGCGTTGTATTGTGCCAAAACAATTGCTAAGTTAAGAAGCGAAGGAATCGTTGCAGAGTTATACCCAGACAGCGCAAAAATGAAAAAGCAAATGGGGTACGCAAACAAAAGAACTATTCCTTATGTCATCTTGGTGGGAACTTCAGAAATAGAGAAAGAAACGTATACTGTAAAAGACATGCAGTCGGGAACTCAAAGTGAAATGAGTTTTGAAGAATTAAGAGACGTCCTTTTATAATTTAAAAGTAAGTAATACCATGAAAACAAATGGTATTTTAGGAGGTCTCAAAGTCAATAGGTTACATATTTTTGGGGTGATGATTTTGATGCGTTTCGACTTTTCTTTTTTTTTTATCTTTGTATCACAATAGAATGTTAAATTTAACGTTATAGTTAGGTTAAAAAGCTATTGTTGAAAATAATGCCCTAAATGTTTTCGTAGAGTTTTAGTTTTTGAGGAAGGGGATTATGATTACACACCTTACTCTTAAAACTTTGTATGAGACTAAAACTACTTTTAGTAACGGTTCTGTTTAATTTATGTTGTTTTGGGTTTGCCAATACAGGTAACGATTCTCTTTCAGTAAAAGATGAGGTAAATTCCAAAGACGAACTGCTTCCTTCCTCATTTGTACAATTACCAGATTTAGAAGAAAAATTCCCAATCCAAGAAGTATTTACTTCGATTACTTCCCCAGAATTTACGTTTGAAAATATAGCGCAAGAATTTCCAACTACTAATAGTGATGTTATTCAGGCGAGAGCTGAGGCTCAAAAAGGGTTTAATGAAATTGATAGTACAGGTCGATGGATTGGTTCTTTTAGGAATGAAGACATTCAGGTGCTACCGGTTGGGATAAAGAAAAAAATAAATGAAGTAGAATACCAGTTAGGCTTTGTAAAGGCTCGTTTTACCAAAGATTATACAGAGCTTACCGTGTTTGCCAAAGTGATATTACCTCAATCAGATGAAAATGGGTTGCCGATAGAGCTCTTTTTTGGAGCCAATAATGTCAAGTTATCTCATCAGGGTGGAATCGTAGGAGATGCAAATTTGGTACTGCTAGGAGATGTATTTATACCATTCAATGCAGGTAATTGGCTGTTAATCCTTAAAGGAGGGTTTGATTACAGAACGGGAGAAACTCAAAATAGAACCTTTGTAACCATTAATTGTGATGGGGTAAAAGAAATGGGGATTGAAGGAGAGGTACAGTTTTCTCGAAATATGATCTTACCTGTAGACCCTACAGGCAAAGCTTTGCCAGAAACTGTTACTTATACCGGAGCGGTTCGAGAGCCTATTCAAATCCCAAATCGAGTAAAAGGTGCCTTCAAAGCGGTTGCTTCCGATTGGAATGATATGATTGTAGAGATTAGCCTTTCTCCTTTTGTATTGGCTAGTCAACCTGATAAATTTATGTTCTCTGTAAATCAGGCAGTATTTGATTTTAGTGACTTGCGTACAGAAAACGTGAATTTCCCACAATATTATCACGATGAAGGGTTGTTGTTACCAAATCCTGATACCTGGCGAGGAGTTTATGTCCAATCGCTTCAGGTAGGATTACCTCAAGAATTTAAATCTACCGAAACCCTCACACAAAAGAGTAGAATTACTTTTGAAGCCGCCAACCTTTTGATTGACGGATATGGAGTATCAGGATATTTTTCGGCAGAAAATGTAATTACGCTAGAAAAAGGGAGAACTTCAGAAACAAAATCATGGGCTTATTCTGTAGATAAGATAGGAATAAATCTTGCAGCCAGTAGGCTTATTGGAGCAGATTTTGAAGGGCAAATACTGCTTCCTATTTCTGATAAAGGAGATAGAAATGGTACTACCGCTGAAGGTGAGGATGGAAGAATGGGATTAGGATATCAAGGTATTATCTCTGAAAATGAATATGGATTGGTCGTATCTACCTTGGATACATTAAGCTTTGACGTATTTAGGGCCAAAGCCGAACTATTGCCCAACTCGTCTGTAGAGATGAAGGTGGTAGAAGGAAATTTCAGGCCCAAAGCTGTACTTAATGGAAGGATGGCCATTTCAGCAAGTCAAAAGGAATCTTTAGCAAATGAAGGCCAAACCTATACTACTGGCGAGGGCGCCAATCAGCAAAATCATACCGTACAATTTAAAGGAATAGAATTTCAGGATTTAGTATTACAAACTACTTCTCCAGTTATACAAGTGGCCTACTTTGGGTATCGAGATCAGGTGAAATTGGCAAATTTCCCGGTTTCTATAGCCAATATTGCGTTTTCTTCGAATGAATTTGAAGCAGGAATTGAGTTTGATCTGATGATCAATCTCATGGGTAAAGAAAGTAAAGGTTTTGCTGCAGATGCCCGACTTGGGATTTTTGGGAAATTCCAGGAAGAGAACTTTAAACAACGTTGGAAATATGATCGTATTGACCTTTCCAGGATCAACCTGGAAGCCAATATGGGAGCTATAAAGCTCAGAGGAGGATTAGAACTCATGGATGATGATCCTGAGTATGGAGATGGATTTGCTGCAGATATCGAGGGTACCTTCGGAAGTTTTGGTCCGATAACCTGTAAAGCTATTTTTGGGAAGACAGATTTTAGATATTGGTATGTGGATGCTGCAGTTCGCGGTCTTAAAATAAACGTAGGCCCTCTACAAATTTCAGGTTTTGCAGGAGGTGCTTTTTATCGTATGTCACGCAGACCTAATGCAGGTCCGGATTTTTCTCCTTCTGGACTTTCGTATGTGCCTAATGAGGATTCAAGTTTAGGGGTAAAAGCCATGGTATTTGCCGCAATCGGTGATGAGAGTGCAATTGCAGTTGGTGCTGGTTTTGAGATTGAATTTAACCGCAGCGGAGGAGTAAATAGACTTGGGTTGTTTGGAGAAGCCCAAATGATGAAAGCGTTCAATTTCCCAAATCCAGCTGGTAAGCTTAGTGAGAAATTGAGTAAAATGGTAGATAACGAGTTGATCCAGGGGGCTATGGATAGTCAAACCGGAAAAACTTTTCTCGATAAAGCTGATTTAGAATACGAACCAGAAATTGTTGGTGAAGCTGCTATTAGCGCAAAGATGGGAATGGAGTTTGACTTTGTTAACGATTCTTTTCATGCTACCTTCGATCTCTATGTAAATGTGGCCGGAGGAATTATTCGTGGTCGTGCATCACGAGGAAGAGCGGGATGGGGAGTAGTTCATATTTCGAAAGAAGAATGGTATGTCCATTTTGGAACACCTACCGATCGATTAGGTCTCAAAATGGGTGTAGGCCCATTTTCTTTGGAAACAGGTGGATATTTTATGATGGGAGACCGAATACCAGGAAGCCCACCACCACCTCCGGAAGTAGCAGAGATTTTAGGAGTAGATGCCGACGAATTGGATTACATGAGAGATCTTAATGCACTTGGTGAAGGAAGAGGTTTTGCTTTTGGTTCAGATTTTAAGGTAGATACCGGAGATATTAGATTTCTAATCCTGTATGCTCGTTTTCAGGCAGGTGTAGGGTTTGATATCATGCTCAAAGATTATGGAGAAGCTAGGTGTAAAGGAAGTAGTGATGAAATAGGGATCAACGGTTGGTATGCCAATGGTCAGGCTTATGCTTATCTACAAGGAGAATTAGGAATACGAATCAAGTTATTCTTTATCAAAAAGAAAATCCCAATTATTAAAGGAGGTGCAGCAGTACTGTTGCAAGGTAAAGGTCCGAATCCTTTTTGGTTTAGAGGATATGTAGGTGGATACTATAACCTTCTGGGTGGAATGATCAAAGGAAGTTTCAGATTTAAACTTACTATTGGTACAGAATGCGAATTGATTAATGCAGCACCAATGGGAGGTATTAAAATGATTACAGATCTTACTCCAAAAGATGGAGATTCTGATATTGATGTCTTTGTTGCACCACAGGCCGCGTTCGCTATGCGAGTCAACGAACCTATTGTTATTCCAGAAGATACTGGGGATAATACCTATAAGGTAATTCTTGAAAAATTTACGGTTACCAATGAAGCAGGAGAAGAAGTAGAAGGAACGATTGAATGGGGACAGATGAATGACAGAGCCACGTTTATTTCAGATGATATTCTTCCTCCAGATACCAAACTAAAAGCAACTGTAGAAGTAAGTTTTCAGGAAAAAGTGAATGGTAGTTTCCAAACTATTTTTGTAGATGGACAAAAAGCAATAGAAGTAGAAGAACGAAATTTTACTACGGGTACAGCACCAAAATATATTCCTTTAAATAATATTCAATATTCGTATCCGGTAGTAGATCAACAACTTTTCTATACCAACGAATATAAAGACGGATATATCCAATTGTCTAGAGGTCAGGATTATTTGTTTGATAGCTCTCAGTGGAAGAGTACCGTAAAATATATCGATGAGGTAGGTACGATTAAAGAAGTGGATTTTAATTATGATACCTCTAGTAACCAGATAAGATATACGTTTCCAAAGATGGATAGGGAAACAAAGTATCTCTTAAGTATAGTGAGTACTACCAAGTCATCAAGTGGACCAGAGGGCACTATAAACTCTGAAACTGTTGACTTTGGTGAAGATAATACGGTTGAAATCAGTACGAATACTGCAGAAAATGTGTTAAGAGACGGCGAAATAGAAAGACTTTCTTATGAGTTTAAATCAAGTCAGTATAAAACTTTTGCAGATAAGGTTAATAGTATTAATGTCAATGAAGATAACTGGGGGAAAATTAATTCGGTAGTACTATACTTAACTTCAAAAGTTGATTTTACTGAAGGTTTTGATATTGTAGAATTGATTGGAAATAAGTATTCAGAAAATAAAGCTTTGGTAACTATAGAGTCTGACCTTAAAGACAATTATTTCTTAAAAGATATCAATCCTATCTTGTATGATAAGTATATCCAAGGATCGACATACAGTATTACCAGAGATGCTACAGAATATGGATATGTACCTAAAAAGGCATTACCTGTACTGAGTAATTATTTAACCAGCCTTGAAAATAATGTAGATCTCAATTGGAGAGCAACAAGATTCCCATATCGATATAACCTTCCAGAAATTTATTTCAATGATTATGTAGATATACGAGATCGGGTAATTAATGATTATACAAACGGATTGATATCCGCAGGTTCTCCTGAGGCTAGTATAATTTCCTCAGAATATAAGTTTATGTTATATGGTAAATATAACGTGAAGTTGCAGTATGTGTTACCTGGAGGAGTAATGGGAAGTTCAGCCAATTATAGATATAAAAACCCAATAACCGCAAGGCAATAGGATAAACCATAAATTTTAATAAAGAAAGAATTGATCAACCCTAAAAGAACATATTCGAGTTTTATATCAGATGTACGCATCGCGTTTATCTTATTTATGGTTTTTGCTGTGTCTCATGCTCAACAAGCAGAGCAAGTACCAGAAGTCATGGTAATGGCTAGGGTGCAAAAGGATAGAGTGCTTTTGCGTTGGGGGACCACTACACCCGTATCCTGGTTACGGGCCAATAAATATGGATATGTTATAGAACGATACACAATTACCCGTAATGGAGTTTTGGTAGATCCGCCAGAGAGTAAAAGTCTTACAGGAACAACCTTACTTCCGCTTCCTTTGGAGAATTGGGAACAAGAAGTAGAACAAAATGACAATGCAGCTATCATGGCGCAAGCATTGTATGGTGAAAGTTTTGAGGTAGAAGAAATGCAAGGTGGCTTGGCACAAATTATTAGTAAATCAAAAGAAATCGAACAACGCTTTTCTTTTGCACTTTTTGCTGCAGATTTGGATTTTAAAGTGGCTAAAATGGGAGCTTTGGGATTCGAGGATACTGATATCAGCCCCAACGAGGAATATTTGTACAAGATTATTCCGAAAATACCTGAAGAGATTCTTAAAGTGAAACCAGGGATTGTTAGTGTAAAAATTAAAGAACCAGAACCTTTACCAAAACCAATAGATGTCATCGCTGTTCCTGATGATAAAAGTATCTTGATAACTTGGGAGTACGCCATGTTTAAACCTATCTATAATGCGTATCACGTAGAGCGATCAGAGGATGGGAATACTTTTACAAGATTAGGAGACACTCCTTTGGTGAATTTGAATGATAAGCCTGGTAGTCCCGCACGTAGAATGTTTTATGTGGATACATTACCGCAAAACAATAAGCGATATTATTATCGAATCGTAGGGATTTCTCCATTCGGAGAAGAAGGAACTCCATCTGATGTGGTATCTGCCGAAGGAGCGAAAAAATTGACATCTGTTCCTCATATCTCCAGATATGAGTTTAATAATTCTGGTGGGGTAGTATTGAATTGGGAGTTTAAAAAAGAATCCGAAAGTGAAATTTCTGGTTTCCAACTCAATTGGGCTGCTCAAGAAAAAGGACCTTATAGAACGGTGCAATCCAATATTCCTGCTTCGAGCAGAACGACAACATTCACGAATCCAGAACCTTCAAACTACTTTAGGATAGTGGCTCTGGGTAAAAATAATCAAAAGGCAACCTCTTTGACCTCTTTTGTACAAGCGATAGATTCAATTCCGCCAAAAGTGCCAGTAGGATTAACAGGAGTAGTGGATTCTTTGGGAGTTGTGAATATCAAGTGGGAAGCAAATACAGAAAAAGATTTACTAGGATATCGTGTTTTTCGAGGCAATTTGGATGCCGAAGAACTATCACAGATCACCGTAGCTCCAATTTCTAAAAACACCTTTGTGGACACGGTACAGGTAAAATCCTTGAATGATAAAGTGTTTTATCAGATTGTGGCAGTGGATAAGCGGTTCAATATGTCTGATTATTCTGAAAAACTAAGTATTAAAAAGCCAGATGTTGTACCACCATCTTCACCTGTTTTTAAATCTTATAATCAAAAAGAAGAAGGAGTTCTTTTGCAATGGATTAATAGCAGTAGTCAGGATGTTTTTCAACATAAGTTGTATCGGCAAAAGGTAAATGAAGCCAAAAAAGGTTGGCAGGTGATTTTCCAAACAGATACGATTACTAGCTATTTGGATACTGATGTGGGCTCTAATATAAAATATCGGTATGCTATCTTTGCAGAAGATGAAAGTGGCTTATTATCAGCTCCTTCTACACCAGTTACTATAACCAGTAAGAAAGATGTGAAAGAAGAACAATTGATAAAAGGGTTTTCTGTAATTGCCGATAGAACAAACAAAAATGTAATGATATCCTGGCGTAAGATGCCAGAAGAGGTTACAGAGATAACCGTATATAAATCAAAAAAAGAGGGTAAGCCTGTTTTGTTTAAACAGATGCCAAACACGATGAATAGAATTGTTGATAATGCCGTATCACCTGGTAATACCTATGTATATAGCCTTAAAGTGATTACAAAACAAGGAAATCATTCTAAGGTAGAAACAAAAGAAGTCGTGTTTTGATATGAAATTTGAGAATAAGATAGAACAAGATAATGTAGGGATCATAATTGATTTTATGATGAAAAAGATAAACTAATGAAAAAGCTATTCACTTTATTTTTACTTTGTTTTTCAGGTGTCATTCTGGCACAGGAAACGGTGGTGAAAATAACTAATTATAATTATAGTTCGAGGTTTAGGGATAGGCGTTGTGGAGAGACAATTAGATTAACTGCTTTTTATGTTGGAGGAGGAGAGGAGATATTTGTAGATGTGTCTAATGATGATGCAAGAAACTATACCGGAGGTACTTATCGCTTGAATGGTATTGTGGAACGGGTAGAACTATATGCGTTTGCCAGAGATGCGAGAGATCAGGGTATTGGTACCACCTGTAGAAGAGGTAGGAATGTGGAAGATACACAATCTAGAAATACACCAATGGACCCCTGTTCTTCTGCTTTTTATAATATTGTGCATTCTAATAGTAACGATGTATCCCAAAGTGTAAATTTTACACTAGATGCCGTTCCTGTACCTGCGATATCAAGATCCACAGCATCGGATCGTGTAGGGTTTGAAGACCCTTTGACTATAAACTCCTCTCCAGGTTACAATACCTCAGTATACAACTGGCAATATGGATTTAATGGAACAGATTGGTTTGAATTACCAATTCCAAATGCACAAAATCCTACGTTTACTTTAGAAGATTTTTTAACTGAGGCGGTGATTGGCAATACAATTTTGTTCAGAATAAGGGCTTGTAACCAGGAATCGTCCAATGTAGTCTCTTATGTGGTTCGTAAATCTGCCCCTCATATTATTGGGCAACGTACAAGAGACGTAACCTGTTATGATTCTATTGATGCTAGCGGAAATGGTGATGGAGAGATCACGTTGACTTTTGATCGAGCTTTAGATCCAGCTTTGGATAATGTAAGTTTCTCAGTGATCGACTTGAGAACTAATACTCCCGTAAAAAATGTGAATAACATCGATACATTTGGTCCTGGTAATACCTTTACAATAGATGGATTACCTGCTAGTACACCAGGTTTTGGATTTAGAGTAGATATACTAGGTTTTTATAATGGGATAGAATATTTTACAGAAGCACCTAATCATACGACAACTTTTGAGATTGATCGTCCGACTCCTGTAGCGTTTGTAGGAGAGCCTGGTAATGATGCTAATCATGTAGATGTTTGGTGTTTTGGAGGTAGTGATGGGACCATTGATTTAGAAGCACAAGGTGGTGTTGAAGGATATGAATATCTAATCCGTGTACAAGGGGAAGTATGGGATGAAACACGATGGACAGCTTTTACGGGAAGATTTACGCATACAATTCAAGGGCTTCCAACAAATACCTATGAAATAAGAATAAGAGATGCTAACGAATGTGAAGCCAAAGAACAAATCAATGTTGCAGGCGAGATAAGATTAGGAGATATCATTGTAAAAACGGTAATTATAGATCAGCCTAGTGAAGCACTAGACGTTGAATTCTCGTTAATCAATGAACCCAGAGCATTCGGGTTTGAAGATGGTAGAATTAGAGCCAGAATTTTTGGAGGAACTTCAGAAAGTGATGGTTCTTATGTGTTTGAATGGAGAGATGCCTCTGGAGCTACATTAAGCACCGTAAATACCAATGTGTTACCAGCCAATCAAGGATACGAGGTGATATTACATTCTATAGGAGAAGGTACATATACCTTAAGTGCTTGGGATACCAACTTCAATAATGCCACGGATAAGGATGGATGTTTCTTTATTAATGCAAGCTATACCTTGGAGCAACCAGACCCACTGCAGGTGCAAATAGATATTTACAATCCTATTTCTTGTCATATCGAAAATGAATATAACGACGGGGTAGATTTTAATGATCCATTGGGGATACCAGATCAATTTCAGGATGGAGCTTTAATTGCCACGGTTACCGGAGGTGTGCCTTTTGATAAATTTGCGAGCACAGTAGGACAATGCAGATCTGACTTGAGGAGATATTGTTATCGTTGGAAAAAAGAAGTCAATGGAGTTTGGCAGGATATTGCAGTAAACGACAGTATTATCAATAATTTGAGTGTTGGTAATTATGCACTCAATGTAGAAGATAGTAATGGAATTGTTTTGGGTACGTATGAAGCGTATAACTTACCAGATGGATCACAAGAGTATAGACTTACCCAAGCCATAGACTCAACTAGATTTTTACCACAACCAGATCGATTAGAACTTTCTTTTGATCGTACTGTAGTTACCTGTGCCAACGGAGATGACGGAGAAGCAACAGTATTTGTTCAAGGAGGTACAAGTCCTTATACGTATGAATGGAGTAATGGAGAAACCACACCTACCATTACCGGTCTGATAGGAGGGACATATTTGGTGTTTATTACCGATGCAAAAGGATGTCAAATTGAAGGTAGTATACTCATTGATCAACCTAATGGATTAGAAATAACACCAGTAATTGAACGCGCACCAACCTGTTTTGAAGGGAATGATGGACAAATAGATATCAATGTTACCGGAGGTAACCCTCCATACACTTACTTGTGGAGTACGGGAAGTACCGGAACCAGCATAAGTGGTCTAACTGAAGGAAGTTATAGTATAGAAGTTACCGATCGCAAAGGTTGTAAAGCTTTTTATCAATCAAATCTTGTAGACCCAGATCCGGTTTTTGTAAACCTGGAACCACAAAGATCACTTTGCCAGGATCAATCAGTACTATTGGACATTGCTATCGATGATCCTGGAGCTGTGTATTCCTGGAGCAGCGATAATGGATTTTCAAGTACCGAAAGTAATGTAGAACTTACACAAGCAGGGAGATATATTGCCACGATTACTACAAGCTTAGGATGTATCGGTATTGGTGAAATTAATATTGATGTGTTTGATACCCCAATTGATTCAGACTTTTTGATTACCACACAAGCTTTTACAGGCGAGGAGGTGATTTTGGTAAACGTGAGTGATCCTATTGGTGAGAGTGTAGATTGGACCATCCCCGATGGAGTTGAAGTGGTATCTATGACGAATGAGCAGTTGATATTGGTGTTTGAAGAGGAAGGTGCTTATGAAATTAATCTACGATCTTATCAAAGAGATTGTTATCAGGATTTTATGAAGACCATTTTGGTACAACCGGCCATAGAGTCACCAGATCCTGCAGGGCCACAACAGGACTTTATACAAGAGTTTATTGTGTTCCCAAACCCTAATTCTGGGACCTTCAGAACGCAAATTAGTTTGGAAGAAGATTCTAATATTTCGCTTAAAATTATTAGCCTGATGTCCGGAGTAACTTTGCATGAACGTGCAGAAAAGGATAATCGAGATTTTCTTTTGGATTATAATGTAAGTCTTCCTACAGGAGTGTATTTGTTATTGTTGGAAACTCCAAAAGGATCAGAAACTAGAAAATTGGTATTCGAATAAGGTAGTATACAAATTGAAATGAACAGAATAATTAAAATAATAACCCTTCTAGTATTTGCAGCTTGTGCTCGCGAAGAGGCTGTTCCGGTTATTGTTGATTTCGATTTTGAAGTTTTTAATGATGATTTTTCCATCCCGGTACAGATCGTGTTTTTTAATCGTACAGAGGGTGCAGAGGATTACGAATGGCGTTTTGAAGGTGGAGTTCCTTCAAGATCTGTAAATCGCAACCCTGGTGTTATACAGTACGATAGCAAAGGAAATTTTGAGATAGAATTGATCGCTACTAATCAGGATGGATCCAGAGATAGTAAAATCATTGAAATACAAATCGACGACCCTGTAATTATTGATTTTGAAGTGACCAATGTAGATGATAATTTTTCTCCGGCAGCGTTTTCGATTCAAAATAACTCTACAGGAGCAGATAGTTTTGTGTGGACTTTTGAAGGTGGACAACCTGCAAGTTCCACTTCAGAAAATCCGGGGAATGTTGTTTTTACAGAGCCAGGAGAGCATAGAATTACTTTGCAAATCAGTAATGGCCGTGAGACGTTTACCCAGGAAGAGGTAATCACAGTTGAACCATTTCTGGTTGCAGATTTTACTGAAGAAGTAGCATTTGATGATGATGATTTCCAAATCCCAGTGATCATGCAGTTTACCGATAATTCGATAAGTGCAACATCGTACCAATGGCAGTTTGAAGGAGCTTCAATCACTACCTCTTTAGAGCAAAACCCTAATGTCACTTTTGTGAGTGAGGGGAACCATAGGGTTACTTTAACGGCTTCAAACGGTAAAGAAACACAGACAATATCCAAAGTATTTCAGTTTTTTAGAAATACAAATCTTAGAGAACTTAATGACGTGGTATTAGGAATCAATACAGCCCATAATGCAAATACAAGAGGAAGTTTTTATAGTATAGCGGATCGAACAGTGTATTCCGCAGAAGAAATAACCACTGATATAGCTGATCAAATCGACTTGGTGTTTTTTGGTCTAAGCAACACCTTTAATCGTAATCGATTTGTAAGCCCCGATGATTTATCAAGTACCACTTTTGATGCGTTGGCAAATGCTAAGCAAACCAAGTTTATTAATTCCCAGGAATTATGCAATTGTTCGGCTTCGCTTTCTGTAAGTGAATTTGATAATATGCAAGATGATATGTTGTTAAACGGATTGACGATTACCGAAACACCTGGAGGTTTACAGGATTTTGATAATAGCATGGTGCCAAGAATTGTACTTTTTGAAACCCAAGAAGGAAAGAAAGGTGCTATTAAAGTAAAAGAATTTATTGATGATGGATCAAATTCATACATCATAGTTGATATTAAGGTTCAGAAAGCAACCCGATAGGATTGCTAATGAAAGTAGTTCACATAGCGATAATTTTATGTACAAAAAGGCTTTACATACTCTAATTATACTCGTTACACTGTGCTTGACCTCCGTCAATGCGCAGGTTTTTCCTGTTAATGTAAATCCACAGGTCATACCTCCCTATAGTCTTCGATTGTCGGAGTACGGTACCTCTGTTTCTGAAAAACTGTTGGTGAATTTATTGCTTACCGATATTAATGAATCTAATCGTCAAGTACGACTCAAGTTTTTTGTAGAAAGTAATGGTGGGGTATCCATACAGAGTAATGATGTAGTGATAGGAGCACCGCCAATTTTTCTTGAAGGTGGAATACCGCTTCGCTTGAGTAATGTAGATTTAAGAGCCTATTTTCAGTTAGAGAATTTGCAAGGAATAAGTCCGCAGCAATACAACCTTCCTTTACCAGAAGGGTTTTACCGTTTTTGTTTCGAAGTGTATGATGCACAATCGGGCCAGCAAATTTCGCGTAAAAGCTGCACAGCGGTGTATCTTGTATTGAATGATCCTCCAATTTTAAATGTTCCGAATAGAGGAGAGCAAGTGTTGATGCGCGATCCTCAAAATATTATTTTTCAATGGACACCGAGACATCTTAATGCTACCAATGTTGAATATGAGTTTACATTGGTAGAGATTTGGGATAATCAAATGAATCCACAAGCCGTTTTCTTATCAAGCCCGCCTTTATATCAAATCAATACCTTTGCTACTACCTTGTTATATGGCCCAGGGGAAACTCCTTTACTTCCTGATAAAACCTATGCATGGCGAGTTCGGGCTATGGTAAGTGACGGAATCAGTGAAACATCAGTTTTTAAAAACGATGGGTATAGCGAGATTTATCATTTTACGTATTCTGGAGCTTGTTCTGAACCCGAATATATCTTGGCTGAAGCCAAGAGCACGACCAGCGAAAAAATTCTTTGGCAAGGTGTTGATCACATACGATATAATATTCAATACAGAAAAAAAGATACAGAGAATGCCGTTTGGTTTGATACAGGAACGGTAAATGAAAACGGAACCATTTATAATCTGGAACCAGGAACTACTTATGAGTTTAGAGTAGGAGGACAGTGTTTGGATAATGGACCGTTTACGTATTCTCAGATTTATGAGTTTACGACCATAGTACTTCCTGAGGAGACTAACACTTATAATTGTGGGATAACACCAGAAATTGTTATTACAAATCAGGAACCTCTAGAAACTATGGTGATCAATGATGTGTTTACTGCAGGAGATTTTCCGGTAACGGTAAAACAAGTCGATGGTCAAAATGGTTCGTTTACTGGATGGGGGTATATAGTAGTCCCTTACCTTGAAGATACTAGAATTAAAGTTGATTTTAGTGGTATTAGAATTAACACAGATTACCAATTGATAGATGGGGTTGTAGAAACTGATTATGACGAAAATTGGGGAGGTGTCGATGATATTAGTAATGAAATAGATGCTATCGTAGACTTGACTACGGGAGGAATACTGGATATCCTAGAGGATATAGCCGATCGATTACGAGAAGGAGAGTTAACAGGAGAGGATAGAGAGGCGTTATTAGAAAGAATCGAAAGAGACTTACCTGAAGATGAAATTCGAGAGTTGGAAGAGTTAGATCAGCAAATTACTGCGTTAGAAGAACAGTTGGAGCAGGCAGAAACCGAAGAAGAAAAAGAAGAGATTCAAAATCAGATTGATCAGTTGAATCAAAACTTTGCAGACCAACTGGATCAAATCAAAGAGGAAATTGTTGATTTGATAGTAAAAGCAATCGAGAAGTACTATTCGCAGAATAGATCTCAGGAGGAAAAGCTTATTGCAGATTATGATGCTATTTATAGTTTTTCTTCTGATGACACCACCGGTGGTGATGAATCAGACCTGGATGAAGTGTTTGAATTTGAGTTTGAAGGAGAAACTACTGTAAATACGGTACCAGAAGAGTTTACTCAAATATTTGATGTACAGGAAAAGTTTCATTTATACTTCTTTTCAAAATCTATAGCAGAAAATGTTGAAGATAAAGAATGGATACGGTCTTTTGTAAGCAAAGCATTAGAAACAGATGTAGATCTACCAAAAATTCTTAAAGAATCTCAGGATAGTGGAGACTCTGAAAATAGAATCATTGACCTCTTGATAGAAGGAATTGAAAAAGCTTTAAAAGGTTTAATCGATAATTACAAATACAAGTATTTCGGACAATAATGCAAGTGCACCAAACTCAAAAATATACACTAAATAGCGAACTGAACTTTATTGTTTATGGCAAGGATACCGAACATAAACATCCTAATAATGCCGCTTTATTGGATGCCGATGGTAAAATGATGTACAGTATTGAGGCACCATTTTTTAAGTCTGATCAGATGATTAATGGTGTTAAAAACGAAGAGTACTCTACTCCAGAAAGAGAAGTTTGGGTGATTCATCCTCATAAGGAGAAGGTCAAAAATTTTTGGGGTAAAGTAATCGATGAAAAACCGATGATGGGATATATCGACAGGTGTAATGGAATGAAACATATTGAAGGCAAAGAGTATGCAGAAATTGTAATCTCTGATGGTGCAATGTATTTTGAGTTACAGTATTTGGATATCAAAACAGGAGTATTTACTGAGCATGTAAAATGGGGAGGTAGATATTAAGAATGATTATAAGAAATTGAAAATAAAATGAATTTTATGTCTGGAACTTGTTATAATAAAATAAAGAGCTATCTCTTGATACTCTTATTTTCTATAGTTTCATCTTTGGGTATTTATGCTCATGAAATTTCACCGGTTAGTACAACCAAATTTAAGACCATAGAGGAAGTAAATATTGGAATTGCCAATCAATTAGAATATTTAATTCAGTTCAATAAGACCAATAAAGTAAACAATAATAGCCAAAACAATTGGTACGTTTATGTGGTTGGAGATGATACTTTCAATCCCAATATGGTATCGGATTATGTAGAAGATCAATTTGATTTGAGTGATATCGGATTGGACAAAACTCCTGTAAACATTCAGGAATTGAACCAAAAATTGGTTGAAATCAATAGGAAATTAGGAGAAAAAAATGCTCCCCTAATATATTTTGGTGTTGCCAACAAGAAAAAAGCTATTGCAGCTCCTTTTTTTCCGTTCGAAAATAGATACAAAGTATCCACAGCAACTACAACCGAACTTAAGGACTTTTATCAAAGAGCTTTTAATGGTCCTTTGAACGGAGATAATAGTGCTGAGGCAGGACAAACCTATAATGCACTTAAGGATTTTTTCAAAAAGGACGGGGAGGCTGATCAAAGTAAAAAAGCGTTAATTCAACAAACCCTTAATAAAGCCGGTGGAGAAGGAGCAGTCGCTTTGTCAAGTTATTATTTTGCAATTGTAAAAGGTGACAAGGGAGATCAAGTAGGAAAAGCAAATATCTCCTGGTGGTCATTTTCAAACTATTTGTTAGGATCCAATGTAGAAAAAATAGATAAGGATTTACTTAAAGCGCATTATGCAAATCTTTCCAGTACTAGTGGAAATAAGAATTACAAGAAGATTAATGCCTGGTTCAACTACTTATCTGATGCAGATCTACCTGAATCTCAATTCCTGGAAGAGCTCTTAAAAGGAATGATCAACAATAGCAAGTGTTCAACATTAAGTGTAGATGAAGGAACTAGTCAAAAGAATAAGTTTGTAGAAGCGGTTAATTCTGAAGATGTAGATAAGATCGTTGATGCAACGAGAAAACTG
Source organism: Aquimarina sp. (assembly GCA_965230845.1). GTDB lineage: Bacteria > Bacteroidota > Bacteroidia > Flavobacteriales > Flavobacteriaceae > Aquimarina. Next base: position 5,233,133 of record OZ246021.1, read on the forward strand.
TGTTCAGATGTACTTGAAGATATTGATTATGCCACTATCATTAAAGCGATCAAAACAATTGCCAAAAAAACGATAAAAGAGAAACAAGAGGCAGTTATACTCTATCTTCTTCATAATATAGATAACAAAGATTATGCAAAGCTATTTGCTGATTTTAGAGGGGCAGACGGTAAGAACGAATTGTTGCGCACTCTTTTACAGGAAATGGATGATCGCTCCATCAATCCATTCGATGGAGATAATTATACTTCGTTTATTGGAGCCTTACTTTATATTGGTAACCAGAATCAAGGAGAATACTTAAAGAAGGAAAGAGGGTATTTATTAGAGACCTTTTTGTTGGCACAAAGAGATTTTGAATGGAGTAAAATTCCTATTGCTAAAGCAATTACAGATGTTCTAAGCTTTAATATAGATACAGATGATGCTGCATTCGAGAGTTTTCTGGTAGACAATGAATATGAAGAGCTACTCAATCTGTTGCAGTTTTTAACCTGGGATGTTGTTGCCCAAGATCAAAGAAACTTAAGGCAAGTTGGTGATGCTTTGGGAGAGTTTTTTGCAGCTCGAAAAAATCAAAAGGTATATATAGAACTCCTGGAGATAGCCTTTAATAATAAGAAAGTAGACTTTTTTGTAGATCCAATGCGTCGACTTAGGATCGGGGAGTTGATTCTTAGGATGTTTGGGAATGTTCCAGAAGACTCCTCTGAAATCTATGCGTACCTTACTGGAGAGGATTTAAAGAATTTAAAAAACATCATCGAAGAAACTTCGGCTCAGGATTACGAATTGTACGCTGATGTGTTTTACGAAGGGCTTACCAAAATTTTGGATGCCCAAGAAGATATCCCAACTCGAATCGCTTTAGCAAAATGGGCGATAGATAATGACTCTGTATTTAATGGGGTTCATGAAAATATGATTGTTAATGTTTTCAAGAACATCGAAGATAGCGATGATAGACAAACGATTTACAATTTTCTTACCTACAAAGATGGTATTCTAGGGAATGGAGAGAAAACTTACGAATACTTCAATAAAATAACCGCAGAAGGTGTTTTAAGCGGGAATGACCTCCAAATTGAGTTTTTAAACTATTACATAAGCCTGATTTTGGAAGGTTTTGGAGATGTTAATGACCGTGTTGCTATCATCAAACATGCAATTTCAAAAGGTGATGACTGGAGTTGGTTCTGGTTCTCGGATACTGAGGACGTTATTTCTTCAATGTTTACGGATATTACTCCGGGAGATGCTGAGACTATTGTAAAAGAATTAAAAGCTAATAATAATAAGCTCTTTACAGAAATTTGGGAGATCCTTCAATCCAAAAATTGGTGGGCTGCTGTGGATAGTGATAATGAGCGTTTTGCCAATTTTGTAGTTAACCTGGCTCGGGTTTTACAACTTTCTCAACAAGAATTGACTTGGCAACGAGAGAATTACGAAAAATATCTGGATGAAAAGCAACAGTACCTTACGACCGACAAACCAAACAAAATAGATGAGATTAAAGGAAATTACCTGCCTATGGCTAGAGCTAATTTCTTTGGTGGTACGGATGGTAATGATTTTGATCTCGATGCCGAAGTTGATTTTTCTAAATCCAATATTAAGATACATCTGGAAATAGAAGACCATAAGGTGATGGATCGCTCGTTTGATCCTTTTGAGTACATTTTTGTGGAATTTGTCGAGGATACCAAGATCAATAATTCGGTACAATTTAGCAAAGGAGATATTATTGGTGTTCCTGCATTCTATATAGCATGGATGGACGGTAGTATAGGAGCACAACAAAACTCTGTGGCCGCTCGTGTTACCCTTGATGGAATTGTGATTGTAGCTTCTGCAATTGCTATTGCCGGATCGGGAGGAGCGTTAACGCCGGTAGCGATGGCGGCAATAGCCGAGATCTTTTTTGCGGGTACAGATGCTGCGATTGCTATTTATAAAGAAGAGATGGGCGAAGCCTTGGGCACCGACTTTGTAAATACTCTTGAGATTGCCAATATGGTATGGGGATTAGCCAATTTACCTTCAGCTTTATCAAGTTTACCAAAAGGGTTAGTGAAACTTAGAAAAGGAGCAGGTAACTGGTATGATCTGGCAAAAGGAATGACCTTTAAAGCAGGAGATAACTTATCTGGGATTACCGTAGATGTCAAAAAGTTCATAACGGCATTACCGGATATTATTAAAGAGCTTAAAAACAATCCTACAGCTCGAGCTCAACTGTTTAAAAAAGTTTCGGATTTAGAAAGTAATCTAAGAACAAAAATAGCAGGATTAGGAGCCAATGCTTCTCAAAAGATCAAAGATGTCCATCAAGTTGCAAAAGAGATGGCATTTACATTCTATTTGGATAAAATGCCAGATGCCTTTAAAACTGTTATTAATGCTTTGCCAAGTGCGAAACTAAAGCAGAATATTGTTAACAAATTACTGGTGTACTCCTTTGAAGGTAAAACTATTTTTAAACTTTCTCCAGATGGTATTTTACAGGATATCAAGATCTTTAAAGAGGCAGAAAATTACAATGATGTTGTAGGTAGTTTTAAAGCTTCTGTAAAAGTAAAAGGAAAAGTATATCCTGAAAATATAGAGGTAGTTAAAAACTATAAAGGAGAACCTATTTTCAGACCTAAGTTTGAAGAAGGTTTTGTTCGACAAGGAGATCTTATCAACGAATTACACATACGTAGTGGTAATAGTCCACCGTATATGAACGGTACCGATGTAACAGACTATACCATACCAGTAAAAGAAAAGTTCTATGTGGTAGAATATAAAACTACCCAAAATGTTCCAGGAGGTTTTGGATCAAATAAGAAAATCACCACCATCGAAGAGTTGCGTTATGAACTAGCAGTTCTTGAAGATTGGAAAAACCCCGCAGTAGATGAAATTGTTGTTCGTGAATATGAAGCATTAAAACCGATACAAACCCGAAGTGGAACCATAGGAGCACAAAAAGAAATTAGTGGACCTAATGCAGGACAAAATTATCCAGGAGGAGGGCATCAATATGAATTTGTAGAGAACTGGAGGGCAAAAGATCCCAAAAGTTATATGAAGAAGATTGATGAGCTAAAGTTGATTAGCAATGTTACAGGAGATATCTCAGAAACTCTAAAATCTGTAAAGGATAAGTTGCAATGGTCGGATAATGATATTAATAGAATAGTTGCTAATCTCAAAAAAGTACAAAATAGCGAAGAATTGATTCCGTTGACCAATGGATTAATTAATTCGAATATCGATGATCTTCCTAAATTAAAAGGAATCAAAAGAGTCTTGAGTGATATTAAACAATCTAACCAATTAGATAATGCAGGTCGATTTATTACTCATACTTTTACCGATTTTGAGGAATTGCTGAGAAAAGGTTTAAATGCGTTATTAGAACCTGATGGATTTGACGAAGCTGTTGATATTATTGTAAAAAATACAGGTGGGATACCAGATGATCTATATCAATTGAAAGCAACCGGAGTTAACAAGTTTTCAAGTAATATAAACAAAGCAGTTTCATCTTTGGATAAAGTATCAGGGGATTATAACAGAGTAGCTAGAATATGGGTGCATAATGGATCTCAAACTGATGTGGCAAATATGTTACCAACATTAAAAGAATTGCATAAAGAAAGCAAAGTAGCTATTGAAATACGTTTTGGGAGTGACTTGAATTACTATAATTTATTAGACTTGTAAATCATGATGTATCAGTTATATAGAAAAAATGATGAGACATTTATTGTTCTAATAGCCCCCAACACTATTGGAGAGTGGTATTATGATCTTGATGGGTACAATGTTGAGGTAAAAGAGAATGATTGGGCTTTGGTTTTTGATCAATTAAGGTTGTTCTTTAAACTTGTGCAAAACAACAATATAGTTTTGAAAGAGTTTTATATAAATTTTAAAGATTTTAAACAAACTATCTCAAGTTTGGAAGACCTCGATAAGGTTATTGAGTTATTTATGATCAATAAATACTATAATGCAAAGGATGGTTTTGATATCAAATGTGTTGGAAAGTGTCCAATAACTAATGAAGAAAGCTTAGATTGTGAATTGTTTGGTGTAGAGTTAAAAAGAAACAACTCGGTTTCAATGTCCATATACACTAGAAATTTGTGTTATCTACCTCATAATCCTATTACAAAAAGTAAACAATATGAAGTTTGGAAGCTCAATGCACCAAGACTAGCGAGGTCTTTAGAGAGTTTTAATACCAAAACTACTCTTTCATTGATAATGGAAGGAGAGTATTGGAAAAATGGTGGGGCTTTCAATGATAAACATCCATTTTATTTAATGAATACTTCCATTGATGGTGTAGAAGACCCTGATTGGGATGAGTTTTATATGCCCTTTGAAATCCTGGAGGATAGTTAGCGAATAGTCACCCAGTTTTATTGCGATATGGGATCTTACTACAGTACTTTTAAACGGATTATTAACTTGAATCATAATTTTTAACATAAAATAAAGACAAATGTAATTTATCACAAAAATGCACGTTCTATTTGGTGATAAATAACAAATTCAACCTTAAAACTAAACTTAAAACCCAAAACAAATGAAAAAATCATTTTTAGTATGTTTTTTGCTAACAACGTTAATGCTGGTATCATGTGGTAGTGATGATGATGGAGGAATTAATAATTCCATCATAGGAACTTGGAAATTAACCAATGCTGCAGAAGGTGATGGAACCCCTATCATGTTACTGGATTGTGAGGAAAACACAACATTTACGTTTACAGAAAACATGTTTACCACAAGAAGTTTTGAAGCAAATCAAGATAGAACCGATTGCTTACCTGTAGAGGAAAGTACGGCAACATACAGAACCAATGGCAACCTTATAGAGCTTTTGGATGCCGATGGTAATGTTATTGTTCCTACAGAATCGCAATTAAGCTTTGCTATTGCGGCAGATGTTATGACCATTCGCGATACCGATCCTGGTACCGGGAATCTGGTTTTGGAGCTTGTGTTTGCAAGACAATAAAAATCAAATTAGAATTTTCTAGTTAAAGAAAAACGCAAAAAAACCACTTTCTTCAAGTGGTTTTTTTGCGACAATTTGCTTTTTTAATACTTTCGGGCACTCAAAGAAATATGGCGAGAAAAGCGATGCTTATTTTGACTTTTAGTGATCATTAACAAATACTTTTTATTTGAGAAAATTACTACTAGTACTACTACTTTTTCCTATGCTATCCAATGCTCAAACATTGGACTACGAAACTATTACCCGTAGTAAACCTATAAAGGTGAGTGGGCAATTTTCTGCCAGCACCGTTTACTACAACTCTAATCAAAACGCAAATCGGGAGCCTTTTACATACTTTCTACAGGGTGCACTGAATATTAATATTTATAGTTTTTCAGTACCCATATCCTACAGTTTTTCAAATCAGGGAGAAGAATTAGGGTATCAGCTACCTTTTGATTTTAATCGTATTAGTATCCATCCAAAATACAAATGGATAACAGGTCACATTGGTACAGTAAGTATGACCTTTTCTCCATACACTTTAAATGGCCATCAGTTTACAGGAGGTGGAGTAGACTTAACTCCTCCGGGTTCATTCAAAATAAGTGCAATGTCAGGACGCTTGCTTCGGGCTACCAATGATGATGAGGACCCCAGGACAATTCCCGCATTTAATAGAATGGGATATGGAATTAAAGCTCGTATTGAAAAAGAAAAATACAAACTAGGTATCATTGGTTTTTATGCCAGAGATGATCAGAATTCTATAGATTCTATTCCTGAAGCCAAAGGAGTATTACCTCAAGAAAATTTGGTACTAAGTGTAGAAGGAGAGGTAAAACTAGGGCAAAGTTTTAGTTTACAGGCAGAGTATGCTTCTACAGCCATTTCCAAAGACACCAGGGCCGAAGAGATTGATAACCCGGGAATTTCCCCTTTAGGACTATTGTTTAATAATAGGGCTTCGACAGAATATTACAATGCTCTTAGAACGCGTTTGGGATATGCACAAGGAAGAGTATCGTTGGGGATAGGGTATGAGCGTATAGATCCAGGATATGAGACGCTAGGAGCTTATTTCTTTAATAATGATTTCGAGAATATTACTCTAGATGCAACCAATAGCTTTTTTAGGGATAAATTGACTTTGGCGATTAATATAGGGTACCAAAGAGATGATCTGGATAATCTTAAGGCAAATAACACTAATAGATTTGTAGGATCTGCTAATGCTACATTGGCAGTTTCAGAACGTTTAAATCTGGTAGGATCGTATTCGAATTTTACCACATTCACAAATATTAAACCCAATCAGTTCGACGATATCAATGATGCGGATTTAATAGACGAGCAAATTGAAAACCTGGATTATAGACAATTATCTCAAACTTCTACCTTAACGGTCAATTATGTGCTATCCAATAAAAAGAAATCCAAACAAAACTTGAATGTGAATTATTCTTTGAATGATGTAGCCAATGAGCAAGGGGGAATTGTACGTTTGGGTGATGCATCCACATTTCATAATTTGAATGTAGGACATACGATTAATTTTTCTGAAACTAGCTTTACCATTACTTCTGCTTTTAATGGAACTTACAACACTATTGGGAGAGAAGAATCCTTTACCTGGGGACCGACGGTTAGCCTGGGGAAACGGTTTTTTCAAAAAACATTAAATACCCGATTTTCTACTGGATATAACAGCTCGAATAGCAGGGCTTCGACGGTAAATGTGATCAATCTTAGAGCATCCGCTACCTACACACTTAAAGAAAGGCATAATTTTAATCTAAATGCGATACAATTATTCAGAGATAGAGGAGATGATAATTTGTTGAGTGAACTGACGGCCACTTTCGCTTATAACTATGTTTTTGGATTGAAAAAGCCAAAGTTCAATTTCAAGAAGAGAGAAAGAAAGCCAAAAGTAGAGAACGATTCTATAAAAATCCAATATCGTAAATATCGTTTTGAGGGGCTGCCGACCGAGATTACTCCAAGATTGTTGGAGCTTCCAGAGAAAGAAGGTTTTGATCATATCATTAAAAAGAAAAAGGGAAGGATAAATAATCTGGCAGAACAATTAGTAGAAACTCAAGAAAAAGAGAAGAAAGTCTACAAAGAGATTGCGATCAATTATCTGAAAGAAATGGATACCTATCTCGATTTTGCTGAATTTTATAATGAAAAAATCTATGATTCTTATTTGAGACTGTTGAAAGAGGCTAGAGAAATTGATCGAGAAATACGAGATGAATATATTATCATTAGTGCCAAAATTAATAGTGCAGAAGAAAAAGACCCTGATGATTTAAAAATGCAAAGCTTACTGGAAAAACGGTACGAAGCACACACAAAATTGTTGAAATCTTTAGAAAAGTGGAAGCTAAAACCTGAAGATATCGAGAACCCTGAGGGTGATATCAAACAGTTGAAAAGACAAAATGCAGCTACTGTGTTTGAGATGTATCAAAACGAGGATTCTGAAGATCAAATTGTTAAGTTCTTGGAGATACAATTAGCAGATATATTCCATAAATTACTGAAAGAATAATAGTTGGAATCAAGGAAAGAAGAAAAACAAAAAAGGTTGTCTTAAGACAACCTTTTTTTGTAGCGAGAGCGAGACTTGAACTCGCGACCTCCGGGTTATGAATCCGACGCTCTAACCAGCTGAGCTACCTCGCCATGATTACTATTTTGGTTTGAGTTTGATAAACAATCTTTTTATAAAGTTACGCTAGCAACTCAAACGCGGGTGCAAATATAAAAACAAAATACATTGACGCAAACAATAATGCATATTTAATTTTTTTTTCATTGTACTTTTAAAGTCGACAATTAATCTATATATTGGCTTATCAACAATTAATGATTATGTCTGAGAAAACTAAATATGAACTTGAATTTGTGGTACAGTCTTCGCCACAATTACTATATCAATATATTTCAACTCCTTCTGGGCTTTCTGAATGGTTTGCCGATAATGTAAACTCAAGAGGAGAACTGTTTACTTTTATTTGGGATGATTCTGAAGAAGAAGCCAAGCTCTTAAGCCGTAAAAGTGGTGAAAGAATTAAATTTAGATGGGTAGAAGATGAGGAAGAAGGAAACGATTATTTTTTTGAATTGCGTATTCAAGTAGACGAAATTACCAAAGATGTATCTTTGATGGTTACTGATTATTCTGACAGTGACGAACTAGACGAGAATAAGATGCTTTGGGATAACATGATTAGTAACCTTAAACATGTGCTAGGATCGGCATAAACTTCTTTTTTTATATAAATTTGCAGTGCCCATAAAAGATAGTATTTATGGGATTTCTTTATGGTAAATAGTAATGGAAATTTGGTAAAAGACAATGAAGCTCTTTTACCAATTGCAAATCGCGGATTTGCTTACGGTGATGCGTTATTCGAAACGATAAGAGTTAATTCTGGGGATATTTTATTCTGGGAAGACCATTATTTTAGGTTAATGGCTGCTATGCGGATTTTACGTATGCAGATCCCTATGAAATTTACTCCAGAGTTCTTAGAAAAAGAAATTAAAGATTTGATCAAAGCTAATGGTCTTAACGAGGTTTCGGCTCGGATTAAAATTACGGTATATAGAGATGCTGAGGGGTTGTATACACCTACAAGTAATGAGGTGAATTATATCATTTCGACTTCAAAACTAGAAACGAGTTTTTACACACTCTCTGAAGAAAAAAACGAAGTTACTCTTTTCAAAGATCATTATATTGCGGCAGATCTGCTATCTACGCTTAAAACAACCAACAAAATCACCAATGTATTGGCTGGTATTTTTGCCAAAGAGAATGAATTTGACAATTGTTTGTTGCTCAACTCTAATAAGATGGTTATTGAAGCGACTAACGGGAATTTGTTTCTGGTGAAAGGAAATACTATAAAGACACCACCCTTAGAAGATGGTTGTTTAAAAGGAATTTTGAGAACACAACTGTTACGGATTCTTGAAAAATTGGAGGATTATGTGGTAGAAGAAGGCTCTATTTCTCCATTTGAACTACAAAAAGCCGATGAGTTGTTTATCACCAATGTAATATCAGGAATTACGCCGATTACCAAGTTTAGGAAAAAAGAGTACGATGCTACTACCAGTAAACGATTGTTAGGTATTTTGAATTCTAGAATTAGACTAGGAGCCTAGTTGTAGGTGGGATTCTCAGGCGCGTTAGACCATAACATATATTCGCCACCAAGCTCGATCATTTTTTCTTTCCAGAAGGTGTCATAGGATTTTCCGAAAATGTTCTTTTTGTAATCATTTTCAACAATTACCCAGGAGTTGGCTTCAAGTTCTTGATTAAGTTGTTGAGATCCCCAACCTGAATATCCTAAGAAAAACCGTATTTCTTGCGGAGTAATTCTGTTTTCAGAAATTAGTTGAGAAACTACTGTAAAGTCTCCTCCCCAGTATATACCACCAGAGATTTCAACACTATTTGGAATTAGATCAGGTATTTTATGAATGAAATACAAATTGTCTTGTTCGACGGGTCCACCATTGTAAATTTTAAAATCAGATTCGATTTCTGGAACCAAATCAGAAAGAAGATATTCAAGGGGTTTATTCATTATAAAACCAATCGACCCTTGTTCACTATGATCAGCAAGTAAAACAACAGAACGATTGAAAGAAACATCACCGATTATAGAAGGCTCTGCAACTAAAAGATGTCCTTTTGATGGTTGGAGTGATATCATGCGCTGGCTTTCTTTATCACTTAAAGCTAAATAATTATTTCTAATAATCAAAGCCGAGTGAGGCCTTTTTATGGGAAAGCATAAAAAAAAGCTCCCTGGAATAGGGAGCTTTTTTAATTTTATCGAAACTAACTGATTAGTTTACTGATTTTGATAAATCAGCACCAGCCTTAAACTTCACAACGTTTTTAGCAGCGATTTTGATAGTTTTTCCAGTTTGTGGATTTCTACCTTCTCTTGCAGCTCTTTTAGAAACTGACCAAGATCCAAAACCAACTAAAGAAACACGTCCTCCTTTTTTAAGAGTACCTTCTACGCTTCCTAAGAAAGATTCTAAGGCTTTTTTAGCCGCTGCTTTAGAGATTCCGGCGTCAGCTGCCATTGCATCGATTAATTCTGTTTTGTTCATAATTCTGTTTTTAAATTAATTGTTGGTTAAACCAATCTTTATGTTAAACGCTCTACAAATTTATACGGATTTATCATTCATGCAAGGATTAGCCCAGTAAATACAAGGATTTGTTGATAACTCAAGGTGATTGTTAATAAACACGTTAAATTTTTGTAGTTTTTTTATTGCCAATTTTATGTGAGCCTTACAACATTCGGGCATCCCTAAAGAAGTTATACCCATTTAAAAGGGCTTTGGCGTCCATAGCCTTCTTTCCCGGTAGTTGAAGTTTGTCTATTAAAATATATCCATCACGAACCGCTACTTTAATTTTTGAGTCTTCAACTATGATTTTTCCAATGTCAAAATTGTTAGGCTCCACTACCGGACTTACTCCATATATCTTTACATTTTCTGTCTTTCCATTATTATGCAGTTCAGACCATGCAGATGGATAAGGAGACAAACCACGAATAAGATTGTGTATAGTGCTTAAATCTTGATGCCAATCGATCTTGGTGTTCTCACGGTTAAGTTTGTAAGCAGTTTTAAATCGTTCTTCTTTAGGTTGCGATACAAGACGTACATTATCATTTTTAATTGCTTGTATAGTTTCTTCTACCAACAGGGCTCCTTGTACCATAAGTTTGTCATGTAGTGTCCCAGCTGTATCATTTTCTTCGATAGCTACTTCTTCTTGAAGGATAATCTGACCAGTATCTATTTTCTCATCGATAAAGAATGTTGTAATGCCGGTTTTCTTCTCTCCATTAATAATAGCCCAATTGATTGGTGCTGCACCTCTATAATCGGGTAGCAAAGAAGCATGCAGATTAAAAGTACCGTATTCAGGCATATCCCATACCAATTTTGGTAACATACGAAAAGCTACTACAATGTTGAGGTTTGCATTTAGTGCTTTTAACTCTTCCAAAAACGTTTCGTCTTTTAAGTTGGTAGGTTGTAATACCTTTAGATGTTTTGATTGGGCATATTCTTTTACTGCAGAAGCTTTCAGTTTCCTTCCTCTACCTGCAGGTCTATCAGGTGCAGTAATTACACCAACCACTTCGTGATTGTTGGCAATAATCTGTTTTAGAGTCTCGACAGCAAAATCGGGAGTCCCCATAAATACGATTCGTAATGCTCTCATTATTTTATACTAGTTGATACTTGTTATTATCATTGATCTTAATGATCTGATGTTGATTCATTTCTTTTAATATCTTCAGAAGAAGCTGTTCAGGATATTCAAGGGTAGCGGTCAATTCCCTTGAAGATAATTGTTTTTCTTGTAATAACCTTATAATTTGTTCCTGTATTTTGTGATGATCATATTTTTGTTGTCCTTGCTTCAGCCCCGTGCAATAACTGCAAATTCCGCAATTGGTAGAAGTTTTTTCTCCAAAATAGTGTAAAAGTAAATTGCTTTTGCACGTCGATTCGTTTTCAGTATATCGAATTATGGCTTCTACTTTTTTTGTCTTAGAAGTATTTTGAGCAGTAATATAAGGTTGTATTCGATGTATAGTTCTTTCATCCTCTCTTGGAACTAAAAAAATGATTTCGGCATCAGAACGTTTGTAATTGAACTCTAATAACCCTATTTCCTTAAGTTTTTGTAGTACAGAAACAACTTCTTGCTCTGGTTTTTCAATTTTTGAAGCAATAAAAGGAATATTGATTTCTACTTCTTCGTCAAAGATTCCACCATAGGTACGCAGTATTGCTTTCATGGTCAGTTCACAGTCTGGATGGTTATCCAGATAATCCAGCAAATGATTTCCGGTGGTAGTAATGAATAAGCTGCTTTTTTTCGTAAAACGTTGCATAAAGCGTAACACACCACAACGATCGAGTAGTTGAAGCGTGTTATAGGTGGTTAAGGTATTTAGATCATACGTTTTACAGAAGGTATTAAATTCGAATTGATGCGAACTTTGTTCACCTTCTCCATAAGGGATCTGAAAATAGTTGCACAGTTTACGATATACTGTTTTTACAGTTTCGGTATTAGGAAGTACCTTGATGAATTGATTGTATAGACGATTAGCATCATTATCGCTTTTTAGAACAAAAGCGTAGGAAGGTTCACCATCTCTACCCGATCTTCCAGCTTCTTGGAAATAACTTTCAATGCTCTCTGGAAGTGTATAATGTATAACGGTGCGAACATTTGATTTGTCAATACCCATCCCAAATGCATTGGTAGCAACCATAACTCTAATATCTTCTTTCATCCATTGGTCAAATCGCTGAGTCTTTTGCTCATTCGAAACACCGCCGTGATAATGAGAGGCGGTATAACCCGATCGATGTAGCAATTCGCTCAACTCAACAGCAGATTTACGATTTCTTACATATACAATGGAAGAACCTGGATATTGATCCAAAATTTGTTGTAAACGAAATATTTTGTCATTTACATGAATAACGTGATAGGCCAGGTTGGATCTGTAAAAAGACTGTTTGAAAATTTTTGGCTGAAAAAGATCCAATTCTTTGATAATGTCTTCCCGAACACGTTCTGTTGCAGAAGCGGTTAAGGCAACCATTGGAACAGTAGGGTGCAGGGTTCTTAATACGGCAATTTTTCGATAGGTAGGCCTAAAATCGTTACCCCATTCTGAAATACAATGCGCTTCATCAATCGCAATAAGATTGATATTCATTTGTTTTAACCGTTCTTTTACGATGTCCTGCTGTAAGCGTTCTGGAGATAAATAGAGAAATTTGTAGTTACCATAAATACAATTATCCAGAAGCGTATCTAGTTCTGCATATTTGATTCCACTAGGGAGTGCTAAAGCCTTAATGCCTTTGCTTTGAAGCCCTTTGACCTGATCTTGCATCAATGCTACCAGGGGGGATATGACCACACAAATACCTTCTTTTATAAGCGCAGGCACTTGAAAACAAATGGATTTACCTCCACCAGTTGGGAGTTGAACAAAAGTATCCTGACCTTCGAGAATAGCATCAACAATATCTTCCTGAAGTGGTCTAAAACCATTGTGATTCCAATATTTTTGTAGTATTTGTAACGGAGATGCTGTCAATCTAATTTTATGGTGTTAAGAATAAAATTGTTGCGTTCCTCGACTGTTCCAAAAGGAACTTCTATACAATTATATCCTAATTTGGTATAGGTATTTACTAAATGATGATGAATGTCTTGTGCTTGTTCGAAACTTTCGAAGCGCTCTTCGTCGGTCACATAGATTTCTTTCCACGGAGGCAGTATAAATATATGGTCGTATACATATTTTTTACTTTCATTGATAAAATGATCCTCATACGATTGCCCAAAATAATCCATATAAGCAAGAACGTCGGGGATACCCCTGTCATAAAATAAAACCTTGTCTTCCTTGTCGTCTGCATCAACAAATTGCTTTATTCTGGCATTAAGTATAGTAGTGTTGAATTGGTAAGGATCAGAAACGGATACAATGGGATTAGAAACGATACTATCTGATCCATTAGTTAGTTTAGCTTCTTGAGTCATTGCTCGAATAACTTCATGAAAACAAAAAAAATGAGATGCCTCCAGTTTTAAAATGATAGAGGTTTTACCTGTACCGGGCGCTCCTGTAATAACTATTCTTTTCTTTATCAAAGGAATGATTTTGATACAAATTTCGGAATTATAAAAGGAATATGAAAATACTATTAACAGAACTATAAAGGTCTGTTAAAGTTGAATTTCTCAAGATTATTTTTTACTACCTTCAAATGCTATTGTCTCTAAATAGCCTTATTTAGACTAGTTAAAAACTAACACTAAAATTAAAACACATGCCGGTTTACAATCTAAAAATTAATGGAAAGTCTCATTCCGTAGAGGCTGATCAGGATACACCTCTACTTTGGGTGCTTAGAGATCATTTAAACATGGTAGGAACCAAGTTTGGCTGTGGTATTGGTCAATGTGGTGCTTGCACTGTGCACGTTGACGGATCCGCAACAAGAAGTTGTCTACTACAGGTATCTAATGTTGAAGAAATGGAAATTACTACGATCGAAGGAATTTCTGAAGACGGTTCACATCCTGTACAACAGGCATGGAAAGAAGTGGATGTACCACAATGTGGATATTGCCAGGCAGGACAAATTATGTCTGCTACAGCCTTTCTTAATGAAAATAAGAATCCTTCTAAATCGGAAATTAGAGATGCTATGAGTGGTAATATCTGTAGATGCGCATCATACAATAGAATTGAGAGAGCCGTAGAGCAGGCTGCAAGTAAAATGAGCTAACCCAATAAAACCAACAACAATGAAACAAATCGTATCATCTTCTTTTAGCAGAAGATCATTTATAAAAACCTCGGCGTTAGCTGGAGGAGGAATGTTAATTGGGTTTAACTTATTTCAAGCATGTAAACCTGAGGCTACTCCGCCCGTTGATGTATCACAATTGAACTTTAACGACTTTAATGCGTTTATCAAAATAGCTGATAATGGTATGGTAACTATTTTTTCTCCTAATCCCGAAATAGGACAAGGAGTAAAAACATCGATGCCAATGCTTATTGCAGAAGAGCTGGATGTGGCCTGGGATAACGTACATGTAGTTCAGGGAGCGCTGGATACCAAAAATTTTACTCGTCAGGTAGCAGGAGGAAGTCAATCTTTACGATTAGGTTGGGAGCCTCTACGACAAACAGGAGCAACAGCCAGACAAATGTTGATCAATGCTGCTGCGGCACAATGGGGTGTAGATCCTTCAACATGTACTACAGATAATGGAGTAATTACCAATGCTAACGGGGATAAACTAGGATATGGAGAAGTAGTAAAACAAGCAGCAACACTTCCTGTTCCTGAGAATGTAACCCTAAAAGATCCAAAGGATTTTAATATTATCGGGAAAGATGCTCAAAATGTAGATATTGATAACATTATTACCGGGAAACCGCTCTTCGGATTGGATTACAAAGAAGAGGGTATGATGTATGCTGTGGTGTTGCGACCTCCTTCTTTTGGAAAAACATTAAAAGATTTTGATGCATCAGGAGCCAAAGCTATTCCTGGAGTTCAGGATGTGATTAAATTTGGAGATAAGATTGCGGTGTTGGCTAACAATACCTGGACCGCGATGAAAGGTAAAAAAGCATTAACTGCCAATTGGGAATCTGATGCGAAGCTAGAAAGCACCGAAGGACATGATAAAATCCTTACAGATCTATTAAATGGTAAGGAGTTCAATACCATGAGAGCTGATGGAGATGTGAAAAAAGCATTTGCAGAAGCGGATCAGGTAATAGAGAGAACCTATGAGTCTCCTTTCTTACCACATAACTGTATGGAACCGATGAACTTCTTTGCAGATGTAACTGCAGATAAAGTACGTTTGGTAGGACCTATACAAACTCCAGCAGGTACCGCCAGAAGAGTTGCCGAATTGTTGGAGAGAGATCCAGAGCAGGTTTCGGTAGAAATGACTCGTATGGGTGGAGGTTTTGGAAGGCGATTGTATGGAGACTTTGCCTTGGAAGCTGCCGAAATTTCTAAACTCGCTCAAAAGCCTGTAAAAGTGGTGTACTCTAGAGAAGATGATATGAGTGCAGGGATTTACCGTCCGGCTATAAAATATAGAATTAGTGCTTCTATCAAAGATGGTAAGATCACAGGATATCATCTTAAAGAAGCGTCTGTCAACTCTAATATGTATGGTCTTATCCCTAATTTTTTCCCGGCAGGAGCCGTTGATAATTATCAGGTAGACGTAGCTAATTATCAAAGTAAGATAACCACAGGAGCTTGGCGTGCACCGTACACCAATTTCTTATCATTTGCAGAGCAGAGCTTCTTTGACGAAATAGCAGAAATTTTAGAGGTAGACCGAATTCAACTTAGATTAGATTTACTTCAAAATGTAAAAGGGACTACAGATGATAGAATCCAATACTCTCCAGAACGTCTCGAAAATGTAATTAAAGTAGCTGTAGATAAATCTGGATGGGGTAAAGCTCAAGAAGGAGTTTACCAGGGATTTAGTGCCTATTATTGTCATAACACTCACGTGGCAGAAGTTGCAGATGTAGTATTAGAAAATGATGTGCCCGTTGTCAAGAAAGTAACCTGTGTGGTAGACTGTGGAATTGTAGTGAATCCTTTGGGAGCAAAAAATCAAATAGAAGGAGGAGTGCTAGATGGTATTGGTCATGCCATGTATGGAGATTTTTCTTTTACGGATGGAGCACCAGATGCCAAAAACTTCAATGCATATCGTTTAATACGTATGAATGAAACTCCAGTAGTAGAAACGCATTTTATTGAAAACGATATTGCGCCTACAGGTTTAGGGGAACCTGCGTTACCTCCTGCAGGAGCAGCAGTAGCAAATGCCATAAAAGCCGCAAAAGGAATACGTTTGTATAAGCAGCCTTTTGTAAAACATATGAATGTAAAAGCGCCGTTAGGATAGTCTATTTATGACACACGAGTTTAAAGAAATTATTCAGTCATATCAAATTGCGAAACAGAAAGGCATTCCTGCTGTTATGGCTACGGTAGTAGATGTAGAAGGTTCATCATATCGTAGACCTGGAGTAGGAATGCTTATCCTGAAAAATGGGAAAACCGTTGGAGCAGTGAGTGGAGGATGCGTAGAGAAAGAAGTTTTGAGACAATCTCAATCTGTTTTTGATACGCATATTCCTAAAATAATGACTTATGACGGTAAATACCGTTTGGGTTGTGAAGGATTACTGTATATTCTTATTGAGCCTTTTGATATTGACGATAATGGATTGCAATCCATAGAACAACATCTTTTTTCCAGAATTTCGTTTCAAATCAATTCTATTTTCTCAAAAGAGATTGCTCAAAGCTCTTTTATGAGATCAATTCTTACTTTTCGGAATGGTGAGAAGTTTAGTTTTTATCAATCTTCAGAAGAAGTAGCTCTTGTTCTTCAGGAAGATGAATATGAGAGTTTTGAAAGAGAAATGTTGCCTTGTTTCCGGTTAGTTGTTATTGGAGCAGAACACGATGCTGAAGCCTTATGTGCACTTGCTAATGCAACCGGGTGGGAAGTCGAGGTGATTTGTTCTCCCAACGCTCCAAAAGAGTTGTCTGATTTTCCGGGAGCAACAAAAGTACAAGCTTTAGCACCAGATTCGCTAAAAATAGCACATCCTGATCTACAAACGGCAATAGTACTGATGACTCACAATTTTGCCAAGGACTTATTGTATTTGCAAAAGTTAAAGGATCTGCGAGTAGCCTATATCGGTTTACTTGGACCGGCTAGGCGTAGAGAAAAACTGCTATCCGCTTTGATAGAATATTTCCCGGATCTTAATGATGAATTTATGGAAATCATTCATGGACCAGTAGGGTTAAATCTTGGAGCAGAAACACCACAAGAAATTGCAATTTCTATTATTGCAGAGATCCTTTCGGTAATCAGAAATCAGGAGCCTATACCTTTGCAAGCCAAAAAAGGAGCCATACATGATGATCCTAAAAGAAAAAAACTAGATGCTATCTAAATCTGAGAACGGCATTATTCATGTCATTCTTGCTGCTGGAGCTTCTACAAGAATGGGAGAGCCGAAACAACTATTACCCTGGAGTTCCTCCACGCTTATTGAACATGCTATTGCGCAATCATTAGCCGTAAGCAATAACAAAGCTTATGTTGTTTTGGGGGCTCATTACGATTTGATCTATCAAAAAATAAGTCACTTACCTATTTCTATTATTCGTAATCTAGATTGGGAATCTGGTATGGGGTCTTCAATAAGCAAGGCGATTACTGTCATTTTACAGGAAAATGTATCTTGTGATGGTGTTTTAATTTCGTTAGCAGATCAACCTTTAATAGATGCTAAACATTTGACATCCTTGATACAAATTTTTGAGCAGCAGAACCATAAAATCGTAGCATCTGGTTTCGAAGGGATATCCGGCGTGCCAGCTATTTTTTCTAACAACATTTTTAAAGAATTGCAAGAGTTGGACAAAGATTTTGGTGCACGCAAGATTATAAAGAAATACAAGGATGCTTTAGCTGTTGTTGATGCATCTGCTATAAGTGTAGATATAGATACTAAGATACAGTATAACGAAATGATAGCAAGACATTTTCCTAAAGGAAATAATTAGTTTCCGTGCTTCGGTAATATAAATCTTAAACCTTATCTTTGGCCAAAATTTTGCTTAGGATAAGAATATGAAAGATTCTGAAGAATTTTATAAAAAATTAAAAGCGCAATTGGCCGATACAGCATTATGGCCAACTACATATTTATACAAGTTTATTGTTCCTACAGAAGATGATAAAATTCAGCAAATTGAAGCTATTTTTGATAATCTGGGAGCAGTGATTAGTACCAAACAATCCAAGAATGGTAAATACACAAGTGTTTCCATAAATGTAAGGATGAAAAACCCAGATCAGGTTATTCTTAAATACAAAGAGGTAGCTGAAAAGGTAGAGGGAGTCATTTCTTTGTAACCAAAAATCATTAGATCTTTTGTTCAAGAAGATAGTAATATCCTCTTTTATTTTGCGTTTTTAAAGTAGCATACTTATTTTATTTTAGTATTTTGCGGAACGAATTATTTTTGCTTCACGATAGGAAGAGGATAACTTCACTGTTTATTTACAATTTATGGATATTAATAATTTAGAATATAATACTGAGCGCGAAAAGCTCATTATTCCGGAGTATGGGCGTCATTTACAGAAAATGATTAATCATGCAGTAACGATTGAAGATAGAGACGAAAGGAATAAAGTTGCAAAATCAATTATTGCGGTTATGGGAAATCTTCAACCGCACTTACGGGATGTGCCAGAATTTCAGCATAAGCTATGGGATCAATTGGTCATCATGAGTGATTTTAAACTGGATGTAGATGCTCCGTTTCCAATTTTAACAAAGGAAAAACTTCAGGAACGTCCAGAACCGTTAGAATATCCTCAAAATTTTCCTAAATATCGTTTCTACGGAAATAATATTAAAAGAATGATTGATGTCGCAAACAGCTGGGAAGAAGGAGATCTTAAGACTGCCCTGGTGTATACGATAGCCAATCATATGAAAAAATGTTATCTCAATTGGAACAAAGATACCGTTGAAGATAGCGTGATATTTGATCATTTATTTGAATTGAGTAACGGAAAGATCAATTTGATCGGAAGTAGTGAAGATCTTACCGACTCGTCAAATTTAATGAGAGGGAAGAAGAAAAAACACTCTAGCGGAGGTAAGAAGAACTATCGCAGCCGAGGAAAGAAAAGATACTAGTTTTTACAACCCAACTACAATACTAACCACTAATTTTCGACAACTACATGGGGACTTTTCAGATAGAAGGAGGGCATCAGCTTAAAGGAGAAATTACACCTCAAGGAGCTAAAAATGAAGCCCTGCAGATTCTTTGTGCAGTATTACTAACTCCAGATAAGGTAACAATATCCAATATACCAGATATTCGAGATGTGAATAAACTGATCGAAATCCTTAGGAATCTAGGGGTTAAGATTCAAAAACTGGATAAAGGTAGGTACACCTTTAAAAGTGATGATTTAAACCTGGATTATCTAGAAAGTGAACAGTTTAAGAAGGAGGGGAGTGGACTTCGAGGATCCATCATGATTGTTGGTCCGCTTTTGGCAAGATTTGGAAAAGGATATATTCCTCGCCCTGGTGGTGATAAAATCGGTAGAAGACGACTAGACACTCACTTTGAAGGGTTTATTAATCTTGGAGCAAAGTTTCGCTATAATAAGGAAGAACGTTTTTATGGTGTAGAAGCACCAGAAGGGTTAACAGGTACGTATATGTTGCTGGATGAGGCCTCGGTTACTGGTACTGCTAATATTGTAATGGCGGCAGTACTGGCCAAAGGAACAACTACAATATATAATGCTGCTTGTGAGCCTTATTTGCAGCAATTGTGTAAGATGCTCAATAGAATGGGAGCAAAAATTTCCGGAATAGGATCTAATTTGTTATCTATAGAAGGAGTAGACGCACTTGGAGGATGTGAGCATAGGGTGTTGCCGGATATGATCGAGATCGGATCATGGATTGGATTGGCAGCGATGACCAAGAGTGAAATTACTATCAAAAATGTAAGCTGGGAAAACCTAGGGATTATCCCAAATACATTCAGAAAGCTAGGGATTACAGTAGAGAAATCTGGGGATGATATTTATATTCCTGCGCATAAAGACGGATATCAAATCGAAAGTTACATCGATGGTTCTTTTATGACCATAGCAGATGCTCCATGGCCTGGCTTTACACCAGATCTTTTGAGCATCGTTTTGGTGGTCGCTACACAGGCCAGAGGAGAGGTAATGGTGCACCAAAAAATGTTTGAAAGCCGTTTGTTTTTTGTAGACAAACTTATTGATATGGGGGCTAAGATCATTTTATGTGACCCTCATAGAGCGACTATCATTGGTCACGATTTTAAATCTACTCTGAAGGCTACTACAATGGTGTCTCCAGATATCAGAGCTGGGATCTCTCTGTTAATAGCAGCACTTAGTGCAAAAGGTACTTCTACGATTCATAATATTGAACAGATAGATAGAGGATACGAAAACATAGATGAGCGTTTACGAGCTATTGGAGCTAAGATCATTAGGGTGCAAGCCTAACTTTTATATATTAGTAAACAAAAATGCCTTTACTCAAGTAAAGGCATTTTTTGTAAACTATTCTACAAGATGATGTTCATCACCGTTGTATTTTTTTATGGTTTTAATGGAGATCGGAATAGAGTTTTTTCGGATATCGTCCCATTTTATTTTTAATCGTTTGATTTCATTCTGAACATGCTCTTGATCTTTGGATTCAAAGGTGAGTAAAAACTCAAACTCTTTCCGAATTGCAGCGTATTCATTACCAGAATTATGATACTGGTTCGCAATTTCTGGTAATTTTAAAAAAGCGAGAACACTGGTCAAAATAGTAGCAATAAGACTTATTAATCCTGTTAGAATCACTAGTAGTTTTTCATTATTGTCTTGTCCGAGAGAAGCAAAAATACTGGATCCGACTATTGCAGATAATACCGCAGATAAAATTCCAATATTTCTATGTTTTCTTCGAGTTGATTCGGCCATGGATAGATGGCATTTTAGAAGAATTTGGGCATCTACTACCCAATTTGTGATTAAATCACGCTGTTCTTGAGTCATGGATTTGATATTTTCTAGATAATCTGATTTTGAAAAAGAAAAACAAATTTGTTCATCATCAAATGACAACAGCTAGTTTTAAGAGCTGGTTTTTTTATTACTTCAAAAGTACGAGTATCCTAAAGACGAGATTAAAAGTATAAAAATATTCTAAACTACCTTTTATTTTGAGGGAGATAATGAGTATGCGCGGAATTTAAAAAAAGACAGTTCTTAGCATATAGGCAAAGCATTACTCTGTAGCATAAGGGATTGTGAAGTAAAAAGTAGACCCTTTATTTTTTTTGCTCTCTACCCAAATTTCTCCATCCAGCATTTCTACATATGCTTTGGCGATAGACAGTCCTATTCCTGCACCTTCCAGTGCATATCGATCTTCAATATCAGCCTGTACAAAGCGATCAAAAATAGCTTTTTGTCTGTCTTTAGATATTCCAATGCCCGTATCCTTTACATAGAATTCTAGATGATTATCTTTTAATTGATACCCAAAATCTATAGTTCCTTTATTAGTATATTTAATAGCATTTTTGACTAGGTTGGTCAATATTGCATTGAATTTTTCCTTATCAGTATTCACAATAGCTTCATCGTCGCTTAGTCCATTGTTCAATGATAACTTAATGTTTTTACTATCAGTTTCGGGAGTGAAAAATTGATAAAGATATTCTGTTTGATCGTTGATGTTGACTTGTGTATGGTATAACTTGACCTGATCTGCTTCAATTTTGGAAATATCGATAATGTCTTTAATGATGTTCAGCATTCTTGCACCACTTTCTTTTATAAGATCCAGATAGAGCTGCTGTTCATCCCCAGTAAGTTTAGGTTCTTTTAATAATTCTGCTAATCCCATGATACCATTCATAGGTGTTCGTATTTCATGGCTCATATTTGCCAGAAATGCAGATTTAAGACGATCGCTTTCTTCAGCTTTTTCTTTGAGTCTGCTTAACTCAATTTCGTATAGCTTTATTTCGGTAATATCAGTGATCGTTCCTACATATCCGATGATCTCTTGTTCATCATTATATTCTGGGATGGCTTGTCCTAATACCCAGGTAACAGTACCATCTTCGCTAAGAAATCGATATTCTGCCTGAGAACTTTCTCCCTTGCCAGCGGCATCATACCAACCTTTTTTAAGTTTCTTTCTATCTTCAGGATGCACTGCTTTGAGCCATCCATCATAAGAAGCTTCTTCTTGTGATAATCCAGAAATGGAACACCATTTCGGATTTACAAAAGAGGTTTTTCCATCTGCTTTAGTAATGAAAATACCAACAGGAACAAGATTTGTCAAGGTGTGGTACCTGTTTTCGCTGAGTTGTATTGCTTTTTCTGCTACCTCAAATTTTTGCTTATAGGTAAGCGAGTGATAGACGTCTTTAAAACTAAGATAACTAGATTGATAGGTTTCTTTTTCAAAATATTTAAGATATATAGAAAAAAGAATACTGTAAAACACGCCCATAAAGACCTTAGATACCAGACCAGAATATAAAATCTTCATGACATCTTCAAAAAACCAAAAGGAGCCCAATGAGAAAAAAATAGCATCAAATGTCAACACCAACGTCATGGTAAAAAAGATCCTCAAAAATAAGGATGATATGTACTTGGATATGAATTCAAATAAGAAAATGATCAAAATCGAATCAAGAAATAGGATGGCTGTTCCCACAAAAAGGACAAATACATTGGTATAGAAAAACTCTGTTGATATATCAAAAGGATTATAACTATATGCTCCCTCTATATTCCAACGAAAAGACAATAGTAAAAAGCATAAAAGAAGGTTAGCAACTACTAGCGCATAGATAAGTCTTCTGGTAGTAATAGCATCTTCCTTAATATAGGTCATGAGAACTGCAAACAAGGTTGCAGAAAATAGTACCGAGGATCCGGGAGAAATCACCAAGGTTTCCGAAATTTCAAAATAAAGAGTACTGGCTAGAAATACCTGAATGAACTGGAAAAGGCCTAATGAGGTGAATAATAATCCTAATCCCATTACTGTACGTAGTCTAAATAGCAGTAGAATTAATGAGGCTACTATTATACCTTGAAATAAGAAAATTGATATTTGGTGGTAGTTGATTGCGTCCATAAAATCCATCCATTTAAACGGATAGGGGTATGCATTAGATCATGTTTACACTTAACAAAATTTGATGTCTTACGGATTAGACAATCAAAAGTTAAGTTTTTTTTCCGGGATAACCACAATATTTTAAGGTATTCTATAAATTGTTATGTATTACTTTGAAGAATAATTCTAATATGACAAAACTCAGAAAGCTTCTTTTTGCATTTTAAGAAATATTTCGTTTTTTAGTCAAAAACCAGGTAAACTTTGGAGGACTTAAAAAAAACGATACGATCGTATTCTGAGGTAAGTGATTCGGATATGGAATTTGGTCTTCGGTTTTACAAAAAACGAACCTTTAAAAAAGGCGACTTTCTGTTGAAACCAGGACAGTATATCGAGCATTTTTATTTCATGAAGCAGGGGTGTGTTTCCTATTACACTTTAGAAAATGGAACTAGCCAGGTCATGGAATTTTATACTGAAGGCTATTTTTTTACGGACCTATACGCCTATATTCAAGAAATACCATCCGGATCTTATTTGGAAGCTTTGGAAGATGTAACCGTATATTCGATTACCAAAGCAGATGTCCAAAAAGTATTCGATCACTCTCATCAATTAGAACGTTTCGGTAGATTATCTATGCAAAGAACGTTTGTTATCAATTTTCAACGAATTAATGATCTTAGAAATCTTTCTAATCAAGAACGATACCTACAATTGCTAAAGAAACGTCCCGAGCTTTTTCAAAGAGTTCCACAATATTTGATAGCTTCTTACCTTGGGATAACACCTGTTGGGCTTTCGAAAATTCGTAAAAGATTAAGTGAGAAATAGGTAACTATCACATTTTATAATGGATGTCTTATTTTTAATAAAAGTTAATACAATTCTAAAATATCGTATTTATTAAACTGGTTTAATAAGAAATTGTCAAATATTCACGAAATTTATTGTGTAGTTAATAACCGACAGTTTAAAAGTATTACGATATGGCCGCACAATATATTGATTTTGAAACTCTAAAATATTTTTTATACGATTTGCATGGATTAGAGGATGTTCTGGAACAAGAACGTTTTGTCGATCATGATAAAGAATCGTTGGATCTTTTTTTAGAATCTGTAAAAGAATTTTCTGATCGAGAATTATTTCCTTATTTCAAGGAAATGGATGAGAAACCTGCTTATCATAAGGATGGCGCTGTTCATGTTCATGAACAAGTAGGAGTGATGATGAAAAAAGGAGGAGAAATGGGATTGATCTCTGGTACCTTTGATTATGACGATGGTGGATTGCAGATGCCTATGATGGTCTATACAGCTTCAGCATTTATTCAAGATGCTGCTAATAACCATTTACCAGGATATGTAGGATTGACCCTCGGTTCTGCCGAATTAATTATACACTTCGCAAATGAAGAGCTTAAAAGTACCTATGTACCCAAAATGTTATCCGGAGATTGGGGCGGTACGATGTGTCTTACCGAACCACAGGCCGGGAGTTCATTATCTGATGTTGTAACAAAGGCAACACCAACCGACGAAGGATATTATAAGATTTCTGGACAAAAGATTTTTATTTCGGGAGGAGATCACCAGTATGCGGATAATTTTGTGCACCTGGTGTTAGCCCGTATCGAAGGAGCTCCAGCTGGAACAAAAGGGATTTCGTTATTCGTAGTGCCTAAAAAACGTCCGGATGGTAATGGTGGATTAACACCTAATGATGTTACTACGGTTGCTGATTTTCAAAAACTGGGACAAAGAGGATATTGTACCACACACCTTGGATTTGGGGATACTGATGATTGTAGAGGATGGTTGGTAGGAGAGGCTCATCATGGGTTAAAATATATGTTTTTGATGATGAATGGAGCGAGAATAGCAGTAGGTAGAGGGGCAGCAGCTATAGCCACTGCAGCTTATCATGCATCTCTTCAATATGCAAAAGAGCGTCCACAAGGACGCAAACTCACAAGTGCGGGTAAAAAAGACTTGGATCAGGGTCAAACCTTGATTATCAATCACCCAGATGTGCGCAGAATGCTATTGCTTCAGAAAACAATTTCGGAAGGCTCTTTAAGTTTAGTACTATTGGCTTCAAAATACTATGATTTAAAAGAAACCGTAAAAGACCCTAAAGAAAAAGAGAAGTATAGTCTTTTGCTAGAGTTGATCATTCCTATGGTAAAAACATATCCTTCGGATATGGGAGCGCATGCGGTTTCCAATGGATTACAAGTACTAGGTGGATATGGGTTCTGTACCGATTTTATACTACAGCAGTATTATCGAGATATTCGAATTTTCCCTATATATGAAGGTACCACAGGTATTCAGTCGCTAGATCTTTTAGGTCGAAAGCTAATCATGGAAAATGGTAAGGCTTTAGAATACCTTACTGCAGAAGTAATGCAGACTATTCAAAATGCTTCAAATTATGATGAGTTACGACCTTATGCTGGAAAGCTCGGAGAAAAATTACAATTGGCGCAAAAGGTGATCACGTTTTTAACGGGATTTGCTCAGAAAGGTGATTTTGAACGCTTTTTGGCTGATGCCACACCTTTTATGGAGTTCTTGAGTACGATAACTATGAGCTGGCTTTGGTTGGATATAGGAACTCATGCTAAGAAAACACTGGTAACCGGACAAAAAACATATAGTGAAGACTTTTATGAAAGTAAGATTCATGCCATGAAATTCTATTTTAAGTATGAATTACCTAAAGTGAATGGTCTTGCAGAAATTTTGATGGACAAAGAGTCACTTACCATTACAGGAGAGAAAGAAATTTTTCACTAAAAAATACATTAACTCTACATATTTTAAACAACTAATCAATTTATGAGTAGTATACAACCCTTATTTGACCTTTCTAATAAGGTCGCTATTATCACGGGATCAAGTAAAGGAATAGGAAAATCGATAGCCAAGGGATTGGCAGAACATGGAGCAAGCGTAATCATCAGTAGTAGGAGCCAGGAAGCGGTAGATGAGGTGGCAGAGGAATTCAAAAAAGAAGGTTTGGAAGCCACTGGAATTGCTTGTCATATCGGAAAAGCAGATCAACGTGAGAATTTAGTCCAAAAAACAATAGAACAATATGGAGGAGTGGATATATTGGTCAATAATGCAGCAATAAATCCGATTTATGGTCCTCTTGAAGATGCAGAAGAAGGAGTATTCGATAAAATCATGGATGTTAATGTGAAGGCACCATGGATGTTGTCGAACCTTGCACTTTCCTCAATGCAAAAACGAGGAGGAGGAAGTATCATCAATATTGCCTCTGTAGAGGCGCTTCATCCCGGAGCAGGTCTTGGGCTATACAGCACAAGTAAAGCAGCTTTACTAATGCTTACCAAAAATCAGGCTAAAGAATGGGGTAAATACGGTGTGCGAGCAAATGTGGTTTGTCCTGGGCTCATAAAAACAAAATTTAGTGCAGCCCTTTGGCAGAATGAACAATTACTTCAGAAGATAGAAAAGACGTTACCTTCCTCAAGAATGGGAATGCCCGATGAGATGGCAGGGATAGCTTGCTTGTTAGCTTCAGATGCTGGAGCGTATATGACCGGTGGAGTGTATAATGCAGATGGAGGGTATATGATAGCAGGATAAAAGCTTGTGTACTATCAAAGACTCTTCTTTTAAATAATTTCACTAATGAATTTTGAATACTCAGAAAATATAATTGCCCTTCAAGAAAAGTTAAATGCCTTTTTTGAAGAACATATACTCCCTGTAGAAAAGGAAGTGACCGCCTTTAATTATGATCCAAAAAATCTTTGGAAACGTTGGCCAGGAATGGAACAACTAAAAGAAAAAGCTAAGGAAGCTGGTCTATGGAATCTTTTCTTACCAAAAAGCTACAAAGAACTAAGTCCAGGACTAACGAATTTGGAATACGCGCCTTTGGCAGAGATCATGGGGCGGGTATTGTGGTCCTCAGAAGTGTTTAATTGTAATGCGCCGGATACCGGTAATATGGAGGTGCTGGCCAAATATGGAACCAAGGAGCAGCAAAAACAATGGCTGCAACCTTTGATGAATGGTGATATTCGTTCTGCATTTTTGATGACAGAACCTCAGGTAGCATCATCGGATGCTACAAATATCGAAACTTCGATCACTAGAGATGGAGATCATTATGTGATTAATGGTCGTAAATGGTGGTCGTCAGGAGGGATGGATCCACATTGTAAGATCGCCATTGTGATGGGTAAAACCGATCCAAATGCGGCACGCCATCTACAACAAAGTATGATTTTAGTACCTATGGATACTCCAGGGTTAAAAGTGATACGACCCTTATCTGTTTTTGGATTTTATGATTCTCCCGAGGGACATGCCGAAATTGTATTAGACAATGTGCGTGTTCCTAAGGAAAACCTGATACTAGGAGAAGGAAGAGGTTTTGAAATTGCACAAGGTCGTTTGGGGCCAGGTCGTATTCATCATTGTATGCGTCTGATCGGGATGGCACAACGATCTTTGGAATTGATGTCTGAGCGTGCGGCAGAACGCATTGCTTTTGGTAAAACATTCAAGGATTTTAGCAGTATTCGACAAGAAATAGCCTTGTCTCAATGTGAAATAGAACAGGCACGTTTACTTACGCTTTCTGCAGCAGACAAAATGGATCGAGAAGGTAATAAAACCTCAAAGGATTTGATAGCAATGATTAAGATCGTAGCTCCTAATATGGCTCTCAATGTAATTGATAGAGCGATGCAAATACATGGGGGTAAAGGAGTAGGACCTGACACTCCCTTAGCACATTTCTTTGTGGCGGCTCGTATGTTACGTCTGGCTGATGGCCCTGATGAGGTACATATGTATCAGTTAGGAAAGAGTATCATTAAGAAGTATGCAAAGACTTCAGTTTAAAATTTTAGCGATAAACCCACCAAAATATGCAAAACGTACGTAAAGGCGAAGAACTTAACGAAAAGGAGTTAAAAGCTTTTCTGCAAAAAGAAGAATTGATCAACGATAATACCAGTGATTGGAAAGTGACTCAGTTTATTCATGGGTATTCTAATCTAACGTATTTAATTGAGATTGAAAATAAAGAATATGTACTAAGAAGACCTCCATTTGGAGCAATAAAGAGAGGTCATGATATGGGGCGGGAGTTTAAGGTGCAATCTGGCATTCAAAAAGCTTTTCCAAAGGTGCCCCATATGTATGCGTATACAGAAGATGAGGCCATCCTTGGTTGTCCCTTTTATATCATGGAAAAGGTTGATGGTATTATTCTGAATGTCAAAGAGGCGAAAAAAAGAAATGTATCTGCCGATGAGTTTAAAACCATAGCCAATGCTTGGTTAGATACATTTGTGGCATTGCATAATGTAGATTATAAAGAAGCTTCGCTAGAGGATTTAGGAAAACCTGAAGGCTATGTAGAACGTCAGGTTTCCAACTGGGGGAAGCAATATCTTAAAGCAGCTACCGATGATGTCCCTGCTGCAGAAAAAGTAATGAAATGGATGCAGGAACATCAACCCAAAACCTACGCACACAGCTTGGTGCACAACGATTTTAAATATGATAATGTCGTCTTTAAGGATGAAAGCTGGACAGAAGTAAATTCGGTATTGGATTGGGAAATGGCCACCTTAGGAGATCCTATGATGGATCTGGGAACGTCGCTTGGATATTGGACCATGGCTAGCGACCATCCATTTGTACAGCAAGGAATTCCTTCTCCAACCATAATGGAGGGAAACCCAGGAAGAAGTGAGATTGTAGAACTATATGCTCAGAAAAGCGGCAGACAAATCGATCATCTGGTTTTCTATTATGTATTCGGTTTATTCAAAATTGCAGTGATTGCTCAGCAAATCTACTATCGATACAGTAAGGGACTTACCACTGATCCTCGCTTTGCACAATTGAATAAAGCAGCAGAATTGTTATGTAACCTTTCGTTACAGGCCATTCAGAAGAAAAAAATAGATTAAAAAGTAATATGGAATATTTAGAAGATACGTATTATTTAGATTATAAATCCAAGGAGATTCAGGAGCTAATTGAAGAATTTGATACTAAGGATTTATCTTCTAAAGAAAAAGCAATAGGATGGTACTACAAAGTAAGAGATCAATGGAAATATGATCCTTACAGTATTCATCTTTCCAAAGAAAAATATAGAGCTAGTGAAGTAGCAAAGCAAGATTACGGACATTGTGTAGATAAATCGATATTGTTGATTGCTGGATTAAGAGCCTTGGGAATTCCTGCTAGAATACATTTGGCCAAAGTAAAAAATCATATTGCGGTAGAACGACTTACCGAAAAATTTGGCACGAACGAATTGGCACCTCATGGTATGGTGGATCTATTTCTTGATGGGAAATGGCTAAAGGTTTCACCAGCGTTTAATAAAGCATTATGCGAGAAATGTAATGTTGCTCCTTTGGATTTTGATGGAGAACAAGATTCCATGTTCCATGAGTATGACCGTGTTGGAAACGTTTTTATGGAGTATGTAGAGGATTATGGACATTTTGATGATGTTCCTTTCGAGTTTATGATAGCAACCTTGGAAACGAACTATCCTGATATTATGAAAGTTTCTGAAGGGTTGGAAATGTTGAAAGTATAATTGTTGGAATATAAGAATTTAAATAACAAAAGATGAGTCAATCATATATCGAAGTAACACCAGAAAAGTTTAAAGAATTCATTGATTTTGAAATAGAAGGTCCGTTTCAGATGTTGAATCTGTTGAAATTTAAAGAAAAAGTAAATGAAACAGGGACTTCTGGTGCTGAAGGGTATCTAGAATATATGAAAGCAGCGACCCCTTTTTTTCAGGATTCTAAAGCAAAAATTGTATTCAATGGGAAACCCATGTTTAATATTATTGGTCCCGAGAACCATTTAGAATGGGATAAGGTTTTGATTGTAGAATATGCCAGCAAACAAGACTTTTTGGGAATGATTACCAAAGAAGGGTACCCTGGTCACCTTAGAACAAGAGCCTTGGAAGACTCTAGATTAATTTTATGTACCTCTTAAAACGAAATATATGCAAGTAAAAGATAAAATAGTAATAGTAACAGGTGCCGGATCTGGTATAGGAGCAGCAACAGCAAAGCACTTTGCAAAACATCAGGCCAAAGTAATTGTTTCTGATATCAAGGAAGAAAAAGCCCAGAATATTGCCGATGAGATTAAAAGTGAAGGAGGAGAAGCGACGGTAATTACGGCGAATGTGGCCAAATTTGAAGATGTGGAACAATTAGTAGCAAAGACCGTAGAAAAGTATGGGCAATTGGATGTGATTGTGAATAATGCAGGTATTGGACCAAGAAACATGGCAAGGACGGGTGAGTATACCTTGGATGATTGGGATAGTGTAATTGCAGTAAATCAAACTGGAGTTTTTTATTGTATGAAAGTAGCCTTGCAGCAAATGGTAAAACAAGGGGGAGGGAATATTGTAAACATCGCTTCTTTGGCTGGTTTAAAAGCTTCGTTGAATAATCTTTCGTATTGTGCGAGCAAATTTGCAGTCGTTGGAATGACCAAATCGGCAGCCTTGGAATATGCTACAAAAAATATTAGAATTAATGCAGTTTGTCCTGGCTATACAGAGTCTGCATTATTGGATAAGTTATTATCCGTAAGACCAGATATGGATCAGCGCTTGAAGAGTGTGATTCCTATGAAAAGATACGGGCAAGCCGAAGAAATAGCAGAAGCAGTAGTATGGTTGGCTTCAGATACAACCAAATTCATTACGGGTCAGACCATCACACTGGATGGAGGAACTTCTTTATAAAAGACAACTTTTAAAATTTACACAAATAAAAAGATAATGAACAATAAACAACTGATTTTCAAAAAACGACCAATAGGACTACCAGAACAAGATACATTCGAGTTACAAAACAATCCGGTGCCAGAACTCAAGGATGGCGAAATATTGATAGAACAACACTACATATCTCTGGATCCGGCAATGAGAGGTTGGATGAATGAAGGGAAATCATATATAGAGCCTGTACAAATCGATGATGTAATGCGAGCAGGATCTGTAGGTAAAGTGATTAAGAGCAACAATCATCCTAAGTTTAAAGAAGGCGATTTTCTTACCGGATGGGGAGGTGTACAACAGTATACCGTTTCTGATGGTGCGAATTGGTATCAGGTAGATCCAAAGCTGGCTCCTTTGCCAATGTATATTGGTACATTAGGAATGCCTGGTATGACCGCTTACTTTGGTATCACCGAGGTGGGTAAAATCAAAGAAGGTGATGTAGTATTGGTATCTGGAGCGGCGGGAGCTGTGGGTAGTATAGTAGGGCAAATAGCAAAAATAAAAGGATGCACTGTGATCGGTATTGCCGGAGGTGCAGAAAAATGTAAATACATAAAAGAAGAGTTAGGTTTTGATGGTGCTATTGATTATAAATCTGAGAATATCTACTCTGGATTAAAGCGAGAATGTCCTAAAGGAATTGATGTATACTTTGATAATGTAGGAGGTGAAATTTTGGATGCTGCTTTAGCCAGACTAAGAATGCATGCACGTATAGTCATTTGTGGTGCAATATCTCAATATAACAATAAAGTAGCGATCAAAGGACCAAGTAATTATTTGTCCTTGTTAGTCAACAGGGCTACTATGCAGGGTATGGTAGTGATGGATTATGCAAAAGACTATGGCAAAGCCGCTATGGAAATGGGTGGTTGGTTAATGCAAGGAAAACTGAAAAGCAAGGAAGATATTTATGAGGGTATTGAGAATTTTCATGAAACTTTTTTACGACTGTTTTCTGGAGAAAAAATGGGGAAATTAGTACTAAAAGTAAAAGAAGATTAACATCACGATCTATGAAAGCAGTAGTATGTAAAGAATTTGGTCCACCATCTAGCTTGGTCATCGAAGAGATCCAAAGCCCGGTTCCTGGAGAAAAGGAAGTATTGGTGCAAGTAAAAGCGTGTAGTGTTAACTTTCCGGATACACTTATTGTTCAAGGGTTGTATCAGTTTAAACCTGAGCTACCGTTTACACCTGGTAGTGATGTTGCGGGTATTGTAAAGCAAGTAGGAGAAAAGGTAACACATCTTCAACCCGGTGATGAGGTATTTGGTTTTGTGATGCATGGCGGATATGCCGAAGAAGTGGTGATGCCAGGAAATGCTTGTTTTAAAAAACCACCAATGATGGATTTTCCTGTAGCTGCGTCATTTATGATGGCTTATGGGACATCTTATCACGCTTTAAAAGATAGAGGAAAACTGCAAGAAGGAGAAACCTTATTAGTGCTGGGAGCGTCGGGAGGAGTAGGTCTGGCTGCTGTAGAATTAGGAAAGCTGATGGGAGCAAAGGTTATTGCCGCAGCATCTTCAGACGAAAAACTGAATCTATGCAAGGAATATGGAGCAGACGAAACCATTAATTATTCCAAAGAGGATTTAAAAAATAGAATTAAAGAACTTACAAATGGTAAAGGGGTTGATGTGGTCTATGATCCTGTAGGAGGAACTTATGCAGAACCAGCCTTGCGAGGAACTGCCTGGGAAGGACGTTATCTGGTTGTTGGGTTTGCTGCGGGTGATATTCCCAAAATACCATTAAACCTAGCACTATTGAAAGGATGTGCTATTGTAGGAGTGTTCTGGGGAAGTTTTGCCATGAAAACACCTCAAAAAAACCTTGAAAATGCCATGGAATTAATGCAATGGTATGGAGCAGGAAAGCTAAAGCCTCATATTCATAAGATATATCCTTTGGACGAGTCTAAAGATGCGTTGCATGCTATGATGAATCGAGAGGTGAGAGGGAAAGTAGTAATAGAATGTAGTTAAGACAAATAACAAAATGAGACTAAAAGAAAAAGTAGCCATCGTAACTGGTGGAGCTCGAGGAATAGGCAAAGCAGTAGCAGAACTCTTTGCAAAAGAAGGAGCGTCTGTAATCATCTGGGATCTGTTAGACGATGGAGCTAAAACGGCAGATCAAATCCAATCTAATGGAGGGCAGGCTGAGTTTGTGAAGATATCCGTGACCAACAAAGAAGCTATTGAAAAGGAAGCAGATAGGATTTTTAAACACTATGGAAAAATCGATATACTGATTAATAACGCAGGGATTACCAAGGATCGAACGCTACATAAAATGAGTGAAGAAGAATGGGATGCCGTAGTCAATGTAAACTTGAAAGGTGTATTCCTTTGTACACAGGTTGTTTCAAAATATATGAAAGAAAACGGATATGGGCGGGTTGTTTCTGCTGCATCCAATGTGGGTTTACGAGGTAATTTTGGACAATCTAACTATGCTGCTACCAAGGCTGGTGTTATTGCAATGTCTAAAACGTGGACTTTGGAATTAGGTAAATATGGGATTACAGCTAATGCTCTTGCTCCTGGTTTTACCTTGACCGAAATGACCGATCAAATCCCTAAAGAACATATCGAGGGGATTAAGAAACAGATTCCATTACAGAAAGCAGCTACTCCTTTGGATATAGCGTATGGATATTTGTATTTGGCTTCTGACGAAGCTTCGTATGTGTCTGGTATTTGTTTGACCATCGATGGAGGAATATCCAGGTAAGATGCGAGTAGCAATTACCTCCAATCACTCAATTACAATTTCTCTGAATCAGAATTATACATCAACACCAAATGAGTATGGATCAACTAGTTTGTAAGAATTTTGAAGAGTTCAAAACCTACGAAGGAAAATCACTTCCGGTTGGACAATGGGTTTTGGTTACCCAAGAAATGATTAACGCTTTTG
Source organism: Aquimarina sp. (assembly GCA_965230845.1). Lineage (GTDB taxonomy): Bacteria > Bacteroidota > Bacteroidia > Flavobacteriales > Flavobacteriaceae > Aquimarina. The sequence continues at coordinate 5,267,309 of OZ246021.1, forward strand.
CAGATGCTACGCTTGATTATCAATGGATACATGTAGATGTAGAAAGGGCACAAAAAGAATCCCCATTTAAAAAACCGATTGCACATGGGTTTATGTCTATATCCTTATTGTCAAAAATGCTAATGGACTTGATGGTAATAGAAAGTTTTGCAATGGGAGTCAATTATGGATTAAATAAAGTTCGATTTCCTCATCCAGTTCCTGTGGATTGTAATCTTAGGTTACATAGTAGTATTCAAAAGATAGAACCTTATGCAGAAAAAGGATTGAAAATCACATGGGATTGCACTGTAGAAATTCAAGGTATAGAAAAACCTGCCTGCGTAGCAGAGTTTGTATCCCTGATGTTTGAAAGCTAAGTCATCACTATGCGTTATTTTCTGCGAATAAATTCAGAAAAACCTGACAAATCAGAAAATCTCGTATATTTAAGGCATGCAGCATCAAGAATTCTATGTAGCCTATCATAAGCATCAAATCTTTAGTCAGTATTGGATTCCAAATGAAAGTAAGGCTATTGTACTCTTAGTGCATGGAATGGGAGAACATTCTGCGCGGTATACAGATTACGTCATTCCAGAGTTGTTGGCAAAGCATATTGCAGTAATTACCTACGATAATTTTGGCCATGGTAAGAGTAGCGGAAAAAGAGGGCATTGCCCAGACTATTCTGCACTTATGGAACTCATTGGTATGATGATCTCTAAAACTGAATCTCTTTTACCTAATACCCCGATTTTTTTGTACGGTCATAGTATGGGTGGTAATTTGGTGATCAATTATGTTTTAAAACAAGATCCAAAAGTAAATGGGGTGATATTGTCTAGTCCTTTTTTTAGATTAGCATTTCAACCTCCAGCCTGGAAAATGTCAATGGGTAAATTGTTACAGCATATAGCTCCGTCGATAACATTATCTTCTGGATTGGATACAAAAGCCATATCAAGAGTGCCTGAAGAAGTCGAGAAGTATGAACAAGATCCTTTGGTTCATGATAAAATAAGTCCGAATTTTTCTTTCCCTATTATGGAAGCAGGAAAGTGGGCAATGGATCATGGAAACTTACTACAAAAACCAACCCTTGTATTTCATGGGACAGATGATCGTCTGATTGATTATACGGCTACCCAAGAATTTTCTAAGAAAAGTGATTTAGCAGACCTGGTATTATTTGAAGATGGGTACCATGAATTGCATAATGACCTGGAAAAAGAAAAACTAATAAAGACCATACTAAAATGGATCGATAAACAGCTATAAATTAGTCGATAAAATCATTGAGTTGTTGTTGATAATCATATTGTAGATCCTCGTGAAGTTTTACCGTCTTCTTTTTAATACTCAAAAGCTCTCGCTGCATGATGTTTTTAAGCACCGTGCTTTTTTTGATATAAGGGGTAAAATCTTTCAATTTTTGACAAAAATAGAGCAAGAGCTCAACTTCGGTTTCTTTATTTTTAGAATACCTGATGTATTTCTTTATCATTCGTAAAATCTTCCGAACACTTTTCTTGATATAATGATAAGATTTGGTGTTGATAGCATCAAATTCTTCATCAACCTGATTTTGTATGGCTTGGATATAAGCTTCTTCATTACTGGATTCGAATAAAATATAGGTAAGTAACTCTTTATTCTCCTTTTTGAACCTAGAGAGTTGTAAGCAAAGTTCCATTAGTTCTTGATGAGAACGATGGGTAAGCTCCGTCTTGATTTCTTTAATAGTCGCCGTATTCATGGTGGCAATTTATCCAAAAATTACAGTTTGATGCTATAAATAACCTCAAATTGTCCAGTGATTGAGATAGAAATGACAAAACTGAGAAATTAAGTTGAGGTTATTAACAGCTTGAGCTCGTGATAGATATTGTTATTTGGAGTTATTAACATAGTTATTAACAATTTAAATAAGAAATAACTTACATTTATTTAGTTAATGTTGTTAAAAATATATTTTAATCGATATAAAAATGGTTTTCAACAAATAATTAACATTTAATCAACATAAAATTTGGTAATTTGTTGATAACATGTTAATTTAGTAACAGATAATCTTAAATCACGCAGTCATGAATTCATTTTACTCCCTATTAGGACTAAACTTTACAAGTATTGTAAATTTTTTAAGACAACTTCCTGGAGCCTCAAGCTATGCGATTCGTAAGTAATAATAGTTTCAATAATATTTGGGTACGATATGTGATAAGCTTGTTTACAGGAGTTTACAAGAATTATTAGAAAGTGTTTCCCCCTTTTTTGATTTGCCCTATAACCCTTCTTATGCACATTTGAAGGGTCTTTTTTTATGATAAAGTGTGATTGATAGTAGATTGCCTAATCAATTTAGGTATTCCTTTGTAAGATTTTCCGTGGTACAAAGATTAAAATGTAGTTATTAACAAAAAGATCAGAACATATATTTCCATATGCTGATCAAGAGGTTACGGAAATAAGGAGTGGTTTACGTTAAGTTTTGAATAATGTGATAAATTAATCTTGCTGCCAGTTTAGCGGTACAATGATCAATATCGTATTTGGGATTAAGTTCTACCAGATCCACACTGACTAATTTTTTTGAATTGCAAATCTGAGTTATGGTTTCCAGGGCAATGTCCACTGAAAATCCAAAAGGGGAGGGCGCACTTACTCCGGGCGCATAAGCCGAACTAAACCCATCAATATCGATCGTGAGATAAATATAATCTACAGAAGAAATAAAATGTCGTACGGTTTTTTCTACCTTTTCAAGATGTTTCATATGGAAAGCGGTATTCTCGATATACGAAACATTAAGTTCTGCTGCGGTATCAAATAAACCCTTATGATTTGAAGCTTTTTGAATACCTAAACATAGATAGTTGAACTCTTTATTTTCTTTGGCAATTTGATAGAATGGTGTTCCAGAAGTACTTTGATCAATCAGAGGTCTTAAATCAAAATGAGCATCCAAATTGATGATTCCAATAGTGGCATCTTGAAATTTCGTTTTAATGCCGTTAAAATGAGGATAAGCAAGATCATGTCCACCTCCTAAAATGATTGGAAATATGTTATGCTGTAGTAATTGAGAAATGCAGTTTGTAGTAACTTGATGCGTTTTTTCTAAATCCCCGTCGGTGCAGCTTATCGTACCAGTATCTAGAATTTCTGTACCACTATCAAAATGATTTGCTAAGGAAGCTAAATTTACCCGAATGCTATCTGGTGCTTGAGCTGCACCAACTCGACCTAGATTTCTTCGTACGCCTTCATCACAAGCATATCCCAACAAACCAAAATGTTTTTTGTCTTTTTGCAAAGAAATTTCTTGGTTTAGATCTAATAGCTTTATTTTCTCATGGAAATACAACTCCTGATCAGAATTCCGTCCTTTCCAAATGGTAGCATCTGGTTGTATATATCGTTTCATATTAGTTAATTAGATGATCAACAATCTCTTCTTCAACCAAGTTTGGCAATGTTACTTGCAACGAAGGAGTGCGTTCCATTTCTCTTTTGATAGCAAATATGGCTTCTTTATTTCTGGCCCAACTTCTTCTTGAGATTCCGTTGTTTACATCATAGAATAACATCTTATTTAACCTTTCCGAAGCATCCTCAGAACCATCCAACACCAGACCAAAACCACCATTCATCACTTCTCCCCATCCTACACCACCACCATTGTGTATGGACACCCATGTGGCTCCTCTAAAGCTATCTCCGATAACATTATGAATCGCCATATCTGCTGTAAACTTACTACCATCGTAGATGTTGCTGGTTTCGCGATAAGGAGAATCTGTACCACTTACATCATGATGATCTCTACCCAGTACAATGGGAGCGGTGATTTCTTTATTTTTTATAGCTTGATTAAATGCTTCAGCAATTTTCATTCTTCCTTCTGCATCGGCGTATAGTATTCTGGCTTGCGAACCTACCACAAGTTGATTTTCTTTGGCTTCTTCTATCCAGGTAATATTATCCTGCATCTGCTGCTGAATTTCTTCCGGAGCTTCATTTTTAATGGTTTTCATTACTTCAAGGGCAATTTGATCCGTTTTCTCCAAATCACTAGGATTTCCTGAGGTGCACACCCATCTAAACGGCCCAAATCCATAATCAAAACACATTGGTCCCAGAATATCCTGTACGTAAGATGGATATTTAAAATCGATTTTATTCTCAGCCATAATATCCGCTCCAGCTCTCGAAGCTTCTAAAAGAAACGCATTACCATAATCAAAAAAGTAAGTCCCTCTAGCCGTATGAAGGTTGATCGCAGCTGCATGCCTTCGTAGAGATTCTTGCACTTTTGTTTTAAAAAGTTCGGGATCATTACTAATCATTTTGTTAGCGTCTTTATAACTTACTCCTACGGGATAATATCCGCCAGACCATGGGTTATGCAGGGAGGTTTGATCAGAGCCTAAATCCACATAGATTTCTTCTTCATAAAATCGCTCCCATACATCTACAATATTTCCTTGATAGGCTATAGAAACGATTTCTTCTTGTTGCACTGCTTTTTGTACACGAAGTACTAAAGCATCTATATGATCTACAATTTCATCTACCCAGCCTTGTGAATGCCTTTTTTGTGCTGCATCTGGGTTGACTTCTGCGCAAACGGTAATACAACCTGCTATATTTCCTGCTTTGGGTTGAGCACCACTCATACCGCCTAGTCCAGCGGTTAGGAAAATTTTACCTGCAGATGTTTCATTGGATTTAAGTGTTTTTCTGAAGGCATTCATTACGGTAATGGTAGTACCATGAACAATTCCCTGTGGACCGATATACATGTAACTCCCGGCTGTCATCTGTCCGTATTGAGTAACTCCTAAAGCATTATACTTTTCCCAGTCATTTGGAGTAGAGTAGTTGGGGATCATCATTCCGTTGGTAACGATTACTCTGGGAGCTTCTTTTGAGGAAGGGAAAAGCCCCATAGGATGTCCCGAATACATATGCAAAGTCTGTTCTTCTGTCATTGTTGCCAAATACTTCATCGTGAGTAGATATTGTGCCCAATTTTGAAAGACCGCACCGTTTCCGCCATAGGTGATCAGCTCATAAGGATGTTGGGCTACAGCCGGATCCAGATTGTTTTGGATCATCAGCATTATTGCACCCGCTTGTGATGTGAGAAACGGATACTCACTGATCGGACGAGCAAACATATCATAATCAGGCATAAAACGATACATATAAATGCGACCAAACTCATTCAATTCACTCAAAAATTCTTCTGCAAGTTCCTTATGCCAGGTTTCTGGGAAATACCGCAAAGCGTTTTTGAGCGCTAACTTTTTTTCTTCGTTAGAAAGAATTTGTTTCCTTTTTGGGGCTCTACTGATTTGCGTGTCATATTTTTTCTTTGGTGGTAATACGTTGGGAATCCCCTGAAGTATTTGCTCTTTAAATGTCATAGCAGTGCTTTTAGCGGTGAGTTGAATAAATGAGTTCTCCTTTTTTCCATACCTGAGCAGGTGTAAGTTTACCCTGATGATAAAAGATTTCGTTATAGTGATCTGTTTCAAAAAGGTTGAAATCGGCAAGCATATCTGGTGATAATCTTCCACGATCGGATAAATTTAATGCTGCGGCCGCTCTGTAGGTGATTCCGGCCAATATTTCGGCATTACTTAATTTTTCAAAAGTTCCCAGAATGGTAGCTTGAGTTAATAAATCTCCCATTGGCGCAGATCCTGGATTCCAGTCACTTGCAATGGCTACTATTCCGCCAGCATCTAGAATTTTTCTGGCAGGAGTAAAATTACATCCCAAACCGATAGAAGCTCCGGGTAATGCTACGGCAACGACATTACTATTAGCAATCATTTCAATTTCATCTTCTGTACTGGCTTCTAGATGATCAGCACTAATAGCATTAATATTTACGGCTACTTCGCTACCTCCAGTACTAAATTGATCGGCATGTACAGTGATATCAAATTCCATTGCCTTTGCTTTTCTGAAATACGGATAAATATCAGACGGCATAAAAGCGCTTTTCTCTATAAAAGCGTCAATTCTATTGCTTAAATTTTCTTCTTTAAGAATAGGAAAAAGTGTATTGCTGATATGTTCTAAGTACGATTGATGATCTCCTTCATAATCTTTTGGGAGCATATGTCCAGCCAAACAAGTAGCGATAAGATCAGCTTCGGTATTGAGGTTTGCATTTTTGATGGCCCTCAACATTTTTAACTCTTCTGGAGTAGATAATCCATAGCCGCTTTTTACCTCTATTGTTGTGATCCCTTTTTTCAATAAGATATTAGCTCTTTTGATCACATTATGGGATAATTCTTCTTGAGTGGCATTTCTGGTCTGCATTACGGTATCCCAGATACCTCCACCAGCTTCAGCAATTTCAAGATAGGATTTTCCGGCATTTCTCATCGCATAATCCCGCGCTCTGCTTCCTGCAAAACAAATGTGAGTATGGGCATCAATAAATCCGGGAACACAAACATGATTGGCCTTAAGTTCAACCATTTCTACCTTTGCATTCAAAGAAGTTGCCTTTTCTTTTAGATCAGAATAACTCCCTATAGTATCAATTTTATGGTTTCGGATGAGTATTCCGGCATTTTCAATAAGGTTCAAATTTTCGTCCTTCACTGGTCCTTTGAGGGATAATTTCTCTAAACCAATCAATTGTGTGATGGGACCAATTAGTTTATACTTTTCCATACGCGTTACTTATTGTTTTCCTGTTAGTTTGCTATTATTGATTAATAGACTTCAAATTCTTCAGAGTATTGCGTTTCAAGAGATACATTTTTGTTTTTTGATACCTGATCAGCGATCGTTGTTATAGTTTTGTTTTTAATCATTTTTATTCCTTCTTCAATATCATCTGCAAATACACGGTCCTTTTCAGCAAAAGGAACGTGTTTTCGAATTTCCTGATGAATTTTGTCCAGAATGATTCCAGATTTCATTGGTTTTCGGTATTCGAATGCCTGCGCAGCAGTAAGTAGTTCTATTGCTAGTATTTTTTCTAGGTTATCAATAACTCTTAATGCTTTTCTACCTCCTATGGATCCCATACTTACATGATCTTCTTGCCCCAGAGAGGTAGGAATACTATCGGCACTGGAGGGGAAACAAAGCCCTTTGTTCTCGCTTGCTAATGCCGCACTGGTATATTGAAGAATCATATATCCTGAGTTGATTCCTGTATCCTCCATTAATAATTTGGGGACTCCCGGTGAATTTCCTTCCAAAGCCAAATAGATACGACGATCGGAGATGTTTCCTAATTCTGAAGCCGCCAGACACGCATAATCAATTGCCATTGCTAACGGCTGACCATGAAAACTACCACCGCTTATGGTTAATTCCTCGTCAATAATAATTGGGTTATCTGTTACTGAATTCAACTCTACTTCTAATAATTCTTTGAGATGAAGCCAAGCATTTCTGGAAGATCCATGTACTTGCGGGATACAGCGTAAAGAATAGGGGTCCTGCACGCGATCACAATCAATGTGGTCCTCCATAATTTCTGAACCTTTTAATAAGGATTTTACTTTTGAAGCCACGTGGATATTTCCTTTGAAAGGACGTAATTGATGAAGCTCCTTGTAAAAAGGTTTTACCGAGCCTTGTAATCCCTCGATCATCATGGCTCCGATAATATCAGAGTGGGATAAACAATTGTGTAATTTGGCCACTAATTGTACAGCATGCGCAGCTATAAATTGTGTGCCATTGATCAAGGCTAATCCTTCTTTGGGGCCTAAAGCAATAGCAGCCAGACCTAGACTGTCAAATAATTCTTGAGTGGCAATTACGTCACCCTTATAGTGTACTTTCCCTAATCCAAGTAAGGGTAAAAATAGGTGGGATAAAGGAGCTAAATCTCCAGAAGCACCTACAGAACCTTGACTAGGAACAACAGGAATAGCATCGTTGTCGATATGCCAAAGAATACGATCCAAAGTTTTTTCTGCGATTCCAGAATATCCTTTTGACAAAGATTGTGCTTTAAGAATGAGCATTAGTTTCGCAATTTCGGTATCAATAGGATCCCCAACACCAACACTGTGGCTTTGTAAAATATTGCTTTGTAATATATTGGTTTCTTCTTTTGATATTTTGGTAGTACAAAGTGGGCCAAATCCTGTGTTAATTCCATAAACGGGATCGCCTTTTTCTACTATGTTTTGAACGGTACGCTCGCTTTGTCGGATTTTCTCTCTGGCAGTATCCGAAATCGATGCTTTTCTTTCACCTCTAGCGATTTGCAAAGCAATCCCCGCGGTTAAAAAGTCTTCTCCAAATAAAAAATGGTGCGCTGTTGTTGACATTTATTGTTGTATGATTTGTTAGTACTAAATTAATGGTTACATTTAATAATTAGAAATACCATTTATATCAATTATTAATAATTATGAGTTATCAGTTAGAGCTTAGACATTTTAGTTATTTTCTTGCTGTAGCCCAAGAATTACATTTCAGGAAAGCTGCTGATAGGTTGTTTATTTCTCAGCCTGGATTGAGCAGACAAATCAAGCAGATGGAAGAGATCATTGGAGCTAAACTATTTGTTAGAGATAAAAGAAATGTAGCGCTTACTGCAGCCGGGGTTTTTCTAAAAAAAGAATTGGAGTATATTTTTAATCATATTGACTTTACCGTAAAGCAAGCTCGATTAGTTGATCAAGGAAGTACGGGAGAGGTAAGGATAGGATTTTTGGGATCCGCCATTCAAACGGTGATACCGGATATCCTGGTACAGGCTAATCGGGAATACCCTAATATTCAATTTAGCTTAGAGGAAATGTCTAATTATATGCAGGTAGAAGCTATACAGAAAGATCAGTTGGATCTTGGTTTCGTTAGATTGTCCAGGGTTCCTGATGGGCTAAAAATGAAGACTGTGCATACAGATTCGTTTTCATTGGTGTTGCCCAAAGAACATCATTTAAGTTTGAAAACGTTTAAAAATATTGCTCAGGTTGCAGAGGAAAATTTCATTCTGTTTTCTTCTGATTATAGCTCGTTGTACTATAATAAAATTATGAGTATCTGTGAGGATAAAGGATTTACTCCCAAAGTGACTCATAAATCTGTACATGCTCAAACTATTTTTAAATTGGTAGAAAGTGGTCTAGGCGTAGCTATAGTGCCTACGTCATTACAGTATGGTTTTAGTTTGGCGGTAAAGTTTCTTGAGATCCCAAAGATTCCTCAAAAGGCAGAGCTTTCGGTGATTTATAAAAAAGACAATCGTAACCCAGCTCTGTCAAAGATTAAAGCTATTATCGATGTTTGATTGTTTTATACAAGTATAATTATTTTTTTTATTTCTGGATCGGGTTGTTTACTTTTGAAAACGTAATTAAATTGTAGTTTCTTCGTTTATTACTGAGAATGAAGAAATTCTAACAACCAAATAATAATTGCTCCAAATTAGATTACTATGAATAAACGAATATTTTTCCTTGTTCTACTTGTTAGTTTTTTATCCCAAAAAATTACTAGCCAAGTTGAATCTTTTCAAATGGGATTAAAAGTTGGATTGAATGTGGCAGATGTAGTTGGTGATGGGACCGATGATCTTGATGTACGAACAAGTGTACACCTTGGTTTGGTTGCTGAAATACCTATCATAGAGATCCTAGCGATACAACCAGAATTGTATTATTCTTTCCAGGGATATAAAGCAGATAGCCCAGAACCAAATTTTGAGGATGAAACCTTAAAGTTGGATTATATTTATCTTACTCCAACCATTAAGTATTATCCATTTTACACTGCACCTGGTTTTAGTATAGAAGTAGGACCTCAGGTAGGATATTTGACTTCTGCTATTCTTGAACGTAAAAATACTGCTAATGGAGGTACAGAAACTTCTGATTTAGATTTGAAAGAATCTTTTTCTGAAATCGACTTTGGTGTGAATCTGGGATTAGGGTATCAATTTGAGTTCGGAACCTTTTTTCAAGCCAGATATAACTTCGGAATTTCTGATATCGATGATATAGAAGGCTTAGAAGACGAAGCTTCCATTAGAAATGGAGTGTTTCAAGTTTCTTTTGGATACAAGTTTTAGGAGACAATAACATACAGATATAAGAACTAAAAGCCTGATGATTATCAGGCTTTTTTAATTTTTAAGGAACACCTTGTGCTATTGTGGAGGCATAGTGTAGAAAAACTGTTCTTCGGTAATTTTACCATCGTTAACTTCGTAAACACAAAGCTCTTCTATTTGCATACGACCCTGCCCTTTAAAAGTACAATCCATTTTCATGGTAAGACTAAAATGATTATCGGCTATAAGAGGGTCTGAGATTTGGCCTCCGTGATATTCTTCTACGGTAGCATACCAGTCTTCACTTTTTTTGATCACTGCTTCTTTACCAGCGGTTACAGAGTTAGGGTATCCTGGCATTTCTTTGCTTACAACCTTGGTATCATAAAGTTCGCTGATAGCCTGCATGTTTTCTCCCATACGGCAAAGTTCTACTAAACGGTTGGCAACTTGTTCTGTAGTCATTAGAATTTGGATTTATTGATTATGCGTATTGTTTTAAGTACTTCAAAATACGAAAAACATCAATCCCAAATATTAAATAAAATGTTATATTTTCATCGGTTAATCCAGCGCTTCCTTGTAGGTTTTTAGACAGCGTTCTCTTGCCATCTTGTGCTCTACCATAGGATGAGGGTAAGTGAGTTCATTGAGGTCTTGTACCCAAGTTTTAATGTACTCAAGATTTTTATCAAATTTGGTAATCTGCGTTGTGGGGTTAAATATTCTAAAATAAGGCGCTGCATCTACACCAGAACCCGATGCCCATTGCCAGTTGCCTACATTGGCAGAAAGATCGTAATCCAATAGTTTTTCCGCAAAGTACGCTTCACCCCATCTCCAGTCGATCAGTAAATGTTTACAAAGAAAACTAGCTACAACCATGCGTACACGATTATGCATGTAACCAGTTTGATTTAACTCTCGCATTCCTGCGTCTACCAGAGGGTATCCGGTTTCTCCATTTTTCCATTTTTCAAAATCCGCTTCGTTGTTTCGCCATTCTATGCGATCGTATTTGGATTTGAATGCATGATCTTTGGTTTTGGGATAATGCCATAGAATTTGCATAAAAAACTCTCTCCAAATCAGCTCAGACCAAAAGACTTCATTGTTTTGCGAAATTGCTTTTTTTACAATTTTTCTAATACTTACTATTCCAAAACGCAAATAAGGGCCTAGTTTTGAAGTTCCTTTTTCTTTAGCTGGGAAGTTCCTGGTATCTTCATAATTGTCAATTAAGGTAGGGGAGACGTCAAAAACAGGAACTTTAATTATTGAAGGTTCAAATCCCATTTCGGCTAAGGTAATTTCAGGAAAATGAATGTCCTTTACCGTATTACCAAGATATTGTTCTGTAGCTACCGACTGTATCATGTCTGTATGGAACAGTTCTTTCCACTTATTTTTATATGGTGTATAGACTACATAAGGATTGCCATCTTTTTTTAGAATATCATCTTTTTCAAAAATGACTTGATCTTTGTACGTCTGAAATCGAATATTTTTTTGAGTAAGAAATTCAGCTATTTTTTGATCTCTTTCTCGGGCATAGGGTTCATAGTCATGATTCGTATATACCTCTTTAACCTCAAAATTTGTAGCTAACTGATTGAATACTTCTTCAGGAGTACCATAAAACCTGGCCAAAGACGATTTGTATTTTTGATACAGTTCTTGATTTATTCCTTCTAAGGTGTTATAAATAAAGGAAACCCTTGCATCATTTTTTCGTAGGTGATCCAAAATCTTTTTATCAAAGATAAAGATCGGTAGTACTGGATATTCTGATTGTAATGCGTTGTATAAACCAATATTATCATCTAATCGTAGATCTCTTCTAAACCAGAATACAGAAATAGCTTTACCCATTATTAATTTACGTTTAGGGTAGACATTCCTCCGTCAACACCAATGACTTGCCCGGTGATCCAACTACTGTCGTCGCTGAGTAAGAATCGTGCAATATTGGCAATATCTTCTGCTTGTCCTACTCGTTTCATTGGGTGTCGATTATTCATCAACTCTTTCTTTTTTTCGTTTCCTAATAGACGTTTAGCCAATGGAGTTTCGGTTAAGGAAGGTGCAATAACATTAACTCTAAATTGAGGAGCATATTCTGCCGCCAGTGCTTTTGCAAAGCCTTCTATCGCTCCTTTTGCGGCCGCGATACTGGTATGAAATGGCATTCCAACTTTTACGGCTACGGTACTGAAAAAGATCAAACTTGCTTGCTCAGAGTTTTTCAGTTTTGGTAAGATCGTATGAATGATTTTTACTAAAAACATGAAGTTGATTTGCATATCCTCTTCAAAGGCCTTGGGATCCAGCATTTTGAAAGGTTTCAGGTTAATGCTTCCAGGACAATAAACAAAGCCGTCAATTCTTTCTGGTAGGGCAGAAGGGTCAATTTCATCCTTGGAAGCATCATAAGGAATATGGGTTACTTCCAGATTTCCTAAATTTTCTGAGGTTCTGGAAGCAATATATATATTATGTTCACTATATAGTTTTAAAGCAATTTCGAAACCAATACCATGGCTTCCTCCAATCAATAAAATATTTTTTCTTTTCATATTCCCAAAGGATTAAGTAAATAGGATTTGGTAGTTGTTATTAGACTCTAAGGTACCAAATAGTTCTTCTAATTTATGTTTTCTGTAATTAAAAATCTCTGTTAGTTTGGGTTTAACCAATATAGGATGAACCATTTGTCCTAATAGTCCAAAAGGAACTTTATAATCAATGATATCTTCCATCTCTACACCGCCAGGGATTTCTTTAATAAAATGTTTATGATGCCAAAGGGCGTATGGACCAAATCTTTGTTCGTCCACGAAGTATAATTTATCCTGAACATGAGTAATTTCGGTAACCCATTTGTTTTTGATTCCCGCAATTGGAGTCACAATATATTGAATGATTTGACCAGGATACATTTCTCGATCTGCACCAGAGACGATTTCGAATCCCATATAATCAGGAGTAATCGTTTTTAAGTTTTTTGGGTCTGAAAGAAATTCCCAAGCTTGATCTACGGAGATAGGTAGGTTTTGTTTTGCTCTTAGGGTATAGATTTTCATACTTCAATAATTTGAAGTAAAAATACAATCATTTTGTTTAACTAAAAAGGTTAAATTGTTAAACAAAAATAAATTTTGGCATTAGAAGTAAGCTTCTGCCCAGGAGATTGCTTCGTCAACACAGCTAAAAAACACAAAAGATTTACCATATAACTCTTGTTCCATAATGGCTTTGTTTCTTACTTCATCATCTTCAGAAACTATAGCAAGGCCCTTCATGTTTGATAATTGGCCTTGTTTATAAATGTCGGTACTTACGTTGTGTTTAAATTTTCTATAACTGATCATCAAAAAATCCTGAGCTTTATAGTGCTCACGTAGCTTGTCTCTTATAATAGATGCTCTATCAAGGGTAAGATCCACATTTTGGTTTATAGTGAGGATAACAAATTGATCATGTAACTCCATCTGGCAAAATTCGTTCGAAAAATGCTTCATAAGGGGGAAATAGGTTAATTGTATGATAAATATATGTTAAAAATAAGGAGTTTTGCAAATTACAGGGGCTAGAAAAAACTAAGAAATCTTAACAATCGTCACAGCAATTGTCTGGTTTCACAATTCTGCAGGTTAAAACAGCTAGTAAAGCTCCAATTACTGGAGCGATAAAATATAGCCATTGATGCTCCCAGTGTCCAGATAATAGTGCAGGTCCAAGGGATCTTGCGGGGTTCATTGATGCTTTGGTTACCGGACCGGCAAACATAGCTTCTAACAACACAACACCTCCAATAGCAATACCGGCCATCGTTCCTGTTTCTTTAGAGCCTGTAGATACATTGATGATAACCACCATTAGAAAATAGGTGAGTAGTGTTTCGAGAACAAAAGCTTTATAAGGATCTATTGAAGGAATGGTCCCTCCGAGAAATTCACTCTCCGGAAATAGGAAAAGCAATACCGAACTTGCTAGGATGGCACCAATGCATTGTGCTAAAATATATTTGGGCACCTCTTTCCACTCAAATTTTTTTGCGTAGGCAAAAGCTATGGTAACCGCAGGGTTAAAATGAGCACCAGATATTTCACCAAAAGCATAGATCATGGCCATAACAATAAGCCCCCAGGTTATGGCTATTCCTACATGAGATACATCGCCTCCTGTAACTTCGTTAATGGTCATGGCTCCAGTACCACAAAATATCAAACTAAAGGTTCCAATGGTTTCTGAAATGTATGTTCGCATAATTTTTATTAAAACGAGACAAATATACTATTCCTTATTTTAAGTTTTTGTTAACTCATTATGTATGTGTAATCCTTATTTTCGTTACCGTTATTATTGAAACAAATCACAAACTAAATTAACACACAATGAAAAAAATTGTCTTATTTCTTTCTGCTGCGCTCTTGTCATTTGGCATAGAAGCACAAGTAAAAACTCCTCAACCTAGTCCTTCTTCTAAGATTGAGCAGGTTATTGGATTGACTGATGTTGCTGTAGAGTATTCTCGACCTAGTATGAAAGGAAGAACTATTTTTGGAAACCTAGTTCCTTATGATAAATTATGGAGAACAGGTGCAAACAAAAATACGCAAATCACATTTGGTGATGATGTAAAAGTAGAAGGTAAAGAGCTTAAAAAAGGTACTTATGCGATTTTTACTAAACCAGGAAAAGAAAACTGGGAAGTAATTTTTTATAGCGATGCAAATAACTGGGGTACTCCAAGAAATTGGGATGATTCTAAAGTAGCTGCTACTGCGACTGTAAAAGCAAATACATTACCTATGAATGTAGAAACTTTTACGATTATGTTCAGTGATTTTACCATGAGTGGTGCAACAATGAACATTATTTGGGCAAATACTGAGGCAGCGATAAAAATTGAAGTGCCAAGTAAGAAAAAGGCGTTAGCTAGTATCGAGCAAGTTATGGCTGGACCATCTGCTGGAGATCATTATCAAGCTGCAGTTTTCTACAAAGACATCGAAAACTTTGATAAAGCCGCGGAACATATTGACAAAGCAATTTCGTTGAGAAAAGAGCCTGCGTTCTGGTTTCACAGACAACAATCTTTGATCTATGCAAAAAAAGGAGACAAGGATGGGGCAATAAAAGCTGCTAAAACATCGTTAGAATTAGCAGAGAAGGCTGGAAATGCCGATTACGTAAAATTGAATAAAGATTCCCTTGCAGAGTGGGGGGCTAAATAATCACTCTTTTTCACACACACAAATCAAAAAAGCGTTCCAAACCAACTGGAACGCTTTTTTCTTTCGCTTTTTTAATATTGAAGACCTACTTCATTTCTTACAGTATCCAATAACTTGATTAACTGTAGGCTTTTTTCAAAAGTCATAATATCACTTTCAGTTCGCTTTTGCAGTAGCATTTGTTGTACATGTTCGGCTTCAAAGTTATAACCATTTGTGGTTACTGGAAATTCAAACAATTCTGTATTGCCTTCTTTTTTTATGGTTACAGAAGAAGGTTCGTGAAAACGACTATTGATCATAATCGTACCATATTCTAATTCGATCTTTGCCGTTGTTTGGGTTTGTTGTGTGATTGCACTAAATAAATTAGCCTCCACGTCATTTTGATATTTCAGTATCATTCTACATTTATGATCAACACCGGTATCTCCAATTTCTGCTTCTGCTTTGACACTATCTGGGTACCCTATAAGACTTAACACAGCAAAAAGTGGATAAATACCTACATCCAATATGCTTCCTCCGCCAAGGCTTTTGTTGAAAATTCTTCCGTTGGGATCAAATGGAGCAGAAAAGCCAAAATCTGCTTCAAGGTTTTTAATTTCACCAAGTTCTTTAGATTGGATCAATTCCAATACATATCGATAGTGAGGTAAGAAATATGTCCAGAGTGCCTCCATCAGAAATACATTATTAGATTTGGCAACTTCAATCATTTTGGTGACTTGCTTCAGATTCATCGCAAATGGTTTCTCGCACAATACTGCTTTTTTGTGATTGAGGCAAAGTATGGTGTTTTCATAATGAAACACATGAGGTGTTGCAATATAAATCACTTCAACATCAGGATCTTTAACCAATGCTTCGTAACTACCATAGCTCATTGTACTTTTGAATTCATCTCCAAAGCGTTTTGCCTTTTCTTGATCTCTACTTGCTACTGCATGCAGTGTTGCATTTGGAACCGATTGTAAATCTTTTGCAAATTTTTGAGCGATTTTACCGCAGCCAATAATTCCCCATTGTATAGATTGATTTGAAGACATAGAAGGTGTTTCATTAATAGTGTTATCAAAAATAGCTAAAAAAGCGCTTGTTTTCTTCTCTTAAAAACAGGTAAAGAGCCGTTCTTTTTTGTTTTTATTATCGAATTGACATCATGAGTTTGTTTTGTTGAAATATTCGTAATTATCAGATTTAAAACCACTTAAGTTTTGTGAGTTTATGTTAAATTCCTTATATTTAGGTAATTCTCACCTTAAAACCTTATTACCATGAATAAATCAGCCACTCTAGAAAACAAGTCCATTAGGCAACCTCATTTTATGAGATTGAATTTGATGAATCGAGAACTAACCAGAATGCTGGCTCGATTACATTCTTACCAATGTGAGCCTTGTACCTCGGAGATGTATGATAAGTTTTTAAGGTTAAATCATGATGGTCATAGCTTACAGGATACGATAGAAAAAATAAGTAAAGTATTAGACAGTACAACAAAGTTTCCTAAAGCTATACTAGATGAAATTGATGCAGTAATGCAACGATATCATGGATATCAAAAATCACTCACGTCTTACCTTTCTGAAGCGATTATTCATCATTAATACCCATTAACTTACATTTTGTAATTCTTCTTCCAAAGGATCATTATTTGATCCCATTACCGATTGTATCATAATGGCGATACCCATAACGAGGACACAGCCGAATAGGTTGAGCCATAAATAGGGCATCCAGTCATTGTACCATCCTATGATCACAATTACTTGAGTGATAATAGCCGCGATAAAGGTTGCATTACTTTTTACATACTTTATGAAGAAAGCGAGTAGGAAGATACCGAGTACGTTTCCATAAAAAATAGAACCTATGATATTGACAAGCTGAATCAGGTTGTCGAATAAATTTGCAAAACAAGCCACCAAGATGGCTAGAATACCCCATAAAAGGGTAAAAAGCTTTGATGCATTAACAAAATGCTTGTCGGTCTTATTGGTTTTGACATTACGTTTGTATAGATCGATAGCCGTAGTAGACGCCAGAGCGTTTAATTCTGAAGCGGTAGATGACATCGCAGCAGACAAAATTACCGCCAAAAGCAAACCAATTAATCCTCTTGGTAAGTTGTTTAATATAAAATGAATAAATACATAATCTTTATCATTGGTCTCTACAGTAGCATCGGCTTTTTCGATTAGAGTTTTGGCTGCTTCACGATTAGCAATATCTTCAGCATTCAATGTTTTAATCTGATTTTGTAAAGCTGTTGTACGTTCTATATTGTCGGTATTCCCTTCGTTTAGATGTTGTACATATTCACTTTGTACTTTCTTTTTTTCGGTATATACCTGCTGATTTTCTGCTTCTAAACTTTGATACGCCGATTGGTATTCTGAGCTTTCAATGACTTCTTTGGCCTTTGGGTTAAAATTAAGTGGAGAAGGGTTGAATTGATAAAAAACAAAAACCATAACTCCGACCAATAGAATAAAGAATTGCATAGGTACTTTTAGGAGTGCGTTAAATAGCAAACCTAATTGACTCTCTTTAATCGATTTTCCCGACAAATAACGCTGCACCTGACTTTGATCTGTTCCAAAATAGGAGAGGGCCAGGAAACTTCCTCCTATAATTCCACTCCAAAACGTGTAACGATTGTCCATATCAAAAGAAAAATCCAAAATATCCATCTTACCACTGGCACCTGCAATTTCTAATGCTTTGCTAAATGTCACTCCTTCTGGCAGATAACTTATGATTAAGAAAAAAGCAATGAACATCCCCGAAAAGATAATGGCCATTTGTTGTTTTTGAGTCACACTTACTGCTTTGGTACCTCCAGTAACTGTATAGATAATTACCAAAACTCCAATAATAATATTGAGCGTAGTGAGATTCCAACCCAGAACAGCGGATAAAATAATAGCAGGAGCAAAAATGGTAATCCCTGCAGATAATCCTCGTTGTACCAAAAATAGGATAGCCGTCAAACTTCTGGTTTTAAGGTCAAACCTGCTCTCCAGATATTCGTATGCTGTATATACATTAAGTTTATGGTATAAAGGAATGAATATCATACAGATCACCACCATGGCGATTGGAAGTCCAAAATAAAACTGAACGAATCCCATTCCGCTATGAAATGCTTGTCCTGGAGTAGATAAAAAGGTTATCGCACTGGCTTGAGTCGCCATTACGGATAAACCTACTGTCCACCATTTTGCTTCGTTGCCACCACGGATATACTCTTGAACATTTTTACTTCCTTTGGTTTTCCAGGCTCCATAAAGCACAATAAACAATAAAGTGATGATGAGAACTATCCAGTCTATACTTTGCATAGTGTTTGATTAGGTGGGTTGAAAAATTTTAAACTAAAGCTATTTATGAAAACTTTGCAGTGATGAGATAGAACAAAAGAATATACACTGCATTTGCAATGAGTATCATCGAATACCATTTTTTCCAAACAAATTTCTCTTCGTTCTTCATGCTTTTAGATCTTTTATTTCCCTAAAGATAACATATTAGCAAATAAGCGGTAAGCACCAGATACTCCAGCAGGAAATTCTCTAAAGAAACTTAATCCAGTATACACGTAATATCCTTTACCATACTGAGCTACTAATAAAGGTCCTTTTTTAAGAGATTCTCCTTTATCATTTGCGGCCAAAATAGGTGTGTATTCGCTAGACCATTCTTTAGGGAAATATAAACCTCTTTCTTGCACCCAACCCTGAAAATCCTGAGAGGAGATTTTATTAGGAGTATTGAGCACCTGATGATCTGGGGCCAAAAATGTAATTTCTGCATTTTCGTCGGTAACTCGATCTCTGGAGAGCTGCATAGGGAAGGGCCCTAAGTTATCTTTTACCTTTAGTCGATGACTTGTATTGTATTGTATCACAAGATTCCCTCCATTTTTTACATAATCCAATAAGATTTGTTGTTTGAATTTGAGTTCTTCTACAGTATTATAAGCTCTAATACCTACAACAATGGCATCGTATGCCGATAAGGTTTCTGGTGAAATAGATTCGGGATGTATAGTCGTTACTTTGTATCCTATTTGCTCTAGACTTTCGGGAACGACATCTCCAGCACCTTCTATATACCCGATATTTTGTCCTTTTTTCTTGATGTCTAGACGAACCACTTTGGTTTGAGACGGTAATGTTACCGTTTGAAACGGAATATGATCATAATCTATAGTGATTAATTCTTTGGAATACGTTTTTCCATTCACCGTTATTTTAGGAGAAATATACCCCTCACTCTGTTGCTGTGGAGCAGTGAGTTTAAAAACAACTGTTTTTTCTTCTCCTTTTTGGGATAACTGAAAATCTATGTTTGATGGTTCAATACTCCAGCCTTGAGGGTGGTCTAAAGTAATAGATCCTTTCAAATTAGCCTTACCAGACTTAATGGTAACTGGTACTTGTTTTGAAGGCCCATTAGCGTAAATAATCACTTTATCTTTGATTCCTGCAGATACCACAGGGATGATTTCAAAGGGTTTGTAAACTTCACCTTTTACCGGATCATTAGTTTTATAAACCACATCTTTAGTAAAGGAAATAGGAGTGCCTTCGATATCAAGATTAAAAACAGCTTTTATTTTATGATCAGTTTCTGGTTTCCCAATAAGATTGCGATCGTCTACCTTGTACATTCCTAAGGTTCCTTTTTCATTTAACCAATAAGGATTTGTTGCTTCAAACGATGCTGGTATTTTTCCTTTTAGATCAATAGTCTGCTTTTCATTATTTGCCAATACTTTTTCAACATTTTGAGTGCTTCCAATAGCATCAAGTGTGATTGATTTCAAAGTAATTGTACTTGCACTTCGGTTGATGGCTTCAATCTTAATGTTTACATCATTACCCAAAGAGGAATTGGATTCTGATGAAACCGCCTCTAGATATAAACCTGAAACGGCAGCAATAATATCTTTAATTTCTTTGGACTTTACAGTTTTCCAATGCTCATCTTCTAATTGCTGAATTAAAGCGTATGCTTTGACCAATTGAGGCACACAAGCTGATGGGTTTCTGAAATCAAAATCTTTTTCGACTTGGTATAAGATATCTCCAATAGCTTTTCCTCCCTTAACTCTATTCCAGGAAGTGTCAATACCATCAAAGACATTAGTTTTATCTTGTGGAAGATCTCCTTTTATAATTTCGACATATTCTTTTTGTTTTCCTCTAGAACCAGTACTCCCAAATCCTTGAGATTTATGTTGACTTCGACTAAGCGAAGCAATTTCAGTATTAGATAAGCCTATCTCAGGGTAAAAAACACCCGTATCAAAAGACATTAGCTTTGATTTGTCTGCTTTTTCGAAATTTTCTCTACTCCCGTAGAACCACCAAGAAGTATTAAAAAACAATCGCTTGGGCTGCCAGGTAGATACATATTTTAATTGATCTGGATAGACCGAGGCATCTGCGGTTAGATCAAAGGCTTCTTCACTCAACATTGCCGAAGTGGTATGATGACCATGGGTGGTACCTGGAGTTCTATGATCAAAACGATTGATAATTACATCTGGTTTAAATTTTCTGATTGCCCAAACGACATCACTCATTACCTGGTCTTTGT
The DNA here is from genome assembly GCA_965230845.1 of Aquimarina sp. Classification (GTDB taxonomy): domain Bacteria; phylum Bacteroidota; class Bacteroidia; order Flavobacteriales; family Flavobacteriaceae; genus Aquimarina. Next base: position 5,288,195 of record OZ246021.1, read on the forward strand.
CCCAAATAGATAAGGTCTCATTTGGATGTTTTGAGAAACCAAAATCGTTTGCTCTTGTAAACATTTGTTCACCACCATCGGTTCTTCTTGCTGCTAATAATTCCTGTGTTCTAATTACCCCGAGAAGTTCTCGAATTTCTGGTCCAATCAAATTTTGTCCACCATCACCTCTGGTCAACGAGAGATAGGCCGTTCTTGCTTTTACCTTATTGGCCATGTAAGAAATAAGTCGAGTATTCTCATCATCCGGATGAGCAGCTACATACAATACAGAGCCAAGGAAGTTTAACTTTTTTATAGCTTCATGGATTTCTGCAGAGGTTGGCTTATTTGGCTTTTGAGCAATACTATTGATCGGAATTAAAAGACTAAAACCAATAACTAGGAGTAACTTTCGCATAATTCTTTAGTGCAATTTTGATTGTAATTGCACCAAATATATAAAGATAAAACGCGCAGAAAAGTGGTTTAAGTATACTTTAACAAGGGATAGTTACCAATATGGTGTTGGCTTTTATTTCTTTGATCGTTCTACAAACTCTAATTGATCCAGGGTAACATTTGTAGTAAAAATACCATAGTTTACAATTGCTTTTTCCTTTTCGATAGTATCAATTGTTCCTACTGATTTTCCATCGATCATGCGAACCCGATCTCCAACTTTTAGGGTAACTTTGGGTTTGTTTTGTATTATTTTTTCTTCTTTCTTTTTTTCTTCTTTTTTCTTTTCCCGAATTACTTTTACTTTTTCGGTAACTTCTTTTACAACCTTTTGTTCTTTGGTTTTCTTGATCTTGCGTTCTTTGACGGATTGCTTTTTTCGTTTCGAATTTTCTACTTCTACGATTTTTAGAAATTCATTAATCAATTCGCGTTTTCTTTTGTTATTGAAATACTTCTCGCTTAGATCATTTACTTTTTGACCAAGGTATATCATACGTTGATTCGCATCATAAAGTTCCTGATAGCTTTCAAGTTTTCGTTGTATACGATCGTTGATTTTCTCTAATTTTTCTTTTTGAGCCTCTGCTTTTTGCTCTTTGGTTTTTAAGGAAGAAGTTGTTTTTTGAAGTTTTGATCGTTCCTTTTGCAGGTTTGCGATACTTTTATCAAATCTGATTTTACCTCGCTCTACCTTTTTCTTTGCCTTATTAATCAAACTATATGGAATACCATTTTTTTGAGCAACTTCAAATGTAAATGAACTACCTGCTTCTCCTAGATGTAATTTGAAAAGAGGTAATAGCGTTCTTGAGTCAAAAAGCATATTGGCATTGGTCATGTTCGGAAGCTCATTAGCCAACATTTTTAGATTTGCGTAATGTGTAGTGATGATCCCAAAAGATTCTCTTTCGTAGAATACCTCGAGAAAAGCTTCAGCCAGGGCACCTCCTAGTTCTGGGTCGGATCCAGTACCAAATTCATCAATCAGGAATAATGTTTTGTCATTGCATTTCCGAAGAAAGTAATTCATATTCTTTAGGCGATAACTATAGGTACTCAAATGATTTTCTATGGATTGATTGTCTCCAATATCCGTTAGAATTACATCAAACAAGCACATTCTGCTATATTCGTGAACCGGAATTAAGATACCACTTTGTAACATTACTTGCAGTAAGCCAATAGTCTTTAGTGTGATACTTTTTCCTCCAGCATTAGGCCCAGAGATCACTATTATTCTATTATTCTGATCCAAAGATATGGTTTGTGGAAATGTCTTTTCTCCCTTTTCCATATTGCTCAGGTATAGGAGAGGATGATATGCGTCTTTTAAAGATAGTTCTCTACTATCAGTTATTTTTGGAAGCACTGCGTTTAACTGGTTGGCATATTTTGATTTTGCCGCTACAATATCTATGTCACTCAGGTATTCTTGATACTCTTGTAATAATTCGGTAAACGGACGTAGTTTGTTGGTGAGCTGCTTAAGAATTTTTACTACCTCTTCGCGTTCCTCATATTTCAGATTGCTAAGTTCTCGACTAAACTGGAGGGTAGCTTCTGGTTCAATATATACAATACTTCCTGTTTTAGAATTTCCCATAATCGCCCCTTTTACTTTACGACGATACATGGATTTTACAGCTAAGACTCTTCGATTATCAACTACGCTTTCCTTGATTTCATCCAAATATCCTAAGCTGTTGTAATGGGTAAGATCCTTGCCAAAACTTCCGTTCAGTTTTCCTTGTATAATGTTTATTCGTTTTCTGAGTTGTAATAAAACCACCGAAGCATTGTCTTTTACTTCTCCAAACTTATCTATTACAGCATCAACACAAAGAATAATTTCTTTGGTAAATGGTATTTCGGTCGATGTTTGATATAGAAAAGGGTAAAGCTCTCTATTAGATTTGAAAAAATGTAATAGGTCATTACAAGTAACACTTATAGATACTAATTTTTTCAAGTTTGCCGCTTCCAAAAACGTATTTTCAATGTTGAGGAGTTGAATTTCTTTATTGATACTATCAAATCCATGATTTGGGATACGGGCATCGTTTAGGTAAGATGATTTATATTCATTAACATGCTGTAAGGACGTCATTAAAAGTTCTTTGCTCTCGTGCGGAGTGATTTGCAAAGCTTTTGATTTACCATAATCAGTAACACATAACTCAGCAACATGCACAAGAACTTTATCTAATTCTAAGTCCTTAAGGGTTTTTTCAGAAATACGAATCATACTTTTTTAAGCCGTTTTTTTGGCCTATATTTCTCAAGTTTTTTAAGAGAAGCAAAAGTACATAATTAGAATAATTTATCGTGTAGATGGATGTAAATATTGAACATGGTTGGAAAGAACAGCTAAAAGAAGAATTTGACAAACCCTATTTTTCTGAGTTGGTTAACTTCGTAAAAACCGAATATAGAAATAACACTTGTTATCCTGCAGGTTCTAGAATCTTTTCGGCTTTCGACTATTGTAGCTTTGACGATGTAAAAGTCGTGATTATCGGCCAAGATCCGTATCATGGAGTAGGGCAAGCCAATGGGTTGTGTTTTTCGGTGAGTGATGGAATTGCAATGCCTCCATCATTGATCAATATTTTTAAGGAGATAGAAACAGATCTCGAAATTCCTTTTCCGGCAACAGGGAATTTAGAACGATGGGCAAAACAAGGAGTGTTGCTTTTGAATGCAACTTTAACGGTAAGGGCGCATCAGGCAGGATCGCATCAAGATAAGGGATGGGAAAAATTTACGGATGCTGTTATCAAATGCATTTCAGATAAGAAAGAAAAGGTCGTATTTTTATTATGGGGAGGTTTTGCCAAAAAGAAAGGAGCAAAAATAGATAAAGAGAAACACTGTTTACTCAGTAGTGGCCACCCTTCACCATTAAGTGCAAATAGGGGATACTGGTTTGGCAATAAGCATTTCAGCAGAACGAACACTTATTTAGCGCAAACAAATCAAACCAAAATTGAATGGTAACTAAGCTGCAGTTTGAATTTCTGAGCTTTTTGTCTTTTCAGTATTGATGTGGTTGATTTTTCCTTTAGCCTTGGTGTTCTTCTTGTTACCATCTACAGATTGCATACTAAAGCGTAACAGCAAAAAGTTGAAGGCCACAAGACCTAGTAGTATTAATAAAAAAGTAGTCATAGTGATTTGTTAGTTAATTATTAGATGCATTAAATACAAAATGGTTGCTTATGCGTTAATAATTAGTTCATTGGGGTAGGCTTGGCAAATGTACAAAAATATTTTATTTCTGTATATGTTTGACTTATAGATAATTAATTATTAACGGTTTGGTAAGTTTTGATTATCATTCTCATCTAAATTATAGTTTTACTCTTAATTTTTTAACATTCCTTTAATGTAAAACGCTTTAAGCTTAAAATACCCTACCTTATTTTTCAAGAAAAATGATTAAAAACTATATTTTGACTAAAATTTATAGATCAAATCTTCTGAAGGAATGGTTTTATCAATGATATTCAATGTAAATAATTGTTGTTGGATATAGAGAAGTGTTTTTTGCTCGATAAGTGATTGACTCCATTGAGTAATGGTAAGCCATTTTTGAATGTCTTCTAAACGTTGGTCATACCTCAAAGAAAGCGTTCGATCTATACTAGGGATGCTTTTGAAGTCGGCAGTGGTTGTGTTAATGATACTTAAGATCTTTTCTATCTGATCATGCTTTGTTTTTATAATTTCATCTCTTACTGCAATAACAAAACACGGCCACGGGGTAGGGTAATCTGCAACTCTTCTAAAAGTTCCATCGTCTACCAAAGGTTTGGTGGTAAAATGTTCCCACATAAAATAGTCGGCTTTTCCCGCAGTAAGTGCATCTACGGCTCCATTTAAATTTTGTGTGACTTCAAAGCTTAGTGAAGATGTATCCCAGTTCTGAGACTGCGCATTCATGTAGGCCATTAATTCGGATCCAGATCCATATCTACTTATAGCTACTTTGGTATTTTCTAATTGTGATAACTCAGTATATGGCGAGTTTGAGGCAACATGTATCCCCCAAATTAGTGGAGTTTGAATATAGGTTTGTACAATTTTTGAGGGGTTACCACCTATGATATCCTTAATTATGCCTTCGGTAAGAATGATCGCCATATCTATTTCCGAATTACGCAATGCTTCACACATAGCTCCAGTACCGCCATAGTAATCTGTCCATTCTAGTTGTATGCCTTCTTTTTCATAACTCTTATCTTCAATGGTTAAGTGCCATGGTAAGTTAAAATGTTCAGGAACTCCTCCAATTTTTATGGTGTGCATGCGTAATAAATTAATAAATATGTGTATTTCATCGATTATTTATGTTTTTTAACGATGAAATTAAATTCTTTTTTCTATATTTGACTTATTATTCTTCCAGATAGAAGTATATTTGATAACAATTTAGAACCCAAAATAAAAACAATTGCTATGAAAAAGAATTTTCTTAAAACCAAAAGCGCTTATGTAAAAGTTGCCAAGTTAAAAAATAATCCTGTTGAAAATGGAATTGTAGTTTTTATCGGGGTTTTATTATTAACAAATTTACTGATAAGTCTCAAAATATTGTTTGGTTAATAGACAATCCAAATTGCCCTAATTATTTTCATAATATTTTAATGATTAAAAGATGAGTTTTACTCATCTTTTTTTGTTGGTCACTTGGTTATTCAGAAACTTGCAATTTTAGAAAGCGTATACTGAATAAGCTGATCTACAGTTTCTTTAGGTTGTTTGCTAAATGTTCCGTTGATTCTATTGGCTAAGATAGCATTCATAGAAACAGCTTTATGTCCCAGGAGTTTGGCCATGCCATAAATTCCTGCCGTCTCCATCTCCAAATTAGTTATTCTTTTGTTGTTGTAAACGAATGAGGTAATTTTATCATTCATTTTTTCATCAGGAATTGCAAGTCGTAATATCCTTCCTTGGGGGCCATAAAAACCAACATTGGTCGCTGTTACTCCTTTTTTAGTTCGTTCACTATGCATATGATTCCCTAAATTTTCATCATATCCAACTGTATAGGGGAGTGATCGATTTTTACTCCAATCCATATGCTTGACCAAGGATTCTGAAAATTCTTTTTGTAGTATAGTTTCGTTCTGATAGAAATGAAGTAGACTATCAAATCCGATAGCCATCTCAGAAATAACAAAACTATCAACATCAATTTCTTTTTGTACAGAACCGGAGGTTCCTATTCTTATGATATTTAGAGAAGAAAGTTCTTGTTTGATTTCTCTCGTGTTCAAATCAATATTGACCAACGCATCTAACTCATTAAAAACAATGTCAATGTTATCGGTACCAATTCCTGTAGAAATTACTGTAATTCGATGTCCGTTATAGTAACCGGTTTGTGTATGAAACTCTCGTTTACGAATTACAAACTCTACAGATTCGAAATATTTGGTAACATCATCTACACGATCTGGATCTCCAACGGTAATAACGGTTCTGGCTAAATGCTCCGGTTTTAAATTTAGGTGATAGATGCTTCCGTCTGGATTAAGAATAAGTTCTGATTCTGCTATTGGCATATTACAATTTTAATAACGTATGCGTTTCGTTGTTGTATAAGTAATCATACTTTTTTACTCCCCCGTAGTACCAATCCAATTTCTGGGTATTGTAAAAATTCTTCTTACTATCTAAAGCTAACTTACCTCTTTCGGATAGATTAAGTTGATCTTTCGTTTGATCCAGAAACTGAAATAGTCTGGCAATTACTCGTTTCATTTGCATATCTCCATACCCATAGTATCCCTGATATTCTAAGGCATATCCCATGAGTTGACGAACATTTTTTATTTGATGTTTATCGATCATTTCGAGAATGTTATGTTCTAATATGTTAAGTCCAGTAAGCATATTAGGGAAACGTTGTAAATGAGCTCTTAAACAAATGGATAGGTATTCAAAAGAAGATTGTTTTTTGATCTGGCCTGCGATCTTTTTAGGATTAGATTCGCAATATAATGTCCAGACATAATCTGCTAGTTCTAAATCATCTAGTGAAAGCAATACTTTATTTTGATAATGTGTTTTTAATTGAGCTGTTGACAGTTCGCATAAACCCATTAATTTTTTATCGCTTTCGGTTCTTCCGCTACATACAAGATAGATTGGTATTTCTTGTATTCCTTTTCTTAAGAGGAGGCTTATGGCAGCAATCATGTTGATATGACAAAACAAATCATATTCGAACCACAAGATAATTTCATCATAGTTTTGAAGATTGTCTAGTAGTTGCAGCTGAGAAACAAATTTAGTTTCATAATCGTTAGGAGGGATACGGTAGTACTTCTTTAAAAAGTCTTTTCGTTTTTTTATGCCGTCATCACTTTCAATTTTAACAGAGGTAGGGCCTTCACATAGCATTTCGCGCCATGTAAAAAAATCCCCTTCTACAAGTTGCAGCTCTTGTAGTCGATCTGTTAGACTGTCTCCGTTAGTAATATGTAATGTTCCTGTTGCCAAAATAAAATACAGGTAATTATGTTAACCTCCTACGCGTTTTACTTTAAATCCTTTCTCCTTTAGGATGTTCATAATCTGATCTCTGTAATCTCCCTGTATAATGATAGCATCATTTTTGAAGCTTCCGCCAACGCTCAAACGCGTCTTTAGCTCTTTTGCTAATTTTTTAAAATCTTCATCTGCTCCGGTATATCCTTCCAAAATAGTTATAGGTTTTCCCTTTCGCTTTTCATACTTACAAATTATAGGATCATCTTGCATCCATAATTTATCTTCTGGCGTGTCTGCAACTTTTTCTTCTTGATTAAATTCGTGATCCGGGAAAAGGTTCTTCAATTGATCTTGTAAATCCATATTATCAAAAGACTATTTTTTTATCAATCCTATTTCTACTAATCGTTGGTGCAGAAACTCCCCAGCGGTTATGTCGTCGTATTGTTTTGGATTTTCGGAAGTAATACATTCTTCCAAACAATTCAACTTCATATCACTTCTCGGATGCATAAAGAAAGGTATAGAATATCTTGGTTTACCCCATTGTTCTTTGGGAGGATTTACAACCCTATGTATAGTGGATCTTAACTTATTGTTGGTGTGTCTTTCCAGCATATCCCCAACATTGATTACCAGTTCGTCATCTTGAGGAATAGCATCTATCCATTCTCCATCTTTACGTTGCACTTGTAATCCTCCAGTTGAAGCACCCATTAGCAGGGTAATCAAATTAATATCTCCATGTGCGCCTGCGCGTACAGCACCTTTTGGTTCTTCGGTAATAGGAGGATAGTGAATTGGTCTTAGTATACTATTTCCATTACTGGCCCAATGGTCAAAGTAGTTTTCATCCAGACCTATGTATATAGCTAACGCCCTTAATACATAGATTCCTGTTTTTTCTAGCATACGATAGGCCTCCATCCCAGTGGTATTAAAACTTTCAAGTTCATCTACCATAACATTTTCTGGGTATTCCTCTATTAGGTTAGCATCTTTATCAGGTTCTTGTCCAAAATGCCAAAATTCTTTCAGATCACCTTCTTTTTTCCCTTTAGCATGTTCTTTCCCAAAAGAGGTGTATCCTCGCTGGCCTCCCAAGCCTTCAATTTCATATTTTTCTTTAGTTGTAACAGGTAGCGCAAAGAAACTCTTTACTTCCTTATATAGGTTTTCTACCAACTGATCACTTAAGAAATGATTCTTTAAGGCTACAAAACCTATTTCCTCGTAGGCGCGTCCTATTTCATTTACAAATTTTTGCTTCTTAGCAGGATCATCAGACAAAAAATCTGCTAAATCGACACTAGGTATATTATTCATTGGATATATGCTTAATTATTGAAGAACTAAAATAAGGTGTATTTTATATAAAAACCATGGATTGTCTTCAAAAAGTTTTCGAGTTTAATTTCTGATCAAATTAATTATTTTTAGAAATATTAATAAGAAACTAAGGTAAATTTAATTAATTCGTATGATTGTTTGGATTAAATTAACAACTACTTAATAATATTCCTTTTTTGCTGCGATTTCTGAAGTAAAAATAATTACATTTATTCTCTTAATTTTCATGTATGGACTACATTTCTGATGAAAAATCATCCCTTCAGTTTGATCGAAAAGAATTGAGTAATGAGACTCTAATTTCTCTCTATGAGAAGATGCTGAAGCCTAGGTTGATTGAAGAAAAGATGTTGGTGTTATTGCGACAAGGTAAGATCTCAAAATGGTTTAGTGGTATCGGGCAGGAAGCAATTGCTGTTGGGGTCACTGCTGCGTTGGATCAGGATGAATACATTTTGCCAATGCATAGAAATCTTGGCGTATTTACTTCAAGGAATATCCCATTATTCAGATTATTTTCTCAATGGCAGGGTAAATCCAATGGGTTTACCAAGGGTAGGGATCGTTCTTTTCATTTTGGAACACAGGAATATAAAATTGTAGGAATGATTTCTCATTTAGGACCGCAAATGGGAATAGCATGTGGCATTTCTTTGGCTAATATTTTAAAGAAAAATAATAAGGTTACTGCTGTATTTACAGGAGAAGGAGGAACTAGCGAAGGTGATTTTCATGAAGCACTGAATGTAGCCTCTGTATGGAGCTTGCCAGTGTTGTTTTGTATTGAAAACAATGGTTATGGTTTGTCTACCCCAACCAGCGAACAATACAATTGTACAAATCTGGCAGATAGAGGAAATGGATACGGAATGGAATCCTATGTAATCGAAGGAAATAATGTCTTAGAAGTATACACTAAGGTTAGTGAGTTGGTCAAAAGTATTCGGCAGAATCCTCGCCCTGTACTGTTGGAATTTAAAACGTTCAGGATGCGTGGGCATGAAGAAGCCAGTGGGACCAAATATGTTCCTCAGGAGCTCATGGATTTTTGGCAAACAAAAGACCCCATAGAGAATTATAGAAGTTATTTGCAGGGCCTAGGCCTTTTGCCATCTGCTGATGAAGAAGCCTTACAAGCTGCCATAAAGCTTGAAATAGATGAGCATTGGGAACGAACAAAAGCGGAGGAGAATGTTGTCGTAGACTTAGAAAAAGAGGTGAATGATGTGTATGCTCCACATGATTTTCATAAAGTTGATCCAAAGGAAACCACCAAAGAATTGAGGTTAATAGATGCAATTTCACAAGGTTTGTATCAAGCGATGGAAAAATATAGGGATCTTGTAATAATGGGACAAGATATTGCGGAGTATGGAGGAGTGTTTAAAATAACCGAAGGCTTTGTCGAGGCATTCGGTAAACAAAGAGTGAGAAACACTCCAATCTGTGAATCGGCTATTGTTTCTACAGGATATGGATTGTCTGTAAATGATCATAAGGCTGTTATAGAGATGCAATTTGCTGATTTCGTGTCTTCGGGATTCAATCCAATTGTCAATTTATTGGCAAAATCCAATTACAGATGGGGGCAATCTGCAGATGTGGTGATTCGTATGCCATGCGGAGCAGGAGTTGGAGCCGGACCTTTTCATAGCCAAACCAATGAAGCGTGGTTTACTAAAGTTCCAGGACTTAAAGTAGTATATCCAGCGTTTCCAAAAGATGCAAAGGGTTTATTGATTAGTGCAATAGAAGATCCTAATCCAGTACTGTTTTTTGAGCATAAGGCATTATACCGTAGTATTCGACAAGAAGTACCAGAAGATTATTACAATCTACCAATAGGGCAGGCCTCTGTTCTGAAGGAAGGAAACGATATTACCATTATTAGTTATGGAGCGGGAGTGCATTGGGTGTTGGAGACTCTGAGTAAGCATGAAGCTATTTCAGCAGAAGTGATTGATTTACGAACATTACAACCTCTGGACACAGCCACTATTTATGCTTCGGCCAAGAAAACAGGAAAGGTGATTGTGTTGCAAGAAGATACTTCGTTTGGTGGAATTGCTTCAGAAATAGCAGCACTCATTATGGAAGAATGTTTTGAGTTTTTGGACGCTCCAGTAAAAAGAGTAGGAAGTATAGAAACGCCAATACCCTTTGATTCTGGATTAGAAAAGCAGTACCTGGCAAAAAATACTTTTGAAGAAGAGTTGATTCAATTATTGAAGTACTGATTTTATCTTTTTTATATTAAGAAAACGTTATTGTTAATAAAAAACACAAAGAATTTAAATGTCTGTATTTTAGTTTTTTACAGGGTGATCATTGGCTCAATGGTTGTTTTTTCTCGTTAACTGGTAACGTTGAAATTTAAATAGGGGTAAAATCCCCTTTAACATATGTTGTATGTTCTTTTAGTAAATGTTAATTTCGCGCTGGCTATGGAAATCATAGTTTTGGGACTAAAAAACAGGGGGTTAAAACATAACAGATGAACACTAAACAGATAGAACAGTTGCGTTCTTCCAAGATACTCGTAACTGGTGCTGCGGGTTTTATAGGGTCTAATCTTTGCGAAAAACTATTAGATCTGGGCAGCGTAGTGGTAGGAATGGATAATTTTGCTACCGGACACAAAAAAAATATATCCTCATTACTAGAACATGATAATTTCACTTTTGTAGAAGGTGATATTAGAGATTTGGATGCTTGTCATAAAGTTTGCGAAGGAGTAGATTTTATACTCCATCAAGCAGCATTGGGGTCCGTTCCTCGATCGATAAATGATCCCATCACCAGCAATGACGTAAATGTTGGAGGTTTTCTAAACATGTTAGTAGCTGCCAGAGATGCAGGAGTTAAACGTTTTGTGTATGCAGCAAGCTCTTCTACGTATGGGGATTCCAAGTCGTTACCAAAAATTGAAGAAAATATCGGGAAACCACTTTCTCCATATGCAATTACCAAATATGTGAATGAATTGTATGCGGATAACTTTAAGAAAACTTATGGTTTAGATACTGTGGGATTGCGTTATTTCAATGTGTTTGGTCGTAAGCAGGATCCAGAAGGGGCTTATGCGGCAGTAATTCCTAAATTTGTAATGCAATTGATGAAACACGAGTCACCTATAATTAATGGTGATGGTAGTTTTTCTAGAGATTTTACGTATATCGACAATGTGATTCAGATGAACATTTGTGCAATCACAACAGATAATACTGAGGCATTGAACAATGTATACAATACCGCATTTGGAGAAAGAACGTCTCTTAATGAATTAACAGTATTATTAAAAGAATATCTCTCAGAGTTTGATGCCGACATCGCTAATGTAGATATAAAATATGGACCAGAACGTAAAGGAGATGTTCCACATTCGCTGGCATCAATAGATAAAGCAAAAAATCTTTTGGGTTACGAACCCAAATTTGATATAAAATCAGGATTAAAAGAAGCTGTAAAGTGGTATTGGGATAACCTATAACCAAATCACACTACAAAGCACCATAAAATAAACGACCATTATGCAAGATACTAAGATAGCAGTAATCGGATTGGGATATGTAGGACTTCCGCTAGCTAGATTATTCGCGACAAAATTTCCTGTAGTAGGATTTGATATTAATCAAAATAGGATTACTGAATTACAGTCTGGTACGGATTCTACTCTTGAGGTGGAAGATGATTTACTGAAAGAAGTATTAAAAACAAAAAATGATCTTACATCAAATGGTTTGTTTTGCACTAATGTTATTGATGAAATAAAGGATTGCAATTACTATGTGGTAACAGTACCTACTCCTGTTGATAAAAATAATCGTCCAGATTTGACGCCTTTGTACAAATCTAGCGAAACTGTTGGGTCTGTATTGAAAAAGGGAGATATAGTAATTTATGAATCTACAGTGTATCCAGGTGTTACGGAAGAAGAATGTATACCGGTTCTTGAAAGAGTAAGCGGATTGGTATTTAATAAAGACTTTTATGCAGGATATTCTCCGGAACGAATAAATCCTGGAGATAAGAAACATACGGTAGAAAAGATTCTAAAAGTTACGGCAGGTTCTACACCAGAAATAGGAGAGAAAGTGGATGCCTTGTATGCCTCTGTGATTGAAGCAGGAACACATCTTGCACCAACTATAAAGGTAGCTGAAGCTGCTAAAGTGATTGAGAATTCGCAACGAGATATCAATATTGCTTTCGTAAATGAATTGGCAAAAATCTTTAATCTAATGGATATCGATACTCATGATGTGCTAGCGGCTGCAGGAACCAAGTGGAATTTTTTGCCATTTAAGCCTGGTTTGGTAGGAGGACATTGTATAGGAGTAGATCCATATTACTTGGCACAAAGAGCACAGGAGTTTGGGTATCACCCCGAGATTATTTTGGCGGGTAGAAGGTTGAATGATAGTATGGGGAACTATGTTGCTTCTGAAGTAATTAAGCTAATGGTAAAACATGATATTCATATCAAAGGAGCTAATGTTCTGGTATTGGGAGTAACCTTCAAGGAAAATTGCCCTGATGTTCGAAATACTAGAGCGGTTGATGTAATTGATCAATTAAAAGATTTTGGAACCAACGTAACGGTTTATGACCCCTGGGCAAATCCAGAGGAGGTAATGCATGAATACAATCTGGAAACGACTACGAATATTCCAAATCAAAAATTTGATGCCATTGTTCTTACTGTAGCACATAAAGAATATTTGGATGTTGATCTTAACACTTTGCTAGTGCCAAATGGGGTTCTCTATGATGTAAAAGGAATTCTGGAAGGAGAAGTACAAGGAAGATTATAAGTATTACCGAGTTTTTAATTTTAGCAACTAAACAACTAATACATCTAAATTGAGCCAACTAAAGAAAGGAGCGTTACTTACGTACTTAAAAATTGTGCTTACCAATGTTATAGGAATAATGATGACGCCGTTCATTGTTAGCAATATTGGAAAGGATGAATATGGTATATTTAATGCTGTAGGGGCGCTAATAGGTACGATTGCTCTTTTGGACTTTGGCTTAACTAACACCGTAGTTCGTTTCGTTGCAAAATACAGAGCAGAAAAGGATAGAAAAGGTGAAGAGAATTTTCTGGCAACAGTACGATTAATATACTTTGTTATCTCGATGCTGGTTATCTTGCTGGGTGTTATTTTTTATTTCTTTCTAGATACTTATTTTACCAAGTTCAATGCCGAGGAGATTAGAATCACCAAGATCATGTTTGTAATCCTGATTATAAATCTGGCGATATATCTTCCTGGTATGATTTTTACAGGAATCTGCAAAGGGTATGAAGCTTTTGTTTTTCCTGAATCCGTAGGTATTATTAGGTACCTTCTTAGATCGGCAACCATAGTAGCAGTTCTTTTGTTTGGTGGTAAGGCGATATCATTGGTGATAGTGGATTCATTGTTTAATTTGTTTACCATTACAGTTACTGGATATTATGTTTTCAAAAAATTAAAAGTAAGGTTTAAACTTCATCAACTTTCTAAACAATATATCCTCCATATTTTTAAGTATTCTGGTTGGATCTTTGTATTTTCATTAGTAGCAATGTTACAATGGAAATCCGGAAGTTGGGTGTTGGGATCTATGAGTTTGCCAAAAGTACTTGGTATTTACGGTATTGGGATTGCTCTAGGATCATATTATGGGACTTTTTCAACTGCTATATCTAGTGTTTTCTTGCCGAGGGCAACACAAATGTCTGTCAATAATGCATCTGGCGAGGAATTGACAAGTATGATGATTAAATTAGGTAGGTTATCTTTTATCATATTAATGTATGTGCTTGGAGCTTTTATATTGTATGGAGAGCAGTTCATAAATTTATGGGTTGGAGGAGGAGATGCTGAAAACTCTGGAAGATATACTCGAAGTGAATGTAAGGAAATCTATATTATCGCGCTTGCTATTATGGTTGGATATACTTTACCATTGTTGCAAGCTTTTGGAAACTCTATTCTTGAAGCAAAGAATAAATTGTCTTTCAAGGCAATACTATATTTTGTTTTTATGTTTTTAGGCGCATTATCAGGATGGCTATTGGCTTATGAGTATGGAGCTATAGGAATGATTGCTGGACTTGTAGGCGGATGGTTGATTGTGCAGAACGTAATGAATTTTTACTATCATAAAACCATTGGATTGAATATTTTTAGGTTTTTCAGAGAAATGTTACATAAGTCATCCCTTGTAATAATTTTGGTGATTTCCATAGGGTATTTTATCAACTATATTCCTGGAGAAGGTTGGCTTAATTTTGTGGTAAAAGGAATTACTTATACCGCAGTATTTATTCCGCTAATGTACTTTTTGGGAATGCTGGACTATGAAAAACAATTATTTATCAAACCAATAGCATCAGTGCTGAAACGAAAATAAGAATGGATACAGTTAAGCTACAACATATTTCGTATTCTGATAATGGTCAAAAAATAAACTATGCGTATACCGCTCAAGGTAATGCGCAAAAGTACTTTGTTCAGGAAAAACCTTTGTATTCCAAATACTTGGTGGATGTAAGTACAGTCCCAGATAGTATATCGGTGATTCCTTTTTTGTCTAATTTACTCCCGATAGCTTGGTTTGCAGGGTTTACCATAGAGGTAGATGAGGTAGATGAGGATTTCTATCATTCTCAAGAGATCGTAAAGAAAGAGTTTGAAAAGAGAGATACTTCCAGAACACTTTCAGGAGGATTAACTGCAAAAACTTTAATAAAGAATAATTGCAAAGGTGATAAAACAGCTATGCTGTTTAGCGGAGGTGTAGATGCTTATGCTACTTACATCCGGGCATATGAGCAAAAACCGGATTTAATCACATTATTAGGAGCGGATATTGAGATAGAAGATCAAAAACAGTGGACAGAGTTTACCGACTTTATAGAAAATGAAGAATTATTAAAAAATAACCATAAAGAATATATAGAAACCAATCTTAGGGATTTTTATACCTATCAGGTAGAGTTATTGCTTAATGATATAGGCTGGTGGGGAAAAGTACAACATGGTTTGGCTCTAATAGGAGCTCTAGCACCACTTTCATTTTTATATAACTATGGATCGATTTACATCGCTTCCTCTTATACTGATAATATAGATATAGATTGGGGTTCTACTCCAGAAATGGATGAAAAAATTACCTGGGGAGGTGGAATCAAAGTGTTTCACGATGGTTATGAATTAAAACGACAAGACAAAGTTGATCTCATTGCTGGTTTTGCTTCAAATACAAACACTAAATTCAGATTACGGGTATGCTATTCTGAAAGACGAACAGAATTTAACTGTAGCAGTTGCGAAAAGTGTTTCAGAACTATTTTGGGATTAATATTGAACGGTAAGGATCCCAATGATTATGGTTTCAATGTTGATGAAGGCATATACGAGAAGTTTTACACCGTGCTTGATATCGGTGGTGCGAGTAAAGGAGTACGATATTTTTGGTGGGAATTAATGGAAAAAGCAAAGTCGGTTGATGATTTCTTTATTTTTAAGGATAAAGAAATTGAGACTCAGCAGATGAATGATATTCGAAAGGGAAAAATTGATCGGCTTTTAGAACACAAAATAAATAATCCTCATAAAGGAATTCACCGAATGAAATTTATTTTAAGAAATAAATTTCCATGGTTGATCAAATTATACAGAAAAATAAAATAGACAGATGAAATACGGGTTATTAACATACGATGAGAATAGACGTTTTTTTAACGTAGGAGACAATATTCAGAGTTTGGCGGCTAAGCAGTTTTTGCCTAAAGTAGATCAATTATTAAATCGCGAAAGGCTGGCAGAATATTCTGGAGAACCAATCAAATTGATCATGAATGGTTGGTTTACGCACAATACTCATAATTGGGTGCCGTCGGAACCGATAGATCCGGTATTTGTGTCTTTTCATATGAACAATACTGCGGCTCCTTTTATGCTTAGCGAAAAAGGAATTGCTTATTTAAAAAAGCATGAACCTATTGGGTGTAGAGATCAGTTTACAGCAGATACGTTGAAAGCAAAAGGTATCGACGCCTATTTTACAGGTTGTCTTACATTAACTCTAGATTCATACAAAGTTGACGATGCTGAAAGAGGAGATCAGATTTATATCGTGGATCCATTATATAGTTACCCAAGACCAGAAAAAGTATTTTATAATACAAAAAATACGGTAAGGAATATCCTGAATGGTTCAGCATTCCAGTTGGGTAAAAAGAACAAACATCTTAAGAATTTTATCAGTAAAGAGGTTTTAGAAACTGCAGAATTCATTAATCAGGAGCCACCTTCAAATAAATACACCGACGAGGAGAAGTTTGATATGGCTGAGAATCTACTCAAAAAATATGCAAGAGCAAGATTAGTAATTACTTCAAGAATTCATTGTGCTTTACCTTGTTTGGCACTAGGTACTCCTGTAATATTTGTAAATGGGTTTGACAGTTTTGTGGATTCTTGTCGTTTTGATGGGATTTTAGAACTCTTTAACCGAATAGATGTGAATAGTAAAACTGGTGAGTTTACAGCTAATTTCCCTCTAGAGGGTCAAATTGGTCTGGATACTATGGTGAAAAATTTAGAGAAACACCATGATCTAGCCAATGCATTAAAAGAAAAAGTAACCAGTAAACTAAATTAGAAACTGCATAGTGATGAGACTGGTCTATATTGTAAATAGAATCGACGGCCCTGGCGGATTAGAAAGAGTACTTTCTATAAAGGCCAGCAGGCTTGCTGATCATTACAATTACGATATACATGTGGTTACCTTAAACCAAAATACCAACGAACTTTTTTATCAATTTAGCCCAAAAATTAAATATCATAACATTAATGCAACGGGCAATCCTTTGGTTCATGCGTACAAATATGCCAAAGGACTGAGAAAAGTGATTAAAAAGATAAAACCCGATGTGATTGCAGTTTGTGATGACGGACTGAAAGGGTTTCTGGTACCAAAAATTTTAAATAAGCCGTGCCCGATGATTTATGAACGGCATGTTTCTAGAAATGCCGTGATTAAGCAAGGGGCTAAATCCTTTACTTCGAAAATATCTGACCGTGTAAAATCGGCGATGATGAATTTTGGAGGTCGATCTTATGATCATTTTGTAGTACTTACCAAAGGTAATCTGGAAGAATGGACTTTTAAGAACTTAAAGGTAATTCCTAATCCCTTGTCGTTTTATCCAGAGGAAAAAAGTACACTTGATAACAAGAAAGTGCTGGCCGTTGGTAAGCAAAGCTATCAAAAAGGATATGATCGTTTACTGAAGAGTTGGAAGACTGTTTCAGATAGACATCCCCAGTGGGAGCTAGATGTGTATGGTACTATAGATAAGAACCAAAAGCTGGATGATTTAGCTCAGGAGTTGGGAGTAGCGGATACAGTGAATTTTTACCCACCTGTGAGAAACATAGCCGAAAAATACCAGCAGGCGTCATTGTATACGATGTCTTCGAGATATGAAGGATTCGGAATGGTGCTAACAGAAGCCATGGCCTATGGAGTTCCCTGTATTTCATTTGATTGCCCTTATGGTCCTTCAGATATTATTTCGCATCAGGAAAATGGAATTTTGGTAGAGAACGGAGATGTAGATGGGTTTGCCAAAGCTATTCTTACACTTATTGAAAATGAAGAGGAAAGAAAATCCTATGGGGTAAATGCTAAAGAAGCTGTAAAGAAATACCTTCCAGAAAAAATAGGAGAGGAGTGGGATACTCTGTTTAGAAGTCTAACCAATTCGGTACCTGCATGAAAATCCTTTTTATCATAGATCAGGTGTATTTGCATGGAGGTATAGAACGAGTACTTTCGATTAAAGCAAACTATTTTGCGCAGCAAGAAGACAACGAGGTTTTTATCATAACCAGTGAGCAAAAGAATAACAAGCCTTGCTATTCTTTTGATGAACGGATAAAGTTTCAGGATTTAGGAATTAATTTCAATAGGTATAAATCCTATTTTCATCCTAAAAACCTGTTGAAATTACCAGGTCATATTCGGAAAACAAAATCGGCGATTAAAAAGTTGCAACCTGATGTGGTTGTAGTTTGTAGCCATAGTGCAGACACCTATTTTGTTCCGTTTTTGGTAAAACGCGTTCCTAAAGTAAAAGAGTTTCATTATTCAAAATTTATTGAAGAAGGAAAGCGTAAACGTCCCGGAGTTTTCAAGAAATGGTTTTTTAGGTTTGCAGATTATGTAGAGTCAAAATATGACAAGTTGGTCATCTTAAATAATGATGAATCTAGCTATTACAAGAGCAATAACACCGTGGTTATTCCTAATCCGTTGACGTTCTATCCCAATGAAGTTTCCAAAGGTACTGCCAAAAGAATCATTACGGCAGGTAGAATAGCACACGTAAAAGGATATGATATACTAATTGACATTTGGAAATTGGTTCAGAAAAATAAGACCGATTGGCGACTTCATATCTTTGGAGATGGAGATAAAGGATATACTAAACAATTACAGGATAAAATAGATAAAGAAGAACTAGGTGACAGTTTACAACTCAAAGGATCTACGTCAAATATTCAAGGAGAGATGTTGGATTCTTCTATTTTTGTAATGAGTTCGCATAACGAATGTTTTCCTTTGGTACTATTAGAAGCGCAAGCCTGTGGTTTACCTATTGTATCATTTGATTGCCCATATGGTCCAAGAAATATTGTAGATACAGAAAACGGGATTTTAATACCTATTTATGATAATGAGACTTTTGCAGATCAATTATATCAACTGATGAATGATTCAGATCGGATCAAAGAAATGGGTGAAAATGCAAGAGATAATGCACAACAGTATCAATTAGAGCCCGTAATGGGGATGTGGAAAAATATGTTTAATCAATTAATTGATAAATCATGAGATCGTTAATCATCAATTTCTATAAGTTGTTTTTGTTTCCTCATGTACTTTTGTACTACAGAAGTAGAAACAAATCAGCTATAGATATGGATATTGATCGCTGGGCTTCTGCCAAAGGACTTACAGGAAGTCGAAGATCCTTATTATTAAGTTTTTTGGCGACTTCTCCTGATTTCAGAACAGTATTCTATCATAGAAACAGAGGAATGTTTGCTTCTTTATTGAATATCTATTGTAGAAAAGAAAAATATTTCAGAATCGATATCAGTACCAAACTAGGTGGAGGGATTCTTACCGGGCATCCATACAGCACTATTTTGAATGCAGAGGAGATCGGAGAGAATTTTTACGTCAATCATCTGGTAACTCTTGGTGAAGTTGATGGTAAAAGACCAACCATAGGAAATAATGTTTCTGTATATACAGGAGCCATTATTATTGGAGATATAAAAATTGGGAACAACAGTGTTGTAGGAGCTGGATCCGTAGTAGTAAAGGATGTTCCCGATAATTGTGTAGTAGTAGGAAACCCTGCTAAAATCATTAAAAAAGACGGAAATAAAGTATAATTAAATTCTAAATTGGGGGATTATGAATTTGATATTAGATATACAAAAGGCAATAGAAACCAACTATGAACGCAATGCCTTTTGCATTAGAGAACAGTATTATAGTTACCAACAGTTTGCACAGGTCATTTCAGACATAAGAAGTGCTATTCGACAATCGGTAAAAAAGGAAGAAACTAATATTGGTTTGGTCACCAATGATGATATCCAAACCTATGCTTCTATCATTGCACTTTGGATGGAAGGGAAGGCATATGTGCCATTAAATCCTGAGTTTCCAGAGAGTAGAAACCAAATGGTGGTAGATTTGGCTGATATTGTTACGGTTCTAGACTCTTCAGAAAAAGAAGTGTTTGCCGAAACCAAAACAATTCTAACCAGGCATTTGGATACAACGGATATAGATCTAAAACCAGTTGTGGTTGGAGCAACTGATCTGGCTTATATTTTCTTCACTTCGGGAACTACAGGTACGCCAAAGGGAGTGCCTATTACTTTTAGTAACCTTTCCAGTTTTATGGATGCATTTTGGGCACTAGATTATCCCATTACCAAAGAAGATCGATGCCTGCAAATGTTTGAGTTAACCTTTGATCTTTCAGTAATGTCTTATCTGGCACCAATGCTCAAAGGTGCTTGTACGTATACCATACCCAAGGATGAGATAAAATACAGCTATATTTTTGAGTTGATGGAGGATTACGAGCTTACTTTTATGCTCATGGTTCCTTCCATTTTGCATTATTTACGCCCGTATTTTGATGAAATCAATTGTCCGGCCATGAAATACAGTTTGTTTTGCGGAGAAGCATTACCATTGGATGTGACAGAAGAGTGGAGTAATTGTGTTCCTAATGCCACTATTGCCAATGTATATGGCCCTACCGAATGTACCATATTTTGTACAGATTACACCTATGTCAGAAATGGAACAAACAAAACCCACAATGGGGTATTGACCATAGGTAAGGATATGAAAAATACAACTACCATTATTGTAGATGACGAGAATAATGAAGTGACTGTAGGTGAAAGTGGAGAGTTATGTCTGAGTGGTGATCAACTTACCCCCGGGTATTGGAAAAACGAAACCAAGAATAAAGAGGTATTCTTCGATAAAGAATACAATGGGAAAAATACCAGGTTTTACAGAACAGGTGATCTGTGTAATGTGGATCATGAAGGTGATATTTTGTATTTAGGAAGAGTTGATTTTCAGGCCAAAATTCAAGGGTTCAGGGTAGAGTTATCCGAAATCGAGTTTCATGCCAAAGCAGGATTGGATAAGACCAATGCTGTAGCGATAGCTTTTACCAATAAGATTCACAACACAGAGATTGGGTTGGTGATAGAAGGAGAAGCTATGGATACAAATGATTTGGTAACCTATATGAAAGGTAAATTGCCGGCTTATATGATACCTACGCAAATAAAATTTATACAGAACTTTCCTTTAAACACCAACGGGAAAATAGATAGAAAGAAATTAAAAGAAATGTTTAGTTAAGAAAACAGAGTTCTTATGGAAATTAGTACTATAAAAGAAAGAATAAGTAATGTGTTGACCACTATTTTGGAGCACAGTAACTTCGAAATGCACGACGAATTAACGGCAAAAGATGTAGATGGTTGGGATTCATTATCCCACATGATGATCATTACCAAAATTGAAGAAGAATTTGGCATTCGTTTTAAACTAAGAGAGTTAAATAAGCTTAAAAACATGGGGGCTTTGGTTTCCTTAGTACAAAGTAAGGCATAAGTCGACTCAGCATGGTATTCAATTCTTTCGATTTTCTGGCATTTATTATTCCGGTATTATTGCTGTACTGGCTGGTTTTCAAGAAATCCGATGTGTCACAAAACATATTGTTGTTGGTTTCCAGTTTGGTATTCTATGCATGGGCAGATTGGCGGTTTTTGGTATTGTTGATTGCCAGTACGGGTATTAATTATGGACTAGGAATTAAAATTGCACAAACAGAAGAGGATAAGAAAAGAAGTATATTTCTGTACCTGGGATTGATTTTTAACGTAGGCTTGTTATTGTATTTTAAGTATGCCAACTTTTTCTATCAAGGATTTTATGACATACTTCAAGTTTTTGGATCCAGTGTAAGTCATAATACTTTGCAGATTATCCTACCGCTGGGGATTAGTTTCTTTACTTTTCAAACCCTTGGATATCTTATCGATGTATTCAATGAAGAAATAGAACCTAGTAAAGATCTATTGCGTTTTTCTGTTTTTGTCACATTTTTTCCTAAGATATTATCTGGACCCATCGAAAGAGCTGCCGGACTATTACCACAACTCGAAGAGAAGAGAACCTTCTCTTATCCAGTAATGGTAGACGGATTACGTCAAATTTTATGGGGATTTTTTGCCAAAGTAGTTATTGCCGAAAATTGTGCAGCGATTGTAAATCCTATTTTTAATGATTACCAAGTACAGTCAGGAAGCACATTGCTGTTGGGGACGTTTTTCTACGCAATTCAGTTATATGCAGATTTTTCTGGATATTCAAACATGGCGATTGGGGTAGGAAAACTATTTGGTATTCAATTAATGCGAAACTTTTCCACTCCGTTCTTTTCAACAAACATTGCTGATTTTTGGAGAAAATGGCATATTTCATTAACCACCTGGATGATGGATTATGTGTTTACTCCGCTATCCTTTATTTTGAGAAGACATCAAAAAAGAGGATTAATGCTCTCTATCGTGGCTACTTTTATTCTGGTAGGTTTTTGGCATGGTGCCAATTGGACCTTTGTGGTGTATGGACTGTGTCACGGTCTTTATTTTATACCGCTTGTATATTCGGGAAAAATGAATGCTTCTGAAGTTGTAGCCGAGGGTAAAGTACTACCTTCTTTTAAGGAATTAGGCAAAATGATTTTGTTGTTTTTGCTGATTATGCTTACTGATGTTTTTTTTAGAGCAAACAATGTCGTAGAGGCATTTGATTATTTTGGGAAAATATTCTCAGGGTCTTTGTTTGATTTTCCTTCGATATTAATGGGGAGCAATTCACTCATTACATTAGGATTGATTTTACTTTTTGTAGCCGTAGAGTGGATTCATAGAGGGAAAAAGCATGATTTTGAGTTGAGTACATATCCGGTATGGATACGTTGGAGTTCTTATGTATTTATCTTTGTGTTATTGTTGTTTTTCGGTAAAAGTGCAGAAACATTCATATATTTTCAATTTTAGACGATCATGAAAAAGTTCATTTTAAAACTTAGCTTATTTTCTGCCATTTGTTTGGGTATCGTCACTTTTGTATTGATGAACTATGGGGGGAATATTGACTATTTCTACGAGAAATTTACTATCCCAAAGACAAAATCGATGATTGTAGGGGATTCCAGAAGTTTTCAAGGGATTCAACCAGCTGTAATCAATGAGTATTTTAAAGATACTGAATATAATGCTCCAATGCTGAATTATAGTTTTACGATTGCTCAGGCGATCATCGGACCTTTGTATAATGAAAGCATTTATAAGAAATTAGATGAGTCAGCAGATAATGGTATATTTATCATTTCGGTAACTCCCGAGATGTTAACGGTACACGAAGGGTATGACAATGCTGCAGGAGAGTTTAGAGAAGAAGGGCAACCACCTCATAATATGAACTTTGTAAATACGAATCCTAATTATGAGTATTTGATAAAGAATTTGTCGTTTTTTCATTTTAGAGCCATGTTTCGCCAAAAATCAAAAGTACATAAGGATGGATGGTTAGAAGAAACCAATTTGCCTACAGATGAGAAGGTGTTCGAAGATTGGAAGGAGAATCAAATATCCATGTTCCTCAAGGATGCCAAAAAATCAAAGTTGTCGGAGGTAAGGATTCAAAGTTTATCAGATTTGATCAATAAACTGAAGCAACACGGGCATGTGTTTTTGGTAAGAATGCCAATTTCAAAAGAATTCTTGAGTTACGAAGAACAATATTTTCCAACATTTGGAAATGTTATCGAAAACGTTGCAAAATCAAATGAGATATCCTATTTTGATTTTAACGTAGGGGAGATGAAGTATAAGACTTATGATGGACATCATATAGATAAATTCTCGGGGAAAGAATTTACAAAGGTCTTATCAGATTCTATTTTGAATAGTATAAAAAAGCGAAAAAGAGTAGCTGAACATAGCGTAAACTAATATGAATACCTTTATTCCTATAGATTGGTATTATCCGTTGTATCTTAATCTGTGCTTCTTTTTAGTACTTTTTACGCTATTGCATACCCGAATTCTAAACATGAGCGAGCCTAAAAATTTGGCTTTTATCAATGTAACGGGATATGTATTATTGGCTTTTTTAATTTTTCACATTGGTCAAAGACCTGCAAGTCATAGATTTGGAGATACGATCAATTACTATAGGACTTTTCAGCATTACAGTACAGGAGGAGAGATTCTTACGGTCAATGACTATGGATGGCATGTATTTATGAAGACCATGGCCAGCTTTTCTTCTATTCATACCTTTTTTACCCTTTGTGCCTTCTTTTACATTTTTCCGATGTATAAGATCTCTAAGGTGTATTTCAAGGACTATTGGTACTATGCGTTTATTATGTTTGTGGTCTCGTTTTCCTTTTGGACCTATGGTGTAAACGGGATGCGTAATGGTGCTGCTTGTTCTATTTTCCTTTGGGGATTCAGTTACCATAAAACCAACAAGGTAGCTATGGGCTTCTTGTTTCTGGTAGCTTCATTTTTTCATAAAACCACCTTATTACCCATCTTGGCATTTTTAATGACCTACATCTATAACAATCCAAAATTCTATTTCAAAGGATGGTTGGCTTGTATACCCTTGTCGCTAGCAATGGGCGGTTTTTGGATCTCATTATTTGCCGGTTTAGGATTTGGAGATGATGACCGGCTATCGGGCTATTTAACTAGTGAAGCAGCAGAGGGAACCTTCTCTAGCACAGGATTTCGATGGGATTTTCTTTTTCATAGTGCCTTTGCTGTTTTTGCAGGATGGTATTTTGTGTTTAAAAAGAAGTTTGAAGACCCTATTTACAATAGATTACTCAATACCTACCTTATTTGTAATGGCTTTTGGATTTTGGTGATTAATGCAAACTATTCCAACAGATTTGCCTATCTGTCTTGGTTTATGATGGCTATCGTAATCGCTTATCCATTTTTGACACAACGATTTTTTAAAAACCAACATTTTTTACTTGGGATGGTAATACTGGTATATTTTGCATTTACCTATTTTATGTATTACTTCTTTTGGGGATAACTCTTAAACTAACTAACAACTATGAAAACAATTACAGTATTCACACCAACCTATAATCGGGCCTACTGTTTGGATCAGTGTTATCAAAGTTTGATAAGACAGACGAATCAAGATTTTCTTTGGTTAATTATTGACGATGGATCTTCTGATAATACCGAAGAATTGGTGAATTCCTGGATTGCTGAAAATAAGATTGCAATACAATATCACTTTCAGGAAAACCTTGGAATGCATGGCGGACATAATGCAGCATATCGTTTGATTGAAACTGAACTTAATGTTTGTATTGATAGCGATGACTTTATGCCAGATGATGCTATCGAAAAAATTCTAGCTAATTGGGAGAAAATAAAGGGAAATGATAAGTTTGCAGGTTTAGTAGGTCTTGATGCCAATACTAAAGGAGATATTATTGGAACCAAAATTCCTGATCACCTTACAGAAACAAGGCTTTATGATTTATACCATAAGCATGGTGTTTTGGGAGATAAAAAATTGGTGTTCAGAACTGAAGTGGTTAAAAAATATCCACCATATCCTATTTTTGAAGGAGAGCGCTTTGTACCACTTGGGTACCTGTATCAACTTATAGATCAGGATTACAAACTACTGCCAGTAAATGAGGTGTTCTGTATTGTGGAGTACTTAACCGATGGGTCGAGTATGAACATGCTAAAACAGTACCGTAGACATCCCAATGGTTTTGCTTTTTCCAGAAAGAGTAGAATGAAATTGGGAGAGAGTTTTAAAGAGCGTTTCAAAAATGCCATTCACTATGTTTCTTGTGCATTGTTTACCAAAAATGCATCCTTTTTGGCAGAATCTCCAAGAAAACTAATCACCTTTTTGGCGATCCCGTTTGGAGTAGCATTAAACATGTATATCCGTTTTAAAACCAGAGGAGGAATATAATGGTACCAATCAGGGTATTGCAGGTTTTTACTATCATGAATCGGGGTGGGGCAGAATCAATGATCATGAATTATTATCGAAACATTGATCGTGATCAAATACAGTTCGATTTTTTGGTGCATCGTAAAGAAAAAGCTGCGTTTGATGATGAAATCGAACGTTTAGGAGGTAAGATCTATAAACTGGATCCTATCAATCCAGTATCTCCTGCAAAATACTATGAAGCGCTGAGAGCTTTTTTTAAAGCGCATAGTGACTACGCTATTGTGCATTCTCATCTCAACACCTTTAGTAATTTTCCGCTTAAAATAGCTAAAGAATTCAATATCCCGTGTCGGATTGCTCACGCACATATTGCAATTTCAGACATAACTCTATCCAGTATTCGTAAAGAAGGACTAAAAGAGACTGCAAAAAAATGGATCAAATTTCGATTAAAGCAGAAGGTAAAGGATAACACTACCCATCTTTTTTCTTGTGGAGAGAAGGCGGGAAAGTGGCTTTTTGGAAAAGAGACGTCATTTCGATTGATGAATAATGCAATTGATAGTAAGAAGTTCGCGTATAACGAGGATATAGCAAGAACTTATAGAAATACACTACATATAAAAGAAGATACATTGGTATTGGGGCATGTGGGACGCTATGCTAGCCAAAAGAATCATGCTTTTTTGATTGATATTTTTGCAGCTACACTCAAAAAAAATCAGAACTGCGTATTGATTTCAGTAGGAGATGGACCCCTAAGAGCTGGAATCGAACAAAAAGCCAAAGCGTTAGGAATAGACGATAAGATACTATTTTTGGGAGTTAGAGAAGATATCCCAGAATTGTTTCAGGTGTTTGATGTATTTGTTTTCCCATCGTTTTATGAAGGTCTTCCGGTTACCTTGATCGAAGCTCAGGCTGCAGGTGTAAAAGTAGTGGCATCCGATACCATTACTTCTGAAGTACATGTTACTGATGAGATTACATTTTTACAACTAGAGAAAGAAGCCGATATATGGGCAAAAACGATACTGGAGACAGATACCTCAAAAAAGGGGCAAAACACTGATAAAATTGTCGATGCAAATTATGATATTGTTTCCAATACCTTAGCGATGGAGAAATTTTACTTAGAACAATCAGCGATATAGCTATGGCAGGGATAAAAGAGAAAATATACAATAACATGCCATATCCTTTTAAGTTTATATTGTTGAACATAAAAGGATACTTAAATAGCAAACAACGCTATAATAAAGAGTTTGAAGGCTATTTAAAAGAGCATATCCAATTGTGGGATGCAGATATAGAAACAGTAACTCGTTTTCAGGACAAAAGATTAGCCATGTTGTTGTCGGAAGTCCTGGAGCATTCTGATTGGTATGGCGATATCATGAAAAAGTTGAATATTACTGCAGAGGATATTCAAAATTCACCCAAAGAAGTGTTGTCAAAAATGCCGATACTTAAAAAATCTGAACGGAAAAATGAAGTAGAACGTTTGGTGAATAAGAAACGGGAAACGGCTATGGTTGGGCATACTAGTGGTACTTCTGGATCTCCTACTATAGATTATATAGATCGAGATTCGATCAATATATCTTTTGCTCTATGGAAACGATTTCATCATGTGATTGGGATACAACCCAAAAGCAGACAAGTTCGGTTTTCTGGTCGATTAATCGTGGATACCACCACCAAAAAACCTCCATTTTGGGTATATAATTATTTCGAAAGACAATTGTTGATGTCTACCTATCACCTTACTGATGCTAACTTGAGGCATTACATCAAAAAACTAAATTCCTTCAAGCCAGAATTACTGGATGGCTATCCTTCTGCGATTTATATCATTAGTAAATACATCAACCAGAATGGGATTCAATTAACGTTTACGCCAAAAGCAATAGCGGTTACTGCAGAAACCTTATATGATTATCAGCGAGAAGAAATACAAAAAGCGTTTGGTTGCCATGTATTTAACCAATACGCTTCTAGCGAAGGAAGCCCTTTTATTACCGAATGTGTTGAAGGAAATTTGCATCTTAATTTAGACTCTGGAGTTTTTGAATTTATTAATACCAAAGGAGAGCCTGCACAGCCTGGAGAAATTGCGAAGCTAGTGGTAACCAGTTTTATTAATTACAAAACCCCATTAATACGGTACGATATAGGAGATACGGTATTGCTATCTCCTTCGGATAAAAAATGCCCTTGCGTGTGCAATATGCCTGTCATAGAAAAGATCATAGGTAGGGAAGACGATATTCTTTGGACTGAAGAGAAGGGATATGTAGGTAGAATGGATACTGCATACAAAGGATTACATGGCATTGTTAAAAGTCAGATCATTCAGGAAAGTCCGGATAAAATCGTGATCAATCTAATACCGGATAAGGAATATAACGAATCGATACAAAACCAATTGCTCAAGAATTTAAAAGATAGATTAGGAGAACAAATTGAATATAAGATTTGTGTGGTAGACGATATTCCTTTGGGACCTAATGGTAAGTTTGATGCAGTAAAAAGAAACTTTGAGTTACAACTTTAAAACCAATACAATACATTGACAATTTTACATTTAATAACAGGTTTAAGTGGTGGTGGAGCCGAACATATGGTTTTGGAGCTTGCGGGTCAAACTGTGGGTACTGCAGACAAAACGATTGCAGTTTCTGTGTCTAACAGAAAACAAATACAGCACAAGTTTGAAGAAAAAGGTGTTGAGTGTCACTTCTTAAATATAGCCTCTCCAAAATCGATATTACCTGGACTCAAGAAATTAAAAGAAATATGTACCAAAGAAAAGGAGTTGGTTTTTCATTGTCATATGTTTCATGCTTTTGCCTTTGGATTGTTATTTAAGCTTTTCTTCAAAAATGTACCTATTGTTTTTACGCTACATACCAATAAAGTAAAACAGTCCTATCGAAGGGTTTTATTGTTTGTGTCAAAAATCTTTAGAAAGAAGGATATTATTTTCAGCTCAAACTCCAAAAAATGGTATTTAAAGAATAGTATAGCTATACCTAATGGAGTGGATACCAGTCGTTTTGATGATTCATTAAAAAAACTAAATGACCCTTTTGTTTTTCTGTTTTTAGGAAGATTAACCGAACCAAAAAACCCTTTGTTTTTGATCGAATTGGTTAAAAGATTAAAAAACGCCGGGAAAGAGAATTTCGTAATTCATGTTGTTGGTGATGGGGGGTACAGAGAAGCACTAGAAAAAGCGATAACTAAAGAACATTTTTCAGATTACATACAGTTGTTTGGTCACCAAAATGATGTGCCAAAATACCTTAAAGATGCCAATTGTTTAATCATTACTTCTTTATGGGAAGGAATGCCAGTTTCTATTATAGAAGCAGGAGCATCACGATTACCAGTAATTTCGACACCAGTGGGAAGTATTCCCGATTTTTTGAATGCTGAAAACGCTTACCTTACTCATTTGGATGGTTTTCATGAAGCAGCTATTTCGGTAATGACCAATTATGATGCAGCTTTACAAAAAGCAGAGGTTTTGTATGCGTTAGTCAAGAAACAGTATGATATCAATGAAGTGTATAATTTACATCTAGAATTGTATAGAAGCGCTATAAAAGGATAATAAACAGAATAACTATGCTATTTAACTCTTTTGATTTTTTTGTCTTTCTACCGATAGTATTGGTATGCTATTGGTTGTTAGCTAAAAGTATCAAATGGCAGAATGTGTTGCTGTTGATCGCTAGTTACGTGTTCTATGGTTGGTGGGATTGGCGTTTTCTATCACTGATAGCATTAAGTACGATTGTTGATTATTTTGTAGGCTTCAAGGTGTATAGATCTGATGATAAAACAATAAAAAAGAGATGGCTTTGGGTAAGTGTGCTTTTTAATATTGGGTTGTTGGGCTTTTTTAAATACTTCAATTTTTTTGTGGATTCCTGGATAGAGCTATTTGCATCTTTGGGGTACACCTATCAAGATGTTTGGACGCTCAGTATCGTATTGCCTGTAGGGATTTCTTTTTATACGTTTCAAACCATGTCGTATTCCATCGATATTTATCGAGGGAAACTAGAACCTACAAAAGACTTTGTTGCTTTTGCAGCGTTCGTTAGTTTCTTTCCACAATTGGTAGCAGGACCTATCGAAAGAGCCACCAATCTGGTTCCTCAGTTTTTGAAACCACGAACGTTTACCTATGATGCCCTTTCAAAAGGAGGGAAGCTGATGATCTGGGGATTCTTTTTGAAGTTAGTTGTAGCCGATAGAGCAGCCATATATGTAAATGCGGTATATAATAATATTGAAAGCCATGATGGACTGAGTTTTATTGCAGCTACCATACTTTTTGCATTTCAGATCTATGGAGATTTTGCAGGGTATTCTTTGATCGCGATTGGTACAGCCAAATTGTTTGGTTTTGACTTGATGACCAATTTTAGAAGACCCTATTTTGCGGCTTCTGTAAGTGAGTTTTGGACCCGCTGGCACATATCCTTGTCTACCTGGTTTAGAGATTATTTGTATATCCCTTTAGGAGGAAACAGAGTTTCAAAACCAAGATGGTTGTATAATCTATTTATTACGTTCTTGATTAGCGGTTTATGGCATGGCGCTAACTGGACCTTTGTAGCCTGGGGAGCATTAAATGGGGTGTATTTGATCGCAGAAGCATTACTGTTTAAAAAAGGCCGTAAGGGACTGCATAACGTGTTGTTGACTTTTGTCTTAATCAATTTATCCTGGGTCTTTTTTAGAGCGAATAGTATCAACAATGCTTTATCTATGATCGGTGAAATGTTTACCAATCCAGGGAGGTTGTATATAGGTAGTGGAGACGATATTGCAGCTTCGCTGTATGCTACTTTGGTTATTGCGATGTTAGTTTTGGTAGAAATCAAAAAAGAATATTTTAATTCGTTGTTTACAATTTCCAAAAATAGGTTGGAGCTTATCCGATTGGTTGGATATGCTATTGTCGTATTTATGATATTGTATTTTGGGGTGTTTGGAGAGAGTCAATTTATTTATTTTCAGTTTTAGAATCGGATGAAAAAAGAATTTACATCGTCACTCATAAAGATCATGAAGTTTGTCATCATTTTATTGATCATTGATTTTTTGTTGGGTACGATTGCAAAACAGATATTCTTTAGTCAGGAAACTGGAAAGTTTGCACGTGCTACCCATGTGATCGAGGATAGTGAAGCCAAAGTCATGGTATTTGGTAGTTCGCATGCACATCGTCATTATGTACCCAAGGTATTCGAACAAGAATTACAAACTACTTGCTATAATGCGGGAGCAGAAGGTCAACAATTGTTGTTTCATACAGCCCTACAACAAATGGTATTAAAAAGGTCAAAGCCGGATTTGTTACTTCTCAATATAGATGAAGATTTTCTGTATAGTTCAAGAGAAGCATATGATCGATTGGCAGATTTACATCCTTATTATTCGGATCATCGTGATGTATTGAAACCAATTTTGGAGATGGGATCACCAGGAATCGATTTTAAATTGTTTTTCAAATCCTTCCAGGCAAATTCAACCTTGATACACGCGTTACGCTATTATGCTTCTCCTCAATTAGATCAAAAAGGATATAGACCTCTATATGGAAAAGTAAAGCCGTCCAAAAACTTAAAGAGGTTTGAAAATCTGGAAGCGGGAGATGATATTGATCCCAATTTCGTTATCGCGCTAGAGCGTTTTATTGCAGAAGCGAAAGATAATGGAGTACCATTGGTTTTTGTGACCTCGCCCAATCTGTTGGTTACAGACTATTCGAACAACGAGTCTTTATCCAAAATAAAAGAAATTGCCAGGAAAGAACAGGTGTTGTTGCTGGATTTTTTTAATTCTGAAACGTTTTTGGAACAATACCACTTGTTTCATGATACATCGCACCTCAATAATGACGGTGCAGAATTGTTCACCAAGTTGGTGGCAGATAGGGTTAAAGAATTGCAACACTCCAAATGATGATAAGAAAACAAATAGAAGTTGAATTAGATATGAATTTTAGAATTACCAGATATGCTTTTTAACTCTTTAGAATTTTTTGTCTTTTTACCAGTAGTTTTTCTATTGTACTGGTTCGTAGTACATAAAAATTTGAAACTTCAGAATTTTCTGGTGCTTGTAGCTAGTTATGTGTTTTACGGATGGTGGGATTACAGGTTTTTATCATTGATAGCACTAAGTACGGTTGTAGATTATTTTATTGGTATCGGTATTCATGAATCTGATAACAAAAAAATCCGTAAGCGATTATTGTTCTTGAGCGCATTATTCAATTTAGGGTTATTAGGATTTTTCAAGTACTACAATTTCTTTGTGGATTCTTGGATCGATTTGTTAGCTTCTATTGGATATACAGTAGAAAGCACATGGACATTAAAGGTAATATTGCCCGTAGGAATATCCTTTTATACCTTCCAAACCATGTCGTATTCTATAGATATTTATAGAAAACAAATGAAACCCACCAGAGATTTTGTTGCTTTTGCGGCATTTGTATCCTTTTTCCCGCAGTTGGTGGCCGGACCTATAGAACGAGCTTCTAATCTACTACCACAAATGTTGGAAAAAAGAAAGTTTGACAAAACCAAGGCATTAAAAGGTATAGAGTTAATAGTTTGGGGATTGTTTAAAAAGGTGGTGATTGCAGATTCGTTTGCTCCTATTGTGAATGATATTTTTGCGAATTATACCGATTACTCCGGAGGTACATTAATCATGGGAGCAGTGCTCTTCGCCTTCCAGATTTATGGAGATTTTAGTGGATATTCGGATATCGCGATTGGTACGGCCAGACTCTTTGGTTTTGACCTGATGACCAATTTCAATTTTCCTTATTTTTCAAGAAGTATAGGTGAGTTTTGGAGAAAGTGGCACATATCATTATCCACGTGGTTTAGAGACTACTTATATATCCCTTTAGGAGGCTCCAAAGTAGGGAAGTGGAAAGGAATTAGAAATGTATTTGCTATATTTTTGGTGAGTGGGTTTTGGCATGGAGCTAACTGGACTTTTATTGTCTGGGGAGGGATTCATGCGCTACTTTTTATTCCATCTTTCGTATTAGGAACTAACCGAAGGCACTTGGAAGATAAGGTTGCCACCACAAATATTTTGACATATGTAAAAACAACAACTCAAGTACTGTATACTTTTTTTGTGGTTACCGTAGCATGGGTGTTTTTTAGAGCAGATTCTATTCGAGATGCTTTTCAATATTTGGGAGGCATACAATCATTGAAGGTGGATGCTACTAGTTTTATTATGTATTCTGACATATTATTGATCTTGGTGTTGTTGGTTTTGGATTTTATGCGATACAAAAAGAAGAAAATACACTTTATTTTATGGGTGCTTATGGCTATTGCTATCGTAGGGTCACTCAACAGAGAAATACAAGCAGAGTTTATTTATTTTCAATTTTAGGAGATGAAGTATATTAAAAATATTATCGTTGCTATCGTTATTCTGGAAGTTCTAAATCTGGGATATGCTGTGATTACCAAAGGATCAGATGCTTTTTTACCGATGACTGGTTTTAATGATCCTCCGTTGTATTATGATATGAACGAATTGTATGGGGTAACCCGGCAAAAGAATAGTAAACAAATGATTAACTATCCTTGGGGAGGAGTGGTTAACGAAATCAATTCCTTTGGGTTTCGGGATGATGAATTCGATCAGGGAGGAACTCTCGTGGTAGGTAATTCATTTGTAGAAGGATTTGGAATGGATAATCAGGATCGTTTTTCTGAACTATTGGAGGAGAAGTTGAAAACAAAAGTAAACAATGCTGGGTCAGGAGGGGTTTGGACTCCTGTACAAGGTATTGTTTTGGTAAAACATCTGTTGAAGGAGAAGGGGCTGAAGTTTGATAAAGTGGTATTTGTGATGACTCCGGGAGAAGTAGTTAATATTGGGCACAGGAATCCAAAAAATGACCCTAATAGGAGCTATCCTTATAGAAACGAAGATAAGATCGAATTCTATGCAGCTAGTAGTAATAGTTTTGGCAATCACCTTTCTTTAACCAGTAAAGTAAAACGATTCAGTAAAAGCTTATTGATGTTTAAATTATTCAATGTTTTCAAATATTATGGTACTGCCAAAACAAAGAACAAGGATGTTGATTTTGAAAAAGAAAACCTGGATTGGGTTATCAATCAGTTGGCAACTCAAGATTTAGGGATCACCATTGATATGGTAGTCATTAATAATCTGGGAAGAATTAATATTAAAAATATTCACGATTATAAAAGTAATACTCAACAAGTACGATATCACGTTGTTGATTACCCAGATGGACTAAGTAATTATTTTGTGGCTAATGGCCATTTAAATGAGAAAGGAAACGAAGTATTGGCCGATCTGCTTTTGCCGATCTTTCAATAAATAAAAATCCCGGGTATTACCCGGGATTTTTTATATAATAGTTGTTAGTTTTTTAGTTTGTACACGTATTCGTGTTAGCGATTACGATATTGGTACCAGCCGCCTTCTGATCGATACAGTCTAAGTTAGTACCGATAACCGTAATGTTATTATTACCAATATTCAGATTACTACATCCTTGTTGAATGGTAATTCCATCTTGTCCGGTAGATTCGATAGTATTACCGGTAATATCAATATTTTTTGCATTTACTAATATGATACCTTTCTTGGTTCTGTTTTCCATGAAATCTACACCACTAGTTCTACTTATCGTGGTAGATCCTGTAAAATCATTATCACTAAAGGTAGTTTTGAAACTTTCCTGACCAGCATTTTCGTTTACTGCTACCATCTTAACACTTTCTCTCGCAACTCGAACAACATTGTTATTTCTAAAGGTAACATTGTCCATAGTAGTAAGATTACCAAAGATGGCAATACTAGCATCTCTATCACTGGTTAACGTATTGTCATAGATTTCAAAGTTTCTGATATCCTTTGGTTGTATTCCTACACCAAAATCTTCAATAATATTACCGTAAATTTTCATATCTCTTTGGTATGCAGCGATACCAATGTTATGACCAATAATTCTATTATTAGCAATTATGTTGTCGTAAGTATCAGTAGAATTAGGGTGTCCTGTAGTAATTCCTGCACCAATATTATCATCGGCTGCAGCAATAAGGGTATTACCGATAATCTTTATTCCGTGTCCTGCACCGATAGCAATTCCATCCTCGGTGGTGTTGTTTTCTATAGTAACATCTTCACCAATAGCGACTACGAAAGAACCGAATTTACTTCCTTTTTCAAAATTGTTTCTAAAAGTAAGATCGTATGCTCTTTCATAAAGAATAAAGTTACCTGCATCATCCTTTCCTCTAAACGCTTCAACATCCATAGCTACACCTGGAGCCATTCCTGGAGAACCTGGCATATCTATACCGGCATTTAAGAATTGACAACCATCAACTACAATGTTGAATCCATCAGTAATAGACATGTTATTTCGTCTATTGCTATCCATTATACAATTAGTAATTCTGATATTATTGGATGGAATGTACCCTGCTTCAAAAGTAAACCCGATACTATTCACATCTATCCCATCTCCAGTACCTAGTATAGTTCTTACACCTACTAAATCTACATTACTTCCTCCGTGAATCATTAATACAAATCCGAAAGCGTGTGGTCCAGGTTGTGAATTATCATCGTGTTCTAAACGATCACCGATAAGATTACCTCCTTCAACTCTTACATTGGAAGCATCCCTAACAGCTAATAAAACATAGTTTTTACGACTATTTGGCTGCACTCTTAAATTGGTGTTGTCGGTCATGCGTAGTGTAAAATCCGAAGGTACATTTATCGCTTCTCTAGAAGGGTAAAAGTTCTGATTTGTAGTTGTGCTGGTTACCGTAGCCACTTCAAAGTACGCATCAAATTGATCTACTTCAAAAGTAGTGGCACCTAGTGCTTTGGTTTGATTGATAAGACCTTCAAAATTGGCATTGTTAGAAAGCGCTACATCAGTACTTACTCTTCCTTGAACAATATTCTTCCATCTAGAAGGTATAAATTTGAAAACCGGATCTTTTAACTGAACGTCTCCTTTTAGTTCTAGATCAGAATTCATTATTCTTCCATCAATATATCCTCCAGAGAAGTTTAAAGTTCCGTTGATAATTAATCCTCCGTCAAAATCAAAATTAACATTGGCAGGTAAATCAACAGATTTTCCTTGTAAATCTAATTGACAATTTATTACGGTTGTAGTATTTGCTTTGATAGAAGAAATATCAAAATCACATGGATCCGTAACTAAGTCTGGATCTGGTTCTGGGTCGGGATCAGGATCTGGGTCCGGATCTGGGTTTTCTACCGCATCGGGTATGATTTCCTCAAATGATTCGTTGCTACATGCAACAAAAAGAATAGTTAGGCAAATAACTAGAATGTGGGGGGTCATTCTTTTCATAGCAAAATAAATTTGGTTATGTAATATTTAGTTTCTAAGTAATTATTTCGCCATATATATTTTTAAGGGTTTAGTACAAATAAACGTAATTTCATCGAGAGTATTGTGCATCACGTCGATAAAAAATGTTAAAAATTGCACAAAAAAACTATTTTTATAACAATTACTTAACACTATTACGTGAACACCGTACAATAAAGTTGCAAAATGGGGCTTTTCCCCCAGACTTCTTAACTTTTTTGCAATTATTTTTGCAATCGCATAATTCTTAAATTTTCTGTGTGAGAAAAATATGATTTCTGCAGTAAAAGAAAGAGTATTATCTATATTTGCATTCGAAATAAATAAACCAGGATTATAATTTTCATGTAAAGGGGGAATATGAATAAAATTATCCGTGTTACAACCATACCAAAGTCTTTAGGAGGATTACTCAAAGGCCAGCTAAAGTTTATGTCTCAATACTATGAGGTTATCGGTATCTCAGGTAAAGGCGAAGGCAGGCTAGATAGAGTCGCAAAAGAAGAGGGCATTGCTGTGGTGCCGGTAGAAATGACTCGAAAAATCACACCAATAAAAGATCTTCAGGCAGTTTATACATTATATAGGATCTTCAGAAAAGAAAAACCAGATATTGTTCATAGCCATACACCAAAGGCAGGAACATTGGCAATGCTAGCTGCCAAATTAGCCAGAGTACCACACCGATTGCATACCATTGCTGGACTACCACTACTTGAAGCTACTGGGCCTAAAAGAACCTTACTAGATACAGTAGAAAAGATAACCTATGCTTGTGCGACAATGATATACCCTAACTCTTTTGGATTGAAGGATATCATTATTCAAAATAAATACACAAAACCTAAAAAGCTAAAGGTGATTGCCAATGGGAGTTCTAATGGGATAGACACCTCCTTTTTTGATCCCGCTCTATATACGCCAGAAGATAATCAGAAGCTTAGAGACGAATTGAAAATTAAATCATCTGATAAGGTGATTATTTATGTAGGTAGGTTGGTGAAGGATAAAGGAATTAATGAATTGGTCCAAGCTTTTAAAAGAATCAGTGCAGATCATTCAGAAGCCAAATTACTTTTGGTTGGGATCTACGAAAAAGACCTGGACCCCTTATCTCCTGAGATTGAAAGCGAGATTGAAACAAATCCAAATATCATTTTTGTTGGATGGCAGAATGATGTAAGACCCTTTTTCGCAATTTCTGATATCTTAGCTTTTCCTAGTTATCGAGAAGGCTTTCCTAATGTTGTCATGCAGGCCGCATCTATGGGAGTTGCTAGTGTAGTAACTGATATTAATGGATGTAATGAGATCATCACTGAAGGAGAAAATGGATTGATTATACCCGTTAAGGACACAGAAGCCGTATATCAAAAGGTATCAGAACTCATAAAAAATGACGATGTAAGAAATACGTTGGCGGCAAACTCAAGAACGTCTATAACTACCCGATACGAATGTCAGGTGGTATGGGAGAGCTTATTAGAAGAATACCGATCTTTGATGAACTAACCAAATCTACAATCAATGAAAAGGAAGTTTAAGTTATTGAAAAAAAGACTTGATGTTTTTTTCAAAGACCCTGAGCGGAAAAGTTTTTTTCGAATTTTTAGAGAAGCTATTGGGTTTTGGATGGCCAAAAAAGAATTTCCTTATTTCTACTTTGGTAAATTTTTATATCGTAAAGATGTAAAAAATTATAAAGATTACTTGAGCAGTAAAGAAGTGGATAACATTACCTTGTCCAAAAAATTGCATCGTCCGCAATACGCAACACTGCTTAGAAACAAATTAGCTTTTGCATTGTTTATGGAGAAGAACAATTTGCCAGTTCCTCCTATGATAGCCTACAATCTTAAGAATCGTTTTTTTTACAATTCTAATTTTACCCTGGTACATAGTAAAAAAGACCTATCAACATATTTTAATACCCTTTTTGAAAAAGAAGGAATCACTAAGATTTTTGTAAAAGCGATTACCGAAATGGGAGGTGTAGGTGCCTATTTGGTTACCAAAGAGAATATCGATCAAACGGTAGAAGAACATGGTGAATATATTATGAATAACGATTGTATTCATCAAGAAGTGATCATTCAGCACGAAAATATTAATGTACTGTATCCACATAGTGTAAACACCATACGGTTTGATACATATCTGGATAACAAAGGAGAGGTACATATTCTTTCTGGGTATATGCGATTTGGTAGAGGGGGTAGCGTTTTGGATAATAGTAGTGGGGGTGGTTTCTGGGTAGCTATCGACATGGAGAAAGGAGTGCTGGTAGAAAAAAGTTATCAATTGATGAAATACGGTGGTAAACGTTTTAAAAGCCATCCGGATACAGGAACAGTTTTCTTAAACCACGAGCTTCCTTATTTCAAAGAAGCTTGTGATCTGGTAAAACAGTGTGTAAACCATATTCCAGATAGAATCATAGGATGGGATATTGCGGTTAGCCAAAATGGACCTGTTATTATAGAAGGGAATGATAATAACTCCTTGTTAGGTCCTGATCTAGTTTTTGGAGGGTTTTGTAAACATCCATTGTATCAGGAAATCATTAGTAACATTTAGTAAAAAAAACAATAAATCGGGGAATGAAACTTTTTGAAACAGCTAGAAATAAAGCTTTTTGGATCGTAGACGGATTAAAAGGCGGGCCTAAAAAACGCCATTACGATGAGATCAAATTTATCAATGAAAATCCTTTAGACCAAAAGGCGATAGCATACAAAGAAGAACATCTAAAAAAAGTGCTGGATCACGCCGTAGCCACTTCACCTTTTTACCAGGAACAAAATGGATATGGGTCCATCGAAGATTTTCCGGTGATCAATAAAAATGTAATTCGAGAGAATTTTGAAGATTTTCAATCCACAGCTTTTAAGGATCAACCAAAATTTACGGTAAGCACTAGTGGTTCTACAGGTACACCTTTCAAAACGTTTCAGGATAAGAACAAGCGACTCAGAAACATGGCGGATACCATATTTTTTTCTGAAAATGCAGGTTTTAAAATAGGAAACCGATTGACTTATTTCAGAATGTGGAATGCCTTTGAGAAAAAGAGTTTTACAACGCGAGTATTACAAAATATAGTGCCAATTGATGTATTTGAGTTTAGAGATGAAAAACTAATACAACAAGTAATTGATGACTTGCCAAATAGTAAATCTTCAGATAGCTGGCTGGGATATGCTTCTGCCTACGAAGAGATTTGTAAATATTTAGACAGGAATGATTACTCAGTTGTGCCCAATAACCTCAAGTCAATCATCGCCATGTCTGAGCGATTGAATGACTATACCAAACAAAGCGTTCTTAAATATTTTGATACCGAAGTGGTTTCCAGGTATTCTAATGTAGAGAACGGAATTTTGGCACAGCAACCTCTCGGAAACAAAAAACACTTTGATATTAATGAAGCGAGTTATCTGGTAGAAATTCTAGAGATCGGCTCCAACAAAAAAGTACCCGATGGTGAGTCGGGAAGAATAGTGATTACCGATCTGTTTAATTATGCAGTACCGATGATTCGATATGACACTGGTGATATTGGAAGAAAGGATACCGTAGATGGAAAAGCCATTCTTTTGGAGGTAAATGGAAGAAAGATCGATCAGATTTATGATACCAAAGGAGAGCACATTTCTACAAACCTGGTGTTATTGGTTAACAACTATCCAGAATTGAAACAGTGTCAGTTGATCCAAAAAGCAAAAGGAACGTATCATTTTAAAATCAATAGCGAAGGTGATTTTTTACGAGAAAATGAGTTTGTTAACGACTTTAAAGGGTATTTGGGCGAAGATGCCAAAATCACTGTAGAATATGTTGATGAAATTCCGTTACTTGCATCGGGAAAAAGAAGAGTGATGGTTAATGAAATGAACAATTGATTGACGCTAAGCTGCTAGATAATGTATAGATCTTTTTTCAAACGTGTTCTTGATTTTTGTGTCTCTTTCACAGTGTTGATTTTGATTTCTCCACTGTTTTTGATATTGATTATTTTTCTGGCTATTGCCAATCAGGGAAAACCTTTCTTTGTACAGAGAAGACCGGGAAAAAATGAAAAGATATTTAGCATCGTTAAGTTCAAAACGATGAATGATAAGAAGGATGACCAGGGTAACTTGTTACCGGATAAAGATAGAATCACAAAAGTAGGAGCATTTGTTAGGAAAACCTCGCTTGATGAGATTCCACAATTGCTGAATGTGTTAAAAGGTGAAATGTCACTAATTGGTCCTAGACCATTAATTATAGAGTATCTCCCCATCTATAATAGTACACAAAAAAAACGTCATAATGTTAGGCCTGGTATTACAGGCTGGGCCCAGGTTAATGGAAGAAATTCTATTACCTGGAAAAAAAAGTTTGAGTATGATGTCTGGTATGTAGAGCATCTTAGCTTTCTGGTCGATTTGAAGATCATTGGATTAACATTGCAGAAAGTGATTCAGAAAAAAGATGTAAATCTATCCGAAGAATTGACGTCAGAATATTTTAATGGAAACAATTAGGGTTTAGAAACAGTACTATGAGCAAAAATCTTGAGGTAATTGGGATCACCAAAAAAATGCTGAGAGAAGCAATTGATCAAAATACATTTTGGCAGGATAAGCTAGCTCCAATGCCAAGAGCTAAGGCGATTTGGTTGGTTGCTAACTCTAGGATTGCTGAAGATGATTATTGCGGGGTGATCGGTTATGAAGACCAAAAAATGATCTCCTTTATTTTTATGTTTCCGGATCTTGCGAATTCTCATAACCAAGAACCACAAAAGGTATACTGGATGATCTCCTGGTGGGTACATCCTACCTACAAGGATACGGTTTTGGGTACCTATATCTATAACGAAGCAGTAAATCTAACCGGGAAACGAGTGTTGATTAAGTCCTATGCAGAAAATGTGAACACTTTCTACGAGAAACAACCGTTTACGGTAATCGCTTCCAGGTTAAGACATACAATATTCTTCAGTTTGGATCCCTCGATGTTGATCGGAAGGTTTAAATTTTTGAAACCAGTACAATTTCTTTTGGAAGCGGTGGATTCGGTGATATACAGTTTCTTCAAGTGGATCAATGGATTCAGGTTCAAGAAAAACACAAAATCGTTGCACTACGATTATATAAATCAAATAGACGAACCTACCTGGAAATTTATCGAACCACTTTGCCAGAATGATCTGATATACAAAACCAAAGAATATATCAATTGGCAAATTGATCCCGGTCAGTACTTACAAACCCCAATTTCCAAAAAGTTTCCGCGAAAGGCTTTACAAACGGGTATAAGCAATAATATTCATATTCATAATTTGAAAGTAATTAAGGATAAGGAGATTATTGGATTTATGTCTTATGTGATTAATTTTAACGAGCTGAATGTGAAATATTTCCTGGCAAAAGATGAAGCGCATTATGAGCTATGTGTAGATGCACTTATTGATAATTTTGCAAAATCAGGTAGAAGATTCATTTTTACGGATGATACCCAACTTTCTAATACCATTACCAAAAGGTATAAGACCATATTTACCCATAAGGTGACCAAGAAAGGACTGGCGCATAACGAGACCAACTTGAATCTTGAACATATAGAATTATTGAATAGAGACGGACATTTTTATTAGACCAAAAATACGATTAACCAACTATGAATTTTATACATCAACTTCAGGAATCCATACAAAGCCATGCACAACACAATGTGTTATGCATCAAAGGAGTGTTTTATTCGTATCAGGATTTTGCTAACGAAATATCCAAAATAAGACAAGCCATTGCTTCAACGATTGAGGATTCTGAAAAGTTGATAGGATTGGTGACCAATGATGATCTATACACTTATGCCAGTATCGTTGCGCTTTGGTTTGAAGGAAAAGCTTATGTGCCTGTTAATCCTTTATCTCCGATAGAACGAAACACGCAGGTTTTTGAAATGACAAAGACCAAATATGTGTTGGATTCCTCAGAGGAATCGTTATATAATTCACTTTCTGTAATACAAACACATACATTACCAGATGCTGCACCTAATCTTGTTCCAAAAGAAGCAAATGGAGAGGATCTGGCGTATATATTGTTTACATCAGGAACCACTGGCTTGCCTAAGGGTGTTCCTATTACATTCAATAATGTTCAAGGACTCGTAAATGCAATAGAGGCAGAACCAGATTTTAATTTGGTGCCTTCTGATCGTTGTTTGCAAATGTTTGAGCTTACTTTCGATTTTTCGGTGGTTACTTATTTGTTTCCACTGCTTGCAGGATCTTGTATGTATACAATTCCTAAAGGGGCGATCAAATATTTTTATGTATTCAAGTTGATCAAAGAAGAAAAGCTAACCGTACTTACTATGGTGCCTTCCATTATTAATTACTTACGACCTTATTTTTCAGAAATCAATGCTCCGGATGTTCGATACTGTAGCTTTGGAGGAGGAGCTTTGCATTATGATATCGCCAAAGAGTGGAGTGACTGTTTACCAAATTGTAAGATATTTAACTATTATGGTCCAACAGAGTTTACGGTATACAGTGGTTTTTACCCATATCATAAGGAAACACATACCAAGAATCATAATGGGATTATTGCCATAGGTACTCCTCAAAAAGATACACGATACCTGGTGGTAGATCAGGAAAATAAAGAAGTTCCTGTTGGAGTTACTGGCGAGTTATGTTTAGCAGGACCGCAAATAACTCCGGGATACTGGAAGAATGAAGAGAAAAACGCAGTCAGCTTTTTTACAAGAGAAGAAGAAGGGGAATCGATACGCTATTATAAAACTGGAGATTTATGCTTTAAAGATGAAGAAGATGATTTTCTCTACGTAGGAAGAGCAGATTTTCAAGTGAAAATAAGGGGATATAGAGTGGAACTTGCTGAAATTGAGTTTCATGCTAAAGCCAAATCCGAGAAAAAGGTGAACATGGTTGCTCTGGATATTACCAATAGCTTGGGGAATGCAGAATTAGGCTTGGCGATAGAATCTGAAGAATTTGATACAGAGGCTATGTTTGATTATATGAAAACTCAAATGCCTGACTATATGATTCCTATGCATGTTATATTTGTAAAAGAGTTTCCGCATAGTATCAACGGAAAAATCAATAGAAAAGAACTTAGAACGTATTTTGATATCAAATAATTAATCAATAATGACTCAAGAAGAAATAGTATCCAAAGTTAAAGAAGCCTTTGTAGCGGTATTAGAACATGATAATTTTGAACTTACTGACGAAACCACTGCCAATGATGTAGACGGTTGGGAATCGGTAACCCACATGATGATTATTACAGAGGTAGAAAAAGCTTTTGGGATCAAATTTAAACTCATGGATTTGATGAACATGAACAATGTAGGAGATTTGATG
Organism: Aquimarina sp.; assembly: GCA_965230845.1. Classification (GTDB taxonomy): domain Bacteria; phylum Bacteroidota; class Bacteroidia; order Flavobacteriales; family Flavobacteriaceae; genus Aquimarina. The sequence goes on from OZ246021.1 coordinate 5,331,988, forward strand.
AAAACCATTAAATCAGAGCTAGGTATATAAATCATTACTCTCCTGATTTTTGTCATAGTATAATGAAAAAGGGATTCATTCCTTTATCAATTATCATTGTACAAATGCAAAATCATGGAAAGAATAGTAGTAATAGGAGCATCAGGACATGCCAAAGTGATTATAGAGGCTATTGAAAGTATTGGGAAGTATAAAGTTTACGGACTTATTGATTCTTTCAAGCCTATTGGACAAAAAGTATTAGGCTATGAAATTCTGGGAACAGAGGATATCATTCCTACCCTTGCGAAACAGGGAGTCTGTAAAGGTATTGTAGCTATAGGAGATAATTGGACAAGGTATGTAATGCATACTAGAATTAAAGAGATTGAGCCCGGTTTTGAATTTATCACGGTAGTGCATCCTTCTGCTGTAATAAGTAAAAGCGTTAGGATAGGAAAAGGAACAGTAATAATGGCATCGGTTACAATCAACGCTCTAGCAGAGATAGGTGATGGATGCATTGTAAACACAAATGCAAGTTTTGGACATGATGGAGTGCTTAATGATTTTTCTAGTATTGCACCAGGAGTGACCGTTGGAGGTAATGTCAAGATCGATTTTTGCTCAGCAGTATCACTAGGAGCAAATGTAATACAAGGGGTCACTATAGGTAGACACAGTATTATTGGAGCAGGGGCTTTGGTGCTGAACGATGTAGATGATTATAAATTAGTTTATGGAGTTCCTGGAAAGGAAATTGAAACCATTGAAAAAGGAAAAAAATATATTTCTAAATCTTAGTTTAGTATTCTTTCTAAAGTAGAGGAGGTATTTGATGAGATTTAATTTTTTAAATAAAAAAGATGTATAAATCATTTTTGAAACGCTTATTAGATTTTTTGGCTTCCTTTTTTGGGATAGTATTGTTATCGCCAATTATCCTTTTTTTGATTGTGTTTTTGGCCATAGCAAACAATGGAAAGCCTTTTTTCTTTCAAGCGCGTCCAGGTAGAAATGAAAGAATTTTCAAAATTGTGAAGTTCAAGAGTATGAACGACAAGAAGGATGAAAACGGAGAGCTTTTACCATTTGAGCAACGCATCACAAAAGTGGGTAAGTTTATCAGAAAATACTCTTTGGATGAAATTCCACAGTTGTTTAATGTGCTAAAAGGGGATATGAGTCTTATTGGACCAAGGCCTTTATTAGTAAAATATCTTCCGTTGTATAATGATTTTCAGAAAAGAAGACATGATGTACGACCAGGAATCACCGGTTGGGCACAGGTAAATGGTAGAAATACGATCTCTTGGGACGAAAAATTTAAATTGGATGTTTGGTACACCGAACATATTAGTTTTACAACGGATGTAAAGATTTTGATACGAACGATTAAGAAAGTATTGTTCAAAGAAGATATCAATAGCGGACAAAATTTGAATATGCCTACTTTTACAGGTAATAATTAACCAAAAAAACAACCACTAAAAACTTTAGATACAAAGTGAAAAATGCAGTTATTATAGGAGCAGGGACCCAGGGGCAGGTATACGCTTCCTATTTGAAAGAAGCTGGAGTGCAGATTATCGGTTTTATCGATGATAACCCCGATCTCCAAGGCACAGATGTGATCGGTATTCCCGTCTTGGGAAAATACGAAGACCTTTTTGATAATACATTTAAGAGTAAAATACAGGATGTGTATTGCCCTATCGGGGTAAATAAGGTAAGAGCAGAGTATTTATCGACTTTAAAGAATGAAGGGTACGGTATTCCGGGGTTTTTACACCATACTGTTTCTATCGCACCAGATGTAACCATTGGAGAAGCAGTCTACATGTTGGCAGGAAATATCGTAATGCCGCATACAACGATAGGAAATTACATCATGATCAATATGGATAGTACTATAGCACATCATGTAACTCTGGAAGATGGTGTTTTTATGTCATCTGGAGTTAATATTGGAGCTTTGATCAATGTAAGAGAAAACGCCTATATTGGTATGGGAGTAACCGCTATGACCGGGGTAAAAGAAATAGGTAGAGATACGCTTATAGGAGCCGGTACCGTTATTATACGTGATGTTCCTGATTATACCACCGTTGTAGGTAACCCAGGGAGAGTTATTAAAACCAAACAACCTTAATTCATGCAGGCCGAAATTAAAACCAAAATATCAGATATAACATTTATCGGTTCAGGGATATCTTCTTCTTTTACCATCTTACATTTTCTAGATGAATTAGAAGCTACTCCAGATGCAACTGAAAAGATTCACATCACAATCATCGATAAGTATAGCGAGTTTCATACAGGAATTCCATATGGTTCCAGATCAGGATATTCTGTACACCTTATTACTTCTTTGAAAAACTTTTTACCAGAACCAGAGTTGAGTAAGTTTATCAAATGGCTTAACGAGAACAAAGGTTGGTTATTGGATAATTTGAAAAGAGAAGGAGGCGATTTGTCTGTTGAATGGATGCAAACTCATGCTCAAAAAATAGAAAACAATGATTGGGAAGATTTGTTTATTCCCAGAAGGTTTTTTGGATGTTATATCGAAGAAAAAGTAAACAGTCGTTTAGATAAATTCAGACAAGAGGGAAGACTGGAAATAAGCTGTGTTACAGGTGAAGTTATCGATATCGAAAAAGAAGCAGAACGATACCACCTATCCTTAAAAAATGAACAAGTTATTGTTTCTCATAAAGTAGTACTTTCCGTAGGGTCATTACCAGTAAACCATCTTTGGAAAGATGAGGATCTTATAGAAGAAGACAATCTTTTGTTTGCTAATGACCCTTACAAGCCAGAGTTAGCACAAACTTTGCAAAAGATTGATACTTTTTCTGAAAGATTGGGTAACAATACTCCGATTAATGTACTAATTGTAGGAGCCAATGCCAGTGGATTGGAGATGTTGTATAAGCTTAATGATATAGCTCATATAAAATCAAGGATAAATAAGTTCTCTTTTCTTTCTACTCAGGGATTGTTGCCGGATTCTGTTATTGATACTGAAAAGAGAAAAGAATATGTCCCTGAGCATTTAAAGGCTTTGACAGATAAAGAAAGTCTAACTGCTCAAGAAATAGCAAATGCTACCTATAAAGATCTGGATCATGCCGATGAGATCAATTTGGGAGCAGCATCTACTGTTGAGATTGTTTCCAAAGCATTTGGAGCGTTGCTTGGTAAGTTAGATACAGACGAACTTAGAAAGTTTGCTTGTTTTCATGGTAATGAGATCGGGAGAAGACAGCGTTGTGCGGGATTTCATTACTCCAAAACCGTAGATACATTAAAAGCCGAAGGAAGATTCAATCACATTGCGGGGCGATTTAGGGATCTAAAGAAGAATGATAATGGAGATTATGTTTTGGAATACTTGGATACCCAAACCAAGACCAATTTGATAGATCAGGATCCAGTGCATATCATTATCAATTGTGTAGGAAGTACAAATCTGTCAAAAGAGAACATACCTGTATTACTTCAGAATATGATAAAGAAAGGATACGCCAAGGCAAATGATTCTAATATCGGTTTTGAGGTGAATGAAGATTTGGAAACCTTACCGAATTTACACATCATGGGGCCTTTGTTGGCTGGAAATATTTTTGATGGAAAGGCAGTTTGGCATTTAGAACATTGCGGTCGAATCATATGGTTGTCAAAAGTGCTGTCTGAAAAATTCAGTAGTTATTTTCTGAATACGGTAGAATAAAGAAACTAAATAATAAACCTAAATTAATAGTTGTACAATTGAAGCAAAACTACAGATTACTTGTCGACCATCTCGATGATCAAGCAAATGTATCTCAATACAGAACGCTTCTTCAGGAGAAATGGGATAATAACGTGTATTATGCAATCGAGCATTTGCGTTATTTTGCTAATGATTCTGACAAGCTGAATTACTTTTTGTTAGAAAAAGACGGTACCCCATGTGTATTAATGCCTTTTGTGTCAAGAGAAATTGAAGTAAATGGTGTTAAAAGTAAATATCGAGATGTAATAAGTCCTTATGGATATAATGGTCCTCTTTTTAATCCTGATGTTTCTGAAGAAGATTTATCTGAGTTTTGGAGACAAGTAGATGCCTGGTATCTAGAGAACAATATTGTCTCAGAGTTTATTCGGTTTAGTTTAACAGCCAATCATATGGCTTATTCTGGCAATTTGATACAAACACTTTCGAATGTAAGAGGAAATCTTTTGGGAGATTTTGAAGCGCAATGGACGGCTTTTCTACCCAAAGTGAGAAATAACTACAGAAAAGCAGTAAATTATGATTTGAGCTTTAAAATATTCGACAAGCAGGAGATTACTAAAGATGTCATCAAAATATTTAATGATATCTATGTAGAAACGATGAGTAGAAATAATGCAGCTAGTATCTATTTCTTTTCTAGTTCGTATTTTGATGATCTTGTCCTTTCGAACATTGATAATTTTTCAATAGCAGTCGCATATTTCGAGGATATTCCTATTTCTGTAGAGCTGATCATTAACTATAAGGATACCGTTTTTGCCTTTTTGGGAGGGACCAATGCAGAATACTTCAGTTATCGACCTAATGATTTTCTACGGGTAAAAGTCATCGATTGGGCTATTGCTAATGATAAGAAACACTACGTTTTGGGTGGAGGAATGAAAGATGGAGACGGGTTATACAAAAATAAAAAGTCATTGTTTCCAAAAGATGAAGATGTGATTTTTTATACCGGAAGGAAGGTGATCAATCAAGAAGTTTATGATGACTTGAGCAGGTCTGTAAATCAAGAATATACTACATTTTCTGAAGAAGAGTTGAACAATTGTTTTTTTCCGTTTTACCGATGGAAATCCTAAATAGAGGTATAAACCAAAATTTAAACAGGTGAAAAAAGAGATTGTAGATTATTTTTTCGAAATTTTTGAAAAGGGAAATATACCTCAAATATTTTCAGAGATTACTACCCATGGAGAGCATCAATCCATCCAAAATCCAGAGTATGAGGATCGATCAGATACGGTGTATTCATTTTTCTTTATTCCGGATTACCTAAAACCGGTCTACAATACAGCGAAACTGAATACAAAGACGATTAGTCAATTTTTTAAAGGGTATGCTATTTTGTTAGACGGTTTTGCTAGTGCAGATGCATATGTAAAAGCTCGTTTCCGTAGTAATGCCAAAGGGATAAGAAGAAGAGTAAAAAGACTAGAAACCTGCTTTGATATCTCTTACAAAACGTTTTATGGAGAGATTCAGCGAGAAGAGTATGATGCGTTGCTAGATGCTCTGGAAAAAATGTTGGTTAGAAGATTTGAGCAACGCAATGATGTAAGCCAAAGTTTAAAACAATGGGATCGCTATAAAAAGATGTACTTTTCTTTGATCAATGAAAAGAAAGCTTCTCTTTTTGTAGTTTATGAAAAAAACACGCCTATAGTAGTTTCCTTAAATCATCATTTTCACGGAAGATTGTTTAGTGCGATATCCTCCTATGATATCGACTTTGGGAAATTTAGCTTGGGTAGCGTAGAGATATTTAAGAAATTGGATTGGTGTATAGCAAATGATCACTTGTCTTATGAAATGGGAATGGGAGATTTGAGCTACAAAAGAGAATGGTGCAATCATATCTATCAATTCGAACAACAAATATTATATCCCAAAAAATCCCTCTCGGGATGGTTAACAGCTACTACAGAATACTTGAAAGCAAGTGCAAAAGAGTTTGTTTTTAAAATAGCTTACGTGCGCTACAAAAACTTTAAAGCAAAACGTAAAAAAGAACATCCTATTCAGGAAAGGTCTTTTGAGACCCATTCAATAGAGGAGCTAAAAACATTCGAAACCTACCAAGAAATCGATTACAATCAGGATGAACATCTGTACCTACGAAGAAACGTATTTGATTTTCTATACACTAGTATCGAACATGTAGATCAGGTAAAAGTGATTCAAGTACCCGAAGAAAAGGATAGTTTTTATATTTGTGGAGCTTCCAAAATGCAAAAAATCATTTTTGCAGATTAAAGATTTCAGTAATTTCTCGTAGACTTTATTTCCAGCCTTTCTTTTGCTGCAAATGATCTGTGATCACTTTAGCAATCAAACTTCTACCATGGTTGTTCCAATGGCGATCATAAATTAACGTTGTGGGTTTTTTTGACGCTTCAAATAAAGAGGCAAAATCCAGATAATCAAAGTTATTAGTTTCCAGGTATCTTAAAAATAGAGGAGGAGTGATTCTGGAATCTAGTAAGAGTGTAAAACGTTCTTTGTCAAAACCATAAAGATTAACCAGGCTTTCAAAATTGGCTAAATATTGTTGTTCTTTCTCTTTTTGGATTCGTAAAGTTTCTTCTTCGCTAACAGCATCGGGTTCCTGCTTTGATTTTAGAAAACTTCTCATCCTGTAGATCAGTTTTTGCGGAGGGTCAAGAAGTCCAATACTCTTGGTATAGACCAATAATTTACTCTTTTTAAGTAATTTGTTTAAAGGAGATTCAAGAGCCAGTCTTCCTGTCATTACCTGATATTTGGAACGTGTTAAATCATTAGAAAACTTGATTCCCAATATCACTTGATCAATATGATCAAACTGTTCTTTGTAGGAGTGTACAAGATGCAATTGATCTGCAAAATCATACCCCGCATAACCATATTCATATACTTCAATATTTGCGAATTGTTGCTCTATTTTTTTACCAATAGAATTGTAGTAGTTTTGATGAAATCCTTCTATAAAAGAGTCTCCCACCAATGCCAGTTCTGTCTTATTCGCTGTAGGGTTAAATTCTCGATAAGAATTATATCCCGAGTTATTAATTTTATATTCAGAAAAGTTTTGCCTTCGATTTCCGGTTACTGAGAAACCATTTTGATTCGGAACCCATTTTTCAACTTCATATTCATCAAGAAATCGAGTAGGAGTGTCCTTTCCCAAATGAAAAACACGCACCAAACCTTCCAGAAAAATTAAGATCAGAAAAAAGTATAAACCGCTTTTTAGAATAAGTTTTTTCATCGTGTTTTAGAATTGAAAGTAAATAAAAGATCGATCTACATTATCGTCGTAGAACAATAACATAGCCAGTATTACGAGCGCATATACCAAAAATCGAACGTACTTGGATTTAAATTTAAACGGAGCTCTTTCATCTCTACGTATCCTAAATTCATACCATACAAAAATACCAAGTAAAATATAATAATCGACCATTCTATATCCTAAAGGATGATGATAGCTTTCGTAAGAAAAATTAGTATAACACTGTTTTATAAAACCAAAAGCGTCAGAAATGGATTCTGATCTAAAAAATACTCTAGAAAAAGTAACCAGAGAGAATGTGATCACGATCTGTATGATTTCTTTTACAGACGGAAACCAGCTATTTTCTGCTACTACATTGTTCATGTAGATTCGATTTCTTCCCATCAAAAATACAGGGATATATAATACCGCATGTAATGCTCCCCAGGCAATGAATGTCCAATTAGCGCCATGCCAAAAGCCACTAACCAAAAATATGATGATGATATTTCTAACGGATTTAAGTTTGCTTACTCTACTTCCCCCAAGTGGGATGTACACATAATGTCTAAACCACGTAGAGAGTGATACATGCCAACGTTGCCAGTATTCTGCTACATTTCTGGAAAAAACAGGGAATTTAAAATTCGACATCAACTCTATACCAAATAGTTTTGCGGTACCAATGGCGATATCAGAGTATCCGCTAAAATCCCCATACACCTGAAAACTAAAAAGAGAAACTCCCAAGATCAATGTTGAAGCGGGGTACGAATGGTAATTGGCAAAGATATCATCTACGATAGGCGCTATCGAATCTGCAATAACCACTTTTTTAAACAGTCCCCAAAGAATCAATTTTAACCCTTCTGTACATTGTACGTAGTTAAACACCCTTTTGGTAGTGATTTGTGATAGTAGGTTTGATGCTCTTTCAATAGGTCCGGCAACTAGTTGCGGAAAGAAACTTACAAAAGTGGCAAAAGCAATAAAGTTTTTGGTAGGAGATAGTCTTTTATAATAGATGTCTAACGAATACGACATGGTCTGAAAAGTATAAAAGGAAATTCCTACTGGTAATATGATTTGTAACGTCCAGGTGCTTTTTAAATCATAGCCTAAGATGGATATAAAATCAACCCAGGAATTCACAAAGAAATTATAGTATTTAAAAAAACCTAAAAGGCTTATATTGAAGATTACACTAATCCATAGCCAGGTTTTTCTTTTTAATTGATTATCAGAGTTGTGTATAGCTTGTCCTACAAAAAAATCTACTAAAGTGCTTGCTAGAATGAGGAATAAAAATCGCCAATCCCAAAGCCCATAAAAAATGTAACTAGCAGCTAGAAGAAAGGTGTTTTGAATCTTGTTCTTTTTGTGAAAAAGAAACCAATAGGAAACAAAAACTATCGGTAGAAAAATGAAAAAATCTATAGAATTAAATAACATCTAGATGGTTTATAATTATAAAATTCTTGGGGAGGGTAATAGTTATATTTATAACAATAGATAACTACTTTGAAGGAGTAAATTTTATATAATTAATTAAATAAATCAAAATTTATCTATGTTTTTTTTGAATTGCACCTGTAAACCTGAGTTTTAGGTTCTAAACAGCCTGCGGTAAGGGGAAAATACCCCTTCTATATTTAGGTATTGCACTGTAATATTTAAAAAAAGTATGCCTATTATTGCAGTGTTTATTAGTGGTTAGCTAATAATGTCATCTCCTGATTATTTTTTTGTTTATCCTTGATCAAAATGACATTAGCGTAATTGCAGCATAAGTTCTTTGAACAGTATTACTTGTAAAAGCTTGGTTTTCATCATACTTTTCTTACGGGAAACACGTATTTGGTGTAAGTAAGTAAGGGAATTTTAACCGTTAAACGTTTTTTTTAAGTATTCTGTCTAAAAAATAGATTTTTGAATTGATAATTGATCTATCTGAACTATTTTAGCTATCGGAAAATAAAATTATAAGGAAGTTCTACCCCCCTCTTCCAGCGTTTTTTTAGATTGTCATGAAAAAGAAGTGGATAGATGATACAATTTAGTCGGTATCATTTAATCGCTCAGAGATTATTTGTTCATTATTAATGGGAAAATATGAATATAATTGACTCAAAAAGAATATGGCTTTCATCGCCGCATATGGGTGGAACGGAACAAGATTTCGTCAATGAAGCTTTTCGTACAAACTGGGTTGCTCCACTGGGGCCAAACGTTGATGGGTTTGAACAAGACCTGGAAACTTACCTAGAAAATGATGCAAATGTAGCTGCACTAAGTTCAGGTACAGGAGCACTGCACCTTGGTTTGATCATGCTTGGGGTATCTCATGGGGATGAGGTATTATGCCAGAGTATGACCTTTGCGGCTTCAGCGAATCCAATTGTTTACCTGGGAGCAAAGCCAATATTTATTGATAGCGAAAGAGATACCTGGAACATTTGTCCAGAGCAATTAGAAATTGCGATTAAAGACAGAATAGCCAAAGGGAAAAAGCCGAAAGCAATTGTGGCGGTTCATTTATATGGAATGCCTTACAATGTAGAAGCAGTTCATCAAGTAGCAAAAGAGTACAAGATACCTGTTCTTGAGGATAGTGCAGAGGCTCTGGGAAGTACGTATCACGGGATTAAGTGTGGTACTTTTGGGGATTTAGCCATCTTATCTTTTAATGGAAACAAAATTATCACTACATCAGGTGGTGGTGCTTTGGTTACCAAGAATGAAGAACAAAAGAAGAGAGCTATCTTTTTATCGACACAAGCAAGGGATAATGCTCCACATTATGAGCATTCAGAGATAGGCTATAACTATCGTATGAGCAACATTACAGCGGGAATCGGTCGAGGACAGATGCAAGTATTGGATAAGCATGTGTCTTATAGAAGAAGAAATTTTGAATTTTATAAAGAACATTTATCAGATTCTTCAGAAATAAAGTTTTTGGAAGAGCCTAATGGAATGTTATCAAATAGATGGCTTAGTTGTATCGAAACCACTTCGTACGAACTAAGAGAAGCAATTAGAGGAGCCCTGGCCAAAGAGAATATTGAGTCCAGACCATTATGGAAACCGATGCATCTCCAATCTGTGTTTGCAGAATGCGATGCGTATTTAAATGGAGTTTCAGAAGATCTGTTTGAGCGTGGACTATGTCTGCCAAGCGGATCAAATCTTGAACAAGACGATTTACAAAGAGTAGTTTCAGTAATTAAAAATGTATTACGATGATTAAAAATTACCTAATAAATAATTCACATAAACATGCTTCCAAGTGGTTAGTATTGTCTATAGATGTATCTATTACGATTTTTAATTTCTTTTTAGCTTATGTAATACGTTTTGGTATTACGCTAAATTTTGATACATCAAGTTTGTTATACCAAATCCCTGTGGTTGCGGTATTGGCAACCTTAAGCTTTTTGACCATCGGATCTTACAAAGGTGTAGTAAGGCACACTGGGATGAGAGATGCGTACAATTTGTTCCTATCAGTTACCGTATTAATTGCGTTAACTGGCTTTTTGATGGTATCTAGTAGAATGTCATTGATCCCTGAGTTATTGAATATTCCAGTATCGATTATTTGTATTCACTATCTTTTGAATATCATTACGCTTACTACTAGTCGTTTGATATTTAAATATTGTTTCTACTACATAAAATCAAAATTAGGAGAGACTTCTAGAATTTTAATCTACGGTGCAGGAGATTCTGGTTTGATCACTTTGGCAGCAATTACGAATGATTCTAGCCGTTCTCTTTCGGTGGTTGGTTTTGTAGATGATAATGCGCAAAAAATAGGAAAGACCATCAATGGTATCAAGGTATTCTCTTCAATGAATTTAACGCAGAGTTTTATCAACAAGAATAACATTCAGGAAATCGTTGTTTCGATACCTCACATTAGCAAGAAAAGGCTTTCCGAGATTTCTGATGAGTTATTGAAACTATCGGTTAAAGTAAAAATTATTCCTGCGGTTAATGACTGGATCGATGGTAAGTTGAATGTTTCACAAATCAAAGAAATCCAGATTGAAGACTTGTTGGATAGAGCGCCTATCAATATGGATAACCAAAATATTAAAGCAGAGCTTGAAGGTAAGGTAATTATGATTACAGGTGCTGCAGGTTCTATTGGTAGTGAAATTGTAAGACAAGCTTCTTATTATAACTACAAAAACTTGATTTTGGTAGATCAGGCAGAATCTGCTTTGTATGATTTACAACAAGAATTGTTAAGTAAAGGGGTTACTAAATTTACTCCTATCATAGCTGATATTAGAGATCACCAAAGAATAGAAACTATATTCGAAAAATATAGACCTAATATGGTATTTCATGCGGCAGCGTATAAGCACGTACCGCTTATGGAATCTAATCCTTGCGAAGCAATTAAGATTAATGTTTTAGGAACTAGAAAATTAGCTGATCTCTCTTCAGAATTTGGTGTAGATAAATTCGTATTTGTTTCTACCGATAAAGCGGTGAACCCAACAAATGTAATGGGGGCAACCAAGAGAGTTGCAGAAATGTATATCAAGTGTCTTCATAGAACTAGTAAAACTAAGTTTATCACGACAAGATTTGGTAATGTACTTGGTTCTAATGGTTCTGTAATTCCTTTATTCAAAAAGCAAATCCAAAAAGGAGGTCCGTTAACGGTTACTCACAAAGATGTAACACGTTTCTTTATGACTATTCCTGAAGCATCACAATTGGTGATTGAGGCAGGTACTATGGGTAACGGAGGAGAGATCTTCATATTTGATATGGGTGAATCTGTTAAGATATTTGATCTTGCCAAGAAGATGATTCGACTTTCAGGATTACAATATCCAAACGATATTGATATCCAGATCACTGGACTAAGACCGGGGGAGAAGTTGTACGAAGAATTGTTGGCGGATACCGAAAATACATTACCTACTTATCACAAGAAAATTATGATCAGCAAGCATGATGATAATGATTGTGCATTGGTGAAAGATAAAATCGATGATTTGTGTATCATGAATTTATTAAATCAGGATCATCAAATTGTTGGAAAATTAAAAGAAATTGTGCCCGAATATATTTCTAATAACTCTACCTTCGAAAGTATTGATAAAATCAATAAAGAATCTAATAGAGCAAAAGAAGAGATTTTGGCATAGGGATTTAGGGAAAACAAGGTTTGCCATAGGACAATAATTGAGTTTGTGTCATTAAAAGGAATTTTAAGGGAAACAGATGACACAAAATTCTATTGTCGAATTAAATAAAGTTATATTTTTGTGACTTATACGATAGGCTTACCTTAAAAGTGTTGTAAATATGCGATATAGATTTTTGTTATTACTTCTATTATTATTGATTTCAATTGTTTCATGCAAAGCTCCAAAAGACGTAGTATATTTTCAGGATTCTGCGAATTTGGAAAAAATAAGCTCTCCAAATTCATTTACACCGGTATTTAAAGTAGATGACATTGTTAGCATATTTATTTCTGCTGCCGATATGGACGCCGCAAGACCTTTTAATTTAGGTCAGGGATCAAACATTAGTGCGGCAGGAGATGCTGGAGCAGCTGCAGCTGGTGGAGGAAGCGGAGTAGAGCCTAATTACTTAATAGATGAAAACGGAAATATCGATTTTCCAGTTCTTGGAAAACTTAAAATAGCTGGACTTACCAGAGTTCAGGTAAAAGATATGATCAAGGAGAAGTTGAAAATTTACATCAACGATCCTATAGTAAGTGTACGACTTATGAACTTCAAAATCACCGTTTTGGGTGAGGTTGCCAGACCAGGTTCTTATACCATACCAAATGAAAGAGTAACTATAATTGAAGCACTAGGTCTAGCTGGTGATATGACCATTAAAGGAAAGAGAGAAAATGTGATGGTGATTAGAGAAAACGAAGGTGAAAATACCTATCATCGAGTGGACCTTACATCAAAATCAATTTTTGAATCTCCAGTATACTATTTAGCACAAAATGATGTGTTGTATATTGAGCCTAATGATTCTAGAGTAAGAACTTCTAAAACTAATAATAATGCCTTAGGAATTATTATCAGTGTGGTTGGTCTAGTCTTGTCTGCAGTAACATTAATCATAAGATAATATTAGGTAATTCTATGATTACTAATAATGCCCCCGTCGAAAATAATACTTTTGATGCCAATAATGGTTTTGGTTTCAATCTACGTGATCAAATAATTAAGTACCTCAAAAAATGGTATTGGTTCGCTTTGAGTGTAGCCATTTTTATAACAGGAGCTTTTTTAAAGGTCAGATATACGATTCCGCAGTATAATGTGTCTTCATCTATCATGATTTCTCAGGATGAAAGTATAAGCGAATCAGAGCTTGCTGCTTTCAAGGATTTGGGACTGATAGAGTCTTCTCAAAATAGTATTCAAAACGAGATTCAGATTATTAGATCAAGAACTTTGATTACCAACGTGGTTAATAATTTGAAACTTAACGTTAGATATTTTTCTGAAGGTCGCATCTTAGAAGTAGAGAACTACCCTAAATCTTTGATAGAAATCAACTTTTTGGCTGATGATTCTATTGTACACACAAAGTCTAAAGTTTTTCATGTAAAAATAAACTCATCTACCGCCTTTTCATTTTTGGATGAGAAAGGGAATAAGATCAGTGACCATTCTTTTGGAAATACCGTAAGCAGTACTGTTGGTGATATTGTGATCACTCCAAGTGTAGATAACCTCGACGCAAATATTGGTAAGATCATAAAAATCCAAATTGTTCCGGTAAAAATAGTGGCAGAGTCGTATAGAAATCGAATCGCCATATCGCCAATGAAAAACTCTACCATAGTTCGTTTGGCACTTAACGATCCTGTTAAGGAAAAAGCAAAGGATATTTTGAATAATCTGGTAGAAGAGTACAATAAGGCAACCATCGAGAATAAAAAACAAATCTCTGCTAGAACAGCAGATTTTATTAATGAACGTCTGGATTTGATATCAGGAGACTTATCTCAGGTGGATGACGAAGCAGCAGGGTATAAATCCAAGTTTGGTTTGACCAATGATGTAGAGGCACAAACACAACGCGTTGCAGATATTGATTCTAGAAACGTACAAGAAATAGCACAGCTGAATACACAACTGAACCTGATCGAATCGATGAGAAGGTTTGTATTGAGTCAGGAAGGACGATATGATCTCATTCCTGCCAATCTTGGATTTAGTGACGGTACGATTACAACAACCGTTACCAGGTACAACGGTTTGATTTTACAGCGAAAGCGATTATTAAAAACGTCTAGTGCACAAAACCCTGTGGTTGTCAACATTGATCAACAAATCGATGGATTACGACAGGTTTTGATCGGTAGTTTAAATAGTTTACGAAGCAATATCAATATTAGATTGCAGAGCTTAAGAACTCAGGATCAGTATTTCAGTGGTAAGCTATATAGCGCGCCTTTACGTCAAAAAGACCTGAGAGTTATTGAGCGTGAGCAAACCATTAAAGAACAACTTTACCTTTATTTATTACAAAAAAGGGAAGAAGCAGAGATCACAAGTCATATTACGTTGTCTAATGCACGTGTAATTGATAAAGCAACAACCTTAAGTTCATTCCCGGTATCTCCTAATAAAAAAATGATCTATGCAGGAGCGTTGTTCCTGGGATTAGTGATTCCGTTTATGATTATTTACCTATCAGATTTGCTGAATGTAAGAATCAACTCTAGAGAGGACCTTGAAAAAGTGCTTTCTATGCCTATTATAGGTTCTATTCCAAAGGTAAAAGGAAAGAGTAAAATTTTGATTTCCCAAAATGACAGATCTGGTATTGCAGAAGCGTTTAGGATACTACGTACCAATTTGGATTTCTTACTTGCAGGAATCAAAAAGGATAAAGGAAAAGTTATTTTTATTACCTCTACAATTTCGGGAGAAGGTAAGACCATGATATCTTCCAATTTGGCTAAAGCACTGTCCATTTCTGGTAAAAAAGTGGTGTATTTGGGTACTGACCTTAGAGATCCTAAGTTTCATAAAATATTAGAGTTGCCTCAAGGGAAAGATACCAAAGGACTTACTAATTTTATCATGGATTCCGAATTGAAGACCACAGATGTGATATACAGTCAAAAAGATGAAGATTCTTTCGATTATATCCCTTCTGGAGCGATTCCTCCTAATCCTGCCGAGTTATTGATGCAGGATAGGGTAAAAACGATGTTCGATTATCTGGAAGAAAATTATGATTACGTCATTGTGGATACTGCACCTGTGAGCTTGGTTGCGGATACCTTATTGATCGGTAAGTTTTCTGATCTTAGTATTTATATCGTAAGGGAGAACTACTCAGATAAGAGAATTCTGCAGGTACCTGAAAATTTCTACAGAGAAAAACGTTTACCAAATATAGCTGTACTTCTTAATGCAGCGGGTAGTCAAGCGGGTTATAACTACGGTTATGGATACGGAAAAAAGAACTAAGAGAATATAAAGTTCTTTTTCATTAGGTTTTTGATTTGTTCTGCTATTTTTGGTTGGAAACCTTTTTCTAATACCATAAATTGTTGGTAGTTATGAACGTCGGATCCAGTGAAGTCTATATAACCTCTATCGATCATTTTCTTTGCAAATTCTTTGACCTGATCTCCATAAAAACCGGACAAAGACAATAAATTAAGTTGAAACAAAACTCCAGCTTCTTTGAGCTCATCAAACTTCTTTATATCTTTTTGGTAAAAGGTATAACGTTCGGGATGAGCAAGTATCGGAATATATCCAGCCAATTTGGTTTCAAACAGCATTTCATTCAAATTCATTGGTGGACTAAAGGTGGACATCTCTACCAATACATATTTGTCGTGTAAAGGAAGAATGTCTTTGTCCTTTATTCTTTGAAAAAACAAATCATCCAACATGTATTCTGCACTTACCTTCAATTGAATATCTTCAATCCCCAGAGTGGGCAGTATAGCATTTACTTCCTCATATTTTTGTAGAATGGTTTCCGTAGAATTTGGCCAAATCTGTTGCAATACATGTGGCGTGGTAATTACTTTTTTTACTCCAAGCTTTTGAAATTGTTCTAATATATAGGCAGATTGATACATGGTTTTTACACCATCATCAATTCCTGGAATTAAATGCGAATGGATATCCACATAGCCATCAGGAACAATGTCCTTAAAAGGAATCTCTTTTTTAGATAAAAACAGCAATGCGGCAGGTATTTGGGGGTGAACAATATTTCCTTTATGCTTATCTTTTAATAAATTAAGATAATCATGATGTAAAAATAAAGATTATTATACATAAAAAAAACTGCTTATGATTTCCTTATGATCATAAGCAGTCTGATGTTGTTAAAAAACTGTCTATTAATATCTTGTAATGTCTCCTGATCCAGAAACCTTTTTGTCTTCTATTTTTGGATCTCCTTTATACATAATGTCGCCAGATCCTGTAACTCTTGCTTTTAATGAAGCAGTAGCAGTTACTTGTACATCTCCAGATCCAGTTACAGAAGCACTAACTTCTTTGGCATCCAGACTATATGCTTTTAGATCACCAGAACCTGTTACGCTACAATCAAAGTTGCTTGAAGAACCGCTTAATACCAAATCTCCGCTACCTGTTACATAACCCTCTGTGGTTTCTGCATCCAACATCAATTTTACATCACCAGATCCTGAAACACCAGTTTTAAAATTTGTGGCTTTGATTGGGTCTTTGCTATATACGTCTCCAGATCCGGATAAGGTAACTTTACTGATATCTTCAAAAGGAACAGTGATCACTAATTTTTTACCTCTTGATACTTTTAAATAATATCCTTTTTCTACATAAATTTTTAATGCATCTCCATCTACTTCAGTATTTACGTACTCGATTAGGTTACTTTCACCTTCGATGGTTAATTTACCTTCAGATCCAGCTACCAAAGATACATCCAAAGATCCCTTTACCTTGATTACATCATAGTCTGATACGGTTCTGTTTTTGGAAACCATATTACCGTTTCCGGCAATTTTCTTTCCATTTCCCCACCACTGTGCATTTACAGAAGTGATACTGCATAAAGCTAAACTTAAAATGATTGTTACTGTTCTCATTTGATTGAAATATTAGATTAGTGTTTTAGTTTTTTCTGATTCTGATTCCTCCATAGCTAGAGTAGATATTCATCGTATTTCCGCTATTGGGCTCGCCCACATATCCCTGATACTCTTTTTTGGAGTCTTTACTGTACTTTTTCTGAACGTTGATACTGTCATCCAATTTAATGCCTCCGTAAGAAGTTTTGATGTAAAAGTTAAAGCTACCCCCAGCTTCGTATCCAATATCGACTCCGGTATAATCAGTGTCAATACTTACAGTGCTTATAGATGATTTTAGGGATTCTACATCAATGGAACCATAATCTGATTCTATATTTAGGGTGTTTGATACACTCCCTATCTTGGTATCTACGTAGTCAGAATTTCCTATAATCTTATCTGCATTTTGGATTCTTATTCCACCATAATCACAGTTATAGTTAATGGCTTTTACAGATTTGAACTTCGATTGAGTATAATCAGCGTTCAGGTTTATTTTTTCACTGCTTCCCACTTCAAAGTTTGAATAATCTGCATTGATCTTACCGGTCTTCATGTACTTTATCGTACTATTATTGGTATAATCAATGTTAATATCATTGTTCTTTCCCAGTAATTCACCCAAAATAATTTGTCCGTAGTCACAGTTAATGTTAGCATCTCCCTCAATCTTATCTAAGGTAATACTTCCGTAGTCATTGTTAAGATCAACACTATTGGTTACAGGGACTTTTACGGTGTAGTTAATTTCTAATTTTAAGTTATTATTTATATTGTTGGTCCATTTTTCCCACCAGGAACGATCCCCTTTGTTGAACGTGGTTTTAGCACTTACCATTTGCGATGAAGATTCAAAATCTACATCTATGGATTCCAACTTTTTAATCACTTTTTCTTCATTATTACCACTTACTTTTATACTGATTTGCATTACTATGCGATTTTGATCCCAAGAAGTGACATCAAGGTTTCCGTAATCGTTGCTGATTTTTAACATGGCATTGGGACTCACAGAGAATTCTTTGTTCAGCGTTTTCTCTTTGGTGTATTTTCCTTTTAGTTCACCATTGTTTGCGAATACGGCAGCGGGGAACAAGAGTAATAGTGTTATCTTATAGAATAGCGTTTTCATTTTCGGATAATTTTAATTCATTTATTTGGTTGATTTTTTGAAGTACCTCTTCAAGTAAACTTGCTCTTTTCTGAAAGTTTCTAATCATTGCACTAATTACACGTTTATCATTTCCACTGTGTACTAGATCTTTTTTTAGATCTTCATAATCAGATTCAAGTTGTTCTAACATGTTCATTGCATCTTTTACTAATGCATTGGTTTCTGCCGAAGAAATTTGATCAATTTCTTCTAGTTGTTGCTGAATGGCAGAGGTGAAAAATGTCTGAGTTTCTTCCATTTGAGGTGAAACACTAGCCAGATCTGCTTTCTCTTTGGGCTCAAAAGGTGCAAACAATGTAGCTACACCCAAAAGGACTGCGATAGAAGCGGCAATGGCTAATGGTTTGTACCAACTTTTCTTTTTGGTTGATAGTTGAACAACTTTATTCTGTTGTTGTAGTTTATCCAAAAATCTTGTTTCATGGCCATCAGCAGGTTCAAATATGTCTAGCTGACCTTTCATTCGTTCAAACAGTTTTTCAATGTTATCCTCTTTCATACCGGCTGTAATTTTTTTCGTAAGCTTTCTTTTGCGCGCGAAACAAGCGTACGACAATTAGAATATGATATATTCATGATCTCACAGATTTCTTCATAATCATACCCTTCAATAAGGTGTAATGATAATGCAGTACTGTAACTTTCTTTTAGTTGTTTTAGTGTACTTAAAACTGTATTGGCCCTTATTTGTGTCAAATCTTCTTCTGCGACCCCATCAGTATCGCTCAAACCATATTCAACGGTTTCTAACGCTACCTCATTAAGAGTATTCTTTTTGCGTAAGGCAGTGATACTTGAGTTCACAACGATTTTCTTTAACCAGGCACCAAACATTTTATTGTCTTCTAACATCTCCAGCTTTGTAAAGGCCGTTAAAAAGGCCTCTTGCATAACGTCTTCCGCTTCTACAGAATCTTTTACGATTCGTAACGCTGCATTGAACATAGCTTTGCAATAGCGGTTGTAAATCTCAAGTTGCGCACCTTGATCTTGTTTACGACATTTAGCAATTAATTGCTCTGTATTTAGTTCGGTTAGTGACAAAAAAATTAGTTTACTTTAACCTAAAGATATAGAATGATGGAGTTTGTTACAGTTTTTAAATATTTTTTTTAAAGTTTGTGGCATAACAATTGAAATATAGAACTAACATTACAGGCTAAGAATCTGATTTTATTGGGTTTTTATTGATTTTTTTAATCTGATTATAGTAACTTTAAAAGATATGTCAATTGTCTTAATGACAAAATGACTTTTATATATACTTATGGCGAAAACCAAATTTACAACACTTGACAGTTTGTCATTTCAAGGGATAGATGAGGAAGCAGAGTTGATACCATTATTGACTCCAGAAGATGAGGAAGAAATTAATAAGGAATCGTTACCTGAGATTTTACCAATTTTACCACTTAGAAATACGGTATTGTTTCCTGGGGTGGTAATTCCTATTACCGCTGGAAGAGACAAATCCATAAAATTGCTCAACGAAGCAAACAACGGAAATAAAACAATAGGTGTAGTTTCTCAAAAAGAAGAAGGAGTAGAAAACCCTTCTTTACAAGATATCAACAAAATTGGAGTTGTGGCTCGTATTCTTCGGGTTTTGAAAATGCCTGATGGTAACACTACAGTGATTCTGCAAGGAAAGAAGAGATTTGAAATAGAAGATGTAGTAGCAGAAAATCCCTATATCAATGCAAAGGTAAAAGAAGTACCAGAAGCAAGACCCACAAAAGAAAATAAAGAGTTTAGTGCAATTATTGAGTCTATTAAAGATCTTGCGCTAGAAATTATCAAGGAAAGCCCTAATATTCCTTCTGAGGCCTCTTTTGCCATCAAGAATATAGAGAGTAATTCTTTTTTGATCAATTTCGTTTCTTCTAATTTGAATCTTCCAGTAGAGGAAAAACAAAAACTTTTAGAGATCAACGATCTGCAAGAGAGAGCATTGGCAACATTGAAGTTCATGAATGTAGAGTTCCAAAAACTGGAACTTAAAAATGTGATTCAAAGTAAAGTGCAGCATGATATGAGCCAGCAGCAACGCGAATATTTTCTGCATCAACAAATGAAAACGATTCAAGAAGAACTTGGAGGGGTTTCGCATGAAGATGAGCTGGAGGATATGCGTATGCGAAGTAAAGAAAAGAAATGGGATGAAAAAGTAGCCAAGCATTTTGAAAAAGAACTTTCAAAAATGCAACGTATGAATCCTCAAGTGGCAGAGTATTCGATACAACGTAACTATCTGGATCTGTTTCTTGATTTGCCTTGGAATGAATACAGTACAGATAAGTTCGACCTGAAACGAGCAAAGAAAATATTGGATAAAGACCATTATGGTCTGGACGAAGTAAAACGCAGAATCATAGAATACTTAGCAGTATTAAAACTGCGTAATGATATGAAATCTCCTATTCTTTGTCTTTATGGACCTCCGGGTGTGGGTAAAACCTCATTAGGGAAGTCTGTAGCCGAAGCTTTAGGAAGAGAGTATGTGAGAATATCCTTGGGTGGTTTGAGAGATGAAGCCGAGATACGAGGACATAGAAAGACCTATATCGGTGCAATGCCAGGTAGGATCGTTCAAAGTCTTAAGAAAGCAGGAACAAGCAATCCTGTCTTTGTATTAGATGAGATCGATAAACTTTCTGTAGGGAATCAGGGAGATCCGTCTTCTGCCTTATTAGAAGTATTGGATCCTGAGCAAAATTCGGAGTTTCATGATAACTTCCTGGAGATGGGATTCGATTTGTCTAAGGTAATGTTTATCGCAACCTCAAATAGCCTGGCTACAATCCAACCTGCGTTACGAGATCGAATGGAAATCATTAACGTTACTGGATATACTATAGAGGAAAAAGTTGAGATTGCCAAGCAACATTTACTTCCAAAGCAATTAGAAGAACATGGGTTAACCAATACCCATCTTAAAATAGGAAAAGTACAGTTAGAAAAAATCATAGAAGGGTATACTCGAGAGTCTGGTGTTAGAGGACTGGAAAAACAAATCGCAAAAATGGTTCGCTATGCGGCAAAAAATATTGCGATGGAGGAGGAGTATAATATAAAAGTAACCAACGAAGATGTCATTGAAGTATTGGGAGCTCCTAGATTAGAGAGAGATAAATACGAAAGCAATGAAGTGGCAGGAGTGGTTACCGGTTTGGCCTGGACCAGCGTTGGAGGAGATATTTTGTTTATAGAGTCTATTTTATCCAAAGGGAAAGGAAATCTTACGATTACCGGAAACTTAGGTAAGGTGATGAAAGAGTCTGCTACCATAGCCATGGAGTATATCAAGGCTAATGCAGATACACTAGGGATTAATCCTGATATTTTTGATAAATACAATGTGCACATCCACGTACCAGAAGGTGCAACTCCCAAAGATGGACCCAGCGCCGGTGTTACCATGCTAACCTCTTTGGTTTCTTTATTTACACAACGTAAAGTAAAGAAAAGCCTCGCTATGACGGGTGAAATAACGCTAAGAGGGAAAGTACTACCTGTAGGAGGTATTAAAGAGAAAATCCTTGCGGCAAAAAGAGCTCATATCAAAGAGATTCTGCTTTGCGAAGATAATAGAAGAGATATCGAAGAGATAAAGGCAGAATACCTAAAGGGACTGACTTTTCATTATGTCAAGGATATGGGTGATGTTCTTAAAATAGCAATAACAAATACCAAGGTGAAAAAACCTAAAAAATTATAAACAAAAAGCAGAACATTGCGTTCTGCTTTTTTTATTTTTTTCTCACCAATACTCCGGTATAGCGATCTAAATTTTTGAGTACAATTTCGCTTCCTTTCACAACGGTTTTCAAAGGTTGATCTCCAAGATGTACGGGTAGTTCTGTTGACCACGATAAACGTTGGTCTAATCCCCTGAGCATGGATCCTCCTCCAGTTAAATAAATACCAGAATTATAAATGTCGGCAGATATTTCTGGTGGGATTTCAGACAATGTTTCCATGATAGCATTTTCTATTTGAGATATAGATTTGTCCAAACTTCTTTCAATTTCTTTATAAGACAAAGAAATTTGTTTTGGCTTTCCGGTAAGCAAATCTCTACCTTCAATTTTCATGTCGGGCGGTGGTTTTTTTAAATCAGGTATAGCAGAACCAATTTGTAGTTTTACTTTTTCTGCCATAGACTCTCCAATATGAAGATTACGATGTTCTCTTACGTACTGCATAATGTCTTCGTTAAAAACATTACCTGCTATTTTTACAGATTGCCCGCTAATAATACTTCCTATAGAGATTACTGCAATTTCTGTAGTTCCTCCACCAATATCGACAACCATGTTTCCTTTGGGTTCTAATACATTGATCCCGCCACCAATCGCAGCAGCTATAGGCTCGTGTATGAGGAACACATTTTTTGCATTCAATCTTTTTGCCGACTCCTTGACTGCCCTCATTTCTACTTCTGTGCTTCCGCAGGGTATGGATATAATCATATTGTAAGAGGAAGTGAAGAAAGAAGATTTAAGCGTAGATAATTGCTTAATAAATGCTTTCAGCATTTTTTCTCCGGCATCAAAATTAGAAATAACTCCATTTTTAAAAGGGTGCAACGTTTGTATATTTTTGTTGATCTTTCCCTTCATCATACCAGCTTCCTTACCAACGCCGATAATTTTACCAGTTAATCTGTTGATCGCAACTATAGAAGGGTGATTGATTACTATTTTTCCTTTGTAGGTAATTAAAGTATTTGAAGTGCCAAGATCTATGGCGATCTTTTCATTAAGAAAATCAAAGAGGCCCATATTTGCGTGTTTAGGTTAATAGATGTCGATTTAAGGTCTTAAAAGTAACTTCTTGTCATGCAAAAGGGCGTTTCATGTAATAACTTTACAATTACTCAAATATTGTATACAAAGCCTGAGCCGATGTATTAAGAGGTGTCTAATGTCGTTGAGGGCAGTTTGAGTTCTTGAAGTAAGGGGGTGGGATTTTAACTTTTTACTCGAATATGAGTTAGTTTGAATTGTTTAAGGTATTTTTGATGTAGAATTAAATTCTGAAAACAGGAATACAGCTTGGAAAATAATAAAATTATTATTGCAATAGATGGGCATTCATCTACAGGAAAAAGTACAGTAGCCAAACAGTTGGCAAAAGCTTTGCGCTATATATATGTGGATACTGGAGCTATGTACAGAGCAGTTACACTATACGCAATGCGGAAGGGGTATATAGATGTTGATCATTTTGATGTAGAAGCCTTGGAAAGTGAATTGCCTTTGATACGTATTAGATTTGAAAGAAACGCTAATAACGGCTTGGCAGAAGTGATTTTAAATGACGAAAATATTGAAAAAGAAATACGAGGATTATCGGTATCCAGACATGTAAGTAAGATTGCTGCTGTATCTGCTGTTCGTAAAAAATTGGTCGAACAACAACAAGAAATGGGGAAAGATAAAGGTATTGTTATGGATGGTAGAGATATAGGAACGGTAGTATTTCCTAATGCAGAATTGAAATTATTTATGACTGCGACGGCAAAGGATCGAGCAGAACGACGTTATTTAGAACTAAAGGAAAGGGGGGACGATGTAAGTTACGAAGATGTTCTAAAAAATGTAGTCAACCGGGATCATATCGATAGTACACGTAAAGATTCACCATTAAGAAAAGCTAGCGATGCTATCAAAATAGATAACTCCAACCTTACTCTTGATCAACAGTTTGAGCAGATACTGGTATTAGCACAAACAAAAATTAAGAACTCTTAGTTAATTGGTATCTGAAACATAGTCGTGTTCATTGGTGTACTTGATAATGTTTCTGGATTCATAATACCTTAGGGTGTTTTTGGTCCATTCTATAATCTCTATATATTCATCACCTCCACGAATGACCAATACACGATTTAGCATCAGATCATTATTCTGGACAGTGATGAACCTTTTTATAGAGATATCCGTCACTTCATAAAAAGCCTTTTCGTTGACAATTTGATAAGACTTTCCGGTATTCAATACCACCTGATCTTTACGTTCGTAAATTATGTCTGTTTTTGACAGAGATTGGGCACATGTAGGTATTGAATAGCATAGTACAATAAATAGTAATATCCTGTTCATACAAGTTGAGCTTTGGTTTCAAAGTATAAAAATACGGTAAAACCACAAAATAATTAGGGTAATTGGCAGAATTTACTTGTTTTTCAGGGTAAAAAGAGCAAAAAATCGATATAATACATAAAAAAGCTACTTTTTAGAGGTGTTTTTATTCAAAAAAAGTCGCAATAATAATGCTATTGCGACTTTTCTGTTGTTTTTTATAGTATGGAAAATACTTTCTTAGAGATTTGGGATTACTAATTCCTGATCAGGATGGATCACATCTGGATTTTTAAGAATGTTAGTATTCGCTTCAAAGATTTCTTTATATTTCATTGGGTCACCATAATAGTGTTTAGCAATTTTGCTTAATGATTCTCCACTTTTTACCGTATGTCTATGATAAACAGAATTATCTGATACGTCGATGTCAGCCATAATATCTGATGGAGATTCACCACCAATTTCTTTAATTTTGTCCCAAAGTAGATTTTTCTCGTATTGAGTCTTTGCCGTTCCCTTTATTTTAAGAGTTCCGTTCTCTTCAGAGACATCACCGCCTTGGATATTTAATTGTTGTCCTAGATCCAAAACTTCTTGATACTTAGCTTTTACCATAACAAAGTTGATTTTAAATTATTAATTAGATTTACTCAAATATAGTGATTCTTCACCTATTTTTTTGAAAGTTTTAGGATTAAAAAAGGGTGTTTTATCGGTGAAATGCATAATTTATCTATATTCGGGAACTACATAATAAAAATCAATGTTTAGAAAACGTTTCTATTATTTATTAGAATTACAATACTTAGGGTTTAGATATCACGGTTGGCAAAAACAACCTACGGTAAATACATTACAGAGAATGGTAGAACGCACCGTTGCCTATGTTTTAGAGCACAAAGATTTTAAGGTGTTGGCAGCGGGAAGAACGGATGCAAAGGTGTCTGCTAATCATGCATTTGTAGAATTGTTCATAGATCATGCTCCTTTGGATGTCGAAGATTTTTTGCCCATTTTCAACAGAAATCTTCCACAGGATATTAGAGCTTTGAAGATAAGTGTTACCGACGAGCATTTTAATATCATTCAATCTCCAAAAATCAAGGAATATTTATACTTGTTTTCTTTTGGTTCAAAGTTTCATCCGTTTTGCGCTCCATTTATGTACAATGTTTTGGAAGAGCTCGATATAGAAATCATGAAAAAAGCGGCCCAATTGTTTGTCGGGAAACACAATTTTAGATCGTATTGCCATCGCCCTTCGGAGCATACGATTTTGGAAGGAGAAATACTTTATTGTGAGATAGAAAAAAATGATGTCTATACGGCTAATTTTTTTCCAGAAGAGAGTTATCTTTTACGAGTAAAAGGAGAAGGGTTTAAAAGAAATCAGATTCGTTTAATGATGGGAGTTTTGTTGGATTTGGGTAAAGGAAAAGTGGATTTGGATTTTATAAAACAGACGTTAAACCCAGATGCAGAAGAAATTGTATTAGAGCATATCGTACCAGGATCAGGCTTGATTCTTAATAAAGTAGACATAAAATCATAATATAATGAAAGTTTTATCAACAAATATAGGTGAATCCACAACCATACTCTGGAGAGGAAAAGAAGTGAAAACAGGGATTTATAAATACCCAGTGGACCAACCGATTTTTTTAGACAAAGAAGATGTAGCTGGAGATCACGTTATTGACAGGAGATATCATGGTGGGGTTGATAAAGCTTGTTATTTGTATGCGGCAGAACATTATCCTTTTTGGAAAGAAAAATATCCTGATTTGGATTGGAATTATGGAATGTTTGGAGAAAATCTAACGGTTTCCGGTTTTAAGGAAGAAGCTATTAAAATAGGGTCTGTTTATCAACTAGGGACAGCAAAGGTGCAGATTTCGAGACCCAGACAACCGTGCTATAAGCTAGGTGTTCGATTCGGAAATCCTGCGATTATCAAACAATTTATCGATTCTAAGTTGTCTGGAGTATATTTGAGAGTAATCGAACCTGGATCTGTAAGTGCAGGCGATGAGTTCATTCTGGATAAAGAAAATACTCAAGGGATCTCTATCAAAGAATTAAATACTTTATTATTTCATTATAAGGCTGAAGAACACGTTGAGCTTTTAAAGAAGGCAGTTGAAGATCCTTTGGTGTCTGATAGTGATAAAAAGTATTTTCCGAAGGACTAAGGGTACTTTTAGAGTTTCTTGGTAATTTCTCTTAATAAAGTCCTTGCAGTTATCCCTTTTCTGGGAAGAGAAGAAGCATTTGCAATTTCACTTTCTTTGATCAATTGGATGATTCTTGTATTGGCAGGGCATGCTATTTCATGTTTTTGAGCAGCTTTGATAATAGCACCATTCAAATAATCGATTTCTGTCTTTTTTCCTTGAGAAAGATCCCACCACATCGATGTTCGTACTGTTGGATCGATGGCTAGCATTTTGTTGGCCACCAGATTAAAAAGAAAATTGGGCAAACTTAGTACTAAAGGAAGATACTTTGCAGGTAAAGATGTGAGTTTAGGTAATTGAATTTCCGAAGAATTAGTAACCTTAAGTAACTCTTTCATTAATGCTGCAATCACCAAACGATAGCCTCGCTGCTGGAGCATATTCTTGACCGGGATATCAGCCAATGCATTCACACTATTCCCCAGGTTGAGTTGTAATTTAGCCCATTGTAATTCCAGCATGGCTTTGGTTTCTTTAACTGGTAACATTTTACTATCCAGTACTTCGATCAATTCTGTAATTACTTCAGGATGTTCAATTGGTGTTTCGATATGCAAAGTCCCCTCCGATCCACGATGCAAATGACCAGGACCAGGTTCTGCCACATTAAAAGGAACCATAACTCGTAAAACCTGATTATTAGGAAATTGTTCTGTAATGATTTGCTCAGATCCCAAACCGTTTTGACAACATAAAATTATAGTATTCGGACTTACAAATGGTTTGATATCATTGCTCACCTTTTGAATTGCAGTGCACTTTACGGTAACCCAAAGAAAACGACAATACATATTATTGTCGATTGCCGAAGGTGTTTCTGAATCGATAAAATATAACTTAGGAATATTGACTTCATTTTTATGATAGTCAGTCAATCGAAGTCCGTTTGCTAATTTCTTTTGGGTTTGTGGGCGACAAACAAGATGTGTGTCCTGCCCCAAAGAAGTAAGTATACCTCCTAGAAAACCTCCGATCAATCCAGCCCCAAAAACAATATGTGAAGACATAAAATTATAGTTAAGTAGTCGAGTCTTTTTTGTCTAATATAGCCAAACCAATTTTTATGGTATTGTAATCTATTGCTCCTTCAAAGTGTTCGTAATAGGGTTTGAGTGTATCAGGACTGTTCAATAGCTCTTTAGCTTTTTGAATAGCAGTAATGTTTTCCTTATCGATAAATTGATGTAGATCTATGGCTTCACCATCTTCGTATAGTTTGAAGATATGAGAAAAAATTGTACTAGCCGTCAATTTTCTTTCGACTGCAATTTCTTCCAAAGAAAGCCCATTTTTCAAAAGGGTTAATGTTTCTGTATGGGTTTTTCCCTTTTTGGTGGTTTTCTTTTTCTTTTTTGGAGGGTCTACAAAAGCTTGAATTTCTTTGATGAACTGATAGCCGTAATTTTGCATCTTTTGGCGTCCTACACCATTAATCTGTATAAATTCTTCATCGGTTAAAGGTTTGTGCTTTTCCATTTCCCGTAAAGTAGCATCATTGAAAATTTGATATGCAGGAATTCCTGCTTTTTTGGCAAGTTCTAAGCGTAATAATCTTAGCTTTTCAAATAAATCATTACTCACAACCTGATTCGTGTTGATTACGGGCTGTTTTGCCTTCTCCAATTCTTTTAAATGTGCAAGACGTACCTTTTCGCCTTCAAACAATACTTTCTTGGATAAAGCAGTCAACTTTAGTTTGTTATTTTGATGAAATGCAATTTCAAGATATCCTTGATTGATGAGTTGTATGATATATTGTTGCCAATCTCTCCAGGCAATGTCGCGACCAATACCGTAGGTTTTAAGGTTTTGATATCCTTGATCAACAACAATTGCATTTTGTGCACCTCGAAGAACATCTATTACCGTTCCAATAGGTTCCTGTTCTTTAATTCTTGTGACGCAGGATAAGGCCTTTTGGGCCAGGATTGTCCCATCGATTATAGTAGGGGGATTATTGCAAACATCGCAATTACCGCAATCTTTTTCTATCAATTCTCCAAAATAACTCAATAGTATTTTGCGTCTGCAACTCAAGGATTCTGCGTATTGTTTCATTCTATCCAATTTGGCCAATTGGATGTCTTTATTACCAGACATGTCCGCAAACTTTTGCAGTTGTACAACATCGGCATAACTATGAAACAATAGAGTATAAGAGGGAAGCCCGTCACGACCGGCACGACCAATCTCTTGATAGTACCCTTCTATATTTTTGGGTAAGTTATAATGAATTACCCATCGTACATTGGATTTGTCGATCCCCATACCAAAGGCGATAGTAGCACATACTATTTGTATACTGTCATTAATAAACTTTTCTTGTACTTCGGCTCGTTTTTGATGTTCGATCCCAGCATGATATGCTGCAGCACTAAAACCTTTGTTGTTTAATTTTTCTGCGAGCGCCTCTGTAGTTTTTCTGCTCAAGCAGTAAATGATCCCACTTTGAAAAGGTTTATCAGAAAGGAAAGTATAGATTTGCTCGATACGCTTATTTCCCGGTCGTACTTCTAGCGCCAGGTTTTTACGATCAAAAGATGCCAGATGTAATTTGGCATTTGGGATATTTAATTGATCACAGATATCTTTTCTTGTAGCTTTATCCGCTGTAGCAGTTAGAGCGATTATTGGGGTTTTGGGGAATTGTTTTTTCAGATATCCGAGTTGGGTGTAGGCAGGTCTAAAATCGTGCCCCCAGGCCGAAATACAATGGGCCTCATCAATGGCGATTAGACTAATTTCTATTTCGCTGAGTAGCCCTTCCAAAAAGTGTAAGCTTTCCGGAGCAACATAGAGTATTTTAATAGCCTGATTAGCGATATCCTGAAATATTTCTTGTTGTTCTGCTTCGTCTTGACTACTATTTACAAAGGCAGCTTTAATTCCGTTAGCCTGTAATCCATCTACCTGATCTTTCATTAAAGCAATCAGTGGAGAAATGACTAAAGTGATACCAGGTAGTAATAGTGCAGGTAGTTGATAACAAATTGATTTCCCTCCGCCGGTAGGCATGATGACCAGGTTATCTTTTCCTTCAAAAACAGCATCTATAATTTCCTTTTGGAGATCACGAAAACTATCGTATCCAAAATACTCTTTGAGGGTGTTTAGTATCAGTTGTGATTCAGGCATAGTATTAGCAATACTGTATTCGGTAAAAACTGTAGTATAATAAATTAAATTACAATAATAGAAGTGTTCAGTTTTATTTTTTGAAACTGTGTTTGTTTTTGATCAATTCCAGAGTTAAGGTATTGATTACAGATCAATACATGGTATTCTTATTTGCAGAATGTTCAGGAATTTGTTGTATGGCATCCCAATGCTCAACAATTTTTCCTTGTTCGTCAAAACGAAAAAAGTCCATAGTTACGTATTGATCATTTCCCGGCCATGTTTGATGTGTATGCAAGGAGACCAAATCTCCCTCGGCGATGCAACGCACAAATTCTATGGATTTTTCTGGATATTCACGTTGCATACGTTCAAAATACGCTATAAACCCAGATTTCCCGTCTTTTACGTCAGGATTGTGTTGAATATAATCTGCACCTACAAATTTTTCTATCGCTTCTTTGGGATTGCCTTCATATGCCATTTTGTAGAAGGCAATGGCATTATCTTTATTTTGCTGTAAGTCCATAAGAGAAAGTTTACCCTAAATCTACTCAAAAAGATCAGAACTTAGGTATCGATCTCCACGATCACAAATAATAGCAACAAGAACACCGCTCTCTAAAGTTTCGGCAAGCTTTAAGGCAGCTGTAACAGATCCACCGCTGCTCATTCCAGAAAAGACCCCTTCTTCTTTGGCTAACCTTTTGGCCATTGCCGTGGCTTCTTCCTGGCTTACTTCAATGACCTGATCTACTTTTTGCGGATTAAAAATTTTGGGCAAGTATTCTTTTGGCCATTTTCTAATACCTGGTATTCTAGAGTCATCTGTAGGCTGTACCCCCACAATTTGGATGTCTTGAGACTGTTCCTTTAAGAAAGTGGAAGTGCCCATAATTGTACCTGTGGTCCCCATAGAAGAAACAAAATGGGTGATTTTACCTTCGGTATCTCTCCATATTTCAGGACCTGTGGTTTTATAATGTGCTTTCCAATTGTCATCATTTCCAAACTGATTCAGCATTACATACCCTTCGTTGTTTACTTTTGCTTCGGCGTAGTCTCTTGATCCTTCAATACCAATATCTGCAGAGGTTAAAGTTACTTTTGCTCCATAGGCTCTCATGGTTTGTACCCGCTCTTTGGTAGAGTTCTCCGGCATGACCAGTTCAATATTGAGATCAAAAATTCCTGCAATCATAGCTAGGGCAATACCGGTATTACCACTAGTTGCTTCAATCAATTTTGTGTTTTGATCTATATCTCCTCTATCAAGTGCAGATTTGATCATATTAAATGCCGCACGATCTTTAACGCTGCCACCGGGATTGTGACCTTCCAGTTTTAAATATAGTGTGATATTCGGGTTTTTAACAAGGGATTTTGCCTTTACCAAAGGCGTGTTACCAATCAGGTCTAAAATGCTATGAGACATTAAACAACTTTTTTAATCTTGATTTCTGAAGTATTTGAAATGATCGAGTTTTCGGGTACCGAAGAGGTAATCCAAGCATTACCTCCAATGGTACTATTGGCACCAATAACCGTACTACCGCCCAAAATTGTGGCATTAGCGTAAATGGTAACGTTATCTTCTACGGTAGGATGTCGCTTTACGTTACGTAGTTTACGATCTACATAAAGACCACCTAGTGTAACTCCTTGATAAATCTTCACATTATCTTTGATGATGGCGGTTTCTCCAATCACTATTCCCGTAGCGTGATCAATAAAGAAGGATTCTCCTATTTCTGCTCCTGGATTGATATCTGTACCTGTGAGTCGATGAGAGTACTCAGTCATTAATCGCGGTACCATAGGTAATCCAAATTTCAGTAGTTCATGACTGAGTCTATAAATCGCTATAGCATAAAAACCGGGATAGGCCAGATATACTTCCTCGATAGAATTTGCGGCCGGATCACTTTTCATAAAAGCCTCGGCATCTCTATTCAATTTTTGTAAAATACCGGGTAGTTTTTCCAGATAAGATTGCCAAAGTTTGCTGCAAGGCTTTTCAGTTTCCCAACACGCCAAATCAATCAACTCTTCAAAAGTTTCTTCAAGAAGGTCAACATTTTTGGCTACTTCGGTATCTGAATCAAATAGGGTATAAAAAAGCAAGTTCGTAAAATACTCTGTACGTTCTTTTAAACGCAGGCGTAAATTCGGATTTTTCTTTTGCTCTTCTATTCTTGCTATAATAGCATCTCGCTCTTTGGACATCATCTTACGTTTAAAACTCTAGTAAATATATAGAATAAAGAATACATAAGTCACAATAAGTTACAAATCATTACATTTTTAAAGGAAATATAACAACTCTAACCTAAAAATGGCATAAATGCATAATTTTTAGTTAAACTTAAAACTGGGAGGTAGATTTTAGATAAATTTAGTGGTAAAGAAAAACTTATGAGTACCATACCAAAATCAGCATTTGAATTTTTAAAAAAACTAAAAAAGAATAACCATCGGGATTGGATGACCGAAAATAAAAAGGAATATCAAGCGGGAGAAAAGGTATTAAAAGCTTTTTATGCTTCCATAGTAGAACGATTGAATGAAAATGATGAGATAGAGAAAACAAAGGTATTTCGTATCAATAGAGATATTAGATTTAGTAAAGATAAAACCCCGTATAATGTGCATCGAAGTGCAAGTTTCAGTAGAGCAGGGGCCCATAGAAGAGGTGGATATTACCTACGATTAGAACCAGGGAACTCTTTGGTAGCTGGTGGTTTTTTTGGTCCTCAACCAGCAGATTTATTGCGGATTCGCAAAGAGTTTGAAATGGATGATCAGGAAATTAGAGAAATATTATCAGCTCCTGATTTTGATAAGGCTTTTGGTGGGTTTAATACTGAGTTTCAGGTAAAGACTGCCCCAAAGGGTTTTAGTAAAGAACACCCTGCTATAGATCTCATCAAAAACAAATCTTTTTTTGTTTCTCATAGCTTTACAGATCAAGAGGTTTTTGCGGATGACTTTCTGGATAAAGTCATCTATCATTATGAGTTGTTAAGACCTTTTTTTGATTATATGAGTGATGTGCTTACCACCGATTTGAATGGAGTATCTTTATTAGAAGATTGAAGCTTTTAATAGTAATTTTAATAATCTTTTTTCGACAAAAATAGAGGAGAAAAACAGATGTTTTCTCTTTAACTTTTTTACCAACATTAACTTAAAAAAATATGAAAAGAATAGCCATAAATGGGTTCGGACGGATAGGAAGAGCCGCATTGAAAGTAATTATGGACGAGCCAGATATGCAAGTCGTGGCCGTTAATGATTTGATGACCATTGAAAATGCAAAATACCTTTTGAAATACGACAGTGTATATGGCGTATATAATAAAGAGGTGAGTGTGGATGGGAATCACCTAATCATTGGTGATCAAAAAGTAATATATCTCAATCAACGTGACCCAGAGCAACTACCCTGGAAAGAAAACAACATCGATATTGTTATTGAGAGTACTGGTTTTTTTACGAATAGAGAAGATGCCGAAAAACATATTAAAGCAGGTGCCACAAATGTGGTGATATCTGGTCCTACAAAAAGTGTAGATACTCCAACTGTAGTGCATGGAGTAAATACCGAAGATGGAAAAACCAGTATATTTTCTTGTGCAAGTTGTACAACAAACAACATAAGTCCAGTGGTAGAAATACTAGGAAGAACTATAGGAATTAAGAAAGCAATTTTGAATACTATTCATGCGTATACCGCTTCACAAACTTTGGTGGATGCTCCGTCCAAAAAGAATCCAAGAATGGGAAGAGCCGGTGCCGTTAATCTAACACCAACGACAACTGGAGCTGCGATTGCTACAACCAAAGCTTTACCACAATATCAAGGTAAGTTTGATGGGGTGGCAGTAAGAACACCTGTTCCTGTAGGTTCTATAAGTGATGTAACTTTTATAGCAGAAAGAGCGACAACACCCGAAGAAATCAATGAGATATTACAAAAAGAATCAGAAACAGATCGATATGCAGAAGTATTGGATGTTACTTATGAGCCTATTGTATCTTCTGATATTCAACAAAGTCCGTATGCCGCAATTGTTGATGCTTCTATGACCAGAGTAGTTGATGGAGATTTGGTCAAACTGATGATTTGGTATGACAACGAATGGGGATTTACCAATCAAATGATTCGTCAGATCAAAGAATTATAGGCTGTAATCGAATTGGATATAAAAAGGCCGCATTGTTTATGAACAGTGCGGCCTTTTTAGTGGTTATTGTTTTGATTTAGATTTGACTTAAACCACCGTCAACTTCTATTTCAATACCATTGATGTAGGATGCATCTTCAGAAGCCAAAAACAATGCAGTTTTTGCAATCTCTTCAGACGTTCCGAATCTTCCTAGTGGCACTTGTTCCCCAAATCCTGATCCCATTTCTTCAATAGTTTCTTGTGGTAATCCCATTTTGTCGTAGATAGGAGTAGCAATTGGTCCTGGAGCAATAGAATTTACTCGTATTTTGCGAGATTTTACTTCAGAAGTTAGTACTCTTTGGTAAGCTCTTAAAGCTCCTTTGGTAGCAGAATATACACTAAAACCATCAAACCCTTTTTGTGTAACAATAGAATTAGTGAATAAAATAGTACCACCGTCATTAATATGAGGTAATGCTTCTTTTGTTGCCAAAATAGGCCCTTTTACATTAGTGTTGAATAGTGAATCGTAATGTGCTTCGGTTACTTCATGAGTAGGAGTAGGAGGTGCGATTCCTGCATTCAGGAAAAGTACATCAATTTTTCCGTAAGCCGCTACTGCTTCCTGGATGAGTTTTGTATTGTCCTCTGGTTTTGAAACATCTGCAGTAACGGTTATAAAATCTCCTTCAAGTTCATTAGCTACTTCTTCTAGTGCTTCCGGACGTCTTCCTGAAATTACCACCTTGGCACCTTCTTCTAAGTATAATTTTGCTGTGGCTAATCCAATACCGCTATTCGCTCCTGTAATAACGGCTACTTTGTTTTCTAATTTTTTCATTTTTTATTTTAATGTTATAGTGATAAGTTTTGAATTTTAGTTTTAGCTCCTTCCAGAATTTCTTCGGCATTGGTCATGATTAAATCGGAATTAATAAATTCGATATCAGTAATCCCCAAGAAATTGAGAAAAGTGGTCATGTATCCTGTTACGTGATCAACTTCGGTACCTAGCTTGGTACCGCCAGTGGTGATGATCACATAGGCTTTTTTGTTTTTTAGTAATCCTTGCGGTCCGTTTTCGGTGTATTGAAAGCTGATTCCCGCTCGCGAAATAAGATCGATATATGTTTTTAATCCTGCAGAAACGCTAAAATTGTACATAGGAACCGCAAATAGATAAGTATCAGCCTCTGCAAACTCTGTTGCCAGGGTATTAGAAGCTTTGATGGCTTCTTTTTGCGAGGGAGTTTGGTCGTTTTCGGGAGTGAAATATGCGGTTACACTGTCTTCGTTACCCAAATGGATAAGCTGGTCATAATAAGTGTCTCTACGTAAGGAAGTATAATCAGCTTCATTTTCTAATTTGCTTTGTAGCACATCTGCCAATTGTCTACTGATAGAGGTGGATTTTCTTGGACTACTGTCTATTCTTAATAAGGTTTTCATTTTATTTTTGTTTTATTTGAAACGATCGTTTCATATTAAAGTAAAAAAAATTAATATAGTGCCTTTAGTATGGTATTTACTAAATTGTCTAGTTCTTCTTTATTATTGTTTAATATGCCTGTCATGCGTAACCCTTGGATGGCTGAATATAGATATAAAGCGTACTGGGCTGCAGTTTGATCTTGATTAAAGATTTTTTCCATTTGACCTTTGTAGACGATATCTTCTAGCATGGCTGTGGTTTGATCCTGACTTTGTTCCATAAAGGATTTGATCATTGGTTCCTGATTGGTCATTTCTGATTTACAGTTCACCAAAAGACAACCTTTTTTGTTGGTATCATTTAGGATGTCCTCAACATACATGTTGAAAATTGCTTTAATAGAGTCGGAAGCGTTATGGGTATGAATCAACTCTTTTTTCATATTGTCCTTACCACAAGATCTATAATGAGTAAGCACTTCCATAAACATCCCCAATTTACTACCAAAAGAATTATAGATACTAGATCTATTTAGCGAAGTGGCATCTACCAAATCCTGCATAGAAGTTCCGTTGTATCCATTTTTATGGAATACTTCAGTTGCATTTTGCAATACTTGTTTTCTATCGAAGGTTTCTACTTTTGGCATTTTAATTGAAATGTTCGTTTCAAAATTAAATAAAAAAAAACTATGAACTGTTATGAAAATCATAAAGTTTATAACTCCAGTTTCATCATTACGTCGGTTTGAATCTCAGTACCTAGCACAAACTTATGTGTAGTAAAAGCTTTAAATCCCCACCGTTCATAAAAACGAATAGCTCTTATATTTTGGTCCCATACCCCAAGCCAAACACAATTTGATTGTAATTCTTTGGCGATTGATAGGGCTTTATGCAGTAATACCTGACCAATACTTTTTCCTTGTTGTTCTTTTACAACATAGATACGTTCGATTTCTAAAGCATTGGAATCTACAGCTTCAGTTTGAGCGGCCTGGGTATTTAACTTGATATATCCTACCACAGTATTTTGTATACACGCAAAATAAAACTGGGAGTGAGGGTGCAGAAGTTCTTTTTTGATTTGATCCAGGGTAAACTTTTGCTCAAGATAGCTTTGGATATTTTCTTCTGTATTTACAGGAGGACCAAAAGCCTCGTAGAAGGTGTTATAACCTATTTCTAATAGTTTTTCTTTGTCTTCTAGGGCAACTTTTACTATTTCTACATCTTGAGGCGCCATAAGGCTTAAATAATTCTTTTGATTACGCGTAGGTTATGGGTATGCGTTCTTCTTTCGGCATTATAAATCCCCGTATGATCTATACGATCCACACGCACTTTACCATGCGCGTGGATGATATAGTTATCTTTCATCATGATACCGACATGTATGATGTTACCTTCTTCGTTGTCAAAAAAAGCCAGATCGCCGGGTTCACTTTCTTCTATAAAACTTAATGCTTCTCCCTGAGTTGCTTGTTGCGAGGCGTCCCGAAGTAGTTGATATCCATTTAATTTGTACACCATTTGGGTAAAACCACTACAGTCTATCCCAAAACTAGTCTTACCTCCCCATAAATATGGAGTATTTAGAAACATCAATGCAGTTTCTATCAAGTGTTCTTTTTCACTTTTTTGTGTAATGGTATACCCTTCAAACGTATGTTGAAAAAAATCTAAAGCTCCTAGAGAAGCGCCTAGTGGAATGGGCATCAGTTGATTTTGATCACAATTCACAAATTCTACCAAATCGCCTGATAAACAAATATCCTGGTCATCAAAGTTTTTATACTGCTCTTCGGTGATTTCAAGATATTGTTTATTATCCATCCAGCCCTCATATTTGTCAAAGGCCAGGCGAATTTTACTCCACTTTTTGCGTTTTTCGAGTACTTTGAAATGTTCTCCATACAAGACCTGAGTAACCATTTCACTTGGATCACTGGGTTCTGCACGTAAAGGAACAATACTTAGGTTACAAATGCCGTATTGCATTATCGGTAATTAGGGATTAGCAATGTTATAGAGCTACGCTCTTGATCAATAAAATTATAAACGCTCTATTACCATAGCAGAGGCACCACCACCACCATTACAGATTGCTGCGGCTCCAATTTTAGCGTTGTTTTGATCCAGTACATTCATCAAGGTGATCAAAATACGAACTCCAGAGCACCCTAGTGGATGTCCTAAAGAAACAGCTCCTCCATTTACATTGGTATTCTCATCGCTAAGTCCAAGAATTTTAAGATTTGCTAAACCTACTACAGAGAAGGCTTCATTGAATTCGAAGAAATCAACATCATCTAAACTAATACCTGCTTTCTCGATAGCTTTCGGTAACGCTTTTGCAGGAGCAGTAGTAAACCATTTTGGTTCGTGAGCTGCATCTGCATAACTTTTAATTTTTACCAGAGGTTGTAATCCTAATTCTTTGGCTTTATCAGCACTCATTACTATTACAGCTCCGGCACCATCATTAATAGTAGAAGCATTAGCAGCGGTTACCGTTCCGTCTTTGCTAAATGCAGGTCGTAAAGCTGGAATTTTCTCCATTTTTACGTTTTTGTACTCTTCATCTTCAGTAACCATAACAGGTTCTCCACGACGTTGTGGAACAGGTACAGGTACTACTTCATTATTAAATTTACCATCTGCCCATGCTTTTGCAGATCTTTCGTAGGATTGGATAGCAAAAGCATCTTGATCTTCACGACTAAATTCGTATTCATTGGCACATAAATCAGCACAAACTCCCATGGCATTTCCATCATAAACATCTACCAAACCATCTCGCTGCATTCCATCTTCCAGTGTTTGAGGGCCAAATTTATGTCCTGCTCTTAGTCGAACGTAATGTGGAATTAAACTCATGTTTTCCATACCTCCGGCAACGATGATATCTGCATCTCCCAAAGCAATAGCTTGAGCAGCATGCATTACAGCTTTCATACCACTTGCACAAACTTTATTTACCGTAGTACAAGGAACATGATCACCTATACCAGCACCAAGTGCGGCTTGTCTTGCTGGAGCTTGCCCGTTTCCTGCTTGTACTACATTTCCCATAAAAACTTCTTGTACAAGAGAAGGGTCCAGGTTGATTTTATCCAATGCTCCTTTTATGGCAATAGCACCCAATTGGGTTGCCGGCACGGTAGATAAACTTCCTAAGAAACTTCCAATTGGTGTTCTTGCTGCAGATACAATTACTACTTCTTTACTCATTATATGTAATTTAAATTGTGTGTATTGTTTGCTGCGAATTTAAGGATTTTTGTAGGATAAAAACTAAGTAAAAAGTTAAGAGTTAGCTGTAATCCAAGTATAATTCTTAATTCTAGAGGGATACTTCGTACATCTAAGTTTGATTTACTACTTTTGAGTAATCAATAGAACGTAATTTGTGAGACGCTTTTTGAATAAATTTTATAAAAGACAATCTTTTATTTACAGGATTTTTCTTTTTATAACCACTACTGCACTTATTGTCTATTTATTTCCTAAAGGAGGGATATTTAAGTACGAGTTTACCAAAGGAAAACCTTGGCAATACGAAAACTTATATGCTCCGTTTGATTTTGCTATTGCCAAAACAGAACAGGAAATTGAAGATGAAAAGAAAGAGATTACAGACAATATTATCCCATATTTTGAATACGACACCATTGTTTCTAATACAGCAAAAGAATCGTATGACGAATCGTTTAATAACTATTTAAAAGTCTTCAATCAAACTAGTGCCAGGGATCAGGCAAAGTTGTTTGGTCGAATCCTGCTTAACGATATTTATCGATACGGAGTTTTACAAAGTACGAGCCCTTATGATGAGCAGCGACAGATTTTTTTAAACAAAGGAAACGAAGCCGAAGCCATCACTTATGGGCAAATTCTAACCTCTAATGAGGTGACTAACCTCATTAACTCCAGAATTGATAAGAGCGAATATGCAAAGTTTAAAAGTGATTTTGTCGCCTTGTTCTATGATTTGGTGAAACCCAATGTAAAACTCAATGAAAGATTAACGCAAAGCACACTGGAGAATGAGTTGGCCAAAGTACTCACGACAAGAGGAGGAGTGTCTAGAGGAAGTAGGATCATTGCCAGAGGAGAGGTGGTAGAAGGAGGTAAGTTGCAGATCTTAAATTCATTAAAAGCAGAGTACGAATCTCAGGTATGGAGTGCCAAAAACTTTTATTGGATTGTTTTGGGGTATAGTCTTTTGGTATCATTGGCGTTAATGATGCTTTTATTATTTATCAGAAAATATAGGAACGATATTTATGAAAATAACACTCAGGTCACCTTTATTTTCTTTAATATTTTGTTCATTGTTTTGGTATCTACTTTGGTGGTAAAATATCGCTCTGAATATATCTATGTAGTGCCCTTATGTATATTGCCTTTGGTGCTCAAAGCTTTCTTCGATTCGCGTTTAGGTTTGTTCACTCATGTAATTACGGTGTTAATCTTAGGTTTTGTAGTACCCAACAGCTATGAGTACACATTTTTACAAATTATTGCTGGTATTGTTACCATTTTGACGATTTCAGAATCTTTTAAAAGAGCTAATCTTTTTATCTCAGTGGGTCAAATCACTATCATCTATATCATTGCCTATATATCTTTTCACATTATACATGAGGGGAGTGTAAGTAATATCGATTGGACTACTGTTGTTCTGTTTGTGATTAGTGGATTTGCTACGCTTATTGTGCATCCGTTGATCTATGCTTACGAAAAGATTTTCGGTCTTATTTCTGATGTGTCCTTGTTAGAACTTAGTGATACCAATTCTGTATTGTTGAAGGAATTGTCAGACAAAGCCCCTGGTACATTTCACCATTCTTTAAATGTAGCAAACATTGCCGAAGCAGCAGCTAATGAAATTGGTGCAAATGCCATGTTGGTTAGGGTAGGAGCACTCTATCATGATATAGGTAAGATGGCAAATCCTACCTATTTTACCGAAAATCAATCGGCATCTGGGAATCCACATGATGTGCTATCTCCTAAAGAAAGTGCAAGAATTATTATCAACCATGTGATTAGGGGGATTGAAATCGCTAAAAAGTACAAGCTTCCTGATCGGGTAATTGATTTTATCAGGACCCACCACGGTACAAGTACAGTATATTATTTCTATACCAAAGAAAAAGAAAGTAATGAAAATGTGAATATTGAAGATTTTCAATATCCTGGGCCCAAACCATTTTCAAAAGAAACTGCAATTTTGATGATGAGTGATAGTGTAGAAGCCGCATCAAAGAGCCTTAAAAACCCTACCAGTAGTTTGATTGATTCTTTCGTAGAAAAGATAGTCAATAAGCAGATGGAAGATGAGCAATTTCTAAATGCTAATATTACCTTCAAGGAAATTCAGCAAGTAAAAAAAGTATTTAAACGCAAGCTTACGAATATCTATCATTTGCGGATCGAATATCCGGAGTAATTGTGTTTTTTACGTTGCTACCGGTTTACGGCATATTGTTTGATGCAGTAATCCTAGCAAGTTTCAAACACAATCAGCATGAAGAATTATCTTTTTTTATTGGCTTTACTTAGTTTACCGTTTACGAATGTTTCTAATGCACAACTACGCATAGGAGGTGGGATATCTATAGGAGTAAATATTGATCTTCCTCTACCAGAAATAGCAGTGGTAGTAGGAGGTACAACATGTCCACAACCTCAAAACAGACGCCCAATAGTCCATAACTATGGTTCGATTCATCATCAAAATGGGCCTTACGGAAGACATATTTATGAGGTAACAGGGGCAAGATTACAACCAGTATCTAACCAAGAAGAACGTATACTATATTATTTAGACTCTGGAGATGTATTAGAACTCGTTATTCATACGGTTAATCCCAATGATTATAACTACCATTATTATGATGCCAATTGTGGTGATTGTTGGACAACTAATAACAGCATCGTTGCTGTTTCTATGAATCAGGAAGAGATCCCATTGCATAATGGAAGCATATCGCTACAACCAGAAGTCAATGGCAGACTACATAGTGTGATTAACCTTCATAGTATCTATGATGGTGATTTTAATGGTACTATTGTGTTTTAGCCAGGTATTTCTTATCCATCCAAAACGTTCCGAAAGGAATGATAGAACAAAGTAATACAATAGCTAGGGTTTTGTTATTCCATTGTTTTTCGAACTTTACAACAATGGCAAATACGATATACAACAGGAATAGCAACCCATGCGCCATACCGATCACTTTATTGGGTTCTGGTGATTCGAACATATACTTTAGAGGCATGGTTACAAATAAAATAAGCAGGTATGAGATACCTTCTAGATAACTGATGAGTCTAAAACCTTTTATCATAAATTATGTATTGATATTATAATCCAACTCGAAAACTTCAAGTTTAAAATAAGGGATAGCAGATAGTAAGTGGTCAAAGATATCTGCCATTATATTTTCATAGTTTTTCCAAACTTTATCATTGCTAAAAGCATAAATCTCAAGAGGAGTTCCTTGAGCGGTAGGAGCTAGTTGTCTACTCATGATCGTCATATCTTTATTGATATACGGATGGTTTTCCAGATATAACTCTACATAGGTCCTAAACACTCCCATATTGGAAAGATTTCTTCCATTGATCATAATGCTTTTATCGATACTGTGTTCTTTATTGAAGGTGTCGATTTCAACTTTTATATTCTGAAGATACTCTTTGATTACTTCAATTTCTTGAAGTTTACGCACGTCTTCTTCAGAAAGGAAACTAATACTTGATGTTTTGATCAAAAGTGACCTTTTGATTCTTCTCCCACCAGAATCCATCATCCCTCTCCAGTTTCGAAACGATTCTGAAGTAAGGTGGTAGGTAGGAATGGTAGTAATGGTTTTATCAAAATTCTGAACTTTAACCGAAGAAAGATTGATTTCTATTACATCGCCATCGGCACCATATTTCTCCATAGTAATCCAATCTCCGATACGTACTGTATCATTTACTGCTACCTGAATACTGGCAACAAATCCAAGAATAGTATCCTTAAAAATCAACAATATTACCGCAGACATAGCTCCAAGAGCGGTTAAGAATGTCCAAATGGATTTTCCGGTGGCCGAAGAGAATATAAAGATACCCCCGATAACCCAAACAAAAATCATAAAAACCTGTACGTAACTATCGATAGGCTTGTCTTTAAAAGAGTCCAAAGATTTTAGGAAATCCCGAAATGTTCTAAGAATACTTCGCAAAATCCAAATCGTTAATACGATTACCATGATATCGAATAAGATCTCAAGGTACTTTTCTGTAGTTGGGAAAGCCGCAAATAATTGAGGTACAATCCAGACTGTGATAGACAGCGGTACAATATGCGCCAGATAGTCAAAGGTATTGTTCTTTACCAAATAATCGTCGAAAGTGTTTTTTGATCTTGATGCGTATTTCTTAAAAATAGTGATAAAGACTTTTTTCATGATGAAGTGTATCACGAATAAAGAAACGATCAATATAGCAAGACCAATAACTAAATTTAAATACTCTGAAGTGTTCTCTGAAAAGCCTTTGGAAACAAAAAGCTGATAAAAGTATCGGGTAATATCTTCCATAGAAAAGGAATACTAGTTTGAGTGCAAAATTAAGGGTATACGGATAGTAATAAAAAATTATTATAAGGATTTATGAATTAATTTAACGTATAAAAACAAGAACCGCCATATACAGTGATATGGCGGCTTTGATAACGTGTTTTGTAATCTAGAAGTTGAAATCTAGTCTTGCATAATAATATGCACCACTGAATCCCATTTGTACTGCATCCCAGTATCCACCTGCTTCAGTTTCTCCATCATTTTGTTGGTCTGGATATTCATTAAAAATGTTGTTTCCTCCTAAGGTGAGTTTTAGGTTATCACTTAATTGATACCCTGCATTAAGATCTGCAGTTATTTTTGCGCCATATACATCTTCGGTATCTGCAAAATCAATCAATACAATTTCGCTAAAATGAGTCAATCCTAACCCAGCATTGAATTTATCCTTGCTGTAGTTTGCATTAAAAGCGAACTTACTATCCGGCGCAGAAGCCAAAAGAAAAGCCTTTTCTCGTTCCCCAAAGAATATACTTTCGTCCAAATTTCCATTTTTAACTTCTTCGATGGTCATATTATTGATGTTTCCTGCAAGGGTGGCAGAGATATTACCAAAATCAAAATTACCTTTCCAGGATAAGATGATATCAAGCCCTACAGTTTCGGTATCCACTCCATTTGCAAAAAATTGTGCTTCATTTACATTTGGAATTTGAGGAGCAGCAAAGGTACCAGTTAGTACAATTCTGTCTTTTACATTGATGTAGTATCCATCTACAGTAGCGGTAAACCCACCAAAACTAGCTGTAGCTCCCACTGCAGCATTTATCGCTGTTTCTTCTTCAAGGGATTCGATACCGAAAGAAGCAGTCACTGGGCTGTTATTTGGTGATAAAAGCGTCTCTGTAGCCACACCTCCTTGAAAATCGGTGAATCGTAGGTTGTAATATATCTGAGCTAAAGAAGGTGCTCTAAAACCAGTACTCACAGATCCACGAACATTGATATTTTCTGATGCTTTCACCCTAAAGGCTAATTTTCCATTTATGGTACTTCCGAAATCACTATAGTTCTCGAATCGTGCTGCGGCGCCTAATAAAAAGTTATCGGTTATATCTAATTCTGCATCTGTGTACAAAGAGAAGTTGGATCTGGATCTGTCTACTTCATTCGCAGGACTATATCCCGGGAAACCTTGTGACCCTCCCGGGCGAAGTTCTCCAGAAATAGGGTCTGTAGGTTGTGTTTGATTAGCAGGATCAATAATGGGCAATCCATTTACATCATAAGTCGCATATGAACCTTCTTCACCAGCAAAAATGATAAAGTTTTCAGTTCTGTACTCAGATCCAAAGGCGATGTTTAATCCTTTCATGATGTTTGGATAGTATTTGGAGAGATCAAGACTTGTGGTATTCTGACTTAAACTATGTCCACCGGCATCAAAGTCAGTAGGAGAGGACTCTTGCAAAGAAGCATTTAACGTACCTTGTATGAAATAATGAAAATTGTTTTTACCCCATGTGTTATTTACGTCAATTTTCCAACCGTTTTCGGTCTCTGTACGCACTCCAACCGATACTGAGTTGTCAATAATATTTGAAGTAATTCTTGGTGTGAAACCATTAGGGAATATTGCGGTTACTACTCTTTCACCGTCATTACGAGTAAAAGCAAAAGCATCGGTATCTCTGTAGTTTCTTCCTCCAAAGGCGTAAGCTTCTGTTTTTTTGGAAATAGGTACAGCCGCGTTTACGAAGAAATTAAACCCATCGATAGCCGCTTCACCAAAACCTCTCCTGAAATCAAACCCAGGACGAAGTGTCTTATTTTTGCTCAAGAATTCAGTGGTAAAGTTGGCAT
Source organism: Aquimarina sp. (assembly GCA_965230845.1). Lineage (GTDB taxonomy): Bacteria > Bacteroidota > Bacteroidia > Flavobacteriales > Flavobacteriaceae > Aquimarina. Next base: position 5,376,769 of record OZ246021.1, read on the forward strand.
AACCCCCATCGCCGATTTCTACTCCATAATTGGCAGTTACCTTTACGGATCCACCGTCAAAATCCTGATCATCAGCAATACGATTTCCATCATTATCGGTATCTAATCGATTTCCATCTGTATTGGGAGTACCGTCGGGAAAATCTCCTTTGGCATTGGTGTTGTAAGCTCCGTAGCTCACACTTCCAGAGATGGTATTTACATTGTTCTTAAGTACAATATTGATAACCCCTGCAATCGCATCAGAACCGTATTGTGCGGCAGCACCGTCTCGTAATACTTCGATTCTTTTGATAGCGGTGGCAGGAATCGCATTAAGGTCGGTTCCCGAATTTCCTCTTCCTCGTGTACCAAAAATGTTAATTAAAGACGAAGAATGCCTTCTTTTACCATTAATCAAAACCAAAGTCTGATCAGGCCCTAATCCACGAAGAGAGGCAGGATCAATATGATCAGCTCCATCAGATCCTGATTGTTTGTTGGCGTTGAACGAAGGTGCTGTATATTGAAGCAGTTCATTGATTTCAATTTTACCACTTTTAGTAATAATCTCTTGCATATCAATAATATCGATAGCTACAGGAGTATCGGTTGCTGTTCTTTTTGGACTTCTGGATCCAACTACAATAATGGTACTTAAGGCTTCTCCTTCTTGTAGAACAACATCTATGATTTCTTGATTTCCAACTTCTACCTCTTTGGTTTCATAGCCAATAAAGCTGAAAACTAATACGGCTCCTTCGTCGACAGCAATGGTATATTTACCTTGCTCATCGGTGGTGGTCCCTTTTTCTGAGCCTTTTTCCAGAATGTTAACATAAGGGATAGGAAGTCCTGCGGGGTCGGTTACCGTTCCTGATACGATTTGCTGACCATAACTTAGGTACGTAGTGAATACCCCCAATAAAATGAGTGTGAATTTTTTCATGAAGTGATGTTTATTTATGTTGATTGTTACCTTAAATATATCTAAAATATTTTACTTCGATTTGATTAAAAAAGAGTAGACACAAAAAAGGCCGGAATTACTTCCGGCCAATACGATCAATTGTATTTTTTTTATTATTTCAACTTATAGATAGTGGTAATGACTTCGTCTGTGTTATTGTCATAAGATTCTAAAATAAGATTTTTGTCACTATCAAAATGTCCAACACTATTATCTTTTCCTCCGGCATTTATGATATAATATCCATTACTAAGCGGTCTTGCTTTGCATACTTGATTGCCCGTTTTGTTCAAAAGAGTAATTACAAAACCTTTTCCATCGGTAACTTTGGTGTATGCATCCATATCCGAAGAAGATTCTGATTTTTGAACTTGAACTTCCTGATCTGAATAGGTTGCAGATTGATTGGTTTTGTCTTCATCACCAGGGTTTAATTCGATTTTACTTTTTTTGGTAATGACTTCTTGTTTCGTAATCACTTTCTCTTCACCGTTAGCTCCCTTAATTCTAATAATTTTGGTAACTGTTTCTTGCGAAGAGTTTTCTTTGGGTTTTTCTGTAGTTTGAGAAAAACCAGCGCTTGTAAATCCTAAAAGGATGACTGAGGTTAAAATTTTAAAAGTATTCATTTGTTTATAATTGGGATTCAAAATTAAAAAAAATGCTAAAAACAATAAAATATGCACTTTCATCGCCATAATCTGAAGCGTAAGTAGCGATTCGTTAATCTAATTCTTCATATTTGTTTCCTAACTAGGAATAATAGTATCTTTGCACTCTCAAAAACGAGATAATACATAAGAAATCTCTGTTCAAAATAACGCAATAGAATTATGAAAGCAGGTATCGTAGGATTACCAAATGTTGGAAAATCAACTTTATTTAACTGTTTATCCAATGCCAAAGCGCAAAGTGCAAACTTTCCGTTTTGTACTATAGAACCCAATATCGGAGTGGTCAATGTTCCTGATCCCAGATTAGAGAAATTAGAAGAATTAGTTAATCCTGAGAAAGTGATACCAGCCACGGTAGAGATTGTTGATATTGCTGGTCTGGTTAAAGGAGCAAGTAAAGGAGAGGGGTTAGGAAACCAATTTTTGGGAAATATCAGAGAAACCGATGCGATCATTCATGTGCTTAGATGTTTTGATAATGATAATGTAGTACACGTTGATGGTTCTGTAGATCCTATACGTGATAAGGAAACTATTGATATAGAATTGCAGTTAAAGGACCTTGAAAGTATAGATAAAAAACTGGATAAGGTAAAGCGAGCGGCAAAGACAGGAAATAAAGAAGCGCAGAAAGAAGAATCTATTTTATTGCAATTGAAGGAAGGTCTTGAGGCCGGAACTTCAGTGAGAGCAATAGCTATTTCTGAAGATGATCGTGAAGCTTATGTGAAACCATTACAGTTAATCACAGATAAACCAGTATTATATGTTTGTAATGTGGACGAAGGATCTGCGGTAAATGGAAATCATTATGTAGATAAAGTAAAAGAAACTGTTGCTTCAGAGAATGCAGAGGTGATCGTTCTTGCTGTAGGTACCGAAGCAGATATCACAGAATTAGAAGATTATGAAGAACGTCAACTATTTTTACAGGATATGGGATTAGAGGAGCCTGGTGCTTCTGTACTTATTCGTGCAGCCTATAAACTGTTAAATCAGCAAACCTATTTTACTGCAGGTCAGAAAGAGGTACGAGCATGGACAGTAACTGTTGGAGCCACTGCACCACAAGCTGCAGGAGTAATTCACACCGATTTTGAAAAAGGGTTTATCCGTGCAGAGGTAATAAAATACGATGATTTCGTACACTATGGCAGTGAATCTAAAGCCAGGGAGGCAGGTAAACTAGGAGTTGAAGGAAAGGCATATGTTGTAAATGATGGAGACGTAATGCATTTTCTGTTTAACGTTTAGTACAATTATATTTAGATAGAAAAAAGCCTTCTGATGCTCTTCAGAAGGCTTTTTTAATTGCCGTTATGAGTGTGATTATCATACTTTATAGGTAATCTGGTATCTTTTATAACTATAAAATTTCCTACCATAAAAAGGATAAACATTCTTTAAAAAAGAGATGAAATCGACACTTCGTTACTGTGTGTTTACGGTTTTTTTATTAAATTAACGTATTGATAAGCAGGTTTTTGCTTATATGGGGACTCTTTAACGTAAACAAAATATTCATTGTATAAATTGCTCGTGCATTAATAATTAGTGAGCCTTGAGAACTTATGTGCTAATATTTTCTGTGGTAGCTCTTAGCTATCTGTCTTACGGTCAAAACACCATGACCGAAACCCATAATGATAGCCTACAGTCATTAATTGATCAGTCTAGCGATTTGAGTTATGAGTACAAGATCAAAGAATCATTGGATTATGCGATTAAAGCTGTAAACTATGCTCATGAGCTAAATAATAATTACTACAAAGGGCAGGCCTATTATTTAATGGCTTATAATTACGAAGTTTTGGTTGACTTCAAAAATGCTGAAACCTGTTACCGAAAATCATTACACTTTGGAGAGATTTCAAAAGATACATTGTTGATTTTACGTAGTAATAATGGTTTGGGAAATGTCTATTCTGATGGGTATAAAGACCTGAAAACTTCTTTGATTTTTTATGACAAAGCCAAAGAGTTGGGTAAAAATCTTGAAGACTCTTACGAATACATGACCCCAGTAATAAATTTAGCGTGGACCTATATTGATATCGAACAATTTGAAGAAGCATTGCCCTTTATAGAAGAGGCACATCAATTAGTAGTAGAGCATAGAGAATTACAAGGGTATTGTGAGGTGTTTTACCTGAAAGGTAAATATGCGATGTATAAAGGGGATTTTGTAGAAGCTGGTGATTTTTTTGAGGAAGCTATTGATATTGCAGAAAAGCACGATATGATTCTTGAATTGTCTTATCTATATGAAGGAAGAGCTGAGCTAAATGAGAAAAGAGGTAATATCAATGAAGCTTATAAGGATATTAAGAAATATCAGGAGTTTACGAATAAACTGTATGACAAAGAGAAATTAAAGCAAATAGAGATTGCTAGAGTAAGTTTTAGCGTTGATGAATACAAAAGAGAATTGGAAATTGCTAATAAAGAAAAGGATTATCAAGCAAGTATTGCTAAGAATAACAAGACAATAACTTTTATTTCGATAGCAGGATTGATTTTTGTATTGGGAACTGCATTTTTCTTTTATATGGGGTATCGTTCTAAGAAAAAACTGAATAATGTGTTAAGAGAGAAAAATACACAGCTAGAAGTTGCAAAAACTGAAGCTGAGAAATTAACTACAGTAAAATCACAGTTTATCTCCACGGTAAGTCATGAATTAAGAACTCCGTTATATGGTGTAGTTGGTATTACCTCTTTGCTACTAGAAGAAAAAGATATGCCGGAAAAGCATAAAAAACTACTTAATTCCCTAAAGTTTTCTGGGGATTATCTACTTGATTTGATCAATAAGGTATTGAAGATTGGTAAAATTGAATCCAACAAAGAAAAACTAACCAAAACCCCAACTGACTTAGCGCAATTGTCTCAAAATTTATTGCATTCTTTTGAATACCAAGCTAAAAATAAAAATAATAAACTGGTATTAGATATTCAGAAAGAAGTGCCTAAAATCGTAAGTGTTGATTCCCTAAAGTTGTCAGAAGTATTAATTAATTTAATAGGGAATTCAACAAAGTTCACAGAAAATGGAACGATTTGGTTGAGAATTAAAATCGTATCTATAGATAAGGATCAAATTAAAATAAGGTATGAAGTAGAAGACAATGGATTGGGTATTCCGAAAGATAAACAAGAGTTTGTTTTCGAAAAGTTTTCTCAGCTAGGGAGAGAAGTTAACAAATCTGAAGGTACCGGTCTTGGACTCTCTATTGTGAAAAATCTACTTGAGATGATGGATAGCCAAATTCATTTGGACAGTAAAGAGGGGAGAGGAACCCGGTTTTATTTTGATTTAGATGCTGAGATTGTCGATGAAAAACAAGCAGAGAAACTCGATCTTAATGGTGAAGATACTGCACAAACGTTTAAGAAGATTCTTGTGGCAGAGGATAACAAGATCAATCAAATCGTAACCAAAAACCTATTGGATATTATAGGGTATAATTGCACCATTGTGGAGAATGGTTTCAATGCCCTGCAAATGGTTAAAAAAGAAGACTTTGATCTTATTTTGATGGATTTGAATATGCCTTATCTCGATGGGATGGAAGCCACTAAACGGATACGAGAATTTAATACGCAGACGCCTATCATAGCACTTACAGCTTCAGAATTAAGTGAAGTGAAGTCTGAATGTTTGGAGGCCGGGATGAACGATATTATCAATAAACCACTAAATAAAGATGATCTCAAAGATATTATCGCTAAGAATTTGATGTAGTATTCGCAATAATATCTTTGAGGTTCTAGTATTGTTTCTTAGTGAGTTCCTTCGGGTTGTTTACTTTTTTTATTCTTAACATGTTTTTCTAACCATTGATCTTGTTCCCATAGTACGTGTAGAATAGATTCTTTTGCTCTATACCCATGACTTTCTTTGGGTAAAATCACTAGCCTTGTTGTTGCACCTAATCCTTTTAAAGCATTAAAATAGCGCTCACTCTGCATTGGATATGTTCCTGAATTATTGTCCGCTTCACCATGAATTAAAAGTAAAGGTGTTTTCATTTTATCGGCATGCATAAATGGGGACATGTTGTAATATATTTCTGGAGCTTCCCAATAATTGCGTTCTTCACTTTGGAAACCAAATGGAGTAAGTGTTCTGTTATATGCTCCACTTCGCGCTATACCCGCAGCAAAAAGATTAGAATGAGAGAGTAAGTTGGCTGTCATAAATGCACCGTAAGAATGTCCTCCTACAGCTACTCTTTCTCTGTCTATATATCCTAGTTGGTCAATGGCATCTATTGCGGCTTTACCATTCGCAACCAACTGATCTCTGAATGAATCATTTGGTTCTTTGTTATCTTCCCCTACAATAGGAAAAGATGCATCATCAAGTACAGCATATCCTTTTGTAATCCAATATATCATAGATCCCCAAAAAGGATAGGTAAACTCATTTGGGTTCGAAGTAGATTGAGAAGCGCTATTTTTATCTTTATATTCTACAGGGTACGCCCATAAAATCATTGGTAACTTTTCCTTCTTCTCTTTATCGTAACCTGGTGGAAGATACAATGTTCCTGAAAGCTCAAGTCCATCATTTCTTTTATACTTAATTAATTCTTTCGATACATTTTGTAATCCTTTAAATGGATTTTCGAAAGAAGTAATTTGATCTACAGTGTTCTTTTTTATGTTTCTTACATAGTAGTTAGGATATTCGTTTGGAGATTCAATGCGAACAAGAAATTTACCTTTTTCAAGATCTATAGCACTGTAAATATTTTCAACTTTATCAGTGTATTCTGATTGATAAACCCTAGTTGTTTTGTTTGTTTTTAATTCTAAATTGTCAACAAAAGGGAATTGACCATCTTTGGTAAAACCATCTCCAATGAGGTGCATCTGATCATTTTTAATATCAATTACAGAAAGTCCATAGTCATTAATGGTTCTTACTGGGTCCCCAGGATCACTGTATCGGTCTTGGTAATTTCGATCAGAAATAATTTTTGATTCAGATTTTGGTTTTGAGGGGTTGAAAACATACGTTTTGGTGTTTCTGGTATTCCACCAATAATCGTATGCAATCGCGTACTCACTATTATTAGTCCAATTGATTTGCCAAACTCTGTTTTTGGTTTTTAGAATAGATTGAGGAGCTTCAGTAAAAGGAGCTTTTAACTGGAATACTTCATCTCTAAAATCTACTTTAACTTCTGGATCTCCTTTGTCTAATGCTTCAAACCAATACAGTACTGCAGGTTGGTCTGCTCTCCAAGAAATATTTCTTTTACCGGTTCTTGTGGACATAAAGCCTTTTGGTAGAACTTCAGTAAGAGGAACTTGGTTAATCGTTTTTATAAATTTTCCAGTATTATCATAAATTTTGGTTTCTTGAGGGAAACGACGATAAGGAACCAAATAAGAAAAAGGCTTTTTAATTTCAGTTACAATAACATATGCTCCATTTGGTGAAAAAGAAAAAGAACTGTACATGGCAGAAGAAGCCCAATTTTCAATGGTTCCTTCTAGCGTAACTTTTTTAATTTCTGAAAGGGAAAGTTGTTCAAAATTGTATTCATCGTTAGGATTCTTTAATAAATCCTGATACGTTCTATTTTGTGCTTTTTTTCCTTCACTAATGGTAATGGTAGGCCCAGAAGGAACAACTTCTTGTTTGTCTACAAGAGACTTTCTATTATTGGGAATAAATTTTACTAATAAAGAAGAACTATCCATAAACCATTTAAAAGGAGCGCGAGCTCCTACATTTGAGTTTACCTTTGCATCTGTAATTTTCTTTGCCTCATTTTTTGCGACATCAAGAACCCATAATTCAACGCCAGTTTCTACAGTATTGGTGAAAGCTATTTTCTTTTGATCTGGCGACCATTTAGCATTCGTAATTCTCATATTTGAAGACAAACCAAGAACCTGTTTAGCTTCTTTATCTTTTGGAGTCTTAATTTTAATATTATTGAAGTAATTGGTCCGGCTAGAAATATTGGTTTTAGGGTTAATCCTTAAACCTGCTAGTCTCATTTCTTTTTCCGAAAGTTCTGCAATAGATTTATACGGATTACGATAGAAGAAAATTAAATTGTCGGCATTTTTATCTGTTCTAACAAAAGGAGCTAGTTGGACATCAACTAAATCCAAGATCTCATCTGAAGGCTTTTGATAGCCTAAATTTTCTTGGGCATAAATAGTAGATGATACTACTAATAATGCTAGGAAGAGCTTTATGTATTTCATGGTTAAGAATATTGTGTGAAAATTTTTGATACAGCTTTACAGCTGTTACAAGATTCAAATAATTGCGAATATTAACAAGTATAATAATCCATTTAACATTAAAAAGATAGGTTTTTAATAAATCTAGTGGCTTCTTGTAAAACCACCTCCGAATTCTCCTTATGCGGAGTATGACCAATGTCAGGAATAATCAATGCTTCCGAAGGTCCAGTCGTATTATTCACAATTGAGTATACCTGATCCAAGGACCCGTATTCGTCCTTTTCTCCCTGTATGATTAGAGATGGGCATTTGATTTTGGGTAGGAATTCCTCGATATTCCAGGATTGATAGTCTTTGGATAACCAAGTCTCTGTCCACATTTTAAACACATCATCTGTTTTGTCTCCATGATATTTTATAAGTTTATCTCGAAGGTTGGTCTCTTGGTAAGCGATTACCGCTTCTTCGATACCGGCTATCGTTTCTTTTTCGACAAAAACATGAGCACCTTCTGTAATAACACCAGAAATGATATTTGGAGATAGTGCTGCTGCCAATAGCGAAATACTTCCACCATCACTATGTCCAAAAAGAATAACCTTGGTAAGTTGTAGTTGATCGATGATTTGTACCAATACCTCTGCTTCATTTTGGAGGTAGTTTTTGCCTCTTTTTTGAATAGAAAAAGGATCAGATTGCCCATAGCCTTGACGATCATAGGATAGTACATTACACCCTGTTTGGTCTGCTACTTTGTTAGGGAAATCTCTCCATAATTCAATGCACCCCAGAGAATCATGAAGAAAGATAATAGTGGGTTGATCTGTATTAAATTGGTTAGGGTTGTCTGAGAATCTGAGACGATGATGATTAATTTTAATATCCAAATTGATAGGTTTATGGTAAAAAGTGCTAAAAATAAGCTAAAGTCTATACAAAATGCATATTTTACGCCTTCAAAATTGTAACATAGATTACTTTTCTTAGTCTAGCAATAGTAAATAATTAATTTGATCAGATGAAAAATATTTTTGCCAAAATCTTCATTGGTGTGATGCTAGTGGGGTGCAGAACTCCCAAAACGTCTAACGATATCGCTACAGGTGTGCCTATTGCCTCGTCTGTAGATTTAACAAAGTCTGCAGAAGACAAAGTACCCGTAGTTATTAATCCGGGGAGGTTTACGCAAGATACTGTAACCTATTACTTGCCCAAAGTAGTACAAGGAACCTATGCGGTAAGTGATTTTGGGAAATTTGTGGATAATTTCAAAGCGTTGGATTATGAAGGAAATGAGATTATTACCAACAAATTAGATGCCAATACCTGGGTAATTCCTAATGCAAAACAATTAGACCAAATTCAATATCTAGTCAATGATACTTATGATATTGAAAACTCTGGAGAGGCTACACCGTTTTCTCCATCAGGAACCAATATCGAACCAGAGAATTACGTGTTGAACCTTCACGGTTTTATCGGTTATTTTGATGTGCTCAAGAATAATCAGTATACACTAGAGGTTATCGCCCCAAAAGAGATGAAACGAACTTCTGCGCTACAAAAAGTAGGAGAAGAAGCTAGTGAAGATGGGAGTGTAGTAACTGATAAGTATTTTGCCTCACGTTATTTTGAGATCACAGATAATCCTATGATGTATGGGAAACTGGATGTAGAAGAATTTATGGTGGGGGATATCAAAATTGTATTGAGTGTATATTCTCCAAATGGTGTTCATAAAGCTTCAAAAATTAAAGAAACTGTCTTTAAGATGATGAAGGGACAAAAGGCATATCTCGGTGATATCAATAGTACACCTAGGTACGATATCTATTTATATTTAGCCGAAGGTACTCAGGAATCACCAACAGGATTTGGAGCTCTGGAGCATCACACTTCAACTGTAGTGGTATTGCCCGAACAGATGCCTGATGAGGCATTAGCAAGTGCTATGATTGATGTAGTTTCTCATGAGTTTTTTCATATTGTAACTCCGCTTTCTGTGCATTCTGAAGATGTACACTATTTCGATTACAATGATCCTACGTTTTCTAAGCATTTATGGATGTATGAAGGAGTAACCGAATATTTCGCTACCTTATTTCAAGTGAATCAGGATATCGTTGGTGAAGATGAGTTTTATGAAAAGGTGATGGGTAAAATCCAAAGTGCCAATGGTTTTGATGATACGATGAGTTTTACAGAAATGAGTGAGAATATCTTGGATCAACCTTATGCTTCCAATTATGTAAACGTATACGAAAAAGGAGCGCTTATTGGTATGTGTATTGATATTCTGATGAGAGAAGAGAGTAACGGGAACAGAGGTATTTTGTCCTTGATGAAAGAATTATCCTTGAAATATGGGAAAAATAAACCTTTTGAAGATGATAACATCATTGCCGAAATTACAGAAATGACGTACCCTTCTATAGGTGAATTTTTGAATACTCATGTAGTAGGGAAGACTCCGATCAATTACAGAGAGTTTTTTAACAAAGTTGGACTTTCGATTAGTAAAGAAAAAGTAGAAACGAATTATATTCAAAATTCGGGAGCACTCATCGTAGCTGGTGATCAGGCTACTGGAACGATCTTCTTTACCGATTTGGTAGCAGATAATAGTTTTTGGGCAGAAAATGGAGTAAAAGCCAATGATAATATTGTGGAGATCAATGGTACTAAGCTGACCGTGCAGAATGCGAATAACGTGCTTGGAGGTACTTTTCAATGGAAAGAAGGAGATGATTTGGAGGTAAAATTGGATAGAGCAGGAGAAGAGGTTGTAATCAAAACCAAAGTGGCTAAATCTTATACACAAGGAGAAACATTGTCTCCGTCAGATAATCCTACAGAAGAACAATTGGCGCTTCGTAAAGCCTGGTTGAAAGGATAATTTATAATAACATAAACTAAAAAGAGCTGTAAAGCATATGCTTTACAGCTCTTTTTATGATAATTATATACTGTCTATTTTAAAGAAGAAGAATCGTATACCAATACTTTACTCCATAAATCTTTGTTTTCTGCAATAAATTTTTTGTGAATAGGAGCCACCTGATAGTTGTCATGAGCTTCTTTGGATTCAAAAGTGATTACCACACAATAAGTAAAGGAAGCGTCAACTACAGGGCGTTTTTCTGTGTTGGCAGGTGTTCCAAAGTGACTGGAGGTAATAAATTCACAACCATTTAAAAGTTCTTTTACTCCTTTTTCAAAAGTTTTCCTTTCCTCTTTATTATCTGGATTGTTTAACCAAAATAGTACAGTGTGTACTAGTTTCCCGTCTATGGTTTTAGCTGGTTTTCTTGTTGATTCATCTTGTTGTGCAAAACTAAATGAGGAAATTAGAAGTGCTGCAAGAATTAGATAAAGTTTCATAAATCAATGTGCTTTAGTTAATGTGTTACCGATGTGGTATATATAAGAGTTGTTTCTATTTAAAATATAGACGGTTTTACTCCGATTTATAAGGGATTTTATCTAAGATGTATCGTATCGCCTCAAGACGGGCTTTGGTTTTTCGATCTGCTTCTATAATGATCCAGGGAGAATCTTTGGTATTAGTATGTTCAAACATTTTGACTTTGTATTCGGTATACTCATCCCAAAGTTCCTGTGCTCGTTCATCGACCTTTGTCATTTTCCATTTTTTTAACGGATTGGACTTGATATCTTTAAAACGATAATCTTGTTCCTCCTTAGTGATCGAAAAATAGAATTTGATGAGGTAGGTGTCAGATTCCATGATCATTCTTTCAAACTCATTGACTTGCCCCATAAAAGTCTCGTACTGTTGTTGTGTGCAAAAACCATTTACAGGTTCTACCACAGCTCTATTATACCAACTACGATCAAAAAAGACAATCTCCCCGGGTTTGGGAAGTTGGTTAACATAGCGTTGAAAATACCATTGTCCTCCCTCTTCTTCGGTTGGCTTTGGTAGTGCAACGATTTTGAAGTGTCTGGGATTAATATGAGCAGTAACTCTCCTGATGGCTCCACCTTTACCTGCAGCATCCCGACCTTCGAATAGAATTACGATCTTTTTGTTATTAGCAATTACCCAGCTTTGTAACTTAACCAACTCGGCTTGTAATGCTTTAAGCTCAATCTCGTACTTGGTCATTCTTAGTGCCTTTTCTACATCCGTCTTTTTGTCTGCAAGAAGATATCGCAATCCAATTGGAGAATTGAGGAGTTCTATATCCTTTTCTGAAAGATATAGGGCTTCTGTTTGTTTTGCTTCTTTCATAGGGGATTAAATATCAATTTGTTCAACATATCGATGATACCTCAATATCACATTTGGATCGGGAAATAGCCTGGTTTTGGCTCTGGTCTTACCAGTGTATTCAAATTTGGATAGCACGTAACGCATACTTTCCAGACGAGCTGTCTTTTTACTATTGGTTTTAACGATGATCCAAGGGCTAAAGGTAGTATGTGTTTTAGAGAACATTTGTTCTTTATAGAGCGTGTATTTACTCCATAATTGCTGTCCTTTCATATCTACAGGGCTAAATTTCCAGGCTTTCAAAGGGTTTTCTATTCGCGCATCAAATCGTTTTTGTTGTTCTTCTTTGGATATCGAAAACCAGAATTTGATCACAATAACACCATCTTCGTAGAGCATATGTTCAAATTCGGGAACCTGCACCATAAACTTATTGTATTGCTTTTTGGTACAAAATCCCATTACAGGTTCCACCACAGCGCGGTTATACCAGCTGCGATCAAAAAAAACAATTTCTCCGGGGTTAGGAAGCTCTTTTATATATCTGCGGAAATACCATTGCCCTTGTTCTTCTTCTGTAGGTTTGGATAATGCAACGATTCGCATAGAACGAGGGTTGAGATGTTCTGTAAACCGTTTAATAGATCCTCCTTTTCCTGCAGCATCTCTTCCTTCAAAAATTATGGCTACTCTCATTTTTTTCTTGGCAATCCATTGTTGCAGGTTTACCAGTTCGGCTTGTAAAAACCGTAGTTCTTCTTCATATTGAAACTTCCGCATTATCTTCTGGATATCAATATCCTTCTCCTGGGCAAGTGCTACAAGCTGTTTTCGTTTTTTTATTTGATTAAGTTCCTCGAGGGTGAACATGTTTATTAGGATTTGTTGAAGTTGTATGGTAAATATAGCATTAAGCAAGCTTTGGTACAACCCCAGTGTTGCCTTTTCTGGATTTGAAAAGATAATCGCTTTATAAACAATGTAATGTCTGGAAGGTATTTTCGGAAAAAAGAAAGCAGGTACATTTGATATGTGCCTGCTTCTAAATATTTTTGGGATGATTTTAGTTTACTTTTTCCTGTAAGTACGAAGTTAATCTTTCAAAAGTAGAGCCCCAACCGTTGTAGAAGCCCATTTTTTCTTGTTGCTTGCAGTATTCTTCGGTCTCATGAATGACATGAAATGTAAATTGTGTTTTGTCACCAATTTTCTTGAGTAACACTTGCAGTTCGACACCTTCGGTCATCGGTTTGAAATTGGCAGAAGTTCGAATTTTTTGCAGTTCAATGATTTCGATATAAACACCATCTGCAATAAAATCTTTTCCATCGGGCATGGTCATTGCATATTCCCAGGCACCACCTTCTACAAAATTATGCTCAATAATTCTGGTTTTCATTCCTTTTGGTCCCCACCATTTTGCAATGTGCTCGGGTTGTGTCCAGGCCTCCCAAACCAATTCGATGGGAGCGTCAAAAGTTTTTTCAATGGTTAACGTTCGGTTGTTAAGATCACTCATTTTTATTATCGTTTTTGGATTTTGCTTGTAGTTGTTTTAAGTAGGCTTCGAAAGAGTCTATTTTTTCTTCCCATAAACTTTGATACTGTTCAACCCATAAGAAGGCTGGGATCAAACTCTTAGGACGAATTAAGCAATAGCGTTCTCGCCCTTGTTGTTGGATGTCAATAATACCACACTCATTAAGAATCTTTAGATGTTTAGATATCGCAGGTCGACTTACATCAAACTGATGAGCTATTTCGTTGATTGATAAGGTTTTTTGTGATAACAATTGAATGATATCACGTCGTACCGGATCGGCAATAGCTTGAAAAACGTCTCTTCTCATAAATATGTTACCGTTTGGTTACAAATATATGTGTAACTATTCGGTTACGCAAATTAATTGTGGGTTAATTTTTGGATTTGAAGAGGAGGTAAGTCAATGATTACAATCCAAGAAGTTGAAGTTTTTTAATTTTATGGTAGCGTAAAGCAGCTTTAACGCATTGCTTTAGCTCATTTTCGGGTAGTGGTTCGTTAATTTGAAACACCAGGGCTCTATTTCCTTCAAAATCAAAAGTTTGTTTAAAAACGATTCTGAAAGTAGCCACTAATTGACTTGAACAGTTAAAATACATGGCGTATTGATTTGGAGTCTTTTTCTTCCAATCAATTCTGAGTGTACTTCCATGTTTAGCAATATAGCTTGGTTCTCCCCATTTTAGAGTTTCTTCTAATTCTAATACTTCCTCGGTTTCTTTGGCAGTTTCCAAAATCAACTCACGAAGATTCAGCATCTTATCTTTTACGGTCTCCGGATAATTATCAAAAACGGTTTTTACGTTTTGGGAGGTGTTCAGTTTAAAATCTTTCATGAATTGTTATTTACTAAAAAGGATGTTGTGATTTCAAAAGGATTAAAGATAAAGGTATCTGGTGTCACTGACAACTGTATGTCAGTAGCTAAATTTAATTTTTGGAGAGCTTTATTGAACATTAAGGAAGAATTGACATCAGCATGGGAAGAATCATAATGTACCCATGCATATGCAGGATATACTTTTGTGGTGTACACAATAAACAAAACTTTTAATCAAAACTATTATGAATAATTCAACTACAAAAGAACAGACAATCAAAGAAAATGTAAACGCTGTATTAAATCTACTTTCAGAAGGTAAATTTCTGGATGCAATGAATGAGTATTTGGCAGATGATGTTATTCTGCGCGAAGGAAATAACGAGCCTAAGGTGGGTAAGGAATTTTGTATTCGTCAAGAAGAAGAATTACTAGCTACCGTTACTGCATTTCATGGATACGAAGTTGTAAGTGGTCCTGCAGTAAAAGGAGACACTTCATTTTATGAGGCCGTAATGAAATTTGATACCGCAGACGGACAAAAACATACTTTCGAACAAGTAGTGCGAACAAAATGGAATGATGCGGGGAAAATCATTGAAGAAAGATATTATCATTCTTAAAACCAAAAGATGACAATAAGTGTTTAATAAGATTGAGGAACGACCATTACTTTTTCAGTAATGGTCGTTTAGTATATGAATGTCTCTTATTGTTTAAAAAGAATCCAATCTCATTTTACGTTTATATAATTAGATGCTCCTCCGTCGGATTTAGACAAAATTGAAGGTGTATTTTGGTTGAAATGTATTTTAATAGCTTGTAAGCCAAATAATCAACAAATTTCGTTATGTATTTGTTAATTACTTTGTAGGTTGGCTGTTTTAATTTTGTAAGTGAAACCTTATATTAGCTGGCATTCTACCCAAAATTTTATGAGTAAGGAAACCAAATATACTGAAGATAATATACGATCCCTCGATTGGAAAGAGCATATCCGTATGCGACCAGGGATGTATATTGGGAAACTGGGAGATGGATCATCTCCAGATGATGGAATTTATATTTTATTGAAAGAGGTACTCGACAATTCGATTGACGAATATGTGATGGGTGCTGGTAAGACCATTGAAATTTCGATACAGGGAGATAAAGTGATCGTAAGAGATTACGGTCGTGGTATCCCTCTTGGTAAAGTAGTGGATGTGGTTTCCAAAATGAATACAGGGGGTAAGTATGACTCCCGAGCCTTCAAAAAATCTGTTGGATTAAACGGGGTAGGTACCAAGGCAGTAAATGCGTTGTCTACTTATTTCCGTGTTGAATCTACTCGTGATGGGAAATCAGCTTCAGCAGAGTTTGAGAAAGGAAATCTTACCAATCAGGATACACTAGAAGAAACTTCTAGAAGACGGGGAACCAAAGTATCGTTTGTTCCAGATGATTCTATTTTTAAGCATTATAAATATCGTACAGAGTATGTAAGCAAAATGCTTAAAAACTATGTGTATCTTAATCCAGGTTTGACCATTATCTTCAATGGGGAAAAGTTCATTTCTGAAAATGGGTTAAAAGATCTTCTTTCAGATAATATCAATGAAGAAGATCGCTTGTATGATATAGTTCACTTAAAAGGAGATGATATCGAAGTAGCGATTACACATAGTAAAACGCAGTATAGCGAGGAGTATCATTCGTTCGTAAACGGTCAACATACCACACAAGGAGGGACGCATCAAGCTGCTTTTCGTGAAGCTGTAGTAAAGACCGTTAGAGAGTTTTATGGTAAAAACTATGAGGCCAGCGATATCCGTAAATCGATTGTAGCTGCCATTAGTATCAAAGTAATGGAACCCGTTTTTGAGAGTCAAACCAAAACAAAACTGGGATCTACAGAAATGGGAGGTGGTTTGCCCACCGTACGAACATACATTAATGATTTCGTAAAGAATAAACTGGATAATTTCTTACATAAGAATCAGGCTACTGCAGAGAGTTTACAACGTAAGATTTTACAAGCAGAACGGGAAAGAAAAGACCTTTCTGGAATCCGGAAATTAGCTCGTGAAAGAGCAAAAAAGGCAAGTTTACACAACAAAAAACTTAGAGATTGTCGTGTACACTTAAGTGATAGTAAGAAAGAGAGAAATTTGGAGAGTACGCTATTCATTACCGAGGGAGACTCGGCGAGTGGATCGATTACCAAATCCAGAGATGTAAATACGCAGGCAGTTTTTAGTTTACGAGGGAAACCTTTGAATAGCTATAATATGAGTAAAAAGATTGTGTATGAAAATGAGGAATTCAATCTTTTACAAGCTGCCTTAAATATAGAAGAGTCCTTAGAAGATCTGCGATACAACAATATAGTGATCGCAACCGATGCCGATGTCGATGGAATGCACATTCGATTACTATTGATCACGTTCTTTTTGCAATTTTTCCCCGAAGTGATCAAAGAAGGTCACCTTTATATTTTACAAACACCGCTATTTAGGGTAAGAAATAAAAAAGAAACCATCTATTGCTATTCTGAACAAGAACGAAGAGATGCAATTAATAAATTATCAGGAAAACCTGAAATCACACGATTTAAGGGACTTGGTGAAATTTCTCCAGACGAATTCAAACATTTTATAGGAGATGATATGCGTTTGGATCCGGTGATGCTGGATAAAGAGAAGTCTATAGATGAGCTATTGTCATTTTACATGGGGAAAAACACTCCACAACGACAAGAGTTCATTATAGACAATTTGAAAGTAGAATTAGACGCAATAGAGGAAGAATTATAATAGTTTAAGCGCCCCTTAGGATAAATATGGATTTGGAAAACGAAAACGAAGAACTACATCACGAATCAACTCCCGAAGATCACCAACCACAAGAGGTGATCACTAAGGTTACAGGAATGTACAAAGACTGGTTTTTGGATTATGCCTCTTATGTAATCCTGGAACGTGCGGTACCCGCTATAGAAGATGGTTTAAAACCGGTACAACGCCGTATCCTGCATTCTATGAAGGATTTGGATGATGGACGATATAATAAGGTCGCTAACATCGTAGGGCATACCATGCAATATCACCCTCACGGTGATGCCAGTATCTCGGACGCTATGGTTCAAATAGGTCAAAAAGATCTATTGATCGATATGCAAGGAAACTGGGGTAATATCCTTACTGGGGATAGAGCAGCAGCTTCCAGATATATCGAAGCGCGTTTGTCTAAGTTTGCCTTGGATGTAGTGTATAATCCCAAGGTAACCGATTGGCAGTTATCCTATGATGGAAGAAAGAAAGAGCCCATTAATTTACCAGTTAAGTTTCCGTTATTGTTAGCGCAGGGAGCAGAAGGTATTGCCGTTGGATTAAGTACCAAGATACTTCCTCATAACTTTATCGAGCTTATCGATGCTTCGGTAAAACATCTGCAAGGAAAACGATTTACGATACTACCGGATTTTCCTACCTCTGGTATTGCCGATTGCACGAATTATAACGATGGTAATAGAGGTGGTAAAGTTAGAGTACGAGCAAAAATTGCGCAACAAGACAAAAATACATTGGTGATTTCTGAGATTCCTTTCTCAACGACCACCACAAGTTTGATTGATTCTATCCTGAAAGCAAATGAAAAAGGAAAGATCAAGATCAAAAAAATAGAAGATAATACTGCTGCAGAGGTGGAGATCTTAGTGCATCTTCCTTCTGGTATTTCTCCTGATAAAACTATTGATGCACTATATGCATTTACCAATTGTGAGGTTTCCATTTCTCCTCTTGGGTGTGTGATCGAAGAAAACAAACCAAATTTCATTGGTGTTTCCGAGATGCTTCGCCGTTCTACCGACAATACGGTAGAATTACTAAAAAAAGAGCTCGAAATACAGTTAAACGAGCTTCAGGAGCAATGGCATTTTGCTTCTCTGGAAAGAATTTTCATCGAAAATCGAATTTATCGAGATATTGAAGAGGTAGAAACCTGGGAAGGAGTAATAGAGGCAATCGATAAAGGATTAAAACCGCATATCAAGCACCTAAAGCGTGCTGTAACCGAGGAAGATATTGTTCGATTAACAGAAATACGAATCAAGCGTATTTCTAAGTTCGATATTGATAAAGCGCAGCAAAAAATTGAGGCCCTAGAAGATGATATCGCCAGTGTAAAGCATAATTTGGAGCATCTTATCGAATATGCTATAGATTACTTTAAGCGATTAAAATCTACTTACGGAAAAGGTAAAGAGCGTAAAACAGAGCTTAAGATTTTTGATGATATAGAAGCTACCAAGGTAGTAATCAGAAATACCAAGCTTTATGTAAATCGTGAAGAAGGATTTGTGGGTACGTCATTACGACGAGATGAATATGTAACCGATTGTTCGGATATTGATGATATTATCTGTTTTACTGCAGAAGGTAAGATGATGGTTACCAAGGTAGATTCTAAAACCTTTATTGGTAAAAACATTATCCATGTTGCCGTATTCAAAAAGAAGGATAAGCGTACCATTTATAATATGATTTATCAAGATGGTAGAGGAGGAGCTTCGTTTGTAAAACGATTTGCGGTAACGGCAGTAACACGTGATAAAGAGTATGATCTTACCCAAGGGAAAAAGAGCTCAAAAGTCACTTATTTTTCTGCTAACCCTAATGGCGAAGCCGAAGTAATTACTATTTTGCTACGTCAGGCTGGGAGTATCAAAAAACTAAAGTTTGATCTGGATTTTTCTGATTTACTAATAAAAGGTAGAGGAGTAAAGGGAAATATTGTTACCAAGTATAATATTAAACGAGTAGAGCTAAAAGAAGCAGGAGTATCAACATTGAAGCCGCGTAAGATTTGGTTTGATGATACGGTGCAACGATTGAATGTTGATGGAAGAGGAGAACTTCTGGGAGAGTTTAAAGGAGAAGATCGCTTGTTGATCATCGATCAAAAGGGTGGAGTAAAAACTTTGATTCCTGAGATGAGCCTGCATTTTAGTACGGATATGATTGTGTTGGAAAAATGGAAACCTAAAAAACCAGTTTCAGCAATCTATTGGGATGGAGAAAAAGAGCGTTACTATGTGAAGCGATTTGTGATTGAAAACCCTGAAAAAGAAGAGTCGTTTATCACAGATCATCCTAAATCATTTTTGGAAGTAGTATCTACAGATTATAGACCTTTGGCCGAAATTGTTTTTACCAAAATAAGAGGAAAAGAGCAACGTCCTAATGAAGAGGTAAACCTAGAAGAGTTTATTGCAATTAAAGGGATAAAAGCGCTTGGGAATCAATTGACTACTCATAAAGTACGACAAATAAATCTATTGGATTCGTTACCTTATGAAGAGCCAGAACCACTTCCTGCAGAAGAAATTGAGGTTGTTGAAGAAGAAAATGTATCTCCCGAAAATGGAGGACAGACTGCAGACACTACATCAAGCAATTCTGAGGCAAAAAATACTGAAGAACCTGAAGAAGGGGAGCAAGGTAGTTTATTCTAAGCTTCAATATAAAAGATATTCAGAGTTTTAGAAGGTAAGAGAGTAGGCTTTATGTCCAAGTTCCAATGACAGACTGAAAGAAAGATACTAGTTGTCTATACTTTATAATTTCTTTACGTATTTGGTAAGAATTACAATGTGTTGACCGTTTACTTTGCCTTCTAGATGTTCTTCGTTGTCATGTGCCAGGGTAATGTTACGTACCGCTGTACCTCGTTTTGCTGTAAAATTGGCACCTTTAACGTTTAGATCTTTAACTAGTACTACATTGTCTCCTGCTTGTAACAGCGCTCCGTTTGCATCGATATGTTTTATAGCATCTTCATTTTCATCTCCTTCTCCAGTTGCTTTTGCCCATTGCAAAGTGTCATCATCCAGATATAGCATGTCCAGTAAGTCTTGTGGCCAACCTTCAGCTTTGATTCTATGTAACATTCTCCATGCAACTACTTGCACTGCAGGAACCTCACTCCACATACTTTCGTTTAGACATCTCCAGTGATTAGGATCTATCTTTTCTGGGTTTTCTATCTGTTCTAAACAAGTTTTAGAGATCAGAATATGACTTTCTATTCCGTTTTCAGGGGATTTAGGAACTTGATATACCATTAGATTTTCGGTATCACCAGATAATTCACATTTTTGCTGACTACGTTTTTGCAATGCTCTCTCTAAACTCATATCGTGCAGAATTCTTTTTTTAATGCCTACAAAAATGCAATTTTTTGGGCGATAAAAGAAAGCAGACCGATGGTTTATTCTATGTTGGTAGTAGAAGAAGAGGTTATCGTTTGTTGTTTGGTATAATAATACCCAATAGCTACAATACCTACAATTTCGGTAGCTACAGAAAATATAGAGCCTTCAAACCCAAAAGCACCTCCGTTCAGTAAGTTGTTTTCAATGATTCGAGTCTGGATTATAGAGTATGTGTCCAAACCGCTTACATTGAAACCAAAATGCGTTTGAAAAAAGTTCCAACTAAAATGTAATGCAATAGGAAACCATAGGTTTTTGGTATGAATGTATGAGATTCCCAGAAGTATACCAGCTAGAAATATAACTAGCAGACTGAACCAGCTAATATTGGGGTTAAACCCATGTAGTAAAGCAAAAATGGCTGAAGATAGAATAAGTGCAACATACTTGTTGAAAGAAACCATAAAATTTCTAAGAACATATCCCCGTAATAGCACTTCTTCAACTACTGCTACAATCAAAAAAATCAAAATAGAAATAAAAAGCTCTCTGATTGAAAACGTTAATTTTACGAACTCAATTTCATTCAGAAGTAATAAAGTGGTATAAGCACCTCCCATAATAATGGCTCCTGCTATAATTCCAACAATAAATTCCTTACCTCTATTTTTTATCTGAAAACCAAGGGTAACAAACTTTTCTTTGTCTACAAATCTCATAAAAACCCATAACAGTAAGAAGTTACCCAGGAGATTAAAAAGAGAAGTGATTAATTGTTGTTCTGAAGATGTTATAGGATCTGAGTCGCTTATTTTAATACCTGCTATCAAAGAACCTAAGAGTTGAAAGCCTCCAACTATAAAGAAATAGGGGATGATTAATAACAGGACTCGTATCCACCCTATGTGTTTGTTTTCCATAGATCACTTATAAGATTTATGATCACTAAAATAGAAATAATTTTATGGCTTAAATAGAATTTATTGGTTAACAGTACGTTCTACAAAATCTTTAAACTGATCCAGCCACTTTTGCGTATACTTTTTGGATAAGCCGGGCATTAAGAAAGCCATTAACTTGGGTATAAAACCTTTAAACTTGGTGTAATGCACTAGATAATCCATTCTTGTAGTATTGTGAGAAAGCGCTTTGAAACTACAGGTGACTGCATTATCCATGTGCTTGTGTTCGTAGGTACCGCTGAATTCTTTGGGAAGATTCTTTGCAGTAATGGTCTCTATGAGCTGCATTTCCCGTTTTCCATGTTTGTAAGTGAGTAAGGATTTGGCTCCTGGGGTTCCAGGTGTTCCACTTAGCGGTTCAAAACTTATAAAACCGTCTTGCCATTCTTTTAGGTGATCTGGATTATCAAAAAGCTGAATGACTTGGTCTATTGGGGCATCTATTACGACACTACATGTAAATTTCATAGGGATTAGGTTTAATAGATGATCTTATAAATATAGGTAAAAAAAAACACGGTTTGTAATTTTCAAACCGTGTTCATCATATCTAGGAAGAATGTATTTGTTTAAAAACCAGCATATTTGTTAGCATTCTCCAAGACTTTCGAAAAATCGTAGTAGTCACTTAAAGATTTATTGTCTACATGCTCTATAAGCGAATAGTTCTGTTTAATATATGCATTTGTAAAATCGTCAATTCTATAATTGAGTAATTTTGCTTCCATAAGATCCCTTTTCCAAGCTTTTCTTTGTGATCTTTTCATAGTACCGTCTTGAATCATCTTATCGTATGCTATAATTTTGAGAGATAATTCTTTGCATCGTGCGATCATCGCTTCATATTCCTCTACGGGGTAGGTAGGTTGTTCTCTTTCGACCTTGGGTGTTTCTTCAAATTGTTGTACTTCAATGGTAACATTAGTGAGTTTTGTTGTAGCAATTTGTTGATTTTCTTGAGCTTGTAAGCCCATAGTAGTAAGCCATAAAACGGCTAATAGTGTGTGAGTTTTCATATTTCGGGGTGATTTTTAAAATTCAACCAAAATGTTTTGTGATTGGATCTAAAGTAAATTTTAACAAGAAGAATCTACAATTGATCCATTTAACAATCACTCACTTTTCGTTGAAATTCATTTTTGATAGATTAAATGTTTACTAAAGAAGAAAACGAATCTTTCATCTAGTTTATTGCAGGATTTAAAAAATTTGTAGGAATTTACACTTGAATTAACACGTGTTATGTGTGTAATAGATTACAAAATTACGTAGGTAATAAAGTACAAATATCACTAATAATTGAGTGAAGTATAGTTATTTAACCTATTTTGTTGGGTAATGAATTGTTTAGTACTTAATAAGAATATAGTTGTATTCTAAAAAGATTAGACACGTTGCTTTTTTCTAATTTTAAAGTTTAGGAATTCTACAAATAAAGAAAAAGCAATGGTAAAATAGAGATACCCTTTAGGAATAGTTCCCACTTCAGTATCAAATATTTTAAAATGTGCTAGGTGAGCAGCTTCTGCAATAAGCATAAAACCAATAAGTATTAGAAAAGAAAGCCCTAAGATTTGAATTGATGGGTGTTTGTTTACAAATCTTCCCACAGGAGCGGCGAAGAGCATCATGATTAAAACTGAAATCACCACAGCTACAATCATAATGATTAATGCATCATTGGGATTTTCGCTTAAGCCATTTGTCATTCCTACTGCGGTAAGAATAGAATCAAAAGAAAAAACGATATTGATCAATGTGATTTGTAGAATTGCTTTTGAAAGCGTAGAAGAACTCTTGGCCTGGATTTCTTTTTCTTCTTCTCCTTTTTCTTCTACTTTTTCATGAATTTCATGAACACTCTTGTACAAGAGAAAAATACCACCACCAAACAATATTAATGCTTGTCCGCTAATGCCTGCTTCGACCCAAGGCAAATTGATATGCCAGAACGGTGCTTCCATAGCTACAAGAAGTGAAATACCGAATAACAGTACGATTCGCATGATCATGGCCAACAATAATCCAATATTGGTTGCTTTTTTTTGCTGTTGATCCGGAAGCTTACTTGAGGCTAACGAAATAAAAATAATATTATCGATACCTAATACAATTTCTAAGAAGGTAAGTGTTAGTAATGCAACCCATGCATCTGCAGAAGCGAAAATTTCAAACATCTTATTTTATTTTTTTGGCAGTTCCTTTTTGCTTGTTGGCACTACCCACTAATCCGTACTCAAAAGTATAGATATCACCATCTGTAGATAATATTTTCATATGGATTGATTTTTCTTCAGACATACTCTTAGGATGTAATTTTTTGACGATGTACTCGCAGTCATTAATCCATCGGATAGTTGCCGTATCACTTTTCCCTCTGAAATAATCGATCTCGATAGAATCATTTCTAACAAATGTGGTTTTTGCTAGTTCTCCATCGAGAAGGGTTTCGAACTCAAATGTCCCAGTATGAAATTCTGTACAATTTCGTTCTTGTTGATAACACCCGGTAAAGAGTAAGCCGCAGAAAAGTGTAAAAAGAAAGTACTTCATAGTTTGGTTTAACTAAAAGCGAAAATAAATTTATTTCCAGAAAGTTAATAGTAAGCACTAAAAAAATATCAAGATTTTTTTGTGGTATATGTTCTAAAGGAACCATCATTGTAGAAAATGACAATTCTTTCAATTTTTTCCTCATCATAGGTAATCTTACGAATTGCTTCCTGAGAAGTTTGAGGTATAGGAGTGGGGGGGTCATTTTCTTGGACGGGAGCAGGTGTGTGTTGCGAAAATAAATCCTGATCTTCTTTATCAATAGGAAGTGGAGTAGGTTGTATTTTTTCCTGAGGAGGTGTTGCTGTTACCAATTGTTTTTCCTGTACAATTTCTTCTGATTTAGGAAAGCTCCCTTTTCCATATAATAACCATTGCATGTCCACATCACTATACGCTTCAGTTATTTTCATAACAAAGTCAAGACTGGGTTTATTTCGTCCACTAAGGATATGTGATATAGACGAACGTCCTACACCCATATAATCTGCAAAAGATGAGGCAGATACACCATAATGATCCATTATTTTTTGGATTCTTTTACCAAAATCTTTGTTGTTTACCATTGTAAACGAATAGAAGGTTAATATTGTGTTACAAAGGTAAACAATTTAATGAAATTCTCCTAGTTACATTTGTAAACAGTGATTATTGGGCAATAAAGTAGTTGTTTAGATTGTTGTATTTAATTATCTGATTAATAACAATTTAATTTAATGTACAAATAGTTAGAACATTGATTGTTAATAACTGAAATACAATTGGAAACTGTACAGATATAATTGATTACAATCGTAAACAAACTAAATAATTTCACATGTTTACAAATGTAACTTGATGGTATTTACAATTGTAAATTAGTTGTTGGTTTACAGATGTAAATAATAATTTGTTTTGTTATGAATCTTCGATAAACTATACTAATTTCGTGGCATATAATTAGATATGAGCAACATTGACAGATTAGAAAATTGGTTCTTACAACACAAAGAAACTTCCTTATTTGGACGTTATATTTCTTATGATCATATAGCCCCTATTTTAGATAGACACGCTTCTAAAATGAAAATTGAAGTTATAGGAGAATCTGAAAACAACGCACCTATTCATTTAATTACTTTGGGAACTGGCCCCAAAAAACTATTATACTGGTCTCAAATGCATGGCAATGAAAGTACGACTACAAAAGCGGTGTTTGATGTCCTTAACTTTCTAAATGATGCTAAAGAACCTTCGGTAAAGGAATTCTTAGAATCCTGTACGCTCTATATTATTCCTATATTAAGTCCGGATGGAGCTAAGGCATATACGAGGTTAAACTACAATCAAGTAGATCTTAATAGAGATGCTCAAGCAAAAACACAAAAGGAAAGTGTTGTATTAAGTAATATTATCAGTCAGGTTCAACCAGATGTAGCTTTTAATCTACATGGGCAACGAACCATTTTCAGTGCGGGAGAAACTAATCGTACAGCTACGGTGTCTTTTTTATCCCCAGCAGGTGATCCAGAACGAACCATTACTGCTAGCCGAAAAATAGGTATGGAGATCATCGCTCATATGAATGGTATTCTTCAACAGCAGATTCCTGACCAAGTGGGGCGTTATGATGATGGTTTTAATATCAATTGTATAGGAGATACTTTAGAGTCTCTAGGGATTCCAACTATTCTTTTTGAAGCTGGTCATTATAAAGATGATTACGATCGCGAGCATACTCGGAAATATATATTCTATGCATTAGTCAGTTCTTTAGAGTATCTAGCCAGTACATCAGTGACTGGAGCTTATTATAAAGACTATTTTTCAATTCCTGAAAATGGAAAATGTTTTTACGATATCATTATTCGAGATGTCCTTTTAAAGGATAAAAATGTAGACATAGCGATTCAATTCTCTGAAAAATTAGAGGAAAATACTGTCAAATTTGTACCTAAAATTGTTAAAATTGATGATTTACGAAAATTTTATGGTCATCGCGAAATAGAGGGTAAAAAGAGAGTAATTCGTCACGAAAACGTTACAGTAGAGATAGTTCC
Source organism: Aquimarina sp. (assembly GCA_965230845.1). GTDB lineage: Bacteria > Bacteroidota > Bacteroidia > Flavobacteriales > Flavobacteriaceae > Aquimarina. Next base: position 5,402,955 of record OZ246021.1, read on the forward strand.
AGAGGTTGAGATGTTAAAATTTCACCTAGATTCTGAATTATTCTCAATAGAATTGACAAAAAGGTGAATTAAAATGTATGAAAACTGTATTTTTCTGTTATTTTTGCAATGTAAATAATCGGGAAAAATATTAAATTGTTACTATGGCAAAGTTCAAATTAGACGAAGTTGACCACCAAATTCTGGATATGTTGATTGAAAATACACGTACTCCATTTACTGATATCGCAAAGAAATTGTTGATATCTGCAGGTACCGTCCACGTACGTGTTAAAAAAATGGAAGAAGCTGGAATTATTGAGGGGTCTTCTCTAACATTAGACTATAAAAAATTAGGATATTCTTTTATAGCTTATGTAGGTATTTATCTTCAAAACACTTCTCAAACCAAATTTGTTTTGGAGCGCATTAACGAAATACCATATGTTACTGTAGCGCATATTACTACAGGAAAATTCAACATCTTTTGTAAAGTAAGAGCAAAAGACACTAACCACGCGAAAGAAATTATTTTTAAACTAGATGATATCGATGGTGTTTATCGTACAGAGACCATGATTTCTTTAGAAGAAAGCATCAATGATAAGAAACGCTTAATGCATTCTATTTTTCAGGAATTGTAAAGGGTTTCTCTTTCTTAATAGTATAAGCCCTTTGAGACTAGATCTTAGAGGGCTTTTTAATTTTTGTTAACCACAACCATTTTACCACCACAACAATGGCTAGAAAACCAAAAATCGAACGTTTTAATGAGAACGTTCTAGCAAAGTATCAGATATACAACAGTATATTCATGACCTTGCCTTTTGATACGATTACCAATACCGGAGTATTACTACCGCTTTTTAAAGACGTTTGCGAAAAGGGCTACGAGCTTCATAAGAATCCTACAGAAATTGTAGAAAAGTTCTTTGCACAATATCAGGATAATCCTTCTGAAAAAGATAAACATGATCTTTTGTTCCGTTTTATTCAATACATAGAGCGACAAGTAGTATTGTTTGATGCAATTGAAGATGCAGCTTTTCCTGTAGTGAATAATATGGATGGTAGAGGAACATTGCGTAGTATCAAAGAAGAAGCGCAAGCAAAAGGGCAATTGGAAGAATTGAAAGATTATCTTAGAAGATTCAAAATTCGTCCAACGCTTACGGCACACCCAACTCAATTTTATCCGGGAACTGTTCTTGGGATTATTCATGATTTGGATAGTGCAATACGCGTAAATGATTTGGCAAAAATCAAAAAATTGTTGGCGCAATTGGGTAAGACCGCTTTTTTCAAGAAAGAAAAGCCAACTCCATTTGATGAAGCCGTAAGTTTGATATGGTACCTAGAGAATGTATTTTATCATTCCGCCAGTACCATATATAACTATATTCAAGAGAATATTTTTGAAGGAGAAGAGATGGATAACGATTTGATTAATCTTGGTTTTTGGCCAGGAGGGGATCGAGATGGGAATCCATTTGTTACTACAGAAACTACACTCAAAGTAGCTAAAAGATTACGCAAAACAATATTGATCAATTATTATCGTGATATGCGTGAATTAAAAAGACGTATCACTTTTGGAAATCTACAAGAAAAGATGATCAAGTTAGAATCTGCGTTATACGATAATTTCTATTATTCAAAAACTGCAGAGCCATTATCTATAGAGACGTTACTAAATGGTTTACTAGAGATCAAAGAAGAATTGATTGCAGAGCATCAATCTTTATTTTTGGAAGACCTTCAGGCAATGATCAACAAGGTGAAAGTTTTTGGATTTCATTTTGCAACTTTAGATATAAGACAGGATTCCAGAGTGCATCATAAGGTGTTGACAGATATTGTTCAAAAGACCAATGAAGCAGGTTTAGGTATTTTTCCTGAAGATTATGAATCACTTTCAGAAAAAGAGCAAATCAAAGTCCTTTCTGAAGTAAAAGGGAAGTTAGATCCATCGATTTTTGAAGAGGACATTACCAGAGCTACGATAGAGTCGATTTATGCGATTCAAACCATTCAGAAAGATAATGGAGAGCGTGCTGCAAATCGATATATCATTAGTAACAATGGAGGTGAGTTAAATGTGATGGAAACCTTTGCTATGATTCGCTTATGTGATTGGCAGCAGCCCACGGTAGATGTGATTCCTCTTTTTGAAACAGTGCCTGACCTTAAAGTAGCGCACACTGTAATGGAGTCGCTGTATAGTAATCCTGTTTATATGGATCACCTAAGACGCAGGGGAATGAAGCAAACGATTATGTTAGGGTTCTCTGATGGTACTAAAGATGGAGGTTATCTGATGGCTAACTGGGGTATTTTCAAAGCAAAAGAGGAACTAACCAAAGTTTCCAGAAAGTATGACGTAGATGTGATCTTCTTTGATGGTCGAGGAGGACCTCCTGCAAGAGGGGGTGGTAATACCAATCAGTTTTATGCTTCTCTGGGTCCAACTATTGAAGATGAGCAAATACAAATCACAGTGCAGGGACAAACCATTAGTTCTAATTTTGGAACATTAGATTCTTGTCAATATAACTTGGAGCAATTATTGGGAGCTGGTGTCGAAAACCAATTAACAACCAATGATGCTAATCGTTTTTCTGAAGAGAATAAGAAGACCATGCAAGAATTGGCAGATATCAGTTATCAGACTTATGTAGATTTTAAAAGTCATCCAAAGTTCCTTCCGTATTTAGAGCATATGAGTACCTTAAAGTACTATGGAAAAGCTAATATTGGTAGCCGACCTTCTAAACGAAGCAAAAGTACTACCTTGGATTTTGGAGATTTGAGAGCAATTCCTTTTGTAGGTAGTTGGAGTCAGTTAAAACAAAATGTTCCGGGATTCTATGGGGTAGGAACCGCATTAAAGTCTTTTGAAGATCGTGGAGAATTTGATAAAGTAGTTGCTTTGTATAAAGATTCTGCATTTTTTAGAGCGTTGATAGCAAATAGTATGATGAGTTTGACTAAGTCATTTTTTGAACTCACGGCTTATATGAAAGAAGATAATGAGTATGGGAAGTTTTGGGATATTATCCATGATGAGTTCGAACTCACAAAAAAGCTATTGATGAAACTGACTGGATATTCTGAATTGATGCAAAACGAACCAGCGGGCAGAGCTTCTATTGATATGCGAGAGAAAATTGTACTTCCGCTACTTACAATACAGCAGTACGCTCTGAAGAAGATTCAGGACATGAATCGTGCTGAAGATGCTGATACTGAATTGCGTGAAGTTTATGAAAAAATGGTGACACGCTCTCTATTCGGAAATATTAATGCTAGTCGTAATTCAGCATAATGTAATAAAGAACTGTTAAGTTTTTTTAGAAGTGAGGTAGGAATGATTAAATTTCTACCTCATTTTAATTACATACTATGATATCCCAACTCCGTAAAGAAGAATTCCATCCTTACTATGGTACATACATTGCAAAAGCAGAATTTCCTGATATCGTTGAGGGATTGAAAGCGGGTAAAAATGAATTTATTGATTTTGTGAGCGTTTTGCCTGATGAAAAACTAGCTTTTGCCTATGCAGAAGGAAAGTGGACAGTGGCCGAAGTGTTACTACATTTGATTGATTCTGAAAGAATATTTGCATATCGAGCATTAAGATTTGCTCGCAAAGACAATACGCCTTTGGCTGGTTTTGATCAGGACGTATATGTACCAAATTCTAATGCAAAGCACATGACAAAGAATGATATCATTGAAGATTATGAAGCAGTACGTAACAGTTCTATTACTATGTATAAGAATTTTACCGAAGAGATGTTACAATTTATAGGAACAGCAAGTGATAGCCCTATGAGTGCAAGGGCATTGGGTTATATTTTAGCGGGACATCAAAGACATCATTTGGAAGTGATTAACGAGAAATACCTTTAAAATGACCAAAGAAGAAGTTGCCCATAATTACCTCGACTTTTTACAAAATGGGGATATCGATCAAATCGTTGAATTGTTTACCGATAATGGTACCGTAGTCTCACCTTTATATGGTACAAAGTCTGCGAGAGACTTTTATACGGTTTTGAAAAATGACACCAATCGTTCTATACTTAGGTTCGATGGTTTATTTTATGAAGAAGATACCAATCGTATTTCTCTGCTTTTTGATTACTATTGGGAGATTAGCAATGGAGAAACTGTCCAATTTAAGGTGGTTGATATTATTGAATTATCGTCAGAAAATAAAATAGAAAAATTGACGATCATCTATGATACTGTACACAGTCGTCAGGCTATAGAGGATATCAAGAAAACGAAATAAAAAGTTAGATTTATAGTATTAGAGATAGGGTATTAGGGTCTAATTCATGCCCACCGCTATGCATGTGGAATTGAATTCCAGGAAAAATACGTTCTAATCTATTCTTTTCTACTTGGACTTTGTCTTCTTCATAATAGGGATCTTTTTCTCCCAAAATATGTACTATTTCTGTGGCAGAGGTTAAAAACTCAAAATCATCTGGACCTAGCTCTCTAGGAAAACCACCAGATACTATTGCAAAAGCTGCACAAGATATTTTTCTGCTTGCGATCCATCTGCTAGCGATACTAACGCCTTGAGAATATCCCAAAACAATGAGGTTAACATTTTCTGGAATATCTTCCTCTTGCATTACAGCATCTATATAGTTTAGTACGTTTATAGTCTCGACTTTGGTATTTTCTTTGGTAAGCCAACTCGAACCTACCTTGTTGTAGGTGTTACCTTTGTAATATTTTGAAGGTGCCTGCGGTGCGATAATATAGTTTTCGGTACTATCCAGGCTTTCGAATAATTTAATGAAATATCTACTTAGGTATCCAATCCCATGAAAAACCAACCAAACATTTTTTGTAGTACTGGTAAATTGATTTAGTGTAGAGTAAGAGTTTGTAGTTTGGTAAACAGCTGATTTTTCTTCTGGATTCATAGGATAGAAAGTAAGTTTTTTAATGTAATTCGAACCAATCATATACAATTGGCCACAAGATATCCCGGTTTTTCTTTCTAAAAAAATCAAAATGCCCGATAGCCCTCAAATTGTATTGAGATGGTATGAGATGTTTGCGGGTTACCGAGGCATTTTGATATACTTTATCTCCCAAAATATCTACAGATTTTTTCGGAGCAAAAAGATCATCCTCTATACTTACCAATAGCATCTGATCTTTAATATGTTCGTAATGAGTGACTTTATTTTGTTTGGTAAAATGTAACATCGAATCAGGGTGCAACAAGAACTTTGCCCAATCCTTTGCTACTTGTGTGGTTAAGGATTCTCCCAGTCCAAACCATTTTGAAGGATAATATCCCAAAACAGAAGTGGTTAAGGGTACAAAAAGCCCAAAATTGAGAAGTATCAAAAGTCTCATTTTAAATTTGAAGTGCTTGTAATATCCATACTGAGAAGCAATGGTTAAATACTTATCATAATATTGATGAGCATCACTAAAACCAATACTGTTTCCTCCGTAACTATGTCCGATTAGATATTGTTTGTTTTCAGGGTATTCTTCTTTAGCGTGTTTTGAAACTTCTTTGAAATCTCCTGCCCAAGAGAAATACCCATCATTTTTTATGGATTGTAATGTTTTGGATTTAGAAAAGCCAATACCGCGATAATCAAAAGTGAATACATTACATCCCTTTTGTGCCAGTTCCTTTGCTAAGCTGAAATAGAATTTTTGAGGAACAGCCACTGCAGGAGCAAAAACAATAGTGATATTGCTAGGCGATTCTGGAACAAATTCATGTACGGATATAGGGTAGTTGTCAAAAGATCGTAGTGTGTAAGAATCCATTAGATTATTTTTTAAGGATGATTTTCTCCATTCTTTGTATAGCTTTATCTAGGTATTTAGAATCATCATAGACTTGCATTAACAAAATGCCGCCTTCTATATCTTGCACCATTTGTTCTGCAAGTTCTGTAGCTTCAGTAGGATCGTACTGAGATTGTTGCAGTAAACGTTCAATCCCGGAAATAAAATCCTGAAAGAAAGATTGGATCTCTTTTTTGTAAATAGGGTCAAGGTGTATGGTTTCTAAAGCAGTATTTGCCATAATACACCCACCATCCGAAACTTGAAAGATTTTGAACATTAGTGTTTTCATTTTTACAATCTTTTCTTTGATGCTCATAGAAGGGTCATCTATGATTTTGAATAAATTATGATGAAAGTAACTATGTACTGTAGCTAATACTTCTTTGATCAGTTCGTCTTTATTGCTGAAATAGTAATAGAAATGAGATTTCTGAATCTGACAAGCTTTAGACAATTCGCTCATGCTACTATTTTGTACACCACGTGCTCTAAGTACAGGAATGACCTTTTTTAGAACTTCAGCTTTGGATGTTTTTACTTTTGGCATTTTATTGAACGTTCGTTAAAATAATAATCAAATATAGTTAGAATTATTTAAAGTCATTACATATTTTTGCTATATAATACTTCGTTTTTATGAAATTCACAGAATCAGAGATACTCGAACAATGCGCAAAAATGTGTAAAAATACCCTTATGGAAACCCTAGAAATTTCCTTTTGTGAGGTTGGAGAGGATTATTTGGTGGCCAAAATGCCAGTAACTCCAAAAGTTCATCAACCTGATGGTGTATTACATGGTGGAGCAATGGTTGCTCTAGCGGAAAGTGTGGGGAGTGCAGCTTCTTATATTTTTCTCAATGCAAAGGATTTTTTTATACGAGGACTTGAGATATCTGCAAACCATGTAAAAAGTGTAAAAGAAGGATACGTGTTTGGACGTGCCGAAATTGTACACAAGGGGAGAACTACCCAACTTTGGGATATTAAAATAAGGGATGAAGAAGGAAATTTGATTTCTGTTGTAAAGTTGTCCACTATCGCATTGCCAAAATCAAAGTAATATGAATGTGCATCCAGAATTTGCTGGTATCGAAGAACATTTGAACCAAAACCTGCCCTTGGTTTTATATAAAAAACAAGGAGCGAAACATCTTAACGTTTTGCTTCAAGAAAATGATACGATCTATGAGGTGGCAAATTATCAAGAGTCTGGATTTGTTTTCTCTCCTTTTGATCAGAGTAAAAAGGCGATTTTACTTCCACTGGATGTTTGTAAACACATTACTATACCACTTACTGAGTTACCGGTAATAGATGAAGATGTATTCTATACAAAAAAGCAGGAAATAAAAATTTCTTGGTCTGAAGAACAGAAAAATAAACATAAGCAATTAGTACAAAAAGGAATTGACGTAATTAAGGCAGGTGCTTTTAAGAAAGTGGTTTTGTCTAGAAAAGAGGTTGTTGTAGGTGAAGAAGCTTTTAATCCTTTGTTATTATTCAAACGCTTGATCAATTCTTATGATGATGCATTTGTGTATTTGTGGTACCACCCAAAAGTTGGCATTTGGTTAGGAGCTACCCCAGAGACATTGCTCTATAGTAAAGAAAATGAGTTTTCTACTATGGCATTGGCGGGAACACTGCCATACCAATCTACAGAGCAGGTGAACTGGGGGAACAAAGAGCTTGAAGAGCAAGAGATGGTCACTTCGTTTATTCTGGAACAATTATCCGGGATCGCAAATGACATTATTTCTTCAAAAACCTATACACACAAAGCAGGAACTTTATTACACCTTAGAACAGATATAAAAGGAGATTTAATTCCAGAAAAATCAGGATTAAAGGATGTATTATCCATATTACATCCTACTCCAGCGGTTTGTGGTTTGCCTAAAAATGATGCGAAAGAGTTTATTGTACAAAATGAAGGATATAGCAGAGAATATTACACTGGATTTCTTGGGGAGCTACATATGCAGGATAACAAGGGAAAGGTGATATCCGATATGTATGTAAATCTACGTTGTATGCAGCTTAACGGTAACGAAGTTATGCTATATGTTGGAGGAGGGGTAACCAAAGATTCTGATCCGGAAAAAGAATGGGAGGAGACAGTGCGCAAAACCGAAACCATGAAAAAGGTACTGTTTTAAATTCGTATCAAAAGGTTGGGTTAGATTGGTTTGATGTTGTACTTTAGCTCATCAAATGAAAAGACGTTTTTATTCCAAAATTCCTTTAGCGCAAAGTGTTGTGGCGCTATGCGAAGCCAAAGGTGTTCATCATATTGTAATTTCCCCAGGATCTCGTAATGCTCCTTTAATTATTGGTTTTACCGAAAACCCAACCATGAAGTGCTATAGCATTGTGGATGAACGTTGTGCTGCTTTCTTTGCTTTAGGGATTGCACAGCAGATAAAAAAGCCAGTAGCACTTGTGTGTACCTCTGGAAGTGCATTGTTAAATTACTATCCTGCCATTTCAGAAGCTTTTTATAGTGATATCCCGTTAGTAGTGCTAAGTGCAGATCGACCTATCGAACGAATAGATATTGGGGACGGGCAAACCATCCGTCAAAAAAATATTTTTGAGAATCATATCTTATATTCTGCTAATTTGTATTCTGAAGTGGTTGCAGAAACCGAGATTAAAGATCCTAAAGTACGACAAAAACAGCGGGAAGCCCAAAAACATAACGAAAGAGAAATCAATCTGGCTTTAAACAAAGCAATAGAGAAAAAAGGTCCGGTACATATTAATGTTCCTTTTTATGAGCCTTTGTATGATCGATTAGAAGAGCCAACGGTTTTACCAAAAAATATACCTGTAGAATTTCCGCAGCATCATATCTCAGAAACCCTTCAGGAAGAGATGCTCGAATTATGGAATACTTCCAAAAGAAAAATGATTCTTATAGGGGTGAATTCTCCTGGAGTTATAGAACAACGGTGGATCGATCATTTTGCTAATGATCCTTCGGTGCTCGTGTTAACCGAAACCACATCCAACATACATCATGACTCTCATGTAAATTGTATTGATCAGTTGATCACCTCTTTGTCTGAAAAGGAGTTTGAGCAATTGCATCCCGATATATTGTTGACGGTAGGAGGAATGGTTGTGTCCAAAAGAATCAAAGCTTTTTTAAGAGAATATCAACCTAAGGCACATTGGCATATTGATGAGAAAAAAGCTTTTGATACCTATTTCTGTTTGACAGAACATATAAAACTAACTCCTGATAACTTTTTTGAAACCTTTTTGACGGAAACAAAAAATGTAAATGGAGATTATAAGGAATCCTGGTTGGCTATTCGAGATCAAAGAAGAGAACGACATCAAGCATATCTGGAACAAATAAAGTTTACTGACCTTAAAGCGTTTGAGGTAATTTTTGATCATATTCCCGAAGGTCAAATGGTGCAGCTAAGCAATAGTTCTACAGTACGCTATGCACAATTATTCTCTTTAAAACCTTCATATCAGGTATTTTGTAATAGAGGGACTAGTGGGATAGATGGTAGCACTTCAACAGCTATTGGAGCCGCCGCAGTAACTAACACTCCGACGACTTTGATTTCTGGAGATCTCAGTTTTTTTTACGATAGTAATGCATTGTGGAACGATCACATCCCGGCAAACTTCAAAATTATTTTGATTAATAATGATGGAGGAGGGATTTTTAGGATCTTGCCTGGTAAAGAAGAAAGTGTTAACTTTAGTACATACTTTGAGACTACTCATGGTCTATCTGCAGAACACTTGTGTGCCATGTTTGGATTTGAATATCACAAGGCGGATACATTAAATGATACCATTACCAGTATTCAACAGCTATATGAAAACGACAGCAAACCCCAGCTACTGGAGATTTTTACACCTAGAAAAGAAAATGATAGTACGTTAATCGATTATTTTAGGTGTTTTGTCTAATATTTGGCCTTTAATATACTTTAAAGAATATTTATTCATTTAATATTCATCTATATTTGAGAAACAAATTAAAATAACTAAAAACCTAAAACATTATCATCTTATGAGTAAAAGAGACGAATTAATCGCTAAGTATGCTGCGGACATTAAAGACAAAATCGGTCAAACACCAGATATGGATTTATTAACCAAAGTTACTATCGGATGTGGGCCATCTATCTATAATGCTGATGCTGCTACAGTATCAGGAAGTGATCAAAGTGAGTTAGATACTGTAAAGAAGAACTTTTTGATCAAAAAATTAGGTCTTGCTGATGGACCTAAATTGGATGAAGCTATTGCTTCAGTGATTGAGCAGTACGGTAAATCAAACCGCAATAAATACAGAGCTGTAGTATACTATCTTTTAACCAAGCATTTTGGTAAAGAAGCAATTTACAACTAAAAATTAATACTTTGTTTTAGAGATAAGGGTGGGTTGAGTAACGATTCACCCTTATTGTTTTGTTTTAATAGCGAAAAAGCGCTTTTAAAAATTATCTTTGCACAAAATATAGAATACAATGCTAAACTTAGGAGTATACAATACGCTTAAAATTTTGAGAGATCGTGAGCCGGGATTATTTCTTGGTGACGATGATGGGAATGAAGTATTACTTCCGAATAAATATGTCCCAGAAGAATTTGAAATAGGAGATGAGATTAAAGTTTTTGTGTATTTGGATAGTTCTGAGCGTATTGTTTCGACTACTCTAGAGCCCTATGGTACACTCAATACCTTTGCATATCTGAAGTGCACAAGTGTATCTGATATTGGTGCCTTTTTAGATTGGGGATTAGAGAAAGATCTTTTTGTTCCTTTTAAAGAACAAGCATTCAAAATGAAAGCAGGAGGTTGGTATCTGGTGTATATCTATTTGGATGAGGAAACCAATCGATTAGTAGGTTCTAGTAAGACCAAAAAATACTTGGATAACTCTCTAGTGTTATTATCTTCTTATGATGAAGTGGATTTAATTGCGTCTCACCCTTCACCACAAGGTTGGAATATGATTGTAAATCAAAAACATCTCGGGTTGGTGTATGAAGATGAGATTTTTCAAAAGATGACCGTAGGAGACCAGATGAAAGGCTTTGTAAAAAAAGTGCGTCCCGATGGTAAAATTGATCTTACCCTTCAAAGACATGGTTATCGTAGCATAGAGCCAAATGCTGAACAAATCCTAAAGGAATTAAGAGCTAGCGGTGGGTTTATTGACATCAATGATAAGTCTGCTCCGGAGGATATTAAAGAAGTTTTTCAATTGAGCAAGAAAAGTTTCAAAAAAGCAATAGGGTCTCTTTATAAAGCTAGGAAAATAACCATCGAAAAAGATGGGATACGGATTGTAGAATGACCTGAAATTTAAATATCGTAAAGTTAAGTTTGTTTTAAGAGTGGCATGCAATTGTGGGTAATCGGCTTAAAGTCAATTATTTTATTAAATTTATATCCTCAAATATATAGTCACTAACTTAACCTTTTATACCCATGGTTGCATTTTGCAAACGAATCGCCGATTCCAGGTGGTTTCAACAATTCATTATTACAGTAATTATTCTTGCCGGAGTTTTAGTTGGTATACAAACCTACGGCGATAAAGTGATGCAGTGGACACCAATTATTGATGCACTCGATTGGTTAATCCTCATTATTTTTACGATCGAAGTAATTATAAAGATTACCGCCGAAGGAAATCAACCTCAAAACTATTTTAAAGATGCTTGGAATTTATTCGACTTCTTCATTGTTGTAGCTTGTTATGCAGGTCCATTTTTGGGAGATAGTGCAGAATTCCTTCCTGTATTACGATTGATTAGAATACTTAGAGTTTTTAAACTCGTTACTGCACTTCCAGAATTGCAACTCATAGTTGGTGCATTGTTGCGTAGTATTCCTTCTATGGCGTATATAAGTTTGTTATTGGGGTTGTTGTTCTATATCTATGGAGCAATGGCAGTGTTTTTGTTTGGAGCGAATGACCCTATTCACTTCGAGAATTTACAAATGGCCATCTTGTCTTTGTTTCGGGTAATCACTCTGGAGGATTGGACAGATATCATGTATATCAATATGTATGGGTGTGATAACTATGGATATGGAGGGAACGAAGCTTTGTGTACCAATCCAAGTGGATCGCCTATTTTGGCAGCCATGTTTTTTGTTTCTTTTGTACTTATAGGAACCATGATTGTCTTGAATCTATTTATTGGTGTGATAATGAACGGTATGGATGAGATGAAGGCAGAAACTGAATTAAAAGCAAAAGTGAAACGCAAAAACAAAGAGGACGGTACCAATTTAAAGGACGAAATTCATTTGCTGATTGATAAGGTAGACGGAATAAAAGAAGAATTAAGTGTACTAACCCATTTATATGATCAGGAACGTAAAGAAGTCCCTTTGATTGGTAAAGCATATGAGCATACCAACGGGAAATCAAGATAATTTCTTAGTACGCTAAACCTGTAATAGAGCAGAAAGCACCACTATAAAAGCCTGCATCTTTGTAGGCTATATTTTTTACACCGCCGTTGTTTTGAGTGTTGTTGAATCCGCTACCCGAAACTCGTAAAGAAAATGCTCCGGGTTGAGGAATAGAAACGTTATACAAAGGTGCGATGAACTGCTCCTTAGGTAGTTCTAGTATAGGAGCGCTTTTGCGCAAAGCTTGTTGTCGTACATCTACAGTAAGATTAACTTCCATTAATTGATACTTTTGGGATGGGTCTTCCTTTTGTACTAAGGAAATGGGTTCACTAAGTCTCTCAAAAGAAATAGTTTTAATTTCAATTTCTTGTCCAAAAGATAGGCATCCAATACCTCCAAATAATAATATCATCAAAGTCTTCATGTTGTAAATATATATGCTATTCTATAAAAGATCATCAAAAACTATGCTAAATTCTAGATAGAATCCGTGTTTTTATCATTTTTTTGATTGATTTAGCTGATAAATAATAGAGATGAATAGGCTTTATTGTATTATTTTTGAAAGATAAAAAATAAATTAATGAGTTCAATAGACTGGAAAACTGCAAAAGAATATAAAGATATAACCTATAAAAAATGTGATGGTGTTGCTCGCATTGCTTTTAACAGACCTAATGTGCGTAATGCTTTCAGACCTAATACTACAAGTGAATTGTATGATGCATTTTACGACGCACAAGAAGACACTTCGATAGGAGTGGTATTACTTTCTGCAGAAGGTCCTTCTACCAAAGATGGTGTGTATTCATTTTGTAGTGGAGGAGATCAAAAGGCAAGAGGTCATCAGGGATATGTGGGAGAAGACGGAATGCACCGATTGAATATTCTGGAAGTGCAACGATTGATTCGTTTTATGCCAAAGGTTGTTATAGCGGTAGTGCCTGGTTGGGCAGTAGGAGGAGGACATAGTTTGCACGTAGTATGTGATCTTACATTAGCCAGTAAAGAACATGCGATTTTTAAACAAACGGATGCGGATGTAACTAGTTTTGATGGTGGGTATGGCTCTGCTTACCTTGCCAAAATGGTTGGGCAAAAGAAAGCTAGAGAAATTTTCTTTCTAGGAAGAAATTACACTGCTCAAGATGCTTATGAAATGGGAATGGTAAATGCTGTGATTCCTCATGATGAACTTGAAGATACAGCCTATCAATGGGCACAAGAGATACTGGAGAAATCACCTACTTCTATAAAAATGCTGAAATTTGCGATGAACCTTACAGATGATGGTATGGTAGGGCAACAAGTTTTTGCAGGAGAAGCAACACGATTAGCATATATGACTGAAGAAGCAAAAGAAGGTAGAAATGCTTTTCTGGAAAAACGTAAACCAGACTTTAAAAATGTAAAGTGGATACCATAAAAGGTATCGTAGGGGTTGAAACTTAAAGATTAGGGGAAATGGATAAAAAAGAAGAGGAATTATTATCGATGCATTATCAGATCGAGAAGACTGATATCAAGCAACAACAATTAGAAGATCGACTGGGGTCTATTTCTAAGGATTTGGACAAAAGTAAAACCGTTCGGAATTTATATTTTGTTCTAATTGTTCTGTTGTTGTTGTTGATTACGGCTGGGGCTGGGTTTTACCTGGTCAAAAAGGATAAAATATTCGCTTCTGGACTTAATGAAGATAATTCTGAAGAAATCCAAAAGTTGCTAGTCACCAACGATTCCCTTAAAAAAGCGCTTCACAAATTAAAGGAGGATGTTGCTGCGTATCAAAATCAAAACAATGGTGAAGGAGCAAATGGTCAGGAGGCATTAGATTCTATTCAAGAAGAAGGTAAATTGAAGTTTGAAAGAATATACTGCTATATTACAAAAGCTTATGAAAGTAATGATGCTACATTTATTGAAGCCGATTTTATAGAGTTTTATGAAGGCAGAAAAGCGGTAATGAAAGCTAAAGAATTCGGTGAAGCGGAGTATGATATCGACAAAGATGGCGATACGTTGTATTATTTATATAATAATTATTATATTAATAACCAGAATTCTAAGTCCAGAATTTTAGAACTTGACGATAAAGCAAGGGTTCGGGTTGATGATATCAATCAAATTTCTAATGGGTTTCCATTAAAAGCGTTTCAAAGAATTATAAAAAAGAAACAAGTTTTTGTATTAGAAACTAATAATGGTGTTGTTTACAGTATTACTCAGAAGAAACTCCCTTAAGCGTGGTGTAAATATGTGCGATACAATTTTGTTGAAACCCCATTAAACTACCCCAGTCATGAAGGTTATGAAAGACGAAGATCTTTTGTCATTACATTATCAAATAGAAAAGGCAGAAATCAAGCAAAAGAAACTTGAAGACTTGTTGGACGCCGAGACCGAAAAACTAAAGAAAAGTAAATATTCTAATCGAATGTTTGGTTCTTTTTCTTTAGTGTTACTACTTCTAGCAATATTTCTAGTTGCCAACGCATTTTATTCAAATAAAAATAATGAATTAGCTGCGGTCGAGATCAATAGGAGTGAAGAGTTATCCTTGCTTCAGAATGAATTGGACGCTGTAAAAAGTGAACTGGCCGTATTGAAAAAACAAAAACAAGAGATAAAAGATATCAAAGATATGTATCTCTATAGAAGTTTGATCAATAAGGATACTGTGTATTCTGTGCAGGTAAAGGCCTTAGTAGATGGTAAAATAGCTTCTATTTCAGAAAAATATACAAATACTTTGGTATACAGTGATACTTCGTTGTATAAGTTAAGTCTTGGTATTTTTGAAACCTTATCTGAGGCTCAGGATTTTAGAAAAACCTTGATACAATCCGGTATGTATGACAAACGAGTGTTTGTGATATCATACAAAGATGGTAAACGTATTAAAATAGAAGACTTTCGGTAAAACTTTTACTCTTTTTATCTAAGCTGTGGATATGAACTAGGATCTACCTCGTTCATGATGTCGTATACCTTTTCGAAAATATCTTCGGTAGATGGTTTGCTAAAATAATCTCCATCAGTTCCAAATGCAGGTCGATGCGGCTGTGCACTTAACGTTTGTGGTTTACTGTCTAGATGTGCATAAATGTTTTGCTCATCGATCAGTTTGTGCAATATATACCCTGTAGCACCTCCAGGTACGTCTTCGTCTATGATCAATAGTCGATTGGTCTTGGCAACACTCTTTACAATATCGTGATTCAAATCGAACGGAAGTAAGGATTGTACATCTATTACTTCTGCATTGATACCTACGGTAAGCAATTCTTTTGCAGCTTGCTCAACTAGTCTTAGTGTAGATCCGTATGATACTAATGTAATATCTGTTCCTTCTTTCACAGTTTCAACAACTCCGATAGGCGTTCTGATTTCGGATAGGTTCGAAGGCATCTTTTCTTTTAATCGATATCCATTCAAACACTCAACTACTACTGCAGGTTCGTCACTCTCTAATAAAGTGTTGTAGAAACCAGCTGCTTTTGTCATATTTCTAGGAACCAAAATATGGATACCTCTTAGTAAATGGATTAATCCACCCATTTGTGATCCAGAATGCCAGATACCTTCTAATCGGTGTCCTCTGGTTCTTACAATCAAAGGAGCTTTTTGCTTTGCAAATGTTCTGTAACGCAATGTAGCAAGATCATCACTTAATCCTTGTACACAATACAGAATATAATCCAGGTATTGAATTTCTGCGATAGGACGCAGGCCTCGCATTGCCATACCGATTCCTTGTCCGATAATTGTGGCTTCTCGAATACCAGCATCAGAGATTCGTATTTCTCCGAATTTTTCCTGAAGTCCTTCTAATCCCTGATTTACATCACCAATCTTACCACTATCTTCTCCAAAGATTAATGCTTCAGGAACTCTATTAAAAATTTGCTCAAAGTTATCACGTATAATCACTCTTCCATCTACTGTTTCAGTATTATCCTGATATTCTGGTAGTACCTCTTCAATATTGGTGACTTTGGATTCAAAATCATTATACAAGTGATCGCTATACTTAGGCTGGATTTTATCTATATAAGTATTTACCCATTGTTGTAATGCACTTTTTTCTGCAAAGTTTTCTTTTACAACATATCTTAAGGCTTTTCTAGTAGCTTCAAGAATATCCTTGCGGATAGGCTCTTCTTTTGAAGCAAGCGTATTTACTAATGGGGTGATAAAGTTTTTGTTAGCACTTTTTGCTTCTACAGCTTTCAGTTGTTGTAATGCTTCTTGTTGTTCTGATTTGATTTCAGATATATACGCATTCCAAGCTGCTGTTTTTCCTTGACGAACTTCTTTTTTAGCCGTTTTCTCAAGATCCAGCATTTCTTCTGCAGTAGCAATATTGTGGTCTATGATCCACTCTTTGAACTTTTTGTTACAATCGTGCTCTCTTTCCCAGTTTAGGCGTTCTTCACTTTTGTAGCGCTCATGAGATCCTGAAGTAGAATGCCCTTGAGGTTGTGTAAGTTCGGTTACGTGTATAATTACAGGGATATGCTTTTCTCTTGCGATCTCATCTGCAGTTTCATAAGCATCTATAAGAGCAGGGTAGTCCCAACCTTTTACTTTGATGATTTCATATCCTGCTAAATCCTCGGTGCGTCTAAAGCCCTCTAAAATTAAAGAAATATCTTCTTTAGTGGTTTGGTGTTTTGCATGTACAGAGATTCCGTACTCGTCATCCCAAATACTAATCACCATAGGTACTTGCAGTACTCCAGCGGCATTAATGGTTTCCCAAAAAAGACCTTCACTTGTACTTGCGTTTCCGATCGTTCCCCATGCTACTTCATTACCATCGATGGAAAAGTTTTTGAAATCAGCTACGCTTTTTTCATTACGAAATACTTTCGAGGCTTGCGCCAATCCTAAAAGTCTAGGCATTTGACCAGCAGTAGGAGAGATGTCAGAACTTGAATTCTTTTGCTGAGTAAGATTTTTCCAACTACCATCTTCGTTCAAACTATGTGTGGCAAAGTGACCACCCATTTGTCTACCTGCAGCAAAAGGCTCTTTTTCTATATCGGTGTGTGCGTATAATCCAGCAAAGAATTGCTCTATCGAATATTTGTCGATAGCCATCATGAAAGTTTGGTCACGATAATATCCTGATCGGAAATCACCATCTTTAAATACCCTTGCCATGGCAAGTTGCGGTAATTCTTTTCCACCACCAAAAATTCCAAACTTTGATTTTCCTGTTAATACTTCACGTCGCCCAAGAAGACTACACTCTCTACTTATAAGTGCGATTTTATAGTCTCTAAGGATTTGACTTCTATATTCTTCAAATGAAATATTTGATGTAGTAACAGTTTCAGATTGCATACGAACGACGTTTAAAGGTTTGCAAATTTAGTTAAAATGCTGACCATTTGCAAGACCGATACTCTTAAATTTTTTGAGTATATCTCAGTTAAATTCATTTTTCATTGATGAATTATTGTTTTTGGGTGTATTTTTAAGGATTGATTAACAAATGTGTAAAATTTTCACATTTAGGATTTTGAAAAGATGAAAAGGGGTTAATACCACTCTCTAGTGAACAATCCGATAAGGGTTTCTGGACTTAATGTAATGATAAACCGAATCTGTTGATCGTAGTTAGGTTGTGCAATTTCCCAACCTTTACTAGAAACAACAGGGAAGAAGACTTCGAAGAAATCCGCAACCAAACTTAATCGCACTCCGCTGTCAAAAACAAACTCGGGAGACGCACCTCTGTTTTTTACCAACCCTACGTCTCCATAAGCGTAGATCCAATTCCAAATATTGGTATTAGCGTTAAGCGTAGTAATCCATTGATTAGCAAAAGGAACATCAAGTTGAGATTTAAATCCTCCTTCTGCAATGATGATTTGTTGACTGACAAATCCTGTATCTTCACTTCTACCTAAGTAATTAAAATCAAATAAATAGTCTGTAGGTCGATCCAAGGCAAAGCTGAAGAAATCGCCGTCCCTTTCTGTGTCATTGAATAAAAATGTACCGGCGAAAAATCTTAGGTTTAGCTGTCTGTTGTTTAGGAATAACTTTCTATAGTTTACTGTAGTCGATAGTTTGCTGAAATTTTTAGAAATCTGATAATCTACAGTATATCCTAAGAAATCAGTTAAGTTGAAATCAGAATATCGATATCTTGCATTAAAAACGTTATAATCTGGTGTTTCTACAGGGTTCAATTCATCCCTTTGTCGAAATACGTTTACATTTCGCAAAGACAGTCTTTCATTTTTATTGGATCGAAGATCTTCGGGTCTGAAATAGAAGTTTACCGACGTAGAAAATCTTCTAAACAACAAATCAGGAGCATAGCTAAACATGCTACCATTTATTCCGTAACGAATTTGATATAATCCGTGATCTGCAATTTGATTTCTAAAGAAGAAAGAGGCAGATCCCAACAATTTATTGGATTTTAAACCATAAGCCGGGGAAATGTTGTACTCAAAGTTTCTTCTTATCAACGTTTTATTATAGAATTTGGATGCAATCGTAAATCCATCGTAAACATTAAATTCAAATTCTGGGATAAAGAAAATCTGATGATATCTTGGGTCTTCTACATCTTGCAACAATCTGAATTGAACAGGTTTGTTAATGAACCAATTTAGATTTCTGATGTTGTTTCTTCGGTTAACTTCAGGGATATTTTGATCATAATCCAGAGCTACTTTACTAAGATCATCGTTTGCAATCGTTACTTTTTTGGTCCCAGTAAACCCTTCGACCCAGGTTTTGGAAACCACATCTTTTTTACGAAGTCCATACAAGGAAATCGGCATTGAATTGTTTTGTCGATTCTTTATGGTAACCTCTACGGAATCCTTTCTTTTCTTAACAGACTTTATTTTGAAATCCAATTTAGCATTAGTCTTTACGTAATCTTCAAAAAACCAGTCTACATTTTTTGGAGACATTGAAGTGAGTGTCTCTCTATACTTTTCAGAATTTGTTGGTTGTAATACGTTTTGTTTGTAAAAAGTACTGATGCTTTCAGCTACGATATTGTCATCTTCTAAATAATCCTCGAGATACTTGAATCCAACACCAGCTTTATACGCATTAGCAATATTTTGATTGAACTTCACCAGTTGATCCTGAGGGAGTGAGAGCGGTTGATCCAGAAACAACCTTGCCATATTTTTGTAGGCAAGAAAATACTGGTCGTTAAATTCTAAGTCGGCAATATGGAACCATCGAACTCCGATGACCTTACTTAGCTTACCGATAATTTTCATATCGGGATAGTGCTGCTCTGTATAGGCCATCATCAAATAGATATGTAAGGCATCTTTAAGCCAGGCATCATGCCTAGGATCGATGATTAGGGTGTTCTCCAGATAATTTTCGGTAATTGCCTTCAATTGTTTGATTTCAAACTGAAATCCATCAGGAAAAGGCCTCACGATATCTGGTAGCTGATTTAATCCATATACTGGATTGTTTTTATAATCACTTTCGGATACCAAAATTTTGTCAAAAGGGTAGGGGCCTAATTTTTTTTGTAAGAAATCGATAACTCTACTGGTAGCTACCATTTTCATTTTGGACATCAATTTATTGTCATCAATATCACTTACAAATTGGATTCCATTAAAATCAAAGTTGTAAAATTTACTTACCCCTCGATTGATATATAAGTTAACTTCTGTTCTGTTGTTTCCGGTAAACTGTATCTTTTTGATGTCTTTTTCTTGCGAGGCGACTAAAACCTCTTTTTTAAGATCCGAGACTACAGTGTATGATTCGGGAACGGTAAAGTCAATTTTATAATCTATTAACGGAGCATATAGATCATCTAGGTTTTTATGGCTGTACGTCTTCCATTCATCGTCAAATACAGCGGGTAGGACGTACCAGTATTTAAGATCGAAGTTCCCATTTTCTTTGTATCCATATCTAGTGAATTTACTACTAGGAATCTTTACTTTGTATTTTAAAATAAAAGTTTGTTGTTCTCCTGGGAGCAGTATTTTGGGACATTCGACCCAAATGATATCTGGAGCACCATCTTGTCTCCCCCAGCTTAATGATTGCGAATTCGCGTCAAGGATATGTTGTACCGTAGTGTGTCCTCTTTCATGGTCTTTTGCAAAATAAAAACGCTTTAGAAAATCTTCAGAAAAACGTTCTCCCAAAGGCGTAGTCTTGCTTGAAAAAGCATTTGCCCAGTCAAGAAACTCTATTTTTTTTAATCCTTTGTCAGAAGTATTAGTATAAGTGATTTCTTGTTCGATAGTAAGTACCTTTTTCTCGGTATCTAACTCTGCATTGATATACGTGCTATGTTGAGCTGTTGCAGTAAGCAGTGATAAAAATGCAATTATGATATGAGAAATCTTAGTACTGTTCAAGATGTTGTGTGTAACTTAAAAGTTTTTATTATCAATTAATAGGCCAAAAATAACAGAATTTGATTTTTCCTCAATAAAGAAAAAATACCAAATCCTGTTTAATTTATAATTACTTTTTAGAGAATGATATTAGAAATTAGGACTTAGATTGTATTCTGCATAGAACTTATCTAGTATTTCTAAAACCTCTTCAGGGGTATCAACCACATGAAAAAGATCTAAATCACCTTCACTGATATTTCCGAATTTTTCTAGTAATGTTGTTTTAATCCAATCGATTAGTCCTCCCCAAAACTCAGTACTTACTAATATAATCGGAAATTTAGCGATCTTTTTGGTTTGAATAAGGGTCATCGCTTCAAATAGTTCGTCCAAAGTCCCGAATCCACCAGGCATTACTACAAAACCTTGAGAGTATTTAACGAACATTACCTTACGAACAAAGAAATAATCAAAATCCAGACTTTTATCGCTATCGATATAAGGATTGTCATGTTGCTCAAATGGGAGGTCGATATTTAAACCTACAGAGGTTCCTCCGCCCAGATGTGCTCCTTTATTTCCTGCTTCCATGATCCCAGGACCACCGCCAGTAATTACTCCATACCCATTATTCACAATTTCTCTAGCTACATTAACTGCTAATTCGTAGTACTTGTCATCGGTTTTTGTACGGGCGGATCCAAATATTGAAACACAAGGGCCAATTTTACTCATTTTTTCGAATCCGTTTACGAATTCTCCCATGATTTTAAAGATAGCCCAAGAATCGTTAGTTTTTATTTCGTTCCATCCTTTATGATGTTGTTCTTTTCTCATAAATCTGTGTGATTTTAATTTAATATGCCTAGTTCTTTCTTCAAGAACTTAGCGGTATAACTCTTTTTATCTTTTATAATAGCTTCTGGTGTCCCTTTGGCAACTACTTGACCTCCATTTTTACCTCCTTCGTACCCTATATCAATAATATGATCCGCCATCTTGATCACATCCAGATTGTGCTCTATAATGAGTACCGTGTTACCTTTGTCTACTAATTTATTCAATACCTCCATCAGGACTCTGATATCTTCAAAATGCAATCCAGTAGTAGGTTCATCCAAGATGTAGAAGGTATTTCCGGTATCTCTCTTAGAAAGTTCTGTAGCTAATTTAATACGTTGTGCTTCTCCTCCGGATAGGGTGGTAGATTGTTGGCCAAGGGTAATATAGCCCAGCCCCACACTTTGGATGGTTTTTAGCTTACGTGCAATTTTTGGAATATGCTCAAAAAATACGCAGGCTTCGTTGATGGTCATTTCCAAAACATCAGAAATAGATTTTCCTTTGTATCTAATTTCTAAGGTTTCTCTATTGAATCTTTTTCCCTGGCAGGTTTCACATTCTACATACACATCTGGTAAAAAATTCATTTCTATCACGCGTAATCCTCCTCCTTTACAGGTCTCACATCTCCCTCCAGCTACGTTGAAGCTAAAACGCCCGGGTTTATATCCTCTGATCATAGCCTCTGGTGTTTTTGCGAATAAACTTCGTATTTCAGAAAACACACCAGTATATGTGGCAGGATTGGATCTTGGAGTTCGTCCAATTGGGGATTGGTTGATATCGATCACTTTGTCTGCATGTTCTAATCCCGAAATGCTCTTATACGGCATTGGTTTTTTTACCCCATTAAAATAGTGCGCATTCAGAATAGGGTATAAGGTCTCATTTATTAAAGTAGATTTCCCACTTCCAGAAACCCCTGTTATGGCTACCATCTTTCCCAAAGGGATGTCGATAGAAACATTTTTCAGATTGTTCCCTGTGGCTCCCTTCAAAGAAATGGTCTTGCCATTTCCTTTCCTTCTTTTTTTAGGGATTTCAATTTGCTTCTTTCCGCTTAAGTAATCCGCGGTAAGGGTATCGTGTTTTTGTAGTTCTTCCGGAGTACCTTCGCTAATGATCTCTCCACCATGTTTTCCAGCAAACGGACCAATATCAATCACATGATCGGCACGCTCAATCATATCTTTATCATGTTCTACGACGATTACCGAGTTACCAATATCCCGCAACTGAATAAGCGAATTGATCAACTTTTCATTATCTCGCTGATGAAGACCAATACTAGGTTCATCAAGAATGTACAATACTCCTACCAATTGAGAACCAATTTGCGTAGCTAATCGGATACGCTGTGCTTCTCCACCAGATAAGGATTTACTACTTCGGTTTAACGAGAGATAGGTAAGACCTACATCTACCAAAAACTGAATACGAGCGTTGATCTCCTTTAGTATTTCAGAAGAAATTTGCTTTTGCTTTTCGCTCAAATGATTCGGGAGATCCTTAAACCAATCGGCTAGTTCCAAAATATCCATTTGCGCTAGCTCGGCGATATTTTTGTTATTTACCTTAAAGTAAAGAGATTCTTTACGTAAACGTGAGCCTTCACATTCTGGGCATTGGATATTATCCATATACTCTTTGGCCCAACGCTTTAGTGAAGTAGAATCACTGTTGTTGTATGTGTTTTCTATAAAGGTAGCAATACCTTCAAAATCAATTTTGTACTCTCGTGTAACTCCTAAAGTTTTGCTGTTTACGCTAAACTTTTCTTTTCCGCCATACAATATGATTTGCATGGCTTCTTCAGGTATTTTTTTGATGGGGTCACTCAACTTAAAATCAAAGCGTTGTGCAATAAGCTCTAATTGCTTGAATATCCAGTTGTTCTTTTGCGGTCCTTGTGGAGCCAGACCTCCATTTTTGATCGACTTAGAGTCGTCTGGGATTATTTTTTTGAGATTTACCTCATACAGATTCCCGATTCCATTACATTTTGGACAGGCTCCTTTTGGAGAGTTAAATGAAAAATTATTGGGTTCTGGGTTGGGATAGGAGATACCACTTGTAGGGCACATTAAACTTCTACTAAAATAGCGAGGGAGCTCTGATCCCTGTTCAATCACCATCAATACATCATCACCATGATACATGGCAGTATTGATAGTTTCCATCAAACGTTTGGAGTTTTCCTGATCTTCGTTAACCAATAATCGATCAATCACAATTTCGATATCATGAGTCTTGTATCGATCGAGTTTCATCCCTTTGGTTAAATCTCGAATTTCTCCATCCGTCCGTACCTTTACAAATCCCTGTTTGGCAATTTGCTCGAACAATTCGCGATAATGTCCTTTACGAGATCGTACAATAGGAGCAAGGATATTTATTTTTTTGCCCTTGAAATCCTTGAGAATTAGATCTTTGATTTGATCATCACTATAGCTTACCATCTTTTCTCCAGTATTGTAACTGTAAGCATCACTTGCTCTAGAAAAAAGGAGTCTCAGGAAATCATATATTTCTGTAATAGTACCAACCGTACTTCTTGGGCTTTTACTAGTGGTTTTTTGTTCGATGGCGATTACCGGAGACAATCCATCAATTTTATCAACATCCGGACGCTCTAGTCCTCCTAAAAATTGCCGGGCGTAGGCCGAAAAAGTTTCTATATATCGGCGTTGTCCCTCGGCATAAATAGTATCAAAAGCTAAAGAAGATTTACCAGATCCCGACAAACCAGTAATTACTACTAATTTTTCTCTTGGGATGGTCACGTCTATGTTTTTTAGATTGTGAACTCTAGCCCCTAATACTTCGATATTTTCTTCAGATTCAACCATAAATTTTTAACCAAGATTGCAAATGTAGTTATTTGCTCGCTCTTTGTAAAATGGGTTTGGTTTCAGTTTTGTTAAAAGACTATAAATTTTAAAAGAAAAACAAGCATGTATTATGTTTATCTTTATTTCTCTTTAGTATTGATTAATAGTTTTTATTTTTACTCAAAAAACACAATATGATACTTGGAATAGGTTCAAGAATAAAACATCCGGAGCATGGGATGGGAGTAGTAACCAATGTAACTGCAAAAATGTATTGGGTTACTTTTATTGAAAACGGATTAGAAACCATCGAGATAGACGAAGAATTTGAAGTAATCGAAGGTGTTGAGGATGAAGTGGATACGGTGAGTTTTTATGAAGTGGAAAAAACCTTTAAAGATTTATTAAAACGCTATAGTGATATTTCTGAAGTTGTCCCTATCGCTGACAAGTGGAAAGGAGGAAACTTGATTTTACAACCTGGA
This sequence comes from Aquimarina sp., assembly GCA_965230845.1. Classification (GTDB taxonomy): domain Bacteria; phylum Bacteroidota; class Bacteroidia; order Flavobacteriales; family Flavobacteriaceae; genus Aquimarina. The sequence goes on from OZ246021.1 coordinate 5,427,711, forward strand.
GACTCGAACCTGAGTGCCAAAGAAATGCCAATAGATACCTTTTTTCATAAAATCGTCATGGTGCGAGATCGAATTCGTGTGATGGAGCAAAAAATCAATAGCTCTAATCTGGATGAACAAGATAAAATTGATCTACAACAGTACATTACACGTATGTATGGTAGTTTGACTACTTTTAATGTACTTTTCAAGAATAAATCTCAAAATTTTGTGGGTAGTAGAAGCAAATAATACTTTTCTAGAGCCCATTATTTCGAATTCCAGGCACGTAGATTAGAAATAGGTATTTCAAAACCTGCTAGTCTATGTTTTTGGGATAGATATGCACCACTTTCTGTATTTGTCCAACCAGCCCAAGTGGCTTCAACTCCGCCTATGAGTAAAATGGAGACCCACATTTGGTAGCTGATCGGCAAGTAATTCTCATCCACTTTCCAGAGATATGAATCTCCTGGTGTGGTACCACCAGATTGGTAGGTGACTAATAGTGCTTCAGAGCCATCGTCTAAATTTACTATTTTCCGGGTAACGCCTTGATCAAACAATTTGTGTGGAGCCACAACCCAAAAAGAATCGTTATTGAAAAAAGCTAATGCTTTACCAATAAGTTTCTGTTTTTGGGCGTTGTCAGTAATTGCTTTTGCTTCTGTGTATACTTTGCTGTTATCAGGTTGAGTTAGATCCAGTGCAACCTTGTGATCACCCCATTGTACTTCTACTGTTCCGTTGGATTTATTCCATAAATAGTGGTGTTTGTTTCTAAAGGACCACTGAATAAAATCCGTATTCAGATAAGCATCATGCTTTACAGCCTTTTGTATTTTTAAAGCTAATTCGTCTGCTTCAGGTCCGGACTTACCTTCTGGTAGCTTATGATGTAATGAAAAATACAGTGTTGCCGCTGTGATGATAATCAAAGCAATACTACTTAAAACAAGTATTTTGAGTAGCTTAAAAAGTTTCTTTCTCAAGATGATGGATTTTGTGCATTAAATTTACCTTCTAAAGGTATAAAAAAGCATTAAAACGAGTCGTAGTACTCAAAAGACTTTAGAATAAGCTCATCATCCACTACACAATTATATTTGGCTTCCCCCAGTGTATTTAGCAATACGAAATAAATATTCCCTTGTTCATTTTTCTTGTCATGAACCAGTAAATCCATAATAGGTTGATGATCCTCGCTCGGGATAGTCACCTTTGGAAAAGTATGTAGAATTACCTTACTGATAGATTCAAGATCTTCTTTGGTGAGAGATAACAATTCTGAAGACATATAAGCTTCCATGATCATACCAATAGCAATGGCCTCACCGTGTAATAAAGTTTCTCGTTCGGGATGTGTTAGGTAATAGGATTCGATGGCATGGCCTAAGGTATGACCAAAGTTGAGATACTTTCTAATATTTTGCTCAGTAGGATCTTCAAATACAATATTGTTTTTGATCACTACCGAGTCGTAAATCATTTTTTCAAGATCCGTAAGGTCTAGTTTGGATAGGTCATTGATCTGATTCCAATAATCTTTGTCTTGAATCAACCCATGTTTTAGCATTTCTGCAAACCCGCTACGCATTTGATTTGCAGGTAATGAACCTAGATAGGTCGTGTCTACCAAAACCATTTCAGATTCACTAATCACACCCACCATGTTTTTGAGATTTCCCAGATCGACACCGGTTTTTCCTCCTACAGATGCATCCACCATCGCCAATAGTGATGTTGGGATGTTGATATAGTTAATTCCTCTTTTGTACGTACAGGCAACAAAGCCACCCAGATCAGTAACTACACCACCGCCCAAGTTAATCATCAAACTTTTACGATCTGCTCCCAGTTCTGAAAGTACATTCCATACACCACTACAGGTTTCAATATTTTTATGAATTTCTCCGGGTTCTATTTCAATAACCTCGATATCATATACTTCCTTAATCTCTCCCATCAATCGAGAAAGGCAGAATTCATGAGTATTGCTATCAACCAGAATAAAGATTTTAGAATGGTTCGCTTTCTCCAAATATGTATTTAATGCAGAGTAGCATTCTTCACCAAAATAAACAATAGAATCTTTAGAGATAATGGGTTTCATACCGTGGGTTATTATTTGGGGCGAAATTAAGTAGAATTTGCAATAAAATAAACTCGCAAGTTCTATATTTGCAGATATCGTAAAAACGATAGCAGGTTTAGATAAAAATTCATCATATTTTTATCAAAATATATTTAATCTTATTGATTCCTAAAATTAATTCTTGATGGGGCAAAATAAATTGTTCGATAATACTGAAACGGCTTTCGCATTAAAAAGTGATTCTGAACTAGAGCGAGCGTACTTTTTGTTTAAAATGATTTCTAACGAGCCTTTGGTTCGAATAGGAACAGCAGTAACTAACTTTGCCATAAAGGCGCATTTACCAGTACAAGGGCTTATTCGAGCTACAGTGTTCGATCATTTCTGCGGGGGAGTTAATGAAGAAGATTGTTTACCTGTAGTAGATAAGATGTATACCAAAGGAGTAAGTTCGGTATTAGACTATTCTGTTGAAGGAAAAGAGGAAGAGGCTCAGTTTGATGCTGTGTTGCAAAAAACACTGGAAATCTTAGAATTTGCAGATAATAAAGATGCAATGCCATTTGGGGTTTTTAAACCTACAGGTTTTGGGCGGTTTTTGATTTGGCAAAAGAAAACCGAAGGAACACCACTTAATGCTGAAGAAGAAGAAGAGTGGAAGCGTATAGAGGAGCGATTCGACATCGTTTGTAAAAAAGCGTATGATTGTGATGTAGCTTTGTTAATTGACGGAGAGGAAAGTTGGATGCAGGATGCAGCAGATGAATTGGTGGGTAAAATGATGCGTAAGTATAACAAGGAAAAAGCAATTGTATACAATACGCTCCAGTTGTATCGCCACGATAGAATGGGGTATTTGCAACGTTTACACGAAGAAGCTCGGGTATACAATTTCAAAATTGGAATGAAGATCGTAAGAGGGGCATATATGGAGAAGGAAAATGAAAGAGCAGCCGAGAAAAACTATCCTTCACCTATCTGTAAAGATAAAGCGCATACCGATCAAAACTTCAACGATACCATGAAGTATATCCTGAAGCACATTGATGATATCTCTGTTTTTATAGGAACTCACAATGAAGAAAGCAGCTACCTGGCTATGGAAATAATGAAGGAAGCGGGTATAGATAAGAGTGATTTTAGAGTGTGGTTCGGACAATTATATGGGATGAGTGATCATATCAGTTTTAATATGGCAAATGAAGGCTATAATGTGGCCAAGTATCTTCCTTTTGGTCCGGTTAGAGATGTAATGCCTTATTTGATCCGTAGAGCTGAAGAAAATACCTCTGTAGCAGGACAGACTAGTAGAGAGCTTAATTTGTTATCTCAGGAAAAACAACGTAGAAAATTGTAATGAACCTTAATCAAGTAACCGTACCTTCTATCGATATTACGCGATCCATTGAGTTTTACAAGGTCTTGGGGTTGAACCTCATAGTTGAAGCACTTCCGCATTACGCAAGATTTGAATGCCCTAATGGAGATGCTACGTTTTCAGTTCATTTGGTAGATAAGTTGCCAGAAGGAGAAGGAGTGTATGTGTATTTTGAAACCGAATCCTTAGATCAAGAAGTGGCGCGTTTACGAAAAGAAGGGGTGCAATTTGATCAATTACCAGTGGATCAAAGTTGGTTATGGCGTGAAGCTAGATTACGGGATCCTGATGGAAATAAAGTCATTTTATATTTTGCAGGAGATAATCGGAAGAACCCACCCTGGAGAATAAACTAACAGATACTCTTTTGTTATGGATGAACATGTTCTGGATCAATCTTTTCTACGAGAAAATTTCAAAGGGAAACGGTTAACCGCCAGAACTTTTGATAACTGCACTTTTAGTCATTGCGACTTTACTGAAGCTAATTTATCTGGGATTACTTTTCTGGAATGCAGATTTGAAGATTGTAATTTTGGATCTGTAATACTAAAGGAAACTTCATTGCAAACTGTAGTATTTGTTGAATGTAAATTATTAGGTGTCGATTTTAGTAGTTGTAACTCATTCTTGTTCTCTGTAGCTTTTGAAAATAGTACTCTAGATTATGCATCATTCTATAGTTTGGGTATGAAAAACACTCCGTTTACCTCTTGTAGCGTAAAGGAAACTGATTTTACTCAAGCTGATTTATCCGGTGCTGTCTTCGATCAATGTGATTTGAATCAGGCTATTTTTGATCAAACAAAATTGGAAAAAGCTGATTTTAGAACGGCTTTTAATTTTATCATCGATCCAGAATTGAATACTATGAAAAAAGCTAAGTTTAGTGTGTCTGGATTAAATGGACTGCTGACTAAATACAATTTAGATATAGAAGAATAACCGTTTCATTTATAACTGTGCGCATACTTTTTCAAGAATGGTAATAGTTTTGTAAATTTCTTCTTCATTCAGCGAGGCAAATCCCATACGAATACTGTTATGTTTTAAGTTGTTTGGATCGTATCTTCGCCATTCTGGATTAAGCTCTAATTTTAGAGAGCTGGCTTTGGCAACTACATCATCCCAATTGTATTTATTGTTTAGGGTAACCCAGACGGCTAATCCTCCTTTTGGAACTTCAAATTCGAAATAATTGGATAGCTTTTCTTTGAGTAAGGAGCAGAATAAATCTCTTCTGTTCTTGTAGGTTTTAAGAACTTTACTCGTATGCCTTTGTATATCTCCAGCTTTAATAAGTTGGGCCATAGTTTTTTCTAATACCATATCTCCCTGTCGATCAATGATCCTTCTCATGTTTGAAGCTTCATCTATAAAATCTTTGGGGGCAATCAGATAGCCAATACGCATGGCGGGTGCAATGATTTTGGTAAACCCTCCGATATAGATCACGTTACCATAGTTGTCATTACTCGCTAGTGGAAGAATAGGAGCATTGCTGTAATGAAAATCGTAATCATAGTCGTCTTCAATAATGGCAAAACCATATTGCTTTGCCAGTTGCAATAAGTGCATTCTTCTTTCTGCAGATAGGGTTACCGTTGTAGGATGGTGATGATGAGAGGTCACATAAATAGCTTTTACTTTGGTTTTCTTACATAAAGCTTCCATGGCATTTGTGTCAATTCCCTGATCATCAACAGGGATATGAGCGATAGTAGCTCCCGCTTCTTCAAAAGTATAGTTGGCAGTCAGATAATTTGTATTTCCAACCACAACAGTGTCTCTTTTGTTGAATAAGAGTTGACTCGCAAGGTAAATTCCCATTTGACTACCTCGGGTAATCAAGATGTTCTCCAAAGAGATGTTTAATCCTCTTGTTTGATTAAGGTATTTTACCAACTTTTCCCTTAGATCAAGATTGCCATAAGTAGAGCCGTAGGCAAAGAGGTTTTGGTGGTAGCTTTTTTTGGCAATATTTCTATAAGTTTTGGATAATTCTTCAATCGGGGCTAGTCGGTGATCCGGAGATCCGTCGTCTATCTGTATTTTGGGAGAATCATCAAAAGTAACAGAGCTGTACATTAAATTGGGTCTTTTTGAAAACGAAAAAGAGCTGATGGTAGTAGTTTTTTGTTTTGAATTTTCATGATCAAAATCAGCAGGATTTACAATAGGAAGCATACTATTTACATAGGTTCCACGAGAAGGTAACGTTTCAATCCAGCCTTGAGCGATAAGTTCGTCGTAGGCGGCAATTACCGTTTTGCGGTGAATTTGTAGGTCGTTTGCCAATGTTCTGGTCCCTGGTAATCGAGTAGCGGGAGGTAATTTCCCGGATTTGATGTGTTTAATCATTTGATCGCATAATTGTAGATACAAATTGCGCTGGGCTTTACGATCAAGTAGTATGGAACTTTTGTATGGAAACATAACCGGACTATTAGATATATTAAAACTGGATGCATATAAGCATCCGTAAAGCTACTACTTTTGAGTATCAAATAAAAATCAGAAGCTAGAGCGAGTGTATTAGCCGCTAGGTTTAATTTCAAAATAAATAAGCTATGGGAACATATTCGGTTTCGTCATTGAATAAAGTAGTTCGCGGACCTAAAAGAGCGAATTATGACGTACAAACTATAAACGCCATTTTGGATGACGCTTTTTTGTGTAATGTGGGGTATATATGGGATAATAAGGCTATTGTTATTCCTACTGCCTATGGAAGAAAAGAGGATAAGCTCTATATTCATGGTTCACTAAAAAACCGAATGATGTTGAGTTTGTTAGAAGCTGGAGAGGCCAGCGTTTCGGTAACTCATCTGGATGGTTTGGTATTGGCTAGGTCCGCATTTCATCATTCTGCAAATTATCGTTCTGTAAATGTATTCGGGAAAGTTCGGAAACTAGAAGACCCAGAAGAGAAAATGGCTGCTCTTGCCTGTATTTTGAATCATATGGTAGATGGGCATTGGGATCATGTTCGACAACCTAATGAAAAGGAATTTAATGCTACCCTAGTACTTGAAATAAGTATGGATCACGCTTCGGCAAAGGTTAGGGCAGAAGGAGTTAATGATGAACCCGAAGATCATAATTCTCCAATTTGGGCCGGAGTAGTGCCAATTCGCCAAGTAGCTTTCGATGCTATTTCTGATGAATTGCTGCAACCAGGCATAAATATACCTGATACTGTAAATCGTTTCGTAGAACAAAATAAATAGACCGATGTTACAAATAAGACCCAGTTGCGAAAACTGTGATGCACCATTACCCAATACTAGTGATCAAGCAATGATATGTTCTTTTGAATGTACGTTTTGTAAGGATTGTGTGGATCATATATTTCATAATGTTTGCCCAAATTGTGGGGGAGGATTCGAGAAAAGGCCTACCAGACCATCAAATTGCTTTACCGGAAACTGTGTAGATCGCTATCCAGCAAGTCAAAAAAAGGTATTTAAACCAGTAGTGTTTGATAAGTTTAAAGAAATTTTGAATATTTTTAGAGATATTGAACCAAGAAAAAGGTAACAATGATTGATATCAGACGAGCTACAGTACAGGATACACAAAGTATTTCTCATTTAGGTGCAACAACCTTTGATGAAGCTTTTGGGCATTTGTTTATTCAACGGGATGATCTTAATTCATATCTTACAGATACGTTTGCTGAAGAAAAAATATTTCGCAGTTTACAAAAAGAAAAGAATGTATATTGGTTAGCTACTGAAGATGGTGTTCCTGTGGGGTATGCCAAGTTACAACTTGATGCCCCTTCTGAATTTATTGATAGTACAAAGGTTTGTAAACTTCAAAAGATCTATTTTCTAGGGAGTCATGTGTCAAAAGGTATTGGTAGCCGTTTGCAACAACTAGTTTTTGAAAAGGCTGTGGAGCATAACAATCATTATCTTTGGCTGTCGGCATTAAAAGAAAATGTAGGCGCAGTAAAGTTTTATGAAAGAAATGATTATGAAATAGTTGGGGAGCATCCCTTTACTATAGGAGAACAAAAGTTTGAGTTTTGGGTAATGGGTAAGAAATTAGTCTAATTCACTCTTTATATCCAAAGCTTCCACCTTTGCTGTAGAATCACAGTTTTTTACCTGTAGCTCTATAATTTTCTGCTCTAATTGACCTTCAATAAAATAAAGATTACAAGAGTCTCTTTTGGTGTCACTTTTTGAAAAATCTACGCTTCCTGTTTGTAGGACTTTTGAAATGTCTGCTGTATCAATGCTGTTTGCCTGCATTTTGGTTAAAACCTCTTGTTTAAATACACGATCTTTGACTCTGATATTTTTGAGTACTCGAGCATTAGGTCCATAGTCACAAGAAGTCTTTTTTCCGCCTAAAAAGAAAAATAACAGAATAAGACCAATAGTAAATCCTCCGAGGTAATAAAACAAACGCTGTGCTAATTTCATCAGTTATAAAATTGTGACGGCAAAGTAACGACTTTTTACACAAAAAAGTAGTAGCGCTTTTTAATCAAGAATATTAAATTATCAACAGATTAATATCTCGGTACGATAAGTCAAACCAATCTGCGATAGGTTTGCTTGTTAGGATACCATGATAAAAATAGAGCCCACTTTTTAGCCCTCGATCAAAACGTACCGCACTTTCAATCCCGCCTTCTTCTCCGATTTGTAATAGGTAGGGGGTAAAGATGTTACTGATAGATAATGAGGAGGTACGAGCGTATCGCGATGGGATATTAGGAACACAATAGTGTACAACACCGTGCTTTTCAAAAGTAGGATGGTCGTGAGAAGTAACTTCACTAGTTTCAAAACATCCGCCCATATCAATACTAACATCGATAACTACTGCTCCTTGTTTCATGCGTTCTACCATGGTTTCGGTCACAATAACCGGAGCTCTGTTTTTACCTCGAACGGCGCCTATCACCACGTCGCAACGGCGTAAGGCTTTTAATAAGTTCTTTGGTTGGATAGTGGAGGTGTAAAGTGTCCTACCTAGGTTGGTTTGAATGCAGCGTAATTTGGTAATAGAATTATCAAAAACCTTTACATTGGCTCCAAGACCAACTGCAGAGCGAGCAGCAAATTCTCCAACAGTACCTGCACCAAGAATCACTACTTCTACAGGTGGTACGCCACTAATATTCCCCATCATTAATCCTGATCCAGAAGTGCTTACACTATTCATAAGTTCTGAAGCAATTAAAACTGCAGCAGTACCAGCTATTTCGCTTAAAGCTCTTACCGCCGGATAGGCTCCGTCAGAATCTCGAATAAACTCAAAACCAAGAGCTGTAATTCTCTTTTTTGCCAGTGCCTGGAAATAATCTTTGGTTTGAGTCTTTAATTGTAGTGCCGAGATTAAAACCGACTGTGGGTTGATATGTTCCAATTCTTCTAACGAAGGCGGTTCTACTTTTAGGATAATGGGGCATCCAAAAACTTTTGCTTTGTCATTGGTAATTTCTGCACCTGCTTCACTGTAATCTCTATCCGTGAAACTAGCACCTATACCAGCATTGGCTTCTAATAGTACTCTATGTCCGTGAGCCGTTAATGCGGCAACTGCATCTGGAGTAAGACATACTCGCTTCTCTTGGTAACTAGTCTCTTTTGGGATCCCTATAAAGAGCTTTCCTTTTTTTCGTGCTACTTCGATGGTTTCTTCTTGTGGCAGTAGTTGCTCTTTGGTAAAAGGAGATGTTGGTTTACTCATTTGCGTGAAATTCTGTAACTCAAATTACGAATAAAAAAGCCAAGAAAACAAATAAGGTGAAGTATTAACATCAGTTTTAGTGCCTATTAAGCAACAGTAATTCTCCTTTTTCCATCTTCGGCAAGAACAATTTTTACAGTAGCAATATCCAAGGGTAATATGTTTTTTACCCTATCCGGCCACTCAATAAAAATCCAGGAGCCAGACTCCAAATATTCTTCAAAACCAATATGATAGGCTTCTTCTTCATCTTCGATTCTATAGAAATCGAAATGATAAATTGGCCCTTCATCTCCTTCATATTCGTTAACTAAAGAATAGGTTGGGCTAGTGATACCGTCTTGCACACCCAGTTGTTTACAAATTTGTTTAATCAAAGTGGTTTTACCAACGCCCATATCCGCATCAAAGCTTATAATTTTGTTGGTCGTATGGGCAATTACCTGTTCTGCAATATCTGAAAGTTCTTCTAGGGAATATGTGATGGTCATTTTTGTTTTATCTGGGATTTAACACAGCAAATGGTATGATCATTTCTTCTAGTGATACCCCACCATGCTGGTACGTATTGCGATAATAGCTTACGTAATGATTGTAATTATTAGGGTACGCAAAGAAATAATCTCCTTTGGCAAAAATAAAAGAACTACTCACATTTATAGAAGGTAAATGAATTTCTTTTGGATTAGTAGCTTCAAGAACTTCTCTCTGTTCATAAGTTAAACTTTTTCCTGTCTTGTATCGCAGATTTAAACTGGTGTTTTTGTCTCCGATTACTTTTGAAGGATTCTTTACATTAATTGTACCGTGATCCGTAGTAATCAGAAGTTTAAATCCAAGTTGTTGTGCTTGTTGTATCATTTCCAGTAAAGGAGAATTCTTAAACCAACTTTGAGTGAGAGATCGATACGATTTATCATTAGATGCTAATTCTTTGATAACTTCCATCTCGGTTTTACTATGGGAGAGCATATCCACAAAATTGTATACTACCACGGTTAGATCGTTGTCCTTTAAACCTTTAAAATTGGCAGCAAGAGTCTTTCCGGATCTTTCGTTGGTAATCTTGTAGTATTCGTGTTTGATATCTAATCCCAAACGTTGTAACTGAGCGGTCAAAAATTCATTTTCATTCATGTTTTTTCCACCTTCATCCGTATCATCCAGCCAAAGGTCAGGATGTCTCTTTTTCATTTCTGAAGGCATCAATCCAGAGAAAATGGCATTTCGCGCATATTGCGTAGCGGTTGGTAGGATACTGAAATAGGATATCTCTTGCTCTTTTTTGTAATAATTGTTTACGATCGGCTCAAACGCTTTCCATTGGTCGTACCTTAGATTATCAATAACAACCAATAGAGTAGGCTGACTTTTGCTTATCTCAGGAACAACCATTTCTTTGAATAATGTGTGTGACATTACAGGTGCATCGTCATGGCCGCTGAACCAATCTCTATAATTTTTGTCGATAAATTTGAAGAATTGAGAATTAGCCTCGGTTTTCTGTGATTCCAAAATTTCGAACATTCCTGTATCCTCAATATCTTCAAGTTGCAATTCCCAGTATAAAAGTCTTTGGTAGAGATCTGACCATTCTTCAAAAGAATTGACCATGGCCATATCCATAGCTATTTTTCTAAACTCTTGTTGGTAATTGGCTGTTGTTTTTTCAGAAACTAATCTGGAGTTGTCCAGGTTCTTTTTTAAACTTAAAAGAATCTGATTAGGATTAACCGGCTTTATTAAATAATCAGCAATCTTACTTCCGATTGCTTCTTCCATAATATATTCTTCTTCACTCTTGGTGATCATGACTACAGGAATACTATCTTTCTTTTCTTTGATTTCAGAAAGCGTTTCTATTCCTGATAATCCAGGCATATTTTCATCCAAAAAAACGATATCAAAATTATCGTCGTCTAATATATCTAATGCTTCGGTACCACTTTGACA